>JAUJEB010000009.1 GCA_030442055.1 Agaribacillus aureus | reverse complement strand
AAGCGTTACCGAAGGATCATTTCTTTCGAAACCCCTTCATCTCAACAAAGACAGCCATCTGAATTACTTACAGATGGGTCAGGACACACGATCACAGATCCTACATATCCGCCCTAAAAAATAAAAGAGTGTAGTTGCAAACACACACCCACTTTTTTCTCTTTGTAGAACACTACCGCCTGGTATGTTCGCACCAAAACTGGTAGAAGACCACTTACGGCCATGCACTCTATCTATAGTTGTGGGTATGTTATCAAGATATGATGCTCCCAGCCAACATAGTTCCAGCAAAAAGCAGAATATATAAGATGTTCAGGAGCCTTTTCTTTTCGGTTAGAATCGGAATTTTTGGTCTTCTTCGTTTCTTGTAGCCCACGTGGTAGAAGAAAATTAACATAGGTATTGAAGTGATACCAAAAAGTATCAAGTTGTCAATAACAGTATTCGAAAATGGATTCCGGTTAAAGAAAGTTAGTATGCTAAAAGTATAAGTTATTGTTAAACCGATTGGAAGCAATTGATAAGTCAGCTTCTTCAGTTTTTCCGATGATATCCGAGAGTTAGATGATCGGTGGTCGATCCACACAAAATAAGCCAGTCCATGGAACAAAATTCCTGCTACTATGAGAATTACCGGATATTTTGACTTGAAGTCATCGACGGTGTAAATAAGGACTTGAAAAATGTAGAAGAATGAAATGGTGTCAATCAGTCTTAGTTCGTACTTGCTCTCCTTGAAAATGTTCATCAGCAATTTCTTGTTATCAGGGTTGATTCTCTTTCTGACAATTATATTCTTATTGCTTCAATACTATTTAGTATTACTGATCTGATGTTTCATGTTTTTCTGGTTCCAATACAGGCATAGACATATACCAGGATACAACTTTTTGTGTCATTTCCTCAACTCTCTTTATATGCACATCTGCGAGGTTTTGAGACTCTCCGGGATCATTAACAATATTATAAAGCTCTGGTCTGCTTCCATCATAATCGCACAAGAGTTTCCAGTCTCCTTCACGCATAGCCAAATCGGGAAGGTTCGTAAAATTGTAATAATTCTTTCTATCCGGGGGGCGACTATAAAAGATTGGGGAATTTCGGCTTAAATTTGTTTCGCCAAGAATTGTTTGTGCCAGACATTCTCCATCCATATTGGAATTATCAAGTGCTTTTGTTCCGGTAAACTCAAGCAATGATGGTGCTAAATCAATAGCGGAAAAAATCGATCCTTTGTTTCTGGTACCTTGAACTTTTTCATTCATAAATCCAGGTCCCCAGACTATCAGCGGAGAACGTATACCTCCTTCATAAAGATGTGTTTTAAATCCCTTTAATTCTCCTGCTCGGCCGGCACCCAATTCCGGACCATTATCTGAACAAAACAAAATGAGTGTATTGTTGTATAATTCATTATTGGCCTGAATATAGTCTAAAAGTTTTCCGAACTGTTTATCCATTGCTTCCAAAACTGCCAGATATAAACCTCTTTTACCGGCTTCTTTTGCCACTCCGTATTCTTCAAACGGGGGCCAATAAGGGCTGTGCACATCATCTGGCCAAATATTGACATAAAATGGTTTTTGCATTTTTACAGCTTCGTCTATAAATTTTATGGCAGCGTCAATAAATCCTGTGGTAATCTCAGACCTTTGCATCCAGGTATAAGGTTCCCCAAGTATTTCCGCACGCTTCCAAATCCGCCCTACTTTTCCGGTTTCATCTTTTGTAAGTGGTAGCAATTTGGCTCCCATCCCTTCAAAATTGGTCAGCGATTTGTCAAAACCATATTCACTGATAAATGGTGCATTGGTCACATCGCGTTGTCCGCCCATGTGCCATTTGCCAAAATGGCCAGTGGCGTACCCGGCATTATTCAAGTTTCGAGCAAGCATAGGGGCTGAGGGATCAAGCCAGTTTGCCATGCCACGTTCACGGTTACGCTCCCGATCTGCCAGGTAGGAAGTGATGTTCCAGCGCTGAGGATAAGTTCCAGTCGATATTGCTACCCGTGATGGAGAGCAAATGGGCGAATTCACGTAGAATTGTTCAAAACATATTCCTTCCGAAGCCAATTTATCAATGTTAGGGGTTTGCGCATCAACATTTCCAAAGCAGGATAAATCTGCCCATCCCATATCATCAATAAATATCAGAATGACATTTGGTTTTTTGTGTTCTTTGCCTGAACATCCATAAAGAAAAATGACAGAAATAATTAGATAAAGTGCTTTTTTCATAATTAATATACCATATATACTTAATACTATTAAATCTTTAGTTTACTATAGCATATAGTTGATAAACATTTTAAAAACCTGTGAATTTTACAAAAACCACCCACTCTGAATATGCCCATCAATAGATTTTGTATTTGCATTTCTTGCATGGCCTCTCTAATATCTTACCTGCCTGAACTACAACAATTGGCTATACTCCGCCATGTAGTGCTAATATTTATTTTATCAAAACCTTAATCTAATGGATTTTTGATGAAATTTATATCGGTATCGGCAACTTGTGTGTATATGCCTGTGGTTTTGCTGGAGTTATATCCTAATAGCACCTGAACAAACCTTAAACTCACACTATCTTCCAATAAATGAGTAGCAAACGAATTCGCAATGTATGTGTACTTGTTTTCTTAATAATATTCGATTTGCTCATGGACCCCACTGGGGTCTTACCCGACGTCGGGATGACTGGCTCTCGACCGATCTTTTTGATGGATGATTTGAAGAGGTTGGTGAAGTATTTTGAGTTATTTAATTGATTAGATCACACTTGAAATTGTTTAGACCTAATTAATAATATTCTATCTCTAAACAGTCTGAGTGTTGGAGGGGTTACAGGTTACACCGTAACTATTCACACGCCTTTAAGGAGAAGTTTAACCTATTGTCTCCGGTCAGGTTCATTTCAGGCCAGATTATGGGTTTTATGATACGATAAGGTCTGTCATCCGGCAGTCCGGGACATCAACCCTATTTTGCATATTCTTTGCTGTTTATATCTGAAATTTTAACCATTAATTCTTCGCTTATTGCGGATTCTAAATTTGACCAGTTTACCATTTTTATCTGATATACATATTTTTTATTTGGATTTAAATTGTAGTCGAAAAATACTAAACTTGTAGGAATCCATGAGTTTACATTTTCATACAAAGCCTCAGGTACAGGCTCATCGCCGAAATTTCCGTATTGAAAATTCTTTTTGTTGAAATTATCGTTTGGGCCAATGAATTCTTTAATCTTCTCATTGTCACGGTATAAGTAAAATTGTTTAATTCCACTTTCAAGGTCAGCATCAGCCTCCCAGCTAATTTTTACTATTGAATTACTGATGTACTCAGCTTCTAAATTATAAGGGGCTTTTTCAGGCGCAGTTTTATCTGTTACCCATCCGGTTTGGACATATTCCCTCCAGATTTTGGCAACTTTTTCATTTGGCAAAATTGATGTATTTAAAGTATTAATATTTCCTCCTTTAAAAGGCCTGATTTCAAAGGTTTTATTATTTCCAACCCATGCTTTTTTAACATCCATAGGTTTCAATGTTTGATTTTTGTCTTCAATACCTGGAAGTCTTTGTGAGAGACAGGCATCAAAAAAAGGGATTGCAAGCAAACGGGAATGACCGCAATCGTGAGCTGTTTCAGGGTTAACAGCCAAAGCAATTATTGCTTGTTGTTTTCTGGCATTTTCAAAATTAGTTACACACCTGCTCCATAATCTGCCAAACTGCGGATGATTTTCTTCACCTGCACCTAAATCAATGATTACAGGTACATTGATTGTATTTTTTGAAAGGTCTTTGCCTCCCGACCGTAAATATGCTGCGACGGTTTTTTGGGGATATTTTGATAACATTGTACTTGCCCAATGGGCTCCACCTGAATGCCCCCACAATAGCCATGGAATATTAGTTAATTCATTGAATCCAGACTGTTTGGCAATATTCTTCAACGCCTTATGGTAAGCTTTATCGCTTCCATATTCCGGATTAGCCCATGTTGCGCATGAGTCATTGGCAATAAAATAGGTTCCAAGAAGTGCACAATCCCATTTTTTTGCTAATGCACGCCAATGGCGATCGTAGGGAATTGACATCCCGTTTCGTCCACATCCATGTTGGTGCACAATAATCGCCCTTATGTGTTTAGCATTATTTGGAATCCACATTTTAAATTCAGCAGCAACCAAGAAATCTCCTTCCTCTGGTTCAATTGAAGTACTAAATATCTTTTCAATATTGCTACTAGTATAATCTTTCGAAGAACAAGAATTTAAGATTGCAATGAAAATGATTAGTCCAAGCTGTAAGAAGAAATCTTTTGATTTCATATCGTTTTTGTGGGTGCAGTTTTTAGTTTAAATTTAGCACTTTCCACGCCATGTTATAACGCGTGTGTAGCTAGTAGCAATTCTAAGTTTCAGATAATAGATTAAATTCTGTTTCTAAACAGTCCGATTTTTTGGACGCGTTACATTAGAAACTACTTTTCTCTCGTCTCGTACAAATCCACAACGTTGTTTAAAGTTATTGATTATGGCTGACTTTCCAACCCCCACGAAAATGTCCTGACCAATAAAACCCCATTCATAGTATTTGTTATACACAGGGCTTTAATTTTTTCGTATAAAGCTTCCGCAGTTCTCCCTTTCAATAGTATAGGCTGTACTCATAATCTTCCAGTCACCATCAATTTCAAAAAGGGTAAAAACATCTATTCCACAATGTGAAAATTTATCTTCAACCCAAAATTCATAAGGTACCCAAGCAATAGCAATGCCATTGCGTTGGATAATTTCAAAGTCTTGTGCAACTTCTTTCACTTTCGGTAAAGTGTGCATTTTTGGTAGATCATCTTTGGAATAACGCAAGTCAACTCTAATAGGGTTTTCATCACTATATCTGCGCCAGATTTGAGCTTCTTTCATAGTAGTTTGCTGCATAAGCAATGAGTCCTTTGTTTCCAAAGACTCAAAAAATTGGTTTATTACTCTTTTAATCCGCTGTTCATCTGTAATTTCTAAACCTTGGGAGTAAGCATTAAAAACTAATGTGGTTAACACGAGAAACAACGATTTTTTCATTTAAGATGAATTTTGTCTAGTTTGATTTGCCTTGTGTACAACAATTGTTGTACACCAACCACAATATGGTGCTTATATTTATTTTATCAAAACCTTAATCTATTGGGTTTTTGATAAAATTCATATCGGCATTGGTCACCTGAGTATGTATTTATACGGCTTGTTCAAATAATAACCTAATAGCATTTTGATATGACTTCGAAACTAGTTCGAGTGGAAGTAATTGATAAAGCCTCTTCAAACGCTCGCTGAACCAAAACACGTGTCGGGCACTAAATCGTCTGTGAACCTGCTAAATTCAGCCAAAATGCAGCTATCGCGTGCAAAGGCAATAAATTACAGCCAATATCAAACAAACATTTTGACACCTGTCTTTGGGCTCTTTTAATTTCTACTGAATTATCGGTTTCGCACTTCATATTTTAAGTAACTGCTTAGAGGTATAGGCTATATCATAGGTTAATGGGCTTTATTTTCTAAAATCCTATAAATTTTTTCGAAATCAGGATTTTCTAATCCTGCCTCTTCTGCTTTATTTAAGTCTTCTATAAATACTGGCCTAAAAATTTTACCTCTCGAAATCTCCTTGTTTGCATAATTTATATAGATTGTTTTTGCTTTATCATATTCATTGTTAAGCAAATATGCTAGGGCTAAGTTAGTGATTATCCAAGTTTGATTTTGGTCAGCCTCTAACCCTTTCTTAGCTGCTAAAATTGCTTTCTCATAGTCTTTTTCGAAAATCAGCTTCCAAGCTAAATTGCCATAGCTTCTAGATAAATCCACAGGGTCCAGATCAGGTGTATAACCTGATAAATCATAATCAATCAATTCGTTATTCAAGCGTTGTAATTCTGACAATTTTTCATGAAAACCATTCCAGTTGTTTATATCTTTTAATTTCCAAGCGGCATCTGCATACAAATCAAGTTCTTCTGGTAGCGTTTTTTCCAAACTAAATTGACAACATATACGAAATTTTATGCTGTTGATCATGAGCATTGAATCAACTATTCTGAAGGTATAGGATATTTCTGAAGTAGTATATGATTTGTCTAAAGAACCTTTAAATACAATTGTATTATGAGGTCCTCCCGGAGCAAAAGGATGGAATCCACCGCTGGAAGCTTCATAATGTGTTTTAAATGTCCATTTTTCACCCGAAAGAGAGTCTTTTATACTTTTTAAGGTTTCTTTAAGAGATTTATAAAGTCTTGGGTCTAAATAGGGTTTTAGTTTTTGAGGATCATTTTGTTGAAACCCTTTTTCAATTTCGGTAAAATCGTCATTCTTAAGTTTAACTAATGATGTTTTGAAATCAGATCTTCCAGGTTCGTTTGGTTCCATTAAAACAACATCTTCCTGGGCCGAAGCTGAACGGTATACGATAACTAAAAATATTATCACAAAACTTTTCATTCTAATTGATATTAAAGCAAGGCTATTCCGAATCAATTCCGGGTATTTTTGAATTGTTCCGACCTAATCTAAAGGATTTTTAATCGAATTCAAAGTTGTGTTAGCCACATGGGTATAGATCTCTGTTGTCTTACTGGACTTATGTCCTAATAACACTGGGATATGTCTTCCAAACTAGTTCAAATGGAAACAATTGATGAAGCTTGATTAGAACTTAGTCGTGCCTCGCCTGATATAGCCCGCCCGGAAAATGAAAACAAAACAAATTTCGGGGAGTTTTCAAAAAAGAAGCCCGCCTTCGCTCTTCGAGCTACGGTCACCGACGGCCATAGCCTCTGGCGACGGACGTGGGCGATGTCGGGATGACTGGCTCTCGATCGAACTTTTTTGTGGTGGATTTGAAGAAGTTGGAGTAGTATTTTGAGTTAATCAATTGATGCTTATTAAATGGCTCAGTTCGGATTTTCATTTTTAGCATTTGTTATGGTCTTTTATCTCATTCTGGTCGTGTGAAATCTTTGAAAACCCAACTCCAGGCTACTGAGAGTTTAAGTTATTCTTTTTAACCACAATGATTTTATTTTACCTGCCAAAAGCTTGAAATTTAATAAATCAACCCAAAATTGTTAATCCATAGTTCGCTACCTATCGCTCCAGTAAAGAAATCACCAAGAGCACTGGATGAAAATACCACTGTAATGTGAGTAGGAGTCGCTTGTGGATCACCCCACGAATCACCCTCACGTATGTTTGCATATTCAAACTCTGGATCGGAGGGTGTTAATTCTCCATACTTTATTTCCACTTCAAGATTGATCCAATCGACCTCCTGGGCACCGCTGCGAAACCAGCCCGTTCCTATTCGTTGTACGCTACCACCATCTCTGAATTCCAATAGGACATAGATATCACATTGGTCTCCACCTGGAAGCGCATTACCATCCGCATCCTCATAAGATAGCCCCGGCATATATTTATAGTCGACACTGAATGCTTCAGGTCGCCCATTAAATGGCGTACCAAAGTCTATGTTGGATCTGGGGTCTGTTGGATTAGGAAATCCTTCTGTGAATTTGCCTGTAAAAAGGGTAGCCGCTGCCATCCGAACTAATAGAGGTGCTGCGACACTCGTCAGACGTGCCGCGAAATCGCCCCCACCCAAATCTTCTGGGTTGGTATTTGCGTCTCCCGCGATGGCTATTGCTCTATTGGCTGTGCCCCAAATCGTATTTTCTGCACTTTCACCCGGTTGCTGATAATCGCTCACATTGTACCAAAGATCAAAATCACTATTCGGAAGTTGCGGATTAGGCAAAGCAGGAACAGCATTCACAGACCAAATGGCTGTTGATCCATCCTCGGCCGTTACAGTGTATAGAGCAGTATCTGAGAAATCCTGGGGTTCTTCTTTGGAAGGGGAAATTTCTGCTAAGTTAGATATTTGAATGGTTGTAGGAACCAGACTGGTGAGATCAGCACCTTCACTCATAGGAATTAATATGCTCAGTTCTTCTTTATTTATGTTGGTTACACCTGCCTGACCAGGTAATTCGAAAACCTTGATTTCCTTAAAAGATGAAAGACCAAATTCATCTTCCTTTATGCATGATCCCAACCCAATAACGCATAATGTGGAAATAATAAGCCAATGCTTATTCTGCTTTACGCTCCTGAGGTTAAAGTTCTTTTTTATCGAAATCATGATAGCTGACTTTTTAAAAATTAACAGACTTAGAAGTAATAGGCCACACCCAGATTAAGCTGAAGAAGGTTGATTCTCAAATCTATAGCTGATTGCACCACTCTTTGACGGTTATCTTGGTCATCATTTACTACCTCTTCTTCTATACGAGTGGAAAAACCTGCAATATCAACCGTGGTTTCAAATGCCCAATGCTGGTCAAAGAACAAAACAAGTCCGGGACTTACGCCAAGTTCAATGTCAATAAAATCTCCTTCAATTTTATCTATTTCATTCTCAAGGAATACCCTTTGCATTGACTCACCTATGGTCACTCCCAGCTCTGTTTGAATTAATATTTGTAATTGTCCTTTTCCAATTGGAATGTATTTACGCATATTAGGTGCAAGTGATAAACCTTGTTCCAGGCTCTTAGATGTTACATTTTCTCCGTTTTCATCGAGATAAGTTATTTCCTCTCGCGCCCGACCGTAGCCAGCTGACAGCCCCAAAGTCATATTGTCTTTGAGCGCATATCCCCCGTTTCCTATAACTCTATAATTATATCTATCCTGGTCTAGGACTTGCCTGAAGAGCTGGTCTTCATTTTCGGCATTGCGTGAATTTAATGAGAACGTGAGGGAGCTATAAAACCTGCCTTCAGTTATCCTAAAATTATTCTTATCAGCTACGAATACGTCTTGTGAATACCCGAACGAAGTATACATTAGGGCTACCAGGGTTGCGAACAGTATTTTATATCTTTTCATCGGTTCAAGAAATTATTTTGAAATCAGATATTTAGCTATGGCATGATAAGCCGGCAATGAAGTTGGGTCAATCTTTGAGTTTTTTGCTTCCGGATATGAGGCAAATCTAACTATTACCATCTCTGCTAAAGGATCAATGTAAATGGTTTGTCCATGCACGCCCCTTGCGGCAAATGCACCATGCTCGTTATGGGTAATCCACCACATGTTTCTATAGCTCCAATTCCTTAATGATGTACTATAAACGGATTGGTTAAATGCTTCTTGATTTCCTCCATTCATTATGTCTTCTACAAGACTTGGAGGCAGTATTTGTTGTTTATTGAACTTTCCATTCTTGCGGATCATTTCGCCAAACATGGCCATATCTCTCATGTTTGCACTAAACCCACCACCGACAAAGGCAATTCCTGCACCATCAACCTGGAAATAGCCATCCACATGGGTACCGAGCGGTTTCCAAATACGCTCCGATAATAATTCGGAAATGCTCTTTCCCGTTACCCGAGAAATGATCCAACCCATTACATCCGTATTAATAGTTTTGTAGCCAAAGACCTCGCCATGTACACCTTCTTTTTGAACCGTTACTAAGTAGTCGTAGTAATTTGTTGGGCCATCATAAGAACTGGATTTTGGAAAGGGATTACCAGCAGCAGAAAATGCCCAAATTTCAGCATTGGGATCGGAATAGTCCTCGCTGTATTTTAAACCTGTGGTCATATCCAGAATTTGTCTGATTGTTGCATCGCCAAAAGCCGAATTCTTTAACTCTGGAATGTAATCTGCCCCCGTTTTATTTTCATCCAATACGCCCTGTTCTACAAGCAAAGCACCTAGTGTTCCGGTAAATGTTTTACTTACAGACATGGCAGCATGAACGCCATCAGGTTTTAACTCACCAAAATATCTTTCGTAAACGATCTTTCCTTTGTGTAAAATCAAGATACCGTCAGTGTAATTCTTTGCAAGCGATTCCTTCCATGTCTGTGGTTCCGAGCTATTCCAGGGAAGGAATGTTAATGTATCAATATTTCTATCAAGCGTTACTTTAAATTCATATCGATTAGTGGTAGCGGCATTGACCTCGGTGGTCGGCATGAATTGTCGCATGTGACAAACACTATATCGCAAAGCCGGAAACCTGAAGAAACTTCCGTCAATGGCTGATATTATCTTATCCTTTGGTGGTGGAAATCCTTGCATCCAACCCAACTTAGCAGGATCCGATTGTTCTGCTGTCAATGCTTCCTGAGCGTTAATTTCAACGCAAATGAACATCAGGAATACCAGTCCAATAATAGTTTTCATATTCATTCCTTCCATTTTTTGATGACAAATGTTGTGGGTCCGGCAATTATTGTTAATCTAAAGTTTGAATACCACCACCATTTACAAATAGAACCTGTCCACTTACCCATTCTGAAATTGGAGAAGCAAAATAAAGAACTGCACCAGCAATATCTGCCACCTCACCCAACCTTTTGATCGGAGTAGCCGATAGCATTTTGGCTTCAATTTCAGGAGTTAATACTTTGGACAGTGCGGCTGTTTTGGTTGCTCCAGGTCCCACAGCATTTACCCGGATACCACGAGGTCCATAGTCGTGAGCCAGATTTGCTGTCATATGATTCAACGCTGCCTTGGAACTGGCGTAAGCACTGATGTTCGGGCTTTTGTTTATGGAACTCATAGAAGTGATATTGATCATGGAGCCGTATCTCCTTTTCTCCATTTCAGGGGCGCATAATTGTGATAGCCGCCAGGCACTGAATACATTAAGTTGAAAAACCCGAGCAAAATCTTTAACAGATATTGAATAAGGACTTTCCCTACCAGCGCCGCCTCCACCAGCATTGTTGACCAGAATTTCAACCCCACCAAAAACGTTTACTGACGTTTTAACCAAATTGACTAAATCATCATCTTCCAACACATTACAACTTATTGCAATCGCATTTCCTCCATCCTGCTTTATTTCGTGAGCTACCGCTTCTGCGTCTTCCTTCTTCAAATCCGAAACGACTACATTAGAGCCATGAGCAGCCAAAATCTTACAACATGCTCTACCAATTCCATTTCCTCCACCTGTAACTATTGAGGTTTTGTTGGTACAATTAAAAAGATTGCCCTTGTCCATCTGATTTCAATTTTTTGTTTAAGAGAAAATGAAAAAATCAAACAAAATGAAGTAATATATGTTAATTCTGGTTTGGTGGAAATTCTTTCATCCATTCCAACCTAATAGATGCTGATTGAGAAAATAAGAAATTAATTGTATCCCGAGTAAAAAATTCTTCTTTGTTCTCCTTGTCCAAGGTGTTGATAAATCCAGGTTCGAAAGCCTTACCTGGAGCAATAAATGCTTAAAGTCTTTTTTCTTTTTTCTCAGTCATAATGTCAAAATGCAACTACTGCCAACCTATGACTATACGAAATCCATTGCATATATTTTTAAATTACAAAAATTAATCTAAAGGACTCCTAATTGAATTCAAAGAAACGCTGGCCACATGGGTATTGATCTTTGTATACTTGCTGAACTCATATCCTAATAACACCTAAATACATCTTAGGTTCATCCCACTCTCTAATAAATTTGGTAACAAAAGAATGCCATAACGCAGGCGCTTTTATTTTTTCCTGATTTTCGCCCTGACAAATTTTTTCTATGACGAATTAACAAATAGTCTGGATAACCTGAAATGGTCGCAGATTACGCCAAGTAGTCTTACGATCCAAAGTGGATTACTTTGTTATGTTAAAGGCAACAGTTTGAGCAATAGTATTTATGGCATACCGTTACTCTTGTTAATCTGTCGGCAACAGCCTCGAAATTTCGAACCAATTTTTCAATTTATACTTACCCGAAGATTTAAAGGCTATCTAAGAATTGAGTAAATATCCGGACTCCCAGGTTGCTTAAAAGATTACCATTCCTCGGTGAAAGCGAAAACCAGCCGGGGCATACCAGCCTAATTTAAATTGCGTTTTAAATACAGTTTATATTGTTGGGCATAGCTATTTATTTCTAGACAATTCCCAATCATTTATTTCAACCAAAACAATTCCTTTCTTTTCGTCTGTAAAAATAGGCTCACTTAGTCCCCAATAGAACCAATAGGTTGTGGTTCCATCTTGGTTTACCTTTGAGTTGTCAGTTCCACTTTTTGAATAAACTACAATTTTGTCTCCTGCTTTAACCTTTTTTGGGGCAAACCAATATGCAGATTTGGCCCGATTATAAAATCCACCAGATGAACCAAAATTTGTTCTGAATAGTTGGTAGAACTTTAGTTCACAATCTTTTATCACATTGAACCCGATTCGTTCATCCTTCAAAAATCCTCGATCACCAATTCCTGATATTTTTAGCTCCATTTTTTCACAAGTTTTGATGAGATTCCACCAATAATCAAAATACCTCCGGATACCAAAAATATCCAACCTTTTTCTTCAATCTTAAAAAGTGAAGCAAGACCAATCAATCCAGAACCAATAGCAAGGCAAAAACTATAAAGTACTTCTAAAGAATTATGAGTTCTTAATTTTTCCTCTAGAACAGCTTTTTCTTTATCTATTCTATGGTAATTGGTTTCAACTAATTCAAGCGCAGATACCCGAATTTCAAGTTTGTCGATTTCGCTAATTAAAAGTTTTTGAACTGCGGGATTGGATAAATCTTCATCTGCTAATTCTCTTCTCAATTTTGAATACGGCTTACCAGGAACATAGCTTGAAGCTTCTTCTGCTGCTCCTTTACCAGTATCTTTCTCTATTTCTGGTTCTTCTTTCATAGGAATTTAATTGTACCCTACAATTGGCTATACACCACAATGTGGTGCCGATATTTATTTTATTAAGACCTTAATCTAATGGATTTTTGATAAAATTCATATTGGTATTGGCTACATGAGTATATATGCCTATGGTTTTGCTGGAGTTACATTCTAATAGCACCTGGACATACCTTAAACTCACACTATCTTCTAATAAATGAGTAGCAAACGAATTTCGCAATGTAGATGCGCTTATTTTCTTAATAATATTCAATTTCCTCGCGGACCTCTCCTAGCGCAGGTCCTCTGGTCCTGTGCCATTCGAGGCAGCATTGATTTAATTTAGTGAAAAATTGTTTTAGTAAAAATACAAATGAAATGATCCATGGATGCTGAATTACATTTATGTTAATCCAACAAGATCGTGGATATGTTTTAGGGTACAGGAATATAAATATTCAAGTGCCTGTCAATATCAGTCGAGAGATAGGACTGATAGAAATAATGTTTGTGGGTTGATTAGGTGTTAACAGCTTTGGATTATGTCAGATCAGCACAGGACCGGAGGACCTGCTAGTGAGGAGTGGACTTACAATCGAAAGTGGATTAGCAACAGTTTGAGCAAGAGCAACAGTGTTTGATGCTTGCTGTTGCTCTTGCTGACCTGTCGGGTCTCACCCGACGTAGCCCGACAAAGACCTCTCCTCGTGCGCAAAGCTTAGCTACAAAGCAAAAAGCCCGCCTTCGCTCTTCGAGCTACGGCAGGCGATGTCGGGATGACTGGATTCGAACCAGCGGCCCCCACGTCCCTAACGTGGTGCGCTAACCGGACTGCGCCACATCCCGATCCCTCAAAAACCATATGGCATGGCTAATTTTTGGGACTGCAATATTACTAAATTTTTTGCTTAGAAGGTATCTTGTTTTTAAGATTAATTAATTCCGAAGCATCAGATTAAATCCAAACTAATCTATTTCGATATTGTTTAGTTCTTTTTCATAGGATTTCAATGCTGCCACAGGGTGGTTCTTAATGTAGGTATTCATAAACAAATAGCGGTAGTATCTGATCCCATTGTTTAAGTTATCCCTAAAATGCTGTATTCGTTTCACTGTTCGGGCGTCCATGGGCTTATTTGCTTCTTCGACCATCTTCCGAAAATAGTTAATATACATGCCCAGTTCCTTCATAAACATATGTGGCCTGTCATCTCTTTTCAAAATGTTAGCCCTTCCATAGATATGATCTGTCATTTTTTTCAGGGATACTACTTCGGAAAAATAGGCCATATTGGGGCCGGGGCATACGGATACGCCCTCTCCTTCCACTTTTGTATCCAGGTCATTGGCCAATAATGCCGAAGTACCCAAACCAACACATATACAGGATTTCTCAGTGATCTTATCAAAATTCTTTTTGTATTCCCCGGGACTTAATTGAAGATTATCCAATGCTTTGATCTTCAGGTTTTGATATTGTCTGGAAGCCAGGCAAATTTCCTTTTCTGTAAATTCCCGGTTGTTTGAAGCAAACTTCTTGGGACACGGACTACCGGGCCTGCCCTGTCTGATCCGGTCCGTTTTTTCCAGATCCTTGGTATTACCCTTGACCGTATTAAAGAAGACGCCTAGCGGGGAGGTGTTACTTAAAACCAGATCCTCCTCAGTTGCTTTTTCCAACAATTTTTGGGTTTGCCTATCCACGTTGGTGACTTCCGGTACCAAAAGGAAGGGAGTACCCCAGCCAATGGAATCAAGCTGGTAATGTTCTAATAAAAAATCGTGTTCCTCGGCAGTCCCCACCCCACCCTGGGCAGAAAACTGCACCGGGAGAGATTCTTTTGGCGCGTTGATAGACTTTCTTTTCAGCGCCTCGACTAACGCTTCATAGGTGGTTTTAATAAGATGGTCCCTGTTCCTCTTAAAATCTTCCAGGATAGGTCCCATCAGGAAGCCGTCGGTGGCAAAAGCATGCCCGCCGCAATTCAAGCCAGACTCAATCCTATACTCCGAAACCCAAAGGCCCTTTTTAGCCAGGAACTTGCCCTGGATCAACGCTGACCGGAAATCGCTGACCTTGAGTATTATCTTTTTTCTTAGCTGCCCGAACTCATCCGGATAAAAGTCCTCAAATTGTTCAAAATAGCTATACAACCTTGGATTCATGCCTGCTGACAAAATTATAGCCGATTTTAATGTACTATTTGCAAAACCTCGTAACGCCGCATGCGCGTCATTGAATTCCAGTGGCAGTTTTTTGTTATTCCGGTAATTCTCGCGGTTTAGTTTTGTCATGATGTTTACATCGATACTGCCTATGGAGAGATTGTTGCTAATCCAATGCTTTATTTCTTCCGAATTACGGGCATTGGTAATCATCTGGCGAAGTCTCCGTTTCAAAATGGAAAAATCCGGCAACAAATTCATGTATTTTTCTATTTCACTGCCTTTTTCGGCAAGGGAGTTTTTTAACTGTTCAAAATTCTCAGTGGCAATTTTGTCGATAAGGTTCAGGTAAGCTGTAATCCTTTTAGCCCTGAAATCATTGGTCTTATTCGAAATTGCCTTAAAGGGAATTTCCAATTTCCGGCAATATAATTCTCTCATTTTCTCTATCAGGATATCGTCAACAAGGGATATCACTGAAGAAATGCCATATTGAGATACTTTCAAAGGGGTATCGATAGTATAGCCAATCCCCATTACCGGAATATGAAAGCTGTGCACCTGCGTTTTACTCATTATCATCTATTTATTTGAGTGGGCAAGTTAAATATTTTTCAACTAATATTAGATATAAAGGTCTAATTATCTATATTAGCCCTTCGTTTAAAAATGACGAAAATATGCCTGGCAGGTAGCTGGAAATGACGGCAGACCCTGTATGCTAACCAAAATTTTTAACCGAACCGCGACTAATAATGATGGAAAAGAATGTAAAAGAATATATCGCATTTAAAAAAGGCCTGACAAAAATGCCAGAACACCTTACCATTCGGAAAGAACGTACCGGCCCGCTGTTTAAAAACAGTATCCTGGAAAAGTTTACCCGCACCAGCATTTTTGCACCCATTGCTTTACATTTGACAACCAGTACCATCCTGTTTTGGTATGGCACCACAAAACTGGAAATACCGTTCATCCATGCCATCATCGCCCTGGTATTGGGGTTTGTCTTTTGGTCTTTTGCGGAATACATGGTCCATCGGTTTTTGTATCACACCGAATCAAATCAAAAGTCACTCTTTAACCTTCAGCACAAAGCACATGGCATTCACCACCAATTTCCAATTGATCCGACCCGCCTGGCCATGCCCCCTGTACCGGGGCTTTTTCTGTCATCCATTTTCTTCCTTATTTTCTGGTTGATCAACACAAGATACGCCTTTGTCTTTTTTCCTGGATTTATGATCGGCTACCTCGGCTATATATCACTGCACTATGCCCAACACCGGGTCAAATCGCCCAGGTATGGCCCATGGAAGGCGCTTTGGAAACATCATAAGATACACCATTACGTTGACCCATATGTAGCTTTTGGCGTTTCGACCCGATTTTGGGATTTTATTTTTGGAACCATGCCCGGGAAAAGCACTAAATAAACGATTGAAAACTCCCTTTATACAATCCGGGTTTGCATCATGAAATTAATCGCTAAATTGCGGTATTGAACTCAAGGATTAAACCTGCGGAAGAGCTAAGTTTTATTAGCCGTTATTGATCACATCCCAGGTTTCATATTTTACAATATTTGAACGCTTTTTTATAAAATCTTATGTTTTCCAAATCATGTGAATATGCGCTACGATCCATACTTTACATTACATTACATACAAAAAATGATCAGGCTGTCGGGCTCAAGCAAATATCAGCTTCGCAAGACATTCCCCTGCACTTCCTGAGCAAGATATTGCAGCAATTGGTAAAACACAAAATGCTGAATTCAGTAAAAGGTCCAAACGGGGGATTTTCCCTCAATATGCCCCCCAATGAGCTCCGGCTGATCAAAGTTGTGGAGTTAATAGACGGCCTGGATATTCTGGATCGCTGTGGCATCGGCCTGAAACAATGTTCCGACAAAACACCATGTCCCATACATTTTGACTACAAAATTGTGAAGGAAAAAATAAGACATTTACTGAATGAAAAGACCCTTCTGGAGTTATGCCAGGATGTAGAAGAGGGAAAATCAATCGTCAGTTATAAATAACCTCACCTCAGGCAAGCTGTGAGCCTCTTGCAATATTACCTAACATTCGTTAGTTTTGTAATTATATCATGGTTAATTCCGAATTAACCAGATAACCGTAAAAACCGCTTTCCGGATTATGGTAAAAGGAAGTGCTGCCCAACCTAATTTGGCCTATTTGGCTTAATTTTTTTATTAAAAAACTAACAAATGTTAGTTTGTGTTATAATATAAATCATGGCAATGATCCATAAGCAGTTTTATACCCTGGAAGTGGCATCTATACACAAAACCACGCCAGATTGTTCTGTAATTTCATTTCAAATTGATGATGCTCTCAAAGCGTTATTTCAATATAACTGTGGCCAGCACCTTACGCTTAAGACCACTATCGACGGGGAGGAAGTCCGCCGCTCCTACTCTTTATGTTCCAGCCCTCTGGATAATAAGTGGCAGGTAGCGGTTAAAAAAATTGACAAAGGCATTTTTAGCTCCTTTATAAATGAGCAACTTAAACCCGGAGATCAGTTGGAGGTAATGCCGCCAAGTGGCCGATTCTTTATTGAGTCGGATGCCAGCCAACAGAAAAACTATGTGGCTTTTGCCGCAGGCAGCGGTATTACTCCTATTATCTCCATCATTAAAACCCATTTAAACCTGGAGCCCCGGGCGACCTTTAAGCTCTTCTACGTAAACCAATACACCAGTTCTATTATACTGAAAGAAGAGATCGAAGCACTGAAAAATCAATTTATTGATCGGTTTGAGGTGTTTTACTTTCTGACAAAAGAAGAACGGGACGTGCCGCTTCTGAACGGACGGCTAAACGAAGAAAAACTGAATACGTTATTTAAAGTAATTATAGACCAGGCAACTGTAAATGATTACTTCCTTTGTGGCCCTGAAGAGATGATCTTCACCATCAAAGATTATTTACTTAACAGAGACGTTCCCGGCGGAAATATTCATTTTGAGTTATTTACCAGCAGTGCTGGCACTCAAACTGTTCAGAAAGTTATCCAGGCCAATGCCAATGGAAAAGACAACTGTGAAATAACCATTCTGGAAGGAGGCAAAACCTTTAAATTTTCCCTGGTCAAAGGGAGCAACACTATTTTGGATTCTGCTCTTAACCAATCCGCCGACCTTCCTTTTGCCTGCAAGGGTGGGGTATGCTGTACCTGCCGCGCAAAATTATTGGAAGGAAAAGTAGACATGGCGGTAAATTATGGGCTGGAACAGGATGAAATTGATGAGGGATATATTTTAACATGTCAGGCTATTCCACTATCGAAAAGAGTAATTGTAGATTTTGATCATTAGAGATTATGAAAGATTCAACAGAAAACCTGGAAATCGAATTTCAACATAAAATCGATCAGGGGTATAACATAGAACCGAAAGACTGGATGCCAGAAAAATACAGGAAAACCCACATCCGGCAGATCTCCCAGCACGCTCACTCGGAGATTGTGGGTATGCTGCCCGAAGGGAACTGGATCACGCGCGCGCCTACTTTAAGAAGGAAAGTGGCCCTGCTCGCCAAGGTACAGGACGAAGCTGGCCACGGACTCTATCTCTATAGTGCTACAGAGACACTGGGTATCAGCAGAGATGAGCTGATAGAGCAATTACACGCCGGAAAAGCTAAATATTCCAGTATTTTTAATTACCCTACCCTTACCTGGGCAGATATTGGTGCCATTGGCTGGTTGGTGGATGGGGCGGCAATTATCAACCAGGTCATGCTCACCCGGACCTCTTACGGCCCCTATGCCCGTGCTATGGTAAGGATCTGTAAGGAAGAGAGTTTCCACCAGCGACAAGGGTATGAAATTATGCTCACCTTGTGCAACGGCACCGAGGTGCAAAAGCAAATGGCCCAGGATGCACTAAGCCGATGGTGGTGGCCCTCTTTAATGATGTTTGGTCCTACGGATGCAGAATCGACACACACAGAATTGTCCATGAAGTGGAAAATCAAACGAAAAAGTAACGATGAGCTGCGCCAACAATTTATAGACAATACAGTGCCACAGGCAGGGATATTGGGCATCACCATCCCCGACAAAGATCTGAAATGGAATGAAAAAACAGGGCACTACGATTTTGGTGAGATTGATTGGGAGGAGTTCTGGAACGTAGTAAAAGGCAATGGTCCTTGTAACAAACAAAGGCTTGATGCCAGAAGGTCTGCTTATGAAAAAGGAGCCTGGGTCAGGGAAGCAGCATCTCAATATGCTGAGAAGCAAAGAAATAAGGAATTTACCGAAGCAAACTAATTATATAAACCATGAAAAAAGAATGGCCCATTTGGGAAGTTTTCATCAGGAGTAAAAACGGCTTGGAACACCGCCATGTAGGTAGTTTGCATGCGGCGGATAGCAAAATGGCGTTAGAAAACGCCAGGGATGTATACACGCGCAGAAGCGAAGGAATAAGTATCTGGGTGGTTGAGTCAAAACACATCACCGCCTCCAATCCTGAAAAGAGCGGGGAGCTGTTTGAACCGGCCAAAGACAAAGTCTACCGGCACCCGACTTTTTACAATTTGCCGGATGAATTAAAACACATGTAGCATGCAGGATAAGATTTATCAATATTTACTGCTTACAGGCGATAACGCCATGATCTTAGGTCACCGACTCTCCGAGCTATGTGGTCATGGGCCAAGTCTTGAAACCGATATTGCCTTAACAAATATCTCGCTGGACCTCTTTGGCCAAACCAGGAATTACTTTCAACTTGCCGGTGCGCTTACCACAGATAACAAGAGCGAGGATGACATTGCCTTTTTGCGAATGGCTCATGATTACCGAAATGTATTACTAGTTGAGCAGCCCAATAAGGATTTTGCCCATGTAATTGTCCGCCAATTTTTATTCGACAGTTTTCATATCCTGCTTTTAAAGGAATTAACCAACAGCAATGACCAGCAAATTGCCGCCATCGCCCAAAAATCATTAAAAGAAGTAACTTATCATTTGGATTTTTCCAGTGAGTGGGTCAAAAGGCTTGGCGCCGGCACAGAAGAAAGCCATCAAAAAATGCAGGACGCTATTGATTTTCTTTATCCCTACTCCGGTGAGCTATTGGAAGAAACACCTATAGAACTGGAAATGAAAGAAATGGGTATCGGGGCAGATCTACCCGCGATGAAAACCAATTATTACAATCATATTCATCAGGTTCTTGAGGAAGCAACACTGGTACCGCCGGAAACCAGCTGGTTTCAGTCAGGTGGTAAAAAGGGCATCCACTCTGAACATTTAGGCTTTATTCTGGCTGAATTACAATATATGCAGCGCGCTTATCCAAATATGAATTGGTAAATGAGCATTAAAGTAAAAAATACCGCCGTTACTGACATTCTTTGGGGTATTTCCGATCCCGAGATCCCGGTGTTATCAATTATGGATATGGGCATCGTCAGGGAGATAAAGGAAACCGGGAACGAGGTCATGATCAGCATAACACCCACCTATTCGGGCTGCCCGGCTATGGATACCATCAAGGATGATATTGATAAAGCATTGACTCAGGCTGGATTTAAACCTATTGTTAACCTGGTACTTACACCTGCCTGGACTACCGATTGGATTACAGAAGAGGGCCGGAAAAAACTAGCGGATTACGGTATAGCACCTCCCCTTGATGCGGCGGGTGATAAGAGTGTATTACTGCATGGAAAAAAAATAATAAAATGTCCTCAATGCGGTTCTGAAAATACGGTTTTGGTAAGTCAGTTTGGCTCTACTGCCTGCAAAGCCCTTTTTAAATGTGAAGATTGTCTGGAGCCCTTTGATTATTTTAAATGTCTTTAACGAATTTATGAAACCGATTTTAACTACAGTAGATGCCGGTGTCGGAACAATAAAATTAAACAGGCCGCAAGCCTACAATAGTGTCAATAAATCCCTGACACTTGCACTGCAGCAGGAGTTGGATAGATTAGCTGAGGATCCATCCGTACGCGCTATTGTGATTACCGGAGAAGGCAAGGCTTTCTGCGCAGGTCAGGATTTAGTAGAGGTTACTTCACCTGAACTAAACCCTGGCTTTGAATCCATACTGAATGAGCACTACGCTCCAATTATCACCAGGTTAAGGAAAATCCCCAAGCCTATTATAGCCGCCGTAAACGGTGTAGCTGCAGGTGCCGGAGCAAATATCGCGTTGGCCTGTGACATTGTAATTGCCAAAGAAACCGCCAGCTTCATTCAGGCCTTCAGTGCCATAGGGCTAATTCCGGATAGCGGGGGTACTTACTTTTTACCGCGGTTAATTGGATTCCAGAAGGCACTGGCAATCGCTATGTTGGGTGACAAAGTCACCGCACCGGAAGCAGTACAAATGGGTATGATTTACAAATATTTCCCCGATAACACGTTCGATGAGGAAGTGCTTGCCCTGGCCAACAAGCTGGCAAAAATGCCCACGAAAGGTTTGGCATTGACCAAGCAGGCCTTTAATAGCGCGCTTACGGGATCTTTGGAAGATCAGCTGGCTGTTGAAAACAAGCTGCAACTGGAGGCCGCGGCCACAGAAGACTATCAGGAGGGGGTAGATGCATTTTTAAACAAAAGAAAACCAGAATTTAAAGGAAAATAAATGATCGTAGGCGTAATTGGATCCGGAACAATGGGGGCAGGCATCGCCCAGGTAGCCGCTACAGCCGGCTGTGGCGTTATCCTGTTTGATGCCGATACACAGGCTTTGGAGCGAAGCCAAACCAATCTTGAAAAAATTCTGAACAGGCTGATCGAAAAAGGGAAATACACAGAGGCCAAAAAAGCGGAAATCACAGGCAGGATCAGCTATGTCGAAAACATTCAGGAAATGGCCAACGTCAACCTGGTGATTGAAGCTATCGTCGAAAATCCTGAAATTAAAAAGTCAGTTTTCGAGACCGTCGAAGGATTAGTCAGCGATGAATGCATTATCGCCTCCAACACCTCCTCACTTTCCATCACATCGTTAGCAGCAGTATTAAAAAGACCGGAAAGATTCATCGGTATTCACTTTTTTAACCCTGCGCCTTTAATGAAATTGGTGGAAATTGTGCCAGCCATCCAAACCAGCGCCGAAGTGATGCAACATGCGAAAGAGATGATTGATACCTGGGGAAAATTAACTGTCATCGCCAAGGACACGCCTGGGTTTATTGTCAATCGCGTGGCCAGACCATTTTACAGTGAAGCCATCCGTATCTACGAGGAAGGTATCGCCGGTATTGCTACCATTGATTGGGCCATGAAAGAAATAGGAGGATTCCGCATGGGGCCATTTGAGCTAATGGACTTCATCGGTCACGATGTGAATTATACCGTATCTGAAACGGTTTTCAAGTCATTTTTCTATGACGTTCGCTACCGTCCTTCCTTTACGCAGAAAAGATTGGTGGAAGCCAATTACCTGGGCAGAAAATCGGGAAAAGGGTTTTACGATTATGAAAACCCCTCCACCGATCCCGTGCCTGATAAAAACCCGGAATTGGCATCTAAAATAGTGCAAAGGATCGTAGTCAGATTAATCAATGAAGCCGCAGATGCTTGTTATCTTAACGTTGCCAGCAAGGAGGATATCGATCTCGCCATGACAGCAGGCGTCAATTATCCCAGGGGGCCACTCGCGTGGGCTGACGATTGGGGGCTCTCGAATTGTGTCAATATGCTGGACGACCTTTATGACCAATATCACGAGGGGCAGTACAGGTGTACAGTTTTGCTAAGAAAAATGGTGGAAAGAAATGAAAGTTTTTTTAACTAATCAAAAAGTTAGTTTCAGGTATTAACTATGGACAAATTAGGCAATTATATCAAAGGACAATGGATCATCGGCGATGGTGATGGCCAGCCAATCCATGACGCTGTTACAGGAGAAGCATTCACCGCTGTTTCTACCAATGGTTTGGATTTCGAAGAAATACTGGCATATGGAAGAGAAGTAGGTAATCCGAAGCTACGAAAAATGACTTTCCAGGAAAGAGGAAACATGCTAAAAAAACTGGCCTTATACCTCACCAAAAGAAAGGATCAGTTCTATGAGATAAGTTATAAGAGCGGCGCCACACGGGCTGATAGCTGGATCGATATCGAAGGGGGCTTTGGCAATCTTTTTGCCAACGCATCTTTACGAAGAAATTTTCCAAACCAACCCTATCACGTTGATGGAGATCCTATCGATTTATCCAGGGGTGAAGGATTTATGGGCCATCATATTATGGTTCCCAAGGAAGGTGTGGCCATTCACATCAATGCCTATAACTTTCCGGTCTGGGGTATGTTGGAAAAATGTGCCGTTAATTGGATGGCAGGAGTGCCTGCAGTTGTCAAACCTGCTACCGCAACTGCCTTTCTGACGGAAGCTGTAGTAAGGGAAATCATCGCCTCTGAAATATTGCCCGAAGGCGCCTTACAATTAATCTGCGGTTCGGCCAGGACCATCCTCGATACAGTCCAATCCCAGGATGTCGTCACATTCACAGGTTCTGCGGAAACCGGCCGCATGTTAAAAGCCCACGATCAAATCATTGCCGAGTCGGTGCCATTTAACATGGAAGCTGATTCTCTTAATTGCGCGGTTTTAGGTGAAGATGCCACTCCCGGCACCTCGGAATTTGACTTATTCATCAAGGAGGTGCGCAAGGAAATGACCGTTAAATGCGGACAAAAGTGTACTGCCATTCGTAGAATAATTGTGCCTGACTCACTGGTGGAAGACGTCCAAATTGCGCTAAGCAATGCTTTAAATAAGGTGGCTATCGGGGATCCAAAGCTCAAGGAAGTGCGCATGGGTGCCCTGGTCAACAAAGATCAGTTACAGGAGGTCAGGGATAGAATCGGCGATCTGTCCAAAACTGCGGAAATAGTCTATGGCCATATCGACAAAGTAACATTGATTGGCGCCGATGCCAGTAAGGGAGCATTTCTCAGCCCCATCATTTTAAGAGAAGACCATCCTCACAAAAACCTTGGTGTACATGAAATCGAGGCCTTCGGACCGGTAAGCACTATCATTCCCTACGCCGACCTGGATGACGCCATTCAGTTGGCAAAAATGGGCAAAGGATCACTATGTTGCTCCATTTCAACGTACAATGACAAAGTAGCCCGGGAATTTGTCGTCGGAGCGGCAACCCACCACGGCAGGATATTGGTATTAAACCGGGAGAGCGCCAAAAGGAGTACCGGCCACGGATCCCCGCTACCTACTCTGATACACGGAGGTCCGGGAAGAGCCGGCGGCGGAGAAGAAATGGGAGGTATGAGAGGAATAAAACATTATTTACAAAGATGCGCCATACAGGGCACCCCAACAACCCTGACGGAAATCACCGGTATATTTCAGCCTGGCGCCAGGTATAAGGAATCGACCGAACACCCATTTAAGTATCACTTTGAGGAAATCCAGGTTGGCAAATCGCTATTAACCCATAAACGCACCGTCACCGACTCAGACATCATCAATTTTGCCAACCTCACCTGGGATCATTTTTACGCCCATACCGATATCACGTCGTTAAAAGGTAGTATTTTTGAAAAAAGAGCAGCCCATGGTTACTTCATTCTCGCTGCTGCTGCCGGGTTGTTTGTATATCCTAACAAGGGACCGGTAGCCGCAAATTACGGCCTGGAAGAATGCCGTTTTTTAAAACCAATATATCACAACGACACCATCCAGGTCAGACTTACCTGTAAAGAGAAGGTAGAGCGGGATAGTAAAGGTAGGGAGCATCCCGCCGGCGTTGTAAAATGGTTTGTGGAAGTGTTTGATCAGGAAAGTGAATTAGCTGCCACGGCCACGATTTTGACCCTGGTGCAAAAGAAATGCCCTTTCGTAGAAGTTGATAAGGAATCGCTGGCCGCAATTCTTGGCAAGCTTTCCCCTGATACCAAGGCCAAGTGGGGTTTAATGTCTGCACAACATATGGTGGAGCACCTCGAATATCAGTTCAAGGTAGCTACCAACCAGGTACCTACTGAAATTGTTACGCCGGAAAAATACCTGGAAAGGTACCAGGAATCTATCTGGAACTACCGTCCCATGCCCAGAGAATACAGCCATCCTCATTTAAGGAAAGGCGAAACTGAAGATCTGGTTTATAGTAGCCTGCAGGAGGCCATCGACGCATTGATGGACAGCTATGACGTTTATGAAACGTTTTTTAAAGAAAATCCCGGTATAAAAACCAACAATGCTGTATTTGGTGCGCTGGATAAGGAACATTGGGATTTATTAAGCAGAAAACATACAAACCACCACCTGGATCAGTTTGGATTAATTTAATCAAATCGTATATGTCGGAAGCAGCTTACGTAAACCTCGAAATAAAAGATACCATTGGTGAAATAACCTTTTTTCACCCCTCGCATAATTCGTTGCCGGGCGAAATACTTGAGCAATTGGCTAAAACCATTACAGCGGCAGGAGGTGACCCGGATGTGAAGGTGATCATTTTAAAAAGCGGTGGAGACCGTACCTTTTGCGCCGGCGCCAGTTTTAATGAATTGGTAGCTATCGACAATTTTGAGGAAGGGAAAAAATTCTTCATGGGTTTTGCCAATGTGATCAATGCATGCAGGAAGTGCCCAAAAATTATCATAGGCAGAGTTCAGGGCAAAGCTGTAGGCGGCGGTGTTGGACTGGCAGCAGCGGTAGACTATTGTTTTGCTTCCAAATTTGCTTCCGTAAAGCTCAGCGAGCTGACCATTGGCATTGGCCCCTTTGTTGTCGGGCCTGCCGTCGAAAGAAAAATAGGTGTTTCAAGCTTTTCAAAATTAGCTATCAACGCGGGAGAATTTCAATCCGCAGCCTGGGCTTTGGACAAAGGTCTCTTTCATGAAGTTTTTGACACTACAGAAGAAATGGATAAAGCAATACAGGCCTTTGCACAATCCCTGACCGGCAACAGTGAGGAAGCCCGGCAACTGATCAAGAAGGTAATCTGGGAAGGCACCGAGCATTGGGATCAATTGCTGGAAGAAAGAGCGGCGATAAGTGGGAAATTGGTATTATCCGATTTTACCAAGCATGTTTTAGACAAATATAAAACAGTATCATGATTTATGAATTTAAAGGATTTATACCTGTAATACATCCCTCGGCATTTGTTCACCCGCTGGCAGCGGTTACGGGCAATGTTATTATTGGCAAGGATGTTTATATCGGGCCCGGGGCGGCCATCAGAGGCGATTGGGGAGAGATTATCATAGAGGATGGCTGTAATGTGCAAGAAAACTGCACCGTTCACATGTTCCCGGGCAAAACAGTCAGGCTAAAAGAAAGTGCCCATATTGGTCATGGTGCTGTTATTCATGGGGCCAACATAGGCAGGAATGTTTTGGTAGGTATGAATACCGTTATAATGGATGGCGCGGAAATTGGAGAGGAATGTATCATTGGTGCTTTAAGTTTTATTAAGGCAGATGAAATAATACCGGCGAGAAAGTTGCTGGTAGGTAATCCGGCACAGGTTATAAAAGATGTGAGCGACGAGATGATAGCCTGGAAAACCAAAGGAACACAGCTTTATCAGACCTTACCCGGCGATTGTCACAAAGGTCTCAAAGCGGTCGAACCTTTGACCAGTGTGCCGGAAAATCGTCCCAGCCAGGAAACGCTTTACAGCACTTGGCAGGATATCAGAGGCCAATGATAAATTGGCGATCAAACAACAACATAACCAACCCAAAAAAAACAAAAAAATGATCATTGATAAAAAACCGGTTAGTAAAAGGACTGTTAAGGAGGCCTTTAGCCTGATGGCGACAGCCAAGTCCATGGCCGAGTTGTACGAAGATAATTTTAAGCTGGTTTCGAAATACGTCCATGCAACCTCCAGAGGTCATGAAGCCATTCAGCTGGCCATGGGGATGTTGTTACGCCCGGAGGATTACGTTTTCCCCTATTACCGGGATGACGCTATGCTGCTTGGTATGGGCATCACGCCCTACCAGCTAATGCTACAATTACTGGCTAAAAAGGACGATCCCTTTTCCGCAGGCAGAACCTACTACGCACACCCCAGCCTGAATGACCCGGACAAGCCAAAAATTCCTCACCAGTCTTCAGCTACGGGTATGCAGGCCATTCCGGCCACGGGCGTTGGCATGGGCATTCAATATAAAGAAGAGCTTTCCCTACATGAAAAACCAAAAGAAAAGCCTATTGTGGTCTGCTCCCTTGGAGATGCTTCGGTAACGGAAGGTGAAGTAGCCGAGGCCTTCCAAATGGCTGCTTTAAAACAGTTACCTGTGCTATACCTTGTTCAGGACAATGATTGGGATATTTCCGCAGACGCCAGTGAGACAAGAGCTCAAAATGCTGCGGGATACATTAAAGGTTTTCGCGGCATTACGCCGGTAAGTATTAACGGATCGGATTTTTTGGCATGTTATTTTGCGCTTGAGGAAGTCATTAAAACGATGAGAAAAGAACGCAAGCCGTTTCTTGTTCACGCAAAAGTCCCTTTATTGAATCATCACACTTCGGGGGTGAGAATGGAATGGTACAGAGACGACCTGGAAAAAGCCAAAAAAAGCGATCCGTATCCCATCTTCAAAAAGCAGCTGCTGGAGTACGGTTTCTCGGAAAATCAGATCAGGCAAATAGAAGCGGAAAGCGATGAAAAAGTTCGCGTGGACTATGAAAAAGCTTTAAAGGCGCCGGACCCGACACCAGAGGATTTATTCACCTATGACTTTGCCCCCACCCCAATCGTGAAGGAGCAGGGACAGAAATCACCTGCCAACAGCTCAAGGGTGGTGATGGTAGATTGTGCCCTCCATGCTGTGGAAGAACTGATGAAGGCACATCCGGAATGCCTGTTATATGGTCAGGATGTCGGCAAGAGGCTGGGCGGCGTGTTTCGGGAGGCTGCTACATTGGCTGAAAAATTTGGAGAAACCCGGGTGTTTAATACACCGATTCAGGAGGCCTTTATCGTAGGCTCTACTGTTGGCATGTCAGCCGTCGGCTTAAAGCCCATTGTTGAAGTTCAATTTGCAGATTATATCTGGCCCGGTCTGAACCAGTTATTTACGGAGGTCAGCCGGTCCTACTATCTTTCCAACGGCAAGTGGCCGGTTAGTATGATTTTAAGAGTTCCGGTTGGCGCTTATGGCAGCGGCGGGCCTTATCACTCATCGAGTGTCGAATCAGTGGTGACCAATATCCGGGGCATAAAAATTGCCTATCCCAGCAACGGGGCGGACCTGAAAGGGTTAATGAAAGCAGCTTATTACGACCCCAATCCGGTGGTAATTTTTGAGCATAAAGGATTGTACTGGTCCAAAATTCCGGGCACGGGCTACGCAAAATCAGTGGAGCCGGATGAGCAATACATATTACCTTTTGGAAAAGCCCACCTGGTGACTGAAACCGACGATGCAACCTGCCGGCACAACAACACCATCAGCATTATTACCTATGGAATGGGCGTTCACTGGGCAATGAATGCTGCAAAATCATTTGAGGGCCTGGTTGAAATAGTAGATTTAAGAACCTTGCATCCATTAGACGAAGGTACCGTGTTGTCATCGGTGAAAAAAAACAGCCGTTGCCTGGTGGTTACCGAGGAGCCGGTTGACAACTCGTTTGCCAGAAGCCTCGCCGGTATGATCCAGGAAAAGTGTTTTCAACATCTTGACGCACCAGTGATGACCATTGGCTCGGAAAACATGCCCGCCATCCCTTTGAATAGTATTTTGGAACAGGCGATGCTGCCTTCCATTGAAAAAGTACAGCTAAAGATTAAAGAGCTGCTTGCGTATTAATTGCAATTCATAGACCAAAAACATCCTCCGGCCAAATGGCGGTGGCAAATATGTCGCAACCAACTGACATGTTTGACTGTCAATTGGAAATCGAGCGATTCTGACCATAAGAAATCGCCGGTTTTTAAACTTTTTTTCTCTAAAAATTGTAGTGATGGTATAAGTAAAGCCGGTTGCGATGAAAAATATACTTATACTTATTTCACTCCTTTTATGGACCATCTTTGACCTTCGCGCACAGACCTGTTGCTCCGGGGGAGTACCCATTGCCGCCAACATCGGGCTGCCTTCAGGGGACAAAGGCACCCTACAGTTTACCCTAAACTATGACTTAAATGTGCTGAAAACCCTAAAGGATGGAACCAGGGAGTTGCAAGACGGATTGAGGGAAAGAAAAACACATTCCATCTTATTTGGAGTAAGCTATGGTATTACCAACAGGCTTTCTGTCGACGGGTTTCTGTCTCATGTGACCCAGGAGCGGCTTATCACGCCGGCCGGATTGCCATCAAACCTGGTGAGAACCAATGGTATTGGGGACGCGGTTATACTGGCTAAATACAAACTGACAAATCCAGAAAAACCATCTACCCAGTTGGTAGGAGGTCTGGGTGTTAAGCTCCCCACCGGTGCCTCAGACCTGGCTAATAACAATATTACTTTGAATGCCGATCTTCAACCGGGCAGTGGCGCCTGGGATGGTATTTTATGGGCAAACTTTATTCAAAATATCAAATTCAGGCGTTCCATGAATTTTATCTCCACCATCACGTTTCGGATCACCGGCGAAAATGATGACTATTTTGGAACACAGGTCTATGAATTAGGTGATGAACTGCAAATCAGGGCCGGTGTAAGCGACCGGGTTACCATAGGTGACCTGATCCTGGATCCATCCCTCTCGTTCAGATATCGTCATGCAGCGCAGGACATCAATGATGGTAACGACCTACCCAATACAGGTGGTGAATGGATTTTCATCATTCCCGCTGTCAGTTATAATATTGGTCCCGATTTTTCTGTCAACGCCACAGCTGAATTACCGCTTTTTGCCAGAGTGGATGGCACACAACTAAGCCCTTCTTTCAGGCTGAATTTTGGCCTGTTTTATAAGTTAAATACCGGCGGAAAAAAGAATTTCGATATCTTAAAATTACAAGAGAACTAGCAACAACTACCAACTTTCAGATTGCTCATTTTCTTCTGCCATTTGCCGATAAAGACTCAAAAAATCCTGATACTCGCTTGGAGTAATTATCGTTTGCAGATGTTGCAACTCCTCTTCTGCGTAGCTAGCCAATCCCATTTTCAGACATTGTAAAATAAAAGCCTTTGACAGCACCACTGAATAAGGGTTAATAACGGCGGCATTCAATATGGTTTCATAGGCCAGATTTTCATCTTCCAATTTTTCCTGGAAAAACCTTGCTGCGTCAACAATGTAAGACACTTTAAATGGGTTTTTATCCGCGATGCGCCGATAAGCCCCAGAAGCCTCCTCGGTGTTATTTTCTGCATCAGCTATCTTTGCCCTCAAATACGATTTGAGCAAATCATCTTCAGGACCCAGCTTGTCTAAAAATTTTTCTATATTTTTCAGATCGCGCTGAGCTGCCAACCAGGTCAGTTTCAAACACAAAAATCTCGCAGCCAGTTTTTCATCATTAATCACCTGCCGGTCGAGTAAACTAATTTCATCAGATAACTCGTCGGTTCTTCCCTGCCTAAATTGATGTTCTATCAAGCTTATTTGCGCGGCTGATTGATAATATGGGTTTTCTATTTTTCCCAGTATCTGCTGGTTTTCCTCTTCGCTATTCCGGAATTTATAGATACTTAATAACCAGTATTTTTCCCGGTCGCTTAGGTCATCTATTTGAAGGCTGTCACTATCCAGTAATTTCAGCAAAGTAGGCACCATTTGATTTTGTGCATTTGTACCGGCCGTTTGTAAACTCGAAAGCAACAATTTCGCCTGCTCCAAATCATCCATTTCTATCAACGCAAAACCCTTATTTAACATGGCATCCGTGTAACCGGCCTCCATGGCTCTTTCAAAAAAATCAAGCGCTAAAGCCGGTGAATGCTCCCCTAATGCCCATAATCCATTGATATTGTTTACATAACCTTTTTGCACCGAGTTTTCAAGCTGCAGCTGATCCAGGATTTTAAAAGCGTCTATGATCTCTCCATTGCCATAACTATTGAAAGCCTTTGATAGCGCCAGTTGCTGATTGTAATTTGAGTATTGCGAAACTGCCCGGTAACGATCTATCAAACCCGTGATGGTGGAGTCTTTTACAAAGCTTTGATTATATCCTGCATTAAACAAATAGGCAAAAGTATTGGGGTTAAGAATGGAATCGTTCAGAAAGGCCTGGGAAAACAGGCGATTTTCATAAATCTTATGGATATTGTTGATGACCAGCAGGTTGTTTTTAACCGGTAAATAGTTAATAGTATTATATTCGTTATTCAACGAATCCGTGTCAAGTTTCAATTTTTTTTCCGCGAGTAGAGATAAAATATTGGCGGAGGCCACATCCCTGGCATCCTTTCCCAGGGTGGCTTGTTTTAAAAACAAATAGGCGGAATCAACAATATCAGTTTTCGCATAGAGGAGGCCAAGATTATTATAAAGATATGGGTTGTCCGGGAAATGTTCCACACCTTCTTTCAGGGAAAACAGTGCGTCAAAAAACAATCCCGACGACTGGTAAGCGTTCGCCAGATTGGCATAGGCGTAGGGTGTCGGTTTTTTCAAAATGGACTGCTGATAATAATACAGGGCGCTGCCGCGATCATCCTGCTTGTTGGCAAGTGAAGCCAGTCCATAGTTAGACCTGTGGTTTTGAAACTCAAATTGGCTTCCTAACTTATAATATTGTTCAGCCACGAAGTAATCTTCTACAGCCATATACAAATCGCCAATCCCATTGTAATATCCGGCTACTGCCTGACTCATAGCCAATTGACCTGACTGGAAAAACAGTCCGCCTACCCCAACCAGCCCAATGAATCGCATGACGTAGTAAGGCATGTGCTTAGGTTTATATAGCACCCTGTACACCTGGAGATTGCTATGTAGCGGTCCGATGAAGTTTGATATCACATAGAGATAAAAGAAGAAACCAAAGGACAAATGACTGAAAACGATAGTATCTTCCATGGTTTCAACCAGCGGATCATTGCCGGTAGCAAACAGGTATCCAACGGTGGCCATGCAGATAACGGCTGCAACCAGGTAGAGCAACCCGCCATTACAGCGAAAAGGTAGTATATTTTCAAAAAGCGTGCTCCTGTGCCTGAACCCCCAGATACCTATTATAGCCGAAAACAGTAAAAGATAAAACTCGTCGATGTAATAGAAATCCCAATCAATAAATTGCCGGTTTTTGGCAAAAATCAGGGCGACATTTACCAGGTAAATCAATGTGACCACGCTAAAATGAAGCAGGCTGTTCTTGCTTTGTGTTGTATTTCCCCGGGTGATAATATATAAAAACCCCACGACGACTTCTATAGAGACAGCAAAAACAAAAAGAATACTGATGATCACCGGAAACAAAATACCATAGTTAACCAGGTATAATACAGGGTTGCTTACGGTGGAGAATTGGGTGAGTACGAGTCCACTGGCAACAGTTACCAGGCCTATAATGAGCCATCTCCACAAAAATGAAGTTTGGCGGGCAAAAGCATGAAAATAATATAAAAGAGGGAGGTAGATCGCTAAGATTCCATAAAGCGGCAAGTTTTTATAGCTGCCAAACAGCAACAATTGATCAAGTTTGAAATTAATCATGCACGCTGTGAAAATCACCACCCCAACAATGAACCAAAACCGGGTTAAAGTCGTGATGATTGTCAGGTACAAAACCAGGGAAATCGCAACAAATGCCAGAAAAAGGTAAGACGCGGTATAGTTAATGCCGATGTCGCTACCCTCAAAAGACTCTTTGATCAGATAGTTATCGGTTAGATAATTGAGCGTAACAGGCCCAATGTTGGCACCTTCTCTTAATAGGCTGACCGTTTGATTTTTGCTGTTTACCACCCACTTAATAATGGCATCTGCACCCAGGTGATAACTAAACAGGTAAAAAATAACACTCAGTCCAAAGACTGCAAGGAAAATGGTATAAGTCGTACGGTCAGATTTGTTCCACTGTTTCCAAAAAATTAAATTCCCCATCATATAATAATTTTAGCAGCCCTTGCAAGCTAAGAATTTTGTTGCATTTAAAACTATTGCCAAAGTTGTGGTATAGGAAAAGAACGCGGATAAGATTAATCTAGTACTTTAGGCACGCGGAAGTAGTCGCTGTCTTTCTGCGGTGCATTTTTTAAGCCATTTTGCTGGGATAACTTATTGATAGCCTTGTCTTCCCTTAGCGCATTTACTTCTTTGGACATGGTGGTTAAGGGTTCAACGCCCTCTGTGTCCACTTCTTCCAATTGCTGAACCCATGACAATATCTCGGTTAGACTTTCAATCATCTCATCCTCATTTTTCTCCTTAAATTCGAGCCGGGCAAGATGGGCTATTTTTCTAAGTGTTTCCTTGTCTACCTGCATTATTTACATGTTTCTTTAAATGATCATTAATAACTTCAAATGTTCTGTCTTTCAAGGACTGCAGGTCTTCAAGCTTTTTACCTGCCGTCTCAATGGGTTCGTGAAAAACTATTTTCAATTTACCTCTTTTCAGGGTAAAATCACCATTTTCCGGCAAAACTATCCAATTAAACGGAATAGTAACAGGAATAATTGGGATTTGTTGTTCAATGGCTATCCTGAAGGCACCATCCTTAAACCTTGCCATTTGCGGTGGTTTTTTAGACAAAATCCCTCCTTCCGGAAAAATGACCAGACTCCTTCCATGCCTTGCTACCACCGAAGACTTCTTATAAGTTTCGTAACTGCTTATCTTGCTTTGCCGGTCGACGGCAATATGTAATTTATCAAACATGTAGCCGAATAACGGCGCTTTTTTTATGGAACTCTTGCCTACAAAAACAAAGTTGGCGGGGGTAAAGCCCATTACAGGAATATCGAGATAGGAAAAATGATTAGGGCAAAACACATAGTTGTTATCCTTATTGATGACCGGGTGTACTTCCACTTCCACCGGCTTTGCGATCCCGGCAAAAAATGCCTTCGCCCAAAACTTGTTAAGATGATACCCAAACCGATGCCAGGACTTTTTCGAAATAATGATTAAAAAAATTGGGAACAGTATCAAAAAAGTAATTCCAAATATCAACCCGGCATAATAAGTATATAGCTTTTTCCAAACTTTCATGGAATAATCCTAAAATCGAGTTATATATTTTGGTGCAAATTTGCAATTAAAACCCGCAAAAGTAAAATCAAACTTTGCTAAAATAGCTTAATTTTTCCTTTGTCAAAAAATGAAATCTCAGTAATAACATGATGGCAGATAGGGAGAGTCCTATCAACAATCCATACCAAATACCCTGAATGCCGAATTGGCCGGGAAATCCAAGCAGGTAGCTGGTAGGCAACCCGACAACCCAATAAGCAACCAGGGTTATCAAAGTAGGAATTTTCACATCTTCCATTCCTCTCAGTGTGCCTAGTGCTACTACCTGAAGGCCATCGGAAATCTGAAAAAAGGCGGCAATAACCAATAAAGATGCTGCAATAATGACAACCGATTGTTCATCAATATATAATGCCGGCAGTACATTTTTACCAATGATAAAGACCAGGCCACAAAATGCCATAAAACTGGCGCCCATGATAAAGGAAGAGCGCCCGGCTTTTATTAACATGGGAATATTTTTTCTTCCCATCTGATTACCTATCCTGATCGTAGATGCGGCGGAAATACCAGTGGCCATCATATAGCTAATGGAAGAAAGATTGATGGCAATCTGATGGGCTGCCAACGGTTCGGCACCGAGCCAGCCCGCCATAACGGCTGCCGTTGCAAAAGCCCCCACTTCAAAAATAAACTGCAGCCCCGCCGGAATACCCAGATTCAACAATTTCTTGATTCGACCCATGGCTATTTTAACAAGGCTGAAACCTGTCAGGTGTTGCTTAAACCTTTGGGCGAGCCAAACGTAACCTACGATACCTAGTCCCATCAAAATTCTGGATATCAGTGTCGCCCAGCCGGCACCTACGAGTCCCATCGGTTCCAATCCCAGCTTTCCAAAAATAAAAATATAGTTAAGTGCTATGTTCAGTAAATTGGCAGCCAGCGTAATATACATAGGCGGCTGCGTCAGGGATAAGCCCTCACAAAACTGCCGGAAGGTCTGGAACAGCATAAAGGGCAGCAGTGAGCATGCAATGATGGTTAAATAAGGCACGGCCAGTGCCACCACTTCCTCAGGTTGATTCAGCAGATGCATGACCTGCGTGGCCGTCATAAGCAGCAGAAACAATACTACTGAAACGGACATATTAACAAATAGTCCGTGTTTCAGCAAAATTGCATTTTCCCGGTGATCTCCAGCCCCGTCTGCCTGAGCAACCAGCGGCGTAATCGCGTAAGAAACGCCGATCCCAAACATCATTATAACACCGAATATACTATTGGACAAGGACGCAGCAGCCAGCGGCTCTACGCCTACCCTACCCACCATGACACTATCCGCAACACCGACCATTACCTGCCCCATCTGGCTTAGCATCACCGGATACGCCAATGAAAAATTCTTCTTAAAATGCTCCTTGTAATTCATATCACTAAAATCCCTTAGCTATTCATTTCAGGACCTCAATAAAACCTGGGCCTTTAAAATACCTGCTACGCTGAGACTATCTGTAATTTTCCCCTCCATTACCATCTGATATACTTCTTCAAATGGCAATTTGATAATTTTCAAATCTTCTGTCTCATCAAATTCCGGGGAGCCCTCTGTCAGTGATTGAGCCAGAAAAATAAATCCCTCCTCATCTGTTACGGAATTTGAAGTATGGATCCGCATGATTTTAGTCCATTTTTCAGCGGTAAGACCTGTTTCCTCTTTCAATTCCCGCCGGGCTGACTCCAGCACCGGCACATCCAAAGGTCCTCCTCCCATAGGAATTTCCCAGGAGTACTCATCCAGCGTAAAGCGATATTGTCCAACCAACCACGTGTTTCCCCCTTCATCAATGGGAATTATGCCAATGGCTTTATTTTTAAACCTGACCTTTCCGTAAATTCCATTTCCTCCACGCGGATTAACGACCTGGTATTCCTCCACGGTAATCCATGGATTATCGTAAATCTGCTTAAGGGAAAGCTTTTTCCATGGGTTGATTGCATTTTTATCCATGCATCAAATAAAAAGATTAAAGCAATAAGAAAAAAGAATAATATGTTACATTTGGTCACGCTGGATTTTAAATTAGCGAGGCGCAACATAATACCAAAGAAGGCAGGTATCATGAATGGACAAATTAATTTACGATGTTAAAATCTTCTTATACAGAAACATTAATTGAGGCCGGCTGTGACGAGGCAGGTCGGGGGCCATTGGCGGGGCCTGTGGTAGCGGCAGCGGTGATTCTGCCAAAAGACTACCGGCATACCTGGCTTAATGACTCAAAAACCCTCAATAAAGAAAAACGAGAGTGCCTCAAAACTGAAATTGAAAAGGATGCGATATCCTGGGCAGTGGCAGTCGTTGACAATCAAAAAATCGATGAGATCAACATTCTTAAAGCCTCATTTTTGGCGATGCATCAGGCCGTGGCGCAATTAGACGTAACACCGGCGTTGCTATTGATTGACGGTAACCGCTTTACACCTTATCCGGATATTCCACACGAGTGTATTATCAAGGGGGACGGGAAATTTCTATCTATTGCCGCAGCGTCTATCCTTGCCAAAACCCATCGTGATCAGCTAATGGAAAAGCTCGCTAACCGGTATCCGGAATACGGTTGGGATAAAAATGCCGGATATCCTACCAAAGCTCACCGCCAGGCCATCGAAAAATTTGGCCCTACACTGTATCATCGCCGGTCCTTCCGGTTGTTGCCAGCTCCGGTGGCCGAAAGCCCATAAAAAAACCCGGCAACAACTTGCGTTGTTACCGGGATTAAAAAATCAAAACTACCAACTAAAACCATGTATCATCATAGTTATTTTTCTGCAATTGCCTGATGCTCGATTGAAATCTGAAGGCATCATAAACAATGTAAAAATTCTCTTTATCAACGACCCTGCTATAGGCAAAATCAGCTACTTCAACTTTATTACTCTCAAAAGTCAGGTGGTTCAAAATTCTTAACAGATCATCCGCATAGAGCGACCGGCGTGACAGGGCGCTTTTTGTCAAGTATACCCTTTCATCATCAAACCTCCTTTGTTTCAAACCCTGCATTAACCGGTTTATATTCACCAATTCATAGTTAACGCCCCGGTAATCTTTATATTTATAGTGACGTCTATTTTGATTCCGGCGCGACACTTCCACATAGTAAGGCAATGGCTTTTCATATACCTTTACCATGTCCAGGTTCCGCCTTCTGCCAAATGAATTAATCAAAAATTTAGTCTTAAAATCTCTTCTCAAATGTATACGGCGGCTGATCTCCCTATTAAATCTTTTGCCTATTACCTCAATTCTGACATAGTGTTTTCCAGGGTAAATCTTATTGAGCCTTACTACCTCCGACGGGTGTTTATTAATTCTATTGCCATCCAAAAATACGATCATCGGCGCACCATTCTCTGTCTGGAAAATCGCATTGGCATGGCGTGCTTTTAGTTGAAAACTCATCAACAACAGCCCTGCTATTATTAGTAATCTTGTTTTCATCATCGTAAAGTTTTAATTAAAAATCAAATTTCAATGATAGTAAGACAAAGTGTGTGCCAAAAGCTGATTCTATTACCCTGTGTACCTTGTTAAAAATGGTTAAATATTAAAAATTAAATTGTTAAATATCTGAAAATGAATGATTTAAATTCAATTTTAAGTGTTTGGAATAATATGTTGGTCTGCATCATCCAGGTAATCAAATGGAAGTTTAAGATATCATTTCCCGGTGAAAACGGCGGCCATTCTCAGAATATGCAACGGTAGATAAAAGAAATTGACAAATCTTATTACATTTGCTGCCATTATCTGTAAACCCATCAAATATTGCATAAACACATGACCCTTAAAAAAGTAGCACTCAACGATATTCATGAAAAGCTAGGCGCTAAAATGGTGCCCTTCGCCGGTTACAATATGCCGGTAAGATATTCATCCGACAAAGAAGAACATCTGGCCGTAAGAAACAGCGTAGGTATATTCGATGTTTCCCACATGGGAGAATTTATGCTGGAGGGTCCCGAAGCGCTATCACTGATACAACGTGTTACCTCCAACGACGCCTCCAAGCTGGAGGTTGGACAAGCCCAGTATACCTGCCTGCCCAATGAAGATGGCGGTATTGTTGATGATTTGTTGGTGTATAAGATGGCCGAAGAAAAATATATGCTGGTTGTTAATGCCTCCAACATTGAAAAGGACTGGAACTGGCTTACAAAGTATAACACCAACGGTGTAAAAATGGAGAACATTTCGGACAGCATGAGCCTTTTCGCCGTTCAGGGTCCCAAAGCGACACAAGCCTTACAATCTTTAACAGCCACCAACCTGGATGACATTAAGTTCTATACTTTTGTAGTTGGCGAATTTGCAGGTACGCCAAATGTCATCATTTCCGCCACCGGTTATACAGGCGCAGGAGGTTTTGAAATATATGTTGACAATCAATATGCCGGGCAGGTTTGGAGCGCTATCATGGAAGCCGGGCAAGAACAGGATATCAAGCCGATCGGTTTAGGAGCCAGAGATACACTAAGGCTGGAAATGGGCTTTTGTTTATATGGCAACGACATCGATGATACAACCTCTCCTCATGAGGCTGGCCTGGGGTGGATCACAAAATATACCAAGGAGTTCACCAACTGGCAAAACCTGAAACAACAAAAGGAAGAAGGCATTAAAAGAAAGCTGGTTGGTTTTCTAATGGAGGATAAAGGTATTCCACGGCAAGGTTACGACATAAGAAATGAGGCTGGTGAAACCATCGGCCAGGTCACATCTGGAACGCTTTCTCCACTGTTAAATATCGGGATTGGTCTTGGCTACGTATCCAAAGTCTACAGCAAATCAGAAACAACTATCTACATTGCAGTGAGAAACAAGATACTGAAAGCAGTGGTTAAAAAGTTGCCTTTGATTTAATAAATAGGGGGAAAAACAATCAACCACATCAAAACCAAACTAGTACTCGTTTGCAACGAGTATTCAATGGTTTAGAGTTTTTAACTCATTTTATATCATGGTCCTAGATACATTTCCCAAGCATTACGCCCAAACCTGAACACTTACATTAGCCACACCACAATCTCACGTCAAAACGCGGACAATAGAAATGGGGAAAGTGGGTCATATCAATTAATCATGCGCTGATCTTTGGTAATGCTCCTTGATCAAATCCCTGCCAAAATCGCCATCAAAATCTCTCCATACTGCATGAATGTGGTTGGCATTATTTTGCGTATTGTCAAATTCAATAAGAAAGGTTTTTCCCTGTACCCGGTAATAGTGAGGTTTGTCAATTTGGGTTTGTCCGGCCCATCCAAACCTGATATTTTGAATTTCTTCTTCCCTCAGTTTTGACATTCTTTTTTTGGCAACCACCTCGGGCATGGCAGACAGGTATTCATCAATTAAATCAAAAAGCGTCTGTTGTTGTGCCGTGGTCATATCACCCGCGGGAATACCCACCTCATCCAGGGGTGTAACCTGGGAAGCATTTGATGTGACTACCTCTAAAAAAGCCTCAAGTCTGAAGATAGCGATTTTCTTTTGCTCCGGATTCAACATATTTATCAGTTTGAGTCCCAGGTCTTCCTCATTTTTTAAAGCCCTGGTACCTTTTTTTGGTCCTTCCTTGACAATGGCCGGATTGGCACCGAAGAAACGCGGTGTATAGGATATCTTGGCACCAACTACGGTAAAATTCAACGAAACATGATGGCCTTCAAAACTCCAGCCCCAGGGGTCGTCTTTTGATGGGTCGCCGTAAAAAGCTACATAATACAATTCCGGATCTCTCCTTACCGGGTTTTTCTCTAATACTGCCAGCACTTCTTCCAGGGCTATAATATTCAGGGTTTTGTTATATCCCTTGCTGCTCAGATAAACCTGAAGTAATTCGTGAATCAGCTGTCTTTGTGACTTGTTTAAGGCTTTCATAGGCAAGCCCATGCGCGGCCAGGATGATATGGGCAAAAAGTGCCACTGCGATCTGCTTTCATCATCAAATGCCATATGAACTTTTTCTTTTTGACCCGCATCCAGGGAATTCAAAAATTTCATAGCGATGGCACCGGGATTGACTTCATAAGCGTTCGCATACGAGGCGATGGCCATCATTACTATTACGGAAATAAAATATCTGATCTTTTTCATAAATATTGACTTTAGCGTGGGATTGACTTACAAGGTCAGGTTTTTAAATTATTGTCGATACCATCCTCTCCAATCCTAAAAAAATAAGCCCACATACAGTTATTGAATATAGGACATATTTATTTTATTTCCTTTATAAATCTTCTTTTCAGGAGAAAAATGTTGGGTGTTCACCCATGCTGTCTATGAATCAGCCGGTTAATCAGCCATTCCCTGGTTATTTTCATTATTGCGGGCAGTATTAAAGGTGATATCCGGGAAAAGAAAAAATTGGTTTCCCTCCTGCTACTGGCATACCAATGGCCAAATTACTCTCGGATGACAGGTTACATTACCCGATTATAATAATAAAGCATAATGAGTCAGGAAAGAGCCACCGTATTTTTAGGCTCTTTCGGGACCCATTCCCAAACACCAAATCAAAAAAATTTAGTAAAAAATTTACCGATCGGTAATAAATCATTTTGTCGGCCTATTAATGGCATACATAAATCAAATCAATTCTAAATTTTTAAATCTGTAAAAACAAAATCATGAAAAGACTAATTTCAACGTCGGCTGTCTTGGCCATTGCTATTAGCATAAGCGCCTTCATAAACATAGATCCGACCAAGGAACCCATTCAATTGACTTTTGTGGATCACCTGAAAGCTGGTTTAATTGAGCAGGATGTATATGTAGAAAAAACCCCTGGATCCGGCAAGGTTTTCCGGGTTCTTCCAGAGGAGAGGGAAAAGTATTTGAATGCTCCGGTTTACACTACATCAAAATCGCACCATCACGATCCTTTTGATAAGCAAAAATGTGGGCCTTACAACAAAGGAGTGGCGTTGGGTATGACACTCGGAGAATGGCTTAGCGCCAGCGGGACGGCAACCTACGAATGTGAAGCGGGCTGGGGCACGCTTAAGGCATCTTTTGAAAATCTGGCCCCAAATACTACTTATACCATGTGGCATTTCTTCATGCCAGCACCTCCAACGGTGCCCTTTATGGGAACCCTTGATATTCCAATGGGTGACAGAGATGGAAAACATTCCGTATTTACCACCGATGCAAAAGGAAGGGCCAGCATGGATATTAAATTTGAACATTGCCTGCAACTAAGCAACAGCCAGCTTGCCAGTGGTATAGCCATTGCCATGCACAGTGACGGTAAAACCTACGGACCGGATCCCGGACCATTTGGCAGTGTAACACATGTGCAGCTTTTTGCTATGTTGCCGCATGTTAATGACCATATCGCCGGAAGGTAAGTTTGTGTGAGAAAGTGTGAGTTTGCATGAGGATGTAAGTGGGTTGGAGCAAGCTCACATGCTCTTGTTAAAACGTTAAAGTGATGAAACCGAGCATGACGTAATCGACACAGACCGCGTGTCGCTGAAGCTTTCCACGAGCGCCAAGTCCTTCGCCAGAGGCTACGGCCGTCGGAGAAAGCTACTCTGCGGAGGTGCTAGCGGAGGCGCAAGACAATGATTATAATATGCGCGGTTCCATCTGACCTTAAAAATAAATTATAAACACATGAAAACAGTATCTATATTGATTGCCGTAGTGTTTGTAGCACTGGTAAGTTTTAACCTCGCGAAGTTAGATGACAGGCTTCGCAATATCTTAAAACAACACAAGGTAGAAAAACTCGAGCAACCCGCTGCTGTTAACCCGGCTAAGGTAGCGCTGGGTCGTGTACTTTTTTTTGATAAAATTTTAAGCGGCAACAAAGATGTATCCTGTGCCACCTGCCACCATCCAGGTCTGCGTTCAGGAGACAGCCTGGCGCTTTCGATAGGCGTGGGGGGTACCGGGCTGGGGTTATGGCGAAAGATGGGAGAAGGCCGAACCCGGATTCCCAGAAATTCTCCTGAAATATTTAACCGTGGCGCCAGTGAGTGGCATACCATGTTTTGGGATAGCCGGGTTTCCGGAACAGTGGCTACCGGCTTCAAAACACCTGCTGATGAAAAACTACCGGAAGGTTTCGACAATGTTCTTGCGGTACAGGCGATGTTTCCCGTGACTTCCCGTGAGGAAATGCGGGGTGAGATCGGGGATAAAGACATTTTTAACGAGCAAAATGAATTGGCCCTGATCAGTGATGCCGTGCCCCAATCGGTATGGCAGGCAATTATGGAACGACTCCTGGCCATTCCTGAATACCAAGAACTTTTTAAGGCCGCCTATCCCGACACTCCCAAAGAAAATCTGGGTTTTCAACACGCCGCCAACGCTATTGCGGCTTTTGAGATTGAGGCATTTACTTTTACCAACAGCCCCTGGGATCGCTATCTGGCTGGCAATAACAAAAGCATCAGCAATGCGGCCAAACGCGGAGCACTACTCTTTTATGGCGATGCCAACTGCGTTGCATGCCATAGCGGTACGCTTATGACTGACCAAAAGCATCATAACATTGGTATCCCCCAATTCGGTCCGGGAAAGGAAAACGCTATCCCTTTTGACATTGGACGCTTTGCCGAAACCGGTGATAAACAAGACCGATTCGCCTTCAGGACACCACCTTTGAGGAATGTGACATTAACCGGTCCCTGGATGCACAATGGCGCATATTATCAATTAGAAGATGCCATAGCACATCACCTTGATGCTGCGAAGGCACTCCGCCAATATGATCTGGGGCAGCTGGAACCGGCGCTTCGGGAAACGTACAAGGGCGAGGAAAAAACCCTCGAAAGGATATTGGAAACCCTTGATCCTCTGGTCGCTACTCCAGGTGCGTTAGAGGAAAGCGAGTTACAGGATCTCATGGCTTTTCTGAGTACGCTCACGGATCCTGCCGCTTTGCAGTTAAACTTGCACATTCCGCCGAAAGTCCCAAGTGGGTTGCCCGTAGAAAACATGATTGACCGGAAAAATAAAAATGATTATAATGCGGACGGAAAATAATACCTGGCTTGTCGCTCAAGACAAGCCGGGGGTTGGGAAAAATAAGTTTCAGGAAACGATCATGGTCATCTCAAAAATAATTAACCTCTTGCTCTCCATTAAAAAAATTCACGTCCTTCGATTTAGCATAGGGGTAATCTATATCTGGTTTGGAAGCCTTAAATTCTTTAGTGGGCTAAGCCCGGCCGAAGAGCTGGCCAGTGAGACACTAAAAATTCTTACCTTCCAGATGATCCCCTACCAGGTTTCTTATTTTCTGCTGGCTTTATTGGAGACGATCATCGGGGTCATGCTTATCATAAATATATTTCCTCGAACGGCGATTATCATGGCACTGTCGCATATGGCTTGCACCTTTACACCGATGATCCTGATGCCAGGCATATCTTTCAACAATTCCCTGTTCTCAATGACGCTGATAGGTCAGTATATCGTAAAAAATCTGGTTATTATCAGCGCCCTGCTGGTGCTTTATCCCCTGAAAAATAAACCCGAGGTATAGGGTTGCCCATAACATCTCTTTTATATATTTCGAACAGAAATCCATACCCGGTTTGCTCAAATCAGGAATTTGCTATAAATTAAATAAACAAAGCAATTCAAATTTAAATAAAGCTAAACCCATGCCTTCTATCCCTTCTCAAAACGAAATATTAATAGCACTAACAGCAGCAGGCAAAGCACACCATGATTATCAGGAAAATATGCTCAACGGTAAGCACGATGCACAATGGCCAGGATGGTATGCGGCCTACGTATTGGGGCGCCTGGGAGATTTCACCTCACCAAGCCAATTGACTGGGTGGCTTGCCAATACACCATCCGGTGACGACTGGAATACTTCCGCAGCATTATATGTACTCCATCAAATGGAAAATGAGGGAAAGCAATAGATGTGTTTACCTGCTGTTGTCCAAAACATCGTTTAACACCCACCACCAACCCAGCAGGAGGAAAAATCGGCTGTAGAAGCTGATTACGACTACCTCCTGAACCAGGGGTCAGGAAACAACCATTACCATTTCATCCTGTCTTTTTGTATTATTGCAGCCACTTAAATTCCTGGCCATGAACCAAATCGACGTTTGTCTTAGTCCCGAATTGATCCATTTGTACGATATCACCGGTAAAATCGTGGTGGCGGTAGACATTTTAAGAGCCTCTTCGTGTATGACGGCGGGGATCTCCAATGGCGTTGGAAGCATCAGACCTTTCGCTGACCTGGAAGCCTGCAAGGCCATGAAGACGCAGGGTTATGTTATTGCCGGAGAAAGAAACGGTCAAAAAGTAGCTGGGTTTGACCTGGGAAATTCTCCGTACGATTACCTTCAGGAACATCTGAATGGCAAAAAAATCGCCGTCACTACCACCAATGGCACGCTGGCAATTGAAAAGTCGAAAAATGCTAAAATGGTGGTGATTGGTTCTTTTTTAAACAAAAGTACGTTGGCCAATTTCTTGCAAAAAAAAGGTGAGGACGTGCTGATCTTCTGCGCCGGATGGAAGGGAAAGTTTAATCTCGAAGACACCTTGTTTGCCGGGGCCATGGTTGAAGCTTTAAAAGGCCATTTTCTTCCTTCCTGTGATGCTCCTCTTGCGGCCCAGGCCTTGTACAAAGACGCAAAAAAGGACCTACGGGCTTATTTGCAAAACTCCTCCCATGTGCAAAGATTGCAAAAATTAGGTATTGACCGCGACATTGCCTATTGTTTGACGGAAGATCAGTTGAACGTAATTCCGGCCCTGTCGGGGGAAGAGATCATCGCACTTGATGAATCTTAATGGCGTGGTCATCGACCTACTGCAGCTTTTTATTTTTCCGATGACGCTCGCTGTCCCGGATGTTTTTTTTCTCCAAATTTTTCTTCAAGGCATCGGTTAGATCCACGCCGGTTTGATTTGCCAGACAGATTAATACCCAAAGCACGTCGGCCATTTCATCAGCAAGATCCACACCCTCATCTGAGTTCTTGAATGATTGTTCTCCGTATTTTCGCGCCATAATCCGCGCTACCTCACCCACTTCTTCAGTTAATATAGCCATGTTGGTTAGTTCATTGAAGTATCTTACCCCGGTGGTATTGATCCAGTCGTCCACTAATTTTTGTGCTTCTTTGATGGTCATTTTCTGATGCTTTTGACAGTTCTTGCTAATATATAAATAATCAGGCATGGAATCCCTATCCAAACCACTTCGCTACTGATTACTTCAATGCCCCATTCTGAAAAAAAGGCTTTGACACCGATGGGAGAAACCTGTATGGGCCTGAAACCAAAAAAATACCTCGTAACATCAAATGGAATAAAAAATCCCACTCCCAAGCCACCCGTAGTCATGGCATCCAATAGTCCGTGGGAAAGCGTACTTAGAAAAATACCGGTAAAAATCAGGAGTTTCTTATCACGGCGAAATAACAGGAAGGTGACAGCCGCCCCCCATAAAAAAGCAAATAGAATAGAATGTGTAAATCCCCTGTGACCAAACACCGATTCATAGGGTATTCCGAATTGAAAAGCCAATACATCAATATCCGGTAGCACTGCGCTCACTGCGCAGATCACCGCAAACCTGGCTGACGTTTTTTTACTGAAAACATTTGCCAGCGTCAGGCCTGCCGCCACATGTCCAAAGATAGAGGCCATTTACTTTTTGTCTTTTGTATCTATGATGATAGTGACAGGCCCGTCGTTAACCAGGCTCACCTTCATGTCTGCACCGAATTTTCCGGTTTGGATATTTTTACCTAATAAAACTTCCGTATGCTGAATAAAACGCTCATATAACGGAATCGCCACTCCTGGCTTTGCTGCTTTGATATAGGAAGGCCGATTTCCTTTTTTGGTGCTGGCATGCAATGTAAACTGACTAATCAACAGAATATCGCCTTCCACCTGATCCAGGCTGAGATTCATGACACCCTGATCATCATTAAAGATTCTGAGGTTAATGATCTTCTTAGCCAGCCAATCAATGTCTTCCTTTCCATCTGTCTCCTCGATGCCCAATAAAACCACTAAACCCTTTGCTATTTTACCATTAATTTGATCATCAATTGTTACATGGGCTTCCGAAACACGTTGTACTACTGCAATCATATTGTTATGTTGATATGTCGGCTATTTCGTTGGAAGTTACCACTTTTACGCCAGGGCTCCCGGTTTTACCCAACAATGCGAGGGCTTGAGCCACCTTAATTCCCTCGATAGCCTTGTATTTCTTAAATGGACCAAAAAACAAAAATGACAGGCTACGTGCCAGCAATTGCGCAAACCTTTCTCCAGGTCTACTTTCAGTCCTTGCTCCCAATAATAATGAGGGTTGAAGAATAAACAAAGCGCTAAACCCAATTTCCTTAAGGGCCTCTTCAACGGCTCCTTTTACCCTGTTGTAATAGAATCTTGAATTTTTGTCAGCTCCCATAGCCGTGACAACCAGGTATTTTCGGGCCCCGCTGTCTGCTGCCATCTTAGCCAGGGTCACAGGATAGGTAAAATCAACTTTGTAAAACGCCTCCCTGGAGCCGGCGGCTTTCATGGTAGTGCCAAGACAACAATAAACATCATCAATTTTTGAGAAGGAGACAGCATTAAGGTTATCAAAATCTATTATCAGATTTTTGACCTTGTCGGAATACATGCCGGTTAACTTTTTCCTGGTTATTACAATAATCTCCCGGTAATAACTGTCAGTCGACAGTATTTTTAACAAATGACTACCTATTAAGCCGGTGGCTCCGGCAATTAAAGCGGTTTTGTTATTTTCCATATGACTCCTGTCCTAAGGCGGAAATAAGCCTCAATCAATAATTAGTAATTCTTTGCCAAAGTATTTTAAGATCCTCCTTGGTAATCTCTTCGGCCGGCAGCTTTCGTTTTATCAATAAAGGCCGTTTTTTGCCAGAAATATAAAAAGAGAAAACATAGCCTGCCTTTAAATCAAACCAGCCTTTGACTGTACTGAACCTTAAGTCATTGAACACAATTTCCTTGTCTGCCTTTACCAAGGCATAATAGCCCTTTGAAAAGAATATGAGTTTTTGAATTTGAGGCTCGTCATAAATACTGTTAAGCAGCTCCTCCTGTTGAGGAATAAACCGAAGTGAAAATTTATGATTTGTTTCCAGGATTGACCTATAACCTACCCAAAACCCATCCTCTGTTTGGATAATCACCGACCATAAGATATTATTTAAAGGGGCAGGGATGGTGGCAAATCTTTGGTATGGTATAGAATTCCGGGCCAGGTGATTTCGGACCTCCCGGTTTATATTTATTTTATTGATCACCGTTATCCCCAAATACAAACTACTCAATCCCAGGGCTGCCCAATTGAGCCAGCGTCGCCTTTTATCATTCCTTTTAAAAAAGAAAGTAACGATAAATGCCACCAAAAGCGGTAAGGTGTAAGCCGGGTCTACCACAAAAATTGTATTTAAGGCAATTCTTTCTTCCCATAAAGGGTAAAACAGACCTGTCCCGTAATTGGTGAAAATATCCAATAACGGATGGGTAAAAATGGTCCAGAAAAAAAGCTTTGTCCAGTCTTTGATCGTCAGATCATCATGGCGATATATTTTTTTTAGTAACCAGCCCAAGATGGGAGAGACCAGGATTGCAAAAAATATAGAATGGGAAAATGCTCTGTGCGCCAGCACCGCTTGTACCGGGTCAAGAAATGCATTCAGGATCACATCCAGGTCTGGGATTGTTCCACCAATAGCACCCCACACCAGCGCTTTGTTGCCGGCTTTCTTGCCAAGGGTGGCTTCTCCCACCGCCGCACCCAGTACAATCTGGGTCAATGAATCCATAAAAGACTAGTTAAGGTAAATTTTTTACCAAAGATAAAAACTCTTCCTGTAAAGCCTCGGCCTTGTTTTTAGAATACCACAGGTGGATCTCCTGATATATATCGATGGTGGGATCCGAGCCATTCTTTTTGTAATCGTACAGCATGTTTTGGGCAGGGGACGGCCTCGGTCCCCAAACGGCCAGTTCTTTCAGATCACTTTTTCTCAGAAAAATCAATTTTGGAATTGCCCTGGCGCCTTTGGTCAAATAAGCATCCATTAATTGCGGATGCTGATCGCGCAGCAACAGCTTTAAATCAATTTGTGGCGAGATCATCGCCATTTTATTAATTATTGGCAAATTCTGGGCCGCATCTCCACACCAACCTTCGGTCAAAACCAGCCAGATGATATCATAGGACAAGGTGCTCAGCGCCTGTGTCAAGGGCTCGTTAATATTGATTATCTTGTCCCACTTTTTAGTACGCTGCTGATTTAGCCGCGTATACGCCAGGTTGCTTTCCTTTCGATCTCCGCTGGTCGATTTTCCTTCCTGCAAAAGCTCATCTATTAACGTCAGATAAGCCTCATAACTCATTGCTTGCTCTATTAATTCCCGATCTATACTCATAATATCAAATAATAAAAAAACCTCACTAAGAGGTCACAACACATATATGATAATATTTGTTCAGTTCCCGGCATTAAATTGTGTTTCTTTCCCAGGCTTCAAATGCATCTATTTCCGATTTGAAATTATTAAAGATCCAAATGATGACTGTAATGTCATCAAGAAAACCGGTTACGGGTATAAAATCAGGTAAAATATCCAGTGGCATCACAAAATAAACGAGGCCTGCCACCAGCATTACCATCATTTTCCAGGGTATCATTCGGTAATCGCCTCTGATATAGGCTTTAATCATTCTTATAAACACTTTTACCCGCCTGAAAAAATCTCCAACCGATGACTTGCTTTTATCCATGGTATTTAACTTATCCAGTGCCATGGTAATCAGGTTTTTTAATTTATCAGGATTGCGAAGTATGCGTTCGGCTCGCGCTTTTGCATTTTTGAATTTCCTGTGTTCTTTGTACTGTGTCATAATTGCTCCTTTCTCCTTTGAAACAAGACATTTCCCACCAGGCGTCACGACGCTTTAGAAGGAAGTTCTGATTTCATCCTTTATCTCTTTTAACGCAATCGCTATGGGATCGTTATTTTTTTCCATCATCAGTTCAAATATTTTTTTAGCCAAATCGACACTTTTATCATCTTCTCCCAGCTTTTCAGCGGCGATATTTACTACTGATATCACATCTTCCTTGGCACTTTTTACCATCTCCCAGGATTTGTCACTTAGGTATACCTGTTGCGAAAGATTATGATTAAATTCCTGCCTGATCTCGGCAATTAACACCTGGTGAAATTGGGGGGCGGACATAGAGGCATTGTTTAATCTCACCACGAGGTTATTGGGTGAAATCCTTTCCAAAAAAAGGCAAAGCCGTTCGTAAGCCTGTAGCCTGACGGGCAGTACAATGTCTGTATTCTTTATCTTTACATCGATTAATTTCTTTTCCAATTCCTTTGTCAGAAACGACTTTACCACCAGATACATAGCATAAAGTACGGCCCCGGCAGGTAAAAGAATTTTCCCAAATTCTATAAGTGCATCCATATAATTCTAAACTTGAAACAATAAATTTAAATTAAAGTTAATTCAATAATGAGAGTAAACTAATTTAAGTATTTTTGGTTTGCAAACTAATTTCGCAAAATATATCAACATTAGGGTTATTAAATCCCAGGATCAATTAGTATAACGTATGCTTCCGCTAACCATTACATCAAAAGCCCTCGAAGAGGTAAAAGCGATCATCAAGCATAAAAATATTCCAAAAGAATATGGGCTCCGTATTGGTATCAAAGGCGGGGGCGGCTGTGTGGGAATTTCCTATATGTTAGGCTTTGATAAGAAAAAATCTACCGACGATAGCTATACCATTGACGGGATCGATGTTTATATCGAAAAAAAACATGTGATGTACCTGGTTGGACTCGAAATGGATTATTACTCGGGCGCCGATGCCCAGGGATTCAATTTTTATAAACCCGAAAATGAATCACGCTAGCTTCTTTCCCAGGATTTTCTATCCCTTTTAAGTGTAATTTTGGCCCTGTTGCATACGCCTCCAATGGGGGGATTAAATTTCGAAACGCTTATTTCCACCTTCTCAATTTGCTCAAACGTATCAAATACGACATTCACAATTCGTTCCCCAATGTTCTCCAACAAACGAGAGCGAACTTTCATCTCGGCTTCGATAACTTTGTAAAGTAGCTCGTAGTTAACAGTTTCTGCCAGCGAATCATCCTGTGCTGCCTGATGAAAATCAGCACTTACCTTGATATCTACCGCATACTTGTTTCCGACCTTTTGTTCTTCCTGATAATAACCGTGGTAGGCAAAAAACTCCAGCCCCTCTAGTGAAACTATATCCATGAAAATTACTCTATTTGATCAAAAAAAGAAGTGGATTCATCGCTGGATTCGGGTTTGTCATTCTGGATCTCCAGCTTAATATCAGGGGCATCATCTTTTTCATCCCAGTTGTTTTTTTTGAGGGGGGAATCCATTACTTCTTTTGAATAGTTCAGCGCCTCCGCTACGATATTATCCACACCATGCTTGCGTTGCACAGATTTACCTTTTTCCATTCTTTCCAACGTATCATTCGCGAGGTTTTTCAAATCGTTAAGGAGATTGTCGTAATGATTCTCCATCACCTTGTACGCTTGCTGCAGGTTCTTGATCTCGGATTCCATTTTTTCCATCACCATCCTGGCTTTCATCTCTGCCTCCTCCACGATGTTTTTAGCCTGGTTTTTAGAGTCACTCATTAAACCTTCGGCTTTCATCTGCGATTCTTTCAGATGGAGCTCCGCCGCTTTGTTGGCCTGATCGATCAGGTTGGCACCTGTATCTTCGGCGGTTTTAAGTGTTTTATATAAAGAAGATTCAACCTGCCTAAGTTTTTCTACCTCTCTTTCGGCATTCTTAAGTCCTAATTTTAGCTCCTTCAACTCATCCTGCAACTTTTCCCATTCCTGCGACAGGGAAAGTAAATAGCCATTCACCTCATCTTTATCATAGCCCCTAAAGCCTTTTTCAAAACTTTTTTGCCTTATCTCTAAAGGAGTAATTTTCATATTTTACAAATTTACGTTTATGTCCCAAACGGAAATGGACCGGTCATCACTGGCAGACAGCAACAGATTGTTATAGTCTGTCCACAACAGTTTATTGACAGAAGTACCATGTCCGGCATGTCTCGATTTATCAATCACTTTCAATAGTTTGAATGATTCTGCCTCCCAAACCTTAATTGATTTATCCATACTACAAGTTACAAAATATTTTTCGTTGGGGCTAAAATCAATGTTATTGATCGCATACATGTGGGCGACGATATCATCTGCCAATTGATAATTTTTGGCAGTATCCCAAATCTTGAGATGGGCATCGCGGCTCCCACTTAATAAATAACGAAAATCCGGCGAATATTTTATGGTAAAAACAGAATTATTGTGTGCCTCAACCACATATTTCAAGGCAAAGGTATCCAGATCATAAATTCTTATCCGGTTATCGCTGTACGCAACCGCCACCTCGCCCTGCTTCGGGTTTACGGCAATAGACCGGGCGCTTTTTTCTGCATTGCGCAACTGTTTAAGGATCTGCCACGATGATAAATCAATGACAAATACTGTCCCGTCGCCAGTACCCGCAAATAACATGTGACCGTACGATCGCATATCAAAGATAGCATGCTTACCGAGTTTTAGGGATTTAATTTCTTTATTTACCGTCAAATCAATTAAGTGTATTCCTTCAAAGTTTTGGCCGATAATTAGCTGGTTTTCAGGACCATAAAAATGAAGTGCATATACAGAATTGGGCAGTTGTGCTATTAGCTGACCATCTTCGCTATCCGACAAATTCCATTTTGCGACAAGTCCGTCGCCCGCGCCAGAAAAAAAAAGAGAGGGTTCAGATGACCGCTCCAAGGTGTATATACAATCTCTATGTCCGGTAAAGCTTTTTAATTTCGAGACCCTGATTTTTGACATTTACTATATATGACCTATTTTGCCCTAAATTTATAATTATTTCAGCAAATTACTATTTATCAGGCGTAAATAGATTGTCTTCATGCCCATAATAAAATATGAACAAATTAATGCCAAATCCAGCTGGGTAATTTGGCGGATAGATGAAACTATTGAAGATTTTTTACAGAAAGTGACCCTGGACGAATGTGACCGAAATGACCTGGCACGGATCCGTCATACGGACAAAAAAAGAGAGTGGTTTTCCAGTCGGTTAGCGGTAAAACATCTGCTGGGCGCCCGGCAATTAAAATTCAACGGCATTAAGAAAGATCAATTCAACAAGCCATTCCTGAAAGATCATTCTTCACATATTTCAATTTCCCACTCATTTCCCTATGCGGCAGCTATTATACATGCCGAAAAGCCCGTGGGTATAGATATTGAACAGCCAAGAACCAAAATTTTAAGCATTGCCAAAAAGTTTTTGAACGAAAAGGAAAGAGATTTTGCCGGTGACGATCTTGATATATTAAGCATATTATGGAGCGCCAAGGAAGTGTTATACAAGATTCACGGTAGAAAACGGCTAACTTTCAAACATCACCTCGCCATCCAGCCATTTGAAAAAAACCACGACCACCCGATTAGTTGCTCCATTATATTCGGTGAGGACCATTTTCAGTCATACCAATTGAAATTTCAAAAAATAAATGCGCATTATGTAGTATTTAATCTTTGAATAATTCAATTTTTCAATAGTTTTATTTTTTATCTTTTCATATCTTACCCCAATCTTACGCATTGAATTATATTCGTTCAATAATTCATTATCTTTAGAAAAAATCCCATGAAGAAAAAAGCAATCCTCATCATATTACTGTTTTTGATCACTGTTTCAGCTGCTTTTCCCCAACAAAAGACAGTTGAAAATTTTAAGCTCGTCAATGCGGCAAACAAGCGTGAGGTGTCTCTGACGGATTTTAGTAATAAAAAAGCGATTGCCATAATTTTCACCAGTAATTATTGTCCTTATTCGAAGCTGTACGAGGAGAGAATTCTCAAACTGCATCAGCAATACGCCAGCCGTGGACTGCAGGTTATTTTGGTTAATCCCAATGACCCGGTTAAAAGCAGCAATGACAGTATTGAAAAAATGGCTGAAAAAGCGGCGGAAAAGCAATTTCCATTCCCTTACCTGGCCGACAAGAATCAGGCGGTATGTGACCAGTTTGGGGCGACAAAGACCCCGGAGGTCTTTTTGCTGGTAAAAAAGGGGAGCGCTTTTCAGGTGGTTTACAGTGGAGCTATTGACGACAACCCCCAGGTACCTCAGGACGTGACCACTTCTTATATAGACAAGGCCGTTTCATCCGTATTGAGTGGAAAGGCGATGGCCAGCAGCCATACCAGGCCGACAGGATGTATCATTAAGAAAAATTAGCCAGACCTCATTTGCTGCGCCCAGCCGCTGGTTGTTTATACCCGTGTCATTCAGATTCTCCGAGTGCATTGATCAAAATCTTAATCTCCTCGCTTTTGTAATGATCACCTATTTTTTCAAAGGAAAAAACCAGGTTTTTGAGGACCCTTCTGATAATATCCATTTCAGAGCAAGGTTGGTAATAAGAGTCTTTCTGGGTCAGATATAGTTCGGAAATATACTTGTCAATATCCTCCTTGGTGAAAATTAACCCGCGATTAAAAGCGTTGATGTAAAATTGCACCTCCTTGGTCTTGTGGGTAAGAATAAAAAGGTTTGGCAAATTCACCCCGTAAACCGGCAATTTTAGCTTTTGGGCTACCAACATATATATTACACACAGCGTGAGCGGATTGCCTTTTTTAGTTTGCAGCACAACGTTAATCATAGAATTTCCTGGGGAATGGAAGTTTTTGTTGTTCGCGCCAAATTTTAGTTTTCCGAAGAGAACGCTATTGAGAATTTTGATCTGGTCAAAAGGATGAACATCGGGTTTGAACTGCAGCCACGCCTCATAATAAATCTGCTCCAAATCTTTTCTTAACTCATTGACGTCAACATCCGGATATTGATAGGAGGCAACCAGCGCCATACCTTCCAGTAAGTCCTTATTTTTTTGCGTTTTCCATGCGATTAGTTTTTCTTTCAGAACATCAAACTGGACGGTATGAATCAAATCCTCAATCCTTCGCTGTGTTTCGGTATTAAAATTATTTTCCCACTCCTCTTCCAGGTAAGGAATAACCTGATTTCCCAGGGAAACAATCTTCTTTTCCACGTGTGCAATGATCTCTTCGTCATCGTCATCCAACAGGGAAACCAGTGCCTTAAATTCCTTTTTGTCCATTACTCATCTGATTATAGAAAATTTGTTGCATAAATTGAATAAAAAAACCGCTTGCTAGGTCTGAATTACACCCACATTAAATTTTTCCAACGGTGCATGGTTGGCAGCCTCTATTCCCATGGAGATTACTTTTCTGGTTTCTACCGGATCAATGATACCGTCTACCCATAACCTACTGGCTGCATAATAGGGGCTTAGCTGCTGATCATAGCGATCCGTAATTTCTTTTAAATGCTCTTGCTTTTCCGCTTCTGACAACGCCTCTCCTTTTGCCTGAGAGGCGGCGACTTTTATTTGTAAAAGGGTATTGGCAGCCGCAGAACCGCTCATCACCGCGATCTGAGATGTTGGCCAGGCGTAGATTAACCTGGGATCGTAAGCTTTACCGCACATAGCATAATTTCCGGCCCCGTAGGAATTACCCATGATAAAGGTAAATTTGGGCACTACACAATTGGCCATAGCATTGACCATTTTAGCGCCATCTTTGATAATACCACCGTGTTCGGCTTTACTTCCGACCATAAATCCGCTGACATCCTGCAGGAATACCAACGGGATTTTTCTCTGGTTACAGTTCATAATAAACCTGGCGGCCTTATCTGCCGAATCGGAATAGATAACACCTCCCATTTGCATTTCCCCCTTTTTTGATTTAACTATCTTTCGTTGATTGGCCACAATACCAACGGCCCATCCATCGACCCTGCCCGTGCCACATAAAATGGTTTTTCCGTAAAGAGGTTTATATTGATCAAATTGAGAGTCATCTACCAATCGCTCAATTATTTCCAACGTATCATAGGGTTTCACCCTATCCTTGGGAAAAATGCCATAAATTTCCTGGATATCTTTTTTGGGGGGGGCTGGTTTTGCGCGGTTGAACCCAGCTTTTTCAAAGTCCCCAATCTTATCGAAAATAGCGCGGATAGCATCCAGGCACTCCTGGTCATTGGCAAATTTGTTATCTGTGACACCGGAGATCTCACAGTGAGTCGTAGCGCCTCCCAGCGTTTCATTGTCTATACTTTCTCCAATGGCGGCCTTTACCAGGTAAGAGCCGGCCAGAAATATCGACCCGGTTTTATCGACAATCATCGCTTCGTCAGACATAATGGGCAGATATGCGCCTCCCGCCACACAGCTCCCCATAATCGCCGCAATCTGGATAATGCCAATGGAAGACATCTTAGCATTATTCCGGAACTGCCGGCCAAAGTGCTCCTTGTCGGGAAAGATCTCGTCCTGCATCGGTAAAAACACACCTGCGCTATCCACCAAATAGATAATAGGCAATCTGTTTTCCATAGAAACTTCCTGTGCCCTGAGATTTTTTTTGGCGGTCATCGGAAACCAGGCGCCGGCTTTTACCGTGGCGTCATTGGCAACGATTACACATTGTTTTCCGCTTACCTTGCCTATTCCTGTCACCACACCAGCCGAGGGACACCCGCCGACATCTTCATACATACCTTCTGCAGTCAAGGCGCCAATTTCCAAAAAATCAGTATTTTCGTCAGTGAGATAATCTATTCTTTCCCGTGCGGTTAACTTGCCCTTTTCGTGATGTTTTTCAATCTTCTTTTCCCCTCCTCCTAATTTAACTTTGTCAAGCCTGGTTTTTAATAAATAACATAGCTGTTTGTAGGCATCCTCATTTTTATTGAATTCTAAATCTATCGCCATTTGAAGTTGCTCATTTATCTTTTTTCCCGAATAACGAGAAATGGACATATCTTTTTGGGTTTTCTCTAAAATCTATCAATAATTTATCAAGGTCTTCCGCTGTGTGATTGAGATTGGTGTACAAGGAATCGTCATTCATGAATTTTGCCATGGAACCGGCTCCATTGTTTACTTTATCCATGGTGCTCTTCAGAGAACTTAAAGTCTTATTCAGGTTGTCTACCGTCCTGGATAATTCAAGCACTTTCAGCGAATCGGTAATGGTATTGACATTGGCCAGCAATGGTTTGACACCGTCCTGCTCATCTTTTAAAATTCCGGTCAATTCTGATAAATCGTCGGTGATTTTAAGAATATTTCTTTGATTCTGATCGAGCGCCCGATTAATTTTTTGTGCGGTTTTTGTAAAATTGACCAGGGCGGAGTCAAGTTTTAGCTTTGAATCAGAAAACCCTATCAAAAGTTCATTTACTTTTATGATAGTAGATTTCAGCGGATCTGTACTATCCAATAGTGTTTCCATCAGGCCCTGTTCCACAGTACCTTGGATCGTTCCGCCGGATTCCAACGGCGTATCTCCATCCTTCATTTTCAACACTACTGACTTACTTCCCAATAAATCGGTTGTCAATTCCGCCTGCGTAGATTGGCCAATAACCAGCCTTTTCTGGATATCGAATTCAACCTTGACTATATTATTTTGTTCCTGAACAATATTAATATCACTTACCCTCCCGACATCATACCCGTTCAACCTGACAGGATTTGACACTGCCAGCCCATCAATATTCTCATAGAAGGCATAGTATTTATGGGTATTTGAAAATAAATCGATCCCTTTCAGAAAATTGAAACCAATATATAGCGTGGAGCCGGCAACAATAGCCAATAACCCAACCTTGAATTCCTTTGACATTTTCACACGAAAAATATTTTAAAATTACTAAGCCTAATCTAACGATCAATACCAATGGTCGTTAGTATTCCCCGCATATCTTAAAACCCCTGGAAAATTAAACTTTAAACTTCACAAATAAAATTATTCGCTCAACGATTCCACGTCTTGTTTATAATCTCTGATGGCGCGATAAATGGCTGAAGCAACATAGGTCTGCTTCAAAGCATCATTTAATTCCTTTTCTTCCTGCGGGTTAGTTAAAAAGCCAACTTCCACCAACACGCTTGGCATATAAGATTTATGCAATACTAAAAAAGGCCCCTGTTTTACGCCACGGCTATTTTTACCTACCCTATTTTTAAACTGGTATTCAATTTTTTCCGCCAGCTTTAAACTGTTATTGAGATAGGCATTTTGGTAAAGTGAAAACAAAATATTGGAAGCGGGAGAGTCGGGATCATATCCTTCATATTTTTCCTGGTAATTTTCCTCCAGCAATATCACCGCATTTTCTCTTTTCGCCACATCGAGGTTCGAGGAGAGCTTGTTCATACCCATTACCCAGGTTTCTGTTCCTTTCACATTTTGCGCTCTACTGTTACCCGAGGAGTTGCAATGGATGGAAACAAACAGGTCGGCACTATTTTTGTTTGCTATCTCAGCACGCTCATTAAGGCCAATAAAGGTATCATTGTTACGAGTCAAAATGATCTCTACACCACTCATTTTTTCGCTAAGAATTCTTCCCAGTTTTTTGGAAATTGCCAATGCAACATTTTTTTCCTTTGAAATTTTCCCTGTTGTACCCCAGTTTTTGCCACCATGGCCGGCGTCGATAACAATCTTTTTCACTTTATATTTAAAAGTGTGGAAAAGGTTAAATGACCCGAAAAATAACAATGATCCCACCGAAAGTACTAATATTTTATTTCTCACGATATTTCGTTTGTTAAATCTTTATCTGGTAACTTTACACAAAATTCTAAAATTTTCTCAAAAACCGAAGAAACTGTTGTACAAATTCAATTACGCATTTATTGGGCTTTTCCTATTAATTGCCCATGTTTCGTACAGCCAGGAAAAACCCCCTGATTCGGTAAATTTAAAGCCTATAGAGGCTGTCACAGATACCACTACCGTCGAAAGTGACTCCCTTGCTACCCAACCCGAACAAACAGGCGACTTAAGCACTTTGATAAAATACGTCTCCTCCGACTCACAAAGTCTCGATGTGGTTACCCAAACCATTCACTTATACAGAAACGCAAAAATAACCTATGGTGATATAGAATTATCGGGAGATTACATCGCCATTGACTTTATTAATGAATCTGTACTGGCAAAACCCGGCGTTGATTCCACCGGTAAAATAATCGGCCATCCGGTTTTTAAACAGGGGGCAGCCGAATATACCACGGATAGTATAAGATATAATTTTAAAACCAAGAAAGCCATCATTTATAATGTTATAACCGAGCAGGGGGAAGGTTTTTTATTGGGTGATAAGGTAAAAAAGAATCAGTATGATGATCTCTTTATTGCCGACGGCCGGTTTTGTCCCTGCGAAACACCCGTGGCAGGTACTTACATAAAATCTAAAAAAATTAAGGTAGTTCCAAAAAAGAAAATACTGGTAGGCCCGGCACAGCTGTTTATCGGAGATGTGCCAACGCCTTTATTTATTCCCTTTGGGATGTTCCCCTCACCCAAGGAAAAAGCATCCGGAGTCCGCATTCCTACTTACGGAGAAGAGCAAAGAAGAGGTTTCTTTCTGAGAAACGGCGGCTACTATTGGGCTATTAATGATTACATTGATCTGGATGTACTAGGATCCATCTACAGCAAGGGTGGCGTGGGAACAAGTATCACCTCGACCTATAAAAAAAGGTACCGATACAACGGAAATTTCAATTTCTCCTATGAAAAAATTGTCAGTGGCGATGAAGAAGATTCTGTAGCGTTAAACACATTTTGGATCCGTTGGAGTCACACACCTCAATCCCGAGGTACAGGACGGTTCTCTGCCAGTGTGAATGCTGGTACCTCCTCCTACAATGAAAACGTGGTACAATCGGTAGAAAGGAATACAACCGCACAGTTTTCATCTAATGTGACTTACTCCAAAACATTTAATCGCACGCCCATCAATATTGCCATGAGCGCCAGACACAATCAAAATGTAGCGACCGGTGTGGTGAATATGACCTTTCCGGATTTCAGTTTAAACATGAGCCGTATAAACCCTTTTAAGAAAAAAGGAAGCAATGGGAGCAAGTGGTATGAGAAAATTAACTTCTCCTACCGGTTTAACTCCACTGTGCAGATCTCCAACAACCGGGTCTCCAGCGCTACGGGGTTTGATGTGCTCAACGAAAATCCTTTGAATGACTCTATCATCGGCTTTAACTTCGACAATGCTGACCTGCTGCTGGATCGTGCCAAAATAGGGGGAAAACACATTATACCCGTTTCAACTACTTTCAAATTATTTAAATATTTTACCTTGAGCCCCTCATTCAATTATGAGGAATTGTGGTACCCCAATAAGTTAGATTACTTCTTCGATGAAAATGCAAACGCTGTACGAATAGATACGATCAGAAAATTTTCTCGTGCTTATTCCTATAGTGGGGGGGTCAGTTTAAATACCAATGTCTATGGTACTTATCAATTTAAAGAGGGGAAGCGGGTGCAGGCCATTCGCCATACGATCAGGCCTTCCTTGAGCTTCAGCTATAGTCCTGATTTTTCAAAGGAAGAATTTGGCTTCTATAAAAATGTACAAACCGATACTTCCGGAACCGAGAGGTTGATATCCAGGTTTGATCGTTTTGTTTTCGGCTCACCCCAGGCCGGCGAATCAGGGGCCATAAGCCTTTCTATCAGCAACAACCTGGAAATGAAAACCATTCCCAAGAATGATACTACCGGTAAACCGGTAAAAGTGTCTTTGATTGATAACTTTGGATTGTCAACAAGTTATAATCTTGTGGCTGATTCCTTTAACCTTTCCAATATCAATCTGACCTTAAGGACGAAGCTCTTTAACAAAAAAGTAAATTTAGCTACCAGCGCCACGGTCGACCCTTACATCTACCAACTGCTGGAACCTATAACGGTCAATGAGAACGGCACCAAAACGGTCGTTCAACGCCGCGTAAATGACTTTGCATGGAACAATGGTGGTGGATTGGGCCAGATTACCTCTGCGCGGCTATCGCTTGGCACCAGTTTAAATCCCAAATCAAACAAAAAAAATACCGGGAACAACAATGATCGTGATACGGGCCTTAATGACGAACTGGAACGGCAGCAAGAATCTGCCAGACCTGAGGATCTCGGTTACATTAATGGTGATCCCGGGTTATATGTGGATTTCGACGTACCCTGGGATCTAAGGGTCACGTATACCCTAAACTATAGCAAACGCGGTTTTCAGGACGCTGTCATTGCCCAGGGTATCCGATTCAATGGCAACATAAAGCTTACCCCCAAATGGGATATTGGTTTTTCTTCCGGATATGATATTGAGAAAAAAGAATTTACCCAAACCCGGATGGATGTTACCCGCGACCTCAACTGCTGGATGATGGTTTTCAACTGGACACCATTTGGAAGATTTACTTCCTATGCCTTTACCGTGCGAATCAAATCAGCTTTGCTGAAGGATCTGAAATACTACAAGCGTAAAAGTTTCTTTGATCAGTAAAATTGGCGCCTGGTTTTGTCCGGAAATCAGAAATTACAAACCTGTCTACCATCTCTACCCACTAAAAGAAACCATTACATAAATAACAATAGCCAGAACCACCAGTGAGGAAATAATATCTATCCAGTTATAACTGTTTTTGTTGGCATTCTTTTGTTCCGGTGTCAGGGTAGAAAATGTTAATCCTTCCAGTTTCTCCGCCGATGCTTCCGGGGCGGTAAGACTAGCTACGATAGCTATAATGACGCAAATAAAGAAAAAATAGGCTCCGAAAGTCAGAAAGTTCATAGAGCCAAGCTGATGGAATATGCTTCCTTCCGCCAAACTATCCTTTGCCAGTTCCAGCACCATACGCAATGCACCAATGGCAAAACCAACGATCAATGTTGCCAACGCTCCTCTGGAATTAATTCTTTTGTAAAATATTCCCAGAAGGAAAACAGCTGCTATAGGAGGCGATATATAGGACTGTACCTTTTGAAGGTACTCATATAAAACACCGGAAATATTAGCCATGATCGGTATCCAGAAAATTCCGAGAACTACCACAATAAAAGTAGCGATTCTGCCGATTCTCAGTAAATCCTTTTCAGGCGTTTCCGGTTTTAATTTTTTATAAATATCAACGGTGAATAGGGTAGAGCAGGAATTAAAAACCGAAGCCAACGAACTCATCAGCGCTGCCAGCAGGCCGGCTGCCACCAACCCTCTCATACCCGAAGGCAACAGGTTACTCATTAACACCGGGAATGCCTGGTCTGGCGAATCCCAATGTATTTCACCTCTTTGTTTCAACGCCAGGGCAACTACGCCCGGAATTAAAAATAAAAATACCGGCATTAGTTTTAGAAACCCTCCCCAAATGGTTCCGCGTCGCCCCTCCTTAATGCTTTTCGCCGTCAGGACCCGTTGCACAATGTATTGATCGGTACACCAATACCATATACCCACAATAGTACTGGTAAAAAACAAGCTTGGCCATGGAAAGTCCGGATCGGAAGCCGGTCGCCACATGTTGAAATATTCCGCACCGACGGTCGATTTCAATTCTGTCCAACCACCGACGGCCTGCAAACCCAGGAAAGTCAAGGTACCAGCACCTAAAACCAAAACAATGGTTTGTAAAGTTTCCGTATATACCACTGCTCTCATGCCACCCAACACGGTATAAATCCCGGTCAGGACCACCGTCGACAAGGCGCCTACCCAAAAGTTAATGCCCAGCAGTGACGAAACAACGACACCCCCTGCATAAATTGTCACCGACACCTTGGTCAATATATAAGCTACCAGCGAAAATACTGAAAGAATCCATCGGGCCTTGGCGTTAAAGCGTTTCTCCAAAAATTCAGGCATCGTAAAAACCCCGCTCCTGGCATAAAACGGCAGAAATACCCAACCTAACATCAAGACCAACCAGGCGTGTAGTTCATATATCAACATGGGCATCTTATCTCCCGCTCCTGCCCCAGCCAATCCAACAACGTGTTCGGATCCTATATTAGAGGCAAAAATAGACGCTCCTACCACAAACCATCCAATGTTCCTGCCTGCTAAAAAATAATCTTCCGTGTTTTTTTGCTTTTGCATGATCACCCAAACGGCGACAGCAATTAATACTAAAAAATACACCCCTATTACAATCCAATCCAGGGAGTCAAGATTCTTCATAGTCTATAAATTAAATTCATGGTTAAATACCCGATATAACTTTGTTTTTAAACTTCAGCTTAAAAGTCATTTTTCACAGATCATCATCAAAATAAAAAATAAATGATCAGTTTGGGTTGTTGTCAAAACTGGTGGCGATGAAATTACAAAAACCTATCGAATAAATCTTGACTTTTTTTGAATTTTGGGATGATAGGACAAAAAGTAGGTATTTTGCGTTTGGCTGCATCTCACTCCATTTTTTCATCTCAAAGGCCTGCCTATACTCCTGTGTGGCGCAAGGCCTAAAGTCAATTAATCACAGGAGCAGGACCTACTTCCTAAATTTTGGTTAATCGATTTTTAGATGGAAAATGATGTGAGATTAAGCTTCCCGGCCAATAATTTTAAAAATTTCCGAAAGTACCGCATCGTAAAATGTTTTCACCAATTCCATCTGTGCCTGTGCGTCATTTATCTTTTTGAAATTTTTGATGTCAAGGGTAGCACCAAACCAGCCCTCAATATTCCACTTGCCGCCCTGAATTGACGGCAAATCCGACAGCGGGATGTCAGGGGCTGGCCACAGGTTAATATAGTAGTAGGGCCTTTTATAGTTCTCGTCTCCGGGCGAAAACCCCAACCCAACATACTTTTTTTCATCGGGATTGCCCTCTCCTTCGAAAATCAATTGCATCGCAATATCAAAATGGTGGGGCCAGCATTTAATTTCTGAGGCGTGATCATTGTTCTCGCGATAATGACTTAAAATTAAAGCGGCATTTTCATATAAATTTGAAAACTCTTTAAAAGTATTTTTTGGTTTGTATTTGAATTTTTTTTCAGTATCTCCGGCATATTCCGGGATCTCATAGGGCAATTCCATCGTTAGTTTTTCTCCTTGCAGGCCGGCTTTTCCCAGAGACACTTTTAGCCAATTCACCGCCCCACTCAGGGTGCATTTTTTTAAATCCATCCCTTCAATTAACCTACCATTTTGGCTATACAGACCCAGGTTAAATTTAGCCAGGCTCAACCCCGCATAAATTTTTTCCTCCTGGCCAACCGGTACACTTACCAGCAACTTGCTAACATTATTCCATTCCAGGCTACCATATTCATCCTCACCTGAGGGCGGCGAATAGGATCGGCCCACCGCTCCGACCAATTGTACGGCCCGGTGTAATTCAATCCTGGCGGCCAGTAGCTTTTTGGTTTTAAGGTTTGTTTTTTCATGCATTTTCCAATCCCGAAGTGATTCAGCTGACATAATTTTGTGTTTAAGTAGTTAATCTTTTGACCATCGATTTTATAGTAAGCCCCTGAAGCAATACAGATATAACGACGACCATGTAAGTAATAAAAACAATCATTTCCCTGGACATGGACGGCTCTAATGACAATGCCAGGGCCACTGAAATACCTCCTCTCAGTCCCCCCCATGTTAAAATGCCAATTGTTTTGATCTTTGAATGATCCTGATTTTTCAACAATGAATAGGATAACCCAACGGAAGAAAACCGGGCCACCAGTACGATGACCACAGAGACCAAACCGGCGACGAAATAGGTAAACTCGAACGATAACGTTAAAACTTCCAATCCTATCAAAACAAAGAGCACTGCATTCAATATTTCATCCAGCATTTCCCAAAAGATATCCAGATGTTCCTTTGATTTTTCGGAAAACCTGCCGGAACACAACCTCTCTCCAATCAGCAAACCTGCCGCTACCATCGCCAGCGGTCCCGAAACACCTAAAATCCCCGCTAATGCATATCCTCCCATAGCAATTGAAATCGTGATCAGTACTTCTATCTTTGGTGCATCGTCTACGGACTTGATTAATAAATAACCGACATACCCCAACACCAGACCATAAGCCACACCGCCCAGCGCCTCCACCGCAAAGAGGTGAAATATTTCGGATACCTCAAAATCTTCGAGGCCCATATCAGATACCATGGCTATGCTTAAAAAAACTACCACACCCACCCCATCATTAAACAGCGACTCCCCTGAAATCTTAAGCTCCAGGCTCTTACTGGCTCGGGCATCTTTTAAAATGGCTAGAACCGCTATGGGATCTGTTGGAGATATTAAAGCTCCGAAAAGCAAACAATGAATAAAGGGTATTTGCAAGCCGATGGCATTAAATACCACATAACCCAAAGCACCTACTATGAAAGTTGAAATCAAGACCCCCAGTGTGGCAAAAAGCAGGACGGCCCACTTTTCCTTTTCCAGTACCTTCAAATCAACATGCATAGCCCCTGCGAATAGTAAAAAGCTCAACATCACATTCATCAGAATTTCTCTAAAGTTGATGGTCAAAACGATTTCACAAGCCTGGTGAAACACATCCGGGCTCACCTCCCTAAGCGCGGCAAAAATTAAGGCCAGTACCAGAGAAAGCATTAAAAGTCCAATGGTTACAGGAAGTTTCAGCAGCCGGTGGTTGAAATAGCTGAATAAAGCCGCAATGGCAACGATGATGGTTAAGGCATCAAACATGGGCTTTAAATTAAATCGACATCGGCAATAACCTCCAGCAGTGCCGTACCCTTGTGATCCAGTATTTTCTTCATAGCATCAGCCAGGTCTTCCTTTTCAGTCACTTTAATACCTAAGGCGCCACACCCGTTGGCATATTCGGCAAATTCCGGATTGTGCAGGCTGGTAGCCCAAACGTCAAATTCTCCGGCCCTTTGCTCTTTGGAGATTTTTCCAAGTTCAAAGTTATTCAGGATAATAACTTTAATATCCATTTCATACTTCACAGCGGTGGTTAAATCAGCAAGGTATTGACAAAATCCCCCGTCGCCGGCTACCGCAATAATCGGTCGTTCCTTGCCTACAGCCGTCCAGGCGCCCAAGGCGGCGGGAAAGGCAAACCCTATCGAGCCAAGATATCCTGACATTAAAAACGTATTTTGCTTGCTTTCATAATATCTGCCAAAGGAATAGGCATTGTTGCCAACATCCACGCACATAACTGCATCTTCAGGCATTAATTGATTCATAGCTTCGAATACCGCAATGGAGCTAACGCCTTTCCCATGGTTATCCTTCAGTCTTTTTTGCTTTTCCGCTTTCCATATATGCCATCTTTCTTCGATTTCAGGCCTTTGATCGAAGGTATTCATATGACCTGCCACCGCCTTTGAAATCAAATCTATGGTAACGCCAATTTCACCCCAAACCTGGCAATCAATCTTGTGGAATTTACTTAATGCCAGCGGATCAAAGTCAACCTGAATTGTTGGTTTATGATCGGTAATCCCTGTGTGATTAGAAAATGAGGCGCCAAGCACCAAAAGCAGATCTGCCTCATTCATAAACCAGGAGGCAATGGGCGTACCACTTCTTCCCAACACCCCACATCCAAGAGGATGGTGATCTGAAATCTGTCCTTTTCCTTTAAACGTTGTCATAACAGGACAATGAATACTTTCCGCAAAAGCAATAATCGCCTCCATGTTAAACTTTGCCCCGTGACCTACAATGATAACAGGCCTTTTGGCACTTTTTATCATAGAAACGGCCTTGTCTAAACTTTCCCCGGGAGGTGAGATTTGTAGCGGTGTAATCCGGCCTTCCGGCGTTTGAGCTGCTTCTCCTTTCTCAGGAGCGGTTTCCTGGATTTCATCCGGAAAGGTAAGATGGGAAACATCACGTTTTAAAATCGCATGTTTTACAGCCAGTGCCATCAGCTCGCTATGCTTGCTGGTGCTTAGCACGCGGTGGTTAAATTCTGCCACCGTACTAAACGCTCTGACCAGATCAACCTCCTGAAAATTTCCCGTACCCACCACCTGGGAGGCCACCTGTCCTGTAAGGGCCAATATTGGGGCTCTGTCTACCTTAGCATCCCACAGTCCGGTAAACATGTTAGTAGATCCTGGTCCGGCTATAGCAAAGCAGGCGGCGGGTTTGCCCATTAATTTGCCATAGGCCGAAGCTGCAAAGGCGCCGGCTCCCTCGTGTCGGATACCATAAAATTTCAAATTACCTTTTTGCTCCTGTCTCCTCATAGCATCAGCCAATCCAAGGTTTGAGTGCCCCACCATACCGAAAACTGTATTGATCCCCCAGTTGACCATTGTCTCAACCATGATATCGGACACCGTCGGTTCATGAGAATCTTCCTCCTCAATACCGACGTAAACTGATCCTTCCCTTATTTCCACCGGAAAGGTGGCGACACCATCATCATAGCCTGGCGCTTTTCCTGTACAGGGGTGATAATCCCACCCGTGCCAGGGACATCTCAGCAAGCCATTTTCAATGCTGCCTTCGCCCAATGGTCCACCCTGATGAGGACATTTATTGTCCAGGGCACAAATTTTTCCTTCAAAATGAGCTAAGCATATACCTTGGTGTTTGGCTGTGACGGTTGTCACCCTACCCTCAGGGAGATCTTCTATTTTGTCTAATACCTTATACCATTTCAAGCTAGTTTTAGGGTCAGTCATGGGGTGTAAATTAAAGGTCCAGAAATTGCATTAACGATCATGGCTTTATGCCGGCGTATTGTATACCTGTAAGTTTGTGAATATCGTAATTGAAGGTTGAGAGGTCCTGGCTATCAAAACTGGTAATGTCCTTGTGACCGCAGGCTCTAGCCACCACCTTAATTAAATCATTGGTGGCGGTGAAGAAGTTAAATAGTTGCTTGGCAGAGCTTTGTATCTCAAGTCTTGCCCTCAGGTTTTCTTTTTGCGTGGCAATGCCAACCGGACAATTATTGGTTTGGCAGGCGCGCATTCCCAAACAACCGATGGCCTGGATAGCAGCATTTGACACAGCTATGGCATCGGCACCAAGCATCATGGCCTTAGCAAAATCCTCGGCAACCCGTAATCCACCTGTGATTATCAAGGAGACATGCGTTGCATTTTGCTCATCCAGGAATTTTCTTGCTCTTGCCAAAGCCGGGATAGTAGGTACATTAATATTGTTTCTGAGGATGGTTGGCGCAGCCCCCGTTCCACCTCCTCTACCATCCAGAATAATGTAATCGACACCTACTTTAAGGGCAAATTCAATGTCTTCCTCAATTCTGCTTGCCGCAATTTTAAATCCCACAGGAATTCCGCCGGTAACTTCTCTCACCTTATCAGTAAAATTCTTGAAGTCTTCTATACCGTGAAAATTGGGGAAAGTGGCCGGACTGATCGCCGATTCGCCTTCTTTTAATCCCCGTACTTCTGCTATTTCCTTGGAAACCTTATGGCCTGGCAGGTGGCCACCGGTTCCGGTTTTAGCACCCTGACCTCCTTTAAAATGAAAAGCCTGTACATTTTTCAACTTGTCCCAACTAAACCCGAATTGCGCAGAAGCCAGTTCGTAAAAATACCTGGAATTGCTGAGCTGTTCGTCCGGGAGCATACCGCCTTCGCCTGAACAGATTCCCGTACCGGCCATTTCGGCTCCCTTTGACAGTGCAATTTTTGCTTCCCGCGATAAGGCGCCAAAGGACATATCCGACACAAATATGGGTATATCCAGGTGTAATGGTTTTCCGGCATTGGGTCCGATTGTGACACCTGTGCTGACTTCTTCGTCATCTAAAAGTGGCCTTCGTGATAACTGAGCAGGCAAAAACTGAATATCCTCCCACTTTGGCAAGGTATTTCTGTCAACACCCATGGCCATAGTAGGACCGTGATGCCCATAATTTTTAAGCCCATTTTGAGCCAACTCCTTGATATACAACGTATATGGCTCCGTGGCCTCAGGATGGGTATCCGCGTAACTTCCCAGGTATTGAGATCTGTCAAAGGGTTGAGGATATTTCTCGTGATAGGCTCTAACCTCGCTGGCATCAACGTAAATTTGACTATCTTTCTTAGCAGCGCGGAATTTGTGTAAGAATTCGTCGTTGTTATATTCAGAAACCCCGGTATCGATCCTGTAGTCCCACTGATGTAAGCCGCAAATTAAATTATCCCCTACTACCTCACCATCGCTTAACAGGGCTCCCCGATGTAAACACCGGCCATATAATATAGAAAAATTATCCCCGTATTTAATAACTACCAGGTCTACATTTTCAACCAAAGCATGTGCCGGTATTTTTTCCTCCAGCTGACTGTAATCGGCCACGGAGACTGGTTCTAGAAGGTCTTCGAAGTTATAGGTTTTTTTCATATTGAAGAATGACGGTTAGGATACTGGAACAATATTCAAATTCTAAAACAATCCGTATAATTCCAAACTGGCTCTAAAAATAGTCTCGTTTATTTTATTAATATGTAGGCAAGCTTACAAAACGGTAACAATAAAATTGTTTAGAGTTTAAAATACCTGAGAAAAGTTCCCGGTTGAGAATTTTTTTTTAAAATAATTTAAAAATACCCTCCCCAAGAGTAGGGTATTTCATCGGCCGGTTGTATTAACAGTGTTGTTGCAGTCAACGATTTTTTTATTTAATAGTTTTAATTATGAAACCAAAACGATATCAAACTTAAACATCTGATTACCAGAGCGATTCTCACAACATCCTATGTTTATATTTAATTGTTTCATTTCACCAAAAAGGTCCAGGTAATATTTTTAAGCAAATTACAACTATTGCGAAAAAAATGATTATTCCAAAGACTTTTATAAGAATTGCTGAGAACGCCAAATTATATAACAGCAAGAATAATTAGTTATGTCTATCCCGATCATGGAAAATGCGAAAACAAATAACATAAAATCTCTGAAAATGGCTATTAAGCCAATTAACACAGGTTTTTCAACAATAATTTGTAAGGGTTACAAATAAACCTTTCAGCCATTAACCTGTCAAAGGGGAAATTAGATTAAAAAAACAGTCTTAAAATTCAACTAACAAGTAATTCTAATGATTTCGTTCGGAGTCATAGTTAATAAATTGACAACCTATGTAACTTTAAATTAGAAAGTTATCTAAAGTTTTTACAATCCATAGTCAAATTTGCAATTAACGTTGCTTAATTAAATGCTAAGGACATATATTTGCGGAAATTATTAGAACCAGTTTAATATTTTACAGTTTTGCCAACAGGATACTCAAAATACATAAAACACATACATGCCTTAGGAGATATATTTATATTAAATATTTCCTTCCTTTTTTCTTACCTGATCAAGTTCAAGTTATTTAATCCGAGCAATGACACTTACGACAGATTCAGTTTTGGCGCTGGTTGGTTAAGCGATCCTTATTTTTACTCGCTTTTACTCTTTAACATTATCTGGATTGTACTGGCAATTATCTCCAGACCTTATAAGATTTCAAGGATCTCCAGGATGGCGACGATACTAAGGAGCCATTTGACCCTCATCACGTTGCACCTACTAGTTGTTTCGGCTTTCTGGTTTATTTTCAGGGCGCAGGAACTATATTCAAGGGAGCAGTTCTTTACTACTTACCTGATTTTTAGTGTTTCGCTCTTTTTCTGGAAATCGGCATTCTTTTATTTACTAAGAATGTATAGAAAGCAAGGGTTTAACTTCCGCAGGGTGGTCATTGTAGGACATGGAGAGCTGGCCGAAGAGCTGCATCGCTTTTTCAGATTACATCCTGAATTCGGATTTAAATTTCTCGGTTTTTTTGATAACAAAAAGATTGGTGACAGAATTTTAGGCACGTATAAGGATATCGAGGAATACGTTCAAGAAAATAAGGTGGATGACATTTATTGCTGTCTCCCCTACGTGCAATATTCCTTAATAAAGGATCTGATCGATTTTGGGGACAAGCACCTTGTCAAGGTAAAGCTTTTAACTGATTTCAGAGGATTCTCTTCAAAATCTCTCAGCCTTGAAAGATATGACTACATTCCGGTATTAAATGTCTCCAATACACCACTGGACGATAGAAAAAATATCGTGATGAAGCGGACATTTGATATCCTCTTCTCAACACTGGTCATCTTTTTCGTGTTTAGCTGGTTGTTTCCCTTACTGGCATTGCTGGTTAGGCTGGATTCGAGAGGTCCCGTATTTTTCAAACAAAAAAGGACCGGTAAGGATAACAGGAGCTTTTCCTGTTATAAATTCCGAACCATGTATATCAATCACGATGATGACTCCAAGCAGGCCACTAAAAATGATCGCAGGATCACCAGAATTGGTTCCTTCCTACGGAAAACCAGTCTCGATGAATTGCCTCAGTTTTTTAACGTTTTACTAGGTCACATGTCTGTGGTAGGGCCCAGGCCTCACATGCTAAAGCATACGGAAGAATATTCCAAAGTCATTGAAAAGTTCATGGCCAGACACTTTGTTAAGCCAGGCATCACAGGGCTTGCACAAGCCAAAGGTTTCAGGGGAGAAACCAAATCTATCAACCTTATGAAAAACAGGGTGAAGCTGGATAGGTTTTATATTGAAAAGTGGTCACTGGTTTTTGACGTCAAAATCATTTTTCTAACCATTTCTTCTCTCTTAAGAGGTGACGAAAACGCCTACTAAATAATAAAGCGTTTATTATCCAAGGCACAAAAAGCTTCCATTCAATAAGCTTTCTTTATTGTAGGTGAAGATTTCATCTCCGGTATTCTTATATACTGCGCCTCCTGCTGCCTCCAATACTGCCTGACCGGCGGCCGTGTCCCATTCCATTGTCGGACCATGTCGATAATAAATATCGGCTTTTCCCTCAGCCAGCATACAAAACTTGAGCGAACTTCCGACGGAAATGCTATCTACCACATTGTAGTCATTAAGTATTTGTTCTTCCTCCTTTGAAGGATGAGATTTGCTGCGGACGGCAATCCTGTTTCCATCCTTCTTATTTACCTGCAAATCGCTAATATCGCCATGTTGAATTTTTCTGGCGTAATAACCCACCGAACCCTCATACAATTCGTCAGTAACCGGGGTGTAAACCACGCCCATTACCGGATTGCCTTCTTTTATCAACGCAATATTCACCGTAAACTCTCCATTTCGTTTAATAAACTCTTTGGTGCCGTCCAGGGGATCCACAAGCCAAAAACACGACCATTCTTTTCTTTGATCGTAGGGGACATCACTTCCTTCCTCGGAGATGATCGGTATATTGGGGTAAGCTTCGTTCAACGCCTTTACAATGACCTGATGAGAGGCCTTGTCGGCTAATGTTAGTGGTGAATTGTCATCTTTGAAATCAACTACCTGTGAAAAATCCGAATCATTATAAATTCTCAGAATTTCTTTTCCCGCTTCCCGTGCTATTTGTCTTATAACATCTATATTGATTGTATCCTGCATTCGACGATCCATTAATGAATCTCAAAAATATAATAAATTAAGAAAGATTTATTATATATTCTTTTAAATACTATTTTTGTGCCTTTAAATTTAATAAACCAACAATATAGCGGTTTGGAAAATATTCATCCCATATTTGATCAGATATTAGGTAAAGCTGATAAAGAACGACTATTGCAACAAAAAGGAATAGTTATCTGGATGGTGGGCCTTTCCGGATCGGGAAAAAGTACCTTGGCCAAATCGTTTGAAAAATATCTCCATGATAGCGGGAAATTGACGCAAATATTGGATGGTGATAATCTACGTACCGGTTTAAATGCAAACCTGGGTTTTAGTGCAGAGGACCGGGAAGAAAACATTCGAAGGGTAGCAGAAGTTGCCAAGCTATTTGCTCACTGTGGGGTCATCACTATTTGCTCTTTTATTAGTCCAACAACATCAATCAGACAAATGTCAAGGGAGATTATTGGCGATGACCTGTACCATGAAGTTTTTGTGGAGTGCCCGATTGAAGTTTGTGAAAAAAGAGACGTGAAGGGACTTTATGCAAAAGCGCGAAGGGGTGAAATTAAAAACTTTACCGGAATCGATTCTCCTTTTGAGAATCCTGAAAATCCTTCCCTGATCGTAAATACTGATTTAAAAAATCTTGACGATTGTCTTCAGGATATGATTAAATTTTTTGTACCGATAATTTAGATCTAAAATCATTTTGAATAAATGAGCCGATATAATTTAACACATTTAAAACAATTAGAATCCGAGGCGATATATATAATGAGGGAGGTGGCATCCCAATTTGAGAAGCCTGTGCTTTTATTTTCAGGAGGCAAGGATTCCATTGTGATGGTACGGCTGGCACAAAAAGCCTTTTGGCCTGCTAAAATCCCCTTTCCTTTGATGCATATTGATACAGGTCACAATTTTGAAGAAACCATCTCATTTCGCGATCAACTGGTAGAGCAGGTAGGGGCCAAATTGATTGTGCGCTATGTGGAAGATTCTATTAAGAGTGGCAGAGCGGTAGAAGAAAAGGGGTTAAACCCCAGCCGAAATGGGTTGCAAACAATTACGCTGCTAGATGCAGTAGAAGAATTTCAGTTTGATGCAGCCTTTGGCGGCGCCAGAAGGGATGAAGAAAAAGCCAGGGCTAAAGAGCGTTTTTTCTCCCATAGAGACGAGTTTGGACAATGGGATCCTAAAAATCAGCGCCCTGAGCTCTGGAATATCTTTAATGGCAAAAAACATGTGGGCGAACACTTTAGGGTATTTCCGCTCAGCAATTGGACAGAGATGGATGTGTGGCAATATATTGCTTTGGAAAAGCTGAGTATTCCATCGATTTATTTTTCCCATCAACGCGTCATTGTAAATAGAAATAACGTTTTATTAGGTAAAAGCTCGTTTATAACTTTGCTGGATGGCGAAACATATGAAGAAAAGACCGTAAGATTCAGGACCGTCGGAGATATGACCTGTACTGGCGCTGTCGAATCGGATGCTGATACGCTTGAAAAAATTATTCAGGAAGTAGCCTCTGCCAGAATAACGGAGCGGGGAGCCAGAGCAGATGATCAAAGGTCGGAAGCGGCTATGGAAGACAGGAAAAAGCAGGGATATTTTTAGGAACATAGAATATATTATTGAATGGACACCTCACAAACAACACAGGAGTATTTGAATATGGACCTGCTAAGGTTCACCACCGCTGGTAGTGTAGATGATGGGAAGAGCACACTGATCGGCCGCTTGCTGCATGATAGCAAGGCCATTTTTGAAGATCAGATGGAAGCTATTGAGAGAACCAGCCAACAAAGTGGGGACGGCCACGTGAACCTGGCTTTGCTGACAGATGGCCTGAGGGCAGAAAGAGAGCAGGGTATTACCATCGACGTTGCTTATCGGTATTTTGCTACTCCAAAGAGAAAATTTATCATCGCCGATACACCAGGACATATTCAATATACAAGAAACATGGTAACCGGTGCTTCCACGGCCAATCTTGCAATCGTACTGGTTGATGCCAGAAATGGAATTGTGGAGCAAACGTGCCGCCACGCTTTCATTGCTTCGCTGTTGCAAATAAAACACCTGGTCCTCTGTGTTAATAAAATGGACTTAGTAGATTATAAAGAGGAGGTATTTAATAAAATCAAAGAAGACTTCGAGGCATTCAGCTCCAAGCTGGATATAAAAGACATCCACTATATCCCCATCAGCGCATTAAAGGGTGACAACGTGGTCGACAGATCTGAGCCCATGAGTTGGTTTAAGGGAGGTACACTTTTATATGTATTGGAAAATGTTCACATAGCCAGTGATTTTAACCTGGTGGACAGCCGGTTTCCGGTGCAGCGTGTTATCAGGCCACAATCCGATGAATATCATGATTTCAGGGGTTATGCCGGAAGAGTAGAAGGAGGTATATTTAAACCCGGGGATGATATTGTGACCTTTCCGTCTGGTTTTACTTCAAAAATTAAAGCTATCGAAACATTAGATGGAAAGTTGGAAGAGGCCTTTCCTCCTATGTCGGTAGTAATGACCATAGAGGACGACATTGACATTAGCCGTGGAGACGTCATCGTGAAACCAAACAATCAATCCCAGAGCGGTCAGGATATCGATATGATGTTGTGCTGGCTGAATGAAAAGCCGCTTATTCCTGGAGGAAAGTATGCTTTAAAACATACAAGTAAGGATGTCAGATGCATTGTAAAGGACATTCGTTATAAAGTAGATATTAATACCTTGCATAAAATTGAAGACGATAAAAAAATTGGATTAAATGACATCGGTAGAATTCTGGTCAGAACTACCAATCCACTATTTTATGATAGCTACAGGAAAAACAGGAATACCGGAAGTCTCATATTAATTGATGAATTTACCAACGAGACCGTAGGTGCCGGCATGATTATTTAGTAGTTATTACGCTTAACGATGGCAGTTATGTTAGAAAAGGTTCAGGAATTAAAGGAACAGATAACCAGGTTCGAAGCAAAAACACAGGAGGACCTGGAAGCATTCAGAATGAGGTTTATTAGCCGCAAAAGTGTTATTGGAGATCTTTTTGCGGGCTTGAAAGATGTCGCTGCCACGGAAAGAAAGCATATGGGTATCGCACTCAATGACCTTAAAAATAGTGCGCAACAGAAATTTCAGGCATTGATTTCAGAGGTAAACGCTGTTTCATCAACCAACGAAAAAACCGACCTGGATTTAACCTTGCCACCAGCTACGACCCATACGGGATCTTTACATCCCTTAACCATTGTGCGCAAAAGGATTATTGAAATATTTGAAAGGATTGGATTTAATGTGGCTGACGGACCCGAGATGGAAGATGACTGGCACAATTTCACAGCGCTTAACTTTCCGGAAAATCATCCGGCCAGAGATATGCAGGATACTTTTTTTATCGAAAAGAATCCTGATATGGTATTAAGAACGCACACGTCCAACGTGCAAATCAGGCTAATGGAAGTTAATAAACCTCCTATCAGATCGATTATGCCGGGACGGGTATTTAGAAATGAAGCAATTTCCGCCAGAGCTCATTGTATTTTTCACCAGGTGGAAGGCTTGTATATTAATAAAAATGTGGGGTTTAAAGACCTGAAGCAAACCTTATTTCATTTTGCCCAGGAAATGTTTGGAAAAGACACCCGGATCAGATTCCGGCCATCCTATTTCCCATTTACAGAGCCTAGCGCAGAAATGGATATTTCATGTTTTATATGTAAAGGCAAAGGGTGTAAGGTATGCAAAGGAACGGGATGGGTAGAAATACTTGGGTGCGGAATGGTTGATCCCAACGTATTGGATAACTGCGGTATTGATTCGGAAGTTTATACCGGATACGCTTTTGGCATGGGAATAGAAAGAATTGCTATGCTAAAATATGATATTGACGATTTACGATTGTTTTTTGAGAATGATATTCGCTTTCTCAAACAATTTTCTGCTTACTCAGTCTAGATTTCATCATGGGCAGTCTAAACAGGCCATTGATTTTTGCGCTCCTGCTGCTATCAGTTATTGCCGGATGTGAAGAATCAGGAGGTGATAATCAGATTCCCTTTGTTTTTGTTGATGAAACCATAAACCTCAACAACTTTGAGTTCCTGGATCTTAAAACGCTGGGTGGTCATGTAACCATTAACGCCGGGGTAAGAGGCATCATAATATACCGGGAAAGCAATACTGTTTACAGGGCATTTGAGAAAAACTGTACTTACCAGCCGCTGGATGCCTGCGCCGATGTAGAGGTAGATCAATCCGGGTTGTTTTTAATAGATCCATGTTGCAGTTCAAAATTTAATTTTGATGGATTTCCTTTCGAGGGTCCTGCCACCAGGCCGCTCCTGGAATATCGATCAAGTGTGTCGGGAAACACCTTAAGAATAACCAATAGCAATTAGCCTTTTACCTGGCCCGTCACCCTATAGCATTTCAGAAGTAAGAAGCCACATGTTACCGGCCCGGGTTATTTTAGAAAAGCTTCTCAATAATATCGTCTACGGTAATTCCCTCTGCTTCTGCTTTAAAATTTCTGACGATACGATGTCTCAAAATAGGTTTTGCCACCTCTCTCACATCTTCTATGTCCGGTGAGTATTTGCCATTTAACAAAGCATTACATTTAGCAGCGATGATAAGATATTGCGAAGCACGAGGGCCTGCGCCCCACTCCAGGTAATTATTGCTGAGTTCATTGGCTTTTTCAGTGAATGGCCTGGTTTTATGGACCAGTTCAACGGCATATTCCACCACATTATCAGCCACCGGCACCTTTCTGACCAGGTGTTGATAACCCACAATTTCTTCCCCTGAAATCACCCTGTTTATTGTTTCATCTTCAATGCTGGTTGTATTTTTTACAATATCAATTTCCGACTGGTAGGATGGGTAATCGAGTAGTATGTTAAACATAAAACGGTCCAGTTGTGCTTCCGGCAAGGGGTAGGTACCTTCTTGCTCAATAGGATTTTGGGTAGCCAGCACAAAAAATGGCTGGGGGAGGTCGTAGTCTTCTCCCGCAATGGTCACCTTATATTCCTGCATAGCCTCTAACAAAGCCGCCTGGGTCTTTGGGGGCGTTCTGTTGATCTCATCAGCCAGAATAATATTGGCGAATATCGGCCCTTTAATAAACTTGAAGTTTCGCTCCTTGTCTAGGGTTTCTGCTCCCAAAATATCAGATGGCATGAGGTCCGGTGTGAACTGAATACGATTAAAGCTTAAGTTTACAGCGGAGGATATAGTCTGGATCAGCAAAGTTTTTGCCAAACCGGGTACACCTACCAACAAAGAATGTCCCTGACAGAAAATAGAGGTCAACAATAGTTTAACAACCTCATCTTGTCCAATTACAACCTTTGATATTTCAGCTTTTAGTTTTTTGTAGCCATCAAATAAGGCGGTTGCTGCCTCTACGTCGGAACTATGTTCTTTCATTATCTTTTTTTTATGATTCTTTCCTGGAAAAGTTGATTATTTCAGAATGTCGCATGAATTATATTCCTCATCAATATTAATAAATACCTCGCCTTTCGCCCGATCAAACCATTGGGCTATTACCTTGTTCCTTTTCTGATTTAACTTGGCATGATATAGCTTTTGATAATCATCTCCCAAATTAGCCTGATGCGGACTTTTGCTTTTCTTATAATATAAGACTCTCACTGCCTGCTTGCCATCGGGTCTCCGGTAAGTGAGCGGTTTGGTAATACTACCCAAACTCATCGTATCAATCGTAAAATAGACCGTAGGATCAAGATCTTTTACAGACATACTATTGGCCCCATTGGGATCGAGAAAATAGCCACCACTGGAAGAAGTGCCTTTGTCATCGGAAAATTCCGCCGCCGCCTTTTCAAAAGTGATGCTATCATTAACAATCAGCGTACGTATACTATCCATTTCATGGATAGTTCTATCAACATCCTGTTGCGTGGTTTCGGGAATAAGTATGATATGCCTCGAATGATATAAATTTCCCCTCCTATCCAATAATTGAACAATGTGTATACCAAAGGAGCTCTCAAAAGGCATGGAAATGTCACCGGCTTTGAGGCCCAGGGCAGCTGCTTCGAATTTTGGATCCATCACACCGCGAGGCTGAAACCCTAAATCACCACCACTGTTTTTTGCGGCGGGTTCCTGGGAATATTTTTTTGCTATTGTTCCAAAATCCTCGCCGGCTAAAATCCGGTTCCTTAAATCCAGCAAATCGCGTTTGGATTTTTCCTTTTGCGCCTCGCTCACTGAAGGTATTTTCACGATCTGGCCGACAGTAACCTCCTTGGAGAAAAAGGGTAAGCTATCGCTTGGAATGGACTCGAAGAAATCTTTCACCTCTGCCGGTGTTACAGAAACATCTTCAGAGATCACCGATTGCATTTTCTGAACGATCAACTGCTCCTTTTCTCTTTCTCTTAACTCCTCGCGAAATTGCTCAATGGTCTTTCCATAGTATTGTTCGATCCTCTCCTCGGAGCCAATCTGAGAAATGAAGTATTGTAATTTTCTTTCCAAATTACTATCTACCTCAGCATCTTCTACGATAACTGAATCAATTTCGGCTTTGGCCACCAATAACTTATTGGTGACAAGATTTTCGAGAATGCGACACTTTAAATCCGGGGGAGAAGCCTGACCGCTTGAAAGGAAATCATTATAGGCGTTTTCCAGATCGGATTTCAAAACAATATAATTATCTATTTTCGCTATAATCTTATCTATAACCTGCAAATCACCGGTTTGACCGAAGCTTGCACTAATTGCCCCAAAAAAGATAAGGCAATGAATGATTATGTACCTGCTAATCAAATATTTCAATTTCATTACTTTCATCTGCTTTAGTGTAAATATCATCCTCCAACTTGTTTATTAATTCAACTTTCCTTTTGTGTAAAATTATGTTTCGGATCTGGTCCGTAACAAATTCCACAGGAGAGACTTCATCTGATATTTTGTAGCTGTTTATTTTCAAAAAGTAGATCCCGCTCTCATCTCTTGATTCGTAGTTCTTATTATACCTTAAAAACTGTACTATATTCGGAATAGTCATTAACGGGGTATTCACAATTACCTCATCAAAGTTTAACCACTGGTCCTCTTCTAACGAGAAGTTTAAGGCAAATTGTACGCAATATGATCTTAGCTCTTCTTTATCCTCAGGCTTTTGCGACCGAAACAGCTTCCTGAACCTACCCATCTTCGGTGTTTTCAAAGGTAGTTTCACAAATGCCCCCTTGAAAATGTTCTGCTTGAGTATAAAATTATCCATTTCACTTTCGTAATACCGGGTTATCTCATCAGCTGTTATGGTTGTATCAAGGTGATTGTTAACATACTCCTTCTTAAATTCATGGGCAATGATGGCATAGCGGTAATCCAGAATCTTTCTCTCAATTTCTGTTTGATCAAGCGACAGCTCATTTTCGGCCTTAGCGATTATCAATTGTTTCTTGAACCAATTCTTTATGTAGTTATTGGCCCGTTTTGTGCTATCCTGATAGGACATGTTTTTATCAATGACACCTTCCAGGTCTTTCGGATAAAGGAATTTATTGTAAATGCGGGCAATAGGCTTTTCAGTGGCACTTGGCAGTTCAGGATCCTGCTTAAACTTAAGCCATTCACATCCAACAAAACTGAAACAGATGAGTACAATTAAATAAAAACTAAACTTCTCCAAGCTTTTTAATAACCTTTTCAAATGCTATCTTATTTACTTTAACAGGATACTTTACCTTTAATTCATCAATCCATTTATACTCTAAATGGTTCTGGTAATCTGAAATAACTGTTCCTTTAATATCCTCTAACTTTTTTGGCATGGGAGGCAGCACATCTTTAATAAAGATCCAGTAATATCTGTTATCAGCTTCAATTACCGATGATCCACCATTCTCCCACGTCAATTTATCTAATACCTCATTTTCATTTTTTTCAAAAATACCCTCACTTATTTGTACTGCCAAAGCATCTTTCAGATTGTATTGCTTCTCCAAGGGTTTGGCCTTTGAAGAAAGCAACCGGATCATATGCTCGTCGTCCTCAGGGTATTCTTTAGAAGTTATCCGGTCCTCTTCAACTCCCTTTTCAACCATATACTCCTTAATGCGCTTCAGCGCTAATTCGTTGCTTGTTGCCGTTTCAATCAAGATTTCTTCTCCTTCTCCTCCCATCAGATCTTCCACTAATTGGTCAACGGATGGAAACTGCGTTTGGCTTTGTATTGTATTATTGTTTAAAGATATAGTCTTTATGGCAAACTTCGAATTTATTTTCAGGGCTTTTATGTCATCCAGCACCTCTTTATCGGCCGCATTAACGATGGTGGCCTCTGCTCTGTCCTTCCAGAAATATTTTTTTTGGTTGGTATCGAAAAAATCAACCAATCCCAGCGAATCCTTCATGGCCTTGGACCAAACCCGCTGATCCATTATTTCAAACAGCAAAATCCCTTCGTGATATTCCTTCAGCAACATCCGGTAATCTTCATATTTGTCCGCTAAGTGCGCCTCCTCAAAAGCTAACAATGTTTTCTCTTCGAAGTCGCTGAAATAGTCTTTCATTAACGCTTTTGGCGATATGGCACTCCTTGAACGCTGTTTTCCCGCCAGGAAATGGAAAAAGCTATCTACTTTAATGGTTTGTTCCTTTATAGAAAAAAGCGGTTGACTAGCCAAAGTGTCCCCCTGATTAACCTGCCATTTTCCGGTTAACAAGGAGCTATCCGCCCGAGCGATCACCTGGTTTAAATGCTCTTCGTTAAGGGCATATTCGTTTTCTTTTTTCAGGCGATTGATCAATATTTTTTTACTCAGCTCTGATCTGCTGTCCGATTCAATCTTTGCTTTGAGCTGGGCTGCCATCTCTTCGAAAGGTGCCAGGTTCTTTTTGTCATTCAGTTTGATAATATGCCATCCGTACGGAGACAATACCGGTTTGGAAATATCACCCGGTTGTTGTAATCCAAAAGCAGCGGCTTCAAAAGCCGGATCGACATTTCCTGTACCTATCCACGGCAGCTGTCCTCCTTTTTTACTGGAGGCAAGATCCTCTGAGAACTGACTGCAAAGTGTATTCCAGTCCTCCGAGGCAACTAGCTTGTTGTAAATCTCATCGATTTTTTTCTTATTACTTTCCTTGACATCCGGAGGCATGCCCTCATTGCTTCTGATCATGATGTGCGAAACCTTTACTTTTCCATTGGACGGCCTTTTGTCATTTACGTAAAGGATATGGTAGCCAAACCTGGTTCTCACCGGATCAGACAGGCTTCCTACCGCTGTTTTATAAGCGGCACTTTCAAAGGGATAAACCATTTGAAATGCGGAGAAGTAACCCAGCTTGCCTCCATTGGTTTTAGCAGAGGGATCCTCAGATACTTCCCTGGCCACAGCCGAAAACGCATCTCCCTTTTCAATACGATCTTTTATTTCAAGGATTCTGTTGTATGTTTTAAGCGTATCCTCAGGCTCTGCTGATGCATTCAGGCGCAATAAGATATGGGAAGCATTCACCTCATATTTCATCCGGTTATAAGCTTCCTCCACCAATTGGTCGGTCACCTTGCTTTCGGTGAGATAGGGTTTTGCCAATTGTTTTCTGTAGCCTTCCAACTCCTCCTTAAAAGTATCTTTTTGATCCAGCCCTAATGCCTTGGCTTCCTTAACTTTTAATTTAAAGTTGATAAACAATTCCAGGTACTCTTCTACATCCTTCCGGTTAAAGGTACTGTCCTTGTTAAAATTATTTTTGCTGTAAACATATAAAAATTCCTCCGGTGAGACGGGGGTTTCTCCCACCTTAAAAAGGAAATCATTATTCCCGGTTAGGTCTTTGGTTGATTGACAAGAACTGATGAGGAAGACTAAAAATACTACTTTTACTACCTTTTCCATTGAAAGCATTGCTAAATAAAAAGCGCTACAATTTTAATGATTTTTTTAATGAGTACCTATTAATATGCGTGCGGATCGCTTGAAGTCTAAGGCCGGCGTAGTGGGTATTAATTGGAAAGTCTAGTGGTTTTCAAATTTTTTGTAAAGCTTGCAGATATTTTTTCTTGGAGAGGATTTAAATTCGATATGATCCATAATTCTTTTGACCAGCATCAGTCCAAGCCCCCCCTTCTTTTTATTCCTTACGATATCATCCAGAGACGGCTCCTTGTATTTTAAAATATTGAATCCTTCCCCTCTATCAATTATTTCGAAAGTTACACCCTCGTGCTTGGCATCGACATTCATATTCAACTCAAGAGACTCATTGGGATCACAATCGTGGGAATGTATAATCAGGTTGGCACAAACTTCGTCGACGGCCAGAACAATCATGTTAATCTCTATATCATCAAGATTATGTTTTTTCAGGTTTTTACCGATAAAATCCCTGATTGCTCTGAGCTTTTTCTTACTACAAGGTGCCTTAAAATTATACTTCATTAGCATAATGACTTAGCTTCTTCCAGGTTTTTTGAAATCTTCAACAGCTGATCCAGTCCCAGAATTTCAAATACATTTTTCACCTTATCACTAAGGCCAAATAGCACCAGATTTATATTCTGAGATTGAAAATCTTCAATATAAGACATAAATACTCCCAGCCCTGCAGAAGAAATATAATTTAAATTATTACAGTCTACCAAAATCTTTTTATGGTTTTGCTCAATAGCCTTGCCAAGGGCTTTATCCAGATGGATAGAAGAACTTGCATCTACTTCTCCTCCTAGCGTAAGAATTAAAAAGTCCTCTTCGGTTTTATTAGAAATATCTATCATTTGTTATTAACGTAATACTTAAAGCAAGTGTTCTTTACGGCAATTATTTAAACCTTATTATTAAGGCAGAATAATCATCATACCGGGATTTACCACCCACAAATTTATATAAAGTTTCCAAAAGATTCTCCTGGATCAATTTTGGATCCTGAGTTGCATGCTCATCGAGGAATTCTTTTAGCTTTTGATATCCAAATTCTTCATTCAGTTCATTTCTGGCCTCGGTAATGCCATCTGTATATAACATCATGATATCACCGGTTGAATAGTTGATTTGATTAACCTCAACGTAATTTTTATAATTATCGTTTCTTAAAATACCCAGTCCCAGCCCTTTATTTTCCATAAAACTGGAAGTGCCATTTTCACCACTGTAATATAGCGTCGGGCAATGGCCGGCTCTTGAAAATTCAATAGTTCTTTCCCTGGTGTTAACAATGTAAATTGATAACGTGATAAAGGAGGTCTTCTCCAAGCACCTGCTTAAGGCATTGTTAGCGTGAATTAAAAACTCTTTGGATGACAGATCCAGCTGCACTAAACTGTAAAATACGCCTTTCATCTGTGACATATTGAAAGCTGCACTGGTACCTTTACCCGACACGTCTCCAATAACCAGCACAAATTTATGATCACTTAGTTGATAGGTATCGTAATAATCACCGCCCACCTCATCAGCCGAGACGGAGAAACCGCTAATTTCGAAGCAGGTGTTGCTGATCAGGTCACTTGGTAGCAGGCTTTGCTGTACTTTTCTGGCAATTTTTAGCTCTTCCTTGTATCTTTCATTTTCAATGGCCTCGCCCAATAACCGGAAATTCTCAATAGAGATACAAGCCTGGTTTGCAAATGTCCGTATAATATCAATAATTTCTTTGTTAAAGCCTTCATTGACATCTTTTAACAAAGCCATGATGCCTATCTGCTTTTTCTGAACAATCAGGGGAACCAGCAGCGCCGACTTAAATTTGGAATCTTTTATACTGGAAGTCATTTTGCTGACATTGCCGATACTGTATATCTCAGTCTCCAGCAGGTTTTTGATTTTGCTTTTACGAATGGCTTCTGTTATTCTGCGAATAGCCTTGATGGAAAGGTTATCGGTTTTCAGATATTTATTTTCCTTATTGTGCTTAAATATTTCTATCCATCCGGCGCCGGCCAATACAGCACTTGCAGAACTATCCAGTAATATTTCAAGCACCTGTTCCTCGTTTTTACCGGTTTGAATCGATTGGCTTAATCTTTGAAAATTTATAACATCTTCAAATTTTTGTTCAAATACCGACGAGGTAGGCAGGTTAAACAAAATTACTAATAACGAAAAAATACAATAGGTCAGAATAAAACCAAACAATGCTCTGACAAACAGGTTATCCAGCAAATCAGTAATGATCACCGGTCCATAATCTGCACTATAGGTCCGGAGATTTATGAAGAAATAAATGAGGTATAATATCACCAGAATGATTAGCAGAATGCTTTTCCACTTCTGCTTAAAATTCAGATAGGCTACCCATTTTAAATTAACCGACAAAATAATACCCAACAAAATCAACAGAAAAAAAATGATATTATAAGCTAATTCCCCTAAAATTTCAATACCGAAAAAGTTCAACAATATGGAGAACAGCAATGCATATTCGAATATTTGCCAGAGAATAATTAGTTTTTTTGTCTTTTGGTAGAGAATCAGCCTTTTCCACACAATCAAAGTGGATATGATAAACGCCGAAATTAACCCGAGATTAATGTGATAAAAAAAGTTAATCAGATAGGTATTTTCGGCAAGGTTGGAAGATCCAAGGATAAAGTAAAAAAAACGGATGGTAAACGAGACAATGGTAGCTAAAAGACCCGTAACGAATACCCGCCACAGCAGGTCGATAAAATTGATACTCTCCGCCTTTTCGATTCTTATTTTATAAAATAAAAACAGGGCAACGAAAAACAGGCCAAGTAAAAATGCAGAGGCTTCGCGATGAAAGCCTACGTTCATATTATTTGAAACCTCAAAGAGGATAAATAAATCAAGAATCAGCAAAAACAACCAGCTAATTACGGCGATTGTGACACTGATTCTGACGATATGTTTATTTGACAGCATTAAAAAGGCGACCAAAATACAAGTCGCCAATTTACAAAATATAATTTTTTATCGGGTATAATCACAATTCAAAAGTAACGTTCTGTCTCGCCCGTTACTTACGGCTATAATTTGGCGCCTCCCTTGTGATAAATACATCGTGAGGATGGCTTTCTTTTGCTCCTGCGGCGGTGATTTTAACGAACCTGGCCTTTTGCAGCTCTTCAATATTCGGGGCTCCACAATAGCCCATTCCAGCCTTCAATCCTCCTACCAGCTGAAATAAGACTTCCGCTACGGATCCTTTGAATGGTACCCTTCCCACGATGCCTTCCGGTACTAACTTTTTAATATCGTCCTCGGCATCTTGAAAATAGCGATCTTTGGAACCTTCTCCCATGGCCTCCAGTGATCCCATACCCCGGTAGCTTTTAAATTTCCTGCCTTCATAAATAATCACCTGACCGGGCGCCTCTTCCGTACCGGCCAACATCGAACCAATCATTACACTGGCTCCGCCGGCGGCGATTGCTTTTACCACGTCTCCGGAAAATCTTATACCCCCATCGGCGATGGCAGGTACGCCGGCATCTTTCAGCACCTTAGCGCATTCATAAACAGCCGTTAATTGCGGAACGCCTACCCCGGCAATTACCCTGGTGGTGCAAATGCTTCCAGGGCCAACACCTACCTTTACAGCATCGGCACCAGCCTCTGCAAGGGCCTGAGCGGCTTCGGGGGTTGCAACATTGCCCACGATTAATTCCAAATCCTTGTATTCCGATTTTACGCGACGGCAAGCATCTATTACACCTTTTGAATGCCCGTGGGCGGTATCAATGCTAATAACATCTACACCTACATTAATCAGCATTTCTATTCTTTCGAGAATATCCTCTGTAACACCAACAGCTGCGCCCACTCTTAAGCGTCCATACTCATCCTTACAGGCATTGGGACGATCCATATTTTTGAGAATATCTTTATATGTGATCAAACCACTTAATTCTCCTTCCTTATTAATTATTGGCAATTTCTCAATTTTGTATTCCTGCAGAATACCCTCTGCCTGATTCAAATCTATGCCCTCGTCTGCCGTAATGAGGTTATCCTTGGTCATGATATCGACCACCGGGGAAGAGAGATCCTTGTGGAATCTCAAATCGCGGTTGGTAATGATCCCAGCCAGTTTATTGTTTCTTTCAATAACCGGAATCCCACCAATTTTATATTCCTTCATGATATCAACCGCATCTTTGACCGTGGAATCAACATCCAATGTAATTGGATCCAGGATCATACCGCTTTGAGATCTTTTGACCTTCCGTATCTGGTTGGCCTGTTGCTCAATAGACATATTTTTATGAATAAAACCCAGCCCTCCTTCCAGTGCCATCGAAATCGCCAACTGGTATTCGGTAACTGTATCCATCGCAGCTGAAACCAGGGGAATATTTAGTTTTATATTTCTGGTAAGTTGTGTGGAAGTTTCAGTATCTCTCGGAAGCACTTCCGAATATCCCGGAAGCAGTAATACGTCATCATAAGTAAGTGCTTCGTAAAGTAATTTTGAGGGGTCTGTATGCATAGCAAATAATCTTGATAATGTTATTTGCCGGTCAAAAGTAATCAGATTACTTGATATATGAAATCAAATAGAAAAATATTTCGAAGTAAAACAAAAAAGGAGGTAAAAACCTCCTTTAAATATCTCTAGTCAAATTATTTAACCTTAGTAATCCCACAAATTATGCTCCATCTCCATCAACTTATGCTCCAGTTGCTGAGAGGCCATAATACCATCCCGGGGACTTCTATTATAAATATCAACAATTTCCTGATTTTCCGGATTGGCGATCTTAGTCATTCTGGCAGTAAACAACCTTAAAGTAAAGGCATCCGCCAGGTTCTTGTGTTCCGCACTGTTCTGAGGATTAAACCATATGGCTTCCTCAGGCATGCTTCTAAACAAAGCAACCAGATCAATGTATTTAAATGTTCCGATCGGCTTTTGCAGCCCTGTAGTGGAAGCAAACGTTGCTGCCGGAATAATCAAGGTAACAGCCTGAATATCAAAATATTGTCTAGATCTTCTTTTGTCAAAGATCCAATCCTCCATTATTTCGAGAATAGAAACTTCATTCGGGAAGAAGTAATCTGCCGATGCAGTGGCTTCCGTGTCGGCGGTCGCTTCTTCATCCCCCCAATCATCTCCACCACCGTCTTCTTCATCACCCCAACCATCATCTTCACCGAAACCTAACGCTTTTTCCTCTTCGGTCAATCCACCACCCAAATCAGGCATTTTGAGATTTTCCAGGAATTGTTCTTTAGACATCCTGGTTCGCAGGGAATCATTCATATATGGATGTAGAATTCCCGCTTGTACAGCTTCAATGATGATTTTGGTGATCTCATTGTTGAAAGCAAAAAACGGCCTGTTCTGTTTCTCCCTCAAATCCATCCTTCGCCATACCCTTTTCTTAAACATGACGTCATGATTAAGTATCGGGTATACAGAATTTGGGTTGACATTTAACTCACGCTCCTGGGCGTAGGAAAAAGTCCCTACCGCCATTAACGCAATCATCAATAATGCACATCTTATTTTTATCATATCAGCTTGTTTTTATTTAGTTAAGAGGTATAGTAAAATACTTGTTGTTTACAGCAGAATTTTCCTTTTCATTTCTGAAATTATTCCTCTTAACAGTTTTAACTTCTATTGACAGCCTGTCACCAGGTTTGGCTAACCTCATCAAACTTGAAAGATTTACGTCCTGTTTTTTAGCTGTAATGGGCGATCCAACAGGCCTTGGCCCTCTCGCCAAAGTAATTGTCCAATTAGTAACTCTATAACGCGCATCTTTCGGTAATAGTGCGGCAAAACCTTCTTCCGGAATTGCTTTAATAGAAATACTTCTAACGTTGGAAATATTTTCTCCCTTTTTCTGATTAACCGGCTTACCTCTGGTAAATACTTCAATCGTAGGCTTAGGCACTGGCTTCACCTTAAATTTCTCTGTTCCAATTCTATTACCTCCACTGCTTACAGTCATACTAACCTGCTTAGCATTAGGTACGATAGTAACCTGTCCTCTGTTTTTTCCTTTGTAATGCTTACCTCCGGAAATGTTGAAGTTAGGGTTGTAAGATGTGCCAAGCGCAGGTACATTTACCTGTAATTCGTTGCCGCATCCCAGATACAACGCCTGTACAGAAGCAGATTGAATTTGAATAACCGGCTTCGCCACGAAATACTCAACATCTGCCACATAGGTAGTATCACCTCCACCTGGTTTAGCGATATTGATTTCGGCCTTATATGTCTTTTTGGCAAGACCTTCTTTATCATATTTACCAGGCGTAGCGGTAAATTCTACCATCCCCATACCATTTTCTACTTTGATATCTTTCCCATCTTTCTTCATGGTTGGCGTTACAGCTGATGAAGAAGCGGCGATAAACATTTCGGCTTCATATTTGGCACCAGCGGCTACCACCTGAGACTTCGGCCTTACCATAACTTTGATATCGTCAAATTTCAAATCCGCGGCACCAACATCCGTTGCCAGTTTAGTGAGCGCTGCAGTTTCGTTGTTTACGATCTGTGCTTCAAACTGGCTGATTTGTGCCAGCGCTGCAGACATCGGCGTATGCTCAAATGTTACAGCTTTAAAATCCTTTTTGTTCTGATTTTTGTCTTTGGCAAAAACCGGATTATCTTTTGCATCCAGTGCCAGTGCAGGAAATTTAATTCCAGAAGCTTCAGACAGATAAGAAGTATAACCATTGATCAACTCCTTCATATCATCAGCTTTGGGCTGCTTTCCTTTTATCAGTAAATTAGCTACTTTTTCCTCATTGGAAACATCCATAAAATTACCGTCTTCATCCCTACCTCCGGTTACAGCAATAATTTCCTCCTTGTAGGCATCCAATTCTTTAAGCACCTCGCCAGTTTTTTTTCTGATCTCCTGTGCTTTTTTCATCACTGCAACGTCCTTGGGCCTATTTCCACTCTCATCTACCTGTTTTTCGATGCTGGCCAACGTTTCACTGTTCTTGGATTGTCCTTCGGCAACCGTTTTTTCCAAGGTGCTGTTGATGAAAACAAATTTCTCAAGTACACTTTTGCTGACGTTGAGTGCCAGCAGAGCAGTAAGAACCAGGTACATCATACCTATCATCTTCTGCCGCGGGGTTTCGTTTGAACCTGCCATAAATCTTTCCTTTTAATTAATTTAAGTTGTAAAAATAAACCTCAAATTATCCAACTTTCATGGCTGCCAACATATTGCCGTAAACCTGATTAAGTGACGTTAAGTTGGAGGTTAAACCTGACATTTCATTTTTGAACTTCTCAGTTTCCTTGCTGGCTTCAGACATACTTTCCATTGCCGCGGAAACATTTGAGTAAAATTTGTTCATGGCTTTCAGGTGACTATTGGCATCTTGCAATTCCATCTCATAGACAGCATTTAATGCGCCAAGATTTTTGGTTACACCCTGTACTTGTGAATGGTACTCTTTGGCATCTTTTGAGGCATCAGCCATCGTTGCCATAGCGCTTACAGTATTTGCATATGACTTGTTCATATCCAATAATGACCTGGAAGCATTTTCAACATTTTTGGCGTATTCGTTAGTAGCTACAGCCGCGCTGCTTAAGTTTGACATCTGCGATGCAGACTCTGCCATTCTTTTCATACCTTTTCCTAAGCTGTCGATTAGTTCAGGGCCAATTTTGGAACTCTCCAACATATGATCCAGTTTTTTAGTAGTAGAACCGTTGCTACCACCTTGTGAAATTCTGGAAGGAGGGCCATCGTAATCTTCAGAAAGTTCAGGATATACTTTTGACCAATCGGGCTCAACGTGCCTTGGCTCAAATGCACTAAAAAAGAATATAATAGCTTCTGTAGATAAACCAATCATCAACATGGCATCTGCACCGGGCATGTGCAAAATTTTGAATAAAGCACCTACGATTACTATCGATGCACCGATACCATATATCTTTGGCATTATAGTACTGTAGAATAATTCTGAAAATCCACCTTTTTTTCTGCTCATTGTAATAAATATTTTAGATTATATAATTAACTAAAGAATTTCTATGTTATTTGTTTTATTAAAATTCGTTCCCTGAAGATCTACCTAAGTAAGTCATGGCACATCTAAAGCCTATGTAGGCCCGGGTAGAGTCTTTGTGTTCGTAAGTTCTGGTGCCGGTCTCCAGGTAATACGCAATATCTTTCCAGGATCCTCCTCTTACTACCTTTTTGGGTTCGTCGTCATCAAAGAATGTTGGGTTCAGGTCCCAAACCAATGGATATGATGCGGGATCAAAAGCATCCTCACACCATTCTGAGACATTACCGGCCATGTCATAAAGGCCATAGTCATTTGAAAAATAGGATCCAACGGGAGAAGTATAATCGTGACCGTCATCATGGTAGTTACCGCGGCCAGGCTTAAAGTTGGCCAGCATACAACCTTTTGAATTTCTTATATAAGGGTTACCCCAAGGGTATTTAGCGTTAGCACGTCCGCCTTTAGCGGCATATTCCCATTCAGCTTCGGTAGGAAGCCTGAAATCAGGCATTGACCAAAGTCCGGTACTTGTTCTGTAATTGTTAAGGTGCTGTGTTCGCCAATCCGAAAAATACTTAGCCGCCTCCCAGTCTACTCCGACCACCGGGTAATTATCAAAAGCCGGGTGCCAGTAATAGTAGGCTGCAACAGGATCGCCAAAGTGGTGAGTGAAATCTTTGATCCAAACTGTAGTGTCGGGGTACAGTTCCTGCATCACAAAATCTTCTCCCAAAACTGACAGAGAATCTTCAATGACGGCATCCATGAACTGACGATACTCATTGTTGGTAATTTCAGTATCATCCATGTAAAAGCCGCCGATGGTGATTTGCTTGTTGAAATTAATTTGGGTGGCTGCTATATCTTCGTCTGCCTGACCCATATGAAAAGTTCCACCTGGAATGGACACCATACCGTAAGGAACGGTCATTACCCAGCCTTCCCGGCCCTGGACACCAATTAGCTCTCCCCGGCTATCACCCTTACTTCCGCCTAGCAATCCACAGCCTTGTAACGCTAGTGGTCCAACCACAATAAGGTAACAAAGAATTTTTTTGATCACGTTTTTATTCATAACACCTTTTAATTTTAAAAATTCTATTTTCTGCTTTCTAAGCAAAGGAATTCAAAATTATCACTTAATGTTTTTCTATCACACTAATAAATTCTGAAATCTGTATGTTGTAATATTTTGAGAGAATTTTAATAAAAACACTTACACACACTATTTAAATACGAAGAAATCGTATATTTTATTTTTTCTCTCGGTTATTATTTCAAAAATTTAATGCCTAAATCTTGGTGTCCTGATGATTTTTTTACTTCCAACAGGGACTGCCGGTAAAGTATAGCTTAAAACAATTTCATGGGATGTAGGTTGTTTAGCATCCTGACCAGCTATTATGTAGTCGAATGAGTAACCGATCCTGAAAGCTTTTTCTTTACCAAGTGCATAACCCAAGATCACTATGGCGGCATCTGATTGTCTTATACCAAGCCCTCCCCAAAATTTGTCATCGTATTTACCGATGACCGTACCTTCGATTGAATAGGAGTTAAAATCCGTTCTAACGATAATGGAAGGGGATAGTATTAAATTATTATTAAAGTCATAGTCATAGCCCCCGGTCAATGTCAAGTGATTTTCCAGAGGATTTCTTAAGGCATCAATGCCAAAATCAAATTCACTTTTTATCAAGTGATTAACACTCAAACCCACATAATAAGTTTCAGTGATATAATAGGTACCTACCGCCAAATCCGGTCTTACCTGAGATTCTCTTCCCGTCTTTAATATCGGATCGTCTGGATTAACGGCCCGGTATTGATCAAAATCAATAGACTGGGAAAAAACACCGGCTCTAAGTCCAAAACTTAGTTTGGCATTTTTAATAGATAGGTGATAGGCATATGAAACCTGCGCTTCAATATTATTTACAGGGCCCAGATCATCGTTGACAATATGAACGCCTGCACCACTTCTAAATCTAAGAATAGGGGTATTGAGGCTTACAACCTGCGTATTGGGAGCGCCGCCACTACCATCAAATGTAGTACTAAATCCTGCCCATTGCGATCGGTGAACGGCGGTCAATTTGGTAACACCTTCAACACCGGCATAAGCGGGGTTATAGAATAAGGTGTTAAACATATACTGACTGAACTGAGCATCCTGTTGAGCCCAGGCCGCACCTCCACACATTGTAGTCACTAATAAAATCAGTGTAAACTTCCTTCTCATAAAAAATAAAAAACAATTGTTTATAAATATAGCATATTTTTCAATAATGATGCTATGTTTTCTAACAACTAGAACGTCAGAAAAGTGCTATTGTTTTTATATTTTCCAGAAGAATTTGCTTTAAATACCGTTTGCTTTTTTTATGTAAAGCTCAATAGCGCCTGTCATTGAGGGTGCATTTGGCAATGGCGCCTCGATGTCCAGGTTTAACCCGGCTTCTCTTACGGCTTTGGCAGTAGTGGGCCCAAAAGCGGCTATTCTGGTATTATTTTGCCTGAAATCAGGAAAATTAACAAATAAAGAGTTTATCCCTGAAGGGCTGAAAAAGGCAATAACATCATAGTTGACATCCGCTAAATCAGACAAATCACTGGCTACGGTTTTGTAGATTATTCCTTCTGTGTAATTATATTGCTCATTTTTAAGAAAAACCGGAATATCGTCCTTTCTGATATTAGAGCATGGAAAGATGTATTTCTCGTTTCTGTGCTTCTTTAAAATTTCAATAAGATCAGCAGCTGTTCTTGTTCCGGTAAATATTTTTCGTTTCCGTATTACAATATATTTTTGCAGATAGTTGGCCGTTTGTTCTGAAATACAGAAGTATTTCATATCATTCGGCATCTCAATTTTACTCTCGGCGCATAGACGAAAAAAATGATCCACAGCATTCCTGCTAGTGAAAATAACAGCAGTATGATCCAGAATGTCAATTTTTTGCTTTCTGAATTCCTTATAACTTATAGGATCAATCTGAATAAATGGCCTGAAATCTACTTTGATATCATATTTCTCTGCCAATTTAAAATATGGAGATCCTTCATTCGATGGTTTGGGTTGGGAAACTAAAATACTTCTTACCTCTCGTAGTTTTTCTTCAGTATTTTTTGTCATATTCTCACCTGAACTTTAACTCGATAATTCGTAAATCAAAAATCTAAAACGAAAATTTTGAAGCCAATTATGAGTGGCAAAATTTCTGTGGTGCAAAGGTATGAAAATAAATATAGATTTCTAAATGTTGATAATCTTAAAAATTTAAGATATAACAAAACAATTCTAACCACCGACAGGAAGGCGATCAAATAAACGACCCAAATAAAGCTATTTGCAACCGGTAGATAAAAAGCAAGCAGAAGAACGACTGCAAAAATCAGTGCAAGGCTATAAATAAAGATTGATATTCTGATGAACTCAAAAAAATGAATGTGGTCAAACTTTTTTAAATTCATCATGGTCGACAACAATTTAATCAAAATGTATTTGATCAGTATTAATAGAAAAACTACAAAAGCCAGGCTTATCCATCGCCAGATCCCAGCTCCCAGGCCTTCGATATTTATTCTCACATACGGTATCGGCTCTCCCAACAAGCCCACCACAACAATCAACATAAAAGAAATTAGCAGGCAATGCGTAAATATGATTAACAGGTTGGACCAGTTGAATATTTTTAAGGTGGAGATATTGTCGTACCTCGGTTTTAGACTAAAAGCTTTATGCAAACTATAAAACTCTCTAAAATTTCGCGGATTTAGATTGTATACCGCACTAAGAATGATAAGAAATAAAAGCAATGCCAACAGGTAAAAATTCTTGAATACGGAATCATCTCTGACAGAAATCTCCCCAATCAAAGTATTTGCCAGCTGATTGCCTTCTGTCCTTTTAGCCGTTAATAAAGTTGTAAATTTGTTGAAGTCGAGAGATTTGTTGTAAACCGTAACGAACAGATCTTCTCTTCCATACTTTTGAAATAAACTGTCGAGATCAAAACTTATACACTTTCTACGCTTGTAAAACGCAACAATTTCCTGCTCGATAAATAAAGAAGAACCTCCTTGAAAACAACATGCCAGGTTGCTGTTATTGGCGCTACTTTTATCAAGAATAAAGCTAAAACTCCTGGACGAGGATGCGGCATTTTCTACAAAGGGGGCATAAGTTTGGTGCCGGTTGTTATAGATAAGCCAATCTTGCCTGAGGTCAACCCTGACCGTATCTCCAGCTGTTTCCCCGCAACAGATCGAGGGGATAAAAACAGTAAGCCATAAAATGGCAACTAATAAAAATAATCTTTGCGCTTTAGGCATTTACCTTATTTTCCTTTCTTTCCCTGACCGCAAAATCCAGTAGTAAGCTAACAAAAACAGTAAAAATAAACATGATAAATAATAACTGAAAATTGCCCAGGTCATCAAATATTATCATAAATGCAATGGAAAGAAGGTTTAACCCAATAAGAATCAACAAGGAAGAGATCTGGGAAAATCCCATAGCTAAAAGCCGGTGATGAATGTGGTTTCTATCGGGATGAAAGGGCCATCTTCCATTTAATATTCTGATTGTAAATACCCTCAAAGTGTCAAATACGGGGATGATGAGTATGCCTATAGCAATGGCCGGGGCAGATTCCACCACTTTCATCTCAATAAACTGAATGGCCATGACAGAAATAATGAAGCCACAAAGCAGTGACCCTGTATCGCCCATGAAGATTTTTGCCCTGTAAATGTTATACTTCAGGAAGCCAAGGACCCCACCGGCCAAACAAAGCGCTACAAAGGCATAGGGATTTTCATAGATAAAAAAGTAAATACCAAAGGTCAACGAAATGATCAATACTACACTTCCTGCCAGCCCGTCCATTCCGTCAATTAAATTGATCGCGTTGGTAACACCAATAATCACCAGAAATGTAAAGGCGTAGCTGGTACCCGGATCAAGATCGTAAATGCCAAAAATTCCTTGAAAGCTGGTTATTCTCATATCTCCAATAACCATTACAATTCCAGCGGCCAGTAATTGTACAAAAAATTTCTTGAAGGCTGAAACACTGACTATGTCATCCTTTACACCGATAAAAAATATAATTAAACAGCCGGCCAGCAATTGCTGCACGCCATGTGAAAGCTCTCCAAAAATTGAAATTGCTGACATGAATCCAGCAAAAATAGCCAAGCCCCCCAGTCTTGGTGTTAAAGATTCATGAATGGTTCTGTGATTAGGTTCGTCCAGTAATTTCTTGGTATAGGACACAAAAATTATCGACGGCACCGCAAATACCGATACCAGGAAGGACCATAAAAAGGCTAAAATAATATCAAGCATAAACTCCCACTAAATCTATCCGCAATTTATTAGAATTAAAATGCTTAAGCAAAAATTACGGCCACTAAAGATGTATAAATTAAATTAACTTCCGGATCAAGTCAACCAACGGCTTGCCGTACAATTAATCATTTGAAATTCTAAAAAAAATCAATATCGATAACCATCTTAAAAAGGCTTCATCGCATGACGTATTATTAAATACAATCGAACCCCACTAAAACCTACTTATATAGCCAAAGTGTATTTTAGACAGATTGAAACTAAATGGTTGATTTCTGGATCTGCCCAGGGCATAAATAAAGCTAAAAATACCTGTATTGGTCGTAAAATTTAATCCCACACCCAACCCGGAAGGGTAATCCTCCATATCAAAATTTGTTGCTTCATTGACCACATAAGACTGGTCGTAAAAAAGCAATAAAAAGGATTGCTCATCCAGGTAATACTGCAAATTAACATTGGTCAGTAAATATTCCGAGGCAAAGAAAAAATTTTCATTAAAACCACGTAAACTTTTGAGGCCGCCCACCCTAAATAAGTCATTCAAAAAGAGCCGGTCATTAAATACTTTACCACCGGTAAGTCTGGTATTCAGCACCCACTTTTTACCGAAGGGATAATATTGATTCAAAGAAAAACTCAACTGATATTGTACAGAATTCAAATTGATAGTATCGTAAAGGAGAGGATTAAGATTTGCATTTCTTCTGATACGTTTATTACCCAATTGTCCTTCAAAATTGATACTCGTGCCTTTGGTAGGGGCAATGACATCATTGAGATTACTCCATTCATATCCTAAACCATATGAGGTTATATCAAAGTCCAACACATTAGGAAATTCACTGGTACCAACAAAATCCAGCGAGGACAATGTACTGGCGGACTTGTCAACCACAAAAATGTGGTAGGTACCTAACCTTCCCGGATCAAAATAGGCATTTAAATTCATATGCCTGTTCAAAAAGGTAGAGTCCTCTTTCAATAAATTAAATCCAAAAGAAAAACTAAGCGGGGCGCCTAGCAGGTTGGGGTGGTAGTAAACGGCATTCAGAGATTGGGATTGTACTTTCAGGCGCTGCCATGTGAATTCCAGGCTTTTACCAGAGGAAAACAGATCGTACAATTTCAAATCAAACTGGCCTGTAATCAGCAATTTATTATCCTCCTGCTCGTTGGGCAAGACCCCTATGATACCATCCAGTTGATTTACTTTTCTTCTGTTTAGGTTCACATGGTAAATAGCCTGATTGTTCTGAAAAGTGAGAAAACCTTCGTCAGCAGGTTTCAGAAAAGGCAATTTACCCAGTTTGGCTGTCGCCTGTTCAATCTTATCAAACTCAAACGGTTTTCCCGGCAATAATCTCAGGTAGGCGGATAAAAACTTCAATTTGGTTTTGGAAGTCCCCGTTACCTTGATCGTATCAAAAGTAATAAATGGCCCCGCCTCATATTTGATACTCGCTCGAAACTCATGATCATCGAGGTCTATTGAATCAAGTTTTACAGACGCAAATGGGTAACCATTGTTTTCCGTATATGTAAGCAGCCGGTTAAATAATTTGTTGATTTCCTTATAATTAAATGGCCGGTCCAAAAAGAATTTTTCGCGAAAATCTGTCTTATTTAACAACTCTTCCGGAACATTGCCCTTTCCCAACCTGGCCAGCTGATAAGGAGATCCGGCGTGTACTTTTAAAAATATGGTATCACCCTTTTGGCGCTGCGTTTCAACATGGGCTGTAATGTATCCCTCCTTGTAAAGCCGCCCGTATATACTATTGAGGTGGCGCTGAAATTCCGCAGAATCCACACGTTGGTTTTTGAAGGCAATCGCCTCTGCCTTCAGGGAATCATTTTCAATGATGACAAAAAAAATTTTCTGGCCAATTGCTTCAAAGGAAAAAGCGGTTAAAAGTGCTATGATGAAAATAAATTTTTTCAAATGGCGCAAAATTAAAATCTTTGGACAACATTGAAATTGCAATAAAATTAAATAACATTAAAATTCTTATTTAGTTGGCAGGTATTTACTTACATATCCCTTTTTGCAAACAAGCATGTTATTATTGCGATTTTCATTTCTCAACGAATAGCAGCTACACAGATGCTATGGTGGCGGCCATGGCAAAAGAACTGAAGCTGCAACAACACTACCTGTCAGAAGCGGAGGTCAATACCATTTATTTCGGTGGAGGAACACCTTCCTTACTAAGCAAAGATCAGATTACCCTGTTGTTGAATGAAATCTATCAGCATTATCCCATAGGAGCTGACCCGGAGATAACATTGGAAGCTAACCCCGATGACTTAAGCCGTGACAAACTCACCCAGCTAAAAGCTTGTGGCATCAACCGGCTAAGCATCGGCGTACAATCTTTTGATGACGTGCAGCTGGCATTTATGAACAGAGCGCATACGGCAAAAGAAGCGCTTCAATCAATCAATGATGCCAGGACCTTAGGTTTTGACAATATTACGATTGACTTAATCTACGGCATACCCAACAGTTCTTTGAATGACTGGGCTAGTAACCTGGCGCAAGCTGTTGCGCTAAAGGTTCCACACATTTCAGCTTATTGTCTAACGATTGAGCCGGGCACCGTATTTGGCCATCGCCAACAAAAAAAACAATTGACCCCGCTGCAGGAAGATGTAACAGCTGAACAATTTGAGCTGCTGGTAAAAACATTGGATGAAAATGGTTATGACCACTATGAGGTTTCAAATTTTTGTTTGCCGGGTATGCACTCGCGGCATAACAGCAATTACTGGAAGTTTCAAAAATACCTGGGTGTGGGTCCGAGCGCTCATTCCTTTGACCTCAGTACCCGGCAATTCAATATTAAAAATAACCATTTGTATATCTCCAAAATTGACCAGGATATTATTCCCTGCCAGGTAGAAAGCCTGACCGATAAAGACAAAGCCAATGAATATCTGCTAACAAGCTTAAGAACAAGCTGGGGCTGTGACCTTCATTTTTTAAAAGATCGTTTTAACATTGATCTCCTGAAATCTCAATCCGAAAAACTTAATGACTACCTGGAAAAAAAACTGATAGTTAAAAGTAACAACGTGATTTTCCTAACGACCCACGGCAGGTTGGTAGCGGACAAAATCATCGAAGATTTTTTTATTTTGTAAATGGTCAGATAGCGCTGATATCAGGCGGGGCAACAGTTCTAATAAAATATTATCCAAAAAAAGATTAAAATTATTATATTTGGTTTCATAATATGAAGACGATGTCAAGTGAAGAAAAAAAAGCATTCCTGTTACTGAAATCGGTGATTTTCCACTATCACGGACTGGACGAGGATGAACAAAAAATCCTTGATGACACCGCGAGGGACCTGCAGGCAATGGATGAACTTATCTGGGCCAATGAATTTATTTCCGAGGATTACTACACTGCTTTCGACCGGGCCAGGGTTTATCTGAATGATGTTTTCAAAGGCTCTGATAAGAAAAAATTGCTCTCCTATCTGGACATGGTTTGGAAGGCCAATAACCAAAAGGGTTATATTACTGAAATGGAAGCCACTGCCATGTTAAAGCTAGCGAAGGATTGGGAAATAGAAAATGAACTTATTTCCATGGTAAGGGGCTAACTTCCCATAAATAAACCGCTTACAAACTCATCATATCTTTAAACTTGGCCGCCTGCCTTCTGCTAACTTCAACCTTTTCTCCTCCCTTTAGTTGAACCATCAATCCTCCATTAAACCAGGTTTCAATATTTTCTACCCAGTTTAGATTGATAATATGTTTTCTGCTCGCTCTGAAAAAGGTGCGGTCATCCAGTCTTTCGTCCAGGGCATTCAGCGATTTATGAATCATTGGCTTAAACTGTTCAAAATAAACTTTAATATAGTTACCATCAGATTCAAACAACCGAACTTCAGACAACCGGACAAACCAGCATTTATCGCCATCCTTTACAAAAACCTGATCGTTTAATCCCAATTTGTCTTTGTTAGGTGTGACAGGAGAATGATTATCTGGTGTCTGATCACTGGAAAGCTTCTTTAGCGCATCATTAAGGCGCTCCGGTTGAATAGGTTTCAGGACGTAATCCAAGGCATTCACTTCAAAAGCCTTCAAAGCATATTCATCATAAGCCGTTGTAAAAATCACTTTAGGCACTGCGTCCAGCATCTCAAGCAGGTCAAATCCCGATTTGCCAGGCATCTGAATATCTAAAAAAAGTAAATCGGGCTTTAGTTCATTAATCTTTTTATAGGCATCATCTGCGTTAATGGCTTCACCAACTATTTCAATATCCGGATGTTCGGATAACAGGGACACCAGTTCTTTCCTGGCCAGTCTTTCATCATCAACTATCAAAGCATTCATATCAGGTTATTTTTGGTATTATCACATCGGTTAACACAAAGTTTTCATTTTCATTCAGGATTGAAAATGAGGTCTCTTCACCAAACAATAGTTTTAGTCTTTGTCTTGTATTTTCTATACCATAGCCACCGTGTTTCATGACTACGCCATTCAAATATTGTCCGCTATTTCGAATTTGAATATTAAGCTTCGCATTTTCCACAAAGGTATTAACCTTAATTAATCCGCCTTCAACCAGATTGGATATGCCGTGTTTAATACCATTTTCTACCAGGGTCTGGATCATGAGCGGCGGCACCTCAAAGTCGTTAGAAGCGGGATGTATGTCAAATTCCGTTCTCAGTCTTTCCTCAAATCGTATGCTTTCCAGATCCAGATAATCTTTAACGATTTGCATCTCTTCATTAAACTTAATCAACCGTCGCTCATCCATCATCAGCGAATTCCTTAATATATTCGACAGTTGTGTGATCGCAATTTTTGACTTTTTAGGATCTTCATCAACAAGGGCTCTGATACTATTTAAGGCATTAAAAATAAAATGAGGATTAAGCTGAGATTTAAGCTTATTTAATTTTATCTCATTAATCGTGGCTTCAAACTTTAAGGTGGTGCTGTAGTTGTCGAAATAATGATATAGAAAATAGACAAGATTCCAGAAAAGAAATAAAATTGAGAAAAAAGCAAACTGTAAAAGCCACTGTGCAAAAAAACCTATTTCTTCTACTGAAAGCGGGTCTATAACATAATAAACCAGTACAACGAAAAATGCATTTAGCAGAGATAATACAGCAATCATGAACAACACCCTGGGAATCAATTTGGGCATCTTTAACCGCAGCCATTTTCGCTTTACAACAAAGTTCCGGTAGATGTGGGTAGAATAGATGGAAAATACCGTAACCAATGTTGAGCCTATTAACTCCATTCCGTCAAAGCCGGCGGTTATGGCTTTTAATCCCAGATTAAAAAATGTCCAGAGGGACCATCCTCCAATTTGACAAATCCAATATAACCTGGTTTTATTCATAGGTTTATGCGAAATCGATATATAATCTAAATTTAACCATTGCAAACAAAAGTTTTACAGATTATTTTATAAATGGTAGCATTCATTTACAGGGGGATATCACCCATTTCTGTGGCTTTTGATCCGGGTTTAAAAGTTCAGGCAAGGGATATACTGCCTGGTATTAGTAGAAATCCGGGAGATAATTGTTGAAAATGAAAAATTGAAAAGTCTTAGGCAACAGGTACTTTTTCTTCCTGTTTTTTCTTTTTAGGTTTTCGTACAAAGGGCCTGATGATTAACCTGGTACCTCTATCATAGGTAAAATAATTCCACAACCAGTTGCTGAATACCACCAATTTATTCCTGAATCCGATAATGGATATCAGATGGATAAACATCCAGACAAACCAGGCGAACAATCCGCTGAATTTTACACTTTTCAGATCAACCACGGCCTTATTTCTACCGATAGTAGCCATTGATCCTTTATCAGAATAGTTAAATGGTATCAATGCTTTATCCTTGTTGATTCTTAACAGGTTCTTGGCCAGCAGACTTCCCTGCTGCATAGCCACCTGCGCCAGCATGGGGTGGCCTTTGGGGTAGCTTTCGGTTTGCTGCATAGCGATGTCTCCAATGGCAAATACATTGTCATAGCCATTAACCTTGCTAAACTCATCAACCATGATCCTGCCATTGGCTATTACCTTATCGGGCAGGCCGTCTATCAGATTACCGGTGACACCAGCGGCCCAGATTAATGTTTGGCTGGGGATCACCATTCCATCATCCAGTTGTACCGATTTTCCATCAAAGGCTTTTACCATTGTACCAAGTTTGGTGGTAACATTGAATCGTTTCAGGAAATCATATGATTTTTCGCCGGCACTGTCAGACATCCCATTTAAGAGTCTTGGCATGGCTTCGATCAGATAGATACTCATCTTTTCGAAATCCAGCTCCTTGTAATCATTGGGCAAGACATGCATTTTCAACTCTCCTAGCGCACCGGCAACCTCTACCCCTGTAGGACCCCCACCTACTATCACAAAATTCATCAGACTCTGCCGCTCTTCCTTGTCATGCGTCATGATCGCCTTCTCAAAGTTCTGCAGGATTTGGCTTCTAAGATCCAATGCCTGAGGGATTTGCTTTAAAGGGAAAGCCTTTTCAAAGTTTTTTTCCTGGCCGAAATAATTCGTTTTAGAGCCTGCGGCTATTACCAGATAATCATATTTTAGCTGACCGATGGTCGTATCAATCATATTTTCTTCAGGCACAATCCGATTAACCAGCGCCATCCGGAAATAAAAATCTTTATAGTGTTTTAATAGCTTTCGCAGGGGACCTGCAATTGAATCCGGCTCGAGACCGGCGGTAGCTACCTGATAAAGAAGTGGTTGAAATGTATGGTAATTGTGCCTGTCGAGCATCACCACCTGAAATCCTTTATTTTTTAACCCCTTAGCCAACCGGATACCTCCAAAACCACCACCAATGATAACCACTCTTTTTTTTGTGGAGGAAGGAATGTGTATTGAATAGTTCAAATTACCTAGCATTTTAATGATAAAACTAAATCAGAACCCTTGGTAAAAACGAAATTAGATACCCGAGGGTTATAATAATTGACGCTTAGTTTTTACAGTATTTAATGTCGTTAATAGGCCATTTGGCCGCAGCTCTATTTTTGCTGACCCGAGGCCATTTCCATCTTTAAATATTTTGCCGTGTGGCTGCTTTTACTTTTAATTACCTGCTCCGGTGAACCTTCTATCACAAGTTTTCCACCCCTGTCTCCACCCTCAGGGCCAAGATCAATAATGTGGTCAGCCACCTTGATAATATCCAGGTTATGTTCAATAATCAAAACCGTATTGCCTTTGTCTACCAACTTATTGACCACATTAAGCAGGTGCTGAATGTCCTGAAAATGCAACCCTGTAGTAGGTTCATCGAGGATGTACATGGTTTTACCTGTGTCTTTTTTTGAAAGCTCAGTCGCCAATTTCACCCTTTGTGCCTCCCCTCCCGATAAAGTAGTTGCATGCTGGCCCAACGTGATATAACCTAATCCAACATCGTTAAGTGTCTGGATTTTTCTAAGGATTTTAGGCATGTGTTCAAAAAACCCTACGGCCTGCTCAACGGTCATTTCCAGCACATCGGCGATTGACTTCCCCTTGTATCTTATTTCCAGGGTTTCGCGGTTATATCGCTTTCCCCTACAGGTTTCGCAAGGTACGTGTACATTGGGCAGAAAGTCCATTTCGATAAGCTTCATACCTGCACCTTCGCAGGTTTCACAACGACCACCCTTGACATTAAAGGAAAACCTGCCGGCCTTATAGCCCCTTATCTTGGCCTCCGGCAGTTCTTTATAAAGTGCCCTGATATCTGTAAAAACACCGGTATAGGTGGCGGGGTTTGATCTGGGAGTTCTGCCAATTGCCGATTGATCTACCTCAATCACTTTATCAATGTTTTCTATGCCTTCGATGGATTTAAAAGCAAGTGGACTCCTTTTACCCCGATAGATCTTCTGGCTTAATATGGGGAAGAGGGTATCGTGAATTAAAGTAGATTTACCACTTCCCGATACGCCGGTTACGCAGATCAATTTGCCAAGTGGAAAGGTCACATCGAGATTCTTGAGGTTGTTGCCTTTTGCTCCTGTTAATCTAATAGCCTTGCCATTCCCTTCTCTTCTCGATGAAGGTACCGGGATTTGCATTTTACTATTTAAAAATGCAGCGGTAATGCTATCGTTTTTTATGAATTGATCGGGGCTTCCTTCCGCCACTATTTGTCCACCATGCAAGCCGGCACCCGGTCCTATATCAACGATATGGTCGGAATACAACATCATATCTTTATCGTGTTCCACCACGATAACCGAATTCCCAAGATCGCGAAGCGCCTTGAGGGCATTAATCAGCTTAATATTATCCCTCTGATGCAGCCCAATACTGGGTTCATCCAATATATACAAAACGCCGACCAATTGTGTGCCTATTTGTGTCGCCAGCCTGATTCTTTGTGATTCTCCCCCGGACAAAGTCTTTAAAGGCCTGTTCAAATCCAGGTAATCAAGCCCAATATTCAGTAGAAATCCAATCCTCTTTCTGATTTCCTTTAAAACCTCTGTCGCAATTTTATTCTGGCGTTCGCTTAATCTGGATTCCAGGTCAGTAAACCAATCATTGAGCTGGTTGATATTCATACACGCCAGCTCGAATATGTTTTTCCCGTCTATTTTAAAGTGCAGCGACTCCTTCTTAAGCCTGGCACCCTCGCAATCCGGACAAACTTTTACATCTGTAAAATCGCTGATCCATTTTCGGATATTTTCAGAGCCGCCTTCTTTTTGTTTTTCCAAAAAATTTATGATACCCTCAAATTTGGTATTCCATTCAGTTCCCGGGTATTTAACTGATTTCACCGCAACACTTACATCCGATCCATACAACAGCGTATCTAGTACATCATCGGGAATATCTTTCAGCGGTGTGGATAAATTCAGTTTCTTCTTCTTAAGCAGGGATTCTATTTTCTTAAACACCCATATATCCCGGTATTCTCCCAAAGGGGCAATACCTCCTCTGCTGATGCTCAGCTCGGGATTAGGTATAATTGACTCCTTGGTGATCTCTTCAATTTTGCCTAATCCCCGACAGGTCGGGCAAGCGCCATAGGGCGAGTTAAATGAAAAGGTATTTGGCGCCGGCTCATCATAGGCCAGTCCGGTTTCGGGATCCATCAGGTTTTTGGAAAAATGATGATTTTGCCCTGTTTCATCCAATATCATCATAATTCCCTTGCCGTGATTTAATGCCCCCTTTACTGACTGACCAATACGGTACCGATCCTTGTCCTGCACCTTGATTCGATCGATAACAATTTCGATATCGTGAATTTTATAACGGTCAACCTGCATTTTAGGCACAATGTCCTGCAGCTCTCCATCCACCCTGACCTTTGTAAAGCCTAATTTTCTTATTTGTTGAAATAATTCGCGGTAATGTCCTTTTCGCCCTTTTACCACGGGCGCCAGCAATACAAGTTTTTGCTCCTGAAAATTATTGAGCAGATGCTCGATGATTTGATCTTCGGACTGCCGGATCATTTTTTTTCCTGTCAGGTAAGAAAATGCCTCGGAAGCCCTGGCATAAAACAGTCTTAAAAAATCATATATTTCCGTTACGGTCCCTACCGTAGAGCGTGGATTTCTGGAGGTAGTTTTCTGTTCAATGGATATGACCGGACTAAGACCGTTAATCTTATCCACATCGGGCCGTTCCAGGTCTCCTAAAAAGGATCTGGCGTAAGCGGAGAAACTTTCCATATACCTCCTTTGTCCTTCGGCATAAATAGTGTCGAAAGCCAAAGAAGATTTGCCGCTGCCGCTGATGCCGGTAACAACCACCAGTTTATTTCTGGGCAGCGTAATATCGATGTTTTTCAGGTTATGTTCCCGCGCACCAAATATTTCTATTTTTTCAAAACCGGAGGCATCAAACCCATTCGTTGGTGGCGAGGAAACATTCAAGGAAGGGTCTTTTAATTTTGAAGTCATTTAACGTAGCCTTTCAGGTATCACGGCTGTAAATATAACAAGGAAATGAATTAAATATTAAAGACCTGTCAATATTCAAAAAAGGATTATTCGGGCCTTGTGTTAAGACTCTGCAAATCTTTCGGAGACTCGGATAGTGACTCCTCTTCATCGGATCTTGCCACGGCGCTTACCCGTCCGGTCTTTTTATTTTGGAACCGGGCAATTAGCTCCTCGGAAACACTTTCAGGAACAGAAATTACATAACCGCTTCTTTTATTTCTTACTGTCAGTCTATTTTTCCTCAACCAGGGGTTATATAATTTCAAAGTTTTATAATTGATCCCCAGGCTATTGGAAAAATCAACCAGATTAGGAATGGTTCGGGTAACGACAATTTCCTTCAGGGGAATATCATGATACAAATGCTCTTCGGGAATTTTGTATCCGTAATGTTCCGGATTCTCCATAATCTCCTTTAGTGCCAATGCACGAAAAACATAGCGGGAGGTTTCGTGATTTAACAACAGATCATAGTAAGAATCCACTTTTTGTTCTTTTAACCTTTTGCTAAGCCCATAGACTCCCATATTATAGGAAGCAGCAGCACTGGTCCAGTTTCCCAATCTTTTATAGGCTTTTTTAATGTATTTGCAGGCTACTTCCGCTGATTTGGCCGGGTGATATCTTTCATCAACTTCGTTATTAACCTCGAGTCCCCATTCCTTGGCGGTGCCTCCCAGCAATTGCCAGAATCCTACCGCTTTTTTGGGTGAAACGACGTTGGTAAGCGAGCTTTCTATGACAGCCAAATATTTAAAATCTTCCGGTATTCCGTTTTTTTGAAGGATGGGTTCTATAATCGGAAACCAACGATTGGCCCTTTTAATCATGAAGACCGTGCTGGAATGCCAGTAGGTATTCACATGAACCTCGCGGTCAAATCTCTCCCTGATATCCGGATTTTCCGTAGGCACGGGTTCTCCGGCAAAATTCAAATCCTCAGGAATATCAAAAGTATATACTTCTAAATGTGTTGGTTTCTTCTCAGAAGTTATCACCTTTTGGGGAGCATTTACCTGTTCCCGAAAGTAACTGTCATAGAATATATAACTTATCAATACAATAATAACCGATCCCAGCAATAAATTTTGTCTCTCTTTCACGTTTAAAAGTTTGGTGATAATAAATATTTCGAATAAAAATCATCAATCACTTTAACCGCTTCAGTCGCATCATCTACCAGGTTGATTAAATCGAGATCGTGTGCGCTGATATTCTTTTCAGTCAGCATCACATTCCGGATCCAATCAAATAATCCCGCCCAATACTTTTTTCCTACCAATACGATAGGAAAGCGACCAATCTTCTTTGTTTGAATAAGTGTTATCGCTTCAAATAATTCGTCCAGTGTACCAAATCCCCCAGGCATCACGACAAAGCCCTGGGCATATTTGACAAACATGACTTTTCTAACAAAGAAATAGTCAAAAGTGATCAACTTATCGGGGTCTATGTAAATATTATGATTTTGTTCAAATGGTAAAATAATATTCAGACCCACTGATTTACCGTTTTCATTTCTGGCCCCTTTATTTCCTGCCTCCATAATTCCCGGCCCTCCACCGGTTATCACACCATAACCGTGCCGAACTAGTTTTCCGGCGATTTCTTCCGCCATTTTATAGTAAGGATGCGTCTCTTTAGTCCTTGCAGAACCGAATATAGAAACACAGGGACCAATTTTCGCTAATTTCTCGAATCCTTCAACAAATTCGGACATTACTTTAAAAATCACCCAGGAATTGGAGCTTTTTATTTCATTCCAATCCCGATCCTTAAATGCTTGTCTAATTTTATACTCTTCTTCAACTTTATGAAAATAACTTTGGTTCTCGGCTAGCTTATTTTTCCTATTATCCATCTTAATTCATTTTAGTGCCAACATCCCAATTTTAGGAATATATAAAATTGGGATTATTTCGTGAAAATTGAAAGCCCAATGATGCTGAAATATTACACTGGTAATAACAACTTTTACGTCCGTCAATATTAGATAAAACGATTTATTTCACCCTGTGTTTTATGTCTACCCGACTAACAATTCCCCTAACGCAGCGTTCAATTTCCCAAATTTGAACTGGAATCCGGCATTCTGGATTTTTTTGCAGGAAACATTATTTCCGCCCAATACCATGCCAGCCATTTCACCCATCATCAATTTAATTAAAAAGCCAGGAATATTAGGCAAAAAATATGGTTTATTTAAGGATTTGGCAATTGCCTTGCTAAATTCGTCATTGGTTTTGGCTTCAGGGCTTACAGCATTATAAACGCCTTTCAGGTTTTCATTTTCCAACGCAAAGACAAACATTCGACACAAATCCAACTCGTGAATCCAACTCATATACTGTTGCCCGCTTCCCAGGGGCGCGCCCAATCCCAGCTTTATAGGTAGGAGCATTTTTGACAACGCTCCTCCGGACTTACTCAGCACCACCCCTATTCTAAATTTTACAGTACGGATGCCCAAAGTAGCTATTTTATCAACTTCCTGTTCCCATGCCCCGGTCACCTCCGCCAAAAAATTGGTGGCGTGGGGGCCATCTTCATAAAACACTTGATTTCCCCGGTCATCCGGATAAATGCCAACTGCCGAGGCGGAAAGAAATACTTTCACCTGGTGATCAGCTTTTTGAAGTCTTTCGAAAAGAAGATTGGTGGACTTTACCCTACTTTCTAAAATTACCTTCTTATAGGATTCTGACCATTTTTTATCTGCCACGCTAGCGCCGGCGAGGTTAATGATTGCCTCCACGCCATTTAATGCTTCGGGATCAAGATAATTTTCGTTGAGATCCCAGGCAAATGTCGGTGGATTTGTACTGGTATTTTTAGATCGGCTGACATGCGCTACCTGATAACCACTCTCCAGTAGCAACTGGGTTAGCTTTCTTCCAATCAGGCCGGTGCCTCCTGTTATTAATATCTTTTTAACCATTGGCAAATAACTTTACAAGTTTCCAGTAGCATAACCTGGCAACCCCACGATAAGTTTGGTGCATCCAATCGATAATTGGCAAGCTTTCTTACCTGACAAATTGAGGCATGCGCTCAAATACGCATTTTATTGAGAATTGTCAGTATTTACTAAGGGTTTTTCTCCAAAATGATCAATTCCACCCGTCGGTTTTTGGCGCGTCCTTCGTCCGTTGCATTGGTAGCAATAGGGCGCGATTCTCCATAGCCCACAGCTGATAATCTTGAAGCGTTAATACCATTTTTCAGAAAATAGTTTAAAACCGCATCGGCGCGTCGCTGAGACAACCCAAAATTATATTCATCGCTACCGATCCAATCCGTATGTCCGGCAACCTCAAAGGTCATGTCCGGGTTTTCATTCATCAGCTGCAGCATTCTATCCAATTCCGGGAAAGACTCTTTCTTTAAAACCGATTTGTCGAAATCAAAAAAGATATTATTCAGCCTGAACGGCACACCCACCTCCAACGGCACCAGGTACAAATCTCTTTCAATCTCCTTATATTCCTTCAATTCCTGCAAATCAATGTTTTCACTCAACGGCACAAAACCATCTTTTAAAGCAAGGAATCCATAGTTGGCTCCGGCAGGTAATAAAATCTGATACTCCCCGGTGACAGGATCGGCATTTGTGTAACCAACTTCTATTCCCGTATCCAGCTGTTCATAAATAATTTTGGCTGTCACAGGCTCATTGGTCTTTGCATTAATTACTTTTCCTTTAACCAGGATAACAGGCTCCGGCTTATAAACCACCGGTATTTTCAGCCGATAGATGTCCAGGTCGGTATCGACGTTTCCCCTGGAGTAATAAGCATATTCCCCGGAGGGAGTAATCATAAAAAACTGATCATCTTCTGGTGAATTGATGTCCGGTCCCAGGTTTTGAGGTACTGTCCAGTTTGTCCAGGAGTCATCTATTCTTCTACTAATAAATAAATCATCTTTCCCGTAACCACTAAATCCTTTGGATGAAAAATACAAGGTCTTGTCATCGGCAGCCAGATAAGGGCTTGACTCTTCTGCTGCGGTATTGATAGACGGCCCCATATTTACAGGTTCAGACCAGGTACTGTCTTCTCTAAAAAAACTAACGTAAAGGTCCCGGTCACCATATGAGTCGTCTCTTTCTACAGAAAGTATAAGCACTTTTCGGTTGTTGGCGATAAAATAATTGGCCTTTGGCGAGTAGTTATAATCGTTTTCTATTTCAAAATTTTTGGGTTCGGTCCAACCATCTTCAATTCTGGTACTAATGGAAACACCCGCTGCCATTTTGCCATTTTCGTTGTACTTGTTACCCAGGACCAACATGACCGATTTACCATCTGGTGTAATCGCGCTAACAAAATTAGGATGTTTGTTATTAAGTGGTTTGCTCAGATTCACTGCTTTGGTCCACTCACCGGTAACCGTATCCAGTTTAGACACCCAGATGTCCTCGTCGTCATTATCTCCGCCGACATTTTCGGGATGATTTCTGCGGCTAAAAAATAATTCTTTGCCATCCGGAGAAATCAGTGGTCTTAACTCTTTGTAGGGACTGTTAATACTGTCGTTTAATCTCTCAGGCACAATGCCTTCCTGTATATCTTCCGCCAGGTTTACGTTTGCCTGTACCGGTAATTTTGATCCTGAAATGCCAATGGCATCAATACTGAAGTAGCCCTGAATAGCTTTACCATCAAACAATACTTTAATAGCGCTGACATCGTATGGTGTTTTATCTATAAAAATAGTCAACATTCTACCGTTTACTGGTTTGGCCTCGGGCGTCATATCGAAAATCAGGTATTCCTTGTCATCAACGTCATACGCATATACCGCTTTAACTGTCGAGGGATTAAAAGACTCTCCGATAGCGATTTGTTCAATAGGCATGGGTCTGTCAAAGCCCACTTTAATAAATTCCTCCCTATTTGGTTTAGCCGGAGTCCATGCAGTTGGGTTTTCTCCGCCGCCTGGCAATGCAGTGGGCCTGCCCAATACTTGATTTGCTGAAAACTGAACGCTGGTTAACTCGGATGAGAACTCAATTACCTTTGATGCCCATTGAATTTCCTGTGAATTAGCCTGGAAAGCAATGGTCATCAAAAAATAGAAACAAAATTTCCTGAACATGAAAACAGATTAACTTTTATGATGACATTCTCAAAAATATAAAATATCGACTATTAATCCGCTAGTAAGGAAATTATATTTTGGGGGCCTTAATCAAAAAATTCAGGAGATTCTTTTTCAAATATCTAAAATTCTTACCTCAACCCTTCTATTTACGCTTCTTTTTTCGTCATCAGTATCGCGTGATATGGGCTTACTACCACCAAAGGCTTTTAATTTAATCTTTTTGGATTTTATACCCTTGAGCATCAGGTAGTCCTTCACGGCTTCCACCCTGGACTGTGATAATTTCATATTTAAAGAAGCTGGTCCTTTATAATCAGTATGCCCTTCCAACTGAATTACCATACGTGGGTTTTTCTTCATGATCTCGACCAGTTCATTAAGCTCGGTATAGGAACCCGGTGTAATTTTAGTTTTGCTTTGTTCGAATATCAGCGACTTCAGCCTAAGGGTTTGCCCAATACCTGTTGGCACCATAAAAAAGTCTCTGGCTATATTATCCAGTTCGTCCGGGTCGTGGGTGTCAACAATCTCTTTTTTAGATATATAGCCCTCTGCTGTTAAAGTGATGGTATACTGGTAGGATTTCATCAAGGTAAGCTTATAATCACCCTCCTGGTTTTTAACCTTTGATACGCCTACATTCCCACCATGTGGCAACCGGTGAAATCTCAATTGTGCCTGGACTGGCTCTCTGGTTTGCTCATCCAAAACCTTGCCTACCAAACTGATCAGGGTATCCGTTAAAAATTTGGAGTCATTTTTATGTAAATCTGAAGCGGTTAATGACGCTGTGGACAGCAGAAATAGCGAAAACAACAGGATAGGGGCAATCGTAATTTTCCTCTGAAACTGCCTGGTTATCGTTTCCAGTAAAATGCGCTTCAATATCATATGTTAAAAATACTGATACACACGCCATATTAGAACTGAAATAGAGTTAGAATATTACAGCCAAAGTTAATCGGCAAATATTATCAAAAACCAACCCCACAAACTGGGAATAGTCCTATTCTGTAGACCTTTTGTTATATAATAAATACCCTATATGCAACAGAGCACCGAGCCGTTTTTGGGAATCATCATAGTAATTAAGGCTTAAGCTTACTGGTCCCAGCGGGCTATTATATACCCCTGCGACACTTCCCACAAAATAAAATTTTTTCAGATCTTCCCTAAAAGATGCCTCCTGAGTAGCGGTTTCCACTATTTCTCTAAATGGCTTGTACGCATAACCTTCAATTCTTAAATCGAGTGACCGGCTAAGGTTAAATACGTTTCTGATGCCTCCTGCCCCGTAATTAAAGGAGCGGAAATTTGTCAGGAACAAGGTTTTACTATCCTGCAAAGGATAAAATGCCGGCGAGTTTACAAGTGTTGCCGTATAATTGGCGAAAAAAGGCTGATTGGAAAGGACTGACTCAAAATAAAAGCCATAGTGGAACCAGCTGGCTTTAAAATACCTTTCGGCGCTCACTTTAAACCTGAACCATTCTCTTCCTTTATCCAATATCGCTGGAACCAATGATGTAGATCCCGGTTCATAATTTTCGGTACCATTAAAATAATCGAGGCTAACACTTATCGCAGAGCCGGCATCGGGATACTGCTTTCGGTTTAGTGTGTTTCTACGATAGGCAATTCCATACCTGAAACCTTTAAAGTTTAAAACATCCAGGGTGTCAGATGTGACCAATTCCTGCTTATTACTAAATCGATCAGAATTGTTGAAGAATGCTCCCTGAAGCAATAATTTTCCCTTGGTACCAGCGGCAATACCGAGGTTAACACCATACTTTCTGTCGGTTTGATCCAACACTGTAGTTGGATTTCCCCCCAAAACCAGGTCCTGGGCATCAATAAAGTTCCAGGTATTGATGGTGAACTCCGGCTCAATATAGAACAGCTTCCGGGAAGGCACATTAAAACGCGGTCTTGCCTGAATGGATTGATAAAACCTACCGGTATAGAAATTGACACTGTAACTGTTTAAAAACCTGTTGAGATAGTTGTATTGAAATCCCAGGTATATCTCGCTGATGCTTCGCGAAGATATATTGCCTCCAAAATCCACCTTAAAATTCCTGGCCTGCCTGGCAAATATTTCGAGATCAAATAACCCTGTGGTCTCATTATATACAATATTTGGAAATATGTTCTTAAAATAGTTTTCAGATACCAGCTTGTAATAACCTGATTTAACATCATCCAGATCTAGTTGCTTGTGCTTGGTTTCAAACAACTTACGCACATATTTTCTTTGTGGCGCGTTAAAGCCGATCAGACGAACGTCACCAAAATAAAACGGCTTAAAACCCTCCTTAAATTTGTTTCGTTTCTCCAGCATCTGCTGCTGATTCACCCTCCTGGTTATCTTGTCTTTAATCTGAGCGATCTTGCGGTTAGCCATTACATAGCCGCTGTCAATAATTGCGCTGGCATTCTGAAAATCCAGGGAGGTGTTGTTGGCCAGATCCGGTTCAATATAAATACCATTTTCGCCTACCACCTGGGGATCCGACTTCTCCAGCAGAATAAATGCCAGGGATTCGGACAGGATTTTATCGTCATTTTCATAAGGGTAATCTTGAAACTTTGTGGTTGCCACATTGACTGCTATGATAAAATCGGGGTTAAAATCTTCCTCAGCCACGTTAACAGGAAAATTATTGTAGATACCACCATCAAACAAATACTTTTTGTTAATGCGAATGGGCCGGTAGAACAGTGGTACGGTCATAGTTGCCCTGACGGCTTTATTTAAAAATCCACTTCTTAAAATCTCCACTTTCTGCGTGAAAACCTCAGCAGCTACTGCCCTGTAGGGGACCATGAGACTATCAAAATTATAGTTGGCCTTTTCAGAAGCCTGCGCAAGCATTTCCGCAAAGACAAAATTGATAGCAAGATCACTGGCCAGATTGGTGTTTAGCGTGGTGGTAAAAGTCGAATCTACTGATAAATCAAGTGTTAAAAAGGAGGGTTTTGCCTCCCGCTTGGAATAAAAGTAGGCGTATTTTTTACTAAGAACACCTTTTAACCACTGTTGAAAATAGGACTGTGTAACTATTTCCTCAACCGCAAATGGCGAATAACCGGCGGCGTACATTCCGCCCACAATACCGCCCATTGAGGTTCCTACAACATAGTCTATAGGAATGTTATTTTCTTCCAGGGCCTTGATTACCCCAATGTGTGCCAGTCCTTTTGCGCCGCCACCACTTAAAACCAAGGCCACCTTTTGTCCTGCTGACCCGGCAGGTTTTAATAACAAAATTATGAGTGCCAAATACCAGAACCGCACTGAAAATGATTTTTATATACCTTCATTAAATCTAAACAAAAAAAGCAAGACCTATATTGTCTTGCTTTGCATTTCTTTTAGCGCCCTTGGAAAAACTAAAATATCATACCGGTACTAGTAAGCATTTGGGTATTTAACCTCGGATTGAGCCAGCAAAGGAACTACTTTATCCTCGTAGTCAATATCGTTCAGCAATTTGATAATTCTATCCTTGGTAGATTGAAATTTTACTATATCTTTTTCATTGACAGGACTGGCCGAAGGCAAATCAACCTTCAATGCATCGATTTGCACGCCGTTTTTCCAAAACCTGTAGCACAGGTGTGGACCATTCGCCAAGCCAGTGCTTCCCACATAGCCAATGGGCTGTCCTTGTTTCACTTTAGTGCCCTGTGTAATACCTTTGGCAATTTTTGACATGTGCAAATATTGTGTCGTGTAGGTGCTATTATGCCTTATTTTCACAAAGTTCCCGTTGTATCGACCATAGCGTGCTTCCAGAACTATGCCATCTCCCACGGAACGAATTTCCGTTCCCCTGGGTGCAGCAAAATCGATGCCGCGATGGGCTTTCCAGCGTTTCTGTACCGGGTGAAATCTTCTTCCGGAATACCGGGAACTTATTCTGGTGAATTTAATAGGGTATTTTAAAAGTGCCTTTTGCAAGCTTTGGCCTTCTTCATCAAAATACTCCAGACCATTTCCCTGATCATAGGCAATGGCAAAATAATCATTCTCAAAATGCTCAAAATGAATCCCTTTGATATTTCCAATACCTACCGACTTTTCATCTACCAGTTTATCCTCGTAGATAAGCTTGAATCGGTCGCCTTTTTGCAAATGTTGAAAATCTATTTGCCAGGCAAAAATATCAACAAATTGATTTGTCAGCTGATGACTCATATTCAGATTTTCCATGGTTTCAGAAAGGGAAAACTGAATTTCACCCCCAACCATTTTTTCAACAACCTTCACATCTCTTTTCTTTAATTCCACTGAAATGGAATCTTCCAAATTGAAAACTACATAGTCAATCGGGTTTGGCTCATAAATCAAGGCTTTTGCCTCAGGCACAGAATCAGCTTTATAGATGAGGGTATATTTTTTATTCGTCGCTAGCTTTCTTACATCAAATATCTCTTTCGAAACCTTGGCCAGTTGGTAAATCTTGGCAGGCTTGACGTTAAATGGAGCAAGTATTTCCGAAATGTTTTGGTTTCTTTTAACCTTTTCCTCCAAAATATCGAGGTTATCAACAACAATCCCATACAACTTCTTTGGTTCGGGAACTTCCTCTTTCACAGAATCAACAACCTGTTTAATTGATATTTGCTGATGTTTTATTTGGCTTTTTTCTATATTTAAAAAATAAAATATTGACGCCACTGCGGCAAGTACACCAAGTGCAACAAAACTTCTCCTCATTTCTCTAAAAAATTAATTGATAAACTTCTTATTCTTAACCAAATAAACACACAAACTTCAATAAATGGTATACATTCTTTCAAAATTCACAGTTATGTAATACCACAATGAGAATTACGCCTTTTTATTGCAGTGCTGCTATTAAAAAAGGCAAACAATTATAGTTTGAAAGTGGGTTTTTGCTTCTTAAAGTTGTTTAAACCCTCATCCAAAAAATTCACAAATTCATCCCCTTCGCTGTAAGATATGGGAGGCGCCAGTGCTTTTTTTATTATGTTCGTTTCCAGCAAAAGTTGTTAAAAGCAGTGGGTCAGTCAGTACTAATTAAGTCATTCCCATCTTCTCAGTTTTGTATTATTAATGCCAATCACTAATTGAAAAAAATAGTTCAATGGCATGATTATTTACCTTCAATTTACTTTTTCAGGGCTGCAAAGTGTTGATGAAATAAAGCGATCGTTTCAATTCCTTTAACAAAATTCAGAATACCATACTTTTCATTGGGAGAATGAATGGCATCAGAATCGAGCCCAAACCCAAGTAAAACGGTATTGATTTTTAATACTTCATCAAAAAGGGCAACAATCGGAATACTTCCTCCGTCCCTTGTTGGCACCGGCTTTTTCCCCCAGGCCTGTTCAAAGGCCATGCTCGCAGCTTTGAAAGCTATGGAATTTACCGGTGTAATATAAGGTTGACCACCGTGATGCGGGGTAACCTTTACTTTCACCGTATTCGGAGCTATGGCTTCAAAGTGTTGCTTAAAAAGTTTTGTTATCTCCTCGCTATCCTGATTTGGTACCAACCGCATGGATATTTTGGCATAAGCCTTTGAGGGTAAAACAGTCTTGGCTCCCTCACCGATATATCCTCCCCAAATACCATTGACATCCAGAGTAGGCCTGATGCCCGTTCTTTCAAGTGTAGAATATCCGTGTTCTCCGTCAACGCCATCCAAATCCAGGTCATCCATATAGGCCTGTAAATCAAATGGCGCCCTGGCAAGCTCCGACCTTTCTTCTTCGGAAAGGTCTACCACCTTATCGTAAAATCCCGGGATGGTGATCCGGTTATTTTCATCTTTCAATGAGGCAATCATTTCACATAGCACGTTAATCGGATTGGCAACCCCACCACCATATATACCGGAATGCAAATCCCGGTTAGGTCCTGTCAATTCTACTTCCAGGTAACTTAAACCTTTTAAGCCAATAGTAATAGACGGGGTATCGACAGATATAATACTTGTATCGGATATCAGAATTACATCTGATTTCAGCATTTCTTTATTTTCCCGGAGAAAGCCTTCCAAATTATCAGACCCTACTTCTTCCTCCCCTTCTATCATAAATTTAACATTGCAGGTAAGGCTATTGGTTTGTAACATGGCCTCAAATGCTTTGATATGCATATAAAACTGCCCCTTGTCATCTGCCGCTCCCCTGGCGTAAATGTTATCATCTTTTATGACGGGTTCAAAAGGCGGAGAGTCCCACAGTTCATAGGGATCGGGGGGTTGTACATCATAATGCCCATACACCAAAATGGTAGGCAAGGCGGGATCAAGAATTTTTTCTCCGTAAACCACCGGGTGTCCCGGTGTCGCTATTACCTCGGCCTTGTCAACACCTATCGCTATTAATTTATCCCTGACAAAATTTGCAGCCTTTAACACATCATCCTTAAACTTGCTGTCGGCACTTATAGATGGTATTCTAAGTAAATCGAAAAGTTCATTGATAAATCGATCCTTATGTTCCTCAATGTATCGATTGATTGTTGTGCTCATGTTTGTGTAACAATGATTATTTGGAATAAAAAACCATTCCATAATTCAGGAATGGTGCATTTTTCATAAGTAATAGTCAGGTTTTATTTTAAACCTTCCTCAAATTTGTTCGGACTTCTTCTTAAACCTCAGGTAGGTTTTATTCTCCTCCCCGTTCAATATTCTTTTAATATTTTTTTTGTGCGTATAAGTAACAATCCCAAACAATGCAAATCCAAAAACAACCAGTACAGGCTCTCCCGGTGAAAATACCGGAACTGTCATTAAAATGGGAAATGCCAACGTACCTATAATAGAACTAAGAGAAACGTACCGGCTAATCAGCAGTACGATGAAAAATACACCCACACAAATCAAAGCTACAGGAAATTTTATGGCCAGAGCCATACCCAAAAGCGTTGCTACTCCTTTTCCTCCCTTAAAATTCACATAAACAGGAAATATATGTCCTAATATGGCTATAATACCAAGTATCAGCTTAAACACAACGATGTCGTGTTGCGGAATGGCGTTTATTAAAAATAGCAAAACCGCCAGGGAGGACGCTGCTAAACCTTTCATAATATCTACGAGCATCACGACAATACCTGCCTTTGCTCCTAAAACCCGAAAGGTGTTCGTCGCTCCGGCATTTCCACTACCATGCTCCCTGACATCTATGCCATAACGGGAGGTGCCCACCCATACTGCCGTAGGGATAGACCCAATTAGATATGCCAAAACCACACTTACTGCCACTAAAGGAAAATTCATAAAAACCAATTTACGTTAACAATTACCATTTGACCAAAATAATTAAGGGCCAAACTTCAAAAATATAAGAAAAGTTCAAAAATACAAATAATGCAAAATTATACGAAGAATGAGATGAGTTCTGTCATTGTTCCTACAAAATTTGCGCTGTATCCAGATATTAAATATATTGTCTCCGATAATTTTTTATGTCAGATTTCAATGGGTGCGGGAAACGCTTTCAATCTACATAATACATATTTATATTTTTTCAACTTCACCCACATAGTTTTTATGAGAAACCAACTATTTTCAATCAAGTTAAGCTTTTTATTTACTCTTTTAGCTCCCTTGCACGCATTTACACAATCAGGAGGGATAAAATTTGGTAAAATTGATAAGCAATACCTGGAAATGGGCACCTATGAGCATGACACCAGCGCCAGTGCAGTAATTCTAGCTGACTATGGTATTTCCTACTTTAAATATAATCAGTCCAAAGATCAGTTTCAACAATACTTTCAACGTCATCGACGCATTAAGATATTCAACAGTCAAGGTTATAGGTGGGCCGACCATGACATACCGCTGTACCATAAAGGTGTGAATAAAGAGATGGTATCAGGTCTAAAAGCCATTACCTACAACCTGATCAACGGAAAAATAGAAAAACACAAACTGGAAAAAGACGACATTTTTGATGAAAAACATAGCGACAACTGGGATCTTAAAAAATTCACCATGCCCAACGTGACCGAAGGGTCTGTTATAGAATACACCTATACCATTACCTCCGACTTCCTCTTTAACCTGCGATCGTGGCAATTCCAGTCTTCCATTCCGGTTATGTGGAGTGAGTACAAAACCAGTATTCCCGAATACTATCAATATAAAAAGATGCAACAGGGCTACATACCATTGGCCATTGCAGAGAACAAAAAAGAAGGCGGCTCTATCAATTTCACCTCCAAAAGCTCGACGGGAGGCCTTGAATCCAATCAGGTGAATTATACTAATTACGTAAATCGTTTGGCTGCTAAAAACGTTCCGGCCATGATACCGGAAGCCTTTATGACTACGGTAAGTGATTACATTTCACAAATAGACTTTGAGTTGGCCACTATCAACATGCCAAACAGGCTGGTGGAGCCGATTATGAATACCTGGGAAACAATGAACAAAAAATTGTTGGAAAATCTCAGGTTTGGAGAGCAGATTAACAGAAAAGCATTTATTAAAGAGCAGGCCGCGGTAATCGCAGCCAATCATACCGACCCGGAAAGTAAAATTAAAGCTGCTGTAAATCATGTCAAGGACAAGATGACCTGGAATGGCTCCTACCGGACGTATAGCGGTGGAAACATCAAAAAATCCTACGAAGGTGGAACAGGAAGTTCCGCCGACATTAACCTGACTTTAATTGCCTTACTTCGGGGATTGGGCCTACAGGCAGATCCGGTTATTTTAAGTACAAGAAGCCATGGAAGAGCTCCCTTATATCCAATTATTACCAAATTTAATCACGTAATCGCCCGCGTTGCGGTGGGGGATAAATTTTATATGTTGGATGCTACTGACAAGTTACTACCATTTAACCAGCTCCCCTTTGAATGTTTGAATGGGCAAGGCAGACTGATAAGTAAGACCGGAACCGATTGGGTTGATTTAAAAAATGCTGAAAATACCAGCGATTTTACCATGGTAGATATAAAATTGAATGAAGAGAATGAGTTTATAGCAAACATCCAATCTTCCTGCACTGGTTACGATGCCTATGCGATCAGGAAAAAAATAAAAAAATCGGGGAAGGAATCCTATATTAAACACAAAACCAAAGAGTATGAGGGGCTGACTGCCAATACGTTTATCATTGCCAATATAAAAGAAAATGATAAGGCTGTAACGGAAAAATATGAAATGAATTTGAGTGAATACTTAATTAATTCCTCGAATGTATTGTATATTGATCCAATGCTTTTTTTCGAGCTGGAAAGTAATCCTCTAAAATCAGATCAGCGCCACTATCCGGTAGATTTCGGGTGCCCGATGGCAAGCTCATACAGGTTAACTATTCCCATACCAGAAGGTTATAACCTGGAAGAGGCGCCGGAATCCGTTCTTATATCGCTGCCTAATGGCGGGGGTAAATTCAGATATGCAGTAAGTAAAAGTGGAAACGTTCTGATCCTATCTACCTCCTACAATATCAAACAAACCATGTTTTTGCCTGAGGAATACGCCACGCTCAAGCAATTTTTTAATCTCATCGTAACCAAACACGATGAAAAAATCGTCTTAAAAAAGCATACTTAAATTTCTAAATTAGATGGGCATATTTTCGATTGTCACTTATCTGTCCCTTTTCTTGACCACTCCTACCGGTATTTCCGCAGATAAATATCCGGTTAGCGACATTCCCGAGGAATTATTTCAGGGCGCCAATGTGGTCATCCGCGACTTTACGCAAGACTTTAAAGTAACTTCCATTGGTACTTCTACCACGCGCTTTCACTTTGTGGTGACTATATTGAATGAAAACGGTAAACGATTTAACACACGGCCTGTCTATTATGACAACGACACCAAGATCCACTATATCAAAGGGAATTTATATAATGCGAACGGGGATCTCATAAAAAGACTTAAAAAATCAGAGATCAGGGATCAGAGTGCCATTTCCCATATTTCAATCTATGAAGATAACCGGGTTAAAATAGCCCAATTGGGTAGCACCAGCTATCCGTATACGGTTGAATTCGAATACCAGACCTCCACAAACGGTACCCTTTTCTATCCAACCTGGGAACCTATAAGTGACCGTTATGTATCGCTGCAAAAAAGCACTTTCCAGGTTACGATGCCCGCTGACCTGAAGTTAAGATACAAGGAACAGAACATTAACCAGCCGTTATCCCGGGAAAAGGCCGGGGATTTAAGCCTGTATAAATGGGAATTAAAAAATTTACTCCCCGTTAAGACAGAACCGTGGGGTTTGCCATTTTCACAATCCAACCCAAGGGTTTATACCGCTCCCTCGGCATTTTCCATGGGTGGTTATCAAGGGGACCTGAGCTCCTGGCAATCAATGGGGAAATGGATTAACCAATTAAATTCAGGGAGAGATGATCTTCCCGAGGACATTAAGCTAAAATTAAAGGAAATAACTGCCGGTGTCAGCAGCAAAAGAGAAAAGATTAAAAAAGTTTATCAATTCCTGCAGGAAAATACGCGTTACGTAAGTATTCAACTTGGTATCGGCGGTTGGCAACCCTTCAAGGCTTCTTTTGTTGCCGACAAAGGTTATGGTGATTGTAAAGCGTTGACCAACTACACCATGGCTATGTTAAACAGTTTAGATATCAAATCCCATTATACCCTGGTAAAGGCAGGAAAGAATGCCGCCAATATAGACCCGGATTTTCCCAGCAGCAGGTTCAACCACGCTTTTTTGTGTGTTCCCGTTTTGGAAGATACTATTTGGCTGGAATGTACTAGTCAAACCAACCCCTTCGGTTATCTGGGTACATTTACCAGCGATCGGGATGTATTGGTCATCACGGAGGAGGGCGGCAAAATAGTACGCACACCTGTTTATCGTCAGCATAAAAATCAACAAATAACGCGAGCGGATATCCATCTTGACAAGGAGGGAAACGCGACCGTTGAGGCGGATATCGCTTATACCGGTTTGCAATACGAAAACGACGACCTCTATTACTATCTTCATCAGGGTCATGAAACGCAAAAGAAGTGGCTTTACGAAAATTTAGATATTTCAGGCGCCAGGATCGATAAGTTTCAGCTAGACGCTTCCGGTGACCATGTCCCCAGAGGAAAAAAGTCTTTATCACTTACCGTACCCAAATATGCATCGGTAAATGGCAAACGGATTTTTTTGAAGCCGAATATGATGAACAAAATAGGTGATTATCCGGCTAGCGTTGAAAACAGAAAGTCAGATGTATACATCAAGACCGGCTCTATCGATTTTGACACATTGACCTATTACCTTCCAGAAGGTTATCATGCCGAATTTGAGCCTGCGGCGACGAAACATCAATCGAGTTTTGGCGAATATACTTCTGAAATTAAAGTTGAAGAAGATAAGGTTACTTTTATACGGAGTCTGAAAATTAAACGAGGTACTTATCCGCCTGAAAGCTACCAGGAATTCCGTGACTTTCTTAAAAAAATTGTCAAATCTGACCAGGCCCGCATTGTTTTTGTGACCGCCACTTAAAGCTTCCTTTTCCAGGCATACACGCCAGGCAAATACATACCAACCCAGGTCTACCCAACCAATGGGATTGCCTATAGTCTATTTTGTCATTACAATTTTAGGCAATACACTATATATACACTAAATTGAGTACTAACCCAAAATTGCATCAATTATGACCGTTAGATCTGTGTTATGGCTATGGCTGTTAATTCCCAACCTGATTTACGCCCAGTCCGTCAAACAAGACTCGCTTGATATTGCCAGCAAAGTAGTCGGATTAAATTTCACACTACCGGAAAGGGACTCGCTGAGAGAAGGTGTGCAAGAAAATCTCGGCAGTTATGTTAAAATCAGAAAATACCCCATTGATAATAGCATTCCACCGGCGCTGGGGTTTAATCCCGTTTTGCCTGGTATGACTTTCGAAAAGAGGCAGGAAGCTATCACATGGCCTTATAATGATAAATTATCAAGACCCAAGTCAGACTTTGAGATTGCATTAATGCCGGTATCAGCGTTGGCTTCACTCATCAAAAACAAGAAAATAACCGCGACCGAATTAACTAAAATATACCTCAACAGACTTAAAAAATATGGAGATACGCTAAAATGTGTGGTAACCATTACTGAAGAATTGGCGCTAAGACAAGCCAGGCGGGCAGATGAAGAAATAGCCGCCGGCCATTACAGGGGGCCACTCCACGGAATTCCTTACGGTGTAAAAGACCTGCTGGCAGTGGAGGGTTATAAAACTACCTGGGGTGCGATGCCATTTAAGGATCAGGTAATTGACAAAACCGCCACGGTGGTGTCACGACTGGGGGAGTCCGGTGCGATATTGGTTGCCAAACTGACCATGGGTGCCTTGGCCTGGGGAGACGTATGGTTTGGCGGCACCACAAAAAATCCCTGGAATTTGCAACAAGGTTCCAGCGGTTCTTCCGCGGGTTCTGCTTCAGCTACGGCAGCGGGCCTGGTTGGCTTTTCCATTGGCACAGAGACATGGGGTTCCATCGTATCGCCATCTACCCGGTGCGGTGTAACCGGCCTGCGACCTACCTATGGCAGGGTCAGCAGATATGGGGCTATGGCACTGAGCTGGAGCATGGATAAAATTGGTCCGATTTGTCGCAGTGCCCAGGATTGCGCTATGGTTTTTAATGCTATGTATGGTCCGGATCAACTGGATGCAACACTGGTAGATCTGCCTTTTAATTATAAAGGTGGCATAGCGTTGAAAAACTTAAAAATCGGTTATTTTAAAACATTGTTTGACCGCAATTATATCAATAAAAAAAATGACTCTCTGACACTGGAAGTATTAAAATCGCTGGGTGCCAAATTAACTCCGGTAAAGCTACCTGAAGATGTCCCGGCCGAGGCGCTGGCGTTTATTCTCTCAGCGGAAGCTGCTGCGGCTTTTGACGATTTGACACGCAGCAACCGCGACAGCCTGCTGGTAAGGCAAATTAAGAATGCCTGGCCCAATGTTTTTCGCACGGCGAGGTACATTCCTGCGGTGGAATATATTCAAGCCAACCGGCTACGCTACTTATTACAGGTTGATTTTCACGAAATGATTAAAGACTTTGATGTGATCATTTCCCCGAGTTTTGGAGGAATGCAATTGCTTACAACCAATCTTACCGGCCATCCATGTGTGGTAACTCCCAATGGTTTTAACCAGAACGGCGGCCCTACCAGCATTAGCTTTATCGGCAATTTATACGACGAAGCTACTATTTTGGCGGTAGCCAGGCAGTACCAGAACGCAACGGCATTCGATGAAAAACATCCTTTGTTATTTACCGAATAAATTTATGTTTAAGGCTGTGTGGGGATTGATATTTCAATAAGGTAAAAAAAGCCTCTTAAGCTATTCAAACAACGATTCAATATCTTCCTTAGAAAGGTTTTTAACAAAACTTTCTTCCGTGGAAATCAGCTCGTTGGCCAGCTTAAGTTTATTTTTTTGCAAGAGAAGGATTTTTTCCTCTACGGTATTTTTGGAAATAAATTTATAGGTAAATACGGTATTCTTCTGTCCGATCCTATGCGCCCTGTCGACGGCCTGGGCTTCAATAGCCGGATTCCACCAGGGGTCCAGGATAAATACATAATCCGCCCGTGTCAAATTCAATCCCAGTCCGCCTGCCTTAAGCGAAATGAGAAATACCTTTAAATCCTCTTCGTTCTGAAAGCGTTCAACCTGCGTCTTTCTGTCCTTCGTGGTTCCGTCCAGATAAACATATTCAATTTTTTGATTATCCAGGAATGATCTGAAAATCGACAGGTGTTTCACAAACTGACTGAAAACCAATATTTTGTGATTTTTTGCAATCGCATTCATCAACATACCGGTACTTTCATCCAGTTTCCCGGAATCACCTCCGTAATCCTCTGTCACCATTTTGGGATGATTGGCAATTTGGCGCAGTTTTGTCAGCCCCTGCAACAGCAGAAATTGAGAATTGTTAACACCGTGGGAGTCGATATGCTCCAATATTTTATTACGGTAAAATGCCTTGGCCTCCTCGTAGTGCTCTTCCTGCATGGTGGTCATGGTGCAATACCTTACATTTTCTATTTTTTCGGGCAGTTCTCTGGCCACCTGCGACTTATGCCTTCTCAAAATAAACGGCTTGATAATAGAATTCAGCTTCATCGTTTTATTTTGATCACGCTTCTTTTCGATCGGGTTCAGAAATTCATTTTTAAAAAATGACTGGTTTCCCAACAGTCCGGGATTAATAAACGACATTTGCGACCATAAATCCAGGGTACTGTTTTCAAGCGGCGTACCTGTAAGAATAAGTCTGTGTTTTGATTTCAGTTGTTTTACGGATTTTGCAATATTTGAATTCGGATTTTTTATGGCCTGGGATTCGTCCAGAATAATATGATGGAAATAATATTCTTTTAAAATCTCCACATCCAGCCGGCTTATTCCATAGGAGGTTAATATCAAATCGTAGTCCTCAAACTGGCTGACATCTTTCAACCTGTTTGTGCCGGTATAAACAAATATATTTAGCTGCGGTGTGAATTTTCCCGCCTCCATTTCCCAGTTGTATATCAGGGAAGTTGGCATAATTAATAAAGAGGCGTTGACCATGCCATTCTCTTTTTCGGCTTGCAGCATGGCTAATGTCTGCACTGTTTTTCCCAGCCCCATATCATCTGCAAGGCATCCGCCAAAGCCAAACTTATTTAAAAATTGAAGCCAGTTATAGCCCGCCTTTTGATAGGGCCTGAGTGTGCCGATAAATTTATCCGGAAGCGGATAGTCCTCAATTTCATCAAATTCCCGCAGTTTTTCCAATTTACGGCTCATAGTCACCTGAGCAAGATTACCATTTTCAAGATCCTTTATCAAGGCAAGGTGATGTTTTTTAAGCGTCAGATCATCCAGTCCGTGCTCTTTTTCTTCCATAAAGGCAAATAGTTCGGAGTACTCGATCAACCACTTTTCAGGTATTACGGCAATTTCCCCGTTCGGCAATATAATTTCCTGACGTTTTTTAAGAATTCTTTTTCTCAGCTCATTAAAAGGAATTTCGTAGTCACCGAATTTAACGATGGCGTAGATGTCAAACCAGTCAATATTTTCTTTGACCTCGATTTTGATGGATGGCTCGCCTAAAAAGTATTTTTTATCGTGATTCGAATCCTGTCTGATAACAAACCCTTCCATCTCCAGCTGTTCCTTGTATCTTCTGATCCAGGTAAAAGCCTGTAATTTCGGCCAGCTGATGGCAGCATTTTTAGCTATGAATCCCTTATCCTTCAGTTGTGTCAGAAATCGCTTTTCTTCACTGAGATTTCTTCTTATGCGATGAAAAATGTAATTATCTCCGTCCTTTTCAACCTTTACACTAACCGGCACCAGCTGGTCGGCTCCAAAATTAAAATCTCCATATTTGAAGTGCAGCTTAAATAGTATGGTATCTGCTTCATCTCCTTCCGCCAAAGCCACGCCATTATCACTATCGGGAAAAAGGCTCAACGGATTTCCAACCTTGCTAAGCTCGGAAAAGGTAAGTACCGGTACCGGGTCGGGCCTGGCGGTCACAATGTCAAATCCCTTGGCATAAACATCAAACGATGCCACCAATGGTGCTACAAATTTTCTGTAGTAAGTATCCTCAACCTTTTTGGGAATTTCAATGAATTTCTTGTTGATAAAGGGAATCAGCTTTTTGCCATCTACATCTCCCTTGAAATGATAAAGTTTGCTGTCAAATACCATCCACGCCGGTTCATTACAAATAATATAGGCGCCCTTGTATTGAAAATCCAACTTTTCATTATCGTATTTGATGGTGGGGAAATAATGTGTATTCTCTTCGTTTCTTCGAAAATGAAATAATATGGTAGCCTCGTTCTCAAGGATCTCTATTCTATTTCCGGCAGGCTCACCGTCATTATTCATTTCATATAATTCCTTCCCTTTTAATAATTGCAGGATTTTGGCACATCTTCTGCCCAAATATCTTTTGATTTCCTCTTGCAAATCCTGGTTTCCCTTTTCCGGGTTAAAAACCTTAGGGAAAAACTCGGCCGGTTTAATTTTCTTTTTGTGGAAAAATTTTATGACTGCTTCCTGCTGCATGGAATCCATCAACCGGATCAGCTCATAGTCATTATCGTCAAGGCCCGCAGCAAATTCCTTCGCATTTTTAGATGAAATGTTTTGGTGGACAAAGGTAAGCTTGCCCTTGGCATCCAATTGAACTACAAAGGACTCAAATAAATAACCCAGGTATTCATGCTCAAAAAGCGAATATATTATTCTAAACGGTTTAGCTGTCGAGACTACCATTTTGTGGAATTAACTAAATCGCAAAATAAAAAAAAATTATTATAAGTCATAAAAAATTACAAATTATATCAGATATCGTTTTTGATAGTGAAACAATTAAATTGTTGCAATAATTTTAAAAAAATTGCCGATAATTATAAGAGATTTAAAAAAGAGTTGAATTTCATTAATTCGAGTACTCCGAACTTTTGCCCGTGTATTATAGGTTTTCTCCTATTTTAATTCTGGAAGATAGAAGTGCCGGACGGTAGGAGGCAAGAAAGGTTATGATGATAATGCTACAGGAGGTATATAAAAAATCGGTGAATTGCATCTTTACAGGATAAGCTTCCAAAACGGAAGATTGCATCCCCATAGATACCAATCCAAATTCCTGCTGCAGGAACAACAATATCAGCCCAAGTATTAACCCAAAAACCGCCCCCGTAAAAGCGATGATTGCTCCTTCGGTAAGAAAAATTCTTTTTATCAGATTCCTGGATGCCCCCATAGAGTGAAGAATGGCCACATCCTTTTTCTTTTCAATACCGAGCATGGTTAATGCAAAAAAAGTATTAAATGAAGCAATGGCCAGAATAAATGAAAAGACCAGAAATACAAACAACTTTTCAATGCGAATAGCCCTCAGCAAACTGGCATGTTGTTCGTCCCGGTCGAGTATTTCAAAGTCTTCGCCTAACAACGACCTCAATCTTTTCTGAACATTTTTAACGGCGTGTTTAGGAGAGGTCTTTATTTCAAGGGAGGTTCGTTTATTTTTTAATCCGAACAGGTCAAGCGCAAAATCGAGTGGAACAAAGATATACTCCTCGGTATACTGTTGTTCAATCTCAAATACCCCCCCCGGCATAATACTCTTCCTTTTAAATAGCTGATTAGGATCCACTGTGCCTATTTTTATGTCTTTTGGATAATATATTTTAAGTGGATTAAACTCATTCCCCGGGGGGATCGATAAGGCCAGCTGGGTAGCACGCCCTACAATAGCATATCTCACATGGCCATCTTTAAGCTTTAGTTTCCCCTCAATTAAATTGTCGCTGAGCCGGTCTTCCAAAAGAAAATTGTCACCTACTCCCTTGACCTTTACAATCATTTGGGCATCCTGATATTCGATCAGGGCGTTGTCCTCCACCACTTCGGTAATGATATCGACACCTTTCACATCGTTTATGGACCTGATCAAAGCCTCCGTTACCTCGAAGGATTTTCCCGATCTGGCCGCAATTTTAATTTCCGGATCAAAAGATCCATATAGCGATCTGATGTTTTCCTTTAACCCGTTCATAACCGATAAGGCAATTACCAAAGCCATGGTGCCAATGGCCACACCTACCATAGATATCTTTGAAATGACATTAATGAAATTTCTTTTTTTCTTAGACTGGAAATATCTCTTGGCTATGAAATAAGGTACATTCAACTTTAAAACATTTTACTGTTTGAAATCGTCACTTCCATCTTCTTTGTCTGGTATATCCAGGTCTCTCAACACCTTATCCATTTTATCGACCCTGTCAAGGGTGTTGTCCAGGTAAAAATTAAGTTCCGGAATTCCTTTCACCTGTTTGCCAATTTTGTGGCCTAACAAACCCCTTATTTCATATTTACGGTGATTTAAGTTTTGGATCAAAGCCTCTTTGTCAGATGCCATCAAGGCACTCACATAAACCTTTGCCAAACTTAAATCGGGACTCATAACCACCTCAGTGATGGTGACAAAGGCGCGATCGAAAAGATTTCTTCCTTCCCTTTGAAATATCTCTCCCAGATCTTTTTGGATCAGTCTGGAATACTTTTTCTGTCTTTTGCCGTCAGCCATGATTTTTTGATAGACAAATTGAAAATATCTTCAATATTAATGTAATTTAATAAAGAGAAGAAACCAACTTTAGATTTTTGCAAAAATTAATTCCTATTATTAATTAATACTGCCGTTTGACAATTAGAAATTGAACCTTATTTTTACAAGAATTCGATGTCGAATATCATCAATAAGGATGGATTTAATAAAACCTGGAGAACGCAGTTTTATTTTGGGTATCCGCTTAATAGTAAAACTAATTGCGCAATTTAAAAGTAACATCATTTGCTAAGTTATTTTAGAATAAATGACCCTTACCGGTTGGCTGTCATCTTTGCCTTTTTAATTCTGATAAGATTTACAATTTTTGGGGGGGAATTTCCCTTGCATATTTCAGAGCTCAAATGGATGGTTATGGGTGAAAAACTAACTGGCGATGCCGTGCTCTATGTTGACCTCTGGGATAATTTTCCGCCTTTGTCGGCAGCAGTCTATCGCTTCATAGATAAAATTTTCGGCCGCTCGCCTTCGACTAACCATGTGTTATCACTATTGCTGGTTTTTGTTCAATCTATCATTTTTAATAATCTACTTTTAAAACACCGGGCGTACAACGAAAACACCTACCTCCCTGCATTCCTGTATGTGGTGTTGATGAATTTATTTTTCGATTTCTACCTGTTATCCCCGGTACTGATGGGCCTGACATTTATTCTGCTGGCACTGGATAACATCATCACCCATTTGGGAGAGCCGCGAAACGATCAATTGGTGCTTTATACCGGGTTGTATCTGGGTGTGGCAAATTTGTTTTACTACCCGATTTTTATGGTGCTTTTAGCCGTCTATATCGCCTATGCTTTTTTAACTGCTACCAGTATTCGGAGATATTTGCTGCTTTCATTTGGTTATGGTTTACCGTTAGTTATCACCTGGATATTTTATTTTTTAAATGGCGGCATGAAGGAGTTTTATGTCAATTTTGTGTTTTCAATATTCAATGTCGCCAGTTATAATTATCTGGATCCTGTCTTTTACTTATTGCTTTTAGCCGTTCCATTGATATTTTCGCTGGTGGCGTTGGTAAAAACATTGCGTTCCACGAGGTTTACCAATCAGCAAGAGCGGATACAGAAATTCATGTTAATCCTGCTATTCTTTGCTGCTCTTGGCTGGTTTTTTAACAAAGAAAGAGCACCATTTCAATTGATTATGACCGTACCCCCAACTGCATTTTTTTTAACACATTACTTTTTGGATGTGCGGGTAAAATGGAAAGCCGAAGCGCTGTTTGGCTTATTTATTGGTGGTATATTGTTCATCAATATCAGCACCTATCAAAAGGCCGGCTTTGTTTCAAAACATTTCAGCCTCGAGGATTTGGAAGTTCAAACCACACAATGGGATGATTTGGTAAAAGGGAAAAAAATCCTTTACCTGGGGAAAAAATATAGCATTTACAAAAATGCGGGATTAGCCACCCCTTACTTCAATTGGGATTTGTCAAAATTACACCTGAATGCTTTCAGGTATTTTGATAATCTTACGGCCATTTACAGAAACTTTCAAAAAGAATTGCCGGAAGTAATTGTGGATGAACAAGGGGTGATAGCCGAAATCATGAATAAAATGCCCACGATTAAGGCTGCCTACCACATCCGTGGAAATGGGACGGTTTATGTCCTAAGGTCACGGTAAAGATTAATGGTGACTAGTGGTTACCCGGACAAAGCGCCTGGGGTGGTATCCCTGGCCCGCACTCAACAATGATTTTGGCCGTGCATCAACAGGATATTTTAGATACCCTTCTTGCATGCCGCCCTCCCTCAAATGTTGAGGCAAGAAATACTTCTACAATTTTTTCTGCCAGCGGATAATCTATAAACCGGGCCGGCAGGCAAAGTACGTTAGCATTATTGTGTTGTCTGGCCAGAGCCGCCAGCTCTTCCTGCCAGCACAGTGCAGCCCTGATCTCCTGGTGTTTGTTGGCCGTAATAGCCACGCCATTGCCACTTCCGCATATAAGGATCCCAAACTCGGCGTGCCCCTCTTCAATGTGCCGTGCCACCGGGTGAACGAAGTCAGGGTAGTCTACCGAATCAGGGCTAAACGGACCGAAATCTTTTACCTCAATCCCTTTTTTCTTCAGCTGTTCCACAAGTCGCTCTTTGTACTCATAACCAGCATGATCTCCACCAATAGCAATTTTTGCAGTCATTTTCAGTTATTTATGATTCTAAATCCTGTAATCGCTTTTTCTCAACTCTTGCCGATATAGATATACTGAATTCATACAAAATAGTCAAGGGAATTGCAATCAAAATCTGACTTATTACATCGGGGGGTGTCAGGACCGCGGCTACAAATAATATGATAACAATGGCATGTTTCCGGTATCTCCTCAAAAATTGTGGGGTAACAATTCCGGCTTTGGAAAGAAAAAGCGTCACCACAGGAATCTGAAATAAAATACCACAGGCCAGTACCAGCGTAGTTACGAAAGTGACAAAGTAAGTAATATCAAATTCGTTGCTGATTTCTTCAGCCACTTTATAGTTAACCATAAAATTAAAGGAAAGCGGTGTGATCACGTAGTATCCAAATAAGACACCACTTATGAACAACACACTGACAAAAAAGACCGCTCCCCGGCTGACTCTTCTTTCCCTTTCATAGAGGCCAGGGCTTATAAAGTGCCAAAATTCCCAGAAAGCATAGGGAAATGCGCATATGATGCCGATGACAAAGGAAGAGGTTAAATGCATTGTAAATTGCCCGGTGACCTTTCTGCTTTGAATCACAAAATCCAATTCTTCTATGCAGAAATAATTCATTCCGGTGATCTCACCCAACCGACATAAAAGCCTGAATGTAAAAAAATCAGGTCTTGTGGGACCTAGGATTAAGGTTCCCCAAACAAAATCCTTCATCACAAAGGCGGTGACTGCAAATACAAATACTGCAATCACAGACCTGACTAAATGCCACCTGAGCTCTTCCAGGTGGTCCAGGAAAGACATTTCTTTTTCTTCTGACACGGTAAATTGTCAAAGTTATTTAAACAATGGATAACTACTCATCCATTCATTCACCTCTTTTTTAACCTGCTTGATCTCCCCTTCATTGTCATGATTTTGAATTACCCGATCGATTGATTCAACAATCCTTGACATATCATCCTCCAACAAGCCCCTTGTCGTGATGGCAGCGGTTCCCAGCCTCATGCCCGAGGTTACAAACGGGGATTTGTCATCAAATGGAACCATATTTTTGTTAATGGTAATATCCGCGCTCACCAGGGCATTTTCAGCATCTTTGCCACTAATTCCTTTCGACCGAAGGTCAATCAGCATTAAATGATTATCAGTACCTCCGGAGATAAGATCATATCCTTTATCGACCAGGCACTTCGCCATGGCTTTGGCATTTTTTTGTACCTGGAGAATATAATCCATATACCCTTCTCCCAACGCTTCGCCAAAGGCTACGGCCTTTGAGGCAATCACGTGTTCCAAAGGCCCTCCCTGTGTACCGGGAAAAACTCCGGAATCCAGCAGTGAAGACATCATTCTCAAATTCCCTTTTGGCGTTTTTATGCCAAAAGGATTCTCAAAGTCCTGCCCTATCATGATCAGCCCGCCCCTGGGTCCTCTCAGCGTTTTATGTGTAGTGGTGGTAACAACATGACAATGAGGCAAAGGATCGTTTAGTACGCCACGTGCAATCAAACCAGCCGGATGTGAAATATCTGCTAGCAACAACGCTCCTATATCATCGCAGATAGCTCTCAACCTGGCATAGTCCCAGTCCCTGCTGTAAGCAGAGGCACCACATATAATGAGTTTTGGCTTCTCTTTCCTGGCTATTTCCTCTACATTATCCCAGTTAATCACCCCGGTTTCTTTTTCTACCCCATAGAAAAAAGGATTATATAATTTTCCGGAAAAATTAACCGTTGATCCATGTGTTAAATGCCCTCCATGGGAAAGATCAAAACCAAGTATTTTATCTCCCGGATTTAAAACGGCCAGCATGACCGCGGCATTGGCCTGCGCACCGGAATGAGGCTGAACATTTGCCCAGCATGCGCCAAACAATTCTTTGATTCTGTCAATTGCGATTTTTTCTACTTCATCAACAACTTCACACCCACCGTAGTACCGTTTTCCCGGCAATCCCTCCGCATACTTGTTGGTAAGTACCGTCCCCATCGCCGCCATAACCTGATCAGACACAAAATTTTCAGAAGCGATTAATTCTATTCCGGATTCCTGCCTCTTTTTTTCCTGCTCAATGAGATCAAATAAAATAGTATCCTGGTGCATGGCAATCATTTATTGTCAATAAAATTTTGGGCAAAAATACATGAACCACCCAGAACATGAAATTTATTTATAATTATTTTTCCGCCTACGCTTTATATAATTAATCATAATAGATAGCATTATAAAATCTTTGCACTGCTCAAAAACTTGAAAAATAAACAATTTAGTCTTATATTATTAAAAACTAACCCCTGACACCCATGTTAAAATCCAGTATATTTCTATTATTATTAACTGGCACTGTATGGCTTACTTCCTGCAGTAACTTTCGCTTTGAAAAAGGAAACGGAGACATTATTAAGCAAAATATTGACGTATCTGATTTCTCAGAAATTAATGTCAGCGGATTTTACGAGGTTACGCTGACACCAGGCGCCAGCGAGGAAGTAATTATCGAAACCGATGAAAATTTATTTGATTTCATAGAAGTTTATGTTCGCCAAAACCGGCTGGTTATCTCAAGTAAAGAATCCTTGAAAAGTGATTTTGGCATTAAAGTAAATGTCATTTACAACAACCTGGAATCCATCTCCTCCAGCGGCGCTTCCATCATTAAAACCGATGGTACCTTAAAAGCACCAGACGTGGAAATCGCCATGTCCGGGGCAGGTTTGATAGAAATGGATGTTGAATGCAAGGTGTTGAGCCTCAACCTTTCCGGTGCTGGCATGATTAAACTTTCAGGAAGGACACATAAGCAGTTTTTGGACCTGAGCGGAGCCGGAAGTGTGGATGCTTATGCCTTTAGAAGTGACGAGTGTTCTGTCGGCGTTAGTGGCGTGGGAGCGGCAAAAGTGTATGTAAATGACCGGCTCAATGCCACGGTAAGCGGTATCGGCGGCATACAATACCGCGGAAATCCCTCCGAGGTGCACCAGGATGTTTCAGGTGTAGGAAAAGTTAAAAAAGACGAAAAATACAATGAACCCGTTATTTAATAATATATTAAGTTTTCTAATGATTGAAAATAAACTCTATAATTATGAATAAGATATTGGTCCCAACCGATTTTTCCAAAATAGCAGCAAATGCTTTAAATGTAGCCCTTGATATTGCTGAAAAATTCAATGCCGAAATTTACCTTTTAAACATCATAGAACCGCTGGTGGATGTTGGTTTTAGCGCTTCCGGAAGTGTGAATTTTGAAAATACCATCACTGAAGAAGACAGGTATATCTACGAACTTCACAGGGTTAACGAAAAAAAATTAGCTGCTTTTGCAGCCAGACATGCCAGGGGTGAGGTTGATATTTATCCTACCATCGGCATCGACAAAGTAGGAGAAGGCATACTGAATTTTGCCAAAAAATACCATGTAGACCTGGTAATTATGGGGACCAGTGGGGAAAATACATTTGAAGAGTACTTTTTAGGCAACCATACCGAACAAGTCATGAGAGAGTCTCATTGTCCGGTATTGGCAGTGAGAAATCCTATTGATAACTTTCAAATGGAAAATGTTGTCCTGGCCACAGACCTTAAGTCTAATGTTTATGAAAGTATGTCTTATTTGACAAGGCTTTTCTCTTTGTTAAACCCCAAAATTCACCTTTTACATATTTCCAAATCAAATAATATTTCCATCAAAGAAACTGACAAGCAGCTCAATGAATTTGCGTTAAAATATCAGTTGGGAGATCACACCAGCAATGTCATTCATCACAACAATCTAAAGGCCGGTATCCAAAGGTTTGCGGCGGAAATGAAAGCAGATTTGATTATCTCCTTCACCCACGGTCGCAAAGGTCTGGCGCATTTTTTAAAGGGGAGCATCACGGAAGATTTGGTGAAGCAGTCAAAAATCCCGGTGCTGTCAGTCCATGTGGATTAATTTTTTTGAAGCATACTGACGGCTGATCTCAAAAATCTGTGAGGTGAGTTTAATAGCCGTCAATCATAAATACCCTCGTTCAACGCCACAACTTGCAAGATATCTGTGTCTTATGGTATGTCTATAGATCCGTGGGCAAAGTACGCCATATTGGGTAAAGCATTTTTTAGTTGTACCTTTAGGGCGGTCGCTTTTTATTTCCCGCTTTGCGTATTCCCAAAAAAAATAATTTAATTTGGAAGACTTTTTTACGTCATCTGCGTAAAAAATGAAATCTTAATAATTATTCACGCAGTTTCACCAATCGTAGATATTTTGAATTTAGAAGAATTAAGGCACAGAATAGACGAAATAGATAACCAGCTGTTGGAATTTCTTAATCAAAGGATGCGTCATGTAAAGGAAGTGGGGGCATTGAAACGTAAAACCAAAAGCAAGATTTACCAGCCCGAAAGAGAAAAATCTATCCTTGACAGATTAGAAAAACTCAATGACGGATTATTAAACAGGAAGGCTATTGACGCCATTTTTTTGGAGATTTTTTCTGTTAGCAGAAATTTTGAATTACCCGAAAAAGTGGCCTACCTGGGACCTGAGGGCAGTTTTACGCATCAGGCTGCCGAAAGCAGATTTGGATCTGTCAGCGAACACTTTCCCCTGGCAACCATCAGGTCAGTATTTGAAGCCGTGTCAACGGAAAGGGCCAGTTTTGGCGTGGTGCCAATTGAAAACAACCAGGAGGGTGTAGTAAGTGAAACCGTTAGCTACCTGGCAAAATTTGATCTCAAAATTGTCGCTGAAATACCTATGCCCATTCATTTCAGCTTTGCGTCATATGCTGAAAAGCTAAATTCTATCAAAAAAATCTATTCCAAGGATATTGCCTTCAGGCAGTGTACAAAGTTCATTGATGAGTCTTTTGGACAACAAAAGGTAGAGCTGATCCCTGTGAATTCTACCTCAAAAGCTGTTAAGATTGCGCTGGAAGATGAGGAGAGTGCAGCAATTTGCTCACACATTGCCGCCACGGAATCTCAGTTACCCATTTTATTCGAAAACATAGAAGACTCAAAAGATAATTACACGCGGTTTGTGATATTAGGCAAAAACCTTAACATTGAGCCCAGTGGTAATGACAAAACCACACTCCTGGCCAAACCCTCCGATTCTGATAAACCGGGTAGTCTGGCTTCATTTCTTCAGGATTTTCACGATGCCAATATCAACCTGACTAAAATCGAAAGCCATCCGGCCAAGAAAGGGAGGAGCTTTAAATATTGGTTTTTCATAGATCTGGATGGCCATTACAACGATGAGCATGTAAATAGGGTATTGACCAAACATAAAAAGGAAGTAAGTTTACTGGGCAGCTACGTCAAACTCTGCTAGTAAAGCAAGCTTTTGACGATTATCCTTGGTAATCAATTGGAGATTAATTAGCATTTTCGGCGCCGGGTTTGGTCACCGGAAACTCATCAAATAGCAAGCCTATCAGCTCGGCGATATTTTTTTTGTTTTTGCTCCTGCTATTATATCTCAAATCCAGGCTTCCCTGCCACAGTATTTTTTTATTTTTCTTGGCCTCCACCAACAAAATCCCCTCATTGTATCGATCTACATTGATCGTGTTAAAACGATAGTAATTCCCGTAATACGGAAAAATTTGCCGGTCGTTGCTCACCCTGGTTTCGGAACCAAGGATAATTTGATAATCGATCAGAATATCGGGCCTTTGGGCAAACAAAAAGCCCCGGCTATCCATTTCATTGATAATGGCGCCTTCCAGCTTGTCCTTTTCCTCCATATTTTTTGCTGAAAAATTCTCGTTGGAGTTAATGTTATAGGAGCTGAATTTTGAAAAATCAGTATTAGGTGTCTGATAGCTAACTACTTTGATATTTCCGCAGGAAACCAGTAGTAACAGCCCAAGCCCCCATGTAAGCCAATTAAGCATTTGATTTTTCATATGTGTTCATTCAGTTATACTATAAACTGGTGGTTCGCCCCCCATCAACCGGCAAATTGATGCCGTTTATATAGGAGGCAAGCGGCGATGCCAGAAACATCACGGCCGCCGCAACTTCTTCGGGCTCAGCCAGCCGGCGCACAGGAACAGAAGTTACCATGGCCCGGGTTTGTTCCTCCTCGGTAATATTGGCTTCAGCCGCCTTGGTTTTAATCAACGAAAACAGGCGGGCGGTTTTGGTAAGTCCTGGTAACACATTATTTACAGTAATACCATAAGCGCCAAGTTCACCTGCCAAAGTCTTTGCCCAGCTAGCCACTGCACCTCTGATAGTGTTGGAAACCCCCAGCCCTGGAATTGGAGATTTCACAGAGGTAGAAATGATGTTGATAATTCTTCCATAATGTTCTGCTTTCATTAAAGGAACGAAAGATTGGGCCAAAAATTGATTGCAAAGAAGATGGGCCGTAAAAGCCGCCTGATATTCCTCGCTTCCGGCATCAATAGCTTTCCCGGCAGGAGGCCCTCCGGTATTGTTTACCAAAATGTGTACTTTTGGCGCTTTTTCAACATAGTCGCCGATAACAGCCCTGACCTTTGCCAGGTCCGAAAAATCTGCACACAAGTATTCATGTTTTTGTCCAAAGGAAGTGTCCAGCTCTTTCAGCACATTGGCTAACGCTTCTTCATTTCTCGCCACCAGCGTTATCGCTGCACCTGCCTTTGAAAGTTGAATGGCAGAAGCTTTGCCAATACCTTGCGTGCTCCCACAAACCACTGCTCTCTTTTCCTTTAAGTCTATCTCCATAATGTAATTTACCGTTATCGTCAAAATTATTTATGCCAAACTACAATACTATTATTGATAACAAAATTTCGGGACAAACAATTTTTGCCTTGTGGCTAATTTATTGTGAAATGCAACGTTTTATATCTATACTTCATCTTTCATGAGGTGAAGTACAATTTTCGCTGTCAAAACCGAAAGCCGGTTTGAGTCGTTTTTGTAAAGAGGAATAAAGCGCCTGTAAGAATTTTAGTAATTGCTCCGGAATTAATATTTGAACTTTTGGTCATTCACTTGATTTAATTAAAAATATTCATTTAAATTGGAGCCTCTATATAAACTACAATTTGTTTAACCCAATAAGGAAAATAGGAGAGGTAGCAGTTTTTTACTTGCTAGCGGCATCTTTATCCCTGTCGATGCCCGTGATGGTGTATGCCCAATCTCAAACCGAGCCCTCGTCTATCAGCAACACGTCACTGCTTAATAACATGCAGCTTCAGATCGAAATAACTGAAGCGGTTAACAACATGTATAATTTCAAACATGAGGAAGCCAGTGTTGCCTTCAAGGCATTAAAATATCGTTTTGGATGGCATCCCCTGCCTTATTTTTTATTGGGGCTCAATGAATGGTGGAAAATCGTACCCAATCAAAATGTCACCCTTTACGATGAGCGGCTTCTATCCTACATGGATACCGCCATTGCCAAGGCTGAAAAGCTTTATTATCAGGATAAAGACAATGTAGAAGCTGCTTTTTTTCTGGCAGCAGCCTATGGATTTAAAGGCCGCATACACTCCGAAAGAAGAAACTGGAGAAAGGCCGCTGTCAACGGAAAAAATGCACTGAAGTATCTGGAGGAAAGCAAAAAGAAACCGGATTTCAGCCCTGAACTGTTGTTTGGTGATGCCTTATACAACTATTATTCGGTCTGGATCCCCGAAAATTATCCGCTGCTAAAACCCATCCTGATTTTTTTCAAAAAAGGCGATAAGGAGCTGGGGCTAAAGCAATTGAGGGAGGTTTCATTAAACGCTTTTTATACGAGAACCGAAGCACAATATTTTTTGATGAGATTACTGGCAACCGAAGAAAAAGATGTCGCCGGCAGCCTGCAGATTGCAGAGTATTTGCACCAAACTTTTCCCGACAATGCTTACTTCCATCGCTATTATGCCCGGCTTTTATATACCAGCGGACAATACATACAGGCGAGAGGTGTCACACTGGATTTATTGGAAAAGATCGACTCGGGGGCAAGAGGTTATGAGGCTACCAGCGGCAGATATGCCGGATTCTTCCTCGGCCAAATTTATGACTCTTTTGGGAATAAAGATCAGGCGGAACACTATTATAAAAGAGCTGTGGATTTTTCGGAAAGAATTGATGCCACGAATACCGGTTACTATCTTTATTCGCTATTAAGCCTGGGTGAGATCGCCAGCGAGGAGGGCGACAAGCGCGAGGCGAAAAAGTATTTTAAACTGGTCAAAAAACAGGCGAAAAGCAGCCATCCCTCTTATAAAAGAGCACACAGCGCCCTAAAATCGTTGCGGAGAGGATAAGCTTAGGTTCTTAGACGCTGGCCCCATTCCCATATCCGGTTAAACACCTGGTCCCCTTAAATAAATGGTTGGTATTGCCTCGCATTTTTTTTACCTTGGCGCTCTTCTTATTTGCAAACATGATAACAAAAGTGAACCCATGACCACCGATCGAAGCAAACGTTTCCAGATTGCTGACGATTTAATCAATATGAATAAATGGGCCTATTTTATTTTATTATGCCTGGCTACATTTTTATTATTATTTATCAAAAAAAGCTTTATAGAAAGCCGAATTGCCGCCTTTGAGATTATGGAGGGAAAAGGCCAAATGACCGTACTTCATTTCATCACCGCGCTTCAATATCTTTCGATACCAATCTATTATCTTTGGAAATTTACAATTATCAGCTTTGTGCTTTGGGTCGGCTGTTTCATGTTTGGTTACAAGATCACCTATGGACGGCTTTGGCAAATTGTTTTGATCGGCGAAACACTTTTTTTGCTCCCTGATTTTATTAAAACTGCCTGGTTTATGTTTTTCGAAACCGATCCAACATTCTGGGACGTCAAAGCCTTTTACCCACTATCCCTTATGCACTTTTTTGACTATGAATTAATAGAAAAAAAATGGCATTACCCCCTAAAATCGATTAATCTGTTTGAAGTTATGTATTGGTTTGTGCTGGTATACCTTATTCACTTTTCTGCCAAAAAGAAGCTTAGCTATGCTTATAGCATTGTATTTAGCTCTTATGTGTTATTTCTTTTTATATGGCTGGGCTTTTATATAATCGTTTACAAGTAAATTAACCGATATAGTCATTAGGGTATTTACGGCCCTTCGCTGTATTTTATAAGGAGATATATCAACTATTGACAGACTAACAGAAGCAAATTTTTAGCTTAAAAGAAACTTAGGACAAAATCTTCCTTATCAAAACAGCAGGCGGCTTTATACGTTATATAACAGAGATATGGTAAAAACACTAGGGGGCAAATTTGGAATCGCTGCGGTAATATTGTCTTTTTTTATTCTAAAGGGGCATTCACAATTTTCTTTTGAACCGGACACCAGTATTCCCGTCAGCATCGATGGGAATCAGTTGGATTTACCGTGGGCAGGGGGGCTCAACTCCGGGCAATACCAGGTCATGGATTTAAATAACGACAACCGTGATGACCTGGTCATTTTTGACCGCACATCCGGGAAAATATTAACTTACATAAACATCGAAAACAATCGCTATGAATACGACAGCGATTACGAGCATTTTTTCCCCGAAGACGTTAGCAATTGGATGGTGTTGGCAGACTACGACTGCGACGGAAAAAAAGATATCTTCACCAATGCCCTTTTGGGGATGAAAATTTATAGAAATGTGTCGGATGACCTGCCTGCATGGGAAGTGGTAGCCGATCCGCTATTTACGCAGGGCTCCTCCTCCCGCATTAATTTACAGGTAAATGAATCCGATATTCCGGCAATTAATGACCTTGACGGTGACGGCGATCTGGATATTTTGGTGTTTAACTTTTTTGCCGGAGGTACCATTGACCACCACCTGAATCGCAGTATGGAAAAATATGGCATTTGCGATAGCCTGGATTTCCAGCGTGTTGATCGCAATTGGGGTAGGTTTGCGGAGTGCAATTGTGGAGACTACGCTTTCGGGGAAACATGCGCTGAAAAAAATGGCAGCCGCGCTGCCCGCGTTAATCATGCCGGAGGAAAAGCGCTCCTGGCCTTTGATAACGACGGCGATGAAGATAAAGATATACTTTTCGGTGACGAGGAATGCACCGATCTGGTCTATTTCGAAAATCATGGCACCGCCGATGCGGCGTTGATGCTGGATTTCAATGATAATTATCCAAATACCCAAGACCGTATCAGTTTTCCTTTTTTTCCGGCAGGCTATTATGAAGATGTCAATTTTGACGGCGTCAAGGATCTGATTGTAGCGCCAAATACGGCTGACAATTTGGGAGACCTGATTAACTTCAAAAATTCCAGCTGGTTGTATCTCAACAGTGGCAGCGACAGCAACCCCCAATTTACTTTCGCCGGCAATGATTTTATCCAAAATGAATCCCTGGACTTAGGGGAAAATGCTTACCCGTTATTCCTCGATTTTGACAGCGACGGCGATAGCGACCTGATTTTGAGCAGTAAAGGGTTCACCAGGGGTGACGATTTTTTTGCCACCTTGTTTTTATTTGAAAACGTCGGCAATGTCACAGCACCGTCTTTTGCCTTAATAGATGAAGACTACCTAAATTTTTCATCCTTAAAACTAAAAAACCTCCAGTTGTTTCTGGCGGATTATGACCTGGATAATCAACCGGACATTATTTATACCGGCAGCGCTGAAGGCGACAATCTTACAAAAGATGTCTTTTTTCTGCCCAATAATGCCACAGGTCAAAACGCTTTTTCATTTGATCTAAACCAGGCCCAGAAAATAGCTTTTTCTACCAGTAATAAAGACAACTTATTCTTTATAGACATAGATGGCGACCGGTACCTGGATATTTTGTTGGGCAAACCAACCGGCGCTATCGTATATTACAGAAATAACGCCTCGAATGAGTTTGTCGTCGAAAACGAAACTTTTTTTAACATTGGAAATGATATTTTTAAAAGAACACCTTCTATTAATGCTTTCGATCTAAATGGCGACAACCGGTTGGAGCTGATCATTACCAACGGATCGGGGAAGATTAATATTTATGAGGATTTTTTAAACAATATAGATAATCCTTCTGCGCCCTTTGAAAGTGTTGTTGTAAATAAACTTAAAGAATCAACGGTAGCCTCGCGCTTTGGCAGACAATCATGGACTGGTTTTGCTGATTTAAATAATGACCGGTTGCCGGAAATGATTGTTGGAAATGTTCAGGGCGGTGTACAGTTGTTGTTAAATAAAAGTCAAAAGAAAACAGATGGGGACAACGGCAGTAATTTGACGCTCGTAGTCTATCCCAACCCCGTCACCGATGAGAAAACTTTAAAAATTGAAAGCAACCAACCTGCAGAATTAACCCTCTTTAATGTGTTGGGCCAAAAAATATCAGATCTGGGAGCCGTCAACACCAACCAGATTTTACCCGTTGATATCTCTACTCTTCCCAATGGCCTTTATTTATTAATGGCTAAAAACACTTCGGGAAAAAATACGGAGAGATTGCTGATCCAGAAATAAGATGCGGGCTTTTGGTTTTGGGAGGTAATGATCAACTACATTATTTGCAGACCGTCAGTTTACCGGGGAAATTTTATTACAAACCAGCAGGATCAGTCGTCGATCCATATTGGTAGTGGCAAAAACGTAGGTATCTCCACCTGGCTTTAACCTGGTTTTTTTTCGGATCACGTCTACGGAATAGGGAAAGTTTCTGGTGGTTATATTTGCCTTGCGATCCGCAATCTGAGCCTGGATCTCCTTTTTATCATATTTACAAACAGCCAGAATTTTAAATTTCCGCCCCGGGAAATTTTCAACATAGTCGTTGGACGTAAAAAGATGACTGTGCTGATGAAGTTTGGATAAATTAAAATATTCCCCAATGATTCTGAATCCTCCGGCTTTCAGGATCGCCGCGTTGGGCTCATAAAGATATTCCTGCGGATAATCCAAAGACATGCGGGCTGCTGATTCTCCGTTGCTGTTAAAAGAAAAAGAATCTTTTTCCCCGGAACTCAGGACATTTAGTGCTTCAATATCAGGAGAGCTTTCATGTCCTCTGCACAGGGCGTATAAAACCTCCTTCACCTCATTCTTAACAGCTACGACGTAAATTTTCCTTACTTGTCCCAACTCCTTTACAGCCATTTTGATATCCAGCATTGGCGACGTCTTAACCAGTACATTGTCAGTGTGCTGAAAAAGTGTTTCCTGAATTTTGGTGACATCAGGCTGGCAGTCCGACAACCGGAATACTTTGGTATTGGCTTCGTTTCGTCTGGCCGGATCTATGTAAATCCAATCAACCGGATGTTTATTTCGCTTTAAAAAATCAAGGGCATCGGCGGTATGAACCTGGATGTGCGCTGCTTGCAGCCTGGCAAAATTATGTTTAGCAAGCAGACTAAGCGCAGGATTTTTTTCAACATAACAGGTTTGATTAAATCTCCGGCTTAGAAAATAAGTATCTACACCGGCTCCTCCGGTAAGATCTACGAGCTTATCGCCTTTCAGCCACTCACTTTTTAACTTTGCCGTAGATTCCGAGGAACATTGCTCCATTGACAATGCCGGTGGAAATATGATCGCACTGTCCTGGTACCAGGAAGGGATTTTATTTTTGGCCTTTTGCCTGGCTTTAATTTGTGCAGCTACTTCGCGTATCGGAACACCAGGATATTTGCCCGCTGCCAAAAGCAGATTGGCAGGATCATCCTCCTGGTGTTCCAAAATAAATTTTTGAATATGCGGTTGAGAAAGCTCGGCAATCAATAAACTAAATTATGTTCCGCAAGATATTCTGCAATTTGCACGGTATTGGTAGCGGCCCCTTTTCTAAGGTTATCAGCGACAATCCACATATTCAAGGTTTTTGGTTGCGACTCATCGCGTCTAAGGCGACCAACAAATACTTCATCCCGGTTGTGAGCATTAATGGGCATGGGATACTTCAACTGCTCGACATCATCTTCTACCACCACCCCGTTGGTTTCTGCTAACAATGCTCTTACTTCCGCTAAATCAAATTCCTGCTCAAATTCAACATTTACAGATTCGGAATGGCCACCAATGACCGGTATTCTCACGGTGGTGGCCGTAAGACTGATACTGTCATCATTGAGGATTTTTTTGGTTTCATTAACCATTTTCATCTCCTCCTTGGTATAACCGTTATCCTGGAATACATCGATATGAGGTAATACGTTTAAATCAATCTGATACGGATACACCTTGTCAACACCATTGCTGTTACCAGCTCTTTCATTCATCAGCTGATCAACGGCGGCCTTTCCTGTACCGGTAACCGATTGATAAGTGGAAACGACAATCCGTTTTATCTTATATTTTTTATGCAGAGGCGCCAAGGCAACCACCATTTGTATTGTGGAACAATTAGGATTGGCTATAATTCTGTCATCAATCCTCAACTGAGTCGCGTTGATCTCAGGTACAATAAGCTTGTGGTGTGGACTCATCCTCCAGGCAGAAGAATTGTCGATGACAATCGTTCCGGCTTCCGCAAACTTTGGCGCCCATTCCAGGGATGTGCTCCCCCCGGCGGAAAATATTGCCAAATCCGGTTGTTTGCTAATTGCCTCCTCCATGCCAATCACGGTGTAGTCCTGACCCTTAAAAGTGATGGTTTTACCCACAGAACGGGGAGAAGCAACCATCATTAATTCATCGTACTGAAAGTTTCTTTCTTTTACCACTTTCAGCACCTCATTGCCTACCAATCCGGTAGCGCCAACTACTGCTAATTTCATAACCGTAAAGTTTAAAACAGGGTTGTATCCAAGGCCCCTTATACAATTTTTCAAATCGTCATTACATCAAGCCAACTGATTTCCTTTGGCCTCTGGCATATAAGGAACTATAAAGACAACCACCTATATTTTTAATCACCAGCAAAAATACTATATTTAAATGTATTCAATATTTTTTTACCGCTAAAATGACATTTTTTAAACTTATTTTTTTAGCAGCGGTACTTTTATGCTTCTATAACGTACGCGCGGTACATGCCGGCAACCATGTACCTTACCATGCTTCCGATCACTCCCGCTTCACGGGAGGTATAATTGCTTCCGACTTTGCAATTCGTAGACAAGGGTTACGAAAATGCATTAAAACCCATCATTCATGCAGCGAATCGTATTTGGAGACCAATAGCTCCCGCGATATTGTCATTAACGAGATCATGGTCGATCCGAGCCCGCCAAATGCATTGCCGGAAGCTGAGTTTATAGAAATATTCAATACCTCGGATCAATCTGTTGACCTGACCGGCTGGACGATCAGTGATCCCAAATCCACCGCCACATTGCCCGCGGCCGAAATAGGATCCGGACAGTTTATCGTGTTGTGCAAGGAAGGACAAGAATCTCAGTTTCAGCCCTTCGGGAGGGTCATAGGACTTGATAATTGGCCGACTCTTAACAATTCGGGGGATCAACTCATCTTAAAAACTGCCGATAGCGCAATTATTGACCAGGTCTTTTACACCGATAGCTTCTATGGAGATCCCGATAAATCGAAGGGTGGGTGGAGCATGGAACAAATCAATCCCTTCAATCTCTGCCCGGATCATCACAACTGGCAGGCTTCCAAAAGCCCCGAAGGGGGTACACCCGGAAAGGAAAACACCGTTATTGACGCTCAGCCCGATCTCATGGGTCCGGAAATTACCAACGTATTGGTCGAAAATGCTACCGTGATCTCTTTATCCTTCAATGAACGGATCAAATCCAATACGCTTAAAACCCACCTTATTGCCATATCCCCTGAAAATCAAATTGACCGGATCGCCGAAGGGCAGGAATATCGTCAAAAATTCCGGTTATGGCTTCAAAATGCCATGGAGCCTAATACTTTGCATTCACTGCAGGTGAAAAATGTGACGGATTGCGCCGGAAACCTGGTCCGGGAAGGAAAAAATGTTTTCCAATTTGCATTGGCAGTACCTTCAGATTCCATGGACCTTGTTATTAATGAAGTACTGTTTAATCCAAGACCGGGAGGCAAGGATTTTGTGGAAATATATAATGCTTCCCAAAATTACATTAACCTCAAAGGCTGGAACATGACAAACGCCCACCTAATTACGCAAAACCCTAAGGTTGCTACGATCAAGGACCACCAGATTTTAGCCCCAGGCCAATATTTGGTGATCACAGAAGATGTCGGGATCTTAAAAGCAGATTACCCATTTGGAAAGGAGGAAAACTATTACGAAGTACAAAACATGCCTTCACTTCCTGACGACGCAGGAAACGTGACTATCGCTGATAGTCTGGGAAAAGTCATCGACAGCTTTGATTACCTCGAAAATTATCACCTGAATTTAATTAAGGATTTAAACGGTGTATCACTGGAAAGAATATCGGCTGAAAACCCAACCAATCGCAGTGAAAACTGGCATTCAGCTGCCGGTACTGTGGGTCATGCGACACCTGGTTATCAGAACTCCCAAAAACTTTTGACCGGTGTAATGAATGATCAGATATCCATAAAACCCAAAATATTTCATCCGAACAATGATGGTGCTGACGATTTTGCAGGCATCCACTATCAATTCGACCAAAGTGGCTACCTGGTAAGTATTTTTGTTTATGATATTGAAGGGCGAAAAATCAAAGAAATTGTAAATAACGATCTTAGCGGAACAACTGGTTTTTATCGATGGGATGGTACCAATGAAACAAAATCATTGGTTGATCCGGGTTATTATATCATATTGGTGGATGTGCTGGATCCCGCTGGTAACACTTTTCAGGTAAAAAAAACAGCGGTGGTAGCACCGGGTTTTTAACGATTCCAGAATTAATTATAACATTTTCAATATTCTGTGCACAAACACAGTGGCCTGTAAACAAGGTTATGGCATTATTCGTTATCTTTAATGAGCTAACCCTAAATTTTAAGTGACTATGAACTGTCTTATTGACAATGCGTTGCAGCGATATCTAAAAAAAGGAAAACCAATTGATGTGATCAGGCGATATATGCGACTAAAATATCACATAAACATTGACATTGAGTCTTTGAAAAATAGAATCCGCAAGAATAAAATCCAATATGATCTAGGTTAATATGCCTATTGTATATTATTCTTCTTCGTAAATAAATATTTTGGCTTTTCCTTTCTCTTTTATATAACCTCTATACATCCCAGCTGTGTTGAATGGCATAGCTATGTTTCCTTTTTTGTCAACCGCTATTATTCCCCCGCTTCCCTCAATCTTCACTAATTTTTTCATAACTACCTCTTCCGCGGCATCCTGTAAAGGCAAGCCTTTGTATTTCATCAATGCGGCCACATCATAGGCAACTACAGACCTGATAAAAAACTCTCCATGGCCCGTAGCCGATACGGCGCAGGCATCATTGCTGGCATAAGTACCCGCTCCAATAATTGGTGTGTCCCCTATTCTACCATAGCGTTTGTTTGTCATACCTCCAGTAGAAGTTCCGGCCGCCAGGTTGCCATATTGGTCCAGGGCAACTGCGCCGACAGTTCCAAACTTATGGTCTGGATAGCTACGCTTAATGGCTCCTTGTCCGCCATCATGATCAAGTTGTGATTTTTCCAATTTTTTGATATGCTGCAATTGATTAAATCTTTTTTCCGTATAAAAATAAGATGGGTCAACCATTTCGAGTCCTGCTTCTTTGGCAAATTTTTCTGCCCCGGCTCCTCCCATCATTACGTGTCGCGATTGATTCATCACTGCCAACGCCGCGGTAATGGGATTCTTTATGTTGGTTACTCCCGCAACCGCACCGGCCAGGCCGGTTTTCCCATCCATTATCGCTGCATCCAATTCATTTCTCTTTTCATTGGTAAATACGGCGCCTTTCCCCGCATTAAAGAGTGGTGAATCCTCCATAATGCGAATGGCGGCAACGATGGCCTCCAGGCTGGTTCCTCCTTCTTCCAAAATAGCATAGCCTTGGACAAGAGCTTCCTGTAACTTCTGACGGTAAGCCTCTTCCTGGCCAGGTGTCATATTCTCCTTTAATATAGTGCCGGCACCGCCGTGAATCGCCAGCGTGATCTTTTGGTCGGTTTGCGCTTTAAGGGGTAGGCTCAGCCATAAAACAGGTAATAAAAAAAATAGTCTTTTCATATTTTAAGCAGGTATATGTTGGGGTTAGGTATTCGTTATAATTTCATAGCGGTCCCGTTGATAAAAAACCGATCTCTTCAGGCCGATTTTTGAAAAAAAATCCAAATAGAGAATTTATCAGCAACAAAATCAAGACCTTCCGGGTATAAAACAATGTATGACTAAAATCCTCACATATCTAATTTAATTAGAAATATTGTTTTTGTTTTACTTTCTATGACTTATTTTAGGGGCTATTTCAACAGAAACCATCATATTTGGTAGGGTTTTTTAAATTTAAATATTCAAGAAGTATGGGAAAAGACAGTAGAACAAGGTATTCTGACGAAGAATTGAAAGAATTTGAAGTAATTATTCTGGAAAAAATAGACAAAGCTAAAATTGCCTTAGAAGATATCAAATCAACGCTGAGCCGAAAAAACGATAGTGGGACGGATAATACCGCCGGCACACTAAAAGTATTGGAAGATGGTGCAGATACTGTTGAAAAAGAAAACTTAAGCCAGTTGGCCGCCAGACAGCAAAAATTCATCAATAACCTTGAGAATGCATTGGTAAGAATCAAAAACAGCACTTACGGAATATGCGTTGATACGGGTAAACTGATCAGTAAAGAACGACTAAGAGCAGTGCCTCACACCATGCATTCTATTGAAGCCAAGCTAAAACAAAACAAATAATTCATAGCGGGTTGGACTTTCTGATAAATCACATTGAGGCCTTGATCTTTTGCTCGTCAGAGCCCATAAAGAAAAAGGAAATTAAGCATTGTCTGGTAGAAATGTTTGATACTGCTGTGCCGGATGAAGATATCGACACAGCACTTAAGACCCTGGAGGAGAAGTACGAGCAGGATAGTTTTTCTTTTGGGATCACTAAAATGGCCGGAGGGTATCAGTTCTTAACCAAACCCGCCTATCAGTCCAGCATCGGTATTTTGCTGAAGCATAAGTCAAAAAAGCGCCTTTCAACCTCAGCATTGGAAACACTATCCATTATCGCTTACAAACAGCCCATTACCAAGTCGGAAGCTGAACAGATCAGAGGTGTCAATTGCGATTACGCGATTCAAAAACTACTGGAAAAGGAACTTATTGAAATAAAAGGAAAGGCGGAATCTGTTGGCAGGCCATTGCTTTATGGCACCAACGATAAATTTATGGAGTATTTCAGCATCAATGACCTTAGTGAGCTACCAACGCCAAAAGATTTCAAACCCGAGGAGAACGAAATCGGCGAGCATAAAGATCAATAACCGCAAATTTCAGTCAGCTAAAATCTGCTAACGCACCACCTACGCAGGAACCGGAAAGGCCAAACTTGTCAAAATTATTCCTACCTTTGTCGGGTGAAATCAATCAAATACAGTAGTGATACTGCATAAAAATGAGAAAAAATTCCCACCGTCCCGGATCAAAAAGCAGATTTAAACCCAAGAATGAGGATAACTCCGGACTTAGTCAACGCAGTGCCAGCGCAAAGCGCCCTGGCGGTGCTCGAAAAGAAAAGAAGTTTGACAGGTCAAAACAGAAAAGTGGCCCTCCCGATTACAACCAAAAAACCCTCAAATCAAGAATTTCCAAATCAGCAGCTACAGCCAAAGACAACACGGAAGAAAGCATTCGTTTGAATAAATACATTGCCAACGCTGGTGTGTGCTCGCGAAGAGATGCTGATAAATTAATCTCCGCCGGCGAAATAAGCGTAAACGGAAAAATTATTAGTGAGCTCGGATACAAAGTTAAGGCAACAGACACTATAAAATATAAGAATAAACTACTGACCAGGGAGAAATTTGTCTACGTGTTGCTCAATAAGCCAAAAGACTTCATTACCACCACAGACGATCCCAACGACCGCCGGACAGTAATGCAATTGGTATCAAAAGCCTGCAAAGAAAGAATATATCCGGTAGGCCGGCTGGATAGAAATACCACAGGGTTACTGTTGTTTACCAACGACGGCGACCTGGCAAAAAAACTTTCCCACCCATCTCACAATACCAAAAAGGTGTACCAGGTTGAGCTGGATAAACCTTTGCACAAAGACGATTTTCTCAAGGTCAGCGAAGGCCTGGAGCTGGAAGACGGCCTGGTTAAAGTAGATGACTTTGCCATTCTTTCGGACGACAAAAAAAGCCTGGGCTTGGAAATACATCTTGGCAAAAACAGGATTGTACGTCGTATTTTCGAACATTTGGGTTACGAGGTAATTAAACTGGATCGTGTGGTATATGGCGGACTAACCAAAAAGGACCTGAAAAGGGGAACCTGGCGATATTTAAGTGAACGCGAAGTGGTAAAACTTAAGCACCTCAAATAAAATCTAGCAAAGCCAATAATATGATCTTTAAAAACCTGAAATACATTTTTGTTGCGGTGTGGACGTACGTGGCAATCACGGCCTCAGCCATACCGGTGGTTGCGCAAAATAAGCTGCCTGTCTTACAAGCGATTAGCAAGATTACCTTGAAAAGTGGTGAAACTGCTGAAGGCCTGATAGCTTTAGGTTACACTTATGATAACCAGCGCTACCACGCCAATGCATTTTACCATGAAACGCCATTACAAAAACGGTTCATTTTGATTGATCTTGATTTTACAGGATACTATGCTACGCTCCTGGAACCATCCGGAAGTGGAAAACTTTTTTTTGCCGAAAGCAAATCAGACCAGCGGCAACACAGCCATAAAACCTCTAAAGAAGGAAACAACACATTGCTAAATAAAAAAACACTTCGCGAAGAAAATTATACTTTGAAGGAAGAATTTAGCCTATACCCTGAACTGCCACTGTCGTTGAACGTAAAAGCCAGAATCACCGCAGACGACAACGTGGTCACCTTTAAAGTAACGGACATCGAACGCCTGGAATTAATCGGAAAACCCTCCGGCGAATGGTTGAAAAAAATTACGCAGGCCAAAGCCAGGTTGACAAAAAAAATGGAAATAGATAAAAAGAAAGGCAATCTGTGGTTAAATTACCAGGAACCTGTATGGTATCATGATATTATAAATAACAACCTGGAACTCACGAAATGGCGTCAATATTTTGAGTAAAATTCATTAATTTAAAGTATAAACCCAAAGCATTTCATTTTAATGAAAGAAGCAAGCTCAACGAAAGACCTGTTTAATGAATTTAATAAATTAAGCAAGGAAGACTGGATCGAAAAGGTGGCTGCAGACCTCAAAGGCCAGACCTTTGACGATCTCTTTTGGAAATCTCCAGATAACATTGTCATACAACCTTTTTATACTGCCGAAGACACAAAAGACCTTCACTACCTGGAAAATTATCAGCATGGTTTTGCCAATATTGACAATGCAGCTTATGGCCCTCGTCATTGGACAAATTATGAATCAATAAAGGCAACTGATACCAAAGAAGCCAATAAAGCAGCGCTACATGCTTTAAATAATGGAGCAGACGGATTATTGTTTGACATCGACGAGGCCAACCCAGGTCCCGGGCTGGAAATACTGCTGGATCAAATTATGGCGGCCTACTGTCACATTTCCTTTCGCTCCGGCAAAAATAACATCGCTTTCGTCAAAGATTATTTTGAATACCTGTCAAAAAACGGGCTCGATCCTGAAAAGATAAGTGGGTTCTATGACCATGACATTATCGCGAAATGGACGATAGGAGGCGAGCTTGACGACAATTATTTTCAGCAGCTAACGGATCTTTTTCAGGCAACCACCTCATTTACAGCGTTCAAGCCATTAACAATTTCCAGTCATCACTTCGAGCACAGCGGCGCCGGACCGGTGCAAGAGATCGCTTTTGCCCTTAATACAACTGTTGACTACCTCGACCAGCTTACTGACCTTGGGTTGCCGGCAGCTGAAATAATAGATAGAATACAGTTTTCATGTTCGATAGGCAGTGATTTTTTCATGGAAATCGCCAAGGTGAGGGCATTTCGGATATTATTTCACCAGTTGGCCCAGGCATACGGCTTAAGCGAATTTCACCCCGGGAAGATTAAAATTCATTGCACCTCCTCATTTTGGAATAAAAGCTTGTTTGATATCAACAACAACATGCTACGCAACACCACGGAGGCCATGGCCGCTATTCTAGGGGGGTGTGATTCACTGCAAGTAATGCCTCACGATCATCTGGCACAAGCCTCTTCCACCTTCTCCCGCAGAATTGCCCGCAACATTTCAAGTATCCTCAGGGAAGAAGCTTACCTCGATAAAGTTGTTGATCCCGCCGCAGGATCTTATTATATCGAAAACCTCACGCATGAGTTTGTCACCGCCGCCTGGACCTTGTTTCTGGAAATAGAAAAGTCCGGAGGGTTTATCGGGGCATTTAAGGAAAACAAAATCCAGCAGGCCATTGATAAAACCAAAGCCGAAAAATTCTCAAAAATTGCTAATCGCCGCTCAGTTATCGTCGGTGTTAACCAATACCCTCATAAAAGTGAAAAGTTAAGCTCCGGTATTGACATAAAAGCGGCAACGGAAGAAATCACTAAAAATCAGCAATACCAAAGGCTAAATTCCTATCGGGCCAGCGAGCAATTTGAAGTGCTGAAAACCAGGACACTGCGCTTCGCAAAAGATCTGCCACAGGAGCAGGTCCCTAAAATATTTGTTGCCACTTTGGGTGAGTCACCTATTCAAAAAACAAGGATAAGCTTTATAGACAACACCTTTGCCTGCGCAGGGTTTGATATAGTAGAATCTTCCCCGAATAACACTTTGGCTGCATGTGTGGATGAAGCTATAAAAGCCAAAGAAAGAATAGTAATAATTTGTGGATCAAACGAGGACTATGAAGCAAAGGCAATAGACTTTATAACACAATTTAAGCAAAAGGAAGCCCATAAAATGTTATTCCTGGCCGGCAAAGTTGACAAAAACGAGGAAGATCTTCTCCAGGCGGGTCTTGACGGCTTCATTCATCTTAATAGTGACGTTATTCAGATGATCAGAAAAGTGCATTTATTTCTGGGAATCAGTGAAGGAGAGGAGGTAAAAATACCATGAGACCTGATTTTCAAAATATTGATTTCAAAAACCTGTCTAAAAATAATCTTCCGAAAAGCAAAAATATACCATCCATTACCGAGTGGCATACTGCGGAAAAAATTAAGGTAAAACCCGCTTTTAACAAAAAGGATCTTGACAGCATCGGTCATTTGGGATTTATTGCCGGCTTGCCCCCTTATCTGAGAGGGCCTTACAGTACCATGTATGTCAAAAGGCCCTGGACCATAAGACAATACGCGGGATTTTCAACGGCAGAGGCCTCCAACGCCTTTTACAGGAGGAATCTGAAGGCAGGTCAAAAAGGGCTCTCTATTGCATTCGATTTACCTACTCATAGGGGTTATGACTCTGACCACCCAAGAGTAACTGGTGATGTGGGAAAGGCGGGTGTGGCCATTGATTCCATTTTGGATATGAAGATACTCTTCGACCAGATCCCCCTGGATAAGATGTCGGTATCCATGACCATGAATGGAGCGGCCCTGCCTGTTATGGCTTTGTACATTGTTGCCGCGGAGGAACAGGGAGTGAGCCCTCAACAACTTAGCGGAACCATCCAAAATGACATTCTGAAAGAATTCATGGTGAGAAATACCTACATCTATCCGCCAGAGCCTTCCATGAGGATCATTGCCGATATTTTCAGGTATACTTCTCAAAATATGCCCAAATTTAATTCTATTAGTATTAGTGGTTACCATATGCAGGAAGCAGGCGCCACAGCGGATATTGAATTGGCCTATACTTTAGCAGATGGTCTGGAATACATCAAAGCCGGCTTGAAAGCGGGTATGAATATTGATGATTTCGCACCCAGGTTATCCTTTTTCTGGGCTATCGGAATGAACCATTTTATGGAAATAGCCAAAATGAGAGCAGGCAGAGCGTTATGGGCCAAAATAGTGAAGCAATTCAAGCCTAAAAACGCAAAATCTCTCGCATTGAGAACCCACTGCCAAACCTCCGGGTGGAGCTTAACAGAGCAGGATCCCTATAATAATGTAGCGCGTACATGCATTGAGGCGCTGTCGGCAGTCATGGGACATACCCAGTCGCTACACACCAATGCATTGGATGAGGCGATCGCCTTACCCACCGACTTTTCCGCCCGAATCGCCAGAAATACGCAGCTATACCTAAAGGATGAAACCGGCATCACCAAGGTAGTTGATCCCTGGGGAGGTTCCTATTATGTGGAATACTTAACAGATCAGCTCATCAGTAAAGCGTGGGATCTTATTGAGGAAGTTGAAGATTTGGGAGGAATGGCCAAGGCCATTGAAACCGGTTTGCCAAAAATGCGGATCGAGGAGGCTGCGGCCAGGAAACAGGCGAGGATCGATTCGGGCAAAGACATTATTGTCGGTGTAAATAAATATCAAACTGATGAAATTACCGATATTGAGTTGCTGGAAGTTGATAACACGGTGGTAAGAACTAAACAGGTAAACAGATTACATCAATTAAAATCAGAAAGAGATCAGGAAGCCGTTACACAAGCTTTAAATGCCCTTACCAGGTGCGCCAATACAGGTGATGGGAATTTGCTGGAATACGCCATTGAAGCGGCAAGAAAAAGAGCTACTGTCGGTGAAATATCATATGCCATGGAAAAAGAATTTGGAAGACACAAAGCTACTATCAGGGCCGTTTCCGGCGTTTATTCGCGGGAAGCCGGCCAGGATGAAAACTTTAAAGCCGCCCGGCAACTGGCCGATAAGTTTGCCCAGCTGGAAGGTCGAAGACCCAGGATTATGATTGCCAAAATGGGGCAGGACGGTCACGACCGCGGCGCCAAGGTAATCGCCACCAGCTTCGCTGATCTGGGGTTTGATGTGGATATCGGCCCCTTGTTTCAAACACCGGAGGAGGTGGCAAAACAGGCGGCGGAAAACGATGTACATGTCATCGGCGCCTCAAGCCTGGCCGGCGGTCATAAAACTTTGATCCCCCAATTAATAAAAGAACTGGAAAAATTAGGAAGAAGTGACATCATGGTTACCGCCGGCGGTGTGATCCCGGCAAGAGACTATGAATTCCTTTATGACGCAGGGATTTCCGGTGTATTTGGCCCGGGCACGGTGATTGCCAAGGCCGCCCAGGATATATTAAAAAAATTACTGGAAACCGAATAATTTTCCATATTTTGCCTGGCAAAAGCATGTAATATTCAATAACTTATGATTTCAAGTGCTCACGTTAACGCAATTAGTATTGATACTTTTTTAAAGTTTCACATGATGAAAAAATTGTTTTTACCCCTGCTCATAATGTTTATGGGCAATCCGCTATTCACATTCGGCCAGGAATGGTCAAAAAAGTTTGTGAAGCAGGATGTGCTTTACATGAAGGGAGATTACAAATTGGCGCGTGAACTGAATCATAACTTAAAAATCAAAATCAAAACGACACTGGGCCCTCAAAATCCCTATACGGCCCTGGCCCAATTCAAAGACGCCAAATACCATGCAGGTGCGGGTTACATCCAGGCTTATCGAAGATCTGTGAATAGTGGCCTGAGTATTGCCAGAGGCGCTACCGGTCGAAAAAATATCAACTATGCCAGAATCGCCCTTGAAGGTATTCAGATAATGGTGAAATACGGAGATTACGCGCGGGCTGAAACCCTGCTTAATGAGGTAAGTGATATTCTGGTCGACTACAAAAATAAAGATCCCAAGCTGGAACATAAAAAAAACTATTTGCTAGCCCAGGTATATGCCGCCCAGGAACACCGTACCAAGGCTTTGGATATGTTAATTAAGTTGCGAGACTACGCCGCTGAGCTTACGCTCGAAACGGAAGTGAAAGACAATTTTACCAGTGGCAACAAGGATAAAACAAGAACCCTCAGCGCTTTTGAGCTTAAACAAAATAAAAGAACCTACGCACATTATCTTACCCTGATCGGACAGCTGTACGCCCACAGCCATGAATCGGGAAAGGCCGACAGCGCCTTTAATGTCGCCAGGGTATGGATCAACAACAACCTGCCTGCCAATGACTATAGTCAGATTTACTATCAGTTCCAGCAAATTAAAATAGCGGAGGAGAAGGATCCGAATGAAAAAAACATCACGCAACTGGCCAACCTGGTCAAGCGGTCTGAAAAAACTCTGAACCGAAACCAGGAATTGGTATTGGATATGAAGTACACTTTGCTGAACTGGTACCAGAAAAATAATAACACAGCCAAGTACAATGGGCTCAAAACACACCTGACTAACATCAACGAAAAGTATTACGACAACAAAAACATTCATCTGGACCTGCTGGCATTAACGGTTTTAGGAGAAGAAAGCGAGGAAAAAAGTGACCAGGACAAAATCAACGAGGCTAAAAAAATGCTCAAAAACTCTGCGGCCTTGCCGGACGTTCATGAGTCACGTATTAAGGTATTGCTCTTCCTGCTGGAAAAATCAGAGGAGGCCGGACAGGAAACAGAAAGTGAAGCATACTTCAAACAAATTCAGGATCAAAAAACCGAACTTTATGGGGAGGGATCGCCGGTACTTAGTTCCTAGGCTTGATTCCGGCGAGAAGATTTGTAAATCAAACCAATGACAAGCAACTATTCAAATCTAAATACCTCATGTGGTGTAATACAATAATCCATGCTCCTATCGTATTGATCCACATCCTCAATTTGATCCACCGGTGGAAAAAATGATAATCCGACTTTCAGCGCATCTGACCGGCATTGACTAAGAAACCTGTCGTAAAACCCTTTTCCATACCCAACACGATAACCATTCAGGTCAAAAGCCAATAATGGCAGCAACACCATGTCGATCTTCCGGGCAGCGACTTCCTTGCCGCTTACGGGCTCACGGACCCCCCATTCATTTTCCTCGAATTGCGTATGGTCATCCAATATATAGCTGGTTAAGGTAAGCAGCTCCAAATCGGCTTTAGGGACAGTAATAGTTACCCGGGAATTTCTAAGCTGCGAGATGATTGGCCAGGTATCTACCTCCTTCCTTTCTTTAATTGGCAAAAAGGACTGTACCGTTTTACCATCCATTGAGGGGAATTCTTTAAAAAAATTTGACTTGATCTTAGCGTTAAACCCGCTGTATTCCTCCGTCGTTATCTCCCGTCTTTTGGCCTTATAAGTAGTTCTTAGTTGAGTTTTATTCATCCTCAATGAGAATATGAAAACGAAAATCGAATGGATCAAAGGCATTCAGCGTTTCCTGAATAAAGCCCGGATTGTTGAGATAAAAATTGAGGAAGTTATCGGTTCTTTCCTGTAGCTTGCCTTCGGGGAATAGTCTTTCTTTTGTTTTGACCAATGATTGAAGACTTTCGTCGTGTTTTGTTTCTTCCGCCTTCTTCAGGCGTTTCTCTATGCCCTCGGCGATTTTGAGCATTTTTTTTCCTTCCGCTCCGGTAAATCCTTCCAAACTTTTATCCACTGCCAGGGCCTGATTTTTAATAGATTGAATAACCTGGCTCAAAATTTCTTTCTCCTGCTCCAGTGACAGTTTAAATTCGGCGTTTTTGGCAATAAACTGGTCTTTCAGAGATTTTTCATCCTTGAAAAGATCTTTTACCTGCATGCCCGATTTCCTGATTTTTTTGATATTGCCGCGATTCACAACCAACGCAAAGTTTCTGGGCATCAAAATGGGAAAGGATAACTTATAATGTTTAAATAAGTCATGCAATTGTAACCAATAGGCTACCTCTGCGGGGCCCCCGATATAGGCAAGGTTGGGAAGGATACTTTCCTGGTAAAGTGGTCGTAAAATAACATTCGGGCTGAACTTCTCGGGGTTGGTTTTAAGGAGGTCAAACATTTCTTCCCTGGAAAAGGAGAGGTCTGTATTGTTGATAAGGTAGCGGTCGTCCTGAAGAATGATCCTCTCACGGACATTATCCTGTAAATAGAAACAATTAACAGGACGACAAAATACCTGGGATTTATAACCCAACTTTTCTATCTGCGAGGAATTGCTTCCAACAATTGCTTCCGCGCTCTGATTCTTCATATCATCCAGCAGCAATTCGCTGAATTCAGCTTTTAACTTTTTATGGTCGGCGTCGATCACCACAAGGCCCCCGGCGCCAAACAATTCATTGACGTAACACCGGGTGGCGTTGGCCAGCGTCTTATGCTCCAGGTAAGCCCTTTCGAAAAGGGCCACCTTCTCTGGCAAAGATGCTAACAATTCTCCCAATTCCCCGGGATTAAACCTGCCTACCGCACCTGACTGATCGGTGGTCCACTCATATTTTTTCCCAAAAAGTCTGAAATGATTGATTTCTTCAAAGTCGTGGTCTTCGCTGGCCATCCAGTAAACGGGCACAAAATTAAATTGGGGAAAGGTTTCAGCCAGCTTTTTACAGGTATTGATGACTGTGGCTATTTTATAGATAAAATACAGCGGACCGGTAAATATATTCAACTGGTGTCCCGTGGTGATGGTAAAGGTTTTTTCGTCATCGAGAAGGGAAATATTATCCAATACCTTATTGTCGGCTTCTAATCCTTCATACTGCTCACGAAGGACCGCTGTTAACACCCGACGTTTATCTTTTGAAAAATCCTTGGCCTTTATTTGTTTTTCAAAATTTTCCGGAACGGGAAAAAGGTCATAAAAAGACTTCAACGCATCCTTTTCCTGAAGATAATCCAAAAAAAGAGGAGAGAAGTTACCTGTCTCTCCCAGATTCATTTTTTCTACTTTCATAAGAAGTGATGGCGATAATACGGTCATAGGCATGTTATAAGCCACAGTTGGCAATGAAAATTAGTTAATTTAGCCGGGTCTGCACAAACCGGCTAAATGAAATATTTACCTGCTGATTATTTGAAATTGTTAACATCCGGAAACAGGAACACCATACAGATCAAATTCAGTGGCATCATTTATTTTGATAGTGGAAAAATCTCCAACCCTTAAATAATGATCCGATGCATTTACAATCACTTCATTATCAACCTCGGGTGAATCAAACTCCGTTCTTCCAATGAAATTTCCCCCTTCCACTCTATCTATCAACACCTTAAATGTTTCTCCCACCTTTTTTTGGTTAATCTCAAAGGATATTTTTTCCTGTAATTCCATTACGAGATTTCCACGCTCTTGTTTCACCGACGCCGGAATATTATCCTCCATGGTAAAAGCATGTGTGTTCTCCTCATGGGAATAATTGAATATACCCAGCCTTTCAAACCTGCTTTGTCCCACAAATTCCATCAGCTGCTGAAAGTCGTCTTCGGTCTCTCCCGGATGACCGGTGATCAGGGTGGTTCTTAAGGCGATTCCCGGCACTTCATCGCGGATCATTTGGATCAATGCCTCGGTTTTTTCCCTGGTAATACCCCGCCGCATTATTTTCAACATTTTACTCGAACCATGCTGAAGCGGCATATCGAGATAATTACAGATATTAGGCCTTTCAGCCATCACTTTCAGAATGTCAGTGGGAAATCCTGCCGGAAAAGCATAGTGTAACCGTATCCATTCAATACCTTCCACGTCCGACAGGTGTTTCAACAACTCGGCAAGGTTTCTTTTTTTGTAAATATCTAGTCCATAAAAGGTGGAATCCTGGGCTATCAGCAATAATTCCTTGGTTCCGTTGCGGGCCAGAGATTTTGCTTCTTTTACCAGCTCTTCGATAGGCCGCGACACATGTTTGCCACGCATCAGGGGGATCGCGCAAAATGAACAGGGCCGGTCACATCCCTCGGAAATTTTTAGATAAGCATAATGGCGCTCCGTTGTGGTAATCCTTTCACCTAATAATTCAGCCTTGTAATCCGCATTAAACCGCTTTAACAACAGCGGCAATTCCATCGTGCCAAAATAGGCATCAACTTCCGGGATTTCCGCTTTTAAATCATCTTTGTAACGTTGTGAGAGGCACCCCGTAACGTATAACTTCTCTATCACTCCCTCCTCTTTGGCGGCCGCATAGCTTAAGATAGTATCAATCGATTCTTTTTTCGCATTGTCTATGAATCCGCAGGTATTAACGATTACAATGTTAGCGTCATCATTATGTGCCTCATGGGTGGTTTCGATATCGTTACCCTTCAACTGGGTCAGCATTACCTCGGAGTCAACCAGGTTTTTAGCACACCCAAGGGTGACTATATTCACCTTGTCTTTTTTTAATCCTTTAGTTTTCAAATCTTCCCTTCTCTTTTATGTAGGCTCAAAATTAACGATTTTTAAGGTGTCTCTGCCTGTTAAGCCTATAATTAATCGGCAATTGAAAAAATTTAACCTAAATTTCACCTACCTTTTGATTAATTTTTATACCTTTTCCACCAATAAAAAGTGAGGCTGTCTTAAAAGTGCCAGATTAAAACTATTTATCAAATTAGTTTTGGCTTGACTATTAACACATCCCCCTGACCTCGCTGTCGATTAACGCAGAAAGGGTATTTATGCTTTTCTGAGAAGAGATAAGGAGGATGCTGGAAACATTGATCCGAATAAAATTTCGTTATAAACTTGTAAAGATTGAACTTTTGTCACAGCCCCGTCACCAAACAAAGGAAGTTTGATGTTTAGTAACAAGGATCTTTTATATCTGCTGCTTGGGTTATGCTTATTGCCACTCAGTGGTTATGCCCAACTGGACAGCCTTGAAAATGCATTGATCGCAATGCCGCGGGATAGTGTCAAGGTGGAGCTCCTTTTTGATCTGGCCAAGAAAATGAGGGCCAAAGGAAATTTCAATAAATCGAAAGAGTTTCAGTCCAGGGCCTGTAAGCTGTCCACCGAGGTTGACTATGCAAAAGGCAACGTTCTGTGCCTTAATGATCAAGGGGTGAGGGAAAGAACCCAGGGAAATTATTTTTTGGCAGAAGAAAAGCATAAAGCGGCCTTAAAAATTGCCAGGGCAAGCGGAGATCAATACCAGGTGTCGGTAACGCTCAACTTACTGGGCACTGTATACCGGCGGTTGGATAACATTGAAAATGCCCTGGAGTGTCACCTGGAAGCGCTGGAGATTGATAAACTCAGACGCAACCAAAAAGGCATTGCCGTCTCTCTGAACAGTATCGGGAATATCTACCTAACCCGGGGAGATTATAACAAGGCCCTGGAGACATTTGAGGAATGTATAAAAATCGAAACCAGGTTAAATAACAAACTTGGGGTAGCTATCAACCTAAATAACATAGGGTATATCTATAACGTCAGAGGTGATTATCTCACCGCACTCAATTATTATGAAAAGTCGCTGGCGGCAAATCAGGAAATAGGCAGCAAAAAGGGCCTGGCCATCTGCTTCAACGATATTGGCCAGATCAAACAAAAGTTAGGCGCCGGTGAGGAAGCATTAAAATACTTTGCCAAGGCACTGGACATCAACAAGGGCTTAGGGTACAAACAATACGCAGTAGAGAACTATATCAATATAGGCGATGTACACTTTGAAAAAAAACGGTACGAACTGGCACTGGATAAATATTTAATCGGTTTAAATATTGCCCGGGAGATCAGCACGTTGGCCCAGGTAAGCCAATGTCTGAACAATATCTCCAAAGTTCATGAGAAAACCGGTAATCTACCGGAGGCGCTTAACAGTTATAAAGAAAGTATCAGGTACCAGGACAGCCTGTCCAATCGCGAGAGTGAGAAAACCACCTCACAGTTGCTGGCCCGGTATGAAATGAAAAATAAGGAGCTGCAAATCCAGGAGCTGGAGAGCCTTAAGGAAATTCAAGCGGCCAAAATCGAAAGAAGAAGGGTTACCATTATCGCTCTGATCATTTCAATAGTGCTGGCCCTGGCGCTCCTGGCTGTGCTATACAAAAATTATCGACGGAAAAAGTCGACGAATAGCCTGTTGCTGGAGCAGAAAAATGAAATAGAAAAACAGAAGCAAAAAATTGAGAACAAAAACAAGGCCCTGGAATCCAAAAACCAGGACCTCATTGACCTCAACCTGGAAAAAAACAACGTGCTGGGAATCATAGCGCATGATCTGAGAAGCCCCATGAACCATATCATCGGCCTGACAAGTATCATGAGCTATAGAAAAGAAACCCTCAACGCAGACCAGCTGCAATCTTTGGAAATGATCTCCGACACCTCTGCCCGCATGCGCGAGATGATTAACAGGATATTGGATATCAATACGATGGATGCCAAGGAAATCACACTGGAGCTGGAAGAAGTGAATGTGTCGGGCTTGTTGCAAAAGGCCATTAAAGAGTTTCTTGACCCTGCCAACAATAAAAACATCCAACTGAATACGGACATCGCCCAAAACCTGACTGCCGAGCTGGATAAAAACTACACGCTGCAAATATTCGAAAACCTGATTGCCAATGCTTTGAAATTTAGTCCGAAGAATAAAAACATATTCATCCGGTTAATGAAAAATGGCAACTGCATTCGCGTTGAAATCGAAGATCAGGGTCCGGGCATCAAAGAAAGTGAGCAACACCGGCTTTTTGAAAAATTTCAGATCCTGAGCGCTAAGCCAACCGGTGGGGAGAAGTCAACGGGACTGGGGTTATACATTGTCAAAACCTTTGTAGAAGCTATGGGCGGCAAGGTGTGGTGTGAAAGTGAGGCCGGCAAGGGCGCCAACTTCATCGTCGAGTTTCCCACCTAAAATACAAAAGCCTATCGACAGCTTTAAAAATTATCCAAAGCGCTGCGCTATCAAGTTTTTTTTTGATAATTTGAGGACAGATTTCTTATAAACCCCAAATATGAAAAAATTTGTTTTCGTTTTTCATGCTATCCAATTCATATACCTGGTCCTGTCTGTGTTATTAATCCTGAATTACGATCAGTCTCACAAAATACTTGGTTTGGAAACCTCAAACTACATACTATACTGGGCCATGCTTGGCATTGGTTTATATACCTTATTATGGCTTAAGGATGTATTTGAAACCTTCAACCTGAAAAGAAAACTCCGCAATATGGAAGCCGAGAAAAATAGATACAAGGCGGCGCTGTATGACAAAACGGAAAGGGACATTCAATTTGACAATCACTCCGCAACAGATCCGGCCAAGCTTCCTCCAAAAAAGGATACATCTGATACAGCTTAAAAATTCACCCAACTCTAGCTTCAGTTTCCAACCATAGTCGTCACTGCGAGCCTTTTGACAGGCATGAGCTGCAGGAAAGGCGTGGCAGTCTCATAGTTGATGAGGTGGCCAAGGGTTGTTAGCAGGCTACCAGTACGTCTTGAAGGCAAGGTGGTTAGGCTAAGCTTAGTGACCTATCGCTGAGGGATCGCTTCATAGCTGACGCTCAGAACCAGCCCAGTATTCGCGATGACGGGGGTTTGATGGTTTTGAGTGTATGAAAAGAGCCCACTAGCGCAGGTCCTCCGGTCCTGTGCGGGTTAAGTAAGATTTACGAAATTGCACTGGCCTTATCTAGTCATTAGTTGCTATCTGTGCGGGTTAAGTAAGATTTACGAATTTAGGCTAGTCTTATCTAGTCATTAGTTGCTTTCTTGCGGTAATCGCCTTTTTTCACGATTGGCACAGGACTGGAAGACCTGCGCCAGCGGGGTGAAGAAGGAAAAGAATAAATCCGAAGAAAGGTTTCTTAGGTTTGGAGAAAATTAGTTTAGATATTCAGCAGGATCGGTAGATAAACGACTTAATGTGAAGGATACATCTTTTGAGTTAACAGATACAAGTATAATGGTATTGGGGAGTTTAAGCTCCTTATAAAACTCATTAACACTATAAATACCTTCGATAGAAGGGTTAGCGGAATCGATTTTTAAATGATCTATTCCTTTTACCTTGATTATTTCCCATCTGCCGGTCCTTGGATCCGTTATCTTAACCCTGGGTGCGCGAAATTTGCTATTTTCAGTAAATGATATTAGCGCTCCCTCATATAAATTGCTATTTTCTCTGTTGTTTTTGATCTTTTCAACTGTCCAGGTACCGATAATCTTTTTCTCGTTATCAGGTGACATTACACAAGAATTTATCGTAGTTGAGATAGCAAAAATGAGTAATAACTTTTTCATAGATAGGATTAAAAAAAGATTGACTTTCTAGGGTTTGCTATACGTCTCTCGAAACTTTTTTCGGTATTCTGACAAACAGATATCTTTCAGACTTAACGTTTCATAATATTAAGCTAAAATCGATTAGAAGTAAAATTACTTGACAAAAGAGTATTAAACAAATACCCTTACTAACGCAGGTCCTCCGATCCTGTGCGGGTTAAGTAAGATTTACGAAATTACACTGGCTTTATCCGATCATAAGTTGCACTCTTTCAGTTATCACTTTCTTTCACGATCGGCACAGGACCGGAGGACCTGCGCCAGTGGGGAGTGTTTTTAGCCGATAAAAAACAAGCGTCAAAATAACTTTTAGAAATGTCAATTCCGATGATAAGTGGATACTTTTTCATAACTTTCCATAGATTTCATTAATGCCTTTAATAGGTCTTTAACCTAATATTCTATTTAATGCAAATCTTAAGACAGCAGAGGACTGATGCGCTAGATAAGTCTTAATCTTAGCAGGTCACTATAGTTCACCTCTGCTGTTTTGATTCGTGAATAAATATAAATATTTCCAGATAGGTAAATATAAAGGCAGGTCCTCCGGTCCTGTGCGGGTTAAGTAAGATTTGCGAAATTACACTGGCCTTATCTGGTTATTAGCTGCCCTCTTTCAGTTATCACTTTCTTTCACGATTGGCACAGGACCGGAGGACCTGCACCAGTGGGTATCAATCACCTTTAAATAACTCACGAATATCAATTTCCAAAGCATCGGCAAGCCTGTGAATTGTAGTCAATTTAACATCCACGTGACCTAGTTCGATATGGCTCAAATGTTTATTGTCGGTATTTATAATGACCGATAAGTCAAGTTGTGTGAGATTCTTGGCCAATCTCAATTCTCTAATCCTCTTTCCAAATTGCTTTTTTATGTCTTTGTCACTCACAGAATCAAAAATTCAAAGAAATTTCACTTATTCATTGGTGGTGTAGCACGAATTTTTTATATTTGAAACAATTAATTGCATATGGTGATTGTTTAGCAAACAAACACTCGATTTTTTTAATCTATATAAGAGACTGGAATACATCCCCAAATCCAGCAAAGCAGTTAACAAATCTCCCATTTCTCCCAACAGGTGAAATACTTTATTTCAAATAAATAAATCATGGGCTTAAATAATGGTAAAATGAAAACCTTTAAAATTAATGTCTATTACAATGATGTGCTATTTTTTTCAACCAAATTAAAAAATATCAAAAAGAAAGATTTCGACAGGGTTATGACAATTTTTAAGGAGAAATTTCAATTTAAGGATGGCTACGATTTTGAAATATTGGGGACTAAAAGTAAGGAATATAATTATACGTTACATTATGTTCTACCATCCACTTGAAAGTAAAAAAACCAAACATACTCGTCATTGCGATGAACGAGTGTGCGAGTGAAGAAGCAATCCCCAGGCTTCTCCTACCATACCTTGCTATTAGGCAGCCTTGACGCCTAAAAGGTTGTGGCGAGTAGGTCAGGTTTAGTGGCCTATCGCTGAGGGATCGCTTCACAACCCACCCACCAGCCAACGCATTGTTCGCGATGACGGGGATTTGATTGTTTTGAGAGCATTTAGAGCTTTAAGACACCTGAACCGTCCTTACCTAAACAAAACGCAAACGTTCAAAAGACTGCTTCAATATCTTGTCCGCATCGCATTTCAGCCATTTATCAAGCAGCGTAGCATAAACCGAGCGAAAGTCAATAGAGTGTACAAGGTCTCCTTTGTCTAAATTGGCCAGGTCAGCGCTTTCATTCATTATTCCGGCCTTTTTAAGCTTGCCACCTGAAATAAAAATATTGTTGGCAGCGCCATGATCCGTGCCGCGGCTGGCGTTTTCCTGCACTCTTCGGCCAAATTCCGAAAAAGTAAATATCAGCGTATCATCCCATTGATCATGTTGCTTCAAATCCTTGGAAAGTGCGAGCAGGGCATCACTGTATTGTTTGAGTAAATGCTGTTGCTGATTTTTTTGACGCGCATGCGTATCAAATCCAGTGAGGCTTACATAATAAACCTGTGATTCAATACCTGATATAATAAGCTCGGCCATACTTTTCATTTGCTTTCCAAATTTCGTGTTAGGATAGCTCACTTTGGAAGCATAGATCTTGCTCTTTTCGTAAATGTACCTGGCCGATTGTTGTGTATCAGCCAATGTCTTGTACAGATAATTGAGGTTTTCGTTAGTAGTTTCTTTGTAGTGATTTAGCTTAATACGCTTAACTGTATTATACATGTTGGCAGGTTTGGAAACTGAAAACCCTTTGTGCCTGTCACCGCGCATCGCAAGGCTTACACTATCGTCCATTTCAACCGCCTGGTATTGCAATGGATCATGGCACTCATGGTCAAGATATCTGCCCAACCAACCGGTGCTCCAGTAATTCTCAGCATCACTTCCAGTGTGCCATATGTCCATCGACCGAAAGTGTGACCGGTTTGGATTTGGATATCCTACATTATTAATAATGCAGGCATCCCCACGATCAAATATCTCCTTTAACCCACTCATACCCGGATTTAATCCAAGTTCAGTCGTCAGGTTTAACACTTCACGCTTTTGGTAGGACAGCGAAGGCCTTAGCTGATAGTACAGATCATTACGATAAGGAATGATCGTATTTAGGCCGTCATTGCCTCCGGATAACTGTATTACAATTAATCTTTTGCCATTAAACCCATGCGTATTTCGATTGGAAAAAGCATGTAAAAAATTAGGGGCCAACATTGTACCTGCCGTAACCAGCGATGACTGCTTTAAGAATGATCTTCTCGAATTCATATCTGGATTTAACATAATTGAAAAGTAGGTTTGGAAGTAAGGAGAACAACTTTTTTAACAAGTGAGCTCAGGTTGGAAAGTTCGGAGGCATCGGCTGCCGGCACCTGTGAAAAGAAAGTATATATCTCTTCATCATTGGCTCTTTTGAAATCATTTTTCAGCTGGTCATAGTCAATTTTGACCTCCAGCTTTTTCAGCTTTCCGTTATTTCTGATCTGATCGCCAATGTCACCGGAATCTTTGGGGAGTGTTTCAATGAGACCGGCTAAAAACACATATTTAGGGAGCTCAATTCTAAAAGCCAGCGTGGCGTTGTCTATCCAACTTTGCCCCCCTGGCCAGCCGGCCACATTAGGCGGAAAGAAGAGCCTTTGGCCCAGCATGTTCTGTAAAAAGACCAGACTATCGTCCGACTGAATAGTAGCATACGTCATTCGCTGGAGACCTACAACCAATTCAACCGGTGATTTGATCTTAACGCCGTGATGCTCCTTAGCGTAAAAGCGCTCGTGAGTGAATAGTGTCATCAATCCAGTTCGTATGTCGTAGTCAGCATTGTAAAAAGCCTCGGCGACCGCCTTGCTTAATACGTCATCACCCTGATCGTTTACAAAATACCTGACCCACTTTTGAGCAATGTAGGCTGCCGTAGCCCTGTTTTCGAGGAGCATGTCCAACACCTCTTCACCACTAAAATTACCGGTCTTTCCGAAAATGCTTTTTTCTCCGAAATCATGCTGGAATTTTCTAAACCTGAATTTGCCTTCAATATCGAACCCCCAACCGGTAAATGCTCTCGCTGCTTCTTTGATGTCTTTTTCAGTATAGTCGTTATCCCGGCCTAATGTGAATAGCTCCATTACCTCCCTCGCAAAATTCTCGTTAGGGGATTTTTTCCGGTTTTGCTGATTATTCAGGTAAGCAAGCATGGCAGGCTCCTTGGCCACAGCATGGAGCAGATCTCTAAAATTACCTAGCGCATACTTCCGCAAAGTGGTTAAATAGCTTTCAAGGAAAAACAGGTTGTTGGAGGAGCAGGCAAAATGATCATGCCAGAAAAGTGTTAACTTTTCACCAATGGTATTATCACTAATCACCATTTGTTTAATCCATTTCGCATTCAACTGTTTGATCAGGGGCCGGTTCATTTTTATCATCTCCCTCCGCTCCTCCCTGGACGCTGCAAAAAAATCCTGCATATCAAAAGAAAGCTGGTCAGTAACGTTAATTTCAGGCACTGTATGATCAAAAAGAGAGGTTATCACTGCTTTAGGATTTTTTCGCTTTAAACGATCAATTTCCCGGTACGTAGCACCAAACCCTGCTCTTAACAATAAATGTTGTACCTCTTGTTGTTTTAACATGATCTTGAGATTTCCTACTTAGACTAATAAGTTACAAAAAGGTTTAAGCCTGATCAAAATTTTGTTGCGGGTCTGCTGGCTTTCGTTTCCAAACAAAGATTAAAACGTGATAAATTTGTAACCATAGCCGTCACTGCTAGCCTTTTGGCAGGCGGGAGCGGTAGGAAAGGTGTGGCAGTCCCATAGTTGATAAGGTGGTGAGGGCGTGCCAGTAAGCTGTCAGTACGTCTTATTGGGGCAGTAGTCAGGCAAAGCTTAGTGGCTCTTCGCTGAGGGATCGCTTCACAACCCACCCACCAGCCAACACATTGTTCGCGATGACGGGAATTTAATTGTTTTGAGTATTTGAAAAGCGTTGCTTGTCTCTAGTATAATTATGAAGTACAATTAGCCACATTTGTTTTGATTTTTTCAATCGGCAGACTACCGGTACAAGATTTTATTTGGGGCTTTGCTTAAAAACACATAATGGCTTCAATCTCAACCATAGCCGTCACTGCGAGCCTTTTGGCAGGCAGGAGCGGTAGGAAAGGCGTGGCAGTCCCATAGTTGATAAGGTGGTGAGGGCTTGCCAGTAGGCTATCAGTACGTCTTATTGGGGCGGTAGTCAGGCAAAGCTTAGTGGCTCTTCGCTAAGGGGTTTCTTCACAATCAACCCACCGGCCAACGCATTGTTCGCGATGACGGTAATCAGATCATTCATCAAAATCAAACAACTCCTTGACCGGTACGTCTAAAGCATTGGCTAGTTTGGTAACTGTTTTTAGATTAACGAAAGCCTCTCCATTTTCAATTCTACCAATTTGCCGGGTATCTGTCTTTAAAATATAGGCTAAATCTTCCTGGGTGATGCTCCTAGCCTTCCTTAATTGACGAATACGATTGCCAAATAGTGTTTTTATATTTTCGACCTGTTCCAATTTGATCGGCAAAATGAAAAATTAATTAAGATTGAATTAGGTCTTTAAAGACGGGTTTCCTATATTTAAATACAATTATTGTAAATAGTGTTTGCCTTGAAAGCAGACCTTTGATTTTTTTCTAATTGTACTTACTAATGACAATCACCGGCAAAATTTTTATGGTTTAATTTTGTCTAAGGATAGGTGGTTATGCTATAGCCACCTATCCTTAAACAAGGCTAAAATATCCTGCATGCCAGCAACCATTCTCAGCACCTTACCACCCACATTTTTGGAATTAATTAATTTCAGATTAATAATAACCTAATTGATTTTTATAAAAAAAAATAATTGATATTTTCGTCCATAGATTGCACGGAAAATTTGAATGGCATGGATAGCACCACCAAGCTTTAATTCCCCATAGGATGGCTTCCATACTATTTAAACCAAACCGGTAACAGTAATTTTTTGAACTGTGATCCAGCATGTAAGAATGCTATTTTTTAACCTGTCAAATAATATAATTTATGCTTGCAAAAACCTATGGTGGCGCTGTTTATGGCGTAAGCGCCCATATGATTACTGTTGAGGTTAGTGTTTCCAGCGGCACCAAATTTTTTATGGTCGGCCTTCCCGATAATGCCGTTAAGGAAAGCCAGAAGCGGGTGGAATCAGCCATAAAATATAACGGCTACACCATGCCCCGAATTAAGACGATTGTCAACCTGGCGCCCGCTGATATTCGAAAAGAAGGTTCATCCTATGATTTACCAATTGCCCTGGGAATTTTAAGTGCTTCCGGTCAGATCCTCACCGCTAGCCTGGAGGAATACTTTATTATGGGTGAGCTGGCTTTAGATGGGCTATTGAGGCCTATCAAAGGGGTATTACCCATTGCCGTTGAAGCAAGAAAAAATGGCTATAAAGGATTTATATTGCCCAAGGAAAATGCAGAGGAAGCAGCGATTGTCAATAACCTGGATGTGATTGGCATAGAAACCCTTCAGGAGGCCATCGCATTCCTGGAGGGCAAAATCAACATCAAACCGCTTGATCGGGATACCAGGGATATTTTTTATGAAAACGTCAATGACTACGAGGCCGATTTTGCGAACGTTCAGGGACAGGAAAACATCAAGCGCGCCCTGGAAATAGCCGCTGCCGGAGGGCATAACGTGATCATGATCGGTCCGCCTGGCGCAGGCAAAACCATGCTTGCCAAACGACTGCCTTCCATTCTGCCGCCATTTTCGTTGCAGGAGGCGCTGGAAACTACCAAGATCCATTCCGTAGCCGGAAAGCTAGGCACCAACACCTCTCTGATAGCCTCAAGGCCATTCCGCTCCCCCCACCATACCACCTCTGATGTCGCCCTGGTCGGTGGCGGTGGAAACCCACAGCCGGGAGAAATATCGCTCGCGCATAATGGTGTGTTGTTTTTGGATGAACTACCTGAATTCCAACGGTCTGTGCTGGAAGTAATGCGACAGCCACTGGAGGAAAGAAAGGTATCCATCTCACGGGCAAAAATCTCAGTTGAATTTCCCGCTAATTTTATGTTGATCGCCAGCATGAATCCCTGTCCATGCGGCTACCACAATCATCCAGACAAGGAATGTGTTTGCGGACCAGGTGTAGTACAACGCTATTTGAATAAAGTTAGTGGACCATTGCTAGACCGCATCGACCTGCATGTGGAAGTAACGCCGGTCTCCTTCGACCAGATGACAGAAGACCGGCCAGCCGAAAGTAGCGATAAAATCAGGGAAAGGGTGGTGACAGCGCGTGAAATCCAAACCCAAAGATTCGCAAGTAACAAACAAATCTTCTGCAATGCCATGATGACACCCCATGGGGTGAAGGAAATCTGCCAAATCAACCAGGCTGGCAAGACACTGCTTAAAGCCGCTATGGAAAAGTTAGGACTTTCGGCCAGGGCCTATGACAGAATTCTGAAAGTATCGAGAACTATTGCCGATTTAGCCGGTAGCGAGGAGATAAAAATCGAACACCTCGCCGAAGCCATTCAATACCGAAGCCTGGACCGCGAAGGATGGGCAGATTGAGCAAGAGCAAGAGTAAGGAACAACAGCAAGCATAACTATATGGCTGTACAACCTGTTATTTAAGTAAAAAGGACAAAACGGGCGGATTCCTCGCCCGTTTTATCTTGGCATGAAAAGTGACCTTCCAGTGGCTGATTGAAGCGTCGGGTTACTTCTGTTAGGAATAATCAAACCGGATTTATTCCAGAATAGTTTTGAGTCGCATTTGGGTTTTGATTCTTACATTAGTGCCATAGAAGGGAAATGCAACTATTTTACTGTCGCTCCAATTCCACCTTTAACAGTTGACAGCTTAAGACCGCTTTGCCGCGGTAGATGGCCGGCTGCCATGATGTTCTATTTCTTATGGTTTCTATTACGCAATCCTCAACGGATGCATCAAGTTCATTAAGCACTTCAACATCCAGCAGCGCTCCCGTTTCTGAAATTATTACCTTTGCATTCAGGGTGGCTTCTTTTCCGTTGATCATGCCGGCTTCAGGCGTTATAATATGTTGAGCAAGCCAATTGACTTCTTCACTGTATGCCGGATTATAAATCTTTTTATAAATGGTTGTGTCTTTATTATTGAAGCGCCTGCCATTTACTAACTTATCGGCAACATACATCTCAGAAAATGAAAGGCTCCCATGTTGATCAAACCCCTTCCACTCCCCTTCCTTTAGTCCATTCACCAAAAGACCTCCAAAGGAAATTATTTCATTTGCATTGAAACAATGTTGGGAATCTACGGGGTCCTCCAGGCTTTCTGACCCTGCATTAAATTGACCAATAAACAACATGGCTATAAATAAGATGTTTAGCTGTATCATAGCATTATTTTTTTTGATTTGTGAGTGTTGTCAATGATGACGCTAAAGTATGATGGGCATATTTATTGTGGTTGGACATATGTATCAAAAAATCAGACGCTTGTAACAATCCCCTAAAAACGCTTATAAACGCGCATTCCATATTAAACACAATGGGGAAACGACGAAGTATTTGAAATTGCAGACACCTACGTGTGAAACGCAGGCACAAAAGATTTAATCAGGATAACAGCCGGCTCGGCAGTTTAAACCGGCCTTCTCCTTAAAGTTAATTGGGAGGGGGAATAACCATAGTAACCGCGGAAACACTTTGAAAAATAGGAAGGATCGCTAAAGCCAACCTCGTAGGCTATTTCATTTATATTTCCATAGTCCTTTTCGATTAATTGGTGTGCTTTCTTTAGCCGGATGGACCGGATAAATTCCGTGGTGGATAAATCTGTCAATGCTTTCAATTTCCGGTGCAATTGCATCCTGCTCATAGCCATTTCTTTTTGAAATGACTCCGCCGTAAAATCGTGTTCGGCATAGTACTTTTCAAGAATTTCCAATGCCTTACACATAAATACCTCATCTTTACTCTTTATATTAACATTGTCCCAACCGATGGTTATAAGTTTACTGAATTTTTGTTTCAGCATTTCTCTTTGCTGAATCAGGTTACTGACCCTGGTCAGCAGCTCCTGGGTATTGAAAGGTTTGGCAATATAATCGTCTGCACCGGTTTCCAAACCTTTCATTTTGGCATCTGCTTCACCTTTAGCCGTCAGCATGATGATCGGTATATGATCCGTAGATTGATGATTTTTTAATTTGTCTGATAAGACAATGCCATCCATAACCGGCATCATAATATCGGTAATAATCAAATCAGGCACTTCAGCCAGCGCTGTTTTTAAACCCTCATAGCCATTTTCAGCTTCCAGCACCTGGTATTTTTCCGTAAGGTTTTTTCTGAGATAAGATCTGATGTCCTCGTTATCTTCAACTATAAGGATCTTCCTGGCTTTGTCATATTTTTTTTCAGTTACTGCCAAATCTTCTTCTTTAATCCGGCTTTGATCCGGCTCTGGCACCTCCATTATAGTGTAGTCCGCTGATTTAATTAAATTTATGTTAACGGGTAATTTAATCGTGAACGCTGTACCTTGATTTTTGACACTTTTAACCGTAATAGTTCCTTCATATAAATTCACCAATTCCTTCACAAGTGATAACCCAATCCCGGAGCTGTCACTATGTTTATGCTTGGCCATATAGAATCGATCGAAGATGTGTTCCAGGTCCTCCCGATCAATTCCAACGCCGGAATCCGAAACTTCTAACTGTAGGAAGTCACTATCTTGCAGGTGGGCGGAAATTACTATTTGGCCCTTTTTTTTATTGTATTTAATGGCATTGGATAAAAGATTGGTAACAATTTTAACCAGCTTATCCTCATCAACATATACCAGATCATTGTCATCCTCGATTTTAATCTTAAAATCAAGATCCTTTTGAGCCGCATTGCCAATAAAAATTTCGCTGGCCTGTCGTATAAGCTTTAATACAGGTAATCGCGTAAAGTTCAGTGGCACCAACCCGGACTCGATCCGGGAAATTTCCAGGATCTGATTAACCAGTTGTTGCAATCGCTTACTATTCCTGTACATTAGTTTTATTTCATCTTCATCGATTTTAGGTTGTTTGCTACTGAGGAAATTTTCCAGCGGTCCCTGGATCAAGGTTAGCGGTGTGCGCAGTTCATGGGATATATTAGTAAAAAAGCGATTTTTCATTTCGTTACTTTCCTGTAGCTGCATATTTACCATTTGCTCGGCCTTGTATTGTTCATTTTTTTTTCGGACTCTTTCATATTGAATATAACCAATAAACCCTCCCATCACCAGGGCCACAATCAATGCCAGGATCAAAAACCTTTTGTTAAGCTGGCTTATTCGTTGGTCCTTTTGTAAGCTGGCAATGGTTTCTTCCTTTTTTTGGTTCTCATATTTAACTTCCAAAGCTGCAATTTGTAATATTTTTTCCTGTGCCAACAAGCTATCTTTTAAAGCCAGATGTTTTTCCTGAAATTTATGGGCCTTTTCAAAATTCCCAGTGGATTTATAATGTTGCTCCAACGCTTCCAAAGCAGTCAGGTGATTGTTAGCCATCTTCGAGTCTTTCACCAGCTCTAAATTCCTGATAAGATATTCTTCAGCTACAACATTGTTGCCAAGCAAATCATGGACAGTACCTAAATTATTTAGTGCCACCGAAATCCCACTTTTATCCTTGGTTTTTTTGTTTAGATCAAGTGCGCGTTCGCTTTGCGCTAAGGCCTGCTGGTATTTGCCAAGGTCTTTGTAAATGAGCGTTAAAACCACACAAATGTCGGCTTCAGCATTGAGATCTCCGGCTTTTTTTATGATAGGTAGCACCACATCGACAACAGACAAGGCGCTATCATATTCTTTGAGTAAAAAATATTGGCCGGCCATGTTTGATTTGATGGTTATTAGATTGGTAGAGTCATTAAATTCCTCAGCCAGTTTTTCACCGATTTTAAATTGGGCCAGTGCCTTTTTATTTTCTCCAACGTTCCTGTAAACCAAAGCCAAGTTATTATAAATAGGAATTTTAATTATTTCACTCTTTTCCTGATCTGCAATTTTCAGGGATTCCAGTAAATAATAAACCGCTTCGTCGTTTTCACCAAGCTTTTGCTTTACAATGGCCAAATTGGTGTAAACCTTCCGAATGTCCGCCGGCATTTTCAGCTTCTTAAAAATTTCAAGTGACTCCTCGAAGTAACCAATAGACCTGTAAAATTCTGTTGAGTAAATCAGACCTATGCCGATCAGAAAATTGGCTCTGGCCTGACGGTAGTTGTCGTTATGCCCGGTAGCAAGTTCCAGGGCCCTGTAAGCATATTCATTAAATTTGACCGAGTCAATACCATAATACGAAAACCCAAGATTCAACAATGCATCAAACCGGTCGGTATAATCAAGTGTTTCGTCATTTACTCTTGCGTATAAGCTATCCCGATATGGGTTATTGGCAAAGGTTAGCTCACGCAAGAAAAAAATACATACTATACAAATAGCAATCCTCATTGGATACATTTTGGTGGCTTAAAAAAAATAAAAGGGTTTGGGGTAATCTGATTATTGGAAATGGCAAGTTAAGGAAAAAAATTGACAGGGAAAATCAAAAAGTATCTCCCTGGGATTAACTTATTTAATGTTGAGGTCAAAAAAGAAATCATTTGGTGATGGCAGAAGGCCGCCAAATATTGTAAACCCACGGAAACATTAACGGCTATTTGCTGGGCCAAAGGTGTTTTTTCTGTGAATTATTGTCGAAATTGTATTGTTAATATTATCAAATACCAAGATTTCGAATCCTTCCACACAAAAAAGACATAGATGTAAATGACAAATTGCTAATGACAGGTTGATCGGAATACTGTATCACCTGGCCGATTGGTCAACATTAGTAACCTCCGTATTAATATTTGAAACATGGGTGGCAATGAGCGCTTGTCCGGGGGCTTAACTTTGAGAAGTTTCTATAGCAAAATATAAAGATGACATGAAACCGAGCATGACGTAATCGACACATACCGCGTGTCGCTGAGTCCTTCGCCATGCGCCTACGCTGTAGCTTTCGCTATAGCCTTAAGCGAACGCGGTCGAGCGTAAGGCTACCGCCGTACGCTGTCGCTGAAGCTAAAGCGTAAGAGACCGGAGAAAGCTGCTCTGCGGACTGCGTACGCCGAGGGCTACTTCATCAGCCAAAGGTGGAGGTGCTAGCGGAGGTGCAAGAGAATGACAATAATATGCAAGGTTCCATGTGACCAAAAAATAAATTGTAAACACATGAAAAAGAAATTCAAAGTTTATTTCCATCATTGCCAATCGGTAATGGAGTATAGCCGAACCCTTATAATGCGTCGTTTCAGTTACCTCTTCTTATTTGCCATTGTCAGCGCCTGTGGCGGGAGTGATAGCATGGAACCATCGATAACGGTTAATCCTCAAAGTTTAAACCCCACCGTTACCTTGTCCACCTCCTCTGAAAGCGCGGAGATAAACCCGGCCAACGGTGGAACAATTATACTGACCGACACCAAAGGTAATACCTATCGCCTGGATATCCCGAGGTATGCCATCGTAGGAAGTGACAATGTCACCATCACACTTACCGCACAAGAAACCGTAGATAATCTACCGGAAAGGGTGTCTTTTGTGGTTGGCCTTAACCTGGAGCCGGCAAGTCTTGAATTTGTTATCCCGGTCTCGCTTTCAATTACTATAGCCGGTACGGTAACTGATGAGATAATAGGCTTTCACAAATTCCAAAACGAGCAGTACTTTATACCAACAACTACTTCCAGTAACTCCCAGGGGTTTGCCAGTCTTTATGGTTTTGGTGAATTCTCTGTTTTAGCCATCCCTCCGGCACTTGCCTGCACGGAGTCAAATGCTCAAAGTCTCCACCGGTTTATCCAGGATCTTGCCTGCATTCAGGCTTTTTATGGAGAAGATTTCATAGAAGAAGACGAAACACTACAAAATATCTCCAGTAATTTATTGGATTTTACAATCTCAAGCTTGCAATCGGCTAATGATGTAAAAACAATTATAAAAGCCACGAGAAATTATAATGCATGGTATTTAGGGGCCGATGCAACCTTGTTTTCTTCCCGCCTTTCAACTGTTCACGATCTGATGACAACAAAAGTAGGTTTGGCCAGAGACATGTTGAACCAGGAATGTGTTGACCTAACCGGGGCAGGGCAGAATACGGATGATGTCAATTACGATTTTCAGCAATTGGGCTCGGTAGCCGGCCGTACCCGGAGTGAGCGTTTTGATGTGTTTGCTGAAGTGGACCTGGATTTTAATAATTTCTGCCAGTGACACCATGACTTTACACTTCCAAAAAACAAAAAAGCGAATGACAAGGCGTCATTCGCTTCCGAACAAACATTACAAGACCAAAACTTATCTTGTCGCCGTACCGGACGGATAGGTACTTGCCGCTATATTGTTTAATTGATAAAATGTCATGGCAGCAGCATTCGCCGGAACATCACCTGACAATGGTTTCAATAAAAAAGGTGATGGATCATTGTCCGGTACCGGTTCAATAGACACCACAATTGCCGCTCCTTGTAAATTTGTAGGGAAAGTAAGTCCTGCTGGTGCGTTGTTTATAAAGTCCTCACCGGGATATCCTGGGCCATCCCCATCAGTGCCTTTGAAACTTGAGGTAGTGGCATTGTCATCCATACCGGCAGCCGTATTAAATGTACCGGTTGATACTGGCGTGCCATCAATAACCGCCCAGCCTTCATAGGTCCAGCCGGTCAATGAGGTCAGGTCAGGTAAGTTTGTAAAACCTGCTACCGGGCTTCCCGATGAATTATCTAAGAACCATACACCGCTTAATTCATCGGTGTCGTCCGTGGTAGTCGGCGTTGCCAAAATATAGCCGCCGCCGGCTCCGGTAAACCCTGTGCCTAACGCTGTAGCATGACTAATGGTAAGATTAGCACTATTGGCGCTAAAGTCACCTCCCAAAATATGCACTGCACTGGGACCGGCGTCAGGATCCGGAATGGGCTCTATGGTTAAAACAAAATTCGCCGCATTGTCAAGATCCGCAGCCGCCACGTCAAAAGAAGTCGTAGACAATTGTCCGTTACCATCAACCTTAAATGTTCCGGTGGTGATAGCGGCGCCGTTTACGATGATCCATCCCTCGTATTGCGCGGTTGAACCCAGGTCCGTAAGGCCTGAGATATTTAATGTCAACTGTCTGGTAGCTGGCCCTGAATCGTCGTCATCACTGCAACCAGTAGCCAGTGCCAAAATAGATAATAGAAATAAAAATGTCTTTTTCATAGATGTTTCAAATTAAGATTATACGGCCAAAAGTAGAGGCCAATTATCACAAAATGATCACGGAATTATCATGAAACGTTAAACTTTAAAGTTTAATCATCAGATGTCGTAAGGGCGACAAGGTAGGCTATCAAAAATAACGCCTAGGAGACTATTCAGACAATTGTAACGTTGGTGCATTTCATTCCACCTGGTTTTCTTCACCAACTTCAGCTTTCAACTAAAGCATAAATCCGGAAAAGGCATACACCTCTCTGTCTTGTCACGAAAATCAGGGAAATGAAAACGAGAAAAAATAATACTACATAATTGGTTTAACTATTTTAATTTATTATTATTACAATACTACATTATAGTATTTAAGATGAGAAAATTTCAAATCGGCGAATTTGAGGAGATTGTACTCTTGACCGTTGGCATTTTACACGGGAATGCTTATGGTGTAACTATCAAAGATGAAATTGAGGGCCGGCTTGATCGGGAAGTAAGCGTTGGCGCCCTGCAAACTACTTTGAGAAGGTTGGAGAAAAAGGGCTTTTTACAGTCTACTCATGGTGAATCAACAAAATCCCGTGGTGGCCGCCCTAAGCTTTATTTTACCATTACCGCTTACGGGAAAAGGGCTATTGAATATACCCGGCAGACACGAAATGAACTTTGGAAATCACTGCCACAACTGGTGTTAAATCTTGACTAGGAAGAAGACAGATATGCCGCCTCCAAAACTCCCCTTGAAGCTACTAAAATGGTTTTGCAAACCTGATTACCATCTTGATATTGAAGGGGATTTATTGGAGTTATACGATCACCGAAAAAAAACCTTAGGTGATAAAAAAGCCAAATTTCTCCTGATCAAAGATGTACTCCTGCTATTCAGACCCGGAATTGTCAGAAGCTTTACAACAAGTCAAAAACTCAATCATATAGCCATGTTGCGACACAATTTTATACTCACATTCAGAAGCTTTAAGCGTTACAAAACCTCGTTTCTGATTAATATTATAGGGTTATCTACCGGGCTGGCCAGTGCTTTATTGATTTATCTCTGGATAAATGATGAATTGAATGTTGATAAGTTCCACGATAAAGACGGGCAGATCTACCAGATAATGCAAAACTTTGATACACCAAATGGTATTGTAACGAGAAACTATACGCCAGCCCATTTGGCAAAAGCATTATTAAAAGAAATTCCTGAAGTCGAATTTGCTACCTCCACCAATACAGTTTATCAGTCAAACTGGGCAAAAGGAATCGTATCGAGCGAGGGTATTTTTATGGATGCTAAGGGAATACTAGCGGATGAAGATTATTTCAGTGTTTTTTCATACAACCTTATCCGGGGAAACAAAGACCTGGTACTGGAAGATAAAAATAGCATTGTTATCTCCGAAAGACTGGCAAAAAAATTATTTAAACCCACTGAAAACATCATTGGTAAAACCTTAGAATGGAAAAACGAAAACCTTAGGAGCATATTCCAGGTTTCCGGCATCTTCGAAAATACACCACTTAACTCAACCGTACAATTTGATTTTATAATTAATTATAACGTATTGTTGGATAATAATTCCGAATCAAGAGATTGGAACAGTGATCATGCATATACCTATTTGGTCTTAAAGGAAGGAACAGATACCGAACGTTTTAATGAAAAAATTGCTGGATTTTTGGGTTCAAAACATCCGCAGCGGGAAAAATGTAGCCTGTTTGTACAGCAATATTCAAAAAGATATCTATACGGTAAGTACGAAAATGGTGTACCAGTGGGGGGTAGGATTATGTACGTACGGCTATTTTTTGCTATCGCCTTATTTATATTACTCATTGCCTGTATAAATTTTATGAATCTGTCCACAGCTCAGGCGTCCAGGAAAATGAAGGCGATTGGGATAAAAAAGGCAATAGGAATAAATAGAGGAGCACTTATTATTCAGTTTTTGGGAGAATCCACGCTCATGGCAATTTTATCCCTGGCAGTTGCCTTACTGATAGTTGTTTTGCTACTTCCTCAATTTAACATCATTACAGAAAAACATCTGCACCTGAATCCAGATATCCCAGATACATTATCAATTGTAGGTATCGTATTAGTAACGGGGATTATCTCCGGCATTTATCCGGCATTTTATCTCTCCGGATTTAATCCGGCCACCGTTTTAAAGGGGAAATTCGGTACTGCTTTTAATGAATTATTGGTACGGAGAGTTTTGGTCATATTTCAGCTTACTTTATCCGCTGTTTTTATTGTTGGCTTTCTGGTCATTTACAAGCAGATCGAACTTACTCAAACCAAAAATCTTGGCTATGATCAAGACAATGTCATCACTTTCCAAAGGCAAGGGGAGATAGATGTTAATGGTTTTGAGGTTTTCCTTTCAGAATTAAAGAATACACCAGGGGTTGTGAATGCATCAACTATTGCTGGGAATATTATGAAGCAAATCAATCTTAACGCTGGTTATTCATGGCAAGGTAGCACTCCGGAGGATGGAGAAATTGTATTTCCGAGCCCGGAGGTTAATTATAATTTTATTGAAACGCTTGGTATAGAGCTAAAGGAAGGGCGTTCTTTTTCGCACGAATACAGCAACGAATTTTCAAAACTTGTTATAAATGAAGCTGCCGCAAAAATGATCGGTTTCAAAGATCCAATTGGTAAATACGTCAAAAGAAATCAAAGGGAGATGCAAATAATAGGAGTAGTTAAAAACTTTCACTACACCTCGCTACATGAAAGCATAAGACCTGTTTTTTTCAGATATGGTCCAAATGGAAGGACAGTTATGGTAAAAATTAAGAACGGGGCTGAAGAAACTACCATCGAAAACCTAAAAGAAATCTATGAGAAATTCCATCCGAACTACCCGTTTGAATTTACATTTTTGGACGAGGATTATCAGATGCTTTATGATTCCGAAAACAAAGTTTCCGCACTTTCAAAATACTTTGCCGGGTTGGCCATCTTAATTTCTTGTCTGGGATTATTTGGGCTGGCGAGCTTTACAACCGAACGGCGAATAAAGGAAATCGGTATTCGCAAAATAATGGGATCAAACGCATTTGATATAGTCCGCCTGCTGACTGGTAATTTTACAAAAACAATAATTATTTCTATCGTCATTTCGCTGCCTGCAAGCTACTTGCTAGCCAAAAACTGGCTAGACAGTTTTGCTTACAGAATTGACCTGGAATGGTGGTACTTTGCCGGGGCCGGTATATTGGTACTTTTTATCGCCTGGATTACTGTTGGGTTGCAAACCATAAAAGCAGCGCGCGTCAATCCGGTGAACTGCCTGAAGGATGAATAACCGGCACCTCTTCTTCGGTTTCAAATTAAGCTTAAAAACGGAAGTTTATGACTATTGGTAAAAGTTTATGACTTGCAGGGTTCTCCAGACTACCATAGCTATCCCGGCTATTCTCAAAATACGGATTTGAAAAGATCGATGCCTTCGACATGACAAGAACTATTTCCAAAAACTGTCAATAAAAAAATGGGATCTTCAAAACATCTTTGAGATCAAAAGAATATTGAGATCTCATACTTAACTACTTATTAGCGTTTCGTTAAAATGTCTCTAAACTTGCACTAAGACCAATTGCTTGGATCGACGATTATTTGTAGATTGGTCATGAAAATCTTTTTGCAACCTTGAGAAAAACAAATTTACCGGACGACCACGATCTGTTAAAAGCCATTAGATATGGACAAAAAAAGGCTTTTAACATTTTGTTTGACCGATATGCTTCTCAGCTCCATCATGTCGCCCTGAAATATACAGGGTCCCCTGATAAGGCCGAAGACATCGTCCAGGAAACGTTTGTCAAGGTTTGGACCCACCGCGAAAAGCTCCAGCCTCATCTGCCCTTTGTGCCCTATATCATAAGGATTTCCAAAAACCTGATCATAAACAGAGCGAAAAAAAGACTTCACGAGCAGGCTTATCTCAGGTATAAGTCGCTGGTCCATCAAGATATTGGTGACACCACCGAGAACCATGTTTTTCTGAAAGAACTCAAGGATCTGCTGGAAACCAAGGTGGCGCAACTACCGGAAAAGCGGAAGAAAATTTACCAGATGAGCAGAGAACAAGGGCTGACAAACAGGGAAATTGCGAAAAAATTAGTGGTTTCCGAAAGTACCGTTGAAAATCATATCAACAAAGCGCTGAAAGACCTTAAAAATTATTTACAAACCTACAAATACCTTTCCTGGATCCCCCAGCTGATATTGATCAGAATAGTGTTAGTTGGTTGAGTTCCTATCCTTCCAACGTTAGCCTTACCTGTTTCCCTACTTTCCCACCTGCGTTCATTACCTCATCATTCCGTCAAAACATGGGAAGAAATTAAATATTTACACCAGGACTAGGTGCCAGGGGCCAATTGATTGTTTATTATTAAAACCCACAAAAAGAGAATATTGTGAACAGATATTTAATTGAAAAATTTATTCGGGGCAAATGCAGTCCTGAGGAAGAATTAAAAGTTATCGATTGGATGAGAAGTGAAGATTATGACGCCGAAATGGAAAAAATAATCTCCGATGACCTAAAAGGGGCGTATGAATTTGACCTCTCGCCCTACCGGGATTTGTCACATATTCGAAAAAACATCATCGAAAAACATACAGGTAATACACCTGCCGGTAATCGCATTGGCCTTTTACCATGGAAAATGCTCCGGGTTGCAGCCTCCGTTGTTATTTTAGCGGCTGTCGGATTGTCAATATTTCTTTTTGTCGATAATCCTTCAAAAGCTCCCGACCATCAATATACGGTGTCTCAGGTTACTAAATCCAATCCCAGAGGCAGAAAATCAACGATTATCCTGGGAGATGGCACCAGGATATCTTTAAATTCTGAGAGCAAAATTACCTATCCAGAAAATTTCTCAGATAGTGCCCGCATCATTCAACTGGAAGGTGAGGCATTTTTCGAGGTGGCTAAAGATCCAAAAAGGCCCTTTACGGTTCATACAAACTATCTGGACCTGCGGGTTTTGGGGACTTCCTTTAATGTAAAAACCTTCTCCAACTCCAATGAGGTCAAAATAGCATTAGCCACCGGCAAAGTTGAGGTAAAGGATGTCGCCATTAAAAAAGATGCCACCGAAAGCGTGATGCTCACCCCGGGGCAATCAGTGACTTTTAATAAGACCGCCAGAACCTTCAGCAAGGTCTCGGATTTTGATCCAAATTATGAGTATGGTTGGAAAAATGGTGTGATTTATTTTGATAAGGCGTCACTACAAGAGGTAATTGAAAAACTAGAGCGGTGGTATGATGTGAAAATTAATGTGGTTAATAAACCTTCTCACAAGTGGGTTTACAACGCCTATCACAAAAATGAAAGCCTTGAATTAGTCCTTCAAAGCATGGCTCATAATGAAGCTTTTGACTTTGAAATCAATGATAATCTGATAACCATAAAATTCAAATAATTGCCTATGACAAGATAACTATAAACACAAACCCCCAAAGAAAAACTCTCCTTACGCAAATTGGCCGTTTGGAAAGGAGAGTCTCGATTGCTAAATAATTGTTTCACTTAGCCCTATAAAATTATGAATTTTAAACGTGTACCACTAATTCTTATGAAATATTTATTAGTTGGATTTGTGCTTCAAACATTTTTTCTGAGCATCTTAATAGCCGGCGAAACACATGCGCAAAAGAGCCGGAGTGTGAAAGAGGTGTTGATCCCGGTTAATCTCAATGGCGTTTCAATTCAGGAAGCCTTTGAGTATATCGAATCCAGGACGGATTTTGTATTCAACTATGATAATTACAGTATTAAAAATCAAACCCAAAAGATCAGCTATGTAAATACAAATTCTACCGTTGAAAAAGTTTTGCTTCACATTTCGAAGAAAGCAAAGCTACACTTTAAACAAATTAACAATAATATCAATGTCAACAAGATCCTTCCGGATCGAAGTAACCGGAAATATAAGATAGACATTCTGCTGAAGGATATTGCGGTGTCCGGAAAGGTAACAGACGATGTTGGTGAAGGTCTACCCGGCGTAAATGTTGTGATCAAAGGCACTTCTATTGGTACGGTAACAGACGCGGAGGGAAGTTATTCCATACAGGTGCCGGATGAAAACACGATCCTCGTGTTTAGTTATGTCGGTTATGCCCAGCAGGAAGTCACCGTTGGCAGCAGATCTGTTATTGATGTCTCCATGAGTGCCGATGTCACTTTATTTAATGAAGTGGTCGTCATTGGCTACGGGTATCAAAAACGATCTGACCTTACCGGGGCAGTTGGCTCTGTCAGTGAGGAAAAGCTTAAGGAACGCCCGGCAACCTCCCTCAATCAGGCTCTATCGGGTAAAATAGCGGGCGTACAAGTTAATACCAACTCTGGCCGGCCCGGAGGGAAAACCAACGTTCGTATTCGGGGCTTTAGCTCTATTAATTCCTCCAATAATCCTCTTTATGTAGTAGATGGTGTTCAACTGCCTCAGGGCAACCAGGATCAGTTTAGCCAGTCGATAGATTATTTAAACCCCAACGATGTGGTCTCCATTGAAGTACTAAAAGATGCTTCTTCCACCGCCATTTATGGTGCCAGGGGTGCGAATGGGGTGATTTTAATTACCACCAAACGGGGAAAATCCGGTGAAGGCAAAATCACCTATAATGTTGATTTCAGCGTTCCCACGGTGGGCCCGAATAAACGGGAGGTACTCAACGCAGAAGAATACCTGGCAGTGGAGGACCTCGCCTGGGCTAATATGGAAAAATTTGATCCCGAGGGATGGAATGCCGGTAAATGGGCGTATTTGAATCCGGCGCTTCGCAGAACCGATCCGAGGATTTTTGATAGTAATGGTAACCCCCTGTACGACACCGACTGGTTGGAGGAGACGACGCAACACAAGATCTCTCAAAACCATCAGCTAGGCTTTACCGGTGGCAATGATCGCACTACCTACACCCTGTCTTTAGGTTACAGGGATGATCAGGGGCTTCTCAAGACTTCCTACCTTCAACGTTATTCGGGAAGGTTTACTATTGACGACCAGGTAAAGGATTGGTTAAAAGTTGGCGGCACGCTTAGCTATAACAACCAATCGGAAAACCTGGTGGATGTCAGCGATGCCGTAGCGCGACAGATCGTTGAAGATTTTCCCTTCCTGCCTGTAAGGTATGAGGATGGTACCTTCGCGGATAACAGAGACTATCCGTTTGCGGAAGGTACCAGAAGCTCTATGCACAGGTTATTTGGACGAGATTATATTCTTAATACGCAAACAACCCTGGGAAGTGTATTCGCAAACATTAATCTGGCAGAGGGTTTAGAAATGCGAACAGTGTTAGGCGCCAATATAATAACGCAGGAAAATAACGAATTTGAGGCCGGTACCTTAAGCTCCTCCGGCATCGCCAGAGCTTCCACAAGTAACCGGAAGCAAACCTTCTGGTCCCTGGAGAATTATCTGACCTATAATAAAACCATCAATAAAATCCACGCTTTCACGGGTCTTTTAGGTGTTTCCTGGCAGGAATCCAATAACTTTTTGATTGACCAGGGTGTCAGAAATTTCCCAACCGATTACTTTGGGTTTAATAACCTGGGCGCCGGCAGTGATAATATAACTGTTTCATCCAACGCATCCAGGCATGCTCTTAACTCTTACTTTGGAAGGATCAATTACAGTTTAATGGGTAAATACCTTTTAACGGTAACGGGTCGTGCCGACGGTTCATCCAAGTTCGGTGAAAATAACAAGTTTTCTTTCTTCCCCTCCGCAGCCCTGGCCTGGAGAATATCCGACGAAGCATTCCTGGAAAACAATCGCCTGATTTCCAATCTGAAATTGCGAACCAGCTACGGCGTCACCGGCAATTCCGAAATACCCCCTTATTCTTCATTATCGCTCTTAAGTTCAAATTATCGCACGGTATGGAACGATGTAGCCGTCGGAGGTACCGGTCTTAACAGGTTGGCCAACGCGGACTTGAAATGGGAAAAAACGGTACAAACAGATATCGGGATAGAATTGGGACTACTTAATAACCGGATCAGTGTAGAAGCAGATTATTATTACAGAAAAACCACCGACATGTTACTGGACGCCCCGGTACCGCAATCCAGCGGATATGCAGTGATCAGGAAGAATGTGGGTTCCCTGGAAAATAAAGGGCTTGAGCTTACTATTAATACGGTAAACATTGAAACCAGTAACGTAACGTGGAATACATCCTTTAGCATTTCCATGAACCGGAACAAAGTGCTGTCATTAGCCACTCCTTCCGATATTTTTGGCGTAGGTGGTCCCAACTTTACCAATCCTACCAACATCATCAGGGTAGGAGAACCGGTAGGTTCTTTCTGGGGTCTCGTGCGATTGGGGACCTGGGGCACCGCAGAAGCCGATGAAGCTGCAAAATTTGTAAGCTATAGAAATGGGCTTACCATCTTACCCGGAGACGTTAAATACCTTGACGTGAATGGTGATTATGCCATCACAGATGCCGATAGGATGATCATTGGCAACGGTAGCCCAAAGGCCTGGGGTGCTTTCACCAACTACTTCTATTATAAAAACTGGGACTTAACCATTGAACTTCAATACTCCCAGGGCAATGATATCATGGATATGAATCTACACCCCAGTGAAGACCGCCAGGCACTTGCCAACAGCTACAGAACTGTTTTAAATGCATGGACTCCTGAAAATCAAAATACGATGGTGGCCCAGATCAGAGATACCCGTGCCGGATATGTAACAAATGTGGACTCTCACTGGATCAAAGACGGCTCTTTTATCCGCGGCAGAAATGTTTTATTAGGTTATACATTTTCAAACGATATACTGGAGAGACTGCATTTGAGCAAGCTGAGACTTTATACCTCCGTGCAAAATTTCTTTTTACTGGTAGATGACGAATTGATCGGAGATCCCGAGATTACACCAATCCGCGGCAACAATAACAACAATGCCTTTTCACAAGGCATGATGTGGCATGAATATCCCAAGTCAACAACCTATATGATTGGCCTCCAGGTAGCATTGTAATTAATATAAAAAGACATTTATCATGAAAGCTAATATATTAGAACCTATAGTCAAAATACTTCTCTACGGGGCATTATTACCAGTGATCGCCGGGTGTTCGGATTTTCTGGATGAAGAAGACCCGTCAAATCTCACACCCGAAAGCTTTTACACAACAGCTACGCATGCCGAATCGGCCATTGCGGCGGTTTATGCGGATGCGAGGTTTATCGGCAACGGGGCAGGTATTTTTTCGTCAAACTGGCAATTGCTGGAAGCGCCCACTGGTACTTCCACCACAGAGACAGCACAAAATTCTGATCTCAACAACCTCTATTCATTGACATATGATCCCAACACAGGGCATATACAAAATTGGTGGCGAGGGATCTACAAAGTTGTTGCAAATGCCAACCTTGTACTCGATAATGTTCCTGATATCACTATGGATGAAAGTCGTAAGAACCAGGTATTGGGGGAAGCGCGCTTTCTTCGTGCGTGGGCCTATTTTTACGCTGTCAGACTTTGGGGCGATGTCCCGTTGATCCTGCTTTCTCAAACTTTTTCTTCCGAAGATTTTTTTCCGGTCCGTACGGCCCAGGCAGATGTATACAACCAGATCGTAGAGGACCTGAAAGTGGCGGAATCAGCAGGCCTGGCATGGACAGATGAGAGTGGCAGGGTATCGCAGTCAGCGGTAAAATCATTGTTGTCAAAGGTTTACCTTACCATGGCGGGCTATCCGCTTAACCTGGGCACCCAATATTACGAATTGGCAGCAGGTAAAGCTAAAGAAGTCATTGACAATGCAGGAAGTATCGGTCTGTTTTCTACTTATGCCGACGTACATGACGAAAGCTTGAAAAATACCGTAGAGCATATTTTCAGTCTGCAATACAACGCCGACGTTGCCCAAAACCCAATGGGTAATATGTTTCCCAACTTTAAGCCGGTGACTTATCGCGGCCCTTCCGGAACCGGAAGCACTATACCGGTCATCCAGTTTTATAATTCCTACGAAACCGGTGATCTTCGCACACAAGATCAGCAGGGGTACTTTTACACTACCTATTACACCAATGGCAGCGGTGAACCTTTTGATCTGGGAGCACCCTACATTTTCAAGCACTTTAATGTGACTGCCAACGGTACTTTCGGGGTACCCGGCACTGCCCGTGATAATCTCAATGTGCCCATCATTCGCTACGCTGAAGTATTGCTAATTTATGCGGAAGCTGAAAATGAGGTAAACGGTCCCGGACAATCGGCTTACGAGGCATTTAAAGCGATCAGAGACCGGGCCCAATTGGTCACTCCCGACGTCGGTACTTTTAGCCAGGTATCATTCCGGGAAGCCATTTGGAAGGAGCGATGGCATGAGCTGTGTTATGAAGGGATCACCTGGTTTGACATGGTGCGCCTCCGCAAGGTATTTAACAGTATTACGAGGGATTTCGATGATTTTGTCGGGCATGTTAATTTGAGCTCTGACCAGGCATTGCAGGAGAAGCACTTGCTGTTTCCTCTTACAAAAAACGAGATGATCAATAACCCAAATCTCAGACCGCAAAATCCAGGATACCCGGAGCAATAATGACAATCGGGAATGAGCAGAAGTATTCGGGAAACATACTGAGCGTCAAATCCCCGCAATGATGTTAGCCCCCTCGGTGCCTGCCGGGGGGTTAACGTTTTTTTGAAAATGCCAACCTGATGCTGTCTTAGCAATCAAATTCTTTTCCCTGACTCCAAAAGTCCACAGCCCGCTCCACAAATTTATCAATGCTCGTATCGGCCATAGACACAGATTTTTTAAACCGTATGCACCCTTTGCCAACATCCAGGTCTTTCAACAAATCGCCGTCAGGATCTACCTTTTTGGCATTGCCCACATAAAGGCTTACATAATTTTTTTGTGCGTTAAGGTGAAAAATGGTGCCCTGATCATTGCTGTAGCTAAGCATTTTATATTCAATGCCTTCAGCAAAGCCAGGTGCTTTCGATTTAATTAGTTTTCTGAGATACTGAAGCTTCTCCAGTCTCCAGTCATCTTCCAATGCTTCAAGATACTCGGTGGGTGTAGTTACATCATACTGCATGGTTCAGGCCCTCACATGCCTTTTAACACGTTAAAAAATACATTTCATTATTATTTGACAAAGTAAAAAAAATTACCGAAACAAGGAAGGACTGTCACGTTTACGGCTTCAGTCTTCTTTTGAAAATTATACCAGGTTTTAGTTGACATGAGTTTAAACCAGGATGATTACACAACCTGCGCACTTAATACTTAAAAGATCTGCCATTATTCGGAAAATTGGTAAATTAAAAGGACAATCACAGGCAGTGTTAAAACAGCCCATAAAAATGACTTTAACCCCAGGGCTGAAAATCAAAAATTGAAGATTATGAAAGACCTTATTCCTTACCTTGTTTTTCCTGGAACATGCCGGGAAGCTATGGAATTTTACAGGGACGTACTAAATGGGGAGATTACCCTCATGCAGACATTTGGTGATGCACCGATGGAAGTCCCCGAAACATTGCAAAATCGTATATTCAACTCGGAATTAAAAGCCGGAGGTATTCACTTTAAAGCTTCTGATGACTTGCCTGGTCATGATGTAAAATTGGGCACTAACATTTCACTGTACACCGTTTTCCCTGATAAGACATCCAAGGAAGCAGCTTTTAACAAATTATCTGAAGGTGGTAAGGTGCTATTTCCCCTGGACGATAATTTTGGCATGTTGAAAGACAAATACAATGTACAGTGGATGCTTGTCAGCGAATGACCAGCACCTGAAGCCGGTTTCGGTTCTCGGGAATATATATTTAATCCATTGCAAGCTTAAAAGTACAGCCGAGTTTCAAATGGGTATAAGTGCGATAACCCATTGATTGACTGGATCGTTTTAAGAAATTGACACCCAAAAAATTTGACTGAAAAAATGAGGTATTTTCTTTTCTTAGTAATCGCCATACTTTTTATCTCTTGTCAAAAGAAGACCAGGGAAAAGGCACCGGCGGAAGCAACACTTTGGGGCGCCGGAAAAATCTCAATCGAAGCTCCGGAATTCGCAACCACTGTCAACGCTGATCAAAACGAGGTTTACTTTAATCGCACATCAGCAGATCGGTCGACGATGCAGATCATGCACGCTACTTATGCCAACAACAGCTGGTCCGACGCTGTCTCTCTTTCTTTCTCTTCAGGGCTTTATCGCGATGTTGATCCTTTTTTAACTGCCGATGGAAAAAGACTATATTTCAGTTCCAACAGACCAAAAAAAGAAGGCGATGAGGCTGGTGATTTCGACACCTGGTTTGTAGAAAAGATTAACGGCAAATGGTCAGCGCCCATCAACCCCGGGGCCCCTCTCAATTCGGATTCTACAGAGATTTTTGTAACAATAGCAAAAAATGGCAATGCTTATTTTGTGTCAGAAAGAGATGGTGACAGAGGTATTGTTGTCAGCAGGTTCGAAAATAATCGTTATCAGGCAGTGGAAAAAATCCCGCTAAAGTTGCGGGCAAGCGCTATTTATGCCAGCAACCCCTGTATTGCCTCCGACGAAAGCTTCCTCATTGTTGCCGCGCGGGATCCGGCGGGAAACGGTACACCAGATCTATTTGTATCATGGAATGTAAATGGCACGTGGTCGGAACTTAAAAACCTTGGCGAAAAGGTGAACTCCCCTTACGCAGATTTTGCGCCGGGGCTTAGTAAAGATGATCAAACACTCTTTTTTTCCTCAGAAAGACCGGGCATCGTCCCCGGGCAAAACGAGGGAGTAAGACCCCCTGGTGATATTTACAAAGTGCACCTGGAGGCAATCTTGTCAGAACTGCGATAATTTTAATCCACCTCAAAGCTACCTCGATGGTAGCCGCAATATCTGGTGTCAACAGGGTTGATTCATCCGATGAATATAAATTTCCATTCTTATCGTCTTTTGATTAAATTTATAGTAATGGCTTAAAAAAAATCCCGTGACCAAATATCTTCTCGCGCTCCTGTTTTTATCTTTCATCAACCTCGCGCCAGCACAATCTCCGGAACTGAAATTTAAACACATTACCGTAGCTGATGGCCTGTCATTCAACCTGGTGTTTGAGATTATAAAAGATTCCCATGGTTTTATGTGGTTTGGTACCACCGACGGGCTAAATAAATACGATGGCTACGAAATGACTGTTTACAGACATATCCACGGAGATTCCACAGCACTTCCCGACAATAGTGTATGGGCGCTGTATGAAGATACAGCCGGAAACCTATGGGTAGGTACAGACGGTGGAGGTCTTAGTCTTTACGACCGCCGGTTAGACCGTTTTATCAATTACCAATATTCGGATAGCGACACAACCAGCCTCTCCCATAATAGCGTCAACGTCATCATGGAAGATTCAAATGGAAAATTATGGGTCGGTACCTATGGGGGAGGCATAAACGTGATGACCGCACCGGGAAAGTTCCGGAGAATAAAAAAAGATGGTCCTGAATCATTGAGTAATGACGCGATCCACACCATATTTAAAGATCGCGCAGGCAATATGTGGGTCGGAACACAGGAAGGCTTGAATTGTTATGACAGCCAAAAACAAACTTTTCAAACATACCTTCACGATGCCGGTGATATAACCTCCATCTCAAATAATAATGTGCTGGCGATATCAGAAGATGCAAAAGGTTATATCTGGCTGGGCACCTGGGGAGGTGGCGTGAACAGGCTGGATAGAGACACCGGTCAATTTGATCATTATGTCTTCGACTTTAACAAAACGCGAAATCGCATTGCGGCAATCTTTACCGACAGTAAGGAGCAGTTATGGGTGGGCTTACTGGGCGGGGGTTTGGCAAAGTATGATCACCTGAATAATAATTTCAGCTACTTTAGTCACGATCCCCTAAACCCTGGCAGTATAGCTAATAACAATATATGGATCTTTTATGAGGACGAACAAAACTATCTTTGGATGGGAACCGAAAACGGCATTTCCCGCATTGATCTCAAAAATAACCCTATTCAATCCTTTGGCGGTTTAAACCATCACCTAAGCCTGGGCCACTCCTTTGTTAACAATTTCGATTCCGATGCTGATGGTCACCTGTTAGTGGCCACTGAGCAAAGCATAGAAAAGATTGATCACAATACCTCCCAGCCTTCAAATTTCACTGATTTAGCACTTCCCGGAATTCCGGAAAATATTGAAATATGGTCAATATGTATAGACCGGCGCAAGGATCTCTGGATATCGACATATGGTAACGGTTTATTCAGAATGAGACCGGACAACCGTCAACCCGGGGGTTACCGTTTAAAAGACCACTTTCAGCCCACGCCGGACAATCCTGGCACCATAAGTTCAAATTTCTGTTCCTATGTTTACGAGGACAATAACGGCATCATCTGGGCCGCCACCTATGGGCAGGGCTTAAACCGCTATGATCCAGGCACCAACTCCTTCAAAAAGTTCCTCATTGATAACCCGGGAGATGCCTCTCCAAAAAGTGCGGCTATCTTGAATTTATATGACGGCTCAAATGGATATTTATGGGTAGGAACCTATGGCCGGGGGTTAATTAAAATGAACAAAGAAAATGGCGATTATACCGTTTTTCAAAAAGATCCTAACAATAGCAACAGCCTGAGCCATAATACCGTTCTGGCGGTTTACAAAACTTCAGACTCCATACTGTGGATCGGAACAGACGGCGGGGGCTTAAACAAACTGCATATTGGCAAAGAAAAATTTGATATGTTGACAGTCCGGGACGGATTACCAAGTGATGTCATTGTTGGAATTTTGGAAGACAAACACGGTAATTTGTGGGTATCTACCAATGGTGGCATTTCAAAGTTCAACCCACTTCATCAAAATTTCAAAAATTATGACCAAAGTAACGGTTTGGTCTCCCAATCGTTTAATCCCGATGCCTGTTTTATGGATGAAAACGGATATTTCTACTTTGGCAGCGGCAATGGCTATAATCGATTTCATCCGGACAGCCTGCACATAAATGAACTTGCACCACCTTTATTTATTACCGATTTCAAAATCAACAATAAAACGGTACCTATTGCGGCCAACGGCATCCTGACACAGCATATCAACCTTGTTGATAACATTGTCCTGGATCACCGGCAAAAACTTATTTCCTTTAACTTCGCCGCCCTGGAATTTGACAATGCCCACAAAAATCTCTACGCCTACAAACTCGAAGGGTTTAACAGTGACTGGGTACATACCAACGCTGCCAACAGAACGGCCACCTACACAAATCTCAGTGCCGACGAATACATTTTCAAAGTAAAATCCACCAACAACGATGGGGTATGGAATGATCATATGACCACTATCAAACTCCGTGTGCTGCCGCCACCCTGGAAAACCTGGTGGGCATATACGATCTATCTGATGGTAATCCTGCTGATAGTTCTGCTAATTTTCCGGACCCTGATTATGAGAGAAAGGCTCAAAGCGAAGCTACAATTGGAACGGATGGAACTTGAGAAATTGCAGGAAGTCAATCAAATGAAATCCCGTTTTTTTGCCAATGTATCCCACGAGTTTCGCACCCCGCTAACATTGATCTCCGGGCCGGTAAATGATATTATTGAAAAGGAAGATGACGACGGGAAAAAAGCCCATTTGTCTATTGTAAAAAGAAACACCGAGCGACTTAAGAGGCTTATTGACCAAATCCTGGATTTATCTAAACTGGAAGCCGGAAAACTGGAAATTAATGAAAAAGAAGTAAGCTTGTTTAAATTCCTGAACGCCTTGAGTTCTTCTTTTTTGTCATTAGCCGAAAAAAAAGAAATCAGCTATCAGGTACAAATTCCGGCCAGCAACACGACGGTGTTGATGGACGATGAGAAGCTGGAAATGATTGTATACAACCTTATCTCCAATGCTTTGAAATTTACACCCTCGGGCGGAAAAGTGACTATCAATGCCGAAACAATAAACAAAAACAATGAAGATCATCTGATACTGACCGTCAGTGATACCGGCCCCGGCCTGGATGAAAAAGAGCGGTTGGCAGTATTTGATCGCTTCTATAGGATCCGGGATCAAGCAGCGGCCAATGAAGGAACAGGCATTGGATTGGCACTAACCAAAGAGCTGGTAACGCTGATGAGGGGTCAGATAACAATCAAAGGAGATAAAGGCAAAGGGGCTATTTTTCAGGTAACTCTTCCCATTAAGATCGTTGAAGTATCATCGATAGAAAACAATAATGATAGCGATCCTCCTGTGGCAGTTGAAATACAAAATCCTGAAGCTATGCAACCTGCGTCTGAGGGTCCGAAGGTATTGATTGTTGAGGATAATGAAGATTTGCGACAGTATATCAAAAGCATATTGAAAGATGAGCACCATTTAATGGAGGCAGGTGACGGTGAAACAGGCCTTCGAATAGCCAAAGAGGAAATCCCAGATCTGATTATCAGCGACCTGATGATGCCAAAGATGGAAGGGGACGAGCTTTGCCGACAGGTAAAGACCGATGAGAGAACATCACATATACCATTTATCATGGTTACCGCCAAGGCCGGTAGGGACGATAAGCTGGCAGGCCTCGAACATGGTGCCGATGATTATCTGCCTAAACCATTTGACCGGAAGGAATTACAGTTAAAGGTTAAGAACATTTTACTTCGAAGGGAAAGGTTGCAGGAAAAGATGCGGAGGGAGCTGATGACTCAACCAAGCCCCGGAGAAGCAAGCTCACAAGAGGACAGATTTATTCTTCGTCTTAGGGAAATTGTAGAACATCACCTGGGGGACGACACACTTAATGTAAACTTTTTGAGTCGTGAAATGGGCATGAGCCGGGTACAACTTTACCGCAAGCTATTTGCCGTAACGGGTTTGTCGGCATCAGATTTTATCCGGAATATGAGAATTCACAAAGCTGCCGAACTTCTTAAAAGCGATTGGGGCAGGGTTTCCGATGTGGCCTACGAGGTCGGATTCAACAACTTATCTTATTTCACCAAATGCTTTAAAGCGCAATATGGCCAAACACCTTCCGAATTTCTACAGTCTTCATCGTAATTCCATTCCATAACAACCCTTTTATTTAGGTTAGGGCACCTGTATCCCATTAAAAATTCAATCAAAGCGCATTGAGACGGCTTCATTTTGCAAGCTATAGCCAGCTTTCGCACTTATGTAACCAGGCTGTTATAGATTGAAACATCCGTGTCAACGCGCCATTCTTATTCCCCCTACTTTAGGCAAATACTTTTACTATCAACAAAATCACGCATATTATGAAAAAGTTATTAGCTGCTTTTATCTTATTGGGATTTGGCACACCGTGTTTCGCCCAAAGCGGATCCGGAAGTTATCTGGGGGTCGGTATTGGTCATATGACCTACACAAGTTTCTGGTTTGTAAACCTATCGAGTAGCACCGTCGGAGATTCATATCCAATACACAACCTCAACAGAACTTTTCTAAACCTGTTATACCAACGAAACGGGATTTTCGATTTGGGTCCGGTTCGCGCTGACCTTGCTGCGGAGTTCAGAGCCGGAACCGGGAAAACATCGGAGGATTTTCTTCCCCTTGGGGAAACGATCTCTGAAGGAGGGGCGAGTCTTGGTTTATCGTTACTTTTGAAATTTGGCTATCCCATTGATGCAGGCAATCTCGTGCTCACTCCTTCCCTCGGCTTAGGGCCTCAGATAGATTTGCATTATTCTAATGGTGAATTTCCGGCAAGCAATCAGTTCGCAGATAGCGATGCCTATGCTGAAGGCTGGCTTGAAACGCTTTATGGATTGGCCGTTCAGGTAGAATTTGCCATAGCCATCAATAAAATCGCCATTATGCCTTCCTATCGTTTTTTTGCCACGGGTACCGGCACCACCGACCTGGAGCCAGATGGCCGGGAACCACAGACTGAAGGTGTGGATCTTAGCGCTTTTGCGGTAACGATAGCTTTCTCTATATAATTGCCCGGTTTCATTTTAAAGAAATTAATACTATGAAAAACTTTATCATTTTCTCTCTCGCCTTTACACTGGCGATGAGCTTCGGATGTTCAGAGGATGAAGGGCCCTCTTGTTTTAAATGTGTTTATGAAAAGCGCAGTACCGGCTGCGGCGGGTCCGGATTTGGAGCCTGGGAGGAAGGGTCCTCGGAACATGATGCCAGCACCATTCGGGATGATCTGACACCTCAGAGTTATTGTGATTTGGTTTACCCCGCATCCGATCTGGCCTGTGAGCTTAACTGCTGTATTAGTTTTCAATTCAAAAATGTGGTAGTAGCATCCTGCGACTAGATCCCGGTATTTGGGTCAATCTTTACCCAAAATATTCAAAGCATTCTCACGATACACTTTTTTTAATATTGACGGCTCCAAACCATAGCCGTGCAACGCCCAATGGTAGCTGAATAATTCGTGCGCGTAAAAATGTTCGTCTTCCGTTTCCAGAATCCGGAAAGTAACCCGATACATGGTATTATTCATACCCATGTCGGTGCCGTATACCAGGCGATCCTGGTATTGATTAAAAAATTTATTAACGCGCCGGGGAATTGGAGCGGTTTCTGCATACCGGGCACTGATGTCAGCATAGAGGTTAGGGTACCGGTCAAATAAATTACCCAATATACCCAGGTCATAACTGCTGTTGGCATAGTGGCAGGCAATGAAAGTAGTACCGGGATGTTTCCTAACAGCGTTTTCCAGCGTCCCAACCATCTCCTCATGATCGAGGATATCCGGTTGATTGTCGAGTCGCCATTTATAGGCATTCATGAGTCCGTCATTCAGGGAATCCATCTTGAGATACATCCAAATAGGTTCTGCTACATGAATACTAATAGGTATACCCAGTTCGCCACACTTTTCTATCAATGGCTCCATACGTGGATCATCAATATGCATACCATAGGCCGGGGTAGGTTTTGAATAAAAAAGCCCCTTCCCTTTATCTCCAAGTTCTCCAACGCCACGGGCTCCTACTTTTACGCAGCGCTCCAGCTCTGCAACGGCCCGGGCAGCAAAATCAGGCTGGTCATAACCGGTATAATCAAAACCACAAAACAGGATAAAACGGTCGGGGTACTGGGCATAAACTTTATACAATGAATCAAACCTGGCGCCTGTGGCATAAGTCAGGATAGTGGTTTTATCGACGCCTACTTCATCCATGGTTTGCACCCATTGCTGAAGTTGCTCAGCATTTTTAGCATAGGGATGCGAATGCAAGTCAATGATGGGATATCGTGCCTTAACAATATTGGTCTGTGGAACTTTATAGACTGAAACCGGATTAAAATCTTTTAGCTTCAGATCGGATATTTCTTTTTCCTTTGGTTTAGGTAACAGCTCGGCAGGGCGATCCGTTTCCACTTTTTTTTCCTGGCAGGAAAAGATTATTACAGCAAATGCCATAATTCGAATGGTTTTGGCAATATCGTTCATAGGGTTAATGTTTAACTTCAAAACTCCTCCCCTGCGTGTCGCTCACCGAATCACAGCTACCAATCGTAAGACCCTTTCCCAATATTGTTAAAATAATAGACTTAACAAGGTCCCCGGTGGATTTTTTTGACCGCTATTATTGGCGCAACCCAACTATACCTGATTCACTAAAGAAATTTTTCAAAATAAGGTCTGGCAAAACGCACCAGTTCCGGCACCGAAAAAAGAGTGGATTTTGCCTGTCCTATCAACCCCGATTGCGCATTTTTATCAGCGACAAACTTCTCTCCTACGGCAGGAAAATGCGTACTATTGTCATTCCCCATGTCGGGAACTTCCTCCCAAATCCTTTGGCCATCTTTTAGCATGGGAAATCGACTCAGCTTTGTTCTTCGGTTAGACACCAGTGATTCCGCAAAATGTAGCACGGTGCAGCGATTGAAGCCCACACCTAAGAGTAAAACGGAGGCATTCAAATCATAGAGTTTTTCAAATGGTGTACCGGCCCCTTCTGAAAAAGCAAGTGCATGCTCGCTCACGATCTCCTGCGCACGGGCACCATTGGCACATACCGAGCTGATGGGATGGTTACTGCGTATGGTATGAGGCCAGGTTCGGAAGCACTCGGCAATGGCTCCCATGGTCGTGGGTGTTGTTTTAACATCAAAGACCGGTAAATTTATCCGAATATCTTCCAGCCACTTATCAGGCACACTCACCTCATCCCAGCTAGTGGGGTCTGCGCAAAGCGGTGTGGCGGACGGCATCACCAGGGTACCTTGCCTTCCAATAACCTCCAACAAAGCTGTGACTACCGTCGGTGCTCCGCCCAATACCCACCCAATGGCACTTAAAGATGAATGCACCATCAGATCCATACCAGGTTTCACACCAATCGACCAGAGGTCTTCTATTAAAGAATCTTTGGTTTGCATTTGGGTTTCTGCTGCAATCTGTCGCATAGTTACTTGTTTAAACGGGGACAAGCGTCGGCGTAAAAATACACGCTTTCCCCGTGCAGTGCAAACAGCGCGGCGTTAAGATTACCAAGGTTTGGTGAAATACAGAACCGTCTTGGTTTGCAGATGCCTTTATTGTTGCAAGGCAAAATTATGCATGCGAAATTGGTCTTTGAAACCCAGATCCAGGTACATAGGTCTTGCCATTTCTGAAGCCTGCAAGGTTGCGTATGCCATATTTTTAGTATAGGCATTTTCCAATATATGCAGCATAAGCTTTTTAGCGATCCCCTTTCTACGCATTGCCGGTACCACCCCAACCGCATGTATGCCGGCAATATTTCCCGAGCAAAACAATATGCCGGTTCCGGCGACCTTTCCTGCGGATTCGGCTACGTAAAATTCAATATTTTCATGGCCAAATGTTCTTTCTATCAATTCCGGATTTATATGATATCCAAAAGATAAGGAGGCGGCTTCGGCAAAGATCCGGGCCTCCAGATTTGTGGAAACCGTTTTGATATCAGCGGATGAGCTTCCTTCAAAATTCCGGTTCAGATGCAAACCCATACCCCATTGTTCAAATACCTCCTGAAATCCATTGTTGGTGAACAAGACCCTTTTCTCCTGGTCAAAAATCTCCCAGGATGGTATGATCAACGATCCTGATAAATCAGGCATCTCACTCCTTATCCTCAAAATGTCATTTACCTCAAAGTCATAGGTAATATCAAACCATATTCTGTTTGGCCAGTCGGAGTTTTTAATGTTGTTAAAGCTGTAATTTGTCTTTCTGGTGAATGACCCGCCTGCCCGTCCCACCACCTGCCATAATGATGTCAGGTTTTCGATATTCTTAAGTGTTAACAAATGTTCATTCATTACTTTATATTGATTAGTATAATACCCAAAATCATTGCCATTACCCCTATAAACCTTGGCCAGGAGATGGGTTCCTCCGGTAGATTGAACCATCCAAAATGCCCGGCTACAACCGCAAAAATCAGCTGACCGCAGAGCCCGAGCGAAATCATGGTGGCCACGCCCAGCTTTGGGATAGTGAAGTAGTACATGCTGATACCCAATACACTGAACAATCCACCGGTGAACCACAGGTAAAAGGGAATTTCATAGATTTGTTTTGCAGATGGAAAATCCCTCACCTGAATAAATACAAAAAGGAGGGCAAATAGGGAACTACTTAGAAATGCCGATAATGTAGCCAACAAAGGATTTTTTAAAAGCACTCCCAATTGAGCATTTAAGCTACCCTGGACAGCCAGAAAAATTCCGGCAAAAAAAGCAATAAGAGGTAACAGGATCTGATTCATGCCACAATAATAGGCCACGCGGATCAGGTGCGCATTTACATATGTTGATTCCCGTTTATTTTGTTGCTAAATCTTTTCTGATCCTGCTCAATTGCGTAGGTGTGATCCCCAGGTGTGAGGCTATATGGAATTGAGGTACTCTTTTTTCCAGCGATGGATATTTTTTCTGCAATGACAGATATCTCTCGGTGGCGTTTTGCGTTACCAGCGCGATCTCGCGCTGTTCTTTTTCAATGATCCAATTCTTTTCTATATATGAAATATAGAAGTTTTTGATATCATCGTGTTTGTCAATAAGCTGGCGGTATTTTTGAAAATCCAGATTAATAACCAATCCTTCTTCGAGCGCCTCAATGCTGAAAACCGAAGGTGCCGAAAGCAGTAAAGAAACGGTAGAAGCCGGGTAGTCGTTTTCAAGGAAGAAAATTTTATTATATACATTTCCTTCAATGTCAGTATAAAAGGCCCGGAACAGTCCTTTGCAAACAAAATGAATATTTCTTGCTACCTGACCCGCATGGAGCAAAAACCCTCCCTTTGCCACCTTTTTAAATCGGATCAATTGCTCGATACTTTTCCAGGAGCTATCAGAAACCGGGTGGTAACTTTCAAAAGATTTTTTAAAACAAGAGATATATTCTTCCTGATGCGAGATCATGTGTCCATATTCAGATGAGTTTTTGCGTCAGCTCATGGGATTGATCATACCAGACACAAAGGTTTTGCCCAATCAAATCCGTAAATTTTCGGCCAATATTACGAGTAAAATCAACGTTTTGGATACACCTTTGACAGCCTTGTTTTGATTCCCACTTGCCAACAGGAAACCGTACTTTAAAGATAGTAGTTTCTTTATTTTATGTCAACGAAGACTCTGCACATCCGGTGCTTTCAGGAAGCTTAAAAACGGGAGATCCCAGATGATATACAGGGAGATGGTTTGTTTAGCCTGGATAATTAAATTTAAAACCTTAGTTCAAAGATGTTTGAATTTCAGCTATCGTTTTCATTTTTTTCCAAATGCACCTCTCCCATTCGCATGATAGACATACCGCTGCCCCAACCCGACCCGTGGTCGCTTTGCATGTTCTGCACATGCAAGGGATGTATCCGGTGGTCACCATAGGTCAGCAGGGAAAGAATCTTGCCTGGCCGCTTATGCCAACTTGCCCAGGTTAGTGGCGAATCCCCGCTCATATCTTTGCAGGTTTTATCCGCCCCGGCATCAATCAGGCGTTGAATCGACTCTTCATTGCCAAATGCTGCCGCTCTGTGTAGGGGCGTTTCCTGCTTGGTAAAAGCATCTCTCATAAATCCTCCTGTACTTACCTGAGGTTTTGTCTGCACATTCGGGTCGGCGCCGTAAGCCAGCAAAAGAGTAATAATCAGGTTTGTTGCCGGTCTGTTGGGAGCACACAGGCAGCTGTGGAGCGCCGTTTCGCCGGTATCAGACATAGCATAATCCGGGTTTGCGCCCTGTTCCAGGAGGTATTGACAAAGCTGCCAATGTCCGTGAAACACCGCGCCATTTAAGTCATAGTTTTCCCCTAAATCATCTAAGGATGCGCCTTTAATTATTAAATACTTAATAGCGCTGACATCTCCGTAATAGGCACACCATCGAATCAGTGGCACACCATTTTTATCAGTTGATCTGGCATCATTTCCCTGGCCGATATAATCGAAGATCAGGTCGGTACGGCCATCTACTATTTTTTCAATCATATCAATGTTTTTTTAAAAATAAACTTATCAATTTCTTCCGGTAAGCAACCAGCTGTTGATTTTCATTGGTGAACCCCAGGTGTTATTAAAAACGCACCAGGCCGGTTTCAGTGGTTTTGGCTTATTTCAAAATTAGACTCCAACATACCCAGCAACTCGTCAAAATTACATTTCAAGCCATTGGCGGATATGCTAAGAGGGGTCTGATACATGTTGAAATTCATTTTCATAGCTCTTTTTTTTAACCCACTCGTTTGTCTGTCAATATAATCCTGAGGGTTTTTAACAAAAAGCATAATTAGTTTCTGTCCACTTATTTTAAGGACCGAAAAGTATTCAAGGTCGTCCCATTTAATAAGTCCGGCTGCAACGGCGCTTGAATTATCAGTGATGCCTTCCTTCCCAATAATAAGCCCCGGTCTGTTATCCATCAGTTTCCTGGCTATGAAAATTGTTGTCAGGCCAAAAAAGGCGGTGGCCAATATTCCCGCCAATAACAGCAATGTCTGATTACCATAAACAGGGTGATCGATAGCTGGAGGTGCTATGAGCAACCAAAGCCCCAAAGCCACCAGCAACACAGAGCCCAGCAGCAGCAAGGTCAGCTTAGACTTACTTAAGGCTATCTCAATTTCCTCTATTTCTTTCATATTGAAGTTTTGACTTTTATCGGATAAAATCAGCCTGGTGTCAACTAACGTTTAATAATCCGAATATCCGGTGGGATAAAGAAAAATGATATCTATATGAGAAACATTATTGGCATATTTTGGCTGAGCTTTTAGCTCCTTCCATTCCGGGGCTTCCCTAAAAGACTGCCAATGTGCGTCGCGGCTTTTCTTATCAGAAAAGGTGGTCATGTACATCAGGTTAGGCATCGCAGGTCCCGATATTACCTCTCCATAAAATACAGCATTAAACGCCAGCTTATCAAAAAGCTTAATTTCTCCACCGGCATTGAACATGTCTACCTTATTCCTGAAATAGGCCTCGGTAGCTGATTCATAACTTCTCAATTCGTATATCCGGTCTTTTCTGGGACCATCCACTGCCGAGGGGCGCATGGCCGGCATGTCTTCAAATGCTCTTAATAAAATAGATTCAACCCTTCGGTAAGGCGGTTGCTGATGGGAGGCTTTCAGGTAGTCGCTTCCGGCCGCCTGATAAGTATTGTCCCGGGCCAGCTTCCTCTCGAGTGACTCAAATTGCGCCATGGAAGAAAACGGTGTCAGTACGAAAATCTGTTTCAGCGTATCCACCTCATCCGGCCTTAGCTTAAATACGCCAACGTTTTGGATGTCAACCCTTTTTAGTGCAGGTAAATAAGCATCTTTAAGGAATTTATCAGTGGTTTTCACCTGTTCATCGGTGTCAAATGTATAGATTTTGAGTTGATAGAACTGGCGATCCTGGGCCTTGGTTTTGAGCATAGATGAAGCGCTAAGCACCACCAGCACCGACAAACATATTTTCAGGGCTTGAGGGGTATTTATAGTGACCATTTGAAAAATCTAAATTCAGGTTAAAACATTTTTTATAAATATAAGAAAATTTAATGCTTTGAATTTATCCCAATCATTTTATACCGGTTTTGTTGGTCAGATAACTTCACACAGGATTGAAAAACTTCACAAAAAGTTAAATATCAGTACTTCGGCAACGCCTGATTTTTAGCTAGTTTAGCGACCTGATCAACGATGTTTTCATGAAACTTCCTCTAAAGCTATTTATTATCTGCCTTTTAGCCGGTAATCTTGCCAGCACCTATGCGCAGGAAACCGAAAAAAAGGTTGTGGGTGACTGGACTTTCCATCCAAATTATACACTTGCCCGAAATGCCAAAAATTATCCCGAACAAAAAATTGAGCAGCCTAAAACCCGTTTTCAACGTTTTAAGACCCTGGGTGAACCTATCATTTTTTTTGAAGAAGCGCCTACGGAACGCATTACCGACTTCATAGAAAGCGCCAACATTCCTCGCAAGACATTTTCGATTGAGTTATGGCTTTTAGACCATGTAAACCTACCGGTGGGTGCCTTGATCACAGCGCGAGGAAAATCAGTGCATGATGTACCCGGCTGGCTGCTGGGCTACTATGGCGATGAAGTCGTTTTCCATCTTAATTCAAAGCAGGGAGTAGCAAAATCGATTGAAACTAAGGTTGAGCGAGGTTGGAAAAAATACTGGAGTCACCTGGTAGGAACTTACGATGGTCAAAGCATGAAGTTATACCGGAACGGCATACTTCTGGATTCCTCCACCACGGTTCAGGGTGACTTGGCATTTCCAGACCCCACGCAGATCGAGTTGGCAGGTTATTTCGGACAGGAACAATACATGAAAATCGCCAACCTCGTAAAAGCCTCACGGCTCTATAACTATGCCCTGGAGCCGGCGGAAATTACCAATCGTTTTAAGGAATTACAAGGCCTGGTGGAACAAGGGAAATTATTTAAAGATATATTTCATTTTAATGCCGGGCCTTATCTCCACTACCCTACTCAAAATAATATAAATATCTTGTGGGAAACCGATAGAATGGCGAGGGCAGAGGTTGAATATGGGACGGAACTACCATTTACACAAAAGACAACACTTTCAAACCCAGCTTATATCCAGGAGATTACTTTAGACAACCTTACACCTGAAACACCCTACTATTACCAAATTACTGCTATCGCGCAGGATGGTACCACCATGAAATCGGGTATTTTAACGTTTAGCACGGCTGTAGCGGATAGCGCTGCTTTTTCTTTTTGTGTCATTGGTGATACCGAGAGCCGCCCCCATATAAATCACCGCCTGGGAGAAATGATGTGGGAAGAACGGCCTAATTTCATCATGCACCTGGGGGATGTGACGGACGGGGGCATGAGACCACATAAATTTGAGTGGAATTACGAATATTTTACAGGAATCGACGCTGTAGCTAGCCGCATACCCATTTTTCCGGTACCCGGAAATGGGGAAGGTGATTTGTATTGGTACAACCGATATCACCGCCTGCCGGAACCCGAAGCTTTTTATACTTTCACCTATGGAAATACGGCATTCTTCATGCTCAACAGCAATGCTGGTGCCGAGCTGAAAAAAGGAGGCCGGCAGTACGAATGGCTTAGGGAAAAACTGGCGACTTCCACCGCCCAATGGAAATTTGTGGCACATCACCACTGTCCGGTTTCGTCAGATGAAAACGACTACGGAGATACCTGGAAAGGAAAGCGTTCCAACCTCGGAGATCCGAGATTTGACGATCTGAAAAAATTGTATGAAACCGCCGGAGTAGACATTGTATTTTACGGGCACGTCCATGCCTATGAACGCTCATGGCCCTTGAAAGACGGAAAAATCGATCAGGAAAAGGGCGTCATCTATATTCAAAGCGGAGGGGCAGGGGGAAATCTGGAAGATTTTACGCCTACCCATTCCTGGTTTTCCAATAAAACCCAACGTGGCCATCACTTTTGCAGGGTAGATATTTTTAGCAATACATTCTCTTTCAAAATGTACGATTCAGAAGGCCGGTTAAAGGATTTTCTGAACTTAAAAAAAGAAAGAAAATGAGCTTAAAATATCAATATACTGGCACCTTGTACTGCTGACGACTTTCACTTTCGCGAAGCAGCGGGCCGAATTTCGGCTTTGTTCCGTGGCTGATTAAGAAATAGCCGTATTCAAAAAATCATTAAACGGCTTCATTTCCTTGAATATCTTTACGCAGTTTTTGCCAAAGTCGTCGGCGACAACCTGCGTGTCTTTAAATCTGTGCACCACAATATAGCTTTTGTATTTCAGTAACTCAATGTTAGGGTCATCCGGGGAATAACCTTTTGGCGCCTTTTTCAATTTTTCGCCTTCCAGTTCGGGGAAATAATCTTTGAAACTCTTTTTATTCAGGATCTTTCTTAAATCATCGCTATTATAATCAATTTCCTGCCGGATCTTTTTCAGCTTATCAGCCTCCGGCATGTATAAACCACCGGCAATAAAAGAATTATCTCCGGGCTCCAGTTGGATATAATAAAAAGCCTTCGTAGATTTTCTTCCTCCTTCACCCATCACTGCGCCCAAATTGGTTTTGTAGGGCGTTTTGTCTTTGCTAAAACGAATATCACGGTAAATTCTGTAGATACATTGCTTTGCCTGTACATCAGCCAGGCTCTTGTCAAACTTACTGATCTCATCAATAAGTTTCTGAACCGCCGGCTCAAATGCATCTTTGGCTTCCACAAATTTTGTCTTGTTTTCAGTAAACCATTCGCGATTGTTGTTTTTCTTTAATTTTTTTAAAAAGTCCAGGATAATTTTGAATTCCATATTGTCGGTGATCATAAAGTTTGAATAATACTCAGGTTAAAACTGCTTTCATTGACCAATTGCCAATGAACAGTCATCTATTATTTGTTCCACGATATTGTACCTTAAAATAATTTATCTCGTTAAAAAACAATAAAATTTAATGACTTCATTTAAGGCCGGAGACAAATTATATGAAAAATTTCAGCAAGATCAACATTTTTTTTGGTTGGGGACTATTCGCAATTGCACTTATTACTTATACTTCCACCGTAGAACCTACCACCAGTTTTTGGGATAGCGGGGAATTCATCTCATCCGCCTACAAGCTGCAGATTCCTCATGCCCCAGGGGCACCTTTGTATTTATTGGTAGGACGCATGTTTTCATACCTGTCATTCGGTGACTCCGGGCAGGTGGCATTTTGGGTAAATATGGTCAGTGTTGTCAGCAGTGCCCTGACGATCATGTTCCTTCACTGGATCATTATCATGCTGGGAAGAAAGCTGTTCAATATAAAAAAAGAGGACGAAACCCGGCCGCAATTTTTTCTCCTGACGCTTGGCGGCGCCGTCGGTGCCCTGGCCTATACTTTTTCGGATTCATTCTGGTTTTCGGCTGTTGAAGCTGAGGTTTATGCATTTTCTTCTTTTCTGACAGCCCTGGTGGTCTGGGCAATTTTAAAATGGGATCTTATCAGCGACGATGCAAAGGCCAAAAAATGGTTGATATTTATAGCCTATTTAATTGGCCTTTCAATAGGTGTACACCCGCTTAATATTCTTGCTGTGCCTTCCGTTTGCCTGGTTTATTATTTCAAAAAATATAAAACCTCCAGCCGGGGTATTATCTATACACTCGCCATAAGCGGAGGCCTTATTGTATTATTGATGTTTGGCCTGCGGTTGGGATTGGTTGGAATGGCTAAGCACACGGAGATTTTTTCGGTAAACTCCTTAGGACTGCCATTTGGAGCCGGGGCCATTTTTTTCTCACTGCTATTGATTGGCGCTTTGCTTTATGGCATTTTGTATTCCATAAAAAAACAGAAAGTAATTTTAAATACCGCTTTGTTGGGGGTGGCCTATTTGCTGATAGGGTTCGGTTCTTATGGCGTCATCGTCATTCGCTCCAATTTTAATCCCCCTATGGATCCCAATAATCCTGAAAATCTACCCAACTTTATTGCCTATCTTAACATGGAGCAATATGGCACCAGGCCCTTGCTTCACGGTCCTGATTTTACTGCTGATATCATTGGCCATAAAGACTTGAGGCCGGCCTATACCAAAGGAGACGAAAAATATGAAACGCCGTATAACAAGTTTGAATACATTTATGATCCGGCCCGCACTTCCATACTCCCTCGAATTTATAGCCAACAAGATCCTCATAAGCAAGCCTACAGGGACTGGCTAGGCTTAAAAGAAGGTGAAAAACCCACTTTTGCAGATAACCTGAAGTTTTTGTTTACCTACCAGCTGGGTCACATGTATTGGCGATACTTTCTATGGAACTTTTCCGGCAGAGAAAGCGATATTGAAGGCGCCGGATGGTTGGCAGCCTGGGATGGTGACAAAACATTGCCAAATAAATTGGCCAGCAATAAGGGACGAAATAATTATTTGATGCTACCATTATTATTGGGATTGCTGGGGTTTTTATTTAATGTGAGGCGGGATTTTCGCAGCTTTTCTGTGATTGGAATTCTATTTCTTGTTACCGGTGTGATTTTGGTACTTTATCTGAACTCTCCACCCGTTGAGCCCAGGGAAAGGGATTATATTTATGTCGGCTCCTACTTTGCCTTTGCCATCTGGATTGGGTTTGGGGCTATGACGTTGGCATATTACCTTCAAAAATGGTTAAAAAGGCCACAGTGGTCATGGCCATTGGCCACGGCCTTGTCACTGGCCATACCTGGTATCATGCTTGTTGAAAATTGGGATGACCACGACCGTTCAGGCAGGTACTATTCCGTAGACTTTGCGATCAATACCCTACAGTCCTGTCCGCCCAATGCCATTTTATTTACCGGAGGCGACAACGACACTTATCCATTGTGGTATGCGCAGGAGGTTGAAGGCATTCGCCGGGATGTACGGGTCGTAGTAGGCACCTATTTCACAGCGGACTGGAATATTGAACAAATGACCAGACCTTCCTATGATTCTGAGCCGCTGCCATTTTCTTTTGAAAAGGATGATTTTAAACGCGGTGTCAATGATTATGTCTATGCCCGGCTCAATCCAAAGTTTGATTCCGGCATTGACCTAAAACAATATTTAAAATTAGTAAAAGATGAACATCCGGCGCTGGTACAAAAAACAGCGGATGGGGATCGCTTTACCCTGACGCCATCCAAAAAGCTCAGGCTTGCTGTCAACAAGCAGGCAATAATGGAAAAAGGCATCATCCCTGCCGGAAAAATGAACTATCTGCAGGACAGCATGGAATTTATCGTTAAAGGCAATGGCTTTCACAAAGGGGATTTAATGCAGCTGGACCTGATCACTCACAATAATTGGGAACGCCCGATTTGTTATACCTTTACAGCAACGATGAACTCCGGACTGGATTTTGGTGATTACCTGATTCAGCAGGGGCAAACCTTTCGTCTGCTTCCTATAAAAAACCCCAACCCCCAGGATGATTTTATCGACATTGATACTATGTATACCAACCTGATGGAAAAATTCCAATGGCGTGGTTTGGATGACAACAGCGTTTATTACAGTGATTATTACCAGGGCCAGTTACGTACACCCAGAAACAATTTTAACAGCCTGGCCGAGGTGCTGCTGGAGGCAGGAGATCACAAAAGGGCGGAAGAAGTCCTGAATGAAAGTTTATCAGTAATACCCGATGATACAATCCCATATGATATCACTACGGCCAGAACAGTAGGCTTATTGCTTGAGTTAGGCGATAAAGAAAAAGCGACGAACATTGCTGCTACTTTGATGGAGCGGGCAGATGAGGAACTCACCTACTACCTCGACAACAAGGTGCCTGCCGCCACCATGCCAATTCGGGAAAATCTTTTTATTATGAATCACCTTACCCGGGCTTTCAGATCTCACCAAATGGAGAAGCCGGCTGCCAGGTTTGAAGCAGTTTTTTTGAAATTTATCAGGAGGATCGAGGCCGGATAGCCCGGATGTGCTGATTAAAATAACGAACTACAGCCACTTTCTACCCCGGTAATAATCCTGGATAAAACCAGAGGCCATAGATGGTGCTGGATTTCTAATGGTCTATAATAACTTTTTGCCTGTACTTTTTTTCTCCGGCACAAAAGATGAGTATATAAATGCCTTCCTTCAATTGACTCGTACCTTGCAGTTCAAACTCCTGAACCGCACCTGGCGTCAGGGAAACCGCCTGAGAAAAGACCAGATTTCCTTTCAAACCGTTTAGCGTGATCATGGCATTATCCTGCCCCATATTGTTTACTTTAACTTTTAAATTCCCTTCTTTTAACACTGTTGGAGCTACTTGAAAAGTGACAGCAGATAACTTAACCTTAACGGAAACAACAGGGGAATATTCATAAACACCATCAAAATCGATCTGCTTCAGCCTGTAGTAGTTAGTTCCCGAGGGAGAGCGATTGTCCGTAAATGTATAAATATGCAACTCCGAAGAAGTGCCATTGCCCTGCACCTCACCCAAAAGTACAAAGTCAGTGCCATTGCCCGATCTGTATATTTCAAACCTATCGTTGTTTAATTCTGAAGCGGTAGCCCACTCGAGTGTTACTTTATCTTGCGAAAATGTGGCATCAAATGAAAGCAGCTCTACAGGCAATATTCCATTGATGAAATTATGGAGACTTGTGTTATTGGTACTAAGATCAGCTTCATCAAGGAAATTTCCGGATGCCACATTGTTGCTGCCATTAAATTGCGCTCCTCCCGAACGACTTACCGATCCGAAAACATAAAAGCCATCGGATCCCCCCGCACTGTTATTGACGTTTGCACCTTGTGAAGCGGTTAGATTTCCTGTTACTACGATGTTGCCGTTGTTGGCAGAAACCGTTCCACCAGTAGCTGTAAAATCCCCCTCTACTATAAGAATGCCTCCCGATTGAACATTTAAAGAAGAGCCCTGAGAAACATCCAAATCTCCCATTATCCAAAGGGTATCATAAACAGTGACAGGTGTGCCTCCTCCAAGAGTTAAGTCACCATTCAGGCTTACATAACCATAGACATTAACAAAGCCGGTATTCACCGAAGTACCGGGAGTACCGGGTTGCCAGTTTTGGGATTTAACCCATATGCCGGCATCTGACCATGATCCGGTATTATTATCAATAGATACATAACCATTTTGCGCCAAAGCGCTCAAATTGGTAACCAGGTATATTGCGAAGAGTACTATTTTGTATTTCATACTGACTATGTGGTTGGAAATAATATTATATCCACAACATTTCGTCCAGTATTTTTAATAGCGTATTTTATACGATTTTAATTCTTTAAGCAGCTGATAATCAAAGATTAAAAAATTTCATTTTTTTAAAAGGTGGTGGGTTGACTTATAACTTTATTCCCAACATTAGAATACATTTTCAAATTGGGAGTTTTTCCCATTGGAACATCTTGTTTCCCCCAGAATCTCTGCGTTACCAGTAGATTTTCCCGGAAAGTCATTTTTATTAAAACCGCAACTGTTAAAAAAAGTGAAACCATTTCCGCGCCATTGATAAATTGTTAACTTCGCTGTATTTATTAAATTAATCGGCTATTTTTGCCATGCTGAAATAATCTCTTAGAAATTTTTTCTTATCAATGGATAATTTTCAAAAAACTAATAACATCGTTGGCTGGGTATTGTTTGCCATAGCCTCGGTGGTATATATCATCACAGTGGAACCCACGGCAAGCTTGTGGGATTGTGGTGAATTTATTGCAGTCTCTTATAAATTACAAGTACCGCATCCTCCCGGAGCACCGTTTTTTCTGTTGTTGGGTAGAATGTTTTCGTTTCTCGCTTTTGGCAATGAGGAGAGTGTGGCTTTTTGGATTAATATGTCAAGTGCTATAAGCAGTGCTTTTACTATTTTATTCCTTTTCTGGACAATCGTGCTGTTAGGTCGAAAGGTATTGCAGATAGAAGTTGGCAAAGAAACAAAAGAACAAACATTTCTATTAATGGGCGCCGGTATCATTGGCGCATTGGCTTACACTTTTTCTGATTCATTTTGGTTTTCAGCCGCAGAAGCGGAAGTTTATGCGGTATCCTCATTCTTTACCGCATTTGTTTTTTGGGCAATGCTTAAATGGGAGCTGATCGAAGATCCCAGCACCGCCAACAAGTGGTTTATATTGATCGCCTACATGATGGGACTTTCCATCGGTGTTCACCTGCTGAATCTTTTGACCATTCCTTCCCTGGGGCTGATTTATTACTTCAAGAAGCACAAACCATCGCGCAATGGCATTTTGTTAACCCTGGGGGTAAGTGCCATTATCGTCATACTGGTGCAGTATGGAGTGATTATTGGCTTGCCAAGTCTGGCTGGAGGATTTGAAATATTTTTTGTAAACAACCTCAATATGCCGTTTGGTTCGGGGGTTGTGATCTTTGGTATCCTCTTTTTCGGCGCGCTGATTTATAGCGTATTCTACTCCATCAAAAAACAAAAAGAAGCCCTGAATACCGTTTTGCTTTGCTTTGTATTCGTATTGATAGGCTATGCATCCTATGCCATTATTGTAATCCGATCGAACTATAACCCTCTTATTAACGAAAATCATCCTGAAGACATAGTTAGCGTTGTTTCGTATCTGAAAAGAGAACAGTACGGAGAATGGCCCATCATGTACGGCCCTTATTTTACGGCCGAACTGCAAAGCCAGGAACAGGGTGCGCCGGTTTATGTCAAAGGTGAAGATAAATACGAAATCTCTCGCTATAGGATTAAAAATGTTTACGATAGTAATGAGCAGACAATTTTTCCCAGGATTCACAGTAGCAGGGACGATCATGTTGACGCCTATCAAAGAGTTCTCGGGCTGAGACCCGGAGAAAAGCCAAATTTTGCCGACAATATCCGCTTTTTGTTTGTTCGCCAGTTTGGGCATTTTTATTTCAGATATTTTTCATGGAACTTCATCGGACGGGAAAGCGATATACAGAACGCCGGCGTATTATGGCCGTTTGAAAACAGCAAAGACCTGCCTGAAGTACTTGCCAATAACAAAGCCAGGAATAACTATTTCATGTTGCCATTTATCCTGGGATTAATAGGCCTGTTTTTCAGCTTAAATGCCGACAGGAAAACTTTTTCCGTCATAGCCATGCTGTTTTTTATGACGGGTATGGCAATTATTCTCTACCTGAATCCGCCTCCCGTTGAGCCGCGGGAAAGAGATTATGCCTATGTCGGCTCATTTTATGCCTTCGCCGTGTGGATTGGTTTTGGTGTAATTCCCATCGCGCAGTTTATAGGCAAGCGCCTCCAGTCAATTTCCAAAGGGGCTATAGCAGCCACGGTGCTATGTCTGGTAGTTCCGGGGATTATGGCTTTTGAAGGTTGGGATGACCATGACAGATCAGACAGGTATTTTTCCGTGGACGGGGCCAAAAACATTTTAAACGCCTGCGCTCCAAATGCGATTTTGTTTACCGGAGGTGATAATGACACCTTCCCGCTCTGGTATGCCCAGGAGGTAGAAGGATTTCGCACCGATGTAAGGGTCATCGTTTTGACCTACTTTAATACCGATTGGTATCTGCAACAAATGCGACGACAAGCTTATGAGTCAGAGCCATTACCTTTTACCCTGGAATTGAAAAACTACAAGCAAGGCGTAAATGATTATCTGCCATTTGTGGAAAATCCTAATTTAAAAACAGATCAGATCAATCTGACGCAGTTACTTAAACTGATTAAGGAAGATCATCCGGCCTTGAAAATCAAAGCCTCATTTGGCGAGTTAAGTTCCGTACCTGCCAGGAAGTTTTACCTGAATGTGGATACCACCGCGGTGCTGAATTCAGGAATTATCCCGGATAAATTCAGGGATAAAGTAACCAATCGCATGGTAATTTCCATGAAGAGAAACAGTTTGCAAAAGCAGGATTTAATGATACTGGATTTACTGGTAGCCAATAAATGGAAGCGACCTATTTATTTTAACAGCACATCGATGCTTGGGGTAAATCTGGATTTTAACGATTACGTGGTGCAGGAAGGCAGCACATTCCGGCTACTGCCTGTTTATAATCCTGGGGAAGACAGGCTGGTCGATACCGATAAAATGTACGACAACCTGATCAATAACTCTTTTTGGCGGGAACTGGATAACCCGGATGTTTATTATACCACAGAAGATTATATCCAGCGTTCTATAACACCTTTCCGGTCGCAGTTTAACACCCTGGCCGCGGCGTTAATCGAAGAAGGCAAAACAGATAAAGCGGCCGAGGTGGTCACTAAAAGTTTGACACTAATGCCTGATAACGTGGTGCCTTATGATTTTACGGCAGCGCAGACCATCGATTTATTGCTCCAGGTAGGTCAAAAAGAAAAGGCCATGGAAATCGCCAAAGTCTTTTCACGCCGTACCATAGAATCCCTGGAATATTATATAAGCCAGGGACCAAGGGCCAACATGAGGGAGTTACAGGTTAACATCTATTTGTTGGGCAATTTGGTGCGATCGTTGAGCGAAGGAGGAGAGTCCGACCTGGCAACGGAATACAGGGAAAAGCTGGATCAATATTATGAGCAATTGAACAGGTAAAAAACAAGCCTTTCCGTAACCAGGCATTGGGCGGTGTCAGGTAAAACAACACCGCCAATTACCAAGAGAACCTCTCTGATTTGATCCGGGAGGTTTTTTATTTACAGAAAATTTAGTAAAATGATTTCAATATGGACGAAATCCAGGTAAACCCACTTATAAAGCATGGCTGGTTGCGGGTAATCGTTATGATTATTCCCTATACGCTGGTGGTAGGCTTATTTCAGCTAGCGGGGTTATTGCTGATCAGCCAGGTCAAAGGGAAAGATTTTATGGAGCTAATCAACCAGTTGGAAAACAACAGGGGAGATCTTAGTCAATTCCTGGTAATACAATTATTCACCTTAATCGGAGCTTTATTAGTAATTTGGGCCTTTAGAAAAGTTATTGATCGAAGGTCCCTGCATTCATTGGGATTCAGTCTCCGAAAAAAGGGCAAGGATATCTTCCTGGGAATTCTAATAGGTGCCGTTACTATGATGGCCGGTAGCTTGATTTTATGGGCAATGGGATTGCTGGAAATCACTGATGCAGGCTTTATTGCTTCCACATTTTTAACCAGTCTGATTTTATGCATTGCTATTGCCTTAAATGAAGAAATACTGGTAAGGGGTTATGTCCTGAATAACTTTATGATGTCGTTCAACAAGTACGTAGCATTAATCCTTTCCGCACTTTTATTTGCCATACTGCATATCTTTAATCCCAATACCTCCGTATTAGGTATGTTCAATTTATTTCTTGCGGGGATCCTGTTGGGAGCGAGTTATATCTATACTAAAAACCTGTGGTTCCCGGTTGCCCTGCATTTTAGCTGGAATTTTTTTCAGGGACCGGTATTTGGTTTTCATGTCAGTGGACTGGATATGAATGCCGTCATTATTCAAAAACCTCAGGAGGAGCAATTATTCAGCGGGGGTACATTTGGTTTTGAAGGGTCAATCCTGGCAACGATTTTGTCTTTGGTAATGATCGCATGGGTTGTTTACAATTTCCGCGGACAGGAAGCAAAAGCCTGAGCGGGGTGTTCTATTTGTTATTACCTTTTCCGCCGGCATTCTCACTGTCGAAATCAAAGTATTCATCTTCGTTTAATTCAACGGTTTCGCTTTTCTTTCCTTTGTTCTTAAAGACCTCTCTGAGTTCCTGGCCCTCTTTTTTGATATCTTGTTTGATCTTCTGTTTCACCTTCCGGGTATTATATACTACCTGGTAATCAGAAGTAGAGCCCACAATGGTAAGAAACAGATTGGTATTTCCCTTACCATCTTCCTCAATAGCTCCAAAAGCCTCATCCTTATCCCTTTTATCGGGATTGCGGATTGGAATTTTAAGATCGTATTTAATTATCTGCCCAAAGGTGTGCGTTCCCTCCACTTTAATAGTTCTGACATTGGAGCTCACCTCCATTGGCGGTATGCGAATGACCTGATTTTCGATGTGAATATTATTTTTAATTTCAGAAAACCTCAAATGGTCCAGGCTTTCCCTTCTGACGTACTTAGCTACACGTTTCATGGGTTCGAACTTATTAAGCTCCCCATTTTTGATAGAGGACTCTACCTCAGCCACCAGGGAATTGGGATACCATTTCAGGTTTTTATTAAAAGCTTGCCTGGTTTTTATGTCTGCATAGAATTGCCCTTTTAAATGGTGATCCTGAAGGAATGATTGGTTGAAGTTTTCAAATATGTAGAAGATGCTATCCACATCAAGATGATCAAACTGCGCATTGGTGGCGATCAAAATATCGTTTTTAGGCCGGGCATCTACCTTGCCGTTGAGGGTTACCGAACCTCCGGCCGCTCTAAAAGACAGTCTTTGGGTTGATGCCTGCTGGTTTTTTACCCATAAATCTCCTTTGATATCTTTACCTCTGAGCCTTCTGAATTTCAACATTTTTACGTCACAATTGAAGTCCAGGTTCAACCTGGGTGTAATATCAAAATAATATTTGACGGGACCGGTATTTTGTGTCTTGCCTTTGTCAATTTCACTCGATAAAAGCTCATCCAAATCAATCATTGGTGACTGAAGGTTTGCCTGAATAATCAGCGGCTGCTTTTTGGACAGCAACAAAGCCAGGAAATTTTTAAAATAACCGTCGAGTACAAATTTACTATTGCCCGCACTTGCCTGAAAATCGTTAATGGCCAGATCATTATTGCGAAACAGTAGGTGGCCATTAAAGTTTTTAAAGGCCAACTTATTGGTGGTCAGCTTAAAATTTAAATTTTCAACGCTTATCTCCCCGGAATTTTCAACGCGATTAATACGGCTGCTCCCTTTAAAGTCACTGGCCCTTCCTTTAAAATTGATATCAATACCGATCAATCCACTGGCAGAAGCTATTTGCTCATTCGGAAAGAATCCCAGAATTGAATTTACGTCTAATACCGCGTCTATTTTACAATCGATATAGTAATTTTTGAAATTTTCCAGCACTATCTTGCCGGCAATGGGCCGGTTATCAAGTACCGCCCTGATGTTAGTAATCGATAACCTGGCTTTACTAAGATCATCAATAGAAGGAGTGTGGAAAGTTCCAGTTAGCGACACGTTATCTATTTTCTGGTTGTTTTCCGGGTAAATAACCGTGGCATCCTGACATCCAAAATTTATTATCAACTCCGGTGAGATGTTCCTGCCAAGCTTGCCGGTTATTTCACCGTTGAAATATAATTTTCCCTTGCTCCTATACTTTTTAAATCTTTGGTACACTTTTTCTGGCAGCAAAGAAAACAGGGTTTGTATGTGGGTGTTGTCCCCACTTACCTGAAGATCTATTTCGTTTTCACGGGCAATAAGATAATCGCCCTGAACGATAAACCTTGCCTGATTCACTAAAACGTCCGAAGGGGAAAAAGAAAGCAGCTGCTTTTCCAGCTCATAGGTAAAAGCAGTGGTTACTTCAAGGTTTTTATCCTTAAAATAACTATTGTCGTCTACCTTAATTTGATTACTTTTTATATTACCATCGAGGTCAATTGACAGGACGCTTCCCTCCTGTGATAACCTGGCGGTGGAGTTGACTGCGATCAGATCAATGAGCTCCTCTTTTCTTTCGTTGTGATAAACGACTGCTACATTTTTTAGTGAAATTTTATCAATATCAAACCTGAAATCCGGATTGGCCGCCCCTTCGCCCTGTTGAATAATTTTGTAATTCAACCGGCCCGCTTTGGTCACTTTTAATTTGACCTCCGCTTCTTCCAGCGATATCTTATCTACCACATATTTCCCTCGCAGTAAATTGTATATGCTAAAGGACAGGTAAATTTTATTAGCTACTCCCAATGGGTCATTACTATCTTTAATACTTTCCCGGATATAAACATCTTCCATAACAATAGCCATGGCAGGAAACTTTTCCAGTACTGAAAATCTGATTTTTCCAACTTTAATAGGCGTAAGCAGATGATTGTTGGCCTCATCGATAAACACCTTTACGATCTTATCCTGGTATACATAGGAGACTATGATGCCGCCTAATGATAAAAGGACGGATAAAAAAATCCCGTAGATCAATATTCTTTTAAGTATGCGCAAAAGAAATTTCAGGTCTTAGAAAGCCATTGTTGGATTTAAGTATAAAGAAAACGATTAATTCTTAATATCTGTACAATAGTGACAGGCTGAATTATAAATTTCAATCTAAAAAACATTATTATAACCGGATAGCACAGCAAATTTCGGGAATTACGCCACTTTTTTCGTCTCCAGATTTTTATTTCGCGGACGTGAAAGCGAAAAAAGATTATTAATATTTGAATTAACCATTAAATTTTTAAAAATATTGCAAATATTCAGCCCGTGTTTTGATCTCTGATCTTTATTTAACTTATCTTTGCATAAATGTTTGAATGTTAAATCGTTAGTTAAAATGAGTCTTAAAAAACAATACTTGAAAAGTAAGCCTCTATGTAAAGTTACATTTAGCTTACCTAAAGAAGCTGCCAGCTCTGCAAAAAAAGTGGCTGTGGTGGGTGAATTTAATGATTGGAATTCCAAAGCGCTGCCTATGAAAAAATTAAAAGACGGATCTTTTAAAATAACACAAGATTTATCAGTAGGGCAGGAATATCAGTTTAAGTACCTAATTGATGGAAAAACTTGGGAGAATGACTGGAGTGCTGACAAATACGTAAGCAACGAGTTTACCACAGAAAACTCTGTTGTGGTATTATAGCAACCGCATGCAAGACATTTCAGACTACGGTAAACGATGGAAATCAAGTCACCGTAGTCTTCCTGGTTTATCCGGCTGTCTACACCAACCCTTTAATTTGAAATTGCCAGCAGCAAATCCTGTTGTGTGATGATGTGCACTTTATTGGCCTCATCTCTTACCAACAGCGCTTTGTTGTCTTTATTGATTAAAGATGACAAAACATCCAGCGTACTATTTAAAGCCACAAATTGAAAAGGCTTGTCCATTACTTCCTTGACGGATTCGCTTTTAATCTCCGGATTTTCAATAAGACTTCCCAGCAACTTGGTATCTGTTACACTTCCTACAAAGTGATCATCACTATCGATCACCGGTAATTGAGAAATTCCTTCACTGCTGAAAATTTTTATGGCCTCTTCAATTTTCAAGTCTTCCCGAATTGTAAATAATTGACTGCGCCCATTATTTCGAGATATTATATCCTTGGCGGTAGCAAACTCACGCGCTTCCAGGAAGCCGTGATCTTTCATCCAGTTGTCATTGTAAATTTTACCCAGGTAGCGAGTACCGTGATCGGGAAGAATAATGACCATCACATCATTTTCCTCTAAGTTCTTCCTGGCATATTCCAGGGCTCCATATACGGCAGATCCACAAGACCAACCAACGAACAGCCCCTCTTCACGCGCCAGGCGGCGCGTCATAATCGCCCCATCTTTATCAGTAACCTTTACAAAGGTGTCAATCAGGTTAAAGTCTACGTTTTTGGGCAATATATCTTCTCCGATACCTTCGGTCAGGTATGGATAAATCTCATTTTCGTCAAACTGACGTGTTTCCTTGTAATGCTTAAATACCGAGCCATAGGTATCAATGCCAACCGAAACGATCGATTCATTTTGTTCTTTCAGGTATTTGGCAACACCACACATTGAACCACCGGTACCCACACCTGCCGCATAATGCGTAACCTTCCCTTCGGTCTGCTCCCATATTTCAGGGCCGGTCGTTTCATAATGCGCCTTGGCATTAGACAAATTATCGTATTGATTGGGATAAAATGAGTTCGGTGTTTCCTCATTTAGCTTTTTGGCAATTGAATAATAAGAGCGCGGGTCTTCAGGTGGCACGTTGGTAGGACAAACAATTACTTCGGCTCCTACAGCTCTGAGAATATCGATCTTTTCCTGAGATTGTTTGTCGGCCAGTGTAAATATACACTTATAACCTTTTGAAATAGCCGCCAGCGCCAAACCCATTCCTGTGTTTCCAGAGGTTCCTTCAATGATGGTTCCACCAGGTTTTAAAACACCTTCTTTCTCCGCATCTTCTATCATCTTCAATGCCATCCTGTCTTTCATAGAATTACCTGGGTTAAAGTATTCTACCTTAGCCAGAATCGTCCCCTTAATGCCTTGAGAAACGCTATTAAGCTTCACCAGGGGGGTGTTTCCTATGGTTTCGATAATTGAATTATAATACATCTGAATTTGCTATTTGAGAAAGCAAAATTACTTATATAATTATTCAAATTATAATGCTTCTATCACTATTTTGGGTAAGTGATCACAAAGAAGGAACAGGGTATTTTAGTTGTCAGAGGCAATCCCAGCCAGTAAATACAAAACAGCCATTCTCACGGCAACCCCATTTTCCACCTGGTTTAAAATGATGGAATGTTCCGAGTCGGCCACATCGCTGTTCAGCTCGACGCCTCTGTTAATAGGGCCCGGATGCATAATTGTGATCGGGCGATCCAATGCATCAAGCAATTGCTTATTAATACCATAATAGAGGGTATATTCGCGCAGTGAAGGGAAATATTTTATTTGCTGGCGTTCCATCTGAATTCTTAGCACATTTGCCACATCACACCATTTTAATGCCTTCTTAACATCGAGCTCGACTTTCACACCAACATTGCCAATAAACTTTGGCAACAAAGTATTGGGCCCGCAAACCATCACTTCGGCACCTAATTTCTGAAGGGCGAAAATATTGGACAGCGCCACCCTGGAATGTAGAATATCTCCGATAATTGCTACTTTTTTTCCTGCGACATCGCCTAGTTTTTCACGTATTGAAAAAGTATCCAGCAATGCCTGGGTCGGATGTTCATGCGTGCCATCTCCCGCATTAATGATGTTTGCTTTAATGTGCCTGGCAAGGAAATGCGGCGCACCAGGACTGGAGTGTCTCAATACCACCATGTCGACTTTCATAGCCAGGATATTGTTAACAGTATCCAGGAGTGTTTCCCCCTTTTTGACAGAGCTATTGGAGGAAGAAAAGTTAACTACATCTGCAGAAAGTCTCTTTTCCGCCAGTTCGAAGGAAAGCTTTGTCCTGGTGGAATTTTCAAAAAAAACATTAGCAATAGTGATATCTCTCAGGGAAGGAACTTTCTTGATGGGCCTGTTAATGACCTCTTTAAAATTATCTGCGGTTTCGAAAATCAACTCGATGTCACTAGTGGTAAGATCTTTAATGCCCAGTAGATGCTTCGAACTTAATTGCTGCATATTATTTATCTTTCTTATCTACCAACCAAATGTTGTCTTTTTTTGTGCCCTGCTCTTTCAACTCTACAAGCACCCGCTGGCTGAACATGGTATTCACGTGTTTGCCAACGTATTGTGGTTCTATCGGTGTATCGCGACTGTATCTTCTATTGATCAATACCAGCAACTCCACCTTTGAGGGCCTTCCGAAAGCAGTCATAGCATCAAGCGCCGCCCTGACCGTGCGGCCGGTAAAGAGCACGTCATCTATAAGCACTACTTTTTTGTCTTCTATGATAAAGGGAACATTGGTTGTGTTAGCCTTAAGGGGAGTCACTCTTCTGCGAAAATCATCCCGATGAAAAGTAGCGTCAAGCTGACCGGTTTGTATTTTGTTTTGAAGGAGGCTTTCTAACTTGGTTTTGATTCTTTCGGCCAGAAAAATACCTTTGGGTTGCAGGCCTAAAATTACGGTATCCTCAAATTCACCATGATTTTCTATAAGTTGCTGACAAAGCCGGCTAATAGTAATGTCCAGTAACTTTGAGTCTAGTAGTAATCTTTTTTGCATGATTTTTGTCCAGCAAATATAGACAAAATGATCTATTCAGATCAATGAATTGCAAAGATCTTTCTTCTGTAGTATAAAATAGGGGCTACTGGTAAGTTATTTTGTTAATATAAAATACCTTTCGATTCAGCTTGGCCTGCCTGTCTTTGTCATTTTTAATTCTCTGCACGCCATAGGCATAGAAGAACTTGTCATACCACAAAGCCAGCCCTCCAACCTCGTAGTCATTGTTTTTGGCCACGTCGTCCTCGAAGGTCATCTTTATATCGTTAAAGGTTTTACCTTCCAGTATCTGGTCCTGACTAATTAATTTGGAGCGAATTACATTTTCATACAAGTACAACAAAATCACCCGTTTTTCCTCTACGCTGGCATTCACATATTGGTCCAGGCTGAAGGAAGTTACATCGTTAATTTCAAAGCTATTGTCCCATAGCACCTTCCCCTTTTTGTTAAAGGCTACGACGACTGCATGTGTGTATTTGTACCCGGCGAAATACATATTATCACTGTTTCTACCCCTGGAGAAATAAGGCCCGTAGGCCAGTGATGAAAGAGAGGTATTATTGTATTTTGGATAAAAGGCTTCTCCAAACAGTAAAAACATATCGTCTTTTTCCACAATGTCGTGAACCAGCAACCGGTACCTGAATCTGACTTTCTTTCCCTTGATCTTCCTGCGGTTGATCCGGTCACGTACCCTGGCTTCTCTTTTTGCTTTCATGTAGCTGAAAAAATTTCTAAGATCACCATAACTGATGTAGGTGATATCCTGATTGCCAGTGGGTTCTATTTTCGCGATAAATATGCCGCTGGAATAATTGGATTTGCTATTGGAATAGGTTCCCGCAATAAATTGCTCCTTGGCGTTAAATCTGGTGGATTTGCCAAAAATTATGTTATTACTTCCCTTGGTTTCCAGCGTGCGATTTTGTAAAAGCGTGCCGTTCCGGTCAAAAGTCTTAATGGCCAGGGTATTGCGTTTATCGAAGGTTTTTTCGGTTACCAGAATATTGAAAATGTTGGTTTCTTCATCTACGCTTAAATCGATCAGCTCACTTCGATTGTTATAAATGCCGGGCAATACCTTAACTTTTTTGGTCAACAGGTCATAATGAATTACTGCAGGCATATAATTCACGTATCCCCCTAAAACAACCGCGTTACCTGCCACTGTAAATTCTGTAAGATTTAACGGGAAAAGGTATTTGATTTCAGATTCTTCGGTATCGCCAGTGGATAGCGTCAATACACGCAGCAGCATTTCGTCATTTTGATAGTTATCTGACTTAAATAGTAAATAGACTTTCCCACTGCGGTATTCATACCCTCTGAATTCATAGCCAATTTTGATTTGCAAATTTCTACGCCAAGCAAGTGTCAAATCGGTATTATACTTTAATACCTCCCAGGTATTTGAGCGGGGATCGACCCTTTCATCACTTTCCCTCACCAAAACCAGTCCTTGCTTCTTAGCTGATATAACGGTGTAGTAATCACTGAAATCGCCCAGTTCGATCTCTACTCTGTCCGGTTGCAGAATTTGGGCATTCAGTGGTGCAACGGCCAATATGAGTAGCGCTGCGACAATCCAATAGCCGAAGGCGTAAACTTTTTTTAGAGTAAGCATTTTACACATACGCAATTGATTTTACATACCACAGAATCTTAAAGCATAGAGCTATCCAAGAAGGTTGGTTTGATCACGGGCAACCAAATTTCGTTGGCCCTGGCGTTTGGCGACTCTCTTTTATCCCCGGAATGCCTTCCCTCTCTACCCGCTACCATAGCTAAAAGAAGGTAACGGAAGAAAATTAGTCACGCCAAAACCAATAAAATTTGGTTAAAAGCTAAAACTAACGCTTATTGTACATCCCCATTGCTCAAAAACTCATTTTATTGATATAAAATATATTACGTTTTTTCTTTATATCAAGGTTATCCAAATTCTTAATTTTTTGATAACCCCACGCAATAAAATAGTTATCATACCAATATTCCGCCGACCCGATGTCAGCCCTTTTAACCCGATCATTTTGATATTCGGTAGCCAAAGCCAGGGTCTCCTCGGTATTGTCAACCTTGTTATCTTTTATAGTCAGCTTATTAATGTGTCCTTCTAAATTATAAAACAGGGTAATGTTGTCAGGTTTTACGTAGGCCTTCACCTTTTCCTTTAGATTCCTGGTTTTGATATCATTAATTTTAAAACTCTGATCCCATAGCAGATCACCTGTCTTACTGAATCCGGCTATTACGGCATGGGTAAACTGGTTGCCGTCAAAAACCATCCGGTAATTATAATACCTCCTGTAACCAAAGTAATCGATGTATCTTTCTCTTCTGTATACCGGATAATAGGCCTCACCTATCATAATGTACTGATCACCCTGACTCACCAACTCATGTGTTAACAGGCGGTAATTGATTTTCAGGTCTTTCCCCTTTTCCTTCTTGCGATCGGCCCTGTTTTCTATTCTAACCTGTTCGCGATCATCTAAAAACGAAAAGAAATTATCCAGTTCGGTAAAACTGTAGAATTTCAGGAATTTTTGTTGGTCTTCGATAAATTTGGCAATGTAAAAACCCTGGGTATTGGAGTTTTTTCTATAGCCGTAACTCCCCATGACCAACTTCTCGCCTGCATTCAGGTTTGTGACTTTTGCTGTATGAAAATCGAATTTGGTATCTGAGGTAATCACCAGATCATCAAATTTGCCGGGGTCATTTTTATAAGATCTGACAATGACGTTTTTATTCTTATTGAAGGTACTTGAAATTACCGCACTGATGCCGTTGGTTTTCTCATTCACAAAAACCTCCAGCACTTCAACGAATTTGCCTTCAACAATGCTGGGCAAGGTTTTAACCTTTTTAGTATTAATATCCATTTGTTGAATGAGGGGCACATTTTTTATGGCGCCACCAATCACCACCTTATCGTCTTTCACCGCAAAGTCATTAATTTTCGTTCCGCGAACCACATAAAATTCATAGTTGCTGATGTCCGCTGTGGCCGGATCTATCTTGACCACTTCCAAAAATTCCTTGGTGCTATTATTGAAAATCATATAAAAAGCACCATCAAAATACTCGTAAAAACTCAGGTTTAACTTCTTATTGGTAACAACATCTTTCTCCCAGATCTTTTCGAATTCGGTGTTATAAAAAGTGAAATTTATACTCGATAAACCCTCTTCTTTCTTTTTGACCGCAGGATTAAATACCATAATCCCCTGGGTCTCGATCGGAACGATTTCCGGTTGTGGCTGGTTTGGCTTAATTTCAAACTCCAGTCTTGATTTTGATTGTCCAAATACCTCACTTAGCCCCAAAAGGCCCGTCATTAATATCAAAATTATTCTCATCCTCATACCAAATTGATTTTATTTCCAACATTTATTTAACTTCCCATACCCACGACAATATCAAACTCCTCCTTCCTGACAGGTTGTACGGAAAGTCTTGAATTCTTAACCAAAACCATATTTTCCAATCTTTTATCTTCTTTTATTTGTGCCAGGGTTACAGGTTTTTTCAGTTTTTCCTTTGGAACCACGTCAACAACCACCCACCGGTCGTCGTCGGTCGTTGGGTCAGGGTAAAATTCTTTGACCACCTCCGCAATGCCTACAACAGATTTTTCGTTGACGCTGTGATAAAATAATGCCAAATCGCCTTTTTTCATCGCCTGCATGTTATTTCGGGCCTGGTAATTTCTAACACCATCCCAGTGGTCTCTTTTTAATTTAACGAAATCATCCCAGGAGTAGGTATTGGGTTCGGATTTTATTAGCCAATAGTTCATATTTAGTTTTGTATAATTTTTAGTTTTAAAAGCTTTTTCTCATAAGATACTATCTTCATAGTATAGTTGTGTTTCCGATCGCTTTCCCCAAATTTCACGGTCAACCGGCCATCGGTATCGCCTTCCCAGGTACCAATTCTTTCCACGATACCATCGGTAGGCGCAATTTCATAGTTGATGAAAGATTTATCGGCCAGCATTTTGAATCCCCTTCGCCCCCTGGAGGGAGGAAATGCATGATAATCAGGTCGGTATGCCCAAATATCACCCTCATCGTCTTCATGCGAATGGACCCACTTGACATTATATACCTTGTGCATGGGAATATCTCTTGGTTGCGCCATACATGATGAAAGCCCTGTATTCATTGTCACCAATAAACACAACAGGGCACTAACTGGCAGAGAATATGCATTCTTTTTCATTTACAATGTATAATTAACACTGAATTATTTATTTTATAAACGATTTTTTTGAAATTAAAGGTAATTTTGCTTCGGGTACCATCGCAACATGTGACTATTCGAGTAATTACCAGTGTTAAGTTAATCATAAAATGATGGTTAAGTTGCCGTAATTTTTGTTTTGAGCGAGTAATAAAAAGCAAGCCTAGCAGCGCTAAGTGAATCTTTTTATTACGAAGTTCAAGACAAAAAGAACAAAACTTGGGCCGTCAGGTTATGATTAACTTAACACTAGCAAATAATCTACCAAAAATTAAGGCAATAAAATTGGAAAACAAAGAAATAATAAAACGTTTGGGATTAATTGCTTCCCTTTTGGAATTGCATGGTGAAAATCCCTTTAAAGTAAGAGGATACAGTAGCGCCGTCTACCACCTGGACAAGGCAGATGTACAGGTTGCCGGAAAAAGCAGGGAAGAGCTGGAAAAGCTTGAAGGTGTCGGAAAGGGTATTGCGGCCACCATTGCCGAGATGAATGAAACGGGAGAATCAGCGACGCTGGACAAATTGCTGGCCCAAACGCCGGAGGGACTGGTATCCTTGCTGGAAATTAACGGTTTCGGACCAAAAAAAATCCGGACGCTGTGGCAAGAATTGGATATTACTGATGGCAAAACACTATATGAAGCCTGCAAAGCCGGAAAAATTGCAGCGGTCAAAGGCTTTGGCGCCAAGCTGCAGGAAAAACTGGAAAATGCCTTGCAATTTACTTTTGTGAGCCAGGGGAAATTCAGGTACCGGCAAGTTGAAGAAGTGATCGGTTCGCTGGTAGAACAGCTGAAATCCAACCTCCCCGATTCCCTGGTGGAAGCTGCCGGGGAATTCAGAAGAAATATGGAGGTGGTAAATAATGCCTGTATCGTCATTGGCATCGATGACCCCGCTACCGCCCATAAGTTTTTGGACAACCTACCCTCCATAACAAAAAATGAGCAGGCTTCGGGCCCTTTTACCTGGAGAGGCAAATTTAACGACCTCGGCCTGACCCTTGAAATTCACATAACCGACCAAAAGAAATTTTTCAACTTATTGCTAAAACATACCGGGTCGGCAAAGCATTTATCTATTCCGTTACCGGAAAATGGGACGCTATATCAAATTATCTCAGAACAGACTTTCGGCAGTGAGGCGGATGCCTATAGCGCCGCCGGTCTTCAATTTATTGAACCGGAAATGCGGGAGGGAAGCTTTGAGTTTCAATTGGCCCAAGAACAAAAGTTGCCCGAATTGCTAAAACTGGAAGATCTTAAAGGCACTATTCATAATCATTCCACCTATAGCGATGGTAAAAATAGCCTACGAGAAATGGCCGAATATTGTAAAGGCATGGGCTATGAATATCTGGGTATAGCCGATCATAGTAAGACCGCTATCTATGCCAATGGATTGGATGAAGACAGAATTAACCAACAACACCAGGAAATAGACGAATTAAACAAAGAACTGGCTCCATTTAAGATATTTAAGGGAATTGAGTCTGATATTCTGAACGAAGGAGACCTGGATTATGACGATGACGTGTTAGCCTCATTTGATTTTATTGTGGCATCCATTCATTCTCAGTTGAGCATGGATATTAATAAGGCAACAAACAGGTTATTAACAGCCATTGCCAACCCCTTTACCACCATGCTGGGCCATCCTACCGGGAGGTTGCTGCTAAAACGGGAAGGTTATCCTATAAATCATAAGGCAGTGATTGATGCCTGTGCTGAAAATAATGTGATCATTGAAATCAATGCACACCCTTTCCGGTTGGATCTTGACTGGCGATGGGTTCATTATGCATTGGAGAAAGGTGTTATGCTCAGCATAAACCCCGACGCCCACAGCACGGCACAATATGAACTAATGAAATATGGCGTTTTGGTTGGCAGAAAAGGGGGATTAACCAAAAAAGAAACTTTTAACTGCCTGGACTGTGAGGCGGTTGACAAATACTTTAGGGAAAGAAAAGAAAAGGTGCTGAGTAAGGCACAATGATTAAAATTGACACTATGAAAACGCTTTATGTCGTAAGACATGCAAAATCCAGCTGGGATTTTCCGCAATTAAGCGACTTTGACCGGCCATTAAACAAGAGGGGAAAAAGAAATGCTCCGGATATGGGTAACAGGCTAAAAATGAGAGGCATATTACCGGATCTAATAATAGCCAGCCCTGCCAACCGCGCACTTACCACCGCGAAGAAAATAGCCAAAGAGATAGGCTATCCGGTAGAAAGTATCCGGGAAAATGACCAAATCTATCACAGCAGTGAAGCCACCTTGTTGCAAATCATAAAAGATACCCCTGACAATATCCAGGGGTTAATGTTATTTGGGCACAATCCGGGTTTTACAGATTTGGCAAATTTTCTTGGCGATCAATGGATTGACAACGTTCCCACTTGCGGCATTGTAGCCATCGCCTTTGATGTGGAAAGCTGGACGTCCGTAGCGCCTAAAACGGGTAAAAATTTGTTCTTTGACTACCCTAAAAAGGTTTTGCTGTAGACTAATAACAATGGCTCCCCGGGATAAGAACCATTTTTCCATTTACCTAAAAGCGCCAGTGGCTATAAAATAAACTGGCTTAAATCCTTATCTTCCACCAAACCTGTCAACCGCTCCCGTACCATTTCTTTGGTAATCATAATTTTGGCATTGGGGCTGATCTGGTCCGGAACTTCAAATAAAAAGTCGTTTAACAAATGGCTCATCACTGTATGCAACCTTCTGGCGCCTATATTTTCTACTTCCGAATTAATTCTAAAGGCGATTTCAGCGATTTCTTCCAGCGCCTCTTCGTTAAACTCCAGGGAAACTTCTTCCGCAACAAACAGGGCCTCGTATTGCTTGGTTAAGGCATTTTTTGGCTCTTTTAAAATTCTAAAGAAGTCTTCTTTGGTCAGGTTCTCCAGTTCTACCCGGATCGGGAACCTGCCCTGTAGTTCGGGGATCAAATCGGAAGGTTTTGCAATATGGAAAGCGCCTGCGGCAATAAAGAGAATGTGATCTGTATTGATAATTCCATATTTGGTGTTGACCGTGCTGCCCTCTACGATAGGCAGCAAATCTCTTTGCACACCCTCCCGGCTAACATCGGGGCCTCCGCCTTTTTTGGAAGCACTGGCTATTTTATCTACTTCATCGATAAAAATAATGCCGGCGTTTTGCGCTTTGGCAATGGCCTCCTCCTTGACTTCGTCCATATCTACCAACTTTGCCGACTCATCTTCCAATAATATTTTTTTTGCCTCCCCTATGGTGACCTTTCTTTTCTTAGGTTTTTTGGGCATCATGCCATTGATCATTTCCTGGATATTCATCATGGAAACATCGTCCATCATGCCTCCGCCTATCATGCCAATCCCAGGATTTGCGGGCTGTTTGACCTGAATTTCGATCTTGCGGTCATCCAGCTCCCCGTTGCGAATTTTGTCCCTGAACTTTTCACGCGTCTTTTCATTTAGCTCGGCATCATTGGTAGGGATCTCACCTTCAACAGTGGGGCTGCTTCCCGTAGTAGATATGGAGGTATTACTTCTTATAGGTGGGATAAGGGCATCGAGAATAATATCTTCTACGATCTGCGTAGCTTTTTCCTTTACCTCCTCCTTCTTTCTGGTCTTCACAAGGTTAATGGAATGATCTACCAGATCCCGCACCATGCTTTCGACATCTCGCCCGACATAGCCTACCTCGGTGAATTTAGAGGCTTCGACTTTGGTAAACGGAGCATCCGCTATTTTTGCCAAACGCCTGGCAATTTCCGTCTTACCAACCCCGGTGGCACCTATCATCAGAATATTATTCTGAACGATTTCTCCCTGAATTTCAGCGGGGGTATTCATTCGCCGCCACCTGTTTCTTAATGCGATGGCTACATTTCTTTTTGCATCTTTCTGCCCTATTATATACTTATCCAATTCCGCTACAATCTGGGTGGGCGTCATATATTTATTGTTATCGATCATTTTCTCTTAATTTTGTAAAATTCAAATCTGTTTTTTTTTAATAAGGCGCTCAAAATTGCTAGTCAATGTAAGGTGATTGGTATTACCAGCCACATGATAAAGCGCCTTTGAGTAGGCAAATTCAAAAGCCTTCACTCTAAACATCAGGCCAAAAGAAAACCCGGCACCTCCGGAAATCTCCTCTAATCGCAATTCACGCCTCATCAGATGATTATAGCCTATTCTGACATTAAAGTTTTTTGTAGGAACAAATTCCGCCGCAAAAACCATATGCCGAAATATCTTATCGGCCACTCCTGGCTCCTCATTTTCCTGGTTACCGCCATTACCATTGGGATCAAAATAAACTATGTCGGCCTGATAAAGGTTGTAGGCGGTGGCTGAAAATCTAAAAGGCATATGCTGTGGTTTAAAGCTAATACCTAACTGCACATCAAAAGGTAAATCGGACTGACTTAATTCAGTATAATCTCTCAAAAGGATTCCCACATTCTTTATAACTAATCCAACGGTTAAATCCTTTTCGGGATGCTTAAATTTCCCGCCAACATCCGCTAATATCGCATTGGCTTTAAATCCTGCGATGTCTGACAAGGCAAATTTCAGGCTTCCGCCCAGGGTAAAGACACCAGTAGTTCTGCTATGTGAAACCGCTACTACAAATTCATTGGCGCCGAATGTCCCCAGCTCAAAGCCGGAAGGGTCATAACTTTCGATGGTCCCGTAATCGATGTATTTCAGGTTTATTCCCCAGGTACCGTATTTTTTCAAGGTTCTGGCATAAGACAAATTGCTGAACTTGACATCACCCAGGTAACTCAGGTAACTCAATGAAAGATGATTATGTGCTGCGCTGTCCAGCAGTGCAGGGTTTTGAGAAAAACCATTAACATCACTATCTGCTAAAGTCACACCAACACCACCCAGGGCTGCTGTTCTTGCATCTCCCGGAATATTGAGAAAGTCAAAGGAGCGTTGGCCTCCAATCTGCGCATATCCAAAATGGCAGCAAAGACATAAAACCACGATAAGGGTTTTGCACTTCATTCAGTAAAATTTATAGCGGATTTGAGTTTTATCCTCAATTGCTTTTTTCTGTTTCCAGGACAAAATCAATTGGATTTGTGGCCTTTTTTTTCATGAGGGCAATTTCAAGCACTTCACCCACCCAATCTACATAATGGATCTTCAAACCTTTCAGATAATTATCCTGAATTTCCTCCACGTCTTTTCTGTTTCTGCTACAAAGAATAATTTCCTTAATACCCGCTCTTTTAGCCGCCAAAATCTTTTCCTTAATACCACCCACTGGCAACACTTTTCCCCGCAACGTGATCTCACCGGTCATTGCCAGTTTGTTTTTTATGATCCTTTGGGTGTATAAGGAGGCAATAGAAGTTAGAATTGTAATGCCGGCGGAGGGTCCATCTTTTGGCACTGCTCCGGAAGGAACATGAATGTGCAGATCATAGTTGTCAAAGATAGCGTGGTGTATGCCCAGCTTTTCACTTTCAGACTTTAGATAGGAAATGGCCGCCATTGCCGACTCTTTCATGACGTCTCCCAACTGCCCTGATAAAGTTAGCTTGCCTTTACCTCTGCTCAATGACGACTCAATAAATAGTATTTCACCTCCAACAGGCGTCCAGGCCAGGCCGGTCACAATACCAGGTATTTTATTGTCCTGATAGTATTCGTTATCAAAAACTTCAGCACCCAAAATACGCACAATATCTTCGGCTGAAACCCTTTTATTGTAATCCTCTTCCAGGGCAATTGACTTGGCAATATTTCTAATCACAGCACCGATTTTCCTTTCGAGCCCCCTTACGCCGGATTCGCGCGTATAGTCTTTAATGATCTTAGTAAGTGCTTTGGTATCAAAACTAACATCACCTGCTTTTAAACCATGCTCATCTCTTTGCTTTGGAATAAGATGTTTTTTGGCAATTTGTACTTTTTCCTCAGTTGTATAGCCTGACAGTTCTATAATTTCCATTCTGTCTCTTAACGCAGGGTGAATGGTATCCAGTGAATTCGCCGTGGCGATAAATAAAACTTTTGACAAATCGTATTCTACCTCCAGGTAGTTATCCACGAAAGCATTATTTTGCTCCGGATCAAGCACTTCAAGTAAAGCGGACGATGGGTCTCCTCTAAAATCCGTGTTTACCTTGTCGATTTCATCCAAAACGAACACCGGGTTGGAATATTTGGCTTTTTTGAGGCTTTGTATGATTTTCCCGGGCATGGCGCCGACGTAAGTTTTTCGGTGTCCCCTGATTTCTGCCTCATCATGCACACCTCCCAGTGACATTCTGACATATTTCCGATTCAACGATTTGGCAATGGATTTGCCTAAAGAAGTCTTACCAACCCCAGGAGGGCCATAAAGGCAAAGAATAGGGCCCTTTAAATCATTTTTGAGTTTTAGCACGGCAAGGTACTCGATAATTCTATCTTTCACTTTTTCCAGGCCAAAATGATCTTTATTCAATATTCTTGTGGCCCTTTTTAAATCAAAATTGTCTTTGGAATATTCCTCCCAAGGCAACTCCACCAGGTATTCTGCATAATTCAACGCCACCGGATACTCGGCTGACGCCGGATTCATCCGTAAAATTTTCTCTGATTCTTTTTTAAAATGGGCTTTTACCGCGTCAGACCAGTTTTTCTTTTCACCTTTCAGGCGCAGTGCCTCGTACTCCTGGTCAGGTCCTTCAAAACCCAGCTCATCCTGCAATACCTTCATTTGCTGACGCAGGAAGTAGTCCCGCTGCTGGGCATCAATATCGGAGTGAACCTTATTTTGGATCTCCTGTTTCAACTCCAGCATCTGAATGTCTTTCAGCATGAACTCCAATAACAGGGTGGCCCTTTTCATACCATCATCAATCTCGAGCAAATTCTGCTTATTGGCCACCTCAGCATTGATATTGGAGGATAAAAAGTGTGTTAAAAAGCTGGGGCTGTCAATGTTTTCAAGTGTAATCTGCGCCTCCTGAGGAATCTCCGGATTTAATTTTAAAATTTTAAGCGCCGCTTCTTTCAGCGACTGTACCACCGCCTTCAGCTTTTTGTCATTGGGATCGGGAAAAGACTCCTCCACAACATCAACCTGGGCGACCAGGTAAGGGTTTTCAGAGATGACCTTGTTGATTTTAAATCGCTGCTTTCCCTGAATGATAATGGTTGTATTACCATCTGGCAGCACCAACATCTTAATAATCTTGGCAACAGTTCCTACCTTGTAAATATCATCCTTCCCGGGATCTTCTGACTTCTGACTTTTTTGCGCGATGACCCCAATTATACGGTCGGTTTTATAAGCTTTCTTAACAAGTTTTACGGATTTATCCCGGCCCACGGTAATGGGTATAATCACCCCTGGAAAAAGTACCGTATTCTTTACCGGTAAAATTGAAATATTATCAGGAATATCTACCAGCGTATCCGCCTCATCTTCAGGGTTTATCAGCTGGATTAGCTCACCTGAGTCCTCCTCGGCAAAATCTGACAATACTATTTTGTCTAAATATCTGTTTCTTTCGTCCATATTTTAATACCCTTCAAGTCTGTCAATATGACATAATTCCCTTCTCAAAAACGTTTTTAAGGGATCAATATGTTATTGGTCAAGACCTGTGCCAAAGTAATTTCTTAAGTAAATATGACTTGTTATAAATTTAAACTTGTTACATCTTTGACCCTTGAAGCACAAGATTTTATCTAAATATAATTATTTAAGCACAAAATTTGGCTGACATGTGTTTAAAAAAAGCCGCGATAATGCTATTGACAATTTTTCTTTGCCTGCCGGCTATCGGCCAGAAGAAAAAGAAAAAATTTATGCGGCTGCCCAAGCTTAGTGATTCCTCCCAAAGCGCCCTGACATTTCAAATATTTCCCTTTTCCAATGTGAACAAAGTCGCCTATTTCGCTGACAAAGGGCTGTCAAAATCTATTAACAAGCTGGATCAGGCCCGGAACTGGAATAAGCTTTATCCTTTGCTGGAGAACTATATCAAAAACTTTGGCATTGAGAACTTTTACAAAGAGACCAGGTGGCTCTGGCGTTATGGGAAATTGACTGAAATGAGGGGTGACATGGCTAAAGCAAAGGCGATATACAAGCTGGTTTTAAAACACCATAGAAAAGAGACCGATTTGAAAAAAGTGTTCCGTCATTTGGATTCATTAATCGTCAATGAAAAGGACTATTTCGTGCCATTGGAACATTATTACGAACTCGTGGAATTTCGTAAGCAGGTAGATACCCTGATCCCTCCCCGGGGTGTGTTATTGAATATGGGCCAACATATCAATTCGGATTTGGCTGATTATGGTCCGACGCTAGGCATCCATGATAATACCCTGATTTTTACTTCCAAAAGAAACCAGACAACGGATGTCTTAAGAAGCAGGGCCAACGAAGATCTGTTTTACAGCAAGGGGGAAGACGGTTACTGGGAAGAAGCCAAAGCATTTGAAGGAATAAACACACCCTTTAATGAGGGCTCAGCCTGCTTGTCAAAAGATGGCACTACTTTGTTTTTTGCCCGGTGCAATGCCCCGGATGGCTACGGAAATTGCGATTTGTATGAAGCCCATTTACAGGAGAATGGCGTCTGGGGAAATATTAAAAACCTGGGAGAATCCGTAAACGGAGCCAGTTGGGATTCACAACCCTCCCTGTCCCACGGGGAAGATACGCTTTACTTTGCTTCGGACAGGGTAGATGGGTTTGGCCTTTCAGACATATATTTCACCTACAAGGACAGCAAGGGAAATTGGGCCAAAGCCAGGAATCTAGGCCCCATGGTTAACACACGAGGCAATGAAGTAAGCCCCTTTTACCATCCCTCCAGTCCCCTCTTGTATTTTAGCTCAACGGGGCATTTGCTGAATTTCGGAGAATATGATATCTACAAATCATATCATAAAAATAATCGCTGGAGCGAGCCAATAAATATTGGTCCCCTGGTTAACGGAAAAGGAAGTGAATACTACTTTACCATTGATGCCAATTCACAGTATCTTTTTTACGCCAAATCCAAAGACGAAAACCTCAGTAATCTCGACCTGTTTTCATTTCCCCTGCCCATGGGTGCGCAGCCGAATGCCACGGTACAATTGCAGGGATCTTTGACCGAGGTAGGCACCGACAAGCCGTTGTCCGGTATGGTATCGATTATTGATTTGGATCACGGCATTGAGGTGGCGCCGAAATTCTTAAGACCCGATGGCTCTTTCAGCTTTGACCTGATCAACAACAATAACTATCTGCTGATTATCCACGGCGATGATTTTTTTAGAATTGAGGAATTGTTTTATCTGGACGGCGATGCTGAATACCATCGAAAAACCGAGACCTTTTCAAGCCGCATAGAATTTTCTACGCTGGAATTTGATAATGGTAAATCCGATTTAAAAATAGAAATGTACGGTGATCTTAACAAAATCGTTGATTTCATGATGGATAACCCCGAGTTCAATTTGAAAATTTCGGGACACACCGATTCCGATGGCAGTGAGGAACTCAACTTAAAATTGTCAGATGACCGCGCCCAGTCTATTAAGGAATACCTCACCTATTTCGGAAAAATCGATGAAAGCCGGATCGATGCCAAAGGCTACGGTAGCTCTAAACCTATCGTTGAAGAAAAAACCGATGAAGACAAAAAACTAAATCGCCGGGTAGAATTTGAAATTATCAGAGACAAGGCTATTGAAAATTAGGCTTTTGAAAGTTTGATAATTCAGCTGTTGCCAGCGCTAGCGCCGGGTTGTATTTCACCTGAACATCATATCAAAACTGACCGCGCCTCTCGAGAAACCCCGGATCATCAACATCTCAAATGCAGCGTACTACGAAAAGAAGTCTTTAATCCCTTTATAGATATCATTTCCAATGGCGAAGGCCATCAAGCCCAGCAAAATAACCATTCCCACTTTTTGGGCAACTTCCAAAAACTTGTCGCCAGGTTTCCTTCCCGAAACTATTTCAAATAACAGAAATATCACGTGTCCTCCATCCAGTGCGGGGATCGGCAATAAATTTACAAAGGCAAGCACCATTGACAGGAAGCCTGTCATAGTCCAGAAGTTGAGCCAATCCCAGGTAGAACCAAATATTTTTGCAATGCCAATGGGGCCACTCAGCGATTTTGAGGCGGATACCTGGCCGCTTAATATCTTCTTAAATGCCCTGATCTGGTCTATGATAATCTTGAAGGCTTTTTCGGTGCCGCGTGGAATAGATTGCATAAAGCTATACTCAATTCTGTCATATTCCAGAAGATCTTCGCGTAAAAATCCAAGCAATCCCTCCTCATCCACATAACCTTTTGTGGAATGGACAACACCATCCCTCGTATATTTCAAACTGACCTCTTTGTCTTTATTCTCACGTAAAACCTTGGATAGGTGATGGAAATAATCAATTTTTATTCCATTTGCTTCAACAATGATATCTCCCTTTTTTAAGCCGGCATAATCGGCCCCTTTACCTGTTGAGACTTCCGCCACTCTGAAAGGTCGAAGAGGCTTCACAAAAGGTAGCTGATCTTTATTTTTGCTGTCAGAGATTTTATCCAAAAGATCACTTGGGATATCAATTCTGATAATTTCACCATCTCTCAGCACCTCGTAGTAGCCATTATCGGCAAGGATGGCATCGGGACCAGTAATATCAGAGAATTTTTGATAGTCCTGTCCATTGATTTTTAGAACCTTATCCCCTTCCCTAAATCCAATTTCAGCCCCTAATTCGGTGGGATATAACCCATATTTGTTGACTTCCTCTTTTGAGATATAAGGTTCGCCATAATTGAATACAAGGATTATAAAAATAAAAATCCCCAAAAAGACATTCATGATAACGCCGCCTAACATCACAATTAACCTTTGCCATGCCGGCTTTGATCTGAACTCCCAGTGCTCCGGTTCTTTGGAAAGACTTTCAGTATCGAGCGACTCGTCGATCATCCCAGATATTTTAACAAAACCACCTAAAGGAATGGCTCCAATGGAATATTCGGTTTCACCATATTTGACACCAAAAATTTTTGGTGGAAATCCGATGGAAAATTTTTCGACCTTCATGCCGAAAAGCTTTGCAGCTATCATATGTCCAAACTCGTGGATCCCTACTAAAATCGACAGTCCCAGGATCAACTGGGCAGCCATTATCAATGCTTCCATTTATCTAATATATTCTATTGCTTTAACTCTAGTTTCTTTATCTGTTAATACATAATCTTCCAGTGTAGGAGAGCTGATATGACTAATCTTTGACATACACTCCTCCACCACCTCAGACATCTGCAAAAATCCTATCCTATCCTTTAAGAACGCAGAAACAACCACTTCGTTGGCGGCATTGAGAATACAGGGCATATTGCCTCCCTTATCAATGGCTTCAAACGCTAAACGAAGATTTTTAAAAGTGTCTGTATCTGGTTTTTCAAAATCTAAAGACGGATAATCTGCGAAATTAAATTTAGGGAAATTGGATTTTAACCTTTCCGGATAACTTAACGCAAACTGTATTGGGATACGCATATCCGGCAACCCAAGTTGCGCTTTTATAGAACCATCCTCAAATTCAACCATGGAATGGATGATGGATTGTGGGTGGATAACTACCTCCACCTGGTCAATTTTCAACCCAAATAACCACTTCGCTTCTATAACCTCCAGTCCCTTATTCATCAGGGTAGCTGAGTCAACTGTTATTTTTGCACCCATTTCCCAGTTAGGGTGCTTCAGTGCTTGTTCCTTTGTTACAGAAGCCAAAAATGACTTGTTCCGTCCCCGGAATGGTCCACCGGAGGCGGTCAAAATGATTCTTTCTATTTTATTGTGAAATTCGCCTACTATACATTGAAAAATGGCGGAATGTTCAGAGTCAATGGGATATATGCTGACACCATTCTCGAGAGCTAGCCTTGTGATCAATTCTCCCGCCACTACCAATGTTTCTTTATTGGCCAGGCCAATGGTTTTTCCAGCCTCAATGGCTTTTATGGTAGGCTTTAATCCCGCATAACCAACACATGCCGTCACCACAAGATCAATATCATCCATGGTAACCACCGAGCACAGGGCTTTCTCCCCGGCATAAACCTTAATATCCAGTGGATCCAGGGCGTCAAAAACCGTCTCGTAGTGGGTTTCATTGCCAATCACCACCACATTGGGCTGATATTTCCGAGCCTGCTCAATGAGCAAGGCGGCATTATCCTGTGCAGTTAACACCTCTACCACAAATCTGTCATTGTGCTGTTCAATGACCTCTAGTGTTTGGGTGCCGATAGAACCAGTAGATCCAAGGATAGCAATATGTCTTTTCCCTTCTTGTTTCAATGTTTTCCTCTATTAGTCATTAATGATGAAGGGAGTAAGTCCGGAGGCAATTTTTCTGTCATTTGATAACCGGGGAACTTTATTCTGACCACCCAATTTTCCTTGTGCCTTCATGTAATTTCTAAATGCGTCTTTTTGTAATTTGATCACTTTTAATTCCCTCAAAATACTTCCGGAAATGAGGTCATCATAATAGGTATTTAATTTTTGCAACTGTAAATTTAGAGTTTTTTCAAAAGCGATCAAATCTGTCGGCTCATTATTAAACTCCACATACCACTCGTGCAGGGGTAATCCCTCCACCGGGGTTACCTGAGGGGCAACGGTAAATTCCATGAGATCGACTTCTTTATGCTCCTGCATGGCATATTTCATAGCCTTTTCCACTTCTTCTCCGATAACATGTTCTCCAAAAGCTGAAATAAAATGCTTTATCCGACCAGTGACCAATAACCTGTACGGTTGTTTTGAAACAAATTTCACCGTGTCACCTAATGAATAACCCCATAAGCCCGCATTATTATTTAAAATTACCGCATAATTTACCCCAAGCTCCACCTCTTCTATTGATAACCGGCGCGGATTGTCCGAAAAATATTCATCGGCAGGAATAAACTCGAAGAAAATACCACTGTTTAAATTGAGCAGAAGCCCCTCTTCTTTTTGCGAATCCTGGAAAGCAATAAATCCTTCTGAGGCCGGATAAGTCTCCACAGAATCTATCACCTTGCCAATGGAATCGAATAGTTTGGCTTTGTAGGGTTCAAAATTCACACCACCGTAAACAAATAGCGAAAATCCGGGGAAAACGTCTTTGATCTTCTTGCCCGTTTTATCATGTATTCGGTCAAAGTACATTTGTACCCAGGGCGGTATACCCGAGATCAAGGTCATATTTTGGTCTAATGTCTCAGCAATAATTTTCTCCAGTTTCTCCTCCCAGTCTTCAATGCAATTGGTTTTGTAACCGGGCATTTGATTTCCCCTGAGATAGTCCGGCACGTGATGATTCACAATACCCGAAAGCCTGCCGGTAGGTATACCCGATGTTTCGTCAAGCTCGGGGCTACCGGACAAAAATATAAGTTTTCCATCCACAAATTTTGAATTTCCCGTCTCGTGGATATAATTCAACAAGGCGTTTCTTGCTGTATTGATATGGTTTGAAATGGACTCCCTGGTAATGGGGATATATTTTATGCCGGAAGTTGTCCCGGAGGTTTTTGAAAAGTAAATGGGCACCCCTTTCCACAATACATCCTTTTCTCCTTTCTTAACAAGCTCAATATAGGGTTTGATCAATTCATAGTCCCCAACCGGCACCTGGCGCTTAAAATCGTCATAAGCTGCGATATCGCTGAAGCCGTGGTCTTTACCAAATTTGGTGTGACGTGCATTGTCAATCAGGTATTTAAAAATTTGACGCTGGTAATGCCCGGGATTTTTGACCCACTTATTTTGTTGGCTTACAACATACCTGGCAAAGGGTTTACTTAATAAAGATCTCACGCCCATAATTCTGCAAATCTAATAAAGTGATCTTACAATATTGCATTTTACATTTTGATTCATCAGATAATTATCCACAGACGACAGCACAATAGTGTCACTCCCTTTTTCCTTAAATCCGGCAGCATACTGTCAGGAAGTCAGCAAAATGTTAAATTGTGTTAAACCAATTTATTAAATAACTCCAAGGCTTTATTTTTGAGTTATAATTGGAAAAGTACTAATACCCACAATAGTAATGAAAAAGAATTTGTTTTTAATAGCACTCTCATTCTTAGGCGGAATTGGCGGTGCCTTTACCTATGATTATTTCAAGCCGGAAAGTCAGGTTGCCTCTCCTGAAAACACCTATATGGCGAAGGCCGCTGATCCCGGCTATGCTAAATTTGAAGTACCCTACAAATCCGACACACCAAAAAATACAACTGTTTACCAGGATATGCCGGATACCAGGTACGACCTGGTTTATGCCTCTGAAAAGAGCACAAATTCCGTCGTATTTATTAAGACCATATCCAGTCAGGAGTATGGCAGAGGATCATGGTTGGATTGGTTTTTCGAAGGTGGCAGATCACAAACTACCGGCAGTGGGTCAGGCGTTATTTATGCCAGTGACGGATACATTGTCACCAACAATCACGTGGTAGATGACGCTGAAATAATTGAGGTAATACATGGAAAAAAAACTTATCCTGCCCAGGTTGTGGGAACCGACCCCTCCAGTGATTTGGCAGTGTTGAAGATAGATGGCAATGATTTCCCCGCAATTCAGCTAGGAAGTTCAAAAGACCTGGCAGTGGGCGAATGGGTTTTGGCTGTTGGCAACCCATTTAACCTTACCTCCACCGTAACAGCTGGTATCGTAAGTGCCAAAGGACGTGATATCAATATTTTAAAAGGCAGATTTCCGCTGGAATCTTTTATTCAAACTGATGCCGCCATCAATCCTGGCAATAGCGGGGGAGCGCTGGTCGATGCCAATGGCGCCCTGGTTGGGATCAATACGGCAATATTATCAAGAACCGGGTCTTACGCGGGCTATGGATTTGCCGTACCGGTTGATATTGTAAAAAAGGTGGTTAACGACCTGATTACTTATGGGGAAACACAAAAGGCATTTTTTGGCGCTGAGGTCCTTGACCTGACCCCTGAAATAGCCGAAGCCATTGAGGTTGAAGACTTGAACGGGGTGGTGCTTAGCTACATTCAGCAGGATGGTGCGGCTGAAAAAGAAGGACTACAGAAAGGAGATATTATCCTCGAAATTGATCAGGTCCCTCTGAATAGTAAAAGTGCGTTTGATGAACAAATGAGCTATTATTCCCCGGGAGATCGTATTAATGTTTTATACAGGCGGAAAAATCAGATCGAAAGCAAGTCCCTGACTTTGACCAACAGGGTGGGTACCACCAGCCTGATCAGGCGTGAAGTCTATACCTTTAACTCACTAGGCGTGGACCTTGAAAAAGTCTCTTTAGCTGAAAGAGATCAACTGGGCATTGACCATGGTATCAGGGTATTGAAAATAAAAGACGGGCTTTTTAGAAGGCTCGGGATTCGCGAAGGGTTTATCATTACTTCCATCAATAGAAAACCGATGAAAACCCCGAAGCAGTTGGCAGAAACCCTGGAAAATATTAGAGGCAGAGTTAGGATCGAAGGGATCAATGAAAAAGGGGTCAGAGGATATTATTCTTACTTTTTTTAAACCAGGTCAATTAGCCCTGAAATTAACCAGTGACTATTTAACTGGTAAAATTGAACAATTTATACCATAAGAATGATTAAAATTTCACCTAATACGCTTTAGATAGCTTTTAAAGGGATTTTTTTTTGAGTATCTTTATGGCTACGGGGTTAAGCAGGTGCTTTCATTTGATCCTTTATAGAAGTGATGTGAGACACTTGAGCCAATGCTAATTAAGGTGGTTGGTGTGTTAAAGATACTCCAAAAGTTAGGTATGAATATTAATTGGGAAATGATTAAATTGACTCAAGGCCTCTGGCCCAGGCGACGCGGGATTGAGCCCATCAGAAGATTATGTATACAGCTCAAATCTATATCTGAGCGGTATCTATATTTATGTATGGTCATGGTACTGGTGATACCGGTAGGTATGACCGGTTGTCAATCTTCCGAAGGGACAGCAAAGATCCCGGATAAAGTTGACTTTAACTTCCACATCCGGCCTATTTTGTCCGATAGATGTTTTACATGTCACGGCCCGGATGCCAGCCAGAGAAAGGAGGACCTGAGGCTGGATACCCGGGAAGGGGCTTTAGCAGCCTTGAAAGATTATGAAGACCGCTACGCTATTGTTCCACATAATCCGGAAGCATCGGAAGTATTTCTTAGGGTGACCTCCGAGGACACCAGCCTGGTGATGCCACCTGTTTCTTCCAACATGAAACTCTCGGAATACGAAATTAAGCTGATCAAAAAATGGATTGAGCAGGGCGCGGAGTTCAAACCTCACTGGTCTCTCGTTCCGCCACAAATGCCCACAATTCCCACCGTTGATGAGGCCTCCTGGATAACCAATGAAATCGATTATTTTACATTGAAAAAGATGGAAGAGGTCGGATTATCGCCAAACCCAAAAGCCGATAAGGTGCACCTGCTCAAACGCGTGTCATTTGACCTGCTGGGCCTTCCTCCCACCCTGGAAATACAGCAAAAATTTTTGAGTGATGATTCTCCTGAAGCTTATGAAAAATTAATAGATGAATTGCTCACCAGTCAGCATTATGGCGAAAAGATGGCCATCCATTGGCTTGACGTGGCCAGGTATGCCGACTCGCACGGCTACCAGGATGACGGGTTGAGAACCATGTGGCCATGGCGCGATTGGGTTATTCATGCTTTCAACCAAAACTATCCGTACGATCAATTTCTTACCTGGCAATTGGCCGGCGATCTGATCCCCGATAAAACCCGGGAGACCATTCTCGCCACTGGCTTCAACAGAAACCATAAGATCACGCAGGAAGGAGGGGTAATCGATGAGGAATATAGAATTGAATACGTGACCGACCGTACCAATACTTTTGGCAAAGCATTTTTGGGATTGACGTTTGAGTGCGCCAAATGTCACGATCATAAGTACGACCCCATCTCTCAGAGAGATTATTACAGTACCTTTGCATTTTTCAATCACGTACCTGAGAAAGGTATTGTTGGCACCATAGATGCCTCATTTGCCGATCCTCCCAACATGGAAATTACCGACGAGGACCTTGAAAAGGTGCTTTCATTTGTGAATAAAAAAGATACAGCTACGCTTGAGGTAATGGTCATGAAAGACTCAATGGGCCTCAGGGACACACACATTCTTACGCGTGGTAATTATGATGCTAAAGGAGAAAAGGTAGCTTTTGCAACGCCGGAAGCCATTTTGGAATACGATACTACCAGATTTGAAAAGAATCGACTCGGATTGGCAAAATGGTTGATAAGCCGGGATAATCCATTGACTTCCAGAGTATTGGTTAATAGAATATGGCAGGAAATCTTTGGGCGTGGTATTGTGAAAACTTCCGGTGATTTCGGCATGCAGGGAGAGCTGCCAACCCATCCCGAGTTGCTGGACTGGCTGGCGCTCGACTTTATGAATAATGGTTGGGATATGAAAAGGTTGGTTAAGCTGATTGTTATGTCCTCGACCTATACGCAATCATCAAAACTGGACAAAAAGGCAATCGAAAAAGATCCCGAAAACCTATACCTGGCCAGGTCCAACAGAATCCGCCTGGGTGCGGAAATGGTGCGGGATCATGTACTGGCCAGCAGCGGCTTGCTGAACCCGGAAATCGGTGGGCCCAGTGTAAAGCCTTATCAACCGGAAGGGGTTTGGGAGTCTTCCACCTCAGGTAGGGGGCTTTTGCAAACCTATATTCAGGATCACGGTGGTGATCTGTATCGCAGAGGAATGTATACCTTCATCAAAAGAACGGTGCCTCCTCCGGTAATGTTGATGTACGATGCTTCAAACAGAGATCAGTGCGAAGTGCGACGACTTAATACCAACACGCCGTTGCAGGCGCTGGTGATGCTCAACGATCCGACCGTTCTGGAAGCCTCCAGGGTACTGTCGGAGAAGTTGATTACAGAACATATTCCCATTGAAGAAAAAATCGAAAAGGCTTTTCAGCTAATACTCTGCCGGGCCTCTGTAGAGGAAGAAAAAACTTTACTTATTAATTATTATAATGAAGAGCTGCAGCGATTTTCACAGCATCCTCAGGAAGCCAATAAATTTATCACAATCGGGGAATTTCCCGCAAAGGAAACTGAAGATAAGATCCAGGTAGCCGCCCTGATGCAGGTAATACATACTGTTTATAATATGGAGGAGGCTATCACTAAAAGTTAACAGACAATAAAGACCATGGAAAAACCTTTCTTGGAACATCATTTAAATATAAACCGACGCCATTTTTTGGGTAAGCTTGGATTAGGAGTCGGGGGCGTGGCACTGGGTTCAATGCTGGCACCGGGTATTTTTAAAGGCACTACCGACGAGGCTGAAAGTGTACCACTTGGATTCAAACATTTTGCATCAAAAGCCAAACGCATTATCTATCTTTTTCAAAATGGAGCGCCGTCGCAATTGGAAAGCTTTGATTACAAACCGACATTGAACAAGATGTTCGGAGAAGATTTGCCCGCATCGGTAAGAGGAGAACAACGCCTTACCGGTATGACCGCCAACCAGTCAAAATTTCCATTAGTAGGTTCCAAGTTTGCCTTTAGCCAATATGGTCAGTCCGGAACATGGGTAAGTGAGCTATTCCCCAATATTGCAAAAATCACTGACGATATCTGTGTGATTAAAACCATGCACACGGAGGCCATTAACCATGACCCTGCACTTACTTTTATGCAAACCGGAGCGCAGGTAGGTAACCGGCCAAGTATGGGCGCGTGGCTTAGTTATGGGCTGGGAAGTGAAAATAAAAACCTGCCGGCATTTTGTGTGCTGCTGTCCAGAGGACGGGGAAATGGGCAAGGCGTATACTCCAAATTGTGGACTAACGGGTTTCTGGATAGTATTCATCAGGGTGTACAATTTAGTTCGGGAGAAGATCCCATCCTTTATCTGAATAACCCGGAAGGTATGGATATGGGCAGTCGAAAAAAGATGCTGGACCAACTGGAAGCGTTAAATGAAATGGGATATCAGGAATTTGGAGATCCGGAAATCCATGCTAAAATACAACAGTACGAAATGGCCTACCGCATGCAAACGGCTGTGCCTGAGATAACGGACATTTCAAAAGAACCTGATCATATTATCAAGATGTATGGCCCTGATTGCCTGGTGCCCGGCACCTACGCCGCCAACTGCCTGCTGGCCCGGAAATTATCAGAATCAGGTGTTCGGTTCATACAGCTATACCACCAGGGATGGGATCAACATGGCAACCTGGTAGGTGAGATGCCTTTACAGGCACAAGATGTAGATCGCGCCTCAGCTGCGTTAGTAACAGATCTGAAGCAGCGCGGGTTACTGGACGAAACGTTGGTTATATGGGGAGGAGAATTTGGACGAACCAATTACTGTCAGGGAAAATTATCAGATGGAAATTACGGTCGTGATCATCATCCGCGATGTTACAGCCTTTGGATGGCCGGCGGTGGCGTTAAAGCCGGAATTTCCTATGGCGAGACAGACGAATTTGGATATAATATTATAAAAGATCCAGTGCATGTACATGACCTGCATGCTACGATCCTCCATTTAATGGGATTAAATCACGAACAACTCACTTTCAAACACCTGGGCAGGCGTTTTAGGCTAACAGATGTGCATGGAAAATTAGTTAATGGAATTTTAGCGTAATATGGCCACATTGGAAAAAATTATTTCTCATTTTGTTTTTTTTCTTCTTTGTCTGCTAACCTTTCTTCTGATTTTCGAGGCCCAAGTAACCATCCCTTTCTGGTTGCAGCCTTTGGGACGAATGCATCCTTTGATGTTGCATTTTCCTATTGTTCTGATCGTGTTGCTGGTGTTCCTGGACCTGTTCCGGTCTCATCTGGAACCCGCCTCCTATGAAAAGATTCGAAAGGCCCTGCTGGGATTTACGGCTGTCACAACTTCCGCTGCTGCCATTATGGGTTTTTTCCTTTCCCTGGAAGAGGATAGCACCTCAAGCCTTATGGATTTGCATAAATGGATAGGCGTATCGGTAAGTTACCTGGTTTATTTACTTTTGCTGATCGATAAAAAGATACTTTGGTATAAGATCACGCTCTATACCAGCTTTGTCACACTTTTCTTTGCCGGTCATTTCGGTGCGGGGCTTACCCATGGCACAGACTTCCTCACCGAGCCAATCGCCAGAGCCCAAAAAAAGAAAATAACCGAGGCTACTCCGATATTTGAAGCCTTTGTGGATCCAATTCTAGAAGCCAAATGTAAGTCATGCCACAACGCGCAAAAACACAAGGGAGCATTGGATATGTCAACCTTTGCGCTTATGAACAAAGGGGGTGAAAACGGGCCAATATGGGTGGAAGGAAATACTGCCGAAAGCGAGCTCATCATCAGAGCCCTGCTTCCCCTGGAACACGAAGATCATATGCCGCCGGAGGGAAAATCGCAGCTTAGCGCTTCGGAACTGGCACTGCTGAAAAGTTGGATTGGCGCAGGCGCCGATCCGGAAGTGTCCCTCAAACAACTCAATCCTGCCGATAGCCTGTTTATGTTAGCAAATCAACGCATGAAGTCTATGGAGGAAGAAGCGCCCAAGGCCCGCAATGATTTTGATTTCGCCAGCGAGGAATTGGTATCTTCATTAAACAACCCTTACCGCACCGTTACGCAGGAAACACCACTATCACCTGCACTCGATGTCAACATCTACGTCAAAACCGCCTACAAACCCGAGTATCTGACAGAGCTGAAAAAAGTAAAAGATCAGATTGTTTCTTTAAATCTGGCCTACATGCCCATCAAAGATGAGGACATGAACATTATCGCAAATTTCGGCAACCTGGAGGAACTCAAGCTCAATAATACTGAGGTCAGCAATGCTGCCTTGACCTATCTTAAAAATTGCACCAGATTGGAATCTCTTTCATTATCCGGCACTGCGGTAGATATAGGAATTTCAGAGCATTTGGGTGCTCTGCCAGCCATTAAAGATGTTTACTTGTGGAATACCGGCATTGACGACGGCGAATTGACCGATCTGAAAAATCAATGGCCTGAGATAAGCTTTTATCACGGATATTCAGCAAATCAGGAAAGCCCTATTAGGTTAACCGCACCTTTGCTGAAAAATAAAAACAAAATTTTAGCGCAGGGCGAAAAGGTAGTACTGGAACACAAAATGCCCGGGGTCTCTATCCGCTATACGACCGACGGTTCCGATCCCGACAGTATTTCGTCAGCACTTTACGAATCACCCATTGAAGTACAATCCTTTACCAGCGTTAAAACCATCGCTTACAAGGAGGGATGGCTGACCAGTGAGGCCAGGGTTTATGAGTTTTTTGTCGAGGGACAGCCGCCTGTAACGGCAGAGTTGATCAATTCGCCACACAATAAATACAAGGGCAAGGGTGCCACATCATTGATTGATCTCGAAAAGGGAAATGCCACTGGTTTTAATAGTAAGTCCTGGTTAGGCTACCAGGACAAGCCGCTGGCGGTCTGGGTTGATTTCGGTGAAAATCCTCCTACTTTAAAGCAGCTGGTTTTGAGTTATGGCATGAACATGGGACAATACATCATGCCACCGGTCCAGGTGGAGGTATGGGGTGGTAATGATCGCCAAAATATAAAGCTTTTGAAGAGAATTGTACCCAATCAACCTGCTGAGTACCAGCCTGATGGGGTCATGGGTATTGCGATGCCCATGCCGGCGTCAGATTTCCGGTATTACCAGGTGAAAGCCTTTCCTATGAAAAAGCTTCCTGCCTGGCACAGTGGCAAAGGCGAGCCAGGCTGGGTATTTGTAGACGAATTATTTTTCTATTGAGTCAACGAATGACTATAAACAATCTCCTGGGTCAGGTCAGATTGTTCTCATCTTCAATTTTTTGCGCATGCCTTCAATTGAATGTTTGAAATTGGCATCTGTATCCATCATGTCATTTACAGATTGTACTGCATGAATAACGGTACTGTGGTCGCGACCACCAAAATGGTACCCGATCGCCTTCAGGGAATGGTTGGTATATTCTTTTGAAAGATACATAGCTACTTGTCTGGCAATAACTATTTCCTTCTTCCTGGTCTTATCCTTCAGGTCATCTGGTGTTACCTCAAAATATTCCGAAACCGCTTTTTGGATATAATCTATGCCTACCTCCGTCTCAATATTGTGAACGATATTTTTCAACGTTTGCTTGGCCAGTTCCAGATCGATTTCTCTCCTGTTGAGGGAAGCATGAGCAATTAGAGAAATTACAACACCTTCCAGTTCTCTGATATTGGTATCAACACTATAGGCAATGTATTCCAATACATTGTCGGGAATATAGATACCATCCGCCTGCAGCTTTCTTTGAATGATAGCTACCCGGGTCTCAAAATCCGGTTGTTGCAAATCGGCGGTTAGTCCCCACTTAAAGCGGGATAGCAACCTTTCTTCCAGCCCTTTTAAATCCCTCGGAGGGCAGTCGCTAGTCATAATAATTTGCTTGCCCGACTGATGTAAATGATTAAAAATATGAAAAAATATTTCCTGCGTTTTTTCTTTGCCGGACAAAAATTGCACGTCATCGATAATCAGGGTATCAACCTGCAGGTAAAAGTTTGAAAAATCCTGAACATTATTGTTCTTAAGTGCCTCAATAAATTGATTGGTAAAGTTTTCAGAGGTTACATATAATACAAATTGATCAGGAAGGTTTTTCTTCACCTCATTACCAATAGCCTGCACCAAATGGGTCTTGCCCAAACCCACGCCACCATATAACATTAAAGGGTTAAATGAAGTAATTCCAGGTCGCTTCGCAACCGCATATCCGGCCGACCTGGCCAACCTGTTACAATCTCCTTCAATATAACTTTCAAATGAATATTGCGGATTGAGTTGTGAGGCATGTCTCAACCGGTCAATAGCCCTGAGGTCAAAAGGGCTTTTATAGAAATTATTATGAGCATAATTTCCCTGCGCTTTTGAATTTCCCTTATTGGTGGGAAGGTTAATAGTATATGGGCTGTTTTGATCATCGCCCTGATCGACGATGACTGAATATTCAAGTCTTCCTTTCGAACCTAATTTTTGATCCAGCGCCTGCTTGATAATGTGAACGTAATGCTCTTCCAGCCACTCATAAAAAAATTGGCTTGGGACTTGTATGGTGAGTACATTGCTTTCAAGTCTTAGAGGTTTTATTGGTGCGAACCATGTCTTAAAGCTCTGATCACCAATTTGCTCCTTAATTACATGGAGACACTCATCCCATACCGCGCTACAGTTCAATTGCATAGACTACTTAAAGTTTAAGGTGAAAGTTTGAGCCCCTTGGAAGAACAAGGGAAACAAATTTGTGAAAAAAAAAATAAAGAAAAAAATGACCTGGGACTTGACTTTTTATTTTGGCGTCAGGATCGAATATTTGGAATATTTTTTTTAAAAGTTCTTTAAAAAATACAATGAATTTATGTTAAAGTAATAGGCCAAATTACTTCGAAAAACTGCAAGATAATTTTAAATTCGAAAATGGTTAAAAACAAAATTATATGCTCCAAAAATTCTTGTGTCAATTAAGGTATTTTAGAGATAAAATTCAGCGCCCATTTTAATTATTTGGTATCAAATGAGTTCTAATAAATCTATATTGGAAAGGCGGACGAGGCAGATAAAAACCATGGCCAAAGATTTGGGATTTGATTTTTGCGGGATCTCGAAGGCAGAATTTCTGGAGGAAGAAGCACCAAGGCTGGAATCATGGTTAAATCAGCAAATGCACGGTAAAATGGCCTATATGGCTAATCATTTTGATAAAAGACTGGATCCGACCAAACTAGTAGACGGTGCCAAATCTGTAATTTCTTTAATTTATAATTACTATCCACAGCGGGACTTCAATGAATCTTCCGGTTATAAAATTGCCAAGTATGCTTTTGGCAAAGACTACCATTATGTGATAAAGGATTTGCTGAAAGTTTTTTTTCAGCGCATTCAAGATGACATCGGTGAAGTGAACGGCAGGGTCTTTGTCGATTCGGCTCCTGTTCTCGAGCGGGTCTGGGCAAAAAAAGGGGGTCTCGGATGGATTGGCAAAAACGGTTTATTACTAAACCAAAAAATGGGGAGCTTTTTTTTTCTGGCAGAGATTATTCTCGATTTGGAACTCGCCTGCGATGGCCCGGTTGCAGATCACTGCGGCACCTGCACAAAATGCATGGACGCCTGTCCAACAGATGCCATCCCCATGCCCTATGTCGTTGATGGAAGCAGATGTATATCCTACTTCACCATAGAGTTAAAAGAGGAAATCCCGGCTGCATTTCGCGGCAGCTATAAGGATTGGATATTTGGCTGTGACATATGTCAGGACGTATGTCCCTGGAACCGGTTCTCCAGACCACACCGGGAAGAGAAATTTAAACCCACCGAAGAACTGCAGCAGATGAAACCGCATGATTGGCTAGAAATAACAAATGATATTTTCAATCGGCTATTCAAAGGATCAGCCGTTAAAAGGACCAAATACGAAGGACTAAAAAGAAATATAGCTTTTCTGAACCAAAAAAAATCAGATGACCATAAAATCTAAAAAAAATACTTACCAGGAGGGCTTTAAATAATTAAGCCCCAAACAAATGGGGCTGGATGATAAAATTTCAAGTATTAGTAAGGAAACATTTATTAAGAATAGGTTGGTAAACATCTCCAAACTTCGCGTAACACCATTTCCTCAATTCCCTCAATTCATCAGGAATTAAAGTCTTAATTGCTTTCAACAACTCTTTTTCAAAGAGCTTCCTATCAAAACTAACTTTAGATAGAATTAATTTAAAATACTCTAACATTAATGGTTGGTTTGATTTAATTTTTCAGTACTGGTAAATTTTGTTGAAGGATTACCTTCTAATATACAATAAAAAGTTGAACAAAAAAAGAATTTACCGGGTTAATCTGGTCAGGTTGGCTACGATTATTGTAATTTGGTATGAAAAGATAGCACATTCTTAACAATAACATAAACATTTAGAAACCAGTTAATTCCGCCTAAACACAAATCATTTAAATGCTTGTTAACTCACTATAGGTACGCGCGTTTCCTATTATTATTATAACATGATATGTTAAATTTTGTTAAACAATCAAAGAAGATGATTAACAGGAAAGTTTTTAAGTATAATGTTCATTAAATTTGTATTTGAATTAAAAAATAGCTGGTCGATTTTCATGACTATTTTTAAGGTAAAATATATGTTGATGCGTCATTTTTTGCTAAGAAGCGGGCTCCTCTTATTGCTGGGGTTTGGAACCATTGATCAGGCAGTATTAGCTCAGGAGGTAAGCCTGGAATTGGGGCCCGATGAAATTGCGCGTAATCAAAGTTTTACCATCACGATAACGGTGCACAATGAGCGACTGAAAGACTACGATGATTTTCCGGAAATAGAGGGTTTTCGAAAGCTCAGCACGACCTCCTCATCCAATACCACTATCATCAATGGTCAAATTTCATCTTCTCAAAGTACCATCCAGCAATATGCGGCTCTGCGCGAAGGGACCTTTCGGTTAAAACCGTTTACCATGACAGTGAATGGTAAAAAGCTCAGCTCATCCGGCAAAAGTATTAAAGTCGGGCCTCCGTCGCAAAGAACCACCCGATCGGATCCCTTCTCAAATAATATTTTTGATGAATATTTCGGTCGTAGCAGCGGCGAAGAAGAGTTTATGGACGTTAAAGCCGATGCTTTTCTGGCATTGACCACCGACAAGGACGAAGTTTATCTGGGAGAGGGGTTCACCACAACTTTGGCATTTTATGTTTCCGAGGCAAACCGGGCCGAATTGGAATTTTATGATCTCAGCAAACAGGTTTCAGAAGCGACCAAATTGATCAGCCCCACCAATTGTTGGGAAGAGAGCTTTAGTATAGAAAACATCAAGGGAGAATTGGTGGTCTTAAATAAAAAGCGTTACATGCGCTATAAATTGTTGCAATCAACCTATTACCCCTGGAACCTGGAACCTATTGAGCTAAACTCTGTGCCTTTACAATTAATTAAATACAAGGTATCCAAAAAACGCTCCTTTTTTGGGAGAAGTAAAAAAGAAGACTTTCAGACCTTTTATTCGCTCCCTAAAATTATCAATGTAAAAGACCTTCCGCCGCACCCACTTAAAGACCAGGTGGCTGTGGGGGATTATTATTTGAAGGAAAAAGTAAGCCCGGAAACAACCAGGACTGGTGAAAGCTTCAGCTATAGTTTCAGAATTTTTGGAGAAGGGAATATCTCGGCCATTAACAACCCGGAGATTCCAGAAGATGAGATATTTGATTTTTACCCCCCTAATGTCCAACAAAATATAAAAAGGGGAAATGGAAAGGTAAGCGGCGTAAAACAGTTCAACTACTATGGCATTCCCAATGAGCCGGGCACCTACAACCTGAATGACTATTTCAGCTGGGTGTTTTTTAATACCAAGTTAGACCAATACGACACCTTATCCTCAAACATCATCATGCAGGTATCCGGAGAAAGCAAGAGAAATCTGGCTATTTCATCCAATGACCTCGGGAGTTTCTACGATATCATTGATATTGAAGACAACAAATTAACCAGCAGAATTGACGATGTTTATACCAAAATTTTTGCTAACATTTTTATTTTAATTATGTTAGTGCTTTCCTTGATATTTATTTTTAGAAAGTAGCTTAATGGGGAATACCTTCGGCACAAAATTTAAGATAACCACTTTCGGGGAGTCACATGGTAAAGCTATAGGCGTTATCGTAGACGGCTGTCCCGCCGGCCTGCCCGTTGATGAGGCATTTATTCAAAGCGAACTTGCCCGGCGTAAACCCGGACAATCCAAAATTACCACGCAGCGAAAGGAAAATGATGAAATGCAGATTTTATCCGGCGTATTTGAGGGAAAAGCCACTGGTACTCCCATTCAGATACTGATCTGGAATCAGGACGCCAAGAGCAAAGACTATTCCCACATCGCCGAGAAATTCCGACCTTCCCACGCCGACTACACCTACCATGAAAAGTACGGTGTCAGGGACTATCGTGGTGGCGGCAGAAGTTCGGCCAGGGAAACAGCAGCGCGGGTGGCAGCAGGCGCTCTTGCCAAGCTTTACCTGAATGCAAAAGACATTCAGGTCAATGCCTACGTATCACAAGTTGGGGATGTAAAGCTGAATAAGTCATACCAGGAATTGGATTTGACAAAAACGGAAGACAATATCGTCCGTTGTCCTGACCCCGGGATGGCAGAAAAAATGATAACCCTGATCGATGATACCCGCAAAGACAGAGATACCATAGGCGGGGTGGTCTCCTGTGTCATTCGCGGTGTGCCAGCCGGACTGGGAGAGCCGGTCTTTGACAAGCTACATGCCGATCTTGCCAAAGCCATGATGGGCATTAACGCCGTTAAGGGCTTTGAGTATGGAAGCGGGTTTGAAGGTGTGAAAATGAAAGGATCCCAGCACAATGACGCCATATTTACAGAAGATGGGAAGGTGAGAACCAAAACCAATTATTCCGGGGGAATCCAGGGAGGGATCAGCAATGGTGAAGATATCTATTTCAATGTTGCCTTTAAGCCCGTGGCTACGATCATGAATGATCAGGAAAGCATTGATGTCAATGGGGAAAAAACCATTGTTTCAGGCAAAGGCAGGCACGATCCTTGTGTTGTACCTAGAGCGGTTCCCATTGTGGAAGCAATGGCCGCCATCGTGATCATAGACCACTTTCTTTTGAATTTAACCACAAAATTATCGTAATGAAAAAGCTCGCATTGCATTGGAAAATACTTATAGGTTTGTTTTTAGGTGTAATCTGGGCGGTATTATCCAGTTTTTTGGGATGGAGCAAATTTACGATTGATTGGATCGCCCCTTTTGGAACCATATTTATTAATTTACTGAAACTAATCGCCGTTCCCCTGGTACTGTTCTCTATCATTGAAGGAATATCCGGACTATCTAATGTGGGGAAAATCGGCAGAATGGGTGCAAAAACGCTATTTTTTTATTTAGCAACTACTGTCACCGCGGTTGGTGTTGGCCTGTTTGTGGTTAACACAGCACAACCCGGCTCTTTTGTAGACGAAGAACAAAGAATAGACAACCGGATCGAATATGAGCTTTGGGCCTCCAATAATGATAACGTAGAAATCCTGGATGGCACCTGTCTTACCTGTGACGATGCGATGAAAGACAGAGTAGCAGCGGTAGCAGCAAGAGGTGCGTCGGCGCCGGCAAATGAGGACATCGCCGCAAAAATGTCTTCTGCCAGGGCTACCAAAGGACAGGGACCCTTACAGTTTATTGTCGATATGGTTCCCAGCAATATCTTTTTGTCCTTAAATAACAATAGCCTGATGCTTCAGGTTATCTTTTTTGCCATTTTCTTTGGTATAACCATCATCACTTTACCCAGGGATACTACCAAACCCCTGAGAAAATTTATTACCAGTATCAATGAGGTATTTTTAAAAATGGTGCACCTTGTCATGAATGCCGCACCCTTTTTCGTATTTGCCCTGCTCGCTGGAACAGTATCGCGTATGGCCGGTGATGATCCCTCCAAGGTAGTGGAAATTTTTAAGGCATTAAGCTCTTACTCTATTGTGCTGGTGATCGGACTGGCCTTCATGGTATTTGCATTCTACCCTTTGGTGATGCGATTCTTTATAAAGGGAATGACTTACGTCAAGTTTTTCAAGAGTTTAAGCCCGGCCCAATTGCTGGCCTTTTCTACCAGTTCAAGTGTCGCCACTTTACCCGTTACGATGGAATGTGTAGAGGAAAATTTAAAAGTACCGGAGGAAACAGCCAGTTTTGTACTGCCAATCGGCGCCACGGTAAATATGGATGGTACCAGTCTATACCAGGCGGTTGCCGTAGTATTCCTGGCACAATTCCATATGGTAGACCTGACTTTTTCCCAGCAATTAGTCATAGTCTTAACCGCCACGCTGGCCTCCATCGGTTCGGCAGCGGTGCCTAGCGCCGGATTGATCATGATGATCCTGGTGTTGGAATCCGTAGGTTTAAACCCCGCCTGGATAGGTATTATTTTTCCCGTTGACAGAATTCTGGATATGTGCAGAACAGTAGTTAATGTTACCGGCGATGCCACTGTAGCCACCCTGGTTGCAAATTCAGAAGGGGAGCTGGTTGCTGGCGATAAGACATCTGAAAGCCTGGCCACTGATAATGAGCTTACTACCATAGAACATAATTAACCTGTACAGATTAGATCCCAAAGTTATCCTGGTTTGAACTATTTTGTTGTAACTTTGTTGGCAATTAAAATGGTATAAGATGGAAAACACGAATTCTGAAAATAAAGTAGTCAATTTGTACCTGGAGGCCAATCCTAATCCTAACTCGCTAAAGTTTGTATTGGATTTTATGATTGTGCCGGAAGGCAAGAGTTATGATTTCCCAACGGCGGCAAGTGCAGCAAAAGCCCCTCTGGCGGCAGAATTATTTGGGTTGAAGCAGGTAGAACGCGTATTTTATATGAGCAACTTTGTCACTGTCACAAAGGCTGCCGATGTGGAGTGGATAGAGATACAGGATGATATAAAAAACCTCATCAAAAATTACTTACAGGCCGGCAAACCGGTATTAGCAGAGGATTATGAGGAGGAAGTAGCAGAAAGTACGGAAGATGAGTCTGATATTGAGAAAAAGATTAAAGCCATTCTTGAGGATTATATTCGTCCCGCGGTAGAACAGGACGGTGGCGCCATCAGTTTTCACTCTTACGTAGATGGTACCGTAAAAGTCCTGCTACAAGGTTCCTGCAGTGGCTGCCCTTCCTCAATGATTACCTTAAAAGCGGGGATTGAAAACCTGCTAAAAAGAATGGTACCCGAGGTACAGGAAGTAGAGGCCGAAGGCGTTTGATAACTTTGGTGTCTTGGTGGTGAATCTTTTTAACCACCAAGACATCAAGGCACAAAGAGGGCGTGGCCTGCAACATTCTTTTTTGTTAATTAAAAAACATTCAGGGACTGCAGAAAAACAATCACAATTAACAAGGGGGAAACTATTCTTACGAAAAAGGGCCACACCTTCATAAATAATGAATTGGCAACTTCAGGATTTCCTTTCTTTAGCTCTTCCAAGACACTGTTTCTGTTCATCACCCATCCTATAAAAATGCAGATCACTAATCCCAGCAGTGGCTGGCTATATTGTGTGGTAAAGCTGACCACCAGGCCAAATAACTTGTCAAAATAAATAACCAGTATAATACTAATCGCCCAGAAAAAGCCCCCGATCACCCAGGTAGAAGCTTTTCTTTGCAAATTTCTTGTATCGACGGCATACGAAACGGGCACCTCCAACATGGAGATGGAGGAAGTCAAAGCGGCAATACTCATAAGAATAAAAAATACCAGCGCCGCAGGAACACCTATTGCACCCATGGAATTAAACAGTTCCGGCAGGATTTGGAAAACCAGTGTAGGTCCGGAAATTAAATTACCACCTTCATCAAAAATCTCCGTTCCCGTATTGGCGGCAACATACATCGCAGGAATAATCAGCAAACCGGCCAGGAAAGCAATGGCAATATCAGCCAAAGTCACAAATACACCCAGCTTAACCAGGTTTTCTTTATTGGCAATGTAGGACCCGTAAACCAACATGGTACCCACGCCCAGTGACAAAGAAAAAAATGACTGCCCCAATGCGCTGAGGATTAGCTGTGCGTCGGTTATTTTATTGAAGTCCGGGAGCAGATAAACCTTTAATCCGTCAGAAGCGCCACTCAAGGTAAGCACATAGATGGTGAGTAGGATCATCATAAAAATCAAAGTGGGCATTAGTCGCGACGACCATTTTTCAATACCGCTTTTTACACCGCCTATGATGATGCCAATGGTTAAAAGATAAAATATGGAAGTAAATAAAATGTTCCTGCTAAGATTACCTTGATTCACTGTCCACGCAGCCATATCGTCGGCACCAATTAATTTGAAAAACGGTTCGACTGCATAAGCCACCATCCAACCTGCCAGAATAGAATAAAAACTGAGGATGAGCCCTGCGACAATAATTCCAAAATAACCTACGGGAACGAAAGGCTTCCCTCCCGAAATAGCGCGGTAAGCCCCCACCGGGTTAGACCTTGAATGCCTTCCAATTATGAATTCTGCCATCAGCAGCGGATAACCGATTACGAAAGCAAGTACTAAATAAACCAAAACGAAAGCGGCGCCTCCGTTCTGGGCGGTTTGTGTGGGAAATCCCCAAATATTACCTAAACCGATGGCAGAACCTGCTGCTGCCATGATAAACCCGAAAGAAGAGCTGAATTCACCTCTTGAAGTGGCCATGTTTTAAGATATTGTTAATGAAAGATAGGTTTAAGATCATTTATTTATGCAAAATAAAAATCGCAAATTATAAAAATTCACCACAAATCATATCACTTTCTTTCAAGGATTTGGATTTGCCTACCTCTTGTATACCTTAAATGTTCCTGAATTTGATGTTAAAGTTGTTTTTCCAGGTGTATTCTGTTTTCTTCCACCGATTCCCTCTGATCAACCTTGACGATATTAAACCCATTGCCTAATGCAAAATAAAGCATAGGCTTCAACCGGTTTCTGGTTTTCATTTTAATGGTGTGATAGCCTTGTTGACGGGCCCAGTTTTCCTGGTAGTCAGCCAGCAACCTGGCCACGCCTTTCCTCCTGAAATCAGGCAATATACCGCCCATCCAACTATAAAATGAACCGTCATTTTCCCGCTGATAACCCACCTTAAAACCGACTGCCGCGTTTTTAGAAAACGCAATGGCAATTAAATGAGGGGTGTCTTCCAGCCTTAAACGATACTCATTTTCCTGATGTGGTTGATGAAATTCGGGGATTTGCATGGAAAGCTTCACCACGTCCACTATGGATCCTTTTTTAACAGTGACTTCAGTCATACTGCCTCATCTTTGTAAAGACCAAGCGGTTAAGCAACTTTGTCTTTCAAAATTCCGGCTCGCCTTAAAAGTGCCTCAGGCGAAGGTTCTTTACCTCTGAATCGTTTATACAATGTCATCGGATGTTCGCTGCCTCCGGCAGAAAGTATATGTTTTTTGAATAAATCCGCGACCTGCCGGTTGAAAATGCCTTTCTCCTTAAAATACTCAAAAGTATCCGCATCGAGCACTTCGGCCCATTTGTAGCTATAGTAACCCGAAGAATAACCACCCTGGAAAATGTGGGCAAATGCACAACTCATATTGATGCCGCTTACCTCCGGAAACAGGTTGGTTTGTTGCAGGGTTTCTTTTTCAAAATCTGCTACATCCTCAATCTTTTCCGGATCGGTGGTGTGCCAAACCATATCTAACAAAGCAAATCCAAGCTGCCTCACGGTAGCCAGGCCTTCGTTGAAGTTCGCGCTGTCCTTGATCCTCTGAACATATTCAGCGGGAATTTTCTCACCGGTTTCAAAATGTTCGGCGAACAGGTCAAGGCATTCCTTTTCATAACACCAGTTTTCCAGTACCTGTGATGGTAATTCCACAAAGTCCCAGTAGACATTAGTGCCGGAGATACTTTCGTAGCGACCATTCGCCAATATGCCATGCAGTGCATGACCAAACTCATGGAATAAGGTAGTGACCTCATTAAAAGTAAGCAACGATGGCTTGGTTGGCGTAGGTTTGGTAAAATTGCACACAATGGAGGCATGCGGTCTTTGCTCCTTTTCCGGGCTTTTAAATTGCCCCTGAAAAGATGTCATCCAGGCCCCGCCCCTTTTGCCGGGGCGAGGGAAGAAGTCGGCATAGAATATGGCCACGTGTTGGCCATTGTCATCGGTAACTTCATAGGTAGTCACCTCGGGGTGGTATTTATCAATATCATCTCGCTCTACAAAATTAAGGCCGTATAGCTTGGTGGCTACGCCGAACACACCCTGTACCACATTTTCAAGTTTGAAGTAAGGTTTGAGCAATTCATCCTCGATAGAAAATTTTTCCTTCTTCAATTTTTCGGCATAATAGGAAAAATCCCATCGTTGTAAAGGTTCGGGGGCACCCATTTTTTGTGCATACCTGGTGAGTTCCTGTAGTTCTTCTTTGGCTACGGGCAAGGCGTGACGCAGCAAATTATGTAAAAAATCGAATACCTTATCCGGACTTTCCGCCATGCGGCGCTCCAGTACAAAGTTAGCGTGAGTCTCGTAATTGAGGAGACTGGCTCTTTCCTTTCGCAAAGCGACGATTTTTAAGACTATATCCTGGTTATCATTTTCGGCTTTACCAAAGGCTCTGCTGCTAAAAGCCAAAAACAGCTTTTCCCTTAGCGCACGGTTGTCTGCGTAGGTCATGAAGGGCACATAGCTGGGGTAATCAAGTGTTACCGCCCATTTTCCCTCGTGCCCCTTTTCTTTGGCGATTTGTGCCGCGGCTTCTATGGCTGTTTCCGGCAAGCCTTTCAAATCCTCCCTATTGTCTAATACCAACTCATAGGCATTGGTTTCAGCCAGCACATGCTCCCCGAATTTTAATGAAAGCTGAGACAGTTCTTTATCAATTTCCCGTAGGCGGTTCTTGTCATCAGTGCCCAGCAACGCGCCATTCCTTACAAAGCCTTTGTAGGTCTTGTCCAATAACGTATCCCCTTCGACGGAAAGGTCTAACTGGTCCTTTTGGTCGTAAACTTCTTTTACCCGGGCAAATAGTTCCGCATCCAACTGGATATCATTACTGTAAGCAGATAAGAGCGGCGATATCTCCTGTGCCAGCTTTTGAATCTGATCGTTGGTTTCTGCTGAATTTATATTAAAGAAAATTGTAGAGACCGTATTCAACAAGCTACCACTCGCTTCCAAAGCCTCAATTGTATTTTCAAATGATGGTGCCTCGCTATTTGATTTAATGCCTTCAACTTCCTTTTTCGCAATTTCAATGGCCTCCTTGATCGCCGGCAAATAATGCTCTTCCTTTATTTTAGAAAAAGGTGCCGTGTTAAATGGCGTATCAAACGGTACTAGTAATGGATTCATAAGTTCTGCGTTCCTTAATTTGACAATGGGATACAAAAATAAATGATTTGGTGTGATATTAGTATGGTTATAGGGAATATTTAGATCGGGGTTTTATCGGTGAATGCAGCCGGGCGGGAATACCCATTTTGCGTGAGTAAAAACTGGCGATAATTTTTTATATTGGAAGCTTAGGGCCATCAAAACTTTATTCTTTGACCAAAAACCGGAAATGAGCAACCCACAGTTTATCAGAACAATTACAGTTTTACCTGTCAATGATATCCAAAAGTGTTACGAGTGGTATGGGCAGGTATTAGGATTAAAAACCGTTTATCTTCATGAAGGAGAACATGAGAGCGAACCAACAAATTACGCTGTCCTGGAAAGAGATGGCATACAAATCCACCTGATACTTGACGAATTACCAAAATATGGAGATGTCTGGACAAAGGCCGGTACCGGCTATCTTTACCTCAAAGTAAACAATGTAAAAGAAATATATGAGTCGGCTAAATCCAGCGGTGCGACTGTTTCCCGTGAATTACAAAAAGAGCCATGGGGAGCTACGGCGTTCAATTTGACGGATCCCAGTGGGAATTCTGTTCATGTGGAGGAGGAGTAGATTCTAAAATAATTTCAGGTCATAGATTATCGTCCATTATCACGGAGAAATTATTTCATGACCTTCTGTATTTTCTGAATGGTTATTCGATGATGTCAGCCACAGGATTGGGTCAGGCCGGAATGAGCTGTACCAAATCCCTATCATATCCAACGTCATTGTGAGGAAGGGGATGGCGAGAAGCGAGGGTTCCGAAGCAATCCCCTGGCTTGCGCTGCCACACTCTGCTTAGACGCACCAGGAGGCACGGTGCGTTATTTGAGCTCAGTTTTTTTATGCTAAGGGATCGCTTCATAGCTAACACTCAGAGCCAGCCCAATATTCGCGATGACGCGGGGAGATGTTGACTTTTGGCTAGAGAAGCTTAAAAATGTGGCAAGTTTTTAATTTGGCTTAGGATCACTAAAGTTTAAAACTTTAGCTATTTTGAGTTTAAGTTTGCAAACTTAAACTAGTTACGGATTGGCGTCATCACTTTAAGACTTAGTTGGAATAAACAACATTCTCACCTCCACATCCAAAATTTCCGCTATCCTATAAAAAGTTTCAATGGTAGGCTGCATATCATTTGTGCACCAGCGCGAGACCGTAGATTTATCCTTACCCAATTGCTCGGCCAGCCACTTAGCTGATTTTTCCTTTTCGGCGAGCACAATCTTGATCCTGTTATACCTTGACTTTGACATGAAGTCAATTAAATTTCGTTTCATGCTAATATAATGGATTTACAATCAACTGATTTATAAAGAAAATTTTCATAACAAGAAATACAATTTTCGAATTTTGAACACTTATTTTGTGTTTAAGAAAATAAAAATCCACCGCATCTGTGATAGTATGAAGGTTCGATAGATTGGCGATTTTCAGCTATTGAAAGAATTAAAAATCAGGTTTTCTTGTAAAATAGGATAGCTGGATATAGACAGAATCTGCCAAGAGTTGGTTAAAAATAAAAATAAAGTTTTCCACCAATTTAGAGCGTAGAGACCAACAATTCCCGTATATCCACTTCTAAAAACTTTGAAATCTCGTAAAGCGTGTCTATTGATGGCTGGACTTCATTTGTACTCCAACGAGATACAGTAGATTCTGTCTTATTCAAATGCTTAGCTAAATCTTTGCTCGTTTTCCCTTTTTCAGCCAGAACTGACTTAATTCGATTTAATTTTAATTTAGACACTCCGCAAATTTATTGTGTTTTCGTGCATATACAAGAGCTTTTAAAATTCTAAAACATTTTTAAAATTGAAAAATAGTATTTTTATGCGTTTTTATTTGCATAAATATTTTATATATTATATTTTCATGCATATAAAATATTATCATGGGGAAAGAAAAAAAATCTCAGCCGGCGAGAAAACGACATTTAAAAGTATACCACAAACACTTTGATCGAGCCTACGCACAGTCGGTAACCTTTCCCGAAATCAGACTCTGTGGAAAATGGGTAAAAGACATTGGATTTGACTGCGGACAAGATATCACAATTAGCCATGAAAGGAACAAAATCATCATAACCAAAAGCCAGACAAAAAGTGAACGGTAAAAATTTCCCCCTGGCTTCAGTTTCAGGGCATGAAATGATTCCCACATCCATCTCTTCTCCCACCGTCATTGCGATGAACGAGTGCGCGAGTGAAGAAGCAATCCTTTGGCTTTCCGGACCATACTTTGTGTGTAAGCAACCTAGGTGTACGAGGGGCATAGTGGGTTAGCAAGGATTAGTAGGCTTTCGCCAAGGGATCGCTTCACAACCCACCCGCTAAGCCAACCCGTTGTTCGCGATGACGCGGGGAAATGAGGGTTGGGTGGTGTTGACTTTGGCCAAAGCGGTTTAAGTGATTTTAATTTCATATGACCCTACACCACAAGCTCAACCTATCCTCTCACGATCAAAAAAATTATCAACTATCAATTAAAAAATAGAATACCCCGTCTTGGTAGTAAGCAATTCCAGGGATTTCATTCCCAGCACCGAATTACCTTTAGGATTTAATCGCGGGCTCCAAACCGCCACGCTATATTGTTGGGGATAAATGGCGGCAATACCCCCACCAACACCACTTTTCCCCGGCAAACCTACGCGAAAGGAAAATTCCCCAGCCTCATCGTAAAATCCACAGGTCTGCATGATGGCATTGATCCTTTTGCCAAGACGCCTTGGCAATATCTGTTCAGTGCCTCCATATTGAGTTCCATGGTTGGCAAATAGCAAAAAGGTTCTCGACAACTCCTGGCAGGTCATCTCCAGGGAACACTGGTGGAAATAAAAATCCAGGACAGTATCCACATCATTTTTAATGTTATCAAATGATTTTAACATGTTGGCCAGGGCTGCATTGCGGAAGCCGGTTGCCTTCTCCGAAGCAGCTACCTTAGGGTTAAAATTAATGCTTTCGTTACCGCAAATACTGCGTATAAATTTCAAAAAATCCTCTTTTGGATCATCCAGAATGGAAACTAAAATATCCGCGACCACAATGGCCCCGGAATTGATCAGCGGATTTCTTGGAATACCTTGTTCGTATTCCAGCTGAACCAGCGAGTTAAACGGATCTCCCGAAGGCTCCACATCTACCCGCTCCCAGATTCTCTCACCAATCTTAGAAACGGCCAAGGACAACGTCAGCACCTTGGAAATACTTTGAATAGAAAACTTTTCCTCATAGTCGCCAAGGGTATATTCCTGGCCATCAAAGCAATGAAGGCAAATACCATATTTATCCGGATCGACGGTGGCCAGTTCGGGAATATAGGTGGCTATTTGACCTTCTCCTTTAAAGGGTTTAATCTCTTCGTGAATTTCCTGTAGTATCTCCTGGTACTTGATGCTCATAACAGTCGGTTTAAAAGCTCATTATTTCGTGGTCGCTTACCGGTGCAAAAACCTGGTCCGTTTTTTTTGGCCTAATCATCGCCATGCCGGTAAATTTACCGAAAGCCGGTAAGAGTCCCTGACGATCCGAAAAATAAAAACAAGGTAGCCGCAACGATTGCCTGGCCTTGCCTCTTAGCTTAATGCCCGGATGCACATGACCCGCCAGGTTATAATAATCTTCCGGCACTTCTTCTATCGGATGATGGGTGAGTAATAACGGCCCCATCGCATAGGGTTCGTCAAAAACGGCTATATTAAATTTTTCGTACTCGCGCCTGGCCATGATGTCGTGATTGCCGGAAATCAGCAAAAACTGAAATTGCTTATAAGCATTGATCATGGCACCAAACTTTTCCCACTCCTCATTGTGATCGCTGTGAAAAAGATCGCCTAAAAAAATGACTTTCTCCTGGGGAAAGACCTTGAGCAGGCGATTAAACTTGGCATAATTTGAATAGATCACCTGCTGGGGTACGGCAATGCCATTTTTTCGAAAATGGGAAGCTTTCCCCAAATGAAAATCCGCCAGTAACAACGACTTTTCCTCCACCCAATAAATAGCCTTCAGCGGGTGCAGTAAAAAAGTTTGTTCCTTAATTTGTACAGATTCGAATTTCATCCGGAATTAAAAATGAAAGGATGTCAAAGAAAAGAAATCCCTGAGTATTGACCAATACTTTTAGTTAATTCTTTCCGGATTAAAGGCATTAGGTGAACGCCGGGTAGAACCAGCGAGACAAAACTGAAAGCGCCCAACTAATCAACCTTTCTGCAACTTCAGCGTCATACGTTTTATCCTATCCTTTAGCTCTTCGGAAGTATACCTGTCACGGATCCGCTCCACAAGGATCGGAAAAGAAAACGGCGTCGGATTTTCCGGGTGTTTTAAAATGATCTTTTGGTTATTGATCCTGTCCATAGCATTTCTCAGCCTGGTTTCCTGCAGCTGAAATTCCATGACTTCCTCAAATGCCTCCTTGAGCAATAAACTATTCGGCTCATATTCCCGGTATACGTCATAAAACAAACTGGAGGAAGACTGCAGGTGTTTGCTGGATACGTATTTGCCCGGATAACCCTGAAATACCAACCCCGCAATACTGGCGATATCCCGGAATCTGCGGCGCGACATTTCATTGGTATTAATACTGGCCTGGATATCATAAAACAGATCGTCGGTAGCAAACAAGTCCATACCAAGCGCTTCTTCAATAGGGATCTCCTGATCGGACAGCAATTCAAACCCATAATCATTCATGGCAATAGAGAATGAAAAGCGTTGGATCTGGGAAAGACGATGTGCCACCAAATACGCAATACCCTCATGCACATTGCGACCTTCAAATGGATAAAAAAACAGGTGATGACCTTCCCTGGTATGAATGGACTCTATCAAAAACTCTTCTTCGGAAGGCACCAGGGATACCTCCTGCTGTTTTTCAATCAACGGTATGATACTTTGTAATTCCGGATCTTTTGGGTTTCCGGAAGCTACCTCACTAAGTTTTAGGCGCAACAGGGCTGAAAGCTTGGAAGAGAGATCGAGGCGCCCCCCCTGCCAGCTGGGAAATCTTCCCCGCTTTTTTTTGGACCTTCTCACGAGAGCTGACATGCCACGGATACTTACTAATTCCAGCGAGCGACCGGCAAACCAAAAGACATCGCCGATGTTCATTGAGGCAATAAACCACTCTTCGATAGAACCAATCCTGGGACCGTGTAAATATTTCACCTCGATCATGGTATCGCTGACAATAGTGCCAATAGAAAGACGATGACGCATAGCGGTACGCCGGTTGGTTACTTTAAAAATTCCTCTTTCTACCTCGACCTTTTTAAATTCGTCATAGGCGTCTAACGTACTTCCTCCGGTCGTGATGAAATTGAGGATCCAATGCCATTCATCCTCTGACATACTCCCGTAACAAAAAGTGGAAAGAATTTCCGGGTAGATGATCTTGGGATCAAAACCACCTGAAACTGCCAGCGTAACCAGGTATTGGCTCAGCACATCAAATGATCGTATAAAGGGGATTCTTTCTTCCAGTTCATTTACCTCAATGGCCTTTCGCAAGGCAGAGGCCTCCAGTAACTCCAGCGCCTGTGTGGGTACGAAGTAAATTTTACTCTTGGCACCGGGGCGATGACCGCTTCGGCCGGCACGCTGCATAAACCTTGAGACACCTTTTGGGCCACCGATCTGTATGATCGTTTCCACCGGCCTGAAATCTACTCCTAAATCCAGACTCGAAGTACAGACCACTGCCTTTAATCTTTCATCGTGCAGGGCAGTTTCTACCCAATCCCTTACCTCCCTGCTAATAGATCCATGATGCATGGCAATCACTCCGGCCAGGTCTGGTGCCGCCTGTAAAATTCGCTGATACCAAATCTCCGCCTGTGAGCGCGTGTTGGTAAAAATCAGGGTGGTTTTACTTTCATAAAGAATGGGCAGTACTTTCTCCAGCAGGATAATCCCCAAATGCCCGCCCCAGGGAAATTTTTCCATGGTATCGGGTAAGATTGAAATAATTTCTATTTCCTTTTCGATATCGGCCTTAATTACTTTTACATTGTCGGCCTTATAATCATTACCCATCAACACATTCAGCGCCTCGTCCATATTGCCGATGGTGGCTGAGATGCCCCAAATTTTTAACTTCGGGCAAAGCGTTTTAAACCTGGATAAGGCCAGTTCCACCTGTACGCCTCTTTTGGAACCTACCAACTCATGCCATTCGTCAGCAATCACGGCCTTGAGGTTTTTGAAGAGGTTTTCATAATCCTTTTGCGCCAGCAACAAATGCATGCTTTCGGGTGTTGTTATCAGGAATTCGGGAGTATTCCTTTTTTGTCTGGCCCGCTCAGCGGTGGATGTATCCCCGGTGCGAATAGCTACCTGCCAGTTAATATCAAACGCATCGCAGGCCCGCTGTACAGATATTTGAATTTCCCTGGCCAGCGCCCTGATTGGCGTGATCCAGATGGCTTGCAAACCCGGTTTTTTAGGATGGTGGGCTGGGTGATTTTGTAAAAATTCCAATAAAATAGGCACGGCCAGTGAATAAGTTTTACCGCTACCGGTCGGCGCATTTACTAACCCGTGAAAATCATGGAGATAACTCTCCCAGGCTTCTTCCTGGAATGGAAACGGCTGCCACCCTTTTTCTCTGAACCATTGTTGTGCCTTTTCAATCATATGCCAGCAAACCTGATGGAATAAAAGTAGTGAAAAGCCTAAAGATAGCTTATTTAAGATTTAGGAGGAAGGGCTGCTTGTAGGGAATGGTGTCAATGACACAGGTTATGCTTACCAGACAATTATTGAAATGCATATCCAAGCCCAAGGCTTAAAAAGGGTATTGAATTTCTTTCCGCATCATCCCATTTATAGGTCTTGTAGTCGTCGACAGCTACCAGAGAATACTGGAGCAGGGCATTCCAAAATAGTCCCGGCTTTATTGGCTGTTTTCTAATACCTAGTCTAAAACTGGGAATTAAAACAAGATCTTTAATCGCTCTGCTATTTACATTGTCAGCCCGGGGAATATCATATTGATCAATGAGTCCTGAAAAAGACAGGCCCGTTTCGAGAAATTTATTTTTGAGTTTTTTAAGATACGAAATACCTACCGGCAACCCTGTGAATTGTCGTCCCCGATCATCAAAAAGGTTTAAATAGGAAAATCCAACTCTGACACCCAGGTTATGATCGGCTTTCTTCAAAAGTAATCTTTCGTAGTTGATCGAATAAAAGAAAGCGGCACCTCCGGCTTCAAAAAACACGTTATTCCTGGTTAGTGGATGCTGGCCGAAAATATTAATTATACCCAGAAAGGAAATGGCAATGACGATACCTAAAACTTTCATATTTTCAGAACGACCAAATACCGGGAAAATTACATAATCAACACTTTTTGGCCGGAGTCAGTAAACACAACCTTATCATGGTTAGGAAGCTAACTAAAGTACCACATTGTTATAATGAAAAGAAGTGGGTCATAGAACAATCCTATTGTTTATGACCCACCATCCTTTATAATACCAATGTTATTCTATGCCTTCGATAGTCGCTTCGAGTAATTTATTAAATTCTTCGGGCTTTTCAATCATGGGATAATGTCCCGTATCATGTATATCAACTACTTCAAATGAGCTTTTGCAGTGCCTGGCAAGTCCGCCTGCATTGGTAGGCACAAAATCACTATTAATTAAGTAAAGCTTATAATTCAAATTCGCAAGCCCGGCAGATTCCAACATGCTATAATTCATTAATTCCTTCAGAGCGGAAAATCCAATCTCAGGGTCGGCATGCTCAAAATCCTTTTTTACACGGTTTCTGACAGCCTCATCTGTCGATGGGTGAAATAACATTTTATCAGCGTACACAGGAGCGGTGTTTTTAAAATCTTTTTGCAACAAATCCATGTATGACTGCATTTCAGCCAGCTGCTCCGGCGTGAAATGTACATCAATCATTTTAAAGTTGTCAATGCCGACCAACCCAATAACGGAAGGATGATCTTTCAGGGCCGCTTCCAATATTATTTCCCCACTCATTGAATGTCCCACCAGGATAACATTTGATAAACCGAGCTGGTCGATGACCTCAATAACATCTGTTCCGTATTGTTGGATGGTCCATTCCTGTCGTTGCGAGGTGGATTTCCCAAAACCTGGCAAATCTATGGCTACTACCTTATATTTTTCTTTGAAGTAATCAATTTGATTTTCCCAATAGGCACTGTTTATGCACCACCCATGAAGCAGTAGCAAGGTTTTATCTCCTTTCCCTTCTTCGAGATAACTGATTTGGGTGGATCCGTTTTTAATTTTCATCGTTTTTTCAGTCATGTGATTTTTGTTTTGGCCCTTTATGTGATAAGAGATCATCAACGAGAGCAGTGTAAGTAAAATGATGTTTGTTTTCATCTGTGTTTAATTGTTGATTAAGCGAATATCTATGGGGGTTATGACAATCCTATGTCAGTAGGTCAAACTCATTGCAGATAATGCCCCTGTTAGCTCCGTTAACGCCGGTCATAATGAAGCCATATTCAATGGTAACAATAATTTGTGATCCTGATTTTTTTTGACCAAATTGGATGGGCTGATATTATTATTTCAGCTGGTTTTATGATGCCTGAAGTTATAGCAGTTTTATCGCCATTTTAAAGTCGATAGATTTAATGCGTTACTTTGCCTACGCTACCGATTGATTTATATGAGGATAGAAAAAAATGTAATTGCCCCGGTTTTTAAGATAAAAGACGTATTTGGCAGGATCATAGACCTGGAAGAATACAAAGACAAGAAGCTCCTCATAGCATTTTTCAGACATGCCGGTTGCCCATTTTGCAACCTTCGCGTGCATGACTTGAAAAAATCATTCGATACGTTTAAATCCCTTGGTCTGGAAATGATTTTCTTTTTTGAATCAAAGGAAAGAATTATTTTAAGAAGTACTTTTCACCAGGGGGTATCCCCCATCCCACTCATTTCAGACCCTGAAAAAAAATGGTATGGCACCTATGGACTTGAACCCTCTGGTTATATATCGGCCAAAAGCCATATCACCTCTTTCGTACAAACCGCTTTCAGGGCAAAAATGAAAGGAGTACCCATGCATTTAATGGCAGACGGCGAATCCATTAATACCATCCCGGCGGAATTTTTAGTGGATCGGAATTTGGTGATCAAAAAGGTCCATTATTCCCAGGGATTGAATGACCGGCTGCCTATTGATGATATTATTAGATTTGCAAAAAATAATGAAACAACAACTGAATCCGCGGGTTGAATGTAAAATAAAACCTTTAAACAGGTTATTAATAATTATCCAATGTTTATGAAGATTGGTCACCGGGGCGCCATGGGACATGCGCCGGAAAATACACTGCTTTCATTTTCCACGGCATTAAAAATGAAGGTAGACATGATAGAGCTGGATGTGACCCTTTGTCAAAGCGGAGAGGCCGTTGTTATCCACGATGATCGTCTGGAGCGGACCACCGATGGAAATGGCTACGTAAAGGATCATAACCTGGAAGACCTGAAAAGACTAAATGCCGGGAAAGGTGAACAAATTCCAACGCTAGTGGAAAGTCTGAATTTCATTAATCGGAAAGTTCCGACCAATATAGAATTGAAAAACGGTGCCGTGGTGCCAGCTGTGATAAAAATCGTAAATCAGTTGGTAAAGGAACAAGGCTGGTCGCTCGATGACTTTTTGATTTCCTCCTTTGATCACCATGCGCTAAAAGCCTTTAAAACCCATATTCCCGACATACGCATAGGCGTATTACTGGGGATCATTCCATTGGATTACGCCGCCATGGCAAAACACTTAAATGCTTATGCTATTAATCCCTGCATAGATTTTATTAATCAGGCGTTTGTGGAGGATGCCAAAATGAAAGGATTAAAAACATTTGTATGGACCGTAAATTATGCTGAAGATATCAAACGAATGCAACTTCTTGGTGTAGATGGTATATTTACAAATTACCCGGACCGGCTATGAGCCGGCGCTTGTAAAAAAGGAAAGTGCCCATGTTTCTTTTTAAAAGGAAAAAACCTAATAAAGTTGTCATTTTCATCCACGGACTGGAAAACAAGCCTCCAAAAAAACTATTGCGAAAGTGGTATTTAAAATCAATTGAGGAAGGCTTCCTAAAATATGGATATGAGTTCTGTCATTTTGATTTTGAAGTTGTCTATTGGGCCGATTTGCTATACACCGAACCTTTGGATCCTCTAATCAAGGATAATGATCACCCCTTATATCTCGATGAACCTTATCATCCATCGGTAGCTTCAAATACCGACGCAGCCGGGGACAGCTTTAAAAGAAAAATCTTTGACCGGTTTGAAAAGTTTATTGACGGATTTTTCCTCAGTAAAAACAGCCTGATCAATGTCGAGTACATTTTCGATTGGGTCGCCAGCCGGACCTTCAAAGACCTGCATGTTTATTACAGGAAAAATGTCAGTGTCGACAAAAAGTCTGAAGAATCCGCAAAAAAAATTATTCGCAGGCGATTAAAAAAAGTTTTGACTCATCACAAAGATCAAAAGATCCTATTAATAGCACACTCCATGGGTTCCATTGTAGCCTATGATGTATTGACTTTTATGGCGCCGGAAATCAATATTCATACATTAATCACGGTAGGATCTCCATTGGGTTTACCCATGATCAAAAGAGAAATTTTTAAAGAGTTTGAAAGAGATTATACTACGCATACCAAATTGCCAACACCTGAAAATATTATTAATGCATGGCAAAATCTAGCCGATCTCGATGACAATGTAGCGATCAATTACAACCTGGAAGACGACTACACCATTAACTCCAGGGGTGTTGGTCCTCAGGATAAGCTGATTAAAAACGATTACGAATACAATGGTCGTAAAAACCCACACAAATCTTTTGGGTATTTGCGAACCAATGAACTCATTAGTATACTTCAGGCATTTCTCAACGAAGAGGAACCCACATTTATTAATCGGTTAGCAGATTATTGGAAAGATTTGGTGCACCGTGACTGATAAAATGTCCCTGGTTTAACCACCATATTGTTTTAACAGGGCAAACAGATCTTCCAGGTTGTTGGCTTCGCTTGCCGGCTTGTCCTTTCTCCAGCGATGCATACGCGGGAACCGCAGCGCCACGCCGGATTTATGGCGGCTGGACTTGTTAATTCCTTCAAAGGCAATTTCAAAAACCAGCTCTGGTTTCACACTTCTTACAGGTCCAAAACGCTCGATGGTATTTTTCTTTACAAAAGCATCGACGGCAATAATCTCCTGATCGGTCAATCCCGAGTAGGCTTTTGCAAAAGGCACCAGTTGATCCCCATCCCAGACGGCGAATGTATAATCCGTATATAAATTAGCGCGCCGGCCGTGGCCACGCATGGCATAGATCATCACAGCATCTATTGTCATGGGATCAACTTTCCATTTCCACCAGTCTCCTTTTTTTCTACCCACCTTGTAGGTACTATCTGTCTTTTTGAGCATTAAACCCTCACTATAATATTTTCTAGACAGCTGTCTTTCCCTGCCCAGTTCTTCCCAACTTTGGCTTTTTACAATTTGTGAAGTTTTGAGTACTTCTTCGCACCCGGTCTTTTTGACTACCTCTTCCAACATTTTTCGACGTTCAGATAAGGGCCTGTCTCTGATGTCCTTTCCCTGGTTTTCCAGCAAATCGTAAACCATCAAGACTGCCGGTGCATTCTCCAGTACCTTCCTCGAAATATTTTTCCGCCCAATCCGGGTTTGTAAATGATTAAAGGACAGAGGCTTTCCCTCTTTAAATGCCAGGATTTCGCCGTCCAATACCGTTCCATCCGGTAGTTTGTCAGCCAATCCATGAAATTCAGGGAATTTTTCAGTAATTAATTCTTCGCCACGCGACCAGACATATACTTTTTTTCCTCTGGCAATCACTTGGCCCCTGATCCCATCCCACTTTCTTTCAACCTGCCAGTCATTGACATCTCCCAACGCTTCCGCGTCGCCCTCTAACGCATAAGCCAGGTAAAACGGATATGGCCTGGAGAGGTCTTCTTCCGGATTGCTACTGAAGAAAAACTGCTTAAAATTAATGGCTTCCGGTTGCCAGTTACCCATCAGCTTATGCGCCAGCTTATTTTCATCGATCCCGGTATGTTTAGACAAAGCGCGCACCATTAATTTTTGTGACACTCCAACTCTAAACCCTCCGGTTATCAACTTGTTAAATACAAATCGTTCATAAGGCGCCATTTGAAGCCATGCGCCGGTTACCCTTTCTTTTTTTGTGTCTTCGTCCAATTCCCGCAGGTTTTTCAGAAAGTTGATCCAGTAGGTCAATGACCGGTTCATCTTTTTTTCAGCCTGTGGAAAGACCAGGGAAATTGTTTCAGCCAAATCACCCACTACGTGATAAGACTCTTCAAAAAGCCAGTCGGGTATGTTGCCGACCTCGGCCGCCCATACCCTCAGGAAGCTTGCGCCTACCGACCGGCCGGGTCGTTTTCCGGAAAGCAGGGCTATGGTCCATATTTTATCCTCCTCCGCTGCCTCCTCAAAGTAGTCCACCAGGGCCTGTACCTTTTGGTTGGTCTTCGTTGTTTGATCTAATTCATTAAAGAGCCTGGTAAACCTTTGCATTACCTAATTTTCTGTTTTATCATTAGTTGACCCGCTATTGCTTCCTTCCTTAATCTCCGGCAGCTCTCCTTCAAACAACGTATTTTCCACGCTCGCCTGTACCCCTTTTTCATTTAACCACCGCGCAAAGGCATTGGTATAGCCGTGGGTGGCGATAACATATTCAGCTCCGGACGCCTGTACGGCCTGATTAAGGCCCGGCCAATCGGCATGATCTGATAATACAAAGCCCCGGTCTACCGTTCTCCTTCTCCGCGGTCCTCTTAGTCCCATCCATCCCGATGCAATGCCAATGGAGTAGGGATGGAATTTTTTCAACCAGTTAGTGCCGGCAGCCGATGGGGGTGCTACCACGATGGCATTTGCGAATTTCTTCTTGTCAAAATCCGGGGTAACGCTGACCGTGTCGTTAAGTTTAATCCCGTCATCCCGTAAAGCCTGGTTAATATTTTCTACAGCGCCGTGTGTCAAAATTGGTCCTATGGAAGTATCCAGGCCTTGAATCAACCTTTGCGCCTTGCCCAGGGAATAACCAATAAGGACAGTTGTTTTTCCCTCTTTATTGTTTTGTTGCCACCAGTTGTTGATATCATCAAACACTTCCTGCTGTGGTATCCATTTATAAACCGGAAGTCCAAACGTACATTCCGTAATAAAATATTGACATTTAATGGGGGTATAGGCTCCGGAAAGCCCATCATCTTCAATTTTATAATCGCCGGATACCACCCACACACAACCTTTGTATTCCAATCTGATCTGTGCCGATCCTATGATGTGACCCGCGGGATGAAAAGAAATATCTACACCATTGATCGAAACCGATTCGCCATACTTCACGGTCTGTATATTAATATTTTTTCCAAGCCTTAATTTCAATATGGATCTGGAATGTTGGTGACAAAGATATTGCTTGTGTCCGTGTCGTGCATGATCGGAATGGCCATGCGTAATTAACGCTTTTTCCACTGACTTCCATGGGTCGATATAGACATCGGCCTGTTTACAATATATGCCCTTGCTGGTAAATTGTAATAAACCCATAAAAACAGGTTGGTTAATTGGACCGGCTACCACACGATCTGTGATCAAACAAAGTCGGCTCCTTTTTTATCTTTGGCGTCGGCTACAAAAGTCCTGAATTGCTTTTCATTATCCTTGTCACAAATCAGGATGACATTATCGCACTGAGCTACCAAACAATTCTTCAATCCCTGCACCACAATCAACTTGTTTTTGGGACCCATGACCACACAATTTTCACTGTCGTATACCAGGGCATTGGCATCTACTACGTTTTGATTTTCATCTTTTTCCCGAATTTCATGCAAAGATCCCCAGGAACCTAAATCAGACCATGCAAATTCACCTAATTTGACATATACATTCTGGGACTTTTCCATAATGCCGTAGTCAATGGAAATATTCTTGCATTGGGCATAGGCCTGATTGATGAATAAGCGCTCCTGATCCGTAGAATAATTTTCGATTCCTTCCTCAAATACCTCTGCCATATCGGGCAGGAAGGTTTCAAATGATTTAATGATCGACTTTACACTCCAGATAAAAATGCCGGCATTCCACAAAAATTCTCCACTTTCAAAAAATTTAACCGCCAGCTCATAGGCAGGCTTTTCTGTGAAGGTTTTTACCTTTTTCAACTCCTCGTCGCCGGGAAGGTATTGAATATAGCCGTAGCCGGTTTCAGGGCGTGTGGGTTTGATTCCCAGCGTAATGAGCTTATCTGACCTGGCACCTTCGGCAAGAGCATCCTTAATGGCGGCAATAAACACATCTTCCTTAAAAATGGCATGATCCGACGGTGTGACCACGGTGATCGCATCGGGATTTTGTTTCCTTATTTTATAACTGGCATATGCCACACACGGCGCTGTATTCCGACGATAGGGTTCACATAATATTTGATCCCGCGATAACTCCGGCAACTGTTCGCTTACCAGTTCCTCATAATTCTTGCTGGTAACGACGTAAATATTTTCGGAAGGGCAAACCTGCAAAAACCTCTCGTAAGTCATTCTTAAAAGGGAAGTGCCAGTGCCAAGCACATCCAGGAATTGTTTGGGAAATTTATCCCTGCTATAAGGCCAAAAACGACTGCCGATCCCCCCGGCCATAATTACTACATAATAATTTTTCATTTCATCTTACTGATTGATACTTAAAATATTTAAAGAGGAATAAAGAAATGACGGTGGTATTTTTTTTTAATAGCTGCAAATCTCAATTATTATTTAACTTAAAAAGAAAAAAGAATAAAATCCGGGAATAGTATTTAAACGATCCCTTCCTTAAGAATGTCATGCAAATGCACGAATCCTATTACCTGTTCTCTTCCTGCAACGATAAGCTGGGTAATATTCTTCTGCTGCATGATATTAAGCGCTTTTACGGCGTAATCATCTTCCTGGATGGTAACCGGATTTTGGGTCATAATATCCCTCGCGCTCATATTACCAATTTCGGTGCTTTTTTCCAACATTCTTCTCAAATCTCCGTCGGTAATAATCCCAATTAGTTTTTTCTCTGCATTGACCACGGCGGTGGCGCCTAGCCGCTTACCGGAAATTTCCATAATGACCTCTTTTACGGAGGCATCGTCTTTTACCAGCGGCAGCTGGTTACCGGGATAGATGTCATTTACCTTCAGGTACAGTTTTTTTCCGAGTGATCCGCCCGGATGATACCTGGCAAAGTCCTCATTTGAAAACCCACGGGATTCCAGCAGACATACGGCCAGCGCATCACCTAAAGCCATATGCGCGGTAGTGCTGGTAGTAGGTGCCAGATTATTGGGGCAAGCCTCGATGTCAATGGTGGCATTAAGTACAAAGTCTGCATGTTGCGCTAAAAATGAATCCACATTACTGACCAGTGCAATCAGCTTTACCCCGGTTCTTTTCAGCAGAGGTACCAATACCTTTACCTCCGCGGTGTTGCCGCTTTTTGAGATGCAAATAACGATGTCATTTTCCTGGACCATACCCAGGTCGCCGTGTATGGCATCAGCGGCGTGCATAAATAATGCAGGGGTGCCGGTGGAATTGAGGGTGGCTACAATCTTGCTGGCCACAATGGCACTTTTTCCAATGCCTGTGATCACTACACGGCCCCGGCAAGACAAGATTTCCTCGACACAAGATTCAAAATCTTCGTTTAAATAATCTGCTAATTTTTCGATAGCCTCGGCTTCATTTATTAACACTTCTTTAGCAGTATTTTTAATATTTTTTGCTAACTTCAAAATATGCAAGCTTCTTTTTATTTTTGCGATAAAGATAAGCAATTCGGCAATTATTAATAAGAAATAAAATTAATTCGCGGTGGAAGCACAGTTGGATCAATTAAAAGATAAACTTAAAGATGTATTCGGCTACGGCCAGTTTAGAGGAACCCAGGAAGCCATTATACACAACCTGCTTAATGGCAAAAATACTTTTGTGATCATGCCTACAGGTGCTGGCAAATCCTTGTGCTACCAATTGCCAGCAGTTATGATGAGCGGCACCGCCATTGTCATATCACCGCTGATCGCCCTGATGAAAAATCAGGTTGATCAATTAAATGCGCTGGGTGTCAATGCACAATTTTTAAACTCCACACTAACCAAAGCGGAAATCGCCCGGGTAAAACACGATACACTGGCAGAAGAGGTAAAGCTATTATATGTTGCTCCCGAATCTTTGACCAAGGAGGAAAATATCGATTTTCTGAGAAAAGCCAACATTTCCTTTGCAGCCATCGATGAGGCTCACTGTATTTCCGAATGGGGCCATGATTTCAGACCTGAATACAGAAGAATAAAATCCATCATTCAGCAGTTAGGAGACCTGCCAATCATTGCACTCACTGCCACGGCAACACCGAAGGTACAAATTGATATTCAGAAAAACCTTCAGATGGAAGATGCTGACGTCTTCAAATCCTCCTTTAATCGCGCGAATTTATATTATGAGGTAAGGCCCAAGCAAAATACCAAAAAGCAGCTCATAAAATTCATTAAAAATCACAAGGGCAAGTCGGGCATCGTATATTGCCTGAGCAGGAAAAAAGTGGAAGAAATCGCCAATTTACTCCAAATAAATGACATTAACGCCGCACCTTATCACGCCGGACTCGATGCGCCGGTAAGGATGAAGAATCAGGACGATTTTCTAAATGAGGAAGTAGATGTCATCGTCGCCACCATAGCCTTTGGCATGGGTATCGATAAACCCGATGTCCGGTTTGTGGTACACTACGATACGCCAAAATCACTGGAGGGATATTACCAGGAAACGGGAAGAGCGGGAAGAGATGGACTGGAAGGCGAATGCATCATGTTCTACAGTTACAATGACATTATCAAGCTTGAAAAATTCAGTAAAGATAAACCGGTAACTGAACGCGAAAATGCCAAGATTTTGCTGGAAGAAATGGTTTCATATGCAGAGTCGTCTGTCTGCAGAAGGAAACAATTGCTGCACTACTTCGGAGAAGAATATAATGAAAGCGACTGCAAGGAAAGTGGCAAATGTGACGCCTGCCTGAAACCAAAGGAAAAATTTGAAGGTGAGGAGTATGTCCTGAAGGCCATACAAGCGGCACAACAAACCGGTGGGCGTTTTGGCATTAATCACCTGGCCAATGTCCTGATCGGCTCTCAGAATCAATATGTTAAAAGCTATGGGCATGATAAACTAGCTGTTTTTGGGACCGGCAAAGGGGAAAGTGATAAATTCTGGGCATCGGTAATCAGGCAAAGTATGCTTAATGAACTGTTAGAAAAGGATATTGAAAATGTGGGTGTGCTGAAGGTTTCGGAAAAAGGGATTTCATTTCTGGAAAACCCATATGGCATCATACTCAGCAAAGACAATGACTACAGCGACCTGGGCGAAGAGGAAGAGTCTGAAAGAGAAGTAATTAACTCAAAGGCCTATGACGAAAGCTTATTTGAGTTGTTAAAGGGCCTACGGAAAAAGGTGGCCAAAGAAAAAAACCTGCCGCCGTATGTGATATTCCAGGATCCTTCCCTCGAGGAAATGGCCACGATATATCCAACAACCAAAGAGGAGCTGGCTCAAATCAATGGTGTCGGCACCGGAAAAGTGGCAAAATTCGGTAAATATTTCCTGGATCTTATCAACAAATACGTCGAGGACAATGAAATAGAAACTGCCTCCGATGTGGTAGTAAAATCTACCGTCAACAAGTCCAAGACCAAGATTTACATTATCCAACAGATCGACAGAAAAGTTGAATTAGAAGAAATTGCCGAATCGAAAAGCATCACCATGGACGAGCTCATAGACGAAATTGAGCATATCTGCTATTCCGGCACAAAACTTAACCTGGATTACTACATCGACCAAACGATGGATCACGAAAGGCAGCAGGATATCTGTGACTATTTTATGAATGCGGAAACGGACAACATAAAAGTAGCCATGCAGGAATTGGAGGATGAAGATTACGCGGAGGAGGAATTGAGAATTATGCGTATTAAGTTCCTTTCCGAATTTGCCAATTAAACTCCCGGTTATTTGTCCTTAAAATTTTAACCCCGTATCCGGTCACATATCTTTCTTTCCAACTTGGAAAAAACTTTTATTAAAGTATTTTTGACCAAATTTTATTTCTTCCATCTATTATGAATATACTTATTATTGGTTCCGGTGGACGGGAACACGCTTTGTCCTGGAAAATTAAGCAAAGCCAAAAATGTGAAAAACTATTTGTATTACCGGGCAATGCAGGCACAGCAAGCCTGGGGCAAAACGTCAACATAGCTGTTGACAACTTTGCGGATATAGGAAATTTTGCATTGGAAAATAATGTATCGATGATAGTAGTTGGTCCGGAGGTACCGCTGGTCAAGGGAATTACCGATTATTTTAAAACAGCACCAGAACTCAGCCATATCAAGATCATTGGCCCTGACAAAAAGGGAGCGCAGCTGGAAGGAAGTAAGGATTTTGCCAAGGATTTTATGCAAAAAAATAACATCCCCACAGCCGGATCGCGAACTTTCACAAAAGAATCGCTGCAGGAGGGGCTGCATCACATTCAAAGCCTGCCGCTTCCTATCGTACTCAAGGCCGACGGGCTTGCCGCTGGAAAGGGGGTCATCATCGCCCAGGAGAGAGAGGAGGCCGCCCGGGTCCTGGAAGAAATGTTGGTAGACGAGCGGTTTGGAGAAGCCGGGGCCAAGGTGGTAATCGAAGAATTTCTCTCGGGCATTGAATTGTCGGTTTTCGTGTTGACAGATGGCAAGCATTATGTCATCTTACCAGAGGCCAAGGATTATAAAAGAATTGGCGAAAACGACTCCGGACCCAATACGGGAGGCATGGGGGCCGTTTCCCCGGTACCATTCGCCGATGCCAACTTCATGACAAAAGTAGAAGAAAGGATCATCCAACCCACCATCGCCGGACTTAGCGACGATGGCGTTGACTATTGCGGCTTCATTTTTATTGGGTTGATGAATGTAGGAGGCGATCCATATGTCATAGAATACAATGTGAGAATGGGCGACCCTGAAACACAAGCCGTCCTGCCCAGAATTCAAAATGATCTGGTCGATCTTTTGGAGGCCGCCGCAAGTGGTAAGCTGGATGACCAACAGATCCAGATCAACCCGGAAACAGCCACTACCGTGGTGATGGTGTCGGGGGGATATCCCGGAAGTTACGACAAAGGTTTTCCCATATCTGGTATCGATTTGACAAAGGAAACGACGGTATTTCATGCCGGCACAAAATTCAATGAAGAAAACCAGGTACTCACCAGCGGGGGGCGCGTACTGGCTATCACAGGCATGGATAAGACCCTAAGCGAATGTCTTGAAAAGACTTACCGGGATGTGGATAAAATTAATTGGGAAAAGGCAAACTTCCGAAAAGATATTGGCCAGGATATTCTCCGGTTTAACGGCTAAACCCCCAGCCGTGAATGACGCCGGCAATCCAGTGGTCAGTTCGGAATGGCCCGGCGGTCACCTTAATTTTAAATTGCCTCGAATTTGAAATTGTTTTTTTTAAGACTAAATTTAGGCAGATGTAAAGTTTTGAACCTATCTTTTTCCCTCACGGGAAAAGTATAAATATAGAGAGGACGTCATGTCTGGATGTAAATCATGTAGCAGTGGTACCGCGGTGGCCGGATGTAAAAACAATGGAGGTTGTTTGACCGGAGGATGCAATAAGATGAACGTATTTGATTGGCTTTCCAATATGGAAATGCCAACTGCCAATCAGTTTGATGTAGTGGAAGTCAGGTTTAAGGGGGGACGAAAAGACTTTTTTAGAAATCCCGACAGGCTTGACCTTACCACCGGGGACGCGGTGGTGGTAGATGTGCCTAACGGTCACCATATTGGCTATGTTTCATTACAAGGGGAGCTGGTTCGCTTGCAAATGCAACGAAAAAAAATAGAAAACAACGGTGATATTCGGAAGATTTATCGCCTGGCAACGGATAAGGATCTGCAAAAACTCGAGGAAGTGAAAAAAAGGGAAATGCCCACCCTTTATCGTACCCGTGAAATTATCCAAATGCACAGCCTGTCGATGAAATTATCCGACATTGAATATCAAGCCGATAATACCAAAGCTACATTCTACTATTCTGCGGAGGACCGCGTAGATTTCAGGGAGTTAATAAAGACACTGGCCAGCGAGTTTAAAATCAGGGTTGAAATGAGACAGATAAGCCTGAGACAGGAAGCCGGAAGGCTGGGCGGAATTGGGTCATGTGGCAGAGAGTTATGTTGTTCTACCTGGCTAGGGGAGTTTAAAAGTGTTTCTACCTCGGCCGCACGTTATCAAAACCTTTCCCTGAATCCAAGCAAATTGTCTGGACAATGTGGCCGGTTAAAGTGCTGCCTTAACTATGAGCTGGAGACTTATATGGATGCGCTGAAAGACATTCCACAACTCGACCGGCCATTACTCACAGAAAAGGGAGAGGCGAAACTGCAAAAAACAGATATCTTCAGAAAAATTATGTGGTTTGGATATGAAAATGAAAACTCCTGGTATCCCGTGCCGGCTAGGAGAGTGGAGGAAATCATCAAGCTAAACAGCTCCGGAAAAAGACCTTCCTCTTTGCAGGAAGATTTCCAGTCACAGTTGGAGGAGGAAACATTGTTAAACAGTGACTTGGTGCGAATGGATAAGAAATTCAAACAAAAAACAGGCAAGAAAAAGAAAAGAAAAAACAGAAACAGAAGAAAGAGTCGTCCACAACAAAGTAAATAATGAAATTCAGACCTATTATTTTTAGCCTGGCGATTTCACTTTTTGGCCTCAGCGCATGTGACAATCAGCGAGTGTTTGAGCAGAATATCGATATTGAAAAAGGAAAATGGGCCAAGGATGATATTAAGCATTTTGAATTTGAAATCGTCGAGCCACAGCAATCCTACAACATTTATTATAACATAAGAAATACCGTCTCGTTCCCCTTTCACAATTTATTTCTCACCTATACGCTGGAGGATGATAAGGGCAATGAATTATCATCCAAGTTGCAAAACATGAATATCTTTGATGAAAAAACAGGAGAGCCTCTTGGCAATGGCTTGGGAGATATCTTTGATATACAGGTGCTCTCTATCGAAAATTATTCATTCGATCGCCCTGGAAAATATGTTTTCAAAGTCCAGCAATTCATGAGAAGAGATACCTTGCCCGATATCCTTTCCATAGGCATACGGGTAGAGCGATTCAGTAATGAATAATTCAGCGCTAGGATTCAAGCTTATTTAAAAACCGCATTAATTTTTCTTTCATTTCCTCCTTATTTTGCCAGAATTGCCGGCTGGTAAATGTGATAAAATCCCAATTTTTGCTATCGAGGATCAGTGGTTTGTACACATGAGGTTCTTTCACGGAGATACTTTCATGGTAAATATCGTCGTCGGTAAGCACCAGGCCTTTGTATTGATTTCCCTGCTTGACCGAAAGGTCGGAAAACGGCAATTCATTGGCCAGCTCAAATTTGCTGTCCATCTCCGTAGCCATCTCGTTAATTTTAGATTTTAAAAACCAATCGATGTGGTATGCCTTGCTCATCCTTTGTTGCGGCGTAAAGCTCCCTTCGGAAACGTCCCAGGCAAACTGCAGGTATTTTTTAAGGAGTTTGGGACCTTCATTTTTACTGTCCTCCGCCTTCAGCTGAGAAGGTATCAGACTGCTTACAATATATATTTTTTCCCTGGCCCTGGTAATGGCTACATTTAACCTGTTTTCTCCGCCAACAGCATTCAGACTGCCAAAGTGCATCATGATTTTCCCTTTTTCATCGGGGCCATAGGCCGTCGAAAATATAATGATATCTTTCTCATCGCCCTGAACGTTCTCAATATTCTTCACAAAGAACGTGTCAGGAACTTTCCAGTTTTCCTCGGCCGAGGCGGCATCAAGCAAATCCAATATGTGATATTGCTGTTTTACATTAAAAGTAACGACACCAATTTCTTTCTCAGGTTGATCCTTTAAAAGATCTTTTACCAGGTCAACAACGCGCTGAGCTTCGACATGATTGATATTATTCTTCCAGGTACCATCCACTTTTACGTATTGAATGGGTGGTTCGGGATAGTTAATATCCTTAAAATCAGGAAGTAACTTTAAATTACCATCATAAAAATGCTTATTGGAAAAATCTATAAGATCCAGAGATTTACTTCTGTAGTGACCCTGCAATTGTAATTGCATTAAATGCTTGGCGGACAACTCAAGCAGTGAGTCCAATTCCAGCTCCGCAATATCTTCTTCAGCTTCTTCTTCCCACCGGACTTTATAGAGATCATTGGGTCTTAACTGTTTTTCATCCCCGGCTACCACAATCTGTTTTCCCCGGTACATGGCGGGAATCCCTTTTTCGGCAAAGCATTGGGACGCTTCATCAAAGATCACCAGGTCAAAAAATTCTTCCATTGGAAACAGGGCTGACACAGACTCTGGCGATGACATCCAACAAGGTACCAGCCGGAATAACTCATCTGAAAAATTGGCTATGACCTTGCGAATAGGCCAAATTTTGCGCTTCTTGGTTACCTGATGATACAAATCCTTGAAGGTAATCATATTATTCAGGCGATTGTATTGAGCATCCTCGTAGGTAATTTCACGGATTTTAAGCAAGAGAATATGCCTGCTGATATTCAGCTTCTCCTGCACGTTATCCTGCAGTTCCAGCTCCATTTGCTCAAACTTCCGGGACGACACTGATCTTAATATCGGATATTTGGTTTCAATGTGATCCAGCCAGGTTAATCGCAGACTGTTTTCAAAAAGCGACAACAAATTTTCCAGTTGGGGGCTCTCTGTGGATTCCATGAGTTTATCAATGACCTGCCTCTCATGGTTTTCCAAACTGGCGCTCAACTGGTCAAATTCGCAAATAGCATCGAAATCTTTTTTTAGCGATTTATCCAACAGATCTCCATGATCGGAATTCTCAATAATATGATTTATTTGAAACGGTGTCAGATATTCCAACCATATCTGTTTTTGCGCTACCACCTTTTTAAATAATTCCAACAACGACTCGATGCGCGATTTCAATTCAGCGTAATCCAATTTTAAGACATTGAAATAAGCCTTAAAATTTCTCATGGTGGCAAAAGCCAGTTTTGAAGCCAGTGCTGATTTCTGATCATAAAACCATGACTGAAAATCTGCCTTTCTAAATCCCTCCGGTATATCAATTAACCACTCACATTCTTTCAACTTGCTTAAATTGTGTTCAAAATTTAAGCGATTATCCATTTTCTCAATTAAAATATTGAGCGTTTTTTTATCGCTGGTGATATCATTAGCAACGATCACGCGCTTAATCCAAAACTTATCCTTCGAAAACAGTTGCCAATAGAGGGATTTAAAAATGTTTTTCCTGCTGGCAATAGCGCGTTGTAATACCTCCTGAAATTGCCCCAGCTCTGAAGCTTTAAGACTGACCTCAGGGCCTTCACCTTTAAAACAGTCCAGCAATACGCGCTCGGTATTGGTCAACCACAAAAGATCCATATCTACCTTGTCAGTCGACATCATATGTTGAAAGTACTTGTATACCAACTCGTGTTTTAAGGTATCAACGAGCTTTTGGATCTCTTTTTCCTTATATAAGGCGGCTTCGCAATCTTCTATCTTTACCGTGCTATTGATAATCTTTTGCGCCTGTTCCGAAACTTCAAGCTGATATTTAGGGATAGCATTAATAATCTCGCTGATCTTTTTTTGATCGGCGATGCCAAAGTCTTTAAAACTTTTTCTTCCATACCATGGATGACCCTGGCGGTCAAATTCCAGGGCATAGCTAAAGTAGTTTTTGAATTTTCTTAAAGTTTCATCAAGGGTGTCAAACTTAAAAAAACGATATTCCTGTTTAAGGTTAATGGACTCTTCGTCCAATTCGCTGGTCAGGTACAGCTCTTTCGCTGATATACCGCACTCTTCTTCGTTAAACAGTGCGAATTTATATTCTTCAAACTCTTCATTGATCTGATCTATCCGGCGACTGCTTTGCAGGAATTTCCTTTCCATCTGGATGGAATCCAGGCTATTGTTTTTAAGCTTGTATTCATATAATTTATCTACCTGGCTCCCAATTTGCTCATAAATTGCCCGTCTGTCATTCTTAAAATCGTGAACCAGGGCGATAAACTCAGATAAGCCTTTTTCTTCCAGGCGGCGATATACAACATCTAAGGCAGCCCTTTTTTGACAAACGACCAGCACCTTCTTCCCCCGGGCGATAAAATCCGATATTAGATTACATATCAATTGCGATTTACCCGTACCCGGTGGCCCCTGGATCACTAAAGAATTACCCTTTTTGACCGCTTTTAGGGCATTTTCCTGATAGGCATCCAACGTGTAGGGTGTAAAGGTCTGCTCTTCCTTAACCTTATTTAAAAATCTGTAAATATCTGCATGGGCTTCTTTCCCTGTTGACTCATCTTCTATCGATCTTTTCGCAAAAAACTCCTCCAAATCTGGCACATAAGGCCTTTCAATCAAATCCAGGTAATCCGGTACAATATATGAACCCGCCTGTGGGAATATACCAAGGACAGCCTCAGGCATAAGTTTCAGGTTACCATTTTTATATTGCGCCTCAAAATCCTTCTTCTTGAAAATCTCAAATGACCTTAACTGATCCGAAAAATTCTCCTGGTTGAAATTTATTTCAAGATTACTATCCTTCAACAGGTTATACACAAGAACCCTGAATTCCCTGCTATCTTCAAACCTTTCTTCAAAATTATAATCAATTAGTGTCTCATCCAGCTTGACCTGGTTATAATAAGCATAGGCGAGGATAAAACTTTTATTGAAGGTAACATTTACCTCCTTTCTGGATGAAAGCATCCATTTACCATCCTTTAACTCCAGGTTTACCGGGAAAAATATGAGCGGTGCCCTTACCGAGGTCCCGTCCTTAAATTTGCCTGTTACAAAGGGCCATGCCACATACAGATCCTTGGCCCCACGTTCTTCATATATAAATTTTTCTGTCCTGTTAATTTTTTTCAGTTGCTGACTAATAATGTTAGTAGCCTCGTGCCTGCTGTCAGACTCCCGGCAGATGGTAATCTTTGAATTAAGCGTTAACAATGACTCTATAATAGCAAATGAGGGGGAATCATTAATAAAATCCAGTTCGTGCAAATCCAGGAAATGATTATTTGTCAATCTCAGTAAAAACAAAGACCTATTGTTGGTAGATAGGTTGGTGAGTTTTCTCAGATAAGATTGAAGAATTTGTCGCATGAACTTGTTGTTCCTTAATGGTACTTATTTGATCTTTTAATAACTAAGAATTAGATACGAATATTTTATAAGGTAAGGTAGGGATTTATTTTTTTGTACTTTTGCTCATCTATTATATGAATATTCATAAGCTGCTTCAGATTGTCAAATATACCATGTTGCTCTCTGTATTTGACAATTTGCATCGCCATTTTGTATGAAATGTAAGGATGCTTACTTATGCTGGCTGCATCTGCCCTGTTAATGTCAATTAATTCCGGACGAAACCGGTCGCTGACAAATCCTCGTTTTTGTATTGTTTTAAATACCTCTTCTGATAACCCGTAGACTTCGCCAATTTGTTCAACAGCAACAAATCCTCCTAATCTGTTTCTGAATTTTATAATACGGGCCGACAGCTTACTTCCAATCCCATAAATCGATTTAAATTGAATGGTATCAGCTTCATTCAAATCGAATAGATCACTTATTTCTTTATGGAGACCTGGCGGTCGACTAGCAGGCACTTGTTTTTCTTTAGCGGCTGCAATAACATCCGGCAAATCAATGTAGGGCTTCAGTAGCTCAAATTGCTTTTCTCTTAGACCGTAAATCTTTTTAAAATCCTGTTTTATCAAAAATTTACCGCCCTTTTCCCGGTAGTTAATAACTCTTTTCGCCACGCCACCGGACAAACCTAAAGCCAATAAACCCTGGTAATCGATATCATTTGGATTAAACGTTGTTAATACTATCTTCTGCCGGCTATCAGCGGCCTTTTTCGTCGTTTTGACAGCGGCAATTTTCTTCTCCATTATCGACACCAAACTATCCATCTGCCTCGTGTGAACAATAACAGGGGCGGTATTTTGATCAACAATGACTTTCAGTAAAGCTGGTAAAAACAACACAACCGGAAATAAAGTAGCTAAGACCAAAAAACCATTTGCTTCAGTTCGCGAAAAACCAAAGTAACTTCTGATCCAAAATTTCAGTTTATCAAACATAAAAGTTCTAAATTAAAATTTTTATCAATTAATTGAAACAGGTATTCTGGTTATTCTCTCGAGCGCATTACTTTATACGGGCCGTTTACCACAGCAGGGTAGCATTTTACCGGCAAAAAACCCTTTTTAAATTAATTATAAATTAATATTAAGTTGGCGGCTTTGTTTCATTTTGACGCTATATCTTTTATTTTTGCAAGTTGATAATGAGTATTATGCAAAACAACTTCCGGGCGGTTACCATATCTCACAAAACGGCTCCTATCGAAATTAGGGAGTTGATGGCCTTGGGTAATGATCAGATTAGCCATCTGCTTTCATATTTTAAGGAATTTGGCAATATCTCCGAAGCATTAATACTTTCCACGTGTAACCGTACAGAAGTATATTATCAATCCGGGGAAAACAAAAGCGCTGAAATCATCAGGTTAATTGGCATGGAAAACGATGTAGACAACATCGGCCAATATGAAAAGTATTTCATCGACTTAGATGATCATCACCAGACCGTACAACATTTATTTAATGTAGCCATTGGGTTGGAAGCGCAGGTTGTTGGGGATTTACAAATTTCCAATCAGGTTAAAAGGGCCTATCAATCCAGCGCTGATGCCGGGCTGGCAGGACCGTTTTTGCACCGGTTGATGCATACTATTTTCTTTACCAACAAAAAGGTAATTCAGGAAACATCTTTTAGAGACGGCGCAGCTTCCGTTTCCTACGTCACAGCGGAGATGGTAAAAGATTTGGGTGCTGAAATAATTAATCCGACGGTACTTGTTTTAGGTCTTGGGGAAATTGGGGAAGACGTCTGCCGCAATTTGATGGATGCTGGGTTTGAGCATATTTACATCACCAACAGGACAGCTCATAAGGCTGAAAAGCTGGCTGCCGAATGCGGATTTGGTACCATTCCCTTTAACGAGGCCGTGTCCAAACTCAATCAGGCGGATGTAATAATTTCTTCTATTGCAAAGGAAGAGCCCTTTATCACGGCGCAAATGGTTGAAAACTTAAATATATTGGGCTATAAATACTTTTTTGACTTATCAGTACCCAGAAGTATTGAAGATGAGGTAGATAACGTCGCCGGCGCACTCCTTTACAACATTGATGATATCAAATCCAAGGCTAATGCGGCATTGGAAAAAAGAATAAAGGCCATTCCGAGAGTAAAAGAAATTATCAAAGAATCCATTGCCGAATTCTCTACCTGGTCAAATGAAATGGTAGTATCTCCGACTATTAACAAGCTTAAAGGTGCGCTGGAAGAAATCCGAAAAGAGGAAATAGCCCGTTTTTTGAAGGGGACGGATCTAAAACAGGCAAAAATGGTAGAAAAGCTAACCAAAAGCATGATGCAAAAAATTATCAAGCTGCCGGTTTTGCAGCTTAAAGCCGCCTGCAAAAGAGGAGAAGCCGAGACGTTGATTGATGTTCTTAACGATTTATTTGATCTGGAAAAATCTGCCTCCAATAAGGAAAGATAAAACCTGATTTTTTTAGTAATTATACATCCCCCACATTGGAAAATCCGAATCCGGAAATCATTCGAATGGTAAAATTTTCCGCCCTAAAGTGTCGTTAGTTCAACAAATATCAATGAATTACGGAAATTGTAAGAATTTTAAGAAAGTCATAGAAAACTATATGATATAAACTTTCTATATTGTTGGCTTATACTTTGAAATTACTAGTTTGAAAATACTTAGGCACACTTATAAAAACATACTATCGCACCTGGTGTGCTTCGGATTTTTCTTTTCCGTCAATAGTCAATCCATTACCAATCCGGTACTATACGGTTCTCCGTCGGCACCCGCCAGTACGCAAGTGATCAATTTGCAGGATGGATATAAAATAGTCCCTGAAGATAATTTGTATCGCATTGTCAACCCAAAAGGCAAAGCTATAACCTCGGAAGCTTTCACGAGTGTAGGTTGGGCCGATCACTCCTACACTTTAGTCAACGGCTATATTGGTTATAAAAACAATGACTTGTGGGGCTTGCTTCACCTTAAATCAAAAAAGACTGCTTTCCCTATCTATACTTCCATCGTTCCCCATGGGGAAAATGCCATCATTGCCAGTAAAAGAGCGCAAAACACAGTCAGACGGACTTATGGGTTAATCACACCGTCTGAAAAGCCAATCATTTCATTTAAATATAATCTTCTGGAGCCGGCCGGAGAACAGCTAATTGCTGCCAAGTACGTGGATAATCAAAATAAATATGGCCTGATAAATAAAAAGGACGATGTGATAATCCCTTTTATTTACAGCAAAATGATATGGCTTTCCGGAAATCAATTGGCTGTAGTCAATCATCAAAACAAGGCGGCATTATTCTCTAATGCCGGCGTACAGTTAACACCATTTGAATTTGATTCAATTGTTAACCTCGATGATAAATGGCATTTAATTGATAAAAAGGGTAAAAAGGGAGTTTTGAGCTGGGAAGGAAAAGTGGCGATTAGCCCAAAATACAAGAAAATCTCTAAAAACAGTAAGGGTAGCTTAAAGGGATTGCCCTTTCCGTCCTGGGATTTGCTTGACGCCGAAAACAAACTGGCCAAAAATCTGGCATACGATACTATTGTTAGCGTCAACAGGTCTCTTTTAAAGGCGGTCATCGGTCCTTATGAATATCTTATAGACCTCAAAGAAAATCCTGTTACGGAGTTCATTAAAAGGAAGTTTGGCACATTTTACAATGGGCGTTCTACATTTGAGGAGGGAGGCAAATACGGAGCAATCGGGAATTACAATGAGTTAATTATTCCGGCGATCTATGACAGCATTGTTCAATATACCGACTTTTTTGTAACGCGAAAACAGGTTTCTCAAAATCACCAATGGTCAGCATTCGATGCGGACGGCAATAAAATTAACAAAATAAGTTATGATCAAATCGGCCCTTTGAGTGATGGATATTTCAGTGTCAAGAAAAACGGGGTTTGGGGTTTTATCAATGAATACGGGCATGAAGTTATCAAAGCCAGGTTTGATTCGGTACACAGCTTCGATCATGGGCTCGCTAAAGTATTTCATAAAAGCAAATACGGGGTCATCGATAAATTTGGCCGATACGTTGTGCCTTTGAACTTTGAGGAGATTGAGATACTCAATCAAAACATCTTTGTGGTCAAGTCTTATTTTAATTTTGCGATTTATGCAAGAGACAGGGGAGAGATCTATCAGTCATACTATCCCTTATATATTGAAAATGGCTTTATTGTTGAAAAGACTAACTCCGGAAAGTTAGGCCTGTTTAACCCGGAGGGGCAGAGAATTTTAACTACGACTTATGATTATTTAAAAACAGGTTTTGCCGGTAAGTTGCATATATATGGTAAAGATGGAAAAATCGGTTTGCTAAACAGACAGGGAGGCATATTGCTTGGATTGGAGGATGGCCTGGAAGAGGTGGGCCTTGAAAGTGAAGGGTTCATTGGCGTGAGGATCAACAAAAAATACGGATTTATCGATTTTAATGCCAAATTGAGGGTTGCCAACCGATATGATTCCATTGCAGCATTTAGCGAAAGTATGGCTCCTATTTATCTGTTGGGTAAGTGGGGATATATTAACAATTTTGAAAGACTCAAAATCCAGCCAAAATATCACAGTGCCGGCAGTTTCAAAAATGAGACGGCAATTGTAGGGAGGGGAAACCAATTCGGCATCATTGACAAAAGTGGGCAGGAGCTGGTGAAGATCGGGTATGATAAAATAACCAGAAATCAATTTGACAATTACCTTACTTTTTCAGGGAAAAAGATAGGTCTGGTAAAAAAAGACGGGTATGAAGTCCTCTATCCTAAATATGAATCCATTAATGATCTGGGAAATGGCAACATTATTATTGGCAATCACGGTAAATTCGGATTGGTCAATGAGCAAGGAATCAGTACCATCCCGATGATGTATGACAAGCTGGTATTTGATCGGGAAATTGGTTTATTTTTCGGATTAAAAAAGCCGGAATGGGAAAATATCAATATCGGCGGGTAATAAAAAACCCTGATCTTATCAATCAGGGCTCTCCGCGTTTTATTTAATCTTCTTAATTTATCTTAGTCGTCTTTGGGTTTATCTCCACTGCCGCTATCTCTGGCACCTTCTCCCGAAATAGACTCTCTCATACCTGTATCGGCTTGAATATTTTCAAGTTTATAATAATCCATAATGCCCAGATTACCTGACCTGAAGGCCTCGGAAATGGCGATTGGAATTTCTGATTCCGCCAGAATAACCTTCGCGCGGGCTTCCTGCGATTTTGCCTTCATTTCCTGTTCGCTGGCAACGGCCATGGCCCTTCTCTCCTCTGCTTTGGCTTCCGCTACCTTGAGGTCGGCATTGGCCTGGTCGATCTGTAACTTGGCACCGATATTGGTTCCAACATCTACGTCGGCAATATCGATAGAAAGTATTTCAAAAGCCGTTCCGGCATCCAATCCTCTTTGCAGGACAAGCTTTGATATTTTATCCGGATTTTCCAGTACCTCTTTATGCGTGGTAGCGGAGCCTATAGAGGTTACGATACCTTCTCCAACTCTGGCTAAAATAGTATCTTCGCCGGCACCACCAACTAATTGTTGAATATTGGCCCTCACCGTCACTCTTGCAATGGCCATCAGTTGGATACCATCGGCCGCCACGGCAGCCACTTTAGGTGTGGTGATTACTTTTGGATTCACTGAAATCTGGACAGCCTCGAATACATCCCTACCCGCCAGGTCAATAGCCGTCGCCTGTTTAAATCCAAGATTAATGTTAGCCTTATCAGCTGAGATCAATGCTTTTATAACAGAAGGAACATGTCCACCCGCCAGGTAGTGAGTTTCCAATTCCCTGGTGCTGATCTCCAATCCGGCTTTTTGAGCAGTAATCAAGGAATTAACAATAACGCTGGGCGGAACTTTCCTGATCCGCATGGCCACCAACTCCAGCAATCCGACACGCACGTTGGAGAATATTGCTGTAATCCACAGATTAAGGGGCACAAAATAAAGAAATATAAAAAAAACGATTATTACCGCTATGATAATAAAAATGAGTGAAAAGCCACCGTCCATATTATTCTTCTAATTTTATAGGTTCTACAATGATTTTATTTTTATCAATCTTGATTACTTTTATTTTCTGGCCGGCATCCACATAGTTTCCATTTGTTTTCACCTCAAAAACCTTCTCATTAATTTCGGCTTTACCAAACGGCCTGAGAGAGGAAAGTGCTATCCCTTCATCTCCCTCTGCTGCGGAAATCCGGATATGCTCATTAAATTTACTAGAAATCTGATCTTTTAAAGCAAATTTTTTCCACACCCCTTTACGAAAACTGATCACCAGTGCCAAAGTTGCAATAATGGCGGTACCAACCAAAACAACGGTACCTACATTACTACCAAAATTTGTAAAGCTGAGGTAGATGCCAAACCCAGCCAACCCTATTCCCAGAATTCCAACAATAGTGGTTCCCGGCACGAAAATTACCTCGACGATGATTAATCCAAGTCCAAACAGAATTAATCCTATAATTACTACCCAAATGATCATAAAGAAAAAAATTCGAAATCAAGGTACGAAATAATTATGATTTTGATAAATAAAAATCATTTCAATAAGCTTTGGCAAAATACACACGCTGTTTGGAAGGTTTGCCGCTGATGATACACTTACCTGACTCCATTTCTCCATCCAGCGGAATGCAACGAATTGTTGCCTTGGTTTCCTCCTTTATTTTTTGTTCTGTTTCGGCGGTTCCATCCCAATGAGCCAGGATAAAGCCTCCTTTTTCTTCCAAAGTATCTTTAAAATCCTGGTAGGTCTCTACCCTGGTTATGTGCTGATCTCTGTAAGTCCTGGCTTTTTCAAACAGATTATTTTGTATGTCTTCTAAAAGATTTTGGATATGCTCATCGATTCCGTCCATGGGAACCACTTCCTTGGTAAGAGTATCTCTCCTTGCCAGTTCAACGGTATTATTTTCCAGATCCCGTGGGCCCAGTGCTATACGCAAAGGCACGCCCTTCAACTCATATTCGGCGAATTTCCAGCCGGGTTTATGGGTTGTCCTGTCGTCCAGCTTCACGGTTATTCCCCGATCTCTCAATTTTTCCATGATCTGGCCTGCCTTTTCGCTAAGTGCTTTCAGCTGATCGTCATTTTTAAAGATCGGCACTATCACCACCTGATCCGGCGCCAGTTTGGGTGGAAGCACCAATCCGTTATTGTCGGAATGCACCATGATCAAAGCTCCCATCAGCCGTGTTGTTACTCCCCAAGAAGTGCCCCATACATAGTCGAGTGCGCCATCTTTGTTAGAAAACTTCACATCAAAAGCTTTGGCAAAATTTTGCCCTAAAAAGTGCGATGTTCCAGCCTGCAATGCCTTCCCGTCCTGCATTAGTGCTTCGATACAATAAGTGTCTACCGCACCTGCAAAACGTTCACTTTCGGTTTTTACACCTTTAATTACGGGGACTGCCATAAAGTTTTCAGCAAAATCCGTATAGACTTCCAGCATCTTTGATGCCTCTTCAATCGCTTCCTGCTCAGTAGCATGGGCGGTGTGCCCCTCCTGCCACAAAAACTCGGTGGTACGAAGAAATAACCTGGTCCTCATTTCCCAACGAACCACATTAGCCCATTGGTTTATTAATAATGGCAAATCCCGGTAAGATTGAATCCAGTTTTTGTAGGTACTCCAGATAACCGTTTCGGAGGTAGGCCTTACAATCAATTCTTCCTCCAGCCTGGCTTCGGGATCTACCACAACCCCCTGGCCGTTTTCATCATTTTTCAGACGGTAGTGGGTAACGACTGCACACTCCTTTGCAAACCCTTCAACGTGATCAGCCTCCTTACTCAGAAAGGATTTGGGTATAAATAAGGGGAAATAGGCATTTGTGTGGCCTGTTTCCTTGAACATCTTGTCTATCGCCGACTGCATTTTCTCCCAAATGGAAAAACCATAGGGCTTAACGATCATACAGCCTCTAACGGCCGAATTTTCGGCCAAATCTGCCTTTTTTACCAACTCATTATACCAGGAAGAATAATCATCTTCCATTTTTGGCAAACCCTTACTCATTTTTTGGTACGAATTTTGTATAACTTAACTTAAAAAATATCGACAAATATAAGTTTATCTGCTCACAATTAAGCTAAAAAAACAAATTTGTCGTATATTTAAGTAAAGGGTTCATCAAATAGAAAGGAAAATTATGAAATCTCCAGTATTCGTCAAGTTATTGCTAGTTTCAGTTATCGCTGGGAGCGCCTTTTCGTGCAGCCAGCGTCAGTACGCACAGTCATCAGAATATGATGATATGTATTTTACGTCAAGCGATCGCGGCACTAAAAGCGCCGTGGTTTATGGTGGAACTGCACCAAGTACCAACAATGCCCAAAACAATGTCCAATACCAATATGATGAGGACAGTTATTCGGCAAGAACCTTGAATCCAGACTATGTGGCCAAATATCAAAGCGCTCCAACAGATAACAGTGCTGCCACTGAGGAGGAGAATACGGAATATTTCAAAGAGGATTATAATGCTAACCAGTATAATTACAATCCAAATGGTAGGTATGATAATTATACTGTTCCCAGCACGCGCTACGGGTCATTCAACAATAACTTTTACGGTAACTCATTCTACGATCCTTTTTATAGCCCATTTGGCTTTAATAGGTTTAATACTTTTTATGATCCTTTCTATGGTCCTTACGACCCCTTCTATGGGCCTTATTCTTCATTCGGCAGGTTTGGCAGATTCGGCAGGTTTGGCCGGGGCGCGAGATTTGGGTTTTCTCTATCTTGGGGTAATCCTTATTGGGGAGTTGGATTTGGCAGATTTGGCGGATTTTACGATCCATTTTTCTATGATCCCTTCTTTTACGATCCTTTCTTCTGCCCTCCTTTCTATGGTTCAGGCTTTGTCGCCTTCAATAGATTTAATAGATTTTATGGCGGCAATAATATATACTACATTAATTCAAATGGAGAGTCATTTACCCGGAATGGAAGAAGGGTTACGACCGGAAGTAGAATTGGCAGAACCAGAGGTACCACTACAGCGGGTCGTTCAGGAAGAACATCTACTTCCAGGACCAGGGTGGCCAGTACACCTACCAGAAGTAGTGGAGGTACCAGCCGGGTAAGCAGGTCAAATCCTACAGTAAGAAGCCAAAATGAGTTCTACCAATCCAGGACCAGAAGTAACGGCACCCGAAGTGTTGCAAGGACCAGAAGGGTAAGCCCTACCGGCAATTCAAGCAGAAGTTACAGCCGAACTGATAACTTCTCGTCTAGTCGTGGCACCAGAAGCTCCGGATACAACCGTTCGAATAGTCGAAGCGTAACGCGAGGATCTAGTTACAATAGAAGTTCTACAAGCAGATCCTACAGCGGATCGAGCGGAAGATCTATTAATTCAGGGTCAAGAAGCAACTATACCACTCCGAGAAGAAGCAGCTCTTCCTACAGCAGAAGTACGCCGTCAAGAAGTAGTGGTTCTTCCTACCAAAGAAGTTCGGGAAGCCGGTCTAGCGGTTCAAGCTACCAAAGATCTTCCTCTTCTTATGGCAGCAGAAGTAGTGGAAGTTATTCAAGAAGTAGCTCTTCGTCCAGCAGAAGTTCGGGATCAAGGAGTTCTTCAAGCAGAAGTAGAAGAGGAAACTAGATTTTCTGCTGATGGCAGTGAGTCTGGTGAAAAGCCAGACTTGCTAAACCTCACATACCTTAACAAAGTAAATAACGATTATGAAAGAAATAATTAGGCTTATTTTTTTAAGCACAGCCCTTTTATTGACTTTTGCAAACGTAAATGCCCAAGTAGATGAAAATGCTCAGGGGTACTTTAATGATGCATTACTTTTTAGCAGGACTGTTCCCGGAGGTACGGCTCGCATACAGGCTATTGGGGGAGCACAGGTAGCATTGGGCGGAGATATTAGTAACATTTACTCCAATCCAGCCGGCCTGGGATTTTTTAACCGGTCGCAGGCTTCTTTTAGCCCATCGTTGAAATTTTATGATAATGACGCCACCTACTTCGGTACCGCCACCAATGATAGTGGCAGTCAACTTAATTTTACCAATTTGGGTATCGTATTTAGCTCTCCTAAATTCAATGATAACAGCTCCTGGCGAGGAGGTTCATTTGGAATCAGTTATACAAAAATAAATAACTTCAATGATCAGTTTACCTATGAAGGCGCCAATCCAAATACGTCCATTATAGATCAGTTTTTGGAAAGTGCCAGCGGTACTTTCATCAATGATCTGGGAGGATTGAATGGTCTTGCCTACGATGCTTACCTGATTAATCCTGAATTTGATGCAAATCAAAATATAATTGATGGTCAATACACGTCATTTGTGTTGGGGTTGCCGGTTCAAGGAGAAGTGGTAACCACCGAGGGATCACAAAGCCAATGGAGCTTTTCTTATGGCGGCAATGTAGCTGATCGTTTCTATTTCGGATTTGGTTTGGGTATTGCTTCCGTTAACTATGAGCAAAATAAAATATATACCGAATCGGAATTTGATCATCCCGATCCAGGTATCAACGATCTCTCAATAAGAGAGACATTAAAAATTGATGGGACGGGGATCAATGCTACTGTTGGTTTCATTTACAGACCCAACGATTACATCAGAATAGGCGGATCGTTGGTCACTCCTACGTATTATCAGTTTGATGAAGAAAGCGACGCCGTGATAGAGGCCAACTATGGCGGCTTCTTTTATGAGCCGGATAACAAGACATTAAATAATGAAAGGGCTGAATCAGATATTTTTGTTTCTCAATATGATCTTACCACGCCGTTAAAACTAACAGGAGGACTTGCTTTTTTCATAGATAAAAGTGGGTTTATCAGTGCTGATGTGGAATACATTGATTATAGCAATAACAACCTGAGCTCAGATAACTTTTCGACCACTGCAGATAACAGAACAATCGAAGCACTATATACTTCGGTTGTAAACTTCAGGGTTGGTGGAGAGTACAGATATGATGTGTTTCGGTTGAGGGCGGGATTTGGCTATTACGGCGATCCCCATACCGCTGAAGATGTTGATTTGAGCAGAACCGAATTTTCGGTTGGGGCAGGGCTGAAGCTCAAGAATTTTTATGCGGATTTGGGTGTGATTGCAAGCAGCTCCAATACGAGAAACTATAGTCCCTATAGCTTTGCAGATGGCACGGGGCCTGCATCCAGCATAGAAACAACCAATACCAATGGTGTATTGACTATAGGATTTAATTTTTAGTCTGAGAAATACCTAAAAAAATATTGAAGTGGCACCTGAAATTATCAGGTGCTTTTTTTATGCTTGGAACATAGTATAATAAAAAAGGCCCTGAGTGTATAACTCAGGGCCTCTGCTACTTCTTGGTAGCTCAATAAAGGCTGGCAATGACTTACTCTCCCACCTTTGACAGCAGTACCATCAGCGCTACCGGGCTTAACTTCTCTGTTCGGAATGGATAGAGGTGGACCCCGGTGCTATAATCACCATAAAATCTTTACTCC
>JAUJEB010000008.1 GCA_030442055.1 Agaribacillus aureus | reverse complement strand
TCAATCATAATTAACATTAAAATATAAAGATATGGGAAAAAACACTAAGTATCCCTAATGGATACTTTTTCCTCATCCCAATCTCAAACATTGCACAAGATTTTCCGCTTAACTTGACGGCTATGAGAGAATTCTATACCCAGTGCTACCTTTTTTACTTTGTATTCTACACCTTAGGGTGCCTTTTTCATTCTAACGACAAAGGAGTATTGAGTTGTTTAATCAATGTGAAAAACTTGTCCCCAAACTCAGAGTCTCTATCATCATCAGTTAAAAACGCTTTATCAATCAAATCCATTTCTTGATTTTGACGATCCGGTTTATATAAAATTACATCAATGAAGCCTAGTCCCTTTCGTTTTTCCTCTCCATGCCATTCTTTATTTATGATTTCCCTGGCTCTGTAATAAACTTTCTTCAGGTTTTTAACTAGTATATATCTGTCAGTATCATCGGGAAAAATGCAATTACTTAAATCTATCCCATTAATAAAACTTACCCCCGTAAGCTCTGCCTCTGAAAAATCAACGTTTTCCATTGGATTTGGATAATTTCTAGGGTTTACTCTATTGAAAAAACCAAACAACGATCGTTGAGCGGTCTTGGAGGAACCACTAAACCACGGCGAATCAACACTTCCTTTGAATTTACAATTTCTAAAGCGGCTACCGTCGAAATTTGTTGCAACCAGATTACAGGTGTCAAAGGTACAGCTTTCAATTTTAGGAAAGCTAAAAATACATTCTTTCAAGTTACATTCAATGAAATTAACGCTCTTAAAAGACCCCGAACTCTTTCCAATATTTTGATTAAGATAGGAATAAGTAAAATTAGTCTTTTGGAAATTACAGTTCAAAAAATGAGATGCGTAAACACGTAGTTCCCTGGCCTTGGTCTCTTCAAAAAGGCAATTGCTTACACAACACCTTTCCCACCAGGAATAACTAATATCCGCATGCGAAAAATCAATCGATTCAACTACTAAATTTTTGAGCTTTAGAGTCCCGTATCTTTCTGTAAAACTAGTCCCAGCCCCTTCAATTTTTCTTTCGGTTTTTTGAATGGAAAGGGTAGCCCCCCTTAAATCCCATCTATCAGCATATTTCTCTAAACCTTGTACCTCTTCAAGGGATCTGTTATGAATAATAACCACTATTATTTTAGCCAATAATTGTTGTCCCTCAACCGTTTTCCAGCGGTCAATTAATTCTCTTTTGATCATTATAGTCAATAAAATAGACCAATACCACCTGCGCCATATCTATCAACATGGGCCGGCCAAGCTTTTAGGGTCGTTACATCCCATCAGGTTCCTCTAATCAAGCCTTTTCCAATCATATCAGCACCACGGTTCATAGGATTAATCTGAATTAATCCCATTTTTCTGGCAGGATTTAAAACCCAGTTTCGCCGAGCCATATCTCTCACTAGCGCAGGTCCTCCGGCCCTGTGCTTATCCAACGCCAACCAATGCAACTAATACCTAATCCATAAAAGATATCGCCAACGGTCCAATCTTCCCATTATATTGACATACGCTGGAATATTTGTAATCCGCTGCACTGAAACATATCCCAGACCTTACCGGATTATTATGGATATAATGCAGCCGATCTTCGATCATGGCATTGGTCTCCAAAAATACCTGATGATTCTCATGTCGCCAAACTTTAAACTTTTTGTTCGAAGAGCTTTTTTGTGCTTCTTTCTCGATAATCCTCATCAACCAACCTCTCCGGCTTTCCTTATGATCTGACTTTAGTCTCTCGTAAAGTATCTTCGCTGTATATCTTTTAAAATCTCGTATTAGTTCCGCCAATGATTACATACCCCCTGACTTAACTATCATATGCATATGATTAGACATATACGATTAAACCCTTGTTTTTAATGCAATAGTTTAAATTGTCAATGATTATTTCTTTGTACCGCTCCCTACTAAACAAATCAATCCATTCAACCAAAGTTAAAGTGACAAAATGAGGGATTTCATTATCTGAAAATCTGTATTTTGTACTCAACTTATGTTTTTCTAAAGCATTTTTTACTAAATAAATTTATTACTGCCACGAAAGCACAGGACCGGAGGACCTGCGCAAATGGTTTCTAAAATAATAATTGGGTGTAGAGAGGATTATACACCCAGAGCTATTTTTTGTTTTGTATTCTACACCAAGCTGGAGGATTTGCCTAGCAAAATTATCAGACAACTATTGGGGGTTATCCTCACCAGCCTTATCCTGAAAATATTTTTTCCAAAAAAACTCACTTATTATTGCTGCCCCAAGAGCATTAACAATAATTACTACTCCAAATTGATAGGCAAAAAAGTCAAACACTACTATACTAATCAGGGTATAAATTATTGCAAATCCAATAACTACCGGAATCCCTTTCGTTTTCTTCTCGTTAAATAAATTGACAGACATCAGAATTGCTCCAAAAAGAGTAGCTACCAGAAACGAAACCAAAAAAACAACAAACTTAGAAATAGATGGCCCTTCCTTTTTCTGCTTTCGCGCTTCCAATTTTGCCAAAAGCCTATTTTTCACTAGCTCGGTACTGTCATCAGATTGGCCTCGTTTATCTAATTCCCAAATCGCCGCGAGGACCGCTTCTTCATCAAAAGACTCTTTTTTTAAAATAATGCCTTGTAATTCACTGTTATCTTTCGAAGACATTTGTTTTGAGAAGAAGTTTTCCATTAGCTAAAGCTTTTGAAGTTCATAATAAAAATTATCGTTGCTACAATTGGCATGATAAGAATGATCAACGTCCAGAACCCTGTGATATAAAGGATCGCATGGGTGATTAAAACTAAGATAAAATATAATACTATTGCCCATTTTTTCAAATACCAAATTCCTATAATTGATATAATCATAAAGAAGTTGATGAACAAGGAAAAATAGTTTAACCAATTTCTGGTATCAAATGGGGAAAAACTGAAATACAAACTTAGCAATAAAGATAAAACAAATAGAATACATAAGATGGTTACTGCCAAGGGTCTTTTTTTTTCATCGGTAATCATGTGTTCTAAAATTAAATAGCTAGTTTTTTATAAGTTCCCACAGGTGAAGCTTCTGTAAAAAGCTAATTCATCATATAGGACGTACGATTTTTCTCATCATTGATTCCCTTGAATAAGGGCTGAATACCATCATAAAGTATATTTCTATCAATCTGTAAATCGATATCATTGATCTCGCCATCCAAAGAAATTTTCAATGGCATCGACTATTTTTTTTACTATCCCTACCTATAGAAGGAGGAACCATACCTTTTCTATTGTATCCTAACATAGACCTGAATATTCTTTCAATTCAATTAAACCCATTCTTTTTTAAAATGTCCGGCTTTCTTGGTTCTACTATTTTGTTAGTTAAATTCATAGATTCAGAAACTGTAATGAAAATTGTGTACAAGTAAAAATACCCCGCGTAAATATATAATCAAAAAATTATATTTTGATGTTGTCTTTTTAAGTTGTCTTAACAAAGGCGACCCCTTAAGAGTATAAGCGTATCAAAACTTAGCTCAGATTGTTCAATATTGAACAGGTTAGAAGCCCTTGCTTTCTCTTCCAGCCTACCCCGTGGAATCATGTTTTGCCATTATTCATGATACCGTATTGGAATAGGGGTGCCGTGAAACAAGTAATGGCACACTTACTCCTAAAGACAAATTTTCCACACCCTATATAAATATCCAGCATTCCCATTTGCTTTTCTAAAGCCGTAATTTTGATGCTTTGAGCACAGCAATCGTCGTGAGTTCTTTAAAGGAAAAATTAAGAACCAACTATTCTGATCCGTCATTTATAGCTCTATTATATTCCAGTTTTTCAAGCCTTTCGTTAATCTCCAATTGCTGTTTTAAAATTGTTTGTTGATAATATTTTAAATCATTCGCTTGTTTAGACATGATCCCTTGTTGTTCTCTAATCGCCTCAATCAAAATTGGGACCAATTTGTAATAAGCAATCATCTTATAACCATTCTTATCTACCTCAATAAGTTCTGGAAATATTTCCTCTACTTCCTGAGCTATTAACCCAATTTCACGACCCTCTTTAAAATTGTATTCGGGGAACTCATTTTGTCTCCATTTGTAACTAAATGCATGAAGTGTTAGCACCTTGTTCAAGGCACCTTCTATAGGAATAAAATTTTCTTTAAACCTCTTATCACTCGGACTTAGAATTAACTTTCCGGGGTGTATCCCCTTACTATATGCTCTTTCCGCATAGTCATTAAGCTCCACCATCGTTCGAGCAATGTTATCAATCACGTAATCAAGCCCTCCTACCAATGCGCCTGCGCCAGCTCCAATCCAACCACCATAAAGAGCACTAACAATTGTCGGGACACTTACTTTTGTTAGATCCATGGTAGTCGGAGTTTTAGGCAGCTGTGCAAGATCAAGAGCCGTAGAAAGGCCTCCACCTGCCTTTCCGAAAATTTTGAGAGTGTTGTTATTAAAAGCTTTGCCTACAGTTGTTGCAGTTTCAGATGTTAAATCTAAAAAGGTCTTCTCATCAATCTTCAACGGCCCGAACTCAAAATGTGTAGGAGCCTCGCCGAATCCAATTGTGCCATTTGTCTGGACAGGAACAAAAACTGATAAGACTCCTGGAGAAACAGCAACATGAGTTTTGCCATCTAGCTCAAATTCAACTATGTCTGTAAATTGCTCGTCTTCCCAAAAGCCAATCCGACCATTTCGAGTATTAAACGCATCCCTGCTACCGTCGGCATTAAGTCTATATAGAGTCCCGCCGATATCAGCTAGTCCCAAACTTAATCCCAGCCGGTAAGCCTCACTACCACCCCACAAAGTCCAGTCACTATTGTGAGATCCATCATTCCAATGATTCCCAGACCCAGGACCAATACGCCCATTGTAGTATGATCTGGATCTTGTAAGACTTCTGGGTTTTAAATAGTTTTCGTGCCAATTATAAAACCACCTATCAAACCACTCAAAATCTTCTTCCCTCATGTTATTTGGAAGTGATTGAAGACCATCCGGATCGTTGAAAAGAATAGGACTGTTATTCCCATACTGATAGGGTGCAATGGAAACAAAGCTTTCACTCAACGGATCAATGGCATGGAACCTGCCAAGAGCCGGATCATAACGACGGAAAGCTGTATAGTACAATCCCGTATGATCTTCTTTTTCAGCTCCTCGATTGAACAGAAACTTGTTATCGATCTTGCCGGCCCTTTGCCACGAACTGGACATCGACATGCCGTAAGGGTAATAATCCTCTACCTGCACCAACGGACTTTCTGTCACCGTTATCGTCAGATCATCAAAGTACACCCAATCACTCGCATTACTCTCATTACTCACATAAACATAGATGTAGCCCGGCTTATCTATCGTAACATTGCTTAGACTTATCTGCTCCTGGCTGCCATTCGCAGCCGAGCTGATCGATGCAAAGCCGCCCTTCTGATAAACCATGTGCTTATCAAAAACCAGGTAGTTCAAATAAGCCGCAGGCACTGTGCTACCATTCGAGCCGCCCAACCCAAGAACGCCAACACCTCCATTAATCGCATCATAAACCAACTGCTGTGCCTCCGTGCCACCATTCAACCCGCCAAAGGCAGCGGCTATCGAGGTGATCATAGCAGAGAGGGTTAGCTGATTATTGTAGCCACTACCACCCATGTAATGACCCCAGGTCTCCATGTCTACTTTATCTCCAGGCTTCACATCCAGTACAAAGGAGGGACCGGTCGACGCGGTATTGTTCAATCTGATGGCTTCATTGCCGCCTGGTGTGTGATTGGCTGCCACCGAAACCACCCTATTAATATTCCCAAAGTGCTGATCCTCCACCGTGGCATTCTCTGTTTCCATAGTAGCCACATATTCTATCTGTGTCGTCTCCGAGCTTACCGTAGCCCTTACATTACCCTGGTGGTCGGTCAGGAAATACTGGTATTCATAACCCGTCACATTACCACTGCCATCACGGTTTACCACGACCCTGCCTCCGTCGTGTTGCATGATATCCAGTTGGCCGTCTGTGTAGATCATACCACCGATGTAATCAACCGTTTTTTGAAGCACATCATTCTCAAAGGCTTTTTCGGTGATCTTTGTCCCTGCCGCCGTGTAGGTGTAGGTCGTTTTTCTCCCATCGCTAAACAGCACTTCTTCCGGTTGCTCAAACACATTGTAAGTAATGGAGGTAATCCCTTTGTTATCATCCCGGATCAGACGTCCATTCTGATCATAGCCATACTCATCGCTTGTTTCAGCAAGATCTTTAAAGCCTTCATTGTTTGCAGTAATCACATCATTTACAGCAGCTAATTGATTGCCCGAATAAGTATAGCTTAAATCATCAATTTGTGTCCTGGCGCCATCGGCTCCTTTTGCCCAACGGTCCATACCGGTGATATTGCCATTCAGGTCATAGGTGATATTGGCCACATCAAACGCACCTATCCCTGAACTCCAGGTACTAAGATTTTTAACCTTATAATCTGCTCCTGTCAGCCTGTCCAGGACATCATAGGTATATGCATAAAGTTTCTCCTTCTCATCATCCGGTTGATAGGCAACCGTCCAGCGCTGAGCCGAAATGTTACCATTGTATTTTTGAGTGGTCGTTACCCCTGACACGGTGTTGTTGTAAAGCAACTCTAAACCAAATAAATCAGCATCCGCTCCACTCTCACCCTGGTCCAATCCCCCATTGTTGATCTTCGTCAACCAACCCCTGATATTATATTGAAAATCCAGCGATTGCAGAAATTCCGTCTCTCCAGGGTTCTTCGCATGAAGATTTTGCTCTGTTAATTGACCTCGCTCATCGTAGTTAAATGATAACAGCAAAACTTTAGGGCCCGCTGGATTGCTCCCTTCCTGTAGTTGCTGATACACTTTTTGTGGACGGCCTACATGATCATATTCATATTCCTTGAAAGTATAGATTGAAGTTCCTGGGCTCCCATTGTCATCAATGTAGTGTGTGTGTTTACTTTCAGCCAGTTCCCCCGAAAAAGTGTATAGCATACTCATACGGTCCATGCCATCAAGGTGGTTCTCAGCAACAACCTGGCTGGGTCTCATATAGCCATCATAATAGGATACTGATCTCAGCCAATCGGTTTGTCCTACCACCCTGATCTTGCCACCTGTCGGCAACCCGTTGACACCCTCAAATTTTTCAAGTGTTTGCCCGGAAATATCATTGCTCACAAAATCAAAAGCACTACCCGAAGCAAAGTAAGCCGCCCCCACAAAATCATAATTATCATAATAGCTTACACTAAGAATTTCGGCATCCGGGGGGTTGGCAGGAAAGGTAAGATTAAGAGAGTATCCATGCCCACTATTGGTCCTGTTCTCATATCTGGCATAACTGGCAAGATCCGTCTTTATAGCACTCAGCGATCTGTTGTCGGTGTAGGCCCCGGTTACGGCCGGTCTGTTAAGCGCATCATACTTCACATAGGTCCACTGATCGGAGGCTCTTTGTTCTCCATTCTGTGTTAACACCAACCTGCTCCATTCATCATATACATAAAAAATAGGTGCCGCGCCAGGCAGCTTCTTTTCTACTAGCCTTCGCAGTTCATCGTATTGGTATTGATAGGCCAGCTGAGATAACAAGTCCAGCGAAATACCCCCACCTAATACTTTAGCTGTAAAGGTTTTATCAACTGCGGCAGTAAATAAAAATCCAGGTGCTAAAGTAATTGAATAGTCAGGTGTAACCACATAGGTCTCGCTTTGTGTTATTGTCTGGTTTAAATTTATATCCTGGTCCAAAGAGCTGCCCACTGCACCTCCGTAATTGTCATTGAATTGCTTTACAAAAGAAGGGGGTAAAACAAACCTCAGCAGGTCAAAGTCATCATACACATAATAGGTCTCCAACCACTGACCGCCCGGACCTTCAACTTTTTTTAGTATTTGTTTGCCTTGCTCGTCACTGAAGTTTTTTACGACTCTCCCCTCTTCATCAGTCACTTTTTGAATAGTCAAATCACCGGTAGCATAGTCTTCATCGACATACAAAATTCCGCCTTCGGAAACGAACCACTTATGCACGGTTTCACTGGCCGCATTATTCACCTCATAACGGAATTCAACGGCATGAGAACCAGACGTTTGCCAATCGGCACCTGGCGCTCCTTGTTTTGAAATACGGTTTAGCGGAGAATCTTCCGGAACACTTTCCGAAAAGCCGTAACTTCCATACTCATTTTGCTGAAGGGTCAAGGCGCCTGAAACGTAACCTCCACTTACTGCACTTCCATGAGCAAACGGCAAATAACTTTTTACCTGCCTTCCAAACTGGTCGTACTCATAATGCATGATGACATCTTTTTGATTGCTTGATCCCTGCCTGGCAACAGATTGCACGGACCGCATGAGTCCGTCAGTATAAACAGTATTGACATTTACCTGGCTGACAGGCTTATTTTTCAGGCTGGTTTGCTCTGCCTGTCTGGCTACATAAGTCCTGGTATAGTTACTTTGTGCCAGGACTCTTGCCTGTACACTACACAAAACGATCGCAGTGATAAAGATTTTAAAAAATATAGATTTCATGGTGGTGGGTTCTTTTTAAATTCCTAATAGCCTAGTTGATATTCATGTTCGGTGAGCAGGTTGCCTTTATAATCTTTTTGTTGGACAAGTCTTCCAAACCCATCGTACTCTAAGTAGACGGTTACGTTGTTAGCTCCAGTTTGATCAATCCTCCTGTATTGATTATCATAGTTGAAAGTAGTCATTAAGGCAGCGGGAGGATGTATTCTCAGCTCATCCAGGTAGGCCCCACTGGGATTGAGAGTTACCGAGGTGACATTGGTGAGATCCCATTCATAATATTGCCATTCCGAACTGGAGATTGTCTTTGTAGCCCCTGAACCTGAAATCGTGCCATTGCCGCCACCGCTCTTTCTGGCCCAGAAAGAAACTTTATAGTCTCCAGAAGGAAGGCCCGATTTTGTATACGATATTGAGCGGTACTTTGTACCTGTCTTCGCTGTAACCCCAGAAGTTGTACCCTCCTCAAAGCTGGTATAAAATGTTTTATTTGCCGGCGCATTGGTGACCCTGGCAATTAATAAAATATCATCCGTATTAAATATATTGCTAGACGTAATGCCCTCAAAACCAGTTGATTCCTTCAGCTGTCCGTGGTCGGTATACTGGTTAAATATTACCCTAGTACTGTAATAATTACCTGCCTCAAACGTAGCAAGCAAAACCGGACTGGCCAATTCAGCGGCATAAGATACACTGGGATAAACCCTTTTTTTGTTTAAATCTGCTTCAGCCGGATTGAGTAAAGTATAATCGGTTTTTGAGGCAGATACAACACGACCATTTTTTAAATTTATTGTTTCGACGCTGGCATCAAGCATATGTTTTTGTTGCAATACCAATAACCCCCCGGTGGCGCTTGTATAGTCGGGTGGATACTTATAAATTGTTTTATAGATGTCGCCATTTTGATCGGTATATTCTTCCCGGGTCAGCATGTGGTGATCACTTCCTTCGTAGAAATAACTGGTAGCGGTTTCTACAAACCTGCTGATATCACCTTCATCATAAATTTTATTGGTGACTTTGGTGAGGTATTGATTTTTGGTCAGGAATTCATCATAGTTGTACCAATCAAATTCTGTTGTTTCTCCATTTAACCTGGCAAATTCCAGTCTTTCTACTTCCAAACCCATGATGCTCTTTGTAGACCCAATTTGAAGCTCATAATCATATATCACCTCTGTGGCTATCTGATAATCACTGGTACCGCTACCGGTTCTTATATAGTCCCTTCTTTTTTTCAGTACCCCGTTTTCTATTCCGGGATCCGTGGACTCGTGATAAAACTCATACTCGGTTTTTCCAAGTGAACCTCGCTCAGTATCTGAGATGTTTCCATCCTGATTGGTATCATAGTTGCCGTTAAATACTGTAACATGCGTGTAATCAGTACTACCTGAGGTACTTTGGCCAAAAAAGCCCATGTTTTGACGGATTTCGGCATTTACGGTGCAATAATTGGAAGGTCCTGTGCCTCCATTAAAATGTTTGTAACTAATATTCTCACTCAGCCAGGGTTTGGATTTAACCTTCCCGCTTGATTCTTTCGCATTTTGAAAATCCGTGTACTGATAAACCTTTTCATCCACCGGTTCCGTCGCACTGGGAGTGGCAAATGTTTTGATATTTTTTACTCTTATGCCTCCGGCAAGCAAGTTGGAAATACCTTCTCTATAGGAATGCGCCTCATAGTCAAATTCTGTTTTTCCACCTGAAGGATATTTTATGCTCTTCAATGACCACGCTTTTCCGCGGGTATTACTCGCCCCACGGTCAATTGGAGAAAACCCATTAAAGAAGCCCCAATAATCGCGGCCATATGATTTAGAGAGGTTATTGTCATCGGTAGGGTTTGGAAGGTAATAGGTAAAATCATAGGAGGGCAAACTATTGGCCGCAGCATCTTTTTCTATCAACGAAGTAAGAAAAAATCGCTTGCGGCTCATTTGTGTGTCATAAGTAAATTCAACACTTCGGATCTTGTTATTACCAGTATCTTTAAATTCTATTCTTTGTAATTCACTTCCGGTAGCTACATCTTCCCTGGTAGAGGTAGTTATGAATTCTACCGTACCCAAATCACTTATTATTTTCGACAGGACCCCCTTGCCGGATGAGGTAACTATACCTGTTACCTCTGTATCACTGATAATACTCGGGTTTCCACAATCGATGGTTGTCAGCGCCTCATCGATATACCCGAAAGGACGCGTATATCCAACGGTACTCGTTGTATACTGTAAGTCAATAATGTCCTTTCCGTCAGCTGAAATAATTTGAGTAAGATACCAGGCAGTAGGAATACTTGAATTGGTGAAAGGAGGGTTTGCACCATTGTTAATAAAATAATCAACATGTTCAATACCATCTGTCCCATTGTCTGATCCAAAGATGAATCTGGTTCCGCTAACATCAATAATCTCCCACTTTGTCGAACCGGAGGACAGAGGATTGACTGCAAATTTAAAATCAAACTCCGGGAAGGTGTAAAATGTGCCATCCTCATCATAGCCCAATTTACCGGACCGCCCCATAAAACTGAAGTAAAAAAGATCCGGTTGCACATCGACACCGTCACTGTGATAGGTTCCGTTTATTAAATCATAATCAGCCTGAACTGAGGGGTCAAGGCTCTGCTTGAAGGGCACCGGAATGGGAGGATTGGCTGTAAGCTTTCTATACAAGCCATCGGTTGCCGTTTCATCTGGCAATCCTTTAATCACCCTGGTAATGACCCCCCCGGCTTGTAAGTTCCATCCGGTGCCAACCCATGACGCCACCTGATCTACCTTTATCCCAGCAGCATAGTAACTCAAGGTTATAGGAACATTTAGTTGACGACCTTGCGCGGCACCAAGCGGGATCCCAATATTAGGAGTTCCGGAACTCAAACTTACGGGCACATCTCCGTATTTACTCAATTCCGCAGCGGTACCTACCGGTGGATAAACGGTAGCTCTAAATTCAACAGCTGTGGGGCCCTGAGCTTGTAAGGCGGGACTTAAAACTATACTTATAAGTATAAAAGAAAAGTAGAAAAACAAGTAAATGCGTTCCGTTCCCCGAACGAAAAAGGCAGTTTGCAATCCATATGATACTGGCGTCTTCATTATATATGATTTTTGAAAGTTTGACAATTCATCATCAACAGCTATTTCCAGCAATAGTATTGAATCATTTTACCCGCCTTAAATAGTTAAGCAACGAGGGATAGACCACAAAGTGTCCATCTGAATTGTGGCACAAAATGATCCAACACTAATACCTGGAATAAAGCTAGTACCGTTGGGTGACACGAAATGTCACCGTAAAAAAAAAATTTTTTTATGTGAGTAGGTAGCGCTCTATAAACCCAAACTACTTTGGGGAAGAAGGAAATTCTTACCATTTATAATCACGAAGAACTTCTATCTCTAAAAGAGATGAAGCGGTGTACCGGTTTGGGAACTCTTTGCAAAACCGGTGGCCTAAATGCGCATTCCATTTAATTCTTAGCAAAAATCCTTCGACAAGGACCAGGTTTTAATTAATCTTTGTATTATTAAAAAATGAATCATCAATTAAGGGCTTTACTGGAAATAAACCTGGCCACTTTATTTATTGCTACTTCAGGCGTTTTAGTGAAGTCCATTTCATTAGCAGTCCCTGTTATTATATTGTTCCGGTGTATTATAGGCCTGTTCTTTTTGTTTTTACTTATTAAATTTTTCAAGGAAAGTTTACAGGTAAATTTTCGTCGCGACAAGCGGTTTTTTTCTTGCCGGGCATTGGTTTAACCTATTTTTATAGTATTCAAATCTCCACCGTTGCTGTGGCGGTAATATCTTTATTCACCTTTCCGGTTGTTACCACCTTGCTGGAACCGCTGTTTTTCAAAACAAAGATTGACAAATTAAACATTGTCTTATCTGTTATTGTGATTGGCGGTATCATCCTCACCGTGCCAAGCCCCGATCTTAGTAATAACATTACACTCGGGGTACTATTCGGTATCATTTCTTCTGTCATGTACGCATGCCACAACCTGATGAGCAAAAAATATGTGACCGTATACCCGGGGACAAGCTTATTATTTTACCAGTTGGTAGTGGCGCTTTTTTTTCTCATACCACCTGGTTTTTATTACCTGGAACCAATTTCCACTCAAAATCTGATATATCTGATCCTGCTAGGTCTTTTCACTACTGCCCTGGGCCATATGTTGTTTCTTCGAGGCCTGAAACACTACTCGACCAGCACAGCCAGCATTATTTCCAGCTTGCAGCCGGCATATGCCATTATTTTAGCGGTGATTTTTATTGGAGAAAAACTTGAAATCACTAGGCAGGTCCTCCGGTACTGTGCTTATCCAACGCCAAACAATGCTACTAATACCTAATCCATAAAAGATAGCGCCAACGGTCCAATCTCCCCACTATATTGACAGGCGCTGGAATATTTATAATCCGCTGCACTGAAACATATCCCAGACCTTACCGGATTGTTATGGATATAATGCAGCCGATCTTCGATCATGGCATTGGTCTCCAAAACTACCGGATGACTCTCATGTCGCCAAACTTTAAACTTTTTGTTCGAAGAGCTTTTTTGTGCTTCTTCCTCAATAATCCTCATCAACCAACCTCTCCGGCTTTCCTTATGATCTGACTTTAGTCTCTCATAAAGTATCTTCGCTGTATATCTTTTAAAATCTCGTATTAGTTCCGCCAATGATTGTATACCCCCTGACTTAACTATCATATGCATATGATTAGGCATAATAACATAGGCATATACGATTAAACCCTTGTTTTTAATGCAATGGTTTAAATTGTCAATGATTATTTCTTTGTACCGCTCCCTACTAAACAAATCAATCCATTCAACCAAAGATAAAGTGACAAAATGAGGGATTTCATTATCTGAAAATCTGTATTTTGTACTCACCTTATGTTTTTCTACAGCATTTTTTACTAAATAAATTCATTACTGCCACGAAAGCACAGGACCGGAGGACCTGCGCTAGGGGTGGCTAAAAATCCATTGGTGCTTTCGGAGGATCTGCCTGGCGGAACTTAATTTTTTTGAGAGGTTTCGGTTGGTGGCTGGCATTACAAATGCCTCGTTTCGTTTTCAAAACAATAAATGGGTGTAGAGGGGATTCTACACCCAGCGCTATCTTTTCCTGTTGTGTGTTCTACACTCAGTGGAGTTAATAATAAACATAATCATATTTTTTAGTGTAATGTCTGTAGACAGTAGAATCTACTAATCCACTCTCTGAAAAGTAATCTGTTCTTAACAATCGCAAATCATTCCAATATTTGATGGTATATAAATCAGAGCCTCCATCAAAATATTTATACTCAATTTTTTGTTTTAATTTATCATTTGAATAAGTCTTTTTGGAGATTAGATTGCTTAAATTATCATAAGTAAAAAGTGTACTATCACCATTCAATAAATTATATTCTTCAACAATCTTTCCCTCACGATCCTTTTTAAATCTAAAAGCTTTTTCGATTTCACTTTTCAAATCATTTTTTTCATAATCCCAATCTGTACTATTGATGGGATACCAATTTTGTATTATATCATCTCCTTCATATTCATATTGTATTAAAAAATTAAGAGGTGCATCATTCAATAAATAATATCTGGTCAAATATCCAAGGCTATCATAATCATATCTTAATTTTGACCAAAGTGTATTTCTCAAAATCAGGTTTCCTTTTTCATCAAACACTATAGTATCAACATTCGTTGTATCAGCATAAACCATGGCCAGTCTAATGTTCTTGCCCCTAAATGTTTCTCTAAATGGATCGGGAAACCGTTGTAACCTAATATTATCGTGGCAAGAACCTAGGACTATTAAAATAAAAGTTACGAATGCAGTCTTCATTTCCTTTACAATTCTATTAGTTAATAATGCCTTATTTTGCTTTTTCTTCTGTTTACATCTCTTTGTTTTGAATAGTTCGAATTTGCTTGTCTGGTGCCATAACGCTCCATCATGCCGATGATAAATGTTTTGTTATTGCTCCGATCTAACACATCATCTAGTCCTTTGGACTTTAAATTATCAAGTAAATCATTCCCACCTTGCATTATTCCATCATTTGTATGGCCAAATTCCCCGTTATCTGATTGAGTATTTATTATCGTTTCTGAGCTGTGTCCGGCCCCATGTACGATTGCCAAGCCCGACCCTTCTTTATCAGATAAACCAGGCACCCTTTTGCCTAAGCTATTAGCATGATCAATGAGAATTCCTCTTCCATCCCCATGACGGTTGTTATTTGATGTTTCGGGGTTGTTAGCAGCAGACCATGGGTTCCTTCCGCTTTCAAGATGTCCACTTATAAAATCAGGATTTATTCTGTCAGCTACCCTTACTATTTCTTCTCTATCCGTTCCAATTACAGCCCAATTGTCGGTTTCATCTAAATTTCTTGTATCAAATTCACCATTCTTACTCGGGTCAAATATTTCAACCCTGGTGTTAAGTCCCAGCTTCTCAAGAAATGTATTTGCAAGGTCAGCTATTTTTTGAGCAGTATTTTGATCAAAATCCCCTGCTAGTATTAAATAGATAATGTTATCCTTCCCAGTTGGGTCCACAAACAGCAAAGGGTTATTAAAGGCATAATTATATGGATTTGTTATTTCGTAGCTATCTGCATGAGGATCAATCGCATTCCACCTACCTATGCTGGCATCATACATTCTGGCCTGGTAGTCATGCCAATTCAACCCAAACTCGGGCTGCAACTCCTTTCCATTATACTTATATCTCTGTTCCGTGGCACTTTCCCTTTGATATGCATTTTGTGCCATTTGCAATCCAAAAGGATAATAGTCATCAGCACTTGTCACCTCCATACGCCAGTTACTTTTTTGATGTACCACTTTCAAATCGTCAAACCAAACAAATAGGTTCTGCTCGTTGCTTTCATTAGCTACATAAATATACATATCTCCATTGTATGGTATATCTATTTCGAAGGATAATTTTTCAAAATCTGTGGTAGCAGCGGTGGTTACCGGAATAAAACCAAACTGCGGTACCCCGCTTAAATCGTCTCTGAAGATAATATAATTCAGGTATGCCTTAGGCTCGGTACTACCGTTGCTCGTAATAGTTCCCAATGTAGCAGCCCAGTTATTATTGAAATGAGCATATAATCCTGCTGTTTCCCCACTATTAACAATACCAAAAGCTGAAGTCACCAGAGAAAACATGGTACCTGCCACCGTTGCATTGCTGCTTGTACTTTGACTATAACGGGTAAATACTTCTGCACTAACACGATCACCTGCAACTACATTTTCCAGCACAATTCCCGGGCCTATAGCAGTATTATCAAAACCATTTAACCTGGCTGCTTCATTCGCTGTCCCCTCTACCTCATAGGTTGCCGTATGGTTATTAGCCAGGCTGGTGACCCTTGTATTTAACTTCACAAAATTAGTAGACTCCTCAGTGTTATTTTCAGTTTCCATGGTAGCCTTAAAGACGTCTTTCTCCTTCAACCAGCCAAATGAAAGCCGGTTATTCCCCTGATGGTCTGTTAAAAAATAATCGTATTCGAAATCAGTGCCATTTTTTATAGCTCTCCCCTCACCGGTGGCAAGAAAAGATAAAGCTCCGTTTTCATTGTGAAAGCCATTTATATAATCCGTTTGTCCAATGTTGGATCCATCACTATTCTTGACCTCTTTCTTAAGTTTAATTCCTGCTGCATCATAGGTAAAGATAATTTTTTGTCCTGATGAAAACTCTACCTCTCTTGGCAGGTTCAAATAATTATACCGGATAGCTGTAATATTCTTGTTCAGATCATAGATGAGGTTGCCATTGTCATCATAAGCATATTCGGTGGTCAAACTAACACCATCTTTAAAGCCTTCATCGGTGCCATTGGTATCCTGAACGTTTTGCAACTGATTGCCATTGGTATAGGCATAAGACAGGTTATCGATAGTCCCCCTGGTACCACTCAGATTGGCGTACCTTTTAAGCGTTGAAATGTTACCGTTTTTATCATAACCCAGGTTTTCAACATCATGAAACCCTGCCTCGCCAGTCCAGTTAGCACCTGATTTAGCGGCATATTTTGCCGTTTTAAGGCGATTTACAGGATCGTAGGTATATCCATAGACTCTTTCCACTGGTGTCCCTGATTGAACGTCTGTTTTCCATTTTATTGCCGAAATGTTGCCATTGTATTGTGGTGTGCTATTGGTGCCATTAATATTTATTGTCGCCTGGTTATAAATCAATTCCATGCCAAAAAGATCATTTGCATCATTATTGTAGGTTCCGTCATTGCTAAGAGCACTGTTGTTAATATGGGTAAGCCATCCGCGAACGTTGTAACGATAATCTACTGATTGCAAGAAGCTGGATCCATTGTTAGAGGAATGCAGGTTTTTTTCTATCAATTCTCCCAGCTCATTATAGCTGCTTGATGCTAACAGCGTTCTGGGACCTGTATTAATCGTGTGATAAACCTCTTGTCGTCGACTTGCATGATCATAAGTATATTCTTCCAACGTTGTTACATCTTCAGGACCACCGCTATGAACCCGTTGACTGCTTATCAAACGACCCGAGAAGTCGTAGGTGTTTTTCACTATATCCTTGCCGTTGATATGATTTTTGGTGATAGCCTCAACCTCGCGATATTTATCATCGTAATAGACGGCATTTTTCAAATACGTGCTGCTTCCAAGTATTTTTGTTAAGGAACCGGTTTGCTGACCTTGAACGGGACTAAGTACTCCAGCAGTAGTAGCATTGTAACCACTCCATGTCAGATCTGTAACGAAATCATATTTATCATAATAGGTCACAGCATCGATATCTAAACCTGTAGTAGGAAATACAATATTAGAATATCCATGATTCCCGGTATTCCCGTTATACGTTTCATATTGATCGGTTTCGTTATTTACCAGCACCTGCATAGCTGACCTGTCTATAATGCTACCATGAGTATAGATGCCGGTCATAATCACTCGGTTCAGCTCATCGTATTTGTTGAAGACCCATTCTTTCCCTGACGTCACAGATGAATTTCTCTGGTTGCCGTCTTGTGTAAGTACAAGCCTGTCTCTTTTATCGTATATCATGTATACCGGTTCAGCTCCGGGCACTCGTCTTTCAATCATTCTTCTTAGCCCGTCATATTGATACTGAAAGGCCCAGCGGTTGAGGAAGTTTTGTTTATTCAACGCAGTTTGCCCGGTATACTCACTTGCAAGCCGGGCTGTGGCCTCGGGAGGAAGCACAAAACGAAGGTCACCTATGTCATCATAAATATAGTAGGTAAGTAAATAGTGACTGTCATTGTTAATTTGAGCCGAGGCAGCTTCCTGTACCTTCTTTAATACAGTACGACCCCGTTTATCAATAAATTCCCTCACTTCGTGACCTTCCTCATCAGTAGTAACATTGATCAGTAAACTACCACTGGCATAAAACTGCAAATTATCGGGTAAATTATTGGTTATTCCCCATAAAATAACTCTTTCCCGACCTGCCACAGTACCATTTAAGTTAGTGAGATAGTCATATTTCATCGCTTTGTTATTCAGTTGCCAGGCAGCACCTGGTGCCGCTTCCTGGGATACCCGATTCAGGAAGGAAGCCTCAAAAGCTTTTTCCGAGAAAGGATCATTATCAGTTTTTACCCCATCGTGAAAACTACCATGGACAGCAGGGTTATAAAAAGCATCTTGTTCAGTAATACTGTTTGCCCGGAAGGTACCATCAGGTATATTGCCTATATATGGAAGGTATTCTTTCTTGCGCCTTCCAAATGCATCATATTCAAAAGGGACAATAATATCTTCGAAAGAGGGGCTTTGTTTTACCGCTACTGTTTGCATCAACCTGCCCAGGCCGTCATAATACTCAAAGCCCACACTCTTCTCTTCCACTTTTAATCCAGCCACTGCCGCCTTGGTCGTCTTTCCGGTAACAAGAATGGTTTCGGCTTTTACAAAGTTCACATCCTGAGGATCTGTGGGTAAATACTCATTTTTAGGCCGCACCCTGGCTGTGAAGGTACTACCTGAAGGCACGTGGAAGTCTGGCAAGATTCGAATGCTCTCTATGGCCTCAATGTAGTTATTACCCGGATCATATCCTGTGGTTATCGTGACATTCACCGGAAGAGATTGACTATACGAAGTAGGATTAACTAATAGCAAAAGAGTTATTCCCAACAAGTAGCCGATTGAATTACTCAACTTTAAAGTCATCTTTTTACTTATTTTGTACATCTTTCAGAAATTTTATTGGGAAGATTTGTAATTGTAGGAGTATTGCTGTACGATGTTACCAGCCTGATCTTTAATCAATTCCAGCCTGTTAAAATCATCGTACTGATAAAAGATAGTTTGTCCGTTTGGATCAGTTTGTGATGTCATTCCAACCAATGGATCATAAGTGTAGGTAGTTACCTGTGCGGCAGTATTGGCAAGGCCTGTTCGTATTTTGTTCAGTTCGGTACGTAACTGTTGATCGGAGGGCGGGTTTTGTAAGATATTGGTATTTACTAGTGCAGAAATGCTTGCATGAGTGCTGCCAATTACCTCTGCCACAGGATATTTTCCATTGTATCCCCAAAGATAGGCAGTGTACAGTCCGGCTTCTGTTATGTTTCCGTTTACATCTTCCTCTAATACACGAACTTTCTCAACGATATTTGGATCAGTATCATAATCCACTGACACCTTCACACTTTCACCTGCTCCATCCGGATAGCTGGTAATGGCAGTAGGTACGACCTTTCCATTTTTACTTTCATAGTCTGTTTCAACTTTGGAAATAGGATTATTGTCAACGAGGCTGGTCTGCTGCAGTAATTGACTATGCATGTGATTAGTCCTTAATAAATTACTGCCAAACTCACTTCCTGCAAAATCTGTTGGGTATTTATTAACTGTTTTCAGCGTTCGATTCCGATTGTCGGTACTGGTAACCTCAGAGAACTGGGTAGATACTGGGTTGTTATAGGTATAGTCCGTAACTGTGGTAACAAACTTGGGAGGGTCAATTTGATCATGGATTATCTCGGTCTCAGACGCAAGCACTTTTGCGACATCTGTAAAAATCTCATATTTGGCCGCTCTGAATACGTAAGCATTGGGAGCGCTTGAGTTATTCAAAAGCGGATAATGATGGGATAATCTAATTCCGAACACTTTGGCGGGAGCAGTACCGCTATTGGGAAAGTAGTTAGTATAGGAATAAACATTTTCTTTGACAAGACTGCCATCTTCCTTAAAAGATTTTTGTGAAAGCAGGTGTCCGCGTTGCCAATCGTAATTAGGGTTTTCAGGAAATGGAAAAGTATTTGGCAGTGCAGGATTCTGACTAAAGTCGTAATCCGCAATATTCAGGTGACTCCCCGTTCTTGTAACGATGATATCCTCCACAGGTGTAAGCTCATATAACTCGTCACAATGACCATCTAAATTTGGATCACAAACACCATCACCAGTTCCTATTGGTGTGTCATTTTTTTCATGCCACGTAGCGGGCATGCTGTAGGTATATTCGTTCTTTCCGTTTCCAAGAATAGACTCCACAACCCGCCGGTATCCAACATAGCTGTTGTTGGTACGCCCTACGGCTGCCTGTGGTGTACTATACCTCGTAGTTACACTTTTGTAGGTAAGTTCCGTATCATTGTTTGCTATGCCAACCCCCGCAAGATTCGTATTTCGAACAGCAAAAATAGGCTTACCTATCACCTTCCCACTTGATGAAATATCTGTGTCGGACGTGGAATAATTATAGTCATATTTGATATCCTTAGTGTGATCGTAGCCATCATGTTTGATTATCCTATTGATCCTTACTCCCCCACCAACTTCATCTTCACCTTCATCGTCAAAGATATGGCTCCCATATTGATATTCGGTATACCCTTGTGAAGGGTAAATGATCTTTGTTAGCATACCAATATCTATGGTATTTAAATTAGGCAAACGAGAAGCCCCTGGCATGCGATATTCCGAACCGGTATGACTTGACTTTCTATAAACACGAAATTGGCGGCTGTCCTTAACCGGATAATGAGTCGGATATACCCATATTGTTGGTATCAAGGTGTTATTTGCAGCTGCTCCATTATAAAGTCCCCAAATATCCTGCTGAAAAGAAAGCCGGTGTGGAAGCCGGTGCCAGGAAACATTTGTGAAATCATGGTATTTATATTCAAATTTGAATGGTGGTATCAGGGCAGTATTTGTCTTCCCAAATTCCTGAACAGATTTCAACCTTAATCTTTTATAATACTTGGAAGAATCTGTCACTAAAATGTTCAAATGATAGTTATCCACCAAATTACCGACCGGATTAATGTTTTCGTTGGTTGCGCTTAAAAAGTAATCATAATCCAAAACAAACTTTTTTATTCTGCTTAAACCTCCAATTTTATTATTAATGACGATGCCATCAATTGCGTAAGGTGGCGCATTGAGTATTTGTCCCCCAATGACACTAATTCTTTCGGTATAAACTAAATCCTCCCTTTCATGTGTTGCTTGAAAATCGATTCTTATTTCATCATTTTCAATTTTGGACAATCGCTTTCCTATAATATTGGTTTCATTTCTAATCTGACTATTATAATAACCATCATTATTTATGTCATTTGGGTCATAGGTTAAAGAGCCGGCTGTCGGCCTTACAAAGTATAACCCGGTTTGCTGAGATCCCCGGTTAGCAACCCAATATTCTTCGTCCTCATAGGTGAAATCAAGGTATTCGCCAAGTGGTGTTTCAATTCTGGATAGATACCAACTGGAATTAAATTCTTTCCGTCCTGAGCCCGGATTATAATTCTTAACTTCATAAACCAGTCCATTTGCCTCGCCAACCCCATAATCCAAAGGGACATTGTGATTTGCGGTATAACTGTTCTCGGTTCTTTCTACAACATTAAAGATGTATAATATCCCTTGTTCATCAGTAATTCTAAATTCGGTAAGCGTATGACCATTGGTCGAGTATTGAATATCCAGATCCTGATATGGAAAAGTCCTTATTGTTGGTGTCCCACTATTTACATCGAATACAAATTTTCCTGTGCGCCCCGCGAAATTAAAATAATAAATATCAGGCTCCGAATCAGCCATGGAAAGCAAGTATAGGTCTTGGTTATCAGGAAACTGGGCTGTTCCGTAAAACTTTCTTAATAGATTTAAAGAGTAACTATTTGACCCAACGGTACCGTTGAAGGACTGTAGGTCAATATCATAAGAATCCAGCCCATTAAAATTGGCATTAGACGGGGCTGAAAGTGCCCAGAGTAAGCCATATCCACATCTGGTAAAATCTGCAATGGTAGGAGTAGTAAAGCTTGCCGGATAGGCCCAGAAGTCACCGCAAATCGGCCAACTATCGTCTGGCTTATCCTTAACCGCCCTGGTAATTACTCCTCCAGCCATCAGGCTCCAACCCAAACCCACATTAGAGGCAGCTTCTTCCACCTTTATCCCTCCCGCATGATAGCTTAATGCTATTGGTAGTGTGAAATCTTTAAGCTGTACCTCCCACAACGGAACATCAATTTGTGGTGTACCGGTATAATATGATACCGGATTGGTGACGTATTTTGCAAATGCCGCCGCAGTTGGGGACGGCGTTAAAATCTCAAAGCCCTGCTCCCTGATATTGACCCTGGAACTTATCACCTGAGTATACCCAACAAAGGTTAAGAGGCAACTCAGCAAAATAAAAAAAACTGTTTTCATGATATTTTATATTTCAATTGGTTTGTTTTCATTTAATCATTTCTTTCATGTATCAAAAAGTCTGATTTAAAATTCATCTACTTCCTTTGAATGGACCTTTGTAATTATCTGTCGAGCATTTAGAGAAATTGAGGAAAGGAGATAGAAAGTGATAGTTAATGACTTTCTCATAGCTAGACGTTTAGATTTATTTGAACCTGGCAACAGCATTTATAATCATAATAGAGAAAATATTCCGCACTAATTTGAACCGTTTGGAAGGGCTACCTAAAAAATGATTATCTACTATAAAGCTAATCGCGGACAGTGACATGGGATGTCACCGTAGAAAAAAATTTTTTTTATATAAGCAGATAGCACCCTACAAACCCAAACTACTTTTGGGAAGGAGGAAATTCCTACCATCTGTAATCACGAAGAACTTCTATCTCTGAAAGAGACGAAGCCGTGTACCGGTTTGGAAACTCTTTGCAAAACCGATAGTCCAATTGCACATTCCATTTAATTCTAAGCAAAAATCCTTCAACAAGGACCAGGTTTTAATTAATCTTTGTATTATTAAAAAATGAATCATCAATTAAGGGCTTTACTGGAAATAAACCTGGCCACTTTATTTATTGCTACCTCTGGCGTTTTAGTGAAGTCTATTTCATTAGCGGTCCCTGTTATTATATTGTCCCGGTGTATTATAGGCCTGTTCTTTTTGTTTTTACTTATTAAATTTTTCAAGGAAAGTTTACAGGTAAATTTTCTTCGCGACAAGCGGTTTTTTATTCTTAGCGGTTTTCTTCTTGCCGGGCATTGGTTAACCTATTTTTATAGTATTCAAATCTCCACCGTTGCTGTGGCGGTAATATCTTTATTCACCTTTCCGGTTGTTACCACCTTGCTCGAACCGCTGTTTTTCAAAACGAGGATTGACAAATTAAACATCGTCTTATCAGTTATTGTCATTGGCGGTATCATCCTCATCGTACCAAGCCCCGATCTTAACAATAACATAACGCTTGGGGTACTATTCGGCATTATTTCTTCCGTCATGTACGCATGCCGCAACCTGATGAGCAAAAAATATGTGACCGTATATCCTGGAACAAGCTTATTATTTTACCAGTTGGTGGTAGCGCTTTTTTTTCTCTTACCACCGGGTTTTTATTACCTGGAACCAATTTCCACTCAAAATCTGATATATCTGATCCTGCTAGGTCTTTTCACTACTGCCCTGGGCCATATGTTGTTTCTTCGAGGCCTGAAACACTACTCAGCCAGCACCGCCAGCATCATCTCCAGTTTGCAGCCGGTATATGCCATTATTTTAGCGGTGATTTTTATTGGAGAAAAACTTGAAACCCGGGTAATTTTCGGTGGCGCTATTATATTTGCAGTAGTAATCATCCAAAATTTAAAGCAATTAAAAAGGTCAACCTAGAAGGGTCATCTTATATCGGCGACGAATATATTCCTACTCAAAAAATTGAGGATGATATCACACGGTCCAGCGGTGTTGAACTATTTATTAAAAGAGAAGACCTGCTTCACCGGTTTATCTCCGGAAATAAGTTCCGAAAACTAAAATACAATCTTGAGCATGCGAAAAAATTAAATGCCACACAGCTAATTACTTTTGGAGGCGCTTATTCAAATCATATATTGGCTGTGGCAGCTGCCGGATATGAACACTATTTCCAAACAATTGGAATTATACGCGGTGAGGAAATACACCCCCTCAATCCCACACTTGATAAGGCTCAAAACATGTTTGGTATGCAATTGCGTTATGTGGACAGATCCAGTTACCGCAATCAATCTGATAAAGCGCTCATAAAAATGTTGGGAATAGCGGGTGCCACCAGCTATATTATTCCAGAAGGAGGCACTAATAACCTGGCGATAAAAGGTTGTACCGAAATAGTAGCTGATTTAAAACGGTTGCCGGATTACCTCTGCTGCAGCTGTGGTACGGGAGGCACCATAGCCGGCATTATCAGTGGTATTAATGGCGTAGCGGCCACCAAAATTCTGGGATTTTCCTCCCTGAAAGGTGAGTTTTTGAAAAGGGATGTTGAAAAGCTGCTTCTGGCTTTTAATGGACAAAAATACCAAAACTGGGATATTAACACGCATTTTCATTTTGGCGGTTATGCCAGATTCAAACCCGCATTAATCGATTTCATTAATCATTTTTGGGATCTGCATCAGGTCCCGCTGGATCCGATCTATACAGGGAAAATGATGTATGGCATTTATGAATTGCTGAAGGATGGCTTCTTTAAAAAGGGTCAAAACATTATGGCCATTCACACCGGAGGTTTGCAGGGAATCGAGGGATTCAACCAGCGTCATGGAAATCTGATACACATCTAGCTAACCCATCAATGCGGCCAATACCTGATCAAGCTTGCTAAAATACCGGATGGTGATGTTACCTTCTTTTTGCGCGGCAGCTTTAGCATTAAATTTGGAGATGAAAATCTCCTTAAATCCCATTTTCTCGGCCTCACTAATTCTATTTTCAACGCGATTAACGGCTCGTATTTCTCCTCCAAGGCCCACTTCTGCGGCAAAGCAGAGATGATCGGGCACAGGAATTTCATTCATCGACGAGATAATAGAAACGCAAACTGCCAGATCAATGGCGGGGTCTTCCACTTTAAGACCACCTGCAATATTGAGAAATACGTCTTGCGTACCCAATCTGAAACCCCCTCTTTTTTCCAGAACCGCCAACAACATGTTAAGTCTTTTGGCATCAAACCCGGTAGAACTCCGCTGCGGCGTGCCATAATTCGCAATACTAACCAATGACTGAATTTCTATCAACAAAGGCCTGTTGCCCTCCAACGTGGCGCCGATAGCTATTCCACTCAGGTCGTGATCCTTTTGAGATATCAGGATCTCCGATGGATTGCTTACCTCGCGCAGACCCTGACCCAACATTTCGTATATGCCTAATTCAGCGGTTGACCCAAACCGGTTTTTCGTAGTGCGCAGAATTCTGTAAGCCAAATGCCTGTCCCCTTCAAACTGCAAGACCGTATCTACCATATGCTCCAAAATCTTGGGGCCCGCAATTGCACCATCTTTGGTAATGTGGCCAATAAGGAATACGGGTGTATTTGTTTGCTTGGCATATTTCATCAACTCCGAAGCACAGTTTTTCACCTGTGAAATGCTGCCGGCTGTTGCCTCTATATGCTGGCTGTGCAAAGTCTGGATCGAATCGACAATTACCAAGTCAGGCTTAAGCGACGCTATTTGTTTAAATATGTTTTGGGTGGAAGTTTCGGTAAGGACATAACAATTTTCAGATGTCATCTGCATACGCTCAGCCCTCATTTTTATTTGTTGTTCACTTTCCTCCCCCGAAACATATAAAACCTTCAATGTTTTCAAATTGACTGCCAGCTGCAACATTAATGTCGACTTACCAATTCCCGGCTCGCCCCCAATCAGTATCAATGATCCAGGCACAATGCCGCCTCCTAACACTCTGTTTAATTCGTTATCACCGGTTACAATCCTTCGTTCATCTTTGAAAGCTATGTGTTGCAGCGGTTGTGGTTGGCTTGCCCGGTCATTCGTCGAAGGGGACGTCTGCCAGGTAGGCTGGTTGCTGTCTTCTTTGGAAATAACCTCCTCGACGATGGAATTCCATTCATTGCAAGCAGAGCATTTCCCTTGCCATTTTGTATACTGCGTGCCACAATTCTGACAAAAAAAAGCGGTTTTTGCCTTAGCCATTTAACAGTAAATAATTGGTGACGGACAATTGATAACTGATAGTTGTGGGTATTTTATACTCATGGCCGTTAATATAGTAAGACAATGTTTATTATGGTAAAATTGTGGGTTTAATTTGAGCCTTGACTACCTGCCTGGTGCGTAGCTTTTGGATTTACGGCCGACTTTTTGGAGAATGCCATAAATAGGAAGCTTTAAATGACGACAAACTGCAACCTTTTCACAAAAAAAAGCTCTCATATAGGAAATGGGTTTTTAAGCTCTTTTTAATCTATTATCCAATCCATTAACACTGAAAATATGTTCAAAAGAACACTGACCTTTTTATTGCTCGCAGGATCAGCATCATTAGTATTTTCTCAGGAGATCTCACAAAAATCAGATGAGTTGCTGGAAGCTTTTGCCGGGTTAAATAAATTTAACGGAACCGTACTGATCTATCAGAACGACAATATATTATTGGAGAAGGGCTATGGATTCAAAGACGTGGAAAGTAAAACATTAAATAACAGTAATACGATTTTCCAAATTGGTTCGATTACCAAACAGTTTACCGCAATGGTGATACTAAAACTTTTGGAACGCAACCAGCTGTCATTATCAGACAAGCTAAGCAAGTATTACCCGGATTTTCCCAAAGGTGACAGCATCACCTTAGAACATCTCCTTACCCATACCTCAGGCATTTTTAACTATACGGACGATGCCTCTTTTATGAGTACGGAGGTCACCAAGCCCGCCAATGAGCAGAAAATATTGGCGCTTTTCAAAGATAAAGACCTCCAATTTTCTCCCGGCTCTAATTGGGCCTACAGCAATTCGGGATATTCCCTGCTAGGTTATATTATTGAAAAAGTGACTGAGACTCCCTACGAGGAGGTCGTTCGAAAATTTATTTTTGCCCCTCTGGAAATGAAAAACAGCGGGTTTGATTTTGCAGGTCTCGTTCATAAAGAAAAAGCCACAGGGTATAATAATCCTGAACAAAAGTCCATTGTGGTGGACTCATCCGTTTCCTACGCCGGAGGTGCCATTTATTCTACGGTTTGGGATTTACTTAAATGGCACAATGCACTTCAGACCAATAAGCTCATAGCCAATACGCTGCTTGAGAAAGCATATACCCCCTATATGAACAATTACGGCTACGGTGTCACCATTGATTCGGTATTCAACAAGCGTCGTATAGCTCATGGCGGCGGTATTTTTGGCTTTACATCTTATATAACCAGGGTGCCGGAAGATAACGTGTGTATCGTTGTATTAAACAACATCAACAACCGCCACCTGGCTGATATCTCTAATAGACTGCTTGCCATTATCTATGGCAAGGCTTATGAAATACCAGCTCCTCGCCAGGAAATTGAATTAGGCACTGACATACTTCAAAGGTATATAGGCATCTATGAAGTGAGACCTGACTTTTCGATTACGGTTACGCTTGAGGATGGACGTCTTATAGCGCAGCCATCGGGACAACGCAAGTCACCATTATTTGCCATGACGGAAAACCGCTTTTTTTTAAAGGACGTGGAAGTTGAAGTGGAATTTTTATCAGATAAAACTACAGGTATTGATAAATTGGTTTTTTACCAAAACGGAAAAGCAACAGCGGGAAAGAAAATTAAATAAAGGAACATTTTTAAACTACTAGAATCCTTCATCATCATCCGATACCTCTTCCTGCGGATCCTTCTCCTCTGTGGTCTCCAGGGTAGGGCTATCATCAATGACCATCTCGGTGGGCTGATCTAAGACAAACGGCTCATCGATATCATAATACACTTTCCTAAACTCATCGACAAAGTTCTGCACCTCATTCATCTCTGCCAGAATGAAAACATACTCACCGATCTTGGCTTTTGCCACGTTAGTTTTATCTTTAATAATGTCATTAAATTCTTCATTATTGGAATACAAAACCAACCTGTTGTCCGAAAACCCCATATAGTACCAACTGGATGATATTTTTAAAAATACATTAATAATATCTCCGTTCTCCGTTTTTCTGATTTCCACAAAACCATCCACCAGGGCATTGATATCATTGCGAGAGATATTAGAAATGCCAATTTTAGAATCCAACGGATTGTAAAAAGCTTTATCAACTTCTGACCATGCCAAATCTATATCTGAAACGGCCAGTGCTTTCACCAGTTCACTAGACTGAGAGACCAAGGCAGTGTAATCTTCCTGTGTCTTTTCGTCGTATAGCGTTGCTGCCCGTTCGCCCATTATCTCCGAGGCCTTATAAAGTAATTTGGTTTTGTCTTCATGGGCTTCCGGGATTCCGAGTCTTTCAATTAAATCCTGAATATCGAGCGCCATTGCGTTCAATGCGGTAAGGGGTAAGTTATAATCAAAAACCAGGAAAGCATTCAGATCAAATTCATTGGTATCCATATTTCCCTCTCCTTTACCAGCCGCCACCAATTTTACCTGGCTATTGGGAGAAAGGAATTGCAAGGGGCCTTCAAAGGTAATTTTGGCATTCCCTTCATCATAGGTAAAAGACCTTCCGGAAAAAGAACTACCATTGGTTTTCGACGGTTCTTCAATCTTAAAGGCATTCATTTCCTCGTCAAACATTAACATACCTTTAGGTAAGAAAAAGTCTTCATCTCCCAGGCTTCGACGCTGACCCACAAAGCTGGGGTAAAGAGAATAGTCGCCCGTTGAAAAATGTAAGCCTGAAGACGGTACGGTACCGTCTTTGGTAACGATCTGATCATAATTGATGATTACCTGTTGTGTGTCTGAAATAGATTTATACTCTATCCAGGTATCGTAACCGCTATCTTTTTTCAAATCTAATTTAACATAGCCATCCAACTCCAGCGCCTGCTTGGTAGCATACATAGTTGCAGTTCCCTTAAAAATCATTCCCGGCGAGACCCTTATATTTTCAATTTCTTCAATGGTACCCCTGGAAACAGTTTGTAAATTTTTGTTTTTCTTGCCATCTCCCGCCGGCTCCAGCTCAAAGCTGTTAAATTTAATACCAAAAGTATCGGCAGCGGCAACCAGATCGTAGGTGGCATCTCCCACAAACTCGTTTCTGGAGATAATGGTGATGTGACCATCACTAAGATTATGATAACCATTAAGGGTGTCAATTACCAGCGATGCATTTTCCAATGGTTGCAATTCGGAATTTTCCAGCACCGTCAATTCATTGTTTTCGGGAGTAACTTTAGCATCGGCAACCTTGATAAAGGGGATACCTGTAACGTGCAGCTGCAACGAGTTAATATCGTAACTGGCGGCAGCAGCATTAAAAGCCAGGGAATCTAACTCTTTCCTGGTGCTATAAAAATAAGAGCTGTTGATATCAACCTCTTCCGGCTTTTCCATTTTAACCGAGCGGTCCTCAAGATTCCACTTGGCGTTTGTGATAGATGTTTTCATTTGGGCGTAGGGAAAGTTGATGGCAGCCACACCCTCAATCTCCGGACTAATATCCGCGGTGTTATTGACCAAGTCAAAATGCAGGCGAATGTCTTCGCCAGACAAGGCCGGCTTTTCCGGATTACTTGATTTGATTTCAAATTTTGCATGGCGTGCGGAATAAAAATTGGAAGTAAAAGCCAATTCCTGGGAAATAGCTTCCGATCCCCTGGTAAGAAGTTGCCCACCACCCAATACACCTTTAGGGGTGACATTTAAAAATCCATTTAAGGAAGCGGTAGATTCATATAATTGGATAGGCTGATCGATGTTATGAATATACATACTATCCTTATCGGGCACCCATCTCATTTTATAGTTTTCCACATAAGCATCAGGAAAATTAGCCTCTCCAATGGTCTCACGTTCCATGGTGATTTTTGATCCTTGTGCAACGATGGAGTCCACATAAAATACAAAGTCCTCAGATTCCAGGGTGGAGCTCAGGTATTCAATTTTCCCATTTCCTCTTAAACCGTTCTTATCAAGTGTTAATGTTTTGAAGAATTTTCCTTTGTTTCCTTTTATTTCATAGCCACTAATTGGTGCCTGGTGTTCAAAGCCCAACGAGTTATCCGGCATGATCTTTAGTTTTTCTTTAAAATCAGGTAGCAACCCGCTGGTCACAAATGTCCCCTCAAAACCTACTGATCGAACATCACTCTCACTCAAACTATCAATTTTGAAGGGTGGTATGACAAAATACACCGACTGATCTTTGTAGGCCCCTCCCAGGATCTCCTCCCCGTCAAAATACACCACAGCTCCGCTTGTCGCGCTAAAGGACGGATATCCGGGATAGACTCTCCTGGCTGATTTATTGTTAGGTTTGTTAATCAACAGCGTCCCGGAAGTTCGGTTCATGGTGCCTTTAGCCATGGCGTTCCGCATGTCTACCGAATCACTTCCCACCAGTTTATTTTCCAGCTGGGTTTTTTCACCACCCAGCTCGTCCTGTTCCTGTATATAAAATCGTACAGAATCGATGGATTGCATATCTACCAGGAAACTGTCGTATTTAAAAGTAAAATTTCGGCCTACATATTCGAAATTTCCGGCAAACAGCTGGCCGTCGAAAGTAAAGTCGCGGTTTTTCTTAAGTCGAATTTCCTTATTCCTGGGAATAATATAAACATCCAGCAGTTCGCTGATATAAAATTTGTCGATACCCCTCACCGTCATTTCATCTTCCGGTAAATGATAAGTGGCATTAGGTTTATTGGTCAGCCGGGAAGCAATGAGGAGATTGTCAAAATCCTTTCTACGGTTTTTAGATAATACATTATGATAGGCCTTTCGTCGTACCTTGATCTCGCCGCTGCTAACGCTGTAATCGATAAAGTGATAACTCATTAAAAACTCCATGGCCGGCCTTACAACATTTTCCGGTTGTTTTGAAAACTTAATGAGATCATCCACGTTAAACTCTGACGAATTAATTTTGCGAGAATAGCCTACCACCAAAAATAAAGGGTGAAATTTGTAAATACCCGTCATCTCTCCAAAGCGGTCCGGATTAAAATATTCCTGGGATTCAAAATAAGCCGGGATCTGACTTCTCGCGTTCAGGATCGATATATCCAGGCTATCCGCACTTAAATCCCACTTAATCATATCGGCGGTGATATCCATGTTAAAATAGGAGGCAAAAAACGGTGCATACTTATACCTCCCCTGATCTTTTAATACAACCAGGTGTTTATTAAGAAAGTTGTACTTTATTCTGATAGCGGGGTGGACAATTGAATCTCCGTTTTGATAAATCACAATTGAGGCGACATCTGCTTCCACCAGGGAATCACTCATAAAATAGCGCAATGCCTTGGAGCGAAACATTCGTCGTCCTTTATTCCGCACCTCAATAGAAGCCGGGCCGGCATAAAGTGAAGAGCTTGATATCTTACCCCCTTCCAATGAAAATCCACCTTTGTAGATTAATTCATCATCACTGGCCAATTTTACCTTGACATCATTATCATAGGATTTAAACCTTGGGAACCTGGCTTTTTCTTTGCTCTCGTGACGCTGGCTTTCAAAGTCAAAAACACCAGCCACCGCTTTGTCCAGTTTTCCCACATAACTCATTTTGACGTTTTCCGCTGATAATTTAGGTTTGGAGACATCAAAGTTATATCTATCCAAATGACAATAGACGGAGTCAGGGCCAAGGCCTGCCACCGACCAGTTAAACTTCCCTCCGGTTCCGACAAAAGTATTGTCCTTCAACATAAGCGATCCGCTGCTGTTGATCAGGGCCGTAGAATCAAAAGTAGTAACAAAAATCAGGTCAATACTCTCAAAAGTTATTACCGGTCCCGCCAATTGAGGCTGGGGTGTTTCATATAGCGGCTGGTTATTATTAGGCTGGGGTTCCGGCTCGTTTGTATCTTCCCAATCCGTATCCCAATCATCATTGCTTTTTTCTTCGTCCCAGTCGCTGAACCAGTCATCGTCTTCCTGATCTGTTACTTCTTCCTCCGTTTCTTCAGGAATTATTTCCTCCACTATTTCCTGGGGCGCGATAAAATCAAATTTATAGGATGTGTTCTCAAAATACAGCTTGTTAAATGATGAGAAATAGAGCGCCCGGTGGTCAAAAATAGTTTTCAGGTTGAGGAAAAAATTTCCAATTTCTTTTGGGCCGTATTGATCAACTGTTTTCTGCGATACTTCCAGTAGCCCCGTAAGTGTTTGCCCGCTAAGGCTTTCATTACTTACACCATAAACGATCGAGGCGAAAAAGTTTTCAAAATGCGGTCTGGCAGGCACCTTTTTGGCATACATACCGGAAGCAATTTTCATCAGTTTTTCTTTTTGATCCGCGGAAAAGGTATTCCCATTCCATAATCCTTCAAAGGCGGCTCCTACTTCCTGGGCTTGAGGGGATTTGGTACGGTTCATCATTTGTGTCACCTGCGTGGCAAAAGCCGTATCGACTTTAAATTTCCCTACCTGTGAAAATGCTTGATAACCAGCGACCAAAAGCAAACCAAATATGCAGATAATCTTAAATTTCATTCACTCATCTTTCAGCGGACCAAGTTAGTTCCGGCGGTTTTTACTTCGTAATACTTAACGATCAATTACGCAAAAAAATGTAATTTTTGCGGATTATTCCCTTTAATTTACTCATTTACAACCTTATGTAAGTTATTGTTACACTATTTCTCAAATAATAGGCAGGACCAGCTATTTCTGTGAGTAGTTTTGGAAATGATAAACCCGAGACTTTGCGCCTGCTCTATTAATGAATTTTCATCTTCCCGGTAAAAGCCGCTAAGCAATAGTTTTCCTCCCTGCGAACGCATCCTTTGGGCGTAATGAGGCAAATCGTGCATCAGCACATTTCGATTAATGTTGGCAACAATAATGTCAAATTGGCCGGAAATAGCGGTTACGTCGCCGTGCTGGATTTTAATTTCCTCGCAATCATTGATCCTAAAATTTTCACGGCTATTTTCTATGCTCCAGCCATCGATATCACAGGCAGTTACCTCCCGGGCACCGCGTAGCTTTGCCATGATGGCCAACACACCGGTGCCGCAACCTACATCTAACACTTCTTTACCCTGATGATTAATCTCCAATTGATTTTTTAGCATCAAAAAGGTGGTTTCGTGATGTCCGGTACCAAAAGACATTTTAGGGTTGACAATGATTTCGTAGGGGTAAGATTTTGAAAGCTGGTGAAAAGATGCTCTTACCACACACTGCTGATCTATGTATATGGGCTCGTAATTATCCTCCCATTGTTGGTTCCAATTCTTTTTTGCTATTGGAGTGATTTCATACCTCAACGCAAAATCGGGCTTATATTTAGCTGCGATGGCATTAATGGCTGCCTCGTCCACCACTTCCGATTCCAGGTAGGCACAGAAACCATCTTCATGTTCTACAAATGAATCAAATCCCAACATAGAAAATTCCGCAACCAGAATATCATTGAAATGTGCCGGGCAATAAATTTTAATCTCCTGAAAGTCCATGCTAAATGGCATTGCACCGGCTAGTCGCAGCCGGCATGGGAAATTACATCTGTATAGTAGATAGTAAAATGAACATTGGACGGATCATTGGCTATATAAATGCTGAAGTCAGCTAAATCTCTTTTATCGGTAAAATACCATAGTCCGGCGTCATCCGCCAATAGTTTATTTTCTTCCTTAAACACATTTAAATCTGCAAAAGCCTCCGTCTTCTCTTCATAGACCACATAGTCAGCTCTTCGTTCATTGGGTTCAACATATACCACCCCAAAAATATTGCAGGGGTCTGTCTGCCGGGATGCTTCTTCATTACCAAAGAAAAAAGCAGATAAATAAACTGGCAGCCATATAATGTTTAAACCCATTTAAAATGATTTTATGATATCTACAAAGTCCCGGGACTTCAAAGAAGCGCCGCCAATTAAGCCTCCATCGACATCCTTACCGGAGAATATCTCTTTTGCATTGCCTGGCTTGCAGCTTCCTCCATAGAGAATACTCAAATTATCCGCAATTTCCTCGCCAAATTTCCCGGCTATATGTTTTCTCAGGATCTCGTGCATTTCCTGAGCCTGGTCTGCAGTGGCAGTTTTTCCGGTGCCGATAGCCCATATGGGCTCATAAGCAATGACGATCTTTCCAAATTCTTCCGGACTCAGGTGAAACAGGCTCTCGGTTAGCTGTTGACAAACAAATTCAAATTGCGTATCAGCCTCTCTGATTTCAAGTGACTCGCCACAACAAAATATCGGGGTCAAACCGTTAGCAAGGGCAATATCCACCTTTTTTGCCAGCAATTGGCTGGTCTCATGAAAATATTCCCTTCTTTCGCTATGCCCTAAAATCACATAATCCGCATTTACAGATTTCAGCATGGCAGCGGAAATTTCACCGGTGTAAGCTCCTGATTCATGCTCGTTGCAATTCTGAGCACTGAGAAAAATATTATCAATGCCTTCCAATAGTTTTGACACACTGGATAAATGCACAAAAGGAACTCCTAAAATAACATGTACATTATCATTGACCTCATCCTGCACCATGTTGAGGATTTCAGAGGTAAGTTTAAGACCTTCCTGCAAATCATTATTCATTTTCCAGTTGCCGGCAACAATATTTCTTCTCATTGGATTAAGGTTTAAGTAAAAATTGCAGGCCAAATATAGAAATTGCCCGGGGTTTTTAAAATGATGAAAGAAACTTTTAAGATTTTCAACCGGGATAGCCTAAAATTGAATAAATATGCTAGCCAAGTTTTTCTTTTAAATACCTCGAAGTATGGCCTTCATCGATTTTAACCATTTCTTCCGGCGTTCCTGAAAACACAATATTACCGCCGTTTTCACCCCCTTCAGGTCCCAGGTCGATGATCCAGTCTGCCGACTTTACCACTTCCATATTATGTTCAATAATGATAGCGGTATTTCCCTGATCAACCAGGGCGTTAATGGCTTTCAACAGCTTTCTGATATCATGAAAATGCAGCCCTGTCGTCGGCTCATCAAAAATAAACAATATATGTTCTTTTACGCCGCCGGCTCCTTTGCCTAAATAGGAAGCCAGCTTCACCCTCTGAGCCTCACCGCCACTTAGTGAACTGGAAGACTGTCCCAGCCGCACATAGCCCATCCCAACTTCCTGCAAAGGCAATAATTTATTGAGAATTGCACTTTTATCCCGAAAGAATTCAATACTTTCATCAACCGTCATATCCAAAATCTCCGCTATATCTTTTTCTCGATACTTGATCTCCAATATTTCATTCTTAAACCGTTTTCCCTTACAACTTTCACAAGTTAGCTGGATATCGGCCATGAATTGCATTTCGATTTTTACAATGCCCTCCCCCTGACAGGTTTCACAGCGACCGCCGTCTACGTTGAAAGAAAAATAGGCAGGTTTATATCCTCGCTGTTTGGAAAGGGGCTGCTCGGCAAATAATTGCCTGATACCGTCGTACGCCTTTACATAAGTAACGGGATTAGAGCGGGAAGATTTGCCGATAGGGTTTTGGTCAATAAACTCTATGCGATTGATTTTTTTATAATCACCCCCCAACTTATCATATTTGCCGGACATGTCGCCTACCGTTCCAAGGGTTTTGCCAATGGCCGGATACAGAATTTTCTTTAGCAACGTGGATTTACCCGATCCGCTGACGCCGGTAATGGCGGTCAACACATCTAAAGGAATTTTTACATTAATGTTTTTGAGATTGTTTTCTCTTGCCCCGTAAATCTCCACGGCATCGCGCCATTTTCTCCTCATTTTAGGAACTTCGATGATATCCTTGCCCATCAGGTAATTGGCGGTATAGGTGTCTACTCCCTTTAGTGCCTCTACATTTCCCTGAAACACCAACCTGCCTCCATCACTTCCCGCTTCGGGACCAATATCAATAATCTGGTCGGCCTGACGCATGATCTCTTCTTCATGTTCTACAACAATTACGGTGTTACCCAGGTCTCTTAATGACTTTAACACGCTAATCAGGCGGGTGGTATCTCTGGGATGTAAACCAATACTCGGCTCATCCAGAATATACATGGAACCCACCAACGCACTGCCCAGGGAAGTAGCCAACTTTATACGTTGAAATTCCCCGCCGGATAAGGACGAAGACAGTCGATTAAGCGTGAGGTAACCTAGTCCGACACGGATCATATAGTCCAGCCGATTATTTAATTCCTTAAGTATCCTGTCGGCAATTTGCTGATGATGAGGGCTCACTTTTAGCTGCTTAAAATATTCTCTGACCCTTTCGATGGGCATCAGCACAAGATCTATAATGGAATGACCATTTATCTTAACGTAAGCGGCGTCCTTGCGTAGCCGGCTACCATGGCAATCCGGACACACTGTTCTTCCGCGATATCTGGACAACAGGACACGATATTGAATTTTATGGGTTTTTGATTCAAGATGCTTGAAAAAAGCGTCCAGTCCTTTAAAATATTTGTTGCCCTGCCATAGCAGTGCTACCTGTTCCTCGGTAAGTTCGTTAAAAGGCCTATGAATAGGGAAGTCAAAGTCCATGGCGTGGTTAATGAGTGGATCCAGCCATTTTTTCATAGTTTCACTGCGCCATGGGGCGATAGCCCCTTCAAAAACCGACATCCCTTTATCGGGAATGACCATATCGCGGTCAATGCCAAGCACCTTGCCAAAGCCTTCACATGTCCGGCAAGCGCCATAGGGATTGTTGAAACTGAACAGATTAATGCTGGGAATTTCAAACCGCTGACCATCTAGTTCAAATTTGTCGGAAAACTCCTTTTTTTTACCTCCTGCAATCGTGATCTGGCATTTTCCGTCGCCCTCAAAAAAAGCAGTCTGGACAGAGTCCGCTAACCTGAACTGGGTTTCTTCATCATCCTTTTTAACCATTGCCCGATCGATGAGGACAAATTTTTTCTTTGCTTTTTCAAAGGTGGTAACATCCTCTTGCAAATCTTCTATAAAATAAAGGTCATCATCTATTACCAGCCGGGTATAACCTTTACTTAACAGTATATTTAACTCTTGCGGGGCTGTCCGGTCAGGCCGTAAGTTTAGAGGGCTCAATATCATGATCCTGCTACCCTCTTCCAATGTCTTTATAAATTCTACAACATCGGTGACTGTATCCTTGGTAACTTTTTCACCTGAGATAGGAGAATAGGTAGTACCTATTCTGGCAAAGAGCAGCTTCAGGTAGTCGTAAATTTCCGTGGTCGTTCCAACCGTGGACCTGGGATTCCTGGTATTTACTTTTTGTTCGATGGCGATAGCCGGAGACACCCCTTTAATATAGTCTACTTCCGGTTTTTCCATACGGCCCAAAAATTGTCTCGCGTAGGAGCTTAAACTTTCTACGTACATTCTTTGTCCTTCTGCAAATAATGTATCAAAAGCCAATGACGACTTACCCGAACCTGATAAGCCCGTAATAACGACAAATTTATACCTGGGTATTGCTACAGAGACATTTTTAAGGTTATTCACCCTCGCTCCTTTAATAACAATATATTTTTTGGGATCTAATTGTTCAAATTCCTTAATTTCTTTAACTGCTAGTACCTCGTTCATCATCCAACAAAGATAATATAGTGGGTTAAATTTTAAATATCAGTATTGCTAATAATTAAAATATAAGATTCTACAAAAAAACATACATTCTGTTTATTGCGGAACAAAATTTTATAAGGCATTGTTTTTGTATAGGTAAATGTATGAAATCTTAGTATGGTCAGAATAATCCATCATTTTATGCGAGATAGGCCAATTATTATTTTTACTTTTTCTAAAAATTAGGTACATTTAATTTGGAACTTTCGCTCGTTTTATTAGTTTTGGTAATTGTTTTATAATTTTTTCTAACCATTAAACATTGCTTCACAATATGATATAGACCTCTACGTTAACTAAATGTGTGATTAAAATAATGAAGAAGTATTCAGTAAGTGATAGCAAATTAATATCACAGTACAAAAACGGTAACGAAGAGGCTTTTGAACTACTATTGACGAGGCATAAGTCCAGAATTTTTACGAGTATTTATTTAATTGTGAAAGATCAGTATATTGCTGAAGATCTTTTACAAGAAACGTTCATTAAGGTCGTTAATACTATAAAAAATGGTAAATACAACGAGGAGGGAAAATTTTTACCATGGGTAATGCGGATAGCTCACAATTTGTCTATCGACCATTTTAGAAAGGCGAAGCGGTATCCAACCATCGTCATGGAAGACGGAACCAACGTATTTAATACTTTGGAATTTTCGGAAGAGTCTTTTGAGACGCAGCAGATACGGAAGGAAACGCATAAAAAGTTAAGGAATTTAATAAAGGAGTTACCTGCCACCCAAAAAGAAGTATTAATAATGAGGCATTACATGCAGATGAGTTTTCAAGAAATTGCTGATGCGACAGGAGTAAGCATCAATACTGCCTTGGGAAGGATGCGTTATGCCTTAATTAATTTAAGGAAAAAAATGCATAAATATAATATCGCCTATGATCAAAATATTTACCCCAAATGATGTAATCAGATATTTTTATAATGAGACATCGCCTGAAGAAAACGAAGCAATTGCCAATGCACTTATAATTGACAACGATCTGCTGGAGGTATACCGGGAGGTAAAACAATCAGTTGAAATGTTGAATGACATCAGAAAAGAACCTTCTGAAAGTGTTATCAATAACATTTTAAATTATTCTAAGTCGAGAGATTTAAACTCTGTTTGTTGATAGCAGACGACATTATTTTGAGGGAGGTTTTGCATGACAAGAAAAGAGCGCTATAGGGCATTTCTAGCGCATTTTTCAGATAATAATCCTGATGCGGAAACGGAGTTAAATTATGGCAATCCCTATGAGTTGCTGGTTGCAGTCATACTGAGCGCTCAATGTACAGACAAGCGTATCAATATGGTTACGCCTGCCATTTTCAAAGACTTTCCTACCCCGGAACATCTGGCTACCAGTAATTTTGACGAACTTTTCCCTTACATCAAAAGTGTTTCCTATCCCAACAATAAAACCAGGCATTTGTTAGGGATGGCCAAGATGTTGGTTGAAGATTTTAAAGCCGAGATCCCTTCCGACATTAATGATTTACAAAAACTTCCTGGTGTGGGTCGCAAAACCGCAAATGTAATCGCTTCGGTTGTGTTCAATCAACCTGCGATGGCTGTAGACACCCATGTATTCAGGGTGTCCAAAAGAATAGGCTTGGTTACTCAAAATGCCAAAACACCTATTGAAACCGAAAGACAGCTGGTAAATAATATACCCGAAGCACACATTCCCAAGGCACATCATTGGTTGATTTTGCATGGTAGATATACTTGTCTGGCAAGAAAGCCCAAGTGCGAAAGTTGCAAGATCTCTTACTTTTGCCGTTATTACGAAAAAAATTACTAGCCAAAATCGTAACCGCCTTTCATGTGTGGAATCAATCTTATCATTGATAAAAAAAATCAGCTAAGCACACAAAACATTTTGGACATGAACCGGGCCCTGCATCACCGGGGGCCTGACTTTGATCAATTCAAGATCCTCCCATTTGGTGATCAAACCTTATATTTAGGCCATACCAGGCTTAAAATCCTGGACTTAGGAGATGGCGCCAATCAGCCAATATCTTTTGATCCGAAAAGGTATTACCTGATATATAATGGCGAAATCTATAACTTTTATGCTCTAAGGAACGAATTGATAGACAAAGGGTGCCGGTTTACCACTTCCAGCGACACCGAAGTTTTACTAAAATGGCTGGCCATTAAAGGGGAGGAAGGATTGGAAAGCCTGCATGGTATGTTTGTCTTTGTATTGGTTGACCTCAAGGACAGGCGACTACTATGTGCCCGAGATCCTTCGGGGATGAAACCCTTTTTTTATTATGAAGATGACAGCTATTTTATCATTTCATCAGAAATAAAAGGCATATTGGCCTCCGGGTTGGTAAAAAAGGAATTGAATGCCGGGCAAATTGGCCATTATCTTAATTTCCGTCATGCCCAATCGCCTGCAACATTTTTTAAGCATATCTATGAGCTCCCGGCTAGTCACCGGCTTACGTGGTCGGGGCAGAAGCACATCTCAAGCTATGTCAACCGTGTAGATAGCCACTTTACAGGAGACGATGAAGAAATTCTGAAGACAACCGAAGATTTACTAATTGACGCCGTGGGTAATCATTTGCAGGCCGATGTACCGGTTGGTGTATTTCTAAGCGGTGGAATTGACTCTACGCTGCTGCTGACCATTCTCAAAACGCACTATCCCAGGGAATGTCGCACATTTTCCATTGCCCACAATCCAAAAGAGGGATCGTATGGCACAAAAGATGGCCACTTTGCCCGCCTGGCCGCTAAACAATTTAACACAACTCATGAAGAGCTGGAAGTTAGCCCTCAAATATTAGACAACTTCCATGATTTCATATCAAAAATGGATCAGCCTGTGGGAGATAGCGCGGCGATACTTACCTACTTTTTAAGCGAACACGCGCGGCAATCGGTGGGTGTCGTTTTGTCCGGAGCCGGAGCTGATGAGTGGTTTGGCGGTTATAACCGTCACCTGGCTTATTACCGTTTTTTAAAAAATCAGCCTCTCTATGAAAAATTGCATCCTTTCATAAAGGGATTGGCACCGGTGTTGCCCACCGGATTCAATCATCCATTTCGTAAAAATTTTCAGCTTTTCAAAAAATTCGCCGGCAGCGTTGATAGAGATCCCGTTACTACTTTTCAAAACATGGTTTCCTTTCAAATTACCAATCAAAGAGGGGACTTTGCAGACTGGAATCCTGTGTCTGATGGAAATGACAAAATTGAACATTATCTACGCCAGGCGTTGACCTATGACCGGCGGAGTTACCTCATCAATGATATTCTAACCGTTAATGACCGAATGACCATGCTACATGGCCTTGAAATGCGAATGCCTTATTTGTCGCATGAGCTGACTCAATATCTAAACAAAATTCCAGCTACTCGCCTGGTCGGACCGGGAAGAAAATGGATACTGGCAGCACTGCTTAATAAGTATCGCGGACAAACATTTGTCAATAGATCAAAAGAGGGATTTGGGTTACCGTTTGGTAACTGGATTAAAAGTGGCAACGCAAACCACCTCCTGGAATTTTTAAAAAATGAAAATTGTACTATTTTTGAAGCAACGGACAATGATTTAAAAGCGCTAATAACTAACCAACTCGATAACCACAATCGGGGAAGTGCAGATAACACTTTATTTCTATGGTCGGTAATTATTTTGGGAAATTGGTTGGAAATAAACTTTGGTTAATAAATTGAAAATTCTTTATATACACCAGTATTTTAAGACCCCTGAGGAAGGAGGGGCTATCAGGTCTTACTATCTGGCGCAGGGTTTGGCGGAGCATGGCTATGAAGTTGAAATGGTTACTTCCCACAACAAGGCCAAATATGAGAAAAAGAACATCGATGGGTTGATTGTTCATTATCTACCGGTTTCCTACGACAACGCCTTTGGCTTTTTAAAGCGTATCGTCGCCTTTATAAAATTCTACCGACTTGCCTATAAAAAAATTAAATCAATACCCAAGGCCGATGTTATATATGCGACATCTACACCGTTAACGGTAGGTCTGCTGGCACTGCGGCTGAAGAGGCGTTTGAAAATCCCCTATTATTTTGAAGTGCGGGATTTGTGGCCTGAAGCGCCTATACAAATGGGTGTTATAAAAAATTGGTTTTTAAAAAATTGGCTTGTCAGGCTGGAAAAGAGAATTTATCAGGGAGCAGACAAAATCATAGCACTATCGCCCGGAATCAGGGATCATATTATAAAGGTAGTCCCAAATAAGCCTATCTACATCATTCCCAATATGTCGGATTGTAAGTTTTTCAACTTAACCCTGAAAAACAAAAAGCTGGAAGAGGAAATTGGTTTTAAAGACAAATTTATTATCGGATACTTTGGTGCGATCGGGCGGGTTAATAAGCTGGATTATTTCCTGGATTTTATGGAAATGCTGAATAAAGCAACCCGTAACGTTGCGTTTTTGATTGTGGGTAAGGGAGGAGATTTACCCGGCATCAAGGAGCAGGCAAAAAAAAGAGGTATTCGGAATTTAAAGTTTTTACCTTTTCAAAATAAAGAAGGGATCAGGCACTTATTGAGCGCTATGGACGCCACGTATATTTCGTTTGATCAAAAACCGGTGCTGGAAACCAATAGCCCCAATAAATATTTCGACGCGTTGGCGGCAGGAAAATTGGTAATTACCAATACAAATGGGTGGGTCAGAGAAATGGTGGAAACCCATCAATGCGGGTTTTACGCTGATCCGCAGAATCCCAAAGCGATATACACCAAATTGAAACCATTTTTTAAAGACCCAAATTTATTGTTAAAGTATCAAAAAAATGCCCGTAACCTGGCTGAATTATATTACTCTAGGGAAATTCAGGTACAGAAATTAATCAGTATCTTTAATAATGAATACCATTTAAAAATTAATGAGGAGTCGGTCTATATTTTGACTGCCTGAAAATTTCCCCAGCGTCCACCTCCTTCATTAAATCAACAAAACCAATATCCGATTTTTTTCGATAATTTTGAATGACCTGCCACCCGAGCCACCTGGCTATTCTTCCTGGGCATTTATCGCCAATCTCCGGAACATTCGGTCGTTCATTCAAATACTTTACCTTCACAAAATGATTGGTTTCATATAGCAGGGACTCATCCACAAAATGCCCCCAAATCCGTTCCTGGTTAAAGTTGATCTCTTTGATCTGCTGACCGCTATATCCTAAGATTAGACTATCGGAAATGCAAGGCATCATTTCCTTTGTAAAAGCATAAGCCTTGCCAAAATAAAGCATTTCCGCCAACATGGTTTTATCCTCCAGCGCTGTGGCGTTAAATGGATCTGATAAAAACATGATACACGAAGGAACGAGATAATCCTTCGTCAATCTTTGTTTAATATACTGGGGAATATTATTGGGCGCGTAACTGCCGGCCTCCCCTAAAAACCAATCCAGGCCAATGATTATCAATTCAGGCGAAATATAAAGATCGCTACCATCTCCCAATCCTGTAATAATTGTTTTTATTTCAGGAGGCTGAAATTCCGGATAATAATATTTGATCCGCCTGAAAGCCCCTTCGAAAGAAGCGCGGATATCAGTTAACTCCCCAAAAAGTGTATCTACCTCACGACGCATCGTATCAAGATAGGGACTACCCGCCAAAGAGAGTAATTTGTTTACCAGTATGGAATCGTTTGGAAATTGTGAGCGTTGATAAAACGCTTCTGACAAAACCGGATTTTCATCCAAAAAGGTTATAGCTTCCTCAGCGGTGGTCAATTCAAAAAACTCATCCTCCAGCCTTTCAATTTCTACATTTACATCAATATTTTGAATATCTATATCTTCACCGCAGGGTTTGTCGCCGCATGAAGAAATCAATAGAATAGTAGCAAGTAGTGTTAGTTCAACCAGCCAATAAATTCCGCGCATAACTTTGTTGTTAAAATATTTTGAGCCTTAATTCGTAGTTGTAATTGATTAATTTATTTTATCTTGTGACCGTTACGTTCATGATGTTTTGCGTCATAAGAGGGCCCTTTTATAACACCAAAACTATGAAAAATTGTATAATAATTTTCTTTCTATTTTTTGTCAGTTCTTACACTGTGGCCCAAACCCGCCTGGGCCTGCGGATATCACCCACCATATCTGCCAACAGACTGGAATCAAAAGCGGATAGCCTTGACCTGGCCAATAACGGGGCAGCGCTGAGATTTATTGCTGGTATATTTGCTGACAAATATCTGGGAGGCAGCTATTATTTCTCTACGGGTTTATTTTATGCGCCTAAAAGGGTTAGTTATGAGGTGACAAACAATTTGACGGGATCAAAAACCAAAGAAATATATAACCTGCAATATGTATTATTACCGCTAAGCCTGAAGTTGCTTACTAGCGAGATTGCTTTGGATACGCGACTATATTTTCAGGTAGGTGTAAATCTGGAGGTGAAAATTCACGAGGAGGCGGTAAGAACCAGCGAGCTTTACGTGAATAAATTTCGAAATCTGGAGGCTTCCAGCCTGTTAGGCCTGGGTGTAGAGCGCAGGATATCCACGAATGTTAACCTTTACGGAGGCTTTACTTACTACAGGGGGCTGTTTAATGTTGCTTCAAGTCGATCGGATCAACCGGAGCTGATTGTTAAAAATGATTTATTCAGTTTGGATTTTATGATCAGGTTTTAGATCGGTTGCCGCTTGTTTTCAGGCCACATGCATCTGCATAATGCCTTTATAGCGATAAAGTTTTAGTCCGAAGTAATGGCTAATGAAGTATTTTAATCTGTTTTCAGCCAGGATAGCACTATGTTCATTTTCATAAAAAACTGTCACCGCCAATACGGCTTTTAAGAACCTATCCTGCTGACAGAATTTCGTCATCCAGTTGTGGAAACAACTTTCCCAGTCTTCCAGGTATTTTTCATAATGAGTCTTTCCGTCAAAAAGAAATTCCAACTGGTTAGTTCCTATCTGATAACGGAAAATGCCGGATAATAAGTCGTAAAACTCTTCAAGGTGTTTTACGTCATAACTTTGATAAGCCTGGATACTTAAAACCGTGTCATCCACTAACCCTAGCGGATTACATTGTCTCAGATAGTCGGTCTTGACTTTTTCAATAAGAGTGTGCAAGAAAGCTGCCTTCTTTTCGGCCTGAACTTCTTTTAAAAGAGAATTTTTATCCAGCAGAAAATACTTTCGACTCATTTTTGTTTTTGGTGTATCCTAAATACAAATATAATTGAATAATTGATTCCATAACCAATACAGGTCATTTTCATTTTCCAGGATGGCTATAAAACTGTCAAATTATGTACTTTACGACCATCCATAACTACTCCATATAAAATACTCTTTTTACCCGGCCGCTGACTTTGGTTAATATCTCATAGGGAATGGTATCAATTTTTGACGCTATTTCCCGCAGGGGTAACTCCTTGCCAAATATCACCACCTGATCCCCCTCCTCAGCTTCGATCCCTGTGATATCGATCATCGTCATGTCCATGCAGATGTTACCAATCACCGGCGCCAATTTGCCATTTACCCAAACAACACCTTTACCGTTGCTAAATCGACGATCGAAGCCGTCGGCATAACCAATGGCGATGGTCGCAATTCTTTTCGGCATGTGGGCTTTCCCCATACGATCGTAGCCGATGGTTTCACCCTGAGCCACATCCATAATTTGGCTAATGGTGGTTTTCAAAGAGGCTACCGGTTCGAGCTCCTGTTGAACTTCCCAATCATACCCGATGCCATGTAGCCCGATACCAAGCCGTACCATGTCATAGTGGCGATCGGGAAATCGAATAATGCCGGAAGATTTAAGAATGTGCTTTAAGGGTTTCACAGACAGGGCTTTTTCAATAAATGCCGATCCTTGGTCAAACACGTCAAATTGGTTTTGAGAGAATTTATCATGTTCGGCATCTTCTGATCCCGCCAGGTGGCTGAAAATGGAAGCAATTTTAATTTCCGGACAGTTTTTTAACACATCCACTAAATCTTTTAAATCCTGAGGTTTAAAACCAAGCCGGTGCATCCCTGTTTCCAACTTAATGTGAATTTTACTGGATAGACCATTCGTTTTTAGAAAGTCAACCAGTAAATGCATCATTCTCAGGCTGTATACTTCCGGCTCCAGGTTAAACTCTATCAGCTTTCCAAAACTTTCCGGCGCGGCATTCATGACCATAATGGGTAAAGTTATGCCGTTTTGCCTGAGAATAACACCTTCATCCGGATAAGCCACGCCCAAATAGTCGACCCGGTGAAATTGCAATAAGTTGGCTATCTCCAAAAATCCGGACCCATAGGCAAATGCCTTTATCATCACCAATATTTTCGTAGAAGTATCAAGCTTATTCCTATAAAAGTTCAGGTTATGGGTCAGGGCATCAAGATTGATCTCCATGACCGTACCGTGAATTTTTCTTTGCAGGGAATCCGCTATCTCCTCCAGTGCGAATTTTCTGGCCCCCTTTATCAGTATAATTTCGTCTTTAAAACCCGTTGCGCCGGCGGACTTCAGGAATTCTGATTTATCCGAATAAAACGTGGTATCGCCATCAAAAAAATCGGCATAATTCATAAGATCCGGTCCAATGCCAATGAATCTATTCAGGGATTTACTGGCAACCAGGGCTGCGACATCCTTGTACAATATTTCTTTGTCGACACCGGCCTCCAGAATGTCTGAAAATATCAGGGTTTTCTTGCTTTTTTGATTTTGCTGCATCAAAAAATCAAGGGCAATCTTAAGCCCGGCAAAATCATTGTTATAGGTGTCGTCGATAATATAACAACTATTAATTCCCTGTTTCAGCGCCAACCTCATAGACACCTGATTTAAACCCAGGATACTTTCCTGTATAACTGTCTCATTAAAATTGAGATAAAGGCAGACACAAATACAGTTTATAATATTTTCCAGTGAGGCCGGGTCCTGAAAAGGAATTTTGAAAAACAGATGACGGTCATTAAAGACAAGCTCCAATGCCTTCATACCTTCGTGATCATAAATGTCCTTGATAATGACATCCGCAGATTGTTTTTTTGACCAGGAAAACAATTTTTGTCCGGGACGCATTGAAGTTGACAATACCTGATCAATAGCCTCGTGATCCTTGCAATAAATAACTACCTGTGTATTTTCAAAAAGCCTTGCTTTTTCCTGAATTTTCTCGCGTTCTGATGAAAAACCCCTGTCGTGGGCCGAGCCAATATTAGTGAAGACGCCAATAGTGGGCTTCATAACCATTTCGATTTTGGCCATTTCTCCGGGCCTGGAAATTCCGCCCTCAAAAACGCCAATTTGATGGTGATCGCTAAGCTGCCAGACAGAAAGGGGGACACCAAGCTGTGAATTATAACTTTTAGGACTCTTGACTACCCTTAACCTGGTGGAAAGCATCTGACTGAGCCATTCCTTGACAATGGTTTTTCCATTACTACCGGTGATGCCCACAATGGGAATGTTAAAGCGAGAACGGTGATAGGCAGTAATTTTTTGCAAGGCCTCCAGGCTGTTTCGTGTTTTAATAATGTTAGCTCCATGTAAATCCCTGTACCGGTCATCATCCCCATCCTCAACCAAAAACTGCCTGATACCATCCTGGTAAAGCTTGTCAATGTAATGATGCCCGTCATGGAAGTCCCCTTTGATGGCAATAAATAAAGTCCCCTGCAAAATGGAAACCTTACGACTATCCGTTAATAAATTGTCTATGGGCATGTCGGAGGAAAATGTCAGGGTTTTCCCTCCGGTTATTTTTTCTAATTCGCTAAAACTTAAATACACTTTTTGGTTCAAACATTAAATTCAGAGCACTAATTTTAATTCATATTGATCCACCTGATTTTTAAAACCCAGGTTTGTAAAAAACCGGATTATCTTGTCGTTTTCCCGGTTAACATTGATCACTGTCAATTCCTTATTATCACAGTCCCGGAAGGCAAAATGTACCAATGCGCTACCCACTCCCTTTCCTCTAAAATCCGGATCGACACCGATTCTCGAAAATCGCCCGTTTTTTTGATAAATGACGTATGCTATTGTTTTCCCATTGTAAACAGCCGTTACCACAACTTCATTTTTCAGGTTTTTCTTCAACAAAGATTGACTATCCAGAAAAGAGGAGTTGTCGTCATCATAGGTATTAAATAAATCCCAGTCAGGGTTGGGACATTCGCCTATCATTACACCCTGGATTGTGGTTTCTCCTCTCTTTGGTACCGAAAGTAATTTAAAACAATTATAATAACGTGATTTTTTAAATCCGATTTTTTCATAGGCACGTATCGCCTGGTGATTAGTCGTCAAAACCTCCAGCACACATTGCTCAACATCTTGCTTCCTTAATTGCGGAAGTATGACGTTATATAAGCGAGCTGTCAGTTGTCTGCCACGAAAAGCTGGGATCACCCCGGTGCCGCCATTATAGGCTGTCCATTTACCGTCATAGCAAGCCAGACTTGTAAAAATGAAAGCCACAATTTTCTGTTGGTCCAAAGCAATGCATGACAGATTGAAATCAATACTTAATTTTTCTACAAATTTCTTATGAAACGCCTCCTCCGATAGTCTAAACGGAAGCTGGTAATCGGAAAATGCTGCTAAGAAAGACTTATACATTCCGGGAAGATCCGCCGGTACAGGGTTTCTTATTAACAGATTATCCATGGTGTAAAACTATGGGTTAATTTACATCTATCGCCACTTTTATTAAAAAAATACACTTTCATCACTAAACTTCGGCAGGTTAAACAAAATTGCAACCATTTATCATAAATAACGTTAGTAACAGAAACATTTTTGTGTTTTTTCAGTATCTTTATTGCAGCATGGCGAAGTTTCTCAATCACATAAAAGCACTGTTTACAATTTCTTTGATTGTAATTATTTCTGTGGGTGGTGCCCTGGCGGTTGATACCGGAACTGATGGAAAAAATACAGAGGTTAAAAGAGTAAAACCAATTACACCCATATCCGAAAACAAAAACGGTAAGATTTCGGAGAAAAGTTTATTTAAAACGGATAGCCTTAAATCTTCTGAAAAGGTTGTAGAAGGAAAGAAAACAACCACTCCCACCAAAGTAAAAAAACCGGACAACACTTCTCAATCTGCTATTTCGTACAACTTTTTATTCTACCTGATGTACAAATTTAAGATTGCGGATATCCTTAATATTTCCAAGGAAAAAGATGCGATTAACATCCCTGGAAATTCATCCATTATCAGCAATGGAAAACGTCTGGCCGATAGGATAATTAACAGATTACTGTATTAACTTAAAAAATATTATTACTTGTTGATAAGCCAGACTCAGAAGTTTGGCTTTTTGTATTATAGTGTAGAAGCCGTAAAGTTAGCTGGTCACCATAAACTTCTCTATGTCTTTTAATTTGATTGTCCCTTCGTAGTAAGCCTTGCCAAAATGTACGCCCCAAACACCCAGCTCCTGCAGTTTTTCAATATCATCGATAGATCTCACCCCGCCACTTGCAATGACGCATATGGAAGGGAACCTGTCAATTAGCTCTTTATATAACTCAAAAGAAGGCCCCGTCAACAACCCGTCTTTATCAATATCGGTAGTTTTTAAATATTTCAACCCTCTGTCATAAAAGTATTGCACATGGTCGAAAATATTTATGGTCGTTTGTTTTTGCCAACCTTTAATAATGATATTTCTGTCTATTGAATCAGCGGCCAACGTTACATTTTCCCGCCCGTAAGAAACAATCCAGGACGCAAATAACTCCTTGTCATATACTGCCACCGTAGCAGCGGTTATGTAATTAGCGCCGTATTCGAATGCTTTACTTATATCTCCATCGGTGTGAATACCACCGGTAAAATCTATTTCTAGATCGGTATATCCCGCTATGGACTCCAATGCGCCATAATTAACCGGACTTCCCCTTCTGGCACCATCCAAATCAACCAAATGTATTTGCGATATACCATGATCTTCAAATTCCATGGCAACATCCAAAGGGCTATCGTTATAAATGATTTGATTTGAAAAATCGCCTTGCTTAACCCTGACACATTTGCCTTTAATAATCCATATGGAAGGTAGTATTTTAATCATATCAGTCTCATTAAATTATATAGCTGCTAATCTATCAAAAATTTTAATCCACTTGGTCTTTTACTCACTACAAAATACATGCTGCATTTGTAATCACCTTAGACCCGCCCAAGCCCTGGAACGACATTAAAGGCAAAACCTTCAAGTATTTATGAACATTTAGTGGATTTCTGAAGTGTGGCATTAGGGCGCAATTGAATATAGCCAAAAATTAGCTTAATAACAAATACCACTCATAAACGATAACCATTGGATTTTTTATTAATGACCTTTGACAAGATAATGACTACCAAAACCCTTTTAGACCGTAGATCATCTCAAGAAGGGATATGGTTATAAAGTTTTTTCCACCAACTTGAAACCCGTACCTCTGACCGTCAAAATCTCCAGCGTGGGATCCTCTTTCAGGTATTTTCTCAATTTGGTAATATAAACGTCCATACTTCGCGCGTTAAAGTAACTGTCATCTCTCCAGATAATTTTCAGCGCAGTACTTCTGTCCAGGGTTTGATTGATGTTCAGACAAAATAATTTTAATAGCTCCGCCTCTTTGGAAGTCAGCTTAGTGGTGACATTATTGTAAGTCAGTTGATGAAGATCATAGTCAAAGGTAAAACCACCAATTTTAAAAACCTGCAATTCAGGTTTGCTTTGCGCATTGCTGCCAGAGCGCCTGAGTATAGCTTTTATGCGCAACAACAATTCCTCCATGCTAAAAGGTTTGGTGATATAGTCATCAGCACCCAATTTGAAGCCCTCAATCGTGTCTTGCTTCATAGATTTTGCTGTCAAAAAAATTATAGGCGTGATTTTATCGGCCACCTTGATTTCCCGAGCCAGGGAAAAGCCATCTTTCTTTGGCAACATGATGTCAAAAATACAGAGATCAAAACTATCATTCTCAAAGGCTTCAAAGCCTTCTTCCCCATCCCGGCATAACTTGGTATCAAATCCTTTTATATCCAGGTATTCTTTTAATATTTGTCCAAGATTAAGGTCATCTTCTACCAAAAGTATTTTCTGTTTTTGCATTTTTTTTAGGGAAAAATAATTCGAATATACTGCCTTTATTGAGCTCGCTTTTGACATTAATGGATCCTCCATGAGCTTCGACCATGGTCTTTACATAGGCCAAGCCTAATCCAAACCCTTTAAAATCATGAACGTTTCCGGTAGGAACTCTGTAAAATTTATCGAAAATTTTGTGGATGGATTCCTTTGCCAGCCCAATACCTTTATCAATTATCTTAATACTGATCCCGTTGGGCTTATCCTCCGTCTTCACCGTAATCTTGGGTTCAACCGGAGAGTACTTATTGGCATTATCCAGCAAATTCCGGATAATGTTAGATACGTGCAGCTCATCGGCTTCGATCATTGATTGCTGGGCTTTTAATATCTTTTCTACCGAACCACCTTTTTTCTCAACCTGCATATAAATATTTGAGACTGCCTCCTCGATTATTTGATTGACGTTTACATCCGATATTTTTAGGTCAAATTCGCCTTTATCCAATGTAGCCATTTGCAGTACTTTTTCCACCTGTACCGCCAGTCTTTTGTTCTCTACCTTGATAATGTTTAAATAGCGTTCACGAATGCTTTGATTTTCACTTATATCCTTATCTTGCAGTGCCTCACAAGCCAGAGAAACCGTGGAAATCGGAGTTTTAAACTCGTGGGTCATATTATTGATGAAATCGTTTTTGACCTCCGATAATTTTTTTTGTTTTATGATCGTGGTAATGGCATAGGCAAAGCAAAAAATGATGATGAGTATCAACAATATGGATGAGGCGAGTGTCAGCCCCATTTTACGTAGCAAAAACTTTTGCTGATTAGGAAAACTGACTAACACATGACTGGAGGCCCCCACCACATCGTTGGGAAACAGCGCTGTCCTCAGGTCAGACTCCCGCAATTTATAATGATCATCCTCTATTCGCGAAAAAACAAATTCTTCACTATTTTCATTAAGTACCCCAAAATCATAAACCAGGGTGATACCTTTATTATTAAATTCTGTCTTCAAAAGGGAATCCAGACGCTGTGGATTGATCCGGTTTTTAATTTGTCTTTTACCGGATAGGATCTCATTTAAAACCACGTTAAACATTTCTGCCTTCCTGGCGATTTTTTGGAAGTCATGCTTGATATTCTTGCCAATCTCACTGTCGTTATTGTATTCCTTCCTCAATACCTTTACCTCGTTATTTCCATCCTTGATATTGGTTTTCTCGCTGATATTGGCCTGTTCATCAATTTCAGCAATAATTTCAAAGCCGTCATTGGCTTCAAACTGATAACTTAACACGGTTTGATTGGGAATAGACAGGCTGTCATTATCCAGATCGTTACGATTAACTACCCTTTTTTGAAAGGAGCTTTCAAAAAATTCGATAGTATCAGAGCTCAAATCAAGCGGATCACTCCAGCGGAACTTGCTTTTAAAATTATTTTGGGCAATCAAAAAAGTTTCCTGCTTTTCCAGTTTTTGCGCAACCAGACTCAGCGCTTCGTGCACATCTTGTTTGAACCTGGCCTTATTGATACGCTGGGCATTGCTTACCCAATAAATTTGAAACCCTACCAACCCCAACAGCGCCGCGCTCATCAGAACAATGATTAAACGGATAGTTGTTTTGCTCATAGTAGTAACAAAATTAACCCATTAACACTTAATACGTTCTGATTTAACAATGTTTAACAATGCTTTACCGACACTTTTATCATTTCTGCGATAAACTATCAAGACATGGATCGCCTGATTGCCGCCAATCAATCCTCATAATTTTTCACTTCGTAAACCAGGCCAAGGTTAAAGAACTGATTAAACTGCACCTCGTCAACCTGATCAAAATCGTAAATCACAATAGCCCCAAGATTGACGCTCATAAATTTATTGACTTTTGCATTTAAAATCAGGTCCAACCGGTGATCCCATTCGTCGAGACTCAGATTTTCATAATTAATGTATAAAAGGTATTTCCACTTTAAATTCAGATTTTTGGCGATCTCTTTATCAAAATCCGCCAACGCCTGAAATGCCAGCCATTCCGATCTTAAATTTTCACCCGGATCAACGCCATAAGCCCCCAGGTCGGATAAATCATTATCCGTTACAAATGTAAATCTCGGGGTAAGTGGTGAAAACCTTATGTTGAAGTATTCGGTGGGCTGATATTGAAACCCCCAGGCAAAGGTTAAAAATGCCGGCGCAAAAAGGTTGGAAATAACACTGTCTTTTACTTCTCCATTGGGAAATTCCACATCATAGTTATACCCTTTGGTAAATTGCGTCAGTAAATTGGCAGAGGAAAACAGCTCCCATTTTTCATCAAATTTTCTGCCGTATTTAGTATCCAGAAAAATCCGGTCGATAGATTTTCTACTGCTCTGATCCTGATTTTTAACGATGCCATAGGCCAAATCAATCTCATTATCCCATGAATGCTGGCCTTTGTTATATTTTGCCTTATAGTTCAGCAATCCGGTTAGCCCGATGGAATTGACCCCTCCCCCTTTCCAGTTGGAAGAAAAAGCGGCCTGGTTAAAGTTCAGACCCACTTTAAAATCTTTTTTCCAGTAGGTGGTGTCAGGATTTTCCTGGGCCGACAAGCCAACGCCCCAACAGATAAAAGGTATTAATAACAGTATAAATCTAGTGTTCATGATCATAGAAAAGTTGTTCTTTTGATTAATGGTAACTCAAATCAAGCAAATATAACCTCAATTAAACGATGTTATATCTACAAATTAGACCAGTGCAAGGAACGGCCCGGCTAAACTAACCAATATGGCTATAGACTGGTATTTATTGACGATTACAAATCGCCTGGCAACATTGGGACTGTCGTTAACAAATCGCTTTCCATACTATCGATGCTTTAAAATAACAATAAAATATTTGATAATTCTTAAAACATAATAGTTCTTTTATAAAACGGTTCTATTTGATACTTTTGCCAAGTTTCTGATCAATTGAAAACTTTTACAAGTATGAAGCTGGTAAATAACAAATATCAAATACAGGGGATTAACCTGGAAAAATTAGCAGCGCAATTTGGTACGCCTGTATACGTATATGACGGAGAAAAAATCATACATCAAATAAATTATTTGACCGGCGCCTTTTCCGGTGTAAACCTCAAAATCAAATATGCCGCAAAGGCACTTACTAATTTATCTATTCTTAAGTTAATGAGAAGAGAGGGTATTGGTATGGACGCAGTATCCATCAATGAAGCGCATCTGGGTATCAAGGCCGGCTATGCGCCTCACGAAATATTGTTTACACCCAACTGCGTATCTTTTGAGGAGATAAAGGAGGCCGTGGAGATGGGGCTGATGGTAAACATTGATAATATATCGGTGTTGGAGCAGTTTGGAAACAGCTATGGAAATACAGTTCCTTGCTGCATCCGTCTTAATCCGCACATCATGGCGGGAGGAAATGCGAAAATCTCCACCGGGCATATTGATTCAAAATTTGGCATATCCATTCTCCAAAAAAGACATATTCTCAGAATTGTGCAGACATATAACATCAACGTCATGGGCTTGCATATGCATACCGGTTCTGATATCCTTGACTCAGAGGTTTTCCTGAAAGGGGCGCAAATTGTATTTGACATTGCCCAGGATTTCGAAAACCTGCAATTTCTGGACTTTGGCAGCGGATTTAAGGTCAGCTACAGAGAGGGTGATGTGACTACTGACTTAAAGTCCCTTGGTAAAAGCATTGAAAGCGCCTACAAAGACTTTTGTAAAGAATACGGTCGCGACCTCGAGTTGTGGTTTGAGCCGGGCAAGTTCCTGGTGAGTGAATCAGGTATTTTGCTGGTAAAAACCAACGTTGTTAAGACTACTCCGGCAACGGTGTTTGCAGGTGTGGACTCAGGTATGAATCACCTCTTGCGACCTATGATGTATGACGCCTATCATGACATGGTAAATATCAGTAATCCCAAAGGCACTAACCGCGTATATACGGTGGTAGGTTACATTTGCGAAACCGATACGCTTGGATGGGACAGGAAGCTAAATGAAGTAAGAGAAGGCGACATCATTGCCATCAAAAATGCCGGAGCGTACGGGTTTTCCATGGCCTCTAATTATAATTCCCGGTTGCGACCTGCCGAAGTGTTAATTCTCGATGGTAAAGCCCACCTTATCAGAAAAAGGGAAACCTTCGAAGACCTGCTGCAACATGTGGTTGAAATAGATATTTAGGGCCTGAAAGATGCTATTACAGGGTTGGGGTTGAAAAGTTGAGGCTGTTTTATTAAAGGTTAAACCTCCGGGTCGTGGCTATTGAACTCAACTATAAAGTTAGCACCTTCACCAAAGGTGCTTTCACACCTGACCTCTCCACCCATGGATTCAACAAATCTTTTCACAATAGACAGCCCCAAACCTGTGGAATCCTCATTGGCGGTTGGCCTGGCAGCCAAACGCTGAAATTTCTTGAATAACTTGGGCATATCTTCTTCTCTGATACCGGGTCCCTGGTCGATTACCTCTACTCTCACCAGGTTATTGTATTTCCCCGCTTTCACCCGTATACCTTTTCCGCGTGGCGAGAACTTAATGGCATTGGAAATCAAATTCTCCAATATTTGCACCATGTAGTTGATATCGGCTTTTACCAAGCAGCCATTTCTTTGTAATTCACTGTGAATGGTGAGGTTTTTCCTGTTGGCCAGTTCCACAAAATTGTTTAAAACCTCGTCCACCACCTTAGACACATCAAAAACCTCATCGTGAGGATCTATCTCTTGCTTATCAATGTTTCTGATGTTTAAGGTACGGCCAATTAAGCTCCTCATTCTTTCGGTAGCATAGGAAATCATGTCTATATATTCCTGATTCTTACCTTTAACCCTGGACGCTGAATTCATGTTAATTACATTGACCAGCCCCTTGATCTGATCCAGCGGACTCCTCAGGTCGTGGGCAACCATATTAACCAAATTGTCTTTTTCTTCATTCAGTTCGATCAGCCGCTTATTTTTCTTCAGCAAATTTTCCTTTTGCTTTAAGATCTCATCCTTTTGGTTGATTAAAATCTTATTGTCATCCAATTTGTTCTTGTAAGCCAGAATGGTCCCCAGGGAAAATAGCAGCAGCAGAATCATGCTGCCAATCAAAGTATTATTTTTCAGCTTGTCATTTTTGGCATTTAGCTGAAACAATTCATTATTCTTTTCATCAACCGCCATGCGACCCTTTTTTTCTGTTTCGGCCACCTTCAGTTGAGAGGCTTTTTCTTTCTCAAAATATAGTTTTTCAATCTCGCGTCCCCGGCTTTCAAATTCATTTTCCATGGCCATCATTTCCAAGTCCTTTTGCTCCTGGAACAACTTATCACGATAGCTGGAATATCTTTTATAGTATACAAGCGCTTCCCCATACTTCTTCGATGCTGCCTTGATATCGGAATAAATCAGATTGACATACATCAGTTCCTCTAAAAAACCCTCTTTCTGCGAAAGCGCTAACGACCAATTGGCATTTTTGGTGGCCAATGCAACTTTCCCCAGGTTCAAATAGCTCCTGGCCCTTTCATTGTAGTTCTTCGCCATCATTTTTTTATTCCCCAGGTCCTTTGCATACTTGTGGGCCTTAAAAAAATAAATGAGCGCTGTCTTCGGATCCCGCTTACCTTTGTATGAAAGTCCAATGAAGTAATTCAAATTCATTTGTCCTTCCACATCTCCATTTGCATTGTAATGCTTTAATACATCCAGGTAGAGACCAATAGCTTGCTGGTATTTTCTTTGGTCATTGTAAATGTGAGCCACCTTTAACTTGGCACTTGCCGCCAGATCCTTATCATTCAGGTTATCGCCAATATCAATGGCTTGGTAATAGTATTCAAGGGCCTTGGCGGTATTTTCCTGCAGATAGAAAAGTTCTGCCGCGCGTATCAGGTTAAGCCCGATAAGTTTATTTTTATTTAAGGACCTCGCCAGGTCAATTGCTGCTGAATATTGGTCTATGGCTGTCAGATAATTCTTTCTCCGGTTATATATCTGCCCCAGGCTTGACAATGCCTTAATCTGGCCGAGTTTATCTTCTTTTTGCTGGTAGATTGCCAGTGCATCTTTACCTAATTTGGTAGCCTCCAGTGGTGATGTCTCTTTTATGGCATTGGCCAGGCCGAGCAGGAAATCTTCCCTGTTCTGTGATTTGATATTTAGACTGTCGATGTTTTTTAAAGCCTGCCTGAAAAATGCAGCCGCCTTATCATTGTTCCCCTTGGCCATTTGCGCAAAGCCTTTTCCGCCCGTTGCGTCGGTGGCTCCCGCCAAATATTTGATTTCTTCGGAAACTTTGCCAGCCTGGTTGAAGTAATAAATCGCCGAATCGATATTTGTTTCCAAATATAATTCTCCCAGTTGGTTGAGTATGTCCACTTTTGCCGAATCCTTGGCCGCGAGGAGATTGCGTTTTAACTCTTGAGCACTCTGACCCAAAAGATCAAAGCTAACCAGCAATACACATAATATATAAGTAAAAAATCTCACGATACAGGTACCTGGGATAGTTCAAGATTTAATTTGGCTAAAGGCCTCGAAGACATATTTAAGAATATATTTAAAATAAATATACTAAAAGACTTAAAATCAATCGATTGTGAGTAAAAAAGATTTAAATCACCTCAGAATTTCGGGATTTTATCCAATTATTAACTTGAATAATAACAATAAATAACGACCTTTCAAAGGAAATTGATTTAATTAATTGCTCACATCGCCTACGAATTGCTTTGCGCTACTCCTGGATTTCAATTCTCCATCACCTCTGAACAATCTACAAATAAAGCAATTTTTTCTATAAATCCCGCTAAAAAAATGGGCTATTCCATGAATAGATCTATTTTTGTTTTGTAACAGAATCCGGCTAAAAAAACGGTCTTATCGCCGGGATTATAACTATTTTAAGAATAGAATCGCCGAAAAAGGCAAGGCCTGAAATAATATTAGATTTTTTAAATATCACTACCCAATTTCTTCACTGAAATTTGTAGCACTACACTTATTTAATGATTTAGGTTTACGCTGGTTTGATGAAAAAAGATGCGGCGAGAAAGCTGATAATGGCAATGACAAAACCATACATAAAGATCGTATAAGACATCCTTAATAGCTTGTATTTCCTTCCCAATACGATACCCAAAAAGTAGATGTCTCTTATTAAACTACTGTACAGGTATTCCTTATCCTTCATCATTTCCTTCATGCCCCATTCATAATCGCCCAGATCCATACTATGAAAATTTCCGAAGAACAGCAGATTGGTTCGCTTGTTTAAGATGTCATCAGAGGTAAACTTCCCGGTAGAAACATTAGGGCGGGTAGCCAATACGGCAAAAACTATGGTTAAAAGACTGGTAATGGTTAGTATCAGGGATGGGATGATCAGATTAGGGAAATCGTCAAACTTACGGGTGAGCACCGTCATTAATATAGACAAAATGATCGAGTTAATTGAAATCATAATGTTGGCCTTGTTATCGGCCATCCCGCTTAGTGTTAAGTGATTTTTGGATGTAACGCGAAACATGGTTTCTATACCACGAACCGGTCTTTGCGCCTCCTCGCTAAATTTTGCCCTTAATTTTCTTACCTCCTTTTCCAGGTTTTTGAGGTATTTTTTATCAGATTTTAATTCTTTTAGCTTCGATTTGATCTTTTTCAGATTCTGCGCTTTTCTTTCCTTCAAGACCTCTTTTCCATAGGCTGTAAAATAACTGTGTTCCTGGAAGAAGGCTACATTCATTTCATACCATTCCACGTCGTCATCGGCAATCCCCTTGGTTTTAACCATTTCTTTCTTTAGCTGCTCCGATTTCAGAAAGTAGTTGTCGGAAGCCAGGTGATAAAGGTCGGCGTCACAGATGACTTCCTCCATAATATTAGTAGGTTGCTGTGGCATTTTAGTAGCCGCTATGACCCCTACAACCTGCTCAATTCTTTCAGGATCCACATTTTCCTTGGCAAGAAATTCCCTGGCCACGTTGATGCTTTCCTCTTCATGATGATCTGATTTCCCATTGTAATACCCCGTATCATGAAGCCATGCGGCCAACAAAACGGTTTCAATCTGCTCTTCGGGAAGGTTAATAGCCTTGGCAATTTCATAACAGGCAGAAACCACATCCCTGGTGTGCTGCGTATCATGGTAGCACATATGGCTCGGCATTTCCTTTTCTAAAATGCTCTCCGCATACTCTCTGGTATTTTTAATTAGTGCTGTCTCTTCTGCAACAATCATGGATCAATTCGACTTATTTTCCCGAAACTTCAGCTTTTGGCAGTTCATTTCATCAACTAATGTAAATTATTCTTTTGGAAGATCATATTTTTGAGGCAATAAATTTCCCTATGGAAATAACATTAAAAAGCATCAGATTGTTGTTAATATAACACCTGAATATGCGCTAATTGACTATTTTTAATGACGCTTGTACTTTAAATCATCTTACCGAAATGTGTATAATAGCCTTAGCCAATCTGCCAAATCAGCGATTAAAACTGTTGACAATTGTAGCATTGTTCCTGGCCTGTCAGACCGGCTGCAATATGATAAAGGAGGAAAAACCCGATCCTGAATTCGTTTTGAAGCAGGCACAGCGACTGGGTTATGACCTGGAAAACCCCAATAAAAAAATCAAGCTGCACTTTGACCTGGAAGAGATATCCGGATTATCCTATGTGAAAGACAGCATACTTGCATGCGTACAGGATGAATTAGGAAGGGCTTATTTTTATGATTTAGGCAACGAAAAAATTCAATACAGTATAAAATTCGCCCAAAGTGGTGATTACGAAGGCATCGAACTGGTCGATGGAAAAGTCTATGTCGTTGAGAATAATGGAAAGATATACAGCTTTGATACTACAGCTGCCAATACGCAAAAAGTTAAATCAGCGATTATCGACACACCGCTAAGCGATAAAAACGATGTGGAGGGGCTTGGATACTTGCCAACTTCCAGGCAATTACTAATAGCCTGTAAAGAAGAGGCCGGTATTAACAAAAAAAAGCGCAAGGGAAAAGCCATTTACGCCTATAACCTGGATGAAAAAAAATTTGAGGAAAAACCTTTCATTACCATTAAACGCAGCGATATTACTAAGTTCATCGTTGATCATCCTGATAACTATAAAATCAAAAAGTCGCCTGATTTTAAACCTTCGGGCATAGCGGTCCATCCCAAAACCAATAAAATCTACTTGCTTAATTCCGTTGGTAAAATGCTGATTATTTTGAATGAAAAAGGAAAAGTGGAAGACCTGGCCATACTTAACCCAAAAACCTTCAGGCAACCGGAAGGCATCTGTTTTGCACCAAACGGAGACCTGTTTATCGCCAGTGAAGGTGGTGGAAGCCGGGGATATTTACTGGCTTTTAAATATCTGAAATAACGCCATGGCTGGATACGGTTTTATAACTCAAAAATTTTCTTTACTAAATCGGAGTTCAATAGTTTTTTGAGTGAATCTAATTTATTTTCCGGTTCTTGATAATTATGCTCCTGAAACAGTTGCCGATAGGCTTTATATCCTTCATTTTCATAGGTATCCAATTTGCCGTCGATTACCTGATTAATTTTTGCAATTGTTTTGACCTGAAATTGCAAATTCTCAGGATCGACGTAACCTTTTTTTATAAAGCCTTTCGTTTTTCTTGCGCATCTGCAGGGGTTTTGCGTATTAATCAATCCGCACTTGCTATTCATAAAACTATATAATTGTTGTCGCGCCCGGCTGAGTCTTTTTCTAAAATTAGCCCTGGTAATGTTCATCACCTTACTCGCTATGGCATCGGGCACCTCAAACAATTCTCCCAACACATACACCAGCCGTTGTTCAGGTGTGAAGCAAAGTAACATCCCTTTCATACAACTTAATTTGGCCTCTTTTACAATCAGATCTTTATTTAACAATGTATCGGAAAGCTCTTCGTTGGGTATCGCCTCAAGCCCTGATCCGAATTCTTCCCATGAAAGCGTTTGTTGATAGGCTTTTTGTCGTCTTGTATTTAAGAATTGATTTTTAACAATACGATACACCCACGTTCTAAACGCACTTTTATGTTCAAATTTGCTGAGGTTAGTAATTACCTTTATCAAGGTTTCCTGCATTAGATCAAGTGCATCTTCAGAACTCCCGGTAAGATTAACAGCTACGTTGTATATCCAGGTCTGGTGTTTCTTTATCAGGTTTTCCAAAGCTGTTTTATCGCCGGCAAGACTTTGACGGACAAGCGTTTTATCATCTATCTCAGAATTTCCCTTATGCATCATTTGCTTTCGGTTACTTAAATAGCATGACACCACTTTAAACGCGGTGCCATGTTAATCTATAAAATTCATTTTTGGTAGGCTCCAATTATGGCACCTGCTATGATGACTGTTATGGCGAAATAAGGCATATTTACTACAAATAACAGCCATCTACCGGCAAATAGCCATGGACCAATTACAACCTGCAATAGAAAAACCACCGACACAAAAAGGCCTAATTTTATGCCATTGTTCCAGCCCGTCTGATGGGTCCACTTCAGCAAAAAAGCGATGCCATAACACGATATCAGGCCAATCACAAAGCTGGTGATTGTTGCCCAAAGCGGTGGGGTTTTAGCGTCCACAACCTCCGCCCCTTTGGACCAGGCCTCTCCAAATAAAGGTCCGTACCATATAAATGCTAACGCAAAATTAATGAGGCCTGCCGTAATAACCGCTCCGTGTTTTATAGGAATTGAATTTTTCATCAGGCTAATTCTCTATGATTTTCTTTAGCAATTGCAATTCTTCCTTCAATTGCTTCTTTTGTTCTTCCAGGGTGCCCTCCATCTCCTCCAGCGGAACCGGCGGGGCCATTAAAACAAAAGTAAATACAGCCGATTCGCCATTGTCATTTTCGGTAATCCTGGAAAAGGCCTTGCCAATACTTCCATCCGGCATGGTCATTACGGTATCAACCGTTCGAAGCTCCGAATTAGCATACATTTTCATACCGATCTTCATTTTTCCGTTGGGTGTCTCCATCATGGCAGTTTCACCATCCACCGCAGAAAAACCAATGGCCCATTTCGGAACGTTGGTGGGTTCCGCGATAAATTCAAATACCTGATCGGGGTTGGCATTGATGGCAATGCTTTGTACATCAAAATTTTTCTCACTCATTTTTTAAAATATTTAATTTGTTTGATGGTTGGACACATTAAATTAATGAGTGTGACAGAAGCCTCCTGACAAAGTCAAAAAGGGGTCGAAAAGTTGTAATAGAATAAAGCTAAGCTATTTATCTCTTAGCCAATGAAGATTATTGGTTTGTAAGCCCTGATCTAACCAATTCACTTCCCGTCATTTCCCTGGCGTCATTCATGATTGATTGTTATCGCCACATTCCCTTTTTTGCGTCCCTTATCGACATAGCGATGTGCCTCCACTATTTGGTCCAGGGAATAGCTCCTGTCGATGACGGGCTTTAGATTACCCGCCTCCACCAGCGCTTTTAAATAAATCAAAGCTTCTGCGGTTTCAGGGGCGCCCTCTCCCATTATTATTTTCTTGTGGCTTGTGATGGAGGCCCAAATTATCCTCGGGCCAGGAAGTGGTTCTGTAATATTTATATAAATTCCATCTGCTTTTAAGTATTTACGGCAGGTTGAGAATGGCCATTTGTCCACGGCTAAAAAAATTATGTCGTACAACTCCAGTTCCCGATTAAAACCTTCAGCGTTATAATCAAGCCCTTTGTCAGCGCCCAGGGATTTTATCAAGTCTAAATTCCCCCGGCTGCAAACACCTGTTACTTCAGCGCCGAAATGTTTGGCAAGTTGTACAGCGTAAGTACCGACACTGCCGGATGCCCCGTAAATAAGTACTTTTTGTCCCTCCCTGATATTAGCTTTTCTTAAATAGTGAAGGGCTGTTCGCGCACCAATTGGCAGGGCGGCGGCCTCTTCATAGGTAATGTTAGCAGGTTTTATGGCAATAGCCCCGTCTTCAGGTAGGCACTTGAATTCTGCGTATGCGCCAAACTCCTTCAGTGTGGCGGCAAAAACCTGATCACCATTCTTAAATCTTGTGACCGCTTTTCCAACAGATTCAATTTCGCCGGCCAACTCGATACCTAAAATGGGTTTTTTAGGTTTTCTGAACCCAAGTGCGAATCTGACCGGTAGTCTGACGGAAGTAGGAATAGTAAAGCTTCGCATTCTAAAATCTGCCGCTGTTACCGTGGTCGCATATATTCTGATGAGAACTTCATTGTCTTTAGGAACAGGGTTTTCTACTTCCGTGATTTGCAGGACTTCAGGAGGGCCATACGCAGGGCAGATAACTGCTTTCATATTTTAATTGATGATTATTTTTTGATGCTAAAACGTTATAGTTCTTCGCAGTAGATGCCGATTCTACGCAGAAGTTGTATCACATCCGATTCTGTTATATTTTCGGAGGATTCTACTCTTAAAACCTTGTCAACGTCTTTACTGTCTACGGTCCACTGAAATATCTGAGGATGATTTGTGAATAAATAGTTGACATAATTAAACCTCCGTTCGCAATCAATGTCCGTTTTGAAAATTAGAATATTCATCGCCAAAATCTTCGAATTTTACAAACAGCTTTCTAAGCTGCTATGCGCTATTGTTTAATGCAAATGTCCGCTAAAACCCGATACTGGTATTTCTCAAAAAGCCCAATTACTTATCTGAGAAGCTCAAACGAAATTCGGAAGGTGTGACGCCATATTTGGCCTTAAAGATGCGGGATAAATGGGTTGGACTGCTGAAACCACATTCATATCCAATACTGCTTATGGTTTTATCTGATAGCTTTAAAAGGTCTGCCACTTTTTCGGTTCGCCGATTCATGATATAAACTCCCGGAGAAGTATCATATATTCTTTTAAACTCTCTTTTAAAAGATGACAGGCTATGATGGGTCAAAGCAGCAAGGTGTTCAAGACTCAGTGGCTCACAGATATTACTTTCTACTATTTCTTTAAAGGTAAATGTGCGCTCTGAAAAAAGACTTCGCATAATTTGCGTGATCTTTTCAGACTCTTTGGTTTGTAACAGCAGCAGGATTATTTCCTTCAGCTTAAGCACCAGTATCTCATTTGTAACGGCCTCCAAATGATCAAAAAGGTGGGCCACACCCTGAAAGTATTGTTTTACCAATTCAGAAGCCGCGGCCTGCACAATATATTTTACAACGGGCTTTTCCAGCTCCTGCCAGTAGGGGGGCTTGGTATTTTTATAAACCTTCAGGAGTAATTCACGGTGGAAATGAACGACGATAGAACTTACTATTCCATCACCTTCGCGTTGCCTGGGGAGCATTTGAGCCATCGTATTCCCGCACAGGGAAAGGATTACTTTGCCCGGCTCTGCCTTGATATGCTCTTCTTCAAGCAGGTACTGGTTGTCCCCATCCATGATGTACGCAAAACATGCTTCCGAAGGCAATGATACCGGCTCCTCTGTAGGGGTTCGAAGTGTAACCCAGGTAAAGAGCGGATGATCAAAGAGCGCTATTGAACGATGTTCTATTATCATGAGAATTGCAGAAATTCTTATTTTTCAAACCTGGTCATTAACTGTACCAAGGTTTAAATTAAGTATACGGATTGTCGGACAACATTATTGTTTAATATTCAACTAACTTTCATCTTACCGGAAAAGCCATCATTGTGCATATCCAATGCGCCCTTTAATTTATTTTTAATTAACGAACTTTCCTTGACAGAAACTACCAGATCCAGGGCCTTATTAAAGTCCGAAATCGCTTTTTCATAATCCTTTATTTGCTGGTAAAAATCGCCTCTGATGGCATAAAACAGGTGATATTTTGTAATACCCTTTTCCTCGTTTTCAAGCATATTCAGCATTTCAATACTTTTGGTCAATCCCGATATTTGGCTTTCAACAATCGCTAAATTCAGTTTGATCACCGGAGAAGGCTTGTATAAATAAAGCCAGGTATAAAGCTTTGCCAGTCTATTCCAGTCCGTTTCATCAAAGCTGTCCGCATTGCAATGAATAGCTGCAATGTTTGCTTCAATGTGATAGGTCGACAGTTCCGCGCCGTCTTCGCTGGCTTCAGATAAATAGTAATGACCTAAATCAATCAGTTCTGAGTTCCATAGTTTTCTATCCTGATCCTGCAGTAAAACAATTTCTCCGCGATAATCGGTACGCGCGTCGAATCTGGCGACGTGATAACACATAAGTGCCAGGAGGGCTTTGCCTTCGGGATCATTGGGAAAATGTTTAACAATTAATTTGCACAGACGCAAGGCTTCCAGGCAAATGTCTTTTTGAATGATCTGCTTGCCCTGATAGCTGTTATACCCGTTGTTAAAACACAGGTACAGGGTATTTTTGATAGCATGCAACCTCGGCTTCAAAGCATTCCCCTGCGGTATTGAAAATTCAATTTTTCTGTCCCGAATTTCCTTCTTTAATCTAAACAGTCTTTTCTTTAGTGTTTCTTCCCCTATTAATAAAGCGCGTGATATTTCAATTCTGCTAAATCCACAAAGCGTGTTTAGTATCAAAATAATCTGGTTATCATAGCTGATTTTGGGAGAGCAACATGCAAAAAACATACGCAACATACTATCATCTATTTCACTTTCAAATCGTATCTCCTTCCTGTTTTCGTCTGGGGGGAACGACCATTTATCCGTTAACAGATGAGTATATTTTTTATTCCGGCTAGTAAAATTGAAAGCTTTGTTTTTTGCCACTGAAAAAAGCCAGGCTGAAGGGTTTTTCGGTATTTCTCTATCCCGCCAGCTTTTAAAGGCATCCTCAATGGTATCCTGTACTATGTCTTCAGCATACAACATCATATCCTGCCCCAAAAGGTATGTCAGGTAAGAAACCAGCCGACCATATTCCTTCCTGAACAGATGGTCCACAAGATTGCCAATATCGTTTTCGGTATTATTCACATTTCCATTGAGGCTGGCCGTAAGAATATTTCAAATTCATCAAGTAAAGGGCATGACAGGGCTATTTTTTTAGCTTCAACAAAGTTGATGGCCCTGATAATAATAATGCCGCCGATCATTTCCTTTGGCTCCAGGAAGGGCCCATCTGAAACCAGTTCTTGCTTGCTCAGTAGGTGAAGACCTTCCGGCTTCAAAGGTTGACCCCAAACATAACTTCCTTTTTCAAGCTGTTCTTCCATCCATTTCTCGTATTTTTTTCTGCGAATGGCTATTTCCTCTTTGCTGAATTCAAAATTGCCGTCTCCTTTTATTAAAAGAATAAATTCATTCATAATCTTTAATATAACGATTTTCCGGATAAGTAAATAAGGGTCGTACCTTCAATACAACCCTTAAAAAATCACATTTTGAGAAACGGTCTCACAAAGATACCACACCCATCCATTAATGGGCATTCCTGTGCTATTTCCGTAGCCTTGGATAAATCTTCAGCTTTGATATGAATATAGCCACCAATTGTTTTGGCAGGGTCCAGAAAATCCCCTTCCGATCGCACCGGGTTACCCTTTGTCAGATAGTTGCCTTCTGTTTTGAAAGGACTGCCTGCCGTATATTTACCCTGCGCCTTCCATTTTTCCATCCAGGCCATGTATTCCTGCAATTGCTTCTGCATTTTCTCAGGCGATTTATTCGAACCATCGCCTTCGATTAATAACATAAAGTCTTCCATATTCTTTTATTTATTTTAGAGTGAGTTATAAACCTTATGTCAATTTCAAATCGAATGTGGGGACATTTTGCCAAGATTTTTTTATGCTCTTAGCGACATTGGTAAAAAATGGTCGGGCAGGCTGCGCTATACTTCTTCTGATCAGAAGGCGAGGAAGGTTTGTACCGGTTAATTAGGAGGTATGATTTGGTATTTGTTAATACAATTACAGTCTTTAACTGATCAATAATACTATTTAACATCCGATCTGAGTTGTCTTATCGAGGAACTCTCCTCGCGATATTGTTGAAGCAACTCGTCCATTTTACTGATTGTTTCGGGGTGTTTTTCATAGAGATTAACATGTTGCTCCGGGTCATTCTCCATATCGAATAGAAGTCCTTTTGTCTCAAAATCGCTATAGCCTCGTAATTTTTTAAATGACTCCGGCATCTTTGTCTCCTCTCCGGTCGAATTATTAATATAAAGCCATTTGCCTTGTCTGAGACCCCATTTGTTTTTATAGGTATTATGTACTGTGGCTTCTCTAAGTGGTGATTGGTATGACTCACCCTTTATTAACGGCATCAAATTATAACTGTCGGGGGCCGTGTTTTCCGGTAGTTCTATACTTGTAATGTCTGCTACAGTAGCCATAATATCGACCTGAGAGATCACCTCGTCAGAGACAGTGCCTCCTTCAACATGCCCTGGCCACTTAATAATGAAAGGCACATGATGTCCCCCTTCCCACACATCGCGCTTCAACCCGCGAAAATTACCCATACTAAAGTGATCATACCGGTGCGCTCTGTCAAAAGCATATTTTTCGGGGCCGTTGTCTGCGCTAAAAATAATGATGGTATTTTCCTCTAAGCCTTTCTTTTTTAGTGCTTTTAAAACTTCTCCAATTACCCAATCGGTTTGAAACATAAAATCGCCGTAACCACCTGCCTGGGATTTCCCGTCAAACTCGTCATTAGGTATAATCGGTGCATGAGGTGAAGGCAGGGCGAAGTAAAGAAAAAATGGTTTATTGTTATCGCGTTCATTAATCCATGCTACGGTTTTTTTGGCAAGTGTCGGCAGTACGTCATAGGGATTCCAGCCTTCAACCATGGGTCCCGGGCGAAATTCCCATTGCCCTTCCTTGGTGTCGAATCCTATGTTATTAATGTCCATCACGGCGGTTGGTACCTGGATAAAGGTATTGTTTTCCATCCAGGCATATGGTGGAAAGTTGATGGTGCCATCCCCAAAGTAATAATCAAATCCGCGATCCAATGGTCCCCCGGTAATGGGCTTGCTCCAATCTATGTCTTTGGCAAGGTAAAACTTTCGCATCCGCCCCCACTGCATTACCTCACCGGATGGTTCGTTTTTGAATTCCCAGTCCCATCCAAGATGCCATTTCCCGATGCAAGCTGTGTTGTAGCCTCTTTCTTTTAACAATTGTGGCAGGGTAATATCCGAGTCTTTGAAAAATGGCTTGCCAAAGGCCCCCACTATACCATGTTGTCTTCGCCAGTGATAAGTGCCTGTCAGCAGTGCAAACCTGCTTGGGGAGCAAATCCCCGAGGAGCTATGGGCATCCGTAAACCGCATGCCCCCCGAAGCGAGCCGGTCCAGGTTTGGGGTCGGGATTTTGGACGCCGGATTCTGACAATTGAGATCGCCGAATCCCATATCATCAGCGTAGATAATTACGATGTTGGGAGGCTGGTTTTCAACCTGCGAACAATTTGTAAATGTCAATACCATCAATGAGAAGCCCAATGCTATAGCTATTTTCACATTGATTTTTCGAAGCCTTTGCGGTAAGTACATATGAAAATTTGTTTTTTTAGGGTCATTTAACAATCCATACCTCCGCGTTGTTACGATCACTATGTCTTTAAGTAACAATGCCCGGTCCTGCATTGTAAGAGGTATTCTTATTTAATCTGGCAGGCAAAACTCAGGAGATAAAATTTATCTCCGTCCTTTCATACCTTCAACACCGCTCCACACCGATTGTTAAAATTAACAATTTTGTTGAGATCAGCATTTGCAAAATTTGGATATCAATGGTTTTCTTAAGAAGGGAAGGGGTTTTATCGCTATCTATGGAGAGGAGCAAAATTACAAAAAGCGGACAATAGTATCCTTCTTTCAAATGCACCCAAAAAATATTACAGTCTCATATAATAGTAAATGCTGGCATCAATGCCCCGTGGCTCTTCGCTAAGGGTGTAATATCCCGAGCCATCCAATTTCCAGGCTATGGCCTCCCCCTGTGGTTCGCGGAAGTAGGGTAAGCTGACCGGTTGGCTTAATAACAAGGTGCCAATATCTTCATCTCCCGTTTTCTTCCAATAATAGATGGTCTGATAGGTCTTGATTAATACTTCATTTCCATCCGAAGAAATATCTCCACCTACTACCCCTGTCAACGCCATCTCTCCGACTTTTTCCAGCACGTTAACCAAATCGGTGGCATAGGGGTATTTCAACCGGTAAACTCCTACCTTTGATTCTCGTTTGCTAATTATATACAGGTCTTTATTGGCAGGATCAATCATTAAGGTTTCGGCATCTCTGATGCCATCCGGGAATTTTAGTTTTATAGCTTCAACCGACTTGATTTCTCCATCAAACTTCTTATCGGTTGATGACACGTCTGGCTCTTCCACCCTATAAATTATCTTTTCCTCGTACTGGCTGATATTGTCACCTATGTCACCTATATAAAGGTAGTTTTTCCCTTCTTCCGGGCCCGGGCCGATGGCAATATCTTCCCAATCGCGATTTTTGGCATTCACCAATCTGAATTCCCCAAAGTCATCACCCCCGCTACCCAGTAAAAATATTCTGGGTAAATCACCACTGTCATTGTGGGCCCAGATTAATTGGGGATTACTTCTGCTCACAGCAATGCCGGAAGCTTCCTGCAAGGCTTCATTGACTACTAAGCCCTGTGGAATTCCAGGCAAAAAGCTGGTATCTCTTTTAATGAGTGTAGCGGTCGAATCGGAATCGGGAACAACGGGCTGGTCATTGGCAGGGCTCTCATTTTCACCGCAAAATTGAAAGCCAATTATGCTGGCACAAGCAATAGCCCATATAACAGTTTTGTTATTGTAAAAACTTTTCACTACCCATTAATCATTGACCAAACTCAAAAGTAACCTAAGCTGGGCGGTTTTTATAATTTCATCACCAAATGATGTAAAAATAGGCTTTTACTTTATCTTGCAAAGGATAAAATCAAACTTAACAAATTTGATTCGTATGGATGGAACAGCCATTATATTAGCAAACGGATATCTCAATTCAGATTACGCCAAAACCAGCCATGGCTTAATCAGAGGAACTGACCGTTATGAGATTTTAGCAGTCATAGATCCTCAAACCGCCGGCATGGATGCGGGAATTGTTACTGACAATATTAAAAGGGACATCCCGGTCTTCGATACCATTGCCGCCATGAAAGCAACCATCAAGAGGCAGGTGGACTACGGAATTGTAGGTGTAGCAACAAAGGGGGGCATCATCCCTGAGGCTTTAATGAATGACATTGTGGAAGCTATCAAAGAAGGCTATACCATCATCAACGGCCTCCACCAGTACCTGGGCGACAGGCCTGAGCTGGTTCAGCTGGCGCAGACGTATGGAACCAGGTTGGTGGACATTCGAAAACCTAAACCGGCTGCTGAGTTAAAGTTCTGGAGTGGTAAAATATATAGCGTCGACACGCCAATAGTAGCGGTGTTAGGCACTGATTGCTCATTGGGTAAAAGGACTACAGCACGTTTTTTAAGGGATAGTACCCGAAAGGCCGGATTAAGCTCCGAGATGATATTTACGGGACAAACGGGATGGTTACAGGGAGGCCGGTACGGGTTTATTTTTGACGCCACTTTAAATGATTTTGTTTCAGGTGAACTGGAACACGCCATCGTCACCTGTCACGAGGAAGTAAATCCGGATATCATATTTGTAGAAGGGCAAGCCGCTTTGTTGAATCCCAGTGGCCCATGTGGTTCGGAGTTTATCATTTCAGGCAACTGCCGCGGCGTTGTACTTCAGCATAGCCCCGCCAGGGAATTTTACAGCGGATGGGAAGATTTAAAATTGAGGATCCCACCTATTGAACAAAATATAAAATTGGTAGAATCTTTGGGAGCAAAGGTTTTAGCCCTCACTCTGAACACCAAAGATATTTCGCCTGAAAATGCCAGGAATTATCAAAAAGAATATGAAAAAAAACTACAGATACCCGTAATATTGCCGGTTGAAGAAGGTACCGATGCACTAAATCATGTTTTCAAAGATTATGTTAAAAACTTCAGGAATGGCGACAATTTATAGCTGGTAAAACCATGGAAAAACAAATCAATAGGTCCAGGAACTTCCAGTTAAGCTATAAAATCTCCAAACCGGATGGCGCACGACGCCTCGTGATTTCAGACGTCCATGGCTGCATAAAATCATTGGAGGGTCTACTCGACAAAGTCAAAATTCAAAAAACGGATCAGTTATTTTTTTTGGGAGATTATATTGACAGGGGGCCTTCCAGCTCCGGGGTGCTGGATTTGATTGCAAACCTACAGCAGGAGGGGTATACTATTTTTCCTTTAAGGGGAAATCACGAACAAATGTTACTGGATGTCGCCCTAAACAATCCCGGCGGGCTCGTTCATCATGCTCTCGAATACAACGTTATGGATTTACTGGAGGAGGGTCGCCTGAAGGCCGACTATTTTAACTTTCTCGACGCATTACCTTATTACTATGAGCTGGATCATTTTTATCTGGTGCACGGAGGTTTTAATTTTCAGGCAGCAAACCCTTTTGAAGATTACGATTCAATGTTGTGGATAAGAAATTTTATCCCAGATAATGAATGGTTAAAAAACAAAAAAGTGGTACACGGCCACGACCCGGCGCTAATGGAAGTGATCGAGGACAGCATTGCCACAAGAAAGCTTAAAATCCCGCTTGACAACGGCTGCGTGCATTATGGCCTTCGGGTTGGCATGGGAAATTTGTTATGTTTAAATTTGGAAACTTTTACGTTAACCATCCAGGAAAATATTGATCATTAACCCTTAATAGTCTTGCAAAAAATCAGATCATTTTATTTTGTTTTATTAATACTCCCTTTACTGTCATTAATCACCTCCTGCTCATCGGTAAAGCCGAAAAAATTGTCGAAAGCGCTTCATAAACAATTCCGGCAATCACCTGTATTCGACAAATACTTCATGGGCTTTTCACTGTACGATCCCGGGTCTGGAACTGTCATCCATGAGATCAATAGCGATAAGTATTTTACGCCAGCCTCCAACACCAAGTTATTTACCTTTTATGCCTCCGTAAAATATCTCGGGGACAGCATCCAGGCATTAAAATATGTCAATAAAGGAGACTCATTGATCTTCTGGGGTACGGGAGATCCATCTTTTTTACATCCGGATTTACATCAAAATGAAAAGGTTTTCAACTTTCTGAAAAACCAATCAGGTGTTTTGGTTTTTTCCGGTCAGAATTATTTCAACCAAAGATTCGGACCGGGTTGGGCATGGGATGATTACCCTTACTATTACTCGGTGGAGACCGCCTCATTTCCGGTGTATGGTAATACGGTCAGATTTTCTGCCGCCCCTTTTAATACGCTTAGGGTAAGTCCGGAAGTGTTTACCGATTCCGTGCAGCACAAATCCGCTAACCACAGCCCTCGACCGCGCATTATAAGAGCAGAGCATTCGAATCGATTCTACTTTCATCCCCATCAGCTACCTCGTGATACGACTGTTATCCCATTAAAATACTCCATGCCAACACTTATTCATTTGTTGCAGGATACCCTGGGAAGGCATGTAAGCCATCAATCCTTACCTATAGACCCCGCCAGTAAAACGCTCTACAGTATTCCCGCTGACAGCGTTTATAAAATAATGTTGCAAGAGAGCGATAACTTTCTGGCTGAACAACTGCTATTGTTGGTGGGTGCGGCGATAAACGACTCATTGCATACATCCAAAACTATCACCTACCTGCAGGACAGTTTGTTATCCAACCTGCCTGACAAACCTATCTGGGTAGATGGGTCGGGGCTGTCGAGATACAATCTGTTTACGCCAAGAACCATGGTGAAGCTGTTGGAAAATATATATCAGTCCGTTCCCGAAGACCGATTATTTCAGTTAATGCCGGCCGGTGGTGTAAACGGTACCATTGCCTCCTGGTATGAAGGCGAAAAGCCATACATTTTTGCTAAAACCGGAACTTTGAGTAATAACCACTGCTTAAGCGGCTATTTAATTACCGCTAGCGGTAAAAGACTAATTTTCAGTTTCATGCATAACAACTATCCTTTCGGATCGTCCGTCACCAAAAAAGCAATGGCGCCAATTCTGGCTTTTATCAGAGCTAATTATTGATATCAAGGTTTTAGGTGATCATTTCACAAATGCCGTCAAATATATTTAATGGGGGCTTGCTTGCAATTGATCTGAGTTGTTGATTTTCATGTCTGCCGTTGTTCTATCTTCTCAAAATATTCCATCACCTTTTGCTCCGTCTTTCTGTGGAGTACAACATTATTATCAAATACAGAAGCTCTCAAACCCAGATACAGTGTTACGGAATTTCTTAAACTCTTCAACAGATCCTTGCGATTATAACCCGTAAGGGTTCCTTTCAGGAGATTAATGTCTTCCTCATTTAAGTCTGTTTCAACCTTTCTAACGCCTCGAGGCAGCTTGCCGTTTTTTATGTGAAGCAACGGTCCGAATACAACCATTCTCAGAAAACCAAAAAAATCATAGGCCTCCAGGTGTTCTCCCCGGCCAATTTTTAGTAGTGTATAATGTATCCAGGTCCAAAAACGGTCCTCAATCCACTGGTAGTCGGGATACGGAAATTTCTCAACTGAATTGTTCAGGGCATTTTGAAGCTGATCATCTGTGTCCAATAATACTACCGGAGTTTCTACCCGTACCGGGATTTCCTCGAGTGTCAGAAATTTTATATCGACATGAAGCAGGGGATTATCATAGAGACAAATCAGAAGCCTTGGTTCACCAACATGCTCACCGGTAAAACCCGAGAGGAAGTCGCCCAGACGCCTGGCGTAGCCTAGCATTTTGCTTTTGTCGTCAGAAATCCTCTTTTTGGTTACAAGGATTAGGTCCAGATCCGAAAACTCATCGATTTCATTTGTCAACCAGGAACCCCCAACAGCCAACCCGATCACTTCCTGATCTATCGCCAAAATTTTTTTGGCGGTATCTACAAATTCTTTTTGTATCATTTCCTAATTTATTTCAGATAATGGCCAATGGTTGGTCAGATCGGTGGGGATTGAAAAAAATCTTGTCTGTACTGGATTTTACTCCAGCAAAATCGTTTTCCCTGTCCTGGCCGAAAGTTTGGCGGCTTCCAGTATTTCCATTACCAGCATGTTATTTTCCAGCGATGATAGATCATACCGGGGAATCGCAGCGCCTCTTACTACGGACACCAGATAGGCAAATGGATCATCTATGGGTTTGGAAAGGGGCTGTGCTTCATGATGTTGCTCTTCGTCCTGCCCGGTTAATCTTATGCGCATATCTTTGTGATTCCGGTTCTGAATATAACCTTTGGTACCATAAATTTCAATATCCTTTCTGCTGACAGGCCAATTCCAGGAAGCCTGTATGATTCCCTGGGTTTTAGGATAGGTGAGGATAATCGTAGCCTCATCATCAACTCTTGGATAAATCTCCGGCTTGAATTGCTGGGTAATGGCTGTTACAGAAATAGGTTTTTGCCCTTCCATCAGCCAGGTCACCAGATTGGCACCATAGCAACCAAAGTCCGTAAGCGCCCCGCCGCCATTTTGAACCGGATCTATGAGCCATTCTAAAAACTCCTGACCAACCCCAATTTCCTTAGGCCCAGGATGGCCATCATGCACCACAATTTTCCGCAGGCTGCCAATAGTCTTTTCCTGATGAACCATTTGATAGGCATAGTGGTTGGATCCGTACCAGGTGGTCTCATAATTTGTTAATAGGTGGATGTTGTGCTGTTTCGCCAGTTTTTCCATTTCCACTGCGTGTTCAAGGCTTACTGCCAGGGGTTTTTCTACCATGACGTGAATGCCCTTGGGGGCACATACCTGCACCACCTTCAGATGATCATAAATTGTGTTGAATGCTGTCACAGCCTCAGGCTTCTTTTTTTCAATCATCTCTTCCATTGTATCGAAAACCAGGTCCATGCTATACCCAAAGCTCTTGGCATAACGTTGGGCCAGTGAGCGGTTGGGTTCTACGATTCCTACTATCTCGATATCTCCACGGTCCTCGCGGCCCAATATCCAGCCAACATGTCCATGTACTAACCCAATGACACCAACCCGCAATGGTTTTTCCTGCTGATCCCGGGCATGGCTGTATTCCATAGTCAATGGTTGCATGATAAATGATATGAAAATGATAAAAAGAGTCCTTGACATAATTAAAAATTTTGAATAGTAAATGACGGTAATGTTAACGCGTGGATGGCTACTTGGGTTTATATAATTCAAAATCCAATAAATCAGGATGCCACCTCCATTTTCATTGACATCCAGGAAGCTTCGGCAACGATGTCATTCCCAGAGATGATGATACCGGTCTGTTTTATCAGCTTTTCTCCAATTTTTAAGTTTTGAATTTTGTAGGTAACTGGTGTATCATAATTAACCCCTTTCAAAAATTTTGCTCCCTGGATGCTGACCAGGGCAAAAACCCCTTCTGCCAGTCCCAGCTTTCGAATCCCGGCGCCCCCGCACTGAGCCATAGATTCAATTAATATCATTCCAGGTACATAATGATGGTCCGGAAAACTCCCCCTCAAAAATGAGTTGGTACTATCAAATGTTTTGGTACCAACAATTTCCAATTCGCTTACAGAAAGTATCTTATCAACAAACAGAAATGATCCCCGATGCGGTAACAGTTTTTCTATTTCATTCATGACCTGAAGATTAATAACGATCGATGTAATTTAATCAAAAACCAAGGCATTATAAAAGTGGCAGGTTGATTTTAAAATGAAGGTAATACCTTTTCAATAATTCTAAATGCTTTTTGGCTAAACACCTTTTACGGCCACAATCCTAGCTTTATCTACCACAATTTTTATAAAACCAGACTTATCTGGTCAACATAACTTTTATTAAAATGAAAAAGTATTTGATCCTCATTTATTCCATCGTCTGTTATATGGCGGGATTGTGTATGACAGCCTATTATTTCTTATTTTTTGCGGAATTGATTGTACCAAAGTCTATCAACTCCGGTTCCCCTGTTTCTGTAACATTGTCCCTGGTTATTGATGTTATGCTCTTGTTCCTATTTATGCTGCAACACAGTGGCATGGCCAGAAAAGGATTTAAAAAACTTACCAGTAGATGGATTCCGGAGGCCGCTCAAAGAAGCACCTATGTATTAATGACAAGCCTTACAATGGCGTTTTTGGTTTGGTTTTGGGAACCCTTGCCTTACGTTATTTTCAATCTCAAGTCTTCCGTAGCCGGCAATGTGATCTGGGCGTTATATGGCCTGGGTTGGGTGGTATGTCTCTCATCTACGTTTCTGGTAGACCATCTCGATTTGTTTGGACTACGCCAGGCATGGTACTACTTAAAGGGAAAAAGGGAATTTAACTATCGGCTCAAAACACCCCTGCTATACAAAATTATCAGACACCCAATTTATCTAGGTTGGCTGATGGTACATTGGATTACCCCAAATTTGACGGTGGGCCATTTGTTATTTGCGGTGTCCATCACCATTTATGTATATGTGGCGATTGAATTTGAGGAAAGGGATTTGATCCGTGATTTTGGATCGAAATACATTAACTATCAAAAAGGCACCTACAAAGTAATCCCGTTTCCCTCATTGAAGCAAAAAACAAAGCATGAAACCAAGCATGACTTAATCGACACACAGAGCAATGATTATAATATGCGAGGTTCCATGTGACCAATGAAAATTAATTATAAACACATGAAAAGGTTAGTGCTTAAATCGATCATTGTCTTGTGCGCCTTACTGGTTTTAGGGGTGATAATTATTGGTTTTGTGGTATCGTCCGAGTTTGAAAAATTGGAAAGTGACGATCCGCTGGTATGGGAATCAACCATCAAAAAATTTGAGAAAGAAGACCAGCGGCAAAAGCATCCCGAGGAACCGGTATTATTCATTGGCAGCTCCAGCATTCGATTCTGGCGTAACCTGGAGAAGGATATGAGCCCCTTGCCCATCATTAAACGAGGGTTTGGGGGGGCAAAGCTTAGAGATATTATTCACTTTGCCAACCGGATCATTATTCCCTATCAACCGAAGGCCATTGTACTATTTGCCGGCACCAATGATATTTCCGGGAGAAAAAATGACAAAACACCGGATGAAGTTTTTCAGGATTTCCAGGAATTATGGAGCATCATCGCAGGAAAGCTTCCCGGTACCAGGTTGTATTATCTACCCATTACACCCACCTCGTCCCGATTGGACGTATGGCCCAGGGCAATGAGGGCAAATCACCTGATACATACCTTTGCGCTAGAGACAGATTTGGTAGAATATGTTCAATGCACTCCCTATTTTTTCGATGAGCAGGGCAAGGTAAATGTTCACTTATTTTGGTGGGACGGTACCCATCTCAACAAAGAGGGTTACGCGATCTGGAAAAAAGCCATCAAACACCGGTTGCTTAAGGAGTTATATTTTAACTGATAAACTGGCTCCTTCTTAAGGCATTGGGATTTTTACCAAATTTTTGCCTGAATGCTTTGGAGAAGTTGGCTGTTTGCTGATAACCAGTGATGGCCGCCACTTCGGCGACTGGCTTTTCTGTCTCTAAGATCAGTCGATAGGCATGTCTTAACCTTAGCTCCAGCAAAAACTGTTTTACCGGCAGCTTGAACAGATATTTAAAGCCAAGCTTAAGCTTAAATGTATTAATGCCAAAATCTCTGCTAATATCATTGATCGAGGGGTTTTGCAGATAGTTGCTAGCAAGAAACGTTTTTATTTCAAACAGCTTATCCAGGTCTTCCTCGGTAAGTTTTTTAGTTTTAAGCGCCATTTTAGCCAGTGTATCATGCTTGTTAGCAGCCGATGGGATATATTCATTTGCGACCGAGTCATCAGGTCCCATAAACTGGTGTATCGCGTTAACAATGTCACGACTATTACCCAGCCAGGGAAAATGATCCGAGCCCGGTAACAATAACCATGTCGCTCCGGGAATGTGGTCTGCAATATGTTTGCCCAGGGCGGGGGAGATAAGTTTATCCCCTTCACGATGCAACACCAGCACCGGAACCGTTATCTTGGGTAAAATGGTCCTGATGTCAATAGCGCTGTTCATTTTGTAGAGTGCAATGGCGGTATTCGGACTGGCGCTTTTCCGCAAAAAGGAAGCCCAGGCATTTTGGTACACCTTATTTTGACAAACGCTGGGTCCCATTAAATGCAGTCCGATAGCCTGGCCCCAATGTTCATCAATTTTTTTTATTGACTTTTCATGAATTTCGGCAGGCAACCCTATATCATAGTCAGGCATTTGTCGCCAACAGGCATAACTCCCATAAATGATCAAAGACTTGATTTTTTCGGGGTAGGTTGCTGCAAATTGCAGTGCCATCGGGCCTCCTTCCGAAAACCCCAGCAGGTGTGTAGTTGAAATTTTTTCCTGCGTCATGATGGCCTTCAGGTCTTCCATACGCTGGGCCAGGGACGGCAGCTCTATTTCATTCACACGATCGGAGAGGCCGGTACCCCGCTTGTCGAATATTATCAATTTGCAGGAAGCCGATAAAGCTATTAACCATTCCGGTAATCCCGGCAAATGCCAGCACTCTTCCAAATTTGATATCCAGCCATTAATAGCTATCAGCGTCTCTTTCCCTTCTCCTATTACCTGGTAGGCGATATTTAACCGGCCTGACTTCGCATATTTGATTTGAAAGTCCATGTTTCTATGTTTTCGTACGAATTTCGTAAAAACCTGTTATAACAGGGATCACTCATTAATGAGCATATGACGATTGGCATTAGGTGTTTTCACCGGAAACCTCAAAACATGGCAGGGTGTAAGGAAAAGTTTGTAGCGGTGACACCCGGTGAATGGGGGTATAAACGTTGACTTTATATAGATGGTTTTGCTAAGGCCTGGTTATTGGTTTTTTTTCTGTATGCCTGTGTACAGATCATCTTGCTCCCCGTCCTGATCCCAGTCTACATAGCCTTTAAACTCCGCCTGATTATCGGTGATTTTGGCAAAATATTTAACGGTGTTTCCATCTGAGGTCATTGACAAGGTATCACCATCCGCTGACCAGGTGCCCGTGCTTACAGACACAATGGAATCGGCCAGATTCCTGTATTCCGATGTAAAAGTGCCATCCTCTTTAAAAACCGTTTTAATTGGTTTGATATTTAATATGGTTTCCCATTTACCTTTCGGTACTTCAACGACGCTATCCTGGTGGGTTTTATTTAAGCTTTCAATGATTATCTTCATAGACATGTTATTCCATTCACCCAGTATTCCTGATTTCAGGCTCTGCTTAACTTCGGAGGCTGATTGTTCATCGCTGTTGCTTTGATTATTTTTTTCCCCTGAGCAGGAAATTAGCAGACCTATTAATAGAATTATGTTAAGATGTTTCATTATTATCCGAATTATTAGGAAATACAACAACCACAAGATAATAAATGTATCTCTACGATGTGAAATCAAACTGAAATTTTTAATCAAAATAAACTGGTTTCTCCGGATTTTGCAGGTATTCAAACATCAAATCTATCTGCGAAGGTATATTTCTGTCTACCGATAAATGGGGGATATCATTTCTGGCAAAAAATCCAACGTCCAATGTCTCTATACCGCTTTGAATATTGCCTTGAACAATTTTGCATAGAATAAACAATTTATAGACGTAAAACGGCTGCGGCGGATGATCGTGGCATTTTTTATCCATCACCGCCAGGATCCTGACGGGCTTGACTTCGATCCCTGCCTCCTCTTTGACCTCCTTGGCCGCAACTTCCCCCGGCGTATAGCCAACATCTCCCCAGCCACCCGGCAAAGACCAGCATCCATCAATCAATTCCTTTACCAATAAAATCTTTTCATCCTTAAATACCACCGCTCTGATATCTACCATCGGCGTTTGATAGCCGGTTTGATTGGCAAATAAATCCCTGATAACTTCTATTTTTTCGTGGGTTATCAAATGCATGAGATCGACGCTGATATCTCTCAACTCATGATATCTTTCCATATCATATGGATTTTCAGTGTAGGTTATTCCGGCTTGGGCGAGAGCCTGAATGCGTTTGGTTAACGTCAGGAACCGGTGCTTGTCTGTCATCAGTTTTTGTAAGTTAATTTAAAATAAATCAATAAACCGGCTAATATTAAGGTGACAACATTGGCCGCGATGATCGGGTATTCATTAATTATAAAACCGTAAATTAACCACAATATAATGCCGGCGGTAAAAAGTAAAAACATTCCCAGGGAAAGACTTTTCGCTGATTTGGTTTTATACGTTTTAAGCACCTGCGGCACGAATGCGGCGGTAGTACAAATCGCTGCTATATAACCTAATAATTCCGTATACATGAGCTACCTGGTTTTAACAAAGGAAGAAAGCAATACCGCGGTAAATGTCAGTAAAACAATGAATCCCAGTCCGTAATTTAAATTTGTCTTTTCCGCAATAAATCCAATGGCGGGAGGCCCTACCAAAAAACCAACATAGCCAAGCGTCGCTACCATGGCAATCCCGGTTCCCGGGGCAATGCCTTTTACCTTGGCAGCGGCACTGAATAAAATGGGGATCATCAGTGAAAACCCAAATCCAGCCAGTGTGAATCCCACAATGGCTGCGAGCGGTGTTGCAAATGAAATAGTCATGACCAGTCCTAGGCCGGCGATCATCCCGCAGGTGGTCAAAATTCTGCTTTTATTATATTTAGGAATGATGCTGTCCCCGTAAAACCTGCCCAGGGTCATAGCCAGTGAAAACCCGGCATAGCCCAGGCCGGCCTGCATTTTGTTGCCGAGTTTAGCCCCTTTGATAAACACAGCGCTCCAGTCGGCAATGGCACCCTCCGCGATTAAAATGCAAAATGTCATCAGGGCCAATCCTATGATCGGACCCTTCGGCAGTACAAAGCCTTCGCTGGCTTCCTGATCATCCTTAATCTTTAAAAGCGTTTTGGTTTGAGAAATACAAACAAATATCATCACACTGGCAGCCACTATCATATGCAATGGTTGATTAATTTCTTTTTGAGCAATGTATCCGGCAATACCTGCGCCAATCATGCTGCCCATACTCCACATGCCGTGACTGGTAGACATGATTGAAATGTTGTACTTTTTTTCCACGGCTGCGGCTGCGGCGTTAATGGCTATGTCTGTAGCCCCATTGGTAATGCCTACCACCACCAGGGAAACCGTCAGCCAGAGAAGTGAAGGGGCCATCACCGGCACCACCATCGACACACAATAAAGGATGATAAAAAGATAAGCGAGCTGTCCGGCGCCCCGTTTGCCGAGCAACCAACCCATAAATGGCATACTGATCATCGCCCCGATAGACAGACCGAGCAGGGCAATTCCCAGATCCCCTTCGGATAATTGCAGCCTTTCCTTCACGTCGGGAATTCTCGCCGCCCAATTGCCAAACATGAAGCTGTTGATAGCAAAGAGAAGGCCAACGGCACGACTGGGTGCGTGTGAGAAATAGGAGTTTAGATTGCGTATCAAAGTATTAGATATTTAGAAGGCAATTACATTTGACTGGTTTATGCTCAGGTAATTATCGGAATCATTTTTCACGAAATCTACCGCCTTAAAATCAGGCACCACCCACTGTGCTCCAACGGATTTTAGCGCCTGTTGCCTGGATTCTTTAATGATACCAATGGGAAGCATACCGGCGCTGACCGCCCCACTAATACCACTAACGGAATCCTCAAAAACTACGCAGCGCTCCGAATCCACCGCCAACTTCTCCGCTGCCATCAAAAAAGGCTCCGGGTGTGGCTTTCCTAATTTTACCATGTCAGCTGTAACAACCTGCTGAAAAAAATCAGTCAGATCGAGCGCTTCAAAAACCTGTGAAACCTTTTTGATATAGCCACTGGTTACTAATGCGACAGGTACTTCATGGGTTTTCAGCTTCATCAGCATCGCACGAATTCCCTCCACAAGGTGATAGGACATTTTACTTTCCATGTCATGGATCAGCTCCATGAGAGCTGCTATTTCCGACTTGGAAAGCATTGGAAATACTTTTTCTATAGTCAACCAAACAGGGCAACCGTGAATATAGTCATCCATTACCTCCTCGGTTATATGAAATCCCTTGGAAGCAGCCAGTCGTTGCCAGAAATCTTCAATGTCAGGCCGGGAGTCGATTACGACACCGTCCATATCAAATATTACAGCTTGGAATTTACTTTCTATCATTTTCTTTAAAAACCGCATTATTTGCGGTTATTTTTAAATTTAATTAATTTTACCTAAATTTATGCAATAAAAAAATAATTTAACGCAAAAAAACGCAAAATGTTAAAGCATGAGAGAAAGAAATTTATCTTAAACAAACTCTCCAACGGCCAAAAGATATTGATCCAGGATCTCTGCGACGACTTGCAAGTATCGGATGATACGATCCGGCGTGACCTGAAAGAACTTTCGGAGATTGGCCTACTGGAAAAAGTGCACGGTGGGGCCTTGCCAAAATCTCCGATTCCCTTTGAATACACACAGCGGGAAGACTACGGTATTAAAGACAAAAAAATCATAGCCGCCAAAGCCGCCGAGCTCATTACAACCGGCCAAACGATCTTGTTGGATGGAGGAACTACCAATCTGGAATTGGTGAGAGCCCTGCCTCATGATCTTGAGATTACAGTTTTTACCAACAACTTTCCGTTGGCAACCGAGTTGATGTATCATCCGGGTATCGAAGCATATTTTTTAGGTGGCCGGATTGATCGGAAATCCAGGGTGACCATGGGCATCGATGTTATTGAAGGTCTTGCCGGGATAAGAGCCGATATGTTTATGCTTGGCGTATGCAGTATTGATTACAGCGCAGGTGTTACGATGAGAATCAGGGAAGAAGGTTCGGTGAAAAAAGCATTTATGAAAAGTGCCCGTCAAACCGTCGCACTGTCCACTTCCGACAAGATTGGAACGGCTGAGACCTATGTTTTATGCGATATTGAAGATGTGGATATTTTAATAACCGACAACAATTTATCAGAAGAGGAGAGAGGAAAATTCATAAGCAGTAATGTTAAAGTATTATAATCGCGGACACCATGAAACTTGAGCACATCGCCATTTGGACCAAGGATTTGGAAAGGTTGAAGTCATTTTATGAGACCTATTTTCAAGGTGTAGCCGGCGAAAGGTATCACAACAGCAAAAATCAATTTTACTCCTATTTTTTACGATTCGAAGGCGGGGCGCGATTGGAGCTTATGCAAATGGCTGGTATACCGGAAAACAGGAATGACACTTTCAAACAGTTCCTTGGCCTGATTCACTTTGCATTTGCCACAGGCTCTCCTGAAAATGTCAATTCACTCACTAATAAATTGAGATCCGATGGATATACCATTGTCGGAGAACCCCGGTGGACCGGTGACGGATATTATGAAAGCGTCGTTTTAGATCCTGACGGCAACCGGATTGAAATCGTGGGGTGATTTAAATTCCCATCAATAAGCCTATAATTCCTCTCGACAAACATTGCTACCACTAACATTATTTGATTGGCAGCCAGCTAACAATTTCACTATCTTTTATCTGATATTTTTTTTAAACAGCATTGATGGCAAGATAAATTAATCTATGATGGAAAAAAATCTGAAAGAATTTGCGAAAACAGAACTTATATCGTAGGTTTGTTGTGTACTAGTTAAATAGTACACTAATAAAGAGGGTCATTAACTACTTTTTTACTCCAAGATCAAAATGAAAATTGAGATTGAATCCTTGTCAAAGACTTACCCCAATGGTCACCATGCCTTACGCGAGGTGAATTTAACCATAGAAAGCGGTATGTTTGGATTGCTGGGACCCAATGGCGCCGGCAAATCCAGTTTGATGAGGATACTGGTTACCTTGCAAAAACACACCAGCGGAAAAATAACGATAGACGGTCTTGATATCAGCAGGCATCGAGACAAAATCCGCCCTTTGCTCGGCTATCTGCCCCAGGATTTTACGTATTTTTCAAAGTTGAAAACCTGGGAATTTTTGGATTACGCCGCCAGACTTTCCGGCAAAAAGAGAAAAAAAGAAAGAGCAGCGGCAGTGTCTGCCATGTTGGAGCAGGTGGGCTTATTTGAAGTGCGAAACCGAATGGCCAACAAACTTTCGGGCGGCATGAAGCGGCGATTGGGTATTGCTCAGGCCCTTATCGCCGAGCCCAAAATGTTGGTTATCGATGAGCCAACCACTGGCCTCGATCCGGAGGAAAGAATCCGTTTCAGAAACATACTTTCCGATTTGAGCCAAAAAGATGTGGCCATCATTTTGTCTACCCATATCGTTGGTGATATATCCAGCACCTGTAACAACATGGCATTATTGCATCAGGGTTCTGTAGCCTTTAACGGATCGCCGGAAACACTTATTGAAAATGTGAAAGGCCGTGTCTGGCAACTGGAGGTAGACGATGCCGGCTTCGCCGCCCTGAAAGAAAAGTATGCCATCATATCCACCATCCCTTCTTTCGACAAATGGGAGATTCAAGTGTTGGCAGAAAATGTACCGGATTATGATGCCATTAACATTGAGCCCAATCTTGAGCACGCTTACGTTTATTTTATGGAAAATAATTTGAATGTAGCGTTAAGATAGAAACACGCAAATGACATCCCTTAGAAATATAGCCATTATTGCCCGTTACGAAGCCAAAATTTTGTGGAGAAATTGGTTTTTCAGGATATTTGCGCTTGCCATTATAATCATACTGATCTTTTTTAATATAGGCGTTTTTTCCTCAATCAGCAATAACCGGTGGTTCCAGCGCGCAATAAGTTCCGGAATACCTTATGCCAATATGATTTTTTTAAATGTGGTGCAGGTAGCAGTGCTGATTTTTCTGGCTACCGGCATCATCAAAAACAACAAAAAGCTGGATACCAACGAGGTATTTTACGTAAAGCCAATTTCAAATGCCGATCTTGTATTGGGAAAAGCATTGGCACTGTTTAAATTATTTTTCTGGCTAAACGCGATCATACTGACCATTGCATTGATCGTCAATGCCACCTCGATAGATGCCGATATCAATTTTAAAGCTTATGTATATTATCCCTTATTGATCAGCTTCCCCAACGTGGTCTTTACCACGGCGCTGGCCTTTCTCATGGTCACCATTGTTAGAAATCAGGCGGTTAGCATCATATTGTTATTGGGGTTGATTGCAGTGATTTTAATATATTTCAGAGATAAGTATTATTTTCTCACCGATTACATCGCCTTTAAGTTGCCTTTGCGATCTTCAGATATCACAGGTTTCAGCAATTTATATAATTTAATACTGCACCGGGTTATCTTTCTTTGTCTGGCAGTTTCTTTTTTGTTTGTATCAATTTTCTTCCTGAATAGATTGCCTCAGAAAAAGGTGCATAAGCTGGCAACCGCAACAATAGCCAGCATTTTTCTGATAGCAGGTGCCAGCTTAATAACGCATTATTACGACCGGCACAACACCAATGAATTGTTGCGGCAGGAAATGATAACGCTGAATGGAGAAATGGCAGATGTTCCAAATATTGAGATCAGATCATGCTACCTTGATATCAAACATGCCGGCCACAGCTTGGAAGGCAAGGCCAAACTGGAGATACAAAACAATCAAATACAACCATTACAGGATCTTTTTCTGGTTTTAAATCCCGGACTCAAAGTAAGCAAGTTGACGCTTGACGGGCAGGAAGTCAGTTTTACGAGGAAATCACATTTCATTTTATTCCGAAGCCAAAAGGAAATGCCGACCTCAGCAATAAAACGGGTCGAGGTACATTATGAAGGGGTTCCAAGCGAAGCCGCCTGTTACTTGGGGATCTCTCCGGAACGATACAAAAAGAGCTGGGAATTATTTCTTTACAACATCGAAAAACGGTATGCGTTCCTGCAAAAAGACTATGTATTGCTGACCTCTGAATCCCTGTGGTATCCTACCGCCACCGCAGGATACAACCGGCTGACTTCCGGTGCGAGCCAACACAACTTTACCAACTTCAAATTAAAGGTAACTACCCGAGAAGATCTGCTGCCGATATCCCAAGGTCAGGTTACAGAGGCAGGGCCAGGTATTTACGAATTCACCCCTGCCTTTCCCTTGCCACAGATTTCTTTAGTGATTGGCAACTATGACAAAAAGGGCATAGCGGTTGATAGTATAGATTTCAATTTATTTGTGCATAAAGGCAACGATTATTTCAGCGAATACTTTGACCAGGTTCAGGATACGCTGGCATTGTTGATCAGTGATTTAAAGAATGCCTACGAGCAGGATCAAAACATCAAATACCCTTTCCCACGACTCCAGCTGGTGGAAGCGCCGGTCCAATTTTACGCTTTCAATAAAACTTATGAAAACCATCAGGCTTATATTCAGCCGGAAATGGTTTTTCTGCCGGAAAAAGGGGGTAACATTGGCGAACTGGATTTTAGGAGACAGTTTAAACAAATGAATCGCCAGGCCAAACGCAACAATCAATTGATGGATGATAAAGATAAGCAGGCCAATGTTTTCAACAATTTTGTAAAGACCATTTTGACCCAACAAAAAAATACTTCCACCTACTATTGGCGCAGTGACGGCAATGTAGAAGTTCCCAACTACGGTATTTCCCCAAACCTGTACTGGTATCAAACCGGGGTAAGCAGCAAGAAGTGGCCACTGTTGAATAAAAATCTCGCTAATTATCTCCATCAGGATAACCGGTATGATCGCGACATGTCGCGGAACTGGAGAGGAATTTCGCTGACGGAAGACTGTAATAATCTGATGCAGGAAAAAGACCTGGAAGAGATTTTGACCTCGGAGAAAAACTTTGACAAAATCGCTAAAGTCATTGAATTAAAAGGTGAATACTTATTCACTTATTTTGAGCATTTAATGGGAAAAGAGGATTTCAGGAGTTTTTTGTATGACCTGGTCCATCAACACAGTAATGAGATAATTCCGTACGACAGTCTAAGAGCTACTATCAAAAACCATTTTCATCTTGATATCGAGCCTATCGTAGAACGCGTCTACTCCCAGGGCAATCTGCCTGCTTTTATTGTTTCAGGCCTAAGAGAGTACCGCGTGCTGGACGGCGATCGAAACCGGTACCAGGTGAAATTGATGGTAGAGAATGTAGGTGTTGCAGACGGGATGATCAAAGTAGATTTTAAATACAATAAAGGCAACCAGGCAAATCCACCAACAACTTTTGACAATCATTTCGGATCTTCACTAATTTCTAAAGGACAAAAAAAGGAAATCAGTTTTCTGTTGGATGAAAAGCCGCGTAGAATTTTCATCAACACCATGATCTCAAAGAATATTCCTTCTGTCATTAACTTGTCTTTAGGCCAGTTTGAAATGAATACCCGTGCAAAACCCAGCCAGGGTGAGTTGATCGTTCAGGACGAAGATGACGCCGGCCTTAAGGAAATCATTGTTGACAATGAAGACCAGGGATTTAGCACATTCAGTCCTATACAGGAACCTTATTTTAGAAAATTGATTCTTGAAAACAGAAAGGAAAGAAATCAAAAGTATTACGGTGTCTGGCGCCGGTCGGCCACTCAATGGCGACCTACCACGGGATCCTCCTATTTTGGAAAATACATACGTTCTGCCCATTTCACCCGCCCTGGTAAAGGTGAGAAGCTAGCCATCTGGCAGGCGACCATAACGGAAGAGGGCTATTATGATGTATATGTATACCTGAGCGGTGAAGACGGCAACAATGCCTTTTCTCAAAATCAAAGCCAACGTAAAAACATCAATTACCGCTACCATGTATCTCACGACGATGGAGAAGATGAAATTACAGTAGACATCTCCAGGGCAGAAAGAGGCTGGAATTTTATTGGCAGCTTCTATTTTTCCAATGGCACCGCTAAAGTAACACTGAGTGATGAAAGTGAAAACAGGTCGGTATTCGCCGATGCGGTCAAGTGGGTAAAACAGTAAAATTTTAAAATTAAGAATGAGAATATTTAATCATCCCCAAATTGCAATTATATTATTAAGCCTGGCATTGACTGCTTTCTCTTTTGCACCTTCCAAGGTCTGCGGACAAACCGTAATGACGTTGGAAAAAGCATTGGAAATTGCAAAGGTAAGCAGTCCGGATATAAAGAGATCCGTGCTCAACCTGGAAAGTAATCGCAAAAGCCTCGACGCGCAACATGCCAGTCTAAAGTCAAAATTCTCTTTGGAGATTACTCCTTTTGATTTCAGCCGAAGCCGTGTGTTTGACGAATTCTTTTCTACCTGGAATACCAGTGAAGATTACAATTCATTCGGAACGTTTTCGGTCATTCAGCCAATCACTAAAACAGACGGGACACTTTCGCTTATCAACCGGTTAGGATACCGTGATAACTTCAGCGAATTTCAGGATGTCAGAACCAAAACTTACAGTAATAATCTTTATCTGCAATTGGAGCAGCCTATTTTTACCTATAACCGCACCCGGTTGCAGCTGAAGGAATTAGAGTTGAATCTGGAAAATGCCCAGATCAATCACGCCATGCAACTGCTGAATCTGGAAAAGAATGTGACACAAAGTTTTTACGATGTTTATCAACAACAAAACAGTCTGCAAATCGCCCGGGATGAACTGGAAAATCAACAGACCAGCTATGACATTACAAAAAATAAGGTAGAGGCCGGGCTCTCTGCCAAAGAGGAATTATACCAGGCTGAACTCAACCTGGCCAGTAGTAAATCAAAATTACAGAATCAGCAGGTGGCCCTGGAAAATGCAAAGGACAACTTTAAAGTGATGATTGGCATCTCGGTCTTTGAGCAAGTAAGTGTCCTGGCAGACGTCACATTAAGTCCCTATAAAATCAATCTGGAGGAAGCCATTCAACACGGCCTTGATCAAAGAATGGAATTGAGACAAAGAGAAATCAGTATAGAAAGGTCACAATTCGAATTGATACGAACCAATGCCCAAAATGAGTTTAAAGGAAATATCTCTCTGTCCATGGGCGTATTCGGTGATGATTCAAAATTTAGCAACGTCTATGAGTCACCTACCAACAACCCGAGGGTAGCGGTTTCTTTCAATATTCCCCTTTGGGACTGGGGAGAAAAAAAGGCGCGCCTTGATGCATCAAGGGCCGACCTTGAGGTTAGCAAAATAGATTTATCAGATCAGAAAAACGACATTATCATTACCATGCGACAAGTCTACAGAAGTTTGCAAAACCTCGAAATGCAGATAGAAATTGCCAGGCAAAATGTAGAAAATGCAGAGTTGACGTATGAGATTAATCTTGAAAGATATCAAAATGGAGATCTCACAAGTATGGATCTCAACCAATTTCAAATTCAGTTGTCAGATAAAAAAATTGCATTATCGAATGCATTGATCAATTACAAACTCGAGCTGCTGAATTTAAAAATACAGTCGCTCTGGGATTTCGAAACCCAACAGTCAATACTTAATATTCCGCTTGAACAAAAAAATTAAACTCCTTATAATCTATGAAATTTTACGGTGTAAAAATCATTTCATTTTTGTTGCTGGGCATCTTGCTTCTGCACGGGGCTTGCAGTGAACAAAACACAAATATCGATTCTGAAATCAAGGTTCCCGTCTCCGTACTCAATATCAAGCCACAATCCATAGAGATGTTTATTCAAACTACCGGAACCGTTTATGCCACACAGGAGGCATATCTCAAATCAGATCTTGCCGGCGCATATTACCTCCTCAGGAATCCGGCAACCGGTAAACCGTTTGCGTTGGGGGATAAGGTAAAAAGAGGACAGGTAATCATTCGCCTGGAAGACAAGGAATTTGAAAACAACGCACAGATAGAATCCAAAAAACTTAACCTGGAGGTATCGAAGAATAACTATGAAAAACAAAAGTCATTATATGATAAGGGAGGTGTTACACTCAGAGAATTAAAAAATTCAGAAGTCGAATACATAAATGCGAAATATGCTTTTGAGAATGCTTCCTTACAAATTGGCAAAACATCGGTAAGGTCACCTTTTGGTGGGACCATTGTGGCCCTCCCTCATTACACGCCAGGCGTGAAAGTGGAGCAGGGAAAGGAAATGGTAAAAATCATGAATTATAAGGAACTGTTGCTGGAGGTTGAACTGCCGGAAAAGAATCTTCCTGATGTGAAGAAAGGACAGATGGTGAGGGTCATGAATTACACCATAAACAAGGACACGTTGATAGGAAACATCGATCAGATCTCGCCGGTGATCAATCCGGATACGAGAACGTTCCAAAGCATTTTATTAATCAACAACCGGCAACAATCCATTCGCCCGGGTATGTTCGTAAAGGCCGAGATACTCGTGCAGAAAAAGGACAGCACCGTTGTCATCCCTAAAGACATTATACTATCCAAACAAAATGGTAAAGTGCTGTTTGTAGTGGAAAATGGCATAGCCAGAGAAAGGCAAATCACTACAGGTCTGGAAAACCCAGATTTCATTGAGGTTGTCAAAGGCATTAATACAAACGACCGTTTGGTAATAAAAGGTTTTGAAACATTGAAAGACAAATCCAAGGTAAGTGTTGTACGCTGATTTCACAGGCGGTCTTTAAGCTGATTTTCCGTTATGAAAAACATTGTAAACTTCGCTGTAAAATTCCCCACGACCATATTAATGATGGTACTGGGTGTTCTTTTACTTGGATTTATTTCTTTTGATAAACTGGGCATTGAATTGTTTCCCGATCTGAATAATCCAAAATTATTCATCGAGTTAAAAGTCGGGGAAAGGCCCCCTGAAGAAGTGGAAAAACAATTCATTGAAGGGATTGAATCACTGGCCATTCGACAACGTGGCGCTGTAGAAGTCAGTAGTATTTGCAAACCAGGATATGGTCGCATCACTGTTCAATACGGCTGGGAAAAGGATATGGATGAAGCATTTCTGGATTTGCAAAAAGCGCTTTCATCGTATACGCAAAATACCGAAATCGATGAATTGAATATTTCACAATACGACCCCAATGCCACACCCATCATGATCCTTGGGTTGTATCATCCTGGCATCGATGATTTCAACGAACTCAGAAAGACCGCAGAGAATTATATCAGAAATGAGTTAATCCGATTAGAGGGTGTTGCGGACGTCAAAATCGCCGGCCAGCAGGAAAAGGAAATTGTCATTGAAACGGATCCCTATTTGCTGGCCTCTTATGGCCTGACCGTCGAGCAGATCGTTACCAAAATTCAAAGCTACAATCGCAGCGTTTCCGGTGGGGCAATAGAAGATCTGGGAAAAAAATACATCATTAAGGGGATCAGTATTATCAGGGGACTGGAAGATATGGAAAACATTGTGGTAGGTTATACACCCCGCTCGGCTCAGGGTGACGCACCGCAAGGAACCTCCTCGGCAACAAATGCAGATTCCTCAGAAAAGATACCCATCCTGTTAAAAGAAATTGCAACGGTGCAGATGAAAGATCACGAGCCTTCCAATATTGTCCGGATCAATCAAAAGAGAAGTCTTGGCCTTTCCATTTACAAGGAAACCAAGTTCAACACAGTAACAGCTGTCAACGAATTAAACAAGGCCCTGCAGGATTTAAAAAAATCATTGGTGGGCTATGAATTTGTCGTGGTTCAAAACCAGGGCAGCTTCATTCAGGAGGCCATTGATGAAGTGAAAGAGTCAGGCCTGCTGGGTGCGTTATTTGCTACCGTTATATTGTTTGTATTTCTTCGGCGCATTGGCACTACTGTTATTATTAGTATTGCTATTCCCGTTTCAATTGTAGCGACTTTTAACCTCATGTATTTTAATAACCTGAGTTTAAATGTTATGACGCTTGGAGGGCTTGCCCTGGGAGCGGGTATGTTGGTAGATAACGCCATTGTGGTAATGGAAAGCATTTTTAGAAACAGGGAAAACGGTTTGACCCTAAAGGAGTCTGCCATTAAAGGCACTACTGAAGTAGGTGGCGCCATAATAGCATCTACCCTGACTACGATTATTGTTTTTCTTCCCATCGTATATGTCCAGGGCGCCTCCGGAGAATTGTTTAAAGATCAGGCATGGACAGTCGCTTTTTCACTGGTTTCCTCGCTGGTAGTCGCTATTCTTGTAATCCCGATGTTATTCACAAGGATCTTCAAAGAGCGTCAAACAGCTGTGCGTCAGAAAACTTTCGCTTTCAATGCCTACGGTCGTATTTTAGATAATATCCTAAGTCACAAGTGGAAGTTTATTCTGCTGGCTGCCACCCTGGTTGCCGGCGCCTACTTTTTGCTACCGGTCATCGGTAGCGAGTATATGCCGAGAACCGATACCAGAAGTTTATCCATCGATATCAGCCTTCCCGAAGGCACCCGGCTCGAACGCACCCGGAATACGGTAAGTCAGATTGAACATCAGCTTTTTACCATATTTCCCGATCACCTGGAAAAAGTTTACAGCCACATTGGTAATAACGATAACAGTGCGTTTGAGAACAGCAATATCGAAGATGAGCACAAGGCTAATCTAAAATTAATATTTAAAAAAGATAGCCCCGTTAAAATCAATATGGTCACACAGGTGATGGGTGATTACCTGCAAAATATTCCCGGTTTATCCGTGAATTTTGCCAATGATGAAAGTGCCCTTGAATCAGTGGTGGGTACGGATGAGGCTCCATTGATTGTAGAGGTAAGGGGCAAATTAATGGAAGAGATAAAACCTATCATTGATACTATCACGTCCAGAATGCAAGACAATGTCTACCTGCACAACGTCAAATCTTCGCTCGATGAACAGGTGCCGCAAATAGAAATAAAAGTCGATAAGTATCTGGCTGGATTTCATAACATTTCTACCGAAAGTATCACCAATCAGGTAAAAGATCAGCTGTCGGGGAAGGATGCCGGTAAGTTGGAAAAAGCTGGAGAAACACAGAACATCTCCATTAAAATCCCGGAGATCCCGCTTACTCAACTCGATAATATAACCCTTAAAAATGGAGACAAGGATTTACGGATTGACGAGGTTGCTAAAATCGAAACTGTATTAAGCCCTAACACCATCAATCGTCGCAATCAAAACAGGGTAGCGACCGTCAGCGCCCAAATCAATGACGCGTTACCATATGATCAAATTGTAAGCAAGCTGGAAAACGATCTGGAAACGATCCCTCTACCCGCCGACTACAAAATCTCGGTCATAGGAGAGGAATTAAAAAGAAGAGAATCCGTGAAAAATTTGAGGTTTGCCTTGTTGCTTTCCATCATACTGGTATACATGGTACTGGCTTCCCAGTTTGAATCCCTCGTGCATCCATTCACAATTCTGTTGACCATACCCCTGGCCGCGGTGGGTGCCGTGGCAACGTTTTTTGTGATTGGTCAACCACTGAATATCATGGCTTACATTGGTATTATCATGCTTACAGGTATTGCCGTGAATGACTCTATTATTTTGGTAGATGCCATCAATCAGTTTAAGCGACAGGGTTCGCCGGTAAAAGATGCTATCATCGCCGCGGGGCAACAAAGAATTCGCCCAATCATTATGACCAGTTTAACCACCATATTGGCTTTACTGCCTCTTACCTTCGGCTTTGGAGAAAGTGCTTCACTGCGTTCTCCCATGGCTCTTGCCGTCATCGGAGGTTTGGTTTCCTCTACATTGCTCACTTTAGCCGTTATTCCTTGTGTTTATATGGTAATTGACAATTGGTGGCTGACATTAACAAAACGGACTTCGACACAAACAAGTCAATAATTAAATTTCACAAAATAATCTACCCGGTTTGGCATTAGAAACATGGAAATAATGAAATTCATCATCCACCGCAAAACACTCATCAGCATGCTGTTTTTGGGGTTAACCATGCTCGGTTATGTCTCCTACAAAAAGTTGCCGGTGGAATTGTTTCCCAACGTAGAACTGCCATTATTGATTGTGCGTATCAGTACAACCACAGAAGTTGACCCCCGCTACCTGGAAAATCAGGGAATTATACCACTCGAAGGAGCTATCAGTACATTGCAAGGTATAGAAAAGGTGGAGTCGAGTGCCAACAGCCGGCAAGGAATGATTTTTATCAGCTTCACGCAGCATACCAACATCAAATATGCCTACATTAAGTTAGAGCAAAAGATTGAAACGCTGAAGGCCTCATTGCCGGAAGAGTTTATCGTCCATATCCTGAAGGTAGACACAGAACAAATAGCCAGTCAATTTATGTCGCTGCAAGTTTTAGGCGAAGGCGGAATTGACCGGGTCAGAAATATGACAGATCAGCACGTTGTCAATGAGTTAAATGATATTGATGGTATTGCGGGCGTAGAAGTTTTTGGAGGACGTGAAAAAACGGTGGAAATAATTCTGGACAATGATGCCTGTGAGGCAAATGACATCACACCGAATACTATCAGTTCGATACTATCCAAAAATTCCCGGCAGAAAACCTTCGTAGGCCATGTAAAGGACAATAACCAAAAGCTTTTTGTTAATGTAAGCTCAGAAATCGACGACATAAAAAATCTCGAAAATCTGGTAGTTTCACAAAAAGGGCCATTGCTGCTACGGGATGTCGCTGACGTTTACTTTGGGGTGAAAGAACAGACATCTCTGAGCCGTGTTAATGGTAAAGACGCTGTTTCAATTCAGTTATCAAAAGATACACAGGCAAATATTATTGCACTTTCCAATCAAACCAAGGCAGCTATAGAAGCCCTGAATAAATCCCTGGAACCAAAAGGTGCCAGCGTTGTTATCCAATCCAACCAGGCCGAATTAATGGAAAAAAATATCAGCCAGATTATCAACCTTGCCCTGGTAGGTGGGCTGTTGGCTGTGTTTATCCTGTGGATCTTTCTTAAAAGGATCCGGTTGATCTTCACGTTAACACTGGCTATTCCGGTATCTATCTTTACCGCCTTCAATTTGTTCTATGCCTTTGATATCTCGGTCAATAGCTTAACATTGATTGGCATGGCTTTGGCCATTGGCATGCTGCTGGATAATAGCGTAGTGGTAATTGAAAATATATACCGGCACGTTGCCAACCGAAAATCACCGGAAGACGCGGTTGCGATAGGAACGAAAGAAGTTAGCAGGTCGGTTACCGCAGCCACACTTACCACCATTACAGTATTTTTACCATTTGTCTTCTCTTCAAATTTTTTGGTGAAATTAATCGGAACCCACATTGGCGTTTCCATTGTCTCCACCTTACTGGTTTCACTGGCGGTATCACTTGTTTTGATTCCCATGATGGCACATAATTCTATCAAAAAATCGCCGCATCTGCAGATCAATTCTTTCAAAAACATTTCTATCAGAAACCGATTGATCCAATTATACCTTGTCCTGCTGAAAACCTGTCTTAGAAACCCCGCTACCACCATCGTGGGTGGCATTGTCCTGTTCTTTGTTGCCATCCTGTTAAGTCTCCTCGTCAGTGTGAGTAATCTCAATGAGGTAGAGAAAAAGGATCTCAACATGTACATTACCATGCCGCAGGGAGCCACCATGGAAAACACTGACTTAATCGTCCGGGACATTGAAGAGAAAGTGTTGCAAATTGAGGAGCAAGAAAAAGTCATTAGCAGACTAGATGAATCGAGTGCAACCGTGAATGTAAAATTAGTAGAAGATTTTGAGTCAATAAATGGCGCCACGGCACAGGATATTAAGGCACGACTGCAACATATCGGAAGTCAATATCCGGAGTTAGATATAACGCTGGACGAAAGACAAGCCAATCGCGCCAGTGCCGGAGGAGGAGGTCCGTCGCCGGCGGAGGGGTTTGAAAAATTACTGGGCATTGGCACAAAAACCGAAAGCGTGATTATCAAAGGACAGGATTTTGAGTTAATGAAAACCATAGCAAGAGACCTCAACGCTAATTTAAGGGGATTCTCTTCGATCAGAAACAGCAATGTAAATATCAATAGAGACAGGCCGGAAGCCCACATTTTCTTCGACCAGCAATTAATGAGCGACCGAAACCTTACCTTACCAAATGTTGTGTCTTCTCTCACCGGATTTCAAAAATCATTTGCATCAGGAACAAAATTCAAAAGTGGGAACGAAGAATACGACATAACCATAAAAACTGAAACTGAGGTAGAAACTGCCAAGTCAATGGAGGATCTGAAATCTTTACCTGTAGTTTCCGATGGGGGCAGCAGCTACGAATTACAAAGTTTCAGTAACGTAATTTTTGGTACCGGAACGAGCGGCATTCGCAGACTTAACCAGGAGAAACAGATTGAAATTCGATACAGCTTTATCAAGGAGGTGCTTGATTCGGAATCACTACTTGAAGATTCCAGGCTGGAAGTTGATATGCTTGTTGCCGCCATGAATATTCCTTCAGGAATTGCCGTAGAGGTTATCCACGAAGAACCGCTGCTACAGGAATTTTACTTTTTGATCTTTGCCGCTATTGTCATCATTTTCATGATCCTCGCATCTGTTTTTGAATCTCTTTACTTGCCGTTTGTTATTATGTTTTCGATCCCGATGGCTGCTGTAGGGGCTTTCCTGGGATTAATTTTCACCGGAAATTCACTGCTAAACGCCAATACCCTGATCGGTTTTTTAATACTCCTGGGGGTTGTGGTCAACAACGGCATTATACTTATTGACTACGCAAAAATTCTCCGCAAAAAAGGTTTCAGAGAACATCGCGCATTGATTATGGCCGGCATCTCACGAATAAGACCCATCTCTATTACCACCATCACCACCATCGTCGCTATGTTACCCATGGCCATGGGACAGGCTGAGTATGTCACCACTATTGGCGTACCCTTTGTAGTTACAGTGATGGGAGGATTGGCATTCAGTACATTTTTGACGCTGGTGTACATACCTACCTTAAGCGCCGGGCTTGGAGGTGCATTAAGGTGGTTTAAAAACCTGAATACTATATTAAAAGTCGCGCAGCTATTGATTTTTGCAACAACAACCTACCTGATCTATGCTCAGGTTGATGGCATGTTATGGCAAATCATGTGTCTTTTGTTTGCCGTCATTTTAATCCCGGGCGCCACTTATTTTATTTTAGGCGCGCTGAAACAGGCCAACAGTGAAATTATTGGCAAGGATGAAAAGATGACTATCCGGATACAAAATCTTGCCAAGATATACGGAAGAAGTGGACGATTCGCCAGAGAATGGAAAGCAGGCAAATTGAATCATGAAAAAAGGGGTGAAAAAATCTCGACTTTCAGCGCTTTGGCAGAAAGGGCTATCTGGCAAATCTCCTTGATAGGATTCCTGGTTTATTTCATTTATTTCTTTTTATCAGGGTTATTCTGGCAGGGGTTTTTTATGGTAATACTCTACCTGTTTGTGATCAATGTTATCAATACCTTCATGCAAGTCAGGCAAATGCAGGGTAAAACCAAAAATAAGAGATTGTACAATTTCTTGTATCTGGGCTGGCTTTGGAGCATACCTGCTTTTAACCTGTTTTTTTTGGCCAGACAGGCAGATAATCTTGTTTTAATTGTACTTTTTGCCATATTGTGGTTTGCCGCTATTTGGGTCTACCTGGCAGGTAAAAAAATTCAATCCACTACATTGAACATCAATACCATTACCGGGAGATTTGCTGCGATCAAAAGGGCTTATTACAGATTTCTGTTTATGATCCCCTTTATCGGCGCCAAAAAACAACCCTTCAGGGCTCTTAATAGCGTCAACCTCACCATAAATCACGGTATGTTTGGATTGTTGGGACCAAACGGAGCGGGTAAGACTACCCTGATGCGCATCATTTGCGGCATATTGGATCAAAGCTATGGTAAGATCTGGATCAATGGCTTTGATACCAATTTGAAAAGAGAAGAATTGCAGGGTTTAATTGGTTACTTACCACAGGCTTTTGGAAGTTACGAAAACATGACACCCTATGACTTCCTGCACTATCAGGGTATTTTAAAAAACATCATTGACAAAAATGAAAGGGAGAAGCGGGTGCAATACGTGCTGGAGGCAGTTCACATGCTGGATCACCAACATAAAAAAATAGGTTCATTTTCAGGTGGCATGAAACAGCGCATTGGCATTGCACAAATTCTGCTGCACCTGCCTAAAATACTGGTAGTGGATGAACCAACGGCAGGGTTAGATCCACTGGAAAGAATACGGTTTAGAAATCTATTGGTAACATTAAGCAGAGAAAGAATTGTAATCTTCTCAACCCATATCATTGAAGACATTGCCAGCTCCTGTAATCAGGTCGCTGTATTAATTCAAGGTAATATTGAATACATCGGATCACCCTCCACGATGGCCGAAATTGCGGAGGGGATCGTCTGGGAGTTCTGGGTTGATGCAACTGCGTTCGAAGAGATTAAGGATAAACATTTGATTGTACATCACATGAAAGAAGGTGATCGAATAAAGGTCAAATGCCTCGCCGCCAGCAAACCAAATGAAAACGCCTACCAGGTAAATGCCCATTTGGAAGATGCCTACCTGTGGTTAATGAAGGAAAAAAGTAAAAGCAAAGTATCCCATGAAATATCTTAAACTGGTTAATTTTTTAGGTCTGTTGGTGAGATTCTTCCGATACAACATAAAAGTTATATTCGCCAACAAATTTATCTATTTCCTTATTGCAGCGTTTTTGTTTTTTGCTTTTATTATTACCATTTCATTACTTGAAGATCCAAACTTAGATGAGTCTGTCATTTATGGATTTTTGGTGTTCCCTGGTGTCTTATTGATTTTTTATCCGGTAGTTTATGGCTTGCAAAATGACGATGATTCCAAAATGCTCGAAGTTATTTTTGGCATACCCAATTATCGATACAAGGTATGGTTGGTACGATTCATTATTATTGTAATTGTAGCGGCTGTCAATTTGACCATATTGGCGTTCTTAGCCAATTTCGCATTGTATCATATTGAAATTCCGGTCATGGTCGCCCAGGTGTTGTTTCCGATCACTTTCCTGGCTGCGCTTTCCTTTATGATGTCAACCCTGATAAAAAGTGGCAATGGTACAGCCATTGCAATGGTAATGCTTGGCGTTATATTTTTGATCTTTTACGAAGTGCTGGAATACAATGCCTGGAATATATTTTTAAACCCCTACATTGAACCAAGGGAGATGAGCGAAACCATCTGGCTGAATGTTATTTTCAAGAACCGTCTTTACCTGGCCATTGGCACAGGGCTGGCTTTGCTTTATGGGTTATTTAACCTGCAATTTCGGGAAAGGTTTATGAAGTAGTTTTTGCTTCCTGGTTATTGGCATGGTGAAGTCTAACCTTGGTTGCTTTGTCAGCAACAATAAATGATACCGCGTATTTTAGGCTTTGAAGAATAGTAGCAAAGATCTTGGAAAAATTATGGTGCAAAGGCAATTAGTTGCCTTATTTTTTGCACTTCTTAATCAGTTTATACGCCCAGTCATAATGGCTGGAGGTAGCTGAAATAAAATAGGCGCCGAGGGAGGTTGTGCCTGTCCATTTATACCGTTTTTTTTCAAAAAGTTCCTCATCAGAATGTTTACCTATCACCTGTTGAAGTGTTGCAAATGACGTATTCAACATTTTTCGCACTTCGCCTAAATCAACTGTATGGTATTTATCCCAAATTTCCTTATTCAATGCCGGCAAAGTTTTCCAGGTATATCCTTTGGCTGGTATATCAGGTTTTTTTCCATCCATGCCAACATGATACCAGTTCAACATCATAAGATGCCATTCATGCAAATGCGCAAGCACATCCCGGATATTTCTATTAAGGGTTCCTTCCGGAAATTCTGCTATAAGCTCCGGCTCTGAAAAAGCGTCAACAAAGTCATTCAGCTTCCTGAAATTTTCCTGGCTCAATTGAATTAACTCAGCTTTTGTTTTTGGTCTCGGCATAGTTTAGCTTATATTTTTTATGTAAATCTTTAAGATGTCTCTTGAAATGATCCGCCACTACAGTCAGGTGCTCGTGCCTGGAATAATCTCTCGAGCCTTTTTTATACGGAATACTGGAAATTGATGTATTTAAAATATGTTTGTTAATAGTGTTCTGGGCGATACATAATCTGTCAATTAGCACATCGATGGCAATACCACGGGTAGTTTCGACACTCATTCTATTTACCTCCGACAACTTTCCTTTTAAAGGGTTCGGGGTTTTGCCATTTGACAGGTCTGACAAATTTCTTGAAAAGCTTTCATGCCAAAATGTTAAATGACCCAAGATATCCCTGGCGGACCAATATTCATAAATCATTTCGGAAAAATCTAATTCTTGGCGGAAAAAAGCAATAAGTTGATCTACCCGGTTTTGCAGGCACATTAAAGCTGTCAATATATCTGATTCTTTTGTCACTATACCTCTTTTGATATTTAATCTTCGGTCTATTACAAAATTGTTTCCATCCTCCTTTAAACACCATGAGGCCTGTCATTTATTTGGATGAGATTAGTCATAAAACATTAAATTTCTGTGTGCAAAGGGCTTAGGGTTGGAGAATGAGTAGGAGTGTCTGGTGCGTGAAGACCGGGTTTAACATTCGGAAGGAGGCAACGCTGTTGAAAATAAAGTTCTGAGTATATTTGTTCGTAAACCGGCGGATAGTGACCTGATATAATAGATAACAAAATTGATGGAAAATCGAAAAGCGCTTTTAATCATAGACATGCAGCAAGGATCTTTTACCGCCAAAACGCCAAGGTTTGACACCATCGGTACCGTAAACAGGATAAACGCTTTGGCCGATTTATTCAGAGCGGCCGATTGTCCGGTAATTTTTATTCAGCACAATGGTACAAGGGAAAACGAATTTGTTCCGAAAACAGCTGAATGGGAATTGTTGTCAACACTAGAGGTAAAACGCAACGATACTTTTATTGAAAAATACGCCAATGACATTTTTTATAAATCCGACCTTGAGACAAAACTCAAAGAGTTGAAGATAAATGAACTATTTATCACCGGCTGCGCCACGGACTTTTGTGTGGAAGCAACCGTCCAGTCGGCCGTAGCGAAAGATTACAATGTCATTGTGGTAAAAGACGGGCACACGACCGGCGATAGGCCACATATCAGCGCCGAAAAAGTGATTGAACATTATAATTGGGTGTGGCAAAATATGATTCCGACCCAGGGAACCGTCAAAGTACTTGATTTTGAGGAAATCAAAAAGATCATGTTCAGGTAAGTTTGGAATAAAGGAGGGTTTAATCGCGTTGAATTATGTTGGTTTATAACGTTTATTGCTATCAGACATCGACGAACCCCTTCCGCCCAGTCTATTTCTCCAAAGCTACTCATTCCCACAAGGGCACCTTCCCCAGGGAAGGAGTTCTATAAAGTGAATGTATTTAAGTAAATAAAAAACATACTTACCTGCACACACTAAATCCCCTCCTGGGAGGGGCAGGGGTGGGTCGGTGACCGTCAACAGAAATGGATTAAAACACTAGGTGTATACGGACATCGCGAACCCCTTCCGCCCAGTTCATTTCACCAAAACTACCCATGCCCACACGGGCACCTTCCCCAGGGAAGGAGTTGTATAAAATGAATGTATTTAATTAACCAAAAACATACTTACCGGCACACACTAAATCCCCTCCTGGGAGGGGCTAGGGGTGGGTCGGTGATCGAAGAGATCCTTTAAAACCTAATCTTCTCCGGCAAATACTTAGTTGCCAATTGCTGGTAATATGGTTTTAATTCCTCAGCATTGGGTGGTGTCGGCGATTTGGAGTATAAATCATATGGATTGAATGCCTGTACCCATTTAAACATTTTATGATCATATTCATCCATCAGATGCTCATAGGCGTTTTCGCGGTGTTGGGCATAAAAAGAATGGTAACGGATAATATATAAAGCCTCATCGGGGAGGGAATCTTTCATGATATGATACAGATACTCATCATGGCCCCAGGACATGTGGACATTTCGCAAGCCACAATTTGGTTCATAAACACCATATTTTGAGTTATATTTTTCATTATCATTATCGGGATTTTCTTTGAAAAATTCCGGGTAAACGATTTTATCCGAAAATTTGCACCCAACCGGGAAGGTATCTCCCACCACGGCCCATTGTGGCTCATCAAATAAACAAAGTACTTTCCCCAGGTCATGCAAAAAGCCGGTAAGCACAAACCAGTCGGGATGGCCATCGGCTTTGATCGCCTCTGAAGTCTGCAGCAAATGCTGTGTTTGATCAAGGTCTATATCTGGGTCGGAATCGTCTACCAATGTGTTCAGAAAATCAACGGCTTCCCAAAGAGACATTTCTTTTTTGTCAAATGATAAAAACTCCTTCTCTTTTTCAAGCACAAATTCGTAGGTCTGATTAACATGATTGAGGTAGTAAAAGTCTTTTACAGTATCCCTGGCAGGAGCGTCATAGTTTCTGTACTCCTGCTTTTTTTTGTGAGAATTTTCAGGATATCTCTTTAAAAGATCCTCTTCCCATAACTCTTCAATTTTGTTGAAATTGGATTTTTTATGCTCCATAATATTTGAATTTAATCAGTGTCATTTCCCTAGTGAAACTACCGCGTAAAGTAGTGCTAATATAACCAATACAATGCTCCAGGACAACAAAAACCCATACCAATCTTTCCTTTTCCATTTGTAAAACTCAAGGTTTGAATTTTTAAAAATCAGCATATCCTGGGATGTTTCCGGATTCTCATATCTTTTTTCAAGTATACTTTCATCCGCTTTGCCCCCCCTGGAATCTACAGGAGTACGCATCTTAATAAAAAACCTATTGGGCGCCACCAAGGTTTTGGATGAGGTAGCCACTGTCACCATTATCAGCAAGACAAAAGGGAACACCAATCTGATCAGCAGCCTCAATGTTTCATTGAATGCATAAGGGTTTTTACTCAGGTCAATACCCAGGGCATCCAGCAGTAGCAACTCCAAATAAATATAGCCACTTCCGTAAGGCTGCTTGCTGGCGTCGGTTTTTATATCCTTAGACCAGAAAATGGATTTTTGAGGCAAGAGAAACTGGCGGGTAATTTTTTCGCCTTCCTCGATCGGCACCGGTTTTTCAATAGCTTTTTGTTGTGTCGGATCCATCGACTGCCACGCCAGGATCTCGGCATTTCTCTTCTGTATATCTATCGATTTGGCTGTATAAACCCTTTCGACCGGAGCGGGTTTTACTCTTTTAAGCAATCGCTCGCTGGTGCGTAAACCAGGAAACATGATCGGTAACAAAACGGGGATTAAATAGAACAACGAAAACGCACCCAGAATGGAGGCCCAGGCTCCGTATAGATTAGCTCTACGCCATTTCAGGCCAAGCCAAAAGGCCGCTGCAAATATGACGAAGAATTCCCATATAAACTTAAGCACTTGCAAGATGTTGTCAAACTGGGTAGTTATCAAAGCGGCACCTATCAAAAATATGCCGCCGGCGATTCTCCCTACCCATATGTAGTGCCTCTCGCTTTTTAGCCCAAATAGCGGTTGATACAGATTGCGGACTACTAATCCTGAAACCGTGATCATCAGGCAGTCAGCGGTCGACATAAGTGCAGCCATCATGCTGGCCAACATCAGGCCCACAAGACCTAACTTAACCGGTCCCAAAAGTGATTTTGTGGCGTGGCCCCAAACGAAATCAGAATTTGTAAGGCTGTCACCAAACAAAAGGATGGCTGCCAAACCAACCGCGCCCCACATGATGGTCACCACGCGCTTCATAAAAGTCCCCGTGACAAATCCCACCCTTGCCGCATATTCATCTTTTGCCGCTCCGGCAGTGACCAGCTGGTTGGGTTGGGTAACGACCGTAGTCCCTGAAACCAGGGCAGCGGCCAAAATAAAGTACCAAGTGAAGTCAATCACCATAGGAGAACCAAATATTTCAAAAAAGCTTTCAGGAAGTTTAGCATGCATATGGCCCAGTGCCTGCATCATTCCACTGCCCCCGTAAATAGCATTAATCTGATGCCAGGAAAACGGAATGAGAATTACCGAAAGCAAAATAATAAATACGCCTTGCAACAAATCCGTATAAAACGCAGCTTCCAATCCTCCCAGTGACGTATAAATCAACACCAAAAAGCATATGCCCCAGATGAGGGCTTTTTCATTGGTATGAGAAAACAGATTTCGAGGATTGATTTGCCGAAGCTCTCCAAGTCTTTGCTTTTCATGTGTCGTTAAATACCTTCCGTCCTTGCTTTCCAGCATAAACAATTCGCGGGCCAATTTCTTTTCCGTTAGCTGTGCTTCTACAAGCATATGGTCTTCCTTGGGAGTCATAGCCATGGCGGTTTTTGTGACAGCCAGGTAGCCCACTGACAAGAGCCCCATCATACCTATTGAAGCCACCAATGCATAGGTCGCGGCAAGGTTTTTTGACCCATACCTTTCCAGGTAAAAATCTCCCATAGTAATGACGCGTAACCTTCTTAGCCAGGGCGAGGTTATCCAAAACAATGGTGTAACGAATAACATCAGTAAAGAGCTCCATATGCCGCTGGCACCATTATTAAAAGTGGTGGTAGCCACCCCAGCCGGGCCATCAGCTGACGTGGCTTGACCAAAGCTGGCAAAAGTCGATATCAACTTGCCAAACTTACGACCACCTAAAAAATAATCTTCCTGCTTTTTGATTTTCAGGCTCGACCGAATACCAATGTAAATGATTACCCCGAAATACAAGAGAATAACTACAATGTCAGAAATATCCAATCCAAACATCAGGATCTATTTATTTTCCACTTTATTTCATCCTCTCCGCCCGCAAAAGCATCTTTTCCTTCAAAATTTTCAATGACCAGATCTACTACATTTTCGGTTTCAATGGCTTTTCCAAAATAGTCCGGTTTATTTTGACCCCAGGTCACGCTGCAGTCATTAATAAAAATGCTGTTTGCATTGCTGAGATAAAAACCGCTGGTGGGCCTGGATATCATCTTGACGCCAGCACAAGGCCGGCAATCATACAAACCGCCCTGATATGAAGTAGTTTTATCGATAACAACGTCCACGTCGTCAAAACGAATATTTGAGATTTTCGAGGGGTTTTCCCCACCTACAAAAACACCATTCTCACTTTTGCAGCGAATGTTGCCAAAAGTGATATTGCGAATATATCCTACCTTCCCCTCCATTTCGCCTTCCGGTAATCTCCAGCCCCCGTCTTTGTGATTTTCAGGTGACCTAGGGTAAGCTGTTACATAAATCGGCTCTGCCTTTCCCCACCAGACATCTGAAAACAGGCGACATTCAATAATCATATTGGAAAACACAATATCAGATACCACACCTTCATCCCTGTGCTGAATACCAATGCCCCGGTTACTGTCTTTTATAATACAGTTATTGAAAGTTATATTTTGAATGGTATCCATATTTTCCGACCCGATTTTTACGGCGCAGGAGGTTGAAATCATGGTGCAACCGGTCACCGTGATATCCCTGCAGGGACCATATTCCTCATACTCCCTTCTGTTCTTGAAACAAATGCAGTCGTCGCCTGATTCAATATGACAATTGCTTATCCGGATATTCTTGCTGTGGTCAAGATCAATGCCGTCGCTATTACGTATCTTTAGATTATTATAAATCGAAATTTCCGAGATAGAGACATTGTCACAACCAACCAAATGCAGGCCCCAATAGGCCGCATCTTTAAAGGTTAAATCTCTGAATTTAACATTTTTGCAGTTAACCAGTGTTATCATATGAGGACGGGGGTCTTTATCTGCCACCGGTTTTAATTCAAAAGCATCTTCCAGTTCCCTCCCCATAAAAGCCGTTCCGTTGCCGTCGATTATCCCAAAACCGGAAAAGGAAACCATTTCCAGATCTTTACCACCAATCCATATCGTGCCTTCCCCGAGATTTTTTTTAAAAGCGCTTTCTGTGTACACTTCTTCATCAGGGTTAGCTACTAACCTGGCACCCGGCTCAATGTGAAAATCAACATTCGATTTTAAATTAAAGGGTCCTGATAGAAATGTGTGACCGGCAGGAATTAAAACCCTTCCCCCTCCATGGGAAAAACAAGCATCAACTGCTTTTTGGATGGCCATAGCATCATCAGTTTTTCCATTACCTATTGCTCCGTAATCGATTATATCGTATATTGCCATATATGTACTACATAATTACATATTTGCAATATATGATTTTTTTTGGCAATCATTAATATCGGTATTGTTATTTTTACAAAAAAATGCGTTAAAATCTTAAAAAGTGCAAAAGCCTAATATCCGACCCAAACCAGTTAAAGCCATTTCACTTGCCGACCAGGTGGAAAATAATTTAATTGAATACCTTAACAATAACAACTTAAAAGCAGGTGACCCCCTGCCGAAGGAAACGGAACTTGCGGAATACCTGGGTGTGAGTCGCAATGTGGTCAGGGAGGCATTGAGCAGGCTGAGGATGCTGGGAATGATCGAATCCAAAAAAAGAAAGGGGATGGTGCTTTCGGAACCGGATTTGTTAAGTGGCGTAGAGCGGGTGTTGTATCCTAATATCTTGAGTGAAGAGTCGATGAAGGATATCTTTGAACTAAGGTTGGTGCTGGAAGTAGGCATGGCAGATCTGATTTTTGCAAGACTCACTGAGGAAAGTATTAAAAGCCTGGAAGACATTGCCAACAGAGAGGCCAGGGACCCAGGCACTAATAAACTGAAAACCCGGCTGAAATACGAGATTTCGTTTCACTCCAAGTTGTATGAAATGACGGGAAACAATACTTTAAAACGCTTTCAGTCCATGTTATTACCCGTTTTTAATTATATGATGGAAGTAGAATCAACACTGGAGCACAAACCAGAGAGTGGAAAAATTTCTCATTTTGACCTTATTGAAACTTTAAAAACCGGCACTCCCTCTAATTTCAGAAAAAACATGAGGGAACATTTAACACCCCACTATGACCGGCTATAATTCTCAGCAATGGATGATATGAGTAGTCAACCCTGCATTATTTGGTGATTACTTTTTCATAAATAGCTCCTTCAAACGAAACTTTAAAGTCGGATTTAAACAGTTTTGAGGGGAGATAATAATCACTGCTAATAACCTGCGCACCGCTTTCCATAGCCTTTTCAAATCTGGTGTAGTCATTATTGCGGGCTTCAAAAGTGCCTGCGTCGGCCCTGGTTCTTACCATATAACCTTTGGCGACCAGCGTTTTAATGTATGCCAGGTCTTTAACCGGATCATTGACAATTCTAAATGCAGCTTCCGGTGTATTTTCTTGCGAATTAGTAAACATAACCCGGTGTTTTAGAGCAGGATGATCTTCGATGTAACGAAGCAATTTGTCACCTCGCTCGTCCAGCACAAACATAAGTCTCCCGCTTACCACCGATAAATCCGGCCAACCACGCTTTAAAATGGCTTCCTCCAATTGCTGAAATTCTCCTCTGACAAAGTCTGGGGTAATTAAATCTTCATGGTTAAAAACGCTCCTGATTTCCAGATCAATACTATCGAGCGCCGTTTTTGAAAATGGCAATGGTTTTACAAAATCCGGCAGGTCTACCGGGCTATCCTTGGCATTTAAAGTGATGATGATGGGAAGGTGTTCCTCATTTTGATCTGACCACTGTTTAATTTCAAGCAAGGCATTTCGAAACAGCAGCCGGTGTGACCGAAAATCAATATCCTGTACATGAAAAACTTTTAATCCCGGTTTGTCAAGTTCATTTTTTTCATCAAAGGGTAAAGGATCGACACCGCGGTCCCGTAACAGATAATTTCCCAATGGCTTTTTATATCTTCCTCCTTTGGGGTCATGAAAAATATCGATTTCAAGACTTCTTAAACCAAGTTCCAATTGGCTGGTAAGGTCAATGTGCTCATACTGCAATGCCATGGCTCGCGATGAATCCTTATCATATAACTGTTCCCATAGTTCCGGCTGGATCGCCTGCTTATAGCTATTATGGCTGCCGATTATTTGAATGTGGTTAAGTTTCGGGGTTTCATTCATCTGCCTGCTACAGGCCAGGAATAGTAAGACACTCAAAAAAATAAAGATGCCAGAAATTATCTTTTTCATCCTTTGTTTGTAGAATATTTCTAAAAAATTAACCCTGGCAATTTGCAAAATTTTTGGAGTTGAAAAAACACAAAAAGCAAAAGTGAGCATGAAGAATAATCTTCACACTCACCTTCACACTCATGCTTGCTCTCAGTACCCTGGATTCTGCTCAAACCCATCCCCTGTCACCAGATCAATTTCTGATTGTGGTATAGGCCTTCTCATGTGAAATGATTGAATGGCATTATTTAATTGTGCGTGTGGATTATGGGCCAGCACGCGTTCGATTAATTTTCCCGTTCGCTTCAGATCCATCCATCGACTCACCTCGCCGGCCAATTCCCTGGCGCTTTCGTCCAAAATAAAGTCAATGGTAACATCGGTGGGCAATAAATCTGTGGTGATCCCCGCTCTGGCTCTTAAAGCATTTAAGTGATCTGCCGCACTTCCGGCATCGCCAGCTCCAAGATAAGCTTCCGCCGCTATCAACCGGGTTTCGCCAGATCTAAAAATAATAGCGTCCCTGATACCCCCGGCATTGCCAAACTCAGTTGTAACTACTGCCGCCGGATCATCAAACTTATTGAAAATCGGATAGTGTACAGAAGAAATACCATCGGGAATGTAATAATCACTTTCGTTAATTACTGCATAATCGACGGCTGCTTTTTGCGCATCTGTCCACGGTGTTTTTGGGAAAAAGATGGCGGTATCCCCTACCTGGATGGCGCCTCCTTCTGCGTCTACCAGGGCAAATAAGGTTCTTCTCAGTGTTCCCTCCTCCCGTTCATCTTCATCTTCAAACAACGTGAAGAAAAAAGGTGTAGGGCTTGAACCCTCACCGTTGTTATACAATTCTGACCTGACCATTCCGGGATAAAGGTCGTAGGAAAACCGAAACAGCTTATGCCTGTTATTGCCACTTTCACCGCGTAACTGTGCATCAGCCCCAAACAAAAGGGCAAAGATCACCTCCGGGTTTCTTTGGTTATTGATATCGTGTAGGGTAGCAAAATCACTTTCCAGCGGATGATTGCTGATTACGGTTTCTGCCAATGCCGCAGCTTCGTTAAAATCATTTGATCCGGCAAATGTTTTATAACCCCTGGTTAACAACACCTTTGCTTTCAAATGACGGGCTGCATCTTTTGAGATGCGCCCATATTGGGAAGGATCTTCGTCAACCGAGGCAATTGCCTCATCCAGATCTTCGATGATTTGAGCATATATCTCACTTTCCGATGTTCTGGCAAAGTCTGTTTTCGAAGAGGTAATTTCTTCCAGCACCAGCGGTACATCACCAAAGTGTTCCACGAGGTTGAAATAGGAAAAGGCTCTTAAAAATTTGGCTTCTCCCAGTCCTCTTGATATTTCCGCTTCCGTAAGACCCGGAATATCTCCTACTCTGGAAATCGCTAAGTTTGCAGAGGTAATAACATTATAATAGTTAGTCCATTGCGCTGATACTGAGCCATTGGTAGTTGAAAAATTTACATAATCATTGATTTCATCCGTACCGGCTATTATAGTACCTCTGGTTACAATGTCAGTGCCCTTTTGATCCAATTGGAAGCCCAAGGCGGCTTTTCTTAACCTGTTGTAGCCGTTAGCAACGAGTTGATCAAATACCTCGGGATCATCAAACCCGTTTTGATCGGTAAGGTTACTTCTGTTTTCCTCTTCCAAAAAATCATCACAACCGCTAAATCCAACGATGATTAAAATGAGGAGGAGTTTTTTAATATATAGATTAAAGATTTTCATGTGTTTATAATTTATTTTCTTGGTCACATGGAACCTTTGATGCTTTCTATAATTATTCCCTTGTGAGTTAAATAATTATAGAAAGCATGTCGGTTTCATCTGTATAAATTTTAGCATTAAAAGTTAACATTGAGGCCACCTATTAAGGTTCTTGACAAATAAGCAGAGCCCCAGGAATTCCGGCTGGCTGTTTCCGGATCCCAGCCATCGTAACTGGTAAAAATGAATGGATTCTGCGCAGTGAAATAAACCCTTAAGCCGCCAATCTTCAGTTTTTCGGTAACCTGTGGAGAAAAATTATAACCCAATGTCATGTATCCCACTTTCACAAAGGATACATCGTGATAAAATAGGGTCCTTTTCCAGGGTCCGCCGTTACCGGGTTGCCACCAGTCATTAATGGGGTTGTCAGGTGTCCAATATTCAGTATCCAGACCGTTAAATCTGGCCGGTCTTTCATCCTGATCCCAGCCATGGGAACGGTGAAACCAGCTGAATTCTTTCGCTCCCTGCCTTGTATTTATAAAGACAGTGAAGTCAAAGCCTTTATAGGATACAGTATTGGTAATTCCGCCGGTCCAATCCGGATTGACGGTTCCGATAATGGTTCTGTCATCATCTGTAATTTGACCATCTCCGTTCAAATCTTTTACTTTGACTTGTCCGGGGCGCTGGTTAAAGCCAAGTGCTTCGTCTGCTTCGTCGGTTTGCCAGATCCCATCAAATTGGTAGAAGTAAATAGAGCCAATTTCTTCTCCGACACGGTGGATTAAATCGGCATCTCTCACACCAAAACGCAATTCGTCCACATCATCGATGAGATTAAGAATCTCGTTAGTGTTTTTAGTGAAGTTTAAAGAAGTCGTCCATTTAAACGTACCATTGTCGATGTTAACAGTATTGATCAAAAGCTCAATCCCTCTGTTCCTCACTTCTCCTATATTGTCAAACACACCACCGAAACCCGTCACCCTTGGTAACTTTCTTTCGAAAATAATACCGTCAGAATTCCTGCTGTACAAATCCACAGAACCAAATATTCTGTTTTTCAACAAGCCAAAGTCAATTCCAAAATTGACCTCGGAAGTTCTTTCCCATTCCAATTCCTGGTTTGCCAGATTCTGGAAGCCTGTGGTTCTGATTGGTGTATCCCCAAAATTGGTAAAGCCATTGTTTAACAGTGACTGCGAGCCCAGCGGCCTCAGGCCGCCACCGGTTCCATTATTACCGGTTTCACCATAACTAAGTCGTAATTTCAGTTCTGAAAACGCATTTTGTCCTTTCATGAAAGCCTCATCTCCAATGCGCCAGGCAAATGCCGCAGATGGAAAAAACGCCCATTTGTTCCCCTCCGCTAAGATGGAAGCACCATCGTAACGTCCGGTAAGGGTGAATATATATCTGTTTTGAAAGGAGTATCCAATCCTACCGGTGAATGATTGCAATGAAAGCTTACTTAAACCACTGCTTGGGGTGCGAATATCTGCACCGGCACCGATGTTGTAGAACAAAAACAAATCAGTACTATGATCACGGGTTTGCGCAGAATAGCTTTCTCCTCTATCCAGGAATGTAGAAGAAACAAAGGTTGTTTTAAAAGCATGGGCTTCTGTCAGGTTGAAATTATAATTAATGACATTATCCCAGGTATAGGCCAGCCGGTTGCCGTGGTTTACCTGAGCCCGGGTCCTGTTCGGACGATTGCTTACTGACTTTGAAAATAGTCCCCGGTATTCCCCGTAACGGTTAAAATCAATATTCGGAGAAAATGAAGAAGTAATGCTTAAATTTTCAATGGGCTTATAAGTAAGCGAGATATTACTGATAAAATTCAGGGATTTAGTCTCCCTGGTAATATTTGCCTCCTCAAACAGCGGATTGGTAATAAATGTTTCGCTCTCGAGCGGGAAGAATCTGAGCTCTCCGTTATCTTCATATACACTACCGGTTGGTCTTAGTCGGTAGGCGCTTCTGAAACCTTCCCGGCTTCCCTCATCCCTCAAGCCAAAAGTGGCATAACTGCTAAAAGAGAGTTTTAATTTGGGACTTAAATCAGAATCTATACTACCGCCAAACGTGTAACGATCAAGATCTTCTCCAGGAAATGTTCCTTCATCTTTTATATAACCCACGCTAAAATTATAACCTGTTTTATCGGTTCCGCCTGAAACACTCAGATTATGTTTCGTTTGAAAACCATTTTGCAAAATCAGATCAACCCAATCCACGTAATTGTTGTTGTTGATGTTTTCGATTTCATTGGGTCTCAAAAAGTCACTTAAAACAACATCATCCCTGGTAAAGCTAGTATTACCGCCACTATGCTGAACACCAACGGCGGCATCGATAAAATAGTCAACGAAATCGGCCCCTTCAAAAATGTCGGGCAGGTTATACGCCTGTCTTACACCATAATATGACTCGTAATTCACGCGAAGGCGACTGCCTTTCTTACCCCTTTTGGTAGAAATGATAACAACCCCATTCGAGCCCCGAGAGCCGTAAATAGATGTGGATGCAGCATCTTTCAAGATATCCATACGTTCGATATCCGAGGGATTCAAAAAGGCTATGTCATTAACAAAAATACCGTCAACTACAAATAATGGATTTTGACCGGGACTAAAGCCGGCACCGTCGATGGTTTCGTTGCTGTTGATGGTGCTGGCTCCCCTGATTCTTACATTAAAGGGTTCGCCAGGCTTGTTCCCGGCAGCCTGTATGTCTACACCAGCTACCTGGCCTTGCAATGCCTGAAGCGGACTTACCTTGTTGGCTTCCATGATCTTATCGGCATTCATAGAACCAACAGCACCCGCAAGTTCCTTCCGGTCGGCGGTGCCATAACCAACTACTACCACCTCTTTCAATGTTTCCAAATCTTCAATCATGGAGACATTTACAATCGTCTGATCACCCACAACTACCTCCTCCGAAGTATATCCAATAAAAGAAAAGATCAAGACATCTTTCCCACTATTTACGGTAATTGCATAATTGCCGTCTGCATCCGTAACTGCCCCCTGGGTAGTTCCCTTAATCAGGATGTTAACACCGGGTAGACCGACACCATCCAATGCGCTGGATACCTTGCCTTTCACCTGTTGCTGCGCCATGACAGGATTGAAAAGCATAGCGAATAGGGTAAAAACCAATAGGATTATTAATGGTTTTTGAACCGGTAAAAAGTTTTTCATAAGCTAAATATTAAGTTAGTTTCAATAATTTCCTGCAAGCTTGGACCTTGCTGTTTAGTGAGATTTAAGTTAAGGTTATACACATGTTAATATGTACTACATATCTACATACATACAATTTTATGATTTTAACATCTCAAAACCAATAGATTTTTGCTTTTTTTTGATTTTACTTCCTATTTTTAGTAAAAATTGTAATTCCTGCGAGGAACAACAGCACATTGTCACCATCGTCAACCTGACCATTTCCACCGGATTAGTTTTAGGATGAATGTCACTTTTGATGAAATGAAGGGTGTAAAATACCATCGAGCCATTGTTAAAAAAATAAGGAGGATCGCTGCTTATGCAACCGTCACCATAACTTTATGCTATTGTACCGATTCACCATCGATCTCCGGGAAAAATGACGTCGCCCCAGCTGAACGACAAAGTATGATCAGGCCGGCTTTTTTATCGGTTGATCACAGCTGGGCTGACTCCATATTAAGTACCCTGACATTAGAGGAGAAGATAGGCCAGCTAATTATGATCCGCGCCTTCTCCAACCAGGGAGCCAAACACAAGGCGGAAATCGAAAAGCACATTGAAGAATATAAAATTGGCGGATTGATATTTTTTCAGGGAGGTCCCGTTCGGCAGGCAAAACTAACCAACCGGTATCAAACCTTATCTAAAATACCACTTTTTATCGCCATAGACGGAGAATGGGGGCTTGGCATGAGGTTAGACAGTACTTTAAGCTATCCTTATCAAATGAGTTTAGGCGCCATACAAGATAACGGGCTTATTAAAGTAATGTCTGAAGACATGGGCCAGCAATTTAAACGGCTGGGTATCCACTGGAATTTAGCGCCGGTCGTGGACATTAACAATAACCCCAATAATCCTGTCATTAATTTCAGGTCCTTTGGAGAAGATAAACATAACGTGGTTCTGAAGGGTCATAATTACATTGCCGGTTTGGAAGCGTCAAGTATCCTCACTTCGTTGAAGCATTTTCCCGGTCACGGTGATACGCATACTGATTCACACAAAGCCCTGCCAAATATTGACCACGATTTCAGTCGGCTCGAGGATATCGAGTTATTTCCATTCATCCAGTTAATTCAAAAAGGCGCCGGCACAATTATGGCGGCGCATTTAAATATTCCGGCCCTCGATTCAACAAGCCATGGGCCTACCTCCTTATCCGAATTTATCATCAATGAATTGTTAAAAGGACAAATGGGATTTGAAGGATTGGTCATAAGTGATGCCATGGACATGAAAGGACTTACAGACCATGTAGAAAAAGGCAAAGCCGCTGTGATGGCTTTGAAAGCAGGTAATGATATCATTGAGCTGGTTGAAGATTTGCCGTTGGCTGTTCAGTCTATTAAAGAAGCGGTTGTCAACCACCAAATATCCGTGGATGACATCGACGAAAAATGCAAAAAGGTGCTGCTGGCCAAGTATTGGACGGGACTTTTCCGCCGACCCTTCATTCAATTGGATAACTTATACAACGATTTAAACAAAGGTGGCTTTGATTCCCTGATCGTTGATTTGTACCGCGGATCCGCTACCTTGCTGGAAAACAGAGATAGTCTGCTCTTCCGGTTATCCAAGGAACCTAAATCGATTGCCGCACTCGCCGTGGGTCCGAGGCAACCGTCATCATTTGTAAAAAACATGGCAACCAGTCTAAACGCACAGCCAATGGCCTTGCCGCGATACGCCAGCAAAGCACATATACGTCAATTAAAAAAGGCAGTAGCCAAAAACGACTATGTATTGCTGGCCCTTCACCAATTATATAATCGTCCCGGTATTAAATTGGGCTACGGTAGAAACACCAGGTCTTTTATCGAAGAATTATTAAGCACCCGCAAGGTTTTGTTGGTAAATTTTCGCAGTCCCTATATCCTGGCACCTATAAAACATGTGGAAAAAGCAAAAATTGTTTTATTAAATTACCAGGACAACGAAACAACCCGGAAAATTGCCATGGAGATATTATCGGGAAAACTAGGTACTTTTGGGAAATTACCAGTGACTATTAATGAAAGATGGCAGGTGGGAGATGGTATTACGGTAAATAAATAGATCATGAAAGATTTTTTCAACAGGCTTAAATCTTGCCGGAAAACATTGGGGCTATCTCAGGCACAAATGGCCTCAAAATCTCATTTCGAACAAAAAGACATCAGCAGGTTTGAAAATGGCAAAGTAAAGTTTATACCTATTCCCTACATTCTGTTTTTATATCAGCAAGGCATTAATCTCAACTGGCTTTACACCGGCGATTCATCTCCCTGGCTCAAAGACCAGGCCGACCCTGGGCGGGAAGGCGCCGAGAATCACCAGTCAGCCATCCCCATTGAAATTCAAAAGAAACTTGACGACCAAAAAGAAAAATTGCTGACCCTGCAGGTCGAAAATAAAATGTTAAAAAAACAGATAAAAGAATTAAAAGGTGAACGAAAGACGCTAATGGAGGCATTTAAAGCCATTGGTCGCTAGGAGCTGTTTTTTCTTTTAGAGGCCGCGTTCATCAAATTTATTTAATCACCAGTCCAATCTTAAACCCGGCTGTCAAACTATATCTAAAATCAGAATCGGGATAAAACTCCTCATTACTGACATCATCCCTTTCGTCCAGTCCCAAACCGCTGGCGCCAAACCATCTATACTTGTAGCCAAGTCCAAAAAAATAGTCCACCACAACTTTTTCTTTATAAATGCGCTGGCTGCCTAATTTCAGGTGGATTGCCGCCTCCTGCCTTCTTCCCGTGTATTCGACAAGCCGGAAATAATCACATTCATTATCGCAATTAACGCCCACGGCTTCCTCCTCGTCACCAGAAATGTAGCCATAGAGCAATTCCGGTGCCAGATAAAAGACCTTTCTGGACTGTTTGAGGAAATCAAGATAAAACCTGAGCTCGTTGCGAAGCCTGAACCCGATGGGTTTATCGAGAAAATCATCATCGTCAAAATCATAATCGTTATAGCCGGTTACAAATCCAATACCGTGCTGAAGATATAAGTCATCCTTTAACCTGTATTCCACATCGATCAATAAATTAGAGTATGTATCAAAAACGGATAACAGGTCAATTTTCAAAATTACCTTTGGCGGTGGAACCGGCGTTTTATAATAAGATGTATCGCTAAAATATTGTGCCTTGCCTTGCTTTGAGACAAATACCCCAAGTGCCAGCATTATAATTGCCGTCTTAACCCACCTCATCAGATTGATAGAATTTTTCAATTTATTGGACCGTAATTTTGCTTAAAAAGGCAATCTTTTCAGCATTTGAATAATCGTATTGATAGAGGCCATCATTGCCGATGACGATTAGATTTCCATTGTTGGTAATAACATCGTAACCATGAAAGCCAGTCACCTCTTCCTTAAATATCAGATTTAACGGATCACTGGCGTCAATAGTCCTTAAGCCCTGTTCACCTTCGCAAACAAACAGGGAAGATCCGTCAATGCTCAATCCGTGCGGGTTATACATAGGATAGGAAGCTACCACCCGGGGATTAACCAGGTCGCTGATATCTACCACATCCAGGAGGTTTGCCCCAAATCTGCAGTCCACACCATCCCGGATGGTAACGTAGGCGTAATTATCCTGCACTACCACAGGGTCGCAGGCTGTGACATGCCGGTATACGGATAGTTTTGAGGGGTTGGTAGGTGTGGAAATATCATAGATGTGCATACCGGTCCTGGAGCCTATAAACAGGTTATTGCCACGAGGGAAAATGGTTTCGATTCCAAATCCGATATTAACATCACCTTTGGATTCCGGGTTGGTGGGATCGGTGATATCAAAAAATTTAAGATCATTATCATCTACCACGTACAGATGATCACCGCTGACAGCAAATCTTGCCAATGATCCTGCCTGACCGGAGGTTTCACCGCTAAATAAGTCACCACCTTCTTCACATGCGAAGCAGCACAGCGCCAGCACCAAAATGATGACTAATTTGTTTGTCATGTTGTAAATTTTTTCCATAACTATCTAAAACACTTTGGATTACTTATCGTGGCCTTTTCCCAGCCTACAACTATTCCTTTACTTTTATCAACACATTCGAAAAACATGCCGCGCGCTTCGGGAAATTCACTCCCGCCATCCAGGACATTTTCAATCCTTTTCAGCACTTCAATTTGATTACCATTGGTAACGCTGACCGCTACCAGGTCATTGATATTATCAAAGTAAAAAACGTTTCCCTTCGCGGCGATATCGACATTTCCGGGGATGTTGATAAAGGCGAGCGGAACAGGGGAGGTGGGATCCATATTGTTGATAACATGCACTCCTTTTCCCAGTTCATTAATGAAAAGAAAGCCATCTTTCCGGTATATTTTGCCAGGCCTTTCCAATGCTCTCGGTGCCTCAACCCGAATGTCCCGAAGATCCGCTACATCGGCATAAATAGGCCTCATACCTTCCACTTCTCCTTCCGGGAAGTGGATCGCATCATCTCCCACGCAACCCAATGCAAATAAAGTGAGTGTTAGCAGGGCATAAGAACAATGTTTCATGATTAAATCAGTTTTAAAAAATTTCTACTACCAAGACGCTCGCGATTTCAAAATCGTTGCCAGAGCTTTTTAAAAATCCAGTCCACCTGTTGAATCCTTCCCACCGGAAAGCTAAAAGCCGGTAAGAAGCTTGGGGAACAGGGGCCAGCCTGCACGGGAGAGAGACTGGGTGGCTTTTTCATTTCATGCATTAATTTTTATTTCAGCCAATAATCGATAACTTTATATCACGTAAAATATACGGTTATCCGTAAATCGTCCATCTAATCATTTGTAAATCATGGCAAGAAAAATAACCCGAAAGACCGCTCTTAAAAACCTAGGGGCCGGGGCAGTGCTGGTGGCTTTGGCTCCTCAGACTTTTGCCAGAGATCTTAAAAATTTAAAATCCTTTAAACCCGGTGGTAAAATGAATCATTCAGTATGTCAATGGTGTTATGGCGGTATTCCGCTGGAAAGTCTTTGTGAAGCAGCTCAGGAAATAGGCCTGAAGTCAATAGAACTGTTAGGGCCGGAGCAATGGCCCGTCATTCAAAAATATAACCTCACCTGTGCTATGTCCAATGGCAGTCCGCTGGGCATAGAAAATGGCTTTAATGACCCCAAAAACCACGCGCAACTGAAAAAGGATTTTCTGGAATTGCTTCCAAAAGCAGCAGATCATGGTCTTAAAAATATTATTTGCTTTTCCGGAAACCGAAATGGGCTCGATGATGAGCAGGGTATTGAAAACTGTAGCAAAGGCCTGGAACCAGTGGTGAAAGAGGCTCAAAAATATAATATAAACATTGTCATGGAATTGCTGAACAGCAAGGTGGACCACCATGATTACCAGTGCGATCATACTACCTGGGGCGTTGCCCTGGCCGACAAATTAGGCGCTGACAACTTCAAGTTGTTATACGATATTTACCATATGCAAATAATGGAAGGTGATATCATTGCAACGATCCGAAAATATAAAAACTATATTGGCCATTATCATACGGGAGGCGTTCCCGGCAGAAATGAAATCGATGAAACCCAGGAGTTAAATTATAAGGCTATTATGACTGCCATTCAGGCCACTGGTTTTGAAGGATACGTTGCCCAGGAGTTTATTCCAAAAGGCAAAGACCCGCTTGCTTCATTGCAACAAGGCGTAACCATTTGCGACGTTTAACAGGCGGTCAACCTCCAAGTACTTTTTCGGTATATTAAATAGGATATGGCATATGTTAAAACACATGGCGACATATTCCTTGAAAATCAGCGCACAAACTTTGAGTTTAAATAAAATTTTTAATTTAAACTCAAAAAGTTACAGCAGAAAGTTGGCGGGGAATTTTAAAAATTAATTATCCCGATACCTGGTTAGCTTTGAAGTCTATAATTATAAATAGACACCCAGCAGATAATAACCAGGGCTAGGAGGATGTATGAATAAATTGCTCTTTTGGGCCGGTCAAATTGGCCATGATCCAAATGTACCGGATTTCATTCAGAAAAAAGTGAGACTAAGTAACCAGATTGCCACTTTGCTGGTTTTGCTGGTGGGCATCCCCTTATCCTTTACGATCCTAATTTTTATGGAGGGACCAGCCTTTTTTAGGGCTTTACCGCTTATAGGATGCGGTTTTTGTTCATTCGCGCTGGTTTTAAATCATTTAAAGCTACACTACCTGTCAAGGTTTTTATTGTCCCTTATACCCGCCACGTTAACTTTGGTTTATCACAGTTATGCCGTAAGCACCGGAGGTGAACCGCTGGCAGGCATGTTCATGCTACAGACCGGATTTGCTTTGCTGGCATTGGTCTTATTTGATCTCCTGGAATGGCCATGGCTTTTGTTCATAGCATTTCTGAATGGTGCGGGGTTTTTGTTATTTGATCATACCAACAGCTTCTATGAAATGATAGAACATTCGCCGGTTGGCAATGATACAAAAGGAAAGGTCATACTCGTTGCGGGACTGTGCCTCGCTTACGCGGTGATTTACTTTTTACTGCGGTTAAACAAAAATTCCGAACACCAATTGCAGCAATTGCAAAATGATCTTAGCCAGCAACAGCTGGCATTAAAAGATTCGGAAGCCGAACTGAAGGATTACATTGAAAAAACAGGTAAGGCTCAGGAACAGGAAAAATTACGTATATGGGAATCTGAAGGGATCGCCAAATTTGGTGAATTATTACGGGTTCATGACAATAGCGAAGAGATTTATGATAAGCTAATGAGCGAATTGGTAAAATACATGGGCGCCATTCAGGGAGGGTTTTATTTGGTAAAAGAGGAGAAAGGTGAAAAGCACCTGGAACTGATCAGCTGTTATGCTTTTCAAAGAAAGAAATTCCTTCAAAAAAAAATTGCCCTGGGCGAAGGATTAGTTGGACAGGCTTACCTGGAGAAATTACCCGTTTTTCTGACGGAGATTCCCGAAGAATATGTAAACATTACCTCCGGGCTTGGCAATGCCCCACCTACCAGTATTATTATTATACCGCTCATCCACAATGATGTGGTAGAGGGTGTCTTTGAACTGGCCTCTTTTAAGGCCCTGGAGCAATACAAACTCGAATTCCTGGAAAAGCTGGGCACAAACATCGCTGCCTGGACCAGCGGCGACCGGGTAAACCAGAAAACCCGGCAATTATACGAGGAGTCGCAGGTGCAAGGGCAAAAAATGAAAGAGCAGGAAGAAGAAATGCGCCAAAATCTGGAGGAGCTGGCAGCCACACAAGAAGATATGAAAAGGAAGGAAGCGGAGCTTAAAAAACTGCTTGCAAAATCCAATGAACAATTTATCCAGCAGAGCCTGCAGGAAATTAAATTGCAAATTCACAACGATCTTGAAGGCGCCGGAAGAGAATTGAAGTTTTTATCAAACGTGCCCCCTATTTCCGGTATTTTCCGGGCCATAGATCATGATATGATTGATCCGAAGGATAATTCCAGCTATGAGGTTTGGGTCAACCGCCTGGTTACCATCCTGGAGGCTTTACTGGTTCACAAAGCCATTTATTATGGCGTGCATCTTTATGAAAACAGCTTCGGTCATATAATTTCAGTGATTAATGACGCCGGGCGGATGGAAGTAAAACAACGGCAAAAACAGCATAGTCAACACGATGAAATCATCAGGCACATAAAAAATTATAAACCAACGGAAATTTTTGTCAACGAACCCAATGCCCGTGAAAGGAATAGGTTTATTATCAAGTTAGGGATTTCTATATACTGGAAAGGGAAACAGCGAGGTGTATTGGTGTTAGACCTTCTCGGAGACGCCATGGTCACCAAAATTCAATCCAAAGAAGATCCAGAAAATGCTTTTAAACTCTCCAATTCGCTTGATCATACCTTTTATGAGAAACAGGGTGGATCTGCTATGAAGGAATCGGCCATGTCAGAGCACATCGTAATCAACGAAAAACAGAACTTTCAATTAATGATTTCTCATATGGGATTAAACTAATCCGGTCGACAGCCTATCTATCCTAGCACTCCACCAGCATAGCACCATAGGAGTATCCCCCACCAAAAACTGTGACTACAATTACATCCCCACTGTTAAATTTGGATTTATTTTCATCCATCGCAATGGCTGCGCCGGCGCAACCTGTGTTACCTAAATATTGAATGTTTGAAAGCGCTCTCCCCGCGTCGACATTTAAGTTTTCCATCACCTTCTTTGTAATTCTCAAATTAGCCTGGTGAGGTATTAAATAGTTGACGTCTCCGATCTTATAGTTGTTCTCGTCCAGGATCCTTTGCGTAATGCCCGACATGTATTGACACGCATTTACAAATACGTCGCGACCGTGTGGCATTTCGAAACCTTCATGGGCCGGTCGTAAAAAAACACTTTCGGATGCCTTTCCGACATTTCCAGCGCCTCCGGTAATAACCTGCTTGATTTTCAGGTCATCGGCCTTCAATTGTTCCTTTGAGATAAAAACCGCCGCTGCACCATCTCCCCAAAGATGTCCTGCTTTTTGATCCTCATCCTTGCTGTACAACGTGTTATGCTCCGACAAGACCACCAGGGCTTTGCTAGCCTTGTTCAAGGCAAAATAGCCTTCAACCACCTCCACGGCATTGATAAAAGTTGAACATGCGGTAGATATGGATAATACGGGAATATCACTTTTATTTAAATACTTTTGGATGGCATGTCCCAGGGTGAAAATCGTATCATAAGGCGTATAGGTACCTCCAACTATAAGGTCTATTTCATCGGGATGGTAGGGTAAATCTTCAAGCCCTCTTTTTACAGCCTCCACGCCCATTGTCTGGGTGTTTTCCAACTGGCCGGCTTTTCGGCGCTCTGTAATTCCGGTACGTTCCAGGATCCACTCATCGCTCAATCCGTTTAAATTCTCAAAGTAATCATTGGGAATTTTCGTTGACGGAATGTAGCTGGAAATATGGTTTATATACATCTCAAACACTTCGAATAAATATGGCCCAAATATAAAGCACTTGAATTAATTTATTCAATTATTTAATGCGTATATATATTATAAAAATGAAATATTTAAAGGAGCTTCCTTTAACTGTTTTTGAAAAGTGAGCGGTAGCCTACCAAACTAACTTCTACCATGTAAATACCAAAGGGTAGCGCGGAAATGTCTACCTTTCTTTTTAGGTCGGTAATGTTTTTTCTAAATTTCAGTGACTTTAGTTCTTTTCCCTTTTCATCCAAAAATTTAACAATGACGTCACCCATGATGTCATTATTTACCCTTACATCAAGGAAATCTCTACTTGGGTTGGGGTACATCCTAAGCGGCTGTGTCACATCTTCCAACACCAATCCTGTATTTTCTTCCGTTTTTTGATAGGCGCCATCAAAAATACTAAGTCCATTTTCTGAAACAGCCCGTACCCGATAGTAGTAGGTGGCGTTTTCCTTGACGGTTTTGTCTGAAAAAATATTTTTGTTTGCCGGCACTCTGCCAACCTCCTTAAAATCACGGTCGGCATACTCCGAGCGCTCAACGGAGAATCCTATTTCGTTGTCTGAATTGTCTTTCCAAATTAAATCTATCTGATTTTGACTTACCACGCGCGCAAATAAATTACTGGGCGGAAGGGGAAACTTGGGTTTTTCCACCGCCAGTACCTGATTGGCTTCCACCTCGTTTAATATTTGCTCCTCTGCCGAAGGCCATATAATTTTGAGCACATCAATACTTTTGTGATGACCGAGATCAAAATCAGTTTCTAAAAATGATTGAGCGTGATTCGCCGGCCAAACAATTTTCTTTGTCTGCCATTCACTCTCAGTTTTCAACGAAACTGTAAGTTCCAGAGAATTAAATTCCTGATTGTGGTTTAGTAATTGTACGGTCAACCAATTGCCTGAAATTGTTGCAAATGAATCTTGAAATAATCCAAAAAGTAGTACGGCTGATAAAACAAATCTGATCACACGCTTAATTTTTTCTTCTCCATTAGGTGACATAAGTCGTTAACAAGTTTTGATGTTTTGGCATATTTAAAAAGTACAATTAATAAGCAGTCAATACTAGTACTTTATCTTGTAAAAAAATAATTAAAAACTTTATTTTCTTTCATCACGTAAATTTTACTTAATTGATGTTAAATATCTATAAATCAATTACTTGTGTTAAAATTTTTCGTTTGGCGTTCGTTATAATTCTCAGAAATAATTCAAAGAGGCTGTTTTTCTTACATCAAAAAATTCCTAACTTTCAAATTTTTTAATATTTTTTTTCAGTCGAAAGTCTCTAACGCTGCCAATTAAGATATTTCTGATCAAAATAATGACACTCAAAATTTATGTTAAAACGTAAAATCTAAAAAATATTATATTTTGACATTCCACAGATTGTGGAAAAATTCCCCAATCTGTGGAAAAATTTTTGGCGGTTTTTCCAGGTGGTTTGTCGAAACAAGATATTTTGAAATCAGACTGCCGGTATGGTTAAAAAAAATGAAGTTGGCCGCCAGGCATAATGGTCTAATCCTCAGATTTTAATCATTAAGTGTAACAAACTACAGCAGAAATAATATCTTTAAGTTTTTATTTTTAGTAATCTCATGGGTAAAAAGAAGTTTGCTGTTATCGGATGTGGCCGCATCGCCTCCCGTCACGTGCAACACATCAGTAACGTTGGCATATTAAAGGCGGTATGCGACGTAAAGACAGAACGGGCAACAGCTTTGGCCAAGACCTGCCAGGCCAATGTATACCAGCAAGTGGAGGACCTGTTGGCTGCGGAAAAGGACGTAGACGTAGTCTCAATATGCACTCCCAATGGTCTTCACGCAAGCCACTCGATCATGGCGCTTCAGGCTGGATTCCACGTGTTGTGCGAAAAACCCATGGCCATTAGTGTCGCTGACTGTCAATCCATGATCGATGCGGCCGAAAAAGCAAATAAAATGTTGGTGATCGTTAAACAAAATCGTTTTAACCCGCCAATAGTCGCCATCAAAAAGGCAATTGACGAAAATAAACTTGGTAAAATATATAGCGTACAGCTGAACTGCTTCTGGAATAGAAATTTCAACTATTACCAGCAATCTGATTGGAAAGGGAGCAAAGCCCTGGACGGTGGCACCTTGTATACACAGTTTAGTCATTTTATAGATTTGTTATACTGGATGTTGGGAGATATCAGAGAAGTTAGTGCCCTGATAGGCAACTTCGCTCACTGTGAAACTATAGATTTTGAAGACAACGGTGTGGTCACTCTAAAATTTGAAAATGGGATCATTGGTACAATTCATTATACAGTGAATAGTTACCAAAAGAATATGGAAGGCTCGCTGACCGTATTTGGAGAAAAAGGGACCGTCAAAGTCGGCGGCCAGTATCTCAATGAGCTGGAATATCAGCAGATTGAAAATTATCAAATTCACAATTTACCCAAGGGTAATCCACCTAATAATTACGGTGAATACAAGGGCTCGATGTCAAACCATGACAAAGTATACAAAAACCTGATTGAGGCATTAGATGGTAAAGCTGAAATTGCTACCAGCGGCTTTGAAGGTTTGAAAACGGTGGAAATTATCGAAAAGATCTATCAACAGGCCAGCGTAGTTTCGCGCTAGTTTATAGTTTCTATTATTCCTTTTGAAAAAATGAAAAAAATCTACAAGCCCCATTTACCTGCCTTTTTTGTATTACTCACATATATAACCGCCTTTTCTACCGTCTCCGGACAAGACCCAACCCGGTTCCAAAAGGAAATTGATCATTATAAAACCGTGGACTCGAAAAAAATGCCCGCCCAACAGCTGACATTATTCACGGGAAGTTCCAGCATCAGACTGTGGAAGCATATTGACAAATATTTTCCGGGTGTAGATCTTATCAATCGCGGCTTTGGGGGCTCTCAAATGAGCGACCTGATCTTTTATGCAGAAGATCTAATTATAAAGTACAACCCCAAAAAGGTTTTCATATATGAAGGTGATAATGATATCAATGACGGGAAAAAGCCCGAGCAGATTGTAAATGACACTCAGAAACTTATCAAAATCCTTCGCAAGCGGCTACCTGATGTTCCGATTTACTTCATTTCCCCTAAACCAAGTATTTCACGATGGGCGCTAAAAGACAGCTATGTAAAATTAAATAACCTGCTTAAGGATTATTGCGATAAAAAGTCAGGCATTCATTTCATCGATGTTTGGTCGCCGATGCTGGGTGAAAACGGTGAGCCACTTCCAAATTTATTTCTCGAAGATAACCTGCATATGAACAAAAAAGGATATAAGATCTGGCAAGCGGCCATCGCCCCACATCTCTAATGGCTGTGAGGCCAGGCGCCTCACAATCAAAAGCGACAGCTAAATTTCCACGTCGGGATATAGCGTTTATTTTCTGATTTTTGGTTTGAAACCCGGCGTTTTTTTCCTATATTCTAACACATTTATCAGTTTTTTAATCAGCCAAACCCCCAGACCATGTTTAACTTAAGCACCATTCTGGAAGACAATCTCCGCAATTGCCCAGATAAAGACGCCTTTATATTTAATGACGTCAGGTTCAGTTATCGTCAAATCAATGAGGCTGCTAACCGGGCAGCAAATATGCTTGTTGCCAAAGGCATACAACCTGGCGATAAGATAGCCTTGAGCTGTCTTAATTTACCGCACTTTCCCATTTTATATTATGGGATACTCAAGACAGGCGCTGTGGTCGTGCCGGTGAACGTATTGTTAAAAGCAAATGAAATTGGATATGTGTTAAATAATTCTGATGCCAAAGTCTTTTTATGTTTTGAAGGGACCCCGGAATTACCAATGGCGCAGGAAGGATATGCAGGTTTTCAGCAAGCTGTTAATTGTGAAGAATTCATCCCAATAATGACTAAAAATGAAGCGCCTTCTCCTTTTCCAGATACCGTCACTTACGGACAGCTTTTAAATCAACAACCGGTAGAATTTAACACGGTACAAACCAACGGACATGATACAGCGGTCATCATTTATACCTCCGGCACTACCGGGCAACCCAAAGGCGCCGAATTGAGCCACGACAATCTATTTTTAAATGCCAACGTCACCAGAAGATTATTAGAGTCTACCCAGCAGGACACCCAGATTATCACGTTACCGCTATTCCATATTTTTGCGATGACCTGCCAGTTAAATACCGGTGTTTATTCAGGAGAAACCAGTATTTTAATTCCACGGTTTGATCCCGAAACTGTTCTTGGGGCTATGTTGAAATACCGTGCAACCATTTTCTGTGCCGTTCCCACCATGTACTGGGGCCTCTTAAATTATGAAAACGAAAATCTTGATTACAACGGTATTAAAGAAAATCTCAGAATTTGCCTTTCGGGCGGGGCCTCTTTACCGGTTCAGGTTTTAGAAGATTTTGAAAAAAAATATGAAGTGCCCATTCTCGAGGGCTATGGTATGTCGGAAGGATCGCCGGTTGTTACCTTCAATCACTTGCATAAGAAACGAAAGCCCGGTTCTATCGGAACACCGGTCTGGGGAGTAGATGTTATGGTTGCCGACCAAAATAATAAACCGCTTCCACCAGGCGAAAAAGGACAGATATTATATAGAGGTCATAATGTAATGAAAGGTTATTACAAGGACCCTCACGCCACAGAGCAGGCCATTAAAGGAGGTTGGATGCATTCCGGAGATGTCGGCGTGATGGACGAGGATGGTTATTTTTATATTGTCGATCGAACCAAGGATATGATTATTCGCGGTGGATTCAATGTGTACCCAAGGGAGGTTGAAGAGGTAATGATCAGGCATGAAGACATTTCCCTGGTGGCTGTCATTGGCGTTCCGGATGAACAGCACGGGGAAGAAATCAAGGCCTGTGTGGTCCTGGAACGCGGTAAACAGATCTCCAAGGAGGAGATTATTCACTGGTCCAAAGAACATCTGGCCACTTACAAGTACCCCAGAATAGTTGAATTCATGGATACCTTACCTATAAACGCCACCGGTAAGATTATGAAAAACGAACTTCGTAAAATGCATGCCACGGTTGATCAGTGAGGTGCAAATTATTAGCTGCCCCATCAGTCGTTTACCAATGTCTGGAGGGCTATCCAGGCCATTAATCCACAGCCTATTTCAAGGGCATCTTCGTCGATATCAAAGGTGGGTGTATGCACGGGGGAGGTAATGCCCCTGGCCTCATTGCGAACACCAAGGCGATAAAATGAAGCATCAATCTCCTGGGAGTAATAGGCAAAGTCTTCTCCGCCCATCCAGATATCCAGATCGACCACGTTGTCCTGGCCCAAATAGCTGATGGCGGCATTTTTTGCCAGCTCGGTGAGCTGGGGATTATTTTCCAGGTATGGATAACCTTTCACTATGTTAAATTCACAACTACCTCCCATACCTTCGGCAATGCTTTCGGCCATTTTTTTCATTTTAATATGTGCCTCCGCCCGCCATTTTTCATCCATTGCCCGAAAGGTTCCTTCCAATTTCACCTCTCCCGGAATAACATTGGTCGCTCCATCAGCAATCACCTTTCCAAAAGATAAAACGGTAGGCGTCTTCGGACTGGCATTGCGGCTAATGATCTGTTGTAGCGCGACAATAATGTGAGAAGCGATCAACACAGGATCAACATTTAATTCCGGCATGGCACCATGGCCGCCCTTGCCTTTTACCGTCACATACAATTCGTCGGTACTGGCCATGTACATCCCCTTTTTGAAACCTACTTTTCCTACCTCAATAAGCGGCATGACATGTTGCCCAATAATTTTAGTAGGGGCGGGATTCTCAAGGGCGCCGTCTTTAATCATTAAGGAAGCACCTCCTGGAGATTTCTCTTCGCCCGGTTGAAAAATAAGTTTTACCGTACCTTCAAATTCCGTCTTCAGAGCGGTTAATATATTTGCTGCGCCCAGTAATGAGGCCGTATGCACGTCGTGCCCGCAGGCATGCATGACGCCATCGACCTGCGACTTGTAAGGTACCTCGTTGCGCTCCTGAATCGGTAATGCATCCATATCTGCGCGTAAGGCTATGATTCCGGAGGATGGATTTCTGCCTTCAATCACGGCCGTCAAGCCGGTTTCGGCCACACCAACCTGCGGTTGAATGCCAAATTCCTTCAGCTTTCCGGCCACGAAATTCATAGTATTGAATTCCTCAAATGATAATTCGGGATTGGCATGCAAATGCCTGCGAATCGCAATCAATTCATTCTTCACACCTCTGGCCAGTTCCCGGACTTGCTGTTGTAATTCCATCTAGTATTTCGAAGGAGGAAGAGAATTGGGGATGCGGGCTGGGATCAATGTCGCTTGTGGAAAATGCGCTTTCAACTCGCTATAGGTCTTTTGGGCCTCAATTTTCTCCAGAAAGCTTCCTACCCTCACTATAAAATTAGGCGAAATATAGTCGCGCTTTGGCCTGGCATCCGGCATTTGCCTGTAAATCTCAGACTTTACCATATCGGCATTTTCGCGGCTGGCACCTGAATAAACCTGGATGGTATAACCCGTGATATATTCTATATCGTCGTTCTTTTTGATAATATTGCTTAATATTTCGTCTAATTGTTTGGTAACATCCTGCTGCGGTGCCAATCCTGTTTGGGGGTTGTTATTTTCTACGGTGGTATCGCTTTCCTGGACAGGGATTTCACGGTCGTCATAGGTGGGTCTAAGTCCGGCGATGTTTTCAGAATGCCTTGGCGCAGACCCCAGGTTTTTGCGAAATGCGGTACAAGCCGATACAATAACGATGAACGTTAAAAAAAGAAATAAGCCAGATCCTTTCATAAAGCCTCTTTGATTGTTAATAACAGCCCATAAAACTATGTAAATAAATGCTAATCTTCAATTAACACACATTTATTATTTCTAATATCATCTTCTACGGTTTTGAATTTGACATCCTTTTTTATGCTGCCATCAGTATATTGTACCGTAACCTTTTCATTTCTACCGGCAATTTTCTGCGATTTGGCGGGAGTCACTGCCTGTTGAGCAGGTGGTCTATTAGGTGCCTCTCCACCGCTTAATAAAGATCTCGACTCCTCTTTTGTTTCTCTGAGTCGCTGACGGGTCTTTTGAGATTGCGCCTCCCGTACATCATCTGATTCGCTTACAGGAATGTCTGCTTTCATCAGGAATCCCACAGTATCTTCATTGACCTTTGCAATAAACCGCTTAAACAATTCAAACGACTCAAATTTGTAGATCAGCAAAGGATCTTTTTGTTCGTATACCGCATTTTGCACAGATTGTTTTAGATCATCCATTTCCCTTAAATGCTCCTTCCAAGCCTGATCTATTATGGCCAGGGTAATCATTTTTTCCATGGATTTGATTAACTCCTGACATCCTGTGGCTACGTTTTTCTTCAGGTTTGAAGCCACACCTATTTGTTTTTTACCATCGGTAAAAGGAACCAGTATATCCTCAATAGTGGCACCCCTGGTTTTTTCAATCTCGTTGATGATAGGAACTGAACGCTTAATAATACCGGCATTTTTTTCCTGATAATGCGCTAGGGACGCATTGTATAGTTGTTCCGATAACTCTTCCTGACTGCTGCTTTTGAAGGTATCCAAATCTACCGGAAAATCCAGACTCAAAATACCGAGACAATTTAATTTGAAGCTATCATAATCTTCAGATTCCTTGGCATTGATCACAATATCATCGCAGGTATCGTACAACATATTGAGAATATCCAGTTGCAATCGCTCGCCGTAAAGCGCATTTCTTCTTCTTTTATAGATAACCTCCCGCTGAGAATTCATAACGTCATCGTATTCCAGCAGCCGCTTTCTAATGGCAAAGTTATTTTCCTCTACTTTTTTCTGTGCTCTTTCAATTGATTTGGTGACCATGGAATGCTGGATCACTTCTCCTTCCTGCAAACCTAATCTATCCATGATTTTGGTGACCCTTTCCGACATAAACATCCTCATGAGGTTGTCTTCAAGAGATACAAAAAACTGCGATGAACCGGGATCGCCCTGTCTTCCCGACCTACCTCTCAGCTGTCTGTCTACTCTTCTTGACTCATGTCTTTCGGTACCAATAATCGCCAATCCTCCGGACTCTTTTGATTCAGGGCTCAATTTGATATCTGTTCCCCTACCGGCCATGTTGGTCGCAATGGTCACCGTGCCCGGCTTACCGGCAAGTGCTACAATATCCGCCTCTTTTTGATGTTGCTTGGCATTGAGTGTTTGATGCTCAATGTTCCGAATTTTCAACATCCGGCTGACTAACTCCGATATCTCCACTGAGGTAGTACCTACCAAAATCGGACGGCCTTCTTTTGTCAGGGTAACAATCTCGTCGGCCACAGCATTAAATTTCTCCCGCACCGTTTTGTAAACCTTATCGTCCATATCAGCCCTTACAATGGGCTTGTTGGTAGGGATTACCACCACATCCAGCTTGTATATCTCCCAAAACTCACCGGCTTCAGTCTCTGCTGTACCCGTCATACCGGCCAGTTTGTGATACATCCTGAAATAATTCTGCAGGGTAACCGTGGCATAGGTCTGCGTAGCATCCTCTACCTTTACATTTTCCTTCGCCTCAATGGCCTGGTGCAACCCATCTGAATATCTCCGGCCATCCATAACACGGCCGGTTTGCTCGTCAACAATTTTTACTTTTTCATCCGCAATGATGTATTCCACATCTTTTTCAAAGAGGGTATATGCTTTCAGCAGTTGATTAATGGTATGAATACGCTCGGCCTTGGCGGAATAATCCTTAATCAGCTCATCCTTTTTATGTAACTTTTCTTCGTCGGCAAGATTCTCAGCATTGTCGATAGCCCCCATTTCCATACCAATATCGGGAAGTATGAATAGCTTTGGATCTTCCCCCTCACCTGTAATTAAATCCAGCCCTTTTTCGGTCAGATCGATGGTATTATTTTTCTCATCTATTGTAAAGTATAGCGGCTCATCGGCCTCAGGCATCATTTTGGAATTGTCCTGCAGGTAAAAGTTCTCGGTTTTGTTCAGCAATTGCTTTTTTCCTGTTTCACTGAGGTACTTGATGAGTGGCTTGTATTTGGGCAATCCTCTGAAGGCCCGGAATAAAGCCAGTCCCCCTTCTTTTTCGTCCTCCTCATTGATCTGTTTTTTGGCCTGTATCAAATATTGCGAAACCAGTTTTTTCTGGGCCTCAACCAGTTTTGCAATTCTGGGCTTCAGCTCATGAAATTCGTGGATATCACCCTTTGGAACGGGGCCTGAGATAATCAATGGTGTACGGGCTTCATCGATCAGAACGGAGTCAACCTCATCGACCATGGCAAAGTGATGTTTTCTTTGCACCAGCTCTTCCGGGTCCCGGGCCATATTATCTCTCAGATAATCAAACCCAAATTCGTTATTGGTTCCGTAAGATATATCAGCGCGATAGGCCTTCCTTCTCGACTCGGAATTTGGCTCATGTTTATCGATACAGTCAATAGTCAAACCATGGAACTCAAACAGTGGCGCCATCCACTCTGAGTCTCTTTTTGCCAGGTAGTCATTTACCGTCACCACATGTACCCCTCGTTGTGCCAGGGCATTTAAAAAGGCAGGTAGGGTAGCGACCAGGGTTTTACCTTCACCTGTCGCCATTTCAGCAATTTTTCCTTCGTGCAAAATGATACCTCCGATAATCTGCACATCATAGTGCAACATGTCCCATACGATTTCATTTCCAGCCGCTATCCATCGGTTGTGCCAGATCGCCTTTTCTCCCTGGATCTCTACATTACTTTTTTCCGCAGCTATTTGTTTGTCAAACAAATCTGCGGTCACTTCCAGCTTTTCGTTATCTTTAAACCGACGGGCTGTTTCTTTTACCACAGCAAAAGCATCCGGCAATACTTTTAATAAAACTTTTTCAAGCTCCTTATTCCTGCTTTCTTCCAGTTTGTCGATTTTATCAAATATTTCTTCCTTTTGATGAATGTCAATATCCGGATTGTCTTCTATTTGCTGGTGCAGGGCGGCTAATTCGTCATCTATTTCTTTTAGTTCCTGCGCGATAACCGCTTTTATTTCTTTGGTTTTGGCCCGCAGTTCGTCATCACTAATGGCAAATAGCGCTTCGTAGGCTTCGTTCACTTTTTCTACCAAAGGCATCACAGCTTTAATATCCTTCTCCGACTTATTACCAAAGATTTTCGTTATCCCCTTAGTTACTATATCTAACATATGATTATATGAGTTTTCAAGATTGAATACTTAAAGTTAATGGTTAAGATGAACAATTAATAATCCCGCCTACCCACAATTTTGCCTAACTGATCAACTTTTTATTTATAATTGAATTGTTCCTTCAAATACCATTCCCGCTGGTCCTATTAGATAGATATTTTCAAATTTTTGATTATCAATCTTATCAAATGACACCTGAAGGCTGCCTCCGAGTGTTTTTATTTTAACAGGACTTGTAAATTTTTCATAGCTGGCTGCCAAACTGACAGCCGTAACACCGGTGCCACAAGACAAAGTTTCGTTTTCGACGCCTCTTTCAAATGTTCTCACAAATAGTTCGTCCATGCTACAAGCCTCGACAAAGTTGACATTAGTCCCATTGGGAGCAAAGGCCTGGTCATGTCGGATGGCTTTACCTTCTTCATAGACATCAAACGCCTCCAGATCCTCGATGAATTTAATAACATGGGGAGACCCGGTGTCGATAAACCAATGTCCGTTCATTTTTTTTACCTGGTTGACATTCCCCATTTTAAGATGGATTAAATCCTCTTCAATAAAGGCTTCGTGAGGACCATCAATGGCCAAAAAGCAAGTTTCATTTTGTATGATACCAAGGTAATTAGCAAATCGTACAGCACACCTGCTGCCATTGCCACATAAGCTTTGGGAGCCGTCTGCATTGAAATAAATCATTTCAAAATCGTACTCGTCATGATCGCGTATTAAAATCAACCCATCGGCACCTACACCAAATTTCCGATCACAAATCCGGGCAATAATCCGGGTATCAAATTGAGTAGATTCCGCGGCATTATAAGGGAATCGCTGGTCCCTGTCGTCAATCATAACGAAATCATTTCCGGTTCCCTGGTATTTATAAAAATTTATGACAGCCATGTCCTGAACGATCAACTAAATTAAGAATTAAGCTTTATTTACTAAAGTGCAACGTTTAAATCACTCGCATTGTTATCAAAATCATCACGCACAAAAAAAGCCAACTTCCCAGTTGGCTCTCTTGTTTTATCTTGCTGTATGAAATATTACAATTTCTCTTTAATTCTGGCAGCCTTGCCTTGACGACCCCTGAGGTAAAATAACCGAGCTCTTCTAACCTTACCCTTTCTTACTACTTCAATTTTCTCAATGTTAGGCGATAACAAAGGAAATATTCTTTCCACACCGATGCCGTTAGAGATCTTTCTTACGGTAAAAGTTTCACCATTGGTATTTCCATGTCTTCTTTGAATAACTGTCCCTTGAAACTGCTGTATTCTTTCCTTATTCCCCTCGCGAATCCTCACGTGAACATTTACTGAGTCTCCCGCCTTAAAATCGGGAAGTTCTTTTCTTTTTTCAGCGTATTCTTGTTCTATTAGCTTAATTAGCTCGCTCATGACCTCTATAAATATTTTTCTTTATCAAAAAAACGGACTGCAAATATAGAAATAATTTTAATAATAGTTAGCGAATCCCGAATAATTTTCCGCAACTATAAAGCCTGCATTTCAGGGGCTTCATATAGATACAATCTACAGTATCTCTAACCTCCAATAGCACCTGGTCTGCGTTTTTTGGTGCGGTTTACCGCCTGTTCAAAACGCCACTCCTCTATCTTCTTTTCGTGGCCCGACAGCAACACATCCGGCACGGTCATTCCTTTAAATTCTGCTGGTCTCGTGTAAACCGGCGGCGCTACCAAACCATCCTGAAAGGAATCTGTCAACGCCGAGGTCTCATCCGACAAAACACCTGGAATTAACCTGATGATAGCATCGGCCAGCACGGCGGCGGCCAATTCCCCCCCGGAGAGTACGTAATCACCAATACTGATCTCGCGGGTGATATAGTGCTCACGCACTCTTTCATCAACTCCTTTATAATGTCCGCAAAGAATCATGATGTTTTTTCGCAACGACAAATCGTTGGCCAAAGATTGATTAAGTAAGTCCCCGTCCGGGCTCATATAGATAATCTCGTCATAGCTTCGCTCAGACTTAAGGTGTTCAATGCAATTGGCAATTGGTTCAATCATAAGAACCATACCTGCCCCTCCGCCGTAGGCATAATCATCTACCTGTTTTTGTTTATTTTTTGCAAAGCTCCTTAAATCATGCACTTTTATTTCCACCAGGTTCTTGTTTTGAGCCCTTTTCAGAATGGAATCTCCAAAGGGACTCTCCAGTAGTTTAGGTAAACAAGTTATAATATCAATTCTCATCACTAATAACAGATAAACAGTGGCACTAAAACCCGGTTGAACAATTATTCCTGAATGTAAACATCCAATAAGCCTTCCGGCAAATTTACGTGAATTTCGCGGGCATCGCGGTCAACGGCTGTTATGATTTCGTCTTTAATAGGGATCAACACCTCATTTTGCCGGTAGTTTACCGTCAGCAGGTCCTGGTTGGGAAGGGCATAGACGTTAGCTACGGGGCCTAACTTGCCGTGCTTGGCATCAATGACTTCAAAGTTTATTATTTCGTGATAATAAAATTGATTGCCTTTTAGTTCAGGGAGCAAATCCAATGGTAGGTACAATAAACATCCTTTCAGTGCCTCTGCCTGCTCAATTCCCTCAACATCCTCGAATTTTACGACGGCCTTATTATTCTTAATAGATATGCTATTAATAAAAAAAGGAACCAGTTTTTGATTTATTTCAACAAAAACCGATTCCAAATTCTTATAGTTGGCTGGCACATCCACATCCAGCAGAATACCAACCTCACCTTTTACACCATGGGCCTTTATAACATGACCTAGTTGATAACATTGATCAACATCCATGGCGATCTAATTTATTCTTTGTTTTCCTCTTTGGCAGCTTCGTCTTCAGACTTGGTTTCTTCAGCTTCCGCTGTTGCCTCAGGGGCTTCTTCGGTTTTTTCCGCTGCGGGCTCTTCCGTCTTTGCCTCAGGGGCTTCTTCTGTCTTTTCCGCTACGGGTTCTTCCGTCTTTGCGTCTGCGGGGGCCTCCACTTCGGCTTCAGGCTCAGGCTCAGCAGTTGGTGCTTCGGCTGTCTCTTCGGCCTTAACCTCTGCAGTCTCCTCGGCTTTCGCTTCAGCAGGTTCCTCTGTAGCAGCTTCTGCCTCCGCTTCCGGCGCAGCCTCTTCAGACTTGGTTTCAGCAGGCGTTTCTGCTTTTGCCTCGGCTTCTTCCTGGGCAGGCTCCTCTGCCGGCGCTGGTTCAGCTGCGGGCGATTCTTCAACTGCAGCTTCAGGGGTCGATTCTTCCGCTACCTCGGCAGCGGCGGTTTCTTGCGCAGTTGCTTCAGTGGCAGCAGCTTCAGCAGCTACCTCATCTGTTGCCTCCTCCTGGGGTTCGGCAGCAACTTGCTTTTTCTTAATCGCTTCAGCTCTTGCTTCTTTTACCTTGGTTTCAGCATCGAATCTAGCTTTGTCATCAGCTTCCTGTTTCTTTCGAAGTCTATCAACTTTATCAGAAATCTTTTGCTCCTTCGCCTCAATCCATTCAGCTAATTTGGCATCGGCGGTTTCCTGTGTAATAGCTCCTTTGTTTACACCTATCTGCAAATGTTTTCTCAACATCACACCGCGATATGATAACATTGACCTGACAGTATCAGTAGGCTGAGCGCCATCCATGATCCATTTAAAAGCCCTGTCCGTATCGATATTCACAGATGCGGGATCGGTGTTGGGATTATAAGTCCCTATTTTTTCAATAAAGCGACCATCTCGTGGTGCTCTGGCATCGGCTACGACCACGTCGTACATTGCCATCTTTTTGCGTCCTCGACGCGCTAATCTAATTTTTACGGCCATTTTTTCTTTAACAATTTAGTTAAGCGATGGAACACGTCCATCTAAAAGGTCTGCAAAGGTAAAATATTTTTGCAATTTAATTGATATCTGACTTAAAAATATACCGGGATTTCGACAAGAAATTAATAAAACTCAAAAGTAAGGTTTTAATTTACGATCAAAGCACCTCTCCTTAGGGAGCTAACGTCTGACAAAGCCATAGATATTACACAGATATTTGCCATGGGTATTTATAGACAATTTTAATAAGCTTGTCGTTATATTTACATTTGAATTAAGTATCGCATAAATGAAAAACTATTTATCTGTATTCGCGCTAATATTGCCTGTTCTTACCTTTGCACAGCAGGGTTACAAAATCGATTTTCAGATTGAAGGACTCCGTGATACCACAGTGTATTTGGGTTATTATTATGGTGAAGGCACCTATTTAAAAGATACTTCGTTCATTGATCAGTCCGGAGGGTTTTCATTTGAAGGCAAAGATAAATTGCCGGCTGGTATCTATTTTACGGTTCTGGATAAGACAAGGCTTTTTGATTTCATAATTGGGAAAAATCAAAGCTTCAAAATCAGCTCAAATCAAAAAGATTACGTGCAACATTTAAAAAGTCTGAATGATGCGGAAAATGAGCTGTTTTTCGATCATATGAAATTCATCTACAAAAATAACCTTTCGGTACAACCTTATCTGGAAATACTGAAGGACAGCACTGCCAACGAATCCGCAAAACAGCTGGCCAGGGAAAAGGCCGGGGAAATAGACAGCCTGGTGCAAAAATATCAGCAAGCGCTGATTGATAAGAATCCCGGGTTGCTGGCGGCTAAATTAATTGTTGCGCAGCAGGCACTGATAGTGCCAGAGGCAATTAAACAAGACCGGGAGAGCGTGCTAAAGTTCTATAGGGAGCACTTTTGGGACGGGTTCGATTTAAGTAATGATGCCCTCTTAAGATTCCCACAGCCTATTTACCGCCAAAAGGTTGAAGACTATTTAGGAAATTTATTTCCACAAGATCCTGATACTTTAGTAGCAGCCATCAATCCGCTTATTGAGAAAGCTAAAAAAAATCGGGAAACTTATAAATACCTGATATGGAATCTCACGCTAAATTATCAAAACCCAAAGATCATGGGGCTCGACGCCATCTTTGTCCGGCTTTATGATGAATATTTTGCCAGCGGAGAAATGGATTATTGGGCTAATGATAAGTTAAAGGAAAACCTAAAAACAAGGGCCGACCAATTGAGAAATTCCCTGATCGGAAAGCAGGCTCCCAACCTCATTATCCAGGATTTAGATGGGAAACCCCGGGCGCTGGAATCTATTAAGAGCAGGTATACGGTCATTTACTTTTATGATCCTGACTGCGGGTTTTGTAAGAAAGAAACCCCCAAGCTAAGAGATTTTAAAAAAAATACCGCACTGGATGTTAACATCTATGCGGTTTGCGCCGATTCCTCCCTAACTAAAATGACTAAATACATTGACGAGATGGCAATCGGCGATTGGATCAACGTGAATGGACCGCGCACTTACTCCAAGCATTACAAGACCGTCTACGACGCAAATACAACTCCCACCATTTATTTACTGGATGAGCGGAAAAAAATAATTGCCAAGAAAATTGCTGCTGACAAGATACAGCCCTTTCTGAACAATTATGAAAAAAATGCGGTTATAAAACCGGTAAAGTAAAATACATTCTCAAAATTGATTTTTATAAACACATGTAATATTTGTTTATGCGAATATACAGTTTTTAATATCACACCGAACTTTGTACCTTTGCCCGCGACAAAAGCTGATAATAAACCTTCTAGGGAAGATGGATAAATATTCATACATTGCTAATGCTCACGGATCCTATATCGATGAGCTTTATAAATCCTACAAAGAAAATCCCGATTCCGTTGACCAAAGCTGGCAAAAATTTTTTGAGGGCTATGACTTTTCATTGGAAAAATACGGTGAAAACGGTGTCAGTCAAGCTGTTAGCTCTGACCACAGGGAAACGCACGTCAGAGAGCTGATACATGCTTACCGTTCCCGTGGTCATTTGAAATCGGATACCAATCCTGTGAGGCCAAGAAGAAAACACAATGTAAAGCTTGATCCCGGTGAATTTGGATTGACAGAAGCCGATATGGATGAGGAATTTGACGTAGGAGCAGAAATAGGTCTTGGAAAAACTTCTCTGAGAAAAATCCTGGATACCCTGAAAAAGGTTTATACCGGCGCCATAGGATTTGAGTTCATGTATGTTCGCGATCAGAAAATCCTGGACTGGTTAATTGAAAAATTTGAAAGATCTTACTTCAACTATACGCCCAGCCTGGAAGATAAAAGGCGTATCCTTACCAAGTTAAATGAGGCGGTAGTATTTGAAAACTTTTTGCACACTAAGTTTTTAGGACAAAAAAGGTTTTCGCTGGAAGGCGGTGAAAACACCATACCGGCGCTTGACAAGATTATCAATAAGGCAGCTGAAATGAATGTTGAGGAGGTGGTTATTGGCATGGCACACCGGGGAAGGTTAAATGTGCTGTCCAATATTATGGGTAAAACCTACGAGGAGATTTTCAGTGAGTTTGAAGGTAATACCAAATTAGATCTCACTATGGGAGATGGTGATGTTAAATACCACCTGGGTTATTCCAGTACCATAGATACCGCCGCCAATAAAAAGGTTTATGTAAAACTGGCTCCTAATCCCAGCCACCTTGAGGCAGTAGATCCGATTGTACTCGGCTACACCAGAGCCCAGGTTGATGATGAATTTGACGGCGATCTTAAAAGAGCCATTCCCATTTTAATTCATGGCGATGCAGCTATTGCCGGCCAGGGGATTGTTTATGAAACGGTGCAAATGTCAGGACTGCCAGGTTATAACACCGGCGGAACTATTCACTTGGTGATCAACAACCAGGTGGGTTTCACCACCGACTATGATGATGCCAGATCGAGTATATATTGTACTGACGTTGCAAAAATTGTGGATGCACCGGTAATCCACATTAACGGAGATGATCCGGAAGCAGTCACTTTTGCAGCAGCGCTGGCAGTAGAATACAGGCAGGAATTCGGGAAAGATATATTCATTGATCTTTTATGCTATCGCCGTCATGGCCATAATGAAAGTGATGAACCCAAATTCACCCAGCCAAAACTCTATAACACCATTGCCAAACATCCGAACCCAAGGGAAATCTATGTCAAAAAACTCATCGAGCGGGGAGACGTTGATGCGGAGCTGGCCAATAAAATGGACAAAGAGTTCAGGGCACAGTTGCAGGACCGGCTCAATGAAGTGAAGCAAAATCCGCTTCCCTATAAGCCGCAGAAGGTAGAGGAGGAATGGCAACAACTGAGGAAATCCAAGCCCTCGGATTTTGATAAGCCATTTAATACCAAGATCACCCAAAAAACGGTCGATATCGTAGGCAAGGCTTTGACAACTTTACCGGAAGGATTTAAACCCTTGAGGCAAATAGAGAAGCTGTTTAAAGATCGAAAGACCAACTTTAACGACAAAAAACAATTGAGCTGGGCAGATGCAGAACTGTTGGCTTACGGCTCCTTGTTATTGGAAAATAAAATTGTTCGCATGTCGGGCCAGGATGTAAAAAGGGGAACTTTTTCTCATCGCCATTCTTTTGTATTTGATGCGAATACCAATGAGCCTTACTGCAACCTTGATCATATCAGCGAGAATCAGGAAAAATTCAGAATATATAACTCACTACTTTCGGAGTACGGCGTCCTGGGCTTCGAATACGGCTATGCCATGGCTACACCTCATGCACTGGTCATCTGGGAAGCACAATTTGGAGATTTTGCCAATGGTTGTCAGGTAATTGTTGACCAGTTTATCAGTAGCGCCTACACCAAATGGCAACGCATGAACGGCCTGGTCTTGCTGCTACCTCATGGTTATGAGGGACAAGGTCCTGAGCATTCCAGTGCAAGATTTGAAAGATACCTGCAAATGGCGGCTGGCAATAATATGTTTATATGTAACCTCACCACCCCTGCTAATCTTTTCCATGCGCTGAGAAGGCAATTGCAATTACCTTTCAGAATGCCTTTGATAATTGTATCGCCAAAATCATTGCTCAGACACCCAAAAGTCGTTTCGCCAATGAAAGCGTTTACGTCAGGGACTTTTAATGAAGTGATTGGCGACGAATATGCCACCAAAGCAACCGCAAAAAGGCTGATATTGTGTTGTGGTAAAATCTATTATGATTTACTGGAAGAGCAACAAAAGGCAAAACGTAAGGATGTAGCTGTGGTTAGAATTGAACAACTAAGTCCATTTCCGCATAAAAAAATACTGGCGGAAATTAATAAATATAAGAAAGCAAAGGTTTTTTGGGTACAGGAGGAACCGGAAAATATGGGAGCATGGTCTTACATTCTTAGAGTATTCAGAGAGGTGCCGCTGGAAATAATTTCCAGAAAGGCAGCAGCCTCTCCCGCTACCGGATACAACAAGGTACATAAAGACGAACAGACGGCCCTGGTGAAAGCCGCATTTAAAATATAACAATTACATCAGCAGTACTATACCATAGACCGCAAACAGATCTGAAAATATGACTTTAGTAATGAAAGTACCGGCCATCGGAGAGTCTATCACCGAAGTGACTATTGCCCAGTGGCTAAAAAAAGATGGCGATTATGTAGAAATGGATGAAATGATCGCTGAAATTGAAACCGACAAGGCCACGCAGGAGCTTCCTGCGGAAGCTGCGGGTATCCTTAAGATCGTAGCCCAGGAGGGAGACGTTCTGGAGATTGGCGCTACCATCTGCGAAATTAATACTGACGGACAGGCCGCTTCAACTGAAGCAAAAGAGGAAGCCCCCTCGACAGCTCCGGCACCCGCTGGCGGTGAGCCCACCAAAACCGGTGAAATAAAAGAAATGGTTGTACCAGCGGTCGGTGAGTCTATTACTGAGGTGACCATCGGTAAGTGGTCGAAAAGTAATGGCGACTATGTGGAAATCGATGAAGATATCGCTGAAATTGAATCGGACAAAGCTACTTTTGATTTGCCTGCCGAAGCCTCCGGCTATTTGCAAATTGTGGCTGAGGAGGGTACTACGCTGGAAATAGGGCAGTTGATCTGCAAGATTGAAGTAACAGAAGGAGGCGCTGCCCCGGTTGAAACAGCTCCTGCCGCGACCACCACTGAAGCGCCAGCCAAGGAAAAATCATCCGACTCCGCTACTTATGCATCCGGTCATCCATCACCGGCAGCCGCCAAAATACTCTCTGAAAAAGGCATACCACCCAGTGACGTGAATGGTAGTGGTGTTGAAGGCCGTATTACCAAGGAAGATGCTCTAAAAGCAAAAAAATCAACATCGGCCGATACAGAGCCCGGCTCATCAGGATCGCCATTAACAGCTGCGAGTCCTGTTGGAGGGCCAAGAGAGCAGACCAGAAAGAAGATGACCAGTCTGCGTAAGACCATTGCCAGAAGACTGGTAGCAGTAAAAAATGAGACTGCCATGCTCACTACGTTCAACGAAGTGAACATGAAGCCGATCATGGATATAAGAAAAAAATACAAGGAGCAATTTAAGGAAAAACACGGGGTTGGACTAGGTTTCATGTCCTTTTTCACAAAGGCCTGCTGCGCCGCGCTCCAGGAATGGCCGGCTGTCAATGGCATGATTGATGGTAATGAGGTGGTATATAACAACTATTGCGACATATCGATCGCCGTATCTACCCCACGCGGATTGGTGGTGCCGGTAATAAGAAATGCCGAGCTGCTGGATTTTCAGGGTATTGAAAGTGAAATCATTCGCTTAGCTGTTAAGGCCAGGGATAATAAATTAAGCATAGATGAAATGACCGGTGGTACTTTCACGATCACCAACGGTGGCGTTTTTGGCTCCATGATGTCTACGCCCATCATCAACGCCCCCCAGTCAGCTATTCTGGGAATGCACAACATTGTAGAAAGAGCGGTGGTGGAAAATGGAGAGATTGTGGTGCGACCTATGATGTATGTGGCACTTTCCTATGACCACCGCATTATCGATGGCAAGGAGTCCGTCAGCTTTCTTGTTCGCGTTAAACAATTGCTGGAGGATCCAACGAGGTTGATGCTTGGTGTCTGAGCACCAACAATCCCTCATAGTGAAAATTAAGAATCTTATTTAAGGAAAATATATTATGCAATATGATGTGACCGTAATCGGTTCGGGTCCCGGAGGTTATGTAGGAGCCATACGATGTGCCCAATTAGGCTTTAAAACAGCTATTATTGAAAAATATGATACCCTGGGCGGCACTTGCCTCAACGTAGGCTGTATTCCCTCCAAGGCATTATTGGACTCTTCAGAACATTTTCATAACGCCGAGAAGACTTTCAAGGAGCATGGAATTAACATCAATAAGCCCAAGGTCGACCTCAAGCAGATGATCGAAAGAAAAAGGCAGGTGGTTGAAACTACTTGCGGGGGTGTGGATTTTCTGATGAAGAAAAACAAAATTGACGTCTTGCACGGTTTGGGTTCATTTGTCGATAAAAATACCATTAAAATTACCGGTAATGACGGCGCGGTCAAAGAAATAAAAACCGACAAGGTGATTATCGCCACCGGTTCCAAACCGGCTAATCTGCCTTTCATTAAACTGGACAAAAAAAGAATCATTACCAGCACCGAGGCGCTGGAATTGAAGGAAGTCCCAAAACATATGATCATTGTTGGTGGTGGTGTAATTGGTATGGAGCTTGGTTCGGTATATGCCCGGCTTGGTTCCAAAATTACAGTAGTTGAGTTTCTGGACCGACTAATTCCCGGCATGGATGGTACTATGAGTAAAGAGCTGCAAAGATCACTCAGAAAACTAGGATTTGACATAAAAGTGAGCCATAAGGTAACCGCTGTTTCGACCAAAGGGAAGGAAGTAACCGTCACGGCAGAAAATAAAAAGGGGGAGTCGCTGGATATCAAGGGAGACTACTGCCTGATTTCCATAGGAAGAAGACCTTATACCGAAGGACTTGGCCTGGAAAATGTAGGGATTACAACCGACAAAGCCGGTCGCATTGAGGTAGATGACCATTTAAAGACCAATGTCGATAATATTTATGCTATCGGAGATGTCATCAAAGGAGCAATGCTAGCCCATAAAGCAGAGGAGGAAGGGATTCTTGTGGCGGAACAACTTGCCGGGCAAAAACCACATATCAATTACAATTTGATCCCGGGTGTAGTCTATACATGGCCGGAGGTAGCAGGTGTAGGTTATACGGAAGAACAATTGAAAGAAAGTGGCCGATCCTATAAGGTTGGAAGCTTCCCGTTTCGGGCGCTGGCTCGAGCGCGGGCCAGCATGGATCTGGATGGCGTGGTGAAAGTATTGGCCGACAAGGAAAATGACGAAATTTTAGGGGTACACATTATCGGAGCCAGGGCTGCGGACATGATTGCCGCCGGTGTTACCGCCATGGAGTATCGCGCTTCGGCAGAGGATGTAGCCAGAATGTCCCATGCGCACCCTACCTATATGGAGGCCGTTAAAGAGGCTTGCCTGGCAGCGACGGACAACCGGCCGATTCATATTTGAGGTTATTGGTAGTTTGCTTTAGACTTTTAAAGAAGTACGCCGGCGGAATATGACATTACCGTCATGTCATACCTTTTGTTTGTGATAAAGGCTTGGATTTGTGAGATGAGAATATTCCAAAAGTTAAATTTTGACCGCATCCCCTAAATCCTTTTTGGTATTCATCAAGCTGGCATTACGGAAATGCCGGTTTACTTCATTAACCAGTCTATATGGGCGGTTGAAGGCTTCCTGGGAAACTTTAAAGTAGTTAGAGAGTTTACGAATGGTCTCTTTAGAAAGTCCCTTTTGGTAGTTTAATATTTTAGAAACAGTTCCTTTGGATAAATCCAACACTTTTACAAGATCCTTGGACCTCAGATTGTTTTCTTCCATCAAAGCTTTAAATGGTTTTTTGACTGATTGCTGGCCAGGAAGTTGGTGAAAATACCGCGATGAGAGAATTAATTAATCTCTCGTTCTGTCAAAATGGAAACGGCCAAACTAATCCTCTAAAATCGCTACTACCCTGGCCGGTGCGGCTGAGGCATTCTTCAGTTTTAGCGGAAATACCGCTACTTTAAATCCGTTGGGAGGTAAGGCTTTCAAATTGGTTAATTGCTCCATGTGAAGGTATTCTTTTTCTAATCCTACCAAATGGGCCTGCCAGAATAACTCGGCATTTTGGGTTTCCTTGGCCTTCCTGGCCAGGTATCTTAAGGGTAGATCAAATCCCCATTGATCAATACCCATGACTTTTACGCCCTGATCAATAAGCCAAATGGTAGCGCTCCTGCTCATGCCGATTCCTTTGTTCACATAGTCCTTTCCCGTTAGTTGATCCCGGTCGGTTCTTATCAAAACTATATCGCCGGCATTAATATGCGATCCTGTTTTTTCGAGGTCTTGTTTGATATCATCAACAGTAATTTCTTCAAAATCCTCTTTATGAGAGACATTGATGACAACCCCAGGCGCAAAAAGCCATTCCAGGGGAATTTCATCAATGGTTTTAGCCTTTTCTCCAGCCACTACAGGACCATAATGCCAGGGGGCATCAATGTGAGTGGTTGCATGTACCCCCATGTTGACAATTTTATCGTCGGCCCAACCTTCAAATTTCTTCGGAAACAGGGACTTCGGTAAATTGAGGAAATAACGAATCAGAAACAGGCTTTTTTTATGTGGAAAATTCTTTAGTTTAATCCGCATGAACCACGGATCACTTTTGTTAAACTGTACTGTTTTTGACAGATCAATTATTTTCATAGGAGCAATACTTGTTAAAAAACAGTTGAGGAATATAGCCAATCATTGAAATACGCGTATCAAGTCCTGCCATATCCGAAATTCCGGGTCAATGGTGTTAATTGCTTTCTACCTCACTTCCTGCCGGTAAAGATAGAAAGCACTTGTCATACCATCGTTATCTTATTCGATTAAATCAATACTAAATAATCCGATATTCAACCGATCCAATACGGGTTTCTTGAATTTGGTGTCGATTAATATAGAAATGTTATTCTTGCTCCCGCCAAATGAAATCATCCTGATAGGTACCTTGTCGATCGAATCAAAAGCCTTTCTTACAATGCCCCTGTTGCCTGCCACCTGGGCGCCTACAATACAAATAATGGTCTGATCACGATCGACTTCTACTTTACCAAATCCCTGTAGCTCATCGAGGATCGGCTGTAAATTAGTAGTGTCATCAATGGTGAGTGAAACGGCCACCTCAGAAGTGGTGATCATGTCAATAGGAGTACAATACTTCTCAAATACTTCAAATACCTTTCTTAGAAATCCGTAAGCCAACAGCATACGGCTGGATTTGATTTTTATGGCAACAATGCCATCTTTAGCCGCTATTGCTTTGATCTCATCTTCGCTGGTATCCTGGCTGATAAAGGTTCCAGCGGCCTCAGGCTGCATGGTATTCAGCAGCCGTACCGGAATATTGAACTTCTGGGCAGGCCATATTGACGCCGGATGCAAAATTTTTGCGCCAAAGTAACTGAGCTCGGCTGCCTCATCAAAAGATAATCTGGATACCGGAAATGTTTTCTCTACAATTCTGGGATCGTTATTGTGCATGCCGTCAATGTCGGTCCATATCTGTACTTCTTCCGCCTTTATGGCCGCCCCGATCAGGCTCGCGGAATAATCGCTGCCACCTCTTTTCAGGTTATCAATGTTTCCTTCATGATTTCGGCAGATATATCCCTGTGTGATAAACAAACCAGAACCCTCATCAGCTGATAACAAAGCTTTTAGTTTCTTTTCAATGACCTCAATAACCGGTTCATGATTGGCGTCAATAGCCATAAAATCCAGGGCGGGCAACAAGCTCACCGCAACTCCCTTCGCTTTGAGATAAATAGTAAATAGTTTTGTCGAAAGTAATTCCCCTTGCGCCAATATCTCTTTCTCAAATTCCGGCTGATAGTCTTGACCCTGCAATCGCTTTAACAATCCAAAATGATCGTCTACCACTGATTTTCCTTTTTGTAAGGCATCGGGTTCCTGATAAAGCTCCTGAAGAAATTGCTGATAGTGTTGGTAAAGATCATCAATAAGCTGTTGTGCTATTTCGGCTTTACCTTCGGCCAGCGCCTGATCAATATTTACCAGTGTGTTAGTAGTCCCTGAAATTGCTGAAAGAACCACCAACTTCGGGCTGTCATCAGAAGTAATCAAGGATGCAACATGATGCATTCTTTGAGGTTTTCCAACAGAAGTTCCTCCGAATTTTAAGACTTTCATGATTTAGGTAGTTAATAACAAGTTAAACAATTAAAAAGGTTAAAATCCAAGCATTTTGATAGCAGTTATGGCGGCTTCAATGCCTTTATTGCCGTGTTTGCCACCTGCTCTTTCCAACGCCTGCTGCTGGTTATCCGGTGTTAATACACCAAATATTACCGGTTTGTTAAATTTCAAACCCACATTGGTAATCCCCTGAGCCACAGCGTCGCAGATAAAATCGAAGTGTCTTGTTTCACCCTGTATTACACAGCCTATGCATATCACTGCATCGACTGTTGCCTTTTGTGCCATCCATTGGGCACCCAAGGTAAGTTCAAAACTGCCAGGGACATTTTTACGAATTATATTATCTGGTGTTGCACCATGTTTTAATAATGTTGCCATAGCGCCTTCAAACAGTGATGAAGTGACCTCTTCATTCCATTCGGAAACCACAATGGCAAACTGCCTATCCGAGATGTCGACAAGGTTTTTATCGGAATACTCGTTTAAATTTTTTTGATCCGTAGCCATATCTCAATTACCTTTTATTGCAAAAAAAAGGGATAAAACATCAAAGCTTTATCCCCTTTATAATTTTTTTTAAGAGCTTACTTTGCTGCTTTGCTTGCTATACGTGCTTTCTGTTTTCGTGCATCCTGAATTTCAGCCGATTTAGAATACTTGGTGATAATTTTATCATAAGATGCAACAGCATTATCAAAATCTTCCAATTTCTCATAAGCCAGCGCTTCTTTCATCAAATACTTGGGTGTAAAATATTCACTGGGATGGTAAGCGGCAGCTTTGCCATAGAAATTTATGGCATTGTCGTATTCCTCTTTTTCCATATAGGCATCTCCTATCAAAGCATAGGCACGACCCTGTACTAATTTATCGTCAGCGTCGAATTCGTTTAAATGAAGAATAGCATTGTCAAAATCTCCTTTTTTCATATAGGCCACACCGGCGTAAAAATTGGCTAAATTTCCTGCCTTGGTTTTCCCATAGTTGTCAATAACCTCAAGAAAACCATAGTTATTGCCATCACCATTAAGGGCCAGATCAAGGCTATCAGCTTCAAACCAGTATTGTGCCTGAAACATTTCACTTTGTGCGATATTGTCTTGGTTGTTCATATAATATCTATAAAACAATGCCGCACCAATTCCTAAAACGATCGCACCTAAAACAGAAAAAACCAGCGCTTTATTATCTTCCACCCACTGCTCTGTTCTGGAAAGCTTTTCGGCCAACTCTTCAGAACTTTCCAGTAATTTCTTTTCTGGTTTAGTTTTAATTTTTTTCTTTGTCGCCATCTTGAAAAATTTAGGTCGCAAATTTAAAAAATAAAATTAATAAAACCCGGAACAGCATCAAGAATTATGTTAATACCGGTAGTCTTTTGAAAGGATACGCCGGTTTTTAGAAAAATACCTAAGTATTTTATTCAGCCCATTTTATATTCTAAGGGCTTTTTGATTGGGAAACAGCCGGTTTGATGCCACGATGAAAAGCTAATTATGGGAGAGCACCAATATTTGAGCAAGTCCAATGGCTCATCAGGAGACCCGAAAGCCTTTGTTACTACATAACCGGTATCTTTGAAGTGAGTGGCTATTCTTTTATAAACGGGTAATCAGGTTGTTCGTAAACATCCTTGTAGGCTTCGTCGGCGGCCGGGAATTTCGATTCTTCCGCAAATTTCACACACTCACCTACCAAAGCTTTTATCTTTGCATCTATTTTGGAGAGTTGCTCTTCGGTCCCAAGCTTTTTCTTCAAAATGGTGGCTCTGACCTGCTCTATCGGATCTCTTTGCTTATAAGATTCCACCTCTTCCTTGGTACGATATTTAGCCGGGTCAGACATTGAATGTCCTTTGTATCGATATGTTCTGAATTCCAATAAAGTGGGCCCCTCACCGCTTCGCGCCCTTTGTGCAGCTTCGGTCATCGCTTTATGTACGGCTTCAACCGACATAGCGTCGACAGGTTTCGATGGCATATCATAGGCTTCACCCAAGGTATATAGTTCGGTTACGTTGGACGTTCTTTCCACCGAGGTGCCCATCGCGTAGCCGTTATTCTCTATGACAAATATCACCGGCAGCTTGTAGGTCATAGCAAGGTTCAGCGCCTCGTGAAAGGCACCCTGCCGCACCGCTCCATCACCCATATAGGTGACACACAGATTATTGGTTTTATTGTATTTTTCTGCAAAGGCAATACCGGCACCCAATGGGATCTGACCACCCACGATTCCATGACCTCCGAAAAAATGGTGCTCCTTGTCAAACATATGCATGGATCCACCTTTTCCTTTCGAAATCCCGGTTTCTTTACCGAATAATTCGGCCATGATTTTTCTCGGATCCGAGCCAAGGGCTATTGGGTGTGCGTGATCGCGGTAAGCTGTTATGTATTTGTCACCTTCAATTAACGCTGACACCGCTCCGGCGGCACATGCCTCCTGCCCGATGTAAAGGTGACAAAATCCCTTGATTTTCTGCTGACCGTATAATTGACCTGCCTTCTCTTCAAACTTCCTCATTAACATCATACTTTCATACCACCCCATGTAAGTCTCTTTTGAAAAGTTTTCATTAGACTTTACATTTGTTTTGGCTTTGCCATTAGATTTTGTTTTTGTGGTTGATCTCGATTTCGCTACCGCCATGGAATTAATGTTTAAATTTTTGAAAATGGGCAGATAATTATTCCCAACTGCAAATTAAATAAAAACATTCGAAAAGATATTAATGCACCTCGAAAATATAAGTTTAAACTGCTTTAAAAACTACTCTACACTGGAAGTAGCATTTCCCAAGGAGATTAATTGCTTTGTGGGTGCAAACGGTAGTGGAAAAACCAATTTGCTGGATGCCATTCATTACTTGTCATTAACTAAAAGTGCATTTAATATCGTTGACAATCAAAATATTCAACATGATAAAGATTATTTCTCCATAAGAGGCAATTTCCGTGTTAACACCAAAAAATACCAGGTTCAATGCAGTTTGCAACTCCGGCAGAAAAAGGTGGTGAAGCTGAATCAAAAACCTTACGAAAAGATCAGTGAACATATTGGAAAATTTCCACTGGTATTAATTAACCCGCACGACACTGACATTATCAGAGGTGGTGGAGAAGGCAGAAGAAGGTTTTTCGACGTGATCATTTCTCAAATAGACCCTGCTTATTTGGGTAACCTGATGCAGTACAACCATGGGTTAAAACAAAGAAACTCTTTGTTGAAGCAATTTGCCGAATCAGGAAATCCTGACATGGATCTGATAGCACCTTATGATCAGATCATTTTGGATCTGGGACATAAAATACATCTGGAAAGAAGTCGCTTTGTCACAAAATTTGTCCCCATATTTGAGCAGCACTACAAAAACCTCAGTGAGCAGAAAGAGCATACTTCACTTCACTATACTTCCGAATTGGTCCAACCGGATTTTGATAGCCGGTTCCGTCATAATTTGCAAAGGGATATGGCACTGCACAGAACAGGACTGGGAATTCATAAAGATGATTATGTTTTCAAAATTGAAGATTATCCACTCAAAAAATTTGGTTCGCAGGGACAGCAAAAGTCATTTGTGATTGCCTTAAAACTGGCACAGTACGATATCATCAAAGACCAGAAAGCCTTTAAGCCCTTATTGCTTTTAGACGATATTTTCGATAAGCTGGATGATTTCCGGATCAAGAAGCTCATGCAAATGTTGGGTGAGCATAAATTTGGTCAGATTTTCGTGACTGACGCCAGACCGGAAAGGACCCGGGCCATCTTCGAAAGTTTAAAGTCTGACATGGACCTGTTTCTCATTGAAAGTGGAAACATCAAAAGAATTGAATAGCATTTCAATTTTGTTGGTCAGTCATTTCCCCTGTGGGGGGTTAATTGGTTTTGGCAGTAAACCCCTTAAAAAACTGTATGCCGCCATAAAAAACAATCAAGCCTGCCAGTAAAAGACTCAGGTTAACAGGAAAAATAGGGTTGGGACCCGCTGCCATTATAAACCCTGTTATTACTAAAAGTACACCTATCAATATCTTCTTCCTCGCTTTTCGGTTTTTTGCTTTTTTTCCTATCAGCTCCAGGTTACTTACCTGCTTTTCCGCATCTTCCCGGGAATAACCAGCTTCGATCAAATAATGAATTGTTTTGTCCCGTGCAATACCGCTCTCTATCATGCCTTGCGCTTCTTCAGCGGCGTTGGCCTTCTTTTCCGCTATTTCGTCTACTTTATAAATTGGCTTTACCCTGACTTTTGAGCTAGACGACATATCGATACCATAAGTATTTTGCATAGTCTCCAATTGTATTAAAATGATTTGTGGACAGGATTAAACAAAAAGGCTTGTGTGTGTTTAACCAAAATCCTGTAAAGGTTTAGCGTTCAATCATATAAATTTGATGATTTTTAAATTCATTTGCAGATTGGAATAGTCCGGAATATTACGTATGTATAGGCGTATGAAAAATATGGGAGGAGCCAGCTAAGTGGTCACCAACTATACAAAAATGCCGTGGACTTTGGTTATATTTAACGTTCGCTACGTTTTACCACAAATTGCACGACGCCAATTGATATGAAGTACAAAAAAAATGACCCAACAAGCCAAAGAAGATCAAATACTTACACGGTAGGTGAGGCAATTAAAGACCTTTTAAATGTTTATCGTTTACAAGGTAAATTTGATGAAACAAGGCTCGTTGATTCCTGGGAACAATTAATGGGAAAATCTATTGCTGCACGGACCAACAAGTTGTTTATTAAGGACAAAAAACTTTTTGTTCAGGTGAATTCAGCCCCCTTAAAAAATGAACTCAAACTCTCCAAACCAAAGATTATTGAAATTTTTGAAAAAGAAATTGGTAAGGATATCATTAACGAGATTGTCCTGTTGTAGCGATATTGAACATGTAGATACCGCCCCCTGACCACTTGAAATGTTTGATTTTATCTAATATTATGAAAACCCTGATCCGTTTTCAGTTTGCCTTCTCTTTACCGTCCAGACCATGGATTAATTCTGAGCAGTGCTCATGGGTGTAACAACAAAGCATGGCTGTTGTCCAACGAATTTAGCAGCGCTCTAAAAAAACAAAACCTCGGGGTTATGTCCGGAGGTTTTGGTTCCACTGCTTGGGTACAGAATTATAAAAGGTGTTCTCTTTGATATCGGTTTCCCATTTTGGTGCATGTGGTCTATTGCTTGCTACTTTCTATTGTTTTTATTGCACTTGCTACTTATATATCTTCATTTCTTCCAAAAAGTAACCAATTTTTGATTATGAATTTCCGGATAATTACGTCAATAACGATTACAAACATCCACCAATAGCCCAGTTAAATCTGTGAGAAAAAGATGATTTTGGGATTGCTCAAATGCCTTCCAGCTCCCGATCAACGACAGTTGACCATAAAGATGGCGAAATGGCACAATTCTTTTATAATTATTAGCCCTGACTTCATAATTTCCGTTATATATGGTTGCGGAAAATTGTGTAGGGATGTCCGTAAATAAAATTCATTTAATAAATAAAATCGCATGAAAATAGAAAACAGCAGGATAATCATTACGGGAGGAAGCCTGGGCATTGGCAAAGCTACCGCTAAACTATTAATCGATCAGGGTGCCAAGGTAGTAATAACAGGTCGTGATGAAAAAAGATTAAGGACAACTGTTAAGGAAATTGGTGCCTTCCCGGTGGTTGCCAATGTAAGTGACGTATCTGATATCAAAAGAACCTATGAAGAGGCGATGGGCTATTTAGGTGGTTTGGATTGCCTTATCAACAATGCCGGCATTGGCCACTTCCCGTTGCTTTCCGATATTACGGTAGAAGATTTTCAGGAGGTGTACATGACCAATGTTTTTGGTGCCGCCTTGATGGCACAGGTAGCTGCCGAGATTTTTAAGAGCCAAAAATATGGCAACATTATAAATATAGGTTCCACAGCCGCCAAGAAAGGATTTGAGAGGGGTACTATCTATGCATCCTCAAAGTTCGCGCTGAGAGGCATGACGGAATGCTGGCAGGTCGAGCTGCGAAAATTCAACGTACGGGTAATGCTCATCAATCCCAGCGAAGTAACCACTGCCTTTAATAGTCAAGACAGAGTCGAAAGAGGGGAGGAAATTAAAAAATTAAGAAGCCAGGAGATCGCTCATAGTATTGTCAGTGCACTTCAAATGGATAATAGAGGATTTATACCAGAATTGACTGTTTGGGCTACCAACCCCTGGGAGGACTAAGCCTGACGCACCATTTTATAGAATACCGGCGGAAAGCCCTGCCAGACTATGCTTTCTTCTCGTTTCTGTTATCAATAAACCCAAGAGCGGCTACGATACCAACAATAACGGCTACTATCCAGATAAATGTATTGGCGCCACTGGCTATAATAGTTTCAGCTAACATATGACTTCATTTTAATTGAGCGGTAAAATTAAGCATAAAATTGTTTAATTTATATGCTTAATTTGGTTAAAAATTACGGATGGAGATTAGGCAGGGAGAAATACAACCGGGCATACCTCCATGGATGCGGGGAATACTGCTTTTGGCCAGTGTTTATGGACTGGTATGGGGGTTATTCATCTATAACTTCCCCGATGCGTTCTTTCAATGGATAACCGAATCCGGAAAAGATAGCCCAACACTAATTGAATATGCAGGGATCAGCAACCTCCTGTTTTCACTATTATGCTTTGTAAGCGCACTTTATCCAAAAAAATATTGGTATTTAATAATAATAGGGCTATTATCAAAAATAATTGACCCAATATGGTTCTATTTTGAAATCATGAATCAACAGGCAAACAAAAAGTTCCTGTTCTATGTTCTGATGAATGATATAGCCTGGGTTATTCCTTTGGGGATTATTACATTTAGGGAGTCTCAAATTAAAAAGCGCACAAGCTAATGAAAGATTATTTATTAGGGTTGTTTAAGTACAACGATTGGGCAAATCAAAAACTTTTAATATGCTTACAAAAAAATAAAATCAAGGAAGAAAGGATCCTTACACTGTACAACCATATTTTAGTAGCCCAGAATATTTGGTTGATGAGGATTAACAACCTTCCTTCTGGGAATCAGGTGTTGTGGGAAGCAAAAAAACTATCGGACCTTATTGAGTTAACGCATAAAAGTTCTGAGGATTGGATCCAGTTTCTTCAGAGCTACGCAATGAACTCTTTTGAGGAAGTCATCGCCTATCAAAATACCAAGAATCAATCATTTGAAACCAAGTTGGCTGACATCATTATACATGTAGCAAATCATAGTACACACCATCGGGCGCAAATTGTTCAACTACTCAGGTCAGACGATATTGAGCCACCGGCACTTGACTATATATATTTTTGTCGGGAGCATGTTAAAACCATCTAGTTAAATACGGCCGAGTCTTTTTACCAGTTTTTCTATGGTGAGTCCCTGTATTATCAAGGAGAATAATACTACCGTATAAGTAATGGCTACTATAAATTCTTTCTCCATTTCAGGCTGTAAAGACAATGCCAAAGCTATAGATATGCCTCCTCTCAGCCCTCCCCAGGTCATAATTGGCAATGCATTGGGCGCAAAGGTCTTTCTAAATTTTAAAACATAGGAGGGAAAGGCTAATGAAACGTACCGCACCGCTAAAACAATGGCTGTTACAACCAGTCCGACGGTTACATAGGTAAATTGAAAGGGGATCAGAATAAGTTCGAGCCCTATTAAAACAAATAAAACAGCATTTAGGATCTCATCGATCATTTCCCAGAATTTTTGCACATAGTCTCGTGTCACCTGAGACATCGCTCGCTTGACTCCCTGATTACCAATCAGTAACCCGGCAACAACCATGGCTAATGGTCCGGAAAAATGCAGGTAACTGGCCAGACTATAGCCACCCATCACCACTGCCAATGTTATCAATACCTCGGTTTGATAATGATCAATGGACTTCATCATCCTGTACCCCAGATAGCCAATCAGGAATCCCAGACCCACACCTCCCAATATCTCCATTGCCAAAAGGTGAATCACTTCCGAAAAATGAATTTGATCCAACCCACTCTTCGCAATTTTAAAAACTACCAGAAAAATGACAACTCCGACGCCGTCATTGAATAACGACTCTCCTGTAATCTTGATCTCCAGCGATTCAGGAGCCTTGGCTTTTTTCAAAATCCCTAAAACTGCGATGGGATCCGTTGGAGAGATCAAGGCTCCAAATAATAAGCAATAGATAAAAGCGATCGGGCTCCCTATCAATAGCAGTAAGTAATAAAGGCAGACACCAATGAGAAAAGTAGACATCAGGACCCCGATGGTAGCAAAACTTAAAATGGGCCACTTAAAAGTCTTTAGCTTCTCCAAATTGGTATGCATGGCACCGGCGAACAACAAAAAGCTGAGTAGAAATTCCAGCAGGAATTCCGTAAAATCCAATCTTGCCAACGTATCCTGTACACCGCTGCGGAAGGATGGCGAAAACTCGCCCAGCATCTGAACCAAAAGGGACAGAAACAGGCCCGCAATCATTAAGCTAATAGTGGTGGGCAAATTAATATACCGCCTGTTCAAAAACGCAAAAACTGCGGATAAGACAAGAATGCCAGCGAAAATGTTAACAATATCCATCTAAGATAAAAAATTGCCAAAGGGAAGCTCCTCAAGTCAGAGAAGACAAGTCAGGACAATGCCGCCTTAACAGCGTCGAAATTCGGTAGTTTTGTAGCGTCATCCAATACTTCAGCGTATTTAATTTTACCTTCCGCATCAACTACAAAGGCAGATCTTTTGGCTACTCCTTTCAAGCCAAGAACGAATTCATCGTACTGTGCTCCGTAGGCCTTGGAAACCTCTTTGTTAAAATCTGACAGCAACGGAAAATTTAAATTCTGTTCCGCCTTAAATTTTCCCAATGTAAAAGGTGTGTCTATCGAAATTGCCACCACCTCTGCGTTTAATGCATTATAATCGCCAATATTATCTCTCATGCTACAAAGCTCTGTGGTACAGACACTTGTAAATGCCAGAGGGAAAAACAAGACCACGAGATCTTTGCCTTGGAAATCTGCTAGTTGGACCTGGTTTTTGTCCGTGTCATATAAAGAGAAGGAAGGAGCGGTGTCGCCAATATTTAAAGCCATAATTGATAATATTATTGATGATCAAAAGATAAAATTAAGAACCTAAAATTAGAAAATTACTTGATGAAATTACAAAAAATGTGAAATCTTTAATATAAAATAAGTACTTAACAATTATCTGTGCCACCCTGTAAAAAGACAGGCCCCATCCGAAAAAAACAGTTATAAAGTTCGCCACAAAACCTGCACCGGGATTGGATCAAAGTCAAATACCGGAAGATGTTGAGGTCTTGGTTTGCCTGAGCCGCTCAGATTCGGGTACACCAGTTGGTCAAGGGGACAGATAAAATCAGCTTTAGGGCACAGCCAAGGTATACATGGACATCATTTTATACCCGGATGCAACCATTGAAAAATTTCCGCATCTATTAAAAGAAAAACTAACCATGAATCTTATCAAAAATCTACACTTAAGCCTGCTTTTTTGCCTTATAGCCACAATCGCATGCGCTCAGAACAAAGAAACAAGGCAATTGTCCCCATTTTCCAAAATTAATGTAGGACAAGCCATAAAAGTTTATGTCGAAAAAGGGGATAAAGAAAGCTGCATTATAGAAACAGACGGTATGGAAACCAGCGAAGTTTTGACAGACGTATCAGGCAGATCCTTAAAAATCAGGTTGGATCAGGATCGACGGAGGAGGAATATCGATGTTGTGGTTTATCTGACTTATAAAGAAATCAATGGAATCTCCATTAGTTCCGCAGCCAGTGTTTACTCAAAAGGAACCATCAAATCCGATGATATGGAAATTGACATCAGCAGTGCAGGTAGCGGGCAATTGGATGTAAATGTAGATGAGCTGGAAATAAAAATATCAAGTGCAGGCAGTCTGGAGATTGCTGGAAATGCAAAATATCAAGACATCGATATATCCAGCGCTGGTCGTTTAAAAGCTTACGATCTTGCTTGCGAAGAAGTGTCTGCGGCTGTCAGCAGTGCTGGGTCCGCCAAGATTCAAGCTACTAATCGCATCAACGCAAAAGCTAATAGCGGCGGTAAAATTCGATATAAGGGGCAACCTGATAAAACTTATGTCAGTGCCAATAGCGGTGGCTCAATCAGTCGGGTGGATTAAATCAACTCGCAAAACCTAAAACAGAATAATTTTTAATTAAAACTAAAATTTTTAGCTTTTTCCATATTTACTAATTATTTTAGTAAATATGGAAAGCGATTACATCAAGGGCAGAGGAGCCCAATTTAATGCCAAAAACAAGTTCCTGGTTCAGCAATACGTTCACGAGCATCACGAAGGTATTGATGAAATGATGACTTTGAACAAATCAACCCGGGTATATTATGAATATCCTAAAAAAATAGTCAATCAGGTAAAAAGCCCTGACCTGGCTTTTAGCCTTTCAATGAATCCCTATCAAGGTTGCGAACATGGCTGCATTTATTGTTATGCCAGAAATTCCCATGAGTACTGGGGGTTCAGTGCGGGAACAGACTTTGAAAGTAAGATCATTGTCAAACCGGATGCGCCGAAGCTATTGGAAAAGGAGCTTTTAAAAAAGTCCTGGAAACCCCTCCCCATTATGCTATCCGGTAACACAGATTGTTATCAGCCGCTTGAAAGAAAATTTAAAATAACCCAACAACTACTGAAGGTATTGGTCAAATACCAAAACCCGGTTGGGATCATCACAAAAAACAGTCTTATTTTAAGGGATTTAAATCTATTGCAGGCATTAAGTGAAAACAACCTGGTTAAGGTCAGCATTTCAATCACCACGCTAAATGAAAAGTTAAGGCTGAAGCTAGAGCCACGAACCGCAAACTGTTATAAAAGGCTTAAGGTAATTGAGAAATTGGCGGCAGCGAAAATTCCTGTGGGCGTTATGGTAGCACCTATTATCCCAGGACTCAATAACCATGAGATGCCAACCATCATGAAAAAGGCGGCCGAGGCCGGCGCTATGGGAGCGGGTATGACCATGGTAAGGCTAAATGGCGCTATCCAATACCTGTTTAAAGATTGGCTTGAGAAGAACTTTCCGGACAGGTTTAACAAAGTCTGGAATCAAATTTCGCAAATCCACGACGGACAGGTCAATGACAGCGAATGGGGCAGAAGAATGACAGGCACAGGGCCACTGGCAGAAGCCATTACAAAGCTGTTTAAAACCAGTCTTAACAAATATTACAGCGGAAAAAGTATGCCTGCTTATGATACAACACGATTTCGAAAATCGGGTATGATGAATTTATTCTGAAAATGGGACTTAAAAAATTATTTGATAGGGGAATATGGATTACTTTTTCTTAAAACTTCTGCCGGTTTCCTCCTTCACAAAGATTTCGAAATTCTTTAACGCAAGATCAAATTTGTTGATGTAAGACCGGTCAAAGATCGTTACATCACTTTTTCTAAATTTCTTAGCTGCTTTTTTATTGAGTATATTGATCATAACCTATTTTTTTATAATCACGCAAAAATACGATTTTTGGTATGTATTACCGTAATTATTATCAATTTGTTATCTAAATGGGTATTTTATGTAAAAATCTCTCACAGATTTTATATAAAGACCCTGTTAGTACCAAAAAGGTTTCTGCAAATCTTAAAAAAGATTTTCTATTAAATAAAAAAAGGAGAGCGTTTGCTCTCCGGGCCTGATACCTTTGACTCTTTATTGGTTTTCATTAGTAACGCAATAAAGTAGTTTTTGGTAAATCTATAGTTTATCAGGAAGTTAATCTCCGAAATAGTTTAAATCTCGGACCTCCTTCATTGAATTAAATTCCACCCGGGAACAATGATTATAAATATACTACACCTAACCTTCAACTGTCCCTACCTGACATTCCGTCCCGGCTGTTTTAACTTCACTTATAGTTTAACAATATGCGTGCCAACTTCTAAAAAATTCAGATTTTTATCAAAATGCGCCTCCACATAGGGTTTCTCCAGTATAGCAGCTCCTTGTGACTTCGCTACTTACGACAGCTTAATTGTATCAATGTCGACCATTAAGTGATCCAAATCGGACAATTTGGCGCTAAATTCCCTATCACTAGCGATCATAGCGAGATTAATCGGGTGATGAAAAAAGCAATCACAATAGAAATTCTGCCAATAAGGCAATAGCGGCACCCAAAATACTAATTAGCAACTTTTTGACGCTGAGGTGATGGTCGGGGCTGGTCTCGTAAAAAATTGTTGTGGAAATGTGTAGAAAATTTCCACTTACTATAGCAAATAATATCAAAAACAGGCGGCTGGACAAAAAATTAATGTCAATCAAATAATCACTCAATAACAACCCGAGGGGTGAAGCTGCGGCAAAAATGAAAATATAAGTGATCAGCTTAACGCGGCTTTCCATAACCGACAATAATACTGAACACAGGGCTATCGCTGCGGGGATTTTATGTAAAACAATACCTACTAACAAAGCCTTTGAACTATGCTCATGAACCACAATATTAGGATGCGCCAACAACGTGCCTTCTAAAAAAGCGTGAATGGAAAGAGAGATCAACAGAAATATTGGCCTTGATAAAATTCCGGAAGAGTCTTTGCGAATATGCACATGGCCATGCTCTATGCCTTGAGAAAAATGCTCAAGTGCCAACTGAAGAAAAAATCCCAGCAACACAAAATAGCCCAGTGTCACGTCTTCTTCTGCGTGATGAAATACCTCGGGTAAAAGGTGAATGATTGTTAAGGAAAACAAATAAGATCCTCCAAAAATTAAAAAGGATTTTAGATTGGCAATTCCTTTGAAGGGTTTTGATAATAATATCAAGCCCGTCAGAAATACCGAAAAAAAGAGCACTATAATATCAACAATCATACTGTTTTATTTTTCAACCACAAATATCATCCTGTCCGACACTTCCTTTCGGTAAGCATTCAGGTCATAATCACCCAACAAAGCTTTACACGATAGACCCGCCTGTCCAAAAAAATCCAAAAACTCAACCCGGCTTATTGCCTTTACTTTTTCCCTGTAACAATATTCGTCGCCCTGGTGATTAAAAACAATTTGTTTGATAATATATCCGTCATCACTGATCTCCTTGGTGATATTAAATAAAATACCATCTACCTTTTTGGCCTCCGCCGGCACCAAATGATTAACAACCCTGTAGGTATTCAGAAAATCTATAATCAAAGCTCCACCCGGTTTAAGCGCTTTAGCAGCTGCTATTATGGCTAATTTATGTTCCTCCGCCGAATCGAAATAACCAAAGCTGGTAAATGCGTTAAGCACATAATCAAACTGATTGTAGGCAAAGACTTCTCTCATATCGTGAATGTAGAAGCTTAATTTTGCATTGCTAAATTGACTGGCATATTTTATATTCTTCTCAGATAGATCTATTCCCGTTACGTCAAACCCCTTCTTGTTGAGATAAATCGCATGTCTTCCCTTGCCGCAAGCCAGATCCAGAATTTTATCTGTTTTCGAAAAACCCAGGTAGTTACAGATATTATCTATGAAAGTGCTGGCCTCTAAGTTATCCCGATCCTTGTAAAGAATATGATAATAGGGAGAATCAAACCATTCCCCAAACCATTCCTTTTTTTTGCTCATACGGATAATACCTTTCTTGTTGCAATAACGCTGCAAATAAGGGAATGAATTGATATTTTAAAAATAATGTGCTTCAAAATATCAATTTACTATTAAATCCGATGCTACTTAAGCGGTTCGCCCTGCAGGCTTTCGGAAACATAGGTTTTTAGTCGTCCCTGGCGATCACTGAATATCAGGAAGGCTTCCAGCTTTGGGATTTTTTCGATTATTTCTATTGATTTTTCCAGACCAACCACCATAAATGCAGTAGCGTACGCATCTGCCATAATGCAGCGATCACTGAAGACCGACGCACTCAACAAGGAATGTTCCACCGGGTAACCGGTATATGGACTGATGGTGTGGCTAACCTTTCTCCCATTAACAATTCGGAAATTGCGATAATTTCCCGAGGTGGCAATGGCCCTGTCGTTAAGGGGAAAAGCTGTGAAAAGCGCTCTTTCATCCAGTGGTTTTGTAGGGTCCTCCACTCCTACCGTCCAGGATTTATTTTCAGCCGTGTTGAATCCCTTGGCCGCTACCTCCCCCCCTATTTCAACAAAAATATTATCTATACCCTGGGAACTGAGGTAATCAACCACCAAATCGACGGCATAACCTTTGGCAATAGCGCTAAAATCCAGTTTCACATCCTTCTCCAATTTACATATTGCCAGGCTGTCGAAGAAGATATTATTGAATCCCACCAGTTTTTTGAGTTCTTCGATGGTGCTCGAATCGGGCTGTTCAGATTTCTGAGGACCAAAGCCCCAGGCATTTACCAGGGGCATGATCGTCGGATCAAATGCCCCCCCGGTATTTTCAAATACCTTTTTGCTCTCTTTTAAAACAGGCCAAAAAAATTCGCTCTCATATTTCAACAACGTGTTACTATTGAATTTGGAAATCTCTGAATCGGGAATGTAGGGAGATAAGGATTGATTAAAAGAAGTCAATAGTGAATCAATTTCAGGCTTGTAATTATGCCCTGTTTTTTCATCAATGTATTTAACGTTATAACCAATTTTTCCCATGGTGGTTCCGGTAATATGAAAATTTACCGGTTTCTGACTTTTTTTACGATATTGCCATACAAACAATAATACCAGAATTACCAATAGCGGGAATATCCGTTTTATGTTAAAAACTTTCTTCATTTTATTCTACTTTAAAGGCAATTTAAAGCTTATTTATGAAATATTATATTGCAGATAACTAAATTAGCGGGAAAGCGTTATCCAGTGCAGTCTGGTCTATCATTAACTATTAAGTGCTAAAGCATGCGAGAAGACTATTTAAGCGGGGATCCTGGCGAATTGTCACCGGCCGACAGGGAGGTAGAAAGGGCGTTGCGACCCTTGAGTTTCGAGGACTTCACCGGCCAGCATAAGATAATTGAAAATATCAAAATTTTCGTATTAGCCGCCAAGCAAAGACAGGAGGCACTTGACCATGTTTTACTGCACGGCCCTCCGGGGTTGGGTAAAACCACCTTATCGCATATAATAGCCAACGAACTAAATACTAATATTAAAGTATCCTCGGGCCCGATTTTGGACAAGCCCAGTGATTTGGCGGGATTATTGACTAATTTGGAGGAAAACGACGTTTTATTCATCGATGAGATTCACCGCCTCAACCCTATTGTTGAAGAATACCTTTATTCGGCAATGGAAGATTACAAGATCGACATCATGTTGGATTCCGGTCCCAACGCCAGGTCGGTGCAAATAAGCCTTAATCCTTTCACACTAGTTGGTGCAACTACCAGAGCCGGATTACTTACTTCACCACTTCGCGCAAGGTTTGGAATTAATGCCAGGTTGGAATACTACAGCGCCGATATCCTTTCGGGAATTGTGGAAAGATCATCACAAATTTTAAGCACGCCGATAAAACCTGACGCCTCACAGGAAATAGCCCGCCGGAGCCGCGGAACACCGCGTATTGCCAACAATCTATTGCGACGAACCAGGGATTTTGCGCAGGTAAAAGGAGATGGAACCATCACCAAAAATATTGCTGAGCTGGCGCTAAAGGCCCTGGATGTTGACCAACATGGATTGGATGATATGGATAACAGGATCCTGTCAACCATTATTGATAAATTCAAGGGTGGACCGGTAGGTTTAGGTACCATCGCTACAGCCTGCGGTGAAGAAGCCGAAACCATCGAAGAAGTCTACGAACCTTTTTTGATTCAGGAAGGCTATATAAAACGCACATCGCGGGGAAGAGAAGCCACGGAAATGGCTTACCGCCATCTTAACAAAATACCACCGGGTACCACTGCAGGCTTATTTGATTAGTGTCGCATTCCGCCAGCAAAAACAATGGTGATGACGGCCAGCATTTTGTTCAATTAACCAAAGAATATCTGATTTTTGCGCCTGCGCAAAGAGCCCTTTTCCAAATGCCATGATGAGTCTCATTTTTGGCAAATCTAGGAATATTCCTATTAAACCTTCTCTTACTCATATCAAAAAATCATAAAAATAATACATGGATAAGATGGCTAATGATCCTTAAGGTTACCACGTTACTAATATTTGTATATAGTAGTGATTTTTATCTGAGAATTTGAAAAGTATAGGTAAAAGGTTGGCTCTTAAAATGTAATAAGTTCCAAGGTTTGGTTAAGGATGAAAAAGATTTTTTACATGTTGGTTCTAGTTTTTTGTACCGGGTATACCCAGGCACAGGAGACTAATATAGAGCATTTAGTTCAGGATTTTCAACAGGCCACCAATGATACCGCGCGGCTGGAGGTAATGCTCAAATGTATAGATTATTATTACGAGAATAATCCGGATACCGCATTGGTTATTGCATACCGATCTGAAAAATTGGCTCAGAAGCTTCAAAATGAAATGTTTTTGGCCCATGCTGAAAGAGAAGTTGCCAGGTTATTACGCCGTACGGGTGATTACCGCAATGCCATGGCCTATATAACCAGGGCATTGGCGCGAGAAAAAATCATTGGAAACAAAAACAACATATCCAAGGCGCACAATATCATCGGAGTTCTCTATTATGAGCAAAGCAATTTTATCGATGCATTAAAACACTACCTGCATTCTTTGAAAATATATGAGGAGCTTGAAAATAAGGATGGTATAGCTTCTATCTACAATAACCTTGGGTTGTTATACAAAGAAAAAGGGGAATTTGACCAGGCGCTGGAGCACTATAAAAAATCACTGGAAATCAATGAATCATTAAACGACAGCATCGGCCTCGCCTATGGTTACAATAATCTGGGTGTCATTTACCGGACCAAAGGAAATTATAAAACTTCCCTGGAATATTTTAACAAGTCATTAAAAATCAAGGAGGCCCTTGACAACAAAGACGGCATAGTTTCAAGCCTGCTCAACCTTGGTATAACTTATAACAAGCAAGGTCTTTTTAACGATGCCATCGAGGTAGTCCTGAAAGCGTTAAAAATTAACAAGCCACTCCATAACCTGGCCCGCGAATCTAAAACCTACAACATTCTGGCGGAAATCTATCTAAAAATGGGCGCCTATCACAAAAGTGTAGCCTATAGCAAAAAGGCTTATGAAATTAGCAAAAAGATAGGCAACATCAAAATAGTGCAGGAGGCCACTGAGATCCAATATAAAGCCTACAAGCAAATGGGGCGTCACGAGTCGGCACTACAGTTTTTTGAAATTACCCAAAGTTTAAATGACAGCTTAATTCAGGTCCAGAAAATTGCCGATTTGGAAAATCTCAGGGAAAACTATGAAATAGAAAAGCAGCAAATCCAAATCGAATCGCTTAACAAAGATCGCATCATTCAGCAGGAACAGATTCAAAGACAATCCATGCAGCGGAATGTTTTAGTAGTGGTGTTAACATTTTTGGCTATCATAGCTTCCATCTTATACAAAAACAATCGCCGCAAACAAAAAAGCAACAACATACTGACCCAAAAGCATACAGAGATCGAATTGAAAAATAAGGAGTTGGCAAGACTGAACCAGGAAATCGTCAATCAAAATCAATCCATCAGCATACAGAAAAATAACCTGGAGGAGCTAAATCATATTAAAAACAATTTGTTTACAATTGTTTCGCACGATTTCAGGAGCCCTTTGAAGTCGATACAAGGTTTTCTGAATTTACTCGGCATGGGCGCCCTGAGCCAGGAAGAAACCAATAAGCTGGTAGATGATCTGAGAACAAAAGTGGAGATGACAACAGATTTTCTGGAAAATCTGCTCACCTGGGCCAGAAATCAAATGTACAAGATCGAAAGTAAGCCACAACCCGTTAACCTGAAAAAGATTGCAGAGGACAATGTGGCATTATTAAAGCCTGTAGCTGATAAAAAGGGTGTGAAGTTAATCATTGAAATACACGATAACTTCGAAGCCTTTGCCGACGCCAACATGATCAACCTTGTAATCAGGAATCTGGTGGTCAACGCCATTAAATTTACCTCTGAAGGAGATCACATCAAGCTATCCGCCATGAGGGAGGGTAGTAAAGGTGTATTTTCTGTAGTGGATAATGGTATTGGCATTGATGAAAGAATTCTTTCGAAGTTATTTGATCTTGAAACTTATTCCACTACCGGCACCGCCAACGAAAAAGGCACCGGGCTGGGACTGGTCTTATGCAAGGATTTTGTAGAAAAAAATCGCGGTACCATCTGGGCCGAAAGTAAGTTAGGAGAAGGAAGTGTTTTCAGCTTTAGCATCCCGCTGACCCCTAATAGTTACGAGATCCCGGCAAAGGTTACCACTTCCTAACGCTCAATGGCCTGGGATCCTCAATAGTTTCTCCGCAACATTTTTTGGCCTGAAATAATGGCGAAAAGCATTCATTTCCTCTCTGGCAAAAATCCCCCTAACAAGTCCATAGGTTAACTCGTAGATCATAATATGACTAGGAAAAATTTTTGGCTGGGCTTTGTATTTTTTTTTGCCCCACTGGCAGTCCTGGGACAGCGGACCAATTACCAATCAGGATGGAATCCAGGCGTACTGGTATTGGCCGATAATAGCATTGTCAAAGGAGAAATAAATTATATTCAGAAAAAAGAAAATGTGATTGTCACCTCCAAAAATAAGAAAACAACCTACCACGCCAGTAGCATAAAGTATTTTCAATTTTATGATAAAAAGCTTAAATACAATAGAGCTTTTACCGCCCTGAGCCGAAAACCGGACAGTCCTCCTTCAAAAATGCAGGTCTTTGAAATTGTTTTAGAAGGCGCCTTGCCTTACTATCGAAAGCCGGTACTGGTTGAAAAGGTAGTTGTCAAACGCGACAAAGCTGGTTCCAGCCATGTAATGGACGATTTCGTGGAATATGTTTATTTCCTGAAAACCGAAGATCGGCTGATCCAGGTGAAAAATTTTGGCACCGATGTCCTACCGCATATGAAAAAACACATCAGGGAAATCAGCAATTTCATGGAAGAAAATAAGCTGAATATCACCTTGGTATCGGATCAAATACAGATTATAGATAAATATAACGCACTGGAAGAAAATCTGGCCACAAAAAAAGGGATCGACTAAATTGATCCCTTTCCTGTTTATTGAAACTATCTTTAGAAACTCACTCTAATACCTGAGTTCCAGGTTGTGCCAAAGCCATAAAAACCTCTGTTGTCTTTAAATTTATCTTCACCAACCTCATTGGTATCTAATTCCGATATGTACTCTTCATCAAATACGTTGTTAACATTTAATCTCCAGGTTACATCCAGTTTGCCAATTTTGAAATCATAATAAAGGCCAGCATCCACAAGGTTGTAAGAAGGAATTTCCACCGCCTGATTTCCGGGTGTTTCGAAAACCTCATCGGTGGTTACATCATAATCTGCATAAAGATTGCCCGCATAATACCAGCTTCCAAACAATCTTAGTCCTTTTATTATTTCGTAGGTTGCACCAATTCGCGCTGTAGTTTGTGCAGCGTCTCCGACCTTTACGCCGTCGAGGTAAAATGTGAAAGTACCAATATTCTCTCTGGCATCATTGAATACGGCGGCCGATATATTATCACCATAGGTCCAATCTCCTACTGATAACATACCGTCAATAGTCAGCTTGCTAATTGGCCTGAAGGTCATATCTACCTCCACGCCGGTGTGGATCTGGTCAATACCCGCCAAATTTGCTCTCCCGTCCTGATTTTCTATTTCAACATCCCGGCTTAAAAAACGATTGGTCCAGGCAGTCCTGTATAAGTTAAGGTTAGCACTGAACATTTTTGATCGATATCCATAGCCTAATTCAAAGCCCAGTACTCTTTCATTCTCGACATCAGGATTTACTTCATTCAAAAAATTCAGATAGACATTATCAAAAATTGGTTGCTTACTATAAAATCCGGCGTTAGCAAAGACATTATGACGTTCATCAAGATTATAATTGATCCCTCCTTTAATATTGCCGCCCAGAAAGTTTTCAAAATCCGTTTCTTGCTTGGGATTTCCATCGGCTTCTGTGTCGTCGCCGTCCAGATAGTTAAAGTAGTCAATCCTCTTAAATCCCTGATTAGAAAGAGAGCTAGAAACAAACGCTGAAAGTGGCCCTTCATTATATTCCAATTGACCGAAGAATCCAATCCATTGAACAACACCGTCGTTGTGATAGTTTAGCTTGGCGTCATCTTTTAAATCAGCAATGGCTTTCGCCTCTTTTTCTTCCGTTATAAACTGCCCTGCCAAATTGATATTTGTATTGGTAAAATAAGCATCCGCGCCAAGCAGGTTATCAATTCTCCTGTAGTGAATTCCTCTGTAGTGTCGAAGATCGATGCCCGCGGTAAGATTAAACCTATCACTCAACTCATGAGTTAAATTAGATATGACTCCTACCCAGTTATGTGAGTTTACAGAGGCCCTTCTTACAAATCCTTCACCGCTCGTATTCACAAATTTATCAGCAAAGAAACCCTGGCGATTATCTACACCCGGATTGAGTTCACCCCATGTTACTCTCGGGTCCCCAAAATCGGGCACATTCTGTCCCTGATTCCAGCGCCGGATATCTTCAAAGCGGATCTGTCCATTTTCATCCTTAAATTTGCTGGAGTTATCAAATGATCCGTTCAGTTGTCCTCTTGGTCCGGTACCACCTCCTCTACCATAGGATATGTAGGCAGTGGTAGCCAGTTCCGTTTTTTGAGAAATATTCCAATAATGATTTATAAAGACTTTGGGTTTATGGTAAAAATTTCTTCTCCAGGAAAACTCCTCACCATCTAAGGTCCCCCACAAATGATTGTATTTTAAACCTCTTTCATCGAAAGTCTCCAGCGTGATGCCATCAAATTGACCAATTTCCCGTTGGTTGTGCCATTGGGGTGCTCCAAGCGCCGTCAAGTGAATAGAATGTCTATCATTGAATATCTTGGCAACAGAAGCAAAATAAGAATAAGCCCGGAATTCCGTCCCGTCAATATAGCCATCTCCCCTGGTGTGTGTAGCTTGTAAGCTGATCGCCCAGCCATTCTCTGTTAGGCCGGTTGAGGTAGAAATGGCGAATTTATTATAACCATCATTCCCCACGGTATAACCCACTTTGCTGCCTTTTTTCATTTCGGCGGCGTTGGTAATAATGTTAATAGTTCCACCCACCGAAGCAATAGCCAACTTGGAGGCGCTGAGTCCTCTTTGTACCTGAATATTGCTGGTAACATCGCTTAATCCTGCCCAGTTTGACCAGAAAACCCAGCCGTTTTCCATATCATTTACCGGGACGCCATTGATTAATACTGCGGTATTCCGCTGGTCAAACCCCCTTACGTTAATTCTGGAGTCTCCAAAGCCTCCACCTTGTTTCGTAGCGTAAATAGAAGGGGTTGATCTTAAAATTTCGGGAAATTCCTGGTTGCCTATTTTTGCTTCAATTTCAGATCCTTTAATGGTTGAGACCGCTACCGGTGTCTTTCTGTCAATAGCCACTGAGGCAATTATTTCTACCTCCTTCAGCCCTACTGCCCCCACTGAAATGGTCACATTTCCTAGATCAACGGTCTGTCCACCAATTACATCGACAAACATTTCTCTATTTTGATAACCTACATATGAAATGACGATGGTTTGTCTACCTGCATCTAACGCCGATAACGTAAACCTGCCGTTGATATCGGTAGTAGCACCTTTTGTTGTCCCTTTAAGCACCACCGTGGCGCCAATCAGGGCCTCCTGGTTATCGCCATCCAGGACGGTTCCCTCCACAGTCCCTGTCTGTGCGTGCGCAGTACTACTACCCCATAAAATCAGTAGCATACCACATGTTAAAGAAAGTAGAATTTTTTTCATGAGTGATTGATTTTAGTTAATATCAGTTTTAGTAAGCGTGTTTTTTTAGAACTCTTGGGAATTATGTTCCTTCAACCATCTATTTTAAGACGGATACTTTGAACTGGCTTAGTGCGAATTTAATATACCTGCATTTTATCAGCACCGTGAAAATAATTATCTTATTGTTAATTATCTATTTTAGATCAGCCGCCCTGATCTTGTTTTCCCAAAGCAACTTCCCCTCCTTGTTTTTAATTTTTATGGAAAGAACACGGTCTTTTCGCGGACCTGAAATTTCCAATAATCCATAATTTCTTTCTACCACCAGCGTCTCAGGAACCCTTAGGTCATTTTTCTCATCTTTTGGATTATACACGCCTGCGGTTAGCGGAGAGACTGTCAAATCGTACAATGGATATTGCCTGGCTTCGTTAAGCACGCTTAGTTCTGTATAGTGTCGATCGCCATCCAGGAAAACAACCCCACTGGCTTTGGAATCAAATATGGCCTCGATTAGCTTTTGTCTTTCTTCAGCGTAGTTAGCATAATTTTCCCCGGCTTTGGCGGTATTCAATACCTGGCTACCGATAACGATAAATTTGAAACTAGCCCGGCTAAAGGTCAAAGCATCAATTAACCATTGGTACTGCTCCTTTCCAAGTATCGTTCGCGGGCTGCCATCTGTGCGATGTTTTGGCGAGCGAAAGTACCGGTCATCCAACAAAAAGAATTGAACGTCATTCCAGAAAAAAGTGCCCGCAACACCTCCCATTCCTGTCACACCATAATTCGGATTGCCCCAAAATAGCTTAAAGGCCTCGGTGGTGATTTCCTTGTTCCAAAAAGAACGATCCGAATCATTCGGGCCGTAGTCATGATCATCCCAAATAGCATAATGATGCATAGAACCAAAAACGGGCTGTATCTCTTTTGTGGAACGGGTATGTGTATAACGATGGTATATACCTGTCCGGCTGTTCCAATCCGCCTCTCTCAAATAAGTATTATCACCCATCCATACCATAAAATCCGCGCCTTCCTTGTAGATACTGCCAAATATTTCATAATCTCCACCATAACCATCTCCGGGCCTGTCATACGCGGCTTCGTTAATATAAGCACAACTTCCGACAATAAATTTAAAGGGTGGTGGGTCCGTTCGATATTGCCACAAGGGTTGCGACTGAAATGTCAGCCGGTAAGGTCTTTTAACCAACTTGCTGTTGATGTATAATTGATATCCATATTTTTGTCCAGGCTCTATTTCATCGGCCACAAGCTTTGCCACGTAAGCCTGATCTTTTTGGGTAATCACCTCTTCCGTGCTAAATTTGTTGCCTGGGTCACCAAGTTTCCAATAGGCAAATTTCACCTCACAAGACTTGGTGGTTTGAACCCACAACAGCACCTCCTTCATTGTGGAATATCCAACCATGGGACCTGATTTCAATAGTGAAGATTGGGCCCGACCAACTAAAGTTAAACACAGCCACAATAGCAGCACGCACAAAAGCCTTTTCATTAAATAATAGGGTAAATATTTCCTAATTCCTTTATACAATTACGGAAATTTTGTTGATATAGAAAAATCAATTTAAAATATCCAAAATCCATTATTGTGATTTGCAGGATTTAAAAATATGATAAATAAATACTATGTTTAGTAATGAAAAAATAACATCCCATGACCAGACATTTAATTTTTTTCCTGTTAGTCACATTTTGCTTTTCGAACAGGATTTTTGCTCAGATAGACCTTTCCTACTATTTACCTGCTAACGAATATCACGAGTCAATTCCTACACCCAAGGAGGTGCTCGGGTACGAGGTTGGAGAATGGCATGTTAATAACGATCAGTTAATCAGATACATGGAGGCCGTTGCTCGCGTATCCGACAGGGTCACTTTGGAGATCTATGGCAGAACTTATGAGAACAGGCCTTTGTTGTTACTTACCATCACCTCTCCGGAAAATCACAAAAACCTCGAATCCATTAGAAAAAATCACCTTGCCCTATCTGACCCGGCAGGGCAAAAGAATCTCAATACGGCCGACATGCCATCGGTGGTATGGTTTGGTTATAGTATTCATGGCAATGAATCCAGCGGTACCAATGCCTCTTTGCTCGCCGTTTATCATCTGGCAGCTGCCACCGGGGCAGCCGTTGAGGAAATGCTAAATAACACTGTCATATTGGTAGACCCCATGATGAATCCCGATGGGAACATGCGGTTTTCGTCGTGGGTAAACAGTCGCAAAAGCAAGAATCTGATAGCAGACCCTGATAATCACGAGCAAAATGAACCATGGCCAAAAAGCAGAACCAATCACTACTGGTTTGATTTAAACCGGGACTGGCTCCTGCTTCAGCACCCGGAATCGAGAGGACGTTTAAAGAAGTTTCACCAGTGGAAGCCAAATATCCTTACCGACCACCACGAAATGGGCACTGATGCCACCTTCTTTTTTCAGCCCGGTGTTCCCTCCCGCAACAATCCGTTGACTCCTCAAAACACCTTTGTGCTTACCGACAAAATTGCTGAATTTCATAAAAAAGCGTTGGATCAAAATGGTTCTCTTTATTATTCAAAGGAAAGTTTTGACGATTACTATTACGGCAAAGGTTCAACCTATCCCGATATCAATGGTGGGGTCGGCATTCTGTTCGAGCAGGCGAGCTCCAGAGGACATGCTCAGGAAAGCGTTAATGGGACCTTGAAATTCCCATTTACCATCAAAAATCAACTCACCACCACGCTATCCACACTGGAATCCGCTCAGCAATTACGCCGTGAGCTATTAGATCACCAGCGAGAATTTTACAAAACCGCGATGGCCGAAGCAGACAGTGATCCGGTAAAAGCTATTGTTGTTCATTCCGGATCCGATATGGCCCGATTAAACGCTCTGATCAAAATCCTTCGCGGACATCAGATCAAAGTTCACGAATTAAAAAAATCCATCGCCCAAAACGGAAGTACTTTTGATCCTCAAAACAGTTGTATCATTCCATTGGGTCAATCACAATACAGGTTGATAAAGGCGTTGTTTGAAATCAGAACCTCATTTCAGGACAGCCTGTTTTACGATGTCTCCTCCTGGACACTACCCCTGGCTTTTAATCTTCCTTACGCAACACTGACTAACAAGGACTTCGACAATAAGCTGCTTGGCCGGGAGGTGGGGAACATGGAGGTAGTGGCAAGCAATACCGAAAATAGTAAGCCCACCTACGCTTATGGCGTTAATTGGAACGGATATTTTGCGCCTAAGGCGTTGTATAAGTTGTTAAAAACAGGGCTTAGGATCAAGGTAGCGACAGAGCCATTCACCCATAAAAATGGCAAAAAACACAACTACGGTACCGTAGTTATTCCTCTGCAAGACCAACCGTTACCTCCCAATCAGATACATGCACTTATGGATGAAATTAAGCGAATAGACGGCACAGAGGTATATCATTTTAACTCGGGCTCCTCTCTGAATGGAAACTACTTAGGCAGCAATAAAATGAAAAGAATTGCGCTTCCCAAAATTGCGCTTATTATAGGGGATGGTATTGAAGGCTACAGCGCAGGCGAAGTATGGCACCTGCTGGATCAACGGTTCGATATGGAGCTGACCTTGCTTCCTATCGACAAGCTCTCCGGCGCCAAGTTACAAAAATACAATACCCTGATCCTCGTGAACGGCAATTATCAAAGGCTTCAATCAGGACATATAGCGAAACTAAAAAGCTGGGTTCAGAACGGTGGCAACATTGTTGCCATGCAAAATGCCACGCGCTGGTTATCAAGCAAAAATCTGACGAGGATCAAATTCGTCGTGCCTGAAAAATCCGATAAGCTTCCACCAAGACCCTATGTAGATCGTCCTTTGTACAAAGGCGCCCAGCTAATAGGTGGAGCCATCTTTGCCACACGACTCGACCTCACCCACCCGCTTGCCTATGGATACAACCGGGAAACAATGCCCATTTTTAAAAAGGGTACTTTATTTATGGAACCCACCAACAGCCCCTATGCTAATCCTGTAATGTTCACGCAAAATCCTTTAATGAGTGGCTATGTGTCAAAAGAAAATCTTGAAAAACTTCGAAATACGGCGGCGGTAAACATATCCTTGTTAGGAGCCGGCAAAATTATTTCGTTTACAGATAATCTTAACTTCAGGGCATACTGGTATGGTACCAACAAGATGTTTTTTAATGCGATCTTCTTCGGAGATATCATTGACATTTGACCTGTCGATTTTAATCCTCAACCTCCTGGCCAATACTAAAATCTAGCCCGGGAAGTCAGGTTGCCGGACAACATCATAAAGCCCCTCCACCTGAGATCCCAGGGATTTATCATCTACAATGAAAATGGATTCATATATAAAATAAAAAGGGCTGTTCAGACAGCCCTTTTTATCAAAGATACCGGTTGATATCTTAAGCTTTTTGTTTTACAGACTCTTTGGCCAACGATTTTTTGGTTAAGTCTATCACCACCGGTGTAGCTACATAGATGGAAGAGTACGTACCGGCAAGAATCCCCACCAACAAGGCAAAAGAAAATCCTTTCAACACCGCCCCGCCAAACAAAAACAATACTAACACCACAAACAAAGTAGTGGCTGAGGTAATCAGCGTTCTGCTGACAGTATTGTTAATGGATAGATTAAAAGTTTTTTCAAGATGCGTGGTTCCCCTTAATCCCAGCGTTTCGCGAATTCTATCAAATACTACCACCGTATCATTGATCGAATATCCGATAATAGTCAGCATGGCGGCGATAAATACCTGATCTACTTCATAGGCAATTCCCAATAACCTGGCGATGGCAAAGGCTGAAATTACCACGAGGGTATCGTGAAACAGGGCCACGATTGCACCCAAACCAAATTGCCATTTTCTAAACCTGATCAGGATATACAGAAATATGACAATAAGCGAGAAGAATATTGCTTTTTGAGAAGATGATTTGATATCATCAGCAATGGTAGCACCTACTTTCTCAGAGCTTAGAATGGTAAAATGAGTATCATCCACCTTGGTATCATCGCTTATAAATTGCTGACCGCTGTAGGCTTCCAGACCTTTGATCATGACGTCCCTCACCTTGTTATCTGCATCTGTAGCTTCGTCATCAACCAGGTAACTGGTGGTGATTTTTAGTTTATTGCTGGTTCCAAAAAATTTAACCTCCGTGCCGGCGTTTTCAAAATCATCAAGCAGCGCTGTTTCTACCTTTGAGGCTACCTGTGGCTGTGAAAAACTCACCACGTAGGAACGTCCACCTTTGAAATCCACACCCAGGTTTAAGCCGCCTTTCAATATTAAAGCAGTCATTCCAATAACGATGAATGCCGCGGAGGCCAGATAGGCTTTTTTTCTTTTGCCGAGAAAATCCCAGTTGACATTGGAAAGAAGCCCTTTGGAAAATGGTGTGGCAAACGATATTTTACTTTGATCGCCTTTTTTAGATAGCCACATCATAATTAACCTGGTAACAAATACCGCGGTAAAGAATGAACAGAAAATACCAATGATCAAGGTTACGGCGAAACCTTTCACAGGTCCTTCCCCGATCAACGCAAGAATAACGGCTGTCAACAACGTCGTAAAGTTGGCATCAAAGATTGACCAGAATGCTTTTTGATAACCGTTGCTGATCGCTTTAAGCAATGAAACGCCATTTTTTATTTCCTCTCTGATACGTTCAAAGATCAGTACGTTGGCATCAATCGACATACCTATTGTCAGTACAATACCGGCAATACCAGGTAAGGTAAGGGCTGTTTTGAATTGCGCCAGAATACCGAAAATGAAAAATATGTTAAATACCAAAGCCGCATTGGCCACCAGGCCCCCTTTGGCATAATAAAATATCATGAATATAACCACGATAGCCAATCCTATTATGATTGACGTGATACCTTGAGACTGAGCCTGTTGACCCAGTGTTGGCCCTATAATAGCTTCAGATACTATTCTGGTAGGTGCCGGTAATTTTCCGGCCTTTAGTAAATTCGCCATATCACCCGTCTCCTCGATGGTAAAGTTACCTGAGATAACCGATTGACCATTCGGAATTTCGGATGATACGTTGGGCGCTGAAATTACCTTGTTATCCAGGACAATAGCAATTCTCCTGTTGACATTGGCGCCGGTCAACCTTTTCCATTTCTTGGCACCGGTAGCGTTCATAACCATATGAACAGCGGGTCTGTTAACTTCATCCCGTCCCTGATAGGCATTGGTGATCACCTCCCCGGTCAGGGGCGCCTGTCCTCCGCGTCCTACTCTTAGCGGGTTTAACTCCAAAAGGTCCGAAACCTGTTCATCCGGACGGGAGTCGGGTTTTACCTGCCATCTGAAAACTACGTTGGGTGGCATTAAAGATTTGACGTCTTCCCTTTCGAAAATCCTGTTTAGCTTTGCGGTATCTTTTACATTGCAATACAGGTAGGCCTTCCCGGATTGATCAAATTGAATGCTTAACAGATCCTGCAGGGGAGATACTTGCCTGTTGGCCAAAGAATCCAAAGCACCGGAGGTGCTGTCTGAACCTTCCAATTGCGCCGCGAGGTTTTCATCGTCTACCTCCGTGGTATCTTCCGGTGAAGCATCCTCTACCAACGCATTTAATGCATCTTCAGTAGAGGTCACAGCCGTGCTATCTGTGAGGTTTAAAGTGTCTGTTTTGGCTAGTTTTTCCTGTAATAGCAAATCGCTGACAGCATTGATGGAAGCCGCATACTCCTGAAAATCCGCCACTTCCCAAAATTCCAGTTTTGCCACGCCTTGCAGTAGCTTTCGTACCCTGTCGACATCTTCCACCCCTGGCAACTCAATTTGAATTCTATTGGTCCCCTGGATTCTTTGAATATTAGGTTGTGAGGTTCCAAATTGATCGACCCGGGTTCTTAAAATATTGAATGACCGGTCGATTGCCCCATCAACTTCCTCTCTTATCAACTCCAGGACATCCCCGGCTGAAGACTGTAGACTAATTCTGTCGCGGTTGGCGGCATTGGAAAAGATCTCCACCAGTCGCCGGTCCTGACCCCCAAGTTCGCCATAGGCCTGATAAAACAGATCCGAAAAAGCAGCCTGGCTGTTGCGCTGCAATTTCTTGGCATCTTCCAGGGCCTGAAGAAACGTTTCATCCTTGGTATTTCCCGCCAGACTCTTAATGATCTCATCAGGGGTCACTTCCAGGGTGACGTGCATTCCGCCCTGCAAATCAAGTCCCAGGGCCAACTCATTTTTCTTTACATCTTCATAGGTATACTGGATTCCAAAAAGATTGTAAACCGGCTCGTGCCAGATGGAATCCAGGTACTGTCTTTTTTTGCTGAAATTTAACACGCCACTTTCGTCGGTGGCAAAGGCTATGGCGTCTTTTTGAACGCTGCTGGCTTTAAAAGTAAACGATAAGTAGTATAAACATAACAGTGTCACCAACACCGTCAGGATAATTACTGCACCCTTGTTTCTCATTTGAGTAATGTTTTGATATTAATAGCTTAATTGATTTTTGGAAATAAAACACCCCATTCGGAATAACCGAATAGGTTTTTGGCATACGACATGGTGTCTGGCTAAGGAGCGTTGGGGCTAATGATAAAACGGAATAGCGTATCAAAGTATCCCGAATTGTAAACAGGTTGACAAAAATCTCCGAAATGTACGATTTCACTAACCTGTATTAATTCCTGTATCAGATAAGACTCAAAATGAAGATCTATATGGATAAAGTTTATGATAGCCTCAAAAGTAACCATTCTGATTTCCGAGGAGGCGGAACTATCATCTTTCGTTCCGCTATCATGCGCTATCTCAGTGTGTTGGGTTTCTTCTTTGTCAATGGCATAGGTTGAAGCCGCACCAAGGAAAGTTGCCAAGGTCAGTATCAGTACCATTAACCTTTGTAAACCCGATATTTTTATATTGAATTTCATTTTGTAGCATGTAAAGCTAGGGATATTCCGTTAAAATTCCATACAATGACTGACAAATTCTACCAATCCTGATTTGAGAATAGCCCAAAGAAAGCGACCAGCAACCTCAAATTTCAAAATCCCACGGGTCCGGACAAGCCAAAACTCCTCCTGTTGATGGCTAGTATAATAGCAGGTAATCAGGTTCAATGATTTTCATCGTTTTCTGCAACCTTGATCTTAGATACTAGTTAAATAATAGTATCATCATTCCATCCTAATACTTGTTTTAATTATGCCAATCATTTCTTTAAACACCGGGAAGGTAAAGGAGATCAATCAAAATGGCCACGTCACTACTACGGCCATCTTTAAAACACCTGTCCTTGAGTCGCGGGAAGTGCATCCTCTGGGAATAGAGGGAGATATGCAAGCTAACCTCAAAGTCCACGGTGGCACCGAAAAAGCTGTCTATGCTTATCCCGTCGAACACTATGACTACTGGAAAACCTTGTTAAAGCGGGAAGACCTTCCATTTGGCATGTTCGGTGAAAATCTATCGATTTCGGAATACCTGGAAGACGACGTCTACTTTGGCGATATATTCAAAGTGGGTTCGGCAGAGCTACAGGTCACCATGGCCCGTCAACCCTGCGCAAAGCTGAATTTAAGATTTGATGATAATCAGATGGTCAAAAAATTTCTGGCGAGCGGCAGAAGTGGCTTTTACTTTCGCGTGTTAAAACCAGGTGAGGTAAAAGCCGGTGATACATTTACCAGAATTGCAGTGTCTTCAGATCGGTTTTCTATCAGGGAATTTAACCTTGTCTACAACAAGGACAAAGACAATATCGCCTTACTCAAGAGAGTCATCAAAGCCAAAGACGTTCCTTTAAAATACAAAGAGCGGTTGGGTGAACATTTAAAAAAACTACAGGAAGCCTGATTCGCCATCAATTCGGAGTTGTAATTTTTTTTGTGGTAATCAGGTCGCATAAGCGGTCATATTAAGTTTTTGTTACTTTTATCAAAAAAGTATTCTTAAAGACTTTTTGTCGTATAAAATTTGGTTAATTTTCAATTAGTAGTCTCCACGTAAAAGTGAAAACATGAAATTTAAAGACGAGAAACTTCAATCGCTGATCGTATCAATTGAAGATATCATTCAGCGATTAAAGCAAGCTGAAAGTGATCAAAGCCACCTGTTGTTGGATGTTCACAACAACTCACAATTGAGCGCGACCAACCTGATTCATTATCGCAACTTGAGAGAATACGATATCCGCGATCTGCAAAAAAAGCTAGGCAATCTGGGTCTTTCACGTTTGGCCAAGGCGGAATCCCACATCATGGCCAGCTTGTTATCTTTGGAATATATATTGAAAAAAATGGTAGATCCCCACATCACCGAAAACGTGACCGCTCCATTTTCTATCAAAAAAAGTCAAAAGATACTGGCGATGAAAGCAAAATCCCTGTTTGGGTACCGGTCCAAAAGCCGACGGGTAAGAATTATGGTAACGCAGCCTACTGAATCTGCTTATAACTATGAATTAGTTCAAAGCATGGTTGCCGCCGGCATGAATTGCGCCAGAATCAATTGTGCCCATGACAGTGCCGAAGTTTGGTTGAAAATCATAGAAAATGTCCACCGGGCTAATGAAAAGCTCAAGAGGAAATGCAAAATTACGATGGACCTGGGTGGCCCTAAAATACGAACCGGGGCTATTGTTCCGGGACCAAAAGTCAAAAAATTTACCCCGCAACGAGATGAGTGGGGAAAGGTGATAAACCCGGCACAAATACTGTTGGTACATGCCATTACAGATGAATCAGCGGCTAACGCCGTCCCTGTCCCAGCCGGTTGGTTAAGCAAACTAAAAGTTAATGATAAGATTTCCTTCACCGATACCCGTGATAAATTAAGAGCCTTGAAAATTAAGGAAATCGGACAGGGTTTTGCCATTGCCAATTGTTACGATGCCGCTTACATAGCCACAGGCACAAAATTTACCGCCCATATCGATGGGGCCCAAGAGATGATAGAAGTTGGCGACATGCCGGCTATTGCGCAAAGTTTATTGCTTAAAACAGGCGATAGACTGATTGTTCATAAACATGCAGCTCCCGGAAAACCAGCGGTCTTTGATGAAGAAGGACAGCTACTTGCGGAAGCCCACATCGGTTGTACACTTCCCGATATCGTTAATCTCGTACAGCCCGGCGAAAAAATTCATTTTGACGACGGTAAAATTGTTGGAAAAATACAGGAAGTATATCCGGAAAAGTTTATCGTTGAAATCACTTACGCCAAGGACACCGGAGCTAAATTAAAAGCTGATAAAGGGATCAACTTACCGGAGACCAATTTAAAAATCAGCGGTTTGACAGAAAAAGATAAAAACGATCTGAAATTTGTCGCCCGGCATGCTGATGTGGTAAACATGTCTTTTGTCAACAATCCTTCCGACGTCACGGAGCTGATAGAAGAAATCAGGGCTTTAGATGCCCAGGATAAGTTGGGAATTATTTTGAAAATTGAAACACAAAAAGGATTTAACCAATTGACAGAAATTCTTCTGGAGGCTATGAAATTGAAAAAAGTTGGCGTCATGATCGCCAGAGGAGACCTTGCCATTGAAACAGGCTGGGACAATATAGCCAGGATTCAAAATGAAATGCTGGCAGTTTGCAATGCCGCTCATGTCCCGGTAGTATGGGCCACCCAGGTACTGGAAAATCTGGCCAAAAAAGGCATCCCTTCCCGCTCGGAAATCACCGATGCGGCCACTTCAGTCAAAGCGGAATGTGTTATGTTGAATAAGGGCCCCCACATTACACAAGCCATCCGGCTACTTGATACCATTTTAAAAGGGATGGAAAACTACCAGGACAAAAATGCACCTATGCTACCTGCACTGGAAGCGGTTGGTTCCTGATTTTGCTTAACAGACAGCGGAAAGCAATCCGGCAAACAATGTATTGTCCTACCGGCCTTGCCTTATTGAAAACATACGGACAAAATAGTGTGATCAGGACAAATTCATGCGGAAGTTGCAAAAGCATACGCTGTTTATGATTTTGTGGATTATATTCCTAAATTGTCAGAAATGATAACCTGAAATACTAACATCCCGATGAGTCCATTATCTGCCTTAATAATTGCCGTCACCATAGCGCTCCCTATTATTTTTTTGGTCTACAGCTCAAAAATGGAAAAGAAGAGAAAGGCCGAACTACGCCAGGCAGCGGAATTGTTAAAACTCACCTATCAGGAAGGAGATCATCCGGATTTGCTTTCGTCGATGGAAAAATTTAAAACGTTTAGCCGGGGAGAAAGAAGCCGAAAAATTTCCAATTTAATGTCGGGAAAAACGGAAGACCTGGCGCTTAAAATATTCGATTATCGTTATCGCACAGGAAGTGGTAAAAATAGTACCACCCATTTTCACACGATTGTTCATGTTAAATCTTCTTTAATGAATTTGCCGGCTTTCAGCTTAACACCTGAGTCGATATTCCATAAGATCGGTGATTTTTTTGGGGTGAAAGACATTGATTTCGACATGTATCCTGAATTTTCCAAGCAATATTTATTGAAAGGGACGGAGGAAGAAGCTATCAGAAAACTCTTTAACCGGGAAAAACTTATGTTTTTTACCGACAATCCACAATTCTCCGTAGAAGGTCAAAATGATGAAATGATCATTTTCAAGAACCACGGACGCGTGAAAGTGCCAGAACTCCAGCAATTTTTTACGGAAAGCTTAAAAATCTCCCATTTGTTTATGGGATAGCCTCAAAGATCTGCATAACATTGCCGGGTGATACAGACTCAGGCAGGGACTCTGCTTTTTAGCCATTTGATTTGTCCGTTGTGATTTGATTCATGTTCGCAGACATGAAACCACTTGCAGTAATTGTTGGTTGGACCCCAGGGGAATTTTTTGTCGACTGTCATCAGCCAATCATCATCCCGGTCGCGGAATCCCGATAATGTTTTTTCCCTTGTTTCTTTTAAAACATCCAGGTAATATTTTATATCATGACCCTTGATGGCATCCCTGGCGCCATCGCCTAAGTTCATGGCCGTATCCCATTTTCCGGCAATCTGATCGTCCCAGGAACCCCATTCCATGGCATCAAATGTATTAAGCTGATAATAAGTTTCCGTTGCCGCCAGGTGCATTAGCATGGCGCCAATAGTGTTAGCATTATCATCATGGAGATAATCCAGCTCCCGCCGGCTTAAATGCTTAACGGAGTATACTACCATCCTCCTCATCCAATCCATCATAGATACTAAAATGCTAAGTTGAGAGGTATACCCCTGCCTGGGGCCAAAAACATTTATATTTTCCTTTTCGGACAAAGACAAATCCTGATTTGCACTACTAATCAAGGGCAAACCGACTAATCCTGTAGTTAGTAAAGCCGAATTTTGGAGGAATCTTCGGCGATTAGAATTATCCATAACTCGTAATATTTAGCGTTTATACCATCTTTTAACAATCAACCAATGCGCATTCTTCCTGATTGTTTTCAAATTCAATAGTGGCGTGATCGACACCTTTTTTATCCAGATTATTTTTGATAGAGACCTTTAAATCATTTAACTCCCCCATCGATAAGTTTTTATGAAGCACGAGGTGCACCGTTAATATATTGTACTCCCCATCCATAGACCAAATATGAAAATCGTGGTAATCATCAATTTCCGGTAAATTCAACAGATAGCTTTTTATAGCTTCTACATCAGCGTTAACCGGAATACCCTGGAGGATTATTTGGAAAGTTTGTTTAAGGCTTTTGGTCACATTAAACAAAATAAAAGCACTGATTAGCAAGGACAAGATGGGATCAATAACGGGGACGTCAAAAAAATACATAACCACAGCGCCTATCAATACTGCTACCCAGCCTAAGACATCTTCCATCAAATGTAACCTCACTACTTTTTCATTGATCGAAGATCCCCTCCGAAGTCTTAGTATAGCTGCCCCATTAAACAAAACGCCAAGCACAGCAAGGATGATCATACCTTTGGCATCACTAGGCTCAGGCGCTATCAATCGGGGGATGGTTTCAAATAAAATAAAAATGCTACCAGCCACAAGAATAATGGCATTAATAATAGCTCCCAACAGGGAAAATCGCTTGTAGCCATAGGAAAATATCTTATCGCGGCCCTTGCTTGATATTTTCTGAAAATACCACGCCAATCCCAACGACAGTGTATCTCCCAGGTCATGTAACGCATCAGACAAAATAGCCACACTATTGGTTAACACGCCGCCAACAATTTCAATAACCGTAAAAAGGGAATTCAGGAAAAAAGCAATTTTTATATTGTCATTACTCCCGTGGTGGTGATTTAAGTCAGAGTGGTCATGATGGTGATGATGACTCATTTTACGGATTTTTAGAGAGATATGCTGTTCGTTTTCACTGGGAATGAGTGCACAAACTGCCTTCTCCCTAAAAATACCTATTTTATTTCAATAATTAAACCGCACTGCCTGCACCAGCATGGCTACGGATCGGGCTTAACTTCCTTAATTATAAAACTGGCATCATCACCTTCCAGAAATGGACAGGAAACCAAATGTTTTTCCACCTCCTCGTAATCAGACGCCTTCAAAACCATGTAGGCATTAATATCCAGGCCATCCTTACTTTCTGCACCCCACTTGTTCAGCACCTCACCTCCCTTTGCAAGAGGAAATCCGCTGATGAGTTTTCCCGTAGCATCCAGCTGTGATAAATAAGCTCCCCAAGCTTTAAAATGCTGATGTTTTTCGTCCTGGCTCATTTGATCACTATGGATCACACCACCCTGCATTAATATCAAATATTGTTTCATTTTTTAAAATTACGTAATCACCTTCAGGTCGTTATCACAAAAAACTTCAATAGCCTGCTGGATAAACCTGGCCAGGCCCTCTTTGTATTTCTCATAATACTGCGTAAACCTTTCGTCCTCGACATAAAGCTTTCCCAGTCCCCGGTACCTTTCTTTGCTAACCTCGTAATATAAATTCATCTGTTTGAAATGGCGCAAAATAACCTTCTGAACCCGAACATCATCTGGTTTGAACCCTACCATACTGGCCAGCAGTTGATTGATTTCTTCATCATTTTCCTGATGGTTCTTCCAGCCCGTATTACCCTTTTCCCGAATTCGCTGTTCGGCATTTTCCATTTCTTCCTCTCCCCACTTGTCTATTGCCTCCTGCCTTACTTGCTTTGCCTCTTCGGGTTTAAATCCTCGATATAACGCTTCGTCATTAATCATTGCCTTATTGTTTTTTAGTTCCAACATCGTTTTGTCAATAGTCACGAGAAGTTGTTCCCATCGTTGAATTTGCCGGGCAATCTCTCCCTTATGAAATTCAAGCGCCTTTAAGACATCAAAGTCCGGATCATTGATAATCTGTGCAATTTCTTTCAGAGGGATTGCCATCTCCCTGTAAAAGAGAATTTGTTGCAACAGCAACAGCTGTTCCTGATGGTAAAGGCGATAACCTTTTTCCGATCTTTTGGCCGGCTTCAACAACCCAATATCATCGTAGTGATGCAATGTTCTCACACTTATCTTTGCCAGCTTTGATAATTCCCTGACAGAATATACTTTCATAACTATTATTATCGATAACTAAGGCAAAGTTAAGCTATTACGTAACGTTAGAGTCAAGGAGAATTTACATTTTTTTGCTTTTCATCGCCAATTCCATTTAACAGGCCCACGCCTGGACGGTAATAAATGTGTTAGCTAGCCTTTGCAAAAAGTTTTTGATCTTTATAGACAAGAAGTTGCCTTAAACTAAAAATATGCATGGTGTAAGCGATCGGTACTAATATACCGGGCAATAATACAAAAGGGAAGCGGGCAACAATGACATTGGCAGGTTCGTTCATAAAAACCCTTATGGGGCTGGGCATGGATAGAATCGCAATAACCAAAATATTTAACAGTAACAGCAGTCCAAACACATTCCACACAATTGCCAGCCGCCGTCGGTATTTATGGCCTGAGAAACACAGGTAGGCAAAAACAGGCGCCGTAATCCCCACCAATACATCCCAATTCCTGCCTTCGAAGGTCATTTGTACCGGGAGCAAATTGTCTAAAAATAACCCCCACAGCAATACCTCCACCACAATTCTGAAGGATTGTATATAAAACAACCATTGGGGAGGGACATCAGCCAAAATTGATGCAAGTGTCTTTGAAAACGACAGAAAAATGATAATGGGCAGGGGAACTACCAGCACAATCAGCATGCGAGGGGGAAAGTTGGAAAAGTCATTTAAAAACCCCGATAAGGAAAGTCCGGATAACACTATCAACCAAATAACGATTGCCAGGATAAACCGGCTTTTGATTCTTTTCCCGGCATTTTCACCGAAACTTTTCAATCCGCGATTTAATCCGACATATATTAAGTATAGGCAAGCCAGGCTAAGTACAATAAACAACAGGGAGAATAACATCAAATAGTCCATAATTCTATGATTAAATGTCCCCAAATTTAATCAATCCCAAGGCAAGCCAACATGACCAAAATTGCTAACTTTTGATCAGAGCGTTAATCCGTAAATAACCCGCTAGGATAAACACCCTGGGATTGATGAATCATCCGGCTCAGAGAACTTCCGTTTTTCAATCCCACCGCCGCTGCAATATCCTCAAGGGTATGTTGATTTTTGCTTATTAAATAAAGCGCTTGCCGAATCCTGATTTTTTTGATGTACTGATATGGAGAAATACCAAATGCCTGCTTGAACAACCTTAAGAAGTGAAACCTGGACAGACAGCTTACGGCCGACAATTCCTGCAGAGAAATAGGCAACGGATAATACACGTGAATGTAGTCTCTCGCGATCAGTAGCCTTTTCATGATCTCTTCTCTTGTACACCTTTTAAGGGATTCCAGGCTTTCCCCCTTTCTATTATCTTCCTGATACTCCTCAAAGACGTGTTGGAACAAAGCAAAAAGCGCCGCGTCATTGATTAATGACCCTGAAGACTCCGTGGATAGAACCATATTGATCAGCTGGTTGAAGGTGTGATCCCTGAAAAAAGATTTGATTGGAAGCTCAAGCGTCAGGTGTTGCCCAAAGGGATTGTTCAGCAGGGAATTATCGTCATTTTTTAACACATACAGGGCTTCTTCGTAAAATTTTTCCCCAAAATGTATATTAAGCGTCTCCGTAGCTGTGGGTTCATCGATAAGCAGGTTATAATGTTGTCCCGGGTTGGTTAGAACATAAGCATTTTCATTGATTTTGATATTTTTTTTATTTACGCCTACCGCACTCCAACCTTTCACATTCATAAAAATGGACAAGGGGCCTTTGATATTAACCCGCTCAGCTTCCCTAGTTTTAACGTTTAGAATTACCGAAGGCCATCCTGAGTCCGGTAAAGGCCGGTTATCCCAGCTTTTTTGATCCTGGAATCCACTGGCAATTTGCTTCTTCAACCAGCTTATATCTGGGAATTCCTTCAATATCATGGTCACGCTTATAAATGTCCTTTATGTGTTATCTCATTTAACGCTCCCCCTGCATACAGGTTTTACATCGGCCTGAACTATACAGAATTTTCGTAGCAGCCAATCGCCGTATCTTTAAATGACAAGGTTACCAACTCAATTAGATATACGGACCGGCACACGTGCCAAATGCAAATTTTTCATTAATGTGGCCTTTGATTGTAATTATTGAAATAATTTTTAACTTTAATGTCCATTAATTAATCCAACTACAAATGTCTGAGCAAAGTAAAAAAGAACCGCTTGCCTTTCGATACGACTCAGACCTGTGTTTCCCACACAATTCGCTATGGAACCCCGATAAACGCAATTCTCTGGATTTGAAAGGAGACAAAGAGGTGTGGAAAATGTTCAGAAGCGGAGATGATGAAGCTTTTGGTTATATATACATGAAATACGCCAATCTGCTCTTCAAATTCGGTCTTCAGTATATAAAAGAAAGAGAAATCCTGAAGGACTGCATACAAGATGTTTTTATCTCTCTCAAAAAAAACAGAAGAAACCTTACCTCTGATGTATTATCCATAAAATCTTATTTATACAAGGCCATGTACAGACAGGTCATGGAAAGAATCAAAAAGGAGAAGAGGCAATACATCGACCTTTCCATTGTCAATTCACAGGGATTCGACATCAGCATTTCGGAGGAATCACGATTGATCAGTGAAGAGTATCTCAGAGAAAGAATAAAGCAGATAAAGTCCGCACTTGGAAAACTTTCAAAAAAACAAAAGCAGGCCATTCTTCACTATTATTACGACGGCTTAACCCATCAGGAAATAGCCTACGTAATGGAAATGAAAAATAAAAGTTCAGCCAGAAAGCTTATTTACAGGGCCTTACATGAGATCAGGGAAAATGTCAGTAAAAAAACCCGCTCAATATCTTTGATCCTGACAATATTACTGGTTTCCCTACTTTTCCACTTGTTTTCCTAGGCAGTAATCAAGCCGATCCCCTGGTAGCACAACGCACAGACTATAAATTGTGAAAGTTCACGGATGATTTTTATAGTGGATGGCCATTCCTAAAAGAAGCATACCTCTTCCGGCGCGCCCTGCTATTTAATCACCTGCAGCTCCCGTAAAAAAAAATTTTGAATAAAAACATAAAAAATGGGACACCTTGAATTTTTCAGGCCTCTTTATATACAAAGGGGCCATTTTATTACATGGGAAACAACTACTCAAGCAACAAATTAAAGGTGAAAGAATGAAATACAAAAATTATTCCGTAGACGACTTTTTAAAAGACGACTTCTTCGTAAGGTGGGTCAAAGCTCCGGATCAGCAATCCAATAAGTTTTGGGATAAATGGTTGGCCAGTCACCCGGAAAAAACGGAAACTTTACTTCACGCGAAGCAAATCATCCTCTCCTTCAAGTATACACATACCGGGGAGCTGCTGGATGAAGAATACGCTGAAATATTTGAGAACATATTAAAGGATCAACCCGAAAAGCCATTGCTGTTGTATCAAATCAGGAACCAGTTAAAGTCCTCTTTTACTAAAAAATTAGTCGCTGCTGCGGCCCTTGTATTGATCATATCGGGGGCACTGCTTTGGCAATATATGCAAAACAAGCTGACCGTAAAGGACTCAGTTCAGCAAGCTAATTACATTACAAAGACCAACCCTAAAGGGATCAAGTCAACTTTAAAGTTAAGCGACGGCTCGTCGGTCAGACTAAACGCCGAAACGTCCATTTATTTCCCTGAAAAATTCAGTGATTCCCAAAGAGTCGTCTACCTGAAAGGAGAGGCTTATTTTGAGGTAGCGGAAGATAATCGACGTCCATTCACAGTGGTGTCGGGTGATGTAGAAACCACAGTTCTGGGAACAGAATTCAACGTGAGCGCCTACCCGGGGGAAAATGAGGTAAAAATAGCAGTCGCCGAAGGAAGAGTTAAAGTAAACGAAAAAACGTCAGGCAAGGATCCTGCTTTCAGCTATATATTATTGCCTTACGAAATGGCCACGCTACGCTTTGACCGGCAGGAATTTAAAAAGACCCGGTTGGAATCCGCGGAAATATTTGGCTGGAAGGAAGGCATTATTCACTTCCAAAAAGCATCATTTGAAGAAGTGGTGACCCTGTTGGAACGGTGGTATGGCGTGAAATTTATGGTCGGGGATCAGAAAAAAACAATGGAAGGCAAATTTACCGGGAAATTTGAAAATCAAACCCTCAAAGAGGTTTTGGAGGCGGTTAGTTTCTCCTGGGAATTTAGTTTCGAGATTAAAAACAAAGTTGTCACTATAAAATAACTACTATGAAAAAAGAAAATACCAGTTAAAAAGAGGTCGGTTATTTACTGGAACTAAATAACCGACCGGACTAATCCGGATCTGTTGTCGATCACATCACCAGCGTAGCAGCAATGATGGCAATCCAGCACACCCGGATAAAATGAAATAATAAATTAAAGTAAATGCAAAAGTATGAAATTACATTTATCAAAACCAATTTTAATTATGTCGAAAATTATGCTTTATGGCTTCGTTTTCCAGTTTTTCTTCCTGAGCATTCTGCTTGCTGAAAATGGAAAAAGCCAACGAAAAAGCATAAGCAATATCCCTTTAGCGTTGGAATTCAAAAACACGAACTTAAAAAACGTGTTTGATAAGATTACGGAAGTCACTGATTTCGAATTCGCTTTTAACGATGCAAGAGTGGATCTGAATGCCAGGGTGACCACACTAACCGAGAATAAGTCATTGAGAGGACTGCTTGAAAAACTATCCCGGGATTACAAATTAAAATTCAAGCGAGTAAATGAAAATATAGTGGTTAGCAAACGGCTTTTTATGTCCACAGCCATCGAGGAGATTATTGACCCTGAAGAAATCGCCTCAATTATTATTCAGGGGACAGTGACCTCGTCCGATGACAATTTACCACTACCCGGTGTAACTGTGGTTGCAAAAGGAACCACCACGGGAACCACCACTGATAACGATGGTCGATATAATATTGAAGTGGAGGATGGCACGCAAACCCTTGTCTTCTCTTATGTGGGCTTTGTTTCAGAGGAAATAGACATCGCCGGCAGGAGCGTCATTAATGTAAGCCTTGCCCCGGATGTCCTGTCTTTACAGGAGCTGGTGGTCATTGGATATGGTACACAAGAAAAAAAGGATGTTACCGGTGCGTTATCAACTATTGAAGGGGCAGCCTTAACCGTAGCGCCGGTGCCTAACTTATCCGGAGCCCTTGCAGGGAAAGTTACCGGTGTTCTTTCCATACAACCCAGCGGTCAACCAGGTTTCGATGAGGCGCAATTTCAGATCAGGGGAAGAAGCACTACCGGCAACAGCAACCCGCTGATACTGGTAGACGGCGTTGTAAGGCCATTTTCGAGGGTAAATCCGCATGAGATTGAAAGTGTGACAGTACTTAAGGATGCAGCCTCTACAGCTGTATATGGATCCAGAGCAGCAAACGGGGTATTGCTTATCACCACGAGAAGAGGGGAGATTGGAAAACCTTCCTTTAACTTTTCAACCAGGGTTTCAAGACAATCGCCAATCGACAGGCCTGACCTGATGGACGCGAATCAATATGTGTTGTCTTTCCGTGAGGCATTGGCCAATGAAGGTACACCACCGGACCAATTGCCTTTTGCCGATCGGCTGGCCGACGCACAAAACGGCGCACTGGAAAGTTTTGATTGGTGGGAATCCACCCTAACCAATTCGGCGCCAATGCAGCAATATAACTTTTCGGTAAGCGGAGGAACAGATATTATAAAGTACTTTTTCTCCTATGGATTACTGGATCAGGAAGGCTTCATGGAAAACGCCACCTATAAACAAAATAGTATCCGGTCTAACATCGACGTACAGCTGACCGATCGGCTCACATTCGGGCTGGATTTGGCGGGACGCCTGGAAGACCGCCTGCGATCCGCTGATGGGGATGGTGAAATTTTTTCCAATGCGCTTAGGGCTAACCCCTTGTTTCCCGTGTTCCTTGATGGAAGGCCTGGTGCCGAAGACCTGCCTCCCGGTTCGCTGGGTTTTGATGGGTTTAGTGGCAATTCCTTCGGCGATGCGAACCGGAATGGAACCAACACAAGGGATAACGATCTTTTTCAGAGCAATATTCGCCTGACCTACGATATCCCCTGGATTAAAGGCTTAAAAGCCAGTGGGCTATATTCCTATGATCGTACCAATACGAGGACAAGAATATTTTTCACGCCTTATACCACCTATCAACGAAATGAAGCCACCGGAGAGTTTATCAGATTGATCAGCGATAACAACCGGACGTTAGATGAAACGAGATCCAATCTGACGCAACAGACGGTTCAATTGAGCTTTAATTACGAAAAAGATTGGGCGGATCATCACATTTCAGCACTGGCATTGTTTGAGCAAATAGAAACGGATTTTGATCAACTATCGGCATTCAGGGACGGATTTATTTCACCGGTTATTGAACAATTTTTTGCTGGAAGTGTAGAAAACGACCAAAATAATGGTACAGCGCTGGAGACCGCCCGAAGGGGTTATGTAGCCAGAGTCAACTATGGATTTCGCAATAAATATCTCTTCCAGGCAAACCTCCGGATAGATCAGTCTTTCGCCTTCCCAAGTGACGAAAGAGAGGGATACTTTCCTGCATTTTCCGCAGGCTGGAGGATATCGGAAGAACCTTTTATGTCCAATATTGATTTCATCAGCAATTTAAAAGCAAGAGCCTCATGGGGTATCATTGGCAATGACCGGGTGGACCCTTTTCAATTTTTAGCAGGATTTGCATTCGGAGGCGGTTACATCCAGGACGGAGCGCTACAGCTTGGTATACAACCTACAGTGATCCCCAATCCTAACATTACCTGGGAAACCGCCAAGGCTACGGATATAGGCATTGAGGCGGGTTTTCTCGATGGGAAATTGGAGCTTGAAATGGATTATTATTTTAAAAGAACTGATAACATTCTGGCTTCCAGAAGCTTATCTGTTCCCCAGACCTTTGGCGCCACATTGCCCGATGAAAACCTGGCAATTGTAGATAGCTGGGGTTGGGAAGCACTGGTTTCGCACAGCAATAATATTGGGGAATTAGCTTATGAAGTAAGCGCCAATGTTACCATCGCCAAAAATGAGATTGTTTTCCTTGACGAACCGGCAGATGTATTACCAAGTGCCAGTCTGACAGGCAAAGAAATAGGCGTTCGCGTTGGATTTCTTTCCGATGGATTATACCAGAGCCAGGAAGAAATAAATAACGGGCCAACGCAGTTTGGTGCGCTTGCGCCGGGTGATATTCGCTATAAGGATATCAATGGACGAGATGCTGAAGGCAACCTGACCGGGTTACCCGATGGTCAGATCAATCAGGATGACAGGTCAGTAATTGGCTCCAGCAATACACCCAACCTGATCTATGGTATTAACTTTGAGCTGGGATACAAAGGTTTTAACCTTTCTGCAAAATTCCAGGGTGCCTCCGATTACTCAAGGCGTATCCAGCCGGAAGGATTCCTCCTGGGTGTTGGCAACAATTTTGCCGTCCTCGAAGACTCCTGGAGCCCCACCAATACAGATGCTAAATATCCGAGAATTCTTCCTGATGGCAATGCCAACAATGATCAGTCAAGCGATTTTTGGATCGAGGAAATCAATTTTTTCCGACTAAGGAATGTCAAGCTCAGCTATGATTTCACAGAGACCTTAGACTTTTTTGAGTCGATTGGAATCGAAGAATTGCAGATGTTTTTTTCTGCTTCAAACCTGGTCACATTTACTAATGTTTCCATAGGTGACCCAGAGGGCAATGACGGTAATGCACTGTTTTACCCCCTTTCCCGCACCCTTTCATTCGGCGTAAATATTGGTTTTTAAGAAAAAATTAGAAGAAAATGAAAAGAATTATAATCTGTTTTTTATTTAGTTTTCTGCTTATTACGGCTTGTGATAGCGATTTTCTTGATCGCGAGCCCATAGATCAGCTGGCCTCCACATCCGTTTTTACCGACGAGGCACTTACCCAGGCCTTTCTAAACAATGTAATAGGCCAATTGCCAAGTGGCCAGTACAACGGCAACGGCAATGGTTTTGGTAATAATTATTTACTGGCATCTATCTCGGACGAAGCCCGCTCAAAAAGCGGTTGGGTAGACTCCAATGATGTCATCAGAACCGGCAATTTGCGGCCTACCAACCTGGGAGGCCTGAATATCTGGGGCGATGCTTACCAGGCCATCCGGCAATCCAACGAATTATTGACAGGTGTTGAAGGTTCTACATTCACACAGGACTTCAAGACAGCAATCAGCGCCCAGGCGCGATTTGTTAGGGCCTGGTTCTATTTTGACCTCGCGCGGAGATACGGCGATGTACCCCTGATCAAGGTAGCGCAGAATCTGGAAGATGATGTCTTTCCCACCCGTACACCTGTGGCGGAAGTTTATCAATTCGTATTTGATGAATTAAACGCTATTGACGATATGTTACCCAATAAATCGGAGGCGCCCATGGGAGGGCTAAATCGACAGGCTGCCATCGCGTTAAACGCAAGAGCCATGCTTTTTGCCGAAAGATATGAAGATGCCGCTGCTTTGGCCGATCGACTCATCACCGGTGCAGACAATGATGGCCTGGAATTATTTGGCGCCAGCCCAGCAAATGGAGAAGAGGCCACCGCCAATTATGCCGAGCTCTTTGTATCCAACGGGGGCAATGTCGAAACTATTTATGAAATCCTCTCACTGCCACCCGATCGGGCGCATCAGTTTGACAGGGGCAACTGGCCGGTAAGATGGCGAAATGACAACGGCGGGCAAACCGATCCCACCCAGGAGCTTGTCGATGATTTCGAAATGGCCAACGGCCTGCCTATCTCCGACGCGGCCTCAGGATATGATCCCAACGACCCATACAGCAACCGGGATCCAAGGTTCTACGCTTCCATATTTTATCACGGCGCCGAGTTTTCTGCCGTGGCGCCGTCAAGGGGTGAGCCTTTTATCGATATGGAATGGAATGCCTTTAACGAAGGCCCCGGCCCCATACGGGATGGAAATGCTTCTGTCACGGGATATCTTGTAAGAAAGTTTGTCGATCCCAGCCTGGGCTTTGCCCCGGAAGGTGTAGGCAAAACCAGCTGGCAGGAAATCCGCTTTGCCGAAGTGCTCCTCATTTACGCTGAGGCCGAAAACGAGGCCAACGGACCAAGCGCCAAAGTGGAAGATGCCGTCAACAGGATCCGCAGAAGGGCAGCATTGCCCGACCTCACGCCGGGACTATCTAAGGATGAAATGAGAGATCGCATCCGCCAGGAAAGAAGGATCGAGTTGGTCTTTGAAAATCATCGCTGGTTTGATCTGATCAGATGGAATGAAGCCATTAATGTATTGGGAAACACGATATTTCACGGTATCAGAATTGACCGCGACGGCGTGCCAACGGCAGCGGATGGAGGCCCCGAGCACGTTTTTGATCCAGGACAGTTGACCTTCACACCTTTTGAGGTTGTTACTCATAGTAACGTATTTCCGGACAGATACATGTTGCTTCCCATTCCACAAAGCGAAATTGAGGCAAATACCAATTTAGCCCAAAACCCGGGCTACGAATAGACATTATATGTTCCCGGTAGTAGTAAACAGATGATCAATAATCTGTTTACTACTACCATTACCCATCCAAAATACTGAGGATTTACTTTATGGGAGTCATTGTAAAATATTTTGCATTTATCATACTTATCCTGGCTTACGGGCAAAGTAAGGGGCAGATCTTCGCTGAGAAAGCCAGTGAGCTGGGTATCGATCACTACGCCTATGACCCAAACGTCATGGGTGGGGGTGTGGCTATATTTGATTTCAACAACGATGGTTTTGAAGATATATATTTAACCGGTGGATTAAACGGGGACAAGCTGTATGAAAATTTAGGCAATGGCACATTTGAAGATGTAACAAAAAAAATGCAGATCACCGCTTTGAATATCGTTAAAACCATGGGAGTAGTAGCCGGAGATGTGGATAATGATGGATTTACAGATCTTTTTATAACCTCAGCTGAAAATGACCATTGCTATCTACTAAAAAACGAGGGCGGTAACATGTTTACGGACAGGTCGATCCCCGCCGGCGTTACCCATAAAGCCTGGAGCAGTACGGCTACTATGGGCGACTATGACCTGGATGGGGACCTGGATATTTATGTAGGGAATTATGTGGCCTTCAGTGAATTGCCTTTTGATCAGCATATTACCAATGCCGAAGCTGACTTTTTTTACCAAAATGACGGCACCGGTCATTTTACTAAAATTGACAATCCTTTGACATTTGAAAAGCGGGGGTGTACGTTGGTCTCCTCATTTTCAGATATTGATCTGGACGGAGATGCAGATTTGTTTGTGTTAAATGATTTTGGCGACTTTTACCAATCTAATAAACTATTACTCAATGATTATCCCTCGCCAATATTTCAGGAGATTACCGATCCTTCCGGCATGAACGCACAAATCAACAGTATGGGTATTGCCGTGGGAGATTTTGATGAGGACGGAAATTTTGATTATTATATCACCAACATTGGAGATAATTTGCTTTATCAAGGTCTTGGGGAGGCAAAGTTTAAAAATGTATCAGGGGACCACCATGTCAATGATGGTACCGGTGTTAGCTGGGGAACTGCCTTCATGGATGTTAATAATGACAGTTATCTGGACCTTTTTGTAGTAAAAGGCTCTATTCTATCCCACTATGATCCGCAGGAAAATAAGCTGTATCTTCGCAACGCTCAGCTTGAGGTTTTTGAAGATGTATCTGTAACCGAAAAGGTTAATGAAAAAAACAAGGCACGCGGAATGGCCTATGGCGACTTTAACAATGACGGTTGGAGAGATTTAGTTGTAGCCAATGTCCGGATCGATCAGGGAAATCCTGGAAAATCTTTGGTATACATTAATGAAAGCAAGGGGGATAACCGATGGGTTAAGGTTTCTTTGCAAGGTGTATCGAGTAATAAAAATGCATACGGAAGTATTGTACAGGTCTTCTCCGGAAACAGGCACTGGATACGGGAAATAACCGCCGGAAGCAGTTACCTCTCCCACCACAGTGCAGTGGCTCATATTGGCCTGGGTGATATAACAACAGTAGATAGTATGGTAGTAAATTGGCCCGGAGGAAACAGGGAGGTCTTTAAAAACCTTGCAACAAACCAGGAATTCAGGATTGTACAGCACGACAATATTTACATAACCACCTCGCTGAGAATGGACATTTGCTCCCATGAAAAGGTGTTTCTCCAGGGAGCTTTAAGAAACAGCCCGGGTATATACAGAGATACAATACGTAGCCAAAACGACGGGATCGACTCACTTCGAACCACACGTTTATTCATCGATGACAAAAATACAGGTGAGTGTGTTGTGACCGGCACCACTGATAATATTACCGAACATTTAGCACCTCATATTTACCCGAACCCATTTAAAAATGCCATCACCATTCATGGGTTCCCTCAATTTAAGAAAACGGCAAAGATAACATTGCTCAATTCCGTGGGTGCGTTGGTCGAAACAAGGCTAGTAGCTATCAAAAGTTCCCAGGATCTCATCGAATTACATGGATATGAGCTACTTACGCCCGGGGTTTATCTTTTAAAAATAGAGATGGGTGATATTGTATATCTTCACAGGTTGATTAAATCCTAAATGGCAGCATATGCGATTAACTTTCCAGCGGGCCAATTTTGACTTTTATGGTATATTCCATGGTATCTTTCATAATTACTTTTTCGCCGCCTTTTATAGAATAGTCTTTTAATTGGAGTTCGTTTTCAAGGTGCTCAAAATTCATTCTCAATTCCGCCCTGGCGGTAAAGAGGGTATTAAATTCGTAACTATCGATGGTAATGCTTAAAACCTGTTGATTAGAAGGATCTTTCACAACCTCCATTTTGGCAACACCTGAGACCCTGTCTTCTATATTCTTGTAACTGGTTACCTGGTTGCCGGCCTCATTTTGGTAGGTATCAGTGGTGTATTGACTTAGCAATCTTGGCTTATTGATATCGGCCTTTAGAAAAACGTGAAGTTCTTTTTTCCAATTCAGAGAATCTAAATCCTGTACCTCCTCCTGGCCGTTAATAGTGGCTTCCTTACGCACCCTGGGGTTAAATGAAGATAGTTTTTCTATTTGCTGATTAACCAATCCTTCCAGGTCAAAAAAGGCATCGATTTTAGGTTTATCATTTTGGACACCTGAGGAAAAGGAGCAGGCATTAATTAGCCATACAATTAACAATAAACATAAAGTGTTACTTTTTATCTGGCGCATAGGGTAACGGTCTAATCAAATCATTTCACGAAACAACAGCACTCCGGGTTTTTGAATCAATGGAATCTTTTCAAATGAAATGATGATACCCGGAGCGTCTGAAAGCATTAAGCAAGAAATCAACTGTTACCGGTTAGATGGTTTCCATGATGTCACTTAATAAAACTTCCCCGGTCATCTCTTTTGGGATCTCCAGGCCCATCAGGGTGAGAATCGTAGGTGCCAAATCGCCTAGCTTGCCATCATTAATGGGCTTATCGTATTGGCCATCCACCAGAATGCATGGTACAAGCGCCGTCGTGTGTGCGGTATTAGGCGAGCCATCTGGATTTACCATAATATCTGAATTACCGTGGTCGGCAATAATGATGGCGGTATAGCCATTTTCCAGTGCCTTTCCCACGACAACTTCAGCACACCGGTCCACCGTCTCACACGCCTTAACAGCCGCTTCAAAAACGCCCGTATGGCCCACCATATCCGGATTGGCAAAGTTCAGGCAAATGAAATCGACCTCTTTACTTTCCAGCTCCGGCACTATTTTATCCCGAATGTCCTCTGCACTCATTTCGGGCTTCAGATCATAGGTAGCGACTTTGGGAGAGGGGCATAACAGTCTCTTTTCGCCTTCAAAAGGTTCCTCCCGTCCTCCTGAAAAAAAGAAAGTTACATGTGGGTACTTCTCGGTTTCAGCGATTCGTATCTGTTTTTTTCCAGCCCTGCTTAACACTTCACCCAGGGTATTATTTAAATTATCTTTATCAAAAATCACCTCAACACCCTCGAAGGTATCATCATAGTTAGTCAAGGTCACATAGTACAGATCCAGCTTTTTCATGGAATGGTCAGGAAAATCCTCTTGCGTCAAGGCTGCTGTTATTTGCCTTCCACGGTCTGTTCTGAAATTAAAGCATAACACCACATCACCCGGTTTGATAGACCCAACCGGTGCCCCATTTTCATCTATGTTAACAATCGGCTTGATAAATTCATCTGTTATATCTTCATTGTAGCTATCGCTAACAGCCTTAAACAGATCTGTTGTCTTTGTACCTTCACCTTTCACCATCGCATCGTATGCCAACTTGACACGTTCCCACCTTTTATCCCTATCCATCGCGTAATAGCGGCCGGTAATGGTTGCAATAGTCCCGGCAGATTCTTCCATATGAGACGCAAGATCCTTTAAATAGCCCAATCCGCTCTTGGGATCTGTATCACGGCCATCTGTAAAGGGATGAACAAATAAATTTTTAATACCGTTGTTGGCTGCAATAGTACATAAACCTTTCAGGTGCTTGATATGGGAGTGTACACCGCCATCGGATAAAAGCCCTATAAAATGCACATTCCTGCCATTTTGTCGTGCATAATCTAGGGCAGCCAATAAAGTTTCGTTATTATCGAGGGTTTTTTCCTCTATGGATCTATTTATTTTCACCAAATCCTGATAAACTACCCGTCCTGCCCCAATATTCATATGGCCTACTTCCGAATTCCCCATTTGGCCTTCAGGCAATCCAACGGCCAAACCGGAAGCTTGCAGCCGACTATGTGGATACTTTCCCCAAATGGTGTCATAAAATGGCGTTTTTGCTTGTGAAATTGCGGAAACTTCAGGGTTCTGGGTCATTCCCCATCCATCCAAAATCATTAAAAGCACTTTTTTATTCATGATCTGATTTTTCTCTTACCTAATTGATACTGTAAATGTTAGGATTTGATTATTAATTATTAATTTAATAAGAAAATTATCGGCTCATTACAATTTTTCAAATATAATAAGCCAAAATTACGTTTGTAAGTATATTTTTGTTCAGTACCAGTATAAAATTGGACTTAAGATGTACTTTTGTAAAAGTAGGTCAATATTTATTATTGGCATAGTTTTGGACTGATACTTTTTAGTATTTAGATGAAAGCTTATGAAAAAATACAAAATTTCGGCGTTTGTACTCATTTTGTTAATGGTTTCGGGCTTTTCTCAGCTTAGTATTGACACAAAAGCCCAGGGAGACGTATTGAATGATGTGAGGGCAGCTATTAAAATGGGTAGTTCAAAAGAATTGGTAAAGCACCTCAATACCAGAATTGAATTGGTAATTGACGGTGATCAGGCCACGTACAGCAAAACACAGGCGGAATTCGTTTTAAAGGATTTCTTCAAGAAGTACCCGCCTTCGGATTTTCAATATATTCACAAAGGAGCCTCCAAGGACGGTCTAAAATATGCTATTGGCAAATATTCTCATCAGGGAGGAACATTCAGAGTGGTATTAAGATCCAAGAAATTTAATGAGTATCACAAAATTTATAATTTGGATTTTACAAGAGATTAAAAATATAAGAGAAAATAATTAAAGGCAATGGAGAAATTCATTGCCTTTTTTATTTTTGCCTTGTGAATCTACCATATTTATCCCAAGAAAAAATAAACCGTTTTATCCAGGCCGCATTGGAGGAGGATGTCGGAAAAGGCGATCATTCGTCACTGTCCTGTATCCCCAGTGAAGCGGAAAATAAAGCCCGGTTAATTATCAAAGACAATGGTATCCTTGCAGGGCTGTCGTTGGCAGAAATGATTTTTCATTATATCGATCCTGACTTGCAGGTGAAGATGATGAAGAAAGACGGTCAAAGCGTCACAGAAGGAGATATCGGCTTGTATGTAAGCGGCAGGGTGCAATCGATACTCAAAGCGGAAAGGCTGGTGCTGAATTGTATGCAAAGAATGTCTGGTATTGCCACATACACCTATTTTCTGACCCAGCTGATTGCCGGCACCAAGGCAAAGTTGCTGGATACCAGAAAAACCACCCCTAATCTACGAATGCTTGAAAAATGGGCCGTGGCCATCGGTGGTGGGGTAAATCATCGATTTGGCCTGTATGATATGATTATTCTTAAAGATAATCACATTGACTTTGCAGGTGGAATAGAAAAAGCCATCCAGCATTGCAAAGATTATCTAACCAGGCATAAGCTCACCTTAAAAATTGAAGTTGAAACCAGAAACCTCGCAGAGGTCCATGAAGTCATTCGCGTAGGCGGCGTAGATCGTATTATGCTTGATAATATGCCTCCGGCAACAATGATTGAAGCGGTTGGCATTATTGATCGCCGGTATGAAACGGAGGCATCGGGTGGGATCAACGAATCCACCATTCGCGAAATAGCAGAGACCGGCGTGGATTTCATTTCTGTCGGCGCATTAACCCATTCCATCAAAAGTTTGGACATTAGCCTGAAGGCAATGGATTAGACCACATCGGTATTATCCGATCCTGTCAGGCCTTTTACATCGAAAGTAGCCGAATAAGATTACATTTTGTGAACTTTGTTTATAAATTTGCGGACTCGTGATTAATCAACAGCATAATGATCGTTAAAACTAAGAAATATAAACTGGAGACAGGTACCTATATTAAGATGGCCCTGACGAATATTTTAAAGGAGCAATGGTGGGTTTTTTTAATTGCCATTGTCATCGCCTGCGGTACCTTCATCCTCCCGTCAAATTGGTGGTGGATCGGATCGCTGATTGCGCTGGCCCTCTATTTACTTTTCTGGGTTATCCAATTTGCAGGGGTTACACAAATGGAGCAAAGCAAGGTATTATTTGATAAACTGGGTTATGAAATTACCAGCCAGCAGGTACTTATCAAATTAAATAATAAGCAAGGTATGCCCATCAAGTGGGATAACATCAAAAGCGCTAAAAAAGGTAAAGATTATTTTTTGCTGGTAGTATCAAAGGCACAAATGATCCACCTTCCCTTCAAGGTATTCAAAACAGAAAATGAAATTAAATTCATTGAGACGATTTTAAGAAGAAAAGGATACATTAAATAATAATTAGATTGACTACTTGCATGGCCCGGGGCTTTTATCGATGATAGTTGAATACACCAAAGGCGAATATACTTTATCTACCGATCCGAATAAGCTTGATCTTGATGTTATACATGGTTATCTGACCCGTTCCTACTGGTCTGAAGGCATTCCTATGGATAAAGTAGCAAAGGGCATCGAAAACGCCTTGTGTTTTGGTATTTATCACAAAAAGGAGCAGGTTGGCTTTGCCCGGGTGATTACCGATCATGCCCGCTTTGCCTACCTGGCCGACGTCTTTGTTCTAGAACCCCACCGCGGCAAGGGATTGTCCAAGTGGCTAATGGAAAAAATAATGGAGCACCCGGAATTACAGGGATTAAGCCGATTCATGCTGGGCACAAAGGATGCCCATGGTTTATACCAAAAATTTGGCTTCAGCGCTTTAAAAAATCCGGAAATAATGATGGAAAAAGTCGATAATAACGTTTATAAAAAAAATAGTTAATTTAAGGCAGTGCAATCTCTCCGGGTCATGAAGCAATTTTCCATCATACTCATTTTAATAATACCAATTTTATCGGCCAAGGCGCAACCCGCTTTGGTAAAGACCAAAATTGGGGAAGAAATTACTATTTCAATGCCAGAGGAACTGGTTCCTATGACCGAAGAGGATTTTGCCTCAAAATTTATTTCTCCCAAAAAACCCATCGCCGTTTACACAAATGGCCAGCGGGTGGTTGAATTTAGCATTAATGAATCCAACACTACCTGGGAAGAAAAAGACCTGGCACTCATGAAAAGTTTTTATAAATCTTCTATCCTCAGCTTGTACGACCAGGTCAAATTTCTACAGGAAAAAATATTGGAAATCAACAAAAAGAGATTTGTAATTTTCGAGTTCTCTTCGCAGGTGAAAGGCAACAAAGCATCGCTGGTAGATCAAAGGGATATAAAAAAGTATACTTATATTCAATACACCATCAAAAACGGCAAAACGGTTTTATTAAACTTTAACTGTCCGTTGCGTGATCAGCAATACTGGCAACCGGTTGTTCACCAAATGATGGGAAGTATTCGGATAAAATAAACGCTTATGGGCCTAAGCTTGTATACCGACGAATATTTTATGAAAGAAGCTTTGAAAGAGGCTTTAGCAGGTAAAGAAAAGGGGGAAATTCCGGTGGGTGCGGTAGTCGTATCACAAAACCGAATTATCGCCCGCGCTTACAATCAAACCGAGATGTTAAACGATGCCACGGCCCATGCGGAAATGATCGCCCTGACAGCTGCCTTCAATAACCTTGGCGCCAAATATTTACCTGACTGTACCCTGTACGTAACACTGGAACCATGCGTCATGTGCGCCGGTGCCTGCTTCTGGGCGCAGGTAGAAAAAATCGTGTACGGCGCCTCGGACAATAAGCGCGGATTCAATCAATTTGGCAAGCAGTTGCTGCATCCTAAAACCAAAGTTGTCCAGGGGATATTGGCACAGGAAAGCAAGTATTTAATAGATTCATTTTTTCAGGAAGTCAGAAAAAAAAATAATCATTAAAACTGCTGTTCGCGCTCTGATATTCATGCGAGGTTTTTAATTTAATTAGTATATTTGGGTGCTTTCGAAAATTTGTTTAACCTATAAAATAAAATAAATCATGGCATTCGAATTACCAGCATTACCCTATGCTCACGATGCGTTAGAACCTAATATAGATGCAAGAACGATGGAGATACACCACGGCAAGCATCACAATGGATATGTCACTAATTTAAACAATGCCATTAGCGGCACTGATCTCGACGGAAAATCAATCGAAGATATACTCAAAAGTGTTAGCACACAGTCCGGGGCTGTGAGAAATAATGGCGGTGGTCATTATAATCATAGCCTGTTCTGGAGCATCATGTCTCCCAATGGTGGCGGAAGCCCGACGGGTGATCTGGCTGCTGCTATCGACGCCAAATTTGGCGCTTTTGATGGGTTTAAAGAAGAATTTTCCAAAGCCGCTGCCACCAGATTTGGCTCTGGCTGGGCCTGGTTATGCGTTGATGCGCAAGGCGAGTTATGCGTATGCTCCACGCCTAATCAAGACAATCCCTTAATGGATATTGCCGAATGCCCCGGAACGCCAATATTAGGTTTGGATGTGTGGGAACACGCTTATTACCTGAATTATCAAAATAGACGCCCGGATTATATCGCAGCCTTTTTTAACGTGATCGACTGGGATGCCGTGGCCGCAAAATACGCCGACGCTAAATAATATTGAATAACAATCAACTATTGAACTGTCAAAACCTGGTTCAGTGACATATTCATGAACCAGGTTTTGACGGTTTGAATATAAATTATCGGTTTTTAACCCGGATAATCCCACCGGAAAATTAAATCAACCCTGATCCTCCATCCCGGGAAACCTGTTAAAACTGGCATCACCAGAAAGACTCCCGATCAAATTTTTCAATGGGGAGATTAAAATAGAATGTAAACAATCCCGGCTCTTAAGCCTGCATTCCCTTCTAAAGTATAAAAATCAGCTATCCCTTCGATTAGCAAATAATTGTTAATGGGTTTATAGAACCCCACACCGAAACTGACATCTGAGTTTTTCTTTAAAATCGCTCTTGTTCTGGCAAAAACCCTTTTTGCCACATAATACCGGGCTCCTAGGGTCACCGGATTTCCCCTGCCTGTCCAAAAATCTATTCCGCCACTAAGTGTAAAATTATTGTTAACAAAATGATTTAGTTCCAAGCCAATCTGGGCTTTTTTGCCCACTTCCTGCACATCCGTTTTATATAAATCGGCATAACCGCTCAATAAAAACTTTCCACTTCTTTGGCCCAAGGAAGGATAGGCCAATACGGTGCTTACAACACACACTAACGTGATAATCTTACTCATTTTTACTGTTTAACTTCAATAATCTAAACGCATAAAAGGCTATAAAATTGAGTCTCAGCAAATTGGGTGGATAAAAAAGGAGCCGAGTCAGCCTCAAATATAAAACTGGTATTTAGGGTTTATTATTACACAGGTACCCAAAAAGTGGTTACCAATAATCCCGGGGAGGTATCCAAAAGTACTTATTTAAACATAAGGTGAAAGCAACCGAACTTTGAACAATCAAACACAGATTATATGAAAATTAAAAATGTCGAGGGATTAACCACTGACCAAATCAATAAAGAACTGCAAAATGGAGCGAAATTTGTAATTTACCAGTTTACAATTTCGATTATCGTCATGACCTTCAGAAGATCTTCGGATATTTATTTTATCAGGTCCGGCGAAAACGCCAGTGTAAAAGGTCTTTCTTATACGCTTATTTCCTTGTTATTCGGATGGTGGGGCATTCCCTGGGGTCCGATATACACCATTGGAAGTCTGTTTACGAATTTAGGCGGTGGCAAAAATGTTACCGAAGAGGTTTTACAATCTGTCAATCATTCAGCGCATGCCGCACAGGCTGCATAAAAATAAAACCTGCATGGTAGTTGCCATGCAGGTTTTTTAATGTTTTCAGCTTAAAACAAATAGGATAATCCCAACCTGATCCCTAAATCTCCGGGATCAAAATAAAAGTCCATACCTCCTTCAAAATTGAAATTTCCCCCTATTCCCCGCTGGTAACCCATGCCTAAAGCAACATCGCTGTTATCTCCTATGAGCCCCTTCAATTTAATAAATACAGGGTCGACAGGATAAAATCTACCGCCCAGCACAAAAAACGTTTGACGGCCCGACCAAAAGTCAAAGCCAACGGTACCGGAAAACTGCGACGAGAAAAAATAATTGCCTTCAAGCCCTACCTGAGACCTTTCTGCAAAACCTGTGTTATCTGTTCTGTAGAGATCCATGCCAACACCCAGCAAAAAACTTCCTTTACTTTGGGCCTGGGTTAATTGACTGATAACTAAAAACGCTGTTAGAAGAAATAGTTTTCTAATGATCATAAATATATGTTTTGGTTACAAGCTTAAAGTTAATGGATCAAAGGTTTAATATTATTTAAAATCTTAAGATTTTTCCTTCAGTAATTTTTGCAATTCAAACAATTCATCCCTCAACCTCGCCGCTTCAATGAAATCCAATTCCTTCGCGGCACTTTCCATATTTTTCTGCGTTTGATTTATCATTTTTTCCAGGCCTCCGGTATCCATATAAGCTACCACCGGATCGGCTGCAACAGATGGGTTATCCTCCTCCACATAATACTGTTTTGTCACCTTTTTGGAGTCGGCCACCTTGGTTTGCTGCATGATCGCCTCTTTTGACTTTTTAACTGTTTCAGGAACAATACCGTGCTCGTCGTTGTATTCCTGCTGCCTGACTCTTCGCCGATTGGTTTCATCAATCGCGGTCTTCATCGACTCTGTAATTTTATCGGCGTACATAATGACTTTTCCGTTGGCATTTCTAGCCGCCCGACCAATGGTTTGGATCATTGATTTGACATTGCGAAGAAATCCCTCCTTGTCGGCATCGAGAATAGCCACCAGTGAAACTTCCGGCAGGTCCAGTCCTTCCCGCAATAAATTTACTCCTACGAGGACATCAAAAACCCCGAGTCTTAATTCTCTGAGGATTTCCACCCGATCCAAAACCTTCACTTCAGAGTGTATGTACCGGCATTTGATATTCGCCCTTGTTAAAAATTTTGCCAACTCCTCCGCCATCCGTTTGGTCAAGGTGGTAACCAATACCCTTTCTTCCTTCTGAATACGTATATCAATTTCATTAAGCAGGTCATCAATTTGATTAGCACTTGGCCTGACATCGATCTCAGGATCCAATAATCCTGTGGGTCTGATAATTTGCTCAACCACCACACCCTCTGACTTGCGAAGCTCGTAATCACCGGGTGTGGCACTCACGTAGATTACCTGGTTAGTCAAATCTTCAAATTCATTAAAAGTAAGCGGCCGATTATCCATCGCCGAGGGAAGCCTGAATCCGTAGTCTACCAAATTAACTTTCCTGGCTCTGTCTCCCCCCCACATAGCTCTCACCTGGGGTACAGTGACATGGCTTTCGTCAATCACCATTAAATAATCATCCGGGAAGTAATCTAACAAACAGAAGGGGCGTGCCCCTGCCGATCTTCTGTCAAAATAGCGGGAATAATTCTCAACACCGCTGCAATATCCCAATTCCCTGATCATCTCCAGGTCAAATTCCGTTCGCTCTTTTACCCGTTTGGCTTCCAGAAATCTTCGTTCGTTTTCAAAATGTTGTACCTGCAAAACCAGGTCATCCTGGATCTCTTCGATAACCTTTTGTACCACATCCTTGCCGGTGACAAAAAGGTTTGCCGGATAAATATTGACACTATCCTCTTCCGTAATTTTTTTCCCCGATTTAGGCTCAATAATCTGGATTTTTTCAATTTCATCACCCCAAAAATAAATCCTGTAGGCATAGTCAGCGTAAGCCAGGTAAATATCAACAGTATCTCCTTTCACCCTGAAAGTCCCTCTTTTGAACTCAGCATCTGTCCGGCTATACAATATATCCACAAACTTGAAAAGCAGCTGATTTCTGGATACCACATCTCCTATTTTCAGGGTAATTACATTTTTTCCGAATTCTTCGGGATTACCTATACCATATATACAGGAAACCGAAGCAACCACCACAATATCCCGCCGACCTGAAAGAAGGGAGGAGGTAGCACGAAGACGCAGCTTTTCAATTTCCTCATTAATGGAGAGGTCTTTTTCTATATACAGGTTTGTATTGGGTAAAAATGCCTCCGGTTGATAATAATCATAATAGGAAATAAAATACTCTACCGCATTATCGGGAAAAAACTGTTGAAACTCACCGTATAACTGAGCTGCCAGCGTTTTGTTATGACTAAGAACCAGGGTCGGGCGCTCTACCCCTGCAATGAGGTTGGCGATTGTAAATGTCTTCCCGGTGCCTGTCGCCCCCAGCAAAGTCTGACCCATCTCATTGTTATTTACCCCTTCCACCAATTGTTTGATAGCAGCTGGCTGGTCGCCCGTCGGTTGGAATGTAGAATTTAACTTAAACTTCATTTTTTTGAGATTTTACCTGTTTCATGCGCTCTTTGCCATGAGACTAACCTAACACAAACAACTCTCCAATGCAGAAATTATTTGACCGAATATCAAAAAACACTGGATTAAGATAAAGATGCTTACTAATTTACCATTAATCACCTAAAATTATAAACTGGCCATGAATCTTTACTACCTAAAATCCGTATTATTTTTGCTCCTCTTTCCATTGGCGGGTCATCATTTCAGTTCACAGAAAATAAATGCTGTCCAATCCCGTGGCGCCATGGGTTTTTATAATGTTAATCTGGTAGATGTTAACCAAAACCGGATCATTTCTCACCAAAATGTATTGGTTGAAGATGGAAAAATTACTGCCATCGGAAAGTCAGATCAAATGAAATTTAAGGATGGTATTGATGTTATTGATGCTAATGGCAAATTTTTAATGCCTGGATTGGCAGAAATGCACGCCCATATTCCCGGAATAAATAACGGGCTTCCATTGGTAGAGGAGACACTTTTCCTGTATCTGGCCAATGGCGTCACCACCATAAGGGGTATGTTGGGTCAGCCTTACCATTTGGAGCTACGTGAAAAAGTAGAGAAAGGAGAAATCCTGGGACCTCGAATTTTTACTTCAGGACCTTCGCTGAATGGTAATAGTGTTAAAAGCCTCGAAGAAGCTGCCCGAAAAGTAAAGGCTCAGAAATTAGCCGGGTATGACTTTTTGAAACTTCATCCCGGCCTCACCAGAGCCAATTTTGATCAAATTGTTGAAACAGCCAATGAGGTTGGAATTCCTTATTCCGGACATGTGTCCGTAGATGTTGGGATCAGAAGGGCTATTGAAGCAAAGTATGCTTCCATTGATCATGTCGACGGGTATCTGGAAGGATTAGTGCCTTTATCAGCTGGGGTTGATCCAGGCGAAAATGGATTTTTTGGGGTAAATTTTACAACACTTGCGGATCAAAACAAAATCAGGGAGCTGGCAAAAGCCACCAAAGCATCAGGTGTCTGGGTAGTCCCTACACAACGCCTCCTGGAAAGATGGGCCGGTATTGTCAACGCCAATGAAATAATAAAAGAGGAAGGCATGCAATTTATGGACAAAAACACCTTGGGTCAATGGGTCAATTCCAAAAAGAACTTTGACCGGCTTTACCAACTGGATGAAAAAACAGTGTCCTTGTTTATAGAGATCAGAAGAAATATCATCAAAGCATTGCACGATGAGGGAGTCGGCCTCTTGTTAGGTTCCGACTCCCCGCAGGTATTTAATGTACCCGGATTTTCTATCCACCATGAATTACAAGCCATGAGAGATGCGGGATTGACGAATGCCGACGCACTGGTCATGGGAACTCGCAATCCGGCCATGTTTTTTGGAATGGAAAATGTTTTTGGAACCATTCAAACCGGTGCTGACGCCGACCTGGTACTTTTAAGTAATAATCCCTTAGAGGATCTGAACCATCTCAAGAATAACGAGGGTGTTATGGTGCGTGGAAAGTGGTTAAGCCGGGAAGATATTGATAAAAAACTATTAACAATTCGCGATAGGCATCAATAATTCACTGGCCATTTCACAACTCCAATTGAAAGTTTATGCCAATAGCAACTTTGCGTTAAAACATTTCACAACCATTGATTTAAGTCATAAAAACCAAATCATCACGCAATTCATTTGTTTTTTAATAACTATTTTAACAATTTTCGATAAAGACGCGGCCGTATTTGCAGGAAAATGAGCAGTAGCATCGACATAAATAAGAGAATTACTTCCAGGCTAAAACAAGGTGACATAGATGCTTTAAAAGAAGTCTATTCCCGGCACTGGAAAAATATTTTTGCGATTGCTGTTTCCTTTTTGAAATCGAAAGAAGATGCCGAAGACGCCGTCCAGGATATTTTTATGCGGTTTTGGCAAAAAAAAGATTACCTAAACCCAAACGCTGATTACAAACCCTACCTTTTCCGAATTGCCAGAAATTCTTTAGTAAATGTAATGCGCTCCTGCTCCGCCAAGGCTATCAGGGAGATAGCCGATGGCAGACATCCAAGCAGTTTGGTAACCGAAGAGGTGGTTGAATTTAATGAACTATCGAGATTTGCACAGGAGGCCATCAATAAATTACCCCCCAAGAGAAAGTTGGTATTTGATCTACGAAGAAACCAGGGCTTTACGAAACGTCAAATTGCCAGAGAAATGGGAATCTCCATCACCATGGTGGAGCGGCAATTGAAATTAGCTAATACCTTCATAAAAAATTATTTGAAAATCAACGCCGATTTGGACGTTCCCCTGGCGCTGCTGCTAATTAGTATTTTTTTAGATTAATGCCTGTTTTGTTAAAAAAGTATTAAAAACCAGGCCCCTTTTATTCTCCATTCACAAAATTTTATCCACAAGGTTGGCTCAAAGCTAGCGCCATTTGTATTATTTACTAAAGGGGGAACAGACTGTAAAATGTAGTAATCCAAATAGGTTTAACATGAATACGCATGAGCAGGAACACATAAAAAAAATAGTAATAAAATATTTACATGGCACCTGCTCCAGGCAGGAGTTAAACAGATTACACAACTGGATTGTTAGTGACGGGAACCAACAAATGTTGGACGAGCTGGTTGGTGATCTTCTCACGGATTCGGATTTACCCCTTCCACAGCAAATGGAAAACCGGGAAGAGGCTATATGGAATCAGATTTACGCAAAATTAAAACCGCAGCTCAACGCGGAAATTCCCCTATCAAATCACAGGAACAATGATTACCGGTCCACCCGGATCTTTTCACCGGGGAAAATAGCGGCAGTTATCGCCTTGCTGTTGACTGTGGGGGGAATGGCTTGGTTTTTTGCGGGAAACAATACGGAAACCGTACTTCTGGTTAATTCATCAAATACATGGACCGAAAAAAAGACCAAAGCCGGTGAAAAAATAACCATTCCCCTGCCTGATGGTTCAAAGGTGAAACTGAATTCACTATCCAGCCTGCGATATAATACAGATTTCAATGTGGCAGATCGAAGATTACACCTGACCGGAGAAGGTTTTTTTGAAGTGGTTGCCAATAAGCAAAAACCTTTTGTTGTGGTAACCGGAAGTATTGAAACTACGGTGCTTGGTACTTCCTTTAACGTAAGATCTTTTTCCGATAGTACTGCCACGATAGCCGTAGCGTCGGGAAATGTATTGGTCAAAGACAGAGTTGGCAGCAACGCCATCACACTTGTTAAAAACGAAATGGCCAATGTTAAGCTTAAAAACCAGGTATGGCGTAAGTCGAACTTTGATTACGACAAAGTCATTGGGTGGAAGGACGGTATCCTGCTGTTTGAAAATGAGAGATTTGAGGAAATTTTAGTGAGGTTGGAAAGATGGTACGGGGTCGAATTTGAGGTACATGGACAAGCAGACCCGGACGTCCTCATCAATACGAGATATCATAATGATCCACTGGAAAGAATATTGAAGGGACTAAGCTTCACCTATAAATTCAGCTTCGAGATAAGAGAAAAAAGCGTGATTATCAGGTTTGAATCCTAGCGGAAACAGGATAAGTATTAAAAGGTCCTAATGGTCCGATAAATAATAAAAACTTAAAAAAATAACAAGAATATGCAAATAGATAGTAGCTGAAACATCCGGTTAAAGCACCCTGAAATGCATGAAATATTTGCGGTACTCAGCATTCCAGGGTCAAAATTTGAAATAATAATTAAATATTAAATCAATTGAAAGTATGAAAAAAAAGTTACAACATCAAATTCTGATTGCTGTGAAATATTCGTTTTTCGGTCTGTTTTTACAATGTGCGGTTACTTGCGCACTGCTGGCCAATCCGGACATCAGTAAAAGTCAGAATATCAGTATTGAAGAGATCTATGTATCTATTAACGATGGCAAAATTAAACTCAACGAAGCATTCACTTTGTTGGAAAAGTCCTCATCCTTAAAATTTGTTTATCTGAACAATTCCATCGTTGAGGAGGCGTATGTGCAACTGACAGGAAACAACAGATCTTTGGGAGATGTATTAAGGGATATCTCCAGGGCTAAAAAACTTGCGTTTAAGCGAGTGAATGATAAAATCTATGTCAAGAGATTGGATAATAATAAAACCTTGTCCGCCGGCATTGTTCAGGAGGTGCTTGAAATTGAAATTTCGGGGAAGGTGAGCGATGAAAACGGAGAGCCACTGCCGGGTGCTAGTGTGCTGGTAAAGGAAACTGACATTGGCACCGTTACTGACTCGGAAGGATTTTATAAACTGAGTGTTCCGGATGATGCAACGACGCTGGTGTTTTCTTTTGTAGGCTATTTGACAGAAGAAACAGATATTGATGGTCGAACGACCATTGATATTAACCTTACGCCTGATATCTCACAACTTTCAGAGATAGTAGTTATCGGTTATGGTACCCAAACAAAAAGAGAAGTGACAGGTTCTATTGCCTCGGTATCGGCCAGGGATCTGGGTGAGGTATCCGTGGATGGGTTCAGCCGGGCTTTAACAGGCAAAGTCGCCGGCGTGCGGGTTCAACAAACTACCGGTGCACCTGGTGGTAATATTACCATTCGGGTTAGAGGCACAGGTTCTATCAATGCCGGAAATGACCCATTATATGTTATAGACGGTTTTCCTATAGAGAATACAAATGTTGGCGCCTCTGACCAGGGTCTTAATCCACTTTCTTCTATTAACCCGGACGATATTGAGTCCATCGAAATACTCAAAGATGCAGCAGCAGCCTCTATTTACGGCTCCAGGGGTTCAAATGGTGTTGTGATCATTACAACCAAAAGAGGTGAGCAGGGCAAGGCAAAAATCAATTTCGATGCATCTTTTGGTACGCAAAGTGTCATTAATAAAGTGGATGTTTTGAATGGGGACGATTTTTTGGATCTGGCCAAAGAAGCTTATGCCAATGCTGCTGCTACCAACGAGCCAGGTTTACCCATGCCGGATTTTCTGCAAAATGACAGCCAGTTCAGGGGTATCAATACAGACTGGCAAGACGAAATATTCCGGCCGGCCACCGTGCAGAACTACCAACTTTCAGCCTCCGGTGGAAATGAAAATTTGAAGTATTTTATTTCCGGAGGGTATCTGAATGAAGAAGGGATTGTTATCGCCTCGGGTTTTGAAAGGTTTTCATTCAGATCAAACCTGGATGCAAAACTATCAAATAAGGTAAGGATAGGCTTAAATTTTACACCAAGCTATGCTATCAACGACGAGGTAAACGCGGAAGGACATTGGGCCTCTAACGCGGTTATCAATCAAAGCCTGATAGGATTTGGCTTTCTGCGCCCCGATGAAGACCAGGAAGACTTTATTAACACTCAGCCGGATTATAACTGCTGCGGCGTGCCAAATCCCGTAAGAACAGCTAATAAATTTGATGCCACCAGTACCCAATTCAGAACGATTGCCAACGGTTTTGCGGAAATTGACCTGATAGAAGATTTAACATTTAAGACTACTTTAGGTACCGACCTGAACTACTTCCGAAGAGATGTATTTAATCCCGCAGACATTCAAAGAAATCGCGTTGACACGGAAGCCTCCACCCGTACTTTGTCTCAAAGAAGCTGGCTGCTGGAAAATACACTAACTTATCAGAAGGCATTTGGCGATCATAACATCACCGCGTTGGGAGGATTTAGTTATCAAGAATATAAAGAGGAATCTAATACCATCAGTGGCAGAGGGTTTACAAATGACATTGTACGCACCATTAACTCTGAAAACAACCTGATCACAAACGCTAATGCCCTGGTGCAGGAATGGGCGCTGGCTTCATTCATTGGTAGAATAAATTATACCTACAAAAATAAGTATTTTCTAACGGCCACCGTACGAAGTGATGGCTCTTCACGTTTTGGCGAAAATAATAAATATGCTACCTTCCCCTCCGTTTCAGCGGGCTGGGCCCTTTCCGATGAGTCATTTATGCAGGGTATTGCTGCCATTAGTGAATTAAAACTGCGGGCCAGCTACGGCGTGAGTGGAAACAATCGCATTGGCAATTATGCCTCCATTGGTTTATTGTCACCTTCAAGCTATGTATTGGGAAGTGGCAACGGGTCAAGTGTGAGCGGTTTAAATCCTTCTACCATTGCCAATAATGACCTTACCTGGGAAACAACCAAACAGTTTGATATAGGGATTGAATTGGGCTTGCTAGATGACAGGATATTCCTGGTGGCTGATTACTACAACAGTAAGACGGAAGATTTATTACTCAATGTGCCAATACCCACCATTACCGGATTTTCGGTAGCCTTACAAAATCTTGGAGAGGTAAGGAACAAAGGTTGGGAGTTTGCACTCAACACCCGGAATTTTGTTGGAGCTTTTAAATGGTCCACAAACTTTAACATCTACTTTAATGACAATGAAGTTTTAAAGCTTGGACCTGAAGGGGATCCGTTAATTACCGGAGGAGCTCGCGGAGGCACGCACATTACTGAGATCGGCGGTGAATTGGGCGCTTTTTACTTGCTTATTCAGGAGGGTATTTTTCAAACCCAGGAGGAAATTGATAACAGCCCTACCTGGAATATTTCGCGTGGAACCTGGCCAGGTGATGTAAAATACAGGGATGTAAACGGCGACGGACAAATTAATGCCAATGACCGGGCCGTTGCCGGCAGCAGTCTGCCCGATTTTGTTTGGGGTATCACCAATACGTTTTCTTACAAAAATTTTGATCTTACTATAGTTGCAGACGGGGTACAGGGTAATGAGGTATTTAATATAGCCGGAAGGTTTTTAACCAATATTGAGGGTAATCAAAATCAGGCTGCCAGTGCTTTGAACCGATGGAAATCGGTGAATGAGCCAGGTGACGGTATTACACCCCGGGCCAATCGCGTAACCAGTGGTAACAACAACCGGGAGTCGAACCGATGGCTGGAAGACGGATCATTCATCAGAATACAAAATGTTACGCTGGGATATAATTTCTCTCCAGAAATAATCGGCAATTTGCCTTTTAACGCACTTCGCCTTTATGGTGCAGTCTCTAATCTGGCTTACATCACGGACTATACCGGTTACAACCCGGAAGTTAGTCTGGAAGGTGGTGATCCCCTGAACCCGGGAGAGGATTATGGCTCCTATCCGTTATCGAGAAGATTCACGATCGGCGTAAAAGTAGGCTTCTAAGATCCGTTAACATAACCATGTTTGACAACGAACAGAAATTTAAAATCATGAAAAATATTAAAATTTATATATTCCTCTGCTTGTGGCTAGCCTCAATGGGATGCGACGATAACCTGGATCTGGCACCGGTTTCACAATTAGGGCAAAACAGTTTTTATAACACCGAAGATGACTATACGGCCGCCATTAACGCCGCTTATAGCTCGTTAAGATCCAGTGGGCAATTTGGAGATATTGTATTATTTGGCGATATACGCTCTGATAACACTGTCCCCGTTTTATCAGGCTCTGTAACCACCAGAACAGATTTTGATGAATTTTCGCTTAATGCTGCCAATCCGCGTATTCAATCCACCTGGCAAAACACCTATAACGGAATAGCTCGCACCAACGGAATCCTGGTCAGAATTGACGAGGCCACCATTGATGAGGCTTTTAAAAACCTGGTAAAAGGGGAGGCTTTGTTTCTGAGAGGTTTGATGTACTTCAATCTGGTACGTATTTATGGCGATGTTCCACTGGTGCTCAACGAGATTTCACCGGAGGAAGCTTTTCAGGTAGGTCAAAATGATGCCAATGATATTTACACGCAAATCATTTCAGATTTGACAGCCGCGGCTTCGCTCTTACCTGCTATCCATAGTGATGATATCGGTCGCGCTACCAATATCGCCGCCAACGCCTTGTTGGGAAGGGTTTATCTGACCCTGGGGGACTTTCCTCAAACAGTGACCACCTTAAGAAAGGTCACCGCTCAAAGTCCTTCCATAGTAAATCTGCTTTCCAACTATGCCGATGTATTTGACATTGCTAATGAATACAATCAGGAGATTATTTTCGCCGTAAGATGGACCAACGATGGCCAGAACGGGAATGGATTTAACTTTGGTTTCGCCAATGTCAATGAACCTGACAATAAAGCCACACCCGACGTCTATGATGAATACGAAACAGGTGATTTAAGACGTGATCTTACCTGGGATGCAACGATCTCTACTGCCGATACTATTCTGGTGAAATACGGTTTTGCTCCGGCGGGACAAGGAGAAAGCGATTGGCCGGTTATTCGCTATGCGGATGTATTGCTGATGCTGTCTGAGGCTCTTAATGAAGAAGGTTATGTATCAAATGGTGAGGCATTCGATTTGCTGAATCAGATACGGGCCAGGGCTGGGCTCGGATCATTGACTTCGGTAGAGGTGCCTGATCAGGCAGCCTTTCGCCTGGCTATAGAGCACGAAAGAAGAATGGAACTAGCCGGTGAAGGACACCGGTGGTTCGATTTGGTAAGAACCGGCAGGTTTATGGATGTTATGAATGGAAAAGGGTTTAATGTAGAACCCAGGCACAGGGTATTTCCCATACCACAACGCGAAATCGATAACGTCAACGATCCTACGATACTCTCTCAAAATACAGGTTATTAAATGACCTTATTTCTTATCCACTCAAACGGGCAGGCAAAATCTCCTGCCTGTTTGATTTTAGCATTCATTCCAGATTTCCCAGGATCTTTCCGCCTGGAGGTGCAGCATTTCAAGGCCATTTTTAGCCCTGGCGCCTTTATTTATGCCCTTTTCCATAAACAAAGTGGTCTCGGGGTTATAAATAAGATCATAGAGATAATGCTGATCGCCTATCATATGGTAAGGTAAATCGGGGCATTGGTCAACATATGGATACATACCCAAGGGGGTGGTATTGATGATTAGCGGAGCATCGCCTACCACATGCGGATTTTGGTTTAAATATTCGTAGGTTATGCTTCCTTGCCTTATCGATCTTGACACCAGCATAAAGGGAATCTCCAAATCCTCCAGTACTGCACAAACAGCCTTACTGGCGCCGCCTGTCCCAAGAATCAAGGCACTAAAATTATGGGAAGCAGGAAGCCAATTAAGTAAAGATGTTTTAAATCCATAGTAGTCAGAATTGAATCCGGTTAATTTTGGACCGGGCTCAAATCTTATCACATTCACCGCACCGACTTTTTCGGCACTGGCATCCAATCCATGCAGATAGGTCATTACCTCCTCTTTATACGGAATGGTGACATTAAGTCCTGCCAGCGGTACATCGGCAACCAGTTTTTCAAATGCTTTAATATCAGGCAATTCAAATAGCTGATAAGCGCAATCAGTAATTTGCTCCTCGGAAAATTTTTTACTGAAGTATCCTTTTGAAAACGAATGTTTCAACGAACGTCCAATCAAGCCGAAAGTGCGGGAGGTCTTCATCTGGAGAGGTGGTTTATTCTTTACTTAATTGGAAGACTTTCTTAAATGGGCCAGTTTTTCTATGAATACTACCAACCCAATGCCAAGAGCGCCGAATAAAATAGCCTGCAACACAAATGGCTCATTACCCAACGCCTGGTACGCCGTAGGCAAAACGTTTTCCTGAACCAAAGGTTTTACTACGCCGTGCCTATCAACGTAAGTTTGGATAGTCTCCTTCCAAGGCCAGATTTTATTTAAAGATCCAATCATAAAGCCTGAAAGAAAGGCTACCATCAAGTTGTGAAACTTATTAAGTAACCATGATAATAGTCTCGAAAAACTTAATATACCAACAATACACCCAAGGCCAAATATGAGAATAATCGGAATATTCCTTTCGTTGACGGCGTTAATCACAAAGGTGTATTTCCCCAGAATCAACAGAATAAAGCTACCTGATATCCCTGGCAAAATCATGGCACAAATGGCTATGGCACCGGAAATAAAAATAAACCACCAACTTTCCGGTGTTTCGGCCGGTGTAAATTCGGTAATAAGGAAAGCGATGACTACTCCGATGATTAAAGCCAACACCATGATGATTTTCCATTCTTTTATTTCCCGTGCCACCAGGATACTGGAGATAATAACCAAGCCGAAGAAAAAAGACCAAAGTTGGATGGGGTAATTGGCCAGAAGAAATCCTATTAACTTCGATAGTGTCAAAAGGCTCACGGCAATACCCCCGATGAGCGTAACTAAAAATCGACCGTTTATCTTTTCCCAAAAAGCCTTCCACTTGAATTTTGACAACAGTTTTATGGCTTCCAGGTCGACCGATTTAATACTATTCAACAATTCCTCATATATGCCGGTGATAAAGGCAATAGTTCCACCCGAGACCCCGGGTACGACATCGGCTCCTCCCATCCCTATTCCTTTCAAAAAAAGCAGGATATAATCTTTTAGCCTAGTCATCAAAAGTTATTTTTGTACGAAATAAAAGAATGCCAGTGTTATTTAATGTTTTCAACGTTCAAAAAATAGTCAAAAGTATCTCCTCTCAGTCCTAATCTTAGCGTTTCGAGCGGAATGATCTCATTAGGAGCAATATTGCCCAGATTAACATTGGCTCCCAGCAATTTGATAAACCAGACTTGCTGGGCCTTTTGAGGGGCTTCCCAAATTATCTTCTCGAAAGGTATTTTGGTCAAAATCTCTTCCACCAATCCCGATCTCACCTCACCGGTGGCACGGAATAAGCCTACATTTCCTCCTTCTCTCGCTTCCCCGATCACTTTCCATGCCCCCGCATCCAATTCGGCCTGCATCAACCTGATCCATTTATACGGAGGAATAATTTTTTCCGCATCCTTGGACCCAACCTCAGACAATACCGTGACTTGCTCTGAAAGCTTACTGATAAAATGACATTTTACATCGTGATCAAGTTCAATGGATCCGTCAGAAACTTCGGCAAAAGTTAGTCCAAATTTATCCAGCACCTTGCGATAGTCGTCAAATTGATCCCTGACAACGAAAGCTTCAAATAATGTACCTCCCAAATAGGTAGGAATTCCAGCCTCTTTATATATCTTTATTTTCTCTTTTAGATTCGGTGTTACGTAAGAAGTGGCCCAGCCAAGTTTGACAATATCTACATAATCTCCACTTACAGCTATAAAATCTTCCACTTCTCTTGGGCTCAATCCCTTATCCATGGCCATAGTAAATCCTATCTGTCTGGGCTTTTGAGTCCTTTCAGGTAAATTCTTCAAAGAATAATTCATTCAGGGTTTTTATTTTCTATATTGGTCAATTATTTTGAACAGCGCCTTTTGAGTTTCTAATCTAGGGAAAAATTCAAACAACACTTTGTGATTATCGAAATTCAAAATTAATGCATTTTCCAAATAATGAAAGGCTTCTTTATATTTACCTGCGGAGATTAAATAGGCTGTTAGCCGGTAATATAGCTCCGAGGACTCTGGCAACTCCTCGATACCACTCATTATCAACTCGATAGCTTTCTCATTATCTCCTTGTTCATAATAAATAAATGACCAGTTTAACCAAACGTCGAGGTTAGCGGGATTAAGTAAACAGGACTCCTCATAGGCGTCAAGACTGGAAATAATGTTGCCGGCATGATATTCTGCTTCGGCAATACTTTGCCAGTAAATAAAGTTCTCAGAATCTATTTTTAAAGCTTTATTTAAAAAGTGTATGGCTTGAAACCATTTGTCCTGCTTTCCAAAACAACAACCGATTCCGAACCAGGCTTCATCATTCATCTGGTCCAGTTTTATAGATTTTCTATAATATTTTATTGCCAAATCATAATGCTCCAATTTCTCATAGCTGCTAGCAATATGGCAATAAACCTCAGGGCTTGGCCCCTCCAGCTTGAGGGTAGTTTTAAATGCTTTTAAGGCTTTATCAAATTTTTCCAAATTCATTAAAGCATTTCCCAGATTAAAATGGGCAGAAGCAAAATCAGGGTCTATTAAGATAGCGTATTCATATGAATTTACAGCCTCTTCATATTTATTCAATTTGTTGAGTACAATCCCTTGATTGTACCAGGCATAGCTTGAGTAGGGATCGCTGTCAATAAATTTCGCATAGTAGGACAAGCTATCTTCCAGCTCGCCGGCCACATCAAGGCAAAAGGCCAATTCATAAAGTGCACTGGTATTATTGATGTTTTCCTCAATGGCGTTTTTATAGGCATCTGCTGCCTGGTTAAATTGACCAGCCGACTGATAGGCCATGCCAATATTATAATAAATCTCATCTTTATCTTCCGCAAAAGGCAAGACCGCGTTAAATATTTCGATTGCCTGTTCATATTCACCGCACAAGCAAAGAATAGATCCTTTTAATGTATTAATCTCGGCATCATTAGGATTCATATAACCTGCTTTCTCCAGAATTTCCAAGGCATCGTCATAACGCTCCAGGTTTGACAGCACCTGTGCCATATCAATAACCAATTCTATGGAATAGGGATATTGTACGGTAGCAATTTCACAAGCTTTTAAAGCTTTCTTGTACTTGCCATTTTCAATATAGTAGCTGATAATCTCCTCGAATGCTTCAAGACCAAAGAATATATTTTCTCCATTCCTCAATTGCTCTTCGAATTTTTTTATTAAATCTTTTTCCTCTTTTCTTTTCCTGAAATCCTCTGCCATTATTTAAAATTTAATTGAGCAATAATGTTTTAACAAGATAAAAAATTACCTGAGATAATTAATAATTTAGGCAAAATATTTTGAAACCATCTACGCTTTTGAAACCATCAGGTTTCTGCCTGCAGCGATTGGCATGTCCAATCCAGGGTGTCTTCCAGGCTTCTAAAACGAAAGTTTAGGGTGTTTTGCAATTTCCTGCTATCGTAGTAAAATGATAAACCCGCCATGTTGGCCGATTCGCGACTAACCAAAGGTTTATCCCCGGTAAAAAACGATTTGACCTGACTATAGAATACTACGAGATTCGATAAAAACTTGTTGGCAGCTATACTTGGTGCCCGCCTTCCAAATCTTTGAGCAATAAGTGCAAAAATATCCTTATAGCTTATGTTACCGGCACTTAGGATAAATCTTTCGCCAGAAATATCCGCTTCTATTAATCGTCTGACAACCTCCGCTACATCTCTCACATCCACATAATTCATGGCGCCCTTGGCATAAAACCTTTTATTGTCCCAAACATACTTGAACAGCTTGGTGCTGCTCCTATCCCAATCTCCCGGGCCCAGCACGACCGAAGGATTAATGACCACCACATTTAACCCTTCTTCCTGCGCTCTCCAGACTTCCAGCTCAGCCAGGTATTTTGAGATGGCGTAGCCGGTATTATACGATGAATTCTCCCATTTGTTATTTTCGTCTATAGTCTCCACATTTTTAGTTCTCCCCAAAGCTGCTACAGAACTCACGTGTACAATTTTTTTTATCCCCAGCCGGCTGGCAAGATTGACAATATTGGCGGTGCCTTCAACATTGGTCTTCAACATGACCTCATGATCCCTTTTATGAATTGAAATCATGGCGGCACTGTGGATGATTATCTCCACATCCTGCATGGCCTGTTCCAACTTCAAAAGATCAAATACATCAGCCTCTACCCAATCTATTTCCTCTTTAATATCCTTCAAAAGGCGCAAATCACTTGATTCCCTGACCAGTGCCCTGACTTTAAAGCCATTTTTCAACAGGGTTTTACAAATAAAACTTCCAATCAACCCGTTTGCTCCTGTTACTAAAACCATCTACAGGGTATTGTTTAATAGATTTAACTGGGTAATTTTCTTAAAATATTTCATGCCGCATGCTTCCTTGATGACTGCCAGATGGCGCTCATTGTGGCAATCGCTCCCTAGAAATGAAATATAATTTTTGTCTATTAGCTTTTCTGCAAATTTCTTAGCGCCTTTGGAATAATATCCTGTTAGCGAATTAATGTTCAATTGAAGAAATACCTCTCTTTCCACCAACTCGTCTACCAACTTCGGATTCTCTTGCATATAAATGTATCTCTCCGGATGGGCCAATACAGGTTTATACCCTTGCGAACTGATTTTAAAGATCGCTTCAATCAAAAAGGTGGGTTTATTGATAAAGGAAGTTTCAAAAAGCAGATAATTATCCCCAAAAGTCAGGAGCTTTTCATTGTTCTCAAGATTGTTCAAAAAGGTCTCATCTAAAAAATACTCTGCCGCAGCTTCTACCTCAATAGACAAATTGTTCTCTTCAACCAATTGCTTAAGCTCACGTAGCTTACTTAATATGATCTCCGGGGTATTTGGATAGTGATCGGACAATACATGGGGGGTTGTAATCACTTTATGATACCCTAAATTAATCAGCTCCTCTAAAATCAATAACGACTCCTCCCAACTTTCCACACCGTCGTCAATTCCCGGCAAAAGGTGGGAGTGCACGTCGATGGTCAAAGGTAAAACCGATGCAGCGACTTGTTTTTTGAATAAGCTGAATACCATTAATTGTTCCTACTGAAAAAATTCGCAAATCCGGATACTTTCACCTTCTTTTTTTTGTCCTCATCATAGTAGCCATAATTTGGTTTATAGCCGTAGCCATAACCGTAACCATAGCCATAACCATAGCCGTACCCATGATAGCGTGACGACTTGATGGAATTAAGAATTAACGAAAGGTTGTTAAAATTGTTTACACTCACCAACCGATTTATGTTGTAGATAAAGGATTTTTTAGAGTAGTCAGCCCTTACAACAAAAATGGGGAGGTCGACCTTTTTCATCACCAGGATCCCGTCTGTGACCAAACCAACCGGCGGTGTATCCAGTATTACCACATCATATTGATCTTTAAGATCATTCACCAGTTGATCAAACTCATCGCTTAAAATAAGTTCCGCCGGATTAGGCGGCTTAGGTCCCGCGGCCAGGAAGTCCAGGTTTTCCAAATCCGTATTCCTGATACAATCTTCGATGGAGTTCTTATTAATAAGTATAGTACTGACCCCTCTGGTAGTATTTTTCTCATCAAAAGCATGATGAATATTGGGATTTCTTAAATCAATATCCACGATAATCACCCGAAGGTTTGACATGGCTATTATCGCTCCCAGATTAATAGAGATAAAGGTTTTCCCCTCACTACTAATCGTGGAGGAGACACTAATTACTCTGTTTTTCTGATTTGGCCTTAAAAATTCCATGTTGGTACGAACGGACCGGAATGCCTCGGTAATCCCGGCCTTGGGATTTTTGTCAATAACCAAATTTGACAGATGCAAATCCGCATCTTTATAATAGGGGATAGCTCCTAAAATAGGCGCCAATGAAATTTTTTCCAGCTCTATCTGGCTGGTAATTTTATTGTGGAGCAGGTACTTAACCCCAATGAAAAACAAGCTTAATATCAAACCTGCCACGGCTCCAATCCCGTAAACCAGTAGATGATTAGGATAGATCGGCTCGTGGGGCAAGCTGGCGGAAGACAGGATGACAAAATCTGGTTTGGTTCCCGCTTCGGCAATTTCAAATTCTGTTTTCTTTTGCTGCAGCGAAAGATATACCTGCTCTTCCAGGTCAAAAGCTCTTTTGTTCTTATTGAATTCCGTCCCTTTTGAGGGCAGGCTTTCAAAGTTTTTAAGTAGCTCCAGTTTCCGGGTATAAAGGCTATTGAGCTCATCATTGTAGTTTTTCCTGAAAACCTCAATCATATTGGTTACCTCACCCTTCAAGTAATCAATTCTTTGTTGCTTGATCTTATAGGCCTGGGTATTTGGTTTATAGGAAGATCGCAACAATTTATTATCAATAATCAATTTGTTTAACTCATCAATATTGTCTTTCAATGCCTTTGGTATTTCGAGTATCGGCAGCTGACTGACTTCAATGACAGAATCAGACAGTACATATTGATGTAAATTATTGATTTTTTCCCTTTTCTGTTCTAAGACAAACCTTTGTGAGTCAACCACATTGATAAATTCTATGGTTTTGTTCAAGTCCCCTTGAACACTGGTAGTCTTGTTATTAATGGTAAAGTTCTCAAAGAAGTTTTCAAAGGATTCCAACTTCTTTATGGTTGATTCAATTTGCTCGTTTAAAAATTCAATGCGCTTCTTATTGGCCAGTTTCTTTTGCTCCTGTGTATAATTCAGGTAGATCGTATCAATGGCATTGACCAAGTCCCTCGCTTTTAATCTGTTGTTATCTTTGAAAGCGATCTTAATGGTATTCGCATTCAAATTTAAAGGTTCAACCGTGAGATTTTCAGAAAGATAGCTAATTAATGCTCTGTCGCTGTTAATGGTAAAATAGTATCTCCCCTCACTTTCATTTTCTTGAAAATACCTGGTTAGATTAACGACGAATATAAAGTGATCCGTTTCGATTTTTTCACCAAAGCGATGGGATTCATTGATTTGTTCATTCCCCTGAGCATAGATAAGATTGAATCTTTCCCGGTCAATAATCTCCAGGTCAAACTTTTTATCCAGCATACTGGTGTTTTTCAAGTTATAATTGACCTTAAACGGGGATCTTTTATACCTTTCATTTACCAAGATATTTCCATAAAAGTAATAGTTGATGTCCAGGTCTAAAATACCAATCACTTTATTAAAAAAGAGCTTTGATCTTATCAACTCTATTTCTCCGGAGACCGTATTGAAATTTTGATTCTGAGGGTCCGGAAAGTTATTGAACCCAAAAAGACTTGCCTCATTTTCGATCTCTAACTTCAACTCTGATACGGATTCGTACACTTCCGGTGTCCACCTGATGTACAGATAAGCAAGCGTATTGGTAATGGCCAGAATCAGTATTATCCACGGAAAGCTTCTCTTGAGAACACTTAATATCTTATCAATGTCGATATTACCTAGCGGGTTGCTCTCCTCTTTGGATTCATAGCCGTAGCTATTGCCATTTTCAATATTTAGATTTTTATCATTCAATTTTTACAAATTACCTAATGAAAGAATTAAAGCTACTCCACTCGTAACAAGGCTAACAATCGGCGCCAAATCTCTGATCGATTCCGGTAGTGGCCTCCTAACCGGCTCTACATAAATAATATCTCCTGGTAGAATCTTCTTAATGGTTTTGGACATGCCTTCCACGGTTGCTAAATCGATCAGGTACACCTGCGGGTTATTCAGTGGCCCTCTGATAAGCCGGATATTGTGTGCTTTTGAATCATTACTCAGACCGCCGGACAGGGCCAGGATTTCCAATAAGGTGGTGTTTTCATTTTCCAGCGGAATTACTTGTCCCTCAGTAGCACCTAATACAATTACACGTTTATTTACATATCTTGTTATTACGAACGGATCCTCATAATATTTTGAATACTCCTTTTGAAGGAATATGTCGGAATTTTGCAAAGTTAATCCTGCCAAATGAACCATACCGATCATGGGCAATTTGACGTTACCATCCTGTTGTATCAGGTAATTGGGGTTGGGCCTGTTCAACATTTGATTTGCTTGAAGGCCCGTCTCTTTCAGTAACTCAAAATCCGGATCAATGATTCTTTCACCGCCATGGGTATATACCTCTACGTTAATGTAGTCATTTTTCTGGATGATATAGTTTTTTTCTGCCTCATAAACTGCTGCCGCTACATTATCGGGTAAAATATCGTTTTCGGTTTTGAACATTATATTTTGGCGATAAGAACCGCAAGAGGATAGTACCCACAAAATTCCCAAAAATATAGCCCAAGATTTAAGCTGCATGCTGTTACCAAGATTTGAAATCATCTCCAAAAATATGAATTTATTTGTAATCTTTTGTGAAGGCGTTGAAAGACTGTAATTTAAGATCTTTTTCTGAAACTATTGGATTAACAATATTCCAGTCAATGCCAATGGCCGGATCATTCCAAAGTATTCCCCCTTCGGAAGGTCTATGATAAAAGTTGGAACACATATACTGAAAAATGCAATCTTCCAAAGCCAGAAATCCGTGAGCAAAACCAACGGGTATATATAACATATTGCGCTCACTTTCAGTAAGCAGACATTGGCAATACCGGCCAAATGAAGGAGAATTCTTACGAATATCAACAGCAATATCAAGGGCTTTGCCTTTAACGACCTGAACTAACTTAGCTTGTCCATATGGCTCCAGCTGGTAATGTAGACCCCTGATTACGCCTTTGCGGGAAAATGATTGGTTGCATTGCACAAATCTGTCGACTATGCCGGCCTCTTTAAATTTTTCTTCATGATAAGACTCAAAAAAGAAACCACGGCTATCTTCAAAAATATCCGGGATTACCTCAACAACCCCTTCAATTTCGTAATGCTTAAATTCCATATACAGTAACTAACAATAAACTTGCGAATATTATGATTTCTTGTCCAAACTTCTAATGGTTTGACAATATTTATTTATTACTATTTGCTCATCAAAGTTATTTTCTACCAACTTCCGGCTATTATTTCCCATCTCCGTCAACATTTCATCTTCAAAATTCATCATGTCTTTCATTTTTCCGGCAAGATCCTCTGCACTCTTTACCTCACACAATAACCCATTATAGCCATGCTTGACGACCTCCCGGCAGCCAGGTACGTCGCTTGCAATGAGTGGTCGTCCCGTAGCTGCTGCCTCCAATAAAGTCCTGGGTGTTCCTTCCCTGTAGGAGGGTAGCAATACGCAATGGGCACTGGAAATAAATGATTGCACATCATCGGTGGTACCCAGGTATTCTATTAAGCCCCCTGTGACCCATTGATCAATTTCAGCTAACGGTATACCTCTTTTATGTTTTGGATCTTTGGCGCCAAGTACCTGAAAACGGGCATTTACATTTTCTGACCGGAGCAATCTAATAGCCTCTATAAATTCCCTGATGCCCTTGTCCTGAATAATCCGCGAGATAAGAAGAAAGCTGAAACCTCCCGAATCAGGCATCGGCAATTGTGAAAACCGCTGTAAATTTATCCCGGAACCCGGAAGCAAGGCCGTTTTTTCAGGCTTGACCAGTTTGCGGTCCAAAAATAGTTTCCTGTCGTCTTCATTTTGAAAAAATACCCTTTTTGGAGATAGAAAGGCTATCCGATAAAGCAATTTAGAGATGCCCGACAGTAAGTTTTTCTTCAGGAAAACAGTTCCCAACCCGCTAACATTATTAATTACCGGGATTTTTAGCAACCTGGCGGCCAATGATCCGTAAATATTAGGCTTAATAGTATATTGTAAAATTACATCGGGAGCTATTTTACGGTAAGTTTTCCATAAATTGTAAACCAGCTTCAGATCTTTAATAGGATTAACCCCCTGAGTGTCCATGGATACAGCAACAAATTTGCAGCCATTTTCAACTAACAGCCTACTGTAGTCATCTTCGGGCGCTATAGCAACTACCTCATGGCCACTGTCAATTAAAGCCTTGACGAGACCCAACCTAAAATTGTAAATATTCCAGGAGGTGTTTATTACAATCGCTACCTTCATAAGTCTCCAAATGTAATAATTATATACACACATTTACAAAAGCGCAAAATCTTCATTTACTTTGCAATTACATATGACAAAAACCTATTCAACCATACCAGCACAAGAAACGGCTGTTCTGGTGGCTTTAATTAATTATCAACAATCCGCGGAACAGGCCAAGGAGTATCTTGATGAATTGGCTTTTCTTGCAGAAACCTCAGGTGCCAAGACCCTTACCACCTTTACTCAGAAGCTCGACAGGCCTGATGTCAAAACGTTTATAGGCAAGGGTAAATTAGAGGAAATTGAGGCTTACGTAAAAGCAAAGGAGGTGGATATGGTTATCTTCGATGATGATTTGAGCCCCTCGCAGGTAAGAAACCTCGAAAAAGTATTGAAGGTGAAAATTCTTGACCGGAGTCTGTTGATACTCAATATATTTTCTTTAAGGGCTAAAACCGCCCAGGCCAAAACACAGGTTGAATTGGCCCAATATCAATACCTGCTCCCACGGCTAACCAATATGTGGACCCACCTTTCCAAACAAAAAGGGGGTATTGGTATGAAGGGACCCGGAGAAACAGAACTGGAAACTGACCGAAGGATTATTCGCGATAAAATTGCCTTGCTGGGGAAAAAACTGGATAAAATTGACAGACAAAGTGCCACGCAAAGAAAGGCCAGGGGAAAAATGGTACGCGTCGCGTTGGTTGGTTATACCAACGTCGGTAAATCTACCATCATGCGGATTCTCTCAAAGGCTGATGTATTTGCTGAAAATAAGCTTTTCGCCACCGTAGACTCGACAGTCAGAAAAATTGTTATCAATCAAATCCCTTTTTTGCTGACCGACACGGTAGGTTTTATCCGAAAACTTCCACATGCATTAGTCGAGTGTTTCAAATCAACGCTGGATGAAATACGCGAGGCTGATATACTGGTCCACGTCGTGGATATCTCCCATCCTTCCTTCGAGGAACAAATTGACATTGTCAATAACACATTGCTGGAAATAAACGCTGCCGAAAAACCGACGATACTGGTTTTCAACAAAATCGATAAATATCAATGCAGGTTGGAGGCTTCGGATGATACCAATGAAAAATCGGATATCCCAAGCCTGCAACAGTTGAAATCATCTTTTATGGGGAAGGCAAATCAACAAGCTGTATTTATCTCCGCGACCGGGAAAAAAAATATGGAGGAGTTAAGAAATACAATTGTTAAAGTAGTCGCGAAAAAACATTTCACTATTTTCCCGAATTTCCTGAAAAATAATTATTATTTCGAGTAAATTTATTTTGCTTCGATAACTTCCCTATATTTATCAAAAATGTGTGATTAAATGTTAGCATTAGCCCATTTAACTCCTGTGAAATACCGGCATTTATTTATCGTTTTTCTTTTTGCAGGTCTGACCAGCTGCCAATCGACCCGGGTTGGAAGTGATGCCCAAAGTACCAAAATGGTGGTTACTTCAACTGATGAATACAAAATTTGGGAATTAATTGACTCAGCTTCGGTTTCGGCACAATTGAATTCGCAGGTACTCCCCAAAAAATATCAGGCACTCACACTCAACATAAAAAGAATAAAAGTCCGCTTAAGCCAATTGGAAAAGCAGGACAATAAGTCAGACGAAATAAGATTTTATAAAAATCAACTGGATGAGATTAAAGTACAGTTTCCATGGGACGACGGTAATTTTCATACATTTCTAGTCAAAAAATCCGGCATTTTATCCCCGGACCTGGCTAAAAAATTCCCTAATATAAGATCCTATGCCGGAAAAAAAATAGATGACAAAAACACTAATTTGAGATTGGATATTAATCCGGCCGGCCTTTTTGCCATGATTACTACGCCCTCACGAACGGTGTTTATCCGGCCGCTGGAAGGGGAAGAAAAATTTTATCTCTGTTACGACAAAGACCAGGTCGATCAGAGCAACAAAGAATATTATGAACCTCCGGTTAAAAAGAGGGCAAACAACTAATAGAAACTTTATTCCACAAGTTTCGAATGTAATATTTAATTGTATCTATATTAAATATTTATCTTAAAAATTAGCATATTTAAGACCAAGTCCCAAACCTCAAATAATTTATATGAATAAGCCGGGCATGATCAATTCTGGGAATTTTCTCTTCCCAATATGTATACTTATTGTAGTTTCTTTTTTTTCCTCTGGCACCGACGCGTACAGTCAAAGTGTTACAGTGAATGAGCAATTTTGGTCAGATGATGCATCTATTTCTCAAAGGTCTGTATTGAAATCCCAAATCAAGGCCAATAATGGGCGAAAGCTAAGCCTGCAATTTGAATCATTCGCAGCTCAGGTGAAAGAAATCAGGAAGGGCAGACCCGGCCATTTGCCATTTGATGGAGCTATTATCAGTTTGCCCTTGCCCGATGGCACTTTTGGCCAATACAAAGTGGCAGAATCATCCATCATGGATGATAAACTGGCATTTAAATATCCACAAATCAAAACATACGCCGGACAGGCGCTTGACAACCCATCTACTACCATTAGATTTGATATCACACCCGATGGTTTTCATGCTATCATATTTAATGAGGATAATACCGTCTATATTGATCCGCTTTATGTCAACAATATCACTAAGTACCTGACTTATTATAAAAAAGACTTTATTAAACATGCACCTTTGCGGTTTGGGCTATCTGATATTAAATTGGTAAAGGACAAGGAGTTACATTCGAAGAAAAGGGTGGCAAGAAGGGCAGCAGCAGCCAGATCTTCGGGTGAGGAGTTGAGAACTTACAGGCTAGCCGTTGCTGCAACAGGAGAATATACGGCCTTCCATGGAGGTACCGTGGTTGACGCGCTTTCTGCAATTGTCACATCGATGAACCGGGTCAATGGAATCTATGAACGGGAAGTGGCCATAAACATGATTTTGGTGGGCAATAACGATCTGATTATCTACACAGATCAAGGTACCGACCCGTACACTAATAATGACACCGAAGAGCTGTTAACTGAAAATCAAACCAATTTGGATAATGTGATAGGTTCCGCTAATTATGATATCGGTCATGTTTTCAGCACCGCCTCAGGTGGATTGGCTAGTTTGGAGAGTGTGTGTGACAACAGTTTTAAGGCCCAGGGTACTACGGGCATTGCCACACCAGTGGGAGATCCATTTGATGTCGATTTTGTAGCCCACGAAATTGGTCATCAGTTCGGAGCTACTCACACTTTTAATGGCACTACCGGCAATTGCGATAATCTAAACAGATCAGGTATCACCTCCTACGAACCAGGCAGCGGCACTACCATCATGGCTTATGCAGGGATCTGCTCACCACAAAATATTCAAAATAATAGCAGTGATTACTTTCATACTGCCAGCTATGACCAAATCATTGAATTTGTTACCAACGGCGGAGGAGGTTGCGCCAATGTTACCACCAGTGGCAACACGCCGCCATCGGCTGATGCTGGTGACGATTACTTTATACCCGTTAACACCCCCTTTGTTCTTACAGGTTCAGCTACAGACGATGACGGTGACGCACTCACCTATTGTTGGGAACAATTTGATCTGGGTCCGGCATCTCCGCCCAACGATCCAAACAGTTCCGGCCCCTTGTTTCGATCTTTCCCTCCCATGATGACGCCATCCAGAACGTTCCCGCAACTTTCTGATATTTTAAGTAATTCCGCCACCATGGGAGAAATACTTCCTGCCATAACCAGGACAATGGATTTCAGACTTACGGTAAGAGATAACAGAAGTGGCGGCGGCGGTGTGGATTATGATGATATGACAATCAATGTCGTGGATCTCGGGGGCCGGTTTGAATTGAGTTCCCTCAATCAGGGAGAAACAATTTTATCAGGTATCCCAATCAATGTTTCCTGGGAAGTCGCCAATACCAATACCCCTCCCATTAACGCGCAGCAGGTGAATATTCGGCTGTCTACCGACGGAGGGCTTACTTTTCCAACCCTATTGGCCGAAAATTTGGATAACGACGGCCAGGAAGCCATTACATTTCCGGACAACCCGACTACCCAGGCCAGATTAAAAATTGAGGCCGTAGATAATATTTTCTTTGACATTAGTGATCAGAATTTTTCTATACAAACACCTGTTGCGCCTGACTATGCAATTTTTGTAGACCCTCTTTCTTCGGAAATTTGTACCCCAAACAATGCCGTATTCACTATTGATATCACGCCGATACTAGGATTCAGTGATCCAATAGATTTGACGGTCGAAGATTTGCCTGCCGGAGTTGAAGCAACATTCAGTGAAAATCCTATGCAGCCTGGTACCACCGGTACTTTGACGCTAAGCAACACAGCCGCTGCGATACCTGGGGAGTATGAGATCCAACTGGCCTCATCCAGTGGAGCAATAAATAAGGAAAACGATTTGACGCTGACCATTCTAAGTGCCGAGCCTCCTGGCCCTACACTTTCTATCCCCAATGATCAGGAGGCAGATGTAGCGCTAAGGCCATTTTTCAGCTGGGTTGATGATCCTCAGATTAACACTTATACGCTTGAGTTAGCTCTTGATGCCGATTTTACAAATATTGTAGACAGTGTTTTTGATTTGAACGACGCCTTTTATCGGGAAAGCGAACGCCTTGAAAGTAATGTTTCCTATTACTGGAGGGTAAAAGGCGTCAACAATTGCGGGATTGGTCAATATTCCGAAGTCTACAGCTTTACCACCACGTTGGTCAACTACTTTACCTTTGAAAGCACTGACGTTCCAAAAACCATAGACAGCAGCATGCCAAATTCCGTAACCTCAACGCTGGAAATTGAAATTGTTGATGACATGATTATATCAGATGTCAATGTAATTAACCTGCTGGGACAGCATTCATTTATCGGGGATCTGAAGTTCACCTTAAGAAGTCCGGCCACTACGGAGGTAGTGCTTTTTGCCAATATTTGCTCCAATGAAGAGAATTTTGATCTTTCCCTGGACGACGAAGCTTTAAACGCCACAATCCCGTGTCCTCCTTCCGACGGCGGGGTATACCAGCCCACGGGTGATCTGAGCGATTTCGATGGGCAAAATGCCAAAGGAACCTGGACGTTGATTGTGGAAGATAATGCCACCATTGACGGAGGAACATTAAATGGATGGGGTCTTGAGATAGGAACGGCGCAATCTGCGCCCAAGGCTCCTGATAATTTACAAGCCACTCCAACTTCTGTGGACATCATTGCCCTTAGCTGGGAAGATCTTTCCAATAACGAAGATAATTTTGTGCTCGAAAGATCAACACCAGACAACACAAGTTTCATGGAAATTGCAAATTTGAATGCCAATACACTATCATTTAATGACGAGAACCTGACGCCCGAAACCAATTATGTCTACAGAGTAAAAGCAGTCAATCAATTCGGAGAATCCGCTTATACGCAGGAAATTGAAACCGCTCCGCTACCGATTGCTCCCAATAATCTGGTAGCCACGGCTATTTCCGAGGAACAAATTGATCTCAGTTGGTCGGACCAGTCTTCCATGGAAGAAGAATATGTAGTTGAACAATCTGTTGGGAATAATGAAAATTTTGCTATCGTAGATGTTACTAATGCCAATGCTGAAAGTTATAGTGTTACCGGGCTGGAAGAAGCCACTACTTACTATTACAGAATTTACGCCCGAAACCTATTCGGTCGTTCCGCATCATCTGATGAGGTCAGCACGGCTACCTTAGTGCTGGGAATTGAGGATGAAATTGCTAAAAAGATTTCTGTCTTTCCCAATCCTACAAAAAATGAAGTGACTATTAAGATAGAGGAGGGAGGCCCGGTTATTACAGCTGTTCACCTAACTGATATTCATGGAAAAACCGTTTATTCACGCCCGAATAACGACATTGCAAAAAGACATCAGCCGCTCACCTTAAAGCTTAATACGTATTCTAGAGGATTGTATTTGCTGCAAATCATTACTGAGCGGGCTACTGTGATCAAAAGAATTTTAAAAGATTGAGCCCCATTCCCAGGTAGCATCACAGGCACCTATATTGCAATCAGCAACTATCTTATATGCCCGGAGCGCAGTAGAAAGTTGTTATTCCCGGATCCAAGAATAACAAATTCAACCCTTGGGGCCTAACCATTTCTTTTCTAACTTTAAGGCATGAACAAACCTGATAAAAAACTCTTTCTGCTGGATGCGATGGCATTGATTTACCGCGCTCATTTCGCTTTCAGCAAAACTCCTAGAATTAACTCAAAAGGCCAAAGCACGGGAGCATCCCTGGGTTTTACCAACACCTTGTTTGAGGTTATACAGAAGAGAAAACCTACCCATATTGGTGTGGCTTTTGACACCTCGGCTCCTACCTTTCGACATAAACAATACACTGAATACAAAGCCGGCCGGGAGGAAATGCCGGAAGATATTGCCAGCAATCTTCCTTACATTCGACGTATCATTGAAGGATTTGGCATCCCTATTTTGGAAATGGATGGATTTGAAGCTGACGATATCGTTGGAACCCTGGCAAAAAAAGCCAGTAAACAGGGTTTCGAGGTTTATATGATGACCTCAGACAAAGATTACGCGCAATTGGTAGACGAACATATCTATCTGTACAAACCCGCTTTTATGGGCAATGGCGTCGACATTCTGGGCATTGAAGAGGTCAAGCAAAAGTTTGAAATTGATGAAGTTGATCAGGTGAGGGATCTCCTGGGTCTGCAAGGAGACAAGGTTGACAATATACCGGGCATACCGGGCATTGGTGCCAAAACGGCTATAAAACTGTTAAAGGCCTACGGTACCGTTGAAAACCTGCTGGCCAACACAGATGACCTGAAAGGAAAACAAAAAGAAAATGTGGTCAACTTTGGACAACAAGGGATCATGTCGAAAGAGCTGGCAACCATCAAGCTGGATGTTCCAATAGAATTGTCGGAGGATGACTTGCTTTACAATGGGCCCAATGAAGAAACACTGACCAAATTATTTGAGGAACTGGAATTTCGCACTTTGCTGAAAAGGGTCCTTAACAAGGAAGACAAAAAGCCTAAAACCAAGGCGGAAAAAGAGGGACAAATGACGATGTTTGAGGCCAGTGATACCACAGAAGAGATCGTAGAAGAACAACCTCCGGAAAAGAAGGAAATCCACAGTGTTATTCACGACTACCACCTGATTGATACCCCGGACCTTCGCAAAAGTCTTATCGAATATTTACTAAAGCAGGACGAGTTTTGTTTTGACACGGAAACAACCAGCATAGAACCGGTAGAAGCTGAATTGGTGGGGATCGCCTTTTCCTATTTTCAGCATGAGGCCTACTATGTGCCCATTCCCGAAGATCAAAAGGAAGCCCAGAAAATTGTGAACGAATTCAGGGTGGTACTGGAACATGATAAAATTGTGAAAATTGGTCAAAATCTGAAATACGATATTCAGGTTTTGAAAAATTATGATCTTGCGGTGCAGGGGCCATTTTTTGACACCATGCTTGCTCATTACCTCATCGACCCGGAGACGCGCCATAATATGGATGTTCTGGCTGAAAACTATCTGAATTACTCGCCGGTTTCAATCAGCACCCTTATCGGAAAAAAAGGAGGCAAGCAAGGAAACATGCGGGATGTCGCTGTGGAAAAGGTAGTAGAATATGCCGGTGAGGATGCCGACATTACCCTGCAACTGAAAAACGTACTCAGTAAAGATCTGCAGGAAAATCTTTTAAAACTGTTTGAGGAGGTGGAAGTACCCCTGGTTAATGTATTGGCTGATATGGAGTATCAGGGCGTTAAAATTGACGTACCCACCCTGGAAAGTATGTCCATTGAATTAAGAGATGCCAGCGCCCAGGTGGAAAAGGAGATATATGATATCGCCGGTGCTGAATTTAATATCGCCAGCCCAAAACAGCTGGGTGAAATACTTTTTGATAAGCTAAAACTGGTTGAAAAGCCGAAGAAGACCAAGACCGGTCAATATGCCACGGGGGAGGATATTCTTTCAAAGCTTGCCAAAGAGCATGAGATTGCCAATAAAATCATGGAGTTTCGCGAATATCAGAAACTTAAATCCACCTATGTTGACGCACTTCCAAAAATGGTAGTCCCAAAAGATGGCAGGGTTCACACCGACTATCGCCAGGCGGTGGCAGCCACGGGAAGGCTAAGCTCCAATAATCCTAACTTGCAGAACATTCCGATCCGTACGGCCAAGGGACGCGAGATAAGAAAAGCTTTTATTCCTTGTGACGAAAACCACACGTTGGTTTCGGCGGATTACTCGCAGGTTGAGCTTCGTATTGTGGCCGCTTTTGCTCAGGACGAAAGCATGATCGAAGCCTTCAAAAACGGCCGGGACATTCATGCTACTACCGCCAGCAAGGTTTTTAGGGTGGCTCTTGAGGAGGTAGAACCAGGAATGAGAAGGAAAGCCAAAGAGGTGAATTTTGGTATTATCTACGGCATTTCAGCCTTTGGATTGGCTCAGAATTTAGGAATATCAAGAACGGAAGCCAAGGAAATCATCGATGCTTATTTTGAAGAGTTTCCGGCTATCAAACGATACATGGATAACGCTATTAACGAAGCGCGCGAAAAAGGCTACGCCGAAACTATTTTAGGCCGCAGAAGATATCTTAGAGATATTAATTCCCGCAACATGACCGTCAGGGGTTTTGCGGAACGCAACGCGATCAACGCACCTATACAAGGCTCCGCCGCAGATATTATCAAGATCGCCATGATCAATATCCATCAATGGCTGCAAAAGGAAAAGCTAAAATCTAAAATGATTTTACAGGTACATGACGAACTGGTTTTTGACGCGCATAACGATGAGCTGGAATTGCTCATAGAAAAAATCCCGGAATTAATGAAAAATGCTGTCGAATTGGCGGTTCCGCTTGAGGTCGAGGTAGGTACTGGAAAAAACTGGCTGGAGGCGCATTAAGGATCAAACGCTCTCATTACCGAAAGCCATGGCTCCGGCGCTTTGCAGCAAAATGAAATGCCATATACACCGGAGCAAGAGACCTCCCTCTTAATTGCCACATTGTTTTAATGCATCTGTCGCCTGACCTTTTCCCCATTGGGGCGCAAGAGCATGTGACGATTTGAAGGTTTCAAATTTATCTAAAGATTTTTCGATCATCGCACAGGCTTCGGTGGTGCTGCCGCCCATAAACTGTGCAGTACCATACATCATCTGACCCATCAACAAAAGGGCCCTGGGATTCTCGGGATTTAATTTAATGGCCTGTCGTAAAACCTTTGTCGCCATTCCGGAATACCGCTGCCCCCTGTTCATGGGATCAACGTTCAATCTTGCGGTATGTGTAAATCCCTGTAATGTCACCAATTCGGACTCATCCGGAGCGATAGCAAGTCCCTTGTCCAATGCCGCCTGTGCCAAGTCAATGTAGCTGTCCTTCTTACCGGGATCCTGTTCCATAAATGACATGATAATGTATGAATAAGTAATGTAGTAATAGGGCTCCCACTTGTTTTTCTCCGCATTACCAATGCGGGTCAAATTATTAATTGCCTGCTGGTAGGCATCTACGGTATTTGCTTCGTAAACCAGGGAAATATTTTTTAACATTGCCTTTTCATACTTATCATTAGCCGAAGCCGTGAAAATAAGGGCAACCGTGGTAAGTGATAATACTATTTTTTTCATGTGTTTATAATTTATTTTTTCTGTCACATGGAACCTTTGATGCTTGCTATAATCATTCTCTGGTGAGTTTAATAATTATATCAAGCATGTCGGTTTCATTTTTCTAATTTTTAAATTTCAGTTGTTTTATAGGGTTTTGAAAGGATCACAAATTCCAGCAATATCCAGATTATAAATTAGGCAAACCATTGAGCGACTTATTTTTAGAAAGCGTAATAAATACTCCCAAAAATATGAATCGTGGCGCCATTGGTTCGATAGCCCTTCGGTCAAACCGGCCAGCTTCATTGCGCTGGGTACCATATTCGTATCCAAAGACATTCTTTACACCCAGAACATTGGTAACAAACGCATGCAAAATCACATTGCTTTTCCACAGATAGCTGATATTCATGCTCAGATCATGATAAGATCTGGTTTTCCCCGCATTAAAACCAGGCTCATTCGGATTGTGATATGGCCGGCCGCTGGCAAAGCTGTATGTCCAGCCGATTTGAGATTTTATATCTGTTATAAAATGTTTGTAAACGAATGAAAAGTTGTGGTTTGACGCGAAAGTAGGCATGGCCTCACTTGGAAAATTTCGATAATTTCTTTTGGTGTCCAGGTAAGAATAGGAGACCCAATAGTCAACATTTCTGAAGGTTTTGTTATCTCTCCAAAACACATCAATGCCTTGCGCATGTCCGTAGCCGTCATTAAAATAGGCTGTGGGATCATCCGGCGTGTCTTCATTAAATTTCACCAGATCATAGTAATCCTTATAATAAGCCTCCACTCTAAAAGTTTGTTTATCAGAGAGCCATTGATAATTTAAGATATAGTGATCTGCTTTTTCCGATTCCAGGTTATTGGCCACTCGAACAAAACGGTCCTCTGCGGTCTGCTGGAATTGCCCGTAAGCCAGAGAAATCTGGCTGTTATCACCAGTCTTATAACCCATTGAAAGTCGCGGAGCAATAGCTGCTTTCTGTGACAAGGTATTGTATTCCCATCTGGTGCCTGCCCTGGTTACAAATCTGTTGGACGTGTACAGATCTGCCTCTACAAAGCCGGCGATCAATTGCTCGTCAAAACCCGCCTCTGTGAGCTGGTTATCTGCTGTAAAGGGTAGGAACCGTTGATAACGTCTATGAAATACTTCCCCTCCAAAGTTTATGGCCAATTGTGTCAAAACATCATACGATAATACGGTCTTCGCGTGCATGCCATTTTGTTTTTCAGCAATATTCCCCTGGTCCACGCCAATAATGTCTTTGCTATAGGTGAAGGCAAAGCCTGATTTCAGACTCCATTTATCATTAAGCACATCCCTATAAGAACTGTTAAGGTAATAATAGTGGTTATCAAGCTGGTACTTTGTCTTGACCTCAGGGCTGTCGATGTCTGCCAAAAGGCTGCTAACCGAAGATTTATTGAAATTCCCGTAAAACTTCAACATGCCGTGTTCGCGAACCTTATGGCGGAAAGCAAAATTTCCATCAATGGCAACAGGTGATTTTTCAAGTTCCAGGGATTGTTTTATCAAATTAAAATAAGGCGTTACATTGGTATATTGAATTTTACCGGAAAATGATGATTTATCCCAAATCTTCGTTGCCGCCGCGTCCACTCCTACGGACATGATCGAAAAATCCACTCTTTCCTGAACAGGCATGTCCTTGGTATTCAAAATCAATGCTGAAGAAAGCGCCTGCCCGTATTCTGCCGAATACCCTCCGGTACTAAAACTAGTACCTTTGAACATAAATGGCGAAAACCTACCTCTCGACGGCGTGTTGGGGATGGCTGAATTGTAGGCGTTCAAAACTTGCATACCATCGATATATGTCTTGGTTTCGGCGCCCGACCCACCTCTGACAAATAACCTGCCCTCCTCACCCACGGTCTGGGTGCCGGGAAGTGTATTTAAAGCACCGGCAATATCTGCCGAGGATCCTGCTGTGGTCACAATATCCAGCGGTTTTAATACCTCCCTTTTCGTTTCTTCACCAGCGCTAAAAGATCCCGCCGAAATTACCACCGCCTCAAGCTTATTGAGTTCCTCTTTTAAGCTGATATTAATTTTTGAGGACCCATCTCCCAGAATAATTGGCAATTCTTCAGATCTATAACCTATAAAAGTAGCCACCAATACCCAATCCCCTTCTTCTGTGGTTTCAAATGAGAAATAGCCTGTGGTATCTGTGGAAGCGCCATCATAAGTATCTTGCAAATAGACATTAGCGCCAACAATGGGTTGCCCATTTTGATCAGTCACATAACCTTCTACACTGACCTGCGCCATCAAATGCTGTCCTGCGATGAATAAGAAGAGAAAGAGTATTGGTTTTTTCATGGTGACTTCTTGTTTGGTTCAAAAGTATCTTGAAAAAGAAGTGTTTAAAAAAAACACTTACTGAACCGTAGAATCACCAGGATGAATTGTGGATAGGTAAGATAGATAACCGGTACAGCGGCGTAAGATAAGTCTTAGCGAAAAGGCAATTTATCCAGATCTACATTGCCGCCGGTCAATATAATTCCAATCTTTTTCCCCTTAAATTCCTCCTTATTTTTTAAAAGGGCTGCCACCGGCACAGCGGCAGAAGGCTCAACAATGATCTTCATTCGTTCCCAAATAAGGCGCATGGCTGCCACAATTTCATCATCAGTCACGGAAATTATGTCGCTGACATGATCTTTAATGATGCCAAAAGTCCTTTCGCATATGGTTGTCAATAAGCCATCGGCGATCGTCGAAGGTTGGGGGCATGGAATGATGGTGCCAGCCTTCATGGACCGGATAGCATCATCGGCGCCTGAGGGTTCACCGGCAATCACCTTGGTCAGCGGTGACCAATAATGGCAGGTAAGCGCTGTACCACTCAACAGCCCACCGCCCCCTACCGGCGTCATGATCACATCAAACTGGCCTTGCTCTTCTATAAGCTCCTTGGCGGCTGTTGCCTGGCCGGCAATGATGCGATAATCGTCAAACGGATGAATGGTGATCGCTCCTGTTTGTTCTACTACTTTCTGCAGGGTCTCTTCCCGGGATGCAAGCGTATTTTTGCAGGGTATAACTTCCGCGCCGGAACCTTCCACAGCCAGCCTCTTCACCCGTGGGGCATTTTCGGGCATGACAATATAGGCAGGAATTTTCTGCATTTTTGCCGCTAACGCCAATCCCTGGCCATGGTTGCCGGAAGAATGGGTGGCCACCCCTTTTTGCCTTTCATCCTCATTTAATGAAAATACCGCGTTTGTAGCTCCCCTGAACTTAAAAGCGCCGACTTTTTGAAAGTTTTCACACTTAAAATACAGCCGCGCACCTGAAATGGCGTTGATGCTTTGAGAGGTCATGACAGGTGTTTGGTGGACAAAAGGTTTGATACGCTCATGGGCCTCAACAATAATATCAGCAGTGGGAATATTCTTGGTTAAGATTGTCATAATCAATAATTAATTTTGACTAAATTAGTGATAATAAGTCATTAACCCGGTATAAATTCGTCGGCAATAATTTACTCATTTTTACAGTGAATGCTTATCCTGAAAATTTCAAAAATTTACTTGTTGAGGAAACTAAAAGAAGGATTATTGAAGAGTCCGTTCCCCGCATAAAAAAGTGCCTTTCAAAACTGTCCGTAGAAGAGATCTGGCGGCACCCCAACCAGGAGACGGTAAGCGTCGGTAACCTTGTACTGCACCTATGTGGCAATGTTTCACAATGGATTTTAGCGGGATTAGGAAATTTTCCCGACACCAGGGAACGGGATAGGGAATTTAGTGAAGCGGGAGGTATTTCTACGGAAAGACTAATTAAGGATATGGATGACCTGATGCTGAAGGTCACCGAGGTATTGGATCAATTGTCGCCGGATGACCTTTTGAAAAAGAAACGCGTGCAAGGTTTTGAAGAGACCGGAATAGCCATACTTATCCACGTAACCGAACATTTTTCCTACCACACCGGCCAGATCACTTATTATGTAAAAGCCAACAAAAACATCGATATGAATTATTATGGTGGAATTGATTTAAATAAAAAATAAAATATATATGCGGTTTGATATTTCAATGGTCAATGAACTGATCCAGGAAAGGCGATCAATTTTCCCGGTCAATTACTCCGGTGAGCCCGTTCCCAGATTCATTGTAGAAAAAATGCTTGAAAATGCCAACTGGGCACCCACCCACAGGTTTACCGAACCCTGGCGATTTAAAATCTTCACAGGCCAGGGCATTTCATTATTAGCGGATTTTCAGGCAAATGTGTACAAAGAGGTCTCTACCAGAAATGGTGAGTTTCAAGAAAATAAGTATGATAAATTACTCAAAAAGCCTTTGCTGTGTTCCCATATCATCTCCATTGGTATGCACCGCAACAAAGAGGAAAGGGTTCCTGAGGTGGAGGAGATTGCTGCTGTGGCCATGGCTGTACAAAATATGTATCTGACGGCTACCGCATATGGTATAGGTTGTTACTGGGGTACAGGTGGTATCACTTACATGGCGGAGGCAAAATCTTTTTTTGATCTGGGGCCGTCGGATAAGTTAATGGGCTTTCTATACCTTGGTACGCCAGGCAAAGCGTGGCCAAAAGGGCGAAGGAGCTCTATTGAGGAAAAAGTTAAGTGGGTGGAATAGAAAAACCGATACCTGGCTGCGGCTATTCAGGGGTGACAATGACTAACCACCTGAATGCCCAGCGCCATTTAATGGTGTAGTTTGTAATGCCAGCCTCCCGGAAGATCCTATGCCAGTCGTTTCTACGAAAAGATCTGGCTACAGACAAAGGCGCATCATATTTGACCATATAGGATTTGGAAAATAATTTGGTGAGTATTTTTATCGAATAATAAGCCAGCCAATGTCGATGCAGATCGTTGATGACAATACCTATCCTGGCCTGAGATTTCAAAGTGGAAAATAATTGGATCAGCTGCACATCTTTAAAATGATGCATAAAAAGCGTGCAAGTGATTATATCATATTCCTGGTTTTTGAATTGTTCTGAAAACACGTCAAGGGGGAGATAACTGATTTCGGAGAATGTCGCCGTATTCTCCCGGGCATAGTCTATAATGGACTGGTTGGCATCAATACCCGTTAAATTCATGTTTAGTCCCTGACGGCGTGACCACTTGACAATTTCTACCATCATATCACCGCCGCCGCTTCCCAGATCGGCTACGGTCAGACTGACCTCTTTTGAAGGGTGTCGCTTTAATAACTGTTTAAAACCTTTAATGGTCACCTGATTGCCCCCAAGCCGGTGGTTGATAATTTTTAGCTCTTTTAAGGTCTGGAAAATCACGCCGTCTGAAAAATCCAGATCATCCATGATTTCCAATTCCTCCGATCTTTGACGCAACATATGTTACAAATGCCTTAATGGTGTATTTTTAAAACCATGCTCTCCAGGGTCAACCCCGGACCAAATGCTAAGGCCAATATATGCTCCCCTCTATTTTTTTCCAACATTTCATCAAAAAGTAATTTTAAGACATAAAGGATTGTTGGGCTCGACATGTTCCCGTATTTTTTCAATATTTCATGAGCGTAAAGATTGTCCTTTTTTTCAATTGCCAACTCCTCCTCGATAACCTGTAGTATTTTTTTTCCACCCGGATGAATGGCGTATTTATCAAAATGATGAATGGGGATGGTTAATTTCTCTTTTAGTTGCGCAATCAGCCCACGAATTCCTGTTTTAATCACTTCCGGTACGTTGGCAGACAAGGTCATCTCAAATCCAAAATCTCCGACAGCCCAGGCCATATCACCCGCACCCTCAGGCATTATGTCACAATGGACCGACTGGAGTGATATTGCCTTACCTGAGTCCGGAACGTCTTCCATCAGTACGGCAGCTGCGCCATCTCCAAATAAGGCATTCGCCAGCAGATTATCTTCTACAGGCGATTTTTGGAAGTGGAGACTACAAAGTTCCACGCATACAATCAACACCTTGGCGTTTGGGTCTGCCTGACATATGGCACGCCCCATCTTAATACCATTAAACGCCGCGTAACAACCCATGAAATTGATACAAAAACGCTGTATCTCCCGGTCGAGGCCCAGGATATTAATTAAGTCGATGTCTAATCCGGGAGCATACATTCCAGTGCAACTGACTGTTATTAAATGAGTGATATCATGACGGTGTATATGCGGTATCTGATTTAAACAATCGTGGACAGCCGCTGTGGCAAGAGGTAGCGCTTCTTTTCGATATAACTCCAATCGTGCGCTGGTAGAAGGAAAAGGTTCAAGGCCTTTACTGTTTGGATAAAACACATATGATCCCGCTGGTTTTCCATAATCCGGGATTACGGCATAACGATTGTGAATACCGGTGGCTCTATACAATGCAAACAGCCGTTGCTTTTGGCTCCCGCCCAATCCGTGAGCTCCCGCCATAAATTCCGCAATTTTTGCCTGCGGAATTTTATATGGTGGATTGGCGGTTCCTATAGCCGAAATGCATGCCTCCATTTGTTTTTTTTGGTCCTGCTTTACCCTTTTTAGAATCTGATAGTTATAATTGTTATCCTGCTATAACAATTATTAATTATAGGTAAATTTTTGATAAATTGTTCCTAAACCATTTTTTAAATGATATTAAGATCAACTTTTCTTCATTTACGGATTCCGTTTTCATTTTTTCTATTACCCGTATTTTTATTTGCGCTGGCCCTAACCCCCAACCTGGATCCGGAACGGATCGCGATTGTGTTTTTTGCCCTGCATCTTTTTTTATACCCGGCCAGTAATGCCTATAACAGCTATTTCGATAAAGACGAAAAAAGTATAGGGGGTATCAAAAATCCCCCGCCGGTATCGCGACAATTATACTGGATCTCCCTGGCATTTGATCTGCTGGCACTTTTGCTGGGGTTCATGATTAACCTTCATTTTGCGTCGATGTTATTCATATACGGATTGGTATCAAAAGCCTACAGCCATCCCGCTGTCAGAATAAAAAAATACCCTTTCTTAAGTTGGTTTATTGCCGGCTATTTTCAGGGCAGTTTCTCCTTTTTAATGGCTTATGTTGGACTCAATGATTTCCATTTGGACAATGCGATGAATTCAAAGATTATCTTTGCCAGCCTGCTTGCATCAGCAATTCTCTGGGGGTCGTATCCGATGACCCAGATTTATCAACATGAAGAAGACGCCAAAAGAGGAGACTTTACATTAAGTCGACTATTAGGAATTAAAGGCACTTTTATTTTTACCGGCATTGTATTTTCATTAGCTACCGCAGGCTTTTTATTTTATTTTAATGCCTATTACCACATACAATACGGCTACGATTTTATGATTTTCCTGGCGCCGGTGGTCCTGTTCTTTGTCTATTGGTTTTGGAGAGTTATTAAGGATGAAACCATGGCTGATTACCGGCATACGATGTGGCTAAATACAATTTCTGCCATCTGTATGAACGTATTCTTCATTTATCTCTTCCTGAAATCTTCCGGTGTGTTAGACGCTGTTCTGGAAGGCTACTAGTTCCTGGAAAAAATTCAGAAAAATGAGGTGACGCTTTTTGGCTACGTGCCTAAGGGGTTTTTAAATCAGGATATTCATCAGAATACCTCACCATGTGTATTTTTCATAATGGTCCGTGCCACCGGCTTGAAGTTTTTCATAGTAAAAATGGCTAGCTCAGATGCAAGCCCGGTACCAAATAAGGATTGAGACCTGCGGCCTACCCACAGCCGTGCGCTGAACAGCTGATTCCATCTCTTCTGATAAAACTGCTCCAGGTTTTTGCGCGAGATTTCGCCTTTGAAATAACGAATCACCAGATCCGATAAAACCTTTGCCGAATGAATTGCCATGGCCATACCATTGCCGCAGAGTGGGGTGATGAGCCCTGAAGAGTCCCCAGACATCAGCACGTGGTTTTCTACAGCACTCTTTTTTTCAAAAGAAATTTCATTGATAACTAATGGTTTTTCAAATAAAAATTCGGCCTCATTAAATATGGTCGCAAGCAAAGGGTTTTTGCATAAAACGTTTTGCTGTAAATCGTTGATGGATTTGTATTTTTTCAATTGACGACGATGGCTTAAGTAGCACAAATTTACCTTTTCATCCTCCACCTTGCTTATGCCGCAATAGCCTCCTTCAAAATTGTGCAAGGCAATAAGATCATTGGGGATGTCGTAATTAATATGGTATTTCACCGCCAGAAATGGGGACCTTTGCTTCATAAAGGAGCGGTTTAAAGCAGTGTCCAACTTGGACCGCTTGCCATAGGCACCTACAACAACTCTGGATTTTAAAATTTCTCCCCCTCCCGAAAGCCAGACCTGAAAGTGATCTCCCTCATAGGATATATAATCTACTGTCGTATTCAATCGAAATATGCTTCCCGCCTTTTTGGCCAGCTCGTAAAGATGGTGATCAAGACTATACCTACTGAGGCCAAACCCTCCAAGGTCCAGTGGCATTTCCACCTTTTTACCGGACACAGAAGACAACATAAAGCGTTGAATCTGAGGAGGATCGAAGGAAGCCGGATAACCATCAATTGACTTAAGAAATGGCACTACCTCGTTGGAAACGTACTCTCCGCAAACCCGATGAAACGGATATTGTTTCTTTTCAATCAATATAACGTCCAGTCCGGCCCTGGCCATAATGATTGCATTCACAAGACCTGCCAATCCTCCTCCAACAATAATTACATCTTTCATACGATGTTTTAATTAAATCGAACATGCGTTGATGGAAATATTCCCTAAATATAATTCACAGCAGTCGAAACTGCTGAATATTCCCCATTGTGTTAATTTAAGCAAAATTCCCGTCAGCCATCATCCCTTTTTATATAATCTTTGACATTTTCAAGAATACTATATTTGGCGGATATGCTTCAAGGTTTAAAATGAAAAAAAACGATGCAATAATTCAGCGCTCTCGGTGATGATGTCAATATATCATAACCAACCGGGACAGGAAAATATCCAAGCATTCGGATCGAAAGAATCGAACCGTTAGCGACTCAAAGCAAAATTAGGTGTCACCTGGTTTTCGGCAGTTTTTAGGCTTGCAGGGTTAAATATCAGCTGGTTTAACATTCCTCTTGTAGGCTTCCAGGGTCAAAATAATTAAAAAGTCAAATAAATTCGACTATTTTCAAAACTTCTGACCAAATGTCACGTAACCATTTAATAGACGCTTTGGAGCGTATTAATAATATATTGGATCCAAAGTGATAGTTTTATGTTTTGGTTGATTGTAAGCCCTGGTCTCTCCGGGGCTTCTTCTTTTGTGATTCCAGAAAAATACTGACCGGCATTTTTAATCTTTTCTCACCCTTTCCACGTATATTTATTTTCGTATTAAATCAACTGCATTGAAAGGTAATAATTTTTTTCTCTTCATCATTCCTACAGCTATTTGGGGAAGTACCTGGTTCATTATCAAATTTCAACTTAGTCAGACCGACCCGCTGCTATCGGTAAGTTACAGGTTTGGCATTGCTGGATTGATACTGCTTGTTTATTGCCTTGTTTTTAAACTGGAGTTAAAATTTTCCCGGCAAAGTCATCTGTTAATGGCCCTCCAGGGATTCTTTCTTTTTGGCTTTAATTATCTGTTTGTATATATGGCCGAAAAATCCCTGACCAGTGGCCTGGTAGCCGCCGCCTTTTCCATACTCATTTTTCTTAATATTTTCTTCGCGGCTATCATTCTTAAAAACAAGGTTAAGATACTCACTATCATCGGAGCAGTCCTGGGCGTTACCGGGATTGTACTAATTTTCAGAGAAGAATTTGTAAACCTGGACTTTTCCGGTGATAATTTTACCGGACTATTATATTGTTTACTGGGTATTATGCTGGCATCTTTAGGCAATATTACATCGGCTTATAATCAAAGAAAAAATCTGCCTATTATACAAACCAATATGTACGGCATGATCTACGGAGCCCTGGCTTTATTGGGGATCGCGATCATTTCCGGAAGTAGCTTTATCTTTGACACGTCGCTGCCCTATGTGCTGTCGCTACTTTATCTTGCCATTTTCGGATCTGTGATAGCTTTCGGCGCGTATTTAAAACTGATCGGTAATATCGGGCCCGATAAGGCCGCCTATGTCATTTTAACAGCACCCATTATAGCACTGTTTATTTCTAGTTATTTTGAAGGATTCAAATGGACACCGTACTCCATTTCCGGGACATTATTAATCGTGACCGGAAGCTTGTTGTCATTGAAAAAAACGTGATCCAAAATTGTCTGAACCCACATTTCCAACCGTTCACTTTTACTTTTTAGGTGTTAGTCGAAATATTTAAAAAAAAAGGCACATTTGTAGAACACTTACAACATTTTGACGTTAGTAAATAAACATTTTAATATATAATTGTATTTAATTAATATATCGCTATTCAGTAGTAGAAAAGCAGCTGAAGGCCTCAAAGAAAATGGAAAAATCTATTACAAGTACGATCAATGTTTTAATTATAGGGAATAACCCTATAGAATTATCCCGCGTCAGAAATCAACTTAAAAACCTCAAAGGCATAAAATTCATCTCTGATTTTTGCTTCTCAACCAGAGATAGTTTAATGAAAATTCTGAAATTTAAGCCAGGTTGTATCCTGGTTGATGATACCATAGATAAAAAAAGTCTGGCTGATTTCTCCAGCAAAATTAATAGCAATCACAGAACCAAGGATATTCCTATTACCCTTTTGAAAAGTTGCTATAAAAAGGAGATTAATGTGCCGGGATTAAGCGATTTTTTACTGAAAGACGGTATAACCGGAGAAAGTTTATCAAAGGCTATCATCAACGTTATCAAGTCCAGGAAAACACAACGGTATTTGTATATTAAATACAAAAAAAATAAGAGAAAGCTTACTAACTCGATCCGGTTGTCTAAAACCCAGGCTAAGGGTATTTAATATTAAATTACCTTTTCCAGTTTAAATGTCTTTTTAATTTTTTCACCGTCCCGTACAATACTAAGATTGATTTTCCGTCCCGGTTTAGTCCGGAAAAAAGAATTGACGTCATTCAGTTGAATGTTGGAGGCGCTATGCCCATTGAGGTTATCTATAATATCTCCCGGCAACAGGCCTGCTCTTTCTGCCGGGGAATCCGGTGTGATCTCGTTAATTACAAAGGTATTCAAATTGTTTCCTATGGCTTTGACCTCAATACCACTCATATTGTATTCAAATCCCTTGTTAATTTTTCTTCCCTTTTTTAAATAAATTCTTTCGTTAAAGTAATCTATCGTTACGATAAATTTGGATAACAACCCTCCGCCGATGGTTCCTTGCCTTTTATTGGGTTTGAACATTTCCGCCAATGTTTCAGAAACAGGAAAAGAACCGATTACCTCCTCAAATTCAAAACTGCCCAGATTAACATTTTTTACTCTGGCAATAAAACCTTCAATATTACCTCCTAACCCCCTGCCAAGGGTGGTATATATTTTTTGTTCAGGGATATTAATTGAATCGTGAGATTCTTTATCTAGTAAAATTGAATGACTGGCACCGGTATCCATCATCAGTTTGGCCGGCAAACGCTGGCCATTGCCAACTTTCACGTTTCCAAATAAATAAGGCTTGGAGTCTTCGATGGTCAGTGGTAACACTTCCTGCTTTTTTTTGGGTTTGAAGTAGTCCGGGTTGTAAAGTGTAACGGTGGTTTTGTCATAGTTTATTTTAACAATAAACCTGCTGAACAATTCATAACCCAGGATGCCGTGTACCTCTACACCCAAGTAATTCTTTAGTTGCAAATAATCCTCGGCAAGTACCAGCATTCCCTGGCCCTTACTGGTAGCGCCAGGCAGTTTCAATGTGACATTGCTGGCTACGTAAGCATCAATCAGCTTGGTCCCGTCGGTGCCAATAAGAGGAATTTTTCTGTCATAGTTGATAGCCAAAAAATCACTAAGTGATCGTTCTGTAAGTATCGAAGTTCTGACACCTGAATCAAGAATAAACTTAACAGGCAATACGTCATTCAGGAGTAGAGAAACAATGATAAGGTTATTATAATTCTCAAATTTAAATTCAACCTTCTTCTTGTCGTTGTCCATTCTGAAACCAAGCACCTGGTCGACGTAAGATTGCGAAAAACATGGAGAAACAGCACAGCTATACAAGGGAAAAATTAAAAAAAGGCGCTTTAATACATTTCTCATAATAGGTGGTTAACAACGTAAAAGATAAAATAATATAAGCATTAACACAATTTAAGTCCTACTAATATCTGTCAACCGGCAGCACATTATTCAACCTTTAGCGGGTTGATGGGATTGGCGAATGCTGCCTTGGTGGCGTGAAAACTAATCGTGAGAATGGTAATAAAAATAGTTACCACCCCTGTTAATAAAAATGTTTCTGGTTTGATACTGACGCTGTACGCAAAGTTTTGCAACCAATTTTTAATAAAATAGTATGCAAATGGCCAGGCCATCAATATCGAAATACCAATGAGAATTAGATAATCCTTCGCCACCAAAATAATAATATCAGAAAACGTTGCCCCATTAACTTTTCTGATGCTTATTTCTTTCTTACGTTGTGAAGCCGTAAAAGATACCAATCCGAACAATCCCAGGCAGGCAATCAGGATTGTGACGCCAGAAAATACCGCAAAAATTTTACCCTTCCTTTCATCTTCTATGTAGTATTTTTTTAAATCTTCATCCACAAAACTGTAATCGAAAGGCATCCCCGCTATTTGCTTGTCCCATACTTCATGCATAAAGTTAAGGGTCTCTTTCACCTGCTTACCACTGATTTTAACCAACATAAATTGATTACGCGCATTAAAAGTCAACATCATTGGCTCAATTTTTTCGTGCAGGGAGAGGACATGGAAATCCCTGATTACCCCCACCACCTGTGCTTTTCTGATCCCAAGGTCTTTGTTCACCATGATCTCTACTTTCTTTCCCAGTGGTTTTTTCCAATTCATCCTATCAACCAGGGTTTGATTTACAACCACCTCATCCAGCGAATCCGTCGCATATTTAGTTGAGAAATTTCTCCCTTCAATAAGTTCAATGCCCAGGCTTGCCAGGTAATGTTGGTCAATGTTAAAGTTTAATAATAGCTTTTCCTGCATTTGCCCCTGGGGAGACTCCAGATAAATCACAGATTGCATAAAATCTCCGGTACCGGGAGTGCACTCTCCCGAAGCAACGATCTGGATGTTTTCATTTGTAGCCCATAATTTTGAAAGGCTATCAAATTTTGTGTGTAGCGTCTCGCCGCGTAAAGGTACCCTGATCAGGTTTTGATCATTAAATCCAAGATCCTTATCGTTCAGATAATGCAGCTGATCATAGACTACCCATGTACATATCAACATGATACTTGCCAATCCAAATTGTGTGATAACCAGTATCTTCCTCAGCGACAGATTGCCTAGCCCTCCGTATAATTTCCCCTTTAAAACCTCCACTGTTTTTAATTTGGACAAATAAAAAGCGGGATAACTTCCGGCCATCAACCCTACGATCAAAACAATCGCCACCAGTGTCAGCAAGATATCGGGAGAAGTCAATACTGAAAGGTCAATGGCTCTTCCCGATATATTGGTAAAAGGTTTCACCAAATATTTAATGGCAATCAGGCTGACGACCATAGCGATGATCGTGAATATGACTGACTCGACAATAAACTGCTTTATCAGCTGTGTTTTATAGGAGCCTACCACCTTCCTCAAACCAACTTCCTTTGCCCTTTTAACAGACCTGGCCGTTGCCAAATTCATATAATTAATACTGGCTATAATGATCATAAACAGTGCTATGGCCGAAAAAATGTAGATATAAGATATTTCACCTCCAGGTGTTATTTCGGGTTGTAACTTGGAATATAGGTGAATATCAGTCAGCGGTTGGAGAAAAAACGAGGCAGAGGAGTTGAATTGATAGAATATTTCTTCCATATAATCTTCGTAAACGATTTGAAGATTTGGAAGAAACTCTGACGCAATAAAATTTTTGGGAAATAATACGTAAGTGTAATCATCAAAAACTACCCAATTTTTACTTCTTTCCCGGGGTAGGTGTCGGTAGGAAATAAAGGCAGACGGAACAAAATGCGAATTGGGTTTGACATCTTCTAAGATCCCGGTTACCTGTAAAGGTTCCCTGTTTCCTCCGAAATAAATAGTTTTCCCTACTACATCAGCCATACCAAAATATTTTTCAGCAAGGGATTTGGAAAGCACAATAGCATCCTTTCGATTCAAACAGCTATTGGGATCTCCTGAGTATAAGGGAAAATCAAACATTTTGAAAACACCGGGGTCGGCATAATAAAAATCATTTTCAAAAAACTGATTGTCTCCAACCATTACCATCTCCCGCTTCATATCCACAATGCGTGTAAATTCGATAGCTTCTTTGAATTCCTTCTTTAACACCGGACCCAGCGGGGCAGGGGTAGTGGCCAGGCTAAAATAATCATCTTTTATATTGGCATTGGTTGCAATTCTATATATCTGCTCTGATTGACTGTGATAGCGGTCATAGCTGAATTCATAATCTATATAAAGCAAAAGCAATACGCTACATGTCAGACCCAATGACAACCCAAAAATATTTATAAAACTATACCCCTTATATTTTTCAATATTTCTCAGTACAATAAGAATATAGTTTTTAAACATATTACCAACTTTTGATAATGTCCGTCAATTAATATACCATTTCCCCTAACTTTCTGTAATAGAGCGGATTAGAATAGATTATAATTAAAAAAACACAAATTATGTTCGCATATATGACAATAATTGCTCACAATTGAACACTTTTGAGACCAAAAAAATGTCTGAGTCTCCCCTGTTTTGATAAAATTAGCGCCACTTTATAACATTACCCTGCTTTCTGGCGGCCATGTCAGGAGGCAATGAATCGATGATTTCCTTAAATAGTGCTTCCACAATTTTGCGCTTAAGAAAGCTGCGGTGCATGATCAAACTTACCTCTCTTACCGGCACCGGGGCTACAAATGGCCTTAGTTTTTTCTTGTTTTCGAGCGTGAGATCATAGGTAGCCAACTCTGGCAAAAGTGTTAATCCTCTTCTCTGATCTACAATTTTTCTAAGAGCCTCCAACGATCCGCTTTCATATCTGAAGTGCTCATTCTTAGGTTTATCCTGGTAGGCTCCGCATAAATTAAGTGTCTGTTCCCTGAAACAATGCCCTTCATTTAATAACCATAAATCATTAACATCTATATCATCCATGGACAAAACCGGCTTTTTCGACAAAGCGTGCTGGCTTGAAACGTAAGTATAAAATTCTTCGTAGAATAGCGGCTTTTCTATGATCCCCTGTTCCTTCACAGGCGTCACCACCAATCCTATGTCCAGCAGGTCATATTTTAATTTCTCTATTATCTGAGAGGTCAAAAACTCTTCCACCTGGATCTCTACCCTGGGGTATTTTTCAATAAACGTATTGATAAACAACGGCAGCAAGTAGGGCGACAGGGTGGGTATAATGCCAAGCCTTATTTCACCTACAAGCTCCTGCTTTTCGTCATCAATGATTTCCTTTATCTTTTTTGACTCATTTAAAACTATGCGAGCCTGCTTGATAATAGATTGACCAATTTCAGTGGGCATCACCGGATGCTTGCTACGGTCGAAGATGATCACACCAAGTGAGTCTTCCAGTTTCTGAATTTGCATGCTCAAGGTCGGCTGCGTAATGAAACATTTTTCAGCGGCCTTCGCAAAATGGCGGTATGTATCGACGGCAACGACGTATTCTAATTGTATCAGGGTCATACATCTAAATTAATTGAAACATCCATTTTGACTGTTCTAAAAACATATTTCATAAAACAACGATCAGATGTTTTACGTTTAATTATTAGAATCAGCTATTTGTGCTTAATAATTCTAAAATTAAAAAAACAGATACTATCACTGTTAGCAAAATTGTTATTAAATTTCCAACATTAATCGTGATTAAAAAATCTACCATAGTGAACCTATTAAATTACCTGATAGAACAACATCGGGATTTAACATGGAAACTGGATTGTTGCTACAGCGATGGTAAAGATTTAATCATCTACAAAATCTTAATTAACTCCCTGCAAAACAACCGGATCAAAGGCAATATCCAGTTCAATTCCAGCAATGGCGAAGTGTTGAATTTTAATTATTCAGGTTTTAAGCTTAAAGATAAAACTGGCATCGTCGACCTGCTCCTTGATCTTTGCAATTACGAAAGAACATCCCTTATTTAGGCTATAATACGCGCGATTATTTCGAATTAATTTATTAACCCCTATTAATTTAGATTTATTCTAAATACTTTCTACTTTTGTATCAACTTGAACAAAAAATTAGAAAATGTTTAAAAACAAGCTGTTTATTTTAATAGCTGTCGGTATGGGATTTCTCATGTATTCCTGCGGCAGTGAAAAAGCCCGAAACCAGGAAGAAAGTCCGGAAGAACAAGTAGTAAATGTTTACACCCACCGACATTACGACGTTGACAAGCAACTCTTTGCTGACTTCACGACTGAAACCGGAATAAAAGTCAATGTGGTCAACGCCAGTGCCGATGAATTGATACAAAAAATGGAGCTGGAAGGTGACAAGTCCCCGGCGGATGTATTAATAACCGTGGACGCCGGAAGGCTGCATAGGGCGAAAGAAAAAGGGCTCATTAAAGCCGTTAAGTCCACGGTTTTAGAGGACAATATCCCCTCTAAATTCCGGGATCCGGAAGGTCATTGGTTTGGTGTTACTTACCGGGCAAGGGTTATTGTTTATGCACCGGACCGCGTGAATGAAACCGACTTATCTACTTATGAATCACTCATCGACGATAAATGGAAGGGCAAATTATTGATTCGTTCATCCAGCAATATTTACAACCAATCGCTAATGGCATCACTTATTGCTGCAAACGGGGAAGATGGCGCCAAAGCGTGGGCGGAAGGTATGGTAAAAAATATGGCCAGGGAGCCCAAAGGCAGTGACCGCGACCAGGTAAAGGCGATTGCCTCGGGCATTGGTGATATTGCCGTGGTCAACACTTATTATATAGGAAAACTTCTGAATTCAAAGGTTGAAGAAGAAGTAACTGCTGGCAAAGCGGTCAAGGTATTTTTTCCCAATCAGGGAGAAGGCCGGGGCACCCATATTAATGTTAGTGGCGCTGCTGTGGCAAAACACGCTCCAAACGAGGCCAATGCTGTTAAGTTTATTGAGTATTTATCTGGCGATAAAGCACAATCTGTTTTTGCCGGTGCTAACTATGAATATCCGGTTAAGCCTGGCGTGAAAGTGGCCGAGCTTTTGGATTCATGGGGAACATTTAAATCCGACGCCATAAATTTATCCGTGCTTGGTGAAAACAATCAGGCTGCAGTAATGTTATTTGATGAAGTTGGCTGGAAATAGCGGCTTGTTTAAACAGCCGGCAGATGACAGGTCTTTCATTTTCCTATGATCGAAAAGATGCTCGGCAATTTACTCCATTGTGGCGCAAAATAGGTATCTGGCTTTTAGCAAAATCCGTTTTAACTCATGGACAATCTACCTGGTAATCATTGTCCTGGCGATTGCTATTCCGCTGCTATCGATTTTTTTTGGTTTGTTTAAGGGGCCCGGAGATTCCTGGAACCACATTCAAAATACAGTATTATTCAATTATGTGACCAACTCCCTGATGCTGACGATTGGCATTGGGGCTTTAACCATATTGACGGGTGTTTCAACGGCCTGGTTTGTCAGCACTTGCGAGTTTCCGGGCAGAAAGTTTTTTGAGTGGGCACTCATCCTGCCGCTGGCCATTCCTTCCTATATTATTGCCTACACTTATGCGGGGATTTTTGACTTTGCCGGCCCCCTGCAAATTCTATATCGTCGCTGGTTTCCGGATCAACCGTTCACGTTTGATATTATGAACATCTATGGGGTAATAATTTTGTTGTCTTTCGTATTGTATCCCTATGTTTATGCCACCGCCAGAGCTGCTTTTATCAATCAATCTGCTGCCATTATAGAATCCGGGAGAGTGCTGGGTTGCTCCCCATGGAAGATATTTTATAAATTGGTTCTGCCACTTTCCCGTCCAGCCATTATCGCAGGCGTAAGCCTGGTTATTATGGAAGTATTAAATGATTACGGAGCCGTCAAATATTTTGGTGTACCCACGTTCACGACCGGTATTTTCAGGGCGTGGTTTTCCCTGGGCGATGTACAGTCAGCCATTTTTTTGTCCGCACTGCTAATGGGTTTTGTGCTGCTTTTTCTGGGCCTGGAACAAATACAAAGAGGTGGCAGAAAGTATGATCAAATAACAGGTGCTTCAAACTCCCTGGCGAGATTTCAACTACAAGGGATTAAGAGGCTTGCAGTATGCATCGTCTGTTTAACGCCGCTTCTGCTTGGGTTTGTTGTACCCGTATTACAACTAGGCTTTTGGTCATTTAAAACCTTTCGCTCGGTAATGGGGCAGGAATTTTGGCAGATGATACTTAATAGCTTTTCGGTAGCAGGCATTACGGCCCTGTTAAGTGTATTGGTAGCTTTGATTTTAGCATATGCCGTAAAATTAAATGGCGGATATTTTGCAGCAATCATGACCAAAGTTGCCAACATTGGTTATGCTATTCCCGGTGCGGTCATTGCCGTAGGCATCATGATCCCGGTTTTATCTATCGATAAATTCCTAATCAAAGGTCTGGAAAGACTAACAGGTAATTCCTTAGGATTAATCATATCAGGTTCTTTATTTATGCTAATTTTCGCCTATCTGGTCAGGTTTTTAGTGGTGGCTTTTAACCCAACTGAAGAAGGTTTCAAAAAAATCGGGTGGCAGCTTACCGAGGCAGCCAGGACTTTGGGTTTTGGTCCTTTCAAATGCCTGGTAAAAATCAACATTCCATTGATGAAAGGGGCCTTGCTGAGTGGGGCACTGTTAGTTTTTGTTGATGTTCTGAAAGAATTGCCACTTACCCTCATATTAAGGCCTTTCAACTTCCATACATTAGCTACGAAAGCCTTCGAACTGGCCAGTGATGAGATGGTAGCCGAATCGGCAAATGCCGCACTCATTATTGTACTTACCGGTATTATTCCTATTATCGTGCTAAGCAAACTAATTTCAAGAAATTCCCTTTATGAAGGCGCTACAGATTGAACATTTATCTAAAACCTTCCTCAAGCGTGAAGGTCCGGCAATATCCGATATTTCCCTTGACGTGGAAGTGGGAGAAATATTGGCTTTGCTGGGTGAAAGTGGGAGTGGTAAAACAACATTGCTAAGATTGATCGCTGGTTTGGATTACCCGGATCAGGGAACTATTGCGATAGGAGATGACGTGGTGGTAGATGACAAAATATTTATCAAACCTGAAAAAAGAAAGGTCGGCCTGGTTTTTCAAAATCACGCCTTATTTCCTCATTACAATGTCTTTGACAATGTTGCCTTTGGATTAAGCTGGTTGACCAAACAGGATAAAGCGAGGAAAGTAAATGAATTACTAACCCTGGTAAACCTGGAAGAAATGGAAAACCGTTTTCCTCACCAACTGTCGGGGGGGCAACAGCAAAGAGTGGCGCTGGCACGGGCACTCGCACCCCGTCCCGAGATTGTGCTGCTGGACGAGCCATTTAGCAATCTGGATAACGTACTGAAAAACCAGGTGCGTGAGGAGGTAAAAAAAATACTCAAAAAAGCAGGCGCAACGGCTATTTTTGTTACCCATGATACCACCGATGCATTGCTGGCTGCTGACAAAATAGCGCTGATGCACCGAGGCAAGGTATTACAGATCGGCAGCCCCATTGACATATATCAAAATCCCGCCAATGAAAATGTCGGGAAGTTCTTTGGTAAAATCAATACCTTAACGCTGAACAAAAGGGAGAATGGATGGTTGTCGGAGCTTGGCCAGCTCGCCTCAGTACCACAAAGCTGGGAGGGAGACCAGCTCAAAATAATTTTCCGCGCTGAAAATGTGACCCTCACCAGCGGAAAGGAGCCTGGTTTTAAAGGACAATTGGTAGCCTCTCATTTTATGGGGGATCATTGTCTTCTAACCGTTGCATTGGCCGACACCGCATCTCAATCACACCTGCTTTACATCAAGGCCTCTGCCAACCACGGTTATAAAGTTGATAGCACGGTCACTTTTCAAATAGACTTTGCCCGTGCAAAGATTATTTAGGCACTATTATTTTTGAGATCGATGATGGCGTAGCCAGTGCCTACCGGGGATCCTGGTAGTGAACGGGTTTGGAATGTTTGTCGATAAATACTTGTGATTCGTCTCTGGCAATTTCCATCTTCCAGTACATATGTTTAATTTTATAGTTAATCAAAAACCCTATTAATGATCACTCAAACCTCCCCCCAGGTCATTCAGTCATGGTTTAGGACCGTCGTTCTTTACGCATGCCTAATGAGTTGTGATTCCGGAAAGTTTAACGCGACAGACAATGCCAAAGCCGGGGAGGCAGATTCGCTGATAACTGAAACCTCAGGTAAAGTCGGAAAAATATTCAGTCATCCTTACCTTAGCAAAGCGGATGAGATTAAAGACAAGGAGGGCTGGAAAATTGCCCGACCCTATTATCAGGCAGCTATCTCTTTATTTGAAAAGGAGAAAAACTGGGAAGGGCTAATTATGGCAAGGAATAGAATTTCCAGTTACTATTTCAGACAGGGTGATAACGACAGTTTGTTTCTAAATCTGGAAAACACACTGGCATTAGGCAAAAAACATTTGGACTCAAACAGCCTGGCCATGTCGGAGACTCAACATTGGCTTGGCCTCTATTTTGAAAGAATAAACGATCCGTATGCCGCCATACCTTTTCAGCAAAAAGCTTTAAATACCAGAATTAAAAGACTTGGCAATAATCACCTGTTAGTGGCCCAAAGTATGAAGGCGCTAGGAGATACGTATCTGTACAGGCTCTCGGATTACAATAATGCGGAAAGCTACTACGAAGGTTCGGTAGACATTAAAAGCAGGTTATTAGATACTGCAGATGTAGAGCTTGTGAGAGGCTATTATGCCGTAGCCAGTGCCAAAAGACTCAACGACGATACAGAAGGTGCTATAAACTACGGACTGAAAGCCCTGAAAACCGCATTAATGCATCCGGTAGAAAACCGGCAAAGAATTGGTTTATGTCACAACATTCTGGCCAATACCTACAATGATAAAAATGATTATGAGAATGCCACATATCATTATCAAAAAGCCATCGAAATCTCCAAGGCTAATTTTGGGCAAGACAATAGTTATCTGACCGAATACTATAATGGCATTGGATCTATTTACCTACAGCAAAAACAATTTGAATTGGCCAAATCATATTTTATCCAGGGCTTAAACATAAACAAACTGCACTTCACAGAGGACTCCGATCAAATTGCAAAAAATTTTATGAGTCTGGGTCTGGTCTATACACAATTAAAAAAGTATGACTCCGCGCTCGTATGTTTTGATAAAAGTTTAGCCATAAGGTTAAAAGTATTTGGGGCCAAGGACGACCGGACCGCCATCATATACGAGTATATGGGTGATATGTATGCCGAAAACAACGACTTGCATACAGGTTTACAACATTACCAAAATGCCCTGATTAGTCTGGTGGACGATTTTGATGAAAGCAATGTCCTGGTAAACCCTGAATTTTCCACCCAAATTCATGGCTTTAGTTTCATCCACGTAATTATTAAAAAGGCGTTGCTGTTGAAAAGGCGCTATCATAACAGCAAAGATGTAAAATTTCTTGAAGCTGCTTTGGAAACTTATTTATTGGCCAGCAAAATAATTGACCTAAAAAGAAATAACAGCATTACAGAAGAGTCGCGATTGGTACTGATAGAAAATTACTTTCAGGATCAAATGGAAAATGGTATAGACTGTGCTTATTTATTAGCCCGATTGACGGGAGAGATGCGTTTTCAAAATATAGCCTTTCAATTGATCGAAAAAAGCAAATACATGCTATTGTTTGAGTCCCTGATGAAAAATGAAAACAAGCGGCAATTTGGTATTCCCGATTCCCTTTCGGCACTGGAAAAGGACTTGAAAGTCGAAATGGCTTATTTCAAACAAAGCATAAATGAATTGCGGCAACGGGAAAATCCCGACCAGAGACGGTTGGATAAGTTGCAAAACCAGGTTTTTGCCACTGCATTAAATCAGGAAAGACTATACGAAAAACTAAAAGCGGCATATCCCAATTACTATGACCTCAAATTTGACAGCATAACATTGTCCATAGAAGATGTTCAAAAAGCTTTAAAGCATTCGAAAACAAAAATTATAGAGCTCTATGATGGGAAAAATGATATTTATGTTGTCAGCATTTCCGACGAGGCAGTACATTTTAAAAGAATACAAAAATCAATGGAATTGGAAGGTGCCATAACCACCTATCTGAATCAAATTTCCAATTCATTGGATATAACCGATCCTGCTAATTACAAGTTATTTTGTCAAAGTGCCTTTCAACTCCACGAATTATTGATTAAGCCAATCCTGGAGACAGACCGGTTTAATAAAAACCTGGTTATCATTCCCCACGGTAAACTTTCAGTCTTACCGTTCGAATCTATTATCCAATCTTTACCAGACTACCAAAAGGTCGACTACAAAAACCTGGATTATCTTATCAGGGATTATCAATTCAATTATGCCTATTCCGTTAATTTGTTATTAAAAAACAAGATTAAGACGCAAGGCAAATCCCAGCCTAAACTATTGGCATTCAGTTATTCCAGCGAATCAAACAGCCAAAAAAAGAAAAATGAAATAATCGGCTCTTCCAAGGAGATCAACAATATCGCCAGATTTGTAAATGGTACCTATTACAAGGGAAACCAGGCCACAGAATCGGCATTTAAATCCATCGCTTCACAGTTCGATATATTACACCTTGCCGTGCATGGTATTGCCAATAACGAAAGCATGTTAAGCAACAGCCTTTTATTCAAAAACGAAATGGACTCTGCCAATGACGGTATATTACACTCATACGAGCTTTTAAACCTCAACATCAATGCAAAACTGGTAGTTCTAAGTGCCTGCGAGACCGGATTGGGGAAACAATTCAAGGGCGAAGGTATTTTCAGCATGGCGCGAAGTTTTGCATATGCCGGTTGCCAATCCATCATCATGAGTTATTGGAAGGCCAATGACAATGCCACTGCCCAGGTGATGGGCAGTTTTTATAATTTCCTGGTGGAAGGTGCTACTGTTGACAAGGCTTTAAGGCATGCAAAAATAAGTTATATAGATAAATCCGAAGAACTCACTGCACATCCTTCAGCCTGGGCAGCATTTGTCCCGCTCGGCGACATGACTACGCCTATTTTCAAAAACGAGAACATTTCTGCTAGAACCATCTGGCTATTTTCTCTGGCCTGTCTGCTGATATTGGCAATAACCTATTTGGTGAGAAGACAAAAGGCGCGTAACCACGCCTAGTTGGTTTAGCTTTGAATATATCAATGTTTGTGACGCCGCTTTTTTTTGCCAAAAATAAAAGCTAATAACCGATGTATTCAGGGCGGGCAAAGTAACTTATCAATCCCTTTTTTCAGCATTCTTTCAATATCTTCGGTGCGTGTCCTTTTTGTCAACCGCTCCAATTCCTCCTCGTCCAGCTCCAAAAGCACTTTAGCAAAAATATTGAGATTTTTTGTTATAGGATGTTCATTAATTTCCTCTTCATTTAAAACCACCTCGGAAGCTACCTCGATCGCGGCCTTTGCATCACCTCTTGGGCTGGATATCTTACCATCTTTATCTATTTTGAAAATAACCGGGCTTCCAAATGTGAGTGATCGTGAAACGTTATTTTTTAAGTAAACAATTTCTTTACATCTTCCGAACTCATCCAGCTCCTCCGCGATAAGAATTCCATATTCCTTTTCCCTGGAATTCATCCTGGGGTCGTGTATAAATCCTTTGGCCATATTTATAAATTTAGATTGGTAGTTCTTTTGGTTATCATGTTAATTCGAGATCCTTGGATTATATTAATGGCAATAAGATCATATGGTAACCCTTATGCCTAATCAGGTGGTCAATATAAAAAAAATCGAACAATATAACTACTAATTACAGGCGACTTAATTTCCATCTTCCTGCGGAACTTTCTATTTTTATCCTGAGATATTAAAATGCTTATTAAGATGGGTTCTAATCTTGTCGCCTGCGGGGTAGGATTATATAATATGCTTTGTCTGCTGGTTACTCTCTCTGTGTTTTTCGCCTGCCAAAACCAAAGCCAACGGACAGTGGGGCCAGATAAACCAATGGCCGGGGAGGACTCCGTCATTGTACACAACTTTGACGACTATGGCCACCCCTATCTGCGCAAAGCTCTCTCAGTACAAAAAATGCAAGGTCGCACGGCCGCTGAAGAATTTTATCTTGCCGCCCTTTCTTTGTTTGAAAATGAAGAAAACTGGATTGGGTACACGAAGACCGCCATCGTACTTGCAAGGAATTACAACTACTCTAAAGATAGGGAAAAAGCAAAACCACTACTTCAAAAAGCGCTGAGAAAGTGCATCGCACATCTCGGCGAACAAAACAGTATTGCAGCGGATTTAGAGGAGAAATTAGGAGATTATTTTTATTATTCCCAGGAGGCTGACAGTGTTTTAAAGCACTACTCCCGTTGCCTTAGTATTAGGAGTAAAATATATGATGAAAACCATCTGAAACTTGCCGATATCAACCATGGTCTTGGAAACTTATATAGGTGGCGCCTTAATGATTATTACAATGCTGAGAAGTATTACACCAGGGAATTATTGATAAGAGAAAAAGCCAATGATACGGTGGCCCGAAATTTTTCTTTTTGTTATTATAACCTGGCAGTTACCAACAGAAGAAAAAAAGACTACGAAAAAGCGCTCCTATATGCCAATAAGACCCTGGGGTTTATTAACAAATATGATAGCAGTAATTATGAAGTCAGAAAGAGTTGTTTCAATGTATTGGCAAATATCTCCAATGTAAAAGGCGAATTTGAAAACGCTATAACTTACTACAATCGCGCCATTGAGCTAATTAGGGACAAGGATGATCTGGCTTCTTTAAATAGTCTTGCGCTTTATTACAATAACTTAGGCACCGTATACCGGCAGCTAAACAACCCCTCGGAGGCGATCAAATATTACCGTCAGGCGCTTCTCACCTACCAGGTTAACACAAATCAGGCAGGGCTTGCTGATACTTACAATAAACTTGGAATTGCCTACGTGGATCTTGGGAAGCTTGACTCTGCGTTTTATTTTATTCATAAGTATGTAAATAAAACCAAGTCATATTATGGCAAAAAGCATTTTAGAACAGCAAAATCTATGACGGTGCTTGCCAACCAGCTACTAAAACAAACCCCGCTTCTCGACTCTGCACTTATAACCGCTCATAGGGCTTTGGTGGCAGGGCTGGATGGTTTTGATGAGAGGGATCCGATGACAATTCCCTCCCTGGCCCAAATGGGGTCTAACTTTTATCTTATTGATGCCCTAAAATCCAAGGGGCTAATTTTAAAAGAAATGGCGGCTGAAAATGACTGGGATCCTAACTTGCTTGAAGGCGCTATTAATTCCTTTTTACTCGCTGATAGCCTGATAACCATTGAAAGAGGGAACTTTGGTATAGAGAATTCTAAGTTATATTTAGCCAAGGATTATAAGTCTATTTACGAGCATTCTCTGGAGTGTGCTTATCGACTATTTAGCATAACACAAGACGAAATATTTGGCCAGCATGCTTTCAACTTTATGGAGAAAAGCAAGTCCCGGTTATTGTTGGAAAACCTGGAAAACGTTGAATCGCTGAATCAGGCTGGGGTCTCCGAAGCGGTGAAAACACTGGAAAGAGATTTGAAAACAGAAATAGCAAACTTAAATCGCTCCCTCAGAAATGAAAGCGAGGCCAGCAAACCGGATTCGCAAAGGATTAATTTATTAAATCAAAAATTGTTTAAGGCAAATACCCGAAAAGACTCACTGGCAAATTTTTTGGCAGCTAATTTTCCCAGGTACTTTAACATAAAATATAAACATAAAAATTATGCTATTGATGATGTTAAATCACTGGTAAAAGACAAACTATTACTGGAATATTTTTGGGGTGACTCTGCTATTTATTTATTGGCTATCAACCGGGATTTGATCCAATTTGAAAAAGTAGCAATAGACTCAACGTTTACAGGCAGGTTTAATAATTATTTAAAAATGCTTACCAATCCAAAGTTTGATTTGACTGATTCTACCATAAATTCTGCCCAGTGGTTATATAAAAAGCTGCTACCAGTCCTCGATACTCCCTCGAAAATTCAGGGGGAGCTGGTGATTATTCCCGATGGCCCGTTGGCCTATCTCCCGTTTGAAACGCTGGTAACAAACACCGGTAATGCCAAAAAATTAACTTTCAAATCTGTTAATTTTCTCATTTATGACTGGGCCATAAGCTATGTTTATTCCACAGAGCTGTTATTTGACAAAACTTTAAAAAATAAGGAAAAAGCGCCAAAATTGTTGGCGTTTAGTTATTCGGACATTAAAACAAAAACAGGCAAAGTAAATACCGAAGGGCATCTAAGCAATCTTCAGGGCAGCGCCAAAGAGATTGAGGCCATAAAATCGTTAATGCAGGGAAGGTTTCTCAAGGGAGAGGACGCCACTGAGCAGCAATTTAAAAATCTTGCTTCCGGTTTTGATATTCTGCATCTTGCCGTCCACGGCGCAGCCAGCAAGGGGGATAGTATTGATGCAAAATTATATTTTAGGGATAAATCCAATCAGGTTGAAGATGGCATATTATATCCTTACGAGCTGTACAACCTGAACCTTGATGCTAATATGGTGGTCTTAAGTGCCTGTGAAACAGGCCTCGGAAACTATAAAAAGGGAGAAGGTGTATTCAGCATGGCACGAGCCTTTGCCTATGCCGGCTGTCCTTCTATCGTCATGAGCCTGTGGAAGGTGAGCGATCAGATAACCGCCCGGATGATGACCGATTTCTATGGCAATTTGAACAAAGGAATCAAAATCAACTCATCTTTAAGAGAATCCAAGTTAAAATACCTGGACAAGGCGGATGAACTGACAGCCCACCCTTTTTATTGGGCCGCTTTTGTTCCCATTGGGCAGTCGAAGGCCATCACCACCACATCCAACCATTATTTCTACTGGATTCTGGGAATAATGATGGTTTTTATAGTAGGTTTAACCCTGAAAAAATATAGGAAAGACTAAATATGTTGGGTATGAGCGGAAATTAAAAAGGTCAGTTTTAATAAAACCGACCTTGTAAATCTTGTGATTAGTTATCTCCTTCATCTCTTGGGGGAAGTTCCTCGTCATTAGGTTCATCATCTTCAGTGCCGAAAAATACTTCTTCAGCTTCATCGTCCGGATCCACATAAGGTTTATCTAGATTTGACATGACATTATTTATTTAAGATTAATAATAAGTTACTTGGTTAGTTCTTTTAATATCTTATCGGCATCCTTGTTTTTAGAATAATTGCCGTTTTTTACAATCGTAAACGCTTCGATCGCCTTGTCAATATCTCCAGCCTGCAGGTATCCCATAGCCAGGTACCACTGCAATTGGTTTTGGAAATTTCCCGGATTTTCTAATGCTTTCTGAAAACTCTCAATGGCTTTGTTAGCCTTCTTTTCTACCAAATAGGAATTCCCCAGATAAAGGTAAACGCCGGAGTCTTTTTCAACACTGGGCAATTCATTAAATAGCTTAATGGCCAGCGAATAATCCCCTTGATCATAGGCTTGCATGGCCAGCTCAAAATTGCTCTTGGCATCTTGTTCACCTCTGGTAGTGGCATTCATCACATTATCATATGTCTGAAAATAGGCGTTATAGATTTCTTCCGGAGCGGGTCTTTGGTTGAATATAAAAATACTGCTTACAATCAACACTACCACGCTGGCCGCCGCTAACCACCAGTAGCTTTTATTCCTTATAGGAATCGTTTTGGACTCCTCCTCAACACCTTCCTCCCATTGAACCTCAGGCAGGCGCTCTTCAATATCTTTTAACTGCTGCATCACCTTATTCCTTGCAGCATATTGTATGCCATTGATCAAAACCCCCAGTTGATTCAGCAATTTTTTAAAATTATCCTCATTGGCCAGCCTTTGCTCCACCATCTCCTTATCCTCTTCATTGAGATCATTCTCAATGTAGCGCTCCAATAATGCTATGTCTTTTTCCAATTCGTTCATATTTAATTTATACTGTATTCAATGTTCTTTCCTCAAAGATTTTCTTCAGCCGTTTCATGCATTTGTACTTTTGGTTCTTAGCGGTATCTGTATTTTTATATCCAAGGTTTTCTGCAATATCCGTCATGGACTTCTTGTGATAATAATACAGCTCCAGTAATCCCCTGCATGGCTCTCCCAAAAGGTGCAGGCATTGCTCCACCAATTTCAGGGTAGCTTCCCGTTTTTCAACTTCGTCGGCTGGCTGGTCTTCATTCATTAAATTCATGGTTCCATCCAAATTATAAGTAAATCTGTTGGCGAATTTTTTTTGCTCCAGCGCTTTGTTTTTACCTATAGCAAACAGGTAAGATTTTATGCTGCTGGTCATAGTTGTTAACCTCCCGCTAACTATGTTTTCATAAAATATCATGATCGCCAACTGGTAGACTTCTTTTGCCTCATCTATGGTGCACGCATAGGTTCGGATAACCCAGGAAATGAATTCTTGACGGTGCTTTTCATATATAGCCCCAAGTTCTCGTTCATCTCCCGCCTTTATCCTGGCAATGACGTCATTTTCACTCATCTAATTATACTTAATGGATTGATGGAAAAAAGGTAACCTAAATTTGCAAATGTAACTATTTTTAGAACGTTGGAAATTACTAGTTTTGAAAATTTTGGGGAAATTACCCATTCCTTTCATCGTGCAATTTCATACAGTGACACTTAAATTAATGTAAATTAACGAAGAATGTTCAAGATTTTTGTACATTTTCAATATAAAATTTAATTCCGAATTAATTTACCCGGTACCTGAATTAAGCGGTTAAATTTTCTTCTCAAAATTCTTTGCCAAAACCGCCCGGCCGGCAAGCCAGCAAATTGGTGCAAAAGTTTAGGTGGTGATTTCAGGGCGTTTGATCGAAGACGGTAATTCTACCTGATCAAATAATAGCCGATCAGAAAATTGATTGCTAAAAGTGCCCTTAGCATTGAACTCCAGGAATACCTTTTGCCAAGCTTTAAACTTCGGATACATCTGCCGGACCAGCTCAGGCCTTCCAATTAACCTGTTGTTTATTTTACCCCAGTGAGGGATACCTCCAAAGGACAATAATAAATCCTGGAAATGATCCAGAATTAAATCCGACCCCTTCGTTCTGGTCATAAAAGGCGTATCCATATACATCACGTCCCTGCCATATTCCATGGTCATGTAGGCGTTTGATCTTTTAACAAAACGCAAACCGAGCGGGGCTGACTGGTATAGCCGGCCCTCGTCCTTCATTTGCGCGACTAGCTTAAAGAGGCTCTCGACGGCATCAAGATGCTTGTTTTCAGCCAAATCAAAGGCAAACTCACAATCATAGGCCCTTAATTTGATAAATTCTACCCCCTGATAGAGGACCTTGTGGGCGCGGTTAATAAATGATTTATCGTGCTGGCCATTTAAGGCTGTTTCCAGTAATTTAGGAATACTTCGCGGCCTGAATACAACGTTAAAAAGTGTAAAATAATAGGCGATAGGAATATTTGCCAAATAGCCGCTGAGGAGATTACGGGTAGCCTGACCGATAGTCCTTTTTTTTGGTTTCTCAACCAGGATATGCTTCATAACCATGCAGGTGCGATCCTGCTTTTTAGGCAACTTGTAGGGATTGATCTGTACCTGCACGCCCCTGGTTCCTTTAAAAAGTGTCTTATCAGCAATCTGCGGTTTGATTTCTTCCCATAGATGACAGGTTCTCTGCTCCTCGAGCCAATACATATCTTCCACTTCAAGGATGTAAGAGTAAATGATCCCCAGGCAGCCAAGACTTACCAAAGCACTGTAAAACTTATCATCGTCCTGTACCAGCTCAATAGTTTCATGGTTATATTGTGTCGGATCGGTAATACCATCTGTCGGCTCGATTCGAAGTGTTTTTCCACCCCTCACGACCATCACCATGGATTTTACCATGCCGGATATTCCCGGTAAGTCAATGCCCGTGCCATGGGTGCCGGTAGCAATTGCTCCGGAAATGGTTTGATTGTCAACCCCCCCCATGTTTAAAATAGCAAGATTCCGGTCGTCCAGGTCCCGGTTTAGTTTGTGTATGCTGATTCCCGATTGAATTTCAATGAGATTATCAAGATGACAGCCTCCTTTTAGCACCTCCTTGTTCAGGGTGCATACTTCGTTTAGCCTGCACATGTCCACCAGGTATCCGTCGGAGAGCGCTATATCAGAAAATGAGTGCCCTGAACCAATAGCCCTTGCCCTTAAGCCTTTATCTTCCGCCTCTTTAATGATCTGTACAATATCTTCCAACGATTCAGGAAGAAAATATTTAACCGGTGTAACAGAAAACTTTTTGATAGTGTTCTTCCAGGTGTGTCTTGTCTTAAATTCCATAACTTTTTATTTAAACATTGATGCGTTGCAAATCCTCTCAAATGTTTAATGATATCTCTCAGACTATGTAACCGTTTCCAACACCCGATAACGCTGAGCTACTTTTTATGCTACAAGACTGGGACGCCCCTGCCTATAAATTTACAAAATTTAACTTAGCAACAAAAGAAGTACCCAGGGCGGCTTATGTTTGGAAATACCCCCTTAAAACGTTGGACGCTCCCACTGTCCCGTCCTGGCCGACTTAAAAATGGCTTCAATAACGGCGGTATTGCCCATGGAATCCTCCAATGGAACAGGTACCTCGTTATCCTCCAGTATCGCCAGAGAAAATGCATCTCCCTGAACCGTGTATTGATCGCAGGTTTCAATGGTAGTTACTGCTGTGTAAGGTTTCATGATATCGCCGTCATTCAGTAGGATCCTGCATGGTTGATCGTCCGGTGCGTTAAAGGGAACTTCAATTTCCATGCTTTTCTTTGTACCAAAAAATTGCATGGTTTGATAGCGCTGTAGCTGTGTTGCTGCGGTAAAACTAGCCTGTCCCGATGGAAACTTCAAAATAGCTGAAGTCAACCGGTCCACCTTCAAATCAGGATCATAATCAATTAAGGAAATTACCCCGGTTGGCTCCTCGCCAAAAATAAACCTGGATGTGTGTATGGGATAGCATCCAATATCAAATAAGGCGCCCCCGCCATACTCGGCAATATTTCTTATATTTTTGGCATCATTGTTAAAGTAGCTGAAAAAACCGTGAATAGACTTCAAATCACCAATCTCCCCCTGATTAATCAACTGTTTGGCAGTGATCCACTGGGGATGGGTGTGAACCATGAAAGCCTCACCTACCTTCACTTTGTGCTGCTCGCGAACGGCGATCAGTCGCTGCAATTCTTCGGTATTCAGCGCGATGGGTTTTTCACACAAAACATGTTTACCGGCCTCCATGCATTCAATGGTTAAAGGCACATGTAGATGATTGGGAAGGGGATTATATATGGCATCGATAGACTCGTCAGCCAGCAAATCCTTATAGGAACCGTAAGCAGTAGGAATATTCAATTCCCCAGCTACCCTTTTTGCGTTTTCATGATTTCTGGAAGCAATGGCCACTACCTCCGAATAGATTCCTTTTTGCATGGCGGGAATCACTTTTTTTACGCCAATATTGGCCGTACTTAAAATGCCCCATTTAATTTTTTTTGACATGTCAGTTTTTTTAAAACAAAAATACCTTCTGCACCATTATATACTTATCGAAACTATACAGCAATTGGTGATGATAATAGCCAGGCAAGTTATGACATTTTCAATAAAATATCAGGAATTTATCGGACACCTGTAAAACCTTTTTGAATGGACAAAATAATATCTTATAAAAGGCTGGTAAGAAAAGAAAATCCGGATTTTAAATGGTATTATCGAATTGATTCTCCGCCAGTTAGAATTATTTTCGGTCTCACGTAATATTTTTTCGTAGTTTGTTATGCATGCATAACAAGTTTTATTAAATTTGCTAGCCCAGGTTACAAGTAGCAGCCGGTAACGCTAAATATCAATGGAATTTTATCCGTGAGGTAAGGTAAATATTAACAACTAATGAAAAGAGAGGAAACCGTAGACTACAACATCAAAATCATCTGGCATGCCATCTCGAGAATGTATAATCAGGAGGCAAGTCAACATGATATTACTACTTCTATTGGATTTGTACTATTAAATATCGATTTTGAGGAAGGAACGCCAGCCACGAAAATTGCGCCGTTGCTAGGTCTGGAATCCAGAAGTTTGACCAGAATGCTTAAGACTATGGAAGAAAAAAACCTCATTTACAAAAAGCAGGACCCCCAGGATAAGCGTTCGGTAAGAATATTTCTGACGGAAGAAGGAAAGAAAAAACGCGAAATATCTGCCAAGACTGTTAAACTATTCAATAAAAAAGTGAGAGAATCAATATCAGGCAAAAAATTGAAGGAGTTTTTTAATGTGATCGCTGATATTGGAAAGGTAATCGACAAAATGAATACGGAAAACCTGCAAGAGCATAAAAAAAAGAAATTTACTTTAACCAAATCAAAACATTTTTCCACACAATGAAAAGAAGCATCAAAAGGGTTGCTATACTGGGCTCCGGAATTATGGGTTCCAGAATCGCCTGTCATTTTGCCAATATCGGTGTTGAGGTACTCCTATTGGATATTGTCCCTAAAGAATTAAATGATGGCGAAAAAGCAAAAGGCCTGACGCTCAAAGACCCTAAGGTAAGAAACAGAATTGTTAGCGAATCTTTCACCAACGCAGTCAAATCCAAACCAGCACCACTATACGACAAGGATTTTGCCAAGAGGATCACTTTGGGAAATTTTGACGACGATATGAAAAAAATCGCGGACTGCGATTGGACGCTTGAGGTAGTGGTAGAAAATTTAAAAATCAAAAAAACCGTTTTTGACCAGGTTGAAAAACACCGGAAGCGGGGTACGCTCATAACTTCCAACACTTCCGGCATTCCGATTAATTTGATGCTTGAAGGCAGGAGTGATGACTTCAAGAAACACTTCTGCGGCACACACTTTTTCAATCCCCCCAGATACCTGCGGCTATTGGAAATTATCCCTACTCCTAAAACCGATCCTGAAATCATTGATTTTTTCATGCATTACGGCGATTTGTATCTTGGTAAAACTACCGTACTGTGTAAGGATACACCCGCATTTATTGCCAACAGGATTGGTATTTATGCTATCATGTCAGCGATGCATACCATAGAAAAAATGGAATTAACCGTTGGCGAGGTTGATAAATTGACCGGACCGATCCTGGGACGGCCAAAATCAGCCACACTCAGGACCATGGATGTGGTGGGATTGGATACCACCGTCAACGTAGCGAACAATTTATATAATGGACTTCCCGACGATGAGGGCAGGGATACATTCAAATTACCAAAGATTGTGTCTGAGCTACATGAAAGAAAGTGGTGGGGGGATAAAACCAAGCAGGGCTATTTTAAAAAGATCAAAAATAAAGAAGGGAAAAGTGAGATCCTGGAGCTGGATCTTAAAACCTTTGAATATGGCCCCAGAACAAAAGCTAAATTCAAAGCACTGGGTGCTGTAAAAGATGTGGAGAACGTCAAGGAGAGAATCAAAACACTGGTCAACTTTGATGACAAGGCCGGCGAATTTTATCAATCGACCTTCTACGACCTGTTCAAATATTGCTCTTTTCGCATTCCCGAAATTGCCGACGATTTATATAATATCGATCAGGCTGTTTGCGCAGGATTTGGATGGGAATTAGGCCCGTTTGCTACATGGGATTTGTTGGGGGTAAAAGAGACTGTGGAGAAAATGGAAGCCGCGGGACTGAAACCAAACCAATGGGTCTATGATATGCTCGATAAAGGAATAACTTCCTTTTTCAGCAGCGAAGATGGGAAAAAACAATATTATGACATTTCCTCGGGATCATACAAAGTGATGCCAGGAACGGAAGGATTGATCCTGCTGGATAACTTACGCAAAAATAATGTGGTTTGGGGCAATAAAGGCGCGACAATTTTCGACATTGGCGACGGTGTATTGAATTTGGAGTTTCATAGCAAAATGAATTCCATGGGCCCTGAAGTTGTTGAGGGATTAAATACAGTCTTTAGCATTGCCGAGAAAGATTTTCGCGGCATCGTGATCGGCAACGAAGGACAGAACTTTTCCGCCGGCGCCAATCTGGCGATGCTGTTTATGTTTGCCTGCGAACAGGAATGGGATGAAATCAATATGATGATTGCCCAATTTCAAAATACCATGCGAAAGGCAAGGTTCTCCTCCGTACCTGTGGTGGTGGCTACTTCTGGGCTGGCCCTTGGAGGTGGTTGTGAGTTATCGCTGCATGCCGATATCATTCAGGCACATGCCGAAACGTATATGGGATTAGTGGAAGTTGGGGTTGGATTAATCCCCGCCGGTGGCGGCACCAAGGAAATGGTGTTAAGGGCTTCGGATGCCAATATCCCGGGAGATCCTGAGTTAAATCAGTTGCAGGCTTACTTCATGAATATCGCCACTGCCAAAGTGGCAACCTCGGCTCATGAGATTGCGCAACTGGGCTATTTAAGGCCTCAGGATCAAATTACATTAAACAGGGCGCGACTGATTGCCGACGCGAAAAAAACAGTTATCAAATTAGATGAAGCGGGCTATACAACGCCTATTCCCAGATCTGATATCAAAGTACAAGGTAAAACCGGCCTGGCGTTGTTCGAAGCCGGTATTCATGGTATGAAATTTGGAAATTATATTTCGGAGCACGACGTAAAAATCGCTCAGAAACTGTCGTGGGTAATGAACGGGGGCGACCTTTCCTACCCTACTAATGTTTCAGAGCAATATTTGTTAGACCTTGAGCGAGAGGCTTTTCTGAGTTTGACGGGAGAAAAGAAAACCCTGGAAAGAATTCAAAGCATTTTATTTAAAGGTAAACCACTGAGAAACTAAAATGGTACTGTATTACATCACTTTAACTAAAAGAAATTAAAAAGCTAAAATTATGGACGCATATATAGTCGCAGGATATAGAACTGCTGTAGGAAAAGCCAAACGAGGGGGATTTAGATTTACAAGGCCTGATGATTTAGCGGCAGATGTTATCAAACACCTGGTGGGGTCCATCAAAGACTTTGATCCGGCCAGGGTAGACGATCTTATTGTGGGAAATGCGGTACCCGAGGCGGAGCAGGGAATGCAAATGGGTCGTATGATCTCTTTACTTTCGTTACCCATAGAGGTGCCGGGAATGATCATTAATCGTTATTGCGGTTCCGGGCTGGAAGCTATCAATATTGCCTCAGCCAGGATCCATGCCGGCATGGCAGACTGTATCATAGCCGGAGGAACAGAATCCATGTCTATGGTACCGGTAATGGGTTATAAAACAGCTTTGAATTGGAAGATAGCGGAAAATCACCCTGAATATTATCTCAGTATGGGTATTACCGCCGAACAGGTAGCCAAAGATTTTGACATCTCGAGGGAAGATGCGGATGAATTCTCCTTCCAATCACATCAAAAAGCAATTAATGCCATCAAGAAAGGAAAGTTTAAAGACGAAATTGTGCCCATCACCGTCCAGGAAACCTATGTGGATCCCAACGGCAAAAAGCAATCCCGTGAATTTGTGGTAGATACTGACGAAGGGCCCCGGGCAGATACGAGTCTCGAAGCGCTGGCAAAATTAAAGCCCGTCTTTGCGGCAGGTGGAAAGGTCACAGCCGGCAACTCCTCTCAAACCTCCGATGGTGCGGCTTTTGTGATGGTAATGTCGGAGAAAATGGTAAATGAGTTAAACCTTAAGCCCATCGCCAGACTGATCTCCTATACGGCCGCCGGCGTAGATCCTCGAATTATGGGTATAGGACCGGTAGCAGCGGTGCCTAAAGCACTGAAAGTGGCTGGCCTGAAATTAAAGGATATAGAACAAATTGAATTGAATGAAGCTTTTGCTACCCAATCCCTGGCTGTAGTGAGGGAATTGGACATCGATATGAAGAAGCTGAATCCAAATGGCGGGGCCATTGCGCTCGGACATCCGTTGGGCTGCTCAGGCGCCAAGTTGTCTATTCAGCTGTTTAATGAGATGAGAAGAAAAAAACAAAAATACGGCATGGTGACTGCCTGCGTCGGGGGAGGGCAAGGCGTAGCGGGAATCTATGAATTATTAAATTAATATAGTACAAAGAATCTATCAAAAAACATCAACGACTGAAATTTTCAGTCAAAAATATTAAATAAAATGGATGCAGTAGAAAAAAAGGAAGCGATTAAAGGAGGGGAATTTTTGATCAGAGAATCTGAGGCCGGCGAAATATTTATTCCGGAAGAATTCTCGGAAGAACAAAAAATGATGGCTCAAGCCACCCAGGATTTTATTGACCATGAAGTAACACCGGTCATCGAAAGGTTGGAAAAAGGGGAATATGAGCTAGGAGAGCATTTATTGAAAAAGGCGGGTGAATTAGGCCTGCTGGGTATTTCTATTCCGGAGGCTTACGGCGGCCTGGGAATGAATTTCAATACATCATTGCTGATCGCGGATATACTGGGATCTGCCGGTTCATTTTCTACCACCTACGGCGCTCACACTGGTATTGGGACCCTGCCCATCCTGTATTACGGCACCGAAGAACAAAAACAAAAATACTTGCCAAAATTGGCGTCCGGTGAATGGGTCGGTTGTTATTGCCTCACCGAACCGGATGCAGGTTCTGACGCTAACTCCGGCAAAAGCAGGGCAGTACTTTCAGAAGATGGCAAACACTACATTCTTAATGGGCAGAAAATGTGGATATCCAATGCCGGCTATGCCGACTGTCTGATTGTTTTTGCCAAAATAGATGATGATGCACGACTTTCCGCCTTTATACTGGAAAGAACCTGGGATGGCATCACCATGAATGACGAAGAGATCAAACTTGGGATCAAAGGTTCGTCAACCCGCCAGGTATTTTTCAATGACGTGAAAGTCCCTGTTGAGAATTTATTGTCGGCGCGGGAAAACGGTTTTAAGATTGCGGTAAATATTTTGAATATCGGCAGGATAAAATTAGGTGCCGGTGGTATCGGGGGAATGAAAGAGGTCATAGATCTCAGCACCCAATATGCAATAGACCGAAAGCAGTTTGGTATTTCCATCTCAAAATTCGGAGCCATCAAACACAAGCTGGCCACCATGGCCATAAAAACCTTCGCCACGGAATCATTAAATTACAGAGCGGGCCAAAACATTGACGATAAAATTGCCGCCCTCATCGCCGATGGCATGGAAGAAAATGAAGCCAAATTAAAAGGCATTGCGCAATTTGCCATAGAATGCTCTATCAGTAAAGTGCATGGCTCTGAGGTTTTATCTTATTGCGTGGATGAAGGCGTGCAGGTATATGGCGGTATGGGTTTCTCCGAAGATGCGCCCATGGCCAGGGCCTTTCGCGATGCAAGGATTACGAGGATCTATGAGGGAACCAATGAAATCAACCGCATGTTGATGATCGATATGCTGCTCAAACGCGCCATGAAGGGAGAGCTTGACTTAATGGGCCCTGCAATGGCTGTTCAAAAAGAATTGACCTCTATTCCCGATTTTAGTAACCAGGAAGATAACGAGCTTTTTGCCGCCGAGAAAAAAGTGTTGAATAACCTGAAAAAAGCCGGATTAATGGTAGCTGGAGCCGCCGCTCAGAAATTGATGGAAAAATTAAGCCATGAACAGGAAATACTGATGAATCTGGCGGATATATTAATAGAAATCTACGCTGCGGAGTCCACAATTTTAAGAGCAGAAAAACTCATCCAACTAAAAGGAGAAGAGGCATCTCAAAGACAGGTGGACATGGCAAAAATCTATTTGCACGATGCGGTTAGCATTGTCCAGAATGCCGGCAAAGAAGCTATATATGCTTTTGCAGAAGGAGATGAAATGCGCGTGATGCTGATGGGATTAAAAAGGTTCACCAAAATTGATCCTATGAATCTGAAAGAAGCACGAAGAAGAGTTGCTGATCATCTGATTGAAAACAAAGGCTACGCATTTTAATATAGCATAGACACCACTTTTGCCAGTGGTGTTTTAGGTAATCTATCCGGAAGTCAGTAAAAGACCGGAAAAAGCAAAAAAAAATCGCAACAGACAGCTGCGATTGGGAGATATTGTTACAGGCTTTTAGCTTCCGCATCCAATGCAATCGATACTCGAATCCATTGGTTTTACACCTTTTAATTTCATTTCAAGGTTATGAATTTTATCCTTAAGATCCATATCCTTGAACATGTCTCCTGTTAATTGATTTTTTAAATCCTCAATTTCCTGTGATAGTTGATCTTTGACTTCCTGATCCATGTATAAAATCTTGGTTATGTGAATGGTAAACAATATGAATTTTGAAGATAAATATTTTCCCATTGAAATTCATCTTCTTTTCAAGGTATTCTTTTAATGCCATTTATTACCGGATGAAAATGGCCATAAGCTATATAAACGATATCCATCTTTCTCCGATAATTAATTGAATTGTTTAATATATTTGAGGATTAACGTATCAGGAAGGCTTTAGGTTGAATAATAATTTTAGGGACGGTATAAACTATCTCGTTAAATGGGATATTAAAAAATTAGTTAATGCCTTAAAGGTAGTAGCCAGTTATCTTTATGCCAAAATAACCCGCCGGCCGGTCCACTGGGGCTTGCCTGTTAGTATTTCATTTGAGCCTACCACCTCTTGCAATCTCCGCTGTCCCGAATGCCCCAGCGGCTTACGATCCTTTACCAGGCCTACGGGAATGTTGACAGGAGAATTATTTAAAAAAACCATTGATGAATTAAAGGATACACTTACCTATTTGTTATTTTATTTTCAGGGCGAGCCCTTTCTTCATCCTCAGTTTCTGGATCTGGTCAAATATGCTTCGCAAAAAGGTATCTATACTGCCACCTCTACCAACGCACATTTTCTAACCGACGATGTCGCCAAAAAAACAGTACAATCAGGGCTTGACAGGTTGATTATTTCAATTGACGGCACCACACAAGAAACGTATGAATCATACCGGGTAGGAGGAAAACTCGAAAAAGTCCTGGCAGGCACCAAAAACGTGGTCAGGTGGAAAAAGACCCTTAAATCCCATACCCCCCACCTTATCTTTCAATTCCTGGTGGTCAAGCCCAATGAACATCAGATCGAAGAGGTCAGAGCGCTGGCTAAAACACTGGGTGTCGATGAGGTTGGTCTTAAAACTGCTCAAATCTATGATTACAAACATGGCTCACCACTGATCCCCACCATCGACCGCTACGCCAGGTATAAATTGAAGAAGGATGGTACTTATGAAGTCAAAAATAAATTGCTTAATCATTGCTGGAAAATGTGGCATTCCAGTGTTATTACCTGGGATGGTAAGGTGGTCCCCTGCTGCTTCGACAAAGATGCTCACCATGAAATGGGTAGTATCAAAGAGCAAAGTTTTAAGGAACTTTGGCATAGTAAACCATATGATGACTTCCGGGCCGCCATACTAAAATCCAGAAGTGAGTTGGAAATGTGTAAGAACTGCACCGAGGGAACCAGGATCTGGGCTTAATCCCCGGCCTTTTTAAGTCTGTAGAAAAGATGGCCAGCCCTTAAGCCAAGCGTGGCTACAATAGGGAAAAATGCAGCGTTATACCCCTGTGGGATCAATGGCCAGAAAATCAGCAATAAAACCATTAAGGCGGACACTATCATAAAATAATTACCTAAATAATGCCCTTTTTCCCTGGGAATTAAAAGAAGGGCTGCCGGAAAATGCAGGGGAATGGCCCATAACAAATTAAGATTATTTGCTGCGGCACGGTGGTCGGTGGCTGTCCACAGTAATAACAAAAAAATGCCTAAAAGCCCCATAACTGAAAATAAGATTATATCAATCCAATAATGCACTTTATCCTTTTTAAAACCAAAAAAGGTAATCGCAAGCAAGACAAAAAACAGTGACCAGAATACAAACTTAGGTGTAAAGATACCGACATCCAGGGTTTGGGGCGTACCTTGATAATAGATGCTGGCTTCCTTCACCAGTGGCACAGATTGCTCCCCACGCTTGATGGTTGCCTGGCTAAACCCCTTAAATACGTAGCCTGGAAGAAACATGTATTCCAAAGGTGACATCTTTTTGTCCATCGGCAGCCCCAGGCAAATATCAATGCCAAAGTCTCCCCACGGCTGATAGACCGACAGCGAATCTACCATATCTCTAAAACTATGCTTCGGCACCACATAGGATTCATCAAAAACCAATTTATCCCCCAGAATATTCTGGAAAACATCCCTGATCTTGGTAGCACAGTTATCATAAAAATAATCATAAAAATAATACCTGTTTTCAGGCCGCGCGTTATTAGCTAAAAATTCAAAAGTCCGTTGTTTCTCTTCTTGCGTGAGGTTTAAAATTTGCTCGTGAATGGTACGATCAAAACGCTTATATGCAACCGTGAAACGGCTAAAATTTCTGCCGCCCACCATGTACCTTAAATATCCCTTGGCAAAATTCAGACTAAAATTGGGATCCTGAAAATCAAAAATGCCATAATCAAAAACGGTATCTAAATTATTCGCGGGATCGTGAATTCTAATGGCACTATGGCCATAAATGGTGAATATTGCTTCCTGGCCGGGTTCAGGCGTTATGAGGCTAACGGTGGCCTCAGGAGACAGTGTAATGTATTGGGCCCGGGCAGTGGTAAAAATGAAAAGGCAGGCCAGAAAAACGATCCAGCGCATCTTTGAAAATTGATTTTTTACATGACATTTAAACTCAAACATGCCCTTATCTTAATTTACCAATGTTGTTGAATTACCTTTAACATTTCGTTGTGAACTATGTTGGCGGCAAGAATCTCTTTACCAAAAATAAAATCATGCCCGCCTTTAAAGTCGGTAACCACACCCCCTGCCTGCTGTACAATAAAGGCCCCAGCCGCCACATCCCAAGGCTTCAGGTTGTATTCAAAGAATCCTTCAAACCTCCCACAGGCAACATAGGCCAGATCAACAGCGGCGCTTCCGAGCCTCCGCAGACCATGCGTATTTTGCATAAAGCTATCTAGCGTAGCCAGGTATTTTTTGACAAGATCAAAATCGTGATAAGGAAAACCCGTAGCCAACAAGGCCTCGCTTAAACTATTAGCATTTGAAACTTTGATGATTTCATCGTTACAATAAGCCGGTTCTCCTGAAGACGCATAAAAGCATTCATTACGATTTAATTCATATACTATCCCAATTACTATTTCTTCCTGAAATGTAAGGGCTATGCTAATAGCGTAAACGGGTAGGCCATGCACAAAATTGGTCGTGCCGTCAAGGGGATCAACGATCCATTTATAGGCCTCATCCCGGTGTGAAGCCGTTCCCTCTTCAGTGATAAAGCCCGCCTCGGGAAGTAATTCTGATAATCCCTCTACCAACATGTTTTCAGCCGTTTTATCGACATAAGAGACTAAGTCATTCAGCCCCTTTAACTGAATACTGCTTCTGTCAAATGATCGGCTTTCCTGGCGAATAAAATCGCCAACATCTTCCACCAGGGATTTTAATCCGGCTAAAATTTGATCCAGGTTGGGCATACTTTATTTTTATTTTGCAATTTTTCTTTTATAAACACAAGCCTTATTTAATTATTATTTGAATCGAAGCTATCCAAAAAAGTAATATATTGACCTTTGCGGTGCTTGGGTGACGTAAATCTTAACAAACAAATAACGGCTCAAAAATCGACAATATTGACTTATGCAATGATAAAAATTGCTTTTCAATTTTCCTTGGCATTTTTAAGAAATCGGAGCTTAATGTTTGTGCCTTGCGGTGCGGTTGATAAAAAATCTTTATTCGGCAGGAAGTAAAAAATAACCTTGTGCAGTAGGTTACCTTTCCCCGTTTAATGCCATTAACCGGTGAGTCAACTGATAACCCAAACCAAGCCCTTCAAACCCTGAGATGTCGTAAAAATGAAAATCGCCCGATTACCTCACATTACCACGAGCGACTTTCGAATTAGACCTAAAACTTATGAAGTAGTATAGTGGAAACAACGAAAAATAGAAATTGGTTTACTTCACGAAAAAATTAAGCCCTTACAAAAAATTTCTGAATAACAAAATATAATTGTATTTTTTTCGTATCTTAGAATAGTTATAAAACCGGAGTCGTTGAAAAAATGATGAAAAGTATTTTACTTATTGATGATGAGGACATTAACCTGTTCATTTTACAAAATCTTCTAAGATTAAGTAAGATAGATGCCGATATTGTTTTTTTCAATACATCTCAAAAAGGTATCAATTATTTGGAGGATTTAATTGCGAAAGGAGCCGAATTTCCTGATCTGATACTTTTGGATATTGAAATGCCGGTCATGAACGGGTGGGATTTTTTAGAGGTATACAAAAAGTTTCAAAAGTCCTATACGTATGGTAGCAAGGTCATCATCTTTACCACATCCATTGTTGAGCAAGATATGGCGAAAGCCAAATCTTATGAGGAAGTTGAAGATTTCGTAAATAAGCCTATGACTATCGAATTGCTTAAAAGCATTCAACAGGAGCATTTTGTAAATTAGTGCCCTATTTCCCTTTTTCGCCCGCTACCACCAGGACAAATTCACCTTTAATTTTCCTTTCCACAAAAATCTCCAATAATTCCTCCAGCGTCCCATTGATGGTCTCCTCATAAATCTTGGTCAACTCGCGTGATACGGAAGCCTGCCGGTCTTTGCCAAATACATCAATAAATTGTGTCAATGTTTTTATCAGTCGATGGGGTGATTCATAAAAAATCATAGTTCTGGACTCATCCGTCAGCTGATTTAGCTTTTTGGCTCTTCCCTTTTTGTGTGGTAAAAATCCTTCAAAAACAAAACTGCTGGCCGGTAATCCGGACTTTACCAGGGCAGGGACAAAGGCCGTGGCGCCGGGCAGGCATTCTATATCAACACCGTGTTCCAGGCAGGTCCTCACCAATAAAAATCCGGGATCAGAGATGGCCGGTGTGCCGGCATCTGAGATCAGTGCCATTTTTTCTCCTTTTATCAAACGATCTACGATAGCGGAAACGATCTTTCCCTCATTAAAAATGTGGTAGCTTTGCAAAGGTTTGTCAATTTTAAGATGCTTAAGCAGTACCCCTGATTTCCTGGTATCCTCCGCTAAAATTACATCCACCATTTTAAGAATGTTGACCGCTCTAAAAGTAATATCTTCCATGTTGCCAATAGGAGTCGGCACTACATAGAGCGCAGTTGAGGAAGTTGTCATATCTTAAAAACAAAATCTATGAAACCAGCTGATCAATAGCAGCAGCTAGTTTATGATCCTTTTCGGTAACCACATCTCCCGCATCATGGGTAGACAAATGGATAGAAACCTGGTTATACACATTGGACCAATACGGGTGATGATCCATTTTTTCAGCTATAATGGCTACTTTAGCCATAAAACCGAAAGCTTCGGTGAAGTCTTTAAATTGAAAATCTTTTTTTAGTTTGTTATCTTCCTCTTGCCACATAGTTGTAAATTTATTGTGCGATAATTATATACTGGTAGCGCAGGCTAATTGTATCCAAACTTATTTGCTCAAAGCCAGCCATCGTTAACTCCGATTTAGCCATGGCAGTGCTGACTTTCAACTCATCCGGAGGCCCGGTGGGAATATCGCCGGTTTTGAAATCAACAATCACTACTTTTCCATTTGGTTTTAATCCCTTGCGTAGCTTCTTCAGATAAGGTGTTCTTGGATCGATATTCAGATAAGTATTGACCAATAACACTATATCCACCTCGCTTTCCTCTAAGTTGGGATCATCAGGAGAGACCAGCCTTGTTTCAACCCTTCTTCCTATTTCATCATTAAGGCCCGATTTTCTTTCCTCAATAAATTCTAAAAACTGCTCCTCAATATCAATGGCAAGTACTTTGCTGGCGCGGTTAACCAGTCGAAAAGTAAAATAACCTGATCCGGCGCCAATATCAGCGATTACCTTATCATCTAAATCGCCCAATTTATCAATGACAAGATCGGGATTCTGCCAGTCCACCCTGCCGGGATCTTCATATTCCTGAACAAGCGCTTCAATGGAATGATCTTTGGGTTCATCTTTTATCACCGGCGTTTGCACATCATCAAAGTCTTCATTTTTATCTTTTTTCCCGGCGTTCTCCTTTTGGGTACAACCGATTAAGATTAGTATCAACAGTGTATTGGATAACAGTTTAGTCATATGGTTAGGTCTTATCGATATCAAATGTAGCAATTTTAGTGCTAAACTTTTGAATAATGATTGTATGTAACATTTTATCGGGAACTTGATATGTTATTAATATTAGATCAACTAAATTGCCAATAGAGCCTTTATAATACCTGGAAAATGAGCCTTTCACTAAGCAACCACGAATTACAAGCATTGCGCCGTAGTTATTACAACCTGCTGGCCCACTTCATTCATATGGATTCTGCCAAAGAAGATTTCATCGATGGCATTTTCAAATGGGGAGTACAGCTTAATTTCAGCAAAAAAGAAATCTATGACGTCATAGCGGACCCCCAGTCAATTCAGTTTGTCGATCCTAAAAACCAACTTGAAGCAATAGAGTGGGTCTATGATCTGGTTTATATGATTTACCTGGATGGAAAGGTAGAAGATATAGAATTGGAGATTACCACCGAATATGCCAAAAGGCTTGGTTTTGAGCCGCATATCGTAAACGACTTGTTGAAAGCTATTGTTACTGCACCTTATGATGGAATCGATAAGGAAGACGTAAAGCAAGAGATTAAGCAGATTATCAGCGAAAGTTTAAGCAGGTAACAGCTGACTATTGATGATTTTTCAAGACCAGCATCTCCGGACTTACAAGGATATGACTCCTTTAATCCTGTAGGCTTTTCGATAAATTTCCATTACCTCCTCGCTGGAGCTCATCATCACATGAGCTGATATACTTATATATTTTTTCTCTTTTGAAAACCTGAATTTCAGCACTTCCTCCGGAAATATATTCTTAAACTCCTCCTCCTGGCCACTAGGTACTATAAACTTGAATAAATACTTCGATGGCCATTCGTGGTGGTCATCCAATTGCTGTTTAAAAGCACTATCGTCTTTGTTATCAGACATTAATTACAGTTTATCCTAAAAGTGAATGGCGTTTTAAAACAAGGATACCAGCCACTGACCGGTTGTCAATTCCAAATCGTAATTTATAGACGGAGAATACTAATAAAACTTATATCTGTAATCCTCAATATTAGCAAATTTTTTAACGGCCTCCATGATATTGACAGACACTCGAGACTGGGCAGTTTGAATTTGTTGTGTTTTATAGGTGGTATAATCCGCAATTTCAGGCGCTCCTGTGAAATTGACCAGTTCCATAATAATTATGCCATTATCCGTTGAAAATGGTTCAGATTTCTCACCGGGATTCAGGCCAAAAGCTTTACCTACCGCCTTTGGTGAAAACCCAACTGACGGTAAAGAATTGCTGCTCAACTTCAAATCACTATTTGAATAGACGTTGGCATCTTCTCCATAGGCACTGGCAATATCATCCAGGCTGCCGTCAGTCCCTCCCAACTTATTAATGATGTAATCAGCCTTTAATTGATTTTTAACTTTTACGGATACCTCATTTCTCACACTCTCCAGGTCAGCTACACCCTTTTCCGCTTCTCCGGTTAACACAGCCACTACATAACTATCATCCAATTCAAATATTTTAGAGACTTCCCCTACACTGGCGTCATTGTACATCCAACGAACAACCTCCCTTGCATCCGTCAAATTATTGATATTTCTGGCATTTTTATCAATTTTATCCGCTGTCAGCACCGGTAGTGTATCCTTTTGGGCATTCTCTACAAATTCATCGTAGTTTCCGGAGTTAAAAGCAAATAAATCTGCCTTCCGGTAAGCTATCTCCCGTGTGGCCTCACTGGCAAACATTTCCTGCTCGATGCTGGCTACTTTAAAGGCTTTGTTGGTCTTAGGTGATGTTACTTCAATAATGTGGTAGCCAAATTCTGTTTCAATCACCCTGTTAATCAGGCCCGCCTCACTTTTGGAAAAAACAGCCGTTTCGAACTTGGGAACCCAGGTACTTCCTTCGGTACCCCATCCAAGATCTCCTCCTCTGGCTGCCGTACCGTCTTTACCAAATTCCCTTGCCTTTTCCGCAAAATCGGCGCCGCCTCTTATTTCTCTCAATACCTTTTGAGCCTCGCTTTTAGCTTTGGCTTTTTCGGCATCGGATTCATCGGCTCCCTTAAACAGTATGTGTCGCGCCTTTGCCGAGTAAACGGTATCTTCCAATTCCTCAGATATCTTATACAATTTGTATCTGCCGCTTTCATAATACGGTCCTCTTACGTCACCGTCCATCAGATTATCGGCGTTTAATTTTAAGAGCTCAGGCAATTGCCCCACCGTATATCGATTGAAAAAGGTATTGCCATCTGTGTTGATTTTGGCAAAGATAGAATCGTCTTTAGCCTGCTGAAATTCCTCTTTAAGGGCCGCCATATTCTCATTAAAGGCGATGGTATCGTCATGAGAAGGTTTAATTTCGAAATTTACATAGCTTGCCGATTTGCTTTCCTCCACCTGGAAATCTTCTTCGTGACTATCAAGATAATCCTGTAATTGCGAATCGTTCACCTCGGCCAGCGAGTCCCCAACAGTATAAAATGGAATATACAGGTACTTGACCTCGGCGATGGCATTCTGCGCTTCATAGGTAGCCTTTGCTTCTGCATTGGTTACGTAAGATGAAAGACCCAATAAATTATCATACTTCACTCTGAGTCTTCCAAGCTTAAGGTCCCGCTCATAATTTTCCCATTGCGCTCTCTGGGCCGGAGGGAGGTTGGCAATACTCTTTAACGTAGTAATAACCTGATCTACATTAAATTCACCGGTCTCCGGATTGGTAAATTGTTGCCTGATACCCGGATCAATATTCCTGCCCTGCACCATGTCTACAAGCTCATCGTTAGTTACGGTCAAGCCTAACGCATCAAACTCTGATTTAAAGGCTATATCTACTATAAGACCATCCCATGCCGCGTTTCTTACGAAAACCATTTGGCTCTCTCCGGGATTGCCGTATCTTGTCTTTAATAAATCTATTCTTTGGCTATATTCCTGTGCATCTATTTCCTGGTTGGCCACCTCGCCGATAACGTTGCTATTTCCTCCCAATAAAGTGGAATTAGGTCCCAGAAGGTCGGCCAAAACGAACGATAAAATCGAGATTGCGACTGCGCCAACCACGAATTTTCCCATCTTGTTCCTTAACGTATTAATTAATGCCATTGTATTGATTTTATAATTGAAGGACGGCAAAAATAATGAGTAAAATGGTTAAAATCAAAATTTTGGCCAACATAGATAAGTTGTTCAGTACAATTCAAAATTTTGAGGTATTAATTGTCATCATTTGGAGACTTAATGTAGATTTTTACCGTTTCGATATGGGTGTCTTCCTTGGAGACTATTTTGAATGTAAATGCATTCAAATCTATAATTTCGTTCACATCCGGGATGTTTTCGGTTTCAGACAATATATAACCTCCCAGGGTATCATAATCGCCTTCCGGAATATCCCACTGGTATTGCTCATTCAGGTAATCTATTTCGTGTCTGGCACTAAGAAGGTATGTTTGATTATCTAATTTTTGCTCAACGAGGTCCTCATCATCGTGCTCATCTTTGATTTCACCAAATATTTCTTCTATGATGTCTTCAATGCTTACAATGCCTGAGGTTCCTCCAAATTCATCGACCACCAGCGCCAGGCTTTTGTGCTCTGTGATAAGTTGAATCATCAGTTCATTGGCCATCATGGTTTCCGGCGCAATGGGAATAGGAGTAAGGATTTTACTGATGGAATCGGGTTTAGTGAATAATTTGAGTGAGTGACAATACCCAATGATATCGTCTATTGAATCCTTATACACCAAAATTTTTGAATGGCCGGATTCCACGAAGGCGGATTTTAAGTTTTCAATAGAATCTTCTATTTCCACCGCTGCTATCTCAGTTCTGGGGATCATACACTCCCGAACTCTGACCGTTTTAAACTCCAGGGCATTGGTAAAAATTTTGGCATTGACATCTACATCATCCTCCTTTGTAGCCGAATTCAGTACGTTTTTGATGTAATTGTTCAGATCAATCAATCCAAACACCGGTTTATCTTCTGAGTATTCCAACCGAAGTATTTTTTCAATGATAAACCTTGACACATTTATCATTACCCAAACCAGCGGGAACAGCACCCAATAGATCAACTTTAGCAATGGTGCAAAAAGTTTTAACATCCGGTTTGGGTTTAATAAAAACAGGCTTTTTGGCGTAAACTCCGCCGTAATCAAAACAATAATGGTGGCAAGAACAGTCTGTATTAATGGCACCAGTATGTCCTTACTGATATTTTGAGGTAAATAACCGGCGATAACCGGCTCCAGCAATTTAGCCATGTATATACCGTAAATTACCAACGCAATGGTATTGCCAACCAGGGTAGTAGCTATAAATCGGGAGGAATTATTTATGAAGTTTGACAGTGTTCTGGCCGAGCCCACCCCTTGTTTGCTCTTTAACTCGATATGCAATTTATCAGCCGATACAAAAGCAATTTCAACACCCGAAAAGATACCTGAAAAGATTAATGCCGTAATGATAATTATGATGTAATAGGTTTCCATTCAGCCTGGGGGAAGGTTATGTCACTTTTTGTTTTTTTTCGAAAGCTCATCATCTGCCGCCTCTTCCTGCTGTCTTTTCTTGTAAAAATAATACAATAAAACCGCTATAGTAAACATAAATATAAAATAGGAATTTTGAATTCCATAATTCATGGTTTGGTCCACCCCAATGACGATTAGTACCACGGATAAGGATAGCAGGACTATTTGAGACAATTTCATAATGGTGAAAAGAAGACGTTAATTCAACCTAAATTAACGCCAAAAAAGGCAGAATTCTCAATTTTCTACCAAAGAATGTTATCGAATTTTCCAAACCCTGATCGAGATAGCCGGCGTTAGCCTGCAAACACTGTCAGAAATCCTCTTCCAAATAGATCTCACCTGTAATTTTTCCAATTTGATAGTCTGAAAAATCCTGGCTTGCTGTGAGGCCTACACCCTTAATTATTTTGGTTTGGGTCGTTATATTTACAAATTTCTCGGTGTGAACTTTTTCAGTTTTAGGGTCCCAAAACAACTCTTCGGAATTAAGTTTTTCACCGCTTTGAAAATTGATGACTTCCACATCCTCTTCAACTTTGTATACGTTATCTGCTTTGGTGTAATATCCTCTATTGGCGGCAATGGTGGAGGTAACTTTTGAGTTTTCATCGTAAAATTCAATGAAAACACCCTCCGGGTACTCCAGGTCTCCGTTTTGAAAAGTTAATTGCTTCGCTCCTTTTATTTTAAGCTTTATAACGGCAGAGTCACTGACCATCGTTTCCACATCGTGGAATTCAACCATAGGCCCATCATATTCATCTTCCTCATCGATAGTATTATTTTCACCACACGCTACTACCACCAGGGAAAACGCTATTATCTTGAAGAAATTTGACATGTTGATGAATAAAAAAAGCTGCCTCAAAAGCACTAAACTATTAGGTTTTTTTGAGGCAGCTTGCGTTATAAAGATTTAATATTATCTCTTATCTATCTGGACTGTTTCGTTGATCCAGCATCCTACTTTCATGGAAGATCCAACTTCTTTGGTCTCAGTAAAAATTTCTTCGGCCGAAGGGAACTGTTCCTTCGCCTTAGCCATTCTGGAGGAATTACCCGCCAATTTGTACATTTTGTAAGCCGCCATATAAACGCCGCGATCTTCTACCATGCTTACTTTCTTGGCACAGGTCTCAAAACTGCCAAAATAAAGATCTCCGATGTTGGTATAAGCTTCTTTTTTACTTGGATCCGCTGCTACTGCATGACGATAGTTTTCTCTTGCAGCAGTTTTATTTCCTCTCAGCCGATAGATGTTTCCAATCTCGATATAAGCCTGACCAATTTTGGCATTATCTTCGGTAAGGCCAATGGCTTCTTTAAAATATTTGATTGCTTTGTCATAATCTTTGTTGCCCCTACTTTTAAAAGCAATTAACAGCGCTACGCCGTATTCAGGCTCATTTTCATAAACAGCTTCAGCCGCCTTGATAGCTACCGGAAGCTCGGTACATTTTGAGTTGAGGGCGTGACCGACAATACTTTTGGCTAATTTCAAATCACTTGGATCGGCTTCAAATTTGGGACCTAATTTATTCTCGATAAACTCGCAATCAATTTTCACCATGGCTGCCAACATACCATCAATGGTACTTTTATATTCATTAAGCCTTTTTACGTTTTTCTTGGCCTTGATTTTTTGATCTATCACACCATTGATCTCCTCATAGATCTCGAGTATTCTATCTTCGCTGATATCCCCTCCACTGAGTTTGTGTCTTCTTACAATATCAAAATAGCCAATTGTGTTATTATCCAGTATTTTAGTGGGGCTATTCAGCTCAAAGACCTTTTCAAATAACTCCATTAATTCCGGATATTTTGACTTATCACCTCTTTTATATCTGTAGGCCTTGCTGGCTTTTCTATTTAGTACATATCCTTCTTTACCAAAATGTTTGATCCTCAGATCATACATGATCAAGGCAGAATCCTGATAGACTTTTTTAGCTGCCTCGTCTTTTTCAAGATCCACCATTGCTTCATAGATCTTTGCGCCGTTGATGTAGATAGACGGGTTAAGGTCCGGGGTGTTCTTAAGCAGCCACATCAGGTGTGGAAGGGATTCTTTGTAATTACCCATTTTTCTGCTATCGTTGTAAAGTGCATTTTTGGCTTTTGCCTTGGAATCCATTTCCGGATCCGAAGGCCAGTTCCAGGCGCTACCCCCATTTTGAGCAGCAGCAATGCCAGATATTGTAAATGCTACAACCAAAGTAAAAATAATTCGCATCTTCATAACTTTTTTGTATTTTCTTATTTAGTTCAATACTCTTCTTTGGAACCAACGATCGTTGAAGCTTATACCAAAATAAACTCTGATATAATTCTCCTTTATCAGGTTATCATCTGTGGTTCCTCTTTGACCATATTTAAAGGCTAAATTCATGGTCGATAATCCTTTCACCGGGAAAGAAGCTCCAAAATTTATACCAAAGTCATTTAACTGTTGGTCAGAAACTTCAAATGGGGTCTTCTGATAATCAAAACCCAACCGGTAAGTCACTCGCTTTAAATAGCTGTCTACAGAAGAAATATCGGGCGTAAATTCGGTGCCGATATTGATGCCATAGTTATCAACCAGTGACTCGTTATTTTGTTCAATATCTTGATAATCAGACCAATTACTCACGTGTATATCCGCGCCGATGGTCCATTTATATAATATTTCATATGAAATTCCCGCTGCAAAGCTTGATGGGAGTTGGATATCCCCTTTGGAGTCGTTAATGAGGGTGTCTGTGGAAATTGGATTAATGCTGACGGGAGACCTTAATTCCCCGGTTTTAAAAAGTTTAGCTTTCAATTTTGACTCCAGATCATAGGTAAGTCCCAGATTCAAAAACTTCTTATCTTTAATTTCAAGCCTGTATGCCAGGCCCGAGGATAGGGTAAAACCATGAATACTGGTTTTATCAACCACGGCGCTGATAAAATTAATGGGAAAATCCTGGTCTCCGGGCAATGCCACCGATTCTTTGACAATGGAGCCAAACAATATCGAAGCCTTGATGCCGAAAGAAAGGTTTTTGGTCAGTCTAAGGCCATTGGAAAAGTATGCCTGCGTAAGGCCTCCTTCGCCGGTAAGGTTGAAGGTGACGGGAATATCTTCACTTCCTACGACAGCGCTTTGAGAGAGAATATTGTAATTGACTGTGCTGTAGGGCATTATACCTAAAGAGGAGGTCCATCTCCCACTCATGACCGGAAATGACATGGCAAAGTAGCCAAGCCCTCCGCCGCTGTTGGATTGGGACAAACCGCTGCTATTTTCAAGACTTCTCGATTCATAAACCATCCCGGCTTCGAGTACGGTAAAGACATTTTTTGTCAACAACGCAGGATTCAGGTTGTTGAGATACCAACCCTGACCATTGCTCACCCCAATACCTCCCATCGCCACATTAGCCGTAAGGGCAGGGGAATTAAAGTCGCCCAGACCATTAACGGAATAGGGTGAAATATTTATTTGCCCACGTAATTGAATATTACATGACAGCAAAAAAATAAGAGAGAATATAAGCCCTTTAAATACCTTCAACATTATAGCCTAATATTGTATTTAAACCTATTAACACTAAATCCGGGACAAAAGTCACATCCGATGAAAGATTTCTTTTCAATAAGCGAGAATCCCCACCACAGATGATAATCCGCAAATCTGCAAATTTACTTGCATACATCCGAATCATTTGTGTAATTTCTGCGGCTGTTCCATGCAAAATGCCGCTTAAAATTGATTCTTTTGTGCTCCTGCCCAGCAATGGCACCTGTTCCTCTACTTCCACCAGCGGGAGGCGTGCCGTAAATTCGTGTATTGACCTGAATCTCAGATGAACACCTGGAGAAATGGCTCCGCCCTCGTATTGCCCCTCTTTACTAACCAGATCGTAGGTAATACAAGTTCCTGCATCGACCACTAAATTATGCTGATCGGGGAATAAACTGTTGGCTCCTACCGCCCCGGCCAGGCGATCCAAACCCAATGTATCTTTGGTAAGATAACCATTTGTAATAGGTATTGGCACATGATGGCTCATTATCAGACAGTTAACCTCATCAACGATCTTATTGGCTATGGCAGTAACCTCCTGATGAACCGAAGAAAGAATAACGTTTTTAGGTAAACGACCATTGATGGTATCTATAAGTTGGTCAATACTCAGACCTTCTAATTTCTCGATTAACTCACTTCCTTCAAATATTCCACACTTTACGGAAGTATTACCCAAATCAATGGCAAAATTCATCCATTTATCCTTAAATCAGTTCTTAGAAGATGACAAAAATAATAAAAATACACAAAGTTTACATGGTATTAATGGCTTATCCTTAATAAAAGTTGCCCAGATCCCCAACTAATTAATATAAATCGCAAGCAATGAGGTACCGGATATTTCTAATTTCACAGCAGCCAGCTTAAAATAATTATCTGGCAAGCTCAATTAATTTTGTAGATTTACCTCCTAACAACGGTTGACTTATGAAGGAATTATTAGCAAAATTTGAAAATAAACGACCAGAAATTGTTTTCGAATGGAATGATCAGGATACGGATGCAAAAGGTTGGGTGGTAATTAATTCATTAAGAGGTGGCGCTGCAGGCGGTGGTACCAGAATGCGCAGGGGACTGGATAAGCGAGAAGTAGAATCACTGGCCAAAACCATGGAAGTGAAATTTACGGTGTCCGGCCCTCCTATCGGTGGCGCCAAATCAGGAATTGATTTTGACCCCAATGACCCAAGGAAAGAAGGTGTTCTGGAAAGATGGTACCAGGCGGTTATTCCACTTCTCAAGAAATATTATGGGACCGGCGGAGATCTGAATGTAGATGAAATACATGAAGTTATTCCAATTACAGAGAATTATGGGCTGTGGCATCCCCAGGAAGGAGTGGTAAATGGACATTTTAGAGCCACAGAGCCCCAAAAAATCCGGAAACTAGGGCAGCTCAGGCAAGGTGTCTCTAAGGTAATGGAAGACCCCAACTACACACCTTCGGTTTCTAAAAAGTTTACCATTGCCGACATGATTACCGGTTTTGGCGTAGCCGAGGCTGTAAGACATTATTATAAAATATGGGGTGATAACATCTCCGGTAAAAGAGCGCTAATTCAAGGTTGGGGAAATGTTGGATCCGCCGCGGCCAGCTACCTCGCCAAGTTTGGGGTAAAAATTGCCGGTGTTATTGATAAGTCAGGTGGGATTATTTCTGAAGAGGGCCTGGAGCTGGAAGCCATCAAAAATTTACACGTGAACCGTAACGGTAATAAGCTAATGGCTGATACGCTTATTCCTTTTGAAGAAATGAATGAAAGATTCTGGGATCTGGACGCAGAAATATTTGTCCCTGCAGCAGCCTCCAGACTGGTGACCAAAGACCAGCTGCTCAAAATGATCAATAACCGCCTGGAGGTTATTTCATGTGGCGCCAACGTGCCTTTCGATGATCCCGAAATCTTTTTTGGTCCTACGGGAGAATTTGCAGATAACCATGTAGCGGTGATTCCCGATTTTATCGCCAACTGCGGCATGGCGCGGGTATTTGCTTATTTGATGAGTGAATCCATTGAATTAACTGACGAAGCTATTTTTGCGGATACTTCCCAAACCATTAAAGATGCCCTGCAAAAAGCCTATGACGCCAATCCAAAAAGGACCCATATCGCCAGAACATCCTTTGAAATTGCGCTAAATCAGTTAATTTAAGTAGCTCCTTCTATTAATTGAACGTTAATTTTGCACAATTCAGTAGCTTTAAATGAATCATATTGAGTATTTTATATAGGTTTGCTTTTGAAGGCATTTGACTTTATTTTCGTATATCCTAATCAGAGACGGCTTAATGACTAAATTTTTCACTTCTTTTTTCCTGTTGGTAGTACCCCTGTTGCTTTTAAATTATTCATTAAGTTATGCTAACAATAACGAAGCCACGCACGCAGACAACCCTTCTGTTGGTAATGTAAATGCCAAGCTATTAGCTGACGGCAAAAGTAGCCCCAACGCTTTAGTTAAAGGTGAAAATCCGTCGGCAAATGAAGAAGATGAACACGCTCACGCGCCAGGATGGACCGTGATCCCCTTCGTATTATTGCTGCTAATGATTGCCACAGGCCCCCTGTTTTACGAGCATTTCTGGCACAAAAATTATCCCAAGATATCAGTGCTACTCGCTGCCATTGTTGTCTCCTATTATATTTTCGCCCTTCACAATACTCATGGTCCGGTGCATGCACTTATTGAGTATGTTCCATTTATCTCGTTATTATCAGCCTTGTACATTGCCTCCGGGGGGATTTCTATCAACATTGATAAAAGGGCCACTCCACGTGCCAACGTAGCTATACTGGCTATTGGCGCTGTTATCTCCAATATCATCGGCACTACCGGCGCCTCGATGTTGCTGATAAGACCGTTTGTCCGATTGAATAAAAACAGGATACGATCTTATCATATCATATTTTTCATTTTTGTGATCAGTAATGTGGGCGGCTCTTTAACGCCAATTGGCGACCCACCGCTATTTCTCGGATTTTTGAAGGGTGTGCCGTTTGAATGGACCATCATCCACAACGTACTGCCATGGGCCCTGGCATGTTTATTACTGTGTTTGGTCTTTTATTATTTTGATCAAAAAAACAAAGATTCGCCGGAAGATCCGGATGAAGGGCCTGTCACCTATTCGGGAAAGGTAAGCATTGAGGGAACCAAAAACTTTTTATGGTTGGGTATCGTGGTGGTAGCTATTTTTTTTGACCCCAATGTTTTTGAATGGGTACCAAGTATCGACTATGACGGCGCCAAAGTGTCCTACGTTAAGGAAATAATTTGGCTGATGGTGGCCTTCGCCTCCTATAGATTTGCCAGTAAAAAGGCAATTTCGGACAATGATTTTAGCTTCGAGCCAATCAAGGAAGTTGCATTTTTGTTCATTGGCATCTTTGGAACCATGATGCCCGCGATCGAGTTGGTAGGAAATTTTGCTTCCTCTCCCGAAGGATCAAAACTAATTACCCATAATACATTGTACTGGGGTACCGGATCATTATCAGGGCTACTTGATAATGCCCCCACCTATATCAACTTTCTTACTGCCGCTATGGCGGCCAAGGGGAGTGATATCTCGGTCATGTCCAATGTGGTAGAATTTGCAAACGGAGGCTTTCCGGATTCAACCCTTTATCTCAAAGCCATCGCCGTATCGGCTGTGTTTTTTGGAGCCATGACCTATATTGGTAATGGTCCGAATTTTATGGTAAAATCCATCGCCGAGCAAATTGGTATCAAAATGCCTTCTTTTTTTGGATACATCATCAGGTACTCGATCCCTGTATTGCTGCCAATTTTGTTCATTATCTGGCTGGTGTTTTTTGCGTTTCAATAGGAATAAAACGTAAACGGAATTATCGAAGCAACACAATTCATACTTCCCGCTGGCTTTTGCTTTAACACGAGTTTTGTAATCGGCATCATTTTTTCCAAAAAAAGCGAATAATAAATCTTATGTTAAATCAGTTATTCATTTGTTATATATTTGTCATACGATGAAACCGAGTATGACATAATCGACACACACCGCGTGTCGTGGAGGCGCAAGGGAATGATAATAATATGCGAGGTTCCATGTGAGCAATGAAAATAAACTATAAACACATGAAAATACCATTCGCCGGCTTTTTCTTTATCGTGTTTTTGGGTTTGTCCTGCCATGTCCAGGCTCAGAAAAAAGACCTGCCCAAACAAAACAAATGGGGGTATGTCGACACGGATTTTATCCTGAGTAAAATGCCCGACTACCAAAAGGCACAAAAGGAAATTGCCTTACTATCGGATTCATGGACGGAAGAACTCAAGATCAAATATCTCGAGATCGACACCTTGTATAATGAATTTCAGGAAGAGGCGGTACTACTTTCGCTGGAGGAAAAGACAAAACGGATGGAAGAAATCAAGGCGAGGGAAGACTCCTTAAGCGCCTATAGAAAAGATGTATTTGGTTTCGAGGGGCAGTTTTTTCAAAAGAAAAAGGAAATACTAAAGACCATACAGGACCGGCTGTTTGATGCTATCGAACAGGTAGCCAAGGAGTATAAGCTGCAAACGGTTTTTGATAAAGCCGGAGACCAAAACATTATTTATGTAAACGCCATCCACGATTACTCGGACTACGTATTGGAGAAACTAGGCCTTGGCGATCCTAATGACGTAGTAAGATAGTACCCGACACTATCAAAAATAATCGCTACCCCCACTCATTTTTAATGTCTCACAAAATAATTCAGGCAAAAGATAAAACTATTGTTAAATTTGCGGTCGAATTTTAACAAAAGGTGCCATGTTAAGAACACACAATTGCGGCGAGTTGAGGATTCAACATGTCGATGAAGTCGTTACACTTTGCGGATGGGTGCAAAAAACCAGAGATAAAGGTGGAATGGTATGGGTCGATGTAAGAGATCGCTATGGGGTGACACAGCTTATTTTTCAGGAGGGAGAAACTGCGGAAGATCTGATTAAAAACGCCAAGTTATTGGGGCGCGAGTTTGTAATCAAGGCCTCCGGTGTGGTGGTAGAGCGCTTTGCCAAAAATGATAACATGGCTACCGGAGAAATAGAAGTAAAAGTCGATAACCTGGTCATTTTAAATAAGGCCAACGTGCCTCCTTTCATTATCGAGGATGATACCGACGGAGGAGAGGATTTGAGGATGAAATACCGTTACCTTGATTTAAGAAGAAACCCCGTCCGGAAGAACCTGGAATTACGGCACCGTTTAATGCAGCTAACCCGCTCGTTTCTGGACCAGGAGGCATTTATCGAAGTGGAAACACCTGTACTGATAAAATCAACACCCGAGGGGGCAAGGGATTTTGTCGTTCCTTCACGGATGAATCCGGGCGAATTCTACGCATTACCGCAATCTCCTCAAACTTTCAAGCAGCTTTTGATGGTGTCGGGTTTTGATCGTTACTTTCAGATTGTAAAATGTTTCCGCGATGAGGATCTGCGCGCCGATCGCCAGCCTGAATTTACACAGATCGATTGCGAAATGTCTTTTGTAACAGCCGAAGACATTTTTAAGACATTCGAAGGACTGGTGCGCTATCTTTTTAAACACGTAAAAGGATTGACATTCGGCGATTTCCCTGCCATTTCCTATGATGAGGCTATGAGAAATTATGGCTCCGACAAGCCCGATACCAGATTTGAAATGAAATTTATTGAACTTAATAAAGAGGTTCAGGGTAAAGGCTTCAATGTGTTTGATCAGGCAGAGCTGGTAATTGGCATCAATGCCGAAGGCTGCGCGGAGTACTCCAGAAAGCAACTGGATGCACTCACAGAATTTGTAAAAAAACCCCAGGTCGGCGCCAAGGGACTGGTTTACGTGAAATGCAATGCCGATGGCAGTTTTAAGTCATCCGTGGATAAATTCTATGGTCAGGACGATTTGAAAATGTGGGCTTCAAAGTGTGGGGCAAAGCCAGGTGATTTGCTGTTACTACTTTCCGGTGAGGCCGGACACACCAGAAAAGCGATGTCGGAACTGCGCCTGCATATGGGTGACCTGCTTGGACTGAGGGACAAGGATACCTACGCACCACTCTGGGTGGTGGACTTCCCGCTGTTAGAATGGGATGAAGAAACCCAGCGGTATCACGCCATGCATCATCCTTTTACTTCGCCAAAAGTGGAGGACATACCATTATTGGATACCGACCCAGGTAAAGTAAGGGCCAACGCGTATGATATGGTTGTCAATGGCGTGGAACTAGGCGGGGGGTCCATCAGAATTCACGACAAGGGCATGCAACAATTAATGTTCAAGCATTTAGGTTTTTCAGAAGAAGAAGCCAAGGCTCAATTCGGGTTTTTAATGGAGGCCTTTGAGTACGGAGCCCCTCCTCACGGTGGCATTGCATTTGGATTTGATCGCCTCTGCGCCTTATTTGGCGGTTCCGATTCCATTCGGGATTTTATTGCATTTCCAAAAAACAATGCCGGAAGAGATGTAATGATCGATTCACCTTCTGCTATTGCCAAAGAGCAGCTTGATGAGTTGGGAATTGCCATGAAATCATAAACACCTCCAAATACTATTTCGACAGGTTACTATAGTTGACATTTGTTATTAAGTACAAATGAAAAACTAAGGAAAAAAAGGGCAATAAATTATTGATCCTCCTTCAATTTTCCTAATTTATTAATCTGTATAAACCTGTAGGAATGAATCCCAACCAGGGTCTGAATGAACTAATTAACCCGACTGTTAAAATCTTAATAGTTTTAATAGTTGGATTTATAGTGCCTAAAGCTGCCCTTGGACAAAATAGCCACTTGCCATTTACGGGCATCGAGGAACAAGGTATTCCCTATATTCAACAATACAGCTCTGACGCATATAAGGCCCACTATCAAAACTGGGATATGGTACAGGATAGTACCGGCCTGATCTATATTGCCAATGGTGACGGTATATTGATGTATGATGGTGTATCGTGGCGTATTAAGTCGCTACCAGGTTTAACGGTGATGCGATCCCTAGCCATTGATCAAAACAACAGGGTTTATTTCGGCTCATCCGGAGATTTGGGGTACCTGGCGCCAGATGCGGTAGGGGAAATGCAGCTGGTTTCTCTCAAGGATAGTTTACCATCGGAAGACCGGGAATTTGCAGATGTATGGAATACCTTTAGCACCGGCGATGGTATCCTGTTTCATACTTATAACAAATTATTTCTGTGGAGAGATAATCAATTCAAAACCATAAATCTTGGGAAGGCTAACGCAAGGGGTTGGCAGGTTGACAATAATATCTATTTTCAGATTGGAAGACAAGGTTTGAAAAAATGGGCCAACGATTCCATAAATACGGCGCCGGATGGCCATAAATTTGACAGCTTGTCTATTCACGCTATGCTGCCGTTTGAAAATAACAGGATCCTGATATGTACTGTGCCGGATGGGTTATACAGCTATGACGGAATTCAAGCTACTAAATTTCACACCGAAATAAACCCATACCTGGCTCAAAGCAGGGTCTACCAGGGATTGCCCCTCCCATCGGGTCTTTATGCCTTGGGTACCATTCAAAGTGGGATTGTCTTTATAGACAAAGAGGGAAGGCTTGTTTCCCAAATTGCCAAAGAACAGGGGTTGGGCGATAACATCGTATTGTCGCTTGAACTGGATCAGCAGAACGGATTGTGGGCAGGAACTTTCAACGGACTTTCCCGCGTCGAGGTAATGTCCCCCTATCGCGTATGGGATAAAAGAAAAGGCATTGAAGGCCGGGTCTTTGCAATTACCAGACATCACGGAAAGTTACACGTAGCCACCAGTATGGGTGTATATTATTTATCTTGTGACGGTACTGAAAAGAATACCTGTTCATTTGATCGCTACGAGGATATCCGTACCCATTGCTGGGCTCTTTTGTCGATAGATCAAAGTTTACTGGTGGCAACCAGCGCTGGCGTTTACGACATTCGGGGGACGGAAATAAAAAAGATTAATGGCCACACCACCGATGCTCTTTTTCGCTCCCAAATAGATACTAACCGGGTTTATGTCGGAATGGTTGGGGGGCTTTCATCTATATATTTTACCAATGGAATCTGGATCGACGAAGGAAAGGTCGAGGGTATTAATGAAGAAATTCGGGCCATTTCCGAATCTAAAAACGGAAAACTTTGGTTGGGAACGCTAGTTGAGGGTCTTTAAGGGTGGAGTTTCCACAACTTTCACCTGAAGCATCGCCTGACATTGCTCTGGAAAATCCTATAGTAAAACGTTACAACACAGAACATGGGCTGCCTGAAGGTTGGGCAAGAATTTATACGGTAGAAGGGGTAGAATATTTCAGAACGGATCTGGAATTTACCGAATACAGTGTTTACCAATTTGATGAAAAAACAGAACACTTTCATGCCGATTCGACATTTGGCGACAGGTTTGGTGTTCCGGACAAAAACGTTTTTCCCATATTAAATCAGGATCCCAATGGTTTTATCTGGATGAGAATGAAATTGAAAGATGAAGATAAAACCCCAAGAATTTTAGTTAAAAAGGGAAAAAACGGGGTATTCACTCCGCGATATTTTCACGAGGAGCGATTTACCAAGAATGTGGTCAGAACAACTTACCTGGACAATGAGGTCGCCTGGTTTGGAGGGGAAACACTTATTCAATATGATCTGAATAGCCCCTTTAATCCACTTGGAAAATTTAACGCTTTTGTCCGCAGTGTCAATACAGTTAACGATTCCATTATATTCCGGGGACATTCAAGCCGTGAATACGTGCCCGCGTTACGTTATGCTCAGAATGCCCTCAGACTGGAATTCGGTGCCACCAGCTTCGAGCGGGAAGCGTTAAATCAATTTCAGTATAAACTGGAAGGGTTTGATGAAGATTGGTCGGATTGGACGCTGGAAACAAAAAAAGATTACACAAACCTGAACCAGGGAACATATACATTCAAAGTCAGGGCTAAAAACATTTATGGTACCATCAGCAACGAAGACCATTACAGCTTTGAGATCATTCCTCCCTGGTTCAGCACCTGGTGGGCTTATCTTTTGTATGGGTGCGCATTTATCGGATTTATCAGCGCAATTGTCAGGTGGCGATCCCGGCAGCTTTTCAAAGAAAAAGAAAAGCTTGAGCAAATTGTTGCGGAAAGAACGCAGGAAGTAAACGTACAGACGAAACAGTTAAAAATTCAAAAAGAAAAATTGCAGGAACTCGACCAGACCAAGTCGCGTTTCTTCGCCAATATCTCCCACGAATTCAGAACCCCGCTGACTTTAATTCTGGGAATTTTAGAAGATAAAATCGCTCAGAACCTATCCTCACAGGATCAGCGGGATTTTGATATCATGCATCGCAATGCACAAAGATTGCAAAGGCTGATTAATCAATTACTGGACCTTTCCAAACTGGAGGCCGGAAGCCTGAAACTTGAGGTAACCTCGCAAAATATTTATGAATTCTTAAGCGCGGTTGTTTCATCGTTTAATTCTCATGCGCATCAAAGAGGAATCAATTTCTCCGTGCAAATTCCTTCGGAATCCTTATCTGCTTATTTTGACCAGGATAAGGTGGAAAAAATCATTTATAACCTGTTGTCAAATGCCTTTAAATTTACGCCCGACGGCGGCAAGATTACGATGAGGGCCTCGACTGATGGGAAAGATATTATACTATCAGTTCAAGACAATGGACCAGGCATGACGAGGGATCAGTTACAGCGTATTTTCGACCGGTTTTACCAGATAGATGATGCACAAACGAGAGAAAACGAGGGGACAGGCATTGGCCTGGCGCTAACAAAGGAATTGACAGCATTACATCACGGTCAAATATATGTTGAAAGTACACCAAACGTAGGCAGCACATTTACCGTGAGTTTTCCCATTCGCTCAGATCAGTATGATGATTCGGAAATTGTGCAGGCAACCGGGGTTACAGTAGCCGACAAAAATGGTGAGGAAAAGTCCCAAACCATCTCAGGTGATAACGCAATTCCATCCTTGCAAGCCTCCATTGAAAATGAGGATGCCCCAATTCTATTGATTGTGGAAGATAATGAAGACCTGAGAAACTACATACGCAAACACCTGCCACAATTCAAGATATTGGAAGCCGAAAATGGTGTGGACGGCTTGCAGGCGGCGCAGGAGCATGTCCCTGATTTAATAGTAAGCGATGTAATGATGCCAAAAATGGATGGTGTCACTTTATTGCAATGTTTGAAGACCAACGAAAAAACCAGTCATATTCCTGTGATTCTTCTGACAGCCAGGGCAGATGTAGACAGCAAAATAGCAGGCCTCCAAACGGGTGCCGATGATTATCTTACAAAACCTTTTAATGCCCGCGAACTAAATATCAGAATTGTTAATTTAATCGACCAGCGAAATAAGCTAAAAGCACTTTTCAGCAGCCGGATAACACTGGAGCCCAAGGAAATTGCCATCACCAGCGCCGACGAACGATTCATCAAAAGAGTAATGGACCTGATAAATCAAAATATGGACAACTCGGATTTTGATGTGGAAACTTTCCAAAAGGAAGTGGGTATGAGCAGGATGCAGCTTCACCGGAAGCTTAAGGCACTTACTGGTTGCTCAACCTCAGAATTTATACGCGTACAAAGGCTGAAAAGAGCCGCCCAAATGTTAGAAGCCAAAGCGGATAACATATCACAAATCGCCTACCTGACAGGTTTCAGCAACCTTTCTTATTTCGCCAAATGTTTTAAGGAACAATTTGGTGTTTCACCATCCGCCTATGTGCGTCAAAAACAATCCGCCCAATCAGATAATTAAACTTCAAGTCTAAACCTAAAAATGTCCTCCGGGTGATCCAAATTCCAGATTTATGAGCTAATGGCCACAACCCAATTAAGTCATCAACTTATATGCTTAAGGTTAGAAGATATATGACCGGGGAAAGGGCTTTCTTTAGCAAAGAAATCAATTTATAAATGAATTTATTTATTCTGTAAATTTTTGATAAATTGAGGCTTTAACTAAATCTGAACAATATCATTTCATGGACAAACTAGCCCAATTTAAGAAAGAAATTGAAAAAGGATATACATTCAAAGGTGCCGCACTAACGTTGGGAGGGGCCATGCTTGACGGAGAAGTTATCACCGGGCTGCATGTCAAAACGCCGTTAAAAACATTTAATCGCCACGGCCTTATCGCGGGCGCCACCGGTACCGGAAAAACCAAAACACTACAGGTACTGGCTGAGGGCTTATCTGATCACGGCGTACCTGTGCTTTTAATGGATATTAAGGGTGACTTAAGCGGACTGGCCAAGGCCAGCGACGGGCATAAAAAAATCGATGAGCGCCATGCTATGATCGGCCTGCCTTTCCAGGCTGCCTCCTTTCCGATTGAATGCCTTACCATCTCAGATGAAAAAGGCACACAGCTGAGGGCCACCGTTTCAGAATTTGGACCCGTGCTGATTTCCAAAATCCTGGAGCTCAATGATACACAATCCGGTGTCATCTCACTCATCTTCAAATATTGTGATGATAATGACTATCCTCTGCTGGATTTGAAGGACCTGAAAAAGATGTTGCAGTTTATCACTAATGAGGGCAAGGCTGAAATACAAAAAGAGTATGGCAGCATATCCACTACGTCTGTTGGCACCATCACCAGAAAAATCATTGAGCTGGAACAACAGGGTGCCGAAAAGTTTTTTGGGGAAAAATCATTTGACGTAGAGGACCTCTTACGACAAGAGGACAAAAAAGGCATCATTTCCATTCTGCGGTTGGTGGATATCCAGGATCGCCCAAAATTATTTTCTACTTTTATGTTATGCTTGCTGGCAGAAATTTATGCTACCTTCCCCGAACAGGGGGATGCTGACAAGCCAAAACTGGTAATTTTTATTGATGAGGCTCATTTAATATTCAATGAGGCATCGGACGCGTTGCTGGATCAAATAGAAAGTATCATCAAACTGATCCGATCCAAGGGTGTAGGTATTTTTTTCTGCACGCAGGTACCGGCCGACGTTCCTGACGCGGTGTTGAGTCAGCTGGGTTTGAAAGTGCAACATGCGTTAAGAGCCTTTACTGCCAGGGACAGAAAAAAAATAAAAATGGCCGCTGAAAATTTCCCGTTATCCGATTACTATAAGACAGATAAAACATTGACCACTCTGGGCATTGGTGAGGCGCTGGTTACCGTGCTAAATGAAAAAGGGATCCCCACACCACTGGTAAGCACCATGCTACAAGCGCCCAGGTCAAGAATGGGAATATTGACTGCGAAGGAATTAAAACAGGTTCAATCTACCTCGGAAATTGCAGATGAATACAATGAAAAGATTGATCGGGAAAGTGCCTATGAAATTCTCAACAAAAAACTGGAAGAGTTTTCCGGCGAGGAAAACCAAAAAAAACTAAGCGATCAAACCAGGGGACGCAAAGCCACTTATTCCGCGGGAAAGGAAGAATCTTTTGTCGAAAGCCTCTCTAAAAACACGATGGTACGCCAACTGGGAAGAACGTTGATGCGGGAACTGACCCGGGGTCTTTTGGGGGCACTGGGGGTAAAAAAGACTACCCGAAGAAGAACAAGAACAACAAGGAGAAGAAGGTAAGCCTTATCACAACTCCCCTGGATTATTCCCTACGCCGGCACCAAAAAGGCCGTAATATCCAATGTAACCGGAACGGTATTATTGGAAATACTAAGATTTTGCGTTACCGTATATGCCAAATCAAATTTATTGGAGGTGATTTGCAGAATTTGGAAAGTAAAGGTTTGGGCAGCAACCGTAAAGACCATCGTCAATTCTTTTTCATCCGCAGACAGACTCCAGGTTCCCGTAATAGACGTGCCCTGGTCCTCAATCGTGAATGTATCTGTTTCAAAGGTAATGGTCCCGTTTAAAGGCGCTTGCTCCAAAATATCATCTACAAAAGGTGCCAATAGAACATCAGAAATGGCAATTCCTGAAGAGGAAGCTTTCAGGTCATAATTGTTTACCCTCCATGGGTTTGCCTTGATTAATTCCAGTGTTGAGGGAGAACTATCGTCGTCTCCACAGGACATCAGCCAAAATAAAGGAAGTAGAAATAAAAGTCTTTTGGTCAGGTAATTCATAATTTTAAGGTCTGGTAACAATTACTAAACTTAAATCTTTGTTTTTTATTTCAATCAAAATTGCTTTCTCTGTGAAAGACATGTAAAATTAATCTTTGGCGATGACAACTTCAAATATTCCGATGGATACAGAGACGATAGGTTTCAATTTTTTTTTATTTAAAAAGGAGAGGATAACAACTTAGCTTACGGCCGGAATCTCCAGGTGTATACATGTCCCGTCATTTTCCTTGGAGCTTATCCGTATTTGGCCGTTTAATTTATCGATGGTCTCCTTTACGATATACAAACCTAAACCCGATCCGGCGTTGTCATCGGTGGCGCGGTAAAACATTTCAAACACTTTGGGCAAGTGTTTTTTGGAAATGCCGATACCGTTGTCCTGAACATCAATTTTTGCCAGGTTCTCAGATACCACCACATCTACTTTGACCATAGGTTTCCTGCCATTTCCATATCGTATGGCATTGGAGATAAGGTTGTTAAAAATTACCTTAAGCCTTCTCAAGTCGCAGGTAAATGGTTTTGTCTGTGCTACATTGATTTCCTTATTAATTGTTTTTCCGGTGGCGCTGTATTTCAGTTGTCCGAAGATTTCTTCGATGACCTTTTCAAACTGTATTTCCTCCTTGCTTAATTCTAATCTTGAATTTCGCGATAAATCCAGAATGTCGTTAATAAACAGGTCCTGCCTTTGAGCGCTTTGGCCGATCATTTCAAGGTGTTTTTTGATAGCAGGCAGGTCTTTTTCTTTTTTTGCAATATTAACCAGCCCAAGGACAGAGGCGATAGGCGCCCTTAAATCATGGGAGACGCTGTATACAAAATTGTCCAGCTCAACATTGGCCTTTCTAAGTTTTTTATTGGACAACTTAATTTTTTCTTCAAACTTTTTTCTGTTGGTTATTTCTTCGTTGAGCTCCCTGGTTCTTTCGGTGACTTTTTCTTCAAGATTTTCATTAAACTTTTGCAACTCTATTTGCGCCTCTCTCCTTTCGGTAACCGTGGCCCCAAAGACAATCGCTGAAATGCCGGTTACAGCTATAAATATTCTCAGGATAAGCATGGAATTATATTCGGTATCTAACACAAAAGGACCCCGGTTTTGTATCGTAAGATAAATCGCCATTACGGAAACGATCAGCACCCCCGAGGTGGTGATTTGCAGGTTAAATTTAAAGGCCAGCCAAAGCAGAAAAGGAATAATGACATAAGGCAACGACTTTTCAACAGTTGGGGCAATTTGATCAATTTCCCTTAGCCATATTACAAACCCCAAGGCACTCAAAAACACAAGGACCTCCAACAACCCCTGGCGGGTAAAAGTGAATCGAAATTTTTGTGTCCACGATAAGATAAAGGGTGTAATCACCAAAACACTTACGGTATTACCAACCCATTGTAAGAATATGAGCGACAATAAATTATCCCTTTCAACGATTTGGTAGGCTGCCAAACTCAGGTTGTGAATCGCCGCGCCCACCAGGCACATTAAAAGCGCCACAAACAAAAATATAAAAACATTTTTCGCGCGATTAAGAGCATGGTCCTTGATAAATTTTTTAAATAACCAGTAACCGAGCACTGCCTCCAACGTACTTCCCAAGGCGATAAATGTAGAGGCACTGATGGATTGAATCGAAAAGTCAATGTGATTATTCCAAAATACCAAAGAGTTGACAATCAGATATCCAATAGTTATGCCAGGCCAACTTCTAAAACCCATCAGAATAAGCAGGGCAAATGCCACACCTGTAGGCGGCCATAAAGGAGAAACTTTGGAAACAGGAAAAGCCAGCAGAAAACCAAGATGGGCAGACAGCAATAAAAGTACGGCGGCAAATACAATTTTTGTGTTGTGCCAATCGGCAATCTTTTTTCTCCAGGTTTTCTTATTGGAAACGGACCCGTTCATAACTGCAAAATATGGCTAAACCAAGAAGATTAAAATGTTTAATACCCCATTTTCTTACCCAAGTGAGACTTTTGCATTTTTTCACTGTTTATTGCAGAAAAAATTTATTATAGCCAATAAACCGGCCAAATGAGTGTGTGGCACACCGTAAATCAAAGAATAGCTGTGGATGGGCAAAATAGCGCTTTTGCCTGGCTATTCAAAAGCTTTTATAAATAGGTAAAATTTATTCCAAAAAGTAAATTCTGTTCAATTTATTTTTTTAAAATTTTCTGATATTTCGGATATGAAATGGATTACCCGCGAGCGCCCAAAGATAGATCGCATAGCCTGCCCGTGGCTGATAAAAAGATTTATCGATGAGGACGCCCAGTTTTATTTTGTGCCCTTCAGCGAAGTTTTAGCACAGGCGGAGGCACTTAATGCTATTCCTTACGATATCCCAAACGTTGAGTTCACCCACTATAAAGACCGATGTTCATTTGATTATTTTGTTTGGAAGTATAAAATTGAAGACCCTGGAATTCATACCATTGCCAATATTGTAAGAGGCGCTGATACAGACAGGCACGATATCGCCAGCCAGTCATCAGGCCTGTGGGCCATTTCTGCGGGTCTGGCATTTAATATCAAGGATGACATGGAACTTCTGGAAAAGGGAATGATAATTTACGATGCACTTTACTCCTGGGCCAGGCTGCTGCAAAAACAAAAACATACTCAGAATCCTACTGAAAGCCTATTGCTTGATGTGTATAAGAAATTTCTGAAGCAAAGATCCACCGAGAAAAGAATACCTCTCTGGGCCAAGGAGTTAAAGGAAATTATCCAGGATCAGATTGATACTAATCTCAGCTTAAGCCTGCAGGAGGTTTCTCAGAGCCTGCAGGTTCACCCGGCATATCTTTCCAGGGAGTTTTCAAAGTACTTTGACAGTCTTTCGTTTGGCGAATACATAAGAAAACTAAGGATCGAAAAAGCAATTAAATTATTGGAAAGCTCAACATATTCCTTGTCGGAAATTGCTTATTTAACCGGTTTTTCAGATCAAAGCCATTTTACACGTATTTTTAAGAAGCATACGGGGTTATCCCCAAGTATTTATAAAAAATCAAAAATAAAACGCAAATCAGATCCCAATGAATGATGGCTAACTCAATTCAAACGATATCCTTTGCTCATTTGGCACTCGTGTTCATTCCGGTGGCAGCGGTGATCGCTATCATGTGGAAATGGAAACTTGGCTACAAGACGTCGCTTTACGCTATTGCCCGAATGCTTGTTCAGTTGTTGTTAATTGGTTATTTTTTAGCGTATATTTTTGAAAGTGACAACGCCCTGATCGTAGTCGCCGTGCTGGCAATAATGCTTGTTTCCTCAAGCTGGATAGCTTTAAGAACCTTAAAAATTCCCAGGAAGCAATTGTATTTAAAATCCTTTGTATCCATTGCCGCCGGTGGTAGCTTTATCTTATTGCTGGTCACGCAGGGCACGCTGAATCTTGAACCCTGGTATTTGCCCAGCTACGTCATACCACTTGCGGGAATGATATTTGCCAACGCAATGAATAGCGTAAGTCTTGCCGGCGAAAGATTGGAAGCGGAAACCGGTAGAAATATCCCCTACGAAAAAGCACGCGTTATTGCATTGCAGGCCTCGCTTATTCCAATCACCAATTCCCTTTTCGCCGTAGGCCTGGTCTCACTTCCAGGTATGATGACGGGACAAATACTATCCGGCGTTTCGCCATTTATTGCCGTAAGATATCAAATCATGGTCATGTGTATGATGTTTGGTTCAGCCGGCATCTCGGCGGCTACTTTTCTGATTTTAATTAAGTCTGACATCAGCAATTATAGTCCTCCTGAAGCCATTGAAAATGGACAGGAAGAAGCGTGAAGCCCATGTGATGTTAATGGAAATCCATTCAATCTTCCTCATTTTTAGCGGTTCGGTAAGGCTTCGTTACTCCACTACCTGCTCCACCCGCAATACATCCGACGCCGCAAAAAATCCAAGAGCGCCATTGGTCAGATTGGTCGGCACGTCGGCAGAAACATAGCTAAAAGGTCCTAACCCTTTCCATTCTGTCTCGGATAAAACTGCTCTGACGTAGTTATAATGCTCTTCAGTCATGGAATAAAACAGTTCTACAATCCTCGTCCCGTAGGTTACCCCTGACACATTGGTCTCACCATAGGCAAAAATGGCCGGGGGCTCCAGGCCGGGATGAAGATAGAAGGTAGAATCGGCAGTGATCAGATTCCCGCTGTCCATTCGTCTTTTGATCCAATTCGGAACGGTCCAGTCCGTAGGGTAGTAATCCGCCACATTTTCAGGTATTTCGCTGAATACCCTATACCGGTAGGGTGCCGGAGCACCAAAATTATCCCGGTATAAAAACTGAAAGTACGTGACTCCTGCGGGGAGTTGTAGCCGATCATCCCATTTGAAAACCTCCACAGGTTCCGCAGGCAGGGCTTTTACCATTTCGGCAAAAGCCTCAAAAGTTTTGTCATTCCGTCGAACTGTTAAATGATAAGTCTTGCCAACCTCTCCCTGCAGGGTATCGGTTTGATAGATGCCCGGCGCGGTTTCCTGCAAATGGAATTCCCGCTCTCCGTCTGCGATGGTGACCTGAGCCTCTGAAACCATTTCAGGTAAGCTATCTACGATTACAGCCTGGGTACGTGTGAGTTTCACGGTATGCACCGTTTTTTCACTGGTGATCAGGCCCTCCACCACCAACCTTCCGGACGGATCTTCCGCCTCCTCCCAATCCAACGGCTGCAAACAGGCGGCAAAGCTCAGAAAAATGATAAATGGGTACTTATATATGCTAGTTCTATTCATGTCATTTTGTTATTAAAATTTGAAATTATAGGTGATACTTGGCACAATTCCGAATATTGAAAGTTTGTGAAACGCAGATTTATCAGGATCCTTCACGAGGTCGATGTCTTCCAGCTCATTGCTCACGAAAACCGCCGCCGCATTGTACCTGGCATAAGCATTGTATAGTGAAAAAGTCCAGGAACTGTGATTTACTCTATTTGGTTTCTCTTTTGGATACAGCGTGGCCGCCAGATCCAGCCGGTGATAATCAGGCATTCTGCCGGAGTTTCTATTGCCATAAACCGGCACTATAAAATCTTCGTAGCGGAAGGTTTCCACCGGAAGTGTTACGGGCCTGCCAGTGGCATATACAAAATTGGCCGATACACCCCACCTTTTAGATAGCTTGTAATTTCCCACCAGGGAAAATGAATGCGGCTGGTCATAGTTCGCCGGGTAGTATTGGCCGTTGTTTATGCCAGGTATCTTTCTTTTGGCCTTCGATAAAGTGTAGCTAAGCCAACCGGTAAAGCGGCCTTCTCTTTTCCGCAACATCAACTCAATCCCATAAGCCCTGGCCTCGCCCCTGCGCAATTCACCCTCCAGGAAGGGATTCATGATCAATTGGCCATGATCTTTATAATCGATTTGATTTTTCAAAATCCTGTAATATCCCTCTACTGAAAATTCATACAGATTTTTGCCTGGATTCAAAAAATACCCTACCGAAAATGCATCAGAAGTTTGAGGAGGCGTCTGGGCGCTGCTGGGTAACCAGATGTCAAAAGCATTTAATCCCAAAGCCAGGTTTGAAAGCAATTGCATATATTGGCGTTGCCGATTATAACTAACCTTAACAGCACTATTTCCGGAGAGCAAATAGCGGGCTGAAACCCTGGGCTCCAAACCTCGAAAAGTTTTGTAAATTTCTCCTTTTTCAAACTCCTCCGTACCAACCGGCAGGTAATTTTCATCATAGCTGATAACACTGGTTGGGCCAATTAATTGGAACAGCGCATAACGCAACCCGTATTCAAGAGATAGTTTATCGCCAATATGCTGCTCGTTACTAATGTATGCGGCGTGCTCCAGGGCATTGCTTCTCGGAACACCACCATTCACGGCATCCTTCGATTCACCGGGCCTAAAGCGATGATAGGTGGTACTGAATCCAAACCCTAAAAGATTGTCCGGATTTACATAGTAACTAAAATCCATTTTGAGCGTATGGTCTTTAATTTCAGAGCGCCAGTTGAAGGGTGTTCCTTCATTAGAAAGATCAATCAAATAATCATATCGACTATATATTAAAGTGGTATTGGAAAATAACCTTTCATTAAAAAGATGATTCCACCTCATGGTTCCTGTGGCATTACCCCAATCTATTACATATTGCAAGGTTTTAAATTTATTGAGGTCCCTGCCAAAATATCCCGACAGATAGATTTTGTTTTTTTCATCGATCTTGTAATTAAACTTCGCATTCAGGTCATAGAAATAAAGCGCAGAATTCCGTGTAAATTCGTCCCTGGAAAATTTGAGAAACAGATCGGCATAAGTTCTACGAGCTGATATGATAAAGGAACTTTTTTCCTTTTTAATCGGGCCCTCGATCGTCAAGCGACTGGAGGTCAGCCCAATACCACCTGATACACTGAAGTTTTTAAGGTTGCCTTCTTTCATTCTAATATCCAGTAAGGAAGATAACCGTCCTCCGTAAGCCGCCGGAATGCTACCCCGGTAAAACTGCATGTTTTTAATGGCGTCAGGATTAAAAACCGAAAAAAATCCCATTAAATGGGAGGCATTATAAACCGGCGCCTCATCCAGTAAAATAAGATTTTGATCGGCAGCACCACCTCTGACAAAGAAGTTGGTCGACCCCTCTCCCTGCACCTGAACACCCGGCAGGAGTTGTATGGCCTTAACCACATCTACTTCTCCGATCAACGCCGGGATCTGTTTAATCTCCTGAATGTTTAAATGCGTTTTACCCAGGTCGGTGGATCGCACATTTTCATCCTCGTATTCTTCGGGGCTGGCTTCGACCACAACCTCCTGAAGCAATCCGGTAGCCTCTTTAAGTTCTATCTTTAATGACGTATTTTCTTCCAAAAAAAGCATCTCTTCCACCGGCTCATAACCTATAAAGCTAAAGACAAATTTATAGGCTCCCACTGGAAGTGTAATGGAATAAAATCCATAGGCGTTTGTGACTACTCCGGTAAGCAATTCATGGTGATCTGGGCCATCTGCCGCTCTCACCTGTACGGTAGCACCGATCAGGGCTTCACCGGAACCGGCTTCCCTGATATACCCGTTGAGTGTCGCCTTTTGTTGGTTATTTATTGGCTTCTTTTTTTTCGCGATAATTATTTTATTGCCTCGTTGAAAGTATTGTACAGCGTAGCTCTGACAGATTTCCTCTAGAAAGGCGCTGACGCGCTGCTCATCAGTTGAAAGGGTAATTTCTTTGTCCGCCTGGATAACGTGAGGGCTATATGAAAAGACAAAATTGCCTTTTTGTCCAATTTCCTTCAGCAAGGCCTCAACTTTGCCATGCGTTTTTTCTAACCTCACCACTTTTTTTAACAAATCTTCCTGGCCGCAGACGCTGAAAACAACGCCGGAAAACATCAATACCAGAGTCGTCAGCGCTAAAAATGATTGCTTCATGCTATTTAAGTTTTTGTCCTTTGAATTTTGAAATAATATTTTTGAAATTAGTCGCTTGACTCGTACCATGGATAAAAGCGACTTACCTGGTTTTGGAGGCTAGTCTTCGTCTCCACACCCTTTTCCATTAATGACAATTTTATTGGGGTAAGCGTTATAAGTTACATCCAGTAAAAGGCTGATCTCCTCCAGTATTTCCTCCAGCGGCTGAGAATCAAATGCCGTATTAATCCGGCAGGTCGAAAGGTCGGTGTTACCGAGTTCAATTTGTTTGTCGTAGACAGTGGAGATTGTATTGACCACATCGCCCAATGCCATGTTTTCAAATACCAGCTTCCCTGTCTTCCACGCCAGAAAGTTGGGATCGGTATTTTGCTTTTTAATCAGCTTCCCCGACTTTTCTATAAAAATCCCTTTGTCAGATGGATTTAATATCACCTGTTGCTTTTCATTTTCCAGTTCATAAAGGGCAACTTGTCCGGTGGCTACTACAACTTCTGCCAAACCAATCTCTGACTTAACATTAAAGGAAGTACCCAGAACCCTTACAGCAACATCCGAAGCGGTGATCACAAAGGGCTGCGCTTCATTTCTTATCACCTCAAAGAAAGCTTCTCCTTCCAATTGTACTTCGCGATCAGATCCGGTAAATGCTTCAGGATAAGTCAACTTACTATTCCGGTTCAACCAAACCCTGGTACCATCCGGCAATGAGATTTCGGATTGTTTATGCGCCCGGGTCACTATATGAATCATATCAGGCCGCCGCCATTGCTCCCATGCGAGGTAGGATAGACTGATTCCAATCACCAACATCGCCGCCACTCTCCAGGCCCATCCGGGCATCAGTATTACCCTGGACCTTTTTTGATCTCTCATTTCAACAAAGCGACTCCAGGCTTCATTGACTTCTACGGTTTGATCTTTTCTTAACCGGCCGGTGCGATCCCATATTTTTTTAAGCAAGTCAAACTCCACCCGGTTACCCTCATTTTCGCTTAGCCACGTGTCGAGCTCTTCCCGCTCCGGCTGAGATATCTCGTCTTTGAGAAATTTCCCTATCAGATGATTTTTTGAATCCATGTAAATTCAATTTTCTTAAAACTGCCGCCAAATGCACCCCTGAAAGGGCTGTAATGGCTTTTTATAAAGACAATCAAGCGTTATGCTACACCCACGCTATATAAGAAAAAAGGGTACTGAGGATCAGAATGGCAAGGTCTGTCAAAAGTTTTGTATAAGGCCTGAGATGTTCCCGTAATTTTGAGAGGGCCTTATTTAATTGATTTTCCACCGTCTTTTTTGTGATGCCCATATGGTCCGCTATTTCCTGATTGCTCATCCCTTCGAACCGGCTAAGCGTAAATACCAGCTGACATTTTGGTGGTAGTGTTGAAATAATCTGATTCAGCTTGTTATCTATCTCATTGTACGTAACACGCAATTCGGGATCATCACTATTTTGAGCGGAATTGTTTTGAGATACATCTTCCAGATGAACCAATCTCTTATTTTTTTTAAGATGGTTTAAAGAAGTATTTAATACAGCCCTGGTAAGATAGGATCGCAGGCTTGAAGAAATCCGCAACTTATGACGGATCTCCCATAGCTTAAGAAAAACTTCCTGTACGACATCTTCCGCCACCTGCCGATTGTTGAGAATTTTATAGGCGGTATTAAACAAAGCTGCATAGTACTGAAAATACACCTGTTGGAAACCCGGTTCAGTTTTTATATTCATCATGCGTTTGGAAGACAATGTACTACTAACATCCAAAAGTAATGAAATAAAATTATGACCTCCATCAATTTTACACCAACGGGTTGAGAATTTTAATATCGTCCAGGATAATTCTTTGAAATCAGAAAATTCATGTTTATTTTAGCTACAAAATAGACTATTATATGAAAAGAGCTCATTTAGGGGAATTTGAAGAAACTGTACTACTTACTGTAGCCATACTCTTTGGCAACGCGTACGGTTTCAACATTAAACATGAAATTGAAAAACGAAATCAACGCAAGGTGAGTATTGGTGCCATGCGCACCACGCTCAGCCGGTTGGAAAAAAAAGGCTTTCTGGTTTCTGAGCTGGGAGAAGCTACCAAGGTCAGAGGTGGAAAAAGAAAGCGGTATTTTAAAGTGACTCCTTTCGGTAAAAAAGTGCTGGAAGAGGTCATGGAAAACCGTCAGCAACTATGGAATGCCATACCCGGTGCCGCTTTTAACTTTTAATGATAAGCTATGAGCAGTGATAAATCCAAACCTTCCCCTCCTAAAAGTCCCCTGGCATTCCTGAGATGGTTCTGCCGTCGCGACCTGTTGGAGGACGTAGAAGGAGATCTTTGCGAATGTTTTGATTTTCACTTGAAATCAAAAGGCGCCAGGAAGGCAAAGTGGCTTTTTATACTTGATGTGCTCTTACTATTCCGGCCCGGGATTATCAGGTCTCTTTATTTGTGGCCGCAACCAAACCCTAACCTCATGTTAAAAAGTAATTTTAAAATCGCCTATCGACAACTTCTCAAAAACAAGGCTTATTCCCTCATTAATATTGGTGGATTGGCTGCTGGCATGGCCGTGGCTATGGCAATCGGTTTATGGATTTATGATGAATTGTCTTTTAACAAGAATCATGAAAACTACGATCACATTGCCCGGGTAATGCAACATTATATACTGCCCGACCAATCTGGCAGCAGCGACTGGAGTCCTGTACCTGTGGGCGCTGAATTAGATCAAAGCTTTGGAGATGATTTTGAATATGTTATAGTATCCTCATTTACTGAGGATCACATTATTTCAAAAGGCGATCTGGGCTTTAGTGCACATGGTAACTACATGCAAACTGAAGCACCGGAAATGCTGACATTGAAGATGTTGCACGGTACCCGTGCCGGACTTGAAGAACTTAATTCCATTTTACTTTCTCAGTCGTTGGCGGAAAGACTCTTTGGTGAGCAAGACCCCATGCATAAAATTGTGAAAATTGATTTGAAACATGAGGTAAAGGTAATCGGTGTTTATGAGGATCTACCCCAAAACTCCGAATTCAAAAACGTTGCTTTTATTGCCCCATGGGATTTGTATGTGGCCACACATCAGTGGTGGAAAGAAATGTTTGAGTCCTGGGAGCATACTTTCGTACAGGTTTTTGTTCAATTACAACCCCAAGCGAAAATGGATGTTGTTTCTGATAAAATAAAAAATATGGTACATGACCATCGCACGAAACGCAAAAACCTTCGAACCAGAACATCGCTGCATCCAATGAGTAAATGGCACTTGTATGGAGAATTTAAAGATGGAAAAAACGCAGGAGGCCAAATTCAATTTGTGTGGCTTTTTGGTATCACCGGCGTATTCGTTTTACTATTGGCATGTATCAATTTTATGAATCTGAGTACCGCCCGTGCAGAAGGTCGCACCAAAGAAGTGGGCGTCCGCAAAGCCATTGGCTCTTTTCGTAGCCAGCTGATCCATCAGTTTTTCAGTGAATCCCTTTTGGTGGTAACAATTGCCTTTATAATTGCCCTTAACATACTGCTTTTTTCGTTACCATGGTTTAATGAAATGGCCAATAAACAAATGGATATCCCCTGGGCAAGCCCCTGGTTTTGGATAGCATGTATTGGGTTTACTTTGCTTACCGGTACCGTAGCAGGCAGTTATCCTGCCTGCTATCTGTCATCTTTTCAAACTGTGAAAGCACTTAAAGGAACTTTTCGATCAGGCAGGTTTGCGACTCTTCCGCGCCAGGCATTAGTGATACTTCAATTTACCGTTTCCGTTACACTTATTATCGGCACTATTGTCGTTTACAGTCAAATTCAACATACTCGACACCGCTCCCTGGGATATAGCCAAGACGGATTGATTTACCTGAAAGTTAATACAGATGAAATACATAAACATTTTGAAGCGATCCGAAATAAATTGATCACATCAGGCACCATCCTGGAAATGACAGAATCAAGCGGTTCAATAATCGGTTACCCCTTTGGTGACGGCGATTTTGAATGGCGGGACAAGGATCCGGATTTTTTGGCAAGCTTTCGAATAGACGAAATATCACCTGAATATGGAAAAACCGTGGGCTGGGAAATAGTGGAGGGGCGGGATTTTTCAAGGGAAATCACCAGTGATAAAAAGGGGTTGGTGATCAATGAATCAGCAGCAAATATAATGGGCCTGGAAAATCCGGTTGGGGAAATAGTAAAATGGCAGGGAAAAGAATGGACCATTCTCGGTGTGATAAACGATTTGATGGTAGATTCCCCATACTTATCAGCCAACCCTGCAGTTTATTACCTGGCTGATTGGCCTGGAGGATTTGTCTCCTTAAAAATAAATCCCACACAAAGGATAAAAAATGCATTGGAAAAGATCCAGGCCGTCTTCAAAGAATATGCTCCTGGCCTCCCCTTTGATTACAAATTCGCTGATGAGCAATATGCGAAAAAGTTTGACCATGAAGTACGTATTGGCCAATTAGCTTCGGTATTCGTCGTTCTTGCAATTCTTATTAGCTGTCTGGGATTATTTGGGCTTGCCTCATTTATGGCAAAAAAACGCACCAAAGAAATTGGTATTCGTAAAGTGGCAGGCGCTTCTGTATTTAAACTCTGGAAGCTTATGTCCAAAGAGTTTATTTCACTTGTCTTAGTTTCCTGCCTTATCGCTTTTCCAATTGCTTTTTTCTTTATGAAAAACTGGCTACAAAATTATGAATACCGAACCGGTGTTTCCTGGTGGGTCTTTGTTGCAGCAGGAATTGGCGCATTCGTCATTACTTTGTTAACGGTGAGTTACCAGGCCATAAAGGCGGCCATGGCCAGTCCTGTTGATTCATTGAGGTCTGAATAAGCAAAACCACAGTATGATTAAAAAAGTGTTATGACTCCCAAAGAACATAAACCTTCCCCACCTAAAAAGGCTATCTCACTCCTCAGATGGTTCTGCCGTCGCGACCTGCTGGAAGATGTGGAAGGGGATCTTCATGAGTGTTTTGATTTTCATGTGAAATCAAAAGGCGCCGGGACAGCAAAATGGCTTTTTATACTTGATGTGCTGCTGTTATTCCGACCTGGAATTATTCGATACTTTAATATCTTCCCGTCATTAAACTCAAATTCTATGTTAAAAACGCATCTTAAAATCAGCTGGAGAAACCTCCTCAAGAACAAAAATCATTCGCTGATCAATATTGGTGGACTGGCTTCCGGGATGGCTGTAGCCATGTCAATCGGTTTGTGGATTCAGGACGAATTGTCCTTTAATAAGGGGCATGAAAATTATGATCACATCGCCCGGGTGATGCAACATTTTATACTTCCCAAACCCGGTGGTAGTACTAAATGGGTGCCGGTGCCGGTAGGTTCTGAACTAGAACAGAGCTTTGGGAATGATTTTAAATATGTGGTAACATCATCGCATACCGAGGATCATATTATTTCAAAAGACAATCTGAGTTTTAGCGCAAATGGCAACTACATGCAACCCGACGCGCCGGAAATGCTGACGTTGAAAATGTTGAAGGGTACCCGTACAGGACTTGGGGAACTTAATGCGGTCATGCTTTCCGAGTCACTGGCCAAAAAGCTTTTTGGGGAAGAGAATCCTTTGCATAAAATAGTAAAGATCGACCTTAAACACGAAGTCAAGGTAACTGGCATTTATGAGGATTTACCTAAAAACTCCGAGTTCAACGATGTCTCCTTCATCGCTACCTGGGCGTTATATGTATCACTAAACAAATGGCTGCAAGACTCATCCGACTCCTGGGAATATAGCTCGATACAGACCTTTGTTCAATTGCTGCCACATGCGAAAATGGATATTGTTTCCGACAAAATAAAAAACCTGATCCATGACCGCCGCGAAGCGCATAAAAACCTAAGAATAGAGACATCACTGCACCCAATGAGCAAATGGCACTTGTATGGAGATTTTGAAGATGGCAAAAACACGGGGGGGCAAATCCAATTTGTATGGCTTTTTGGGATTATCGGTGTATTTGTTTTGTTACTGGCTTGCATCAATTTTATGAATCTCAGTACAGCCAGTGCAGAAAGCCGCAAGAAAGAAGTTGGCATCCGAAAAGCCATCGGCTCTTTTCGCAGCCAGCTGATCCACCAGTTCTTCAGTGAATCCCTTTTAGTAGCCATGGTTGCTTTTGTAATTGCATTTAATATACTGATTTTTACATTGCCATGGTTTAATGAGGTGGCTGGCAAACAAATGGATATTCCCTTGTCAAGCCCCTGGTTTTGGATATCCTGTATTGGGTTTACTTTACTCACGGGCACCATCGCCGGCAGTTATCCTGCCCTCTATTTGTCCTCGTTTCAAACCGTGAAGGCGCTTAAAGGAACTTTTCGATCGGGTAAATTTGCGGCCGTTCCACGTCAAATACTGATAGTGTTACAATTTACGGTTTCCGTTACGCTAATTGTTGGCACCATTATCGTCTATCGTCAAATTCAACACACCAAAGACCGCCCAGTGGGATATAGCCGGGACGGGTTGATTTACCTGAAAGTAAATACAGGTGATGTACATAAACATTTTGAGGTGATCCGAAATAAATTGATCGCTTCAGGCGCTATCCGGGAAATGACAGAATCAAACGGTTCGGTGGCCAATTATGCCTATGGTGTCGGTGGCCTGGAGTGGCGGGGTAAGGATCCTGATTTTTTGGATAACTTTCACATCAGCGAAATATCGCCTGAATATGGCAAGACGGTAGGCTGGGAAATAGTAGACGGGCGGGATTTTTCAAGAGAAATTATCAGCGATCAAAAAGGACTAGTGATCAATGAATCAGCAGCAAAGATGATGGGCCTGGAAAATCCTGTTGGCGAAATAGTAAAATGGGCAGGAAAAGACTGGACTATTCTCGGTGTAGTAAATAATCTGATCGTCGAATCACCTTATCAACCTATTCTTCCTGCTGCTTACCGCTTACTGGATTGGCCCGGAAATATTGTCTCTTTAAAAATAAGTCCCAGCCAAAGCATACGGGATGCGCTGGAAAAGATAGAGGCCGTCTTTAAAGAATATGCCCCTGGCGTGCCGTTTGATTACAAATTTGCCGATGAGCAATATGCCAGAAAATTTAATCACGAAGTACGTATTGGTAAATTGGCTTCGGTATTCGCCGTTCTTGCCATTCTCATTAGCTGCCTTGGATTACTTGGACTTGCCGCATTTATGGCTAAAAAACGTACCAAAGAAATTGGTATTCGCAAAGTGGTGGGCGCCTCGGTATTTAAACTCTGGAAGCTTATGTCCAAAGAGTTTGTTTCACTGGTCTTTGTCTCCTGCCTCATTGCCCTTCCAATTGCTTTTTTTACTATGAAAAGCTGGCTGCAGAATTATGAGTACCGAACCGGTGTTTCCTGGTGGATCTTTGTTGCCGCCGGTGCCGGCGCGTTGGTCATTACTTTGTTGACTGTAAGTTATCAGGCTATTAAAGCGGCAACAGCCAGCCCGGTTGATTCACTGAGATCGGAATGAGGAATGGAGTGTGGGAGTGAGGGTGAGGGTGAACAGGTTATATGGATAGTCTTAGTTACTTTCTTGTTCCTTATTTTAAAAAGGGATAATTAATCCTTCCCCGGGGAAGGTGGCCCGGCGGGTATATGTCGGTTAGAGTGAATGAACTGGCCGGAAGGGGTTTAAGTGAGTGAGGGTCAAGTGTGAGGGTGAACAGGTTATATGGATAGTCTTAGTTACTTTCTTGTTCCTTATTTTAAAAAGGGATAATTAATCCTTCCCCGGGGAAGGTGGCCCGGCGGGTATATGTCGATTAGAGTGAATGAACTGGCCGGAAGGGGTAATTCGTGACAGTGGATGTGGGTATTTTTTGTGCAAGTTGATGGGGAGAAAAATAGTATTTATTTCTTGCCGGTTTGGAGTTTGGAGGTATTAAAATATTTACCGGGACTTGAGCCTGTCCAGGACTTGAATGCCCTGGCAAAAGAGCTTGATTCAGCATAGCCGACAAGATAGGCTATTTCATCCAGGTTGCAATCGCCGTGATGCTTCATTTTCCTGACTATCTGAAATCGGATATCATTTTGGATCTGTTTAAACGTCAACCCCTCTGCCTTTAATCTTCTTTGCAACATTCTGGTGGTCATGTAAAGATCATCCGCCACATCGGATATATGAGATGACCCCCGGGTGATGTGCTTGAGTATTGATTTTTTAACGCTGGTTATCAACTGGTTCTCCGCAGGCAATGAACTGAGAATTTTGTTGGCTTCTTCTTTCAACTGTTCAAGTAGTCCATGGTTATGATTGACGGTTGATTTATGAAGGATATGCCTGTTAAAGACGATGGAAGAAACAACTGCATTAAATTTTAAATGGGTGTTGAACAACCTGTAATGCTCAGCAATCTTCCGCGGCTTTGGATAAAAAAAGTTTAGTTCAACGGGAAAATATTCCTTACTGGTAAGCCGGTAGAGAGAATTTTTAGCACAGATCAAGGCGAGATCAAGGTTTTGAATAATGGCATAATCATCACACAGAGACCAGTCCGGATTCAATTCAAAGTTGACACGGAAATTATCGTCAAACATCTCCAACGAACAATCCATGGAATCGCTTATTAACCGGCTGTAGGCAATCGCGTGCTCGAAGGCTTCCCGCACTGTTGAGCAGCTATCCATGAGCTGATCAATATAACTTGTGGCACTCAACATGATCTGCTCGCCCATATGCAGGCCAAACCGAGGATCTTTCAATTCGCTTTTAATAAGTTTAAAAATACCTGAAATGCAATCGTAGTCTACCAGGGCATTTTCTTTTTCAAGTATATCCTCATCAAAACCCACCATCTCCATAATTTTTAACCGGCTCATCCCCTGACTTTCGACAAACCCGGCTATGTCCAGTATAAACTTTCCGGCAAAAAACATTTGATGCTATTTTGTCGCAAAATGTCAATTTTTTGTGAGCACTCAAAATTACATTTGGGGGAAAAAATAGAATGAACACCAAAAAAACCATATTCTCCGTCGTTGTCGCCTTTTTATTAAGCAATATATTGACAACCATTTGGTATGCCGCCACAGACGAAGCTAATTATGTCCCCTATAGAAGGGAAGAAATCAATTACCTCGCCCTGGTATTGAATCATCTTATTTATGCCAGCATCATGGTATATTTTTTTCCATACTTCTATCCAAAAGCCACTCAAAAAATCCGTGGATTCCTCTTTGGCGCTGTCATAGCCACCCTGATGTTTCTTCCCCAGGCCATGGTTATCCGCGCTATCTGGGCGGTAGATTTTAACGCAATATTTATCTTAAATACGCTGGCGCATTTAATCATCGGAGGGATCATGGGTTTATCGCTTTCAATAATTTATGACTATAAAAATACTACTGATCATGATAGCCTACCATAGCAACGACATCGAAGATTATGTTAACGGACTCACCGATTTTCAAAGAAAGGCAGTCCTCGAAATCAGGGAAGCTGTTTTATCGGCTGATAGCCGGGTAAAGGAAGGCATCAAATGGGGCAGTATTGCTTTCTTCCATAAAAAAAATATTTGCGGATATCGCATAGCCAAAAACCATGTAACCATCCTCTTTATGGAAGGCGCCTCCCTGCAGGACAAGTTCCATATCCTTGCCGGCGACGGCGTTAAAGCCCGCACTTACAAGGTTACGGAAAAAGACACCGTTCACAAAAAAGCGCTGACAGATTTAGTTTGCCAATGCCTTGAAAAAGGACTTTAGACGGCTTTCTCCGGCCCTTGTAAAATTATCAAGGCGTTCCTTTATAACAATCGAAAAAGCAGATCTCTTTTACGTTTATTAGAATCACTGGAACCTTATCTGAAATAAAATCGGTGCATTTCTTAAGGGCTACTCACGCATTCTTTGGAGAGATGTATCCGGATCATTCTAAGCCCAGCCAGCCTTTTGAATCGGCCCCGGCTCCTGGCCTTCCTCAGCAATTATGTTGTTAAAAGACGTTCCCGGAGCGCAAGGATCTCTTTATTTTTTTTTATATTAAGATTCAAAACAAATTTTTAATCCGGTAGTACCGCATTGGGCGGCGCATCCGATGACACCAGTCATATTTAAAAATGCTTTATCATGGCATATTTAAATAATTTTTTGTTGAAGCCATTTCCTTTGCTTGATGAAACAAAGGATAAATGGCGCTTGATCATTTTTATGGGGCTTTTTGTCGTCGTATTCATGAATTTATTTGTGCCGTTTGACGCTGATGAGTGGCCCTATGCCAACAAAGTCATCGGGTTTTTGGCTTTGTCAGGTTACGGTATTTTCGGGGCTATCGTGTTGCTTTTTAGTCAATTTGTCCTCCGGCCTTTGCTTGGATTAAGGACTTTTACCTATGGTAGTTTTTTACTTTTTGTTATATCGGAAATCTTTTTACTGTCAATGGTGATGTATTTTATATATGGTGAAAAAATGCAATCGTATGAACAGATGGTCGGGGAGTTTTTCCTGGCTGCAAAATATACATCCCTGGTTTCAATCATTCCATATACCAGTGTTTTGCTCTTTACATCGGCTAAGAAGGAACAGGAGAAACTTAAAAGCTATACCCTCCAACATCAGCAACGGCAACAGGAGGTGAAGGAGCATTTACTTTCGTTTAGAGATGAAAACGAAAAAATTATGCTGACCATCAAGAGAGATCATTTGCTTTTTTTAAAATCTGAAGATAATTATACAGCTGTTTATTATTTGACACAGGGAAAAATGAAAAAAAAATTGATCCGGACCAATTTAAAAAAGCTGGAAAGTGAAAACCATCATGCCCACCTTCTTCGGACGCACCGGTCTTATATGGTCAACATTCAGAATGTGGAGACTATTAACAGAACGCAGAAGGGATACAACGTGGCGCTACGCCAACTTCAGGAGATGACAATCCCGGTTTCATCAGGCTATAAAAAATCTTTCGAAGAAAGAATGAAATTTTAAAGCCCCATTTACCCCTAATACCGGCGGTTTATCCCATATTAAATCCTGTAAGCATAAAAATGCGGTATTGCCCGTAAGTTTATAAGAATACGTTCAAAAACTAATCATTATAAAATCATGAAAACAAAAAATGTTTTTTTTATCCTCCTCTTTTCATTATTAATTTTTCAGAGCAATGCCTTTCCAGCCGGCGAAAAAGACCTTATTGGAACCTGGAATTATAAAGCCGAAGGTGCACCTCCCGAATACGCCAGCGGGCAAATCGTCATTGAAAAGAAAGATAAAGTATGGAACGCGCATGTCCTGGTTAATGCGCAAAAGTTTGTTTCAAACCAAATTTCGGTTTCGGGAAACAAGATCTCTTTTTACATATACATTCAGGGAGAGCAGGTAAAAGTGCAACTGGTCACTGATAAAAAGACCCTGTCAGGAGAGGCTGTTTCTTCCAATGGCACCATTCCGCTTACCGGCAAAAAGGCCAGCTGATCTGTTTTAGTAAAAGTGAGACAGGAACACCAGGTGTAAGTTTGCCTGCCTAAGCGGTAAATTGTAGCAAGCTTGCAACGGGTGTTATACAAAATTCAATAATTTGAGTAAAAGACTTCTCCTCCCTTCTGCCGGGTGCACCCGATGCAGGGGAGGTCAGAAGGCTTTAAAATAGTTCCAATTACATTGGTCTCCGGCGCAACAACCAATGGTAACAAATCATATCCATTCCAAAGGATCAAAATCCATCCAATCACTTGATGCCCTGGAAAAGATAAGCTTATTCGGCTGAGTTGAATCATGCTACCAGCTGACAACACTCATTGTGACCATCCTTCTTAAATAGCATTTTTAACCCAATTGAAAATTACCGGGACAGGGAAAACCTGTTACCGGTTAATGATGAGTTATCATCGCAAATACCTCCACCTGTAGGTGAAATGAAAACTTTCCAAACACCGGATTAAACCACCACGCTTATGGATAAAAATGTTGATGCTTATATAAGCAAACAAAAAGCCCCTCAAAAAGAAATTTGTCAAAAACTTCGACAGATTTTATTCGAAACCTTTCCCGGTATCCACGAAGAGATGAAATGGGGAGTGCCTGCTTACGACCATGGGAAATACTATTTTGTTGCTCTGAAAACTCACGTCAATCTAGGTTTTTCCTTAAAAGGATTATCCAAGGAAGAGATAGCGCTTTTTGAAGGTAACGGCAAAACCATGAGACACCTCAAAATTCAAACGGTGCAGGAAATTGATAAAGAAAAGACCGTAAGCCTATTGAAATTGGTGAAAGAAAAGTCATGATTACATGGAGTCAAAATTGAAATTCTAAAAAAAAATTAAGTTATTACCGTTAATTACTGTCGTAAATGCCGGTTTAAACCGGCACCATATCGCTATCGATTTCTTTTGATAAGTGTACCTGTAAATACTGAAGTAAGCGGTAGTAACAACAGTTAGCTACATCCGCCAAACAACGGCAATGAAAAGCCAAAAAAAGCCTGGATGAGCCTGAAGGAAACATTTGGGAGATGCTGCTTCCTTTTTGAAAGTCGAATTGTGGCAAGAACAAAATCCCGATTTGACGGTGGCCAAATTATGACATACCCTTTAATTTTGATTTAGTGAATATTTGATTTTATCTGTTCAAGCATGAAAAATTCCAAAAGAAAATTTTTGAAAACCACCGCCATGGCCGGAGTCGCATTGACTGTACCATTTTATGGATTTAACATCATCAACAGACCCCGTTTGGAGGAGGAATTGATAGGACATGGAGATTTCAAATACCGGGTCGAAAAAGCGTGGGGTGATCTGGACCCGGCTAAAACACCAGTAAAAAATTGCCATGAAATGGTCATGGATGCCACCGGGAGGTTGATCATGGTCACAGACCATCAAAAAAATAATATTATCATTTACGATAAATCAGGAAAGCTGCTAAACAGCTGGACGCTTGGATTTAAAAGTGCACATGGCTTATCTATTCACAATGAGGGTGGTGAAGAGTTTTTATACATCACAGACCCTGGCACCGGATCGGTCGTAAAAACTACGCTGACCGGTAAAACCATTTTGAAAATTGATAGTCCGCACACGATCGGCGAATATGGGCAATTTAATCCCTTCAGACCTACCGAGACGACCATAGGGCCCAATGGCGATATCTACGTAGCGGATGGATATGGCGCTCAATTCATATTACAATACAACAGCAAGGGCGAATTTATCAGAAAATTTGGTGGCGACAGCTTTTTGCAACCAAGCAAATTCAAACAGGCCCACGGTGTAACACTCGATAAACGAGATGAAAATAATCCGACCCTGATCTGTTCCGCCAGGATAAAAAATACTTTTAAGCGGTTCAGCCTGGAGGGAGAATTTTTGGAGGATATTTATCTGCCTGGCGCCTTTATCAGCCGGGCGGTGATCGATGGGGATAATCTGTATTCCGGTGTATGCTTTGGTATGACCAAGGAAAACTTTAATATGCAATTGAACCTTGGTTTTGTGACCATCCTCGATAAAAATAATAAAGTGGTCTCCAACCCGGGCGGAACAAAACCAGTTTACAAAAAAAATGGCCAGTTGGAAATGATGAGACAGGATAAGCCGATTTTCAAACATTGTCACGATGTGTGCGTGGATGACGATAAAAATCTATATGTGTGTCAGTGGAATGCCAATGGGATTTATCCTTATAAATTGCACCGGGTCTAGTATGTTAAATGGAGATCGGCAACCTAAGGCCTTTGCTATTAAAGTATCGAGGCCATCCGGTGAAAACTTCCTCCATGACTTTCACAACACATCATATATTCGGTCAAAATAGATAAGCTCGCCACCCCACGTCTTCAGACCCAAGTAGTCAGGTTGCTAGCAACAATGATGCACGACATTAAGTCGATCTATCTAATAGCTTTTTTATAATTTTGTTTTTGTATCAAGATAGCTGCATGCAAAAAAATGATCACGGAAAATAAGATTTTCGAAAATTTAAATTTCATTACCGAATCAACCCTGCGCAAGGAAATTACAGATAATTGCAAAATTTTGTCCTTCGAAAAAGGAGATACCATTGTAAGAGAGGGACAGTATGTCAAAATTCTTCCGGTTGTGTTAACGGGTGCCATCAGGGTATTCCAAACCAAAGAAGACAGGGAGATTTTATTGTATTACGTAATGCCCGGCGAAACTTGCATGATGTCTTTATCCGCTTGTTTTTTTAATAATCAAAGTCCGTCCAAAGCAGTAGCGGCCTCGCCAACTGAAATTTTAGCGGTCCCTGCCAGACTTATCACCACCTGGCAAACAAAGTATGCATCCTGGAATAATTTTGTGATCCGCACTTTTAAAAGCAGATATGATGAACTGCTTGATACCTTTGAAAGTGTTGTTTTCGAGCATATCGACCAAAGGGTAATGGAATACCTGCAGGACAGAAGGGACAAACAGGAAAAATCCCGAATCAAAATTTCCCATCAACAACTCGCTAATGAACTGGGTACTACGAGAGTGGTTATTTCCAGAATTTTAAAGCAATTTGAATTAAGTGGCAAACTGGTTTTGCACAGGGCCGAAATAGAACTGTTATGATTTTTTGCCTTGTGTATCATTTGATACCGTTTCCTTCCCGCCCCCACCCTGATCTTTGAGGCATTCATTAACCAATTAAATATAATTATGAGTGCACATAACTTTTTAGCAGAAATGGAGCAGGAATTTGCGGCCACAAAAAATCTGTTGCAAATAATCCCTGAGGATCGATTGACTTTTAAACCCCATGAGAAGGCCATGGCATTAGGGCAACTCGCTTATCATGTGGCAACAATTCCAGGCAGAAACCTGATGTTTGCAAAAGACGGGGCGGTAGAAACTTCGGTTATTGTCCAGCATCCGGTCCCCGATAGCAAACACGACATACTCAACGCATTTGAGGAGAGTGTCCGTTCGGTGAGGTCACTTTTAGGCACCGATGACACCTCCTGGCTAACGGAAAACTGGAAACTTAAGAAAACCCAAAAGCCTATAGCCGAAATGCCTGCATTTTCTTTTGTAAGAACATTCGTCCTCAATCATTGGTATCATCACCGGGGAGAGCTCACTACCTATCTTAGAATATTGAATCAAAAAATACCTTCGGTTTACGGCCCCTCGGCAGATGTAGATCCATTTGCTTAGTCGCACCGGATGCAGAATAAACGCGGAAGTATCGTATAGGCAAGTTAATTGGGGCCAGCGACAAAGCACAGTCCCCAATTAATTTGTTTTCTGCTATATTGTCTGATCATTGTAGTTCACCGGAATCAATGCTTTTTCAAAAGTAAAAATCAGAAGATGAAAAGGTTCATGCCGGAAATTCATTGAAAGTAATAGCCACCTTAAATGCCGGTAGGGCAAACTTTAAACCAACCCCTCCAGGTAATTGTTAAAAAAGTTCTCCTTATAAGTGCGGCCAATTGGCAATACATCTTCTCCCGCGTACACCTGGTTGCCCGAGACCTTTGCGATATGTTGTACATTAACCAGGTAGGATTTATGGATTTGACAAAACCATTTTGGGTTCAATCGGTCTATCCAGTACTTTAAGGAATAGGAAACCAGGTATTTCCCTCCTACCAGGTACAATTCCGTATAATCGCCGTTTGATTTAATGAAGCGGATGGCGTTGATTTCTATCTTTCGATAGTCAGTACCTGTTTTTACAAAGGTAAAATCCTCTGATAAGTCGCCAGACTCCGCTGCAGACTTCGGTGCATCAATCTGTTTACTCACACCGTAGATGGCCTTTGATACGGCCTTGACAAAACGGTCAAAGGAAAAAGGCTTTAACAAATAATCAACAACATCCAGTTCATAACCCTGTAAGGCGTAATCCGGATAAGCCGTGGTAAGAATCACTTTTGGCTTAGGTGAAAGAATATTCAGGAAATCGATTCCGGATAGCTTGGGTAAATGAATATCCAGAAAAATCAGATCTACCTGGTTACTTTTCAAAAATTCCATCACCGACAAGGCATCGGTAAAAGTGCCTTTGAGCTGTAGCATATCCAGGTCTTCAATATATTTTTGAAGTATTCTTTGAGCGGGTGGCTGGTCTTCTATGATAACGCAGGAGGTGGCCATCGTTTTATTTTATAAGATTTAATTCAAGATCCACTGTAAACACATCATCCTTGTTGTCTATGTTTAAAACATGGGCGTTCGGATAAAGCAATGCTAACCTTGACTTTACGTTGTCCAGGCCAATGCCCTTTGACAATTCCTGCACGTTTGCATTCGATGAAAATGTATTGGAACACTGCATTTTTAATCGCCCTTCCGTTATTTCCAGGGCAATATTAATACGAATTCCTTTCGTTTGGCTGGCGGTGCTGTGCTTGAAACAATTTTCAACAAAAACAATCAAAATCAGGGGCGCAATAAAATGACCTTCCTGTTCGCCGGAAATGGTGAATGTTATATCTCCCCGGTCTTCTATTTGCAATTTCTGCAGACGGATAAAATCCTGAAGGCATTGTATTTCTTTTTCCAGGGGCACTTTGCTTTCCTGGCAGTCATAAAGCATGTAGCGAAGCAGGGAAGATAATTCTAAAATGATCCCGGGGGTTTTGGGTGAGTTTTCGAGCGCATAAGCGTACAAATTATTTAAATTGTTAAATAAAAAATGGGGATTTATCTGCGATTTCAAAAACTGTAGTCTGCTTTCCGCTACAACTGTATTAAGCCGCTCGAGCTCTGTTTGTTTTCGCTGGGCGTCAAATCCAAATTTGAAGCCTACCATGATCAGGATTACCGGCAACACATCCAGCAAGGTGGGTAAGATGCCAGGGAAAAAATTGCCCCGGGTATCGGGAAAGAACAGCTTCTCCAGAACAAATTCTTCAATTAAACAGACCAGCATGAGCAGGACCGTAACCCAGATTGTGAATTGTATGTACTTCCTTTTATAAAAATATCGGGGTAGCAACAGGTAACTAATAAAAAGCGCAGCTAATATGTAATTCGTGAAAAACACAAACTCCCAGAGATTTGCCTCCGGCTTTCTTTTATCAAAAACAGTGGCCAAAAATAAGACAGCGATCAGAATAACCTGAAACCAAACCTCTTTGGTAGACCGACGATTTGTTTGCTGTGTAGCACGCATGATAACACTAGTTGACTGCTAATTTAAGTGGTTTTTCTCACTTACCCACACCAAACCGTTAAACAGCGAGGTTCTACTGTCCACCGGCAACCTGATAAAGATATCTGTAATTTTTGCAGTCGACCTGATAAATCGGGTGTTCAAAGATATTATTTGACCGGCCCATGGTAAAGTTTTAGTTTCGATTCTTTGGTTTTACGTTTGATTCTTGTGGTAATGGCATTTAAAGTAGCGGTTTTTGTTGATCCGGCAGCTTGAGAAAGACCATAGGGCAGATAATGTAGAAAAATAGATTTTAAACCCGGCCGCAAGTTTATTGCTCACAAAAAAGTGATTGCGTATTTTTGAAAAAAGAGTGGTACGTGTCGGGCAAAGTTTTATAGGTTAAAAACCCGTTTTGCAATATGAAGCTCAAAAGTCATTATTTTTGCCTTCTGTTATTTTCGATCCTCAGCAATACAGCCTCTTTTGCGCAAAACACGGCTATAGAGATAACAGGAAAAGTTGTGGAAGAAGGTGGCCGGCAGCCCATAGAATTTGCTACCGTTTTAGTCGCTGATACCTACACCAAACGAACCATCACAGGTACTACAACCGGTGAAAACGGAAATTTCCAGCTCAAAACCAGCGCCCGGGATTTCTACATAGAGATAAGCTTCGTTGGATTTGCAAAAAGAAAATTTGAAAATCCCACTCCCGTAAACGGCAAAATTGATTTAGAAACAATTGTCCTGTCACAGGACCAGCAGCTATTGGACGAAATGGTAGTGCGCGGTGAAAGATCACAAACTGAATTTAAGCTTGACAAACGCGTTTTTAACGTGGGAAAAGATTTGAGTAGCACAGGGGCAAGCGCCCTGGAAGTATTAAATAATGTTCCTTCGGTTAATGTTAATATAGAAGGACAGGTAAGCCTGCGCGGCAGTACAGGTGTGCAAATGCTGATTAATGGAAAACCGTCCGTCATAGCCAGCGAAGAAGGCAATGCCCTTGGAACACTTACCGCCGAGATGATCGAAAAAGTTGAGGTAATTACAGTTCCGTCGGCCAAATACGAAGCCGAAGGAACAACCGGAATCATCAACATTGTTCTGAAAAAAGAAGATACAAACGGATTAAATGGTTCGGTAACTTTAAATACTGGTACACCCAACAATCACAGCCTTGGCCTTAGTGTTAACAAAAGAACCGAAAAACTCAATCTTTTTGGTCAGTTCGGTATTGGCCGCAGAACATTCCCAAGTGATAATGAATCTGTAAATCAGGATCTTATCAACGAAACAAGGCTTGAAAGTTTTGGCAAAAGTTACAAAAACGAATCCTTTATCAACGTTATTCTCGGTACGGACTATTACATCAATAAATACAACGTGTTAACCTTATCGGGGCATTTTGCTTACGAAAAAGAAGACGAGGACTCCGATACTGATTTCAGCTTCCTGGAAGCAGGTGGCGGACAAACAGGTGGTTCCAGACGTCTGGAGATAACCGAGGCTACCAATCCCAAATGGCAATACGAGCTACAGTACCAAAAGAATTTTGAAAGAAACAAGGAGCAATCACTGCTATTCAGTGCTTTGGGTAATTTTTTCGGAAAAGACCAACGCTCGGATTTCGAGAACATCACCACGCTTGGAAGTGATCCCAATAGCCAGCAACAAACACGTACTGATTTTTCTGAGGCGCAATACACTTTTAAGCTGGATTATGTGCATCCTTTTTTGGAAAAATATACCCTGGAAACAGGGGCCCAGTATGAAATCAAGGACGTGACCAATGATTTCGCGGTAAGTGATCTTTTGGATGGTGTACCGACAAATAACCCGGATCTGACCAACATCTTTGATTACGATCAAAAGGTCTTTGCCGTTTATAGCACAGCGGCGTTGGAAAATGATAAATGGGGTGTGAAACTTGGCCTGAGGTGGGAGCACACCGACGTACAAACGCTTTTGCAAAATACCAATGAGCGCAATGATCTAAATTTCTCCAACCTGTTCCCAAGCGCTCATACATCTTATAAGTTGTCAGAGCATTCATCCGTCCAGGCCGGCTATTCAAAACGGATCAGAAGACCGAGATTGTGGGATTTGAATCCTTTCTTCAACATCCGCAACAACTTCAGCATTTTTACAGGCAATCCCAATCTGCTGCCGGAGTTTACAGATCTGTATGAGATCACCAGCATCCATGAGCTGGGTAGTGTGTCATTGAATTTGGGGCTGTATTATAGATATACTAAAGACGTGGTGGAACGTGTTACAAGATTTGAAAATAATGTCAGTACCTCAAGGCCTGAAAACATCGGCACCAACAACGTCACGGGTGTGGAGGTCAACGCAAAATACATTCCATCAAAATGGCTTAGTGTAAGCGGTGATTTTAATTATAACCATTTTAGCAGGGACGGTACTTTCGAAGCGACCTCATTCAATTTTGATGGCGACCAGTGGTCTACCAGGATAACCGCAAAATTTAAATTTCCGCTGGATATTGATATGGAGATCTCCGGGGATTACAGATCCAGATATCAAACCTTTCAGCAGGAAATTTCGGAAAATATATTTGCAGATTTCGGTTTGAGAAAAAAGATCCTGAAAGGCAAAACCATATTAAACCTAAGCATACGCGACGTATTCGCCTCTCGCGTATTTGAAACGATAACAGAACAACCTGATTTTTATTTAAGCAATAGTCGCCAAAGAGGCCGATTTGTAACATTTGGGATCAGCTTTGGCTTTGGTAAGGGAGAAGCCATGGAGTTTTCAGGGCAAAAACGGTTTTAGATTACTTTGCAAAAGTGCTTGTGTACATCCTCCTTTGCTAAATTCGGATCATTTTAACGGGAGATCACAATTCAGCTCGACGTCGTCAATTTCAGCGCCTATCTTCTTATAAAATTCCTGGGCTTTCTTATTCCAATTTGATACCTGCCAGCGAACTTTGTTACATTTTTCGTGTCTTGCATATCCGATTACCGCATCCAGCAACCTTTTTCCAATGCCCTGATTTCGAAAATCTGCTTTTACATAGAGATCATCCATATAAAGGGATTTTCCGGTCCAGGTATGATATGAAAAAAAGTAGGTAACGTACCCTATTATTTCATTTTTAGGTGTTTCGGCCAAGAAACAATGAAAGTACTCTTTTTCCTTCAACATCTGCTCCACGGAGTTTGTCATTTTCTCAGGATGTTTTTCAAATAGGGCAAACTCCTTAAATAGTTCAACAATATCGGCAAAATCGCCCTCCTTTACGGGTCTGATCTGGATATTCATCGGCCTTCGGTATCTTAAATTAACTTGTTGAGGTAACTAATTCTATACGGATCCAAAATTAACAAGTTCATCCATATAGGCGATAATTTAAAAGGAAATTTGCCGGCATTCCGGAAAGTCGGGGGGGTGACCTTCGCTAAAGATTAGAAATATATCCGTAGATTGGTGTTAAAAAGAGGCGTGATCAAAATAAGAGGCGTGATCAAAATCGTTAACACCTATCCCGTCGGCTACCTTGCCGGTTTCAATGACTGACCGGATATCAGGAGGCTAGCTGAATGTCTGCCTTAACCCATTTAAAGGCTTCTTCGGGTTTATCAAAGGCTCGAAGCTCCAAATAACCTACTTTTTGCATGGTATCTTTGGCAGAAAGCTTGCTAAACACATTTTCAGGCCAAATGATAGCTGCCCGGGTGAGTCCATACAGTTTTGCCTGCGGCACTGCCGTCTGAAACATCCAGTCGTTGGAGGAATCAAAAGACCCTTTCATCTCTCTTAAATCTCCTACCCAGGCCCTGCAACCATGGAATTTGATTACTTCAATTGCCTTCATGATTCCTTTTCGAAAATTTTCCTGTGTGCCAAAATTTCCTTTCCACACGTCCATTACCATATGGTGTTCCGGATCATAATATATCTCTACGTATACGTGTCCATCTGCTTTTTTAAACTCTGATATTTTGTTCATTTTTCTATGTTTTTTTTTGAGGTAAAAAACAACATGTCTGCCGACGAATGGATGACTAGATGGTTTTAAGGTTTTTGACGATGAATTGATTCAAATGCACGATGGTATGTATTTCCTGCTTTTGGCAAGATTCTCATTTTGGGAAATATATGTGTCAGATTCCCATAATGGGACTGTAAAATTTATGGACCTTGAATGCTCAGATGGTTGAAATCAGTTCCTGTGGAACACAAATCGGAAAATTTTCACTTTTGAACCTTCAAGTCAAACGTTATGCTACTTTCCTCTATTCCGAAGACTACGGCCGTTACTTTAATGACGCCGACCTTTCCCAGGTTATTCTTAAAAAGCACAATTTTAGGCAGCGAGCCGTTTGTATAAAAGGGTTCAAAGTCGCTAACAATATCCAAATCCTTTTATGGCGTGTCATCCGTCATATTGTCAAATACCTCCACCAGAAAATCAAGCTCATTTCCTCCCACGTAGTTGATAAAAGCCGTGGAAGTGGCATTGGGAATCACTACTCCCGATCTATAAGCTAGCTAGCATTAGTTATCTTAAATGACCTTCACTAGGTATTGTTGGGGCAAACTTAGCCCTTTACATTTGCTATTTAGAAACACTCTAAATAACAAAAGGTTATGATCATGAAAAAAACGCTACTATTTTTCGCTATATTACTCACTGCTATCAACATATTGGCGCAACAAACTGCCAATAATGTTGTTAAGGGTACTATAACAGATGCCGACAATAATGGACTGCAGGGGATCAATATAGGACTTGAAGGCACTGCTTTTGGAACATCTACCGATGGGCAAGGTGCTTTTGAAATTACTCGTATTCCGACCGGCACCTATCAGCTGGTTGTTACAGGAATAGGTTATAAGACCCAAAGGCAAAAAATTGTTTTTGAATCAAACGAGGGTGAGGTCCTCGAATTAAATTTCACCCTGCTGGAAGAAACTACCTTATTACAAACCGTTGAAATTATTGGCAGAGAAGCTACCACCTACAGAAACGAGGTTTCGTTTGTTGCTTCCAAAACGGCCACTCCCTTAAAGGATGTGCCCCAGGCGGTCAGCTACGTTACCAAAGAGATTATCGCTGATCAGCAGGCCTATCGCACCTCAGATATTGTAAAAAACATGAGTGGGGTCAATCAATTTTCCTTTTACGATGATTTTACGCTAAGAGGTTTTAGAAACAATAGCGGGCAGGCAAAAATGGTCAACGGCCTCCGTTCAGTGCCTATATTCGGACCGCAGATGTTATTGGCGAATATAGAACGCCTGGAAGTCATCAAGGGCCCTGCATCGGCGCTGTTTGCCAACGCCAACCCTGGAGGAACTATTAACTATGTTACTAAAAAACCATTAAATGAGTCCAGAAAAGCAATAAGTTTCACCACCGGAAGCTTCAACACTTTTCGGGCCAACCTTGATTTCACCGGACCGGTGAATGTTAATGAAAATCTCTTATTCCGTCTGAACCTCGGTTACGAAGATGCCGATTCCTACAGGGACTTGCAGAAAAATAAATCCTATATAATTGCGCCTTCCATTTCTTTTCTCCCCACTGAAAAAACGAGGATTAATTTTGATTTGGTCATCAACCAATTCCAGGGGAAACTAGACAGGGGTCAACCAATTTTCGGAGCCAGAGCAGGAACGGATCTCCGCTCCACCCCTACTTCCTTTGCCATCGGGCAAACCAATGATTACCATACCAATAATATCCAATACTTCACCCTTTCACTCAATCATCAATTTTCGCAAAATGTGTCCTTCAACGCATCATATATGAAATATGCCTGGGATGAAGATCTGTTTGAGCATCGTACCTCCAATAGCTTTGCGGTTGACAGCCTGGGAAATCAAATCCCCACACTGATGGAAATGCAGGTAATCAATCGTGTCAGGAAGAGAGTGTCCGACAACCTGACCTCCTATTTCACCTTTAATGGCAAAACCGGCAATCTTCACCATCAATTGTTAGCTGGAATAGACTATATCCAACAGGTTGAACCTGTAGGCGGTGGTCAATCCCGTGCCAGAAGATACAGAACAGCCAACGGTGGTACAGCTAATTACAACCCGGCCAATGCAGCTGCTTATGTATTCGAAAACGGCCTCCCTGTACCAAACATACCGCACTTTGATCTCCAGAATCCACGTTATGTGGTGGCTTATCCTCATGAATATATTTTCGATGGAAAATCATCTTTTGCTTCTTCAAAGTATTTTACCTATGGATTTTACCTACAGGATCAAATCAGTTTTAATAAGTGGAAAGTACTTTTAGCCATCCGACAGGAAAATTACAGGGATATAGCAAATTTCGATTTACCCGACGAAGAAACGATCAAGCAGGACAAGCTGCTTCCACGAGTTGGTGTAGTATATGAATTATCTGACAAAATCAATTTGTATGGGACGTATACCGAGAGTTTTCAGCCTCAGTCCGCTTCGACATTACTTGATCCAAACGCGGGGGGCCCGTTTGACCCGCTTTCCGCCAATATGTGGGAAGTTGGAGCGAAAGGTGAGTTTTTCAAAAGCCAACTATCGGCTAACGTTGCAATTTATCGCATCGAGCAAAACAACATACTTGTCAATGCCAATGACCCAGGGAACCCCGACAGGCTGGAACAACGCGGCCAGGAAAGGGCTACTGGTATAGAGTTGGATCTGATAGGAAGAATTACGCCAAATCTCAGCATTACTGCTAACTATGCTTATAACCAGGCAGAAATTACTGAAAGCGATGATGAAAATGAGATTGGTCGCATTAAAGAAAATGCCCCGGAACATCAGGGAGGTTTTTGGGCTAAATATACTATTGACAACGGCGTGCTTGACGGTGTAGGATTTGCGCTGGGTGCTAACTTTGTAACAGAGCGGAATACTTTCGACACTTTCCGCGAGGTAAATGGAGAGGTGTTAGGGCTCACATTGCCCAGTTACACAATTTTTGACGCCGCGGTTTATTATCAGGTTAATAAATTCAGGTTTTCAGTAAATATGAATAATCTCTTTGATAAAACACATTGGGTCGGCGGCTATAGTTTTGTTCGTTTATTCCCTGGCGCGCCGAGGAATTTTCTACTCAATGTTGCCTACACCTTTTGAGTGTAATATATGACATAAGCATACTCTATGGCATATCTTTCTAAAAGGTTATTATTCGATATCCACAGCTGGATAGGCATCAAGTTAAGCATACTATTTTTCATAGTATGCTTTTCTGGTACATTGGCTGTGTTTAGTCATGAATTGGATTGGTTGTTCAATCCCGAAATGCGCACCACTCCGCAAGAGCAACGGGCCTCTAAAAATCTTGTGGTAAGCAATCTGGAAAAGGTTTATCCAGATGGCGAAATAATATTTTGGTCGCGATCCAGGGAACCCTATTTGGCTGACATTATCACAACAAAGGTAAACGGGGTCATCCGTTATGTCTTTGCCAACCCTTATACCGGAGAGATCCAGGGAAGTGCCAATCTCACCATTCAGCGGTTTTTCAGAGATCTGCATTATTATCTTTTTATTCCTTTTCAGGTCGGCAACTTCATTGTATTGTTTTTTGGTTTTGTTTTGCTGGTATCCCTCATCACAGGCATAGTCTCCTACAAGCACTGGTACAAAAAATTATTTGTGTTAACCACAGGAAAGGGTTTCAATGTTTTTTTTCGAAGTCTGCACAGATTGGTTGGCGTATGGTCAATTCCCTTTATGGCTCTGATCTCGGTAACAGGCATCTGGTATTTTGTAGAAAGAGCCGATTTACCAAAGGTATCGCCTTACCTAAGGGTTGAAACACCGCCTATTGATAGCACTCAATTTGTAAATAACCCTATTGAAAACTTTACTTATTACCTGGATTATGACCGCTGTGTCAATCTGGCAAAAAAATCAATCCCCAATCTGGAAGTGAACAACTTGTTTGTTCCATCCAAAAATGGCAGGCCTGTTTATATCACAGGATTGTCTAAAGTTCCTCTGGTACGGCCCAGGGCAAATAGAGTCTATATCAATCCCTATAACTATGAGGTTATTAAAGTTCAGCGAGCCGAAAGCATCAATACAATTACGTGGATCAACGACATTGCAGATCCCTTGCATTTCGGCTACTGGGGAGGGTGGGTAACCAAAGTTATCTGGTTCATTTTCGGGCTGGCTATTTCAGGACTTATATTAACCGGCACATGGATTTCCTTAAAGAGGAAAATAAAAAATGTGGCCGTCTTGAGAAAGAAACGAATGGGGAAATGGCGATATGTGAACTGGTTGTTTGTGGTCGCCATTCAAATATTCATGTATATCTTGTTAATCAAAAGATACCAGATTTCGATTGCCGAGCATGTAATTATCACTGTTTCGTGGATTTTGGTGTTTGTTATAGGATACTACATTTTCTCCTATCGTGTCAATGCAGGAACCCAATCGTCAACGAAATCAAAATAGCAAAAAGTATCAAAGCATCCTGGTTTTGCTTTGATACTTGCGTCAGGGACAAAAAGACCACGGTGGCCTAATTAAGGCAATCGGATTATCTCAATAATTAGTCCCGTCCGTCTGATAAAGCCCTTGCCCTCATTTTTTTAGCCGTATTAACCAGGTTTGTAAGCGCAGACCTGGTTTCAGGCCAATCCCTGGTTTTTAATCCACAGTCGGGATTTACCCAAAGATTGTCGACTGGGATTAGCTCGCTGGCCTTTATAAGCAATTTCTCCATCTCATCTTCTGTCGGCACCCTGGGAGAGTGTATATCATACACCCCTGGCCCAATTTCGTTGGGATATTTGAACTCGACAAATGCATCCAGCAATTCCATCTCTGACCGGGATGTTTCAATAGTAATTACGTCAGCATCCAACTCGGCGATACTGGCAATGATATCGTTAAATTCGGAATAACACATATGGGTATGGATCTGCGTCGTATCCTTTACACCGCTGGACGAAATTCTAAACGATTCCACCGCCCATTCCAGGTATTCTTTCCAATATTCCTTGCGGAGGGGCAAACCCTCTCTGATCGCCGGCTCGTCTATTTGAATGACGTCAAGCCCGGCTTTTTCAAGATCATTTACCTCATCGCGAATAGCAAGGGCTATCTGCTTGCAGGTTAAGGAACCGGGTTGATCATTTCTTACAAAAGACCATTGCAGGATCGTTACCGGTCCTGTCAGCATACCCTTAACCGGTTTTGTCGTGAGCGACTGTGCGTAGGCAGACCATTTTAACGTCATCGGATCTTTTCTTAAGACATCTCCAAAAATGATCGGAGGCTTTACACATCTGCTCCCATAACTCTGCACCCAGCCAAAGTTGGTAAAAGCAAAACCCTCCAGTTTTTCCCCGAAGTATTCCACCATATCATTTCTTTCAAATTCACCATGCACAAGTACATCAAGCCCAATATCTTCCTGGAAACGGATGGTTTCTTCTGTTTCCTTTTTGATTAATTCATCATATTCAGCTTTTGAAATTTTATTTTTCTTCAATTGCGATCTCCAGCTTCTCACTTCCCTGGTCTGCGGAAAAGAGCCTATGGTAGTCGTGGGGTATTGGGGTAAATTCAGCTTTTCTTTTTGTCTTGCTTTTCGCATATCAAAACCGGAGATCCTCTTGCTATCGGCTGCCGTCAGTTGCGAAATTCTGGATTTTACTTCGGGGTTATGAATATGTCGCGACGCTTTTCTAATCTGGTTTGCGCGACGGTTTGCCTCCAACTTTTGAATGGTGGCAGCGGAGTTATCGCCGGTTGCTATACTTTTAAGGGTGGTGATCTCCTCAACCTTTTGCCTGGCAAATGCCAGCCATTGTTTGACCTCGGCAGGCAAGCTTTTTTCATCGGTCTCCAGCTCCAGATCGTAAGGGCAATGTAACAGGGAACAGGAAGAAGCTATCCAGATTTTTTCTTCACCGAGTACAGCCACTGCTTTTTCAATGGTCTTAACAGCACTCTCAAAATCATTTTTCCACACGTTTCTTCCATCCACGACACCCAAAGATAGTGTCATATTTTTATTGAGCTGATCTGAATTTAATATGTCGTCCAGCTGTGAAGGGCAACGCACAAGATCCAGGTGCAAGGCGTCAACGGGTAAAGACAGGACGGTGGTCAGGTTATCTCCATAACAGTCAAAATAATTGGTAAGAATCACTTTTATATGGGGGAATCGTTCCGCGATTTCACCGTAACAGTGCGAAACGGCTTCTTTTTCCTGTTGCGTTAAATCCAATGCCAGGCACGGCTCATCAAACTGAATGTATTCAACATCCCGCGCACTTAGCCTCTCAAGCAATTCCATATATGCTGGAAGGAGTTTTTCCAACAAGGCTATTCTATGAAAACCCTCCTCTTTTTCCTTTCCAATTAACAGGTAGGTTACAGGGCCTATAAGCACTGGTTTCGTTTTAATCCCCAACGCCAAAGCCTCCTGGTATTCATCAATAATTTTGGATGAAAAAACGACAAATTCCTGCTGCTTTTCAAATTCAGGCACAATGTAATGATAGTTTGTATCAAACCATTTGGTCATTTCCATCGCCGTGATATCATAGCCATCTCTTTGAATGCCACGCGCCATGGCGAAGTAGAGGTCTATTTGATCTTTATCATTTTTTAGGGCATGATACCTATCCGGAATGCACCCGACGGTAAGGGACATATCCAGTACCTGATCGTAAAAAGAGAAGTCATTGGACGGAATAAGATCTACGCCCAATTCCCGTTGCAACAACCAGTTTTGTTTCCTGATATTTTTGCCTGTTTCATATAATGCATCAAAGGCGACAGCCCCCTTCCAATATTTTTCAGATGCTTTTTTGAGCTCCCTTTGACTCCCAATTCTGGGATAGCCCAACACATTTGTTTTCATGTTAAAGTGCTTTTATTGAATATTAAAAAATCTTTCCAAAATTATATAAATAGGTTTTAACACCTTGAAAAAAAATAAAATTGGAATACCAATCTATATTTTATTATTTTGACAGATAAAAAAACTTTTAATCATCGTTTTTTGTCAGTCGAACAGAAAATTTACCTATGGAACACTTGGACCGTATTGATTTGAAAATCTTAAAACTGCTGCAAGAGAACGCAAACATCACCACAAAGGAGGTAGCGAAGAAAGTACACCTCTCAGCAACCCCGGTTTTTGAGCGTATTAAGCGACTGGAAAAGGGAGGGTATATAAAAAAGTATGTCGCTATTCTGGATGCCGAAAAATTAAACAAATCATTGATCGTGTTCTGCAACATTACGTTGAAAGAACACACCAAAGAAATAGGTAACAAATTTGTGCAGGATATTAAATCCCTCCGCGAAGTAACTGAGTGTTATAATATTTCGGGAGATTATGATTTTTTACTCAAAGTTCTGGTAAAAGACATGAAGCATTACCAGGACTTTGTGATAAATCAGCTTGGTTCCATTCAAAACATCGGCAGTGCCCATAGTACCTTTGTGATGGGCGAGATTAAGCATTCTTATGCCGTGCCGTTGGATGAATCTTAGTTTATGCGTCCTTACTTTCAAACGGTCTGGGTTTTGGACAGATCACAAAACAAGGTAAAGAATGGAAAAAGACAGTACCGGTTTAGGATCAAATTGATGATACTTTGAACCATCTTGAAGTATTGCGGTTTAATTCCATGGTTGGAACAATGCTCACAATCAGAATGTTGAAAATGCCATTAAATACAAAAGCATCATAGCCAATTGCATGAATCGTATAGTTCTTGTAATCCTCCTTTCCAGCATTTCTATAATCGATACCCAAAGAATTATCATCAAACCAAAGGATGCTTTAGCTTGTAAATATATCATGACAACATTTGTATAATAAACCAGGATTAGCGTTTTTTGTATCCAGGCGCTCGATTTTTTCTACCATTGACTTGATCCAAGTTCATAATTTTAGCTTTTAGTAATGTTTTATTGACATTTTAACTAACTGTAATTCAGTCTTGTACAAAAAATGTCGAGAATTCTGATATTTTTTTAGTTTAAAAGCCTTGCTTGGTATTATTCTTCCAATTAGCTTTGTATATCTCAATCGTGCAAATTTGTCAATTTCTCTTTCCATATTGGCGCTTTGCATCTGGCAGATCTTGTCAACCGTCGTTACGATCCAATAAAGGATTTAAGACCATGAGTTATGCTGTTAGCTGACTTATGAAAGATGTTTGTTTGCAATAAGAATTGCTTCGCTCTTTCAACAGCAATTTAATTTTTATGATAGCCTTGGCATATTATTGCTTTGCTATGTGCAAAGTATCAATGCTGTTAAAAATTATTTATTTTGGAAAACGGGAAACCTATATTTCGACTAATGCTAATTTTGCCAATGATTTTTGGCTTGCTATTTTCCGGGCAGCTATTTGCCTGGCAGGTGGTGGAGCATAAAGCCGAGATCACTGGCATAAAATCTTACCTTTCTTTGGATAGCCTTCCTGATCCCAAGTCAGCGCCTGTCTATAGTCGGCTTAAAAAATCAATGGATAGCCTGCAATACTTAGAAAGTCGGCTCACCAACTACCAATTAAACACAGATAGCCTTACCCCGGATCAGGTAAAAAAGGTAATGGTCCTTAAATCAAAAAGTGATAGCGTACTTAACCGGATGGAATTGACGCAAAAAGAGGCCACTACCAGGCTAACCCTGTTGGAAAACAAGGCATCCCACCTGCAAGACTCCATTCATCAGGCCTTGCAAGGCAAAATAGAACAGTTACGTTCCAAAGGCAAATTGAGCCCTAAGCTCGACAGTCTGTGGCGAAAATCAAATCATCTGGCCGTACAGGATAAATTAGTAGGCAAGACAGGAAAGTTGAAAGATGCAGCGAGCCAGGTTGGGAACCTGGACCAGTTGACCAACCAGCTGAGACAGGAAAAAATTTCACCGGAATTTACCAATAGTCTTCATAAAAAACTCTCCGAGCTAAAAGGCACCATACATGAAAAAGAGCAACTGTCTCTGGTCAAAAGACAGGCAGAGACCTGGAAATCCACTTTTAACAAAGAGTTTGAACAACTGGGCCAAAGCATCAATATGGATAAACTAAACCTCGGCCAACAACCATGGCAGGAATACACGGGGAAAGTGCAGTCCTATCAGGAGCAGGTAAATAACGCACCGGAAGCATTGGAACAAAAGGCCCGGGATCTTGAAGCCGTAAAAGCTTTCGAAAATAAAAAAGCCACTTTCAGCCCCTATCAGGAACAAATGAGTCAAATGGGAGAGAAGGGGTATGCAAAGGAAAAGGCGGCGCAAAAGGCCAAAACCATGGCCAAGGACCATTTTGCCGGACAGCAAGAGAAACTGTTGGCGGCCCAAAGTAAACTGACCAAGCTAAAACAAAAGATGGGTAAATTTGGTGCATTGAACGGAGGGAAGCTTAAAAAAGAAAAT
>JAUJEB010000007.1:652500-655069 GCA_030442055.1 Agaribacillus aureus | reverse complement strand
AAGGCTGGCAATGACTTACTCTCCCACCTTTGACAGCAGTACCATCAGCGCTACCGGGCTTAACTTCTCTGTTCGGAATGGATAGAGGTGGACCCCGGTGCTATAATCACCATAAAATCTTTACTCCCCCCTTTTGATTTTAATCTTCGAGGAAAGCTTAATATCTTCTGTTTATCAACAAACTATTGACATGACTGCGAAAGAGTAACATCTACTACACTGGGCCTGGAGTTTAAGAAAGTTCTCGGGTAATTAGTATTGCTCAGCTTTGACATCTCTGCCTTTACACCTGCAACCTATCTACGTCATCGTCTCTGACGTCCCTTATAGAGAAGCCTCATCTTGAGGTGAGTTTCGCACTTAGATGCTTTCAGCGCTTATCTCTGCCAAACATAGCTACTCAGCAATGCACCTGGCGGCACAACTGATACACCAGCGGTTTGTCCAACCCGGTCCTCTCGTACTAAGGTCAGATCCTCTCAAGCTTCTTACGCCCACAACAGATAGGGACCGAACTGTCTCACGACGTTCTGAACCCAGCTCGCGTGCCACTTTAATGGGCGAACAGCCCAACCCTTGGGACCTTCTCCAGCCCCAGGATGTGACGAGCCGACATCGAGGTGCCAAACCTCCCCGTCGATATGAGCTCTTGGGGGAGATCAGCCTGTTATCCCCAGAGTACCTTTTATCCTTTGAGCGATGGCCCTTCCATGCGGAACCACCGGATCACTATATCCCACTTTCGTGCCTGATCGACTTGTGGGTCTCACAGTCAAGCACCCTTATGCTATTACGCTCTGCGCACGGTTACCAATCGTGCTGAGGGTACCTTTGAAAGCCTCCGTTACCTTTTTGGAGGCGACCACCCCAGTCAAACTACCCACCAAACAATGTCTCCGCATACACGGATTAGGCATCAGATAAATAAAGGGTGGTATTTCAAGGGTGACTCCACAACGCCTGGCGACGCCATTTCATAGTCTCCCACCTATCCTACACATCATTTACCCAATACCAATGTTAAGCTGTAGTAAAGGTTCATGGGGTCTTTCCGTCCCGTTGCGGGTACGCGGCATCTTCACCGCGACTACAATTTCACCGAGCTCATGGCCGAGACAGTGCCCAGATCGTTACACCATTCGTGCAGGTCGGAACTTACCCGACAAGGAATTTCGCTACCTTAGGACCGTTATAGTTACGGCCGCCGTTTACCGGGGCTTCAGTTCAATGCTTCTCCCGAAGGATAACATCCCCCCTTAACCTTCCGGCACCGGGCAGGTGTCAGGCCTTATACTTCATCTTTCAATTTCGCAAAGCCATGTGTTTTTGTTAAACAGTCGCCTGGGCCTTTTCACTGCGGCTTCCCACCCGAAGGTGGGGAAGCGCCCCTTATCCCGAAGTTACAGGGCTATTTTGCCTAGTTCCTTAGCCATGAATCACTCGAGCACCTTAGGATTCTCTCCTCAACTACCTGTGTCGGTTTACGGTACGGGTAGCTAAACAGTAAACGCTTAGAGGGTTTTCTTGGAAGTCTGATTAGGCACATTATCCACGCTGCCGAAGCATTGTGGTACTGTCCACCTTTAGCACAACTTACGGATTTGCCTATAAGTCATATACCTTCAGTGTTCAACGTACTATTCCGTCAGTACGCAGTGCTTTCACTCCTCCGTCACCCCATCACTCTGTTTAGCTAGTATCGGAATATTAACCGATTGTCCATCGACTACCCCTTTCGGGTTCGCCTTAGGCCCCGACTAACCCCCGGTTGATTAGCATTGCCGGGGAAACCTTAGTCTTTCGGTGTGCGGGTTTCTCGCCCGCATTATCGTTACTTATGCCTACATTTGCTTTTCTAATGTCTCCACCACAGGTCGCCCCGTGACTTCTTCATCATTAGAATGCTCCCCTACCAATTATAAAATAATTCCAAAGCTTCGGTAATATGCTTGATGCCCGATCATTATCGATGCCCTGTCGCTCGACCAGTGAGCTGTTACGCACTCTTTAAATGAATGGCTGCTTCCAAGCCAACATCCTGGCTGTCTAAGCAACTGGACCGCCTTTGTTCAACTTAGCATATATTTGGGGACCTTAGCTGTTGGTCCGGGTTCTTTCCCTCTCGGATCAGGACCTTAGCACCCTGACCCTCACTGCTCAGGTAATCTAATAGCATTCGGAGTTCATCAGGATTTGGTAGGATATGACTCCCCCTAGTCCTATTGGTAGCTCTACCTCTATTAGACATCCCTGAACGCTGCTCCTAAAAGCATTTCGGGGAGTACGAGCTATTTCTTGGTTTGATTGGCCTTTCACCCCTACCCACAACTCATCCAAAGACTTTTCAACGTCTATTGGTTCGGGCCTCCATTCTGTGTTACCAGAACTTCACCCTGGTCATGGGTAGATCACCAAGTTTCGCGTCTACCCCTGCTGACTACAACGCCCTATTCAGACTCGCTTTCGCTCCGGATACGTGACTTATATCACTTAACCTTGCCAGCAAGGTGTAACTCGTAGGCTCATTATGCAAAAGGCACGCCGTCACCCAACTAATGGGCTCCGACCG
>JAUJEB010000007.1:607500-647500 GCA_030442055.1 Agaribacillus aureus | reverse complement strand
GATTGGCTAATGGACAAACGGCCCTTTTTAATAACTTATCAAATTACCCGTATTTAAAGATCCTTACTAAAAAAAGTAAACGACCCTTGCAAATATAATCATAATACACAATAATTCCTGCCGCTATCTTTTTATTTGAATTTGACAACTGTATTTCAAAATTGGATAATTCTCTGGAAGGGTCTAGGCTGGGTCATAGCGGGTAACTTTAACTACTCCGTTGACTTTTTCCAGTTTATTAATCAGCAGTTCAAGGTGAAGTTTGTCGTTAACATAAAGTGAGATATTCCCATCAAAAATTCCTGTGTCTGTATCAATGGTAATGCTTCTCATGTTAACTTTTAATTCATCCGATATTACTTTGGTGACATCGTTGATCAGTCCGACCCGGTCTGTTCCAATAATTTTCAGTCCCGCTAAAAAGGCGGTTTCCTTTTGTGACGCCCACTTGGCCTTCACGATCCTGTATCCATAATTAGACATTAATTCAATGGAATTAGGGCAATTGGTACGGTGGATCTTAATACCTTCATTAACAGTTATGAAGCCAAACACGTCGTCTCCGGGTATAGGATTACAGCAGCGGGATAATTTATAGTCAACTTTGTCCATATCCTCACCGATGAATAATATATCCTGTTTCTTTCCTTTGAGCCTTGAAAATTCTCTGGCAAAAGTCGTAGCGTCCGAAATATTTCCCTTCACCCCAGTTTTGTGAATACTTCTGGTTTCTTTAAACTTTTTGATATCTTTCGGGTCGATGATGCCAACAGATACCTTATAATATAACTCATTCAAAGATTTGGCATTAAAAAAGGCTCTCAGGTGATTGATGGTTTCCGGGTTGGGGTCAACCTTAATTTGTTTCAATTTCCTGAACACTATTTCTTTGCCGTTGGCAGTTGCCTGCTTTTCCTCTTCTTTGAGTGCCTCTTTTATTTTGGACCTTGCCTTGGTAGTTTTTACATATTTAAGCCAGCCTTCCGTAGGTTTTTGCTTATTGGAGGTGAGTATTTCGGCCTGATCGCCATTGTGCAGTACATAATTTAATGGTACCAGTCTTGAATTGACTTTGGCTCCCAGGCAATGCTCTCCAACTTCGGTATGAATGTCGAAGGCAAAATCCAGGGCCGTGGCGCCGTTGGGTAGTATCTTCAGGTCTCCTTTTGGCGTAAAGACAAACACTTCTTCACTAAACAAATTGGACCTGAAATCATCTACAAATTCTCTGGCGCTCGAATCACTTTGCTCCATAAGATCACGTACGCGGTTGATCCACTGCTCAAGTCCGGATTCAGGGCTGTTGCCGTTATCCTTATATTTCCAATGGGCTGCATATCCTTTTTCGGCAATTTCATCCATTCTTTGGGTCCGGATCTGCACCTCCACCCATTGTCCGTTGGGCCCCATTACCGTGGTGTGTAAAGATTCATATCCGTTTGCTTTAGGAGTGCTGATCCAGTCACGTAGCCTGTCGGGGTTGGGCTGGTAGAAATCTGTTACGATCGAATACACTTTCCAGCAATCCGCTTTTTCAGAAGCCAGGTCAGAATTTAATATAATCCTGATGGCAAACAGGTCGTATACCTGCTCAAACGGAATTTCCTGTTTCTTCATCTTGTTCCAGATGGAGAATATCGATTTCGGTCTTCCCTTGATAATGCAGTCGTAACCCTGCGCCTTTAATTCTCTTTGAATTGGCGCCATAAATCTTCGGATCGATCGATTCCTGGCATCCTTGGTGGCATTAATTTTAAAGGAAATCTCTCTGAACACATCCGCCTCCGAAAATTTCAGGTATAAATCTTCCAATTCCGACTTGATAGCGTATAATCCGAGGCGATGAGCCAGAGGTGCATAGAGATAAATAGTTTCAGAAGCTATTTTTAGCTGCTTGTTCCTGGGCATACTTTCCAGGGTACGCATATTATGAAGACGATCAGCCAGTTTGACCAAAATCACCCTGACGTCCTGTGAAAGCGTAAGTAACATTTTCCGGAAATTCTCAGCTTGCTGAGAAGAGCCGTATTCAAACACACCGGATATTTTAGTGAGCCCGTCAATAATTTTAGACACTTTGGGGCCAAATTCCGATTTGATATCCTCCAATTCCATCTCAGTATCCTCCACCACATCATGCAGCAAAGCCGAGATAATGGAGGTGGTGCCCAAGCCAATTTCTTCGACACATATCTGGGCTACCGCTAAGGGGTGAAAAATGTACGGTTCACCGGACTTTCGGCGCATTTCTTTATGGGCTTCCAAAGAAGTATTAAATGCCTTTTTAATCAGCTTCGCGTCGCCGTCTTTTAAGAATGGCTTTGAGTATCTAAGGAGTTTCCGGTATTTATTTAGTATTTCTTTTTTCTCTACTTCTGCATCAACTACTTGCATCCGAAAATCATTATAATTCGACTTTTAATAAAGATAACAATACCATTTTTAATATCAGATACTTTAAAAAAAGAAAATTTATATCCACTGAAATATGTCACAATATCCTTCGCTGAAATTAAATTTTTTCTTTAAATGCCCATTGAAACTATTTAATTATTATTTACCTTTGCACTTCCAAAAAATGATTGCGGATGTGGCGAAATTGGTAGACGCACTAGACTTAGGATCTAGCGCCGCGAGGCATGGGGGTTCGAGTCCCTCCATCCGCACAAAATACGAACCCTCGGTCACGAAATAACCACCTCGAGATTGAGGGTTTTTGATTAACTCTAAATATTATAATTAACTAAATTTTAAAGCTTTGGACATTACATTAGAAAAAAAAACCTTAACTGAAGGCTTTATTAAAATTACGTTAAAGGAAGATGATTATCAACCACAAGTTGAAGAAAAAATAAAGGATTACAGTAAAAAAGCCAATATAAAGGGTTTTCGTCCTGGAAAAGTGCCATTTAATTACATTAAAAAACTTTATGGCAAATCAATTTTGGTTGAAGAAATCAACCAGATTTTGTCCCAATCGCTTACCAGCTACATCAAGGATAACAAAATTAATATTTTAGGAGAACCTTTGCCAAACCACGATAAGTCAAAAGACATTGATTGGGAAAATCAAAGAGACTTTGATTTTGAATACAATATTGGTATGGTCAATGAATTCCAGTATGACCTGTCGTCGAAGGTAAAGGTAACTGCCTACGACATCAGCGTCGATGATAAGGTAATCAATGAGACCCTGGATAATCTGAAACTTCAGTACGGCACCATGACTAACCCCGAAGTAAGTGAAGCAGGAGATGCGTTCTACGGCACACTTACCCAGGGCGATTTTACCAAAGATTTGTTACTTGAGTCGACCCAGATTGACAAGAAGCTAGCCAAAAAGTTTGTTGGGTTAAAAGGCGGAGATACCATCAAATTTGATCTCCATAAAGCATTTTCCGATACACATGAATTAAGCCATATATTGGGAATGAGCGAAGATGAAACAAAAGCCATGGCCGGAGACTTCGAGTTCAGTATTAAAAATATCAATCGTAAAATTCCCGGCGAAATGAACCAGGAGTTTTTTGATAAGATTTTTGGCAAAGACAATGTGACCTCGGAAAAAGAATTTCTGGAAAAAGTAAAGTCAACTATTGGCGCCAACTACGAAAAAGAAACACTGTCTTTTCTCGATTACTCGATACAAAATAAATTTGTGGAATCCACTAAGATCGAATTGCCTGATGAATTTCTAAAAAAATGGTTAATGACCGCCAATGAAGGCAAGATAACAGCGGAAGATATTGAAAAGGAGTATGATGCCTATATCAAAGACCTGAAATGGTCGTTGATAAAGAATAAAATTGTCGAGGACGAGCAAATCAAAGTAGAGCACGAAGACGTCTTGGAAAAAACCCGGGAAATAATCAGGGCACAATTTGCGCAATCAGGTCTGGGAGCCCAGTTTGAGGATAGTATTGATGCCTTTGTCGATAACTATCTTAAAGGCGAAAATGGTAATAATTATCATAAAGTTTTCCAACAGGCACAATCCGAGAAGGTAATGGCCTGCATTAAAGAGAAAATCAGCGTGAGTCATAAAAAAGTTGACTTGGAAAAATTTAAAAAACTAGTTTCAAACTAAATTCAACTCTTTATAGTTATATTAGGAATCTTTTTTAAAAGAACCTTTTTTTATTACAGATAATATTTTGTTAATGGACATGAATAAAGAAGAATTCAGGAAATACGCTATAAAAGGACAAGGAATTAGCGGTAGCACCTTCGACAGCTATGTACAAAGAATCGAGAACATGACCAGGGCGGTTATTGAAGAACGGCCTACCAACTTCAGAGAAATTGACGTTTTCTCCAGGTTAATTATGGATAGAATTATTTTTCTGGGTATGCCGGTTGACGACAATATTGCTAACATTATTACCGCTCAATTGTTATTCCTGGAGTCGGTGGATGCCAACAGAGACGTGTTGTTATACGTAAACAGTCCTGGGGGGTCGGTTACTGCCGGGCTGGGTATGTACGATACCATGCAATATATCAGTCCTGACGTAGCCACTATCTGCACGGGATTGGCAGCTTCGATGGGGGCTGTACTTTTAGCCGGTGGGGCAGCCAACAAAAGGTCGGCCTTACCACATGCCAGGGTGATGATCCATCAACCCTCAGGCGGAATGCAGGGACCTTCAAGCGATATGGAGATATCCTTTAAGTTGATCATGTCGTTAAAAAAAGAACTATATGCCATTTTGGCCAACCACAGCGGACAAAGTATAGACAAAATTGAAAAGGACTCGGATAGGGATTTTTGGATGACAGCACCGGAGGCAAAGGAATATGGACTGATTGACGAAGTTTTGGTCAAAAAGAAAAGTTAAAAGATAATATTATGACACAAGTTACCTGCTCATTTTGTGGAAGGAATAAGAAAGATGTAGATCTGATGATTTCTGGGATCCATGCCCATATCTGTAACATTTGCATCAATCAGGCCCAGCAAATATTGGCAGAGGAGTTAAAGACAAAGGCAAGCGATGACGCTCCGCATTTCAATCTTGTAAAACCAATTGAAATGAAGTCATTTCTTGATCAATTTGTCATTGGACAGGATGAGGCCAAGAAGGTTATTTCCGTTGCCGTTTATAATCACTACAAAAGGTTAATGCAGAAAAAGGCCGACGATGATATAATGATTGAAAAATCCAATATCATTATGGTCGGTGAGACGGGAACAGGTAAAACTTATCTGGCCAGGTCTATAGCCAAAATTCTGCAGGTTCCTTTTTGTATCGCTGATGCCACGGTACTCACGGAAGCAGGTTATGTCGGAGAAGATGTTGAAAGTATTTTGACCCGGTTACTGCAATCTGCCAATTACGAGGTAGAGGCGGCAGAGCGGGGCATTGTTTACATAGATGAAATAGATAAAATCGCCAGAAAATCGGATAATCCCTCTATCACCAGGGATGTAAGCGGCGAGGGTGTGCAGCAGGCGTTGCTCAAGTTATTGGAAGGTACCTCGGTGAATGTGCCACCACAGGGGGGAAGAAAACACCCAGATCAAAAGATGATCAATGTGAATACCGAAAACATCCTGTTTATTTGTGGTGGGGCTTTCGACGGTATTAATAGGAACATCGCTTCCCGTTTAAATACAAAGCCACTTGGCTTTTCTTCCAAAAACGACGATTTTAATTTCGACAAAGAAAACCTGCTGCAATATATTACGGCACAGGATCTGAAGTCATTTGGTTTAATCCCCGAGCTAATAGGCAGGTTGCCGGTTTTGACATTCCTCAATCCGCTGGACAGGAATATTTTGAAACAAATCCTGACCGAGCCTAAAAACGCATTGACAAAGCAATACAAAAAGCTTTTTGAAATGGAAGATATCAAACTGGAAGTACGCCAGGAAGCACTCGATTATATTGTGGACAAAGCCGTAGACTTTAAGCTTGGCGCCAGGGGCTTGCGATCGATTTTTGAGGCTATTGTCACGGACGCTATGTTTGAACTTCCTTCAAATCCCAATGTAAAAAAATTGGTCATCACCAAAACCTATGCTGAAGACAAGTTTGAAAAATCTAAGTTTAACAAACTGAAAGTCGCTTAGATTTCTTTCAGGAAAGATAATCCACCATAAGCCTTGCAGTAGTTTGCGAGGCTTTTTTATTGCCTAGTAACTCATGCACTTTTACATAACCCGACAAGACATTTTGTCTCTCCGGTCCCCCAGGCAATATAGCCCTTACCGCATTCTTAAGGTTTTCATAGTTTAATTCGTGTTGAATTAACTCCCTGACCACTTCCTGCCCCGCGATAAGGTTTACCAGGGAAATATATTCGACTTTTATTAAATGCTTGGCAATGCGATAAGTAAAATTGCTGGTTCTGTAACAGACCACCTGGGGAACATTCAGCAGGGCGGTTTCAAGCGTGGCCGTTCCGGAAGTAACAATGGCTGCCTGCGCCTGTGTTAGTAAATCATAGGTCTGATCGTAAACCAGGCTCACCCGATCAATTTCATCAAGGACCTTATAAGCCTCCTGCGACAGGTTATCGACTCCGGCCACCACAAATCGATAATCCGGAAAATCATTGATAACACTAAGCATTATTTCAAGGATGTAGGCTACTTCCTGCTGCCTGCTGCCCGGTAAAACGGCAATAATCTTCTTATCATCCAAACGGTTATTGGCGCTAAAATGATCGTTGGGCTGAAATGCGTTAATGGCATCGAGTAATGGGTTACCGACGTAATCGACCGGGTAGTCATATCGCTTGTAAAAATCTTTTTCAAAAGGGAGGATTACAAACATTTTATCCACCGACTTTTTAATCTTAAGTGCCCTTTTTTGATTCCAGGCCCAGATTTTTGGAGAAATATAATAAAAAGTGCGGAAGTTGTTGGCCTTGCCAAATTTCGCCATACGCATATTAAAACCGGCAAAATCGACTAAAATTAACACATCAGGTTTAAAGGCGGCTACATCGTTCTGACATTTTTGCAGGAATTTCCGAAGTCTGAAAATACTTTTCAGCACTTCCAAAAAACCCATTACCGCCAATTCTTTGTAATGCATCAGAATCTGGACCCCACTTTCCTTCATATAATCTCCGCCTATTCCTCTTATTTCAAGATCTGCGTCCAATTGCCGCAACGACTTGACAAGGTTAGCTGCATGCAGATCCCCTGATCTTTCCCCGGCAATGATATAGTATTTCATGTGTTTATAATTGTTTTTCATTGGTCACATGCAACCTAAGCATCCCCGAAATACTCCACAAAATTCCTGGGAGTTTCGTATAGCTTGAGTGAGTGCAATGCTCCGTTAGCCGTGATTTCTTTTACCTTCGGTGCCAGAATTTTCCAAAACTCCATCACCAATACTTCACAGCTGGCCATTTTACCCTTCATGAAATCTACATCGAGATTCAGGTTTTTATGGTCTACCTTGTCAGTGATCTCCCGCTTAATTAAGGTGCTAAGTTTTTTTAAATCCACCACAAAGCCAGTTTCAGGATCAGGCGATCCTTTAACAGTTACAATCAGTTCAAAATTATGCCCGTGCCAATTTTCATTGGCGCACGGCCCGAAGATCTCAATGTTTTTTTCTTTCGACCAATCCGGATTGTAAAGCTTATGGGCAGCATTAAAATGTTCCTGACGACTAACGTATATCATAGTACCATTAATTGACCGGCTGCAAAGATACAAAATTAGGAAGTTAATCGACTTCGCTTTTCCTATATATTCATTCGCTTCTCAAAACAACCATTTTATTCGCAAGCCAGCCAAAATTATTAATAAACATTTAAACTCACGACTCAGGCCAGTGATGTAAATAGTCCTTTTTTTATCTCTCATTCTATTAAAACTGGCTTGTATTTAACAGATTGATGATGTTTTATTACACAATGTGTGTACACTGCTACTCATTTAAAAAGATGTATCTGTCAAAACTCACATCGGGTTTAAGCGTTCTGAACCACTTCGGCCAGCGGTATTTGGTCTCACACAATAAAGCGTCATTATTTTCACGTATCGTATCCGCTGGCTCAACATTTATAGTTATGCTAAGGTACCAAAGTTCTGCCGCCAACAGTCTTAAGCATGAGAGCGAGGCTTGAAAAAAACGGGGAGCAGTTTAAAATGGCGACCTGACCTCAATATGTCTTTCAACCTTGTAAAACCGGCCATATTTGCTGAAAATCTTATTTTAACATTAATAAAAATACCTCTCAGGATCCGGCCATTTTCACCGCTGAATTTTCTTCTCGACAAAGCTAGTAGACGCTTCTTGTTCCTTTATCGCAAAATATCAATTATTCATCGAAATTAGGGTTACATGCGCCCAATAAGCTGTCATTTTTAGTAATTTTGATTATGAATTAGGGTTACTTATTAGGCACATAATAATAAAGGAGTAATCTCGTTTTTATCCGGGACAACCAATTTGGCACGGAATTTATAGTAAGGTTACAGTATAAAATTAACTAACCCTAATTAGCAATGAAACGGATTTTCAATAACCCGTACTTGATGGCATTTGTTCTGCTGGTTCCGGCATTGTTAAGTTTTACTAATGATGAAACTACCAGTGAAGCTGAATCCACAAGTTTAAATAGTTCTTTAAAGGTATCTGAAACCAGGGAATTCAACGACGCGATTAAGAAAGCAGCACCCGCTAATGTAGTAGTACCCCGCTTTAACGTAACAATCACCATGTATGAACCTGTGGCCAGTCAAACGGACAGTTCCCCGAATATCACGGCGGATGGAACAAAGTTTGATATTACAAAAGCAGGAAATTATAAATATGTGGCATTAAGTCGAAACCTGCTCAAAAGATGGGGAGGCCAGTTCGATTATGGCGATTTTATATTGATCAGAGGAGCCGATGGAAAAAATGGAAAGTATCAGGTTAGAGATACTATGAATCCACGATTTGTCAATTACGTTGATATTCTTGAGTCTCCAGGAACCGGATTGTATAAATACGAAAATGCCATTATAGTAAAAACTAAACCATAAGCAATAACCAAATTACATTGACTGAACCGTTTAAAACCAAGACCATGAGAACCCTATTAACAATCTTAACGATATTTGCAGGCTTTGTCGCAAGCCCGCTGAGTGCACAGCAGGTAGGGGTCGACCTACTGAGTTTTTCCGATGAGGTGAGTATTGAAGGAACAACCGAGGAAATCTTGTATGAAAAAGCCAAAGAGGTATTCGTCAATACATATAACAAGTCTCCATACTATTTAAGGATGAATAAAAATACCGGTTCACTGTCTGGCGGTGGTATGGAAAAGGTAAAGAGTCTGGAAGCTTCGAAGACTACCGCTCCAATGCTTAATTACCGGGTGATCATGACGGTCAGAAACAATGGTTACTCCTTGAAGATCACTGACTTTTACTATGATGAAACGATCAAAAAATCTGACAAGAGTGTTAAGAAATTTCTGTGTGTACAGCAGAGCGACAAGTTATCTAAAAAGAATAAAGCACTTTCCAATAAACTGAGAGAAAAAGCGAACTTAATCGGACAACAGGTGAGAGATGAGATCAGGAAAGAGGTTTATAAAAATACCAATAGTGATGTGGCTAACAATGAAGGTGCCGACAGTAACGTCCATTGGTAAATTGCCATTTGCATACGCTTAAACAATTACCATATATTTTAAAAAATCCTCGCAAATTGTGAGGATTTTTTACTTCTTTTTCTTTTTGAAATCTCCCCGCTTGATCGACTTTATTAGCTCAGCCCAGGCAAATGGGTTGAGAAAAGTGCTGATGGGATTAGGATTATACAGGTACCGGTTGTGCGCGGTATTAAATTGCTGGTTAACAAAATTGTTATAAGCTTCCCCTCCATCGATTGGAAGTGTTTCTGCCATTCTCGCCAAAACTTCAGCGCCTAAATTATCCTGTGATATATTATCTGATGGCAAGCGAAGGGCCAGGACCGCCTCCTTAAAGTCTTTTTCGGTAGGATAGGGAAATATTTCTACTTCTTCTAGATAGGTAGTGTCCGTTTGCAGCTCAAAAAATTCAGTGATATTTTCTCCGCGATTACTAGGGACCACATAAAGAATTTTCTCAAAACCAATGGCGCTGATGATCACGCTATCCCCTTCCAGCGTAGGCATTGAAAAATAACCATATAAATTAGATGTTGTACCCCTGCCTGCTTTGGGCACATAGATATGCACCCCCGGAACACCTGTGGTACTGTCCTGACCTACCACTACACCTGAAAACTGCACAATCTGCTTATTCCCAACTTTCCTTTGTGCCTTGGCATCTTTTGCAGTGAAAAAGCAAAACATCAGGGCAACAGCTACCAGTTTGTAAGGTTTGAGTGTAGAATTTGTCAATATGACTTTAATTTTGTTCAATACACTAAATTTACATCAAAAAATCTTTATTAAGTGTTACTCAACTTATAAAAATAATCATTAATATTAATTTAAATGCAGTATTTGTGTAAAAGGTTTCCTTTCCAATGATCAATTAGTCATTATAATGAGGTTAAAAAATTTCAGTTTAAGTCCGGGAACACAGTTTTTCAAGTCTTTCGCTGACGAGTCGAGGGTAAGAATATTATTTCTATTACACAAAAATCATGAATTGACTATTTCTGATATAGAAAATATATTGGATTTTACGCAGACCAAAACCAGCAGGCATATGATTTATTTAAAAAATGCCGGGCTGGTCAGTTCCAGAAAAGAAGATCAATGGGTCTTTTATTATTTAAAAGAGGAAGTCAAGGATTTTGTAAATCAGATTTTTCAGTTTTTAAGTAAGGATCAGGTATTGCTGAAGGATTTGGATACCTATGCGATACTAAATTCCAACAGGGAGCTGGCAATCAATAAGATTCAGCAAAAAACCTGGCCGCACTAAATCTTTTGTCTTGAAAAAATACCGTCATATATTCTTTGACCTGGATCATACGCTTTGGGACTTTGAGAAAAACTCGGCAGAAACACTGGCGGATCTGTACCGGCAATATGAGCTAACCAGCTTCAACTTATTTTCGGAGTCCATTTTCATTGAAAAGTTCAACCATGTCAACAACCACCTTTGGGCGTTATACCATCGAGGAAAAATTAACAAAAATGAAATCAGGGAAACTAGATTCAAAAAGATCTTTTTGGAGCTGGGTCTGACCGAAAGTCAAATCCCGGCTGACTTTGCGGAAGTTTATCTCCTGTCTTGCCCTCAAAAGACAAATATAATCCCCTTCGCCAAGGAAGTGCTTGATTACTTACTACCCAAATACGAATTACACATCATTACCAATGGGTTTAATGATGTGCAGGATACCAAATTAACCAGTGCCAAAATCAAAAAATACTTTAAGGAAGTTATTACTTCTGAATCCATCGGATATAAAAAACCACAAAGAGAAATATTTGAATATGCCCTGGATGTATCAAATGCCACCGTCAATACAAGCCTTATGATTGGCGATAACCTGCATACCGATATTATGGGCGCCAGAGGTGTAAATATGGACCAGGTTTTTTTCAACCCCAATGACCTATCTCATCAGCAGAAAGTAACTTACGAGATAAATTGCCTGAGCGAATTGCCAAACATACTGTAAAATAAATTTACAGGTGTCATCCGGAAATTACTAAAATATGACGGACTGATTATTTAAATTTGCCGGCAATATGATAAAATTACTTTTTCTTCAGGAAAAATTGATTTTAGACAACATTGAGAATAGTATTAAAAAAACAAAAAAACCCATATTGCAATGCTTAAAGGATTTTTTAATGTTCCTTCACCTGAAAATGAACCTGTAAAAAGTTATGCGCCTGGCTCTCCCGAAAGAGCTGCACTGAAATCAGCCATTGAAGAGGCCCGATCTGCTAAAATAGACATCCCCATGTACATTGGTGGGGAAGAAATTACCACAGAAAAAAAACTACCGCTGAGTCCCCCACACGATCATCAACATCTATTGGGACATTTTAACGAGGGGGATGCCGGCCATGTTGAACAGGCCATCGACGCAGCGCTGGCAGCCAGAGAAGGCTGGACAAAAATGTCATGGGAGCACAGAGCCAGTATTTTTCTTAAAGCGGCTGAGCTGATCGCCGGACCTTATCGCTGCAAGATCAATGCTGCCACCATGTTGGGTCAATCCAAGAACGCCTATCAGGCTGAAATTGATTCGGCATGCGAGTTAATTGACTTTTTGCGATTTAACGTCAGTTACATGGCAGAAATATATAAGGAGCAGCCACAATCATCACCCGGGGTCTGGAATCGAATCGAGCAGCGGCCGCTGGAAGGCTTTATATTTGCTTTGACACCTTTTAATTTCACAGCTATCGCAGGGAATTTGCCCTCTGCGCCCGCCCTGATGGGCAATACCGTGGTGTGGAAACCAGCCTATACACAGATATATGCGGCCAATGTTATCATGGAGGTATTTAAAAAAGCGGGACTTCCGGATGGGGTAATTAACCTGATTTATGTCGACGGACCGGTGGCAGGCGACATTATATTTGAACACCCTGACTTTGCCGGCCTGCACTTTACGGGAAGCACCCAGGTATTTCAACAGTTATGGAAGACAATTGGCGAAAATATCCATAAATACAAAGCCTATCCCAGAATTGTCGGAGAAACAGGTGGCAAGGATTTTATCGTCGCCCACGAATCTGCCTATCCCCAAGAGGTTGCGACCGCCATCACCAGGGGGGCATTTGAATATCAGGGACAAAAATGCTCGGCAGCATCGAGAGCTTACATCCCCTCCGGGATGTGGGACGAAGTAAAAAAATATATCCTCAACGATGTTAAAGATATCAATATGGGGGGTGTGGAAGACTTTTCAAACTTTTTTAATGCCGTCATCGACGAAAAATCTTTTAATAAAATTGCTCAATACATCGATGATGCCAAAGAAAGTGACCTGGTAGAAATCCTGGTTGGCGGCAGCTATGACAAGTCGGAAGGGTATTTTATCCAACCTACCATCTTACTAACAAAAGACCCTCAATACACAACCATGTGTGAGGAAATATTTGGCCCGGTGATTACGATTTATGTATATCAGGAAGAACACTTCCTGGAAACCCTGGAGCTTATAGACCAGACTTCGCCTTATGCCCTTACAGGAGCGCTATTCGCTACCGACAGACAAGTAATCGAAATGGCCACTAACAAACTGGTTAATGCCGCCGGTAACTTCTACATCAATGATAAACCCACCGGGGCTGTCGTCGGGCAACAACCTTTTGGAGGCGCCAGAGGTTCCGGTACCAATGACAAAGCAGGCTCGATGATCAATTTATTGCGCTGGGTCTCACCCAGGACCATCAAGGAAACCTTGGTTCCCCCTACAGATTTTAGGTATCCTTTTATGGAAGAAAAGTAGAAATTTGCCAAAAGGGCTTTTTCACCGGATCCGGTAACGATTAAAGTAATTATGCTATTATTTAGTGAAATAGTCCTTTTGTAGCTGTCCACGGTTCACCAATTCACTACCTACGATATCAATTATTGATTAATAATTTGCATGTTTATTAATCAATATACTATATTGTGCTGATTTTCAGCAGGTACAGCACATAACCTTAAACTACTAAATTGATTTATGAAGCGTCTATTATGGATTTTTTTGGTAGGTATTATCATTGGGTCTAATGCCTATGGACAGAAGGCAGACAATATTAAAATTGAGATTGAGGGTGAAAAAGTAAAGTTTTACTATGACCTCGTCGATACATCCGACCAATTTACCTACAGTGTCAGATTTTATTGCATCATCAATAACTATGCTTATCTCTCCTATCACGCCACCGGGGATGTGGGTAAGTTGGTTACAGGTGGAAAAGACAAATTAATCGTTTGGGATCATAATAAAGAGTTGAGCCAGTACTCCCTGAATGAAATGGATTTTGAAGTCAAGCTCCTGTCCAGGCACTTAAAGAGAAAAGAGGTGACCAGTATACAATGAGGAGGGGATTACCCACTGACAGTCCTTTAATCGATCTAAACTGCCCCGCACACTCACCAGTTACAGAACCCTTGCCTATACAGTTTTGCTCAGCAAGCCAATCAAACTAAATGCACTTTAAGCATTAACACTTCTGGCTTTACTTCTTTGAATACCTAAATAAATGGCAAACCCGCCTGTTAAAAACATTAACAAACTATAAATTGCCGGGGCTATCGCATAGGCCGAATTTCCTAATAATACCACAGCTATGGTGATAGCTAAAGTCCCGTTTTGAATACCTGATTCAATTGAAATGGAAAAAGCTCCGGTATCTTTGATTTTAAATAACTTTGCTGAATAATAACCAACGAGCATGGTCGCCACATTTAAAGATAACGCAACCAGTCCTGCCTGTCGAAAGTAAGACAACATGTTGTCTTTCTCTTTAATAACGATCCCTATAATAATCAAAGCCATCACCACGCCTGACATCTTTCGCACCGGATTTGCCATCTTCATAGCAAAACGCTCCTTATATCGCCTTATTAACATGCCAATAGATACCGGAATAACAATAATGACCATGATCTGAAGAATCGTTTCAATCACGTTCAACTTTACCAATTGCCCCTGGTCCAAAAAATGTATGAGGGCAAAGTTTACAATAAAGGGTATCGTTATAATGGTGATCAGACTGCTTAATGCTGTCAATGAAACAGATAATGCCAGATCTGCTTTTGCCAGATGGGTTATTAAATTGGAGGTGGGTCCTCCCGGGCAAGCTGCCAAAATCATAATTCCAATGGCGATTTCGGGCTTTAGGGGAAATAGTACGGCTATTACAAATCCAATTAAGGGTAAAAGTATTAACTGATTGGTTAATCCAACCAAAATCGCCTTGGGGTACTTGACAACCCGTTTAAAATCGTCAAAAACCAACGACAATCCCATTCCCAGCATAATGATGATAAGAGAGGCAGCTAAAATAATGGTAGAAGCTTTATCCATATTTTAATAAGTCAGTTATATAGAGGGTGGTAATAAATTTTCAATATACTATAAAAAATTACAATAATTACGACTGTTAAAGGTGATAATTTAACAAAATATTAATTTTTATCACCAAAATATCAAATATTGAAATCATCTGGCACTGTTAAAATGGCGACCGCTTTCGATCAGCGTATTGGAGCCTGGTCCCTATTTTGTGACTTCTTCCACACATCATTTTAATAGTGATAGCTGAGATATGATTTTCCCCAAGAGCGCCATAAGTCGTTATGTAAAATCACAGGAATTACCTCGAAGCTATCTTCTTGCGAATCATACTTAAAAATTCAGGGGTAACACCGATGTAGGAGGCGATTTGCACATTAGATATACGATTGAAGAGGTCGGGATATTTTTTCAAAAAATATAAATAACGCTCTTCGGCTGTGGAACTGATGTTTTGCAGTACCCTTTTTTGCTGCTCAATAAAGGCATTTTCAATAATAATCCTGAAATTTCTGTCGAAAACCGGAAAATTATCATACAAATAGAATAGATCATTCCTTTCTATTTGCAGTATACGCGAGGATTCCAGGGCCTGAATGCATAGATCACTGGGCTCTTCCGCATAGAAGCTTCCATAATCAGCTATCCAGTCATTTTCTATGGAAAACTGCAGGTTGTGTTGATTACCCTTATCATCAACCTTATACATTTTAAGGCACCCTTTAACCACAAAGGAGAAATGATTACAATGTTCACCTGTCTTCAAAAGATATGCTCTCCTCTGCAGGGTAACGGGTTTTGCGCTTTTTTTTAGCGCCTCCATGGCCGGGTTTTCCAGGGGCCAATAGTTGGAAAAACTTTCGATAAGTGGATCAGTATTCATTAATGTTCATTGAGCTAAAGAACGGGTATGCTTCAGGGAAATTTGTTTAAGTTGGTCTCTCTCTGATACGGTCAATGGCACAAAGTTTATCATAACTATCCGGTCAATCCTTTGACGGCATATTTTCAAATTTTTCAATGGAGCGCCTTAATACTTCCTGTATGTCTTTAAAGCTATTTTGGTTATTGAAATCCATGAGGCGATGAGCATACACTTTACCTGGTGTGAGTTCTTCGATGGTTGTTCTTACCATACCAAGTGCTGAGTTTCTATGATTAAAATCTCCGATCATATCAAAAGAAGCTTTGTACAATGCGCAATATAAACTCCACTTTTTGTTTTTGTTATCATCTTCACATTTTCGGTCGTCCGCGTTATTCCATGACGCTTCAGTACTTAGTATTTCATCGGCACGTTTCAAAATTTTCAAATCTCCGGCATTAGGAGCGGGCCTGAAGTCCCAGTCCCAGGAAAATCTAAGACTGTCATTTGTAAAGCTAATATGGGTTATCGGAAACCAACCAAAAATTACTTTAAACATCAAATCGTTGGAATTATCAAATATGTTTTCCACAATCGTGAAGTTGAAATTCCCATGCTCGGAGTTATACAGGGTGCCGGTAGCATTTAATAATTGATCTGGCTGTTTATTTAAGGGTTCCAGCACCAGGCTATCGAAATATTTAGGTTCAACCACACCTTTGTAGGAACTACCTGTCCATGTCAAATCAAAATTTAAAACTTGTCCATAACAATCTATCAAGGTAGTAGTGCAGTACAAAAGCACGAAAGCTGTTAAATATCTTGTCATAATTGTTTTTGTTCATGTACCGGAGCAAAGCCTTTAAGCCTCCAATCGTGTTATATTAATTTTTCAAGCTTACACTACCAAGGTTAACGACACTCCGAAACTTGTAATGTTAATATTCTTTTTAGCAAATATCTAATTGACAAAATATAGGATTAAACGATTACTATCAATCATTAAATATAAAATACCCAAAGCCGCCCGGGTCCCTGATGATGATATTGTCAACAATCCCGGAATTATTGAAATAGGTGATCTCTTCGGCAATTGGAATATTTAACGCCCTGATTTTTTCAATGATCGCCAGGTTATTTTCTCCATTAAAATAAGTCAACGACGGGTTAAAAAATAAATGAGGACAACTTAAAGGTTTCATTAAACTTACCGTCATCTCATCTGCGTTAGCCAGGCTTACCCAGCCTTGCTCGACTGATCCCATCTTTTTCGAAAACCCTAATATCTGCCAAACTTGGAAGGATGTGTTCATTGGAATGGTTTCAAGGCTTAGTCCTGCAAAATTTCCTAATACTGATGGGGTTGTCGAGGACAAATCATAGTTGTTATTGATGGGGGCTTCCATTAAATAAACCCAAACACCACTTGGATCACTTAGCAGATACCCGTGATCGATATCAATAACCGTCGTAATTTTTCTCAGTTTATCCACGACCTGCTTCCAACTGGTATCAAACAGCTTTACGCCAGCCCTTGCAAACCGGTCCGGATTGATCTCAATGATTACACGGCCATCTGAAACGAGGGTGGTTTGATCATCTGAAATAACCTTAAAATTCAATTTTAAATAAAAGTCAACACTATCATCCAGCCTATTGGTTGGGGTGTGTATGATCGTATTCATGGCTAACGTGTTAAATGAGCTAAAACCAGGTAATGAGACCGGCCACCACGCCAATACATTTACCGGCTTAATAAAGATAACAAAATTAACAAAAACAACAGGTACCACTCTCGCTGGAAGATATAGCTGGTCGTTCTGCGTTAAATCGCTTGCCGAAAAATCCTTAATTTAAAGCTCCCGGCAACCACAAGTGCCAGGAGCGAATAACCATTATGCATTTTGGAGTAACATTTCCAAGGGCTTTAATGGTCCTATAGGAATCAAATCAAAATCCAGTAATTTTTCCTGAACAAGCGGAAGTTGGTCAAGCATTTCCCTGGCATGTGCCATAGAATCGCTTTCCAGCAGAAATATCACTCCCGGACGATCTTTACGAAAGTAAAAAGTACGGATCTTTTCTTCCAGGTAAAGGCCTATAGTCTGCGCCAATTCCTGAGGAAGGTGCGGCGCTAAAGCCTCCTCGGTTATCCCTTGTTGGGGCTTGTCAATTGCTAAAATTTGCATAGTTATCGTTATGTTTTTTTTGTGAAAAATTATTTGTTACATGGGTAGCTTTCCATTCCTTTGACAGACCGGACAATGTCATATGCTTAAACACCGGAAATCCTTGTTCTTTTTCAAATTTTTCAGGATCCCAGGAGGGCGTCAGCATGGCTTTGATCATAAAAATCATGGCTTTAATTTTATTGACAAACGTCTGGTTGGCCATAGGATGTGGTAAAAGATATCTTCTTACGATGGTTTCAAAATCATCCGCTTCCTTACCAACAATATCCCTTACCACGGAGGTAGGGGCATTAAAATTCCAGGTGTTATGTTGCCCTTCTCTTATATAATACCTCACCTGGGATATGTCCATCCTGGGATAGCCCATGGCGCCTAATACTTTGAGCAACATCTTTTCAGGCAATTCCATAACTTTTACATTTCGTCCCAGCACCTTGCCAATAACGTCGGCCATTTGTGGTGCAGAAAGCAATTCCCTACCGGTAACCCGGTAAGTTTTTCCAACATGTTTTCCCGGATCTTTTAAAATATGAGCCGCTACCAGGCCAATATCCTCATTGGAGGGAGGGGCATTACTTCCAAAATCAGGAAATATTCCAAATTGAGCCAGGGGCTGGGGTGTCATGAAATAGGCAAAACCAAACAACCCGGGATTTAGCATTGTAAGCCCGGTAGTCTCCAGCCCTCTGAAGATATCATCTACCAGCCAATGCTCCTTGGTGTACACGGAGGGATGTGCGTTAGCGCTGAGCCACTGTGATACCAATACCACATGTTTCAATGCCAATTCCCTTGCCGCCGAAGCAAAAGTGGCTCCCTGGAAAAGTACATTCGGATAGGTGGGCACAAAATAGGCGCGCTCAATATCTTCCAGGGCCTTTCTAACATCCCTGATATCCTGAATATCTCCGGCGAATATTTCAGCGCCTTGTTTTTTAAGTTCCCTGGCTGTCGCCGCGTCGGCGTTTCGCACAAAGGCTCTAACCGGAAACCCTAACCTCAGCAGCTCCCTGGCAGCCGGATAGCCGGTGTGTCCGTTTGCCGCTGTTATTAATATTTTTGATTTCATCTTTTATGTCTTTTCAAAAGCGCGTTGGTCGCTTTTATTGTATTAACAATTACAAGAGATTAAAACGGCGACTTACCTGAAAGGACTTTAAGAATTGGCTCAATTACTTGTGTGATCGGCTCAATCGGTACTCTGAGGGTGAAAGTTTGAATTTTGCTTTAAACGAATTTGAAAAATGTGCGGTATCGTGAAACTGGCATTCATGGGCGATGACACTGATGCGTTCGTCTGAAACTGCCAGCAAGGCTGCCGCTTTCTCCAGCCGCCTGCATTTTATATAATTGGCAGGGCTATCCTTGTAAATTTTTTTAAATTCCCGCTTAAAGGAAGCCAGGCTATGATGGGTTAACCTGGCGAGGTCAGCCGTGTTGAGCGGTGAAAAAATATGGGCTTCCACTACTTCTTTAAAGGAAAAAGATTTTGGAGAAAACAAATTGTGCATAATTTCAAAGACCCCGGGAGCATCTTTGGTGTTCAAGAGTAGCAAAATGATTTCCTTAAACTTTAATATCAACAATTCATCATTGACCAGCCTGGGGTTTTCAAAATAAAATAACAGGCTTTCTATATATTTCCTGATTAAAACATCCGAGGCTACCAGGGTCATATTGGCCTGGAAGGATATTTTCTTTTCGTTTTTTAAAAAGGATGGAATGTCTTTTGCGTAAACGCTTTCTAATACTTCCGGATAAAAATGGATGGCGACAATACCGCACCTACCGGTCTGGTCATCGGGTATGCCGTCGTACATATAGTTGCCGCACTTCATCAGTACACCTTCGTCCTGGCCAATGGTAATGTGTTCCTGCTCGGAATAAGAATTATTACCTCCCTCCAGGACATACAGGAAACAGGCTTCTTCCGGCAATGGATTAGGCTTTTTGAAAGGAGGTGTCACGATCGCTTTTTCAAAAACCTTTTTCCCAAACAGTTGTATGGTACGGTGCTCTATAATCAACTTATACTATTATAGTGTAGCTATGTCCATGCTTAAATGCCCCTGCCTTGAACAATATCATTCGTAACTTCAATCTACATTTGGTCCAGCATGATCTGGTTGCCATCGGGGTCTGATAATATAGCTGATACAAATCCATCGGCTGAATTTTCGTCCGCCTCTTTTATGAAAGTGACGCCATGTTGCTTCAAGTTATTTTGAATCCCCATGACATTTTTCGGATTAAATGTTAGCAGGTTGTTATCGAACATTCCCTGAAAAAGGCCAATTTTTACGGAAGCGCTTTCCAGGATCCGCCATTTCATGATATCGGTATCTGCAAAACCTTTGTTTTGATGCCCTCCATCAATGACTTTAAATCCCAGGGCTTCATAAAAACTCAGGCTTTTATGAATATCCTTAACCGTCAGGCTAAGCGAAAAATTTCCAAGCTCCATACAGTTCTCTTTAAAATAAATAAAACACCTATATTTTATCTTAAATATCGCGATAAACTATATTAATGATATAGCCTGCGGAACGTTTTTTCAGGATCTGAATAAAAAATCAAATAATCTAAAGGCAATTTGTTAAAGTCACCAATCAAAATTTTGGCTTACACTAAGCCAGAGTACATGGGCCGAGTCAAAGCTACGGGGCAAATTTAAGGCTGTGAACTGATGCACATAGGACATGCTGACTGATAACTTTCTATTGAATTGCATGGTTAGTCCAGCCAATATTCTCTGCCGGTCAAACACATTGTATACAATTTCCTTCCCGGCATTTATGAAAATCTCGTACGAGGGGGTAAAAAGCAGTTTTTTATCACTATCGAAAGGTGGAAACTGCAACAACGGAAGACTCAGCGAAAAGCGATATCGAAACCTCAAGTTGGCACGACTTTCAGCTTTAATATCTTCATAGGCTCGTTTTCTGAAATATCTTTGCTCCACACGCAAGCGATGTCCAGTACCAATATTTTTATATTTTCGCACCAGCGTAAATTGCTGATAAGGTCGGTACTCCCTTTGGCTCAATCTGCCTGAAGTATAAAATCCCAGATGATTAAAACCAAGTGAAAGCGTCACGCCGGGATTTAGCTGATATCCCATTCGGGTTCCCGCAAAATACAGCAGGGAATGGCTAAAACCATCTCGCGTACGATAGCCAAGAATTGCCGAAAGCCGCCATTTGTCAGAAAACTTTATTTGGCTACTATACTGAAACCACTGCTGATTAGAGTTTTTAACATCTTTTTTTTGCGCTTTACCATTCAGTACAAAGCAAGCTGAAAGAATTATTGAAACTAAGATTTGCTTATAAATATGATTCACGTCGGTAGCGAAAGTATGATTGTTTGTCAGGGGCCAGTAAGTCTTGCCGTTTTAATTTTTGTGAGACCCAATCAAATATAGAATGACACCTGGCCCGGATTTTATCCTGCCGGTTTCCCAATCAAAATCATCCTGGTTTTCAACATTACTAATTAATTTTTTCATCTCTTCTACAGAATATGTTCTTAATGAGGAAACAATACCATCCCACAAAACAAACAGGGGCACGATAGGAATAAAATAAGTGAAAAGTATTCGTCCAAATTTAAATGGCCTGATAAACGGTGTTGTGAATAAAACACTAATTGGTGAAAAGAACATTGCCAGCAGGCTCAAAAAGCTTCTCTCCTGGGCTTCAAAAACAGCGATGGGGTTTCCGGAGTTCACCGCATTTTGTAAAATTTTTCCAGCATCCCTAGGTTGGAAGTGATGCAAAGACAAAAATTGTGTCCTTAGACCATTTAACGTTGAGGGGACATCCCTGGCATCCACCGGGGTAGAAATGTATTCAAAATTATCAGCTTGGTTTTTCGTGTATTCAAAAGCCGCAATATTAGGGTAATAATCTGTCAGCAAAATTTTCAATTCGGGGTAAGTCTCTTTGAGCGCCTCATTTAACCACAGCAATCCTCCTCCACCTCCCGAACCCAGATCAACAATCTGATAATTTCCACTTTTTTGAATCGCCTTTTCGAGTAGGGGAATAACCGGTTTATACATTTTGGTTTTATTGGCTAAAAATTGCAAAAAATCGGTCCCATAATTTCTCAAAAAGGTGGGAAACCATTGTAGATCTTCAAATTCAAATAAGTGTATTCTTGCCATATATATCGCAAAAGCCCTCTGTCACTTCAATTGTGGACAGAGCACGTTTCATTTTATATTTGCCTCCAAACGATACCCAAACGCGTTTATTAAACCTCCTATCGTATTATAACCGCTTTTTCACCGGGAAATCCAACAGGAATCATGGATTTCCAAAATAGTAAATTATTCCTGCAATCGACAATGAGAAAGATCATTTTAATGTGTTCTCAAGGATAACAAATGACAATCCGCTTTCAGTCCATTTTTTTACATAACCAAGGTGATCCGGTATGACCTCAAAGGCAAGCGCCCCTAATACCAAATCTTCGTCTCCGTCACCATCCCAGTCAGCATGATCCATAACAATCCATCTTCCGCGGGAAGCGTGCTTAAAGGTAGCTGCCTTAAAATTCCCATGTCCATCATTTTCGAGATAAACAAAACTTTCCTCAGGCGTTTTCTCATAATCCGGAAAAAAAGAGATCGAAGCGATGTCGATATCACCATCCTGATCAAAATCGAAAGGAATAGCGTTATAGGCACCGTTTTGGTGGAAAAAGAACGATTCCGAAAAGCGATTGGAACCATCATTTTCATAAATCCTAATGCCATGATACGGCTTCATCAGCGGCAAGTAGTCGGCATTGTCGCCAGCGGTATAGATAATATCCTCCAAACCATCTCCATTGAAATCAACCCAATTGAAATAACTTGACCCATAACTCGGGGGAAAGCGTATCATGGTTTCTTCTGTGAAATTTCCATTTCCCTGGTTGTAGTAAGCAAATATTCCCTCATCTCCTTGTCCAAACAGCGCGATTACATCGGGAAGCCCATCCTGGTTCAAGTCTTTGATATAGGCTTTGATCGCACCCGGCCTTCCGCTTAGCAGGTGCATCTTATACTTTCCCGCAGGTGTCTGCTCCCACCATGTCAAACGGCCGGTCCACTTGGCAAACTCACAGATGACCATATCTTCCAGATCATCGCCGTTAAGATCTCCAAGGGCTGTATGTACAGGCCTTCTGAGCCCGCTGATTATTTTGCCTGCTTTTTTTTCTTTATTTTTTGGTAATTCCATCAAAAACCCCGACGGTTCATCAGTAGGGGAAAAAGATCCCATAACAGTAATGAGTAAGCTCTCTTTCTTATTGTTTATCCAGACGGCGCCTTCCTTGGTCCTGGCGGCCTGCTGCAGTTGAAGCCGGCTATCGAAATGGTAAATTTTTTGGGTATGTGCATCTCCAAGGTATAAACCATCATCTCCAAAAGCCACACAGGTAGTCCCTGGTGGTGATAACCGGTAAGGTGTCTCCACTACCTCAAACAATTCTAAATCCATGCTGATTTTCTTTGTGGCTGGCTGTGGGAGGCTGTCCGGTGCGTGGGAGAGGTAATAGTCCACGATGCTTTTCCATGTACTGTCAGCCAGCCGCTGTTGCCTGGGAAACACCCCGGCCTCCTCTATTATTTCAGCATCTTTCCCCAGGCCAACTAACTCCTTCCTCACGCTGTCATGCGGGTATATACCGTACATATAACCCATTCTTGGCAGCACATACTTTTTCCAGGTCGCATGATCAAGCAACGATGGTTCAGGATATTGATGACAGCTGCCACAGTAGGTTTTAGCCAGGCTTTCGGGGGTTGCCGGAGGTGATGCGGGTATTTCGTTTTTTTGCTCCCGCATGGAACAACTCGTAAAAACCAGTAGCGTATAGATGGCGAATAGCAGACACTTCATTCCCGAATTTAATGGTGATAAGGGCAATGATAGGGTTTTGTTGTGGAGATACAGTTACCTGCAGGTTAAGGTTTTATTAAATTGATACTTCTGAAGCGACATGAGATACCGATAATTGTGGGAATAAACATTGTTAATTAAAAATTCCTCTGGTGACATCTTGTGTCACTCTCGCGTATTAACTTGGTTAAAAATTAAATATGCCATTTAAACACTTTGGTCTCATGAAAATTAAAATATTTTGCGCAACCACTTTTTTTTGTCTTGCCATCGTTTACAATGGTTCCTCCCAATGGGTGCCTTCTAACCCAAATGAATACATCCTTGGCAATATAGGCGTTGGTACCAACACCAATCTTGATTCAAGGATATCTGCCGTTGGCAATATTTGGCAGTTGAAACTACTCAATGATGCCACAGGTGGTAGCGAATGGAGAATAGGGTCCTCGTCTAACACCTGGGGGTCTTCAGGAGGCAAATTGATAATTACGAATACTGGTAGCTCCACCTCCGCGGCTATGGTTATCGACAATCAAAAACGGGTGGGTATTGGCATAAATGACCCATCTTCATTGTTAAGTGTTTCCGGAGATATAGCGTTAAAGTATGGATCTGAACTCAAAACTACCACTGGAACTTATCAAACGATTTTCAAAACAGGATGGGATGGCGCCCAGGATTTCCTGACTTTCTATGTTGCTGGCAACAAACCCGACGATGCATTGCCAAAAATTCATATAAGAAGTGACGGTAATGTTGGTATAGGTACCACCGTACCGGATTCAAGGCTTACGGTCAACGGAAAAGTTCATGCCAAAGAGGTAAAGATAGACTTAAACATCGCGGCTGCCGATTATGTATTCGAAAATGACTACCCTTTGAGGTCCCTGGAAGATACCGAAAAGTATATAAAAGAAAAAAAACACCTGCCAGGCATTCCGTCAGGAAAAGAAATGGAAACTAATGGTATTCACCTGAGTGAAATGAATATGAAACTATTGGAGAAAGTAGAGGAGTTGACTTTACATCTGATTTCTCTGAACAATCAAGTTAAGCAATTAAAAATAGACAACGAAAAGCTAAAAAAAGCCGTTCAAGCCGGGGAATAAACCACAGCGTACATCAAAAAAGGTGAACTAACGCTCACGTATTTAAATTTTCGGTAAAGTATGGATTTGCATGGGTCTCTACCTTCGAGGATTTTTCCTCGGTCGGGTAGAGGCTTATTTTTTAAAACTCCTAAATATCTATCCTTAACAAACTTTTCCAAAATCGCCAATTGGCTAACGGGATCTAAGATTTTTATTATTTTTTTGAGTTTCTACTGTCAATATCGCTGTCACACTACCTGTAACCTGACAAATTCATTATCTTTCCTTTCGAATTTTTTATTTCCAACCTATGTTTGATTTTTAAATTTAAAGAGAAGCATGAAACCGTTAATTGTTTTATTGAGCACTTTTTTGATTGGATTGCTGATTAAACGCCTGTCAAAAAAAAGAGAGATCAGCCTGTTTTGGGTAGGGAGAATGGCGATGGGCTGCATGCTGGTGTTCACAGGCGTTGCGCATTTTGCTTTTACCCATGGGATGGCGGCGATGCTTCCTGCGTGGGTTCCTTTTAAAACAGGGCTCATTTATCTAACCGGTGTTTTTGAGATTCTGGGAGCTGTTGGATTGCTGGTACCGCGGTATGCCAGAATCACCGCAATAGGCCTGATACTTTTTCTGATTTTGGTACTACCGGCAAACATTTATGCCGCCATCAATCACATAGATCCCATCACCGGCACTACCGACGGGCCCGACATCAATTATCTGTTTTTCAGAATTCCGCTACAATTGCTTTTTATATTTTGGATATACCTGAGCGCTGTTAGCCCCAATGCTTTACAAGCAATCAAAAAATAACATTGCCAAAATAAAACGGTGGCGACATGTGATTACAACCTCTGAACACGGAAAGAGGCTTATTTGGACAAATACCTATTTTTAGGGATTGATTATTGGCTTAAAAGTCGGTAAATTAAAACTTCCTTTCATGAATTCTAACGGTAGAGAAACGATAAAATAACCTACCATATAGCAACCAGTCTGACAACAGCTAACTTCGGCAAGAAGCGTTATTCGCCTTGTCCGTCAAGAAAGCACATGTCATTATATTGTTCAATTTTAACATTCAAGCTCATGGAAACCATCAAAGAAAAACTATCTCAAAGTCAATTGGACCAACTTGACTTTGATCCTCAGGAAATTGAGGCAACTGACTCAGGGCCCCTGGAGGAACCTGACTTATCACAGCTTCAGGCCCAAGGTTTTTTGTTTCGAAGATTATTACGCGTAAGCGGGCTTTATAGCTGGACACCCAAAACTTCGCTGACAAGCCCCTTCCCATCTCAAAAATTGGACGAACTTAACGGATCCGAAAGACAACCTGCAGGTCTTTGGAAGAAAAGAAAGGAAGAACTTAGAATAGATGTTGACGGAAGATACCCGCAAAACATCGTTAGTGGAGTCATCAAGATAGGATTACACTTACGCTTACATTGGATAGCCAGTGTGAAGTACCGTGGAAAGTCAACCTGGAGTGGTACCATTTGGTATAAAAACGGCAATACAATCCTTCTGCCTTATACTAACATAAAATTGAAAGTAATCAGGTCATGGTATTCGAATCAACGTAGAGCTATTGTGACGTTCAGTGGTATGGGGGCGGCAAGCCGTACGATGACTTACAAATGGACCAGCAAGTGTTTTCACAAAGTCCAGTTTGAGTTTGATGTGGCTAGCGGAACCACGGCGGTAACTCAAATCAACACGCATGCACATCCTGTCCATCCGGAATCGTTGCCCGATGAAAAATTGACCATCAAAAAAGTATTTCAGCGCGCAGGTTTTAAAGTATCGCAGACATCAGATTCATCAATTGTTCCGCTTACAGGATCAGGTACAAATGCACGATGGAGCGATATGGAAATGCACGATGCGATGCAAACCTACTGGTCACGGTTCGCCAACCAACCACAGTGGTCGTTATGGACATTCTTTGCGGGACTGCATGAACAAGGCCCTTCACTAGGTGGGATAATGTTTGACGATATTGGGCCGAATCATCGTCAGGGTACCGCCATTTTTAATGACTCATTTATAAAAAACCCTCCCGCCGGTGATCCCAGTCCGGCGTCCTGGGTCAAACGCATGAAGTTTTGGACGGTGTGTCATGAAATGGGGCACGCATTCAACCTGGCTCACTCGTGGCAAAAATCCTTGTCCTTCAACGGAAAGGGGCCCTGGATACCGCTGGCTGATGACCATGAAGCCCGCAGTTTTATGAACTATCCTTTCAGAGTCATGGGAGGGCAGTCTACCTTTTTCGAAGATTTTGAATACAGGTTTAGCGATGAAGAATTGCTCTTTTTACGCCATGCACCTGAACAATTTGTACAAATGGGTAATGCTTATTGGTTTGATGATCATGGCTTTAGCCAGGCAAATATTAATCCTGAACGCAGCTTTAAGCTGGAAGCGCGCTTGCATCGAGACATTGACTATTTCGAGTTCATGGAACCCGTTAACATAGAACTAAAACTGCAAAATGTGACAAGCCAGCCAAAACTCGTCGGTGCCTCAACGCTTTCAGATAGCGAACATTTAACCGTAATTATCAAAAGAAAAGGAAAATCTGCACGGCAGTGGCACCCTTATTCGCAAAAATGCCTGGAAAACCCGCTGACGCATATGGCACCTGATCAGGCTATGTACAGCTCCCTGAACATAGGTGCCGGTCTCAACGGGTGGGACCTGGCTGAGCCAGGCGTTTATGGCATTCAAGTAGCTATCAATATTGATGGTGAAGACATTATTTCCAATGTATTAAACATAAAAATTGCTCCTCCCAAAAATCATGAGGAAGAAATTGTGGCCCAGGACTTTTTCTCCGATGAGGTTGGAAGAATATTGAGCTTCCGCGGCAGCATGTTCCTGGAGCAAGGAAATGATGTACTGCGCAGGGTTGTAGATCAATTTGGCAAGAACCGTGTGGCCAGCCACGCATCGCTTGCGCTGGCAACGCCATTGACCAAAGGATATAAAACATTGAGCATTCCGGAAGGAGAAACTTTGCTTGCCTCAGCCCAGCAGGCTAAGGGGGCTATCAAAGTTTCCAAGCCAAAGGTTGATGAAGCCCGCAAGGAATTGATGAAAGTTTTGATCACCAACAGGAAGGAATCAATAGATACTCTTGGACACATAGACTATGGAAATCAAGTCAAAATGCTAAGTCATTTCCTCTATACCGATGGCGACACAAAAGCCGCCGAGGAATGTATGAAGAATGCCCATGACATACTGAAATCGCGGAAAGTACTTAGTTCGGTATTGACGCAGTTCAGAGATGAGCAGAAACAATACGCAACAGGGAAGTCAGGAAACAAAAAAGCTACCATGAATAACTAAAGCAAGCCCAATCTAGCACGGCTGAGTTAGCTAGAACGAAAATACGCATCTAACATAGCACGCCGTTCCGGCTATACTCAGCTGTGTTTTAAAACACCAGCAGATAAAATGGGATCACATTGTTTTATCTTTTTTCTATTTTGCGATAGCCAACTGTTGTACCATGGGAAGTAAGTTAAAAAATGCCGGCTCCTCTGATCAGCAGCCCTTTTTTCATATTGCACTGCAGGAAGGATTCAATAAGGACGAGGTACATATTGAACACAATGATAAAAGTATTTATCAGAAAAATACGGTCACGAGTGATTTGAGAATAGGCTTGGCCGATTCCCTGGAAGTCCCACAATTGGCAGGGCAGAATACCATCAAATTTATCCTCCCTAAAAAACGCATTGAACAAAGCATTACATTTCAATATTCCAGTACCGTTTATTTGGCGGTTTCGCTGGTTGGGGATGAGTTGAGAGTTTTGGTTTCTGACGGGGCTTTTGGGTATTTGTAGGGGAAAAGGAGAGATAAATAAACATCAAAGTAGCTCAAACTGCTGTTCTCCTGGCAATTATATTTCATCCTAATTATTTCACCAGCTATTGTATATTTAGGATGTCTGATCTATATGCCCGCAGCTATAAACTGCATTTTTATTATTTCAAAAATTACAATTTTCGCAGTATAATTTTTTAAGTAGAGGAATACCCAAAATTTGAAAAGTATATCCTCCTTGCGAGTTCGGTAGAAATAATTCGCAAAATCGACGATTGCTCTTATCCATAGCGTTCTCCAGAATGCTTCCATAATTAGCATCTGTGCTATTTCTCGGGTCTCCAATGGTTAACCTTAAATAGTAAAAGATCAAATCTTCGTTGGCATCTTTAGCCTTTACTCTGTCCTTCAGTACTTCTATTGCCCATTCAAACTGACTATAATAGCTCAGGTATTTAGCTAACCTAACCAGGTCGTCATCATTTAAATCAGATCGCTGGTAGGTATCATAAATATATCTTAGCGCCGCATTTTTTTATCATACCTTAGTGCTTTATCTAAATATTTGGTCTGAACAATATAGTAATTGATCCACAGCCTCTCAACAAGTTTATCGCTGATATCCATTTTTTCCAAAGCCTCAATTTGCCATCTGATTTTTTCCCGGTTATTCAGTTCAATATCATGAGTCCATTGTTGTAAATTCAAAGTTGTGATGTTAAATTTTATTTTGGGGTTATTAGGCATAAGAGACTCAAGCCTTTTGAAGCGTCTCATCAGTTCACCCTCCTCAACAAGCCCATGTTCATATTCAAAAATGGTCTTATTATTTAGTAGCGGTCCAAAAAAAGCACTTTCGGGTATTTCTAACTGATCAATTAATTCGTCAGGCACAAGCTGACCCTTTATTTTGGAATAAATCAGCTCTTGCAGATACATAGCTTCAGCCAACTGTTTCTGCCTAATACTTTGATCAAAATATTGCCGTAAAACTTTTGCATCATTTTCATTCTCATCGATGCGGTATTCCAACCTCATTTCTACCACTGCCTTTCTTTGTGTTTTAAGTATTGGCTCTAACGCATTCGATAATTTTTCATCACGTAGAGCAACTTTTACTTCATTTTTACTTAATTTCTTCAGATAGCTAAAACGCGTATTTTTGATATCACGTGCAAACTCCGACCAATTTTCGCTTCCAGTCACCCGATAAGCTATTGGGGAATTTTGAAAGGTTTGCAAGGCATCTAAGATACTTTTTGCCCTCGACTCCTGCAGGGCTCGATTTTTATCCGTTGGGCCTTCGACAGAGGAGTAAGCTTTGACGCGAGCAGCCGTGATGTTGTAACGGCCTAAGGTTAAACTGTCGTATATGGGTTGTATATCTTGATGTTTAATAGTGGATTGGTTCTTCTCAAAAGGTACTGTGAAACGAAGTGTCTTTTTAAGTTTATGCCTCAAGCTAGGATTGAAGGAAGAAATGAGTGAATCCCGGTATAGGCCGGTTTTTAAAAGTAACCAATCATCATAGTTTAAATGACTAAAACTGTGATAGCCGCACATAAATTTCTTTTTCACCACCAGCAAATTGCACTCAACATTTTCAGCATTGAATTCAAAAGGTATCTGACCATATTTCACTTTAATTAAACCTGGCTCATCCACCATCAGGTTTTTAGCCATATCGTTTTTAAACATTGGGGGAAGCAAATATCCGGCAAGTTCAGTCGATGAAATATCATCCTCATTTGATTCACATCCATAATGCTCTTTAGCGACGATATTAATAGCAATGCCATCATCGTCATTAGTAAAAATTTGGTGATAATACGCTCGGTTTGGAAAGACAAAATAAATAGCGCGATCTTCTATGTCAACCCCATATCTGACTTCTACCGGAAGGTTCTCATATAACTGCAGATAGGTCGTGCAAGGATTAATCTCGCATGTATCAGGGTTTTTAAGTTGGTAGAAATCAGGAGGGGTTTGCGCTTGAACAATAGTCGAAATGGAAAGTAATAATGCATAGACAAAAGACTTAGATACAGCTTTCCAATGCAATAGAAAGGTGATTTGAGACATAAACTAAAATACGCTTGGTTTCAGATAAAATAGTCCAAACGTCCTAAAAAAGTCACAATTCTATTATCTTCATTATGGTTTTTGGAAAAAAAGGATAACCTGTATGAAATTTGTCTAAATGCTTAGGTAAGACTATAGAATGAGTGATACTGAAATGGGATATTACCACAGTGACTGTACCCAGAATTTAGACCAAAAAATAAACAAAGAATTTAGCCAGTTATATACAAACAAAAAAGCCACCCACAATTTCAACATTGCAAGCGGCTGATTATCACCGTGGAGCCAGGGGGATTCGAACCCCCGACCTCTTGACTGCCAGTCAAGCACTCTAGCCAACTGAGCTATGGCCCCATATTTTGGTTACATTGGAATTTTTACAATATTACCAATGGGTTGGCAAATATATCTAATTTTTTTAAATCAAAAAACCGGCCTGCGCGCTTTTACAAAAGCCTTTTTATAATAACTGGAATATAAATTATCTTCTATCACCCCGCGGGACGACGAGGCATGAATGAATTTCACTGATCGCTTTCCCTTTATCTCCGTGACTAAGCCCGCATGAGAAACTTTACGCCCCCTTTTCTTGGTGGCAAAAAAAACCAGATCCCCCCGCCGCAGCTGTTGTATGCTTACCGGCTTCCCTATTTTACTTTGTTCCCGGGCACTGCGTGGCAGGGATATATCAGCAGACTTGAAAGAGATCAATAATAAGCCTGAACAATCCATCCCTCTGGCGCTGGTACCCCCGTAGCGGTAAGGAGTACCCATAAATGTTTTGGAAGTATTAATTATTTTATTCACCTTTTGCTCCCTAACTGTTAGTTTCCGGTTGGAGGCGCAACCGGCTGATACCAATAGTATTAATGCAATTATATAGTGGAATTTGGTGAATAAGAAAGGTTTTGAGCACATCATACATTTAACAGTTAAACAAATAGTTAACGAAGAATGATGTGGTTAAATATAGTTTAATTTGATAAATGTATGGTTTAATACAGGAAATTAATTAGTAAATATCCCGAATTTTAACATTTTTGTGGAGGATATTTTATGTGTGGCATAACCGGAATACTGGCATTTAATGAAGTCGGCAGGTTCAATATGATCAACCTGGCGCGGGCAACGGCTGCTCTGGAAAAACGGGGGCCGGACCATCAAGGTATGTATACCGAATATTTTGCCGGAGTAGGACATCGGCGACTATCGATCATAGATACATCGGCTGACGGTAACCAACCTATGAAGGATGAGACAGGCCGGTTTTGTATTGTTTTCAATGGTGAAATTTATAATTATCAAAAGCTTGGTGAGGAGCTGCTAAATCAAGGAATTAATCTCCGATCCAAATCAGATACGGAGGTATTACTCAATCTTTACATCCGCGAAAAGGAGCGTTGCCTGGAAAAATTAAATGGCTTTTTTGCCTTTGCCATTTATGACAAGGAAGAAAATTCCCTATTTATAGCCAGAGACCGTATGGGCATTAAGCCCCTGCTTTATTACCAAGACGAGGACAAGTTCATATTTGCCTCTGAGATGAAGTCCCTGCTATCCTATGGTATTGAAAAGTCCATTGATCATACTTCCCTCTATCAGTACCTGCAATTCAACTATATCCCTGCCCCAAACACCATTTTTGGTAGCGTTAAAAAATTAATGCCAGGGCATTATTTAAAAATTAAGGATAGAACGGTCAGCATTAATCAATATTATCAAATTCCCTATCACAGGGATAGCCTGAATCCGGATCAACTTAACTATGACCAGCAAAAGACGAGGCTAATTGAGCTATTGGATGATTCGGTAAAAAGACGGCTGGTATCAGACGTTCCGCTGGGTGCGTTTTTAAGTGGTGGTATTGACTCTTCTGTGATCACCGCATTGGCTTCGAGGCACCGAGATCACCTCAATACATTTTCAATAGGATATCGCGACGAGCCCTTTTTTGATGAAACAAAATATGCCAACGCGGTAGCAAAAAAATTCAATACGCACCACACAGTATTTTCGCTCTCCAACCGTGATTTGTACGATCACCTGTTTGATATTCTCAAGTACCTCGATGAGCCCTTTGCGGATTCTTCGGCCATTCCGGTTTATATATTAAGCAAGCAAACAAGAAAAACAGCGACTGTAGCCCTTTCAGGGGATGGGGCGGATGAAGTGTTTTCAGGGTACAATAAACATCAGGCGGCTTTTCGGGCCTTGAAAGGAGGCACAGCGGCACAGGCAATCAAATCTCTCTTACCACTGTGGAATGCTTTGCCAAAGTCAAGAAGCAATCCCCTGGGCAATAAGGTCAGACAGTTTCAGCGATTTGCCAGGGGCATGAAGCTGGATGACCGGGAGCGTTACTGGCAATGGGCTGCAATAGCCAGCGATTTGGAGGCTATGTCAATTTTAAACGCAGATGTCCGGGCTAAAATAGAGCTGGAAGAATTCCAACAACGTAAGCAACATATTTTGAAAGGCTTCAATGGCAAGGGCCGCATTAATGATGTATTATATACCGACATGCAGCTGGTGCTCACCAATGATATGCTGACCAAAGTGGATCTCATGTCCATGGCCAACAGCCTTGAGGTCAGAGTTCCCTTCCTGGACCATCATGTTGTCAATTTTGCTTTTACCTTGCCGGAAGATTCCAAAATTAATGCCCGGATGAAAAAACGTATCCTCCAGGATGCTTTTAGAGATATTTTACCTTCGGAATTGTATAACCGGCCTAAACACGGTTTTGAAGTACCGCTATTGAAATGGTTCAGAAATGAGCTCAGATCGCTGATCGAAAATGATTTACTGGAAGAAAAATTTATTGAAGACCAGGGAATTTTTGAATATGCAGGGATCAAACAATTAAAACAAAAATTATTCTCAAATAACCCCGAAGATGTGCACGCCCGGATCTGGGCATTGATAGTTTTCCAGTCATGGTGGAAAAACTACATGTAAAAATTGCAGTAGCCTTCCCACAATCAACCTAATCTCCGGCGACTACTGCAATTAACTTATTTACTGAACTATTTCAACCATGCTCTATACATCCAGCTATTCTTTTCATGCATTTTTATCATGTCAGAAACCAACGAGGCTGTACCTTCATCTTGCGCATCACTAGCCAGTTTAAGAATCTCTTTCTCTCTGATGATGAGATTCTTTAGATTTGAAGAAATCGTCTCCACGGCCACCTTCGCGTCATGCACACCTGTTTTTGCCTTGATACCCGAGTTGATAATGTAATCTTCAAAAGAATGAAATGGGGTTTCTTCCAACGCCAACACACGCTCCGCGATTTCGTCAATCTGCTCGGCGGTAACCGTATACAGTTCCTCAAATTTTTGATGAAGATCAAAGAATTCAGGTCCCTGAATATTCCAATGAAAACCCCTTAGATTTTGGTAATATATCTGAAGATCCGACAATAAGAAATTCAGCTGTTCTGCAATTTTTCTTGCTTTTTCTGTTTCTAATCCGATTAAATTCAAATTGGCCATAACTACTATTTTAATTGTTTGTTATAGAAATAAACGGATCGGAACTGGGAACGGACAATAAATCTGATCTATAGTTTATATAACGACATAGATAATATCTATATAGCAGAAAGGACGTAATTTTGATCTGGGTGAACCGGGAATTTATGAATAGCCCGTTTTTTTAAAACTCTTTCTGAGCGCCATTTTAAGGCTTTTCTTCACTAATTCTCCCATCGTACGGCAACGCTGGAAGGTGGGTTCCTGATAAAACTCCGCTAACTCCTCTTTGAGGCTTTCCACATGTTCCGGTAAAGAAATGGTATCCTTTTCCATAGCATCGAACAAATCTTTGATCACATATCTTGACGCCCTAATGCGATCGGCGATAAGTGTTCTTTCTTCTTTTTGATACTGACGCATGGTCTCCGGTGTCATGTGCCTCATGCCAACGGCAATAATGGGGTTATTTTGCTTAAAATATTTTGGCATGTAGATGGCCTTTCTGCCTTCATAGGATTGTTGGTCAAAATCGATCGCACGGATCCGATAGTGAATTTCCTCAAAATCAGGGGTAATGTCTATGACAAAGTTGCTGGAATGCATATCTCCCAACAGCCTTACAAAACAGCGCTCATTGAACTTGACAAATTCTTTGGAAAGGCGTACCTCATTGAGCCTTTTGTCCTGTAGGTGGTGTTTAATAAACTGATCGCCCGGAATGCCGACAATGTGTTCCTCGATCAAGGTCTCCTTGTTAACAATATACCTGATTCGGTTTGGTGAAAGTAAATGTTCCAGTTCCAGCCCGTAGACCCGGGAGGCATCTGCATTTTTAATATAAAAGTAGTCGAAATTATCATTGATCCGATTGACCACCCGAATACGGAAGGGTTGCGTGTTTCCATATACACAAACATCAACTCTCTCAATAAACAGGTGCTCCATCACCGACAGGTCGCCATCAGCTTTCAAAATAGCATAAATATTTTTTAACTGATAATGTATATGTTCCATGTCGGAAGCGCTGTAAAAAACGGTTTCCCACAACGTATCTTCCCCCCAGTGATCATATAAGGCAATGGAGTTATTATACCGGAGCAGATCACTGTACTGGATAGGAAGGTTGAGCTCCCTGTCGTGTATTTGCAGATATTTTCTTAAGCGGGGACTTACTTTAAATGCGATTTTCTTTTTACTAATTAAAGCCATTTGATCAATCGTTCTACCTAAAATACGTCGGTAATAGGTTAGAAATCTAGGGATTTTCTACGATTAAATCTAAAGTTTGAAAAAGAAGGAGCTAAAAATCAAATAACTGCTACTTTTTTATTTCTTCTGCCAGTTGTTCCAGGCCCAGACTTCTTGAAGCTTTAATAAGTATCAACGCCTTGTCGAACGGGTTTTGGTGTAAATAATCAATTAACTGATTTTTTTCTTTGAAATAAGTAGAATCTGGATTGGCATTTTTGGCTGCCAGTATTTTTTCGCCGCAGAAAATCACTTTACTAAAGCGATCGTCTTTGGTTAATTCGCCAACTTTATAATGTTCTTCCTCACTTATTTCTCCCAGCTCGTTCATGTCACCAAGGATTACTACCTTGTTGCTGGCTTCCATTTCCGCAATATTTTCTATGGCTGCTTTCATGGATACGGGATTGGCATTGTAAGCATCCAGAATTAGCATGTTGTTTCCCTTCTTTATAATCTGGGAGCGGTTGTTGGTAGGTGTGTACTTACTGATAGCCCTGTTAGCTTTTTTGTCGTCAACTTCAAAAAACTTGCCTATACAAAGGGCGGCTGCTATATTTTCAAAATTATATTTACCTACCAAATTGGTTTCGATTAAGTTGCCTTTATCGGATTTTATTACCAGGAAAGGATCGGCGGTCACCAATTCACAGTGATAGTAATCGGAATAGGCGGGATAAAAATAAGGCCTTTCAAATCTTTTGGCCATGCTATTCAATATTTCATTCTCGGAATTGATAAACACCTTGCCGTTGTGATCAATCAGATACTGATACAATTCACTTTTACCCCTGATGACACCTTCAAAACCACCAAAACCTTCAATATGTGCTTTCCCGATGTTGGTAATAAGCCCATGTGTTGGCTGAGCGATCTCACAAAGTTCGGCAATGTCTCCTACCTTGTTTGCTCCCATCTCGATAACTGCTATTTCCGTCTTGACGTCAACAGACAGCACTGACAGCGGGACACCAATATGATTATTAAAATTCCCGGCGGTAGCGAAGGCCACAAACTTTTTACTAAGCACCTCATAGATCAATTCCTTCGTCGTTGTTTTCCCATTTGAGCCTGTAATGCCGATAACCGGGATCTGAAGCTGGGCACGATGATGGATGGCTAAATCCTGCAGTGCTTTCAGGGTGTCATCCACTAATATGTATCGATCATCCAGGTTATGCTTGGGGTCGTCAATTACTGCGTATTTGGCACCTTGCTCCAGGGCGGCTTTGGCAAATTTATTGGCATCGAAGTTAGGTCCTTTTAATGCAAAAAAAATGTTACCGGATTTAATATTTCTGGTATCAGTTGAGGCGCCTGTGGTGGTTAAAAATTTTTCGTATAAAGAGGCAATCATTCGGCCTTGGTTTTAAAACTTTAAGATAACATTTTCTAATAAAAGTGGCTGATAATTATTGTAATCTTTTAGTATACAAGCAAATATACCATTACAAAATCAAGAATTTTAAGCCATAATATAATAAAAAAAGGCCCTGAGTGTATAACTCAGGGCCTCTGCTACTTCTTGGTAGCTCAATGAAGGCTGGCAATGACTTACTCTCCCACCTTTGACAGCAGTACCATCAGCGCTACCGGGCTTAACTTCTCTGTTCGGAATGGATAGAGGTGGACCCCGGTGCTATAATCACCATAAAATCTTTACTCCCCCCTTTTGATTTTAATCTTCGAGGAAAGCTTAATATCTTCTGTTTATCAACAAACTATTGACATGACTGCGAAAGAGTAACATCTACTACACTGGGCCTGGAGTTTAAGAAAGTTCTCGGGTAATTAGTATTGCTCAGCTTTGACATCTCTGCCTTTACACCTGCAACCTATCTACGTCATCGTCTCTGACGTCCCTTATAGAGAAGCCTCATCTTGAGGTGAGTTTCGCACTTAGATGCTTTCAGCGCTTATCTCTGCCAAACATAGCTACTCAGCAATGCACCTGGCGGCACAACTGATACACCAGCGGTTTGTCCAACCCGGTCCTCTCGTACTAAGGTCAGATCCTCTCAAGCTTCTTACGCCCACAACAGATAGGGACCGAACTGTCTCACGACGTTCTGAACCCAGCTCGCGTGCCACTTTAATGGGCGAACAGCCCAACCCTTGGGACCTTCTCCAGCCCCAGGATGTGACGAGCCGACATCGAGGTGCCAAACCTCCCCGTCGATATGAGCTCTTGGGGGAGATCAGCCTGTTATCCCCAGAGTACCTTTTATCCTTTGAGCGATGGCCCTTCCATGCGGAACCACCGGATCACTATATCCCACTTTCGTGCCTGATCGACTTGTGGGTCTCACAGTCAAGCACCCTTATGCTATTACGCTCTGCGCACGGTTACCAATCGTGCTGAGGGTACCTTTGAAAGCCTCCGTTACCTTTTTGGAGGCGACCACCCCAGTCAAACTACCCACCAAACAATGTCTCCGCATACACGGATTAGGCATCAGATAAATAAAGGGTGGTATTTCAAGGGTGACTCCACAACGCCTGGCGACGCCATTTCATAGTCTCCCACCTATCCTACACATCATTTACCCAATACCAATGTTAAGCTGTAGTAAAGGTTCATGGGGTCTTTCCGTCCCGTTGCGGGTACGCGGCATCTTCACCGCGACTACAATTTCACCGAGCTCATGGCCGAGACAGTGCCCAGATCGTTACACCATTCGTGCAGGTCGGAACTTACCCGACAAGGAATTTCGCTACCTTAGGACCGTTATAGTTACGGCCGCCGTTTACCGGGGCTTCAGTTCAATGCTTCTCCCGAAGGATAACATCCCCCCTTAACCTTCCGGCACCGGGCAGGTGTCAGGCCTTATACTTCATCTTTCAATTTCGCAAAGCCATGTGTTTTTGTTAAACAGTCGCCTGGGCCTTTTCACTGCGGCTTCCCACCCGAAGGTGGGGAAGCGCCCCTTATCCCGAAGTTACAGGGCTATTTTGCCTAGTTCCTTAGCCATGAATCACTCGAGCACCTTAGGATTCTCTCCTCAACTACCTGTGTCGGTTTACGGTACGGGTAGCTAAACAGTAAACGCTTAGAGGGTTTTCTTGGAAGTCTGATTAGGCACATTATCCACGCTGCCGAAGCATTGTGGTACTGTCCACCTTTAGCACAACTTACGGATTTGCCTATAAGTCATATACCTTCAGTGTTCAACGTACTATTCCGTCAGTACGCAGTGCTTTCACTCCTCCGTCACCCCATCACTCTGTTTAGCTAGTATCGGAATATTAACCGATTGTCCATCGACTACCCCTTTCGGGTTCGCCTTAGGCCCCGACTAACCCCCGGTTGATTAGCATTGCCGGGGAAACCTTAGTCTTTCGGTGTGCGGGTTTCTCGCCCGCATTATCGTTACTTATGCCTACATTTGCTTTTCTAATGTCTCCACCACAGGTCGCCCCGTGACTTCTTCATCATTAGAATGCTCCCCTACCAATTATAAAATAATTCCAAAGCTTCGGTAATATGCTTGATGCCCGATCATTATCGATGCCCTGTCGCTCGACCAGTGAGCTGTTACGCACTCTTTAAATGAATGGCTGCTTCCAAGCCAACATCCTGGCTGTCTAAGCAACTGGACCGCCTTTGTTCAACTTAGCATATATTTGGGGACCTTAGCTGTTGGTCCGGGTTCTTTCCCTCTCGGATCAGGACCTTAGCACCCTGACCCTCACTGCTCAGGTAATCTAATAGCATTCGGAGTTCATCAGGATTTGGTAGGATATGACTCCCCCTAGTCCTATTGGTAGCTCTACCTCTATTAGACATCCCTGAACGCTGCTCCTAAAAGCATTTCGGGGAGTACGAGCTATTTCTTGGTTTGATTGGCCTTTCACCCCTACCCACAACTCATCCAAAGACTTTTCAACGTCTATTGGTTCGGGCCTCCATTCTGTGTTACCAGAACTTCACCCTGGTCATGGGTAGATCACCAAGTTTCGCGTCTACCCCTGCTGACTACAACGCCCTATTCAGACTCGCTTTCGCTCCGGATACGTGACTTATATCACTTAACCTTGCCAGCAAGGTGTAACTCGTAGGCTCATTATGCAAAAGGCACGCCGTCACCCAACTAATGGGCTCCGACCGCTTGTAAGCGTATGGTTTCAGGTTCTTTTTCACCCCCTTATTCAGGGTACTTTTCACCTTTCCCTCACGGTACTGGTTCACTATCGGTCTCTCAGGAGTATTTAGCCTTACCGGATGGTGCCGGCTGTTTCAAACAGAGTTTCACCTGCTCCGTCCTACTCAGGATACTGCGCCAGATAATAAATGTACTCTTACGGGGCTTTCACCCTCTACGGCTTACCTTCCCAGGTAATTCAAATTTATTTATCAACCTTTATCACAG
>JAUJEB010000007.1:0-605000 GCA_030442055.1 Agaribacillus aureus | reverse complement strand
AAAGAACTTTTTTAAACGTCCAAACTCTTTTGTTTAAACATCTAATCGTTGCAAAATAATACCACCTTCAGTACCATTCTACACCTGCTTTTCTATCTCACAATCCCCTCTCTTATCATCATTCCCTCCCAAAGCGGTTGCAAAAGTAGAAAAGCTTTTTTACTAAACAAATATTTTTAAAATATTTTTTTAAACCTCATCATCCTTTAGCTCTCCTAAAACTCCTACCCAATAACTTTTCACGAAAAGGACTCGCAAGTTAAAACCTTTTTCACTCTCCACCAAACTTCAGCAACCCTTTTATAACTTATTTTTCCCTTTCAGCCCTTATTTAATTTCAATAGCCTTTTAATCACACTTTTAGTTCTTAAAATCCAGCCACAAGGGCAAAAACCATCTTTTAAAAAAGACAAAATGCTTCAGAAAAAAGTAAGAAAAAATCTTATGAAAAAATTTTATTTTAGCTGACGCGGCTTCTTATAAATAGGAACAGTACTACAGGGCTCACCATACATTATACTTGCTGCATAGGGCCTCAACCTACGCGTAGTTTCCACAAACATATACTCCGGGGCTTTCAGATCAGCGCAACCCTTAATGACTACCTTGGCACCCTCAAACTCAGAGAAGTCCACCTGATTCAATACCTGGTTCACCAAAGCCTCTTCCAACGCGTTCTCGTCACCGAAAGCAACCAGATTGGCATAGGGAGCCAACTTGCTTGTCAATAGCATGTAAGCCCAGGTAGGAACGATCGCATCGACCGAACAGGTTAAGCCAACGTTTTTATCTTTGTATTGCTCCCAGTCATGCTGCTTGATAAAGGCGCGGAAATCTTTTTCCTTCAAAATCAGTCCCTGATACAGGTTGTCCTTAACATCAAAAATTACCCGTTCTCTTTTATCCAAAAAATCTTCCAGATCCAAAGAAACCAGTCCACTGTTACTAACCCTGTTTACGATTACATCTTTCTGCTCCATAATAATTTAACCACTTTCGTACAATAAACGATTTATTTATTTCTTTGGTTTGCCCGCCAGAAAGTCTTTTAAATAAAATGGCTCAAAATATGCCAGATCTTCAAAGGCTTTTTCCCGAAATTTTTGTGCGGCAACGTATCCCATGTGGATAGCTGACGGACTTACACGCCCTGTAAACAGTGCATTTTGCTGATATCCCAGTACCTCTCTGCATTTAGCCGCTCCATTGCCAAAAAAAAGTATTTTCTGATCGGTCAGGTAATCTGCAAAACTATGCTCATCGATAATCTTTGCCTGTGTTTTCTCGACCACCTCCAACTGATGATTCATGATAAGACAATAAACTTCCATTCTCCTTGCGTCGATCATGGGACACAACAAGGCATTTTCGTCATTAAGCTGTCCACCGCCATAAGCCATCGCCTCCAGCGTATTAACTGCGATCACCGGCTTGTCAAGCCCGTAACACAGACCTTTTATGGTCGAAACGCCAATTCGAAGTCCTGTATAAGAACCCGGTCCCACCGACACGGCAAAGGCCGCCATGTCATCAAGAGAAAAATCGCACTGCTTCAGCACATCCTGAATCAATACTACCAGCTGGCTGGAATGTGATTTTTCCAAAAAAAGTTCCTGACATCCCAGCAGATGGCCTTCCCGGTGCAAGGCTACAGAACAAATTTTGGTAGATGTTTCAACACTGAGAATAACGGACATATTAATTTTTATTTCAACAACACAAATATTGAACGCATAAAAAGAAAAGAACGAATGACCAGGTAATCATTCGTTCTTAATTTGCGATAATTTTCAATTCTCCTTAGTTGCCACTAAGCAATTTTTGATATTTCGCAGTATTGTTAAGGATTTTAATGCTTTCGGTAATATCAGGATCATAGTCAAAGGAAGCCTCCACAATACCGGCCTGCAAATAGTAACGCGATACAATTTCCTCTTCCAACATAAATTTAATCTGATTCTTAAATTTCAACAGTTCGGATTCCTTATTGTGACTAACTTTCTTTTGAAGCTCTTTCAACTGATCTTCAATAGCGTTGTAGTATTTTTCCTTTTCCGCCACCTTTTTCAATTCTTCCAGGGTACTTTCTACTTTGGTTGTGTAATCATAATCCTTGGTATTTACCCATTTGACAAATTTATCATATTCTGCATCCGTCAGGGAGAATTCCTTAGCGGAGGTTATTTCTTCATTTTCAAGCCTGTAAATATTTGCGTATTCGAAGAGTAATGACTTGTTAACCAAACTCAATGTGATAGGGGCCAGATAACTTCTCTCCACTGGAATGTCCGGGGCAATACCACCGCCATCATAAACTACCCGTCCGTTTTTGGTGCTAAAAGCTACTTTTAATGAATCGGGAATTTTTCCAACACTACCATCCGCATTTCTATGGCTATAGTCTATGGCCTGGATGCACCTGCCACTGGGAGTGTAATATTTAGCGGTGGTTACTTTCAGCTGAGAATTATAGGAAAGCGGCCGTGTTGCCTGCACCAAACCTTTTCCAAATGATCTTTGCCCTACTAATACCCCCCTGTCATAGTCCTGAATGACTCCAGCTACTATTTCAGAAGCCGAAGCACTCCTACTGCTGGTAATCACCACCAAAGGAATTTCTGTGTCGACGGGGTTGTTCAAGGCCTTGTACGATTTATTCCAGTCTGTGACCTTGCCCTTGGTAGTTACCACTTCACTGCCTTTTGGAACAAATACATTGGAAACATTCACTGCTTCGCTAAGTAACCCGCCCGGGTTATCGCGAAGATCCAGAATAATCTTTTTGGCTCCTTTTGATTTCAGTTCAACCACGGCATTTTTAACTTCCTTGCCTGCATCAGTCGTAAAATCCTGTAATTTCAGATAACCGATATCATCCGATACCATACCAAAATAAGGCACATTGTCGATGGTGATTTTTTCTCTTTTTATCTCTAAATCAAATTCCTTCTCATTGCCAAAGCGCAGGATAGTAAGGTTGACCTTGGTATTGGCTTGCCCTTTGAGTAATCTGCTGATTTCAGTACTGGTTTTGTTAGCTACTTCGATACCGTCAATCTTCAATATTTCGTCGCCGATAATCAAGCCATTGCGGTGCGCCGGAAATCCTTCATACGGCATAATAATCAGACTTCTGCCATTTCTTTTCCCCACGAGGGCACCAATGCCGCCATACTGATTGGTGGTCATGGTCCGGTAATCTTCTATATCATCTTCCGGAATGTAGTTAGTGTAGGGATCCAGGTTCTGCAACATCGCCTCAATACCAGTTCTGATCACCTTATTGGGGTTTACATCATCTACATAGTAAGTATTTACTTCCTTGTACAGGGTGGCGAAGATGTCCAGGTTTTTCTGAATTTCAAAGTAGCGATCACCTGGCATCGCTGCTGCTATAAAAATCAATACACCAAATACGAATATTCCCGGCAGAATAAATTTCTTCTTTTTTCCAATTCTAGTCATAATAAATGGATTATCACCTAACTTTCTTTTAAACGATTTAGAGACGCTATAAGTTTTTCTTCAATAATTTTATAGCTATAGACTTTTTTCCCAACGTAAATATAAGCAATTAACCAGGGACCACCCACAAAATTTGGTTTTAATAAGGAATGTTTATTAAGCCTGTAAGCTTCTTTGACTCTTCGGCGAATTTTATTTCGGGTAACGGCCTTTTTGAATCTTTTTTTGGGAATGGAAAAAAGTATCTTGTGGTAAGACTCATTACCCACCGGTGTGTAGGGGTAAAAAAATACCTTGAAGGGATATAAATAAAAAGAGGAACCATTCTCAAACAGTTCCTTGATTTCTTTCTTATTATTTAACCTTTCTCTTTTTGGAAAGGTATATCTCATTGTTTGTCCCTCATCTTTTAACATAGGGAACGAATTCAAAGAGACCCCCTGGCCTCTATGTAATTATTTTAGGTGACTGCGCTCATCGGAAACGGTCAGCTTCTTTCTACCCTTCGCCCTTCTTCTCGCCAATACCGCTCTGCCGTTTGCTGACTCCATCCTGGATTTGAACCCGTGCTTGTTTTTTCTTTTTCTCGTTGAGGGCTGATATGTTCTTTTCATTTTTTCTTCACTTTATGAATCCGGGCTGCAAAGATATAAGCTTTTTTCAAATTACCAATGGGCTTAAAACAATATTTAAGTTATTTTGACAATAAATTGTCAATAATATTTATCATTGGCCTCACATACAAAGTTAACCTAAATTTTCGGTATGCAGTACAATATCTCCTATGACAATCCGCTTCAACATTTTGTGGATATCGAATTGATCATCGACCATATAAATCAGCCCATGGTTACGCTGAAATTACCGGCCTGGAGACCCGGCAGGTATGAACTGGGAAACTTCATAGGAAATATTCAGAAATTTCAGGTAACAGATGCTCAAAACAATTCCCTGCCTTTCAGAAAAACCGAAAAGGACCACTGGGAGGTAGAAACTTCAGGCATCGATTGTATCAAAGTGCAGTATAACTACTATGCCTATCAAATGGATGCCGGAAGTTGCTGGCTGGATGAATACCAATTATATCTTAATTTTATCAACTGCCTGATATTTACGCCAGACCGACTGCACGAAAAGTGTATCCTCAATCTGGAGATTCCGCAGGATTATATCATCGCGTGTGGGTTGGATCAGACCGCCGCCAGACAATTGCGTGCCACCGACTTTTATCACCTGGTAGAATGCCCACTAATCGCCAGTAATCAATTACAACATTTTAGCTATGTGTTGGATCAAACCAAATATCACCTGTGGTTGATGGGGCAATGCGATTTAAACTGGAAAAAGGTCGAAGCTGACTTTATTGCCTTTACCAGGGAGCAAACCCAGACGATGGGTGCATTTCCCAGTTCAGATTATCATTTTCTGTGTCAGATTTTACCCTATAGGATGTATCACGGCGTGGAGCATTATAACTCTACGGTTATTGCCTTGGGGCCAGGTGAGTCGATGAACGAAGACTGGTTTTACCAGAACTTCATGGGCGTTTGCTCTCATGAATTATTTCACACCTGGAATGTAATCCGGATCAAGCCGGAGGAATTTATTCCATATGACTTTAATCGGGAGAATTATTTTGAAACCGGGTTTGTGGCCGAAGGGTTTACTACCTACTATGGAGATCTGTTTCTGGTGCGAAGCGGTGTATTCGATAAAAACTGGTATTTCAGAGAATTGAAAAAGCTGCTGAACAGGCATCTGCACAATCTCGGTCGTTTTAACCTTTCCCTGGCCCAATCATCATTTGATCTTTGGATAGATGGTTATAAAAAGGGAATACCTGACAGAAAGGTATCCATCTACACCAAAGGCGCCCTGGTGGCCCTGATACTGGATCTAAAGATCAGGCAATGCTCCCAAAATAAAAACAGCCTGGACCAGCTAATGTTACAGCTATGGCAAAAATTCGGCGATACCAGGTCGGGATACACGACAACTCACATTATAGACATGGCTAGTCAACTGGCGGGTACCTCGCTACAGGATTTTTTGGAAGACCTGGTGGAAGGGGTCGCTCCCATTGAAGGATACCTTTCCGAGCTACTGGCGTATGTCGGGTGCGAACTGGCTTCCGAGACGCCTGATAATTTGTATGAAAACGATTTTGGTTTTAAGGCAACTAAAAAGGAGAACCATCATATCATTACCCAACTACACCCCGATTCCGCCGCGGCACATAAGTTGTCGCTGGACGATGAAATAATAGCTATCAATAGCAGAAAAGCCTCTCTGGATTTAAATTTGCTTATCGGCAAACAGCAAAGCATTACACTATCCGTATTTCGGCAAAACCGCTTACAGGAAGTTATCCTCGAACGGCAGGAGGAAGCTTACTTTCCCGATTACAATATCAGACAGTTGGCAGATAGTACCGAGGAGCAACAACGCAATTTTAAGGCGTGGCTCAAATGCCAATAGCCTAACAAACATTTCACCAAAGGTTAAAATATACTATTCCCGGTTCGGATACCTTATTTTAATACTGCCTCCACCTCTTCCATATATGCTTCAAGGGGAACGCAACTGCAGACTAAGTTTCTATCCCCATAGGCGCTGTCGATCCTGCTGATGGCTGGCCAAAACTTGTTGGCTTTCACAAACTCCAGGGGATATACGGCCTTGGCACGTGTATAGGGAAAATCCCAGGATTCGGCAAGTGCTACCTCAGCGGTGTGAGGGGCATTTTTTAACACATTGTTATCCCTGTCAGCCACGCCGCTTTGAATCTCCGAGATTTCACTTCTGATCTCAATCAGCGCCTCGCAAAACCTGTCCAGCTCATCTTTGGTTTCGCTTTCCGTCGGCTCGATCATCATGGTGCCGGCAACGGGAAATGAGACCGTCGGCGCATGAAAGCCATAATCCATCAGCCGCTTGGCAATATCCTCTACTTCAATATTATCTTTCTTGAATTCGTTACAATCAATGATCATTTCATGAGCGGATCTGCCGTTGACACCTGTATATAATATTTTATAATGCGGCGCTATCCTGTTTTTTATGTAGTTGGCGTTTAATATTGCCATTTTTGTGGCATTACTTAATCCTTTCCTACCCATCATGGCGATGTAGGCATAAGAAATAAGTAATATACTGGCGCTACCAAACGGTGCCGCTGAGATGGCTGAAATGGCTTGCTCCCCGCCGGTAGGAATTACCGGATTCCCCGGTAAAAAAGGTTTCAAATCCTCGGTAACACATATGGGTCCCATACCAGGTCCTCCACCACCGTGGGGAATACAGAAAGTCTTATGCAAATTCAAATGGCAAACATCAGCGCCGATGCTGGCCGGGCTTGTAAGCCCTACCTGGGCATTCATATTGGCGCCATCCATATAAACCAATCCTCCGTTGTCGTGAATAACCTGGCAAATCTCCTTAATGGATTCCTCAAAAACGCCGTGGGTGGATGGATATGTCACCATTAGGGCTGCCAGATTTTCCCGGTTCTCCGTGGCTTTCAGTTTTAAATCCTCTACGTCGATGTTTCCCCTCTCATCACATTTAACGATGACCACCTTCATGCCTGCCATCACAGCGCTTGCCGGGTTGGTGCCATGGGCAGAAGATGGAATAAGGGTGATATTGCGCTGATACTGGTTGCGGCTTTCATGACAGGCTTTGATCACCATCAATCCTGCATATTCTCCCTGCGCTCCCGAATTAGGTTGTAATGAAGTCGCTGCAAAACCGGTTATCTCACTCAACCACTCGCTCAACTGTTCACACATTTGTTGGTAACCCAATACCTGATCAATAGGAGCAAAGGGGTGAATGTTGCCAAATTCAGGCCAGGTGACAGGGATCATTTCCGAGGTAGCATTGAGTTTCATCGTACAAGAGCCCAATGATATCATGGAATGAACGAGCGAAAGATCCTTGTTTTCCAACTGTTTTAAGTACCGCAACATATTGTGCTCGGAATGGAAACTGTTGAAGACCGGATGGCTCAAATAGTCGGATTGCCTGGTGAGAGACTTCGGCCAGGATAGCGTAATAGACTCACTTTCCTTTTCCGATTTGAATTCCAGCATATTTTTGCCCATAGCCTCTGCAAACACCTCTAGTATATTTTGCACATCCTGAATTTCGCAGGTTTCGTCCAGCGAGATACCAATGTTAAGGCCGTCAAAATACCTGAAATTCATTTCTTTGCCGATGGCTGCTGTTCTTATTTTTTCTTTTATCCCAGCATCGGGACAAGTCACCTTCAAAGTGTCAAAAAAGTTAGTGTTGGATTGTTCATATCCCAAATATTCCAAACCTCTGTCTAGCAGTTGGGTCAACCCATGAATTTTTAGGGCAATATCTTTTAGTCCTTCCTTGCCGTGATAAACAGCATACATTCCTGCCATAACGGCCAATAACACCTGGGCGGTGCAAATATTGGAAGTGGCTTTTTCGCGGCGAATATGCTGCTCACGTGTTTGTAGTGCCATACGGTAGGCTTTTCTACCTTTAGTGTCAACTGATACGCCAATAATTCTCCCTGGAATTTGTCTCTTATAGGCCTCCCTGGTAGCAAAGTAAGCCGCGTGTGGTCCCCCGTAACCCATGGGAATACCAAATCGCTGGGTACTGCCTACTACAACATCTGCGCCCATCTCTCCGGGAGGGGTGAGGATGGTAAGACTCAATAAATCTGCTGCCACCGCCACAAAAATATTTTGCGCTTTAGCATTGGCCATCAAATCCCGGAGGTCAGTAATATGGCCATCATTATTCGGGTATTGCACAAAGATTCCATATAAATCCTCCCTGTCAAAATCCACCTCGTTGATATCGCCGATTTCCAGCTTTATTCCAATGGGCTCAGACCTTGTTTTTAATATGTCTAAAGTTTGGGGAAATACATGCTGATCAACAAAAAAAGTTGTTGCTCCTTTCTTTGGTCCTTTTCTCACCGAATACAACATTGACATCGCCTCCGCCGCAGCTGTACCTTCGTCCAGCAAGGAAGCATTCGCTATTTCCATGGCTGTTAAATCCATGACCATGGTTTGAAAGTTTATCAAAGCTTCCAGTCGCCCCTGTGCAATTTCTGCCTGATAAGGTGTATAAGCCGTATACCAACCTGGGTTCTCCAGGATATTTCGCTGAATAACCGCCGGTGTAAAGGTATTGTAATACCCCATGCCTATATAAGATGCATAGATTTTGTTTTTTGATGCCAGCGTTTTAAGATCTCGTAGAAACTGGTGTTCGCTTTTTGCTTTAGGCAGGTTAAGATCAGTCTTTAATCTTATATTTTGCGGGATTGTCTCATTGATTAACTGGTCAATCGAATCGACACCTATTACTGACAGCATTTCCTTCACCTGCGATGAATCCGGGCCGTTGTGCCTGTTTTCAAAGCGCTCTTGCTTCTTTAAATCTATTTTCTTCATTCTGGATTACCTTAATTTATGGGTCATATTGCTTAAAAGCGCAAAGGTATAATTTATTTATCATATTAACGGTTCTTCCAAAGCGAATTTTACCGGTTATGTCCGCATTATCCAAAATTGGCACCATTCATATAATTTGCTTTGAAAAATTCCTGTCAATGATACTTATTTGCGGTTTACTTAAAAAAACCCAAAAACTGAAATATGAAAAGATTTTTTATTTCATTGACTTTTTGCTTTATTTTTTTCCATGCCAGAAGCCAGAACCAGCAAAGCGCCGTTGATAAGTACGCCAGCACTATTACCCAGGAAGATCTCAAAGACTACCTGACCATTTTAGCCTCCGACGCCCTGGAAGGAAGGGAAACAGGGACACGGGGCCAGAAAATGGCTGCCGCGTTTATCGAAAACCATTTCATGGAAATCGGGTTGCAACCCGGGATCAGAGATAAGCACACATCAAATTATTGTCAGGATGTACCACTGGAAATCTCCAGTCCTGGGGAGACCTACATGGTTTTACAGGGTAAAAGAAAAGAAAACTTCGAGGATATGGTTTACTTCGGCGTTGCCAATATGCAGGAAGAAGCGGAAATTGACCTTGTCTTTGGCGGTGAGGGGCAAGACGCGTTTATCGAATCTTTAGATTTAAAAGATAAAGGTTTAATTGTCTTTAGCAAAGCCGGATTTCAGGCTTACGGCGAGATGCGGAAAAAAGTGCAGGACATGGGCGCCAAGGCGCTGTTGATTGTTAACACCGATAGCCTTGGGGCATTTAAAAAGCTAGCGCAACAATTTAAAAGTTATATTGGAACCGGAAGTCTTCAACTACCCTCCAAAAAGCCCAAAGGGGAGAACATTGGCCTGTTTTTTATCCCGCCAGAGCTGGCTGCTGAAATGGTAGGCAGTTCCGTGCGCCGACTTAATGCAGCCATGGAAGCACAAGCAAAAGGCAATAATAAGGCTATAAAAAAAATAAAGACGGGCACAATTAAATACAAGGTCACGCGTGATGTAAAAATCGTAAAATCAGAAAATGTACTGGGCTACCTGGAAGGTGCTGAAAATAAAGACGAATTAATCATTATTACTGCCCACTATGATCATATTGGACGAATGGGCGGTCAAATTAATAACGGCGCCGATGACGACGGTTCGGGAACAACAGCCGTGATGGAAATTGCCCAGGCCTTTGCTAAAGCAAAACAAGATGGGCACGGCCCTAAAAGAAGTTTACTGTTTATGACTGTCACCGGAGAGGAAAAAGGATTATTGGGATCTCAATACTATGTTGAGAATCCGGCTTTTGACCTGGAAAAAACGATGGTCAACCTGAACATAGATATGATTGGACGCATAGACCCCAAACACGAGGAAAGTCCGGATTATGTTTACCTCGTTGGCTCGGATAAGTTGTCTTCGGAATTGCATGAAATCAGCGAAACAATGAATGAAAAATACACGCAGCTGGAGCTGGATTATACCTATAACGATGAAAATCATCCGGATAGAATTTATTACAGGTCTGATCATTGGAATTTTGCTAAGAACAATATTCCGGTAATTTTTTATTTTAATGGCACGCACGAAGATTATCACAGACCTACTGACACGGTGGATAAAATCGCTTTTGAAACTTTGCAAAAAAGGGCACGACTTGTCTTTTATACAGCCTGGGAATTGGCCAACAGGCAGGACAAAATCGCCCTGGATTAGTCATTGCTGCGGCACAACAGGAAAAGTATCCTTCGAATTGAAGAATACTTTAACTTACATATAAAATTTAGGGAATTTATTGCAAATTTTCAAATAAAGATCCGAGGAGCAGGCGGGAGCCCGCATCCTCAAGATCTTCTTTCAACCAGCTATGGAAAGAATCTTGAATTGAATAAAAATCCAAGAGTTTAAAATTAATAAATAAAGCTTCATGTTAAATCATATTTAGACAAATGCGGGGTCAATCTCGATTAACCATAGAAAAATCCGGACAAACCCTATCTTCTTTTTTTCCTTCTCTTAGATTGATGTGCTCGAGCCTTTTTTTTCTTTTCATGGAATGCCCCCTGGAAATTCGGATCGGCCTTCCTTTTGAAGTGATCAATCTCCCGGTTTATCTGTTGTCGCTCATCTTTTGTGGTTTCTTCCACCGGCACCTGGGCGGGCATCGGGAATTTTGGGATGGGCTGACGAATTATTTTTTCAATTTTATCAATATGCAGCATTTCAGCTTCGTTGGCAAAAGTCATGGCCACGCCGGTATGCCGGGCTCTGCCGGTTCTTCCAATCCTGTGTACGTAATCCTCATATATCAGGGGTACATCAAAGTTAATCACATGGGAAACACTGCTCACATCAATACCCCTTGCTGCTACATCGGTAGCCACCAAAATGTTTATCTCATCATTTTTAAAAGCTTCAATGGCGTTGATGCGGGTATTTTGGCCCTTATTGGCATGAATTACTCTAATTTCCGCATCAATTTTCCTCGATAAAAATTTAAATACATTGTCTGCGTGATTCTTTGTTTTAGTGAATACAATTAACTTTTTGATGTCATCCGAATCAGTCAGTAACCAGTAGAGTAAATTTATCTTGGTTCGAAAGTTGGGTACTTCATAGAGTCTTTGTTCAACAAGAGTTGCGGGAGTAGCCTGGGGACTTATCTCAATTTTTTCAGGGAACTCCAAAAACTCATGGGAAAGCTCCTCCACCCTTGGAGACATGGTCGCGGAAAACAATAGATTTTGTCGCTTTGTAGGGATCACCTCCAGGATGCGCCGGATCTGTGGCATAAATCCCATATCCATCATTTTGTCCGCCTCATCCAACACCATGGTTTTAAGCATCTTGATGGTAATTTCGCCCCGGCTATATAGATCCAAAAACCTTCCCGGTGTGGAAATCACTATATCCAATCCACCCTGCAGCGCCTCGATTTGAGATTTCGGTCCTATCCCGCCGAAAAGACTGGTATACCTTAAATCAGTGTAGGTAGCAAACAACTTTATATTTTCTTCAATTTGTAATACCAGCTCTCTGGTCGGCGCTAAAATCAGGACGCGAGGATCATGCCCTTGCGCATATTTGGCTTTCATTAAAATCGGCAGCACAAAAGCGGCCGTCTTGCCGGTTCCGGTTTGGGCGATACCTATCACATCATGGCCATTTAAGATGGTAGGGATAGCTTTTTGCTGAATGGGCGTGGGTTCATCATAGGGAACTTCTGCAATAGCATTCAGCAGTTGCCGATTCAGTTTAAAAGCCTCAAATGTTTTTTTTTCTACAGCCATAAGTAAATGATCAGATTCTTGAAAAAATCATAGCCGGAATTTAGTTTATAATTTTTGATTAAGGTAATTTGCTCCCACTAATTTCAAACGATATTCATGCAAAGTATTTTAATCCTAAATGCCAATATAGTTAATGAGAATCGCATCTTCAATGGCGATATCTATGTGAAAGGCGAGTTTATAGAAAGAATCGACGATAATTTGTCGCATTTAACAGCAGATAAGATTATCGATGCCAAGGGAAAATACCTGTTACCCGGCGCCATCGATGACCAGGTACATTTCAGAGAACCCGGCCTCACCCATAAGGCAGATATTTATACAGAATCCCGGGCGGCGGTAGCAGGCGGTATAACAAGCTTTATGGAAATGCCCAATACCATACCCAATGCCCTGACACAACAGTTGTTGGAAGACAAATACCAGATCGCCAACCGCTCTTCGCTGGCCAATTATTCTTTTTTTATGGGTGTTTCGAACGACAATTTTGATGAGGTGATGAAAACCGACCCTAAAAGAGTTTGTGGTATCAAGATATTTATGGGATCTTCTACCGGTAATATGCTGGTAGATGATCAGCAAACCCTGGAAAGACTATTCGGCAATGCGCCAATACTGATTGCCACGCACTGTGAGGATGAAGCCACGATCAAAGCAAACATGGCGCGTTACAGAGAGCAATACGGTGAAGATGTGCCCGTAAAATATCACCCTTTGATCAGAGACACCGAAGCGTGTTACAAGTCTTCTTCCTTCGCGGTGGAACTGGCTAAAAAACAGGGGACAAAGCTGCATATTCTGCATATTTCAACAGCAAAGGAAATTGGACTGTTTGACAATTCAGTCCCCTTAAAAGACAAAAAGATCACTGCCGAAGCCTGCATACATCATATGTGGTTTGATGACCAGGATTATGAGAAAAAGCAGGCATTCATCAAATGGAATCCAGCCGTTAAAACCGCCGCGGACAAAGAGGCTGTATTCAACGCGGTGCTTTCGGATCATGTGGATGTGATCGCCACCGACCACGCCCCACACACGCTGGAAGAAAAAAACAACACCTATTTCAAAGCCCCGTCAGGTGGGCCTCTTGTTCAGCACAGCGTCGTGGCTATGCTTGAACAATATCATCGCGGAAAGATCAGCCTGGAAAAGATCGTGGAAAAAATGGCGCACAACCCGGCTATCTTGTTTGAAATCGAGAAAAGAGGTTATATCAGAGAAGGTTACTTCGCCGATCTGGTGCTGGTGGATCTTGATAATGCATGGGAAGTTGCCAAGGAAAATATCCTGGCCAAGTGTGGCTGGTCACCTTTTGAGGGACAGACTTTTCAATCCCGGATCACGCACACTTTGATCTCGGGACACCTGGCCTACGAAGAGGGAAAATTTGACGAAAGTAAAGGGGGTAAACGGCTCACATTTGACCGGTAATAGCCGCCTGTAAATATTTATAACTTTTATTTGTAAATTAAGTCTGACTACCTAAATTTGCAATCCAATTTAGGAGATGGTGGTTGTAGTTCAGTTGGTTAGAACGCCTGATTGTGGTTCAGGAGGTCGTGGGTTCGAGTCCCATCTTCCACCCAAAGACAAAAATTAAAAGTCTTTAGTCATTTCGTCAACTTCAGGGTTGGCGTTATTTTTCCCTAAAAAATTCTGTTCCCCCGGCGTTATGCTGGGGGATTTTTTGCTTCCTTTCTCAGAGCATAAAGTAGCCATCTTTTTATCAACATAGACTTATTCCCGCTAAAGACCATGAAATTTGTACGATCTGTTATTACATCTGATATCAATTTTTCTTTATAGGCGTAAAAATCTCCTTAATATATAGTGAATTGATTAAAAAAATCGCAGATAATTTTGCTTGTAATGGTACTCTGAATTATTTTTCGCCTCTAGTAGCACAAGTAGGGTGGCCCACTTTTGTTACCCTATGGCTTTGAAAATTAATTTTTTCGCCTGAGGCCGGCCAGGTTCCTGCTTCCTGCCTTGAAACAGAAAGGAGGTAATCCTACCAGCCGGTGCTTAGGCACTGAGGCAGGCTGGGAAATCAAGGCTGTGATCAAAATTACTAAAAATCATAGAGTTACACCGAAAATCTATAAACTCCCTTCGGTCAAACGGTATAGGTTTTTTAACCGTTCCTCTGCCTGAATTTCTTAACGCACTTCGATGCAGACAGACAATCTAAAATGACAGAAAGAACTTTAATTAAAAATATTAGTATCGTAAACGAGGGACAAATAATTATTTCCGACCTCCTTGTTGACCGTGGTATAATTCAAGACATCGGAGACCTCAATGATAACAATAATGCCCAGGTAATTGACGGGACAGGCAAGTATTTGTTTCCCGGTATCATTGACGGACAAGTTCATTTTCGTGAACCCGGGCTAACACATAAAGGAGACCTTTATACAGAAAGTAAAGCAGCCGTTGCCGGTGGTGTAACCTCCTTTATTGATATGCCAAATACATTTCCGAATGTATTAACTATTGACATCTTAAATGAAAAATACCGGATTGCCTCAGCGCAATCTTTAGCCAATTTCGGATTTTTCTTGGGTGTTAATGGGGACAATCTTGAGGAAGTAATCAAACTCGACACTTCCAAACTCTTAGGTGTTTCTGATGACGGGCTTTACTTTACAAAAAAAGGAAACCTGCTTGCAGATAATCCTGAAACAATGGAAAAGCTTTTTGCCAACTGCAAATCTGTTATTGCCATTCATTCCGAAAAAGAACAGATAATTGAAGAGCATGAAAATATTTATCGGGAAAAATATGGTGAAAATGTGCCTGTTGCGTTTCACCCGCTGATAAGGAGCGAAAAAGCTTGTTATGAAGCTACCAGAAGGGCAATTGCATTGGCTAATAAATACGGAGCACGACTGCATATTCTGCATTTGACTACAGAAGCGGAAACACATTTATTTCGGAATGATATTCCTTTACAGCAGAAAAATATTACTACAGAGGTATCAGTTCATCATTTGTGGTTTTCCGACATAGACTATCAGCGTTTGGGAACTTTGATAAAATGGAACCCGGCTATAAAAACCGAAAAAGACAAAAAAGGACTTTTAAAAGCGTTATTGGATGATAGGATAGATATTGTTACAACAGACCATGCGCCACATTCAATAGAAGAAAAGCAAAAACCTTATTTTCAATCAATGTCAGGAGCGCCAATGGTACAACACGCTTTGAACATTATGCTTGAGTTTTACAAACAAGGGCTTATTTCGTTGGAGAAAATTGCAGAAAAAATGTGTCATAACCCAGCGACACTTTACAGTATTGAAAAAAGGGGCTTCATACGAGAGGGCTACTTTGCAGACCTGGCTATTGTTGACTTAAATTCAAGCTGGACAGTAAACAAAAAAAATACTTTGTACAAATGTGGTTGGTCGCCATTAGAAGGAACAATATTTCAAACCAAAGTAACTCATACATTTGTTAATGGAAATTTGGTTTATGAGAATGGAAGTTTTAATGAAATGAAAAGGGGACAGGCATTGACAACTGAAAAGTTTTAATTTCTTATGGTAACGTTTCAAAACAGAAAACTTCTTATAGCTACAAAGCACCAAAAAGAACGTGTGATTGCTCCCATTCTTGAAAAAGAATTGGGTGTAAGTTGTTTTATAGATGAAACTTTTGACACCGATACTTTAGGGACTTTTACAGGTGAAATAGAAAGAGAACTTGATCCCATCTCAACCGTAAGGGAAAAATGTTTGCGGGCAATGGAATTAAACAATTGCGATTTGGGCATTGCAAGCGAAGGTTCTTTTGGACTTCACCCAACTATATTTTTTGTACAGGCAGACGACGAGTTTCTGATTTTTATTGATAAAGTAAATAATATTGAGGTCTTGGCCAGGGAATTAAGCACCTCGACCAATTTTAATGGCAAACAAATCCAATCTCAAAATGAACTGATTGAATTTGCTAAGGAGATTGGTTTTCCCACACACGGATTAATACTTCGCAAGTCAAAAGATGAAAATTCAAATATTCATAAAGGAATTGTGGATATTGAAATTTTAAAGAAAACATTTGAGGAGCTCTATTCAAAATTTAATTCAGTTTATGTGGAGACAGACATGCGAGCCATGTATAATCCGACTCGAATGACAGTGATTAAAAAGGCGACAGAGAAGTTGGTGCAAAAAATTAAATCTACCTGTCCTCAATGTCAAATGCCCGGCTTTGGAATAACTGATGCTAAAAAAGGACTTGAATGCAGCTTATGCGGTTCACCTACAAACTCAACACTTAGTTATATCTATGTTTGTCAACACTGTAAATTCACAAAAGAAGAAATGTATCCAAATAAAAAAACAACAGAAGACCCAACTTATTGCGACTACTGTAATCCGTAGCTGGGGGCGGTTCGAGATGCTTTCTTCCTTTGGCTGATGCCTTTTATACCATGTTATATGCTGGTTTTTCTTTTTGAATTAAATCACTAATAGCGTCCCAAAGTGAAATTCTTTTCTGTAATGATTGCTTTGCAACTGTTAAAGTTTCGCTCCATTTATCATCATCATTATCGCAAAGTTCTGAAATCATTTGAAGAGAAAGAGGACCGTGTTCGTCTCCGTCTAATTCTATATGACGTTCAAGGTAATAGCGTAATTTGTTAAAAGATCTGTTTTCAGAATCCGCTGAATTCAAAATTTCGATGAACATATCCGGAATGACGTCTTCTCTCCCAAAAGTAAAGGCAGAGGCAACAAGGTGTGGCTTATTGGTTTCAATAATTGAAAATGAAAATTTCACGAACTCAGCTACTCGTTGGTCTACTTTAATTTCGTTCAGTGAATAATCAACCGTATATCCTGACTTTATATGTTCTATGAATTTATCGATCTCTTGGGTACTTGCTTTAATCTGTATCATTGCGTCTATATACATTTCAAAGTGACTTTTAGGTTCCCCCAATTCATTTATGTCACTTTCTTCCCCATGTACGATTTCATTTATAAATCTTGATAGCGTCGGATTATTAGGAGGTGTCCAGGGAGCCTGAACGTTTGTCAGTTTTATTTGAAGGGTCTTCAAAAGTGACATGAAATCCCAAACTGCAAACACATGATTTTCCATAAACACCTTAACATCCTCTATCTTCTTGAGGTTATCGTATAGTGGATGGGTCCGCAAATGGCTTCTCAATTCAGAAATTTCATTCTCTATGTGTTGTATTCTATTCATTTGTTTTCTATTGCGTATAACGGTCCCGGCTATGAGTAGTTACGTGGTTAAGCACTCAACTTTGCAAGTACACACCAAGCTGAAGATTCAGCAGGAATTTTTAGAGTAAGCAAAAACAAGCAATTACTTATAGCCATTGTAGTGGCACGTTTTTATTTTTTTATAAATCACTGGTAATACAAGTTTTCCTTCATTATTCAAGACACCAAAGAAATTATTTCTTCTGACAAGATAAAAATAATCTATAGTCCCTTTGATGAGATCATATTTTGGTTCAATCAACCACTCATCATTATAAAAAATTCCATAATATTTCCCTTTCTTTTTTAATCCTTCAATAGCTCTTTGTCCTCCAGAAACCCCACAGCCCATCCTGAAAATTTCTTTATCCTTTGAGTCCGCAATTCTAATTATATCACCGCTTCTATTAATCAAAGCAGAAAAAATTTTATCAGAGTCTTGAATCAACACCAACGCAGTATCTGCACGAAATGGAAATGCATCTTTATAATTGTCTGATAGCACAGTATTCCCTGTGGAATCATAATAAACAAAATACTCTCCCTTCTTTGCAGCGATCCAACCTGGAAAAATTGAATTACAATTCGCTTTGATTTTTTTATATTCTATAGGCAAGATTTCTTTTAATTTTTTATTATAAACACCCATCATTCGATTATAACCTGTAACTAATAGGTAACTTCTTTTGTCATCGATTTTTGAAAATCTTGAATCTAATAGAATTTTATTATTCGTATCAACTAATCCATATCTATCTAATGAGTCAACAGTAATAAAATATTTCTGTGCTTGAACATTTAATATCTGAAGACAGCAAGTTATCGATATTAATAACATCCTAATCATAAGGGAATTCAAATAGTTGAGCCCAACATATTTATAAAAGTACTTTTCCATTTGCAAATGCTTATTAAAGTTTGCAAACAGGCATAAAAATCTCCTTAATAATAGTGAATTGACTAAAAAAATCGCAGATAATCTTGCTTACATTGGTACACTGAATTTATTTCTTTTCTTCCATAAGCTCAAGTAAGCCCTCCAATTTTCTCTTTCTGTTATCCTAAGTTTGGGAGATACCGGTAGCCTGTGTAGTTTTCATGAGACCGGTGCGTATGGTGGTCATATATACATTGCATTTCGGCAGATAAATGTGAGCAGTGCACTCCGTCAGTTACCGCTGGTGGAGCTATCTCGATTGTGCATCGTTTTAGGTTTAACCACAATACATTTTTCACTTAGAGTTTAAAAACTTCTAACTTTTTTTCGTTGTATTTCTTTACATACAATTTACCATCATCAATAATTAGTTCTCCATAACCTGTGGTTGCATCAGGATTTGTTAGTAATACTTTTGGTTCTTCATCCGGGTTGTTTAAATCTACACTAAAAACATTATTACTTGATATTTGACTATAATAAATTATATTGCCCTCAATATCAAATCCAAAAATATGACCATCGTTGTATGTATTGTTACCATTGCTCGGTGCGGCATAGATAACGGAAGAACCAGCGGATGTGTTATTCAAATCTAATCTTCGAATTTCATTTTTAGAAGAAAAGTATAAGTAGTTGTCAACAAACTTAAGATTTTTGGGATGTACAAATTCATCAGTAGCAATTAGTACGTCTGAAGATAATGGGTTTAATTCATAAAAGTTATTTACTGGTGATATAGCATTAGGGCTTGATAAATAAACCAGTCTGTCGTTCTTTCTGGTTAATTGAAAGCGTGAAGATCCGATAATCTCAATGACCTCTGTTTCGTTTGAAATATTATTCAGGTCAACTTGTTTGACATTGGAAGATGTTCCCCAAAAAGTTTGATAGAACAATCGATCTCCTATTATTGCCAATGCTAATGGAGCTTCAGTGTCTTCCAAAATTTGTTCGGCTAACGGAGATTCCGAATTTAAGTTTAGTTTGTAAATACGAAGCTTATAATCAAAATACAAATAGCCATTTTTGACATCAAAATCTTCAATTACAGCTTCATAATCTATCGATGATGAAAAATCCAAAGTTTTTATATGTTCCGGTTCATTTAGTTCTTCTACAATTGGGTCTGCACTATCATCATTATTACAACTAAAACATAAGCCAAGTAAAAGTAAAATTGCGTTTTTCGTTTCCATTTTCTGTTTTTTTGAATTCAGATTTAGATTATATCGTTTAAATTATTGACAGTAGGTGTCATTTTATTGGTTTTAAACATATTCCAGCTTCTCCTGTTCTTTCTTGGTTAAAATCGTAAAGACCGTTATTATTCTTGTTGAGTCATTATCATATGAAACTTGCAGCACGTTTTAAATGTCCTTCAAAAAATAATTTCTTTTCGAAGATTTCAATTCTTTGGTGGTCCTAAAACTCCGACAAATGTTGATTGAACTCTTAACAACAACTTATTGTCTTCATAAAAAACTTGTGTAGGCGGGTCTATAAGCTGTCTAAAAAGTGATAATACAATTACTATGCCTAAAAATGGAATCAATAAGGCTATATAAGGAAATTATATTTAACAATTAAAATGTTAGTAGTTAAATGGATTTTTAACGTTAACTATTAATTTATCATAAGTTAAAATGGTGAAAAACGTTTGGGTTTTGAAAGAGAAAACAACCTGTAAAGGGACGAAGAGGACCTGCTGGTCAAAATGCTCTTGGTCAAAAGAAAATCTGTGAAACACAATTATGTATCTTACAAAAAAATATAGCACATTTTGCCAGGGAAATAGGTGGCTCTTTTCCGATCAACCACCTACATTCATGGCGACATGAACTTCCTAAACTCTCAAGTCCCCATAGCCAAAACACTACCAAGCTACCGCAGGTGAAAGTTCAGCACCCGCCCTAATGAGGTGTGTCCCATCATTTCACCAATTTTGGTTTTAGGAATACTTTATGTTTTATTCTGCCCCAAATTTTGGACACCCTATTACGTATTTGCGCCATCATCATAAAGAGCTATACCTTATCGGGTAAGGCAAAAAATGTCATTAAATTGTTGCTTTTTTAATTTTTTTAAATTAGTCTGCTTTTTTAAAAGTTAGCATTGGGATTTCGAATTGCCGAAGATTTTTAAATATCCCTAAAAGCCTCTCATTGTTAAAATTGGAGCATATGGACTCTCAAAAGTTACCTAAGATATCAAGCGATCCATCATTTCATAACAAAGAGCATATTACAACAACGATATGGGACACTAAATCGGATTTTGAAATTTGGTCTGCATTTAAAGAAGGTAGTGATGAGGCTTTTGCTTTTATTTACAGGCGATATGTGAAGCTGCTATTTAACTACGGTTGTCAAATTTCCTCAAACAGAGATCTTGTTATGGATGCCATTCAAGACACGTTTGAATACATTAGAAAGACAAGACGAAAACTTGGCGACACCCAATCTATCAAACCTTATTTGTTTAAATCTCTTAGGCGTAAAATATTAGTTAAGCTTAAAAAAAACAAAGAAAAGATAAAAATTGAACAGCAGGCGAATAGCGGTTTTGAAATAAGTCTCTCCCACGAGTCGATTCTCATTGATAGGCAAGTCAATGAAGAAAGGAAAGAAAAACTGGAAAAAGCATTTAATTTATTACCACAAAGTCAGAAGGAGGCCATTCTAATGTATTACTATGAAGGGTTTTCATATGAAGAAATATCCAACATTCTGGAGATTAAGTCCATTAGAAATACCCGAAAGCTCGTCTACAGAGCAGTGGATAATCTCAAGAAAGGAATGTGTCTTCTCGGTAGCCTTGTTTGCCTCGTTTTACGAAATCTCTGATAGCAATTTCGCGTTTGTTTACTATTCGGTTTCAAATAAATTTCATCCCGGGAGATTCCTCTGATCATGAGGACAACTCACCAGTATTTTTATGAAATATAAACCCGTCTTAAATAATATGTAAATCGCCGCTGCCCGAAAATGATGAAATGACAATTCGCATCAGGTGTTTTACAGCTATATGCAATCAATGAGGATGTCAATTCAGAAAAAATATTCATCCATTCAGGCACCGCGCCTTTATCACATTGTATTTTTTAAAATTTTCTTTTGAAAAAAGGGACATTGGATAAATCGTTCTCTTTATATATATAAAATAGTACGAAGAAGGATGTTAGTCTGAGAATTTGACTGGCTTCCGGTAACAAGAGAATTTGATATATCCATGAAATACGAACACTATTCCGAGAGTGATTTTCTGAAGGATGACTTTTTTGTTAAATGGGTGATGGAAAATGATCCGGAAATAGATTTGTTTTGGACAGAGTGGATAGAAAACCATCCGGAAAAAAGGAAAATTATTTCATCAGCCAGGTGGATTATTGAATCCACCCATTACAAAAACAATTATGATTTAACCAGCAAGGAGTATATAAATATTTACGAAAATATCCTGAAAAATGAGAGAGATCCAATCATACCCAAACATCATGATAACAGGAAACCTTTTCTGCTGGCGGTTGCCGCGGTTTTTTTAATATTTTGCATTGCTTTCTTGTTTTATCACTACACTTCCGAAAGCGCTTCTGACCAGCTCACATCGTACACTTCAATGCATACCAAAAAAGGAGAAAAGCATACTTTCAAAATGGAAGATGGAACAATCGTAAAATTAAATGCCGGAAGTAGTATCAGGTATCCCAAAGTCTTTTCCAAGAAGGATGCGCGGATAGTTTTTTTGGAAGGTGAAGCTTTTTTTAAAGTGGCTGAAGACAAATCCAGGCCATTTATCGTAAAATCCACACTAGTTACAACCAGGGTAATTGGAACTAAATTTAATGTGAAAAACAATTTTGAGAATGGAAATACACGGGTAGCATTACTTGAGGGAGAGGTGATTGTTACCCACGCCTATTCTGATAATGCCATGCTGCTTAAACCAATGCAGATGGTTATATGCTCCAAAGAGGGCATGGATAAAACCGATTTTGATAGGGAGGAAACCATAGGTTGGACCGAAAAAAAATTAGTTTTCAAAGATGACTCTTCAGCGCAGGTCATCAAAAAATTAGAAGACTGGTATGGTGTGGAAATTATTTTGGAAGGCGATAAAATGTTTGATCACGCCTATACCGGTATTTTCATAAACGAGCCATTGGAAAATGTACTAATGGGGATTAGCTACACCGTTCATGGCAGTTTTACCTACCGTATCAATAATAAACAGGTGATTATCAAAAAGCACAAACAGAAATAAGAATACTTTCAACTTTTTTTAACTAGAAAACCCTAAGAGAATGAAATACAATAGCAGTTAAACCTAAGAAGCTGGTACCCTTAGATACCAACTCCATTAATTTTTCATTGTTTGTTATGTCCAGTAAAAACAATGAAATCCATTTTAGTATAAGAATTGGCAACTAAAATATTTTGCAAAATATGAATATTAAACTTTTACCACAAATTATTGGGGTGTCGAAGTTTTTATTTCTGCAGACATTTGTCGTGTCCATGCTTTGGGCAGCAGAAACCAATGCGCAAAAAGAGAGCATTTATGATATTCGACTTTCCATACAATGGAACAACGTTTCAATAGCAGAAGCGTTGTCCGATATAGAAAAAAAAACCAATTTTAAATTCACTTTTAATACGGGGGAAATTGATCGGACTAAGACGGTTAAACTCAGGTCTGAGGAAAAATCCCTTGCTCAGGTATTACTTTTTCTCGCCAAAAAGTTCCAATTGAAATTTCAACGGGTCAACGACAACATTCACATGAGCAGGCGAATAGGGTCTGAGAAAGCCGTTTCAGAAAACTTTAATAGCGATATTCAAGTGTCGGGTAAAGTAAGCGATGAAAATGGTGAAGGACTTCCAGGTGTTTCTATAGTAGTGAAAGGAAGTACTATAGGAACTACTACAAATTCGGATGGCCACTATAAACTCCATGTACCGGAAGATGCTATATTGGCATTTTCATTTGTCGGCTATGTAAAGCAGGAGGTTGTCGTTGAGAATCAAACGATCATAGATATTACCATGATCCCCGACCATAAACAACTTGAAGAAATAGTGGTGGTGGGATTTGGCACACAAAAAAAAGAATCAGTGGTAGGAGCGATGAGCTCTGTTAAGCCTGCTGAACTGAAGATCCCTTCCAGTAATCTCACCACTGCATTGGCCGGAAGAATATCAGGTGTGGTTTCTTACCAGACGAGTGGAGAACCAGGTGCTGATAATGCACAGTTTTTTGTGCGGGGCGTCGCTTCATTTAATAATCAAAACGGTCCACTGATCCTGATCGATGGCGTGGAATTAACCGTTGATGACCTGGCAAGATTACAACCTGACGATATCGAAAGCTTCTCCGTTTTAAAGGATCCAACCACCACTGCTATTTACGGAGCACGTGGTGCCAACGGCATCATATTAGTAACAACAAAAATGGGGGAAGCAGGCCCCGCAAAGGTAAGCTTAAGGCTTGAGAATTCATTTAGCCAGCCGGTATCTGAACTCGATCTTGCAGATCCCCTGACCTATATGCGTTTGCAAAATGAAGCCGGCAGAACCAGAGGTGATATCCCCACTTATGCTGAGGCTCAAATAGCAGGGGTTAGAGATAGGAAAAACCCTAATGTTTTCCCTGCTACCGATTGGTACGACGAGTTGTTTAAAGAATTTACCACCACACAAAGAGCTAACCTCAATGTAAGAGGAGGTGGCCAAAAAGTCCGGTATTACGTCGCTGGTTCATTCAACAAAGACAACGGTATCCTAAAGGTTGATCCGATTACCAATTTTAACAATAACATCGATTTAAAAAGGTACTTGTTAAGATCCAATATCAATGTCGATTTGCACCAAAACACCGAAATGATTGTCAGGTTACACTCTACTATTGATGACTATAGGGGACCACTACAAGGAGGTAACGCAATATACAACGCGGCGGTAAGGACAAGTCCAACGAGATTTCCAGCAGTATTCGCGCCCGACAGTGTAAATCAAAATGTACCTAATATACTTTTTGGTAATAGTACCGAAGGCAGAAGTGGCGGTTTTGTAAGACCAGGTCTTTCCCAACAGCCGGTATGGTTCAACCCTTATGCAGAATTACAGCGTGGCTATGTAGACAGAAGAAGGCAGCTGAATCTGGTTCAGCTGGAAATCAAACAAAAGCTTGATTTCATTACGCCCGGTTTAAGCGCCCGATTTTTGGGGAACGCTAATTCAACCTCCCAATTCGAAAACAGACGTGCCTATACACCATATTACTATGAAGTAGGTAGTGTGGACCCCGCCAATGCTGCTAATTATACCCTTGGTGTGATCGGAGATGGAGGAGATGAAACATTGAGTTTGGAGCCGTCCGGAAGAGAAAATAATTCTGTGTTGTACATGGAAGCTGCCACCAATTATTATAAAACATTTGCGGACAGGCACAATGTATCCGGACTTTTGGTAATGATAGCCAGAGAATTTTTGGACGGTAATGCATCAAGCTTGCAATTGTCATTGCCAAGCAGGAATATAGGTGTATCAGGTCGATTCAACTATGATTACGACAACAGGTATTTTGCGGAATTCAACTTTGGATACAATGGATCTGAGCGTTTTGCTAAAAATAACAGATTTGGATTTTTTCCTTCGGCAGGTATTGGATGGTTGATTTCCAACGAACCATACTTTGATTCAAACCTCATTAGCAGATTGAAACTAAGGGTTTCCTATGGAATAGTCGGAAACGATAAAATAGGCAATTCAAGAAGGGATAGATTTTTCTATCTCTCCGAGGTTAATTTGAATGGTGGACAAGGTTACTTATACGGGCTTAATTTCTCTGAAGGTATAAATGGTGTGAGCATTAACAGATATGCAAACCCTCAGGTTACCTGGGAGTTGGCTGAGAAGTTTAACCTTGGTGTTGAGATGAATCTGTTCAATGATGTCATACAATTGAGGGTAGATGCCTTTCATGAAAAGCGGACAAATATTTTACAAACAAGACAAGACATTCCTTCAACACTTGGATTACAAGCTCCGCTGCAAACAAACGTAGGGGAAGTTACTGCCAAAGGCATTGACGCTTCGGCTGATATCAGCCATTACATTAACAATGATTTTTGGGTAACAGCCAGGGGAACATTCACATACGCAGATAATGAATTTACTGTATTTGAAGAGCCCAATTATGCTGCCATAAACGCTTCGTGGAGATCCAGAATTGGCACCAACGTAAGTCAGGCAACCGGATTTATTGCAGAAAGATTGTTTGTAGATGACGAAGAAGCCCTCCACTCTCCGGTGCAATTTGGCACGCCGGGTGTTGACTATGGTGGCGGTGATATTAAATATAAAGATTTGAACGGTGATGGTCAAATTACTGACTTGGATCGCACACAGATAGGTAATCCATATATACCCAAAATTACTTACGGGTTTGGGTTTTCTGCAGGTTACAAGAAGTTTGATCTCAGTGTTTTCCTTCAGGGGCTTGATCAAACATCTTTCTTTATCAACCCTCGCATAGTAAGTCCATTTGTAAATACTCTTGACCAGGGAGGTCTTGGTGTTACGTTTAGAAACGGCCAATTGACCAACGGGACTGCAGGAGAAAATGCTTTGATAAAAGCCTTTGCCGATGATCACTGGTCGGAGGACAATAAAAATGTATATGCGCAATGGCCCAGGCTATCGGATAAATTTATTGAAAACAATAATCAAACCAGCACTTACTGGATGAGAAACGGTTCATTTCTCAGGTTAAAGCAAGTTGAAATAGGTTTTAACGCATTGACAAACCAGGACAACAAGCTAGGGTTATCATCTTTAAGGATCTACGTAACCGGCACCAATTTGTATTCATGGAGCAAGTTCAAGCTGTGGGACCCCGAATTGAAAGAGCAGGGGTTGAATTATCCTCTTCAAAGAGTGATCAATCTTGGAGTACAAGTCGGTTTTTAGCCGAAATCATAATTATTAAAGAACATGGAAATTATGAAAAATAAGAAACTAAAGATATTAATAGTGGCAGGTTTGTTAATGATCACTCATGCTTGCAAGGATTTTGTGGATGTTGTTCCCGATAATATTGCCAAAATCGAGGACGCTTTTGCTTCCAGGCTGTCAGCTGAGCGATTTTTGGCATCCCTATACGGTCATATTCCCAATGTAATAAGTTTTGGAAACCGCAATCCGGCTGCTTTTCCCGATGATCCTGGCTTGGCGGCTGGAGATGAAATTTGGCTTAATGATGGCATCAGATCCAGTAATGGAATAGCCATCCCTGTAGCCCAAATTATAACAGGTGGCCAAAATGTGAGAAGTCCTCATTTGGATAGCTGGGGAAACGGTAGTAATAACTTATTTGTCGCTTTGAGGGATTGTAATATTTTCCTTGAAAACATTGATAAACCCTTCGATTTAACGGAAAGTGAAAAGGCCTATTGGATAGGAGAAGCCAAATTTCTAAAAGCATATTTTCACTACTTTTTACTTAGAATGTATGGGCCTGTTCCCATAATAAGGGAAAACATTGATGTAGCCAGTGGCTTAGAGGCAGTAAGAGTAAAACGCGACCCTGTAGATGAAGTGGTCGATTACATTGTAGAGCTGTTGGATGAGGCTATGGAAACATTACCAGTAGTTGTACTAGATGAAGAAACAGAGTTAGGAAAGGCCACCAAATCAGTTGCCGCCTCCATAAAGGCCAAAACACTCGTATTGGCTGCCAGCCCGCTGTTCAATGGAAATACCGATTACAGCGGTTTTCAAAATAAAGATGGTCAGCAACTGGTGTCAACAACTTTCGACCCACAAAAATGGACCAGAGCAGAAGCAGCATGCTTGCAGGCTATCAACCTCGCTGATGAGGCTGGAAGAGAATTGTATACGACGGCAATTGGTGTTACCATTACCCCACAAGACGATTGGAGTGATACTACCCGTATTAAAATGGATATCAGAGGTAGCATTACAGACAGGTGGAATAAGGAATTAATTTGGGGTAAACCCAACGAAAATGTGGCAAGTTTACAAGCAGCCTCTCGTCCAAAGCTGGACATACGTTCGAGGCTGAGTACAGGTGCTAACGCATTTTGGGCACCTACCATGAGAATCGCAGAAATGTTCTATTCTGAAAATGGCGTCCCTATCAATGAAGATGTTTCATATGACTATGAAAATAGATTTAATGTGATAGGCAATGCCGGAATTGATCACAAACACTATGTAAAGACAGGATTTGCGGCCCCCGTATTGCATCTTAACAGAGAGCCCAGGTTTTATGCCTCCATTGGTTTTGACGGTGGAGTGTGGTTGGAAGATCAAACCGGAGGAGCGCTGGACGAAGATGGTGCCCATGTAGTAGACGCTAAATTAGGAGGTTTTGCTTCAAACAACGGTCCGGGATTCTCCTGGTCTGAAACCGGTTTTTTTGCTAAAAAACTAAGTCACCCCAAAAACTTTCTGGGAGCTCAGGGCGGTTTTTCTACGCAGCGATATGCCTTTCCATTGGTAAGGTTGGCCGATCTCTTTTTGCTTTATGCTGAGGTATTGAATGAAGTGGGCAAAACCCCGGAAGCCCATATTTGGATAGATAAAGTAAGGGAAAGAGCTGGATTGAATGGCGTTGTAGCCTCCTGGATGGCTCACTCGTCTAACCCTTCCAAACCAAATACGCAAGATGGTTTTAGAGAAATAGTGCAGCATGAGCGTATGATTGAGTTAGTGTTTGAGGGTCACCGGTTTTGGGATTTAAGAAGGTGGAAACGTTCACAAGAGTTTATGAATAGAGACATCCGTGGTTGGAATAGATTCGGAAGCGATACGGAACAGTACTACAAAGTGGTCACCTTTGCTACCGCTAAGTTTTTGTCCAGAGACTATTTATGGCCTATTGCTGAAGGTGACATTATTCGCAACCCCAACCTGGTTCAAAACCCGGGCTGGTGATTTTTTCAACAAAAACATGAAGACAATGAAAAAAGTATATATAATATTTTGTCGTGCGTTATTAATGGGAGTCGTAGTATTTTCATCTTGTACGGAAGATGAGTTGGCCCCCTACTTTAACGACGGCATTGCCCCTCCTCCAGTAACGGAGGTAGCAGTGAAAAACCTGCCCGGAGGCGCTAAAATTTCATACAAATTACCTGAAGATAAAGATATATTGTTGGTAGAAGCCAAATACAAACTGGATAATGGCATAGCGGTTTTTGCCAGATCATCGGTTTTTAACAATTTTGTTGTCATTGAAGGGTTGAGAAAGGCGCAGCCGCAAACCGTGGAACTTACTACAGTTGACAAAGGCGGTAACAAATCTACCAGCCAGCTGGTGGACATAGCACCTACCACCTCTCCTATCGATTTATTACAACAAAGTTTTGTCTTGGAACCAACCTTTGGTGGTGCCCTGATCAGATTTGATAATTTTACAGGATCCAGGTTTGAAATCCAGCTGGTTGTACGTGAAACAGTAGATGGTGCTCAGGCCGATGTACATAATCAATCTGCTTTTATTGAAAACCCTCAAATCACCAATCACATTTTTAGAGGATTTGAATCCGTTGAAACAACTTTTAAAATTCTGGCAATTGATAGGTGGGATAACCTTTCAGATACATTAACAGCTACTTTTACACCGCTGCTGGAGGTGATGTTGGATGAAAGCAAATTCGCAAGAAAAGTGCTACCAACAGATGGCACCATTTTAGAATGTTGTGGTGGGAACTTCTTTGTAGATCAATTGTGGAATCCAAATAATAGCGTTAGTTGGCCTAATGTATTTCATACCAATGATGTGGCCGCCGATCCGGTACCAGCGCTTCCACCATATACGGAACCTAATTTGATTGCATTCACTATTGATCTAGGTCAAATGGCTAATATCTCCAGAATGAAGATTTTTCACCGAAGAGATAATGGTTTTGATAGAGGAAACGTAAGGTATTTTGAATTGTGGGGTACTGATGAAATTCCAGCTGACAATGGGGCAAGCTTCAATGGCTGGGACTTGTTGGTTAAAGATGGTGAAATCATTAAACCATCGGGACTACCGGAAGGTCAGTATTCAGCTGAGGACAGGGCGGCAGCCATTGCCGGTTTTGATGTTGAAACCGATCCGGTACCTGTAGTACGTTACGTGCGACTGATTACTTTCGAGAACTGGGAAGGAACAAAATGGGTGCATATGGGTGAAATTGAATTTTTCGGTAACCCTGTGGAATGATCTTTTCACTTGAATCTTTTTGAATTTAAATAAAAGAAAATGAAAAACTTTAATATCTCCAGGATAATGCTATTGGGCTTTGTTGCCCTTTGGGCTGGTGCCTGCCAATCCGAGCAAGATACTTTTGATGAATTTGTGCTTAATGGAGAAAACGTCGTCGTAGGTGCCGTACAGGATGTAAAAATTAGCCATGGCGTTGGCAAATTAAAATTGGAAATAGCTTTATCAGGTGATCCTAAGATTAAGAAAATCATTGTAAATGATGGTGATACCGAGGTAAAAACGCTGGATATAGTCAGAAATAAAGACGGAAAGGACACAGTCAGCTATACACTTGATTTGGAAGAAAAGTTATATAACTTTTTTATTCATACTGTAGACGATGCCGGTAATAAGTCATTGCCTTATGAATTTGTCGCTACCGTTTTCGCCGATAAGTATATTAAGAATTTGTCTTCAAGAAAGGTGACCGAAGTGAGTTTTGATGCGGCTGGTGCCTCTTCAACAATTTCGCTGGGAGATCCATTTGAACGAATGAATGAAACAACACTGACTTATGCCGATCGAGATGGCGTAAATCAAATCATTTCAATACCAAACGAGGACAATGCTGTTGTAATAGATGATTATGCAGGAGGAGGGAAATTTCAAATATCATCAAGCTACAAACCACCTTTGCAGGAGGGTGAGTCCTATTTTGAGGACTTCTTATCAAAGGAGGTGCATGAAGACAACTTCCCTGATTGCATCGCAGAAGCCAATGCAGCTTTATCCGCTACATCTTTTGATTTTGGGCAATACAATAAGGATGAAAACTCGACGGTAGAGAGTTTTACCGTCCAGTCTGATGACTGTATAGATGGAGCGGTAACTGTTAAAACATCGGCACCTTTTGAAGTAGCACTTGTTATGGACGGCCCATTTGATTCCTCAGTCGCAATTGATGAGATCACTGTCGCTCAAACCGTTTATGTTAGATTCAGCCCTGCTTCAGGAAAAAACCAGGTATTCACCGGACAAATAATCGTAGAGGCAGGCGCCATTACAACGACGCCCTCCATTGATCTGGCGGGTGAAGAAATAGGAAATCTCAAAAGTGGATTGCATATTCTGGGACCGGATGAAGCCGGAGCCTTTACTACTGTCGATTTACCAAATGATGCGTTTGCACATGCCTGGGGAGGTCTCTGGCATGAAGCACTTTTTGATGGAAACCAGGGAACACACGGACATACTGATCATGGCTTTACACCCGGGCACTTTACAGTTGATTTGGGCAAGGACTATGTGATTACGAAAGTAGGTTGGAAGCACAGAAGTGGTCAACATGGAAGAGGCCTGAAAAGATACCAGGTTTGGGGGCTACCAGGCAATATGGACGTAAATGCGGCAGCTACAACTAAGTTGATTGGTGATTCTGAGAGTGAGTGGTCTAAAGAAATGGCCCAAAATGGATGGACTAGTTTAGTAAATGCTTCTTTAGATTCCAATCCCCCAGAATCCGAAGGCAAAACTCATGATGTATCAGGTTTTGTTTACGTGAGATATATCAGAGTAGCTGTCATGGAATCATTCCACAGCGAAAGTTTTTTCAACTTTGGTGAGCTGGAATTAACCGCTGATTTTAATCAATAGCATTAATATTTCATACTACCAATATCATATTAAAAAATTGAATTTACCATTGCGCTAATTTTATAAGTTACAAACTCTATTTCCAACTGCATATGGCCAATTTAAAATTTAAACCTGTATTTATGTTGTTTACGCTGGTATGGCGCCAAAGCGTATTTTATAAAGGATTCTCAGGAATAGCGTCGCAGTCAGGGTTAATCCTGACAGTTATGATTCTGATTATGGGGCAAACAGGTTTGGCTTTTATTTGCAAGTCATAAAATCGTATGGAAAAACTGGTATTTTTTGCCACTACAGGCCATGTTAATTTAGATGAATTAATTTGAGCCTGATTGTGGCCTGGGAGGTGGTGGGCTCAAGTCCCACCTTCCTCCTATTATTATGAAACAGATACATTAAGTAGTTGTTTTTTATATGGTGGGTGACCGGATTATTTGAAAGTTCGTTTGCGGTTGCTGTTAATGCCGTTTTTCGAGGCACATCTGACCTATTAATTGCGCGACTTACGAGACATTCGCCGCTTTGTCATAACTGCTATGGTTGATTATTCAGAACAGGTTTAAAAAATTTTGGGTAAATATTATGGATTTTCGATCAGTTATTTTTTACCCAATTATCAAAGTGATAAAATTTAAATAAGGCAAACCTCAATGCCCCTTATTTTAGCCTATTTATGAAGCTTTTGGATTTGTTCCATCACTATTTTCCTTCTCTCATCATTAGATAAATCACCCATTATTTCTATGGTTTTGCATTTAAGCAGTTTTATCCATTCTTTATGCTGCGCGATGCTTCTGCCTTCAAATGACTCGTCGTCGTATTGCTCCGCCCACTTTAAGAATGCCTGATGCTTTTTCTTGATTTCAATATCGCTTTTTAATCGCGCACCATACCTTTCGACCTCTCGGTTTATGAGCCTTTCCATTCGAACATGATGAGGCAAGCTTAAAAAGACCCCTAAGTCAAATGCGCCGTTCCAATATGAGTCCCAGGTTACAAGAGAACCGCTCACAATTACATTTTCGACTAATTCAAAATCCTTTCTTAAATTTTGGTTCCTGACCTTTTGAGGCACTTTAATTTGGAAAGGTATCTTTGTTTTTTCCCAGTAAAAATCATCTGCATCCAAATGAATCCATTTTAGCGTTTCCGCTAAAGATCTTCCTAAAGTTGTGGTGCCCGCGCCCGATGCGCCAAAAATTATTATTTTCAATTTATCTGCTGTTTATGGTTTCCCTAATTGCCCGACTTATTAAATGGCATTGCCTAAGGAGATCCATTGCTGCAAGTTAAACTAAAATCTATTCGGTTCAACGCTACAACTGAAGGTAAAATGTATCATAAAAAGCGCTTGCAACTTCTTCAGAAAATTCTACGCCCAATCTCAACTTTTTATTCGGCACCTGGAGAGTGACGAATGCCCTTTAACATCCTGCCATAATTTCAAATCTTTGCCCCCACATTCCGGCAATTCGCTGGAATCGGCCCTGCCGCCTCCTATCATATGAAAGATTAAACAGAATAATGCTGGTGAAAATGAAAAAAATAGCGTATTATTTTCGACCGTTTGAATTTAACCGATTGTTTGAAGTCTGTTATCATGGATTAATCCTGGCAGAGAAGCATTAAAAATTATGAAAAAGCCCTTAATCGTATACTTTCTGTGTTTTTTACTAGCCGATTCCTTTTTTTCAATAGCGCAGCCAACAGCGGCCAGGGCATGGAACGAGGTGCTTTTAGAAGGTATCAGGAATGATTTTGCCAGGCCTACTGTACATGCCCGCAACCTATTTCATATTTCTGCTGCCATGTACGATTGTTGGGCAGTATATGATAACACAGCCACACCATTTTTTTTGGGTAGAGAAATCGATGGGTTTAAAATAGATTTTGAGGGCATTGAAATGCCGTCAAATGTGGCTGAGGCACGAAATGAGGCACTGAGTTATGCTTGCTACAGACTCATAAACCACCGTTTCGAATTCTCGCCGGGTGCGGATGAAACATTGACGCTGGCCGATAATTTAATGGCGGATTTGGGATACGACACGGGCAATGGATCCCAGTCATATTCCTCCGGGTCGCCGGCAGCGCTGGGAAATTATTTAGCGGCTAAAATCATCGACTTCGGATTGCAGGATGGCTCTAATGAGGTATTCGGTTATCGCAATCTCGACTACCTGCCCGTCAACCCACCCATGATCGTAGCAAGGCCGGGTAGCCAGGGTATAGTCGATCCCAATCATTGGCAACCCCTGGCTTTCGACGTGTTTGTAGATCAGGCTGGCAATGAACTTCCAGGTAACGTTCCGGACTTCCTTAGCCCGGAATGGGGAAATACCGTTCCCTTTGCGCTTCAAAAGAGTGATGCCAAAACGTTGAACAGGGATGATGTAGATTACACTGTGTACTATGACCCGGGTCCACCAGCATACTTTGATCCTTCTAATGCGTCCAACTCCGAAGACTACCGGTGGGGATTTAGCCTGGTCTCCATCTGGTCCTCACATTTAGATCCAGCTGACGGCGTGCTCTGGGATATTTCTCCCGGGAAAATTGGCAATTTACAAATAGGTAACTTTCCAACTACGATTGAACAGTTACAAACATTTTACGACCAAATAGAAGGCGGAGACTTCAGCACCGGGTACACCATAAATCCTAAAACCAACCAACCCTATGCCCAGCAACTGGTACCAAGGGGCGACTACAGTCGTGTATTGGCCGAATTTTGGGCGGATGGGCCTGACTCAGAGACCCCGCCAGGCCACTGGTTTACAATTCTTAATTATGTCAATGATCACGACCAACTGGTTAAAAAATTTAAAGGAACAGGTGATGTAATCGATGACTTCGAGTGGGACGTAAAAAGCTATTTCTTGCTGGGAGGTGCCATGCACGATGCGGCCATCTGCGCATGGAGCATAAAAGGATATTACGATTACATTAGACCCATTTCCGCTATCAGGTATATGGCGGATCAGGGGCAATCGTCAGATCCCGGAAAATTGAGCTATGCCGAAACGGGTATTCCATTGATTGACGGGTTTATTGAGCTGGTTACACCCGGCGATCCACTGGCCGGTGACAACGATGAGCATGTGGGAAAAATTAAGCTCTTTGCCTGGAAAGGACCGGATTTCATTAATGACCCCGAAGTTGACGCCGCCGGAGTAGGCTGGATATTGGCTGAAAACTGGTGGCCGTATCAACGCCCTACGTTTGTTACCCCTCCTTTTGCAGGATATGTCTCGGGACACTCTACCTATTCTAGAGCTGCTGCCGAGGTACTTTCCATGCTTACCGGAGATGAATATTTTCCGGGTGGCATGGGTGAATTTATAGCGCCAAAAAATGAGTTTTTGGTATTTGAGGAAGGACCGAGTGTTGATGTAACATTACAATGGGCGAAATACTATGACGCGTCAGACCAGTGTAGCTTATCCCGGATCTGGGGAGGAATTCATCCTCCGGTAGATGATGTGCCGGGCAGGTTAATCGGACAGAAGGTAGGGCTTGATGCATTTGCCTATGCCGAAAATTTTTTTGATGGTAACATAGTTGTAGGCATTATTGATCAGGAGGATAATGTCGACTGGTATCCTAATCCGGTTCGAAATGGCTTTGAGATAAATTTGAAGCATACCCGTGCTTCCGACATACAAAAAGTTCAATTAATGCGAATTGATGGAAGTGTCGTCGATACTTTTATTCCAACCAAATCCGGGCAATCATCAAATTTCACACGAATAAAATTATCCAACCAACCGGAAGGTATATATATTTTGCGGGTGCAGCTTGACAACCAATTGATTTCCAGAAAAATAGTAATCGCTGACTATTAGTACTAGTTTATTCCCCATGAGCCAACCCATTAAACAGAAGGCTTTCCTATCAGGTTCAGGGGCTATGTAGCCATAAAGTGTTCAGGAAAAGCAAGGAGATTGGGAACTTTCTTGTTTCGTCCTTCCAGGACTTGGTGATAACAAGGGGGTTGTAGGTTACCGATGTTTGGTCCCTCCGGGACCTAGGAGGCGGGTCCAGGATATAAGGCTGTCCCAACCGGGCGTAGAATCTTAGGGCAAAAAATTACACTTGGCATCGCATTCTCTACGTAATGCTATTCGTTTTGGAAGCAAAACAAGGCATTCGAAGGCCGGATATTACCTGGTTCAAAAAATACACCTTTCCATAGAATCCGCATTTATTTAATAATTTTATTGACTTATGTAAATAAATATCGAGCATTAATTTTTATTTGTCAATTTAATCTGTATTTTTGACATATAATAGTTGATTATGATCGAGTACAATCAAAATGAAAATCAGTTAACCATCAAGATCCCGGTCGCGGGGATCCAGGAACTCTACGCTTATCAAAAAAGTATTCTAGCATTGCTAGGGGAGATTGAAATTGACAAGTGCAACCAGTCGTTGATAGAAAATCTTAAATCGGTCTACCGGCTACTCGGCCATTTGTTGTTAGACGGGGATTTTTTATCGCAAAACGAAAAGTTTATTCTTGAATACAAGGATTTAATTTCAAGGTACGATAAAAAAAATTGAGGGGCAGGCATACAGACTTTTGAAAAACGTATTTGGCTTGACAGGGACTTACCTGATTTTTTAACAAGCAAAATGATCCTCTCATGCGGCCAGGATCATACTTTTAATAGTAAGTACCAATAGGTGCGGCCGGCGCCACTTTCAGCAGAACACTGAATGAAGTCGCCTCCTCACCTTAATTTTGGTACCGCATTTCACCAGCTCCTGCAAACTACCTAAGGTTTGCGAACAATTACATTTTATGAAATCACCGGTTTCCATTGCCAGGCAAAATGGATGGAAGCATCTGATGCTCTTTTATTTAATACTTTTTGCCGGTTGTGGTGATAAGCAAACTGCCACAATCGTCCAGGCACCCGAATTTCAATGCATAGACAGCTATCTTTTTACAATTGACGGGATCGTAGCTGAATTCAGGGAACACCACAACAGATCCTTAAAATGGGTGTATTTTAACGACCCCAGATATGATTACAACAACTTCGATATGGATTGCGAATGTCCGGAATATGTGATTGATGAGGATGATATCCATTATCTTACTTTTTCATTGGCCGGAGAAAAGGAGCTGCAAATCGTTATTCACAAGTATTGGGTTCACCTTACGGGGCATGACCTTCAGCCGGACCGGTACGCTTTTGATAAAGACAACCAGTTTGACAGCCCTCAGATCCATGTCAGCCTCCGGGATAAGAAAAACGGCACCCTATATAAATCCGTAAAAGGCCGCCTGCACCTTACCCATTTTCAATTTAATAAATGCATAACTGGCAAAATTGAAGTGTCGCTTGAGAATATTGATGGTGTGGAAATCACAGTAACCGGAGCATTCAGTGCAAATTATACCGGTAAAATAAACGCACCACTCCCTTCTGGCAACGAATGAAGTGCTTATGCCACACTAAATTTACTTCCCGCGGGGAAACCCGGTACTAAAGTTCACCTATTCCGGAAAGGCGTATCGCCTTCCATATCGCTGATGTATAAATTTAAAGTAATTGAACAGGCGGTAATTTAACTCCAATCCATAATCGGTGTTAAAATCATAATTAATTTGCTCCGTAAATGGGCTATTCCGCCTGCTGCTGAGTGAGACTACTTTGGCATTCCAGTCTGTTACGTAAATTCTGTTCTTGGCTTCATAATAGGATAAGGAGTAATATCCTATAGGCCTGGCGTTGGTAATAAGCCAGGTTTCATACCCCGGATCATCCACAATTAGTTGATACTCCACCTCATCTTCCGGTTTGGGATCTATGATATTACTGCCTTTTACCAGAATTCTTGAAGGAGCCCCACCTGCGCATCCCATTAAAAATATCAGCACCGAGAAACTTAAAACTTTTATCACACCTGTATTGTTTCTATTACTGAAAATTGTCAAAATCAAGTGATTTAAACAATGATAAATATCACGAGGGTACTTGAATCTTTTCAAAAAAGTCCCCTTGTATTAATCAAACGGCCAAATACGGATTTTATGATACGGTCATTTATTTTATTCAATTAATTGGCTAGTTTTGACGGCTAATCTAAATCTTTTCACATGATCATAGCGAATTTCTATTTCATTCGGCATTATCTTAGTGTTTGTATGATCCTGATGCTTTTCACGGCCTGTGATTCCAACAGGGTACTGCGAACCGAAAAGCGCATATTACTGGTAAGTCCGGCTGACAATACGGTCGCTGTAAACATCGGCAATTGGACAACAGCCATTCAGGAGACAGATGAAAATATTATTGTAGACCAGGTAGAAAATCCAGACAGTATTCAGGAAAATAATATCACCAGATATAGTACGATCATATTCTTTCATACCAGGGCCCAACAGTTTCCAACACCGCAGCAAGCTCTGGTAGAACGCTATGTACAATCAGGTGGCGGGTTGATCTTTGTCAATCCGGAATTAAGCAATCAATTTTACTGGCCCTGGTTGGCTAAGATCAGTAACATTCCCAAAACCGTCCAAAATGTTAATGACAAAAACCTTATAGATTATAAAAGTGATGGGCAAAATCAACAGCACTATGACGGCGGTAGAATTGTATTTATCAATACCACCGATCCAGCCACGCCTGTTGAAGCATTAAAAGGTGAGCTATCCCCTGCCCTCGATTTTGCCATTGGAGATAACACTTATGATTATAGTAAGGCCTGGACATTTAGCGCGCCGGAAGAGAGAAGATTTATCAAAAAAGTCCTTGACGATCAGGTAAATGAACCCATGGATATGACCATATTGCCGGAGGGTAAAGTGCTGTTTATCGAAAGGGAAGGGGCCATTAAGCTATATGATCCAAAGATCCAGTCTACCAAATTGGTGGATCGTTTTGAAGTGACTACGGAGGGCAATTACGAAGACGGAATGCTGGGGATCACCAAAGATCCGCTGTTTGAATACAATAATTGGATTTACATCTATTATTCTCCTGTAGACCCGGTTCAAAAACAAAATTTGTCCAGGTTTAAATTCATTGGTGATTCATTGATCAGGTCTTCCGAAAAAGTGGTTCTGGAAGTCCTTGTACAAAGGGAGACCTGTTGCCATTCGGGAGGGGCCATTGTATTTGATGACGAAGGTAATCTTTATTTATCGACAGGAGATAATACCAGTTCCAAAGAATCTGACGGGTACTCACCTCATGACGAGCGACCTGGCAGAAGCCCGTTTGATGCACAGAAATCTTCATCCAATACCCATGATTTGCGGGGTAAGATCCTGCGGATAAAACCGACAGCAGATGGCGGATATACTATACCTGATGGAAACTTATTCCCTAAAGATGGTTCCAAAGGACGTCCTGAAATTTACCTGATGGGATTGCGAAATCCTTTTCGCTTTACGGTAGATCCTATTACAAATTTTGTGTACTGGGGAGACGTAGGTCCTGACTCAGGCAGGGACAGCAAGCTGGGCCCACAGAGTTATGATGAATTCAACCAGGCCAGGGAACCAGGATTCTATGGATGGCCCTATTTTGAAGCTGATAACAAGGCCTACCCCAAATTGGATTTTGCCACTGGCGAATTGGGACCTGCCTGGGATCCGGAACGCCCTGTTAACACGTCGCCCAATAACACTGGTGATACTATACTTCCTCCTGCACAAAAAGCGATGATCTGGTACCCTTATGGAAGATCCAAAGAATTCCCGATGTTGGGAACCGGTTCAAGAAGTGCCATGGGAGGACCAATTTTCTACACAAAATATTATGATGCGAAATCAAAAGTCAGGTTCCCGGATTATTACAATGGGAAATGGTTCATATACGATTGGGCCAGAAGCTGGATCAAGGTAGTGACCATGGATAAAAATCACGACCTTGTCAAAATAGAACCTTTTTTGCCCGAAACAGACTTCGATAAGCCTATAGATATAGAATTTGGTCCCCAGGGAGCCATGTATATCCTTGAATACGGGGCTAATTATTTCACTGATAATGATGATGCCAGGCTGTCCAAAATCGAATACAACGCAGATAATACCGCGCCTGTTGCCATCGCCCGCGCCAATAAGACCGTGGGCGCTGCACCGTTGAAGGTGGCTTTTTCAGCCCGCCAATCATTCGACTACGATCCTGAGGACTCTTTGACCTATGAGTGGTTTTTCGCTGGCGAAAGCACCCCAACCGGAAAGGGGATCGAAGCAGATTTTACCTTTGAAAACCCCGGAAGCTATAATACGAAATTGGTGGTAAAGGATTCCAAAGGAGAATCATCCACCGCGACGTTAAAAATCGAGGTAGGCAATGAGATGCCGGTAATCGACATCGATTTCGCCGGCAACCTTTCCTTTTATCAAGGTGCCAAGGCGATCGATTACAAGGTCACTGTACGTGACAAAGAGGATGGTACTACCGAAGATGGGCAAATTCCGGCTGACAAGGTAGGGATACATTTCAATTATCTTCCACACGGTAAAGATCTGGCCCTGCTGGGACCCGAACAGTTCTCAGCCCCCTCAAAGTTTATCAAAGGCCAAAATCTGATTGAAGGCAGTGACTGCAGGTCATGCCATTCGAAAGATCAAAAATCTATAGGCCCCACCTATCTTGCCGTCGCCAAAAGATATGCCGATGACCAAAATGCGATTAATTACCTGGGTAAAAAGATTATCGAAGGAGGGAACGGAAATTGGGGCCACAGTCTGATGGCCGCTCACCCACAGCACACGCTGGAGGAAACCGCTGAGATGGTAAAGTATATACTTTCCTTATCGGAAGAGGGAGGCAGCCATAGCGGCAACCTACCCTTGACCGGCACCATAGAAACCGGCGATCACATTGCAAGAAATGAGGACCAGGGCGTTTATGTATTCAGTGTTTCTTACAGGGATCTGGGCAACGAGAACACCAGTGCCCTTACGGCCACCAAATCGATTGTACTTTACCCTACCACCAGGCAGGCAGAAGATTATGATGAAATTTCAGGAGCCAGGAAAGAAAGACCCCATGGGGGAGACTTGTCTTACGTCAGAATTTCTCCCCAGGGAGGACACCTGGTATTTCATCAGCTTGACCTGACGCAAATCCGTACGTTGACTTTCCGGTTAAAATCGTCGATAACATCTGGCATCAGTGTAAAAATTGAAGGTAAAGAAATTGGCCGCGCAACCATCAAACCGGTTGACGGCGGAGACTGGCGAACACTTTCAACTGAGTTGCTGCCTACCGAAGGAATTTATGACATCCATTTCGCTTTTGATAAGGCTACACAAGGTCAGCGCGGTTCGGTAATGCTGGATTGGGTGAAATTCGGGGATTGAGCTTAGATAGGGGCCGTTTTCTTTCCTGCAAATACCGTCAAAACCGGCTATTAACAATTGCGGTATTTTGACAAAGGTTGCAAGCAGCCATCATTGTATACCTGAAGTATACCTGAAAAATGAGCCTTCATCCCAACCTATTTCGTTTCATGATTGTCTGATTAACAAAATGCAGCGTGAAATGAAAACATGTAAATTCACTAGTTTATCGGTTCTTATCCTGTCTCTTGTTTGCACATGGTCCGTGCGCGCCCAGCACCAACGGGAAACTGAAAGGTGCCAGGTAAAAACCTTAGAAAATTCCAACTATTTTGAAAACTGGCTTCAAACCCGGACGTTTAAAACGGCGATAAATACAACTGATATTTATAAAATCCCAATTGTGGTTCATGTACTTCATCTTGGAGAACCCGAAGGTGAAGGTTTTAATCTTCCAAAGGAACAGATAGAGGCCCAGATCCGCATACTTAACGAAGATTTCCGGAGAAAAGAAGGTACCCCCGGTTTTAATACGCATCCTGATGGTGGGGATGCTAGAATAGAATTTATACTAGCCAGGACCTCCCCCGATGGAAAGGCCACCGATGGCATCGTACGGATTGATATGAATCAATTAGAAAACCCTGAGAAATTCCCTTCATCTTTCAATTTCTATGGCCAATATAGTTATTGGGATCCGGAACAGTACTTAAACGTCTGGACCCTTCCGGACTGGCCGGCAGAAACCCTGCTGGGAATGGCAACCGGTCCGGTTACTGATTTACCGGGGGGCGACAGGTTTGAAGTATCTGACCCTGTCGACGGTATACTCATCAATGCTCCCTACTTTGGTCCATCGGATATTGATTCAAATTATAATCGCGGAAGAACCCTCACGCACGAAATCGGTCATTTTTTGGGTTTGCTACACATTTGGGGAGCAACAGGTTGTGATAAAGATGACTATTGTGAAGATACCCCACCTCAGAATAAAAGTCATTCCGTATGCCCTGCAACCCCTCCCCTGGCATGCGACGGCCGGCCGGCTATGATAGAAAATTATATGAACTACACACCCGATGGATGTATGAATATTTTTACAAAAGATCAGATTTCAAGAATGCATACAGTGCTGGAAAATAGTCCGAGGAGAAAATCGCTAACTACCTCTCCCGGCCTGGAAGCCCCTGTAACCGGTATTCCAGATGTTGTTGCCAGCGCCATCAAAGTCTTTCCCAACCCGGTTGCGGACCATCTCAATATAGACTTTGGAGAGAATCAGGTATTAAACAAGGTAAGTATAAGCTGTTATACCAGTCTGGGTAAAAAGATATTTACCAACCATTATGATAAAATATCAAAGCGGATTACTTTAAAAATGCCTTTCACCGCTGAAAAAGTGCTTTTTCTACAACTACGCTCAGAAAGCCTGGTGGTTAATCGAAAGCTCGTTTTGAGGTAGTATTTTTAGTAATTGGTTATCTCAACTATCCTTTTAACTCATTAAAATATAAATTAACAATGTAACTATGGACAATCCTAAGGCCAAAGGCTTGGTATACCGCCAGGGGGTTAGTTCCACCTCTCCGGCATCAACCGGCTGGTAAAAGTTTTTGTTTGGATAAAAGTAAGACACCACGTACATTACCACCATATTCAATAAAAACTCGATCCCCCAGACATGGACAAAATGTAAATCCACTTGAAGAATAAAGGTGACGGTAATATAAAAAGCCAGCCCTACGAATAGTGCTGCTTTGGCACCTGTGGCTGAGATATTTTTTAGAAAAAAACCTGCCAACAGAATAGAGGCAATAGGAATAAAAAATATGCCGTTGAGCTGCTGTAACAATTGATACAAGCCGTCCGGCGCGCTAGCTACCATAGGTGCAGCCAGAATTGCCGCCACAGCCAGGATGGTAGAGGTCAATCTGCCGATGGTTACAAGTCTTTTTTCACTGGCCTTTTCATTAATATGTCTTTTGTAAATTCCAACACTAAAAAGGGTGGCTGCACTATTCAGTACACTGTTAAAGGTGCTGAGCACTGCTCCCATGACCACCGCGGCAAAAAAACCAATAAGACCAACCGGCAGTACTCTTTTTACAAGCTCCGGATATACGGTATCCTGAGAATCATAAAAGGTATCCTGAAAGTAATAGAACCCGATAACGCCCGGTAAAATAATAATGAGCGGCATCAGAATTTTAAAAACGCCGGTTAGCAGCAGCCCTTTTTGCGCCTCTTTTAAATTAACGGCCCCCAGAGCCCTTTGAATGATGGCCTGATTCATACACCAAAAATAGAGCTGGTTGATGATTAGACCGGTAAAAAGCACTTCAAATGGCAATACCGACCCGGGCGCCCCTATTACACTAAATTTTTCCGGACTATGCTCATATACTTTCACCAGGCCTTTCCACATGTTATTGTCTCCGATATCCAGCAGTGCAAAAGCCGGCACCAGCAGGCCTCCGATCAGCAAGCCATAGCCATTGATGGTATCTGAATAAGCCACTGCTTTTAATCCACCGAAAATAGCATATATCGAGCCAATGATACCAATCACCACCACTGTCAACCACAACCCCTCTCCTTTGCTGATATCCATGACAGCCGATATCTCAAAGATACTTTCCATATTAATGGCACCGGTAAACAAAACGATGGGCAAAAGCGTCACCACAAACGAAATGATCAAAAACAGGGCGACCAGCGTTCGTGTCATGCCATCAAACCGGTATTCCAGGTACTGTGGAATGGTCGTAAGACCCATCTTCAGATACCGGGGCACAAAATAAACAGCACAAACTACCAAAGCCAGGGCGGAAGTCACCTCCCAGGCAATGATAATGAAGCCATTCTTGTAAGAGGAGCCATTCATGCCTACCAGGTGTTCCGTGGAAATATTAGTGAGCAACATGGAGCCGGCAATGACAATCCCGGTAAGGCTTCTTCCGCCAAGGAAAAAGCCATCGGACGAATCCAGGCGTTCCTTTCGAAGTTTATACCAGGCATAACCGGCTACAAATCCGGTAAAAGCTAAAAACGAAAGCAGTTTTAACATTCAGGTGAGATTTTGTAAAAATAATGGTTTCCCCACTCAAAAGATCCAGTGATCTTATCCTTCAAATGTTGAATCAACAATAAAATATGGTTTTTTAAAAGAAATCGCTACGTTAATCACATTATTGGCTGAATAATCGGAAGACTATTCCATTTTCTATAGCAACTTTGCCTTTGGATTCCAGTTTTTTCACAGATCTGATAACTGTTTCTACCCGTAAGCCTGTAAGGTCTGCAATTTGTTGGCGGGTTAATTTTACCCGAAACCTGGTATTGACATTATTTTCCTGAATGCGCAGATAATCGATCAGCGTAATAATCCGGTGCTCGGGGTCGTGACTGGAAATCTCTCTTAGCTGCATTGCTTTATAGAACAAACGCTTGGCAAGGATCTGTGTGAATGCATAGTGTAGCTCAAAATCGTTTTTCAGTAATTCTAAAAAAATGTTTTTCTCTAAACGCCATATTTTTGAGTCTTCCACGGCAATGGCCGAGCCAGGGTAATTGAAGGTTCCAAATAAAGGGGGCTCCCCAAAACTTTCTCCACTTGAAAAAAAGCCTTGCACAAATTCTTTTCCCTCTTTGCTGTGATTGGCCATTTTTATCTTTCCATGATGCACCTGGTAGTAAAACACCGGTTTGTTCCCTTCTTTAAAAAGGAAAGTTCCTTTTGGCAATGAAAATAAATGAGCGCCATAGGATTTTAATGTGTCAATAGGTATCATTTATTACGTAGATTAATCGTCCTCACAAACCTGCCATCATCACTTTATGCCCGGAATTCGACGGCTTATGATTATATTCGGTCAGTTCATGACATCGGGCCTGGCCTGCTCCCATGCTGGGTTATTCACATTGACGATCTTCAAACAGGTCTTCCTAATACAATCATCAAGTTTTTACCTCCAATATGATCCGGGTCATAATCACCTGGACCTATCTTACTTTAAATTCGAAATAAAGATAAGCATAAGACTGCTGTTTTTTAATCAAAATTTTTTATCACATAAACAACAAAGAAATGGAAATTGACCGGAATTCGACAGTGGCAAAAATTGCCACAGATCATCCAAATACTTTGAGAATCTTTGAAAAATATGGTATTGACTACTGCTGCAACGGAGGTCAACAGCTGGAGACTGCCTGCAAGACCGCTGGCGTTGCCACCAACACCATATTGGAAGAAATACAGGCCGTAAAACAGGAGCCAGCTGCCGACACAGTGTATTTACGATTTCTGCCACCTTCGGCGCTGATCGATTACATTGTTCAAAAACACCATGAGTACACCAACCTGGCAATGGACGAAATTGACCATCTCCTGGAAAAAATCTGGTTGGTACATGGTGGGAATCATCCTGAATTGCATACGTTAAAGTCATTGTTTCAAAAGGAAAAAGGTGAATTGACAAAACATCTTAAGCGGGAGGAATTGCAGGTATTTCCATTTATAAAGTACCTGGAAAAAGCAGCTGCGGGAACCGAATCCGTAATTCCACCGCGTTACGGGTCTTTTGAGGAAATCTGGGGAGATGTTACTGATGAACACGAGCATACCGGGAAAGCATTGGAATCAATTCGTAAATTGACCAATAATTTTTCTCCACCTGCTGATGCGTGCACCAGCTACACCGTTACTTTTAAAAAGCTGGAAACGTTTGTGAAGGATCTTCATCAGCATATGCACCTTGAAAATAATGTTTTGCATCCAATGGCTAAATCCTTGTTCCAAAAAGTCTATCCCGGCTAGCAGATGCCGGGAGAAATCGCCGTCGTCGCCTGTGTTTACCGTGGATGAAAGTGAATCGGCTATTTTGATTATTCAATATTTAAAGCGTTTAATTTGGCGCATTCAGGTATGAGATCAGGTAAAAAGCTCCCCAGGCAATAAAGCCTAACATAACAACCCATAACCAATTTGGAATAGCGTTGGGGTTTTCCGAACCGTCTACCACAAAGATCTCCCTGGTTTCACTGCCATAGGCATTGACAACTATATTTACTTTGTCATCCACCACGTCATTGTTTTTAATGCCACTGACATTAATCTCTGGGCCGTTTCTTACCACAAAATCTACTTTTTTAATTCCCTCTCTGCCATCGGTAGACCTGGCTACAATAGTCAGGGTATGGTCGCCATCCTGCATCTTGGTGGTGTCAAGCTGGAATTTGACGGGCGGGGTGTATTCTGCAAATGGAATTGAATCATCGTCAAGGAAAATCCGGATCTTTTTGTCGGCTTTGTCCATGTTATTTTGAATTTAGGATTTTACGTTTAATATGGTCACCGGTTTCTTCTCCCGGCTTAATCAAACACTGCAACCCGCGAAACAAGGTGTATCCCACGATTACAATGGAAAGATAGATCAGTACGAAATCTAATTTACTCCCGGGCATATTTGAACCGAGATCTGTGGTCAGCAATTCCTGTGGGTAAGTAATGCACAGGGTAATTTCCACAAAACGGCTAAAATCCTGCCTGGCCATGGCTGACACAAACCCAGCCAAACCTACCAAAAACAGGGCGGGGAGGATAAACATCTTTTTTTTATAAAACCCGGATTTTATCATAATGGTGGTTTTATCATTTCTCGGATGGCCTTTACCGTCGCCGGTTCTACGACGGGAGCGCTATTGCCCCAGCTATTTCTTTCATAGGAAGCGATACTGGCGATTTCTTCATCACTCAACTGACCGGCAAATCCAGGCATAGCCCCGTAAGCTTCATTTTCATCATATCCATTTAAAATGATATCGATCATCTTTGATGGATCCTCGCTGTTTACAATCTCACTTCCTTTCAAAGGGGGAAATGCGCCGGCCAGTCCTTCTCCGTTTCCCTGATGACAGGCCGCGCATCTTGCCTGAAACAACACCTCTCCTTTGGCGATCAGAGCCGCGCCATCGAAATCTTTGTCTCCGCCGGCTGCTTTACTATCACCGACTTTCCCTTCTACCGTCTGCAACTCGCGGCCCTTATCCTTGCTTTTGGGAAAATCTATAAAGTTGATTTTAATACCTACTGGTAAATCTGGTTGCTTCAAAGAGCGTAAGTAAGCTACCAGATCTTCTGCTTTACGGGTAGTAACCAATTGTCCGGTTATATGCTTTTGTTGTTCCGGTGGTAGTTTGACAACCCTGTCATGCTTCCCGGGGTTTTCTTTTTCTTCAAAAAGCCAGGGATAAGCGGGCATGATCGATTCGGCCACCACCATTCTAGGGTTAAACAGGTGCAACAGGTGCCAATCTATGCTTGGCTGCCTTTGACCAATATTGGTAAGGTCCGGCCCCGTACGTTCTGTTCCAAGTATAGAGGCTGTTTGCCTCCACAGATCAGGCCTGGTATTGGTGGCATAATCCGCCGGAATGCCGGGCCTTTCACCCCAGGTTTTATCCATGGCAATAGTCCTGACCTGTTGTGTATGACAACCGACACAGCCTTCCGCAATGTAAACATCCTTTCCCCTCTGCTCTGCGGCTGTCAGCGGTGATTGCCTTGGCAAAAGCCGATTATTTTCCTGCACATTATATGCTGGCAAAACGGCGATTCCCAAGCTTAGAAGCCCAAAACCTCCAAATATCAGCGATACCAGCAGACGGTGATTAGTATGAAAACTTAAGTTCATGTTACTTGACATTATCAATTTTCAAAGTGGGCCCCTTCATCATATAATAAACATTGTAAGCGAAGACGATATGCGATAGAAACATAAATGATCCTCCGATTGCTCTCCATATCCAATAGGGGACCATCAAAACCACTGACGAAATAAACGGCTCTTCATTTAACCAGCTAAGCCCTTTTAATGTACCTCCGATCATTAATGGAAAAACATATAAAAGCAATCCGATGACAGCTAGCCAAAAGTGCATGCCTACCAACACCTCCTTTGGGTTTCTACCTGTAATGGTGGGCATCAGGTAATACATAAAACCCCATAGAAAGATCGATATGATACCATACATGGTAATGTGCGAGTGGGCCACGTTGAAATCGGTAAAATGCCAGATAACGCTGGTAAACCTGAATGCCTGCAAACTGCCCTGGGAAGAGCCGACAAAATAAAATATCACGCCAATAAACAGAAAGGGAAGCACGTAGCTGTCACTGATCATCTTCCAGGAACCCTTAATCGTCAACAGGAAGTTGGCTGTACCCGCGGTAACCGGAATAAACATCCCGATACTAAACACGATCGCCACTGTTTGCAACCACCAGGGCACTGGACTAAACAAAAAATGATGTGTACCAATGAGGGTATAAAAAAGCATCTGCGTCCAAAATGCCAGCACACCCAATGAGTAGGAATAGATAGGCTTATTCAATGCCCTGGGAAGATAGTAATAAACCAGGCCCAGGGTAAAAGTCATAAACCACATGCCCACGGCCTGATGCATCAGATACCCCTGAATAATTGTCTCCCCCAGACCATCCTGGTAAAAAGGCAGGTAGGCAATGGTCACCAATATCAGCGTCCAGATACCGGCACCCATAATATACCAGTTAGACACATAGATCTCGGTAGTTTTTCTTTTCGCGATGGTCTGATAGTAGTTGTAGATGGTAAGGGCCAGTCCGGTGGCAAATAGCAATGCAACCGGCCAGATATATTCCCGGTATTCACCTCCGCCGTTATTTATGCCCGCCATCAGGCAAATATTGCCGAGGATGACAGCCAGGTTGATACTGATCAGGGATATCCAGCCTATTTTATAGCTAAAAAGGTTTGTATTGGAAGTTCTTGGCACCACGTGATAACCCAAGCCGATCATGCCAAGAGATGCCCAGCCCCAAAACACGGTATTGGTATGGACAGGCCTCAACCTGCCGAAGGACAACCAGGATACCTTGTCTAATTCCGGCGCCACAAATTTTATCCCTAAATATTCTCCTATCGCTGACCCGAATACCAGCCAAAAAGTGGCTGTAACAATAAAACCAAGGATCAATCTCCGGTGTTCAGGTTCGATGGAAGCCTGCGTTGTGTTTTTTCGTTTTTCCGCTGTTATTCTTGGCCCAAGATTTTTAACAAGTTTGCTCACCAACCCGCGATCATCCGATGGTTTTTCGGTACCTCCCAATTCGTCACCTGTCACCCGAAATTTAAAGTAGTTCTGACGGCTGATCAGCCTGTCAACCTGCGACTCGCTTAAAGTTTCCAGCGCCTCATCAATTTCCTGTTGCCTGGTTTTTGTTTCCCTGGTAGCCAGGTCGAAGGTCAATTTACCAATTCTGCTCAGTAAAATGATGATCAGGGCCAACACCACTACCAGAGACAGGATTATTAATCCTATGATGCCCCCTTCCGAGAACAGCGACTCATTGGTAATAGCATCTTTCGAAGTCCCAAGTGCTAGCAGAGAGGGTCCCGCCAGCAAGGCAAAAAACATCATTGCGGTTTTGAAATGCTTCATTTCAATCATTCTTTTCACTCTGTCAGGTTTATTTTTGGTAATCCGTCTCTGCTTTGAAAGATTCTCATAAAGAGATGGGTAGACATTTTTCTGGAGTGGTTTTTTGCCCTGTCAGCATGTTCTCCTTCAAAATGCTGATCTATGGTTCCAAACCACAGTTGCAGCCATCTTCCAAAATGTTCCGTTGTGATACTCCCGCCTACTTGTTTGTCGGTATCTATATGAGCCTTAACAGGATTCCCTTTATAGGCGCGTTGAAACAATAGGTTGGTTTGCCAAAAGTCGGTCAGCCGTTCCAGGTGTTCCGGCCAGTTCTGTACCTGAGCATTAAATATGGGGCCAAGCATCTCATCCTTTCTTACCTTCGCATAAAAAGTCTTGACAAGAAAGTTTATTGCTGCCCGGTTATTCAATAATCGCTTCGAGTTGTCGGTTTCAGTTTTCTCCATGACTTTCTTTTATCATTTTTCAGTAAAACTATATCCCGTACGGCTTCGGATTTTATGACCTGAATCATATTTGGTGCAATCCCCTGCAATCAACAGGTCATAAAGACCGATTTTCTTTGGTTTGAACGTTTTGTAAAGAAAAAAGGGCAACAGTCAGGCTAGTTTTAGATAGACCAGATTAAACAAAAAAGATAGGCCAGAAAAACAGTTCAAAAAGGCCTATTATCCGAAAGCTGTCTTTGAAAAGCCTGATAATGATCTGAGGCATTTTGAGTATCTGCCAGGGTTATGGGTCACAACGCAGCTGAATTATTTACAGGGCACTTTCCAAAATACCAAGCGCACGGTTAATCTCAGTCTCATTCACCGAGGCAAAGCCCAGGCGGACACCATTCTCGTTGAAGACTTCATTATTATATATAGATGGATCATTAATCATAAGCCCCATTTTTAAAGATCTTTTAAATAGCTGCGTTAAGTCAATACTTTTATCGAAAACCGTCCAGATACCCAGGCCGCCTCTGGGTATTTCAAAAGTGACTGCATCGTTCAGTTTCTCTTCCAGTAAGTGGCAAAACACGTTTCTCCGTTCCCTGTAAATTTTTAATGACCGGCGCAGGTGCCCATCAATTTCTCCCAGCTCATAAAGTGAGGCCATCGCCTCCTCCATTAAGGTATCTCCTTGTCGGTCAATCAACAGCCTGAACCGCGCAGCCTTATCAATAAATTTTTCGGGCCCGATTAAAAATCCCATTCTCAAACCAGGTGCGACGGTCTTGGTGATTGAACCCACATAGAGCACATGCCCATATGGATCAATGCTGGCCAGCGGTAATATGGGATTGGTGTCATAGTGAAAATCAAAGTCATAATCATCTTCTATTATGGCAAAGTTGTAGGCAGCGGCCAGCTGAAGCAACTTCATCCTCCGGTCGGTCGAAAGGGTAACCATGGTAGGATGATGATGGTGCGGAATGACGTAAACACCTTTGATCTTCTTTTTTTTACATAACGCTTCCAGCTTGTCTATGTCCATGCCGTTTTCGTCTACCGGCACCCTTAGCAAGCGAGCCCCGAAATGCCTGAATGTCGCATCGACAGCAAAATAATTTGATGTTCCGACCACCATATAATCTCCCGGCATTATCAGCAGTTTTGCGGCAATGTAAAACCCCATCTGGCACCCTCTGGTAATAAGCATGTTCTCCGGCGCAATGTTGATGCCCCGGGTATCAGCCAAATGTTTAAACAACGCCATTTTCAACCGGTGCGAACCGCCGGGGGGGCCATATTTGAGAAATTTCCGGTTGGGACTGCGCCTGGAAAGACTGCGGTATTCCCGCATCAATGAATCTATCGGTGCCAGCCGTACATCCGGAAAGCCATCGTCAATAACCAGTTGATACTCCTGCAAACTCACCAGGGGGATGGTTTGAAGTTGCTCATTCCAGGCAAAGGGCGCAATACCATGATAGCTTTTGGATTGCAAAGACTCATCCAGCGCCTCCCCTTTGATCTCCGGCAGGTTTTCCACCACAAACACGCCTTTTCTTTGTAACGAAAGCGCATAACCCTGGGCAATCAATTCATCATAGGCGGCATTCATCGTATTGCGGTTTATACCCAGCTTCAGGGCTAATTGGCGGCTTCCCGGCAGCTTGGCCCCCGACCTGATTTTCCCTTTCTGAATAAGCTCAATGAATTTAGTAGCTATCTGAATATAAACTGCCTTAGTAGAATTTTTATCCGGCTTTATGAGATCTTCGTACGGCAGCATTGGACTATCAGTTTTATCAATTCTGGACTATTAGAATAGGCCAACAATTTATCAATATTGCCGTGTAATTCAAAAAAAGAAAGCAGGTCTTTTAAACTCACAAACAATTTATTTGGCACCTAAAACCTGAATTGGACACTTACCAGGCAAGTAGGTATACCTTGTTTGCTGAGGTTTGACCATAAAAATAAATGTTATTACAATGAAAATTAATCAGAAAAGAATTAAGGATTTAGCAGGTCTATACCTCCGGTTGATGCTGGGTTTTACCTTACTGTCAGCGGTAGCCGATAGATTTGGTTTATGGGGGGCTCCGGGAGCGGAGGGTGTTGCCTGGGGTAACTGGGAAAACTTTGTGACTTATACTTATCAACTGAATGCATTTGCAGGAGGTGCGATGGCACCAGTATTGGCAACCATCGTTACCGGCCTGGAAATACTGTTTGGCACCACATTGATTTTGGGATATAAAACAAGGTGGACAGCCCTTGGAACAGCGGCCCTGATCCTGCTATTTGCCCTTGCCATGACCTACGCGCTGGGCATTAAAGCACCGTTAGACTATTCCGTATTTGTCGATAGCGCGGCAGCCTTACTGCTGGCGGGCATCGCTCACTACAGATGGAGTATCGATGAAAGATTGCAATTGAAAAAATCACAGACATCAATTTAAATACCTTTAACCATGCAAAACAAACCTAGAATTAATCTTAGCAAAGTAGAGCCGAAAGGATATGGCATCCTGTTTAAGTTCGAGGAGTTTCTGGGAAAAACGCCCATTTCTACCAGGATCAGCAACCTTATCAAAGTAAGGGCTTCACAAATCAACAAATGCAACTTCTGCATACATTTGCATACGGAAGAAGCGCTGGCCGCCGGTGAGTCAGCAAAAAGATTGTTTGCGTTAAGCGCCTGGCAGGAATCACCATTTTTTTCCGAAGAGGAAAGGGCAGTGCTGGCGCTTACAGAGGAAGTTACTTTGATTGCGGATCACGGTGTTTCAGACGAGGTTTACAATAAGAACCTGGAGCTTTTTGGTGAGCAATACCTGGCACAACTCATTATCGCTATCAACACCATCAACTCATGGAATCGCATCGGTGTTGCCACAAAATTACAACCTGAGTAATTTGGCAGGGGGTCGTCATAGCCTCCCCGGTGGAGGTGAGATTGTGCCACCCCTCCTCTTCAATGAATGATAAATTGAAAAGACAAAATAACCATGACAAAAAAAATATTAAGAATAGATGCCAGCAGCAGGAAAGAGGGATCTTACAGCCGCTTGCTGACCAATCAATTAATCGCACAGCTCCAGGCCAACTTTCCGGAGGCGGAAGTTATTCGTCGCGATTTAACTGACGGGGTTCCCTTCGTTAGTGATGAAATGGTGAAAGGCATGCTTACCGTTGGGGCTTCGAAAAGTGAATCTGTTAAAAAGGCGTTGAAGACTTCAGATGAGCTGATTGAAGAAATCAAAATGATAGATATCCTGGTAATCGGCGTTCCCATATACAACTTTGGTATCCCAGCAGCGCTGAAAGCCTACATTGATCTGATATGCAGGGCAAATGTTACCTTCAGATACAAAAACAAAATTTCAGAAGGCCTTCTGGAAGATACCAAAACCTACCTGATTATGGTTTCGGCAGGTACCGAGGTGGGAAGCAGCAAAGACTATGCTACCGGTTATCTTAAACATGTCCTGTCATTTATAGGAATCAGAGATGTGGAAGTCATCAAGGCTGATCAGATCCTTTTTGAAGGAGAGCAAAGGGTAAAAGCGGCGCAAAATTATATCGCAAACATTCGCCCGGTGGCTACTTTTTAAGCTAAGTTGACAGAATCATGCCATGAAAGTGGTTAAATTCCGTCACAAAAGGCACAAAATTGTAACTTGAGTAATTAAGATACTTCCCACACATTGCAAATAACGCAAAGTATTAATAAATTTAGGTAAGGAGTTCTCGGAAAGTGATTTCTTACCTAAATCTATTTTCGGCATTCCTGGATGAATATAAAGGAAATTTAGAAGTCAAGGACCTGCTTGTAGATCTTGGCCTGCTCTGTCATGCGGCCAATTAATGCTATGCAAGCCTCACTGGCCCTTCCCATCTGATTCCTTAAAAAATAGTTTTAACAAACTGGACTGACCTCGTTTTGCAGCGTCTGCAGGTTTTTTATACCCTAAAACGAGGGGATTCGGTTGCATTAAAAATTGAAGGCTATGAGGATCTTGCTGTCTTTTGTAGTGGTGGTGATGGTGTATTCATGTTTGACGGTATCGGCCACCAATTTGCCTAAACATCGTTGGCTCCCTGGAAAAATCCAGCTGAAAAACGGGCATACCTTGTCGGGACAAATAAGTTATCACTTGAAACATAATATCCTGATGTACAAGGCGGGGAGTAAGATAAAAACTTTTACACCAAGGTTGGTAGATTATTTTGAGGTACACAATAATGACCTTACATGCATAAAACGATACCATGCCATCTCTGTCAGGGTTTACGAAAATAAAATGGTATCGCAATTTTTTCAGATAGTTACCAGCGGTGGGGTGAGTTTACTAAAGAGAGAAGCGACGGTCAGAAGGCGGGTTGGCAAGAAGACTGTGGTAAAAAAGATAGACCAGTTTTATTATCTTGACGAATCGCAATTTGTGAAATCTCTGGTACCATCGAAAAAGAATCTCCTGAAACTGATGAGCGCTCATGCCGATAAAGTAAATGCATTCATTGAGAAACAGAATCTGAAGCCCAATAAGGCAGCTCATCTGACACAATTGTTTATCTTTTATAATGAATTAAAAGATTCTTCAGGTTAAATCCATGAGGCAAATGGATACCAGCTTTGTCTCAGCCTTAAATAAACATGGTATTATTAGAATAATGGCTCGGAAAGCCATGGAAGCGCTTCTTTATTAAGCGGCTTTACAACTATTCTGTCGGGGCAAAGATCCCAAAAAATTAGATGCTAAAAAAAGGCCTTAATTAGCTTGACCTTTAAAATTTTCTTCTCCTACCCGCTATTCTCCAAAGTTTTATGGCCGTTGTGTCAGACGGCGACCCTCACCAAACGGTGTTTCTACTCCTATCATTAAAATGTCGATTTGATTATTTTTTTCTTAGTTAGGAAACCTAATTATATGGTTTGCGTATTTAGTTAGTATTCCTAACTAAATTTTTAAAGTCTTATTAAACATTAGCTAAAAAAATGAAAACAAAAGCGTTTCTATTAACACTCTCTACCTGTCTGTGGTCGTTGGCAAATGCGCAGTCGCAGGAACCTTTACACAGCGACCCGGGTTTTAAGAGCACAAAAAATTTGGTAATTAACCGCGTGCAGGTGAAGCATCATGAACCATTACAATTGCTGATCTTTGAGATCGTTGTAGCGGGTAAGGCCGGTCAAAGTCTTCCAACACCTGTTGGGCAGGTTGACGGCGCCCCGGTATTGGGTTATGTATTTCCTACCTCCTTAAAACCCGAGGATGTTGGGTTCAATGCAGTACAGGGTATTGTGGCGCTTGCCCTCACCTCCCATCCGGATTTTGATGATACTCCGCTTTGGGACGAGAACAACGATCAGGTATTAGATAATGACGGCGTGGTCTGGCACCCTCACTGGGTAGTGCTCAATGAAGACAAAAGGGTATCCGGTGGGTTGTCTGTGCGACAATTTGAAAAGGGAGACCCGTCAGTTAAACTACCACCCACCAATCCCGGCATGCCCATGTATATGGATTCTCCCGGATTTCCGGTGTTGACGAAAGGTAGTTCTATCCAGGTAATTGTCCCGTTATACAGGATTAACCATAAAACCGATTTTTCCTTTGATGGTGTCACCGCCTATATGCAGGTTAATACTTCCAAAGACAATTTGCCCATGCTGGGGGTATATGAAGTTTATAGCGTCGCTTCAGGAGATCTTTCACTTCCCTATAAAGTAATCCGATGAAAGCAGCAGTATTTGACACTTACGTAACCAAAAAGGATAACACCATCATGCATTTCGACATAGTTGTTAAAGAAGGGACAGAATTTGATGAAGTGCAAAAGTATGGGCAGGCATACCTGGCCCTCAAAGGTCAGGAAGGGCAACCTTTAACCACCGAAGAATGTAGATTTTGTCATATAGAACAGGCCACGCAGGCGTTAGAGGTTGAAATTAATACCAGGGGATACTATATTGTAGAAATGGAGGGTTGTCATTAACCCTCCCAAACCATCGTAAACATGACTGATTACAAGCCAATTGATTGCAGCTTTTATGACCACCTGGAGGCGGCAGCTACCATGAAAAATTATTCCAGGATTCACTATTTCAGTGAAATACATGAATTATTGAAAATAGATGCCATTATCAGGGATTTTTTCATCAAAGACGGAGCAGAATATATGCAATTAAATACCGGGGAACAGATCCGGCTGGACAGGATTGTAGGCATCAACGGTATCTATGCCCCCGGTAGCGGATTTGACGATTTAAGTTGTGAATGCGACTGACGGCCCTAAAAATAGCCTTTGGTTTAATTAAATGATTTAACGGGGCCTTATACGGTCCCGGAATCTATTAACATAGATGGTCATACCAAAATCAATTAAGAATTAACAAGGATGCTTAAAATTTATTATACTTTTACCTTCAAACGGGCAAATGACAATTCCCCTTTTTGCCGGCTTATGACCAAGGGATAAGCCGGCAACCCATTAAAAACCGGGAAAATTGAAATAATCTTTCAAAATATGGCGCGTGAAAATTTAAAATCTCCATTTAACCCTCATCAACAATCCGTCGGTCTGGATCATAAAATAGTGGTAACCCTGGAAAAATTTGCCGAGGTATTCAGAGTTTTACTTTGGGAGCAGGCAAAAGAAAACAGGCTCAGTCCTATCCAGCTGCAGATTTTATTGTTTTTGAACTTTCATAGCGCCGATCAAAGAAAAGTGGCTTATCTAGCCAAAGAATTCAACATGACCAAGGCAACGATCAGCGATGCCGTTAAGTCCTTGATTAATAAGGAAATGATTGTAAAGAAGGTTGATAAGGCCGATACCAGGAGCTTTTTTTTAAACCTGACGTCAGCGGGCAAAAAGGCCACCGAAAGGACCGCGTTATTTTCCGGTGCATTACAGGCTTCAATTGCCGAACTTGACGGTAAAGAAAAAGAAAATCTTTTTCGCAGTCTTTTTAAAGTTATACAAAGTCTCAACCAAAAGGGCATTGTGTCACTGCAGCGAATGTGTTTTAGCTGTCGATTTTATGAAGGTGACAGGGAAAACAAACATTTTTGTCAATTTTTAAACCTCCCCTTAAAGGGGGCGGAATTGAGAGTAGATTGTCCCGAACATGAGCCTTCCTAACTATACCTGAAAGCATCAGACCGTGGCTATTGTTTTGCCTTATCCCTTGGTTTGACTGTAACCGTTTCCACCCAATGTCTGGCTTCCACACCTGTAAAATGTTTTATCTGGTGCCTGCAACTAAAACCGCAAGCCACGATGGTATGATCTTCTTTAAGCCTGTCAACAGCCGGGAAAAGGATGGAGGCGCCTATTTTTTCCGACAAATCATAATGTTCTTTTTCATATCCGAATGAGCCTGCCATTCCACAGCACCCCGACGGTATTTCGGTGGTATTGGTTTGCGCGTTTTCGTAAATTTTCTGCATGGCACCGGTTCCAAACAAAGCCTTCTGATGACAATGCCCATGCACAGCAACCTTATCGATCACAGATTCAAAACTGACATCCAGGCCCCCCGAGGCCAATTCTTCAGCCAAGAAAACGTCAATCATCATGACACCATCTTTCAATTGTCTTCCGAGTTGTTCGTCTTCTAGCAGATCCGGCAGATCGTCGTTCAGCGCCGACGCACAGCTGGGTTCACATACGACAACCTTTAAACCCTGATCCAGATAGGTCTTAAGCGCCAGGGCGGTTTCCTTTCCTTCTTTTCTGGCCTCTCGTAAAAAGCCATGGGATATTTTGGGGCGTTGGCAGCAACCTACGTTGGCTATAATTACTTCGTAACCACAGGCATCCAACAAATGCAGGGCTGCCTTGCCAACTGCAGGTTCGTGAAAGTTGAGATAAGTGTCGGCAAACAATACCACCTTTTTATGGCCCTTGTTTGAGCCATTGACATTTTTCGCTGCCCATCTGAAAAAAGGTTCTCTTGCATAGGCGGGTAGCTTTCTTCTTTTGTCAAACTTTGTGGTTTTTTCAAAAAGGAGGCGAAATAGTCCTGTATCCTGCACAAAATTGACAATAGCCCCCTTCCAGCCTCCCATATTGGCGGCCATTTTTGCCGAATCCCTGATAAGCCGATCCCGAAGGGTGGTACCGTGGTGATCATAGTAGAGCTGCAGGGTATCGCTTTTCATTTTGGCCATATCAACATTACTGGGACATTCGGATTTACAGGCCTTACACGACAGGCAAAGGTCCATCACCTCATGTAAACGCTCACTGGCCAGCCCATTGTCATCCAGCTGATTGGACATAGCCATTCTCAATGCATTAGCCCTTCCCCTGGTAGAATGTTCTTCATCCCGGGTAGCCTTAAAACTCGGACACATGGTACCGCCCAGCATTTTCCGACATTCTCCTACGCCTGTACACATATGCACTGACGCTGCAAACCCATTTTCTTCCCGATAGAAAAACGTTGATTTTACCGGCGTATCACTATATTTTGACCCGTAGCGAAGGTTTTCCTCGATGGACTGCGCTTCTATAATTTTCCCTGGATTCATCAAATTCTCCGGGTCAAATAGCTTTTTTACCTCCCGGAATGCTGCGTAGAGCTGCTCGCCAAAAAAGGATTTATTATACCAGCTTCTCACCAAACCATCACCGTGCTCGCCACTCCACGAACCGCCATACTCTTGCACCAATGCAAAAGTCTCATCGGCTATGTTTTTCAACCTTTTAATATCCTCCGCCTGCCGCAGGTCCAGGATCGGACGGACGTGAATTACGCCAACGCTTGCGTGAGCGTACATGGCTGCCTCGGTGTTGTGTTTTTTACATACTTTTAATACGCGATCTATATATTCCGGCAAATGTTCCAGCGGGATCCCGGCATCTTCTATGAAAGGCAGCGGTTTTTTATCTCCTTTCAGGCCAAGCATTAATCCCAGTCCTTTTTTTCGCACCACCCATACGTCATTGTATTCTTTTCCCTCGGGAAACAATGGATAGGCATAGCCAAGCTTCTTTTCTTTTTGATCCCGGATCATGGATTCTCCCCGCTCCAATACATCTTCCCGGCTGTCACCGTAAAACTCAACAATCAAAATGGCCTCGGGGTCGCCTTCAATAAAATGACAGTGTCTTTGCGTGGTCAGGTTTTTCCTGCTTAAAGCTACTACCGTACCATCTAAAATCTCCACCGCCGAAGGTTTGTACCTGAGTATGGGCTCGACCGCACCGATTGCTTCCAGCAGACTTGCGTAATGAACCACTGCCACCGATTTATATTTTGGCAGCGGTTCAAGGTGAAGCTTTAATTCCAGGGTAGTGGCCAGTGTACCTTCACTCCCGCATATCAATTTGCTCAAATTCCATCGATCGGTATATACAAACTCATCAAGATTATAGCCACCAACTCTTCGCATTACCTTCGGAAACCTAGTCTTAATCTCTTCCCGGTTTTCATCAATTATTTTCTCAAAGCTCTGATAAATCTCCTTTTCCCGGACGCCGGCAGCTTGCTTCAAGTCGGCGCTGTTTTTAGAAAACTCCTTGAAGTGCAGCTCGGTGCCATCAGCCAGTAACACCTTCGCCTCCAGGACATGGTCTACCGTCTTTCCGTATAATATGCTTTTGGTTCCCGACGAATTGTTGCCCACCATGCCGCCTACATTTGCCCTACTGCTGGTGGCGGGGTCAGGCGCAAAATGAAGTCCATATGGTTCCAGCAATGCATTTAAATCATCTCTTGCCATGCCTGGCTGTACCCTCACCCATCGCTCTTCTGCATTTATTTCTATGATCTCGTTCATATGCTTGGAAAAATCCAGCACCATGGATGCGCCAACGGTCTGGCCCGCCAGGCTGGTGCCGCCTCCTCGCGGCAAAATCGACACCTGATGCTCCCTAGCAAGATCCATCGCTGCTTTTACATCCTCATTATCCAATGGCAAAACCACTACCTGAGGCTTAATTTGATAAATACTGGCGTCCGTGGCATACATGCCTAAGGCGTATTCATCGCTTAATACCTCACCTTTGATCCGGTCAGACAATGCGGTTATCAATTTCTTACTCATTCAACTATCGTTTAGGTGGAAATCACAACTTTTCCCGTCAAATTTCAGATGTCGGTTTTTATCACCTGCCTGAATTTAAAGTTCATAGACCGCTATAAAGACTGACAATAAATGCTATCCCCTCACAAACTATCCTAAATTTAACAGATTAATAGTTTGCCTGCTATTGGAGGAATGTTTATTCATCAAAATAAAAAATAAATGCTGCAACTCCTATTGTATCCAAACACCTGAACAACGTAGTCATCGCGGTTAGTAGCCACCAGCCATAGTTTGTCAGACCTTTTTGCGTGATTTGGGATGGTGTGATTAATTTTTGTTAAATTAACCGCATGATACTGCTATCCCTTAATCTTATTTTATCTTTTTTGCTTATGGGCACGGACCTTCCGGATGGGGAGTCATCGGGAATGGCCCGGGTTACCAAAGACAGGCAACCTCCAAACGTCATACTCATCATCACTGATGACCAGGGATATGGCGATCTGGGTTTTCATCAGAATCCCTTTATTAAAACACCAGTAATTGATCAGCTGGCGTCAGAAAGTATCAACTTTCGCAATTTTTATGTGAGTCCCGTTTGTGCTCCCACCCGGGCCAGCCTGATGACGGGCCGCTACAGTATTCGCACAGGGGTTTTCGACACGTATTCCGGCGGTGCCATCATGGCGTCTGAGGAAACCACGATAGCAGAAGTCTTTCGGGATGCCGGGTACACCACCGGCCTGTTTGGCAAGTGGCACTTAGGTGACAATTACCCCTCCAGACCCCAGGACCAGGGGTTTACCACTACCGTGTGGCATCAAGCGGGAGGGATCGGGCAGGTGGGGGACATCTTCAACTATTACAAAAAAGATAGCTCCTATTTCGATCCGGTCTTATGGAAAAATGGAAAGAAATATCAAAGTAAGGGATATTGTTCCGATGTCTTTACGGATGAAACGATTCAATTCATCCAGGAAAACCGGGAAAAGCCATTTTTTGCTTACCTCTCCTTTAACGCCCCACACACACCGCTACAACTTCCGCAGTCCTACTACGATATGTACAGGCAGGAAGAAATCAATCCCGATTATTTTAGGGAGCGCGACCAATATACCCATGACATGTTGGATAGAGACGTTGAAGCTGCTAGAAAGGTATATGGCATGGTCACCAACATCGACGATAACCTGGGTAGGCTCATTGCAGTTTTAAAAAAGGAAAAATTATATAAAAACACCATTATCGTTTTCATGACTGACAATGGCCCGCAGCAACATCGTTATACAGGCGGATTCAGGGGAAGAAAGAGTAGCGTAAGGGAAGGTGGTATTCACGCACCGTTTTATATAAAACCGGTGGCCAGTATGTCAGCCAAAAAGGAAATCAAGACCGCGGCGGCCCATTTGGACGTACTTCCGACATTGGCGTCATTATGTAGCATAAAGCTGGACAATTCATTAAAGCTTGATGGTAAAAACCTGGCGCCATATTTAACAAAAAAATCCGGCGATGCGCCCTCTTCACCTCTATTTTTTGAATGGCAGCGCAGTTATCCTGAAAAATACAGAAACATGGCGGTGATCAAGAATGGTTATAAGTTGGTCGCTAATACAGGCATGGACAGTCCGTTGGATCAGTTTGAATTGTATCACCTCGCCGAGGATCCTTATGAAGCCAATAATTTGGCAGGGCAACATCCGGAAATCGCCACAGACCTAAGGAAAGAAATCGACGGCTGGTATGAGGATATCATGAAAAGTCCGCATATCAATCGCCTTCCGCGCATTATTATCGGCTCAGCCCATGAAAACCCGGTTTTGCTTAATCGAAATGATGCGCGCGGCATGCAATTGATCTGGAATCAGCCAGACATACATGTCAGTTGGGATGTAAGCGTAGCCTCTGCTGGCCATTATAAGGTGAGTTGTTTTTTTACGGAGGAAATTGACAAAAGTGGGGATTTGATTTTTCGGATCGGGAATAAAAACTTCACCCTGGAAAACAAAAAGAAAGGTACCCGTAAACTGGTATTTGATAGCATCTATCTGGACGAAGGTGATTTTACCATTGACGGTTGGTACCTGTACCATCAGCGCCCATTCATAACTCCCTTTTACATAGAACTCGAAAAGTTGGGGACTTAATCGTTGTGGGCGCCTACGACAATCACGCGATTAGCAAGATCATTTCCGGCGGGCAAACAGGGGTGGACCGGGCCGCACTGGACTTTGCCATGGAGCATAATATTGCGTGCAGAGGCTGGTGCCCAAAAGGGAGATTGGCAGAGGATGGTGAAATTCCAACCAAATATCCGTTACAGGAAACTGTTAGCAGGCGCTATGAGAAACGAACAAAAAAAAATGTGATAGATAGCGATGGCACTTTAATAATTACTGATAAAGAGCCCTTATCACTCGGCACAAAATTAACCATGGAGATTTGTCAAAAACATCAAAAACCATATCTGATCCTCCATTCGGAGCCCAGCACCGATGCCGTCCAACAATTTTGGGCATGGGTTTCGAAAAATGCGATCTCTGTGTTAAATATCGCGGGGCCAAGGGAAAGTACAGTGCCCGGGATCTACAAACAGAGCGGCTCACTTTTGACACTCCTGTGGCATTAAAAATCTACCAGGTTTTCATTCACATACGAAACAAAGTTCGTAACATCTCCATTTCTGTACCCGGTCTGTGCTATTACATTTTCATGCTTGTCGATAATTAAGACCAGTGGAAAATCTCCTTCCCTGTTAAACCGCGCAGCCAGCGCTTCATTGTGGTCTGCCTGCGCTGTGCTCAATTGATTTCTTTTGTAACGCGGAAAATCAAGTTTTAGTAAAATAAGGTTCTCCCGGGCATAGAATCTAAATTCTTCCCGTTCAAAAACCTGCTCACTTAATTTGATACATGGCTTGCACCAATCGGAACCTGAAAAATAAATCAGGATAGGCTTGTCTTCAGCCTCGGCTACACTTCTGGCCTGTTCGTAATCTGTCATCCAAATAGTTCTGTTTTCGGAGACATTTGAGGCCAACTGATTGCTGGTGTAAACTAGTAAAATGGAAAATAACCCCAGAATTTTAAACACTAGTTTCACCTTTCGGTTGATAATAGTTTGATGCACTTTGGTTGTTGGTAATTAAAACATTGTAAGGTTAACATGTCAGAACGGAATAAGCAATTATTTGGGAGCAATAATTCAATTTTTTTTATATTTAATATGTCAAAAAGGCGTTTATGGTATAAAAGTTTATCAAATGTCTCCACCTATGTTTAACAATATGTCGCTGGATGAACAAATCAACCTGTTATACAGGGAGGGCACATTCATTGTGGCTATTAGGTATTACCGGTATAAGATCAATTTATACCTGTTAAACAATTTCTATGTGGAGGTATTTTACAACCATAAACTGGATAAAATTGAAAAAATAGAATTACTCAAAATCTCCAGCAAAAGAATTAAGTTTTACACTGATCAGATCCGGCTCCCCGAAAATCTGTAAATGCTTGAAACGAACCTGTTCCGCATCAACACCGGCAGCTGGTTTAAGCCGGACAGAAATTTACAAATCAATTCCCCTTTCCAGAAATAAATTGTCGGTGTAAGGCCAGCACCTGTGGTATAACCAGGTCGCGATCATTGTTGGTAATGACAAAGTCGGCCATGGTTTTTCTTTGTTCATCCCCAAGCTGCCGGTCCATAATAGCCTGAATGTCTGCCTCGATACGATGTTTATCTCTGGCAGCCACTCTCTTCTTGCGGATATCCGCCGGAGCATCTACATTGATCACCTTGTCAAGCTCCTTGTAGGAGCCGGATTCAAACAGCAAGGCAGCTTCTTTAATTAAATAGGGTAACTGGCCGTTTTCCTGCACCCAATATTCAAAATCCTTGCCTACATTTGGGTGCACCAGGTTATTCAAGAGGTCTAATTTTTTTTTATCGTGGAATACCTCGGATGCTAGAAAAGTGCTGTTTAGCCGGCCATCTTCGAAATAGGCTGATGGTCCAAAGTGTGATTTAATCTCACTGATCAATGACGTGTCATGGGTCATTAACCACCTGGCGCGATCATCTGCCTGATAGACCGGTACACCAAGACATTGAAAAATCTTGCAAATGATGCTTTTTCCGGCCCCTATGCCACCGGTTATACCGACCAGCAATGGATTACTGGCCATAGTGCAGTTTTACTTTTTGTGGAGAAAAATTGATATCTTTTACCAGGTCCGGCTTGGCCACGACCTCCAGCAGAATAGTGGAGTCGGCGTCGTCGATAGCAGAGAAATCCGCGCGGACCTGAAACTGGCTTGCATCTATTTGTTCTTCATCGTCGCGGCCTACCCAATAAGAAATATTGACGATGGAATCACTTACCGTCAAAGTAGTCACTTCAGGAAATTTCAGCCATTCAATGGCCAGATTATGTTCTTTTTTTACAAATTCAGTAACCTCGAAGTTGACTGCCACTTTCTCGGGATAATAGGTGACCAGTGGAAACCCCAAAACATTGGCGTCAATTCTATCGTCAAATCCAGTGTCAATATCCTCCTCGCCAATCTCCAGTTCGAGGGCATCGGATAGATTATCGATAACGGAAGAGGGGCCAGCCACTAATACAGAATCCGGCTTGATGACTATTGGGGAAGTTATCTGATAATTCTCTTCCAGACTGATGCGATCATTGTCAACAAATACCTTCAGCTTTTTACTGATCCTTCTTTCGATATTAAGGAAAATCGTATCGTCAACAATGTAATTCACCTTCAGGTCGTTCAATTGCGGCTCTACAATCGGCTGCAAAGAACCACGGGTCAGGAACTTTGTATCGACCGGCGCTGACAGATTGATATTGATGGGTTCATAATTGAACCAAAAAGTTTTCCTGAATAATATCCACCCTCGTCCGGAAACGTCAATGGCAATCTTCTCGGGTGGATCGTTTACCATGATCAGACTGTCATTGGGATTATCGAAAGTAAATTTTATAGGGTAATTGATTACTGTCGTATAATTATTTTTGTTCAGCGCATTAAAAAACCAAAAAGTGGTTGCTGCCACCACACACAGGACCACTATTTTCCAGTCTTTGGTTTTTTCTTCTGTCAGAGATCCGCTAAGCCAATTAATTATTTTTTTGAAAGTTTCCAAAGGGATAGTTTCAATTAGGTCTTTTTCGCGTAAGTCTTACTATTTTCAAAAGAAATAGAAGACTTATCAAACTTGATTTTAGCCCCTTTATCCACTTCAATGATGACATAGTCTGATTCAATGGCATGTATTTTCCCGTGCATGCCACCAATGGTCACCACATTATCTCCTTTTTTCACCGACTCGATAAATCCTTTCTGATCCTTCTGTTTCTTTTGCTGAGGTCGCAACATGAAAAAGTAGAATATCAGGATAATACCGCCAAAAAGTACGGCGTTGCCCATCCACGCATTTGGCCCACCGGATGAGCTTTGCAACAAAATATAGGTTAACATAGGTTTTTTGTTTTTAATTTACTTTCTAACCGGGCCGTCGGGTAATTCCTTCTTTGGATTGACTGACCCTTTCAACTTAATTCTGGTAACATTTGGATCAGTGTTGGCTCTGATAGTAATCACGGGGCTTTGTACACCACTTTTGTTTTTACTATCATACCTGACACCAATTTCGCCAGTACCTCCCACAGGGATCGGATCGGAGGGTTTTTTAGGAACAGTACATCCGCAGGAAGCAGTGGCACTTTGAATGATCAACGGCGCCTCGCCTACGTTGGTAAATTTAAAAGTATGCTCTATGACTGTTCCGGCCTCAATGGCGCCAAAATCAAACTCTTCCTGTTCAAATTTAAATGCACCCAGAGGGCCCTCCGGCGTGGATTCGGCATCTACATTAGCTGCTAAAGAAGTAGGGTTTTGCTTTGGTTGTGCTTTGCTTTTGCCATCACCTTCCAATTCTTTAATTCTCTCCTCCAATGCAGCTATTTTCTCTTCTTGTTTGCTATTGGTGCATGATGTCATTGCTACTACAACGAAAGTCAACAACACACCTAAATTTATTAACTTTTTCATGATTAGAAATATTAATTTAAATTCAGTTTTTTCTTTAGCTAATATCAAAATTAGCTATTAATACCTATTATTTTAATTTTTTTATGATATTTTGAGTAAACTCCGATGTTCCGGCGCTACCACCCAGATCGGCAGTACATTCATCTTTATTGGCAAGTGTAGCCTGTAATGCCGTATTAATGGCATCGTGATAGTCATTAAGTTCCAAATAATTAAGCAATAGTAACGCTGAGCGAATGATCGCGGTAGGGTTAGCCATATTTTTACCGGCAATATCCGGGGCTGAGCCGTGTACGGCTTCAAATATGGCAATCTCATCTCCTATGTTTGCTCCGGAAACCAGTCCCAGGCCTCCTACTAATCCGGCACCCAAATCAGAAAGTATATCGCCAAACAGGTTGGTAGTCACGACCACGTCAAATTGCTCCGGCTTGATAACCAGTTGCATACACATATTGTCGATGATTTTATCATCCACCGCAATACCGGGATAATCCTCAGCCACCTCCATGCCGGCATCGAGAAATATTTTGCCAATATGCTTCAATATATTGGCCTTGTGGACCAATGTTACTTTTTTTCTGCCATTGCGTCTGGCATATTCAAATGCAGCTTTTATGATCCGAACACTTCCCTCCTTAGTAATCCTGGCAATAGAGTCCGCCATCTCCAGGCGCGCGTCATATATTTCCAGTCCCGAATAAAGCCCCTCTGTATTTTCCCTGAACAGGACCAGGTCGACATTGTCAAACCTGGAATTGACACCCGGCGTACTTTTACACGGTCTCAGATTTTGATAAAGGTCAAACATCTGTCGCAACTGCACATTGATACTTCGAAACCCACCTTTAACCGGCGTGGTAATGGGACCTTTCAACGCCACCTTATTGGCATTGATAGAGTCGACCAACGATTGAGGAATCAATTCGCCCGAGGCTTCATAAGTGGTTTGCCCTGCATTCTCTTCTTCCCATTGTATGGGCACTTTGGCGGCCTTAAAAATCTCCTTTACGGAATCTATGATCTCCGGACCAATACCGTCGCCCTGAATGAGTGTTACTGTTCTCATGCCTTACTCTTTGTCTTCCCCTTTGATCTGGTCTATCAATTCGTCCACATCATGCAAAAGCTTCTCCGCTTTTTCCTTCGCATCGCTGACCACTCTTTCACCTTTGCTTTTTGCTACCGATTCGGTTTCGTCCTTACCATTGATAATATCATCCAAAAGGTCTTCTAACCTTTCTTTGTACTTGTCAAGCGTGTATGACAAGCGATCTCTGGTATTAGAACCCTTATCAGGGGCATAAAGTATACCCAACAAGGCGCCGGTGGTGGCTCCAGCTAAAAATGCTAAAAAGGTATTACTTGATCTGCTCATATGATTTTAATTTATTTATTGTCTATTAAACCTCTGCCACTCTTCTTCACAATTCCTTCCGAAACCAGTTTGTTGGCCAGACTGTCCAGCAGGCCATTGACAAACTGTTTACTTTTAGGTGTGCTATAACGTTTAGAAATTTCTATATATTCATTGATGGTTACTTTGATCGGAATGCTGGGAAATTTGATCATTTCACAAATAGCCATCTTTAAAATGATTTTATCCATCATTGCCAATCGATGAATATCCCAATTTTTTGACTTCTCTGCAACCAAGTTTTCAAAATCTTCATCATTTTCGACACTGTCGATAAACAATTTCTCAAAAAACGCTTTATCATCCTCCCAATTATAAGATAGCGGACTTACTTCCATGGTCCACTCCTCCTTGTCGGCTTCTATCGATTTAATGGTCTTAAGGACCATGCTTTTAACAGCTACCTTGTTTTCTTCCCAGGTCAAATCCAATTCCTCAAATAAAGCATTGACAATTTCATTTTTAAATATCTGATTTTTAGCTATAAAGGTAACAATCTTTCTATCATCATCTAAATCAGGGGCTTTCAGGCCTTTGTAGGCAATATATTCGGGTGTTTCATTGATAATCTCCCTGTACCATGTAAGCACATCCTGATGGTGGTTATTCCAGTGAATATTTTTTTTGACCACCATGTTTTGCAATGATTTATTGGATTTGATAGCGGCGATCACCTGATTGTTTTTCAGGTTATCACTAACAAATTTGGCCGGATTTTTAAAATACTTGCCCGAAGCTATTTCGGCAAATTCTACCAATAATTCAAAAACCATCAGTTGACGATCCACGATCTTTTCGGCGTCGATCACCAGATTCCGGCGTAAAAATTTCAGGTCTTTTTTCAGGTTGTTTTCATACGACAGGTAGACGTCGTTGACGACTTCTTTTATCTTTTCTTCTATCGGCTCCGCCTTTTTTTCATCGACTTCGACAAACTTTCTTTTAAAGACTGCCACTGCCTGTTTACCGGATTGCTTAAGTTCCTCTTTATCCTGTTCCTCCGGCGACAACAGATCGGGCTGAAAGCGCTGCTCAATCTCCTTGAGTGCAATCTCATAGTTTGCCCGCTTACACTGATTATAAGCATAAAGATTTTGTGCTACTTTAATTCTTAACGATCTCCTGTTCAGCATGACAATTTTTTAAAGAACGACTCCGGTTTATTGTTTCAGGTGGCAAACTATTGTATTTCTTAAAAGGCCAGCTTGACCTTGCCCATATCTGATATTCTTTTCAGGGCCAGTTCGAGCGCTGCCTCGTGCGTTGTGATATTTTCTTTTTCGGCGGTGTTTAAAATATTAGTGGTAATATCATAAATTTTCTCTGCCTGTTTATATACTTTTTCCCGTTTATATCCTCCGATATATTCTGCATAACAATTCATGACACCTCCGGCATTGATCAGAAAGTCCGGTGCATAAACAATGCCTTTATCCTTCAACACCTTCCCGTGCTTCCTTTCATCTGCCAGCTGATTATTCGCGGCGCCCGCTACCACCTGGCATTTGAGCTGTGATAGTGTATCATCGTTAAGTGTTGCTCCCAGGGCACAGGGGGCGTAGATGTCGATATCCATATCGTATAAACTTTGTTCCGGCACCACCACAGCCCCATATTCCTTTGCTACGCGATCTAGTTTTTCTTCATCTATATCCGAAACATAGATTTTCGCATTTTCCTTTTTCAAATATTCTACCAGGTACGTTCCTACCTGCCCAACACCCTGAACCGCTATTTTCTTCCCTTCCAGGCTATCGTTTCCATAAACTTTTTTGACAGTGGCTTTCATCCCCATGTAGGTACCAAAGGCCGTTACCGGTGAAGGATCCCCACCACCGCCAAGTACTTCCGGCAACCCGGCCACGTGACTGGTTTCCATAGCCACATACTCAATATCCGAAGTCTTCATGTTTACATCTTCGGCCGTAATATAGCGGCCGCTTAGACTTTGAATAAACCTACCAAATCTTCTAAATAAAGCCTCCGATTTTATCTTTGCAGCGTCTCCGATGATGACTGCTTTTCCTCCTCCGAGATTCAGGCCGGAAATGGCATTTTTGAAAGTCATTCCCCGGGAGAGCCTCAAGACATCCTTCAGGGCTTCTTCCTCAGATTGATAATTCCATATCCTGGTTCCTCCCAGGGAGGGCCCCAGGACGGTATTATGTACACCAATAATAGCCTTTAAACCAGTAGGTTCATCATAGCAATAAACTACTTGCTCATGACCCAGTTTTGATACTTCATCAAAGACTGACAATTTATTTACCTTTTCAATCGTGTTTACTTCCGACATTGAACGTTTTTTTGGGTTTAAGTATATGCTAAGCGCTGACGCTTAATTTTGTGGCAAAAATATCTCAAATTTTTCATTTATTTGTCAGTAATATCAATTTATTCCACAGGGCAAAACAATTTATCATTACAGCCGTTTTTAGTATCTAGTGAAAGAACTTAGCCACCTAAACAAGTACTTGATAAAATATAAGTACCATTTATTCCTTGGTATTCTTTTTATCATCATTTCCAATGTTTTTGTGATCCTTCCGGCACAGATTGTCAGGTATTCCGTAGACATTATTTCCAATGAACTTAGCCTGTATGATGCTTTGCATGGTTTAAATATTCAAAACGTTTTTGCCGATTCTTTTGCTACCAATATTTTTATATGCGGACTGGCTATCCTGTTAATGGCATTGCTACGAGGGTTTTTCCTCTTTCTTGTAAGGCAAACCATCATCGCCATGTCCCGCCACATCGAATACGATCTTAAGAATGAAATTTACCATCATTATCAATCTCTACCTTTAAGTTTTTATCGCAAAAACAACACGGGTGATCTTATGGCCAGAATTTCCGAAGATGTAAGCAAAGTAAGAATGTATCTGGGGCCGGCCATCATGTATGGGCTTAATTTATTGACGATATTTTTAATGGTTATTCCAATCATGTTATTGGTTAACGTTAAATTAACGCTGTACGCATTAATTCCCTTGCCTATTCTTTCGGTAAGTATTTATTATGTCAGCAATATCATCAACAAGCGGTCTGAAGAGATCCAGCGAAGCCTTTCAAAGCTATCCACGTTTGTGCAGGAGGCTTTTTCAGGTATAAGGGTATTGAAAGCATTTATAAGAGAGGCTCATTCCATTGATGCCTTTGCAAAAGAAAGCAATGATTACAAAAGCAGGTCTCTGGGACTAACTTTTGTAAACTCACTTTTTATCCCTTTGATTATGGGATTAATTGGGCTTAGTACCATTTTAACCATTTTCATTGGCGGGATCGAGGTTATCAATGGCTCCATTACTTTTGGAAATATTGCCGAATTCATACTTTATGTAAATATGCTGACCTGGCCGGTTACGGCCCTGGGTTGGATTACAAGTATTGTTCAAAGAGCCGAAGCTTCGCAGGAAAGAATCAATGAATTTCTAAAAACCAAAAATGATATTGTTTCCACAAAGAATATCTCTGAACCAATTGAAGGCGCCATTGTATTTGACAAGGTGAATTTTACATATGAGGATTCAAACATACATGCCTTAAAAGATGTAAGCTTCAAGGTAGACCCCGGTGAATCCATCGCCATTATTGGTACCACGGGCTCCGGTAAGAGTACAATCGCCAACCTGGTTTGCAGAATGTTTGATGCAAGCAGTGGAGACATCACCATCGACAATCGCGATATAAAAGACTTCAATCTCAATTCACTGCGTGGACAAATCGGTTATGTGCCGCAGGATGTGTTTTTATTTTCGGAATCAATCAGCGAAAACATAGCCTTCGGCGCAGAGGGTGTTACGGATGAAAAAATCCTGCAGGCTTCTAAGGATGCTGATCTGCACGAGAATGTAGCTGCCTTTAAACATGGGTTTGAAACTGTTTTGGGTGAGCGGGGGATTACGTTGTCCGGTGGGCAAAAGCAACGAGTGTCCATTGCACGGGCTTTGATCCGCCAGCCTAAAATACTGATCCTCGATGATTGCCTCTCGGCGGTTGACACCAAAACCGAAAACGCGATCCTGAATAATTTGCAAAAGATAATGAAAGGCCGAACCTCTATTATTATTTCTCACCGCGTATCTTCTGCCAAACTCGCCGACAAGGTGCTGGTGCTGGACGACGGCAAAATCATCGAAAAGGGTACTAACGAGTCACTCATGTCACAGAATGGCGTTTTCAAGGCCCTGTATGATAAACAATTACAAGCCGATGAGGTAGAGAATTAAGTGGGAATCGCCCATCAATCTAATCAAGCAGGTAGTCGACCTCAATAGCATTGTTTGAAAAATACTTTTCCACAAAAAGTGGTTGCAGTACCAGGTGATTCTGCTTGGCGTATTGATTCACTTTGCCTTTGATCTCCGCCGGGTTGGGTGTAACAAGCCTGTGACCGTCAAACCGGGCCTTTACAGCGCCATTGCTACTAAAAAATTCATACTCCATACCAGCGGGGATCTCTTCCGGTTCACCCTTCAGTAATATGCCGGTAAAACATTCAATACTATCCGTATTATCCACAGCATCTTTAAAATACATGATGGCCAAGGTTCCTTCTATTTCATTGCCTTCAACCAGTTGTTTGGCATCCATGAAGAGTTTCTTCAGCTTGTCACTCTCAATTTTTCCGGAAAACCGGGTGCCAACCATATGATAGATCTTTTCGGGGACTACCGACAGCTGAACTTCTTTCAAGCCTCCTAAAAAAGCGTAGATAATCAAGCAAACAGTAAAAAACACAGCTACCCCGACAATGGTCCTTCTTTGTTTCATCAGCAATTTTGATTGGACCTCAAATAAAAATAAAAAGATCGAGGAAATCCAGCGGAATGGTTTTTTATTGCCAGGTTAAATTGTACTATTCCCGGAAATTAAAAATTGTATCTCACGCCTAACCCTCCAAAAAATTGTGTATCCAGGCCTCCGTTAAAAACATCGCCAAACACGCCTACTTCAGCAAATGAGCTCATGGTGCGATAGGGAATAACATATTCAACTCCCATAGAAAGTTCAGGTCCCACTCTGGTAAAGGGATCGTCGATCGACCCGACATTGGCGCTTGGTGGGTCGCTGTTCATAAATTCAAAAACGTAATGAATTTCAAAATACCTGATCTGGCCACCCAGGGCCACATACCAATCCAGGCCTTCGTAATTGGGAAAATCCAGGTGATAAACCATTCTTAGCTGACCTGTATACATCTTTCTTATTTCATGTCCCAGGTATTCGGACTGATCGTGCGGCAGCTCGATTTCTGCGTTAAATACTTCTTCGTTGGCTTCATCGTGCAATCCGGGAAAAGTACGCCCCGCAATTAATTCCACAGCCAACCTTTCGGGGAAGTACATCTTGGCAGTGACACCATACGGGTCGCCTATTCTGGCGCCGAGGCTGAAGTTCAGGTCCTTGCCATTTTCAATAGGGCACACTACTTTTTTTAATTTCTTACCTCCCCTCCGCATTTGCCCTTGAACGGTATGGGCGCAAATTACAAGCAGTATTAAAACTATAATTTTTGCACTTTCCATGGATTCCAAATTGGATAATGCGCAATTTCACCATTTAGGGGCTGAGAAACCGTTCAAAAAAGAGGCAATTAGTACTTCGGTAATTAACTAACGGGATTATTATGTTCATTGACAAAAGGCCGTCAGAAAATTCTATTTCACCAATTCCTTATACTGCATATTGTAAAGTTGGGTGTAGGTACCATTTAGGGCTAACAACTCTTCATGTGTACCCCTTTCTTTTATTTCACCCTTGTCAAGTACCAGAATTTTGTCTGCCTTTTGAATGGTTGACAGGCGATGGGCAATCACGATGGCGGTGCGTCCTTTCATCAGGTTTTCGATGGCGTGCTGAATCAGCTCTTCGGTTTCGGAGTCCACAGAGGAGGTGGCCTCATCAAGTACGATGATAGCGGGATCGTAAACCATGGTTCTCACAAAAGAAATTAGCTGCCGCTGTCCTACCGAAAGTGTCGCTCCTCTTTCCATAACGTTGAAATCAAAGCCTTCCGGCAGCCTTTCAATGAATTTTCTGGCACCTACCAGCTCTGCTGCCTCCATGACTTTCTGCCTGCTGATAGTCGGGTCTCCCAGTGTGATGTTCTGATATATAGAATCCGAAAACAGGAATACATCTTGCAGCACCGTGCCTATATTTTTTCTTAAGGCATTTAAGTCATATTCCCCGATTTCAATGCCATCCACCTTAATGCTGCCTTTGTTGATATCATAAAACCGATTCAAAAGATTAATTACCGACGATTTCCCCGCACCGGTGGCTCCTACCAGGGCCAGGGTTTCGCCGGGTTTTACTTTAAAAGAAATATCTTTCAATACGTAGTCTTCCTTATCATAAGCCAGCCAGACATTTTCAAAACTAACCTCTCCGGCGATTTTAGCTGGTTTCACCTTGCCATCATTGACAATATGATCCTGGTTATCCAACAACTTCAGAATCCTGTCCGTACTCACAATCCCCAACTGCAAAGTGTTAAACCGGTCTGCGATCAATCGTATGGGGCGAAAGAACATCTGGATAAACATGATAAATTCTATGAGAATACCCAGGGTTAGGTCATGGTTCATCACACCTCTGGCTCCATACCAAACCAATAAAGCAATCCCTGCCGCCTGAATGACTTCCGCTACCGGATAATAAATAGAATAATACAAGACAGATCTTAAATTGGCTTTTTTGTGTTCCTTATTAATTTCCTGAAATTTTTTATATTCCCGCTCCTCGCTATTAAAGATCTGAACGATATTCATTCCTGTAATATGCTCCTGAACGAAGGAATTGAGATTTGCTACTGCATTTCTGACTTCGGTAAAGGCACTTTTAATCTTCTCTTTGAAGATATAAGTACTGATAAGCAACAGCGGTAGTGTCGAAAGGCAGACCAGGGTCAGTTTCCAATCGATATATAACATGGCACCCACAATAAAAAACAACTGCAACAGATCTCCGGCCATGGCAGCCACTCCCTGGCTAAATACTTCGGCCAACGTTTCCACATCTGAAACGTTCCTGGTTACCAGTTTTCCGATGGCTGTGCGGTCAAAGAATTTAAGGCGAAGTTTAAGGAGATGATCGTACAGCTTAATTCTGATGTCCCTGATCACATATTGCCCGATCCAACCGGACTGGTAGGTATGGGCATATTGCGCTATAGATTGCAACACCAGAAGCCCCACCAATAATATGATCATGTTGATTAAGCCCTGCAAATCCCCCAGCGCGATATGATTATCAACGGTGTACTGTATAAGCATAGGTCTGACAGGAGCCAGTACCGCCACCAACAGGGTAAGAAATACAAGGAAAACAAATCTGCCTCGGTAGGGTTTGACAAATTTGAATAACCTTCTTAGTATGTGAAGGTCTACTACCTTCCCACTTTTATTTTCCTTTTCCGGCATAAAAATTCATGGAATAATTTCATCAATGGGGTTATAGTTTCAATTATACGGGAAGCTCACATCTTTGTATAACAAAATACGAGATAATTTGCCGGAAGCACCTATTTTTCCATAATACAAAACAAGTCAAGGTTTTCCTCATCCTTTTCCCTCAAAAGGTAGTTGTCGTGAGAAATATCCATAACAAGCTTGTTATCAGCACTCTTCAGCTTGTTCCTGTTGAATCTGTTAAGGATCTCATAGGGGATTTTCAGCAAGGCTGCCGGCAATAAATACTGCAGGTTGAATATGTCGAAGCGTGTAATTTTTTCTACCGACTTCTTATTCATGTCGTGATATTTCATCACCTTTTCATCGCCGGCAATACCTTTCATAGTTACTTTCCGAAAAATATCCGAAGCCAGTTTTTCAAGGCTCTCGGCAGTATACTCGCGGATATGCCAGGGGTTTCTGGACAAGGTCTTTTTAATATTCGGGGTTGTAATAAAGGCCTTCCCTCCCGGCTTTAACACCCTGTGGATCTCTTTCAGGAAAAGGCGGTCGTTTTTAATATGTTCGATCACCTGAAAGCTAACGATGGTGTCAAAGGTATTATCATCTACATCGCTGATCGGGGGAATGGTAGCGTTTATAAATTCTACGTTTTTGTAGATGCAGCTTAAGTGTTCGACAGTTGCCGTGATTTTGTCCAGCGCCACATACCGGCGACAATTGGATGACAGCAAGCTTATGCCCCTTCCTTCTCCGCATCCAATTTCCAGAAGATCACCCTCTATCAAATCTATGGCAACAATATAGGCTTTTAATAATCGTTGATGTATGGGATTATCAGAAGGTATTTTATCTGAGGTAATTTCCGTGGTATAATTCATCTCATCCTTAAAACAATGTGCAAATTTAGTCGAATAAAAATATTTTTTTGTCTTCCCGATTGATTTCTTAATTTTAATTGCTATATATCCTATAAACCTTTTACATGGAAAAAAACAAGCTCCCAATTTTCCTATCACACTTAAGACTATTTTTAATATCCGGATTATTATTAACAGGCCAGAATACTCCGGCTCAGGATATTTCGAAAGTCAACCAGGCCCAGGTTTATGATATTAACGCAGAGGCACGCATTGATTACAGTATCATATCCAACGATCCGGAGACCATTATCTACATGAAAGTCATCACTGACAATCCCACCGATTTTATGGATGATTACACTATCGGATATCAGGTAAAAGAGCGGTATAACAATATTCAGCCTTCCTTTACCACACTTTCCTCTACAGATTTAATAAACTCAGGCGGACCATTGATTTTCAACATTACCCTGCCAGCCACATCAGAGGAAATGTTGTGTGCCATTAAAATTACCAATACCGGAACAAAAAGAGATTTTTATTACGACATCCCCATCAGGAATAAGGCCAGCTTTAATTATCCCGGGTTTTATCTTAAAAATGCCGCTGATGATTTGCCAGTTTTCAATCATTACTTATCGACCGACGCGTCGCTGAAATTTGCCTCACAGCAGAATACACAAAAGATTTTTGGTTTCAGGTATACCGCTGATTTTGATGCAGCCCTGCCGCCAATGGCCCAAAAGGCACCGGCCGGTAATAAATTGATGACCATAGATTCGGTTTTTCAAATCGACGTGGATAAGGCCTTCACGTTGTCGCAGGAAGGATTGTACTTCTTCCAGGAAGATACCACCAAGCTGGAGGGTCTTGCTTACCGTGTAAGCAACCGGTATTTTCCGAGATTTGTACGCATTGAAGATTTATCGGATCCCATTGTTTATTTAAGCACAAGATTAGAATTCAAAAGCCTTAACAATTCCGAGGAAAAGAAAAAGGCTATGGATAGCTTCTGGATAAAAATTGCGGGCACCAGAGAGAAGGCCAAAAGAATTATCAGGAACTACTATCGAAGCGTTGAGCTGGCCAACAAAATGTTTACGAATTACAAGGCGGGATGGAAAACCGATCAGGGTATGATATATATTATCTATGGCCCCCCGGAGGAGGTTTACAGAAATGAATTTGAAGAAATATGGATATACGATCGCAAGGAAAATATGTCCAAAATAAAATTTACCTTTACTAAAGTCAAAAGTATCTTTACAAAAAAACACTACGAGCTGAACCGGGATAAAAGCTACGAAAAATACTGGTATCGAATTATTGATTTATGGAGAAAAGGAAGAAAGGGCATATGACAGGACATTTTCAGCATAGGAGAAAATCCATCCCTGAAAATGAACAGCTGACCTTTGATAAAAAAGATATAATTTTCGGCACCAGAGCAATTATTGAAGCCATTCATTCGGGAAAAGAAATTGAAAAGTTACTGATCCAAAGGGGGCTTAACAACGACCTTACCAAACAGCTATTAAAACTGGCGATCGATCACTCGGTTCCCATTGCAAAGGTTCCTATACAGAAATTAAATGCAGTCACCCGGAAAAACCATCAGGGTGCCATTTGCTTTCTCTCAGTGGTCAAATATGCTTCGCTTGATCACATTGTCACCAGTTGTTTTGAACGGGGTAAGGCACCTTTGTTAATAATACTGGACCGTATTACCGACGTCAGGAATTTCGGTGCCATTGCCCGTACGGCAGAATGTGCGGGGGTGGATGCCATCATTGTTCCCAGCAAAGGCGGCGCTCAGATCACCGGCGACGCCATGAAAACCTCTGCCGGCGCGCTAAGCTTTATTCCTGTTTGCAGAGAATCTAATATAAAGGACACCATTAGCTATCTCCGGGACAGTGGCATCACCGTGCTGGCCTGCACCGAAAAAGCTGGAGAATATCTGTACGAAAAAGATATGAAACAGCCATTGGCCATATTGATGGGTTCCGAAGAAAATGGCATTTCCGCCGAGTACTTAAAACTTTCCTCGGAAAGCGCTAAAATCCCCATGAAGGGCAAAATTGCCTCTTTAAATGTATCGGTGGCAACAGCCATTGCCATTTTTGAGGCCATCAGGCAAAGAGAAACTGATTAGGTTTTCACGAGGTCAGGAATAGGTCGTCCGGATAACGAACCGCTGTCAGGATCAAGCCCAACGCCGGCACTGATCTACCGGCGCTTTTCCGGTCTTTTTCCTCAATGATGCGGCCAAAATCCTGCTGACTGGTTCTTCCAAGCCCTACATCCAACAGTGTGCCGGTGATAGCCCTGACCATACCTCTTAAAAACCTGTTGGCAGTAATATGAAAAATCAGGGAGGTGTCACGCGTGATCCATTCCGCCTTTTGCACATCGCACAAAAAATGATTTACCTCCGTTTTGACCCGGGAAAAACTTTCGAAATCCTCAGCCAAAAGCAATGTTTCGGCGGCTTTATTCATGGCCTGCAGGTCCGGATCACCCCGAAAATAATAGCTTGTCTCCTGCAAAAAGGGGTTTTTATGCAGGTGAATATGGTATTCATATGTCCTGGAAATGGCATCAAAACGAGCGCTGGCATCTTCCTTTACAGGCCGGATACGAAGGATGCTGATGTCGGGCGGCAGCAGGCTGTTTAATTTAAACCGTATATCATTTTCATCGAAGGATTTCTCAAAATCTGCATGAAAAACCTGGCCGGAAGCGTGCACGCCAGTATCGGTTCTTCCGCTGCCGGTAATAGCTACCGGTCTCCCGAAGATGGTAGAAAGCGCCTCATTAATTATCTGTTGAACCGTGATGGCATTTTTTTGTATCTGCCATCCATGATAATTTCTGCCATGATAAGAAACTTGAAAAAAGTAGCGCATGAAACAAATTTAGTACCCTGCAAAAATAAAATTATTACGGATCATTTCATTTAGGAAAAAAAGATTCATAGGACATAAAAATTAAGAGCGAGGGATTGAATGCCAATTCTTTTATTTTACTAATATTTGTGCTTAAATTGTTACTTAAAATTTTATTTCCAAGATAACTTATGTTACAAAGAGTACAGACCATTTTTTTGCTGTGTGTAATCATCAGTATGATATTAATGCTTTTCCTGCCCATCTGGGAAAAAGCAACAGGGGGAGAAAATGAAGGGGAGCAAATAACGCTAAATGCATTTTATCAGGTTCACAGCCAGGCCGGTGACAATGGAACTGAAGGGCAAGCCGAAAAAAAATCCACCTTTTACATTGCAATTTTTGCCGTATTGGCCATTGCAGTTGCCGGCACCTCCATGTTTAAATACAACAACCGGCTGACACAAATTAAATTAGGCGCCTTAAATTCCCTCCTAATTGCCGGAGCTATGGGGACCTCGCTATACTTTGCTATGGGGGGCGAAAAAATTATTGATCCCGGCGTGCAGGGTAGCTATCAGCTGGGATTTTTTATGCCGGTGGCCGCTTTGATTTTTAACCTGATGGCCAACCGGTTTATCAGAAAAGACGAAAAGCTGGTAAAATCTGTAGATAGGCTCCGATAAAAAAAGCAGAGACCGTACTGCTTACTAATTACGGCCTCTGCAAACAAATTTAAATAGACTAATTATTTACTAAACTTTGCTTACTATAGATTCACTTGATAATAATAGGCATAATTCTTTGCCTGGATGGTCATTGAATAGGATCCTTTTTCCAACTGAGATAAATTGAAAACTTTGGCAAAAGTTTCTTCTTCAATTTTATCCTCGTTGTGTAAAAGATGTCCGTTTTCATCATAAATCTTTACTGAAACAGGTGATTCCAGTTGATTTTTGAATCTCAAAGCAATTTTATCGCCGTCAACCTGATAAATTGATTTGGTGAAGGCTACCGTTTCAGCCACGGCAAATTTAAAATTACTTTGTACCAACGCATCTTCGCTGACACCGATTACCTTTCTGACAAGGCCTCTTTCATTAATCAAATCAATATAATACGTGCCCTCTTGTGCAAAAGAGAAATCCAACAACTTTTTATATTGATCTTGATTTTTGAAAGTCTCGCTAAACAACAGTTCGCCCTGATCATTCTGAATCTTCACCTGGAACTTCTTGGATTGGTCCAAGCCGGAAGCATTGAACAATACCTTTTTGTTCGCATAAGGAACAACGTCTACACTGGTTGTTCTCTGGGCCGATACGGGTAAGATGGCACTTACCCACAAGATTACAGCTACTATAGCTATAGATCTTTTTCTGTTTTGAATTATTTTCATTTTCAATCAGTTTTGAAATGAACTTATGATGCAAATGTAAAAACGGATTTTAGAAAACAATTACGAATCATCTAAAAAATAATTTAAATCATTACATAATACTCAACAATTTTAACAATTCATTATTAACTTCACATTTTGCATTATAAAAAAAGCATTGAAAAGGAGGAAAATTCCATTATTTCTATCATAACCTCATTTAAACAATAAATCATTGCAATAATTCCAACGCGCATTAAGTAATCATTAATGAGGAAATTTTATTCGTAAGATTCATGTAATGTTTATATAAAAAACTAAAATTTTTACACAAATAACTGATAATTAGACCTTTACAGGTAATGAATTTTAAGGAAAGTGGCCTTATTTCAAGCAATTGCTTAGTTCGGAGATCAATTTTTGAGTCATTTTTCTATGTTAAGCCCTGTAATTTTATCATATATCTCCAGGAAAATATCAAAAATTTTCATTCGACCGTCTGGCCTCCAACAGTTTCGCTAAATCCCTGAAGGGTGTAAACCGGTTATCAATACTATATTCCTGTCAGAAAACAGGTTGACAAGCACGCAAAGCGGCCAAAATTACATCTACCATTATGACAGGTTGTCATTTTCAAGGAAAATCGGGGTAAAACAACGGAGTGGAATAGTATTTGAAACGCCTCGGTCAGGACAAAATCGATCATTAAAAACTAAAACAGAATATAACCATGGAAGAAAAAGGTACCATTTCGATACATACCGAAAATATATTCCCGATCATCAAAAAATTTCTGTATTCAGATCACGAGATTTTTCTAAGGGAATTGGTTTCTAATGCTGTAGACGCCACGCAAAAACTTAAAAGACTTTCATCCCTGGGTGAAATAAAAAACGAGTTAGGAGATTTGACAGTGGAGGTGAGCTTTGATGAAAAAGAAAAAACCATCACCATTTTAGATAAGGGAATCGGCATGACGGCCGAAGAGATCAAAAAATACATTAACCAAATCGCTTTTTCCGGTGCCGAAGAATTCGTGGAGAAATTTAAGGATGCCAAAGATGCCAATGAAATCATAGGCAAGTTTGGTTTGGGATTCTACTCTGCTTTTATGGTAGCCGAAAAAGTAGAAATAAACTCGCTGTCCTACCTGGAAAGTGCGACGGCAGCCAAGTGGGTGTGCGACGGTAGTACGGAATTTGAAATAAGTGACTCGGACAAAACCTCCAGAGGTACCGAGATAAAGCTGTTTATCAATGAAGAATCCTCCGAATTTTTAGCCAAGGCGAGATTAGAGGGAATTTTGAAGAAGTATTGCAAATTCCTTCCGGTAGAAATAAAATTTGGTACTGCCGAGGAAAGTGTTCCCGATGGCAAAGACAAAGACGGCAATACGCAATATAAGACAGTTACCAAAGATAATATCATCAATAATACCAAGCCGCTATGGACTGTCGCCCCTTCCGAACTTAAAGATGAGGACTATCTGAGTTTTTATCGCGAGCTCTATCCGTTTTCCGAAGATCCTTTGTTTTGGATTCACTTAAATGTGGATTACCCATTTAACCTGACCGGTATTCTTTATTTTCCAAAAGTCAAGAATGACTTCGAAGTTCAGAAAAACAAAATCCAGCTATACTCCCGTCAGGTTTTCATTACCGACGAGGTAAAAGACGTTGTACCTGAGTTCCTAATGTTATTACATGGTGTGCTGGATTCTCCGGATATCCCGCTTAATGTTTCCAGGAGCTTCCTGCAAGCAGACAGCAATGTCAAAAAAATCAACAGTCATGTCACCAAAAAAGTAGCCGATAAGTTAAATGAGCTGTTTAAAAAAGACAGAAAAGGCTACGAAGAAAAATGGGATAATATCGGCTTGTTTGTGGAATACGGTATGATCTCGGATGACAAGTTCTACGAAAAGGCCAAGGATTTTGCCTTGTTGAAAAACGACGAAGAAAAATATTTCACCCTGGAGGAATACAAAGAAAAGGTAGCGCCTAACCAGACTGACAAGGATAAAAAATTAGTTTACCTGTACGCCACTGATCTTGGCAAGCAAGATGCTTATATTCAATCTGCGAAAAAGCGTTCCTACGATGTGCTGGTAATGGACCGTATCCTCGACAATCACTTCATCAATATGCTGGAGCAAAAACTGGAGAATACCACGCTGGTACGGGTAGATGCCGACACTGTAAACAAGTTGATAGATAAGGATGAAAAGGTTGAAAGCGTATTGTCGGAAAAAGAAGAGAACAGGCTGAAAGAAGTATTTGAGAAGGCTATCGATAAAAAGGATATCGTTTTGTCGATGCAAGCCCTCTCTCCGGATGAAATGCCGGTAACCATCACCTTGCCGGAATTTATGAGAAGAATGAAAGATATGGCAGCCACCGGCGGTGGCGGCGGTATGGGCATGATGGGCAATTTCCCTGAAACGCTAAATATAGTGGTGAATACCAACCATTCATTGGCTACAAAAATTATCAATGCCAAAAAAGAAGAGAATAAAATCAAATTGGCAAAACAAGCCTACGATTTGGCCATGCTTTCGCAAAACATGCTTAGTGGCAACGATCTTACCAACTTTATAAACCGCAGTGTAGAGTTGGCGACACAATAACAAGGCAGGCAATTACACCAGCCAGGAAGCGTTAAAAAAAGGCTATCCCAAAAGGGCTATTGAAGGAACCGAAGCCAATTCAGTTTGGTAAAAGTTTCAAAGTAGTACTTATGAGATAGTCTTTTTTTGTATCCTTGAAATTTGTGCTAAAGGCTGTTATCAAAATATTATTTGATTAAATCAAGCGGGTAAGCCCGCCAAAATTCCGGGCCGGCGGTGGAAGGTGGGTAGAAGGATAATTTTGGCTTGATTTTTCTTTGCTTCGTTTCTTTTCATCAAGGAAAAGAAATGAAGGCTAAGCTGTGCAAGAAGCTCACATTATATTATTACTTGGAAAAAATTTTTGCAAGTGACTCTCAAAACCTCAAAAAACCATCAAATGTCTGGATTTTGAGGTTTTAAATTTAAGAGATCACATCGAAAAATGCCTTTTCCTCGCAAAAATGAAGTTTCTTAGATTAAAACAATTTTCAAGAAAGCCCTTTTTAGATTTAATTTACCCGCTAATCTTATTCATCCCGCCATCAAGCCGCCCTATCCTTTTCCACCGACCTAAACCACGCATAAGCGGCCTCCCGGTCTTCAAATGTGTCCAGGTGAATTTTCTGTGCCGCAAACTTTTCCATCATGGCATTTTTGAACTTATCCATCGCATATTTGGCAAATACATCTTTGCCGACAATCACAGCGTGTGTCTTCACACCTGCCTTCACAAAAAGCATTTCATTCCATACCTCATCAAGCCACTGCTGCACATCGATGGACAAGACACCCATATTTCTGGTATCTCCCAGCCAGTGCAAGAGTGTTCCCGTCTTTTTATGAGACAAATAGGTATCGTATACCCTTGTCAACCCGTCCTTGAATTCCTCGCTGGAAGGTTTACGTATCCAAACATGAAATAAAACACTGTTTGCTTCATCATAAAAACATTCCAGGTAATCTTCTTTAAATATGGTTTTCATAATCGTCGAATTTATGTTGTTTCTTTTTATAAAACTTAACCATTTAATATCTAATCACCTATCCATAAATTTAACATATATAACACACGTAGATTTCAGGCAAAAAAAGCATCGTGGCTCAAGGCTATATTGCTGATAATTAGCCAGTAATGAATATGGCATAACGCTCAAGTACCTTTTATGTGTTCAAAGTATTTGTTAAAAAAAATAAAATCCGGCATATTCGCGTTAAAGCAATATCTACCGGTTTTATGATGACCAATAAATATTCATTTCTAACTTTTTGCCTCCTGTTAGCAGGACTCGGAGCATTTGCGCAAGATGACCAGGGCGATGCCTTTACCCTGGGTGAGCAACAGGCCAAGAAACCATTGACAATAGACCTTGCCAATGAGGATGAATCTGAAGACCAGGCCGAGCTCAAGAAAAAGAAGCGAAAGAAGAATGTCTATTATGGCATTAAAACTAAAAAGTTCTTTGTTAAAACCGGCGTCGGTAATCGTATGACATTTGAAAGTTTTCACTACATGAGGGAATATGAAGATCCCGACCCTTATGTCAGGGATATTTATTGGTACGATTATGACAGTAGAAGCATTAAGAAAAACAGGAATATCGACAGAAAAAATGGCGTTATTTTGCATGGCCCTTATGAAAAGTACCGGTTAGATGGTACCGTCCTGGAAAAGGGTATTTTTTACAAAGGCACCAAGCACGGGCGATGGACCAAATACGACAACAAAAATATTCTCCTGGACAAAAAGAAGTATTTCAAAGGCTGGCCTAAGGAGTCCATTGTATCCTACTACGACAAGGACCGCAAAAAACTAAAAGAAATTATCCCTGTCGAATTTGGGAAAAAAGAGGGCAATTATTTCTACTTTCACGACAATGGCATGGTGGCCGTATCCGGGGAATTTCAAAATGATGAGCAGGTAAAAATCTGGCGTGAATATTACAAATTCCGGCGCAGGAAGAAAAAAGAAGTGCTGTTCAGACCCAACCCCTATGATGAAAAATTCCAATCGCATATCATCAAGGAATGGAATGAAAAAGGCGAGCTGATATACGACCGGCAGGATTTTCTCAAAAAGGTCAATTAACGCCTGTCGGTCTATCCGGACTAAAAGGCGTCTTTCAAATGCTCAATCTTTGGAGGATCACCAAGCAAAATCGCGATGATATCAAATCTGATCTCTCCGTTCCAGCCTATCTGGTCTATATAATAATCAGCACATGCTAAGATCATTTCTATTTTGTGCTCGTCAACCGCCGATTCCGGGTAGCCATATTGATAACTGGATCGCGCTTTGACTTCAATAAACAACACAACACCATCATGGACTGCAATAATGTCAATTTCCATCCTCTTGTGGCGATAATTCGTTTCAAGGATATGGTAGCCTCGCCTTTCAAGATAATCTACGGCAATCTGTTCTCCCAACCGACCTTTTTCCAAATGTTTGCTCATAATTCAGATCGCTACCGTGTTTAAAAAATCAGCAGACCCAGGAGACATAGCTTTCAGATCTCTGAATGGATAGTATACCAGGAGGAGATTGAAAATTTGGAAAAAAATAATGGCAATAGCAATTTTATCTTTGAAAACTGAGGTATGGATTTATAATGTTGCTATTTTCGTGATTCAAAATATTCATCAGAAAATGCTAGATAAAATCAACCCTACCCAAACCCAGGCATGGGCATCCCTTACCAGCCATTACGAAAAAATGAAAGCGGTACAAATGAAGGATCTGTTTGCCGCCGATCCCGGCCGTTTTGAAAAATTTTCGCAACACTTCGAAAACATATTAATCGATTACTCCAAGAACATTATTGATGATGAAACACGGCAGTTACTACTAAAACTTACCGAGGAATTAGGCCTGAAAGCCGCTATCGACGCTATGTTTTCAGGACAAGCCATCAATGAAACGGAGAACAGGGCGGTCTTGCACACGGCCTTAAGGAACCAATCCAACCAGCCGGTATATTGCGATGGCGAGGACGTTATGCCAGAAGTAAATTCAGTATTGGACCAGGTAGAAAAATTTTCGGAGGCCATCATTTCGGGAAGCTGGCAGGGTTATACCAGCAAACCGATTAAACACCTCGTTAATATAGGCATTGGCGGTTCGGACCTTGGTCCGGTGATGGTGACGGAGGCTTTGAAGCACTATCAAAAACCACACCTTGAAGTACATTTTGTATCAAATGTCGACGGCACCCATATGTCGGAAACATTAAAAAAATGTGATCCGGAAACAACCCTTTTTATGATCGCCTCCAAGACTTTCACGACCCAGGAAACCATGACCAACGCTCACTCGGCCAGGGCATGGTTTCTGGAGCATGCTGCGGATGAGGCGCACATAAAAAAACATTTCGTGGCCATTTCCACCAACCGGGAAGATGTAGAAAAATTTGGCATTGACAGTGATAACATGTTCCGGTTCTGGGACTGGGTGGGCGGCCGTTATTCACTGTGGTCATCCATTGGGCTATCCATAGCCTGTGCTATTGGCTTTGATCACTACAAAGCCCTGCTGGCCGGCGCCCATGCCATGGATAATCATTTCAAATCAGCACCCTTTGAGGATAACATACCGGTCATTCTGGCTCTGATCGGAATCTGGTATAATAACTTTTTTGGTGCTGAATCCGAGGCGATACTGCCCTATGATCAATACATGCATAGATTTCCCGCCTATTTTCAGCAGGGAAATATGGAAAGCAATGGCAAATACGTGGACCGCGCCGGAAGGCCCATCAACTATCAAAGCGGGCCGATCATCTGGGGAGAGCCCGGCACCAATGGACAGCACGCTTTCTATCAGCTGATCCACCAGGGCACGAAGCTGATCCCTTGTGACTTTCTGGCCCCTGCCAAAAGCCACAATCCGCTGGGAGACCATCACACCAAATTGCTATCCAACTTCTTTGCACAAACCGAAGCCCTCATGAACGGGAAAACCGAGCAGGAGGTAATCGGCGAGTTGAAAGCTGCCGGTAAATCTGACGAGGAGATTGCAAGTCTAACGCCATTTAAAGTGTTTACCGGCAACAGGCCTACTAATTCTATCCTGTTCGAACAGTTAACGCCGAGAACGCTTGGTGCACTTATCGCGATGTATGAACACAAAATATTTGTACAGGGTGTTATCTGGAATATCTTCAGCTTTGACCAGTGGGGTGTAGAACTGGGCAAGCAGTTGGCCAAGAAAATTTTACCGGAGCTGGAGGGGGATGAAGATGTTAGTTCACATGATGGTTCTACGAATGGGTTGATTAATGCCTATAAAGAAATGAGGGGGTGAGGTTTTAATGAAAATTGAAATGAAAATAAAAATGATAAGCTGGTGGGTTGGTCTTTGGGTTTTGGTGATTGAAAAGGGGCGTATTAAAAATTCGATAGCGCGCGTTTAACGAAGTGTTGCTCCTACGCTGACCGCGTTCGCATAAAGCTTTAGCGGTTGCAAAAGCTTCGGCGCAAGCGTAACGCGTGCGGGTTTTAAGATGTCTTGTCCTAGAATAGGTTTACACAAATATACCAAAAATGCAAACCCAGCCATACAAAGGAATTTATTTATAACAGCAAAGATCATGACGAACCGGCTTATGGTGTAGTGCACGCGTTTCCGTTACGCTCAAACGCGCGCTAGCGGGTTTGGGCAAAGTGAGTTTATTAGGTTAATTCTGTTATATTTGAAAAATTGCTTGTAATACTCCTATGCTCGTTTTGTGAGTCAGTGTAGAAATGAGAAAGTATAAGACCATTGAAGTTCGAGATTATGAAGAAATGCTTAAAGAGATTAACATCTCCGAATTTATTGATCTTAACAACCATGACTTACTTATTTATGGAGGAGGCGGACAAGACAGAAAATTCTATTCCGATTTGAAGACGAATCCAAAATGTGAAGTTCTCTGGACAGGTTGGTCTGGCCCAAAATGGTCGGCCATCTTTTCTTTCGTGCCGGGACAGGCGGGACTTGTCAAAATTTTGGAACAAAGCGCGTTCAAAGATATATATTATGAACTGGCTGCACATAGTGTTTCGGATGTGATTTATGTTCCTAAGGATCTAACTGAATCTGTTCAGGTGGAGGCCAGCGAAAGAACTTGGAGAGCAAGGTTTGAATCATTTACAGAAAAGGCGCCTAATTCATTTTTATTGACTTCTGAAGCTGATGAAACCGTTATTGAGGATGGAAAAGAAATGTATTTCTATGATTATTACTTCGGTTCCGAAATCATACAGGGGCTAAGAAATATAATCGAAAGAAAAAACCAAAATAAACTTACGACAAAGGCAAAAAAATGACAGACTCATTTAGACTCCTTCGATAGCGCGCGTTTAACGAAGTGTTGCTCCTACGCTGACCGCGTTCGCATAAAGCTTTAGCAGTTGCGAAAGCTTCGGCACAAGCGTAACGCGTGCGGGTTTTAAGATTAATCTCCCATAATTTGCTTTCCTCGAAAATATATCCAAAAATGCAAATCCAGCTATATAAAGGAATTTATTTGTAACAGCAGAGATCATGGCGAACTGGCTTATGATGTAGTGCACGCGTTTCCGTTGCACTCAAACGCGCGCTATCGGCGATAATAATTACTGAAATCACTTAATTCCCTATGGGTAAAACACAATATAGCGTTTATGTCATAGAATTATCCAAGCGCGTTTTTACTGAAAATGCCAGGTTTAGGGCTGCTAACCCTCAATTCAACGGCGTATTGCAATGTCTTTATGTTGGCATGACAAGCAAGACGCCCATGGAACGATTCAGGCAACATAGGGCCGGGTTCAGAAACAAGCAAGGACATAAGCTTTCGTCAAATATTGTTCAAAATACGGTATGTATTTAAGACCCAGCCTTTACAATCATTTAGAACCTCCTCCTACCCGATCCAAAGCCCTGGAGATGGAAGAAAAGCTGGCTTGGGAATTAAGAAGAAAGGGATATGCGGTATGGTTTAATTAAACTCTAAACTAGTCGCCCAACTAAGTGTAGATTCGATAGCGCGCGTTTAACGAAGTGTTGCTCCTACGCTGACCGCGTTCGCATAAAGCTTTAGCGGTTGCGAAAGCTTCGGCGCAAGCGTAATGCGTGTGGGTTTTAAGATTAATCCACCACAATTTGCTTTCCTCGAAAATATATCAAAAATGCAAATCCAGCTATACAAAGAAATTTATTTGTAACCGCAGGAATCATGGCGAACCGGCTTATGGTGTAGTGCGCGCGTTTCCGTTGCACTCAAACGCGCGCTATCGGCTTCTTTAATATGCTGGTTTTTAGAATTAATTTTGTAGATTCTGATATTTTTAGAAAAATGTCGGAAAAATATAAATTTCATGATCCAGAAGGCATTTATTTTGTAACCACTACCGTTGTTCACTGGATAGATCTTTTCTCAAGGCCGGAATATAAGCATGTCCTTATTAACTCATTGAAGTATTGCCAGGAAAAAAAGGGTTTAATAATCCATGCTTACTGTATCATGCCCAGTCATATACATATGATTATCAGTACCAATAAAGATCCTCTGAGCTCAATAATGCGAGATTTCAAAAAACATACTTCCCGGAAAATTATAAAAGAAATCGGTAGGATTAATGAAAGCCGGAAGGAATGGTTGCTTAGAGGATTTAGCAAAGCGGGTGATCGGTTAAAACGAATAAGTAAATACAAAGTCTGGCAAGATGGTAATCATCCAATCGAATTGGAAAGTAACCGTTTTTTAGAAGAAAAAATTGACTACATTCACAACAATCCAGTTGAGGCTGAAATTGTAGACGAGCCTGCGTTTTATTGGTACAGTTCGGCAAGAGACTATGAAGGAGTGAAAAAGGGCTTGCTTGATGTGGTTTTCATTGAATAATGAGCGCGCGTTATCGGTGTGCAAACAAAATATGGGAAAAGGAGGACGACCATATAAAATACATAAGGACCTAACCAAATTAAGTGGTTTAGTTGAAGATGGAGATGATAATGCTGTAAGGAAGATCATTCAAAATCACGGTATTGACTCTTTTGATGAAGATAAAAGAACCGCCTTGATTTGGGCAGCTTACTTTAAACGGCTAGATTTAATGACATGGCTTATTGACAACGGTGCTGAAGTTAATTATCAAGATAGAAATGGATATACCGCACTACATTTCTGCGGACAAGAGCAGATTACGGAAGTTGCTAAAATTCTTCTTGATCATGGCGCAGACCCTAACATTAAAGATGAACATGGTAATTCTCCACTATGGACAGCGTTATTCAACGCAAGAGGAAACTTTGAGATGGTAAAGCTACTTAGGGCTTATGGAGCCGACCCAGTCCCAAAAAACCTGCATGGTCGAAGTCCAAATGATATGGCCATGACCATATATCAAAAGGAAATTGATGAACTAATAAAATAGAAAAGCCTGCACACAAAAATTACCAATAAGCCACATCGTCCAAATCCAACACACACGGCAATGTAGGGCTCTTAGCGGTTAATGAATATGATTTATGAAGGCAGAATACATAATTGATGGAGCAAAATTTCTATCCAAGAATGGATTTTACAATCATGTTGAGGAATTATTCACATTTGGATTGAATTGGAAGATTGGAAGAAATTTGAATGCATTTAACGACATTTTACACGGGGGTTTTGGAAGGCATGATTGTGACGAAAAGATAATTGTAAAATGGAAGAACTTAAAGAAGAGCAGAGAAAGACTTGATGAAAAATTCCTGGAAGCTGCTTTAGAAGTTTTACGAGATAATGAAAATGTCACTTTTCATATAACTTGATTTATCCAAAACCAGCAGCTAGCAACATGCGAAACCACACACTAAATTGGTTTTTGGCTGAGTGCAGAGTACTGTCACTGGAATTTCAGTCTATATTTTACAATAGGGCTAGTATTAATCCAGATTAGGATTAGAAAAAGCATTACTTTGAATTCAGGAAGGAAGTCCCAAAGCGGAGTAGAAAAGCTACTTGGGGTGAGTATAAGTACAACGAAGAGTACAATTTTTTCAAAATCAAACTTACCAAGGCAATACGGCATCAATGAAATGGAATAACAAATTCGGGAAAATAATTGTTTTTGATAAAGAAAGAATAAGCAGATTCAACCTTAACAATCAGACTAACGAATTTCTAATTTCTTTAGGTCTGCCAGAAGAAGCTGCTCCATTTTTAACATTTGTGAAGGACAATGATATTCAATATGAAGGAATTTTAAGGCTTACTGATTATTTTGAATTTCTTGAGCCAGAATTTGAAAGATATATAGTCATTGGCTCGAACGGCAGCGGAGATGAGATTGTTATTGATAATTTGGATCATTGCAAAATCAAATTATTGGACCATGAAGATTATTTCTCGGAACAGTTTATGAACTCTTCCATTGATAAACTAGCTAACGCTTTAATAATCTATCAAGAATTCATTGATGATGTGTTATCATTATATGGTAATGATGGATTTTTGGATGGTAAATATTCTTTTGAGCAGATTGATCAACTAAAATCAAAATTAATCGAAAGTGATAAGGGATCGATTTCTGAAGGGAGTGTTTGGCTGGAGGAGATTGAAATATTGATAGCAAATAAAAACGAAATTCGATAGCACGCGTTATACTTCGTTAAACGCGTGCGGATTTTAAGACTAATCTTCCACAATTTGCTTTCTTCGAAAATATACCAAAAATCCAAACCCCGCTATATAAAAGAATTTATTTGTAACCGCAGGGATCATGGCGAACCGGCTTATGATGTAGTGCACGCATTTTCGTTGCACTCAAACGCGCTATCAGTTTGTGCATTTTATATGCAATAATTAGGGAATAAACACCACTAATGGTATTTATTTGGACGCTATATGCAATTTAGGAACCTCAGCAATAATTAATTGTTCTCCAGGTGTTTTTTAAGATTAAATGCAATGAATCTGTCCCAGGTATTAGAGCAGAAATCGTAACAAATAAATTCGGGCACAAGCCCCTCATGTTTAAATTCCAGTTCAATCTCACGCTTATTTGACTTACTGATTGTCCACTGAAGTTGAGTTCCTACCCATTCTTTCTCAACCCCATCTAGGTCACCAATAATCTGCTTAGAATCAATGCATTCCCAAATTATTTTTTTGTTCGGTACATACTCGATAACCCTAAACTGATACCAGGGTTCACCCCATGAAATGGTGAAGACATCTCCTAACTGCTTTGCCGATTTGTCTTGATCCCCCCACCAATCCCCAATTTTTGTAGAGAGTGCTTCAAAAGCATTTTTCTCGGAACAGCTAACAATCAGTCTTGTTGAATAACTTTTGCTTTTTAAATTCATAGTCCTTTTTACTTGCATTTTAAAACCAGTTGCAAATATATACTAGTTATTGCAAATTGCAACTAAATTCTAAAAAATGATCATGAAAATTCTTTAGCACGCGTTTAACGAAGTGTGGCTCCTACGCTCACCGGGTTCACATAAAGCTTTAGCGGTTGCGAAAGCTTCAGCGCAAACGTAACGCGTGCGGGTTTTAAGATTAATCCACCACAATTTGCTTTCCTCGAAAAAATATCCAAAAATGCAAACCCAACTATACAAAGGAATTTATTTGTAACCGCAGGGATCATGGCAAACCGGCTTACGGTGTAGTGCCCGCGTTTCCGTTGCACTCAAACGCGGGCTAGCGACATTTCTGCCATCGGCAAAATTCAAATATTTCTCCATTTGTTTGACATTTAAGAATAAAATAATTTATTTTATTGACAAATAAGAATGTAATATATGAAAGGAACGCAACTTGGTGAATTTGAAGAGCTTGTTTTACTGACAATAGGCATCTTAGATGGGGAGGCATATGGCATAAATGTGGCAGATACCATTTATGAGAAAACCGAAAGGAAGGTAACTGTCAGCACCATCCACACGGCCATGTACCGATTGGAGAAAAAAGGATTCGTAGAATCTTACTACGGAGGGGCTTCAGCAAAACGAGGGGGTAGAAAGAAGAGACTTTACAGGATCACGCAATACGGAGTCCGCGTTTTAGCCAAAGCGCGGGAACAAAGAGAACAGCTATGGCATCTACTTCCAAAGTTTAAATTCAACTATGAGTAATCTTCCTCCAAAATGGGCAGACCGTCTCCTGAATTTGATCTGCTCCGACAAATATATAGATGAGCTACAGGGTGACATGCATGAGTTGTATCACCGTAATTGTGAAAGGTTTGGACAAAGAAAAGCTAATCGAAAATTTATCCTTGCCGCGCTCACAGCTTTCCGTTTTTATAGATTAAACAATATAGACGTTACCTATTTTTCACATAATAGCATGGACATTTTCAAATCGAATCTTAAGTTGAGTTACCGGAGGTTGATCGGTGACAAACTTTACACCATCCTGAATATCACCGGACTAACCGTAGGACTTTTTGCTTTTATTGCCATTTATTTTTGGAGGGAAAGCGAACTAAAAACCGACAAATTTCACAAAAATGCCAATAATACCTATCTGCTAACAGTTAAAACCGATAGTACAGTAGATCATGTTAGGCCCAGATATTCCTTCCTGGCTAAAAAAGTTGCCTCTAAGTACCCTGAAGTTAAGTATTTTACGGAAATATCGGACATTGATGCCTATCTGCAAAACGATAAGAGGGAAGTTAAATTTAAGGCTAAAGGGATCGCCGCACATCCAGGTTTCCTATCCATATTTGATTTCGCCCTGATTGATCATAGTGGAGATTCCTTATTAGCTAATCCTAATACGATCATATTGACTCAAAATACGGCGCATAGACTATTTGGCAATGATAATCCAATTGGAAAACTACTAATATTTGAACACAACGATACACAATCTTATAAGGTAGTTGGAGTCATGGAAGATGTACCATCCAATTCTTCCTTCGATTTTGACTTTATTGTTTCACAGAATGAACGTCGCTGGAATAGAATAAGATTTGGATTTGTCTGCTTACAGGAGAATACCAATATAACAGATTTTGAAAACAAAATTAAAACCGAACCACGTGGCATATATGCCAATATATCAACGAAAGTGCTGGCCGAGCTATTCCCTTTAACGGATATATACTTTCGATCAGATTTCGAATGGTTTTCTCACGGTAACGAAGTCCAGATTGAAATAATAGGAGCCATTGCCATTCTTATATTGTTAGTCTCTTTGGTGAATTATATAAACCTGGCAACGGTTCAGGCAAGTAAACGGACAAAGGAAATTGGCATAAAAAAAATAACCGGGGCCCGGCGTAGCGGTATTTTTATTCAATTCTATATAGAGTCATTTTTGGTGATTTTTCTTTCCTTAATACTAGCAATCCTGTTTTTAGAGATTTTCAAAGAGCACCTCTTTATACTCACCGGCCAGGTGTTTTCCATTGATTATTTGAATGCTGAATTTTTAACAAAAGCTATTATTGGCTTAATATGTATTATTGCCACTGCCGGAATTTATCCTTCCATTCTCCTCTCTTCCTTCAGTCCTGTTAATGCATTAAAAGGGGGAATGGCAGGCACACGCAGTGTATTCCGTCAGATAAGTGTCGTAATCCAATACAGCATATGTATTGGGTTATTGATCAGCACCTTTGTTATTCATGGTCAATTGGATTTTATGCAATCAAAAGATCCTGGGTTTGAAAAGGAAAGTATCGTAAGCTTTGAATTTGTAAATGAAGAATTGAGAATAAGAGATAAAGATGAAAGGGAAGTGATGTCAAATAAACGCTCATTCATATTTAATGAGCTCAAAAAATCAAGTGCCATTGCCGCAGTTGGTTGTAGCGAATTTCCTTTATATGATTTTAACATGGACTGCTGGGGGTTTGACAATGATCCTGATTTGAAGGTTTCTATATATATAGGATGGGCAAGTGATGATTTTCCGGAGTTGTATGGTGTAAACTTACTTGAAGGGCGTTTTTATGGTGACGAATATAAACAAGATAGCACCAAAGAAAATAATTATAAGGGCATTGTCATCAACAAAACCGCTGCCGAGGATCTATTTTCGGGAGATGCCATAGGCAAAAGGCTAACTATGGCCTATTGGGGTAAGCATGAGGTAATAGGAGTCATTGAAGATTTTCATTTTCAGCATTTATCCATACCTATTAAACCGTTGTTTTTATATAACCAGGGAAATCTTGGCCCGAAACCGGTGGTCCGGTTTGCAAAAGGTAAACTAAGAGAAGGAATGGAATATGTACGCCAACTTCACAAGGATGTAAATGCCGAAGTGCCTTTTTCATATGAATTCCTGGACCAGGAGTTGGGTAATTTTTATGAAAAGGATAGGGCTATCGCAAAACTCATGAGCTCTCTTTCAATGATAGCATTGGCATTAGCCTGTCTTGGTCTTTTCGCGCTTTCAGCCTTTGCCGTGGAAATGAGAGTAAAGGAAATTGGTATCAGGAAGGTAATTGGCGCCAGTGTGAAAAACTTATTTTATATGCTGTCCCAGGATTTTTTAAAATGGATCATTTACTCCGCAATTATTGCCATGCCAATATCCTGGTATTTAATGAATGATTGGCTGCAAAACTATGCGCATAGAATCAGTATCTCATGGTGGATATTTGTACTAGCAGGTTTGTTGACGCTTTTGGTGGGCTGCCTGACGATCAGTTATCATACAGCAAGGGCATCCATGATAAATCCGATAGATGTTATAAAGGATGAATAAAAAATATTAGTCAACCCACAAACAACTGCCACGTTGTAATACTTATCGATTCACCGTCATTTGTTATGGATCGCACTCAGACCAAAAAATTATGGAAACATTAAAATTACATTCTTCAGGACAAGATGACCATATCCAAACGCTAAATGAGAAGTATGAAATTCTGAAAAAGAAACTCGAAGAAAACAAAAACCTGACCGCCTCAGAGAAGAAAATTGAACTGGAAAAATTGAATAACACTTTTGAGAAGGAAAAGAGAGACGCCAGCAAAAACCTTTATTAATTCAGAGTGGCGCTAAACCTCATCTAAGTGTAGAATTTTCTACGGTCATATGTCTGTTTTGAAAACCAATCAAAGCACTTGAAATACGACTAAATAAGCCTTTTCGAGATAATTGCCTGGAAACAAGATCTTCGCAAAGGTCCCCAGTTTTAATTGCAGTAATGTTGCATTTAATAAAAGAGAATCTTTAATTGCAATGGTGTTGCAACTAAGGGTTGCTACGTTGTCAACCGGCATCCCGTATAATTACCAAAAAAAATGCCATTCCAACATCAAAAACTCTTTTGGAGATTAATCAGGAAACAGCCTGTTTATACGCTGACTATTATATTTACCTTGGCGCTCGGCATCGGGGCAAGTGCCGCCATATTCAGCTTTGTCAATGCCCTGCTGTTAAAACCACTACCATATCATGACCCCGAGCGCCTGGTGGTAATCAAATCTCTGAAAGGTAATGAAGAAGGTAAAATATCCATTCGAGAGGCAAGGGATTTGCTGGAATGGACCACAGCTTTTGAAGATATTGCCACCTATCGGTCAGGCTCTGCCTATAACATCAGCGCAGATGAAGAAAACAGCAACCTGATACCTGAAGAGGTGCCCGCCACCCTATGTTCGGGGAACCTGTTTGCGATACTGGGACTTGATATGCATCTGGGGAAGGCTTGGCCGGAGGACTATGACCTGCGCCGGACAGACGACGTTGTGCTTACCCATGAACTTTGGCAAAGAAGATACGGGGGCGACCCCGATATTCTTCAAAATACCATCACATTGGATGGATCACCGTCTTACACGGTATTTGGCATACTACCGCCAGGCATAAATTTTCCATTTGGCGTCGGATTGTTTCGCTCCGGTGTGATTTTCAACAAACAGGTTACAGACCGCAAACATAAATTCGATTATGGCCTGGGTCGCCTGCGGGCAGATATCAGCTTCAGTGAAGCCAAAAGGCAGGTGGAAGCCGCTGGAAAAAAGCTGGCGGACAACTTTCCCGAAACCAACGACGGCCTGGATCTAAAGATAACCACCCTGCAGGATCTGTATATGGGAAACATCAGGCCCTACCTCTACATGCTTTCCATCGCCGTAATATTTTTGCTCCTCATCGCCTGTGTCAACGTTGCTAACCTGCAGCTTTCTGCCGCCGCCGGCAGGGACAGGGAAGTGGCGGTAAGGACGATCCTCGGGTCAGGCAAAAGAAGACTGATCAGCCAGTTTATTACTGAGAGCATCACCATTTCTCTATTGGGCGGAGTGCTGGGTGTGCTGCTTTCCTTTGTTATCGTGGATTTTTTCAGGTACTATGTCACCCAGGAACTGCCTCATTGGATAGAAGTGACCATGGACCTACGCGTATTGCTTTTTGCCTTTCTGCTCAGCATTACTTGTGGTGTACTGACAGGCATTACGCCGGCACTGAAAAGCAGCAGTATCAATCTGTCTAACCTCATCAAGGCAAGCAAAGGATCAACAGGTAGCCGGCAGCGTAACAAACTAAGAAAGGTATTTGTGGCGGCCGAGCTGGCTTTAGGAGTATTATTGCTCGTCGGTTCGGGAATGATTTTTAAAAGTTTTGACAACCTGCAAAAGGAAAATATCGGACTGGACCTGTCGGACATATTCACTTTCAAAATCGCCCTGCCATGGAAAACCTATCCCCGGTCTGATCCCCAAAAAATCGGAAGTTTTTATCACCAGACCATGGCTAACCTGGAAAAAATACCTGGTGTTGAGGCAGTGGTTATGAACAGCAATCTTCCGCTGTCGGTAGAACAGGAAAATGCAGGCTACCAGTCAAAAAGTAAATTTACTGTAGAAGCCCAGACGGTTGTCGAGCAAAGGAACAATCCCTTTGTAAACTATCAATTTGTCACCACCGACTACTTCGAAATGATGGGTATCCCATTGGTCCATGGCAGAACCTTTAACGAATTTGATCTTGAAGGCGCCTCCCTTGTTGCGGTCATTAGTCAGGGGCTTGCAGAGAAAATGTGGCCGGACCAGGATCCGCTGGGTCTGAAAGTAAAATGGGGGGATCCGGATCACGAGGCAGATTATTATACTATTGTCGGTGTGGTTGACAACATCCAGTATGACTTCATCGGACAAAAGAACAGCCTTGACATTTACATCTCCTCTATCCAGGAACCTCAGCCGAACCAGTACCTACTGCTTAAAACAAAGCACGGGATGGACCTGGTGCCTGAAATAAAAAAAGCCGTTCTGGCGGCAGACGCCAACCAGAGCACTTATGACCATATCACCTACCAGGAATTGATCGACGTCAAACTGTGGCAAAACAGATTAAGCAATGACATTTTTGCAGCTTTTGCGCTACTCGCACTCTTGCTGTCGGGAATTGGTATCTACAGCGTCATGGCCTATGCGGTGGGACAACGAACCAAAGAATTAGGAGTCAGGAGGGTGTTGGGTGCCGAACGACGGGATATGTTTAAAATGATCGTTTTTGAAGTCCTGAAATTGGCCCTTGCCGGTTTGTCGACAGGGCTTTTATTATCCATCGCGCTGTCTAATTACTTTTCCAGTACCTTGTATAGCGTAGAAACCTTTGATTTTCAGATATTCGGAATGGCTGCTGTTTTTTTATTTTTAGTGACCTTACTGGCGGCCGTCATTCCCGCACAAAGGGCAACGTCCGTAAATCCTGTCATGGCATTAAGGGCCGATTGATGTGGGCACAGCCTCTGGAGGACCTGCCAGAAATTGAGGTTTTAAGCAAGTTAACAGTACAGGATCATAGAATATCCACAAGATATTGGTAGTCAACTATTTCCATTAACCTCCTTGTTTTCTGTTGAAAATCGGTATTGATAGATTTCAATATATTTTTCGAAAAACGTCCAAATTAGCCAGTAGACCTATGATTTTTACAAATAGAAGGTTAATTTTGCCATTTTTTTAATCTACACTAATAACACCCACTTTTATGAAAAATTCTATTGATAATGTGAAAAAGAGCTATGGTCGCTGTTTGAATACTGAAGATTTCATAGGTCAGTTCTATGAAGTTTTTCTGAAATCTCATCCGTCAGTTCCTGAGTTTTTTAAGGATGTAGATATGGCTAATCAGAAAAAACTCCTTCGTTTTGGCATCAACTATCTGATATTGTTTGCAAACGGCGATATGGCTGGTAAATCGGCCATCAACCGTATTGCATCTACACATTCCAAGGCAAACATGGCTATCCCTCCCTACCTGTACCAGTACTGGCGTACCAGTTTACTCAAGGTTATCGAAAAGGCAGACTATGCTTTTACACCAGAAATTGAGTCAGATTGGAACCTGGTATTGGAAAAAGGTATATCCTATATAATTGCCCATCACGATAAGGTATAAGATAAACTAACTGGTGCAGGCCTCTGGAAGACCTGCACCAGTCGGAAAAGCCAGTCGTTATTTTTTCGCTTTACTAATTTTTAAAAGTTGGTCTTAGCCACTATCTTTTTTTGCTCGTAATGTGATAAAATCAAAATGGCGATGGTCATAGCAATAATGCTCAGGGCGGCATAAATATTCAATTTTGAAAAAAAGGTTAACCACGAGTGTTGGTAGTCAAAGGCCTCCTTTGAAATCAATACCCCTACGCTTACCAGGTATCCAAATGCATCGGCGACATAGAAAAGGAAACCTATGGTTCCCATATACCTTAGAAGCGCAATGAACCGTTCAAACAACACGCAATGAAACAGGATGTAGGGAAGATATATTCCCATTCCCGACCAAATCATCCAGTTAATGGGGGAGAGCAATCCTATTTCAAAAAGAAAAGTGGAGAGCAATAGCAAAATCGCGCCCAAAACCGTAGCGTAGAGGCCCCATTTAAAGGCTATCCGGTTACTTCGTATCAAAATCCCAAGGGCAGCGATTACCAAAACGACCATGGCTATCGGTATCTCGGTCAATGTAATAACCTCGGGTTGATCACTAAAATTAAGCTCAGACCAAAATTCTACCATAAAATTGTCCCTGAAATCGCGTACCGTTGTCAACAAAATGTAAATAATCACCAAGACACCAAAAGTCAGCCCATGTTTTTTAAGGAAATCCTTTCTTTGATCTGCTCTCATAGGAATACGCTCGGTTCTCAAGGCTATGTCATCAACGGTGGGAGGTTTACACCTTCTTAAAAGCCAAACCGAAAGCAGAAAAGGAGGAAAGAAAATAAGCCCGGTAACAAAGGGCATCATAAACTCGCTGATACCATAATCTTGCATCAACAATAACCCTGTGGTCTTTATAAACCCTGTCGAAAACACAAAGGTCGCGCTAAGGGTTGCAGCTAAAAGCTCGGTATTCCTTCTGCCTTCAAGATAGGAGAGCACCAGTCCAAAGATAATTCCCAAAGGAAGCCCGTTAAAAAATAGTGCCAGCGGTTTTAGATGAAATGGCAAATAAGCGAATGCCAGTAACATTAAAAGTCCAAAACTTACCAGGCCCACCAACAGAAGACTTCGCCGGTTAGCCGGGCATTCCGAAACAACTTTGATCCCGATAAATTTGGAAAGCATATAACCTACCACCTGACTAACCACCAAAATAGTCTTAAAGTCAAAACCGTTTATGGCCTCCCCTGTGAATTGTCCGGCAAGAAATGACTTCCGCACTGCGTACATTCCGGTATAGGTAATGAATGCTGCAGACATTAGAAACAAATCGTTTCTAGTGATCCGCACACCATTAATCAGGGAAATTAAATTTTTCATTTAAAGAAAATGTTATCGACTTTGACCGGCTGATAAATTTATCATGCAAAACAAGAATTTATGAGAAATAGTTGTTATTAAATTATTAATATTTCTCTAAAGGAAATTTTTTTTCATTAAAAGAAATGTATTCTTGATGAAAATTTTCTTGAAAAGAAAAATACAAATATATTTGTGTTCCACTAACAAGTCAAGTTATATGGGCAACGCCGACTACATATCCATTTGGATAGGGGGCAAGATTAAAGACATTAGAAAGACCCAAAACCTAACATTGGGTGAACTGGCGCAGAAGTCAGGCATTAGTATTGCCATGCTCTCAAAAATCGAGAACGGAAGGGTTTTCCCTACTTTACCGTCTTTATTGCAGATTTTTGATGCGCTTGAATTGGATTTGAATAACTTTTTTTCCGATTACAGCAAGGGCGATGACTTTAAGGGATACATATTTAAAAAACGGAATACATATACTGGAATAGAAAAGGAAGAGGATTCCAGGGGGTTTGATTATGAGACGATACTTTCATACACCCTGGAGAAATCTTCTATGGAAATTTCTCTCCTCACCCTAGCCAAAGATGCCCGGAGAAAAAGGTTATCCACGGAAGGGTTCGAATATATCTATTTAATAAAGGGAAACATTGATTATGAACTGGGAAAGGAGACATTTCATATGGAAGAAGGTGATTCCCTGTTTTTCGATGGCAGAATTGATCATGTTCCCCTCAACAAAAACGATGAGGACTCTGTACTACTCGTCATCTACTTTATTACACTTTCTTAACTATTTTAAAATGGAAAACGAAGCGTTGGCAATGGTATTTGAAAAAGTGGGACAACCATTTTCACCTATGAGCATCCAGCTTCCCGAACTCGGGAAAGGTGAGATTCTGGTTAAAATTGCATACACCACTATTTGTTCAAGCGATCTTCATACTTTTTACGGCCGGCGATGTGGTCACACAGGTATTTTGGGTCATGAAATAATGGGCCATGTTGTCGGAACGGCAAAAGAAGGGGTCACCGATTTCAGCGGTGAAGCCATAAAAATAGGGGATCGTGTTACCTGGTCTGTTTATGCCTATGATCCTACCGATAAAATGGCCAGAATGGGTATTCCACAAAAATCAAAATCTCTTTTTAAGTATGGGCACGAAAAACTCAATGAAAAAAAAGAACTAAGTGGTGGTTTTGCTACCCATTGTCTCCTGAAGGCCGGTACCAGCATTTTTAAGCTTCCAGACAACATCACGGTCAAAGAAGCGGCCCCGCTAAATTGCACGCATGCAACTATTGCGGGAGCTATGCGATTGGCGGAAAATTTAGAGAATAAAAATGTCGGCATTATGGGAGTAGGTATGTTGGGACTTTCTGCCTGCGCAATGGCTAAAGAAAAAGGAGCTAAAAAAGTAATTGCCATGGACATAGCCGAAAAACGGCTACAATATAGCACTCAATTTGGTGCCGATATAACGATAAGAACCGATAACCCTTTCAACACTTTGCTCGAAATGGTCTCAGAAAACGGAGGTCTCGACGTGATTGTTGATACCAGCGGAATTCCATCGGCCATCGAGATGGCTATTAAAATGCTGAATATTGGAGGAACTTGTGTTTTAGTGGGCTCCACATTTCAGCAAAAGGATTTCTCAGTAAATGCCGAAACGATAGTACGAAACCTTTTGACCATAAAAGGCCTGCATAATTATATACCGGAAGACCTGGGCCAGGCGATTTCATTCGTGTCCAAATTTCGCACTAAATATCCATTTGCTGACCTTGTCGGCGAAGAATATCCACTCTCGGAGCTTGACAGAGCTTTTGAGGTAGCTGAAAAAGGTCAGCACTACCGGTTGGGTATCTCTCTCAGCACAAAAGATCAATAAGAATATTTTTACGATAATGCTTTATAATATATGAAAACAATCGAACTTGTAGTTTTTGATATGGCCGGAACAACGGTCGATGAGGACAATGTGGTCTATAAAACCGTGCAAAGTACTATCAACGAGGCGGATCATGACGTCAGCCTGGAATTCGTTCTTGAGCACGGGGCCGGCAAGGAAAAACACAAGGCAATTCATGACATTCTGGCAAAAATGCCTGATAACCCATATAAAGAATCTCCGAAAAGATTTTTGGAAACTTTAAGGTAAAACTTAATAGTGCCTATGAAACCCTGCAGGTAAAGTCATTTGATCATATGGAAGAGTTGATAATCTTCCTTAAAGAAAAGGATATCAAAATTGCCTTGAACACAGGGTATAACGCAAAAATCGCGCACTTGCTTTTGGATAAAATGAATTGGAAACAAGGTGTTCACTACGACACCCTGATTACGGCCGATGACGTGAGCAATGGAAGACCATATCCCGATATGATCCTGATGGCTATGGATAAGCTTAAAATCGATGATACATCTAAAGTCCTTAAAGCAGGAGATTCGATTATCGATATTGAGGAAGGAAAAAATGCGCAATGTGGAATAACGGTGGCAGTAACTACCGGAGCACACACCCGGTAACAACTCGAAACTGCCCAACCAAATTATATTCTGGATTCCCTGCTGGAATTAAAAGGATTTTTAGCATGATGTAAATAATTTGCGGCTAAGACATTGATATTTTCAACACGTGAGGCAATTCACTTATTGCAAATTTTTTAGGGCGAGTAGGGTGACAGCGTGAGAATTCAATTAAAATGGAAATAAAAATTAAAATGGCTAGGTAATTTTTTTGGGGCTATAATCGTGAATAGCTGGTAAGGGGTCAGGGCTGACGATTGGTAAACCTTTGATAGTTAACTTTTTTGCTTAACTTTCAATAAAAAGGCCTCCAAAGTTATTAGACCATTCCTATGAAACCCTCATCATACTACCAGTCATCTCCCAAACAAAGACTCGCCTTACGCTTAGCGCTAAGATTCGCTTTTTTGGGTTTATTGGCAGGAAGCATTTTGCATGTCATCCTGGGATATCCCAAAACAATTTTGCATACAACGCTAACTTTTTTCCTTATAGGCTTTATAAATGGTCTGTTAGAGCTGTTTTTTGCCCACCCTAAAATGATCCGGCTTCCATATGCAATTCTTTTACTATTGAGATCTGTTATTTACTTTCTGGTAATACTAATACTGACTTTTGTTTCATTTCTTTTCTATATAAAATCCATAGGATATGATCTTTCCGACTTAGCTGAAACCTCGGTAGTAGATAATATAAAAAGGGAGTATTTACTTTCTAATATTAATGCTATTTGGATTTTATCTGTTTCTTTAATAGCGACCATTGGCTGGCAACTTCAACCTTTTTTTGGAAAAGGTGTGCTACTCAATTATTTGACCGGAAAATACCATAAACCATCTGTCGAGGTACGGATTTTCATGTTTCTTGATCTAAATGATTCAACCACTATCGCGGAACAATTGGGTCCCAGCAAATACAGTGCTTTGGTAACAGATTTTTTCAGAGACATTGACACCCCCATAACCGAAACACAAGGAAGTGTTTTACAATATGTTGGAGATGAAGTGGTAGTTATCTGGAAACAAAAATATGGCATCAAAAATAACAACTGTCTGAGAGCTTTTAATATGGCGCAGGAAGTTCTGAAAACCCGAAGAGGATACTATGAAAAAAACTATGGTGTCTTTCCTGGATTCAAAGCCGGGATGCATATTGGGGAAGTCTCAATTACTGAGGTAGGCGTTTCAAAAAAGGAAATTGCTTACCATGGCAATACTATTAATACCACCGCGAGGGTTTGTGCTGCCGTTCACAAACATGGCAAACAAATTCTAATCTCAAAACCTCTTTTCGAACGACTAAAAACGGAAGAGGAATTCGAAGATTTAGGTCATCATTTATTCAAAGGAAAGCAAGAAGCTGTTCATATTTTTGGGAAATAAAGGCCAGGAACCGTCAGTCTGATACCTACCTGAAAATAAAAATGGCCGGTGGGATCAAAGCATACGTTCATAACATATATCACTGAAAGTATTATACCAAAGGGTACCATGAGCAAATCGGCAATTCGGCAGGCACTTGAAACACTTCACCCAATTTCAGAGAGGGATTGGCATGTTATGGCTCCGCTCTTTCACAAAAGAGACTATACTAAAAATGAGCATATCCTTAAAGTAGGTGAGATAGAAAAATATCTATATTTCATAGAGAAGGGTATCTTAAGATCATATGTCAATCGCCAGTACAGTGAAATCACGTTGGAGTTTTCCTTCCATGAAACGATTTTCAGCTCTTATGATTCCTTTTTGCAACGAAATGAGTCTCTGATCAATGTCCAGGCCATTACCCCGGCTTCACTTTGGAGGATCAATTATGATGATCTACAAAAGATCTATTCACAAACCAGCGTTGGCAACTTAATCGGAAGATTAGCGGCTGAGGTGCTTTATATGGAAAAAAGCAGCAGGGAATTGGACTTGCTTACCAAGTCAGCCGAGCAGCGTTACCTGGAGCTGTTCGAAAATCAACCACAACTCATACAGAAAATCCCTTTGAAGCATATTGCTTCTTACATTGGTATTACCCCTCAGGCATTGAGCCGGATCAGAAGGCGAATTTCTTAACCTCGGTTCATCCCTTTTTGAATATAGTTGGCTAACTTGCAGCGTTTTAATTCAGGTCAAAAAACTTAACTAAATATTAATTGAAATTTTAAGTGAAAATGAAAAGTATTGTAATGGTATTTGCATGTGTGGCCCTTCTATGGTCATGCCAAAATGATGACGACGGGTCACCTGTCGTATCTGAGTTTTCAATAAAGGGAGAAGTTGAAGGTAATACGCTTCCTTATAAACAAACCGTTTTTGATGGTGGAACTAATGGTACTGTCAATGTTTACAATCGAGCCGATAAGACGCTTCTTTTGCAGTCCTTCAAAAACGGTGAAAATGATAGTGAAGGTTTCTGGACAATCAGGATCAATGGTGTTGATATAGAAAATCTAACCGTTCCCTACTCCCTTACGGGCGTTGAAGGTATCATTACCTGGGTTGACGAATCTGCGAAAGCGTTACAGGAACCTTGCTCCGCAGCTGACGTGCTTTGTTTTTACTCAGGAGTGGGCGTTGACGAGGTGAAAATTACCATAACCAGCGTGGAAGACGGTACGATAAGTGGAGAATTCGAGGGAAAACTCTATCATATCAGAGTTAATCCCTCCGTAATTCGCGATACTGATGATGTTGTGGAAGTAGCTGGTGGACAGTTCAAGATCAGGTTCCAAACCAAATAATTGTCCGAAAAAATTATGTATCAAACCAGGCTTCTATAAACCGCATTAACTTTTACTCCGAGCGGATTTAAAGAAGAAAATATTGATAATCAAATGCTTACCCCCAGCCGGATTTGCAAAACAGACAATGAAATACTTTAAGAAATATCTGATTAGTGTAATTGCGGGAATTACTGCCGGATTAATAACCCTGTTTATCATTCCGGGTCAATATGAGATTCTTATTTGGCTCGTATTGATTATAGTACTTGGAATTATATATAGCAAGATGTTTCAACAAAGACTATTTCTGTATGCTTTTGCATTTTCGGTTTTAGTTGGTATCATAATAACAATCGTACATTTATCTTTTGTAGATGTCTATCTTGAAAATCATCAGGACGAGATGGCAACACTCGAGGATATAAAAATTTATAACTCCTACCGATTAACGTTAATGATGATAGCACCTGTTTATTGGCTTATTCTGGGTATTTTATCGGCATTTTCGGCTTTATTATTTAAGAAATTTCAAATTATCAAAGTTTCAAAAATGTAGCCTCATCAGAAATCGTCTCAAAATGACCATTCCCAGATCATTGATTTTCGAGCGATAACGGATACATTCCATTTGTCAACAACCTCATTTTTCAACTCGCCACCGGAAGCTACACTATCCGGAAAAAATTGAAATAAAAGTTGTCCCCATTTTAAAATTCCAGTCGTCACGAGGGTGAACTTTAAAATTTCACAAAATGAAAGTATTAAAAATTAATGCCAGCGCCTCCAGGCAAACATCGCTTAGCCGGGTTGAAGTAGATCGGGTTATCTCCAAATTATTAGTTAAATATCCCAGCGCTGAAATAATAGACCGGGATGTAGCATACAGTAATTTACCTTTTCCAAACGACAAGTTTGTGGAAGCCATTTTTCACAAAGGACCGTTAAATGAAGAACAACGCCTCCTTACAAAAGTATCGGACCAACTTGTGGATGAACTTTTAGAAAGCGAGATTCTGGTGATCGGGGCCCCCATGTATAATTTCACCATACCGGCAAGTCTGAAAGCCTATTTTGATCTGGTAGCCAGGGCTGGAAAAACCTATCAATACAATGAACAGGGATATCCGCTCGGACTGGTTGAAGGCAAGAAGGCCATCATTGTAATAACCACCGGTGGTGTTCCTTTGGGAAGTCCAATGGATTTTTCAAAGCAGTACATTACTGCCTTCCTGGGATTTCTGGGAATCAAAAATTTAACGTTCATTGAATTAGATGAGAATAGATTTAAATATGAGGAAAAAAGAAAAAAGGCGACGGAAAAATTGGCTTCCATTCTCGACTAAAATCACAAATGGCGGGTAATGATGTATAAAAATTAAGACAGGAAAATGATAAAATAAAAGTGCGAACGCAAAATCGAGATTAAAGAACTTGATTAAATTTAAGGTAAACTCAGAAATTCAATTATATTCAGCCTTCGAAAGTAGCTTTTAAAAATTGATGAAGGCAATCGTTTACACAAAATATGGCCTCCCGGATGTCCTGAGACTGGAAGAGGTTGATCAACCTGTTCCCAAAGAGGACGAAATATTAATAAGGGTTCACGCTGCCGAAGCGACGAAATCTGATTGTGAGTTGCGAAGCTTCAATTTTCCAGTCAAGTGGTTTTGGCTGCCTTTGCGCATCGCGGTGGGGATCCGTAAACCTAAGAGGCCGATCCTCGGTGGGTACTTTGCCGGAGAGGTGGTCATGACCGGTAAAGCGGTCAAAAAATTCACAAAGGGGGACCAGCTTTTTGGCACGGCGGGACTTCGGATGGGCGCCTATGGTGAATACATGTGTTTGCCGGAAAGCCTCACCATGGTACCAAAGCCGTATAACATGAGCTTTGAGGAAGCTGCCGCGGTACCCTTAGGTGGATTGAATGCGCTTCATTTTTTGAGAAAAGCAAATATCCGGGAAGGAGAAAAGGTCTTGATCAACGGTGCCGGTGGCAGCATCGGCGTTTTCGGTGTTCAGATCGCCAAATCAATGGGCGCGGAAGTAACGGCGGTTGACAGTGGTATTAAAGAAGAAATGCTACGTCGTATCGGAGCCGATCATTTCATCAACTACGAAGAACAAGACTTTACCAAAAACAACCTTAAATACGATGTGATCCTGGACATGGTGGCCCAAAGCTCCTATGCAGGTTGCGTCAAAGCGCTCGCCCCCAAAGGACACTACTTAATGGCCAATCCCAGGGTCTCAGATATGCTAAATTCCGTATTGACTTCTAAGTTCACCGACAAAACAGTGATTTTTGCCTTTGCAAAGGAAAAGGAGGAGGAACTACTTGCCCTGAAGGAAATGATCGAAAAAGAACAGATAAAGTCAGTAGTCGATAAAATTTTTCCAATGGATAGGGCGGCAGAAGCCCACAATAATGTGGAGACAGAGCAAAGATTGGGATCTATTGTTATAACTATGAAAAATTCAGGGTAGGCTTTTTGATCCGGCGATCTCAAAGTGATCGATTTTTTTAATTCCAAATTATAAAAATATGCCGGCAAGCATTGATCTCTATAAATTGATTGGACCAAATGATAAAATGCCAGCCACAATAAAATGAAATTCTTTAATGAAAAATATAGTCCCTTAACCGACTCGGTGTATTTTTTAAAAGCCAGGTTGGGTGATATCGTTGCTGAATTCCTGCAATGGCAAAAGCCACTTGAAATCAATGAAAACCGGGAACTTCAAAAAACCGAATTGACCGGTGATTTGGAAGCAAACCTGTTACAGTTGCTGCCAATTAGCGTTACAGAAATCAGAAGATTTCTCTTCCTCAAAACAACCAATGGTTGGACAGCCATGATCTCTAACACCATATTAGGAACAGACGGAGCAGCCCCTTCGGTGGTTTCGGAAAGGTTGAGGTGTGAACTGGTAAGGGCTACAATCGTTCCGGATGCTACCATGTTTGAATATGCAAATCCACTGGCCACCACAGCTGATGCTAAATTCAGATATGTATACGCGATGAAAGAAGGAAAATGGGAATTTCATCAGCATGGCCCACCGCTGGATTTTGAGGATTTAGCAAGATATGAAAATGAAAGAATGATCAAAAACAAGTTAGACGCCAGCCTATTGATTAAATATTTAATGAATCTTGGTATTGATTACAACACAAAGACTTACTATCAACCCGACTCAAATATTAAGGGGATTCTAATCTCAAAAGAAGGGCCCATGTATTCAAATGATAAGGCACTGACCTTACAGGCCGCTCAAAATTATTATAATCAGCAATAGCAGAAGTATACATCAGATGGATCGGTACTCATGCCGAATATGATAAAATAGATGCAAAAAACATTTAATAAACAGTACCATGAAAACAGTTGAAACTAAAAAACAATATGAGGAAGCCCTCAAAAAAATTGATGAGCTAATGATTAAAATTGGAGATAATCACAGTTTTGATAATCCCGATTTTGTTATGATGGACAGGCTTTCTGATTTGGTCGCACAATATGAGGATAAGCACTTCAAAATTGAAACACCTTCCCTGATAGAGGTGATTAAATTGAGAATGTATGAATTAGGATTGAAACAGTCGGATTTGGCCCAAAGACTTGACATTCCAAAAACAAGGGTTAGCGAACATTTAAGGGGCAAAAGAGATATCACGATGGATGTCGCCAGAAAACTTCATAAGCAATTAAACATTGACGGAGATATTATTTTACAGTAATACCAAACCTAAACTAACCAATAAAAATTACCCCTGACATACCGCTGTCACCGTTAGTCCCTAATTTTGGTCAATGAAAAACAAAGAACCTATCGTAAATGGAGCATATCTCTTACAAAAAAGCCCTGGAAAAGGAAGCTGGACTTACGCTTCAATACCGGTGACCTTATCAAAAAGAAAAGTACCATTTGGTTGGATTAAAGTAAAAGGAAGTATTGATGAACATCCTTTAAGTCAATATAAGCTGATGCCTATGGCAACAGGGGGCTTGTTTTTGCCAGTAAAAGCCAATATAAGAAAAAAAATACGCAAGCAGGCTGGTGACTATGTGAATATCGTACTCTACCTGGACGAGTCACCACTTGAGATACCTGAAGAGATCATACTTTGTTTTGAACACGAACCGAAACGTGCCTATGAAAACTTCAGCAATCTTCCCGAAGGGGAACAGAAGGTGTATTTGGATTGGATCTATGATGCTAAAACCGAGGAGACCAAAGCCAATAGAATTATCAAAATGATGAATAAAATTGTAAAGAATCAAAAACTACACGACCCGGAAAGCGAACAATAAATGCAACACATTCGGCTGATCTAATTACATTAGGGGCGGGAAAGCATCAAAGGTAAATAACAATGGAAGAATTACCGGACAAAAATATTTTCATGATGTGCAAGGCGCTAAATACCAATGCGTTGTCGGAGTTACCAAAGGGCTACATCACACGAAATTGCAGAAAAGACGAATTAGGTATATGGAAATCAATGCCCTTCGACGACCCAATCACCGCCAATGAATATGACGGGTTTATGACCGAATTTTTTAATACTACTTACGGGGACAAAGAAGAATTATTCTACAATAAAACATTATTCGTTTGTGATCAAAATGACCGGCCAATCGCCACCTGTTTGTTATGGGAAGCATATGGTGAATTTAATAGTATCCACTGGCTAAAAGTTTTGAAAGGTTATGAAGGACTTGGCATTGGCAGAGCACTGCTTTCCGTCATTATGAAAGACTTAAAGTCAGCTGACTATCCGGTTTACCTGCACACACAACCAGAGAGCTACCGGGCTATAAAGCTATACAGTGATTTCGGCTTTTATTTATTGTCGGATGATAAATTTGGGCCAAGGAAAAATGACCTGGAAGATTGTTGGCCCATACTTAAAAAGTATATGCCCGAAAAAGATTTTCAAAATCTAAAAACAACTACCGCACCGGAACACTTTATTTCCTCTCTAAAAAAGTTTTCTACGATTCAATTCTAGGGAAACTCAAAATCAAAAAATACACCGGCCTATTACGCATTTTGGTATTGGCTTAGCATTTCATTAAATGCATTTTGTATATTCATTTGAGAAGCTAATTTCAAAAAAGTAAACTTCATCGGTAATGTCCGCCTTTTTATCTCTATTAAGAAAATGCATGACATTGATAATTAAAATGATATAAAATGGAAAGCTTAAACCAACAGATAGAAAACCATTACTTCAAAGCAGGGCTTTTTGAGGACATTATCACCAGGCTGGAGGAACAGGGTAATGATATAAATTCCGTTTCAAGAGTAGACATAGCCGGTGTCGACGAGTTTCACGTAAGGGGCGCCGCAGTTTCCAGGGAGATTGCCGGATCTATTGACATCACGGGATGTAAAGTCCTGGATGTAGGCTGTGGTCTGGGTGGTCCGTGTAGAATGCTGGCTGATGAATTCGACTGTATTACCACCGGGATCGATCTTAGTGAGGAATATATAAGAACGGCCCGTAAACTTTCAGAACTTGTAGGGTTGGACCATAAAACTACCTTTGTGCAGGGTGATGCCACAGCGCTTCCGTTTGAAGATGGCACTTTCGACGTGGTTTGGACACAGCATGTTCAAATGAATATTCCCGATAAGAAGACCTTTTACGCTGAGATCAACCGGGTGTTAAAAACCGGTGGCCACTTTATATACTACGACATATTTAAGAAAGGAAATGGACAGGTAACCTATCCAATGCCATGGGCAAGTCATGCTGATTGCAGCTTCCTTTTTAAGAAGGAAGAAATGGATGAAATACTTGGGAGGCTTGAGTTGGTCAGGAAGCAATCGACCGATCAAACGCAGGCGGGAATAGATTTCTTTGAAGCGCTGATGTCAAAACTAGCTGAATTTGGGCCACCCAAGATCGGGCTGAACGTACTAATGGAAGAGACTACCAAGCCAAAGCTCACAAACGTGTTGGCCCATTTGAAAAACGGCGCGCTCATGTTACAAAGCGGCGTATATGCAAAATAAAGCCTTAAAAATACCAAAGATTGTGTATTGACTTAATAGTTGAAATTCCATAATGTTGGGAACAAATAATAACCTACGACCATGACACTTTGGAATGTTCTTTTTATTGTACTGGCCGCCGGTGCTATAGGCGGTTTTGTAAATGCTCTGATGAGCGACAACGGCTTTATTTTTCCTAAAACAACTGAATATGGCGGACGTAAAATTCTCCGGCCCGGCTTCATTGGTAATGTTCTCGTGGGAGGAATTGGAGCGGCTATTTCATGGGGTCTTTACGGGCCATTCGCAGCGTCCAATATTTTGGGCACTACCACCGGCGAGACCGCGATGGAACCAAGCCTGACACTTTCTTCCCTGGTAGGTGCCGCACTTGTCGGCGTGGCCGGAGCGAGGTGGTTAACAAATGAGGTGGATAAGAATTTACTGAGGGCAGCCGCCAGCGAAGCCGGCTCCGCTGCACCTACTTCAAAAATCGCCGGAAAATTTCTGACTGAAAAACCAGCCACTGCCTGGAAAATAGCCGCAGAGGAATTTGGCACTGCACGGCCTGAAGGAGCTGATCAGGATGCGTTGTAATTTTCTTATGAATGTACTATAATATGCCTGTGAAAGTCACTGCACCACTGGTGTCAGTGGCTTCTTCCCAAATCATAGCTTAATTTAGATAATAATTCCTACGTTCAGGGGAATCTTTTGCCAAGGACATCTAAAAATTCCACGACCTCGTCACTGTCCATAAGCCAGTCGTTCTTTTTCGCGTAATTGTTTATCAGGAATTCAAGCGCCTGATCATGATTATGCTGTTCCTCCAACGCCTCCAAGGCCTGATTAAAAGCGTTTGTATCCCCATCAAATAATTCATTGACAAACATAAATCTTTGATTGATGGTGATGTGCTTCTTAATGCTCTTGATTTTTTTATTCTGATGCAACTCTACCAGCGTAGTACCCGATTCAGAACTAATTTCATCCAAAAGCGTTTTACTCTCTTTTGAATATTTTTCATTCACCGTCTTTGTGTCCTCACTTCCGGCGGGTTCGGGCTGGCTGGCTTCCAGTTCCGGTCCGGCATCCTCATAAAACTTGTTGACATCTAAGGGAATAATCTTTGAAAACTGGCCTTCGTATTCCTCAAAATCCTCCGGAGGGGCGCTTAGGTTTCCTATCGCTTCGTCCAGGTATTGCAAAGCCTCCTCGCTACTGAGCGCTCCGGCTTTGGCACGCTCCATTTTTTCTACCAGAGCCAGGTGCAAGGGCTTGTTAATCTTCATATATTTTGAGCTCTCTTTTAAAGTCGCCAGTTGTATTTTATTTTTATCGTGCCGACTTATGTGTTGGTGATAATAGTCGTAAGGGGAAAATACTAACAGAATCGTATCTTTTACAGCACTGACCAATAGCGGTTTAAAATCTTCTTTTTTGATTTTTATATGCTGGGAAAGCAGGTTCATGAAATTTTCCAATGCTTTTTTAACAACGTCATTATCGTAGTCAAAGTAAGGGCTTTTAAGGTGATTGGTCTCATCCTTCCAGTTTTCGAACAAATGCTTGAGGATAAACAAATTTACCTGTTTGACCTCAAAAAAATTTAATATCTCACTTCCGGTTATTACCTCTTTATTTGAGAAAAATGTTGATATTAAATTATCTGAAAATCTTTTACTGTATTTTTCAATGGCAGAATGATTTAATTTGCTTTCCATGAATCAACGATTTCTTATAAAGATAAATTTTTATGTCAAAGATAACGATTAGTAATTTGAATTATAAACAAGTCGTTAGCGATAATAACTCAAAAACCGTGCTTAATATTATGCATGATAACTTTATAGATTGGATGCATGCCTGCGGCGGCAAAGGAAGGTGCACCACCTGTAAAATGAAAGTGCTCAAAGGAAAAGATCAACTGAGTGCCTTGTCAAATTTTGAGGAAAAAATGAGAAAAGATGCCAGGCTTGGGCCGGATGAAAGGTTGGCTTGCCAATGCCAGGCCCTGGGAGATATTGTCATTGAGGTACCCGAAGAAAGCAAGCTGCCCCACCTGAAATATTCTTAGTACCCGCTTACACAATGGTAAATATCGTGCTGTAATTCAGGACAATACCCAAAAAGCCGGCACCACAACTATTGACCATAGCAAGCCGGTCTCGGCCTTACACCGCTAAATTGAATGGCCATAAAATTATTGTCCTTGACAATGGATTATTTATTACTTTTAGGAAATTTATTCCATCAACAAAGTTTAATTTATGTTTATTGAGCCCCATTTTAGCAGAAAGGGTGAAGATAAGGGACCGAAAACCGGCTGGATTGAAGTGATATGCGGCTCTATGTTTTCAGGAAAAACCGAGGAATTGATAAGAAGGCTCAATCGCACTTTAATTGCAAGGCAGCAGGTGGAAATTTTTAAGCCGATCGTTGATAAAAGATACCATGAATCCGATGTGGTTTCACACAATGAAAATAAGATAAGATCCACACCGGTGCAATTTGCCAATGATATTTTATTGCTGGCCTCCCACAGTGAGGTGGTAGGCATAGACGAAGCACAATTCTTTGACAATCAATTGGTAGAGGTGTGCACCAAATTGGCCAACAGTGGTAAAAGAGTGATTGTCGCCGGCCTCGACATGGACTTTGCCGGAGAACCCTTTGGGGCCATGCCGGCCCTAATGGCCATTGCTGAATTTGTAACCAAAGTACACGCCATATGCATGGTATGTGGGGATGTAGCATCCTACTCTTTCCGGCTGGCCCAATCAAAAGAGCAAATATTATTGGGAGAAACCCAAGAATATGAGGCACGTTGCCGACGTTGTTTTACCAAAGGATTAAAGGAACAAAACGCCAATGTCTGATGTATCTAATGTAATCCTAAAAAAACAAATAAAAATTAGCAGTAAATATTTAATGATAGGAACCCTTTCCCGACTAACACAAAGAAGATTTAGATATCTCGTCCTCACCTTTATCTGTAGTTACCTCTCTGTTTACGCCTATGCGCAAAATGATATTCCGATTGGTACCTGGCGCACACATTTCAGCTATTATTCGGCAGCCAATGTTGCCGTTGCGCAATCTAAGGTGTATTGTGCTTCAAAAAATGGCTTTTTCTTTTTTGACACGGAAGAGCAAAGCACGTCTATCATCTCCAAGGTAAATGGTTTGAGCGACACCGGAATCAGCGCCCTTGGGTACAACACTTTCAACGACATCCTGATATTGGGGTATGCCAACGGCAACATAGACCTTTTACAGGATAATGAAATCAGCAACTTCAATGTTATCAAAGAAGCTGACCTGAATGGTTCCAAATATCTTCGTGGCATTCATTTTAACGAAAACATCGCCTACCTAAGTGCAGACTTTGGATTGGTGGTTTTTGACATGGAGAAAAATGAAATTTCAGAAACCTACACCAATATTGGTCAAAACGGAACGGCCATTACAGCATTTAACAGTACCATATTCCGCGATAGCCTGTTCATTGCGACTGACAAAGGAATTATGGCAGCTTCCCTGGACAATACAGTCAACAGGCTTGATTTCAGAAACTGGAGAAGGTTCGACGACACCAATGGCCTGCCTGCCACGCCTGTTAAAATAATAAACAGCTGGCAGGGAAAGTTATACACGGCTGTAGACAATGACAGTATTTACCAATACGATGGGGATGAGTGGGAAGCATTCTTATCAATTGAGAATTACATGGTACAATCCGCCACGAGCCGTGAAAACCGCCTACTGATTGTATTGGATAACAAATTGCTCGAAATCAGCGGCCAAAACAATGTTTCGGAAATTACCGATGTCAGTATTATCGCTCCGAAAATGGTTGCGACAGATGCATCGGGAAAACTGTGGATAGCAGACAGTAAAGCCGGATTGCAGAGGGAACAAAATGGCACATTCGAGTCTATTGTACCTTCCGGACCATTTTCAGACGAGGTTATGAGGATGAAAAGTTATGATGGGAAAATGGTAATTGCTCCCGGCGGATATGAAAATGATTTACCTGCGGGCAATGCAGATGGCTTTTTTATGTTTGAAGACGGCAGCTGGACAAATTTCAATAGCTCAGGTTTGCATAATACCGTAAATATTCCGGAGGTATTTGACCTGGTGGACATCGCCCATGATCCAACAGCTGGTCTAACCTATTTCGCCTCCTTCGGCGACGGATTGTTATCATGGGATAATGAGAATACATTTACCATTCTCGACGAAAATACTCCCGGTAGCACATTGATCAACAGCGATCCGTCCGGACGCCTTACCAGGGTATCCAGTCTATCCATGGATTTTGACGGGAATCTGTGGTTGTGCAATTATGGCACCAACAGTCCCATACAGGTTTTAAAAAGTGATGGTAGCTGGCAAAGTTTTCAACCCACTAACAACTCCGCCAGGTTTTCTTCTGAAATTATTGTTCCCGCCTCTCAAAATAAGTGGCTCAGAGTTGATCCTGACAAGGGAGGAACCATTGTGCTATTTGATGATACCACTAACACTACCAGCAAAATCAGTAGAAACAGCAATGAAGGCCAAATATCCAGTAATGAGGTAAACGATCTGGCAGAGGACCTGGATGGCCAGATTTGGCTGGCCACGAGCGGCGGTATTGTTTATTTCCCCACATCCTTCGAGTTATTGGAAAGCAATCCAAAGACATTTGCCTTAAGACCTATTTTCGAAGGTTTCCCTCTGCTGGCCGATGAATTAATCACCAGTATTGAAATTGACGGGGGCAATCGTAAATGGGTAGGAACCAACAACGGTCTTTGGTTATTCGGAGAAACCGGTGAGTCGCAGGTATTTAGATTTACCACCGATAACAGCCCCCTGCCCTCCGATAATATCATTGACCTTGAAATAAACGGTCCCTCCGGTGAGGTTTTCGTTGCCACCCAACAAGGCATCGTTTCTTTCAGAAGCACTGCCACACCTGGAACGCCTAGCCATCAGCTGGTAAAAGTTTTTCCAAATCCTGTAACCAAAGAATTTGGTGGCACGATAGGCATATCAGGCCTGGCCAATGGCGCCATTGTAAAAATTACTGATATTGCCGGAAAGCTTATATTTGAAACCAGCGCACAGGGAGGCACTGCTACATGGGATGCCAGGGACTATAATGGCAGAAGAGCGACGACAGGAATTTATCTGATTTTAAGTGCCGATGCAACCAGTGGCGAGGAAAAATACGTGGGTAAAATTGCCATAATCGACTAAGATGCTTTATAAAACCCAGGGAATTGTTCTTAACTATATTAAATACAGGGAAACTTCCATTATCGTAAGAATTTACACCGAATCATTCGGTCTGACCTCCTACATCGTCAATGGGGTACGAAGCAAAAAAGCCAGGCATAAAATTGCCTTTTTTCAGCCGCTGACATTGTTGGATATGGTGGTTTATCATAAAAAAAACACGCAGCTAAACCGTGTTTCAGAATTAAAGTGCCTGGAACCATTGATGCATTTGCCAACCGACATCAAAAAATCAAGCATGGCAATTTTTATCACAGAAATCCTGATCAAATCTTTAAAGGGGGAAGAAGAAAACCAGGCGTTATTTCATTTCCTCCATCAATCAATTTTGATCCTGGAAAATATGCCCGATAATTTTCAAAACTTTCATTTGCAGTTCTTACTCAAATTATGTGGTTTTTTGGGTTTTGCGCCTGCCAGTGCCCATGAAATTTCAACCCAGCTGGCTGCGGCGGGAGCCAAGGCCAGCATAAGCGATGAAGAAGAAAATGTCATCGACCTTTTTATTAAAGAGGGTTATGATAACAAGATAAAAATTAACAATCGCTTCAGGAGGGCCATTTTATATCATGTCCTGGCATTCTATAAAATCCACATCGAATCCTTTGGGGAAGTAAAATCCATGACTATTCTAAATGAAGTGTTAAACTAAAGATCCAACCCAATAACTTCATGACAGAACCCGCTAATACAAATCTAAAAAAGGAGAGCAAAAGGATTACCTCCGCGCTTGCAGCCATATTATTAGGATGTTTTGGCACCCATAAGTTTTTATTGAACTATTCAAAAGAGGGAAGGATTTTGCTGATTGTCACCCTGTTGGGTTTTTTACTTTTTCAGGTTTATGTCGGGATCTTCATTTTAATGGCCGTTTTTATTTTTTGCGTAGCTGAGGGCATCATTTACCTGCTTAAAAGCGACCGACAATTTATCGACACCTACCAGAAAAACCACCGGTCGTGGTTATGACCTTTTTTAAAGCTATCTTATTCGTTACCCCCTTGCATAAAATAGGTGTGAAAATGTTTCCGGGGAATTATATTAATCTAATGCCTTGAAGATATATTGGTCCTTGTAATTCACCTCGAACTTAGTCAACAATATCTTGTATTCCTCTAAAAAAGTTTTCTTTCGATGATGGCTTTCCTGGTTTCGGATATATCGAATAACATATGGGACCTGGGATTTACTATACGAAAAAGCACCATATCCGGCTTGCCAGCTAAACTTCCCGCTCACGAATCCTTGATCGTTTATCCATTTGGAGGAGCTTCCTTTAATATCCTGCATCAGCTCTGACAAGGATTGTGTTGGCCTCATGCCGAAGAAAACATGTACATGATCCGGCATACCATTGATTGCAAGAAGTTTGTGATTATGCTTTTGAACGATCCCGACGATGTATTTATATAACGCTTCTTTCCATTGTTTTGAAATGAGATTTGCCCTGTATCTGACCGCAAAGATTGCATGGATATGGATTTGGGTGTAGGTGTCTGCCATGGTTTTATTGTTTCATCCCTCTGGGATTAGGTTTTCTTGTTACCTGGATCTTGCCCCTCCGGGGCATTAATTCCGTGTAAAAATCGGTATCCACATAAAATATAGCTATACTATGATTGAGATATTATTAATATAAGCCAACTTCCCATGTAGGGGAATTGTCTTTGATTAAAATAATTATTGGGAGGAACATTAATTAAATAGAATCCTGGATGAAAAACAAGAAGTATCAATACAAAAATTGATAACGGTAAAAGATTTTTAAGCAAATCCAAGAGGGCAAATACCAGCAGAAGGGATCAATAATCTTATCCCTCATCGCATGGAAGCAGAAAACCAATAAAAACCTGATACCAACTCCAATAAACACTAACCAACGGAGGCAAAGATCACTAAAACCATAAAAATCACTCAAATCAACCACATGTCCCGGAGGGACAAAACCTCGGTAGCAAATTAAATTTATCCGTAAACCGGTCCCGGAGGGACCAAACAAACCCATCAATCATGCCGCCAAACAATTCCCACAAACCAGCATAAAAATAAAATCGCAAGACCCCTCAATATTCTCATTTTTATTTTAATTTCAATTTTCATTTTTACACATAAACCATAATGATCTCTCACAAGCTATATTCCCTGGCAATAATCCTTGCCATCATTTTACAACCTGGCTGCAATACCGGGAAATCCGCGCAGGAAGAATCGACTGCACCTCAACCTTCTCATTGGCAAATATTGCCAACACCAGACGTAGACGCCAGCCTTCGCGGATTATGTACGGTCAGCGAAAAAATAGCGTGGGCCAGCGGCACAGGTGGCACGGTATTATTGACCGTTGACGGTGGCCAAACCTGGACCAGACGCCAGGTGCCGAACACGGATAGCCTCGATTTCAGGGACATCCTGGCCTTTGATGAAAACATCTGCTTTATTATTAGCATTGGCCTGCCGGCTAAGATCTTCAAAACCACCGATGGTGGGAAAAATTGGATGGAAAGCTATTCCAACGAAAAAGAAGGCGTGTTTTTTGATGCTATCGATTTCTGGGACCGGCAACATGGTATTGCTTTCAGCGACCCGGTTGACGGGCACCTGCTCATCATTACTACCGGCGATGGAGGTGACACCTGGCAGGAGATCCCTAAAGAAAACATTCCACCTGCCCTTGAAGGTGAAGGAGGTTTCGCTGCCAGTGGCACCTGCCTGACAGTCTATGGGGACAAGTATGCCTGGATTGGCTCAGGAGGCGTAAAGGCCAGTCGCGTGTTCCGTTCCGCCGACAAAGGACAAACCTGGCAAGTGGCAGAAACTCCTGTTATTCAGGGCAGACCATCCACTGGGATTTTTTCATTGGCCTTCAAGGATCCGTTAAACGGAATTGCCGTGGGCGGTGATTATCGGGCCGACCGTTTGAGGGGAGCCAATGCAGCTATCACGAGGGATGGCGGTAAATCCTGGGTTTTAATTACAAAAAACCAACCCAATGGATTCAAATCGTGTGTCACCCATTTTGGAGATCCCAAAAAAAATTATTTGATAGCGGTAGGCACCTCCGGGACCGATTATTCGTTGGATGGCGGCAATACCTGGCGATTTATGGATACTACTGCTTACCATGTCGCGAGCTTCTCCAAGGATGGCACAGCGGGCTTCGCAGCCGGACCTAAGGGCAGGATTGCTAAATTTATAATGTCGGAAAACTAATTAAAGAGATAATTTGATATGTTGTGGTCTGGATTAGGCCAGGTCTAACTTCTCACCAACAATACCTTCAGTAACATTAACAATATGGTCGCCGAGCTTTTCGTAGCCGGAATAAATATCTCTATATACAATGCCGGAGGGCACATCATACCCTGGCAACCCGATAAGTTTCATTTGCTCTTTTCTTAAATCCTTTTTAAGTTGATTGATCTCTTCCTCCTTTAACTTTGCAGATTCAAGACTTACCTTGGATTTTTCCCCCTTAAGATTTTCAAGCATAATGACAAAGGCGTCATCCACCTTAGTGGCAATTTCATTCAGATGGTTATTCTGGTTTTCATTAAAGTGCAAGTCTTTTCTATCGAGTCTTTCAATGTCATAGCCCATTCTTAGGATAATATCTCCGACTCGCTCCAGGTCTGTAATAATATCAATTATACCTTTGACCTCCGCCGATTCTTCCAGGCTTAATCTTTCCTGGGATAGTTTTACCAGGAAAGTGGCTATTTGCTCCTCCATAGCGTCCGTCAGATCCTCAAATTTTCGAAGTTTCTCCAATAATTTAAGTTTTCTTTTTTTTCTGTCGGTGTTAGATAATTCCAACAGTATTCTGGACATTTTATGGGTAACTTTTCCAAGCTTTATCACTTCGGCATGAGCTTCGGCCAATGACAACTCAACGGAATTGAAAATTTTACTTCCTAAATATTCAAGTTTAAACTCTTCTTCCTCGCCATCATCTTTGGACTTCACAGTACTTGTAGCGAATCTCACCAAAAGCGGTACAAATCCGATCAGCAATGCTACATTAAGCGTATTAAAAGTAGTGTGGAAGGCAGCCAGGGCAAACTTGTTGGCATCGCCGCTGGATGGCGGAGGGAAAACCTGGGCCAGTAAATCGAGGATTATGGGCATCAGAATTATCATCCACGTCACCCCAACCAAATTAAATAATGAGTGAATTCTGGCCGATCGCTTTGCAGTGGTATTGGCGACCAATGATGCCAATTCCGCTGTGATTGTCGTACCAATATTCTCTCCCAACACCATAGCCGCAGCAATATCAAGCGGTAAGCCCTGGGAGGTTAAAACAATCGTCAGTGTCATGGCAGCGCTACTTGACTGCACGACAATGGTTAATAATGTTCCGATCCCTACAAACAGCAGTCTGGTAAAAAAGCCCCCGTGGTTAAATCCATTTAAAAAATCCAGGACCTCGGGGTTGTTCTTAATATCCGGCACTGCGTCCTTTAATTCGGCCAGTCCGAGAAATAACAGGGCAAAACCAATTAGTACCTCAGCCCATTTTTGGAAATTTTGATTCCGCAAAAACATCATGGGAAAACCGATAGCAATAATGGGCAAAGCATAGTCGGCTATTCTCACCTTAAATCCAACCACAGACACCAACCAGCCTGTAATAGTTGTGCCAACATTAGCTCCCATCATAACGCCCGCAGACTCCATAAGTGACAGCAGGCCGGCATTTACAAAACTCACTGTCATGACCGTCGTAGCGGATGAAGACTGCAGAATGCCTGTAATAAGAAATCCAGTAAATACACCTGTAAATCGATTACTGGTCATGGCCCCCAAAACCTTCCGCATACTATCGCCAGCAACTTGCTGAAGACCATCACTCATCACTTTCATTCCATAAATGAAAAAACCCAATGCTCCTATGATCTTAAGAACATCAAAAATTCCAAATTCCATGATATAATCGATTATTATTTACTTTCATGACGGTCCCCAATCCCAAGACATCTGTTGATATCTATGCGCATAAAGTTAATTCTCTGAAACAGAAAATTAAAAATTAGCGCATTAATTAACATAAACTTAACATTTAGGCTTAGTTCAATCATGGCTAAATTCTAAATTAGTATAAATATTTAAATATGAATGCTGCAAAGCGTTCAATTCCCAAAATATTTTTAATATTTACAGGTCTTTTTACGCGCCGATGAGATTAAGAAGGTATTAAAAATTTGTTTTAGTCGTAACAGCTCAACCCTGCAAAAAGTTTAAAGTTCGTTTAGTTGGTGGAAATCATTTTGAAAATTGGAAGGCAACTGGAGGAAAGTTAAAATGGCAAAAGCGCCCTGGCGCCCGTATGAAACGGCATTAAAGTGAATTCAAAAAATAAAATCGTGAAAATTGACCTTATAATGATGAAGGCTACCTACATCTGGAGATTTGGTGAATGGCTTTGATCAATAAAACTTTAAATTTGGGCCAGGTGATGAAAGACCCAAAACGAAAATGCCAGGGAAACAAGCAAGAATGAATACCAAGATCTTGAATTAAGGCATTTAATAACCCGTAAATTTTATATTTTCTAATGTTAAGGAAATGTTAAGAAATCGCTCATCAATTATAATATTATATGTTTTTGTAGCTTTACACCTTTTATTTTGCAAAGTCTTATAAAGTACACAATCTGAATCATGCCAACGAACTTGGGAAATATTAAGTGGAGTAACCTGGTTGACTATCTCTGGCAAACAATGCTGATCATTGCTTCCTTAATTTTCTTTTTCTTTACTATTAGCTTGATGAGTATTGCTTTTAAGCACCTGGGAAAGACCACTGTTGAATCAATACTATATACTACCTCAAATCCCTTTATTGGCTTATTCATTGGACTACTCATTACCGCCATCATACAGAGTAGTTCGACCAGTACCTCTATGATCGTTGCAGTGGTGGCTACAGGTTCTTTGACCCTGGAAAATGCAGTTCCCATGATTATGGGAGCCAACATAGGCACAACCCTCACCTCAAGCCTGGTGGCCCTGAGTTTTGTGACCAATAAAAGAGCTTTCAGGCGTGCTGTTTCCGCCGGTGTTATTCATGATTTTCTCAATATACTATTGACACTTATCCTTCTGCCACTAGAATTACTGTATGGCTTTTTATCATTTTTTGCCTCGGGAATAGGATACCGGATATCTACCATTGATAAAGGATTATTTAATGAAGGATACCTGTCTATCCTCAGCACTTTGACTTTGGCCAGTGAGAAGTTTGTGGCACTGTTTAACAATAAGATATTAGCAGTCATTATTTCGTTTATATTATTACTGGTTTCCATCAAGTTTTTATCGCGCATTATATACCGGCGACTCATTGGAAAATCCAAAGAGAATTTCAGGAATTATTTCTTCAAGAATAAATTTCAATCTTTTTCTTTTGGATTGATTTTAACATCCGCCGTTCAATCAAGTTCCATCACCACCTCCCTGGTGGTTCCCCTGGTTGCCAATCGCACAATTTCCTTAAAAAACTGCTTTCCTTATATTGTGGGAGCAAATTTAGGAACTACCGTAACCGCATTTCTGGCTGCTTTATTCAAAAACGAAGCAGCTATCAGCATTGCGGTAATACATTTTGTTTTTAACTTTTCGGGTATTTTATTGTTTCTGCTATTACCTTTCTTTAAAGAACTTCCTATAGCGCTTGCCCGGTATTTTAGTAGAAAAGTACAGCAATTCAGGTATATCGGTTTTGCTTATGTTATCATTTTGTTTTTTCTCCTGCCCTTTTCTTTAATTTATTTTAACAAAGACAAGGTATCCAAAAAATTCTCGGGAACCGCTGGGAATATACATACCTCAGCTACCGATCAAGATAGAGATAATCAAAAAACGGTTAAAACGGCCTATTTAATGGATTGACCCATGGTGCCTTTTTTCAGGTATTGGCAACCTGTTAATATTTGATTTGAACTAAAGACAAAGATCTTTTGAGATAGCCCAGCTTTTCATTAATTTATCTCCTATTCAATCGAATTAATTTTATTAACTTTAGCTTACACTTACTAACTAAATTTATTCTCTATGAAAAAAAATTTACTATATGCAATAATTGTTGTTATCGCAGGGGCTTGTTCTGCAAAAAAAACAGGTGAAACCACCTCAAAAGGAGAAGAAGTGTCAGAACCTGTTGAAAGTAAAGTGGCACCCGAAGTTTATTTTATATTGCCGCAAAACGGGGATACTGTTTCTTCGCCGGTTAAAGTTACGATGGGTGTGAAAGGTATGGAAGTAGAACCCGCTGGCCAGGTAAATGAAGGGAAAGGCCATCATCATATAATCGTTGACGGCACATTTATCAAAAAGGGCGAAATTGTTCCTGCCGATTCCACACACATTCATTACGGTAAAGGGCAGACAGAGGTTGAAATTGAACTTTCCCCTGGAAATCACACCCTTACCATGCAATTTGCAGATGGTGTCCATGCCTCCTACGGAGAGTCTATGAGCAGTACCATTTCCATTGTTGTAGCGGATGAATAACCGGAGGAGGATGAATCTTAAGAAATTCTAAATTAAGATGATTTAAGTCATTAATTTGTCCCAGGGCCGGTGATAATTTGTCCTTTGATTTGACGGAGGTGAAAATTATTGTATTTTTTAGTATTTTAACTTAATCCTAAAACTTAACACTAATGTCTGAGGTATTATATGATGAAGTACCCTCGTTGGATCTGGCAGATTTTACAGGGGGCGATCCGATAAGGAAAAGGCATTTTGTAGCGGCCCTGGGAGAGGCTTATAATAATATCGGTTTTGTTGCCATTAAAAATCACGGCCTGTCCGATGCATTAATCCACCAACTGTATGATGTGATCAAACGCTTTTTTTCCCTGCCTGATGCGGTAAAACAAAAGTACGAATTACCTGAGCTTTTTGGTCAGCGCGGTTACATTGGCAAGGGTAGAGAGCATGCCAAGGGTAGAACCGTCGGTGATCTAAAGGAATTCTATCATATTGGCCAGGAAGTAAGGGATGGAGATCCTATCAAAAATGAATACCCCGAAAATATATGGCCGGACCAAGTTGCCGAAATGAAGACAGTGGGGCTGGAAGCGTACAAAACACTGGAGGATACCGGGAAACAGATGTTAAAAGCCATCGCCATCTTTTTGAACCTGGACGAAGCTTACTTTGAAGACAAGGTACATAACGGTAATAGCATCTTACGTCCAATACATTATTTCCCGATTGAGAACCCGGAGGAAGTTCCGGATGATGCCGTAAGGGCGGCAGAACACGGTGATATTAACCTGATCACCTTATTAATGGGCGCCAGCGCCGATGGCCTGCAGGTGTTGAGAAAAGACGGAAAATGGATCCCAATCACGGCGCTGCCCAACCAATTGGTCGTAAACGTCGGGGATATGATGGCCAGGCTAACCAACGACAAACTAAAGTCAACCATTCATAGAGTAGTCAATCCGCCAAAGGAGCTAATGAAAACATCACGATTCTCAATTCCATTTTTTATGCATCCGAGAGCTGATATGGATTTAGCCTGCCTTGATTCCTGTGTTGATATGGAGCACCCTAAAAAGTATGGAGATATGACTGCAGGTGAATTTTTGGATGAACGGTTGGCTGAAATCGGGTTAAAAAAGTAATCACAAGGCTAACCATTCACTGATTTGATCAAAAGAGTCAGGTATTACATATTTTTAAAAGATGTTTTAATTCTTGCCCTTAGCGCCTTTGGAGGTCCACAGGCACACATCGCCATGTTATTTGACCTGATGGTAAATAAACGGCGTTATCTCAATGAGCAGGAACTGATAGAATTAAATGCATTGTGCCAAATTTTACCCGGCCCTACATCCACCCAAACCATTACAGCCATCGGCTTTAAAATCGGTGGCCCCAATCTTGCCTACCTGACCCTGCTGATCTGGATGTTGCCCGCTGTAAGCCTGATGATCATAGCCGGTATGGGTATCTCCTATATGCAGGAAAACAATATATCGCTGGACTTTGCAAAGTTTATCCAACCCATGGCGATTGGATTTGTAGCCTACGCAGCCTATAAAATTACTACCAAGGTCGTTAACACCAAAACCGGCATCCTGCTAATGGTGATCTCAGCTATTGTTTCTTACCTGGCCAGCTCACCTTTCGTATTCCCACTTATCCTGCTGGCGGGTGGTGCCATTACTGCTTTTAAATTCAAGAAGCACGATATCGAAGAAAAGGAAAAACTGGCGATCGACTGGCGGAATTTCCTTCTCTGGGGTGGAGTATTTATTTTTGCGGCAGCACTTGGCGCCGTGACCCAATCCCAGACGATCTTGTTGTTTGAAAATTTTTACAGGAACGGAAGCCTTATTTTTGGTGGAGGACAGGTTTTAATTCCCCTACTCTATACCGAATTTACGAGCCTAAAGTCTTACCTGGATCAGGAAGAATTTCTTACTGGTTACGCACTCATGCAGGCTTTGCCCGGGCCGGTATTCTCTTTCAGTGCCTTTATCGGATCGATTTCCATGAAAGGAAGCGGTTTTGGCAGTCAAATTTTAGGGGGTCTTGTATCAGCGGCCGGCATTTTTCTTCCGGGTACTTTTTTGATATTCTTCATTATTCGATTCTGGGGAAACCTTAAAAAATACCGTATCGTGAAAGCTTCCCTGGAAGGCATCAACGCGGTCAGCTCGGGTATGGTTATTGCTGCTGCGTTCTTGCTATTTAAACCTATCGATCTGAATATCATCAACTTGTTGATGGTATTTGGCACTTTCAACCTATTGATGTTTACCAAAATTCCAGCGCCCTTTATTATACTCGCAGGCCTGGGAGCGGGCTTCCTGTTTTGATTTTGTATAGACCTTTTTAATTATTTCCCAGGGTCAGAATGCCTCCAAACTTATCAACCTTCAGTGTGCAATACCTGGCAATGGGAAGCGCAAGGTTATTGACCTCATGACCCGCCGGGAAGCCAAAGCACACAGGATACTTGTATTCACTTACATGTTCCATGATAATTTCATAGACATCTTTTCCAAAACCCGCAGTCTCGTCGTCTTTCATGTCAGTAAAATGACCTACCACTAGCCCTGCCAGCATTTCCAATTTGCCCGATCTTTTCATCTGCACCATCATCCTGTCAATCCTGTACAGATACTCATCCACATCTTCGATAAACAAAATGGTGCCATCGGTAACTAAATCGGTGTCTGAACCAATTAAGTGGCATAAAATGGATAGGTTGCCTCCGACTAGATTTCCTTTAGCAACCCCATTTTTGTTGAGTTTGTGCGGATTAATAAAGTAGGAATCTTCCTCTGCAAATAAAATTTTTCTAAGACTTTCTACAGCTGCCTCGGTACCCTCACGCCCAAATAAAGCGGGCATGATCCCATGGATACTTTCAATGCCTAAATTGTGTAGCTGACTAAGAATTGCCGTAATATCACTAAAGCCTACAATCCATTTTGGAGATCTTCTGAGGGGATTAAAGTCAACCATATCTATCATCCGGGTAGTGCCATAGCCACCTCTTACGCAAAAAATAGCCCTGATATCCGGATCTTGTATGGCTTGCTGTAAATCCATCGCTCTTTGCTGATCATGTCCTGCAAACTGATGGTAGCTGGAAAATAAATGGCGCCCCGGTGCTACTTCCAGGTCCCATGCCTCAAAAATCTCTATAGCCTTATCAATGGCATTTTCATCAATATGCCTGGCGGGTGCGACGATGGCTACTTTCTGGCCTTTTTGTAATGGTGGCGGTACGATCATATGCATCAATATACGGGATTTGGTAAAGGCTAAAATAACTGTTACTCATCGGTCTTTGACACAATTGTATCGGTCGTAAGCCCGAAAACCAATTGTACCCGGCAATTTCATAAATAATTCTCAAAAGATAAACCGAATTGTGACGAATAGATTTTTTAATTGGATGATATTATTCAAATTTAACTTACTGCTTGTACAAGGCCTGACCAAAAAACTTTTAAAACATATGAATTCGCTCAGCCCCGATAACAGGAAAGCATGGAGAATAACCAAGGCAGGGAATTTGAAAAACCTGCAGTTAGTAGAAGAATCCCTGCCACCCCCCAAAACCAATGAAGTTCAAATTGCTGTGAAGGCTATTGGATTGAACTTTGCGGATATTTTTGCGATGTTCGGCCTGTACAGCGCTACCCCTAAAGACAGCTTTGTGCCAGGCCTTGAATACGCCGGCGAAATTGTTGGAAAAGGCGACAACGTAGCTACATTTCAAGTAGGCGACAGAGTAATGGGTGTCACAAAATTCGGAGGTTATTGCAACAGGCTCAATATCGACCATCAGTACATCGCGCCGCTGCCGACAGACTGGACATTTGATGAAGGCGCTGCTTTCCTGGTGCAGGCACTGACTGCTTACTATGCTTTAATAGAATTGGGCAATCTAAAAAATCATCAGACCATCCTCATTCAAAGCGCGGCCGGGGGTGTAGGGTTATTGGCTCAGCAAATCGCCAAAAAATTTGATGCCTTCACGATCGGTAGCGTTGGCCATCCTTCAAAAATAGAAACCTTAAAAAAAGCAGGTTACGACAAGGTCATTGTACGGGACAATAACTTTAAGAAAAACCTTGCCACAGCACTTGGATCCAAAGAGTTGCATCTTGTCCTGGAATGCATTGGGGGTGTTTACTTTAAGCAAAGCTATGAGGCATTATGCAAAACAGGCCGCATCATTGTTTATGGATCCGCCAGATATGCGCAGTCCGGCAACCGGCCAAATTTTGTCAAATTGGTCTATAAATACCTTACCCGGGCAATGGTAGACCCACAAAAAATGATAGAGGAAAATAAGTCCGTAATGGGTTTTAACCTCATTTGGCTATATGAAAAGTCTGATTTATTTAAGCGTACCGTAAGTGCACTCATGCAATTGGGCCTTTCTCCGCCACTAGTGGGGCACCAGTTTTCATTTGAGCAATTACCCAAAGCCGTTAAACTATTTCAAGGCGGAAAAACAGTAGGTAAGGTGGTAATACAAACATAGCAACAAGCTGGTTTATGATAAAAATATATAACATCCCTGGCTTAAAAAACGCCGGTCCCTCCCACTGGCAAAGCCGGTGGGAAAATCAATCCAAAGACATCACAAGAATCATTCAGGACAACTGGGAGCAACCGGACTGCCAGCGATGGATAACGCGAATTGATCAGGTTCTCGGTAGCGAGAACCTGAATGACGTTGTTTTGGTGGCCCACAGTGTCGGATGTGCAGCGGTTCTGAACTGGTTTAACAATTTCAGAAAGCCGGTCAAAGGCGCCTTGCTGGTCGCACCGAGCGATGTAGATCGTCCGGATTATCCGCCATACATCACTGGGTTTGCTCCAATGCCTTTAATAAAATTACCATTTAAATCCATCGTAGTGGCCAGCACCAACGACCACGTGGTATCTCCGGAGAGGGCAAGGCTATTTGCTGAGCGGTGGGGTAGTCAATTCATACAGCTCCATAACGCCGGCCATATCGAAGATCAGGCTGGATTCGGAGATTGGCCGGAGGGAATGGACTTGTTAAACCAACTCCGGTAAACCAAAATTAATTATTAATTAAGCCGTTTAAATTTTAAATTACTGATACATTTTCGTGAGTTCCCACTTAAAATAACAGCATCTGTTACCCTATTATGTCAATTTGGACCAGATTATTTAAATTCAGAATCTCTATGGAACCCGCCAGAAAAGGCGGCAAACCACCACTATCTTTTGACGAAAGATTCAAGGCGCTTAAAAACCTGCCCGAGTTTTTCAAATTAATCTGGCAAACCAGTCCAAAAATGGTTTTGGCCAATGTGTTGCTTCGCGTAATTCGGTCAGCTATTCCCCTGGTAACACTTTACGTAGCCAAATTGATCATTGATGAAGTGATCCGGGTAACCCAATCGGAAGCTCCGCAATCACTAAATCACCTGTTTATGCTGGTAGCTATAGAATTTCTACTGGCGATTTTTTCAGACATACTTAACAGAGGTACTACCTTACTCGACAGCCTCATAGGCGATCTGTTTGCGAATAAATCTTCTATCCGTCTTATGCGGCATTCCGCAAACCTTGATCTGAGCCAATTTGAAGACTCAGACTTTTACGATAAACTGGAACGTGCCCGGCGGCAGACCATAGGCCGGTCAATGCTCATGACGCAGGTTTTGGGACAAGCACAGGATGCCATTACCATGGTGTTTTTAGCTGCCGGACTAATTGCTTTTAATCCCTGGCTTATCTTACTTTTAATGATAACAGTGATCCCTGCCTTCCTGGGAGAAACTCATTTTAATGAACGCAGCTACTCCCTTGTTTACAGCTGGACGCCCGAACGGCGGGAGTTGGATTATCTAAGATTTACCGGCGCCAGCGATGAAACCGCCAAGGAAGTGAAGATTTTTGGACTGTCTGATTTTCTTACCAACAGGTTCAAAGTACTTTCCGATCGCTTCTATGATTTAAACAAAAACCTGTCCATGCGTCGTGCCGGTTGGGGAAGTTTTTTCGCCATGTTGGGTAGCGCCGGATATTATGCAGCTTATATATTCATTATCATAGATACCGTCAAAGGAAATATCACGATTGGTGACCTGACCTTTTTATCGGGTTCTTTTTTCCGTTTGAGAACTTTATTTGAAAGTATTTTAAATCGCTTTTCAAGTGTTGCTGAAAATGCCTTGTATTTGCAGGATTTTTTCGACTTTTTCAATCTTGAACCAAGCATCAAAGTCAATCCCCAGGCACGACCATTTCCCAATCCCATTCGGGAAGGATTTGTTTTTGAAAACGTAGGCTTCAAATACCACAATACAGATAAATGGGCGGTCAGGAATCTGAATTTTACGCTGAGAAAAGGAGAAAAACTTGCTCTGGTAGGAGAAAATGGCGCTGGCAAAACCACTATTGTAAAATTACTGGCCAGGCTCTACGATCCCACAGAAGGCCGCATTTTGCTGGATGGCCACAATTTAAAGGATTACAATGTCGAAGATCTGCGGAACGAAACGGGGGTAATATTCCAGGATTTTGTCAAATTCCAAATGACCGCCAACCATAATATTGCTGTCGGAAGAATTGTGGAGAAGGACAACAGGCCCAAAATAGTTCATTCCGCAGAGCAAAGCCTGGCAAATACGGTTATTGACCGGCTTCCTGAAAAATACGACCAAATGATTGGGCGGCGATTTGCCGATGGTGTTGAGTTGTCGGGAGGGGAATGGCAAAAAGTGGCGTTGGGCAGGGCCTACATGAGAGATGCCCAAATTCTGATATTGGACGAGCCTACTGCCGCGCTTGATGCCAGGGCCGAACACGAAGTTTTCCAGAGATTTACCGAGTTGACCAAAGGAAAAACAGCCATCCTGATCTCCCACCGCTTCTCTACGGTAAGAATGGCAGACAGAATAATGGTGCTGGACAAAGGGCAATGTCTTGAAATCGGCACCCATGAAGAGCTGTTGGCTAAGGGTGGGCGGTATGAGGAGTTGTTTAATCTGCAGGCGGAAGGGTATAGGTAGGGATTTGAGTGTGAGTGTGATTAGTGGGGGTGGGTTTGATTTGTTTTGGTATGGTTTATTTAAATAATTATGCATAGGAGCTAAAAATACGGCGCATAGTGTTTGTATCAGGAGGTGTTGGCTTTAGATATGGTTTTGTGAATCTTTAGCATTCGCAGGAAACCGATTTTAGAAAGGGCGCTGTCTTAGTATCATACGCAACCACTGAACTGATCAATGATCTTGCGGCCTGTATCATTAACCTCTCTGGGCGTAGAATAATAAAAGTAAAATAACTGGGCGTGTGTCTGTGACCACGCGCTTTTATTTTTCGGGGCGGTGACGCAGGATCTGTGATCCGGATTATTTAAATAAGGGTCAAGTTGAGAAAGAGAAACCGGAAGTCTGGCCGGAATGCCGGCTATCAACCGGAACCCTCCCAAAGTGGCTGTGCTATGACAGGGGATTTTAGAAAGACAACCAACGTATTCCATATTTTAAAAAACCAATTTTTAAACTTACCAATTGGGTTAAGAAACAAGAAGATTATCTTTACAACAGCGCCGGGAACTATGTCCAATTAGATACATTGATTGCTGTTGACATGATATGAAGGTGTAAGTTTAAACGACACCTAGGTGAGTCTTAATTATACCATCAAATGAAAACTAAAAATCAGATTCTAGGAGATCTATTGCAAGGAGTAATTGACCAAGCCAAATACTTTTTACGCGAACATTTGGAGTTTTACCCCGTTAGTGTTGCGCTAAATAATAAAAACAAAATTCAGGCTATAGCACTTTATGAAGGAGAGGATAAACCAAAGACTTCAGAATATTTAAAGCGCTTGGAAAAGTTTTTGGAAACTGAGTATGATTCGTTTGGTATAGGAGTAAATGTGCAGATTCAAAATGCTGACCATGACAAACCAATTGATGCAATAGAAATCAAATTGTGGTATAAAGGGGAAAATTATCAAAGTTGTTTTTTACCATATCAGTTTAATGCAAATGGCTCGATTGAATATGGCGAACTTTATTCCTATTAGATTAGATACCCACTCAGAGGGGTTAAGAAACAAGAGAACTATCTTTACAACAGTGCCAAGAACTAAACTCAATTAGGATGCATTGATTGGCGTTGACCTGATATGAAGGTCTAGTTTAAACTACACCTAGGTGGGGAATCAAGATTTAAATCCATAGAAGAACTAATTGAAACTGCAAACAATGAATTCTGATGAAAAATTGTTAATTGAAATTATTAATGAGTTTGAAATGATTATATCAATATTTGAGAATAAAATAAGGTCTACCTATAATTTTACGGTTTCTCCGTTACTAGCTTATACTAGAAAAATTATACCGAAAACCGGGAGTTTAAAGACAGACGCCGGCATGATGGATTATAATTTTCATGGGAGAGGCTGTGAAGTTCGTATTAATGCTAAGAAAGTGGATTTTGATTATTTCGGAAAAGATTTCAGATATAATGGATTTGGCGGTTGGAAATTATGGGATTTTGCAAAAAGTGTTGGCGAAAAGTATAAAACTATACTGAACAGGGAAGATTTTTTTAAAACCATAGAAAATTTAGAGTCTAAAAATATTTTAAAAAGAACTAATCCTCCCTATGCGACATTTAAGCTGGTATTTCCCTTGGGTGGAATTGTTCCTAATTAAAGCATTGAGATATTCATAAATTTTTGGCAAAGGTTTCCATCCCCTTAGGCCTAGAATAAAAAAGGAAATAACTGCGTATGTCTGTGACTACGCCCTTTTATTTTTCGGGGCGGTGACGCAGGATCTGTGATCCGGATTATTTAAATAAGGGTCAAGTTGAGAAAGAGAAACCAGAAGTCTGGCTTGAATGCCGACCACCGACCAGAATCGCCCCAAAATTGCTATACTAAGATGATTGATTTTCAATCGATAATTAATGTATTTCACATTTCAAGACATCAGAATCACGTCGATTACATCACTTGTCCACAAACATTCTAAAAACATCTCCCGAGCCGCCATACTGTAATTTTAACCAGTAAAGGCCATCGCTGACACCGCTCACATCCAGCTGGAATTGATTTAGTCCTTCCGGCGCGTTGGGGAATTCTTTTTCTATCACCGGCTGTCCGACGGCATTGTGCATGGTAATAATGACTTTCTGGCTTTCCTGCAAAATGACACCCACCGTCACCAGATGATCCGAAGGATTGGGAAACGGCTTGATGATACTGGCTTTTTCCTCCAGATTGATACAAAAGGTATTGTTGGCCAGATTGTGATCGGCAAAAGGTGTTTCTAGCGGGGTTAAAGTAGCACAAAGATAGGGGGTAGTAGGACGGTTAGTAACGCTAACGGTTAAGGGATATACCATCAACTGACCGGGAGCTACCGTTTGGGTTATAGTTTGGTTCACGGTTGCTTCGGGACCAATCTGCAACTTCACCTGTATCTTATCGACAAACAAGGTGCCATTATTTCTGATATCCAGCGATACCTGTGTCTCTCCATCCTGCGTCAGGGTAGTCATACCTTCCAGTGCCAGGTCCATAAGGGGCTCTACAACATTGATGGTTTGTGTTACCGTATCCCTGCAGCCGGCAGCTGTAGATACGACCAGGCGTGTCTCAAAAACGCCTAAATCCGCAAAGGTAACAATCGGATGCGCCACCGAACTGGTTTCCCCATTGCCAAAATTCCAGTCATTGGAATCCCCACCGGTGGAATTATTCTGAAAATTTACTGTCAAAGGCGGCGGTCCTTGCGAAACATCCGTGGTGAAGGCAGCTTCAGGGCTGTCTAAAACCGTAATAGTTTTGTTGACGGTACTTAAGCAGCCTGTAACCGTGGTGATAGTCAAACCTATGTTGTAATTACCTGTATTTTCAAAAGTAAAAACCGGGTTGGCATCCGAAGAGCTGCCCAGTCCATCAAAGTCCCAGCTATATTCCGCAATATCATCTCCAGTGACAATACTTTCATCACTAAATCGCACCACATCCCCGACACATACATTCTCGACGCTGAAATCAGCAACTGGCAACGGGTTGATCACCACATCCTTGGTAATCGAAGCCGTACAAAATGTGGCGGAAGTGACTGTCAGGCTGGCTGTGTAGGTACCAGGGGCGCTAAAAGTAGTTTCCGGGTTTTGCTCGGTAAATACCTGGCCATCAATTTCCCAGAACCAGGAAGTAATGGCAGTTCCATCCGAGGTTTCTGATAAATCCTCGAATCGGGTGGCTTCTCCAAGGCAAACCTGGTTGATATCAAAATCCACCGTCGGCCCGACTATCACATCTACGGTCTTTTCTAAAGTAGCTACACAGCCAAAATTGGAAGTGGTTGTCAGGCTAACCAGGAAAGGCCCATCACTTTCATATGTATGGACCGGATCTTTTTCGGAGGAAGTATTGCCATCCCCAAAATCCCATGCCCACGCCGTAATATTAGCATCGGCGACTGTAGTTTGATCAAAAAACTGCGTACTGCCATTGCTACAGGCCAACTCGTTTATAAATGCCACCTCGGGCAAGGCATGAATAGTAATGGTCTGTGTATTGGTCACACTACAGCCAAGCGCGTTATCCACGGTAAGCATGATGGTATAATCGCCTGCGCTGCCAAAAGTATGGGTAGGGTTAACCAAATTGGAAGTCGCCCCATCGCCAAAATCCCAACTATAGCCCGTAATATCCAGACCGCTGGAATTGTTTGTAAACGTTATGCTGTTGTTAAGGCAATCATCTGTAAAAGTATAGTCCACGGAAGGGCCTTCCAATATAGTAATCTGTTTGATAATAGTCTTTTCACAACCGCTTATGCCCGTTACCCTTAATTCAACATCGTAATTACCGGGATTTGAATACTGGTGTTCAGGGTTTTGCAAGGTTGAAGTGTTGTCACCGCTTGAAGGATCCCCAAAGTTCCATGACCACGCTGTGGGACTATCATCCGTAAAAGTGGACGCATCTGTAAACGACAAAAAATCATTTGAACACAACAATGCCGGCGTGGAGAAATCTGGCTGCAGATCAAGTTCAGAAACAATTTTAACCTCAATGGTAACATCGGAAGTTTGGCCACAATCATCAGTAACCATTAAATTTACATTGTAATTTCCCACTGCACTAAAGGTGTGTACCGGGTTTTGTAGTGCTGAACTATTATTTGCGCCTGTGGTTGGATCATCAAAGTCCCATAGCCAATCCGTAATATTTGTCTCGGTGGCAATACTTAAATCGGTAAAGGCCGTATTTTCTCCAAAGCATGTTAAGTTGGCGGAAAACGCTGGTGTTGCTGACTCCCTTACGTACACGGAATCTAAAATGGTATTGACATTTCCATCGGTGTCAATGCCAGTTAGAGAAATGTAATGCTTACCCGATCCGGAATAATTTACACCAGCTGGTTCTGCGGCATTGGATTCGGGAATGCTGGCAGTGCAACTGTTGGGAAAGGAGATTCTGTACAGGGCGCTTGAAGAATTGTTTAGTGCAAAACCCACCCATTCGGAGTTTCCCCTGTCAATCGAAAATGACCTTAGGTTACTCATTATTCCAAAATTCGTCAAATCATCCTTTTCGGGAAAATTATCAAAACTGTCTCCAAAATTTAATCTTATCAATTTGCCGGAAAAAGCTGCTACAAAGGCATATTTCATTTCGCCTTCTACAGCAAATGACGCCCTGTGAGGTAATTCCCCGGAGGGCAGACCTCCGGTCACATCTTCAACCGCTGGTTCGGAAAACAGATCATTTCCAAAATTCAACCGGAAAATTCTTCCATTGTTTAATGCTACTGCTAACCCATACCAAATTCCACATACCTGCTGAATATCAATATCTATCAATCCGCTGGATCCTGGAAATGAATTGGTGGTTCTGATGTCGCCCCCACCGGGAGTATTGGTCAATGAATTGCCAAAATTGATTTGAGTGACATTATTGGTCGAAAAGTTGGAGACCAGGACGATAATATTGCCATTATCTACCCCAAGGTCCATGTTACTGCTTGTCCCTCCTACGCCGGTAAGAATTTGTGTAGCGGTTGGTACGGAGGTTAGGTTGGTACCAAAATCCAACAATATCAAGCTACCCGTGCCGCCATTGTGAACGAGTCCATACCAGGTACTCCCCTCCTGAATAAACTTAATCGGCTCCGGATTATTCAATATCCCTAAATTGCCTAGGTTCACCGGGGCAGCGGGGTTATTGGAAAGACTATTACCCAGGTCTAGTCTTATCAAGCGGTTATTATTTTTACTGGTGATAAATACAAACCAGTTACTGCCATCATAGACCTGCGTAATGCCTCGGGAACCGCTAACGTTTGCTACGGAACTCAGATCGCTACCAACCGGATCTAGTGACAGGTCTCCAACACAAAAATCCCAGGCATAGGCATTGGCGGTAGAAGAATTGACAATGGTAAGATTTTCACCCAGGCAAACCGTGTCAGGTAGATCGATCGACAAATTCGGGCATTGTCCAAAAAGCTGGGTGCTGTACAAAATGCCCAAAACGATTAATACAGTTTTAATTCGCTTCATATCTACCTCCTTAATTTTCAATCCGTTAAATATCCAAAATATAATACTCTAGGCATATATCTTTTTATATATAGCATCAGCAATGTAATAATTTCTATATTTTTCAGCTATAGGCCTGATTAGATCATAAATTTCCGGTCTGGAATTTTGGCTTATTAAGGTGTCGATAAAACTTATCGCCTTTTTATATTCCTGTACCGTTAAATCCTGCAACACATAACCTATTTTATGAGACGCTATTATATCCGAATCGTCGGATATATCCTTCGTGATAATTACCGGCAAACCCAAAGCCCAATATTCACCATCTTTGATTGGTGTCCCGTATCTTTTAGAAGGTACCGGTACAAAGGGTGTCAACCCAAAATCCCCCAGTCCGATATAATCGGGAATTTTATGATGGTCAACGTACATTTTGGTTATTATGCGAAAATCTAATCCAACACTGCCAGCCATTTTTTTGATGTAACTGTCTTCATGATTGTTTAACAGCAGTACCCTAAATCTCTCGCCCCAATGTTCATGGGCAATTTTAAACAATTCGAACACTTCAGACTCCAGATAACTATCCCCGAATTTCCCGGCATAAACAGCTACAATCTTATCGACCAAATTCAGTTGCTCCAACAAATTTTTATTCTTCACATTTTGGTTGGAAAATTTTTCCAAATCAATGCAGGCCGGCTTCACATGAAATTCGGTAAATTCTACCCGGTATTTCTCTTTCGCATAATGTTCCATAGCTTTTGTAGTTCCAATAACGTGACTGGCTCTTTTGGATTGCAGGGCCTCCAATTTAAAAAGAAGTTTAAACGATAAGTCATTTCTTTTCCAGGTGTCACTTTCCAACATGATTTCGGCATGTGGTTCATAACTATCGAGAATAAGCGGTTTTCTGGTAATCAATGAAAGCACATAGCCAATGGCTCCACCCGGCATACACCAGGTGTGAATATGCGTTATTTTCCTGGAAAAGCAAAAAAAGATCAGATAGATAAAATTCCAAGCCAGCTTAAAGTAAACCATAGCTCCTCTTTTCAGATAATTAAATCTGATCAAAGATATATTGTGTTTACTTAATTCGTCCTCAATCCGATCCAATTCACCATTTTCTATATTTATCTTGAATTTATCTTGTTCAAAAGTCAAAAGATAAATCCTGCTCTCATCCGGGACTACTTGCTTTATTTGTTTGAGATACGGAAGTGTATAAGTTTGGATCAAAGGATCTTTGTAACTCCAATACGTAGCAACCAAAATGTTTACGGGTTTTCTCATATTGATTTCAACTCACAAATTTTATCGTAAACCGGTTTAATTGTCACTTCCCATGTGAAATTCTGTGCGGCGTAAGCTCTTATCTCCCGGCTGACCGACTCGCCTGATTTATTGTCATAGAACTCTATCACCTGATTTATATCTATTGGATCGTCATTGGCAGGAAATTTCAGGGCATATTTGAAATCATTCCCCAAGCCGATGTCATCATAGCTTAATATAAAAGGAATTCCGCGGGCGCAATATTCCCTTACCTTAATAGTGGACCCGCTTTGTATATTCAACCTATGCAAACCAAAACTGGCCGCAGCCACCTGACACTGATCAAATAAATCATCAAGTTCTTTCCCCCGCTTCTGCCCCACCAGCCGAACATGATTATTGATATTAAGCTCATCAATGAGATTGCTTAAATTTTGAAATTCAGGACCATCGCCTACAATCAGGAAGGACAAATCAACCTGATTCTCCTCCTGCCTCTGCTTGTAATACTCAGCAACGCCTTTAATAATTCGCTCATATCCATGCCAAATTGACAATCCTGCCACTCCGATTAGCGTCAGCTTTTTGGGGTGTTGCTGCGTTTTTTTGAGTTTTATTTTGTCGAGATCAACCCCATTATTATCTGTGCTGAGGGTTGGTATGCCGAAAATTTTGTCAAAATCAGCATAGGTCACAACCTGATCCACATCGCGTTTAAGCAAACGACGCCACAGCTTGTCAACCATGAGGAAGACCCGCTGGTTAAACGATCGTTTCTCCAAATCATAGGGGTAGCTTGCCACCTCCAGCAGAATGATAATATTTTTATTAAGCTTTTTGACTTTATGTAAAAATTTTATCAGCCACGGGTTGGCAAGTGGGTACCTGATATATAAAAAATCGTAATCCCCTAATTCACACCGGTCGATAATGGTGGAGTACACCCTTATATGGCGATCATAGATATATTTGATTGGTGATTTTGTGTTTCTTTTTTTAAAAATCACTTCGTCATTCAACAAAATATCTCCTTTTTTAAAATGGATCAAATCCGTTTCAACACCGAGTTTTTTAAATGCATTGTTTTGGGAAAACATTTTTTTTGCCAATCCATAGGTATCGGTATTCTCAACATCAATGGTAAAAAAAAGTAAGCCCTTCATGGAGTTTTATTGGTTAAAAATTTTACGACTATGATGCCGTGCTAACAGTATTATGCAATAATTGAATGAATTGATTATAATTTTTTTCTGCTTCAAAGTTATCCTTCCAAAAGTTTCTAACCCCATTGCGAAATTCAATGCTATTTTTATCACTGTCGATAAAACTAATAATGGTTTGGGCAATACTCTCTGCTGAAGCGTCGCTATTAACCAGGATACCCGTTTGCTCGTTAACAATTTCCTTTACGCCACCAACATCAGTCGCAATGGCAGGAATCCCAAAACTTGCTGCCTCCATAATTGAAACGGGAATACCTTCCGAAGCACTTAAATTAAGGAATAAAGTCACCTGATTATTTTTATAAAATTCTATTAATTCAATATTACTGATTCTTCCCCAAAACCGGTAGTCTATATTTTCCGGTAAACTTTCTGCCAGTAATTTAACTTCATTTTCACAATTTCCATCCCCGAAATGATGCCATTTTAATTGGAAATCGATAAGGCTTAAAGTATTTATGATCAAAGACACTCTCTTCAAAGGAATTATATTGGAACAGGAAACAATAGTGATAATTTCGGAGGTGGTATCTTTATACGGCGAAATCCCGAAATCTCTCGTCCCCAGATAGGCCGGTGTTATCTTGGATCTTAACTGTTTATTTATCCTCTCTTTTACATAGTTTGCGCCTAATCTTGATATAGGGAAAAGACGATCGATATGCTTCATTTTAAAGGCGCGAAATGGCACCAGTCCTCCCTGTTGCTCATCATACAAATCATATCCGTGCGCCCTGGAAATGTATCCGGGAATCTTGTTTTGAGACTTTAAAATGGCTAAAGGTAAATTTCCTCTTAAAAACCAATAGGTGTAAAACAAACAATTCTCCTTTTCAACGGATTGAATATATTTCTCTATAATTTTTGATTTGTGAATTGATGATAAAAGATATTTTAAATATGGTATGACATGATAGATGTAGTAAAATCGCTTTTGCTCAACCAGTAAAGAATACGAAAAGTATTTTATCGCTTTTCCAAGATATCTTATAAACAAAAAAAAATAATTGAATTTTAAATTGTCATATAAGGTGATCGTTTCTACATTTTCAGGTACCGGTCTTTTAGTGGTCTCTGTCTCTTCGGGTATCAGTATAATTTGCTTAAAGGCCTGAGACAAATAGATAATCTCATTTTCCAGAAATGACTCCTGGTTTCCAAAAGGATATTTATGGGTAAAAAGCAATAAGCTATTTTTTGCCTTTTGCATTATTAAAGGTTTCCTTAAAAAAATTGATAACCATTCTTAACAGGCCATATGGAAAAATCAGATAATTCCTGAGGTTCAAAGGGTTTAACATAGTTGCGCGCCAGGCAATTCGAAACGCATCCGCATATTGCCTGATATATAACCTGTTATTGGCATGTTGCCTGTAGACCAAAGACTTATCATCCAAATATGGTTTCTTTAATTCCTTCAGTAATTCATCTAATTCCCCGGTATTCTGGTTCATCAGGCTGTCTTTGCCCGTCTTGGCTCTTTGTCTCCCTAAGAATTGAATGATTTGAGGGCATATGGCCCTTTCAACTAAAATTTTCTTAGAGTTCGAATATAATTGCTGACGATAATAATACAAGGGTAATTGTAAATTAATACCTTTGTATTTTTCCACAATTCGATATGACCAATCATAATCCTGGTTACCCCATCCAGCAAACCTTTCCCGGTAATAACCAATATCTTCCACCACTTCCTTTTTCACCATGATGGTTGCTCCTACAAATTGATTGCCTTTTTGAATGTTAACTAATATTTCTTCATGGTCAGCGGTTCTGTTAACCTGGTCCAGTAACTTGCCATCTTCCGAAATGATATACATCCCGGTTCCGCATATACCCAAATCCGGATCTTTGCGAAAGGCCTCAAGTTGCTTGCCAAATCTGTCCGTCGATGAGTAATCATCGCCATCCTGAAAGGTAATATAATCTCCGGCGCACATCGGAAATATTTTATTGCAGGTTTTCGTGTAGCCAAGCTTTTCCTCATTCTGAAAAATTTTTATTCTATCATCTTTCAAAGCCCGGATCCTTCCAAGTGTGCCGTCGGAGGATTTATCATCAACTACTATGATTTCGGTGTTTTGATACGTTTGGTTTAAAATACTCTTAATTGATTCGTCAATGTATTTCTCCACGTTAAACACCGGCATTATTACCGAGATCAAAGGTTCCATCCCAACTTATTTAGTACTGGCCAGTTTTCTTATCAGCCGGAAGCGTAGGTATTGGAAATATGAGAAATCCCTTTTGTTATTGGCAATAATCCATCCTCTTTTATCGGTTTTTCTTAAAACATGTGTATAAAATCCGGCAGCATTGAGTTTATTGGCCAACTCATTTTCGTTATGATTGTCATGTGAAAGGTCGTTGTGATACAGCAGCACCATTCTTTTAAATTTGGATAAGTCTTCCAATGAGGCCCCTAATACTATTTTGAATTCTGCTCCTTCGCAATTAAACTTAATAAGATCGCATTTCTGAATATCATTTGATCCTAAAAAGTTTTCCAATGACTCTGTTTCTACTTTTTCACACTTATCGGTCAATTTTTTCATGATGCTGTGCCCCCAATTCCCTTCACTATGATACAGCTCAGTAGTACCTTTTAAATCAGATAACGCCAAATTAAAAGCAGTCACATTGTTCAAAGCGTTATTGCTTATGTTATCACTTAGAATATCATAAGTTTCCCTGCTGGCTTCAATAGCGTATACTTTCCCCTGAGGAACCTTTTTCGCCGCAAGCAGCGAAAATGTACCAATATGAGCTCCTACATCAATTATCACATCATTTTTATCAGGTTTATAGTCTGGTAAAGCCTTAAAGAATATATCATTCTCAAAACTATGTTCAATGACATTTTCATCACTGGTGTTCTCCCTGAAACTGACTTCAAAACCATCTATGCGCTCTGTCTTCATAATAAAATGTTGTGTTTGATATTATTTTAAATATTTATCAACTACCATTTTGAGTTCGTGCTTTCTGATATTTATGATCAAAATTAATAATATCAAAGATAAGCAAATCAAAAAAAGTCCGATTAAATTTAAGTACGGCTTGGCCATAAATACAATAACCAGCGACGCGAAAATCGATGCAAACAGTTTCCAGACGATAAATTCAATTTTGAACTTCTCTTTGAAAATTAGTGGTAGCAAAAAGGCCAGAAAGCCAAGGAATGCCGCAATCATATAGCCAATCGCAGGAGACAAAATCCCATAATCATTGTATAAAATCAGTGTAAAAACAGGCAGTGACGCGGCGTATAAAATATCTACGGATAGCCAGGTAATAATATAATTCTTTGCAATTATCATGGTACCCAACACCTTATTTGACACCTTAAACAAATCTCCGATGATAATTACTGAAAGAATACTACCAGATGCTACAAATTCTTTGCTATAAAGGATCTGCACTATCAAATCGCTAAAGGCCAAAAATGAGATCAACATTGGTGCAGCAAGCAGCAATATTAATCTCAGTGAATTGTTACCTTCTTTGTGCATTTTTTCTTTGGACTGAATCTCAGCAAGGTGCGGCAGTAAATAGGTACCCAGTGAAGTAAGTAACACAGGCAAATATTGATTTGAAATATTAGAGGCTGCCTGATAGATACCTGCTGATGGCAAGCCGGAGTTCTGGATAATGATGCTTTTGACCGAAGCATAAGATAGCTGCAACGCAATGCTGGTAATTAAAGAGATAACCCCAAACTTTATCAATAGCGCAAATATCTTTTTATCCAGAAGTTTTGATCTGAGGCTGGGGATAATACCATTTAAGAGGCGGTATTTTTGGGCAATTATTCCGGTAATGATACAATTAAACAGACTGTTGGCAATAATCCCATATAAAACCCCATCAATATTGAACCAATAAATAAGCAAAATGGCCGCTACAGTATTGACCGAACTTACCAATATGGACAGCTTCATCAATGTACGGATCAACTTTTCCGCCTTTACAAGCGCATTAAACATACCTGCATAACCAATAAAATTAGAATTTAAGGCGAGGAGCTTTATATAAAATACATAATCCAGTTCCCTAAATAGCCACGAATTTATTGCTTTGGCATTGAAAAAAATTATAATAGATATCACCAAAGATGCTATTATTGAGCAAACAACCAAGGTAGACCTCAAGGCAATAATTCTTTGTTGATCCTGCTGGCTCCTGGAAATTGAAACTTCTCTGATAAATCCGGTACTCATTCCCAAATTGGAAAGGAAGGTAGAAATATTAATCAGATTTGTCAGTTGACCTATTAAACCCACCCCTGAAGTTCCGATGAGAACCGCGATTATTTTAACCCTAATTATGGAAACGACTATATTAAAAATCGATGCGACCCCGGACTGAGAAATATACTTAAAGTTTTGTAGGATTCCCATTCAACTAGAATTCGTCTATATTATTGATCCGACGGATCTTGAATTATTGATTCAACCCAAGGATAAAGAAAGTCACCTAATTTCTTATTGGCCATTTTGCTAAAGTGCGTATCCTTTGGTTTTACCCATAATTTATGCTCTTGATTGGTAAACTCCCTATAGGCCTCATCCGCGCGAATGATAAACTTTACGTCAGCCTCTGATAAGGCATGATAAATCTTTTCGACAATTGATTTCATTGGATCTTCATCATATGACCGGCCAAGTTTAGTATGATTTGCAATGATAGCAAAACCTAATTTGACTTTTTTTGCTTTGCAAAACTCGACGATCCTTTTAAAGGAACGTTGCGTTTCCTGCCAACCCTCAAAATCATCACTAAACAGATTGCTATCATGATTGATCCTTGCTTCCAAATCATTTTTGCCTTCGCCACCATATTTTAACATATAAATCATGCTATAATATCTTCTGGCCAACCAGTTGTAGGCATAAAGTCTCCTCATAATATCCTTTGAAGCCCTGATAAGTGCATAACTATTAATACCACTCATGCTGTTTACCGGCTCCAGCAGATTTGTATCATTTCCCGCATAAAACATAAAAATCACCACATCAGGCAAATATTGATCATATACTTCTTTTAAGTATAATTCCTCCTGGACCGTATTGTAACTTGGGATGCCAAAGTTAAATACCTGCACGTTTTGTCTGTGCTGATTTTGAAGGTTCTTCTCCAGGATCTTAGTAAAAGTTTCTTCGTGATTTACGCCAATACCAAACGTGAACGAATCTCCAAATACAGTTACCCGCAAGTTATTACTATCCAGATTAATTGGCCTTTCAAAATCCCGCAATCCATGGGAGTTGACCTGTAATACAGCATCGTAAGTTTTACCTGTGAAATCCGGTTTAAGCTGGTACCTCCGGGTTGGATGTGTAATGGTATAGCCGGGTGTTTCCGCAGGTGGTTCAAAGATCCTTAAATATACTTCCAGTAAAATCAATATTACAATTAGTGAAACGATTGTAGATATGACTACGGTCGCTAAATTTTTGAGTACGGATTTGAATTTTTGTTTTGATAATTTCATAGCTAAAGGCTAATTGCTCCTAGAAAGTCTGACGGCCATTCAGACCCCGATATGTCACAAGATCTTTTTTTCTTGAAGTTTTAGTATAATTTTTTATGATGAACACTGCCGAAATGTAAAAAGGAATCATAGGAATCTTATACCTTACTAAGGAGCCCAAATTGTACGTGGTAAAGCCTACCGCGGAAGAAAATACAATCGAAAAGATCAGCCAAAACAAGATGACGGGTTGAGATCTGATAAATGAGTAGATGCGAAATATATTTCTAGTGGTAAATAAGGATATTGAAAACAATAAGACAAACAGATTTTCTAAAGCTGATAAAAACATTACGGGGTTACGGACTTCCCAAATATAGGGCCTAAAGAGCGTGACCCAAATGGCAGGAAAGAACTTTTTCGCTATACCCGTGGCACTGTAGTCAAAATCGCCAAGGCTATAGGTAGAACCTGACTGGCGTTCACTTTCCTGGTGAATCCATCTTGCTGTGAATTCGGCAGTATTCGCCAGGTTTTCAATCCTGTACCTTTCGTTATCTTCACCAACTTTTAAAATGGCCACATAAATTAAAACCAGGGTCAGGGCCAGGGCAACAGGTGCTATCAGAATTCTTACCGCCCTCAGCTCAATACGTCTTAAACTTGAAAAATAAAGCCAGAAGAGTGCGGAAGGCACAAAACACAACAGTATATAAATTTTTACGGTATACAACACATAACTTCCGACAAGTAAAATCACAATATTAAAGACTATCCTTTTTCTAAAAAAGAAAATATTTGAAAAAGCATAAACCATAAAACCCAAAGCTCCGATCGTTAGTGAGTCCTTTAAAATTCCGGAGCCCCAGAAAAAGACCGATGGCACAAAAAATGTAGCGACTGCCAGCTGGAGATGCAGCTTCGGGAAAAATCTATAGAAGATACTGTACATGGCCCATAAACCTGCAAAACTGAAGATAGCATAAAAGACGGCAATCGCTGAGTAGGTATTATAAGTAAAAATTGCAAAGAAGGCAGTAACTCTTAAAATGAAATAAAGGTTGGGATCACCGTAATAATATCTTATTCTTGAAGCATAATTAAAAGTATCCGGATCATACTCACCGGTCGCCAGTAAAAGTTTCAGTCCCTTTGCAGGAGCCTCCATAAATGCTTCCCAGATAACCGTAGCGCCTGAGTAATAGTTAATTGTATCGCCACCACCATAATAGAATTGATAAATCAGTCCTACCGATATGCCACCTACAATTTTTATTAAAATGGCTAAAATGAAATATCTTCTGGTATTATTGTCAGTATACCTGCCCCTGACCATATAGGCCAACGTTATGACAATTACTAGAAAAACCGGTGTTACAATGAAGTCTTTTAATCCCATTATTCTTGATCAAACCCCAAATTAAAATAGAATCTCAAGAGAATTAGCCTTTATCTGCGAACAATGCAATTAAATTGCGCTCATAGAATCTACCACGTTTAGAAATTCATTGATCGAAAATGAAAAACAAAGTTAGCAATAAAATCCAGATAAAAACCGGCGAATCCATTTTGTGGAAATTTTCTTTTGACCGTGCCAATTTTAGTTCAATAACTGGCATGATTTCCGGATTTGATACTTCTTATTTGTTCTTGTACATTGCCGCTATTCGCTATCAGTTCTATTAATTTTTTTGTCCTTTTAGCTCTTCCGTTTTTATTCAGATGATAAATTGTATCAAAAAAATCGCTGTCAGGATAAACAAAATCCTCTGGTGCGTTCAATATCTCAACTTTCAAATGACTATTTAAATCAGACCTCAATTGTGAAATGATATCATATCCTTTGCTAAAATCCGATGAGGGATAAGGTGGAAAGAGATAAAAAACATTTACATTCATTTCCCGGGCATAGGCATAAAACTCGTTTATTGCACTGATACCTTCCCAGAACCTATACTTAAAAACGGTCCCTCGACCTCTTAAAAAGCCTGGATTCTTTTTATCTAAATGACCAACTACGTCACCATATTTATTAAAAGCGTCTCTGGAATACACTAAAGGATTCATGGAATCCTTTAAGTCCGGATTTCCTTGTTTAGCGCCAACATTTTCGCTGTTAAAAAGATCTATATATTTCAATCTGGTTTCTTCTAAATACAATTTAAGATCATCATATTTATTTGGTGAATAAAACAATTCTGCCTCTTTATAATAATCGCTGGTATGTCTCTGCAGTTTATATTCCCCTTCGCCAGGAAAAAAATACTCAATACATAAGAATACTATGTCACCCTCTTTTATAGCATATTTCAATTCTTTCAAAATAAATGATAGCCCCAGCTGTCTGTGAAGGGCTAAATTAACAACCGGAATAGAAAACGCTTTTTGCAATTCTTCGCTATCAATACCAAATGCAACATTCGACCCGCCAGTCAGAATTATTTTTGGCTCTTTTATCGAATTAGCTCTTTCGTGTTTGTCAATAATAGCCGCCATATAATCCGATGAGTATTCGTCTTCTTCCGAAATGAAGTTGATTAATATGATGGTAGCAGAAAATATGGTCAATAGTAAAAATGAATGTATTAGAAACTTTCTCATAGCTGTTAAAACTGAAAATATACAAATGGCTGAGGTTGATTAGCTTTGAAATAGAAGAGTAGTCCAATAACGAAAAAGTAAACAAACCATCTTAGCGGCCGGGGTCTCAATAAACTTACGTTAGCAAAGGCGTACTGTCCCTCTCTTCCAAACCATTCTATAAGTGTGAATGCCCCAAGCAAAAGAATTAAATTTTTAATAACAATTTCCGGATACGACAAAAGTGAATCGGAGAACATTCCCCCCATGTAAGCAAATGCGTGTGTAACACTCTCAGCCCTAAAAAATACCCATGCCAAAACCGTCAGTCCAAAGGTTAATCCCATATTAAAGGCCTCCCTGATCGTAGGTAAATATTTGCCTTTGGCAACAATGTCAAGATTCGTTCGGTTTTTATTCAGCAACGATAATGGCAAAAAATAAAGCGCATTTAAGCCGCCCCAAACGATAAATGTCCAATTAGCGCCGTGCCAGAATCCGCTGACAATAAAAATGATAAAGATATTTCTGATTTTTGCCCACATACTTCCGCGGCTTCCTCCCAACGGGATATAAAGATAATCTCTAAACCAGGTCGAGAGGGAAATATGCCACCGCCTCCAAAACTCCGCCATATCTCTTGAAAAATAAGGGAAGGCAAAATTTTGCATCAGACTAAATCCAAAAAGCCGGGCAGTACCTATCGCTATATCGGAATAACCTGAGAAATCACCATATATTTGAAAAGAAAAGAACAATGCACCCATCAATAAGGTGCTGCCTGAATACTCCGCGTAATTAAAAAAAATCTCATCAACCACTACCGCGCAATTATCGGCTATGATCATTTTTTTGAACAGGCCCCATAATATCTGACGCAAACCATCGACAGCTTTGTCATATTCAAATCGTCGCTTTTCCGAAAATTGTGGTAATAGATTTTTTGCTCTTTCAATAGGCCCGGCAACTAATTGTGGGAAAAAACTCACAAATGCAAAAAAAGCTATGATATCCCTGGTAGGCTGAAGCTTTCCCTTGTAAACATCAATAGTATAGCTCATCGTCTGAAAGGTGTAGAAACTAATACCGACCGGAAGTATGACACTCAACCGGGTTGGTTCAAACGAGCTTCCAAATAAAGTAAATGCCTCGACAAAACTATCGACAAAAAAATTGAAATATTTAAAAAACCCAAGAAACCCGAGGTTAACCAAAAGGCTGGCTGTCAGTAACAGTTTTCTTCTCCGTTGATTACCTGTTTTTGAAAGTTTGATTCCAATAAAGTAATCCACCAACGAGCTGAAAATGATTAAAGAAAGAAAACGCCAATCCCACCAACCATAGAAGATATAGCTGACTACCAGCAGCAGAAAGTTTTGAAAAAAAATGCTTTTATTAAATATAAACCAATAGAGTAAGAAGACTATAGGCAAAAAAATTGCAAATTCTATTGAGTTAAACAGCATCTTACCGGCTCATTAAATTTTGTAAGGTTACCCAACCAATATACATAGCTTTCATTACACCTGGGATTTTAATGTAACTTGTGTGTCGTGAATATTTAAAAGCTCAAATATAGCTCTTTTGGGGAATGTCCCAAATAGTACAATTCTTAGTTAAAGCAATCATCGCATTTTGATGCAAAACCATCCGAAGAATTTCCTTATCTCGCCAGGTTTAGGCCCAATGAATCGATTAAGAAAGCAGACCGCGACTGGCAGTGGGCATTGAGAACTTTTTCAAAACTTCTTCCGGCGACCGGTAAAATGTTAGGCAACAAAATTATTTTACACCTGTGCTGCGCTAAGATTATTCTATAGGTATTTGGTCTCATTCACCTGGATAATGATATCGGCAAAAATGGCAGGATCAAAAAGTCGGGGCAGGCCACAAATCTGAAATAATTGTTATCGAATAAGGTTAAAATTTTTAATATTGCAGGTAAATTGTTGGGAACCAATTATAAATAAATGATTACATCATTAGTTACAGGTGGGGCAGGTTTCATAGGAGCGCATGTAAGCAGGGAATTATTGAAATTAGGGCATCACGTGGTAATCCTGGATGATCTAAGTGGTGGATATGAGGAGAATGTACCGTCAGAAGCCACATTTGTCCAGGGGTCTATCATGGATCATGAATTATTGGAGAAGCTCTTCACAGAGCATAAATTCGATTATGTATACCATCTGGCAGCCTACGCGGCAGAGGGTCTAAGTCATTTTATCAAGAGATTTAATTATAATAACAATCTCATTGGTAGTGTAAACCTCATAAATGAATCGGTAAAAAATAAAGTTAAATGCTTTGTTTTCACCTCCTCTATCGCTGTATACGGTGGATTACAACCCCCTATGCGGGAGGACATGGTTCCACATCCGGAAGACCCATATGGCATAGCTAAATTAGCGGTGGAGCAGGAACTTAAGGTGACTAAAGAAATGTTTGGGTTGGATTATATTATCTTCCGACCACATAATGTTTATGGAGAATACCAAAATTTAGGAGATAAATACAGAAATGTGGTAGGCATCTTTATGAACCAATTGATGCAAGACAACCCGCTAACCATCTTTGGAGATGGTAATCAAACCAGGGCCTTTAGCTACATAGGTGATCTGGCACCTCACATAGCCAATTCGGTAAACATTCGGGAGACTTACGGGGAAGTAATTAACATTGGCGCGGAAAAAGAGTATACCATCAAAGAGCTGGCAGAAACGGTAATGGAAACAATGGGACTGGAGGGGAAACTGCGATTCGTCGAAGCCAGAAATGAGGTTACACATGCTTATGCAGATCATTCCAAAGCTCACAGACTATTTGGGACCGACACTAACCATACGTTAAAACAGGGATTGGATAAAATGGTTGGATGGGCAAAAAACACCGGCATCAAAAAAAGCCAAAAGTTTAAAAACATTGAGATAATAGAAAATCTGCCACCACTCTGGCTTGAGGATTGATGAAGAAAGTATTATTTGTTGCTGCTCACCGTCCAAACCGCTCTCCCTCGCAGAAATTCAGATTTGAGCAATACTTATCTTTTTTAAAAGAGCACGGATACGATTACGACTTTTCCTATATAATTTCTGCCAAAGACGATCATATTTTGTATCAACCCGGGAAATATCTTGGCAAACTCGCCATATTTCTTAAAAGTAGCTTTAAAAGATGGAAGGATGCTATGAAGGCATCTAGCTACGACATCATTTTTATTCAAAGAGAGGGCTTTATGACCGGATCTACCTTTTTTGAAAAAAGGTTTTCGAAATCAAAGGCAAAAGTAATTTTTGATTTTGACGATGCTATTTGGCTACAGGATGTATCTCCGGTAAATAACAAACTAGCCTGGTTAAAAAACCCGGATAAGACAAAAGATATTATTGCTTTGTCCGACATGATCTTTGCCGGCAACCAATACCTGGCCGACTACGCTTCAAAATTTAATCAGAATATTAGAATCATACCCACCACCATTGATACCAAAAGATATACACGGATCCCCTCTCAAAAAGACAAAGTGTGCATTGGATGGAGTGGCAGTTTTACGACTATTAAACATTTTGAGTATGGGTTGGATTTCCTGAGAGCTATTAAAAATAAATATAAAGACAAGGTTTATTTCAAAGTAATTGGCGACCCAAATTATGTCAACGAGGAGTTTTCAATACAAGGTGTTCCGTGGACGGAAGAAAGTGAAATAAAAGAATTGTCAGAAATTGATATCGGTATTATGCCTTTGCCAAATGATGAGTGGGCCAAGGGAAAGTGTGGTTTAAAGGGATTACAGTATATGGCCCTGGAAACTGCCACGATCATGTCACCCGTTGGTGTCAACACTACGATCGTTCGCGACGGCGAAAACGGATTCCTGGCTGATAGCACCGATGAATGGATCGAAAAATTATCTCAACTAATTGAGTCCAGCGAGTTGAGAGAAAAATTAGGCAAAAATGGTCGCGAAACGGTATTAGATAATTATTCCGTATCAAGCCAGCAAAATAATTATCTAAAGTACTTTGATGAATTGGTACCGAAACAATAGTTTATTCTACGAATTTTTACACATTATTCTCGCTCCCTCTTTCATCAGCTTCAATACCCTGCTCTCTGATTCCAACCTCACCTGGCCACCTGGCCCTGTCAAGCGCATCCGGATAGCTTATTATCCTAAGCAAGGGTGTCTCCGCAAGGCTATCTCTGTAAACCAAACCGCAACAAAGCCGGACTTCAGTCTATTGAAAGTGAAGCGGCAAATATAGACCGGCCTTCTGGCAGGTAAGATAACATACTTGTGGGTTCTCAGTACATGGGTCCTCTCTTAAATCCGGAAAAAACAGCCGTTATTCCGGAATGGGCAAAACCTTGCTGTCTTTAAAAGTCGATAATATGACCATGGATTGCAGGCTGTCAATAACCTTGATATCACTCACTTTTTCAAGCATCAGCTTTTGGTAGGAGGCAATGTCGGTAGATACAATTTTCAAAATAAAATCGCCGGTACCGGTGATATGGTGGCATTCGATAATCTCATCGATGCTGCGAATCTCCTGGAGGAATATTTCAATGTTTTCCTTATTGTGCCCTTTCAGCGATACATGAACAAAGGTACTTACATCCAGGCCAATGCTGGTCATATCGAGTTTAGCGTGATAGCTATGGATGATACCCGAGTTCTCCAGTTTTTTGACCCTTTCCAGGGTTGGGGCAGGCGACAAGCCAATCTCTTTGGATAGCTGGGCGTTGGTAATCTTCGCATTGGACTGTAATATATCTAATATTTTTCGGTCTATTTTATCTAGTTTAGAATTTATGGCCATATTTTTCTTGGGTAACAAAATTTTATTTGGCCAAAGATAAGCATATTTAAGATGCTTTAAAATAGGGGTATTATATTTTAACATTCAGTACCTTTGGCTTCGTAGAATTGTACAATTGCGTAGTTTTCCTCCCGTATTAATACTTTTTTTTCAGGGGCGGATGACAAAAGATTACCCAAACCGGATGATATTAAAAAAATACAATTATACTTTGCAGTAGATGAGTAGAATGTGCAAATTTGAGGTTGCAGTTTGGCGGCTACAAAATCCAGGCAAACAGTTTGGTAAATCCCTTGTTTTTATTGGAAGACTACGCGGTGGAAAATGTAGGCAAGCTATAGTCAAAATGTGTAAAAAAACCGAAAAATGACTTTTCGGGCTGTTTTTTACGTGAAACTTTAGGTGTAAAAGCCATGTAGGTTATTTCCTGAAAACCAGCGAATAAGTGAGTGGGATCATCTAATTGCTAAAAAAGGGCTCTTCAAAGATTGTACAAAATTTTGTAAAACTGGCAAGCAAATATTATTTTGTATATAGAAAACAAACGTATGGACATAATAAATGGGGCTATTTAGCCTACTTTTTAAAATAATATGACAGACTAAACTTCTCAGGGGAGTCCCGGATTAAACAGCAATATCACTTAAAACCTCTCTTTTAGACTTCCCGGAATATTAATGGTCAGCCGGCCGGTATTTTAAAGAATGTGAATAGGCAATCTGTATTTGCCTCGGGGATTATTATGATCTCCGGAAAACGTTCTATGAAAATATTACAATTTCACACTCGAATAATACTAAATCAAATTTTATAAATCAAATTAAATTTTAAGTGCTATGAAAAATTTATTCGTAATTATCACATTAGTAATGAGTGGTTTTGTTTTTAACGGCTGTACCGATGAAGTGGAAGACCCTCTCCCACAGATTGAGGTAGAGGAGGTGACAGCTCCTGGAGGTGATGAGCCTGAGGAAACCCAGCCCAAAGGTGGAAATGGAGGAGGAAACTAGAATCAAAAAAAGCGGGGATTGCCCGCTTTTTTTCTTTAATAAGATATGGAAAGCAAGAATATTTTTTTATCTTTTCAGGCAATTTGGAATTTCAGCCCAAAACAGAAGCTTCATGAAAAGATTTTTTATCATTATTTTAATTTTTGGATTTGTATCTAATAAGAATACTGTTCAGGCAAATAATGAAATTGATAGTTTAATCGCTACCTTCAATACTACTTTACAACCAGCACAAAAAATACCGGTTTTATTGAGGCTTACCGAGCTACATTTTAATTCAGACTTTGAAAAAGCCTTTGAATATGCAAATGAATTGCAAATGTTAACCAGTCAATATGGTACAATTCAAGACAAAGCTACTGCTGCTTGGTACTTTGGCAAGGTGTATCGATATAACGGGCAATTTGATTTAGCAGTCGTTAATTATTTGTTCTCAGCGGAACTATTTGGAGAAGCTGATTTAGGGTTAGATTTGGCAGGAGTACTTAATGACATTGGTTACATTTTTTATAAAGTTCAAGAATATGAGCAGGCAAAACAGTATTATTATGACGCCTTATTTTTATATGAAAAACACAATGCCAGTGAATCCATTATTAGAATCAATTTTAACCTTAGTACATGTTTCAGAGAGGAAAAAAAATATAATGATGCATTAAGGTATACAGACCAAGCTCTAAAACTTGCTGAAAGAATAATGGATCAAGTATCAATTAATAAAACCTACAATTATATTGGAACAATATATTTTGAAAAGGGGGAATATCAGTTAGCTCGAGAAAACTATTTAAACTCAATTAAGAATATTAATGAGAAAGAAAACAAAGCGTTAAGGCTATCTTATGGTTATAACAATATTGGAGAAACCTATCAGGAGGAAGGGGATCTAACCAGGGCACATAATTATTATAAAAAAGCCCTAGCTGAAATGCAAAAACTAAGTAAACCGGCATTGCTTGTCAATACACTACTAAATATTGGGAAACTTCATTTGGCTGAAAATGATTGTCTGCAAGCGATCAGTGCTCTAAGCAATGCGATTTCCAAGGTAAATCCAAAAATTATCGATGAAAGATTAATTGAAACGGTGGAGAAATTAAATGAAGCCTATAAAATAGCCAACGAAAGAAATCTAGAAGTAGATTTAAAACCACTGATTGCTTATAACGAAATACTGGGTAATCAATTCAAATTAACCAATGAAATGCGTAAAAGTCTGGTTGAGCAACATAACCAATACATGCTTCAAAATTCTTTTGAAAAACGAGCGTTACAAGCAAATATCGGCCAATTACAAAATACCAAGCTCTATTTGATCTGGGGCGCTATATTTGTAGTGGTTGTGTTCCTGGTTTTAATATTTCTGATGAACCAGGCACTCAAAAAAGCACAGCGCAAGTCCCAGGAAATGGTGATGGCCCTGACCCAAATGAAAGGCGTTTTGGGAAAAAGTTTTCAAAGGATGGCAGAAGATGACGCTTTTACAATTACAACCAAGAAATAACGTTAGCTATATAAAGTAAAAAATATCCCTTAACCCCCCACTTTTATCCCGCCATGACAATTGGACCATGAGATTGTCTGACGGTGATTTGACTTTGATTAATTGACAGACTGACCCTGCCGGTGTTGGCATAATGTAATATATGCTAATAATCAGGTGAATATTGCTTTTTTTGCAGGTGCCAATAAAATCAGATAGCAGCGATATATCTTAAAAAAAATTGCATACCAACTATTATTAACATTAAAGATGGTAAGTAGATGTCAAGTCAACCTTGAGGAGATCGCTTACCATTAAAATGCCAGCTGGTTGCAGGTTTTCAAGGCTATAATTTTTATCTATTGATGTTCAGGGAAGAAAATTACATTTAAGGTATCAGGCAATTAATGATATGTCTTATTATACAGACTTAAGCACCTTATAAAAGCAAATATGGCATGATATTAAGGATACTTAGAATTACATAATGCTTAAAACAGCTATTGTTTCACAGCGAAAATTATTGACCAGATTGTTGGAAGGATGATCTAAATTTTAAATGGACCCACACCAATTCATATGAAAAGATTTTTTGTCTTAATCGTTACCTGCTCCTTCATTTGTTCCGGAGCGGTTGGCAAGGAAAAACTACCTGATCTATTAGATAGGCTTAACACATCGCAACGATTAGAAGAAAAATTGGAGATTTATTGGGAAATATTTTTAGAGACGCTTTCCGATGACCCCAATTTATATTATGATCTTATGGTGAAATTCAATGACTTAGCCATAAATCACGGTAGTTCGGAAGATAAAGCAAAATCTTTCTGGGCAAAGGCCTGGCTTAGCCAAAGACTGGGTAATTTGGATAGCGCTTTTGAAAATTATTTAAAATCCAACTACTGGTATAAGCAAGCGGGGTTAGTTGAATTTACAGGCGATGGATTAAAAAATATTGGAAACATACTAAAAGAAGTAAATGAGTTTGGTATAGCATATCAATACTATTTTAGCGCATTGGACATATATGAGGATTTGAAGATTAATCCTAAAATAATTAATACCTACAGAAGTATTAGTACTGGAAAGTTGAAAGAAAAAAATTATGCCGATGCATTAAAATATGCTAACAAAGCTTTAGCTAAAGCCATTAATACCCATGATGATAAATACATCAATATCATTCTTAATCTGGTGGGTATGATCTATTATTATAAAAAAGATTACACCACTGCCAGAAATAATTATTTTAACTCCATCAAAAACATAGACCACCTAAAAAACAAAACACAGATTTTGGGCATGGCGTACAATAATATTGGCGAAACGTTCAGGGAACAAGGTAATTATGAGAAAGCTTATGAATATTTTAAGCAATCTTTAAGCAAAAAACTAGCACTAAATAACCCTCCATTGGTGGCCACCACATTATTGAATATTGGAAAGCTCCATTTAATAGAGGGAAAGACAGACTCGGCGATAGTATTTCTGGAAAAAGCCTTAACAAATCTGGATCCTGGTATCATAAATGAGAATCTTCAAGAAGTATCTTCAACCTTAATCAAGGCTTATGAGCGCAAAAGCAATCCCGGGGAAAAGGATTATAAAAGGTTGCTTGAACTCAACCGTGGTTATATTAGCCGCATCCATCATTCAAACAGGCAAAGCTACCAGAAACTGCTTAGTCTCCTCTCTGCGAATGACGAGGTGGCCTCCCAGGCACAATACCACCGACAAAAAGCAAAAAGTTTACGAAGTCGGTCAATATGGATAATTACCCTGTCACTACTAGCCATCCTAGGATTATTGGTTTTACTGTATTATCGTGAAAAAAGATTTAAAAATTTCATAAAGCAAATGTGGCAAGATATTAAAGATATTTAGAAACGTTGCCTTTAACATCTCAATATGTGAGACTATGATAAAAAGACTTTTCACTTTTATGCTGATACTTGGACTTGTATCCAACAGCTTAAACATAAAAGCCAACCATCAGGTCGACAGTCTGTTGACCGAGCTCAATGGAAATTTGCCACCCGGGAAACAAATCAAGATTTTAACTAAGCTTACAGAGCTTCATCTTAATTTAGGTTTTGATAAAGTCTATAAATACGCCAGTCAATTAAATGAATTAGCAACTGCACATGGCACCATTCAGAACAAAGCGGATGCTGCCTTTTATTTAGGTATTGTATACAGGCTTGACGGACAACTGGATTTAGCTTTGGTAAACTATATATCTTCTGTTAAGCTTTATAGAAAAGCAGGAATAGATCTGGAAGTTGCGGGAGTGTGCAATAATATCGGTTATATTTTTTTTCAAACTCATGAGTATGGCAAAGCAAAACGGTACTATTTTGACGCTTTATCACTGTATAAAAAACACAATAACATTAAATTTATCACCAGAATGAATTATAACCTGGGAACATGTTTTAGAGAGGAAAAAAATTATGCCGAAGCATTAAGGTATACCAGGAAAGCACTAGTACTTGCGGAAAAAACAAATGATCAGGTTTCTATTAATAAAATCTATAATTACATTGGCATCATTCACTTCAAAAAAGGGGATTACAAATTAGCCAGAGAAAATTATTTACATTCGATTAAAAATGTAAGTGAGGAGGAGGATAAATCATTGATACTAGGGTATGGTTATAATAACATTGGCGAGACGTACAGGGATGAGGGAAATTTTTTACTCGCCCGTCGGTATTTTAAAAAAGCCTTGATTGAGAAGCAAAAAGTGAATAAACCTGCCACGATTGCTACCACTTTGCTGAATATTGGTAAACTCTACCTAATGGAAAATCAACCTGATTCCGCCATCGTTTATCTTGAAAAAACCCTGTCACTAATAGACTTCTCCATCGCTTATTTCGACAGCAATCTTAAAGAGACTCCTTCCATATTAATTACTGCCTATCAGCGAAAAAAAAATCCTGGTAAAAAGGACTACGAAAGACTCCTGGAGCTTAATCGCAAATATATTGAACACATAGAACACGCTAAAACCGACAATAATCAACGATTACTGGATTTGGCAATGACAAATGGAGAGGAAATATCAAAGGCCCAATACCATGAACAAAAAGCAAAAAGTATTCAAAACCGATCCTTATGGATAGTTAGCTTTTCAATATTAGTCATCCTGGGACTACTTGTTTTAATATATTACCGTGAAAAAAGATTTAAACATTTTATAAAACAAATGTGGAACGATATTAAAGACATCTGACCATTTGCTCAGTAACGCCTACCCCATGCATTAGGTCTCGGGAAACCACATGATCCGAACCCCAACACTTTGCTGAACCTTGCTTATCCAGGCCATAAATGTATTTAATGAAAGCACAAGGCTAATGCCGATAAACAAGCCTTTCTGTAAGGGAGCAACCTACCCCGACACCACCTGTCACTAAATTCACTTACCCAGGAAAGTCTCAAACTTTTCCCGCAGATCGAACAACCTTTCCTTGGTACTGATGTTATCGTCTTTCAAGCGGGTGATTTCTTTTAGCAGCTGGTCTATTAAATCGTATTGCTCATTTAGTACATCAATCAATTCATGTCGGCTCAGCACGCTGACATCAACCCTTGAAATATGCAAAAACGGCTGCAGATCCAATTGCTCTGCCTTTAACTGATCCATGCGCTCTTTCTTGGTTAGTTGAGCGATCGATTCCTCCTGCACCACCTCATCCTCTGCTTGTTTTACTCCCAACAACAAATCCACGGAGATGTTTAAAATAGAGGCGATGGTAGGAACCAGTCCCAATGATGGCAGGGTTACACCATTCTCATAATTAGAAATCACATTGTGTCTTAACTTTGCACCAGTTGATTCATTGATGCGCTCGGCCAGTACAGTTTGACTAATACCCATACTTTTCCTCAATTTTCTCAGGTTGGTGCCAAAAAAATTTTCTTTTTTCATTGCGGGAGAATTATATTTTATATTTTTATTGACATATTTGTTATTTTTTATTAACATTATGTCATGCTTTAGGTTCAACTTATGCTAATATACAAATTATGTGATATATATATTTTAAACAAATGTAAAATTAACTTAAAATACCTTCTGGGGAGGGTCGTCTAATTTTATTCCTTTATTTTAACAGTGCCTTTTCTAATAACCAATCTCAATTTTCTTTCCTGGCCCTCCCCTTTATTATATATACATATGGCCTTGATTAATCCCAGGTCATTCCCCTGAATCTAATCATTGCACCATTTAAAGTAAACCATCTACATCACTGAATCCAGCGCAATGGCCTACAATAATTTATCTTACGTAATTTGTGTTATACAGTGTTTTGCCGGTTGAAAGAAACACCAGCGATAAATATAAGAGTTTTGCGGAGATTTTGAAAATTCAGATGAAAAATTCAATTGGGTATAGCTGATTACCCGGAGAAGGTGGCTGAAAGGCTAAGCGTGTGCCTTTGAAAAGACGGGAAAAAATAAAAAACGAATACAATTGCCAGGCAGCAAATAAAACAATCAAGTTATGAGTAATGGATAAAAAACACATTCCTCACCCATCCTTTGCGGGCGCAAAGGAACCTACACAACAGAAAAAAAGCTTTATTGATCGAAGCCGGTGATCCTGCTGCTTAAATAAATAACTAAGTCTTTCAAACGCATCAACTCCTCCAGCAACTGATCGGAAATCTCATACTGCTTCTTTAGTTCCGCTCTCAAATCCTCCTCCGAAAGATCTTTAAGATCCTTTCTCTCCAGTTTTATCTTGGTAATAGCATTAAGATCAAGTGTGGTTTCAACAGTCTCATTGACGATCTTATGCGCAATAACCGGAGAATCATCTTTTCTCCCTCGGGAAGCTAGATCATGACGGCGTTCACCATGAAACAATTCATCAATGGTGACTTCTAATAGAACAGCTATGTATGGAATAATACCTACAGCAGGGAAACTTGTACTCGTTTCGTAATTGCTGATTGTGTTCTTTCTTACGTTCAATCCTGTAAGTTCGTTTAATCTGTTGGCAAACAATTCCTGGCTCAAACCCCTCTTTTTCCTGAAGTGTCGAAGGTATCTACCAAATTTTTCGAACTTTTTAGGGCTAAAATGTTCGGACATCTTGATTTATTCGAATTTATTGTATATAATAGTGCCTGTAAATGATTATCAAAATAGAGATAATATTGATCTTTTCCAAAATTAAAAAATTAAGTGTAGGGAAAAAGAAAATTTAGATAAACAGCCAATAATAAAAGACCAATATATAACTTATATAATTAAAGCATAAATCCGATAAGAATTTCCATAGCTGTTTTTTTTAATTTGGGACTCTTGAAGAAAAACAATTCGACGCCAGTCGGTATTGTTTTTCTTCTCCTTTTATTCAGAGAATCAACCACTTACTATCCGGCACTTTTAATTATCCCTGCAAATTAGTTTTCATCAAAACAATATTTGAACTTATTGCTTAATCTTGTTTTTGATGCCGTTAATATGATTTTTTAAAGCTGCCTGCCAACTCTCTTCGGCATCCCATACGTTTCCCAAATAAATTTCACCGGAGAAAATATGCTTTATATAATATTTGTACACCGGACGGTGTGCCTGAATGGTAACCAGGTTTGGTTTATCAGTAGATGGTTTTATAGTGATATAGTCAGTCACATTTTTATCACTTTTATAGTTGAGCAAGTCGTGGATCACCTTACCGCTAGTGTTTAGATAATATAACATGAATTGATAACCCTGCTCTCTCAACTTCTTTTCATCCGAATCTGCCGCCACAATTCCATAAGCAAACGGATAGGTTTCCATAATCGAGGCAAGTTCAATACTATCGATTTTCCATTGCTGCTGATGCCTTAATAACTGATCGCTGATATTATTTGAACTATTCCCTTTCTCCACATTCATACCGGTAGCTGCGGTTGGAAACAAAGGTACCGCCAACTTGTCCAACTTCAGATCCTGATTAAAAATGTCAAATCTTTGTCTTCGTATCAACCCCGTATCCTCAAAAAATTCCGGAGCATCTGCCATCAGGAAATTGGACCGGTGCTGGCCACTAGCCCCGACTGCGCGTTTGTAATCTGCCATTACCTCCCTCAAATCAATATTTTCGGATCTCCACGCATTTTGACCATGATCCATAAAGGTGGGCTTCTCATTAAATTTGGTGACTTTTAAGCTAAAAGACCCCTGCTTCTTTTCCAGGATCAGAATGTTTTTGACCTCCCTTTTTAACATATCCTGCGCAAAAGATCTTTGGGTTTCGTGACCCGCAAACAGATCATAGATGTTGTAATAGCCTACTATATCAGTGCCCGTACCTACTATGACCTTATGTGCTTTTATCGAAAGTTCCTTCCAGCCAGTTCTGTCCTTATTCTCGTCATCTACCAACACAAACACAGCACTACGCCCTGACAATATCCCCTCGGGAATTTCGGAAGTGTAGTTGAAAAGTCTCAGGTGGAGATTTGGTGTGCCATTCTCTGCCTCCGCAACAATACTTTGCAATACAAAATAAGCTATCAGCAACCGGCCGGCCAACGCAGTCCAGGACCAAAGACGACTGATGGAGGATAGCCAATTGTAATAATGAGAAATTCGAAACATAATCACAAAACTAAAAGAATACTGTCAAAGCCAAAGTAATTTGCATAATCTATCAACGCACATACGTTATAAAATGAGATACTGCAGACGTCATTTTTAGGTTGCAAAAATTCGTGATGCATCCTTAAATGATTTAAACTCCAGGGCATTGCCGCTGGGATCATAGAAAAACATGGTCGCCTGCTCCCCGGGTTGTCCCTCAAATCGAATGTAGGGCTCTATAACAAAGTTTATTTGCTTCTCCTTCAAACGGCGGGCCATATCATGCCATTGCTGCCATTCCAGGATAGCTCCAAAATGCCGCACGGGTACTGCTTCTCCATCGACGGCATTGGTCGACACCGCCTGAACTTCCTCCGGCTTAAGATGCGCCGTAATCTGATTGCCAAAGAAATCAAAATCGATCCAACGGTCGGATTCGCGACCAGTTTTGCAACCAATTAATTCCCGATAAAACTGTCTGGTGGCCTCCAGATCTTTGACGGGAAAGGCAAGGTGAAAGGGACTTGTCATTTTTTAAGGATTTAAATTTTGGATGATTGATAAAGCAAAGTTAATTAAATAAATTAGCAAAAATCATATTAAAAATTGATGGGAAAACCAGTTTCGCTTGTGTTGAGCAGTGGAGGTGCAAGAGGCATAGCACAGATCGGCGTTATTGAAGGCCTTGAGCACCTGGGTTATGAAATAAAATCCATAGCCGGCTCTTCCATAGGCGCTTTTGTGGGCGGTATGTATGCGCATGGAAAGCTGGATATTTATAAAAACTTTGTTTGCAACCTAGATAAACTTGATGTATTCAAGCTCATCGATTTTACTTTCAGCACTTCCGGCTTTATTCGCGGTGAAAGAATTATCAATGAGTTGACCAAAAGGCTTGATGACGGTAACATCGAAGACTTTAAGATCCACTTTGCCGCCATTGCCACGGATATTGTCAACAACGAAGAGATCATATTCGAAAAAGGCAGCCTTTTTTATGCACTCAGAGCCTCCACAGCTATTCCTACGGTCATTAAACCCATTATAGCAGGAGACAAGCTGTTGGTGGATGGCGGTGTACTTAATCCCATTCCGATAAAACACGTGAAAAGGACTCCCGGCGATTTATTGGTAGTTGTCAATGTGAATCACAGCTCACCTTATATAAGGCCCCCGCAAACCACAAGGCAGGAGCAGAAAAGAGAATCTGATATTATAAAAAACAAGAACCTGTTTATGGAAAAATGGTTCGATTTATTCCCCAACAAAAAGTCGGCACCAAAAAAACTGGGGTTCTTCGATCTGATGAACCGCTCTATCGATCTCATGCAGGACCAGCTAAGCACATTAATATTAGATAGTTACAAACCTGATATTGTGGTAAATGTATCCCGTAAAGTATGTGGAACTTTTGAGTTTTACCGGTCCGGGGAGCTGATTGAGCTCGGCAGGGAAGCATTTCTGGAAAGCCACGAAAATTATCTTAAAAATGAATGTGCAGGCACTCAATAAGGAACTCGGCAATATCGATATTTATCTGCTGGACCAAATACTTAAAGCCCGCTATTCCAACCAGGACAGGATCCTCGATGCCGGTTGTGGGGAGGGGCGAAACCTGGTGTACTTTCTTAACAATCAGTTTAAAGTGTATGGCATTGATAAAAACCAGGCTGCCCTGCAAATGTTAAAATTTGTAGCCAGGTCAATCGATCCCCAATTCGATGAATCACAGATTTCAACAGGTTACCTCGATCAACTTCCATATACAGACCAATACTTTCATCATATCATCTGCACGGCCGTACTGCATTTTGCTGAAGATATGCGTCATTTTCACGCCATGATAAAAGAATTGGTAAGGGTGCTTAAACCGGGTGGCAGTATTTTTATTCGTATGGCTTCCAATATAGGCCTGGAAAACAAGGTAATCCCTCAGAACAGTGATCAATACCAGGTTCCTGACGGAAGCATCAGGTTTTTGTTGACAAAAAAATTGCTGAAAGAAATAATGGAAACACACCACCTTGATTTTCTGGAACCATTACAAACCGTAAATGTAAACGACCAGCACTGCCAGTCCAATTTGCTCTTGAAGCGGCAAAACACATAGCATTTGCTTCTGTTAAAACTAATGCTTACCTTCTGCTTTTCATTAAAAATCAATTCACTTATAACATTTAAGTTTTATGGAAGACTTTGATACTCAACAAAAGGAAGCACCGATTTCCGTGGGTGACTGGGTAGTTACTATCCTGGTTGCTTCTTTACCGCTTATCGGTATTATCATGCTTTTTATCTGGGGATTTGGCAGCGGCACCCCTAAGAGCAAGGCCAACTACGCCAAGGCTGCATTAATATGGCTTGGCATTGTAATGATCCTAAGCTTCTTGTTCTTTGCCATGTTTGGCACTGCATTATTTTTAGGGGCCGGCGCTGAAAATGGGTTTTAGTAAGTGGATGAGTGCGGGCTACTGCCAAAATAAAACGACCGTGGCTCGCACTTTTGGAAAAACCTACTCAATGCCATTGGCAACAATAAATGAACAAACCAACCCATCAGCTCCCTTCCGACATCATCCATATCAATTTGATGATACACAAGGCATGAAGCCATAATTCCTACCGACTAAATCTCAACAATCAAAAAGTCATCACTCCCTTCTGGCGGCTGCCATTACTTTTTTTGGGAATCTAATCGCCCTAAGGCACACATACTTTATCTTTGCGGGATAGCAAAAAAAGTAGCATGGATATCAAAGAATTTGAATCAGAGGCCGCAAAGGTTATTTCCTGGATGTCGTCTTATTTTGAAAATATTGAAAACTTCCCTGTAAAATCCCCAGTTAAGCCGGGCGAAATTAAAGCCAAAATTCCCACCTCGCCACCGCAACAGCCTGAAAAGCTGGACGGCATCATGAAGGATGTCGACAATCAAATTTTGCCGGGAATTACGCATTGGCAAAGCCCTAATTTCTTCGCATACTTTCCCGGCAACAAAAGTAAACCTTCCGTATTGGCAGAAATGATCACCGCGGCGATTGGAGCCCAATGCATGAGTTGGATTACTTCTCCCGCCGCCACCGAGCTGGAAGAAAGCATGATGGAGTGGTTGAGAGAAATGATTGGATTGCCTGAGGATTTTACAGGAGTTATCCAGGATACCGCTTCAACAGCTACCCTCTGTGCCATCCTTACAGCCAGGGAAAAAGCCAGTAATTTTAAAATCAATGAAGAAGGGTTTTACGGGCAAAAAAAACTTATCGTTTATAGCTCCGAACAAGTACATTCTTCCATTGACAAGGCTGTGCGTATTGCCGGAATTGGCAGTAAAAACCTGAGAAAGATCGCCGTCGATGATAAATTTGCTATGATTCCCAGCGCCCTGGAAGAGGCCATTCTGAAAGACATCGAAAATGGACATCAGCCTCTTTGTATTGTGTCGGCTTTTGGAACCACCAGCAGTACGGCCATTGACCCAATTGAAGAGATCAGTAATATTGCCCAAAAATACCAAATCTGGCACCATGTCGATGCCGCCTATGCCGGCACCGCCCTGATCTGCCCCGAATACCGAACGCTGATAAAAGGTGTGGAAATGGCAGACTCCTTTGTATTCAATCCCCACAAATGGATGTTCACCAATTTTGATTGCACCGCCTATTTTGTCAAAGATACCAATGCGCTTATCAACACTTTTTCTATGACACCGGAATATCTGCGCACCCGGGAAGATACCGTGGTAAATAACTACCGGGATTGGGGCATACAGCTGGGACGCCGATTCAGAGCGCTTAAGCTTTGGTTTGTCATCAGAAACTTTGGCGTTCAAGGTATCCAACAAAAGTTAAGAGGGCATATGGAAATGGCAACCTGGTTAAAACAACAGATCGAAGCCAGCGAGGATTTCTCACTATTGGCACCCGTACCGTTAAATTTGGTATGCTTCCATTATCATCCTGAAAAACCCTTAAGCAAGGAAACATTGAACAAGCTCAACGAAAAGTTGATGCAAACTTTAAATGATAGCGGCAAATTATTTATGAGTCATACCAAATTGAATGGCTATTTTACCCTGCGTATGGTCATCGGCAACACCGATGTAGACGAGCGCCATGTTCGGGAAGCATGGGATTTGATACAAAAAACTGCCAGAACGCTTTCAGCTTGATTTACAGATATCGATGATCTATGAACAAAGAAGAAAAACAATGGAACAAGGAAGAATCAAAAATCTTCTCCGCATACGGTGACATCTTTGTGCCGGACAGGCCAGTTCAGTACGGGGTCATTACGCAACTTCTTTCATCTATCCCCAACCTCTTGCAAGTGGTAGAACTAGGCTGTGGCGAGGGTCTGCTATGCGAAAAAGTACTTGAACACTTTCCGGAGGTTAAAGTAAAGGGAATGGATTTATCTCCGGTTATGCTTGAAAAAACCAGGAAAAGATTAAGTGTCTATGAAGATCGTTTTACAGCTCAGCCATTTGATTTAGGGGATTCGGCATGGCGGTTTCAGCACGCGAATACCGGTGCTTTTATATCCTCGTTGGCCGTACATCACCTCGACGACATACAAAAGAAATTGCTTTTTAAAGATTTATTTGGTCAGCTTACAGCCAATGGTATGCTTATTCTGGCCGATATTGTGCGTCCCCAAGCTGCCGTGGGCTACAAAATTGCTGCTGAACATTGGGACGAAGATGTCCGAACCAAAACTGATTCATTGCATAAACCGGAGGCATACAAAATTTTTAAAGAAGATGGCTGGAATTATTTTGAAAACCCCGATGCCGATCCTATCGATAAACCTTCTACTCTGTACGACCAGCTACTTTGGCTCCGCGAAGCCGGATTTAAGGAGGTTGATGTCTATTGGATGAAAGCCGGACATGCCATCTTTGCCGGAAGAAAATATTAAATACCATTATCTACTATGATCAGGCCGGCTGTTGCGTCATTTCGATCCCATTTTAGCCGTCCAGGCTAGCATTTTGATCCTGCCATCATATATTTCCTTGGCATTGTGGTAAAATATTGAGGTCAGGATTATGTTTAAATTCCGGGAAATTTTACTTTTGTTAAGTGTGTTTGCTATCCAATTTCTTCATTTTGAATAGTTTGGAGAATTTTGATGGCTTGTTGTAACTCAAAAACTAGGTATTTTACACAATAAATCTGGCTTTTCTTTATTTATATATGTGTAGTGTGTGAGTTTCTAAAAAATATCAAAATACCCGGGAATATTACATCTATTGGATTTGGGATATTAATGGAAATTAAAATCGCCGGATAAATTAGAAATTTGAGTTCGCTTAAATATAAATCCGCCGCGAGCTGTGCTCTGGCGGTTATATAAATTTTACAGTAGTTGTTATTTTTAGATTGAATAAAATTTAAACAGGTTATGAACAAAATAATGAGCTTATTAAAAGGCGCATTCCTTGTTGTGTGTATTTTGTCCTTTCTCTCATCTTGTAAGCAAAGTCGTCCCACAGCAGAAAATCCTGGTGGTGTCAGCACGGCTACAGGTCTTGAATACAACAGTGACGGAGGATTCCAGGTGACGGAGTATCAGGGACAGCCAGAAGGGCCAAACCTTGTATTCATCGAAGGAGGAAGATCCGTATTGGGATCATTTGAAGAAGATATCATGAACTCACGTGACAATATCGAAAGAACCGTGACTGTGGCATCCTTTTATATGGACGAAACCGAGGTAAGTAACATTCATTGGCTCGAATATTTATATTATGTGAAATTAGACTCTTCACGAGAGTTTTACCAGTCATCCTTACCTGACACAACAGTATGGACCAGCGACCTGGCTTTTAACGATCCATACAGGGATCACTACTTAAGATATCCTGGTTTCAGGTATTACCCCGTGGTAGGTGTAAGCTGGATTCAGGCCAACGACTTCTGTAAGTGGAGAACAACAATGGTAAACCTGAAATTAGCTGAAGAGGCAGGTGTGGAAGTACCAGCTGAGTCAGGTGGGCGTATCGCTCTCGAAAGTGGCGTCGTATTGCCGGATTACCGGCTGCCAACTGAGGCAGAGTGGGAATACGCCGCACAAGGCCTGATTGGAACGCAATGGTTAGACGAAAATCAAACACATCAAAGAGTTTATCCATGGGATGGTCACTCCGTGAGAAACCCTTATGGCAAGAAAATGGGTTACTTCTTTGCCAACTTCAAAAGAGGACGTGGTGATTATGCAGGTATTGCAGGAAAGCTGAATGACGGCGCCATGATTACAGCATATGCTTACGAATTCCCTCCCAATGACTTTGGGCTATACCACATGGCCGGCAACGTTAACGAATGGGTACAGGATGTTTATAGATCACTTTCTTTCCAGGATATGGATGACCTTAACCCAATCAGAAGAGACGGTATATTGGATGAGGCTGAAAAATATTATGACTACGAAAATTACAACTCATTGATAAATGATAAAGTAAGAGTTTATAAAGGAGGATCCTGGAAGGATGTCGCCTATTGGATGTCACCAGGTACAAGAAGATTTTTGGAACAAGACTCTTCAACAGCTACCATCGGATTCAGATGCGCTATGATCAGAGCAGGATCGAACTACTAAAAATAAAAGATTATTTAAGCACAGGGCTTCCAATAGATTTATTGGAAGCCTTTTTTATTTTCCCTTGCTAAAAAACCTCAAATTGCCACGGCTAAAGTCGCAAAACTTATGGCTTTACATTCTACTTCGAGCAGCGGCATGGCACAGGCCTCCAGCGTAGCACCTGTGGTAAGCACGTCATCTACAACCAAAATGTGTTTTTCTTTTACCTCCTCAGGCCGCCTGACCTTAAATATTTTGTTTACATTTTGCCATCGCTCCAGCCTGTCTCCTTTCATGGCCTGACTCTCGCTTTTTACCGATCTCTCCAGGACCTGATCCGAAAAGGGAACTTTGCTGGCCGACGCTATGCCCCTGGCTATATAATCACTTTGGTTGTAACCCCTTTTCCTTAATCTCGATTTGTGCAAAGGCACCGGAACGATCAGCTCAATATCCAAAAGCTTTTGCGCTTTTATAAGGTCATGGGCAAACCAGGTTACAAGCAACTGACCTAATTCCGGATAATTTTCATATTTGATTTTGTGCAATACTTTTTGTGTTATTCCACCCTTGATAAATTTTAGATAGCTATAAACCTCTTTTACCGTTATTTTACCATAAAATCGCATCACCAAAGGGTTTTCTTCCCATAAATGGTAATTAGTGACAGGTAATTCCAAGCGGCAATGTGTACATATTAACAACTCATCTGAAATCAATGCTTTCTGACAGGCCAAACAACATCGAGGAAAAATCAAGTTAAAAAAGTCCTTTATCATAAAATTCTCAATTAGTTTAAAAAATTAGCCTCTATATTTGTTAAGGTCGAGTGGCTTTATGATTAAGGGGGGAATCCCAATTTATAAAAAAACAGGAAAAAATGAACCAGGTAGAAGCATTTAATCAATATCGCAGCAAGATGAACGAAAAAATACTGGCTGCTGATAACAAGGTAATCAAGCGCCTATTCAACCTTGATACCAATACATTTGCCGCAGGCAGTGTAGATGTTAAAACCAAGGAAATGATAGGATTGGCCTGCTCTATGGTTTTGCGCTGTGACGACTGTGTTAAATATCATCTGGAAAAATGCAAGGAGGCAGGTGTGGAAGAAGCCGAGATCTACGAGGTATTCTCCATAGCCAATATTATCGGAGGTACCATTGTTATCCCACACCTAAGAAGGGCTGTAGAGTATTGGGAAGCACTAAAAACAGCGGGATCATGATCAAAAAGGATTTGGAGCTGGCTAAAAACTGGCAAAAGCTTCTCAACGACCTGGGAGAAATCATTGGGAAAAAACCAGCTGATCTCAACGCAGTATTATTCCTGATAGGTGTGCAGGAATTGGGGAAGGGGAAAAAGACTTTTTCCAAAGAGGAGAAACAGGACCTGATGCATATCGCCATTTGCAAAGTGTTAAGCTATTCGGGATTCTATGAATTAGAAGGCCTGGATGAAGAGGGATGGCCTCATTGGAAGTTAAAGAAAAAACTTCCCAATTTTGATCTGCTCGAGCAGGAAAAATTGTTAAAACTTCATGTGATGGAATATTTCGAAAAAGAATTTAACTAAGTCCACACCAAGCTCTGTAAAGGCAACCAGCTACGCGTAAATGCCGGGATAAGCAAATCCGTGACAACAAAATGTCACAAAGTTCCTCCAAAGCTTGAAAACCGACTTTTAATCCCTTATATTGATTGCCTTATTAGCGATTCGCGGGTAAAATGCACGAGTAGACCACTTAGTTCCGGTTTGAGAAACCGGGGCAAATACAAAAGCCCGGGAAGTGTAATACTATACTTTGAAGAAGATACTTTCTATAAATGATTCCTCGCAGATCAGGTGCGTTACGGATGTTAAAAAAGCCGGTTTTTTCTGTACTTGTGCATATCCGCTGATGGAAAGACATTACAAATTCCAAAAACTAAAACTATGTTTGAAAAACTAAAAGCTTCGTTTAGAAGAAAAAAAGCCCGTAGAGTATTTGCTGAGTACCCGTACAAAATGGTGCAATTTGATTTGGAAACAGATGGCATTGTTGAATTTGCAGACTGGGACAACCCACTTACAGGCCAAAAGACCATTACACAAAAAGAGATAGATTTCTTTCGCAAATTTGTGAAAAATGGTGATTTAGCTATCGACATTGGCGCCAATATCGGTGATACCACCGTCCCCATGGCCATCGCCGCCGGAAAAGAAGGACTAGTCCTTGGTTTTGATCCTAATCCCTACATATTTAAAATATTGCAACAAAATGCGACCTTAAACAAGGGAAAGGCAAATATTGTCCCGCTGCAATGTGCCATTACTGATACGCCAGGGGAATTTTACTACAATTCTTCTGAAGCATCCTTTTCAAATGGAGGCATATCCAGGGAACCCAACACGACCCATGGAAAGTTCCAAATGCAACACACCGTACGGGGAGTCAACCTGAGTGCTTTGTTGCACAAAGACTATGAAAGCTGGCTGGAAAAATTATCCCTGATTAAAGTAGATACCGAAGGTTTGGACAAAGAAATCATAAAATCCATTTCAGATGTCATCAAAACCTGTAAACCTGTCATTATTGCCGAGTGCTTTCTGAAGCTCTCAAAAGAAGAAAAGGAAGAATTATACGATATCATTCACGACCATGGCTATGATCTTTTTTACTTTGAAGATTTCCTGGAAGACACCACGATTGAAAAATTGAGCAGGGAAGACATGAATAAAAGCGACACTTTCAACCTGTACGCTATCCCAAAAAATTAAGCAAGCTACCAACTTGAATCATGGGTTACATGATCCATTTTAGAAACTCACCTTTACTGCAAGGTGAGTTTTTTTAATTTCATCTAAGCTTCTTGCCAGGCAAATGGCTGCCATTTAGCCTCTCCATCAATACTTAGCCCTGCTGACAAAGGGTATCCTCATGATCAATCTCAGATCATTTTTTTATACCTTATCCTTTTTGGGCCTTCATCACCCAACCGTTTCTTTCTGTTTTCTTCGTATTCGGAATAATTCCCTTCAAACCAGTAAACACTGGAATCTCCCTCAAAAGCAAGGATATGGGTAGCAATCCTGTCGAGAAACCACCTGTCGTGCGAAATAATGACGGCACATCCACCAAAATTTTCAACGGCTTCCTCCAGGGCTCTGAGTGTATTTACATCCAAATCATTTGTGGGTTCATCTAGCAACAGAAGGTTAGCTCCTTTTTTTAAGGTAAGCGCCAGGTGCACCCTGTTTCTTTCTCCCCCGGATAATACACCGACCTTCTTTTCCTGATCAGCACCACTGAAATTAAATTTGCTCACGTAGGCTCTGGAGTTGACCTGTTTACCCCCCAGCTCAATTAATTCATTACCATCTGAAATAGACTCCCAGACTGTTTTATTGGGATCGAGAATATCGTGGCCCTGATCTACATAGGCGATATCGACGGTTGTTCCAACCTCAATGGTGCCTCCGTCCGGTGTCTCCTTTCCGGTGATTAAATTAAATAATGTCGTCTTTCCCGCCCCATTGGGTCCTATAACACCGACAATCCCACCTTGCGGCAAGGAAAAATTGAGATCGTCGAATAACAATTTGTCATCAAATGATTTAGCGACGTTTTGAGCTTCGATTACTTTGTTTCCCAATCTTGGTCCGGCCGGAATAAACAGCTCCAGCCTGGCTTCTTTTTCCTTATTCTCTTCTCCCACCAGCTTATCGTAGGCGCTCAGTCTGGCTTTTGCTTTGGCTTGCCTGCCTTTTGGCGTCATTCTGATCCACTCCAGCTCTCTTTCAAGCGTCTTACGACGTTTTGATTCTGTCTTTTCTTCTTTGGCCAAACGCTCTTGTTTTTGTTCCAACCAGGAAGAATAATTCCCCTTCCATGGAATACCCTCACCACGATCTAATTCCAGTATCCAACCCGCCACATTGTCCAGAAAATAACGATCGTGGGTAACGGCAATGACCGTTCCTTTATACTGTTGCAGGTGCATTTCCAGCCATTGCACTGATTCGGCATCCAGGTGGTTGGTAGGCTCATCCAGCAGCAGTATGTCCGGTTCCTGCAATAACAGCCGGCATAAAGCTACCCTCCTTTTTTCGCCCCCTGACAAATTTTCAATTTTAGTCTCCGGCGGCGGCGTTCTCAGGGCATCCATGGCTTTTTCAAGCCTGGTATCTAATTCCCAGGCGTTGTGGTGTTCAAGTTTTTCCTGAACCTCCCCTTGCTTTTCAATAAGTTTTTCCATGGCATCGGGGTCCTCCATAACGGCCGGATCAGCAAATTTCTCATTGATGGCTTCAAATTCTCGCAGCAAATCCACAATTTCCTGGACAGCCTCTTCCACCACTTCTTTGACAGTTTTGCTGGGGTCCAATTTGGGTTCCTGCTCCAGTAATCCAATAGAATATCCCGGAGAAAACACCACCTCTCCCTGGTATTCGCGATCCACACCGGCAATGACTTTAAGCAGGGATGATTTCCCGGAACCATTGAGTCCCAGAACACCAATCTTTGCTCCGTAAAAGAAAGAGAGGTAGATATTTTTTAATACTGTTTTCTGCGGTGGATAACTTTTACTAACCCCCGCCATAGAAAATATGATCTTTTCGTCACTCATTTACGTTGAAATTAATGCAAGATTTGCAATAAAATTACACTTTGGTTATGATAAGTGGATAAAAATTAAGGCACAAATATGATAATTATGTTTGTAAATCATGTGAATAACTTGATTTTATTAAAATCTTTTATTACTATAAAAGAAGAAAAGTATATCATTTTAAAAACCACTGACCACAATTTTTTTACTGGTTTTAGCTTTTATAATGATTTTATTAAACCCAACCCCATTTTGTTGGTGAGCGCTTTTAAGTGTAGATTATCGGCATATTAAGTGTAGGGTTACATTTTCTAACATTGTAATATAAAAAAGTAATTATCATTTGTTTTTTTAATTTAAATTTTATTTTTGCACGAAATTCATAAAGTAAGAACTAAGGAGGGATAAACTATGTATTGGACATTAGAACTAGCATCCTATCTTGAAGATGCCCCATGGCCCGCCACCAAAGATGAGTTAATTGATTACTCAATCAGGATGGGGTGCCCGCTGGAGGTCGTTGAAAATTTACAAGAATTGGAAGACGATGGTCAGCCATATGAAAGCATTGAGGAAATATGGCCGGATTATCCGACGAAAGAAGATTTCTTCTTTAATGAAGATGAATATTAAGGAAGGATATCTAATATTTAAAATATTACGTCAAGGCATTTAATTGTTAATTCATTTAAATGCCTTTTTGATTTTACCCCAAAAATTATCCTTTGAGCCTTCTATCCATCAGGCATGATGCTATCACCAGATCTTCAGGGGTAGTAATCTTTATATTGCGATAACTCCCTTCAAACAACGATATTTTATAACCCGCTCTCTCCACCACGCTGGCGTCATCAGTTAATGTCTGGTCCTCGGCAATTAGATAAGCCTGCTTTATCAAGGCCAGATCAAAGGTTTGTGGTGTCTGAATCAACCTGAATTCTGATCGATCCAGCGCGTTGCTGGTTTCGTTATCTACCCTCCTGATGGACTCCTTCAACCTTACTGCGGCGATGGCGCTTTGATCCTTTCGGGCGAGGTTAAACGAGGTGGCGATGGTCGCTTCTTCAACCAAGGGACGAACGCCATCGTGAATGGCCACCAATCCTTTCTCTGGTAGTTTTTCCAGTCCTCTTTTGACCGACTGGAATCTTGTATTTCCGCCCGATTGTAGCTGATGCGTAATTTGAAAATCATGTCTTTGACACAATTCATGCCAGGTATCAAAGTCACCTTCCGGCAAGACCAATACGATTTTTATCTGGTTGGAATATTGATAAAAAGCCTTGATAGTATGCATCAAAATCGGCGATCCGGAAATTTCCAGGAATTGTTTCGGCAAATCACTTTTCATGCGCCTGCCTGTACCGCCGGCCACAATAAGGGCATATTCGTCGCTTTTTATCATTGAATTGGTAACATGGAATGTCAGTCAATCTAAAATGCAACTATAACAACATTCAATGACTTCTGATCACCAGCTAAAGTATAAGCATGGCATCGCCGTAGCTGTAGAATTTATATTTTTCCTTGATGGCCACACTATAAGCTTCCATAATCAGGTCATAACCTCCAAATGCACAAGCCATCATAAACAAAGTAGACTCGGGCATATGAAAGTTGCTGATAAGCGCATTACAGATTTTAAAATCGTAAGGTGGAAATATAAACTTGTCTGTCCAACCCTCATTGGCTTTTAGGAGGTTGTTGGCGGATACTGATGATTCCAATGCCCTCATCGAGGTAGTTCCTACCGCACATATCCTTCGCTTTTTCTTGATCGCCACGTTAACGGCCTCCACAATTTCCTGACCTACCCGAAAGTTTTCGGAGTCCATTTTATGTTTGGTAAGGTCTTCAACATCCACGGGACGAAAAGTACCCAACCCGATATGCAAGGTGATAGGATTGACATCCACGCCATTTATCTCCAATCTTTTCAGCAGCTGCCTGGTAAAGTGCAACCCGGCAGTAGGCGCTGCTACTGCTCCGGTGTGTTCCGCATAAATGGTTTGATAACGCTCTCTATCCTCGGGCTCAGCTTTTCTCTTGATATATTTTGGCAAAGGCGTTTCCCCGAGGGAATCAATCATTTTGTAAAATTCTTCGTTTGAGCCTTCGTATAAAAATCTGATGGTTCTTCCACGCGATGTCGTGTTGTCAATGACTTCTGCCACAAGATCGCCATCGCCAAAATACAGCTTGTTCCCAACCCTTATTTTTCTGGCCGGATCCACCAGCACATCCCACAAAAACATCTCCTTATTTAGCTCCCTCAAAAGGAATACTTCGATCTTCGCCCCGGTTTTTTCCTTATTGCCATATAATCGGGCCGGAAATACTTTAGTATCATTCACCACCATCACATCTCCATCCCCAAAGTAATCAATAAGATCCTTAAAAATTTTGTGCTCTATCTCGCCTGTTTCTTTATGAACCACCATTAAACGCGACTCATCCCTGTTTTCAGCCGGATATAAAGCTATTAGACCGGGAGGCAAATCAAACTTGAATTCTGATAATTTCATATTTAATATTACGGTATTAAATAACCACTAAATTAAAAATTTTTGAAGTGCGCAAATGTAGTGATTTGTTTTTAAAAATGTAAGTAAATTCACTTTTATCCAATAAGCACCGTAAAATCTATCTGTATTGAAAGTCTTAAAATTGATATTGGAAAGTTTCAGGTTTGCCTGGAATGCCCTCAAGGTGAACAAATTCCGGACGATACTCTCCCTGGCCGGTGTCACCATTGGTATTTTTTCCATTATTACTGTTTTCACGATAGTCGACTCCCTGGAAAAAAGCATTAAAGACAGTTTTGATTTTTTGGGCACTAACGTGATCAATGTGGAAAAATGGCCCTATGGCCTAGGCGGTGGGGAATATAAATGGTGGGAATTTTTAAACAGGCCGCATCCGGATTACAAGGAGTATGAATTTGTTAAAGATAAGGTCGAAAATGCCGCTGGCGTCTCTATTTACGCTGTCAGAGGCAATCAAACCTATAAAAGAAAAAATAACAGCACTTATTATAACTTCCTACTAGGTGTCAGTTATGATTATAGTGAAGTATTTGACGTAAAAATTGAAAGTGGGAGATATTTCTCAAGGCAGGAGGTTGAAAGTGCGAGGCCAGTGGCTTTGATAGGAATCAATGTCGCAGAGGATTTGTTTCCCAACGTTAACCCCATTGGCAAACAGTTTGATATTCGCGGCAAAAAATTCACGGTGGTCGGTGTTTCCGAAAGGGAGGGAGAAAGCTTTATTGGCGGCCCCAGCAAGGATGACGCCTGCCTGATCCCCTATAAGTCCTTTCAGAAAATGTATTATAGCGGCAGAAGAAGGGGGATCGGGAGTAAAATCGCCTTAAAAGGAAGAGATGACGACATTGGCCTTGTGGAACTTGAAGCCGAATTGCGGGGGATCATGAGAAGCAAAAGAATGTTAAAGCCGAAGGATAAGGATAATTTCGCCTTAAACAGACCGGAAGCCATTACCAATGCCATTGGCGGTGTATTCGACGTCATAGGAGTCGCCGGATGGGTTCTGGGCGGTTTTTCAATACTGGTCGGGGGATTTGGTATCGCCAATATTATGTTTGTATCCGTACGCGAGAGAACTAATATCATTGGCATTCAAAAATCGCTGGGCGCAAAAAATTTCTTCATTCTCTTCCAGTTTTTATTTGAAGCTATCTTCCTAAGTGTCATTGGCGGAATGGTAGGCCTGTTTCTGGTCTATTTAATAACCTTAATCCCCATGGGAAGTTTGGAGTCTTCGCTTACACTGAAAAATATCACGCTGGGCCTTGGGGTATCAGCCCTGATTGGCACCGCCTCGGGAATAATCCCCGCTGCAATGGCTGCCCGGCTGGATCCGGTAGTTGCTATTCGAACCAACTAGCTATATTGCTTTTGTTGAGAATTTTAATGTTCCGTAATATAAAAAGGAGTTGTAAATCATCTGATATCACAACTCCTTTTTTGTTTAAACCCTTATAGGTTTCGGACTGAAAATTTTGCCGTGGCTTTAGCTCTCGCTGGCTACAGGTTCTTCCACCTCTTCTCCTCTTACTTTGGCCTTAATTTTCAGCTCAAGCTCTTCCATTAATTCAATATTGTCTTCTAATAATTTCTTTACTGCATCGCGACCCTGTCCCAGCTTGTCACCGCCATAAGAAAACCAGGATCCCGATTTTTGTACAATGCTCAGTTCCACACCCAGATCCAATATTTCACCTACCTTGGAAATTCCCTGGCCGTAGATAATATCAAATTCCACTACCTTAAAAGGCGGCGCAACTTTGTTTTTAACAACTTTAACTCTTGTTCTGTTTCCTAAAATGTTATCGGCACTCTCTTTTATTTGACCGATTCTGCGGATATCCAGTCGAACCGATGCGTAAAATTTCAGTGCATTTCCACCGGTGGTTGTTTCGGGATTTCCAAACATAACACCTATCTTCTCTCTCAACTGGTTAATAAAAATGCAGGAACAACCCGATTTGTTGATCGCTCCGGTCAATTTACGCAGGGCTTGCGACATTAATCTCGCCTGTAATCCCATTTTACTTTCTCCCATTTCCCCCTCCAATTCTCCCTTGGGAACTAAAGCAGCCACAGAGTCAATAACAATGATATCAATAGCGCCGGAGCGTATTAAATGTTCGGCTATTTCCAAAGCCTGTTCACCGTTGTCGGGCTGGGAAATTAAAAGGTTCTCGGTATCAATACCCAACTTTTCGGCATACACCTTGTCAAAAGCGTGTTCTGCGTCTATAAACGCCGCTAACCCACCCGCTTTTTGCGCCTCTGCTATGCAATGCATCGTTAGCGTCGTTTTACCGGATGACTCCGGACCATATATCTCCACTACCCTTCCCCGGGGAACTCCGCCTACGCCCAAAGCTATGTCAAGACCTATGGAACCTGTAGAAATGGCCGGCACATCTTCCACTTTTTCATCACTCAACTTCATGATGGTGCCTTTTCCGTAGGTTTTTTCTAGTTTATCTATGGTTAGCTGGAGGGCTTTAAGTTTTTCTGAATTATCGCTCATATCCTTACGTTTGAAAAATTGTATTTGTGAATTTACTACGATTGAATCCAATTAACAAATGAGCATGGAAGTATTTGAGGAAGTTTTTCAGATTTTAAATATCCGTCAGATTATTAGTTATTTTTGACGAAAATGTAGTTTTTTTATCAATTACTTTGGCTACCAGGGAACAGGAACGATGGTTTTTAACATGATAACAGACTCACTAGATATCGTTTAACGCATATGAGCAGAAAAAAGATTATTTACAGTTTTTTGCTGGTTTTGCTGGTTGTTATCATTTGGCAACGGCCGCTGTTATACTATGCATTTGTACAGGCAAAAGGACAAATACGGGTGGTCACTGATACCCGGGAAGTTGACGACATCCTCGCCGACCCCCAGGCTCCGGATTCTATCAAAATAAAACTGAAATTAATCCAGGAGGTAAAAAAGTTTGCGGTAGATTCATTGGGCATCAATCCCTCCGACAACTATACAAGTGTGTTTGACCAAAAGGGGAAACCCATTTTATGGGTGGTAACGGCGTGCTTGCCATTTGCCATGGAAGCCAAAGAGTGGTCCTTCCCGCTAGTGGGGTCTTTTTCCTATAAAGGATTTTTTGAATACGATATGGCTGTCGAGGAAGAAAAAAAGTGGAAGGATCAGGGGTATGACACAAATATTCGCACTACCGGTGGGTGGTCCACGCTGGGCTGGTTCAGGGATCCGATTTTATCCAATATGTTAAATCGAAAGACCGGAGATCTGGCAGAGCTGATCATCCATGAGCTAACGCACGGGACATTATTTGTCAAAGACTCTTTGCAATTTAATGAAAACCTCGCCACATTTATTGGTACCAAAGGTGCGGAACTTTTCCTGACACAAAAATTTGGTGCCGACTCGCAGGAATTCTCCACCTACATAGAGGATAATGAAGATAGCAAAAAGTTTAGTCAACATATTTTAAGAGGTGCTATTGGACTGGACAGTTTGTATCAAACCTTTGGCCACACGCTGTCAGACGATGATAAAACCCAAAGGAAACAGACATTTATCGAGGAAATTTTCGATCGGATCGATACGCTAAGTTTACATAGAAAATCAGACTATTTGGAATTTTATAAGGATTATGAGGCCAATAACACTTTTTTTATGTCTTATCTCCGATACAGAAAAAATCAAGGCCAGTTTGAAGAAACACTACAAAATGATTTTGATAACAATTTAAAAAATTACCTGCTTTACCTAAAATCTCAATATCCATCTCTTTAAATTTGGAACAATCTTTGAACCTTTAAAAAAAAGTCAACCTTTTGTTTAAAATTAAGGTAACAATAATTAAACGTTAATTGCTTAAATTAGGCCCGTTTTTAACCTTCTTTAAAGCCCATGAAAATTAAATTAGGTTCCATATTATTAACTGTTCTGATCTCTTTGCTGATGCAAAAGGAAGAGAATGGTTATCGCTACATTAGAAACGAAAGTTTCTATGCGGGGGAAAGATTGGAATACAGGGTGCATTTAGGTTTTTTGAGCGGCGCTTTTGCCACCGTCGAAATAGGTGAGACCATCTATACCATTAATGACAGGCCTTGCTTCAAAATAAACATTTCAGGGAGAACAGCGGGTATGATCGATCTGTTTTATAAAGTCAGAGACACCTGGGGCTCTTATGTGGATACGGCGGCCATTGTCCCGCAAAGGTTTTACAGGTATATCAGGGAAAACAAATACCGCAAAAATGAGATTGTTAATTTTGATCACTTCAAGGACTCTGCCGAAGTTGCCAGACTCGATAAAAAAACACTAAGACTTAAAGAAAAGGTATATTTCCCTATTACAGACAATTCACAGGACCTGGTTAGCGGCGCCTACTACCTGCGCACGATGGACCTGGATAAAAAAAGCAAAGGAGAGGTTATCAAGATCAATGGCTTTTTTGATGATGAAACCTTTCATATGAAAGTAAAATATCTAGGCACCGAAACGCTCAAGACAAAGGTTGGTACCTTTGATACCCATGTGTTGGCGCCTGTCATGCCTGAAAACAAACTCTTCAAGGGCGAGGGCGCCATCAAATTGTGGTTATCGAAAGATAAAAACAAAATTCCGCTCAAAATAAAAGCCAATATGTTTGTCGGCGCGGTTGAAATTGACATCAAGAGCTATCAAAACCTACGTGGTAAAAATAACTGATATCTTACATTGTATTAAGAAATTGTTAACTGCTTTTTAATAATATCTATTCTGGCTAATTTTGATTTAAATTCAGCATATTCATATATGGCTAAAAGGCTTATTGTAATTCTGTTTTTGGCTTTTTTTTGTTTTAATACAGCGACTGCTCAGAAGACCGTTATTAACGGGAAATTGGCCAACATTCAAAATAATAAACAGGTTTTTTTATACAGCTTATTTGGAACACAGGCAATAAAAATTGACTCTGCCACTTCCAACGCCGGGCAGTTTTCCTTCCAATATGATAACGGATTGCCCAGAGGATTTTATAAAATTGGCCAAAGTGGAGATAAAAGCGTTGTCGTGATTTTAGGGCAGGAGAATTTACAATTTGAAGGGGATGTAAACCAGCCCATGGCCATCTATTTCCAGCATTCAAAAGAAAACGAATTATTTCAGCAATTCGCAAAGTTTAACCAAAAGATTCAAACAGCCAATAAGAAAATTCTACAACAGGCTCATGTTGCTAAACGTTCCGGCGGCACTCAGGACGAATTAACGCTGTTGCAGGCCAAACTGGATTCATTAAAAAATGAACAAAACAGTTTTTACAAAAAACTGTCTGAAAATAATCCGGATTTGTTCATAGGAAAAGTGGCACGGCTATTTATCTCCGGGGAAAACAAAACGGAGGAAGCTTACTTTAGTCCTGAAGAATTCTCCGATGAAGAATTTACGCGTGGAGACATGTTGCTGGGCAAGGTTTACCGCTATTATCAAACTTTTGTACCAAAAAACCTGCCACAGTGGCTGTCAGCCGCGGATAGGCTGATCGGAAAAACTCAGCCTGATTCCCGCCATAGAGAGGTGATTTATCTGGCTTTGGTAAGTCTGTTTGCCAATGGAGCTCCGGATAACATATGGGACATTGTAGATAAATATGGCCTGGAATACCCCCATTCAAAGCATTATCAGTACTTAATCAACTTATTGCCACCACCCGCCCCCAGAATAGGAGATTTAGCACCTGACATTACTTTACCGGATCAATACGGGGCCATGCAGCGGCTTTCTTCCCTGAAAGGAAATTATGTGTTGATTGATTTCTGGGCATCCTGGTGCGGCCCTTGCAGAAAGGAAAACCCGAATGTAGTTAAAGCATATCATAAATTTCAACAGTACGGATTCAAGGTACTTGGTGTATCGCTGGATCACAATAAGGAAAAATGGCTGGCGGCTATTGAAAAGGATCAGCTGAACTGGGGACATATCTCCGATTTGAAAGGATGGAAAAGCGAAGGCGCCTCCATGTACCAGGTGAGAAGTATACCTGCCTCATTTTTAGTGGATCCCGAAGGCAAAATCATTGCTAAGAATTTGAGGGGCCAGGTATTGGAATCAACCTTGGAAAAACTATTTATCAAAGAATTAAAAAACTAACTCTTACGAAAATGTCTGAAAAGCTTAACTTCAAAGTGCTCGTTGTAGATGATGAAGAAGATATTCTTGAATTATTGAAATATAACCTGGAAAAAGAAGGTTATCTGGTGAAGACGGCACTTGAGGGTCGGGAAGGCGTGAAAATCGCCAGGAAATTTGTCCCGGATCTCATCCTGCTGGATATCATGATGCCAAAACAGGATGGCGTTGAAACCTGCCGGCAACTAAGAGAGATCCCGGAGTTAAACGGCACCTACATAACCTTCCTGACTGCCCGCTCTGAGGAGTATTCCGAGGTAGCTGCTTTTGAAGTCGGCGCTGATGACTATATCACCAAGCCTATCAAACCGCGCGCCTTAATGAGCCGCCTAAAGGCCTTGTTCCGGCGGGAAGCCAAGAAAAAGGACGATAAGGACATTATAGAAATCGGCGGCTTGTCAATTAACAGAACCAGTTACACGGTAAATGTCAATGACAAACCTGTAACCCTTCCTAAAAAAGAGTTCGAACTGCTCTACTACCTCGCACAGAATCCTAATAAAGTCTTTAATCGGGATGAACTGCTACAAAATATCTGGGGAACCGACGTTTATGTCCTGGCCCGTACCGTAGATGTCCATATCAGAAAGGTAAGAGAAAAGATAGGAGAGGGATTTATTTCTACAGTTAAAGGGGTTGGTTATAAATTTCAGTTGAATTAGTAACTTAGCACTAATCAAAAGAAAAATAAGAGACTTAAAGTGAATTCAAGGGGACTTGCCTTACTTTTAGCGGCTTCTATTTCCGTGGTCACTACTGCCTTTTTGTCGTTGGTAAACGTTAGTGTCAATGCGCTGATCGTGACCTTTGTCATCTCATTTTCATCTTCCTATCTGCTGATTCACATGATTTTGAATTTTTTGATTTTTAATGAAATCAAAAAGATGCAAAATGCTATCAAAAAATTAAACAATAAAGAAATTCAATTTAATGACCCTGAGGGTTTCAATCCTCTCAATCCGCTGAAAAGAATACAATCGGAAATTCATGCCTACGCGGTTTCCAAACAACAGGAAATAGATCAGCTTAAAAAAACAGAAAACTTTCGGCGGGAGTTTATTGCAGACATTTCTCATGAGTTAAAAACACCCATTTTCAGCGCCCAGGGATTTGTCCATACCCTGCTCGACGGTGCCATAGAAGATAAAAAGGTGAGACAAAAATTTCTAAAGAAAGCTGCTAAAAGCCTGGATGGCCTGGATATACTGGTGCAGGACCTGCTCACCCTATCGCAAATGGAAACCGGGCAAATCAAGATGCAATATGAGCGCTTTAACGTATTTGCCGTAGTTAATGAAGTATTCGAACAACTGGAAGGGGAGGCCGAAAAAAAGGAAATTGACATGGGGTTTACGGAGTTCTCCAACAACCAGGTATTTGTCGTGGCCGACCAGCAAAGAATTTACCAGGTCATGCTCAACCTAATTTCCAATGCCATAAAATATACACGAAAGCAAGGCTCAGTAAGGGTTGGTTTTGAAAAAAGAAAAAAGGAAGTACTCATTACTGTTTCGGATAATGGAAGAGGAATCCCCGATGAAGATATTAAACGCATATTTGAGCGTTTTTACCGGGTGGAAAAAAGCCGTTCCAAGGATAAGGGCGGAACCGGCCTGGGGCTGGCTATTGTAAAACATGTATTGGAGGCGCACGACACCAGAATAGAAGTACAAAGCAAAGTAGAAGAAGGATCGACCTTTAGTTTTGCTTTGCCCACTGCCTAAGGAATTAACTAAAAACAAGTGTCTGGTTCTCAGCCATATTCATTTATTCTTAACCTATACAGACAAAATTAATCTTTTATTAATTTTTCAATAATTAATGGTTAATATTTAATACGGAAATTTGTATTATGGAAATTAGTAGAAGCGGAAATGTCCTTTGTAACAGAAAATGGTGCCATTAATCATGTGAAAATCTGGTTGAAAGATAAGCTGATCAACTGGGAAAGCTACGAGTCGCTGGAGTGGTCGGACGTAGTGCAGGTAAATGTCCCCCCTTATAAATATGTGGTGTATCATAAATTTACACACAAAAATGATAAGGGATATATGAATAGGTGCAGCGTAACTTTTTATCTTGACAAAGTTGGCAATGTGGTCAACTTCCACGAGTGGAGCAATTCATAATAGATCTCGGGTAAGCAAACTTTCATTTGATTGGAAATTTCTCCACCAGCTATTATTCTATCTTCATCAGCTGCCAAATGGTATTAATTTAATCTGACTTTCGTAGATTTGCCCAAATGGGGAAATTAAAATTCGAAGAGTTAATAGTATTTGAGAATGATAATTATATAGTTATCAATAAACCTCCTTTCGTTGCCAGCCTTGATGACCGTAACGATGAGGTCAATTTATTGAGCTTAGCAAAAAATTATCATCCTTTAGCACAATTATGCCACCGGCTGGATAAGGAAACCTCGGGGGCTTTGGCTATTGCTAAAAGTCCGGAAGCTTACAGGTCACTTTCCATCCAATTTGAAAAGCGCGAAGTAATCAAGGAATATCACGCTGTTGCGGAAGGCATTCACAATTTTAAAGATTTAAAAATTGAAGCGCCCATTTTCTCATCGGGAAAGGGTACGGTGAGGATAGACCATTACCGGGGCAAGGAGTCAACAACAACGATCGACACGATCAAAGCTTTTCGCGCGCACACGCTGCTGGCTTGCTTTCCGCACAGTGGCCGGATGCACCAAATAAGAGTACACCTGGCCCATCAGCAGGCGCCTATCATTGGAGATCTTGTATATGGAGGCCATCACTTCTATCTATCCTCCATTAAAAGAAACTACCACCTTAAAAAAGGCACAGAAGAATTACCCCTGATCAAAAGAATTGCCCTGCATGCCCGTTATCTTAAATTTAAAGATATGACTGGCAATGACCTGTCGGTAAATGTCGAGTACCCAAAAGATTTTTCGGTGTTGCTGAAACAACTTGACAAAAATATTTGAGGAGTAAGGAGAAAAATGGTAATTTGGCATCTTTACAGGGAAAAACCAATAGGATTTAAACCGGCCGGGATCAACGCATAAATGCCATTATTTTTTTCCCAGGTTATTGCATTTCCAAAAATAAGCCTCTATCTTTGTGTCCCTTTTTAAGGGCGTATATTTCATTTGATACAAATTAACAGTAAATAAGTGGATACTTTAAGTTATAAGACTATCTCTGCCAATAAGCAAACCGTTGACAAGCAGTGGGTCATTGTAGATGCCGACTCCAAGGCATTGGGAAGGTTGGCCAGCGAGGTGGCAAAAATTGTAAGAGGTAAATACAAACCAAGTTTCACACCCCATGTTGATTGTGGAGATCATGTGATCGTCATTAATGCTGATAAGGTCAAATTAAGCGGCAAGAAATGGGATGACAGGGTGTACTTATCATATACAGGTTATCCCGGCGGACAAAAGCAAATCACGCCGAGACAGTTGAAGGAAAAGTCTTCCACTTTATTAGTGGAGAGAGCAATCCGTGGGATGTTACCTAAAAACCGGCTGGGAAGACAGATATTTAAAAACTTGCATGTTTATGAAGGTGCCGAGCATCCTCATGAAGCGCAGCAACCAAAAGAATTTAAAATTTAAAAATAAAATTAATGGACGTCGTTAATTCAATTGGCAGAAGGAAGACATCAGTAGCCAGAATCTATCTTAAATCCGGAAACGGGGAAATAAAAGTTAATGACAAAACGCTTGACAGCTATTTCCCAACCGAAATACTACGGGTAGTGGTAAAGCAGCCTTTAACCGCTGTGGAAAGTGCCGATAGTTTTGATATCAACATCAATGTAGGCGGTGGCGGATTTAAAGGCCAGGCCGAAGCGGTAAGATTGGCCATTGCCAGAGCATTGTGCGAGGTAAACCCTGAATTTCGCGGTCCCTTAAAGTCCGAAGGTTTTCTTACCAGGGATCCGAGAATGGTGGAGAGAAAAAAATATGGTAGAAGGAAGGCCAGGAGAAGATTTCAATTTAGTAAACGATAATATTATAATCATCACCTTTTAATGAGCAATTTAAAATACAATGACTTACTGGATGCTGGTGTTCATTTTGGGCACTTGACGAGAAAGTGGGATCCTAAGATGGCGCCATATATCTTCATGGAAAGAAATGGCATCCATATTATCGATCTTAATAAGTCGCTTGTTTGCCTCGAAGAAGCATCCAACGCAATCAAGCAGGTGGTACGATCAGGAAGAAAAGTAATGTTCGTGGCCACTAAAAAACAGGCTAAAAACCTGGTAGCTGAAGAAGCACAAAGGTTAAAAATGCCTTATGTTACGGAAAGATGGCTCGGTGGAATGCTCACCAACTTCAGCACAATAAGGAAGTCTTTGAAAAAATTGTCTTCCATCGAAAAACTGATGAAAGATGAGGCCTACCAAAACCTGGCCAAAAGAGAACGACTAATGGTAAGCAGGGAAAAAACCAAGTTGGAGAGAATTCTCGGTGGTATCTCCGACCTTACCAGGCTACCGGCAGCATTGTTTATCGTGGATATTAAGCGTGAGCATATCGCTGTTAAAGAAGCTCAGAAATTGAACATCCCGGTTTATGCCATGGTCGATACCAACTCCAACCCCGAATTTGTCGATTTTCCTATTCCGGCAAACGATGATGCATTCAAGTCTATCAGCTTGATTGTGACCGAAATTGGTAAAGCTATCGAAGAAGGATTGATGGAAAGGAAAAAAGATAAGGATGAAGCGAAGCTAAAGCAGGAGGAAGAAGCGAAAATCAAGATGGACAGCAATAATGGAGAACAAGCCGAGGAGGCGCCACAAGCCGCAGAGGTGGAGGTAGAAGCCAAAGCAGCCGAAAAACCCGCTGAAGAAAGTGTGGAATCCGGAGGTGAGGAATCAAAAAAAGAATAAAGATTTAGATCAAATAAAACACTATAAGAATTGAACATCGTTGATTTTTACGGTGTTCAATTTTTGTTACTAAGTAATTCAAATTGTCATTCATACTAAAACCTAATTAACAAAATGGCTATTACAGCACAAGAAGTTAATAAACTAAGGCAGCAAACCGGTGCCGGCATGATGGATTGTAAAAAGGCACTGACCGAAGCTGACGGAGACTTTGAAAAAGCAATCGAAATTTTAAGGAAAAAAGGGCAGAAGGTTTCTGCATCCAGATCCGACCGGGAGACCAGTGAGGGTTCGGTTTTCATTAAAACCGATGAGGGAAACAAAGAAGCTACCTTGATTGCCCTGAATTGTGAAACTGACTTCGTTGCTAAAAATGAAGAATTTTTAAACCTGGGACAAAGCATCGTAGAAGTGGCTTCGGCCAATAAGCCTGCCTCCATTGATGAACTTAAAACCCTGACATTAGGAGATCTTCCGATCTCTGAAAAGATTGTAGAACTGATTGGTAAAATTGGCGAGAAAATCGAAATAAGCGCTTATGAGCGTGTAGCTGGGGAGCAGGTCGTACCTTATGTTCACGCTGGCAGTAAATTGGGGGTATTGGTATCCTTAAAAGGCGTTAACGGAGATGATCAAAGCGAAGCAGGAAGAAATGTGGCTATGCAAATCGCCGCCATGAATCCGCTGGCTGTAGATAAAGATGGCGTAGACCAAACTATTGTAGAGAAAGAGATTGAAATTGGCAAGGAGCAAGCACTGGCAGAGGGCAAGCCCGAAAACATCGTAGAAAAAATAGCGATGGGCAAGCTAAATAAGTTCTTTAAGGATAACACTTTGTTAAATCAGGCTTTTGTAAAAGACTCTTCACTGACTGTCGCCAAATACCTGGATGGTGTAAAGAGCGGTCTAACGGTGGAATCTTTTAAAAGGATCTCAATCGGCGGATAATTTAAAGAATCAAATTATAAGCAAAGGCAACGTCAGGCGTTGCCTTTTTTGTTTGCTGAAAGTCTTGGTGTGATCTACCATTCCGACTTTAGCAGTACCCACCAGGCCCTGAAAACAGTTAAGCAATACCCTTACCTGACAGCCGAAAGAGGTTCGTCATATTCAATATCGGTAATTTCCATTTGGTAGTATATAAATTCACCGGTTTCCAATTTCCAGGATACGGTTCCGGCCATTGGGATCCGGATGCCTGCCGGTTGCTGGTAGTTACTCATGGAAACCGACCAGCTCTCTAAAGAGTATTCATCTTTCTCCCTGTAATAATATCTTTGTGCTTTGAAGGCAGAAACATTGCCCTCATCGTCAAATACGAACACACCTGAAACACTGAGGTCTCTATAAATGAAGGTAGCACGGGCCGAATTGGCATCGATCCCTTCCCACGAAATATATTGGCTTAAGGCCATGGTAGGAAACCACACAGTTTCCGCAAGATATCTTAACATCGCTCCCTGGTTAACTTCCTTCCCCTCCTCACTGACTATAGGAATCATTGAAAACATTTTAATAAGCATGTGCCCCTTGCCATGCCGGTATTTATCTCGTCCCACCACTTTAAATATGGATCCTTGTTTCCCCTCGACATTCCAAATAAAACCGGGGACCTCCGTAGTAAAAAACTGCCTGGCAACTACCGGCAGCCAGGCACTTCCCTCCTTGGAGCGGATCTTACCGTTTTGTTCCAAATAAATCTGCCGGATATGATTTTTGCCGATTACCCCTGCGTTTTTAAGCCATTTTTGTACGGGGCCCGGAAGCGTTTCCAACATATCCATGGTTATTACTGAACGCTCACTTTCAGTACCGTCTGCCAGCAAATTTTGCACTTCGTACTTCGTCTCACGCTCAAATTGCCGGTGAGTAAAAGATAAAATGATAGCCACCAAAATGATTACATTGGCAATAGTTCCCACCTTTGCATCCGGCCAGTACAGGACTATTAATAGTTGAGAGATGATTATCGAAATCAACGCCAGGTGCGTCCACCATTCCTTCTTCCATAAAAAAGCCAGGCCTGCTGCCACTAAGGCAAGGAAAGACAACAACCACAACGTGCCAAAAAACTTTGAAAGATTTTCGTTCAATGGCAGCAATGTCTTACCGGACAACTGGCTCAGCGGCATCAGATTCCATTCCTTGGCAAACCCTAACAGGTGGATCAACCCATGAACAAAAACGATAAATATAAAAGCAAATCGTAGCATCTTTTACTGACTTTTCAATCACGGCCTCCCGCTGTTTTGATCAGGAATCATCGCTCGTGGACGCTTTCAGCGGTTCCTTTAATTCGGGGTTATCTAAACTTTTTTCTTTATAAATTATCCGATTTAACGGCCTGCGAAAGGAGTAGGGCATAAAGTCTGCATAACCTAACCTGATCAACAACAAAGGCTGTTGTTTATTGCTTAATCCTAAATACCTGGCCAGCTTATTTCTGATTTCTACCTCTTCGCAAGGCATATTCAAATGGGAATGCTTGATCCCTAAGGCAGTCGCAGTCAGGGCTACTCTTTCAAATGTCCTGCCCAGGTTAATCCAGTTTCTTTTATCATCTGCCTCTGCAATAAAAATCATCAGCGCAGCAGCGGATTTAATTAGTTTTTCAGCTCTTTTAGCCTCCCCTGAAGGAGTGAGTAATGTGATTATCAACTTACCCAACCAAGAAGGCACTGCCGGCGAACCCATAGTCGCACTACGTAATCCATCACAGGTAGCTTCGGCCGCCTTCGCGTTAAACCTGACCCAGGAAAGCAGTTCATTTTTAAAGGTTTTGTTGGAAAATTGCTTGCTACTACCCTGTCTGACAAATTCTATCAAGGGAATAATCTCCTGTTTCTTATTAAAAATCAACGACTTAACTCCTTCGTAATGCAAAGTGCTCAGCAGGGCACTCACATCTTCAGCCGGTATGTTGCGTCCGTTGTATTGACTTCGGGTCGATTGTCTCTTATCGATGGCTTCAAACAACCGGTTATCCGGATCAATGGTGCCTTCCTCAAGCTTGACCCGGATGCACTCATTATTTTCGTAGGAGGGAAAGTAATCCACTTTAGCCAAATACCCAAAATGACCCGCGGCAACTATGAGGTTTTCCACTGCACAGCCTAAACTAATAAACAACGCGTGGTTATCCTCATCCACAACAGGCAGGCTCCTGCTATAGTCGGGAAATATTTTTACAATGTTTTTATAATAGGCAAATTTCCAGGGCTGTGTGTTATGTCCTGAAGGAGCTTTGGCGGCATATTCGATTAGTTTTTCGATAAAATCCTGCATGCTTAAATCCCATTTCATGCGAACATTAAAATATCGGAATTGGCAGGAAAATGAAATGATTTAGATCAATATGGCAATTAATTTACATCAATGTTCCTATTATGGCCGAAGAGAATCTACGGGTAAAATACTTAACCTGTAAAGCGCTCTTGTGTCTATGGTAATCTTCTTTTGAAATGATATGTATGACGTATGCAAGCAACAAAAAATGGCGGTATAGGCGTGCCATCAGGAATTCATGACCTCTTCAATCTCGTCAGCTTCAATGGGTATTTGCCCCATCAGGTTAAACACTCCTTCCTTGGTGATCACGACATCATCTTCCAGACGGATCCCTAAGTTTTCATCGGGGATATATATTCCTGGCTCCACGGTAAAGACATTGCCCTCCTGCATCGGTCGCTCCATATTGCTTACATCATGAACATCCAGCCCCAGGTGATGTGAAGTCCCGTGCATAAAATATTTTTTAAACAAGGGGCTTCCGGGGTCTTGATTTTTCACATCGGTCTTATCCAGCAGCTTTAAACCTATCAACTCGCTTTCCATTATTTTACCCACCTCCTCATTGTAATCTTTAAGCGTATTTCCAGGTGTAAGTAGCTTTGTAGCCTCATTTTTCACCTTTAACACCGCGTTGTAAACTGCTTTTTGTCTATTGGTAAACCTTCCGTTTACAGGAATAGCCCTTGTCATATCGGCATTGTAATTGGCATATTCGGCACCGACGTCCATCAATAAAACATCACCGGCCATGCACGCCTTGTTATTTTCCAAATAGTGTAAAACGCAGGCGTTACCTCCGGAGGCAATGATCGGTTGATAGGCAAAACCCCTGGATCGGTTTCTTAAAAACTCATGCATGTATTCCGCTTCAATCTCATATTCCATTACCCCTGGTTTTACAAATTTTAGAATCCGTTGAAACCCCTTTGCCGTAATGTCGCAGGCCTTTTGCAACATAGCAATCTCGCGCTCCGACTTTACTGACCTCAAGTCATGCATGACAGGTGCCAATCTATTGTAGTGATGCAAAGGGTAATGCGCTTTACAAAACTTGATAAATCTCGCATCCCTGGTTTCCACATTGATTTCAGCCCGTGTATGTTCATTAGTGTTAAGGTATATGTGTTGGACACTGGCCATTAAGGAAGGTAACATTTTCTCAAATTCCCAGGTCCAGAAAACACTTTTTAAGCCACTGATCTCAGTGGCTTCCTCTTTGGTTAATTTGTGTCCTTCCCAAATTGCTATCAGCTCGCTGGTTTCTTTGATAAACAGCATTTCCCGAAATTTTTCCTCGGGAAAATCAGGTATCAATACTAAAATTGTCTCCTCCTGGTCAATACCGGAAAGGTAAAAAAGATCGTTATTTTGTCTGAAGGGCATGATACCATCTGCATTGGTAGGCATGATATCGTTGGCATTTAGTATGGCAATGCTATTGGGTTTTAGCTGTTTTATCAAATTGGCCCTGTTCAACTTAAAAAGCTCAGCACCAATAGGTAAGTATTTCATAGTGTCATCGTTCTTTGTTTAATTATCCTGCAAACAATATCCGATTTTGGCAATGCGGTACATTTCTTGTTTAGGATTTCTCGAATTTAACAAATTAAATGTCATGTTCATTTGATTATTATTTATTAACTTGGTGATTACAAAAAAAAAAATATCCCTTATATGATCAGATTCTGCTGTATCTTGCTAATCCTGTTTTTTTCAATACCCGGTGATATTCTAGCACAGGCACCGAGTCGGTATTGGATTACTTTCGCTGACAAGGGACAGCTTACAAAATCCACGCCTGCCGTATCTGATCAAGCTATCAACAACCGTAAAAATCTCGGATTGCCATTGCATCAATCGAGCGATCTGCCGATATATCAACCCTACATAGATAGTCTTGCCAGCCTGGCGGTCAAAACCATTCATCGCTCAAAATGGCTAAATGCTGTAAGCGCTGAAATTTCCCCGGAATCCTTGGAAGAAGTAAGGTCATTGCCATTTGTTAGTGCCATCGACAGGGTAGATCAACGATTAAAGGTATTAAACGTTTTGGAAGGTAACAGCCCGGATTTTACGTCGGTGCTGGATCAAATAAACGCCAAGGAAATAAAGGCTCAAAATCTGGATGGTAGCGGGGTAAAAATAGGAATAATAGATGTCGGATACTTTGGCGCCAGAGTCAACGCCAGTCTTAAACCAATATTTGCCGATGACAGGGTATTGGGATTCAGAGATTACCTGCAACCCGGCAATTCAAAACCTTTCAGCAATCTGCAGTCGTTTTCAAACTCCCATGGAACCACTGTTTGGAAAATGGTGGCCGGATATAATAAATCATCAAATACGCAGTATGGACTGGCCACTGGCGCCAGCTACTATTTGGCTCGCACCGATCATACCAACTATGAATACAGGGGGGAAGAAGATTTTTGGATTGAAGCCATTGAGTGGCTCGATAGTTTAGGCGTACGGCTGGTTAACACCTCTCTGGGTTATTCGCTTGGGTTTGATGATCCCAAGGAGAATTACAGCCCTGAGGACATGGATGGAAAGTCCAGCAAAATCTCCGTGGCGGCACAAATCGCCGCTGATGAAAAAGGAATGTTAATTATCGTAGCCGCCGGCAATGAGGGCCATGATCCAAATTGGCGCGTGGTTTCAGCTCCTGCCGATGCCAAGGGAGTCATTTCCGTTGGTGCGACGGTAGCCGGCAGTTGTGCTAAGATTAGGTACAGTGCGTTAGGGCCTGATTTTTTAAATTATGTCAAGCCCAATATTGCCTGTTATTCCAATAACGGAACTTCCTTTTCAGCCCCGATTATAACAGGGCTGGCGGCCTGCATTATGCAAAAAAATCCTGATCTCACCAACTATCAAATTCGGGAAGTTATTGAACGATCAGGCAACCTGTATCCCTATGCCAATAATTATGTCGGTTATGGAGTACCGGATGGCGACCGTATCATTAAGTTACTGGAGGATATAGATCATGATTTTCAAAGAAGCGAGCAGATAACGGCTGATACAGATCATTTCACACTTTCCATTGACTCTGAAAAGGAAGAGAGAATTGTCATTTTTCACAAAAAAAACAGCTTTGCAGTTTCCGGGCAGGAGGAAGTGATTCACCAGGAAAACCAGCTACAGATCGAGCGCCCTGAAAATTGCAGCCGGAGCACTATTGCCCTGAGAGACAAAGTGATCGAGATCATATGGCCCTAGCCTAAAAGAATTACAAGACCAGCTTCACTGTCTTCACCGACCTTCCTATATCCTGCCAGTAGGCAAAAAATATTAGCTTCCCTCCAAAAATCAGTTTAGATGTCCGAGATAAAAATTAATTTCTGGCAATAGATTAAGCAGAAATGATCAATTATTGAACTTTCAATAAAATTAAATGTTAATTATTATTTATATATTAAAAATTACTTTACAGTATGATTTATACAATTAATTTGATATATCTTTGTGTATTTCATAATTAAAGAATTTAAAATGAATCTCAAAAATAAAAATGAATACGGGTTCTTGTTAGACATGGACGGTGTTCTTTACAGGGGCAAGGAATTGATCGAAGGGGCACATGAATTTATTAATACCCTTTTAGATCGGGATATCCGGTTCCTGTTTCTGACCAATAATAGCTCCCCAACGCCAAAGGATTTGAAGGTAAAACTAAAAAAATATGGCCTGGAGGTGGAAGAGCGTCACTTTTATACTTGCGCTATGGCGACCGTGGATTTCCTGTCACTCAACAAACCGGAAAGCACCGCCTATGTAATAGGAGAAGGTGGCATATTGACAGCTTTATATGAAGCGGGTTATGGTATCACAAGCAATGATCCCGATTATGTAATTGTGGCGGAAGGCAGAACCCTGAATTATGAAAGTTTGGAAATGGCCCAAAACATGATTCTAAAGGGCGCACATCTCATTGCCACCAATTTGGATGAGACCTGCCCGACCGAGGGAGGCTATAGGCCTGGCTGCGGTGCCCTCGTTGCCAGCCTGGAGAAAGCCACCGGTAAAAAAGCATATTCCGTGGGAAAACCAAGTCCTTTTATGATGAGAGCGGCAAGAAAAAAGTTGAATCTGAAAACGGCACAAACTATTATGATTGGAGATACCATGGAAACCGACATCAAAGGTGCGGTAGAGTTAGGTTTCAATTCCATTCTGGTACTTAGTGGGAATACCTCCGATCTGGACCTGATCCACTATCCCTACAAGCCCAGGTTTGTTTATAAAAACTTAGGGGGAATTAACCTCAATGAGCTATTTGACGAGTTAGACCGGGATATTAGATATGTAGACGAAGAAACCGAATGAAGATCTAAAATGGAAATGATCTCCTGAAATTACCCTATTTCAATCACGACATCATCTGTCAGAGGGTGTCCCACGCAGGTAAGTATGTAACCGTCTTCACGCTCATCGCTGGAAAGGCCTTCTTCTTCGTCAAGTTTAACCTTGCCGGAAAGGCACTTTCCGCGGCAGGCGGTACACAAACCGGCCTGGCAGGAATAGGGAAGATCGATGCCATCATCTAATGCGGTCTCTAAAATCGTTTTCCCGGGTTGCACGGAAATAACATGTTCCTCCCCCTGGTATCGGATCTTAACGGTCCTGGCCTTCAAAGTTGCGCTGTCACCTTCCCCGGACTTATCATCCTTGTTGACGGTGCCGGCTACAAAGCTTTCCTTGATGATCTTTTCCCTGGCAATATTTTGTTGTGCCAACAGGGTCTCAACATTGATCATCATGCCTTCAGGCCCACACATGAGATAGCTGGTTTTATCTTCTCCCCAATCCGGGATCCTTTCAAAAAGCCTGGTCAACATTTCGTGGTTAAGCAGCCCGGAATGTCCCTGCCAGTTCATTGGCGCCTCATCCAGAATGTGGATAACGTGCAGTCTTCCCTCGTATTTGGTCTGCCATTTATCAAGCTCCTCTTTAAAAATGACAGTGTCAATGTTTCTATTGGCATAAATGAGTGACACCACGCTTTCAGGCTCTCTGGTCAGCGTCGATTTGATCAGGCTCATCATCGGCGTAATGCCGCTGCCACCGGCAAACATAATGATATGTCTTTTGTTATTGGGATCAAATTCGGTGGTAAAAACGCCCATAGGTTCCATTACCCTGACGGTATCTCCCACCTTGACATGGTCGGGCAAATAATTGGACATCAGACCTCCCTTAACTCTTTTGATCGTAACCGCAATATCCTCATCAACCTCCGGCGCACTGCTGAATGAATACGATCTCCTGACCTCCTTATTTTCAATTTCACAAATCAAGGTAAGAAACTGGCCTGATTTATACTGCATTTTAGGTTCGGGCATCTCAAACACCAGGGAAATAGCATCTTGGGTTTCCTGGACAATTTCCTTCACCTTTAAGTTGTAGTAATGGCTGTTAACAGATTTTGCGTTTTGCTGACCGGAAGTATTTTTTCTCTTTTCCCTGTTTTTTTTAAAAAAACCAAATGCCATAATCAAAAATAAGATTTACCCGTACCAAATTTAAAATCCTGACAAAACTAATAAATATCGCCTAATATCGGGGTGAAATTATCATATTAATGGTACCAGAATTTTATCAACATCCAGGGAGAGAATAGACTCTTTTCGGGTATAAATTCTTATTTTTGCATTCTGAAAAGCTAGAACATGATGGAACTAAATCCTTTGACCTCTATTTCGCCCATTGACGGCCGTTATCATCGACAGACTAACGTTCTGAGTGAATACTTCTCAGAATTTGGGTTAATCAAATACAGGGTAAAAGTAGAAATAGAATATTTTATTGCTTTATGCGAGTTACCCATCCCACAACTAAAGGATTTTGATCATGGTCTATTTGCCAAACTGAGATCCATCGTCTCTGATTTCAGCCAGGCGGATGGACTGAAAATCAAGGAAATAGAAAAAACCACCAATCACGATGTAAAGGCAGTGGAATATTTTTTGAAGGAAAAATTTGATGCTTTGGGCATCGGTGATCAAAAGGAGTTCATTCATTTTGGCTTAACCTCTCAGGATATCAATAATACCAGCATTCCTTTATCCTTAAAAAACGGTCTGGAAAATGTATACCTACCATTGTTGGAAGAAGTAAACGCGCTCATTAATCAATTGGGAGAAAACTGGAAGGATGTACCTATGTTGGCCAAAACTCACGGACAGCCGGCTTCACCTACGAAACTGGGAAAAGAGTTGCAGGTGTTTAAGGAAAGAATCGAAAAGCAACTTGCCTTACTTAAGATGGTACCTTTTTCCGCCAAATTCGGAGGTGCCACCGGTAATTTTAATGCGCATCACGTGGCTTACCCGGATATTGACTGGAGCAATTTTGGTCATCACTTTGTCAATAAATACCTGGGGTTGCAACGAAGCGAGCCTACCACCCAAATCGAACACTACGATAATTTAGCCGCATTATTCGATAGTCTAAAAAGGATTAATGTTATCCTGATTGATTTAAGCCGGGATGTCTGGCAATATATCAGCATGGGCTATTTTAAGCAAAAAATAAAGGAAGGGGAGGTGGGCTCTTCTGCCATGCCTCATAAGGTAAACCCTATTGATTTTGAAAATGCGGAAGGAAATATGGGCGTAGCTAATGCGCTATTGATGCACCTTTCAGCCAAATTGCCAATTTCAAGATTACAAAGAGATCTGACAGACTCAACGGTTCTAAGAAACATTGGCGTTCCGTTATCGCACGGGTTGATTGCCCTGAATTCATTAAAAAAAGGACTCAATAAAATTCAGCTGAATCAACAGACCATTGATGCTGACCTGGAAGATAACTGGGCAGTGATTGCTGAGGCTATCCAAACTATATTGAGAAGGGAAGCCTACCCACAACCCTACGAAGCCTTAAAGGCGCTCACCAGAAAAAATGACAAAATCACTGCCGAAGCTATTGCCGATTTTATCGATAATTTGGAGGTAAATGAGGACATCAAAAGAGAGTTAAAGCAAATCAGTCCGTTTAGTTATACCGGGATATAATTAAGTACGAATTGACTTTACCACAAACCGTTACCTGGTTCAATGATGATTTAAAAACAGCCGGATAACGGTCTTTCTTTGACCTTACTTCTTCCACATAGTAATGATGGTAGCCAATTTTGAGCTTTCCATAAGTTGTGTTTCAACTGATGCCAGGAATTCGTCATTTTCGTATAACTTAACTTTCTCATCCTCTGAATCGATCTGCTCAAATTGTTGTTTTTCAAGCTCCTGTGGAAAGGTAGAAAAGGCATCGCTAAATGATAAATAATTTATGACTTCGTTGGGCTTAACCTTAATCAGCAAATTTTTTCGTTGATTAACCCAGGCATTATCTTCCTGCTTATATGCCCACTGGTAGTTAATATCATTTAATACTGTTCCTACACTATCAGGAGTAAAGGTGACTAATTTCATTAAATCCTTAGCACTTATATCCCTGTCTTTTACACCCGAATAGGCCTCAATCGTAGCGTTATTCGTTAATAACTCTACCATCTTCGGGTTATTGCTGGAATAGACCAGTTCCACTTCCTGTCCTTTGTAGAAGCTTTTAAACTCCTGCTCTCCCACGCTTTCCTCAACAATCATTTCTTTGCCTTCTTTAGTCTTAAACTTAACTGTTACGTTGTATGTTCCTCCTCTACGTGTTTTAAAAGAGCTACCATCGATAATCGTTCCAGCAACTTTTTGGCCGTAGGCCTTTAGTTCTTCTCTTTCGTTTGATGAAAAATTCATGACAAAAACGAAAATCATGGCAATTCCCGGTATGACCATCCACGGAGCAATGTTATGCGCCTGTCTTTTTTCGCTGGGTTCCGGCTTATTGAATTCCCTGATGGATTTAAAATCCCCGATGGTTTGAATAAGAAAAAAAGTAAATAATACCGCACCAATCATTGAAAAAATCATGGGCGACTGATTGTAAACCGAATTGGGTATCAAGAAATAAAAAAGCACGAAAGTGGCCACCACTCCCGTAAACCAAAGTATCTTCCTCTTATTCATATCTATTGTGGTTAATATGAGAATACTGAATAAAAATAGTAAGACAAAGTAACGGTGGTTTATAATAAGATGCCGGCCAATTCGTTTTGTTCTTTGACACAGGTGCGTTTTTACTCAAAAAACACCTTTCCCATCATGAATAGATTATGCGACTCCCGGCATTTCAGGTAGGTTATCCCAATGACTTAATCAACTTCACCATCAATTAAATGCTGCAGTTTATTGAGTTGCTTATCTTCTATAAGTTTTCTCAATACTTTTTCCTCCATGGAATATTCAAGGAGAATTTCAGGGTCCTGGCTAATATCATATAACCCATCGCCATTGATGTCAAAAATAACGTTGATAACCAGCTTGTCAGCTTTCTCCAGATATTGAAAGTTAATAAACTTGAAATCCTGTAAATCAATGGATCTGAGTTCCTGAAGGGAGTGTATGTAGAGGTATAGTGCTTTTTTGTCAGAATCATCGTACCGACCGTCTTTGTTAGTATCTTCTTTCCAGCCAGTGATCAGTATCAAGTGGTCATTGGCCGTTTTTATTGACTGAAATCTGTCGATATTAATGCGTTCATTAAACAATATGTAACTTTGCCTGTCGGCAAAATCATATAGCACCAAATTGTTATAGTACCGGGAGTAGTAATAACTTTTGCCTGAACCTGACTTCATACTAAGCAATCCATAATCCACTTCCCGCCTTTGTTGAAACTCATCAAGCGTTTTATGAGTGATTGGGATGATATATATACCGCTGGCAGTGTCGAAGTCTTGCATCCCTTCCATTGAGATCACCTGCTTTCTCAAATCCTTATCAGCCAATGCTCTTGCCTCCTCCTCAGTAACCAGTGTATTAGGATCGCCGCCATGCCGGTTTCCGGGAAAAAATTCCATCAAAATATTAATACCACCGAAAAGCAATAAAAGTACGCCAAGGCTACCCAATATGGCATATATAATCTGGTTGTATTTGACTAGTTTATCCACGATGCTATTTATTAAGCTCCTTTAATAACAAATCTCCTCGTTCAAAATCATACAAAGTCAATTTTCTTAACGTGAAGTAAGCCTCCCAAAAGTCTTTTAGCGAGGTGATATAATTTCTTTTCGCTGAATCCTTATCTCTAAGTGCGATGTTCAACGTGGTAATATCGATCTTGCCTATTAAAAAGAGTTGCTTACTGATTTCATATTTTCTCGATTCAATGTCGTCTGATTTCCTTCGTACTTTGACCTGTTCTCTGAGCATATCAAACCTTTTGACATGTGTCATAACCTCCTGCTCGAAATTTACCTTTTCCTGATTGATCTGATATTGAATAAGCTGTTGATTAGCTTCCGCTGTTTTAATTCTGGACTTCTGTCTTCCCCAATCCAATATCGGTACAGTCAAATTCAAAGAAACGGTTTGTTGATTATTAGGGTCCCTGTATATATCGCCAAATTCCCCACCACTGTTGTTTAATCCAAATGTGGCGAGTAAATCCAGGTTAACACCGTTGTCACCCCTGGCCTGCGCAATTTCCCGGTCGCCTTGCAGCAATCTCCTTGAAAAGGAAACCGGGTCTACTCTGTTTTTATTGGCCTCAAAAAGGGCTTTTTCAGTGTCCACAGGGAACTGAGGGATCTCGGCAGGCAGCGACAAGGAGATGTTGCCGGTATCAGACAGTCCTACATATGATTTCAGGTTTAAGGAAGATGTTTCCAAATCCAATTGTGCCTGGGCTACATCCAATGTTGAATTGATTAAATTTGCTTCCAGTTGCAACAGATCATTTTCCCCGATTTTTCCCAGTTGATAGCGGCCCTGGGCTATTTTGTAAATGGTATCATTATTAGCCTGATTCTTTTTGGCCATCTCCACATTTATCTGGGCCAGCAATAAAGCAAAATATTGCTGCGTTGCATCGATAGCTATTTGTTCCAACTCTTCAAAATATCCCTTTTGAGATTCTTCATATCTAAGCGGCTCAATTTTTTTATCCCAGGCAAGGTTATTGAATTGAAAAATCGGTTGTTCCAGGCCTATAGAAATCGGCGATCCGTTGTAGCGGCTCAGATCCTGGTCAAAATCATCAAACCTGGCGACGTTTGAGTTAATGAAGACCCTGGCTCCAGTGGTGCTGATATTCTGGATCAGGCGCATACTCAGATTGGAATTGTTATTGGATACCGACCTGAATTCAATACTCCCGTCGGGCTGGGTTACCGGTGTAAACCGCCGTTGAAAGTCAGGTAGTCTTCCCTGTAACTGCAACTGCGGATTGTAATTAGACTTAAAGGTGCGGAATTGCCAATATCTATTTTCCTTCCTGGTTTCCGCCTGCAACCAGGCCGGAGATTGCGATTTTGCCAGTTGAATAATATCCACCAGGTTGTAATCAAATTCAACATTTTTTTGAATCCCCTGGGAAAAACATAAACTGGTGGAAAGTGTAATTGTAAAAAGAACAAGCGTAATTTTGAATTTATTCATGTCGCAATGATGTAATTGGGTCCTGGCTGGCTGCTCTTCTGGCCGGTGTGATACCAAATATCAAACCTACCGTGGCCGCCACACCAAATGATAAAACGATGGATGAAAAAGTTATGATGGTGGGAATTTCGGCCACTTCTGATACGACTGCCGCCAAAGCAATCCCTAAAAAAATACCGATCAATCCCCCGGAAACACTGATCATCACCGCTTCACATAAAAATTGCAACACGATATCTAATTTTTTTGCACCCAGAGACAGTCTTAAACCTATCTCCTTGATCCTTTCCATTACGGAAGCCAGCATAATGTTCATAATCCCGATCCCGCCAACCAGCAACGAAATACCGGCAATGGCCCCCAAAACAAAGTTAAATATGCTTTTGGTACGTTGCTGCTGTTTCAAAAGCAGTTCGGGGATTTGTATCTCATAATCCACCATGTCGTAGTGACGCCTCTTAAGCAATCTTGAAACCACTTCAGCGGCAGCGTTAATAATATTGGTCTCCTCCACTTGCACCACCAAACGATCCAATTGATGATAATTCGTAGGAGCGGTATTTTCTCCATTATTTCTTGGGTCTGCTCTCTTGATCATGGCTTCGGTTACCAACGCCCTGTTCTTATAGCGGATCAATACTGTTTGCAAAGGAGCGTAAACATCCATATTGTAATCACGAATACCCAGGTTATCAATACTTTTGGTAGATATAATTCTTTCTTTCAAAACACCCACAACCATTAGCCAATGGTTCCCAACTTTGATTTTTTTACCCAGCGGCTCCTCCTGACTAAAAAATTTAGCAGCAAGTCCCTGTCCGATGATACAAACTGGCTCTCCTTTGATCAGTTGGGTCTTGTTAAAATATCGTCCTTTGGCCATTTCAAATGCTGAAATACCAAAATAATCGTTTTCCACACCTACCAATTTCGCCGTACGGCGGATCCCGTTTTTGACGATAAAAGTCTCGATCAGGATCTCCGGGCTTACCGCCTGGATCCCAGGTAGTGTTTTCTGTATACTTCGCATGTCCAGCAAAGTCAACCCTGCGGAAAATTTATTTTGTTGTTTGGCACCTGATTGCTCTTCCTCCTCTACCTCTTGCTCTGACTGCTCTACAACAGGTGTTATCACAATGTTGTTTACGCCTACCAGTTTTATTTGCTCCAGAATTTCCTGCTGAGCGCCGGCGCCAATTGCCAGCATGGCAATCACCGCAGCCACGCCAAATATAATACCCAGTGCCGTGAGCAAAGAGCGTATTTTATTGGCTATTACTGCTTCCTGGGCAATATAGAAATTCAGTAATAATTTTTGTATCATTATTTCGAAATTTCAGCTAGTTGTCGGCTACTAATTCGTCAGTCAAATAGCGCACTTCAGCATCCGCGATACCCTCGGGAATTGACAGGTAAAGCTTGTCTCCCTCTTTCACGCCTCTTTCTATGACAATATCGTTGGCATTTGATTTGCCAAACTCAACTTGCTGTTTTATAAAATCTATGCCGGTTTTCCTAATTACATAACTTACTGAGTCTCCCTGACTATGGAGGCATTCCAAAGGGATATAAATTTTGTCGGGAATTACCTCTGCAATGATGGTATTACTGGTGGTCATCGCTGGTAGAAGGGTGGTGTCTGCTTGATTAATTTCTACTTTTACCTGGAATACCTTGGCATCCGAATTGGGTTTTTGTTCCCCAATATTAGCAACACTTATAACACTGCCCGTCAGTTTTTTATCAGGATAGGCATCCAAACCAATATTAACCTTTTGGCCTTTTTTCACTACCCTGATATCTACTTCATTAATATAGGTCGTAGATATCATAGTACTCAGATCAGGCAACGTGGCCACGGTGGGATCCCAGGGACTGATCGTAGAGCCCACGCTGACTTTTGATCCGCGAGACCGTTTATATATAACCATACCATCTTCCGGCGCCAAAATTTTAAAGCCACTGAGCAATTTATTTAAAAAGTCGAATCTGGACTGGTCATCAGCCAATCTTGCCGCAGCCTCCTGCATTTGAGCCACCGCCTTGTTTGATTTCAATTGGTAGTTTTCGATCGCCTGCTTATGGGTCCTTTTGGCTTTTTCCAGATTGATTTCAGCCTGTTTTATGGTAGCAGGAGGCTCGAATTGGGACTGGGAAAGTACAATTTCCTTTTCTTCCACATCAAATTTAAGATTAATTAATTCATCGCGTGCCGCCCTCAAATCCAAGGCGGTATCCAACTTTGTCTGTGTGTATTTAGAAAGGCTCTGTTGCAGATCGTTATTTTCATTTTGAATTTTATCCAGCAACTCCGACCGGTCCAGGCGAGCTATGTAATCGCCCTTTTTGACTTTGGTGCCTTCATCGACCATATCTTCAATCTTGACACTGTACATGTGAGCAACGCGCAAACCTGCGGGGCCCTGGACGCGGGTGGCATTTTTGGCTTCCAGCTCTCCTGTGGTGGTGATGTCGATTTGAAAATCGCCACGTTTCGCTGTTATTATAATGTTTTCATCCCCTTCCGTACTTCTTCCCCACACAAAAAAATATAATAATAGCAATACCATCGCTAAGCCTGCGGCAATAAAAATTTTTTTCTGCATTTCAGTAGACTATGGGTTAAGTAAAATTCAGAATTTAAATAATGGCAAAAAGCAGCTACGAAAAATCTTGGAATTCCTCACTTGCTCCTATTACTGGTCGTTTCCCCTTTGAATTCAATAGTTGCGTCACCCTTAATAAATTAATGCTTATTTAGCTTAATTATTACTTTATATACTCAAAAAAAACACAATTGTTACGGCTTTTTACAATTAAAACCGATTGCTGAGGATAAATCCCCAACATTTTAACTAAAATATTAGTTTGTTATGGCATTTTAATTTCTTTTTCAATGATTTTTCCTGCCGCCCGATACAAGGTAATTTTTTGTTGATCATAATCCTTCAAAAATGATGCCTTAATACTTAAATTAAGTTTTTCCGGTCTATCACAGCCCAAACAACTTTGTAGTTTGGCGGCCAACAGTAAAATCTCGTCATCTTTCAAACTTTTTAGGGTTTTACCGTACTTAATCAGGTTTTGCTTAAGGTTTAGTTTAAATTCTTGGTAAGCTTCTTGCCGTTGCTTTTTATACTCATTTAGTTTTTGCTGATTATTATCCGCAAGCTCCTTAACATTCCACTCCTTCCCATTTATCCTAACGGAATCAGATCCAAGACTCAACGTCAATATCTTCTGCTCATAAGCCACTGGGAAATTTTGTCCGAAAAACACCTCATAAATGACGCCTAACCCATCAATCCTTTCAAAATTGATTTGCTGTAAATAGTTGAAACCACCTGAAGAGCGCTGATAAAGCTTTTCAAATATGCTTGTTAGTATGACAAACTCCTGTTTAGAAGTCTCACCTAATAGCCTTTCAGAAAACTTGATGTTTTGGATAAATTGGTCTCCATTGATTTTTCCCTGTTTATAATCAAGGATAGCCTTATAGCTGATCTCTGCGGTTATTTTTGAGGCAGGCTTTACCTTTTCCGTATCCGCGGCTTTCAATTTTCCAGAAACCGCAAGATCTTTAGTCCAGTAATCTGATTGCCGATAGGTATCAGATCCAAAAATCACCATAATGTTATCATTAGGATCCAGTTGATCAATTAAATCGCCATAATTTTGGAAAAATGATTTAACAGTTTCTTTAAAATGAATATTACCGGCCTTATAGATGCTGTCTTTTTCATTCTCTGGGGATATATGGTGGCCTATTTTTATTCGAGGATTATTATGGCCTACCCCACTATACAATATATTAAAGTTATTCTTACCGCGATAATAATTTGCATGTCTAGGAACTTTAAAAACCAGTCCAAATCCCCGAAAGTAATTACCATTTACTTGTTTTTGCTGGAGGCCCATTTCGTGATTTTGAGAAAACATCTGGCTTAAAATGCCTTCCATTACCTCAATATCCTGGTCCATTTGCTTTTCATAAGCGCCTTGAGCCTTCACTCCTATAACAAAAAGCACAGCCCATAAACGAATTGTAATAACCGTAATCTTATTCATGATTGCTATATTTAATAATCCCTATCATTTACCGTTTGTATTAGACGAGCAATTACCTCGTCAGTCTCCAGCTTATCCAATTCGGATTCCTGTTTCAGCACTTTAAGCGTGGTTTCTATCTCAATAAGGTCTTCCAGCCGCTGGGTTTGTATGTAATGTGAAAATTCTGAAAACAAGGATTTGATGTATGCTTCCTGCTGTTGTTGTGAGGCTTTCAAAAGCTCTGAAAATAATTGCAAATTTTGCTGGGAAATCTGCCGGGCAAGCGCTTCCATATCACGTGGCAAGGTTTCGGTAGCTTTATTTGATACCTTGGCCACAGGATGTTGCATTTTTTTATTAAGGATCTTAACAGTGGATTCCAGGGAGTCCAGCCTTTGGATCGCCATCTGATTTTCCGGTGCAAAAAATTTATTGATACTCGCTTGAAGTTGTTGCATAGAATCCTCGTTAAGAGATAATTTATTGGTTTTAGGGCCGGAGGCCTTTACTGTTTCAGTTGGAATTGCTTCACCCTCGTTGAATGCAACAGTCAAAGACTGATCCCCGTAGCGAACATTAAGTCCAACTAACCTGGCCGTCAGCAATCCCAGGATTATTACTGCCGCTATTGCCGCCGCCTTCTGTAAAAACCTGCTTCGAAATATTGCCTCAGGTCCATTGGCACGACGGCCATGGTCCAGCATGATCACCGGTTGGGTAACTTCAACATCCGGAATTTTGTTTAAGGACTTTCTTAAACCGGTGAAGGCTTCAAACTCAGCCGCCGCATCCGGGTGTTTTTGCAAATATGCCTCCACCCGTTGTGCTTCTTCCTCTGATGATTCACCATATAAGTAGGCAATGATCTGTTCTTTATTTACCTTAGGATCCATAGTTTATTTCCTCCTTATTTATTTTCCATTCATCTAAAATTTTTTTCAGGGCTTTCAGCCCATAATAAAGCCTGGACTTGGCCGTATTTTCCGAAATCTCCAGGGATTCGGCGATCTCTTTGAACTTCAGCCCCTCGTATTCTTTCATAATTAAAACCACCTTTTGTTCCGCTGGTATTTTAGCCAAAGCCTTCATTAATATCCCTGAAAGCTCATCTTTTTGAAAAGATTTTTCCGGATCGTAGGCATTATTATGATGGCTTTGCAGGTCAATCGATTCATGACATATCTCCCCGCCGGACCTCGACAAAATGGGAATTATCCGTTTTTTGCCGTGCCTCCTGTCTTCCTCTCTGCAATAATTTACAGCGATGGTATACAGCCAACCGGAAAAGCGCTCTCTATTTTTTAATTTTCTAATATTCCGATGGGCCGAAATAAAGGTCTTTTGGGTCATTTCCATGGCCAGGTCGTGGTCGAAAAAATATTTGTAGTTAAAATTATATATTCTTTTATACCATGCCTGTACCAATTTAGTAAAAGCCCCGTCGTCTCCGTTTGCAGCCTTATCAACCAGTACTGATGTATTGCTTCTATCGAGCATTTATTTATGATTTGCAGCGCAGTGGTTCATTACCATTTGTCAGTAAGATGAATCCACTGCAAAAAAAGTTTTACCCGTTACATAAATTTACCTAATTCCCCGCTAAAGCACTTATACCTAAGATTAAGCAATAGTATACAATTTGTATATTTGCCCTTCTTTGAAAATAAGATCGCAAACCGATTATCATGAAAAAGATTATTAGCTTAATCATCAGAAAGGTTCCCAGAAAGTATCTGCAGGTGATAAGCCCCCTTTTACTGAAGTTGATCGGCCTTTTTTACAGGGGTAATAATGTTACTTGCCCCATCATTAACCGAAGCTATCGTAAATTCCTGCCCTATGGGCGGGTAAATCCCAGGCCTAATGCTCTTTGTCCGGATTCATTATCGCTGGAAAGGCACCGGTTAATCTGGCTTTTTTTAAAAGAACAAACCAATTTTTTTTCAGAAAAGCTGAAAGTTCTTCACATCGCCCCCGAACAATGTTTCATGGAAAAGTTTGAAGATCTACACGGCGAAAATTATATTACTGGGGACATCGAATCTCCCCTGGCAAAGGTGAAAATGGATATCCACGAAATTCCCTTTGAGGAAAATACTTTTGACGTGGCGATGTGCAATCATGTGATGGAACATGTGAACGATGACATCAAAGCCATGAGTGAAATACAAAGGGTCTTAAAGCCCGGTGGCTGGGCTATTATTCAGGTCCCGTTTTTCCCTCCCCTGGCAAACACCACATATGAAGATTTTTCTATCACCGATCCCACCGAGCGGGAAAAGGTATTTGGGCAGGACGATCACGTCAGGCTTTATGGCAAAGATTATGCTATGAGGCTGGCAAAGGCGGGTTTCAAGGTACGAGAGGATGATTATGTTAAAAGGATAGGTGCTGAAAAGGTCCGCAAATATGCCTTACCCAAAGATGAGATTATTTATTTCTGTGAAAAGTAGCCTGGCTAACCTATGCTTTTCAAACATTGGATCCTGGTGTGGAAAAACATACTGTTACACGCTTTTAACCCTCTATCCAGCTTTTAAAATTGGGGGCATTCTCTTTGCTGACGGTAACCTCGTCTTTTGGGTCAGGGTTTAGAGACAACGCAATCTTCCCGTTATCGGACTTGAATTTGTCAATCGCCTCAATATTGACCAGATACTTTCTGTTGGCCCGGAAAAAATTGGCAGGATTTAACTCCTTTTCCAAATCCGTCAGGGTTTTATCAATGATATACTTTTTTCCCTCCTTATCGATTAAAAAAACGATCTTATGTACCGTCAGAAAGTACGCAATTTCAGAAATGTTTACAGAGACATAATCAATACCTTTTTTAACCAGAAACCGTTTTTTGTAGGCATCTTTTTTATTGATTTCTTTTTCAAAAATTTGATTGAATTTATGTTGCAAAAAATGTGTTTCCAGTTTTTTGACTTTGGTCAAAGCTTTTTTGAGGCGATCCTCCTGGATAGGCTTTAACAAATAATCAATGGAGTTGTATTCGAATGACTCCATTATATATTGATCGTATGCGGTGGTAAAGATCACCGGAAATTGAATGTTTACCTGTTTGAAGATTTCAAAAGACGTGTCATCCGCCAATTGTACATCCACAAAGGCCAGCTCGGGTGCCGGGTTTTTGCCGAGCCATTCGACGCTTTCTTTTACGCTCTCCAGGGAGCATATTACTTGTATTGTTGGATCAATATTGGCCAGCATCATGGTTAGTTTTTCAATGGCCGTTGCCTCATCTTCTATTATGATTACATCCATAAACTTTGCACCGTTTTTTAAAATTACTGGGAATGAAGCTTTAACATGGGTAGCTGCAATTCAAACCAGCGCTCGGTATTGCTTATCTTAATCCCCTTTCCGACAATGATTTTAAAACGTTCATCCAAATTTTTTAATCCTATTTTGGAGGAGTGAAGCAGACTTTTCTTTCGCACCTTTTTGTTCGATATGGAAAGCCAGTCACCAAACTGTTTTACTTCCACTACCAACGGTTTGGTTTTAGAGATCTCATTGTGCTTTACTGCATTTTCCACCGCGATAAAAATCGAAATGGGCGGGATTAAAAATTCGCTTTTTACGGTATCCTGAAAGGAAAAATCAACCTGCAGCGCTGCTTTAAATCGCAAGTCCAGCATAGCGATATACTTATCCAGGAACGTCAGCTCGTCTTCCAGTATCACCAGGGTTTGATCTTTGTTGCTTAAAATGTAACGGTAAACTTCAGCCAGACTTTCGGTAAACTTTTTTGCCTCGCTCGTATTATGCTCAATCAAATAGGATAAACTGTTAAGCGAGTTGAACATAAAGTGGGGATCGATTTGATTTTTAAGGGCTTCCAACTCAGCCTGCGCTTTTGCCCGCTCCAGTTGCTCGCCCTTGACAATATCGTTTTCTCTCTGCTTGATCAGAAAAACGGTCTCGTATACATGGGTGATAAAAATGACACAGATAACACAGACCACGGTTGTAATTTGAATGACTACCCAGTCGACTGGCAAGCTATTCATTTTGTACCAGAGATATAGCATGCAAATTACCAGAGGCGCCGTGTAAAATACGTTCATGGCCAGAAGTACTACCACCTTTTGGATCGGGTGGATAAACCAGTCAAATTTTTCCTGCAACCTGAAAAGAAAAAAGCGATTACCCTGCCAGATCAAGAATGCGATCAGCATAAAAAAGCCGTAAGCCAGCATGATATGGGTGATCGATTTATCGGTATTGTCAAATAAGCCGGTAGCGTTGGGAATCACGATTCCAAAAAACTGGATACCGATAATCCTGATAACCACATCATTTATTTTGATCTTGTCACCCATAAGACGTTAGAGTCATTGATTTTGGTGGTTCAGTGTTGAATATAGCCGCTTCGGTTTTTAATCGCAATATGGAAATAAATTTAACAATATATTTAATCATCCTTAAATCAAAAACTTAAAGTATTATGTCAAGAGTTATTCATTTTGAAATTCCTTCTACAGACCCGGATAGAAGTATGACCTTTTACCGTGAGGTATTTGGCTGGGAATTTAACCGATGGGGAGAGGAGCCCTACTGGCTGGTAAAAACCGGAGAAGACGAGGTGCCTGGAATTAACGGCGCCATCGCCAGCCAAAAATATCCTGAGCAACCTGTCATCAACACAGTGGAGGTCACAGATATTGAACAAACCATTAAAGCCGTTGAAAAGCAGGGAGGTGAAATCGTGGTATCCAAAATGGCGGTGCCTACCGTTGGGTTTATCATTTACTTCAAGGACCCGGATGGTTATGTCTCAGGCGCCCTGCAACCCGACGCCAATGCCTCGTAATGTCATTGCCTGTCCAAATGCCTGGCGGCACATGATATTGTCAGGGTACATAACCAAGCTTTATGAAGGTGGTAGGAGCATCGACCACTGCATTTAAATAGTCACTAATCACAAACATTTGATATTATGCAAAGTCAAAAGATTAATCACGCTGCGGTTTGGGTAGCCGGTGTCCTGGTTCAATTTCTACCGCCACTTTGGTATGACACCATGTTTTTTGGTATACGCTGGATGGAGTTGAACAAGGTATCGGAAAAGGATTTCGCCGATTTTAGTCCTTTAAATTTCATTTGGGCTATCCTGTCGGCGGTAGCGCTGGCATATACGTTGGCATGGCTTTTTAAATCTTTAAATATTACCACCGCCCTAAAGGGATTACAACTAGCCTTTCTCTTTTGGTTTTCCTTTTTATTTCTGGAACTGGCGACTCAGAACGCGTTTACACTCAGGCCCTTTGAGCTTACCCTGATTGATCAGATGGTGGTATTAATCAAATATGAGATCATTACCCTGGTACTGATCCTTTGGAAAAAGAAAGACCAAGCGCCATCTGTGGCGCAGTAAAAATTCTAAAAATATTATTAAACAAAGCTTTATTAATTATGGAAATATCAAGCTTAAATTTCTTCGCGATTTTTGTGGCAGCCTTATCCGCTTTTCTGATTGGGGGTTTATGGTACTCGCCCGTAATGTTTTCCAAGATATGGATGAAGGAAAACGGGTTTAACGAAGAGGATTTAAAAGGTGCCAATATGCTTGCGATCTTTGGAGGCTCCTTTGTGCTGGAGTTTGTAATGGCCTTTAACCTCGCCGCATTTTTAGGCGACACGGCAGACCTGATTTGGGGGATAACCGCCGGGGCTCTGGCGGGCATTGGTTGGGTTGCTGCATCGACAGGTGTTACTTATCTGTTTGAAAGAAAGTCCATGAAGCTGTTTTTAATAAATGCCGGATATCACGTCATTGTCTTTGTGGTGATGGGTGCTATCCTTGGCGTTTGGAAATAATAACTCAAAATAGATGGAAAAACCCCGGATCCTAAAGCCGGGGTTTTTATTCCTGAAAACAACCAGCTGCCTAATTTGGAATAAGCTGTTATCGCGGTTATCCATTCCCGATCAGCAAATTATTTAAACGATTTCAGCCTTTGCGCGTAAATGTTATTATGTCTTCATTTTTGAAAAGGCTGACGGCATTTCTGCTGGTTAGTTCCGCAGCAATCAGCGCACTTCCCGGCCAGGGAATAAAAGGGTTGAAGGGAACGCTCACCGGGAACCAGATTATTAAAAGCCAATCGCTTGGATATTCGCTCCAGTACAGGGTTTATACACCACCCAACTCCCAAAACTTAAAAGATATTCCGGTAGTATATGTTACTGACGGCCAATGGTATATTTCCAAAGGAAGCATGCCGAAGGTAGTTGATCAGTTGATTTTTACCCATCAGATAAAGCCCATTATCGCCGTTTTCATCGATAACCGGGATCCATACGATCTGAAAACTAATAGGCGAAATAACCAGTTTCTTTGTAATAAAAGGTTTTTGCAGTTTGTAAAAAATGAGTTGGTATCTGTCATTGATAAAGGTTATCGAACCGACGATTCCCCACAGTCCAGGGCTATAATGGGGATTTCATTTGGTGGACTAAATGCTGGTTATTTTGGCGCCAATGCATATGACACATTTGGCCTTGTAGCCATGATGTCGCCCGCGTTGCATCCTTGCAGGGATATTTACGAGCAGTATGAGGCAGGTCCAAAAAAGCCTTTGAAGATTTATCTTAGTACAGGCGCCAAAAATGACACCGAGGTCGGTACCCGCTATTTAAAAAAAGTGCTTGATAAACAGGGGTATCAGATAAAATACCAGGAGGTGGATGAAGAGCATAACTGGAATAACTGGCGACCTTTAATTGACGATGCTCTAATTTATTTTTTCAGCAAGTAGTTGGCGACTTTGATTACCTTTCCGGTTATCTGTCCTGTCAAGGCAGGTGGATAAATTCAACAATAAATTTGGCGCCATGACCAAATTCACTTTCACACCATATGGTGCCATTCATAGCTTCCACATATTTTTTTGTAATGGCCAGCCCCAGACCGGTAGATACTTCTCCTCCCGTTGGCTGGGCGCTGAGCCGCTGAAATTTCCCAAACAGCTTTTTCATATCATCTTCGGTGATCCCCGGGCCCTGATCCTTGATGGCTATGCGTACTTTGTCTTCAATTATTTCCACCTCTATTTCGACCGTGGTATTGGCAGATGAGAACTTTAAAGCGTTGGATAGGATATTTTCCAGGACTTGTCTTAAATAGTTGGTTTCGATTTCTGCATAAATCTCATCACCTGGATAGTTGGTAGTAATTTGGATGTCCTTGTTCCTGGCAATTAGCCTAAAGCTTTCCATTACCTTGTCAAGCACCTTGATAACATTCCCTCTTTTTAATTCGATTTGCTGGTCTTGACTTTCAATTTTGTCTAAATCCAATATTTCCAGAATGAGCTTGTTTTGTTCCTTCGAGACGTGGGATATTTTCTCTATCAATCCTTTTTGCTCTTCAGTGAGATTTTCAGAAGAAAGGTTAATTAACGAAATCAGCCCCTCGATTCTTTTGAGTGGACTTTTTAAATCATGGGCCGCAATACCTATCAATTGATTTTTTTCTTCATTTAGTTTTATCAAGCGCTTGTTTTGTTGGGAGATGTGTCTTTCATACTTTTCCTGCTCGTTGATAAAATAGTTCATTACCACAAAAAAAGTAATGAACAATATAATGGGAATAGTATAAGAAAATACTTCCGGAGGATAAACCTTGTAAATAACCTGTGGCAGATAAAACAGCAGGATATTTCCTAGGTAAAAGAGATAAATAATAAAGGGGCGGCTGAAAAATATCAGCAACAGCAGCGCTGAGAGAAAATAGATATACTCGAGCATTCTACCGGGGAAGATAAAGACCGTAGATAAAAAGAGATATCCATTTATCAGGAAAAAGAAGGTCATCTTGGCCACCGTGTATTTTCTGATGCCATTAAAAAGGATTACAACGAGCATGGCCATGGCAAAGCTAGCCTCCAGCATGACAATATCGGCCCTGGCTAAAGCGAGGTTATAAATGACGTAAGAAGTAAATAGTATAAATAAAACCAGTGTAAAAAGATTAAGCATTTTTATTCGCCTGATCTCTTTATTGGTCAAGGTGCTATGAATACCAATATTTACAATGTTGGTCAAAAATTCTTTCATCCGGTCAAAGGAGGATCTTTGTCAGGAGCATGCCCTCTACAATTAGCGCTTACAGTTAAAGTTGGGGGAATATAATATAATTATCCATAAATTACCCAATTCGCGAACAGATTAGTGTTTAAACATGAAATTTTTTAGATGAATGCTCTTTAGACTTCCATGAACGTTGAGTATAAACTATCAACGATTGACAAGATGTTACCATTTATCGGAATAGAATCAACGGGTACGCCTCCCCGGCCTCAAACTCATCCTTGCCCCTTGGTAATTGCAAGAAGCCGTCAGCATCCACCAGATTTGCCAGATCCCCAGAACCATGGCCCTCTATTGGCAAAGCTAATAACCTGCCATCGCGGCTAAAAGTAATCTTGACCTGTGCGAAATAGACCATATCTGGTTTAAATTGAATGGATTCGGATAAAATTGCGTGGGGGAGGTCATAGTTTGATCTTCCCAAGCTGTGATTTAGCCAGGGAATAAAATATGCCTGCATACACATGAAAGAAGAAATCGGATTACCGGGCAAAGCGAATACCACACTGCCTCCGGGATGGGTGCCAAACCAAAAAGGTTTTCCGGGTCTTTGTTTTATTTTGTGAAATAACTTTTGTACGCCTAGTGAGGCCAATACGGTGGGCAGGAAATCAAATTTCCCTTTCGAGACGCCTCCGCTTAACATAATCACCTCGTAACTTTCCAGAAACCCGCTTAGTCTCCTTCGAATTTCCTCCTTGTCATCCGGCAAATGTGCCGTATCTGCCGTTATGCCTAATTCGCCCAGCGTAGACACTGTTCGGTAGACATTGGATCTTCTGATCTGATGGGCTTCAGGCGTTTCCTGGATGTCGACCAATTCATCTCCTGTGGAGATAACCATTACTTTTGGTAGCTGGCTGGTTTTTACCACAGACTTGCCTATGGTGGCACAAATCCCAATTTCTGCCGCCGAAATAACGGTTCCTTTATTAACAATTAGATCTCCCGCAGATCGGTCTTCACCCTGATAATGTATATTTTGCCCTTGCACAATGTTTTCTTCCTGGATCGTGGCCTGGCCACCTTCGGTCTGAATGTCTTCATACCGTATTACAGTATCTGTTCCCGAAGGTAAAATAGCCCCTGTCATTACTTCCAGGCAGGCGTGCCTGTCTTCCAATGATAGCTGTGGGGCGCCCGCCGGAGCGACACCTTCAATATTCATCACCCTTTGGCCGGTAGAAAAAGAAGCATGGTCAATAGCAATGCCATCCATCGTTACCCTGTTGTACGGAGGGAAATCCCTGTCGGCAAATAAATCTTCCTGTAAAACTTTACCGTAACATTGGTCCAGTGGCAAAGCCTCGACTTTTAGTGGTAGTTGATGACTCAATAATATATTTTGTGCTTCTTCAACAGTTATCATGGTAGATTACAATTTATCGGTTCAAACCCAAGGCTTTAATTCAAAGGATAATATTAGAGATAAATTGATTAATTGTTGATAGGATAATTATTATATTTAATCTGACAGTCTGGTTTTTAATGCCGGCGACAGTAAAATGTCAACATCATCTTCACCTATGATCGACCCAAACCTGATAAGATCTCATTTTCCAATTTTTCAGCATCACCCCGATCTGGTGTATTTTGATAATGCGGCTACTACCCAGCGACCACAGACCACTATCGATGCCGTTAGTAAATTTTACAGTCAACGGAATGCAAACATACATCGTGGATTATATTCCTTATCCACCGATGCCACCGCAGGTTATGAATCAGGGAGGGAAAAAGTAAAGGATTTTATTGGCGCCGATACCGTGCAATCCATTGCTTTCACCAAAGGGACAACAGAAAGTATTAATGTCGTGGCGAATAGCTTTTTAGGCCCAAGACTTCAGCCGGGTGACAACGTAGTAATCAGTGCCATGGAGCACCACTCTAATTTGATACCCTGGCAACAAATCTGTTTACAAAAAAAAGCTGAGCTGAGAGTTATACCTGTTGACAAATCCGGTGAGCTCGGAATAAACAACATCGGTGATTTTCTGGACAGCAAAACCAGGATGCTGGCCATAACACATATTTCCAACACGCTGGGAACGATCAATCCGGTCGAACGGATAGTAGAAATAGCGCACAAAAACCAGGTGCCGGTTTTAATCGATGCTGCTCAAAGTATTTGTCTCCACCCCATCAATGTGGATACGCTTGCATGCAATTTTCTGGTTTTCTCCAGCCATAAGATGTTTGGACCTTTTGGCGTAGGTGTTTTATATGTACATCCCGATCACATGGAAGATATGCTGCCCTATAATTATGGAGGAGGTATGGTTACCCATGTCGACTTTCACAAAAGCTCATTCATGGCCTATCCTCATAATCTGGAGGCTGGCACCTCCGCCATTGCCGAAGTTTTTGGACTGTCTTCGGCGATTGATTATTTAAATAATATTGACAGGTTGGAGGCATCTGATTATGTACACGGTTTAGCCCATTATTTTAAAGAAAGATTGGCGGAAGTCGGGACGGCAGTAGTGGTCGGCAGTCCTGAGAATTGCGCCGGTATCGTTTCTTTTCTGCTGGATGATATCCATCCCCATGATGTTGCCACTTTTCTAGCGGAAGAAAACATTGCCATAAGGGCAGGACATCATTGCACCCAGCCCCTGCTGGAACAAATGGGAGTCAAGGCAACCCTGAGGGCATCATTTTCAATTTACAATACCAGAGAGGAAATTGATCATATGATAGCGGTTTTAAAAAAAATTCAAAAATTTTGGGCATGAATGACAGATTAAAAGCATTGTACCAGAAGGTTATCATGAAGCACAGTAAACAACCTTTTCATTTTGAGAAGAAAATACCTTGCGATCACATAGTCGTTGCCAACAATCCCGTATGCGGCGATAACTATAACTTTTATATCGATGCCGATACTGAAAAAATAGGTAAAATCTATTTTCATGGTTTTGGCTGTGCTATTTCGAAAGCCTCCAATTCAGTTTTGGCAACATTGATTAGCAACCAGGATTGGCGCGATGCTTATCAATATTGTAACGCTTTTCTGGCCTATTTAGAGCACAAAGACGGTGCAGATCAGAAGCCTCTGGATCCCGCTTTTGAAGCCTTTTCGGCGGTTCATGAATTCCCGTCGAGAATGGATTGCGCTACCCTGGGATGGAAGGAGGTCAAGAAATTTGTGGAGACTCATCTGAAGAAGGAAGACATCCGTCAATAAAAAACATTTTTGGCTTTGATAATTTCACCCATGATGCTAAGCGCAATTTCCCGCGGTGTCTTGGCTTTGATGTCCATGCCAATCGGCGCATCAATTTTTTCATTGATTATTTCTTCAGAGAAGCCTAATGCTTTTAACCGCTCAATTCTTTTGGCATGGGTCTTTCTGCTACCCAAAGCGCCAATATAGGATAAGTTGGCTGGTAATAAAATTTGTAATGCATTGTCATCAATTTTTGGATCATGCGATAAGATGGCGGCATAGGTATAGGCGTCCAGCGTAAACTCGGGGAGCACCTCTGACGGGTACTTTTCAATAATTTGATCAGGGGCCACCTTAAAATAAGTTTTTTGGGCAAATGCGCCTCTGGGATCTATCACAATCACCTCAAAATCAAACATTTTACCAAGTTGCACCAGGTCAGCGGTAATATGAGCGGCTCCAATAATCAATAGCTGGCTTCTTCTGGGAAAAACATGGGCAAAATACTGGCTTCCCTCAAATTCTATGACACCATTCTTTCTTTGATTGAAAATATTCAAAGCCTCATCGATTAACACCGCCGATATATCCGTCCCGAATGTAGACCGGTCCGGTAATATCAATGTATTGAAATTCTCACCACTTGCCAATTTAGTCACTAACAGGCAGCTTTCGTTGGCATCAAGTCTTTTTTCAAGCTGATCCCATACTTCCCGTTGGTCCGCGTTGTCGGCATATGCCATGAATTGCTCTATAAAGACCTCAACCTTACCACCACAGCTTAAACCAACCGTCCATGCATCTTCATCAGATATGCCAAATGATAATTTTTCCCCGCCGCTATTATTGATAAAATCCTGTGCAGCTTTCACCACGGCACCTTCTACACATCCTCCGCTAACAGAGCCGACCATTTCCATTTTGTCCGACACCAGCATGGAAGATCCCACCGGCCTGGGTGATGAGCCCCAGGTAGAAATTACCCGGGCTAATGCAAAGGGTTTCTCCTGACTGATCCAAGATTGAAGCGATGTCAATAATTCTTTCATCTGTTTATAATAACTTTTATCATGCCGGTTTCATGTTGAATTGCCTTACAATTTAGGTTAATTTTATTAAAAAGATTATATTGAGATACATCTAAAAGTTACGAAATGTTCAGCAATTGTCACGGTTACAGAAAAGAATTTGTGATTTCAGACAGTAAAAATCTCAACCGGATCAACAGCGTGGCGGTTGCGTTAATTTCAGACCCCGTTTTTGTATGATAGCTTATACCGATCCGTACGGTAGGTGGCAGCGGAACGCTGTTAACTAACACTGTCCCCTTATTTTATAGTGGGATAAAAGAATATGATGCAAATGGGATACTTAAGGTGTCAATAAGATTATTTAAAAGGCTGATCGTTTTCAGCATTTAAGGTTTTACAGTGACCGGGTCATGATAGTGGCATGTTTTCCACAGTTCATGTGGCCGGTATCTCTTGTTTATTTGAGAATGGCGTTAAAAATATTGGTGGGAACCTCCAAAGGCATGGTGATTGTCGAAAAAAAAGAGGATTTATGGACAATTGTTGATACACAGTTTTTAGGTATGCCCGTATCAATGCTCTTTGCTGATAAAGTTACCGGCCGATGGTGGGTAGCGCTGGACCATAAACACTGGGGTCCTAAATTACACTATACCGATGACGGCGGCGATCAATGGCATGAAGTCAGCGTACCGGCTTATAAACAATTCGGGCACCACAAGGATAAGTCGGTACAGCTAAAAAAAATATGGGTTATGGAAAATGCCGGGCCTGAAAAACCAGGATGTCTCTGGCTTGGAACAGAACCCGGAGGGTTGTTTTACAGCGACAACAACGGAGAAACGTTTCAACTGAATGAAGGTCTGTGGAATCATCCGAGCAGGATGGACGAAAATCAGTGGTTTGGGGCGGGCAGAGACCATCCATTTATACATTCGATTGTTGTCGATCCCAGAGACAGCGACCGGCTGTTTGTCGCTGTTAGCTGTGCGGGTGTTTTTGCGAGCGACGATTGCGGTCAAAGCTGGTCGGTCAAAAATAATGGGTTGCAGGCTACTTATTTGCCCAACCCAAATATTGATGTGGGACACGATCCCCACCTGATGCTAGCCTGCCCCGCCGATCCGGATATCATGTGGCAACAAAACCACTGCGGCATTTTCAGAAGTCTCGATCGGGGTGCCAATTGGGATCAGGTAAGCGAAGAAGGTGGATTTCCCCACTACGGCTTTGCGCTGGCGATTGATGAGGTGAATACCGATGAAGCCTGGGTAATTCCCGCACAAAGCGATGAAATTAGGGTGGCTACCGGTTTGAGGATGTCGGTTTGCCATACCACTAACGGCGGAAAGTCCTGGACAGCCCAGGAAAAAGGATTACCTGCTACCAATGCATTTGGTATTGTCTTACGACATGCTTTTGCGAAAAAAGAGCACCTGCTTGTATTTGGCACAAACAATGGCAACTTATTTTTGTCTGAGGATAAAGGCGATACCTGGACGCGCGTATCGGCAGATTTGCCCCCTATCCACTATGTTAAGATAAGTTGATGATATGTACTTTCATCATTGCACCTGTATCAGGCAGCAGTGTATTTGACAAGTATTGATAGAAAGAAATTAAAAGGTAAACTACTTACTGGCTTAATATTATCTCACCTGCCAGGGCTCACGTCAATAATCCGGGCTTTTTGATTATTAAAACTGCGAAAAAATGAAAACCGTCATAGAAAAAACCTTTCAGGTCGAAGCGTCTATCGAAAAGGTTTGGGAATTCTTAAGTGATCCTACCAAAATCGTTACCTGTGTGCCTGGCGCTGCACTGACTGAAAAAATTGATGAAAAACATTATAAAGGAGAAGTGACTGCCAAGTTTGGTCCTGTTAAAGCCAAATACAACGGTAATATTACCATTGAGGAACTGGATATTTCGAGCCATAAAATGTTACTAAAGGGCAAGGGACTGGACGCCAAGGGGAAAGGAAGCGCAGAAATGATCATGAATGGGATACTGGCCAAAAAGGAGCATGAGACGGAAGTGAATTTTACCATGGAAATAGCCCTGACCGGTATGCTGGCACAGTTTGGCGCAAGGTTGATTAAAGATGTATCCGATCAGTTGTTGAATCAATTTGTGACCAATTTTAAAAGTTTATTAGGAGGCAAGGAAGTTGATAATACCATCAACACCGGATCCATGATGGGCTCTGTAGTAAAAAATAAGCTGGGTGGCATCTTTGGCGGAGATAAAAGCTGAGTGGTAATTCGGAAAAGCATTGCATAAAAAAGGCCACGTTAAACGTGGCCTTTCTAAATGTGTGATGTATTATGATTATTTTACCGTGATGGTGTTTTTTAGCTTCTTCTTCTCATCCTTCGGCACAAATAAATTGAGAATGCCGGCTTCGTATTTTGCATTGATCTTCTCACCGTTCACATTTTTTGGCAATTTGAAGGATTTGCTGAAAGTACCGTATTGTGTTTCTACTGTATGGTAATTTTTACCTTTGTCTTCATTCGTAAACTTCCTTTCCCCAGCAATTGTCAGGTAATTCTCATTAACCTCGATTTTAAAATCTTCTTTTTTCATTCCGGGAGCCGCCAGACTTACTTCGAATCCTTCCTCTGACTCAGCGATATCGACCTTTGGTAAAAAGGTGCGATTAGTTCCGGTAAAATGAAATCTGTCATTAAAGAAATTGTCTAATAATGAGCTGAAATTAGTGGGTACATAGTCATTAAAATCATTTTTATATTTTACAAGTGTCATTGCTTTATTTTATTTGGTTTAACATTCAATTTCAAAATTCATTTACCCTATTGTAAAAATTGTACCAACGCGATTTTTGAGCATTCTTAAGACATTATGACATTAAACTGTTGTAATTCTAGAAAATTAATGCCATAATGGCATTAATCTGTAGGCAAAAATGACTTGTCTGTTCAGAAGATGGAGTTATTTCCAGTCGGTTGGAAGGTTACAAGGAATCATATAAAAGTGAGGGATGATGTCGCTGGAAAGCACTATAATCATACTGAAGGAAAGGTAGAAAAGTAATAAACGCCGTGAAAACAACACAAGGAATTACATTTGAACCGTCGGAAAAACTCGGTTTGGTGATCAGGCAATATTTGCATAACCTGAAGCACAGCCTGCCGGGATTTTTGCCACATACCGGCTCTGCGCTTTAAACAAGATCAAATGTCGCCTTCATAGCCTTATAAGTAGCCTTTACCGCAGGTTCATTATCCATATCATTTAACTTTTTGTTGAAAGGTTCGGCGCGGACGGGGCCGTCGTAGCCGATGGATATCAATGCATTCAGGAAGGCTTTTAAATTGATGACACCGGTGGCCATTGGTAATTCTCTTTTGTTGTCTACCTGTTCGTCCTTGGTAAAGCCAGTGCGGGCGTCATTCAGGTCACAGGTAACAATGTCATCCTTGGTTAGCGTCAATATATCAGCTGCTGTCTCACCGGCGCAAAACCAGTGGAAGCTATCCAATACCAATCCGACATTGGATTCGCCTATTTCAAAAATTAACTCCTTGGCCTCGCTCATGGAATGAATAAAGGAATACTTGTCTCTGGCCATCAAGGTTTTTGGCCCAACATATTCCAATCCCAGGCGCAAACCATAATGCCCTAAGACCTTGGCAATTTCCCGCAACCGGATGGTGTGTTGTCGAAAGTTAGCAAGATAAGTAAGTTCGGCGTTAGTAGGCATGATCCAGGTACCTACGCGGGAAACCCCTGCCTTTTGCAGACCATGCGCCAGTTTTGGTAACTGAGAAAGTTGATCCCTGAAGCTTTTCTCATCTTTTCTGAATTCTACGGGCAGTCCCGCTGATCCCCAGGAGATATTTTTTTCCTTCATCTTTTTCAAGAAGCCGGAAAGTTCCTGGTCATCCATATTGGCTAATTCCTGAGGCATAGCCACCATGGCTTCAAACCTGTATTTTTCAGCCAGCTCCAGCAATTCCTTCTGATTGATATTTACACCAATTGCAGAAGGATTGAGACACATTTGAAATTTCCGATCCGCTGCCGGTGACGCCAGTGGAGATGAAAAATATAAAGGGGCCAGGCCGGCAACGCCGACGATAGAACCCTGTTTCAAGAATTTCCTTCGGTTACTTTTAAGCATGAGTGCGCGATTTACTGAGATATAAAGCTAATAAATTTGAAGAAATACTGCACACCTAATTATCAACGAACGACTCACCGTGGCCACAGCAGTTTAACTTTTATGCAAAGCCATGAATTTTTTGACGAAATCTTTAACATCACCACCCCATTTTAATTGAAAGTTGACAGTTGTTTAAAACGTCAGAACGACGCTTTGGCCTGCATAAAAACCTGACGGAAGGTCTATGGTCAATTCACTCCTGTTTTTTTCATTGTCAAAAACAGATTTGAATTTATCGCCAGGCACTTCTGTAATTTCACCTGATATTTTCATATGCAAACGGCTCAATTTTCTGGATGGATCGGAGACGGAAATTTCTTTGATGGTCTCACCGTCCATTTTTATCATGACGGCACCGGGACTTTCCATTTCAATGCTCATTTTATCTGAAACCGCAAGCGTTCCGGCCTGATAAAAAATAATTTGAATTATCCCTAGTTCCGCGTGTTTCACCGCCTGGACCAGACGATTATTTGCCAGGATCCTGATTCCCCGCTTACTGTCCATGGATTTTAAATCCGCAGATGGAATTACTATGTATTGGTATTTTACATCTTTGGCGATCATTGATTCATTTCTTAGTCCACCCATGCGACCCTGTGGTCGAATACCATGGTCGATCCATAGCTTGAACACCTCTTTCTTAACGATCTCTTTCGGACTTCTCCATTGTTTGTTAATATCATACCAACGCCCGCCGGCCGTTTTATTCGAAAGATGAATATGGGTGGGTTCGGGAAATTGATAACCGATGCCATTGTGAAAAACCCACTTCACATCGCTTAATTCGTGTTTGCCAACATCGAGGTTCGTCATATTTTTACCATTCCCGACGACCACATCACCTTTCAGAAGTGACTGATCCAGTGTCGTAACAACGGGAAGACCTGATGACGTCGATTCAATACCGGCACCAAGGCAAACATATTCTTTATCAAAAAAGAACCAGGATTTTCTGGCTTTGGTGAAATCATGAGGACTAATAAAATCAAAGCCTACAGCGCCGTAAAGTCCGTCGGTCACCGCCCCTACAAAATCCGTTACACCATCTTTCTGGATCTCCTCCGCAGATGGCAAACCGGGTTTTTGCAAAACAGTCGTTCCCGGAATTTTTTGCCAGTCGTAAACCGGCCAGATATTTAGGTATTCATCACCTTTAATCGATAAAAAATTAGTTCCATCGCCTCTATGATGATTTAAAAGACCCTCTGAATTGTAGGGTTGTTCCATATTCCTATTCCTGACGGAAAACATCCTGACAGAAGTATAGAACTCCGGGCGCTGGAAAACAAAATGTTCACTTTGCCAAAAAAACTTGCTAAAAGATGCTTTGGGTGCGATTTTGCCCTCCCTCAAGTTGATGATCTCTTCCAGTTCACTTTTCCTGTAATCAGAAGCCTTCAATAACTTTTCCGGAGTATATGTACTGTGAGGGCCAAAGGTTTCTTTCCTGGAGATCCCCCTGTTGAACACGCCTTTATCAATGTAGATACCATAAACAAATTGTTTACAAATGCCATCTAGATAATAATCGATCAGCTGTTTCAGCTTTTCTTTTGAAAATGCGTACCTGGTACCCGCCACATAAGCGGCCCATTCGGCAAATGCGTCGGCATAACCTCTGCCATAGGAATAAGTGGTGTTTACCCTGTCCACCCGGTGATGAAAGCTATAATCATGTTGCATACCCCTGTCGCCGGTGGTAAATTTTATTTCATCGTTGATCACTTTCATGATCTGTTTGAACTGACTGGTGTCGCCGACAACGAGGCCATTTTTTGCCGATATACCCCCAATTTTGATCCTATCTCCGCCCTGCCTTGCCCCTGGAGCGCCAAGGTGTGCGCGCCCGGCTATTTGTATTGCTTTTTCTGTGAGTGCCGGATCTACTTTATCGTCCATTATCAATAAAACGGTCACCAGGGATAGTGGCGTAAAAATCTGGTTGTACCACCAGTTGTCGCAAATAAAATCGTTTTGACACCAGAATGTCAACGACTGATTGATGCGTTGCCTGAGCTTTTTGCTTTTGAAATGCTTTGAACCTTTATTATTGAAGGCCAAACTCATAGCCACTATGTTGTTGAGGTGAACACTATGCTCAAAGCCTGTTCTGGATATGTCACTATAGTTTATACCGGGCCAACTACCGTCATCTTTTATTGTTTTAATGAGTTCGGTTACCAAACTGTCGTTTACCGGTGTTTTCATTATTTCAGAAACTACACGTTGCTTTACCACCTCAAAATCATTCTGTGCTCTGGCCATACCGGATAAGCCAATAATTATTAAAAAGGATAGGCTTTTAAGTTTCATACCAAACATACTTTTCTCAAAACTGCGTTGGACCATATAATTCGTTCCCCTTAAAATATGCAAGAATTAAATCAATTAAAACAGAATGATATTTTAAGATCAATGTATCTGCTATTATAATCAGTTAAAGTTGATCGGATCAATTGAACATCATTACCACAAATTAACATGCACCAGAAGTTTAATATGTATACTTTGTGGTTTGTCAATTTCAAAACGCTATCTTTAATAGTATTTGAATCGGATAAGCTTAATAGGCTTGTCCAACAACTTAGCAGTCATCCAATGAGGTACTACTTTGTCTTAATAATAATTCTAACTGTTATCTCCTCCTGTGAAAACAGAAAAAGTGAGAATCACAGAGCGCAAACCTCCGAAGCCTCAAATGAAGGCGACCAGCAATACATTGTTATTTCCAGGGCAGAATATCAAAATCAATTGTATGGCTTCTGGCTGGGAGAATGCATTGCCAACTGGACAGGTCTGGTTACCGAGATGGACAAGATCGGCAATATTGGAGACATCAAAACCGGGACATTTTATACAAGAAATGACTGGGGCAAACCCGATCAGCCAAGTATATGGGGAGTAGGCTCGGCTGGTAAGATATCACCTACCATCGATTTCGTTTTTAGAAGTCCGGCAGAAGTCTGGGGTGCCGATGATGACACGGATATTGAATATCTATATCAACACCTTTTATATACCAACCAAACCAGTATTTTGACAGGTGAGCAAATTCGCGATGGCTGGTTAAAGCATATAAAGGCGGAGGAAGAAAATTTTTTATGGGTTTCTAACCAAAAGGCTTTCGATCTGATGAGGGAAGGAATACTGCCTCCCGAAACCAGCAATCCCGGCAAAAACGAGCATTATGACATGATCGATGCTCAGCTAACTACAGAGATATTTGGCGTATTCTCTCCGGCCAGACCGGAAATCGCCCTGAAAATGGCTTATCTGCCTATTCGTACCACAGCCAGCAAGGAGGCGGCAAATATTGCTGAGTTTTATGTAATTATGCATTCCCTCGCCTCAAGGGTAGATACAACCCTGTCGATTGATCAGCAGGTATTGTGGATGGCGGATCAGGCCCGTAAATCATTACAGGACAGCTCCTATGTCGCACATATGTTTGACTATGTGAAAGAAAAGTACGAATCAGGGATCCCATGGGAACAGACAAGGGACTCCGTTTATTTCAGATACCAGGTTAATCAGGAAGACGGATACCACATTACCTCAAGGAATTTATACTGTAATGGTTGCTTTGCTGCCGGGATAAACTTTGCGGCAAGCCTGGTGAGTTTATTCTACGGCAAGGGTGACATTGTAGAAACCATAAAAATTGGTGCACTGGCCGGTTGGGATTCTGATAACCCTACCGCTACCTGGGGAGGACTGCTGGGTTTTATGATAGGAAAGGAAGGGGTAGAAACGGCATTCGGGAGAAGGTTCTCCAATCAATTTAATATTCATAGAACCAGAAAAAATTTTCCGGACAACGGTATGGACTCCTTTGAGAACATGGCTGAAAAAGGATTAAAAATCATTGACAGGGTTGTCGGGGAAGAAATGAAAGGAACCGTAGATCTGAAAAACAATTCATGGATTATACCGGTTGAAGCAGCTGTCGTTCACTGATTCACTAGATGGCAACGGCCACTCCCATTTATTCTGAATAAGTAAAAAGTCACTGTCCTACCCGCCAGGGTTCAAAAATTCCTGGGCAAAAATATTTATGAGCTTTAGAGGAATGAACCAGGTCCTTATTCAATTCAAAATTTCAACAAAATGCAATGATATCATGAATAATTCGGGTAAATGAAACAAGCACCCTTCATAAATGGGACAAATACCAGAGTTAGTTACCTGAATAATTGAGGAATTTTATAGTCTAAAAGACTAGGAAATTTCTTAATGACAAGCTGATGACTAATAAGATAAACTTAAATTTTTGGGTTTGGATTTTCTCAATCATTCTTTTCTCTTCCTGCAATATGAAATTAAAGGAAGAAAGTGCTCAAACCCGGACCAAAGATGAACGTGTTTTAACATTGTTGGACAAGATGTCGATTGAAGAAAAAGTCGGGCAAATGACCCAGGTCACGCTGGGCATGCTGATGAAGGATGGAAGCACCACTCAGGTAGATGAGAACAAGCTTAAAGAAGCGATCGCTGAAAACATGGTTGGCTCCATACTCAATGTAGCGGGTCATGCCCTGTCTGTAGAGCAATGGCATGATATTTTAACTAAGATCCAGGATATATCCCTTCAGGAAACGCCCAATTCCATTCCGGTCCTGTACGGCATTGATGCTATTCATGGCGCCAACTACACGCTTGGATCAACACTTTTCCCCCACAACATTGGCATGGCGGCCACACGAAATATAGATCTGGTAAAGGAGGCAGCAAAGATTACCGCCAAAGAGGTAAGGGCTTCGGGCATCAGGTGGAATTTTGATCCCACCATGGGCGTGGGGCGCCAACCATTGTGGTCAAGGTTTGAAGAAACGTATGGGGAAGATGTATATGTAACAACGAGCATGTCGGAAGCCGCTATCGTGAGTTATGAAGAAGATGGACTTGAAAATATTACTGCGGTTGCAGCTTGTATGAAACATTATCTTGGCTATTCATTCCCCCAAACGGGAAAAGACAGAACGCCGGCTTATATTCCCGAAGTCATGCTTAGGGAAATTTTCCTGCCTCCATTTGCTGCCGCCAGTGGCGCCGGCGTGTCGACAGTAATGATTAATTCAGGAGAGATCAACGGGATGCCCGTACACGGCAGCAGTTATTATTTACAGGATATATTGCGGGATGAACTAAATTTTGAGGGGCTTGCCGTATCGGATTGGGAAGACATTAAAAGGCTGCATTTAAGGCATCACATTGCCGCAACTCCAAAGGAGGCGGTAAAAATAGCCGTAAATGCAGGTGTTGATATGAGTATGGTTCCCATGGATTATAGCTTTCGCAATTTACTGATCGAATTAGTCAATGAAGGTGCCGTGAGTGAAGAGCGGATAGATGAGGCTGTCTATCGCATACTCAAACTCAAATTTGACCTGGGGCTTTTCAACAATCCATATCCTGAAAAAGAAGCGGTTAAAAATTTTGGGAAAGACGCTTATAAACAAGTAGCACTGAATGCTGCCAGGGAATCTATTACCTTACTAAAAAACAACAATAACCTCCTGCCTCTCAGTAAAAACTCAAAAATTTTATTGGCCGGTCCCGCTGCCCATGATATTACAGCGCTGCACAGTAGTTGGTCCTATGTCTGGCAAGGCAATGATAGAAAATATTATCCCGAATCAACACTTTCAATTAAAGAGGCATTCATAAATAAAATTGGGGAAGAAAATGTGATATGCAACGCCGCACTCCAATTCAATGATCAAGTCAACTACAATACGGGGTTCATTCGTGCCAATGCCGGCAAGGCCGATTACATTGTACTGGCGCTTGGTGAACGGGCCTATGCCGAAAGTCCCGGGGGTATTCACGATTTGGCACTGGATAAAAATCAGATAGAGCTGGCTGAGGCCGCATCTGCCACAGGCAAACCTGTTATCCTGCTGTTGGTGGAAGGAAGACCAAGGGTTATTTCAGGTATCGAACCCAAGACTGATGCCATATTAATGCTTTACAGGCCTGGCTCTCAGGGAGCTAATGCCACCGCCGATATACTCTTTGGAGATTACAACCCCAGCGGCAAATTACCATTTACCTATCCCAGAGAATCCGGCGATGTCCTGATGTATGATCATAAGAATTCAGAAACTTTTAACGAAATAATAGTGGACAACTACGAACAAAACGGATTCAATCCGCAATGGCCCTTTGGTTTTGGCCTGAGTTATACAAGTTTTGAATACTCGGAGTTAAAATTAAACAAAGCCGTATTTACAACTGATGAGGCCATCGAAGTGAGTGTGAAGCTAACCAATTCGGGTAAGGTCAAAGGCAAGGAAGCCATAGAACTTTATACCACTGATTTGTATGCCTCGGTTTCACCAAGCGTCAAAAGATTAAAGCGTTTTCAGAAAGTGGAACTTGGGCCCGGGGAGAGCAATACTTTTAAGTTTGAATTGACCAGTAATGATTTATCCTTCATTAACACTTCTGGCCAAAGGGTAGTGGAAAAAGGGGCCTTTAAACTTTCTATTGGAGATCAAACCATAGAATTCAATATTGGTGAAGATAACCTATAGATTTAGTACAATATACGCCAGGTTCATCTTATTGTCATAAGATCACCCAAAATTGGAAGACAAGTTTCAGGAACTTCCTCTTCCACAGCAGGTTTCGTTCTTTTAAGACCTGGTTTTCTTTGAGGCATTTTCAAAGGAAACCTGAAAGTGGTTTTTCCAAAAGAAGCGTATCCTCCACGGATCAATATCAAATCAAGTGATTACCACATCAATTCATACCGGCCGGGTATGAATTTTGTGAGAAAAGGAGATCCGATTCAGCTAGATTTAAAGACATTAAAATAATATAATAAAATGATGAAATTATTCTATTGTCTGTTAATATTTATAATCGGGGTGTTGGTGATATCAAGCTGTAAAGAGGATGACCATGGACTGGTCGATGAAAGAAACCGGGAAAGCGCTCACACTAATACCCTCAGGACGCCCGATCGCAGGGGAAACAATACAATAAACGACCTGACCTGGAAAGGCAAAGAACTGAATATCGAATGGAAAACAAACCTGGGAGGAGAATATGAAGATTACGCTCGTTCCGTTCTGCAAACTACAGATGGGGGGTATGTTGTGGCAGGGTCTTCCAATTCTTTCAATGGCCCTATGCCTGTGGAAGAATGGGATTATTGGATTACAAAGTTGGATGCAGGCGGTGGCTTAATCTGGGAGGTTATTCTCGGCGGATCCCAGGATGATCACGCTAACTGCATTCAGCAAACTTCGGACGACGGCTACATTATAGCCGGCCATACCAATTCTTCAGACGGCGATGTGGGTGGAAATAACGGAAGTGAGGACTATTGGATTACAAAGCTCGATGCAACCGGTGCTTTGATATGGGAAGCAAATGTGGGTGGATCTTCCAGCGATGTGGCCAACGCCATTCAGCAGACTGCTGACGGAGGATATATTGTGGCTGGAGGTTCTGTATCCTCAGATGGGGACGTAGGTGGTAATTTGGGAGGATGGGATTATTGGATTGTAAGGCTGACATCGGATGGCACCTTAAAATGGGAGACCAATCTGGGGGGAAGCAGCGCTGATATGGCCCATGACGTTCAGCAAACCGCCGACGGAGGGTATATCGTAGGAGGGTACTCTTTTTCCGCCAATGGAGATGTGGGTGGCAATAACGGAGGAGGTGACTATTGGGTTGTAAAACTAAATGTCGCCGGAAACCTTGAGTGGGAAAGCAACCTTGGAGGATCGGCCGAAGATTTTGGGCGCGCTATTCAACAGACCACCGATGGAGGATATATCGTAGCTGGATATTCTTATTCTTCCAATGGTGATGTAGGAGCGAACAACGGAAACAGTGACTATTGGATCGTAAAACTAAATGCCTTTGGAAATCTCGAATGGGAAACAAATCTGGGAGGCTCCGGTAACGATGTGTTGCTGGATATTCAACAAACCAGCGATGATGGATATATCCTGGCAGGGCGCTCTTATTCTTCCGATGGCGATGTGGGTGGCAATCAGGGAGCTGTAGATTACTGGATAGCAAAGCTGGGACCTGCGGGTAACCTGGCATGGGAAGCCAACCTGGGAGGATCCGGGTATGATACTGCCAGTGCTATCCAACAGACCGCAGACGGAGGATATATCATAGCAGGTTTTGCCATCTCTTCGGATGGAGATGTAGAAAACAACAACGGCGGCGCGGACTACTGGGTAATCAAGTTGCAGTAATTTGATTTTACCTGGTACGCTTGATAATTGCCATTAGTTATTGTTCTTCTTTTCGCTGTTTTCCCTGATCTTAAATTTGTTTAATTCATAAAAAAAACCTGTCAAGATTGAGTAATGTTGTATTAAATATTAATTTATATTTCTTTTCAAAATAGTATTAATACAACTGGGAAATGCTAAATCAATACGCAAAAACTCTTCTGAGAATTTTATGGAAGGATAAAATTCGAAATGCAGTAAATATTTTTGGCTTATTTCTGGGAATGGCATCAGCCGTGATCATTGCCAAATATATAGGTTACTCATTGACATTTGATAACTTTCACAGCAATCAAAATAACATATTTAAGTTATCCCAGGTTGAAAGAAAAAATGGGAATATCACTTATGAGGGGCAGTTAACCTATCCTGGCATAACCATTGCCAGCCGGGACGCTATTCCGGAAATTGTCAATCATACAAAATTTAGTCAGCGCGTAGAAACTTTGGTAATGGTCTACGATAAGCAGGGTGATGTGATGTCTTCCAATGAGCGTCGGATTTTTTCAGTAGACTCGTCATTTCTGCAAATGTTTACATTTAAAACATTGCTTGGAATGCAAAAAAATGCACTGACGGATCCGAATGCTGTGGTAATTACCCAATCCACGGCAAAAAAATACTTTGGACATGATAATCCTATTGGCCGGTCAATCGTAACCCGGGTTCCCTGGGGGCGTGAAGAGAGCAGGACAATCACTTGCGTTTTAGAAGATCCTCCCCGGAATTCGAAGGTTAAATTCGATATGCTGTTCGCCAGTTTGGAAGATGAGACCCTGTGGGATAAACCAACCAGCTACCAGTACATTCAAACCAACAGTGGTGTAGATGCCAACGATTTATCCGGTAAAATCTCAAGCTTCATTTCCAGCCAAACAGTATTTAAAGACAAGGGATCAAAGATCGCTGTAAAGCTAATACCACTGGCACCTGCGCTAAGCCCATTTGAGTTAATGCTTGCCTATGTAGGCTTGCTTATCTTGCTCTTGTCCTGGATTAACTTCATTAATTTATCAATAGCACAATCACTAAGCAGGACCGGGGAAGTCTTTATTAAAAAAGCACTTGGGTCTACTAATCTGCAGTTGGCACTACAATTTATTTTTGAGACCTTATTCATTAATTGCCTGGCTTTTTTTTTAACAGTGTTTTTCTTATTTGTTACCTACGACCATTTCATGGGTTTTGCAGGAAATCACTTGTTACCGCTATTTAGTGATGTGCTTCATATCAATAGCTTTTTCTTCCTTCTTTTTATATTTGGATTTATCCTAACCGCTGCTTATCCGGCGCTCTTTTTGATTACGAGAAAAAATTCAGGGATAGCCAGGGTCGGGGAAGTCAAGACCACCAAAGGACAAAGAATAAGAAGAGGATTGGTTGTCACTCAATTTGCGATTTCATCGGTCCTGATGATCGGTCTGTTTGTCATGTCTTCGCAATTGAACTACATGAAAACGAAGGCATTAGGATTTAGATCACAAAACCAGCTAATAATCAAGCCACCAAAGGATAACTGGCGAGGCAGAATGGTGAAAATGAAATACCTTAAAAATGAGATTGCCAAGCTTCCTTTAATAAATAGCCTCACATCTTCCACAACCATACCCGGCCAATCCTACCGGCAAGAGGTCAACTTTTCGAAAATCGGGTCCGGCGACAGCGTTATGTTATATGTGAATGGTGTCGACGAAAACTATTTAGACACTTATGGCATTAGGTTGCTAACCGGAACCAACTTTTCCAGGCGAAGCAGTACTTCATCAAACCAAACTAAAGTAATCATCAATGAAGTGTCAGCGCGAGCCTTGGGTTTAAGTCCTGACCAGGCTATTGGGGAACGGTTATTTGACTATGAAACCAAAGAAACGTATACGATTATTGGGGTCATCGATAATTATCACAAAACCTCTTTAAGATATAAAATCGAACCGATGATTCTAAAGTTTAATCCGAGAAGTGGATATATTACTATGAACGTGACACCGAATGCGACCTATGCGCTCAGGGATATCACCAAAAAGCTAAGCCATATCTGGGAAAATGCTTATAGCGATCAACCTTTTGAATATTTTTTGTTGGAGGACAAATACCATGAACAATATCAGGCCGAAGATACCTTCTTCAAAATTTTTAGTGTGTTCACATTTATTTCGGTTGTTTTAGCCAGTATCGGGTTGATTGGGTTGGCACTTTTTGAAGTGGCCAATAGCAAACTGGAAGTCGGCATAAGAAAAACTTTCGGTGCGTCTGCCAGGGCTATTTTGTTTTTATTTTTTAAAAAATACTTTTTGCTGCTGCTGGTTGCCACGGTAATTGGCATTCCTGTTTCGTTTCGTGTAATGGATTTATGGTTAACTAATTATAGCTACAGGATTTCAATTGGTATGGAACACGTGCTACTTCCATCCATTGTTTTGCTGATGGTGGCTTTAAGCACGATTTTATTACAAATTGTTAGATTGAGTCAGCTAAATCCGATAAAAGTTCTCCGGGAAGAATGATCAATTAGCAATCTGGAATTTTGACTAAAACTTTTGTCATTTAAATAAGGTATTACTCATTTGCCGCTCCCGCTGTAATTAAAAGGATACCAATGGAAAGAAGGCACCCTCCTGAGATGCCTTTTTCTTCCTGACGTCCCGGATAAATTGAAAATTCATATCAGACGATCCTTTTCAAGAATTGAAGTGTCAAAAATCTATGAAGGAAATATCATTCATTTTTTTTTGAATATAAAGAGCCATATCAGGTATTTCGATTTAAAAAAATAGCGTTTAACCAGCGCCATTGGGAAGATAAAGCACTTAGTGTTCTACGGCGGTAATACTATTTCAATTCATTTAACTATCTTTGCCTCTATGAAGGCACTTGCATTTCTTCTGGCATTTATGACGCTCGCGCTCTCTGTGGCACCCTGTTGCGACGGGGAAAGTCATTGTGAGGAGGAAATGACCATTGAATGTACCGAACATTCCGATGCTGAGCAGGATATACCTAATCCCGATCCGCCTTGTTCCCCTTTTTATGCGTGTGGAAGCTGCCTGGGCTCTGTTTACCAACCGGGCTCGGCCCTTACACTTTCTTTCTTATCTTTCACCGAGCAAGACTTTAATAGCTTTTACGTGGAAAGCTTATCGGGAAGTCATTTGCATCCCCCCAAAAAACCTCCAATACAGATTTAAGCGAAGGCAATCAATTTAAACAGTGCGTGCTTATAGCACATTTCTGATTTCCAAAAACTTGAATCTAAAAAATGAAACTAAAATACTTTTTAAGCGCCCTTATGGTGCTATTGGGCCAGGCTGTATTGGCTCAAAATACCTTTAAAGCCAGGGTGATTGACCATGAAAGTCAGGAACCGCTGGCAGGAGTAACAATATATTTACCTACTTTGAATAAGGGTGATGTGACCGATGTGAACGGACAGGTTACCATCACCGACATTCCGGAGGGCCAGCACCCGGTCAGAATCAGCTTTGTAGGATATGAATCACTTTTGATCAAAGCAACTTTTCCACAGCCTGCTTCTCAAGAGGATCAGGTCTTTGAACTTCACCATGCACATGTTGAGATGGAGGAGTTCATCATCCGTTCTACCCGCAGTAGCCGTACCATTGAAGATATCCCTACCCGGGTAGAGTTTATTGCAGGAGAAGAGCTGTCGGAAAAAGGCAACATGAAGCCAGGCGACATTCGCATGTTACTTAACGAAAGTACAGGCATCCAAACGCAGCAGACTTCTGCCACAAGCTATAATTCAAGCATTCGAATTCAGGGGCTGGATGGTAAATACACTCAGCTGCTCCGCGACGGACTGCCGCTCTACTCTGGCTTTTCGGGTGGGCTGAGCCTGATGCAGATTGCTCCTCTCGACCTGAAGCAGGTGGAAGTTATCAAAGGGGCTTCTTCCACCCTGTATGGGGGCGGGGCTATCGCCGGACTGGTTAACCTGATCACCAAAACGCCGGAAGAAACACCGGAACTGAGTTTCATGCTGAATGGTACCTCGGCGTTGGGACTGGATGCCAGTGGTTTTTATGCTGAAAAATTTGACAAAGTAGGCACAACCATCTTTGCCTCTTACAACAAAGGCACACCTTATGATCCCGCTGATATCGGGCTTACCGCTATCCCAAAGTTCGATCGCCTGACGTTGAACCCAAGATTGTTTTTGTATTTGGACGAGGGCACAACCCTAAACGCAAGTGTGAACTTTGTTACCGAAAAACGGCTGGGTGGCAATATAGATCACGTGGAGGGCAAAGAGATTGACGATCCGTATTTCGAAAAAAACGAAACAGATCGTTTTTCCTCTCAGCTTCAACTTACACATCAATTTAGCAGCAATGCCACGTTCACCTTAAAAAATAGTCTGAACTTCTATGACCGGTCGGTAGAAATTCCAGATTTTACTTTTGCCGGAAAGCAATTTTCCTCCTTTAGCGAAGCCAATATAAGTTGGCCCGGAGAAAAAATGGAATGGATTGCCGGTCTCAATTTATGGACAGATCGCTTTGAGCAAACCGACGGTGATAATGGTCAGGATCTTGGGTTTTCGGATGCCACCATGGGAGTTTTTGCCCAAAACATCTGGAACCTAGATGATCAATGGGTATTAGAAACTGGTCTGCGGCTGGACTACCAAACTGACTACGGTCTTTTCCCTCTGCCCCGTTTTTCTTTAATGCACAAATCGTCAGGGCAGCTGACCTTTCGGCTGGGTGGTGGGCTAGGCTATAAAACGCCCACTGCTTTTTCCGAAGATGCCGAGCGTTTGCAGTTCCGTAATATCGGCGCCATCAATCCGGATGCACTCGAAGCAGAGCGTTCTTTTGGCGCCAACTTTGATATTAATTACCGCCTTGCGCTAACTGATGAGCTGACACTTTCTTCCAACATACTCCTTTTCTATACACAAATTCAGGATCCACTTGTCCTGGCTGCAGAGGATGGTCGCTTCGAGTTTGTACAACCACAAGGCTATGTGGACACCAAAGGCGCAGAGGTGAATTTGAAATGGAGTTTCCGTGACCTGAAGCTATTTGTCGGCTATACCCATGCCAGGGTATTGGAACATTACCAAGGGGAGTCTGCTACCTTTCCGTTGGTAGCCGAACATCGACTCAATAACGTTTTGATGTATGAAAAGCACGATAACTTCTGGATAGGACTGGAAGCCTATTATTTCAGCCCGCAGAAGCTGCAAGACGGCTCGACGGGAAAGTCCTATTGGATTACAGGGTTGATGACCGAAAAGAAACTCGGAAAACACTTTTCAGTCTTCGTGAATTTTGAAAACTTCCTGGACACGCGTCAAACCGCTTTCGACACCATTTTTACCGGAAGTATCAACGATCCGCAGTTCCGGGACATTTATGCGCCGGTTGATGGTTTTGTGATTAACGGAGGATTTAAATGGAAAAAATAAAGCCTGAGAAAAGCATATGACACTTTCAGGGCACGGGGGAAGCCAGGTATCCTGACACCTGATCGAGTATATAACCAAATGTTTGAAAGGTAAAATAGGACTACGTTACGCGCCTTGGTGCAACAAAATAATGAATACATTACACATATTTCCTTCGAAAATCACGTGGATTTTCATTGGTAATCTTCTTAAAAATACGATTGAAATACGATAGACTTTCAAAACCCGAACCATAACAGGCATCACTCACACTTTGGCCGGACATCAGATCTCGTTTCGATTGACTAATGCGGTATCTGTTCAAAAACTCTGTAAAGGTGTATTTTGTCATTTTCTTAAAGTAGCGACAGAATGCTTCTTTTGTCATGTGGCTGAGGTCTGCCACCTCCTGGAGTTCTATCTTGAACTGATAGTTGTTATCGATATAGGCGAAAATTGAGCTGATCCTTTTCTGATCCTTATCTTTGATCTGATTATAGTAGGGCCGGTCGTGTAAAAGTTCAACCTCCTCCGTATCCGATAGCAAAAATAATATTTCAAGTAATTGCAGGTACTGTTTTACGGGGGTAAGGCCCTCCAATGCGAACAGTTTTTCACCAAGTCCTTTTTTTAACATCCCCTGAAAAGCCAGACCTCGTTTTGATTTTTGGAACATAGTATTGATCAACGACAACTCCGGCGTTCCGTAAAAATGGGTCTCTACCAATTCCTTCTTTAAATGAACCACCACTTTTCTATAATCCGTTGCAACCCCATAGTCAAAATTCAAATGAGGGATATTCGATCCGATCAATACCAGGTCACTCCCTTTATAGGTTGAGATATGATCGCCAACATGACGGGTGCCATTCGCGCCTTCAATATAGACCAGCTCGTACTCGGGATGAAAATGCCAAAAGAACAGATCGCTCAACCTAGGATTGAACATCATACTAAATGATCGGTTCACTTTGCTAGTGATCGTTTCGAGCTGAACTTTCATGATATTTAATAAAAATAGATTTTACTCTCTCTAAAATAATGCATAAATATCAATATTGTACAAGTTTTGGCTAACGACCGTAAACTTTCCCTAAAATTTCCTATCGATCTTTGTATTGACGATTTGATAAAGCGGTGGATTTAGTTTCAGATTATTGATTTACATCGTGGAATAAGACATGTATTCAAAATCAAATACTTCAAAATCAAAGCACTGTATATTGCAAATGTAGTTAATGCCTGTCTGGGGCAACGTTTTGCAGTAAGAAAGGTAATACAATCCCAAAGCGATAAAACTAGGGTAGCCACTTAAATTGAGTTATTTCGTTCCGTTATTCGAAATGTTCTTTTTAGGAAAGCTGAAAGTGAAAAGTATCAAATTGCCATTGAGCATTGACATTATTATCAATTTCGTGAAACTAGATCAAAGCCAAAGAACGCTTCCACAATCACCAATTAAATTAAAATTTTTGCATCATGAAAAATTCAGAGCAGACAATGATTCCGGGAAACGAGCACAAAAAAATCCCCGGTAATCCTTCGACCGCAAAAAGTAGCGAGGTCCAATTACGCAAAGAGGCAACTGCTGATGCACTTAAAGTCCTGACCCAGGAGCAATGGGACTTTTGGAAAGAAAACGGCTACGTGGTCATCAAGAATGCAGTACCACGGGAACAAGCTGAAAAAACAGCGGCATTTCTCTGGGAATTCGAGGAAAAGGATCCCAGCGACAAGGAATCCTGGTATACCGAAGCCCGTGCGGAAATAAAAATGAAGGAACTGGCAGGCACAGGAATGGTAGAGGTTTATAACAACCAGCACCTTTGGAACAACCGTCAAACTAACCGGGTATATGATGCCTTCGTTGATATCTGGGGTACCGAAAAGTTGTGGGTGACCATAGATCGGGCAAATTTGAATTTCCCTATGCGTCCAGGTCATGAATACAAAGGGTTTATTCATTGGGACTACGATCCTGAAACAAAGCCGCAAAATGTGCAGGGCGTATTGGCATTGGCCGATCAGATGGACCCCAACATGGGTGGGTTTCAATGTATCCCCTGGTTATTCAGGAACTATGATAACTGGAAATTGACACAACCCGAGGATAGGGATCATTTTAAACCAGACATTGCAGGGCTTGAGGATAAACTTGTGAAAGTTTTTATGGAGGCAGGCGACCTGCTGATTTTCAATAGTTCCCAGCCGCACGGCATCCGACCCAATCGTTCGGATGACAAAGTGAGAATTGCGCAGTACATTTCGATGATGCCCGCTCAGGAAGACAACGAGGCGCTAAGAGAATGGCGCGTCAATTCATGGAAGAATCGGGTTGCCCCGGAAGGCTATGCTTTTCCCGGTGATCCCAGAAATTGGGAACAGACAAAATACGAAAGGGCGACATTATCGGATTTAGGTGAAAAACTGCTTGGATTGAAAAAATGGTAATTTATGAAAAAGGGGCTGCGATCCGGTGGCCCCACTTTGACGTTCAATAGTGTCAAATTTAACCTGAATATAAAGCATAGCTATTGAAAATGGAACTTCTGGATATTGGGATCATCATCGTTTATTTCGGCATCATTCTTTGGATCGCCAAATGGGCATCAGAGGGCAAAAAAAATACGGTCTTTTCATCGATCGATTATTTTCTGGCAGGTAAAAACCAGGGATGGCTTGTCATCGGGGCTTCTTTGTTTGCCTCCAACATAGGCTCGGAAATCATTCTGGGGGTATCAGGAGCGGGAGCAAGGGCCAGTATGCCGATGGCGAACTTTGAGATACTTGCTTCATTGGTGCTGATACTTTTTGGCTGGGTCTTCGTGCCGTTTTACTTACGTAGCGGCGTGTACACCATGCCTGAATTTTTGGAAAAACGTTATTCCAAGGCCTGCCGGAATTATTTGTCCGTCGTATCGGTTTTGGCTTATATCATCACTAAAATTTCACTTATCATATTTGCCGGGGCCCTGGTTTTCGAGGTATTGGGCATTCCGTTTTGGACCGGGGCGATCATTACCGTGGTTGCTACTGGATTTTATACGGTATTAGGAGGACTGAAGGCGGTTATTTACACCGACATGGTACAAGCATTCATATTGATATTGGGCACGGCAGGGGTAGCGCTTTTCGGATTGTACCAATTGGGTGGTTGGGACGAAATGATAAATATTATTGCCAAGGCAGCGGAGACACCAGGCAACCCACCAGTAGACAGGTTTTTTAATCTTTGGCGCCCGATCGAGGATACGGAATATCCATGGACAGGCATGTTATTTGGCGCACCCATTTTGGGGGTTTGGTATTGGTGTACCGATCAGTATATTGTGCAAAGGGCGCTATCGGCAAAAGATGTCAGTAATGCCCGAAAAGGAGCCTTGTTCGCAGGATATCTGAAGTTATTGCCAGTGTTCCTCTTTTTTCTTCCGGGAGTTATTGCCTATGCCCTTTTGCAAAAAGGTATGATAAGTTTTTCTATGGAAAATGCGGATCAGGCCCTCCCCACCCTGATTACTGAGTTTTTGCCGGTCGGTTTGAAGGGATTGGCCATTGCAGGACTTTTGGCCGCTTTGATGAGTTCCCTATCCTCTGCCTTTAATTCCAGCTCTACCTTGCTGACCATCGACTTTTACCAGAAGTTTAAACAAAACGCCTCTGAAAGTGACCTAGTCAGATTTGGCAGGGTCGCCACTGTAATAGTTGTATTGCTAAGTTTGGGTTGGATACCTTTTATGAACGCCCTCATGGGTGGTGGAATCTTTCACTATCTGCAAAGTATTCAAGCCTATATTTCCCCGCCGATAGCTGCTGTTTTTCTGCTGGGTCTTTTTTACAAATGGATCAACGCCCGTGCTGCTATTGTTACCCTTTGGACAGGATTTGCGATTGGACTGACCAGATTGGTGTCGGAGTTTATGAATAATGAAGGGAAATTAGCGGTAACAGAGGGTAGTTTCTTAGGTTATTTTCTAGGGATCAATTTCTTGCACTTTGCCCTGTTTTTATTTCTTTTTTGCTCGGCAGTCTTGATGATTGTCAGCAAGCTAGGGGTTCCGCAATCGTCCATTTCATTGGAGTCTGTAACCTTCAAAAGAAATACTAAAATATCCTTCAAATGGACGACCGATGTTATCCTGACAGTTATTTTGATTGTTTTAGTCTTGTTAATTTGGCTGGTTTTCAGCCCTTTGGGGTTTAGTTAATTGATTATGGCCCTCCACATCAACTGAAGGAACCATATTCAGGTAGAAAAAACCGTATCTTGATATAGTTCTTGTAGTACTAAGAAATTTAGATGATTGAATTCAGCTTAACGATCATCTTGAAATAGGCAATTAGCACTTTTAAACCCTCTCAGGCCAAATATTTGGCAATTCACCGCTGAAGCCCAGCAGCGGGATTTCATTGATTTGCTTTACCTCCTCTTCAGATAATTCAAAATCAAATAGATTGATGTTCTCTTCAATTCTTTCCCTGGATGTCGATTTAGGAATAGTGATAACATCATGTTGAATTATCCATCGCAAGCATACTTGAGAAATAGATTTGTTATGTTTTTTTGCTATTGTCTTTAAAAGGTCATTTTCAAAAACTTTTCCTCTTGCCAATGGAGACCATGATTCCACCGTAATACCATGCTTTTTGCAGAATTCAGTGACTTCCGGTTGCCAATAGCCGGGATGAAATTCAATTTGATTAACAGAAGGAGTCACCCGCGCCGTCTGAAAAAGCGCCTCCAGATGTTCCTGCCAAAAGTTGCTTACGCCAATGGATTTAATTTTTCCCTCAGCTTGCAATTCTTCCATAGCCTGCCACGTCTCAGCATTTGTTTTTTGCCAGTTGCCGTAGTTTATAGCATTGGCAGGCCAATGTATGAGATACAAATCAATGTAATCCAAATCAAGTTTACGCAGAGACGATTCAAAAGCTACTTTGGTTTGCTTATATCCTAATTCTTCACGCCATAGCTTTGTAGTTACAAAAATTTCCTCTCTTGGAACCTCACTGGCTTTGATCCCTTTCCCTACAATCTCTTCATTCTGATAAATTGCAGCGGTATCAATCAAGCGATAACCCGCGGCCAAAGCATTTAGAATAGATTTAATTCCTTCTTTCTCGGCTGCCTTGTAGGTACCAAAACCCACCATCGGGATTTTAATGCCGTCATTTAAAATTAATTCAGTCATCATTTTATTTTTTGATCCTTACCGTTAAAGGCCTCCTGGCCGGGGCTGGATCTTATGAATCTATGTTAATCCTATCGCCAAAGATATCATTATTCCCAAACGTAATCGCTTCATGTGAATTCCAATAGGCAATTCAATCTGGTTTTCAATAGATGCTTTTTGGATGGCTGCCACGCAAAGGACTACAGAATTTTCAAAGAAACCGTCCACCAAAATCCAGAATCCGTTTTTTATGCGTTTCTCTGTTAGTCGTAAAATTGCCAAGATCGCTTGTTCCGACTCATCATGGCAGTATAACCCATGATGTCAGTAAACCCGATGGCTTTAAGATTAAGTATAGAAGTAAGCCGGTGTTGCTTAGCTTCCAGCATGCGCTGAATTTAGTGATTTATTGAAGAATATACTAATTCATTCGATGGCACCTTTAAAACGTGGTGTCGGCAGGCCGCCTGATAGGGTTCTTCACAGGGGTGGCACGGACCAATTGTTTGGCTTTAAAATGGAAAATTTATCTCAATAGCCTTTGGAAATTTGATTTTATCATCTTCAATAGGAAAGAAATCATATCCTCTTAATGCAGATGCCCTGACCCATTGAAGATTAGAAAATAATAAGAGGCGGTTTATTCCTCTCCCCAATAATCAACCACGAATAGATCTTTCATCAATGGCTTATTTTTCTTTGCAACTTCTATATGAGCGGGATGAGGCAAGTATATACTTCTACCTTCCTCATTGGCAAAGGTCAGGACATAGCAATGGGTAAAACCCTTGTCATATCCCTCTACGCTAATATTTTCTCCGCCTTCAAATTTTTTAATTGCCGGGATTCTGTTTTTTAGGTCTAAAAAATCCTTGACAGCCTGGGCCCTTCTCTCCAGGGTTATCTCCTCTTTAAACTGAAATGATACCACATGCCTTAAAACTGGCTTCTTCTTTTTTATGGTAGTAAAAGAGATACTGATACCCGTAAACACGAGCATAAACAATACTAATGGAGTGGAAATTTTGTTTTTCATCGTCATCATTGATTTTATAAACTGATTTTTTGATAGGAATTAGTCTACAGGATCTAACCTGTAGGATACAAATGCTTTTCCTTCCGTCGATCCGACAAACAGAAACAGCTGATCTCCTATTCTCTTTCCTGTAAGACCATAATAGACAGGGATGTCTGTAAATAATTTTCCTGCATCAATTAGCCTTCCTTTGTGATCTAACACACAAAGCTGAATGCTCCTATCATCTCTTGTTGCTACTGCAACCAACTCATGCTTATCATCTAATGGCAGTGATTGTAATCGGGTTTGCCCTTTGATGAGTGTTTCACTATTACCCTTAAAAACTGATCGAGGTACTAATTCTCCTTGTTCATTGATGATAAAAACACTCACCGCATCACCGTGATAATAGTAATTATCTCTGTCCTTTACCCAACTGGTGGGTTCGTAATAAATGTGGTGACGGTGACCAACAACTACATAGTGCCTACCCGACAGTGTTGCAGAAATGACAGGGTATGTGCCATTTAAATACCTTATATGATCATCGCCAATATTGTCTCTATTTTCAAAATGACCATCTTCATACACTTGAAAACTACTGAGCCCATTGTCGTGGAATCCACCTGTGAATAGGAGTGTTTTGCCTTCAATGCGATGAATCGACATTGCTATTACACCATCCATAAACAATTCCTTCGTATCGGCCATTGATTGAACATGCTTGAGATGACCATCAGGGAAAATTTTGAAACTACTAAGCCCTGGTGATTTCTCAAGTCCACCGACAAACAGGTACGACGATTCAGCCATATGAACAACCTGTAAAGTGATCACAATTCCCAAATAAGTAGACTCAGTATCCCGGAGGATAAATGCCCTGTTGAGTGTCCCATCCCCATTGATTTCAAATACTTCTACAGCGTCCCCACCCTTTATACCTGCAAAAAGAAAATCTTTCCCCTCAATCTTATCAGTAATAAGTCCTCTTATATGTTTACCTGAAACCTGGGTTCTGGCTATATTTTTTATTTTACCCTCGGCATCGACCTTGAATATATCAATCTTATCATCACTTCCTCCGGAATAGACGTAGTTAGCTCCATCTATTTGATGTACGGTGCAGGTTACGCTATTCAGCGAGGTTTCTGCTTTTCCCACCGGTGTCAAAGAAAACTTTGGTTGGGCAAAAAGCAACGCTGGCCGAAACAGGGTACAAAAAGCAATACCCCACACTACAAATTTTGCTTTCATTTTACTTAGTTCTTAAAGTATCGATTCCGCCGCACCTGTGGCAATATCATGGTCTTGCTCAATAGTGCCACCGCTAATCCCAATCGCTCCAATGATAATCCCTTTTTTGTCCTTTATTGGCATCCCACCCGGAAAGGTAATCAGTCCGTCATTGGAATGTTCGATGTTATATATGGCTTCCCCGGGCTGCGCAATTTTACCTATTTCGCCTGTAGGCGCGTTAAAATATCTTGCGGTCTTCGCTTTTTTAATAGCCACGTCGATACTGCCTAAATATGATCCATCCATGCGTAAGAAAGCCTTAAGGTTCGCACCTGCATCTACAATGGCTATGTTCACAAGAATATTTTCCGCTTTAGCTCTTTTTTGTGCCGCTTTTATAATTATACTGGCTTGCTCAGCCGTCATGTCCCCGGGTAGCTGTAGTTGGCTCCAGGCTGAAAAGGTTGATAAGGACATTAATAACACCAATCCCAATATAAAAAAACGTCTCATATTATCTGCTTATTTTGATTGAATAATCTTAAATGATTTAATGCTGAATTGTTATTGAACTACACAATTATTTACGCCTTTCTATGGCTTCAAAGAAAACCAGAACCCATCTATTCATCGAAGCATTCAATACAAAGTTGCGGGTTTGGAAAATTAAAATTCTTGAACTAGTTCAATAAATTGAGACTATTTTTTCTTAAGTCGTTTTTTGCGGATTTTGCTCACAAACTCCTGTGTGATACCCAGGTAGCTGGCTATTTGTTTGTTGGTTACCCTCATGGCAATGTCGGGATAGGAAGTCACAAAATGATGGTAACGCTGTTCGGCGTTCATCGTATGGTTGCGCACCAGCCTTCTTTGCCAGGCTACCACTGCTTTCTGTGACATTATTCGGAACAATCTTTCCACCTTGGGTAGCTCCTCATAGAGACGTTCTTTTGCTGTCTTAGTGATAAATAGTATTGCACTGTCCTCAATCGCCTGAACATTAAGACTCGAGCCGATTTGGTTAGTAAAACTATCGATTTCCATAATCCACCAATCCTCAGCAGCAAAGTATAGAATCTTTTCATTGCCGTGCATATCTATCATATATATTTTAAAGCACCCACTTACCACAAATCCTTCAAACCGGCATATTTCCCCATTCCTCAATATATATTCGCCTTTAGCAACATTTTTTTGTTGATAATTCTCGCAGATCAATGTCAGCTCAGAAGATGTCAGATCAACATATCTGGAAAAATGGGCTTTTAGCGATTTACATTCCATAAGTATGAGACTTATTTATGATACTTGTCTAGCGTTTAAAATTGGTTTCTTGTGAAATTACAATAAACCGTTGTTTTACGGAACTTTTTTAATTCTCATGGAAAGACTGCTATCGGGACCAAGTGGAAAGTTCATAATCTTATTTGCAACTTCTAGCATATCAAGCAGAGTATTCCACTAAAATGATGTAATTTCGTGTGTAGCCTTACCTCTACTACCTAAGAGTTTTATTGCATCTGAAAGTTGTTCATAATACATTGGTTGATGGAAGAAGCGGTTTAGTTAATCAAATACTTTGGATGTTTCCATTAAATCTCAGGTTTTGATCTTTACTTTCCCTTGCGCATCAATTGAGTCTAATCCGTAGCTAACCTGACCTTCAATTGAAGTATATTTCTTATCAATAAAACTTTGCTAAGTTTGATAATGAAATATGACGCCCTGTGTGTTGCGTATCCCGTAGGGTATTCACTATACACCTTGTTGGACAATTGTTTATATTTTGTATCTTGTAATTCTGGAATATTTACCTTTTCGCGATATTAAGTATTCTCAAATTTAATTTTCTCTATTAAGTCTTTGAAATACTCAGGACTCCAAATACTTAAAACGTCATCATTTTTGATAAATCTAACGACATCTTCTTTAATACTATTAAAAGAAACTGATTTGATTTTCATATCTAGTAGTTTGATAATCTGGTCGGCAGAAATACTATCCTCTTGCCAATCGTTTGTGTCTTTTGCTCTAGCTAAGAGATGATTTACGTTCAAAGGAATTCCTTTTTTAATGTACCATTCTAAGTCGTACCAATCCCTTCCTTTGACTCTTTTTTTCCACTTTCTAAATAGTAAGGCGTGCATTTTTCCTGAAAACAAGCTTGGTTTAGTAAAACATTTCACATAAAAGGAAAATGGGCGGAGCAATAGTTTCTCCTCTGTTTTGAAATTTAGAGGAGGCTGTCGGTCAACTTCTATTTTTATCTTCAAAGTCTTGTTAGAACGTACCCCAGTTTCTTTAATAATGTCTTCGAGTACAATTTCTTGCCATATTGTTTCAGCTTTCAAAAAAGCAGAGTCAATAGCTGTTTGTTTTGTCTTTATCTTTTCCTTAATAGTGACAGTCAATCCTAATGACTTAAATTCATCCAGAATTGCTTTGAAATAAGGCTCTATTGAAAAATCAGAATTAGGTTTAAGTAAAGAAAAATCTAAATCTTCGGAATATCTGTCCAATCCATAAAAAATACGGAGAGCCGTTCCTCCATAAAAAGCTGCTTTTTCAAAAAAATCGGTTCTTGATAAACCTGCTAAAGTAATTTCTTGCATTATTTCACGTAATGCAGATAATATTTCCTCCTCATTTTGGGGGTTATATTCCTCTATCCATTCTTTTATCATAACTCTATGAGCGTTTTAATAAGCATTTCTAAACTCCTTTTTTTAGGAGCATTTTTAATCCATAATTCCATAACCTCCGTATGTAATTTGCTTAATACTTCATTATCCATACGAAGATCATCCATTAAAAATTCTCGCGTTTGTTTGATGCTTCTAAGATTAATTTTAGGTGTTAGAACAACTTTGTCACACAAAGCCTTTTCGGGTGAGGCAACTAACATTGTTTGCTTAGGTGAGCTTTCTATACTTCTTATTCCATAAGAATAATAAGGAGTCTTTAACTTTTGGTAACTAAAACGTCCAACTTGGTTTTTATATTTTTTTGAAGTTTTTATAGTTACTGAGCTTATTTCGTAAGCCCTTTCTGGTATCATGTTCCAATAGGACAATGCGGACTCTAATGAAACATAACTCGGTCCTCTAAGGTGATTCGCTATTAGAAATGGTTCTGGAGATGGTAAGTCCATTTTAGGTCCAGTTATATATAGTCCCCTTCTAATAGAAATAAGCTCATTACTTTTAATTAGCTCACTAATTTTATCATTTGGGCTCTGATATTCACTTAGTAATTCTAAAATTAAATGTCTAGATATCGGAGCTTCAGCATATTCCTTTATCATTGTTCTAAAATCCATATTGTCATAATTTCATCTGACAATCGGTTATTTTCCGATTAACAGGTATAAATATAACTATCTTGTGTTAAAACGTATAGGTATAATCGGAATAATTCCGATTATGTAATATAATTGTTACAGTCATAATTTGTAGACACTCGTTTGAGTTTCCTCGATTATTTTCCCCATAAACACGTGTTCTGCAAAAGCTAGGATGTTATGGGTAAAGCATTTGAAAATCAGGTGGATTATTATTAAGAAAGGAAATGAAAAAATAATGGTTTGTTAATTCTATAGTTTTGTAAACGTTGGCTTTTGATTTGGAGCTAGCAAATAGGACTAGTCCTAATGTTGCCCAACGTCTCAGCTAAACTGCGTTTTTAATACAGTTTAGGTTTTGCTAGGCCTTTTATTTTTCAATTTCGGCTAAATAGGATTTCGTATTCATGCCGTATTCCTTCATAATAGATTCAAAAGTTGATCTTAGTTGTCTGAAAGCATTCTCTACTTCCTCAAAATAGTCTGGATTCATCCCACCCGTACCACTAATTATGTAATCATCTGCCTCAACTTTCAATTCTATATTGAAATTATTTGCAAGTTCCGTAAATGATTTAGCCCTTAAAAAATCAGTTGGAACGACCTTGACTCTTTTATTATCATTTGATTCCGTCTTAAAATATGTTATTGCTCGATAGCTTTCATTAGAAGTCATTTCTTCATATAACCTAACAGTCATGAAGTTTATGTCTTTTCCCACAGATTTAAGGATTTGAGTTGTGAGAATCTCAATTTTATGATTTACTTTATTGATTTCTGATAAGGTGTCAGATACACTTTCTTCTTCAATTTGTTCAGTCAAAAACGAATACATCATTCCTGCCCATTGTTTCTTTAGATAGGTTTCTATATCTGTGAAATCATTAAACCCAACGGTCGCATTATTCACAGCATGTTTACGGACTTCGTCTATAAATTCAAAAATTTTGATATTATCAACAGATGGATAGCTGATATCTTCAGGTTTGATTTTTTTATTATTTCTAATGTTGTCGTTGTAAACTTTGTGCTCTGCCAGGACTGAACTTTCTACCAACGCGAACACTGGCACTTTTGATTCAATGGCAATCTGATATTCCATGTTTGTTATAGATTTTTCCCCCTCAATAAATTTACCTCCATAGCGTCCCCCTATAATTAGAACGAATATTTGACAGGCTGGTACTTCTGTCAAACATGATTCATGAGTATGTTGCTTTGGGTTATAAAAAATATCTCCCTCTTCACTAAGTACAGGTTCATATCCAATTGTTTTTATGAAATACTTAAGGTTTTCACGGATATATTTTAGGTCGTAATACGTTGAACTTACGAATACTCTAGGTGCCGCCATTTTTATTTTTTATTGTGTCTAACGATCCGTGTATGGCTCGTAGTTGTGATAAAAGTACAAAACTTTCAGCTTACCACAGAACCAAACCTGTGATTTGGTGGAACACGCAAATAGACAGAGCCTTTCTTGAACCACCAACCAACTATGAAATATACATTATGTTATGTGCTTTTTCTCCTCGCTTATTTCATTCCTTTTCGTACCTTTATAACGCTACATTCATCAAGTTTTAAAATTCTAAAAATGGTGCGAACAGTATTCATTTGGTTTAAACAGAAAATCCTGGGCAGGCATACGGGTGTAAGTCCCGCGACCTATCGAAGCACCACTTTGATGAGTGTAGCAGTGACCTGCCCTCTTTTTGTTCAATTTATTAATCCATTTTATTATGCTACACTCAAATGGTCAGACAGCCTGTCTTAATGGCTATCATGTAGAATCTGCTGATGGTTCTGAAATCTTTAAATTCTGTTGAGGAAGAGTTTATCGGCAATCTAAAACTCCAAGGTATTGATGAATTAATCGAATCTTTAAAGATGATTCATGACTTTGCTTTGTATCACACAGATTTATGTTTTGATACTCCTTAAAAGACTGCCCTTTTTAATCTTAAAATTTTGTGGGAAGGGTTAGAGGAATTAAGGAAATCTTAAATCTTTAAAATTAATGTAATGGAAGGCTGTTAGATTTGGCAGTCTTTCTTATTCATTACCCAGTTCATCTTGAATAATCTTAGATTTACTCCGTCTTTATTTTTTACTCTTTCAGACTTTTCTTTTAGAGAGAACTTATTTTTGTCTGAATCGAAATGCATTGTCCATTCAGCAAAATGTGAACCTTGTATAATCACTAGACCATTATAAGGGTAATCATCATATCCACAATTATGCTTTGAGTAATCACCGAAATTGCGATGCTTTATCTTCTCAGATAAGATTTTTTGCTGTGCTAATCGTATATCATTCCAAATTTGGTATTCATCAGCTTTTGTTAATTCTTTACCAAGGGTGATAAGGATAAAATAAGTTCTAGGGTCTTTTAACTGGTAGAAATTAAAAGTCTTTTCAAAAAATAAGTTAGCGTTATTCAAGTACTTCAATTTGTTCCTTTATTTCAAGCCTTTCATTTTCTATAATTGACCGATACAATCCCAAAGTGTTGAATTCAGTATGTTTTTTATGGTCGTCTATGTAGTAGAAATATTCACTCTTAGACATTTTATTGAATTTTTTGTAGATCTTCATACTACAGGATGATTGCACATAACATTCCACTATATACCACAACGTGGCACTTACAGCTATTTTAAAAACTTTAATCTAATGGATTTTTAATGAAATTCATATCAGTTCTAGCTACATGCGTGTAAATTTCAGTGGTTTTGCTAGAGCTATGCCTTAATAACACCTGGATACGCTTTAAGCTTACACCATCTTCCAATAAATGAGCGGCAAAAGAAGGATAATTTTATTTAGAACCTTTCAGAAAGAACAGATCATTCCACAATGATTGGCTCCCAGTTTTATTGATAAATCTACCCTTTCCAGAAAAACGGGCAAAAAACGGGCAAATTCTATCAGATGGCTTAGGGAATGGATTTTTACAAAAAACAAAAGCCTCATAAATCACTGATTTACAAGGCTTTAAAGTGGCTCCCCCTCTTGGGCTCGAACCAAGGACCTACTGATTAACAGTCAGCCGCTCTAACCAACTGAGCTAAGGGGGAATTTAATATCCCAAAAATGGATTGCAATATTAGTTTGCTGATTTATATTTTGCAATAATTTGGTTATAATTTTTTTAAAAAAGATTGGCTTGCAGTCATCAGGTCTGATCTTGCTGTCAGACCACTTTAAGGTAATCTTTAGTGTGATTTATTGTATCATTGCGAAGCTTCGATATCCGCCGTTTGAATGATCAAAATCGGCTTAAATGAGAGGTGCTATTTTGTTCTTATCCACTCGTATTTTAACGGATTCTTGAAGTTATGAAATGGTATCAGACAAACTCCTTATTCCTTTGAAGCCGTGGCGTTTTTTGCATCTCCTGACGCTGAGCTGTTCTGTGAGGCATACATTTTTTCATGGTACTGCCTGTTGGGACATTGCTCAATGTCTTCGTGCGTACAGGAGGTTTCATTACAAAAAACACACCCAACCACTTCCTCCGGTACTTCCCCAACAACAGATGACTTGATGGTTTTGAAGGATCTTCCAATGCTCTTTTTTAAGTTTTGTAGTACCTTCATCGTTGGCATAATTTCGTTATAAATATATTTCGAAAAAATTGTAATAAACAAAGCAAATATAACGAAAAAGTGTGATTTCAGTGGTTAATTGAGCAATAATTTTCTGTTAAATTATAGTGACTGATTATTCAGTGTCAGGGTACTAAGGTGTAAAGTGCTCTTGCACAGATACATTACAATCTGGTTTTTTTCTTCGTCTGGCTGGCCTGAGCCTGTTGCTCGAAATAGGACTTAAAAAAGGTAGATATGCCCTGGTTAGCCAAAGGGCATGGGGCGTTGGTCAATACAACGATGCCGACTTGTTCAATAATATCAAAGCCGATCTCTGCACGATAGTCATTTACGTAGCCACCGTGATATATAATTTTGTGGTCTCCGTATTTAAAAACCCGCCATCCCAATCCGTAATAGGCCTTTTTTAGGGCAGGCCAATGACGAAGATACCGCCTTCTGGGGGTTTCGATGATTGGCGTAAATAGCTTATCCAGGGTTGAAACAGAAACAATATCAGGTGTGTTACCCATCATGGTGTTTAGCCAATTGGCCATATCAGAAATGCTGGCATTGACACCCGCAGCTGGAATGACATTATAATAAGTTTTACTTATTTCAGTGGGTCGCCACCCTTCGTAGGTCCTGACATGGGGAAAGGCAAAGTTTTGGCTTTTGATTAAAGAGTCGTAGCAAACAGAAGCATCCGCCATGCCAATAGGCTTGAATAAATACTGGTGCATCAGACGATCATAGGGCATATTGGTGGCAGCCATGGCAATATCGCTGAAAAGGCTATAGATAACATTTTGGTAAGAATAATATTTACCCACCGGGCCAATTAATGGTAATTGCTGAATGCTGGTTAATATATTTTGATATTTGGAACCAGACTCTATCAAATCGGTATAAGCATGCCGCGGTAACCCTGTGGTATGGCTTAAAAGGTGTTTTATCGCCAAATCTTTGCTATTGAGGGTGTCCCTCAATGAAAAATCCGGTAAATGCTTAGAGACAGGATCATCCCAGTGTAAAAGGCTGTCCTCTGTCAATACCCCGGCCAGGACCGAAGCAAAACCTTTGGACACCGAGGCAATTCGAAAAACTGTATGCTCATCTATAGAGTCGGATTGAGAGGTTGACTTCAGGCCATACCCCTTTAAATGTACTATGTTGCCTCCTTTTACAATAGCCACCGCAGCCCCAGGTGCCTTGCCTGAGTCTATATGCGCTTTTACCCATAAGTCGTAGGTGTCGATTATACCTCTTAACTCCCCGGGAATTATGAATGTGGTACTATCTTTTTTAACGCTCTCAGGCGCTTTAATCAAGTTGTATGATTTGAAGGGAGATGTCCACCAGGTAAAAAGAGAAATAGATATTAATCCTGCAACAAAAGCTACCCAATGAAGAAGTCTGGTTTTATTCATACTTACGTCCGTTTCCTCCGCTCGAAAGTTTATGGATATTTAACGTAGGATTTAAATTATACGTCTGCCCGATACTAAAAAAATAGGAAATTACTATCACCCAATTGGTATTGTCAGTCAGCTTTAGTTGGGTGTTGAATAACCTGATTTATTTAAATTGTCATGGCTCAAATTTAGGCTTATATCCAAAATTATAAAAATGAACGCAAATAAAATTATTCATTGGGCCACTACAACCATCATGGTTTTGATATTTTTATTTCTGGGAAGCCTGTACTTTTTTGATTGTGAACAAGTGGCTGGTTTTCTTGATAATACAGGTTTTCTCCGATGGTTGATCTGTCCCCTGGCTGTTGTGAAAATATTGGGTGTGACGGCTGTATTGACCCAAAATTGAAAATGTTAAGAGCGTGGGGGTATGCAGGGTTCTTCTTTGAGAGGGTATTGGAATTCAGGATTTTTAAGGATAAGCAGTTCACTGAATGGTACGCAATTTTGCCCCGGTGTTCCCGAGGGAGATTGCTTTTGCCAGGGTTTTGAATTGAATATATACCCTGGCAAAAGCAATTTAATTAAAGACACTCTTGATCTCAATGGTCTTTAATAGGCTCTCTGTATATTACCGTTGCCATAGGTTTTTTTGGTGACACTCTTGGTGTTGCCCTTATGCGAAATGTTGCCGCTTCCGTAGATCTCGCCTTTCAATTCATCACTGACATTGATCTCGCAACTTCCGGACCCACTTACCTTAGCCTGACTTTTTTCCAGGCTCATTTCATAGGCATGCAAAGAACCACTTCCGCTGAGTGAAATGTTGTTGGTAGAAGCATAACCCTTCAGCTCTATATTACCAGAGCCTGATATATTCGTATGCAATGTTTCGCCTTTGACGTCTACTTCCATATCTCCGGAACCGGTGACTGAAAGGTTTAAGTTTTTGGAACTAATAGAGTTTTCAGCGATTATTTTTCCACCGCCGTTTACACTCAGGTCCTTGACGTCCTTCATACTTACATAAATCTTCATAATGGGATTAATCTTGATTTTATCAAGTTTGTCCCACAGACTTTTGTTTTTACTTTTATCCCGCTCCATATTCACCACTAAAGTTCCATCCTTAACGGCTATTTTCGTCAACTGGAAAATCTCGGAAAGCGCCTCGACGGTGACTTCCTGCTTGTTGGTTTGCTTTAGATAAATGGTGTAATTGGCGTTTAACGCAATGTTTTTAAATTCCGAAAGTGTTAATGTTTTTCTGGTAACATCATCTTTTGGAAGTGTGGAATTTGAAAAAAGCACAAACAAACTGATGGAAAACAGTGACACTGCTACTTTTTTCAGAAATAGTGTTTGGTTCATGACTCATTATGATTAAAATTGATCTTTTGGTTAAGTGGCGCCGGCTAGCCCAAATGGCGGGAAAACTGCCAGCAGGCTTATTTGGCTAGATAAAAGGGTAAGTTTTAGCGAATTCGAAATTAATCAATTTGACACCGGTTTATGGCAATAATGACCGGTGTTTGTTACACGGGAAATGTACAGAGAATTATTAGTTTAAAACCAGAAAGATACTTGACTGATATACTCTTAAATAACCAATTTTTATTTGATATGTGCAATAATTGGTTAAACACTTATTCTTTTTGATTATTTATCAGTATCATAAAAAATGCCTTGATATTGAATATTCCAGCATAAACCAAGACAGGGTCATAGCAAGACCATGATTACTCATTTTCTTTTCCTGGCAGGGTGACAAGACACTATATAAATGGATTCAATGTCAAACCTGCTCGCAATTTATCTTATATAGCACATAAAATTACACGTTGATAGCATCAATAAATGATCACCTTCTTCTTGAATACCTCGCCGGCCTGCTCAATAATGAGTATGTAGATACCTCCCGTCATCGTTTTTCTTATCTCAATATTCTTATCTTTATCAAATGCAGTTGGTTCAAAAGATTCTGAATAATAAATGTCACCCATCGAACCTACCATCTGGATATTTATCTTGTTCTTTTTGTTGGCGGTAGTTAACCTTAAGTTGATATTATTGGCGGTTGTCGGATTTGGAAATAAGGTGACTTGCATCCTGTTTCCAACAAAAGCATTGTCAACGCTAACCACCTTGGAGTATTCAAACTGTCCATCAAAATCGACTTGTTTCAACCGATAGAAGGATTTTCCAAATATTGGATCTTCATCGACAAAGGAATAACTGATAATTTCATTAGAGGTTCCATTACCCTCTATTTCGCCAATTGCCGTCCAGTCATTGCCATTTTCAGAACGTTGGATTTCGAAGAAATCGTTGTTGATCTCCGAGGCTGTTTTCCACTCGAGCAATACTTGTCCGTCTTCCAAAATTGCATCAAAACTGAGCAACTCCACCGGAAGTGGATTACTGCCACTGTTGTTATTACCAAGAGAGAATATGCTAAACGAGGTGAAACTATTGCTGGTTATTGTACCGGCTATATTACCTGTTCCGCCCTCTCCCTCTTTTGTCCAGGCTGTATTTTCGTCATCTGCCTTGGCAATAATGAGATTATTAAAATCCGAAATAGCATCGGCTGAGGTGTAGTGAAAGGTAGCTGTAGCAGTAGTTAAATTGGCTCCCGCCGCTTTTGATATTCTCCAATATCCCTGTTGAGATACATCTTTAATATCTTCGACCAAATCAGGTAATCCGCTGCTGCTATTTAAAGTATTTGCATTTGCAGTAATGTATTCTCCTGTATATTCGGTTGAAGAAGTGTTGTCGTGGGTAACAGTGATATCTGCCCTTCTATACCCACCATTATCCCCGACCGGAAATATTTTTGCGGTCGGACCGGTGGCGGCCACGGTGTGCGTCATTACACCTTTTACGTAACTATTCTCCTGCCCTCCTGACGCATTTAAATTCACGGAAGCGGCTGAACCCAATATTAACCTTTCGGTGGAAGTGGGAGATATAAACCCGTCAGTAAGGATCAGTTGATTGGTCACATTGACCACGTTATTTGATGCAAAGGTCAAACCCTGACCATTACTGGTATTATCTATTTCAAGATTATAAAATGTCTCCGAGTTATTAGAGTTGGTCAGGTTTTGAAGGCCCGACCCGCTAAATGTGACGGTACTGGTTCCCTGGGTATATGAATCGGATTGATTATCCCAATCGCCCCCAACGTCGATGTTAAAAGTATTTCCAACAAACGTTCCACCATTAATTGTAAGATCATGGGCCACTGCCAGATTTGAATTTACATTCTTATTTCCAGAGCCTAGTAACTGAAGGTTATAATATCCCGAAGGGGAACCGGATGGATTTTTAATCTCTTGTACCCCTGTGCCGGAATAAATAACGGTATTGTTATTGGCATTGGCTTCCAATCTCCCGGTTGTCAAAATGCTGGCCTTGATATCTATTGAGCTGTTTGCAGCATTGATAAATGTCGAAGAAGAAGCGTTTCCTGAAAGATCTCCCTCAAAAGTAATGGATCCGTTATTGGTAAGTGTAACGCCCGACCCAATGATATTTGGTCCGCCCAGTGTCAGGTTACTGCCAGCCAAAATATTTTTGTTATTATCTAAAAACTGCCAGGTGCCATTGAATTTTTGCCCGGTACCTGAAATGTTTGTGTTATTTCCTCGCAACTGTAAAGTCCCATTTCCATTTAGATTTCCGTTAAAGATCAAATCCCGGTTTACAGTGAGTTGAAAGCCAGCCATATTCAAACTAGCGCCGTTTTCTATTTCCAAATCCCCTAAAGATATAGAGTTGTCTATTAAGGAAAGGGTATGGCCATTTTTAATGACAACATCTGCATTGGCATTTGGAACGCAGTTGCATACCCAGGTGGTATTTTGATGAAAATCACCACTTGCGGTAGTTTCAAAGGTCGAAAAGAAGGCCACCGGTAAGTTGATCACTTCTGGTGTTGTGGGTGCTCCGCATTCGGTTACTGCATTGTCATAGGTAACGGTCAATGTCAACGTCCCGGTAGGATTTAATGTGGTCCAGTCCACCGTAACTGAGCTGTTGGTATTAGAACCAACGATGGTTCCGTCTGAGGTGGACCAGCTATAGCTGTATCCGGTTCTGTTAACAATAGAATAAGCCTCCCCAAGTGCTCCCTGAAGTAGATTGACACTGCCTGTTATTGAACCTGCGGGGATGGGATTTACATTTACGTCTAATGTGACCGGACTGCCCTGAACCGGCGTGCCTCCACAATTAATCTCTTCGATTACCTGTACCGTCCTTTCACCACCAGTGGCACTCCAGGTAATGTTGATACTATTATCCATCGCGGTATAGGACCCTGATCCACTTTCCTGAATAGTTCCTCCTGTGACAGTCCATATATAGGTGGACCCTACGGTATTAGTGATTGAATAAGCCAGGGGACCTTCCAGCGTACATACCTCCGTATCTCCTGAGATGGGCGAAGTTGAGATGGTTGGACAATTTGTAATGTCTCCTATCCCCAAATCAATCGGGAAAGCAGTGGTCACATTATCTCTTTGCACCTCTTCGCCTGTGCCAGTCACGTGGCTACCTGGAATAGGACTGGTCCAGTTAGTCATGCCATTGGGCCTGACAAGTACCCGCGTATCACCTGACGGATCAAAACTAAAGCTTGTAAATCCGTTTCCTGTGATATCCGTATCGTATTGTGTTGTTGCAAATCCGTCGGCATTGGTCAGTGTCCAAAATCCTTCAGTGAATGCATTTGAAATGTCAATTCCGCTCCCGCCATCGTTAATGATCGGTAATCCATCATTACCGGGAGAGGTGCTTGTAAATGAAGCGGTGACTGAGCCTCCGGCGGTGATGGCATCAAAAGTGATTTCCAATGGTAAATAGCGGGAGGCACTTCCTACGGGGAATAAAAATTCAGTTCCTGTGGAAGCTGCATTAATCCATCTTCTGAAGTCGCCAAATACATACCCCGAAGTACGATTCAAAGTACCTTCGCTGGGAACATTGGTACCTAACGTTAACTGTACACTATTGGTCTGGGTATTCAGAATACCTAAGGTTAAATTTAAAGTATTGGTTACGTCTACATTGTTGACTAACACTAAACTGCCACCGTTTTTGTTGACCGTTAAAGTATGGAATATTTCAGTGGAAGCATTGGTAACAGTCTGATCTGCGGTGCCATTGAAGGTTACAGCTTGTGTGCCTTCTGTGAAGCTGCCAGTGTTTAACCAATTACCGCCAACCGTTAGGTTGTTACCATTTGAATTTAGCACGCCGCTACTTATAGTGAGGTTGTTTAAAATTTCGAGATTTGCCTGCACTGATTCCGTGCCACTGCCCGAAACGGTAAGATTATAATACTGACCATTTGTGGTGGTTTTTATATTATCGTTTGTGGTACCATTGTAAACTACGGTATTTCCTGTTGCGCTGGCAGTGAGCTGACCAGTGGCGAGCAGATCATCTCCTACGGTCAAAGTCGCATTCGCGGCATTGATCCAGGTGGCGTTGGCGTTGCCTCCTATCAGATCCTCGCCTATGGTGACTGCGCCATTGTTTGTTACAATAACATCGTTGTCTATTCTCACCTGGGGTTGCTGGGTACCGCTAAAGGTTAGATTGGCTCCTGATGAGATAGTGGTGGCAGTTTGAAATTCAAGGGTGCCATCATCCCCCATATCGAACGTACCTGTTCCATCTAAAGTGCTACCAGACCCCGTTATTAATAATACATCTCTGTTTCCGTTGTTTTCATTACTGTCAAACAGCCCGTCATTAGTAAAATCTCCCGTAATGGTGAGGACCCTGTTGTCATTTTGTCGTAAGGTAGCATTTGTTGTGATAATGATATTATCTATGGTTCCGGATACATTTAAAACAATCACATCATTGTTGATAATCCTGACACTATTGGTAGGCTGAGGCACTACTCCTCCTGCCCAGCTTGATCCTGCATTCCAGTTACCTCCACCACTTCCATTACTCTCTATGACAGGGAAAATGTCCACTGAAAGATTCACTTCGGAAGCATCCAGGGAACAATCATCACTAGTTGCGATCACTGATAGGCTACCGGTACCTGCCGCTCCCCAGTCTACCGTAACTGAGCCGGTTGCACTAGGGTTTGTAGAGGTGATTGTACCACCTGATATAGACCAGTTGTAGGTGTAATTTGGTCGTGCCGTGACTGAGTATGTTTCTCCGGTAGTGCCGGCAGCAACAGAGGCATCACCGGTAATTGATCCTGTAGGAAGTGGATTCACCTCAACATCTAAATTTACAGCTGTTCCAATTCCGCACCCGCCGGCTCCTGAATTGTCTTCGGTAACAGAAATTGCATAGGTGCCCCCGGTAGATCCCCATGTGATGGTGATGGCATTTTCGCCCTGGCCATCGGTGATCACTCCACCTGCTACGGTCCAGTTGTAGGTAGAACCTGGCGTATTGGTCACCTGATATACTACTCCGGTCTGATCGGTGCAATTTGTTCCGGCAACTGCCCTGGATATGGCAGAAGTAGAAGGAGGTGTACAGTTAGTGTTGTCTCCAAAAGCAAACTCTAGCGGCAGCGCTGCGATATTATCTCTTTGCGCCGTTGTTCCTGAGGCACTGACATGAGCTCCGTTAGGCGACCAGTCATTAGCATTGGTTGCCCGGGATACGAGGCGAGTATCAGCGCTAATGGGAAAGCTTACAAAACCATTACCCGTAAGATCAATATCATAGGTGGTAAATGTTATCGTATTGGGGTTCGTGATACTCCAATACCCTTCCGAAAAGGCATTTTCTACAGTATATCCTGCATCATCAAAGGGTAATCCCTGCGTTCCGGGGGCTACTGACAGAAATTCAGCTACCAAAGAACCTCCTGCACTAAGCCCGTCGAATGAAATGGTAGCAGGCCTGTAGTCGCTGTTGCTTCCTATTGGGAAAAGGAAACCGGCTGCCGAGTTAACCCAACGCTCAAATTTTCCTACGATAGTTCCCGAAGTATGTACTAATGTTCCTTCGGTAATGGCATTCGTTCCTAAAGTTAGTGTATTTGACAGCGCGTCAATATTGCCTTCCTGCATGGTTAATTGGTTGGTTACCTGAACGCTGCCATTTAGCAATAAGGAACCTGAACTTTTAGAACTCTGCAAGTTGTAGAATAATGCCGTTGAAGCGCTGGTAACGTTTTGATCGGTGGTACCATTGAAGTTGACCGTGGAGGTTCCTTCCTGGAAACTACCGGTATTGATCCAGTCACCACCAACAGTGATGGTATTACCGTTCGGATTGAAAGTACTGGAAATAGTCAGATCACCAAGTATGGTTAAATTATCCGGAGCTGTCATGATCTGAGTTCCTACTATTCCCAAATTCCGGAACTCATTGCCCGCAGGGGTTTTGATGTTATCGTTGGTATCACCATTGTAATTTACAGTGTTGCCGCTGGCATTAGCAACAAGAACCCCAGTGGCAAGCAGGTCATCTCCTATAATCAAAGTTGAGTTGGCCGCATTGATCCACGTTGAATTGGCATTACCTCCAATCAGGTCCTGGGTAATGGTCACAGTGCCATTGTTGGTGACAATGACATCGTCGTCAACCCTGACCTGCGGTTCCTGTGTGCCCATAAAGGTGAGATTGGCACTGGATAGGATGGTCACAGCTGTCTGGAATTCCAGTGTTCCATCATCATCCATGTCAAAAGTTCCCGTACCATCCAGTGTACTTCCGGTACCAGTCATCAGGATCACATCCCTGTTACCATTGTTTTCATTACTGGTAAAAGTACCATTGTTGGTCAGGTTGCCGGTCAGTGTTAGTACACGGTTATCATTTTGAAACAGCGTAGCGCCACTTTCAATTTCAAAATTGTTAACCGTTGAGCTAACGTTTAGCGTCACCAGATCGCCAGTTTGTATTCTTACGTTATTCCCCGCTGTCGGAATGATACCGCCGGCCCATGTGGCAGCATTGTTCCAATTTCCTCCATCTGTACCATTACTTTCAATTACGTCCAGCAGGGTCACGTCAAGACTGACAGCAGCTGCAGACTGAGGTGTAATACATTCCGTCCCCTCTGTAGCAACGACGGAAATCTGACCACTTCCCGGTGTACTACCCCAGGTGACGGTGATCATACCTGTCGCATCATTGTCCGGGTCAACAGGAGCGGTAATAGTTCCTCCGGTGATGTCCCAATCGTAGGTATAACCCGCATTGCCTGTAACGCTATATGTTACTCCGGTCTGATCTATAATTGCTGTTGTATTTCCCGAAATTGCAGAGGTAGCCACAGGGTTTATGGTAACATCCAATGTTATGGCAGGACCAGGGCCGCAACCAAAAACGGGATCGTAATTATTGTTTTCAACCACTGTTACCTGCCCCGAGCCGCCGGCAGCACCCCAGGTTACGTTAATACTGGTCAGGCCTACCCCTGTGTTAGTGCCGCCATCAACCATTCCTCCGGTTACAGTCCAGGTATAGGTGGATCCTGCGAGGCCACCTACTGCCGTATAAGTTACTGCATTTTCATTGATACAAACGCTTACGTCACCCGTGATACTGGCGGTGGCCGGAACGGGACAATTGGTTACATCACCCAGGGCCAATTCTGAACTTATAGTAGTGATATTTGTCCTTTTAGCTACATCTCCAATTGCAGCAACATGGGTACCATCGGCTGTCCAGGGGCCGCTAGCAATTCTTGTCAGCACGCGTGAAGTGGAGATGTCAAAACTGGTGAATCCCCCTGCGGTTAGGTCTGCATCATAATCAGTACTTATCAATCCATTAGCAGTGGTTAATTTCCAATATCCTTCATGAAACGTGTTAAATACGGTAGTGCCATTGTCATCAAGGCTTAACCCATTGCTTCCCGGATCGCCAGAAATAAACGTTGCAACGATGGATCCCGCAGTTAGATTATTAAAGGTCAACACCGCCTCTCTTAAATCGGAGGAAGTCCCCACCGGTAATTCAAGACCGGTTTGATTTCCGGTATTGACCCATCTTTCAAATTCTCCAATAATTCTGGCAGGGGCAGTATGGGATAAGGTACCTAAGCTTGCCGTACTTGTTCCTAATGTAATTCTGTTGGCACCCATGTCTAAAACCCCGGCCTCTAATGAAAGTGTAGAAGATACGGTAAGGCGATTAGAGGTAGTTAAAGTCCCTCCCGTTTTATTGATGGTAAGATTAAAGAAGTCTTCAGCTGTAGTTGAAGAAATTGTCTGAGATGAAGATCCATTGAAGTTAACCGTTGAGGTTCCTTCCTGGAAACTACCGGAATTGATCCAGTCACCACCAACGGTGATGGTGTTAACACCTGGATTGAAAGTGCTGGAAATAGTCAAATTGCCCAACATCGTTAAATTAGCCTGAGCTGTCATGATCTGCGTTCCCACTATTCCTAAATTCCAGAACTCATTGCCCGACGGTGTTTTGATATTGTCGTTGGTATCACCATTGTAATTTACAGTATTGCCACTGGCATTGGCGATAAGAACACCCGTAGCTAGCAGGTCATCGCCTATAGTCAAAGTTGAGTTGGCCGCATTGATCCATGTTGAATTACCATTCCCTCCAATCAGGTCCTGGGTAATGGTTACAGTGCCATTGTTGGTGACAATGACATCATCGTCAACCCTGACCTGCGGTTCCTGTGTACCCGTAAAGGTGAGGTTGGCGCTGGAAAGTATGGTCACCGAAGTTTGGAACTCCAGTGTTCCATCGTCGTCCATATCAAAGGTTCCCGTTCCATCAAGTGTACTTCCAGTACCGGTCATCAGAATCACATCTCTGTTTCCATTATTTTCATTACTGGTGAAAGTACCATTGTTGATCAGGTTGCCGGTCAATGTCAATACACGGTTATCATTTTGAAGCAGCGTAGCGCCACTTTCAATTTCAAAATTGTTAACAGTTGAGCTAACGTTTAGCGTCACCAGATCGCCAGTCTGTATTCTTACGTTATTCCCCGCTGTCGGGATGATACCGCCGGCCCATGTGGCTGCATTATTCCAATTTCCTCCACCGGTACCATTACTTTCGATCACATCCAGCAGTGTCACATCAAGACTGACAGCGGCCGTAGACTGAGGCGTAATACACTCCGTCCCCTCTGTCGCAACGACGGAAATCTGGCCACTTCCAGGTGTACTACCCCAGGTGACGGTGATCATACCTGTCGCATCATTGTCCGGGTCAACAGGGGAGGTAATAGTTCCTCCGGTGATGTCCCAATCGTAGGTGTAACCCGCATTACCCGTAACGCTATATGCCACCCCGGTCTGATCTATAATTGCTGTCGTACTCCCTGCAATTGCCGAAGTAGGAACAGGATTTATGGTAATGGACCGGGTCACAGGAACACCTGCACCACATCCTCCAACAGCGGCATTATCTTCAGTAACTCTTACTTCCCCAACACCCCCGGAAGCCCCCCAATCAACCGTGATCCCGGTCAGGTTTACGCCGCTACCGGATCCCTGAATGGTGCCGCCTGTAACCTCCCACGTGAAGGTTGATCCAGTCGTTCCGGTTACAGAATAACTAACTCCCGTTTCATTGATACAAACGTTGTCGTCACCAGTGATAGCGGAGGTAGTAGGCAAGCTACAATTGTCATTTTCAGCAATAGTATATTGAGCGGATAACAACGTCATATTGGTTCTTTTGATTACCGGCGATACAAAACCGGTTCCATCATGGGTACCGTTTACAGACCAGTTGCTGCTGCTGTTTAATCTTGTTACGATTCTTGTATCCGATGACGGTGTAAAGCTGGTAAAACCATCGGCGGTTAGCTGCAAGTCGTAATCGGAACTTGAAAGAGAATTAGCCCTGGTAAGTGACCAATATCCTTCCGTATAAGTATTGTTTAAGTCAAAACTGTTGTCTTCCAAAGGAGGACTATTTAATGTTCCCGGATTCTCAAGAATAAATTCGGCGGTTAACGAGCCTGCATTCAGGTTATTAAATGTAACTACCAACGGATTGTAATTGGTCCCTGTTCCCATCGGAAACAATAAATTGTTTTGATTCCCAGTATTGACCCATCTTTCAAATTTTCCGATAATGGTTGCAGGAGCGGATCTGGTTAATGTCCCAAGCTGTGATATACCAGAACCCAGCGTCAACACATTGGATTGAACATCAATAAAACAGTTATCTATATCCAATGTGGCAACGACCTGAACATTGTTCCCCAATATTAAATTCGTCCCATTCTTGGCTACAGTTAGATTGTTGAAGATCTCATCGAAAGCGCTGGTAATGTTTTGATCAGCAGTGCCGTTAAAGATCACTGTAGAGGTTCCTTCCTGGAAACTGCCGGTATTGATCCAATCTCCACCAACGGTGATGGTGTTAACACCTGGATTGAAAGTGCTGGAAATAGTCAAATTGCCCAGCATCGTTAAATTAGCCTGAGCTGTCATGATCTGTGTCCCCACAATGCCCAAATTCCAGAACTCATTGCCCGCAGGGGTTTTGATGTTATCGTTGGTATCACCATTGTAATTTACAGTATTGCCACTGGCATTGGCGATAAGAACACCCGTAGCTAGCAGGTCATCACCTATAGTCAAAGTGGAGTTGGCCGCATTGATCCATGTTGAATTACCATTCCCTCCAATCAGGTCCTGGGTAATGGTCACAGTGCCATTGTTGGTAACAATAACGTCATCGTCAACCCTGACCTGCGGCTCCTGTGTACCCGTAAAGGTGAGGTTGGCGCTCGATAGGATAGTCACCGAAGTTTGGAACTCCAGTGTTCCGTCGTCATCCATATCAAAGGTTCCCGTTCCATCAAGTGTGCTTCCGGTACCCGTCATCAGGATCACATCTCTGTTTCCATTATTTTCATTACTGGTGAAAGTACCATTGTTGATCAGGTTTCCCGTCAATGTCAATACACGGTTATCATTTTGAAGCAGCGTAGCGCCACTTTCAATTTCAAAATTGTTAACAGTTGAGCTAACGTTTAGCGTCACCAGATCGCCAGTCTGTATTCTTACGTTATTCCCCGCTGTCGGAATGATACCTCCGGCCCATGTCGCTGCATTATTCCAATTTCCTCCACCTGTACCATTACTTTCGATCACATCTACCACGCTCACAATCAGGTCCACCTGCGCTGCCTGTTGAGAAGGGCTACAGGCGCTCGCTTCGCTGCCAACAACCGATAAGGTGAAATCACCTGTGGTCGTACCCCAGTCAACAGTCACTGTGTTGGTGTTTTGCCCGGACACAATGGCATTACCAGGACCTCCGGTAACAGACCAGGTATAAGTATAACCTGAAGTATTGGTAACCGAGTAAGTGACGCCGGTCTGACCCGCTGGAACAGATGAAATCCCTGTAATAGCAGAGGTCGCCAAAGGATGAATTGTAATGTCCAACGTTTTCGCTTCCCCGGCTCCACAGCCGCCAACAGCACTGTTATCTTCGGTAACTTTTACTTCTCCAGTGCCCCCGGAACTTCCCCAGTCTACTGTTACGTTGGTGAGGTTGACCCCACTTCGTATGCTCGGGTCTAATGCCGTTCCGGTTCCCGAACCACCTACAATAGTGCCACCGATAACTTCCCATGAGAAGGTAGAACCTGTGGTGCCGCTTACGGTATAAACTTCGCCGGTTGTATTGATACAAACATCCAGTGTACCTGAAACCGCCGAAGTAGTTGGAAATGAGCAGCTGTTATTTTCTGCCAGGGTATATTCAGCGGATAACACACTCATGTTGTTTCTTCTTGCTACAGGAAAACTGAACCCGGCACTTACATGACTCCCATCTAATTGCCAGTCGCTGGCAGCACTGGTCCTGGCCAGAACCCTGGTATTATCGGTGACGGTGAAGCTGTTAAATCCGTTACCGTTAAGACTCAGGTTATAATCAGAGGACGTCAGCGAGTTGGCCCGGCTGAGTGTCCAATACCCTTCCAGGTAAGTGTTGTTTATATTCACTCCACCATCATCCAGTGGGGGATTGTTGATGCCACCCGGGTTGGACGGAACAAACTCCCCGATCAGCGAACCTCCGGTCAGGTTGTTAAATGTGATTTGGAGAGGATTGTAATTGGAGCTGGTACCCAAAGGGAATAAAGTCGCCACACCCGTGGCGTTAATCCATCTTTCAAATTTTCCGATAATGGTGGCTGTAGCGCTGTTGAGAGTTCCGGTCGCTGCTGTGGAAGAACCCAATGTCAGCGTATTAGAACTGGTATTGATAAAACAGTTGTCTATATCCAATGTGGCGACGACCTGAACGTTGTTACCTAATGTTAAAGTCGTCCCATTTTTGGCTACCGTCAGATTGTTGAATATCTCATCAGTGGTACTGGTAAGGTTCTGACCGGCAGTGCCATTAAAGATCACTGTAGAGGTTCCTTCCTGGAAACTGCCCGAGTTGATCCAGTCACCTCCAACGATGACCGTGTTACCATTCGGGTTGAAAGTACTTACAATAGTCAAATTGCCCAGCATCGTTAAATTAGCCTGAGCTGTCATGATCTGCGTCCCCACTATTCCTAAATTCCAGAACTCATTGCCCGCAGGGGTTTTGATATTGTCGTTGGTATCACCATTGTAATTTACAGTATTGCCACTGGCATTGGCGATAAGAACACCCGTAGCTAGCAGGTCATCGCCTATAGTCAAAGTGGAATTGGCCCCATTGATCCACGTTGAATTACCATTCCCTCCAATCAGATCCTGGGTAATGGTCACAGTGCCATTGTTGGTGACAATCACGTCATCGTCAACCCTGACCTGCGGCTCCTGTGTACCCGTAAAGGTGAGGTTGGCACTCGATAGGATAGTCACCGAAGTTTGGAACTCCAGTGTTCCATCGTCGTCCATGTCGAAGGTTCCCGTTCCATCAAGTGTACTTCCAGTACCGGTCATCAGGATCACATCTCTGTTTCCATTATTTTCATTACTGGTGAAAGTACCATTGTTGATCAGGTTGCCGGTCAATGTCAATACTCGGTTATCATTTTGAGACAGTGTACCACCGCTTTCGATCTCAAAATTGTTAACAGTTGAGCTAACGTTTAGCGTCACCAGATCGCCGATCTGTATTCTTACGTTATTCCCCGCTGTCGGAATGATACCTCCGGCCCATGTCGCTGCATTATTCCAATTTCCTCCACCTGTACCATTACTTTCGATCACATCCACCACACTCACAAGCAGGTCCACCTGCGCTGCCTGTTGAGAAGGGCTGCAGGCGCTCGCTTCGCTGCCAACAACCGATAAGGTGAAATCACCCGTGGTCGTACCCCAATCAACAGTCAATGTGTTGGTGTTTTGCCCGGACACAATGGCATTACCAGGGCCTCCGGTAACTGACCAGGTATAAGTATAACCTGAAGTATTAGTAACCGAGTAAGTGACGCCGGTCTGACCCGCTGGAACAGATGAAATCCCCGTAATAGCAGAGGTTGCCACAGGATGAATTATAATGTCTAATGTTTTCGCTTCCCCGGCTCCACAGCCGCCAACAGCACTGTTATCTTCGGTAACTTTTACTTCTCCAGTGCCACCGGAGCCTCCCCAATCTACGGTTACATTGGTGAGGTTGACCCCACTTCGTATGCTGGGGTCTAATACCGTTCCGGTTCCCGAACCGCCTACAATCGTTCCCCCGATAACTTCCCATGAGAAAGTAGAACCTGTGGTGCCGCTTGCCGTATAAACTTCGCCTGTTGTATTGATACAAACATCCGGTGTGCCAGAAACCGCTGAGGTGGTTGGAAATGAGCAGCTGTTATTTTCTGCCAGGGTATATTCGCCGGATAATACACTCATGTTGTCCCTTCTTGCTACAGGAAAACTGAACCCGGCACTTACATGACTCCCATCCAATTGCCAGTCGCTGGCGGCGCTGGTCCTGGCCAGAACCCTGGTATTATCGGTGACCGTAAAGCTGTTAAATCCGTTACCATTAAGGCTCAGATCGTAATCAGAGGATGTCAGCGAGTTGGCCCGGCTGAGTGTCCAATACCCTTCCAGGTAAGTGTTGTTGATGTTGACTCCACCATCATCCAGTGGGGGATTGTTGATGCTGCCCGGGTTGGAGGGAACAAACTCCCCGATCAGTGAACCACCGGTCAGGTTGTTAAATGTGATTTGAAGAGGATTGTAATTGGAGCTGGTACCCAAAGGAAACAAAGTCGCTACCCCAGTAGCGTTGATCCATCTTTCAAATTTCCCGATAATAGTGGCAGTAGAACTGTTAAGGGTACCGGTAGCTGCCGTGGAAGAACCTAATGTCAGCGTATTGGAACCCATATCGATGATACAATTGCTAATATCGAGGGTACCTGTAACCTGTACATTGGCATTTATAGTTAGAGTGGCATTGGATTTATTTATCGTTAAGTCACCGAATATCTCATCGGTGGCATTGGTAATTGACTGGGCCCCAGTTCCATTGAAAGTTACCGTAACAGTGCCTTCCTGAAAACTTCCTGTATTTAACCAATTACCTTCAACAGTCAGGTTGTGGCCGTTTGGGTTTAAGGTACTGGAGATAGAAATATCGTTTTTGATGGTTAAAGGAGCTTGTACAGTTTTAATCTGGGTTCCCGATACTATTAAGTTCCAATACTCGCTGCTGGTGGGAGTTTTGATATTGTCATCTGAAGTTCCGTTATAATTTACTGTATTGCCATTTGCGCTGGCGGTTAGAATACCGGTAGTTAACAAATCATCTCCTACGTTTAAAGTGGCATTGGCCGCATTGATCCAGGTCGAATTGCCATTTCCCCCTACAAGGTCCTCAGCGATAGTAACAGTACCATTGTTGGTGATCGTTACGTTATTGTCGATCCTGACCTGGGGTTCCTGTGTACCCGTAAAGGTGAGATTGGCGCTGGAAAGTATAGTCACAGCAGACTGGAACTCCAGCGTTCCGTCGTCGTCCATATCAAAGATTCCCGTGCCATCCAATGTACTTCCAACACCCGTCATCAGGATCACATCCCGGTTGCCGTTGTTTTCATTACTGGTGAAGGTGCCATTATTGGTCAGGTTTCCCGTCAACGTTAGAACACGGTTATCATTCTGATTTAGGGCACCACCGCTGTTGATTGTTAAATTTTGAATGTCCCTGCTTACGTTTAAAGTAACTACATCACCGCTAAGAATAATTACATTATCCCCTGAAACCGGTGCTATACCGCCTTGCCATGTAGCGCCACTATTCCAATTTCCTCCGCCTGTACCATTGGACTGGATTTGAGATAACACAATGTGAGACTGAAAGATGAGAAGAATTACCAAGGCATTAAAGCCTGCCATTTTTTTTAACATACCGAACTCCCTTTTTTTAAACTAATTTTTTACTACCGCATCAACTTTTTCTTAAACAAAAGAGTGGTGAAAACATCATGCACCTGAATTTGTAGATTTACAAAGTAAATATGGCTAAAAATGGCCATAATCAAGCTTTTTGGGCAGAATTGGGCTGGTAAGAAGAATGTAATAATGCAGCGTCAAATTCAAGTTTTAGCTATTTTTTTTCTACCCCAAAAAGTCGAAATAGTAAAATATACTCACTATAAATTATCTTAAAAGAATATTTAATTGTACTTAACCAATATTCTAAGAATTTGACAAAAATGCATACAGGTGATATAACTTCTTTAACAATCAAAACTTCTCAGGACCCCAATAACGGTATAACTATAAATACTTAGGTATTTGAGTGGATAACGGCATTCCGATAATGCCATTTTCTATATAGTATTGATTTTTGTAAATTCAATATTTAATAATTGGATAATTCATATGGAAATCAGAGAACGGGATTATATGATGCGGCAATTTCGCCAGCTGGCAATAGTATTGGCGAGGCTAATGGGATTTAAAGAAAGTAATGATCATGAATCTGCGCTGTCCCTTATTGAAGACAGCTACAAAGACATTCTTGATTTGGATTTAAAATCTGTCAAGGCCATGTCTTCCCAGGAGCTTTTGGATTATTTACTGAAAAAGAAAAATATGGATCTGCCATCACTGGAAAAGGTAGGTGAACTTCTCATGGAAGAGGCCTACTTATATGGCAATGATAGCGCGTCAGATTTGTTTTTTTCAAGAGGGCAAAAGGCGCTTTATTTGTTGAATTATGTTCAGGATCATGACCAGACCTTTTCACTGGCCAGAAAGACTCTGATCGATCGTTTGCAAAAGAAACTCGCAGGGATTAATTAGACACACTGAATAAAATTTTTCCTAACTGTCAAGGTTAACTAAAATTCATATCTTAATTTTGGCTGTCAATTAAGATGCTGTTATGCAAGATTTGAATGAACAGATAGAAGGACTGGCCAAAGATTTCGAGGGTACATTGCACGTAGATAAGGTAATGCGTACCCTTTATGCAACCGATGCCTCTGCTTACCGGGAGGTGCCTACCGCCGTTGCTTTACCAAAATCCACCGCCGATATAAAGAAGTTAATAAATTTTGCATCGGAACACGATACATCTTTGATCCCAAGGACGGCCGGTACTTCACTGGCAGGGCAAGTGGTAGGGTCAGGTATTATTGTAGACGTCTCCAAGCACTTTACCAAAATCCTGGAATTAAATAAGGAAGAAAGCTGGGTGCGTGTTCAACCCGGCGTGATTAGGGATGAGCTTAACTTCTTCCTGAAAGACCATGGGTTATTTTTCGGACCGGAAACATCAACTGCCAACCGCGCCATGATCGGGGGCATGGTGGGAAACAATTCCTGTGGTTCAAATTCCGTGGTCTACGGTAGCACCAGAGATCATCTGATGGAGGTCGAAGCGTTGTTGGCTGATGGATCTGAAATTAAGATAGCCCCTTTGACAAAAGAGGAATTTAAAGATAAATGTGAAGGAATTGGTACAGTCGGTAAATTGGAACAACAGATTTACCAGCAAATTTCGGAAATGCTGTATAAACCGGAAAATCAAAAATTGATTCGCGACACTTTTCCAAAGCCATCCATTCCTCGCAGAAATACAGGCTACGCCCTGGATCTGTTATTGCACGCCGAACCATTTGATGGAGGCACCGAACCCTTTAATTTTTGTAAGTTAATTGCCGGTTCTGAGGGAACCCTCGCCTTTATTACTGAAATCAAATTACATGTGGATCCCTTGCCACCAAAGTATAAGGGTTTATTGTGTGTGCATTTTGATTCCATAGATGAATCGCTACGTGCCAATTTAACTGCTTTAAAATATAATCCATCTGCATGCGAATTAATGGATCACTATATTTTAGAGTGTACTAAAAAGAATATTGAACAACGACAAAATCGCTTCTTTGTAGATGGCGATCCTCAGGCTATATTGGTGGTAGAATTAACCGGGCAGGCTAGCGACGAGGTGGATCAAAAGGCGGCGGCCTTGATTCAGGACTTAAAAAATCAAAAGCTGGGTTATCATTTTCCATTGCTGACCGGTGATGATGTTAAAAAGGTATGGAACCTGCGCAAAGCCGGTCTTGGATTGTTATCCAACATCCCGGGCGATGCCAAGGCGGTTCCGGTTATCGAAGACACCGCGGTTGCTGTTGAAGATTTACCGGATTATATCAGGGATTTTAATGAGATTTTAAAGAAACATGATTTATATAGTGTACACTATGCCCATGCCGGCTCGGGGGAGTTACACCTAAGGCCTATTATTAACCTTAAAACAGCCAAGGGCAATCAGCTTTTCAGAGTTATAGCCGAGGAGATAGCGGCGCTGGTTAAGAAATATAACGGATCCCTAAGCGGGGAGCACGGTGACGGGCGTTTGAGAGGTGAGTTTATCAAATATATGGTAGGTCCTGAAAGTTATGCACTACTGGAAAGCGTAAAGCGCATATGGGATCCTCACAACATTTTCAATCCTGGTAAAATTGTGGATACGCCGTCCATGAATGAAAAGCTACGGTACCAGCCGGAGCACAAATACCCGGAATTGAAAACCTTGCTTAACTTTGATGCCAATCAGGGCCTCCTTCGGGCTGCTGAGCAATGCAACGGGTCTGGTGATTGCCGAAAAAGTGTGCTCACCGGTGGTACGATGTGTCCGAGTTATATGGTCACACGAAATGAAAAGGACACTACCCGGGCCAGGGCCAATATCATCAGGGAAGCCATTACCTACATGAAGGAAGATAACCCTTTTGACAGTGAGGAGATCAGGGAGGTAATGGATTTGTGTTTATCGTGTAAAGGTTGTAAGTCCGAGTGCCCATCAAATGTAGACGTGGCCAAATTAAAAGCCGAAGCAAGTTTTCAATACTATGAATCCAGGGGAATTCCGTTTCGTACCAGGATGATCGGAAACTTTAACAAGGCTTATCAGATGGGTTCTATAATTCCGTGGGGTTTTAACTTCTTTGCCAGGAATAAGCTTTTTTCATCGATGATCAAGTCTGTGATGGGTTTTGCCGGAGAAAGGCCTTTGCCACTATTGCATCATACTACCTTGCGCAAATGGTATCGCCATAACAGGAAACACAATTTCGGCTTAGCCCCTGTTGCGAAATCAAAAGGAGTAGTTAATCTGTTTTGCGATGAATTTACCAACCTTAATGATACCGAAATCGGTATTCAATGTATCAAATTGCTAACAGGCTTGGGCTACGACGTACAATTGCATGAGCATGATGAAAGCGGTCGTACCTACATGTCAAAGGGAATGCTTAAACAGGCGCGTAAGCTGGCGATCAAAAACGTCCGGCAATTGAAAGATAAAATAAGCGACGCAGCTCCGTTAATAGGCATTGAGCCCTCCGCCATTTTGATGCTTAGAGATGAATATCCGGATCTGGTGGATAAGGAAAATATCAGCGCGGCGGAATTTATTGCTGGAAATACTTTTTTAATTGATGAGTTCATCGCCCGGGAAATTGATAAAGGCAACATAACCAAAGATCAGTTTACACAGGATGAGCAACTGATAAAACTTCATGGTCATTGTCACCAAAAGGCGCTGTCGTCATTGACACCTACCAAGAAAATGCTATCCTTGCCGGCCAATTTTACAGTACACCTGATCCCTTCGGGCTGTTGTGGGATGGCTGGTTCTTTTGGTTATGAAAAGGAACATTATGAGCTATCTATGAATATTGGGGAGTTGGTATTGTTCCCGACTGTAAGGAAGCAACCTGACGATGTCATAATAGCTGCTCCGGGTACAAGTTGCCGCCATCAGATCATGGATGGCACCCAAAAAAAGGCGTTGCACCCGGTAGAAATACTGTGGAAAGCCATGCAAAAAAAAATGTAAGAAAATTAAAATAATTAAACTGCTATTATTAAAGTTATCAGGTATATTTTGATAAGTAACAATCCGCGCACTACCCACTTTTAAAAGTATTAGCACGCGTTTTTTTTAGAGAAATAGGCATAAAACCGATTATTTATTAAAATAATTTAATATGTTCTATAAATAATCAAGTTTTTTAGATGTAATATTTTTCTTAGATTTAACAAAATTTAAAAGTCACTAACTAATTTAAATTGAGAAGCTTGTATGGCTAAACTAAAAAATATTATAAAGCAATTATCTGAGCCAGACTACGAGGCAATCCATAGCCAGTTGATTGAAAGCAATGCTGAGAAGTCAGCTTATTTGCTCAAATCAATGCGCGAAAAGCAAATGTCTGATAACAAGGTAATGGACGAGTTGGAAGTAAATACCAACGCGTACTACACGCTAAGATCCAGGCTTAATCAGAAAATTGAGGAGTACTTGTTGCAGCAGATGGAGAATCCACGTACCGATATCCTGAAGAAAGTTGCAAATATTAATGAGATTTTATTTACCAAGAAGAAAGCCATTGCTATTGCCACCTTAAAAAAGCTGGAAAAGGAATTGCTCGATTACGATTTGTCGAATGAGCTTACAGTGGTTTATAAATCCTTGAAAAAGCTGCATATAAATTCTCCGGATCATTTCAATTATTCTCAATTATATAACCAGCATGTTGCCTACATGCTTGCCGTGGACAAAGCGGAAGATTTATTGGCTGAATATTTTAAAAAATATGGTCATTACACACTTTCTGGCTCAGAAAACGATAAGCTTGAGTTAACACTGTTGAATAGAGAAATGTCCAATGTTTGTGGGCTTTATGACTCTCACCGGCTGTACGTGTACCAAAGTTGTATGAACATTTTTCACAGAATGTTTGTGGAGGTAGACGAATCCATCGATGATGACCTGGAACCAATTGAAGATATTCTTGATAATATTGAAAAGATATTTAACTCCTACCATCTCGACTCAATTTATTATCATCTTAAGTTAGTTTACGAATTTCTTAAACTGGAATACTACAATCATTATAAGGTATACCGAAAAGCTGAAAACTTTTTTGAAGAGGTAAATGAAGCGGCCGGCAACCTGATGTCCAACTATAGTTTATTCTCCTATCCACCGCAATTTTTGCTGACCAAAATCAAGCGTCATAATCGCCTGGGTAATGAAGTGGAAATGTACGAGGAAAATGAGCTGTTATTCCAGGATTTTGAATGCGACAAAAATGATATTCCAAAGTATGTGACGTACGTGACCTACAGGGCCATGTCGTGCTACTATTCCGATAAACCTGATGAGGCGGCAAGATGGATCAATAACTTGCTGAACGAAATCAGTCTGAAGAATTTTCCTTATGCACAGCTGGAGGTAAAAGTAATTTTGGCCCTTCAGTACTGCTTAATGAATGACTATGATTTGTTCAATCAGTTAATTAATAGTATTCAGCGGCAAATCAGGTTGCTTGGCAAGGATAACTGCGAGCACATTTTGATTTTTACCAAAATTCTGAAAACATCGATCAACGATGTGAAGAAAAATAAATCAGATAAGATTAGAGCTTTGGTGGAAAAGATGAAGAATGTAAATGTAAACTACTTTGCGCCCACCTTGTATGTCAAGCTTGATGAGAAATTTATTAATAAGTTGAGCTAGTAAAAAGCTCAACTTATTTTTTATACTTCCAATTTCAATAAATTTTCCTGGGTAAGTGGTTTGTTAATATATTTTTTAACAGACTTATATTTTTTTGATTTGTTGAGGTCTTGCGGATTGATAGAAGATGTCAGCATCACAATATTACACTTATCCCTTGTTTTATCATTTAGTTTTTCGAACTCATCTAAAAACTGAAATCCATCCATTAGTGGCATATCGATGTCGAGGAATATGATATCTGGTAAAGCATTTTCAGATATCCCCTCCAATTTCTCAATATTTTTCAAAAACTCGATGGCGCTTCTGGCGCCGGTGTGTGTAAAAATGTTATTTGTGATGTTTGATGCCTCTATCATTTTTTGGTTAATGAGATTGTCTATCTCATTGTCGTCAATCAACATGACTGCATGGTATTTTTCGCTGTTTTTATCCGCCATTTTTGTGTGCTTTATCGCGTATTAAAGATATAATTATCAGTAGAAAATAAAAAATATGAAGCAATATAAGTGATTTATACAATTTCCTCAAAAAAATCCCTTAATTTATTGTATTGCCATTTTACTCTAATCAAATGTCAAATTTAATACCCTGTGCCAGGGGTAGTTCCCGTCCATAATTTATTGTGTTTGTTTGTCTTCTCATGTAGGCCTTCCAGGCGTCCGAGCCGGATTCTCTGCCACCTCCGGTTTCTTTTTCGCCGCCAAATGCGCCTCCGATTTCCGCTCCTGAAGTACCAATATTGACATTGGCGATGCCACAATCAGATCCAGCGCTTGATAAAAACAATTCCGACTCTCTGACATCATTGGTCATGATAGCCGAAGACAACCCCTGTGGCACATTGTTTTGGATAGCCACGGCCTCTTCGATATCTTTAAATTTCATTAGATAAAGTATAGGCGCAAAGGTCTCATGTTGTACAATTTCAAAATGACTTTCCACTTCATATATAGCTGGCTTCACATAGCAACCAGAACCGTAGTCGGGACCATTGAGTACTTCGCCGGCTACTACCGCCCTTCCGCCTTCCTCACTTATTTTATCTAAAGCCTGCAAATATTGTTTTACAGCCTGCGTATCGATAAGCGGCCCTACATGGTTATTTTCGTCCAGGGGATTGCCAATCTTTAGCTGACCATAGGCAGCGGCGAGCTTTTCTTTGACCTTTTCATAAACGCTTTCATGAATAATCAATCTCCTTGTGGTCGTACATCTTTGTCCGGCAGTGCCCACCGCTCCGAATAAAGCGGCCCGGATCGATATTTCCAAATCGGCACCCTGGCCAATGATAACCGCATTGTTTCCTCCTAATTCCAGCAATGCCCGTCCCAACCTGGCTCCAACAGCCTGGCCAACTGCTTTCCCCATACGGGTTGAGCCGGTGGCTGACACCAATGGAATTCTTTGGTCATTTGCCAACAACTCGCCGATGGTATAATCACCAATGATCAGGTTAGAAACTCCTTCGGGGATATTATTTTGTGTAAATATCTTTTGTACGATATGTTGACAGGCTATGGCAGATATAGGCGTCTTCTCCGAAGGCTTCCAAAGGCAAACATCTCCGCAAACCCAGGCTAACATGGCATTCCAGGACCAAACCGCCACGGGGAAATTAAAGGCGGAAATAATACCGACAATGCCCAAAGGGTGATATTGTTCATACATTCGGTGCGATGGCCGCTCCGAATGCATGGTTAATCCATACAACTGACGCGACAGGCCTACCGCAAAATCGCATATATCAATCATTTCCTGCACCTCACCTAATCCTTCCTGGTAGGATTTGCCCATTTCATAGGATACCAGCTTGCCCAGATTTTCTTTATTTGCGCGTAAGCCATCCCCTATTTGTCTTACTATTTCTCCCCTTTTGGGGGCGGGTACCGTACGCCAATAACGAAATGCCGTTTGTGCCTCGTCTATAATTTTGTGATAATCTGAATCGGTGGCAGCATTTACTTTTGCAATTAATTGCCCGTCAACCGGGGAGTAAGAGGAGATTTCCTGGCCGCCGGTTTTTATCCAGTTGGCGCCCGTGGAAGCGCCATTATTTAAATTGAGGATTCCTAATTCGGTCAGCGCTTTTTTAACTCCAAATTTATCTTCTGACATTGTTTATTGTTGTTTATCTGAATTCCCACAAAACTATAAAAAGTATTAATCTATAATATGAGTTTTGAAACAATTATTAAAAAATAGTCACAAAAAAACCCCGACATTTATAGCCGGGGTTTTCTGTGATCTTCTGTTAGTTACCACTTGACTGTGTAGTAATCTTTGGTACCGTCAGGGTAAATACCTAATACTGTGATGTTGCCTTCTTTTTCTTTAAGAATTGTTTTGAATTCAGCTAAATTGTCAATGCTTTCCTTATCCACTTTAGTGATGATAAATCCTTTTTTGATACCGGCTTTTTCCCACTTTCCATCATCAAGCATTTTCACCTGAACACCCACATTGATGCCCAGCCGTAATTTATCCCGCTCGCTTGCATTGGCAAATACTGCACCATCGATTTTCAGCGGTTGCTCTTTTTTGACAATGGCAAAGCTGTTTTCAACATTTTTTAGCGTGGCGGTAACGGTATTGACTTTTCCATCTCGTTTATAGGTAACATCTATTTTTGTGCCTGGTCGGTTTTGCGCCACATTTTCCTGTAGTTCAGGCACAGTGGCCACAGACTCGCCATTAATCTTTAGAATAATATCGCCTACTTTTAATCCGGCATCTTCAGCACCGCTTCCCGGACCGACAGAACGAATATATACCCCCTTTAATTCATCTACCTCTTCTTCTATACTTGGATCATCCAATTCGGCTATCCCCACACCTAGCACCGCTCTTTGCACTGCCCCAAACTCTTTTAAATCATTCATCACCTTTTTTACCAGGGACACCGGTACGGCAAAAGAGTAACCGGTATAAGATCCAGTAGGAGAGGCAATAGCAGTATTAATACCGACTAATTGACCATTCAGATCCACCAAAGCGCCCCCGCTATTGCCAGGGTTAACCACCGCATCTGTTTGAATGAACGATTCAATCTGTCTGCCATTGCTGTCTCTTAAGATATTGATATTTCTTCCCTTGGCACTAACAATTCCAGCAGTCACGGTTGAAGTCAGATCGAAAGGATTACCTACTGCCAATACCCATTCACCTATCTCCAGCTCATCCGAATTACCAAACTTTACAAAAGGTAAATTCTGATCCTTGATCTTGATTAGCGCCAGATCGGTGGTCGGATCAGTGCCTATTACCTCCGCTTCATATTTTTCGTTACTATTAAGGGTTACTTTTACCTCGCTGGCATTTTCAATGACGTGATTGTTGGTCACAATATAACCATCATCCGATATGATCACTCCCGAACCGGTTGCTCTTGACTTCCGGCCATTTGGATTGCCAAACCCAAAGTAGTCATAGATTGGATTCTTGGAAGCATAGCCTTCGCTTTCATCATAAGTCGATTTAATATGAACTACCCCGGGAGTTACAATTTTAGCCGCATTTACAAAGTTCAAGCCTTCCGGTACCACCACCTTGGGTGCATTGCCCTCTTCGAACCTGGAGAATACTACCTTTTGCTTTTCTTCAAAACTTTCAAAAGGAGGTTCTTCTTTCTCTGCAAAAATTTGATATCCACCTAATGCGATAACCCCACCCAGCAAAGAGGCCAATAATATTCCTAAAATAAATTGTCTTTTTCCCATATTATTAATATTTGCATAATTAACTCCAAAAATTGTATGTTTTCACAATTTTATTAACGTAAATATAATTCAACAGTTTAATCCAAAAATGCCTTCTAAAGCAATTTAACAATATTTAACGGAGGTTTTGGATCTCGCGTGAGATATTTTATAGCCTCGGTATATTACTCTCAAATTAGTTTTTGGTATTGTCAGAGTTTTGTACTTTTACATCTAATGAACTTTTTGTACCCTCAGTTCCTCTTTGGATTAATAACGCTTTCAATTCCAGTCATTGTACATCTTTTTAATTTTAGAAAGACCAAGAAAATCAAATTTTCCAATAACCTGTTTTTGCAGCATATTAAGGAAGTGAGTACCGCAAAAAGAAAATTAAAGCATTATCTTACCCTGGCCGCACGACTGCTATTCATCTTATTTCTGGTGTTGGCTTTTGCCCAGCCTTTTATTCCCGGGATCAAGGAGTCATTGAAAAATGATTTGGTATATATCTATCTGGATAATTCTTACAGCATGTCTAATGAGGTAGCCACCGATTTGACTTCTTTTGACCAGGGGATTGGTTTTATTGATGAGCTGGTCGACATTTATCCCCAAAACACCAGGTTTAAATTATTAACCAATGAATTTCTGCCTGGCGCTGACCTGCTAAAAACAAAAAACGAGATCAAGGATCTTTTGTCGGAAATAGCGTTTTCAGGCATTAGCAGAACCATGGAGGAGGTAAATAATCGCCAGTTACAGGATTTTTTGAACGATACCCAAGAAAGAAAGGATATCTTCTGGCTGTCGGACTTTCAAAGGTCAACGGTGGGTAACTGGCAGCGTATAAATTTTGATACCAGCGCCCATTGTTATCTCGTACCTTTTGAGTACAGGGCCCCCAACAATGTCTATATCGACACTATTTATCTGTCGAATCCATTTTTATTGGAAAACGAAAAGAATAACCTGATAATTTCCTTTAAAAATGCCGGCAATAAAAGCGTAGAGGACCTCCCGGTGAAACTGTTTATTAATGCCAGTCAGGTGGCTAATACAACGCTGGCGATACCTGCCAATGGCAGTGTAGATCAAAGTTTTGAGCTTAATCAGTCCTTGGAGCGGATAAACAAGGGCAAGGTCACGTTTGAAGAATTTCCGGTCACGTTTGATAATGATTTTTTCTTTACGCTAAACGTTGACGATAGAGTAGATGTGTTGGAGATAAGGTCAGACCAGGCCTCCAACAATGTAGAGCAGGTTTATGCCAATGACAAGCTTTTTAATTTCAGCTCCTTTCCAATTTCCAACCTGGATTACAATGCGATCGGTAATACGGATCTAATTGTATTAAATGAGATAACAGCCGTTTCCACATCATTGGCAGAAGCGCTATTGGAATTCCTGTCAAAGAACGGTACCATCGTTATTATTCCCGCCCAGGACACCGATGTTAATACCTACAGCCGGATATTGCCGGTAAGGCAGAAGGTGACAGCAACCGATCTGTCAAAAACCGCGTTGCGAACGCCGGATTTATCGAATCCATTCTTTGCAAATATGTTCATCGACAGCGATGAGATCTTCGAAATGCCCTTGGGTTCGGTTAAGATTAGCACATTGGCGCCGGGTGAGGCCATACTGAGCCTGAAAAACAGGGAACCGTTTCTGTCCAATGTCGTGGGAGATAAAAACATATTTTTATTTTCTGTTCCTTTAAAAGAAGCGTTCACCAATTTTCACCAACACGCCATATTTGTACCGGTGATGTACAGGATTGCTTCATTAAGTAATGTGTTGAGCGACGATCTTTATTATTCCTTAAACCAGCCAATCATTACTTTGAGGGTTGATACGGTTTCTAAAAATGTCATATATAAATTAAAAAACGACGACCAGGAATTAATCCCTGCGCAGAGGATTTTGGGAAGAGATATCATTATGGAGCTTCCTAAAAATACTATGAAGATTGGCTATTACGACGTTTTTAATAATGAGGGGCTAAAGAAAATATTGTCGTTTAACTATAATTCGGAAGAGTCGATAATGGCCCAGTACAGCCGCTCTGAACTAAATGATATTGTTGGAAACAACGAAAATGTTGACATTTACAGTGCTGAAGATAATAATGACTTCACAAGATCACTAAGGGAGCTACATAGTGGGGTTCCTTTGTGGAAATACATGCTGATTGTTTCATTATTAGCTTTATTAGCTGAAATTTTGATTATACGCTACCTATAAATGGATATAGTTCTCAATTCAGTAGAGATTTTTGACAAACGATCACCTTATCATGGTAAACGAAAAAATGTTCATATTAAAAATGGTGTGATCACCTCCATTACCAGTCAAAAGGTAAAAGCAAGACAGACGGTCGATGCCAAAGGCCTCAAGTTATCGATTGGCTGGTTTGATGTAGGCGCTCATTTTGGGGATCCGGGTTTTGAGCATAAGGAGAATTTGGAAAGTGGAAGAAGCCTCGCCGAAAAAAGCGGATTTACTGGTGTTGCCGTTTTGCCCAATACCAATCCGGTGGTTCAGTCTAAAAATGAAGTTTCTTATATTACTTCCAACAATAAAAATGAGTTAATTCAACTATATGCATTGGGAGCCGTTTCGGCAAATACGGAAGGCAAGGAGCTGACAGAAATGATTGATCTGCACCACGCCGGCGCTGTGGGATTTACAGATGGATTTAATCCCATATGGCATACCGATATCCTGCTGAAAACCCTCCAGTATTTGCAAAAATTTGATGGCCTGCTTATCAACAGAGCAGAGGACAGGATGTTAACAATGTTTGGAAGTATGCATGAAGGCACACAAAGCACCTTATTAGGTTTGAAGGGTATGCCGGGTTTGGCCGAAGAGGTGATGGTACAGCGCGACCTGCGATTGCTCGATTATGCCGGGGGCAGGATACACTTCAGCAATATTTCAACGGCGGGTTCTGTAGATCTCATTCGAAAAGCCAAGAAAAAAGGATTGGCTGTGACCTGCGATGTGGCGGTGCATCAGATAGCTTTTAGTGACAAGGCACTGGAGGACTATGATACAAATTTCAAAGTAAACCCCCCATTCAGAGAAAATGGTGACATCAAGGCGCTGATCAAGGGATTAAAAGACGGTACCATTGATCTTATCGTTTCAAGCCATTGTCCGCAGGATGAAGAAAGTAAAAACCTGGAGTTCGATTTGGCTGACTTTGGTATTATTGGACTTCAGACATTTATGTCGGTGATCAAAGGCCATTATCAGGACCTTTCCCTGGAAGAGCTAATTCAGGGCTTCACTACCAGGCCAAGGGAGATATTAGGCTTGCCCTTACCGGAAATCAAAGTTGGTTCGCAAGCGGACCTTACCTTATTTGACCCGGATAAAAAGTGGGATTATACGCTGGAATCAAACCTTTCCAAATCCAGGAATTCTCCGTTTCTGGGGAAAACCCTGACTGGCAAATCGGTAGGTGTTTTTAACAACGGGAAGGTTTACCTGGATGAAGGCCTTTAATGAATATGATGTTGAAAAATCCAATAGTAAAAGTAGCTGTGAAATATGGTGCCATCGGTGGATTGCTGGCCATAATTTTATTGATTGTACTGTATGCAGTCGGGCAAAACCCGCTCCTTTCCACTAAAAAGATACCCTTTGGCATTATTCTAATCCCTTTACTGGTTTTTTTTAGCATTAAGGAATTCCGCGATTATTTCAATAACAGCGAGTTGAGATTTTGGCAGGGGCTTGTGATCGGATTTGTAAATTATCTGATTATTGCGTTAATTTCAGCCGCATTTATTTGGGTATTTTTGACCTATTACGATCAGGAAATATTAAAAGAATTGATCAATTTTAATGTATTGAATTTTGAACAAAATAAAACGGGTTTTATAGAGACGTTTGACCAGGCCACGTACAACAAAGTATTGGCTGATATAAGAAAAACGACCGTTCATCACATTGCGCTGGATGATTTCGTTAGAAAAATGTTAATTGGGTTTATATCAACATTTATCATTTCTATTTTTCTAAGAAAATAACCATTTAACCTATAAAAACATGGAACAAAAACCTACCGTCTTTCAAACCGGACTTAAATACGGGCTTATTCTGGCCTTAATCAACATTGGCGTTTCATTAATCACCAACCTGGCCGGTCAGGGGGCTAATCAATGGCTTGCTTTCTTTATTATCGTTATCTTCTTTGCCATAGTTTGTTTTATGGCACACAAAGCCTTTAAAGATAATGGCGATGGTTTTATGTCTTATGGTCAGGGGTTGGGTATTGGCGCAGTAATGGGGCTCGTTGCAGGATTATTGTCAAGTATTTTCTCAGCGATTTATGTGAGCTACATTGATAATTCCGCCATGGAGGAAGCAACCCAGAAACAGATAGAGAAGATGGAAGAACGGGGAATGAGCGATGCTCAAATAGATCAGGCCGTGGAAATGATGTCAATGTTTCAAACGCCTGTCATGATTGTGGGTTTTGGATTGCTCTATATCTTTATCCTGGGTTTTATCATTTCATTAATTGTTTCGGCAATTACCAAAAACTCAAACCCGGAAGCAGAATTATAGCGATTTAAACATGCCTGAAAACAAGGATATCTCGGTTGTAATACCTTTGTATAACGAGGAGGAATCTATCAAAGAACTGTGTGATTGGATAAGCCGGGTGATGCAGGCGCAAGGCTTTAGCTATGAGATAATTATTGTTGATGATGGCAGTACAGATACTTCCTGGGAGATAATTGAGCAATTAACTGAGGATGATGGCAACATCAGAGGCATAAAATTTAAAAGAAATTACGGGAAATCCGCCGCTTTGGATACGGGCTTTAAGCAAAGCCTCGGGGAGGTTGTAATTACTATGGATGCAGATTTGCAGGATAGCCCCGATGAAATCCCGGAACTATACCATCTGGTAAAAAACCAGGGATTTGATCTGGTTTCAGGCTGGAAGAAAAAAAGATATGATCCCTTAAGCAAAAAAATACCTTCCAGATTCTTTAATGCCGTCACCAGAATGATAACAGGCATTAAGATTCATGACTTTAACTGCGGGTTAAAGGCCTATAAAAATTACCTGGTAAAGAGTATCGAAGTGTATGGAGAAATGCACCGTTACATTCCGGCAATTGCCAAGTGGAATGGCTTTACCAAAATTACAGAAAAGGCGGTGCAACACCAGGCCAGAAAATACGGTCAGACAAAATTCGGTCTGGAGCGCTATATTTTTGGTTTCCTCGACCTCTTATCGATTACTTTTGTTTCCAAATTTAAAAAGAGGCCTATGCATTTTTTTGGAAGTATGGGCACCTTGTCATTTCTTCTCGGACTGTTCATTACCGCCTGGCTGATCGGGGAAAAGGTTTACTATAATTTATATCTGCACCAGTCTGCCAGGGGTGTAACGGAGCAACCATTATTTTTCCTGGCGATCGTAGCGTTGATTGTGGGGGTACAATTGTTTTTGGCGGGATTTCTGGCGGAAATGATCTCTATCAGTAACGATAAGAAGGGGGACTATCTTATTGAGGATAAGATTGGATTTGACTAGTATATTGAATGGCCAGCTTTCTAATATTTTATTATGCGCCTTTATTCAACTATTATTCCCGTTTTTAATCGCCCTACGGAAATCCAGGAATTACTGGAAAGCCTCACGCAGCAAACCTACCGTAATTTTGAGGTGTTGGTGGTAGAGGATGGTTCAACCATAACATGCAAAGAAATTGTCGAATCTTTCCGCGACCGGCTGACGGTTTCTTATTTCTATAAGGAGAACTCAGGGCAGGGGTTTAGCCGCAACTATGGCTACGAAAGGGCTAAAGGTGATTATTTTGTGGTTTTTGATTCGGATTGCATCATCCCATCACATTATTTTGAGGCTGTAGAAAAATACCTAAACACCGACTATCTCGATGCTTATGGCGGACCTGATAAAGCCCATCACTCCTTTACGGTAACTCAAAAAGCCATCAGCTATTCTATGACCTCACTTTTTACCACCGGTGGCATCCGGGGAAGAAAGCAGCATATGGGTACCTATCATCCCCGCAGCTTTAATATGGGTATTACCCGGGAGGTATTTGAAAAAACCAAGGGATACATCATACCTTTCATGGGAGAGGATATTGAATTCAGTATCAGAATAATTGAGAATGGGTTTAAGAGCGGATTAATTGAAGAGGCTTATGTTTATCACAAAAGAAGAACAAGTCTTCGTCAATTTTTCAAACAGCTGCACTTCTTCGGCAGAGCCCGTATCAATATCTCCAGGTTTTATGCTAATGAGTTAAAGGCAGTGCATTTTTTCCCATTGATTTTTTTGATTGGCACGGTTGTGTATTTGATATTGCCCCTCATAAATCCAGGACTATTTAAATGGGCCTCGCTGCTTTTTGGCATTTATTTTTGTCTCATATTTTTGGACGCAACAGTAAGTAACAGGAACTTAAAAGTTGGTTTTATGAGCATGGCTGCCGCTTTTGTCCAGCTATCGGCCTATGGAATAGGTTTTCTAACCGAAGGGTTAAAAAAGATTTTCCGCGGTTAAAGTGCGAAAGCCGTTCGTGCCTATGTGGTGACAAATGGGACACCAGAGCACAGGCAGGTCTTCACGTTAGTTTTTTTATGGTGTTGACAAACTCATCAATATCTTCTTTGCTTGTGTCAAAGGCGCACATCCAGCGGACTTCGTTGGTTAATTCGTCCCAAACATAGAAGAATTTATCGTCTTGCAGTTTTTGGGTCCATGACCTGGGTATTGTAGCAAATACCGCATTGACCTGCACGGGCTTGGTGACGGTAATTTCCGGAATGGTTTTTATCTGCTCATGTAGCAAAGCAGCCATATTGTTAGCGTTTTTGGCGGAGGGGTACCACAGCTTTTTTTCCAACAAAGTTTGAAACTGGCAGGCAATAAAGCGATTTTTAGAGGCCATTTGCATAGACCGTTTATGCCTGAATTTTAAATTACGGACAAGCGCTCTGTTAAATATGGCAACCGCCTCTCCAAACAGCATCCCCACTTTTGTTCCTCCTACCGATACAATATCCACGCCTGACCCGGAGGTCATTTCCTTAAGGGTACAGTTCAGCGCAACTGCGGCGTTGAATATTCTCGCTCCATCCATATGCAGATACATATTGTGTTGTTTCAACAGATCCGATATGGCGCGAATTTCTTTTAGACTATATAATGTACCATACTCAGTAGGCTGTGTTATGGATAAGATCCTCACCTGCGGATGGTGCTCATCGCCCACCCGGATAATTTTCTCCTCAATGGCTTCTACTGTGATCTTTCCGTCGGCATTGGTTTTTATGGGTATCAGGCGACAACCTGTAAAAGATTCGGGAGAGGTGGATTCGTCTACATACATGTGAGCACAATCTGCGCAAAGCACGGAACAAAAAGGGTCCACTGCAGTACTTAAAGAGAGCACATTGGCACCAGTGCCATTAAAAACAAACCTGACATCCGCCACCTCGCCAAAGTGTTTGCTGAATATCTTTAAAGATTGCCCGGTAACGGTATCATTCCCGTAAGAAACGGCATGGCCTGTATTTGCCGCTGTGATGGCTTCTATCATTTCCGGCAAAGCGCCGGCGTAATTGTCGCTTGCTAACGTCTTGATTTTATGCATTCGATAAAATTTTCATTCCCTTTAAAACGATATGCATAATTATCAAAAATCAATGTTAATCTCACCCTTCATAAACGGCACTGCATGGCCACTGATAATTACCCGCTCACCTTGTAACCGGCAAAATAGATCGCCGCCTCTTGCGGACAGCTGCCGGGCGTGAAAATCAGTCTTACCTAGTTTTTCGGCCCAAAACGGAACAAGCGAGGCATGGGTAGATCCGGTAACGGGATCCTCGGGTATGGGACAATTGGCATCAAATACCCTGGAGACAAAATCAACCTCCTCTCCCCTGGCAGTTACCGCAACGCCGAGATAAGGTAATGCTTTCAATAAATCCAATTTTGGATCCGCATCCAGGATCTGTTTTTCGTTTTCAAATAGCAATATCAGATCCCGTGCAGCAGCCGCGGTTAAGGGTGCTTGTTTGAAAGCTGCCAAAATCTCCTCCGGCACGGCTATCGGCTCAGGAGGACGCGATGGAAAATCCAGGGAGATCATGCCTTCTTTTTGCATGACCGCTTTCAAAGGCCCACTTTGGGATGAAAAGGTAATTTCATGGGACGGGTGATCAAGATAATTGAAGATCGTATATGCCGACGCCAGGGTCGCATGACCGCAAAGATCAATCTCATCATTTGGCATAAACCACCTGATTTCATACCCGCTTTCAGACTTTACAAAAAACGCCGTCTCCGCCTGATTGAACTCGAAAGCAATTTTTTGCATAATCCCGTCCGGCAACCATTCATTTAATGGACAAACGGCTGCGGGATTTCCACCAAAAACCCGGTCTGTGAAGGCATCAATTTGATAAAAAAGAATTTTCATGGGAATTATGGATAATAGCCATCATCAATATTCCCGGTAAAGTTACTGCGAATAAGTTATGATTCCATCAATTCCCGTTTTGATTTTCACCATTGACCACAGTGTCAATTACTCCACAACTGGTAAGCTACCCAGATTTGAAATACCTGGTTGTTGACTTTTGCGTCAGCATCCTCGTCTGTTTGATTATTGATGTCATTTAACCCGGCGTTGTATCTTAGTCCGAAGTTCAGACCGGAGTCCATTTCATACCCGGCACCAATCACAAAGCTGGCATCCAATCCCTTAAAATCATCTTTAATGTCCCGGTCCACAGAATTCCCACGAAAAGTCCCTTTCTGATTGGCTGATAGTAAAAAACCGAATTGCAAGCCGCCATGCGCGCTCAGCCCTTCTACAATTTCCGGTAATTTTACCTGGGCTAGCAAGGGAATATTTATATAGGAGAGGTTTGCCCTGATATCTTCATCCTCTATCTTAACTCCCTGCAATGAATATAACAGTTCCGCCTGAAGATTGACCCTATCGGTTTGTTCCCGATTGCAGTATAATCCAAGGTGAAAGCCTGCTCTGGGACCTACGTCGCCAAAATCTCCGCCAAAACTGGCCACGTTCAAACCCCCTTTGGCACCTATTTTTAAATCCTGAGCGCTTAGCTGCGATGCCCAAAGGATGAAGAAGGTAAAAACACTAGTGATTATCCTGTTTTTCATGATTTTAAAAGTTTAAAGGTGAACTAACAGACCTACCAGGGTCTGTCAGAATTTTCAAAATGTTTAAACCAAAAATAGGATGAGTGCCAGGAATGCCTTGCTACTGTGGTATCAAAAGTAACTGCATATGTAACATTGGGGGTGTTACGTAGGGGGGAGGGGGGAATATTTAAGCATGAAGGGGAGGCACAAGGCACAAGCGGATGCTTGCGCTAGTGGATGCTTGCGCCGGTGGGGGTTTTGTTATATTTTGATTTGCTATTTATTTGGAAGGTGATAAGATGCTTCGATCTTGATTAATTCATTTAATTTAAAATTATTTTCCAGCACCAGTAGTGCCAGGTTTTGCTGTGCCAGATGCCAGCCGCTGCGGTAATTTAATATCGTCATATTGTAGATTTTCATCTGTCTATAATTTGTTTTTATCGGTCTAGGTGGAAACTTAGATGCTTGCTATAGGCATGACTTTGTACCTGTGCGGACAGCGTTCGCGACAGGCAATATGTATTTAATGATTATACCAAGCATCCCGGTTTCATATTAAAAGAATTTTGATAGTCCGAATTGCAAAAAACTGTCATCTCTGAAAAAATGTAAAAACTCGGCTTCCTGCAAATTATCGAATATTCTTGCCTCTATTTCAACTTTCCAACTATCACCTATTCTCCGGCTCGTTTCAACAGAGAACAATCTGGATTTATGGTCCAGGTCATAAACCATTCCTCCCAATATTTCGGTACTGTTAACATCATTAAATGCTAATCTGGTCGCGATAAACAGGTCATTGGCGAATCCTGAAATGGCCAAATCATCCCGCTCATCATATAAATATTCAAGCAAAACGCCGATATCCAGACCCTTCGAGGCAATGTTACTAAAGGTGTATTCAGCTCCTACCGCTAAGGCCAGAAAATCCTGAAATTCCGTGTCACGGTAAATTGACTCCACCTTCCAAAGCATTGGGCCTGTGACCGCCTGTACATCGATACCGGTTTGATTCATGATCGGATAAAAGAATTCCTGGCTTTCGGTGCCCAATCCGGTAAATAAGGGTTCCCTGCCAACGCCATAAAAATGGGAGATACCGATATCTACCGGACCAAAATAGTGTGACCACCGGAAAGCAAAACTGGGCCGCCATTCCTCCATATCACTGTCAATATCAAAGTCTTCTCTTTCCACTACCTCAGGGAACCGGACTCTTCCTTCCCGGGCAGGAAATTGTCTTTTCCTTTGATAAGGAAGGTAAAACAACTCAAAATTTCCAAAATTGGTCAAATTTGAATAGTGAACCATGGGCTGCCCTAATTTTTGTTCCCCATCAAAACTCTCCACCTGGTCGGTCTGGTTAATCACATCTACCAGGTGCACCGACTCGGTCACACCCCAAAAAACTTTTTTCAGCCCTATACTAAGTTCCCAGTTATTTTTAACTCTCTGGTAATACAACTCCCGCACATCAAAATGCGTCCGGTTATCATCGTGTTGATCCCAGCGACCAAACAGGCTTATTTTAAAGATATGATTTCCCTTGCCCCATTCCAGATTATACTCAGGTTGAGCGGCTAACGAAAGAAAATTTCTCTCCTGGCTTTCATAGAGACCGTCTTTGAAAAAAAACCTGTTGTCAAACTGCAATTCCAGCTCAAAGTCGCCCTGTAAATCCTTTTCCTCAGATTGGGCGTAACTCAGATGCCAGAAAAAGAAGGTTACGATTACAAACCATAACCTTCTCAAAACAATTAAACCCATCTACCTACCTGCTCGTCTTAAACTATTTTGTGAGAAATCAGTATCGGCCAAGCCGGATTTTAAATCCCAATCCTCAAAGAATAGCTCAGTTTCCTTGCCTGTTTGGTGATTCACCATCAGAAATTTGCCTGCCCTCCAATACTTCCCTTCGTATTGCTTATAATCGGAATATGTCAATGTTTTCAGCAATGAATTTTTCCGGTCATAGAATTCAATTTTTTCAAGGCGGTAATTTTTATCCAGGTTGTACCACACGACCCTTCTTTTATATCCTGATTTCGGATCAACCGGGTCCTGTTCAACGACCGCGTTGTTTGACCCATTGAACTGTTCATTTTTAAGGAATTTATAACCGTATTTCTCTACCTCATTAGACGAAAGGTCTTCATAGGCGAATTCACTGCCCATAAATGGTCCCGACTTGTTGTCGGAAGAGATTCTTTTCACCCTTTTGATCGCCGGCAAATACAGCCATTGATCATCAGAGGTAGTTTTATGGGTAAAAGTAAGGGTGGCTGTTCCCTCCACGTCTTTTGGACTCTTGAAGACGATGAGTGATTTGTCTCCATCTTCGGTCAACTCAAGGGTTTTATTCTCCATAAACCGCGTGCTTTCCTGGCCCTGCTTATTCCTCAGTACCATCTTGAGATTTACCAATGAACTTTCAAATCCCTGATCGGCCTTGTCAGCTGCTCTGGCAACGGACAAGCCTTTTTCTTCAGGACTTTGCGCCTGTATTGTTGACGCAAACACTAATAATGCTATAACTAATTTTACGATTTTCATGATTCAATTATTTGAATTATTATTCAGTTGATGCAACAGGTTGAGCCTGTAATTTTTCTTCTTTGTCTTCGGGAGTAAAAACCAGCAGTAAGGCCGGTAATAACAGAAAGTCAATAATTAATGCTACGACGATGATGATAGAGGTCATTTTGGCCATGCCGGAATTCATACCGAAACTGGATTGCGCCAGAATTGCAAAGCCAGAAACTAGTACAATAGTGGTAACCAGCAGCGCTCTTCCAACCGTCGTAAAAGCATACTTGATGGCGTCGGCAACACTGTAACCATGTTCACGCCTGGCCAGTAAATACTTTGATAAGAAGTGGATGGTATCATCCACAATAATGCCTAATGTCATACCAAACACGATGGAAACACCCACATTAATAGAACCTTCCAGAAGCGCCCAGATACCAAATCCAACGGCAATAGGTGTGATATTGGGAACAATACTCATCAAGCCATATTTCAAGCTTCTCAAAGCAAATATCAATACAATTGTGATTAAAACAATTGCCAGGCCTGTGCCGGTTACCATGCTTAAAACCTGACGGCCGGATAAATAGGCAAACATCATTGTCGGGCTAATACCTAAGGTATGCATGTTGGCAGGTGTATTGGACCTTAACCATTCTTCAGCTCTTTTGGCAAAGGCCACCATTTCGAGAGTGGAGATATTTTTGATAGTCGCGGTCAAACGTGACTCTGATTTGTCCACGTTGATCTGGTTATTAAGATCAAGCCCAAAGGGTAAAGACATTTCATATAGTAGCAAATACTGCGCTGCCTCTTCCCTGTTGGTAGGCATGGCATAATATTGCAGGCTGTCACCATGCATGGATTGATTGACCTGACGGGCCACTTCTGCATAAGAGTTTACGTGAATGACCTCTGATTGCTGCTCCAACCACCGCTCAAAATCCTGTAGTTTTTGCAGGTAACCGGGATTATTAATGCCCCCGGGCTCTCCCGAACCAAGCGAAAATTCGACGTTATAAATGCCAGTCAGGTTATCGCTGATAAAATCGGTATCCTGCCGAAAGGAAATCTTACTATCAAAGTATTTGATAAATTCGTCATTCAGCTGATTTTGAAAAGCCAGGTAACCAAAACCAAAAATAATCACCAGCGAAGTGATCAATACCGGCATTCTTCTGGCAATAACCAGATCGGCAATACTTTCAAAAAACTTGTTAGATCTTGCTACGGTTGCTTCTTTGACCTTAACTCTTACCGGAAGAATAGCCATCATAGCAGGCAGTGCAGTAACCGAAAACAGGAAAGCCGCGATCATACCAACAGCGGTGATATTACCCAAATCCCTGAATGGAGGCACTTCACTGGTATTCATCGACAAAAAGCCAATGACCGTTGTGAGACTGGTAATAAATACCGGCATAAAATTGACCCTTAGACTCTCAATTAATGCCTCCCTTTTTGGCAAGCCCCTTCGCATACCCTGCATCAATGTAATCAAAATATGAATACTATCGGCTACGGCTAAGGTCATGATGATAATAGGTGCTGCACCGGAAGGCGGCGTCAGTTTGATTCCCAGGTGGCCGGCAAATCCCATACCGGCAGCTATGGAAAAGATAATAATAAGCAACGCTGAGAAAGTTCCTGAAATCGTTCTGGTAGCCAGAAAAATAGTGAGTACGATCGCCAGAAACATCAGGGGAATCAGGGTACTTGAGTCCTGCGCAGAAGCTTCAAAGAAAGCGCTATTGAGCATAATCATTCCCGAAAGGTGGGTTTTCAGGTTGGGGTGCGCCTCTTCAAATTTGGCCACCATTTCCCTGACATAAGCCGTTACCTCCGGTCCTTCAGTGATGGCCTCTCCCGGTAATTTGACCGTAATGTTCACAGCCGAAACCGTTCCCTTTTCATTTAGCAGCCTATTTACCAGCAACGGTTCACTCAAAGCTATCTTCTTAATTTTTTGAATCTCATCCGGATTTCTTTCTCCTACGTTGTCGGCTAAATCCTCCACGTAAAGTTCATCACCCACCGCATAAGTATGCTGAAAGTTGGTGATGGCATCAACACGGCTCGAGAAGGGCGTTTGCCAGGAGTCAGTGGTCAGCTGTTCAATCGCCGCCAGGGATTCTTTGCTAAAAGTCTTGCCATCCTTCGGCTCCACCACAATTAAGACATTATCATCCTGGGTGTATTTCCTTTGAAATGTCTCATAAGCCTGAAGTTGCGGGTTATCTTTACTAAAAAATACCCTGTAGTCACCATCAAAGGCCAGTTTTGACATCCCAAAACCCATGGCCAAAAATGTCAGAATGGAAAGTATAAGAACAATCCATCTCCTTTTTATGACCCACTTTGCCCAGGCAATTCCAAACTGCCCCGACATTCTTTTTAGTTTTTCCATAAATTATTCTATGATTTTAGTTTGTAGCAATCAAGTAAGGTGAGTTATAATTGGTTTTTGTATTTTTCGACATTTAGATATTACAATTTTTGTAGTAATTATTCCAATGATCCGGAAGCGACCTTTCCGAGCAGGTCGATAAATTTGGTTTTCTCATTTTCATCCAGCTTGTCCATCACCTCTCCGCCAAAGCTTTTTAATTTTTTTCGCAGCGAAAGATATATGGATCTTCCCTCTTCGTTTAAGGCAACCACAATAGTTCTCCGGTCAGTTGGGGAGTGCATCCGCTTCAAATACCCCTTTTCGTCAAGTTTATCAATAATGGCCGTAGCAGTGCTTACCGGTACACAAAGAAAGTCAGCCACTTCTCTCATGATCATTTTTTCGGATCTGCCCAGCATAACCAACAAATTGAACTCCCGCTTTGTCACATCCCCATAAGTTCGCAGGCAGTTGGTATCTATCTGCTGCATCCTCAACACCAACGATTCAAACGCCGTAACAAATTTTTCTCCGTGTGTCATGATAACTTTCAATAAATGCAGTTTTAGAATATTTCAATTATTGAACTATATGAAATACGAAATAAATATTCGAAGGTTATGAAAGTGCACATATTTTTTTGAAGTTTTTTATTGGGCGTGGTCCAACTGTTCTTTCATTGGCATCAAACCAGCATTCAAGAGGATAAGGTTATCTCCTTTTTTCCGGGGGTTGACAATCTCAATAACAGCAGCGCACATAAGCCGCAACAAAGGAACCCTGCAAACAGCGGTACAACTGAAGTGATGATGTGCGGTCCGATTAACAGGGCCACCGGTACAGCTACCACCGTGGACAGAACCGTAAAAACGGCAGCGCCTATACCGGCAATATGCCCGATTGGCCGCATGGCCAGGGCACTTAGGTTTCCAAAAATAAATCCCAATGATAGAAATTGTAAAAAAAGGAATAGCAACAGGATCATTAACCTGGGATTCCCGGAACGAAAAAAGAGAAACAGATAGATGAGAGAAGAAAAGCAGAACAAATACAAAGCCCATACTACTAACTTTCTCATGCCATACCTTAGCACCAGCGACCCATTAAAGAAAGTAGCCACACCCAGCACAAAAGATATGGCCGCAAAAACATAGGGAAACGTTTCAAGCAAATGGTACTGATCTTGAAAAATTTGTCTGGATGTACTTAAATACAGTATAAAGGCCCCTTCCATAAGCCCGGAGACGAGGGTGTAAATAATCGTAGGTCTGAATTTAAAAAACTCTTTCAAACCATCCCTGAATAAGGTTTTTGCAAATTTGACCCGTTTTTCTTTTGGCAGCGTTTCCCTTTGCCGGCTTCCAAACCAGACAATGGTTATAATGGCAAACATCAATTGAAAGTAAAAGATGGCTTGCCAATCGAAATGGTTCAAAATCAGTTGTCCTGCTATCGGCGCTATCATAGGAACCAGAATAAAAATCGCGGTGATAAAAGACATGATCCTTGCCATGTAATTGCCGTTGTAGGTGTCTCTGATAATCGCTATGCTTATTGTTCTGGGTGCGGAAAGTCCGATGCCCTGCATTATTCTGCCCACAAGCATTGTTTGCAAACTTGAGGCTGTAACACAAAGTATACTGGCCATTATAAATACCACCAGTCCGTGATAAACGACTGGTTTTCTGCCAAAACTGTCTGAAAGCGTTCCGAAAATCAATTCTCCAATACCCAGCCCCAAAAATATCATGGTTATGATCAATTGCAGATCCGCTGAGTTGGTATTATGAATGGATAACCCGATAGCTTTCAGTCCCGGAAGCACCGCATCGATAGACAAGGCAACGTTGGACATTAAAAAAGCCATCAAGGCAATAAACTCCAGCTCGGAAAGGTTCTTCTTTTTTATCGGTTTTTTTACAACTTCCGCCATCATATACTAAAATTTAAAAGCTTGTCATACATTGTTCTCATTTCATACAAATCGTTTTAGTTGGAATTTTTTGCTGATGCTTTAAAAAATTAATGTGCGTAGGAAAATGCCATAGTTGGTAGTTTTGATAGCGCTGGCGTCAAACTGATCAAAGTTGGCTGCCAGGCCGAACTGAACATCTTTCAGCTGTGATCCCAGCCTGAATTGTTGATAGCCTCTGTTGTATCGGTGAAAATCAGTGCTAACGAGCATTTGCATTCTAAAGTAAACTTTAAGATTTTCACTAACAGGCTGGCGATATTCCAGTAAAGTAAATTGCGAGTATTCCGTTTCACCGGTGATATTCACCGAGGAGACCACAGCGATCAACCAGCGGGCTGATTTATAGGCATATTGAGCGCCGACTATAGCAGCAGCACCGGGACGCTGGATCTCACCTCCTAACCCCACTGAGAACCCTTTGCCAATATTGTATGAAAACAGGCTGGAAATGAGAAATACATTATTTGCATTACTTTTATATTCTGCGTCGAAAGAGGAGACGTTAAAAAAGTTGAATTTATTTTTGAAGACATATTTGTTCATGACATGCTGGTAATACAGCGCTCTGTGCCCGGCGAAAACCTCCACCGGAATAGGCGGCTGTAAAGTATCGCCCTTAAAAGTCCCGGCAGCATTACTGATGCCCGGATTGTTTTCTCTTGAAAGTATGTCAACCAACTGGTGATTTTCTTTGTATTTAGCTATCATTTTCACGTCTTCATCAGTATCCTGCTCTATATCACCTGCGTGACCGCCAGGCAAAATATATTTGCGATTACCAAAGCCCATGGTTCCGGTTAAAATAAAATCGCATCTTCCATTTTTGGCTGTTGCTTCTTGTCCGGTACTTATTATTGAAAACAGGAGGCAAAACATAAGTGCCAGCTTTGGTTTTATCATAGTTATTTATTTGTTTGAACGACATTTGTTGAAACAAATGTTTACTTAAATTTTTTTTATCCCAGTTTATCCAATAATTTATTGAGTGTTTCAACTTCCTCATCCGACCAAACCTCGGTATTGATCGCAATTTCGTCCACGACATTTTTTGTTTCTTCCACTTTTTGCAATCCGGCTGCCGTCAGGGAGACTAAAACCATTCGTCTGTTTTCTTCCGGTACCTCTCTTATCACCAGTCCTTTTTTAATCATTCTGTCAATGATCCTTGTTACATCCGACGCCTGGCTAATCAAAAGGTCTGAAATATCGCTGGAAGATAAAGGCTCCGGGTGTTTTGCATTCAAAATCTTTAATACATTAAACTGCACTTCGCTTAAATCATAAGGTTTTAAAGTTTGTTTGAATAAAGAAAAAAACCAGTTACCTCTCACCTGTATATTGGCAATAACTCTTTTCCTGGGAGCTACGCCTTTTTCAATCTGGTCGATGTTAACTATTTTTTCTAACTTCATTTTATTGTTTAAACGATATTTGTTGCAACAAATATAAAAAGAATTATTAAATCCCAAAAAAATCTTTTTTCCGATCCCGATATTTTTCCCGGATGCGATCTTCCTCTGACAGCTAATCCTTGTTTTAATTTTGTGTCTTTCTCATTAAGAAATAATACAATTAGTGCTGGGTGGTAACCACGCTTAAAAGACCTGCCAGAGATGCTATCGACCTAAATGCTTAGTTTTGGAAAATCCGAAAACATTTTGAATAAATAGGAGTGGGCTTCTTCAAAATAGGCTTAGAGTAAAATGATTGCTACTTTCTATCGTTGTAATTCTAATTTTATGGGTTTGAGATAACCTATGTAATGTTACTGCCTAAAGAAGCATGGGATTTGTACATGGTTTTCGCTTTCTTAGAAAATTTATATAATCATAAACCAAAACATTATGAAATTCAGACCCATCACATTTTTATTTGGTATATATTTGACTGCCACACTTTTTAGCTGCTCGGATGATGACCCTGCTATTGATAACGATAGCCTGGACTTAGCCACCGCAGAGAACATGACGCTATTTCCGGCGAGTCATCCATTAAATCAGGATATTTCAACCCAGCCCGTGGACGCAAATTCCACCAAAATATTAGAAAACATTGGCCTGGATGTAGGCTTATTTGCTGATTTTGGCAGCGGATTATACAATGGTTCCCCTATTGGGATCCCGTACGCAGTTGTTGGAAAAGATCAGCCCCTGGTGCCTATAACATTCCGAAAGAACGATTACGATGGCAATTACGGTGCCGAAAGTGATCAGGGGCCATTCCCTATTCCGCTGGATGCCCCCATCGAAGGTAACGGAAAGGGCGATAGCCACGTGCTGGTGATTGAGGCCAATAGCAACATGCTGTATGAGCTTTACAATGCGAGCCAAAGCAATGGTGGCTGGGAAGCATCTTCAGCAGCCAAATGGGATTTAAGCAAAGTAGAATTCCGGACCGAGGGCTGGACTTCGGCAGATGCCGCAGGGTTGCCTATATTTCCCTTGTTGGTAAGATATCCCGAAGTTCAGAAAGGTGAAATCGACCACGCTATTCGCTTTACAATTCAAAGGTCAAAGATCTACGAGGGTTATGTGTTCCCGGCCAGTCATTTGGTTTCAGGGCAAACCAGTGACGAATTGCTTCCCTTTGGGGCACGGCTGAGGTTAAAGGAGGCATTTGATATCAGCGGATATTCCGAAACCAACCAGGTTATCCTGCGAGCGTTGAAAAAATACGGGCTTATTCTGGCCGATGTCGGCTCCAACATGTATCTGAGCGGCGCGCCAAACGATGGTTGGGACAATGACGATTTGCGGGATTTAAAAACTGTGAAGGTAAAGGACTTTGAGGTGGTGGAAATGGGAGAGATTGTTACTGACCAATAATTGTAAAACGAGCTGCCTGCCGAGCCTGGAGGCATGTCATTATTGCCCCGCGATACTTTGTACCAAATGCCAATAGGCTTCTTAAGGTAAAAACATCTGAACTGCGCCACTTAACCGATTACATAAGGTCTGCCACCGGTTGGGTGGCGGCAGTCCGGAACCAATAGCACGAGTTGTAGTCTTGAGGTTAGCCCGATAAAAAGCCTATAATGCCAGGTTAGCTCCTCCTGGGATCTTCAATAAATATGTTTCCCCTGTAGACTGTTTCTATCGCTTCCAGCAAAGTTTTTTGCGTCGTTAGTTTTGACAGAAAACCAAGGGCTCCTGCTTTGAACATTTCGTTGATAAAATCTTGCTCGTCATACATCGTAAGCGCCAATACTTTCACCGAAGGATGGTGCTTTGCAATCAGACGGGTTGCTTCGATGCCATTCATTTCGGGCATACTGATATCCATTAACACTACATCACAGTCAGTAGTATGGTTGTTTAGTATGTCTAAAACCTCCCGGCCATTGGAGGCCTCGGCTTCAACAGTTACGGAGTTTGTTTTGAGTAGCAATGCTTTCAGCGCATCTCTTATCATCTCATGATCATCAGCAATCAACAACTTTATTGACAGGTTCAAACTGGTTTCCTTTTGTAAAACATATGGACTTAATCTGCCCTCCTGCTATGAATATAATGTGCTTCAAAGGATTAAAATATGACTATTGTCACCAAATTGAATATTTGCTATGCGCCGGTTAAAATCCGGGGTAGGGAATTGCATACCATTGGCGGCGGGTCAGCTGCTTGTAGGCGTTGTCTGATCTAGGTACCTTGTACCCGTAGGTTGGCAGAATTGAAACCCTCCATGGACCAAACCTGACGTGACCATAAAGTCTTTTCAAGGCTAAGGATGTTTGTATAATCTCACCGCCATGATCAACGGGACCCCCAGTTGAAATAAAAGTGGAATCCGTTGACCCAATCCCATTAATCCCAACGCAGGAAAAACGGAGGAACCAATGATCATCAACGGCAAGGTTAAAAAGCCGGACACCCGGATAAACAAAGCCAGGTTATGCCAATGTGAAGATTCTTTCATTCTAAATGATACTAAAATAAATCCTAGCGGCACTGTAAGCATCGCCGGTAATCCTAATATGGCATGAAGATGTCCGCTGAGAGAAACGGGAGCTATGCATCCGGGATCGCAGGGAAATAAGCCGCCAGCCAGGACAGAGCCTCCGAATGCGGATATGAAAACCGGCCCCCATTTTCCAAATCTTCCTGGGGGTAACAATCTGTTCAGAAGAACTCCAAATAATATCAGGGAGCTCCCGCTCCACATAAGCACAGCATTGAGCCAATATCCTCTGAACGATCCTTTTTCACCCAATTCACTTACCAGATCCGTCAAATGACTGTAGCCAGGTTTAAGATTGCCTAAATAGATTACCAACACCAGATAACCAACAACACCCAGTATAATGCTTAAGGAAATAAGTTTTAAAAATGTCGATTGCTTTAACATATGATCTTAATTGATTTCTTCAATATTATACGGGTGATGACGTAATTTATCAGTTATACTTTGCGACACTTGATCAATAATTTACGACATTTGAATATGATCCCGCTTAGCATGTTATCGCAGGTATGGATTTACCTGGCAGAGAACCTGGAACATCCGGGTTTTCTATTGGAAGGATTGGATTTTGACCGGAAAGATTTTCATAATCCGGAAAGAAAAATTTCCATCTCATCTTTTAATCAATTCTGGCTCAACGCCATTAATCATACCAGGGATATCAATTTAGGTTTAAATGCAGGCTCGGTATTTATACCGGAGTATTACGGTGCTGTTTTCTTTTTTGTCCAAAACAGTATTAATATTTTGCAAGGTGTAGAAAGGTTCGTTGCTTTCAACAATTCCTGCAACAACATGGTAGGTATGGAATGCCGGTTACATCGACAACAGCTGACTGTTCAGATAACCGGAAAGGGGCTACTGAAAAGATTACCATCCAATTCCTCCAACCAAATGATATGTTTGTATGCCGGGTGTTTGATGAAGGGCGTAGAGGTCCTTGCGGGACCGGGACGGGCCATCTCACCACACCGGCTCCATCTTCCAACAGCTCAATATGCCGGAAAGGATACGCTTAAATTTGTTGTCAATGAGATCATTCACCAATCTGATCGGTGCCAGGTAACTTATGCGCGATCTGATCTGGATATTCCTGTATCTTTAATGGAAGCAGTGCCGGTATCGGTTTACCATCAACAAACCCGGGCGCTACTTGCCCACCAGCAAGGTAATGATCTTCAGTCGACGATTCAGCGAAAGGTGGTGGGGTTATTGGAGGGTCGAATTCCTACTTTAGGCGAGGTCGCTGAGACATTAAACCTTTCCGAACGCACTTTGCAACGAAAACTAAAAGCAGAAGGGCTCAACTACCGACAAATTCTCAACGCTGTGTTAGCGGCCCTGGCCAAACAATATTTAAAACTTGGAACATTGAGCATTAAAGAAATCGCTTTTTCCCTGGGATATAGTAGTCCAACTGCATTTATACATGCCTTCAGAACCCAAACAGGTTACACACCTGCAAAGTACCTTAAGAAATCATAGAACCATTAATCCCGGCTTTGAATAACAAATTCCATTGAAGCGCTACACCATGGACTTATGTTAAATAAAAGATTAGCATTAGCTGGTTATGATGTAATACACTTGACCTGGTGGATATTTACAACCTGGTTACACACAATGAGTGGTCTCGATTGTTTGTCGTGAATAGCATTTATTGATTCTTCAGTTTGCCTTTTTTTCAAAAAACAAAATCACCTCCTGATCGGCAGGGTTCTCTTTAATCAAGTTATAGTTTTGCCAAAAAGATTGATTGTAAGTTCCGGCCTTCAGGGCCATGGACCTTGATCCAGACCTTGGTCCCAACTTTTTTAGCGCATAGTCCACGTCCTTCAAAACAATGTTATTTATCAATAACTCCCTGAAGTACTCCTCGGTTTGAATGATACTTTTTTTAACAAGATCTATTTTTTTTATAAAATATTTCGTTTGTGCATAGCTCAAAAATGGTTTGTTTAAATGCCGCTTAAAAATGAATTTAGCAGATACAGTATCCAGTTGCCAGATATGTTGTGCATAATCAATTCCCTTCGTTTCTCCATATAGATCAATCCTAAGAATCGCTAAGTCCTTGTCGCTGAGATAAACCCTAAACGTAGCTGAAAAATTTTTATCATTGGTGGTCTCAATTTTGATAATAGTTATATTTTCACCGTCAATCTCAGTTACCCCTTCAAACTCATATATCAGGGAATTCGGGAAATTCAAAAATGATTTGATATCAATTATTTGAGATTGATTGTGTCTTACCAAGTTCTCATTTAATAGCTGTCTAAGGGCATTCTTGTTATAATTCCACCCGTCCATAAGCGCACTTCTTCTTATTTCATTGATATAAATTTGCTCGGAAAATTTCCGGTTTTCCTTTTTCCCATACCCGGGATCATAAATTGTTACCGCAGCTTCTATCAAGGTTCCCGGGTATGAAATGCTATCGGCGAAATTTACTCTTTCCCAACTTCTGTGAAAGCCTTCCATCAGATAGGGATCCGTTGTATAAACATTGGGAATTGCGCGAAAGGATTTCTCTATGAGGCTTTTTGCACCACTGGCAGACACCACTATTTCCTTTAATGTAATTGTTGATTCCTTCAAGTAAAAGATCCCTATATTCTGTGAATTAGTGACCTTTCTTTTCAACGTTTCATAGCCAATATGGGAAATAACAAGGGTATCCTCCTTTAAACTGGAGGGTATATAAAAATTGAACGCTCCTTCCTCATTTGAAACCGTACCAATCGAAGACTTGCTGACACTAATGCTAACATATGCCAGGGGTTTTTTAGTATCATGGTCCAGAATCTTTCCGCTAATTTTAATATATCCGTTTTGTCCAAAGACAGCTGCGGTACAAAAAAAACTTAATACTGTTGCTATGAATCGTTTCATGCCAATTCGCTTTTTAAAATTTCCGTTGAATGCACCAAACCCAACATGGTAGCCATCAAATTTCTTTCAATTCAACTAACTGGTGTATTTTTTTATTATTCATTAGTTATACAAATATAGATATAATGTATTTATTTATACCAATAAACTCATACTGAATGTAAGGATATGCCATATCTAACCTCTATTTGTTAGCGTCCGGTACCTTTGCAGCGTTTGACCGGACCATTTTGAGGAAGGTGAATAGAGGGAGTTGTCGTGCCATGCAAAAACTCACGACTAGAACGACAGCCAGGTTATTAATGATATCTACCGCAAAACCCCGAAGTGTCAAGCTAAAATTTCAAAAATAAGTTGGATCTGCGACACACTCGGAGATAATGATCAGTAAATAAATTCTCTCAACAAAAAAATGACGCCAGGCTGATATCAATTTACTTATGCAATTCCTGATTGATTGTTTTATGGCGAGAAAGCATTTTGTTGATCTCTGTGATTCTTGCCAGATGGTGATCATCGTGTTCTGCCACAAAGAGAAACAGGTCCATGGTCCTCATGGGTTTTTTCAATCGGGGATGCAAAGCAAATTTATAAACCTCCACTTCCGTAAGCGCCTCCAGCATTGCCACGGTCGCACGCCGCATCCCGGAAAAAGTCTGAACCAATTCATTTACATCCTGATCGTTGTGGTTGGCCTGATCCGTTTTTTTATTTAGTAAATCTGCCTCCCTAAGTTCCTTTTCGCCATTTAAAATATCCTCAAGCCTTCCCTGCCACAAGGGTTCCAGGTCGATAAGATGACCAATATTTTCTGCAATAGACCAGGTGTTATCAGGTTTAATGGTAAGATGCTCCCCGGGAATAGCTTCAACTTTATGTGCCAGGCGAATTGGAACACCACTTAACCTGTCAATTATTGAAGGAAAAATATTTTGATCAAAAGAAAAATCGAACTTCCTGTCAAACCATTTTATCTGTCTCATGAGCTTAGCGTTGGTTGTTTATTATTACACATTTATGAACGCGGGACAATGTTTCAACATCGTTGTTATGATCATTGTCGACGATCTCCAGGCAAAGGTATTAATTTCCGATGATCCGTAATAATGCTTCAGGTGTAATGCCGGGGCAAAGAGTTACAAGATCATGTCTTTTAACGCACCCGGTGCTTTAAGTTGAAAGGAATCGTCACCTTGGTCTTTCTGCACCATTGATCCAAACCCGGGCTAGCATAGCTTCCAAAATTTTTCGCCAACCATAAATACGGTATTCGGCGGATCAATCTGGGAGGCCTTATTTAGCTTAAACGGATCCGGCAAATGCTTCTTCCTTGCTATTAGTAAAGACAATTCGACCGATTTCATTGCTTTCTCTAATAAAGTCTCTTAGGCTTTTGCTTTCAATATTTGAAAAATCACCAATGATAGAAAGTTTTTGATCATAGGTAGAGAATTTTTGTAATATTTCGCCGGCGACTTTGGTTTTCAGGTCGAGGAAATCCGGCGGCAAATTGCTTTCCCTGATAACGATCCTTGCAGCATCCAGATAATTGGCGTTCCCAATTAAATCGACAAAATCCTCTATGTTTCTCAATACAATATCGGATCTCAACTCGGCTACCTTTCCATTTTTTTGCTCGTGTATTATTAATTCCATTTCCCGGATGTTTAAAAATTTAAATCTCGGTATCTTTTACAAGAATTCCCACAACCTGCATGATAAGTTATTGTTATTTAACTATTACTCTTGCCTGGTTATATGCCAGCCTATTTACGGGGAAAACTACAGGTATCCTGCGGCAGTAGGTCTAATCTCCGGCAGGTTCCTCTCCTTCATTGTCCTGCCAGTCAATATCCCGTATTTGGGTTTCTGATAAATTAAGTGTGCTGGCTGCATCTCTGGTAAGCTTTGTTCCCAACATTTTGGATAAAGTAAAATCACAACCTTCAAAATAAGATTTTCTCAGATCAGCACCGCTGAGATTTGTTTCTCTAAATAAAACGTTTTCAAAAATGGACGCCCGGAGATCCGAGCCGGAAAGGTCAGCTGTCGAAAAATTCACATCAATAAAATCATTCCAACAAAGATTCGATTGATGAAGATTGGTGTTTTTAAAGCTGCACTTCCAGATCTCAGACTTATAAAAAAAAGTCATCGGCATATTAAGATTGTTAAGATCTTTGTTTTCCAGGCCGATCCGAAAAAGCTTGAATCCAACCAGTTCCCTGTCATCATATTGCGGCATGTCTTCAGGTATTTTGGGATCCTGGGTTTCATCGACTATTCCCGATGCTCTTAATATCGCTATTGTCTCCTCAAAACTTTTCCTGGGTTCGGGATCCTTTCCGGGAGACACAATTTCCTGGTCCTCCAAATCCGAATGCGTTTTGGACCGGTCACCGGCACAGCCGTATAGCAGGCCAATTACTACCGTACCCAATAGTCCTGCAAATGATTTCATTGATATAACCATTTCTTTGTTCCGGTCTTAACATTGGCAATAAAAAGTCGCACTGGATCAACCAAATGGAAATTATAAATCTACTTTAATTTCAACTGCTCAATATAATTGTTTTTACTTAAACCAATGGTTATTTTTTTTCTAAACCAATTGGCTACCTTTTCCTGGTTATCAATTTTATTTTTAAAGTGTTCCACGATTTTGGGATGAAATTTTGCCGTGGTTTTGGCCGCCCAGCCGATACCTTGCCTTATCTCTTTGTTCCGCACTCCGGCCTTTGACAACAAGATTTGAAAGGCAGCTTTTACCGCCTCTTTATTTAATCCTTTTTTAACGGCGTAATGTACCCCGGCACCCAAAGCTCTGACAACCCAATGGCTGTGATGGTTTGATAGTCTTTTCAGGAGGGGTAATGTTCTTTGCGGCTGATTTAACAAGGCGAAACCAAATACCCTCTCCCCAATAATATCGCACACATACCAAATTCCGGCTTCTGCAATAAAATCAGTAGCCTTTTCAATAGATTGGTTAAAGTCATCTGTCAATCTTTTTTGCAGGATGATTCCCGAAATCACATTGCCTCCCTCGGTTTTTAACGATTGAACCAGGTCACAGAAAGTGCATTGCTCATCGCCAGGTATGACGTTGTAAATTTCCCCTCCGCAATATTCCAAAAGCGGAAACTTTACCTTATTGGATAAAATGGTCTTGTGTACACTGGCCATACAAGCATGTAATCCGCCTGCATGATATATTGCCAGAGAACTTTCAAGATGTATTTTAATTTCAGATTTTTTTGTGATTGTTTTCAAGTGTATCAGACAGATTTTTAGTCGTTAATTGACACCAGCACCAGATTAATCGCATAACGCCCCCTTTAGTAAAATCCACACCATTTTCCCTACATCCAATTCCATTTTCCTTTGAAACATCCGATACCTTAAGACACATGGTTTACAAGACGTTGAAAGCACTTCGACAAGTTGTCAATTATCAGACTTTTTATTTTTGAACCTCCTTACCAGCCTTATATAAAATTTCCCCTGTTTCATCGTAGAATGTAAAAAGCGCTTTAGGAACATCATTATTTCTGTCTACTGTTACAGACAGGAATCCGCCACTTATCGATTCGGGGGTTCCCTGAACATAATACTGTTTAATTAATCCATCCGGATCGGTAGAATCCGGATCTCCAGCCAGCCGGCCTGCCCGGGCATTATTATCCACCAATGCTCCTGTTGAGAATTCCTCAAAGCCACTGGGGTGTTGCGCATGATATTGCCAGTGCCTGTCACCGCAAATGAGGTATAGATTTTTTTTAAGGAAGTCATTTTCAGTTAACCAAAGCAGCAGGTTTTCGCCTTCATGCCTGAATCCCGCATGGTTGACATGATTATCCCTTTTATAAGCATCATCAGGTCCCACTATTGGTGTCGGTGAAATGATGAGCTTAAAAGTAGCATCGCTTGCCAACAATGTTTCTTTAAGCCACTTTAGCTGTGCTGCTCCTAAAAGCGTTTTGTCGGGCCCATCATCCTGCTGATTTGGGCTTCTGTAATCTCTTCCCTCCAGCAGCCAAATCTGAAGGTCCCGGCCCATGCGATGGGTACGGTATGTTTTGGCCTCTTTATCCTCCGGATCCACTACCGGCACCTGCTCCCTGAAATTTTTAATGCCCAACTCATGGGATATTGGAGACTCCTGATAGGGGTCGGCGTCGTTGAATCTATAATCGTGGTCATCTTTTTCCCAGTAAGTACCCAGGTTTTTAAAAAGTTCACGAAATCTTAGCTGTACAAATTGTTCATGGTATTTCCTTCTCATCCCTGTTTCATCGGTTACCTCTTTTCCTCCGTATCTTCCCGGGTGCGGTTGCTTGCCGGCATCGAGCGTCCTTTTAAAATTGGATTCCTTGGGATGATCAAAATAGACATTGTCACCGGTACCAATGAAGTAGTCAGGAGCCAGGTTTTTGATGGTCTCGAGCGCCGGATAACCAAGGTGTTTATCATCTCCGGAATACGCTTTGGTCCTGTCATACCGTCCAAAATGGAAATAATAATAATTCATGCCGGTCACTACCACAAAAGATATAGTACCTGGACTATCTGGCGCCGGTAAGGTTTTAAAAGTGCCTGTTTCACTAGTAAAAAGTATAGTACTATCCCTACCAAACCGAAGGCGATAGAAATATCGGGAGCCCGGTTTTAGGTTTTCAACCTTCTCTTTGATGATGAAGTCACTTTCGGGTAAGGCTCTAAGAACGCTTGAGACAATTGGATTGGTAAAGGCAGAATCTACATCAATTTCAAATCTGCCGAGCCCCTGTTTTCCGGGTAAATCGCCTGCAACCAAAGTATCGCTAAGCGTTAACCTGGACTGTAAGATAACCGAGGTAGCACTAACTTCACCAGCCATCATACCCTGGCCCAGAAAAATATCTTGCTCCACAGGTTTGCACGAAGCGATAATAATAACAAGCAGCACGAATCTAAAAAGTGAAAGCATAGGAACTATATTTTGAGCTAATTTACCATTACCTAAACCATTAGCTGCAGTTTTGCATATTCTTAAGCATCTCTTCATATTTTTTAAGCAATTGAAAGTCCAACTGATTTATAAACTCCAGAATACTCATCAGATTCCTTATCTCTCTTTTTTGCAAAGCATCAGCTGCTTTGTTTACTTCTTTTTTGACCATCTGCTGGAGATTATACATACTTTCCAAATCATAGAGGCATTCATAGTCAAATTCATTGGCGATGTTAATGGTCCTCGCCGTTTCCCAGGCTATTTCAGTCAATTCCGGAATTTCAAGGTTAATAAACGTGCCCCCCTGGTAATGGAATAAACCATTTTTATATGCCACGGAATCCCTTACTCTAAAGAAACCAGGGTATTTGGTTTTAAGCGTATACAGCTCCTCAGGAGAAGCAATTATTTCTGAAGAGTTCCCCTCAAAATATTCTTGATATACCGAAAAAGCCTGGGTAATTAATTGATTGCTTTTTCTCGCCGCGCTCAATTCCTCCATATTGTTCCTGATCTCCTCTGTAATTTTGGCCATCACAATTTTTTTGTCACGGTCCGATTTCTTGGAAGCATTCCAGTTATTAAACCAAATGGCAAGATTGATACCTACAAAGATTAATAGAATTTCTCCTATGACGTACTTCCAGTTAAAGTTATGCTTCAGTCTAAAAAATCTCATCGTTACTTCATGTTTGTATTTAAAGTGGAGAAATCCCGCAAGGCAGCAAAACTGTGCACACGTGTTTTTCGGGGCCTCCATGCCCCGGTGCTTTGCGGCAATAAATTTAGTATTTCTTACCGGATTAGCAAGAACTCCTTTACTGGCGGGTTAATTTGAGGGATATTCGGCAGCGATCACAGGCTAGAGATGGGGGTTGAAAGAACAGCTGGTTGGCGTATTCAAAAATTTAATTTAAAGGTGTAAATTCAGAAAACAAACGGGTGCTTTCATCTACGTTGCCTATGGGTACATATTCGCAGACCTGGGCATAGTCATCCCACATTTTTTGCACGGCGGGATTAGTATGGGCAGACGCTATGGCGTCGTTGGACTTCCACCCAAAAACTTCAATAACTGTCCCGTTCTTAGCCTGCATTATAGTCGGCTTCCGGCTTGAAACCAGATTTTCTCTGTTAAGAATTTCCCAGTGCGCTTCCATCAGTGCTATCAATGCGGCTTCTTTTCCGGGGAAAGGTTTGTATGCTACAATTACTATTCTTTCCATAAATATTTTTAATAGCTCCAATCTAATTCATTTGCAGATCATTTTCAAGTGACTGATCAGCCCATGTCATCCTTGCATCCTGGATCTGTTTTATTGGGCTTTATGGTTTCGGGAAGTTGTATCACCATTCAGCATATAATAAAAGTGAACCACCTGCTCTTCTTCCGTAGGTCTCGTTGACCTGTAAAAATCTATAGCATAATCATCTACCTTATCGGCCTGAACAAAAACTTCTTCGAAACCTTTTTCATGGCAATAATTGTTTACAGCCGCTATTAGTTTTCTGCCGATACCCTGCCTTTGATATTTGGTATCAACGGCAAGGTCAAAAATATAAGCCAGGGGTTTGACCGAGTAGTATTGATCAAGCACATATACTGTTAATCCCCCAACCACCTTCTCGTTGTCTGAGGCGACAAACGCAAAAAAACTTTCTTTTTTCAGAAGGTTTTGCAAATGGCTTGTTTCAGGTAGTGAGAAATTCTTCATTTCGAAAACGTCTTCAAAAAGCCGGATGACTTCTATGAATTTATCGATATCTTTCTCGCCTAGTTTTTCAATCAATATATCTTTCATTTTTGCGGCGTTTAGTTTTCCTATGATTTGTAACTTTTATCGCATGATCGTCAACATGCGGCTTCAGGTGATAGATCAAAACCAAAAGTGCTGATTTGAGTTTTATGAGCTATTTCACGACTATGGCAACAACATTTGCATCTGGCGCAAACGTTTCAGAAAGAGATCCTTCCGGCGTGTGGAAACTTCAATTTCCGAGCCATCACTCATGGCGACTACACCACCTTTGCCTTTGTTATACTTACTAACGTGGGAAAGGTTGATCAGGTGGGATTTGTGGACTCTAAAAAAATTGTAATCCATCAATAATTCTTCAAACTGCTTTAATGTTCTCGCCACGGTTAGTGGTGAACCATAGGTGTTGACAATGCGGGTATAATTAATGTCCGATTCACATCTCACAATATCGGCGACCTGAATGAAGGTAAGTCCCTCAGCCGTTGGGATACCTATTTTTTTTGCGCTGTTTTTGCCCTGTTGAAGATTGTGAAAAAGTATATCGAATTTTTTGGACAGATCTTTTGTGAGCACTTTTTCCTGAAGTTTCCCGATCGATTTTTCAAGGTCGTCGGCGAGGATAGGTTTGAGGAGATAGTCTGTCGCGCTAAAGCGGAAAGCCTCGACAGCATACTTGTCAAAGGCTGTTGTAAAGACTACATCAAAATCAATTGATTTTAAAGACTTCAGCAGTTCAAATCCCGTCTTGTCCCCCAGTTGTACATCCAGAAAGATAAAATCCGGGTGCAAGGCTGTAATGGCCTCCAACGCGCTGGCATAGGATTGATAGCTACCGATCACCTCAACGTCGCTACGATGTGCCAACAGCAGGTTCTCCAACCGGTCAATGCAGTGCTTTTCATCGTCTACAATAATTGTTTTTAATGTTTCCATGTATCTTTTAAAAAACCAATTCCAGCGGCAATTTCACCTCAACCCTTAATCCCTCGGGCTTGTCAATCATTCGAATATCACCCTCAGCGCCTTTTAATTTGTTAATAATTGAGATACGATTTTGGCTGATCTTTGTACCCATTGAATGTTCGTGTAGTTTATTTTCTTTCGCAGCATTCTGACGGCCTATACCGTCATCCTCCACGCTATAAACGATAAAGTCACCATCCCTCTTTATTTCCAAAGATATTTTACCGTTGCCGGCCTTTTTAGAAATACCGTGCCAGATACTGTTTTCAATAAAGGGTTGCAGGATTAATGGAGGGATGAGGGTATTGGAGACGTCTATGGCGGGGTCAATCTTAATTTCATAGGTAAATTTATGGTTCAGTCGCATTGATTCGATCTGCAAATACGTTTCAATTAATTTTAAGTCCTCCTCCAGGCTGATCTCCTTTCGCTCGGAACTTTCCAGCGTCATCCGCATCAAGCTTGAAAATTTTAGCAGATAGTGATTTGCCTTTTCCGTATCGTGTTTACTGATATAATCGCTGATAGAATTAAGCGAGTTAAAAATAAAGTGCGGATTCATTTGTGACAACAGCACTTTGAGCTCCGTTTCAGCCACTTTTGCCTTAAAATCCGCTTCCTGTTGCATTGCCAGGGTGTCTCTTCTTTTTTTGTACATCCAATACGCCAGCACAGACCCCAGCAACAGCATCATACCGCCGAGGACAGAAACATTGCGAATAAGCCGTTCCCTTTTTAGTTCAACCTCCGCCACCGCCTGATTTTTATTCATTTGAAACTGCATCTCTTTGCGGGTGATCTCGGTTTTCTTTTCTTGGCTTAGTACGCTGTCACGTAAAGAGATATGGCGCTTATAGGCATCCAGGGCCCGGTTGCCGGCTCCCTTTAATTCGTATACGTTAGACAAGGTTTTCCACACATCAGATTGCCGCTCCAAAGAATTTACCTCCCTTGCCAGCTTTAAAGCCTCGAGACTATTTGCTTCTGCCCCAGCGCTATCATTTTGCTTCAACTGCAGCTTGCTAATGCCATTCAAGGCCGAGGCCTGGGCATTCTTATTTCCTGCTTCTTTTGCCGCTTCAACCGCCTGGTGGTAAAAACCAATGGCCTCTGCAAAATCATTTTTTGCCTCATAAGCTATGGCCAGATTATTTAATATCGCTGAAACAAAATTGGCCAGGTTGGCTTCTCTGGCAAGAACCAGTGACTTGTCAAGGTAATCAATCCCTTTGCCGGGTTGGTCAAGATCATTGTACAGAACGCCAATGTTGGTAAGCGCTATTACCTCAAAGGCCTTTTGACCAGTTTCCCTGGCGCTCTTCAGGAACGCTTCATAATATTCCAGCGCTTTATCGTATTGTTCAAGTTCTGCATAAATGCTGGCCATGTTATTGTAAATACTGGGAACCAAATTTTTTTCAGGCAATGTTTCACCTGCCACTAAAGCTTCCTGGAAGACATCAAGGGCGCGAAGATAATCTGACATGTAATAAAAGGTCACCCCTTTCTGGCGCAAGGATGAGGCGATTCCTCTTTGCCAACCCAATTCTCTTGAAATCTCAAGCGCCTGATCAGCGTAAACCATCGCTTCGGCAGCATCGTTCCATACAACACTGTTGGCGATGTTGACCAGCAATTTTACCCTCATGGTATCGTGAGCCGGATTTGATTTTAGCAAAGTCAATAAGGAGTCTGCCACTTGGCCTTGCGCTTTTGATGACAGGCAGATGCCAACAGCCAATAGCATGGCTAGTATACAACCGTACAATTTTCCTATGGGTATTTCAGGAATTAAATCGTTTGGCAGGACAATGGTCCTGGTAAAGCGGTTATCCGGCATTTTTCATCGGGGAATAAACGAAACGCAACAGTAAATAAATATTAATTGAAAAGTAAGGATTATTCAGCTAGAATTAAAGCCAAATTGTTGATTAAACGCTTTCTGTGAGATGATAAACTTTTTCCTAAGATCCACCGGTATGTGGATTATTGCCTTAGTACTATTTACCGCCTGCGGGTCTGATGACGATACCGGCCTGATACCTGACGACGATGTTGCACCCGGTACCCCCGGAAGTATCACCTGCAAAATAAACGGACAAACCTATGCAGCGACCTTTCCATTTGTCACAGGCGCCTTGAGCACTACCAACGATATCTATTCTTTCGCACTTGGCGGTGTTGATTTCCTTGGTAAGGATACGGTGTCTATTGCCATGGCCATGACAGGAACCGACCTTTCCAGACTTAGTGCAGGAGATACCTTTTCCGGAACCGGCAATATATTCATCAACTTCGCACTTGGTACCGTCATTGTAAAAAACCGTCCCGCTGTGGATGAAGATGCTTCCTCCTCCGAAACAGACGTTGCGACCATTACGGTTACAAAGATTGACAGGGATAATGAACTCATATCAGGCACCTTTTCTTACGAGGCCTTTGATGATGATACCCAAAATACTTTCAAGGTTACTGACGGGGTGTTTGCAGATATTAAATACGATTAGCACGAAAGCTGATACCGGGCTAACTTTTCGGCTATATGATTTCAAGGGCCGGCCAGTAATAAAGTACTTTCCTGATAGGGAATTGTTCTATCAGCATCTTCATAAACATGCCAAACTGGTATTTTAGCTTTGGCGAGTTTCAGCCAGGTGTTAATTTGCTGAAACCAGCTTTGAATTCTTGTATCGCGGTTAAAGGAACCAGTCAAATGAGTGCATATACCCTGGATCAGGGTATGTGCACTCATTTTATCTATTGTTATACTTCGTATTTAGCCTTTTTTAACATCATACTGAAAAGTAAGCTGAACGGTCGGGTGTTTTTCATAAAGAAAGGCATTTAACTTAATTAGTTGGTACAAATAGGCAATTTGAATACTTCCATGATCAAACACTTTTTTTCCAAATCCTATGTAAAACCAATTTCGGCCAAAATCCAGGTTGTTAAATAGTTGATCACTTTTAATCCATAATTCATCAAATACCTGAAAAAACAGTCGTTGGTGAATAGGGTACTTCATGGTCAACCGATACCTGAACCGGTTAGAAAACGAATAGCCGTTCACGAAATAATCATTGGTATCGTTTTGCTTCAGGTTACCCTGAAACCGATGTTCCACCCGATAGCGGTGGGCAATGGCAAGCTTATGAAGCGTATGTTTCAGGGTAACTTGTTCCCAAACATTATGCTCGGGTTTTGTTTTTGGTATCGCCATTTCGGAAAATGGATAAGAACGAATATAGGTGTACCCCAGCGTATAAACCACTTTATCGTTTCTCCGATAATCTACAAAAGGACGAAGAAGCAATTGCTCCTTGTCCTTAAGAAAACGTGTATTTCGCCAGTGAATCTCGCTCCCTGCCGACCATTGATCACTAATTTCATAATGATTGAGCAATAAGAACCAGGCATCCATATAAGTTTTTGTTTCCTGGGCGTGAAGTTTTGCCATCCATGAGACCAGGGCAAAATACAATATCAGCAGCTTTATCTTTTTCATGGTTTTTACATTATGAAAGTCCACTTGCATATATAACCCTGGAAGTAATGATCAAACCTCCGCGATCATCCAGATAGGGTTGTATGTTCTCTATTACTTTTTGCGTGATTTCGGCGGTGCTTACTGTAAATACCAGTGAATTACGTGTTGTGGGAAGCAGTCCTTCCGACAACTGTTCTCCCTTTTTGATTCCTTTTCCCTTGAATATTTCAATGGCTGTGTAGCCGTGAACTCCCACTTTTTCAAGTTTTTGTATGAGATCCTGGAGAAATGTATTGGATATAATTATCTCTATTTTTAAAAGTTCCATAATGTGATTTTTTACCAGATTAATTGAATGAAGAAATAGTAAAGCGGAATGCCAACTGCAATGTTGAAGGTGAATGTCACCCCCAAAGACATCGGCAATAAAATACTCATGTTGGCCTGGGGAACAGCAATCCTCATGGCCGCTGGCACAGCTATGTAAGAGGCACTTGCCAGCAATACCGTCTGAAGCAAAGCATCTCCCGCTGAGTACCCTAACAAATAGCTGGTAACAATTCCTAATATGGCTATGCCGGGGGGAAACAATATGGCAAAGGAGACAGCGAATGGCCCTGATTTTCTTAACTCCCTGATTCGCCTGGCAGCCAGAAGTCCCATATCCAGCATGTATAAACTAAGCATGCCAAAGAAAATTTCATTGACAAACGGCTTCAACTCTCTCTCACCCGTTTCTCCTGCCAGATAACCTATCACTAAACTTCCGACTAGTAACAACACTGACCCGTTAAAAAATGACTCTTTTAAAATATGACTTAAGCCATTATTTGCCGCTTCCGGCTTTTTTCTGTCGGACTTAACATGGCGCCTTATCAATATCAAGCCTGCAATAATGGCCGGAGATTCCATCAAAGCCATTCCTGCGACCATGTAGCCGCCAAAGACCTCTCCCTGTGCCTCTAAAAAGGCCGTGGTTGTTGCAAACGTAACTGCGGAAATAGATCCGTAAGTAGCAGCAACCGCACCGGCGTCGTATACATTCAGTTTTCTTTTTAAAATGTAATACATAGCAAATGGAACCAGAAAGGAACCCAGAACGCAGACGATCATGACAGTAATTACCTGGCTGTTAAACCCACTGTGAAAGAGTTCTTCTCCTCCTTTGATGCCAATATCAAAGAGCAGATAGATGCTTAAAAATTTGGCAATCTGAGGGGGGATTTCCAGATCAGATTTCACCAGTACGGCCAGCATACCCAGAAAGAAAAACAGGGTGGCAGGATGTGCAAAATTTTCTAATACAGAATATATATTCATTGTTAAAATTTTTTTGATAAAATTGATGAGGTGTAAATCATACGGGTAGTATGAAATACACTGTAGGGAATTGGTCCGATACATATAACATCTGCCGGTTACACTTTTTGTGCACCATAGCGCGATGTCTTGGTAATGTTCTCGGAAATGTGGGTGGTTTATTTTAACAATGAAGCTTCAGCTGGCGATGAAGTATAAACAGCTTCGGTTTACTTTTCTTTGTATCGGCAACATAGGAATTGCCAACTTTCAGGAAGCCCGAAAAAAAAGGTTGACAGGCCGGTGATGAAGGTGGAAATCCGGCTAAATATGGGGAGTCAAACTTTAATCCGTTCTCTTCACCTTCTTGTAATTTTTCGCCGCTATCACTATCAAATTCGACTTCAACAAAAGCCTGGTTATCTTTAAGCAGCTGAATCCAGACATAATCCGTAACCGAAAAGGTCAGGATCGCCGCCAGGAGGATATGAAGAGATTGCTTTTTCAAAATTTTGGCCAAATTTAGAGATATGTGTTGAAATATCCATACTAAATGTGAAGGTAATATTTCAGATAATCAGGTGACTATTTACGGTATGCATCCATCCGCTTCATTGCTTTACCTTCATATTTTCTTTGCAATTGCCAAAGCGGGCGTTGCAGGGTTAATTCCCATTCAAAAAGTTTTTTATACATTTCTTTCACCTTATCCGGATGTTTCATTGCCAGGTTGTTGACTTCCGCAATATCTTGGGCAATGTTATATAATTCCGCGGGGCGATCGGGAAATCTGAGCAGCTTCCAGTCGCCCTCGCGAATAACACCTCTGTTTTCTTTTTTCCAAAAAAGTGTTTGATGTGGACGCCTCACATTTTTACCTGATATATAAGGTAGAAGATCTACGCCATCGATCTCTTTTAAAGCATTGAGACTTCCTCCCGCCGCGACAAAAAATGTCGGCAATAAATCAAGGGTGCTTATTGGAAAATCATAGGTTGACTTTTCCGGCACAACTCCCGGCCATCGCATCAGAAACGGCACCCGGATTCCTCCCTCCAAATGATTGGCCTTTGTACCGCTTAAAGGATCATTGATAGCGGTGTTGGTATCCGTCGGCCCGCCATTATCGTTGGTAAATATCACAATAGTATTATCCTCCAGTCCTAACTCCGCCAATTTATCAAGTACCACCCCACACCCTCTATCCATAGATAAGGTCATAGCAGCCAAATATTTTCGTTTACCCGTTAATTCCGGAAATGCCTCCAAGTCCTTTTCCCGCGCCTGCATAGGCGTATGCACGGCATTGAAGGCCAGTACTACAAAAAACGGTTCATTCTTGTGTTTTTCAATAAAAGAAGCTGTTTCATCCGCCAGGGCATAGGTCAAATATTTGTCCGCTTCGCGAAATCCTCCAAACCCCCGTTCCAGATAATCCTCCTGCCGGTGGTTTGGGTTCTCTTCGTTAAACGCAAAATAGCTACGGGCCCCTCCTCTAAAGCCATAAAACGTATCAAATCCTCGCTTAGTAGGATGATATTTGTCTGCATTTCCCATGTGCCATTTACCAAAATAACCCGTTTTGTATCCCAGAGACTTCATATAATCACCCATGGTAACCTGATCAAGCGGTAAACCCATTTCTTTATCCGGCAGGCACGACTTGCTCATATAGCCAGGTACATTGTTTTCTTCATAACCAAATCTTTGCTGATACCTACCGGTTAAGAGTCCAGCGCGGGAAGGTCCACAAACGGCAGCGGTTACGTAAGCCTGGCGAAATATCATTCCTTGTTCAGCCAGCTTGTCAAGGTGCGGGGTTTTCATCATGGTGCTACCCTGGAATCCAAAATCGGCGTAGCCCGCATCATCCGATATAATCAGTACAACATTTGGTTTCCCCTGCCCGAATGATACGATGCTAAAAACAATCAAGAATGAGGTGATGAAGATTGTATGTGATAAGTTATTAATCATTTTTTAATTTTTTATTAAGTTGATCTGAGCTCAGTACAACATATTTGGTTTCTGTGCTTACTAATGTTGTTTATAAGCACTGTGCTAAGCTTTCGTCATCAAACCGGACGGACGCTTACTTTTTGCTTTCCTGGATACGCTTTCGCTGTTTTTCACTCAATCCAAACTTAAAATTTATCTCGGGATCATTGAAGATATCACTTTCCTTCATTTCAGGGTCGTGAATGTCAAGGCTGAGGTCGCAGTCAAAGCGGGCGAGGATACTGTGGCTTTTCCCATCAGATTTACGGATATTCCTGAAATGACATAGCCCCCAGGTAATTCCCCTGCCATTGCCATTGTCCAGGAAGGCATCCGGCACATAGGCCCCCGGTGCAATTGGAAACAGAGATGAAATAGCGGCAATTTCAAAGTTCACACCGTCGGGAGCGTATTGAATGGTATTGTGCTCCAGGCCATGACGACTCACCAGGGCGGCAAGACCTTCCTTAAATGGAAACAAGGCCGTCTCATGTCCGGAATTAATGACCGGATTCAACGGATGCTTTACAAAGGGGCCAAACGGATCATCAGCAATTGCCAACCCCTGCGCCCTTACTTTGGGTTTACCTCCCATTTCTCCTTTGTAGTAAAGGTAAATCTTGCCATTGTAGATCAACGAATAAGGATCGTGAATTACATATTGATCCCAGGTTCCTTCAGGGCCATTGTCGAGAACTATCTTATTGGAAGGCGTCCACGGACCATCGGGGGAGTCTGCCATTGAAGCCGCGACCGGGCAATCGTCCCCTTTGGTACCAGGACCACCTGGCATCATGGTGTAGGCCTGATAGTAGAGGTAGTATTTCCCTTTATAAACCAGAATATCAGGAGTAGACACCGAGCGCCATCCAGCATATGGTTTTTCAAGCCGAGGTACCGCTACCCCCTGTTCCTCCCAGGTAAAACCATCATCACTTGTAGCATACCATATCTCCGAGAGATCCCAGTCCCGGGAAGGGATCGTGTCATTTCCGCCGGTTTCGTCAGGTGGTACAGCTGTTTGTCTATGGGTATACCATACATAATATTTGCCATTATGCCGGATTATCTTGGTAACATCCCGACGGGAAACTGTTCCGTCATGATTGTTGTAATCAAAACCCTTCAGGGGCGTGTACTTAAACCTTGAGAACAGCTCATTGGAGGCTACCTCCAGTCCTGTGTAAGTGCCATCGTAGATCCTGTTAAATGCCGCACTTAACGGTGTACCAGGTTTTTCTCTGGGTACATTTCCGTATGGAAAACCATCCGGATACTCGTCTGCTTTTGAGGTTTCCGGTTTTTTGTCATTACACGAAATCACTGTTATTAAACCAGCGATAAGAATTACATTTAGCTTCATAGTTGTTGATTGGGATCTGGTTTAAATATTACTAACCCTACTGGCATACGATAAATCGCCATCGTTTCAGATGGGCCCTGAAGGTTATTATATAAACACTAGCTCTAGTCTCTTTTTCGATGCCTTTGCCTCCTGAATAGGACATGGTAATACCCAATCTAAAAGAATTTTGGTTGAATTCAAAAATGTGTTTATCGCATCGCTCACAGAATTACACAATACTATCGGGCTCCATGAATTTGATGAACCTGGAAAATTTTCCCTTAGGTATTCAGGCGGTGCCAAAGCTTTAATTTGCGTATTGGATTTTAGCTTGGCTGACTATCTAAAACGCTTTTAATCTTCCGCAGGCCTTTTTCATAAGCGGGCCCTAATTCTTCCTCCATCATCGGCACAAAGAATTTCCAGTACCCATAAAATTTTGTCTGGAAATTCCAGGTTATTCTGGTCCCATTTCCTTCTTCCAGAAAATTAAAAGTCATCTGTGCAGGTTTATCAAATTCCCTCAACTGGATGTCGAGATTGATTTGACGGGGAGGGATGGTAGCAACAATCCATAAGCTACCATATCCCATGCCAACGTGTTCACTGTGCCAATCCATCCGGCTTCCCACACCTTTTAAAGCTCCCTTATATTCGTATGCTGTCAAGGGGTCTATCTCAGCCCAATACGCCCATTCCTGAAAATTCCTTAAATCTTCCAGGTAATTATAAACCTCTTCCGGCCTTGCGTTGACAACAATTGATCTTTCCACAAAAACTTTTGAAGGCAACACAATGATTATCACGATGTATACAGTCATTACTGCTAACAATGTAACTCCTGCAATTTTTAAAATTTTCATAGCGATAAAATTCAGGCGACACCACCATTTTTCCTTAAAAGCGCCAGCGTCTCTACCGAAATGGTCTGTTCATCCAACCATTGCCCGGCGTAGGAGATTGGCGTGACGTCCCGGTACTCATTCACATCGGCCATGTGTCTCTTCCCTGTATATTTAAGTTGCTTCTTTATAGAACAGCGATAATTGGGGTTTGCGCCATTTTCCAGTAAGAAAGCAGCTTTTGATGTATCCTCCGGGATAAAAGTAACGGTTGTATGAAATAAAGGCGTGTGTCCACCAAACCCATCTTCACCGATCATACTGGCTACATTGACATCTGCGCCATTTTCTACCAGCCATTTCATAATTTCTCTCTCATCATACTCAATAGCCAAATGAAGGAGCGTGGTACCTTCCAATGGTGTCAAATGCAATCCGTCGGTATGATCATCAAAAAATGGTTTACAAAATATCTCTTTGAGCGAAAACCTTCTGTTAATCAGCTGCGGTTCGTGGCTAAGATGTTTTTCCAATAAATCTATTCTCCCCTGGTGAAAGGCCATGATAGGGGTATCTTCCAATTGCAGGCCCCGGTCAATCAACACCTCAATACATTGATGTTTGCCTTTTGGATTTCTCATATAGGTCCCAACCAGTATCATAAAATACCGAAACAATACATATTCCGGAACAGGTTGCCTTCTGTAGCTCAAAGTAAATTTAAGGGAGTCCGGGTTGAGCAATTCGCAAGCACTTGACCCCAGCAGTCCATATCGATCATTACCCTCCATATCACCTCCCTTGGAAACCAAAAAATCTGTGATCTCTTTGGAACATGTATAAATCGATTGGCCCAATGCATCCTGGATATCTCTCGCTCCCAGCTCATACAGAAACTTAACCAGATGAATATCACCATATAGTACGGCTGTCCTTAGCAGCAACCGTTCAAAAAGGATATCATACTTGGTCAAAAGCCTGCTAATTCCTTTTTTATTTCTTGATTGAAATGCTTTTTCCAGCAATTTGAATTGCTTGTTGGATTCCACCGTTTTGAGTAAATGAGCCCAGGTCTTTTGACGATAATGCCTGGCAATTACCAACTGTGCATCTGAGAGTTTAGGTTCTTTTATTGATGTTTTTTGCGGGTGAAAATCGTTAAAAAACTCGAGGGCCTCTGGATTACTTTCCAGGTATTGTTTGAGTAATTTTTTCGCCTCCTTTTTGTAAAACTTAAGGGGTGCATTGACTTGAATGGATCTCTGATATGACATAGTGTTTAACAGGAATACATATCAGCGCTCGCTTACCGATATACTGTTAAAAACCAAAATCATAAAAGGGTGGCCTTAAGCCTTCCTGCGAGCGAGTTGCGTCCCTGAACGCTTTTCAAAGATAGCTGATTAATGTGAAAAATCCTCCTGGTATTTGGAAATTGGATAGAAATGCTTTGGCGGACCTATAAGATTCTTGCTGATTTTTGGGTTGCGGATTAAATGACGTTTATTAATTTATTGTTAGCAAATATATAAAGTCAAACCTGCCGGCCAAGATCTCTATTTACTCCGGTGGGTATTGTTTTTCTTATTCAACCACCAGTTAAGCCTGGTTTCGGGTTTATAATTTGTAGTCCTGGGTTTTGTTTCTGCTCTTTCAATCTTTAACGTATTCAAATTGGCGACGACAGACCATATGGTTCCAAACTTTTCCTTTTTCAAGTCCAAACAGACACAGTTGTCAGATAAAACCTCTTTGGCTTTGGTCAAATCCATTTCTTCAATAGCCTTTAGATTCTCCTCTAAACCAAAATATCTTTCGTTGCTTTTGCTCCATTCAACACCACCTCGATCAAATTTTTTCATTCCCTCTGAAACAAATTGATTTGTGATAAAAATGAAGTTATGCTGGGGGGTTCTGACAAACTTCTTTTGCGGAGCAGACTCCACCACTGCCAAATCTCCGGATCTATCGGCAATAATATAGTTATTGGCAGATGAAACTATAGTTTCCTGAATCAGGGATACAGCTTGTTTTGTGTTTTCACAATTCTCCAGCACTTTCCTGACAATAAAATAAAAATTAATGCCGGGTTGTATTTTTGTGCCATTTACAAACGACATCGCAATAAATAATCCTTTTTCATTTACACCATCCACACGGCCAATAAAAACATCCGACTGGCTGATATAAGCAAACTTGTCCCGGGGAGCAATTAAACTGCTTTCCGTAAATTTTTTAAACTCGAAAAGCATATCGTAATTTCTTCCAACAATTACAGTCTCCTTATTTCCATAGGCAAAGACACTACACTGACCATTGCTGTCAAGCACACCAATACTTAAGAGAAAGGCCGCCAGATTCTCCGGACGATCATTAATGCCTTTCGCAAAACCGCTAATTTCTTCTACTACCTCCGGATAAAAGTCTTTGAGAATCTCATAGGATTTCAGTCCAAAACTGTGTTTCTCCGGACTTATCTCAGGGATGGCAAAACCTGCTTTTTCATAAAGCAAAGTCCCATATTTAAGTCCCATTTCATAAAAGTCTCCGTATAATCTTGGGTGGTACATTTTAAATTTTGATTGCAGCTTTTCTCCCTACAAATCTAATCACAGAACCTTTACCGTTGTGATACTTGCCTTCATTTAATAGAATTTCTTTTTCCTCCAACACTAGTATTTCATAATTTTCAAAGTCGGCCATTATTTCGGCTTCAGAATACAACATATCCATATCTTTCGGACCTCCGACTTTGGGGTTGCGCTTGTTAAGGGTCAGGTGACTTTTGCTGAAAGCCTCGAAAATAATGAGGCCACCGGGTTTAAGACAATCGTCTAATTTCTTATGAAATATCGACTTCTTTACTGCCGAAAAGTGTGCATATACAAGCCCAATCGCATCGAATGTTGCTTTTTCAAACTGAATTTGTTCTAAATCTCCAACTATGTATTCGAGGACAACACCATTTTCTTTGGCCAGCTGCCATGCTTTTGCTTGTCCTGCCTCACTCAGATCAAAGGAGGTCACCTTCCACCCAAGCCGGGCTGCAAATACCCCGTTCCGGCCTTCTCCATCTGCCGGCATCAAGATGGATCCCGGTTCAAATTTCGGAAGCCATTCCTTAAAAAACATATTGGCATCTTTGCCATAAACAAATTCGTGATCTTTATACCTTTCCTCCCAATGGTTTTTATATTGTTGGTCCCAAGACTGATTCATATTAGTTCGATTTAGGCTTCTCATTAAACAAATAGATTACAACGCATTATTTATTGGCAAAGGTAGCGTAACCGATAATCTGTCCGATAGGACAATAATGGAGTTTAACAGGACTTATCTAAAATTATTTCTGAATGCTTCAGGCGAATGTCCCGTATGTTTTCTGAAGAATCTGATAAAATAGGAAACATCCTGGTAACCAAGATGATGGGCTATTTGGTTTACCTGATTGGAAGTTGTCAAAAGATATCTTTTAGCCTCTAAGATTATATGCGCATTAATCAGTGCCGAACAGGTTTTACCTAGTGTGGTTTTGGTGATGGTGTTAAGCTGATAGGTGGAAAGGTTTAACATATCGGCATAAGCCGACACTTGCTTATGATCGGAAATATGTGTTTCTAAAAGCTCCAAAAATTCTTCCAACCGTTCCTGCGCATAATTGCTTGCATGATCCGTGGGGTTTTGGCTGTGTTGTCTGACAAGTTCGACCAGGAAAATGCTCAGGTTTGCTTTAATCACTTCCTGGTATCTTTTCTGCCTATGCGTATACTCCTCAAAAATGTGTGTTAGTATTGCCATTAACTTTTTGAAGCCGGTGTCGTCAAACTGATAAAAATTCGCACTACTTGCCTTGCGCAGTAGTTGCATTGATATCTTATCCTGAGGATTGTAAAAATCGGTTTTAAATGCCAACAGGTATCCCACACTTCCGGCGGTCAATGTGAGTTGATGTACCTGCCCCGGACGCATGAGGAAAACAGAATTATCGTATATCCGATAGGGTGTAAAGTCTATATCATGATCTCCCGATCCTTTTTTCAAAGCCAGCACATAGAAGAAATCATGCCGGTGAAGGTCCTGAAACATGTCCTGCCCGGCTAGTAAATGCTGCATATCCCGTATGCTAAAGCTTTCTGAAAAATCAGGCTCCCTTCGGGTTGCTCTAATGCCTCTTACCGGAATATTTTCCATGCTAAACTAACTGTGAATAATGTCTGGCTGCTGTAAACAGGCGATGCATATGCCAGCCTCCGTTGGGATTGAAGTTAACAAATACACAATTAAATCCAGTTGCGCCTATCTATTTTTTATATTGATTGATATACATTATTTCGCCCAATAGATTAAGCTACCGCCAATAATGGAAATTACAATGCCTATGATTTTGGGCAAAGTCAATTTTTCACCCAGTAATTTATAGCCAAGAAATGCGCCTATTACTATACTCAACTGCCTTAGTCCACCTACATAAGTAGCCTTACTCATGGTCAGTGCGGTAAGAATCAAAACATAAGTGAAGCTATTAAAAAACCCGACTTGCAAAATTCGAGCCCGGTTAATGCGCCATTCGTGCTTGATTTGTTCTTTTTTAAATTTTATGGAAATCATCGAATTGTAGCATATGGCCACGATGAAGGTATACATATAGAAATATAAAAACGGTTCCATTTTAGAAATGGATATTTTATCCCAGAGTGTATATCCCGCTACCGCAAGCGCAGCCAGCATCGCATAAATGCTCCCTTTGTTACCAATATTTTTGAGGATCGTTTGAATCCCTTGTTTATCGGGTGATTCCATGTGCATAACAAAAGTTCCGAGAAGGATCATAAGAATGGCCGATATTCCTATGCCGTCTATCCTTTCGTCAATAAAGTAGAAGGCGATAATCGGAAGAAAAATAATACTTGACCTGGAAATAGGATATACCAGAGAAAGGTCTCCATATTTATAAGCGCTGGCAAGAAAAAAGTAATTCAAAAAAGTTATGGAAGCTGCAACTGTTATTAGTAACAAAAACTCCATTCTAAATCCGGTGGTTGCCAAAAAGTAAATGGCAGGAATAAGGAAAATTGTAATCTCCGCCAGTTTACTCAATGCTGTAAATATATGTTTGTTTCCTGACCGCTTGATCAGGTAATTCCAATAAGCATGGGTAAAAATCGAGATCATTACTAAGGCAAATGGAAGTGAGTCCATTTATTTGATTTGATAAATTAGGTGCTCCATAGGGAAGTCCTGTTTAATTTCCAAAGCCCAATACATCATCAACCCCGGCTTTAATTTTGACTACTTCCCGACAAAAGTGTTGGGTCCAAAGGTCCGCCATAATTTTCCAGACATGACGGTACACTTTGATGATTAACCTCCGGTTAAAAGTGACCCGCATATTCCACCTCCGATAAGGAAATAGATCCCGGCAATTATTAATAATGTTTTGGCGCTTTCAGGTTTGGTTTTTAGCCTTCTTAGCCCAATGATAAGCATAATGATCGCAGGAGTATGAGCTATGAGATACAGGATGATGATCATTGTCAGAATTCCCTCCATTTCTAATAAAATTATTTTATAATGCTCTAAGTTTTTCTAAATATTCTTTTTTCTCGTCTCTGTAAAACAGGTTCATTGTTTCGAAGGGAATAATTTTATTATCCTTGTTTACAATATGAACACATGATTTTTTTATGGCCCTTACATCAAAATTATATGCATCTACAAATTGCATAATAATGATTCTGAACAAATTATCATAGCCAAGGTCCGGGGCTTTGACAAAGGGCAGGCAGCAGAGCAATGAGTGTAGCTTTGAGGACGCTTTTTCGGTCGATGTCCCGGTACTGAAAATCTCAAACATTCTGCGATGGAGGCCTTCATCCTGCTCGTATACGATGGTATTTTTACTGTTATCCAGCAGGTCGGCCGGGTCAATGTACCTGGTTAATGGTAGCACTTTTCCACCCAATTTTACGGCATAGCCCATCATCAGGGCATCGGGGTTGCAGGGAACGGGAATCAAATCGTTGGGTTGAAAAATATCGGTTTGCTCCAAAATTTTTCTTCTTACTTCCGTTAAGGTAATTCTATCGGTTTGCTGGTTGAAATTATCCAATCTACCCGCTATTTGCGTTGGCTGAAAGGTTACGCCCCTAACGCATCTCTGTTCCAGTGCAAATGATACGGATTTGCCAATTTCATCGTCATTCAATCCTTTCTGCAAGGTTATGACCAAGGTAGTGGATAAGTTTAATTTGTTTAAATGTTCGAGGGCTTTTTCGCGAATACCTATCAAATTCGCTCCCCTCATGGTTTCAAGTACTGATTTCTTAAAGGAGTCGAACTGAAGATATATTTCAAAATCCGGGGTGTAACTTTTAAGACGCTTCGCGAAATTAAAATCCTTGGCAATGGCAATGCCATTGGTGTTGACCATCAAGTGTTTAATAGGTAAAGATTTCGCATAATCCAGTATTTCAAAAAACTGGGGGTGCAAGGTGGGTTCTCCACCACTGATCTGAACTACATCAGGTTCTCTTTCATTTTCGACAATGGTATCAAGCATGACTTTGACTTCCTGCAAAGTTCTGTGCCTGCCATAGGTCGGTGATGAGCCGGCGTAGCATGTGGGGCAGGTCAGGTTACATCTGTCGGTGATTTCCACTACCGTCAGGCAGGAATGTTGCTCGTGGTCAGGGCAAAGCCCACAGTCATAAGGGCAACCGTAGTGAGTCGCCGTATTAAACTTATAGGGTGTTTCGGAAGGTTTATTGTAATTTCTTATGTTTTTATAATACTCCTTGTCATCAGCGATCAGTACTTTCGAGGCACCGTGTTCCGGGCATCTTTTCAGCATAAAAACATTTTCGCCTTCGAATACAATTTTAGCATCAATACGCTTCAAGCATTCAGGGCAAAGACTGAGGGTATAGTCATAATATGTATATTTCCTAGTAGGCATATTGAAAGACTTTTCTAAAAAATTTGATATAGTATATCCAACAAATAATACATAGCCACTGTATACTGCTTAACCCAAATACCCAGAAAACATTGGGTTTGATAAATTCTATCAGGAAGCGAAAACCAAAATACGAAATCATGAAGATCTTGAACAAATCTCCATTTTCCAATTTTTTTGACTTTTTAAAATAGTTAATTATCAAATACAGCAGGACCAGGAATACCAATTCATAGAGGGATGTGGGATGTCTTAGTAAGCCATCACCCAGGTCCATTCCCATGAAAAAGGATGTTTCTGTGCCATAGGTAAATTCATTTGTTCCACTTAAAAAGCATCCTATTCTTCCTATAAATATTCCAGCGATTATAGGCAACGTGAATAAATCACCGGAGGATTGCTTTTCCCCGATCATTTTTTTGACACTTTCGACGCCAATTAAACCGCCAAACAATCCTCCCATGATCGTTTTGGTATTGAGCAGGTAAAAAAGATTTGCTTGTGTTAATACAATTATCGGATTTTCCAGGTACCCCATGAGCCTGGAACCCAAAAAAGCGCCGACAATAGCTCCTAAAATAATTGAAAGCCTGTTCTTGTTGGAAATAGCATCTTGGCTATTCCGCCTCAATACCAGATAATAGCGAAAGGCTATAAAAAATGCCAGATATTCAAGTATCAAGTGAACATTAACCGATACTCCTAAAAATTCCGGTTCAAAAGGTATAGTCAATCAGGTGTCGTTTGTAAACTTTAGTTATGCCCTCTAATATACATGGTATTAATATCATTTATATCGGAGGTGCAACAATATGCTCCATCCATATGAGCTTTCACCTTGGGATATATCAACGTTGGGATTTAAAACTATCCTTGCCATTAGTTAGCCAATTTAAAGATATTATTGTAAATACATTTTTTTTATAGTTATCCTTCTCGAATAGCAGGCCTATGCTTCCATTTTTTAAAATACACATGGAAGAATAAGCCGATTTACCTGTATATATAGTCTTGCTGTCAGACCAGGTTTTTCCTTCATCATAGCTTATTTGAACCGACAAGTTTTCCCTGGTGTCTGAGGTCTTGGGATTAGAAAAAAGTATTCTCTTAGTATTTTCCCGCCCGGTAGTGGTGGCATAATAAATCAGGCTTGCATTGCAGCCCGGATCGATCAGAGAAGAGTCAGGTTTTGAAGTCCAACTTATACCGTTATCTGTTGACGTATGAATATATCTTAATCCGGATTTATTTACCCGACTATTTATCATCCAACTGCCATCACTTAATTCAATTATTTTAGATTCATCCCCCGGAGTGATTGGGGTATCGATAAGGTGCCATGATTTTCCATGATCATCACTCCCGAAAATGTAGAGGCCTCTATCCAAATTAACAAGCGTATGAAGCAATTTCCCTGACCTGGTCTGTATCCCTTTGCCAGAGGTAATAAATTTAAAATCCTTCTTCCATTCCTTTTTTGAAATTTGTGAAGTTATATCTACAGGAGAAGACCATGTCTTTCCATGATCCTGACTTCTAACCATTTTAAAATAATATTCCCCTTTTGCCCCATATAGGTTCATGTAATTAAAAAACATAAAAATTTCTCCGGTAACTTTGTCCAGGATCATTGAGGGGTCGGAGGCAGATTCACCGGGAGTGTAATCCACGATGGGTTCTATTTCCGACCATGTTTTTCCATTATCGCTACTTCTTCGAATAACAATATTTATATCGGCATTAGACCTTAAGTCATCACATGAGGGCACTCTCTCATCTATAGCCGCTATAAGATCTCCATTTTTCGCCGTAAGCAGGGCAGGTATTCTGTAGCAGGAAACACCTTCCTTCATATCGGCACTGAATAAATTTGTAAATGCTATTTTTTCATTTGTTGCCACAGCATTATGGGGCTGGGAGAAAGCACAAATTGGGAAAAGCATCATTTGAAAAATTACCACATGCTTCACCAGGTTAATTCTTAAATACATGGAAATCTCAAATTTAAATTATGGTTAGGGCAGGCCACAATCTTAACAAAGCGAATTTGCCCGTCATTGTAAGCACCAACACTTTCTAAACTATCAATTAATCTTGAGAATTACTAAAACCTCATTGGCAAATTCACCTTGTCATCTCTTAAATCCCGGCAGGAAAAACTGTTTGCTCCTATACCTGAATCAACGACGTTTGTAAATACTCATGATCACGCCATTTGCAGTGGATTTGGTTTTAAGCAGTGACAGGTTATCCAGAAAGCTACAAGTATGGAATAAACGTTTGCCCTTGCCAAGGATGACCGGAAAAGTCCAAAGACGAAATTCGTCTACCAGATCATTCTTAAGCAGGGTATTGATCAATTGCCAGCTACCGTGAACCTGCAACAGGAGGCCATCCTGCGACTTGAGTTTGGCTATGGCTTTTGCGATGTCACCGGAGATAGGTATTGAATTTTCCCACTCCAATTGGCCAAGCGTATTAGTGGCTACGTATTTGGTCAGGTCATTGAGGGGATTGGGACCCGATGTACTTGAGTTATATTCGGCAAAAAGCTCGTAGGTCTTTCTGCCCAGCAACAGGTCATAAGGTTCAGACATAGCTTCTTCCTGTACCTGGGCCATTACTTCCTCCCAATATTTGTCAGCCCATCCTCCATATTCAAAACCACCCGAGGTATCTTCCTCCGGCAATTTGACGGCCTGCATGACACCATCCAGTGATAAAAAGGTCAAAATAGCAAGTTTTCTCATCGTTGTTTTCTAAGTTAATCGTTATAAAATCTGTCATCTAAAGTTTAGACGATAAACTATCAGAAAACGGACGAAGTCAATTTAATGTGCTTGCTATCAATGCTTTACCTGTTTAAGCATTTGATGCTTGGCCCAATCCGGGCAATTCTCGGTAATAAAATTATGTAGGTTGGTCCCTTCTGCATTCAGGGGGTCGATAGCTTTGACCAGCTGCAATCTGAGCTGCAATAGTTCATCATAATTTGCCTGCTCCGCTTCCTTAGCCATTTTGACCTTATTGGCTTCCATGTGGGCATCCTGTTCCGGGTTAAAAACATTATTGAGCTCCGTACACTGATGACAAATCCCTTTTTTGCTTATTAAGCTACACCGCCTTTCAAAAATCCGGCTCATATCTCTTCGCGCCCCGGCTATGGCATGTTTTACTTTGCCTTCGGTCAAATTGGTAATAAGCATTATTTCATTGACTTTAAAATTGTAAACCTCTTTGAGCATGAGGCAAATTTGATTAGTCAGAAGAAGCGTCTTGCTAATGCAGGTAAAGCAAAAATTTATATGCTCGCGGATCACAAACTTGCCATGCTCGGAGGTGTGCGAAATATCAACTTTGTCCCGTAATATTTGCTCATTTTCCTGATTAAACTCTTTTCCCAGGTCTTGCCAGTCCTCACCCCACTTTCGCCTTGCCCTGAAACTATCTCTTAACAGGTTGGTGGCAATAGAAAATGTCCAGGTTTTGAATGACGATTTTTCCTGAAAAGAGTCGAGATTTTTAAATGCCTTTACGTAAGTGTCCTGGGTTATATCTTCCGCTTCTTGTCTGTGATTGACAATTCGATAAATAAACGATTTTAATTCATTTCTGAATTGTATAAATTCTTGTTGGTATTTTTCTGCTTTTGACATCATTACACTTTCTGGGAACACTTGTTACTGTCAACGCCAAACTTCAGGCCTCAATACTTGCGCATAACTGCCCCGGCTTTGATAAGTAGGGGTTGGAAGGATACCAATTTCCCCTGCCCTGTTAAAAAGCGAAAACATATGTCGTTTACCGAGGTATAAGGCACGGTTTTTCACTTTCTCTCAAACCCGCCGCATTTTGCCACAAGTTTGTCATAAATTTTCAGTTTTCTACCTATCTGCTTATTGTTTTTCGGCAAATTCTTTAAATTGTTTCATCCATTTTTCCCCTTGCTTTCTGTACATACCAGGAAAAAGTATAGCCATTAATTTGGGCAAAATCCAATTAATTCTGGTGTATTCAAATTCATAATCATACGCGGTTTCATTGGGAGATATTTCAATAAAAGTACATTTCATGGTATTGTCCATATGTTTGTGATGATAATGTGCTTCAAAAGACTCCGGTAAATTGTTACTGGTTATGGTTTCGGTCAATATCATATCTCTGTTCCCGTATTTGTAATACAGTTTTGATTCAGCTTTATTTTCTCCCGCGATACCACTAAGCAATTCTTTTTTTACAAAACCGTCCTGGTATTCTTTCAAACTGTCAGCATCCAAAAAAAGAGCTACCACCTTTTCTCTTGGCTGGTGAATTGTAATTGAACCTTTAAACTTCATAATGCTATTTTTAATTAGTTATTGAAGCATAGTTAAGCATACCATTTTAATTCCCGGTTACAAAACGGTTTTGTAACCTTATTTTGTTAAGGTTTTTGCTGGTTTTGTAACTTTTCCAAATATTCAGATGGTGAGATCCCTTCAAATTCCTTAAATGCCCGATAAAATGAGACTTTGTTATTAAAGCCTGCGTCGAAGGCTATTTCAATTAATTTGATTTTTCTTCCATTGTGTTTTTGGATCATGGACTTGGCTTCATCCAATCTATATTGTGTCACTAATTTTTTAAACGAACAATTGAATTTTTGATTGATGATAGCTGATACATAAGAGGCAGGGAGAGAAACCGATTCAGAAAAATTTTGAAGACTCAAAGTGTCATCCAAATAAACCTTGTCTATCATAAATTTATCAATTATCAAACGCTCATCATTATTACGTTTTTCCAGATTTCTTAAATCCGGTGTTTTGTTATTAAATACAGTTGATTTATTGATTAACTTATAAGCCACTGATTGAATGATGAAGGTCATAGTCAGCATACTTAACTGGTTGATCATCGCAAAATTATACTTGCCAATTGGCTGGATCATAAAGTAAGCAAGGTGCAAGACCAAAAAGGAAGAGTAGAGCATCAAAATAACGTGAAACCAATTGACCAAAACATTATTTGTAACCTGTCGCTTGAAACGTTTTAGTTTTCCAATACCCAAAAAGATGTATATGCCAATATAAGCAAAGAAGCTCAGACTGAAATAAAAATCAAAACTTTCATAAGACGGAATCTTTTCCATGAAAGCGCTCACCGTTTCCAATTTCTCATTACCGCTTAGAAAATAAAACGGTATATTAAGACCCAACATCAACACAAATGGAATAAAGTGTAAAAAGTCCTTTTTATGAAGGCTGAAATACTTTTCAGTTATGGCAAATGCCATAAGCAATATTAAAGGAGGTTTGATAAAGCTGATAGGATGACTAACTCCCAAGATATGAGGTAGAAATCTTATGAGTTCGGTTTCGACCAATAGCCTTTCAAAGAGTGTAATTCCTTCAATGATCAAAAACAACGCAAAAAGCTTTTTAAAAAGGGTTTTATTTGCTGATCTAAGTATTATCAAGGCAATAAAAAATGCCTGACAAGTGCCGAAAGCAATTAAAAAGTTGATTATCAATGAAGACGGGGTCATTATTTGTATAAAGCATCAATTTCTTCAAAGATAATTGGTTTGATAAAGAATCAAATTTCAGTGGTTTAATTACCGCTATCACTCCAAATAGACCTTTGATTATCTCTGGTTTGGTAAATTCTAAAGACGGCTTTTCCTTACCAAACCTCATAAAAACTAATTCCGCTGATGGAGCCCGTTGTTTGTTGGCCCATGTTTCAGGCTCCATATTATTACGGTGGCACCTGTCAGTATCATTGGAATGCTCAACGTCTGCCCCATATTCAGGATCAATCCCTCCTCAAATTTTGTCTGATCCTCTTTAATAAATTCAATAACGAATCTTTGAACAAAGATCAACATCAGCCCCAATCCAAATATCAACCCCCAGTATTGCCCAACCCTTCCGGATCTCCATAAACTGAACAAAAAAATGAAAGTCAAAAAATAAAAGACGGCTTCATAAAGCTGCGCAGGATGCCGGGGGACCTGATCAATTCTTGCGAATATAAATGCCCATGGGACCGTCGATGGAATGCCAATAATTTCTGAATTCATCAGATTTCCAAATCGGATAAACACACCCAGCAAAGCTCCGGCAACCATCAACCTGTCTGCTATCCATAGGTAGTTCCTTTTATACTTAAGGTTGTACAGGAATAACGAGAATAAGGCCCCCACGACACCACCGTGACTAGCCAGCCCTGCAAGTCCTGTAAATTGAAAAGTTGGATTAATACGGATGGGCAAAATTTCGATCGGATTGTTTAAATAATATATAGGATCGTAAAATAGAATATGGCCAAGACGCGCACCTATTACCGTTCCTAAAACCACATAGACGACCAGCTTGTCCAGTTCCTTTTGTGAAAGTCCTTCCCTCCTGTAAATGACCCTGAGGACCTGGTATCCGAGGCTTATTCCAATTGCCCAGCATAAGCTATACCACCTCAAAAATTCAAATGTTGGAATAATGCCGGGATCGACATCCCAGAGAATAAAAGAAATCATCCGCCCTGACAGCAAATGGTCAGCATGATAAACATCACCGTATTGAATAGGAATCGCGACAGCCTGGCTGCTGCCAGATTCTCCTGACATGCTATGATGCCCAGGATTTCCTCTTCACCTATCCGCTCCATTGCATTCAATGACCGGAATTGCCTCCAGGCAGGTTTAAGATTATTTAAATTCATAATTCTGAATTTTAAATTTCGATTTCAGTTCTGTTCTGATCCTGTTTAGCCGGGTGCTGACATTGGTTGGGGTCAACTTCAATAACTGTGAGATCTCTTTGTTCCTGTAGCCCTCCAGGTGGAGAATGACGATGGCTTTATCCAGGTGATTTAACGATTGGATGATGATATGCAGGAGTTGCAGGTCATCATCGGCAATTGCTTTGGATATGGATTTATTTGCATGGGAAGCGTTAATATATTCCGTACTTATTCCTCTTTTCTCTTTCCGAACTTTTGCGAGAATTGTATTCAGCCCTACCCTGTAAATCCAGGTACTAATTTCGGAGGCCCCTCGAAAAGTGTCGAAAGATTTCCACAGCTGGAATATGATATCCTGAAAAGTATCTTTTTGATCATTTGGATCAAGGTAATAAGCCTTACAAAGGCTGTTAATGATGCCCTGATGCTTATCGATAATTTGTACGAAATTGCGCTTTAAAGATTTCACATTCGACTTGTCTGTTTATATAGTTAGTAGCCCAAATTCCGAAAATGTCACAACCAGTTGGATTTTTTGTTTGCTAAATCGTTCTCCTTAGCCAATCCAGTCGCCACATTTCATTTGCTATTTATTTGTCAGAATAGTGAATTTTCATTTTCAAAGTCAAAAAAGAAAAATTTTGCTGCGGCCCACTTCCTTTTAACGTTTTTCGCATAACCGATGGTATTATGAGATCTGTCTTTTACCGTTCCATCATCTTTAATATATCCGATTGTATTATGAGACCTGTCTTTTACTGTGCCATCATCTTTGACATATCCTATTGTATTATGGGATCTGCCCTTTACAGTTCCATCATCTTTGATGTACCCGATTGTATTATGGGATCTACCTTTTACTGTTCCATCATCTTTGATATATCCGATTGTATTGTGAGATCTGCTTTTTACGGTCCCATCATTTTTGATATACCCGATCGTATTGTGAGATCTGTCCTTTATCGTCTGTGCGCTCAGCCGAGGAATTATCGCAAAAACAATCAATACTAAGATTGTCAAATTCTGTACTTTTTTTCCCATGATTAATTTTTCCTTGTTATCTCTACGATTTTAATATTTGCAAACGTCTGGCTATAGGGAGCGGGCCAGATAACCATCTACCCTTACAATGGCACAAACCATACCAATTTAAATTTAACAATACATAGCAAAGATTGTAAGCTTCTGCGATGTTACATGGTTGGTACGGGGCTTTGAGCATAATTTTCAATAGGCACCACCATGCCTATGCTCAACTCGTTCGGCTGAAAAACGCGATTATACCCCTGATTGATAGATTCAAACTTTGAGCTGATCGTTCTTTTTAACATGTCAACTTTCGTTCTACCCGTGATCCGGGTGTTAATAGGGACCTAAATCAAGCTTTCATTATCAAAAGAAGATGGATTTTCCTGCATGATGCAGGAAAATCTACGATAATTTTAAACCTTTCAAGCGAGATCATCCTTAGCTTCTATGAGAAAGTGGTTGCTCCTGGATCCGGCTGTCCTGGCCTTAAGATGAGGCACGTAGTTCGGATCTTTCATAAATGCTAAGGCCGCTTCCTTAGAGGGCCATGCAATGATGATTCGCAGTGCAGCACTTTCACCGTCACCTTCGAGGCGTTCGTGGCTGCTGGTTCTGGCCAGATACTTTCCTCCATATTGGGCAACTAGTTTATTTGCTGGCTCAATGTAGCCAGGGATCCAATCTTCATTGGTTGGCGTAACATCCAGAATAGAGTAATATGCTGTAGCTTCTTCCATTGTTTTTTTGTTTTTGATTTTCAATGGAACAAAGTTGAGCGTTTGTCTCATAAAATTTGTTGTACCATTATTGGTTATTGTGGCAATGATATAGGTTGCGGACGACACATATGACCAAATATGTCGGTTGCCAATGGTTTTAGAGATGGGTAAAATTTCCTATATCCGCCCACCAGGTTAGCGTCAATTAATACTTTTGATTTGGTTGCTATCTTGTCTTGAAATGGTTATACGGTTTCAATTACAAAAAGAGATGAGCCGGAATAACGATAATACCACAATCCTAAATGACGACCAGCATTGATATGCTTTGTTCGGTATGCTGAAAAAATATATAGGTGTTGAAAATTCTACAACTGGTTTTGTTTTTTTTCTATACACAGCCAGGAGCAATCCAAATCCAGTGTCACAGTTTTTATTTTACTTATAACGTCCCGATTAAAACATTGTTCGCCAACGTTTTTAACTTCTTTAAAGCTAGCTGATTGTCAAAGCCTTTGCAAATACATCTATTTGTCTTTTTGTTTAGCTGTTATCATTTCATGCCGGCAGCCGCAGTTTAACTACAAGATTTCGACGATTTGGATGTTATTGCCGCAGGTGTCATTAAAGACGGCGACTTTTGCAGTTCCCATTTCTGTTGGTTTCATGCTGAATTCGACGCCGAGTTTTGTAAGTCGGTCATATTCAGATTGAACGTTATCAACATCAAACTGCGTATAGGGAATTCCGGCCGCCAACAATGCATCTTGATAGACTTTAGATGGTTCAAAATGATTGGGGGCTGGTTCCAGTAAGATTTCAGGTCCTTCCTGTGCTTCTTGAGAGACCAGCGTTAACCATCTGTTACCTCCTTCCAAAGGCATGTCAAGTTTTTTAATGAATCCCAATTTTTCGGTATAGAATTTTAATGCTTTTTCCTGATCTCGTACGGGTATACTAATAACTGTTACTTTCATTGGCCATATATTGATATTAAGGCTCGCAAGTTCCGGAATCAGAATTTAAGTTGCTTCTTGAAAGTTGCTCATTTCGAAATTCAGTTGGCGTTAATCCGGTTCTGTTTTTAAAAAGCACACTAAATGAACCCAAACTTTCAAACCCAATTGCAAAACAAGTCTGTGTAACTGTCATTCCACTTTTCAAATGTTCTTTAGATTTCTCTATTCGTTTGTTCATCAGATATTTTTTAGGGGTTTGCCCATAGTATCTTTTGAACAGACGCAATAGGTGATACTTTGAGACAAATCGAGTATGCGACAGTAAATCCAAATTCAAATCCTTGGCATAATTATTATCAATATAATTTCGAGTTGCAATCACGGTATCTAGCTGCCACTGATTTGAATAAATATTCTGTCTGATTTTTCTTAACTGTGTTTCGTAGTAGGTCATTTCTATATTTCGTCCAATAGGTTATAACTGTCTCGGCTATGAGTAGCTACGCGGTCTAACGATTAACTTTGCAAGTGCACACCAAGCTGAAAATTCCGTTGGAATTTTCAGAGTAGGCGAGAACAAGCAATTACTTATGCCTTGTTTTAATGGTTTATTTCTTCTTTCGCAATGTTCTAATAAGGAAAAACAGTCCAATACCGATTAGTGCATAGAGAAGTAATTTACCAAACACATACCCTTGTTGATAGGCTTTAGACTTTCCTGTGTATTGTTTCAATGAACCAAGGTTGTCCAAATTTAGAGAATTAAAAAAACCCTCTTTAATTTCCTTTTGTTCTAGCTTCAGGTTGTAGACAGAAACGATAATTAGGCTATTGTTTACCAAAAAACTATTTGACTCGCTGAATGAATTCCCATTCTCATCGTAATAAATAGAGTTGTAGCCTATAAGTTCTCCTAATTTTATTTCCTTTTTTTCAACTTTTTTAGCGTTCGAACTGTTCTTTACTCCAGCTATAACTCCGTCATAATATTCAACCAATGATTTATAATCGTATGGAAGATTAGATAAATTTTCATCATTCAATTTGTTCTCCGCGGGAAGTTTTTGAACAATGAGTGTTGAATTCCCAATTGTGGTGTAAAGTTGATTAATTCTAACTCCTTTTACGATTGTGTCAAGTTGAAAGACCTCTTCTGTCGGAAAATTAATTTTAATATTTTCAAAGTCAAATTCATACCATTCCACTTTCTGTCCGATTAGTTGGACTGGAAGCAAAAAAATCAAGAGTACTAAGAGCAGTTTTTTTAAATACATTATGCTTATAAATTATTTTCAACGGTCTCGCATAATCATCTATTATGGCTTTTTATATGTTAATTTCGGGTTTATCAGTAGCCTTAGCAATTCCTAGTGGACCCGGGTGTAGTTGAATTTGCCGTAATGGCAGTTACACATTTTTTTGGTGCGTTTTTTTATTTGAAATATAAGACATCAGATCGGTTTTGAAAAATTAAATAGTCAGACTTAAAGGTTAATGGTCAGATACCTCTGGCCAGCTAAACGTCCTATTCTCTCCTCAGTTTCTCCATTTCAGCAATCGTTTCTTCCAATTTATCGAACACACGTCCATACACTAATCGTATGTCCCATCTGTAGATGTTGCCTGAAAAATAGAACATCAACAGCGTCACGATCCCTGCAACAACCAGTAAAGCAAGGGGGACATTTCCTATAAAGATTAAGCCAGGGAATTTTTGTGCTATTTTGGCGGTAAGTTCTTCTTGACTATTCCAGGCAGACCACAAGGTGCTCATGGCAATTAGAAGGCTAAGAGGATAAGAAAATCGGATTATTTTCTCGTTTCTGGAAAGGGCATTTTTGAGCCACTGATCAAATGTTTTAAGATATTCATAGCTGTTAACTCCCTGATTCAAGGTTTTGATTCCTTTCATTTGCCGCTTGCTATACCAAGCCAAAGTAAGCAGCATGACGGATGCGGCAACTCCTTGCCAGGTAGCATCCAGGAAATAGTGTAGAATAGGGAAAATGATAGATAAAATAACAATAGCCGTTATGTTGACTTTGAACATCCGTTTCATTTTAGCGATCAGTTGCTTTGATTTTTGATTGTATAGGTCGTTTATTTTGGGAGCTACTAATGCTTCACTCTCCAGAAAGCCTTCTTTCCAAATGGTTTCAATTGATTTTTCCATCTAATATTTTTTTTAAACGTTCTTTAATTCTTTTCACCCGGACACCAATGTTGTTGGGATTAGTTCCGAGAATATTGGCGATTTCCGAATAGGGCTTTTCATCAAGGTATAATAAGATAACAGCTCTATCAACTTCTGATAAATACTTAATGGCTTTATAAAGTTGATTAAGTGATTCGTTTTCGAATGCTTTATTATCAGTGGTTACGTCATCCGGTAGCCTATCTGAAGTAAAATGTTGTTGACCATTTTTCTTCTTTTTGAGTAGGGTCAAACATACGTTCAGTGATATTCTATAAACCCATGTAGACCATTCACATTGTCCTTTAAAATTGTCTTTACTCCTCCATATTTGCAGACAAACTTCCTGATAGTAATCTTCAAAATCCTCCTGTGAATTTGTATAAGCTCTACAAATCTTGATAATGATTGCGGCAAAAGGCAGAATGGAGAATTGATAAAAATCACTGCTCATCTTACTTGTTTTCGTATCCAATTAGAGATTTCTTCTAATACTACAGGATCCATTGTTTGCTCAATCGTGGCATATTCATCCATGGCTCCTGTTTTGCAAGTTTGAAATAAATGATTCATGCCAGAGAATTCTTTAATAGTAACATCCGAGTTACCTCCTTTTCGAACGCCACTTTCGATCACAATCAAATTGCCTGGCGTCACTTGTACATCTTTTTCGCCATTGAGTGCCAGTACGGGACATTTTACCTGGCTTAATGAAACCTGAGGGTCGTAATTTAGAAAATATTTCATCCATGGTCTTGTTAATCGCGAAATCTGCGTACTTATGAAATCTTCCTTATTCACGCCTTCGGGGACACCGTTACTTTTTGATATTGCATCGCTGACATATGCTGTAAGTCTTTTCTCCAGAGATTCATCTTCACGGTATTGATGAATCAATTCGAAGGCACCTCGGGTTAGGTTTATTTCTTCTTGCAGCGTCTTTTCATCAGCACCTCGCAACCTGCCTATGGTCTCAATCTGTTTAAGTAAGATCTGATCACCAGAAACTCCGGGACCGGCCAATAGCACGATAAATGCCACTTTGGTATCGGCAGCTACCATAGGGGCAATCAGTCCACCTTCACTATGACCGATCAATCCAATATACTTTTTATTGATCTCCTTTCTTGTTTTTAGATAGGCAATAGCTGATCTTACATCATCAGCAAAATCTTCAGATGTAGCATTTCCATGATTTCCTGTAGATGATGCAAATCCCCGGTCATCATATCGTAAGACGGCAATTCCATTTCGAGTTAAGTGATCGGATAACACCAGAAAGGGTTTGTGCGTCATGAATTCTTCATTTCTATTCTGAGGGCCACTACCACTTATTAAAATAGCTACCGGAAACTGTCCCTCTTTTTCTGGCAGGGTAAGGGTGCCTGCTAATTCAACGCCTTTATCTCCTCCAGGAAATATAACATCTTCGCTATAGTAAGGCAAGGGTTTTTTGGGTTCCTGTGGCCTCCGTAGGATTTTCTTTTCTAATTTCTTCCTGACAAGCCTTAAAGGGAAAGCTTGGCCGGCTTGCCTAAAAGTTCCTTTGATACCGTTCCCTTCTTCAAAGACCCCTGTGTATCCGGCGTTCAAAGCATCTATTTTAAGTTCTAAAGCTGCGTTTTCAAAGCTGGTGGAACTCACCGGGATCCCGGTGGCATTTTGATCGGGGCTATCCATAGTAGCCGTGTATCCCGATACTTCTTCGGTAATGTGAAAGACTAATCTTAATTCCATTCCCTGGACTTTTAACACACCATTCCATTGTCCGGAGATGTCCTGTGCTCTTGTGAATAATGGGATTATCAGTGCAAGTAATATCAATTTGACATTCTTCATAATTTTGTCCTTTTTTTTATTTAGTGGCTAAAGTCGAAGAACATTACACCTTACCTATATTCTTTTTGAAAATAAGTTAGAAAAGATTATGAAGTTCTACCTATCACAGATATGTTGTGATAGCAAGATCACATTATATTAAATCGAGCATACGTGACTAGTGGTGTTTTGTTGATAATGTCTGGTATGTGAGTAGCAGCGGATTTTTACACGCTAACTTTTCAATTTAGTACTGCCTTAGTGTCATAATTATACTTTCGTTTTTGCATTATCCCAGCTAATGCTTACAATGTTGGGCTTAGTTTTTATCCCTCAAGAATACCTCTAATTTCATTTATAAATTTTAATGACTCAGTTTCTATCTGCGCTGTTAAGAGACTTGTATTATCAAAATCAGGCTTCTCGACTATTATATGGTCGAGGATTGACAGACTGTCATCAATTGATTCTGCTAAATGATACTTATTCCAGCTACTACCTTTGAATAACTCCCAATACTTTTTTCGGATGCTTTTATTTTGACCGGATAAACAAATTTCAAAATGCATCAGCCTGTAATTAAGTATTATGACAAATTTCAATTTTTGTTTTTTCAACTCCTGAGTAGTCAGCGAGAAATAGGAAAAATCTATATTGCCTTGGTAAATGGTGCCTAATTTAAAATCATCGGCATATTCTTTATGGAAAAAAGATCTTAATGCTTTCATGTAATTTATCAATTGACGATAATCTAACAGTGCCTGACCCTGGCTCGGTTGCACACTACAATCAGATAGACCTCTGTTGTTTGTCGTCTTTTTATTTCTGTCAGGTTTGGTATTAACATTTCTTTCAACAGGAATACAAATGTCTACTATAAATTTTTGTTCAGGATGAGTTTTATGGTCATTATGATACAATTCAAAATAATCCCCATCTCTAAACTTATGGCCATTCTCTACTACCCATACACATATGCTTTCCCACGCTTTTGGAAAGTCCTTTGCTTCAATTTCAAAATTTCCGACGGCATAGTTGCCTTTTGGGATTACTAGGGGTCTTATTTCCCCTTCAGCTTTAATAGCTTTGGCAACGGTTACACATGCGCTATATCTTACTTTTGACGTCTCGGTGACGTTTGGGTTATCATGATAAATGGTGACGGCTTTAAAACCTGACATACTTAACACTCCTTTTTGAGTCCCCCATTCCATTAGTCTTTGATACATATTACCCATCTCATCAAAGTCTCCCATATTCGCTATACCGGCAAGTTGTATCTCCTGCAATTCTTTTACTGTTATTTGAGCATTCATATCAATCCATTTTTTAATGTTATCAATGCTGCAAATGTATTTTTCCAAGGTCAGAGGTTCTATACCAATCTTGCTAAGTGTACTTATTCCTTCCGATTTAAACGCAGTAGGGCTAATACCATAATATTTTTTAAACGCTCTTGAAAATGAGCTTTCACTGTTAAAACCATAGCTATAAGCAAGTTCTTTCATAGGCTTATTGCCTTCCACAAGCAGGATGGATGCAATGCGTTCTATTCGTTTTCTATTGATAAATTCGTTTAGATTTTCACCAATAATTGCAGAAAATATCCTATGAAAATGAAAAGATGAGTAATGAGCTTTTTCGGAAAGTTTTTTAAGGGATAAATCTGCATCGAGATTTTTTTCAACGAAGTCCAGCACATAGTTAATTCGTTTGATATATTCTTGTCTGGTTTCGTTTATTTCAGATTGCATTTCTTCTTTTATTTTCCACAAATGCCGCAAACCGCGCAGCTAAGCTCAGTAAGCGTAGCTTTTCAAATTTCATTAAATGTAGCTTTCTGAACAGGCTTTTGCAAATAGGCCGGTCGGCTCGTTAAGCTGATTATTTGTTAGCGATTTTTATTATCCCTCCTTATCCGGGATGGTGCTGGAACTTCCGTCTCTTTCGGCGCGATAGTGAGGTGACAATATTTCTACTTCAGCTTCTGCAAAAGCATCCAGAATCTGCTTATGCAGCTCAGAATATATCTCAAACATCCGATGTACATCGAGGGAATATACATTTAGCTCATAAACTACGTAGAAATCATCAAGTTTAATTTGCCTGACAAAAGGACTAACAGATAAGTCTACTCCCTCGGTCTTTTTTGCAGCCAAAATCAACAAATTATTAACCTGCCTCCAGGGCACATCATATCCGATGCTAATCGTGGTATGAAGCAAGGTCCTGTGGTTCTCATGTTCTCCGCTGAGGTTAATGACGTGAGATTGAAGGACTTTAGTATTCGGGATCGAAACAACCACCTTCCTAGTGGTCCTGATCTTTACGGCAAACTGTGAGATCTCCACAACCTCTCCTGTAGTGTTCTCTATCTCTACCCAATCTCCTTTCTGGCAAGGATTCATATATGATATCACGATGCCAGCCATATAGTTGGCAATAACCGAACTTCCCCCAATTGTTACCAGTGCCCCCAGAAATGCCGCTACGCCTTTGAAAGCAATTGACTCATAACCCGGCAGGTAGGGAAGAATTAAAATGATCATAAAAGCGTATAATAAAAATGTTATAATGCTTCCGGTGGTCCTCGCCCAATATGGTTTGAATCCTGTTATCAGGAAATTGCCTTTCTCCACTTCCCGACTGAATGACTTAACCATTCTGATTAGATATCTGAAGATGATAACAGTAATGATAATAGAAAATAAATCCGGCAAATAATTTATTAGGGCGTAGAATGATTCTTTTAATGGAATAAAAATGAAATCAATTAATGAACCGGCAACCTCTTTGGTCTTTGGAAAAATGCTTAGTATAAAAACAAGCGAAAAATAGATGTCCAGCAGAATAACAGCGATTTGCACAACATCTATCACTCCTCTTAATGCCAATCTCTGTTTTTGAGCGCTTATTAATTCAAATGATTGAATGCTTAAGTTTTTAAGTGATGATTGCTGGACTTTACCTCTTAAATAGTTTGCAGCTTTGTTGATTAACCAGATTTCCAGCGCTACCAAGGTGATGATTACGGCGGCTATGATAAAGTTACCAGCATAATCAATGAATTCTCGAAATAGTTCACTGTCTATCATAACTCGATATAAAAATACTCTGAATTATCGCCAACAATTCGCTAAACACCACAATGTGGTGCTTATATTTATTTTATCAAAACTTTAATCCAATGATTTTTGATAAAATTCATATCGGTATTAGCTATATACGTGTATATTTTAGCGGTTTTGCACTACACATTTATTAACCGTTCAAAGGCATGCACTATATCAAATTTTACCGCTTTATTCCGGGTACACTATACTTGGGATAACGTTATCAACCTTAAACCACTCCAGGAAATACTCATCATTTGATTTGGAAAAAACCTCTCCAGGGGCTTCCCGATCAAAATAATCCTCCCTAAATGGCTCATTTCTCTCATAAAATTTCACGGTAACTGTAACTCTTGAGTAGAACCCGACCCACGATTCGTACTCATCAGTTGAATATATCAACTGACCATTAGAGAAGTATTCATTCAGGATCCCTCCGCCATGTTCTCCTCCGTCAAATGTTGAGATCTTAACTGGCATTTGCTTTTCGTTGAGATATTGAAATTTGCCTCCACTTCCTTCTCCTTCATCATAAAAATCAATCGTATCTGCGCTGATTATTGATTCATTGATCTTTTTAACTTCTGCTAAAATTCTATCAACTCTGGTATCGTTCGGATATTTGGATATGATAGAAGTATTAAAAAATAAATTGATTGCATTGTAAGCATCTTGCTTCAGGTATTTAAAAGGATAATTATCAAATTGTCCGTAAGTAGTATCAATATCTGCTTCCTTAAAAAGGACAAGTTCAGCATTGTCATCATAATACGCCCTTAGCTGGGAACTTGAGGTGCTGTTTGGCTCGAAATAAATGAAATAGGGGTAATAATCACCATTTTGGTGATCAAAGTAATATTCATATCTTCCATTTTGAGCCTTCTTCTTCGCAATTGATAGTTTATCATTTTCCAGATAGTAGTCAGTGCCCTGAATTGATTGTTTTACAAGTTTTACGGACCCTCCGTTGATTCTATAATATCGGTCACGAATCTTTTGAATTACCTCTTCTGTGTTTTGGGCTAACGACAAAAATGGTATAAGTAGGAGTATGGCAAGTGTCGATTGAATTTTCATCATTAACTGCATGTCGTAAACAATTCGATATACACCTAAATGTGGTGTTTATATTTATTTTATCAAAACCTTAATCTAAAGGATTTTTGATGAAATCTATATCGGTATTGGTTATGTGAGTGAATACTCCAGTGGTTTTGCTCCACATATCAGGTCAACATTAATCAAAGCTCTGATCCGGTTTGTATCTAATGTTAAAATTGGTTTACAGTTTCAATTATCAAAAATAGGTGATCCCGGAATAACAATAATACGACGATCCTGAATGATGGCCAGCATTAATATGCTTCGTCCAGTCCTCGAAAAAATATATAGGTGCGGAAATTCTACACCCAGCGAGGTATTTTCATATCGTTTTTTTAATTGGTGTCAACGCCAAGCTGTCATCTGAAAGCTGGACTTTTTAATTTTCTATAAAAGTATCTGATCCTATCTGCCTTTGAAAATAGCTAAATTAGCTTAAGGACAATACAGTCTGTTATCTCTTGCTATTTTCGTCATGTTTATCATCTCGTTCGCCACGATTCACTATCCATTTAGCAAAGTTTCTAGAATTAAACAGCAAGAAGATTCCAACGGCAAGCATGAACAAGCTCTGATATAAATGATTTTTCATAGTAGTTGTCCAGAATTCCACTTCCTTGTGATCATGGTAGTAAATGCTGTTCACCTGTTGTGATAAGAGGTCCGGGATTGAGTTAAGAATTGCCACAATTGAAATTATAGCAAGTGCTATTTCAAGCAAATCTGTTTTGGTAGTTTGGAGTTCGAGCGTTCCTTCGTTGTTTCTTGAAATTTTGCTGACTATGTACTCAGTTCTGAAAATAGCAAAATAAGCGAAGACAAAATCTACGAGAAATGTCAAGAAAATTCCAGCATATATAAACCAACCTTGAAGTTGATCGTCATCATAAAAGTTGGTCCCAAACGCCATGAAAAGGAATTCCATGAAATGTTGGACAAATCGGACAAAATAGTAAAGCCCAAAAATCTTGATTGCAACGTTAAGAAGTTCTGTTTTCGTCATTCAGTAAGTGAGAGATAACGACCCGGCTAAAAAGCGTTGCCATCTCGAAGAGTGGCTATGATTTTTTAGCCATTGTTATCGGCTTTTATTTTAATTTTTTAATCGAATTACTTTCAATTAGAGATTTCATCTGTGTTATGGCAATTTTATTGAGTTGAATTAATCGGTCACTTTGCGATAATCCTTGCTGAATTAGTAAAGCATTAATTCCCTCCATGTTGCTTAAAACAACTAATTGTTCCAATGAAGCATAGTCTCTAATGTTACCTTTTTGGTCAGGGTTGCTATCTCTCCATTCTTTGGCAGTTATTCCAAACAAAGCAACATTCAACAAATCAGCTTCATTGGCATAAACAAACGCTACTTGCTTCTTTGTAATTTCTTTTGGGATAAGTTTATCTTTGATGGCGTCTGTATGTATTCGGTAGTTAATTTTAGAAATAGTTCTTTGTAAATTCCATTCTAAATTTAATCGACTGTTTTCCTCTTGTTTTAACCGTTTAAATTCTGTGATTAAGTAAAGCTTAAATTCCGATGAAATCCAAGAAGCAAACTCAAAAGCAATATCGTTATGTGCGTATGTACCGCCATATCTACCAGATTTGGAAGTGATTCCTATTGCATTTGTGTCATCAATCCATCTTTTTGGAGATAAAACAAAATAGTTACTTCCAGCTTCATTTCTAAACCTCTCGAATTCGAGAGGTTTAAAACTTGGATTGTTCAACTTCTCCCAAAGTCCTAAAAATTCAATAGTGCTTCTGCTTCTCATCCAGTTGTTTATAATGGAAAATGGCTCTGTAGAATTTCTATATTTTGCTATATCAGTTAACGAAATATATTCTCCGATTTCATTATTTGTAAAGGAGATCTCTGTATTTTGAACTATTATTTTTGATTTTTTTGACATAAGAACCAAATGTACTTAAAAAAGAGCAAGAAAAACTTTGCTTGTTTAAATCTATAAACAATTCAGGTGTACTTATAATGTTATCGACTTTTCTTCCCTCGTGTCACTTTTAATCGTATCTTTGAAGTGCGAAATACATCATACTTTATCAAATGACGCCAAAAACCAAAATTCGGCTTAAACAAAAAATCTTGGATAGGCATATGGGTGCAAGTCCCACAGACCGTTCAAGGCGTTGCTTTGATGTGTTTCGCAGTGACCTATCCTCTTTTTATTCATTTAATCCATTACATTATGCGAAACACAAATGGTCAAAATGTTTGTCTAAATGACAGCCTTTTGAAAACGGTCGATGGTTCAACTGAGCCTAAAGTTCCAACACCTTTAAATGCTTCGGAATCAGAATTTATTGATTACATTAAATTTCATGGTATTGATGAATTCATCAAATCTTTAAGGATGATTCATGATTTTGCTCTATATCATACAGATTTATGTTTTGATAAAGAGGAGAAGTCAGCTCTCTTTGATTTGAAAATCTTATGGGAAGGATTTGAACAAATTACAAAATCTTAAAAATTAATGGAGGGCTGTGTAGTCCTCCTTTATAAATCATTTTTCATTATCCAAAGTTCGTGTCCAATTGTATCACTTCGATTTCGGTATCTGAATAATGCTATTTCATCTCTGAATTTGGATTTTTGCAGAATTGCGAATTTGTAATATTCTTCATCTCCTCTAGGTGCGCTCTCTGAAAAGAAAATTGTGTCATTTAGAATTTTATAACTTCCTCTTGTTTCGCTTACCCCAAAGCAAACACTTCTTTCTTTAAATTTATTATTAGGTTTTAACTTAAAAGTAGTCATACAGTTCGCTGCACCTTCTCTTTGTGCTATAAATAAGTCCTCACCTTCAAACTGGTCAAAACTTATAATACCATTTGGTTTAAGAAATGTCAATATTAATACGATACCTAAAAAAACAATCTTTAAACAACAGGATAACAACGGTCATCTCTATCCTGAACAGGAAATATGTGCCCAAAGCTATCAAGGGAGTAGAAATTCCCAAGAGGAATTGGAAGACCAGACTACTGGGGGTTCCCACAGTAGTAGACAGATGGCTTCAACAGGTGGTAAGCCAACAGTTAGCGACTAAATTCGAGTTTGATTTCGAAGAGCAAAGCTATGGTTTCCGCCCCGAAAAGAATCTTCACGGAGCAGTAAAACGATCCCTGAAAAACATCAACGATGGCTATCAGGATATTGTGGATATTGACCTGAAGGGTTTCTTTAATGAAGTACAACACTACAAGCTACTGCAACTGATCTACAACAAGGTAAAATGTCCTACCACCCTGTGGTTGGTCAGAAAATGGCTACGTGCACATATCCGGATAAACGGGAAGTTGCGCAAACGCAGGAAGGGTATGCCACAAGGAAATCCTTTGAGTCCACTGCTATCCAATATATTGCTGGATCAACTGGACAAGTACCTCAAAAGCCAAGGCCTGAAATTTGTCCGCTATGCTGACGACTTTAGTGTCTATACAAAGTCAAAGGCAGAAGCCCGGAAGATCGGTAACCAAGTTTATTTGTTCTTAAAAGATAAACTAGAGCTACCATCAACAGGGAAAAGAGCGGGATACGCAGGCCGAATAACTTTGAGCTACTAGGGCACAGTTTTGTTCCTACCAATAAGAAAGGCGAAAAGAGCAAATACCAACTAGTAGTGAAAAAAGGCCGTTGGGAAAACCTCAAACGCAAACTCAAAGCCATCACCAAGAAAACTTTGCCATACAGCTTCGTGGAACGGCTCCAAAAGCTCAAAGAAATATGGATGGGCTGGGTGAACAACTACTGATTGGCAAGTATTCACGCAAAGCTCAAACAAATCGATGAGTGGTTGAGAAACCGGCTGAGATACTGCATATGGCATGATTGGAAGAAGCTAGAAAGGAAGCGTAAAAACTTGATCAGATTAGGAGTGCCGCAAGCACAGACCTATGCCCGGAGCAGGACAAGAATGGGAGGCTGGGCAGTAGCTCAAAGTCCCATCCTCGGAACAACAATTACGTTGTCGCGTCTAAGAAGAAAAGGTTATGAGAGTATGCTGGACTACTACACTAAATTCAAACCCGGAATTCAATGAACCGCCAAGTACGAGGCCCGTACGCTTGGTGGTATGAGAGGTGCACTCCGTCAGTTACCGCTGGCGGAGCCATCTACTCATTGGCAGCCGTTATTTTTTAATTTTAATTATTTCTCCTGTATCATCGTCAATTTCAAATCGTTCAATATCCTGGTCAAAAATGATAACATCCTCGTCTTTAAATCCTGTCACTATCAATTCTGCAACCTTATCCGACACAATTTCTTGAATCTCTATGTCATGAATTACTTCAAATCGCAAAATCAATCCCAAAATAGGAACACCTCCGCGATTGGCTACTTCAATAGTCGAGTTTTCTAGTTTGTGCTTTAATTCTACAGGTCCTTCAGTGTCTTTAGGGTGTTCATTCCATATTTTCTCAACGTATTCATTGAATTGAAACCTTCCATCAGGTGTATTGAGATAGAAAGGTTGTTCCTTTCCAAGGTAGGTCATACTCAACTGCTCATCTTCTAAATCCTGTTTTAGTTTTGGGTAATGTGTTTCTTCGATTGCGGCTTCAACAGTTGGTGTTGTAGCATGAAGAATATGAAAACGAAGAATAATCTTTTGGATTCTTCCTTCCATATCTTTGTCCTGAAACTCCCTTAAGATGGCTAGTTTTATTCCTTTATGTTTCGCAAACTTATTTGCATCTCTAGTAAAGTCATTACACGTAAAAACAAATGCTTCATCAGGTTGAACATCGTCAACTACAGCACTGAAATCCCTTATTATGCCAAGCCCAACAGGGTTTTGTGAAATATCAAAATCTTTGCATTCAATTAAAATACGCCTGTTAGTGCCATTGTCTTCAAAATATACATCAATCTGATGTTTAACAGTACTTTGTCCTATTAGCTTGATATCATGAATTACTTTCCCTGCATCAATTAGATGTTTGAGAACCATAGCCGCAAGAATCTCATATTTCGTTCCCGATTTAATGATTTCCTTGTCAAAGTATTTGTCAAAAAGCTTGTCGTATGTTGAAAGTCGTTTTGTACTCATGGTTATTTTTTAATGGCTGCCAACGGTCTCGGCTATGAGTAGTTGCGTGGGTTAGCACGAACTTTCGCAAGTACACACCAGACTGAAAATCCTCGCGGATTTTCAGAAGTAGGCGAGAACAAGCAATTAATTATAGCCATTGTTGTGGTTAGTATTTTTAAATAGTTCAATTATTTGTTCGTAATTCTCTTTAATTTTTAGGTAATCTATATGATTGATTTCAGTCGTTTTGAATTTCATCTCAATCAGTTTAGATTTAGCTTTTTCATATTCTCCAAAGTTTTTAATTTCTATTTCCTTCTTTTTTAAAATTCCATTTTTTGAAGAATTAAAATAGTAAACTTCTTTAAATACTCTTGCATATGGTTCGTTTTTATCTGTTGGTGGTGACAACGCTTCAATACCAAAATATACTTCTTTAATTATTAAACTGTCTTTTAGATATGTTTCCGAATTCGTTCTCATTAAAGTATCTGAAAAAAATTCAGATTTCAGAATTTTGGATTTCCCATACTTATAAAATTCAGATTTCATAAAATGGTCTTTCCGTTTAATTTTTTCAATTCGGTCAATAAGAACGCTCCTGTCATTGATTTTTTCAACAGTATTTTCGGTTGTTTTAACCCAAGTCGATTTGCAATTAACCAATGTTAAAAAACTAATTGCTATAAGTATTCTATTTAGATTTTTCATATTAACCACAACAATTCGCTATGCACCACAATGTGGTACTTATATTTATTTTATCAAAACCTTAATCTAAAGGATTTTTGATGAAATCTATATCGGTATTGGTTATATGGTGGTTTTTCCAGAGTTAGGTCCTAATCGCACCCGGCTATGTCTTTGAGATTAGTTCGAGCAGAAGTAATGGATTAAGCTTGATTAGATCTTGGCTGATTCTCATCCAATGTGGCTCATCAAGGGATGTAAAAAATAGTTTGTTTTAGGAGCTAAAAACAAAAAGCCCGCCGTCGCCTTTCAGGCTATGGCGGGCGAGGTGGGCGCTGAGGGATTCGAACCCCCGACCCCTTGGGTGTAAACCAAGTGCTCTGAACCAACTGAGCTAAGCGCCCTAAAAATTTTAATCCCATCACGTTGCCGTAAATGGGAATGCAAATGTAGGATAGAAATTGATTTTTCCAAAAATATAAATAAAAAAATTACTAATTATCTGATGCGCTTTTACCCCGGAAAAGATTAGCCCGGAACTTCTTCAAATGTGTAGTCTTTTCCCTTCCCGTACTTAATCAATTCGCTTAGAAAAAACATTTCAAGTGTATGAATATCTTTTACACGATAGTCCCCATTCCCCATTACCTCGTGAACTTCAAAAGTAGACTCCTCGCCAAAATTTTTAAGGTAGTATTTTTTCCCTGTTCTGATGTTATCAAATGACATGGCCATGGCCTAAATAATTAATGAGGTCCTGTATTTTTTTACCAAAAATTAGTTTTATTTAAAGCGCTAAATACAATTCCGAAATTTTTTTATATTAGATTTTGCCAAAAATACGGAATTTATTCACCAACTATTGTCTAATATTATACTTTGAAAATATATTTTCAAGTAATAAAATAACCACCTCATGAACTATCGTAAAGTTTTATTGCCCACCATATTTCTCATGCTTGTTCTTCCCTATACGGCGCTCTCGCAAAAAGTGGATATTCAGGGACACCGCGGCGCCCGTGGCTTGTTGCCGGAGAATACTATCAATGCCTTTATCAAAGCTGTAGATCTGGGGGTCACCACCCTGGAATTAGATGTGGTAATTTCCAAGGACAAACAGGTTGTCATTTCCCATGAGCCCTACATGTCCGGCGCCATATGCACCGATCAAAGTGGCCAGGTCATTGAGAGCACCAATGAAAAATCTCATAATATTTATGAGATGAATTATGAAACCATCAGGAAATATGATTGCGGTATTTCCGGCAACCCACGATTCCCGGAACAGGAAAAAGTAACCGCACACAAGCCTTTACTCAGCGAAATGATCGAAGTTGTTGAGAAGCATATTAAAGAAAACAATCTCGCCCCGGTAAACTACAATATCGAAATAAAAAGCAATCCAAAAGGTGACAATATTTACCACCCGGCGCCTGCAAAATTCAGCGACCTGGTTTATACGGAAGTTCAGCAGTCGTTACCCTGGGAGAGGGTAATTATTCAATCATTCGATCATCGGGTATTACAGTATCTGCATGAAAAAGATGCCAAGGTAACGCTGGCTTTTTTAGTGGGCAATAAATTAAATTACAAAAGTCAGCTCAAGAAACTGGGCTTTACGCCAGCTATTTACAGCCCGTACTATAAACTATTGGACGCCGAGACGGTCAGTAAATTGCAAAAGAAAGGGATGAAGGTAATTCCCTGGACAGTCAATGATCTGGTAGAAATGAAATTAATGATTGAATGGGGCGTGGATGGGATCATCACCGACTATCCCAATCGGGCCGTGGGCCTGAAGTGATTAACTACGGCACTCACTCAATCCTCCACTTTAAACAAGGTTTCAAGGATCTCCTGAATTTGTTCAATATTCAGTCTTGGCCCAAACTTGGACACTACTTTAGACGAAGCAAGACTGGCGATCTTTCCTGATTCCGCGCAGGTATGCCCATGTGTAATACCAAACAAAAAAGCCCCGGCAAACATATCGCCGGCACCATTGGTATCTACTGCCTGGACCCTATAAGGTTCTATATCCACAAAAGTATCTCCGTCAAAGATAGAGGCCCCGTTGGCACCGAGGGTAATGGCAAATTTCTTAGCGGAATATTTGAGCCTTTCCCGCGCCTCCAGGATATTGTTTGTATCAGTAAACAGGCACGCTTCTTCTTCATTACAAAACAATAAATCTACGCCATCGCCTACTACTTCCTCCATTTCTTTCTTGAAATGTTGCACTATGCTGGGGTCGGATAGGGTAAGGGCTGTTTTTATACCGTGTTTTTCCGCCATGGCCTTAGCCGCTTTCATCGCCTGCCGCCCATTTTCAGAGGTTATCAAATAACCTTCGATATATATGTATTGAGATTCGCTGATAGCCTGCTCATCCAGCTCCTTTACTGAAAAATTCGATGTGATCCCCAGGAAGGTGTTCATGGTGCGCTGGGCATCCAGCGTGGTCATAACCAAACATTTACCGGTAATCCCCTCATCCAGGCCGTCGCCATTTAAGTTGGTATCAATGCGATTTGCTATCAGGTCCTGCAAATAAAACAATCCCATCTCGTCGTTGGCAATTTTGCAGCTATAAAAACACCGGCTTCCAAACTGGCTGGCACTAATGATCGTGTTGGCGGCAGAACCACCGCATTGACGCTCACTGTCAGGAAGATGGATTGCCTCAAAAAGTTGATATTGCCTGGTTTCATCCACGAGGGTCATAACGCCTTTTTTAACCTGGTGATTCCTAAAAAAGTCATCATCAACTTCCGTAACGATATCTACCAGCGCATTCCCCAAACCGTAAATATGATATTTTTTGGACATAGTTTTAAATGAATCGGTTGATAACAAAACCCGACCGCCAGGCCGGCGGTAAAGTTAAAGGATATTTAGTAATTGTTCTTTTATTTTTTCCAGCTCTTCTTTCATACCTACTACAAACCTTTGTATGACCGCATCGTTGGCCTTGGAACCAATCGTATTAATCTCACGGCCTATTTCCTGAGAAATGAAACCCAATTTTTTTCCCTGAGACACGGGATTGTTCATTACCTCAACAAAGTAATCCAAATGGCTTTTTAAGCGTACTTTTTCTTCGTTGATATCTAACTTCTCAATATAATAGATTAACTCCTGCTCAAACCGGTTATTGTCTATTTTCTCTACATGCTGCAATTCAGTTATTTTCTGATTAAGCCTTTCTCTTACCGCCTGTATCCGCTGTGGATCCTGTTCATCAATACTTGTTAAAAAGGCCCCGATATTTTCAATATATGACAGCAGCTTTTTTTGCAACCCCCCGCCTTCTTTGACACGGAAATCGTCACATTGATCAATAGCAGTATGAATATGTTTTAGTAATACGTTCCAGTCCTCACTCAAATCTTCTTCAGCATCCCGTTGCAAAACTACTTCGGGCATTTGGATCGCCAGTTTAAAAACATCCTGCTCCGGAGCTTTGGCTTCTTTCGCTACCGCCAGCAGGTTTTGATAATATTCGTTAAACAGCTTTCGGTTGATATCCATTTTGACCGCTGAAACATCTTTTCTCAGGAAGGTAATGGCAACACTTACCTTTCCTCTTATCAGGCGGTCGGTGAGAATATTTTTGACGTCCAATTCCTTATCGGAAAATTCTCTGGGTAATTTAATGATCGAATCCAGGAATTTTGAATTGAGGGTTTTAACTTCAACACCAAGATTAATGTCTTCGCTGTCGAGTTTGGACTGACCAAAGCCGGTCATAGATTTCACCATAAATGATATTCTTTAGGCCATAATGGCAATTTGGCCTTAAAAATAAGTGAAATAATTGAGAAAAGGGGTTATTTAACGTCTTCCAATTAAAAAACTGGCCGCTACGCTAGAAATCATAACCCAGCGTTACGTAGAATTTGGTGGATTTCACCTCATAATCTTCGATAGGCCAGGCCACATCAAACTTCATGTAATAACCTAAAAATACGGTTCGCACACCGACGCCATAGCTGGAAAGCCACGGGCTATTAAAATTGTCAATAAGCGCCTCAAAAGGCGAATCTTCAGGTTGAATTAACTCGCGATTCAAGCTGTTTTCATCCGGCCAAAGTCTATCACCATTCCAGGAAGATCCAATATCATAGAATCCTATAAACTGAAGATTTCTTAAAAAGTTGGAAGAAATAGGGCCGTGGCTCAAATATTTGACAATTGGTAATCTCAACTCTGCATTAAAAAGAATCGCATTTGATCCATTAAATTTATTGTAGTTAAAGCCGCGAAGATTGGTAACATAGTCTACAAATAATAGATTGCTATTGTCCTGTTCGGAAACAATGGCCAGTGGATCATTCCCCTCCTGTGAGTCGGCCTTTTTAAAGAGCCAGTTGTCCATACCTCCTAGCAAAAACTTCGGAGAGTTGCTACCAAAGTATCGCCCGTAAAATAAACGGGTGGCAAACACAAACTCTTTATGTATTTTCTGATAGTTCCTTAAATCAATACTTAATTTGCTGAAGCTTGGTCTCCTGTCTTCATTGAGACTTTGGTAATGGGTAAATGACGCCTTACCCCGGGTTCCTTCATATAAGTTAAGCCCTTTTACTGAAGAATTGTCAAAAACAAATTCCACAGTACCCCCGGCATAATTAGCTTCGGTATCGATAGGTACCAACGGGTTACCCGGGATCAGCAGTGCATCATTTAAGTCAAACGACCTTGTGAGGGCATAGAATGGTTTGAAGCTTAACCTGGAAGTAACACTCAAAGGATAAGAGGCACTTAATTCCACTTTGTTCAAAGTGTATCGCTGCCTGATATTACTGTCATCATCTGCCGACCTTGAAATAGTTTTTCTTTCATAGCGCGCACCAAAATCTATTTTGTACTTCAAAAACTGGTATTCCGCAAATAGATCATTATTTTTCAGATCCGTAATGGCTAAAATACCTCCGTAAAATCGATGGTTCTCAAGCATATCATTCATTCTGGCTTCCAGTTGAATACCAAAGCCCCTCATAGGATCAATGACCCAGGAGGTAATTAAATTATCTGCACTGAACCTGGTTTCATAGGGCAAAGGCCCCACTACCTTGCTCTCTTTCTGAAGCTTTCGATAATTGGAAAGGAAGGAGGTGTTATTGCTTTCCTGCTTTTGTTCTACGACGTCTTTGTCAAATACATAATTGTCGGTATCGATGATATCCGTTTCATCCTCAATGTCGGCTTCCACTTCCTCAATGATCGTATTTTCATCGATCACCTCCAATTCCGGCTGTGGATCTTCTTCTTCGTTTTGCTGTTGACTTAACTTAAATTTATTCAGACGGTTGGTAATAAACCTGGCCTGAAGCACTTCCTGACGCCTGGTCTGCGGGGTGAAAATATTTTTGTCAAAATCAAATGATTTATCCATGTACACAAAATCTTTCCCCTTATTGATCATTACAAAAGATAAATTCTGTTGCTCAAAATCAATATCATAGTCCTGGATGCTATAGTTGAAATTTGATACCTGGGTAAATAGATTTTTATCGACGGTGTATTTGTAAAGGTTTACAATTCCTTTTTGATCGCTGAGATAATAAATGGTATTGGGATCTTTGGGAATTGGTTTAAAGTCTTTACTCAAGGTATTGGTAGCTCTGTAAAGCACATTTCGGGTAGTATCAAGATTGTATATGAATAAATTGTAGTTATCACCCAAAACCTTATAATCATTAAACTTCACATCAATCGTATCACTTGTGCGATTAGAGCTGAAAACAATGGATTTTGAGTTGGGGATGAATTTGGGACTTACGTCATCATAAATATCGTTGGTTACTCTTTTAAGACCGTTTCGCCTCAGACTAATGATAAAAATATCGCTCTTTCCCTTGATATCTGCACTCAGCACCAATAAATTGCCATTGGTAGAAAAGTCAAACTCCTTGATCTGATTAAATCTTCCAAGCTCTTTCTTAAATTTTCTTTTGGTATTTATATCGTACAGCCATAAATAACTTTTGCCCGCTTTTACGTTGATAATTCCCAGCGTGTGATCATCCTTCCAGCTAAGTACCGGTATCTCGTGATCTACTTCCTGATTTATAACCTTGTAACCACCAATCAAGGCTGTCCTTTCCTTTCCAGTGTTCGTATCTTTAATAATGACTTTGTATTTTCCATCATTATTCTGGGCATAGGCAAGGTAGTTACTTCCGGGGCTTAGACTGACCTGACTATAAAGAAGCTCTTTGCGATTTCGTTTTTGTAATTTGGCCTCGGCTTTTGCGGCAGTGTAGTTGTTATTCACGGTAGCAGCTATTTCCGCGTAATACTGCTGCCAGTCAGCCAAAAATCTTTTAAATGGCACGCTTAAAGTATTGGCAATGCCTTTTTCCTCATCTCTTATGATTCTGGTTAGATTCAGTATGTAGGAGATATTACTTCTGCCATAGTTTTCGGCAATGTAATTCCATAGTGATTGCCCTACTAGTGTACTTTCATTGCCACTGATCCTCGAGAGCTTTTTAAATTTTCTGGCACCAAATAAATCCCTGATCTGATCATCCATTTCTACACTCCAGCCTTTAGAAATATAGGCTGCAGCGCCGTCCAGAAACCAATCAGGCAGTGAAAGCAATAATCCGCTTTGAAACATATCGGTAATACTTCCTCCAAACATCATATCGTTGATCAACATTTTGGAGATGCTGTAGAGAAGTTCTTCTTTGAAACTGCTGATGGTGCCAGGGTAGGCAATTTCGACCTGAGATTTCACAAAGTTCGTTTGGCCCCCAATGGTAAAGATGTTTTCATTAACACCAACATTACTTTGTTGCAGGTCACTGACGGAGTTGTAAAGAAAAATTTTGGTTTTTGAGTACGGCTGATATCCAAGCACATCGGTTAGCCGGTCAAATTCACCTTCAAGAAAAGAAGCCGCCATTTTCGCAAGGTTGTTGCCTCCATCATAAAAATAGACATCGAAATTATCTGAACTATAAAACTTCCAATCAAATATCTTATACTGAATTCTGTTTTTTCCAAAGCTTCCAATGGTTTCCTGCGCCGACAGTTTTGCCATCGGAAAAATTAGAGTAAGCATTAAAAATGAAATCTTGATAACCCTCAAACTCATACGCTGAAAATAATTTGTTTTTAATCCTAATATAACGAAAAATACCGATTAATATTTGCTTCAAATGGCAACTCTTTGCCATATATAAGAAAATTGCAAAATTTTTCTGAAAAATAAGGCATCAATGACACCCCTTTTGTACCAAACCCATTAAATATCAACAACCTTTTCAAAACCGGATGTGTTCCCATGAAGGGCCTCCGGTCGAGAGTTGCCGGCCTGATACCAGCTACCTGATCTATAATTTTATAGGTCTTTTTAAAAAAAGCATCGAGTTTCCCCTTTAGTTCCATCCCCGACTTTTCAGTCACATCCCAGGAAGTATCTTCCCAATCATAGGTAGAACCAACCTTGCAATAACCATTTTCCAACGGTAAAATAAATATACCTCTGTTGAATATAACAGGTATCTGCTCATTAGGTTCAATGATTAAAATTTCTCCTTTTACCCGGCGGAACGGGAGCCAGGAAAAATGACTTTTTTCTTCTGAAAAAGGCCCATCACAATAAACCACTGCTTCGGCTTCAATATGCTTATATTGCGCCGAATCATCGAAAATAGTCAGTTTTTCTTCTTCAAAAGCTTCTTCCACAATCATCTGCTCTCGCCGTAAAAAAGCCCTGTATTCTTTTAGCAAGGTAGCAATATCAACGTAACCAGAAAAATTTAGTTCCAATCCGCCAAAGGCATCATACACAAAATCACCGTAGGCACTGGTATGATGGTTTTTTTGTATAAATTTCTGCCGTGTCGGATCCGCACTTTTTGCTATCCATTCATTTTGCTCGGCAAAACTTGTAAAGGGCCTGTAAATGGGTTTCTGATATAAAAAACGGGCATTAAGAAAGTGCTCCAGTTCACCGTAAAAATTTATCAGCTGTGGAAATAAATCATCTGCTAACCAGGTTTTCACCATCTTTTTCCCTGTTATCGGATTAAACAAGCCGGCTGCTACGTTGGATGACGACTGCAGCTGAGGATCATCGACTACCATAATCCGCTTCCCTCGTTTTAATAATTGATAAGACAAAATCGATCCTGCCAGACCTTGGCCCACAATTAAATAATCAATGTTCATGAGGCTAAATTAAAATAAGATATCTTTATATTTGTCAAATATTGCCGCAAATTGGCGGAAAATTCAGTAACCCAACATGCTCCGACCATGATCAAGATCCAATCCTTTGTCTTTGGCCCATTTATGGAAAATACCTATATTCTAAGCGACGAAACCAGGGAGAGTATCATTATTGATCCGGGTTGTTATGAAAGTGAAGAAAAGGCGTTAATAACCAGTTACATTGAGGATAACCAGCTGAATGTGGTAAAACTTTTGAACACGCACTGCCACATTGATCATGTGCTGGGAAATTACTTTATCAAGGAAAAATATAAAGTCTCCCTTGGCACGCATCAGCTGGAAGAGCCATTGCTGAAGGCGGTCAAAGCTTATTCTCATAACTACGGTTTTCCCAATTACACAGAAGCCGAAATAGATTATTTCATAGAGGAGGGTGACGTTATAAAATTCGGTCAATCTCAACTGCAAGTCCTTTTTGTCCCTGGGCACTCACCGGGACACATTGCTTTCTTTCAACCTGAACAAAAGTTCTGCATTGGGGGAGATGTGCTCTTTCAGGGAAGTATCGGCCGGACAGATTTGCCCGGAGGAAATTTTGACACTTTAATTCAAAGCATTCACCAAAAGTTTTTTCCATTGGGTGATGATGTGACCGTTTATTGTGGTCATGGCTCAAGTACCACCGTAGGAGAGGAAAAAAAGTCAAATCCGTTTTGTGCCATCAATATGGCCTAACCTCGCATAGTTAAGAATTTGTCATTGAAAAAAAACATTCCCAATTTATTTACTTGTCTTAATTTACTATGTGGTAGTGTAGGCATTATACTGGTTCTGCAAAACCAGGACTTGAAGAGTGGCGCTTATCTTATTTGGTTAGCGGGTTTGTTCGATTTTCTGGATGGTTTTGCTGCCAGAACTTTGCGTGTAAAATCGGAAATCGGCAAGGAGTTGGATTCTCTTGCTGACATGGTCACTTTTGGACTTTTGCCGGGTATCATAATCTTTGCCATGATCCAATCTGTCTCGGACAATAGCTGGCTACCCTATTCGGGGTTGATCATTCCTGTATTTTCAGCACTGAGATTAGCTAAGTTTAATATAGATGTACGGCAAACCGATCAGTTTATCGGACTGCCAACCCCGGCGAACGCTTTGTTGATAAGTTCTTTGCCATTTATTATCTCATCCGAAAAATCATGGCTTACCGAAACATTGCCCTTACCTTACCTGCTTTCGATAATCAGTCTTGTTTTTTCCATTTTAATGGTATCGGAGATTAGATTGATGGCTTTAAAGTTTGCCGGATTCCAATGGGCGGCCAATAAAATGAAATATATTTTCATTTTAAGCTCGATAACTGTCTTAATTCTTTTTAGGGTTAAAGCCTTTCCACTGGTAATTATATTGTATATCTTACTTTCAATAGTCAATAATTTTTTAATGCCGGACACCCACAATAAATCGAATTAATATAACTTAGTAGGATATTGTTTATTGACTAAAAAAATCCATATGCAAGATAACATAAGGTTTTGTGTTATTTTCAGCGTGAATTATGATTTAATTGCGGAACATTTAAATATAATTCGTGGTTTTACGTTGGTAGGTAAGTATTTAAATTGCATAAATTTATTATTATTTGATGCAAAATCCGGAGGTAAAGATAAAGGTTATAACCACAATGCTTTTGTGCGCCATTTTTAGCCTTTCCTCGCATGGGCAGGTTGAAATGTCTAAACACGTGCAGTTGCAATGGGAATTGCCCAGGAGCCAGGTCAATATCCAGGGAAATCCGGAATTAAATTTATACTTCGCAGGTGCCAGATACAGGGCACACATTTCAAAGCTTCCCCTTTTTGAAACAGCCCTGACAGATCGGCAAATTCTCAGTTTTCACCTTGAAAATATTCAATACCAACCTCTAACGCCACTGGAGGAAATCCTGGTATCAAACTTGGTAGGTTCGGCACTACCGTCGGTTACTTTACACACGCGATCCTACAAAAAAAAACCTGAAATATTTTTGTCGCTCGTCCCATTAAGATTTGATCCTATCAATGAAAAATGGGAAAAGATGGTTGCTTTTACCATTCAATATACCCCTGAAACAAATAAAACGCGGCCTTCTGCCCAACGAACAATGAGCCAGTCAAATTCTGTTCTTTCCGGGGGCAGCTGGTATAAATTTGGGGTTACAACGAGTGGCATATTCCAAATTGATGCCAATCAGCTGGCAGATGCCGGGGTTGATATCAATAGTATAGATCCAAAAAAAATCAAAATATTTGGCAACGGTGGCGGTATGCTCCCTCAGGCCAATGATGTGACAAGATTTCAGGATCTAACTGAAAATGCTATTGTGGTCGAAGGTGAAAATGATGGTACTTTTGATAGTAACGATGTTATTTTATTTTATGGGCAGGGACCTGACCACTACCGTTTTGATGAATCAGAACAAACATTTAAGTACGAAAAAAACATCTATTCCGATACTACTTATTATTTTCTAACTATTGGTTCCTCGGCAGGACTTCGTATCGGAAATGCTGACAACCTCGGCACAAGTTTTCCGGTGATAAATGAATACGACTATTATGAAGCCTTTGAAGAGGATAAATTTAACTTAATATCTTCAGGCAGGAAGTGGTATGGAGACGGATTCAAATCAAGTGGCAAAGACTTTGTTTTCAATCTTGAAGGTATCGCTTCAAATACTTCCGCTTCGATTGAAGTCAGCACATTAAGTTTTACTTCCTTTGACGACAACGCTACTTTCGATATATCAGTGGATGCAAGCCCGGTGGGACAACAAAGTTTTTCCGGTGTCACCAGTTATATTTACGGTTTGAAAGGGGACGACCAGGTCAGCAAATTTGATTTTAATACTAACATTTTAGATGCTGACAATCAGGTCACGGTCAACCTGCAGTTTAACCCAAGTGCCAATATAGAATCCACAGGCTACCTGGATTACCTGTTTCTGACAGCTAAGAGAAAATTATCCCTATTTGGCGATCAAACTTTATTCAGATCCCTGAATAGTTTGGAGGATGCGAGCAGCACTTTTGAAATCGGTGATTTTCCAGACCAGGCTACCATTTGGGATGTCAGCGATCCCCTGAGACCCAAAGCACAATTGTTTGATTACGATGCCGGCAACAGAAAAGCCATGTTTGGCACTGGCACAGACCAACTGAAGGAATTTATCGCTTTCAATGGTAATTACCTTTCGCCGACTTATCATGGCACGGTTAAAAACCAGAATTTGCATGGGAGTGAGGTAACAGATATGGTTATCATTTCCCATCCGGATTTTATGTCAGAGGCACAACGGCTGGCAACTTTTCGTGAGACGCATGACGGCTTGAGTGTCCAGGTTGTGACTATTGAAGAAGTTTACAATGAATTTTCCTCCGGGGCGCAGGATGTGACGGCCATTAGGGATTTCATGAAACATCTTTACGACCAGGGCACCGGCGACAAGCTAAAATACCTGTTGTTGTTTGGTGATTGCTCTTTTGATTATAAAAACAGGGAGACCATAAACACCAATAAAGTTCCGGTATACCAGTCACGAAACTCTTTGTGGCCGACGAGAACCTATTCCTCAGATGATTACTATGGATTTTTAGATGATGACGAAGGAGAGTGGGTCGAAAACAGTAGCGGAGATCACCTATTGGATATTGGCGTTGGCAGGTTGCCGGTCAATACACCTGAAGAAGCTAAAATAATAGTCGATAAAATCATCCATTATTCCACCAATCCCAGTACCCTGGGGAACTGGAGAAACGAAATTCACCTGATAGCCGACGACAGCGATGGAGATGGTTTCCGTCATTTCCTGGATGCCGAGGCACTGTCCAGGCTCGTAGAAGAAAATCACGCGCAATTTAATGTCAATAAATTATATCTAGACGCCTTCCAGCAGGAGGTCACGCCCAATGGAGAGGTGGCTCCCGTGTTCAGAGAATTAATTGAACAGGCGGTGAATAAAGGTACCCTGATTGTAAATTATACGGGCCACGGCAATGAGGAAAAATTGACGGAAGAAACGGTCATAGATCTGGAATTAGTAAAAAATCTCGAAAATTATGATCAGATGGCCTTATTCGTCACCGCCACCTGTGAATTTGGCCGTTATGATGACCCCATCAGAAGATCAGGCGCCGAGGAGCTCATCCTTAATCCCAACGGTGGGGCAATAGCTATGCTGACCACTTCACGACCTGTATTTTCAGACAGTAACCTGGAATTGAATCTCGCATTTTACAATGCTGTGTTCCAACGGGAAAATGGAAATTATCTTCGATTGGGAGATATTATGATATATACCAAGAATAACAGCCTTGAAGGATTTAGAAACCGAAATTTTTCCTTACTTGGGGATCCTTCAATGCGACTGAATTATCCCGAAAAGAATATTGTCATCGACCATATCAACGGTATTCCTATAACCGACAAAATTGATACGCTGACAGCCTTAAATAAAGTAACAATCGGCGGTAAAGTGGTCGATGAAAATGCGACCGTTATCTCTAGTTACAACGGTGTTCTGGAAGCCGTTGTTTACGATAAAAAATCGTCAAATGAAACACTCCCATCTGAAGGAAGAACTTTTAGCTTTGAGATCCAGGATAATATCATTTACAAAGGGAAAGTAAGTATCGAAGATGGTGGATTTCAAATGGAATTTGTGGTGCCCAAAAACATATCCTATCTTTCTGATAATGGGAAAATAAGCATGTATGCGCGAAGTGATCAGGGCCTGACGGATGCCAACGGCGCCAATATTGATGTAGTCATTGGTGGGAGCAGTAAAAACGTTCCCGTAGACAATAAACCTCCTACCGTAGAGTTATATATGGAAGATACCAGTTTTGTGTCCGGTGGGTTTACAAATAGCAACACCTTATTTCTGGCCCATTTAACAGACGAAAGCGGTATCAATATTTCCAATAGCGGACTAGGTCAAAACATCACCGCTATTCTTGATGGAGAAAAAACTTTCAACTTGAACGACTTTTACGAAACTGATATTGATAGTTATCAAAGCGGATGGGTGGCCTTTCCGCTAAATGATATGAGTGAAGGTGAACATGTCATCGTATTTAAAGCATGGGATACCTTTAACAATTCCGTTGAGTCTTCCATTAAGTTTAAAGTAAAAGAAAACAATGAAATAGTATTTACTAGCCTGTACAATTACCCAAACCCATTTAGTCAAAATACGACCTTTCATATTGAACACAATCGCGCTGGAGATGATCTTTATTTGACCATTGAAATTTTTAGCGTTAAAGGAGAATTGGTAAGAAAGATTGACTACCTCTATGAAAACAGCCCTAGAACGATTAATGATATTGAATGGAACGGGAGAGGTTTCGCTGATAAAATTCTGGAAAATGGAATGTACATCTATAAGGTTTACCTTGCTTCCTCAGAGGATGGCGCAAAAAACCAGCAATATCAAAAATTAGTAATTATTAATTAATTATATTTGGTCGTTAATTTAGATTGTTTTATGATGAAATTAAAATTGTTAGCAGTAGCCTGTTTTGTGATTTTCCTGTGCAATACCCATGCACTGGCGCAAACGGGCACAGGCGTTGTGGCTGGGCAGGATACATCGAGGCGTGTGATTACCACAGCTGTCCCATTTTTACTCATTTCACCTGATGCAAGGGCAAGTGGAATGGGAGATGTTGGTGCTGCCACGAGTGCAGATGGGTTTTCAAGCCACTGGAACCCGGCAAAATTGTCATTTATAAATAAAGACATGGGCTTTACCCTGTCTTATACTCCCTGGCTGAGCAATATCGTCAGCGATATGTCAATTTCCTATTTAACAGGTTTCAAAAGAATATCAAAGACACAGGTGGTAGCGTTGGCACTCCGCTATTTTGATTTGGGAGACATCCAATTGCGCGATGAATTGGGAGGAGCCACCGGCCAATTTAATCCAAGGGAATTTGAATTTAACGGTACTTATTCCCAGGTTTTATCTGAAAACTTAAGTATTGGCGCCAATGCCAAGTTTGTCTTGTCAAATCTGTCCGGAAATATTGCTACACTTAGTAATGATACCAAACCGGGAACAGCTGTAGCGGTAGATTTAGGGGTGTACTGGACCAAAGATCTGGTCATGGGCGGAAATGATTCCAAATTAGCCCTGGCAGGGGTTATTTCCAATATTGGTAATAAAATTACCTATAACAGTTCCAAAAACAAGGATTTCCTTCCCGCCAACTTAAGATTGGGATCCGCTTTGACCATGAACCTGGACCCTTATAATACCATTACTTTTGCGTTGGATTTAAATAAATTAATGGTCCCTACCCCACCAATCTATGAACTGGAAGATGACGGATCAATTAAGGTAGATCCCAACAATGATAACAAACCGGTCATCAGGGATGGAAAGGATCCTACAAGACCATATCTGGATGCTACCTTTAGCTCATTTGGCGATGCGCCGGATGGGTTTAGCGAGGAGTTAAAGGAGTTTATCATTAATTTTGGTGCAGAATATTGGTATAACAAAGTTTTTGCTGCCAGACTGGGATATTTCTATGAAAACCCTTCAAAGGGCGACAGAAAATATTTTTCTTTAGGACTGGGATTCAGATATCAAAAATTTGGATTGGATGCGGCTTACCTGGTACCCCAAACAAGAAATCATCCTCTGGGAGAAACCTTAAGGTTTAGTCTTTCTTTTAACTTAGAAGCCGCTGATGAAGAGTCAGTAACCGAGGATTAAGTAGTTGGCGACACTGGATAGAACAAAAGCTCCTGATTTTAAGCTTTTCAAAAAATTTGATATTAAGGAAGTAAATTCCTTAATACTTGGCAATAATGTAACCTTGCATTATGTTAACGCCGGAGATCAGCCTGTGGCCCGGTTGGAATTGATTTTTCGCGCCGGCTCATGGTATGAGAATAAGGCCGGGCAGGCCTACTTTACCGGTAAAATGCTGAAAGAGGGTACCGATAAAAGTGACAGCCAGGCCATTTCACTGTTTTTTGACCAATATGGTGCTTTTTTGGAAATAAATCCGGGTTTGGACCAGCTTTCTGTAATCGTCTACGGCCTCACCAAACACTTTCCTGTGCTGGTGCCATTTATCAGAACCTTAATATTTGATTCTGCATTTCCCGAAAGAGAATTAGATATTTTAAAAAACATTACCATTCAGGATTTAAAAGTCCAAAATAAAAAAAATAACGTTTTAGCCTCAAAGCTATTTCGGACTACATTATTTGGTAAAAACCATCCATATGGAATACATCTGGAAGAAACATTAATCAATGACATCCAATCCGGAGATTTGCGTGATTTTCACCAGTCCAATATTGTTGGTAATTTTCAAATTATTCTTAGTGGCAAGGTAAGTGAAGCTGAAATAAAACTTGTTGCAGAGACTTTCGGAGACCTTTCCGCAACCAATGCCATCCAAAATGGCCGGGATTACCGATTGCCGATAAAAACAGCGTCACAAACCGTAAAAAAATCAGACAGCTTACAATCATCCGTCAGATTAGGCAAAGTATTATTCCCCAAAAAAGACCCCGACTACCCTAAATTTTTAATAGTACTTGAGATACTGGGAGGTTATTTTGGGTCGAGACTGATGAGGAACATCAGGGAGGAGAAAGGTTATACCTATGGTATTCATGCCAGCATGGTCAATCTTATAAAAGAAGGTTATCTGATTATCGGAACAGATGTAAAAAAATCGTTTACAAAAGCTACCATTGAAGAAATACATAAGGAAATCGATATTCTTCAAAATACACCAGTCCCTGCCGACGAGTTGGAAACAGTGAAGAACTACATGCTTGGCACTTTTCAAAGCAGCATTACCACGCCTTTTTCATTGGCTGAAAAATTCAAAACAGTTCATTTTTACGGACTGAATTATCAATTTTATCAGGATTACCTGGCTTCTATAAAAAACATCAATCAGCAGGATATTATCGAACTTAGTCAAAAATACCTGCAAATTGACTCCCTTGCCCAGGTGGTAGTGGGCGGCTCATAAAGTCATTGGACGGCTAAAAGCTTAGCCCCAGAATAGATAATACCCCCAGGACCAAATTCGAAGAACTATGACGAGAAGGAATTAACTTGCCCGACGGTGAAATTCTCTTTTCATCGGGGGCTGCACCCTCGGCAGGCTCATGGTCTTTACCTGTTGTTTTATTCAAAAAAGAGCCATATGAAGCTACTGCGTTCAATATATGCTCAGTAGTGGTGTGCTGCTCTCCATCTTTTAATTGATTAAGAAGAAACTCACTAATGCTAAATTCAAATTCCTGAAATTGTTTTTGACCGTTGGGTAAGGAGTGATAATGTTTTTTGGCGTCATTCAGATAAGAAGAAAGCATCACATAATCACTTTTCTCAAGATGAAATATGATGTTGCTAACTGTCAACCTTATGTTTTCTCTTCTTATCATAAAATTACCTTTCAAGCTTTTTATCAATAGATGCCTGAACTACTATAAAAGTTGCACAAAAGTGCTTTTATATTTTCTCCTTCTTTTTTCGCTCTCACATTTACCGAAGCTTTCAACAAGTAAGGGATACAATGCCTAATAGAAAAAAGGCTAAACCCTAAGACTATTATAAAATTTGATAATGTAAATGTAGGTAGCTGTCTGAACTTATAACAGGCATTTCAGATGAACAGTGATAATAGGGGGATGAATCGGTATATAAGCTGATGAACTAATATTAGCCTACAGATATTTGGCAAGGTTCAGCAAATATTTACCGTAGCCACTTTTTACCAGGGGCTCGGCAATTTTTCTGAGCTGCTCCTCATTGATATATCCCATGCGGAAAGCTGTTTCCTCGATACAACCAATTTTTTGTCCCTGACGTTCTTCAATTACCTGAACAAAAGTGCCTGCCTGCATCAGGGAGGCAAAGGTGCCTGTATCCAGCCAGGCGGTGCCACGGCTAAGGACACCTACTTTTAATTTTCCTTCCTGCAGATAAAATTTATTGACATCCGTGATTTCCAACTCACCCCTGGCGCTTGGTTTCAGGTTTTTGGCAATTTCAACAACCTGATTATCATAAAAATATAGCCCTGGCACGGCATAGTTGGATTTAGCTAACGTAGGCTTTTCTTCAATTGATATGACCTTCCCCTGGGAATCAAATTCGACAACGCCATACCTTTCGGGATCGTTGACGTGGTAGGCAAAAACCACGCCTCCATCGGGGTCGTTATTATTTTTCAACAGCTCCTCCAGGCCATCTCCATAAAAAATGTTATCCCCCAAAATCAATGCAACCTTGTCCCCTCTGATAAATTCCTCTCCGATAACAAAAGCCTGCGCCAGGCCTTCAGGTTTGGGTTGCACTTCATATTGGAAATTACAGCCCAATCTCGACCCATCGCCCAGTAATTTCTGAAACAATGGCATATCCTGAGGTGTTGAAATAATCAATATATCTTTGATCCCAGCCATCATTAACACTGATAGCGGATAATAAATCATTGGTTTATCATAAACCGGCATCATTTGCTTACTAACTACCAGGGTTAGGGGATGTAAGCGAGTACCTGATCCTCCGGCTAAAATTATTCCTTTCATGTGTTTATATTTATTTTCATTGGTCACATGGAACCTAGCATATTATTATCATTCCCTTGCGCCTCCGCGACACATAGTGTGTGTCGATTACGCCATGCTCGGTTTCATCTGTTTACAATTTGTTTTTATTGATCAGATGGGACCTTTAATACCTGCCTTAATCATTCACTTGCACTTCTGCTAAACGCGCCCACATAAATTAGCGACTCGTGGTGCGCATGTAATAATTATCGCAAGCATATCGGTTTCATTATAATAAAATGATTAATTTAAACTGATTTACTTAGGCTTAGGTGACATCGCTTAAAACCTAGTCACGCCTGGTAATAAATTCCCTGCTATTCTTAAACCAATCCAGCGTTATCTCCAATCCTTGTTTGATATCTACGGCCGGATCATAGTCAAAATCACGCCTGGCCTTGCTGATATCTGCCAAACTATCCCTTACATCCCCGGCTCTCTCCGGTCCATATACGGCCTCAAACTTGACCCCGGTTTTATTTTTAAGTACCGCGAGTAATTGATTCAACGAGGTACTCTCGCCGTAGGCTATGTTGTAAACCTTTTCCTTGCTTTCAATCTTTCCACACAGGGCCGCTTTGATGTTCGCTTCTACGGCATTTTCTACAAATGTAAAATCCCTGGTTTGATCACCGTCTCCATTAATACTTGGCGCCCTGTTTTCCAGGACAGCGTCAATAAATAAAGGAATAACCGCAGAGTAAGGGCCTTTAGGGTCCTGTCTGGGGCCAAATACGTTAAAATACCTTAATCCCACACAGTCTAACCCATAGGTTTTCTCGAAGATCTCCGCGTAGAGTTCATTGGCATATTTGGTGATTGCATAAGGAGATAGGGGTTTCCCGATATTTGCTTCCACTTTAGGCAATTGCTTGCTGTCGCCGTAGGTAGAAGAAGAAGCCGCATAAACAAATCTTTTGACCTGGTTGTCTCTTGCAGCTACCAGCATATTCAAAAACCCGTCAATGTTCACCGCATTGGTGGTAATAGGGTCGGCAATACTTCTTGGGACAGAACCCAATGCCGCCTGGTGCAAAATATAATCACAATCGCGGCTGGCCATCTGACAGTCCTCCGGATTCCTGATATCACCTTCTATAAATTCCAACGCCGGATTATCGGCAAAAGGCTCTATATTTTTATGAAAGCCATTTGATAAGTTATCCAACACTTTTACTTTACCCACATTGTACTTCAATAAATATTCTACAATGTTAGAACCTATAAATCCGGCTCCCCCTGTCACCAATATGGTTAAAGACGCTAATGATTGGTTGTGAAATGGTTTTTCAAACATTATTAATTTCCGTATTGTTCGTGATAATATTTCTGATAACTACCGGAGGTAACATGATCAAGCCAGGCTGTATTGGCTATGTACCAGTCCACCGTTTTTCTAAGTCCCTCTTCAAACTGCAAAGATGGTTGCCATCCCAATTCTTTCATTACTTTTCCGGCATCAATGGCATATCTTAAGTCATGCCCTGCCCTGTCGGTAACATAGGTAATTAATTCTTCCGAGGTACCGGGTGTTCTTTCCAGTTTTTCATCCATGACCTGGCACAAAAGTTTGACAAGATCAATATTTTTCCATTCATTAAACCCGCCAATATTGTAAGTTTCTCCGGCCTTCCCTTTGCTGAATATCAGGTCTATGGCGCCGGCATGGTCAACAACATACAACCAATCCCTGACATTTTCCCCTTTTCCATACACCGGTAGCGGCAGATTATTTTTGATATTATTAATGAAAAGGGGAATCAGCTTTTCAGGAAATTGGTTGGGACCATAATTATTCGAACAATTGGAAACTACGATCGGCAACTTGTAGGTATTCTGGTATGCTCTTACAAAATGATCAGAACTTGCCTTGGAGGCCGAGTAAGGAGATTGGGGATCGTACGGTGTGGTTTCCAGGAAGTATCCCCCATTGTCTAACGATCCGTAAACCTCATCGGTTGATATATGATAAAATAAATGTTGTTCCATATTATGCTCCCAGACATCCTTGGCAGCATTCAATAAGTTTACCGTACCCAGCACATTGGTTTGAATAAATGCCAGTGGATCTTTAATAGATCTGTCTACATGAGACTCGGCCGCCAGATGTAAAACACCATCAAACTTTTCTGTCTCGAATAATTCCTTGATAAAACCAGCATCATTAATATCGCCCTTAACGAAGTGATAGTTTGGCTTGTTCTCAATATCCTTGAGGTTTTCAAGATTTCCGGCATAGGTCAAAAGATCCAGATTGTATATCTGACATTGTGGGTATTTGTTTACAAATAATCTTACTACGTGGGATCCAATAAAACCCGCACCTCCTGTTATTAATAATTTTTGATAATTTTCTCTCATAGCTATAATGTTTTTTGCCAATTCCAGGCATCCTTCAACGCCTGACCCAAATCCAGCTCAGCCGTCCACCCTAAAATTTTATTTGATTTATCCACACTTGCATAGACCTGTTCTACGTCCCCCGATCGTCTAGGCCCAATTTCAAAATTTAATTTTTCTCCGGTGACTTTCTCAAAAGTCTTTATCACCTCCAATACGCTATTCCCTTTTCCGGTTCCCAGATTAAATAATTCGTTCAGTGTAGTTCCCCCGGAATTTTGGATAAAATCCACGGCCTTAACATGAGCTTTGGCCAAATCCACTACATGAATATAATCCCTGATACAAGTACCATCAGGCGTATTGTAATCTTCTCCAAATACGGTTAGCTTTTCCCTTAACCCCGCTGCCGTTTGGGTAACAAACGGCACCAGATTACTGGGCACTCCCAACGGAAGTTCACCGATTAAAGAAGAGGGATGCGCCCCAATGGGATTAAAATAACGTAATGAAACTGCCTTAAAGTCATCCACACTTGCTACAAAATCTTCGATGATCTCCTCACAGATCTGCTTGGTATTTCCATAGGGAGATTCGGCAGGCTTTTTAGGCGTGTCTTCCGTTACCGGCAGCTGGTCGGGTTGACCATATACCGTACAGGATGAAGAGAATACAAAATTGTTAATATTGTATTGTTTCATTAACTCCAGTAAAACCAGCAAAGAGTCAACATTGTTTTTGTAGTAGGCCAAAGGTTTTTGTACCGACTCGCCCACCGCTTTATAAGCCGCAAAATGAATCACGCCACCAATGTCTCCTTCTTTTTCAATGACTCTTCGCATGAAGTCCTCATCCGTACAATCACCTTCGTACAACTTTGTACGACGACCGGTAATAGTCTCCAACCTGTCCATTACCCGGTGCTCAGCATTGCTGAAGTTGTCAATGATTATGGGTTCATAACCACTTTCAACGAGTTGTACGACAGTATGAGAACCAATATAACCGGCACCTCCTGTAACTATTATTTTCTTTACCATTTCAAGTTATTATCCTTTAATTTTTTGTTTGAAAAACTCATAAGTGGGTTTTAACCCCTCTGCCCTGGAAAATTTAGGCGCCCAGCCAAGGATCTCCCTGGCTTTGGTAGTATCTGGTTTTCTTTGCTTAGGGTCATCAGTTGGTAAAGGTTTGTAAATTACCTTTTGATTCGTACCGGTAAGCTTAATAATTTCTTCCGCAAATTGCTGTATGGTGATTTCATCCGGGTTACCTATATTAACCGGATAGGGATGATCACTCATCAATAGCCGGTAAATTCCTTCCACCAGATCATCTACATAACAAAATGATCTTGTTTGACTGCCATCGCCAAATACGGTAAGATCCTCACCTCTTAACGCCTGACCAATAAATGCGGGTAATACCCTGCCATCATCGAGTCTCATACGAGGGCCGTAAGTATTGAATATTCTCACAATTCTTGTTTCGACGTTGTGGTAAGTGTGATAAGCCATTGTAATGGACTCTAAAAACCTTTTCGCCTCATCGTATACTCCTCTGGGGCCTACCGGGTTTACATTCCCCCAATATTCCTCTGTTTGTGGGTGTACCAGCGGGTCACCATAAACCTCCGAGGTGGAGGCTACCAAAATTCTGGCATTCTTTGATAACGCCAGGCCCAACAGGTTATGCGTTCCAAGCGACCCCACCTTTAAGGTTTGAATAGGCATTTTCAAATAGTCGATAGGACTGGCCGGAGAGGCAAAATGAAGTATGTAATGAAGGTCTCCCGGGATATGAACAAATTTGGTCACATCATAGTGATAATATTCAAAATTTTTAAGTCCCATTAAATGCTCAATGTTATCTAACGATCCTGTCAGCAGATTGTCCATTGCCACAACATCAAAGCCTTCATTAATAAAACGGTCACAGAGATGAGATCCCAGAAATCCAGCACCTCCGGTGATTAATACTTTTTTTTTCGCCATGTTTGATTACATATATTTTGTTCAGAAGAGAATAATTCACTCAGAATTACTTGTTGTAATTGAATTTTAATTATCAGCTGTTGCAAATGTTTGAAAATTATTATTTCTCCAATAACATTTATGAAGATTTTGAGAGCCAAAAATAAATTTTTAAAGCGTTAAATACCAAAAAAATTGTTCCTGAAATTCCAAAATTAGGTAACGAGGTAAGGTCTAAATCATTATTTAATATTTTCTACAGGTAATTATTACAAATTTTAAGCGTTTAAAATCAATTATGACAGGTTACATGCTTCACAATCAGCTGAATACATCGATTTTAAAAAAAAAATTAAAGTACGCCGAATAAACCGTAAATATTTTAATAAGCTTACGAATGTTAGTTGGCAAAACTTTTTCTTTTTAGCTATTTTTGAGCAAGTAAACAACTTTAAATCTAAGAAATGAATTTTGAAGAAAGCGAAAACCAAAGAATGATAGCGGATATGGTTCGTGATCTTGGTAAAAAAGAAATAGAACCATACAAAATGCAGTGGGATGAAAGTCAGGAATTCCCGATCGATTTGTTTAAAAAACTTGGTGAATTGGGCCTAATGGGAGTTCTGGTACCCCAGGAATATGGTGGATCAGGCTTTGGGTATCTCGAGTATGTTACAGCGATTGCTGAACTGTCCAAAATTGATGGTTCCATCGGGCTTTCTATGGCTGCTCATAATTCACTATGCACAGGCCATATTCTTGAATTTGCCAATGACAACCAGAAACAGAAGTGGCTTCCAAAATTAGCTAGTGGCGAATGGATTGGCGCCTGGGGTCTTACAGAAGCCAATACAGGATCGGATGCCGGCAATATGAAAACTACCGCTGTATTGGAGGGAGACCATTGGATTATTAATGGGTCAAAAAATTTCATTACGCACGGCATTAGTGGCGACGTGGCTGTGGTAATTGCCCGAACGGGAGAACCAGGTGACTCACACGGAATGACGGCCTTTGTTGTTGAAAGAGGCAACCCGGGATTCAGTGGCGGAAGAAAGGAAGACAAGTTGGGTATGAGGGCTTCGGAAACCGCAGAATTGATATTTGACCATTGCAAAGTTCCAAAAGAAAATGTTCTAGGGAAAGTAGGAGACGGATTTATCCAGTCGCTAAAGGTATTGGATGGCGGAAGAATTTCCATAGCGGCGTTAAGTCTCGGTATTGCATGGGGTTCTCTGGATGTGGCCCTCAAATATTCGAAGGAACGGGAACAATTCAATCAGCCTATCTCTAAATTTCAAGGGATTTCATTTAAACTAGCCGACATGGCAACCAAGGTAGAGGCCGCGAAATTATTGACCTTCCAGGCAGCTTCGTTAAAAAATGAGGGCAAAAAGGTTAGCAAGGAATCCGCGATGGCGAAATATTATGCCTCAGAGGTAGCAGTGCAAAATGCCAACGACGCAGTGCAAATTTTCGGAGGCTATGGATATACCAAAGATTTTCCAGCGGAAAAATATTACCGGGACGCAAAATTATGTACTATAGGTGAAGGTACTTCTGAAATTCAAAAGCTGGTAATTTCCAGAGAAATACTGCGCTAAAACATCATTTGATGTAAGTGGTAATATTGAATAGGATATAGACATTCCAAACGGCAAAGCCGTAAAAATTTGGCTCATTTATTTTTAATAAGCATTGAATAATATTAAAATATTAATTACCTTTGCCACCCGCAAAATTAGAAAAACGTATTGCAGATATGATAATTATCAATGTAAAAGAAAACGAGTCAATAGAAAAGGCGCTGAAAAGGTTTAAAAAGAAATTCGAAAGAACCGGTGTTTTGAAAGAATTGAGAGCCAGGAATTACTTTGAGAAAAACTCTGTTACCAGAAGGACTGAAAAATTAAAGGCCGCCTACAGACAGAAAATGTACGCTAAAGAAAATTACTAAAAGTCAATTTTTTTAGGGCATTAATGGCTAAATTAGTACTAAGCAATTCTTTAACTGCAGTACTGATTTGATTCAATCATTTTTAAAATATCTGACATATGAGCGGAGGTACAGCCAGCATACCATTACCTCCTATGATTGCGATCTAAAACAATTCCAAAAATTCATCTCCGATAACTTTACGGGTGTAACACTTGAGGATATCAGCTATCATCATATTCGCGCCTGGATTATTCATTTGATGGAGCAGGATCTAAACCCGGGCTCAGTCAACCGCAAAATTGTATCATTGAGATCGTTTTATAAATACCTGCTGCAGGAAGGTACCATTCAGACAGATCCCACCACGAAGGTAAAGGTTTTAAAAACGCCCAAGAAGCTACCGGATTTCGTTCAGGAGGAGGATATGCAACGGTTGCTGGATCATTTCACGTTTGATGATGATTTTGCCGGCTGGCGGGATCGCCTCATTTTAGAATTGTTATATGGTACAGGTATTCGCTTGTCGGAGCTTACTGGTTTAAAAGAATCTGATATTGACTTATTTCATCATCAAATAAAGGTGCTGGGTAAGCGAAACAAAGAACGAATTATCCCATTTGAGAAGAATTTAAAAAATATTTTTTCAAATTATCTCGATAAAAAAAATTCCCTTTTTGACCACAACAGGAATGAATATCTTCTCGTTACAGATAAAGGAGGGAAGAGTTATCCGATGATGATTTACAGAGTGGTTAAAAAGTATCTGGCGATATTTACTACTGTTGAAAAAAAGAGTCCCCACGTGCTTAGACATACTTTTGCCACGCATCTGCTAAATAAAGGTGCAGATTTAAATGCCGTAAAGGATCTCTTAGGACATGCCAGCCTGGCAGCCACGCAAGTTTATACCCATAATTCGCTTGACAAACTCAAACGGGTGTTTGATCAAGCACATCCTAAAGCTTAAGGTAAGTTTAACTTTAAAATCAGACAATTATGAAGTTACAAATGCATTCTATTCATTTCGACGCCGACCAAAAACTTCTAGATTTTATTCATAAGAAAACCGGAAAACTAGAAACATACTTTGATAGAATTATCGATGGGGAAGTATTTTTACGATTGGATAAGGATATTAAAAATGAAAATAAAGTAGTGGAAATTAAGCTAAATATGCCAGGTCAGCAACTTTTTGCGAAAGAGCAGTCAAAAAGCTTTGAAGCCGCTGCTGATCAGGCCGTGGAGGCGCTTCGGAGGCAAATCAGAAAATATAAGGAAAAGTTATAATAGCATTATAAAGTAAAAGGGGCTCAGGCCCCTTTTTTATTTAAAGTCGTCTTTAAAAGCTTCTTTGATCTTATCGACATAATCCAGTTTCTCCCACGTGAAGGTTTCCACCTCATGTATAACCTCTTCACCATTGGTATTTGTGAATTTAAGTTTTTTAATCTCCGGTTCCCTACCCATATGGCCATAGGCGGCTGTGTCACTATAAATAGGAGAACGCAGCTTAAGCCTTTGTTCTATGGCATAGGGCCGTAAGTCAAAAATACCACCAATCTTTTCGGCAATTTCACCATCGGTTAAATTGACTTTTGATTTATTATAGGTGTTCACATATATACCCATAGGTTCCGCTACACCAATGGCGTAAGAAACCTGCACCAGCATCTCATCAGCCACGCCGGCGGCCACCAGATTCTTCGCAATATGCCTGGTGGCATAGGCCGCGGATCTATCCACCTTGGAAGGATCTTTACCGGAAAAGGCACCGCCTCCATGCGCTCCTTTTCCGCCATAGGTGTCTACAATAATTTTCCTGCCAGTAAGACCCGTGTCCCCATGAGGGCCACCAATCACAAATTTGCCGGTGGGATTAATATGATATTTGATGCTTCCGTTAAACAGTCCCTGCAACTCGGGTTTTAATTGTGCTACAACACGGGGCATTAAAATATTGATCATATCCTCTCTGATCTTGGCGAGCATCTCAGCTTCTCCGCCAAAATCATCATGCTGAGTGGAAATAACAATGGCTTCAATTCGCTTCGGCCTGTTATCATCAGAATATTCGATAGTAACCTGAGACTTGGCATCAGGTCTTAAATACTGTATTTCCTTATTCTCCCTTCTAAGTTTAGCAAGCTCTCTCAGGATCTTATGAGAAAGATCCAGTGCCAGGGGCATAAAATTCTCGCTCTCCGATGTGGCATATCCAAACATCATTCCCTGGTCTCCGGCTCCTTGTTCCTCCGGCTCTTCCCTATCTACTCCCTGATTAATATCGGGAGACTGTTCGTGAATTGCAGAAATAACACCGCAGGAATTGGCGTCAAACATGTATTCACCGCGATTGTAACCAATTCTTTCTATAACCTCCCTTGCAATCTGTTGTACATCGAGGTAAGCCTGAGACTTAACCTCTCCGCTTAATACCGTCAGCCCGGTAGTGACCAAAGTCTCGCAAGCCACTTTTGAATTGGCATCAAAAGCTAAAAAATTATCAATTAAGGCATCTGATATCTGATCTGCCACTTTATCCGGATGGCCTTCTGCAACTGATTCTGAGGTAAATAAATATGACATGTTTAAATTTATTTTGATCTTATTTTGGATCGCTAAAATAACTATTTTGCAACAAAATTAATTCATAATGGAATTTGAATTTAAACTAAATCAATATTGGGCTACATTTCCTTGCCGGCATATAACACAAATACTGTTGGCCACTTGTTTAAATCCGGTTTTTCACTTTTCCAGGCAATAATCTTCTGAGTTTTAATCAATTCATTTTTACCAGTAATATCCCTGGCGATGCAAATCCGGGTTTCTCCGTGGCAATGACCAACCAGATCTTCCAGCATATGATCATTACGATAAGGAGTTTCTATAAATATTTGAGACTGCCCAAGCTTTCGCGACTCTTTTTCCAGCAGTTTGATCTTACTGATCCGCTCCTGCCTTTCTACCGGCAAATATCCATGGAATTTGAAACATTGCCCATTGAAACCCGAAGCCATTAACGCCAAAAAAATGGAGGAAGGCCCTACCAATGGGACAACCTGTATATCAAACTTATGCGCCAGGTTTACTGCTTTAGCCCCCGGGTCTGCAATACCCGGGCAACCTGATTCTGACATTAATCCAATGGAGGTGCCATCGAAGGCCGGTTGCAATAAATCCTTGACCATGGCCATCGTACTGCGTTTATCAAGCACCTCAAAGTGAATATCTTCAATTTTTTTCCCCGTTTTCAAAGCGCTGATAAACCGTCTTGATGTCCTGACATTCTCCACCAAAAAATAATCCAACTGCTTTATGATTTCCTTTACTTCAGGCAAAATAACCCTATCGTGCGATTGATCGGCAATCACCGTTGGGATTACATACAATTTGCCTTTCTCCTTTATCACTAAAGTTCGGTTTAATCTATTCCATCAAAAAAGCTTTAATCACCGATAGAAATTCGGAGGGGTTTTCCGCATGTACCCAGTGACCGGCGCGGGAAACACTTACTATTCGATTATCAGGAAAAATCTGAGTGATACGTTGGGAATCATCATCCACTATATATTCTGACCGCTCGCCTTTTACAAAAAGAGCGGGTTTAGAAAAAGTTTTTTCAACCGACAAGGCTTCTCCCACATTCTCTATTTCCCTGGTAATTACCGGTAGATTCAGTTTCCAGGTAAATGCGCCATCTTCATCCCTGTCCAAATTTTTAAGTAAAAACTGTCTGACACCTGCCTCCTCAACATAATCGGACAACAAGTCGTCAGCTTCCTTGCGCGACTTGATACGTGTCAGATCCAGGTGGTTCAATCCCGACAATATTTGCTGATGATGCACAGGGTAAGCCTTGGGGCCAATGTCGACAACTACCAGCTTCGACAACATGGACGGATAGTTCACCGCAAAATTCATGGCTACCTTCCCCCCCATAGAATGTCCAATGATAACCGGATGATCAATACTGTTTTCTTCGATAAAATCTAATAAATCACGACTCATTGATTGATAGTCAAAAGTCTCGCTTTTAAATGATCGGCCGTGATTGCGCTGATCCGGCAATACCAGCCTGTAATCCGTCGCCAACTGCCTGGCAATGGTAAGCCAATTGTCTGAAGATCCAAATAGACCATGTAAAATAATTACCGGCTGCCCACTGCCAACCTCCCTGAAATATAGTGACATAAAATTGTTGACTATTTATTTAATTCCCTAAGATACATTGGAATGGTATTATCCAAACCATAATAAAGTGCATCACATACCAATGCATGCCCGATCGAGACCTCAGCCAAAAAGGGGATTCTCTCTTTAAGATAAAATAAATTATCCAGGTCCAGGTCATGCCCTGCATTCACCTCAATCCCAAGAGCCTCCGCCCGTAAAGCAGCTTTTACATACGGTGCTATGGCCACCTCACGTCCAGCCTTAAAATTTGCCGCATAAGGTTCCGTGTACAATTCAATACGATCTGCTCCAATTTCAGCTACTCCCTCAACCTGAGCAACATCGGGATCAACGAAAATAGACACCCTCGCACCACATTTTTTTAACTCGTCGGTAATTTCCTTTAACAATCCGGCATTTTTAACAGTATCCCAGCCGGCATTGGAAGTTAAAACATCGGGCCCATCCGGCACTAAAGTAGCCTGAGTGGGCTTCACGCTGGCAACAAGCTGCATATAACGTTCATCCGGATAGCCTTCTATATTAAACTCTGTTGACACCACTTCGTGGATATCCAGCACATCCTGGTACCTGATATGCCGCTCATCGGGTCTCGGGTGAACGGTTATCCCTTGAGCACCAAAACTTTCACAATCTTTAACAACCTTTATCAGATCGGGATTATTCCCACCCCGCGCGTTTCTTAAGGTAGCGAATTTGTTGACATTAACACTAAGCTTGGTCATTTACTTCTTAAAAATTGTATAACTTTGGCGCAAGTTAATAATTAATAAAATTAAAGTACGCACATATGAGTTTAAAGCAGCAAATCGAAGGTGATATCAAAAAAGCGATGTTAGCCAAGCAAAAAGATGAGTTGACAGCATTGAGAAGTATTAAATCTTTAATTTTGTTAGCTGAGACGGAAAAAGGCTCTCAGGACGTTCTTTCAGAAGATCAGGAAATGAAACTACTGATGAAAGCCGCCAAGCAAAGGAAAGATTCGGCTGGCTTGTATCAGGAAAAAGGAAGAGAAGATCTGGCCAGCAAGGAATTGCTGGAGCTGGAAGTTATCAATCGTTACTTACCTAAACAATTATCAGAAGATGAACTGAAAGAAGCATTAAAGGCGATTATAACCGAAATCGGCGCCAGTGGTCCGCAGGATATGGGGAAAGTGATGGGCGCTGCTACCAAAAAACTAGCTGGAAAAGCCGACGGCAAGACTATTTCTTCTTTAGTTAAAACCATTCTCCAGAATTAGCCAGGTGAATACCCTAGACCTAATATTATTAATTGCACTACTCATTGGCGCCTACCGAGGTTTTAAGAAGGGACTATTCATAGAAGTTGTTGGTATATTGGCCCTGGTCTTGGCGATTACCGGTGGGTTCAGGTTGTTACATACGGGTATCGAATTTTTAAATAATCATTTTGGTAATTTCAGTCATCTGGTACCCTACATTGCTTTTATATTAATTTTTATCGCTATTCTGGTTTTGGTTAATCTACTGGGGAGATTTGTTAAAAAGGTGCTCGACCTGACGTTGTTGGGAAGCCTGGACAATTTTGCCGGGGCGTTGCTGGGTATATTAAAGTGGGCCATTGCCATTAGCATCTTTCTATGGCTAACCCATACAGTTGGATTCCATATACCGGAAGAAACCCGTCATGCCTCTTTAATTTACCCGTTAATTGAACCGCTGGGACCAAAAACCATTGAGTTGATCTCTTCTTTTCTCCCCTTCACTGGCAACTTGCTCGACGCCATCAAAGATCTCATCAAACCATCATCTCCTTAACTTGCCTGAACGCCGCATTGCTCTGTTTGATGGCAATATGTAGAAAACATTGTTGCAGAATTAAAGAAATTCTGAATTGATTATCTTTTTATTTTTGTTATTTTGCAAATAACGGTGTTTACAAAAAAAGTCAGGATGAAGTTAGATATTGAAGTAAAAAAAACCGGCCAATATAAGTACATTGATGAAGGTCAAGGGCAGGTAATCTTATTACTGCATGGCTTATTTGGTGCTTTGAGTAACTGGGAAGGTGTCGTTAACAGGTTTAAACGGGACTTCAGAGTTGTTATTCCTATACTTCCTATTTATGAAATGCCAGTCAGAGAAGCCGGGCTGGACGGACTTGTGGCCTATCTGAAAGCATTTATTGCTACCTTAAATCTTAAAGATTTATTTCTGATGGGTAATTCCTTAGGTGGACATATTGCGCTCATCTATACTTTAGGCCATCAGGAAAACGTTAAGAAATTGGTGCTCACGGGAAGTTCGGGTCTGTTTGAAAATGGTATGGGTGGCTCATTTCCCAAAAGGGGTAGCTATGATTATATAAAAGAAAGGGTGGAATACACTTTTTACGATCCGAAAACGGCAACCAAGGAATATGTGGATGAAGTTTTTGCGACCACCAAGAGTGTTCCCAAATGTCTTAGAATTGTGGCGATAGCCAAATCTGCCCAAAGACATAATATGGCCAGAGAAATCCCTTCTATTAAAACCCGCACATTGCTGATTTGGGGTTTGAATGATACCATAACCCCACCTATGGTGGCACACGAATTTAACAGGTTGTTATCAAACTCAAAGCTTAAATTCATCGATCGGTGTGGACATGCCCCTATGATGGAACACCCGGAAAAATTTAATGTACTACTGGAGGAGTTTATCGACGAAAAGGTGGTTGCATGATGGCAAAATATTTGATGGTAATAAATTAACATGGTCAGATTTCCAGATTAATTATGATAGCAGTAGAAATAATAAACCAAATGATCCCCCCCTTAAAGGTGACAGATCCGGCCTCAAAAGCCGTAAAGTGGATGGAAGAGTTAAGGACCAATCAATTACCGGTTTTAGAAAACGGCTATTATAAAGGTTTAATCTCCGAAAACATTATATTAGAAGAAAATGACTCCGACAAAAACGTTGGTGACTACAAACTGGATGGTAAGGACTGCTTTGTCTATTTCCATCAACACATTTATGATGTAATCAAAATAGCTTCTGACAATCAGGCACAAATAATTGCAGTATTGGATGAAGACAATCAGTACCATGGCGTAATTAACATTGAAGACACCATCGCCGCATTTGCTCAAACTGCTGCTGTACAAAGCGCCGGTGGCATCATTGTGTTATCATTAAATCAGATCGACTATTCACTCGCAGAGGTTAGTCGGCTCATAGAAGCCGAAAACGCAAAAATATTAAGTGCCTGGATTACCAATGACGCCTTGGATACCAGCAAAATCAAGCTCACCATCAAAACCAATAAAACCGACCTCTCTCACATAACGGCTACGTTGGAAAGATTCGGCTACAAGATCATTGCCAGATTCCATGAAACCAAACACGCCGCCACTGAACAGGAAAGATTGGATATATTAATGAAATATCTTGAAATGTAAATTCTTTTATCCAAATTTACCTGCCTATCTAAACGGGACAAATATTTGACAATGAAAATAGCCATCCATGGAAGACAGTTCAATGAAGAAAGTGTACAATCCATACAAAAGCTGTTTGATGAGTTAAATCAAATAAAGGCGGAGCTGCTGATTTCCAAATATTTTCATGATAAAATTTCCCGAACCAGCATTAAAGCCGGTAATTATGAAACCTACCAGCTGAAGGATGATCTCTCGGACGTTGACTTCATGATTTCACTTGGTGGCGATGGTACGCTCCTGGAGGCGGTAACCCACGTCGGCCGCCTGGAGATCCCCGTATTAGGCATTAATATGGGAAGGCTTGGCTTCCTGGCCACCACGCACCAGCATAGTATTAGCAGTGCGATAGAAGCTTTATACAAAAACTATTACAAAATTGACCAGCGATCATTAATTCATTTAATCGCTGATAAAGATATTTTTGATGGCCTAAATTTCGGCCTTAATGAAATGACGATTCTCAAAAAGGATACGTCATCAATGATTGTGGTACATGCTTATATCGATGGAGAGTACTTAAACTCTTACTGGGCAGATGGGTTAATAGTTTCCACTCCCACAGGATCCACCGGATATTCTTTAAGCTGCGGAGGACCGTTGGTTTTACCACAATCCAATAATTTTATCATCACACCGGTAAGTCCACACAACCTGAACGTTCGCCCCATGATCGTCTCCGACAAAAGTGTCATCTCCTTTGAGATTGAAGGGCGTAGTAAAAATTTCCTTGTTTCCCTGGATTCCCGGTCCTATACCGTCGATGCATCCATTCAATTAGCCGTAAAAAAAGAGGACTTTGCGGTCAAATTGGTGAAGTTAGACGGTTACAATTTCCTCGATAACTTACGTCAAAAACTCAACTGGGGTTTGGACGTCAGGAATTAGCTATTATTAGTTTTTAATAACTCTCAATACTTGGGTTCTTTGTTCAAGCATAGAATTAGTACAAACCAAGTATAGCTAATCAGTAATTAGTGGAGATTATGAAAAAATTGTTATTTGTTTCAACGTTGCTTACCCTTTTTTTTATATCCGAGTATGAGTTAATGGCACAATCCCGATCCAGAAGCAGGCAGATTAGGGCCCAAAGCAAACGTATTTCCACCTATAGAGGCGGCGTTGCGGGAGGATTTGGTAAAAAAGCCTATACTACTATAGGATTTAGTGTTAATGCCTTAAACTACTTTGGTGACCTGGCTCCAAAAGCAGGGGCAACCAGTACAGATATATCTTTTACCAGACCTGGTTTTGGTCTCCATTTGCATCGAAAAATAGGGTCAAGATATTGGGTTAGAGGTTCATTGTTATATGGCCGTCTGAAAGGGTCAGATTTTAGTTCTGCGAACCCTGACGATGAATCCGCCAGATTCAGATATGTTAGAAATCTGCAATTTCGAAACGATATTTTTGAGTTTTCGGCCCAGGGAGTGATAGATATTACACCGCATCATGGCACTTTTTTGGGACGTCCAACCTTTACGCCTTACGTATTTGGCGGGATAGCGGTCTTTTATCATAATCCGAAGGGGCTTGTACCTGAAACAGATGTTAACACAGGCCAGGCTTTGGAAGATGCAGGTAAATGGATTGCGTTGGAACCACTGGGAACCGAGGGGCAATATAGTGACGGAAGCGGCGTAAGTCCTTACAAAAAAGTTCAATTAGCAGTTCCGGTTGGAATAGGTGTCAGATACAAGGTTAACGAGTCATTAGATGTAGAAGTTGAAGTTGGCTATCGCCATTTGTTTTTCGATCACCTGGATGACGTTGGCGGAAGTTATGTCGATCTGAATACCTTAAACAGCGACCTGGCCAGAGTCATGTCGGACCGGTCCAGAGAACTAACAGCGGTCGAATCAGGTGAGACACGAGACCTGACCAATCCTTTGGTAGCCGAAATCGTCAATAGGCGCGATGCCAATAATTTGATAAGAGGTTATGGCAGCAATGCCAACAACACGAACATCAGAGGAAATTCAAATGACAATGATATTTACGTTATAACAAGCATTAGGGTAAATTACATATTAGGTAGCTCAATATTTGGTAAAGCCAAGTACAGGTAAACTCCCCGGCGTGGATTGTCGTCTCATAAAAGTTTACCAGTCCAAATAACGCCCTCAAATCATTTCATAATCGAATTACAGGCATGCTCCAAATGTTGTGGCATGCCTTAACTGTTTTCATTAGATACTGATCATTTATGACCAAAAAGATGATTACCTGAAGCAGTAGTTATCAATTTTCGGGTAATATTTTCATCAACACCATCACATTTAATACCTCAATTTCCAGATTTTAAGAAAATATTCAAAAAGGAATGTTTAATCTTCCTAAATTTCAATTTTAGATGTTAGGCTATTGTTTAACCCTATCGTTTATGCATCATTTTACCTAATTATCTAAAAACCAAGTATCAATCTTTGATTTATATATCATTTTTTTATTAGCTTTAAATCTCATGGTCAACCAAATAGTAGACATATTTTAAATAAAATATTGTTATTTTTGGTAAAAGTTACAATTGTAATTTAAATATGATCTGGGATAAGAAGATGGAAAGAAGGGTTTCCGGTTCTGTTTCAACCGAAATAATGGCATTAATTTAGTTGTTTGAATATCGTTGAGAAACTAATAAAATCGTCTTGTACTGAACTATTGAAGTCTTGAATTACTCGCTGTTGTTTCAGTGTGAATTTAACCTTTATTAATTAACTGAAAATGAGAAAATTAAATTTGGCTCTGCTGCTCTTAGGACTATTTGTATTTGCAGAAGCCAATGTTTACGCTCAGAGGCGCAGACCAAAAACCCGGAATATCAGGTTAAAAAACCGGCAGATCTCCAGTTATAGGGGTGGAACCTCCACACCATTTGGCCAGCGCTCCTACAATTCGGCTTCTTTTAGCATCAGTTCTATGAACTATTTTGGTGACCTCGCTCCCAAATCCTCCATTGCCAGCACGGACATCTCTTTTACCAGGCCTGGGGTAGGTGTATCATTTCAAAGAAAAATACTACCACGTGTTTCCATAAGGGGATCATTGCTGTATGGCAGGCTTAAAGGATCCGACTTTAAATCTGCTGATCCAAATGATCAGGATGCCAGGTTCAGGTATGTTCGTAACCTGCAATTTAGAAATGATATATTTGAGCTTTCGGCAACTGGCGTATTGGATCTGATACCTAACTATGGCACATTTGTTACACGTCCTGATTTTGTTCCATATATTTTTGGTGGAGTAGCGGTCTTATTCCATAATCCAAAGGGTCTGGTCCCCGATACGGATGTCAATAGTGGTACCCCGCTCGCCGAGGCGGGCCAGTGGGTAGCGCTGGAGCCATTGGGTACAGAAGGACAATATAGTGAAGGCAGCGGCGTTAGTACCTACAGTAAAGTACAAATAGCCATTCCGGTGGGTTTTGGAGTAAGGTATAGATTAAACCAAGGCCTGGATCTTTCACTGGAGGTGGGGTACAGACATTTGTTCTTTGATCATATTGATGATGTTAGCGGCAAATACATTGACCTGGGCGCTTTGGATAGTGATCTTGCGCGAGCCATGTCAGATCGTTCGCGAGAGGTTAACGATGTAGAATCTGGTAGCGCCAGGGAATTAACAATTCCAAGTATCGCTGAAATTGTTTCCAGTACGGCCTCTTATGTAGGTGCCAATGGGACAACTTATAATGTAATTGCCGGATACGGACAAAATAGTCGCACGGACATCCGAGGCGACGCTAAAGACAATGACATTTATATTGTTACGAGCATTAAGCTAACATACATCTTTGGAGGGTCTTTGTTTGGAGGTGCAAAATACAGATAATTTAGTGAATAAAATTATAAAGCATTTAAACATAGGAAAACCCCAAATCGGTTTTCCTATTTTTGTTACACTACTTTTTATTGGAGTAACAGGGTATGCTCAAAAATATGAGGTTGGTGCCGGGGTGGGAGGATTCTCCTATACCGGAGATTTGATCAAAAATTATCAAATCAAAGAAAATAGTCTCGGAGGGCTGGTCTATTATAAAACCAATTTGAGTGATGCGATCAGCTTACGATATGCAGTTACCCTAGGCAAGCTACAGGGTAGTGACGAAAATCCATTTGATGCCTTTGCGGCGGCGCGCAACGCTTCATTTGATATCTTTATAATCGAACCTACGGCGACGTTGGAATATAACTTCCTGGATTACCGGACCAAAAATTCAGTGGTAAATTTTTCTCCCTACTTTTTTGCCGGCGCTGGTTTTTTCACCTTTTTCGGCCAGGAGGAGTCTCCTTTCGAATATAGTAGCTTTCAACCTGTAATCCCATTTGGAGTAGGAATAAAATACGACCTAAATCGCAATTGGCGCTTAAATTTTGAATTTGGAGCGAGAAAAACCTTTTTTGATTACCTGGATAATGTATCAGAAGCCATACCCAATAACAAAAATTATCAATACGGCAATCCAAACGATAACGACACTTATTACTTTATTGGTGTATCCGTTAGCTATGCTTTTTACCCTATCATATGTCCATTTGACTACAACTAATAATCAAAGAAAATTGCATAATTCTCAAAAATAAAATAGCAATTTTGTACCTTACAATTTAATTTTGCACCTTATTGCAGGGATGAAAGACAAGATTGACTTAAGTAAATTACCCAGGCACATAGCAGTAATTATGGATGGCAATGGTCGATGGGCAAAAAATAAGGGAGCAGCCCGGCTTTTTGGCCATAAGAATGCCATTAAGGCTGTGAGAGAAACAACAGAGGGCTGTGCGGAATTAGGTATAGATTACCTGACGCTGTACGCGTTCTCAACGGAAAACTGGTCGAGGCCCAAACACGAAGTTCAAGGCCTGTGGGATTTATTGGTGTTTACAATAAAGAATGAGATTAAAACCCTGATGGATAACAACGTGAGGTTACTATCCATTGGTGATACCGATAATCTTCCCACAAAATGCCAGGCAAATTTGAAAGAGGCGATGGAGATTACTAAAGACAACTCAGGGCTTACATTGGTTTTGGCCTTAAATTATAGCGGTCGATGGGAACTATTGGAGGCTGCAAAAGGTTTGGCTATTGATGTTAAAAATGAAAAAATTGATATTGATCGCGTCGATCAGCATCTCTTTTCAAATTATTTGAACACAAGCACAATACCGGACCCGGAATTATTGATTAGAACTAGCGGTGAAATGAGGATAAGCAACTTCCTGCTTTGGCAGATTGCTTATACCGAACTTTACATGACGGACTTGTTATGGCCTGACTTTAGAAAGAAGCATCTGTATCAGGCAATATTGTCTTTTCAACAGAGAGAAAGGAGATTTGGAAAAATTAGTGAACAGGTGAATTCTTAACCCTTATGAAAAAAATTGTACTCGGTATTATCTGCATCTGCACCTATAACCTGCTACCAGGACAAATCAGGTATAATAACTTCAATAAGAATCGTAGCAACGACCAAATAAGTTATGCCGTTCCAAAACAATATGAAATTGCAGATATTGAAGTGAGTGGAGCAGAGTATCTGGATCACAACGCGTTGATTTCCTTATCCGGTTTAAAGGTTGGCGACAAAATAAAAATTCCCGGAGATAATATTTCCGGCGCTATTAAAAAGTTATGGGGGCAGGGTTTAATGGGAAATGTCAGCATTTATTCCACCAAAATCGAAAATGGCAAGATCAGCCTGAGAATAGAATTAACGGAACGTCCCAGATTATCGAAAATAACTTATAAAGGCGTCAATAAAACCCAGGAAGGAGAGCTGGATGACGATATAAAACTGATCAAGGGTCGCGTATTGACCGATGCCATTCTAAAGAATACGGAGTTAACCGTTAAGAAGCATTTTGTGGAAAAAGGGTTTTTAAATACTGAGGTTAAAGTGACCCGGATTAAGGATACCCTGGCATTTAACTCGGTACAACTGCTCATAGATGTCGATAAAAAGAGTAAAGTTAAGATCAACAAAATTTATTTCGCGGGAAATGAAAATTTCAGTGAGGCAAAACTGAAAAAGAAGCTTAAGTCTACCAAGGAACATCCCCGGCTGAGTATTTTCAAGACGCTCTTCAGGGAACTCTTTAGCCTTAATAAAGCAAAAATTAAGTCCCTCGCAGACTCCTCGGTCGCAGTAAGCAACAATGAGTTAAAAGGCTTCCTCAATGACAATTTCAAATTGAATTTCTTCAATGGATCCAAATTTATTAAGTCGGACTATGAAGACGATAAAAAGGCCCTGATAGAGTTTTACAATTCCAAGGGTTACAGAAATGCAAAAATTGTCTCCGACTCGGTATACGCCCATGACGGCAAAACTATCGACATCAGATTTAAAGTAGATGAAGGAAGAAAATACTACTTCAGGGACATCATATGGTCTGGAAATTATGTTTATGAAGACGATGTGTTGAAAAGGATTCTGGGAATTAGTAAGGGAGATGTATACGACCTTGAATTAGTCAATAAAAGATTAAATTACAATCCTACCGGTGCTGACGTAAGTTCACTTTACCTGGATAACGGTTACCTGTTCTTCACCGTTAATCCGGTTGAAGTCAGAATCGAAGATGACTCGATCGACGTGGAAATGCGGATTCACGAGGGTACGCAGGCCACTATTAATAAGGTCATCGTCAAAGGCAATGACCGTACTAACGACCACGTTATCTTAAGAGAAATAAGAACTTTACCAGGACAAAAATTCAGCAGAGAGCAATTGATAAGAACCAACCGTGAAATTGCACAGTTAGGATATTTTGACCCCGAACAAATTGGGATGCAACCTATCCCCAACCCGGCAGACGGAACAGTGGATATTGAATATTCCGTTGTTGAAAGACCGAGTGATCAGATTGAACTCTCCGGCGGTTGGGGTGGATTTTATGGATTTGTGGGGACTTTAGGATTGGTATTTAACAACTTTTCCATTAAAAACATCACCGATCGCTCCAAGTGGCATCCTTTACCCGTCGGCGATGGTCAAAAATTGGCTTTACGGGTTCAGGCGAATGGCAGGGCATTTCAGAATTATTCCTTTACTTTCACCGAGCCCTGGCTTGGTGGTAAAAAACCAAACGCCTTTACCGTCAATCTCACCCGCTCCATCCAGCGTATCCGAACTTTCGAGACGGATGAAAACGGTCAGCCAATACGGGATGTGAATGGACAATTGGTCTTCCCTCGTAGTCTCAACGATTTCAATGGTTCCCTTAAATTAAGTGGTATAAGTGTGAGCCTGGGAAGAAGGTTAAGGTGGCCCGACGATTTCTTTTTCATTTCCAACTCTATTAACTATTTCATTTATAACCTGGATAATTTTGGTACTTCCCTAGGATTTTCTACAGGTATATCTAATAACTTGACTTTTAATACCACTATTTCCAGGAATAGTGCCGGTCCAAGTACTATGTATCCGACAACGGGGTCATCTGTATCTTTAAGTATGAGCTTAACACCGCCCTATTCACTATTCAATGATATAGACTATGAAAATGCCGATAACGCCACCCGGTACAATCTGGTGGAATTTCATAAATGGTTATTCGATGCCAAGTTTTACACGCAAATCATAGGAAACCTGGTATTGGAATCCAGAGCTCATTTGGGCTTCATAGGCTCTTACACAAGGAAGGCCGGAATCGGACCGTTTGAACGATTTGTAATGGGAGGTAGCGGTCTTGGCGGACAGAACTTTTTAATTGGTAATGATATCATAGGTTTAAGAGGTTATGAAGACAACACAGTAACACCGCCTAACTACACTACCGGAACCGGAAACCTTGGACCTGACCAGATTCGCGGAGGAGTGGTCTACAATAAATTTGTATTTGAGCTAAGATACCCGGTATCTCTTAACCCATCAGCAACCATTTATGTCCTTGGCTTTGGTGAAGCGGGTAACAACTGGGCAGAATACAGGGATTTTAATATTAATAACCTGTATAAATCTGCCGGCTTTGGCGCGAGAATATTCATGCCTGCCTTTGGCCTGATCGGTATTGACTGGGCCTATGGCTTCGATACACTGCCTGGTACAAGCACCAAAAGTGGAGCGCAATTCCACTTTACCATTGGGCAACAGCTGAGATAATTATGACAAAAACTAGTTTTATCTATTTTTTCCTCTTTTCTTTTTTTACCTTTGCAAGCCTGATTTCTGCTTACAGTCAGCGTTTCGGATATGTAGACACTGATTTTATCAAAAGCCAGATGCCTGAATACAATGAAGCGCAGGCGGAAATCAATAAAATTTCCTTGCAATGGCAAGAAGAAATTCAAAATAAGTATAAGGAGATAGAATCTTTATATAACAAACTCAAGGCGGAAGAGGTCTTACTTACCCGCGAAATGAAAGATGACAGGCTTAGTTATATAAAGAAAAAAGAAAACGAGGTGAAAGAATACCATAACAAGGTTTTCGGCTACGAGGGATTGCTATTTTTAAAGAGAAAGGAATTGGTGAAGCCACTCCAGGACAAAATTTTTAAGGCCTCTGCAAAAGTAGCTAAAGACAACAGATTACAAATGATTTTTGACAAGTCAGGTGATTTGATTATGATTTACACCGATCCAATTTATGATTTTACCGAAAATGTACTGGAAGAATTGGGGATCGGCCAAAAAGAGGAACAAAGTAATTGAATAAAGTTAATTTTACAATAATGATGAAAAAGTTAATAATTGCGCTTTTTGTTTTTTTTATGTTTAATTATACGGCTCAGGCGCAAGACCAGTTAAAAATTGGTTATACAAATGTCGAGTATATTTTAAGTTTGCTGCCGGAGGCTAAATCTATTCAGAAAGATCTTGAGGATTATCAGACGCAGCTGAGGAATCAAATTCAATCGAAAGTTGAGGAATTTCAGAAGCGAGCTTCTGCCTATCAACAAAACGGTGCCAATATGACCGACGTTGCGCGTCAGGCAGAAGAAAGAGAACTTCAGAGTATGCAAACCAATATCACGCAATTCCAGCAGGAGGCAGAGCAATCTATGCAGAAAAAGCAGGTGGAGCTATTGAAACCAGCTTATGAAAAGATTGAAAAGGCCATTAAAGACGTGAGAAAAGAAGCCGGCTATACACACGTATTTAGTTCTGACGTTGGAGGAGCCGCTATCTTATTGGATGCGCGGGAAGAAGATAATATCTCAAATCTTGTATTAAAGAAATTGGGAATTACCCCGCCTGCAGGAAATTAAATAAAATTAACCCTCTCAATAAAGGACCCTTTGAAGCTAGTGAATGTCAAAGGGTTTTTTTATTTGTTATAATTGTTGTTTGTCAGGTGCTTCCGAAAGCCTGCTTGACAAAAAAGCCATTAGTTATTCCAGGTAAATCGTCTTAAGGACGGTTTGTCCCACAGCTTTCAACGTGTTCTTATCAATCAGGTCCATATTATCGCGATGTGTGTGATGATAATCACTGAAATAATTCTTGGTAGCAGGATCGTACTCCACAATATCTATCATAGGAATATTTGCCCACTGATTGACAAATCTATGGTCGTCTAAAATGTCCTGACTTTTTTGATAAATAAAATAGTCGCCATATCCCAGGCCATGTCCGAAGTCCCACACTTTTTTAACAATGCTGGGAGCACTGCTCATTGATAGCCCTTCCTGGTAAAACTTGGCCCCTTTCGCGCCAACCATATCCAGTAAAACACCATAATAAGCGGAATAGCCCGGCACATGTTTATTGCGGGCCCAATATTGAGAGCCCAGACAATAGCCACTATAGGGAACGTTTTTAAAACCTTCCTCATAAACCGGAACACCGTAGTCTTCACCATCAAACAATATCAGATCAACACCCACACGAAACCCTGTATCCAGGTGAAGCTGCCTGGCAATTTCCATCAAAACACCCACACCGCTTCCACCATCATTTGCCCCGGCAATAGGCTCCTGCTTGTTTACCGAATCCTTATCCGCAACGGGCCTTGTATCCCAATGCGCTGCGAGCAATATCCTCTTTTTCGAGTTTGTATTGAAACTTGCAATAATGTTCTTCAAATATAAATTGGTTCCATCGTAAGCCTTCGACTCAAATTGTTGCTCTTTTACCTCATCAGCGTAGCTTTTCAGTTTTTCAACCAGGTAGTCGCCACATTCGCGATGACCAACACCATTGGGAACCCGAGGTCCAAAACTTACTTGTTTTTCGATAAAATGATAAGCTGAGTCGGCATTAAATTCGGGGATGGCTATTTCCGGCTTTTTATTTGCCTCCAGAGGAAGTTTATCTTCTGCTTTCTTTTCAGAATCACACGCTGCCAAGATTGTCATTACACCGAAAAGCAGTAACAGGTAGTTGAAGAATTTCATGCCACTATAGTATGTAATCATTTCCCGCTATTCTTCGTAAGCCCAGGAAATATCATTTTTCATGTCTTTGATGATTAAACCCTGGGCTTTGAAGTCAGCCCTGATTTTATCCACCACCTCAAATTCCTTATTGCTCTTGGCTTCTTTGTAAATATCTATCAACGATTGCGTTAGTCCGGTCAAAACATCCGGCTGCTCTTCTTTCAACCCCAGCACATCCAGAACAAATGTTTCATAAGTTTCTTTCATTCTGTCAAATACGGCCTTTCCTAAAGCTCCGAACTTAAGGTTTTGGGTATGTAGCGAGTTGATCTTTTTTAATAGGTTAAATAAATGGCCAATGGTTAGGGCAGTATTGAAATCATCATTCATGGCCCTATAACAATTATCACATAACCGGTTTACCTGGTCTATTACTTTTTGATCTGGCGTAGTCTCAGGTTCTTCAACGTAGGCAAGCCCTCGTAGCACCTTTAATCCGTTGATCATTTTTTTATAACCCTTTTTAGCCGCTTTTAGCGCTTCATTAGAAAAATCAAGGGTGCTGGAATAGTGAGACTGTAAAATAAAAAACCTGACAGTCATGGGGCTGTAGGCTTCATCCAGTAACGGGTGATCACCTGTAAACAGCTGTCCGGGCAAAAACGAATTTCCCAGAGATTTACTCATTTTTTGCCCATTTGTTGTTAGCATGTTCGAATGAATCCAATATTTGGCAGGCTGCTGCCCATTGCAGCCAACCGATTGCGCTATTTCACACTCATGATGTGGAAATTTCAAATCCATACCTCCCCCGTGAATGTCGAACGACTCACCAAGATACTTGGTGCTCATCACAGTACATTCAAGGTGCCAGCCGGGGAAACCCAGGCTCCAGGGAGATTCCCACCGCATGATATGAGAGGGTGTTGCTTTTTTCCAAAGTGCAAAATCCACCTTATTCCTTTTTTCTTCCTGCCCGTCCAAATCCCGACTACTTGCTACTAAATCTTCAAGAACCCGGCCAGATAATATGCCATAATGGTGATTTTCATTGTACTTGTTCACATCAAAATAAACCGACCCGTCGACCTCATAAGCTAATCCGTTTTTCAACAACTTGTCTATCATATTTATTTGCTCAACGATATGCCCTGTGGCTGACGGCTCAATGCTAGGAGGCAACATATTCAATTGTGCCGCCACCTGCCTGAAACCAAGCGTATACCGTTGCACAATTTCCATCGGTTCGAGGTTTTCCAATTTGGCCTTTTTGGCTATTTTATCTTCGCCGTCGTCAGCGTCATGCTCCAGGTGACCGACATCGGTAATATTGCGAACAAACCTTACTTTGTAGCCCAGGAACAAAAGATATCTGTATATCACATCAAAAACCAGAAAGGTTCTCATATTTCCAATATGCACATCGCTATAAACCGTGGGGCCACAGACATACATGCCAACATAAGGCGGGTTGATCGGTTCAAAAAGTTCCTTCTGCTTAGTAAGTGTATTGTATAGTCTTAAATCTTTCAACATGGGGCAAATTTAGTAAAATAGTAGGCAAACCATTAAAATATTGTTAACGGAAATCCCGATATTCTGTTGATTAAATCCTCTTGGCTCAACTTAATAAATTGCAAATTAATGATTTGTTTGAATTAATGTATTTTTACCTTAACTTTGCCACAGAAAACGAAATTTAAGCAGTAAGAGGGGACTTTAGTCCCCTCTTTTCATATGAGAAATTTAAACTGTTTTAATGGACATTAGAAGGGAATTGGAAGAAATTGTTGTGAGCAATCTTGATGATGATACGTTGTTTTTAGTAGATATCGAGATTTCTGCCAACAAGGGTCCCAGGAAAATAAAAGTGTTGATTGATGGTGATAATGGATTGAATATTGATGACTGTGCAAAGATAAGCAGAACAGTAGCCGAAGCTATGGAGCAAAAAAAGCTTATTGAAAGTGCCTTCATTCTGGAAGTTTCTTCCCCCGGTCTTGATTACCCGCTAAAATTCAAAAGACAGTATTTGAAAAATATTGGTAGGAAATTAAAGGTTTTGTTAAGTAATAATATTGAAAAGCAGGGCGAATTAATAAAGGTGGCAGATCATTCTATTACCGTTAACGCCGAGCAAAAATCGAAAAACAGAAAAATAGATTACGTGGAAACAGAGATCTATTTCTCTGACATCAAAAAAACAAATGTGTTAGTTTCATTTAAGTAAATAAAATGGATGCAGGAACTTTAATAGAGAACTTTGCTGAGTTTGCCAAAAATAAAAATATTGACAGACCCACAATGATAAGGATACTTGAAGATGTTTTTAGGACCATGATCCGAAGAAAATTCGAAACTGATGATAATTTCGATATTATTATCAATGCGGATAAAGGGGATTTGGAGATTTGGAGATTCAGAGAAATTGTTGACGATAACTCGGAGGACATCTGGGATTACGATAAAATAAGTTTGAGCGATGCTTGCAAGATAGAGCCCGATTTTGAAATTGGCGAAGAGGTTGCCGAGGAGGTGAAACTCGAAGATTTTGGGCGCAGGGCGGTAATGACTGCCAGACAAACGCTCATACAAAAGATCAAGGATCTGGAAAAGGATAATGTATTTAACCGATACAAAGAATTGGTAGGAGAAATCATCCTGGCCGAAGTTTATCAAACACTTAGCAAAGAAGTACTATTAATAGATGCGGAAGGAAACGAAGTTATTTTACCTAAATCCGAGCAAATTCCTAAAGACAGATATAGAAAAGGGGAATCGGTAAGAGCCATTGTGCACCGGGTAGAAATGATGAACGGTAATCCGAGAATCATTTTATCAAGAACTTCTCCGATCTTTTTGGAGCGATTGTTTGAGAGTGAGGTGCCGGAAGTATACGATGGTCTGATCACTATTAAAAGAGTGGTGCGGGAACCCGGAGAGCGGGCCAAGGTAGCTGTTGAATCTTATGATGACCGGATTGATCCCGTAGGCGCTTGTGTTGGTATGAAGGGTTCCAGAATACACAGTATAGTCAGGGAATTACAAAATGAAAACATTGACGTAATTAATTTTACCGACAATCTGGATCTGTATATTTCCAGGTCCTTGAGTCCTGCTAAGATTACCAGTTTAAAGATCGATGAAGAGGCCAAAAGAGTATCCGTCTATCTGAAGCCGGATCAGGTGTCACTGGCCATCGGTAAAGGTGGGCAAAACATTAAGCTCGCCAGCAAATTAGTCGGCTTCGAGATCGATGTGTTTAGAGAGCTTGATGAATATGAGGAGGAAGATGTAATACTGGAAGAGTTCTCCGATGAAATTGAGTCCTGGGTAATTGACGAATTCAAGAAAACCGGACTTGATACGGCGAAAAGTGTTTTGGCACTATCCATTGAAGATTTGACAAGAAGAACCGACCTTGAAGAGGAAACTATAGAAGATGTTATTAAAATTTTAAGTCAGGAATTCGAATAACTTATTAATTTTTAAAAATCAGAAAAAAGAGGCATATTTGAGTATGGCAGATGAAAAAATGATGAGGCTTAGCCAGGTGGCGAGAAAACTCAATGTGGGAAAAAATACCATTATTGAGGCGCTGGAGGATAAAGGCTTTGAGGTCGAAAATAGCCCCAATGCAAAAATCTCCATGGAGCAGTTTAACATGCTGGCCAAAGAATTTGAATCATCAGCCATGGATCGCGAAGAAGCTTCCGGGCTCACCATTGGGAAAAAACATGGCGATAATTTCGTAATCGATCAGGATCATTCTGAGGAGGCAGTTAAGAAAGACGAAGAAGAGGAGATTTTTATAAAGGGAATTTCAGTAGAAACTGCCGGGGGTGTCGAAGAGGTCAAAGAGCAAAGCGCGCCGCAGCCACCTAAAGAAGAGGATAAAAAAGAAGAAAAGTTAACCTCCTCACCTAAGTTGAAGGGGATAAAAGTGGTGGGTAAAATTGACCTGGAAAAAGAAGCGGAAGCTAAGGAAGAAATACAAAAGGAACCCGAAGCGGAATCTGCTCCTGACCCGGTTGTTGAAGAAGACGAGACAACACCATCCGACGAAGCTGAGGACGAAGTGGCTTCCGAGGTGGAAGATGAAATAACCAAAGAGGCCGACGAGGAAAAAGAAGAAGTCGAGGAAGCGCCCGCGGAGGCTTCATTGGATCCGGATGATGATCTTGATGATGAAGAAAAAACAGTGATCAAAGCGAAAGCCGATACCCTGAAAGGTTTAAAGGTTTTGGGGAAAATAGACTTGCCATCAGCCAAGCCTAAGAAAAAAGATCAGCCGGTGGCCTCCTCGGATGAAGAAAAAGAAAAGGCCAAGAAGAAAAGACCGCGAAAAAGAGTTACTGTTAGCAACACCGGACAAAAGGGGAGAAACGACAACCGGAATGGCGGTAATAAATTCAAGGGCAACAAGGATGTAGAAAGAAAAAGGATTACCAAGGAAGATCCTTCTGACAAGGAAATACAGGAAAAGATTAAAGCTACCCTGGCTAAGCTTAGCGGAGGTGGTAAAGAAGGGGGCCGGTCCAACCGGTCAAAATACAGAAAAGAAAAACGATCTGCCATTGCGGAGGCGCATGAAGAGAAAATGCTTCAGGCCCAGGAAGATTCAAAGGTTTTAAGAGTGACGGAGTTTATCTCCGCCAATGATCTTGCTACTCTGATGAGTGTTTCTGTGAACGACGTTATCTCAACCTGTATGGGTATGGGCATGTTCGTTTCCATCAACCAGCGCCTCGATGCAGAATCTATTACCTTTATTGCTGATGAATTCGGCTTCAGTGTTGATTTCACAACCACGGAAGAGGATGTCGACGTGGTATTGGAAGCCGACAACGAAGAAGACCTGATTGAAAGGGCTCCGATCGTAACAATTATGGGCCACGTAGATCATGGTAAAACTTCTTTACTGGATTACATCAGAAGTTCTAAAGTAACTGAGGGTGAGGCCGGCGGTATTACACAACATATCGGTGCCTATGATGTGGTCACGGAAAGCGGGAAGCGCATTGCATTTCTCGATACACCTGGTCACGAGGCCTTTACAGCCATGAGGGCGAGAGGAGCAAAGGTTACCGATGTTGTTATCATTGTGGTAGCTGCTGACGACAACGTCATGCCTCAAACCAAAGAAGCTATAAACCATGCCCAGGTGGCAGGTGTCCCCATTGTTATAGCCATTAATAAGATTGATAAACCAAATGCCAGTCCTGATAAAATAAAAGAGGAACTTTCAGGTATTAATATCCTGGTTGAAGACTGGGGTGGAAAATACCAATGCCAGGAAATATCAGCTAAAACCGGTCAGGGTATCAATGAGTTGTTGGAAAAAGTCTTGCTGGAGGCTGAATTACTGGAACTCAAAGCCAATCCTGAAAAAAGTGCAGTAGGTACGGTTATAGAGGCCACACTCGACAGAGGTAGAGGCTATGTAACGACCATTCTGGTACAGCAAGGTAAGCTTAATGTCGGTGATATTATCCTTGCCGGATCCCACTATGGCCGGGTAAAAGCCATGTTTGATCATCGTGGAAATCGCATAGAAAGAGCAGGCCCCTCAACACCTGTACAATTACTCGGATTTGACGGTGCACCGCAGGCAGGGGATATACTGAACGGTATGCAAACCGAACGCGAAGCCAGAGAAATTGCCAACAAAAGAGAACAAATTGCCAGAGAGCAAAGTATTCGTACCAAAAAACATATCACACTGGATGAAATTGGTCGTCGATTGGCGATCGGAGGCTTTAAGGAACTGAATGTTATCGTAAAAGGTGATGTGGACGGATCCGTAGAAGCGCTTTCTGATTCTTTATTAAAACTTTCTACCGAAGAGGTCCAGGTAAGCATCATTCACAAGGGGGTAGGGCAAATCTCCGAGTCTGACGTGTTATTAGCCTCGGCTTCCGATGCCGTCATTGTAGGCTTCCAGGTAAGACCCTCCAACGGAGCCCGCAAGCTGGCTGAAAGTGAAGAAATCGAAATCAGACTTTATTCGGTTATCTACGATGCTATTAATGATGTGAAAGATGCCATGGAAGGTCTGCTGGCTCCAAAAGTTGAAGAAGTCATCACCGGAAATATCGAGGTAAGGGAAGTTTTCAAAATATCAAAAGTTGGTACCGTCGCCGGATGTTATGTCACCGATGGCGTGATCAAAAGAAATAACCAAATTAGACTGGTTAGAGACGGCATTGTGGTATATACGGGAGATATTGATCAACTCAAGCGTTTCAAAGATGATGTAAATGAAGTTAAGTTCAGCTATGAATGCGGACTAAGCATCAAAAACTTTAATGACATTAAGGTCGGGGACGTAATTGAGGGATTTGAAGAGAAAGAAGTGAAAAGAACCCTGTAGTCAGACTGTAAAAATCCGTCAAAGATTTTAGAAATATAAAAAGCCTCCTGGTTATCTTTAGAATGGGAGGTTTTTTTATGCAGAAAAACCAAGCAAACCAATAAACGTTGGCTACACGACAATACGCGTAACATAATGGCGTATTAATTTGTTATAGATAAATAAACCGCGGAAAATATGCAAAGCCAAGAACAAGCCCTCGATCAAATCTTTGAAAAACTGAAAGGCAAAGCCTGTGTCAAACAAAATACCTTTAGGACGATTCAGGAGGTATTTAAAGATATCGAAACCGAAGCAAAAGACATCATCAAGCAGTTAAATACAAGGATCAATAAGGTTGATAAAAGTGTGGAGGTAAAGTTTATCGAAAAGAACAAATATGAGTTTCATCTGAAAGTGGGAAGTGACATGCTGATATTTTCGCTGGCCACCAATGTAGTTACATTTAATAATGAGTACGTTGTCATGCAAAGTGATTACATCAAAGAAAAGGATGAACGAAAATATTTTGGTCAGATAATGGTATATAACTTTCTGTCCGATACGATTAAATACAACCGACTTGACGATCCGGGATATTTGATCGCCCGGTTGATTGTCAATGATGAAAAACACTTTTTCGTGGAAGGTGCGCAGCAATTAAATTTCCTGTTCACTGATATTGTCAACAACGTTATTTCTCAAGCCTGGCTGAGGCTGCTAATAGAAAAGTGTATTCTTACAGCCGTTGACATGGATTTAATAGGGTCAAGCTATCACGAAATTCAAAACACCAATCTCCTGAAGAAAATGAAAAATGAAAAACCCATGGGCAATGGTCAAAAAGTAGGGTTTCAGATGGACTATATGAATGACATTAAAGCCTAGTTTTTGTCGCTTGATCGTTTTTAGCTTTCTTCCCAATTTAACAAGGCATCAATAGAATTGGTAGAAACAAAATGATAATTAGGTCTCGCCTTCTTATAGATATTAATTGCGCGTTCTTTGCCATCAACGGATTTTGCCATTTCGGTATATAAAGGCATCAAAAATTTTCGCCTGCCGGTATGGATTAAAAAGTCTTCCAATCGAGCATAGTTGGCCTCGTATTGATGCCTGATTACATGCTCAAACCAGGCTGCCAATATCTCAGCGTTGCCGCTCTCCGCAAAATGGAAATTGTCATCTAGTGACTTCATTTGATCTGCGGTCATATCTTTAGGCAAATTTCTCAAAAAGTGTAGCCATTCATGTGTACTCCATTTCGCCGTTTCTGCACTGCCGCCTTCGGTAATCTCCAAGTTTCCATTTTTAACCCAGTGATCCAAGACCTGGCTTACACTATCAAACCGGCCTGATACCGGTGTTGGTTTTTCCTGGGGCAGGCCTTCCTCATAAATCCATTGCCGGCAAGTCTCATCAATCGGATCCAGGTCATTTTTCCGGATTAAGTTTTCATTCAGGTAAGTGATAAATCTTTCCGTTGTCATCACCTTAAAAGCATTATCAGCAAAATATTTTTGGAGAAAGCTGTCAAAAACATCCCTGCCAACGGTCTCCTCAATTTGCCGTAGGAAAAAATAACCCTTGTCATAAGCAATAGTTGTTACCCCGTCGTCGGGGCTCCTTCCTTCCAGGTTTAATTTTAATTTTGTATCAATGCCGTTACCTTCAGTAATCATGCGTGAGACCTCTTCTTCCAAACCCTGCATAGCCAATGACGCCAGCATTTCCGAATAGTCCTTACCATACAATTTCTCCATAATTCTGTGCTCAAAATACACTGTGAAGCCCTCATTGATCCAGAAGTCATTCCAAGTGCCATTCGTTACAAGGTTGCCGGACCACGAGTGAGCCAATTCATGGGCCACCAGAGAGGTTAAAGACCTGTCGCCTGCCAGTATCGTCGGCGTTGCAAAAGTAAGTCTTGGATTTTCCATTCCGCCAAACGGGAAACTCGGTGGCAATACCAATAAATCGTAACGGTCCCATCGATAAGGGCCATACAATGACTCCGCCGCCTGCACCATTTCTTCCAGCTCGCCAAATTCATAGACAGCTTTATCTATCAGGGCCGGCTCGGCATAAACACCGGTTCTATCGCTAATAGGCTGGAAAGTAAGATCTCCCACAGATAATGCCAGCAAATAGGCCGGAATGGGTTGGGTCATAGTAAAAGTATAAAGGCCGTCTTCCGATTTTTCCTGCGGATTCTGGGCACTCATTAAAGCTATCAGTCCGGCAGGTACCTTCACATTTGCTGTATAAGTAAAGCGAATGCCCGGAGAATCCTGAATGGGTACCCAACTTCTGGCTAAGATGGCCTGAGATTGTGTGAAAAGAAATGGCTGCTCGCCTCCCGAAGTTTGTGACGGGTCCAGCCATTGTAAAGCTTCAGCTGACTCGCCGGTAACGTAGTAGACATTCACAACAGCAGTATTGGGTTTAATATTAATGGTTAAAGGAGCTCCTTTCCATTGATCCTGATCTCCCAGGCTAAAAGTAACCTGATCCGGTGATGCATCTAAGGTTACCTTTTCAATATACAATCCCTTGGTATCCAGGATCAAATATTTGGCATCGTCTGCTTTTTTGATGGTCAAAGCGGCCTTTCCAATAATTTTTTTCTTTTCAAAATCTATTTCCGCCTCCCAATCCAAATGAGTAACTACAGCCTCTTCCGGTTTGGCATAAGTATGTATATCGTTGATAATGATATCCTCCATTTTAACTTCCTGGTTACTGTTTTCTTCATTTTTGTTTTGGTGGCACCCAACCCAAAATAAGATCAATGCCATGCCAATTACTAGGTTTATTTTGTTCATAGGTTTATGTTTTTGAGGAATGCGCCCATGTGAAAGTGATGGTCCTCCTGTTCATTTTTAATATACCCATTTTTTAAAAAAGGTCTCAAGGCTGCCTCCACTGGCTTCCTCCATAGCCTGTTGAAGGTCTGCGCTTACCACCGATTTTCCAAAATTTGATCGGGAATAAATCCGGATACCTTTCCAAAAGGCATCCTCACCTAATTTATTTCTTAACAGATGCAGGACATAGGCTCCCTTATAATACACCAATATCCGATCGTCTGCCGAAGGGTTATCCCAATTGTCAAATACCAGTGATTTATCGGCATCCCTGGCCGCTACTTTTTCATAGGCCTGAAAATAATTATCAATATCTTTCAAGTATTCCTCAATTCCAAACCTAAATTCCTTGTAGGCTGAAGACATAAAAACAGCGAAACCTTCATTGAGCCAAAAGTGTTGCCAATTTAAACAGGTTATGTGGTTTCCCCACCACTGATGTGCCAGCTCATGCGCCGCAAGGTTAATGTCAATTTCATTGCCTAACACCTGTTTTCCATAGCTGTTTCTCAGAATAGCAAAGTCGGCCATTTCCTGTGAAATATTTCCCTCCGCAAGTATAAGACTGAAGGTGGTTCCCGGGTAGGGCACCCCCGCGCGATCTTCAAAAAATTTCAGCATTCCCCATGTCTCCTGGAAAATCCGGGCAAGTTCATGTTCGGAATAATCCCGGCCAAAGAACGAAAGCTTTATACGGCCTTGATCATCCACATGCCGGCGAAATGATCCAATTGCAAAGCCAAAAATATAGGTCGGAACGGCAGTAGGCTGATGCCATTGGTAATCGATCCTACCATCCGGTAAGGCCGTTTTTCCGGTTAACGCACCGGTTGAAACCACCTGTAATCCTTCCGGCACCACCAAATTCAATTGCAGGGTAGCCTTATCATCCGGGTGATCCTTGCAGACGAGCCAGTGACTGGTATGAAATACCGTAAAAACTTGTTGAATTGATGGGGAAAAACTTATCCCTCTTCGCGGGTTCCCATGATAGCTGATTACCAGTTCATATGTCTGACCGGACTGAATGTTATTTTTCATGTCCAGGTGCAACTGTCGGTTTGTAACATTAAATGACACCGCCTCATGGCGATTATAGACGCTGTCTATGGTCAAATCACCACAATCCAACATAATCCCCGATGGCCTGGCTTCCTTTACCAGAAATTGTATACTCACTTTCCCCTTGATGGTTTTATTGCCGATATCAGGCCATATACGCGCCTTATAATGTAGTACATCAATTTCGGAGAACCCATCTTTTGGCTGGGCCAAAGATTGATTTACCGAGAAAATCAGCAACAATATGATATAAACTTTGAAGTACAGATCCAATAATCCGTTCCTGTTTATGAAGCGATTTTTTATGTCTGAAAGTCTTTTATTCATCAATACCAATATAGAAACCGGAAGAATCATGTTTGATTTGGTGAACCGTCAATCGGGGGGTTCTGCCTCTACATTCCTCTCCGTTTTTTAAATTAAATCTGTAACTATGCCAGGGACAAATTATTTCATTTAGAAAATTAATATTACCTTTACTTAATGACTCTCCCAAATGAGGACAAAAATCGTCTACTACATGAAAGCCACTATTACTATGGGCCAGACAAATCTTCCTCCCTTTGGCAACAATTAATTGAGCATGGTTGAGAGGAACGGCTTTTTTGGCATTTTCCAAATCTCTAAAAACTCTGTACCATCGAAGCATAAAGCTCAATACTATTGAAAGTTAATTTTATCTTACGATGTAAGTTATGGCCACTCAACGTGAAATTAATGTGACGTAATATTTCTAAATTTCTCTATTGAAGTGAATGCCACAAATATTGGTAATATTGCATTGGGATGAAAGAATAGTAGGAAAAATTACAATCCAGATCAAAGTTTTAAACCAAAATTAAAATTCGAAGGTATTTTTTACCGTTAACCATTTGATTAACCATAATAACCAAAACTAAAATGTTAATTTTTACCAATTGGGAAAAGACTTTTTTTCCAAATCATATGAAGGGATCAGTCGCCTTCCTTCTCTCTCTAATGCTGATCTTTAATGTTAAGGGCCAGGAAATGAACAAAAGAACCGGCCTCATCAAAGGAAGCACTTACAACACAGAGCGTAGTAATAAAAAGAAATTTGGGAGTTTTGCAGGAGATGGTTCCGGCGGAGGCGTGGGATCTACGCGGTGGGGTTTTGGTATTAAAGGGGGCATAAATATGACCCAGGCCAGCCCTGACGACCAATTTTCGGTGTTTAGCTACACCATACAGCCTGAAAACACACTTGCCGAAAAGGAATATTATAATTCCTCTGAAAACAAAGGCTTTCAGGTAACCTTTATTGCAAAATATACACTTTTTAATAATCTAAGTATCAGTTTGCAGCCAACCTTTGCATCCTATAAATACGGGTACGAAAATAATTACGCATGGCTGGACTTTGAGAATAATAATAACAGTTTGTTTCTATTCTATAAACACGAACAAACATTAAATTACATAGAGGCCCCGTTATTGCTGCGCTATGACATCTTAAATACTCCTATCAGACCATTTGTCCATGGTGGCGGATACTATGGCAGGTTGCTCAGTGCATTAAAGAAGGTAGATGTATCGGGACAGGACAATGCCTCCGGGGCCACAGAGGAATTTAACGGAGCGACCAGTACCTTGGGTGTAGACGACCAGTACACAAAATCACAGTATGGAATCATTGCCGGTGGTGGCATCAGTCTATCGGTAGGGCCAGCCAATTTTGAGTTGGGAGTAGATTACAAGATCGGCTTAAACAATATTATTGACGAAAGCAATCGTTTCAAAGATAACACGCTTATCTCCGGAAGTTATGATATTCTTGACAATATGAAACTTAAAAACCTTTCCATTTCCATGGGAGTGGTTTTTGGAATTTAAACCCACTCTTGCTCACCTATTTATTGTCTAACTAATTATGACCATGAAGATTATCCTTAGAAAATATATCAAAAAGACCACGGGGCCATGGCTGTTATTGATCTCAACCATCATATCAGGCTTCGTAATTACAGGGTGTGACTCCAGCGATGGTGACGTTGCGCCAAAAGAAAATTTTGTGAAAATATATAATAATGAATTATTCGACATCACATACAATCCATTGGATGTAAAGCAAGCTGCCGACGGAAGCTATATCATTCTAAGTACCGCCAATGAAACTGATACGTATTTGTTGCGGGTAGATGAGTTTGGAGAATTTATTTCGGACACGACCATTTCAACGCCTTATACAAATCCTCTTTCGGAGTTGTTTTTGGTCAACGGAGATTATCACTTTTTTAGTATGGATAATGTAACGCTTTCTACCTACTTGCTTAAAGTAAATCTCTCGGATTCCAATCAAACACCTGAACTGGTACAATCATTCCCCGACATCATTTACCCCTTGCATGCCAGCCAGGTTCCCGATGACGGTTTTCTGATTCAAAGCTACAACCGGGATGCCAGGAGTACAGCGCTGACCAAACTCGCCGCGAATTTCAATCAATCGTGGCAGGCAGAGTATGAAGTACTGGAAGATGTTGAAGGCAGTATCATCGCAAAATTTGCCGGTACAGGGGAAAGATCTTTGCCTTATTTTACCGGTGCCACCGATGATGGCAGTGTGTACTTTCTCAATGGTTTCTTCAATTTTAGTTTTTCTTTGTTATTTGTCAATGGATCAAACGGCGACCTGATAGGCACGCTTAACGGGCTCAGAGAAGAAACCGGTATAAGCGCAGCGGTTCATCTGACGGGGGATCAATATGCGTTGTCGCGCTTCAGTTTCGAAGAAAATTTCATTTTGCCCAATGGCGCAGTCAACATTCAGGGCAATGATTTCAGCGGTGAAATAGGCGGAAATGAATTCCCGGAGATTCAGCCTGAGGCTAAAGTAGTGGTGAAAAAATTAGATATCAATGGTACCAATGCCATCGTATACGGAACAGAGACCAAAAGCAAGCAAATGGTCCTGTACATTTATGACGCTACCGATGGCAGCCTGATCAATGCAAAATACTTTGGTAACACCAACCCTTACGAATTTGGAAATTTTGCGCTTACAGACGATGGTGGTCTGGCTATTGTGGGCAGAACTTTTGTAGCAGGTAGATTTCCCAGAATCGCGTTTTTTAAAATGTCGCAGGAGGAAGTTAACAGCCTGATACAATAAAAAAATCCCCGATCTTTTAAGGTCGGGGATTTTCATAATATCTTAGCTCGCTTTCATTAGGCTTCTTTCCACTTGATAGTACAGCCTACCGCTTTGGTAAAATCGGTGGATACTTTTTTGCCTGCCTTTAACGCATTGATGGCATTTTCCAAATACTTTTCGGAGGCATCTTCTGCGCTTTTGTGGTTATTGTCAATGGCGCCGATATAAGCCACTTTAAATTTGTTGTTTTCCTTTTTTAGTAAATAAACATGAGGGGTACGGGTAGCGCCATAGGCTTTGGCCACTTCTTGTGTCTCATCCACTAAATATGGAAAGGTAAACCCTTTGTCCTTGGCTCTTTGCTGCATTAATTGATAAGTATCTCCTGGCTGCACCTTGGGGTCATTTGGATTAATGGCTATTACTGGAAAGCCTTGAGGGGTATATTTATCATTTATGGCGATAATTCTGTCCTCATATAACTTGGAATATGGGCAGGTGTTGCAGGTAAAAATTACGACGATGCCATTTGCCTTACTGTAATCCGACATTGACACCATCTTACCGTCAACTCCTTTTAATTTAAAATCTATAGCATAGTCTCCTACACTATAACCATTTCCCTCAAAGGTTGCATTTGTAAACACTGCTATCAGCAGCATGGCCATGATCGTTAGGTATGTCTTTTTCATATCTAGTTAATTTATAAGGGTTTTAATTAGTTGTGATAGTTCTCCTTCTTTAAATTGACGTTCATACAGGTCTTTTTTATTTTTCCTGTTGTCTACGATTAATGTGGCTGGAATAGCGCCTGACCAACTAGTGTGGATGCTGTCTATAATCTTGTTGTAGTCGGTCTCATCCAACAAATATAATTTTGAAGCCAATGCTTCCTTCTCTACAAAATCCTTAACCTTAGTATCGACCTGTTCTACGAAATCCAGACTGACCAATATTACCTCCAGATCGTTTTTTTTATAATTTCTATTGATTTCTTCAAAGTATGGAAGTTCCTCTATACACGGCTTACACCAGGTAGCCCAAAAATTAATAACTTTTAAATCGGCGTTATCTTCATTGATGATCTGTTGCAACTCGGGAAACTTTATGACTTCAACTTTCTGGCCGGTGACTTTATAAGTGGAAAATGCAATAAGGAAAATGATTAAAGCGCTATTTTTCATATTAATTAAATACGGTATTCCTTTAAATCGGTTTTCGCTAAAAGATTTTTAGTAATCAATTGTATTACCTCATTAAAGGAAACGAAAATAAAAATATAATTATTCTAATATTAACAAATTTCAACCATTGACAAAAACTATGCTGGCTTTTACAACAATACTAAATCATAAAACCGATAGCATAAAACATAACAATTACTTAACAAAAATTTAATCCCTCGAAAATACAAAAATATCGAACGATTTTTGAAATTGATCCCCTCAAAAGATTCGAAATGGCCGTTTTACAGGTGGTCATTTTGGTGTAAGGTTTTGGTCAAATAATGAGTTACCGGATCCGTGAGAAAAAGTGTTATTATACTTATCAAAGAATATTAATAATCAAGTAAAACTTTTCCACATTTCCATAAAGTTATCCACACCAACTCGTAAAATTCTCGTAATCATCTGATAATCAAGCATTTAATTCTAAGAAGTGGATTTGGAATTTTGTGGATAACTCACTCATTTTTATCCATTTATAAATAAAAAAGCCATTTTACCCGTATTCTCTATAAAAATTTCGCCTTTTTTTTGGAAAGATCAGAAGCCAAAATATTTAGTAAACATGTATGGTTTCATTAGCTCACATATTCACGGTGCTGATTGATGAGTTTCTTCCGGTAGGCGTTAAAAATTCTCGATTTCGATACAAATCCAGTATATTTCTCATCGTCGATAACCGGAAGGTTCCAGGCACCGGTTTTTTCGAATTTACCCATGACCGACAACATGTTTTCGTAGGAGGACACGCTTTCCGGCGGACTGTGCATCAGAGATTTGACATAAATATTTTTCCTGGACTCTTCATCAAACATCAGCTCTCTGATATCATCTAACGTCACGATACCCATTAATTTTTCTTCTTCGTCAACAACCGGAAAAATATTGCGCTTTGAAATCCTGACCAGGTCTACCAAATCTCCTAGCGTGGCATCCGGATGGATTTTTAACAAGTCTTTCTCAATTAATTTACTTAAGTGAATAAGGCTTAATACCTGACGATCTTTATCGTGGGGTATAAGGTCTCCTTTTTCTATTAGTCTTTTGGTATATACAGAGTAATTCTCAAAGTAGGAGCTGGTGCTATAAGCAATGGCAGATACCAGCATCAGCGGCACAAAAAGCGTGTAGCCACTGGTTATTTCAGCGATCAAAAATATGGCTGTCAATGGCGCGTGTAATACCCCGCTCATCAACCCACACATTCCCACCAGTGTGAAATTACTGGTACTGATCAGATTTTCTCCAATAACCAAATTGGTAATCTTGGCATACAAATACCCCGCCATACCACCCAGGAAAAGCGAAGGAGCAAAAAGCCCCCCACTGCCCCCTGCACCAACGGTCAAGGCCGAGGCCATGGGTTTAACGAGTGCTACGCCGATCATAAAGACTATCAAAAAAAGTGTGTTATCGATATGATCAAAAAAAGGACTACTATTTAAGATAACTGAGTCATTACCCGCCAGAAGGGTTTTGATAGTATTGTACCCTTCTCCATAAATCGGTGGAAAAATAAACACGATCAGGCCCAGTGCAATACCACCCACTACAGCCTTCAGCACGCTGTGGCGTATTTTGTTTACCCAGCCTTCAATAACATAGGTCACCCGGGTGAAATATACGGACCCTAACCCGCATAAAATCCCTAACAAAATGTAAAATGGAATGTCTGAGGCTTTTAATGTATCTGTCAATTTAAAATAAAACATCACATTGTCACCCAACAACAGAAGCGAAACCAGTGCACCACTTACCGAAGCGATCAATAAAGGAATAAAAGCAGCAATGATCACATCAGCCAGTATGATCTCAATACTAAATATAACGCCGGCGATCGGCGAATTAAAAATGGCTGATATGGCCCCAGCAGCACCGCAGCCTATCAGCAATGTTCGCCGCTTGTAATTCAAATGCATCAGACTACCCATATTTGATCCGATGGCTGATCCGGTCACCACGATAGGCGCCTCCAGACCAACCGATCCACCCAGGCCTACAGTTAACGCACTGGTGATCATTCTTGAATAAATCTTGGTACGCCTGATGATACTCGATCTTTTGGAAATGCTATACAAAATATTTGTAATGCCGTGCCCAAGCCTCTCACCAAAAAAGTATCTGGCAATGAAAAGACTCAGCAAAATACCGACAAGCGGATAGCCTATATAAAGATAATTGGCATACTTAACGTCGAAACCGCTGGTAAGAAACCCTTGAATATAATGAACCGATGTTTTTAGCGAGACAGCGGCAAGACCTGAGAATATTCCTATAATGCCGCTCAGAATGAGCATAAAATTTTTATTTGGAATATGTTTTATTCGCCATATCAGAAATTTAACCAACAGGTTATTAGGTTTCATAAGTGGTGACTAAAATGACTTACTTGAAGCGTAACATTGCAAAAATGACAGCCCATTTACTGTGACAATAGCTTATAACACCAAAAGTAAGACAATTGCACCGGCAAAGGAATTTTTAAGTGCATATTCTTGGGTCAAATGGGTGAAGAACGGAAGGTAGGGGAAGATTTTTTTTAATATTTAAATTAATAATTGGGCCATTTCTTTTATTATCTTTAATTTCCATTTGAAAGGGATGTTTCGTTCAATATATACCGCTGTTTTAATTCTGTGATATCAAAAAATCAGAAATTAATTAACTCGTTCTAAAACCATAAAATTTTTGCATGAAAGCAGTTATCCCCGTCGCCGGGATGGGAAGTAGATTAAGACCCCATACACATACCCAGCCTAAGGCTTTAGTGCCGGTTGCAGGTAAGGCTATTTTGGCCCATATTCTGGACCCATTGATTGAAGCCGGCATAGAGGAATTTATCCTTATTATAGGCTATATGGGTAATAAAATTGAGGAATATATCCATGAACGCTATAAGGATAAGGGTATTAAGCTGGAGTTTGTGGTGCAGGAACCGCGAGAAGGTATAGCCCATGCGCTTTGGCTGGCAGGCGACAACTTAAAAGAAGCGGACGAGATTTTAATTACCCTTGGTGACATTATTATCAATATCGATCTGCAAAAATTTTTGGCCACTGAAACCTCTGTAGTCGGCGTGAAAAAAGTTGAAATCCCCGGTAACTTTGGTATCGCCGAATTGGACCAGGAAGGTTTTATTACCAATTTGGTGGAAAAACCCACTATTCCAAAGTCCAATGTAGCACTAATCGGGATCTATAAACTAGTCAATCCAAAACTGTTTTTTGAGTCGATCGATTATATCATGGACAATCAGATCAAAAACCTGGGGGAATATCAGTTGACCGACGCATTGATGCACATGATTGAAAAAGGCGGGAAAATTACAACGCAATCGGTAGACAACTGGTTTGATTGCGGAAGGAAAGAGTCGTTGCTGGAAGCCAATGCCATTTTAATGAATCGTCCGGAATTTGAGAGTACCGATCACGAGTTCCACAAAACCATATTGGTTCCACCGGTCAGTATTGGAAAAAATTGTAAAATCAGCAATTCCATCATCGGACCCAACGTAGCACTGGGAGACAATGCTACCATTTCCTACTCTATCGTGAAAAATACCATTATAGGATCATTTAGTGAATTACAAAGTGCTGTGTTACACAATTCAGTTATTGGTAATGATACGACCCTGAAAGGACTGTCACACAGCCTAAACATCGGTGATAACACGGAAATAAACTTTACCGGCTAGCCAACTGCGGCTTATGACGCTACTGCTTAATGCTTCGGAATTAAATAAAGGATCATGAGTATTCTTCAGATTAAAGAAACCTGTCTCTATATCCAGGATATCAAAAGGTCCATTGCGTTTTATAATGGCAAGCTGGAATTCCCTATCATTGATGAGAAGGAAAACAGGCATGTTTTTTTCAGGGTTGGGGCATCTGTATTACTTTGCTTTATCGCGGAAACCACAAAAAAAGATGAGATCCTGCCACCACATTTTGGTAGTGGAACGCAACATTTGGCTTTTGAAGTAACACCCGAAGATTACGAAAAATACAAAGAGATCATGAAGGATAAAGACATAGCCATTACACATGAACATACCTGGAAAGAGGGCATCAAATCTTTTTACTTTGAAGATCCGGATGGTCATGTATTGGAAATAGTCCCCCGTGGTATGTGGGATTAAGGTTTTTATTCTTCACCTTAGTCAATAGAATACCAGTTTTAGGGAGCTGGCAGGTTAATGAATGTTTTGGGAAAAACCCTTCACCACTGCCCCCTTTCATTCTGTAAAAAAGCCTTACCACTAAACCCGGATCAGGTTTCCGCTAGTTTTTCTTCTTGAAATTCAACAAACTTTTGATTTTGTCTTCTGCCTTTTTCTTACTTTCATCAGCAATTTTTTTAAGACTGTCTTCTTTGGCCTTTGCTTGTTCGGCAAGGACTTTTTTGAGGCTATCCTCCTTGGCTTTTACCGCCGCCTTGGTATCCTTGATGGTTGAGGAATCTACCAAATTTGATACGGCAGGATCTTTGATGACCTCCCCTTTGTTGTCGGCGATTTGTTGCAAAAGTTTTTCCTTGGCCACATCTTTTACCTGATCCTTCAGATTATCCTTTGAAAAAGCATTGCCTAATGAAAATTTGGGATTGGTAAAACTCTCCGTCATTTTTATCGGCAACTTAATATTTTGAGAACTGCTGTTTGCGCCGGTAGCCGAGCTGACTAAAGAATTAAATTTGGCCCCGTACGAACCGGCAGGAATGTCCATTTCCAAATTATAATCAATACTGCCGTCGATTCCGGTGGCACCGGAAACCACTGTGTTAAAATTGCCGAGTTTAATATTATAAGGTTTTACATTTAATTTCCCGTCCTTTATTTCCGTTTTAAGCAGCAAATCTTTAATAGCCACATTTGTATTGATTTTTTCAAGATTGGTTAGACTGGCAATGCCACTGGTAATATTATTTTTCTCTAAAATAGCTTCCACAATATTTACCAATCCCGATCCGGTAATAGAACCCATAATTGGCATCATATCTTGTCCCAGTGCTCCGTTCAAGGCAAATTTGGTAGAAAAATTCCCATTCACAAATTGGGCAATTGGCGCAAATGCTTTGACCGTATTAAAAGTCCCGTAAGCCTCTTTAATAGAAATATTTTCCATATCCATATCAAAATCGAATCCTGGATGTTCCGGATCCTGGGTATCATAGGTTCCGTTTACGGCAAAGGTACCACCTAACGTGTTAAAATTAACCTTATCCAGTATGACCTTGCCTTGCTGAATTAAGACATCACCCTTTACGTTTTTCAGGGTCATATTGTCATAATCCACGGTTGCTATGTTAGCTGCAAGCTTAAAATCAATATTTTTGGGAATTTCAATGAGTTCCGTTTCATAGGTTGTCGTGTCTTCGCTGACTTCACCTTCCGAAACCATCCATTCATTAACATCAAATCTGTTGGAACTAAAATTCATTTGACCCTTAATTAATTCGCCGTCTTTGAACAGATAATTCATGTAATTGGTAACGTTCCCCGTTAATTGCATATCACTTTTACCCAACTTACCCTTAAAGCTTTTCACCAGGATTTTTTGGGGATCAAACATTGTGGTGGCCTGATCGATCTTCATACCCTGAGGCAGATCGGTACTCACAAAGGAAAAATCCTTGACATTCAAGGTACCTGACGTCGTAATCTTACCGTATTGCTCGGCCTCCACATCCGACATTTTCCCTTTACTGGCAATATTAGCCGAGATTAATCCTGTCAATTGCATGCTGTCCAGTGGAAAGACCTTGGTTAGTTTCTCCAAATCAAGGTTGCCGTTGAGATGTGCGTCCCATTGGTAATTTTCAAGATCTTGCAGGGCCAGGTCACCACTAAACTTCTCACCGTCAAGCAACATTTCAAATTGATTGACTTTTATGGACGTTCCGGCCATACTACCCCCCTCATTTTTGACCGTTGAGAGGAAGTTGACCTGCTCAACAGGAATGGGGTAATCTGCATATTTAAAATAACCTTGCTTTAGGGACATGTCTGCAGCAACGGAAGGGAATTTTCCCCGCAATGAATCATAGACCCCATCCGCATTCAGCGCCAGATGGTAGATACCCTTCATATCCAGGCCTTCAATTGGAAAGGCAGTATTAAGCGCCGCCAGATCCAGGTCCGCTAATATTTCTGCCTTGATCTTTGATTTCGAAAGTCCCTCGATTTTAGCCGATGCCTTGATAGGGTTTCCGCCAAAATCCATATTAAATTTCTTAATATCCAATAAAGTGTTGTCCAACACACCATCCGGATTATCCACTAACAGATCAATGTTAATGTCCCTGACCGATTCAGGCAGGTCCGGATACTGGAACATGGCATCATCCACCTTCAGGCTAAGATTAAAGGCCGGCATTTTGCTCTCGTTGTAAATGCCCTTGACCTTTCCGTTGAAAGCGAGTGTTCCCTCAGAATTAATTTGCTCGAAGCCCTCCTTAAATACACCCGGTACCAGCGAAAGCAGACTTCTGAAGTCGTTATCAGGAGAGGAAAAGCTGATATCCATTTCGTAGTCATCTGCCGGCATTGAAAAACTACCATCAAAGTTCATAGCAAAATCATTCACCTTCAGGGTATTGTCCTTAAACACAAATTTCATGGCAGGCAAATCCATGTTAAGTACCATGGATAAGTCAAGCTTTTTATCGGATAGATAATCTGTGCCGTCGAAGTTAATATGAGCTTTATCTACCGTAGTTTTAGTATCCAAATCAAATACCTCCAGTGTAAAATCCCCACTGCCCTGATGATTAACTCCTTCGAGGTTCATTAAGTAAGGAATGGACTGGTCATCATATTTGATTTGTCCCTCAACGATCTCCCAATGGTCGATCCTAATGGCCATGGAGGAAGTTTCTTCTTCAGGTTCGGCTTCGGCTTCCCCGGTTTCCACCGCAATATCGTAATTGGCTTTGCCATTCTCCAATACCTTTATGAAGATATTGGGGCGAATTAAGCTTATCCCACCAATTCTTATATTGTCCCCAAAAAGCAGATGCCTGAGATTGACTTCCAACTCAAACTTTTCAACAGCAAGAAGCACATCATCGGCAAACTCCTCACGACCAATTATCCCTAGTTCTTCGATAGAAACAGTGATGTTGGGAAAATTGCTAAAAAGAGATATCCCTAATTTATCAGGGTCAAAGTAAACGTCGGCATTTACGGAGCTGGCAATTTCGGCATCAATGGCCGCCTTTATATCATCCTTGAAAATAATCGGAATAGCTACAGCGGCCCCTATAATAAGCACCAGTATAGCTGCAATGACAATGATAATTTTTTTCATGGTTGCTTCTATTTAAGCATTTAGCTGTTTTTGGTTGAGTAATTGGTATTGACAATTCAAAGATCATTTATAATCATTAATTGTAAAATTAAATATTGATTAATTTAGTACTAGGCTATTTCGGAATCATTTCTTTAAAAAATCAAATTTTTTCTATCTGAAAACACTCACGCACAAGCTGACAAATTTCTATTCGCGTTCCGACACAGGCACTCTTTTTCAAACTTCACAACAATAACGGTGGCGGTCGGCCTGATATAACCTGCTGCTTTATAAAAAGTTAGTGTGATTTCGCAAAATTATTATGGAATCACAGAAGATTTATTTTTAGCGCGTAAGTAGGTGTTGATAATGTAACGTTCCATCAGTCTTTTTCGTCAAAATTCTAAAAAAAATCAAATTATCTTGTTTTTCTAAACAAAGACAACCTATCTATTTATTGAGCGGAGCATACCGGAGGCAACCAGCGGGTCTGAGAATTTTTAAACCGGGGTATCAAAAATTAAATATGCCACTCAGCGGGCTGTTTGGAATCAAAATATCATAAAGCACAAAAGGTTTAACTGTCATGGTTAAACCTTTTGTGCTTATATATAATTACCGTTATTAATTCAGATGATTGTTGCTACGCCTCATGCAATCTCATTAACCACAGAGCTTTTTTCCGACGGACGCTCGAGTTGATCTAATAAGTGCTGTAAATCCAGCGTGAGAAATACCGCATTAAAATGTTCGGAGGATTTAAACTTTTGCAGATTACTGAGTCTCACCGAACCATATACGAATCGATAAGAGGTACCTAAGGACAAATCTTCCAACAAATCAAAGTCGAGTTCTTTTAAAACCGTATCCGACTCACATCTTAGGTAGATGTTTAAAGAAAAGTCTTCATCCGACAACCCGGTATCATCTCTGCTGCCAGCGTTGTAGCTATAATGATAGCCATTGGTCATGGCTAATAGATCAGAAAACATAGCCCAACCTGTTGGGTGGCCACCCGCTCCTTTGCCTGTAAAAAGTTGTTCCCCCATAAAATTGGACTGTAACAGCACGCCGTTGTATTCGTTATCGATTTGGTAGAGTGGACTATCTTCCTGAATATAGGCTGGCATTACCATCGTCAGGTAGCGGCCCCCGGTTGTCTTTCGCAATAGAGCCACCTGCTTGATTTTGTAATCTTTCTTTACCGCATAAGAAATTTCATGTTCTGAAATGCGCTGAATACCAAACTGAAAAATATCACTGGTGCCCAACGGAAGCTGGAACCCGTGTCGCGCCAGAATGCACAGTTTATTGGAGGCATCAAATCCACCAACATCCAGGCTCGGGTCTATTTCGGCAAATCCAAGCTCCTGTGCCTGCTTCAATGCCACCTGGTAAGTGAGCCCCTCGCCAGTTATTTTGCTCAGAATATAGTTGGAAGAACCATTTAGAATCCCAAAAAGGCCATAAATCGAGCTATTTTTATAATAATCCTGCAACGTTCGAAGGATAGGGATGCTGCCACATACTGAAGCTTCATAAATGATAGATCCCTGGGAGTTTTTTTCCAATTCAATTAATTCTGTCAGATTTTCAGCCAACATTTTTTTAGATGCTGAAATAATGTTTTTCCCGTTACGCAATCCAAGCCGGGCGATTTCTAAGGCTTCGTCGTCATCGCTAATGGCCTCAGCAATGATGTCAATTTCTTGATCATCGAGAATTTCGTGTTTATTATAGGTGAATATGTTGTTGGGCAGATCGCGTTTTTTTTGGGGGTCTTTGACACAAATCTTACTAATCTCAAATGGAAGATTATTTTCTTGTTGTATAATATCGTACAATCCCTGACCGACGCAACCAAAGCCAAATAAGGCTACCTTCTTCTTTTTCATCGTGCAATCTCTGGGTTTAGCTTGTTTTCTTTATAAAAATTGGCAATAGCGCTGGTCAGCTGTTTGGCTTCTATCAGAAAGCCATCATGCCCATAGCTGGAATCAATGATCTCAAATGTAGCATCGTTTACATGGTCAGCCAGGAATTTTTGTTCGCTGACAGGAAAGAGTTGGTCAGTTGTAATAGATACAAACAGAGCCTTGGCTTTGATGCTTTGGAGGGCTTTAAGAATTCCACCTCGCCCTCTGCCCAGATTATGAGAATCCATGGCTTTTGACAGGGTCCAGTAAGAAAAGGCATTAAATCTTTTGGCCAGTTTATCACCTTGATAAACCTGATAGGAGGAAGCCTTGAAATTATCTTTCACATCGTCATTCTCTTCTTCCTGGGTGGCCAGGTAGGTGGCATAGTGACGGTAGGAAAGCAAGGCAATGGATCTGGCTACTTTCATACCGTTCATACCGGCTTTTTCAGTGTTTAATTTCCATGTCAGATCCATGGCAATTGCCTGACGCTGTGACTCGTTAAAGGCAATTCCCCAAGGGGAATGTTTAGCATTGGAAGCTATAACCACCAGGTTATTAAAAATCTCCGGCTTTTTTATGACCCACTCCAATGCGTGCTGACCACCCAAAGAGCCACCAACAAGGGTATGGACATTTTCAATGTCAAGATCTTGCCTTAACAGATCAAAAGCATTGACGATATCCCGATTTGTTAAGTTAGGAAAATCATGAAAAAAAGGCATTCCTGTTTTTGGATTTATCGAAAGGGGTCCGGTTGAGCCATAGCATCCGCCAAGCATATTGGCGCAAATGACAAAATACCTGGAAGGATCATACAATCTTCCCTTGCCAAACAATCCCGGCCACCATTCCGTGAAGTCGGAATTGGCAGTGAGCGCATGACAAACCCAAATGACATTATCCCGGCGGTCGTTTAAAGTGCCGTAAGTGGTAAAATTTAAATTGAAACCGGGTAAACACTCACCCGATTCCAATTTAAAGTCTTCTTTATATTCAAATATATGATGTTTTAACATAGTTATCTTAATACTTAAGCCGTCGCAAAGTCTGCTGAAAAGACCTTATTAAATGCTTGTTCAAAATCATTTTTGATGTCATCAATATGTTCAATTCCGGCAGAAACTCTTAACTGTGCGGGCGATACCCCGGAAGCCAGCTGTTCTTCGTCCGACAATTGTTGATGCGTGGTAGATGCCGGGTGAATGATCAGCGTTTTGGAATCACCGACATTCGCCAAATGACTCACTAGTTCTAAGTTGTTTACTAACTTCTCCGCATTGTCTTTTCCACCTTCAATCTCAAAGGTTAATACGCCGCCATAACCTCTTTTTAAATATTTCTTGGCATTTTCGTGATGTGGGCTTGAAGCCAGGCCGGGGTAGTTTACACTTTTCACAAAGTTATGTCCCTCTAGCCATTCAGCCAGTTTCAGGGCATTGTCTACCGTTCTTTCGACCCTTAAGGAAAGTGTTTCTAAACCTTGTAGTAATAAAAATCCGTTAAACGGGCTTTGGGCCGGACCAAAATCCCTTAATCCTTCGACTCTTGCCCTAATAATAAAAGCAATATTCCCGAACGGTCCGTTTTCTCCGAATACTTCCCAGAAATTTAAGCCGTGATAGCCTTCAGATGGTTCGGTAAATTGCGGAAACTTACCGTTGGCCCAGTTAAAATTCCCCCCATCTACTATAACACCTCCAATACTATTTCCATGGCCTCCGATCCATTTTGTGGCCGAGGATACCACTACGTTAGCACCATGTTTTAACGGTTGAAATAAATAACCCCCCGCACCGAAGGTATTATCTACTACCAATGGAATATCATGCTTCTTTGCCAATGCAGCAAAAGCCTCAAAATCAGGCACATTAAAACCCGGATTTCCGATGGTTTCCAGGTAGATCGCCTTGGTTTTATCATCTATTAGCTTTTCGTAACTTTCTATTGATTCATCATCGGCAAACCTGGTCTCTATGCCCAACCTTTTGAAGGCAACTTTAAACTGATTATAGGTGCCACCATAAAGGAAGGAGCTCGACACAAAATTATCTCCTGATTGCATGATATTATTCAGGGCGATAAACTGTGCCGCTTGTCCTGACGATACCGCTAGTGCAGCAACACCGCCTTCCAGCGCTGCAATTCTTTTCTCATAAACATCATTGGTAGGATTCATAATCCTCGTATAGATATTGCCGAATTCTTTCAAGGCAAATAAATTAGCCCCATGCTCAGAGTCCTTAAATACATAAGAGGTGGTTTGGTAAATAGGCACCGCGCGGGAGCGACTGTTATTATCGTCTAGCTCATGGCCTGCGTGTAATTGGAGGGTTTCGAATTTTAGCGTCTGTGACATAGTGTTATTATTTTTAGTGTTATGCTTATAAAATTGATAGGGAAGCTTTTCGGTCAGATCTCATTTAAATCAATAGATTTCATGTAAAGACACTAAGCTTTAACAACAACAAGGCATCGACATAGGCACCTGATGATGATAAATAAATAGTGAATTTATAAGTCCGCGACAATCGCTGATGATCGCAGCAACTTTAAAATCCCTTGATTGCAAATAAATGATTTGGGTTTTCATAGTTAACCAATTTATATTTTCCCCTTCGGGATCAGGAATTAGCACCTTGAATAAGTACTCAGGTTGCTAGCGTTTCATCGAGCCTGTCTCTCAACGCTTCTTTATAAATCAATTAAAATTAATTGACTTGAAGGTACAAACGTAAAAACAAATTTGATTGTTTCCAAATTTTGCCGGCAAACTAAAATCAATTTCTTGTCAACTTCAATTCAATATCGCCTATCAGGCTACATTGAATTACATTTTTTTGACGGCTCACGATTCTGTAGGTCATAGATGACTGGCTTTTGCCATCAGACAATTGCAAACTATCTCCGATGAGTGTCCAGTTTAACGTGTGCATGACGGTGTCTTCCATGAAAATGCAACCTTCATGACCATAAGCTTTCATATTCACCTGGCCGTCACGCCTAAAATCAACGGCACCATCCATTGTTCTGCAATTAATACCTGGAATGCCATGGCCCATAGCACTTTTATCATGCCACCGGGCTTTCCATGTCCCAACCAGTAAATCAGTATCCTTGTTTTGATTACAGGAAAGTACCAGCAACATCAAGGCAACAATAACAATGGATTTCATTCCTCAACAATTAATCTTCTGCTGTTTACAACGTGGTCCCAACCGATTCATTGCCGTCGACGCTAATAAATAATAGTCAACAGTATTATCCGCCAACAAACAGCGACATCCAAAAAGTTTTAAATAGCCCAAAACCTTACAACAGTAATTTGAGCCTGAAATCAAATTTTTTATTATTAATTAATTGTTAATTTTATGTTATCTTTGTCGTTAAATATTAATAATAAGTTAACATTAACATAATATTGAAACCTGTAGTTACCATATTATTTATCTCCTTACTGTTTAATAGCCTTATTGTTGTGGGGCAATTCAGCAGTAAGATGGATTATTTGGAAAATCGGGTGGATATACAACCGGCAAGTACAGTCTCAAAAGCAATTACTGATCACGGCAATTCCCATCTAAACCTTTTCCTGGATGGCAAAGGGGAGACTGATCAAAGTAATGTTATCGCCTCTATTGACGGTTTTAATGCCTTTATCAAAAAGTTAGATGCCAAAAGAAACAGGATAAAAAGCGATCATCGATTTTTTAATTATCTCTTTTATCGTACACATAGAAAATACTTAAAGCATTATGAGGCGCACACATCGGTGGAGGACATTCTCCACAGCGGAAAATACGATTGTGTCTCCGGCACCGCCTTTTTCACCTTGATACTGGACCGTCTTGGAATCGACTATGAAATTAAAGAGTTTGATTTCCATGTATTAGTCATCGCCTACACCAATAATGAAAGATTTCTTATCGAATCTACTGATCCAACCGGTGGTTTGGTATATGATGAACGCAGCATTAATGACAGAATTAAACAATACATTACCTCAGAAGAAGAGACCCGGAACATTTTGAGAATTGGCGCCAAAGAGAATTTGTATCAACACTCATTTTCGATCAACAATAGTATTACGCTTACTGAACTGGCCGGACTACAACATTTCAACAACGCCATTTACTACTACAACCAAAGAAAACCATTTGAAACCGTACTCTCTCTAAAAAAATCCCTGGCCCTTTATGACTCGAAGAGAATCAGGAAATTTCAACGATTGGCAGCCACCAGTTTCTTAGGCGATGCCAACCTTACACACATTCAAAAGGAGCAATTGATCAATGAAATGGGATTTGAATTTACAGCACGGCAATAAATGCTGCCAATCTAATCCAGTACACCCAATTCTTTTCCTACTTCCGTAAAGGCTGTGATAGCCGAATCCAGGTGATGTTTTTCATGTACAGCTGATATCTGCACTCTTATCCTTGCCTGGCCTTTGGGAACAACAGGAAAATAAAACCCGATTACATAAATTCCCTTATCCAGCAGCTTTTCAGCAAATTGTTGTGACAGCACAGCATCATACAACATAATCGGAACGATTGGATGTTCACCCGCTTTAATATCAAATCCTGCCTCGGTCATTTTACTTCTGAAGTAGCTGGTATTTGATTCCAGCTTATCCCTGAGCGCTGTGGTCTCCGTCAGCATATCAAAGACGGCGATTGAAGCGCCCACAATGCTGGGTGCCAGTGTATTGGAAAAAAGATACGGTCTGGACCGCTGTCGTAACATGGCTATAATCTCTTTTTTACCGGACGTAAATCCACCCGAGGCGCCACCCAGGGCTTTTCCAAGAGTGCTGGTAATAATATCAATCCTATCCATTACACCTCTGTACTCGTAAACACCCCTGCCTGTTTTTCCCATAAATCCGGTCGCATGGCACTCATCAGACATGACCAACGCACCAAATTGATCCGCAAGATCACAGATTTCGTCTAATTTGGCAATGGTGCCATCCATAGAAAAAGCCCCATCGGTGACAATAATCTTTTGCTTACAGCTGGCAGCATTTTTTAGCTGCTCCTCAAGATCCTGCATATCGTTGTGTTTGTACCTGAAGCGCTGGGCCTTACACAATCTTACGCCGTCGATGATCGATGCATGATTCAGGGCATCAGATATGATAGCGTCCTCAGGACCTAAAAGTGGTTCAAATACACCGCCATTTGCATCGAAAGCTGCAGCGTATAAAATGGTATCTTCCGTTCCTAAAAAAGCCGAAATCTTTTGTTCCAGTTCCTTATGAATATCCTGGGTGCCACATATGAATCGTACAGAGGACATGCCAAAACCGTGGGTATCGATGGCTTGCTTTGCCGCTTCAATTACTTTTGGATGAGAGGACAGTCCAAGATAATTATTGGCACAAAAATTAATAACTTCTTCTCCTTTCGAGGTTTTGATGTCAGCCCCCTGAGGCGTGGTGATAATCCTTTCATTTTTGAATAAACCGGCGGATTTAATGTCTTCTAATTCTTGTTTCAAAAAGGGTTTTATGCTCTTGTACATAATATTCTATTTATGTTGTTTGTTCATTGATCCCGGCGGTGCCTGATACTGCTGCCGACGGTTGGCACAAATATAAAAATTTCCCGATTGGTCAAAAGTAAAAACTTATTTTCCCTAAAAAATGCCATTCTGACTTCACCGAAGCCAAAAAAACAGGAATTACAAAAATGTTCAAAGCGCAAGCAGCTCCTGAAAATTTGCCAATTTTTAATGGACGTTCCGCTAATTGCAATTTATGGATGATAATTATTATTTTCGCGCTCAATAAACCTGAAAATATGAAAAAAATCTTAATTATTGGGGCCTGTGGGCAGCTGGGTTATGAGCTAACCACAGCCCTCCGTGATCTTTACGGATACAAAAACGTCATCGCCTCGGACATTAATGCGCCCAAAATGGATTTGGCGGACGATTTTTTTGAGCACCTGGATGTTTTAAACAAAAAGGCCTTCGGGGAAGTGGTAGACAAATATGAAATTGATGAGATCTACAATTTGGCTGCCATATTATCCGCTATCGGAGAAAAAAATCCAAAATTTGCATGGAAATTAAATATGGAAGGCTTAATCAACAGCCTTGACATTGCCAGGGAAAAAAAGATCAGCAAAATTTACTGGCCCAGTTCCATTGCCATTTTCGGACCGGATACCCCGGCCGACATGACCCCCCAAACCACTGTCATGAATCCTAACACAGTTTACGGTATCAGCAAGCTGGCAGGAGAAAGATGGTGTGAGTATTATTTTTTAAAATATGGTGTGGACATCCGGAGCATCAGGTATCCCGGGCTTATCGGCTACAAAGCCCAGCCCGGCGGCGGTACTACCGACTATGCCGTAGATATCTTCTTTAAGGCGTTATCTGGACAGGTTTTTGACTGTTTTTTGCAAAAAGGCACCATGCTTCCGATGATGTATATGCCCGATGCCATTAAAGCAACCATAGAATTGATGGCAGCGGAAAAAAGCAATATCTCGGTAAGGTCCAGCTACAACCTGGCCGCTATGAGTTTCGGTCCGGAAGAAATTGCCGAAGCCATAAGCCGTTATATACCTGGTTTCATTATCAATTACAAACCGGATTTCCGGCAGTCCATTGCTCAATCATGGCCCAATAGCATTGACGACTCTGTGGCAAGGAATGACTGGGGGTGGCAGCATGAATATGACCTGGAAAAAATGACGAAGGATATATTGGAAAATTTAAAAAGCAGGTCCGGTCAATTTTCTTAACTACAAGGCGAAAGCGGTTATTTGTACATTTAAATTGGTGTTTCATCAGGCAGCTATTATCTTTGAAAAAAACGTATTTCCAACATGGCAGACTACCAAAATTTAATACCTGATATCCAAAACGGCATCCTTACGCTCACCATTAACAGACCTGATAAGCTAAACGCCTTAAACGCTGCCACTATCAACGAGATAAAAACTGCTATTGAAGATGCTTATGACGATAAGGATATAAAAGGTATTATCATCACTGGCGCTGGAGAAAAAGCTTTTGTGGCTGGAGCCGATATTAAGGAAATAGCATCATTAAATGCGGCCTATGGAAGAAAATTTGCGGAGCAAGGTCAGGAAGCATTCTTTTCTATTGAGAATTGCGCAAAGCCCGTCATAGCTGCTGTAAATGGCTTTGCATTAGGTGGTGGTTGCGAATTGGCCATGGCGTGCCACCTTCGCGTGGCAACTGAAAATGCCAAATTTGGTCAGCCGGAGGTTAATTTAGGGGTTATTCCGGGATATGGTGGTACACAAAGGTTGACACAGTTGGTAGGCAAGGGAAAAGCACTGGAATTAATGATGACCGGAGATATGATCTCAGCACAGGAGGCGCATAAGCTGGGATTGGTAAATCATGTAGTAAGTGATCAAAATGAATTAGTTAACAAATGTCATGAAATACTTGGCAAGATTATCAGCAAAGCCCCACTGGCTGTCGGGATGGTAATTAATTGTGTTAACGCTGTTTTCGACCCTGAAGAAAAGGGTTATCAGACAGAAGCCAATAGCTTTTCAAACTGTTGCAAATCGGAAGATTTTAAAGAGGGTACCTCGGCATTTTTGGAAAAAAGAAAACCGGAGTTTAAGGGTGCATAGGCGTAGGATTAACGGGAGCTGTCTATGAACCCATTAAAAAAACTGGCGGGCCAGACGGCCATTTATGGAATACCAAGTATTCTGGGCAGGTTCCTGAACTATTTGCTGGTTACGCTCCATACGGGGGTATTGGATACGGCGGAATATGGGGTATACAATGATTTGTTTACCTATATTGCCTATTTCATCATGATATATTCCTTTGGTATGGAAACCACTTTTTTCAGGTTTGCCAACAAAGGTAATCCCGAAGAATCCTATCGCAATGCTGGCTCATTTGTTTTTTATTTAAGTACCTTCATTTCAATCAATCTGATTGTATTTTCTTCTGGTATTGCCGCTGTCCTGGGTTATGCAGGAAAAGCTCATTACATCATTTGGATGGCGATCATTTTATGGATAGACGCATTAGTAGCCATACCCTTTGCGCGTTTGAGGTATGAAAACAAACCCATCAGGTTTGCCACTTACAGGCTTCTCAACATACTGTTGGTAATAGCCCTGCAAATATTTCTCTTAGGCCTTTGCCCGAAAATCTATGAAGGTGTCCTTTTGCCGGAATTAAAGCCTTTGGTAGACCTGTTTTTTCAGCCGAATTATGGGGTTGAATATATCATCATTGCCATTTTGATAGCCAACAGTTTATATGTGGTTTTTCTTTTTAAATCAATTGCACAAATCAGTTTTAAGATCAACTGGCAATCATTTAAACCGATGTTTTGGTATGCTTTGCCAATTACCATTACAGGTATCGCAGGTACTACCAATGAAAGGTTGGACATCATTTTACTGGGTGATCTTCTGCCTGAGGGCTTTTATCCCGGTAAAAGCAGTCAGGATGTTCAAGGCATATATGGTGCCAGCGTAAAGTTAAGTGTATTGATGATTTTAGGAATTCAGGCCTTCAGGTTTGCCGCCGAACCCTTTTTCTTTTCCAAAACCAAAGATAAAAATGCACCGGAATTATTTGCCAAGGTTTTTCGCTACTTTGTGATTGCGGCCGTCATTATTTTCGTTGGGGTTAGTATCAACAGGGAATTTATTGCTATCCAGCTGTTGGGAAAACCTGAATTCAGAGAGGCTTTGATGGTTGTCCCCTGGCTATTGATGGGAAAATTGTTTTTTGGCGTATACACGAATTTCGCTGTTTGGTTTAAAATCACAGACAAAACTATATTTGGTACCTACTTTACTTTAGTGGGTGCCGCGATTACAATAGCCGTTAACTTTGTTTTGATCGGGAAAGTAGGTTACATGGCTCCTGCATATGCCAGTATTTTAGCCTATTTTACAATGGCTTCAATATGCTATCGGTATGGACAAAAATATTTCCCCATACCTTACAATCTCAAAGTTGTCTTTCTTTACCTGGTAGCCGGAATTATCACCGTCGTTGCCATTGATTATCTTCGGCTGGAGGATAAAGCCTGGGAGTATGGTGTGAAATTAGCCATCACTTTTATTATAATAGGATTTATCTATTTAATAGAAAGAAAAAAACTCCTCGAGGAGACCCGCTGAAATTTAAAACCATAATAATCAGATCCTACCAAACCATTTTAAGATTGCTGTGAACCCATAAAATGTGACAGTTTCATTGTTTTTATTCCCCGAAAGTGCCTTAAAATGGTCAAATTTTTCCCTTTTCGCCTAAAACGTTGTATTTTTACTACATAAATTACCGGGAAAACCGTTATATAAACAAGGCCAGGGATTAAGGAAATAATTTGCTTTAATATCACTTGGGTCAAACTTGCAGAACTATTAGCTTGTTACACGATAGAGAATGTATGATTTTTGTTGGGTTATGAAGAGAAATATATTATTTTGGTTAGATTGAGTTTAATGACTGTTCAAAAAAATATTGGCTTCCTGATTTTGGTGATGGTTTTTGGGTTTACCGCTAATACCGCAACGGCCCAAAAATCTAAACGGGGGGCGCTAAATGATGAAAGAAGGCGGATAGCTTCTGAAAAGAATTTCATAGAAGGGCAAAAATATTTTGTTCTTGAAGACTATACCAAAGCGCTCGGCTACTTTATGCATGCTTTGGAAACTAATCCAGACAACCCTACCATTCATTACAAAATCGGTGAGATCTATTTAAAGAATGAAGAATATCAAAAGGCCGAGGAATTTGCCGCCAAGGCCCTGGAATTAAATAAAGAGAACAAATATTATTTCCTGCTTGTCGGCCAAATCTACAATAAACAGTCCAGGTACGCCGAAGCCGCCAAGATTTATGAGGAAATGATCGCCGCGATCCCCTCTTCAAAAGAATACCTCTTTGACTTGGCCTCTATTTATCTTTATGACAATCAACTTGATAATGCCATAAACACCTATGAGCGGGCAGAAAAACTATTTGGTAAGCTACCGGAGATTACCTATGCAAAACAAAAAGTTTACCTGAAGCAAAATAAACTTGGAAAAGCCATTGAAGAGGGCAAAGAGCTTGTGGACAGTTACCCCGGTGAAGGATCTTATGTTATCAACCTGGCTCAGATTTTAATTTCCAATAATAGATATGACGAGGCTATTGAGTATCTGGAAGCCGTGGATGAAGACAATGCTTCCTATTCCAACAGCCGGTTGTTATTATCTGATATTTATCGCAAAAATGGTGATAACAAAAAATCTAAAAGCAATCTAAAGATTGTTTTTGAGAACCCCGAATTAAATATCGATACAAAAATCCAATTACTGGCGGGGTTCATGAGTCAGCTACCCGATAAAGAAGTAGAAGAATTTACCCATGAATTGGCCAGAAAACTTGAAAAATCGCATCCTGACGATGCCAATGCCTATATTATTTATGGTGACTTTTTATTGAAAACCGGCAAAAAAGAGGAAGCTATTAACAAATATTCAAAAGCTTTGGAATTAGACAATTCCAACTTTAATGTTTGGCTCAACATTTTGCAGATAGAGTGGGAGTTGAATAAGATGGATGCATTGTTGGCCCACAGTGAAGAAGCACTGGAAATTTTCCCTAATCAAGCCATTATCTATTTTTACAATGGTACTTCAAAGGTAGTGAAAAAGAATTATGAGCAAGCCACAGAAGTTCTGGAGTATGGTAAAAAACTGGCCAAAAAAGATGACAATTTAACCGGCGCATTTAACGGGCAGCTAGGAATGGCCTACAGTGCATTGAAGGAGTACGAAAAATCGGATGCCGCTTTTGACGCCGCCCTGGAACAGGACCCTAACAATTTTGTTATATTAAATAATTACAGCTTTTATCTGGCTGTAAGAAAGGAAAAATTGGAATTAGCCAAGAAGATGTCAACCAGGTTAGTGAAGGAGAATCCTGACGATGCCATGTTTTTAGATACGCATGCATGGGTTTTGTATATGATGAAAGAATACAAAGATGCCCGAAAGTATTTGGAAAAGGCATTGAAATCCGGCAAGCCCAATGGGAGTATCATAGAGCATTACGGCGACGTATTGTTCCGCCTTGGAGAAAAAGACCGGGCCATCGAACAATGGGAGAAAGCAAAGAAACTGGATGGTAATTCCGAATTTATTGATAAGAAAATTGCTGACCGAAAATTATATGAGTAAAAAACACTACCTGTTACTGCTTTGCCTGGCTTCCCTCTTCTACTCCTGTAAGCGGGAATTAGCCGGCTCTAATGCATCCGGAAAAAATAATAAATTGGCCATCCAGGAATTTGAATTTGATTACCTCAGGGGCAAGGCCAAAGTAAATTATCTCGAAGAAAACGAGCGGCAAAATGCGAAGGCCAACATTCGCATGAAAAAAGACAGCGTAATTTGGATTCAATTTTCCGGCGTAGGAGGTATTGAAGGCGGCAGGGTGTTAATTACTAAAGACTCATTAACCATGATCGATCGAATCAACAAGGAATTTCATACTTACAGTTATCAAGAGTTGGCGGATAAATACAAATTCGACATTAACTATCATATGATCGAATCGATGATCATTGGCAACATGCCCTTTGTCCTGGAAAAAAAGGATAAAGTCAGCCGGCAAAGTGACTTTTTCCTTGTAAAACAAAAATCATCTATTCATTCGATTGAAAATTATATCAGCCGCTCATCACAGCGACTGGAAAAGGTTTCTATTGAACAGGAAGCCACCAGAAATACACTCAATTTACTTTATAAAGACTTTAATCCGGTAAATAAGGTGCCATTTCCCTTTAGCAGTTCAGCAACCCTCAAGTATAACGATAAAAACAGAACCTTATTTACAGAAATTAACCTGGCTTTCAGTAAGGCGGAAATACCGGAAAAGCCACTAAAATTTCCATTTAATATCCCTCAAAAATATGCGCGAAGGTAGGTTATTTGTTGTTATCATACTATTGATCTTAACCTATTCTCAAGTTGTTACCGGACAAAGTGATAACCGGCAAAAACTAGAGAAAGAAAAAAAGGAAACGCTAAAAAAAATTGCTCAGGCTGAAAAAATACTAGCTCAAACCGAAACAAAAAGAAAAGCCAGCCTTGGCCAGTTAAATGCACTTTCGGTTCTTATAAAATCCAGGAAAAGCCTCATCCGATCCATCAAAAAAGAGGTGAATTTATTGAACGCAGAACTTCACGAGCTTCAAACCATTGAAAATGCTATGGCTGGTGATTTGAAAACTTTGAAAAAAGAATATGCCGCCATGTTGTACAGCGCTTCTAAAACGTCTAATAGCTACAACAAATTGGTGTTTCTTTTCTCGGTTCAAACATTTAATGAGTTTTTTATGCGCCTGAAATATTTGGAACAATATGGCGAGACACGTATCAACCAGGTTGAGCAAATAAAAATTGTAAAAGAGTCATTGGGCGCTCAAAGGGTGGTTATTGAAGAAAAGAAACGGGAAAAGGAAAACGTATTAAGTCAGCAGTTAAAAGAAAACCGCAACCTTATCACCCTCCAAAACAAGCAAAGTAAGATCATCCGGTCGCTAAGCAGTAAGGAAAAAGAAATTAAAAAAGAACTGGCAGCCCGAAGAAGAGCCGCAAGCCGGCTTGATAAGCTAATCGCAGATATTGTGAAAAAGGAAATTGCCAGGGCCTCAGGTAAGGCTGCGGTCGCTGAGTCGTCATCATTTGAAGGAAAAAAAACAAAGATGTTATGGCCGGTTCCGGGTTTTATTTCCAATCATTTTGGCCGTCAGGCACATCAGACATTAAAGGGAATAGTAGTCAACAATAACGGTGTGGATATACAGACCAATAAAGACGAAAAGGTAAAATCTGTGTACTCAGGCAAAGTGCTGCGCGTAGCTCTGGTTCCCGGTAATGGTACGGCGGTCATTGTGAAGCACGGAGAGTACTTTACAGTTTATTCCAAAATGAAAAATGTGTCGGTAAAAACCGGTCAGGATATCGTGGAAGGGGATATTATTGGCGAAGTTTATACTGACAATAATGGCGTTTCGGAACTGGAATTTCAGGTTTGGAAAAACAACCAGAAACTAGACCCCCAAAGCTGGCTGGCACCAAAATAAGATTTTGGTACCATGGTGCCTTGCGGTTCGACTCTTTTAACCACAAGGGCACCAGGCACAAAGGTATACTTATTTTTTTATTATAATTTGCCTCTTTAACAACTCCCGGCCGGTGTTGATATGAAGAATATAATTGCCGGGAGAAATGTTCTCCGGCTTCCATCCTATAATGTGAGCTCCTTTATTCAACGATTTTCTAAGTATTTTATCCATTAATTTTCCGTTTAAATCATATAGCCGGATATTAACTTTCGATTTTTGTTCTAGCTTAAGCCGGATATTGAAATCACCGGATGACGGGTTTGGAAATACATCGGCTTGCCGGACTGCGGTGGTAATATCTTTGTCGTGAGAAAGTTTCTTTTTGGTTGTTATTTCCACTACCCCGTTGGCTCCTTTCTTACCATATTTCGCAATCGCCGGCTCCCCGCGGAGCACATTAACCCGGCTGATCTCAGTCACAGATAAGATCTTTTCCAACTCGTTCCAGGTTTTTTGAGACTCTTTTCCGTCGACAACAAACAGCGCACTCTGCATGACATGATTACTGGTCACTACCAGCTTTGCTTCGGAAGAAACCTTGTCCACCGCTTTTATCTTCACATTTCCTTGTAATTCAATTTTATCATTTTCCGGATCAACCAATGCCATTTCATCGGCAGAAAATTCAAATTTTTGCAATTGCTCTTTTTTAGCTTTTTCCTTAGCCTGTTTTTCCATTAAATGCAGGCGTTTCTCCAGTTCTCTCGCTGATTTGGAAAGTTTGGTATAAATAAGCACTACCCCATTTTTAGCTTCCGGTCCGAATTTTTCGAGCGCTTTTTCTCCTTTTAAAACCTCCACAGACGCTATATTTTCAACCTCTACTGCTTCAAAATCTTTCTCGTCTATTTTTTTATCATCTAAATAATAAATAGGGCTCAGGCCGTTTTCAGTTCGGATCCTCAATTTCTTCCCGGTAGTATCACCGGGCTGCGCGGTAGCTTTAACTTCCATGCTTTCCTGTAAAAAGGTAGCATCCGGTTGCGCCTTGTTTGCCGACGACGAACTGTTATCTCCCGAAATCTTCAGACTGTTTTTTACCTGGGCTTCAATATCCAGGTCATTTGCCGGCAGGTTAGCCGTTTCGGAACTTTTGTCTGCGTTGGAAGCTTCCACGGTTGTCAACGTTTCCCCGGGTAGTTTTTGGGGCGTATAAAAGGAAAAGAAACTTACCGCCATAAGCAGTATCAGTGTAGCAGCTACCAGCCGGTGATTTCGGGGCTTTGGGTCTTTGATGTTTAAAATTCTAAATATTCTCATCGTAAGATCTCGTTTTTCGGATTGTATTGACATAGCAAGTTTGGATTTTAAATAGTTATTATTTTCGTTTACTGTGGTTAATGCCTGTGCATAGGCCAAAGGCTGGTGCGTAAGTTTAACCGTAATTTGATCGCATCGATTTTCCCGTTCCTGTTGTATCATATGAGAAATAAACCAGGTGGTGGGATGATAAAAAAAGATGATTTCGACCAGGGACTGAAATATGTTGATGATGTAATCTGCTTTTTTAATATGGACCAGTTCGTGAACTAAAATTAACTCCAGCTGGGCAGTGGGGACCCCTGTCAACATACCAATGGGAAAAATGATGATTGGTCGCAGGTAGCCAATGGTCATAGGAGCACCTACCATTTCCGACTCCATTAGTTGCGGAAGTTTATTAACACCCACCAAGGTTGTTAATCCTGCTAATTGTCTCTTCCAAAACCCGTCCGTCACCTCCCGGCACCTGTCTTTCAATTGACGGATGTAGATCACCCCACCCAGTAACTTGAGATATAAAAGTACCACACCACATAGCCAGATAGCTGTAATCAAGGAGGTTCGCTGATAAAGAAAGTCTTTTATGGAAAGCAGAAAGGCTACAATCCCGTGATCTTGCATCAGGGATCCATCTGCATTGGCAGCTCCCTGGCTCTTTAAAAAAATCAAAGATAGGTTGGATCCTAAAATAGTGGGTTGACCGGAAGCCATTAGATGATGTATAAAACTATTGGCCGTACATACCAACATCATCAACAAGGCCAGTAACGATAACCTGTAGCGAATAGTGGACGCATTGGATCTTACCAGGCCTAATAAAATAAATAGGACCAATCCAATCAATAAGCCCTGCCACAAGGTGTCAATAATCGTCAGTCCAACAGCCTGGACCACGTCAGATAAAAATATCCCAAAGTCAACCATTGTGTTCCCCCTTTTCCATTTTGTCCAATAGTTCTCTTAGCTGCTTAATCTCCTCAGGTGTCGCTTTACTTTTTCCAAGCGCATGCATGGCCAGATTCATGGCTGATCCTTTAAAAGCAGTATTCAATAATTTATCAAAAAGTGTATTTTGGGTTTCATGCAGTTTGATATTGCTGGTGTAAAGATGAGACTTGCCATCTTTTTTTCTTGACACCAGCCCTTTGTCAAACATGCGTTGGATCTGTTTTAAAGTGGTGGTATAGCCGACATTTTTTTTGCTGGCTATTTCAGCATGGATATCTTTAACCGTAACCGGCTCACGTTCCCATAATACCTGCAAAATCTCTAATTCGCCCTCTGAAGGCTTGTCTTTTTTGTTATCCATAATTACTTCTTTTAAATCGATAGGGTAAATATAAACGACGTTTGTCGTAAATACAAACAAAATACGACTTTTGTCGTAAAAAATTGTAAAAATTTTTTTCTGGATCAAAAAAAAGTAGGTATATCTTAATGAATTATCCCAGGTGATGCCCTCGTAAAAAACTGATTAATTCGCCTATAGCGCTAAACTTATGAAGTTTATCATCATCTTCAAGTCGCCAGACCGGAGCGTTGGCATTTGATTCAATGGATAGTTTCAACGTTGAATTGCTTTTAACCACTTCGTAGCCAATTCTTTCAAGGCCACTCTTAGTCCACAGGTAATATTTATCATGGGCTCCTTGCAGGTTAATTTGCCGAATTGATTTGAAATCTGTCTTAAACCTGCCTGACTGTTGGTCAAAAACAAACGCTTCGTGATCAAAAAGATTCTGTATCTCACCCTCAACGATCAGGTCCTCTGGGCAGCCGGTGGTAATTGGCAGACAGCAGGTTGCCAGCCACAATTGATCTGCGGTATGGAAAGCGGAATCAAGGTCATGCGTGGATACCAGGATGGCTTTTTTAGTTTCCCAGGCCAGCATTTTTAACAGGTGCATAATTTCCAACCGATTGTTGACATCTAAAAAAGCCGTTGGTTCATCTAGGATCATAATGTCACTGTCCTGTGCCAAAGCCCTTGCGATCATCACTTTTTGTAGCTGTCCGTCACTTAATGTAGCTATGCTTTCATCAGCTAAATGATTTACATTGGTGAGATTTAATGCCCAGTCTATTTTATCATGATCTTCCGCCGACAGCCCCCCAACCCAACCGGTATATGGATAACGTCCTAAGGCTACCATTTCGCGAACTTTCAATATTCCCGGTTTTTGGCCACCAGTTAAAACCACGCTTATATTTTTGGCCAGTGCCTTTTGACTGATGTGTTGCAGCGAATGGCCATTAATAAAGATTTCTCCTGAAAGCGGCGGAATTACCCTTGAGATAGTTTTCAGCAGGGTTGATTTACCCACACCATTCTCTCCCAGCATACAAACCAGGTTTCCTTTTTCAAGCGTTAAATTAATCCGGTCCAGAATAATCTTTTTTTTCCTGCCATGGAAATAGCCGATTGTCAAATTGCTTATCTCCAGGATGCTATGTTGATTATTTCGATCCATCAGGCAAAGGAAGCTCTAAAATCTTTTTTCCCCAATACTATCCACAGGACCATGGGCGCTCCAAACAATGATGTTATAGCATTGATTGGCAAAATGTATTGGCTTCCTGGTATCTGGGCTATAGTATCACAAATCAACATAACTATGATCCCCAACATAATCGTTGCCGGGATCAGGTAATGGTGGTTTCCGCTGTTTAACATGATCCTGGCCATGTGCGGAACAGCTATTCCTATAAAAGCGATGGGGCCGCAAAAGGCGGTAATACTGCCGGCAAGAAGACTTGTAATGATAATAATCATCACACGCACCCGTTTGACTTTCACACCCATACTTTGCGCGTATTCCTCTCCAATCAAAAGGGCATTTAAAGGCTTTTTTAATAAAAAAGCCATAACCAATCCAATCACCACCACCGGGACAAACAAAGCCAGTTCCTCCCACGTAAGGCCGCCCAGACTTCCAAAGGTCCAGATCACATAGGTTTGGATCTGTTCCTTATCACTAAAAAACTGTAAAATGCTTACCAGGGCCCCGGCCGTACTGCCAAAAAGTAATCCTACAATCAACAGGGTCATACTGCTTTTAACACTGGCAGAAACCAGTAAAACGACCAATAATACCAGCCCTGCTCCCAAACAACCCGATAATATCAAAGTCCAATTGCCTACTTGCACAAAGCCTGGGAAAATGCTTATTAAAAACTGGCTGGCCATCACCAGCAGGGCAACCCCCAAACTTGCCCCCGAAGTTATCCCCAGGACAAAAGGACCTGCCAGTGGATTATTAAACAGTGTTTGCATCAGCAGGCCTCCAATGGCAAGGCCGGCTCCTACAAGTACAGCAGCCGTAGCTTTTGGCAACCGAAAGTCAAAGAGAATATTGGCCCAGCTTTCATGAGTTGGTGTCCCGCCACTTAACATTTCTATGATTTGCATAAATGGGATATCGATAGAACCCAGATAGATGTTTAAAACAAATAATACAATCGCCGTGACGGGGAAGATTACGGTTAGATACCAGAAATTTAATTTTTTACTTTTTAGCTTTGACGTGTTCATGGCTTAAGTGCAACTGGCTGTTATCAATCTTCCAGTTTTTGATAAAAGTAAAGCTGGTGTCCGGGCAATAACTGAGGGTGCAAAATCTTTATCAGATCTGCTACCACAATATCTGGCCTTAAGAATCCCAGCTCCAAAAACTCATTGCCTCCCTCCGGTCCAATTCTGGCATTGTAATTATAAACAGCACCGTTTTTAAAGGCATCAAATTTTGTATAGCGAACATCCACGCTTTTTATTTCACTCAGCGAATTAAAAGAACCGAGGCCAATCCAGAAGTCGGCTTTATGCGCCCTTTCATATACTGCTTCAAAGCTTAACTGGCTACTTCCGGAGGAAGGGTCATCAGCCCACAAATAAGTGCCATGAGCATCCGCTAAAAACCTGGCTCCGAAGTTATTTCCTCCGGGAACATACCAAATACCCTCATAAACCTTCCCACTGTAGACAGTAGGCTTGGTTTTAGCACCGGAAGCGAGGGCAACCAACGAATCATAATTTGAATGAATAATATTAAAAATTGAATCGGCCTTCTTTTCCTGGTTGAAAAACAGGGATGTGAACTTTATCCACTCAGCGCGCCCAAGCGGCGTTCGCTCCATATAATCTGCACTTATTACCACCGGAACACCAATTTTTTTAATTACATGGAAATTATCATATTCATTGCCCATGGCAAAGTCAAGAACCAAATCCGGTTCCAGTGCTATCAGTGCTTCAATATTCAAGCCTGCTTCGCTGCCAATTTCACGAATATTATCCCTGGCAATTTGTTGCCGGATGTTTGCTGAAGAAATATATTTTGTATTGGGAAAACCCACCAGTTTTTCCACTTCTCCCAAATACTCAAGGGCAGGAAGATGGGAGGTAGAAGTGCAGACAAATTTTTGCACAGGAATTTGAATGACGGTCACCGAATCCGGTAATGCCGGCAGCGGATCACCCCTGTCTACCAGTGCGTAACTAAATCCCCTCTGAGCCCCTCGCCAGGGCTTATTGACGGTTACTAATTTGTATCCATCCTTGTAAAATATCTTAAATCTTTCTGCAAATTTAATTTCAACCTTATCTTCAGCGGCTGTTCTGCTGTTTGGGGTGTCGGCAATTACTTTGCGACCATTTTCGTTACTGCAAGATAAAAAGCACAAACAGCAAACCGGCAACCAAAAATGGACCCCCAAATATTTACTCCTTTTCAGCATATATTAAGACTTCATTGAGGAGGCAATGATAATGAAATAATAGTGATTATTAAAAACCCGGAGTATTGGTCTAAGCGACACCTGCCTATTCCGGCTTCTCGAAACTGGCGATTCATTTGTTTGAACCTATTTTCCTCATCCAAATTTTATAAACAACGCTCATCGTTTACATGAATCACAACAACCGGTCCGTTGCAACTTTATAAGTGTTCAGCGCTTACACAAACCGCTCGTCAGCTACCATTACCGCCCCGCAGTTACTACAGGTTCTTAAACTTTCGGATGCGTAAAATTCCCTGAAGCGGGGCAAAAAATCTTTTTCAATATTTTTAAGGGGAAAGTAGGTATCGTGTAGCTTATTATTGCAATTATCACAAAACCACATTAAACCATCTTTCAGGTCACTTCCTTTTCTGACCCTTTCGATCACCAAACCAATTGACCCTTCACCCCTAATAGGCGAATGTGGGATTTTGGCCGGAAGAAGAAACATTTCGCCTGCCTTGATCGGCACTTCTACAGCTTTACCGTCTTCCTGGATCTTAACCACAATATCTCCCTCGAGCTGATAAAACAATTCTTCCGTTTCATTATAATGGTAATCCTTTCTGGCGTTTGGCCCGCCTACAATCATCACAATATAGTCACCCGCCTCAGTATACAGGTTCTTATTACCTACTGGTGGCTTAAGGATATCTCTGTTTTCATCTATCCACTTTTGGAGATTAAAGGGTCTTTTTATTGCCATTTTTCGATCTATTTAATCAACGATTTAATAGCTATAAATTTATAAAAAATAAATCGAATGTGGTTTGATCCATATCATTATTCAAGCCAAACGGCAATATTCTTTATCATAAAATTATCATCGTTTAAGGAAGGTCAAAAAAAAACCCTGACGTTTCCGTCAGGGTTTCTCTATTTCTTTATGCGCTTACGAGGCTGCTATTTCAGTTGGCTCATCGCTTTCTTTAAGCTGGGCAATCTTAAATGTCTTTTTGCCCTTGTTGCCGCAGTAGATACATTTATAATGCTTATCCAGTTCACCCTCTTCATCAGTAGTTGGCGATTTAATAATCTCTTCCCTCACTACCTTATAAGTTTGATAGCTACACTCAGGACATTGTAAAGCATGCAGGTGTCCGGCATACTTTTCAATTTTAGTATAACCTGTTTCTTCGTCAACCCAAACATCGTAGTCTACGGAGAAAACGTTTTCTTCTGCCTGCATACCTTCATCAAGGTAAACATCTTCCTCGTCTTCACTTAACAATTTCATAGGTTTGCCGGTTTTGGGAGACTTTCGTGGTGTATATCTCAGTTTCTTCAGGCGCCTTTCAATATAAAATGGATAGTAAAATTTCAAAGAGTTTGAAAAGATAACCCCTACAATAATACTCATACTAATAGTGATGAATATTCTGACAAAGAACCAGATGGGCTCTGACTTCACCCACAGGGTATTTGCAAATACAGCTCCGGCAATGATAAAAGCTAATATACCCAACCAAAGAATTTTTATTTCCTTTTGGTTAATGTAATCATATTTGCTTTTGAAATCTTTAATAGTAATTAATTTTACCACATGATATAGCAGGATGATTACTCCGACTCCCAAAAATACTTGTGTTGCTAACACTAAATTTTCGTTCCAAACCGCTAGAAAATCTTGCATATTATTATCCATAGCGCATTATTTTTTTAAGCATTTTAAATTGAAAATAAACTCTTCTTTTATAATTGTGTTGATACAAGCTCTCATAATAATTCTCACAATTTGAATTGTAATATTATGATTATTTTAAGATACAATTCAATGAATATTGAATAAAAAAGTACATCGGTTTCAAAATTCAATTTTTGGTAAAAAAACCGGCTATTAACTTATTGAAGGTAAGTTATTTGTCAATTGTCTGCAAGTGATATTTTAATTCTTTTTGGAAGGGAAACAGCTATTTTTCCAAAAATTTTTTCACAATGTCGAAGGCCTGGAATTGTTTTTCAAACATTCCCATATGGCCTGTACTATTTAACTCATGAAATTCAATTTTGGGAGATAATTTAGCCTGCTCGCGGCTCACTTCGATTGGTACGGCGCCGTCTTCGGACCCCGCTATGAACAAAACCGGTTTGGTAAAAGTACTTATCCATTTCCCGCTGTCCTCTCTGTTTTTCATAGCTGACAAATAAGCGTTTACCGCTGAAGATTTCAACAACCTGGCCCTGGCAGAAATCTCCTCCAATTTTCCCTTAATATAAGGTTGCGATAAATTCGGTGCATAAAATAAATTGTGGAAAAAGGAATTAACAAAGGCCTCCATACCGTTTTTGTTGATGAAATCAATGGTTTTGTCCCTGGTGGATTTTTTAACCGGGTCGTCCTCGTAGATTGACGAATGAAATAAACCTATTTTTTCTACCATCCCCGGGTATTTTTTGGCAAAGGCCAATGTCACATAGCCGCCCAGGGAATGCCCGATCATAGTACAGGCAGTAACCTGTCTCAAGTCAAGCCAGTCTTTCAACTCATCGGCTATATATTCCAGGGAAAAATTTTTAATCTTTAGAGGGCTGTCACCAAATCCCGGCAAATCGGGGCACAATACTTTATACTTGCCTGCTATTTCCTGCCCTAATTCGTTCCAAATATGATGTGTCTCGCAAAATCCATGTAGCAGTACCACTGCCGGCCCCTGGCCTGATGCCTGACCATAAATGCTTGACATCATTGAATCAGGTCTTATCTGCCAGGTCGGCAACCAGCATTTGCCGTACTGTTGTTGCAATTCCTTCCGGCCCAAATCCACACTCGTTGTGCAGCTCAATTTGCTCGCCGTGTTCTACTACCCTATCAGGGATTCCCAGCCTTTTAATTTTTGCAACATAATTATGCTCACTCATAAATTCCAAGATAGCGCTACCGAAACCGCCCATCACACAGCCGTCTTCTACGGTCACAATATTTTTATACCTGGAGAAAATATCATGTAACAACGCTTCATCCAGTGGTTTTACGAAGCGCATGTCATAATGGCCGGGATAGATACCTTCCTGTGCCAGTTGCTCTGTAACCTGAATGGCGTAATTGCCAACGTGACCAATGGTTAATATAGCCAGATCTTCTCCTTCCTTAATGACACGGCCGGTACCTACCTTAATTTCCTCCATAGGTGTTTGCCAGTTGGGCATCACCCCCTTGCCTCTGGGATACCTGATGCTGAAGGCGCCTTCTCTCGGCAGTTGAGCGGTATACATTAAATTTCTTAATTCCTCTTCATTCATTGGGGCCGAGACCACAATATTTGGAATACAACGCATGTAAGCCAAATCATAGGCACCATGATGTGTAGGACCATCGGCTCCGGCAAAACCGGCTCTATCCAGGCAAAATACTACATGAAGGTTTTGGATGCATACATCGTGTATTACCTGGTCATAGCCTCTTTGCATGAAAGTACTGTAGATATTGCAAAATGGCACCAGTCCCTGTGTTGCTAACCCCGCCGAAAAGGTCACTGCATGTTGTTCCGCTATATCGACGTCAAACGCCCGGTCCGGCATTTCTTTCATCATAACGTTTAGCGAGGATCCCGACGGCATGGCTGGCGTAATGCCAATGATTTTATCATTTTTCTTCGCCAATTCGACAATGGTATGGCCAAATACTTGCTGATATTTGGGTGCCTGGACAACGGTTGGAACTTTTTTTCTGATCTCACCGGTAACTTTATCGAATTTACCCGGCGCGTGCCACTTGGTCTGATCCTTTTCAGCCGGTCCATATCCCTTTCCTTTAACAGTAACGCAATGCAATAATTTGGGGCCTGGGATTTTCTTTAGGTCATTAAATATATTCACCATGTGGTTGACGTCGTGACCATCAATAGGGCCGAAATACCGCAGGTTCAAAGATTCGAAAAGGTTACTGGGCTTGATGAGAAATGACTTGATGGAAGTTTCCACTTTTGAAGCGATTTCCCTGGCACTGGAGCCAAATTTGCTCATTTTTCCCAGCAGGTTCCAAACCTCATCCCTGACCTTATTATATGCTTGTGAAGTAGTTATATCTGTTAAGTAATCCTTTAGCGCCCCCACATTGGGATCAATAGACATGCAATTGTCATTGAGAATTATCAAAAGATTAGTATTGGAAACCCCCGCCTGATTCATAGCCTCAAAGGCAATCCCTCCGGTCATGGCGCCATCACCTATGACGGCTATATGCTGTTTTTCTGCATCGCCTTTGTATTTGGAGGCAACAGCCATACCCAGTGCGGCTGAAATGGATGTGGAGGAGTGCCCCACACCAAAAGTATCATAATCACTTTCTTTTCTTTTAGGAAATCCGGAGAGCCCCTTGTATAGCCTGTTTGTATAAAACTGGTCTTTTCGTCCTGTAAGGATTTTATGCCCGTAGGCCTGGTGTCCCACATCCCACACCAACTGATCCACCGGTGTATTGAACACATAGTGCAATGCCACCGTCATTTCAACCACACCCAGACTTGCGCCAAAGTGCCCTCCGTACACTGAGACGTTGTCAATAATAAATTGTCTCAATTCGGAACTTACCTGTACAAGTTGGGATTTATCGAGTTTTCTTAGATCTGCTGGCTTATCAATTTCAGCAAGTAAGGGGCCGGCTTTTATCAACATACAAAATTCTTCTGATGCAAATTTAACAACCTAATGTACAAAAAGTTTAATAACTCTGAAATGTTACCGTAAATTTTCTAAAATCATGCAAAATTACATTTTTTTTTATTTGCAATTACTATTTAGCCTGAGAAGTAATATCTTTGAAGAATTCACAGGATTAATCCTTATTGTTTGACTCTTGAGCTTCGAAATAAAACTACCACTCTTTGAAGGACCATTTGATCTCCTGCTTTTCTTCATTGAAAGAGATGAACTGGATATTTATGACATTCCAATTGCCAAAATAACCGACGATTTTTTAGATTACTTAAAGCATTTGGAAAAAATGAACATTGAAGTCGCCAGCGAGTTCATTTTAGTTGCGGCTACGCTCATGAAAATAAAGGCCAAAATGCTGCTGCCAAGGCCACAACTCGATGAGGAGGGCAATGAAATTGATCCCAGAGAGGAGCTGGTAAAGCATTTATTGGAATATAAAAAATACAAATCCGTCATTGACGAGTTGACGACCATGGAAGGCAACCGGCTTTCTAGGGAAAAAAGAGGGAATGTATTGAAGGAGATCAAGGCATTGTCGGAAATTTCCAATGTGGAGTCAGAGTTGCAAAACATCGATCTGTATAAACTTCTGAAGGTATTCCAAAGAGTAATGGTTCGATATGAATACGAGCAGAAAAAACCCGCTCACGAAGTGGTACAATATCCTTACACGGTTGAGAACCAAAAAACATTTTTAATTAACAAACTAACCAAGAAAAAAAAGCTTTCATTTTTGGAGGTGATTGATTTTGAATCCAATAAAATTGGGGTCATTTTTAATTTCCTCGCAATTTTAGAACTACTCCAACTTCGTAAAATCACCATGAGTTTGGGTATTGGATTCAATAATTTCTGGATTGAAATTCTCGAAGAAGCCTTAGTAGAATAAATGGAGCTGGATTCAAAAAAGATATTTAAAACGCTCAATCCCAATAAGGTCTGGATCCCAATTCTATTTGGCGTTGCCATTGTATTTTACAGGTTTTATACAGATGACTCGATTACCTACGATAATCTAAACCTGATTTTCAGTGCTAAGATAATTCCTTTTGTATTGGCCATTTTGCTTATACTGGCCAGATTTCTTGGCTATATGTATAGAATCAGGGCCATTTCCAGTGAAGAGCTCTCCTGGGGGAGTTCCATGTATATCATCATTTTATGGGAATTTGCGTCGGCCGTTACACCTTCTGTGGTAGGAGGCACGGCAGTAGCAGTTTTTATTCTGTTAAAAGAGGGCATCAACCTGGGTAAGTCACTGGCTTTTGTAATGTTGACTGCCATTCTTGATAATTTATTTTTCGTGGTAGCTGCCCTGGTATCCCTGATTGCTGCCCCTGATGCCATGTTCCCCAGTAACCTTACTACCATCGACGGCATTGAAGAAGGCAGTTTACTATTTGGAGGATTAAAACCTATATTTTATGTGAGCTATTTGCTGATTATGGTATATACGTTCATCATGTTTTATGCGCTGTTTGTGCGCCCCAGAGCCTTCAAATGGTTCCTACTGAAGGTAACCTCCATCCGGTATTTGAAAAAATGGCGCTACCGTGCATATGAATATGGCAACGAAATCATATGGGCCTCCGCTAACTTAAAGGGGAAAAGGTTAAACTATTGGATTAATATATCCTTGGTCACAATCTTTATCTGGTCCGTAAGATATCTGCAACTAAACCTGTTGATTGAAGCCTATTCTGAAAACTCACTGCTAGATCATATCATCATCTATTCCCGGCAGATTATCCTTTGGATAACGATGCTTATTGCTCCCACACCCGGCGGAAGCGGGTTTGCGGAGTACTTTTTTGAGGCTTTTTTTGCCAGGTATCTACAAGATTACACCCTGGTTACTATGGTCTTGTGGCGCATATTATCCTACTACCCGTTTTTACTTCTGGGTGCTATTTTCCTCCCCAGATGGATAAAGAGGGTGTTTTTTAAAAAACAGGAAAAAAAAGACGCGCCTTCTGACAATGCGTGACAGGGTGCTAGATTCCAATAGCGCTGTGGACTGGTACACGATGAAGCGTGTGGTGCTACTGCTATATTTTTAAAAATCGGTGTCGGGCTCGCTTAATACTGCTCAAGGTCTGAGAAGAAGAAACTTCCTTCGATTTTTGCGTTGTCGTCAGAGTCGGATCCGTGGACGGCGTTGGCTTCAATGGAGGTAGCAAAGAGTTTCCTGATGGTTCCTTCTGCTGCTTCGGCTGGGTTGGTGGCACCAATTAAGGTTCTGAAATCCGCCACGGCATTATTTTTTTCCAGAATCATGGCCACAATAGGGCCTGAAGACATATAGTCACACAGGTCTTCATAAAATGGCCTCTCCCGATGAACTGCATAAAATTGCCCTGCCCTTTGTTTGGTGAGCCTGGTATATTTCATCGAAACAATTTTAAACCCAGCGTTTTCAATCATTTTTGTAATCGCACCAATATTTCCCGCCTCAACAGCATCGGGTTTAATCATAGTAAAAGTTCTGTTTTCTGCCATTTTTTTCAATTTCTAGATTTTTAGGGGGCAAAATTATAAGATTATTTATTAAATGTCTTTAATTTCAGGAAAAACATCTTTTACCACCCGTAGAAAAATTTTAATTTTTGTTTTTGAAATTTTTGTATCACTTTTGCATTTCACAATTTAGGGATACCTCATGGTAATGGGGTGTTTTTTGGTTTATGCAAAACCTCGATGCTTTTAAGGAATTATTGGATTCACCAAAGAAGGTTGCAATTACCACTCACCACAAGCCTGACGCAGATGCTTTGGGCTCTTCTTTAGGATTAGCGGCATTTTTAAAGAAAAAAGGCCATGAGGTCTCTGTTATTACGCCTACGGACTATCCCGTATTTTTGCACTGGATGAAGGGCCATAAGGAGGTTATTATTTATAATCAGCAAAATGAAGCCAATTCACATAAAATCATTTCAGAGGCGGAGGTGATATTTTGCCTGGATTTTTCCAGTTTGCATCGTATCAATGAACTGGGTGAAAAGGTAAGGCAATCGTCAGCTGTAAAAGTATTAATCGATCATCATCTGGAACCTGAAGATTTTGCGGATTTCACCAAATGGTCCACCAAGGCCGCTGCTACCACCGAATTACTCTATGAGTTAATCGTGGAAATGGGTGAAGAAAACTATATTGATAAAGACATCGCAGAATGTCTTTATGCTGGAATTATGACTGACACAGGGTCATTCAGGCATCCCAATACCACCAAAAATGTTCATCGAATTACCGCGGCATTAATGGAAAAGGGTGCGGATGTATCTAAAGTAAGCCGCCTGATCTATGATACCAGTTCACTGGAAAAGTTAAAACTCATCGGTTATGCCTTAAGTGAAAAACTGGTAGTCTTAAAAGAATACAACACCGCTTATATAACCATTAGTGCCGAAGAATTATCAAGATTCAACTCAAAAACCGGAGATACTGAGGGCTTAGTTAATTACGGGCTTTCCATTGAAGGAATTGTTTTTGCCGTTGTCATTATTGACAGGAAAGATATTATAAAAATGTCTTTCAGGTCGGTAGGTGACTTTTCGGTAAATGAATTTGCCAAAAAACATTTTGGTGGAGGTGGCCATAAAAATGCAGCTGGCGGCAAATCAAATTTATCCCTGCCAGATACTATTAAACGCTTTGAAGAATTACTTCTTCAATATAAAGAAAAACTAAATCCTCACATTAAAAAACCATATACATCCAATGTTGAAAGCTAAAAATATTATTTGGATGGTTTCGGGACTGATAATTATCAGTCTTGCAGCCTGTGAAAATAAACCGTCAGGAACCCTGGAGGGAGGAATGACTTATGAATTTGTTACCGACGTGGACGGAGAAAAAGCTAAAAATGGAGATTATATTACCTTTAACGTTATCTATAAGAACGAAAGTGATTCAGTTCTGGGAAGTACGCTGGAAATGGGAACGCCTTTTGTGATGAGGAAAGACTCGCTGTGGGGTTCTACAAAGTCTTTTGAAGATTGTTTTAATCTGATGGACAAAGGGGACAGCGCCATATTTAAAATTCCTGCCAAAGCCTTATTTAAAAATCAATTGCCACCTGAATTGACTGAGCAAAGTGTTATTACAGTTCTGGCAGGACTGGAGGATATTCTCACGGAGGAACAATACCGGGAAAAAGTAAGCGAATGGCAAACCATTCAAAGAAAAAAACAAATGGAGTTAACCAGGAAAAATATCCTGGAAAATGGTAAAGAACTTATAGAAGAACAGGGAGGCACTATTGACCAGTATCTGGCTGAAAATAACCTGGAGGCACAGACAACAGAAAGTGGCATAAGATACGTTATCTCCGAACAGGGTAGCGGTGAAAAGCCGGTAGCAGGCGATATGGTCAAAGTAAATTACACCGGAAAATTACTGGATGGAACTGTATTTGACACCAACGATGAAGAGGCGGCCAAGGCTGCCGGTGTACATGTTGCCAACAGGCCTTATCAACCCTTTACTTTCCAATTGGGCGTAGGCCAGGTTATTTTCGGTTGGGACGAAGGTATCGGCCTGTTGAATGTTGGTTCCAAGGCCACCATTTTTATCCCCTCACCGCTGGCTTATGGCGAAAGAGGCGCCGGTGAAAAGATCAAACCCAACTCCATTTTGGTATTTGACGTTGAATTACTTGAGTTGATGCAGTAATCATTTCAAATATTTTCCAATAAAAACCAAAGAACTTCGTATTAAGAATATTTGTTAGTAGTAATAGTTATTTCTAAATACTGAAAGACATGAAGACTGACCGACTTATAAAGAGAAGTTTAATTTTTACCTTTTGCCTGGCAATGCTAATGGCCTGTTCAGATGATGATGGACCTTCAAACCAGCAGCTATTGACCGATCAAGGCATTATTGAAGACTTTTTGTCCGCGAATAATATAACCGCTGAAAAATCGGATCGCGGCTTTTATTTCAGACCACTCGTGTCCAATGCAAGTGGAGAAGCCGTGCAGAACAATGATATTGTATCTATTTATTATGATTTGTCAATATTAAACGGGCAGCTAATACACAGCGTAGAGGCACCGGATGATCCTGTCCAAATATTGTTTGGGGGACTGTTGGTCATACCTGCGGGGCTGGAATTGGCGCTGGAGGAAATGAGAGTGGGAGAAACGTATGAATTTTTTATACCCTCTGATTTGTCTTATTCCAACTACTCCTACCAAAGTTTAATCCCCGCGTTAGGGATCACCAGACTTGAAATTGAGGTAGTTAGAATTGATGACGTGGAATCGCAAAAAGCAGCAGAAGAAGATAGAATTTTAGAATACCTGGAAGCGCAGGGCCTTGACGGAGCTGAAGCCAAGGAAGATGGTTTATACTACGTACAAACTGAAGCCGGCACCGGAGATCCTCCGAATAACCGGCAGTTAATTAGTGTTAATTACACGGGAACACTATTAAATGGCGTCAAGTTTGACAGTTCGTTTGACAGAAATGAGCCGTTTAACTTCCAGGTAGGTGCCGGACAGGTCATTCAGGGTTGGGATCTTGGTTTTCAGGATCTTACGGTTGGAGAAAAGGGCTTTCTTCTAATCCCCTCTCACCTGGCCTATGGTCCTAATATATATATTACGCCTCCTGATATTATAGAAGATCTGATCAATCAGGGATCGCTGCGTCCTTTTCCTTCCGAAATACCTCCATATGCTACCTTGGTTTTTGAAGTGGAAGTTGTTGATTTTCTATAAGACAATATCAGGCTATCGGACAACGATTGGATTACAAATCAATAAGATCAGTTAAAACTATCGCTGGCTAACATTATTTTCCCAAATACCCGGGCATGGACATTTGCTTTGCAACCAACAATCAAAATAAGCTTAAAGAGATCAGATCTCTCATCGGCGAGCGTTTTAAAATATTGAGTTTAAGTGATATCGGATGTAATGAAGAGCTGCCTGAAAACCAGGAAACGCTAGCTGGAAATTCCCTGGAAAAGGCACAGTATGTATATGATCATTACGAGGTTAATTGCTTTGCTGACGACACGGGGCTGGAGGTTGCCGCTCTTAACGGGGAGCCCGGCGTTTATTCTGCCAGGTACGCCGGAAATCAAAGAAATAGCGAAGATAACATGCGTTTGTTGCTGGAAAGACTGGCACCCATGGATAATCGCGATGCCCGGTTTAAAACTGTTATCAGTCTTATTATTGACGGTAATGTGAACCAATTTGAAGGTAAAGTAGAAGGACGGATCATTGAGGATCTAAGAGGATTGCAGGGGTTTGGCTACGATCCGATATTTGTTCCTGAAAACGCTGACAGGACCTTTGCTGAAATGACCCTGGATGAAAAAAACCGATTATCCCACAGAGCCAAAGCTATTCACCAACTAACCCATTTCCTCAATAACTATAATAACAGGTAAGCCGCGGATGAAATCATGTTATTTAGTTGGTGTCACTGGCGGGAGCGGTTCCGGGAAAACCTATTTCTTAAATCAATTAACAAAAAATTTCACTGAAGCCGAACTTTGTCTACTATCACAGGACAATTACTACAGAGATATCCGGGAACAACCGATTGATGACAATGGTATTGAGAATTTTGACAGGCCCGAATCCATGGATTACGCCTTATTTGCCCGGGATATTCAAGCATTAAAGGAAGGTAAAACAGTCGAAAAGCTGGAATATACATTTAACAATCCCAACGCGTCACCAAAAACCCTCTTAATCAAACCTGCACCCATCATTATCGTAGAGGGTATTTTTGTCTTCTATTATAAAAAAATTGCCGATATGCTGGATTTAAAGATATTCATCGAGGCAAAGGAACATATTAAACTAAAAAGAAGAATCATCAGAGACAACCAGGAGCGCGGCTATGATATGGAGGACGTCCTTTATCGTTACGAAAATCATGTGGCTCCTACCTACACGAGGTTCATTCAACCTTATAAACACGATTCAGATCTCATTATTCCTAACAATAAGGATATGAAAAATGCTACGGAGATATTAATAACCTATCTGAAATCAAAAATCTAACACTAAAGCTCAGTCCCTTTATTCCGCATTTTTATAAATTCGCGATAGCGCCTTCTGATAGCGATAATAAAGCCAAGAATCATCACCATGGTACCTGTCCATAAAACATTGATACCTGGTTTTTGAACAGCCTTTAATACGATAAAATCCCGTTGTGTGGTTCGTACTTCAAAAGTAAATTCATTGGTTTGGGGATCAATTTTGCTAAAAATTATCTGTATCCCTAATTCCTGCAGCGTTTCGGGTACTCTTCCCAACATTCTCTCACGGATGATATACAATGGTTCTATGGTATATTTTCCCTCATTGCTAAAAATGCTGATGGAGGCCCTGACCGCCAGGTCCGATTCATTCAGGCCAAGCTCAGCAACGTTTTCCACCCTTTCCACCTTATCGAGAATAGTAACAAAATCATTTATAAAAAATCGCTGCCCCAGCTTTACCGTATGCGTTTCCGGATCACTCCATTCCACCTGATCTTCGGGGGTAAGGTAGGGTGCATAATTAAGGTGGGTATATAAATCTTTGGTAAGGTATCTCTTGATATCCGGAGAGGATACGTTACCCATGCTTTCATTTATCTGCATCCGGGGAAACAGAGAAAAGTTTTTACCGCGCTTGTCAACATAATCTACCTGAAAATAAATGTTCTCAGGATGAATCTTTACCGTATCTCCTTTATTCGCATAGACCTTCCCGTTTACACTTATATCATCGAGTGCTATGGCTTTGGTCCTGTCTTCAGTAGGCCCGAGGTCGTTGAAATCTACATAACCAGGCACTCCTTTGACATCCAGTCTCCTGCCTTTGTAGGTAAGATCGTAAGGCTCCATCTTCTGCGACTGATTTAAAAACAGGACTATGTTCTCCAGGTTAAACTCCTCTTCTACATCAGCGAATATCTTCAAACCGCTTTTATTGATAGAAACCACTTTCGAGTAGCCGGTAGAAAACAAAATACCGATCAACATCATGGCAATTCCAATATGGGCGATTGATCCTCCGGCCAGGTTAATATTACTCCTCAATAGTTTTATTAATATGCTGCCGTTGGCAATGGCGGAGTAAATGCTGGCGGTTAATAATAAAATGTAACTGAAGTCCTTTACCTTGGCTACGACAATTACCAGTCCAGCCAGCACGAGTGTAATGACAAAAGGATAAGTTAAAGCTGCTTTTAATTTTTCCTTTTCCATTTTTTTCCACCAGAAAAACTGTCCGGTACCTGAAAAAATCGCCAGAAATATAGCAAACCAGAGCTGTTTGCTCGAATAAAAAGATGCGGGATCAGATGGCGCAGCGATGTTGCCAATACCTCCAAACCACTCAATAATTTCATTGAATACAGGAATGGACGTGGCGACTATCACCTGAAAAGCCATCAAACACAAGGTGGTTGCTCCCATGAAAATCCAAAACTCACGCGAATAGGTAGATACTTCTTTACCGCCGGCAGGAATATCTTTCCAGCGAATAATGATCAGGAATACTGACAATACCATAAAAGCCAACAGGTAAATCAATAACTGTCCCGATAATCCCAAATCAGTAAACGAATGTACCGAAGCATCACCCAGCACACCGCTGCGTGTCAAAAAAGTAGAGTATAAAACCAGAATAAAAGTCACGACGATAAGAATGACGGCCGTTTTCAGGGCAGTGGTGCTGTTACGGTAAGCGATCATCGTATGATAGCTGGCAACTAAAGTCAGCCATGGCACCAGGGATGCATTTTCGACAGGATCCCAGTTCCAGAAACCTTCAAAATTTAATGTCTCATAGGCCCAATAGCCGCCCATCAATATGCCAGTTCCAAGGGTTACGGCTGAAAAAAGAGACCAGGGCAAAGCTGGCCGTATCCATTCGGTATATCTTTTTTTCCACAAACCTGCGATACAGTAGGCAAAAGGGACCAGGGTGGTAGCAAAACCCAAAAACAGGGTGGGGGGGTGAATCGCCATCCAGTAATTTTGAAGTAATGGATTGAGCCCGGTACCGTCGGCAGGGACAAAATTAGGATTCAGCCTGAATATTTCATCGCTATAAAATACATCGCGCAATAATATAAATGGATCACTGCCTATCTTGAGATTGATCCCTGGAATTACTACCCCCAATATCATGGAGGTAAGAAAAGCCTGAACCAGCGCAAAGATTGTCATCACAGGCGCCTCCCAATATTTATTGGTAAAGATTATTACCAGACCCAATACCATATCCCAAAATATCCATAGTAAAAAGCTGCCTTCCTGATCCTGCCACAAACTGGAGATCTTATAGATAAACGGCAGGTTGCGATCAGAAACCTTCCAGGGATAGTGATATTCGTAGTAATAATTAGAAATTATGTGAAAAAGACAATATACCGTGGCGAACACCGCGACGGCATGAACAAAGAATGACATCCTGGCGAAAAGCCGCCATTCATTAGCCTTTAAAGGATTGTCGCTGGAGGCGAAAAAATAGGTTGCAGCAGCGAGGATAGAGGAAACAAAAGCAACAATAATCAATAAATGCCCCAGGTTACCTACGAAAGAATGTACCATAATTTATCAGGGTTTTAAAAGATATGGGATGAAAACAGCCAGATCAATTCGCCTGAATTTGGGTTTCCTCATATTTCGATGGGCATTTTAACAGTATTTTATCAGCAACAAAGGTTTCATTATGATAATTTCCTACGACGACGACTTTCTCGGATTTTGTGAAGTCCGTCGGCATTGGTTTTTTGTAAACAACCAGTTGTTCCTGCTGGTGGTCATCCACCATGATGAATGAAAAAGACAACCTGTTCTCGCCGGGTGTAATACCGACTATGCGTCCCTGATCGTCTTTCTTTAACTCTCCTACCACATGTACCATGTTATCGTCTCCACGGTCTTTCATTTCCCTGGCCGTTTTAAAGTTTACATAGGAACTGGCGTCTCCGGCCGTAGATATCACTACCCCTACGGCGATGGCTATTACTATCAATAAGAAAATATGCGATTTTTTCATCCGTTTATCATAATTTTTATTGTCAGATGGAACCTTTCGCTGCTTGTTATAATCATTTCCCTTACACCTCGCCTGAAGCTTCTCTGACGGCCGTAGCCGCTGGAGAAGGACTTGGCGACGCACAGTGCATATTTATAATTATATCAAGCATATCGGTTTCAATGCATCTTAATTTATTTTCAACAACACATTAAATGATCTTTATTGTACTAAATTCATCAACCCAAATATGCCTGGAAAGTTTACACAAATTTAAGGCAAAATGCTTTAAATCCCGCTAATTTCGGAAATTACCTTGGTACGGCAGGTCTAAATTATTGATGGTAACAACCGGCACCTTATTTAATTTCGCGTTCCAGCTTTTTTAACTTCCGGTCGATTACAATGACATAGGTAAGAATACCGCCCATGACCACTGACAACACCAGGACCACCACGTATATTTTCCCACTTTTTCTCATCTCATCGGCCATTTCCACTTCAAAATTACCGTAATCCTCTTCACTGACCTCTATTTTTTGAGCCAAGGTCTGGAGTGAGCATAGCAAAAGTGCTATTAACAGGTATTTTTTCATAGATATTGTTTTTTAATCCTCTCTTTTCAAGTACAAAGCTTTCATCCTTATGCCAAGACTAGCAAGCCACACGCCCAGCAACGCCCAACCTACAACCGCAGGATAAAAGACCATCCTCAACTTGCTATCCAGGTCGTAGGCATTAAATCCGGGGTTGCCACCTTTCCCTGGATGTAACGAATTATCAGCCAACCTGGGTAAGACGAATATAAGGGGAACGAAAGCAGCAAAAGCAAAGATGTTATACACCCCACTCACCGTACCCCGTTTCTGATCATCTTCGATAGAATTTCTAAGTACAGCATAGGCCAAATAGATCAATACACCTATCGCCGCCGCATTTAGCTGCGGGTCATTTACCCACCATGCCCCCCAGGTAAACCGGGCCCAAATACTGCCGGTACTCAATCCTAAAATACCTAATAATATGCCGACGTTGGCAAATTCATTGGCCACAACATCGTGCAGGGAATTCCGCTTGTTGAGATATTTAATGGAATAAATTGTCGAGATTAACAACATGGTGACCATGGCAAACCACATGGGCACATGGAAATACAAATTCCGGATAGTTTCATTGACAATGGCCAGCCTGGGTGCTTCAAACAAAAATCCCCCGATAATGGTATAAAAAACCAAAATTACAGCCAAAATTTTCCACCAACTTTGCTTTACGAAGTTCATTAAATAACCCCCAGACCCCTTTGAAAGAGGCATTTGTTTGTTTGGGCAAATATAAGGAAACCATAACAAAGATTAATAGTAAATAGGACGATAGTTCCGGAGTATATTAATACTTCAGATCCGTGTTTTTACAAGGAGATTTAGGTCGAGACTTCTTTCGCTTATCTCATGGATATGGCCGGTCAGCTGCGCCAGATATAAGGGAATAATAGATAAGACACGGCTCCGATAATTACATTGATAGCCAACAAGGTGATAATCTCGTTATAGCTCTCACTTCTTTCAATGCCATCGATGGCATTTTTTGAAATTTTAATGACCATCAAAATAATAGGTAGTATCACCGGGAAACTTAAAATGGCCATAAGTGTTGTGTTATTGCTGGCTTTAGCAGCGATACTGGACACCATCGTCAATGAGACCGAAAAGCCCAGGGCACCTAAAAACATGCCTACGCCAAACAACAACTGATCTTCAACCTTATTTCCCAACACCAACGAATAAACCAGATAAGCCAGGATCGTCAGGGAAAACATTAAAAAAACATTATAAATTGTCTTGGCAACAATAATGCTTTGCGGACTCACAAGCGTATAGTAATACAATTGCCTTTCCTCCCTTTCCTGCATAAAACTTTTGGCAATGGCATTGACAGCATTAAACAACATCACGATCCAAAAGAGGGCGTTCCACGTGATGACATTGAGCTGTGACATGTTAATGTTGAAACTCATGTAGCAGATAAAAATGGTACTGCCAACATACAGCAACATACCATTCAATGCATAGCGCTGCCGCCATTCCAATATAAACTCTTTTCTAAGCAGTATCCGTATTTCCTTTATTAACACGGTGTAAAGTTAACAGGAAATGGCAATGATGAAAATAAAATAAACACTGGTCCTCGTTTGAAATGAGGATCTAATGGTCTGAGTTTCTAACTCCATTTCATATTAAAAAGTATTACCCCTCCAAAAACTCGCCTCCTAACATTACAAATGTCAAACCATTACATCCGCATTAGCCTACGCAAAACCAGCCCCAAAATGCGGACGAGGAGGTTTATTATAGTTTAAGAACTGGTCCTCGTTTATAACGAGGATCCAATGGTACTGAGTTTATAACTCAATTTCATATTAAAAAGTACGGCCCCATCCAAAAATACAGCCTCAAACATTGCAAATGTCAAACCATCGCATCCGCATTGGCCTTCACAGAACCAACCCCAAAATGCGGACGAGGAGGATAATTCAAAATTACTTTTCAAGTCTTTTCAGTCTTTCTTCCAGTTTTTCATTTTTTTGTATCACTTCCTTTAGCAATTTATCCTGATCAATTATATAAAGAGTTAGTTCCTCCACTTTCTGCAAAAGCTTGATCTGAAATTTGCCCACCTCAACGCCATTTTCCAGCATTTCTTTTTCAGGTGCAATTTCAGGGAGATGTTTATTTTCTTTGATGAAAGCTTGCAATTCTTCAAGCTCCATCAGCGGATAGTGCTCTTCAAAAACGAAATCGGAGCCTGCATTGACTGTCACTTTAACCTCACGCGCATCCATTTTGCCCGCCACCGTGAGCTTGAAACCAGCATCCGGAGCGGGTGCACCAATGCCTACGCTACCGGCAAAGTAGCTGTGGCCCGTCCCCTCAGAAGAAATTTTTCCTTTGATCGAAAAGTCCCCGTTCCTGGTATTGAATACCCCTCTGGTAGTATTATCAAAAGCGGAGTGAAAACCAATACCAAACCAACTGCTAAGCCCGCCATTCCAACTACTGAAACTAGCACCATCTCCTGTCCCTGATCTTAGTATGGCGGTGATGGAATTGGTACTGTTTGACATGGTACCAATTGCCCTGATTTCACTTACCAACCCAATTGCACCTAAGTTTGTTACCCTCATGTCACCGGCAACATGAAGTTTTGACTGCGGATTATTTGTCCCAATACCTACGTTGGCATTAAATATCTCGAACTGAGAATTGTCATAGTCAAAATTCAAAAGTGTGCTGGCTTGCCCTGCCGATATTCTCAAAAATCGAAGGTCGTTGGTTTGCCCAGTACCATAATCAATAATCCAACGGGACTCATCTAGATGATTGAAGGAAATAGCCCCATAGGGATCAGTAGCATTAATCGCATTAAATATCAGTTTAGCATTCCCTTTTAATTTTAGATTTCCGGATACATGAAGCTTCTCATCAGGGGAAGCGATCCCAATCCCAACATTGGCATTGGTAGATGAACCAATCCCGGAAGTTGAATCCGGAACGTAAACCGTTTGTGCTGAAGCTGCATAAAAAACAAATAGTTGCATGTGAAGGTAGAAGATAAATATTTTTTTCATGATAGTGTTAATTAGAGGTATAGAAAATTTGATAGCTGGTCTCTTATAAACCAAACCTGCGATTAAGTTAAATCATTTGGGTGCCATAAAATGTCACTCAACAAATACCTTTAGTGGCAAAGTTTCATATCCCTTTCAACACCAAAATTTTTGGCAGCTCCAGGCCCAGGCATGCAGATCAATAAGATGAACCTCCGCAATATTCCAGTTTATTGACAGCAACTTTCCATGGAGTTCCTGCATATTTTGTAATACATATAGCAAAGCCCTAAATAACACACAACTACATGTTTACAAACCTCAGAAGCATAAGCCATCATCACAATTAATAATTAAACCCAATAGAGCCTGTAAAGCCCAATCGAAAGAGGTTTCGTAGCATAAAAAACAAACCATAGCCCGCGAATTAGTTCACGCTAACCAAACTTAATATCCAAATTAGAGGCCAGGATAGTTTTACCTGGGTTTTTTAAGCTGAAAACCTGCTTTTAAGATCCAGGGACTGTTGTAAGGGCTTTCTCCCGGCTCATGTAGAAAGTTGTACAGTACTATCATCCGGGTATTTATTCTGGGATGAACGTTGAAGGTTTTACCTGCTCCAACCATCAGTCCAGGTACCCAAGCAGAAGTCGATCTATCTGTATTTTGGTCCAATAATTCCCGATTACTCTGCTCGTAGGTAGCAAAGGCAAAAAAGTCCTTAATTACTTCATGTTGAACAAATGCGTTGAAGGCGTACTGGTTTTCGGGTAAGGTGGTTTGACCAGCCTCGTATTCCCCAAAAGTCTGACGATAGGTTGCCCCGATACCCGTAATAAACTTTTTGTTAAACATGTACCCCAGGTTAGGTGAAAAGTCAATGGAAAATGGATCCAGGTTGATCACCTGGAAATTGGCGCCAACATATAATCTTTCCTTAAAAGGTTTGCCTTTGAGTGAACTTCTTTTGACGGCTGTGCTAAGGTCATTAGAGTTTTCCACTTTGCTGTAAACTTTTTTAAGCTTGCTCATTTTCTTCTGTATGATGGCTATTTTATCCTTGTGCTGATCCAGGAATTTGATGGCTTTTTCTTTCGCCTTTTGTTTACCTTCATTCTTCAAAAACTCCCTGTCGCCGTATTGCTCTACTTGTTGCTTATATTTTTCAGGTATCTTTTGCATCTTTTCCACCAGGGCTTTTTGTTGTTGTAACTGATTCATGTTTGCCATGCCTTCACTCTGTCCCATCAATTTCTCTACTTTTTGTTCCATCTCTTTCTCAGCCACTTTTTGGATCATTACCTGCACACTGTCAGGGTGGTTGAGGTAATCTTTGTATTGGTTATAATATTGCTGGTAGGGAGTCACCTTATTTTTTATTTGGGAGATCTCACCTTTGGTGCCATTAAGTGCAGTGTTTAACCTGTTTTTACCTTCATCCCCGATTTTGTCGAGAGATGATAGTGGTTTTTTATTCATAAGCTTTCCACCTATTTCATTAGCCTTATCACCCGGAATATTTAGATTATCCGGGGTGGGCAATCGCTTTTCAATCTGGGTAGCCTGTGAAGGTAATCTAATACCCCCGGCCTTTTTAATAACGCTATTATCGCTTAGGAGGTCAACAGCGGACCGCTTCTTGGCCTCCAGCCTCCTCATCGCAGCGTAGATACTGTCTGACTTAAGTTTTAGTTGTTTATCCAGTACACGAAGATATTTGATACTATCTTTGGTATAGTACTTTCGATATTTGGCCAGTTTTTTTTCAGGATCCTTTATTTTTTCGATTTTCTGCTGGTGTTTTTCGGACAGCTGGATTCTGAGCTGGGCCAGGGATTGGACGGTGGTCGTCACTGAGAAGGTGAGAATTATAATGATGTGTTTAGTAAAGAAATTGCCCATACTCTTTAAAAAAATAGTAGTTGAATTATTGGAGATAAAAATAAACAGAACCGGTGACATATCATGTCACTCTCATCTGTTACCTTGCTTTTTTCCAGGATCAATGTATAACCTAAATGTATTGACCAATGAACAATAAATAATACTTTCTCCAAAACAAGTGGATATGCCAAGAAAGTCTCATTTGGTTTTATAAAATGCTCAAAAGTTATAACTCTAACCGTTAAAATTTGAAAAAATTAATTGTAGGATTACTCGTAGGGCAAGGGGCCAGTTTAGCGCAAGATATTCACGTAAGAAATAATGGAGTATCCCAAACCTCTGTAGCAATTATACGAAGTGATAATGCCTCAGGCGACCAACTTCAATCGCAAACAAGCGATTTAGACTTTCAGATCTGGGATTCAAATACCCGATTGACTATCCCCCAAGGTAGAATAGGAATGGTTGGTCACAGCACAGGTTCACAAAGCTGGGAGGCTTCCGGGCGAATGGCTTTCTATACGACCAACGTAGCTTATCCTTCCCCGGTGCTATCGGAAAGAATGAGGATTGATGAAAATGGAAATATCGGAATTGGTACTAGCAGCCCACAAGGAAAACTTCAGATACAGGGTGTAAGTGGCGAACAACAACAGGGTCAAATACATATTGTTGGTAATGGGCTTAATGGATCGGGAGATGCTTATGTTAGTTTTGAAGAAGGAGCAGAGACAAATTCGAAATGGTCTGTGGGAGTAAAAGATAATGACAATGCTTTTTCTATATCATACGGTTTGACAATGGACACAAGCCCTAAATTAATAATCAAAAAGGTTAGTGGAAATGTTGGAATCGGGACTACAACACCTGATTCAAAGCTAACGGTCATGGGAAACATACATGCTCGCGAAGTCAAAGTCACTGTAAATGCCGGTGCAGACTTTGTCTTTGAGGACCATTATAATTTGCCATCGTTAGAACTTTTAGAAAAATACTTAAGGGAAAACAAGCACCTACCGGAAATTGCCCCGGCAAAAGAAATGGAAGAAAACGGTATCTGCCTCTCTGCTATGAACATTAAGCTTCTCCAAAAAATTGAGGAGTTAACACTTTACACCATAAATCAGGAAAAGAAAATCAAAAAACTTGAAATGGAAAATGAGACTTTTAGAACATTACAGGAAAAGTTTATCAAACTACAATTCCGTTTGGAAAAATTAGAATCCGAAAACTAGGGCGGGTTTGTTTTCAAGTCATTCTTTCTGTCTTTCCGCTTGCATCAGATAAGGGCTTCCTCAACAGGTAGATATTGTGGACGATTGATTGATGCAAAGTTTCCATTATAACACGCCGCTATCTGTAGTGTAGGTTTACTCTGGTAAAAATATTGGTAGAAAAGTTGCGTTGTTGTTATGAGCCGTTTGGAGCAAAGGATAGCCAAAACATCTTCTCAAACAATAAAGAAAAGGGGTAAAGAAGTGAGGTATTCCATTCGATGTCCCGTGTTATTTATTATCAGCCCAGGGCATCTACTAAACGAGAAATTTTTAACGGATTATATAGGGTTTTGTAAGAAACAATATACATTTTGGATTTGTGAAATGTGTTTTAACGAGGTAAAGGATTTTCCTCCTGTTGTCCAACAAATACACAAACTGAATATCTGGCATTTACAAACTTAATTATCAATATAATATCTCTATTTAAATTTAAACAATTAACTTCTTTGATTTATCCAAACACTTAATTAAGTACAATTTTCAGATTCAAAAAAATATTAATAATTATTCCTTTAATCTTCGAATCTATTTCGCCGACTACACAAAGAATTGCTTATTTTCTGAAAGGCTATATTTCTTTTTTTAACTTTTAATTGCCAGGACCATAGTATATAAATTAGGTTTGAATAATAAATATATATACCCTCGGTGACATAAAATGTCACCGGCAAAGATTTTTATTCTTTATAAGTATAACTTCTTCTTAAAGGTTCATATTTTATTTCCCTCCCTTGATTTTTGATCATTTCCAGATAACGATAAACCTGTCTTTTAGAGATATCCAGTCTTTCAGCGAGTTCTTCAGGAGGGCCTGTAGCCTTCATTTTGATTAGTTGGTCAATTCGATCAATTCGACTCATTATCTCCTGGATTGCCATAGCTGAAAATTTAAAAGCGTTCCCCATCAATGCCCGGTGAAGGCATTAGAAATTAAAAATTTTATTTATACAAAAGATAATGATAAAGTACCAACTTGAAAAATTGATTTTTATCCGTAAAATGTACCTTTTGATTAAATTGAAATAGCTTAATTTTTATTGATCGAAAGCTAGTAGGCTGAAAAAGATTGATTTATAGGGTAATACAAGTGCGGAACTACCTTTTATTTAAACCGTCTCCCTATAAATAAAATGTAAGTTTTTGTCTCAAAAAGCACATTTTTGAACTATATTTTTTTAAATTCAAAGGATTGAAAAGTTTAATTAAAATTAAAAATGTGAATTTTTATTCACACATACAATAACGATGTTTATTTTGCGTTTTACGAGTTTGTTCGACTCGCTTGAATCTGCTACCCTTAGTGTATGTACTTAAAGAGAATGCATTCTGAAATTATTTATTAAGAATAAAGCCCCACGAAGTGTAAGTGTAAGTCCTAAGCCACTCAGGTTCTCCAGTTGGTACGCATTAGAACCTGGTAGCTTCAGTATGTATTTGATTTATCATCGGATCTAGCCGGTTGCCGGCATTCAAATGCCTCGATTGGCTTTCAAAACATATGGAAATGGGTAGAGGATTCTACCCCAAGAAGGCTATCTTTTTTATTTTATATTTTACACCTATATAGGAACTTTTATCAACTGACCGTTTTATTTTCTATTCGCTTCTTCCAATTGCCTGATCCTTTTGTCCTGTGCTTCGATACGTTTATGTTGTTCAATAATGTACAAGGTCAATTCCTCAATCTTCTGTAAAAGCTTAGAATCCATTTTTCCTAACTCTACGCCATTTTCTTCAACCTCTTTGGCTGATGGGATCTCTGGTAAATGTTTATTGGCTTTGATAAATGCCTCCACCTCAGCAAGTGTTGGGAGCTCATAATCATCCTCAAATACAAAGTCAGACCAGCCGGTTTCTACTTTAACTTCTTTGGCGCGAATTCTGCCGTTGACTGCTAACTTGTAACCAGCCAGGTTAAATGTACCTATACCAGTATTGCCGGTTAAAAAGATGGCCCCACCATTAATTTGAGTTTTACCCCAGTCACTTTGATAATTCAGGTGAATAGCACCGTCACCTGCATCCACCAAAACCCTCCCCAAGCTTCCACGCCTGGTGGAATGACCAAACATTATGTCGGCAGCCCTGATAAAGGCTTTGGAGTTTTCCAGCATATCCAACTTAGTTAGTCGCGAATAGTCAATATCACCGGCTACAGTTAGTTTGTGCGATGGACTAGTAGTGCCAATACCAACGTTCCCATCCTGGGTAAGTTTTAATATGGTCTGCAATGATTGATCTTGAAACACCAAACCTTGTGCACTCCCAATCCCATGTTGGTCATGGATCTTCCAGTTGGTTGTTCTACTCCCACCACTGATATTGCCAAAACGTAAGACATTAAATCCACCGTCTTGATGCAAGCTTATGTAGTCGTCTAAATTATTGGCGACTTCCAATTTAAATACAGGATTATCAATACCAATACCAACTTTTTTGTCCGTATAGATCTGATCTGTGTTAAGACCAGGTACGAATTGGGCAAAGCCTGAAGTTGACATTAAAATAGTTATCACGAATACGTTTAACCAGTTTTGAATATTTATCATGGTTCGATTTGGTTTAGTTTACTACAACAACTCCTAAAAAAAGATGCTTGTCGGACGAAAAAAAATACTACAACTATGAATTGGGAGTAAATGTAATTTGGTAGAGTGACATGGCATGTCACCATAAAATTTATTTGATTAAAATCTGTCCCCGGCTTTTTCCAAAGTGATCATTCTTTCTTTAAGGGTTTTAATCTCCTTTTGTTGATCAATAATATATAATGTCAATTCCTCAATTTTTTGTAGAAGTTTCCCTTCCATCTCCCCCAGATTTACCCCATTTTCTTCAACTTCTTTGGCAGATGGAATTTCAGGTAAATGCTTATTGACTTTGATAAATTCCTCCACCTCGGCAAGTGTCCGGAGATCATAATCATCCTCAAATACGAAGTCAAACCAGCCGGTTTCTATTTTAACTTCCTTCGCACGGATGTTGCCGTTGACCGCTAACTTGAATGCGCCAGGATTCATGGTGCCTATACCCAGGTTACCATTCTTATTTAATATCATTTTGGTGCCCGCTACAAAGTCTACATTGGTTAAGGACTTGTCGAAATTACCATCAGAGTCATGAATGATAAAGTTAAAACCACCTTTGTTTGGGATCAGAATTGCTTGTGCATCATTGGCACCAATTCCCTCAATTTTCCAACTGCTATTGGTAAAATCCCAGTAAGCATTATGCGAAAATATAGCTCTGGCATATCCGGTTTCAGGATTATACATTGACTGCAAAATGGCACCGCCTTTGGTCCCAGTATTAAAGGTACGAATATGTCCATGCTTGACATCCAATTTAGCTGTTGGATTGCTGTTGCCAATACCAACATTTCCATTAGCTTTGATGGTCATAAAATATGGCTGACCATAAATACCTGAAAAGTGCAGATCGGCAGTGCTACCACTTACCCACTCCTGTCCCCACTGAAACCAGGCATTGTGTCCGGCCCCACTACTCAATAGCCTCATTTTGGACTGATCCGCATCTATTCTTAAATCATGAGTGCCGGTTCCATCGCCAATGTGCAACTGGCCGGCGGGAACACCATTATTGATCCCTACTCTGAAAAGAGTATCTGTAATTGCCTTCTGAGCGTTTATAGAAGCTGGAACAAGAAAACATAAAATTATAACAAGTGATTTTTTCATGGCTAACTATTAATGGTTTGAATATGATTTAGAAATTGAGATCAATGTTGTTTCGAGGTAACAACAAACACTAATTTTAATCTGGAAAATTCCGTGTTACTGCCAGTTAAAAGAATTGGTGAAATTTGTCACCTATTGCAAAGTTAATTGCTTGGGGTGACATGAGATGTCACCGGGCACTTTTTGGTACACAAATCATTGACGCCGGTCGCGAAAGATGTCAGCATGAATATGCTTCATTCCGTTTCCAAAACAAATAGAAAGGGGGTAGAGGATTCTATCCCCGGCGTTGTCCTTTCAATTTTGTATTTTACGACTAGATGGGGCTTTCATATTCATATTAGATTCTGCTCTTTAAAAAACCTCTCTAAATCACTCTTAAACCGTTCCCTGTCAAAATCCTTGACCTTTTTGGGCAGTGAATCAAAATGATCCAATGAATTAATAATCTCAGATGCTGATAAACTCATGCGCCGTTGGTCATTCGCATTTATAATCGTCTTGTAATCTAACCTCAAGCTATATTCAAAAGTCTTTTTTATTTCAATAGAAATGCCGTCATGGGTTTCTATTTTGCTCTCTGTGTACGTAGGTCTCTTCAATTTAAAAAATTGCTCGAATTTCTCGCTTACACAAGTAATACCAATTACGAAGGACTCAATATCATTTCCATATTCTTTCCCTTTAAAGAATAATTTTAACGCCTCGTTCCACTCATTAATAAAGGCTGTTTTTTGACGGACGTCATCAGTTACATGTCTTACTAAACCAAAATTCACAATTTATCTAAATATTTTATTCCCAGGTGGGGTAGAGAATTCTACCCCCAGCGTCATCTTTTTTATTTTGTATTTTACGCTCAGATGGGTGGTCTCATATTTATCTATTTAGCAGACTAAACCCAAAAAATGCAACGACGGACAAACTGAAATATATCAACAGAAATTTTCCATTTTTAAACTCATAATTTCTTAAAATGTACTCGTATCTTTTTCTATAGAAAACCAAAAAATAGTTAATACACATACTAGGTAAAAGTAGAATTATTATTGCCCACAAAGCATTTGTTGCCGTTTCGCTTGAAAAAATTGCTAAGTATTGTCTCGTTGCTGAAGCTATGTTGTATCCAGTGAAAAACAAAATTGCACTGAACAATGCCACAATATTAAATGAAAGCATAATGGCCATATAAGAAAAGGTAAATGATTTCCAGTGGCTTGAACCACCATTCCTAATTCTTTCATAATTAATAACATCAGCCCATAAAGCATAATATAAATTCATAATCTCACTTAGGGTTCAAATTCATTATAAATATCATACGCCAATCTTCCAGCAAAACATACGGCTACACCAGCTCCAACAACCCAACCAATTGGGTAGAGGATTCTACCCCCGGAGTTATCTCTTTTATTTTGTATGCTAGTAAGTGGGTATTCGAGGCTTCCAATGAATCATTTCTCAATATCTATTACCCACATAAAGTATGAGCCTATAATACCAATAATAACTATTAGTGGCCACCACATCAGATAATCTTTAGTAAAATCTAACAATTTAAAATGCTGCAACTTAAAATCAATACTTACCAGGTAGGACACCAATAAGTAAAACATACCAGACAACAATCCTATTCTTATAATGCCCATCTGAATCATAAAATATTTCAATCCACGTTTTTTGTATTCCTCTTTCTTTTTTTTATAAGAACTCATATCATGAATGAATTATTCGTCTACACCTCCAGCTTCCCTCTTGGTGCAGTTTGCAACTACACCCATGTATCCTAGCCAACCTCAGTCTTAGTATTTAATTGGCCTTACCCATTACATCCCTTAGAATTCTGAAACCTATCCTCAAGTTAAGCCTTTTTACAAAATTCTAATTTCTTACCGGCATTGCAAATGATTCGACCGATTTCCAAAACAAATATATGGATGTAGAAAATTCTATTCCCAGGTTTAATTTTTCTTATTCTACGCTCAGAAGGAGCATATATTTTTAAGCCTTTGTTTTTAGTTCTCAATAATAATCTCTTTGCAACACTTTCTACTAAACAAGTTGATCCATTTAACTAATTGCTAGAGTCACAAATGGGGGATATCACTATCTGAAAATCTATATTTTGTACTCAATTTGTATTTTTTCTAAAACATTTTTTACTAACCAAAATCAATTCCACCTCAGAATAGCACAGGATCGAAGAACCTGCGTTAATGATGGGGTACATCAAGTCTTGTAAATTATAGCATACGCAAAAAAAGAAGCAAAACTTAATGCAACGTAAACCCAAGAAAAAACCTTAAATATAAGACTATCATATTTGCCGCCCTTTTGTCCCTCATAGATAAGCTCATACTTCTTTTTGTGTAATATCAAAAAATAAAAGACTAAAATTAGAAATATCAAAAGTCCAATAAATGCCTCTTTGCTTATATCAACGGACAGAATCTCCTCATTTAGAATAAGGAATAAACTAACCAATAAAACTGCCTGGCTCGTACCTACAATACCGAATGCTGTCAAATGAGGTATGTCATTTGAATAGTTACCATCCTTGTAATAAGCGTTGTATACATGAAAATAAACACTACTCAATAATCCCATTCTAATTGTTACTTAGTTGCATAACTTCCTTCGTTGTAAATATAATTCAGGCCTTCATCCAAATATCCGGTATAATCTAATAGACCTACTCCAAGTGAAATAGTCAATCCTATTGGATTAGCTTTTAATCCGCCGGCCTAAAACATAGGCCGGATCTTACCGGATTGGCATGAATGTAATTTAGCCTGTCATCAATCATTTCATAGGTCTCTAAAACTACCGGATGATTTTCATGACTCCAAATTTTAATATTTTTATTCGCTAAACTTTTTTGTGCTTCCTCCTCAATAATTCTCAATAACCAAAGTCTCCTGCTTTCCTTATTATCTGACCTTAGCTTTTAGCAAAGTACTTTGGCCATATACCTTTTCAAAATCTCTTATTTGCTTTGACAATGCCTGTTCGCCCCACGACTTTATGATCAGGTGAATATGGTTAGGCATAATCGCGTAGGCATATACTTTTAAGCCTTTGTTTTTGATACAATAATTCAAGTTATCAATGGTGACCTCCTTGTATCGCTCTCTGCTAAACACGTCAATCAATTCAATTAATGTTAAAGTGACAAAATGGGGGATCTCATTTCGTGAAAATTTGTATTTTGTGCTCACCCTTTATTTCTATATAACAATATGCTTTTGCTAAATAAATTCACCACTGCCCAGAAAAGCACAGTACCGGAGGACCTGCGCTAGTGGGCGACCAAAAGAAAACGGTTGTTGACCTGTTGTCTGCTTTCCTATTAAAATCTAACCTTAAACAGCAACTATCTTAAAGCAAAAAGCCACCCCGAAGGATGGCTTTGATTTAATTACTTAATCGCTTTTGTGCAATTTTATATTTCTGCTTGAAAGAGGTTGGCAAACTCTCTTCATTTACCTTTTTCAAGTGCCTGATAACATCCACGTAATTCCCTTCTTTCCACGCTTTGTTGGCTGCCTCCAAAGACTGTTTATTTATTAGGCTTTCCGTGTATTCATCACTTCTTCTCTCGTTGAACTTTTCAAGGCTAATCACATCAGATTCATTCCCTTTTATTAAATCTTCGCCATCACCTACAAAAAATAAGAGTACATTATTCACAAAAGTCTCTTGAGGAAGATTACTAAGTTTCAAATCAGAGTTAAAAAACTCCTTCATTACTTGATTGTCAATTTCAACTTCTTGAAAACCATCTCTGCCAATCCAAAGAGTATTTGAGTTCTCACGTGGGTTATGAACCATTGCAACAACCAAACTACCCGATTCATAATTAACAATATGCTTTGATTTCTCAGTTAGTTTAAACCCATTCTCTATGAATAATGGGTGAAGTTTTTCAGATATGAGTTTATTGAATTCCATGTGCCACCTCCTTATTTAAAGTCCTGGTGGCATCCATGCCCCTTTACTTGAGTTATAAATCCATCCTCTACCTTGAAGGATTGACCTTTCCGCATTCAAGAACCCTTTCGTAGGAATCAGGTTTCCATTTGGTAATCTGTAAGAATCAAAAATTGGTTTACCTAACCCCATCTCTCTCCTTAAAGCCCCATAATTGGCTTTCCAGTTTAATTTTGGAGTTCCTTTGTTTGGTAAATGGAGCATATAATCTCCTGTCTTCCATCCAACATTTTTACCAGTTTGAGGAACTCCCCACTTGAAAAGATTCAATCCACCCTGCGTACTCGACTTAGCGGCCCCTATTACCGCTGACTTACCTAAGGCACTTGCCAGGACTTTTACACCAAAAACATCCGAAATTGCCTGTGCACTATTTATTGCCACACGACTAAAGTCTCCCTGCTGTGCCCAATATATAGCATCCCTACCGGGACCCCAAATTGGAATGAAACTTTCTCCAAAAGAGGACAAACCAATACCTGCGTTGGGATCTGGTCTATTACCTGGTGTAAATATAGTTAATGTCGGGAGTTTGTGAAAAAGAGTTCCTCTTTTATTACCAAATAATCGTGGACCACCCTGATAAGGACTAGCATTGTCACCTGCTGTAGCCATCAAACCCGTCTGAAAAAATATATCAGCACCTGTTGCGGTTAGCCAAGGAGAATCCAGATCATGTTTGTAGGCATAATTAATCTCACTGGTTTGACCACCCGAGAAACTAAATCTATGGATGCCATTAGGCAATATTGCAAAATTAATATGCAAGTTGCCAATAGAAAGATTCCAATTAGGAAAACCTCCTATGTTAAGTCCAGCACTCAAATGATTGTCTGGCCCTCCAAAGAAGCTTGCACCTACGCCAGGGGCTGATGGGTTCATCATGCTCCAGAGATCACGCGGATCCGGAGCATCAGGAATACGCTGGCTTGGCATCAATCCCAAAGGATCATTAAACAACACTGGGCTGTTAAACCCATACTGATACGGCGACAAAGATGCCACACTTTCACTCAATGGATCAATCGTATGGAATCTGCCAAGAGCCGGATCATAACGACGGAAAGCTGTATAGTACAACCCTGTATGGTCTTCTTTCTCTGCCCCTCCATTGAATAGAAATTTGTTGTCGATCCTGCCCGCCCTTTGCCATGAACTAGACATCGACATGCCGTAAGGGTAATAATCCTCCACCTGTACCAACGGACTTTCTGTCACCGTTATCGTCAGATCATCAAAATATACCCAATCACTCGAGTTACTCTCATTGCTCACATAGACATAGATGTAGCCAGGCTTATCTATCGTAACATTACTTAAGCTTATCTGCTCCTGACTTCCATTGGCTGCCGAACTGATCGAAGCAAAACCACCCTTCTGATAAACCATGTGCTTATCAAATACCAGGTAGTTCAAATAAGCCGCAGGCACCGTGCTGCCATTCGAACCCCCTAACCCAAGTACTCCAATACCTCCATTAATCGCATCATAAACCAACTGCTGCGCCTCTGTGCCACCATTCAACCCGCCAAAGGCAGCTGCGATCGAGGTGATCATGGCAGAGAGGGTTAGCTGATTATTGTAGCCATTACCACCCATGTAATGACCCCAGATCTCCATGTCTACTTTATCTCCAGGCTTCACATCCAGCACGAAGGAAGGACCGGTCGATGAGGTATTGTTCAACCTGATGGCCTCATTGCCGCCTGGTGTGTGATTGGCGGCCACTGAAACCACGCTATTAATATTCCCAAAGTGCTGATCCTCCACACTGGCATTCTCTGTTTCCATCGTAGCCACATATTCCGTTTGGGTCGTCTCCGAGCTGACCGTAGCCCTTACATTACCCTGATGGTCGGCCAGGAAATACTGATATTCATAACCTGTCACATTACCACTGCCATCACGATTCACCACAACCCTGCCTGCGTCGTGTTGCATGATATCCAGTTGGCCGTCTGTGTAGATCATACCACCGATGTAATCAACCGTTTTTTGAAGCACATCATTCTCAAAGGCTTTTTCTGTGATCTTTGCCCCTCCTGCCGAATAAGTGTAGGTCGTTTTTCTCCCGTCACTAAACACCACTTCTTCCGGTTGTTCCAACACATTGTAAGTAATGGAGGTAATCCCTTTGTTATCATCCCGGATGAGACGCCCGTTCTGATCATAGCCATACTCAGCACTTGTCTCTGCAAGGTCTATAAAGCCTTCATTGTTTGCGGTGATCATATCATTTACAGCAGCTAATTGATTACCCGAATAAGTATAGCTTAAATCATCAATTTGGGCCCTGGTGCCGTTGGCTCCTTTTGCCCAACGGTCCATACCAGTAATATTGCTATTCAGGTCATAGGTGATGTTAGCCACATCAAACGCACCTGCCCCTGAACTCCAGGTACTAAGATTTTTAACCTTATAATCAGCTCCGGTCAACCTATCCAATGCATCATAGGTATATGCATAAAGTTTCTCCTTCTCATCATCCGGTTGATGGGCAACCGTCCAACGCTGGGCCGAAATGTTACCATTGTATTTTTGGGTCGTCGTCACCCCCGACAGCGTGTTGTTGTAAAGCAATTCCAATCCAAATAAATCAGCATCAGCGCCACTCTCACCCTGGTCCAATCCCCCATTGTTGATCTTCGTCAACCAACCCCTGATATTATATTGAAAATCCAGTGATTGCAGAAATTCCGTCTCTCCAGGGTTCTTGGCATGAAGGTTTTGCTCTGTTAATTGACCTCGCTCATCATAGTTAAATGATAACAGCAAAATTTTAGGGCCCGCCGGATTGCTCCCTTCCTGTAGTTGCTGATATACTTTTTGGGGACGACCTACATGATCATATTCATATTCCTTGAAAGTATAGATCGAGGTCCCAGGACTGCCATTGTCATCAATATAGTGTGTGTGTTTGCTGTCAGCCGGTTCCCCTGAAAAAGTATATAGCACACTCATACGATCCATACCGCCGAGGTGGTTCTCAGCAACTACCTGGCCAGGTCTCAGATAGCCATCATAATAGGATACCGATCTTAGCCAATCGGTTTGTCCTACCACCCTGATCTTACCACCTGTCGGCAGTCCGTTGACACCTGCAAATTTTTCAAGTGTTTGCCCGGAAATATCATTGCTTACAAAATCAAAAGCACTACCCGAAGCAAAGTACGCAGCACCTACAAAATCGTAATTATCATAGTAGCTTACCGTGAGAATTTCAGCATCCGGAGGGTTGGCAGGAAAGGTAAGATTAAGAGAGTAGCCATGCCCACTACTGGTCCTGTTCTCATATCTGGCATAACTGGCAAGATCAGTTTTTATAGCACTCAGCGATCTGTTGTCGGTGTAGGTTCCGGTTACGGCCGGCCTGTTAAGCGCATCGTATTTCATATAGGTCCATTGATCGGAGGCTCTTTGTTCTCCATTCTGTGTTAACACCAACCTGTTCCATTCATCATATACATAAAAAATAGGTGCCGCGCCGGGCAGCTTCTTTTCTATTAGCCTTTGCCGTTCATCGTAATTGTATTGATAGGTATATTTAGCAAGGACAGGTGCCAGCACTTCACCTCCCAAAATTTTAGCTACAAAGGTTTTATCAACCGCGGCAGTAAATAAAAATCCCGGTGCCAAAGTAATTGAATAGTCAGGTGATACCGCATAGGTTTCACTTTGTGTTATTGTTTGATTTAAGACCAGGTTGTGGTCGTATGAATTATCTACGCTGCCGCTATAGTTATCATTGATCTCCTTGACAAATGTAGGAGGTAATATAAAACGAAGGTTATTAAAATCATCATAGACATAGTAAGTTTCCAGCCATTGGCCCCCCGGTCCCTGCACTTTTTTTAAGACCTGACGGCCTTTTTCATCCGTAAAGACCTTAACTTGCCTACCTTCCTCATCAATCGTAACCTGCATAGACAAATCTCCACTAACATAATCACCGTCTATATGAAGTGTTCCTGATTTCGAGACAAACCACTTATGTATGGTATCGATGGCATCATCATTGATGAGATATTGAAACTCAACGGCATGACTACCTGAAACCTGCCAATCCTGTCCGGGCGCACCTTGTTTCAGGACACGCCTCGCCGGAGAATTGTCGAATCTGGTTTCAGAGTATCCATAAATGCCATATTCATTTTGCTGCAAGCTTAACGCATTAGCAATGTAGCTGCCGGTAGTTGCGCTAGTATGTGCAAAAGGCAAATAATCCTTGATCTGCCTGCCAAGATCATCATATTCATAATGAAGAATGATATCTTTTTGATTACCAGAACCCTGCTTTACAACAGATTGTACTGGTCGCGAAAGACCATCAGCATAAACCGTACTAACGTTTACCTGACTCACGGGCTTGTTTTTCAGGCTCGTTTGTTCCGCCTGCCTGGCAACATAGTTGCGTGTATAATTACTTTGGGCGGTAAGGGTTACCTGGACACTGCAAAAAATAATGGCGGTGACAAAAATTTTAAAAAATATAGATTTCATTGTGGTGGGTTCTCTTTAATTTCCTAATAGCCTAGCTGATATTCATGTTCGGTAAGAAGGTTTCGATTATGATCTTTTTGTTGGATAAGCCTTCCAAACCCGTCATAGGTGAAGTAGACCGTTATATTGTTAGCGCCGGTTTCATCGATCTTCCGGTATTGACTATCATAGTTGAAAGTAGTCATTAAGGCAGTTGGCGGGTGTATTCTTAACTCGTCCAGGTAGGCCCCACTGGGATTGAGGGTTACCGAAGTGACATTGGTGAGGTCCCATTCATAATATTGCCAATCCGAGCTGGAGATTGTTTTTGTGGCCCCTGAACCTGAAATCGTACCATTACCGCCGCCGCTTTTTCTGGCCCAGAAAGAAACTTTATAGTCTCCCGAAGGAAGCCCTGATTTTGTATATGATGTTGAGCGGTACTTCGTACCTGTCTTCGCAGTAACCCCGGAAGTTGTCCCCTCTTCAAAGCTTTCATAGAATACCTTGTCGGCGGCTGTATTGGTCGCCCGAGCTACCAGTAAAGTATGATCAGTGTTAAATAAGCTGCTGGTAACTATGCCATCGGAACCTGTTAACTCTTTTACCTGTCCATAGTCGGTATATTGATTAAATGTTGCGGTGGTATTATAATAGCTACCTGCCTCAAATGTGGCAAGCAAAACCGGACTCGCCAATTCAGCAGCATACATCACATTAGGATAAACTCTTTTTTTGTTTATATCTGTTTCTGCCGGATTTACAATACTAAAATCGGTTTTTGATGCTGCTATGACCTCACCATTCTTTAATCTTATAGTTTCAAGAGGTACTTGAAGCATATTTTTCTGCTGCAAAGCAAGCGTTGCTCCCGTTGCTCCCGGAATATCCAGAGGATATTTGTATCGGCTCTCAAATAGATCGCTATTTTCATCAACGTACGTTTCTTTGGTCAATAAATTATGGTTAGTGCCATCATAGTGGTAGCTGGAGGTCGTTTCAACGTATTTGGCATCATCGTTACCATCGTAAAATGTATTGGTCATTGATGATATATATTGAAACTTTGTTAAGAACCTGTGAACATCATCATATGAAAACTCTGTTCCCGGAGAGCTGACAAACTTGTCATACTCCTCTCTTAAAACTTCCAGACTTTTAGTAGTCTTATAGGTACCCGGCTTTAATACGTAACTATAGCTTGTTTTCCTTATTTTCCTGTAATCATCCTGACCTGCGCCAAAGCGGTTGTATTCCGTTTGATGCTTTAAAGAGGCATTCTCAATAGAATGCGGGCTATTGGTAATGTGAAAGGCGTATTCAATTTTGCCTAATTGACCAATCTCATTACCTTCATATGCATTACCATTCAGATTAAGATCCTTGCTCTGATTGTATACTGTGACATGGGAGTAAGTCACGTCGCTTCCAACATTTTGTCCAAAAAATCCTCTGTTTTGCCGGATCTCAACTTCGATCCAGCAAAAGTTTGTATCGCTGGGATGATGATTAAAGTGTTTATAAGTGGTTTTCTCACTATCCTTGGGATGATAACTGAGTACACCACTTGAGTTGGATCCAAGCCCTACCTCATAGTTTTTGTATTGGTAAAACTGATCGGTTGTTGGTGTGGCTGCAGATGCAGTTTCATAAGTTTTAACCTGCTTTATCCGGATGCCCCCAGCGGTTTCATTCGAGTTCCCCTCAACAAAACGATACTCGTGCGATTCGTAAACAAATTCTGTTTTGGCTCCTTTAGGATATTTTATGCTTTTAAGAGACCAGGCCTCTGACTTATCATTGGGATCCCGGTCTTCGGATGGGCCAACAAATCCATTGAAAAATCCCCAATAGTCCCTGCTGTATTTTTTTAGTGGGTTGCTGTCGTCGGTTGCATTCGGGAGGTAATAAGTAAAATCATAGGAAGGAAGAGCCACATTACTTCCATCCTTTTCGACCAGGGAGGTAAGAAAAAGCCGGTTTCTGCTCATTTGAAAATCATAGGTGAATTCAAAGCTGCCAAGAACCAAGGCATCATTGTTTTTAAAAACTATTTTATTTAGTTCCTGACCAAATTGAACATCAGTCCTATTCGAGGTCGTTAAGAACTCAACACTTCCTGTACTTGTAATAATTTTAGATAGCACACCTTTTCCCTGGGTCTTGACGGTATTAGTAACCTCGGTATCAACAATCAGATTCGGCGGATCCGATGGTAAAGCTGGTGGATCCGGGTTATAACAATCATCCGATAGCTCAGTTTCATTGAGGTACCCAAAGCTTCTCGTATACTCTTGTGTGCTGGTCGTGTATTCTAACACTATTTCTTCCGTATCATCTGCTGACGTTATTTTAGTAAGATACCAGGACGTAGGCACATAGACTTCCTCAAAAACCGGATTCCAACCTAATTCCAGGTGATAGTCTACTTTTTCGATACCATCATCAGTGGTGGCACTGCCAAAAACGTATTTTACCCCCTGGGCATCAATTATTTCCCATTGACCTGAGGTGGCATCCAGCGGATTGCTGACAAACTTAAAATTGTAATCAGGGTAAGTGAAAAAATCTCCGTTATCATCAAAACCTAACTGGCCGGAATACCCCAAAAAGTTGAAATAGTATAGATCAGACTGAAAGTCCACATCATCGCAATAATAAGCGCCATTCAGAAGGTTATAATCATTGGTATTGGTACCGGGCGATAAAGAACTTGGAACCGGAACAGGCGGATTAGCGGTTAGCTTTCGATAAAGACCGTTGGTAGTAGTTTCATCGGGAATGCCTTTCACTGATCTGGTGATGACGCCACCGGCCTGGAGCGACCAACCCGTCCCCACCCAGGAGGCAACCTGATCCACTTTAATGCCACTACCATGATAGCTCAATGTAATAGGAACATTCAATTGCCGTCCGGTGGCAGTGCCTAGCGGTATCCCAACGTTTACCATGCCTGAACTCAGATTTACCGGGATATCACCATATTTGCTTAATTCTCCTGCTGTCCCTACCGGTGGTAAAGCGTCGGCCTTAAATGGCACAGCAGGGTCTAGCTGGGCCAATAAGGCAATAGGTGAAAAAAGTGTAAAAATTAAGCCGAGAACCATGGGCTTAAATTTAAATCTCATAACTTCCTTATTTTCCATAACTAAAATTGACAAGGTCATTTGTGTATTAATGATTAAAATTCTTTTCTTGATCCCAATTTGATGTTATTCAGCTTCTCCGCTAATCGGCTATTCCAGCTTCAAGTTTTTTAATCCTTTTCTCTTGCTCAATGATGTAAAGCGTCAATTCTTCAATTTTTTGTAAAAGCTTCGATTCCATCTCCCCCACGTTTACCCCATTTTCTGCTACCTCTTTGGCAGAAGGAATTTCAGGTAAATGTTTATTGGCTTTGATAAATGACTCTACCTCAGCAAGTGTTGGGAGCTCATAATCATCCTCAAATACAAAGTCCGACCAGCCGGTTTCTATTTTAACTTCCTTGGCGCGAATTTTTCCGTTGACGGCTAATTTATAGGCCCCTGGCGTAATAGAACCAATGCCGACATTACCATTAGCATCAATCAAAAACCTGGTGGCTGATGTGTTGTAATCCCCAAATTGCATGGCACCGTCATCTAAAACATGCCATTGCCAACTTTTATTGGCCACGCTGTTTTCTAAAACTATAGAGGAAGCCCCTGTAGCATTGTAGGCCCCACTTCCGGAAATTGTCAGTTTATGAGAAGGTGTAATCGTGCCAATACCAATGTTGCCAGTAGCATCAATTAAAAATCTGGTGGCAGGTACGTTCATATCCCCCAATTGCATGCCGCCGTCATCTAAAACATGCCATTGCCAACTTTTATTGGCCACGCTGTTTTCTAAAACTATAGAGGAAGCTCCTGTAGCATTGTAGGCCCCACTTCCGGAAATTGTCAGTTTATAAGAAGGTGTAATCGTGCCAATACCAATGTTGCCAGTAGCATCAATTAAAAATCTGGTGGCAGGTACGTTCATATCCCCCAATTGCATGCCGCCGTCATCCAAAGCATGCCACTGCCAGCTTTTACTGGCTACGCTGTTTTCCAGTATTACACTAGATGCGCCTGTGGTATTGTAATTCCCAGATCCAGTAACCTTGACTGTTCCGGTAGTGGGATAGCTATTTTGAGCATGACTTCCAACTAGGATGGTAGTAAACACAAAAAAAACGGAAAGTATGATTTTATTTTTCATGATAGGTTAGGTTTAAGAACGGTTTGCATTTAAAAAATGAATATTAACTAGGCTTTAACTTTTCCTTTGTTGTTTAACGTCTCTTCAGACCCTTTATCCTCAGATTATTTATTTGACACTAGGAGGCGTGTGGTCGCCAAACTGTCACCCCTCGTTTCTTAATCATGTTAGGTTATCTCTGGCCTTTTCTGTCAATACTCATTTACTTTAATGCCTCCAATTGCTTAATCCTCTTCTCCTGCTCAATAATATAAAGTGTCAATTCCTCAATCTTTTGTAAAAGTTTCGAATCCATTTCTCCCAGGCTCACACCATTTTCCGCTACTTCCTCGGCAGAAGGAATTTCAGGCAGGTGTTTGTTGATTTTAATATATTGTTCGACTTCCTGAAGCGTGGGGAGATCATAATCATCTTCAAAAACAAAATCAGCCCAACCAGTGTAAACCTTCACTTCCTCTGCCCTGACCTTTCCTTGGACCGATAATTTATAAGAGGTAGTCTGGTTTGTTCCAATTCCTATATTGCCATTGGTTGTATTAATAATAAATGTGTCCCAATAATCTACATTGGTCAGTCTGCGTCCGATGCCAAATATGTTAGAACCAAAATTTGCTTCATCATAACCAATATTCACGCCCAGTCTTCCCCCATCCTGTCGTAGTTGAATTAAAGAATTATCAAACTCATTATTATTATCTTCATCTGATGACAACGTTAATATGGCATCGCCATCCGTTCCTGAGGAAATATGTAAATTGGATTGGGGGGTCGCAGTGCCGATACCCACCTTGCCGTCTGATTTAATAAGCAACAAATCCTCAAAACCCGACCCGTCCACATTTCTAAATTTAAAATCACTGGTGTAAGAAGACCCAAAAACCAACGATTGATTGCTATGTATTTCGTTTCCATCGACCAGCATGGTGGTGGTTCCATCGGTAATTTTGAGATAAGCTGTAGCAGGATTAAAAATACCCCCTAATGTTCCCGTACTATGAATTTCCAGTGGCGATGTAGGATTATTGGTGTTGATACCTACTTTTTTATAAGTGTGGAGTTGATCCGTATTAAGACCCTGGGTGAATTGAGCAAAGGCATTTGGAGTTGATATTAAAATCGCAACAAGTAATACAATTAATCTGTTTTGAATATTTTTCATGGCTTGACTTGGTTTGTTTCAGTGTTGTATTTAACAAAGAATGTTTACTAGGCAACAAATTAGAGGATGACTTTATAAGCAGTCATAAGACAACTTGGATTGGTGACATAATGTATCATCTCAAAATTTATTTCATTGGGATCAATTCGCAGCTTTTTCCAAAGCGATCACTTTACCCTTAAGTGTTTTGATCTCCTTTTGTTGATCAATTATATACAGCGTCAACTCTTCAATTTTCTGCAATAACCTCCCTTCCATTTCCCCGAGATTAACTCCATTTTCTTCTACTTCCTTGGCCGATGGGATTTCTGGAAGATGTTTATTGGCTTTGATAAATTCCTCCACTTCCTCGAGGGAACGTAAATCATAATCGTCTTCAAATACGAAGTCAAACCAGCCAGTCTCCACTTTGACTTCCGTAGCACGGATGCCGCCGGTGACTGCCAATTTAAAGGCCCCCGGATTGCTGGTGCCAATACCCACGTTACCATTATTAAGAATTACCATCTTAGTGTTACCTCTTAACTTCAATGAGATCTTGTCAGCACTAGCATAACCATTGTCCAGATACACTGATTTAAAATAATTCTCATGACCCAATTTTAATCCTGTGGTATTGTTGGAGGCCAGCTGAATTAAGGGATTTTGAGCACCGGCTCCTATCTTATTAAATTCTGCCAGTATTTGGGATTCGCCAGTTATACCTTGAACTTGCAATTTATACTCCGGGCTATTTGTACCAATACCGACTTTACCTCTGTCAAAGACCATTATATTAGGGTAGTTAATCGATAAATTCTTAAGATCAAATATGTACTTTACCAAATCAGTGTCGCTTACGGCCTTTAAGGTCAGTCCGTAACTACTGGAAGACTTGGGCCTTAACTTTAAGAAGTCGCCGGAAAAATTTCCTATAGTATGAATTTCTAGTGGTGTGTCTGGGACTTGCGTATTGATCCCTACTTTCTTCATGGTATAAATTTGGTCCGGGTTTGTGCCTGGTTCGAATTGGGCAAAGCCTGAAGTTGATATTAAAATAGTTACAACGGTTACAATTAATCTGTTTCGAATATTTTCCATAGTTCGATTTGGTTTAGTTTGCCTAGATAATTCTTAATAAAGGATGTTTGTTAGATAAAAATTAGATACTACTTCTATGAATTGGGAGTAAAGGTAATTTGGAAGAGTGACATGAAATGTCACCGCAAAATTTAATTCATCGGAATTTATTCTCAGCCTTTTCCTTTAAGATTTCAATTTCCTTTTGCTGATCAATAATATATAATGTCAATTCCTCAATCTTTTGTAAAAGTTTAGAATCCATTTCTCCCAGGCTCACACCATTTTCTGCTACTTCTTCAGCAGAAGGAATTTCAGGTAAATGTTTATTAGCTTTGATAAATGCTTCCAATTCAGCAAGGGTTATGAGCTCATAGTCATCCTCAAATACAAAGTCCGACCAGCCCGTTTCTACTTTAACTTCCTTGGCGCGGATGTTGCCGTTGACTGATAATTTGTAAGAACTGGTAGTCTTTGTTCCTATTCCCACATTGCCATTGGTTGTATTAATAATAAATGTATCCCAATGGTCTACACTGGTTTGTCTACGTCCAATACCAAACAGATTTGCACCAAAATTTGTCTCATCGTAACCAATATTTACACCCAAAGCTCCTCCATCCTGCCGTAATTGAATTAAAGGATTATCAGATTCGTTGTTGTTATCTTCATCCGCGGACAGGGTCAATATGGCATCCCCATCATTTCCTGAGGATATATGTAAATCGGATTCGGGAAGCGCAGTACCAATGCCCACTTTACCTCTGTCAAAAACCATAATATTAGGGTAGTCAATCGACAAATTCTTAAGATCAAATATGTACTTTACCAAATTGACGTCGCTTACGGCTTTTAAGGTCAGTCCGTAACTACTGGAAGACTTAGGCCTTAACTTTAAGAAATCACCGGAAAAATTTCCTATAGTACGAATTTCCAGTGGTGTGGTTGGGGCATCGGTATTGATCCCTACTTTTTTCAGGGTATAAATTTGGTCCAGGTTTGTGCCTGGTTCGAATTGGGCAAAGCCTGAAGTTGGCATTAAAATAGTTACAATCAATGCAACATAGACTAAATGGCTACCTGTGTTTTTCATTACGTTTATTTTATTGTTTTAAATTGCTTTTCGGGGTATGAATGCTTTCAGAGACCATCATCATACAAATAATATGGCCCATGGTTTCGGAATGCCTTCGAAAAATTGTGAAGGTGCATAATCCGGTCCTTTCAGTAATAAAACTAAGGCTCCCCGGTGACATGAAATGTCACTTTGAAAAATTTATTTCAGGTCTATAGTAAACCGATTGTCAGCTGGGTCATTGGTTTACTATCATCGAGTTGACTTTACTAAATTTGCCCGAGTTTATGAATCGCTGGTTAACCCCTGGAATTGTAGTTTGTAGGTAGGGTTATCTTCTTGCTAGCCAAACATCATCCTTGTGATGGCTATAAATGCGAGTGACCCCATCGTACCAAAGCATACCACCTTGGTTTTAATTATTGCAGGACTGGTTTATGAAATTTCTTAAAGAAAGTCTGACACCTCAAAACCGGGTTTTCAGCTTCCTGTTCGGTGTCGTTCCAAAATTTTTTATATCAACTCCCATTTTAATGGCGTGCCTGATTTAAAATCCCGCGCCGCCTTCCTGCCAAGAACTCTATTAAAGTATTTGGGAGGTAATCCATCGCCAGGTCGTATTACTTTTAGGTTTTCCTTAGTAAAATACTCACCTTTCTTCGTGTCCTTGATTACGTAGATGGATCTTTTAAAAATTTTGCTTTTCTCTTCGGCGGTCTGAACCCCATATTGCACCTTCCCCAACCCTAAAAATGCTCTTTCAGACTCAACCACAAGACTGGTCAACTCATCAGGTTCTATGGAAAATGCGGCATCAACTCCTCCTTCTTTCCTATCTAAGGTAAAGTGTTTTTCAATTACTTTAGCCCCTAAAGCAACTGAAGCCATGGCCACACCAATTCCCATGGTATGATCGGATAAGCCAATATGACAATCAAACACCCTCTCCATACTGGGGATGGTTAGTAGGTTTGTATTTTCCGGCGATGCCGGATAAGTACTTGTACACTTTAAAAGTACGATATCCTGAGCGCCGTTACTTCGCAAAACCTGCATAGCCTCGTCAATATCTGCTAGACTTGCTACACCGGTGGACATAATTATTGGTTTTCCGGTACCGGCTACTTTTTCAAGCAACGGCCAATCCGTATTTTCAAAAGAAGCAATTTTATAGACCGGCACATCAAGTGTATGCAAGAATTCCACAGCAGACTCATCAAAGGGAGAACTAAATGCAATTAAACCTTTTTCCTTTGCCCTTTTAAAAATGGGCTCGTGCCATTCCCATGGGGTGTAGGCTTCCTGATACAAATCGTATAACTCACGACCATTCCATAAAGAACCCTTATCATTAATCCTGTGGGCACCCTTTACCGTCATAGTATCAGCTGTATAAGTTTGTAATTTGATGGCATGTGCCCCCGTTTCGGCAGCTGCATCAACAATAGCAAGCGCTCTTTCCAAAGATTGATTGTGGTTTCCTGACATCTCGGCAATGATAAACGGCAAATGCTTATCTCCAATGGTCCTATCACCTATAATTATGTCTCTCTTCATTGTTTTATGATATATGTCTTATCATCATAAAGGCCTCCGCATACGCCTTACCAACCTCAATCCCTCTTTTACGTGCTAACGTTTTCAATGCCTCAGATGATCTTGGATGCGGAAACTCCCGAACTTCATATTGGTAAGACTCCATACCCTTAATTTTGGCATTTATGTTTTCTTCACTAACCCCAAAGTATACGTTTGGTTGAAAATAATTCTTATAATTGAAAGCCTGCCATTCGGTTGACGACGGCGTCTCAAAAGTTAATACGGTTTTCACCGCCTCATGGTCCATGGGTCTAACCGAAGTAATTACCGCCTCAAAAGTACGTTGGTGATCAACATTTGTATCTCCTCCGTGATGTGTGAAGATCACCTCTGGTCCAAATTCCCTTTTTTCAGCCTCAATTATTTTTATGATATCCAATAAATCCACCCTATCAAAACGATTATCCGGCAAGTCGTATAACCCAACCGATTGATAGCCAATCAAAGATTGGGCTTGATATATATTTTTTCTATGATTTTCTAATTCTAATTTCCATTTATCCTGATCTCTTGAGTCGGATCTTGAGGTTATACCTTCCCCCAGTATCACCGCCCTTATCTCGCACCCCTGCTGGTTTATTAGTTTATTGATTGTGGCACCTAAGCCAAGTAGCTCATCATCGGGATGCGCTACTACTACTAAAATTCTTTTATTTTTTAAATATTCTAACATCTGCAAAGATACCGTCCTTCTTTAACGAGGCTCTACTAAATTCAAATTTAAAATGGTCTGTTTCGATAAATGCCTTAGGATAGCCATCAGCATCTAACATGCGAATATAGTCATAAACATCCAATATTTCTTTCAAATTTTGGATGCTGCTTTCATTTGGTTTTCTCCGCTTAAATAATTCAGGCTCCCCTTGTTGAGGAGTGGGTCGAAGGTCCTCCTTTATAATCTTTTTTATCATTTTTTCCATCAATCCACCTGCCCTTATGAAAATCTCCTCAGCTGTTCCACACAGGCTTAAATCCTCTTTTAAATAAATATCACCTGTGTCAATCCCTTCTGCCACCTGCAAAGCAGACAACCTGGTACTTTTATGCCCTCTTACTATAAGATTTTGCAACGGGCTTCCTCCTCTGCCATAAGGCAAATCAGTCATGTGAAAAACAACACATTTGAAACCAGTGAATATTTCTTCGGGAATTATATAAGACCAATGCAGGAAAAATATATATTCAGGGTTTAGCGTATTGAGGTTTTCTAAGTTTAGCTCAGCTTTATTATGTATAATCGACGCGCCATACTCAACTGCCAGCCTGTTTTCTAACTCTCCGTGAATATTATTTGTATTAGCTATTATTATTTTTTTCATCACAGGATAAAGTTAATTTATAAACCCTTAATTTAACACCATTGTGCTCTTTAAGATCAACAAAAACAAAATTTAGATTTTCAAACACTTTCCAGGATTTTACATTACTTTCCCTCACCTCTCCAATGATTACCATTGTTGAATTTTCAATCTTTTCACTAAGTAGTCTGGCAATTGCTTTTTTTAGAATTAATTTTCCAAGACCTTTTCCTCTAAATTTTGAGTCAACCGAATAATCAATAACATAACACCCATTTACAAGATCAAATCTAACCTGACCTACTGGTTCTTTGCTTCTTTCGGCTATAAATAATTTCGATTTGCCTTGATTAATTTTGCTGTAAAACCATTTTTTATGATTTTCAAGACTGATGCTTTCAGTATTAAGTGCATTTGACCTTACCTCCTTGTCATTAGCCCAATTAAATAGCACCAACAGGTCATTTTCTTGAATATCTCTTACGGATATTTCGGTATTGTTTTGTAATTCCTGAATCAAATTTAAATACTTTAATGGCTGGTCGCCATTAAAAGTTTTTTTTTGATTCTCTACCAACCGATGATAGTCCGCTTCCGGACTAATGTTTGAAAAAGGTATGGCCAGATTAGCCGCTATTAAATAATTGTATATTCCTTGTTGATTATCTGCAGATTTTACCAAATACAAAATCCCTCCTACACAACAATACTCATATGAAATAGTGCTTGCAGAGCATACGGCAATCGCTGATTTGCTCATTACTTGAACCATCTCTTGCGCACTTAGATTGGAATATAAATGGACACTAATTGCGGCGTTTTTAATATACTCCTGCAATTGCGCCAGGTAGGGATAAGAAGAACCAACGACTACGTGGCACGTTTTATATGCTCCGTGTTTTTCCAAAACACCCAAGACATGCTGGGTCTGATTGGTGATGTCGGATCCTCCTAAACAAATCAAAACTTCTTTGTTATCCTTAAATTTTGTTCTATTTTTTGAACGCTCGATGAAGGGTTTTTTTAATAATGCATATGTAGGCCCTGACAAAATATTTGTGTAAAACCTTTTTCTATATGCTTTGACATCTATACCTCCAGCAGGGTTAATCACATAATCTGCCTCAAACTTATATTCGTTTAGATCATCTATACAAATTAGCTGGCAACCTGAAGATTTTATAGTTTTCTGGTAGGAAGAATTGTATTGATAGCCATCTAAAACTATGATGTCTGATTTTTTTAGATAGTAGTCCGTCAGATAATCTGCCTCCTCTTCCAAATTTTCAAATTGTGGTATCTTAATTATTTCCTGGCAGTATTGCCTCGCCGATTTGACAACTTTCTCTGAGGAATCAGATGTTAACAGAATTGGATTACAAACTTCTTTAAGGTAATCGGCAAGCGCTAATAATCTTGAAATATGGCCATGACCTATTTCCTTATTCCCATCTGCCCGTAGATATATTTTGCTATTCAACCTTTTTTTGTTCGACATGAGCATTGATTAGCGCTAAATCCTTGTTTACATCTAACAGTTTAATAATTTCCAAATAGCCCAAATCTTCGGCATTGTAATCATTGATTAGTTTACTAATTAATTTCCAATCGTCCGTTGTATCCAAGGTAACCCGATAGCCAGATTTGTCTTCAAAATTTCTGATACTATTGAACAATACGTTTCCAGATTTATTTTGATGAATGTAAGGAGTTACGTGTTCAAGATCTGATGGCAAGGTTGCCGTATCAAAGGCCTCTTTCAGCAATTCGAAAGAAAAAATCTCAAAGTCAAATCCCCGAGGATAAGATCTTTCTATACAATTACTCGTATATAAGTTTTTGGAATATGATTTTAGATGATCTTCCAAAGCCTTCTTGATCAGTAAGCCATCGATCAATGGACAGTCGGAGGTAACTCTTATCACCAAATCCAGATTATTTTCCAACGCGGTATAATAATATCTGGACAAAACATTTTGTTCATCTCCTCTAAAATATGGAATATCAAGGTTGAGTAAAGTATCGATAACAGGATCGTCTGTTGCATTAGTTGTGGTAGCTACAAATACAGGTACATCACTCGCCCTTAACCTATTTATATGATGCTCTAAAATCGTTACTCCTTTACATTCAAACAAAATTTTCCCTGGTAAACGTGAGCTTGTCATCCTGGCCTGAGAAATGATACCAATATTTAGGTTTGATAACTTCATTAATTCTTGCTCATTTTTCAAAAGAGTTTATACAGGGAAGAATTCCTTATAATGTCTTTTTAAGATTCAAATGTTTTATAGAATTGAATATTTCGCATCGTTTGCTTTCCACCTACAACCTTTGTAACTAATGTAATTTACAGAAATATTTTGGTTGGAGTAATGCGGAAATCTTAAATGTTTTTTTTCAAAGGCTCATAACAGCGTATATTTTCAATCTATATTCTCCGAAAATCTCAGTACATTTTCAATAATGTATTGCTGTTCATTTTCATCCAGAGAAGGGAAAATAGGCAGGCTTAAACATTCATTGTAATACGATTCAGCCATAGGAAAATCGCCCTTGCTCCAACCAAATTGCTGATAATATGGTTGCAAATGCAAAGGAATATAATGGATTTGTGCATGGATGTTATTCTTTTTTAGGTAATCATATAATTCTTTTCGTCTGTTTGAAAGAATCACATATAAATGATAGGCATGTCCATACTGATAAGACCATTGACTCCTGCCAGCCATTGGATTCAAAATCCTGATTTCTTCATTGCCATGAAATGCTTTATCATATATTTCTGCAATTTTTGTTCTTTTTTCTACACTTTCAACCGCTCTACCGAGTTGAGACATGCCTAATGCTGCTTGAATATCTGTGAGTCTATAATTAAAGCCCAGGTCCACCATTTCATAGTACCATCCTCCATGATTTTCATTCATCAAATTTGCATCTTTGGTGATTCCATGAGTTCTCAAAATTCGCAATTTTTCGTATAACTCTTTACTATTGGTAGTAATCATGCCTCCCTCACCGCAAGCAATATGTTTAACGGGATGAAAAGAGAAAATCGCCAGATCGGCATAATTTCCGTTTCCACAAAACTGTTGAACACCTCTACTATCAACAAAATGCCCCCCTGGTGCATGGCAAGCGTCCTCAATAATCCATAGTCCATATTCATCTGCCAGTGACCTTAGCACCTCCAAATTAAGAGGGAATCCGGCAAAATCCACAGGGATAATGCCTTGATAAGTTCCTAATGGTGATTTTTCAAGCAAATTCCGAACCCTATCCATATCCAGCAACCCGGTAACCGGGTCAATATCTACAAAATCTACTTTTCCGCCACAATAACGGATACAATTCGCTGACGCGGCAAAGGTAATCGGTGTAGTTATAATCCTGGAATCTTTGTTTACTCCCAAAGCCAGTGCGCTTAGATGAAGCGCTGCCGTTCCGTTGGCGACTGCGACTGCATATTTGCAGCCAACGTATTTAGCAAACTCCTCCTCGAATGCCCCAATTTTTGGTCCCTGGGTAAGAAAATCAGATTTTAGTACTTCGATTACAGTATTTATGTCTTCCTCTGAAATACTTTGTCGTCCGTACGGAATGGGTTTCATTTCAGGCATGATTAAAAGATAAGTCAACATGCTTACTAATCAGGTCCCTTATTTCATCAACACTCAGCCATTGTGTATTTGTACCTGAATTATATTTAAAGCCTGGTTCAACTTTCTTCGCATTAAAATGTGATAAATAATCTGCCTCTTTCCAGGGTGATGAATTGGGAAGAATTGCGTAATACCGACCCAAGTCAACGGTGTTAAAAGAATCAGATTCTGTAATCATTTCTTCATGTATTTTTTCACCGGGTCTTATCCCTACGATTGGATGCTCACAATCCGGACCAATAGCCTTAGCAACATCAGTAATTCTATAAGATGGTATTTTAGGAACAAAAATCTCCCCTCCCCAGGCGCTGTCAATAGCATAAAATACCAAATCGACACCTTCCTGCAAAGAAATATTGAATCTGGTCATATCAGGATCGGTAATAGGAAGCAACCCGGATTTTCTTTTTTCAAGAAAAAATGGGATTACAGAACCCCGGGAACCCATAACATTTCCATATCTCACCACAGAAAACTTAAGATCTCTGAATCCCTTCATGTTGTTTGCTGCCACAAATAACTTATCCGAACATAATTTTGTAGCACCATATAAATTAATGGGTGCTGCGGCTTTGTCAGTTGAAAGCGCAACCACATTCTTGACCTCGGTATCCATAGCAGCATTAATAATGTTTTCCGCACCAATGATATTGGTCTTTACAAACTCCATTGGATTGTATTCAGCTGCAGGAACCTGTTTCAAAGCAGCCGCATGAATGATTATATCAATACCCTCACATGCTCTTTTAAATCTTCCATGGTCTCTGACATCGCCAATAAAATAACGTATTGCAGGATAATCTGATGTAGTAAATTTTTGAGACATTTGAAACTGCTTCAATTCATCTCTTGAATATACAACTACTCTCTTCACTTGTGGGAACCGCCTGAATGTGTTAGCTATAAATGCTTTTCCAAAAGAACCAGTGCCACCGGTGACCAAAATCCTCTTACCGTTTAAATCTAAAGCCATGTTGTTATATATGCTATTGTAATTAATAAAATTTGAGCAAAGGTAAACAAATTAAGAAATTTGAAAAACATGAAGCTATTTACTTAGTTCCCCAAGTCTTGTAAATCCTTTTACTCCTCGCAATCAACTTTCTCTCATTTATTTCAGATAGCGTTTAATTCACACCATCAATTAAAATCTAGATTTTTTCGAAAACCGCTTTCAGCACGAAAAGTATATGGAATGAATATTAAAAAAAATAGTTGTTTTACATTAGCTTATGTGCTGGTTTTGCCTCAGAAAAAAAATTATTCTCTCAATAACAACTATTATCCCGAACAAAAAGATTCCACATAATGCTCCCACGTAAAGGTTGGTGCTCAACCTGGGACTATCAGGCCTCTTAAATCGGGTCAAGGGTTGTACTAGTTGAAAGTTTGCAGCCAGTGCCAATTCTCTCTCATATCTCAATTTCTTTTCAACCAAAAGTACAATTTGCTCGTAGACCGCTGCCGGGTCAACCAATAAAGTGTTGTTTGATCCATCTGCCAGCATTTTACCCTCGGAAATTTTATCTTTTAAACTATCCAATTGATTAATTTCCTGCGTAAGATAAGCTATAAGGGACTCAAGGTTCCTCTTAGTAAGGGAAATATGTCTTTTGATATAATCATTTTCCTCTAAATAGTGTAATACCCCCTTTTGTAATTCAGGTAAAGCCTGGGTATCGTTAATTCTTAAGACAATTTGAAAAAACTTGATCTTCTCATCATCTTTAAGTCTATAGATATTATTAATCTCAACTGATCGCAAGGCCTGGACAGTCTCTACGCTTGTATTCATTAACCGGGCGATCTCCTCATGATTTTTTTCCTTCACCAACTCCTTCAAATTACTAACAATTGCATCGCCGCTTGAATAATCAATGATCCCAATGCTGACAACCATTTTACTCACATAAACCGGTGGAGATAAGAAATTGTATAACCAACCACCACCTATTCCAATTAAAATGGAAATCACAATAATCTTAAGACGCTTTTTAATAAAAACTATGGTGTGAATAAGAAGTTGGAGTAAGTTTATTTCTTCTTCTTGAACAGCTCCCGACATGTTATGATAAATTTTATGTAGTGCACGAAATTACTAAATTTTCTGAATATGGTTATACCACCTAAGGCAAAGTGCACGAAAACAGGTATGAAATACGCTTCGATATTGGGTTTACTTGTCAACCGGTGTAAGTTGATTTAGGAGTTATACTTATAAAAATTCAGAGTATCATCTTTTCAAATTATTGAGCCACAGTATTACCTGCCAAGTTAGAATAGCCTGGGGCGGCTTATTTTATAGCCCAAGATATCATCTCAAATTATAATTGACTGCCAAGGTTTTGCAACACGCTCCAGGATAAAAAAATAATCAAATATTTCACCGGGCAAACGCAAGGCAGTTACAAACTGATATACTTCCACTATTTCAAGACACTTATGACACCTAACTGTTGCGAAAATTACAATTATACAATAGAACAACCCTAAAAATTAAGATACTATTTAAACTAAAAATTCATTAAAAGGCAAGAATTGTTATTTTTACATTACAAAAAAAATGCCCAAATTGGTTCTCGCTTAGAAAACCATGTGTCACAGTCAGGTGTATAATTAGATCATTTAATTAAAAGGTAAAAAATTGAATCAATAGTCATTCAAAATATAATAATTTTGCCAGGATGTGAAATTACACGGTCAATTAACCCTGTAGAAGATTATATGGGCAGGTCAAAGAAATTGAAATATTCAAAGGTTGATCACAGTTTTATAGAGGAAATGAACAGCCTCTTTTTCCAGACATGCGGAACCGAATTACGTCAGCGCATTGTTTGCTGTTTACAGCCCAATTTGATGGTTTGGGATAAAGATACGCTGGAAAAATATTGAGGACACCTTATTAAATTGAGATCTTATTAATTAATATTTAATGAAAATCTTGTTTTTAGAAAATCGTTATAAAACCTATTTTTTTGATGCTATAGCTACCCACCTGGAAAAAAATGGTCATGAAATTCATTGGATTATCCAAAACGATTTCTTCCAACCTAAAAATAAAAGCAATTTGCACATTATTGAGTATCCTAAAAAATATAGTGTAGATAAGCAAAAGCCAATTGATGCCTCTATGCAAAAAATAATTGATGCTGACAGGCAATTAAATTTTTTTGAACATGGAAATATTGACCACTTCTTTTATTATGACGAGGAAATTAACAGGATTCTAAAAAAAATAAATCCAGATCTCGTATTTGGAGAATCCACCGTTTTTCACGAATTACTAACTGTCAAAAACTGTAAGGCTTTGGGCATCCTCTATTTAAATCCCTCTTCTTCACGATATCCCGCCGGTAGATTCTCTTTTTATGAATTTGATTCACTCACACCGTTCGAAGGATCTGGAGAAATACTACCGGAAGAGCGGGCCAAAGAGATAATTGATCAGATTGTATACCGTAAAACCAAGCCCGATTACATGCACAAGTTCAAGTCAAACAGGCTTAAAAATTTTAAGGATACATTTTTAAAGTTGAGCTCGTATTATAAAGGTGACAAATACAACACGCCTCACCCGTTAAAGAAATACAGACTTGAAAAAAAGAAAAATGAGAATATATTAGCGTGGGATGCCACGTCGGTTGGACATTTGGAAAATCACACGGGAATGAAAATTCTGTATCCTCTGCAAATGCAGCCTGAAGCAAATCTGGATGTTTGGGGGCACAAGTATAGAAATCAGACAAACCTGGTCAGGAGAATAATTGAGAATACCCCGTCTTCCGCTATATTATACATTAAACCAAACCCAAAATCCAAGTATGAATTAAGTGATGATCTTATAGATTATGTTAAATCGTGCGACCGAATTATTACAATCCAACACAATGTTGACATGATAGAGGTATTTGATAAGATCGATTTGGTAATCACCGTGACCGGTACCATTGCTATTGAAAGCATATTATCAAATAAGCCGGTAATCACCTTGCAAAACACTTTAAATAACTCCTCTCCCAATTGCTTATTTCTGGATGATTTCTCAGAATTACCCTTTGTTATTCAAAAAATACAGTCCAATGAATTTCCAAAGGCAAGCATTGACGAAAGGATCCAATTCCTGAACAAATTAAACGCTTCAAGTTATCAGGGAATTATTTCTGATCCCTTTACCGCAGAGAGCTGTTTGCAGGATGATAACATTGAACAGTGCATTTCAGCTTTTGAAGATATTATCAAAAAATCTGTTTATGCATAGCAACCCGCTGTTTCATAGCAGTTTTTCTCCCCTCAAAATATCTGTATATGGTATCTTGGTATGGTTGTTATTGTTTGTTATGGCCCCCCTGCAAACAACCATTCCTGTCAACAACGATGCTATATTATTTTTAATACTCAGCTACATTGCCTTGTGGCTCGGTTTTGCTATCGGCAAAAACTTTTATTTGTTTCGAGCAGTCAGGAAAAACGATGCTGAAATACAAAAACAACAGGTTACCAAGCTTTTCTATATTGTTGTGGCCCTGGCCATCATGGGAACGGCAATAAGATTATTGGAAGTATTTTTGTTAAGAGGAATCTCTTTTTCACAGGGGGCTATGGATAATAGAGTTTCAATGGAGGAAAGTGGCTACGGGATGTTATCTGTTATTTCAGCAATATTAAGTTCATTTGGCTTTTTACCCATCTTCATTTATTATCAGTTTAAAATGAAGAAATCCTTCATTTGGAGGTTTATTGCCCTGTTATTATTCTTTGCTCCTACCTTGGATATCCTGCTACTGGGATCCAGATCCGGGGTATTTGTAATTGTTATGATGTTTTGCATGTATGCAATTTATTTCAGGAAAATCAGAATTTCCCCAAAAAGGATTGTATTTATCGCTGGGATTGCATTTATATTTTTGCTGTTTTCCACACATATATACGTTCGCCGAACCGTCGAATTCACCGGGGAGGATGAGGTCTACAAACACATACTCTATCGCTCTTCCGTTAATTTTACCCTCGAGCCTACTGATAATATGGCTGATGCTTTACTAAATTCAAAAAACAGAATCGAAAAATATCTATACTTATCATATTTTAATGTTGCTCAGTATTATACGCATGGCATATTAGAGTTCTTTTATCTATTTGACAACTTTGACAATGACCACAGCCTTGGCAGCTATACTTTCATAGCCTATCATAAGCTATTCGCCCAGGTGTTTGGACTTGATCCCAATATAGGATATTATTCTACTATTCAGCCAAGAAATGGGGTCTATACTTCATTTTTTGGACCGCTCTATGTCGATTTTGAATGGGGTACTCTTTTATTTGTTTTGCTCTTTGGGTTTTTACAAATGAGAATATTTAAGCTTTCCAAACAAGGCCACCATGAATACACACCTCTTTATTTTTATTTCTTAATCATCGACTTTTTTATCCCTGTATTCAATTTTATAAATGGAGCGAAAGGCATTTATTTAATTACCTCTTTTGTAGTTTTTATATTTATTTATACGCTATCCATGAAAAAAATCATCTTGAATAGTGTCGGAAATAAAAATATTGTTTTAAAAATAATATCTTAGTAATTGTACAATCGTCATAGACCGATCAATTATTTTACTAGTCCATGAAAAAAGTAGTAAGGGCTTTGATTTGTTTTATTTTACCTTCCAGGTTGGCAGTCTGCATGCTCATAATACTAGGGGACAAAGTGCATAAGAGCGTAAAAATTGGTTTTTCAATTTTGTTGACAGAAAGGCTTTATCTCGACAAAAATGTGTCAATAGGGCATTTTAATTTTTTTAGATGTCAAAAATTATTGATTAGAGACTCCGGTAAAATTGGACACATGAACGTGTGTGTAGGACCAATCAGGATACTCATGAAATCAAAATCTGAAATTGGCAATCGAAACTTGATCAAGAGGTCACCAACTCCCATCACTTACGGAATTTCCTTACTATACTTGGGAGCCATGACTAAAATAACAGCGTCACATGTAATAGACTGCACAAGGTCTATACGTATAGGTAACTATTCAATAATCGCCGGATTGTCTTCTCAGTTATGGACGCATGGTTATTTTCATGAAGCAAATGGCCCCGGAAGATTTCGTGTAGATGGTGAAATTATTATTGGAAATAATGTTTATGTCGGCTCGAAATGTGTTTTCAACCTTGGGGTCAAAGTAGCCGACAGTATTACCATTGGAAGTAATTCTTCCGTATCAAAGTCTCTTCTCCACAAAGGAATGTATGTTTCGCAACCTTTACGATATTTAGAATCGGATGCTAATACCGCAAGGGAAAAGTTGATCAAGGTGGAGGTTGAAAACCTGATTGAACAGGTATACGAAAAAAAGATAGATCTATAATGAAGGTATAGATCATTTAAACAAAGATCGATTGACAATCATTAATAGATTATTATCCAAATTACTAAACCCAAAATTCCTGGGCTTTCTGGTCGTTTTTGGAATTGCAAAACTATCAGTTTTTTCAGCACCACTTTTATTTTCAAATATTGTCTCCAAAGTTGCCTATGGAAAATTGGAATATGCGCTATCTCTGGGGGCTGTACTGGCAGTTTTTCTAAACGCTGGCATGAATGCCTCCTATCCATATTTTAAACTTAAAAAGAAGACCTCCGATTTTGACTTAACCTTCTATATACACACTCTTTTTATCTGGCTTTTGGTATTGACTTGCTTTTTAGTTTATAAAATGAATTTTATAAACTTTTCATTGTTCCTGTCTATCCTGGTGGCAGGAATATTAGCTATCCAAATGTTACAATCTGTCATATGCAAATCCGAGAAGTCAATAACCAAGGCTGTTGTATTGGATAGTGGATTGTTTATTACCATTAATTTAATGGTTTTATATTTTTTCTTATCAGCTCAGCCCTACCAGGAAGTTTACTTAATTATATTTTTCGGCGTATATGGATTCATCCTTCTCATAGGCAATGTCAAACATTACCGACTGGTTCCATGGCAAAAACTAAGGAATGATTATCTGACATTAACGGCATTCGGCTGGCCAACAATATTATCATCATTCATTATCATAGCGCTAACAACATCCGGTCGCGTGTTGGTTGAATTTTTCCTTTCTTTAGAAGATGTGGCGGTGTATGCCATTTATTTCAGACTTGCAGCCATCGTCGTAATTATTCATCAGGTTGCTAACATTGCTTTCTTTAAAAACATCTATACCTCTAATCCAAAAACACTGGACAAATATTTTGCTGCTTTTATAGCTGCATTATTATTATTAGGTATTATAAGCTATTTCATCCTTCCTCACCTTGCCATGAACTACCTTGTGCTACTGAAAACCACCTATATCAATTCAAAAGATATTTATTTCTCTCTCGCCTTTCAAATGCCTTTTTGGGTCGCTATGGCTTTAAATGAAAATATCTGTTACCGCGAAAACCTGGCTAGGCAGATGAATAAATATCTGCTGGTCCTGTTAGTGTTGATGATTTTGGCAATGACACTCTGGTCACATATTTTTACGATAGATCTGGAGGCACTAATTAGAATTCATATTTTATTTATGTATTTTGCGGTAGAATCTCAGTACCATTTATTTCATAAAAGCAGAAATTTTAATTTCAGGAATTCAAAAGTTGCGATCCGAGTGATTATTTCAATATTTTTGGTGCTAAAAGGCATACAATACATTTAATGCAAATCTTTTCCATTAGTTCCACCGCCATTAATAAGGCCTACCAACTATTAATTCCATTGTATTGCTTTGCCTTGCCTTTCTCTATGAAGGTCACTAATATACTTACTTTATTGCTTGCTGTAATTTGGATAACTAACAAGGGTTGGAAGTCAATATTACAGTCAGAACATGCCCGGTTTTTGGTATTGGCCTGGGGTGGGTATTTTTTATTACAAGTTATAGGATGCTTTTATTCAGAGGGACTGGACACCGCATTTGGTGGTCTTGAAAAAAAATTGGTGATCATCGTATTCCCAATTTTATTGGCGAATGTGAAAATTGATAGCCAACTTCTTAACAATGCACTTAGAAGCTTCATCATTGGAGTATTACTGGCTGGTATTTTGGTCATCGCTCACTTTTACATTTACACACCTGAAAAAGGACTATTTAATGTAGTACATTTTTCGTTGCGAATATTAAAGATTGATCCGATTTATTTCTCCTCCTACGTGTTGGCAGCGCTTGTTTTTTTATTCTATTTACGCAAAAACTTCCAAATTCCTCTTCTACTATTATTTTTTCTGCTGTTAGGATTTTACCTATTTATATTCCCTTCAAGAATGACTCTTTTTTTATTTTTTGTGATGATTGTTTTTTATTTCATTTTTCAATTGCTAAAAAGTAAAAAAATATTAATTCCAATTGGTATAATGGTAAGCTTTTTGGTGGCATTCTTTATAATGTATCAACAATCCTATATATTAAAATGGAAATTTGATGATTTAATTGGGTTGGATTTAAACAATTTAAAAATTAATAAAAAAGAAATGGGGGAAGGGGATCACGGTGTTGATTATCGAGTCATTAAGTGGCAATCCGCCATAAATATTATTCGGGAAAATCCTATTTTGGGCGTGGGCACCGGAGATGAAAAAAATGAATTACTGATGCAGTACAAAAATCACAACTTTGTTCAGGGCATGGAAAAAACTTATAATGCACACAATGAATATTTAAGTGAAGCGATCCGTCATGGTATAATAGGGCTTTTGATTTTCTGCCTTGTACTGTTTCTCACCATCAAAATTTCATATAAAAATCAAAATTACCTATTTATAGCTTTTATGGTTATTATACTTTGTATATTCCTTATTGAATCTTATCTATCCAGACAGCGAGGCGCGGTATTTTTTGCATTTTTTAGTACATTATTGTTTTATTATGGAGTAACTAACCCCCCCAAAAAATTAAGCTTTTGAAATCAGCAATAATACACGAGTGGCTAACAGTCTTTGGAGGTGCCGAGTGGGTACTTAAGTCGATCTATCAAACTTATCCTTCACCCATTTTTACATTGGTTAACGATCAGAAATTCCCTATTGAAAAAATAGGGAGTGACATGGAAGTAAACACGTCTTTCATCCAGCGATTACCTTTGGGGAAAAAGAAATATCGAAACTATTTGCCGTTGTTCCCTTTGGCAATAGAACAATTTGATCTCCGGGAATATGATTTAATACTGAGCTCTTCATATGCCGCAGCAAAAAATGTGCTTACACATCACAACCAATTACATATTTGTTATTGCCATTCCCCAATTCGTTATGCCTGGGACCTGTATTTTCAGTATCTAAAAGAGGCAAAGCTGGAAAAAGGCTTGAAAGCCTTTATTGTCAAAATGGTATTACATTACATCAGAACCTGGGATTATATCTCCTCAAACCGGGTCGATCACTTTATAGCAAATTCCGGCTATATCGCTAAGCGAATTAAAAAAATTTATAACAGGGAGGCAAAGGTAATTTATCCACCGGTTGCGGTTGACCAATTTGACATGAATCCTACCAAGGAAGACTATTATCTTACCGCCTCCCGCATGGTTCCTTACAAAAAAATTGATCTTATTGTAGAAACATTTAGTCGCCTACCAGATAAAAGATTATTAGTGATTGGCGATGGTCCGGACTATAAAAAGATAAAATCAAAAGCTGGCAAGAACATTGAATTATTAGGTTATCAACCCTTTGAAAAACTAAAAGAATATATGCAGAAGGCAAGAGCCTTCATTTTCGCTGCGGAGGAAGACTTTGGCATTGTCCCCCTGGAAGCTCAGGCTTGTGGCACACCCGTGATAGCATTTGGAAAAGGCGGAAGCACTGAGACCATTTTAAATGATCGCACAGGTGTTTTCTTTCATAAGCAAGATAACCAAAACCTAAAGAAAGCCGTGCTAAAATTTGAATCCACACAAGACAATTTTGATCCCGAGGAGATAAGAAAAAATGCGGAAAGATTTTCTACCGAAAGATTTGTGGCAGAGTATACCTCCTTTGTCAATCAGTGTTATGAGAAGTTCAAAAATAATAATAGCTAGTGCCAGTCAGCTTACCTTACCATAAATTTCATCTATCAGCTTTCCCTGAGTATAACAAAGCTATAAAACAACAATTTTTTATTCCTAAGGTCGCGGTTCCTGAAAATTTAAAAGAGGAAAAACAGATTTTAGATATCGGATTGAATTAGGATCTTTAAACGTTGGGCTTCTTGTCTCAATATGGTTTGGTTATGTGCATAGACATTTTTGTCAATAACAATATGTTTACCAAACTCTCTTTGCAATATTGCATCAAAGCCTTTAGCTTCTTTATAAAAATTATCAAAAAGTATTTTTAAATATTCCGGATGACTCACTAATTCCAGTGCAGCAATAAGTTCCTTAGTGTATTCGATATCTATTTCCTTATTGGTGTATAAATAATGATGAAATTCCTTAAGCCTTTCTCCTGAGTTACCATCATAGGCTATAGGTTCTAACTTTGAAGTTGTAGGATTGTAATAAAAGCGTAAATTAATAGCCTCCAAACCGTGATAGGCTCCAAACAGATTATTTATGGCCGTATGCAATGCAAGTTTTTTGGTATCAAATACTTCAGAAGGTTTTAGGCGACCTAATCGATATGTTTCCAATAAATTTTTTGCATGCTTAAACTGTTTGTTAAGAGCTTTATCTGCCAGAATTTTACTTAAACCAAAAGTTGATACATATTCATTTCTTGGACCAATAAATTTTGGAATACGTTTAGGGTTTGCGCGAGATCCTGTTTGATTGGCAATTTTCCAGGCTTGCTTGGTTTCTTTCCAAAAATATTGTTCAGAAATTCTTAATATAACACCTTCTTTCCGCCTGTTGCTTTCAATTGTTCTTTTATCAAACGTCTCTTCAATGGCGTAAATCCCCACATTCTTGTTGATGAACTCAATAGAATCTTCCGGATTTTTTAGTTTAATATGCAAAAACCCTTCAGCGAACTGATACCTCAACCCTATTAAATCTTCGGCTTTGTTAGCTTTATGGTATAGCCATTCATTGACATAACCCCTTGTCTTGGGATGATGGACAGAAAACTTTCGCATACCCATAATGGTTTGGTCGTTTTTGAGCTTTATCCTATAAGACCATTTATCATCCTGAAGATGATCTGTCCAATCCCCTTTTAAACGTAATTCTGCATCGTAGTCCTTGCCGTCGAAAGTAATAATACCAGGTACATAATCATTGTCGTCTGTTTCTAAAATACCATCTGCAAGGGCTTCATTACGTTTTTCTTTGAGTTTTCTATAATGTTTTTCCCTTACGGTTATTTGCAAAGAATTGAGGGTAGTTTTTCTCTCTATGCTGGGTACCTCTATCACTTCTACCTTTTTTTTATCGAGTGAACGGAAGGCGACTAATGCAAGAATCATTAATACGCATACGCCTATGGCCATAAGAGGATTGCTCCCGGAGGATTTAATCTTCATTTTTTTAATTAGTAATTTTCGATAAAACTGAATTGAATATCCCCAATGGATTTCAGTTCATTTTTGGCATTTAATATGCTTTTAAGAGAATTGAACTCCACATTAAGTGAAAGCTCTGTTGTCCCATCCACCTGATCCAAACGGCGTAAATCAATTTTGGAACAGTGGTTTTCAAGCATATTAAGTATTGTGTTTTCGTCAAACGTTTTATCAGCTGTATTAGAAATCGTGAGAATAAGATTTTGTTGAACGGCTTTTTTAATAGAACCTGCATTTTGAAATACTATGTAAAGCAGAATAACAATAGCTCCCGCAAGTGTGATTACACGCTGATTGGCACCCATACCTAATCCCAAAGCTATTGCAATAAAAAAGTATACTAATTCTTCAGGTTCTTTTATTGCTGTTCTAAATCGCACTATTGACAACGCCCCAACCAAACCCAAAGAAAGCGCCAACGACGATTTTACAATTGAGATCACCAGCATTACCGTAATTGAAATGAGTACAAAGGTTTGTATCAGTTTTTTTCTGTTAGAAAGGGAGCTACCGTATTTTGAGTAAATTAATCCAAGAATTACGGAGAGTATAATTGTAATAAAAATATTGATTAAAAAATCGATTAACGACTGTTCCTCTGAACCGAATTGGCTGGCTATCTCATGTAAAAAAGATTGTTCTTGCATCTGCTTAAAGTGTATTAATTGGTAATTATTGTGGAAATCGCTTTATGGTATTTACACCATTTAAGTATTTTGAACTTTTGTTTAATCTGAAAGGGAATTGAGTTGTTACCGCACTGGCTTCGCTATCATCCTCTAACCTATACTTCAACTCGACAATCTTATTTTCATCTTTAACCGACTTTAACTGAAAGTTGTTAAAGCGTTTATCTATTTTGTGATACAGCAAATTGAAATCCAGTGTTACCCTAAATCTGTTGTCGGCCGAAAGATAATAACGCCTGTTGTATGAGTTTAACAAGGTAGGAGACACTAATTTTAAACTTTCCAAAACGGGCGCCGGTAAGGAAGACTTTTTTAATACATCTTGAATGTACGCATTCGTAAAATCCGAGTTTAAGGTAAAAGGATCCAGCTTATAGGACCATTTATCGCCCACCAGTCCTTTTTTTATTTTGATCTCAAGAACAGGCGTTTTTATCTTGCCAAAGGTGTCACCATACCAGCGGATTCTAAATTTTTTCCTATTTGAAACACCCAAAACGTTATCGAAGTAATTGCGATAATCAGGTGTATCAAAATATATATTATTGACCTGCCTTTGATGAAAGACTTGTCTAAACAAATATCTATTTCTCTTAATAGATTGTTCGATTGTCTTTATACTCAAATTATCCGGTATCGTAAACTTACGCTCATAACGATAATTATGCACTGCATTGATAAACTGAACCTCTTCTTCCTTAGCCAGGTCCTGCGCTTCTAAATCTAATTTGCCAATCATAGTTACTGTTGCCGTTCTCGTGTTTCCGCACTGCTTCTTCCAAATTCTACACCATACATTCTATTTTTTACGTTTTGTTCGGTTTTTACTTTTTCGCCGTCCATGGAAAGAGATGAGGCCTTTTCTATTAAATATTTTATTTCAACACTATCCATATTTATTTGATTAACTGTAATTTCAGACGGTCCAAATTCCGATTTTTTCTGGAAGGCGGTAAAACCAAGCTTAGTGTCCTTAATAAAGATATCTTTCAATTTAATAGTTGATAAGTCCTTTCCGGCAACGGCTATTTCACTATTAGAGATTTGAATCTTTTGCGCCTCAATACGACTATCTTCTCCCGCGCTTAATCCCTTGTCTCCCGCTCTGAAAATTTTTACATCGTAGATATCAAGATCAGAGCCTGATACATCTATAGCGTCATTTCCCAAATCCGTAAATACACAACTGGAAATCTTTCCGGTGACAAAATCACCATCAAAGGCATCAGACTGCGTGTTTTTAAAAAATGTATTGGTCATCAAAAAATTGGTTCTGACAACATTTACGGCATCTTCGCAGGTGTTATTGGATATTATTACACAGTCGAAACTAACGGGAGATTCATAAAAGGTTATTGCACTAGTGGTAGACCACATACCATGAGAAGGGTTTGTTAGGCCATCAAAATGAACATGCTTCAGTGTAGACGCCCTTCCTTCTGCCAAAACCAACAGTCCCTGCCCTTGCTTATCTTTGGAAATAATACGTATAGGATTGTCCTTTTCCCCTATAAAATTCAAGGGCGAGTGGGAGATGATTTTTCCTCCGTGAACTATGTTAATCGTAACACCTGGTTTCGCTGTCACGGTATAGTTTTCAGGAAGAATCAGGGGTGAGTTAAGTGTAAAACTACTATCAAAATCTATGGTTTTGTTTGAGGCGCTAACCGTGACAAAATCGGTTTTGGAAATGTCCACCTCCCGCCTGAACAGGTCCTCATCTTTATAGTAATTTTCCAAAGGTTGGTAGGGTACAATTTCTGCATAACAGATCGAATCCAAACCTAACGTTTTATAGGCAATCCGCAGGTCGAATATGTTTTTAGCAAAATCAAAACCGGCAGATTTGTTTTTTTTATGTACAAAAAGATTTTCAAAGCTTCTTGGAAGCCTAAAAACTACCTTATCGGTTTCATCTTTTAAAATTATTTTTTGTTTTTCGTAAGTGCTAATCGTTTTTTTCTTCCTATAATTTAAGCCCAAAATTTCTACAGGGAAAATAGTTAAGTTCTCTATGCTAACACTAAACCTCTTTTCATCCATACTCAAAAATTCCGCTTTAATCGTTATGCTGGAATTTATACCTTTTTTTATAACATGTTGATTGTGAGACAATACTTTGGAATCAAATAAGATTTCAGGATTAACATAGTTAAATCGTTTTATTCTATCTGGTAAATCAGGGTCGCTTTGCAATAATTTTTTTAGGTCAATTTCACTTATTTCCTGAAGCTTCTTAAGATAAGCTTCAAAAAATAATAGATGATCAATTTTCTCATCTTTGACATATGTATTTAGGACGCCGAGGTGGTTTGTGTTTAAATATAGGGGCTCCAGCAACTTTGTTTCAGGGTTGTATAATAATCCGATTTCTCGGGCTTCGTTGTTGCTAAATAAATTTATTAAAGCATAATATGTCGCAAGCTTGTCAATGTCAAATATTTCAGAAAATGTTTGTTCACCCTCCGATATTTTTTTCAGAAAGTCACTCGCTTGAGATTGCTTGTCACCCAAAAATGTTATTAAAGACTCGTAATTTGAATTTTTACTGAATAAAGAACTCCAAAAAGCATCGCTGTCTTCAACTTTGCCAATGGCTTTCTTTTCGTTTTTCACATAATCCGAAAGCGATATGGTATTTATTGCCTTGGGTGTTTTATAGCTTAGATGGGCAATATCATAGCTTTGCAATACTTTAATGAATAACGGTGTGTATAATGCCTGTAATGACACTTCGTAATCTACTTTTTCATCCGGTTTCGTATCGGGAAAGGGGGTCATCAAAGTTTGCTTCCATATTCCTGGCTGCTTGATAAATATTTTGTCAATGTTTATATAAGGAAGCGCTACCTCCAACACACTGTAATTACTGCTGTCATAATGATGCATGACCGGTTTGTCGATAGAAGTATAATCCAAAAACCCATCACCATCAAAATTAGATGCATGTTTATATTGATCAACATTTTTGGGATATACGTTTACAATTATCCGGTTTTGAAACTCCCTTTGGGAAGGGTTTTCATTTATTAGGACAAGCCTTCGTTGAACGCTGTCATCATAAAGCCCAACGCTGTATATATATGTGCTATCCTGAGCCAAAGTATTGGTGACCTGAGTAGCGTATTTTTGTGAAAGTAAAGGTAAAAACCGGTTAGCCTTGTTAAGTAGTGTGTCTGCTTTATTTTGGTCAGTAGCCGAGTTAAAGGAAGAAGAAATAAACAAAAAAATAAATAAAAAAATAAGCGGGATTAAAATAAGCTCTGTAAAAGGTCCCCGTTTATTTTTAGGAAGGTTCATGAAATATTAATTAACAGTTCATGCAAAGATAACAATTTACTAACATATAAAAATCTTGGAAAAAGTTTTATTACGTCAAGAAAAAACGGCTACACGGGTTCCCAGGACTCATGGGTAAAAAGCCTGAAACCCTATTGAATTACCAAGGAAGATTGCACTGAAATCCTATGCCTTTATAATAGGCTTAAGCCGAAAGTAGCCTCATTACCAAAGTCTTCTTTGGTGTTTCCAGATAGGTGGCACGAGAAACATCAGGACTACATAACTTCTCAAACCACAGATAAGCGGGATTATTTTGGTTTAACCAATCAAAGTAATTTGGAATAGGTCGAGATCCACCGGTCTGGTACCTGACCCTGCGTAGCCAGCTCGTAATCCTTGTAATTGCACGGCACAATACAATTGCGCTCGTATTGATTGCCATCGGGATAAGGTACTTCCAGCCACCATTTTTCACTCAGCTTGCTTTTGTAAAACACAATGGCCTCAGGGTCATCGGGCATGGAAACCACGTATTTAAGATAATCGTTGGTTTTAAAGCTAAGCTCGCTTTTTCGATTGTAAAAACCCTCGACAAAATACCATAACATCGTAGCTATGACTGCGGCAGTTTTTTTGTTGGCGTCATCAGATTCAGGCTCATACTCATAAAATCCAGCGGAGCTTAATTTTTCATTCAAGCCGGCATACCAGCAAATCTGACAGGCCTCTTCCCCGGTCAAACCAAACGGTTGGGGATTGTTGACACCGGGAGCGTCCAGCGACTTGATCGCCCCAATATCAAAGCTCATCATATCGGCATCCCTGATAATTGGTTCCATTTCCTTAATATGCTCCCGCAAGTGCCCCAGCCTGTAAGCCTCAAAGTAAAGCTTCTCCAGCAATGATATGTGCGAAGGATCAATCAGGTAGCTCTGATAGCCAAGGTGGCTGTAGTTGAACAGAAAATTAGGCTCATGTAAAAGGATACCATGTATGTGCCTGGCATTGCTTCCGGCTGCTTCATCGTCATCCATGTCCAGCGTGGCATCCACATTCAAAAAACTTACAAGCTTCTTCATTTCCTCGTAGGCCCTGAACTGCCCGATATCCATGTCATGACTGCCTCCTATCAACAGCGGCAGCACATTATTGTCAATCAGCATTTCGCAAACCTCCCGTATCCTCAAATAGGTTTCATCCAGGGAGATGCCGGCATTGAGATTTCCAAGGTCGATAATCCTGTAAGTGCCACTTCCTTTTTTCAGACAGTATAACTTTTTTCTGATCTCATCAGCAGCTTGCCAGTTGTCGGATTTAGCTCCTTTCTTTTCATCATACTTTGGTAATCCCAGAATGGCTATGTCCGCATTCTTGTATTCGGGCATGGCGTCATGATTGACCCTAATACTATGGAAAAATGTATTGTGCCCGGCTATATTACTAAAAAGCTCCTCATCAAGCGGGGAGAAAAATATTTTCAAATCCATTACTGCAATTTATGAATAGAATTTCAGGACCCAAAATTTTATAATAAAGCATTGGAATAACAGGCTTTTCAAGCCATTCGTAAAAAGCCGTAATATTAAAACAAAAAAGAGTAAGCTAACTTACTCTTTTCAATGTTTATAAATATCTTAGGCTGTTCCTGGCTAGGGGCAATTAATGTATTGGATTGCTATCCTCCAAAATCATCAAAAGCCACATTTTCATCGGGAATTCCCCAGCTATCGCACATTTTCAATACAGCCTGATTCATTAAAGGGGGACCGCAAAAATAGAATTCAATATCTTCCGGGGCCTCGTGTTTACTCAGATACTTGTCAATCACGGCCTGATGCACAAAGCCAAGGAATCCATCACCTTGCGTATCGTCAATATCTTTTTTCTCTTTCCAGTTATCTTCCGGTAATGGTTCTGATAAAACGACAAAAAATTTGAAATTCGGAAATTCATCCTCAATTTTCTTAAAATGATCGAGATAAAACAACTCTCTTCTGGATCGTCCTCCATACCAGTACGTCACTTTTCTACCGGTCTTCAACGTGTGGAACAGGTGAAAAAGATGAGATCGCATGGGAGCCATTCCAGCACCACCTCCGATGTATAACATTTCAGCATCGGTGTCTTTGATGAAAAACTCGCCATAGGGGCCTGAGATAGTGACTTTGTCACCTGGTTTTCTGGAGAAAACATAAGAAGAGCAAATGCCGGGATTAACATCCATCCACCGATTATTGGCTCTGTCCCATGGTGGCGTGGCAATACGAATATTCAACATGATGATGTTTCCTTCCGCAGGATGATTAGCCATTGAGTAGGCACGGAAGATCGTTTCATCATTTTTCATTTTCAGATCCCATAAACCAAATTTGTCCCATTCAGATTTAAAATCCATTGGATCCCTGCCCAGCTCGGGGTGGGAAGTAATATCCATGTCTTTAAAATCAACTTCTACCTTGGGAACATCAATTTGAATATAGCCACCTGCTTCAAAATCCAGGGTTTCTCCTTCGGGCAACTTTACTACAAACTCTTTTATGAACGAGGCTACGTTGTAATTTGAAACCACCTCGCATTCCCACTTCTTAATACCAAAAATTTCCTCCGGTATTTTGATGGTCATATCATTTTTAACCTTCACCTGACAAGACAAACGAACTTTTTCCTTCTGTTCGGTCCGGCTCAGGTGGCCCTCTTCTGTCGGAAGTACCTCACCACCGCCTTCTTCAATAACACATTTGCACATGGCGCATGTTCCGCCACCTCCGCAGGCCGAAGGTAAAAAAATCTTCTGCGCAGACAAGGTAGACAGCAATGTACTACCAGCCGACGCAATTATCGGATTTCCACTATCCCCATTCACAGTAATTTTTACATCGCCGGACTGGACCAACTTTGATTGCGCAAACAACAGTATCATCACTAAAAGTAAAATGACAACTGTAAAGGCAATGATGGCAGTTATTACAATTGAACCCATTCTTTATTACTTGTAATTAAAAATTAAGTCTGTTTTTCTGCTAGCAAATATATTTATTAATTACCTATTTTGGTGTCTGAAAGTATATTTTTTATTACATATCATAAGGCCTTGAAAAGCCTGTAGCAGATTTACTTAAATAATGACTTCCAGGTGCCTTTCATATAGTTATACTTTAGAGTACTAGGCAGGGCTTTCCACCAGAATTTATTCATTTCGACCGCAAAAGACGGTTGCATATAACAATTTATTGTACAACCCTCACATTCGGGTAACCTGCCCTCCAGTGCCACCAGATTTTTAACGGCAGGGGTCTGGTACAACTTATATAGATCCTGGTTGATCGGAAATACTTTTTTCCCTAAATGATAACAAGGCAACACCAGCTCATTTTCAGGAGAGATAACAATGGTACTACTTGCGGCCTTACATACGGGATCAACGACGTGATTTCCTCCACTTTGTCTGAGTGCAATAAAGGCCTCATTTAAATAGACCAGTTTCTTTTTTCCCCACTGCTGCAATGTTCGTAACGTATCTTCTGAAAGCTTTTCTCCTGTTTGAACTTCATTGTAATCAAATACCGGATTTAAAATAAGCACCAGATTATTGGGTAAACATATATTTTCATAAATGTGTTTGATCTCATGCACATTTTCTTCGAAAACAGTAAATAAAATATCAGGCCTTTCACGCTGACGCAGCGCTATCCTGATTGACTCCATAACAAAATCAAAACAAGCCACGCCACGGGATTGATCATGTGTGTCTTTGTCCGAGGAATCGAGGGAGAAATGGAGCATATCAATCAGCCCCTTTAGCTGCTTCGCTTTTTTAGGATACAGCAGGCCATTGGTAGTCAAAGTAGTGATGAACCCCATTTTCTTTGCCAGTGCCAGAAAGTTATGAATGTCAGCATGGAGCAAAGGTTCACCACCGGTGAAATCAATAACCTTAACACCCAGTCTTTTAAGGTCCTTTAAGTTACTGGTCAGGTCGGCCAGATTCACATAGGGAGACGGCCTTTCCCAGATATCGCAAAACCCACATTTTGCATTGCACCGATAAGTAACATAATAATTACATAATACCGGGTGGGCAATAATTCGCATGGATCGCTTTGGTTTACTTATTCTGCAGCATCTTGAATAAGGTGGTAAGTCTGTTTTTGAGATCCCGGCGGTCGACTATAAAATCCAGAAATCCATGTTCCAGCAAAAATTCCGCACTTTGAAACCCTTTGGGAAGATCTTTTCCGATGGTTTCACGGATAATACGGGGCCCTGCAAATCCTATCAGCGCCCCGGGTTCGGCAATATTAAAATCTCCCAACATGGCATAGGAAGCTGTAACCCCTCCGGTGGTAGGATCGGTCATCAATGAAACGTAAGGAATTTTTGCCTCGGAGAGCAAAGCCAGTTTCGCAGAGGTTTTGGCCATTTGCATCAATGAAAAGCCTGCCTCCATCATACGTGCACCTCCCGATTTGGAGATCATAAGGAAGGGGACTTTATTTTCCAAGGAATAGTCAATAGCCCTGGCAATTTTTTCACCTACAACCGACCCCATTGAACCTCCAATAAATGAAAAATCCATACATGCTACCACTACAGGTAATCCGTTAATTTTTCCAGTGGCAGCCCTGACGGCATCTTTCAGACCGGTTTTTTGTTGAGAGGCTTCGATTCTTTTTTGATAGGGCTTGGTATCAGAAAAATTCAGAGGATCATCTGATTCAAGATGGGCATCCAGCTCCTCAAATTCAATATTATCAAATAGTATTTCAAAATATTCCTGCGACCCAACCCTCACATGATACCCATCGTCAACACACACATAAGAATTGTTCTTCAGCTCGCGGGTATGGAAGATTTTTCCGGTTTTGGGTGATTTATACCAAAGGCCGTCCGGAGATTCCTTTTTGGCTTCAGTAGGGGTTTTTACACCTTTTTCCTTTCTCTTAAACCATGCCATATTTATATCTTATCTTTTAAATTCGGGTTTATCCTAAAAGCGAAACAAATATAATCATAATTCGGAAAGTTATTCAAAAGAGGCCTCCTTCTCCAAACATTACCAGGGAAAATAATCCAAAAGCTTACCAGTGCCCTGGCTAACTCCATCAGGTAAGGAAAAATGGCGTGCTAAAAATTAAGTATATAACGAGGATTAGAGCTCCTCGTAGTCCACATATTCTCCTCCTTTATATTTTTTCCTGGTTTGGGTTTTATTTGGAACTTTATCAATGCTCACATTACCGCCATGTGGCTTTCGCTTTTCATCAAAAGTGGTTCTTGAAGATTGACTTCCGTTATCTCCGGAAAACAGGTATAAAAATTTAAATAAAAACCTCCCTAGCCTATAAACAAGATAACCTATGATTGCTATAATAAATATCCCCTTAGTCATCGATTCTCTGATAATTTAAATCTATTCTCTTTTTACCTCTAATAATATTTTACTATTTACTGAGATATAGGTTACGTTCACTATAAACATTTAAGAAATAATCGTCCATCAGATCCTCGATAAAATAGATAGCTTCACCGGTTGATTTCATTTCAGGTCCCAGTTCTTTATTGACATTGGGGAACTTGTTGAATGAGAAAACCGGAACTTTAATGGCGTATCCATTTTTGGTAGGCTTGAAATCAAAATCTTTAATCTTCTTTTCTCCCAACATTACCTTGGTAGCAAAGTTCACATAGGGCTCTTTATAAGCCTTACAAATGAAAGGGACTGTTCTTGAAGCCCTTGGGTTTGCTTCAATAATGTATACGCGGTCGTCTTTGATAGCAAACTGGATATTAATCAAACCCACTGTTTTTAAAGCCAGTGCTATTTTCTTAGTATACTTTTCAATTTGCTGTATGACAAAATCCCCCAGATTATAAGGTGGAAGTACTGCATAAGAATCTCCAGAGTGAATACCGGCCGGTTCAATGTGCTGCATGATACCGATGATATAAATATCCTCGCCATCACAAATAGCATCTGCCTCAGCCTCGTAAGCCCCTTCCAAAAAGTGATCCAGCAAAACCTTATTCCCAGGTATGTCCTTCAATAAATTAACAACGTGAGATTCCAGTTCCTTTTCATTGATGACAATTTTCATGCTTTGCCCCCCCAATACATAGGATGGCCTCACCAGCAGCGGAAAACCGAGTTTCCTGGAAAGTGAAATGGCGGTATCAGCATCCTCGATAACACCGTATTTGGGATAAGGAATATCATTGGCCTTGAGCAAGTCCGAGAAGCTTCCGCGATCTTCGGCCAAATCAAGCGCCTCAAAGCTGGTCCCAATTACTTTGATGCCGTACCGGTGTAGCTTCTCCGCTAATTTAAGCGCCGTTTGCCCGCCCAACTGCACAATTACTCCTATGGGTTTTTCGTGCATGATAATATCATATATATGCTCCCAGAATACTGGCTCAAAATATAGTTTATCTGCCACATCAAAATCGGTTGAGACAGTTTCCGGATTACAGTTAATCATAATGGTCTCATAGCCGCATTCTCTGGCGGCCAGTACGCCATGCACGCAGCAATAGTCAAACTCTATTCCCTGTCCGATGCGATTTGGCCCGGAGCCTAACACCACAATCTTTTGTTTGTCAGTGGCTATTGATTCATTTTCTTCTTCAAAGGATGAATAATAATAGGGTGTCTTGGCCTCAAACTCAGCGGCACAAGTATCTACCAGTTTATATACCCGCTTTATTCCCAGATCAATTCTCTTTTGATACACCTCACTTTCCAATGCTTTAAGCAGGTGTGCAATCTGACGGTCGGCGTAGCCTTTCTCCTTGGCAACCCGTAGCAGATCGGTGGGAATGGTATCTAAGGTAAATTTCTCGATTTCCGCCTCGAGCACAACCAGCTCCTCAATTTGATTCAGGAACCATTTATCGATTTTTGAAAGATCCTGGATGGTGCTAAACGGAATGCCCAATTTAAAAGCATCATAGATATGAAAAAGCCTGTTCCAGCTGGGATTCTTAAGACTATCGACAATCTGTTCCTGATCTCGCACTTCTTTCCCATCCGCACCCAGACCGTTTCTTTTGATCTCTAATGATTGACAGGCTTTTTGTAAAGCCTCCTGGAAATTTCTACCAATTCCCATCACTTCACCCACCGATTTCATTTGCAGCCCAAGGTGGCGGTCAGATCCTTTGAATTTATCGAAATTCCACCTGGGTATTTTTACGATCACGTAGTCCAGCGCTGGCTCAAAATACGCTGAGGTGGTTTTAGTAATCTGGTTATTCAGTTCATCAAGGTTATAACCGATGGCTAACTTGGCGGCGATTTTGGCAATCGGGTAACCCGTTGCCTTAGAGGCTAACGCCGACGACCTGGAGACCCGCGGATTGATTTCGATGGCAATGATGCTGTCATCTTCAGGATTTACTGCAAATTGAACATTACAGCCTCCGGCAAACTGCCCTATACCGTTGATCATTTTTATGGCGAGGTTACGCATTTCCTGGTAAACAGTATCAGGCAGCGTCATGGCCGGGGCGACGGTAATGGAGTCACCCGTATGGACGCCCATCGGATCGAAATTTTCAATGGAACAAATAATGATAACATTACCATTGTTGTCCCTTATCAGCTCAACTTCATATTCTTTCCATCCAAGGATACTACGTTCAACCAGCACCTCGTGAATTGGCGAGGCGTGCAAACCACTATTTAATGCCTTTTCAAAATATTCAGGTTTTTCCACAAAACCACCTCCGGTACCTCCCAGAGTGTACGAAGGCCTGATAACCAGGGGAAAACCAATTTCCTGTGCAATTTCCTTTCCCTGTAAAAATGAGGTCGCTGTCTCTCCCTTGCAAACGTCAATGCCCAACTCATGCATTTTTAACCTGAATTTCTCCCGGTTTTCAGTAGTTTCAATGGCGTTGATATCCACACCAATAATTTTCACATTAAATTTTTCCCAAATACCGGCCTTATCACAATCTATGGCTAGATTTAAAGCAGTTTGCCCTCCCATGGTAGGTAATACTGCATCAATTTTATGTTTTTTGAGTATTTGAATAATACATTTTTTCTCCAAAGGCAACAGATATATATTATCGGCCGTAACCGGATCCGTCATAATGGTGGCAGGATTGCTATTTATTAAGGTAACCTCAATACCCTCTTCCCGCAATGATCGCGATGCTTGCGAACCTGAATAATCGAATTCACAAGCCTGTCCGATAATGATAGGCCCACTTCCGATAATTAAAACCGATTTGATATTGTTGTCTTTAGGCATAGTAAGTGAATAATGTGATTTTAGAAGTTAAACTGAACAAAACAAATTGCGCAAAGTTATACTAATTAAAGAATAATCAAAAGCTATTAGCGCATATCTTGTCGCTAAAAAATTAATTTATTTCATTTCTATATTTCGACGTTCAAGATTGTCCCGGAATCCTCCTGAATCACCGCTCAGATCCTCGATTTTTCGTCACGCCGCTCCAGCCATACCGGCCGATTCGCAGGTCAGAATCAATTTATCCGGTATAACAATCCCGGGGAATATTGTACCATTCGACCCCCGGACATTAAATTTTTAAAAATATCCCACGCTCCGCGCACCCGTCATTAATTGCATTAAACAAAGAGAATTTCGGGTGGACGGAATGTACACCTTACACAGCGGTAATCCCAAAACATCTTTTATCATTTCTGATATTAATATTTCGAGTCTCAAGATGAAATAATGTGTCAAATTTGGAAGTATTATCGTTCTGGGACAAACAATCAATTGTACTATTTCAATATTAAGAAAAAGATGAAATCTCTATTAAATTGTAAATATTACACCAAAAAGGAATAGGTTTAAAACCATTATTCATTGCCATGATGGTCTATTAATTTTGAAGTTACACCAAATCCAACTCCACATGTACAGGCCATTAATATTTCTATTCTTTCTTCTACCATTCCTTCAGTCCAATGCACAGGATCAATTTACAGGAAAAGTGGTGGAAGTGATCGATGGAAACACCCTTCTTGTTATTGATAATTATCAGGATACTATAAGTGTCATTTTAAAAAGCATCGACTGCCCGGAGTTAAATCAGGAAATGGGCGCGAAAGCCAAGGCTTTTACCGCTGAAAAGTGCCTGGGATCAAATGTGGCAGTAGAACTATTCGGAAAAGATCGATTTGGCAATGATATAGCCAGCATCACGATCAACGAAACCGATCTAAGCAGATCCCTGTTAGAAGCCGGTCTTGCCTGGTTTTACCACAGAAACAAAGGAGACATGACCCTGGCATCTATTGAAAAGAGTTCCCGCGCAAAAAAAATAGGTATTTGGGAAGGCAAAGATCCCGTTGAGCCATGGATATTCCGCAGGCAGCAGAGTATGTTGACACCAAAATTGAGCTATTAATCCATTTTGCTTTTATCAAAACTAATCTTATTACCTTTTTAAACAATTTATTATCCAATAGATTGTTTATTAAATAAAGTGTGTATGTGTTATGTCAAAAAAAATCTTTCTGGTTTTATTGATCGGATTTATATGGGTATCGATGGATTCAAATGTCTCCGCTCAATCAAAAAAAACTAAACTTAAAAGCAAAAAAGAGGCTTCCGGTCCTGATAAATACGATAACCTACCCTCGGCCAAGAATCCTGGAAACCGCGAGGCGTCTTACAACAGTGCAAGGCGAAGCGTAAAAAAAGGCCAAAACAAAAACAGCCTTTCCTATCGGCTGGATAAAAAAGTCGAGGAGTATCACGCGAGAATGCAGGATAACCAAAAAAGGTATAAAAAGATGGCAAGATTAGCCGAAAAACCCCAGTATTCAGATCCTTCCTATTTTGGTCATAAGAGAAAACCCAAAAAAAGGCCTCCCGGTAAGAAAAAGCTTTGTAAAGAATGTAGCATCATTCATTAAAACCCTAGGAAGGAACTTTGCGATTTGTACTGCTTCAAATAACATTATTGGTTGAATAGTTTGACATTTTTGCTAATTTTAATCCGGCATTCTGATATGGAAAACATCAATAATTTTATAGAGCAAACAAATTTGCGCCCGACGCTGATTGACAGGGATATTGATCAGTTAGTTGAAGAAGCCCGAAAATACCACTTCGCAGGCATTTGTGTTCCCCCTTTTTGGGTAAAAAAAGCTAAAAGAGAAATAGGTTCCGATACAATCAGGCTGGTGACCGTTATCGGTTTTCCGCTGGGGTATCAAATGTCGGAATCAAAAACAAATGAAATGGAAATTGCCATCGCCAATGGTGCCGATGAGCTGGATATGGTCATGAACGTTTCGGCATTTAAAAGTGGTATGCCCTGGGTGAAAATTGAAATAGCCAAATGTGCTCAGCTGGCACACGACAGTGGAAAGCCTATCAAGATAATCATAGAAACTGCGTATTTGAGCAGTGATGAAATGATTACTGCCGCAAAATTATGCCAGGATGCAGGCGCTGACTATGTCAAGACGTCCACCGGGTTTGCCCCCAGCGGTGCAAAAGTAGAGGATATCAGATTGCTTAGGAGCAATCTGGCCAATGATATAGGAATAAAGGCCTCAGGAGGTATCAAATCGCTGAAGGAGGCTTGTCTTTTGATTGAAGCCGGCGCCGACAGGATTGGCACATCGGGAGGTGTTAAGATTATGGAAGAGCTAGCCGGCAAACGTATATGATCCTTCATTATAAAATTAATATAAGAGGCAGAGTCCAGGGTGTGTTTTTCAGAGCATCTACATTAGAGGTGGCCAAAAGCCTCAATTTATCCGGTTTCGTAAAAAATGAACCAGACGGCTCATTATATATCGAAGTAGAAGGAACCAGGGATCAAATGGAAGGTTTCCTGAAATGGTGTCATAAAGGCCCTCAGTTAGCTTCTGTCAAAGAGGTGCGAATTACGCAATCATCATCCCTGCAGAACTATCAGAATTTCAGAATTGTGCGTAATTAAGCCGGGAATCCGGATCTAAGCGCTACCATCACCCCCCACACTTGATCAGTCAATAAAGGATCATTTTTATTATTTCAAAAAAAACCTCCCGCTTTAAACGGGAGGTAAGTATTTTTTTATTGAAACCCGGTTCGAACAACCTCCTTAGGCCAACTGAATTTCCTCTCCTATCTTATTCAGGAATTTGTATTCGGTAACACCCAGTGATGAATCAGACGCTAATTTTATCCATTTATGATACCTGAAAAACCATTTCATTCTCCTGGAGTATAAACCTTCCTTAAAGTAAGCATATACATAAGGGTGTAAGGCGATGCTAATATTATGCTCATTTTGCTTTAATAACAGGAAGTCCAGGTGTTTCTCAATTTGATCCGAAACAGCAATAGAGGCAGAAATTTTACCGGTACCATTACAAGTCGGGCATTTTTCTATGGTCTTGATATTGAGCTCCGGTCTGAATCTTTGCCTGGTTATTTGCATCAAACCAAACTTAGAAAGGGGCAACACCGTAAATTTCGCGCGATCGGCCTTCATTTCCTCCTTCACCTTTTGGTAGACTTTCTTTTTGTTTTCGACTTTTTTCATGTCTATAAAGTCAATCACAATAATGCCTCCCATATCGCGAAGCCTGAGCTGTCGTGCAATTTCCTTGGCGGCCTGAAGGTTGACCATCAACGCCGTTGATTCCTGATCGCCTTCGGTGTTGGATTTATTGCCGCTGTTGACGTCAATAACATGCAGCGCCTCCGTGTGTTCAATAATCAGATATCCTCCTCCGGGAATACTAACAGATTGCCCGAAGAGGGTCTTCATTTGTTTTTCAATGCCAAAACTTTCAAATAGTTTAGCTTTGCCATTGTATTTTTTGACAATCTTTTCTTTTTCCGGCGCTATCGTCTTGATATATGATTTTACCTCATCATATATTGACTTTTCATCCGTCACTATACTGTCAAAAGACTCATTTAAAACGTCTCTCAGTATAGAGGATGCTTTACTCATCTCCCCAATTATTTTTTCTCTGGGTTTGGCATGTTTTAGCTTTGCAATGCCATCATCCCATTTTTTTACAAGGTTCTTGAGATCTCTGTCGAGTTCTGCAACATCCTTTTTTTGGGCTACCGTTCTAATGATTATGCCAAAATTATCTGGCTTAATCGACGAGATAAGTCGTAATAATCGTTTTCTCTCCTCTCCGTCGGTGACTTTTTTGGATATATTAACCGATTTGGAGAAAGGTACCAGTACCATATACCTTCCGGCAATGGACAACTCGCAGGATAATCGCGGCCCTTTTGTAGAAATAGGTTCTTTAACTACTTGGACAAGAATTTGTTGATTTTTGGAAAGAACCTGATTGATTTTACCGAATTTGTCGATATCTGGTTCATTTCTGAAATTTGAAATCTTTTTTGCATGCTTATTTCTGTTAGCTGCCTGTTTCGTAAACTTATTCAGGGATCTAACTTGGGGGCCTAAATCAAGGTAGTGCAAAAAGGCATCTTTTTCGTAGCCGATGTCAATAAATGCAGCATTTAATCCCTGAACAACTTTTTTTACTACTCCCAGGTAAATATCCCCTACTGAAAACTTTGATCCATTTTCGTCATAATGGAACTCAACTAAACTCTTGTCTTTTAATAAGGCTATACGACATCCTTCTTGAGTTGAATTGATTAATAATTCATTACTCAAACCTATGTTATTTTATTTCTGCTTTTCAGAATAATAATTTAATGATGTGTATAATGGTTTAAAAGAGATAGGATGGACCTATTTCTTTTTGTGCCGATTCTTTCTAAGACGCTTTTTTCTTTTGTGAGTAGCAATCTTATGTCTTTTTCTCTTTTTACCGCAAGGCATAATTTTAATTCTTTTCTTTGCTATCTAAGCAAATGGTTTAACAATTTTTTTAATCTATTTCTTTTAGATAACTATCAACTGTCGCCAATACGGCAGGATCGTTATCCAATTTTTTTACTTTCTGGAATTGCTCCTTTGCCCTGGTTTTATCCCCCATGTTAAAGTAACTAATTCCCAGATAAAAAAGTGCCTGGGAATTCTGAGGGTCTAATGCGGTCAGCTTTTTGAATCTATCCACCGCCTTGTCATACTGCCCTGATTGCATCGATAAAGTCCCCAAATTGAAAATAGCCGTTTCGTTGTCCGGATCTTTTTCCAATATCTCTCTCAACCGCATAATTCCCTGCATCGGCGCAGAGGTTGTAACCAATGTCATAGCTACCTTTGCCTCCAAATCATATCTTTCAGGCTCCAATTCCAACACTTTCTCAAAAAACTCTTTAGCCTTTTCTGCAAAAACCTTTTGCTTTTCTCTATTTGCCGTCAAAGAATAAGCTTTGTAGTAACTTTCTCCAGCCTTTTCCCAAGTTTTTATGTTTGGAAAAAACGAAGCGGCAAGCTCCGAATACTGCGCAGCACTGTCTAATCTTTGATAACGACTAAAAAGCTCCGCTAAAGAGTCTGCAAAGATAGCACTTTTTTTATCATCAACACTATTTTTAACTAATTCTCTTAGATTTACTATCTGGTCTATTACGTCGGATGGGATTGATGGCGTGTGGCTATTGGCTTCCTCATCGCTATTCCTGGCGCCTTCACTATTTTCAGCCGGATCGGACGCGGCTAAATCGCTCTGGTCATTTTCAACGACAATTTTTGGCAAATTAAATAGTGTTACTACTAAGACTAATGCCGACGCCGCGAATATTATTTTTGTTCTAAGCATAAATTCAAAGCCTTAAAGAATTAAACTTTTAAGGCTTCAAATTTACTACATTATTAACTATTCGAAGTTAATACTTTTTGACTTTTCTTGATTTTTTCTACGAAAACTTTAGAAGGTTTAAAACTTGGTATGAAATGTTCGTCAATTACGATAGCCGTATTTTTCGAAATATTTCTGGCAATTTTCTTCGCTCTTTTTTTGTTGATAAAACTACCAAACCCTCTTACATAGATATTCTCTCCCTCTGCCATAGAACTCTTTACCACACTGAAAAACGCCTCCACCGTCAGCTGAACATCGTCCTTTGGAATACCAGTCTTCTCAGAAATCTGAGTAATTACATCTGCTTTAGTCACCTCTTTTAAATTTAAATTATAAAAAATTCCCTAAAAAAATAAGATCAAATCTATTTGAGCATACAAATTTATATCTTCGCTAAGTATTTTAAAAATGAAGTAATTAAAATCTCACTTTTAAATGACCTTATTTATTACATATTAAACTAACTCCTTGAACCCCAATAAGTTTTTTAGAAAAAGGCTAATTTCGTGGTATTTGCAGAACAAAAGGGATTTACCATGGAGAAATACGAATGATCCTTACATGATTTGGCTATCCGAAATCATTTTGCAGCAGACCAGGGTCTCGCAGGGTTTGCCTTATTTTTTGAATTTTATCGCCGAATTTCCCACCGTTTTTGACCTGGCAAAAGCTGATGAAACCAAGGTTTTAAGGTTGTGGCAGGGCCTGGGATACTACTCCAGAGCCAGGAATTTACATGCCTGTGCTCGGGCAATTGTCGAGCAATACAATGGTAAGTTCCCCAACACCTACGACGAGTTGCTGCAACTGAAAGGTGTCGGAAAATATACCGCCGCCGCCATCGCCTCCTTTGCTTTTCACGAGGTGGTGCCAGTAGTAGACGGCAATGTTTACCGGGTGCTTTCGAGGATCTTTGGTGTATTTGATGACATAGCTTCCGGCCAGGGACAAAAGGTGTTTGCCCAGCTGGCAGCGGAATTGATTGATCGCGACGATCCTCACAACTACAATCAGGCCATCATGGAATTTGGCGCTATCCATTGTACACCAACTGCACCTGCCTGCGATAGCTGCATTTTCTCCCGGGATTGCCATGCGAACAAACACAGCCTTCAACAAAATTTACCTGTAAAAACAAAAAAAGTGAAGGTCAGGTCCCGTTTCTTCCACTATTTGGTTATACAGTTTAGGGAACAAATACTCCTGAGGCAGCGCCAGGGCAACGACATTTGGAAAGGTTTATATGATTTCTATTTGATCGAAGAAAACCAGCCCTTGGATATGGATCAACTTCTGGATCCGAAAAGAGCCGGCTGCTTGAAGGACCAGGATTTTCTGCTGGAAAACACCTCCGGCCAATACAAGCATGTGTTAACGCATCAGCGCATTTTTGCCAGGTTTTTCCATATAAAACTGGCTGTACAGCAGTTGCCCGATCTGCGAATAACAAATGGTGATTTTCAACTTTATACCAGGGAAGAAATTAACGATTTACCTAAGCCTATTTTGATTGACAATTATTTGAATGAACATATTTTTTAGCTAACTTTAAAATGATAACTTAAATAAAAAAACCAAGAATGGCAGGAGTAAACAAAGTAATACTAGTTGGAAGATTGGGAAAAGACCCAGAGGTAAGGCACCTTGAGAGCGGTACGGCTGTAGCCAATTTTACCATGGCTACTACGGAATCGTACCGGGATAGAAATACGGGAGAACGAAAAGATATAACCGATTGGCATAATATTGTTTTATGGAGAGGATTGGCCGATGTGGCCGAGAAATATCTTAAAAAAGGTAACCTTATCTATGTTGAGGGGAAACTTAAAACAAGATCCTGGGAAGACAAGGATGGAAACACCCGCTATACTACGGAAGTGGTGGGAGACAATATGACGATGTTAGGTGGGAAATCAATGGAAGGCATGGGCGATGGTGAATTCAAACGGGAAGCCAGCATGCCTGCACCAACGGCCGCTGCAGAAACCAGTAGCCCCGATTTAGCCTCCGCTGACGACGATACCGATGACTTACCGTTTTAGTAACTAACTTTTCTTGTTTTGGGAGACTCAATTGACGACCCCTGGCCGGGGGTTTTACTACTCTTTAATTTCATTTCAAATTCTGTTGCTTTTACAGCGTTGGGAGGAGGGTTAATTTTGTTACTTTTGCTAATTCTCTCAGCAATCATTTCAGGCTCGGAAATAGCTTTTTTCTCCCTATCTACCGAAGACCTGGACCAATGCCGGGCCAGCAAAAACCCTTTGGAAAAGAATCTGGTAACCCTTTTGGATCAGCCTAAAAAGCTGTTAGCCACCATTTTAATTATGAATAACCTGGTGAATATTGCCTTCGTCATTATCTCCACACTGATAGCCTGGAAAATATTTGGCAACCAACATCAGGATAATCTTTTAATTCTCGGTTTGACCGCCTTTAACACCTTTGCAATCGTGTTGTTCGGCGAAATCATTCCCAAGGTTTATGCCAACCAGAATAATCTTGTCTTCGCAAAAAGAACAGTGGGTTTTCTGAAAGCCGCCAATTACTTCTTTTACCCGTTGTCCTGGTCTTTGCAAACCATGACGTCCATCATCGAAAAACGCGTTGATAGACGAGGATATAATTTGTCAATGGATGAATTGGAGCATGCCCTCGAAATTGCGACGGATGAGCACACTTCTGAAGAGGAAAAGGAAATTTTAAAAGGCATCGTTAATTTTGGTTCTCTGACGGTAAAGCAGGTTATGCATTCCCGCATGGATATCTCGGCCTTTGATATCGAAACAGATTATAACACACTGATCAAGGAAATTGATAATTTAAGTTTTTCGCGAATTCCTGTTTACCGGGAGACCATTGATAAAATTGAAGGCATCCTGTACGTAAAGGATTTATTGCCACACCTTGAAAAAGGAAACAATTTTAGGTGGCAAAACTTGTTAAGGCCCGGGTTTTTTATCCCAGAAAGTAAAAAAATTGACGCCCTCCTTAGAAACTTTCAGGAAAAAAGAGTGCATATGGCCATCGTAGTGGATGAATACGGGGGAACGTCGGGTCTAATAACGTTGGAGGATATCATTGAAGAAATTGTAGGGGAGATCAACGACGAATTTGACGATGACGACGTAGCATACAATAAGCTTGACGACGCCACCTACATTTTTGAAGGCAAAACCTCATTGAATGATTTTTGTAAAATTATTAATGAAGAGCCCTCGTTATTTGAGGAGATAAAAGGAGAAAGTGAATCACTGGGAGGGCTTTTACTGGAATTACATTCAAAACTTCCCCGGATAGGGGATAAGATTAATTTTGATAAATTTGTTTTTACCATCGTTTCGGTCGACTCGAAAAGAATTAAACGGGTAAGAGTGTACATAAATATCCCTACCTAAATTCAGGTATCAAAAAATGATCGTAAAGAATTTATTCGGACGCCTATTTTTAGGCCTTATTTCACTTGCAATGATGATAGGTTGCCGTGAAAATTATGTTCCTAAACCAAAAGGTTTTAATCGCATCGAACTCCCGGCACCTGCTTATCAGCCATTACCGGATACCTTACCATATTCCTTCCAATATTCAAAACACGCCAGGCTGTTGGACGATTCATCACAGCTTGCAGAAAGATATTGGATACATCTGTATTATCCCAAGTTGGACGCCAATGTTCAGGTGACCTATAAACCCATTGAAAATAAAAAAGAGCGACTGGAAGATTTTTTGGCTGATGCTTATAAACTCACCGCCAAACACCAAATCAAAGCAGATGCCATCGAAGAAAATATACTTAGAACTCCTGGGGGGCACACAGCGGTAATTCAGGAATTAAGTGGTGAAGTACCCAGTCAATTTCAATTTTTTCTGACTGATTCCACCGATAATTTTATCCGTGGCGCCCTGTATTTTAAAACTGCCACCAAAAATGATTCATTAGCCCCGGTAATTGAATATGTCAAGACTGACATGATCCACCTGATCAATTCATTTAACTGGCGGCGGCTGGACCAGGCCTCCTATCGCAATCAGCTGGACGTCTACAGATCGGCCAACAAGTGACTTTATGACGGGTTTTTTTGATAACAAGATCGAATTTCTAAAAGGAGTTGGCCCCCAAAGAGCTGCCTTACTTAATAAAGAACTGAACATTTTCACCTACGCCGATCTTATACAATACTATCCATTTCGATATGAGGATCGTACCAAATTTTACAAGATTGCAGAAATAAGGGAGGATATGCCTTTCATCCAGCTGAAAGGTAAAATCAGGTACATGGAGACAGTCGGCCATGCCAGAAGGCAACGGTTGGTGGCCTATTTTGGTGATGATACCGGAGAAATACAATTGGTTTGGTTTAAAGGGCTGCAATGGATACTCAAAAAACTCAGGACCAACATTGATTATGTCGTTTTTGGTAAACCCGGTCGCATTGGACGGAACATCAATATCGCCCATCCGGAAATCGAGGTACTCACGGAAAAAAACGAAGCAGGTGGCTACCTTCAGCCCGTTTATTCTACCACGGAAACACTGAAAAATCGCTACGTAGATAGTAAAACCATCTCTAAATTGCAGCGCACATTGATCGGTGAAGCTTTCAGACACATCCATGAAACACTGCCGCCCAACCTGGTCAATCAGTATAGTCTTCTTGCCAAAAATCTGGCCATAGCCAATATCCACTATCCGGAAGGTCAACAAATGCTTCAGCAGGCTACTTATCGTCTAAAGTTTGAGGAGTTGTTTTTCATTCAGCTTAGGTTGTTAAAGCTTAAACTAACCCGGCAACAAAAATTCAGGGGAATTGTATTTAACAATGCCGATCTACTGACAAATTTTTATAACCAGCACCTACCCTTTGAATTAACCGGTGCCCAGAAAAGAGTCATCAAGGAAATCTACCGGGACATGCGCTCCGGAAGCCAAATGAACCGGTTGCTGCAGGGGGATGTTGGTTCCGGTAAAACGATCGTAGCATTTATATGCATGTTGATAGCCATCGGCCATGGGAGCCAGGCCGCTATTATGGCGCCAACAGAAATTCTGGCCAATCAGCACTATAATGGACTAAAGGATTACGCATCCAAAATGAAGCTTGATATTGCCCTGCTTACAGGTTCCTCTAAAACTGCTGAAAGAAAGGAAATTCACGAAAAACTGTTAAATGGATCTTTGCACATTCTGGTGGGCACCCATGCCCTGCTTGAAGATGTTGTGCAATTTGAAAACCTGGGACTGGCAGTTATCGACGAACAACATCGGTTTGGCGTAGCGCAAAGAGCAAAGTTGTGGCGGAAAAATGAATCGACATACCCACACATGCTTGTCATGACAGCAACGCCCATTCCCCGTACCCTGGCGATGACTTTGTATGGGGACCTGGACGTATCGGTCATAGATGAACTCCCGGCGGGAAGAAAAGCCATTAAAACCATGCACCACTATGACGCTAACAGGTTAAAGGTATTTGGATTCTTAAAACAGCAAATTGAAATGGGCAGGCAGGTATATATGGTATACCCGTTAATTGAAGAGTCTGCAAAAATGGACCTGAAACACCTGGAAGATGGTTATGAGAGTGTCAACAGGGCTTTTCCGGATTATGCTATCAGTATTGTTCATGGTAAGATGAAAGCCGATGCCAAGGAATATGAAATGGACCGTTTTGTTAAAGGGGAAACCAAGATCATGGTGGCTACCACGGTAATTGAAGTTGGTGTCAATGTACCCAACGCCACCGTTATGGTCATTGAAAATGCAGAGCGTTTTGGTCTGGCCCAGCTCCACCAGTTAAGGGGTCGTGTGGGGAGAGGCGGCGATCAATCGTATTGTATCCTGATGACTGATTACAAACTTAGCAAAGAAGCCAAAACCAGAATTAAGACAATGGTAAGTACTACCGATGGTTTTGTCATTGCCGATACCGACCTGAAGCTGCGGGGGCCCGGCGATATTTCAGGGACCCAACAAAGTGGTCTCATGGATCTTTCTATTGCCGACCTTGGCAAAGATGGCCAGATATTACAATTGGCGCGGTCGGCTGCTGAAAAAATCCTGGAGGAAGATCCAACCCTGAGCCTGGCAAAAAACAAGAATATTGCTGCTCAGATCGGGCGCCAGAAAAAATCAGTGGTTAACTGGAGCCGTATCAGCTAACTGCTCGTCACTTATCCTAGCAGTTAAAGCGTAATTGTCATAACTTTTTTGAGAAAATCCGGTTGTAGTCTATTATCTTGATGATCCATTTCACAGCACGACAAACTGAAAATAGAGCATATCGGGATTTGAGGCGATGGAAAATAAACTAAATTACAGATACTAAATCGATGAAAAGGGCTAAAACATTTTTGTTAGGCTTCATAATAACCGGATTGGCGCTCCAAACCATAGCACAGGAGGACGTGAAAAAATTGCGGAATGAAATCAAATCTGACTATGGAGTGGAGAGGTTGATAAAACTTAATAAGCTGACCGCGATATATCTGAAAAATGATGTTAAAAAAGCCATAAAAAACGGTCGTCAGGCTGTTGACCTGGCTGAAAACATCTTTTCCAGCGGCAATGTTCTGCAAAATGACGAACAAAGATTCCTGAAAGTGGAAGCATACAACTTATTGGGGAAAGCGTATTTTTTCCAGGAGTCGTACAGCAATGCATTGTCAAATTTCACAGCGGCAAAAAAAGAGGCAAATTTACTGGATCTGCAGGATGAGGAGGAGGAAGCCGATATCTTTTTGTTCAAGCTGGACTCGCTGGAAAAGGCTGGTGTTGATATAAAAGATGGATTCCTCAAAAAGTTAGGGAAGAAAATTAACATTGGAGAAACTATTGCCAATACCTCCAGTGATCTTAATATCAATACCATCCTCAAAATTGCCGCTACCTATGAGAAAAAACAGAATTACACCAGGGCCATTGAAAATTATAAAAAGGCTATCAATTTATTGAGTAACCGGGGAGATGCCAGGAGAATAGCCAATCTGCATGTAAAAGTAGCCGACCTGTACAAGAAATCGGGAAATTTTAAAGAATCATTGGCTTATTATCAGCTTAGTATTGAAGAAAATGAAAAGATAGGAGACAGCGCCCAGGTCAAAGCCTCTGAAAGCGAATTGGCGGGTTTGTTTGAAAACCTGCAATCGCTGCAACCCACAACCAAACCTACGGTGATTGAGTTCGATAGTGTGGAAACAAAGCAGCTGGACGATTTCAAATTACAGGCGGAAAACTTCGTACAATCAAAAGATTACGGAAAAGCAATCGAATACTACCGGCTTTACAGCGATCTAAAGGCAGAACTTGTTGAAGAAAAAAGAAGAAAAGAGATAGACTCTCTGGATCTTCAGAACAAGGCACAGGAAATCCGGTTATTGCTCCAACAATCAGAGCTAAATGAACTTGCCCTGATGCAGAAGGAAAATGAGCTTGAAAAACAGGCGAGGTTTCGCAATAGTCTTATCATAGGGGCCCTGTTACTTTTTACTTTGTTGGTATCTCTTTATTTTCTTTATAAAAACCGCGTCACCTCCCATAAAATCCTGCAAGGCGCCTACACCGACCTGGAAAATACGCAGGGCAAATTGATCGATGCGGAACAAAAAATTAAAAGGCTACTTGGTCAACAGGTATCCGGCGAAATTGCGGAAGCGCTGATAGCCGGTAACCAGAAAAAAGTGGCGGTTGAGCGCAAGTTTGTTTGCATTATGTTCCTTGATATCCGTGGATTTACGCCTTTTGCAGAAACCAAGGAGCCCGAGGAGATCATTCAGTATCAAAACCAGGTATTTGGTTTTATGATAGATGTTATTAATAAATACCACGGTAATATCAATCAATTTTTGGGAGATGGCTTTATGGCCACCTTTGGTGCTCCCAAATCCCATGGTAATGATTGTGAAAATGCCTTTCACGCGGCAAAAGAAATCGTAAAAATGGTGAATGAAAAAAGCGCCAATGGCTCAATTCCCAGTACCAGAATTGGCATAGGCCTGCATGCCGGCCATGTTGTGGCGGGAAATGTAGGAACGGATTTAAGGAAGCAATACTCAATAACAGGCAATACGGTGATCACGGCTGCCAGAATTGAACAGTTGAATAAAGAATTTCAATCCCAACTCCTGATTTCTGAGACCGTGCACCAGGCATTGAACCGGAAAAATGGGCAACATGATGAAATGATGGAGGTAAACATAAAAGGGCGCCAATCACCTATTAAAATCCTCAAAGTGGCCTGATGCTTCACTGGAAATTGTATCATTCCTGAAGAGCTTTTATCGCCATTTTAAAATGGGTCATTGACGGCCTGCGCCCATACAGGAATACCGGCTATTTAATCCGCCTTCGATATTCAAGCCACCTGTCAGTCATTAATTTCATTTCCTCCGGATAATTATCCTCCAGCAGCTTTACAAAATCAGCCCAAAATGAGGTTAAGCCCTTTAGATAATTCATGGTCTCGTACGACACCAGGCTGGAAGAGCCGGAGTTAATCTCTCTCAGGAATTTTTTTACAACCTCGTGATCCACCTCTTTGCCCGCCTTCAGGTCAATCATGAAAATAATTAAATACACGCTGTTGGCGGTACCATATCCCGGAAGCTTTTCTAATGACCGGTCAGCGGCATATAACGCCTTTTCCTTAAATTCTTTGGCGCCATCCAATTCGTATAAATTCATATTCGCCAGGGCAATTCTGGCCCAGGTGAGGTAGGAAAATTGCACCCGATCCTGGTAAAGTTCTGCCAGCCTGTTCATGTCATTATCCCGTCTCGAGGAATAGACAAATGAGAAAAAGTTATCAATTAAAATTGTCAACAGTTCTTTTTTTGGTGAATTGGCAATCTTTTCAAATCCATTTACCAATTTTTCAAAAACCATATTGTATTTTTCCTTGCTGGTCCGTGATTCGCCTTTGCTCAACTCCATGGCGGCGTCAATTTCAGCTCGTAATTCTATTTCATCCCGCAATAGGATCACCTCCTTTTGCACCTCATCAATTTCGTCATGCAGCTCTTTTTTGGCAATCCTGTCAACGGTTTCCCTGATAAACCGGTCGGCACCCTTGATTCCGAAAAAACCCAGAAACGCAATAATTACAGAGGTGATAATGCCAAAGTTCTTGAAGGTGGCGCTCATTTCAAAGATCCATTGGTCCTTTACCGTTCGATCTATTAATTTTTCAAAATCATCTTTCCGGATCTTTAAAATCGTTGAATCAGAAGGGGTATTAATAGTTATTTGCCCGTTAATTGCCTCCATCTCACCTGCCAGATTATTGAGTCGATAACTATTGAAAACAGTCAATAGAACGGTGATGATCAGTGTGACAAATAGAGCAACGGTGGTTCGGGAGATTTTACTTTCTTTCATGGCTGTGTGGCTTATGGTCCTGAAATAAAGTTAATACTGTTAATGCTGGTTTTTACCGAAAGTAAACCTTTGCGGTAAAGTTTCCAAAGGACATTGACCGCTTGCAAAGCATAACAAATAGCCAATCCCTGTGACCGGCCAAAAACTATCCTGATGTTATCAGGGCGCAGGAGAGTCGTTTAATGCCATTTAACCACCTAAGAAATAATATAAAAAAACCCGGATCTGGACGACCCGGGTTTTTTACGTAAGCTCTAAATAAATTCTATAATTGCAACGATTATACCTTCTTTTTCAAAGTGATTTTGAAAATTTCGTCGTCCTCTTCAGAAGTGATAATCAGTTGATCGTCTACCAGTTCCAACTGAACCTTGAAGATATCAGTGTAAGTCTCTCCGTCATAGTCATCAACGTACTCCGTTACCACTGTCAAAGTTTTGGTTGCCTCATCATAGGTCCAAACGCCTGTTTCAGTATAAATTTTTGTTTCTTCGGTGTATTGTACATCCTGACAAGTTGAATTTTCCCAATCGAGATACTTTTCGTACTCCTCCGATTTTAACTCATATGCCCCATTATCAGAAAAGGTAAGATACATATAATTGGTTCTGTATGCTGTCGTAACTTCCACCGTTTGGAAAGTGTCACCACATGGCAATGACGTTTCATAAGTTTCTTCATATGTTTCACCCGGTATCTCAATTTCAGTCTGGCCACCTTCGATATCAGTACTGGAAACAAGCTCCCAGGTTTGAGGAGAAAAGAATTCACTGCCTTCTCCACCAAATTCTATAATTTCGATACAAATTTCAACAGCGTTACTGACGAGTCCTTCTTCATCATAAACGCAATAAACAGCGCAAAATTCACCGGGTTCCAGGTTCTTGGGAATCTCAATCTCAATGATATCACTTTCCGCAGTCCTTGCATTTCTAAATAGTCTGGACTGGCTCTTACGATTGCCAAATCTTCCTCCCGTATTTGAAGTTCCCAGAGGAATATCAAAATACTCGGTAGAACCCTTAACCTGGAAATAAATTCCAGCCGCAGTTCCTTGATTTACATTTGGATCCAGGTAAAATGAATTACCTGATACAGCACCAAACTCATCACCTGACTGATCTTCAATAGCTGGCGCATTAGGATCTGTAGAAGGTGCCGGTGGGTTACCCTCATTCCTTATCGCGTTGTCGATTGTAATCATTTCAGAAACTACATCCGGATCGTCAATGTCAATTTTTTCCTCCGCCGCAGGCCCATCATCATCGCCACATGCCATGAAGACGCAAGCGGCTAACAAAATCATTAAATAGCTAATCTTTCTCATGTTCTTTTCCTCTAAATTATTTTTTGAATATTGCCAAATATCGCCGTTCAATAAAATGTATGCCAGATGTTTTAGGTAGGTTTGGCTCATATGTAAGAAATGTAAGTGATTGGTATTCTCGTGCTTACATAGGGACTTTGTATCTAGCGGATTGAGATGTGAGGAAAAATTAGTGGCTGACAATTGGGTTTTCCACGCACATATTTACCCCTTATTTATGCCCTAGAGACAAGCTTAAAGTTTTTTAATCGCCGAAAAAGAAAACCCGCCAGACAATCAAACCCGGGGCCTTGCGATGAAAAAATTAAAATTGTAAACGCCTTCCATTCGGCATAACAATAAAAATCGTAAATTACTGCTGTAAAACCACCGGTACTTATGATGAACACTAACGCTAAGATTTTAACAACTGCCAGTTTATTCGTTCTTGTATTCGTTTTTGGCTGTGCTGAAAAGCCTGCAAACTCCAACACAGCTTCACAACCCTCATCCGAAGTTGTGGAAGAAAACCCCGCCATGGAAGGGTTTAATGTAAAAGGCTCCGACGAGCAAGCTATTGATATTGCAGATCAGGTGATGAAAGCTATGGGTGGCAGACAGGCGTGGGACAAGGCCCATTATCTTGTATGGGATTTTTTTGGCGGTAGAAGACTGTATTGGGATAAATGGAATGGGGACGTCAGGATCGAATTTTTAAAAAATGATACCAAAATACTGCTAAACATCCACGATCTAAAAGGTAAAGTTTTTAAAGATGGCCAGGAACTCAGCCATCCTGACTCGTTAAGCCATTATTTAAATCGCGGTAAAAATATTTGGATCAATGACTCCTATTGGCTGGTAATGCCATTCAAACTGAAAGACTCCGGTGTAACCCTGACTTACAGCCGGGAAGATACCCTTGGAAACGGGAAAAAGGCAGATGTTCTCGCCCTTACATTTGAAGAAGTAGGCGTCACTCCACAAAATAAATATGAGGTTTTCGTAGATAAAGAGGATAAGCTTATTAAACAATGGGCATTCTTCAGGAATGCCGACCAGGATTCTGCCAATTTTATTCGCCCCTGGGATAATTATCAATCCTTTGACGGCTTGTTATTGTCAGGAAATCGATCAGATAATGGTGGCCCCACCGATGTTCATTTATTAGACTCATTACCCGCAACTGCATTTACTTCTTTTGATCCGGTAGATCTAAAACAATTAGATTAAATAAATCGCTAAAGCCAATAAAGCATCATCCGGAAGCAGCTGTCCCCATTGCGCAACGGGTCGGTAGTGGTGATATTTTTTGTAAAACTGGCCGGAGAGAGGGGCATGTCCGCAAAATCCAAATACCGGTATTGCGTATTTTCCAACCAAATTTTCTTAAAAAAAAGTTAAAATCCGACAACTTATTTTAACGCAATATTAAATGGGCGTTAACATGCAAGTAATCTTAAAAGGGCATTTTTGAAGAATGGAAAGCCTAAAAGTCCTCACGTATTTAAGACTCACAAGCATTTCCATAAAAGATTGAAAATCAAAATTTTAAACTGTTAACTCCCTTTCATTTATGATCCTAAAGAATACTAAGCTAAACAAGCATTTAACGGTAAGCTTAATTGTTTGTCTGCTATTGGTCGGTTTCACAGAGGTTGAAAACCGAAGCCACGCACAACACAAACCCAAGCCAGGCAAGTCTAAAGGAGGGCTTAATTTATCCTTACTTGGAACTTTCAAAACCGGCATTTTCGATGAAGGAGCAGCAGAAATCAGTGCCTATGATCCCGGATCAAGCAGATTGTTCGTCACCAACGCCAATGATGGAACCATCGATGTATTATCCATTATCGATCCGGAAAACCCTGAAAAGCTTTTTGCTATTAACATTACTGATTTTGCGCCTGATGGAGAAGTTAACAGTGTGGCAGTAAGTGGGGGCATGTTGGCAGCAGCGGTTCACGTACCTGGAGGATTGGGAAAAGCAGTATTTTTTGATACCGATGTTGTAGAGCCCGTACAACCCATGAAAATCGTTGAAGTTGGCTCCCTACCCGACATGATAACTTTTACGCCTGACGGTTATAAAGCTTTGGTGGCCAATGAAGGTGAACCCGCCGATGACGGATCGGTAGACCCCGAGGGAAGTATTAGTATTATAGATTTGCCTTCCTTCCTGGTTACGCAGGTTGACTTCAAGGCTTTCAATGGAAAAGAAAATGAACTGAGAAATAAAGGTGTAAGAATATTCAAGGGAAACCTGGCAGCCAACGACCTGGAGCCGGAATACATCAGCGTCTCTCCCAACGGAACCACAGCATTCATTACTTTACAGGAAAATAATGCTTTCGCCGTCCTGGATATTAATGGTGCTACCATTAAAGACATTGTACCTCTTGGCTACAAAGATTACAGCAAGGGGCAACCCCGATTGGAAACGATAGCTTTTGATGAGCCCCCTTTGGATAAAGAAAGGAATATTTTGTTTGGCGGTTTATCGGGCTTGTTTTTTGAGGGCTTAAACGAAAAAGGCAACCCTACTTTCGTTACTGTTCCTGACCGCGGTCCCAATGGTGACCCAACTCCTGTTACTTTTATAAGCGACCCTAACCAATCTGTAACTGTCCGGCCGTTCTTAATCCCGGATTATCAGGCCCAGGTCATCCGTTTTGAGTGGGACAAAAAAAATAATATTAGGATATTAGAAAAAATTAATCTTACCAGAAAAGACGGTGTTACGCCCATTACGGGATTACCCAATATTCCGGGCATCGATGAAACACCTGCTACCCCTGTAGATGAGGGAGGTGATGTAGTTGACGGCGCAGGAAATCAATTTAAGCTGCTTCCCTATGATGAATTTGGCGCCGACCTGGAAGGAATTGTCATTGACCCCAAAGATCAAAGCTACTGGATGGTGGACGAGTACAGACCAGCCATCTATCACTTTAAGCCTAACGGCCAGTTACTACAGCGTTTTGTCCCCGAAGGAACCGCTTCACTGGCCAACCCTGCATTACCAGCAGGTTCGTTTGGAGAAGAAACATTACCAGCCGAATATGCCAACAGGCGGGCAAACAGAGGATTTGAAGCAATGGCGCTTGACACCAAAAAAGGGATCTTATATGCATTTATCCAAACTCCGCTTGCTAACCCGGACAGAGCCACCTCTGACAATTCAAAAGTAATCAGGATCTTAGGTATTAATCCCGATAACGGTGAGCCGGTTGAGGAATATGTGTATTTGTTGGAAAAGCCGGCCTTCAGAGATGCCAATGTAGATAAAATGGGTGATGCCGTTTATAATCCGGCCAACGGAAAGTTTTTAGTGATAGAAAGAGACTCCCGGGCAGCTAAAATCAACAAAAAAGCCATATTTGAAATTGATCTAAAAGGCGCGACCAACACACTGGGCATGACGCTACCTACCACCTTGGAGTCAATGACTCCTGACGAGCTGGTAGCAATGGGCATAAATCCGGTACACAAAATGAAGGTTGTCAACCTGCCTTCTATCGGATATTTACCAAGTGACAAGCCGGAAGGACTAGCACTGATGAGAGGCAACGACCTCGCGGTGATTAATGACAATGATTTCGGCCTGGAGGGTCCGGAACTTGCCACAACCGCCCTGGGAATTATTGAATTCCAAACCAAAATAAATAATAACGCACTCGATGCCAGTGATAGGGACGGTGGAATTAATATTCGCAACTGGCCGGTATTCGGGATGTATCAACCGGATGCCATTACTTCCTTTGAAATAGATGGGCATACCTATTACATCACTGCCAATGAGGGTGATGCGAGAGATTATGATTTCTTTTCCGAAGAAGAAAGAATAAAGGACGACAGCTACGTTTTAGACGAAACTGTTTTTCCAAAGGCTCAAAAAATGAAGTTAGACCCTTATTTGGGCAGGTTAAATATTACACTTGAAACCGGGGATCTGGACAACGATGGTGACTACGACCAGATTTATACTTATGGCGGTCGCTCATTTTCGATTTGGGATGAATTCGGCAACCTGGTTTTCGATAGCGCGGATGAAATTGAGCAAATAATCGCGCGATTTTTACCGGAAAATTTTAATGCCAACAACGATGACAATGGCATTGATGGACGAAGTGACAACAAGGGGCCCGAACCAGAAGGTGTAACGTATGCTAAGATCAATGGGAAACATTATGCTTTCATAGGTCTGGAAAGAGTGGGTGGCATTCTGGTCTATGACGTCGGTAGACCCAGTGAACCTCGATTTATAACTTATGTTAATAATCGAGATTTTGAGGCAGACGTTGAGTCGGAAGCCGCAGGCGATTTAGGACCAGAGGGTTTGCTATTTATCCCTGCCGATGAAAGTCCGATTAATGTACCCCTGCTGGTGGTTACCAACGAAGTCAGCGGTACAACTTCAATTTACAAAGTTGACGATGGCAGTCAAATTCAAAGCACACCATCCCTGGCGCAAGGAAAAAGCCATCAGCTTAAAATATTTCCAAATCCGGTGGTTAACAGGCTAACTGTCACTTTAGCACCTGGTAGCAAGCCTAAAACCGTTAAGATAAAAAACCTCATCAACGAGACATTTTATACCCAAACGCTAAAAGGTGCGGAAGCCTCGCTTGAGATTGATGTGGCTCATCTGACACAAGGCCAGTATGTGCTTGAATTAAACGATGGATCTTCCATAGTAAAACACAGAATTCTTAAAAAATAATTCTGGCGTGTGTCTGCATCCTGTTAAAAAGGGATGACCCCGAAAATTCGATTTGATGGTCAAAATTTGATCTGTCAAAAGCACTAGCCATATCACTTAGCCTCCTAAACACCGGCTCAGGAACATCACACCTGAGCCGGTTTTGGTTTTATAGCAAAGCAGATTTTCCGTCTACGAAAGTGAAAACTATCATCCGCATATGTTCTTTCGACACAAACGTAATATCATGCCCTTCCCTTCGCCTCAAAAAATCGTATTTCAACAGTCAACCATCGTACTTTACCGGATCTTTTGATCTTTGTGGCATCTCACCGATAAAAATTGTAATTCCATAAATGGCGCCTTACCAAAAATATAGTTAAATTGATTTGACAAAGTTCTATTTTCGGTCAAAACTCAAACCACATGTTAAAAAATCTGCTAAAGGTTGCTGTCAGAAACATCGTTAAGGAAAAGTCTTACAGCAGCATCAACATTCTTGGTCTCACCATCGGTATCACCTGTAGTATTTTTTTGTTGCTTTATATTGTAGATGAGTTAAGCTATGATAAATACCACGAAAACGCAGAAAATGTTTATCGGGTGGTAAGTCATATTAAGGAGCCGGATAATGAATTTACCTGGGCTGTGGCACAAATCCCCATGGCTCCTGCGCTGAAAGAAAAATTTCCCGAGGTGAAAGACGCCGTGCGGTTCTTCGGCACGGGAAGAACGCTTTTTAAGTATGAGGACAAACGTTTTTACGAGGAGGATTTTTATCTCGCCGACTCAACGGTATTTAATATGTTCTCTTATGATTTTATTGAAGGAGATCCTGGGACAGCGCTAGACAGACCCAATACCGTCGTAATTTCGTTAGCAATTGCCCGGAAATATTTTGATACTGAAAACGCAATTGGGAAAACCCTGGCATATGAAAACGGCGATCTGTTGGAAGTCACAGGAGTTATTAAAAATGTTCCCAAAAATTCCCATTTCAGTTTTGACGGGTTGATATCAAGAAGCTCAAACCCTGACCGTCAGGGTAGCTGGGGTAATTTTGGGGTGTTTACCTACATTCAGCTGCCGGAAAATTATAATCCGGAGGATATGCAGACCAATTTTAAATCCATCCTGGAAGAAAACGTCGCCCCGATTTTTGCATCTATTGGCATCACCATCAATTATGAATTACAAAAAATCACCGATATCCATCTACACTCTAAAATCCAGGACGAAGCCGAAGGTGGTGGAGATATCTCCTATATCTATATTTTTTCCGCCATCGCTGTTTTTATGATTATTATCGCCTGCATCAATTATATGAATCTGGCCACTGCCAGATCTGTGAGAAGGGCAAAGGAGGTAGGTATCCGAAAAGTAATGGGGTCACAACGAAAGCAATTAATCTATCAATTTCTTAGCGAATCACTGATTTTGGGCGTGGTTGCCATGCTATTAAGTTTGTTTTTAGTGTTCTTGTTACTGCCGTTCTTTAACGATGTAACCGGTAAATACATCTCGTTTAGCTACATCCTGCAACCCAATATCTTATTGGCTTTAGGGGCCGTCATACTGATTGTCGGAATTTTGGCAGGCAGCTACCCCGCTTTTTACCTGTCGGGATTTAAACCGGTTAGTGTCTTAAAGGGAAAAATATCATCGCAGGGCGGTAATGTTGGTTTAAGGAAAACCCTGGTGGTGCTACAGTTCTGTATTTCCATATTCATGCTTATCTCCACACTGGTTGTTTACGACCAATTAAACTATATGCGCAATAAGGACCTGGGGTTTAACAAGGACAGATTAATCAGAATAGAAATGCCTGGAAGGGACTTGCAAGCTACCTACCCCGCATTAAGAAATCTACTGAATAGCAATCCGATGGTTTTGTCAACAGCTAATTCATCCACTTCGCCGGGCAACAATATTGGAAAGGTGATATTTAACGTCGAAACAAATGATGGAGAAATGGTTGAAAGAGGTGTGGATTTTTATGCCGCGGATTATGACTATATACCCACTTTAGGAATGGAATTAGTTGATGGAAGAAATTTTAGCAGAGAAATTTTAACCGATACCGCCCAATCCGTTTTAGTAAACGAGTCCATGGTGAAGAGAATGAGCTGGGACCAACCGATTGGAAAAAAATTTAACCTAAGCAATATCGGACGACCGGAGGTTGTTAAAGTAATTGGCGTTCTAAAAGATTATCATCAAAATTCGCTGTACTCTGAAATAGAACCCCTGATTGTGATATTCAGCAAACTCAACTATTTCACCTATATAAAAATTGCGGGAGAAAATCTGAAGGAAGCTATCAAATCAGTAGAGCAGGATTGGAAAAAAATCAATCCGGAGAAGCCATTTCAATATTCTTTCCTGGATGAATCATTTGATGAACAATACAAAGCCGATGAAAAACGCGGCCAGATTTTTACCATATTCTCAATTCTGACCATTGTGATTGCCTGCCTCGGCTTGTTAGGGCTGGCCTCTTTTACCACCCAGCAAAGAACCAAGGAAATAGGCATCAGGAAGGTGATGGGGTCCAGTATTCAAAGTATTGTGGTGCTTGTCTCCAAAGAGTTTATGATGCTGACAGGACTTGCCACATTGTTGGCCTTTGCAGGCGCTTATTTCTTCCTTAATAATTGGTTGAAAACTTTCGTTTACCGGATTGAATTATCCGACGAAATCGGCACTTTTCTGCTGTCGGCCGTAATAGCAATGGGCATTACTTTATTGACGGTAAGTTTTCATTCACTAAAGGCGGCCAGTATCAATCCCGTCAATTCTTTGCGCAGTGAATGAGTTGGTATTGGTGATGGTGGCATGATCGCATTGAAAAGAGAACGCGGGTTGGGAAATTATAAAAGCGTCAGGAAAGTGTAGATACCAAGACCTATAAAAATTAACCCGGTAACCTTGTTTACCACCATATTATCACGCAGTGAAATCTTGAATTTTGACACAATAAAAACCAGGGTTGTCAACAATAAAAAAGTACCGGTAGATATTCCCGCTATATAGATCCAGAAGGTTTGTTTGTTAATGGCTACCCAGGCCTGACTTTCAAGATAGGCTGTCACAGCAACCCAGAATGGAATCGCCAATGGGTTAAATATGCTTACTACAACACCTTTTTTAAAGCCATTCATCAGTATTTTTGGTTTGGATGAGCTGGCATTCCTGCTTTTGCTGAAAAAATTAATGATGCCCAACACCAGCATTGCCGAAGCAGCCACAATCTTAAAATGCAATGTGAAATCCAGCTTGCTTACAAAAAAGAATTGAATACCCACCGCGAAGGTGGCATAAAAAAACTCAACTAGCGCGGCCGCCAGCGCAAAGTAAATAGCCTCTCGTACTTTACCATTTAAAGTCAGTTGAATTACACTGATATTGATAGTCCCCGGTGGAATAGACCCTATATAGCTAAAAAAAAAGGCCACAAGGAAAGTTTGAATAATCACCATATTAAATCCGGATATTATCAAGCATTTTTCAACTTGTTGTAAGCTCTCAATTTTTTAATCTCCCGGAATCCCTCCTTTAAAGTCATGTAAGGCACTCCTGATTTGTGATTTTCTTTGCTAATTTTTAACAGAACGCTAAGATGATGAAAAATATCCCTATAAGCTGTAAAAATAGAGGTGCCAGGTTGATAAATATGTGCGGGCTCAGAGCCGGCGCCATTCAGTTCCATTATTTTAATCCCCCGTCCTTTATAAAGGTCATCAATGCTTCTACAGCGCATATCAAACCTGCCGAAATAAAAGCCTGGTATGCTTTTGCATATTTGGTCAAATACCTGGTGAAGTTGATCATTAATTAAGTCATTGCCATTGAGAAATGCTGTCCCCCGGCAGTGATTTCCAATGGATTCCAATTCCTTTTCTTCACCGTATGGCAACACCTGTTCCAATTGATCTCCCCATACCTTTTCGAGGGAGCTCAATTGTAACTTTGCCCTGGGATTCATCAACATCAGCTCTTTAATAGTTTTTGTGCCATCTCCCACCACACCCAGCATTTTCTTCAGTACAATGGAGCTTACTTTTCCTTTGGCTTGCGATGGATAGCGATAATAAAATACTCCCATTTCGATAGGATAGTCGATATAATCCTGGGCCAGGAACGGCACTTTGATCTTGCAAAGATAGTCTTCCAGCTCCTTTTCATCTTGTATCTTTTCCACAAAAGAACCCCTTTCTCCAATATCAGGCTTCAAAATAAAAGGATAGTGGATGTTATGTTCATCGAGCGTTTTCAAAAGATGCTTCTTTGAAATATCCGGCTGGCAGTAAATTGTCGTGGGCTTAAGTTCTGCGGGAATGGCATTGAGGATTTTAATTTTTGATTCTCCCAACATACCTCCATTTTCAATGGAAGGGTTGGCGGCTGAAAAAAAGAAGACTGCCCTTGCCCTTAATATCAGCGTACCCCAAAAGGCAAATACAGGTATATAGAATACGTAAAATGGCCAGAATTCCCAGTTGGTTAGTTTTATCAGAAAATTGCTCCTAGTGATTTTCTTCCAAATATTGCCCGATGCTTTCCCGGTTGACTGTTTTACCCTGGAGTTGGTATTTGTTATGTCAAGTGAATCTGGCCCTAATGCCATAGGCAAAAACCTGGTGGTTAGTGTAGATAAGATTAATAGGAATCGTTGCCTGCCGACTGGCTCCTGTTATATTTAACAGTAGAATTCGCGACGCCGAAATTAGCTGGAATACTAACCTGCGGACATATAGCCTGGATCCCGATCTTTATTAAGGCCATATGGTGAATGGCATGTTCAATATTATAAGCCAGCTCGCGATTTAGATTTGTATCCATTGAACTGCTAAGATCAGTATCAATACCGTAATCAACCTCTAGCTTAAACTGATAGTTTTCTTTAACTTTTTCTATGAATGCTATGATGCTGTTTAAGCTGGTTAATGCCTGAGACTTGTCTTGTTCTATACTTTTATCGTGATTTCTTTTATCGTAATTTACCACACCATTAATGTGACCGTCCAATAAGCAAGTAAAAAATTCAAGAGTATGGCGTACATGTTGGCCGACAGTAGCATTATTTAGTGTGGTTACGGGTTTCTTAAAATCGCTCTGACTCATTTGGCCAACAACTGCTGCCAACTGCTCCAATACGCCTTTTACAGCATTTTTTAGTTCAATATTAACCATTTAATAATTATTAATATTCAAATAGTTCGCAAATATAAGTAAACTTGGGTCATAAAATGGCGTATGCCTTTTCAATTCTACTATTTCTACGGAAACTTTCAAGGAATAATTATACAAAAATTATCAATGAAAAGTTCAATTAACTTCTGTTAACACCACATAAAACGCCCATTTTAGATTTTTTAGTGTCTGTGAAGATTAAAACCATCTTCAAGCTCGTAATTCGACATATTTCACTAATAATCTATTTCTATACAATGGGATCATACCATATTTATTAACTACATACGGTCTTTTAAGGTTGTCCAAACCAATTCCGGTTCAAAACCTTTATGGATCAAATTGCCGGCAATTTTTTTGTTTAAGAGATAAATATTCTCATCTGAAATACTGCCCAGTTTCCTGGCTATCAAGGCATTTAAGGTCTCCAAATATTCCGCATCATCAATTTCCTCCAATCCTTTTTTAATACAATAATCCGACAAGTTTAACCTTTCCAGGTGAAACTTAATTTTTAATTTACCCCACTTTTTAATTCTGAATTTTCCAGCGCTAAAAGTTCTGGCAAACCGTTCCTCATTGACGAAATTGTCGATAATCAATGAGGTAAGTATCTCTTCTACGTCACTTTGATAAAGTCCCAGGGAGTACAATTTGTCTCTCACCTGCTGCTGCGTCCTTTCCTGGTAGGCGCAATAATTCGCTGCTTTCACCTTGGCTTCTAAGAGAAGGGCCTCATAACTTTTTGTTTCCATGCTTTTACTATAGGCAGTGCTACTACACTGCAACTCTTATTGATTGGGCAAAATTAACCTGAAAGAGGAACCTGAATCGATTTCACTTTCAAAAGTAATTTCTCCCCCTAATTTCTCAGCGGCTTTTCTGGCAATATATAATCCCAGTCCATTACCCTGAGATCGCTCCGATGCTCTAAAAAACATGCCAAATATACGTTGATAAAAATTGCTGGCAATCCCAATGCCATTATCTCTAAATTCAAAGACGACGCGGTTACCACTTCCGGTGATGCCCAACTTTAAAAATGGCTTTTCATTAAGCCTGTTACACCTGAAGTCAATACCATTTTCAATTAACCTTTCGCAGATGATTAAAAGTAAATTCGCATCAGATACCAACTTCAAACCCTTTTTTATCTCCACACAGAAATCAATACCCAACTCTTTAAACCTTTTATCAAAGATCTTTTTCAGGTTCGCTACAATGGCATCAAAATCTATATCCACATGTTCTGCTGCCTGGTTTACAATATTAACTAAAAGCAGTTTTGATAGAACCTCGTTGGCATTATCAGCTGTTTTTTCCAACATATCCAGGTAACTTATCTGGGCGTGTCGCTCCTCTTCTATTTTTGCAATTTTGGTAAGGCCCAAAATACTCGCAATAGGGCCTCTTAAATCGTGGGAAGCTCTATATATAAATAAATCAAGTTCCTGATTAGCCTGAATTAAATTCTCGTTAGTCCGGCGCAGCCTGGCCGTACGTTCATTTACAGTCTCCTCAAGGCTTGAATTACTGGCTTTTAATTCTTCATTGGTCTCCGCAATTTTTCTCTGGGCTTCTGCCAGCAATTGGTTCTTTTCCAGGACCGCCTTATTGCTGGCTTCAATCTGTTCCTTCTGCTTTTCAATCTCTATGGCTCTTTCGCGGGTTATCAGTTCAACCGATTGCAATTCTTCATACGCTTCCTGCAATTCAGCTTTACTTTCAACCAAATTATTGTTGGTCTCCTTTAGTTCCTTCAACAGGTCAGAAATCTTTTCATTACTTTCCTCCAGCTTTTTATTGGCAGCCTGTAAATCACTATTGGAGATCTTTTCCTTTTTTAATAATCTTGAAATTCTCTCCTCAAACCTTTGATTCACCCTTCTAAAAAATATAAACCCGCTGGTAAGAAAAACAAACGCGGCCACCGAGGCAAATTTGATGAGAAGTAAACGCCTGTTTTGATATTCCCCATAGTCAGTGCCCGGCACAAACAGCCCCTGTATTTCCTCCAGAAATAGCAGGCAAAGTAATATGATGCTCAACCCAAGGCCCATTTTTAATTTGTTTTGATAATCTATCAAAGTAGCGGGCAGCACCAACATCGCCAATATGGTAAATCTGGGCACCGTAAAAAAAGCTATGTCGCGAAGTTCCGGATGGGTTAGCTGGTCATAGGGAACAATAAAGATCAATGAAATGGGCATTATGACACATAATGATCCCAAGGTTAGTTTGTTAAGTCCAGCTTTATTCAGCAGCGGAATACTGGATAGATAAAGAATTAATATCGACGTGGTAATGGTGATATAATATCTCTGAAGATAAATGGTTTGAATGACATTAAACAACAGGAAAATCAAGGCAAGGGTGATACTCGCCAGATTGCTGAGTATGATCCTTTTTTTCAAACCATCAGGCATCTCCCACTGTACACCAAAATAAACGATATCAACCCATATTTGATATATTTTTTTGTACATCTAATCCTTCAATTCGATGAAAAGTACCCGCACAAACCAAAAGCTTTTAGGATTCCGAGCCAAAATTCATCTCATCATCCTTATAGATTATTGAGTTTTTACTCCTAAATCTTGTTAAGTTATGAATTTTAACAAAATTTTCCATTGTATTAAAAATATTTATTTATTACTGTTAAAGCAATTCGGGCTTTGTAAAATTCAAATTTCCTTTATTTGACAGAATATGGTAACCAATTGATAACACTGTGCTACCTGGTGGCAATTAACAGATTATAACTTATTGATATACAGGAACATAAAATATATATTAAAAAATATTAGCGCCAAAAAAGTGTTATTGTCCTACCAAAAATACTGCATTACTAAATAGTAGTTTTCCACTGTGCCAAAAAGATCGGAACAGCGGGTTATCAATCATATAGATGATATTGCCTTCTCCCGAATCTTCTACCCCAAAAACCAACGATTTTTCAATCCTTTTAAGTGCATTAGCCCCTGAAAACCCACTTACAAGATTATTTTTATCCTCGATAATGCTTACATTCCAGCCATTGGTTAAATAGCTGAAACGTTCTCCACTCCTTTTTAAGGTAAAATAATGCTCAGGATAGCCAAAAGCCAACGGATGACTGTTGTCTAACCTGGTTTTAAAAACACTGCCAAAGATGGCATCCTTGATAGCCTCTCTTTCCTGATCCCTGAATTTTTTTATTTTCCGCAGGGGGTCGTTTTCTGATTTAAGCCTGTCTTTTTCCTTGTTGCTATTGTATCGTTTCAGCCCAAACTGCTTTTTATCCGCAAAATGAGACAGTGCATTTTCCATCAATATTAACCTTCCTCCAAATTTTACCCAATTTTTCAGTTCTTCTCTTTTGGCATCATCGATCATGCCTCCATAATTCCCATCAGGCAAAATCAGTACATCATATTTTGACAGATCCACCTCATCGAAATAGTCCGAATCAAGCACGGTAATAGGAAAATCAATCTGCTGATCAAAAAAATGCCATACTTCTCCAAAGGCCAATGGAGACACACCCCTTCCCGAAAGCACCGCCACCTTTGGTATCCGAATATAGCTCACGGTATTTGAACCAAAATCCTTACCCTTACTGACAAATCCCGTTTTGAATACGTGAACGGTTCGATTATGGGTAGCTGCTGTTTCCAGTACTAATTGTCCAAATTCCTGTCCCAGGTTTTCGTTGCCTCTCCTGGTAATAATCAAACTGCCCGCCTGAAAGTTTTCATTGTTTAAGTTAAAAGACTCGGAGGCAAACCGTACTTTCACTCCTTTTTGCAGCAGGTGACTCAACCATTTTACGTCCTCGAGGCTATTCCACCGGGCAACATAGGCATAAGTATTACGCTCCGGAGCTGGCGTTTCGTTGGAGTTTTGGGGGCTTTGTGCGACGGTTGGCACTATCTTTTCGTTTGTGGCATAGGCATGTAATCCAAAACTATAAGGTATTGCCCAGGCTGTAATGTCGTAAGTGACGGAATCGCTTAACTTAGGTTCTGGCTCAAACAATGACTTCAACAGTCTGGATTTGGGTTGGTAAGCACTGATAATGAGATCCCCTTTTCCGGTTACAAAGCTTTCTCTTCCATTGCGAATATAACTAAAGCCCTGGTAGGATTTTGATGTTTTCACGTGACCGTAGCTTATACCATGGCTTTCCAAAAATTGCCGCAGCGCAAATAATTTATCCTCTCCGTTGCTTTCCTTGATTACATAAGTTTTATACCTGGATTCCGGGTTATTTACAGCATTATCGAAGTATTGTTCAAATTCGTCTACAACTTGCCCCGCGTTTTTGGCTGTTACTTCAATAGTAGATAAGCCCGTTGTAAAGTGGTGTGCGATTCTTTCTTTTAGGGTTAAAGTGTCGCCCTCATTAGTAATAACACCTAATCCCGCTTCTCCACTTCCTCCTTGTTCATAAGTCATACCAATAGCCCCATTATAGGTAGGGTATGTATCACCGTAGCTGGGATACAGCAGGTCAAACACTTCTTTTGTAAAGTATAACCACCCATTTCGATCAAAATATTTGACATGATTTTTGCCAATTGTCACTTGAAATTCTCTTTGCCAATCCGTAATTACTTCATGATACGGTTCCGCTGCCGGTGCAAAATAGTAGGGAGAATTTATACCTTGCTCATGAAAATCGACGTGGACATGAGGCATCCATTTATTGTACTCTTTGATACGGTATTGAGACTCCTTTTGACTTAACCATGCCCAGTCTCTATTTAAATCGAACAAGTAATGGTTTGTTCTGCCATCGATCCACGGTTGATGGTGTTCTTTTGAATTAGGATCGGGATTATATCGCTGATTGCCAAATTGATAATACCAATTTACGTATCGGTCTCTGCCATCGGGATTACTGCATGGATCCAGGATAACCACCGTATTATCGAGCCATTGCCGGCTCTCGGGATCAGATCCATCGGCCAGCGCATACAAGGTGGTCAGCGCCGCCTCGGTACTTACAGATTCATCTCCATGTACATTATAACTAAGCCAAACAATAGCAATTTTATCATTTCCAGGGTTCCCCTCAATCAGGTGACTGCGGCGGAGGTTGTCTTTGCGAATGGCTTCCAGGTTATCTATATTTTGTTTCGATGAAATAAAGGCCAGAATCAAGGGCCTTTTTTCGTAAGTCTCTCCGTACGATTTAACGATAACATTTGATTTTTCACCGGCGACATAGTTAAAATAATCAACCGCCCTGTGATGTCGTGTGAAGGCTGTTCCCAATTCGTAACCAAGATATTCATCCGGGGTTTTTAACTGTCCCAAAACACAGAGATGACTCAGGCCTAAAATTAACAAGCATATCCAACCGGGCGACTTCACCTTGATCATGTTTTATATTTTTATAATCAAATCGGAATTTAGACTAATTTTATTTTTTGACCAAACCAAATTATCGCTTAATGCTTTCAATGTACATTTGTGACGGCTATTGACTATGATATTTTGACTGGGTTTGGAATAAAATAACCTCCCCGTATTCTCCAGGAAAGAATTATCGCGTATATTTATGTCTAAAAGCTTAGAGTTTTAAGAGGATATGGCTATCGCTACAACAGTCTTGCTGCAAGATTTTAATTTGCGAAACACAAATCAGCGAGAGGAAATACTAGAGGTGTTTTTGGATCATAATCATGCCTTGTCGCATGCGGACATCGAAAAACAAGTTGGGAATTCTATAGACCGGGTTACTATCTACCGTACATTAAAAACCTTTTTAAATAAAGGATTGGTACATAAGGTATTAGACGATGCCGGCGCTGTAAAGTATGCATTGTGCAAAAATACTTGCACCACCAGCGAGCACCAACACGATCATGTCCATTTTAAATGCGTAAAGTGCAGCGTTACCAGCTGTCTTGAAAGTGTGGTATTACCCAAAATAAACCTGCCGGAAGGATATGAAAAACTGGAATCTAATTTTCTGATGATTGGCATTTGCGAACAATGTAGCCAAGCGCCATTAAGTTAGTATTTCTTCGCTTTCTTCCGTGCCAATTTTTTTGCCGGGACCTTTGCCTGTGGGCAAGGAGACACCTGGAGGCAAGTCCAGTTTTGGTGGAGTAAATATTTCAATCCCACCGTCATCGTTACCTTCGTTTCCGGAGTTAAATCTCCGCTTACGTAAAAGTGTAAATATAAAATACACCAAAATTACGTAGGTAAAACCAAAAAGAATTAAATGAAAGACACTAGTGGTCATTTTGAAAATATTTATAAGATCTTAAACAGTAATTTAACAAATAATTTCATCTTTATCAAGTGCAAGTATCAAATACAAAATTGCTTGTTTAGGCTAAACCTTACACCAGAGATTTTGACTATATTTACGTAAGTATTATTTGCATTATATTGTTCTAAATTCAAAGTTAAAGAATTAAGGTCGAATTAGTTAGGATATGATGCGAAAGGTTCAAATTGAGGCAATTTTCATCATAAGGTTAATTAGTTTTTTAAAATTATTCATTTGTTAAAAAGATTTTTGCAGTTTTCAGCTCCGGCTTTAGACACAGGTTTTGTGATAAAAAATGTTTGCGATCAGCCTTATCTATTTAAGGCCGACAAAAACATACATTGGGTTGAGAATGTGGGGGGCCTGGTTATTTTTTTTAATTAAATGGAAAATGATATTTTTACCCTGCATTTTTAATGGGTGATTTTATCATTAAAATCGAAAACATACTTTACTTACCTAATTAACCAACCCCTAAAGTAATTGACGCGGAAATTTATGCAATTGGGTTTCATATCAGATAACAATGAGACAACGTTATTTATCCTTTTTGGAATAATAATAGTGACCTTTTTGATTATTGATTTAGGTGTTTTAAATAAATCAGCCAAAAAGATCTCCACCAAGTCCGCGCTTTATCAAACTATATTCTGGATTTTCATTTCGGTTTTATTTGGATTCGTTATTTACAAATACGACGGGGGCTCCGAGCCAATGCTGGAGTATTTTTCAGCCTACGTCACAGAAAAGGCACTATCCGTTGATAACATTTTTGTCATCATCCTCATTCTAAAATATTTCCGGATCGATGAAGAATATTATCATAAAATCTTATTCTGGGGAATAATCGGCGCCGTAATTTTTCGGGGCATCTTCATTTTTGCCGGAGTATTCCTGGTTAGCAAACTGCACTGGATACTATATATTTTTGGCGCCTTTTTGGTTTATTCGGGAATAAAATTATTTTTTGAGGATGAAGAAGAAGAGTTTAATCCCGAAACCAGTTTTGTAGTAAAATTCGTCAGAAAGCACTTCAAGATGACCAAAACCCATCACTTTGGCAGATTCTTCGTCAAGACACAGAAGGGTTTTTTATTCACGCCCTTGTTTTTGGTGCTTATTCTGATCGAAACAACCGACCTGATTTTTGCGGTAGATTCCATACCAGCCGCTTTTGCCATAACCAATAGCGAATTCATATTATACACCTCCAATATTTTTGCCGTTTTAGGACTTAGAGCCATGTTCTTCCTGCTGGCAGGCGTTCTCGATAAATTTCATTTGTTGCAGAAAGGACTATCATTTGTATTAATTTTTATCGGGGGCAAAATGTTGCTGGAAATATTTAGTATTGATATCCCAACCGGCGTTTCTTTTACCGTCATTATTGCTACCATTGTATTATCTATTGTGATATCTATCTTAAAACCCGAGGCGCCAAAAGAAAAAACCGCCTAACCTTTTTTTAGGTGTGACCACCTCTAGTCTTTCCTTTATAGTAAGCGTTTGATCTGTAGTACATGCCTTTGATTGTGCCCGACAACAAACCCAAAAGCGTCCGGCAGTTTGAATCTTATAATACTGCCAATGCCCGATTTTATTCTAATGGCGTTTACATTGACGTGCCTTGCTTTGGACAGTTGATCCAACAATGTTTCGTTTAATTGTAAAAACTCCCCAATCACCGCTGACTTTCCTTTCGACAAAGCCGTTACCGGTTCAAATCGGGAAAAGGTTTTTACCTTTGATTTAATCTCCTGGTTAGCTGTTGGTGACATGGCTTTGATCGATAATTTGCCCAGAAGGCCGCTCTTAAAGTATTTTACCGGACTGGTATTTTTGGATAAGGCCTGTGGCAGCTTTATTGCTATGATATCTATGTAATGCCGGGTAGCAATATTCATATGCTCTATGCATTCCAGAATACTCCAACTCCTGCTATCGGATTTATGAGACAATCTGCTTTCATCAAGGTTCATAACTTCTGTTTTTATAAAAGTAATAACCTCCTCTGTATCAGTCGTCAGTTGACTTAAATAAGCGTTTACTTCAATCATGATGCTATTGAATTTAATTTTCAACTCAAAATTAAAGTAAAATCATAGCGTGCAACTTGATCTACATCAAGTTTCAGATTTTGACCTTTTTTCTTAAGCGGCTAAAGGTTTCCGGCGTCATTGCCAAATAGGAGGCCAGGTATTTTTGAGGGATCAGCTGCAGGCAATGGGGGCTCTGGGTCATCAATCTTCGGTATCTCTCCTCGGCAGAATAGGAAAGGATAGCCACTTCCCGCAACCCTTTACCCAGCAATAGTTTCTCATTAAATAGCCTCCCCCATCTTTCAACGCTTTTATACCTGTCAAACATCAGGTTCATATCTTCACGTGAAATGGCCAATAACTCTGAATCCACCAGGGCCTGTATGTAAAACTGGGTAGGTTTTTCCGTGAGAAAGGAATCGTAGCCTCCCGAAAAGTCATTGTCATAGGTGAACCCAATACATATTTCTTCCCCGTCTTTTATGTGATAAGCTCTTAAAACCCCTTTGTTTACAAAATAGAAGTGTTTCTCCACCATCCCCTTTTTAATCAGGAATTCATTTTTAGGTACCTTTTTGATCTTCCACCTGCTGCTAAAGTCATTCCATGCTTCGGTATCAAAATTTACCATATCAAATAGCACCTTTTGCAGATTTTTCATAAAACCAATTGTTTTGAATTTTACCTAAGAACACTTAAAATTACTTTTAATCTGGGATAAATATGATGAACAAAACCATAAATGTCGCCATAGTCCAGCACAGCCCCGTCTATCTGGACCTGAATAAAAGTCTTGAAAAATCCCTGGACCTGGTGCAGGAAGCTGCTGACAATGGCGCTGAAATTATTGTATTTGGCGAAACCTGGCTAAGCGGATACCCCGCATGGCTGGATTATTGTCCTGAAGTAGCACAGTGGAATTATGAGCCGGCCAAGGAGGTGTTTAGTGAATTGTTTCATAACAGTGTGCAAATTCCGGGACCTGAAATCAGTCAATTGTGTCAGGCAGCTAAAAATAACAAGGTGGTAATTTGTATGGGGCTCAATGAAACTACCAAAAGTGGCAAAGCAAGCGGAACCATATTCAATACCTTGCTAACAATCAACGAAAAGGGACAGATTGCCAACCATCATCGCAAATTGATGCCAACCTATACCGAAAAGTTGGTGTACGGTATGGGCGACGGCATGGGATTACACAGCGTCGAAACAGCATATGGAAGAATCAATGGCTTAATTTGTTGGGAACACTGGATGCCGCTAGCCCGGCAGGCTATGCATGACAGTGATGAACAAATACATGTAGCAGTATGGCCGACAGTCCATGAGATGCACCAGATTGCCAGCAGGCAATATGCCTTCGAGGGAAGATGTTTCGTTCTGGCAGCTGGCCAGATCCTGAAAGCGGGTGACCTGCCCTCGAAATTAACATTACCTCCTTCCCTGGAAGGTAATCCGGATAAAATGATCCTGAATGGAGGAAGCTGTGTTATCGGACCTGATGGTAAATACATGACAGCACCTGTATTTGATCAAGAAACTATCCTTTTTCAGGAAATCAATCTGGATGAAATCTATAAAGAAAAAATGACCCTTGATGTAAGCGGGCATTACCAAAGACCCGACGTATTTACCTTAAGCGTAAATAAACAAAGAAATAATTAAACCAAAAATGGCCCGCGCCTTGGGCTACATTTATATTATCTGAGAGATACCGGGATTGTTACCGCTTTACTCCAGCTGTAAAGGCTGAAAGTTTTGCCGCTGTGGGAAGGGGGTAAAGTGACCTGTTAGCTCAATTTGATCGAGCTATTAAACAGGCTATCGGGTCGTCCGTTAGGCTAACTGAAGCTCGAAATTTTCTGCCGCTTTTTCTGCCTTTAAAGCCTCCTTGATTTGCCTCATGGCATTTTGCCTGAATCGCTTATAATCCGAGCTGCGCTCTGGAGAATGCTGCAATTCTCTGACATAACACAATACCTGATCAATTTGATCCAGGTCTAGTGTCTCAAGAGCCTCGTAAATCGACACTTTGAAACTGTTGGTTTCCATAATTTCATTTAGTTTGGCGTTTCTAGCATAATTTACGCACTTTTCTGGCTATATGTTATACTTCCGGCCACTGATAACAGAATCATAATGATTTCATAACACCGTCGGGTGGATGCCTGACATGAATAAAATCCCGGAAGTCGCCTGCGTCATCAGCTGATTGGCCGGTTTTTTATTCTGCCAACATTACACCCATATAATTTGCCCAAATATTGTTTGAAATCCTTGATTAGAAAGAATAATGGCTACATATCACTCCCGTGAGCGCAAAAAATACAGTTAAACCGGACATCCTATTGACCTTTCACAACAGATTAAGATAAGTTATTACATTCACCGTGCCTCTCCGACAACCTTTGGATTTGACTCCACCTGCCCAATTCCATAACTTAGATTTATAAAGCGGCTTAACTACTTTGGTTTCAAGCGTCTGCTTCGATTGTTTGGAGGAGGATTTATTTTTTGGCTGGATAAACACCAGTTTTACCATGCCGAGTGCTACCCCTAAAACCCAAAGCCAGGTAACGGTGGCTGTAAATGTAGACCTGAATGCCACGGGTAAAATGAAAAGGATTGATTAATATTTTTCTGTTAATTATCAATTTCGTGGCTTTAAAATATAAGGAGTTTGGTCAACGTCTAAAGGGAGCTGATCACTTTTTAAAATGTGACAGGAAAAAATACTGAAGTGGCAAATTTAGAAACGAAATATGATAAGGGTAATCCTACCCATCCCATGGATCATGGTATAGCAACTAACATGCCAGCCGGTCGCACCCCAGGCCGGGCATTCGGGTATGTTTCGGGAACCTCATACCAACAGCTGTCACTTTCCACTTTTACAGCCCTTGGAAACTCCTTAACGGGAAATAATGAAATTAATGATGTTATACTATAATTATCTAATCAATGACTGCTACGAGAGAAAATGATGGATTGGCTTTCTTTTTACAGGAATTCTACAAAAAGTCGAATAAAATCATAGAACTACTACTGGTTTTCTACTTTGCTTTGGGATTGGTTTTTGCGATTTTTCATAACACCTGGTGGGCCGGCGTTGGTGTCGGTGTGCTGAACCTCGCAATATACTTCATCGCCAGGTTTACTTCTCCAACAAAAAGCTTAAACCAATATCTCGCCAGTGTCAGTCTGGCATTTTTCACCGCGCAGTTTATTTATCAGATGCACGGGTTGTTCGAAACACATTTTACAGCTTTCGTAGCCGTCATCGCCTTGCTTACCTATCGGAATTGGCGTGTTTTTATTCCTCTGACCTCAATTCTCGTGCTTCACCATTCCGGTGTTGCCTACATGCAATATTTAGGGACCATTGACGAAAGCCAGGTCGTTCAAAAGGTATTCATTACAGAATTGCCACATATGGGTTTATCGACCTTTTTGCTGCATATAGGTTTATTGCTCCTGGCTGTGTTATTGGCAGGCTACTATGCCTATAATCAGGAAAAAGAAAGTAAGCAACACACCATAAACAAGGACTCACTGAAAGCATTTGATCAAAGAATGCAGACAAATATTGAATTCGCCAATCATATTGCCAATGCCAATTTCGATCTGGATTATGAAATTGCCGAAGACGATGAAATGGGAAATGCACTGATGAACATGCGAAAAAATCTCATGGAGGGCGCGGAAAGAGAAAGGAATGAAAAATTCATGAATGTCGGTATTGCCGAGATAAGTAACATCATCAGGGACAACAAGACCGGCCTGGAGGATTTGTCTTATGAGGTCATCAGTTATTTGGTAAAATATCTGAATGCCAATCAGGGTGGCATGTTTGTGATCAAAGAGGAAGGAGAGGAACGCTTCCTGGAATTGCAAGGCTGTTATGCCTTTGAGCGCAAAAAATTTCTGGAAAAGAGGGTGGCCGTGGGCCAGGGATTGGTAGGACAGTGCGTGCTAGAAAAAGAAACAATATATATGACCGAAATTCCGAAGAATTATGTGAACATTACTTCGGGACTTGGCACATCTGTACCGAGAAATATAGTCATTGTTCCGCTAAAAAATGATCAGGTCATAGAGGGAGTTATCGAAATCGCATCGTTTCATAAAATTGAAAAATACCATATTCACTTCCTGGAAAAGCTTGGGGAAATAATAGCTGCATCCATTACCAATACCAGAATCAACGACCGTACGCAGGTCCTGTATCAAAACTCTCAAGAGCAGGCCGAGCAGTTGCGTTCCCAGGAGGAAGAAATGAGACAAAATATGGAGGAGCTCACTGCCACACAGGAAGAAATGAGAAGGAACGCTTTTGACCTGGAAAGAAGAATGGAAGCCATTCACAAAAACGGCACTACTTTTATCGAATACGATATTTCCGGCAAAATTTTGGATGCGGACGAGTCTTTTTGCCATCTGGTAAAATATTCGTTGGAGGAACTAAAAGGCAAAAACAGCCAGGTGTTCATGGATAAAGCTTACGTTAACAGTGATGAATACAGGCAAATGTGGGAAGGTTTCAAAAAGGGGATAGTCAATACAGGAGAATATACATTGATAGCTAAAAATGGCGCCAAAGTAAATGTCGTTGGCAGCTATTCGGTGATACTGGACAATAACAACGAGCCCAGCAAGGTTTTAAACTTTGCCTTTGATATCAGCCACGTCAAAAAACAGTATGAAATGGCGCTGAAAAGGGAAAGTAAACTCAAAGAGGAGCTGGAATCTGTTACGGAAAAGAAACAAGCCTGATTACGGTAAAATCACTGTGAAATTATTTTAGGAGCACCTTTCGCTCGGAGGAAGCTCCCTTTTGGGTAAAGGCCGGTTCATTGACATTTCAAAAAATTGTTAATCTCCGGTTAAATAGTCCATAACGAAAACATCGGCTAATAATAGTCCTATTTTATCTACAAAAGCCAAGTGATCTTTGTGCTTCAGGTAGATGTCACGAGTGCTTTCATCTTTAAAAGTCAATGTAAAACAATGGGTAAAGCCCTTGCTATGACCTTCGGTGCTATTATTGATTCCCCATTCAAAATCCATAATTTCAGGGATTTTTGTTGGTAGATTCTCAAAGTTTAAAACAGCTTCACCAATTTGCTCTGGGGTCGCATCATCTTTGAATTTAAAACTTACTACGTGCCGAAGCACTTTAGGAACATTCATATTACTTTCTTTAAACTCGAAAAATAGCCACATATAGAAGTAGCTATTTTTCGCTAAATGCCAATGGCTAAGGTTATGGCTTTAACCAGCTCTTTCTTATCTTCACCTGTTGCTCCGTAGCATTTTCATCGAATGACAAGGCGTTATACTCTTTTTGCCCCGCTTTGAATATTTCGTGACTCAGAGTCATTTCTTCTTTCTCGCCCGAATCATTGGTTCTCAAAACAGTTACTGAAAACATATCTCCCTCCTTCATGCCCGCTTTGATCCCGTCAATAAACTGTCTTAATCCTTGAAGTGGAATATCATTTCCATTTACTTTCAACAACAAATCGCCAGCCTTATAGCCCAATTTTTCACCAAAATCATTCATATCTTCGGTGCCAGCCACTATAAGTTTCTGGGCTTCCTGGTCATAGCCAAGGCTTATATTTCCAAAGCTAAAGTCTTTATACGACCTTTCGAAGTCATAATTAACGCCTACAAGTTTTAACACCTCCTTGTAAGGGAGTACATTTCCATTGATCAGATAAGTATCAAAAAACTCTCCCATTTCCGGATAAGTAAGTGCCACAATTTCATCAAATAGATCTTCGTCTTTAAAGGGTGTATTTTTGCCATATTTTTTGGCCAGGTCCCTCATCAAATCCTGGATACCGTAGGCGCCATCTGACAGATGCCGCAATTGTATATCCATCATCATGGCAATTAGTGCTCCTTTTTGATAAACGTTGCCGTATTGATCCGGATACTTATGAAGCGTATATTCACTTAAGTCAGTAAATGACAAGGTATCATTAAAACTAAAACTGGCTGTTTGCATCTTTTCACGCATCGTGGCCAGAAATTGCTCCTCACTGATTAAATCGTATTTGACCTGCACATGGTGGGCGGAATATTCTGTTACTCCCTCATACATCCAGAGATGCTTGGACATTTGAGGGTCGTTAAAATCAAAGTATTGAATTTCTTCAGAATGAATATTCAAAGGCGTAACAATATGGAAAAATTCGTGGGCTGCTACATCCTTGACCGTTTGACGAAGGTTTTCCTGGGGCACTTCAGGAAAATAATAAAAGGAAGAATAGGAATGCTCCAGAGCCCCTTGAATAGGCGCTAATTTTGCCGGATCTTCACAGTAAAAAATAAAGGCGTATTTATCAACCGGCAAGGTACCGCCCAAATAGCTTTTTTGCGCATTCAAAATCTCGTCAATGTTCTCGGCAATAAATTTTGAAGTAACCATTCCTTTCGGAGAATATACCGATATCAACACCTCTGTCCCTCCTACATCTATCAAAGTCGTATCGGGTTTGTTATACATAATGGGAGAGTCGATTAAAAGATTATAATCAGATGTCACAAACCTGTCTACCAATTTATCTTCCTCCCCGGTGGTAATATTCTCCTTTTTCAAATTATACTGATACTTGATGCCGGTGGCTTCCGGTATAAGTCCGGTGGAGCCATAAAACTCCTTGGGTCTAATGAAATTAAGTTCAAATTCACTTTCTTTCATGCCCTCAAAATAACCAAAAACCCCGCCGGTGTTTAATACGAAGTTGGCCTTATCCTCAATATTTGTCCCGGCCATGGGATAGACCTGATTGGCACCCATATCGGCATCGTAGGTGTCGTCCACTTCATAGGTGATTTTTCTGAGCTTTTTGGCCTTGGCAATTTTCCAGGTATTATCATCTTCCCTTATCACTTCCAGTGGTTTTCCCTTTTTATCGAAAGCTTTCAAATTAGAAACAAACCGGCCGTAATCAGCTTCTTTGTAGGTACCAGGAATTATTTTTGGCAGGTTGAAAATTGCCTCATTTAAACCTAGCTGCTGAATGGTCAGCTCTACCGTCACTCTGTCATCTTTTACTTTGGTCAGGTCTACTGTATAGGTATACTTATTAACTTTATCTCCATCCGGCAAGGCCCAGGAATAAATACTTATAAAGGCCATCAACACGGCCACTAGACATTTATATTTCATTTGGTTGTGGGTTTAGAATGCAATTAGGATCAAATTTATTTTGAAGGGTTAAATGTAGGGGGAATTACGGGGAAACAAAAGTGTTTTTATATGAGTGGTAAAACACCCATTTGATCATTATGCTGAGGTCGACACCCAAGGAAATTGCCGGGAATTTACAACAAGTTCTTATGTCCTGTCCTCTGGAAACCGCATTAATCGGGAGTGCTATTCTCTCCCCATTTGGGAGCAATCGATTGGCCTTCTTCGGAAACAGGTTCCACGTTATTATACCGGACCCATTCCTCGGGACGTTCAAAATCCTGACCTGAAGCCAGCACCAGCGCATCGGGATGGTTTGTCTTAATGTCCTTCCAGTTGGTTTGAGACCACCATTGCTCATGGAGCACTTTCATAGAGGCTCCAGCCATCTCACCTGAAACCGACTGACCTATCAAGGGCCACCAGAGACTTTCGGTTTCCCTGTCCCATAATACAAACCCATCCATTCCATCCCAGACTTCGGGGTCAAAGTAGGTATACCCACTTAGCGCAAATGTGAATGTCTTGCCCCCCATAGTTCTATCGTAAATTGCGCCCAGGTCTGCTAGAATGCAATAAGCGGCCATGATGGGTTTACCATTTATTTCATCATTCACCACCTCATGTCTCGTCAGGTCTTTTACCGAATAGGCCTTGGTAATCCCATCCATTTTCACCATCAGGAAACGGGCATTCTCGGCATACAGTGAGTCGGCCGTTGAAACGTCGATAAAATCAGGTGCCAGCAGGGCCGGAAATTTTTCACGACCGATACCATAATGAAATTGCTCGTCCTTTAATTGACAATTGGTTATCTCAAAGTGCTGGAACTCCTTTTCCCCTCCCCACAAAAACTTCTTGCCTTCTTTTAAAAAGATCTTCCCATTGTCAATGGCCAGAGGTCTTTTGTCAGGTGGCAATACCTTGTTATTTTCAGTGGAATCCCCGGTTTCAGGCCTGTCTTCACTGGTGGCTCCGGTCCTTTTGCCGCAAGATGTTAAGGCGATCAGCGCCACACTCAATATTAATAAATAATTAATCTTTCCCGAGAATTGATAATGGAGGTTCATTAGCATTTCATTTAATCGAAAAAATTGGTGTTGCCACAATAATTATTAACCGTGATAAACCATAATGGTTCGGGTTTTGATATTGGTTAATTAAATATAACGCTAACGCCCTACAATGACAAAAAGTTTGCCAGATACTAAAACCCATCGGTTGAAAAAGCCTTTTCAACCAAACAATCCGCACCGGGGTTTCTGTTATTATTAATCATGATTTTTAGATTTTGTGTTCCCGGAACAGAGATGGGGCTGGTGTAGGTAATGTAGTAGATACTTTTTGACTGCGTCAGTATCTTATCCTGAATTTCCAGGAATACGGAAGCCAGCTTTGACACATCATTGGCAAAAATATATTTGTTTTCGTCTCCAACAATCTGGATCAAAGTGGGCTGGTCCAGGTTGGGCCCATCCAGGGCTGCTACGTAAACCGATTTTTCGTCAAGGGCATCAATGGCATCTTCCACCCTCAACCCCGGATCTGCGTTGTGTTTGCCGTCGGTAAATATGATCATGCTGCCCTCTTCGATACGGTCGATGCCTATATTATCCTGCCAGGCGCCACTAGCTTCGATAATGGCCTGAAACAAGTTGGTGGAGGCATCAAGCTTGATGTCAGGCAACGAATTGACAGCCGCGATCAGGCTCGATGTGCTGCTGGTAAACTCCTGGACCAATTTAACCTTGCTGTCAAATGTATACAAGGCAAATTCCTGGTCGGGTACCTTTGCCTGTATCAGCTCCTTAACTGCCGTTTTGATCTCCGCTATTTTACCTTCCACACTGCTACTTAGATCCAGCAACAGTACCGTTTTAATGGTAAATGGAATACTGTCCGGATCAATTTTAGTATTGGCCTCCACATCATTTACCTTATCAATATTATTTTCTAATACCTCAAAATCCGATTTATCCAGATTTGTTACACCAAAATTCAGACTATCAGTAACTCTGACCAGGACCCTGACCTGACGATTTTCAGAGATGACATCGACGCTGCCAAAACCTTTCAACCGGTAGAACTCCCCATCACCAGGGGTTTTGTTGAAAGGTAAACCTGGTTGGTCATCCTCCGAACAACCCTGAAGCATGTAAATGGTAGTAAGAAAGAGCAAAAAACAAAGACTTGTAGGTTTTTGGGTTAAATTTCTCGTTAGTTTCATAACCTGTTTTTTTTTACACACACATTTTTGTTACTTTTGTAGTCAACGTGGGGCCTCATTAACTTATTACCCTGGGGATTAAAAAATCCCGCCCAAGTAATTCTCAAATACCCCGAATTTTACAGTCCCATCTAGGTTACTTTACAAGTAGGTAGTAATTAAGTTATAAATGCACCGAGATAATTCGATTCAAAATATCAAATCCCCTCAATTTGACAAAAGGGAAACGGAACAGTCTGTCGCTAAGCGGTTCGAAAACATGGTGGCTTTATACCCCGAGCACCTGGCCATAAAAGATAGAAATTCAAGCTACAGCTATACTGCGTTAAATGAATTTTCCAATCAAATAGCAGCCGTTTTAAACCAAAGAAAAGATCTCGTAAAGGCGCCGGTTGTGATTTTCCTCGACCAGGGATCAAGCTTTATAGCGACCATATTTGGGGTATTAAAATCAGGAAATTATTATGTGCCGCTTGACCCGGATTTTCCCTTTGATCGAAACAGTTTGGTGATAAAAGACTCAGGTGCCAGGTTGTTACTGGTCAATGATGACACCATGGCCCAGGCGGCAGAGTTGGGAGACGGCCAATTGGAAATCGTCAATATTGATACTATTGATCAGTCAATCAGCAAACAAAATCCCACGACGGATACCTCTCCAGATGATCTGGCATATATTATTTATACTTCCGGGTCGACCGGTAATCCGAAAGGTATTCCGCAAAACCAAAGAAATCTGCTCCACGGGTGCATGCGGAGGACCAATATACAAAAAATTACTTCTGACGACCGGCTCACCATGTTGTACTCCTGTAGTGTTATGGGATCGGTTTACGGCATATTTGGTGCCTTATTAAATGGCGCCTCGCTATTCCCATACAATATCAAGAAATACGGTCTCGCCGGATTAGAAGAATGGTTATTAAAAGAAGAAATCACTGTCTATCATTCTGTTTCATCTGTTTTCAGGCATTTCATTCCAATCATCAAAGGCAACACTTTATTTCCTTCTATCAGGTTGCTCATATTTGGGGGAGAGCGGGTTCCCTATAAAAACATAACCATGGCCTGGAAGCATTTCAGTGAGCACATGGTAATATTAACCGGGTTGGGCTCTACGGAGACTGGCACGGTCCGATATTTTGTAATTAATCGCGAAACCCACATAGAGAATCAGATTGTTCCCATCGGATATCCCGTCGAAGATATGGAGGTGTTATTACTGGATGAAAATGAGCAGCCGGTACCACGGGGAGAAATTGGAGAGATTTGCATTAAAAGCAGGTATATTGCCAACCAGTATTGGAATTTACCGGAGCTAAGCAAAAAGGTTTTCAAGGTCATTGGAGACCAGGAAAATCAGATCCTCTATAAAAGTGGTGATTTGGGGTTGCTGACACATGACGATTTATTAATCCACAAGGGCAGAAAAGACAACCAGGTAAAAATTAACGGCTTTAGAATAGAGCTTTCGGAAATAGAATTGGCTTTAATGAAACACCAGGCCGTCAAGGAGGCAGTTGTAGCAGTAAAGGAAAACAAAAATCAGGAACCCCAGCTAACAGCATATTTCTGCTCTGAGACCGGTGATGACATACCGGTAATGGACCTGAGGAGTTTTTTAAAAGTGCAGGTACCGGTTTATATGCTGCCTACTCAATTCGTACAACTGGCTTCATTTCCCACCACCCCCAATGGAAAAATAGATAGAAAAGCGTTGACGTCCGTTGACACCGCCAGCTTAAACGGGGAGGAAAAAAGTATGGAAGGCCTAAGCGACATGGAGGAGCACATATTAAAAATCTGGAATACAGTCCTGGGGGTAGAAGGGATAAGTATTCACGACAATTTCTTTGAACTTGGGGGCAATTCCCTGTTGGCCGCCAGAATGCTGGCAGAGGTAGAGACCATCAGCCAGAAGAGAATTCCCATGGCTGTTTTGTTCACCCATAATACCATCCGGAAACTTGGTAGTGTTGTATCCTCTATTTCAATGGATAAGAACTGGTCCTCCCTGGTAGCAGTAAATATTACGGGCAAAAATCAGCCATTTTATTGTATCCACGGTGTAGGTGGCAACATATTAAACTATCAGCCATTGGCTGAATCACTGGGCAATGAACATCCATTTTACGGGTTACAGGCTAAGGGCCTGAATGGCCAGGAGACTCCGTTGTTTACGATCGAGGAAATGGCTACCCACTATATGGAAGAAATCATTGAACATAACCCCGATGGTCCTTATTTCATTGGCGGCTCTTCCTTTGGGGGCAGGGTAGCTTTTGAATTGGCCAGCCAATTGCGACAAAAAGGCAAAGAGGTTGGTCTTGTCGCCCTGCTGGATACCTCGGTGGTATATACACACGAAAATATTGCTTTAGGTGAAAAGCTGGTTTCAAATGAGCTAAACAGCTGGCTAAGAAGGGTGAGCTATCATATCAACGATTTTTTTGCCACTGAAAACAGCAAAAAAATCAAATTCATATCTCAAAAAATCAAAACAATCCAGCGCCGGCAAAAAAACAAAAACTGGCAAAAGAAATACCAGGAGCATATTAACCAGGAAGGAACAATCCCCCTACACCTGCAGGATGTCAAGCAAGCCTGCTATCAGGCTAGTAAAAAATATAAGATGAAGCCCTACGATGGCAAAATACATTTGTTCAGAGCCAAGGACAGGGGTTTTATGATTATAAAAGATTACGACCTTGGATGGAGCAACTTCGCTCTCGGAGGCGTACAGGTGATCGACGTGCCGGGAACCCATACCTCAATCCTTGAAAATCCCCAGGTTGAATTTCTCGCCGAACAAATCAAAGCCTGTATAGCTGAATATATTAGCTAAAGATTATATACTCAAAAACTTTATTTATCCAATTATTTATTTAGTTGAGATAAAAAGAGTATTTTATTGGGATTATTATGTCCCGGTTAAATGAATGTCAAAATATAATCCCCAATAAAATATGAGGCCTGCCATAAGAATTCAGCTTTCGGTGATGATGTTTCTCCAGTTTTTTATTTGGGGAACATGGTTCGTAACCATGGGCACCTATCTTTTCAAGATTGGTTTCGATGGGCTGGAAGTGGGGCAGGCTTATAGCGCTATTCCGATTGGCGCCATCATTTCTCCCTTTTTTATCGGCATGATCGCAGACAAGTATTTTCCGGCCGAAAAAGTGCTGGCGGCCATGCACCTTATCGGAGGGACGATTTTATATTGGGTTTCTACTATTGTTTCTCCTAATTATTTTTTTTGGGTCCTTTTGTTGTATGCGCTTTGTTACATGCCTACGCTGGCACTGGTCAATGCAATTTGTTTTAACCAAATGAAAGACCCGGGAAAGCAATTCCCTTATGTGAGAGTTCTGGGAACTTTGGGATGGATAATAGCCAGCGGCATGATCAGTAAACTGTACCTCGAGGACACGTCGGTTCCTTTAAAAATAGCTGCGAGCGTATCAGTACTTATGGGTCTGTTTTCTTTTAGCCTTCCCAAAACTCCACCAAAATCCAAGGGTGAAAAAGTAACCATTGCCAACATATTAGGATTAGAAGCATTAAAATTGATGAAAGAGAAATCCTTTGCCATATTTGTTATCAGCTCACTGCTAATCTCTATTCCTCTTGCCTTTTACTACAATTTCACCAACGCATTTCTTAATGAGGCAGGCATGGAAACCGCCGCACTTAAAATGACCCTGGGACAGTTGTCAGAGGTGCTGTTTATGTTCTTAATGCCAGTTCTATTTTTACGGCTGGGTGTGAAGAAAATGCTTTTAATTGGTATGATAGCCTGGGTGGTTCGTTATGGTTTATTTGCTTTTGGAAATAATGAAAGCCTTGTCTTTATGTTTTATATCGGCATTCTTTTGCATGGTATATGCTATGATTTCTTTTTTGTCACAGGACAAATTTATGTTGATAAAAAGGCTCCTAAAGCCATTCAGGCAAGCGCTCAGGGTTTTATTACCCTGGTTACGTACGGCGTGGGAATGTTGATCGGCTCATGGGTTTCAGGCTTTGTGGTTGAATATTATACCTACGGTGAAAGCCATGCATGGCGATCTATCTGGTATTTCCCGGCCATTATGGCACTTATTGTTTCTCTGTTGTTTTGGGTGTTATTTAAAGAAAAAGATAACCAGGTGTCTGCTAGCCAGGATAACCAGCCTGCATAATGTTTGGCATGTGATTGATGGCATAATTGATTTTGGCACTGGCGACAATGAAAATATCCGGCACAATGGTTTATGTGGAATATTGTTTCTTGAATGAATCAATATTCTCCTGTGCGCCTAATATGATGAGTACATCACCGTGATTTACCGTCGTTTCGGGATGGGGATTAAACAGAAATCCTTTATTCTGTTCCTTTAATCCAATCACGGTAACACCTGTATTTTTTCGAATATCCAATTGGGCCAACGATTTTTGGTGGTATTTTTCCTGCAGCTGGTCAAATGAGAATTCGTCTAACACAACATTCTCACCGCCTACCCCATTTAATAATTCCAGAAACTCTATCACATAGGGTTTTGCAATTAATTGTGCCATGTGCATTCCGCCCAATGCATCGGGCATTACCACGTGAGTTGCCCCCGCCCTATACAATTTCTTTTCGGAATTTTGATCGGAAGCTCTGGCAATGATTTTGATATCATGATTAAGCTCCCTGGCTGTCAGGGCAATAAAAACATTTTGCGCATCGCTGGGCAGCGTGGTGATGATCGAAGATGCTTTTTCTATACCCGCATCTTTTAAAACCTCATCCGCCGTGGCATCGCCTACAAGGCTTTGAAACTTCCCGTTATTTTTGAAATGTTGTAGTAATTCCTCGTTATTGTCAATCAATACGAATTCGCGTTTTTCCTTAATCAATTGCTCGCATGCCTTTGATCCATTACGGCCATAACCACAAACAATGGTATGATTTCTCAGTTGTTTCACTTCTCTTCCCTGTATGAAATTTCTAAATATAACTCTAAGTTCTCCTTCAAGTAAATAGGTAGTAAATATGGAAACAACATAGGCAAAAATACCCAGGTTTACAATGATGTAAGTAGATGTAAATAATTTACCGGATTTGGATAGTGGCTCCACCTCTCCGTAACCCACTGTTGAAATGGTAATCACCGACATGTAGACCGCATTCACAAATGAATAACCTTCGATAATCATATAGCCAATAATACCTATGGCCAAACTAAGAACCAGCAATAAAAAGGCCCGGACTAACTTTACTAAATTCTTATCCATTGTATTACTACTCTCGCATAAAAAATACCTTTTAACAAATAATAATCCATCCTGCAAATAAGCGGAATATACACATTCAAATTAAACTTAAAATTAAAACAATAAATTAAAGTTCACCATTTTATTACCTGTCAAACCAGGCTGGCTACCGTACAAATTTCTATCTGTTTCTTTCCATCAGAGGGATAAATAAAGCATTTGCCGGCTCCAACCGTGTATATTATATCAATAATCTTACCTGCTGCCATCAAATAGACCAGATTTCAACATAAAAACTTTTAAATCAATAACTTGGCGGTATTGTAATTTTGCATATAATTGTGAATTAATTGTCTTATATCAAAATAGAATAGTAACGTTTTATGGCTAGAGTAACGATTTTTGGAGCAGGTTATGTAGGCGTGCCAACCGGTGCCCACTTTGCAAGAACTCACAGGGTAACCATTTATGACCCAGATAATAATAAAGTTGAAAACATAAATAAGGTAATCGACAATGATTCCGATTCCCTGCACATACATGAGAAGGGATTGATTGAGTTATTACAGGAAAACCATGAAAATATTGTTGCCACCACGGATATATCCCTTGCGCTCGATCGCCCGGAAATAATTTTTATTGCCGTAGGGACACCTCCTAACGAAAAGGGGAGAGCAAACCTAAAATATGTTTGTGCGGCAGCGGAGCAAATTGCTAAAAACGTTAAAAACGACTGCGTGGTTTTAAACAAAAGTACGGTGCCTCCCGGAACCGCTTATTTGGTGAAAGAAATCATTGACAAGCATTTAGTAAATGACGTGAAGATTTCGGTCGGCTCCTGCCCTGAGTTTCTGGCCGAAGGTACGGCGGTGGAAGATTTAAGAACACCCGACCGAATTGTTTACGGATGTGACGACACTGAGGCCCTGGATAAGGTAACAGAGTTTTTCCTGTACCTCCACGGGAGATCCACACTTTCACCGATGACAACACTTAGTTCTGAAGTGACCAAATATGCCGCTAATGCTTTACTGGCCACCAAAATTTCTTTTATGAACTCATTAGCTATACTGTGTGATGCGGTAGGTGCTAACATCCGGGAAGTCCAGGAAGGCGTTGGTAAAGACACCAGGGTAGGAAGAAAATTTTTAAATGCCAGTATGGGATATGGCGGAAGCTGTTTTCCTAAAGATACCAGCGCAATCGCCGAGTACGGTCAGCTGTTTAGCAGTCCCCTGGAAATTATTGAATCCACCATTTTAGTAAACGATAAAACCATAAAGTATTTCAGCGAAAAGATCATTCATGCCTTTGGTGACGACCTGTCGGATAAAAACTTCATTATCTGGGGTATTGGTTTCAAAGCCAGAACAGATGATTTGAGGGAGTCAAAGCCTGTCCAGGTTGCCAGGGAATTGATGGACCGCGGAGCTCACGTACACATTTACGACACGGTCAAGGGCGCCTTAGAAAACTTCAAGGTAGAAAACCCCTCCTATGAAGGCAAATACAGTGTTTACCACGAGCAATATGAAATGGTTAATGGAAATATCGACGGGCTGATTATTGGCAATGAACACGAAAAATTCAGAAATCCCGATGTTGAAAAGCTGGAAAACATGAGGGGCAAATACATTTTTGATGGCAAAAACGTTCTGAACAATCATTTGATCAAAAGCCTGAAAAGAAAAGGGTTTAACTATAGAAGTGTTGGCAAGGATACCGTTGCCAATGCGGTTGATAAAACCAAGTTAATCGATTTTCTAAAAAATCAATATATGGACTAGGTTTCTTTGCCGGGAGGTCCAAAACAGGATCCCCTAAAAAAAGGAAAACCGCTCGGATTAGGGGGACTAATCTCGAACGGTCTCTTTCAACCAGCTATGGAAAGAAATTTGTACAAATATATGGTAATAAGGTTAATGTTACAATGATTTAAAGTAAATAATTTTGTAAAATTAAACCCGATAATGTCTAAGTCCTTGAAAATGAGAAGACTTACTTCACCAAAGATTTCATGGTATTTTTGAGCCCGTGGGTGTTTGAAAGATAAGCCTTAACGGACCCAACCAGTACTTTTGCCTCTATCAAAAGGGGGATTCTGTTCTGATCATTGGTCACCCATACCGTCATATTCTCGCCGGCAGAAAACATAGTTCCCTCCACTAGCATAGGCTTAAATTTGATACATTTGTATTTTTTTTTATCCCTTGTTTTCAATAATTCCTCCCCTAAATATCGAATATATAGGTTATAAATCTCACCGTCGATAATCAGGGAAATCGGGATTTTGTCATCTTTTTTGTACTGTCGATAGTCTATGTTCCGGGCCTGATATATCATGGATAATACATCAAATGTACACCGCTGTAACCGAATAGTATCTTTAGAAAGCGGTTTGTCGCTATTTTGGGTAGCCGTATATACTTTCCCTTTTTCATAGTCAAATTCGTAGGCATTATTTGCTTTGTATTTTCCCTCTGAGGTATTTCGCTTAAACCTGACGGGCCTTAAGTACTCCATGTCGAGAAACGACTCATAGGTATCCCTCACCCTGTAGATCCAGTCCCACTTTTTTAAAGAAGTCCCATAGGCATGAAAATGAAAGACCGGTTGCCCGCCGATCTTCTTTTCCTCCACCTTAAAAATAGCCTCTCCCGCATTTACCCAAATAAACCCCCAGTTATAGGCAACGTTGTATTCTATAATTTCCCCGGCCTTATAAGCCTGATTCACCTCAGCGCATTGGCCTCTCGCCAAATGGATATCTACAAAAAATAGGAATATGAATATCCTGCAACAAGACAACATAGTATTCAGGTAAACGGATCTCACCAATAATAATCGCACCTTATCAATTCAACATTTATTTTCACATAAAGTTAAATAAAGTCGTATAAAACTGCGATTAAATTAGCCGAATGAACGGAGATCCAAATATTAAGGATTTGCAGGCTTGAATTGCTAACCAGTGCGAATATCAGGGTTCTTCACAACGATCTTTTCTTCTGGTATCGGTAATATTAATAATCTTCCATCCCGAGACACTTTTAAATAGCTGAAAAGCATTAACACCGCAGTGGCTGAATTGATCGTCCAGGTAAAAGGCATAATTCACCCAAACGGTAGACATGTTATCATCTATTTTCACCACTGGATCCCAAATCCTTTCGTCCCAAACTTTGTCGTGAGGGGTTCCCACGGCATTTAAAAACCGCTCCAACGAGCCTTCGCGAAAGCTGGGGACGCCGTTCCTGATTTCAATGCTGGCCATTCTCACGCTTCTATCAAACACGGCGCTTACCATGGCGCTGTCTCCATTACGCATGCCATCGAAAAGCTGGTTTACAACCTTCAACACCTCCTTGACTTCATCGGGATTTTCGCTATTTGCAAAATCGTTTCGCGGTGTGTATCTATCGGCGTAGAGCCATGAAGCGCTCAACAGAACGCAGCATAGGGCAGTGATTACTCTTTTCATGTGTTTACAATTTATTTTTAACTGGCTATTTTCAGATCAATATAAATTATTCGCAAGCCACTTGTGAGAAATATTTTATAGCAGGTCGTAATATTTTATTAGTGGAGCGCAGTTAATTGCGGGCATCACTTGCTACCTCGCTATCGGACCTTGTAAACTTCAATCTTTTTTTCGATACCTTTCAGCTCATGACTGCCAATGCCGGTGATGCCACCATTATTTTCCTGCAGGCTTGCATAGACTTCTTTTGAGATAACAAACTGTGAGGCTAGCTTTTTGTTCAGCTGCTCAAGGCGCGCGGCGATGATAACAGCAGAACCGCTTATTGAAAATTGCTTTCGTTCATCATTGCCGATATTTCCCGTAACCACCGGGCCGCTGTGGATGCCAATTCCTACTTTGGTAAAAGGGATATTCCTTTCTTTCGACATACGCTCCACCTTATCCAATATTTTCAAACCGCATTGATAAGCCTTCTCCCCGTGGTCGTCCCGCTCAATCGGGGTACCAAACGAAGCCATGATCCCGTCACCCAGGATCTGGTTGACAATGCCGTTGTGATCGTTGATAATATTGATAATCGGCTTAAAAACCTTGTTTTGGTACTCAATAATTTCCTGCGGGGTCTTTGATTCCACCAAAGAAGTAAAGTCCCGTATGTCCAGAAACATAATGGAGGCTTCCACCTTTTTTGATTGCTCAGGTTGATTGATCAATGTTTTTACCACTTCTTTGGAGACTTGCTGACCAAATAGTTTTTCAATGCGATTTTTAGCCATTAGGTTGTCAAAGGCGCGACGGATACGGTTGTTGATCTCCTCGGCGACATATCCGGCACAACACCCTGCAATGATGAATAAAAATCCTTTGGTATAATAAATATTTAAAGGAGCATCCGGGGCCGGGTTAGCGCTTGAGTCCATATAATAATACGCGTAGTTGGCGATTAGTACATATTCCACCGCTGCTACTACACCCATTAAAATACTAAGGCGATAATCCAGGTGAAGCGCCGATAAAATCAGGAAAACAAAATACATTACGTACACAGGCGAGTCCAGGAACAAATATTGCTGGCTATAGTAGATTAACAAAAAAAGCAAGGCACTCAAAAAGGAGATCTCGTCCATCACGTTGATAATCTTGAATATCCTCGGAACCGGCTGATCGTGTTTTAAATATTTTTTCAAACGCTTAAGAACGGCAAACTCGTAGATCATGAAAACAATAATCCAGATAAACATTACCTGGTAAATATTGACCTCTCCAAAAAGATCATTGGTAAGGTGTCTGAAAAAAATAAAATTAACCAGCGCCAACAATAAACTTACCAGTATAACGCCTATGGAAAGATAAGTCCTTCGATACTCGCTCTTTGCTATCTCCCTGTGTAAATCCTGTTCAAAATCTTCTTTTGAAGTACTCACATCTTTTACATTTTTAGTTCATCAATCATGCTGATGGCTAAAGCTACAAGCCTGAATTACTTTTACCATTAACGGTAAAAGGCCGATTCGACCTACATATATATCATTTTAATGCCAGGGTAATTTCGATAATTTTCCGCTAATATTGCAGCAATTTATACTAAAACACCATATCGGCAGACAACAAATCGCATTGGAAATTCGTCTGATCGCTGCCATACCATCCATAAAAATTAAGGATTTTAAATTTTTAGTCGCTCTCCTGTAACCATTTCAGTAAATTGAGGTAACCTATCTAAATTTTACTGAAACCAACTTTAAAGTGGATCTGTATTCTGACGAAGAAATAATGGTAAAGGTCAAAAATGACCAATTGGCGTTGATGAAGCCATTGTTTGATCGCTATCATGTAAAGCTTTACAATTTCTTTCTTCGTCTTACATTTAATGAGGATGTAAGCAAAGACCTGGTGCAAAATGTTTTTTACAGGATCATCAAATACAGGAAATCTTATAACCCTGAATACAAATTCAAAAGCTGGATTTACCAGCTGGCCAGAAATAATTTTGCTGATCACTTAAAAAAAAATAAGGTAATGTTCTCCGACTTCCAGGAAGTGAATTCACTTACAGTTGAAACAGAGACAGCCCTGGAGTCATTGGAACTAAAAGAAAAAAAACAGGCACTTTACGAGGCCATGGCGCAACTGCCGGAAGATAAAAGAGAAATTTTAGTAATGAGCCGCTTTCAGGGGCTTAAATATGAAGAGATTAGTAAAATTCTGGATTGCTCGGTTGGAGCGGTAAAGGTGAAGGTTCACAGAGCCATCAACCAATTAAAGGAAGTTTATTTTAAAAATAATTAGTCATGGATACATCAGATTTAACGACAATGCTCATTGATTATATCGATGGAAAACTTGACCGGGATCAGACAGTGATCATTTCGAAAAAAATAGAGGAAGACGCTGAGGTTGCCAAAGAATATCATCGACTCAAGGAGGTAATGGGAATCATGCAGTCAAGATTGGTGCAGCAGCCCGATAAGTCACTGGAAGCAGGGTTTATGAGTATGCTGGAAGATGAAATAATAGAGCTGGATCACACACTCGAAGATCTCGAAAAAAGTATCCATAACAAAAAATCAAGGATCATCGGATTAAACATTTCCGGACCCTGGCAAATAGCTGCTTCCGTAATCCTGGTCATGATCGGTGCCGTCATTGGCATGTATGTGATTAAGTCCGGGCACAAGGAGGAAATTTCTTCCCTCAAGAAAGAAATAGACGCTACCAAAGCGGTGGTCATCCGTTCATTGGAGGACCAGTCATCTGCCTCCCAAAGAATCATGGGTGTAAACGCGGCGTTTGAATTATCAGAAGCCGATGATGAAATTATAGCCGTATTGGTAAGCACCATGAATAAAGACAATAACATCAATGTAAGGCTGGCGGCTATCGAAGCACTTTACCGGTTTTCCAACGAGCCTGCCGTGAAAGATGCTTTTATCAAAGCACTCACTACCGAGAAAGAACCGGTTATCCAAATGACGCTCATAAACATACTTGTTAATCTTAAAGAGAACCGAGCTATCAATAACATGCAAAAGATAATTGATGACGTCGAGACCATCAAGTCTGTAAAAGACGAAGCGCAACTCGGAATTTTCAAATTATCATAAAGTGACAAAAAAGCAATAGGTCAAAAACTCAAAATAATAGGATCAACATTAAAATTAAAACAATGAAAAAGTTCAAGGCATTAGCAATCATAGCATCATTCTTATTAGTTTATACCGGGTCTGTATCCGGTCAGGAATACAAGCTTGACTTAAGTTCCGGCAAAATTAGAATTAATGAAGTACACAAAGTGACCATCGAAGGTCATAACGAAAACTTTGTCTTAATCTCCACCACAGACCGGGGGCATCACAACTCAGAAAGAGCGAGAGGGTTAAGACCTATCAACAGCCTGGGGTTGGAAGATAATTCAGGTATTGGCCTGGCGGTTGATAAAACCGGCAATGAGGTAGAAATCAATTCAGTCTCCAGGCATCGCAATAGCAGGTATACGATTCTTGTTCCAAAAGATGTGACCATATCTTATCAAAATTCCTCCAATCACGGCGGCCCGTTGCAAATAAAAAATGTACAAAGCGAACTGGACGTTACTGTTCGCTTTAATTCCGTCCATCTTGAAAATGTCAGTGGCCCTATGACCATCAATACGGTTCATGGCAAAATTGAGGCGGTGTTTTCACAGGTAAGTCAAAAAAGCCCGATCTCCCTGGTCTCAGCGCATGGGTTGATTGACGTCGCATTGCCTGCTGACACCAAGGCCAAATTAAGACTTAGTTCGGATCATGGAGAGATTTTTTCAGACATGAAAATTGAATATGAGAAATCCGGGGGATTGCATAAAATAAGTTCGAGCCACGTAAATGGCAGCCTCAATGGAGGTGGTATTGATATTCGCCTGTCATCGAATCACGGCAATATCTATCTGCGAACCAAAAAATAAAACCGGCCAGCAAAAGTACCAGGGGGCGATTTGAGGCCCCTTTTCCAAGAATCCGAGCAAATTTAATAATCGAAAACGTAATACCATGAAAACAAAATTCATTGTATATCTGGGAATACTATGCCTTTTTTGTGGCAACATTCAGGCGCAAAAACTTCTTAGCAAAAAGGTCCCTTTCAAAGCGGGACAAAAGATTCAATTTCTGTTTACCTATCCGGAATTAATAAAATTGACATCCTGGGATAAAAACGAAATAGAGATTTCCGCCAAAGTCCGCATCAATAACGGGCGGAATAATGATGCATTCGCACTCGAAGTCAAAGAGGAAGAAGGTATTTTGCAGGTCTCATCTGTTATTAAAGGCCTTGACAATCTCCCCAAAATGCTGGTGATTACAAGAGGAGACACCAAATATTACTTTGACAATGACCAGGAGCATGACAAAGCCATGCAGCAATTTAGAGAAGAACACGGTGAAAATGGTTATGGATACTCAACGCGCGGAGTCATTAAAGAGATTACACTTGAAATAAAAGTGCCTGCCAATGCAGCGTTTTCCATCAACGCTAAATTTGGACTCCTGGAATTAACCAATATTACCGCTCCGATCGAGGCTATATCAAAGTTCGGTGGTATTGACATGACTTTATCACCAAATGCCAACAAAAATTTTAAGCTCAGTACCAAGTTTGGTGAGATTATGACCAACCTAAGTCTGGATATCGAAAAAAATAAAGCCTTTGAACCATACAAATGGAACGTGGTCAAAGGCCAGTTAAACGGAGGTGGCAAAATGTGTCATCTGGAATCAAAATTTGGCAATATTTATTTACGAAAATCCCAATAACTCCCACAAACATGAAAAAGCAGCTCTTTATATACGCCCTGCTATGTGGTTTGTATCCTACTACAAACGCACAAACCTATAAAGTTGCCGCGGCATCATCGGTAAAAGAACTTGAAATTATCATCAGCAATACCCACCTGGATATCCAGGGACATGACGGTAATGAAATATTAATTACCTCTAAATATAATGTAGAAACCGATGAGAGAGCCGTAGGACTTACAACGATTTACCAAACTGCTGAAGACAATACCGGCATCGGAATTAACCTGACGCAGTCAACTGAAAAAATAACACTATTGAAAGTTTCAAGGAGAAAGGAAGGCAGCTTTTTAATCCGCGTACCTAAAAAACTTCATTTGGTGATCAGCGAAAATGAATGGCAGGGCGAGGAAATTAACATTACCGATATGCCCGGATCCATCAGAGTTCATGCTAACAATTCAGATATTTCATTAAAAAATGTCCAGGGTCCGGTTTATGCAAAGACTACCAGCGGGGACATCACCGGTACGTTTTCGAATCGTACAAAAATCAAGCAAGCCAACATCTCATCTGTTAGTGGCACCATAGATATATCACTACCTGCAGACCTGCCTGCCAACCTGGACATCAGTAGCATCAGCGGCGAGATTTATTCTGATTTTGACCTTCAGCTCAAAAAAGCAGATCACCACAAAGGACTGGAAAAAATTGGCGGAGGACGAAAAACAAAGGCAACAATCAATGGCGGGGGAATAAAACTGGTCTTCAGCTCCATCAGCGATGACGTTTACGTAAGAAAAATAGCCAGCAATTGACAATAAAAATTGCAATCAAAATAAAAATGAAGAGTTTTTAATTTTTATTTTAACTTTCATTTTTATTTTCATTTCCAACGATTCATCCTGTAGATTCTACAATTCGGTAAGTTCATTTTGAAATACTTCGCAATTGTGAGCTTATTTGGGAAAAGTCGTTATATCATGGAAGTCTTAATGAAGTTTTTTCTTTACCTGCACATTGGATCAGGTATGTTGGCACTGGTAATGGCTCCGGTTGCTATGGTCGTAAGAAAAGGAGGTGACCGGCACAAAAGGTGGGGCAGGCTATACTTTTGGTCAATGACTGTTGTGGTTGCCACTGCATTAATTATCTCCATTTATAAATTCATTCCATTCTTATTGATGATAGCTGTTTTCAGCTATTACTCTGTGTTAAGTGGTTACCGCGCCATTTATCATAAACAATTACACCTTGGGAAAGGCATCACAAAATTAGATTGGATTGCCCTGGTAATAAATGGCATATTTAATCTGTGTTTCATCATTTGGGGAGGCTACCAGGCAATTAGCGGCTTTCAGGGATTCTTTGCTTATCTGGCCATAGGATTTGGATTGGCGGGTTTAAATGCCTCCTATAGCAACCTGAAATCATTTATATCTGCTCCAAAAGATAAAAACCTGTGGCTGTTCAGTCACATTAGTGGGATGATGGCTGGTTACATTGCCACATTGACCGCCTTCTCAGCCACGGTACTTAACTTTATACCAGACCTGGTAGCATGGCTATGGCCAACGGCGATAGGATCACTGTTCATTGGTTACTGGATCAGGCGCTACAGAAAGCTACTATCACAAGGGAAAAAACCAAAAGAAGTATTAATTTTAGATAGTTAGTTCCAGGTTAATCACAAAGTGATTAATTAATTTAATATCAATAATCCGACAAACCGTCATGTTCAAAAAAAGGACCGGACAAAATATCGCATTAGAAATAGTAATATTTACCATTGTTTCGGTATTAATTGTTTTTTTTCTATGCAGAGAATGTCTAACCTCTTCTGAGGTATTCCTTAAAAGCATGGCATATAGTCTTGCCGTTTGGGTAACGTTATGGCGGGGCAATGCCTATTTATCCTGTTGGCTCGATCTCTGGATCTCCTGGTTCAAATTTCCTGTCAGAAGATTGATTGTGGGCCTGATCGCCATGACGGTTTATACAACGCTAATGGTTTACCTGCTAATGCTGGCCTTCCAGTGGGTCTTCAACGCACAGTGGCCCCCAGAAGTCATTGTAAGCAACATTAAGTTTTCATTGCTGATCACCTTGATAATTTCGGCTTTTATGCATGCCAGATTCTTCCTGGCCAACTGGAAGAAATCAGAGTTAGATGCGGAAAAAATGAAAAATGAAAGTTTATCTTCCAAATATGAATCCCTTAAAAACCAGGTAAACCCACATTTTCTATTCAATTCCTTCAACGCATTGGTAGATTTGATTTATCACGACCAGGACACGGCAGCGAAATTTGTCAAGCAATTGTCAGTGGTTTATCGCTATGTGCTGGAGCAACAAGAGAAAGAAGTGGTCCCCCTGGAAGATGAATTGACCTTTGTTAAATCTTATCTGTTTCTTGAAAAAATTAGATATGGCGATAATTTACAGGTTCACTATTCAGTAGATATTAACGCGCTTTTGACCGTACCGCCTATGTCGATCCAAATGCTGGTAGAAAATGCCATTAAGCACAATATCATCTCCAGGGAAGAACCCCTCACCATCGATATAAGATTGGAGGGAAGTGAATATATTGTGGTTTCCAACAATTTGCAAAAAAAGCAAGTATCTGCCAATAACTCTACGGGTGTGGGATTAAAAAACATTAAAGCCCGATACCAGTTTTTGACCAATAAATTAGTACAAATACTGGAGGAGAAAGATCATTTCACAGTAAAGTTACCATTCCTTCAAATACAGGCAGAATAATTCCATCTTATGAAAATACTAATCATTGAAGATGAGGTTTTGGCGGCTAAAAGATTAGTGTCGCTGCTACATGAATATGATCCAGGTTTTGAAATATTAGATACCATTGACGCCGTCAAAAGCGCTGTTAAGTGGTTTTTGAATAACGGCACTCCCGACCTGGTATTTATGGATGTTCAGTTGGGTGATGGCTTAAGTTTTGAAATTTTTGATTATTGCCAAATCAGGTGCCCGATCATCTTCACTACTGCCTTTGACCATTATGCCATTCGCGCTTTTAAAGTCAATAGCATTGACTATCTTCTAAAGCCATTTGACCAGGATGATATCCGCCGGGCATTTGAAAAATTAACAAAAATAAGGGGAAGTAACACACCCGCACAGGTTACCAAACCGGATATTGAGGAGGTGGTCAAGCTTTTGGGAGGACGATACAAAACGAGATTTATCGTGAAAATCGGTGAACATATACACTCCGTGCAGGTGAAGGATGCCCTGTTTTTTTCAAGCATGGAGAAGGCAACTTTTATGCAAACGGATCACAACAAAAGATACATTATCGATTATTCCCTCGAGCAGGTGACCGATGCACTGGATCCCATTGATTTTTTTAGGATTAACAGGAAATATCTTATCCATATTAATGCCATCCAGGATATTGTCAGTTATTCTAACAGCCGGCTAAAAATCAAGTTAAAAAATTGTGATGATCAGCTGGTAATTGTTAGCAGAGACAAGGTACAAGACTTTAAAAAATGGCTTGATCGTTAATCAAGGACTTTGTGTAATAATCTTTTACTCTGTTTTATTTGTGCATTAAAATTGGCTATGGCAATGGAATAGTTGGCAATACCAAAGCCGAGGCAAACCGTAGCATAAAGGTAATTGGAATAGCTAATAACAAATAACAGGGTCATCAGGAAGGTCACCACCGACCAAAATCCCAAAAACAGATTGGTACTGAAAAACATCCTGTATTTTAAAAATATTATACAGCCCGCAGAAGTAGGCTCAATTCTCCCGGAAATTAAAGGGAGAAAATTTTCCGGCTGCTTTATAATTTTGGAAATCGTAAACCGATCCTCTTTAAGAATCCCGTTGAATAGGTAGGAGGATGTTTTTTCTTGTTGCGGCATCTGCTCCCGGTTACTTTCCAGCGGCTTAATTACCTTGATCAATCTGTCATATACTTCCCCGGCTTCATGAGCAAGGACGATCGTTTCAGATTGAAATGGTAAATATTCCATGCTTCAGATTTCCGCGATGCAAGATATTTCAACGCTGACATCTTTGGGTAACCGGCTCACTTCTACAGTTTCGCGCGCCGGTGGGTCATTCTGAAAATATTTGCCATAAATTTCATTAACATCGGCAAAGTCGTTCATATCCTTGACAAATATCGAGCATTTGACAACGTCATTCAAACTCAGTTTGCCCGCGTAAAGGATGGCTGATATATTTTTCATAACCTGGTGGGTCTGATCTTTAATGCTTCCTTTGACGAGTTCGCCAGTGACCGGATCAATAGGAATTTGCCCTGAAATATAAAGATTCCTTTTAGTTTTTACTGCCTGGCTATAAGGGCCTATAGGTTCAGGGGCATTTTTCGTATAAACTATAGTTTTGGCCATTTTCAAAATGTTAATTATTGACGTTCATTTTTCGGCCAAATTATAAAATAATGTCTTAACGGGGTCAATAAATTGACAAAAATAATGGCTGGAATTTTAAAAAAATAGATCTGCGATTTCCGGGTTAAGCGTCCGGCACCTCCGTTATCATCGATATTCTTCTTAATACTTGTTTTGTGTATTTGTTTCCAAATAATATGCCTTACCTGCCTGTCACATTTTCCACTTACAGAAACTGGTAAGCACTTATTAATTTCTTAAAAGAATAATAGTAACTATTTTATAAAATATATTAATTTAGCGTTTTTTGCTGGTATGTTATTTAATTCTATTGAGTTTCTCCTGTTCCTGCCATCAGTTTTTATACTCTATTGGTTTGTTTTCAGTAAGAATCTCAAACATCAAAACCTTCTCATACTTGTTTGCTCCTATTTTTTTTATGGCTGGTGGGATTACCGTTTTCTGTCACTGATATTCCTTTCAACGGTTGTTGATTATTTTGTCGGCCTGAAAATTCATACACTGGAAAGTAGCTCCAAAAGAAAATTATATCTCTGGATCAGCATTCTGTTCAACCTGGGAATCTTAGGTGTTTTTAAATATTACGGCTTCTTCGTCGACTCATGGATAGAGCTGCTAGGTTCGTTTGGATATGAAACACAGAGCACATGGACATTGAATATCATACTGCCGGTTGGTATCTCATTCTATACTTTCCAGACCCTGTCTTATTCGCTGGATATTTTCAAAGGTAAGTTAGTCCCTACTAAAGATTTTATTTCGTTTGCTTCGTTTGTTTCATTTTTCCCGCAATTGGTTGCGGGGCCAATTGAAAGAGCTTCAAATCTTCTTCCCCAGATTCTAAATAAAAGAGAATTTAAATATGAGGCGGGCATCCAGGGATTAAGGCTGATTCTGTGGGGAATGTTTAAAAAAGTGGCCATCGCGGATTCGCTGGCGCCAATGGTAGATGATATATTTGGAAACTATCAAAACCTTGGTGGCGGTACCTTGTGGCTTGGAATCTTTTATTTCTCATTTCAAATTTATTGTGATTTTAGCGGATATTCCGACATCGCCATTGGAACGTCTAAACTTTTTGGATTTGATTTAATGTCTAATTTTAAGTTTCCTTACTTTTCGAGAAACATCGGTGAGTTTTGGAGAAGATGGCATATCTCGCTTTCAACCTGGTTCAGAGATTATCTGTATGTGCCGTTGGGAGGTTCCAAATTGACCAAATGGATTTCGTTAAGGAACATATTCATTATTTTCACCGTGAGTGGATTTTGGCACGGCGCCAATTGGACGTTTATCTTTTGGGGATTAACACATTCTATTTTGTATATCCCGTTTTTCCTCCTTGGGACCAACCGGAAATACCTGACATCGGTCGTGGCCGAAAACAGTTTTTTTCCGTCTCTTCAGGAGCTCTATCAAATGGGGACAACATTCTTCTTTGTTATGATTTCCTGGGTGTTTTTTAGAAGTGAGACTGTTACCGACTCCTTTGCCTACATTCAAAGAATGTTCACAACGTTTGACTTAAACCTGATTTGGAAAAAGGGGATACTTTATATTTTTGTAGTGATCCTGATCGAATGGTTCTTGAGAAAGGATGAAAGGACGATTGTTTTAGGGCATCGGCCTGCCTGGAATTACTTATTTCTGCTTGTGCTATTATGTTTAAACCTAATGTGCATATTAAATATACATAATAACGATTTTATCTATTTCCAGTTTTAAACATGAAAAAATTTGCTACTTACTTCTTTTCTTTGCTGGTACCGGGTTTAATCTTATTAAATATCGAATACAATGGCTACTCATTGCCATTATTACTCAATAAAGCAAAGGAAGTATTTTTTCTTGTCAATAAAAGTAAAAAGAAACTAGACACCAAAACATTGCTACTTGGCGATTCGGTTTGCAAGCAACTATTTGCCGAGAAAAAGAATGCCGCTACCTATTGTCTTTGTAACAACCAGTCCTACGAAATCCCGGGAAATTTTATTTTATTAAAAAACCTGATTGAAGCCAACTCATCATTTGATAAAGTAATTTTAATTATCAATCCCACCACCCTGACCATGAGCCTTAACCAGGAATATACCTTTAACTATTTTATCAAGCCATTCGGGAATGACTTAAAGTTGCTGGACAAGGAAGAAGTAGATTATATCAATAAAACCTTTCCAAATTACACGGCATTTTCCTGGCTTCCGGTCGTTAAGCACAGCTTTTCAAATTGGGATATAGGTAACGAAGACTCTTTTGATGACTTTAAAAATTCTACGGTTTCCGCTACCAACATAAAATATCTAAAGAAAATCATAGCGCTATGTGAAAAGCATGGCATTGAATTTCAGGTAAAATCTCCCCCTGCTAAAAAATCGACAAAGGCCTATGTCGATAAAGTCAGGTCTACTTTGAAAGAAAGTGATGCAAAGACCAACCGTATTTTTTCAAACTATTTCAAATCCATCATCTACTTCGATGATGAATATTTTCAGGACGGCATCCACTTTTCAAAATCCCGGTTTGATAAAAACGACTACCCAGAAATTGACGCATTGATCAATTAGCATGACCCCTCAATCATTCCATTGAGGGCGGATCTAATTTGTCATTATTATTATTACTAGCCACGGGAAGTGATTCAAGCGCTATGCTTACTCCACAGTTACAGATTTCGCCAGATTTCTTGGTTGATCCACGTTACAGCCTCTCATTACCGCAATGTGATAAGATAGCAGTTGCAGGGGAATAACCGCTACCATCGGCATCAATGCCTCATGCGCGGCGGGCACCTCTATCACAAAATCGGCCATCTTCGGAATCAGGACATCCCCCTTGGTAACAATGGCGATGACTCTTCCTTTTCTGGCTTTAACCTCCTGGATATTGGAAACGATTTTGTCGTAGGAGCTATCCCTTGTGGCAATAAATACAACGGGCATTTCCTCATCGATGAGGGCAATCGGCCCGTGTTTCATTTCTGCTGCCGGGTATCCTTCTGCATGAATATATGAAATTTCCTTTAGTTTTAAAGCGCCTTCCAGGGCCACAGGGAAGTTATAGCCGCGACCCAGATAAAGAAAGTTTCTGGCCTCCTTGAAAATATCCGAAATCTCGACAACCTTGTCATTTAGCTTTAAACTCTCCTCCACCTTTGAGGGAATTTGTTCAAGCTCTACCAACAACTCATGATATTTCCTTTCGGTAATACTGCCTTTTCGATGCGCCACTCTTAACGCAATCATAGTCAGTACGGTAAGTTGTGCTGTGAAAGCCTTGGTACTGGCCACACCAATTTCCGGCCCTGCGTGCGTATAGGCGCCTTCGTGGGAAACCCTGGCAATAGAAGATCCTACTACATTACAAACGCCAAATATGATGGCTCCTTTGGATTTTGCCAGCTCCATAGCGGCCAGGGTGTCAGCCGTTTCACCGGACTGAGAAATAGCGACCACGACATCGCCTTCGTTGATAACTGGATTTCTATACCTGAATTCAGAAGCGTATTCCACCTCCACAGGAATCCGGCATAGCTCTTCAAATATATACTCCGCCACCAGCGCCGCATGCCAGGAGGTGCCGCAGGCGATCATAATAATTCTTTCCGCGCCTTCCAGTTTATTGGCATATTCCCTGATACCTCCCAAAACAAGGTGGCCTGTCGAAGCATTAAGCCTTCCTCTCATACAATCTGCAATAGACTTAGGCTGCTCAAATATTTCCTTCAACATGAAGTGTTCATACCCTCCTTTTTCAATGGCCTCGAGCTCCATATCCAGTGTCTGTATGTAAGGAGTAGTCGGAACGTCCTGGGTATTTTTTATTTTAAGGTTGCCATCTTTAATAATGGCAATTTCATAATCATTGACATAAACCACCTCATTGGTATATTCGACAATGGGGGTAGCGTCAGAGGCAAGGAAAAATTCATCCTGGCCCAAACCAATCACGAGGGGACTGCCTTTACGAGCCGCAATGAGCATATCGGGATCATCCTTTGACATAATCACAATAGCATAAGCGCCAACCACCTTGGTAAGTGCCAGCCTGACCGCCTCTTCCAAAGAGCAATCATTATTCTCCCGAATATCTTCAATGAAGTGAATAAGCACCTCTGAGTCTGTCTCGCTAACAAACTGGTGCCCTTTATTTTCAAGCTCTTGTTTAAGAGAGCTGTAATTTTCAATAATACCGTTGTGAATGAGTGCCAGACGCCCGGATCCGCTAAAATGAGGGTGGGCATTTTCGTCATTTGGCTCACCATGTGTAGCCCATCTTGTATGGCCGATGCCTATGGTACTGGACAGGTTTTTTTCTTCGATGAAAGCCTCAAGGTCGGAAACTTTTCCTTTTTTCTTATATACGTTTAAGTCCCCATTTAAAAGCGCAATACCAGCACTATCATAGCCCCGGTATTCAAGCCTTTTCAGACCTTTGATGACAATTGGATGCGCTTGCTTTTTGCCTACGTAAGCAACAATTCCACACATAAAAAAAGATTTTTTGTATAATAACTAGATTTAATTGGTAAATATAGTGATAAATGGGTTAGTTACTATTCAAAAGTGGTATAAAATAACCGTAATTTAATATTGGAGGTATCAAATGAAACGCGATTGATTGTCGATGAGAATCTGGAAGGTACCAGTAAAAGATCTTCCGGTTCTGCTAATAACTCATCCACAATTCCCGCTTGTACATATAAAGTCACGCTACCCTCAAATTGCCTTTCCGAATCCTGTTCAAAAGGGACTACTAATTCATTGCCTACGGCAAATGGCGCGGCGGACTCTTGCTGAACAGCCCGCAAGCCTGTCACTGTACCACTACTAAAAGGGATAAAGTTGTTGGTCTCATTGGTAATGAAAAAGAACAGTGATTCAGGCGGAACAAGTCCGTCATCAAATGCTTCCACCCTTTCGATCACAATATCAGCCCGATTGACTTTAATATTATTGGACTTTGCAAATTCCCGGAGGGCATCTAATTTTATTTTGGGATAAAGCGCATTTCCGGCCTGTAGAAAAACTTTATTGTCTATGGGATCAAATTCGGTAAAACGCTCCGTAATGCCTGCTACCGGCGTACCGGTTCTGTCCGTACTTATATTGGAAAAATAAGAATTGCCATTGAACTGACCACCGACAAATGCATTAAAGGTGAAGTTTAATCTTCTGGCTACAGTATCTTCCGAGGTAGAATAATACAGGGACATCACAGTCTCCGGATCTTCCGGATTAGCAGAAAAGATCATAGAGTTTGACGGGTCGGAGACAAAGGAAAGCCCTTTAAAATATTCATCAAAACTCGTCGTATTTTCAAATGCATCGTCATTGTTAACAGCAGCGTCGAACAACGTCATACCAAAATCATCATCTAACCTGGTGGAAAGTCTGAGTGTGTCAGGCCTGGTTGCACCCACCGTAAAATTCAGTTCACCGATAGACTCATTGTTAAACTGACGCGTATCAAACGTAAAATACCTGATAGTATCTACAATTCCTTCGGATAGCTGGTGAATAGAAATGTTTTGCGTTTGGCCTGTTCCATCACCATACAAATAGGTTCCGTTAACACTTAAAATCAAGGAATCAAAGGCTACACCTTCCGGAAAGCTTGTGGTAAATGAACTTGGCCTTACCTGTGAATAAGCGGTGGCGGTGGTAACCCCAAAAACAGGATCATCAATTCTACCCATCATAAACTGCCCATTAATTGTTGAGTTAACGGAATCCAGTTGCAGGTTACTTGCCTCCAGGGGAATTTCTATAAACCGGACTTCCAGGTTTTGCAAACCCGGATTAAGGTTTAATCCTATCTCATTTGGATCTTCACAAGAAAATATAAGGGCCAGGATGAATATAGGCCCTAATCTCTTAGCCAACAAGTTCATTATATAGATTGAAATAAGAATCCAGAAAATCTTCGTCTTTCTCTATGGTATCTATCTTTTTGTCGCTTTGGAATTCGGCAAATAGCTGATCCAAAGTTGCGCTACAATCTTCATCCGATTTGATTACCGCGTCAGCATACTCTGCTCCGATCTTAATAAAACCTGCGTAATCGGCAGACTTCAGATTGGATAACATACTGTCTTCTATATCAATCATTTTTACTTTTTCGATAATATTGCCTTCAAATTTGTGTTTGAAAGGATTATTGTAAACGGTAAATACCGTTTTGGCATCTTTGAAAACCGGATCATTTTTGAAAGTAGTCTTCAGATACATTGGTATCAGACTGGTCATCCAATCGTTACAATGCACAATACCGGGAGCCCAGCCCAATTTCTTTACAGTTTCCAACACACCTTTGCAGAAGAAGATGGCCCGCTCATCATTGTCCGGATGAAAATTATCCTCCTTATCAAAGAAAACGGATTTTCGATGGAAATAGTCTTCGTTATCAATAAAATACACTTGCAACTTAGCATTAGGTATAGAAGCCACCTTAATGACCAGAGGTTTCTCCTCTTCACCTACTGCTATATTGATTCCCGAAAGTCTTACTACCTCATGTAATCTGTTTTTCCGCTCGTTGATTAAGCCGAAACGCGGTACTAAAATTCTAATTTCCATACCTCTTTCTTGCATCGCCTGAGGAAGCTTTCTAACGAAATCGGCCACTTCAGATGTTTGTAAAAATGGATTAATCTCGCTAGCGACATATAGGATTCTCAATTTTGACATATTTTATGGATTTGATTTCACAAACTAAAAATGGGTGCACAAAATTACAAAAATTATTCCAGTTTTCAAGATATATTACTTCTAAAAACGTAAATTTGCGTGCTTTTTTAACTACATATTCGGTAATTATGGAGGTTTTTAAGGAGATTAACGCGCTTAGACAGGCATTAAATCACAGTCGTAGTAAGTCCTTAAAAATCGGCTTGGTCCCGACCATGGGGGCCCTCCATGAAGGGCACGCCAGCCTGATAAACCAATCGATCAATGAAACCGATATTACCGTTTGTAGTTTATTCGTAAACCCCATTCAGTTTAACAACCCCGATGATCTAAATACCTATCCAAGAGACCTGGAAAGGGATATAGATTTTCTTGAAAAATTAGGCTGTCATATTTTATTTCATCCGTCAACAGCGGAAATGTATCCTCAGCCATCCGTTGTAAAATTCAGTTTCGGTAGCCTGGAGCAATCAATGGAAGGAGCTTTTCGCGAGGGTCATTTTGGGGGAGTGGCCCTGGTAGTGTCCAAACTGCTTAATATTGTCAAACCCGATAAGGCTTATTTCGGACAAAAGGATCTGCAGCAGTACATCATCATACAAAAAATAGTACAAGACCTTAACATTGATGTAGACCTGGTGTGTGCTCCCATTATCCGTGAAGAAAGCGGCCTGGCCATTTCATCCAGAAATGAAAGGCTCACCCAACCGCAAAGGGACGTGGCCGCTAACCTGTACAAGGCATTACAACTTGGCCGGGAATTATTGATGAATAATCATGACATTTCGTCAATCAAACAAGAAATTTCACACTTTTTGGCGCAATGGCCGGATATTTGTCTGGAATATTTTGAAGTTGTTTCCCAAAGCACACTGGAAAAAATAGACAACACTAAATCTATGGATGACGTAGCTTTATGCATTGCAGCGTATGTAGGTTCTGTAAGATTAATTGATAACATAATTTATCAGAAATAGCTTACCTTTGTGCTAAAGTAAGGGTCAGCAGAATTTCATTAAGGAGGGAATAATGCAAATAGAGGTATTTAAATCAAAAATTCACAGAGTAAAGATTACTCAGGCGGAACTGCATTACGTTGGAAGCATTACCATTGACCAGGACCTGATGGAAGCAGCCAATATTGTGGAAGGAGAAAAGGTGCAGATTGTAAATATAAATAATGGGGAAAGACTCGAAACCTATGTCATTGCAGGCGAACGCGCCAGTGGAATGATCTGCCTGAACGGACCTGCCGCAAGAAAAGCCCAGGTTGGTGATATCGTGATTATAATTTCCTATGCCACCATGGATTTCGAGGAAGCAAAAACATTTAAGCCAACGGTAATTTTCCCCGATCAAAATAATCGACTCAATCAATAGACAATTCACATAGGCAGCCGTTGGTCAAATACCTGAAATACCTGATAAGCTTAGTAATTGCCATTGCAATTTTATGGTATCTGTTTAAAGACGAAGATATTCCAGCCATGCTTCAGCAGGCTAAATCTGCCAATTATTCTTGGATATTACTTTCTATTTCCATGGCCCTTACCAGCCATTGGCTCAGGGCTTACCGGTGGAAGTTATTCGTTAAACCATTGGGGTTTGAGATATCTGTCTTCCGGTCGTTTTTAGCGGTAATGATCGGCTACGTGTCAAATCTTGTGCTGCCCAGGATGGGAGAAGTAATTAAGTGCGGTGCCCTGAAAAAAATGGAAAACGTACCCGTATCCAAATCTTTTGGCACCATCATTACCGAGAGGATCATTGATCTGGTTTTCCTGGCGGTGGTATTGGGCCTGACTTTCCTGCTGGAATATGGAAGGCTCAAAAATTATCTCTACAATCTCCTTGGCAATAAATACCAGGAAATGGCTGGAAACCTCGCCATTGGCTATTGGCTTTTGATCCTTTTGCTTGTCCTGGTAGCCGGCGTTGTATGGATGTACAAAAAAAGGCAGGTGTTCAGAAATTATCCCCTCTACATCAATCTCGCCAACTTTACCAAAAATGTATTGGAAGGACTAACCAGTATTAAAAAAATCAATAACCAATGGGGATTCTGGGGTTCTTCGGTGGCTATTTGGCTCCTTTACTATACGATGAGCTATGTGGTTGTATTTGCCATACCTGAAACCAGTGGCCTGTCTCCAATTGCCGGATTAACTATATTGGCGGCAGGGAGCATCGGCATGACAGCACCGGTACAAGGTGGCATGGGCGCCTATCACTTCATGGTGAGCACTGTGCTTGTATTGTATGGTATAGATCTGTCAGATGGAAAATTACTGGCGACGATTATTCATACCTCCCAATCAGTTGGTGTAATATTGGTTGGAGTTGCCAGTTTGTTTATTTCCGGCACTCTGCAAAAAAGAAACCAGCCCGAAGTGGCAATAACCCCTGATTAAGGCCTTCTTGTCACTTTCTGTGGTGCATATGGGCTGTAGTCAATCTTGATTGCTGACGATTTGGCAGGAATTGGGGTTGGATTAAATTTTGTAAGTTAAATTGATAGAATTAACTAAATTTTGAATAAATTTTGATTATTGTTGAAATTTAAATATCACTAACTAAAAAACTACAAGATGGCAGGAATTTATATTATTGCTGGCGTTTTTATGCTTATCAGCCTTCTGGTGAGCCAAAGACTAAAAAGCAAATTTAAGAAATATTCCCAGATGCATTTGCAATCGGGGTTAAGCGGAAAGGAAGTAGCAGAGTTGATGCTGGCCGATCATGATATACATGACGTAAAAGTGATATCTACGCGGGGACAATTAACCGATCACTATAATCCTCTTACAAAAACGGTAAACTTAAGCGAAGTGGTCTATAGCCAAAGGAATGCTGCTGCTGCTGCGGTAGCAGCACATGAATGTGGCCATGCTGTACAACATGCAACTGCTTACAGTTGGTTAATGATGCGCTCCAAGCTGGTACCGGTTGTCAGCTTTAGCTCAAGAATTATGCAGTGGATATTATTGGCGGGCATACTTTTGATTCAAAGCTTTCCACAGGTATTATTTATAGGTATCATTATGTTTGCAGCCACAACCTTATTCAGCTTTATCACCTTGCCCGTTGAATATGATGCGAGTAAAAGAGCACTGGCCTGGATCGATGAAAGAAATATTGTCACTTCCCAGGAACACAGAGCTGCCGCTGATGCGCTCAAATGGGCTGCACGGACCTACGTGGTTGCCGCACTTAGCTCATTAGCTACCTTGCTCTACTACATCATGATATTTATGGGTAGAAGGGACTGATCCAACGCATAACAGCTACCGCATAAAGTCAAAATTCATATATTTGCGAAAACCCAATTAAACAACGTAAATATATGAATTTTGATCTTACTGAAGAGCACATTGCGGTACGCGACGCCGCACGTGATTTTGCCAATACCGAACTACTTCCCGGAGTAATAGAAAGAGACCAGAAGCAACAATTCCCGGCCGAACAAATAAAAAAAATGGGCGCGCTGGGATTTATGGGTATGATGACCGACCCTAAATACAATGGGGGAGGCATGGATACGGTTTCCTATGTATTGGCCATGGAGGAAATATCCAAGATCGACGCCTCCGCTTCGGTATGTATGTCAGTCAACAACTCCCTCGTTTGCTGGGGATTGGAAAAATATGGTACCGAAGAGCAAAAGCAAAAATACCTCACCAGCCTGTCGACGGGTGAAAAAATCGGAGCATTCTGCCTTTCAGAGCCCGAGGCCGGATCGGATGCCACTTCTCAAAGAACCACTGCCGAAGACAAAGGCGATCACTATATTTTAAACGGCACCAAAAACTGGATCACCAATGGCAATTCCGCTTCGGTTTACCTCGTGATTGCACAAACCAATCCTGAGAAAGGTCACAAAGGTATCAACGCCTTGATCGTTGAAAAAGACACACCTGGCTTTGTGGTCGGAAAAAAAGAGGACAAGCTGGGCATTAGAGGGTCAGATACGCACTCCATCATGTTTACAGATGTGAAAGTGCCAAAAGAAAACAGGATAGGAGAAGACGGCTTCGGATTCAAATTTGCCATGTCAACACTCAACGGCGGGCGAATAGGTATTGCGGCACAGGCCCTGGGTATTGCGTCGGGCGCCTATGAGCTGGCCTTAAAGTATTCAAAAGAACGGAAAGCCTTTGGGGTGGAAATAGCAAAACACCAGGCCATACAATTCAAGCTGGCGGACATGGCCACCAAAATAGAAGCAGCACGCCTGTTGTGCATGCAGGCCGCATTGCTCAAGGATCAGAAGAAAGACTTCGGGAAATATAGTGCGATGGCTAAATTGTATGCCTCCCAAACTGCTATGGAAGTTACGGTTGAAGCGGTGCAGGTTCACGGCGGCTATGGTTATGTCAAAGAGTATCATGTTGAAAGGCTGATGAGGGACGCAAAAATCACTCAGATCTATGAGGGCACCTCTGAAATCCAAAAAATTGTCATCTCAAGAGAACTCTTGAAATAATATAATTTGCAAAAAAAATTATCTTTGGTTTTATTTCTTACACAATTTTTATAATTAGTGTGATTATTTGATTATTCGCAAAAAAGCATTAGATTTGTACAAATATTTTTGTATATAGTTATATTTTTACAAATAATTACTCATATGAAGATCGATGGAAGATTATAATAAGATCATTGAATCACTGGGTGTCCGCTTTATAAAAGCTAAAAATATTAAAATTTTACATCCACTGACTATCGAAAACTTTTATGACGTTGAGAACACGCTCATCCTTCCTAAAAAAGGTGAAATAAAATTTGGCAAGGACAAGGAAACAGTTAAAGAAGGAGAACTATTATTTATACCAGGTGGTAAAATGGTATCCATTACGTATGGTAGCGGTGAGGCTATGAGGCTCTCCAACGACGATTTCATAAGTAACCGAGAGCGATACTTCCAATCTTTAGCCATGGACCAGGATGACGGCAGCGCAGAGAGTTTTAGTTATGTAACATTTGAGGCCAAAGTGTTTGATTCGGTCAACTTTTTTGCATCTTTGGATATCCCTCCGTTCATCATTCAAGATGAAAAGATTACCTCCCTTTTAAAAAGTGTTATTCATGAAGACCTTTCTGAAAATGCCGGCAAAGGCAGGGTCGTGAAAATATGCACGGACTATATGGTGGTTGAAATTGTCAGGTACATTTTGAAAAACAGGTTGTTTGTAGAGCAGCTGGCTACCAACAGTACCTATTTCAAAGATCCGAGATTGATTGATATTTTCGCTTTCATTAAAGAGGAGATTGGTGGCGATCTGTCCAATAAGGTGCTGGCCAATGTTGCCAATGTATCAGAGGACTACGTGGGGCAGTATTTTAAAATGCTGACAGGTATTAATCCCCAGGATTACATCGAATACCAGAGAATGGAAAAGGCAGTCACGTTGCTAAGAACCACCAAAAAGAGTATCAGGCAAATCGGTAAGGAAGTAGGTTATAAAGACACTGCCTATTTCTGCAGAAGGTTTAAAATGATGTTTGGAATCCCTGCCGGCAAAATGCGACGCAGGGAATCACTTATGAACGTTTAACGACTCATTCATTTCGTTTATCTTGTCAGACACCTCAATGAGCAGGTCGGGCTTTTCTTCAATGCCATTGCCGATTACAATCATATCGGCACCGGCAGAGAGGATATTTTCCGCTTTTTCTCCCGAATTGATACCACCTCCAACAATCAGTGGCGTATTGACGGATTTTCGCACCATGTTGATCATTTTGTTGGAAACAGGCATTTTAGCGCCGCTTCCGGCATCTAAATAGATCAGTTGCAACCCAAGCATCTCTCCCGCCATCGCAGTGCAAGCGGCTACAGAAGGTTTGTCATGGGGAATAGGATGCGTATTACTCATATAAGAGACTGTCGTCTGATTACCTGCATTAACTAATATGTAGCCTGTAGGCAAAACTTCCATGGTCAGCTTTTTCAATATCGGCGCCGCCACAACATGTTGTCCTATCAATAATTCCGGATTTCGCCCTGAAATCAACGACAAAAATAAAATAGCATCAGCACCACTGTCAATTTGCATATTGCTCCCGGGGAATAATACCACCGGAATACTTGTGTTTTCCTTGATAATGGAGATGATCTGGCTGATATTGTTGGTAGTAATTAAACTGCCTCCCAGAAAAAAGTAATCCACCTTATTTTCCTGGCTCATATTGAGCAGCTTGATCAAGGAAGGGTTATCGGCAACTTTATCCGGATCGATTAAAACTGCAAACGATTTTCGCCCTTCTTTCCTTCTACTACTTAGTTGATGGAGTATCTCCATTTTTATATTCACTTTCTAAACTTTGTAAAAATTGTTGGATTTTTTCTTTGGCAATTTCGATCAAAAATAAGGCGATGGACTCCTTTATCATGCGCACAATGGAGGATTCATCTTTGTTGTGGACCGGAGTCAAAGCAACATTTGACTCCTCAGCTGGGTTTTCGGATTCGTCATCCTTTTCAATAAATACTTTGTAGAAACTGTAGCCAACGAATATCACCCCTCCAACAACCGCCGCTCCCTTCATCCAACTTTCGGCCTGGCTTTTCAGATCGGAGAACTGTCCTTCCAACGCCTGTTGATATCTCGTGTTGGTTTGCATCAATCCTTCCCGGTCCGACAGGGAGTGATGGGCTCCATTGCTGATAGGGCTTTCTTTTCTTTCTTGGGTCTCCTTTTTCATTTGAAATATTTTTTAATTTGATTACTCACAAATTTTTTCAATACCTTTTTGTCCTTCATCAAATAGATCAGGCCAATTAAAAGTAAATAAAAAATAGCTATAATCCCGTGGCCAATAAAGTTACTCGAAAACAAATGATTTAAATAATTGGCCAAGGTAATGCTTGCAAACATGATTGTTGAAAACAACAAAAACAGAGCAATCACAAACGTTACCATTTTGGACACCACCTCGGAAAACTCTTCCTTTATGTCCAGTTTAACGATCTCTATCTTTGTTTCAAGAAAGCCAATGAGGTTTTTAATTAATTTTTGCGACCTTGAAATTTCTGCCAAAATTCTAATGTTAGGGTAATAAAACTTTTAATAAAGCTATAAAATAATTACAAGAATCAGGTCAATTAAAGCTAAACTTCTGTACAAGGCAATGGGCCCTATTGCGGAACTAACAAATCCTTGCGGCCAATTTCCCTATCTATCCTCCAAACTAACAGTAATTTATAACATAGCCCTGCTTACTTCTACAAAAGTACTTTTTAATACAGGAATGATGCTTATTTAAGAATTAAAATAATTTATTTTGCTAAAAATGATTATTAACCTGCCGGAATAAATATGCAAGTCAAGGTTCAAACCAGTCAAAATGTTTATATACATTACGAACTAGGTAGTCTGGGAGCAAGAATTGGGGCCTATTTAATTGATAGCCTGATCATCATTGCCTATGCCATCGCTGCCGCCATCGGTTTTTTCCGGCTATTCCTCAATGAAAACCTCTGGCTCCTGGCACTTTTATATTTGCCCGTTATGCTCTACCATCTGGTCAGCGAATTATTGATGGACGGACAAAGCATCGGTAAAAGGCAATTATCACTTAAGGTGATTAAATTAGATGGTACCCAGCCAAATCTGGGTAATTATTTATTGCGATGGATTCTTCGCCCCGTAGATTTTCTATTTTATGGTGCAGCAGCTATTTTATGTATTGCTATTGGCGGCAAAGGACAAAGGTTAGGGGATTTAGCCGCCGGAACCACCGTAATTAATACCAAAAAGAAACCGGTGCTTCCAAACAAAGAGGCCATCAAAGAGAGTATCAATGACCACTATGAACCCAATTTTGCTGGGGTAGACAGATTAAGCGAACAGGACGTGCAAATCATCATGGAAGCGTTGATGGCCCATCGCAAAAGCGGCGACATTAAACCGGTCATTATACTGGCTGAAAAAACAAAAAAACTACTGGCAATTGAAACCGAGTTGCCACCGGTGAAATTTTTACATATGGTCGTCAAAGATTATAGCCATATTACCGCCAATGCCTGAGCAACCCGCGCCAAAACTTCCCGTATACAGCCGTCGACAGCTTGCCCTTCGCAATGGACAGGACAAGCCAGAGATCTGGGTGGCCTACAAGGGATTAATCTATGATGTTTCGGACTCAAGACTTTGGAAAAACGGTCAGCATTATGAACATTGGGCAGGGCAGGATCTTACACACGAGTTAGCTGATGCCCCGCATACCGCCCACGTCTTCGATAAATTTAAGGCAGTTGGTAAAGTTGAATAAATTAAATTCCTTTTGATCATCCCATTAAAGGAATATTTCTATCTTTATTTTCCATTAAAGCTTCAAAATTAATATGATGCTTATAGCAGACAGTGGCTCTTCCAAGACTGATTGGCGTCTCGTTCATCCCGACGGCAGTATTCAACAATTTAAGTCCAGGGGCTTCAACCCTTTTTACCAAAGCGAGAGCGCAATCGGTGATGAAATTGCCTTCAACCTGAAGCCACAATTACCCGAAGGAATAACCGATATTTTTTATTACGGCGCCGGATGCGTAAATCCGGAAAAAAATGATATCCTCAAAAGGGCATTAGTCAGAAGTTTTTCAGAAGCTGCTGTGGTTGTTGACAATGACATATTAGGTGCTGCCAGGGCGCTCTGTCACCGGGAACCCGGGATTGCCTGCATTTTAGGCACTGGCGCCAATTCCTGCCTCTATGACGGGGAAAAGATCGCGCAAAATATTCGCGGCTATGGTTTCTTGCTGGGCGACGAAGGTAGCGGCTCCTACCTCGGCAAACAGCTGATTATTGCCTATCTCCGCAAGGAGTTACCGGATAAGCTGCACGCACAGTTTAAAAACAGATTCCCTATGAGCGAAGATGAGATTTTAGAGCAGGTTTACAAAAAGCCTTTTCCGAATCGCTACCTCGCTTCGTTCTCAAAGTTCTTGTTTCATCATGTCAAGGAACCTTATGTTTACGAGCTGATTTACAATAGCTTTTCCCTCTTTATGGATAAAAATGTATTGACTTACGAAAATATTCAGCAGTATAAGGTACATTTTGTCGGCTCTGTCGCCTTTTACTACGCCAATATCCTGCGACAGGTAGCCAACGACAAAGGGGTTGTACTTAAAAATATCCTCGAATCCCCCATTGCTGGATTGACATTATATCATCAATCAGCCAGGCCATAAATTTTATAATTATTTAATATTACCGCTACTGGAAGTGGCCGGAAATGTTTAATTTTAAACAGTGGTCAAAGGAATATTAAATGCATCAAATCGAGCCATATTACAGTTGGAAAAAATATTATTCCCCGGAAACGGACATCAATTCTCCTTTCTATGGAAAAGAATATAACTACGACTTGTATTCCGAAACCATCTATGGCTATTACATCGATCCCTCCTGGGATTATATGGGTTCGGAAACACTGTATATAAAAATCCTGTTTGTAGATTATGCAAAGCATTTTATCATCATTGAATTCATCGGCGAGTGGAACGATGCGCTTCATAATGACATCATGCATTTTAAAAGAAACATCGTTGACCACTTTAACCCGCTTGGCATCAAAAAATATATCCTGATTGGCGAAAATGTTTTAAACTTTCACGGTTCCGATGATTGTTATTATGAAGAGTGGTTTGAAGATATTGATGAAGAAATGGACAATGGTTCCATAGGCTGGATTGCTGCGGTAAACTTCAGGGATTTTGTATTGGAAGAGTGGGGTAATTACAACATTGATACTTACATCAACGCCGGAGGAAGTTTGCAAATTAACAATTGGCGAACCCTAAATCCCCAACATTTTTTTGGGCTTGTCAATGGGCTGATCAGCCGAAGGATCTCCCTCACCTAGATAACTGACTTCAGCCATCTTGGAAATCAAATAATTTTTCCCGTTTCTTAAATCTCTGCAAACCGCACGGGTCCGGTTATTCTTAAGCTTTTTAAACTTGCGGCCATTAATTTCAAATTGATGGCCGATAGCCAGATCCGCCAAAAAAATTGGCCGCTGTGGTGTGGCGTCATAGTTTCGGAAAGCCCTGGAGAGTAACGGGTCGGTATAGCTTGTAGCCTTGGGGTTAGACATATATTTTTGTAACGGGCTCAATATATCTTCCGGAAATACATCGCTATTCATGAGTGGCCTCATTAAGTCCTGAAATGCTCTTTTCCATTCTATCCCGTGTGGTGATACCCTGCCACCGTGCCGCTTTCTTACTACCAGATGAGCAACTTCATGAACATAGGTCAAAAGAAAGTTATAAATATTTAAATCTCTATTGACGGTTATCGTATGACTGTTTTCAAGTTTGTGATACCTGTAATCACCTAACTTTGTCTTTCTTTTCCTGGTAACCTTAAAGTTAAATGGAAATTGATGCCAGAGGTCAGCACAATAATCCAAGCTTGCGGCCGGTACGCGAGGGGCCAAAATATGCTTTATATCATCAGGCATCATATTAAACTAAAACAAATAGCCAATTAATAAAAAAAGGGCTGCGTTAATCAACACAGCCCTGTAAATTCATTTTTAATATAACATTAATTTTCTCCTTCGACTTCTTCTTTAGCTTTTTCTATAGCATCTTCAGCATTATCAACAGCTTCTTCTACTTCATTCGCTAAAGAATCGGCAGCTTCCTCAACCGCTTTTGCAGCTTCTTCTACCGCATCTGCCGCTGTTTCTGCTGCTTCAGTGGCTGTTTCTTCAACTGCCTCGGAAGCGTCTTCTGCTTTTTGTTTTGTAGAGTCACAGGCGGTAAATGCAAAAGTGAATCCACTCACTAATAATAACACAAATAATTTTTTCATAATTTTAATGTTTTGGAATAAGCGGGCAAATTTAAAGAAAATTTAGAATTTGTAAAAGTTTTTCACTTTTTCCTGAAAAACAAATTAATCGGAACTCCCTCAAAATCAAAGTGTTCCCTCATTTTATTCTCTAAATAGCGCTTATAAGGAGCTTTTATGTATTGTGGCAAATTACAGAAGTAGGCAAAGGAAGGCGTATGCGTAGGTAGCTGTGTCAGATACTTAATTTTGATGTATTTACCCTTCACGGCCGGCGGAGGATAACGGTCAATTTCTTTCAGCATCAGGTTGTTTAAAGCTGAGGTAGGTATTTTTTTTACACGGTTATGGTAAATTTCAATCGCCATTTCGATCGCCTTAAAAATTCGTTGCTTTGTCAGAACCGATGTAAAAATAACAGGAACATAATGCATCTCGCCAAGCTTCTGCTTTATCTCTTTTTGATGGGCAGCGGCCGTTTGATGATCTTTCTCAATCAAATCCCACTTATTGACCATAATCATCACCCCCTTGCTGTACTTATTGGCCAATCCGATTATGCTTAAATCCTGGGCCTCCAGTCCTCTTGTTGCATCAATCATAATGATACAAACGTCGGCGTCCTGCAGGCTTTGAATGGCCCGCAAGACCGAATAGAATTCCAGGTCCTCCTTAACTTTGGACTTCTTTCTGATCCCAGCCGTATCGATCAGTATAAATTCCTTTCCGAACTGATTGTAACGCGAGTTAATGGCATCGCGGGTGGTCCCCGCTACATTGGTAACGATACTTCTTTCCTTGCCCAATAAGGTGTTCAGAAACGAGGATTTACCTACATTGGGCCTTCCAAGTATGGCTATTTTCGGGATGCCTTCTTCGGGATCTTCATCCCCCTTTGTATCAAAATGTTTAATTACCTCGTCCAATAATTCACCCGTACCGGATCCATTGGCGGAAGAAATAGGATATACATCCCCCAATCCCAAGCCGTAAAATTCACCGACCATATGTGCTTTCTCCGTCGTATCGGCTTTGTTGGCCACAACCAATACCGGCTTTTTCATACCTCTCACCACCCGGGCAAAATCCTGATCGAGTCCTGTCAAACCGTCATGACAGTCCACCATAAACAGGATGACCGATGCCTCCTCAAGCGCCTCCCTCACCTGGCTTCGGATCGCCTCCTCAAAAACATCATCGGAACCCGTCACATAACCACCGGTATCAATGACTGTAAAGTGCTTATCGGTCCACTCGCCATAACCATAATGACGGTCACGCGTAACACCGCTTTCATTATCCATAATGGCTTTTTTCCCTTCAATCAGGCGATTAAACAAGGTTGATTTGCCCACATTGGGCCGCCCTACGATGGCTACAATATTTCCCATAATTTACTTACTGTTCGTATCCGAATCCCCTAAGCTTGGCGGACTTTTTTCGCCAGTCTTCCTCAACTTTTACAAATGTCTCCAAAAACACCTTTTTTTGGAAGAATTTTTCCATGTCCAGCCTGGCCTCTGTACCTACCTTTTTCAAAGCTGCCCCGCCTTTACCAATTATGATTCCTTTCTGGCTTTTTCTTTCAACATATATTTCAGCACGCATACGGATAATTTTTTCCTCCTCATTAAATTCGGAAATTACCACCTGGCTGCTATAGGGCACCTCCTTCTTGTAGTGGAGAAAAATTTTCTCGCGTACAATTTCAGCGGCAAAAAAACGCTCCGGCTTATCGGTAATTTCGTCTTTCGGAAAAAAGGGCGGGTGCTCGGGCAATCTCGACAGGATCTCCTGAAATACCTCCGGAATGTTAGTGCCCTCCAGCGCTGAGATCATCATATATTTTTCAGCCTTGACCAGCTCCTGCCAATACGCCAATTTATCCTCCGCCTGGCTGCCTTTGGCCTGGTCGATCTTGTTTAACAAAAAAATCACCGGCACCTCACTTTGACTGATCTTTTGGAAAATGGGATCTTCTTCATCCATTTTCTCATAAAGATCCGTTACAAATAAAATAATATCGGCATCCTCCATCGAAGCGTTGACAAAACGCATCATGGATTGCTGAAGCTGGTATTGCGGCACCAGCGTGCCAGGTGTATCGGAGTAAACGATCTGGAAATCGTCACCGCTCAAAATCCCCATTATGCGGTGACGGGTAGTTTGAGCTTTGGAGGTAATAATAGACAACCTTTCCCCAACCATCGCGTTCATGAGCGTGGATTTTCCGACATTCGGCTTACCAATAATACTTACAAAACCAGCTAAATGAGGCTTTTCAGGCATACTTTCAAAAATTAATTCACAAAGGTACTTGATATTTACAAATAAACACCTACTTTTGTACCTCGTTTGAGAAAAGCTCAAATAAATAGTTGATAAAAAAGCGATATTTTACCCAAAATAAAGATATATCGCGGGGTGGAGCAGTTGGTAGCTCGTCGGGCTCATAACCCGAAGGTCGTAGGTTCGAGTCCTACCCCCGCTACAAGCAAACCCTCTGATTTTCAGAGGGTTTTGTGTTTTTACTGCCCTATTTTTTCTTTTACCTGAAATCTTGTAAAAACATAGTAAAAACAAATGGCGGGTTTTCGAGAGTTAATTGACACAATACTTGCTATGGATAGGGTATTGAGCAAATTTTATCTCCGCTACTTTGACAATCAGTTACTTACGATAAAAGTAATTTCCTTTTTTGTCTCTCCTAAGTTATAAAGGAATTTGCCTTAAAAAGAAACAGGTAGACATCTTATGTTTTCACAGAGCGACAATTACTTTTAAAGAATTTCCTCAAACCCGTCTGCTTCTATATTCTTAATGAGGCGCAAAATTGCTGTTATTGAATCAAATATATAGCGGGCTTCTGCCTCATCAACGAGTTCATTATCATGAGCAAAAGACTCATTATTTCGTACATCATTATATTTTTCAAAAATACTTATTGCACTTTTAAGACTACGTTTACTTATCTCCCGTAAATCCCGTTTTTCCTCCAGCAATTTGATGTATTTCCCCATTCTGCTATGGAGTGCGTCTTCGCGATTACAGACTCCCCCGTATTTTTCTATAAGATGTGCAGTTTTTTTCATACAGTAAGTATGAAGCCTATCTAACGCTACTGCCGGCTTGTTAGCCTGGATGTCACGTTCAATGGCAGCGATGAGATCATCCAGTGTCTCATCAGCAACAAACTTGTCAAATGCGTCTGTTTGCAACGCTGCCCCTCCAGCTTCAATCCTACTGATAAGTTCAATTATAGGTGTCTTAACATCTTTTTCTGCTTCTTCATCTGACCAGGGGTTTTCTACACTTGGTAAGGACTCCTTATACCTCCATAAGCCTCGCAGAACCTTAGCTACAGTAATACCATTTTCAAGCCTTAAAAACGTTCTCAACCTCTTGGCTTTTGAATTACCATCGGCTCGATATTTTTCGTCATCAATGTTTATTCCAAATTCGCTGTCAAAAAAAATTGCAAATGTCCTATCTGAAAAATTTAGAACATAGCCTCCATGCATATCAAAAGCATCATCGATTATTCCAATATCCGCAAATCTAAGTTTAACCATCTTACTAATCCTTAATTGAGCCTAAAAAATCAAAAGTAATGATTATTGTTTTATTCTACCATTATCAGAATGTGGATCAGGTATTGAAAATGAAATAGTTTTAAGGTGATAGCTGGCAGTATCGAAACTACTGGTCAGGCTTATCCAGAAATTTAGGAAGATCACGACTGCCATGAAGAACCCTTACAATCCTTATTCGATCATTCAAAACACGATAAAAGATAACGTGGGCAGCTTTTGGGAAACTTCTCAGGCCAGCCTTGATCTCATCACGTTTCTTGCCAAGTTCAGGATTATCGAGTAATCGCTCAAAGAAATCCTCGAATTCCGAAACGTATTTTACAGCCTGATCAAAACCAAACTCAACCTTTGTATAGTCAAATATTTTATCAATATCCTGGTCAGCTTCGGTGGATAGTTCATAGAACCTTTTGGCTTTAGGCATTTACTTGGCTTTGCGCTTATCTTCGATGATATCTTTAATTTTCCGTTTACTGGTTGGCCCGTCCCAGCCTTTTGCAATTTCAGCCTTGAGCTCTTCAATAATTTTATAGCGATATACTCTGTGCAATCTTAGCGCATCACGCACAACCTCACTGGCATTTTGAAAATCACCGGACTTAACCTGTGAGGCTATGTATTTTTCCTGTTTTTCTGTGAAACTGATATTCATGGCTATAATCCTTAGTTATATATACAATTATAGCAAATTTATCCATATTTAGCAAATATAGACATCAATGATTGTGTAATCCCAAGCCCTCTCTCTCGAAAATTTTAAGAATAAGGTTCATAATCTACCTGCTAAAATTTTCTACAATGCAAGGTTCAATAGTTGCTTATCATAAAACCCCTTCGAAACGGCTCCCAATGCTTCAAGATTCCGCATTTGACCCGAAATTGAAGAATATGAAAGTCCTTTATTTAAACTTCTTAGCAACTCTGCTACTACAAGACTTGCCCCAAAGAGCCCAACAAAAGGTGTAGATATCCCTTTATTGATTAACTGGCCACAACCAAACTCATTCTCTACCCTTTCAAAGAGCTTTCGATGAAGTATATTCTCCGACTGATGCTTCTCCTTCCAAACTTCTTCAGGCTTCTTACTCAGTTTGGCGAAATTCCTCAGAGTAAATGAATCAAAGAGTTCTAATTTCCCATTCGTTGCTCCATCTAGAAACAAACTAAACCGATCACTAAGTACACTTGTGCGAGTAGAAATATTATCTACGCCATTCAGTAAAATCTTGTAGTCACTTGACCATTCTGCTTTTTGGTCCTCAAGCAAAAAAGGTTTTTCAATGATTTGGGTTTTAAAACCGAGATTGCTTAAGAATGTAGAGCATACCCTAGCTTTTGGCAAACCGATATGGTCCTCTGTGCTTAGAACTTGAGCACCAATATTCTCCTCTTCCACTATGTCAAAGTCCTGTAAGCTGACAAGGCAAGACCTTCCGTCAAACGGAAGTAGAGCTAAAGTCCATAAATACGCCTGACCTAAATGACCCAATCCAACACTCCAGAACTGTCGCGGTAGATTGAGTTTAGATGGCCCTTCACTTTTTTCCTTATGCCAAACTTCGGAATTCAAATCCCATAGAGAAAACCCTGTGGAAGTGTTATGAGGAATATCCATCAATTGAAAGGTGGCATCGAAGGCATGAAACAAACCTAACGCTGCAGCCGCCACTCCTCCAAGTGTCACATTGTTGCTTTTCGGAGATAGTTTGATTCGTTTAGACCCATAGAAGTTAACTCCAGCCTGCCATCCATTCATCACTACCTCAAGAGAATTTTTGCGCACAGCTGGTAAACCAAAAAGGATCTCAAAATTACCTATATAATCAAGTAGATCTCCGGGTAATCCCCCGTAAAGGGTAGCAAGCTCATTAAAACTTCCGGCATTGATTTGCAAGAGGTTAGGTACATCTTCGGGTAAACTACAATAAACTCCACCCAAGAAGGACCTCTTTCCAGCATTCAAAGCAGTCAAGAAAGCTGCTTGCATCGAAGAAGAATGTTTTATCTGATCACCTGCGATCAAGTGAAGGTTTACAGATTTCATTCTCTCTATGGATTCATCTAACCCTATATCATGAGCCTCAGCAATGGCTATTGACATCCGGTTTACGTGTGGTATTTCCTCTGCATTCATAGCCAAATAAGTTTTAATGGTGAAGAGCTTAAGAGTTTTTTCCACTTAAAACTCCCTAAGTACAGATAAGAAGAGCAATCATTCGGCTTTATCCATCTGTTCTTTGCATAGTTAGGTGCAATGACTGCCAGATGTCCTTTTATCCTGATCATGGGATGAGTCATATCTGCATGACTCTGATCAGTATTCTCACCTGGATGTGTATGAATATCTGCTATTACCTCCATTCCCCAGTCTTTGAGCATTGGCCAAAACTTCACATATCCTGACCCATTAAACTTTATAATACCTGAGTCAGAGACATGTTTATCCAACTCATCATAGAAGACTACTTTGCTCACTCTACTTTTTCCGCGCTTCGCTAGTAAAAATGCGCCACTTTCTCGGACACCCTTTCCTCGCTTTTTTAAGCCGGAAAGAAGGTGGAACCATGTCCACCTTGAAACCTTAAACTCTCTCATTAATCAATAATTTAAGATTTGATAAAGCTCTAGAAGATACTTAGTGATGGAGTCCTCCAATGATTTCCACATCAAATAAGCATGTTTCTGATGCCAATCGTTATGCCCTTGCAATGCAAGTCTATCAATGGGTAGATAGAGACATTGCTTGCCCCAAAGCCTGAACACTTGTTTTGCTCTTTTATTCCAATTTGGCCATTCGACTGGGTCTAAAGGAGCTTGAGTTTCGATGTTCCACAGCAAAGCAGTTGGGGCATTTTGATTATATCCAGTTAAGTCAAAACGAAAGTGGTACTTGATTCCGTTTTTAGCTTGTATCCAAAAAACATAAAAGGGCCATTTAGGCCCTTCAGATTTAACTAACCCCCAAGACTTATCAAGTTCACCGGACAGAAACTCTGGTGAATTCAAATGCCCTGCAAGGACTTCTTCTTCTGGATTACCCTGTACATCTTCTTTGCTTGCAAGAAGCAGTTTGGTAGCACATTCCGGATAGTCTGTAGTGGACCCAATGAGATTCCGATCTTCCAAGTAAGTTGCTTGATCTAGCCACAATAGAAGATCCACTCCATCATCTTCTGCTATACAGAAGTGCTCTAGGGCTGTCTTCCTAATACGCCTAGCCGGAGTAGAAGAAGGAACGTTAACCGTATATTCTTGGCCAGCATAGTTGATAATCACATCAACGGTTTTGCAACGACCAACAAATAAATGACTGCCTTCCTCAATTCTTACCTCCTTAAGACTTTTGCCTTTGTCAAGGTCATCTTTTTTGTTCCGAATGTAGACCTCCACATCCTCTATATAATCCTGGTTCGATACCAATTCCGATGCAAACTCCTTCACTAGAAATCCTATTTTAGTTTTGGGATCTAGATCAGCTACTTTGTACTTCAAATTATTATTTACATGAATGAAGATTTTCATTTTGTTCTTTTTTTAAAAAGTTAATACACCCTACCTGACCTGACCTCCCATCAGCGGTTAAACTCCAAAGGACTTACCAAAATGGCTTCATGGAGCAAGTCAAATGATGAATACAAAGTGTGCTAAAATGGATTTATGTCATTTTAAATAACTAAGCTGTGAAAACAGGGCAGGAATACCATTTCTTGGAGTTGATCGGAAGTTTAAGTACTTTTGAGGTACGAAATCAAAGAAACCTCATGGGCCCATTAACCCATGACTTTCGAAAAACACAAGATCAAGGTGGTATCCCTGCCTTGATTTTCTTTTTGCAAATGTAAACATAAAAATGCCTATTAACCAAATAAGTAAATAAGAAAAGTCATTTTGTTTTATTTACCTAATTAGTTATATTCACAACAGGGATTTTAGTTCTAGTTATCACTGGTTGCAGTAACCTTTTGATTTTTAGTGGGTTATGCTAATATTAAAAAAGTTGCCTTGGAAACACTAATTTTCGGTTTATGACTAAAAATTGGAAAGAATTTCAAAGCCCTGGTGAGGCATTGAATTATTTCTTAAATGATGAAAATTGGACACAAGATGATTTTTCCTACATCATGTCCATCTCACTCAAACATGCTAATGAACTAATCAAGGACAAAAAATCGATCTCCATCGATGTTGCTAGGCTATTAGAAAATGCCTTTGATTGGCCTGCGGAGGACTGGATGAACTTGTCTATACGATATCAACTTGAAGCTGAATCCAAAGATGATAAGGCAGAACTCGTAAAAACACGTGCAGAGTTGTCAAAGTATATGCCACTCAATGAGTTGGTGAAAAAAGGTTGGTTAAGGTATAAAAGTGCCAGCCAGCTAAAAAAGCAGATAAGAACTTTTTGGAATATCCCAACTAACCAAGCCTTGGACTTATCATTCCTTGAAGAAAAAGTAGCGGATCTAAAATACAGGACCTCAGAGGCTTTCAATGATAAATTCAAGGAATTCCACGCCATTGTCTGGGCGCAGATGGCATTGAACCATGCTAGAAAGATTAAAGTATCCCGATACGATAGAGCCGCGCTTCAGGAGCTGATGAATGAGTTGCATACATACACAAAAGCTCCTAATGGTATTAAAAGGTTTTTAAGCAACCTTGAGAAAGTTGGAGTGAAGTTCGTTTTCCTCTCTCATCTTTCTAAGACCTATTTGGATGGGGCAGCATTTCTTTCTCCAGATGGTCCCGTAGTTGCTCTTACTGGAAGATACGATAGAATCGATAATTTTTGGTTTACGCTTGCCCATGAGCTTAGCCATGTATTGCTACATCTTACTAATGGTGGAAGTAGTTCGATCTTCATTGATGATACCACCAAAAAAGGAAGAGACTCTAAGGAGGAAAAAGAGGCGAATGGTCTAGCAGAAGAAGTACTTCTGTATGAAGAGATAGTGGATCATTTTGAAGATTCTTCGAACTATATAACAGTTGATAAAATACATGCTTTTTCCAATGAATTCGGACTACATCCAGCTATTGTAATTGGCATTTTGGCATTCAATGAGGTAATCTCATATTCAAATTTGCATCATCAAAGGTTTAAAGAATCCATCAGGGATAAGATACCGCAGAAATACAGAGCAGAAATTTAATCAATTAAAACATCATAGCTTAAAAAGCTTTCTATTGGTGTTTTGGGTTCATTTTATTTGTCCATATGATATATTCGCTTCCTTGTTTCCGTGGACAAAATTCGGATCATCGTAAAAACTTATAAGGTCAACCCCAAAAAACAATAATAAAAAACCCACACACATCCCCCAAACTTAAGCGCCCTTCGCCTGGAAACAGGATTAGGGTGTTTTTTTCATTAATTAAATATAAAGAATTGGTTGATAGGCTTTAGCAACCATAACAACAGGTGTATCCATGTGCTTTCAGATCAATATCACCAAAGACATATTACAACGGATTGAAAAACTACCGGCTAAATTGCAGGCCGAATTTCTATTGCATCTGGACTTAATCTTAAAGGACGGGTTAACGACCACCCAACCGCGAAATCTAAAACTGGATGATTCATGGTTTACTGCCTGCTTCGAACAACCAAATGACAGTATGGAGCTCAAAGATGGCTTTGTGCTGAAAGGATACCTAAGAAAGAGAAAAAAAGGCAAAGCCGCTATTTATTGCACAGGCTATTATGAAATCAAAGGCGGAAATACCGGAAGTGCCTTGGGCTGTAATGAGAGATTTGAGGTCGAGAAGGTCAAGAAGGTTAACAAAAAAGACTGCATATTTCTCGATAAAACATGGATCAATAAGAAATGCTCCGATCCTAAAATTGTTGAGGAACTTAGAGTCGACCTGCCCGTTCGGGATGAATTTGTACCCTCAAGTAGATATAAAGTGCTTAGATATCTCTTTTACCCTGATGTTGACAGCGTATTAGCTTATTCTGAGCATATCAGGAAATTCAATTCCAAAGCCCCCTTTTACCCAAAACATCCTGGTCTTCAAACCTATCATATCCCTGACCTTAGCTTTGATATCGTCACAAAGAAACACATCACACTCCATGATGTAATGGAAAGATTTAAAGGCAACGATACCATTTTTATTGTCAACTTTGTTGATGAACATGATATTTTTAGCCACGCTCAAAGAGATTTTTCATCTCTGATGGCTGTTCACATGAAACAAATTGCCACGTGTATAAAAGTAACCATAATTGACCTTCCCATCTGTAAGAACAATAGCAGTCCATCTTTTCAAGAAGAGTTTCTAAAATACTATGAAAATAATAAACTCGCTACCCTGGGTAAAAAATCCACAAGCGATCCGCACCCCTTTTCGATGGTTATGGCACGCATAAGGGGCAAACCAAGCATTTCAAGAATAATGGATTTTGATTTATTCGATGGTTGCCGCGACAAAGGCTCGCCCTATAAGAATAAGGCCAAGTTCCAATTGAATTGCAGGCGAATAATTCATGATGTCCTGGGGATGGTAGGTTTTACTTGTGAATACTTTTCGGTAATAAAGAAGGATTTTACAAAATATAATAAATATGAAGCTATGGGCCGACTCATTGAGTTAAGCCAGGATACTCTTGTCGTTCATTTTAATAAAGAAAGTAAATGGAACCATGAAAAAGCCCGGCAAGCATGCCTGAATTTGATAGGACAAGGTTATCCTAATGTTTTGATGGCCCAAACGGAGATTGAGGGAGGCTGGATACGCCTTTTCTGCAACGGTAAAAAACAGCAAGTTCATCCTGATCACCTCGAAGAAGAAATGAAAAAAATCTACCGTAAAGAAATTTCAAGTCGTCGATCTTTAAGTATTCTTGAAAAGATCGAAGCTGATGATCAGTCATTGCTCCACTAAAATGACAACAAAGCCCTGACCAGTGCTCAGCACCTCCTACTTGGTTATAGCAAAGAAAAATCTATCTGATTGGACATAGATGAGTGAATAGGAATACGTTTTTTACCCTTCACAAGCTCAATGCCATACCCCATAGCTTCAATAATACTGATGAAATTTTTAAATTTTACGTCCTTTGCTTTCCCCGATCTAAGATCCTGTATGGCTGTGGGTGATAGTCCCGCCATTTCCGCAAGCTTCCGAACACTTTTTTTATCGTCTTCCATCAATGCTAACATTAGCTCAGATAAAGCAAATTCTCTAAATTCCTTATCATATGCCTCTTTAAATTTTGAGTCCTGCATTTCGCGCTCAAACGTCGTCATTTTTTTCGTCTTCTTCATAATAGGTTCCTTTCTTATTGCGATTTTCATAGTCAATCTTAAGTCTTAAAGCCCTTTCTTTCTCAGCCTTTGGTAACTTTTGCTGTTTTTTCACAAAAGCATTTGTTACAATTACTTTTGAGCCTGTAAAAAAGAAACACAAAAACCTATGAGGTTGAGGTTTGAAGGCATAAATTTTATCGCCTTCATTCCTAAACTTTTCTTCATTACGTATTTGGCCGATTTCGGCTAACATTTGAAAAAGCTTAAGAGCTTTTTTTCTATCTGCTGCATCCAGCTTCTTATAATATTCAAAAGGCTGGCTTTTCCCCTTTTCAGAGTAATACCACTCAATTTGATACGATTTTCCTTCGTATATTATATACTCTGGTTCTGGTAATTCTTGCTCTTCCATACTACAAGTGTACAAGTATACCTATACAATGTCAACGGTATTTTGAAAAAAATTGTTACATAGGCTAAATTAAAAACAGAATAAAATTTAGTATCTCTTCCAAAATTGCTGGGTAAAGCAACCCAGACCGCATAATGCACTCTGTTATTGGGGGCAAAATCCATGAATTTCATGCAATTCAGCCAAAGCTATGTGGTATCCCAATTGCCTCTGACCAAATAAATACAATTTTAGACAAGTTTTATGAAAAAATAACCCCGCCTTTAGAGTCCCTGACTTACAATGGAAAGCAGAAAATTAAAGCGGGGGCCACAATGTCTGACGAAGAAAAGTCTGATTCTGAGAAAGAAGCGCGCAAGCAAGAGCGTGAATCGCGGGTGCATGATGAAGGCAATAAACACGGCCTGATGCTTAAGGGCAAGGCGGATGGGCTTATTATCAAAACAAACGCAGCAGAAGGCGAAAATTTTAGCGACCCTGACGATCCTAAAGCCAAAAAGAAAAAAGACCGTGATGCTTACGACCGCATACTTCTCGATCTTATAAATGACATAGAAGAGGGATTGAAAGAAGTCAGGAGCCAGATCAAAGCCACCAATAAATTAAAAGAATTCATGAAGAGAAATGAACTGGATTACGATAATCCGGAACATATCCTTCTAATCCATCAAGCGGGGCTTACTGAAGACTACGTTAAAGAAAACGGTATGCAGGGCCTTAATGACCACTTCGAAGAATTAAGGGCTAAGGAGCACGAATATCGACAGAAAAGAGCCGATGCTAAAGATTTACAAGATCAATTTTCTGAGAACCCGGAAGACCCTAAAGTCCTTCAAGAGATAGAAGATATGCAGGAAACACGCATAGAGCGCTTCAAAACAGCTGTGGCAACATCTGTCGCCAAAGACATTCTTTCTGAAGAAGCTTTTGATACTGGAAGTATAAAAATGAAGTTTAATGATGCATCTATTGGTGAAGAAGCCTTTAGTAGCGACCCTATAGCAAAGGTGACGCCCGCTATTGCGCCTGTGATTTAAGGTATTTCAGGGGTTAACCCATCTTTTTTATCGGCTACTGACGTAATGCCAATTTCTTCACCAAACGTTTCAACTGCCCACTCTATTAGTTTTCTTGGCGTACCAATTGGATAAATACTTGCGTCTGCTTGTTTGTTTACCGGTATACCATCGAGCATGATTAAAAAGCTATCTTTTCCACCTTCAAATGACATGTCGGGCTTTGCCAGGATCATGCCCTTCACAGGAGCGCCGGCATCTTTAGCCTGGCTTGCGCCTTCGCGGACTTTGTTCATAAGATTTACATCATCGCCCATATAGTAAACGATAATACTTCCTATCGATGCTCTAGCGGCAATGGCATCAACGGCTTTAAGGTCTTTGTCGCGCAAATCCATAACGCCAACACTGTAGCTGTTTGTGTTCACGACAGGCTTTGTGTTGGCCGCTATTTGCTGCGCATTAGCATTATCGTTCACAGCAAATGCGAATAAGCCGGCCAACGCCGCCGTGGTGAATAAACCTGCCTTTTTCATCAGATAATCCTTTAGTTTCAGGATATTTATACCACTTTTGGTTAGGGGGCAGCAAGAAACCGATTCCATAATCTTAAAATTTTAATGAATCTTATCCGATCCATGGTGAAACAATGTTATTTGTCAACATCCATGTATTTTTATGCATGAAATATGCGCTTTTACTTATATGCGCAATGATATTTTCATACAGCCGTCCACAGGACAATAATGAATTAAAATGACTGTCATATGGCATAGATGCCATACAAATATAAGCATTTGCTTTTGGATATGTGGCATGGATGCCATATTTTTTAAGAAATCTGTGTTGTTCCTTTGGCTTGATGAAGCCACAAGACGATAACAAGCGTATTAACGCCATTGCCGACCGCATTAAAAAGCTCAGAATTGATGCCGGTTATAAAAGCTACCAGCGTTTTGCCATTGAAAACGAGCTTGATCCGCGCCAGTATTTCAGAGTGGAAAAAGGACAAAACCTTAAGCTTTCATCCCTGTTCAGGATATTGAACATTCACGGCGTAAGCTTGTCGGAATTTTTTAAAACGCTTGACTAGACCTCCCTGCCCGTCTTTAAAGTTTTTATTATTCCCCCTGGGGTAGAGGCTCCGGGTGAGACGATACCAGGCTATCGTTGTTCAGATGTCCAAGAAATTTATATACGGATTTAAGATTCTCAATGAGCGACCTATCACATTTTTCAACTTCAATCTGACTGAGCAAGCTCATGAATGCTTTTCGATAAGCCTCTAATTCCTGTTCGTTGGCAATGGGGATTTTTAATTGAAACATGGGTTTAAAGTTTTAATGAACAAATTCGAAATCCGCACTACGCCATCCTGCATATCAATATTTCCGTATTATAAAGCATCAGCTTTATCTTTTCTAAAAATAGAGAACCAGCATGTGGCGTTCGTGCCACACAAAGATAGAAATTAAACGCTTTTGACATGGCATGCATGCCATATTTTTTAAAAAATATGTGTTGTTTTTTTGAGGTGATGAATGCGCCAAAGGATAAAATACGCATTGAAGAAATTGCCAGCAGGATAAAAACGCTCAGAATAAAAGCCGGTTATAGAAGCTACCAGCATTTCGCCATCGAGAACGATCTTGATGCGCGCCAATATTTTAGGCTGGAAAAAGGACAAAATCTTAAGCTTTCGTCCCTGTTCAGGATTTTAAACATTCACGGGATCACTCCATCGGAGTTTTTCAAGGGATTAGATTAAATCTACCGCTCTCCTTTAATAAACGGAATTGTGCGTTTGTACTTTTTGCGCACACCATTGCAGGTAAATATTCTTTTCCATTGACGGCATCAACCTCCTCCCTTAATACGTTCGCTTCTCATTTGTTCTCCATTTGTTCTTTTTAATGTCAGGGCCTAATTCCTGGCATTCACAACCAACCGGAAAGGAAACCACAAAATGCATAACTGTTTTTACTATGGGTACGAAATTGCTGCAAAAATTTCAGCACGTCTTTCAAAAATCTCAGAACAAATCACTTGGCTTGATCATGCCGCCAAAGATGAGAACGGTGACGATATCATCTATACAATTTGTGCTGAGGCCACAAAGGTTTTCGATACAATAGAGGATTTATCAGGAGAGATTTTCGTTGACTGGCACAAAGCCCTGGATCTCTATGCTGACAAGATTTTAGATCATCTTTTGAAGGGTCGCAAACCCACCATCGTCCAGCTGATATCGATGGCAGCGCATAGCATCGAAAACACAATTCCAGACACCTCAGAAAAACGGGAACCGCTTAACCCTACAACGCATTAGGCATTGCCGGTTCTAACCAAAATTTTTATGGCGTTTCCGCCATGAAATCACCCTTGCAAAAGGGATTGCTCACCAACTGACAAGAAAGGAAAAACCATGTCAAAAACCAAACCAAAAACTAAAAGCACTCCAACAAATGATACGAGCAAAGACCTCTTTGCCGATACCAATATCTCCATGAAAACAGGACATCTTACAAAAGATGCTGAGGTTATATCGGACGGGAAATACGCCAAGATACGGTTTGCTTCAAATAAGGAATATGAAACCTCCGAAGGTGAGGTAAAAACCAGAACCAGTTATTTCAATGCCCTTGTTAACAGCAATCTTACGGATGCTTTTGAAACGGCCAAAACTCTCAAAAAAGGGGACTGGGTATATCTGAAAGGTGAAGATGTTACGAAATCATTCGACACCCCCGAAGGCTACAAGCAAACGGCCTCCACCATCTTTGCCTACAAGGTTGTTCTGAAAAAAGCAAAGGCTAACGCCCATGCCGGTGCAATGACAACCTCTAGCAATCAGGAAGACCCAGCACCCGCTATCGCTTCCTAGCCATCAATATCCCTTTCGGGGAAGCCCGGCGGCTTCCCCCTTTTTTTCAGGAGAAAATAATGACCAACAGAAAAGCAAAAACATCCAGCCCGGATATTCACCAGGAGGTAACGGACAAGATCATTAGCCTGCTGGATCATGTTGACTTGGATGATTACCAACCACCTTTTTCGCAACTGGCCGCACAAGGACTACCGGAAAACCCCACTACAGGTAACCATTACCAGGGCGTTAATATTCTGGCCCTGTGGTTTAACCAGCAATCAGGCAAATTTACATCTAACCAGTGGGCAACCTTCAAGCAATGGAAAGATAACGGCGCACAGGTTCGCAAAGGAGAAAAAGGCAGCCGCGTTATTTTTTACAAAACACTGCTTAAATCCGAAGAAAACGAAAGCGGAGAGCCGGAAGAAATCAAAATCCCAATGCTGCGCCTTTTCACAGTATTCAACGCCAACCAGGTAGACGGATACGAGGATGACAAAAATGATAATGTCCCCAAAACGGACAAGGTGCAACGCATCAAACTCATTGATCAATTCTGCGCGGCAACAGGGGCAGATATTCGAACCGGAGAAAGCGAAGCCTACTATGACAAAATCGAGGATTACATCAATATGCCGGAAACCTCTATGTTTCTGGATACACCGGAAACAAGCGCTACTGAAAATTACTATTCAGTCCTGTTCCATGAGCTGACCCATTGGACAGGCGCAGAAAAAAGACTAGACCGCCCAGGCATAACCGAAAGAATAAAGACGGAGGACTATGCTTTTGAAGAGCTGATAGCCGAGCTTGGCGGGGCTTTTTTAGCCGCAAGGCACCGCATCACTCAAACCCTGCCAAAGAACCACGCCATTTATATCAAAAGCTGGCTGCAAGCCCTTAAGGAAGACAAAACTCACATCTTTAAAGCCTCAGCCCAGGCCGCCAAAGCCGTCGAATATCTCAATGAAATAACCAAAACCCACCCCAAATTGGAGATCGCCTAATGAAACCGCTCACATCAGAATTTGAAGAAGTCCGGCTTGTTTACCGCAACAGGGTAAAGGCGGCAGACCGCCCAAATGTAAACGATGCTGATAAAGCCTATAAAATTTTGCGGGAAAGCTGGGATATGGGACAAATCGCCCTGATAGAAGAATGCAAAGCCCTGCTGCTCGACCGACAAATGAGGCTAATGTCCATAGCGCATATTGCCAAAGGCGGTATGTCAGGAACCTATGTTGATCCTAAAGTCGTTTTTTCTATTGCCTTAAAGCGCCGGGCACACAGAATTATACTGGCGCATAACCACCCGTCAGGAACACTGGAACCAAGCGCTGCGGACATACAGCTTACCAAAGAGCTTATGTTATCGGGAAAGGCGCTTCAGCTTCCACTTGAAGACCATTTGATTATCACCCAGGATGATTATTGCTCTATGCTTACCGGCGGGTATATGGATCACAGACCGGCATGATAGACAGACCGGACTTTTCCCGTATCAAGCAGGAGATTAACCTGACGCAATATGCTGCCTGTCTGGGCTATAAAATAGACCGCAAAAAAAGCACGCGCAGTTCTATTGTCATGCGTCAGGACAACGCCGATAAGATCATAATATCGAAGCGGCGCGGGATCTGGGTGTATTTTTCCGTCTATGATGATCAGGACAATGGAACCGTCATTGATTTTGCTAAAAACCGTACCGGCAAATCCCTGTCCGAAGTCGGCGAAGCGCTTCATCTATGGTTCGGGGATCATACCGGCCTGCCCGAACCGGAAAGCTATATCCGGCATATTGAAGAACAAAAACCCGATCCTGAACGTATAAACCGGCTTTTCGGGTTTTGCAGGCGGGCAACAAACCATGCCTACCTTGAAAGCCGAGGCATAACCGAAGCGGTTTTAAGATCGCCCCGTTTTGAAGGAAGAGTATTTCAGGATCATTTCAACAACGCCGTCTTTCCCCATTTCAGGGAAGGCCATATATGCGGCCTCGAATTAAGGAATGAAGGCACAGGTCTTTTTGTACGCGGCAGTGAAAAGACCCTTTGGCGCTCCAATATCAGGACAGGCGACAATCATCTGATTATTGCAGAAACCCCCATTGATGCCATCAGCTATCACATTCTTTTCTCATTAAGCCGCGCATTTTATATCGCAACCGGCGGCGGTTTTTCAACGCGGCAGGGCAGTATAATAAACAAGCTATTGTGTCAGTGCCCTCAATTTCAACAAATCACCCTGATCACAGACAACGATCAAGGAGGTAACTTGCTTGCACGGAGATTAAACACCCTCATAAATGATACCGCCTATGGCGGAGAAATCACAAGGCACAGCCCCGCCATTTGCGGCCAGGACTGGAACGATGTTTTGAGAGAGATTTAAAAAAGTCCAACCAAAGTCAAGCTTTGTGTTATGAAAATAAAATCGCTGAAATCTTTTTTATCACAATTCTATTTTATCCCTGGTTTTGGCTTATCCTTGCTGCTTTTATCAGTTTTATAATAACTATACAAATCAACCACAGAATTAAGGATTGCCATAGGCAAGGCAATCTTCCAAAGAGGAAAATCAGCAATTTCAACGTTGTGTTTATAGCAAAAGTACGTTGCTGAATACACATAAGCATTCATTGCCATCTTCAGGGCATTATCCAAAGATAAACCATTGAAAATATTCTTTACTGATTTCATGCGATGGACCTTATCATCCCGCACTATGAAAAACAACAAGAATTAAGTTAGAAGTAAATAGAAAATAATTAAAAGAAAAATAAAGCCGATAAGAGCAATAAGCGTCAATGGCTCTCTCATAACATCAGAATTCTTGTCAGGTAAAGACAATAACTTTATTATCCCATTTATTACATTTGAAAGAGAGTAAAACACCAAATACCCAAACATATAGATCATGGTCGTAAGACTTGTTATTGCTGAGGCAAAAATTTGAAAACTAATCATTTCTAGATTTAGAGACAAAGTTTTAAAAATATAGGTAACCAGTAATTTGCCGTATAATATTCTCAAAAGAATTGCGAAAAATGCGCCTGCACAAGAAATCAAGATACATAGAATGGTCAATAAAATAATATTAAGGAGACTTGAAGAGACCATTTTCCTAATGAACAACCTATTTAAGTTAATGGTGAAAAAATCAAATATGACATTGAAAATAAATAATGAGCCAGGAAAAACTATAATGGAGTAATAAGCCAATTGTCCCCAACTCATTACAGTGGGTTTACCTGTTATTAACGCAGTAGAGAAAATGAAAAGACCCAAAATCAATAAAATAATTATTGTATGTAGCCTTGCAGCTTTAAAAGATTTTTTTGAAAATATTTGCTCGCCAAAAGTTTTATTTAGTTTTTCTTGTAAACTATTATGCCATTTATAGGTTCTGGGTGTTTCAGCTAAGCTACGCCAAAATCGAGAAAGTTTTTTATTGTATTTTTTTAACCTTTTACGAATGGGCCTTTTAAAAATTTTATATATCAAATTAAGGATAACAGCAGCAATTCCTATTATTCCAGAAACAAGACCTAAATACTTTGAAAAATCGCTATCCAGCATCTTATAAAGATATGGAATTTTTAAGAGGTCTTTGACTATGTACAGTCAACCATTTATGGGCAGAGCCAGATCAATGTTTTGAAAGATCAATTAAGAATTTAAGGCGTTCACCTTTCAGGTGAACAATTCATTCAAACATGCATCCGCCCGCTGATGCATGGAACCCGTTTGGCCAGCTTACTTCAAAATCGTGGACGCCTACCGGCTGTTTATCAAATAACTTCCGACGTAGACATTCTAAGCAGGCAAGCTGCCAAGAATGACTAACGACTCCCGAGAAGTTTTTTGACAAATCCACGAATTTTAAACGAGGTCACTACCGCGCAAAGGCGCGGTTTTTAAGTGACGCTCGCCGCTAGCAAGGGTTCATGCGACAGGGAGATTATTCCCTTCGGTCATTTTAAGGAAAGGAAAATATTATGACCAGTAAAACACAAAACCAAGACAACGGCAATAATCCCCGGTGGCGGCTTGTTCAGCAAAAAGCTTTTTACAAGATTGATGCAAGTGGCCGACCAATCCGTAGCACCAAAAATATTGAACTGGCGGTCGGCTGGGATGACATCGGCAGGGACAGCGGAAAGCCATACATTTCATGGTCGGACAGCGTAACCCCGGTTCTGCCTGATATTGACGGACGCATTATCTTGCGCGCCTTTGAAATCAGCTACGAGGAAGAAAAAAAGTAACGACTTCACCACAGAAGCCAGTCACACGGCTGGCTTCGATGGTGCAATCAAGCACTGAAACACCAACAAGAAGGAAAATTAAAATGCTTATACGCAGCTCCATAAGAGCGACCAGAGCATACCCCAAGTCCTATATTGAACACCTATTGCAAGAGTTCACATACAAATGGATTAAAAAATACAACTCAATCTTTCCAGACAAAACCATAAAGTCCGTGGAGTTTGGCAAGCAGGATATTAGGGGCACGCCATCTATCACTCTGATTGATAAAAGGTCTTGTGTCCCCCATCAAAAACATTTTAACAGCTACACCGAAATGCTCGCTTTTATGGAAGGTTTTTTAGCTGCATCACTTGACTACATTTGATGGAGGATTGAGTGACAAATCATTTCAACGAGCTTACCAAAACCCTTGCACCTTTGGGCCGAACATATGAACTCGCAAAGGTTTTTAACGATCTTCTAACTATAGGCATTTGCAGCTATAACCGAACCAATATCCAAAGCCGTCTACAAAAAAAAGACGAAGCCAGTGAAGCCCTCTACATGGAAACAATCAAGCGCTATGAGCATAATGATCTGAAAGCATTCGGAGCCGCTCTAGGTATTCTTAAATTGAATGTATGGGACAATCCCTATTCGGACATTTTAGGAGATTTTTACATGGACTACATCACCAACGGACAAAATGGCCAGTATTTCACCCCGGCCCCGGTTTGCGAGGTGATGGCCAAATTACAGCTCGGAAATCTGGAAGATGAGGGAAACAGAATTTTAGACCCGGCCTGCGGATCAGGCCGGATGCTACTAAGCACAGCAAAGCTCTATTACCGCAATTATTTTTTTGGCGCTGATAACAATAACACATGCGCTAAAATGGCAACCCTGAATTTTTTCTTCAATGGACTGCAAGGGGAAATCGCGTGGATGAATAGCCTGTCTATGGAATGGTACGGAGGTTGGCACATCAACAGAAACGACCTGGGCATTGTCCCTATTGAAAAAGAACAATCCGAAATCTGGTCAGAAGCACCAAAAGCCGTGAAGTTCGATAAGAAGACCACTAAAAGGGCAAGCCAACCAGTCGAACAGCTTTCATTATTTTAATCAATCACCCACAGAATTACACCTTACCTTAAAGGGATGATTTAGTGACCCACCGGCATTAGATCAATCCCTTTTTTCTCTATCATCGGCTTAACATTTTGGTCGCTATTAAAGCCTTATTTCATGCCTATGAGGAAAATAGACCAGTCATAAATCTCATTCACATTAACGAGTAAACAAGCTCAAAATTTTAGCCTCGGCTCACAGGGATTCTGCACCTCATTTGAACATCTACAGTTATTATTCATAACCCCAACTATTCTATCAGACATCACGTCTAAGAGGATCAAACCTCTTAGATACTGATGGTTCATTGAACCTAAAACGCTCTTATAAAGTGACTATAGAGCAAATAGGTGAGATTTATTATTATCGATAAAAAATTCAAACATTTTTGAATAATTAAAAATTCTTACCATATTAAGCGTTTTAGGCTAAACTATGGGCTTTTTAATCTAACTATGTTTTTTTTTAATGTGGGAGAACTTGGGAAGAAATTTAATAGATTTATTCTAAGCAATGGAGGAATAATTAATATTGCTGGATTCCTGATAGCTATTGGACAGCTTTTCTATCTAATACTAGCTTCAAAACTGGGAGAAAATATTGTTATTCATATTGCCTTTGCTACTCTTACCCTATCGTTATGTCTTGCTTTTGTGTACATAACATTTTTTGCAAAGAATTATAAAATAATATTGGATGAAAAAATCGAACTAGAAAAAAATTCAAAATTAACAGAAAAAGAGTTATATTTAGCTGAAGCCAAAGCAAAGGAAACGGAAATAAAATTAAATGCTGCATTATCTGATCTAACAAATGCTCAAAAAACAATTGAACTTAGAAATCGAGGCTTGGATAATTTGCTTTCTATATCTTCAATTCTTTTTGCAAAAACTTTTTATCTCATTGGTCGTTTGTACTATGACATAAAGTTGAACAGATATACTGGACCAGCTACAACTAATTACAAAAAGCAAGTAAGTTCAATTCTTGATGTTATCAAAAAATTTATAGAAGCACTCGTCGAAAACAAAAAGTGCAGTGTTTGTATTAAATTGGTTGAACCCCACGATTTAAACAATATACATGAAAATAATGTTTTCATTTCTGTGCTGAGTCGGGATGGTGAATCTATGAAAGTGAGAAATGAATATGCCAAACATGAATATTACGCAAAAAAAGATGCAGTTATTTCGTGGCTGATAAATAATCGTGATCATGTACATAGCGTTGACAAATACAAGGGTTATGAAATCCCCTTTATATGTAATGATCTACGGAAAGAATTTAAAAAACAATGTGGTTATGAATACTTTAATTTTCACAATAAAACCCCTTATGAGTTTTATACAGCTACAATGGTATATCCAATAATGGGATTTACAATGATTAAAAAGAGAAAAGTCACGCATAACCTTCCGGTTGGCTTTTTGTTCATAGACTCAAAAGAAGCCGTATTTACCGATGAGTTGGCTCCAAAACTTGCATGTGTTGTTAAACTTTGTTATACGATTACATCGTCCATTACAGAATATCTAACTTGCAAGTTGGATTATGAAAAAGACCAAAACAAAAACCAGAACAATGATTGAAGAAATTGAAGCTCTTGAAATTGAGAACAGGCTGCTTGAACAATGTATTTTAGAGTATAAAGACGAATTTAATAGAATGGAAATTGATAACTCAAAAAGCGCCCTACGTGAACATGTCAAATTTGTGAAGATCCTTAAATCAGGATTTACCGAGAAGAAGCCTTCCAATAATGGAAATGGGCATCCTTCAAATGATTTATGATCTACTAAATGAAGTAGAAATCTGAATTATTTTTGCACTTTTCATTTCAGATCTTTCTGATTTAATTTTCCATTCCGCATTTTATATTGAACTCCCGCCGCCCAACAATAAATTCTTGACTAAATCAGCTATTTAGGAATATAATCCTAACTGTAAACCGGGGCGGGTATATGGAGGCAAGTATGCTTTTAAACGAGATTCAGATTGCCGACGAAATTGGGGGTCCGATGAGTTCTCTGACACCTCTTGCCAAAAAAAGAAAAGTCAGAAAAATGATAAGAGAAACGGGCATAACTCCACATATATTCTACGATAGAAAGGGCGAAACATGGTGCCTACCAAAGGAATATGTGATACTATTAATTCAATGTCCAATGAGCTTAAAATCTTCAAAAAAACCAACTCTCCCAACTGGTATATCCGTGGAACAATCCATGGTGAAGAAATATATGAAAGCACAGGAATACCTCACAAAGGTCTGAAGAAGCCTTCCAAACTAACCAAAGATTATAGGGATAAACGTCTTGAAAATTTACGAGAAGCTTATGTTTACGGAAAATCTGCGTCAGCTACATTTTTAGATGCCGCCCTCAACTACCTTCAAGCGGGCGGCTCGCCAAGATTTTTAGGGGAAATTAAAGATGGCAAATGGACTGGCCTTATCGGAAAAATTGGAACCACCCGAATTAGAGACATTGATCAAGAATATCTAAACAGCATGGCAATTGAGATGTACGGGCACTGCACCCCTGAAACTCAAAATAGACAATTCTGGACACCATTTATTGCTATTTGGAAACATAATACCAAAGGACAAAATCCGCTGTGTCCTCTGGTTGAGTGGCAAAGGCCAAAGCGTAAGAAATCGAAATTCAGATCAAGAAAACCGGTTTCTTACAACGAAGCCATTACTTTCATAAATACGCTTTCATACCCTGCCGCTAAAGTTATGTTCTTTTTATTCTGGACAGGGTGCAGACCCCTGGAAGCTTTTGATTTAGAAACCTCTAATCTTTATCCCGAAAATGAATGGATTGCTTTAGATGAAACAAAAACGGATATGCCAAGAGGTATCCCTATGCATAAATGTCTTTCTCCGTTATTAAGTTTCTTGAAGCAATCCGAAGGGGATGTATTCCTCAATATGAATGGCAAACGTTATCCTTCTGGACGAAAATTAAATAAATCCGGACGCATCATTGAACATAGTGGCGGGCAAATCGCAACGCCGATCAATTGTGCGAAGAAAAAAACGGGCATAAGAATAACGCCGTATGTAGCCAGACATACGGTTTCAAGTTACTTAATCTGGCCCGGCGGTGTAAGCGAAATGATCAAAGATGAAATTCTTGGTCATTCTTCTGAAAATGAGATGAGCAGACACTATACACACCTTCCAAGAAAGCCCTTGATTGATGCAATAAATCAGTTACCTTACCCGACAGGTTTAAGAAAAGATTTGACCGACCCGTGCAAAATCCGTGCAGCACACTTTGAAATATATGGTAAAACATACTCTGAAAACCTTACTGGAAAAGACTTAGGACACGTGGCCGAGTGGCTGAAGGCGCTCCCCTGCTAAGGGAGTATAGGGTTTATAGCTCTATCGAGGGTTCGAATCCCTCCGTCTCCGCCAAGCCCGCTCACAAACAGTTACAGCTAATACCTATACCAAAATTGAATAAATCCTGACCTGTCCAATTTCGTGGAACAAATAGGGAACAAATGGTGAAAACTACCCTCTATCCGTGCAAAATCCGTGCACAAATTTTTATTCAAGATAGCTTAGAAGCTTTAACATGGATGGTGATGGTTGCGGGGGTGAGATTTGCTCACGATCAACAAAGCTTGATAATATCGGTGGCAGCATAATAAATACTGACCGCTCACTTATCTAAAACAAACTATAGCCCCAATATTTGCAAGCTATATTCACTTAATCTTATAGCCAAGATTAAGACTATATTCATGAGCTAT
>JAUJEB010000006.1 GCA_030442055.1 Agaribacillus aureus | reverse complement strand
CCCTCCCGATTTCAGCACAGACAACATCGCAATCACTGTCATTTCACTCCTTTCCAACAGCAAGCCAACCAGGTCATCTGCCTCTATGTTATAATGTCTGCGAAAGTAGTGAGCTAGTTGGTTCGCCTTTTGGTTGACTTGTTCATAGGTAAGACTCTGGTCTTCGAAAACCAGGGCCACGTGATCTGGGGTACGATGAACCTGTTGTTCAAAAAGATCTACTAATGTACGCTGTTCCGGATAATCAACAAATGTTGCATTGAAGTCATCCAGTAATTGAGTCCGCTCATGATTGCTTAGCATCTCTGCTATTCCTACTGGCTGAACCGGATCATCCAACAGGCTAGATAGTAAATTGCTATAGTGAGACAGTAATTGCTCAATACGATCCCCACTGAACAAATCACTGTTGTAGTTAAGTACCAGATAAATACGCTCCGGATGTTCAAAAAATGAAAAAGTCAAATCGAACTTGCTGGTTTGAACCTCTACCTCAGCAGCTGACACATCCACTCCTTGCATGGTAACTGGCGATACCACCGATGGCTGGTTCTGTAAAACCATCATCACGTCAAATAAAGGTGAACGAGACAGGTCCCGCTCCAGGGGCAACTCCTCAACCAGCTTGTCAAATGGATACTGCTGGTGGGCAAAGCTTTCAAGGCTAACCTCCTTCACCTTACCTAATAACTCTTTAAAACTCTCTTCCCCCGAGATCTGCATTCGTAGGGCAAGGATATTGATAAAAAAACCAATCTGATCCTCTAAATCCAGGTGCTCACGGCCTGCTACCGGGGTCCCTACAATGAGGTCTTTTTGACCCGTGTAACGATATAGTAACACATAAACCGTACTTAGCAATATCATGAACAACGTAACACCCTCCTGGTCTCCCATCATCTTAAGCTTTGCACTCAACCCCGGGTCCAACACCAGCGACACGTTATTACCATTGTAAGTCTTCACTGAGGGGCGCGGGTAATCTGTCGGTAATTCCAACAAAGGCAGCTCTCCCGATAATTGATCCATCCAGTAAGAATGATCACCCCTCAGCCGATCGCCAGATAACTGACCCATCTGCCAGTGTGCATAATCCTTGTAATGGATAGACAAAGGAGGAAGAGGATTCGACTCTCCTGATACATAAGCATTGTATAACAACAATACCTCCTTGAAAAGTACCTGCATCGACCATTCATCTGATACAATATGATGCATGCTCAGCACAAATACATATGATGTCTCTTCTATCTGTAATAACTTCACCCGCAACAACGGACCGGTCGATAAATCAAATGCCGTGCCTGCCATCTGCTCGGATATTTGTTTCACACGCTCAACAGCCTGTGGATCATCTCGCAAGTCTTCATAGTCCAACTCAAATCCACTCCCCTCAACAGAGAGTATCTTCTGACGCGGTTCCCCCTCTACAACCACAAATACAGTCCTCAAACTCTCATGACGCGCTACCAGACTCAAAAATGAAGCTCGCAAAGACTTCACCGATACAGAGCCTTCAAGCCGGTAAGCAATAGGTCGGCTATACGCTCCCTGTTGGTTTTCCAATTGGTCAAGTACCCACAACCTTCGCTGACCGTGGGATAGCGCATAATCCTCCTGGATAGCTACCGGCTCTATCTCCTCATATACCTCTCGTTGCTGCGCACGAATAAGCGCAGCCTGACCCGCCAGCGTCGGACGGGAAAACAAATCCCCGATCTTTAACAAAACCTCAAACTCCTTGTAGATATGTGACACCAACTGCATCGCTTTCAAAGAAGAACCTCCCAAAGTGAAAAACGATGCCTTACGACCAATCCGGCGATCTCCCAAAACAACCTGCCAAATCTCCGACAAACGCAACTCCAACTCATCAACAGGAGACTCGTAATCCGTATCCTCCAACGCTATTGGCTTAGGTAACAACTTCCTGTCTACCTTCCCATTCACATTCAACGGAAATTCATCCAACCAAACATAGTAGGACGGAAAATACTCAGCATTCAACCCAATCGACAACTCCGTCCTGAACCAGTCCGATACACGCTCCTGACCTGTATAGTAACATATCAACTCCTGCTGGTAATCTTCATCCTGGTCTACCACCAACTCCACCTGATCCACGCCTGGCAACGCCAACAAGGCTGAAGATACCTCCGACAACTCAACACGTACTCCATGGAGCTTCACCTGATCATCCTTACGACCTAATACCTCCAAACTCCCATCCTCTCGGTAACGGCCAAGATCCCCTGTACGACAAACTATGTCCTCCCGGTCTTCTACCAAAGGGTTCTGTACAAATAAATTCGCTGTCATAGCTGCATCATGCCAATAACCCTTGCTCATGTAATGACTCTTCAGGTAAATCTCACCGACCGCTCCAGGCTTGCATAGTTTTTTATTATTAAGAACTGCAACAAGAGCATTACTGATCGGATACCCTACCGGGATAAGCTCTCCAGGCTGCCAAACATGTTCCGCATCAAGCCTGTAACAGGTCTTCAAAATCGTTGTCTCTGTCAAACCATAGAGGTTCACCAACTCAATATCTCCACCTGCCTGCCGACGCCACCGATCAACATCCTTTCCATATAGGCGCTCTCCTGCTAACAATACATGCCGTAAGTAGGGTAATACATCAGCTGCTTCAGCTCCTGTCTGGGAAAGACATTTGGTCAGCAAACGGAACAACGACGGTACACATTGCAAAATCGTTACTCGTTGGGAATCCAACCAATCCAATAACTGCAACGGATGCATCCTGGTCCCCTCGCCCGGTACACAAACCGTTCCACCACTACATAGACCCACTAATATATCTTTCAAAGAGGCATCAAAAGTCAGAGGTGCCAACTGACTGATACGGCTACCAGGTCCTACATCCCACTGACCAATGTGCCAGTGAACATACTGACTCAAACTCTGGTGAATACCTAAAATCGCTTTCCCTGATCCCGTACTCCCTGAGGTGTAGAATACATAGCTGGCAGAGTCTGGCAATAAATCCAAATCATGATTATCTTCTGAATAGTCTTCCATCCTGCAGGCCAACTCTTCATACCCCTCATCGCTATAACCCAGTACTCGCAAATGTTGGAACATCACAACACCATGGCCTCCTAACTGATCCAACCAATCCCCAGAGGAATTGACGCCTTGCAAATCTTCCAACTGGTTGGGAAATACTACCAGATATGGAACTTTTATCGATAAATCCTTTAAAAGAACTTCAACAGCTGCCAGCTGCCCGGATTCTATAAGTAAAACCCGTAACTCACTCTCCAAAAACATCTGCTGTAAACGCCGCTGGGAATGTGACAAAGACATCGGCATATAGATACCACCAACCTTAAAAATGGACAGTAACCCAAGTATAGACCTGATTCCGGGGGGAACCATTACTCCTACTACATCCCCCTCTGACACTCCCAATGATCGCAAAAGATAGCCCAACTGGTTACTCTTATTATTCAATTCATTATAGCTGATCTGATGGTGTTCCTCCTGGACTGCTATAACATGACCATCCTCTACAGCACAATGCTCAAAAAGCGTATGAAGAAGTTCTTTAATCATTTCGATTTTGGTAAATGGTTTTTACTATACTGCTAATATTTAACTATTGATGCCTCTCACCTAAAGGTATTTGACCTCACTATACGCGAGCTTTAATCTCTTTTAATGTGTAGTTATTAGAGTGTATAAATACTACACCTTGTAGAGGCAACTTTAATATCTTTATAAAACAAATTACATACTCGCTATAAACTGAGGATACACATAGCTTGGATAAAAAATAGAAAGTTTATATTGCCAAAGATGATAGCTAAAAGAATAAAGCAAGGATTCGAGAAATAAGCTTATCAAATGAGATACAGGTTATCAAGGGGCACGTATAAAAGATTCATACTCATCTATTTTAGAGGCTACTCCCTCCTTGTTAGCTTTTAAGTTAGGACAATCACTTCGGCCGAAACCAAAGAGCCAGAGTTCTCAAAAGATACTTTATGAATTCCTCAATTTAAATAAATGATTTTCCAACCCGTGTATTTATGTTAGAAGGCATTAAGCCATAAGTACAAGTAACGTGACGAACAAAGCAATAACACTATAATGAAAATCAAGGCAAAGAACCTTCAGAAGGAGACTCTAAAATGCATGCGAAACACAAAGCTTTAGTCGGCTTTATGCAAATTCAAACCTGAAGATCTTTAGTTGTTATTAAATTTAATTAATAATAAGTTTTACCGTTCGCTCATTTGTGACACAATTGGTTGGACAATTATGTAAAAATCGATCTACGTATTTTTGAAAAATTGACTCCTCTCCAGGGTTACCGACTAAATAAAAGACTATCTGGTACTAACAATTATTATAGCCAAATTACCAGTTAATTATTTTACTGTAACATGATTAATGCCACTACTTTTCATAGGGGCATTTTAATTTTCTATGACGGTAACATACTTCCGTCAAAAAATCAATTTGTTCAGTTTACAAGTTACATCCTCTCTCGCACTTGAAGAAGTTAGAAGATAAAGGAGTTGCTAATGAGAAGTGGATTAAAAATTATAGGGCGATGCCATAGTCACTCCCATGACTCAATTTTGTTGCTATTCTTAAATATTAGAAAAATAAATAGTGATTACTTAAAACAATCTACTATACATTTTTGAATAAGTAATTAAAATTATTTTATTAAAATAATAAATGCAAATACTTTAATAAAAAATAATTATCCATGCCCACGGGTCGTCTAAAAACCAGGATTGAACAAACTTATTAAGATAACAATTCGGTTCATCCTAAATTAGTATCGACTTCTCCCTGCTTCATCTCTCCCCACCGTTCGTTTTATATAGGATCTCTATATTACACTTATTGAGTTTAAATCAGAAATTATGAAACTATCTTAAATAGAATTTTCTGGCTTGCCCAATTTCATCACTTCCAGTAACCTTCAAGCTAATTTCATGATCAACATACATGGCGTTATTAGTGATAAAAACTAGTAATAAAGTAAAATTTATACGCTCAAATGTTTTTAATATTCAATGATCTTGGGGATTGAATCATTTATTTAGCTAGTAAGAAAACACTGTTTAGGCTTATGGCTAAACCATCCATTTAATACTAAAATGTGCTGATCAACCAATATTTAGTTAGCCCATTGTTTCTATTGACTCTTACATTTATGGTACCAATCAAATTCCCTACCTCCGACGATTGAATTTGGTCTCCTGGATTTGTCTTTATTAGACACTTGAAACCAGCATATTTTATAAAATTATAGAGCTAATTGTATTCGCTACGGTCGATGCCCCACTTAATTCCTTAATCCCCAAATAACAAATCCTCTAACTTCTCAATCAACCCCTTCAGTTCGTTCATTGCTTTAATATCTTTATTTTGTATCGCCCGATTGATCGCGGAAATAATCGCTCCTTTGATTCTATTGATCCTTTCCATCTGGTTGGCAAACAAAACATCCCGACTTTTTAACTCTTCCTGCGCCCGTTTAATTTTATCTTCCTTGTCTTCCTTGAGCTTTTTTTCAATATCTGTTAGGATTCTATTGCGAATTTGGCTCGCTTTATTGTATAGGTCGGCTTCATTTTTTATCGATTTTATTTCCTTCTCATCAATATCCGAAAATAAGATAATGTCCGATTTCTTGATTTTGGTCTCACCACTCAAAATCTTGCTTTTCAATTTTGGATTGGATTTCCCAATAAAGCTTAATCCCCTGGCAAATTTGGCATCTCTTTTTATTGTACTTTCACTGACATTAAATTCTTGCGCCAACTTGGTATAAGTCGGTGGTCCATTTTGACCCACCGATTCGACAAACTCATATCCTCCCCTTTTCTTTTTGATACTTTCATATTTAAGTCCCCTGTAATAGCTCATCTGGTCGGGATTGAGATTTCTTCGGCCTAATTGATTATTAATTATCCAAAATTTTGCCTGATCAATGTTATCAAATTTTAGTGACTTTACCTGGAAGGAAATATCAAATTCCTGGCAAATCTTATAACGGTTGTGACCATCGACCAAAATATAATCCTGATCGGATTTTTCCCAGACCATCAAAGGTTCCCGGCAACCTTCCGAAATCAAATTTTCTTTTAGCTGGTTAAATTCTTCCTTGGTTAGGGGACTAATAAATTCTTTTAACTCATCCATCACGACAATCCTTTCCACTATATCATTGTTTATGTTGCTCATATAACCAAAATCTCCAAAAAATCGGTACTAAGAAATCTAATATTTCACAAAGAAAAGTAAATTAAATCAATTATTAAATAATAATGTCAAGTAACTTGATTTTCCTTTAATTGTGTCAAAAGCGTTGAATTTTATAAATTAATTTAATATTCTTTGCTACAATTTACATAAAAATTAGTTAAATTGAGTGAGCTTAAAAAGTAATAGATATCTATGATATCAAAATATTTTTTTAGCTAAAATTATCAACCAAAATTTAACTTACTAAAGCTATGGAAACGAAAGAAAACTGGATATCCCCGGAAGGATATTCTCTAAAAATTAGCCAGTTGAACCAAGATGTGATTACAGGAGACATAAAGATTAACTTAAACAATGATTATTTAGTTATGCCGTTCGAGGGGCTTATTAATATTTGTTATGGCAAGGAATTGGAATTCTGTTTTGTTATTGATTGGGATTATCATATTCAAGACAGTATTTGTTATACGACCTTCGTAGGTAAAAATTACTTTGAGAATAGTATTGAGTATATAGGTTTGCGATGGCTTCTGGTACATGAAGGAGAAGGATTAAAAATACATAAGGTGTCCATAAAAGGGAAAAATCGATTATTTAAAGCTTCTGGTAAGGTTAATAATCTTGTTTTTGCCAATGAGTCCAATAATGTACCTTATCCCTTTTTTATGGAGGCCATGAAGACAAAACCGGAGATGTTAAAGTACGACACCTAATAATCGATTTGCCCCTGCCGTTATTAAAGTTATTCCGTGGTACCTTCCAATTGAAAAACTGACATATTTATAAATCTGCCTGGAATGAATTCCAGGCTGTTTGTCTCTGTCCTGTTAAAAGAGCTACTCGTCCTATTGATCAGAGATCCTCTGGTTCCCGGCCTTCTTTTTAATTGTCTGTTATTTACGCCGCAGTTAATGGCACAGGTGTATATTGTTATAAAATAATAATTATGTTCTAACAATCTGATATAAAACTTTGTAAACGCTTTTCCTCCATCACAAAAATTTAGTGCTTCACCGGCGCTTTTAAAGAGACGGACTGCTCCAGGTGATGTTCAAACAATTCTTTTTTACAGCATGCCGTTTTGAATAAAAAAATCACTACGTTTGCACGCTTATAAAATATAAGTCTTAAATGAGCATCTCACATAACGATTGGGCCATATTTTAGATAACCTGGCCTTATTTCCTGATTTCTGCTTTTCCCAGAAAAATTTTCCACTTATCTCTTTTATCTGACAATTAATGAAAAAATATTTCAACTTATTTGATCTATCGCAAAAGGTCGACTATAAAACTGAGGTGTTATCCGGCCTGACGGTCGCATTGGCGCTTATTCCCGAGGCGGTAGCCTTTGCTTTTATTGCCGGGCTTTCACCGCTAACAGGTCTCTACGCAGCTTTTGTTGTAGGGCTTGTAACCTCGGTCCTGGGTGGTCGACCCGGCATGATCTCAGGGGCAACCGGTGCCATTGCAGTAGTCATTGCCAGCCTGGCCAAAACACATGGTGTAGAATATATTTTTGCCACGGTTATTCTGGCAGGTATTATCCAGGTTACAGCGGGTTTATTAAGGTTAGGTAAGTTAATGAGATTAGTGCCCCACCCTGTTATATTTGGCTTTGTTAATGGGCTGGCCATTATCATTTTTATGTCTCAACTGGATCAGTTTAAAGATAGTTCAGGCAATTGGCTGACAGGTTCAAGTTTATATACCTTACTGGGTTTAGTTGCGATTACAATGATTATGATTTGGGGATTACCAAAGTTGAGTAAGGCTATTCCCGCCTCCCTTGTCGCTATTCTCGCTATCTTTGGCGCCGTGGTTTATTTTGATATTGACACCAAAACGGTAGGTGATATGGCGTCTATCCAGGGAGGGTTTCCACCATTTCATATCCCTGAAATTCTTCTTAATTTTGAAACACTTCTTCTGATTTTGCCATATGCCTCCATAGTAGCTGGTGTAGGGTTAATTGAAAGTCTCCTAACCCTCAATATCATTGATGAAATCACCGAAACAAGGGGCAGAGGAAATAAGGAGGCCGTCGCTCAAGGGCTGGCCAACGTGCTCTCAGGCATGTTCTCAGGGATGGGCGGTTGTGCCATGATCGGTCAAAGTTTAATCAATATCTCAGCCGGTGCCAGGGCACGATTATCGGGCATTGTAGCCGCGGTAATGCTATTGGTATTCATTATGTTTGGCGCCAGTTTAATTGAAAAACTTCCCATGGCAGCCTTGACCGGGCTGATGATCATGGTGTCTATCGGCACATTTGAATGGGCAAGTCTGAAAACATTTAATAAAATGCCAAAGTCAGATATTTTTGTAATGGTACTGGTCACTCTGGTGACCGCTGTCCTTCATAATCTTGCCGTGGCTGTATTGATCGGTGTCATTATTGCAGCCCTGGTTTTTGCCTGGGACAATGCTAAAAGGATACGGGCCAGAAAACGTGTCGATGAGGATGGGATAAAATATTACGAAATATATGGTCCCTTGTTTTTTGGCTCCATTGCCGCCTTTAACGAAAAATTTGATGTGCTCAATGATCCGGAAGAGGTGGTTATTGATTTTGCGGAAAGCCGTGTAGTAGATATGTCCGCCATAGAGGCATTGAATAAGATAACAGAACGCTACCAAAAGGTTGGCAAAAAAATTCACTTAAAACATTTAAGCCCGGATTGCAGGAAACTGCTTAAAAATGCAGAGGATATTATAGATATCAATGTACTTGAGGATCCTACGTACAAGCTGGTAGTGGACAAGGTGTAAATTCGGTCCAAATTTTCACTTCAAAGCCTTTATTATAGGTTTCACTTACATCTCTCAAATTGGTCATATAGATGGCTAATAACTAAGGCATCAGCGAGAAATTTTGACAATTTTAACATAGTTTGTAAACTAAATATTGGCTACTTTAGATTATAAATCTTCACGTTGTCGGAAATGAATATTACTGCTTACGTTATAAATGACAAAGGTGACAAGTTGTTCAACATCGAACCAGCTAAGAAAACCAGAAACTGGATGGATCAATCCTCCGGAAAATTTGCCTATAATTGCCTGCCACTGGTAGTTGCCAACCAACTTGGGTGGGTAATCAAAGCTTCCTTCGCCTTCAGTTTAACCTGGAATGGCCACGCCAGTCAGAACGCCATTAAATTCAGTTTTGATCCGGATCATCAGGATGTAGCCTATTTTGTCGCCTCCCACTTTGGTCAGGGCATTATTTCCTTTAAACTACCATGGATATTCCGAACGGATTCCGGGATAGGCTTAATCGTACGCGGCCCTTCCAACCAGTGGCTGACGGGCGTCCACCCTTTGGAAGGATTTGTGGAGTCATGGGGATTAGAATCGACATTCACCATGAACTGGAAGGTTGTCAGCCCTGACACTACCATTCACTTTCCGGCCAATTTTCCCATCTGTCAGATTTTACCTTATGAAATAGCTGCATTAAGTAATTATAGCTGTGCAAAGATGCCCATAGCAAAAAACAAGGAATTAGCCTTAAAATATTCAAAATGGCTGGATCAAAGGTCCAAAACAATTAAAAACCTGCTTTCGGATAAAAATACAACCGGTTATTTTGAAAAAGATTACGTGAAAGGCGTCAATATTGAGGGAGAGAAAATCGACGGACACCTTAAAAACATCAACTTATCGGCATTTGAATAAAACTACTATCAGAACATTAGGACAGCGAATACCGCCCTATGGTTCTCATTAGTGTTTTATGGTAATGTTGATTTCCCGTTTATCCCCGAAAATCAATCCTCAAAATCCTCTTTGACCTCGCATGAAGAAGCAAGAAGCCGCTCAAAACAACTTTCGAGACGGCTTCTTTTACACTAAAAAATGACTTCTTATTCCACGTCAGTGGCCCAAAAAGTAAATTCATCGAAGTTGGCGGTCAAATCCCCATCAATGGAGGATATACCAACTATTCTGAGGTATCTGAATTTAGTAGGGTTTTCAGGGACGTCTACCACGAAGGTAGCCTGATCATTGTCAGTAACATCCAGTAATTTAACCCAACCTTTAGCTATCGCATCGGCTTCCCAATCTGCAATTGTACCGGCGTCAATATCTGCTGTGATCGCTCCGGCAAGATCATTGGTTCCCCAGATCTGATAGGCTGCCGGGCTCCTGCCTCCACAGCATGCCGATCTTTCGTCCAGTCTGAAACCGCTAAGATTAGCCGCTACCCCCATATCAAAGCTCATTACCCACGGATACTGATCGCTGGGAATATCACAACTGTGCCAAAACGCGCCGGTTGAACCGTCCAGTAATCTGGCGTACGTGGATCCATGGCACCCCTCAGATGCGTCATCCTGTAATATCAAAGGAATGATAATAGATTTATCCAATAAAAACTGGAGGGGAAATGTGAGTTCGGAAGGTACTGCACTAAATACCTCGATCGCATTTTCTAAAGGTCTGTAAGTGCTGGATACCATAATTTTCCCTCCTAATTTGTAACTATCGATGGTGGTTTCGGCATCTTCGTTTTGTACATTAACTGTTTGCATAACCCCGGTGCCATCTTCATAGGTAAGTGTAGTGGCAATAGTTCCGGGGGCAGCATCGGACCAGCGGACAATGGCATTGCCGGCAAATGCGTCTACGCCAGAAATTCCTCTATTGAGAAGCGTAGCCTGGTATTTTTCACCAAAAACCGTTGCCGGCACTTCACGCCGGACAGACTGATTACCATCGCTATCCATCAAATAAAGATCGAAAGTATATTCGCCTTCATCCAGGTTAAGATCAAACGTAATTGTATCCCTGCCGTTCCTTGTTCTTACCACATCAAACTCATGGGAAACTGAACCATCATTGTTTTCCAACAACCCTTTGCTGATTTTTGGATCTGCATTTATTGCTACCTGAAAACGTAACTTTTCAAAACCGGGTGCGACGATGACTGTATCTGCGGCCCCTATATAGATGGTTTCTCCGTTTTTGGTGAATTCCTCAAAGGTTTCTTCCGTTGTTTCGCAGGCCACTATTATGATGGAAAACACGATAAAATGCATCCATTTTTTATTGATTAATTTTCTCATAATTTTCATAATTACAATTTTTTGAATCATTCAGAAACTTGTCGATAAGCTTGAAGAAGCTATTCGGCCAATTGTCCCCAAAAGTTCAATTCCATAACATGCACAAATTTACCGGTAGACCAACTTTCAAGGTTGACAAAACGGATATACCTGACCGGTGGTGACTCAATGGGAAATTCAAACTCTTCTCCCTCCGCGGCCTGGGCAATATCTTCAGCGCTATTATTACCAAGTGCTCCCCCGGATGGTTTGATAACTTCACCGTTTTCAACCAACCTTGTCCAGCCGTCAAAAGACGCACCATTGTCCGCGGGTATTTCATCGATGCCCCATACTTCAAAATGTCTCGGGTTACCATGCGTGAAGATCCAGTTACCTTGCCTTTGCCAAAACTTGAACCTGCTAAGCTTGGCTTTGACGCCAATATCCACGGTAAACATATGGAAACCTTCCGTGTAAGGAGGAATAATGGCTCCGGGTTGGCCCTGGGCCGTATGAAACCCGGCACCGCCAATAGATCCATTCCACATATTTGATTTTACCCAACCAAAGGCATCCGGCTCATCACCATCCAGGAAAATATCATTAAAATCTTCAATGCTAAGCAAAATCTCCTCCAGCGGCAATATTTCTGTTTCCAGGATCCCGGTAGCATTATCCCACCGGTCAATGGCCGAAATACCAAACTTGGCACTTTCGGGTGGAAACCCTCTAAAGGTATGGTGCGACAGGTTATTGGTACTGATAAATGCAGATTGACTATAAATCAACCTGCCCGTTTCATCCGCGGCATATAAAAGCAATTCTGCTCTGATTTCATCCTCATTTTTATAATTAATGCGTACACCACCAAAATCGGGGACCAACTCAAAAGTGCCAAAAAGCTTATCAATAGGCGCAGTTTCTGGGCTTATGGAGGCAGTAACCGGTGCTGAACGATTATTACTCCTGTCCACAACTACCAACGTCACCTCCTGTGACTCAACTTTTCTTAAACCCTCGATGATAACAAAGTTTTTGAATATAGAAGATTTTGCTGTCACCAACTCGCCATTACCCAGTTTATAACTGGCTTCTACCAGCAGTGCATCTTCATCACCGGGAAGTTTATATTCAATTTTTGCGCCGCCCGGTAAATTCGTAACCACTACTTCAGAAACTACACCCGGTGGGTTAGCATCAGGTGTTAATAGCCCTCTTTCATCTTCTTCCTCACAGGAAAGCAGACCGGCAATAAAAATTAAGCCGATCAGAAAGGTAAGTAATATATTATTTCTCATAATGTTCATGTTGATAAGATTAAAACTACCATCCGGGGTTTTGAACTAAATTGCTATTGGCTATGATATCACTTTCCGCAATAGGCCACAGATAGTCCCGGTTTAAAAAGTTGTAGGTTCCTACTGATATTACCTTATAGTAGTCATCAGTAGTTTCTCCCTCTATATTCCAGGCGCGTATATCGCTGTTCAAAAATTCCGAAGCCCGTTTCCATCTTCTCAGATCCCAGAACCGATGGCCTTCAAAAACCAGCTCGATCATACGTTCATCCTGAATAATGTCTCGCAAGCCATCTTTATTAGCAGGTTTATCAGGATTGCTGGAAGCATTGGCCCAGGACTGCACCACACCATTTAAGCCGGCACGGGCACGCACTCTGTCGATCCATTCATACGCTTCATTTATCCTATCGGATTCGTTCAGTGCTTCCGCATATAATAAATACAGATCAGCCAAACGCACAGTCGGAAAAGGGTATGATCTTGAGGTATAACCGGATCCTGACGTAAGCTGAACATTTTCGTAATAAACCAGCTTTTTAGCCCAGTATCCACTTAATGACCATCTGTTTGCATCCTGTCTGCCAGCCCGCTCTCCTTTTTTTCCTTCGACAATAAATGCGTTATCATCGCTGTTTTGCCCATGGCCAAACCATATCCCACCATCAAAACCCAAAGACGCATAAAAACGAGGCTCTCTGTTTAAATTTAAGATAGCAGTCTGAAAACCAGGCCTTACGTAGTGCTGGTGGGCATCATCAGCGGTAGCTACATTGAAGCGGTCGTCAAAGTCATAATTGACATCTTCATCAATCGGCACCCCATTTTCCGTATAAAACATTTCAGCAATACGCAAGGGAGGTGACCACCAAGACTGTGTACTTTCGCGGTTTTCTGCCGTAAGTCCTGGGGCTATTTTGGCCTGGGCCCAGCTTTGCAGCTGACCGCCTATCACACTTGAGGATTCGCCCCAAATCACTTCTTCGTTCCATCTTTCGGTAGTGCTTCCCCTAATACTCAATTTGGTGACGGTAGTGTCAGACCAATCGGGGCGCGCTTCGTTAAATTCATATAGTACATGCCCTGCTTCATGCGCCAAATCGATAGCCTCTTTGCATGCCTCTGCCGCCCGTGCCCACTTTGCATCATCGAATGTGGAGCTAATCAGCTGCCTCCCATCTTTATCGGTAAACAGGTTATAGTCCTGGTTGCCGTTAAACAAAGGGCTGGCAACGGTTATTAACGTTCGGGCTTTAATTGCCGCGGCAATGGGAGCCGTAACTCTTCCCAGCTCCAGTCCCCTGTTTTCAATGACACTAGGCAAATCAGGAATAGCCTCATCAAGCAATTCTACAATATAATCTGCTACCTCGTCAACAGGATCCCTGCTTACTCTCACCGCATCAATGCCACTGCTTACCTCGATATTCTCCCGTACAATAGGAATGGGGCCGTACATACGCATCAAATAAAAATGATAATACGCCTTTAAAAATTTGGCCTCCGCGATCCATCTCGTTCTCTCAAAATCCTCCAGATCAAAGGGTTTGTCGATGTTATCAATAAAAATGTTACAATCACGCAGGGCTATAAACATGTTTGAAACCGTGCCGGAGTTACCCCAGTATCCTAATCTTGGATTAACAACCGACTGACCTCCCCTGGCAATAATACGGGCAGCCCAATTCCTGGATACATTATCATTAACCGCTATTTCATCACCAGCTGCCAGTGCCGGATTAGATATGGTAGAGAAGGGCGGCAGGTAACCATACAATGTGGCCAAAAATCGCTCAGCACTATCCCGGGTTTCAAAAGCATCTTCTATCACCGCCAGGTTGTCGGGTACTACATCAATAAAGTCATTGCAAGATGATCCCGCAAGGATCAATGTAAGGGTGGCAATGTATTTTATAAATCTTGTTTTCATAGTCTTCAGTTATTTAAAACCCAGCTTGAATACCTAAGTTAATGACGCGTTGCAATGGATAGTTTAACCCATTACTTCCCAGCTCGGGATCCCATTGTTTGAACTTACTCCAAACCGCAAGGTTAGTTCCTGAGGCATATATCCTCAGCGTCTTTAAGCCAAGTTTGCTATCCAGATTTTTTAAGAGATTGTATCCTATTTCTACTTGTTTCAACCGCATAAAAGCGCCATTTCTCAACCACCAGGTACTTCTTTGTACATTGTTATCAATCACAGTGGTAGAAAGTCTTGGCCATAAAGCATGCACATCTCTGTTTTCCTCCGACCAATGACTATCCGCATAGGCCTGTAGCAAGCCATTCTCACTTAAGAATCCATTGCCAAAACCATTGCCGTTAGCATCTCTAACAAGGTTGATACCGGCGTCGTCCTCATCCAGAAAGCTGGTGATAAACGGTCCGGTGGAGACGGGATTAATAAAGAAAGACACCTCTGCCAATCCCTGGAAAAATATATTGACATCGAAGCGTTTATAACCGGCAGAAAGGCCAAAACCATAAGTTACTTTGGGAATAGTAGGTTTCCCAATGGGCGCCAGGTCTAAACTTGTAATGACACCATCTCCGTTCAGATCTTTATATTTTATATCTCCTCCTCCGTAGTCTTCTCCCGGTGTTCCAAATTGGATAGGGGAGTTCATTGCCTCCTCGTCATCTACAAACAGTCTTTCAGCAATAAAGCCTTGCTGAACATTTACATTATTACCAATATTAGATCTCCAGGGAGCGCCAATGGCTGAAAAGTCAGGCTCTTCGAATACTGAAAATTCGTTGTCTGCAAAAGTGTAAGTTGCTCTTCCTGTAACCCAAAAGTCATTGTTAAAATAATGGTTAATATCAAGGGATGCATCAATACCTTTGGCTGTCACCTCTCCTACGTTAGTTTGCAGAGGCGCCTGAAGCCCCAAAGTGGACGGTATATCTGCGCGATTCTGTAAAATGCTGCTTCTTTTCTCATGAAAAGCATCTACCCTGAATTGTATGGCATCATCCATCAAATTAAGTTCCAATCCAAGGTTTGCTTTTTGGGCTTCTTCCCATGTGACTAGTGGGTTGGCATATCTATTGATGGTTACACCGGGAATAAATTCATTCAGCTCCCTACCAAAGGTGGCCCCATTGGCCCCACTGCTTAGATCTACCTCTGACAGATAAAAGAACCGGTCTGCCCTGGTATCACCGATCCTGTCGTTACCAACCCAGCCGAAGGAGGCTCTTAGTTTTAACCGGCTGATAGCACCGGAAAAGTCCTTGAAAAAGGGTTCATTGGATACTAACCAACCCACACCAAAGGACGGGAAAAATCCAAACCGGTTATTTTGGGCAAAACGTTCCGAGCCGTTATACCCAAAGTTAAACTCCGCAAAATACCGGTTATCATAATCATAATTGTATCTGCCGGCAATGGTTAAATTACGGCTGGGTAAAGACAGTTGCACGGTTGAGGCGTTGCCATCCAGAAATTCCCGCGCTGTAAATACCAGTAACCCTGTAACATTATGTTTTTGCGCAAAAGTCTGATAATAGTTAACGGCAGCTTCCATATAAAGGACTGAGTTATTCTCACGTCGACCACCCAAAAGCTCTAAAGACTCATCTCCTGACCCCAGCGCTGTCCTTATCAGCCGATAGTCTTCGGTAAAGGGGTCAAAGGTAGAAAGGCGATAGAAGAAAGGTGCATAACCCCTTCTGTTCTCAAAAAAGGAAGTGGTATTTGCGTTACCTAAAAACCGTGCGCTTAAGCCGGGTAATATTGAACCCAGGTTCTGTTTGAATTCCAGTTGAACCAGGGAAAGCTGCCTTCTGGTATCTCTGTATCCTCTTTGAAGTTCAGCATATGGGTTAAACCAGACAGGAAAAGGGTCATCATCGTCAATCTGAAGGCCACCTTCGCCCCGGGGGGGAGGACCATTGCCAAATGGAATATGAGGGACTCCTGCAAGCGTGGGATCCGGATCGTAAACTGCGGGGAATCGTGTAGGGCTGGTTCTTACAGCAGTGGCGTAAATAGCATTACCTCCCTGAAGCGGCCCGCGATAGTCGTCAATGGTAGAATGCAGCCGAACGATCATTTCGGTATTCTCATGTAAATCAATATTGACGTTGGAGCGCAATAGGTATCTTCTCAAATTAATACCGTTTGTGAAGTTGTTTCTCTTATCTACTTTTAACAGTCCATTGTCTTTATTGAAGGAACCCGCCACATAATACCTTACTTTCTTGCCTCCGCCTCTTACATTCAGGTTGACCCGTGTTGTTGAGGCAAAGTCTTTGAACAGTTCTTCATACCAATCAGTTGCCGGATAAATATTGGGATTACCTCCTCTGATAGTTCCGGCAATTTGTTCTTCGGTAAATGTTGAGAAATCACCCCTGGTTCTGTTTGCCTCATTCTGTAAGCGCATATGCGTAACAGGATCCGCCAAATCGATCAATGAAACAGGTTCACTAAGGGAGTTTTCAACTCTCAGGTTAACTACAGCCGGTCCATCCTCGCCTGTTTTGGTTGTCACCAATATAATACCATTTGCTCCCCTTGCCCCATAGATAGCGGTAGTGGTAGGATCTTTTAATACGGAAAAGCTTTCAATGTCATCAGGCTGTAACCGGGCGAGATCATCGACAGTCAACTCCACCCCGTCAATTAAAATCAAAGGGCCATTTTGGTTATTGAATGAGGCCACCCCCCGAACAAAAAACTGGGCATTGTCGGCACCGGGCTCGCCGCTGGTTTGGTAGGATACTACCCCCGATATTCTTCCGGCAAGGGCAGTTGTCAAATTGCTGGCGGGGATCTTAAGTTCAGATGGCTTCACCGATGTCATGGCACCAACCACGGCTTCTTTCTTCTGGGTGCCATAGCCTACTACTACGATTTCCGACAAAGTGGAAATGTCCGGGCTCAGGTTTATATTGATTACGGTTTGTGTACCAATTTCTATTTCCTCGGTTAAGTAGCCCACATAGGTAAATACCAGTGTGGTGGCATCATCGGGAATTGACAGTTTATAGTTGCCATCTGCATCGGTTACTGTGCCTATCGTGCTGCCTTTGACCACTATATTGACACCTGGCAATACCTCACCATTCTCATCAGTTACTTTACCCGAGATCTCCTTGTTGAGCTCAATCTCAGTCACTCCTGATTCCCATGCATTTTTAATGAGCTTTACACCAATATGGCCATTGACATGTTCAAAGCTTAGCTTTGCTTCCCTTGAAACATCCAATAAGACCTGGTGTACCGAAGTCTCCTGATAATGATGATCAAATCGAAAACGTCTGTCAATATCCCGGTGATTATACGAGAACTTGAAATCCGTCTGTGATTCGATCTTTTTGAAAACCGTTTGTAAATGGTTGCGGTCAAAATTAATACTCACATAGGTTTCTTTTACGCTCTTCTGGGCGTAACCTTTTTCCGTTGCCAATATGGCGCCAACAAAAAATAATTGTAATAGAAAACCATAAAATGAATACATAATGAGCTTGTGAAATATAAGTAAACATTTATTTTTCATATATTTAGTTAGTTTTAATGCGTTAACAAATCCATTAAAGCGATCTATCAGATAGAAGAAATATCTCTTTTTCCAATTAGCCATATTTCGAAGCTGATAGAAACTATGGTTCCGGCAATATTCCTTGAACATTGCCGGAATTTTTAGCTACTGTCAAAGTGTGAAATCATGATAGTTTAGGTTAAATAAGACTTAATATGTTATAGTCACTTCTTTTCCATCAATGGTAAAATCAAAATCCATGGAATAACTCAAAGTACGCAGTACGCTTTCCAATGCCCTGTTGTCAAATGAGGCATTTATGGCCCATGGTTTCGGGCTTTTGTTTAAAACTTCAATTTCCACATCATACCAATGCTCCAACCTGTTAATCACAGTGGCTTCATCAGCATTGCGGAAAAAGAGAATTTGATCCTTCCAGGATAAAACCTCCTGCAAATCAAACTTAGACTTTTGAAAAGTATCTTTGGATTTCACATAGATTAACTCCTCCCCCGGAGATAAAATCTGCGTGTCAATGTCTTTATTCAAATTATCAATCCGCACTTGTCCTGTGGCCAGGGAAACTCTGATATCCAGATCTTCGGGATAGGCGCGTACGTTGAAAGAGGTTCCCAGTACGGTGGTTGCCATGTTTTGGGTAAACACCCTGAAAGGCCTGTTTTCATCTTTTTCTATTTCAAAGAATGCCTCCCCTTCCAGGTACACCTCTCTTTTACCTTCTTCAAAAGGATGACGGAAAGAAATTTTACTGTAGGAATTGAGTATGATTTTAGAGCCATCGCTTAAAAAAAGCGTTGATTTCCTGCCCCTGGGATTTTCTTTGACTGTTAGCTTGGCTTTACTTGGCGCATTTTCAGGAAAAACGAATTTTTGCAGCAACGGAAAATAGTAACCAAGCCCAAAGATCAAAAGGACCGCAGCTGCTACAGAAACTCCCCTTTTTACTTTCCGACTATAGAACCGTCGATCGGACTTAGCTGAAATAACCGGGTTATTTAACGGAATGGTCTTTGTCTTCCATCCGGCCGATGGATTTTCATGAAGGTCGATAGACCTTTCTAACCTCAAGGAGATATTTTTGATCTCTTCTTCCGTGATTTCGTACTGCTTGATAGGTAATTGCAAAATAATTTCCACAGCCTGTTTCACAATTTCCTGTTTTTCAGGATGCGCTTCAATCCATTTTTGCCAAAAAAGATTGCGTTCTTTGCTTGGATTAATGACCCATTGCCGGAAATCGCCATCCAGTACAAAATCTTCTACAGTATAATCAAGATATTTCATACAATTACAATTAACCTTGTGATAATAAAGAGGGGGACGGGTACAGAAGTTATCCTCCAAAAATGATTTTTTTTTAAAGTCTTGGATTTTACCGGCGGTATTGACGTCAGGAATCAGCCGTTTTGAAGCGCCACCTTCAAGAAAAAATTAATAAATGGTTGAGAAACCCCCTATAATAAGGGTCCGGGTAAATTAGTATAGAAAGTAAAAAATTAAGCTTATTACACCGTCAGCTACATATTTTAGCTCCTTGCGCAATACGCTCATGGCTTTCCATGCTAGCGTATAAACCGATCGGCGGTTTATATTCATGATATCGGCAGCTTCCTCATAGGAAAAACCCTCATAGAACAGTAGATTGATCACCTCGTTTTGTTTATCCGATAATCGCCTGACCGCTCGCCTTAATTTTTCACTTTTAATGGTACTTTCCTGACGGTCGATCAGCTTTTGCTCAAAAGGGAGGGTTATTTTATAGGGCACTTTTTCAGGTAAGTTGTCCAAATACAGATCTTTTTGCCTTTTCTGAGCTAAAATCCTTCTGGACAAGGCTTTGAATAAATAATATTTTATGCGGCTGACGTCGCCAAGACGGGATCTGCGAATCCAGATATCCAGAAACAAATCATGTACACAATCCTTGACTATGGCTTTTTTAGGTACGAGGTGGTAGCCATAATTCAACAAATCTTTAAGATATCTTTGGTAAATTGTTTGAAAAGCATCCCTGTCACCTTGCTTCAATAATCCCCATAATTCCAAATCGGAAAGTTCTGCTGAAGACTCAGTTCTATTTAGTTTCAGTACATTCATAGGTTATCGTCAATTACAGACAACAGGGCCACCCGATGCTCCGGGTTTCTTTGGAAATACTACATTAGTATCTGTTTATTTTAGCTATTTCTTTGATAAACTAATCGAAATTTTAGAAAAAAAATTAAGAATTACTTCCTTTCTTTTTGCAGTAAGTGATACTTATTTTTCATTTTAGGCGTTTAAGCAAGTTCCGAACATTATTTTATTCAAACTTTCCGGTGTTGTAAAATTGCTTCCTCCTTATAGGAAGGCCAAACATGTCAGCTTCCAGGCTGGTAGCCGGCATAGCCACCAGACCTCACACATGAAGAGCTTTAAGCATCATTTGTCATAGGACTAGAATGATTTACGGACCAAATAAATGTTACAGATTTAATCCTGACAGTCACTCCATCCATGAAAGTGGCTAACCTACCGATTTTCCCGGCGGAGCGGAAAAAATTTAACCAGGTATCACTCCGTAACCACTAGTTTACCCCTCATCATTACTGCGTGTCCCGGAAAAGTGCAAACATAGGTGTATTCGCCGGGAGCAGGTGCTACAAAATATATGACCTCTGATGAGTGGGGTTGCAATATATTAGTATGATAAAGTACCTGCTCGCTGTCAGGCACATAATTTTTTTCCTGGCCTTTAAGCCCCAGTTTAATGGCCAGATCAGCAACCTCATCGGCAGTACCTGGTTTAACTACCAGCAGGTTATGCAACATGTCGTCCGGGTTTTCAAATACCCATTTGATCTTTGCGCCGGCTTTTACAGTGATTTCCTCCTGGTCAAATTTCAATCCGGGGATGGTTTTGATGGTAATTTCCCGGTCCGGACCATTACTCCAGGAAGCGGGCATTTGCGTAATCCTTTTGACATTGGCCGCTACTTCACCGCCGGCTGCCTCATCCATCGAATTATTTTGAGGATCGGCATTGGCGCGAATCGCGCCGTCGGGAATACTATTCAAAGTATAATAACCCACATCGTGCAGCAGCTTTATTCCATATTTGTTTTTAACACCGGGAGCATTAATAGCATAGATGTATCCAGGTCTCAGCTTGTCCAGGTAGAGAGACGCCCTGGTATTATCTTTATTTAAAATTATCTTCCGGATCACACGGTCTTCCATATCAACTACCGGGCTACCATAGGAATGATGGTACTTATACGTAAAATCACTGGCAGTATATGCCGCAGGATCCGAAGCAGCTCCCGGATCAGCCGGTTCGGTGAATTCCAGCTCAAAACCATAAGATTTGGCGCGAATACTTTTTATTTCAAAAGGCGTTTTGCCATTCCAAACCAACCTTTCCAGCGCATATGGTTTTTTGCCGGTTGATGCCCAGCCACGACTGGTCATCCCGACATACAATGACTTGTCAGGTCCCCATATCAGGCGAAGAACGCCGGATGAAAAACCTTCCCTGAAGGGAAAACAGGCACCTTGATAGATACCATTGACCTTTTCCTGAAAAACACGCATGATTTTGCTATGGCCCTGATCTCCGACAAGTAATTGATTTTGAAAGGGACCAAATTGGTTATCAGGTATCAACAGAATATCAGAAGTAGAAATCCCCATTAGCGTATGTGGAAACCAGACGCTAGGCGCTTTTAGCGCAGGGATGATTTTTGCATATTCGTACAGCGAATATCCGAGCGTATCGGTAATATCTTCCATCCTGAGCTGCAAAGGGGAATCCGGCTCTCCGGTCCATTTTAGGCCATCGGGATGCCCTACAAAATCACCTGTTTCCACATGGGTCATTCGACCTGAGCCTACCCAATCTCCCTGATTTTCGGCGTAAAATATATCACCGGCCTCGTTCAGACCAAATCCGGCAGGAGACCTCATACCAGTAGCCATAGGCGTTACCTTGCCATCTGTGCCTACCCTTAACATCCACCCACTCCATTTGGCAAGACTGGTTCCTTTACCGGTCCAGGCCAGGTTTAAGGTGACAATCATGTCGCCGTCCGGTAAAAATTTCGGTCCGTAGGAGTATTCATGGTAATTAGCTGCCAATTCCCAATTACACACCTGCTCATAGCGATCAGCCAGACCATCTCCGTTACCATCTGAAATTTTAGTGAGCTCTCCGCGCTGGTTGGCATAAAAAACACCGTCTCTGAAAGCGAGACCAAGCGGCTCGTGCAGGCCGTGAGCAAATCGTGTAAACTTCGGGGTGGCGCTTTCCGGGGATTCAATAAGCCATATTTCACCCCGTCTTGTACTAACACCCAGCCTGTTTTTATCATCAAACGCCAGTCCCCCAACTTCCAGTACTACACCTTCCGGAATCGCGATATTCTTAATTTGGTAGTACTTACCCTCCCGGTCGGCAGTTGGGTTTTGCCCGCTCACCTCCACAAAAATGAGTAAGGCTAGAAATATTTGAAAAATTTTCATCACAAACATATTTTTTCCGATTTCTGAAAAATCTACCATATCAAAGAATATTGAATTGTTGATTGTAATTTTTTTGGAATTGAAACAAGGAGTTCCGAATCATTTCTCAGGATTGGAACCGGGTCATTGTCAGGTTCCATCCTTAGAAAATAGTTTCCATCAACGAGGTAAAGCAGGTCACTGAGTTGTACAATTTTTTCCCCGCTCGCCAGTCTATACCATAAACTACCCGAAATGTTGTCACCATTTATATGTATACTTTTGGTTAGCCCTAAATTGTCCGCAGAGGGTTTAATGTGTTCCTCAACCTTAAGATTATCAAATGAATAGTCAAATACAGGCCTTTGCTCTAAATCCATATGGTAACCATGGAAATTAATTGATTCCGGTGAGGACTTCGGCCAACTATCACTTTCGGCATTAAGCCTGGCAACAGGTGCACCGTCCGGAATGTCCAGGGTGAAATTTCCGCTGTGCCATAACTGTGTGTTTCCCCTGCTATGCCACATAGCTGTAGCATCTCCAAATTGCCCTTTCCACAATTTGATAAGTGATCCTGTTTTGAGGTTATAGGTGTAATGAACTCCTTTAGGATCGCCTACCGAAATAACATGTGTCTTTGTTTCTCCCAAATGCTTTACAAAACCCCTGACCATTTCCGGCTGTTTAAATGCTTTAACCAGGATCGGTGATACGGGATTGCGATTGGCTTTTTGGGTAAGGTCGTGAACGAGGTCTTTTTTGGATATACTGGCACTTTCATAAAAAATATTGATGTTTTTTCTCCAGCTACTTTTCGTAAGCCTGATCTCAAACGGGTGCTGCCCTACCTCGATATCTACCAAAGCGCCTCGTTCTTCAAATTCACCAGAATTTCTGATAAATCTTCTGATACTTTTGCCATCTATAACAATCTCCCCTCCGTCACCGAAATCCACCTGCCATAGATAGGTATCGGTAAACGGCACGTTTAAGGTGCCTTTGAATACGATGCCATAGTGTTTGTATGGAAGGTTTAACTGGGGAATCTCGAAGGCAGTGGTATTTCCCGAGTCGGTAGCCTGCAGCGTGGTGAAGTCCGGAAAACTTTTAAACAAGCTATCATAAACACGGTATGTAATGTCCTCAAAGCTAATTTCGGCTAAGGCATATGCTTGATATTTAATGTCTTTAATTGCAAAATGAGGACTTTCAGTTCTAAAGACAAGGGGGCCGGCCTTTTTGTCCTCAGCGCTGGCCGTTCCTGAGACAGCAGATAATGGCACATTTTTATGTATTAAATGGCCATTCAGATAAACATACTCAAATGATGCCTCTTTTATCGTGTTACCTTGCTCATCCACACGAGGGCACCTAAAAAACACCTTCAGTTGTTGCCATAAGCCAGGCGCTTTGCATGCATTTACAGATGGGATAATATTTGAATTATCGCTCGAAGGTATAGTTCCGCAAAAATTTAAGCCGGGGCTATTGTTCCGCCAGGTATCCCTAAGTTCCAGGCCATATTTTCCCTGAAACAGCAAAGTAGCGGTTGCATTTTTAGGCAACAGAAATGACAATTCAACTTCCAGATCCTCATGCTCAAACCCGGCACTGATCATAGGGGATTGTCCTTCTTCATTATTTTTGAGTAAAACACCGTTGCCAGGCACCGTAGTAAGCGCTTCCGCATTGCCGATATCCACAGGTAATAAATTTGGATATATGTCTTTAACAAGCTCCCAACCATTATCCGGGGCATCAAAAGCACTCATATCGTTCAATGCAAGTACTTTAAGGGGTATTTTCTCTGGGATTTTGGAAGAGGCCTGCTCTTTTTTGTCGGTACAGGCGGTTACCAAGATCGAGGTCATCAAAAGAAACAGCCAATACCTGATACACTCTTTTTGTTTCATTTACTTTCAATAATTTTAAAATAATATCAATAAAGTTCAATGCTATCACCTGACAGCCGATGCTTTAGTTACTTCCAAAGGAAGATATCATGGCATCTGATATTTTTTGGGTATGGCTGCAATTTTTCTTAGGAATATTTTCCGGTAATATAATTCAGCGCCCTCTGATTGTAGAGAAATATTGCCACTGCTAAGTTTGATATACCCATTCTCCGACCGTCGTTTAGAGTTGTACAAACGGTTGACTACCTCACCATTCACCACAAAAATGCTTGAGTCTCCATAGCAAATGAGGTCCAGGTTATTCCATTCCCCATTGTTTTTTTCATTATCCATTAGCTTAATGATCCGCACATCCGTGTATTGTTTGGGTTGATGCTGATGAAAAAAGGACCTCATCTCTCCATCCGGGTCATATTGATGCAACAGGGTATCTACTTTTATGGTGGGGGCATCCATTTTCACAGAATCCCCTACAGCCCAAAAATCTCCCAAATCCCTTTCCTGAATTTGAAATTCCTGACAATTGGGCCAGGCTCCTCCGGTGCTGCCGGGTCCTCCAAAGCAGTGATACAATAACCCACTGTCCCTTACCGCATTAGCACGCGGCGGATGCTTTTGCGTACCCCATTTAAACTGCAGTTTCAAATGATAGTTTTCAAACGTTTCTACGGTAGAAATGGTGCCAAAGACCTCACCGGACACTCTTATAGCCGGCTCTCCATCTTCCTGCACGACGGAAAAAATATCCAGGGGGTCATTGTTCAATCCCACTCGTCCCACATATTTTCCATCCTCCCCCCGCTCCAGGCCAGGAAAATCTATGTCATGGTGTGGTCTGGCCAGGAATTTTACCCAGTCGATAAAGTCCTTCCCATTCCAAAGGGATGTCCATTTGTCCGCTTCGCTGCTATCAGCTTGTTTTTCATTTGGAGTACAATTGGTAAAAATCAGAAGGCTTACTAAAAGAGTATAATTAATACTCAAAAAAAATTTAGTGGCACGCATCGCGAACAAAGCTTGTGTTTTAAATGGTAATTTAACACCCAATTTTATATTAAAAAAAAATGTCAGCAATTTTAAACGTTATTTTACGCTTATTATAATATTCCCACTACTTCAGCACCTTGTAAAACGCAGGACTTTGATTGTTGCGGGCAACTACCACCACCTTTTGTCCGTTTACGCGGATAGTCTCGATATTTCTGATTTCTCCATCTAAACAAATTCCTGACCCGGCAGAGGAAACCACATTAAACGTACCCGCACCTGTTCCCAACAGCACAACGCCTATACCGGCATCATAGCGCGTCTGATAGGTACTCACATCATACAAATTGCCAGCAGCCAAAATATCGGGTTTTCCATCGTCGTTGTAATCGTCCACCTCAATGGCATAAATAGGTGCAAACTGGGCCTGTACCGGTAATTGCGTAATTGAAAATTGATGGTTTCCGATGTTTTCCAGGTAAATGGAAGCCAGGGTATTCACCTCTTTAATTTGACAATCCTCAAGTTCCGATCTCTTAAAAATCTCATCGATAGCTCTACCGGCAAACTGGCTATAATTTTTAAACCGTTTTTTAATCAGCGCAGGCAACACCGCGCCCATTTCGTCTTTGGACAACACCGGAAACCATTTTCTATTTCTATCATAAGCAAGGATCTGCTCATCCTGACCATTACCATCAAAATCCTTTATATACATGCGAAGCTTTCCGGTTCCATCCCTTTTGATGAACTTATTATTGAGACCCAAATTGCCGGCAATGATGTCTAAGTCGCCATCTTGATCAAAGTCGGCGACATTCAGACCATGCCACAGGCCCGCTGTCGATACCTGAGCAATTTCATCTATTATTACCTTTTCAATTAGCTTTCCTGCCTTATTTTCAAAAATAGCTATTGGCGTAAACGATCCTGCCACTATCAGGTCCATATCATCATCATTATCAAAATCAGCCCAATGTGCATCGGTAATCATGCCAAACCTTTCAAGTCCATTGGCCAGCCTTTTGGTTTGATCACTAAACACTCCCGAACCATTGTTGATCAGCAAATAAGACCTCGGGGCTTTTCCATAAGCATAGCTTGTGACCCTGCCACCAACAAAAATATCTACGTCTCCGTCTCCGTCATAGTCACAGGGCCTGGCACAGGATTTATTTTCGTACATAGGCGGCAAGCGATTTTTGTCCCTTCGAAGTATCCCTTTACCCTCATTGATGTATAACCGATCAAATTGTTTGTCCATCTCTCCGAAAAATTCGTTACCTCCCGATACGACGTACAGATCCTGGTCTCCATCTGCATCCACATCGATCCATGTAGCACTAACATCTTCAAAAACAGAATCAAGTTTAAATGCCTCCACTTCCAGCAATTCATACTTTCCGCCAGCAACCTGTATCCACAAGGCGGAGGTTTGATGTTTTGCTCCACCGATGAAAATATCCTGAAGACCATCTCCATTGGCATCCCCCACGGCCAATGCAGGCCCCTCTTTGGAAACCATGAAGGGCATTAAAGATTCCCTGCCAAAATCCTGAAATCTATTTTCGCGGTGCGAAAAATCAATAACCGCATCCAATTCCTCAAATAGCCTTTCCTCAGATCCATGGCGCCTCGCAGCAACCGGTAAATTAGTATTTGCGGCAGCTTTTTTATCAATTGTGGTCAGCTGATTAACAGCTATTTCCCTAATTACCTGCCTGGTACCGTCATTCCACAAAACCACCAGGGAATCGACCGCCTTGGCGTCTTTTAATCCGAAATTCAGGATCGGTGACACTGATGAGATAAAACCTCTCGTGGTCATCATTTGCTGCATTTGCATCGTGTTTTCATGATAAACCATCACCTTGGCACCCATACCATCGCTATTCCCATCAGCACCTTTTAAGGAAACCTTGATAAAATTATGGCCAATCAAGCTATCGGTGTGATTCTCAAATACAATCCCGGTGTCATTGATTTTATTGACAATGATGTCCAGGTCGCCGTCGTTATCCAGATCGGCATAGGCCGCACCATTGGATATGGACGCCTGGTCAAACCCCCATTCTTCTGACCGGTCAATAAATAACAGTTCCTTTGTACCCTGATAAAAGTAATCATGCCACTTCCCGTCCGCCATGCGGTCATAGGACTGTTGATAGAATTCCGGCAAATTTTCTTCTTTAATTCCTGAATAGGCGTGATCGCTGTAAAATTTCACATAATCCAGGTCATTTGGCCTTTTTACAATACCATTGGTTATAAAGAGATCTTTAATCCCATCATTGTCAAAATCCGCCATCAGTGGCGCCCAGCTCCAATCGGTTGCTTCTATTCCTACAAGCGGAGCGATATCCGAAAAGCTATTATTTCCATTGTTTAACTGAAAACAGTTCCTCGCAAATTGAAAATAATACCCATAGCTAAGTTTATATTGATAAATGTCATAAGGATCTTCATCAATGGTCATTTTTTCTATACGTTCGTCTTCAGGCGCCATATCCAGTGTAACCAGATCAATCAAACCATCATTGTTATAATCCGCTGCATCGGATCCCATCGAAAATCTACTCATATGTTTGAAATATGATTTTCCCATCTCTTCAAATGTTCCGTTTTGTCGATTGATATATAGATAATCATCCTCATGAAAATCGTTGGAGATATAAATATCCTCCCAGTTATCGTTATTGAAATCCGCCACCGCTATACCAAGTCCATAACCAATCGCACCCTGGTGAATACCCGCTTCCGCTGAGACGTCCGTAAATTTATTTTTATCGTTCCTGTACAATCTGTCACCGGCCATTTCACTCGTACCAAAACGCGATTTGACAGGCTTATAGGTATCAGCGTCGTGTAGGGACATATTCAGTAGGTAACAATCGAGATCGCCATCATGGTCATAATCAAAGAAGGCGGCCTGATTTGAATAACCCTTGAAATCCAAACCGTATTCATCGGCGCTCTCCGTGAATGTCAGATTACCATTGTTGATAAAAAGCTCATTATGCCCATTCAAATCCTTAAAACCAGATAATACCGAAACGAATATATCCAGGTATCCATCACCATTTACATCTGCCATCGTCACCCCGCAGGTCCACTCTGCTTCCCCAGCCACGCCCGCAATCGACGTAATATCTTCAAAGTGCATATTTCCTTTATTGAGGTATAATTTGTTTGGCTGTTGGTTGGATGTAAAATAAATATCGACCAAACCATCGTTGTTGATGTCGCCGGTTGCTACGCCTCCCCCGTTATAAAAATAGAGAAAATCTATAATATTTAATTTTTCATTGGCCTCTAGCACGTTAACAAAGTCAATACCACTTCGCTCAGCCATTAGCGGGCTAAATAAGCGCGGTGTTACCGGCGGTTTTTCTTTCTTTTGTTCGGAACAGGCTATTAATTGAAGCGCAAAAAGCATAAAAACAATGGCTCTGCCCTTCACATAAATTATTGTTAACTTTTCCAATCTAATTAGTTATTACCAGTTAATAAAAAGGCTATATACTTTTCACTTTCTGAGCACATAGCCAGATCCTGGCAACATTTTTACAAAGTAATATTTCACATAAAGACTGTTTATAAACAGGCATGACAGCTGCGAAGCCATCATGCCTGTAAACTAATTGACTTTCTTTAACGCCCTATCTATCATTCGTAACCAGGGTTTTGCACGAGATTAGGGTTGACGTTCAGCTGATTTTGAGGAATTGGAAATAACCTCAAAGCCGGATCATGTCCTCCAGGGTTCAACCCCCAGGAATCTTCCCATTTGCCAAAGCGGATCAAATCCTGGCGTCGCCAATGCTCAAAGGCAAACTCACGTCCCCGTTCATCCAGCAGATGATCCATGGTGATGGGTGAGGGCAAAGGGGTGGCTCCACGCTCAGCTCGCAAAGTATTAATTGCTCCTAAAGCCAATTCGGGATTATTTGCCTGTCTGGCTTCTGCCTCTCCTTTCATCAGGACGACATCGGCATACCGAAACCAGATGTAATCGTTACTGGACCAAAGTGAACCAACGGAATTTCTGTCAGGAAAGTATTTTATTGATCGGGCGCCTTTTCTGATCGAGCCTGTGCTACCACCAACGTTAAAATCTCCACCGGCAAACAGGTCGGGTTCCACAAATATCTGCTCACCTGCACCATTTAATAACGGATCGCCGTTGATGTCTATCTGGAAACCACTCAACCACATCTTACTTCTTTGATCATTAGGATCGTCAAACTTGTTAAAGAATTCAAGTTGCGTCGTATGCCCGTTCCAGGCAGATCCCGGTACTTTAAATTGTTGCAGCACCTCGCCATACAGAAACCTACGGATAAAGTTTTGCCTGGTGCCATTATTGGCATCATTTGGCATGGCAAAAATGATAGAATTTACTTGCGGTCCATTATCGGCCGTAAACATGGACATGAAGGGATTGATCAGATCCGGCCAGTCGGATGCCTCACCGGATATCCATGTATTAAATCCAAAAGGACCAGCCAGCACCTCATTACATTGGGCGATGCAATCATTCCATCTTTCTGTACCTGTATAAACTTCCGCATTCAGATAGATCTTTGCCAGCAGCGTATGTGCCATCCACTTTGTGGGAAAACCATAAGTAGTAGCATCAACAACGGTGGGGAGGTCATTCAGGATATCAAGTAATTCTTGTTCTACAAAATCAAATACCTCTTTCCTTGTGTTATTTGGTGGAGATATTTGAGATCGATCGGAACTTGTGATCAATGGCACATTACCAAAAAGGTCTACCAGAATCGAATAAAACAAGGCTCTCATAGCTCTTGTCTGAGCAATGATTTCTGCTTGTCCGTCAAACGCTGCGGCCTCTTCCACAAATTCTATGATCGTATTGCATTCTACAATGCCTTTGTAGGTATCACTCCAGGTAGTTCCAACGGCAGCATGGTTGGCATCCCAGTCGTGGAAATGCATTTGACGCCACTTTCCTCCGTCGTTCCAGCCACCGCCGCGGGTGGGCACTACTACCTCATCAGTGCCCGACTCCACCAGCATCCATCCATGTTGCGAGTCTACAAAACTTCTGAAAGTAACCAATGGCGTGTAGGCCAGGGCCCGATAAGTGTCGGGGTTGGAGGCTGAAGGGAACGTACCCGCGCTAAAGTTTGAAGGATCGGTTTCTTCCAGGTCGGCGCAAGAGCTAGTGAATAGCACCATAAATGAAACCAGATATATTATTATTTTTTCCTTATTCATGATTATTAAACTTTTCAATTAAACCATATAACAGCAGTGCTTATAAAGTCAATCTTACGCCAAAAACGAAGCTTCTTGCCTTATAATAAGATGCCCTGATGTCTACCCCTCCGGAATTGATCGGTTCGGTGCCAATTACCGCTGGAGCTTTACCACTCAAATTAATATCCGGATCTACCCCCGAGAAATCGGTAATGGTAAACAGGTTTTGGGCGGCGACATAAACCATCGCGTTTTTCAGGAAGTCAACTCTGGGAAGCTGGTAATTGAGCCTGATATTTTCCATACGGACAAAAGTGCCGCTTTCAATCCAAAAACTGGAAAAGGAAGGTTCTCCCCTGTTACCACCATCTTCAATTGCCGAGAGAAGCACATTGTACTGATCGGCTTCATCAATTCTTGATAAATTAGCCCTGACTGTATTCATAATTTCATTCCCTACTCTGCCTCGCATGGTGAAGTCCAGGGTGAAATTTTTATAATTGACACTATTGCTCCAGCCAAATTGAAAATCTGGCCACGGATCTCCAACTATCTGGGCGTCTTCGGGGTAGGATAATTCCTCGACATTAACAATGGATCCATCCGATTTTTCAAAAGTGTGTTTTCCGGTTTCATCATATCCAACCCATTTAAATGTATTAAACACACCAACTGGATGGCCTGGCAATAAAATAGAAGTACTAACACCCGTCAACGATCTTCCCCCTGCACTACCGGTAAATTGAAATTCTTTTTCGAAGAACTCATTAGACAAACTCACTAATTTATTGACATTCCTGTCCAGGACGAAATTAGTAGTCCACTTGAGATCCCCTTTATCTATGACTGCCGCACCAATACTTATTTCAAAACCTTTGTTTTCCATTTCTCCGGCATTAGCAAATATAGAGCCTACAGGAAAGGGAGGAACCGATACGCTATAAGTATCCAGCATATCGGAGGTGGTTTTGGTATACCAATCAAAAGTACCGAATATCCTTCCTTCCAATAATTCAAAATCGAAGCCGACATTGGTTGTACTGGTAGTTTCCCATTTCAAATCGGGATTCGCATTCTGCACAAAGAAGTAAGAATCTGCGTAAGCACCATTTACCAACACTCTACCACCCTGACCAAACCTGGCCAATGATTGATAGGGGTTAATAAATTGAAATCCGGTCTCGCCATAACCTGCCCTAAGCTTCAAATTGGTCAAAAAACTAACTTCGCTCATGAAATTTTCATCGGAAATACGCCATGCCACTGATACCCCCGGAAATGTTTCTCTTTTGTTATTAGTTCCAAAAACAGATGATCCATCTCTTCTCAGGGATGCCTGAAAATAATACCGGTCCTTAAAAGAGTAATTGACCCTTCCATAGACAGACTCTAAAATACTGCTTGATAAACTCGGAAATCCAGATAAAAAGTTAAAGCCATCCGGAGCATTGCCGTTAGCCAGTCCGTTAAAACCCAGGTCATCCAATAAAAATTGGTTATTGGCGGCGCCAACACCGTCGTTCAGGATATCTTCCTGAAATGAATAGCCGAGGAGCGCTGATACCGTATGATCCCCAAAAGTTTTATCATAATTCAAATAGGCCTCGGCTATTTTCGAATTATCCCGGTCGCTACTTTTCCTGGCAGATCCATTGGAGGTAGCTCCTGAAACGGATTGACTGGTCAAAAACACACCAGATACCCGATTTGACTCTTCTAAAGAACCACTGGCATTAGCGGTTAATCCATCAAATATGTCAAAAGCAATTGTGGCATTGGCTGTTAAGGTGGTTATTTTGTCTTCTGCTATTCTCGTTTCGAGCAGCGAGAGGGGGTTGAAATATTTCACCTTCGAAAGGTTTTCCCGATAAGTCACACCATCGTCTTCGTATACGTCGGTAATGGGCAGGAAATTGTTTACCTGGAAAAAGGTGGTATAGTCTACCGGACTTTGCTTAACATTACTGGCGCTAAGGTTCAAACCTAATCTCAGCCTATCATCCAGCGCCTGCTGATTCAGTCGCAGGCGTGCCAGCACCCTTCTTTTGTCAGAAGTTTTGACAATACCTTTTTGATCAAGGTAAGTCATGGAGGCATAATATTGCGATTTTTCAGACCCACCGGAAAATGATAAATTGTAGTTTTGAGAATACCCGGTTCTGGTCACCACGTCATTCCAATCCGTATCGGCACTATCATCATCTTCGGCAAGTACGGCGAGGTCGTCGCGAGAGGCCAGGTAGGCTCTCAGTTCAGCGGCATTGGCCATTTCGTAAGTTCTGGCCACCTTATCTACCGAGCCATAAGCATGAAAATCAACAACGGTCTCATTGGCTTTGCCTTTTTTGGTGGTCACAATAATCACCCCATTGGAGGCCCTGGTTCCATAAATGGCAGTGGAAGCCGCATCTTTTAAAACATCAATAGACTCAATGTCCTCAGCCGCTATATTCGCCAGGTCTGCGCCGGGGATTCCATCTATCACATAAAACGGGGCCGTGCTGCCACCAAGGGTCGAAGGTCCTCTCAATTGAACGGTAGCTCCCCGGGTGGGATCACTTCCATTTTGAGTAATAGACAAACCTGCCACCTTACCCACGATTAAATCCGTGACGGAGGTGACCACACCGCTATTGAAATCCTCCGCTGATACACTGCTAATAGCACCCGTCAGGTCTTTCTTTTCCTGGGTGCCATATCCGACCACCACAACCTCCTGCAATACGTCCAGGTTAGGTAGCAGTACAATATTGATCTCACTGCGCCCTCCCACATTGACCTCTTCAGTAATGTAGCCAATGTATGATACGATCAGGACATCATTCTCATTAACTTCCAAACTAAACCTACCTTCAGTATCAGTAATGGTTCCCTTCGTTGATCCTTTGATTTGAATGCTCACGCCAATCAAGGCCTCACCTTCATTGGATGTCACCTGGCCCTTGATATTTATTGCCTCACCCAAAGCATTGTTATCACGAACCGTTTCAATAACTCCGGGTTGCAAAACAGTTTTATTCTGTACAAAAATATCCCCGTCGACTCTGCGGAACTGAACTTTAGCAGCCCTGGATATCTGGCGTAACAAATCACCTAAAGGTTTATTTTTTACAGTGGCATCAATGGTACGTTTGTCGTTGATGATTGCCCGGTCATAAATAAAATCAAAATTGGTCGTTTTACTTATAATGGAGAAAGCATCCTCCAGTGTTTTGTTTTCGATATCAATCGAGACATAGATTTTTTCAAGGGGTTTGCTTTTTATTACCTCCGGCTGTGCCTTTCCATCAGTTGCCATAAGCATACTGCATAAAAGGCATTGTAAGCTTATTCCGAGAAATGCATACCGTGTCATAGTCAGAATTTGTTGTAAAACTTTTATTTCCATAAATTTGTATGGTTTTTGGTGAAACTTTTTTTCATCAGAAATGCTGTTTTTAAACTACTGATTAGGTCGTCAGAAATTTAATCCAGTGGTTTAAAAACCCTGTGCAGCCGGTAGGTTTCTGAAACTTACCGGCTACTTTTTTAACTGGTATTTGTTTTTATCATCTTCGGTTTATTTAAAGTTTTTAATAATGACTTCTTTACCCTCAATTTTGTATTCAAATCCCGAGGCATAGCCGATTCCATCCAGTACATATTCGAGGCTTTTGTTCTCAAATTTTCCTGTAAATCGCCTTTTGATACCTATCTTGCCATCCAGGATGATATTAACACCGTACCACCGCTCCAGCCTTTCGTTAATTTCACTCAGGTCTGCATCTTTAAATTGCAGTATACCATCCTTCCAGGCTATGAAATCCAGGTCGGTAAAACGCTCTTTGTTAAGGGTTTTGGTGTCTTTGTGGTAATTGACCCTTTCATTGGGCTTTAGCTCTATCACCTCCGCGCCGGCATCTTTCATACCAACCGTTAATTTTCCTGAAACCAAGGCCACCTGGAAGTTATTTTTCTCCGGATACGCGTGAATATTAAAGGAAGTGCCTAATACGGTAGTCCTCATGTCCCCGCATTGAATGGTAAATGGGCTCTCGGGATTCTTAACAACATCAAAAAACGCCTCCCCCTCCAAGGCCACGTGCCTGTTATTTTTGTTGAAATTATCATGAACAATCAACTTGCTATTGGCGTTGAGATGCACCACGGTACCGTCGGTCAGTGTAATGATCGACCGCTGCCCTTTTGGGTTTTCCTTAATCAGCTGTTTTACAATGGGCGGATCGGCATCCTGCTGAACGGGAAGGAGATAAAAATACAACCATGCACTGAGCATCATTAATATAAAAGCCGCTGCCAATTTCCTGGTAACAGCGGGATTCCACCATGGCTTGCTCGCCATAGCCAAACGTTTGGATGGCACCGATTTTTCACCTTTTAAAATTTTAGAGAATATTTCTTCAAATTCTTCAGGAGTGGCTTCATATTCAGAAAGATCATTGAAATGCACATGTTCTATAATCTCTTTGGCCTGCCTGACCAGGTCTCTTTTTTCCGGATGATTCTGAATCCACGATTCCCAGAATAAATCGGTCTCCTGGTTTGGATTTTTAACAGATTGAACAAAGTATTCGTCCTTCAAAAAGTCAGCAACAGTATAGTCACAATATTTCATTCCTTGAAATTTCAATAACGTTTAAACCCTTCTATTTTAATAATTATAAGAAAAGAGCGAATGACATCGTTTTTTTGAAAAAATTTTATTGCCCCCTGGAAATGCCTTATGAGATCAAGAATTAAATTTTCCTCTTATGGTTATTTCCGGTAGTTCAGGAACAGGCGAGGCCCCGGGCTATTGGAACAATGAAAATAGTAAGGTAAGGCTGATTAAGTTGATAATCTTTTTGAGAGAATCAATAGCTTTATAGATCAGGTTACGGGCCGATTTAATATTTGACATGCCCATGATAGAAGCTACCTGTGCGTAGGTGAGGTGCTCATAGTAAAAATAATAAATTGCCTCCTTTTGCCTTTTTGAAAGCGATTGGAGGGACTTCTGAAGCCGCATCTTTTTTTCTTCGTCAATTTGTCTGCGGATGAGTGAGATTTCGGGTGAATCAACAACTTCAAAGGTAAAATCAACGGGTAACTTATCTTCCCCAAGAAACCTTTTTCTTTTCTTTAAATACTGTTGAATTTTCCAGCGTAATGCTTTGAAGAGGTAATATTTAATAGAGTCTGTATCCGACAGGTTCTGGCCACCGGCCCGAAGCTCAATGAACAGATCCTGTATGGCATCCTTTACAACTTCACGATTCTTGGTAAAGCGATGTCCATACTTAAATAGCAGGGGAAAATAATTTTCATAAATGAAGTTAAAGGCTCCTTCATGACCCTTTTTAAACATGCTCCAAATCTCAATATCGGACTTGTCAGCTAAATTCGCAGAAGGGATGGATTTAGCAAAACGGGAGGAGTCAACTTGGATATATTTAGGATCAGTCGTTGCCATTCACAATTTTAAAGATAGAATTAATATTTTATTAACACAAACAAGCAAGATCTCCAACCACAGGCCTATCGGAATAATCACCGTTTTGAAATCATCACTTACTTATGCGTATAAAACAATATAAACGGGGCCATTTTTTTCGCATTATGTAAAAAATATCCCATCAATATGTTGGGTTAATGGGGGATTTTGACCGCAAAAGGATATAAATCAATAGGTTTTTTATCGAGGTATGGTAAGGGTGTTTTAGATATCTCCCGTCATAAATTTTTATCAAATAAGTTATAGGCAATGACAAGAATAATGTTTCTCAGGTCTGGTTTGTTTTTTTTAACTGGAAGTCCACACTTATTGCCCTTAAGACAATGGACACTGTTTTTGTTTACAATGAGTTTCCTGCTTTTTTTTATCCAGTGTTCAAAACCAGGTTTAGAAACAAAAAATAACGTATACTACGTGGCAAAGGACGGGAGAGATGATTGGTCCGGAAAACTCCAGAGCCCAAATGCCACAAAAACGGATGGACCATTGCTTACCATCGGCAAAGCTACCGAAATACTGACAGCCGGTGATACCTGTTTCATCCGCAAAGGCGTTTATCGCGAGACAATCAAACCAGCCCACTCAGGTGATTCAATTCACCAGATAGTATTTACTAATTACGGCAACGAAAAAGTAGTTATCAGTGGTTGCGATAAACCCGATCAACCATGGATGAGGTTTTCAGGGACCATTTACAAGACTTCCCTTAAAAAGCTTTCAAACAAGCCTATGGTGTTTATCGACGGAGCCCTTGCTCCTGAGGCCCGCTGGCCAAATAATTCCGGCGATCTTCTGAGACCCTCATTCGCCTCAGTAGCTGATGGAACCTATCAATCTGTTACTCATCCGGATTTGCCGGCAGGGGCCAACCTAAAGGGCGCCAGGTTATATGGTTTTTTTGGGAAAGAATGGGCATTGCAGATCATGACGATTACCGGTTACGACCCCTCCAAGGGAATTCTTTCTTTTCAGGCACCTGAAAGGCGACAACGCTATTATAGCGGAGCTTCGGGATGGGATAAAAATTATGCACCAAGAAAAGATAACAGGTTTTATCTGGCCGGTAATTTTGATTTGATGGATGCCGACAGAGAATGGTTTTATAGTGAATCGGACACAGCGTTATTTCTCAACTTTGAAAATGGCAGTAATCCGGTCGACCGGCTCGTTGAAATTAAAGTGCGGGATTACGCGATCGACCTTTCAGGCAGGTCCAATATCGTTATAAGTGGTTTAGAAATTTTTGGGGCTGGCATAACATCGGACAGTTTAACCAGTCGATGCATTATCAGAAAAGTCAACGCATATCACGTCGATCCCGGAATTTTTGTCAATGGCACAGCCAATGAGGTGAACAGCGGTGAATTCGCATTTTGCGCAAAAGGTATTATGCAGATCGACGGGAAGCGTCATCGTATTGTTAACAATTATATTCATGACGGGAACTATACCGGAACATGGGATCAATTACTCAGCACCGATGGGTGGGGACACCTGGTCAGTCATAACACCGTTTCAGGTTCAGGAGGCGGTTGTATAGGCCCCGGCGGTAAAAACATGCGATTTTCGCATAACCATGTATTTGACGCTGGATTAATAAGGCATGATGTGGGAGGGTTTTACGTGGCCAATAATGACGGCGCTAATACAGTAATCAATCACAACCGGGTGCATGATGTCTATGGCATTGGCATTTATCTAGACAATAGTACCAGTAACTATACGATCCATCATAATGTTGTCTGGAACTGCGGGTGGGAATATATACTGTCTGAACCACCACCCTCCTTTCTAAGTATTGAAGCTTACGATGCGATTCGGCTAAATACACCCGGCAATTTCAACCGGGTATATAATAACACTTGCTATAATTCCTGGGGATTGGGTTATTGGGGCCGGAATTTCAAGGAAGATATGTATGGAGACCATATTATCAACAACATCTTTACCGGATTCTACCGGGTGGCCAATGGAGTCGTAAGCAGTCATAATATCCATGAGAAAGTTAATCCCAGGTTACAGGATCCTGAAAAGGAAAATTTTCAGCTAACTGCCAATTCACCGGCCATTGACAGCGCCTTGCCACTGGCATCTATCACCGGGGATCACAAAAACAATTTGCCGGATTGTGGCGCGTATGAATACGGGGAAAAACCCTGGAAGGCAGGTCATGATTTTGATCATATGCCGACGGTTCAGTTCGAAACGTTTACCACGGATTATATAAATCTGGTCAAAAACGGAAGTTTTGAAAACGGCTTAAAACACTGGGAAAAAGTTCACACTGACGAAGTGGAAATCATCAATGAAAACTCCTGGGGAATAGAAAATGCCAATACCCGTATGCAGCAACAAGCGCTGGTACTTGAAAATGGCGGCGATGGGGTCAGGCAATTAATAAGTGGTCTGAAAACCAGCGGTAACTATACCTTATCAGGTTGGCTAAAAGTTTCTGCCATTGATCAACCAGCCGAGATAGCGGTATACTTTTCCAATGAAAAAAAAATATCCAAATCCATAAACACCACCAAATGGGAATTTATCGATTTGGATTTTACTGTTACCAATGATGTAGACACGATCTTTATTGGTGTAAACAAAACAGGCACAGGATCTGGAAATGTTTATTGCGATGATATTGGATTGATTGAAAAATTTAACCCTAATCCTCACATGGTAAAGTAATTCCTTTTGGAAACGAATATGCTTATCAAATATTTAAAAGATTATAGATATCACAGCAAATTCAGGCTGTGGTACTTCGGCATTCAGCCGGATTGCGAGATGGCCCTGGGCACATCAGCCAACGTCTTTAGATCATTTCAGCAAAAATATGTCACTGAATAAGACAAATAACTTTTTAACCACCTATCAACTCATGAATCAGAGAAAAACCAATAAAAATAAAATCGGCCTGTTACTACTGGTATTACTACCGGCCATAAACCTCATCTCTTGTAAAAACCAAAAGGATCCATCGGCCAAGCCAAATATTATTTTCATCATGACCGACGACCATGCCGCTCATGCTACCGGTGTTTACAAAAGCCGTCTATCGGCCCTGAACCCCACACCTAATATTGATCAGCTGGCCCGGGAGGGAATGTTATTCACCAATTGCTTTGTTACCAATTCCATTTGTACTCCCAGCAGAGCCACGATTTTAACCGGACAATACAGCCAGCGCAACGGTGTATTGGATCTGTGGAGTAAATTTGACTCCACCAGGCAGTTCCTGCCGCAAGAAATGAAAAAATTGGGTTACGAAACAGCTATGATTGGGAAGTGGCACCTGGGTGTAGAGCCCAGCGCTTTCGATTATTATAAAGTGCTGCCGGTACAGGGGAAATACTTTGATCCTGAATTCCGGGAAATGGGCCAGGGTGAATGGCCGGATAATATTGTTAAATATCAAGGTCATTCTTCCACAGTAGTAACCGATCAGGCCATGGATTGGTTAAAGCAACGAAAAAACAATAACGATCCGTTTTTTCTTATGTATCATTTTAAGGCACCACATGATATGTTCCAGTTTGATCCGAAATATGCCAACTACCTCCATGATACGAAAATCCCCGAACCTGCCAATATGTATTCACAACCCAACTGGGGATCGGAAGCAACAAGGGGAAAGAATGACAGTCTCTTAAGTATAATCGGATCTTCCATTTCCACAAGGCACGCAAACCGTAGCTATGCGGATATATTTCGCGTAGACACCACACTTTCCGGGGATCAGACCACGAGTGCCGCATACCAGGAATACTTAAAGCGTTACTTGCGCTGTGTTAAGGGTGTAGATGATAATTTAGGGCGTTTTTTTCAATTTCTTAAACAGCAGGGCTTGTGGGAGAATACTATTATTGTCTATACGTCAGATCAGGGGATGATGCTGGGAGAGCACGATTTTGAAGATAAAAGGTGGATGTATGAAGAATCCATGCGCATGCCACTGATCATTCGGTATCCCGAATTGATCAGGCCAGATACACAATCCGATTTGCTTGTCAATAACACCGATTTTGCGCCGACACTTTTGGAATTGGCAGGTGGTAAAGCTCCTGCATATATGCAAGGAAAGAGCATGCAGGAAATTTTGAAAGGCAAAGAACCCGAAAACTGGCGGAATGCCACTTACTACCGATACTGGATGCACATGGTACATCATGACATTCCCGCCCACTTCGGTATCCGAACAAAGAAATACAAACTCATTTTCTTCTACGGCAGGTATCATAACCTTGAGAAGGAAGGAAGTCTAAGCATGTATTGGAATGACGAAGAACATTCCAATAAAGTGTTACCTACGCCGGTTGCCTGGGAGCTGTATGACCTGGAGCAGGATCCGGAGGAAGTAAACAATATCTACAATGATCCAGCAATGTCGGCAGTGGTGAGCAAATTAAAAACCGAACTCGCCAGACAACGAAAGGAGCTGGGGGAAGAGGACGAAAACTATCCTCATTTGGACCGGATTATCAAAGAGCATTGGAATGATTAAAATCATGTTAATATCTTTGATCATGACGCATCAGATCTAAAATTCGCAACGATAAAGTTTAAGTGCCATGAAAGAAAAACATCGCAGTGTTATTAATAAAACAGGATTCAAAATAATACTTTTTTGGAATTGCTTATGCTGGATTACATTTTTAGCGGAGGCCCAGGATAATGGCCTTATTCTGACAGAAAAATACAGCCAGCCAGACATTTCCGGATGGTTGATTGAGCCTGCCGAATGGGTTCCTTATCCCATGGATGCCGCCAGCTGGCAGCAAACACCTCAGGGGTTTAAAAATGAGGTCATTGCCGAAGCGGAAAAGAATATTGGCAAGCCGATTCCACCGCTTTCGGCCACCTTAACCATGGAGTTTTCTGTTAATGGCAACCGTACCAATTTCCAGAAGGTATGGTATGAGCGACGAAAACGGCTTACCCAGGCCATCATGGCAGAGTGCATTGAAAGAAAAGGGCGTTTCATGGGCCAAATAGTTGATGGCATTTGGGCCATATGTGAGGAGAGCTGGTGGGGTTTTCCCGCCCATCACTATCAGTACGGTCAGGTAGGCCTCCCGGATATATCGAAGGCATATGTGGATCTTTTTGCAGCGGAAACAGGGGTGCTGCTAACATGGGCTTATTATCTCTTGCACCGGGAACTTGATGAAATCTCTCCTGTCGTCACCAGAAGAATACAACAGGAAATTGAACGGAGGATCCTGGTGCCAAACCTGGAGCATACGGATTTTCACTGGATGGGCTATCAGGGGCAGGACTTAAATAATTGGACACCATGGATATGTTCCAACTGGCTTGCCTGTGTGCTGATTCTGGAAAAGGATCATAGCCGGAGGGCTTCAGCAGTATATAAAATCATGACCTTACTCGACCGTTTCACACAACCCTATCCGGCTGATGGGGGATGTGATGAGGGACCGTCTTACTGGGGCAGGGCGGGCGCCTCTCTTTTCGACTGTCTTGAGCTACTTGAAATGGCCACAGGTGGCAAGGTGGCGGTTTGGGATGAACCTTTAATCAAAAATATCGGGCAATACATTTACAAAGTACATATCAAAGATGATTATTATGTAAATTTCGCCGATGCGTCAGCCGTGGCAAATCCCGATCCCGCACTGATTTACCGGTATGGCAGTAAAATTGGAGATGACCGCATGAAGGGGTTTGCTTCCTGGCTTGCGGAAAGGCAGCAATTGGGCAGCAGACTTACCAACCAAAACCTGGCACGTCAACTTGCCACACTACAGACACTTCCCGCCATCGGAAATACAAAGCCACAAGAAACGATTGTTCCGGAAAGCTGGTTTTCCGATCTTCAGGTGCTGGTATCCCGCACTGACCAAAAAGAGGGTAAGGGATTTTTTGTGGCAGCCAAAGGTGGTCACAATAAAGAAAGTCACAATCACAACGATGTCGGGAGTTTCATAGTTTACTATGATGGCAAACCACTGCTGATCGATGTGGGTGTGGAAACCTATACAAAAAAAACATTCAGCAGCCAACGCTATGAAATATGGACCATGCAATCGCAATACCACAATCTGCCTACCGTCAATGGTCAGCTTCAGGCGCCGGGAAGAGCATTTAAAGCGCGGTCCGTGAAGTATAATCCTTCCCGCTCCACCTTTTCACTTGATATTGCTGGTGCCTATCCGAAAGCCGCGCATGTCAAGTATTGGAACCGAACTATTCAGTTGAACAAGAAAAAGGAAAGCGTATCTCTGACTGATGATTACCGACTCACCAAGGCCATTAAGCCTTCTGTATGGAATTTCATGACAAACCAAAAACCTGAAAAAGTTAATGGCAACAAGCTGGTCCTTTATACCCCCGGAGAGGTGAAAAATGCGGTTGAAATGGCATATCCGGCAGGGCTCAAAGTGAATATTGAATATATTGAAACGGCAGACCCAAGGCTAAGCAGGGTTTGGGGAAATGGTGTATATAGAATTCAGCTGACGCAGGAAAAAGCCAGTTTGTCAGGCAAATTTGCATTTAATTTGACGCAGCGAAGGTGATTGTAAATAATTTCAAAGAGGCCACGGCTCTTATTATTATTAACTTAATCATTTAAAACTTCACAAAAGAACCCGCACGATCTGACAAGGTTGATCACATCATTTTCATTTAAACTGCCTGCGGATTCAATTCTTAATACGTTGTCTATATCTTTGGTATCAATAGACCAATCGATAATGACCGGGTTATTGTTAAAAACGGGTTTAACCATTTTAATTTTTTTCTTCGTTCTGATGTTTGTTTTAAATATTAGCACGTCCACAACTTGTAGTTTTTAGAATATTCCTGAAGCATCTATTAATTTTATTTACCGTTGTTTTGAGGCTGGTAAGAGAATACCTCCTCAAGCGGTTTATCGAAAGTGTGAGCAATACGAAATGCCAATTCCAGCGACGGGGAGTATTTGCCTTTTTCAATCGCCACTATCGTTTGCCTGGTAACACCAACTTTATCCGCCAAATCTTTTTGGGTCATTTCGTTGTGATGAAATCTTAGTTTTCGAATATTGTTACTTACTGAAGACCCACTCATCTTAAACTCCTTTGCGCAAGTAATAAAACTCCGAAAAATCCTGTACCATTCCCGATACCATTAGAGATAACATTATTATACTAAACATTACCAGCGGAGACATACCCATGACAAGCGATCCCATCGACAACAAAAAACCTATCATAAAAACACAATAAGCGTTCTTGGTAGCTTTTGACTCAATCAACCGCCCAAATTCGTCTTTCAGGAAATTCTCTTCTTTTTCACCGGTGATTATCGTGTTAAAAATGCTGAATAAAACGTACAGGACAATCTTGGACACCATGAGCACAGGTACCAGGATTAAAACGATGGCCCCCCAAAACTCTAGTTCTTCCGCGATAGTGGAAACGCGCTCTTGATAAATGTTGAATGCAATCGCATAGTATATTCCAAAGATCAGCAAACTGCTAATAATGGATACAATTGGTCGTTTTTCTTGAATAGACATTGTTTTCCTATCTGTAACTTTTGAAAGTAAAATATAACAGACACAAAGTAAAATATTTTTTACATCATATCAAATTTACTTTACACGAACGGAAGAATGATCCCGTATTCGGAATCATGTGGCTGTGAATGTCAGATAGGTGATTGGTTATGCTAACATAGGAACGATGATAGGCATGTCCTGCCTTTTACTTCCAAAAACAACAGGTGATCTTATTAATCCAAATGGGCTGAAAAAATTTTTTCAATTTTATTTTCCAACATTTGATGTGCTATCCACTCGTCTACATATGCCTTCCATATCAAATCCCGGGGCATCAGGTATCCCATTTGGAATTTGTCCAATAATTCGCCAGGCATGGCGGCGCAAAGTTTCGGATTTTTTTTACTTTGGAACAGTACCTCAGCAACATCAGTAATCATCACATCTGCTTTGCCATTTGCTAATTGCTGAAAAATGGTGGTATTATCATCATGAATTTGCACCGTTGCCTTTTTGATGTTCTTTTTGATAAAATCCTGATTTGTACCGCCAAAATTCACAATAATTCTAACGCCCACCTGATCAATTTTTTCTAAACTATTATACCTGATGGTGTCTTCACATTTTGCAATGGGCGTTTTTCCACCCAAATGATAGCCCACCGAAAACAATCCCACCTGCTGCCGGACCAGTTTTTTTGAAATTCCTCCCATCGCGATATCAAACTTATCATCTTGCAAATCCTCCAGGAGCGTGGCCCAGGTAGTTGGCACAAATTGTATTTCTGCATCAAGCGTAGCGGCCAGATTGTGTGCCAGCTCAATATCGATGCCTTCATAAGCTAACTGATCGTTTAAATAGGTAAACGGAGGATAGTCACCGGTTGTCCCAACCCGGAGGATCCCGCGCTTAAGCACCTTATCCAATGTGCTAACATCGCTTTTAGAGAATTGGCAGCCCTGAAGAACCCAACAAAAAACTAAAGCTAAATATGCGAGGTATCTTCTCTTCATGGTTTTTGTAATGCTCACCCCTAAAAGCCTTACATTCAGCAAAGGCTTCTCAGGTTATTATCTAAGCCCTTTTGGAACGCATGGCTTTGGTCTTTTTGATGGATCCGTCGGAGACAAATTTCCTGTATGCTTCCGTTCCCACACCATACATCGCCACTTTGCCTTCCTCGTTGCTGTGTATTCCCCAGCCGTATCTTTTGGTCAGCGGTGAAGAACGAAAACAAGGTTGTCCTTTGGAAAAGAATACCTGCCTTTGTACTTCCAGTTCACGCTCCGGTATTTCTTTTCGCATGGCAAATACGGTATATAAAATGTCATCAGAAGTAAATTTGTAAGGATTGTCAAACAACATGTCATATTGAAGGTTGGCAATTGACTTTTTGTCTCCTTTGACCGGTGGAATTTCTCCGGCTTTGGCAGGACAATCTTCAGCTATTTCAATAAATGTGTTAAAGTAATTGGTTGATTCCATTTTTTTTTAATATTAAAAGGGCCTTTCAGCAATCCTGTTTTAGAGAGTTATTAAAATGTTTTTGGTTACGCTTAAACTACCCTTTGAAATCAACATCATACCGTCTAAATTTCCATGAAATATAAAAAGTTTGAAAATTGTATGCAATCCGAAGGCCAGAGGAGCTTCACAAATCCGGCTTCCGGGATGGCCAGCTATCCACAAAGATCGGATTTACCTACGGTAACAATTATTGATCTGGTTTTTCAAAATCGGTGGCATTGACCCAACCCGCATCGCTTTCGCTAAGCTCTCCGCTAAGATAGCGTTCGTAAAAGTGGACCGTTGAAGGGTCCATATATTCCGCCTTATCGAAAAAATCTCCGCGGCCCAGCACTCTCGGGTCTTCCTGTTCTTCTAATTCTTCAAACATTTGTTTGTTCATCGCCGACAAGGCTTTTTCATATTTTTCGTCTCCAGCAAGGTTTATCAGGCATTCGGGATCATCCTTGATATTATAAAATTCCTCGTCCGGTCGTTTCCCAAAATTAAGATCCCAATATTTTGTTTGTCCCCCCCTGTTGAGATTAAGAATGCTGGTTTTAGTGGGGCTCCCATCGCAATTAAGATATCCTGTTTCCGGGTTTCCGGCTGGCCAGCGATCTGTTTTAAAGTTTTTCACATAAAGGAAATCCCCTTTAACAATACCGCGGATAGGATAGCCTACATCGGCTGGTCTGCCGACATCATGGCGTTCTTTACCAATCAGAATATGATCGCGAAATGGTTGATAATCTTCATTGATAAAAAGCGGGAGCATACTTTTACCTTGAATTGGCTGCATCCCCGACGCGGCCTGATCGATGCCGGCAATCTCGAGAATGGTGGGTGCAAAATCTGCGAAGCTTACAAAGTCTTCAATTTTTCTACCAGGATGTTTAATACCATCCTTCCACATGATGGCCAGTGGCAGGTGGTTGGCATATTCATAGGCCTGTCCCTTGATCCTGGGGAAGGGCATGCCATTATCTGCCGTAACAATTACAATGGTGTTGTCCAATTCACCAAGCCGTGCCAACGTCGCCAACATGCGGCCCAGATGTGTGTCGAAGTGCTCAATCTCAAAGGCATAGTCCAGCACATCATTTCTTATTGTATCATTGTCTGGCCAGAAGCCAAATACTTTATCTATTTCCGACAACTTTTTACCTCCCAACCTGTTGCCGGTTCCATATTCATAGGACCGATGTGGTTCATAGGAACCGTACCAAAAGCAAAAGGGCTCATCTTTCTGTCGGTCCTGCATAAACGCTTCAAAGTTTGCGGCATAATCAATGGAAGCAATTCCCGATGTAGGCGATTCCAAACGGCGCTTACTGTATTTTTCACCCGTAAGCTTCCTAGGTCCTCCTTCGGTTCTCCCCGGCGCCCAGCCTTTGGCAGTATAACCTACGTGATAATTGTTATCTTCAAGCGTTTCTACAAATGTTTTAAACTTTTTAGGAAAATTTGGATAGTGGTTACCGGCCTCTTCCAGCTGCCAACTGTTTCTTCCGGTAAGTATTATAGCCCGCGAGGGGGCACATTTTGCATTGGGTGTATAAGCATTCTCGAAGAGAAGACCTTCGCTGACAACGCTGTCAAATGCGGGTGTTTTTATCCATTTAGCGCCATAGGCACCCATGTGAGGATAAGAAACATCGTCGGCTATGGCGAACAGGATATTGGGTGGCCTAACAGCCTTCTCATGTTCTGTATTACATCCACTCAGGAAAGCAATAATAATTCCTGACAGGCAAAGTGAGATATTTCGGATTTGATAAAATTGAAGCAGAAGCATCTGAAAAAATTTAATAGTTTACCATGGTCTTTAAAGTTAATAAATTTTCGTAGACAGGCCGTTTGATTTTTGGATAGTTATCAGGCCATTGTCTTGCCGGCTGGCCTTTTGTGATCAAATAAACCCCTGACAATAGCCGGACCATCCAGGCTATCAGTTGCTTTGGTTCGAATCGGTTATGTTCAATGCAAAAAATTAGGGTCTCGCTGCCTGTTGCATTTTCTATAAAGGCTGTTACATGCTCGTTTTGAGTCATGGCCCATGAATCTTATAAATCAAGTATAGCTGTATATTGTTTTTATTCTAAGAAATATACTGAGTAGTTACAAAAAGACAATGCAGATGATCGCTTAAAAATGCTTATTTGAGATCTGCGCTTTGGCGATATTCAATAACCTGTAAATAATCGTTGTTGGTAGCCGCTAATATGATGTTTTTACTCGTCGATAGGGGCAAGTAAGCCAGGTCTTTTACGTCATAAGGGAGAAAGAAACCACTTTGATGTACCGGTACAGCTGCAAAACCACCCTTACCATCTCCTTTTAAAAAAAGTCCGATCCCGGCATCATTTCTCGGTGTTTCTACCTCCACCGCGTAGTGGTTGCCCGCTAATACGACATCCAGGTTTCCGTCCGAATCAAAGTCTTTGATGATGAAATCATTTACGGAGGAGAACTGGGCCTCTATTGGCAGGTTACTGACGACAAATTGGTTTTGCTTATTTTCAATGTAGATACTGGCAAAAGTCTCAACTTCATAATACAGCGCATCCTCCAGGCTTTGCGTATCATAAACCTCCACCAGTGGGGCGATAGCAAATGACTGGTAAGTCTTGAATTTTTCTTTCAGTGAAGGTACTTGCTGGGACGAACATTGAAGCCCACGCAGCGGATACTGGACATTAAAGTTGTAATAGCTTAAAACGATATCCTTGCTGCCATTTTTATCAAAGTCAGCATAGTGCACAGAAAATGGTTCCTCTAAACTCGTCTGATATTTGTAATTCAGTCCCAGGTTACCTATAACATAGTCTTCATCCCCGTCGTTGTCAAAATCAGCTTTTTCTATACTATTCCACCAGCCCTTGGTATTGCTGATATTCAAATCATTGTTGGCCTTGACAAATCCGTTGTCAGTATGCCTGAAAAATGAAACCGGCATCCATTCCCCTACTACAATCAGATCAAGCTTTCCATCCTGATCGAAATCGGTCCAGGTGGCGTCTGTTACCATACCCACGCCAGAAAGGCCGGGTGCCAGTTCTCCACTGATATCTACATATTTGCCGTTGTCATTTCTCAACAAGTGGCTGGAAGCCGGCATGGGGTATTGTCCCGGCACTTGCCTGCCCCCTACGAAAAGGTCCATATCACCGTCCCGGTCAAAATCGGCGGGTACCACACACCCGGTACTTTCAGTTATATTCGGAAGGGCTGCAACAGCTTTTTTGAAGTTGCCATGACCATCATTGACATATAGGCGATCTTTATAGGATGCATTATGAGGTTCGTGTTCATTACCGCCGCTGCCTACATATAAATCAAGATCTTTGTCGGCATCCACGTCTACAAAAACAGCCGCCAAATCTTCATACATCTTTTCACCGGGTAATTGAGAGAAAGTATCGCTAGCATCGAAACCGCCTTCGGGATTTTGTAAAAAAAGCTCACCTCGCTGCCCCAGCGCCCCGCCAATGTAAAAATCCTGTCTCCCATCGCCATTCACATCTCCAACTGCCAGGCAGGGTCCCAGCCTGGACATTTTATGGGGCAATAATACCTCGCGGGCAAAATCATCATAGGTGTTCTCGATATGTTTTCTTTCCATACCAAGGTTTTGGGTAATATTTCCAAATATCGGCTGCGGCTTTTCATCTTTTCTCGGTTTTTTAGATAGCGCAGCATAAGAAAATTCATAGGTTTGACCGGCTTTAAGGTTGGTTATAACCGATCTTTCTCCGTCGGGCCAGATTATTTCCAATTGGTCTATTTTTTTTGTTTTACCCAGCCCAAAGTGGAGCTGCGATTCACTGGTTGAATAGATCCCCCTTACATTGGAAATTTCGGCCGTCTGGGATTTTTCGCCATATTTAATGTTTGCCTTAGCGCCAAAACAGGTGGTGTTATCCTGGCAGCCGGTAAGCCTGATGCGAAGTGTATGGGTTGTCTTCATAGCTTCCGCATTATTTTTATAAATGTAAGCCAGCGTGTCCACATTATTAATAATGATATCCAAATCCCCGTCATTATCCAGATCTGCGACGGCGGCACCATGAGAAAGCGTTTTTTCCTCCAATCCCCAGGCTTTCATCTTCTTTTCAAATTGATAGTTACCGTCATTTCTATAGATATAATTACTGACTTTTTCCGCCGCGATCAGGCCAAGCATCTTTTGTAAATCAATGATATCCCACAAATTTATCTCCTCAAACGTCTTCCCGAGATCCAGTTCCGCCTTAATCAAACTATCAGCATAGCTCCTGAACTTCTTTCCCGAATCAATATTCCTGATATCTCTCTTCAGCCCGTTGGTAACCAGAAGATCCTTGAAACCGTCATTATCAAAGTCGGCCAGCAGTGGTGTCCAGCTCCAGTCGGTATTGGAAATTCCTGCCAAATGGCCGATTTCACTGAAAGAATCATTGCCATTATTCAATTGTAAAGTGTTATACATATATTGATAATGGCCACCGGCGTCGACTACCTCCCAAAACTGCCGGGGATTCATACCGCTCATATTCTCCTTTTTCCGGCGGTTGTCTTCGGCTACCATATCTAAAACAACCAGGTCCATCCAGCCATCATTATTAATGTCAGCCGCATCGACCCCCATGCTGTTGTTCGTAATATGTTTCATCGCCTGGTCTATAGTATTGGTAAAAGTGCCGTCTCCATTATTCATATACAAAAAATCGGGCGCATCGAAATCATTGGCAACATATAAATCGGGCCAATCGTCCCGGTTAAAGTCACTGACCACTACACTTAAACCAAACCCGGCATGCAATACACCGGCCTGTTTTGAAATATCTTTAAATTTGTGATTCCCTGTATTTTCAAATAACCGGGCACTGTAGCGCAAATCTTTTTTATCTGTTAACAGTAACGGGGAATAAGGTCCCGGGTTAGGAGGTTGGTTCACTAAAAACATATCCAGGTCGCCATCCCGATCAAAATCGAAGAAGGTGGCGTGTCTTGATCTTTCACTATTATCAAGACCGTAAGCTTTGGCTGATTCGGTGAAAGTGGGTACCTTGTCAGCCCCATCAGCATCAGCATTATTAATATAAAGCAGATTGGTCCTGAGCCCAGGCTGATGATCGTACAAGTCACGGCACACATAAATATCGTCAAATCCGTCGGCATTGACATCAGCCACGGTGACACCGGTAGACCACCCTCCGTTGTCAGTAATACGGGAAGCAGCGGTAACATCAGAAAATTTTAAATTGCCATCATTGAGATAAAGCCGGTCTGCTACAAGGTTACCGGCAAAAAAGATATCCTGTAAGCCATCGTTGTTAAAATCGCCTAATCCAACACCGGCACCACTATAGAAATTTTCATATCTTAAAAAATTCCTATCCCGGTCTTCAGTAATGGTATTCTGAAAATCAATGCCGGAGTGATCTTCCGTTATAAGGGTAAAAAGCTTCTGGCCTCTTTTTTTTGGATTCAGAGAAGACGTGAGCACCCAGGCGCTGATAATGGCTATTAGAAAAATAATTCGGCTTACCACGTAACGAAAATTTTTCAAAAACAAAGTTAATGTAAATAAAAGAGCAGACAAACTTACCAGTTTATCTGCTCTTTTTTCTAAAGTGGACAGTGGTTAATCCACATCCCACCAAACTCTTCCGTAGAGGGTATTAAATGCAGTTCCTCCTTGTCTGTCAATTGCTTGTGTCAAGTTCGTTTCGTTTGTAACCAATTCTCCATCAGGATAGCGGTAACGCGTTGGAATCTCCAACAAAGTTCCATTGGAATGAAGCGGCCGCATGGCCGGCGTAGTATTTTCATTAGGAAATCCGGTACGTTTCCAGTTGTTCCAGGTCAGTATGGCATCTTTGAAAGAATTCAGCCATGACTGCACCATTATTAACTCCAACCCTTTACCGGCATCCCAGGCCACATCGGCGCTGGCAATATAATCATCGATTTCATTGGCAGCTAAAGGCACCCAGTTTTCGACACCGGCTTGTTCGGCAATAAAAAACTGTGTTTCGATGGAAGCTCTGATACCGTTTTCATACCAGGTTTGAGGATCATCCGAGGTAAAACCACGTACAGCGGCCTCTGCTTTCAGGAAACAAACTTCTGCGTAATTCAGAAATTGGTCATAAGCCTGACCTGTATGGCCATCAACCCTGTTATCAAAAAAGCGTGGGTTAACACGGGAAAGGGTATCATATATCCCATTTTCAGGAGATCTTTCTCTGAACAAAATTTGATTATCGGCAATTTCATCAGGACTGCTTGGACCACCGTAGAACCTTCTGGCATTATACGTCAAGCCCAGGTCGGCACAAAGCTCAGGTGTATATTCATTTTCGAAATAATAAATTCTAAGCCTTGGATCTGCATTGTCATACATAAAGTCCACCACGGGCTCGCCTGCAAACTTTGTATCTCCCTGATCGATATATCCCCTGGCTCCTACAAATCTACCGTCAGCGTGGTGTTCGAACAAAAAGCTATCATCGTTACTTTCCATCACACCATCGGCATCACTTAATATTTCAGTGATAACTTGACCGGCTTTGGAAGGATTTACCTCCGAAAGGCGCATCGCGATTCTTAACCGCAATGAATTGGCGAATTTTTTCCATTTTGTCAAATCGCCGTCAAACCAGATATCAGCATCATTGTAATTAAAAGCATCATCTATTGAGACATCTATCATGTCTTTTGCACTTTTCAGGTCACTTAGCATTTGATCAATCACCGCTTCCTGCGTATCATACAAAGGTTTGAAAACGGGATCTGTAGTTAACCGGCCTTTAAATGCATCTGAATAAGGAATATCGCCATAAACATCTACCAACTCATGGGCTTTATAGACTTTCACAATTAAAGGCAAAGCATAACGGTTAGCGTTTAATGCTCTTTGATCCTCTGGCAAGTCATCGATTTGCTTTTGAATTTGCACCAATTCCTGCATACCCGTTCCGAAAAATTTGCCCCAAAGGTTTTCGTCGGTCCAAATCGTATTGAGTTCTATCAATTCATTATTGCTACCCCGACCGGTTACCTGATTGAACCAATGGTAATGGTAGATAAAATTGCTCCAATATTTCAAATAATCCACGCCACTGCCTGTGGTTTGATTCAATGCATAGGTAAAAAGGTGGTTGACCTCAGCGGTGGTTACTGTATTGGGGTTTACATTCATTTCGTCGAAACCCTCGTCACAGCCAACCGATCCGCCCACCAATAATACTACCAGAAAAATATATTTTAATGATTTCATTATTTTCACATTTAGTACTCACAATTCTTAAAAACTAACGTTTAAGGTAAAACCAACACTTCTGGTGGGAGGCAATGAACCATATTCATGCGCCCCTCCGTTACCACTGTTGAAAGTTCCTTCCGGATTAATTTTGTTAGGCATATCCGTGTGAATATACCAAAGGTTTCTTCCAACCAAAGCAATACTAGCTGTTTGAAAAGGCGTTTTCTCTAACAGTGTGGTAGGGAAACGATAATTTAGAATTAACTCTCTAAGCTTTACAAAACCGCTGCCAACGATGCCTACTTCTCTTACGCCTGAGCCCCAGCTACCATACGTCGCCCAATACTGATGTGCGGGAATGGGTTGTGTCCATCGCTCTCCAGTCTCCGTTACACCTTCGGGAATAAAGCCATCATTTCTGACATTTCCATCTCCGTCTGTCCATTGTATTCCACCGTACTCAGCATTTCTGCCCTGCAAGGTCGATTTCCAGATACCCCTTTGGTGACCGTAAAAATGGGATCCGGAAAATACTTCTCCTCCCTTCCTGATATCTACGGTCGCACTTAAAGTAAGTCCTTTGAAGCTTACAGTATTACTAATACCACCTGTCCAGTCCGGCTCCTGGTTACCAACAACAGTTCTTTCAGGGTCTCTTTGGTAAAAACCATCGGCGTTTAAGATTCTGTCACCGTTTTCATTCTTCAGAAAACCCTGGGCAATTAAATTACCATATGGCTCTCCGGGTTGCGCAACAGACCATACGTCCCATTGTCTGCCCAAAATCAGTCTGTCTATACCCTCTGCCAATTCCACCACTTCGTTATTATTTTTAGCCATGTTAAAGCTCACATTCCAGGAAAAATTCCTGGTTCGTACCGGCGTAACACCTACCAATAATTCAAATCCTTTGTTTTGGATCTCGCCTACATTGATCAATCTTGAATTAGCACCGGAAGTACTTGACACGCCCACGGCCAGGATCTGGTTGGTGGTCTTTTGATCGTAATAAGTAAAATCAAGCGTGAGTCTTTTGCTTAGGAAATAAAGTTCAGTTCCGAATTCAATTCCGGTTGTTATTTCCGGTTTAAGGTCATTGGGAGGAACAGTACCGTTGTTCCAGCTGAACATCAGTGGCCCGGTTTCGCCAAAATTGCCTCTGTTTCTAAAGTCAGCCAACAGCCGGTAAGGGTCGGTATCGCCGCCTACCCGGGCCCAGGAAGCTCTGATCTTACCAAAATCCAGTACTCTTGAATCCAGGCTAAGTGCATCGGTAAAGGCAAAGCCCAAACTGGCTGAGGGATAAAATACCGAGTTATCGCCGGAGCCATCAGTCGAGGTCAGCGAAGAAGACCAGTCGTTTCTACCTGTTAAATTCAAAAAGAGGAAATTTTTATAGCTTAAATCCGCAAAGGCGTAAAATGAATTAATTTGTTTTTCACCGTTGCCCGATCCGCCTGCTTTTCCGCCGGAGGTCCTTAAAGGATTTATTGAATTGTTCAGGGAAAAATTATTGGGAACAATCAGTCCGCCTTGGGTTTCAGCTCGTAAGATGGTAGCATCTGTTCTCCATTGCTCTCCTCCAACTGAGGCGCTTACATGAAAATCCTGATTTATTTCTTTATCTAAATTCAGCAAGAATTTAATAGTGCTCTGCTTTTTCTTGTAATTTGACACTGTGTAAGAACCACCGGTACCCCCGGCATCTTCTCCGGCATTTTCTCCTTCTTCCTCACGATCTATGGTATATGTATTCCCCATTAGGGTCAGATTTAACCAATCGGTGAAAGCATAATTCAAAGTCACGTCGGCCCGTAAATTTCTATCCTCTCTAAAAATATTTCTTTCATAGAGTCTCCAAAATGCGTTGGTATTGCGAATTTCTCTATTGCGGCTACCATCGGGGTTTTTGTAAAACTCCCTGCTTACATCATATTTGAAATTCCTGGGAGCGGCATAAATAAATTGCCTGGCAATGTTATCGCCATTATTCGATAAAGCAGGTGGGTTGCGGGTTTCGGTGATGTTATAATTGGCACCCAGATTTATATTGAGCCTGTCACTCAATTGATGAGTAACCCTTAAATTGGCAGAACCTCTTTCAAATTCGTTGTTGGGTACTACTCCTTCTTTTAAATTATGGCCAAAAGATACTCTAAAGCTCGTTTGATCATTGGCTCCATCCAGTGCAATATTGTTCACTAAATTGAATCCGTTTTGGTAAAAATCTCTTAAGTTATCCGGTTGCGGATCATGTGGTCTGAGAACACCATCGATATACTCAATCATTTGCCCTTCCATTTTAGGGCCATAACTTGAGGAATAATCGCGAACCACAGGATTTCCGGTGGTAGGATTGATCAGGAATGGCGCGCCGTTGCCATCCTCACCCAAATCCAGTGACATGTATCCGGCACCAAATACATTTTGGAAGTCAGGCGTATACATAATCGATTCGCTCAAAAAGGAGGAATTGTATGAAACACCGATCCCCTTCCGGGTCTTTCCTTTTTTTGTTTTGATGACAATGGCCCCGTTGGCCGCTCTTGAGCCATAGAGCGCAGCAGCTGCCGGCCCTTTCAAAACGGAAACCGATTCGTAATCATCAGGGTTAAGATTATTCAATTCATTGCCATAATCTTGTCCACCCCATTCTCCGGCTCCACCGGTAGTATTGTCAATCGGCACGTTGTCAATAATGATCAAAGGCTGGTTATTACCACTCAGGGAAGCATTTCCCCGGATAACGATCCGGCTATTTCCACTGGCGCCTCCTGCATTCTGTGAAATAGTCACACCAGGAATTTTACCCTGCAAGGCATTGATCATGTTTAATTCGGTAGACTCCTGAATTTCCCTTCCGGAAATCTCACTCACCGCGTACCCCAAAGCCTTTTTCTCTTTTTCCACCCCAAAGGCTGTAACAACTATCTCCTGTAGTTGGGAAATGTCCTGAACCAGGCGAATGTCAATGACGGACTTATTACCGATGTCTATCGTCTCATTCACATATCCCACAAAAGAAAATACCAACTGCGTGGCATCTGCCGGCAAATTTAGTTTGTATTTACCGTCTGCATCTGTTACTGTACCTACAGCGGTGTCACGAATTGTCACATTCACTCCAGGTAAAGGGGCTCCATCATCGGATGAGGTAACCGTCCCCGAAACACTTCTGTCTTGCGCAAAAACATTACTTGAGAGTAATAGCATACAAAACAGAAAAAAAGGTAAAGTTTTTTTCATATTGTCTGTATTTAATTGGTTAACGGGCTTACAACAAAGTAAGCCAGATTGAAAGTTTGAAAAAAAATTTAAAAATCTGAAATTCTAAAAATCCAAAAATGATTTGCCTACAATATGCAATTTTTTGCATGTATTTGCAATGTTTGCAAGAAAAATCTCACAAACATGCACTAAATCATGGCAAAACCCCCTGTTTTAGCGCATACAAAGGGATATTTTTCCAGTAGCTATTTGCCTATATACAGAAATCGGCAATTAGTTTTTGAATCGCACTAAAACAGGGTTTTTGGTTAATTCCTTACTTCCAGGGTTTGGGGTCTGGCAGTCATATTTAAATTACTATCCTGAAAAGGAGCTGACTTTGGTACATCTGAAAATCGAAGAAAATCATTTTTGCATTCAAAAGCTTTCCGGTTAAAACGCCGGTTTGCTAATCTTCCACACCAAGCACCCGCCAGCCGGATGCCGTTTTAAAGGTGTTCAGCACCTGGGTGGATTTGCTGCCATCGGGATACAGGCATACCTCGGTGATCAGATATTGGCTATCATTTATTTTTTTTCTAGCTGGAAAGGCTCTCTTTAAATTTCCAAATTTGGGCATGCCACTTTCCTGTAGCGATTTTATGTATGATAATTTTAGTGCTTCGGCGGTCTGAATTGTAACTTCCTCTCCCAAATCCTTTCCCATTTTTTCAAGCATTAGTTTTGCCTCTATCAAAAAGTCCTTACAGTTGATAGCCTCGTCAAGGTCCTCCCTGTCGTATGCATCTTCTAGTTTGGTAATGGCTCCTTCGGGCGTTTCAAAGTTTGGCAAAAAATAATCTTCCCCCTCATCTACGATCATTCCTCCAAGGCTCCGGTCAAAATCGGCCAGGGATTGCCCGGTAAATCCATCCCGCACCGCTCTGATGGTATAGCCACCAATTAATCTCCCGTTTTCAACAATCATCCAATCGGAAACAAAAGCGCTGTCAACTCCTATTTTTTGATCGAGTTTCACGGATTTTATATTAACAGGTGAATTTCCCACTACCCCAAATAAGTTTCTTTCTGCATCAAATGAAGGCTTGGTTAGCCAGATGTGTTCGATTTTGCCTTCATCTTCAAATTTGACTTTGATTGAAAAATATGTTTGCTCTTTTTTGGGAGAAGCCAGGCATTTTTCAAAATAATGTAAAGTCAGTTTTGCTTTTTCTATAGCCCAATTCATCCGCTCATCTTCGTCCGGGATGTGGTAAACATCCGGTTCATCAGGCCTTTCTCTTTTATTTAGTTTTTTTTCTTTTTTGAAAATTTTTGAAAATAATCCCATTATCAGGTGATTTTAATTACTGGTAGTTGCTTTTGTAAAATGCATGCTCCTCCCGGGTATGCAGCACTAAAATATCTACTTATCCCTAAAAAAGGAAGAAGACTCCCCCGCATTTCCATGTGGGAATTTATTTCCGGTTCGATTACTTAAAATCAATAAATGGTGATTTGTTTTTTTACTCTTTACCGGTGATCAAAAATTCGGTCAATGGAGAAATCGCCAGCATCGCCCCCTTGCTACCATTGGTAAACATGACGTATCCCATGTTAATATCCTGAAACAGGCTGAAGTTGCATTGAAAACCTCTCGAAGTACTTCCGCTATGTCCATACACCGGTCCATAGGGTGTGTTGTCAATCTGAAAACCTAGTCCCCAATATAAATTTTCATCCCAGCCGCTTTTTTTTCAGAATCATCTTTAGGAATGGTTGAATGCACCGAAAACATTTTGTGATAGGTCTCTGGTTGCAGACCTTCTCTGTTGTTTAGCGCTATTATAAACGCGCTAAACGACCTGGCTTCCGTGCTCATACTCCAGGCCATTCCGGGACTTTCTGGAAGTCTTATTTCGGTAGGCACCTGGTCATAATGACCATTCGCTGCAAATTCGGCTAAATACTCGCTTTTTTCAAAGTAAAAATGGGCAAGATTCAACGGTTTCAAAAGTTCTTCCTCCAGGATAATTCCAATGTCCTTTTTGGTTACGCGCTCTACTACACGTTTAAGGTATTCAAAACCTTCACCAGAGTATCCAAAATCGGTACCAGGCGTAAACCTGAGATCAAATTGCCCCTTTTCATTTCTTTTCGCCCAGTTTGGAAAACCCGTCCGATGGCTAAGCACATGTCTTGCCGTAATAAGTTTGTAACGGTCATCATGGGCTACGTCTTCAAAGGGAAGATAAAGATGAAGCGGTTTATCCAGGTCTAAAATTCCTTTCTCCGCTAATCGGCAGACTACAAAGGCGAATACAGGCTTGGTAATCGAACCGGCTTCAAATAATGTTTTTTCATCAACCGGCGCTTTTGTGCTGGTGTTTTTCAGTCCATAAGTTTTGTGATAAATAATTTGCCCATTTTTGATCAGCGCCAGAGAAGCCCCCGGAATATCAAAATATTCCATATGGACCTTTACAAAATTATCCAGCAATAGAGCTTTTTTTGCATTAAACTTGTGCATGATACCTTTTTCCGGCGTTAAATCGGGCGGCGGAATGCTATTTATTTCAAGTGTAGAAGCGATCACTTCTTCACCTGATCCAACTACTATAGTGGCCAGTGAATTTTTATGGTCTATCCTGATATACTCCTCTCCCATCCAATGATAACTTCTTGCCGGTGTGACCTGGTAGGTACCAGGAGGTAAGAAGATACTATAGTTTCCCAATGAGTCAATAGCTGCCTGTTTCGAAAGAGTGGGTTGATCTTTTGACGATATGGACACCTTCTCCGGAAATCCGGTTATTGATTTATCTTTCCAACTCAACTGGCCAAAAACCTTGATAGTGTCCACCTGGCCATATCCTGGAGATTGACTACCGATTAAAATATAGATAATCGATGAAAGTATTAATCCTTTGTAGCGGGTCACAGTCAAGGTAGTATCATTCGGATTTTTACGAAATTTGAAATAAAAAAACCAGCTTATTTTACTGTTCTTATTTCAACGGCTCCCAGTTTCCCTCTCGAACCGTATTTTTCAATTGCTTCCTCTTTAGTTAAGGTAACTACTTCGCATTTTATCCCGTTAAGCGCTATTGAGGAATCCATAGCTACCTGCTTACCATTAAATATCAGCAAGTGTACTTTTCCCAAAATAGCGAAGGACCCATCTCCTGTAAATTGGTTGACGCCATAACGCACTTTCACTTTCCCTCTCATGTAAACCTCATGATCTTCACTGGACCAGAATAAAGTTTCGGCATAAAATATTCCCGGTTTCTCCGTGGGTATGATGTTGGTAGACCTGTCTTGGAAGACACTGTTTGAGCTGGTAAAGGCCGTCATGAAAAACAACACCACCATCACTGGGATAAACAAAGCCAAATGATGGACAAATCGCTTTTTTTGTTCAAATTTTGATAACATCGTGAGTCTTTTTTTAATTAACAAATGGTTAAATCCGCTGGTAAAACCCAGCGTTCTGTTCTGGAATGTATGATCTAATAACTTATTTGAATATTCCACTGGGCATGCGCCTGATTTCAACACAAATTCATCAGCCAGATATTCGTGGTTCGCTTTAATCAATTTTTTAAACAGGTAAACAAATGGATTAAACCAGAAGAATACCTGCGTAAGTTCAATGATTATCACATCAACGGAGTGCAGTTGTTGCTTATGGGCCATCTCATGCCATAGCAGCATTTCATCTATCGTACCATTTCTGTAGTGGTCCCTGCTAATGAAAATTGCCTTGAAAAAACTAAACGCATTGATTTGCTCTTCCACTAAAGTCAATTCATTTCCCTTGTAATCCATCTTATCGGATTTATACCCCTTCATGATAAGTCGTGAAATGTTGAATACAAATCTTGCCAATAATATAAGTGTAACAAGCGCATAGATGGCTACGAGCACCACACTAATATCGACAGAAGTTTTGAGCGCGACATTGTTTGAAATTTCAGACGCGGACAAATAATTCGAAGATGAAAAAGCTTCATAGAAATTACTCTTCTGCACGGTTTCATGGATGGGGAGGTCAGTTAACGAGATTTTAAATACAGGAATAAGCAAAGAAAAAATCACGGATGATAGCAGGGTAATTCTATTCATTCGATAATTCCGCGAATTTCTGAAAAGGACTACGTGGCTGAAATAAAGAACTGACAGACAAAGGGTCGACTCCAGCAAATATTCAATCATTTGATTTCTTTTTTAATTTCTTGTCTACAATATCTCTGAGTTTCTTAAGATCTTCATTACTTATATCGACCTCTTTGGTAAAGAAGGAAGCAAATTGTTCAACAGAGTTATTAAAAAAATTTTTAATCAATCCGTTAACGTGATTTGAGAAATAGTCGTTTTTGCTTATCAGCGGGAAATATTCCCGGCTGTTGCCGTATAATTTATAATCCACAACCCCCTTGTCTATTAACCGCTTGAGCAAGGTGTTGATGGTTGTTGTTGCCGGTTTAGGATCAGGAAATTCCGCCTTCAGCTCTTTAAAAAAAGATTTTTCAAGTTTCCACAAGTATTTCATTACCTGCTCCTCAGCTTTGGTAAGCGCCATATTGCTCTATTTTTATACTATTTACTCTACAAATATAGAGCAATTAAAATGAAAATCAAAATAAAAAGGTTAAATGATGCAAAAACTTCTTTGATCTGGTTTGCCTTGGAGTAAATTTCAGACTTTTCAAGATGGTGCCCGTGCTTCAGTCTAGGTCAAAGTGCAGGAGGTGAGGGATAAAACAGCTTTCCGCGCAAGTTACTGGTTCTTGCTCAAAACTCGCACGGTAAACTACCATGCGAGTTTGATGAAATAATGGCTTTCGTTTAACCGTGTATACGGCTGCTTCCAAATTATTCTTGATCCAAATGGTATTTTTCCCTCTCATACGGAAGTGGATAAATAACCGTTGGCCTCGTCAGTTTATTTGATTATATAGGATTGCGCAACTTTAAGCTCTTCCCGATATTTAGATTGAGGGCCCCTGGTGTATTTTTTACCAAAGATAAAACTGTAAATGCCAATATTTCTCAATTTGTGTTCACTGTCATCCGTGCCTGCCACCATATCAATGGAGGAGCACGAGAAATAATTGGCGACAGTGCCAGCGGCCATCAACTTTTTGACCTAAAGACAAGATTATTCAATTTGTGGATCGATTAATTTGCCTGAAAACAGGATCGTGTTGCTATTTCTTTCTCTGATAAAGAATATAAAAGGCTGGTCTACCCGCAATGCTGGGGGAAGGGAAGTCTCCACTATCTCTACCACGGTGGCAGCCGCTGCCTCACTCCCTGCTTCATTCACTTCCAGAAATGACTGATGGATCACCCTGCTGATGGCCAGGTTCAGGTCTTCCTCAAATAATCTTGACAGATCTGCCTCCGCTGTGAAAGCAACGCCCATACCCATGGCAACCAGGTAATCGTTGAGGAGCTCCTTAAACTCAATTTTAAATTTGGGCAGGTAGGCTTCCAATGTACTTTCACTTGCATCCTGAAGCATTTTCTCCATGTCCGCTATGGTAAATTCACTGGCGACCTGATTAATGGCGGACGGATTGTCCGGCATGATGATGGTAAATCCGTAGGCTCCATTACCGTAGGGAATATCGAATAGCTGAAGTTTCTTTTCACTGTTGTAGCTGCTCCAGTAAGTGACTGCATTTGCATACATGGTAGGCACCTGCGCCACTTGACCATCCATTAAGGTAAAACTTCTGTTTGCAGTTTTATCCGGATCAAACTGAACGGACCAGTTGGCCTTAAAATATATTGCGTTGATCAGGTACATCACGGCATCCGGGGGAATAACATCCAGCATGTCCTTGATTTTCCCATTAGTTTCATTCTCTATCCAATTGTTGATCAAATCCACAGTAGCCTTGTCCTCAAAATCCGCTTCTTTTACTTCTGCGCTATAGAATTCTCTCAGAAGATCCTCAAAAGATGAAAGGATGGTCAGCCCCTGTTTGTACCAGGAGGAATTAGCTATATTAAGTGTTACCCCCTTGTCCAATCCATAGATATATGCTACCAGGTCTTTATACGACTGATTAATCGTTTCGTCACTTAGGTTTTTGAGACCAATGGCTTCTTTGATGGCTTCATTGGTCTCACCATTTGCACCGTTCAAAGTCATGGATAATGCTGCACTGATGCTAAAAGGGGAAATAAAGACATTCTGATCTTCATGCGTCGCATTGATCCCGGATAGCATATTCATAGCAAATTCATTGGAGGCGTGAACTATTTCCTGTTCATCATTGGTTAATGGACGAATTTCAGGCTCCGGTTGGTCATAGTCACTACTATTACATGACATCAACAATGAAAATGATATGGCTGCGAAAAATATTTGCGTAGATTTCAATATTGTATTCATAAGTCACTAAGGTTTATCTAGTCAAAAGACACCCTGGAATATTGAAACGTTGTAATAACTTAGTTTATTGATCAAAATATATTTGCAAACTTTCCCAACCAGCGTTAAAATATTGAAATCCCAAAGTAATTGATCTAAAGGTGGCGGATAGAAAAAAGTCATCTCGCTGACATGACAAATGCAATGCCAGGGCATTCAGCCTATCCGCCACCTGCAAACATCAACAACAATGAAGATACCAGCACAGCCAATAACGTTACTATTAAGTGGCCACTATAGTCTTCTCCTGAATAAATACCTCGTAATAAATATACCTGTGCCACCGGTCCCCAGATCATCAGTTACTCCTGAGCTGTATACGCCAGAGGTGACATTGGTTAATTCCCAACCTTCGTTCTGCAAAGCTGCCAGTTTTTCCGAGATATCCTTATCATTCTTCTTGATGTTGTTGAAATTAATGCCTGTCAGGCTAAAGAAGTTTTTAAGTTTTTTCTCTTCCAACTGACCATTGGTATCTGAAGAAATCATCCTGGATCGTCCAAGTCCACCCGGAATGACGGATTCAACAGTAGTTATATTTTGAAATTCATAAACGGATTTGACCGGTTTAAAAGCGTAAATGGAAGTTAACACGCAAATAAGGGCCATTAATTTAAAAACGTGATTTTTTAAAATTCTCATAATATATTTGGTTTAAGGTAAATTTTATAATTTGGAGGATTACCCTTTAATAAATTCAAAATACTTAAAACGTATGACATATATAAGGACAATCCGGTTGTCTTTCATTCAAATTATTTTCTCAGTTCCGACCTTGCTCTTTCTATAATCTCATCACGACTCTTGTCCTTCTCGTTCAGGTTGACCATAATGTCAGGGTCAAATCCATCATCCAAATGCCGGCCTTCGTGGTCGATAAATTCGCTAACGGAAAGGCTATACTGCCACCCATTGGCCAGATGTCCATCTGCAACGGAACCACTTCCTCCTCCTGTTCTGCCTCCAATAAACGTAACATGGGGCATGGGATTCATACTGTAAATTAGTGTCGTAGTAGCGCTATAACACGCGCGATTTGTAAGTACCGCTACAGGTTTTGTATATAATTCGCCCTTGGCAGGATGAATGGTAATCGGACTATCCTTAAAATCATTGGGTCCCGGTCCGGTTTTGAATCTTTCAAACCCGGTTTTCACGGGTTTATCGGTAAAATGACTGGCCATGATTTCCGCAAACGCCGGAGACCCACCCTGATTGCCTCTGACATCCAGAATGATGCCTTTGGTATTGGCCAGCGCCCTGAGCACAAGGTCCATGCTTTCGTCTGAAACAGGCTGCAGGAAATCTCTGTAAACGATATATCCAATATTGTCATCAAGAGTGGTATAAGTCATGCCTTCCGCCGTATCAACCTTACCATTCAGGTACTTTTCCTTTACAACGGTTGTATCCAGATTTTCCGGAAATCCTTCTAAAATAGAGAACGAAGCATCTCTGAAAACGAATGGATCTATTTCAGAAGGATCTTTTTCATCATACTTTTCGGTGATGGCAGAAAATTCTTCAGAGGATAAGCTGTTAAAGCCGTTAAGGCTGGTGTGTCCGTCTTTAAGCAGTAACACCATCCGGCCCATTACTCTGAATAGGGAATCATCCGATATAGTATTGTCGATCAGATCACGATTATCGTTGTAAACCGCCGTCCAATCCACGCCTTTGGCATCAAACATGGCGTATTTAGTGTTAAAAAGCTCCCAGAATTCATTGAAAATGCTGACGTGGTCTTTACCGGGGTTGGCTTCCATTGCGGCAAACTCGCATGAAATAAGGGTGCTTAACAACATAAATATAGCTATGATACAAATATTTATTTTATTCATTTTTAGCGTCTTTTATTTTTTAAACCTTGAAAATATAAGTAAGTGTAACATTGTGGTCGGTCGCAGTGATAGCGCCCTTACTTATTTGCCGGTATCTCAGAAAATCCCAATTGTAACTTAACCTCCACATACTTTTGGATCTGTTGAGGTTAAGTGATAAGCCTGAGATGAAGCGATAGTATTTACCCAACGTCGCCATTTTACCATGCTTGTACAGCCTGGTTTGCTCACCAGCCCGGTTGTTGTATTGGCCGCTTTCCAACAGTTCCTGCGGAGCACTGAAAGCAAAGCTTTGCCTTTCATAGACCATTCCGACGATACCCGTTGCCAACGAATAGGTCAGTGAAAGTCGGTTGTTGATTTGTTTTTCTACCTGTCCTTTGACAGAAAGCGTGTTATTATACAGCAGATAGCTACTGTTGTTTGATAAATCCGCATTATCAGTAAAAATTCCCTGGACTTCAAGCACAGGGCCAAGGTACCACTTAAGGCCGGATTCCGGCGCTATTCTTCTTAGATAGGCAATATTCAGCCTGGCGTTGAATTTATTTTCGGAACTTATTTCGTTGGTTTGAGCCTTCATTTCACCTGTTGTGAGGCTAATATCAAATTCAAAACGCGACCTTTCGGCGCGTTTTCCAAAGCCAAGGCGATAGTTGGTGGATAATCCCGAGAAGATGACACCGGAGGTTTTTAACTCCTGAATGGAGCTGAAACCCGTCCCTGCTCCAATGTGAATGCCCCAAAATTTAGTGTCGATATCATCAACGTCTTGCCCATAGGTACCAGCACTTGTTAACCCTAAAAATATTGATAACAGCATTATGATATTATTCTTCATTTTCTTATGGATAGTTTATTTTATTAACATTCGGTTTTCCCCTTTATGTCAGTAAAAAACCGGGCAACCCCTATGGCTGGCAATTATTTTTTTGTTCTCATCAAATTTTCGAGGTCTTTCTTGAGAGATTAAAACTCTGATTATCAATGGTTTGAATAAATCAAGATTATATGATTGCCACAACGGATATTGGATCTGATATTTCCCTTCCCGGAAACTGATTTATGGGGATAATGGCCATGGCACACCACAAGATTGAATGCTGCTTTGCTATTTGTGAACCAGAAGGGTCCTCAACCTGTTAACACAATTTTACAATCAATGACCTTATTTGAGATTCGGGAGCGTAGTTTTGTTTTTGCTATAATCAGCTTACCTTAAATTCCTTAGGAGAAGTGCCAAACTGCTGATGAAAACAACGGGAAAAATATTTGGGATTGCTAAATCCTACTCTATAACTAACCTCCGAAATTGTCAAGCCACTTTCTTTTAAGAGTACTGCCGCCCGTTTTAGACGAAGGTCTCTTATGAATTCATTGGGACTCAACCCTGTTATAGCTTTTACTTTTCTATAGAGTTGTGGTCCGCTAACTCCGGCATCTTTCGCCAGCTGTTCTACAGAAAAGGTATGGTCGTCGAGGTGAGTGTCAACCACATCCAGCACTAGTTGCATAAACTTTTCATCCATTGGGGTGATGGTTATACCGGAAGGTTCCACCAAAATGGACTTACTGTATTTTTCCCGTAGCAGCCTACGGCCCTCGATTAATTTTGAGACGGTAGTGACCAGGAGTTCGGTTGAAAAAGGTTTGACAAGATAGGCGTCCGCCCCGGTTTGAATGCCGCGCAATCTGTCCTCGTCCTGTCCTTTAGCCGTTAACATTACTACCGGAATATGACTTGTAGTCAGTTCTGATTTCAAACGGTTACACAACGCAATGCCGTCTGATACCGGCATCATAAGATCCGTAATGACCAGCTCGGGTGGATCACTCAAAGCCTGTTTATATGCTTGTTCGCCATCAAAGGCCTGGGTTACCCGATAGCCATTGCTAAATTGTGAGGCAATAAAGTGGTTCAGCTCGCGATCGTCCTCGGCAATCAACAAAACCGGAAGACCATTATCTTTCCCGGCACTGTCATCCGGCTTTAACCGTTTGCCGGCATTTTTCTTTGGGACATTTAACCGGAGGTATTTTTTTCCAACTTCTTTTGATAAAATGTCCAGGTCAAAATTGATGACAAAAGTGGTGCCCACCGACTCCTCTGAGGCCACCTTGATATCGCCATTCATCAGTATCACCAGTTCCCTGACAAGTGCCAAACCTATACCCGTGCCCTTTTGTATGGTGTTTTTCTTTTCACTTTCACTATAAAACTGCTCAAATACCTCTTTCATTTTCTCCGCCGGGATTCCCACTCCGGAATCTTTAATTTCGATCCGGATAATTTGGTTCTCGGTATCAGAAAGTTCCTCCAAAAAGTTAATAATTACTTCTATTTTACCTCCCTGAGATGTATGCTTAAAGGCATTGGTCAAAAGATTGAAAACAATGCTCTCCAGCTTGTCCTGATCGATGTTTACCACCAGACTCGTCACATTGGATTCAAGGATGAAATTTATATCATTTTTTATAGCTAACTCTGTGAAGAGGTAACAAACCTGTTCTAAGATCCCCACTAAATCCAGTGCCTCGTATTTGACTGGCATTTTGTTTAGGCTTACTTTTCTGTAATCCAGCAGTTGATTGGTTAGCCGCAAAAGTCTTTCGGTATTTGATTTGATCAAAGAAGCATATTTTGTGTTTTTCTCAGTTAATTCCTGAGAATTTAACAGGTTCTCCACCGGAGCTTTTATGAGGGTCAATGGCGTTTTGATTTCATGGGAGATGTTGGTAAATAACTCAAGCTTCATTTGCTGCAGTCGTTCCTCTTTTTCCCTCTCTAATTTTTCTTTAAAACGCCTTTCACTTTCATTTCTTAACCTTTTTCTGTATTGTCGAATTCTAAAAACTATAAAAATGAACAAAGTACCCGCCAGCGTGTAACTCCACCATGTTTTCCACCACGGAGGGCTGATAACAATTGGCAATATGGCAGATTTACCAGATAGATTTTGATAGGCAGCCTTAACGCTAAATGTGTAATCACCGGGTTGTAAATTGGAATAGGTAATACGATGCTCGCCAACATTGGTGGTATTCCATTGGTTATCAACTCCTTTCAGAATGTAGGTATATCTTATAGGGTTATTCGGAGAATAAGAAAGATGAGAAAATGATATTGAAATCACTTTTTCATCATAGTTAAACCTTAAAGGTAAAGGGCGCTGTCGATTCAGTTGATAGATTATTTCTTCCGGTAATTGTTTCTCCCCAGCCTTTACTTCAGTAATAAATGTCTGCGGCAGTGTATGTCCAATGACAACACTATCGGGATGAAAACTATAAAACCCATTTCTACTTCCGAAAAACATTACCCCATCCTGGCTTTGCGATGACCCCTGGGTAAAGCTGTTACTCATTCTTCCCTGGGTCATTTTGAAACTTGTAAACCGTTCCTCTTCCGGTTCATACACAAAGAGGCCATCCTCCGCTGAACCAATCCACAATCGGTTTTTATAGTCTATTTGGATGCTTTCAATAGCGCGGATTGCTATACCGTCCACTCCGGTGTAATGCTTGAATACTTCACTGTCGGGATTGAATGAAAACAACCCGGTGGTAGCGCCCAGCCAGAGTACTCCTGACCGGTCAATAATTACATGCCGGACATTGTGTATTGGCTGTTTGGTTCCATTGACTGCCTGATACCGGTACTGCCGGGACGCATTGAGTACCGGATTCCAGGACACCAATCCATTATTTTGGGTTCCCAACCATAACGTTCCCGATTGATCCTCCACAATTTCATGAATGACCAATGTGTCCAGGTATCGTAAGAAGCCATCCTGTAATGGCATTAATTTATTCAACCCCTTGTTGGTTCCAATCCATATGTTTCCCTTGCTATCTTCACAGATTGAACGTATAGTATTGTCACTAATGGAATGGTTATTGGATGGATCGTGTTGATAACGTTTAAACTTAGGGCGGTCTTTTGTTCGCTGATCTTTGGTCAACTTATTAAGCCCTCCACCATTTGTGCCCAACCATAGGATCTCTTTCCTGTCCTCGAATACGGGAAAGACCCTGTGAAAACTGATACTTGTGCTATCCCCTTCCACAGGATAAAACCGTTTATATTCAGGGTTTGGCTTTGACGACTCTACCGGGCTCAGGTAGTGTAAGCCACCACCCCACGTCCCAATCCAAAGCCCACCATCTCTGGTAATCTTTGGAAAGCTAATATCCCTATGAGCAAGTGTGTTATCGATATGCGAGTCTTGTTGAAAGTGTCGAAAAACCTCCTTTTTAAATGTTACCTTGATCAATCCGTTATTTTGAGTACCAATCCATAATATATCCTTATCATCAACGAATAATGCGCGAATATTGTAATCAGCAAGTCGGTTGAATACCTCAAAAGTCTTCTGATATTTCAACAGCCGTGCCGCATTATTACTATTTATAAAGTATCCCTCCTGTGACCCGGATAGGTTCTGAAGCCAATTAATACCCCTGTTGCTTGTAGCTATCCATATATTGCCATTGTGATCTTGCGCCAGACCGGTGATATTATTCTGGCTTAGCGTGCTTTTATCTGCCTCAAGGTGCCTGAAGTTTGAAACATTTTCGGAGCTATCCATCATCAGCAGGCCCTCATTAGACGTACCCATCCATATCGTTTCTCTTTTGTTGTCACGCAGCAGGTGTTGAATATGATAGTTGGATAAAATTATCCTGCATGAAATGTCACGTACAAGCGTATCGGTAATATTTGAATATGATTGGTATAGAATATTATTGTAAGATGAAAATAATAAATGTCCGGTATTGTTTTCCCCAATATGGCGGATATCTCCATCCACCCTCTGTCCATGTTGACCAGTGGAAAGCTGAATAAATCGAGGGACTGGATGATTACCGGACACTTTTTCCATCCTGAAAATTCCCTTGTCCGAGGCTGTCCACAGTGTTTGGCCGGATGACTTATAAATATCGAAAATATTCTCGCCCAGATCCATATCGGCGACAACGTATGGACTTAATTCATGTGTTTGGAGGTTCAGTTGATACAATCCCGACCCCCGTGTTGCTATCCACAAATTGTCATGATCGTCTCCGATAATTTCAACAACCGGTGAAGGCGATTCATTTCCGGTGCTGAGTTGAAAGTGTTTGAACGCGTATCCATCAAACCGGCTAATACCGGTATGGGTACCTATCCAAATGAACCCAAAGTGGTCCTGGTAAAAACAATACACTGAATTGTCAGGTAATCCATGGTCGACAGTCATATTATCAATATCCGCAATATATCGCTGCGCATGTACCTGTAAACAAATCATTATCAACAAGCCTATGACAACCGACTTTCTCATCATACCATAAAAACGTTTTGATTTCAAAAGTGATCATTTCAATCCTCAATTTCCAACAAAACAGGGAATAATTGATATAAGGATAGTATATAGTTATTTCATAGGGACCCCCTCTATTGGTAACCCATTGGTAGTAAGGATTTGAAAATCATGTACCCGGTAACCTTCATATGACCACACTATTTCTTTCTGTGGTGTCAATTCAAAAAGTTTAATACCGTCTTTGGCTCCATAACTGGCTATTACCGTGTTTCCATTTGGCAGGCGTTGCGCCCCGCAAGGATCCTTAAACGGGTTGCCTTCCACATCTTCGTTTGACACTTTCCAAACAACAGCTCCGGAGCTATCCATTTCCACAACCTTATTTCCGTGCGTGAGGTTGATTAAAGTATTGCCGTTTTCCAGTCTGATAGCGGTAAAAGGCCAATTTTCTGCTTCCCTTCCCCCCAGTTCCGGAAGATCGGTCTTCAAAGTTTTTACCACTTCACCCGAAGGGGTATATTCTTTAACCGCAAAAGCAAGCAAATGAGGAACAAGATAGTTACCGTTCTCCAATTTTCTGGCCATGCGGGTTTGCATGTGGATATTGTCGGTTTCCGGTTGAAGAGCGACAGACACCACAATAGTTCCGGAATTATCGACCTCTAAAAGTCTGGGGTTCTCACTGGATTCGGTAATCAGCGTATTCCCGTTTTCAAGCCGTACTGCCGTGCCCAGTTCATGGTGAGAAGCACTTCGCTTAAAGCTAAAAATAACTTGCTTATTATGATCATATTCCCGGACTTCATCGGCCCAGCATATGAGTATGTTTCCATTTGAAAGTACGTAGCCATCTCTTGCACCTTTTCTTTCTGCGTCCCACATCTTATTGCCCTGTTCATCAATGATGCCGGTAAATTGTGGCCCCGCCACAAAAAACGAATGGGTAATCTTTTTAATTTCGGGTTCCTTTCCATCGGAGGTCGCCGTTTTACCCTTTTGGCAGGACATGGTCCCCACACTTAGTAGTGACATTATCAAAGCGAGCATTCTAAAATTATTCATCCCCATAGGTTTAGTAGTTGCATTAGTTTGCATTAAATTATGATTATTAGAAAGTTGTGTTATGCCAAAATATCATGTACGATGTGGCCATGCACGTCTGTCAACCGTACGTCACGGCCCCCGAAACGGAATGTTAGCCTTTCATGATCAACACCTAAAAGGTGTAGCATGGTAGCGTGGATGTCGTGCACAGTAACTTCATTTTCAATTACCCGATAGCCGTAATCATCAGTTCTTCCAAATATAGTACCGCCTTTCACACCGGCTCCGGCCATCCACATGCTAAAGGCAGAGGGGTTATGATCCCGGCCATTGGTCCCCTGAGCAAATGGTGTGCGTCCAAATTCGCCAGTCCAGATTACGAGCGTCTCTTCCATCATACCACGGACTCTCAGGTCTTTTAAAAGACCAGCAATCGGCTGGTCTACCGCATGGGCGTTTCTTTCGTGCCCATCTTTTAGATTGCCGTGCTGATCCCACCGGTCGGCACTTACTTTGGGACAGGTCACCTCCACAAACCTCACCCCTCTTTCTATGAGTCTTCTGGCCAGCAGGCATTGCGAACCATAGCTTCTTGTGTGCGGATCATCCGAATCCAAACCATACAGTTTTTTAGTGGCCTCAGATTCACTTGAAAATTCCGTAAGCTCAGGGACAGATGATTGCATTTTGTAAGCAAGCTCGTAATTGGAAATAGCTGACTCCACGGCGTCGGCGTGTCCCAGGTTTCCTATTAAACTACCATCCAACTGTTTAATAAACCGCAATTTTTGCTCTTGAAGCCCTTCCTGTGTCTCTGTTGGTTTAATATTGGCGAGCGGTAACGGACCGGCTTTTAGAATAGACGCCTGATAAGAAGCAGGAAGGAAACCACTTTTGAAATTATCCAATCCTCCCGGAGGGATCAGCCCCCCATCCAATACCACATAACCGGGCAGATTATTGTTTTCACTTCCCAAGCCATACGTCACCCACGCGCCCATGCTAGGTCTGCCCTGAATACCGCTACCGGTATGGAGAAAGTAATTGGCATTAGTGTGTTCCGGAAAATTGGAGACCATAGATCTCACCAGAGCAATATCATCAACGCAGGTGGCTATATGTGGAAACAGTTCACTCACGGGCATTCCACATTCTCCATACTGCTTAAATTTCCAGGGGCTTTTCAGTATCTTGCCAACGTTCCCAAATTGGGTGGCGTCAACTTTGAATTTTTTGTTCGGATCTTCTCCATTTTCTTTATCAAGCCTGGGTTTCGGATCGAAAGAATCTACCTGCGAAACACCGCCATCCATGTAAAGGAAAATGACATTTTTGGCTTTGGGTACGTAGTGGGGTGTCTGTCCCAGTTGGGTCAGCACTGACTTAGGTTCATCCAGTTGTTTACAAGCCGAGGAGATACCGCCAAACAGACTTACAAATGCCAGGGAGCCAAAGCCACCTTTGCACATACCCAACATTTCCCTTCGGGTAACGGGTTTATGGATAATATGATTCGATTTTCCCATTAGAGTAAATAAATAAATTCCTTTAAATTAAAAACAGAATGACAATAGTCCTTCCATACCGGGGTACTATTCAATATATCGGCCTCTTTTACCTCGTGAGACTGTGCCAGCGTGCTGATAAAGGTTTTTGCCTGTTGCAACTCCACCTGAATTGGTTGCCTGCCAAGTGCTCTGGTATATATCCACCTTAGCCTTTCCTCCACACCCATATTTTCAAGGTTCATTAGATTTTTAGCCATTACCTCCGCCTGATGAATTACAAAAGGATCATTCATCAGAATCAGGGACTGGGCCGGCACGTTAGTGACATTTCTTTTGCCAAATGTCGAAAAAGGGATGGGCCGGTCAAATGTAAGCATCATAGGTTGAAGAAAGTTACGGCGCACCTCCAGGTAAATACTTCTTCGTCCATTTCCATCAAGGGGGCCGGAATTTTTAGGTCTGCCGCGGCCTTTCATAAACGACGTGAGGTAAACAGGCACGGGGGGGCCATACCTCGCTGTATCTAAATTACCGCTAATCGCCAGAAGACCATCCCTGATTGCTTCGGATTCCAATCTCCGAATTGGAAAATGGGACAACCACAAGTTGCCTGGATCGATTTGTTGCGTATGCTCTGCAACGTTTACCGATCTTCTGAAGGTATTTGACATTACAATGAATTTTATCATTTTCTTGATCGACCACCCCTCATTTTGAAATTTAAAGGCCAGGTAATCAAGTAATTCAGGATGTGTAGGCAACTTTCCCTGGAGGCCAAAATTGTCCACCGTCTCTACGATACCCCTTCCAAACAGATGATGCCATATTCTGTTAACCATTACCCGTGAGGTCAATGGGTTATCAGGATCAAGAATAGCATCGACCAGTTCCATTCGCCCACTTCCAGGTGATCCAAATGCCGGACTTTCGGAGGAAATAGCAGATAGAAAACCTCGCGGAACAGGTTCGGCTGAGAGATCATTGTGATTACCCCTGTTGAAAATGTGACTGTTAATCCCATATCCATCTTCTACTCCGGCAAAATAGGACGAATCATCAAGTTTACTGGCGAGTTGCTTGTTTCTTTCAAGGAATTGATCGGTTTTTGGAAACTGTTTGCTAAGCAAATTCCGGCCCAGGAGGTTATTCAGCAATTTAACTTGCTGTGGAGAGCATTTATCGGCAGCCCAATCCTGTATGGCTTGTTGGGGATCTGCCTTGTCTGACCGGATGAGTTCAACCGATTGAGGCCATTCGTCGTCAAAGGTGATGACATATTCAACATCTACGTAGGCATTTTGAGGTAATTTATAAGCTTGTTTTTTGTAAAATCCCGGTAAGATCTCGATGTACGCTTTATGTCCTTTCCAGGCAGCCACGTCAAACGTTATATGCTTCCATTTCCCGCTATTCACCTTTTTATCCAGTCCTCCATAGATTGGATATTGGATTAGCTGAAAATTATCAACGATAATTCTTATCGTGGCATTTTCGCCAAGCGCTTTGACCCCAATAAAGTCTTTGTCAATGACAAAGTTGGGTGACCTTAATACGCCATATAGACCTTTGGCTATCATCCGGCTTGTCGCTTTTCCTTCGGCAATACCCACCAGATTCCTTCCCTGGTTATCAAATACCGGCTCACCAAGCGTTGTTTTTTCTCCAAATGCTAATCCGTCACTTTTCCATCCGTCCAGGTCATCACCTCTGAAATCCGCCATTATTTGGTATTCACCCTTCTTTTCCCGGGGCTTTATCTTTGATTCTTCCGAATTAATTACCTGATTTCCCGAAACGGTGCCGTACTCACTCAGCCATAACCTCCCAATCATGCTTCTCACCGAGTCTTTTAGCGCCTCTATCTCACCAAGGTCTTCCATTTTTTCAGCAGTGAAGTTGGCAGGTTTTAGGGAGAACCTACTGCTTTCCATTACACCATAGAGGGCATAATAGTCGGCTGTGGGGATGGGGTCAAACTTGTGATCATGACACCTTGCGCAGGAAACAGTGAGTCCCTGAAATGTCTTTGTAGTTACGTCGATCATGTTGTCAATCCTGTCAGCTTCGTCCTTCCGGATATCTACCGGGCTATGGGTACCTTCGCTCAGTGCATAAAAGACCGTTCCTAGCTGGGATTCGTTGATCCCATTTTCAGGGTTCCACCTGACAGCATCCACCATATCCCCTGCCAGGTGTTCCTTAACCAGTTGATCGTAGGGTATATCATTGTTAAAAGCCCTTATTAGGTAATCGCGATACTTCCACGCACCGATTATGGGATAATCAAATTCATGCCCCTTGGTTTCAGCATATCGTACAACGTCCATCCAATGCCGTGCCCACCTTTCCCCAAAATCAGCTGAGCCTAAATAACGATCTACCATTTTTTCGTAGGCATCCGGGTTTTGATCTGAGATATATTCATCAATCATCTCAGCAGTGGGAGGTAGTCCGGTTAGTAAATATGAAACCCTTCGTACAAGTGTATTCTTATCGGCTATTGGTTCCGGTTCTAATCCGTTTTGTTTGACTTTCTCTAAAATGAAGTCATCAATTTGATTGGCCGATTGACCGGGATCAAATGCTACTGGTTCTTTCAATTCCGGCTTGATAAATGCCCAGTGAGGTTTCCATTCAGCTCCCTGGTCTATCCATTTTTTCAAGATCTCTATTTCGTATTGGCTTAGCTCGAGGTTTGATTCCGGGGGAGGCATTTTCATATCAGGGTCGACGTGAGCAATACGTTCTATTAATTCACTTTTGCCTGGATACCCGGGCACTATAGCCCTGGTACCCTCCTCCAGCAAAGCAGTGGCCCCTTCAAACGTGTCAAGGCGCAGGTTAGCTTTACGACTACTTGGATCAGGTCCATGACAGTGATAACATTTTTGAACTAATATCGGCCTGACATCAAAGTTAAAATCAATAGTTTCGGGAATGGCCGTCGGGTTTTTGTTGGTACATTGGAACAACACGGCTACGGCCACACCTAATGTCAATGTTAACATTAACAGCTTCCTGGTTTTATGATTTATTTCTTTGAAAAAGTTTGAATTCACGTAATAACGTTTGTTTAGACCCAATTTTAGCATCTTCAAAACTAGGGAAACCATCAGCCAAACTGGTACTCAAATCAATCAAAACGGTATACAAATCATTCAAAATGGCATGGAAATCGTAAAAACAGATACGTCCAAAAAATCATTAGCGCTTTGCGTCTAATATAAAATGGTCCTTAAAAGTTGTGGATAAAATCTGTTTTTAAAAACTAAAGAAAGTGGCATCTACTCTTTCTCCTTTTTCCCAAAGGAAAGAAGTAAAACTGGTTGTATATCAAAAAAAGATCACTTACGAATTTTTAGCAGTAAGTGGTTGATTTCGATTGTGAACCCGGAGGGATAAATTTCGAGACCCTGCCTGGACGAAATGGTTCATTTTAATGAGGATTTGGAGAAAACTGTGGGGCTTGGGAAGTATATAAAAGCTGCTTAGTTATTTTACACACATCATTATTTATTTTTTAGGAATTTTATACCTTTTTCTAAACATCTCATAACCCTCTTTAAAAGTGCATGGATAACCATCAAGCGCATCTTTCATCATGAAAAGCGGAATTCTTTTGAAATACAATTGCGATCTATGTAAAAGTTGCTCATCTTTTTTGCCTTTGTATAGCTCATAAACGCTATTGACGAGTTTTTGTCCATACTCCCATAAACCAGTAAAATCATTTGCTGGATCTCCAAATGAGCGATCGCTGAAATCAATAATATTTACTTTATTTTTGTCCCAAAGAATATGTTCCCAACTTAAATCGTTATGTGTCAGCACATTTGAATAATTGATTTGACAGAGCGCGATTTTTAATTCACCAAGATAATTTTGAATAGCTAAAACCTCTTTTTTGTTGAGGCGAGGAAAAAGAAATTTCTTTGTATTATTAGCAAGTTCCTTGTAATCTTTACCTGGATTATCGACACTAATATTGAATTTTGAAATGGCTGAGTTTGGTGTTGAATGCAAATCAGTAAGAAAATCAGCCATTTGCTTAGCAAATTTTTCTTTTTCCTTGCCGGTCAAACGTTTATAGTGAGAAGATTTAAGCTCTCGACCATTCAACATTTCATATCCGGCAAGCGATTTGTTTTTAGATACAAAGGTATATTCTGGAATACCAACTTTTACCCTTGTTTTCAAAAACTTGAGTAATTGTATTTCATTTTTAAACGCTTCTTTATACGCTTTGTCTTTTGGGAAGCGAAAAATGAGTTTTTCATCAAAAATAATAACAACATGATCCCAGCCATGAGTAAGTATGCGAAATTTCTTCCACCCCACCTGTGGAAACTCATTTTTTATTTGCTGTAAAAAAAATTCCGCTTTCATAAAATTGATAAAATTATCATTATTTAAAAGTATTTGTTTTTTCAAATTTCGCCTAACTCACTAGTATAAGTAGTACATTAAGGATCAAAATTTACCACTATACTTATAAATTAATATGTATCTGATTAACAGTTCGAGGAGTTATCATTTTCTGTTGTCAGCATGAGGCAAATACTGTTTCGTATTTGGAGCCTAATTGTGACAAATAGCTTTTCCCTGCTTTAGATCATTTGACTGCTCATTTGTAACTGGCGTAAAATTTCCGGAATATTTCTTCATCAATTACCTTTTGATCATATACGTAATTGAACATGCTTTTCAGTTTGAGGTGGGGTGTGGGTCTGGAGGGACAGATGTCGAACCCTTTTGAGGAAGGTTTGGAAAAAATTGTGAAGTTGTCGGAGTACTTGAAGGCTGCATAACTGTCTGGCAAAATGAGTATGCGCTCCATTTGTCAGACAATGGTTATGGAGTTGTATAAGAGTTAGTTGAGTTGTTTGTCGTAATACAACGGTAAATAGAGAGAATATTCTCAAAATATATAGTTATAGTCATGCTGCTTTAAATAATAACAATAAAACAACGTTAATTAATAATAATTGCGCAACTTTAAATAATAGAAATAAAACAGCATTAATTAATAATAATTGCGCGACTCTAAATAATAGAAATAAAACAATAGTAATTAATAGTAGCAAAGGTATTAATACCAAACATTTAAAGGGACTAGTACTATGGCAACACCAAATGAAAAAATAGCAGAATCATTAACAAAACTTAAAGCGTTACAAGATGCTAATATAGTTGCTATAAAAGAAAGTGATCTAACAAGAGTTCATAAAGAGCGGTTGGTAAAAAATGGGTTTATTCGAGAAGTAATACGCGGATGGTACATATCTGTGCCTCATGATAAAGTTAAAGGAGATAGTACTTCATGGTTTACTTCATTTTGGGAGTTTTGTTCGAGATATTTAGCCAATAGATATGGAAAGGATTATTGTATATCAGCAGAACAATCATTGGCTTTCCATGCAGGCAATACTACTGTGCCTAAACAACTGATAATAAGATCTCCAAAAGGGAATAATTTATCAACTAAACTACTCTTTGGCACTTCAATTTTTGTCATGAGGTCGTCTTTACCTGATGAGGCTGAAATAGAAGATACATACGGTATCAGAGGTCTTAGTTTACCTTCATCAATAGTTTATAGTACACCGTCAGCCTTCAAAAACCAAGCAACTGATGTAAGAACTGCACTTCTCAGCATAAGAGATGCTTCTGAACTGCTAGGTATTTTGTTGGAAGGTGGACATTCTAAAATTGCAGGCAGATTGTCGGGTGCATTTAGAAACATCGGACGAGATAAAATCGCCGATGAAATACTTAAAACGATGAAGATAGCAGGATATGACGTTCGAGAAAATGATCCATTTGATACGGAAAGTCCCATATCGTTTGAAGTAAGGGAAAAATCACCATACGTTAATCGAATTAAAATAATGTGGCATGAAATGCGTAAAAAAATAATCCCTGTTTTTCCTAAGGCTCCAGGTATTCCCAAGGACTTAAAAAGGTACCTGAATGAGATTGATGAAATCTACGTCACTGATGCTTATCATTCTCTATCAATTGAGAGGTACAAAGTTACGCCTGAACTAATTGAAAAGGTTCAGAGTGGTAAGTGGAATACAGAAAAGGATGAAGAAGATAGAAAACAAAAAGACGCAATGGCCGCAAGGGGTTATTGGTTAGCATTTAAGGAAGTTCGGAAAAGCCTTGAAAGAATACTTAGTCTTGAAAACCCAGGAAAAGTCGCAGATGAAGATCATGGGGCATGGTATCGTCAATTGTTCGCCCCAAGTGTAACCGTTGGATTACTAAGACCTTCTGATTTAGCAGGTTATAGAAATAATCAAGTTTATATAGCACAATCTATGCATACACCAGTCAATAAAGATTCCGTTCGTGAAGCTATGCCTGCCCTTTTTGAATTATTGGAAGAGGAAAAAGAACCTGGTGTGAGGGCTGTTTTAGGGCATTTTATGTTCGTTTATATACATCCATATATGGATGGGAACGGAAGGATAGGTAGATTTTTAATGAATTCAATGTTGATTTCCGGAGGATATCCCTGGACAGTAATTCCGGTAGAACATAGAGATAGATATATGAAGACATTAGAAGCTGCAAGTGTTGATCAAGACATTTCACCGTTTGCGGAATATATTGCCCATTTAGTAAATGAAGGATTAAAAGGTAATCCCGTTGCAAAAGTCGACCAGCAATCAAATATTGCCTAACTAATATATAAACCAAATTTATAAAAAAGAAAGAGGGATGGAATTCGTCACCGAGGGACAAATGTCGAACCTTTATGAGAAAGAGGAAGTGTAAACTGAACTCTGTCTGCTTGTTCAGTTTACACTTCCTATGAATTAATCATTCATTGATTTATATAAAACTAATCATGTGAGAAATACCCTTTTAATAACCAGCCGTTCTTTTCTTGGCCTTTTCTATTTCAACGCATGCCCTACACCAATGCCCTCTTAAAACAGTTTTAGGAATAGCGTTCCATTGATGCCCTCTTTTACACTCCCATAAAAGTTTCGTTCTAACGTTGATATATTCCTTGGATAAACATTTTCCACCTTTATCGCGAACCTTATTGCTCATATCATCTATTGTGTAGTTCTTTCTACCTGCACAAGTTGGGCACCAATTATTATTTCTTATCATACTATCAACAGTAGCTTCCCATTGATGTCCCTTTTCACATTCAAAGGATAACTTGGTTTTTCCATTCTTATATTTGGTGGATAGGCATTTTCCATTATATTGAGAAGCATATTCCTGGACTCTTATTAACCCCTTTTGCCTTCTTTTATTTATCTGTTCTTTCCTTCGACATTTTTCGCACCATGTTCCACTCTTAATGCTACTAGCAGTTGCATACCATGGATGATCATTTTCACAAACCCATAGATATCTGTGAGATGTCCCCTCATAAGTGTAGGACAAGCATTTTCCATCTCTCTCAATTGCAGCCTCATGAAGTTTCATCATTCTACGTTGACTTGTTTTGAAGTTTGATTCCTTGATTTCACTACCTTGAATTTTGGCTTTGATACCATGTTTTTTGAAGAAGGATTCTATAAAAGCAATTAAATTATTGTTTTCGGTATAAGGAATAACAAGAAGTTTGATTCCTTTTTCTCCGCAAGTTTTTTGTTTTAAATAATCTTTCTCTTTTAATAATTTGAAGTTTTCATAGTTCTTATGAAAATAAGACACATATTCATAATGTTGTATCCCATTATATTCAAAAGCAAAATTCAAACTCTTAGAATATCCATCAAGTTCTAGTCTACATATCTTATTAGTACTTAATTGTACTTCTAGGAAATTCGACTTTTGAGGAACCTTAATTCCTAATAATATTTCTATTATAAATCGACATTTTTCCTGGTAGTAGAACTTATTGCATTTTTTACACCATCTTCCTGATTTGACACTAGCTGCTGTAGTTTTCCATTCATATCCACACAAGCATTTCCATCTATATCTGGTATTAGCATCTATATATGAGGTAGATAGACAATACCCTCCTCTTTCATAAGCTAATTGTTTTAATTTTTCAATACTTCCCCTTTTCCAATCATTTCTTCTTTTGGCAGAACATTTTTTACACCACCTTCCAGATTTCACACTAGCAGCAGTAGCGTCCCATTGATGTTTCTCTTTGCATTCCCACTTATATTGGTCGTGGGTTCTGGTATATATTTGTGACAAACACTTTCCTCCCTTTGCTTGAGCTAAAGCCTTAAGTTCATCTATTGCCCCTCTTTGTTTATCCGCATTTCTTTCATATGCACATTTTGGACACCAACTACCACTTTTGATACTACTTGCTGTAGCCTCCCATTGGTGGCCTTTTTCACATTCCCAAGAATATTTTTCATTGGATTTTGTATATGATTGCGATAAACATTTTCCTCCCTTACTTTGAGCTAAAATTTGTAATTGACCAATTGATCCTCTTTGTTTATCTCCATTCTTTTTATATGCACATTTTGGACACCAACCACCACTTTTGATACTGCTTGCAGTAGCATTCCATCGATGTCTCTTTTCACATTCCCAAGAGTATTTTTCATTAGATTTTGTATATGATTGCGATAGACATTTTCCTCTCATACTTTGAGCTACAATTCGTAATTCATCAATTGATCCCCTTAGTTTATCTCCATTCTTTTTATATGCACATTTTAGGCACCAGCTACCAGCCTTTATATGCTTGGGAGTTGCAAACCATTGATGTCCTTCTTCACATTTCCATTCCAGCTCGGTTGTGTTATTGATATATTTTTTCGACAGGCATCTGCCATTTCTGGAAATGGCAATCTGCCGAAATTCTTCTAGAGATAATTTTGCAGACAAATGAATTCACATTGGACAGGGGTTCGTATCTCTCCCGTTAGGTAAAAGAAGTCGAACCCTTATCGGCAAATCGTCAGTTTGTTTCAATAAATAATAATTAGGAAAACGCTCTTTTTGAGCTGTTTAGCCCACATGTATCTAACGACTCGCGGTTAAACAAAAAGAGCCGTTCTTTTTAGAACGGCTCCAGATTAGTGAACTCGGAGGGATTCGAACCCCCAACCTCCTGGGCCGTAACCAGGTGCACTATCCAGTTATGCTACGAGTCCTCCTTATGCTTTACAGCATAAGTGCAGTTGGGCTTGTCCACCGAAGCCTTGGCGTAGGTGGAGACAAATCTAGGTAAATATTCAGCTTCAAGCCAAATTTTCCGGGATGAAAATTTTGACAGGCAACCAAGCACCCATTATTTGTCATTTTATCTGTGCTAACTTTTGTTATGATACCATCGGCGAATTAACTTCCCTTGAAAAAGGTTAGGTAATGTATTTATCCCGTGAAAGGGGAGGCGCCCTTTTGATAAGGTAAAATTCACAATAGGCTCAATTGGCCGCGCCGATTAATTCAGGGTTTAAAAGGAAAAAATATTCATTGATTCTTAAATTATACTATATTTGCCATGTTAATTTTCAATTTGACCTCTTAACCCTATAATGAAAAAAGTTATTTCATTTTTTATCGTGTTGTTTTTGTCCCTTGGCACTTTCGCTTTCGAAAATGGTGACGACAATGACAAAAAGAAGAAAAAGATCAATGCACGGCCAGATCTTCCCGGTACCTTCCTGGTTGATTTGGGATTTAACTTTCTCATGGATAATCCCGACAATATGGATATGGGATTCTGGGGGTCAAAGGTGATCAATTTTTATTATTACTGGCACATTCCGATCGGTAAATCCAATTTTTCAATTGGCCCGGGGATTGGGGTAGGACTTGAAAAGTACAGTTTTGACAATAATAATACCCTGGCCCTTGATAATGACGGTGAAACGGTGATTGTAGAAATAGCCAATATCCTGGAAGACAGCGACATTAAGAAAAGTAAAATCGCCGCCAACTATATAGATATTCCCCTGGAATTTCGTTTCCACCTCAATAAAGAAGATCACAGCCGGGGGTTTAGGGCAGCTATTGGTGGAAAAGTAGGTTTTTTGTTTGACGGACACACCAAAATCAAATACGAGCAAGACGGCGACAATAAAAAGCTCAAGCAGAAAGAAAATTACAACCTGCAACGCCTAAGATATGGTGTAAGTGCCCGCATCGGCTTCCCAGGCATAAACCTATTTGGCTATTATAGCCTCTCCGAGCTGTTTGAAAATGATAAAGGACCGGAAGATACTGCCACTACCTCCCTTAATCTAGGCATTTCTTTTTCCTTGTTTTAGCAACGCTTTACACTGAATGTAGTAATTGGACGGGAGGTTAACTAAAAACCTTTATGCCGATAAACCAGTACACTGCAATTCAATGGTCCCGCATTGCCAGATCACACAAAAAAATAAATAGCCCCAAAGCTTACGGCAAATCCAAGCAAAGCCCCGGCATATACTTCTTTACTGTCATGGTCATTTAACTGCAAGCGGGAGGTCATCACCAATCCGGCTAAAACCACTAAGGCCAATATCGGATATAGCAACTGGTTGTCCGGGTATTTTAAATTCACCCCCATGATAAAACCAAAGGCGCCAGCAATACCCGCACTATGCGCACTGATTTTCCATTTGGTGGTAATAAGTGTAACTAAAAAAATTGTAGTGGTAATACTCACCAGGATCACCCCGAAAATATCATTGAATTTCCATTGGGCTATAAACAGATAGGCGCAAAGACCGTAATAAACGGTGATAAAAATAAAGGGGATCACTCTTTCCTCTTTGGTTTTCATCCAAATACTTTTTGGTGCGGAGAACTCTCCGCTATAATCCTCACTTTCATTCATCACGGCTATCGCATCGTTGTAAGACATGTTTTTAACATATTTTAATCGCAATACACGAATAAAATACACCACATAATTAAGTCTGATCAATGATACGCTCACCAATGGCAGTACGTAAGTGAGGAAGAAAATCACCATCAGGATTTGAAAAAAAGCCGAATCCGGCAAGGGCTTTACCGCCAGCGGTACAAAATACAAAAGGATAGCAAATACGATGGTAGGCATCAGCAAGGGATGCAAAACGATGGAAACAATTTTAGCAATTCTGTTGGACACTATAATTCTTTTCTTAGCCTGGCCACCGGCAAGTTGAGTTGCTCGCGGTACTTGGCCACGGTTCTGCGGGCGATGTTATATCCTTTAGCCTTTAAAAGTTTTTCTAATTTATCATCGGAAAGGGGTTTCTTTTTATCCTCATTGCCTATCAGATTTTGTAAGGTATGTTTCACCTCCCTGCTACTGACGTCTTCTCCGGAATCAGTGGCAATACCCTCTGAAAAGAAATATTTCAAGGGGAAAATACCAAATTCCGTCTGTATGGATTTACTATTAGCCACTCTTGAAACAGTGGATATGTCCATATTAATTCTCGTGGCAATGTCTTTTAGGATCATTGGCCGTAACTTACTTTCATCACCTTCCTGAAAGAAGTCATATTGATAGGTGATGATGGCATTCATGGTATTCAATAAAGTTTGCTGCCGTTGTTTGATAGCATCTATAAACCATTTTGCCGCATCCAGTTTCTGCTTTACGAAAGAAACGGTCTCTTTCAATTTTTTATCCTTCTTATTACTCTTATCATAGGCCGAAAGCATGTCGGAATAAGAGCGGCTCACCCGCAGTTCCGGTGCATTTCTCGAGTTAAGCGTCAGGTCAAGCTCACCGTTGTTATTAGTTAGTATAAAATCTGGGATCAGATATTGGGTTTTTACCAATCCGCCTGAAACACCACCGGGTTTTGGATTCAGCTTGGTAATGGCGCTAATAGCATCTTTTAACAAATCCTCGTCATCAACATTCAGTTTTTTGAGGATTTTGTCATAGTGTTTTTTAGTGAATTCATCAAAGCAATCGTTGATGATACGGTACGCCAGCTGAACCGCCTCGTTCTGATCCATTTTTTTTCTGAGCTGAATGGACAAGCATTCCTGCAAATTTCTGGCGGCAATGCCGGCAGGGTCAAATTCCTGGATCTTAAAGAGCAAATTCTCCAATTCATCCAGGTCAGTTTCAATATTTTGTGAAAAAGCCAGATCATTGACAATGGCATCCAAATCCCTTCTGATATAACCATCGCTTTCTATGCTGCCTATCAATTGCTTCGCCACAATTTCCTGTCGCTCATCCAGGCGTAAAAAACCAAGCTGATCGAGTAATTGCTCATTCAAAGTCGCGGCAGTTGAAATAGGAATATCCTTATCCTCCTCTCCGGGATAATTCCCATCGCCCTGCATTTTATAACCGCTAAAATCCTCGTCCCTCAGATAATCTTCTACGTTTACATCATCTTCCTTGCTGAAGGATTCCTCCTCAAAATCATCCTGACTGGATGTTTCTTCGGGCACATCATCCTTCCCCTCCTCAAGAGCAGGGTTTATCTCCAGCTCTTCCTCAATTCTTGTATCCAACTCCACAGTAGGAATTTGCAGCAGTTTGATAAATTGAATCTGCTGAGGTGATAATTTCTGCGATAAAGTTTGACTTAAATTAAGCTTCTGCATTTATAGCTTTATAATTAAATCCTTTGATCTTTAAAAATTCAATAAAGATAAACGGCAAAAATTTCATCTTTCGTGTATTTTATTCCAAAAAATATTCATGTCAAGATGCTACAATTATTAAACCGGTTTATCACACACTTTTCAAATAATTAATACAGCTAAACCCAGCCAATCGGGTTGAATTTCAATTATTTGTTATTTAATTCAAATTTATAATAATTCTTTTATTCTTTGATAAAAACCTCAAATTATCGTTTTTTTGCGAACATTTTATTGTAAGGTTTGTCTTCAAAGATTCCATTAAATATTAATAAACGTGAGTAAAAGCAAAAGAACCAAGATAATTGACATACTAAACGGTGATCAATTGGGATCAACGGTGGTGGTGAAAGGCTGGGTCAGGACAAAAAGGGATAGTAAAAACGTGGTTTTCATCGCTTTAAATGATGGTTCAGTGATGCGCAATTTGCAGATAGTTGTTGATAATGGTTCTATAAGTGAAGAAGTTTTGGCCAGTATAACCACCGGCGCGAGCCTTTCGGTAACGGGAGAGGTTATTGCCTCTGAGGGTAAGGGGCAAGCGGTGGAATTGTCGGCGCAAGCCATCCAGGTATTAGGGGAAGCAGATCCTGAAAAATACCCATTACAACCAAAGCGACACTCTCTGGAATTTTTACGCGAAATAGCCCATTTACGACCGAGGACAAATACTTTTGGCGCCATTTATCGCATTCGTCATGCGATGATATTTGCAGTTCATCAGTTTTTTACCAACAAAGGTTTCCTCAATATTCATACGCCTATTATCACGGCTTCCGACGCCGAGGGTGCCGGAGAAACTTTTATGGTTACTAACTTTGATATGGAAAAACCACCTAAGGGAGCCGATGGCCAAATCGATTTTAACCAGGATTTTTTTGGTAAAAAAACAAACCTCACCGTATCGGGACAACTGGAAGGGGAGCTCGCCGCGCTGGCACTTTCAGATATTTATACCTTTGGTCCATGTTTCAGGGCGGAAAACTCCAATACCAGCCGGCACCTGGCAGAATTCTGGATGATTGAACCCGAGATGGCTTTTTATGATCTGAAAGACACCATGGACCTGGCCGAGGAATTTGTCAGATACCTGGTGAAATATGCGCTGCAACATTGTGAAGAAGATCTTGCTTTTCTAAACAAACGGGCAGAAGATGAAGATAAAAACAAAAAGCAGGAGGATCGAAGGCCTATGTCGCTACTGGAAAGTTTACAATTTGTGGCGGAGCACGATTTTGAGAGGATCACCTACACTGAGGCCATCCAGATTTTGAGAAATTCCAAGCCAAATAAAAAGAAACGCTTCCAGTTTTTGATTGAAGACTGGGGAGCCGATCTGCAGTCAGAGCATGAGCGTTACCTGGTGGAAAAACATTTTAAAAAACCGGTCATCATCTATGATTATCCTGCTAATATCAAGGCATTTTATATGAGGGTAAATGAAGATGGTAAAACGGTGGCAGCTATGGACGTATTGTTTCCGGGTATCGGAGAAATAATCGGAGGATCTCAGCGGGAGGAGCGATATGATCAGCTTACGCACAAAATGGAAAACATGGGTATTCACGCGGCTGATTTGCAATGGTACCTGGACACCAGGAGATTTGGCACGGCGCCACATAGTGGATTTGGACTGGGCTTTGAGAGGTTTATGCAATTTATCACCGGAATGCACAATATCAGAGATGTAATCCCATTTCCTCGCGCAAGGGGTAGCGCAGAATTTTAGGTCAAAAAAAAAGCGATTGAACCTCAATCGCCTTCTTAAACAATTACCTTATAACTTTAAAATTATCTTATGACCTTTTGAAATTTAAATGCCCTCCTGTAAAGAGTACCTTTGTCTTTTATAATCAGAATATAGTGCCCCGCCGCATATTGCTTCACAGGTATTCTATACTCACTATCATTGATTTTTTCCACGTTCGTCTGAACCTTATTGCCAATCAGACTGATAATCTCGAATTCTGCCTCCACAAAATTGTCTCCTGCGGATTTTACATTTAAGACTTCCGCTGTCGGATTGGGGTACAATTCCACCTGATAGTCTCTTTTAATAACTTCTCCGTTGACATTCGCCACGTGCGGCCTTTGCTGCCCCATAACCCATCCTGCGGAGCAGAAAATTAAAAGTACCAATAATAGTAATATTTTTTTCATATGTCTTACCTATCTTTTGCACAAATTCCACTTTATAATGTATACCGCAAAAAGCACACCAAGGTTTTAGATTTTCTCTAAAAAATTTAAATCACCGAGCTGATACATTTGCTTCAGGATCCAGTTTTTTCTTCGGTTAATATAGGAAGACGGGTTTTTGGCCGAAAAACGGATTGGATTAGGTAAAACCGCCGCCAATAAGGCAGACTCCGGCCTTGACAAAGTTAACGAAGATTTATTAAAAATATTTTGTGCAGCTGCTTCGGCACCATAAATATGTGGTCCCATCTCAGCAATATTGAGGTAAATCTCCACAATTCGCCGCTTGCTCCACAGCAATTCTATTAAAAAAGTATAGTAAGCTTCCACACCTTTTCGAAAATAATTTCTACCTGGCCAAAGAAACAGATTTTTGGCTACCTGCTGGGTAATGGTACTAGCCCCTCTTATGCGCTTACCTTGCTTACCCTCGGAATACGCTTTTTCAATCTGCTCCATGTCAAAGCCAAAATGATCGGGAAACTTTTGATCTTCCGAAGCAATTACCGCCAATACCAGGAATTTGGAAATCTGGTCATAGCTTTGCCAGTGATAGGCAATGTCCGCATGCTGCGCTGCGTCAGTGACTGATGAAAATTTGTCCATCAACATTTTAGGAGTGACCAAGGGAGGGATGAATTTGTAAAGTAGCACCTGGGAAAAGGTAAACAACAAAAATATAAGGGCGAACCAGCCCAGAAACCTGAACACTTTCCTAGTTTTTTTACCAGCACGATTATTATTTACAGGGCTACCAGATTTGGCATTGCCCCCGCTTTTAAAAAAAATTTGCTCCTCGTTCCGGTTTATTGTGCCAAAAGCCGCAGGTAAGAAATCAATGATGTCACTGGCAATTAAAGATGCCTGTCCTTTTTCATCTGCGGCCAGGTCGCCTGCAAGACCATGCAAATAAACCCCCAGAATCGCCCCCTGCAATGGGGTGTAACCCTGGCCGAGTAAGGAAGTAACTATACCCGTCAACACATCTCCGCTGCCGGCAGTAGCCATTCCTGGGTTACCCATACTGTTAAAATACAGGTGTCCATCAGGGGTGGAAATCGTGGTGTATGCCCCTTTAAAGATTAAGTAAAGACCGTGATTAACAGAAAACTGCTTTTGTAAATCCAGGCGTTCATAGTCATTGTTCCAGGGGCCGGCTATTCTTTCAAACTCTTTGGCATGTGGAGTTAAAATAGATTCTTTCGGGATTTTTTCAACCAACCCTTTATGTCGGCCTATCAGATTCAAACCATCCGCATCAATAACCATAGGGCGTTGAAATTGACGCATCAGTTCTTCCAGCAGGTTCGCTGTTTCATCTTTTGTATCGATCCCGGGACCAATGCCAATCACGTCGTATTTTAGATGCTCGGGGACTTTTGAAATAAACCACTCCGATTCATCAATGGAGATCATTGCTTCGGGAACCGCCGTCTGCATAATTTCATAACCGCACGCTGGCGCATGTACGGTAAGCAGTCCGGTACCGGATCGCATACAGGCACGTGCCGACAGGATCGCGGCCCCCATTTTTCCCCGGCTTCCGGCAAAGAGCAAAGCTTTGCCGAAGTCTCCCTTGTGCGCTACAGTAGACCTGTCTTTCAAAAAAGGCTTAATATCCGCCAATTGTACAAAGTCAGCCTGGCATTCCGTCTGATCAAGGAAGGTTTGACTCAGCTGGATATCCGCCACCTCCCATTCCCCTACCCGCTTATGATTTTCAGGAAGTAAAAACGCCATTTTTGGCAACTGAAAGGAAATCGTATAATCAGGTTGAATAATCGAATTTCCACTGCTGGGTTGATCTGCGAATAATCCGGAGGCAATATCTACTGATACAACGGTAGCGCCCGACAGGTTTATTTTATCTATCACCTCGCCAAACAGACCGGTTACCGCCCTGGAAAGCCCGGAACCAAAAATTGCGTCGATAACCATTACATTTGCCGCTATTTCCGGAATTTCACTGCTTTCCCGGACCATGATCTTTGGGATTCTCGCAGGTAGCCTTTTTTCATTGGTGGAAAAATCAGCTGAAGAGGTGTCATTAGTTTTTACAATAACCACAGTAACCTGGTACTTCTTATCGCTTAAAAGCCTGGCAATAGCCAGCCCATCGCCACCATTGTTACCGGTACCACAAAATATCCAGACAGGCTTTTCATCTCCAAAACGCGCCTCGAAACAGGCTACAAAGGCCAGCGAAGCTCTTTCCATCAAATCAATGGAGGCGATTGGCTCCTGTTCAATGGTAAAGGCATCGGCCTCTCTTATTTGCCGGGCTGAAAGGATTTTCATGGAAGATTTTCAAATTAAGTGTTGACCAAAAATTACAGCGGATTTATCCAATACTAAGTAATGATCCTATAAGCTGCAAATTTTGATTCAATAATTTGTCAATGGCCATTTTTTTCAAATCTGACATACCATAATAAAAACAAAATTTAATGTATAGTTGAAGTAATACCGCCATAAATAGCTGCAATTTTTTAAAAATCAAGTCGTTATGTAATTTTTGGGTGATTTTTGAGGGGAATTCGCTCTTAAATTGTTTTAGGAATACTTTAAATTAGTGGTAACTTTAGAGACTAAACCATTAAACAACCAAAACGACAAATGCTATGTTCAATAATAAACAAGAAGAAAAGTTTGTGCAAGAGGCCAGTAACGTAAGCAATACCATTGGTAAAGGAACTACCTTAAACGGTAGCATTGAGACCTATGGAAATCTAAGAATCGAAGGTAAAGTATATGGAGATATCACTGCCAAATCAAAAGTGGTAATAGGCAAATCCGCCTGCATCGAGGGTAACATCCTCGCGCAGAATGCCGATATTGAAGGCGAGGTTAGAGGCAAAGTTGAGATTAGCGATATTTTAATCTTAAAACCCACTGCCAAAATTCACGGCGATATGCTGACCAATAAATTAATTGTCGAATCAGGCGCTCAGTTTAATGGTCAGAGTAAAATGGGGCAAAAAGTAAGGGAAATACGCATCGGCGCTAGTGAGAACGGAGCCGCTGCTCCACCTAAGATCGACAAAAAAGAAGAGCCAAAAAAGCCGGAACCCCAAAAGGAACAGCCTAAAATGGCCAAAGATTTACATAAGCCTTCGGTTGCCTCCAATTAGGTTGGGGGCTTCTATTAATTCTTTTTTACAGAATGTTTCACGGTGTGGCTACTACCGGATATTTTGCTATTTATGGTAGGAATAGTCTCGTGAAAATTTCATTTCTCCACTTTCTGCGAATTATCAGCACCGAAATCACCGTTGTCTAAAAGGAGTTTTTCGACGTAGGGCAATCTGTAAAATGTTTTAAATTTTAGTGATCAACCCGGTGTCAACTTGCTCGGGGCATGTTTAACCGTTGTGGTAAATAAAATAGTTTTTTTCCTTATTTCACCAAAAATGCTCCTGGTGGACAAATTCTTACGTCTTTATATTATTGGATTTTTGTGGTTTGTATCAAAGAATTTGAATTAATAACAAACAATCCCTCAATCCTCCAAGATTATTGAATCGCCTCATATAATTCACGTCATAAAATTACCTGATTAAAAAAAATCAATTATTTTTTAGATTCTTAAATAAAATAATGAAAACTTTATTCTGATTTTTTATCTAATCCAAACCATTGATTAAAGTATCGTAACGGATACAAGTGCCCTGAGGGAATTTTTATTTTTTTGATCACTTGATTGTTTTTTAATGGGATTTGGTCTTACAAAAATTTCAATCGACTATCAGTAAGTAAGGCCGCCATCGCAGCGTAAGCGTAATTTGACTTCACTAAATGAATGCTATACGCCATCTGGTTAACCCGCCAGGAGATGAAAACATATCCTAAAACAGTAGCCAATTTGTATCGTAAAACAGGAATCGAAATGATTAATGCAAAATTCGCGGTAATAAATATCAATTTCCAGGATCAGTTTATGTATGTAAAACTAATGGATGGCAGCATTTTCGAAGTTGCTCTCAAGTATTTACCAGTCTTGAATAAGTCTACGGAAAAGGAGCGAAATAATTGGGAGCTGTGTGGCAACGGCTTTGCTATCTGCTGGCCGGATCTTAATAACTTCATACTTACCTCATCTGAGCTGATAAGAAATTTCAAATAACATCTAAAGAGATCCACAAGTTAACTGTGCAGGTGAGACGGGGTCATTCATCCGGTTGAAAATCAAAATTTAGACCTTCTCATCGTAGAATCCGGTATCAATGTGTTCCGGTCAAAACGCTGGTGCACCTGTATCTCTGAAAGGGATATGTGATGTCCCAATGTTTTTCCCGGCAATTTATTCTGAAAGAAAAACCGGATATCTCCAGGAAAAAGAAAACCATTTTTACGAACGAAATGCCCATAAGTAACCGTCGCATAGGCCCATTTTGCCTGATCCCTCACGGTGAGTTCCAGGTAATCTATTCTATAGGTCTCCGGGTTGACATACACCAGGTACTGATCCATTGCCTTATTGGGTTCTTCCGATTTCCAGGTAAAAAAAAGCATTTCGTATGCCAGGTTATTAACCTTTCTTGTGCCTGCATACCGAACTATTTCAGCTTCTCTGATCCTGAACGGAAATTCAAGGAAATATTCGATGGTAGGTAAATGAAACCACATTTTTTTATTCCTTTTAAAAACGATTTTATCCTTTTTTTTCTGATAGGTCGCCCAATACTGCAAGCCATATTGCATTCCTGTTTTCTTTCCATCCAGCAGTGTAATCCTGGAATTATCTGTATTGGGCGCCCAGGTGAAGGAAAAGCTTGTTTTTTTGTCCTTCCATGGATTTGCAATGAGGCGCCAATGAAAAGTAGGCCATTCGTCATAACCCCTGACGGTTACGGCACCTGTCTTTTTCCATTTTTCATAACCGCCATAGGTCGTCTCGACCTTTGAGCATATCGATTTTAATTTGTCTTCATTTTTTGACAATGCAGCGCTGTGTTCAGGTCGCACATCACTTATTTTACAACCTTGAAAAACAAGACAAACCATGAACGAGATAAAAGTTAAGCGTTTCATATTCCTTTTTGGTGCAAAGGAATAGCTCGTTTTTCTAAATCTTCTTACCCTATGACAAGAAATAGAAATCAGGTAAGGTTTTTCCGAATCCGGCTAAGGGAAGAGTCTGTAATGCCTATATAGGTAGCCAGGTGTTTTAAAGGTACACGTTGCAAAAGTTCGGGCTGGGACAATAGCTCCAGGTAATGCTCCTCGGCACCTTTCGAATAGAAAGTTAACAGACGTTGCATGGTTATAACCAGCGCCTCTTCCGCAAACTTTCTCCCAAACTCTCTATAATCCGGTCTTTTATCATAAAGCTCATCCAGTCGTTTTTTAGAGATCAGCCTTACCTCACAATCTTCCAGGGCCTGTACATAAAAAAAAGCCTTTTGACCGGTATAAAATGACAGGAGGTCAGTGATCACCATATCTTCGAAAGAAAACCAGGTGGTTATCTCCTTTCCGGCATCATCGCAAAAATATACTCTGAACAGCCCTTTTTCAACAAAGGCAATAAAGCCGCTCGACTGCGGCGGCCGGAGAAAAATATCATTTCTTCGAACATATTTTATCTCTGAAAAGCTTGCCAGGAGTTCCTCAAGATCTTCATTGGGAAGATAATATCTTATAAAGTCAGTTAATTTTTGCATGTCTTCTGCTTTGAACCACCTGTTACAACAATGAATCCGGCCAAAAGATTTCTGCTACTCATCCGTCAAAAATATTCATACTATGCCAACAGCCGGATTACCCGCAATTCTTTTTCAAATATTCCCTCCGTACAATTTCATTGCCTTGTCAAAAATGGTATATATGGTTTCTACGGGAATGTCTTTTTGAAGATCTATCATCAGCAATTTCACAAAAGTTCGATTGCCCTGAATCAATTCAGGATGCTCAATATGGCGGCCTTTTCCAATGGCTATATAAGGTTGTTGTGTCTTCTTATCAACCCACAAATAACAAAAGATATGGTTCCCATACATAAAACAAGGCAATCGATATTTCCATGCGGGCTCAAGCATTGAATTATAATTGAGAATAATATCTCTCAATGCCAACAGGCAACCTTTCACCGGCTCTTCTTTGGTCAAATAAAAGTTGTCTATCTCCCGCAGCATCACTATTCTTTTACACCTATGAAAATACTTACTTCAGCATCTGCAGGATTTTGTGCCTTTTCTCCGTAGATTTCGAAATCAACTGCATACGATCTGGGCAATGGTTTTTTCCAAATATCATACCATGTATTGACGACTACGTCCTTAGTGAGATCCCCCTTGGCAATAAATTCCAGGAAGTCTCCGCCGGCGACATCCAGCCCTACCATGCCGTCAGGAATATGCGCCAATGAATTGACCTTGCAACCTAGTATTGTGTCATAAGGTCGCATATAGTCTCCTTCGTAGTTGGTATATAAGGAATAAACAGTATGGTCAATCTTGTCTGGTATTTTTTCCAGGATTCCCTGAGACATGAATGTTTCCCAGAGCCTGGGGATATCAGTGGCGGCCTGTCCGTTCTCGTTGGTAGTTCTTACAGAGATCCCGATCACCTTAAAAGGTTCAATTTTTACTTTTTGCATTTTTAAATTTAGTTTGATTTAATGCAAAGGTGTAACATCATTGTGCCATAGGTATGTCAGGGGTAGTCTGCGAATTTTTACGACATTGCTCAAAATAATCCTGAAGGGTCATGTCATGAGGTGTGAAACGGTGGCTGGTGACCTGCAGTTCCTGGATACAATCCAATCGAAATGCCCTGAGTTCATTTCTCAACCGGCAGAAGGCTATCAATATCCAGTTTTCATGGGCACTATACATGGCAAAGGGTTCGATATCTCTTTTGCTATGTTGATTTTCGAGAGACAAGTATTGTATCCTGACCACCTGAAAATTTACGATGGCAGACTGAAGTTGGATTAAATAGTCACTGGTTTTTTTATTTTCTTTGTTACTGCGAATCTGAATTCTTTCTGCCAATAGCGATGTTTTTTCCTTTTGAGAATATCTAAGCACAGACTTTATCTTTGTGATGGCGCTTTGATATAGGTCCGAAAAAGACCGGTCTTTATTTTTATTAATGATCTGCTCGGCTGTTATGAGCGCGTTGGCTTCTTCTTCTGTAAACATCACAGGCGGGATCCTAAACCCCTCCATCACCGAATACCCCTTCCCTTCTTCATTAATGATCGGAACGCCGGATTTTTCAAGCGTTCTTATATCCCGGTAAACCGTTCGAATACTTATATCGTGTCTTTCCGCTATTTCCCTTGCTGTCACAATTCTTTTTGATTGCAACTGCGTCATTATCGCTGTTAATCTGGCCAGCCTGGGCTTATCTTTTTCCATGGGGTTTTATGGCTTTTTGCTAACAAACCGGACAAACAGATGGACCATATCTGATCTTCCATAATACTAAAGATAATCTTTCCGTGCGAAAAAGGAAGAGCTACACCGGAAAAGCGGATGTCTATCAACCTATTCTATCACGGAGTTGTCCACATTGATCGGGGTATCGCTGTGCATAGAAATAGAAGGATAGACCGGATACCACGACCCGCCGATATTATTGCGGATCGTCGAATTATGGATTTCTATATTTCCCGAGTGATCATTGGAAACAAAAAAGATGGCAGAACCATAAGCATTTACTTCGTTCTCTTCAAGTTTCGAGCCGAGCACCCTGAGGGTCATTGTATTACCATCATTATAGATAGCCCCTCCGCTCCCGCCTCCCGGCGTATTGTCCTGGGCGGGATTACCGCCATTGCCTATAGCAGTGTTGTGTGTAAAGAGACTATTAATAATTGTCCATGACACGCCAATGCTGCTAATAGCTCCTCCATTGGAGCCTGTGTTTCCGTATCCTTCAGCTCCTCCAAATGTACTATTCACCACATATACCGGCTGATTATTGTATTGACTGAATACCCGTACGGCACCACCTCCCACATCAGGGCCGGTACCGGCGCATACGTTATTAAAAAATCGACAGTTGACAATTTTAAACCTTCCACCGCGCACCCAAATCGCACCGCCCCCGTCATACTCAGACTCAGCAGTTGAATTCCCATCGGCAAATGTTATATTTTGAACGGTTAGCCTCGGGTGATCCTGGTTTTGGCAATGCGGGGTGGTCCAGTGCTGGTCCTGATCGCAGGTGTTCATATATAAAATACGGGTTTTGCCATCCCCACTGAGCGTCACCAGACCACCGCCATCAATGACGACTTCCTGACTGGCATCGTTGAATACCTTAGCCGGCCGGTCCATCCTGATTACCACCGGATCCTGGCCGCAATCGAAAACAATCTTTCCTCCCTCAGCCACGGCCTCGACAAAGGCATCACAGGTGCAACTTTCAGGTGTTCCATTACCTACTACCTGGTCCGGGGAAGACACATCTTCGGTACCGGCTTCAGCGGGAATGGCACTATTTCCATCAGGGTTACCGGCAGGAGGTCCGTCAGCAGGGTTTTCCAATGGATTGTGAATATCAGACAAAGGGCCTTCCGCATCGTCCGAGCAACTCCAAAGCCCTGCTGCCATAACAAAACTTATAATAAGTCCTTTTTTCAAATTTATCATTTTGGTTTTTCTTGTTTTGGTCTTTTCTTCGAGATAACAATTTCTGATTTTAGTTTAAAACGTAGTTACCCGGAAATCATTTTAATGTAAGTAACGGACGGAAAATATAGTGCTTCATTTCCCTCTTCCATTAGCCGCTACCAAAACTTGTTCGTTTTTCTCTTGCCTGACTATGGCCAGTTTGATCACTTTTGTCACCTCACCTTCCCGATCAATAACAGGTGTATATGTAGCTGAAATTAATACTTCAGATCCGTCCTTAGCTATTCGTGTAAATTCACCTGATTGTTGTTTTCCATTGGCAAGATCTTGCCAAAATAGTTTGTATTCATCCGAATTTGCATAGTCTGGATCAATAAAGATTCTATGGTGTTTTCCTTGTATTTCTTCCAATGAATATTTTAATGCTTCTGTAAAATTTTTGTTAGCCTTGAGGATATTGCCTTTTGAATCGAACTCTATTTGAGCCATGGTGTTGTTGATAGCTTCAAGCTGCGCTGAAATTTCCAGCTCTTTCCTGGCCATCTCCTCCTGCGTAGCTTCTAATTCTTCAACGTTTTGTCGCATTTCTTCTTCCTGAGCCCTCATTTTTTCTGCTTGCTCCTGCGACTCCTTAAGCAAGTGCGAAGTTTTTATGTTTACCTTAATACTTGAAATTACAGCGGCAATTTGCTCTCCAATTTTTTCCAGAAAATCTATCTGATATTCTTCAAATGATTTGAAGCTTGCAATTTCAATTATACCATTTATGGTCTCATTGGCCATTACCGGACAAATCACAACGCTTTTCGGTTTGGCGCCGCCTAGTCCGGAGGTTATGTTTACGTAATCTTCAGGAATCTCATTCAGCAACGTTGACTTTTTCTCAAGATAAACCTGACCTATCAATCCTTCCCCGGGTTTCACCTCTTTTTCCAAAAATTTTTGACGGCCGTAGGCATAACAGGCCATCATTTTCAGCTTTGAATTTTCATTCTCAGCTTCTTCAACCTGAAAAATTGCACCTTGATTAGCGTCCAGATATTTTACCAGAAAAATAATAATGGCGTGATGCAGCTCTTCAAAATTTTCATTCGATCTAAGAATTTCCCCCAGATCAGCCATACCCTTGGTGATCCAGTTTCGTTTTTTATCTTCCGTGGCAACTGCTTGCAATTTATCTCTCATTTGAACAAGTGCATTACCTAATGTATCTTTATCACCAGAGGGCTGAAACTCATGTTCAAAGCGACCTTCCCCTATCTCCAGAGCGAAGTCTGATGCCTTTTTAAGATTAGCAGACAGGTTCTTACTGGCCTGAATGATGTCGTTTAACTCATCTTTTGACGCTAATGCATCTTCAGGTAGTTCTCCCACTTCCAAACGCTTAAGAATATTTACCGGTTTTTCTATTGAAATTCGCAAAGACCGGATGATAACCATAGCAACAAACAACCAAAGCAATGATGAACCCAGGGATATCACAATAACTATGGTATTGGTATGGCTGATGCCATCGTTTAGTTGACCGACATCAGATTTCAAAACCTCCTCCTGCGTATTGTTTAACGGCATTAACAGATTTCTAAGTTCTTTGCGCTTTCCGGAAGCTGACGTGGCAACCAGACTGTTCAACTTATTTCTGTATTCGGTCTGTTTGGCAATCTCATCTACATGTAGAACAATAGTGGAACTATCAATTGCCGTTGCTGCCAATTTTAGATCAATATCCTTAAGATTGGTTTCATAATATTCATCAAGCTCATTTTGTAAATCCTTATAATTGCTGACGACAGTGATAGCTTCTTCCAATTTCAGTTGATCTTCCTCCGTTAATAATGTCTTCAGGCCTATCAGATTGTCAATGGCGGGATCTATTTGATTTTCCCATATATACAGTCTCTCTTGTTTGAAGTGTTCTTCACCTGTCATAAAGTAAGCGCGTTGTGAGGCAGATACCCTGTTTGCCCCGCTGATGACATCAGCAGTGGAAATAGGTACAGGAATACGTATTTCTTTCACAAGATCTACAGTATTTAGGGCTGTTTGATTTTGTCTGATCACAATAAAGGTAAATGTCACCATCGTTATCATAAACACTAAAATCATTGCTATAACTTTGCCGCTTATTTTATGATAATTTAAAGTGTTCCTAATTTTTTGGAAGATACCTTCATGGTTTTGCTGGTGATGAGTGTTGTTTATGTTTTCCATAATCAAGGGGTTGTAAGTATATAATTTGTTTCCCAATTGAAACAAAATTAAAGATTACCCCATTATCAGAGATTGAGATGAATTACAGATCCGGCTAATGTAATAAATCAATAAAACCCTTACATTAAAAATTGGTCAAATCGCCGGCCATCGATCCGCCAGGCACAGGATAGTTTAGCTGAGCATGCTATGCAGCCAGTGATAGACCCATGCTAACCCCAACAATATTAGCAACTGATAAACAAAGGGTTATGGATTTAATTTCCAGAATCGCAAGTAAAAATATACTTCAGGCATGCCATGAAATCTGTTGTTCTTCCCCTGAAATATAGGATGAGTCTGGTTTATCTTTTAATCCCAGGATGAGAGGTTTGATTTCTTTTTTATCGAGAAATTTTACCGGTAATTAGCGAAAACAAGATTAAATCATTACCTGGGCTCAGAAGTTAAATAGTTTTTACAATTAATGTAAAAGTAGTATTACAAGTCTAAAAATGGCTTAAACCTACTTTTAATACAAAAGCCTGTTTTTCTATCATAAACAAGTCTCTACAAATAATAAATAACAAGAAATGCTGATTGTTGCCAGATTAAAATCAAACGGTTAGTGTATAAATTTATATACAACGGTAATGCATCATTTCACGACAAAAGAGCTACAGCACACAGCAACAGTTAAACGCCTTTGCTGTTGACTGTTCTTTCGGGGACAAAGGGATAAGGATGGTGTTTTTGGGCAAAGGATTTGTTAGTATGGAAAAGTATTTCAAGTTAATTGATTCACAAACTTATCTAATGTACTTGCACGGCCACCGGGAGAATAAATATTAAATCCAAAATAGCCAAATCGGTTACAAAAAATTGGTTTCGGAATGAAATTTCTTTATATCTTGCTTTATAAATGTTGATATCACGGTATTTAGTAACATTATAATCCTCAGTGGCAGATTCGAGCGGTGGCAATGCTTTTTTAATCTATTATGTTCTGAGTAAGGTTCATATCTGAAACAGGTGAAGTCAAATTTTTTAAAAAATTATTACATATAAAATTTTTAACTATACCATCAATCGGTTTGTGATTTTTAAGATGGGAATTATTTGAGTTATTATGATACAAAAAGCTCGTGTCACCTGTTCATCATTTTTCATCATTTTATTAATTGCTAAATTATCAATCCAAAGCCAGGCCCAGGTATGGACCGAGAAAGATAAAGGCCTGCCTACTGTGAGTGCGAAGTTTGGAGATAAATTTGGAAATGCGTTAGCTGTCGATGGAGACATCATGGTGGTTGGAGCCCCAAACAGTGATTTGATGGGGCTTAACAGCGGGATTGTTTTTATCTATGAATTAATAAATGGTCAATGGGAGCAAATAGCGACCTTGTCTCCCGCTATTCCTGAAAAAGAAGTGTATTTCGGAAGTGCGGTTACCATTCAAAACGATGTGATTGTGGTAGGCAGCCCAGGCAGTGATGTAGGTGGTGTTCGGTCCGGCAAAGTATTTGTCTTTCTTAAGCCGGGAGCAAAATGGGATGATGCCAACGAAGACGCTCAACTTACCGCCTCCGATGCCGATCAAAATTATCGATTCGGCCACGATGTAGCAATTGATAATGACGTAATCGTTGTCGGTGCTCCTGACGCATATGGAACTGGCAATAGATCCGGAGCCGTATATGTATTTGAGCAACCACTCTCAGGATGGGTGAATATGCATGAAACCGCCAAATTGATAGAAAGTAAACCCAATTTAAAATCTGCCAAGGAAAATTTCGGTATAAGTGTAGACATTGATTCTGATGTGATAGTAGCGGGTTCTCCATATTACGACGGTGCAGTTTACGAAGATCAGGGAGCTGTTTTTGTATATGAAAAACCAGTGTCTGGTTGGCAAAATAGTGTTGAATCTTATTTGTTGACATCTTCTAATCCCGGACATAGCAATTGGTTAGGAGTGGATGTTTCAATTCAGTCAAATGTAATCGGAGCCGGGATAGCTGTTTACGGACCAGGAGTTGGAGTAACTGGCGGCGTCCTGGTTTTTGAAAAGCAGGGAGCTACCTGGACAAGCCAAACAGAAAATGCCTTTTTAACTACCAAAGAATCCAGGTTTGTTGCTTATTTCAATCCGAGGATTATTGTTACTGACGAAACCATATTCCTGGGGCTTTCTGTTGAGGATGGTCTGGAGTTATCTTCAGGTGCCGTATTTGGGTTTTCCAAAACAGGAGATACCTGGAATAATGCTACAGAGTCATTTAAGTTAATATCAAGTCAAGGTGTAACCGAGCATAACCTTGGTTTCTCCGTGGCGTTGAGCAACGATTATCTTTTGGCTGGAAATTCTGATGACGATAATGGTTCCTTTTCAGGTTCCGTTTCGATATTCAAAAAACCTGAATCCGGATGGCTGGACACAAATTTTGAGCATGCTAAAATTGGATCATCAACACAATCCGCCTCAGAGGGAAGCTTTGGCTATGATGTGGCGATATCCGGGAAATACGCTGTGGTTGGATCACCGCGTGATGATGAAATCGCATTTGATGCCGGATCGGCTTATGTGTTTGAGAAAATCGATCAGCAGTGGATAAGAAAGGCAAAGCTCACTAATAAGTCCGGTAAGGTGGGCGACAGATTCGGCGATCATGTAGCTATTTACGCCAATACCATTGCCGTGGCGGCACCTAATAATTCCGATAACGGAATGAATTCCGGGAAGGTCTACATTTTCGAAAAACCCGCTGGTGGCTGGGAAGATTCTGACGCCCCCATTGAGATCAATCCAGTTGATCCCCTGGAAAGAGATTATTTCGGAACATCAGTCGATATTTACAGAGATGAGATGGTTATATCCAGTTTAGAAAGAGGAGGTTCAAGCGTGGTTGGTAGGGTCTTTGTATTCCAGCGCATTGGTAAATCCTGGTCAAACCATGTTCAAAAAGCAAGGTTAAAACCAAAAGAAAGCGCTAAGGCAAGAGGGTTTGGCGTAACAGCAGCTATATTTGACGAAAAGGTGGTGGTAGGAGCTCGGTGGGGGATCATGGGACTTAATCAAACCAGCAAAGCATATATATATATGAAATCAGATAGCGGGTGGTTTGATAAGACAGAAGATCAAATTTTATTTAAAAAAGATAAAACCATATCAGTCTCTAAAATGGGGCTGGAGATGTCAGATAGCCTGGCATTTTTAGGTGCTCCAAGATCCCTGGCACCATTATCCAGTCAATCGGTTCGAGCCGGAAGATTACTGGGGTTCAATTTGTATACCTCTGATATGCCATCCTCCGAATTATTCACCATGAGGGCCAGTGAAAATACTTTTGCCGAATCCTATTCCTCAACCGTCGCTAAATCCGGAACAACCCTGATTGTGGGAAACTCAAAGGATTCAATTGACGATAAGATGACAGGCAAAGTTTATCTGTTTGATAGAAAACATACTGAATGGCGCCAAGATATTACCGAGGACTTTATCATTTTACCACCAAATCCAACCGATAATGCATTATTTGGCTACGAAGTGGATATTTATGGTAACAATATTATCATAGGTAGCCCTCAGGAAAATACCACAGCCGGTTATCAGTCAGGGGCTGTTTATTTTTATGAGAGCAATCAGGCCAGGGTTGAAAAAGTGTCAACAGCTGCTTCATCCGGCACTTACAAAATCGGAGATGAAATTATATTTGAAGTTGAATTTGACAAGCCTGTTTCAGTATCAGACAAACCTTTTTTGATACTTGATATGAATAAAAGGCAACATGGGAAGGCTGTTTATAAAGAACACAAGGCAAATAATATATTACTGCTATCCTATATTGTGGCAGAAGGTGATACTATCAACAATTTAAATTATCAAAATGAAGAATCGTTTGTATACGGCGGTGAAGTCCTCGATGCCAATGATGTACTTGCCAACCGCGTACTTCCTCCGATCGGTGCTGATGGATCTTTAGGAGAAACTAGCAATATAGTTATAGATGGGATCAAACCGTTCATAACATTTATTCCCGCTGATACAGGTTTTACAAACCAGGAGATTAACTACGAATTAGTGTTGAGTGAGGTCCCTGTTGATTTTTTAGCTGAAGATATAAATATTGTAAATGGCGAAATAACAAATTTTTCAGGATCAGGGAAAAGATATGTTATGACCGTTCAGCCAACCAGCGAAGGCGATGTGTTTGCCGAGATATCGGCAGGACAATTTTTTGATCAATCGGGGAATCCAAACGCTTCATCCAAATCCCTTACTATTGTCTATGACATAACACCGCCTGAAATAACCTTAGTTTCATTGTTGGAAGGAGATTCCACTAACGGCAATTTCCTTGTTGATATACTCTTCAGTGAGCCAATATCTTCGGAGCTTTTGCCATCCCACCTTTCAGTTACCAACGGAGCGGTTGCCTCTGTTTATCCTGTCGAAGATCGATACCAAGCTGAAATTGAGCCGGATGAAGAGGGCATGGTAGAACTTAGATTTATTGAAGAAAAGATAATGGATATCGCCGGAAATTTGAATATAGCTTCGGAGGATTTAAAAATATTTCACGATCTTACCAAACCAACAGTTGAACTAAACAGTATTAAAGGAGATTACCTTCCATCAGCAGTATTTCCGATAAATATTGCCTTCAGTGAAGCTATTAAGGGATTTAATGCCGACGATATAAACGTTTCAAATGGGTGGGTGGTCAACTTAGATTACGAGGACACTTCTTATGTCGCCTATATTTGGGCGGATTACCAGGGAGACATTAAAATTACCATCCCTTCCTCCGCTGTAAAAGACTATGCAGGAAATGGTAATGTGGCTTCAAATACTTTAAACGTTGTCTATAAAATCCCCGCCATTGATACAAAACTGGTATTATTAACAGATAGCATTACAAATTCCGGGGAAATAAAATTGGATATTGTTTTTTCCAAACCAGTGTCTTCGTTTTTAATGGATCCTATATTGAGTATTCACAATGGAAGCCTTGTATCTCTGGATGGGTCCGACAGTTTGTATCATGCCGTAGTTTCCCCGGATTTGGAAGGAGAAGTTTCTGTTATCGTTTTACGTGGTAGTGCTATTGATGAGTTTGGAGATTTAAATAAATACTCTAACCGTGTGGAAGTGACTTATGATGTCACCTCTCCGGAAGTCGCTATGGTTAAACCAGCCATCGGGCAAATAAACGGACCATTCGATTTTTCCATTGTATTCAATGAAATGATTCAGCCGATTGATTCCGGTCAAATCATTATTAAAAATGCAAAAACTGAAAATTTTGCTTTAACACCAGATCAAATATCATTCACTATTATACCAATTAACAAAAATCTAATTTCCATAAGTATACCCTCAGGTACCATTTATGATCTTGCCGGGAACGGAATTGACAATATTTTATTTCAGTACACATTGGACGATGTTGCTCCCACTGCCAAAATTGAAGCCCATAATGAGACCGATGGGCTCGAGGAATTTATTATTGAGATCCAGTTTTCCGAGCCCGTCCATGAATTGGATCATGATGATTTCACTTTAGAGAATCTGAAAATAAATGCAATAGATATTTTGAACGCTTCGGAATATCAGATTTTTGTTCAGCCGGTAGCATATGGTACAATAAATTTTGCCCTTAAAGACGGTGCTGCAACAGATTTAGCCGGAAACAATTTGACGGAAGAACTTTCCTATTCAAAAATCATAACAACCATCGCCGATGCCAGGGACCAAAAAATAGAAATTTTTCCCAATCCTGTAAGGAACAAGAAGATATTTGTTACAGTAGGTGATAAAATAAGAGGTGGGGCGAGGATTTACTTATACGACAATCTTGGCCGAAAATTGATTGCAAAAGTAATCGATAGATCTACGGTAATAAATTTACCGGAATCTATACAGTCAGGTTTTTATTTTCTACAAGTGAAAGTAAATACCAGTTGGATTTATGAAAAAGTGATTGTGGAATAGGTGTGTTAACCAGCATAAAAGTAAGGGAATAATCAATCTCCGGAGGATATCCGGTAAACTTGGGGTTGGCTATTATTAACGGCCACGATCATATGGTCTTTATTGATAACCAAGTTGCGCACATCGCCCATTATTTTCAGTCCACTATGAAGAGAAGGTAAATTTGTAAAACCCCCATTTCCATCACCCAACAGGACCGTTCCAAAGTTGCCGGTAGCTTTACCAAATCTCGCCCTGATTTGCGAAAGATTCCCCGCTGCGATAATGTCGAGGTGGCCATCGAGATTGACATCCATAGCCCCAAGGCCAAATACCGGGGCAATCTGAAGCTCCATTGGCAATTCCATTTGGACGAACCGGTCGCCATCATTTCTGAAATAACCGGACTTAAATTGAAAAGCATGAAGGAGGCGTGATTTTTTTATTTCATCCCCTGTGAGCATATCCTCTATGGTGGCAGTAGTATAAGATTTATAGTCCGTGAAACGCTTTTTAAACATAGGTGACTGACGTGTCAACTCATCTCTGGTAGGCATGGGATAACTTTTATTGCCAATAAAGTAATTCATAATAGGGTCAACCGACCCGTTATTGTCATAGTCAGCATAATACATGGTGACAGGTTTTTCCGGCGAGGGTTTAAATTGATTATTCATTCCAAAGTTACCGATCACCAGATCCCGGTCACCGTCATTATCAAAATCAGCAGCTAAAATCCTGTTCCACCATCCGGCTGTTTTTTCGTTTAGGTATTCATTTGTTTTATCAGCAAGCTTCCCATTTTCATTCATAAATATAGTGATTGGCATCCACTCTCCTACCACAATCAGATCTTGCTTCCCGTCATTATTCAAATCCATCCATACCGCATCGGTGACCATGCCTAGCTTTTGAAGAGCCGGTGCCAAGCTATCTGTTTGGATGCTGAACCGACCATATCCGTCATTTATAAGCAAGTGGCTTGCCGGTGGTTCAGGATATCTGCCTGGCATGACGCGGCCTCCTACAAATAAATCAAGATCACCGTCTCCATCCATGTCGCCCGGCCGGACGCAACTGCCGCTGGTGTAAAATGGAGGTAAGGGCCTGGCGTGAAAGTTACCGTTTCCGTCGTTGACGTAAAGCCTGTCTTGCAATAAACTATCTTTTGGTTGATATTCATAACCGCCGCTCACCACGTACAAATCTTCATCGCCATCATTATCAGCGTCAAAAAAGGCAGCATCTACCTCCTCCGATAATATGCTTTCCTGAAAGCTTCCTTTTTGAATATAGTGCTCATTTTCTCTAACAAAAAGAGCGCCTCCATGTCCTTTTGCTCCACCAATGTAGACACCTTCTAACCCGTTTCCATCCACAATCCCTACTGCCAGGGCCGGCCCTTGCGTTGAATACATCCTGGGTAGCATGGACTGTACGTTAAAGTCAATGAACGAATTCTCCCGGTGTTCAAACTTTATAGCTCCCTTTATCAGGGAAAAATAATTTTTCCCGTACGGTCCGGTTAAACCGGCGGAGATTTCGGAACGGTTATTTGTTTGTACGATTTCAATCATTTGATCAGCTGCTAGGCTATGTATTGCCTGAACATTACCATCGGGCCATTTAACCTGCAAGGAATCTATGTTGCTTATCGGGCCCAGGCCGAAGTGCAATACTGGTTCCACTGATGACTGAAATCCTCGATAGGGATTAAGTATCCTCATCATTGATTTTCCATTGGCATAAAGTGATACACTGGCCCCCACCCCAAAAATGTTTTTCCCGGCCCCTTTAAGCCTGACCTTTAAAAAATGGTTTACAGGCGCAGTCGTGTTTTCATACACCCCAGCCTCTTCGCCAAGATTGTTCACTACAATATCCAGATCACCGTCGTTATCAAAATCCGCATAGGCAGCCCCATTGGACAGCGTTGCCTCTCCAAAACCCCAGGTTTCAGACATGTCTGAGAACAACATTCCATTCTCGTTGCGAAAGATATAATTGTGAGCCTCATTTGTCGGGATAAGTTCAAGTACCTCACTCAGTTTCCCAGGTCCCTGTCCTTGCTTGGCTTGCATGACTAAATTGCTTTTAAAATGCAGGAAGTCATTGTCCGTAAAATTCCTTTTAAATCCATTAGTGATAAAAAGATCCTGAAGACCATCGTTGTCAAAATCGGCTATCAATGGCGCCCAGCTCCAATCGGTATTGGAAATACCGGCAAGCTGTCCGATTTCGCTAAAAGCGCCTTCCCCATTATTGAGATGGAGCATATTTCTCATGTATTGGTGATGTAACCCGTTGGCGACCATTGAATTGTACACATCAAATTGATCCGGCCAGAAGAAACCTTTTTGTCTTTCATTTTTTTCAGGCAACATATCAAGTGATACTATGTCGGGCCATCCGTCATTATTTACATCGGCAATGTCAACGCCCATGGTAAACTGTGACATATGGGTCAATAAACTGTCACTGCCATCATAGAACCCCTTCCCACCTTTGTTGATCAACAACTCATCCCTACTGGTGTAATCATTAGATACATATAGGTCCAGCCAACCATCCCCGTTGATGTCGGCATAGGCCAGACCCAATCCATAGTTGGCAGCATGTCCGAAAATTCCCACCGTGTCGCTTACATCCGTAAACCGTCCGTTATCATTTCTGAAAAATTTATTTCCCACGTATTTAACCCGTCGTTTCAAGTAACGTTTTGAAATGTCATAAGAGTTTGAAATGGACAACCTTGAGTGATTGAGTAAAAATACATCGAGATCACCGTCCCGATCAAAATCAAGAAAGGCTGCCTGGGTTGAGTATGAGTCATCATTGAGGCCTAGCTCCTTAGACTTATCCGTGAAGGTAAGGTCCTTGTTGTTAATAAAAAACGAGTTCTCCCTAAGCAGTGGATGGGCATTACCTGACCGGCAAACGTAAATATCGAGAAATCCGTCTCCATTGATATCAACCATGGCTACACCGGTTCGCCAGCCACTTTTAGCGTGTATACCTGCCGATTGGGTGATGTCCTTAAACTTAAATCCGCCCTGATTGAGATAGAGCTTATTCTCGCCCTGGTTGGCACTGAAATAAATATCTGTTAATCCATCATTGTTAATATCGCCTACTGCCACGCCCCCACCGTTGTAAAAGTATTCATAGGTAAGGATATTCCGGCGATCATTTTCTTCATTGAAATTAATAAAATCAATGCCGGTTTCGGTTGGTGCCAGCTTTACAAAAAGTAAATCTTCAGAGGCGTTTTTTTCATATTTGCAATTGCTGAAAAGCATTGACAAGCCAATGGCAATTCCCAAAACATAAATAAAACGCATTTACAGGATTTTTAGGTTTTTGAACGGCGATTTTTGAAACCGGCTATACAAACAAAAAGTAAATGGTGGCACAAATTGCCATTGCCAGGGTTCATAAGAGGGGCTGTCCAATAAATAAAATATTGAACAGCCCCGGGTCCCGCAATAAAATTCACAAAAGTAATCAGGGCAATTTTACGAGTCTTATATTATCCCAATACATATTCACATCCAGCGGATCCGGGCTATCATTTCCAAACTGGATAAAGAAAGGAACGGCAGTAGGGTCTATTCCTTTCAAATCTCCATAAGTTTGGATCCCGGCATTCGTAATAATATCGGTTAAAGGCACCGTAAAAGTAGTCCACCTGAATGCTTCTACAGGCTCGGTATCATACGGTTTAAATTGGAGGCTTCCGCCATGAGATCCACCCTGGCCTAATTGCAATTTCCAGTAGCCACGATCAAATGGCTCTTTGGTATAGAAGTTAAATGCCAAAGCCATTTCGCCTATTGGTGTTTCATCAGTGACATCATTAATGGTGGGCCAGGGAGAGAAGTTAACAGCCAGGGTCAGCGGATCTAACCAGCCTTCGTCTGAACCTTGTACCGCCATATTCATGTGTAAATAGTTCCCGGTGCCAACAAACGGCGCCTCGCTGCCATCGGCAGTTTCCACCGATCCTTTTCCCCAATCCCAGCCAAGGCCGTCCCAATTGATCAAAACACCTGAAAAATCGTTGAAATTGATAGGGCTTTCAATGATGTCAAAAGCGGTATGTAGTTCCACTTTACCAAATCCTGTCACACCGTTGGGAACAATTAATTCCATCTGTGTATTTAAATCGTTGAAGGTGATATCTTTGGCAGGAACTTCAATACCTCCCGGAAATACCACTTTTTCCACAAACTCAAAAAACTTGCCCTCGATGGTAACAGGCGCTCCCGGAGGCTGTATATCATCGCTGAGGCTCAAAAATTGAGGAATTGGATTCAGCAGGTAATCATCTGTCACCTCCCCACTTTCGGCAATGACGGTAATTTCACCATCCAGGTTAATCCCATTGGGGATGGTAAATGAAAGCACATCGAAGTCGTCATTTACCTCAAAATTAGTCACTTCAGCCAGCGTGGTCCCTCCTGAGGAAAAAACAACCTTTTCCACATTATAGAAATTTTGGCCAAGAATTTCCATTGTTTCGCCCGCCGTGAGCGGAGGAGCAAACTTAAAAAGGCTAACACCAGGCTCAGGTGCCAGAAAGATAAAATCATAACTTCCCGCCCCGACATTATTCACTACTTCTATGGTATTGGGCAGGGAAGGGTCTTCACCCTGGAAAGGCAAATCAGAAGGAATGGAAACAATGATGCTCGTTGGGGTAATATAGTTTGAATTATAGGATACCGCAATTCCATTCATTCTTACCTGACTTACACCTACAAAATTCATCCCTTCCACGACAATCAGCTGCCCGCGAAATGATTTGCTAAAGGTACTGTCAACCGTTGGGTCTGTAATACTTACCTGAGTGATTACCGGGAGGGCCGATGCCATACCGTCATCATCCTCGCTACACGATAAGAGATAAATGCCACTTCCGACGATTAACGTTGTAAATAACAGCGTTCTAAAAAGCTTAATATCATATATTCTCATAGTAATTCAAATTAAAGTCTTGATACATGTCACGATCGTCTTTGCTTATTATTGAAAATCATAAGGTACAGGTGGTTTCCTCAGGTTAGGAGCTCTGGTAAGCTCTGTGGCGGGAATAGGTATGATGAAGTTCCCCAGATCAACCGGGAATTTCCTCGATGTGCTGACCGCGATGGTCCATGAAGTAGGATCAACCGGCTGGTCAGGAGTAATGTCTACAATTCCACGTTCCTGCTGACTTAGCATATCATAGGCCAGCTGGGGATTGTAATAATGCAACCTCGTGAATTCATACCAGGCCTGACCTTCCATTGCAAATTCCACCAGGCGCTCGTTAAATATATCTTCAAATGTGATCGAAGTTTTGGTGGACACACCAGCCCTTTGCCTGACGCGATTAAAATACTCCAGGGCTTCGGCGTCGGAAGTAGATGCCGAATTAGCCAAAATGGACTCAGCATAAATTAGGTATACATCAGCCAATCGCAGCATATAGGTGTTGATTTCAGTCCTTTGCTGCAAAACCCTGCCATCATTGTCTTCAGGCCTGCCCACTACGTATTTTTTAACCCACGCCCTTTGGTTGAAGCCTTGGTTTCCAATAGGCACTCTTAATTCCTGAATAACACCATCGACGTCCTGGCTTATATAATCATAGTGATCACCCGGGAACATGTAGGTTGCTTTTCTCCGCACGTCCGGCGTGCTCCCTGTAGCAAGGAGATCTTCATATTTTTCAAAAATGTAATAGGACCCTCCGATATCGCCACCCCAACCATCGGAAAAACCAGTGATTGCAGAACCGAATGCTAAAAATGCCTGCACACTGTTTTGAGAACCCCAGGTACCATTGTAACTCCATTGAAGGGCAAAAAGCGATTCAACATTGTTATTGTTAGCCGTTTTAAATAAGTCCTCATAATCTTCCATTAATTCGGCGCTGCTATTGTCAATCACGTCTTTGGCAAGCGTACGCGCCATATCCAGATCAGCCTGATCTCTGGTGCCTCCGGAACTTGAAACGCCGGAACGGATAAGGTACATCTTGGCCAGCATTCCCTTGGCAGCAAAGCTTGTCAATCTACCTGGAAGAATAGGTTCTTCCGGAAGGTTTTCAGTGGCAAACTGTAAGTCGCGGATAATGAATTCCCAGACGGTTTCCACGGTATTTCTGGTCTTTGCGGTATCCTGCAATAAAGTGGTATTGTCCTCAATAATCGGAACAGCTCCCCAATTTTGCACCAAATATGAATACGCCATACCTCGCATAAATCTCGCTTCGGCGATCCCGTGCTGCTTGATACTTTCCGGGACGGACTCACCAGCAAATTGATTGAGGTTATTGATGACCGTATTTGATTGAGCAATAATGTTAAAGAAAGAGCGCCAGGAACTCCCGTTTTCTCCGGTAACCGCCGTGGTGTTCATTTGTATGTTGGTTAATTGGTAAGAATTGGAGCTTAAGATCCCTCCACGGGCGTCGCCAATACCATGTGAAGCTTTGTCATTATAAGAAAACCAGACCTGGTTATACAAGGGGGCAGTACCTGCCAAAACCTGATCTGTTGTCTGATAAAAGTTGGCATCAACAATATTGGATTTTGGAGGCCTGTCTAAAAATTCTTCACTGCACCCTCCAAAAAGGCCTGTCAATAGTAGAAAGGCTAGTACATTTAAATATATGTTATTCATTTTTTTCACTTTTAACGGTTAATTAAAAACCAATATTTACGCCCAGGGTATAAACCCTTGTCAAAGGATACCTTCCCGGATCGACACCTATTTGCTGATTATTTGCCGCAACATTGGCTCCTACATAGGCTCCAACTTCCGGATCCAAACCGCTGTAATTGGTGAAAGTATACAGGTTTTGCACGCCCAAGGAAATTTGAGCGTTCCTTACAACATTTTGGTTTGATAATAATTGACCGGGTAAATTGTAAGTAAGCGTTACATTTTTAATTCTCAAGTAGGAACCATCCTCGACAAATTTGTCCGTAATCCTTGAGAAATTTCCATTGGGGTCAGAAGTAGTAAGTCTTGGTACATCGGTGCCCGGATTTAGCAGGACAGGGTCACCACCTTGGTCTTCTATCCGCGCATAGCCGAATGTTTCATCCAGCATATTCCTACCTAAATTAATGTTGTTAGGATTGGTATTGACGTACCTTACATAATTCAAAATATCATTACCGTAAGAACCCGTCAATAATATGCTTAAATCAAAACCTTTATAACTAAACGTATTGGTAATGCCATAAAAGAATTTAGGCCAGGGATTGCCAATAAAGGTTTGGTCGCGATCATCAATGATACCATCTTCATTTAAATCCCTGTATTTAACATCGCCGACATATACCCCATTTACGCCAACAGGCAATTCTGCGCCCGAACCATCCACCGGCAGCGCACTGTTGTTGATTTCTTCTATTGATTGAAAAATTCCATCGTGGACATAACCATAGAATAGCCAGGGAGCTTCTCCAACAACTGAACGTTGGGTGAAATTACTGAAATACCAGGCAACCCGGTCAACAACAGCCGTCTCCGAGAAAAATTCCGTAATCTCTGTTCTGAAAGAAGAAAAGTTTAAATTAGTTCTCCACGTAAATCCACCTTTGTTATAATTAACAGTGTTTAAGGTGACAGCAAAGCCTTTGTTTTCCAGTGAGCCAATGTTAACCAGGGGAGGGGAGATAGAGCCTTCACCGGCGGTGCCCATGTAGTCGGGAAGCGGGTTATTTAGCAGGAGGTTATCGGTTTTCTTCAAATAGACATCCCCTTCAATTTGGATTCTGTTTTCAAACAAGCTTATATTAATTCCGGCATTATAAGTAAGTGTTTCCTCCCATTGCAGTTCCGGATTGGAAAAAGTACCCAATTTGAAACCGGTTCCCCACGGCGTTGTTACACCTGCCAGCGGTCCGAAAAATCCTTTGGCCGGTCCCTGGTTACCTGTAAGTCCGGTCTCCAGTCGAAGTTTTAACTCATTAATAAATCCTACTTCATCCATAAACGACTCTTCGCCAACCCTCCAGGCCAGAGAGACTGAAGGGAAGGTGCCCCACCTGTTTTCCGGTCCAAAGTTGACAGAGCCATCCCGGCGAATGGCAGCCTGAAGAATGTATTTGTCATCATAACTATAATTGATCCGGCTAAAGTACGATTCCATAGCCCAGTCGTCAGATCCACCGCCATTGGTGGCGCCATTGGCATCACCCAGGTTTAGATCTAAAATGTCATTGCTCACAAAATTAATCCTGCCGCCGCTCAGGTTTTTCCAGGTTGACTCCTGGGTTTCATGACCCACCATTACACCAATATTATGTTTGCCGAAAGTTTTGTTGTACCTGACAAGCTGACTCCAATTCCAATAGGTATTAACACCTGAAAATTCATTCAGGCTGGCTACATCATTGCGCCTGTCTCCCAGCACAAAAGTTGGTTGGAACTGGGTTCTGTTTGTAAAACCCAAATTTGTATTGAAATTTGTGCTGGCTACTAACCCGTCAATTAATTTTACCTCCGCATTAATTCCGCCTAGAAACTGTCGCCTCACCTGTGATGTTGTCTGTAAATTGGCCAGTGCGATTGGGTTAAGTGGTGTGAACTGGACACTTTGCCCATTATCGGCATCCGCACCTCCCCAGGTACCGTCGGGGTTTTTAACCGGAATGTTTGGGGCCATTTGCAAAGCGCTTCGGATCACGTTTCCTTGTGTGGTATTCAAGGACTCATCGGTTTGACTGAAATTGAAATTTCCACTTATTTTTAGCCACTCTCGGGCCTGATTATCAACATTTAAACGGACACTATACCGCTCGAATTCCGACCCGACTGCTACTCCTTCCTGGGTGAAATACTCACCTGACAGATAGAAGGTGGTATTATCAGACCCACCACTTAAACTCAACTGATGTTTTTGTAGTGGTCTTGCCTCAAACAAGGCATCTTGCCAGTTCGTACCTTCACTTAACAATGAGATATCCAAAAATTCCGCGGGTACCGAGCCTCCGGTAATGTTTTGGATATCTGTAGTCATTTCAGCAAATTCCCGCAGATCCATTACCGGAATTTCTTCAGGCTTGTCCTGGAGGCTGTACAGATAGCCATAATCCACTTTTAGGTCTCCGGCTTTTCCTCGTTTTGTTGTTATGATCACAACGCCATTGGTAGCCCTTGAGCCATAAATTGCCGTTGCGGAGGGTCCGCGCAGGATTTCAAGGCTTTCAATATCGGAAGGGTTAAGCCCTGCCAACGGGTTAGTTGAACTTTGGGCGCCGAACCCCACTCTTCCAACTTCAATTTGCACGCCATCAATTACATACAAAGGTTCATTACTGCCGTTGATACTGTTTACACCACCTACGGAGATGGATATTCTACCTCCCGGCTGGCCGGTATCCTGGGTTACATAAACCCCGGCGGCCCTCCCCTGGATGGCTTGTTCTAAAGTAGAATTAACCGTTTTTTCAATATCTTCCGCAGATATGGATGTCTGGGCACTCGACATGTCAGCGCGTCGCATTTCACCATATCCAATCACTACTACTTCTTCTAATTCCTGCAAATGGACTAAAAGTGAAAAGTCAATCTTTGTCCTGCCGCCAACATTGACCTCCTGGGTGATATACCCAATAATTGAAACGACAATGATGTCATCGGTGGCAACTTCCAGCGTATAATTTCCATCAACATCTGAGTTTGTACCCCTGTTGGTACCCTTAACCAAGACAGTAGCGCCCGGAATGGCACCTCCATCTTCTACCGATGTGATTTTCCCGGTTAGCTTATACGTTTCCGCATTCTGCGCCATTGTTATTAGCGAAAAGGACATCAGGGTAACCAGTAAAAACTGGGCCCTCAATTTCAAGCTTTCCCGCCATAAACTTTGGTGGTCTTCAGGATGAAAACCTTTCATTAATTTGTAAATAATTTTATTCATAAGCTTAGACTAGTTAAATAATATAAATGCTGTTCTATATTTCATGTAGAGAATTTTTAAAACAAAAGAGGTATTCATTAATTTACATTTCCCACCTAATTCTTCGAGGCTTCAATCCCTCTTGTAAAACATGTAATTTTGAAGTGAATCAACATGCTTAACCTATTCAATTATGAACCTGAGTTTCCTAAAGCCCGGTTATGAGAAAAAATACAACAAAACCCTACATCTACTATCGGCTCAAAAGCCACAACGCTATAATTATTGATAATTTTTCATCAAAACAGCCATAATTTTACGAAACTCAAATTTTAATACAATCTTTAAACGTATTCTTTTCTAAATTACCAACACACCTCTCGTTTGGCAAGGTTATATAGGGTTCGAAATGTTACTAAATAGGGGTCGAAATGTTAATAAAGTGCCGTTTAGATCATTTGTAGCAGTATTTATTACACTAAGAGGTGAACATCCGGATATTGTTGATATGTGTCTTTGGGACTTAGCTATGATTGTGTTAAGCGGCCATTTCACGCAGGCTTCCCGATGGTCAACCAGCTAGCATTCAGAATCTGGCATGAAGGTTTTGGCATATTTAGAGGGGAGGATTTTGTATGCCGCTTTAAAGTACTTGGCGAAGTTTTTTGGGTTGTTAAATCCGACCTGGTAGGCAACTTCTGCTACGGTCATTTGGCTTTGAGACAATAATTGAGCAGCGCGCTTCAATCGGATATGGCGGATATATTGAATAGGGGTTTTATTGGTAATGGCCAGAAGTTTTTTATAAAGATTAACCCTGCTCATACCCAACTCCCTGCTCAACTCTTCCACTGAAAAATTCACGTTATCTATATTGGCTTCAATGATCCTGGTAATTTTTCTTACCATATCTGCCTCTGCCGACTTCACCACGATTTCCGAAGGTTTAAGTTCCACCTTTTCGTGTACATCGAGGGACTGTCTTACCGCAATCAGATTTTTAATCCTGGACTGCAAGATTTCAAAATTAAAGGGTTTAGTGATGTAGTCATCGGCCAAAGTTTCATAGCCGCGTATCATGTCGTTGTCTTCTGCCTGGGCCGATAATAAAATAATGGGGATATGCCGGGTTCTAAGGTCACCTTTGACCTTAGCGCATAGCTCCAGGCCATCCATTACCGGCATCATGATATCGCTTACAATAAGTTTGGGACTGATTTCCAATACCTTCTCCCACCCTTCTTTTCCATTGGTGACATCAACAATGGTATAATTGCTCTTAAGGTTGTCCTTTAAATAAAACCTGAAGTCGTCATTGTCCTCGACCAACAAAACTACCTGTTTTTGGCTGTCAACCTGACCACTGGGTGCTTTATTAGAAAAGATATCATTTGGATGATCATCCTTTTTGCTGATAATCGATGTTGGCTGGCTTTTGTGAATAGGACCATTGTTGGTAACGGGTATGGTAACGATAAAGGTACTTCCTTCATTTGGTTGACTATTGACATAAATGCTTCCATCGTGAAGTTCCACAAATTCTTTGGTCAAAGCCAGGCCGATCCCACTTCCAGGATTCATCATAGCGCCCTCCTCAGTATTTTGAAAAAACCTGTCAAAGATCTTATCCAGTTTGTCTTTAGGGATACCAATTCCCGAATCCATCACCTTAATGCTCAACTGCTTTTGGTTTGCTGCGGCCTTGAAAACATCTATGCTGATCGTAATCGTGCCATATTGAGGCGTGAACTTAAATGCATTGGAAAGCAGGTTGAAGATAATTTTTTCCATTTTATCCTGGTCAAACGACATGACCAATTCCTCCATACTGGTCTTTATTTCAAATTGTATATCATTGTTTTCTGATAAATCAATGAAGGACTCGCTGGTTTCCTTAATAAACCGGATGATGTCGGCATTACCCGGGTTCAGCTTAAACTTCTGCACCTCCATTTTTCTAAAATCCAGCAGCTGATTGACCAGGTTCAGAAGCCGCTTTGCATTTCTTTGCATTACTATCAGCTGCCGCTGTTGATCTCCACTGTGTATAGTTTTAACCAATTTTTCGATGGGTGCAATGATCAGTGACAATGGCGTCCTTAGCTCGTGGCTAACGTTGGTAAAAAACCTGGTCTTTATCATATCCAACTCATGCATTCTTTCACCCTCCTGCCTTTCCAGCTCCAGCTTGTGCTTCATCCTTTCCCTTTCCAGTATGATAGTCCTTGCCAACAATAAGGCGCCGGTAATAAAAATCCCATAAATCACAAACGCCAGCGGGGTTTTCCAGAATGGCGGGGAAATAACAATTTTCAGGCTTTTGATCTCATCACTCCAATAACCTTCTGCATTGGAAGCCCTTACCTTGAATGTATAGCTTCCAGGATCCAGGTTGGTGTAGGTCACTTTCCTGAAATCTCCACCGGTGATCAACCAGTCATTGTTGAAACCCTCCAGCATGTAGGCATATTTGTTTTTTACAGGCCGAAAAAAGTCAAGCACGGCAAACTCGATGGAAAAAATATTTTCGGAATGCTTTAGCGCAATCTGATCAGCATAGGTGATTGACTTTTCAAGCAATACCCTTCCATTTAATTCCTGTCCCACCTGAATTGATTTATTAAACACCTGAAAATTTGTAAATGCGACCTTTGGGACTTTGGTGTTTAAGCCAATCTCTTCCGACAACACATTCATCCCGTTTGCTCCGCCAAAAAACAATTTCCCATCCCTGGTTTTATAGGCAGCACCGACGTTAAACTCACGGCCTTGAAGTCCGTCCTGACTGTCATAATTTATAAACCGGTACCGAAAATCCGGGGTGCCCGGAATACCCTCCAGCAGCATATTTGATAGCCCATTGGAAGTTGCCAGCCATAAGTTTCCTTTGGCATCTTCCAAAATTGTTAAAATGGCATTGTCAGGTAGCCCATCATCTGTGCGAAAGACCCTGAAAGACGAATTGGCCTTATCATAAAAGTTCAAGCCATCACGCGTTCCAATCCATAAATTGCCTTGGCTGTTTTCGTGGATACAGTTAACATTGAAATTACTTAGGGAGTTTGGGTTGTTGGAGTCGGTTACAATATGTGTGAATTTCTTGTTCTTTCTGTCATAGTGGTCGATGCCATAACTAGTCCCTATCCACAAATCTCCGTTTTGACTTTCTTCAAAGTCGGTGATAAAATCAGAGTGGATTGAATTTCCTTCTGCTGTCTTAAAATGGGTGAATTCCCCTGTTTCCCGATTTAATGTATCCAACCCAGCCCCCAATGTACCTATCCACAATGTACCTTTGAAATCTTCATAGAGCCGCCAGGCTTTATCACTGGCGATACCTGTGTTAACATTATTGCGGTATCTGAATTTTGTAAATTTTTCCCCGTCAAATTTGTTTAACCCTCCATAAAAGGTTCCAATCCATAAATTATTATTACTATCCAGCTCCAGGCTTATGATTACATCGCTTGACAGACTATTAGGATCATATTCATCGTGTTGATACCTTTTAAAAGTATTCCTTTCCCGATTGAAATATATTAAACCACCCCCATTGGTACCAATCCAAAGATTGCCATGGCGGTCTTCTTCAAAACACTGAATATCGTCGAAAGGAAGGCTATTAGTGTCGGAAGCATTGTGTCTAAAAAGTTTAAAATTAAAAATTCCTTCCCGATAATAGCTTATCCCTTTTTTAAACGTGCCTATCCATATCGTTCCTGTGTTGTCTTTATTAATGCAGTTTATGACGTTTTGCCTGACGCTAAATGGGTTTGTGTTATCATGAAACAGGTAGGTGATATTAAAATTGAGCTTGTCAAGAATATTAACCCCTCCATGATCAGTGCCTATCCAAATCCTGCCGTTATCATCTTCTGCCAACCCTCCTTTAATAATATCAGTACTCAACTTATGATTTGATTTTGTGCTCAGGTGAACAAACTTTTTGTTTTTACCATTAAAATAGAATACGCCCTTTGCATCATCTACCGCACATATCCAGATATCATCATCGCTGTCTATAAACAGCCGATATGACAAAATCTTGTTTTTATAAAGCGATGACAGGTAATTATTCCTGTATTCCACCTTGTTCGTCCTGGGATTCAGCTTTTCCAAAATACCGTCTGGGTATACGAGCCAAAGATTTCCCAAGGCGTCGATTTGGATATCAGAAATATTATTTGAGTGTAAGGAAGAAGTATCGCCGGGTTGGTGCTCAATGATTGAAACCTTCGTGCTATCCCTGATTTCATCAAAAAATATCTTGTATAACCCGGATCCTTTAAAGGCAATCCAAAAGATACCATTTTCATCACATAACATGCTACTCATCACCATTGGGTTTATAGAGGTTTCTTTTGAGATCATGTTCGGGTGGCAGGTAAACTTTTCAGTTTTTGGGTCGTACCTGTTTAGCCCTTTCCTGGTTCTTATCCATAACCGCCCCAGCCGGTCTTCCAGCATATCTTCTATGTAGCTATCTGACAAACTGGTAGAATCTCCGGCAACATGCCTGAAAACCTTAAAATCGTAACCGTCAAATCTGTTCAGGCCAGACATGGTACCAAACCACATAAATCCCGACCTGTCCTTTATGATCGTGTTAACCTGATTATTGGAAAGTCCATCTTCAATATCAAGATGTGAAAATTTTATGTCGTTGGACTGGGCATAGGCAGGTGCACCCACCAATATGACAATGGTTGACACCACACCAAAAATCAGCATGGGCAGCCAGTTGAATATGTAGCACTTTTTAAACATATGGCGTTGTTTCAATATGCAGATAGCACACCTGCCCGGGATTAATTCCCAATTTTTAATACCAAACCTAATTGTATGTACCCAGGTACCTATAAAATAGTGCCATTAAACAGCCAGCAGAACCTCTTCGAAAAAATAGAAACTACTAAATTTAACAATAATGTTTAAATTAATTTAATTTGTCGGCTTTTAAATTCAACATGAACACTACCCAGCCAGCAGGTAAATTGCTGCCAGCAATAACAGCATACTAATAATCAGGATCATTATTGAGAATATCTTTTCAATTACCTTCTTCATGGGATTGATGATTTGATATTTTTTGATTTCGCCTGGAATAACCCGGGAGAAAAATTTTTGATACAAACGTAAGTGGGTGTACAATTGAAATGGTTTTCTTTATTGGGAGCACGCTCGGGTTGTAGCTATATGCTGGTCAAAAAATTGACCTGACTTAGATCATAAGTCAGGTCAATTGGTAAAGCACCTGATCAAAGGTATCTGTGCTTGTTTTGTCATTGGGCAGATGAAGTTTCAGCCGTCTCGGCACCAGCTATCGATTCATATGAAAAGTGCTGTCCACCGATAGATGCTTCATACATCAAACCACCATTAACCATTGTGAAAACCACCACGCCTTTGTAGTAGGAGGCATCTAATGCCGCGCCCTTCTTTAATGCTACAGCGGTCGCCTGTGCGTCAAACTTAAGATTACCATTTTTGAAGCGTTGAAAGGATTTTTCATCTTTGAATAATATCACTTCACTATATTGTTGCCCGCCTAACTGTAATCCAAAAGATGCCTGCTTCAAGCGTGAAGTACCAACTACTTCATGACCCTGAAAGACAGTACCTTTACCTGTGGCACCGCCAACACCAATACCGGCTTTAGTGATTTTAGGAAATACCACATACCCGTAGGACTCATCTAAATATGTTTTGAGCGCGGGGGTTTTGTCGGTCATTTTCCTTAAAGACTCCTGGGAATTCTCAATAAGGTCGGTGTGTCTATCCCCATCCTGGGCACATAAGCTAAGCGAAAAAATGCTGCATCCTAAAAACGACGCTGCGATTAGTGATTTTTTTAAATTTAATGTGATCATAATAAACAATTTTTTTGATTAAGAATTTAAACTGAAGCAAAAGTATGCGCGAGATCAGTGGTAATCGACCTATCTTGAAAGGTGGGACCATTTAGTGGTACCTCCTTGCAAGAGGATACGAAGGAATTGTAGGCTAGACTTTAGTAACAGAAGAGAAATACTCGGAGGGCGTCTGCCCCGTGTTTTTTTTAAAATAGCGATTAAAGGCTGATTTTGAATTAAATCCACAGTCGAAGGCCATTGAAAGTAAGGTAAGATGGTGGTTTTTAGGGTCGGCAATCAGCCTTTTGAATTCTTCCACGCGATAGTGATTCACAAAATCATAAAAATTCCTGCCTTCCCGCTCATTGATGACCTGCGAAAGATAGTTGGGGTGAACATCCAGTTGGGAAGCCAGGTCGCCAATGGATAGATCTCCATTCCTGTAAAGGGCTTCTGAATTCATACGGGTAATTAACTGCTCATATAGCCTGGATGACAACGCTTCATTTAAGCCTGACTTGGCATACTTACCCTTGGGAGGCGCTGCATCAACTTCGGCTGGTTCATTGGAGGCGAATATCCGAACCTGTTTGATGCCAAAAAAAGCAATCAAAAACACGAATATTACAACACCCGAAAATGTAAATATACTACCCTCTTCAAAGATCACAATCAACCAGATCCCCCCCATTCCCCAGGTTAATATTTGCAGCCAGCGAAGGTTTATCTTTTCAACATCGGAAAACTTATCCAGGATGTTCCGTCTATGCCTTCTCAGTAAGAGAAGCGACCAGGTAACATAGGCAATGCCGGAAATAATGGTAGCATAATTAAGCAGGCTCAAAAATATTTCGTAGCCGGCACCTTGATTCTCATATACAAAAATCTTTTCATCGGAAGGCAGCATAAAAAATGAAATGAGATATAAGTAGGCGATGGCAGCTGGCAAAAGATGCAGCAGTAAAATTGATCTGTTTTTTGGAAGCAGGTTGGTGAGGGAGCCCACATAGAAATAAAGAAAGACAGCCTGAAGCAGTGGCAGCGGAAGACTTACACCCAGCAAAAAAGGATACTCAAAGGCCGCACCCGAAAATTCGGTATAAAACAGGAACAGGTGGACTACAATCAAAAACATCCATAATGTCAAAAACTTGTCCGATTCGGATTTGTTCTTTTTACTAAGGAGTAAAAATTCTATCAGGATGGCAATAGTGATACCTGCAATAAAGATCATTTTTTAATTTATGATTTTTAGCTGGTAAGACAATGAGTTATAGTATCTTGTTGATGGAACTGGCTTATGTATGCTGAATTTCCGGAATATTAATTTGTTGTGGAGGCTAAATAAAAAAGCGAGCGCAATAGCATTTTTTGTCAAATTTTGAATGACTTTGTAATCATACAAGAAATTGATATATTTGGTCTATGCATACAAAACCACCCAAAAAGCATATTTGAAGAAATTTTCACCGCATGCTTGAGATGATAGGCAGGAAGCCGTTGCTTTCAAAATAAATGTCACCCGGCAAACTATCTCAAATTCCAAGCAAAAGGAAACCCCTGGCGATGATAAGCTGAACAAGATGGCCGAGGCACCTGGTGTCACGCTCGATGCTATAAAAAACATTGAAGAGGAAACTGCTTTTACAATTTTGTTCAACATAATCCTGACAGTTCAAATATTCGGCAAGGTCTATACTTTCAATGCACCTTTCACCCTTTGGAAGCGTACATGGATGCCATTGAAGAAAATAAAGAACTGTATGAGAAATTGTTGAAAAGTGAACAGGAAAAAGTGGCACCGTTGCAAGAGCAGTTGCGGAAAAATCAGCTACAATGGCTTGGGAATATCTGCCGACAATTCAAATCGGATGTTTAGTTAATTAGGTGTAAACGCATATTTCTTAAGCGTTTATTAAATTTCAAAAAAGCTAGTTTGTTTTATCCTTTTGGTATAAAAGATAAAACATATACAACAAAAATATGTGCCACGTTGTGGTACCTAGCGAATTATTAATAACAAGAAAAACATAAATAATGGATAAGTCACAGACAAAAAAAAATCCAGCGTTTTTAGAATATGTTTATAAGTTAAATGAGGGCACTGAACTCACAGAGGCTCTTAAACTAAGTTTGAAAGAAATCAATAACATTGATATTGCTCAATTAAACAGAATTGGCTTGAAAACATATAAAAAAGACAAATGGACAATTCATAAAATATTACAGCATCTCATAGATTGGGAAAGAATTTGGTGTTTTAGAGCTATAATTTTTGCCCGTGGGGAAGGTACCATTCCGGATGCACATGACCAGGAAATAATGGGCAAAAATTCAAATGCAGATGAACTATCAATTGAGCAGCTGGTAAATGAGCTTCGAATTGTACGCCAATCAACAATAATCATGTTTGAATCATTTAGTAAGAAAATACTTGAAACAAACTGTGAATTTTTTGAATACGAGATGCCTCTTTATGCCATTGGGCTCACTGTTACTGCACATCAAATACATCATTTTAACATAATAAAAGAAAGGTATGTTCCTTTGGACCAATAAATGACAAATTAACTTTAAAGCTTAAATCCTGTAGCCAACAATGTATATGTGTTCATGTCGAGCAAAAGCTCGCCATGCCACATATACGAGACTATTGTTGGCTACAATGGCGCTAAAAGTAGGTAGCAAAAAAGCCCACAAGCAAGAGGTTTTTATTTGATTTTGCCTACGCGCTGAGAAGTTCTTTGCGCCTGCCCTTCAGGATTGTATAGGATTCTACGCTGTGGGTGGTGAAATCAAATTTATTATGGTATGAGAGCAACAGCATACGGCAACAGGTAGTTACTGTTGCTGTATGCTCACACTCTTGCTGAATCTGCAGGGATGAAGGGGTCTGGATCGAACTTTTTGGTGGAGGGTTTGGAGAGAATGGAAAAGTATTTTGAGATTTTTCATAAAAGAATAACTATTGTTTTTTAATTATCCCATTTTCCATTAATCTATCAACCACAGGAATAAGGTTACGTATAGGAATTTTACTTCTTTCAGAGACACTAATTAAGTCATTTGTGCCATCAGATAAATTCAAAATCCACATCATTGTATTAACAATGTCTTGTGTTCCTACCTGTGATCCAAGAGTTGGGTACAATCCTCTTTTCCCAAGTTGAGGTTCGCAGTAAGGCATGGTATTAATGTATTTCTCGTTTTTCTCAATGACCTCGATTATTTCAAGATATTTCTCAACCGATTTTTCGATCGCTTCAAATGAAATAAAATTTTTATTATCTCCTGAGGTGTGATATTCAGGATATTTTCCGTACATAGTTCGCATTAAAGAACCCACAGGCAAATTGAACCCAGGTGAACAATATTGACGTTCATCACTACCGCTTGGGAAAAAATCTACAATATTAAAATTATCTTCAGTTTGTCTCAAAACTGTTTCAGTAACTCTATCGGGTAGAGCATTCCCCCGTCTACTTTTTTTATACGTAAACTCTCCGGAATCACCAACACAAGTAATTACAAATCCTGCTGCCAAATTATTTTTAAAATATTCACCTTTTTGAGAAAGCAAGTAAATGCTTCCTATGGTTTCGGGTACAAATACAAATCTATATTTATATCCAAGTCCCTTCGTTTCTTTAAGCTTTGAATAAATAAAAGCACTTACCAATGGTCCAGACAATTCATTGTTTGCCAGCGAGGGGTGGCATACATAAGTTGAAAACAAAACTTCTTTTTCTGCGCTACTATTAATAATTGCTTCTCCAATTGTCATAGATCCATTATCGTCTAAAGATGAGTCTATGAATACTTCGTATGTTTCTTCTTCGTCAAGACTAATAAATTGTTTGTGTGACATACAAAAGCCCCATCTTCTCTTATAATATGAAGTCAAATACGGAATAAGCTCAGGTTGCTTTGGAAGAGTATAAATATGTGTTTTTAACTCTTCATATTTTAATTTCCCTTTAAAAGGTTCTGAATAACCTAGTAAATGGAGATTGTTTATAGAAAAATCCACAATCACATTTCCTTTGCTGTCTTTAATCCAAGCTTCATTAACATTCCATTCCGGAGGCACAGTCCAATCGTAACATTGTGTTCCACATGGCACCTCAGAAATTTTTAAATCAATGATTTCAGAAAGTATTTTTAATGTTTCTCTATTTCCATTACCGGTAAGGCTTCTATTTATTGACCAAAGACGGTCAAAATAATGTTCAAGTTCTTTTTTCATCTCATTCAAAGTCGGTTAGCAAAAAAGGTCTGTTTAAAATTTTGAGTTTTTCATCAACCCAAAGTCTTGTTTTATCATCTAAAAAATATAATGGATCATCATTAAGCTTGCTTAACCAAAAAAATACAATATCTTCAATCCCCCCAATTAATATGCACGTTCTTCCTTCCTTGAATTTAAACAGCAAATTATTTTCAATTAATTCCTGTTCAAGTTTTTTCCAGTCGTACCCTAAAGAATACCCTAATGGTCTGACATGATAGTTCAAATTAACAGCTCTCTTTATGTTGTTTTCGTCAATTATATCACTTTTAAAAACTTTATCATATCTATAAAATAGTTTTTCTGAAATTCTTTCCACATAATGAATCAAGGTTGTTGTATGGAATCCAGATCCATAGTGCATTAATAACCCCTTTTTTCGATGGAGTATTGCAAAGAGAGAATCTCCGTCAAATGGGTCAATCTCAATTTTATCGGACAGTGTTGGCTTTACTCCTAGCCCTGCAAAGGAAAATACAGGGATAGGTGAACGCCATTCAGATATATTACTTCTAAAATACTCGGAAAGGTTGCCTACCTGGCTTACATCTTGTTTTACATCGAAGGTTTTTCCTTTACAAAAATCGTAATTAAATGCTGGCATCCAGATATCTAATCCTTCACATAAACCTTTTAGCATGGTAGTGTGAGATTCCAAAAAATGTTTATGATCTTCAAATTTGATTTTAAAGCCAAACAAAACATCTGAATGAATTAATATTCTGTCACTATTATATTTTATTATTAAACTTTTAATGTTTTTATATAGATTTTTCACAACTATTTAAATTGTTCCACTATCCACATGAATGTTCTGCCCTGTAATTGAAAATGCATCATCTGAAAGTAAAAATGATACGGTTTTTGAAACTGATTCAATAAAAGTAGGTTTTTTAAGGCTAGTTCTTTTATATATCCTATCCTTTTGCTGAGAATTCAAACCAGAACTCATTTCTGTTTCCATAAAACCAGGTACAATGCAATTAGACCTAATCCCTACCTCTCCCCATTCTCGTGCGGTATTTTTGGAAAAAGATTCCAGAGCTCCTTTGGTCGATGCATACATTGACAGTCCTTTATAACCAGTATGAGCACTAATGCTTGAAATATGAATTATACTTCCAGCTACTTTATGTAATAACATGTGTCTAATCGCATATTTGGTTAAAATCATTGGGGAGAATACATTAACTTTATACATTCCTTCGAGTCTTTTAAAATTGATATTTGTAATAATATCATCATAAGCCATCGCCGCATTGTTAATTAAACCATGAATTGATTTATCATAGGTTATTTCCTCCTTAAATATTTTGGAATGAATGTTTTCTGTATCCGCTAAGTCATATGGAATAATGGTCAAGGAATCAGGAAATTTAATCTGTAAGTCCTTTAAAGCATCAGAAACATTTCTGTTGATTGCAATTACATGGTAATATTCTTTAACTAATGTCTCTGTTATATTAAAACCAACACCTCTGGATGCACCTGTAACAATTATATTTTTCATTTTCTGATTTTCTTGCCTGTTCTTGTTTGTTCAACTTTTGTTACAAAATTTATGATTCTTGGAATCTTAAATTCTTGAATCTTCGTACGCAATATTTTACTTATTTCAGGAATCGATAATGACTTGTTGTCACAGACAATATCAGCACACACAATATTACCCAATACCGAATTTTTCTTGGAATAAACTAATGCATTACTAATTGATTCAATTGAAAGAAGTGCATCTTCAACTTCATAAGGGTTTACCTTGTAACCACCAACATTTATCATTTCATTTTTTCTGGAAGAAAATCGAAACTTTAACGGTGATTCTGATATTATTTCAACTAAATCTCCAGTAGCATACCAATCTCCTTCTAGCTTGTAATTATCTGAATTACCCAATAGGTCTGCTTTTATGTACAATTCCTCATTAACAATTTTTATTAAATTTTCATGAATCTGATTTATAGAAAAGATTTCACCTTCTGACGCAAAAATTGTTCCTGCCTCTGTTGATGCATAAACGTTCAATATTTTAGCATTTACAAATGCAACCCTTAATTTATTGGCAATATTGACATCCAATTTCTCACCACCTGACGTGACTCTTTTTACAGATGTTATTTGTTGTTCTACAGGTAATAGTAACCTATAAAATGTGGGGGTCGCTGAAATATGGGTAACTTTTTCATTAGCAATACTTTTAATAATTTCATCCTTTGACAAACCAAAAAGTCTTACAATTGTATTCTTGTTTAGCAGTGCCTGAAAAAAGACTTGCATTCCTGCCATATGTGTTGGGTTGTAAGCAAATCCCCAAACGTCATTAGCGTGCTTTTCCGTAACCTTAACCATCCTGGTAATCGAAGAAAAATTGTGAGATATTTTCTTAGGAACGCCTGTTGTCCCAGAAGTAAATAAAAAGACTCTCCATTTTTGTACTTTTTTAATTCGCTTAATAAGGTCATCAATATTGTTTACTTCTTTGATAGCAATCGATTGTAGAGACTGATTCTTAATATCAATTCCGGTAAGCTGATTTATTTCCTCAGTAGAAAAATCGTAATCTAATAAATAAATAGGCTTATCTATCAATAAGGAAACAATTATATTTTTAAAAATTTGATAATAATCATGGGTTAAACAATACTTACTATAAGTACTGCTTTCGTTCACATCATCTATAAGTTTATTAAATTCAACTTTTAAACCTCTTTGGCAATCGATATAAAAATATTTATCCGACATTATCGCTCGAGTTTATCAAATACTTCATTAACTGTGTTAATTATACCATCTTCAAAAATATCTATATCGAACTCCGCTTCAATTCTTACTGTCAATTCAGCCAGATCAAGGCTATCAAATCCAATATCATTTCTTAAATGCATATTCGGAGTTAATCCCTTTATAGCTTCTTTACTTCTATTTGTAAGAACTGTATTAAATATCTCTAACAATTTTTTCTCCATATTCTCCCTCTTTATTATTTACATTATTAAGCACTAAATTTTAAAACAATGTGTTAATTTAAAACAATGTGCTAATTAAAAAATTTTAATAATAATTTCATAAGTATGTTAGGTAAAAACTGAACCTAAGATATTAACAATTTTGTGTACCTTGGATAAGGAAATTGAATTCGGGCTTACTACAATTAATTAATGGTACAACCATTGGACTACTTAGATCTAGAGAAAGGTTTTCAACAACCTCGATTTTAATTGTTTCCCATTCTGAATGTCCCCACAATCGCTTGTATTTTGCGACCACTATTGTCATGGTATTTTGCCGTATGAAGAAGCGTAGGGGTTGGTTGTTTTACACAAAAAATTTGAAACACAAAAATAGCTATTTGAAAGTCGAAAGCAACAGCAAATATCTGTTGCTCTCAACTGAATCAGCAGAGGAGGAGGGATTCGAACCCCCGGTACCTCGCGGTACAACGGTTTTCAAGACCGCCGCGTTCGACCACTCCGCCACTCCTCTAATGGTCGTTCATTACTTTAAGGCTGCAAATGTAAATTTTTATTTTCTTTTGACAAAGGGTGGTGGTAAAAGTTTTTTCTTTTTATTCATTTTCCACAGGATCGGTTACGATAGAGTGTGCCTTGTGGATGCTGGCATTTAACTCGTAGCCCACCAATAACACCACGGACAATATCAATTGCCATATCATCAGGGCTATCAGTACGCCTATCGACCCGTACAATTTATTATAGGTGCCAAAATTGGTGACGTAAAAAGAAAAGGTATACGAAATACCCAGGCAAAGCAGGGTGGCCAAAAAAGAACCGATAGAGAAAAAGCGCCAGTTATAGTGTACGGCGGGACCGAAGTAATAGATAAAAGAAATCGCCAGGAAGAAAACGATAAATATCACCACAAATCTTAATATCAGCAACAGGTTTACCACATAAGCATCCAGGTCCAGCCAGCTTAGCTCAGAGTTGATCAGGTTGACAACAAAATTTCCTACAATGAGTAATATGATGGCCAGGATCAATACAAATGCCAGCATCATGGTAAGCCCGGTAGCAATTAACCTGGTTTTAAAGAACCCACGCTTTTCGACTGTTTTATAACAGGCGTTAAAGGCTTTCATCAACGCCAGCATACCGCTGGTAGATAATACCAATGAAAACAGGGCACCAAATGTCAATAGTCCACCCCGCTGCTTGCTGATAATATCTTCCACGGTCGATGATATAACATCATACATACTTGGAGGCATCATATTGCCGATGAACTCCATGATGTTTTCAGTACTTACATCCGGTATCCACTGGTGAACAAATGGTATAAGGGTGAAAAGAAAAATGACAGCCGGGAAAATCGAAAGTGTAAAGTTGAAAGCAACGGCCTCCGCCCTCTCTATTACCTCATCCTTGGTCAGCTTCTCCAAAAAGATCTTGATCACATCATATAACGAGACATTGGCTTTCTTGAAACGTATCTTTTTCAACAGCGCAATGATCCAATGAAACATTGGAGAATTCATAATATATGTGATAATCCTTCTCTTCATTGCCTAGTTAATCATTCTTAATTAAAATAAGGATCCAGCAGATCCTGCATCACCTGGGGTGGGCGGCACGGGCGGCCTGAAGTCATATTGACAAAGGCCAAAACAGTCTCCCCCGTATTGATCAATTCGGACTGTTCGTTATATATCTCATAATGAAAGATGATCCTCACACCCGGGCGACTGGCAATCCTGGCTTTAATTGTTAGCAGCTCATCATATTTGGCAGGCGCCAGAAATTTGGTTTTGTTTTCCAACACCGGCATCATCACACCCTGCCCTTCCAGCTCTTTATAGGCAAATCCCAGACTTCTGAGACTTTCAACCCTGGCCACTTCATAATAACCCGCATAGTTACCATAATAAACATACCCCATCTGATCCGTTTCACTATACCTCACCCTGATTTTTACTGAACTTTCGTACATATCTTATCTGTATAATTTTGCCTTGTTCAAAGCCCTCTGATATCTTGCCGCGTTGTTTAAGTGTTCTCTCAGATTGGTGGCAAAATTGTGATATCCCGAAAAATCTTCTTTGGCACACATATATATATAGTTGTGATCTTCGTAATTCAGTACGCCTTTCAGCACTACGACAGGTGGCAGGTTAATAGGCCCAGGAGGAAGCCCGGTGTATTTATAGGTATTATAAGGTGACTCTATTTCCTTGTGTTTATTCAGTACCCTTTTAATGGTAAAATCCTGTGCGGCAAAAATTAAAGTCGGGTCTGCCTGAAGGGCGATGTTTCTCTTCAGTCTGTTCATGTACAACCCGGCTATTCTGGGTATTTCATCGGTTTTACTATTTTCAGCGTAAACAATGGAAGCCAGCACCGATACTTCCACCGGCGATAACCCTATTTCTGTCGCCCTTCCCTTTCGTTCTTCGCTCCAGAACTTCTGATGCTCCTGGCTCATACGATCGAAAAGACCTTCAACACTGACATTCCAATAAACTTCATAAGTATTGGGCAGAAACATCGTCATGATATTTTCAGGACTATAGCCGTACTTTCCAGTCATGGCGGGGTCGTTCAGCGCCGCCAGGAATGCTGCCTTGGTTATTTCCAGGTTCTTGGTAATTTTTTCCGCCAGATCTTCTTTTAACCTGATATTGTTAAAAGTAACATCCACCGGCAGCTGATTGCCGGACCTTAGATAGCGGATGGCCTCGAGGTTTGACATGTTGGGCTTGAGCAGGTATCTGCCTGGCTTTACATTTTCATGGTACTTTAATATTTTGGCTAAAAAACCAAAAGCAACCGGATCTTTCAAAAACCGGCCAGTCCTCAGAGAATCTTGCACCGTCTTAAAATCTGCTCCTTTGTGAATCAGTAATACCTTTGCCTCCGCTCCCACTAAAATATTGGGAGATTTGAATGCTTGATACCCGTAAAAGGCTAGTGAACTCACCACTACCCAAAAGCCAATAAACAATACTAAAAATATATTCCGTTTCTTCACTGACCGTAATTTAATGTAATTGTCAAAAAATCAATTGATAAAAATACAAATTAGTTTACAAAACCAAGTTTTTAATAACTTTCGAATTAGTTTGAAGTTGGGTACAAAGATTTATATTTTGCCAGACTTTCAATGCCACCAAAGCAAATAATGATTTCATGCCCGCGCAGCTATTAAAACTTTACCCCGAAAATCCCGATCCAAAAAAAATTAATGCCGTCGTTAACACCTTGCAAAACGGAGGCATTATTATCTATCCTACCGACACCGTTTACGGGATCGGTTGCAACATTTATGATGCGAGGGCTATTGAAAAACTATGCAATATTAAAGGTATTAAATCCGGCAAGTATCAATTTTCATTTATTTGCGCTGATATCAGCAGCGCTTCGAAGTATGTCAAAAATTTATCAACGCCCATATATAAGCTGATGAAAAAATCCTTGCCGGGACCATTTACATTTATTTTGGAGGCCAATAGCGCTGTACCAAAAATCTTAAAAGTAAAAAAAAAGACCATTGGCATCAGGATCCCGGATAATGCCATTACGAGGGATATCGTCGCGCAATTGCAAAACCCGATCATGACCACCTCTATCAAAGACGAAGATGAAATTATTGAGTATACCACCGATCCGGAATTGATCTTCGAAGATTTTAAACACCAGGTTGACATCGTGATCGACGGGGGCATGGGAAAAAATATCCCTTCAACGGTAGTCGATTGTACGAAAGAAGAAATTAAAATATTAAGAGAGGGGCTTGGTCAATTAGAGTTATAACGACTGTCTATCCAGGAGGCATGTGATTTTCTGCATAAAAATTAGCGGAATCCGGATGATTCAATCTGGATAGTGAATAAATAATAGTATCTTTCAGGTTACATTACACTAAAGTAGAAGATTAATAGTTAAAGATTTGATCGACCTCGAATTGATTAAAGGGCGTCCTGTTTTAATAGAATTGCAGTACCTGCCAAATCTGGAATACTTTATTGCTTTTATGAACAGCGAAGAGGTAACCATTGAGGCTGCTGAGAATTTTGTGAAACAAACCTATCGGAACAGATGTTATGTCAGGTCTGCCAATAAGATTGAAGTAATGAGTATTCCTATAAAAAAGGGGGCGCGAAAAATTAAAGATATTAAAATTGATTACAGGCAGAGTTGGTTAAAGGATCACTGGAGAACTATTACTTCGGCGTATGGCAAATCTCCTTTTTTTGAATATTATCGGGATGGTTTTGAATCCATACTGTTTTCGAAGGAGCCCTTTTTGTTTGACTTGAATTTGAAATTGCTGACAAAATGTCTTGAATATCTGGAAATAAAAAAGCATATAAAATTCACTGATAATTATGATTTTAATCCAAAAAGTCCTGTTTTAGATTTAAGATCACTAATTTTACCAAAAATGAGCTATCAGGACAGAGGTATTTACAGAGGCTATGCTTACAATCAAATTTTTGGCAAAGACTTTGCCGGTAATCTGAGTATTATTGATTTATTGTTTTGTGAAGGTCCGGGGGCATCATTGATTCTGAATAAATCAATGGCAGACAAAGCCGAACAAATAAAGAATTAAATTCGTTTTTATTACATAATCATAAAACGAATAAGAAATTCTTAAAAAGAAGATCAAATAATTAGCAAAAATAATTTAGATTTATATATACAAATTACACCATAGCGTATGGAGGCAAAATTTTCAAATAGGGTAAAGGAAGTAATTTCACTTAGCAGAGAGGAAGCACTCCGCCTTGGTCATGATTATATTGGCACAGAACATTTACTGTTGGGCATGATTAGGGAAGGTGAAGGAGTGGCAATAAGTTTGTTGAAAAAACTAGGCGTATCCCTTGACGAATTAAGAGCAGCTATTGAGCATGCAACTAAAGGGTCGGCCACCAATAATGTTAAGAATCTGGCCAATATCCCACTTACTCGACAATCAGAAAAAGTCTTAAAGATAACCTATCTGGAGGCAAAAATATTTAAGAGCCAATTGATTGGCACGGAGCATCTCCTACTGTCAATTTTGAGAGATGAAGATAATATTAGCTCACAGTTGTTAGAAAAATTTGACGTTAACTACGAAACAGTGAAAGAACTTTTGGAATATCAGACCGAAAACCCCATGAGTTCATCATCCGATACTGACGATAGCGATGAAGATTCAGCAAGGATGTTTGGAGGAAGCTCCTCATCGGGAAAAGAATCCTCTTCCAAATCATCCGAAAAGTCAAGGACTCCAGTACTGGACAATTTCGGCAGGGACCTGACCAAGTTGGCAGAGGAGAATAAGATGGACCCTATTGTGGGACGCGATAAGGAAATTGAACGTGTTGCTCAAATACTGAGTAGAAGGAAGAAAAATAACCCTATTCTCATTGGAGAACCCGGCGTAGGTAAAACTGCCATCGCGGAAGGATTAGCCCTCCGGATCGTGCAGAAAAAAGTATCAAGGGTACTGTTCGGAAAAAGGGTCGTTACGCTGGACCTGGCTTCCTTAGTAGCCGGCACCAAGTATCGTGGCCAGTTTGAAGAAAGAATGAAGGCCGTGATGAATGAATTGGAGAAATCCCCTGAGGTGATCTTATTCATAGATGAATTACACACCATTGTAGGTGCCGGTGGCGCTTCGGGCTCACTGGATGCTTCGAATATGTTTAAACCGGCGCTGGCAAGAGGAGAAATCCAATGCATTGGCGCGACGACTTTGGATGAGTACCGTCAATATATTGAAAAGGACGGCGCCCTCGCCAGAAGGTTCCAGGTGGTGATGGTAGATGCTACCACTCCCGAGGAAACAATACAGATACTCGATAATATCAAAGAAAAATACGAGGAGCATCATCACGTTAATTATACCGCTGAGGCCATCGATGCCTGTGTAAAATTATCGGATCGCTATATCAGCGACCGTTATTTGCCGGACAAAGCCATTGACGTTTTAGATGAGGCTGGCGCCAGGGTACATATAAAAAACATCCATGTACCGCCGGAAATAACCAAATTTGAAGAGTCTATTGACAACATAAAAAAGGAAAAAAACAAGGTAGTCAAAAGTCAAAAATACGAGGAGGCTGCCCAGTTGAGAGATAAGGAAAAGAAGCTTATTGAGCAGCTCGAAAGGGCGAAAAATAAGTGGGAAGATGAGACAAAAACAAAAAGGTATACGGTCAACGAGGAAAATGTGGCAGAGGTAATTGGTATGATGACCGGTATCCCTACCAAAAGAATAGCACAAAAAGAAGGTGTTAAGCTTTTGGGCATGTCAGAAGAATTGCAGCGACGGATTATCGGACAGGACGAAGCTATTACCAAGCTGGTGAAAGCCATACAAAGAACAAGGGTGGGATTGAAAGATCCTCAAAAACCTATTGGGTCATTTGTATTTCTTGGACCAACCGGGGTTGGTAAAACCGAATTGGCTAAAGAACTGGCCAGGTACCTTTTTGATAAGGAAGACTCTCTGGTAAGAATCGACATGAGTGAATACATGGAGAAATTTTCAGTCTCCAGGCTGGTAGGAGCGCCTCCGGGATATGTCGGTTATGAGGAAGGCGGCCAGTTAACTGAAAAGGTTAGAAGAAAGCCTTACAGCGTTGTACTACTCGACGAAATAGAAAAAGCGCATCCGGATGTATTTAATTTGCTGTTGCAGGTTTTAGATGATGGTATTCTTACCGACGGTCTCGGAAGAAGGGTTGATTTCAGAAATACTATTATCATCATGACTTCCAACATCGGTGTCAGAGATCTGAAAGACTTTGGCGCAGGTATTGGATTTGCTACCAAATCCAAACAGGATAGCACTGATGACATTATGAAAAGCACTATTCAAAATGCACTGAAAAAGACTTTCAGACCGGAATTTTTGAACAGACTTGACGATGTTATTGTATTTAACTCATTGCACAAGGAGCACATTCATCAAATTATCGATTTGTCACTGGGCAAATTATTTGAACGTATCAATGCCATGGGTTATTCAGTAGAATTAACTAATAAAGCCAAAGATTTTCTTTCGGAAAAAGGATATGATCCTCAATATGGCGCACGACCTTTAAACCGCGCTATTCAGAAATACCTCGAGGATCCTGTTGCCGAGGAGATATTGAAGGGCGATCTGTCCGATGGCGATATCATTGTGGCCGATCACGATGGAAAAAGCGACGAACTCAAGTTCCGCATCAAGACAAAGAAAGTCAAAAAAGAACAAGGAGAAAAATAAATAGAAAGGGGCGGCTAGCCCCTTTTATTTTTTCTATATGACAGGTGGTTAAAGTTTAACCTGAGGGATTTATCGCACTCGCTGGTAACTCTCATAAAAATAAGCTTCGACTTCTCCTCACCGGCAATAACCACTTCCACTGCCTCACTGATTTCCTGATTACCCGGGTTGACAATAACTGCGTCACATTTGACTATTTTAGATTGGAGATTAACTAAAACTACTTCCCACTTGGTAAATTTTGATCCGGAATACAATTCTCCTATACACTTTATCTGATAGGAAAATACGGCTTCATTCTTTGTGTTATACCATTTTATGGTTGGAGATTGGCCCACCACCTGAATGGTAGAAGCCAAGAAAATCAAGGTCAATGCGGTCACCCATGCGGTAATCTTCATCATGTCCTGTCTGTTTGATAATCCTTTAATTGATTTACATGTGTTAACCTGTCAACAACCGTATCCCGGGAAAGCAATGTTCCCGGATTTAAGACTGAGTTAGCACCTACTTTACTTCCATCCCCAATAACTGATCCAAATTTGGTTACGTTTGTTTCAATGGTTTTTCCCTGGTGTAAAATGGTGATTTCTTTATTTTTCCTTTCATTAAAGTGATTTGCCAGGATTGCCCCTGCCTCTAAATTCACATTTTCACCAATGATTGAGTTGCCTACATAATTTAAATGGGCAATACTGGAATTTTCAAAAATCATGCTTTGTTTTATTTCACAATTAGCACCGATGGTAACATTGGGGCCTAAATATATCGGTCCTCTCAAATAAGCCCCCGACCTGATCAGGCAACCACTTTCTACAATTACTTTTCCTTTGATAGTAACATTATTTTCAACAGTGGCCATGTTATGGATTAATGCCTCACTTTCCCGTTTAAAACTTTCGGTTGTCACCGCGGCACCATATTTCTCCAATTGCTTTTCAAGAGAATCAATCAAATCCCAGGGGGTGCATTCCTGGCTTAACAACGGAAAGAATGAGTAAAAATTGGTAATGAATTCGGATATTTGAATGGGTGAATTGCTCATTGACAAGTTTAGCAAAGTTTAACACCAGATAAAAAACACCATTGGAGTTATTGCCTGGTTATTTTTTCCAAATAAGTTTTGAGATACTGCATTACCACTGGCCAGGATTCGTTCACCGCCTCGTAATACCAATCCCAATCGCCGCCTTCAAGATAGCCGGACTGACAAATAGTTAAGGCCGGAATGTGCTGGTCATTGGATACTTCTATGCGCAGCAGGGTCGGCCCCAGGATCTCCATTTTAGGATTAAAGTAAAGAAAGTTCCCTACTTCCAGCAGTTCGTTCTCCCTATAAGTTTTAATCAATCCGGTGGTTACGTAACCGAAACTATCCTCGGAAACGCCCCATGCCAAAGCATAGCTGCCGCCTTCTCTGGCTTCAATCAGCGTCTTTTCCACACCCCACCAATCTCTCAACATCTTTGGTTCCAAAAATGCCATGAAAATCTTCTCGGGTTCCACATCGATGTTAATACTATTTTTAACTTCTTTCATCCAACTAGCAAATAGTCTTGGCTCTTACAGGAAATAGAAGATAATTCTTAAATAACAGAATATCAAATCCACCAATGGTTTTCTATCTTATATCCAACGTAGGGACAGCCGGTTTCATATCTATTACTTTTTATTTTTCAGCGATATTACTAAAACGCCGGCAATAACAAACACCGTCCCGATGATTTGCATCCAGGTGATCCTTTCTCCCAGGAAGAAATAGGCGAGTACGATTGTTGAAACCGGGCCAATGCCGCCAATAATGGAAGCATTGGAAGAACCTATGCGCAGGATCCCTTCAGAGAGTAAAAAGGAAGGCAAAACAGTACAAAACAAAGCGATAATCAGGGAAAGCCAATATACCTCCCTGGGAAAGTTTAACATAGCGGCAGCCGAATGTCCAACCAAATAATGTAAGATCACACAAACGGCCGAAACAGACATCGCCATGGCCGTAAAGCGAAGGGACCCGATCTTCGGAATAATTTCTCCACTTCCTACCAGGTAGATCGCAAAAGTCAATGCACTTAGCAATATCAGGCCGCCACCAAGCCAGACGTCTTTCTGATCTTCCATATTCAAGTCGTTGGTAACGATTACCAGGATGCCTGCGTAAGTCATAAAAATTGCCAAAATTTGCAGCCAGGAAATCGCTTTCTTAAATACCAGTGCGGTAATAATTACCACAAAAGTAGGATAGATAAAAAGGATCAACCGTTCCAAACTAGCGGTTATGAATTTTAATCCATAGAAATCAAAAAAGCTGGCTAAATAATAGCCTGATACTCCAAGAATGATAACGGACAGGTAGGCTTTCTCGGTCAGTTTTTGTTGTCTGGTTTTAGAAGACAGGTAGATATTAACTAGCAGGTAAAAAGGCAAAGCCATTAACATTCTCAAGGTCAAAAGAGAAATAGCATCTACCGGGTGGCGATAAGCCAGCTTGATTAAAACAGCCTTGGCAGAGAATAGTATGGCGCCAATAAATACGATTACGGCGCCTATCAAATATTTTTTTCGAGACATATAAAATGTAAAAAAAGCCCGGTATCAGTATGGTATTAAAATAAAAAGAGCCAGAAAAAATATCCTGGCTCCATCTAATCAAATAGTTTTGTGTGATTAAACGTTCATCGCCTTGGGAGATTTAATATGGGCCGCCAGCCAATCCCCGACTTCCGACGTTTTATAAGCTTTTTCCTCAGCAATATCTTCGGTTACGACACCAGCTTCCAGGGAGGCGGTCACGGCATCTCTGATGGCTTTGGCTTCTGCCGTAAGATTAAATGACAACTCCAGCATCATAGCCGCTGAAAGTATGGTGGCAATAGGATTGGCTATGTCTTTACCGGCTGCCTGTGGGTAAGAACCGTGAATAGGTTCAAACACAGACGTGTGAATTCCAACAGACGCGGAAGGCAACAATCCTAAAGATCCGGTAATTACACTGGCCTCGTCTGATAATATATCGCCAAACATATTCTCCGTAACGATCACATCAAATTGTTTTGGCCACTGGATTAATTGCATCGCAGCGTTATCCACAAACATATAATCGATTTCAATACCGGTGTTAGCCTTCGCCATATCCTGCGCGGTTTCTCTCCACAATCTTGATGACGCCAGCACATTGGCCTTATCCACTACGGTTAATTTTTTACGCCTTTTTCCCGCATAATCCAGTGCCAGATTAATAATGCGTTCAATTTCCTCCTTTGTGTAAACACAAGTATCGAAAGCTTTATTACCATCTTCCGACCTTCCTCTCGGCTCGCCGAAATAGATGCCACCGGTCAGCTCTCTTACCACGACGAAGTCTGCGCCTTCGATGATATCAGCTCTGAGCGGGCTTTTATGGATCAGGGAAGCAAAGGTAGTTACCGGCCTGATATTGGCATAAAGTCCCAGTTTTTTTCTCATAGCCAGCAATCCCTGCTCCGGCCTTACCTTGGCCTTGGGATCATTATCATATTTAGGATCGCCGATGGATCCAAATAACACTGCTTCCGACTTCATGCATAGCTCCAGTGTTTCATCGGGAAAGGGATTACCTACTTCGTCTATAGCATGAGCGCCAACCAGCCCGTATTCAAAGTTGAAGTTATGATTGTATTCCTTTCCTACGGCCTCCAATACTTTGATGGCCTGGTTTACTATTTCCGGGCCTATACCATCGCCCGGCAACGTCGCTATCCGATATTCCATTCGTTTAGTTATTTTTTATTTTCGATAATATTTAACATCTTGATGGTAGCCTTTATAGCTGCCACGGTCTGATCCGAATCCAGGCCCCTGGTTTTAAATTGATAGCCATGGTCCCACGTAATAATGGTTTCCACAAATGCATCTGTTTTTCCGCCAGGTGGTATGGACACAGCATAATCGATCAGCGCCGGATAAGATTTGTTTAATTTTTTGTAAATTTTCAACAAAGCATTCATAAATGCATCATATTGACCGTCACCGGAGGCTGTCTCTTCATAAATCTGACCTTTGATTTCAATACTCAGCGTAGCTACCGATTTCAAGCCTTCAGCCACAGAAAGTGAATAATTCTTTATTTTGATGTTTTGCTTTATTTCTTCACTTTTTAATATATCAGCCACGATGTAGGGCAGGTCTTCCTTCGTGACGGTTTCCTTCTTATCTCCCAACTCAATGATCTTTTCCGTAACTTTTTTCATCGATTCGGGATCAAGCTCCATACCCAATGCATCGAGATTCTTTTTAATATTGGCTTTCCCGGACATTTTCCCCAGGGCATAGGTCCGTTTCCTGCCAAACCTTTCCGGCTTAAGATCATTATGATAAAGATTGTCCTTATTATCACCATCGGCATGAATTCCGCTGGTTTGGGTGAAAACAAATTCCCCGATCAAGGGCTTATTAGCGGGGATACGGACACCGGAAAAGGATTCAATCATTTTACTGACGGTATACAATTTTTTTTCGTCAATATTCATGTCAAAGTGAAAATGATCCTTGACGACTCCTATAACACTTGATAGGGGTACATTGCCTGCCCGCTCTCCCAGTCCGTTAACCGTGGTATGAATTCCTGTTATACCGGCCTTGATGGCGGCATAAACATTGGCAGTAGCGAGGTCGTAATCATTATGAGCGTGGAAATCAAATTCGCAATCGGGAAATTTTTGCAGCATTTGCTGACAAAATGAAAATGACTCTTCATAATTTAATACCCCCAGCGTGTCGGGCAACATGATCCGGTTGACGCCAATTTTGTGTAATGCCGCCACCATTTGGTCTACATACTCCCGGGAATCTCTCATGCCGTTTGACCAGTCCTCCAGGTAAATATTTACGGTAATGCCACAGCTTTTGGCATATTCGATCACCTTTTCAATATCGGATAAATGCGTTTTAGGAGATTTTTTCAGCTGTTGACGGCAATGCTTCAATGAACCTTTGCAGAGTAAGTTGATAACAGTACCACCGGCATCCATGATCCAGTCGATAGATGCTTTACCATCGACAAAACCCAATATCTCAACACGGTCGAGACAGTCGTTGCTCTTCGCCCACTGCAATATCTTATAGGCACCCTGGAATTCACCCTCCGAGACCCTGGCAGAAGCTACTTCTATGCGATCAACTTTTAATTCCTCCAGCAACAACTTTGCGATGGTAAGTTTTTCACTATCCGAAAATGACACACCGGAGGTTTGTTCCCCGTCCCTGAGCGTTGTATCTAAAATTGAAATTTTCATTATTGTGTAGGCGTCAGACTCGTTCTTTTTCGAATCTTTCTATATCATCTTTGATACTTAACAGATAATCGATGTCATCATATCCATTGACCAGGCATTGTTTTTTGTAGGGGTTTATATCAAAGCTTACCTGCTCTCCAGTAGCAACTATTTCGAAACGCTGCGCCTCCAGGTCTACTTTGAATTCGGCATTGGCATCTTGTTCTATCGCTGAAAATAGCTTTGCCAAAAAATCTTCGGAAACCACCACTGGCAAAACACCATTGTTCAAGGCGTTGTTCCGGAAAATATCTGCAAAAAAACTACTGACCACTACCTTAAAGCCGTAATCATGGATAGCCCAGGCGGCGTGTTCTCTGCTGGAACCACTGCCAAAGTTTTTACCCGCAATTAGAATTTTACCGCTGTAGTCCGGGTTGTTTAATACAAAATCTTCATTTGGTTCCCCATTATTTTGATAACGCCAATCGCGAAACAAGTTATCTCCGAACCCTTCCCTGGTTGTAGCTTTTAAAAACCTTGCGGGGATAATCTGATCTGTATCGACATTCTCTATGGGCAAAGGCACTGCCGATGAAATTATAGTGTTAAATTTTTCTACCGCCATTATATTTTTCTTTATAAAATTTATCCATCCCGGATGTACCGGGTGCCTAAAGTTTAAGTTTTTTACAATATTTTTCTGGGATCGACAATCTTGCCGGTAACCGCCACTGCCGCAGCTGTCAGAGGACTGGCCAGGAGCGTACGTGCACCTGGTCCCTGCCTTCCTTCAAAATTTCGATTGGAAGTGGATACGGCATATTTCCCTTTTGGAATTTTATCGTCATTCATAGCCAGGCAAGCGGAGCAACCGGGTTGTCTCAATTTAAATCCGGCTTCCTCCAGCACCGTGACAATACCTTCTTCATGTGCCTGTTTTTCCACCTGCTTGGAGCCCGGAACAATCCAGGCTGTAATGTTATCTGCTTTTTTTCTTCCCTTCACAAAGGCGGCTACCTCTCTGAGATCTTCAATCCTTCCATTGGTACAGCTGCCGACAAACACATAATCCACCGGTTTTCCTTCCAACGCATCACCCGCACTGAAACCCATATAATCCATAGACTTTTCAAAGCTTAGCTTTTCTTTGTCGTTGATCTCATCCAGCGACGGAATATTGGCAACGATTTTCGCGCCCATTCCCGGATTGGTGCCATAGGTAATCATAGGCTCGATATCGGCAGCTTCAAAATTCAATTCTTTGTCAAAAACTGCTGCCTCATCGGTAAAGTATGTTTTCCATTTTTTCACCGCCTGCTCAAATTCCTCCCCTTTCGGCGCGAATTCTCGACCTTTAATATACTCAAAAGTGGTTTCATCGGGCGCAATCAGACCGCCACGTGCTCCCATTTCTATACTCATATTACAAACTGTCATCCTTCCTTCCATACTAAGGCTCCGGATGGCATCTCCCGCAAATTCCACAAAGTAGCCCGTGCCTCCACTGGCAGTAACTTTCGATATTATGTAAAGTATCACATCCTTCGCCGTCACGCCTTCTTTCAATTGACCGTTGACATTAATTCGCATTTTCTTTGGCTTTGGCTGCAATACGCATTGTGTAGCCAATACCATCTCTACTTCGCTGGTACCAATACCAAAGGCAACGGCTCCAAAGGCACCGTGGGTGGAGGTGTGGCTATCGCCACAAACAATGGTCATCCCTGGCTGTGTCAAGCCCAGTTGCGGGCCTATGACGTGTACAATACCTTGAAAAGGGTGATTTAATCCATACAAGGTGACGCCGTGTTTTTCACAGTTTTTGGTAAGTGTATTTACCTGAAAACGTGATAACTCATCTTTAATGCTTAAATGTTGATCAATAGTCGGTACATTATGGTCTGGGGTAGCAACCGTATTTTGCGGTCTGAAGACCGAGACTCCCCTTTTTTCAATACCTGCAAAGGCCTGGGGGCTGGTAACTTCATGTACCAGGTGTTTATCAATGTAAAGGACACTGGGACCATCCTCAATTTCACTTACCACATGGGCGTCCCAGATTTTATCAAACAATGTTTTAGGCATCTCTTAAGTATTTTTTTACAATTTTCTATATCTGTTATATATTAAAATTCCCCTCTTTTGAAAGAGGGGATTATCAACAACCAAAACTAGGTTTCTACTCTTTCAAATTTAGAATGAAAGCCTCGTTTGAAGAAGTTTGTGCTAAATTATCATTACAGCCAATATCACTTCGAAACCGCCTCCACTGTTTGCAACAAAGAAAGTAAATCTTCGTCATTAATTTGCTTTTTCTCATCGGCCCATTCCAGGAATTTCAGGTAAATTGGCTCCAAATCGTTCTTATCAAATGCGTAACCCAGATTTTCCAGCCGATGCTTCAAAGCAGCCCTGCCACTTCTGGCGGTCAAAACAATAGAAGATCCTGACGCACCGACGTCTTTAGGATCCATAATTTCAAAATTGTCGCGATGTTTTATGATACCATCCTGGTGTATTCCCGAAGAATGTGCAAAAGCGTTGGCGCCTACCACAGCTTTGTTTGGCTGAACCGGCAAACCCATCACGTCAGAAACCATCTCACTGGTTTTGCAAATTTCCGGTGTATTAATCTGTGTATAAAAGCGGTCTTTATAGCGGGTCTGGATGGTCATCACCACTTCCTCCAAAGAGCAATTGCCAGCCCGTTCTCCTACCCCGTTGAGCGTGCATTCAATCTGCCTGGCGCCATTAATCACACCAGCCAGGGCGTTGGCTGTAGCTAAACCAAGATCATTGTGTGTATGCATGCTTAGCACCACATCACTTTTAAATGCCGGGATCCTTTCTACCAGGTTTTTGATCATCAAACCCCATTCTTCAGGCAACGCATAACCTACCGTATCTGGCAGGTTGATGGTCGTGGCTCCGGCGTCGATGGCTACCTGGGTAAATTTTACAAGGTATTCAAAATCAGCCCTGGAGGCATCCATGGGAGAAAACTCCACATTGTCCATATAGGATTTTGCCTTGGAAACGGCGTGGTCTACCATGGTCAGCACCTCGTCACGCGTCTTGCGCATTTGATTTTCAATGTGTATGTCGGAAACTGATATAAATGTGTGTATCCTCGGAGAAGCAGCATTTTCTACCGATCGCGCAGCAACCTCAATGTCCTCATCCAAACCCCTCGCAAGAGCACAAACGGTAGATTTTTCAATCGTATTGGCGATCTTTTTAACCGCATTAAAATCTTCCGGAGAAGAAATGGGAAACCCCGCTTCCATGATATCCACCCCCAACAGTTCCAGTTGTTTGGCCAATTCTATCTTCTCTTCTGTTACCAATTTTGCTCCCGGGACCTGCTCGCCATCCCTTAAGGTCGTATCAAAAATATAAACTCTTTCCTTCATAAATCTTAATTAAGCCTTTGATTAAAATGCACATATCACTACCAACGTTAAAAGTAATCCTTAGGGGGTATGATTTAAAATAATTATCAATTAAATTTACGATGTCTAAGGAGATTTTAATAATTATAAATTATTGATTATCAATTATTTAATACAAAATAAGCTACAATGCCCAACAAAAATAACGAGCCACTTTTCCAATTAATAAAGTCGTTAACGAAAGCTGAAAAACGCTCTTTTAAGCTTTTTGTATCCAGGCATAAGAGCGGTGAGGACGCGAAATTCCTGAAATTATTTAATTGGATGGATAAGCAGGATGAATATGATGAAGCCAGGATTCTTCTTAAGGAGCCGGCTATTAAAGCCTCACAGATAAGCAACCTGAAGGCTCATCTTTACAAGCAAATTCTGCAGAATTTGCGCAGCAATAAATCAAGTAATGATATTCCAATGCAAATTCGCGATTGCATTGACCAAGCCTCCATTTTAAATGACAAATGTTTGTATAAACAAAGCTTTAAAATCCTTGAAAAGGCAAAGGCTTTGGCCGAAAAAAATGACTTCCCGTTGTTACTGCTCGAAATTATAGAGTTCGAAAAAAGACTGGTTACCAAACTGGCGCAACCCAAGGTAGACAGAAGGATCAATGACCTGATGAAGGAGTCTGAGGTTATCAGCGAGCAGCTCAAAAGCCTCCACAACTTTTCCAACCTCTCCCTGAAGCTGTATTCTTTTTATATGAACATTGGCTTTATCCGCGACCACAAAGATTTTGAAATTGTCAATAGTTTTTATTTTTCCAGCATGCCCGCATTTAAGGAGGAAAGGTTGTCCTTCAATGAAAAAAACTACCTGTTTAACTCTATGGTGGGCTATTATTTCTTTATTCAGGATGATGAGAGGGCTTACGAGTACGCAAAAAAGTGGGTACAGTTATTTAAAGATAACCCCTTCCTGATTGCCCCAAAAATTGACCTCTACATCAAAGCCTCCAACAACCTGCTTATCGCCCAAAACAAGCTGGGGAAATTTGATGAATTTGTGGCCACTTTTAAAGAGTTGGAGGCTGTTTATAACATAAAAAACCTTCACTTGACCGACAACATAAAGTTGCAAATATTCAAGTATCTGTCTACGCATCGCATCAATCATTACTTCTTACTGGGCACCTTCGAGGAAGGTGTCAAAATTGTACCGGAAATTGCCGAAGGACTGAACAGATTCATAGATCAACTGGACATGCACCACATTCTGATCTTTTACTACAAATTTGCCTGTATGTATTTCGGCAACAACCAATGGCAGGAGGCGGTGTACTGGTTAAATAAAATCATTAATGCCACCAATGTGGACCTACGTTCCGATATACAGTGTTTTGCCAGGATATTAAATCTCATCTGCCACTACGAATTGGAAAATACCGACCTGGTAGATTATTACATCCTGTCCACCTACCGGTTTTTAATCAAAAAGGAAGACTTATACATGTTTCAAAAATATATCATGAAGTTTTTAAAGGACCTCAACAGCATTAAACCGTCGCAGCTAATGGATGCATTCAAGAAATTGAGGAAGCAAATGCTATCACTCAAAAACAATCCCTATGAAAAAAGAGCGTTTTTGTATTTTGATATTATTTCGTGGCTGGAGAGCAAATTTGAGGACCGCCCTGTTGGAGAAATTATCAAGCAAAAAGCAACGAAACGCAACCGGCCGCTAACTGTATAGCACCGACTTTTAGTTGTTGAACCAATAATACCTGCGGATTAAAACTAAGTCAGATCAATTTCCTCTCCCAGGCTGGGGATCATTACATTCTTAAAGCCTTCCTCCAGCAAAGCGTCTTTAAATTTTTCCTGCCGTGTTATTTCTCCGTGCACCAAAAATATTTTTTGTAGTTTCCCGGCATGCTGGGTGCGCAGGAAATCAAGCATTTCGCGCTCGTCGCCATGAGCGCTGAAAGAATCCAAAATCCTGACCTGTGCTTTCAAACTTTTTTCCACACCAAATATTCTCACAGTTGGGGGCCGGTTCCTGATCCTTTCGCCCAGGGTTCCCGGAGAACAAAAGCCAACTACCAGGATGGTATTGCTGGCATTTTCAATATGATTAAACAAGTGGTGCTTAATTCGTCCCGCCGACATCATGCCCGAGGCACTGATGATAATGGCCGGGCCTGCCAGGTCATTTAATTTTTTGGAATCTTCCGCTTTGCGTACATAATTCAGGTTGCCAAACCCAAAAGGATTTGGGTCTGTATCCATGTATTCCAGCAAGTCATCGTCATAACACTCCGGGTGCAAGATAAAAATCTCCGTCGCGTTCACCGCCAGAGGGCTGTCAACAAAAACCGGTATCTTTGGCAGTTTGCCGCTGGATTCCAGCTTATCCATCATATAAACCAATTCCTGCGTCCTGCCTACACTAAAAGCGGGAATCAAAAGTTTTCCCTTATTTTTTACGCAGGTTTCCTCGATAATTTTTAGCAGCTCGTGCTCATCATTGGGCCGGTCATTGTGCTCCTCGCCACCATAAGTGGATTCGCAAATGAGATAGTCACATGGGGGCATGGGCGTAGGGTCTTTTAATATCGGACGGTCAGGACGGCCAATGTCGCCTGTAAACCCAATAATTTTTTCCTGGGAACCTTTGGTTTTAATGCGTAGTGTGACGTTGGAGCTGCCAAGAATATGACCTCCATCCTTAAAAAGAACCGATATCTGCTCGTTAATTTGAAACCACCGGTTATAGGCTATGCCTACAAAGTTATCCAGGCATTTCTTGGCATCAATGGCGGTGTATAGCGGCTCCAGCGGCGTTTTTCCCTCTTTAACCCTTCTTTTATTAACGTATTGGACATCCTTTTCCTGGATGAAGGCGCTGTCCAAAAGCATAATGGCCGCTAAATCCCGTGTGGCGCTGGTGCAAATAATATTTCCGTCAAATCCATCCTTTACCAGGGCCGGTACTCTTCCAATATGATCAATGTGGGCATGGGAAAGAATCAAACAATCAATTTCAGAAGGCTCAAAATGCCATTGCCGGTTAAAATCTTCGTAGCCATCTTCTCGCCCCTGATACAACCCGCAATCGAACAATATTTTGTAACCATCATCAAGTGTAAGCAAGTGACTGCTTCCTGTAACCGTTCTGGCGGCACCGCAAAATTTTAACTTCATAGTTGATTGTGTGAATTTTATGAATTGTGATAAAGACTTCGCCGGCAATATATAAATTTTAGCCTGAAGCAAAAAGCTATACATGCCAGATGAGGGGCCGGGAAAAATCCAAAAACCTATTGCTTAACAAGATCCGGGCATTCCCGGTTGACCAGTTCGAGAAGATCGTCATCGAATTTGGCAAGGTACAGGGTTTTAACCTTGCGAAGTTGCTCAATCGTAATTCCTGTGGTTTGCCGTAAATCTGCGCGATACAGATTGGCATTTGTAAAATCAGCTCCGGTAAGATACGCACCTTTCAGATCCGCTTCCATCATAAAAGAGCTGCTAAAATCAGCTTTGATCAGGAAGGCATTGGTGAGGTCGGCCTTGATCAGGAATGCTTCGGCAAATTGAGCACCACTGGCATAAGCACCTCGCAGACTGCACTGATTCAGGGTGGCAGATTCCAAATTTGTCTGGTTAAGCCTGGCCTCTTGCAGGTTGGCCTCAATCAGATTTGCACCCTGGAGATTGGCAGAGTTCAGGTTGGATGACTTCAACACTACATAATTTAAGTTTGTACGGGCCAGATAGCAATTGACCAGGTTGATATTATAAATGTGATGCCTGTTCAGCCTTTTGATGTTACCGACATTCCGAAAGGCGGCCTCATCTGATTCCCAAAGCCGGAAATCATCTATTTCATCTTTGTAGGTTCTGATCCTTAACCGCTTTTCACCGCTCTTATTGAGCCAAAAGATTAAAATACCGATGACAAGGATGTCAAACAGCATACCGTGCGCTTCGGCCAGTACATTTAGATAGAATTCCTCAAAATCGTGGATGTAAAAGCGCAAGCTAAGTCCGATCACCACCAAAGTAAGAAAAAGAAAGACCAGGAAAGAGGTTAATATTGGTTTCTCAATAATACCCTCGAGGGCTTTCTTTATTTTTTTAACGGAAAAGCTAAAAGACATTCACTAAAGATTAATTTCCCAATACCAATGCTCAAAATTAGAGGAATGGTAAGGTAATTAATATTCAATAACAGGGATAAAATTACATTAATAAAGTATCCTATATATTTTCAAATATCACCCCGGAAAGACTTTTGATTTGAAAAATAGAGGCTTGTTGGTGTAATCTTTTGTTTAAATGGAAAGCCGGCTTATTTTTTCAAATAAAATCCTGCTGATCTTTTCATAGGATTCATGAGTCCATCCTCCAACATGGGGGGTAAGCAACACGTTTTCAGCAGTTTTGAAAAAATCAAATAATGCCGTTTCATCAGGGCTGAGTGATGGCTTCTTTTCAAATTCGTGTACATCGAGCGCAGCCCCGATGACTTTACCATTTAGTAATTGTACTTTTAGATTGTCAAGTGGTAAAATTTCGCCTCTGGCAGTATTAACTATATAAATATTCTTTTTAAAATTGGCGATAAACGCCGCGTTTACCATGTCTTTTGTCTCTTCAGTCAACGGAACGTGGAAGCTGACGATATCACATTCTTCAAAAATCTTTTGCAACGAAGCCTCCCGGATAAATCCATCTGAAAAGCCGGTTTTATATTTATCATAGGCCAGAACATTACAACCGAAGCCACTTAATCTTTTTGCAAATGCTTCACCCATGTAGCCATAACCAATAATTCCTATGGCCTTCCCGGCCAGTTCCACACCCCTGTTGACTTCCCGGTGCCACTCACCGGCAGCTATCTGGTTGTTTGCCAAATGGATCTTATTCAGCAGGCAGAGGATCATCCCTACACAATGTTCCGCCAGGGCATCTCTGTTACCTTCCGGCGCGTTTACAATCGTTATCTGCCGCTTTTCGACCTCTTCCACATCAATTTGATCAAGGCCGGCTCCTGCCCTGGCAATAAACTTCAACCGCCGGGCAGCGTTAAAGAATTCCTTGTCAAGGAATAATTTACTTCTTACTATAACTCCTTCATAGTCACCAATAACTTCCAGGATCTCCCTTCTTTGGATATCGGGCCGGTAGCTTACTTCGAATCCTAAACTTTCAAGGTTAGCAATAATGCTGGTGTGGAGTTCATCGACGATCAGGCATCCCTTTTTCATAATTCCCTGGAGCATTACTAAATGGCATAAAACAATCGCACTACAACAAGGTATACACCCAACCCAAGAATATCATTGGCGGTGGTGATAAAAGGACCGGAGGCAAGTGCCGGGTTAATATTAAACCTGTTTAATAATAGTGGCGTAACCGTTCCCATAAAAGAAGCCAGCAATACCACACAAAAAAGTGCCACCGACACGACCACCGCAAAATCTACATTTTGCCAATCCATTATCCAGTAACTAATGCCCAACACGATAATTCCAAGGACAATGCCATTAATCAACGCAACCAGCAACACCTTGAGGAGCCTTTTGACAGTATTTTCCTCAAACACAGACCGGCTGGCCAGACTTTGTACAATAATTGACGATGATTGTATGCCTACATTACCACCGGTAGCCATAATTAGCGGAATAAACAGGGCTATTTCAGTTATTTTTTTTATATCCCCTTCAAAGAAACCTATTACTTTAGCCCCCAATAAACCTCCGAATAACCCGAAAATCAACCAGGGTAAACGGGCTCTTGTCAATACCCATAGATTATCATCTTCTTCTACGTCTTCAGAGATACCGGACATAATTTGCCGTTCCTGCTCCGCAATTTCGGTGATAACATCCACCACATCATCGATGGTAATTCTCCCTACTAATTTACCTTGCAGATTCACTACGGGTACGGCTACGAGGTCGTATTTTTGCATCGTGGCGGCTACTTCCGCTTCTTCCATAAAGGTCTGTACAGAGATAACATCCTCAGAGTAAATATCAGCTATTTTTGTTTTGTCATCAGAGAGGATAATCTTTTTCAGGGAGACTCTTCCCAACAACTTATCCCGGTCATCCACTACGTACATGGAATATATCTTCTCCACGTTTTCCGCCTGGCGCCTGATCTCTTCAATACATTGGATGACGGTCCAATTGATATTGGCCTTGATCAACTCCTTGGCCATCAGCCCTCCGGCCGTATCCTCTTCATATCTTAACAGGTCAAGCAGGTGAGACACTTTTTCCTCATTGTCAAGGCTCGCAATGATTTTTTCCCTGATTTTAACAGGAATTTCATTCAGAATATCGGCGCCGTCATCCGAGTCAATTATTTCAATAAACTGCGCAATCTCACCCGGCTCAAATACTTTCAAAAAATCTTTCCTGGTATCTTCTTCAAGATCGCTGATGATTTGAGCGCCAATGGCGGTATCCAGATTATCCACCACATACTTAGAGTCTACGCCATCAAACTCCTCCAATACAGCAGAGATATCGGCCGGATTGACTCCCTCCATGGTTTCCCGGATGAAGTCGACATTTTTTTCTTCGATGGCCAGCTTCAATCTCTCCAGATATTCTTTAGAAAGCTCAAATTGCGTAGATACAGTCAAGATTCCTCGATTTTTTTAGTTAGAGCAACAAATTCATCAACAGACAGCTGTTCGGCCCTTAGATCCAACATCGAAAGGTGCCGAATTTTCTCGGGCAAATTTATTCTTTTTAAAGCGTTCCGCAATGTTTTTCGACGATTTTGAAATCCCTCTTTCACGACCCTTTTAAATAATGCCTCGTCACAGGACAATTTAGCAACTTCGTTTCTTTGAAATCTCATCACGGCGGATTGAACCTTCGGTGGCGGACGAAATACATGGGGCTCAACCGTGAAAAGATATTCCACATGGTAAAACGCCTGTAGTAATACACTTAAGATGCCATATGCCTTATTTCCCGGCGGAGAAACAATTCTGTTAGCCACTTCTCTTTGTACCATGCACACCACTTCAGGTATTTTATCTTTGAGTTCCAGGACTCTAAAAAAAATTTGTGAAGAAATATTATAGGGGAAATTACCTATAAGGCCAAACTTGTTTTCAAACGTTGCTGCCGGGTCCCATTTTAAAATATCACCTTCAATTATCTGTCTTCGCAATTGAGGGTAACGTTGCTGCAGATAGTCAATAGACTCTTTATCAATATCAATAACGTATAAATTGATATCGCTTTTTTGCAAAAGAAAATCAGTCAAAACCCCCATGCCTGGTCCTACCTCCAGCACATCCTGGTAAGGTGGTGTGAAAGTAAGGGCATCAACAATTTTTTCTGCTACTTGCAAATCTTTCAAAAAATGTTGCCCTAAATACTTTTTTGGCCTGACTTTGGTCATATTATTGAAATCTCTCTAAATTGCAAACTTATATTTTAAAGTAACAATATTTTAATAGAAGCTTCAATTTTCGATTTTAACCTCTGCCAGGTATAACAAGGTATCGTCGGGAATTTGGATAAAAATTCTATTTTTGCGAATTGAATTAAGTGATAAATGGTAAAGTATGGACAAAACTGCGCAAAATGCTAAGGCTGGCAAACCTGTAATTGGTATCACTGTCGGAGATCTTAATGGTATTGGAACGGAAATTATCATTAAAGCGCTGTCTGATAACCGGTTATTGAAAATGTTTACGCCGGTGGTGTATGGCTCCACAAAGGTTTTGTCCTACTACCGCAAAACACTGGGGCTCGAACCGTTTAATCATCATCCAGTCAACAACAACTTTGACCTGCATACAAAAAAGATAAACGTCAAGAATTGCTGGCAGGATACGGTGGAGCTAAATCCCGGTCAAGTGACATCAGCTGGTGGCAAATATGCTTTTATAGCATTGGAAGCTGCCACAAATGATCTGAGAGAGGGAAAAATAAATGCCCTGGTCACCGCACCGATCAATAAGAAAAACATTCAAAGTGATGATTTTAAGTTCGTTGGCCACACCGAATACCTGACCCATAAATTCAATAACCAAAACCAGGACAGCCTGATGTTGTTGGTAAGCGAACAGCTTAGAATTGGTGTTGTAACCAGTCATATTCCCCTGGTTGAAGTGAAAAAAAGGTTGACGCAAGAGGCGATTGTCAGCAAAATAAACCTGCTCTATAAAAGCCTGAAAAATGATTTTGGTATTATAAAGCCAAAAATCGCCGTACTTGGGCTTAATCCCCATGCTGGCGAGGATGGGTTGCTGGGAAATGAAGAGACTGAAATCATCATCCCCGCTATCAATGAATGCAAGAAAAAAGGCAATCTTATATTAGGTCCCTTTCCAGCCGACGGTTTTTTTGGGAAAATGGAGCATAAAAAATTTGACGGTGTTATGGCCATGTACCACGACCAGGGGCTTATTCCATTCAAGACCCTGGCATTTGATGAGGGTGTCAATTATACAGCCGGATTGCCGGTGGTAAGAACCTCTCCGGATCACGGAACGGCCTACAACCTTGCTGGGAAAAACAAAGCCAACGAGGAGTCCATGTTGCAGGCCATATTTCTGGCTATGGATATTACGAAAAAAAGAATGGAAGCCAAAACCGAGTAAATTACCCTTCGTTATACATCCAAAAAATCATAGAAACCTCAAACTTGCCGCGGTGGTAAATCCATAATTATATTTTAAAATTATAATTATCTTTTTAACTTTGCGGTCTTAATTTCTAAGGGTATGGAGCACCGTGAATTAAAAGGATGGGATATTGAAATTTTCAAGTTGCAAAACAAATCCTATGATTTTGATTTTGCGGTAGATGATTCGTTCTTTCAAGCCTTCGATGACAGTTTGATAAGTAAGGGGAAAGCAGCAGTTAAAACTACCCTGAAAAAATCCGAAACTTTTATCGAAGTAAATATACAAATTGATGGTGTTGTTGAGTTAATTTGTGACCGGAGTCTGGAAAATTTTGACTTTCCCTTATCGGTTAGTCAGGATCTGATTTTCAAATTCGGGGAAGAGGAAAAAGAGCTGGATGATTTCATGATGCAAATTACAAAAAACACAACGCATATTAATTTGGCGCAGTTCATCTACGAATTTATCAGCCTGTCCATCCCTATGAAAAAATTACATCCAAGATTTATGGATCTGGATGAGACCCAGGAGGAAGACGGCTTAATTTATTCTTCTGATGACAAAGCAGCAGATAATCCCGCCGGTGAGGCCAGTCCAGGTAATGACGACGGCATCGATCCCCGCTGGAAAAAATTAAAAGAATTAAAAAATACTAAACAGTAAATTTATTATACGATGGCGCATCCTAAAAGAAAAACGTCAAAATCAAGAAGAGACAAGCGTAGAACACATTACAAGGGCACTGAAAAGAATCTTGTTATCTGTCCTGCTACAGGAGAACTACACCTACCTCACAGAGCTCACTGGTATGAAGGGAAGCTCTATTACAAGGGCAAAGTAGTAATGGAAAAAGAAGTATTGGCATAGATTATATGAGGGTTGCCTTAGATGCAATGGGTGGAGATTTTGCCCCCGAAGCCACAATAGAGGGAGTAAAATTAGCCATAGAGGAAATGCCATCAGATTCCGGCATTGTTTTGGTCGGAAAAAAAGATATCATCGATCCTTTGATTGCCGCTAAAGGTATTGATACGTCTTTGGTGGAGGTTGTTCATGCCAAAGATGTCATTAATATGGGCGAGCATCCAACCAGGGCCTTGACACAAAAGCCGGAGTCAAGCATTGCCATAGGCTTTGGCCTTCTTAAAGAAAAAATAGTAAATGCCTTCTGCAGCGCCGGTAATACCGGCGCTATGCATGTTGGCGCCATGTTTACCATTAAAGCCATTGAGGGGATCATTCGCCCGGGAATCGCCGGTTTTGTTCCAAAAGAAAATGGAGATTATGGGGTAATCATGGATGTTGGGGCAAATGCCGATTGTAAACCAGATGTATTGGTCCAGTTTGGCGAAATGGGTTCTCTGTATGCCAGGCACATCTTTAAAATTGATAACCCTAAGGTTGGGCTGATGAACTTAGGGGAGGAGGAACAAAAAGGGACGCTGCTCACCCAAGCCGCATTTCAGCTTTTCAAACTTGATAAAAAAGTAAACTTTATTGGCAATATTGAGGGACGGGATGTTTTCAATGACAAAACCGATGTGATTGTTTGTGATGGCTTCACCGGTAATGTTATACTAAAATTTGCAGAATCCATTTACGATATATTGAAGAAAAGGGAATTGTTGGATCCATTCTTCAATAAATTTAACTACGAGGCCATAGGCGGAAGCCCCATATTAGGCGTCAACGGCAATGTAATAATCGGTCACGGTGTATCCAGTCCGCTCGCCATTAAAAACATGCTGTTGCAGGCTCAAAAAATGGCCAAATCTAATATACATCTTAAAATTAAAGAAAGCCTGGGGGAGTAATGTGATGATACATTAGCCACGAGGGTTTATGCAATCACTCTCTTTAATTTTATTATTGTAAAAATATTTTTAGTTTACCTCTTAAATGCAAAAATTCTGAGAGGTCTAATTTAAAAAATTTAGTAATGAGTAAAATTACGGCGGTAATCAAAGGTATTCATGGATGGGTCCCTGATTATGTTCTAACCAATGAAGAGTTAACCACCATGGTAGATACCAACGACGAATGGATTACTTCAAGAACAGGAATAAAGGAAAGAAGGATTTTGAAAGGGGAAGACCAGGGAACATCCGTCATTGGAACCAACGCGGTAAAAGGCCTGTTGGAAAAAACCGACACTGACCCACAAGATATTGATCTTATTATCTGCGCCACGACCACACCGGATATGCTTTTCCCAGCAACTGCCAACATAATCGCTAATGAGGTGGGTGCAGTCAATGCTTTTAGTTATGATTTACAGGCGGCATGTTCAGGCTTTTTATTTGCACTATCCACCGGAGCGCAGTTCATTGAAACCGGCAAATACCAAAAAGTAATAGTCATAGGCGCCGATAAAATGTCGTCAATTATTGACTATGAAGACAGGACTACCTGTATTATTTTCGGCGATGGAGGAGGAGCCGTTTTGCTCGAACCCAATGAGGATGGTTATGGTGTTTTGGATGCTATTCTAAGGTCCGACGGATCCGGCGAGCCATATCTGCATATGAAGGCCGGTGGTAGCAGAAGGCCTGCAACGCACCAAACGGTGGATGAAAAGCAACATTTCGTTTACCAGGAAGGAGCAATGGTTTTTAAATTTGCTGTAACCAATATGGCCGATATCTCCGAGGAAATAATGAAAAAAAATCAGCTTTCATCAGACGATATTGCCTGGCTGGTCCCTCACCAGGCCAATAGAAGAATCATCGACGCTACTTCCGACCGGCTAGGTCTGGGTAACGGCAAGGTGATGTTAAACATTCACAAATATGGAAATACTACTAGTGGTACCATCCCACTTTGTCTGTTTGATTACGAATCTCATTTGAGAAAAGGCGACAACCTTATCCTTTCCGCTTTTGGCGGAGGCTTTACCTGGGGGTCTATTTATGTTAAGTGGGGCTATGATAGCTAATAACTTTTTATACAGTAATACAACAGCAATAATTGATCTCAACACGTAACATACCCCGGCAATGCACTGTTTTCTTTTGAGGGAATATTTGAAAAAATAGAAGGGGATGTTTCATTTTTCTATTTGATTTGTAACTTAGCTTAAATTTATTTTCCATGGCAACAACAGCAGATTTTAGAAATGGATTATGTATAGAATTCAACGGTGATTTATATACCATTGTTGAATTTCAGCATGTAAAACCAGGGAAGGGTCCAGCCTTTGTGAGAACAAAGCTAAAAAGTTTGAATACTGGAAAAATAATAGAAAATACCTTTAACTCCGGAGTGAAAATTACCACTGCCAGGATTGAGCGCCGGCCTCATCAATTTTTGTATAAGGATGATCTCGGGTACCATCTCATGGACAGTAATACCTTCGAACAAGTGGTCCTGCAAAAAGAACTGATAGGCGCCCACGAGCTTATGAAGGACGGGCAGGAAGTAGAGGTCTTGTTCCACGCCGAAACCGAGAGCCCACTGAATTGCGATTTACCTCCTTTTGTTGAGTTGCAAATTACTTATACTGAACCGGGGATAAAGGGTGATACTGCTACTAACGCCACAAAACCCGCTACCCTGGAAACCGGTGCTGTTATCCAGGTACCTTTGTTTATAAATCAGGATGAATATATTAGAGTAGATACCAGAACAGGTTCCTATTCCGAACGCGTAAAATGACAATAATGAAAGCCAAAGAACTACAAGATCTACTAGATTTCATAGCGAAATCCGGCCTCGATGAGGTTAACATAGAAACTGAAGAATATAAAATAAAAGTCAAAAAATCTACTGAACCAAAAACCCGGATTGTTGAAGCAGCTCCTGTAGCCACCCCTCCCCCGGTTGCACCTGTACAAAATAACGTACAAGCAGCCCCGGTTGCAACGGACAACGCAGCAAGCTCGCCGGCACCGGTAGAAGATCCCGAAAGCAAGTATATTAGCATTAAATCGCCAATGATCGGTACATTCTACCGTTCGGCAACACCCGATTCAGAACCTTTTTTAAACATTGGTGACAAAGTGACTTCAGGAGCCACCGTATGTATTGTTGAGGCGATGAAGCTTTTTAATGAAATTGAGTCGGAAGTTTCGGGCACCGTTGTTAAAATACTGGTTGAAAATGCTTCTCCGGTGGAATATGATCAACCGCTTTTTTTAGTCGACCCTTCTTAAATTAAGAAGCCTTTATGAGTTTATAGGCCAGGTTTCACGCATTGGCTTTGGTATAATTATAAAAAAAATTAAAGGTGTTTAAAAAAATATTAATTGCCAATAGAGGAGAAATAGCGCTGCGGATTATCAGAACATGCAAGGAAATGGGTATTGATACCGTCGCTATCTATTCCACAGCCGATAAGGATAGTTTACATGTCAGATTTGCTGATGAAGCGGTGTGTATTGGTCCGCCGCCCAGTAACCTTTCCTACTTGAACATCCCGCAGATTATCGCCGCTGCGGAGATTACTAATGCCGATGCTATTCACCCCGGATACGGCTTTTTGGCTGAAAACGCGGAGTTTTCTCAGGTTTGCCAAGAGCATAATATAAAATTTATAGGTGCCTCACCTCATATGATCGACCAGATGGGTGATAAGGCTACCGCCAAAGCCACCATGATAAAGGCAGGGGTCCCAACTATTCCTGGCTCCAAAGGCCTTTTAGCTACTATAGAAGAAGGAATAAAAATCGCCAATGAAATAAAATACCCGGTCATTCTAAAAGCTACTGCCGGCGGTGGGGGAAAAGGCATGCGCATAGTGAATAACGATGGTGAATTTAAAAAAGCATGGGACGATGCCAGAATGGAGGCAGGAGCGGCGTTTGGCAATGACGGGCTTTACCTGGAAAAATTTATTGTTGAACCCCGCCATATTGAAATTCAAATTGTAGGTGACAAAAACGGCAAAGCATGCCACCTTTCTGAGAGAGATTGCTCCATTCAAAGAAGGCATCAAAAACTGGTAGAGGAAACACCATCACCGGCAATGACCAAGAAATTGCGTGAAAAAATGGGTGATGCGGCAGTAAAGGCGGCAGAGGCCATCAACTATGAAGGGGCCGGCACCGTGGAATTCCTTGTAGATAAAAACAAGGATTTTTACTTCATGGAAATGAATACCAGGATACAGGTCGAGCACCCCATCACAGAACAGGTAACGGACTTTGATCTTATCAAAGAACAAATTAAAGTGGCAGCCGGGATTGAAATATCCGGAAAAAACTACTATCCGCACCTCTTCTCCATGGAATGCAGGATAAATGCCGAAGACCCAACCGCCGACTTCAGACCAAGCCCGGGAAAAATAACCAATTTACACCTTCCCGGCGGACAGGGAGTAAGGGTTGACAGTCATGTTTACGCCGGTTATACTATACCGCCAAATTACGATTCCATGATTGCCAAATTGATCGTCTCGGCGCAGACCAGGGAGGAGGTTATCGTAAGAATGAAAAGAGCTTTGGAAGAATTTGTGATTGAAGGGATAAAGACTACAATCCCCTTTCACATCAAATTAATGGAGGATCCGCAATTTCAGTCAGGCAAGTTCACGACGGCATTTATGGATACCTTTGACCTGAGCCAAATTGAATAAAAAACCAATTTATTCAATGAGGTATTAAATACAGGCTAAACCGACACAAAGCCCGGGATTTATTGTTTATTTTAGAATAGTGAAATTTTTAACAATTCTAACACTCGCGGTTTTTATCCAGCTAAAGGCAGCTGCACAGATGCCTACCAAGTTGGTTTACGGAGGAATCGCCGGTACTTCTTATAAAGGAGATTTGAGTGGCTATGAAAAGTGGTCATCCAGCTTTCACCTGGGACTTAAACTGAATCAAAATCATCGAATTAACAGCAATTTTAATTTAGCCTTCGGCAGCGTCACTGGCCAAAATGTAAACTACGAATTTCTGGTCGACCGGATACCTGCAACGCCTAACCGATTCTTTAAAACCACTTTCTTTTCTGTTAATTATGACGTGCAGGTCAATATCATAAAAAAGAAAAATATCATTCTATATTTAAGCCAGGGATTGGGCTTTTCTTTTTTTGATCCTGAAGATCAGTTTTTCAATAAGCTAATTGACCAGGAAGATACCCGGGAAGAAGGCGAAACCTATTCGACAACAGCCCTTATGTTACCAACACAAATTGGGATCATCTATTTCCTTCCCAACTACTATGGCATTGGTTTTAATCTGGGTATGCTCAATGTACAAACCGACTACCTTGACAATATTTCAAATTGGAGTGTCAATACAGGCAATGACAATATCATCTGGGCGAAATTCTCATTTTACGTACCAATCAGTTTCGAAAGTCAGGGTCTTATCAAGAAAAAAAAGAAAGAAACCAAACCTGAGCCTGCCAAAACCGGCCTCTGACTTTTCCTCCACAGCAATCCTACCATTACATTCCGGTATTTTTCCAGGATCAATGACACTGGAACGGAAAGCCACGGGTAACCACTTTTTTAAAAAACACAAACAAACTGGTAACCTTCTGATTATTGGGTTGTCTTTAGTGACAAAACCTAATTATTTATTTATTAACTAATGTTAAATGAAAACTCAAAACAGAAATATTTACATAGTCCTGGCTGTATTCTTTTCCCTGCTAAGCTCCTGCGATGACTATTACCACGATTGCATCCGAGGTAACGGTCCTACCGTTCGGGACGAAAGAAATGTCGATGATTTTGACGAGATTTACAATGCCATCAATGCCAATGTCCACATTACCCAGGGCGAGCCGTTCCAGGTGATCATCGAAGGAAGAGAAGATATTGTTGATAAAATACGAACCAGGGTAAACAACGACGAATTGAGCATTGAAAGCAGGTATTGTCTGAAAGGAGGAGGTGTTGACATTTTTATAACGATGCCTGAAATAACCCGAATTTCCAACGCGGGATCCGGTAATATCTTTAGCGACAACGTCTGGGTAACGGAGGATCTGGATATGTCTGTCTCGGGGTCCGGCGATATCAATGCCGATCTGGAGGCCGATAATCTTGATTATAAAATCGCCGGTTCGGGAAACATTACCTTGACAGGCAATTGTGTGGTGCAGGATATCCGGATCTCAGGATCAGGCCGGGTAAACAGTTTTGGTTTATTTAGCGATGAAGCTGATGTTAATATTTCCGGATCGGGAAGGTGTGAAATTAATGTAGATGAAATACTCGATGTGAGAATTTCAGGCAGTGGCAGAGTCTATTACAAAGGTAATCCCATTATCGACTCTTCCATCTCAGGATCTGGCAGGATCATCGACGCCAACTAGGAGCATTATTTGAAGAAAGAGAGGGTAATCAGGATCGGTGGCTTCATACCGGCCATCACTTACCACCCTCTCATTCGCAATAATCGGATCAGGCTTGCTTTAACAACTCCAAGTTGCAAACAATTCGTACCTCCTCTCCAATAGCCAGTCCTCCGGAATCCAGAATCGAATTATACTTTAAACCAAATACATTCCGGTCGATGGTACCGGTAATTTTAAAACCAGCCCTTGTACCTCCCCACGGATCTTTGATGACACCGCCAAATTTAACGTCAAGACTGACCGACCTGGTCACTCCTTTGATCGTCAAATCTCCGACAAGTTCATAGCGATTGTCCTTGATTTTTTTAAGTGATCTACCGACAAAGGCCACCGTTTTATGGTTTTCCTCATCAAAGAAATCAGCCCCTCTTAAATGTTCATCCCTTTTTGCATCCTTGGTGTTAATGCTGTGCACTTTGGTTTCAAAGTTGATTTTTGCATCGGTAAAATCGCTTCGGTCGGACAATACCACCACCGAATAATCCTCAAACTCTCCGGTAACCTCTGAGATCACCAAATGATCAACAGAAAAGCCAATGGAAGAATGGGAACCATTCTCCTCGGTCACCCACCTGGTTTGCTGGGCGACGACGTTGAAGACTATTCCATAAAATAAAATAATAAAGCTTAAACTAAGTTTTTTCATGATAACGATAGATTTAAATGTATATACATATATGTATGTACATTAATACGGAAGCATCGGGTGAAAGTTTAGGATGTTTTAAAAAAAATTGGCTTGACCGGAGAATTTATTTTAGGAGATACAATTTTCCAAACCCCTTCTTAAACGCTTTATCAGCAACGGTTTCGCGTCTTTTTATATCACTGGCATTCCCTCCCATGATCACCCGGTACAAGTATACGCCATTTGCTAACTGATCGCCAAATTCATCGCGACCATCCCAGGTATAGTCGGAGATGTTATTGCCGACTCTGATGAGGCCCAACTCATTTTGTGTGATCTCCCTGACAATTTTTCCAGTGACTGTCATGATCTGAATTTTTATTTTATCCGGAATTTCATTCCCGGTCAGCGTAAATACAAATCTGGTGCTGGTAGAAAATGGATTAGGATATGGATAGAAGTTGGTAATTGTCGATTCATTGATGACCTCAAATCTGATTTTGTATGGTGCCACGCCAGACTTATTGCCACTGACATCTGCTGCTTGTACCAACAACGTGTATAAGCCATCGTCCAATTGTTCAGGCTGGAACTCAACCCGGAAATCCGAATTTTCGGTAGCTTCAAAATACCTTACAGCAGGATCTGAAAAGTTTATTTTAGTGAACTCACAATTTTGGCACCCGTCATCAGGTGTACAATCGCTACATGGGATTCCCAGAAATATATCCACACCTATGGTATCTGTCTTCAGTAACGTCTCATTTTCGTCTTTGAGTGTAATGGTAATCAAGGGGCTGGGTGAAACAATCTCTCCATCCAAAATATATATACCATCAAATGAAACATCAATAACCGGGTTAATGGTATCTTGTTCAACAACCAACGCGTTGGCAATGTCGATAATATTATTATTATAGCTTTGCTCTACCTCCAACCTTGGATTAACAAATACGTTCAGGTTGTTTTTCCCGGCTTTATCGCCTGTATCGAATGATAACTTAAAAGGTGTGGTTTGCCCTGGTGCCGGCTCCTTTATTTTAAAACTCGCTTCTGATGATGTACGGCTGCTTTGATTAAACAGGGCATACTCCACCGTCAATGAATCGTTAAATTGTTTATCAGAAATATTCTCAAAAATAAAATCGCTTTCTACGATCTCACCTTCCTGCTTGCCATCTTCAAAATCATCCAAAGCTTCTTCTGTCAGATATACAACACCTTCCGGCGGTGTATCGTAGAAAACCTGCCAGGTCCTTAACTGGGCGGCAGTAAAATTGATCTCATCTGTAATATCATATCTGATTTTAAGTAGGGGATATGTGTTTGCATCAATTCCTGTTAAGTCAATTTCGTCGGCTGACAGGTCATCAAACAGCTTTGTTTCCGTGCCTGCCAGATCAACGCCATAGATGTCAAAAGTAAAAATGTCAGTTTGAGGCAGCTCCGAGATTTCAACTTTATTGACAAAATTCCGCCAATTGGTGGCGGGGCCAATCAAGGAAGAGGTAATAGCTCCCTGTTTAAACTTGGACAGCAAGGTTTCATTCAACGAAATTTGTTGCGCATTGGTGGGTGTAGCTGATAATGGATCCGCCACCACTACCGTAGCAGTACCTGGTGCCGCCCCTTTTCTACCAAGAATAATGATAGGTTCTCCCGGTTGCATGGAAGTAATAGTAGCAGTTGACACCCCAATTTCTTCCATTTTTGTAATCGTACTTGCGGGCCAGCTAGTATAGTCTACATTGCCGAGGGACATCAGTAATACATAATCGTCAGTTGCCGCTCCATCGATATACTGCTCCAGGTACAGGTTACTGGTAATATCATTCCCTGTAAAATTATTAATTAATTGGGGCACTCTACCACAACGTCTCAAGTCGCTAACGTCCCGGTCGCCAAATGCCAGAATGACGTAAGGCAATCCGGTCTGGTGATCAAATGCCAGTGCATTTATACTATTGTCCCGGCACCTTCTGTTGCCCGGACTGCTGATAATAAATGGAATTCCCTGCACCGTTAAAATGATATTGATCGGACTATTGTCCGGATGGAATTCACCAAAAGTCACCACCTCGAGACTGGTAGCTGTCTCCAGGAATTGCCACGACTTGGTGGTTTGATTCCTTTCGAGACCAGAAACAGTGGCTTCCGAAAACTGATCAAATCTGGACTGTGACCACCCTTCCGGGCTATCCTTAATATAAATAAAAGAGCTGACGGACCAAATATCTTCTTCTCCCGGTTGTAAATTGGCAAATTTCGTCCGCCAATAATAGACAGTACTATCATTGGCCTGAATATCTTCCAGCAAACCCGGTTGCCAACGGGCAACGACCCTTGCCTCAACGGTATTACTTTTTTTGAAAGGGCTGTCAAATGTACTTACCGTATCAATTTCAAACAAAAAAGACCTGGTATCAGAAAAAGGATCCGTGGCCTGTGCCACGAGTTCCACTGGCTGCGAATTAGCAACGGCATAATTGTGAGGTAACAAATTATTAGTACCTGAAGAGGGAATAAAAAAGGTAACAAACGCTACATTATTGTTTTCGTCAATTTCCGTAATCAATCCCTCGGAATCAAGCTGGATTTCAAAGGTGTTATTGCCGAATGCACTCCCTCCCATGGGCACATCATAAAACAATGTATCCTGGTAAAAGACCGGTGCAAATTTCAAGGTGTCATAACTCTGACTGGCGCCATTGCCAAATGTTCTGTTAACATTCACTGTGATAGAGTCTGTGCCTACCCTGCCGTAGTTTTCAACAATAATGCCAATTCGTAGCGTTTCATCGGAAGCATTAACCTCTCCGCCATCCACTGATTGAAAAAAAACATTTTCTCTCGTAATGGCAAAATCCGGAAGATTGGCACCAAAAAGCTTTACAGCGGGGTCACCCTGCAAAACCACTTCCTGAGATTGCGTCACATTTCGCTCTGAAGTACCGAAATTATTTAAAAATCTCTTGTTGGTTTCCAGTATGATATCGCCGATAGACTCATCCACAAAAGCAGAATCACCATAGGCGGTACTGTAGAAGGTATTGCTGTGATTTCTCAACTGCGTAACAAAACCAGTTGTACTATGAGCCAAAAAGTTAAGTGCTCCTTTTTCCGGCGTAAATATCCAATCCTCCCCAAAAGTCAGGAAGGTATTAAATATATCTCCCGCATCACAACCATTCACCAGGATGGTCGGATATCTACCTTTGTTGTCGTAACCTAACAACTCGTTGGACACATTCCCAATTTCAACATCTGTCAAAGCTGAGGCAGAATGGCCATAAAAAGTAATCAATGATACCCCCTCGTTAACCTGCTCAGAGACATTAAAAAGTTGTACCACACTATTATCACTTTTATTAACGGTAAAAACCCTGCCGCCTAGATAGACATCTTCCGCCACATTTTTAAAGACATCGACAAAACCGGCAAATTGTACCAACTCAGAGGCCGTCTGTCCGCCACTTAAGTGGATAATATTTTTTCTCCATAAATTATCGAATGGCTGGGCTTCCATCTCTTTCACCTTATCAAGGTAGGCTATGACCTCTGCCGGCGTCCTGGCATTTAACCGGCCAATGGGAACCGGCGCTAAATTAACATCCACTCCCCCCAAACCGGTTATGAGCGCCAGATCAGAACCTGGTACCCCGTTGGTGGGTATCAAATTGGTTACAGAAAATGACTGTGGAGACTGCCGGTAATAAATACTGGTATTTGAAATTCTGGTTTCCAGTGACAAGGCCTTTCCAATGATATATACATATCGCAATACCCCTCCTTGCAGCATAAAATCGGTAAATCTTCTTATGGCCAAAGGCGTTTGTTCGCCGTAGCCAAACTGATTATAAAGCTCATCAATATCTATTGATAAAGTATCAAATGCACCGCCTAAATCCGATGCTCTGTAGGTAGCATAATGCTTTATTGGATCAGCTACTGAACCAACTGATTGGCGCAAATCCTTATGAGATATAATAACATAATCAGACTGCGCTGGATTAATGTTGCGAAAATTTACTTTTTTAATATTTGGAGATAAGAATCCAATGGCATTAATGAAGATTTTTCTTCCCGCGCTGGTGTTGTCTACCATAAAATCCAAAGAGCCACCCTGATCATTAAATCCAATTCTTCTGATATTATCCAAACTTGATATATCATAAATATCAATCTGCCCGGGAGTGTTGGCGACTTCAACATAGGATCTATCGGTGGCATTGTTGCGTAAATTGAGAATTTTCACATTTTCGCCGTCCATATCAAAGCGCTGTGGATAGGTAATTTTTATAAAGCCCGGGGTCACGACATCGGCTGGTCCATCCGGCGCAACCGAAACCCTTACAATTAATCCTCCGTCAGCACCAATATCCGACCATTCCAGGTCCTGCAACAAACTATATTTGCTGTAAAAGCTGAATTCGGCGGTACGCAGCAATCTTAATGAAGCGGCGTCGGGCCCCACCAGAATATCTACTTCGTGATCGCGATTGTTATTCCCTACCAACAGTAAATCCAAAATTGGTTTAACACCGGCAGCATTATTCTTTTCAAGGGTAAAAGCGAAATCTCTGAACTGCCCCAGTTGTATGTTCGGACCTATCCACCCCTCTCCCATATCAAATTGTGCAAGCCAGGTCCTACTATTAGTTCCCCCTTCCGGGTAATTTGTTCCTCTCGAATACTGATCGGTGTAAACCTCCAATAACTCATGGCCATGATCTGTTTCCGCCGGAATATTTGAGACATTATTTTCAGAGAAAAAAGCCATCCTTTTTCCATTGGTAGCACTTAGCTTCCAGGTCAGAAAATAAGCCGAAGAATCGGAAAAGAGATTGTAATAGGTATGGGGCTGATCCGATGGATTTAAATACAGATCTGTATCCTGTGTCCCGTCATTTCTCATTCCGTAAAATTCAATAAAATCTCCCGGATCAAAATTTGCATCCTCCTGTCCTTCTATCCTGATTGCCTGCTCTACTCCTCTATGAAAAATCTGGATTCTTCTGGGGTCGATTGAATTTACGGGTACGCCGGCGTTTGTTAAATTATCAAAAGTCAACCGGTAGATACCATCTTCGGCAACTGATAATTTATAATAAGTTTGGTTGAAATCGATCCACTCATTCCCATAGGGTTGGGCCTTGCCACTATTTGAGTATATCAACGAAGCCAGCAGAAATATTTTGCAAATTGTAAATTTTTTCCCAATACTTAAACCAAAACTATGCATTCGAATAATGTTCAAAACCTTAACAACCGGCGTAACCAGGAAGTTTCCTATCTCCATACTAATCTAATCCCAATTTTATCGAAAATACATGAGAGTACAGCGACTCCGACTGATCTCCAATGTCAGTCAGCGCGTAGTCTATAATCACTTTGTTAATCTTCACGCCAATTCCGGCATTAGGTTGAAAGCTAGTATAGGTGGACTCGTCAAAGTCCTTGACCTCCTGAATATTTCCTATACCCAATCTAAAAAACACCGTTTTCAGATAGTCAAACTCCATTCCAACATTTAGGTCCATGGAGGCAAAATCAGATTTTAAAATTACATTCCTTCTTCCATCAAACGAGAGTACCATATCTGTAGAGGCCAAAATACCAAACTTTTCCTTTACCTTGAAATATCTTGATACGCCAAAAATAGCTTTGGGAAGGGTAATTTCTATGGAATTCTCCGGAATCTCATTGCCGGTTTGAGTATAAATATCAAAAACAAGCTCAGAGTTATGCGTCCAGGCATTAAAGGTTCCTGTAATATCCCGCACCATTACGCCGAACTGCCATTGTTTCAATTGCAGCTGTGCTCCCACATCCAGCCCAAATCCCCAGGCATTGGCAAAATTACCGACACTTCGATGGACTATTTTGAAATTAGCACCGATACGGAGACCGGGTAAAAAGTTTACCCGCCTGGCGTAGGAGAAAATAAAAGCATAATCCGCTGAGGAGAAGAAACGAATATTGTTGTAATCGATGGCCCCATTGGCATTGTATAAAAACCTGGTATCCGGTATATCATCAACCGCAAATCTTATCAGCGAAATGCCCAAATGACTGGATGTATCTATAGCCGTGGCAAATCCTGCATAATCGTATTTGGCGATTCCCGCAAAATACTCTGCATGCATCAATGAAAATTCGTATTTATTTTTGATCCCTGATAATCCTGCCGGATTCCAATATCCGGCGGTAACGTCTTGTACATTGGCCGCCTGCGATCCGGACATGCCTAAACCTCTTGCACCCACACCAATAGATAAAAACTCATTACTGTATTTGGGGCTTACAGCTTGCGAATAACCGAGTTGGGTTGTTACAGTGAATACAATTAATTTTATTAATACCTTCTTCATTCCACAGCGCTATCAAAGATCTAAATTATCAATATTTTGATTTTTATTTCAATAACAAATGTCTAAATAAAACACAAGGTAATGAAAAAGGTAAATTCAAAGTCATTTTTTAATACCAACAATCGCCACCGTCTGGATTTTATCGATTTTTTTGAGTACATAATTATTAGAAAAATTCTATTTTTATATACAAACGGTTAGTAGACTATTTACTATTTCTGAATATTCTATTAACAATTGTCAAGATGTTCGATCTAAATTAGCTATATGTTATTTTCTATTGTAAAGATTATCGAACTCGCCATTAGCGCTTAAATAAAAAGGCCAAAATTTCCTAAAATAAGCCATTTTCAATAAAAAAGGGTGAATTGTGGAACAAAATTAACAATTATTTAAACCGGGTTTTTCAGCGGTAAAATCGCACCTGAATTCCAAACCAGTATTTGCTCGCTGAAATGATCTGATCTTGGCAAATATATTTCCTATGGATCTTTAATCTTGGCTAAATACAAATGTAATAAAAATAATAAATTATATCTTTTAAAAATTATATGTGTATATATTAAAAATAATATTACATACCCCTAAAAATTTGAAATTTTGGCAAAAATATCAGGTGTTTAAACATCTTTTTAGGTTAAAAACCAATTTAGGGTCACTTAATGAGATATTTCTTATGCCAAATGGAAACTATTACATCATGTAATTCGTAAGGATCTTCCACAAAAAACAGCTATTTCTGAAAAATATTACATTAGTAATGTAATTACACTTTCATAGACAACTCCAGTAGGTATTAAATGTATCTTACTAATGGGAATAGCATAAGATCGTTTAATGAAATATCAATATTATTGCTATTTTATTAAATTGTTAATCAATTTATTGTGACATTCGAAATTGTTGGACTTGTTCTATCAGCATAAGCAGCAGGAAAGAAACCTTATAATATAATAGTCCTTCTCTTATAATAGACTAATTCATAAACCTAAGCGCCTGTATGGAATACTGGTAAATGGAAGAAAAATGACTTTGCACTTATGGGTTAATTAATTAGAAATGTTGTAAACTTTTAAAATGTTATCGTATGAAAAGGGAAAAAGCGGAAGTAGTAACTAAAACAGATTTGGAGCCTATTGCCATGGTTGGTATAGGTTGCAGGTTTCCGGGTAATATAAATGGTCCGGATGAACTTTGGCAGGGCCTGAAGGAAGGTATTGATGCCATTACAGATATTCCGGGTGACCGCTGGAATAATGACGTATTTTATGATCCGGATCCAAACAAAGCAGGCAAAATAAAATCGAAAAAAGGCGGGTTTCTGAAGGACATAGACAAATTTGACGCCGATTTTTTTGGCGTTTTTCCTGCCGAGGCAAGTAGAATAGACCCTCAGCAAAGATTTTTACTGGAAGTTACCTATGAAGCACTTGAGGATGCCGGAATTTCACTGGAAAGTATCTCCGACTCCAAAACGGGTGTTTATATAGGCGTATTTACTAATGATTATTGGGATATCCAGGTATCCAGTCTGCAAAAAGATCAAATTAGTCCGCAGGTGCCTATGGGCGTTATCCTTACCGCCATTGCCAACCGGATTTCTTATACATTCAACCTGAAAGGACCCAGTATTACCCTGGATACGGCATGTTCCTCCTCTCTGGTAACGGTTCACCTGGCCTGTCAAAGTATCTGGTCGGGTGAAAGTGAGCAAGCTCTTGCAGGGGGTGTCAATATGATATTCAGGCCTGAGTCTTCCATTATGATGTCCAAAGGTAACTTTTTATCACCTGACGGGTATTGTAAATCATTTGATAGCCGGGCCAATGGATATGTGCGCAGCGAAGGGTGTGGCGTCATTGTTTTAAAACCACTCTCCAAGGCTGAAGCCGACGGCGATGATATTTATGCCGTTATTCGAAGTACCGCTGTAAACCAGGATGGCTATACAGAAGACGGATTTACTGTTCCCAGCGCCGACTCACAAATCGCCATGTTAAGATCAGCCTATGAGAAAGCCGGAATATCGCCGGACACATTGTCCTACCTGGAAGCACATGGTACAGGCACACCGGTAGGAGATCCTTTGGAAACCAAAGCATTCGGAGCAGTCGTTGGCGAAAACAGGTCTCCGGAGAATAAATGTACCATTGGATCTATCAAAACCAACCTCGGACATCTGGAGGCTGCAGCAGGCATTGCGGGTATAATAAAGCTGGCATTAGTGCTAAGGAACAAGCAAATACCGCCTAACTTACACTTCATCAAACCTAACCCAAAAATTCCTTTCGAGGATTACCGGTTAAAAGTCGCCACCCAGCTGGAAGATTTACCTACCAATGGGCAACCTCCCGTAGGTGGTGTAAATTCCTTTGGCGCCGGGGGCACAAATGCCCATGCCGTGTTACAGGCTTATGATAAGAAAAAAAACAGGGCTGTTGGCAACGAAAACCAGGGAGGGAAAGCTCATATTTTCACGCTGTCTGCAAAAAACAAAGAAGCCTTAAAGGAGAACGCCCATAAGCACATATCGTTTCTGGACACAACGGATGCCGACCTGGGTGACATATGTTATTCTTCCACCCTCCGGCGTTCAAGTCATCCATGCAAGCTCACCATTGCGGTGAGATCAAAAAATGATTTAAAAAGTCATTTGCAAGCATTTATCAATGACGAGACACGGCCGGGGATGAGTTATCAGAAATCGCAAGGCCTGGCAAAGAAAAAAATAGGTTTTGTCTTTTCAGGCCAGGGGCCGCAATGGTATGCCATGGGCCAGGAATTGTTTAAGTCAAACCCGCTGTTTAAAGAGATCATTACCAAAATTGATCAATTGTTCTCGAAAATTGCGGACTTCTCCCTATTGGAGGAAATGAACAAAGATGAGGAAAATTCAAGGGTCAGTGAAACCAGAATTGCCCAGCCGGCTATTATGGCCATACAAATTGGATTAGCCGAGATCTGGAAATCCTGGGGCGTACTGCCCGATGCCTGTGTCGGTCATTCGATAGGAGAAGTTGCCGCCGCCTATACATCCGGAGCCCTTAGCCTCGAACAAGCGGTAGAAGTCATTTATCACCGTAGCAAAGGCCAACACAAAGCCACGGACAAAGGAAAAATGTTGGCAGTTGGATTGCCCCTGGAAAGTGTTAAAAGGGAAATAACAGGTTATGAAGATGTAGTTTCCATTGCCGCTATTAACGGGCCAAACCTGGTAACTTTGTCAGGAGATGCTGCCCCGCTGAATACCATTGCCAAGCGGCTGGATAAAAATGAAGTATTTTATCGCTTTTTAAAGGTGAATGTACCATTCCACAGCCATCACATGGATCCTCTCAAAGATGATTTGATCAATGCACTGGCCACCTTAAAATCAAAAAAAGCAAAAATCCCCTTGTATTCCACGGTGACAGGACAAAGTGAGGCAGGAGAACACTTAACCAGTGCCTATTGGTTCAGAAATGTCAGGGAGCCCGTATATTTCACCCAGGCAGTCGATAATATGATTGACGACGGGTTTCATACCTTCATCGAGATAGCACCGCATCCGGTTCTATCCAATGGGGTTACCGAGCTGCTTAAAGAAAAAGAGGTGGGACAGGGATTAATTGTCCCGTCTTTAAGAAGAAAAGAGGACGAGGAGATCCGAATGCTCGAATCCCTGGGGAACTTGTATACAGCGGGAAATGCCATCAACTGGTCGAAAATGTTTGATGGGGATTATCAATACGTCAAATTGCCACATTACGCATGGCAACACGAAAGCTACTGGTTTGAAAGTGATGATAACAAAGCAGAGAGACTGGGTTCAAACCTTCATCCCCATATTAAATCATTCACACAGTCCGCCAATAATCCGGACCAGGGTATCTTTGAATTGAATTTGGATAAATCCATTCACCCTTATATTGAAGGGCACAAGGTAGACGGAACCATCATTTTCCCGGGTACCGGGCATCTTGAAATCGCTACGGCGGTTGGAAAGCAGTTGTACGATGATGATTTCTTCCTGGAAAATATTCACTTTGAATCTGCTTTATTCCTTCCCGAGGAAGGTGATGCGCCTGATGTTCGATTGGAAATATTTTCAGGAGAAGGAAATTACGCCATTTATACCAAAGGAGACGGCCAGGATCAATGGACCAAGCATTCCCGGGGAGTCATCAACCACTCAGGTGACAAATTCTTTTCTAAGGCGATAGATCTCAGGAAAATTCAGGAAAATGTAAATGAGCCTATTTCCGTCTCTGATTTTTATCTTGAGCTCAAAGAAAAGGGATTGCAATATGGCGAGTCCTTCAGACTTCTGAAACATATTTGGCAAGGTCCAAACTCCTTGCTGGGCTTGTTGGAACTTGGCGATGATGAAAAATATGGTGTGGAAAAATTCAACTTCCACCCTGCCCTGCTTGATGCCAGCGTGCACTTAATAGAGCACGCCGGAAAGTGGACCAATGACGAGCAAAACGGAGGAATTTATCTGCCCACTTATATCTCAAAATTCAAAATGCATCGCCAGCCTGAAAATGTCGTCTGGTGTTATGCCAATGTCCTTGAAGCTAACGAAAGCATGATCAATGCTGATTTTTGGATTGTTAATGAATCGGGAGAGTTGGTGGTAGAAATCCAGGGATTTGTTATTAAATACATAGAAGGATCCCGAGGAGAAAGTCACAATGAACTTTACCAGGGAATGTATGAATATCAGTGGGAAAAACAAGCTGACTACAAGACTGAAACACCAGCAGAAAGTTCAGGCATCAGTGTAATCTTTGCCGATGAATACGGAATAGGTGAAAAACTGGTCAGCAGGTATCACGCTCAAGGGGAACAGGTCTTTGTGATTAAAAAAGGCATGAGCTTCGCAAGCGCTAAAAAACATGGCTTTGAAGTAATACCAAACTCCCAGGGACATATTGAGCAAGCACTTAATGCTATCCAGGATCAGGGAGAGATCGATAAAATTATTTACCTCTGGTCACTGGACGTAGCGCTGGAAGAAAATTTTGATACGGATCAGTTACTGGCCCAGCAGTCCGTGTTTTCCCAATCAATGTTGAATGCGATGCGAGCCATAACCGGTATTGGATTAGAGGTACCGATTTATTCCCTAACCCAGGGATTGGAGCGCATCCATGAAGGTGATGATATAAATCTTAATCAGGCAACGGCATTAGGCATAAGCAGGGTATTGATGAACGAGTTTTCGCACATCAATACCAGGATTATAGACATTAGCAAAAGTGCCTCGGATGTGGAGCTGGACCATCTTTATTCACTAATAACGTCTGCCAATCTGCAAAATATAGCTGAGATCGGCCTCCGGGACGATGAGGTATATTTTAGGAAACTTTGCAGGGTAACGGAAGAAAGCGCCAATAAACAGGTAGAGCGACCACTGAAAGCCGCTGGTACCGGCTTTCAACTCCTGAAGCAGGAGCAAGGTGATCAGGCGAATATCATCTTTGCGCAAACCTATCCTATTGAACTGACACCAGGCATCCTGGAAATTGAGGTGAAATACGCTGGGATAAATCGCAACGCCCTGGGTAAATTTTCAGGAGGCGAAGATAGCAGTCTGAAAAGTGAATGTACCGGGATTATTACTGCCATAGGAGCTGACACGGAGGGTTTCAAAGTCGGCGACGAGGTCATTACCTTTGCCCCTCAGTCATTGTCAGGCAAGGTGTACGCTCAGGCGGATCATACCATCCTAAAACCTGAATATTTGACCTTTGAGGAAGCTGCCTTGTTATCAGGCGCTTTTTTGACTGCCTATTTTTCAATGGATCATCTTGTAAGGATCCAAAAGGGTGCAGTGGTATTGATCCACGACGCTACAACTTCGGCAGGACTAGCAGCCATACAGTTGGCAACGTTAAAAGAGGCTCAGATCATTGCCTCTGCCGACACTGAAGAAAAGTGTCGTTTGCTTGAATCACTGGGTGTAAAACATGTATTTAATCATCGGGACCCGGGCTTTGCCGATTATATTAAAAAGCACACGCCAAAAGGTGGGGTAGATGTGGTTTTAAATACACTAGGAGGAAAAGGCCTAACCCAAACCCTCAAGTGCCTGCTGCCTTACGGGGCATTAATAAACTTAAATAGCGAGCACGATCGAAGCGACGAAATGCAGATCCATAGCCTTACAAATAATGGATCTTACTTTAATGTGAATATTGATAACCTGATGTTGGAAAAGCCGGCGTTGTGCAAACAATTGCTCCATGAAATACTTTCACTTAGAGCCGCTGATAAAATTCGCAGCATACCGGCCAAACAAGTCGGCATCACAGATCTTAAAGAAGCCTTATCGCAGTCTGACCAAAGCGCCTTGCCGGAGCAGTTGGTGGTTGAACTGGAGAAAAATGAAATCAAGGTTTTACCTCCCAGAACTTTAAGTCTGAGCCCAGAAGCGACTTATTTAATTACAGGAGGCGCCAGTGGGTTCGGTTTGTGGCTGGCTAAATGGCTGGCCGAGAAGGGCGCCAGGCATCTGGTGCTTGTCAGCAGGAGTGGTTGCAAAACTGAAGAGGATCGCGAGATAGTTGCCAGACTGGAAAGACAGGGACTGGAAATAAATCTGGTGAATATTGATATTACCAAATACGAGGATGTAAAAATGGTGCTGAGCATGGTCAGTGAAACCATGCCACCGCTAAAAGGGATCATTCACAGTGCAGCTGTGCTGGAAGATGCCACCCTGGCCAACATGGATCAGCATAGGTTCTTCAAGGTGTTCAGCCCTAAAGTACTTGGGGCCTGGAATCTTCACCAGGGCACAAAAGAAGATAATCTGGACTTCTTTTTAATGCTATCCTCTATCTCATCGATGTTTGGCTTACCAGGTCAATCCAATTATTCATCAGCCAACAATTTCCTTGATAAGCTGGCACATTACCGGCAGTCACGGGGATGGGCGGGCTCTTCTGCCAACCTGGGTGTATTGGGAAATTATGCAGGGATGTCCAAAGGCGGTGGAAATGTATTGAATGTACTGGCAAATCAAGGTTGGCTTCCGCTTTCCTTCCGCCAGGTATCAGATAAAATCGAGAACATTCTTTTACAAAAGCCGGCACAGCGAATGGCAGCCAATCTGGATTGGAAGCGATTTAAGGATTTCTTCGCTCACTTGAATGAGGATTTCAGATTTGAAGAATTCATCAAGGAAGCACAGCTGAACGCCGGTAAGGAAAAGCAATCCGGAAGTACGCTAATCGACCAGGTGATGTCTTCCGATCTTGAGCAAAGACCCCTCATTTTGCAGGAAAAAATTGCGGATGCGCTGGCGAGAATACTCGGAACCACCAGCAACAAAATAGAACAGGAGGTACCAATTTCAAATATGGGTCTCGACTCACTTATGCTTAATCAGTTGAGAAACTGGATCCATCAGAAACTGGAAATCAACTATCCCTTGATGAGAATTGCCAAAGGGCCAAGTATTCGTGAGCTGGCACTTCAACTGCTGAAGGAACTGGCACCTGATCAAAATGAAAGCCATGTAAACACAAATGATGCCTCCGGTATCAGCAATGATCCGGATATGGAAGTGCTGGCGGAAAAATGGTTAGTTAGAAACAAAAAGAATAACCAAACCATTAATCACAGGATCTTTTGTATCCATCCTGTAGGAGCGGGTGCCTCAATGTTTACGCATTTCCTTTACAATCAACCGAAGAATACCGACGTGTTGGCTATTCAATTGCCGGGAAGGGAAAACCGGGCGGATGAAGCGCCATATGAAGACATGCCCTTGTTGATAAAAGATCTGGCGAATATAATTAAGCCATACACTGATAAGCCTTTTATCATTCTGGGTCATAGCTTTGGCGGTATTGTAGGGTTTGAACTGATAAAGTATTTGAGGAGCAAGTTTGACATCACGCCATTACATTTATTCATTACAGGAACCATTGCGCCGCAGCTGACCAAGGAATGGAAAAAAAGGGAGTCCATACATCAAACTTCCAAACACTCGAGTTCGGTAGAAAAAATTCTCAAGACCATAAATTACATTGATGATGTTGAGTTTTTGAAAAGTATCATACCGGTCATGAGACATGATATGCCATTGATTATGAACTATCCGTATGCAACTGATGAACCTTTTGATTTTCCAATAACTGGTTTCGCGGCAGACAAAGATGAAGTGGTATTGATCTCTGAAGTCAAATGTTGGCAAGAACAAACCAAGTCCGAATTCAACCTCGAAGTAGTGGAAGGTGATCATTGGTTTCTCGGAAGAAACAGGGACCTTGTGTTGCAAAGGCTAACGGAGGCCTTAGATAATGTCAAGGTGGGTGAGGATCGTGAATCCATACAGGATATATGATAAATGACATTCATACCGTGAGTTTCAGCTCATTAAATGTAACCGGTGGGAGATCAACCGATCTCCCACTGTGTTACATATCTTAGATCCGTTGTACAGAATAATAGAAAGAAACAAATAATTATATGACCGGCTAAAATCTATGCATTATTTCTTTTAACCCAATTTTGGGATAAATACAATACTGGCACAAACAACATCTACATGTCAATAATTCACGATTATACCAAGCCTGGCTGCATCCATCTTCCCTTACAGCGGAATGACTGGACATCTACAGCCTGCCTGGGAATCCTGGATAATGACAATAACACATCACCTATAGAAAAATACCTGCACCCAAGTGAGTTAAAACACTTTGACACCTATCACTATGAGGCCAGAAAAAAGAGTTTCCTTTCCGGCAGATATCTCGCTAAGAGCGTGTTATCGCACTTTTTACACGAACCGGATCTACGTAAAATAGTTATACGGTCCGGTATATTTAATCAGCCATTGCTGAATTACCCCATGCCTAATCCCCCGGGGTTTAGCATCTCACATAGCGCATCATTTACTTCCTGCCTGGTCTTTCCTCGTGAACATCCCATGGCCATCGATATTGAATCTTACAATAGTGAGGCTACGGAAGCAATTGCTTCACAACTTACCGAGAAAGAAAAAACGCTATACAGATCCATGGGCCTGAGAGAAGATATCTTCATGCTGGAACTATGGACGATCAAAGAAGCTTTGTCAAAAGTACTCACCACCGGCCTAACGGCCCCAATGCATATCTATGAAATAGGTGAAGTTTATAAGAAGGGTCAATTTCACTACAGTACCTTCAAAAATTTCGCTCAATACAAAGCGATCTCATTTAATTGGAAGCGTAATATTTGCAGTTTTGTTTTACCTCTAAAAACAAAATGCGATTTAGACAACCTAATTGCTTACATAAATCTCTAAATTAATAATATCGATAATCTTGGACTGGTCACTTCCCTTTGAGACACTGAAACCAAAATACAACCATAAAAAGATCATTTTGGCCTCAGCAGTGGCATATTCGGCGAATTCCGTTTAATCAGGAAAAATGAACGCCTACCCTATCCTGTTTAAAATAATTATTTTTTCAATATAAACTTACTTGTCTTATTATTTAATTATCTCCGTTAGGGACTTCAGACTATTATACGACATATTAGCACTCCTAGCGAAAAGAATGATACAAATAGAAACTTATTTATGATGAAAAGGATAATTGAAGTTGGACTGAACCATGATATGCCAGATTATATCAAAAAAAGGATTGTTCCTACCAATATAATTACCTTATTACTACTATTCATAGTAGCAACCCCGTTTACAATCATAACACTTATATTTCTACCACCCCTCTGGCTCTTTCCCGGGGCGGGAATTATTACCTGTATAGGCGTTTTAATAGCCAATTCCCTGGGGGGAATTAAATATTCGCGCTTTTTTGTTGCCGCGTTGCCGGTTTATGAGATTTGCTTATACAATGCCTACATAAGGCCTCCGGGCGAAACACCCATTGTAGGTTTCTTTCTAATTGCCCTTGGCTTCGTTATGGTAACATTGCTGGTTTTCGATCTTAGGGAAATAAGGGCCATTATTTTTACCGGGACCGGATGTGCTGTTCCCATTATTTTCTGGCCCCTTATCAGTGAGGTACTCACCTTAAGCCCCGAGCAATTGACAGAAGCCGCTGGCTATATTGAAATGCTTAAAACCGGATGGTTAAATTATGTTACGGTAACAGCAGGTGTCATCGTTGCTTATGGCAGCATGGTAGGTCTTGCATTCATTAATAAAGGAGCTGAAAAAGAAAGTGAAATGGCCCGAAGTGAGGCCGAGGAAAAAAATAAGGCGTTAGAAAGCCAGCAAAAAGAGCTGGAGGAAAACCTTAAGAAAGTCGAAGAGGCGCAGGCCGAAGAGAAAAAGAGAAACTGGGCTATTGAAGGCATCGCCAATATCGCTGAAATTCTAAGAAGTAATAAAGATAGTGAGGAAATCTTTGACAACACCATCTCCATGATTGTGAATTATACCAAATCCAATCAAGGCGGGCTGTTTATCGTTGATAGAAATGAAATTGAGGCAGAAAGTAAAGCCAAGATAAAATTACAGTCTTGTTACGCCTATTCCAGGAAAAAATACATGGAGCAGGAATATGAAGAAGGGCAAGGGTTAGTTGGCCAGGCATATCTGGAAGGAGAGTACATTCATATGACAAAAATTCCTACCAACTACATCAACATTACGTCGGGACTTGGAGAAGCTACTCCGTCCTCTTTGCTGATAATGCCGCTCAAAGTAAACGACATTATTGAAGGTATCATCGAAATTGCTGCCTTTTCAACTTATGAGGATTACCAGATTGAATTTATTGAGAAACTCGGTGAAAATATAGCGTCTTATATTCAGACTAACAGGATCAACGAAAGAACGAATAAGCTCTTGAAAGAAGCACAGGAACAGTCTGAAGAGCTGAGAGCACAGGAGGAAGAAATGAGACAAAATATGGAAGAATTGTCGGCAACTCAGGAAGAATTAAGCAGAAAAGAAAACGAATATCAAAAAGTAATTGCCGATCTCAAAAAAGAGGTAGAAACATTAACACCCAAATCGCAGGCAAAAACAGCGACAACACAGGTAAACTAAAGCAATTAATTTTGCTATTTCATATATATTAAGGCCCACTTGCGTGGGCCTTTTTCATTTACCGGCACGCCTTCCCCCATGATTTTGATGTCCTAATTTATAATTATATAGCTTTTATATATGATTATTTAAAGATTATATAATGCAAGCTAGTTTTTTTTACTTAGTACTTGGCTATACATAGTACTTTCCCGTATATTGTACTGAAGTTAGGTAATAAACGAAATGAAACATGAATGTTGAAAATACACAGGTACAAATGCGAAAGGGCATCCTTGAGTATTGTATTCTGCATATAATCTCCCGCGGGGAGGTTTATGCATCTGACATGTTGGAGGAGTTGACGTCTGCCAGGATAATCGTTGTGGAAGGAACACTGTACCCGCTTTTAACCAGGTTGAGAAAGGCAGGCCTGCTAGAGTACAAATGGGTGGAATCAACCTCCGGTCCTCCCCGGAAATACTACAAGCTAACTGATGATGGTAAATCATTTTTATCGAAATTGGAGGAAACCTGGGACGAGCTAATGTACTCCACCAATCAAATTATTTCAAAAAACAAAAAAGAATCAAAATAAATGCTGTCATGAAAAAAAATATAAGCATCAACATAAGCGGCATCATTTTTCATATTGAAGAAGACGGTTACGACCAACTAAAAAATTATCTTGAATCAATCAACAAATATTTCGCCTCCTTTGAAGACAGCAAGGAAATTATCGAAGACATTGAAAACAGAATAGCTGAAATATTTCTGTCCAAGCTCACAGATGGCAACCAGGTAGTCACAGCTGAAGACGTGGCAAGCCTGATCGCTACGATGGGAAGTATCTCGGATTTTGAAGCAGCGGAAGAGCAAGCTGACTTTGGACAAAAGATCGCCGATGATCATGAAAGTTTCGAGTCATCATCTTCTGCGTCTTCCACGGAAGAAGAGCCGGCGGATACCAGCGAAAGACCCAAAAGGCTTCAACGCGATACCAAGAGAAGACTTATTGGAGGAGTTGCCGCGGGATTAGCCCATTATTTTGGCATAGATCCGCTTTGGGTCAGACTGATTATCATCGTATTATTTTTCAATCTCGTGTTTTGGGTCCCCGTCAGTGGGGCTATTCTGATCGCTTACATTATCATGTGGATCATGCTACCGGCTTCCGAACAGTTGAAGGAGGATAAAAACATGAAAAAAATGTTTCGCAATGCCGATGAAAGGGTATTGGGCGGGGTAGCTAGCGGGCTGGCCGCCTATTTCGGAGCCGATGTCACCTTAATACGTATTTTATTTGTAGTGGCCACGATCCTCGGCGGTACTGGATTGATCCTGTACATTGTGCTGTGGATTATTACTCCTGAGGCTGTATCTATAACCGATAAAATTCAGATGCAAGGAGAGCCGGTAACGCTTTCCAACATAGAATCGAATGTAAAAAAAGGGCTCAATGTTGAAAAAGAGGAGGACGAAAATCTTTTTGTAAAGATCCTGCTTTTTCCATTTCGGTTAATTGCGGCAGTATTCACCGGGTTAGGTAAAGTGCTGGGACCGATTTTGTTGTTTTTAGGAGAAATTATCCGTGTTTTCGCCGGTATTATTGTCCTCTTAACCGCCGTCGGACTTATCATCGCCTTTTCGGTTTCCATCAGTGTCATACTTGGCCTGCTGGCCGGCGGTGACTACTTTTATCTTGGCAACGACATACCGATCGATCTGATAAAGTCCAGTATCCCGCCTTTTACTGTTATTGCGGCTTACGTGGCAGTATTGATCCCATCGTTGTCCCTGGCCATTTTAGGCGCTACGATTATTGCCAAAAAGAAGATATTAAATGCCACTACCGGTTGGTCATTATTTGGTATTTGGGTACTGAGCCTGTTTTCCATCGGTACTACTGTTCCTATGATTGTCAAGAATTTTAGGGTGGGAGGTGAATACCGGGAGGTCGAAACCTTTAATCTCAATGGAAAGACAGGAGTCCTGGACCTGAATGAGGTGGGATTTGATGAGTATGATGTCACCTATCTCAAAATCAGGGGGCACTCTGAGACAGATTATAAATTAGTGAAAAGTTTTGAAGCCCGCGGCCGATCGAGGCAGGATGCCATTCAAAATGCCAAAATGGTTGAATACTCGGTGATCCAGGAAGATTCAATAATAATTTTCGACTCAAATTTCACCTTTAAAGAAGACTCGGAATTCAGAGCTCAGGAGCTATATATGACGCTTTACATACCTTACGACACACCTTTTAAGATGAGGTACCGGCTTCGCCATGTGTTAAGCAACACATTGTACCACAACGGTTATAATACAAACGACCTCGGCGATAACACGTGGATGATTTCGGACGATGAAGGATTATTATGCCTCACGTGCGACGATGGAAATTACGGCCGGCACTCAAACAAAAGAGGGTATGAAGAAGATGTTATAACTTTTGATTTCAAGGATTTTAATGAAATAATTGTCAATAATAATTTTGATGTAGAGATATTAAAGTCCGATGATTACAATATTAAACTGGAAGGTCCACAACGAGAAATAAAAAGGGTGCGTGTAGAAGAATTGGGGTCGAGCCTGGAGATAACCATGAAAAGGGATTACTATTTTGATTCAAAACGTCGAAAAATCAAGGTTGAAATCAAGACCCCTGACCTGAAAGGTGCCTATTTAGGGGGGAGCACCAATACCACCATCAGCGGATTTACCGCAGAAGATTTTGATATCAGGCTTTCGGGTAATGCCGAGGCCGACGTCAACATTTCCGCAGAAAGGTTATCTCTGGACATGGGCGGGTCTTCGCGGTTAAATTTAGAGGGCCAGGGTTCGGAAATGGAAGCCGATATTTCAGGCGCCGCTAAGTTTGATGCCTTCGATTACAGGGCGGCAAATGTTGACCTGTCAACCTCGGGTGCTTCAAATAGCAGAGTATATGCTTCCGAGAACCTGGATATTGATTCAGGCGGCGCCAGCACGGTGCGTTATAAGGGTAACGCCAACGTTAATACCAAAAGTAGCGGCGCCAGCCGGGCAGAAAGAGAGTAATTGACCACTGAATTTGAATTCAGACGGAGGATTGAGCTAATCGTGCTCAATCCTTTTTATTTTTATATCTTTATATTAAAGGTATTTGCCATATGAAAAGGATTTATTTCGCGTTCATTATCGCCTTGCCCATTGTGGGTTGCGTAAATCAACCCTCTCAAAATCCGCAAAAAAAAATAAAACAGGGCATCAAAGGTACCATCACTTGGTTGGAGGGTAATTTAATGCCGGGTCCTGATTCCAATATCAAGGCAAAAGAGGGAAAGCCGGTAGTAAGGCAAATTTACGTTTACAAGTTAGTGAATGTAAAAGAAACGGAATCCGAAGGAAGTTTTTTTACCAAAGTAAAGGGCAACCTTGTCAAAAAATCCCAATCAACCGAGGCAGGAGATTTTTATATACAATTGCCGGTCGGAGAATATTCCATCTTCGTAAAGGAAGAAAAAGGTTTATACGCCAATTTATTCGATGGAAACAGTAACATCAACCCGGTTGTAGTCAACAAAAACAAAGTCACTGAGATCGCCCTGAAGATAGACTACAAGGCGTTTTACTAAACAATGATGATAAATTAACGCAGCAGGCTTAATTTATCCGTTACTGCCGGGCAGCATCTTTAGCCTTTTCTAAACAGCCTGCTTTTTAATATTTTTATAAAAAAAAGCAATGCAACCTTTTATTTTGAATTAGCATCATTGAGTTGAAATTAATCGCATGAGATTGGGAATCGACAAATCAAAACCAATTGAGGATTTAATCCAGGGATGCCTTGACAACAGTCAAAGGGCACAGCGCGATCTCTATGATCGTTATTCATCTCTGATGTTTTCAATTTGCTTAAGATATGTTGGCGATACCGCTCAGGCGGAGGACATTATGATTGCAGGCTTCATGAAAATCTTTGCTAACATAAAACAGTTTTTGGGAAAAGGCAGCTTTGAAGGCTGGATGCGAAGAATTATGGTCAATGAAGCGCTGGCATTTATCCGGAAGAATAAAAGCATGTACCTGGAAGTTGATATCCAGGTTGCCGACTACGAGCCCGACTATGGTCTGTTGGGCGACCGGTTGGAAGCAGACGACCTGATGAGATTGGTAAATGACCTGCCGGTTGGCTACAAAACTATTTTCAACTTGTATGCCATAGAAGGATACGCGCACAAGGAAATTGCCGATATGTTAGGAATCAGTGTAAATACATCAAAATCTCAATTGAGCAGGGCAAGGACTTTATTACAAAGTAAACTAATTGAATCCGAGAGAATTTTAAACAATAAGGCTATTAACCATGAGTAAGCATAAATTGGATGGATTGTTCAGAGAAGGATTAGGTAGCCACAAAGTGGCGCCCAGATCGGAGGCATGGACTAAATTGAAAGAAAACCTTGATAGCGATCGAAAAAAAGGTTTGTTGGTATATTGGCGTGTGGCGGCGATTGTGCTGCTCTGCTTAGGTTCAGTATTGCTGGTTTATAAAATCAAAAAGTCAGATAAACCGGTGACTTTAGCGGATAAACCGGAGAAAATCGCACCCCCCGGAATCAAAGAAACAAATACTAACCAGCTTGCGGCTGTGGAAGATCTTCAAACAACCGATCAGAACGGGCCGGCTGTTGAGCAAACTGGTAATAAAGCAAGCGCAGTGGCAAATGTGAAAAAGCAAACTGCACAACAACCTCAGAAGGGAGAAAAAACCGGCAAGTCCACAAAACAACATGAGGAATCGGCAATTGATAAACTACAAAAAAATCAAGTTGTAGCGACAGATAATCAAACTTTAGCCATTGTCAAAGAAAACAGATTGGCCAGAAAGGTGGCAATTCCTGCAGAAACTGTCAGCCCTGTCAAGCCCAAAAATGCCACTCCGGGGGAAGTTGAGGATCCGACTTTAACCTTAGCCCTCCAAAAACAACCGATCGATCATGAGGTAACCGATAAACCGGATTTGCCAATGGTGTCTATCACATTTAAAAAAGATACCAACCTGGCAACGGACGAAGTAGGCGAAGACGATAAAGAGGTGAGAAAGTTAAAGAGATTTGCCTTGATGAAAGTAATTAGCCTGGCCAAGAATATCAATGATGGCGAAGTGGGAATTTCCACATTAAGAAAAAAGAAGGACGAACTACTGGCCTTTAATTTTAACAAAAAGAAAAATCTCAAAAACACAAAATAAATAGGACAATGAAAAATTTAATCAAAAAGGTTGGCATGTTAACAGGGCTGTTTGTAGTGGCTTTTGCCTACTCGCTAATAGCTAATCCGGCAACCGTTAAGCAACCCAGAGACTCCATCATCATAGATTTTGATAATAATACCAAAATATTAATCTATGTAAAAGACAAAAGCGACCTGGAAAATTTGAGAAGCTTTGACCTGAATGCGATGCTGAGAGACGTTAGTTTATCTATCGACTCCTCCAAAAATGTCACCTACCTGAAACTGGAAGATGATGGCGGAGATAAATATTTAAAAGATACGACTGTCGTCTTTGACAGCGACCCCGATGAAGACGATTTTGAGCGGTCGAGAAGTAGCGACGACCACGAGAACAAAGCCAGGATCAAACTTGGAAACTATCGGCTTGAAGTAGATGTCGATGATATTGAAGACCTTGAAGAAACCTTTGAAGATATAGAAGATGACGGACTGAAAGTCACTTCATCTACCGAAGAGAAAAGACTTCGTAAAACTACCCATGAATTTAACGTCGAAATCGGCGTAAACAACTATCTCGAAGACGGCGATTTTCCCGATGGCAATGCCAACTATTCCGTAAAACCATGGGGATCCTGGTACGTAGGATTTAGCTCTATTCATAAAACTGCTATTGGCAATGGCCCCTTTTTTCTCGAGTGGGGAGGTACCTTGCATTGGTACAACTTCAAGCTGGACAATGAAGATATCCAGATAGTCAAAACTGAAAATGGCACCGAGTATCTGGAACCTCCGGTGGGCACAACTGGCATAAAAAGCAAACTAACCGCATCTTACTTAAGCGCTGTGCTGGTACCAATGCTCGACTTCAGTCGTGGCACCAGAAAGGTCAAAAAATATGAAAGTGGCAGCATCTCCATTTCAAAATACAAAAAACAAGGCGTGAGAATTGGCGTCGGTGGCTATGCGGGATACCGACTCGGCAGTCACACCAAATACAGGTTTAAACAAGATGGTGACAAAGATCGCGACAAGACCAGCGGCAATTTCAACTTAAACAACTTCCGGTATGGTGTCAGAGGACAAATTGGATACAAGGGAATGGATTTCTTCATCAACTATGACCTGAATGAGTTGTTTAATGATGACAAGGGTCCCGCCAAACTAAACGCCATTAGTTTCGGATTTATACTGTAATTCTCTAAGACTTTCTCATATTAAACAAGCAGGTATAGGAAGGGTGCCTGCTTGTTGCTTTCCATACCGCCAGGCTGATCCTATGGAATAATATCCTCTTTGTTAATGGTATTAATTTCTTCTTCGGTGAATATGTTGATGGCAATAATCCGCTTCTTTGTAGGGCGAATTAAGGAAAAACTAAATAGCACAATCATATAGAGCGCCACAAAAATCCCCTCTATAAAAAAATAGAAAATAACCACTGTCACTATGGAAGCTATAAAATAACCAGCATAACGGATGAGGGAGGCCTGAAAATAAAAATGAAGCTTTGACTGTAGGAAAAACTGACTGAAATCCCGTTTCATTTTGTTCTTAAAAATCTGCTCCCCGGTCAACACATCGGCTATGCCCATCAGCACTATAGCCAGCTTAACATACAGGTGCTCCATTTGCAGGAATCCATTCGTTGATAAGCTCTCTTTGTAATTGAGATAAATAAATAAAAACAAAACCAAAGGTATGCCCACCAGAATGTAATAAATCATATTGAGCATATTAAAATAATCGGTAATGCTTCTGAAATTTTTACCTTCCTCCATATTCGTTAATGACAGTATTACCTGGCGAATATAAGACATGAAAATCACAGATACAGCATTTGAAAAGAAAACCCATCTTTGACCGGTTAATTCAAGCTACTATTGATACACCACGGCGATAAAATTCCCGTTTTTATTTGCTAACGATCGTTAGGTCTTTATATTTGCAGCATGTCAGGAACCGAAAAACCTTCCAGAAAGCATCAGTTAGAAACAATAGCCACCCGACTTTTTAAGGAAAAGGGTTATACCGCGAGTTCCATGCGCGACCTGGCTAATGAAGTTGGCATTGAGGCTGCCAGTCTTTATTCCCACATCAAATCCAAAGAGGAAATACTCAGAAACATTTGCTTCCGCATGGCCGATCAGTTCTTTGCCGCTATTGACGTTATTGAAAGCAAACCCATCGAATCGATGGCTGAAAAGCTCGAAAGGTTTATTGTCGCACACACGGAAGTAATTACCCGTGATACCGAAGCCACCCTGGTCTTCATCAATGAGTGGAAGCATTTAAGTGAACCGTTCTATTCTAATTTTGTAGATCAGCGGCATCGCTATGAAAGTCGGTTCATTGAGGTTTTGAGGACTGGAATTGATAGAAAAGAATTCCTGCCTATTGATGAAAAGTTTGTTGTGTTAACGATCTTGTCTTCTTTGAATTGGATACCAAACTGGTACAAGCCGGAAGGAAAAATGTCGCCAAAAGAGATCGGACAGCAACTGTCGAGGATGTTGATTGATGGTATTAAGTCAGATTCCAGGCAATAATAGAAAGTTTAACAAATAACATTTTCAGTCTGTGGCCAGGCGCACTTCAGAAGTTTCCTCGGTCGTGGGAGCGGTTTCAGCTTTTTCCTCAAATAAAAAACTCAGCGCAAATAAAATAACGCAAAAAAACAGGCCAACTAATATTCTCTTGAGGGTCTTATGTTCCATGATAGTAGCTTTTCCAACACAATAATCAACAGCCATGCCAAGTTTGATAAATGGGATGTAAACGAAAAAAAAACTAATTTCCAAAGTCGATGAGTCTTATCACTGTTTCATTTTGGGAAAAAAATCCCCATTATGAGACTAAAAGTGTTTCAAATTTTACCGTAACCAAGAAATTTAGTTAACCGACATTTTATTAACTTTGATGCTAATAAAGAAAAACCATGAAAAATATAATCAGCACCACCACCGCGCTCCTCTCCATTGTACTGTTAATGGCCTATGGTTGCGGTAGCAAGACCAATAAAACCAAGTCCAGCATAAGTGATATTGATTCGGTTAAGATCGTATTGGTTTCATTGCAGGATAGTACGGAAATCACGTGGAAAACCATGATAGTCGAAGATGATCAAAAAATCGCCTATTTGAAAAGGCTTATTGACGAAGTTTCCTATACCAAAGTTTACGATAAGAAGGCTTATGATTCATTATCACTAGCCATTGAAAATCTAAAAAAAATACGCTATGACCAAACTTCAATGGCCAATTCGGAGAAAATTGACGAATACGACGTAGCTACAGCGGCGGTGGTAAACAATGTCATTACCTTTGCTCAAAATCATCCCAACTTTGATGATTATCCTCTTATGGATGAATTAATAGGTGATATTTTAGCCTTTGACAACCGGGTTATTTATCGCAGGGTTGATTATGATAACATCGCCGGTGAATACAATAAATTCATCCAAAAAAACCACGATTTAATTGAGAGATCCGGCAACGTAGCCAGCGCAAAACCGCTGTTCCAATTGTCAGAATAATTCCAATCATCGGGCTGGTTCAAAAAATTCTTTTTTTCGTGCTTTTATAAGTTGGTTTATCCTATTTTTGGCGGGTAAATTCACAATGATAAATTCGAAAATATGAAATTTGGAACCAAGGCAATTCATGCCGGTATAAAACCCGACCCTTCAACCGGCGCCATCATGACGCCCGTTTTTCAAACTTCTACCTATGCTCAAAGTGCGCCAGGTAACCATAAGGGTTACGAATATTCAAGAACCCATAACCCCACCCGCGACGCTTTACAGAAAAATCTGGCTGCCCTGGAAAATGGCAAACACGGTATTTGTTTTTCATCGGGCATGGCTGCTATTGATTGTATCATAAAATTATTAAACCCCGGCGATGAAGTAATCAGCGCCAATGATCTGTATGGCGGAAGCTACCGGATTTTCACGAAAATCTTTGCCAACTACGGGATCAAATTTCATTTCATCGATATGAGTGACATTCAAAATATCGAAAACTATGTCAATGAGAAAACACGTTTGATCTGGGCTGAGACACCTACGAATCCTATGATGCATATCATTGATCTGCGAGGTGCCAGCGAAATTGCCAAAAAACATGGGATCCTGTTTGGGGTCGATAATACTTTTGCCAGCCCCTACCTGCAAACCCCCTTGGATTTCGGGGCAGATATCATCATGCATTCTGTGACTAAATATATCGCCGGCCACTCCGATGTTGTCATGGGTGCGTTGGTCGTAAATGACGACGAATTACATGAAAAACTTAGTTTCTTGCAAAATTCAAGCGGAGGTGTGCCCGGCCCCCAGGACTGTTTTCTGGTACTAAGAGGCATAAAAACCCTGCACTTAAGAATGCAACGGCATTGTGAAAATGGGAAAAAAGTAGCGGAACTGCTGAAAAGCCATCCAAAAGTAGGAGAAGTTTATTGGCCCGGATTTCCTAGCCATCAAAATCACGATATTGCCAAACAGCAGATGAGGGATTTTGGCGGTATGATTTCATTTTGCTTAAAAGATGACAATATTGAAGAAGCCTTTAGAATTCTCGAAAATTTCAAATTCTTTACCCTGGCAGAGTCTCTCGGAGGGGTAGAATCACTTTGCGGGCATCCGGCAAGCATGACACATGCCAGTATTCCAAAAGAGGAAAGAGAAAAAGTAGGACTCAAAGATTCGCTGATAAGGCTAAGCGTCGGTATTGAAGACATCGAAGATTTAATATGGGATCTTAATCAGGCAATAGGAAGGTAATTGATAATTACTGATGGTATAATTTCTTTCCGGCCTCCTCATACTTATCTCCCGACGTCCAAAAAGGACGGTTTTCGTCGTTGGCAATTTTAGTGGCAGTCAGCGCATAGGACCTGAAATACTTTAATAGATAATTAAAATTCAGTCCATCCGGCTCATCGGCGACCTGGTGATAGTATTTCATAATTTCCTGGTCGAAGGCTGTGAAGCCGGTGCTGTAAGTTGGGGCAGGAATACCTTTTCTGGCAAAATTCACGTTATCAGAACGATCAAACAGACCCTGTTCAGGTGCGGGATCGGAAGTGGCGGTAAGCCCGTATTGTCGGGCCGCCTCGATGATATGTTCTTCTGCGCTGGTTCTCTGCAATCCTATTACTGTGATCAAGGTAGTATCGTTATAACCAGCGCCGTCAATATTGAGATTGTAAATAGTCTGGTTTAACGGGATCAATGGATGATCGGCGTAATAAGCGCTTCCTAATAATCCTTTTTCCTCGGCTGTCCACGCCGCAAAAATAACCGATCTCCTGGGAGGGTTTTTACCCAGAACGCTGGCTGCATTCAAAACTGCTACTGTACCAACGGCATTGTCACGTGCGCCATTAAATATCGAATCATTGGGATTGTTGCTTTGCGCTACGCCTACATGATCGTAGTGAGCGGATAACAGCAGGTACTCATTTTTGAGTTTGGCATCGGTACCTTCAACCATGCCAAGCACATTTTTGGATGGTAACGGTTTTTTGACCAAATCGGAGATTACCAGGGAGGCCTTTTTGATTTTCTTTTCTTTGAAGCCCACAAGTTGCTCATTTTTTGCATCCTGTAACCAGAGGTAGGGCAATTCATCTTTGCCCCCTTCGTCGATGATCAATTGGGGTTTATTGAAAAAGTTTATCAGCATTGGCCATGGAATGTTGGGTGAGTTATATAATTCTACAACCGCCACGGCCCCTTTGTCTTTTGCCAGCTCCTGCTTGGTTTTTATCAGGCCCAAAAATTGTCGCGGATCTCTTTCGCTTTCCGACCCAGCCTTCACAACCAGAATTTTACCTTTCAGATTAAGGCCTTTCAAATCTTCCGCCAATCCATAATTTGCAAATATAATTTCCGTATTTAAATCTACACCGGCTCCCCGCATTACCAGTAATTCTTTACCTTGTTGAAATGAGGTATCACCTAAGGTCAACCGGCCATCTGCCGGAGGATAGGATTGTATTAAATTCATATGTTGAAAGAATCCGTCCGCTCCCGGCAATGGCTTAAGGCCTGATTTTCTGAAGCTCTCGGCAATATACCTGGCGGCAATATTGATCTCGGGAGAACCGGTATCGCGTCCACGCAGCTCATCAGAGGCCAGAAAACGTAAGTGAGACTCAGATTGGGAAAGGGTGATAATTTGGTCAATGCTATTTTTATCAGGAACCTGACCATAAGCCGTTGATAAGGTCACCAATAGCAATAGTATTGATTTTAATATTTTCATTTTGTGAGGGTTTAAGTCATCTTAACCCTGAAAGATAATAAATAGTTTCGACAATGAATCCTATCAGAAACATTCTTATTGGGCAAAAATTGCATTTTAAAATGAGGTTGGGGAACTAGGAGAAATTACAATAGTAACTATCAAATCAGTTTTTTATAACTTTTCGCTGGGCCAAACCATTTTGCGTTTGCAAGCTCAACATGTATATGCCTGGCGGAAGCAGGCTTAAATCAGCATAGATAGTAGTGCTCTGGTAATTTGTAAAAACTTTACGGCTAATTTCCTTTCCATTTAGTTCAAAAAATCTCAGTTGCGCAGAGGGTGGAAAAGTTTGTTCGGATGAAATTGTTACTACATCCGTGCTGGGGTTCGGGAAAACACTGATCCCCTCATTTCGAAAGTCATCTTCAATGCCGGTTACAAATATCGACGGCGTCAGAATCCAGCGGTCCTGATTAAAAACTATCCGGTCCACCTTTTCACCCAGGTCAAAGTTAAAAGTTTGCCCAGAAAAAGTATGGTCAAAAACCAGCACCGTATCTTTTCCGCTGGCTGTAAATACATTAAAAGGAAGCGGCATTTCAAAAAAATCAACACTATTGTCAGAAGTACTTTGCCCAACGGTGATGCCATACCCGGTACCCGATTGTTCAGAATATTCAAATTCATAGATAGGATAACCCTGCCCGAAATACCAATCCTGAAAAAATTCTTCAAAATCTTTTCCACTTACTTGTTCAAAATGCCATTGCAGATCTTTTGTATCGGCATAATCATAGGTTAAATCCGTATCATTCAAATAATTCTTAACAGCTGTAAAGAAATGCTCATCTCCTACCGCCCCTCGTAACATATGCAATAACATGGCGCCTTTTGCATAACTTAATCTCCCGTCAAATATCCGGTCAAATGAAAGCGTATCGGTAACAAAAACCGACCCTCCGCTTTGGCTGGTTATACCGAAGATAATATCATTCAACCAATCCTTGAAGTCAACCTGTCCCAGTCCGTTTTCGTAGGCTAAACCCTCCAGGTAAGTGGCAAAACCTTCATTCAGCCATATATCCTCCCAGCTGGCGCAGGTCACCTGATTGCCAAACCATTGATGGGCAAGTTCATGCGCCACCAGTCTGAACGGGAAATCTTTCATAAAGCTCATGGTTTGATGCTCAAGTCCTCCCGCAAATTCAAACATAGCATGGCCGTATTTTTCCTCGATAAATGGATAGGGGCCAAATAACGCTGTATATAGTTTAATCAGCTCTCCGGTTACGGGTGTATTTTGTTTGGCACTGCTGAGGTGCTGGGGATAAACATAATTAAGGATCTCAAGGTTTTTCCCACCCACTTCCACAAAATCGCTATATACCTCATAATTTGTTACTGAAATAGCAATTAGATAAGTGGTAATAGGATAATTATGCTTCCAGTGAAACGTGGTCGATCCACCATTGCTGGACTCATTCACGAGTAAGCCATTACTGGCGGCCCGGTAAGCATCAGGTGTGGTAATGTATATATCCAATGAATCAATTTTATCTCCCAGATCTACTTTACTCGGCCACCAATCTTTTGATCCGTAAGGCTCGGAAAGTGTATAAATGATCGGGCCTCCAGCATGGTTGGTTTGTGTAAAAGCATTCAGTATGCCTAGAGAAAACGGGGGTTCACCCTGGTAGTAAATGGTTACCGAATCAAGCTGCCCCTTTGGAAGCGTCGCTTTAAGATCTATTAGCACCTTATCGTCTTCAGCCTGGCTAAAGGTCAAATCCGTTTCCCCTGATTTTATGGAGTCAACGGTCAATGCACTGGCCAGGTCAAAACTGATTTTATCTATAGCATCCTCAGCAGCTATAAAATGGCTGGTTACCACGCCGTTAATGTACAAAACGTTAGGGTCGATCTCCCACGCCATTCGATGATATTTGAGGTCTATATTGTCGGCAGCGCCAGCGTTTCTAAAGGAGATGTGACTATTATTAACTTTCTTTTCAAATCCGGCTATATCCTCAATGGAAAATTCAACACCTTTCTGAGCCTGAGCAATGCAATTACAAAGCAGGAATAGTATTAATCCTATCGCATGTATTCTTACAATCATAAGCCTTGATGAAACTTGGAAGTCAAATTTGCTGGCCACTCGCTATATTAATATTACAAATAAATTTACAGTTCCCCCACCGCTATCAGGTAATTAACAATATTTGAAAATCTAAGGTTTTAATAAATAAGGAAATTCACTACATTCAACAGCCAATTAATCCTAAACCTTAGACCCATATGTACACCCCCAAACCTACAACACAAACCATCATTGTCTATTTTGTTCTTTTTGCCCTAATCCTTTCAGGCGCGCTGCCGGGTTTCGGCCAAAAAAAGAAAAAAAATCAACCCAAGACCACCTCCTATAACCTGGATTTATTCAAAGGATTTAAGTGGCGATCTATCGGGCCTTATCGCGGCGGCAGGTCAGCTGCTGTAACGGGTGTTCCGGGTAAACCTGCGCTTTTCTATATGGGCGCCACCGGAGGCGGTGTCTGGAAAACAGGCGACGGCGGGTCGACATGGGAAAATATCTCCGACGAGTATTTCGGAGGATCCATTGGCGCAATAGCGGTGAGTGAATACGATAACAATGTGATCTACGCAGGCGGCGGAGAAGTGACTGTCCGCGGCAATGTTTCTTATGGCTATGGCATGTGGAAATCGGTGGACGCAGGTGTTAGCTGGCAGCAAATCGGCCTGACCGAATCCAGGCATATTCCCAGAGTACGGATTCACCCTAAAAACCCCAACCTCGTGTATGCCGCTGTTCTGGGAGATTTGTACAAATCGTCAGATATGCGGGGAGTATACCGTAGTGAGGATGGCGGAAAATCGTGGAAGAGAATTTTATTTGTCAATGAAGACGCTGGCGCCGTGGATCTGGTCCTGGATCCAAATAACGCGAGAATTATCTACGCAAGCACCTGGCGCATCCGCAGGACTCCTTACAGCCTGGAAAGCGGTGGAGAGGGCAGCGCACTGTGGAAAAGTGTGGATGGCGGCGATACATGGGACAACATTTCCAAAAACAAGGGGCTGCCCGGCGGTACCTGGGGAATTTCAGGGATCACCGTTTCTCCCAAAAACAGTAACCGTATATGGGCGATTATAGAAAACAAGGATGGCGGCGTTTTTCGCTCGGAAGACGCCGGCGAAACCTGGAAGAAAGTAAATGAAGACAGAAGCCTGCGGCAACGGGCATGGTATTACACCAGGATATATGCTGACACTGAAGATGAGGATAAGGTTTACGTGTTAAATGTAAACTATCACCTTTCGAAAGATGGAGGAAAAACTTTCCAGTCATTTGCCGCGCCCCACGGTGACCATCACGATCTTTGGATAGATCCCCAAAACAGCAATCGTATGATTATGGCGGATGATGGCGGCGCCCAGGTGACGTATGATGCAGGTAAAAACTGGTCTACCTATTACAACCAGCCAACAGCCCAGTTTTATCGGGTTACCACCGACAACCATTTTCCGTACCGAATTTATGGCGCGCAACAGGACAACTCCACCGTCAGGATATATCATCGAACCGGTGGCAATACCATTGGTGAAAGAGACTGGGAGCCTACGGCTGGCGGGGAAAGTGCCCATCTGGCCATTGACCCGGAAAATCATGACATTGTATACGGCGGAAGCTATGACGGATTTCTTACCAGGATCAATCACCGCACCAAAGAAGTCAGGGCCATTAACGTTTGGCCTGATAATCCCATGGGGCATGGCGCTAAGGAAATGAAATACCGTTTTCAGTGGAATTTTCCCATATTCTTCTCCCCCCATGATCCCAATAAACTGTACACTGCCAGCAACCATCTGCACGTTTCATATAACGAAGGCCAGTCATGGCAAACTATTAGTCCTGACCTGACCACCAATGACTCCACCAGGCTGGGGCCCTCGGGAGGACCTATTACCAAGGACAATACCAGTGTAGAGTATTACTGTACCATTTTTGCCGCTACGGAATCAGCACTGGAAAAGGACCTGCTCTGGACCGGGTCGGATGACGGTTTAATTCATGTGAGCAAAGATGGCGGGAAAAACTGGGAAAACGTAACACCTCCGGACATGCCTAAGTGGACCATGATTAATAGCATAGAAGTTGACCCCTTCCAAAAAGGAGGTGTTTATGTTGCCGGCACGCGTTACAAACTGGGTGATTACAGGCCTTACCTGTACAAATCGGAAGATTACGGGAAAAGCTGGACAAAAATTGTCTCAGGCATAAAAAACGATGCGTTTACCAGGGTGTTAAGAGCCGATCCCAACAGAAAAGGATTACTGTATGCAGGCACTGAGAGTGGTGTATACGTGTCTTTTGACGACGGTCTTTCCTGGAGCCCTTTTCAATTAAACCTGCCGGTGGTGCCCATCACCGATCTGGCTGTTAAAAACGATAACCTGATTGCCGCAACACAGGGAAGAAGCTTTTGGATTATCGATGACCTTACCCCGCTCCATCAACTCGATGAAAAGATCGCTGCCAGTAATTTTCACTTGTTTAAACCAATGCCAAGTTACCGTATGAAAGGGGGCCAAAGAGGAGAATCCAAAAGGGCTGGTCAAAATCATCCGGGTGGCGTGATGGTACATTATTTTATCCAGGATACCACCAAAATCGATACCGTGACCCTGGCATTTTTGGATGTGGATGGAAAACTGATTAGGAAGTTTTCCAACAAGAGCGACAAAGATCCAAAAATCGGAAAGTTGGAGGTCACCGAAAACATGAACCGGTTTATTTGGGATATGCGTTACCCCCAGGCCGAAAGCTTTGATGGTATGATTCTCTGGTGGGCCTCTTTGAATGGGCCAAAAGCCTTACCTGGCAAGTACCAGGTGAAATTAACGGTCAATAACCAATCCGGCCAGGCTGATTTCGAAATTCTGCCAGACCCAAGGTCAACGGCAACAGCAGCCGACCTCAAAGCTCAGTTTGACTTTTTGATGTCTGTCAGAGATAAATTAAGCGAAACCAACCTGGCGATAAAAAACATTCGGGAGGTCCGCAAGCAAATCAATCTGGTGACGGAGAAGATGAAAGAGGATGAGTCGATGAAAGACGTCATTACAGAGTCGGAAGAAATTCTAAAGAAAATGAAGGAGATAGAGGAATCTCTATATCAAACCAAAAATCAAAGTCAGCAGGATCCCTTAAATTTCCCCATTCGCCTGAATAATAAACTCGGTCATTTAAACTCGTTGTCCGGCATGGGAGATTTCAAACCCACTGACCAGGATATCGCTTTCAAAAAGGAAGTTACCCAAAGAATTGACCATGATCTGAAACAGCTAAAATCCGTATTTGAAGATGATATCCCAGCCTTCAATAAATTGGTCAGAGAAAAATCAATAGACGCTATCATTATCAATCGCCGAACCAAGGAAGCCAATCCTTAAGTTTTTTGTCTGATAAAATTTGGGGAAGATCCTTCAAACCAAAAGAGAAACCTTATTTTTGATATCTAATGCTTTAAACAATATTACAGCTAGTTAACTTGCTGCTGCATGCCTAACAGTAAAAAACATGTGCACAGAGCGCTGGACCGTGTTATCAAAAACGGCGAGTCAAGAACAGTAGACATTGATACAGGCAAATTCATTATATTTTCCGATCATCACCGGGGGAGCAGAGACGGCGCCGATGATTTCCTAAACAATGAAGTCACCTATCTAAAGGCCCTGGATTATTATTTACAGCGGGGTTTTACTTTGATTCTCCTGGGCGATGTGGAGGAGTTTTGGGGAAATCCCTTCAAAATTGTTATTAAAAGCTACCGGGAGGTACTGGAAAAAGAAAGTGCATTTCATCAGGGGAACCGGCTGATCAGAATCTGGGGCAACCACGATGAGGTCTGGCGGGCAAAAAGTTTTTTAAAGAAGTATCTGGGAGACATTTTTATTGGTATGGAGGCGTATGAATGCATCAAGCTCAACTTCCATGATCAACAAAAAGCGATAGGAACCATGCTGTTGGTTCACGGCCATCAGGGCACAGCAGCCAGTGAACGATTCGCGGAGATAAGTCGTTTTTTTGTGCGTTACGGATGGCGATATATTCAAAAATGGTTTAACATTCCCCTTTCCACGCCTTCGACAAACATACAGTTAAAATCCGAGCTGGACCTGGATATGTTTAGCTGGGCTTCCGCAAAATCAAGACTTGTCCTTATCTGCGGTCACACGCATCAGCCGGTGTTTATGTCTTTCACCCATGCGGATTTCCTGACATCCAAAATCGTGAAATTACAACATGAGATCAATGCCAGCCTGAAAAATCCAATGAAAGATATTGCTTCATTGGAAAATCAAAAGTCAGCCGCCATCGCCGAGCTGAGGAGGATCCAAAAAGATTATGGTGGTACCAATATGAAAATCGGGAAAGATTCCAGAAAACCCTGCTATTTTAACACCGGCTGTTGCTCTTTCAGCAATGGCACCATCACCGGTATGGAAATCGAGCACGGAAAAATACGACTGATCAAATGGTCACCCCAGCAGGAATACAACAGAATAATATTGGAAGAAAGTGATTTAAAAAGAATATTTGAGGCTTGCCGCTAAAGCAGTCCTGCATATTTTATCATCCAATCAAGGTTTTATGGATCACATTCGCCTCTCCGGTAATAACAGGTTTCTGATCTGCCACATGAATGATTTTGGTTTCTATCAAGGCCCTGTGCCTCGATTCATGGATTTCCAAAACCCTTAAAACCGCCTGGTAGTTTTCTCCGGCATACATGGGTCGACGGAATTCCAGTTTCTGATTTAAGTAGACGGTTCCTTCACCGGGAAAATGATTCCCAAAAATTTTCGAAAAAACACTGCCGCCCAGGTAGCCGTGCATAATGGGTTTTTTGTAGATCGTATTTTCCGCATAGCCGGCATTAATGTGAATAGGGTTTTTGTCTCCCGTTACTTCAGCAAAAGCTACCACTTCATCCTGTGTAAAGGAAAAATCCATTTCAAATGTCTGTCCCTCCCGTATTTTATCCATCGTATAAATAATATTTAACTGATACTATTAAACCTGATCCGGATGCCATCTCCGGAAATGCGACACGCGCGAATTGCGATAATACTATTTTTTTTTTAAATATTGTTAAGCGTTCTAAACCATTATGAAAATACATCGTTTGTTCGAGAAGGTTGGCTTGGTGATTTATGTTGATATCTTTTGCCTTATCAGCCTGACTAACGCCAAATATTGTATAGATTTACAGAGTTACGGGGACAAAATCACATCAATCCAATGAAAAAAAGTATTAAATGGATTTCCATCATAGCCATTGTTGGGATTTTTATTTACTTTATTAGTCCAACCCTGTTTGGATCAAAAAAATCAGATGAGGGGCAAAATGCCTTGCCGGCATCATCATTTGCCGCTAAAATACCCGTTTCTGCTGTTGTGGTTAAAACCAAGAAAGTCGACGACAAAATCAACATCACAGGATCGATTACCCCCAATGAATCAGTAGAGTTAAAAAGTGAGATCTCCGGTAAAATTGAACGCATTTATTTCAAAGAGGGAAGCACGGTTAAAAAAGGTGATTTGTTGGTAAGCATCAATGACGATGAGTTGGTAGCACAATTGGAAAAACTGCAGCACCAGCAAAAGCTACTAACCGAAAGCGAGTATCGCCAAAATCAGCTCCTGGCAAAAGAGGCCATCAGCCAGGAGGAATATGATATCGCTTTAACGGAATTAAAGAGCGGGGAAGCAGATCTAAAACTCGTACAGGCACAGCTGGCTAAAACTAAGATCAGGGCCCCGTTTAGCGGAACGATCGGCTTAAGATATATCAGTGAAGGAAGCTACATTACGCCCAATCAGCCCATTGCCTACCTTTTCAGCAATAATCCTGCGAAAATTGATTTTTCGATCCCCGGAAAATATAGCAGTAGGGTAAAAGTCAATGATCAAATCAGGTTTATTACAGATGCTTTGAAAGACTTCAGAACAGGAAAAATATATGCCATTGAGCCACAGGTTGACCCCAATACGCGAACACTTAAAATGAGAGCTGTCAGTCCAAACAAGGATCAGGTGTTATTACCCGGCCAGTTTGCCAGGATTGAATTGGTTTTTAATTCTTTTGATAACGCGATTATGATTCCAACAGAGGCGGTCATTCCCGAGTTGGGAGGTCATAAAGTTTATTTGATGAAAGCGGGAAAGGCTGAAACTCAAAAAGTCGAAATTGGCCTTCGCACCGAGAGTGAGGTAGAAGTGATCGGCGGTCTTACCCCGCAGGACACGCTCATAACATCAGGCGTTTTGCAGCTAAGACCTGGTGCGGATGTATCTGTCACTTTAACCAATTAAATCATGAGCTTAACTTCCATTAGTATTGAACGGCCGGTTTTGGCGATAGTAATGTCTATCGTTATCGTGATTTTTGGCCTGGTAGGTTTTAACTTTCTGGGCGTTCGTGAGTACCCCAGCGTAGACCCCCCGATTATTACCGTCACCAGCAACTACACAGGGGCCAACGCGGATATTATCGAATCACAAATTACCGAGCCTCTCGAAGAGTCAATAAACGGTATCGCCGGTATCAAATCGCTTACCTCTGTCAGCCGGGATGGCAGAAGTACCATTACCGTGGAATTTGAATTAGGTATAGATTTGGAAGCTGCGGCAAATGATGTAAGAGACCGGGTTTCAAGGGCGCAAAGAAGTTTACCACCGGATACAGATCCACCCATCGTAGCAAAGGCAGATGCCGATTCTTTTCCTATCATCATTACCAGCTTGAGAAGTGACACCCGCTCCCTTCTGGACCTTACCCTGATTGCCGATAATATTATTAAAGAGCGTTTGCAGACTATTTCGGGCGTAAGTGAATCGCGGATCTGGGGAGCCAAAAAATATTCGATGAGGCTATGGCTGGACCCATTAAAGCTGGCAGCCTATCAACTCACACCTCTTGATGTGCTCAATGCAGTTAACAACAATAACATTGAGCTGCCCACCGGCAGGGTAGAAGGCGCCAATACCGAACTTACCGTACGTACCAACGGCCGGTTAAATACACCGCAGGAATTTAATAACCTCATCATTAAAGAGGATGAATTTAATATTGTGAAATTTCAGGATATCGGCCACGCGGAGTTGTCTCCGGAAAACCTTCGCACGGTTTTAAAAAGGGACGGGATCCCCATGGTTATGCCCATCCTGATCGCGCAACCCGGTTCCAACCACATTAATATTGCGGATGAATTTTACAAAAGGTTTGAGGCCATTAAAAAAGATCTTCCCAGTGATGTCGAAGCCGCTATTGTATTTGATAGCACGGAATACATCAAAACCTCCATCACAGAGGTGCAACAAACGATAATTACTGCATTTAGCCTTGTGGTTATCATTATTTTCCTGTTCTTAAGAGATTGGCGCACTACGGTCATACCGGTGGTGACTATTCCCATTTCTTTGATCGGCTCATTCTTTTTTATGTATTTAATGGGTTTTTCCATTAATGTACTGACACTGCTTGGCGTTATACTGGCTATTGGGTTGGTTGTGGATGATACAATCGTGGTATTAGAAAATATTTACAAAAGAATTGAAGGGGGAGAGGCCCCCAAGCAAGCCGGTATTAAAGGAACCCAGGAGATATTTTTCGCGGTAATTTCAACCACAGTCTCCCTGGTGGCGGTTTTTTTGCCCTTGATTTTTTTGCAGGGTTTGACAGGCAGGTTGTTTAGAGAGTTCGGCGTGGTAGTAGCTGGTGCAGTGGTTATTTCTTCGTTTGTGGCCTTAACCGTTACACCAATGCTCAGCACCAAGCTTTTGAAAATGCGAAAGAAAAAACCGCGTTTTTACACAGTTACCGAGCCCTTCTTCATCTGGCTAAACAAAGGTTATAACAGGTCATTGGAGGCCTTCATGAAACAGCGGTGGCTGGCTTTTGTAATTATGGCGCTGGCTGTTGGATTGGGCTATTTAATCTACCCGGTTTTGCCGTCTGAATTATCACCAAGGGAGGACCGCAACAGTTTCAGAATTTTCGCTACGGGACCCGAAGGTGTGACATTTGAGTACATGGATAATTACGTCGATGAAATTGTAAAAACCACCCTGGAAGACGTTCCTGAAAAGAATTTTGTAGGATCGGTGACATCTCCGGGTTTCGGCGCTGCCAGCTCTGTAAACTCTGCTTTTGTTTTTACCATCTTAAAGCCGGCAGACGAAAGAGAAAGATCGCAGCAGGAAATTGCTATGGCGCTGACCCCTAAAATACAAAGTAATACAAAAGCCCGTGCCTTTGTCATCCAGCCGGAAACAATCGGGGGAAGAGGAGGCGGAAGCAATTTGCCATTACAATTTGTTATCCAGTCCCAAAATCTCGATAAACTAAAAGAGGCTTTACCAAAATTCATGGAGAAGGCCTATCAGAACCCGACTTTTAACTTTGTCAACCTGGACTTAAAATTTAACAAGCCTGAAATTAATGTAGAAATCGACCGGGAAAAAGCAAGAGCATTAGGAGTCTCGGTTTTAGACATTGCGCAAACCCTACAACTGGCTTTTAGTGGCCAACGTTTTGGCTATTTTATTATGGACGGAAAGCAATATCAGGTAATAGGCCAGGTAACCCGTGAAAATCGCAATGATCCATTGGACCTGCAATCGGTTTATGTGCGGAACCAGGCCGGTGAGCTCATTCAACTGGATAATCTGGTAAAAATGAAGGAACACATCAATCCTCCGCAATTGTATCGGTACAACCGGTTTGTGGCGGCTACTGTTTCTGCCAGCCTGGCTCCGGGCCAGACGCTGGGTAAGGGTATACAGGTGATGGAAGAAATCGGCAATGAGGTTCTGGATGATAGCTATTCCACGACGCTAAAAGGCACATCAAATGAATTTAAGGAAAGTAAATCGAGTTTATTATTCGCCTTTGTTTTTGCCCTGGTGCTTATTTATCTGTCACTTTCGGCACAATTCGAAAGCTTTAAGGATCCTTTGATTATCATGTTTACCGTTCCTTTGGCTATTGCCGGTGCGTTGCTTACTTTATGGCTCTTTCAGCAATCTTTGAATATTTTTAGCCAGATAGGTATCATTATGCTGATTGGACTGGTGACAAAAAACGGCATATTAATCGTAGAATTTGCCAACCAAAGAAAAGCACAGGGTGAAAATTTGATGGATGCCATCATCAATGCTGCCGAAGCCAGATTTCGTCCCATAATGATGACCAGCTTTTCTACCATCCTTGGCATATTGCCCATTGCCCTGGCGCTTGGCGCCGGTGCGGAAAGCAGGATTTCTATGGGTTTATCTGTTATAGGGGGGTTGATCTTTTCAACAATCCTCACCTTATATGTAATTCCGGCCATCTATTCCTTCATCAGCAGTAAAGAAAAAAGAGTAGCCAGATTTTAATAATTTATTAAGAATGAGTAAGAAACTAAGGATATTTTGCCTCATTGTCTTTCTGATTCCATGCCTTAAAGCACAGGAAATTTTAAGCCTGAAAGATGCCGTGGCCATTGGCCTGGAAAACAACTTTGATATAAAAATCGCGGAGAAAGATCAACAAATTAATAGCAACAACAATAGTCTTGGTAATGCCGGATTCTTACCTACCGTAGACCTTTCGGTGGATAAAACTTTTCAAACCCAAGATGTTGAACTTGAAATCCAGGGATCTGAAGGCACATTTGACGTTAACCGCGACGGTGCCAAGTCAGATCGCTTCAATGCTGGTGCAAACTTTAACTGGACCATCTTCGACGGCTTTGCTATGTTTATTGCCAGAGACAGACTCGTTGAGCTGGAAAGCCAGGGGTTACTGAAAAAAAAGGTGACCGTCGAAAATACCATTGCTGCGATTTACAATACCTATTACCAGATTGTTTTTGAGCAGGACCGGCTGGCAGTACTCAATGAAACACTGGAGATTTCAGAGGCCAGGCGCGCTTTCGCCAAATCCAGGTATGAAGTAGGCAAAGGCTCAAAGTTAAACTATTTGACCGCACAGGTGGATTATAATACAGATCAATCCAATGTCCTAAGACAGGAGGAGCTTCTGAATAATGCCAGAATTGATCTAAACCTGCTGTTAGGAAGGGATAGTAAAGCAATATTTCAGGCCAGTGAGTCAATCGATGTAAATCCGGCATTGCAGTTGGAGCTGTTATTGCAAAAAGTAAGCGATCTAAATCCATCGCTATTGAGCGCCATCAGTGATCAAAATGTTGCCTTCCTGGAATATAAGGAGCTGGCTGCAGAACGTTATCCAAAACTTAACCTGGGACTTTCTTACAATCAAGGCACATCTAATAATGATGCCGGACAGCTAAGATCCTCCACTATCAATGGTATCAGCTACGGTTTTACCGCTTCATGGAATATTTTTGACGGGTTTAACAAAACCAGGGAAATCCAGAATGCCAAAATACAGCGGGAAATCAGTCAGCTTGAAAAAGAATCGCTGGAGTTGTCACTCCGTGGCGCTGTGAATGCGGCCTTTATAAACTACAGCAATAACCTGAAGCTAATTGGCCTGGAAGAAGCAAATGTGACGATTGCCCTTGAGAACGGACAGATAGCTCTTGATCGCTATGAGCTGGGAGCCGGCACTTCGCTGGAACTCCGGGAGGCGCAAAGAAATGCCGTCGACAGCCAAAACCGTCTTTTAGATGCACGACTCAACGCAAAACTGGCGGAAATCGAATTGCTCAGGCTAAGCGGAAGTATTTTAACCAGTGTTGCACCCAACTAAAAAATAACGGGGCTACTCTCCCACACTAATGGCAACCTTGCCTCTCACCCTTCCGGATTCAGCATATTCATGGGCTGCTTCGATTTGATCTATCGGAAAAATTTTATCAACAATTACCTTTAAACCTCCCCTATCGATCATTTCATTGAGCACCTGCCAGTCATCCTGTTGTTTTTTCAATAAAATTGCCTTTGCTTTTTTAGAGCTTAACATGTTCAGCAGTGGCCAAAGCAACACAGATTGCAGGCCTGGTAGGGTCGATATATAAGTGCCCTGTGGCTTTAGCAATTTTTTGGCATTGGCGTAGCTGCCGGTACCAGCCACGTCAAAAAATATATCAAACGAATGGGTGGATCCCCATAAATCGTCTTTTTTATAATCAATTACCTCGTCTACACCCAGTTTTTTTGCCAGTGTCACATTTTCAGTTCGGCAGACACCGGTGACTATGGCTCCATAATACTTTGCTATTTGAACAGCCATAGATCCTACACCACCCGTGCAGCCATTAATTAAAACATGCTGTTTGGCTTTTAACCCGCCCAGGTCTCTCAACGACTCAAGGGCGGTCAGGGCGGCAATTGGCAAGCCGGCCGCCTCGGCAAAACCCAGTCCTTCGGGTTTTAAGCTGATCATATTTTCGGTGGCCACCACCATTTCACTACAGGCACCACCGACAACCGTATTTAAAGATCCGTAAACTTCATCGCCAGGTTTAAATGTTTTGACATCCTCGCCAACGGCCTTCACCACACCGGAAAAATCGCTTCCGACAGCCTTGGGGAATTTTTTGCCGGAAATCATCTTCAGGCTCCCCCGTCTGATTTTGTAATCAACAGGATTGACCGAACAGGCTTTTACCTGTATGAGTACCTGGTCTTTTGAAAACTCCGGTTCACTTACCACCCGGTATTGCAAAACTGACGGTGGGCCAAATCTTTCAAAAATAACAGCCTTCATATTCCTAAATCTTTATAGTGATTAATTGTACTGAAAGATCGTTTTTAAAAAGTGTTGCCTGGAATTGATAAGTTATGAAATTCATACCAATGACTCTACATTTAACGCCCCCGATCCTTCTCCCTAAAAAAGAACCGGACTCCCATGAATTCCATCTATTATTTGAAAATGAAAAACTTTGACCTCTTATGCAAATATTAAAATGAAAATTGTGCGGTACCGATAGCACGCCAGACATTTACCTCACACAGGCATTATATCAATGATGCTCAGCTATTGAAATTTCGTTTAACATATTAAGGGCCTCCCTGGCTTTTAGCGGTTTATTTGATCTGCTGGCAGCGGCGGCATAGCCTCTCAACGCCAGGGTTCTTTTGGGTGCCCTTTCAAATACCTTTTCAAACTGTGCCAGCGCCTCCTCGGGTCGATTATTCGCCAGCAAAAATTCCCCGTAAAGCTCCTGCGGTGGTTTGGCAATGACCGGTGGTCCAAAGCTAAACGACATGTTCTCTTCCAAAGCAATAGCTTTCTTCAAAATCGACTCAGCCTCTGACAGCTTATCCTGCTTTATAAAAATTGCAGCTTGCAACTCATTTTCTAAAATCAATGATGTCCTGGCCTCCTGTGTCTTTTTAGGCATCGTTCCAGGTGCATAACACATGGTCAGGTTAGCATCTAACGTTTCAGGCGCCTTTTTCTGCCTCATCCCGGCAATTTCTCTTACCATTTTTTCGGCATTTGCCACATCGTTCCGCTCCAATACTACCATACCGTTTATAAATGCATTCAGAGAAGCGTTGACAAGTCCGGTGCCCTCTAAATTAATTTTTATATCTCCCACATCATCATCCCATTTTCGGGAATTAACGAGGTAAGCGGCCCTCATTTGGTTGAGGTGCACTTTTGCCCTCCGGGTGGTATGGTGTTTTACATCGTCCTGTATAATTGCTATCATCTTTTTTGCTGCCTCAAACCGCTCCTGCTGTAAATAGCCATAGGTCAACCAAAGCAATGAATGATAGGCCCTTTGTGAATGATGCAGTTTTTTACGTTCAACTCTTTGTTCACCTGCCTCCCAGGATGCCTCATTTGAAGCGACTACTTCATTCCACATGCCGAGGGCTACAAATATATGTGAAGGCATATGCAACGCATGCTCTGAACCCGGAGCCACCCGCGCATAAGCATTGGCAGCAGGGAGGCCCAAATGTGCATGGGCAGGCTCATCATAGGCATGGATCGTATAATGTAAAGCACCGGGATGCCTGGGGTTTTTCTCTAAAACTTTCTCCGTTATGCCGGCTGCTTCCAAATAGGTGGGAATGTGCCGGCCGTTGTGCCTGCTCCCCATCAAGGATAAAGCATAAAAACAAGCTATCTCATGATTTCCCGGATGTTTGTCATGCAAACTTTTTAAAAATCCCATATACTCCAGATCCCGTTCTTTCTTGCTTCCTGCTCCATACAAAACATCGGCCGCAGCCATCAGGGCTTTTTCGATGGGTAATTGACACTTTTGTAGTCTTTCAATAGGGGTAGGCGCAATTTTGTTTAAGGCGCTGATAGCCCTGTTTTTTTCCTGCTGAAACCAAATGGGGTGGTTATAAGTCATCGCCTCACCCCAGTAAGCCATAGCAAAATCGGGATCCTTTTTTTGCGCCTTGCGAAAAAATTCAGCCGCGTCATCATATTCGAAACTATGGAGCAAAAGCATGCCCATGATAAAATCATTTTGGGCTATGGCTTTGCCACTGGTCGGAAAATCAATATTTCCAAGATCATCTTGTTGCGCAATACAAATTGTACTGCTCAATATGCAGCATAACAAGCAGGCCATCATACGCCGGGCCGACAGGGTTTGCAAGGGTCTGTAAGGTTCCATGGTTTTCCGGGTTTAGTTCATCAAACAGCGGCAGCACTGAGACTAATTAAAATTACACAAATCCGGAATTAATTGAAAATGACACGGGCTTATATAAATATTTAACTTAAATGGGTATGCTTTAGCGTGATTAAGTAAATTTTTATTTCTTTGTCAAAAATTTAGAAATCCAATGGCAAGAATACTTACCGGTATACAAAGTTCCGGGAGACCACATCTAGGCAATCTTTTAGGCGCAATTGTACCAGCAATTGCCTTATCCGAAAAATCGGAAAATGAATCCTTTTTTTTTATTGCGGATTTACATTCGTTAACCACGATCAAGGATCCCGCAACAAGAATTGAAAACGTTAATGCTACTGCCGCTGCGTGGCTGGCGTTTGGCTTCGATACCGATAAAAACGTTTTCTACCGCCAATCTAAAATTCCTGAAGTGTGTGAATTGGCATGGTTCCTAAATTGCTTTGCCCCTTTCCCTATGTTGGCTAATGCACATTCATTTAAGGACAAGGCAGATAACCTCGCCGATGTAAACGCCGGCCTGTTCACCTACCCCGTCCTGATGGCAAGCGATATCATCATGTATGATGCCAACTATGTCCCCGTCGGAAAAGATCAAAAGCAACACCTGGAAATCACCAGGGACATTGCTGCAATTTTTAATAATACCTATGGGGAGACCTTTGTGGTCCCGGAGGTGATCATCGATGAAAACGTAATGACCATCCCGGGTACAGATGGTAAAAAAATGAGTAAATCATATGGCAATACTATTGATATTTTTTTACCGGATAAGCAATTAAGAAAACAGGTAATGTCCATCGTTACCGACAGTACCCCGCTCGAAGCGCCAAAAAATCCGGACACCTGCCACGTATTTGCCATTTACAAACTATTGGCTGACCAGGAGCAGATAACCGCCATGAAAAATAATTATTTAGGTGGAAATTACGGTTACGGTCATGCTAAGCAAGCGCTGTTCGAATTGATGATTGACAAGTTTAAAGCGCAACGGGAGACATTTAATTACTTTATGGAAAACCCCGATCAGCTGAACAAAAAATTGGAGGCCGGTGAGGAGAAAGCCAGGGCTATTGGCAAAGCCGTCTTGGCAAGGGTAAAGGAGAAATTAGGCTATTAGCAAGTAATTTCTTTTGATATGAATCATGGAATAACCGGGTACCCGAAGAGTATATAAGTTTAATAAAAGTAGTGAGGGTAAAACCCGGCCTTTGAAATATCCGTATCAGGTGTTTGAGGCATACCTCCTGTTTCTGCCGCACTGGACCAAAAATTAAGGCCAATAAGTAATAACAAAAATAAAATTAGTTTGAATACAAATCTGTTCAGATTAATCTTTTTCTTCCCCATAAGAATGTGAAAATATTAAAGTATTTGTTAGACATATTTTGCAAAAAGTAATTAGCAATTCATTTTATGTCCGGGACCCTTAAAAAGTATTATAAAGGTAAATAATTCATAAAGTTTGGCCAAAAATGGTTGTCAAGCATTATTACACATGTAATCAAAGGTTACAATTTAAAACTATTCATATTAATGGATGTCTCTGTAAATACTAAAAGATTATATCTTTATTTTTTCATTTGTTAAGAGCATCCGAAACAAAAGGTTTTTATTTTTTGAAAAAAAATTATCGTTTCACTATGCGCCCTAAAAACCATAAGACTTTAACCGGCTTTTTATGCTTCTTCATGCTGGTCTTCAACAACTTCCTTTCTCTGGCTGGGGAAGTCGAAAAAACAAGTGATTTATTATGGCCAGCACAAAACAAAGACTCCTTGCAGGCTGAATCGCTGCGACAAAAGGCGCTCCGGTTGCATGAGGAAAGGCAAGTTGACAGCGCTACTTTTTATTTCAGACAAAGCATGGCACTTTTCAAAGCTGTCAACAGCTGGAAGGGTCATATTGTAACCAAACAAAACCTGGCCAACCACTACCTTAAAGCCGGAAAGGTGGATTCTTCAAAGGTCATGCTATTTGAAGCACTCCGGTTGCTGGAAAAACATCAACCCGGGGATACTTCCACCCTGATCAGAATAAATTTTAACCTGGTCGAGATATATAATCGCAGGACGGAAAAACTCGACAGCGCCATTCTCATGGGAGAAAGAAATGCTGCTCTAATCAAAAAATTTAAGAGCCCCAAGCAGGCTACCGACCTGCTCAATACCTACAACTTCCTTGGCGTCTGCTACAGGGACCTGGGTTTTTTACAAATCGGCGACAATTACCTTGATAGTGCCCTGCACGTTTTAAATACCAACACTGTGAAGAATCAGGACCTCATGCGCAGCATGGTTTATCACAACAAAGGAACCATCATGGGGTTTAAAGGCAATTTGAAAGAAGGGTTATTTTATTATACCGAAAGTCAAAAAATTCTGAAAGAGGTGGTGCCGGCTACCAGTCCTTATTTGACCCAACCCCTGACAGGCATTGGTAATCTGCTAATCGATCTCAACGAGAGTGAAGCTGATAACTTAAAGGCCATAGCATACTTCCGGGAGGGAGTTGATATTTTAGAAAAGGGAGGAAATGCCAAACACTACTTTCTTCCATACCTATACTATGGCTTCATGAGAGCGTTTATAAATCTCGAAGCTTATGACTCTGCCTTGTTTTATGTAGAAAAGGCAGAAGCGGTCAATGTGGCTTTGTACGGGGAACAATATGGTGAAAAAGGTTACGTATTGAACGGCAAGGGATTAATTTATTTAAAAATGGGAGATCTCGAAAATGCCGAGGTCATGGCCAACACAGCACTGGAATTTCTCGGAAAGGAACTTGGCAAAAAACATAAGTTCAATGGAAAAGGTTTGAAAATACTGGGTGAGGTATATCAGAAAAGAGGCGATTTTGATAAGGCACTTTCCTATTACCAGCAATGCCTGGCTATCCATTCTACCAATTTTACGCCGCGGGATGTCTTCAGCCTGCCGTCCTATGATTCTCTTAATTTCAACATGGACCTGGTGCGGGTCCTGCAATCCAAAGCGGATATATTAAGTCAGCTGTACATGGAGAATGATGATGAAAGATATTTACAGGGAGCCATCGCTTCCTATGACTTAATTAATGATTTTATCAAGCTGTCCAGGAAGGGATTTTATGCCAATTATTCCAAAATAAATTTTACCGAAAAAACCGATACTATCTATAAAAATGGTGTTCACCTGATTACCACTTTGGTTAATGCATCAGGTAATAAAGATTACCTTGTCAATGCACTGAGACTGGCCGATAATCATAAGTCAAGCATCCTTTTGGAAAACCTTGAGGACAATGGCGCCAGAGTCTTTTCCAACATTCCCAACAGCATCAAACTAAAGGAATTTTCACTTAAATCCGAAATTGCAAACCTGCAAAAAGAACTTTACGATACTAACGACAAAACTACGGAGCAGACAGGGGAAATCAGGCAAAAGCTCCTGGAATCAGTAGAAACGTTTAATCAGCTAAAGCGGAAAATAGAATCCCTTTACCCCAATTATCATACGTTTAAATATAAGTCAAAACCCTTCAGCCTCACTGAAGTCACCGGAAAAGATGAGCTGTTAATGGAATACTTTCTCTTAACCGACTCTATCTATATCTTTTTTCTGGACCAGGGAAAAGTAGATTACCTAAGCGTAAAACGGGAACCTCATTTGGAGAGGGACGTAGAGCAACTATTAGCTGCTATAAAATCTAAGGATTTTCAGGGGTTTGTCGACAAAAGCCACCATCTTTACCGGCAAATTTTTGAGCCGGTTGAGGCGTATTTGGCAGCAAAGGCTTCTTCAATCGATGAGCTCATCATAATTCCAGACGGCATATTGAGTTACCTTCCATTCGAAGTGCTCATACGCCATCCCGCGTCGAACGATGGTAATTATCTGACCCTCGAATATATGATCAAGGATTATCAGATTTCTTACCACTACTCTATTCAACTGTTAAAACACGGGCCGGATAAAAGCAAGAAAGACCATCAAAATACCTTTGTCGGATTTGCGCCGGAATTCATGAGTAATGAGGCATTTCAGGTGCTGGCCGTCAATGATGTCGAAAGGTCATACCTTGAAAGCAGCGCTGCGTTGCCCCAGGCCAGAGAGGAAGTTCAGTTCATTGCTACCCTGCTGGACGGCGTTGCCAACATTGGTCAAAACGCCACCGAATACAATTTCAAAAACCTGGCTAAAAACAGCCGGATTATCCATCTGGCTTCGCATAGCCTTGTGAATGACGAGGACCCAATGTATTCCAAGCTTTTATTCAGCACCGGGAATGACAGTATTGAAGATGGTCTGCTACATACCTATGAACTGTTTAACATGGAATTAAATGCGGATCTTGCCTGCTTAAGTGCCTGCAATACCGGTATTGGAAAATATTATAAAGGAGAAGGAATCATCAGCCTCGCACGCGGATTTATGGAAGCAGGTGTACCCAACCTGATGATGAGTCTTTGGTCCGTTTCCGATCAATCCACGAAGGACCTGATGACCAGTTTCTACCAGGGAATAACCCAGGGAGAAAAGAATGTCACAGCTTTAAGAAACGCCAAACTAAAATACCTCAGCGAGTCAGATAATCTTTCCGCCGCGCCCTACTACTGGGCCCCATTTGTCTATATTGGGAAAACTAACGGTGCGGACACAACAACACCCTCTGCTTATTATTTGTTGGGTGCGTTGGCATTGGTCGTTTTAGGGGCTGTAATTTACAAAAAAAGAGGAGGCAATGAAAAGCAACCCGATCATTGAAGCTCCTGAAGAAGCTCGCCGGCGCGGGTGGCGTAGCCGTCGTTGTTTTTTTCAAGGAACTTAAAAACTTCAATCGCCTTTTTAGGACGATTTTCTTTTAAATAAGCCAGTCCAAGATACCAATTGGCAGCGCCTAAAAATGCAAAGTCCTTTAGGTCAGCTACCTGAGACAGGTGACTGATGGCTTCAGCAGTAAGTCCCGCATTTAAATAAGACAAGCCGGCATAGAACCGTAGCTGGGCGTCGTTGGGATTTTTCAGCAGCAATTTCTCAAAAGAGGCATTAGCCTTCAGATATTGCCCGGATTCATACAGCTGATATGGGTCCTCTACGCCAGGCTCCGCAATTTCTCCCCTTTCAATGCCACTTACCACATTATAGTAAGGTTTAAAGTAAGCGGCATACAAGGCTTGTGTATCCGGTTTTTTATTAAAGATGAAAAAACTTACGACCAGAATTAATGCAATGCCAGCCGCCAGGGCAAGTGCCTTAAAAACAGGAAACCCCGACTTTCCAATCACGGCGTCACCCTGGTCCAGGCGCTTTAGTTTCTCCTTTAATTGCCCCCTGTAATGTAACTGAATCCCCTCCAGCAATACGCGATCAAGGTCCACTTGCTTTGCCAGTTCCGGATCACTGTTAATGCGATCCTCAAATTGCGCCTTCTCTCCCTGATCCATCTGGTCTTTAAGATATCTTCTTACCTCATCAAAATTCAAATTTGAGCTTTCCATGTTGTTATTTATTATCGGGTTAACCAAATGCTTTCACTAATGCTTTCCTCAGTTCTTTAATGCAACGGAGTTTCTGAGATTTAACGACGTCCTTATTCTTATAATCCAACTTGGTGGCAATTGATTCCATTGAAAATGAATCGTAGTAAAACAATTTCAAAATGGAATGACAAGGCTCACCCAGCTTTTCCAAATGGGCAGTCACGAATTGATTTTTTTCGTTAACTATAATATCATTTTCAAAATGAGTTTCATTGATCAAGTGGTCAAACTCATCAGGATGATCTTTAAAACGTTGGTTGTATTTTAGTTTATTCAGCAATAAATTTTTGGCTATTGCGAATAAGTAGGTCTTTATGGTATAATTTAATTGATGGATTTTTCCACCTTTTACATTTTCATAAAAAGCAATAACAGCATCCTGAAAAATATCGTAGCCATCCTCCTCACTTAAATTATACTTTCTCAGAGCCCATGCCAGGAATTGATGCCTATACCTGGTATATAAGCCTACGATTTCAGTCTCATCCCCTAAACGTATCTTTTCGAGGATATCGGTTTCCGTTGATTCCTGCTTTTTAATAATTGGTAATATTTAAGCCCGACATGTAAACCAATTAAGCGAAAAGTTAAGGCAAAGTATTGCGATTTGCCAGTTTCACAAGGTAAAATTTAATTTTTTCAAAAAAAAATACAAAAAATTTCCTCATTTCCGTTTACCTCTTCCTTTTTGGATTTACAAAGGTTCAAAAATAATTACAGGCAATACTGCCTCATATTTAAAAAAAGAAGTAAACATGAAAAAACTATCCAGAACTTTAATCCAGGTTACCATTAACATGATATTAATTGTATGCGTTTTTGGCTGTGATTTGATCAATGATGCAAAATCAATAGATTTTGATGTCACCTTGGAGGATGATTTTGAGATCAATGCCACAGAAGAGGACGGAACCGAATATACGCAGCAAATAGTCCTTGATGCCACTGCTAATGCTGATGTTCGCGATAACCTAAGTAAAATTGAAAAATATCAAATCAACAAGATCGAATATACTATCAGCGGATATTCCGGAAGCCCTGAAAATCTCTTTTCGGGTAGTATTCAGTTCAGTGATCTAGCCAATAATACAGGCCAGTTTTCAGCCGCCCTCAGCAATGTGAATTTAAGCACGGCAGCAGCAGCGGGAACACAAACTTTGCCGGTAAGTGAAAATGATCTGAGGGAATTAGAAAACATTCTAAAGAACTCAAACGGCCTGAAGGTGTTCATGATCGGCAACTTCTCACAAGTGCCGGTAAATTTTACCCTCAACATCAAGCTGACTGTCAAAGTAGAGGCTGACGCTACAAAATAATTTATTCCCTTAGAATCCATATAAAGCCATGCAAATAAATTTTCGAATATTTTTGATCACATTACTACTTTCAGGTATTGCCATTGCCAAAGGTCACGCACAATTCACCAAAAATCTTAAATACGGCGTTGGTGTCGGGCCCAATCTTTCAACCCTTAGCGGGGATAGCCAGGGGGACAATAGTTATGTTCCCGGTGTAACAGCCGGGTTTTATACCCAAAAACCCCTAGATAATGGTGTTATTCTTGAGACCGGGCTTTATTATGCCAATGTTGGCTCAAAATCCACCAGCCAATTCTACGATGAAGTCACATTTGAAGAAAGAGAACAAAAGGAAAGATATACATTGAGTTATCTGAATGTTCCATTTGTCGCAAGATATCATGTGTCTGAAAATGTAAGTGTTTTCGCCGGACCTCAAATTTCATTTTTAGTAGGTGCCAAGAAAAAAGTAGAATATGGCGATGAAAAAGACAAAAGAAATGCCAAGGACGAGTTCAAAACTGCCGCCGTCAGTTTATCTGTGGGCGCAAGTTATGAATTCAGTAGCGGCGACCGCGTTCAGCTAACCGTAAACCCGGGTCTTTCCAACAACACAAAATCCGAGGGAGATTATCCTGGCTACGGCGGTAACAAAGGACGAGTGAACGCATTGATCATTGCATGGTTTTGTCCTTTGTTTGGTGGCGCAGAATAAAAATATAAGTTAATTGTCCGTGTCCATTTTGGATCAAACAAATAAAGCACCGGTGGGTGCTTTATTTGTTTAAAAGTAGTTGAAAAACCAAAACAGGTTCCACCAAATTCGACACTTTTCCGTTTAGGCAGACTAGCTTAATTTAGCAATACTTTATTTCCAGGTACCTCGTCATCGCCCCATCCAACTTCAGCATACCCTTCCCCGGAATCATAATTAGTCTCCGGCCATCAGCCGTTAAATGACAAACACCAACCGTTATGCAATGCCGCTGATAAATACCTAAGACCACCGGTTTTGCAATGTCTGGGATCTCGCATCAAAGCATTTTACGGCGGAATCCGGGATCATTTAATAAGCGGTTCTGAATCGACAGATTCCATAATACCTACCAGAATGTAACCCTTTTGGTCACTTTCTCGTGTATGTAATTATATTAATATCATTTTGATATCATTTTAAATATAACATCATGATCAACGAAAAAGTCAATAAACCGATTTCCGGTTATATAATGTTAGTTACAGTTTTTCTACTATTGCTGGTAGGCATCGCTGGCATTGTCGCTTTTAAAAACCCTTTATTTGCGCTTATCATACTCACGGCCATCGTTATGCTTCCGGGATTTTTCTTTGTCAACCCGAATGGCTCAAGGGTATTGGTACTTTTTGGAGATTATAAAGGTACAGTTAAGGATAATGGCTTCTTTTGGGTTAATCCTTTTTATGCCAGAAAGAAGATCTCTCTGCGAGCACGGAATTTTGACAGCGAACGGGTAAAAGTCAATGACAAGGTTGGTAATCCAATTTTGATTGGCGTCATCCTGGTATGGCAGGTAAAAGATACTTTTAAGGCTGCATTTGAGGTAGATAACTATGAAAATTTTGTTCGCATACAGAGCGATGCTGCCGTTAGAAAATTAGCGGGAAGCTATCCGTACGATAATTTTGAGGATGATCAGACCGAACTTACCCTGCGCTCGGGAATGAAGGAGGTCAATGAGGCCCTTGAAAGAGAGTTAAGCGCCCGTCTGGACATTGCCGGCATCCATGTGATAGAAGCCAGGATAGGTTATCTCGCCTATGCCGCTGAAATTGCCAGCGCCATGTTAAGAAGGCAGCAAGCCGCCGCTATTGTCGCAGCCCGGCACAAGATTGTCGAAGGAGCCGTAAGCATGGTCGAAATGGCATTGGACGATCTCTCAAAAAGAGAAGTTATTGAGCTGGATGAAGAAAGAAAGGCAGCCATGGTCAGCAATTTAATGGTGGTGCTTTGTGCCGATAAAGATATCACGCCGGTGGTAAATTCCGGAACGCTCAACCATTAAACCAAAGTTAAATGCAGTTTTTTAATTTATAAACGGATCTTTACGTATGAGCAGAATATTATTTTCAGAAAACCAGAGATTTACGCAGGTTTGGTTAGTAGTAGTGATGATAGTTTCCAATCTGACAGTCGCCGTACCCCTGGGATGGGGCTTTTATGTACAGATAATTACCGGAGAACCCTGGGGTAACAATCCAATGTCGGATATGGGTCTGATCATAGTGATCCTCCTTTCCTTTTCTATGATGGCGATCATCAATATGATAATTTTTGGCGCCAAGTTGGAAGTCCAAATTAAAGATAACAGTGTTTATTACAAGTATTTTCCTTTTATCCCGAATTGGAAATATGTTCACAAGGATAACATCGCCAATTATGAAATGAAGCAGTTTAAAGCTATTAAAGATTACGGCGGTTATGGCTATCGAAAAAACTTCTTTAAGAAATTGACAGGCCTGATCATAAAAGGTAATCACGGGCTACTTTTAACTTTTCATGACGACAGGAAATTGATGATCGGAACGCAGCAGCCTGAGGCCATGAAGCAGGCCATGCAACGCATAATGGAGAAAGATACAGACTATTAGCTATGACCAAGAAAAAACCATTTGTATTACGGCTTGACCCTGACATTCTTAAGGCCATCGAAAAATGGGGCGCCGATGAATTTCGTAGTACAAACGGACAGTTGGAATGGATCATTCACAAAGCTTTGAAGGAGGCCGGGAGATTGAAAAGGGGCAAAAACAGGGACGATGAGTAACCGCGATTAAAAATTGACACTAAAACGATCTTAGATTACTACACCAAATCAGGCCCGCCTCACATCGGAAATTGAAATACGAATTTCAACCTGATTTGTCTTCCGGGCCTATGAATTGCGAACCTACCGGTTGCAGGTAATTAATCAAACAATGATAACTGTTTCAATCGCGGTTTCGCCGGACTTTTAACCTTTGGTGGCTGAGCTTTACCAAATACGGTCCTGCCCCCATATTTGTAAGACTCCTCCCGCTCTTTAGCCACTACCCTGTTAAAATTGGTATTGGGCTTAAAATCTTTTTCAATGTGCTCGACAATTTTGCCAATGCTTTTAATAGCCCGCTGTTTATCATAAAACCCAATTTTAGCCTTTTCCACCGAGGTCTTTAAAATCTGGATGGTTTCATCGTACACTTTTGTTGGTACCGGAAACGGATGCCCGTCTTTACCTCCATGGGCGAAGGAAAACCGGGCCGGGTCCTGAAAGCGCGTGGGGGTTCCATAAATTACCTCACTAACCAATGCCAAGGACTGCATAGTTCTGGGACCAACGCCTTTGAGCAATAGCAGTGACTCAAAATCCTGGGGTCCGTAGTCATGGGCAAAAGCCAGTAAACTCCCCAATCTTTTCAAATTGACATCCTTGGATTTCACATCATGATGGGACGGCATGTAGATTTTACGAATTTCCGGTAACATCCTGGAAGGGGATTCCTGAATTATTTCCAAAACCTTATTTCTTGTTTCCCTGGCATTGCGATCGGTGAGATTTAGAATTTCACCTTGATTATTACCGCAAATGCAGGTGTGGGGTTCGTTGACAAACGAATCCAAAGCCTCGGAATGCCAATGATAGCGACGCGCATAGCCGCTGGCCCCGTTCATCCCTTGTTGAACTACTGCCCACTCACCTTCGTCGGTAACCAGAAATGAGTGTAAATACAATTGAAAACCATCCTGAATGGCTGTGTTATCTATCTTGGCGCTAAGCTTGCTGCATTTTACAAGAACCTGTCCGTCCAATCCGGTATGGTCCGCTATTTTCAATAGCTCTGCAGGCGTTTGTCGCGAATGCCGCCCTCTTCCCCCACAGACATAAATTCCCAGCGTATTGGATATTGGATTAATGGCTCTCTTAAGCGCTCCCATCACCGAGGTGGTAATTCCAGATGAATGCCAGTCCATGCCAAGCACACAACCCAATGACTGAAACCAAAGCGGATCACTCATGCGCCGAATGACTTCGGACTTGCCATATTCAATAATAATAGCCTCAATGATTCCCGCGGCCAACTTACTCATGCGTTGTGCCAACCACACCGGTACGCGGCCGTGATGAAGCGGTAAATCGGCATGTCCTGCTCTTTTCAATGGATATCTCCGGTTAATGAGCAGCAATAATAACTAATTTTTTTAGCATTTTCAACAAAAATACTAAATAAATATTAGCAATTCACCTAGGGTCAAGTGGCCGACTTCAGGCTTTATTCCCCTGATCTCTGGCAAAAAACTCCTCCATTTTTTTTCTCATCACCTCTTCGCTTTCCACATAGGCTGGCGTCAGTGCGTCTTGTCCTGGCAAGGTCTCGAGATGTAGGGTCTGTGTAGGGAAGGCAAACCGAACGCCCAGTCTGTCTGCCAGGCTAATAATGGACATGATCACTTCCTGCCGCGCTTTCAATTCGTCGGGCCAGGTGGGCACCTCAAAGAAAATATAAAACATGACATCCAGGGAATGCGCCGCCATGTCGTTGAGAAATACGTTGTAATAATCTTTACGGGTGTGGGGATGTTCTTTTACTATTTTTTCCAGTCCATCTACAAATATCTGAATCAAGGCCGGCGGCGTGTCGTAGGTAAGCGCAATTTTGGTGTAAAACCGGCGGTACACCCGCAGTCCATGATTGTCGATGGTACTATCTGCCAGTTTTCCATTGGGAACATAAACCACTGAATTTCTGAAAGTCCGCACCCGCGTGGACCGGAAGCCTACCTCTTCCACCGAACCGTCGATTTCGCCGGTGGTAATCCAATCCCCGATCTGAAATGGTTTATCTACAAAAATCATAAAGGAACCGAAAAAGTTTTTGATAGTATCCTGTGCGGCGAGGGCAAACGCCAAACCTCCGATTGATAACCCGGTGAGCAACGGAATGATGTCTACGTTGAGGTTATACAAGGTGTAAAATACCCCAATCACCACTACGAATGTTTTTAAGGCCTTCCGGACCAGGGGTACCAGCTGATCATCCAAAGTAGTCTCCGTCTTTTCGGCCAGTCGCTTGAAATACTCTGACAGCAGATCTACCAAATGGTAAAAGACCATGGTGGCAAATACGGGAAGCGACGCCCTTAAAGCCATCAGAATATACTTATAGTAGGTATTTATTGGCAATTGCAACGCAGGTACAGACAAAGAAGCCAACCAGAAAACCAAAAATAAACTGATGGGTTTGGCTACGGGATGGATCACTTTTTTGGCAATATCTTTTTTACCAATTTTCACCAATACTTTTGTCAGTATCCGCCCGATCAGAAAGGTCAGGATCTTATGAATAATGAAGCAAGCAGTGATGATGATCAACAACCCGATCAACTGCCATATATATAAGCCAAAGTAGCGGTCATTCCCAATTTTAGGTAGCCAGGTTAACAACTTGTCCGTACCGAACGGGTAGGTTTTTTTGTAAATCCTATCGATACTTTCGATGGTTGTTTGGGAATACATCCATTTGTTCCCTTCCTTCACTACATAAACCTCGGGTACCTGACTGGCGAGCACATATTTTTGCCGGCGGGTCAACGAATCTACATAGTTAGGGTTGGTTGGAAAATCGTGCTGATCAAGGTAAATGATCTTACCATCAAAAATGTGTTTTAATTTAATAGCCAGCTTTTCAGCCTCTTCAAGGCTTACGCCATTTCTCAGGAAAGGCCGGGCAGCGATCTCGGGGTGATAATTATACTCCTGTAAATTCTCAAAATGCGTGTAAATAGCACCAAACGGACTAGATAAATCATACAGTCCTGCGGAATCACTTTCCTGATTCTGTAGCTCGAGACCCATTATAGGGAGGGAGTATAGAATGGCCAGCAGGCTAAAAAAGGTTTTGAATTTCATATCCATTTAAGTTTATCAATGAAATTATTATCTTTTGTAATCCAGGATAGAAAAATTATTTTCGTAGTTTTTAAATACGCGGAAACTTTTCCTGGACTCAAAATACATTAATCCAATATTAAATCCACTTTCGATCGGCTGATAATTTATTAATTTACCGTCGGCGTCATACAAATAGGTAAACTCCTGCTGCTGATCGGTCAGCGCATATACCCGTTGTCCTCTGCCAAAATCATAATACTGCACAGCCATCTCTCCCGATGCAGCATAATCCTTCTCAAAAATCTCCTCGCCGTTTCTATCGAGCACGCTCACCCTGTTTTGCTCTTGCCGTGCAATAATGTATGTTCTGCCCAAAGCGTCTATGGCCAATTTAAAGGTGGCATCCTTGGTCGGTCTAAGCAGTTGCTTGCGCTCAAAAATAGCACCATCGAAATTAAAGCGCACCAGCAAACCACTGTTGGTAACGGAGGTAAAAAATGATTTTTTAAAACTGGTACCGACATTTACAAAAAGCGGATTATTTATTTTATCTTTTAAATCAAATGGAAATCCCGGATACATCTGCCCTCGCCTGTTAAGCATATTGACCACACCATCTTCCTGAACCGCCACAATACAATCGCGCCCCCGTACCCTGATGTGGAATGGAGGGGTGGCCAGGCGATTACCCAGCCTCCTCGGCTGCCAGCCATCGAGGTTTTTGCCACGCTTATCAAACATATAGATATTTCCTTCCTTATCTGCCACCAAAAACCGGTATTTTTTACTTTTATCATAATCAACCACGGACGTCTGATAAAGCGATAGTCCCGACTGCACCCGTATTGGAAAGTTTTCGACATAATTCCCCAGCCTGTCAATCACATGTAAAGCATCATCTGTAATAAAATAATATTGCAGCTTGCCATTGCCGTAATAATCAATTTGCGTGATGCCTCCCTGAATGGCGGCCCCTATCGAATCACGCCATAAGGTTTTTCCGTCTGCGCCGATAAGATACAGGTAATGTTGCTGATCCTGCAATAACACCTCTCTTCGGTTGGTAACATGGTTGCGTACCACAAAAGGCTTGGTGGCAATGGGTGTCTCCGTGAAAGCATTCTGAACCAGCATATAATTTTGTGGCTGGTTGTCAGTTGGCTTCTTCTCCACAAAATCCATTGATAAACTGGTAAAAAACTTATTATCCACATAGCTAAATTGTGCGGATATGTTTTCAAATTGCCTTAGCTGGTGTGCATTTTTTTTTGAAAATCGCTGCCACTTAGGGTTGAGATTGGCTTGCAAAATATTCCAGACACTCAATGTATTGACAATCAGGCTCACATTCGCCTCCTCCAGTATGCTCTCCATAAAACCGGTTTGCCGCAGGGATTTGGACCATACATTCTCCAACTCCCGGTCATTGATCAGATTCTTGAGCACCTGCACATTATTAGCCATTACCAGGTAAGAATCCATTACAGTATAAAAGCAACTTTTGAATCCATTAAACTGCGGCCCCAGCAACAGGCCCGGAAAATTTTGGATAGGTATCTGTCGGATCTCCTGGCCGGAATAATTTTCAATATATAAGGTATCCTGCTCGCTACCGGCCAAAAGTTCCGTTGACTTATTCAATTGTTTAAGCCCTTCATTGACATCCAGGGCATTGATAATTAATATCTTTTCAGGTTCATTTGCATTAACCGATTCCAGCGTTGCCAGTCCGATTTCATAGCCCAACCAGGAAAAAAAGGCGTCGACATCAAATTGATGTTTATTACCAAGGTCTTCCCATTTCTGCATTTGATTGGGTACACGCTTTCTCCAAAACCTCACTAAATTTTCCTTCCAAGCTGCTGCATTTTCAAATGTTAGATGAAACAAAATAGCTGTCCGGTTAGGCAAATAGGATTGTATTTGCATTTTCCCGGGTTTTTGCCCCTTAAAAGTTCCTAGAAAAGTGGTATTGGCCTCTTTTTCTACCTGGCTGAAACCATTTAACAACAGCGTCTTATCGGTTAAGGTTACGTCCAAAAATGCCTGTTCGGAAAAAAACCTAAGTTGGTTCCACCCCTTTTGGCTGGCAAAGGTTCCGTACAGCTCGGAGATCTTCTCACTATTGACATAAAGATTACCGTCGTCATTATCCAGTTTAGAGAAGTTAAACAGGGCAGCGTTTTGATTTTCAAATGTCTCCAGGTTTTCGCCTGTAATATTTCTTATGGCGTCTTCTACCAAATGAGGCGTAAAGCTGCCAATAAAAAAATTTTTGTAATTAACATAGGTGAATGAGCCTTTGCTGTCAACATCTCTTATCTCGTTAACATCAAAGTCTTTATATTTTCTCTGGCTGAAAACATGGCCCTTCTTTTCTTTAAACAATCCCAGAATTCTATTGGCCAAATCATTGGATTTAAGATCCTTTAATTCGATGTAATACACATAATCGAATGTGTCATCCCCGGTAATGTGCATCGAAATCAAAAACGGATTTCCTCTAAACAATTCATCCAACTGACCGGACCTCCCTCCCAGGCTATCGAGTGATTCAAAATTTTCCTTTAGATCACGAAAGAACGGGATACTTAAAAGATTTTTCCAGGGTGCTTTTTTTTGCAAAGCATTCCAGACTTTCACCGTGTTGGAGGACTCATAAACCATGACGGCGCTATTGGGCACAAGTGTCCACGTGTCCACTTTATAAATATTGCCGAAATATTTATAGGCATAAAATCCGCCACCCCCCACAATGGAAGCAATAACCAGGATAAGAAAAAGTTTATTCTTCAATTTGAATTGTATTTTGCTACAAATAAAAGAAATTGATATCAAAAAAACACCCACTATTTACCCGGAGGCAAATTAGTATTCGGCGACATTTTTAATCCGGCAACTGATTATTCTGACCTATGGACGACCTCTACTCCTCAATTTCCCTTACCAATTCATCGTACCAGTTTTTGCCATACTTTCTAATTAGCGGCTCTTTCAGAAACTTATAAACCGGTACATTTAAAGACTCACCCAGCACGCAGGCATCGCTGCATATATGCCATTGATTATAATTGATAGCATCATAGTCATCATAGCGGGTAATTCTGATCGGATAAAGATGGCAGGAAATCGGCTTTTGAAAGGGAACCTTTCCATCCCGGTAGGCCAGTTCGATACCGCATTTCAAGATACCTTTCTCATCATAAATAGCATAAGCACATTCTTTCCCATTAATAGTAGGCGTGGAATACTCGTTCTCTTCATCCAATATGTACTTACCCTGCTGCTCAATAGCCTGATTACCTGCTTCGGACAAATAAGGTTTGACCTTTTCATAGATATCATCAAGGATCGGTAACTCATCGTCTTCGAGTGGAGCTCCCAGGTCACCTTCCACACAGCAGGCCCCTTTGCACTTTTCAAGATCACAAACAAATAGTTTATCTTTTACATCATCGCTGATGACCGTTTTTTCTATCAATATCATGAGAATGGATTTTTCACAGGAGCAAAGGTAGGATTTTAATAATAAATATTAAACGGCAATAAATGGTAAAATATAGATTTATAATAACCTTTCGATGCAACCGAATACCAAAACGGTTGTCTTCTGAATAAGTGCCATTATTAGTTTTAAATGATCAGCATTTTCCGATAAGCTTCATAGACCAAAACCCTAATCCACATGTTAAAAAATTATTTCAAAACCGCCCTTAGAAACCTCCTCAAACACAGGGTTATATCTATGATTAATATCCTGGGTTTGTCAGTTGGATTTACCTGCTGTATACTTTTAGTATTATTTATCCAGCAGGAGTTAAGCTATGACAAATTCCACACCCAATACGACAAGATTTACAGGGCGAACCTTGTCTACAATTTTGGCGGATCGGGTTCTACAGGCATTACTACACCCACAGCATTGCTACCAGCATTATTGAGAGAAGTGCCTGAGGCAAAAACCGGTGTCAGGATTTTTAATTCAGGAAATTTCCGGCCTTTGGTCGTAAAATACCAGGATCAGCTATTTCAGGAATCCCGCTTTTTCTATGCTGACTCTACATTTTTTGAAGTTTTCGATTTCGACCTTGTTAAGGGCGATCCGAAGCAAGCCCTGAAAAATCCCGAAAGTGTTATTCTCACGCAATCCACTGCAGAAAAATATTTTGGGAGCACCGATCCTGTCGGTAAAACGATCAGGGTGGATAACAGGACAGATTTCCTTGTAACAGGAGTCATGCAGAACCTACCGTTTAATTCCCATCTCCAATTCGATTTTTTAGCTTCATTTAACAGCCTCAGGGCTTCAAAAAATGAAATTTGGTGGTCGGCGAATTATTATACCTATGTGGTGTTAAACAACAAAGACAACTTCCAGGCTTTACAAACCAAAACCGATCAAATCACAAACCGGGTGTTTAAAGACGAAATTGCAGCAGAGGGAGATTTTGTAAGATACGAATATACTCCGTTATCTGATATTCACTTAAAATCGGAATTGAAAGAAGATATACCTGGCGGCAACATCAGACATGTTTACATTTTTTCAGTCATTGCATTTTTAATTATTGCCGTCGCAAGCATTAATTACATGAATTTGTCTACCGCCCGATCTGTAGATAGGATAGGAGAAGTTGGGTTAAGAAAAGTTTTCGGCGCCCTGCGCGGTAATTTATTCCTTCAATTTATGAGTGAAGCTATTTTGGTGACCTTCTTCGCCACCCTCCTTTCCCTTGTTTTGGCGAATTTACTGATGCCTTATTATAATAACCTGACTGGCCGATATTTATCACTTAACCTGGCACATAACAGCTACTTGTTATTTGGAGTGATCATTAGCAGTTTCCTGGTAGGTTTAATTTCAGGCTGTTATCCATCGCTGGTATTATCGGCCTTTAAGCCTTCTGCGTTTTTGAAGGGCGGCTTCAAAAGGTCAAATTCAGGTGTTTTACTTAGAAAAACGCTTGTGGTGTTCCAGTTTGGCATTTCCACCTTTTTGATAGCAGCTACCTTAATCATTCATAAGCAACTCAATTTTATTCAAAATAAAAACCTCGGCTACAGCAAAAGTCAGGTGATGTTGCTACCACTTGACCGACAGGTTCGCAAAAACCTGGAAGTTTTTAAACAATCTGTGATTAACAACACCAATATAATCAATCTGGCCCGCGCCGGAGAGTCTCCCGTAGTCATTGACGGAGGTTATAGCATATCAATAGAGGGGATGGACGAAGGAGAAAGCCTGAATGTAAATGCCATGAGCATAGATCATGAATTTATAAAGACCCTCGATATTACCTTGCTTGCCGGTGAAAATATTACCGAGGCAGATGTAATCAAGGTAAAAAGTAAAGTTCGGGAAACGGTGCAGCGAAGCTTCATATTAAATGAGTCATGTGTTAAAATGTTAGACTTTAGTAATCAGGAGATCATTGGCCGGAAAGTTAACATGAACGGCAGACTTGGCGTTGTGAAAGCAGTGGTTAAAGACTTTCACTTTACCTCGTTGCATCAAAAAATAGGTCCCCTGGTGTTATTCATCGAACCATGGGACAACAACTTCGCCCTGGTTAAAGTTAAACCTGAAAATATAAGCGGTACCATAGCCTTCATGAAGGATAAATGGGAGCTATTATTTAGTCACCGGCCATTTAATTATGAATTCCTGGACGATCAATTTAATCAATTATACAGATCTGAGAAGCAGATAGGCCAGGTATTCATTGCTTTCGCCGCCATTGCTATTTTTATTGCCTGTCTTGGACTTTTTGGCCTGGCCTCGTTCATCGCCAGGCAAAGAATTAAAGAAATCGGTATCCGGAAAATCGTGGGGGCCAGCGTAATGAACATATTAAATTTATTGGCTGGAAATTTTGTTAAATTGGTGGTTGTTGCCATTATCCTCGCCATCCCAATCGCTTACTTATTTATCAAAATTTGGTTGGAAGATTTCAGCTATAAAACATCGATTGGAGCCAGTGCATTTATACTGGCCGGAATTACTTCCCTGGCCATAGCGTTGGCGACGATAAGTTATCAAACTATCAGCGCTGCAAACACCAACCCTGCTCATTTACTGCGAAATGAATAATTCATAACAATGTGGGATTATTGGTGTATTGATGAATAAAACCTCTGCTAAATTGATATTCGTAATTAAAACGATCTATTAACAGAAAATAAAAAGTCTCCCGTTGACACGCAAAAGGAGACCGTATGTGAACTGATTGTTTAAAAAATCTAAAAGATCATTCCAACAGGTAGCCTTCGGACTTCCAGGCAGCAATGCCACCCCGCAAGTTGTAAACATTCTTAAAGCCCATCTGCTTCATCACCCTGGCCGCGCTGGTACTTCTGCCATCATTATTACAATAGACATAGTACTTTTTGTCTTTATTTAAGACCTTAAATTTCAGCCAGAATTCATCCTGCCTGATATCAATATTTTCCGCCCCTGGGATTCTACCAACCACAATTTCTGTTGGTCGCCTGACATCTAACACCACAACGCCCGATTCGCTATCCATAGCTTTTTTCATGTCCGTTGCTTTAACTGTTTCTATTACCGGCTGGGCTTTTGCACTATAACAATACAAAACCACGGTTATCAATAGAAACCCTACCCTTTTCAAATTACACTTAATCATGTCTAAAATTGTTTTAATGTCCATGATTAAAACGTCAATATAGAAATATTTCAAGAAAGTAAAAGACAGGCGCAGGCACACTTCATGTAATGTAAATTGTATTCAATCAATAAAAGGCCCCTAAAACAGGATATTTCGGGGTTTTGACATAGCAGATATCGATAAAATGCAATTTAGTACAGGATTCTCGCAGTAATATTTTTCGCATTATATCAGTAATTTCAAATATGCTGGTCAAATAAAAATAATAATTTCACCAACAAACTGTCAATATTCTCGACCATGAATCCCTTAGAATCATCCAAAAACTAAAGAAAATCGATAGAATCTGTTTAACACCAGTTGGTTAAATACATTTGAACGTGGGAAGCCTGCTGTCAGGAGTTGATCAATTGCCGTGCAAATCAACCGATAATATAACCCTTGTCAGAAATTACTCGATTTTGTAACCATTTCTTTGCCAGGCTGCAATACCTCCGACAACATTATAGACTTTTCGAAAGCCCATTGTACCCATCTGCGCGGCCATTTGGCCGCTTCTCGCGCCGGAATGACAATAAAGGTAATAGGTTCCGGATTTATCCAGTTGCGAAAGCTTTTCCCGGTAATCTGCGGTACCATGCTGAATATAAATTTTCTTTCCGGGCAGTACGCCATGTTGAATTTCCGCGGGGGTTCTCACGTCAATCAACTGGATATCTTCACCATCTTCAATCTTTTCTTTCAGTTGCTCCACACTCACATGGCCGGAAGTCTGCTCCTGGTTGGAGCCACAACAGGTAAGCAATAAAGTGATAATGGCTGGCGCGGTCAGGAACTTCATACTTTGAATGGTGTGGTTTTTAAAGTTGAAAATAGTTAATACTCAAAAATAGTCTATTTTACGCATATGCTAAAAGTTATTGGCAATCCTATCCGGACAGCCACTTTAGGGTGCAGACCTGGGAGAGCCATCCGAAAAGATGTATCCATGCAAACAGACCAGGTAGTAATTCACACTTAAAGAAAAAAGATTAAAAATAAAGCTAACCAACCCATTCCATTTGAAAAGATAAATGAAATTATTGCTTAGCTTGCAGCTAATTTTAGTTTCGGCAGCATCATGCCGAAGGTGTAAATTAGAGGAATATTTAATTGTATAAATATGAATATTGGTTTTGATGCCAAAAGAATTTTTCATAATCAAACCGGATTGGGGAATTATAGCAGGGATACGGTAAGAATATTGTCTGATTTTCACCAAGAACATAGCTATTTCTTATTCAATCCCAGGTCACATAAAACCAATCGGTTTTTTCACGACCGGTCAAATATCACCGAGGTCAACCCCCAACATCCTTTTTATAAAAAATTTCCATCACTATGGCGTTCTTCGGCCATCGTAAATACTTTAAAAGCGAATCAAATTCAACTTTATCATGGGTTGACCAATGAATTACCACTGGGCATTCACAAATCCGGAATTAAAACTGTAGTCAGCATACACGATCTTATTTTTATACGATTTCCGGAATTATACCCTGTTGTTGATCGCAACATTTACAGGTTCAAGTTTAAATATGCCTGTAAAATCGCCGATAAGATCATCGCCATCAGCAAACAAACCAAGGCAGATATCATTGAGTATTTTGGCGTGGCAGCAGACAAAGTTGCAGTAATTTACCAGGGTTGCCATCCCACATTCCAAAAACCATTGCCGCCAGAGGAATTAGCGCGTATTAAACAACAATATCAGCTGCCGGAAAAATACGTGCTAAACGTCGGCACCATTGAGCAACGAAAAAATTTGCTATCACTGGCAAAAGCTATCCAACCGCTGGAAAATATTAATTTGGTAATCGTCGGAAAAAAAACAAAATATGCAGATATTGTTTTTGAATATGTTCGAAAGCACCAAATGACGAACAGGGTATTTCATCTGGAAAATGTCAACTTGCAAGATTTGGCTGGTCTATACCAAAATGCAAGTATATTTTGCTACCCATCTATATTTGAAGGATTTGGCATTCCCATTATTGAAGCGCTGTTTAGCAACGTACCGGTCATAACCTCCACGGGCAGTTGTTTCTCTGAAGCGGGCGGACCAAATAGCATTTATGTGGACCCCAGTGATGTCAGGGAAATTCGGGAAGCCATACAGTCAATTTGGGACGATCCTGAAAAAGCAGCCCACCTGGCTGAAAATGGGTGGCAGTTTGCACAGAGATTCAGAGATGACGCTATAGCCACCAATCTAATGGCAGTATATGACCAATTGATGGTCCAGACAACAAACTAAAAACAATGCAATAAGAACATGAAACCAAGCATGACTTAATCGATACACACCGCGTGTCGCTGAGTCCTTCGCCATCCGCGTGTCGCCGAAGCTTCAGCGGAGGAGCAAGGCTTCGGCCACCGGAGAAAGCTTTAGCGGAGGCTCAGGGCAATGATTATAATATGCGCGGTTCCATGTGATCGAAAAAAATAAATTATAAACACATGAAATAGATTAAATTTGTGCTATTTCCCGGGCGTCATATGAAAAAGTTTCCCTCCGTCTCATTAATCATTAACAATATCCGACCACAGGCGTTGGAACTTGCCCTTTTGAGTGTCATAGAACAAAAGTGCTTACCCAATGAAATCATTATTGCCGATCCCAACTCACCGGAAAACACAAAGATCATCATTAGTGACTATCAGGAAAGGTTTTCCATTCCTTTAAAACATGTTTACAAAACAAATCCGGATCCCACGCAAACTGCTATCTTAAACGAATCAATTCGCAACGCATCCTTCGAATATATCATACAGATAAGTAGCGACATCATACTGCATCCCCACTACATCCTGGACCATTTGGAATCTGCCAGGCCAATGTCCTTTGCCGCAGGATGCGGCATTCGGATTAATAAAAAATTATCGCAACATTTGCTGACCAATAAGCCGCCCAGGCTATTAAACTTTTCAGCTGTCAGCAAAGAGCGATTAAAGGCTTTGCATCTTAAATATATGTCGAAGCTATTGTGCAAACCCGGTTTGAATGTTTTGAATGCCCGGGGCCAAATCACCGCTTTCTGGAAACAGGATTTTGTGAAAGTCAACGGCTACAATGAAGAAATAAATGATCCTGCAAAAAAAGACGCCGAATTAGCTGTAAGATTTTTAAACAATGGCATCCGGAACAGGACACTTAAATTTGCTGCCATCCAACATCAGCTGTATCCGGAAAAAACCGGGTTGGAAAACCCGCCGGTTTCGGATCCCACCATAGAGGAGACTATTAACAAAAAAGTAAAGTACTGTCAAAAAGGGTTAATCGATCTGGGTGATAAACAGGCAGAAGCCGAATTCAGACAATTACAACAAGGAAAAATATCGGCTACTATCATCACATTTAACGAAGAAAAAAACATTGAGACATGCCTAAAATCCCTCGAAGGCATCGCTGACGAGATCATTGTGGTTGATTCCCATTCTAAAGATGAAACAGAAAACATTTGTAAACAGTATCGGACGACCTTTATAAAAAGACCTTTTGAGGGCCACATTCAACAAAAGCAATTTGCCCTATCGCAGGCAAAACATCAGTACATTTTAAGCCTTGACGCGGATGAATATTTGACACAGGAATTGAGGAATTCAATCCAGGGAATTAAAAACAACCTTGCCTACCATGCCTATTCCATGAACCGACGGAACTATTACCGAGGTAAAAATATCAATCATGCCGGTTGGTATCCCGACAAAAGAGTCAGATTGTTTAATAAGGATAAGGCCAGGTGGGGTGGAGAGAATCCACATGATGTTATAGTGCTTGACAACCCCACTTACACGTTACACCTGCAGGGGGACCTGCACCACAACACCCTGGACACGCTGGAAGAGCATAAGCGCCAAACGGATAATTACGCAAAAATAGCTGCCAGGTATAAATTTGAGCATGGTCGGCATAAGAAGACTGCCCTTCTAAAAATGCTGTTCAGCCCTCTGTCAAAATTCCTGAGAATGTATGTGCTAAAACTCGGTTTCCTGGACGGCGGTTTCGGACTTCGCATATGTTACGAAGAATTCAGATGTACCCATAAAAAATACAGGCTGCTTTTGGATATGTACAAAAATCAGGAAAAATAATGCTGTAGAATACGGCTAACCTGCCTGCCAGACTTCCTCTCTCTGATCTTTGCCTACCTGCAATATAATTCTCGTGGGACTCGGCAGTAAAACCAGCCGGGTTTCCTTACCGGGAAAATCGTCAACATCAACAATAACCCCTTCGTTAATTTCCACGTCAAAAGCGGTAGAACCGTCAGCATTGGTGCCTGTTTCCAGGTATTTATTGGCCAGATAAGCAATCGGCAGAAGTACGTCATTATCAGGGCAAAACTCATCGTGAACGTAATGAAGGGCATCTTCCACGTAATCGCCAAATTTTTCCCCAAAATCATCTTCCAACCGATGTAGCTCTTCCTCTATCCGGTCATAAGCCTCGTCATTATAATCAATCGTGCTAAGCTGATTTTTCTTTTCAACAATAGAGATGAGTGCTGCGTCTAAGGCTTTTATATCCATCACTTTATGTTATCTTTATGTTATTTTAAGTCGTAAGTTATTTCGTAAAAATCCAAAGTCTACAGATAACATACAAGTGAAAATGCATTAAAATACTACGTGACCGTGAATTTTTCATGTTCCAACACCTGAACAACATATCCGATCCGTTATCGGCAGCTACTTTTTTGCAATGAAATATCATTGCCCATGATTTAGGTGGGAGGACATCAACCTGTTGTTTTGAAACATCAGAATTCCAACACGCCACTGTTCCTTGGTTCATTAAAACGCACTTCAAAATAATAACTTAAATTTTATCCAATTTGCACTCCATATGCTATTTTTTTTTAATATTACAACTGATAAATGAGGCCGCCGGTAACCGGATTGGATTATTTTGTTTTGAAATAGAAAATGATCAGACGGCTAAGGAAAAAATCACAGAAGTTAATCTACACAACAATGGAACAAATCATCATCGAAAAGGCGGAAAAATGGCTTAACAGCAATATTGATGAGGACGCTAAAGCCACTATCAAGAATTTGCTATCTCCCGGGAATGAAACCGAACTAACAGACTCATTTTATAAAGACCTTGAATTCGGCACTGGCGGGCTGAGGGGAATAATGGGGATCGGCTCCAACCGGATCAACAAATATACAATTGGCATGGCCACCCAGGGGTTGGCTAACTATCTTTTAAAGTCGTTTCCTTCCGAATCTTTAAAAGTAGCCATCGCCCATGACAGCCGAAATAACAGCAAGTTTTTTGCTGAAACCACCGCAGCTGTATTTTCCGCCAATGGCATAAAAGTTTACTTTTTTGAAGACCTGCGTCCCACTCCGGAGCTTTCATTTGCCATACGGCAATTAGGTTGCCAAAGCGGTGTGGTCATTACAGCCTCCCACAATCCCAAGGAATACAATGGCTACAAAGCCTATTGGAATGATGGCGCCCAGCTGGTACCACCTCACGACAAAAATGTGATTAATGAGGTAAATGCCATTAAAAGTGTAGACGATGTGAAATTTGACCGGGACGACAACAACATAGAGGTCATTGGCAAGGAAATAGATGAAATCTATTTAAACGCCATCAAGAATTTATCCCTGGCTCCGGAAGCGGTAAGCCGCCAGAAAGATTTGAAAATCGTGTTTTCTCCTATCCATGGCACAGGCATCACGCTGGTGCCGCCGATACTGGAAAAATTTGGATTTGAAAATGTATATGTCGTGCAGGAACAGTCCGTGCCGGACGGCAATTTCCCCACCGTTGTATATCCTAATCCGGAAGAGTCCGAAGCCATGAGCATAGCCTTGAAACAGGCCGAGGAAATTGACGCAGACCTCGTAATGGCCACCGATCCCGATTCTGACCGTGTAGGCATAGCGGCCAAGGATAATCATGGCGATTTTAAACTGCTCAACGGTAACCAGACCGGAAGCTTGCTGATTTATTACCTCCTGAAAAAGTGGCAGGAAAATGGAAAACTTGACGGCAAGCAATATATCGTCAAAACTATTGTCACCAGCGATTTGATCAACCAGATTGCCAGTGCCTACAACGTCGATTGTTATGATACATTGACCGGTTTTAAATACATCGCAGCCCTTATCAAACAGCTGGAGAATGAAAAAGAATTCATTGGCGGTGGTGAAGAAAGTTATGGCTACCTAATCAGCGATTTTGTCAGAGACAAGGACGCCATTGCCTCCTGCGCCATGATCGCCGAAATGGCAGCCTATGTCAAAGACCAGGGCAAGAGCATATTCGACTTTTTGCTGGATATGTATGACGAATTTGGCTTATATAACGAAAAACTAATCTCCATTACCAAAAAAGGCAAAAGCGGGGCTGAGGAAATTGAAAAAATGATGTTCGACCTCAGAAACAACCTACCCGAATCATTGAATGGCTCCAAACTGGTGAAAGCCATCGATTATCAAAGCGGCATTGCAAAAAACCTCGTCAGCGGCGAGGAGACAAAAGTTGATTTTCCGGCTTCAAATGTGCTACAACTCTTCACGGAGGACGGATGCAAAATCTCCGCCAGACCTTCGGGCACCGAGCCAAAAATTAAATTTTACTTCAGCGTCAATAAAAAACTAACAGGCAAGGAAGCATTTGATGATAATCTGGCGGAGCTGAACCAGAAAATTGACTCCATCATTAGTGAACTGAACCTAAACTAACCTATCCCGCCAACCCATGTCTAAACAAGCCCTGATGTTCCTGTTTGAACGGGACCTTGAGCAATTAACAAAGGAAATATCGGCCTACAGCGAGGAAAGCGCCCTGTGGGTAATTGATGGTGATATCAGAAATTCCGGAGGCAATTTGTGCCTGCATATTTGCGGTAACCTGCAACATTTTGTAGGCAAAATGCTTGGCAACTCCGATTATGTAAGACAACGGGAGCAGGAATTTTCGGATAAAGATGTGCCGACTACCACACTGGTAGCCTTAATTGAAACCACCAAAAAAGTTGTACTTGAAACCATTGACAGCCTTTCTGCAGAGGACATGAAAAAAAAGGAACCCGTGGAATTTTATAAAAAGGATATGGATGTCGAACAGTTTTTGATTCACCTTTTCGGCCATATGAGCTACCACTTAGGTCAAATCAATTATCATCGCCGATTGTTAAACAACTGATAATCATTTTTTTATGCGGAGCCAGGCTAATTTTTCTTATAAAACTTTCAATATTTTTTGAAAGTTTAGAAATTTTATTTATTTTTGCTTTATGAAACTTGAAGAAGCACGAGAACAATTCATTCAGGCCTGGGGTACGCTGGGAAGTAGCTGGGGCATTAATAAGGCCATGGCTCAAATTCAGGCGATCTTGTTAATTGCCCCCGAGCCACTGTCAACAGAGGAAATAATGGAACAATTGAATATTTCCCGGGGGAATGCCAATATGAATATCCGGGCTTTGATTGACTGGGGCATTGTCCATAAAGTATATAAAACCGGTGAAAGGAAAGATTTTTTCACCTCCGAAAAAGATATCTGGGAGCTGGCCAGGCGGGTAGCCACCGAGCGGAAAAGAAGAGAGCTGGATCCGGTTTTGAAAATGTTGCAGCAGGTGTCAAAGGTAGACGATAGTTCGTCGAGGGAAGTAAAGGAATTTAAGAAAATTACGGCGTCCATAGAAAAATTTGGCCATAAAGCGGCCTCTACGCTCGACATGTTCGCCAAAGCTGATCAGCATTGGTTCTTTGGGCTTTTCACTAGAAAAAAGAGATAAAAATTTTACCAATAACTTTCAATATTTTCTGAAAGTTTTAAAATAAATATAATTATGAGAAAATTTGATTTTATAATACAAAGCCTGATTATCGGATTGGGGTTCATGTTTACACTATCCGGCCTGTTGCGGTCCGGAGAATTTTACTGGTTTTTTCTTATTTATGCCCAACTGTTTTTGGGACCGTGGCAGTTTGTTAGTTCGCTGGTAAATTATATAGCTGCGTGGAATCAACCAGGGTCCTTATACAAAAATTTAGTGACCATCCACTTATACCTATCCGTCCTCTACCTTACGCTCACCGGTGGACTCATGGTCTTTTACAATTTTGAGCCCTCATTGAGCTGGATAATGATTATACCCTGGATCCTCGGTTTGTATTATTATGTGCTGTCTTATTTAAAGATTAGAAGACAGCACAAGTATCAGCAGAAGGGGCGTTTTTTACCGCACCTTAAGCTCTAAGACAAATGCTTTGGCAAAAGCGCCACATGCCTGGTAGTAATACTGAAATTAGAATTTTAAAACGTTAATTGTCATGAAACCAAGCATGACTTAATCGGCACACAGGGCAATGATTATAATATGCGCGGTTCCATGTGACCAATGAAAATCAATTATAAACACATGAAACGTACCATCGTAATTACCGGAGGCACCGGATTCCTGGCCGGTATCCTCGCAAAACATTTTTCAGCACAGAATGACCGGGTTTTCCTGCTAACCAGAAACCCGAGACCTTCCGATAAGCATATCCAATACGTGGCGTGGGATGGTGAATCCCGAGGCACATGGGAAAAGGTATTGGAAGGGAGTGACGTTGTTATTAACATGGCGGGAAAATCTGTGGATTGCCGTTATCATCGCAAAAATAAAAAAGCTATCCTGGCGTCCAGAATTAATGCTACCAAGGTTATTGGCACCGCTATTCAGGTATGTAAAAACCCACCTAAGATCTGGCTAAACTCAAGTTCCGCCACCATCTACAGGCATATCTTCAATCGCCCTATGGACGAATATACAGGCGAAATCGGCAGTGGTTTTTCGGTGGATGTTTGTAGGTCCTGGGAAAAATCCTGCCTGGCATTTAACACACCACGGACCAGGAAGGTTTTGTTGAGAACCGCCATGGTGTTAGGTCATGAGGGCGGGGTTTTACCAACCCTAACCACATTGGTTAAGGCCAGATTAGGAGGTAAAATGGGGAGCGGTCATCAATATGTAAGCTGGATTCATCAGCATGATTTTCTGAATGCCATTGAGTTTATTATCAGAGATAACACCATTTCGGGTGCCTGCAACCTATCTTCCCCTATTCCGATCTCCAATAAACAGTTCATGCAAAGTTTAAGGGATCATTACGGCATTGCGCTTGGCATACCTCATATAAAACCCATCCTGGAAGTAGGCGCATTGCTATTGCAAACCGAAACCGAATTGATATTAAAAAGTCGCCGGGTAATACCCGGTAAGCTATTGCAACAAGGATATCAATTTAAGTATCCATCAATCAATCAGGCACTGGCACAATTAATTTCATAACCATGTCACATCCTTTATCATTTTTGGTGACCATCTAATTTTTAAACAGCAATAATCATGTATAACACAGATAAAACATTAACCATACGATCCACTCCCCAAAATCGGCCCGGAGGGGATAAACAACAGAAAGACCGAATTAATACCTATTATAGCGAAGCCGGTCCAGATTATGAAATCTGGAGTAAGGCATTTAATATGCATTACGGCTTCTTTCGAAAAGGGATGAATCCCTTTCGCCGCGAACCAATGCTAAACCAAATGTCTCAGGAAGTATTTGAGCGGTTGAAACTGGACATCCATAAAAAACCTGCCTTGCTTGATATGGGCTGTGGTGTTGGTGCCTCGATGCGGTATCTGGCCAAAAAATATCAAGGCCTTTCCATCCGTGGCATCACCATCGTACCCTGGCAAATCAGGAAGGGTAAAAGCCTGAATTGTCAGGCCGGTTTGGATCACCGCCTTGAAATAACAGCTGGCGATTTTACAAAAACAAACTTTCAAAACATGTCATTTGATGCAGCCTATGCCATTGAAAGCGCATGCCACGCACCGGGGCCGGCTAAAACGTCGTTCATAAAGGAGGCATTCCGGATACTTAAGCCGGGAGGCAGACTGGTGGTGGCTGATGGTTTTATCAAAAACCCTCATATCCCTTTCTCCAATTTTACCAAAAATTCGTACCGAAACCTTTGCGAAAGTTGGGCGCTTCCGCAAATGGCGGAAATAGAGCTCTTTGTAGCAACATTAAAACAGACCGGATTCAAAAAGGTGACGGTGGAGGATATCTCCTGGAAAGTGGCGCCATCTGTTGCCCACTCTCCTTTTTTAATTTTGAAATTTCTTTTGAAAAAACTCTTTAAAGGAGAAAAATTAGGTCAGCAAAGCTGGAATAACCTAAAGGGCGTATTTTTAACCAATATCCTTGGTTTGAAAAGAAAGAAGTTTGGGTATTACCTTGTAAGTGCGGAGAAATAGCCATTTCAAATAAAAAATATAGAAACCGCGTCCCACAAAACATATAAAGATGTTGTGACTTTATAATGTCTTGGGTTAATAATTTTAGCAATTTATCTTAGCTTTCCACCTGCAAAAAATGCAGGCTGTTTTTGGAGGAATTTGAAAATGATACAAATAAGGAAAGCTGGTAAAAAAGATTACGATGGTATCTGGGAAATTTTTGAAAGCGTAATAAAGACAGGTGATACCTACGTCTTTGATCCCAGGACAAATAAAGAAGCATTATCAAAATATTGGCTGGCGCCCCATATGAAAACTTATGTGGCTGAGGAGTATGGAAAATTATTGGGAACTTATATCATAAAACCAAATCAAACAGGACTGGGCGCTCATGTTGCCAATTGCAGTTATATGGTTCATCCCAATGCACAGGGAAAGGGGATCGGAAAAAAACTTTGTGAGCATTCGCTGGAAAACGCGAAAAACCTTGGATTTAAGGCAATCCAATTCAACATCGTCGTAAGCACAAATCAAGCTGCTGTAAATCTCTGGAAAAAGTACGGGTTTAAAATCATTGGCACCATCCCTAAAGGGTTTAATCACCTCACATTGGGATACGTCGATGCTCATATCATGTACAAGGAGTTATAATGTCCTTTCCACCAAATCTATTGTCGATGAATAACAGGGACAATCACAATACATAAATGAGGCATTTTGCTTTAAAACCCGCCGTTTAGCGACGGGTTTTAAAGCAGGTGCCGTTGTCTGATTTTATCTAAATTAAAAACCTTCCGGCGTATTGTTAAGCTAAGTGTTCGGCCCAGTTACGCCAATCGCTCAATTCTCCCGACCTGGTTTGCCCGCCTTTGGCAAAGAATTTGTCCACCCTCAGATCAAAGTCCGGTGCTTTAATTAATTCGGCAAACCAGGCATTAGAAGTAATAAACTCCTGAGAGCGGCCCTCTTCAAACAGGTTTACAGTAGCTTTATTGCGCGCAATGGCTTTTGCCGGATAGGAGGCGATGCGATAGGCGAGCTCTTTGACAAAAGCATCTATTTCATTTGCCGGAATGGCACGATTGACATATCCATATCGCTCGGCATCCAAAGCGGAAAAATCTCCTCCTCCAAGACATATTTCCATAGCACGGGAGCGACCCACCTTGCGAGCCAGGTATTGTCCGGCCCCTCCCCCTGGTAATATGCCAATGATAATTTCCATCTGGGACAAAAAAGCTTGATCAATAGCGGCAAAACTCATATCCATTGCTGTTACGAATTCCGCACCGCCTCCCCGGGCCCGCCCTTGTACCTTGGCAATTGTCACTTTGGGCATCGTTCGAAAACGTTCTAAAAGACCGGAGTAAAGCGGCATTTCTTCGCTGTCGTAAACACCTTTATCCCTGAATTCCTGCAACAGACGAAAATCTGCATGAGATAAAAAGTAATCCGGATTTGCACTTTCAAAAACCACCACTTTCACTGCTCCCTCATTTTCCAACCGATCGGCGAGGGCGACCAGGTCCATTACAGATGTCATGTCAAGAACGTTGGTCTCACCATGATCAAAGGTGACAAATGCTACTCCAGCATTTACGCTCACTTTGAAACTTTCGAAATTATACCGTTCAAGACTTGTCAGGTCAGTCCCCGATTTATTATTATTTGCATGTTTCATATCTAACATTTTTTAAGAATTATTACTTTTTGTAGTAATCTGAATAATTAAATTTAAAGTTCGATCGAAACTTTTTTTGGCAAAAATCAAGGATTTCAACTTGAAAAACATTGATTGAAATCAAGGTTTTTTGAGCCGGCTTAAGGTTTCCGGAGACATTCTTAGGTAAGAGGCAATGTATTTATTGGGAATCTCCTGGAATACAGTGGGACTCCTTTCCAATAGCCTTTTATACCTTTCTAAGGGAGACCGGGTCAACACATCTATTTCCCGGTCCAACTGTTGCACGGCAAATTCCTCCAGCATTTTAATCCAAAGTTCGCTGTGTTCAGGACTGGACCCGATAAAGTGATAGAAGTCTTTTTTTTGAATGACCAGTAACCTGCTTTTTTTTATAGCCTGAATATAGAACTCGGAAGGCTTCCCTGTTAAAAATGATGGGAATGAAGTCATCCACGAGCCTTTGTAGCCAAAGCGAAGGGTTATTTCCCCGGAATTATTTCTGACAAAGATCCTTAAAGATCCGCTTTCGACAATATACATGTTGCGCTCCACCGAACCTTTACTAATTAAAAATTCATTGCGTTTCAGCACTCTTTTTGGCGAACCCAGCGCCAGTGCATAGGATGCGATTTTTCCTTTTAGTATTTCTGAGGCAATCATATGCATGTTTTCAATACTCCCAGGTGGAAAACTAGTGAAACATTAAACAAAAATAAAAGAGACCTGGTAAGGTTCTCCGTAAAGGCCGGCTGAAAGGGACTTGATAAAATCCAGGCATAATTACGTAAAGAATCGGATGAAAATATCACTATATTACTTCTAAAGGCAAATTTGAATATGAATGAAAAACGATGGAAGTACTAAATATGTGTGATTATGTGAGAAAGTTTATCGGGAAAAATACCATTTCCGTCAGTGCATAGTAGTAACTGATAGTCTCGCGCAACCATTCGCAAGCTTCATGGGTCTGATATTATTGTAAGCGTTTGACAAAACCCTAAGTTGTAGCCAATTGTGTAAGGTTCAAAACAGAGGTTGGGAAGGTAGTAAATTTATAGCTTGTATAAATGCTACTGTGGCCCCTGGTGCCTCTCTTTTAAATTGAATGCATTTTTTCAAATTAAGGGTGTATATTATGGTGTAATAAGCTGAGCAACAGGCTAATAAACAAAAATGTGTCACGTTTTTACAGGGTAATTTGTCTTACTAAATAGTATCAAAACAATTTATAAACTTGGAAGATTATCAAAATAAACTATTCCCCTACGCCTACAACATTTTAGGATCGTCAGATGACGCTAAAGATGCTGTTCAGGATGTATTGACCAATTACGTTTCCTCTAAAAAAAATAATATTGAAAATGAGATGGGTTATTTGATCAAAGGGGTCATCAATCAATCTATCAACATTAAGAACCGGAAAAAGAAAATTACCTCCGACAGAATGTGGCTACCCGAACCGATAGCCACTGAAAAAGCTGATTCGAACCTTCAGCGGGAAGAAATTATCTCCTATTCGATGCTGGTGCTTCTTGAACAGCTAAGTCCAAAAGAAAGAGCTGTTTTCATTCTGAAGGAAGGATTTGATTACTCTCACAAGGATATTGCAGTGACACTGGATTGCACCATAGAAAATGCACGCAAACTACTCAGCAGGGCAAAAAATAAATTAGACGACCCCAGGTCGGAATATGGGCTGTTTACCCGATCAAACGTTTCCCCTGCCTATCTGGAAAACTACATCAATATTATTAAAAGCGGAGACATCAAAGCGCTGGAAAAGATGCTTTCCAGGGACATTTCAATTTCTGCCGACGGTGGTGGTAAAATCAAAGTTGTCAGCGAGTTGACGATCGGAAAATTCCCTACCTCGGAGCTCTTGTTTTTTGTTTACCAAAAATTCCAGGAATCACAAACCATTCAATTCGCTATTGTGAATCATCAGCCTGCCCTGTTATTCTTTCACGGCCACCAACTGGTCAACTGCCAGGTTTTTGATCTGGAAGATGACGGCATAAAAATCAGAAGTATCTACTCAATTCTCGACCCAGATAAGCTAAAAACCCTGGCTAATTAGCCGATACCTGTCACGTTTTCTTTCATTGTTTTGTCATGTGGTGGTAAAAAGACCTCAGATGACAATAAATTATAAACACATGAAACCGACATGCTTGATATAATTATTAAACTAACAAGGGAATGATTATAGCAAGCATTAAAGGTTCCATGTGACCAATGAAAATAAATTATAAACACATGAAAACGTTATTAAGAATTGACACAAGTTCCAGGGTCGCGGGATCACATTCTCGCATGCTGGCAGATTATTTTGAAGGTTTATGGATGAGGGACCACCCGGAAGGAAAAGTCATAAACCGGGATCTGGTAAAACAACAGGTTCCTCACATCCCTAACCGCACCATTGAAGGTTTCTATACCCCTAAGGAAAATGTAACTTCGGCAACCCTGCAGGCTACCGCATTATCTGATGAATTGATTTCAGAACTGAAATCCGCAGATGAGCTGTTAATCAGTAGCCCGCTATATAACCTGAATATCCCATCCAATCTCAAAGCATATATTGATCATGTCACCAGGATTGGTCACACTTTTGGAATCAACGAAAATGGATATTACGGATTATTAACTAATAAAAAGGCTTATGTTATCACTGTCAAAGGCGGCATTTACAGGGGTACTATTATGGAGCAATTCGACTTCCAGGAACCTTATCTATACGCAATTTTGGGCCAGATGGGTATTAAAGTGGAAAAGCTTTTTTCATTGGAAGGCACTAGCGATGAAAAAGTGCGTGCTGAAAATCAAAAAGAAATATACAAATCCATTGACGAAATATTTAATCATAACGAAAATGAATAACAACGGAAAAACAGATTATTTTAATGACGCACTGACAAATAAAGCCGTCGTTATAAAACCGGGGGGAGGTGAAAGTTTCTTTATGAATGGCGTCCGGATCACCTTCAAAGTAACCAGTCAACTTTCTCACGATCAGTTAGGTGTTTATGAAATAATTCTCGCTCCGGGAGCCATTGGGGCCAAGTTACATTATCACCGATTCATGGACGAAACCTTTATCGTCAACAAAGGGGTTTTGACAATACAGCTCGCAGATAAGGAAATTGATGCGTCCGAGGATTCGGTCATCTACGTTCCCCGGTTTAGCCCCCACGGATTTTGTAACAACACTGATGAGGAGGTAAGGTTGACATTACTATTCAACCCTTCGCAAAACCGGGAAGACTTTTTTAGAGGTTTATATCAAACGCTTGGTGAACAGCCCATTGATCCTGAGAAGTACCTGAAGCTTTATAACAAGTACGATAGTTTTCCGGTGGATACCTCAGACATGTTACCTGTAAGGGAATAAAAAAATGGCTAGATCCATGTGGGCTATGAGCAAAAAATCCTGAACCTACTGACATAGGGTTGTCAGTAGCTCACCTTACATTTGCGCATTCATATAAACCTGATGATAAAATGACCCACTACAAAAATTGCCAAAGTTGCAATATGCCTTTAAAAAAAGATCCGGAGGGTGGCGGAACCAATGCCGACGGCACAAAAAACAGTATGTATTGCAGCTATTGTTACAAAGATGGCTACTTTACCCAGCCCGATATCTCGGCAACTGAAATGCAACAGTTTGTAAAGAGGAAAATAAAGGAAATGGGATTTCCAGGATTTTTAACGGGATTTTTCACCAGGGGCATCCCAAAATTAGAGAGATGGAAAAATCAATAAATGTACTGAACAAGCTAGCCTCGGCGCTCGACCGGCGTGATGAGACCCCCAATCAGCAGTTAGCCGAAGAAATTGTTACTGCCGCCGATGACAAGGCGGTTGACACACTAATCCGAAACCTGGCCAATAACAACAAAGCCATTCAAAACGATTGCATTAAAGTGCTATACGAAGTGGGTGAACGGAAGCCTTCCATGATCGCTGGTCACATGAACCTTTTCTTATCCTTGCTTAACCATAAATACAACCGGCTTCAGTGGGGAGCGATGACAGCTTTGAATTGTATTGCAAATGTTAATCCTCAAGGGATTTACAACAACCTAGTGCAAATAGCAGACGCCGCTGACCGCGGCTCGGTAATTACCAGAGATCATGCTGTAAATATACTGGTCCAGCTTATGGGTATCCCGGAATACACCGCAAATGCTTTTGGCTTGTTAATAGAGTTACTCCTGAAAAGTCCTGCCAATCAATTGCCCATGTACGCGGAAAAAGCCCTTCCATCCACTCCGGATGGCTACAAAGCCGACCTGATTAAAGCATTAAGATCGCGACTCACCGATATAGAAAAAGCAAGTAAAAGAGCGCGGGTTGAAAAGGTGATCAAAAAATTGATCTGATAAAGACACGACGGACTACAGGCAACATCAAGGGCAATAGTGTGAAAGGGTCATAAAAAAGCCTATCTTTGCTATTGACATGATGCGTCATCCACATATGAATTACCCCGCGAAAATAGCAAAATGGTTGCTGGCAATAACTATGCTGTTCAGCCTTTCTGCTTATTCCGGGTATGCCGGCTGCTCTCAAAAGCCATCCGGCGAGTCCGTAAAAACGGAATTGGTGATTGCCAGGTACCAAAATGTGGCAAAGCCAGTTTCATCCCGGTATTTTCAAACCGGAATTTGCAAAACCAAGGTCGTTGCCGGTTTCTACCAGCATAATTTCTGCCTGGCCTCACTGATCTACTCCCAACTTTTTATAGCATCATTTAACACGTTTTCAAAAGAGGCCTTTTGCATCAGGCAACCCAAAAACTTCCACACACAAAAAACCATTCCGCAAAGCTCGGAAGAAGAGCCTACCCATCTATTCAGAGGATAAATCACCTCCCGATGGCCATTTAACATGGCTATCATCATTTTTCCAATACCAATGAGTTAATGCAAAAATGCATTGGCCAATCATTTATTTATCCAAACATGAATAGACTGAAAAAGATTGTAAGAATCTTAATCTGGGCATTATTTATTTTGTTGGCGTCAATGGGTATAGGTGCACCTATCTCATTTAACAGCAGAGAAAGGTATATGGACAGAGAAATCAGAATTGAGCAGGTTGAAAAAAAAGATGAGGAAAGCGACGCTGAATCTACAGATGAACTTAAGAAAACATAGCTAAAGCAAAAACAGATATCATACTTATTTGTTCGTGCACAATTTTTTATTTTCATCACTAAATTGTTACATTTATCTCGTTACCCAATTTAAAGCGCAATGTTTAGAGACATTATCAGGCTTGCCAATTCTTTTCCATTTCTGCTTATTGTTACTGTCTATTCATTAAATGCCCAGGCTTTTGTTGAATCTGACATCAAATACATTCGCAGTGATTTCAATAGAATTAACCAACTGACCCATCTCATGGCACCGGAGCACATTGATCTTCCGGATATGGGAGCCGGGGTCCAGGTATATAAAACCGGGGGACGGCTTATCAAACTTGTTGCTCACTACCCTGCTGAAAAAGAAAAGTCGGTAAGGGAATATTATTTCGACGGCCATGGCCTGTTCTTTGCTTTTATCAGTAATCATATATACAAACATCCTGTTGATTGGCATAAAAGAAAAGATTATCAAAATAATAACAGCTCCGGGTTGGCTGAGGACAAACCTGAAATTTCAGAGAATCGCTATTATTTTAAAGATGATAAACTTATACGGTGGTTGGATCCAAATAAAAAAGATGTATCGCCCTCGGCAAAAAGTTTTGACCAGGCTCACATAGAAATATGGGAAGAAGTATATGCGTTGGTTGAAATGTTGGATAGGTCTAAATAACAGCTGTATATCTATTGGAGAATCTCCCTGATTTATTTTTCCGGTCTGTAAAACATAAGATTATGATATTTGAAAATATAATAAAGCCTCCTGTCATTCAAGGTATGATGGCCTGCGGCATATTCCTTTCAATTATTTCCTGTTCTCCTGAAAAAGAGCCGGTCACAGGCATAAAATTGCAATGGAAACTTGAGAAAAATTTTGAAGAGAATGGTCGTTCCCTTCACGAGGCTATCTTTACCATTACAAACACTGGAACCGGTGTGCTCAAAGACAATTGGGAATTATATTGGAATCAATCACCCAGAAAAATTGTACGTTTCGACACCTCCCGGAATGTAAGCATGGTCCAGATCAACGGAGACTTTTATCAGATAAAGGCTCTGGAGGGATTCAACCTTGCTGAAAACCAATCCATACAAATTAAAGTAGTGGCCAGCGACTGGATGATTAAAGAGGGTGATGCGCCGGTAGGTGTCTATATGGTTTCTTATCACAATGGTGTCAAAAAAATCAAGGTAATTGAAGAATATACTGTTGCAAAATTCGATGAGGAACAACAGATCAACCGAAGCAGTGATGATGCGGAACCTATCCCTACGGCGACCCATTTGTTTGATCAGAATACGAGGATCTCGCAACTGCCCTCCGATGACTTATATCCGGTTATACCCACCCCCCATTCTTATCAAAGACAAAAGGGGCAATTTGTTTTTAACCCTGAATACACAGTAAGTGCGACACCGGAACTTCAAAACGAGGCAGCTTATCTGCTGCAAACAATAAAGGATCGTTTTGCTCTTACCGGCAATTTGCTGCAGGAAACGGACAACAATGCCACCATTGAACTAAAAATAGACAACACCATTAACAAGGCGGAAGGATACCAGCTTACAACTAAAGATGAGAAAATAAAAGTAACCGGCAAGGATGCCGCAGGCATTTTCTATGGCATTCAAACGCTGCTCGAACTGATTGAAAAGAAGGAGGACAAATGGACCATTCCCACCTACAACATCACTGATCATCCCGCCTATGGTTACCGGGGAATGCACCTGGATGTAAGCAGAAATTTTCAGTCCAAAGAAACCGTTCTGAGATTATTAGATCTTATGGCCTACTACAAACTCAACAAATTTCTATTCTACCTGACCGAGGATGAGGGGTGGCGTCTCGAAATCAAGGCATTTCCCGAGCTAACCCAGATTGCCTCCAGAAGAGGTCATACCCTAAATGACAGCCTGCACCTTCAACCTGCTTATGGGTCAGGGCCGTTTGCGGACGACCCGAATTCCTATGGCAACGGATATTACTCCAGAGAAGATTATAAAGAAATTATAAAATACGCACATCAAAGACACATCGACGTGATTCCCCAGGTAAACTTTCCCGGACATGCGCGAGCCGCTATCAAGGCCATGGAATACAGGTTTCACCGGTTGATGAAGGAGGGAAAAGAGAAGGAGGCATGGCAGTATCGGCTGATAGATCCCGCCGATAAATCTGTCTACAGCACTGCTCAACATTACACAGACAACGTAGCCTGTGTTTGCCAGGATGCAGTCTATGACTTTTATGAGGTGGTATTGGACGAGATTATTGAAATCTATAAGGAGGCTGAAGTTCCCTTAAATATGATCCACACCGGTGGGGACGAAGTGCCGGCCGGCCCCTGGAGTCAATCTCCTATTTGCAATGAGTATGTCAAAAATTTCCCCGAAATAAAAAATGCACGAAATTTTCAGAACCATTTCTTTACACGCCTGGTAAAAATGATCAATGAAAAGGGATTGCAAATCGGGGGTTGGGAAGAGGTAGTCATGCAGTATGATGACAACAACCAATGGTTTACAAATACCTCTTTCACCGACAAAAATGTTTATCCCTACATCTGGAACAACTTGTGGGGGTTGCAGGATTTAGGCTATAAAATTGCCAACCGTGGTTATCCTGTTATCCTCTGTAATGTTACCAACTTCTACTTTGACCTGGCCTACAACAAAGACCCCCGTGAACCCGGTTTGTATTGGGGAGGCTTCAACGATACCAGAGATGCCTTTGAGTTCATTCCGGAAAACCTTTTCTTTTCTACCACCCGGGACAACATGGGAAGAAAATTGGATCCCGACGCTGACTTTGACGGTATGGAGCCGCTAAGTGCGGCGGGGAAAGAAAATATCATCGGATTGCAGGCTCAGCTCTGGAGCGAAACTGTAAGAGGCCGCGACATGCTTGAATATTATATTCTTCCCAAACTGCTTGGATTTGCACAAAGAGCCTGGCAGGGACAGGCTTCATGGGGCAACGAGCTAAACACCGCCGAAAGGAATGCCATGATCGATAAAGACTGGAATAAATTTGCTAATACCATCGGTCAAAAGGCATTTAAAAAGCTGGAAAAATTAAACGGAGGCTATCACTACCGAATCCCCACACCTGGAATCAAAATGGAAAATAACCAGATACATATGAATGCCGCCTATCCCGGACTGACCATCAGATATACCACCGACGGCAGCGAACCTGACGAATCGGCGACACTATACGAGGGTGCTTTTGGTGCGACCAGTGGGACTGTCAAGGCAAAATGTTTTAACACATCGGGCCGCTCAGGATTTTCTACAACACTTAACTATTAATAACAACTTTAATGTCTTCTACTCTAAATAATCGTCTCATTTCTCTTGATGCTATGAGAGGTTTTACCATTGCAGGCATGGTCATTGTCAATGACCCGGGCTCGTGGAGCCATGTATATGCCCCATTGTTACATGCCAAATGGAATGGCGCTACACCTACCGATTTGGTCTTCCCTTTTTTCCTGTTCATTGTCGGCGTTTCTATCGCCCTGGCTTACCAGAAAAGACTGGATCAACAAGTTGATAAAGGGCCTTTGGTTAAAAAAATTTTTATACGGAGCCTGAAGATATTTGCCCTGGGTATTTTCCTTTGGCTGTGGCCGAAGTTTGATTTTGGCCACATTCGATGGGCAGGCGTACTCCCGCGTATTTCACTGGTATTTCTGGCGTGTGCGCTGCTTTTTCTTTACACAGACTGGAAGCAGCAGCTCAAAATCTCTATTGGCATACTGGTAGGTTATTGGATTATCATGGCTTACATTCCCATTCCTGGCATAGGAGCGCCGGATTTATCGGTGCCTGAAAAAAATTGGGCAAATTTTATCGACTATAAAATACTTCCCGGAGTTTTATGGCAAAAAACCTGGGATCCCGAAGGCATATTAAGCACCTTCCCGGCCATCGTTAGCGGTATAACCGGTATGTTGATCGGTAGAATTATCTTGGATACAAAAGACGAATTTAAAAAGCTAAGCTGGGTATTTTTCTGGGGATGGGCTATGTTGGGCTTAGGTAATATCCTAGGTTGGTTCTTTCCTATCAACAAGCACATTTGGACCAGCTCTTATGTTTTGTATACTTCAGGCCTTGCCGCACTGAGTCTCGCCGCCTTTATACTGATCGTAGATATACTGTCTATCAAAAAGTGGACCCAGATTGGCAGGGTATTCGGAGCCAACGCCATTACGTCCTATGTACTGGCAGGAATGCTTACTTTAGTATTTTATCGCGACATATTCGGCGACAGCGGCCTTAATGATATGTTTATGGAAACCATGACCGGCATAGGATTTTCGCCAAAACTGGCTTCACTTAGTTACGCGATTATTTACATGTTTATCATTTACATCCCTGCCTACATCCTTTACAAAAAGAAAATTTTTATCAAGGTCTAGTGTTTAAAACATGTTTGAATATCTGAATAAAATCAAGGCTCATTTGGATGATATCGTGCAGGACCAGGAAGCCTGCATCAACATCGCCGCAGATTGGATCGCGCAAACTTTAATTGATGATCAGCTGATACATACTTTTGGCACCGGCCATTCACATATGATCGGGTTGGAACTATTCGTTCGCGCCGGCGGTCTTGCCAACGTCAATGCCATGCTGGACAGCATTGTTATGACCAGTGAAGGGTCAAGACGCAGCGCCGAAATAGAACGAATAGAAGGGATTTCGGACATTATCTGGGATCAACACACCATTGATCCTGAAGATCTGATGATCGTAATTTCCAATTCGGGCAGAAATGCTATGCCTATCGAAATGGCCATGCGCGCCAGGGCTGAAGGATTGAAAGTCATAGCCATAACCTCGCTCCAACAGTCCAAAAAGTATCCTTCCCGGCATTCCAGCGGGAAAAAACTATTTGAAATCGCTGATATTGTTTTAGACAATCACGTTCCGCCGGGAGACGGGCTAATGCGAATAGATGGAAATCTTACAGGACCGGTTTCTTCCATTGCCGGCATGATGCTGATCAATCTCATCGCTACGGAGGGCATGAAAAAAGCCGCGGCCAGTAATGTTAGGCTACCCGTTTATCATAGTCAAAATATTGATGGATTTAGCAATGATGAATTGTATGCTTTATTTGCCCACCGTATCAAACACCTTTAATTCGCTAATTTATCAGTTATCTAAGCCGGCATCAGCTTTTATGCCCGGCCTTAAACCCCAATAGCATTAAATAGTAGATCGATCTAACTGATAACCCCGCCATTCTCCATGGCCTTTTCCGGTTTGATAAATGACAGCGATCCGTCAGGGTTTTCCGCCATCAGAATCATTCCCTGCGACTCAATGCCCATAATGGCGCGCGGTGCCAGGTTGACCAGCATACAAACCTGTTTTCCCAGGATAGCATCGGGATCATAGTATTCGGCAATACCGCTTACCACTACCCTTTCATCCAGTCCCGTATCAACCTTCAATTTTAACAGCTTCTTTGACTTCTTAATTTTCTCTGCCGATTTGATGGTTCCAACCCTCATGTCCATCTTCACAAAATCGTCGAAAACAATCTCTTTTTTTGCAACGGATATCGTCTTCTTGGCAATCTCGTTGGCTATTTTGGTTTCTTCCAATTTCTGAATCTGGTCCTGGATAATTTGGTCATCTATTTTTTCAAATAACAGCGACGGTTCGTTTATAACGTCACCGGAATTAATCAGGGTCGCGTTGCCGGCTTGTTTCCATCGGGGGTTTTCAAGCCCCAAAATTTCAAATAGCTTTTTGGCCGTGAAGGGTAAAAACGGTTCCGATACTATCGCAAGATTAGCCGCAATCTGTAAGCTGATGTTTAATATCGTCTTCACACGTTCCTCGTCCTCCTTTATTAATTTCCAGGGCTCTGTGTCCGCCAGGTATTTATTCCCTAGTCTGGCAAGGTCCAGCATTTGGTTTAACCCATCCCGGAACTTGTAGTTTTCAATAGACTTTCCGATCATACCGGGGAAAGCCAATAACTTATCGACGACCTCCTCATCCAGTGGGGTCAGGGGTCCCTTGGGAGGCACCACACCTTCAAAATACTTATGGGTTAAAACCAGGGCTCTATTAATAAAATTTCCATAGATAGCCACCAGCTCGTTGTTATTTCTAGCCTGAAAATCTTTCCAGGTAAAATCATTGTCTTTGGTTTCCGGTGCATTGGCGCACAGCACGTATCGCAACACATCCTCTTTCCCTGGAAATTCATCAAGGTATTCATGTAACCAGACCGCCCAGTTGCGGGAGGTTGAAATTTTGTTACCCTCCAGATTCATGAACTCGTTGGCCGGCACATTATCCGGTAAGGTAAAATCTCCGAGGGCCTTCAGGATGGCGGGAAAAATAATACAATGGAATACGATGTTATCCTTGCCGATAAAATGAATTAATTTTGTATCCTCTGATTGCCAGTAAGATCGCCAGTCCTTGCCGTTTGCCTCAGCCCACTCTTTAGTGGCTGAAATATAGCCGATGGGCGCATCAAACCATACGTAAAGTACCTTTCCTTCATTCCCCTCTATGGGCACCTTGATACCCCAATCCAAATCCCTTGTCATAGCCCTTGGTTGCAACCCCTGATCAATCCAGGATTTGCACTGGCCATAAACATTTGACTTCCATTCCTTATGTCCCTCCAGGATCCAGGATCTCAGCCAGGACTCATATTCATTCAAGGGGAAATACCAGTGCTTTGTCTCTTTCAAAACCGGCTTTTCACCGCTGATGGCCGACCTTGGATTAATCAATTCCGACGGGCTCAAGGAGGTGCCGCAATTTTCACATTGATCGCCATAGGCTTCGTGAAAACCACAGTTCGGACAAGTCCCTAAAATATAGCGATCGGCTAAAAATTCGTTGTTTTTTTCATCGTAATACTGCTCTGAGGTCTTTTCGATAAATTTGTTATCATCATATAACCTTTTAAACAATTCCGCTGCCGTACGGTGATGGGTTTCGGAGGAAGTACGGGAATAGTGATCAAAACTGATGCCGAATGCTTCAAATGATCTTTTTATAATCTCATTATATTTATCTACAATCTTTTGAGGGGTTACGCGTTCTTTCCGTGCTCTGATCGTGATGGGGACACCATGCTCATCGCTTCCGCAAACAAAGGCCACCTCCTTTTCATTTGATCTCAAATATCTTACAAAAATATCGGAAGGCACATATACACCTGCCAAATGGCCGATGTGGACCGGACCGTTTGCATAAGGTAAGGCCGAAGTAACCGTATATCTTTTTATTTCCGACGACATAAATGGTTGTTTAAATTTTGGCAAAGATATAAAGAATTTAGGCTTGTGATAACTTCGCTAAATAATTATTAACAACTGCGAATGAATCTAATGATATTTTGCTGGTATTGACTGGCTGAAAGTCAAAGCTTATAGTTGGAGCACTTCCTGCTCAACTGTTTTATTTTGAAGATTTGGCAAAATTATTTCAAAAGTCGTATTGTTGACCGGCTTGGTCAGGGCTATACTTCCGCCCAGCCGTTCAATGGATTTTTTGGTCAGGTAGAGTCCAAGGCCATAGTTAATATTTGACCTTTCGGTTCCCTGAAAAAACATATTAAAAATCTTATCAACCACATCTTCCGAAAAGCCAACACCATTGTCGGAAAGCGTTAATTTAACAAAATGACCATTGATCTTGCGCACTTTAATGTTAATTTGGGGATCGACGGCCGCGCCATTCACAAAAGCATTTTCAATCAGGTTTTGCATGGCTGTTTTAAATAAGACCCGGTCCGTTTTCCACTTCAACCGCGCCGGTATGTCATAAACCAGGTTAATCTGAAAAGTAAGGTTCTTGTTTCTGAATTCTTCCACATAGCTTTTCAACTCCTCTTTTACTACGATGTCCTCGGATTTAAAGTCATGCTGATAAATTTCGTGAACCGTCAACAGCCGTGAAAGCATGGCATTCATTTCAAAAGCAACTTTACCCAAAATATCAAAATACTTTCTCGCAATGCGCTCCTTAGCTTCCAACATGCCGAGGTTAACAATACCAACCAGACGGGTAATAGGGCCTCTCAGGTCGTGGGAAGCGCGATATACAAAATTGTCCAGCTCCATATTCGACTGTTGCAGATCCTGTATGGCTTTTTCCCGAATGGTCACGTCGTTGGCAATAGATAGGATGGATTCCAGTCTGCCTTCTTCGTTAAACAAAATCGAATTGCTCCACTCCACATCGATCAATGAACCGTTTTTGTGGTAGTTTTGATTTTTGTAAAAATTTCTGGGTTTCTGACCGGTAAGCAATTCTGCAAATATCTTATCGATGGAATCCTGGTGATCCTTTTTAATGAGTGGCAGGTTTTGTATTTGACAACCAATTACTTCGGAGGCCTTCCATCCAAATATCTTTTCAGCCTGACTTGACCACCGTATCAATTCCATTTTATCATTCCACTCCAAGACTGCAAGCGGGGTATTGTCAATATGAAAGGACAATTTGTGATAAGTTCTTTTAAGCTCCGTGGTCCTTTGTCCAATGATCGTTTCCAGTTTTTCATTGGCTTCCCGCAGTGCCTTATTTTTGGTTTCAATAGTATTACGGGCTTTTTCAAGCTCCATATTATTATCTTTGATAATCTTACTTTGGCCTTCCAGGATCGATTTCTGCTTGCTAATTTCCGAATATTGTTTTTCCAATAGCTTATTGTCCTGCTTCTTGGCCCTGTAGCGGTAAAAAATCAGTACCGTCAGCAATATGATAAGGAGCATGGAAAACCCTAAAATCAGGAGTAGGTTGGAGGTCAGCTTATTTATCTGGTCCTTGTAAGCGGCATTTTCATTCAGCTGCTGTTTTTCTTTGATGAGTAAGGCAATTTCCTTTTCCTTTTGTTCAAACTCCAGGTTAGCCTTCAACTCTGCGATCTTCCTCGCATTTTCCTCGCCAAACAGTGTATCTTTTAAGGCTACATAATTTTTGTAATACTTTATTGACTCATCAAAATAGCCATACTTTTCATATACCACAGCTATCTGTTTATTAACCCTGGCTTTAAGGGATTTACTATCTATTGTTTTGGCTATTTTCAACGCCGCATTTAAGCTTTTCAGGGCCTTATCATATTCGTGCATGTAAAAATAGGACCGGCCAATATCCATTTCTACCTCAAATAAGGCCGTCTTGTTTTTTACCTTTTCATAAATCCGCTGCGCCTCATAAAAGTACGTCAAAGCGCTGGCTCCATTGTTTTTTGTCAGGTATATTTCTCCAATGTTTTTCAGATCGTCGGCCACTTCCTTTTTGGTACCATTTACTCTTTGAAAATCCAGCGATGCCTGATAAAAGGCGAGTGCCTGTTCAAAATCCTCAACTTTCAAAAATCCATCGGCAATTTCCCTGGAAATTTTCCTGTCGTCTTTATGTATATTATATATATCCAGCGCTTTGCTTTGAAAATAGGCCACTGTATCAATCATTCCTTTATTCCAATATAGCTGCCACAATCCTGTATACACATTGGCATGCAGCGATGGGTGGTGGATAATGCCCTTAAAATTCAAGGCTTTTATCAGGTGGCTCTCCGCCTCATCAAAATCCTTGATGGCAAGAAAAACACCAGCCATATCCAGGTGCCCCTGGATTACGCCAACCGTATCATCCAGTTGAACAGCCAGACTTCTGGTTTTATCAAAATACATAATAGCCTGCTGGTAATCGCCGCGCATAACCGATATTTTTCCTTTGATGCCAAGCGCTGTTTTTAAGCCGTCGGGATAGTTTTTTTCCAAAGCCACGGTAGCGGAACTATCGGCGTAATAGAAAGCCAGATTAGGTTCCTTTTCCAAAAAATGGATAGCTATACGATTATTGATGTCAACATTTTTTCTTGACAAGGAATCTGCTGAAACATTATCCGACGGGAAACCAATGGATGCGGCCGATCCATTGACTGCAAAAAGTAATACACATCCTAATACAGATAAAAAGTGCATCTCCCGTTTTTAAAAAATAATGATCAATTTAGTAAAAAACTTGGATTAATACTATCCATGCCAAATACTCTATTTATATCTGCACATTAACGTATATTTCTGATTTCTATTTACTACCTTTGCGCTTTTCTTTTATACGATCAATGAAAAGTCTTAGAAATATAGCCATCATTGCCCATGTAGATCATGGCAAAACTACCCTGGTTGACAAAATAATTCACGCATCAAAATTATTGCGGGAAAATCAGGAGAGCGGGGAGTTAATCCTGGACAATAACGACCTGGAACGGGAAAGGGGCATTACTATTTTATCTAAAAATGTTTCGGTAAGATACAATGATGTTAAAATCAATATTATAGATACACCTGGCCACGCTGATTTTGGGGGCGAAGTAGAAAGGGTCTTGAAAATGGCCGACGGGGTACTTTTATTGGTGGATGCCTTCGAAGGACCCATGCCGCAAACGCGTTTTGTGTTGGGTAAAGCCCTGGCGCTTGGGTTAAAACCCATTGTGGTAATCAACAAGGTAGACAAAGAAAATTGCCGCCCCGATGAAGTTCAGGAGCAGGTTTTTGATCTGATGTTTAATCTTGATGCAACGGAAGAACAACTGGACTTTGTGACTATCTACGGCTCTTCAAAACAGGGTTGGATGAGTCACGATTGGCAAAAGCCTACCGACAGCATTACCGATCTGCTGGATGAAATCATCAAAACCATTCCACCGCCACCGGTAAAGGAAGGGATTCCTCAGCTACAAATTACTTCGCTGGATTATTCATCATTCGTCGGTAGAATAGCTATCGGTCGCGTGTACCAGGGAACGCTGAAGGAAGGACAATGGCTGGGACTATGTAAAAGCGATGGCTCGATTCAAAAGGTTAAAATAAAGGAATTACAGGTTTTTGAAGGGTTGGGAAAGGAAAAAGTGGAGCAAGTAAGTGCCGGTGAAATTTGTGCCATCGTGGGTATTGAAGGATTTGATATTGGTGATACACTCACAGACATAGAGAACCCGCAACCGCTGCCAAGAATTTCTATAGATGAGCCCACCATGAGCATGTTGTTTACGATTAACAACTCGCCATTTTACGGGAAAGAAGGAAAGTTTGTCACCTCCCGCCATTTGAGAGACCGGCTTTATAAGGAAACTGAAAAAAATCTCGCTTTAAGAATTGAGGATACGGATTCTGAGGATAAGTTTTTGGTTTATGGCCGCGGTGTACTGCATTTGTCGATATTGATAGAAACCATGAGAAGGGAGGGTTACGAGTTTCAGGTTGGTCAGCCGCAGGTGATCGTAAAAGAAATCGATGGCATGAAATGCGAGCCACTGGAACACCTGGTAGTTGATGTTCCGGATGTCAGCGCCGGGAAGGTCATAGAATTGGTAACGCAAAGGAAGGGTGAATTGACCATCATGGAGCCAAAGGGCGATTTACAACACCTTGAGTTCGACATCCCTGCCAGAGGTTTAATAGGCCTGAGAAATCACGTGCTGACCGCCACTGCCGGGGAGGCTATCATGACCCATCGTTTTAAAGCATATGAGCCTGTGAAAGGGGACATCCCTTCGAGAATTAATGGTTCGCTCATTTCTATGGAAACCGGTCCAGGTACCGCTTATTCCATCGATAAACTTCAAGACCGCGGGATCTTTTTTGTGGACCCCGGAGAAGAGGTCTATATGGGACAGGTAATTGGAGAACATAGCCGGTCAAACGATTTGGTAGTTAACATACAAAAAGGCAAAAAGTTAACCAATATGCGCGCTGCCGGATCGGATGATAACTCTAAAATAGCGCCCAAAAAGCAATTTTCTCTGGAAGAAACGCTGGAGTATATTAAAAAGGATGAATACGTCGAAATTACGCCTAAGTCGATACGTATCCGAAAAATTTACCTGAACGAACACGAGCGAAAAAAAATGGCGGACAGTATCTAGTGTTAAGTTATTCATAAAATGATGGTTAAGTTGCCGTAATTTTTGTTTTGAGCGAGTAATAAAAAGTAAGCCTAGCAGCGCTAAGTGAGTCTTTTTATTATGAAGTTCAAGGTAAAAAGAACAAAACTTGGGCCGTCAGATTATGGTTAACTTAACACTAGTTACTCCAAAAATCTGGCTTTTAATTCGGGGGTAGGGATCCAGCATTCATCGGTACGGCCAAAAATTTTATACCGGTTATTGGCAACCAGGCTATAAAAAAAGTCTCTGATGGGAACAGGTACAATCATGAAGACATAAAGCAGCCGCCATCCTCCACCGAGCTTACTAAAAAGCCTCAACGCTGCTGTTGACTTTCGGTAGTAGCGATCTCCTTCCACAAGTACAAAGGACTCAAAGTCGGAAGTGGGAAGTTGAAATTTTTGCAGCAGGCGTTGCCCCATATTCGATTGCAGTGATGTGAAACTAAACTTGGCGTCCGGATCTCTTTTAATCACAAACTGCACCACACCATTACAAAGGTTACATACTCCGTCAAACAATAAAACCGGTTTCTCAAGTTCATTCATGTGCCTATATTCTCCCTAAATTTACGAATATTGGGGCATTAAGTTGACCGTCGAGGCAGATAGCATCAGCCTTTGTTTCTCATGGCTTGCAGCTGATCCCACATTTCCGGCTTGATCATGTCGAGGAAACTAAATTCACCGCCGTTCTTGAGCCATTCACCGCCATCGATCGTAATAACTTCTCCGTTGACGTACGCGGAGAAATCCGACATAAGATAGGCGGCAAGGTTAGCCAGCTCCTGGTGATCGCCTACTCTTTTCAGGGGCACCCGCTGTGCCGGATCCAGCTTCTCTCTCAAGTCTCCGGGTAATAATCTGCTCCAGGCACCCTCTGTTGGGAAAGGTCCGGGGGCTATGGCATTGCTCCTTATACCGTATTTTGCCCACTCTACTGCCAAAGATCGGGTCATCGCCAAAACACCCGCTTTTCCACAGGCCGAAGGGACTACATAGCCTGAGCCGGTCCACGCATACGTTGTAACAATATTTAGAATAACTCCCGGCTGATTATCTGCAATCCACTTTTTCCCCATGGCTAAAGTGAAATTATAGGTTCCTCTTAACACAATATCCACTACAGCATCAAATGCGCGATGGGATAATCTTTCGGTAGGACTGACAAAGTTTCCGGCGGCATTGTTCAGTAAACCGTGTACGGTGCCAAATTTGTCTCCGGCCTTGTGAATAACTGTTTCCACCTCTTCGTAATTGCGCACATCGCAGGCAACAGGCAAAACTTTACCTCCCGTGTCGGCTTCCAGTTCGGCAGCTGCTTTTTCCAGAACTGGCAACTTACGGCTGGCAATTACCAGGTTAGCCCCCAGTTCCAAAAAGTATTTGCCCATGGACTTGCCCAGGCCGGTGCCACCGCCAGTGACAATCATAGTTTTTCCTTTTAACGCATTTTCTTTTAACATTCCTTGTTGATACATCGTCTATAAACTTTATTGATTTTAGGGAATATCCCGCTGGTTTAAGCCAAAAGTAACAAAATCAGCTTTAAATATAGTAGGTATGCATAATAATTTTCCAGATTATCAGGCATCGTTCACTCCGCTAATCTCAGCCTGGCAAGATACTGGTCGGTCTCGTCTTCATACAGTATCTGGGCATACCATCCATGTTTCCAGGCAATATCTTGCAACCGTTCGGGATCAATATACAACCAGTTAAACCATTTTCCTTTCTTATTTTGATACTGATAACAATATCCGATTTCACCAAAATAATGAGCGCCAGGTTTTACTTTGTCCTGGTAGAAGTAAGCGATATTACTGGAGTCCAACAAAATTTGTCCGGAGGGTGTCAGCAGTTTTTTCGCATGTTCCAGGAAATCCTTTAAACCCTGGATAGTGCCGACCAGGCCAATACCATTCATCATCATCAAAATCGTATCAAAATGTTGGGCGTCGTATTCAAAAATATTCTTACAGACCACCTTTTTGATACCCCTTTCAATCATTATCTCCACTAGGGGCGCTTCAACTTCCAGCGCCGTGAGGTCAAACCCTCTGTTTTGCAATACCAGGGACGAAGCGCCTACGCCCGCTCCAACATCCAGCACTTTTCCACGGCAAAGGCTCAATGCATATGTTTCAAGTGCTGTAAAGTCGTCCTCATTCCTAAAGAAGGTTTCCACCGGCATCTCTTCCTGAATACCATAGCTGGTATCAAGCAATAGTTTTGCTTTAAATTCATAATTGAAGTAATCGCGTATAGCTTGCGCATATGGACTGATCGTCATAACTAATTCTCCACGCTGGAGTGATCGGCAATGATCACCCAGTCATCTTCTGTTTTTCTCCAGATTAGTGAAAACAAACCTTTGACATCTCCAATTTCACGGGTGAGGTAAAATCGCCCGATTACAAAATAATGATCTTCGCCAACCGGATCCAGGTTCAAAATATTAAACTTCAATTGTCCCCTGGACTGTTGGTCGGGATAGGCTTTCTTGTAATTGTCCAGTGTATTTTGCCAACCATAGGTAATACCTCTGCTGCCCATGAATTTCAGTGAATCTGATTTCCAATAAGTGGCCATGAAACATTCCAGGTCCCCTTTATTCCAGCATATCACTTGCTGGTCTAGCGCGGCCATTATCTTTTGCTTGTCTGAGGTTTGTGCAACCGCACACATGGACAACAAGCCAATCAGCAATGTACAGACTAAGTATTTTTGCATGACAATATTGTTTATTTTGATTCTGCTGTTGAAAAAAACACCAGTACCTTCAGGTCTTTCTCGATGTCTACAAATCTATGCGGTGCCCTTGCCTTGACAAAGATAACGCTACCCTCCTTTGCCACTATTTTTTCCTCACCCACCTCCAAAGTAGCACTACCCTCCAAAACGTAATAAACCTCATCCTGCTCGTGTGGTGATTGATGGTCAGTGGCCCCTTTGGCAAGGCTATACAAACCACAATTTAAGGTGCTGACATCTAAAAAAGGCAGCCACGGCTTGCCGGACTGCTTTAATTGGTTTTGCAAATCCTGCATTTCAAAGGCCTGCCATACTTTTTCATTTTGTTCCAACATTCTTTTTTGCGATTTTAGCTGAAGCGCTCCTAATAAAACGATAGAGGCTGTCGTCAATACAAAGATTAATTTTTTCATGAGACGAACTTTTTCTCAAAATAATGTATTTAGGATTGATTACCAACCCTATGACCGGAATAGAAAAAACAAATAAGGAATAGGAATAGTTAATAAAAGATTCTCTTAAGTTTGCACCATCAAACCAATTTTGCTGTGCTGACGCATCAGGCATTTATGCTATAAATGAATCATGGGCAATTGTCAATAACGCTGTGAAACAGGAAGGTGTTGGCAAATGCAAGTTGAAAATTAGAAACAACAAATAGATTTTTAATGAAAATAAGCGGATTTACTTTTGTTAAAAATGCGACAAAGCTTTACTACCCCGTTAAAGAATCCATTCTGTCAATATTACCTATTGTAGATGAATTTATAGTAGCACTGGGTAAATCTGATAAAGATGACCACACAAGAGAAGAGGTTCTAAGTATTGAATCGGAAAAAATAAAAATAATCGATACCGAATGGGACCTGGAAGCCTATCCCCATAACACGATTTTTGCACAACAGACTGATCTCGCAAAAAATGCCTGTCAGGGCGATTGGTTATTTTACCTGCAAAGTGACGAATTGGTGCATGAAAAATACCTGGAGGTTATTAAAAACAGCTGTCAAAAATACCTTGAGGAGCCTGAAGTTGAGGGCCTTTTATTTGAATATCGTCATTTCTGGGGTGATTATAAACACTATCACCAAGCGCATAACTGGTATCCCAGGGAAATAAGAATCATCAGAAACGATCCAAAAATTCACTCCTGGAAGGACGCGCAATCATTTCGAAAATTTGATGAGTTCAATAACTCCTATGAGGATTATAGTAAAAAACAGGGCACCGAAAAGCTCAGGGTAGCCAGGATTTATGCCTGGATTCATCATTATGGGTGGGTTCGTCCGCCCAAACTGATGTCTGCCAAAACCAAAAGCAGCGCTACTACATTTTGGGGGCGTAAGGTGGCTGAAAACGAACTCAAGACCATGCCGGAGATATTTGATTATGGACCTTTGCATAAGCTGAAGATTTACAAAGACTCTCATCCGAAAGTTCTGGAAGCATGGATGGATAAATTTGACTGGCAGGACCAACTCCAGTATGAGGGCAAAAGAAACCCCAACCGGTTGATTCACAAACACGAAAAACTCAAGTACCGATTACTTAGCCACCTGGAGCACAATTGGCTAAAGGGAAAGCAAATAGGAGGATTCCGGAATTATCAAATCATACGGGAAGAAAAAAACTTGTTTTAGCCGGCAAATCAACCAAAATGGTTAATAATTGCGTAAATTTGCTGGCAATAGCAGTGCTCACCATTCATTTACCGGGGTTGATTCCCACAAGATTATCATGGATATGAGGGATTACGAGATTTACACGTTGGACAATGGTATCAGGGTTGTCCACAAGGAAGTTAGCAGTACAAAAATCGTTCACTGTGGTTTCATACTCAATATTGGAAGCCGAGATGAGAAAAATGACCAGCAGGGGCTGGCTCATTTCTGGGAACATATGGCCTTCAAAGGCACTACCAAAAGAAAAGCATTTCACATCATCAACCGGCTGGAATCCGTGGGTGGGGAGCTAAATGCCTATACTACCAAGGAAAAGATATGTTTTTACGCTTCGATACTCGATAATTACTTTGAAAAAGCCCTGGAGTTGCTAACTGACATAACCTTCGATTCCATTTTCCCCGAAAAACAAATTGAAAAGGAACGCGGCGTCATTCTGGAAGAAATGGCCATGTATCACGACGCCCCGGAAGACGCAATCCAGGACGAATTTGATAATCTTGTTTTCAAGGACCATCCGCTAGGAAACAATATCCTGGGCACCGCCGAAAGCGTGAGATCATTTCAAAAACAGGATTTCAAACAATTTATTAGTGAAAACATAAACACCGGACAGCTGATCTTTTCGGTGGTGGGCAATATCAATCGAAAAAAGATTAAAAGGTGTATTGAAAAATACCTGGCCACGCTACCCGTACGGCAGGCAAAACTGAACAGGACGCCTTTTGGCAATTACAAAGCCGGCCATTTGACCAATACCAGGGAATTAACCCAATCTCAATGCGCCATCGGAAGACCAGCCTATCCATTGAAAGATGAAAAAAGGTTGCCATTTTTTATGCTGACCAATATTCTGGGAGGCCCCGGTCTTAACTCCAGGCTCAACATGGCACTTAGGGAAAAATACGGTTTTGTATATTCTATTGAAGCCAATTACAGCGCTTACTCCGACACCGGCTTATTTAGTATATTTTTTGGCACCGACCCCCAGCAACTGGACAGAAGTATCAAAATTGTCTTAAAAGAGCTGCAAAAACTGAAGGAAAAGCCTTTGGGTTCATTGCAATTACACCAGGCAAAGGAGCAGCTGATGGGACAGTTGGCCATGTCTGAGGAAAACAATGCAAGCCTGATGTTAATGATGGGCAGAAGTTTGCTGGACCTGAATGAAATTCCAAGTTTGGAAAGCATCTTTGAAAAAATAAAAGAAACCAGATCCGGTGATTTACAAGATATTGCGGCAGAGATGTTCGATGAAAAGCAACTTAGCTATTTAACCTATATTCCTAAATAAGTGTCCATGTTTTTTCTTGGAATTTACCTAAATTTACGAGCGTAATTTTTTATATCCGAGTTGCAACCAATACAAAAACTACAACGGTTATCGCTATGAAATTTTTGGATGAAGAGATAGAAAAGTACGCGGAAGCCCATACCTCTGAAGAATCGTCAATTCTCAAGAAAGTTCACCGCGACACCTATGCCAATGTTATTATGCCCAGAATGCTATCGGGACACCTTCAGGGACGCATTCTGGCCACTTTTTCTCACATGATAAAACCCAACCTGGTTTTAGAAATTGGCACCTATACAGGCTATTCGGCCCTGTGCCTGGCTGAGGGAATTGCAGATGGTGGTAAAATAATTACCATTGACATCAACGAGGAACTGGAAGAAAAGGTCAAAGGCTTTTTCCAGGAATCGGATTTCAGGCAAAAAATTGACTACAGGATCGGCAATGCTTTGGATATTATTCCAACTTTATCTGAAAAATTTGACCTGGTATTTATCGACGCGGACAAGGAAAATTATGGCAAATATTTTGATATAATCATCGATAAGGTACAAAAAGGAGGCTTTATTGTTGCCGATAATGTACTTTGGAGTGGAAAGGTGATTCCCGGGAAAAGCAACGGTTCGGATAAAGACACCAAGGCTCTGATAGATTTTAATTTGAAAGTTCATAATGATACAAGGGTAGAAAACGTTCTTTTACCAATTAGAGATGGATTAATGATATTAAAAAAGATTTAAATGAAACTTTTAAACTGGACCCTTTTACTATTATTCATATCATTAAGTACCCGGATTTCTGCGCAGAAAGTGCCTACCTATATGGACTTCGCGGATATAAAACTAAAAATTACTGAGGCCGCAAAAAGGGAAATTCAAAAAGACGTGGACATGCTCACCCGAAGCCCTAAATATTTTGGGATAAAGGTAGACAGGGCTAATCTTTACTTCCCCATCATCGAGAGGATTTTCAGGGAGCAGGGATTGCCTGACGATTTCAAATACCTGGTACTCCAGGAAAGCGCCTTAATTCCGGATGCTGTTTCATCATCCAATGCTATCGGATTCTGGCAATTCAAAAAAGCGGCCGCCAAAGAAGTTGGCCTGAGAGTCGACGGCGTGGTGGACGAACGAATGAATATCGTATCTGCATCCAGAGGAGCCGCCAAATACCTGAAAAAATACAATACCTTATTTTTTAATAATTGGCTATACACCTTACAGTCCTATAACGTTGGCCCCGGCGGCGCATTGAGGTCACTCGATAAAAAAAAGTATGGCGCTAAAAGAATGATCATTGATAAAAAGACCCATTGGTATGTAAAAAAATATCTGTCCCATAAAGTTGCCTTTGAATCAGCGGTCAATCACCGCAATGCTTCCAGAAAACTGGCGGAGTTAACCAACAATTCTGTAAGCAACCTGAGAGATATCAATAGAAAGTATGGTGTTGACGTAGACGTTTTAAAAAATTACAACAAATGGCTGAAAGGAAGAAAAATACCAGATGATAAGACGTACACCGTAGTCATCCCGGTAGATAATTCAGCGAACAAACAACTGCTGGCCCTGGTCAATAGCAAAAAACCAAAAGCTGCGGCAAAGCCGAAGAAATTTGAAAAGAAAGAGCCTGAGATCACAGTTAAAACCGTTGCTTATAATGCCGGTTCTGGGTTTCCAGAAATTGAAAAAAAAGTAATCAAAAAAAGCGGTCTTAGTTATACAAAGATCAATGGACTTCCGGGAATGGTCGCCAATGAACAGGCAAGTATCAGCTCGCTGGCTGAACGCGGCGGCATCTCTACCAAAAAATTCAGAGCATACAATGACCTGAGCTCCTTTGATAGGATTATCCCCGGCCAGGTTTATTATTTCAAAAGAAAAAAAACAAAAGCCAGGATCCATTACTATGGCGCCAAGAGGAATGAAAGCTTGTGGTCTATATCGCAAAAGTTTGGGATAAGACTGGATAAATTACTGTTAAAAAACAGGATGTTAACGGAAAATGACCTAACGCCAGGCCGGGTATTATGGCTGCGATTTATCAGGCCGGAGGAGGAACCGATTGAATTCATAGAGCTGCCGGATCAAAAACCGGACAAGATCATTATCGCTAAAAATACCACCCACGAAAAAGAATTAACCCCACCGAAAAAGGAGGAGCAGCAAAAAGAAGATGAGAAAAATTTAGCTACCGAAGAAAGTGCCGGGACCATTGATAAACCCGAAAATACTGATAACAATGCCACGGCCCTGGACTCTGAAGATATTTGGGAAGATCCCGAAGAGAATGAAAAATGGCTAAATGAAGATATTAACAGCAACGAAAATGGCCAAATCAGTTCACAGGAGGAACCGCAACTAAATATCATTGACCGCAAAAATCCCAGCCCTCCAGATGAATTTACCGTAGATGAAAACCCCCGATTTATCAACACCGCCACCCCCTCGGCAACCATTGTAAATGGCAAAAAAATACACGTGATCAAACAGGGCGAAACATTGTTTAGCATTGCCAGAACTTACAATATTACGGTAGACGACCTAAAGAACTGGAATAACCTTGAGGATATGGGAAACATAAAGTTTGATCAGCAGTTAATTGTAGGGCTCGTTGAAAATGTCAACGACCATGTACAAATTAGTCCGTCGCAACCTAAAAGTCAGTCCATATTGCTACATGAGGTGGAAGAAGGCGACACAATTTTCAGCATCTCAAGATCGTACAACATGCCCATTCAAAAAATCATGGAATTGAACCAAAAAACCGATTATAATATCGCTATCGGTGAAAAATTGAAAGTTGTAAAAACCAAGTAACCGACCCGCCAAAAAGGAGAATATAAATATTCATTCTAATTTAAGTGAAATTTTTAAACATATATTACTTAACTAAGTATAAATAATAATAGCAGCGATAATAAAGGAAGTTAAGGGTATCTTTGAATACAAGATAATATCCAAACACTGTGTTGATTAAAAAATTTGAGGATTTTGTTGGATTATTTGACAAACAGTCAGAAAAAATTGTTAAATTCGGGCCCCAAGTCATGTCACAAAGTCCCCAAAAGTCTACACTGGTTAATGTTATTTAAAGAGAGTTTTAAATTAAATTGTTAGATGCAAACAGAAGAAAAACCAATTGATTTAGTAATGCTCGTAGATGACAATGATACTGATAACTTTATCAGCAAGCGCATTATAGAAATTACTAAATTTGCGAAAGAGGTTGAGATCAAAAATTCGGGGAAAAGTGCCCTGGAGTATTTGGAGCAAAACAAAGATAATGAAGATAAGTTGCCTAACATCATTTTTCTGGACATTAATATGCCAATCGTGGATGGTTTTGTATTCCTTTACGAGTTCGAAAAATTTGATCAAATATTGAAAGATAAGTGCAAAGTAATTATTCTTTCCAGCTCAGATAACAAAAGAGATATTGATAAGATTGTTAACAACAATCATGTAGTAAAATTTATCACCAAACCTCTAACTGAAAGTGCACTCGAAGAAATTAAACTAATGGACGTTTTCAGCTAAAAAAAAATTTACTTTTTACAAAACCTCCTGATTCAAGTCCGGAGGTTTTTTTTTGCCCTTTTAAATAATCTCCAAGTGTCAATCACAAGAAATTAGCAAATCAAGGTTCAGAATTCCCATACCTGCAACGCATTAGCCACTTAGATCCGATAGTCAATTAAAAATCCGTATCCAGTCCCAGTCGCTCCTTTAATATTTTTAATTCGGGATGCTTCTCTGCCAGATAATTGAATTTTTCCCTGGCGGTGTAAATCATCTCCTTGGATTCCATTTGAACTAGTTTTGCCTCCAGGGTGATCAAATTATTTTTAAGATGATGTCGCAGGTGCTGGGTCAATTCAGTTCTCAAGCCATCCAATATTGGCTGCTGCACGGTATTGGTTAGTCTGATTTCAATGACATGATCCTCCTTAAGCGCAATGGATTGATTCAGTAAAACATATTCCGCATCTTTACCCTCATTCCTTCTTTTTTCAGCAAATTCCTTCCAGCATTGTTGCAATTCCTTCAATTTCACCGGTTCGTTGGCTTCAGGTTGAAGTGGCTCCTTATTTTCAGGAGTCCTCTCCTCCTCTTCCTCCCCGGAATCCTGGTTTTTGAGGATGGTGTCAGCATCAAGGATTTTAGTGGTAGGTTTTAAACTAAACTTTTTTCCTGAAGCGGGCTTGGACGAAGCGGCTGGTGAAGGTGGGATGGCATCCGGATTGGTGACAAGGTCGGAATTATCCTGGTTGGTTACGGGTTTTTCCTGGCTGGGAGCAGGCTCATCTTTTACACTACTTTTTTTTTTAATGGCTCCTGGTCCGATTGATTGAGTGCTACCAGGTTTACGGCGGCATTAATATGGGCCAATTTCATCAGACCGAGTTCCACATGCAGCCTTTGATTCTTGCTGGCCTTATATTGAATATCGCACTGATTTGAGATGTTTAACGCAGATAATAAAAAGGACAATGGAGCCCGTACTGCCTGGTCGGCATATTTTTGTTTGATATTATCACTAACCATCAGCAATTTTACAGTTGCCTGATCCTTGCACACCATCAGGTTCCTAAAATGCTCGGCAAGGCCAACTATAAACTGATGGCCGTCAAAACCATTTTTCAAGATATCATCAAACGTTAGCAGTGCCTGAGAAGCATCCTCCTCCAGCAAAAAATCCGTCATTTTAAAATAATAATCGTAATCCAGGATGTGCAAATTTTTAATCGTATCCTGGTAGGTCAACTTGTTCCCGGACGAAAAAGTAACGATTAAATCAAAGATAGACAGCGCATCTCTTAAAGCACCATCTGACTTTTGCGCTATCAGGTGTAACGCTTCTTCCTCCGCCTCAATATTTTCAAGTTCCGCGATTTTTTGCAAGTGCCGACCAATATCCTGTACCTGGATACGGTTGAAATCAAATATCTGGCACCTGGACAGGATCGTAGGAATAATCTTGTGTTTTTCGGTAGTAGCCAATATGAATATGGCATAGGCCGGAGGCTCTTCCAATGTCTTCAAAAATGCGTTAAAAGCTGCATTGGATAACATGTGCACCTCGTCGATGATATAAATCTTAAATTTACCATATTGCGGTGCATACCTGACCTGGTCTACCAAATTGCGGATATCGTCAACGGAATTATTGGAGGCAGCATCAAGTTCGTGGATATTTAAGGAGGTAGCGGGATCGTCATCTTCAAATCCGTTCACCATTTTTGCCAATATCCTGGCACAGGTGGTTTTACCGACTCCTCGTGGCCCACAAAAAAGTAACGCCTGGGCAAGGTGATTGTTATCGATGGCGTTTTTCAAGGTCGTCGTAATATGCTCCTGTCCCACCACCGTATCAAAATTGTCAGGCCGATATTTTCTTGCTGATACTACAAAGTTTTCCATTTGCGCCTTGTGATAGATTTAATTGAAGGTTAAAAATAGCAACAATTCGTCTCCAAATAGAAACAATTTGTATTCAAATAGCAACAAAATACTTTAAATAAAAACAATAATACATTTTTGCCTGGCGGCAGGCATCACCATTCATTATTATGCCAAAAAGGCATAAAACAACGATTAGTACAATATTTGCATATTCACTATCAGATTCGGCAGGAAAACGTTATGTTTGTAAACTTTTCCTATAAGTTCATTGAAAATTGGGTGCACGTGATATATGGGGCTGACCGGTTTTGACAGGTCGAGTAATTGCGCGTATAAGCATGCAGGCTCATAGGGTGAGAGCCTTAAAAGATAGTCCTACATTATAATCGGCGAAGAGAATTCTTACGCTATGGCTGCCTAATTTAGCAGAATGTTAAATTGGGCTTAGGGTAGAGCGTAGCGCTCCCCGGTCATCATCGTCCCTGGTCTTTGTTCCGCTGACCAGGATTTAACGGTGTCGAATCCGCAGAACTAGCGCTGATAGCGTCGCGATGTCAGTGTGAAAATTTAGCGAATAAGGTCAGGATCCGGTTGTCTTTCACCTGTCCTGGCCCGACAACCAATGAAAGACTAAGCATGTAGAAAACTCGTAAGTTGCCTTCTCTGGACGAGGGTTCGACTCCCTCCAGCTCCACAGGTCAGCAACAGCAAGAGTAAGGAGCAACAGTTTTATCCTCTTGCTGTTGCTCAAACTGTTGCTCATTTTTTCATCAAGCGCCAATTAATTTTTTAAACTTATGTTTGATTTCCAAAAGCTGGAAGTATATGCCAAAGCAAAAACCTTCAATTCCAGTGTACAAAAATTATTGCAATCCATCACCCATGTCAATTCTTCAAACAAGAATCAATTACAACGGGCTGCTTTCAGTATTATGCTTAACATTGCAGAGGGATCGGGAAGGTTTACGAAACCTGATAAAAAGAATTTTTATGTGATAGCAAGAGGTTCTACTTTCGAATGTGTGGCAATTCTTGATTTCTGGAAAGACGAAAACATCATATCCGAAGATCAATTTTCCAAATTGTACTGTGCATCCGAAGAACTTTCCAAAATGTTGTTTGCGTTAATCAAAAAGCTTGGTTCTTAGGAGAATGGTAGGGGCTTTAATTAGCAGCAATAATATAATCCTTTCGCTGTTATTTTCATTCAGCTGGTATAAAGCCTATTCCTTCGAAAAATACCTTAAATCCGGCTCCGGTCGGGCTTTTGGTAAGCGGCATTTTTATTAGTTATTGTTTTTTCCTGTGCCAATTTTCAATCGGGAATATTAAAGTCGAAAATAAGCGATTGTTAATTACAGAGGAGCCAATGGCGCTAAGACGTGAAATTAGCCTGATGAAATTTGAATTTGACAACAATATCCAATAAAACTAAACGAACTTTCAACAAGCCAAAGATAGATTTTGATTGCTTCGAAAGATACTTTCACCTGTAAAAATATAAATACCCAAAACCTATAAAAAAAGACAGCTAAACAGGATAAATATTTGATGTTATTCAAAGAAAAAAGTTCTATCTTAGGAACTAAAATCAACGGTCTTAAAATAACTTAACAAAGTGCACTTTATTAAATCAAATCAATCAAATTTAGCCGGTCACCGTTCAAAATACAATAGAACATTTTTAGGGTTGAATTGGAATGTGGCCCGAATTGAAATAGTAAATTCTTTCTTGCAAAAACCCATCTAAAAGGACAGTTGCGCTCATTTATTTAGACAACCTCCGCATTAATATCAATAACTTTTAGCCTTAACAAAGATTTAATTCTAAGTGGCTTAGTATAAGCCAAAACCTCACATAACTGTTTAAAATACCCTGATATGAATGATTTTTTCAAAAAACCGATTTTGCTTTTCGGCGTCATCGTATGTTTAGTCTCTCTCCAGGCACAGTCTCAGGAGCTGGAAATTGCTCCTTATTTGCAGGATGCCGAACCTAACGAAATAACCATCAAATGGCAAACCGATACGGGTGAAGAAAGTGTAGTAGAATATGGGCTTTCTCCAAAACTTGGCAAGAAGGCAAGCGGAAAAAGCTTTGGAATAAATTTCTCCAAAGCAATACTGCATGAAGTAAGGCTGTCAAAATTAAAACGTTTCACCACCTACTATTACAGGGTGAAAACCGGAAAGACCAAATCGGATATCTTTGAGTTTAAGACACCTCCCTTTTCACAGGACAATAAAAAATTCAATCTTTTGGCCATGAGCGATATGCAACGTGATTGGCAATACCCCGACAAGTTCAGCGAGGTGGTTAACGGCGGCATTATACCCTATATGGAAAAGAATTATGGAAAAAAACTTCCCGATCATTTGGCTATGATACTTATTCCCGGCGATTTGGTTGTTAATGGTGAAGTATTTGATCAGTGGGAAAATGAATTTTTCAAACCGGCTGCAAAGATCTTCAACCAGGTACCTGTATATCCGGCCATTGGCAATCACGAAAAAAACTCTCAATTTTATTTTGATTATTTCAGTCTGCCCCAAAACGGCTCCGCCGCCCATCCGGAACATTGGTGGTATAAGGACTACAGCAATGTGCGCATCATAGGGCTAGACTCAAACGACGGATACAAGGACTCACCGTTGCAAATAAATTGGCTGGAAAATCTTCTGCAAGAAACCGGTAAAAATGAAAATATCGATTTTGTATTTGCCGAGTTACACCATCCTCATAAATCAGAGCTTTGGATCCCCGGGGAAGAAGAATTTAGCGCTAAGGTGGTATCATTACTGGAAAACTTTACCCAAAAGACCGGAAAACCCAGCATACACTTTTTCGGTCATACGCACGGCTACTCCCGGGGTCAATCAAAGGATCATAAACACCTGATGGTAAATGTCGCTTCGGCGGGCGGGGCCATTGATAATTGGGGTGAGTTTGAAGGTCGCGATTATGAAGAATTTACTGTAACGCAGGATGAATATGGTTTTGTCATTCTTGAAGTTGAGGCTGACCAAAAGAATCCTAAGTTTACGCTAAAAAGAATAAGTCAAGGTAACTATGCCGACGGACTGCGTGATAATGAGATTCGTGACAGCATCACTATTTTCAAAAATCCAATCAAGCCGCAGGCCCCGGAAAGTATTTCCCCAAATAATGAAACCCTTCCTATTAACGGTGTTGTTTTAAAAGCGGGAACTTTTCAAAGTAAGTCGCAAAAAACTTTTCACGCCGCTTCCAACTGGCAGGTAGCCACAGACCCTGGATTTGAAAAACCTGTAATAAATAGTTGGAAACAGTTTGAGAACTGGTATTACAAGGAAAACCGTCAAAAAAACGACGACCTTAGTGATGAAAAGTTGCATAGGTTAGCCCCTAACACCACCTATTATTGGCGGGTACGATACCGGGATCAAAATTTAAACTGGAGTGATTGGTCAAAGATCCAAACTTTCAAAACACAAGGTAAGGCTGACTGATTTCTTTGGAAAAAGTAGTCAAACCTAACCCTGACATTACCAACACCCAACCAACGCGCCGTTATTAATCCATCACACGACCCTGCGCTAAAATGTGAAAAATAGGGGTATTGCATGTATTAGTTATTAAATCAACATACTATGTCAATTATTTGTTGACATCCGGTAAGCCAACTTGTCTTACCCTGCAAAATATCGTGCATTCACTGCAAATAATAAGGATTTTTACCAGATTTTGAGGTAATTCCGTTGCGTTAATTGTACGAAATTATGTTGAGAAGCTATATAAAAATTGCATTCCGGAATTTTTTGCGACAAAAGGAGTTTTCACTGATTAATATTTCCACATTAACCCTTGGGTTTACTTGCGGAATACTTATCCTTTTGTGGGTAAAAGATGAGTTAAATCACGATCGGTTTCATGAAAATGAAGAGCAGTTGTACCGCGTTTTGGGATATGACTCCCTTTCGGAAGGAGGTTCGAATGTATATTCCGAATTAACGATTAGCCTTGCCCCGGCTTTAGCTGAGGAAATACCTGAGATCGATAATTTCACCCACGTGTTCAAAATGCCAAAGATCTTAATCAAATATGAGGACAGGGTGTTCAAAGAGCAGGGATATTTTGCCACACAGGCATTATTTGAAATGTTTTCCTTTTCATTGCTGGCTGGAACCGCTGAGACAATTTTTAGAGATAAGCATTCCATCGCCATTTCGGAGCGGTTGGCTAAAAAACACTTTGGTGAAAATTGGCAGGAAAATAACCCAATAGGACAAACCCTTAACCTGATAGATGCGGAAACAGAGAGAACGTATAAAGTAACAGGTGTTTTTGCCGACATACCTGAAAATTCTTCTCTTAAGTTTGATTATGTACTACCCATGGAGGACCTGATTAGCAGTCAACCGTGGCGTGCACAATGGGGTTTTCGTAGTGTTGATATTTTTGTACAACTACACCCTAAGGCCATTCCTTCGGATGTAGATGCAAAGATCAAGGATTTCATGAGAGGGCAACCCGCTGCTCCCGACTACGAATTGTTTCTTCAGCAATTTGAAAGGATTTATCTTTATTCCAATTTTAAATCCGGTAAGCGGGCTTCCGGAAGAATAGTTTACGTGCGCCTGTTCAACTTTGTGGCTATTTTTATCATATTAATTGCCAGCATAAATTTTATTAATCTTTCAACTGCTTTATCCGGTAAAAGAGTCAAGGAAGTGGGCATCAGAAAAGCGGTAGGAGCCGGAAAAAGCTACTTGGCCGGGCAATTTTTGTTTGAAGCGTTGATGCTCACCTGCCTGGCGATGATCCTGTCACTTTTGCTTATCCAATTGTTGCTTCCCGAGTTCAATAATATAACTGGAAAATCAATCGTCCTTCCCTACCAGGAGCCCTATTTCTTATTAGGGATTTTGGGAATAACGCTTTTTACCGGCTTATTATCAGGAAGTTATCCCGCCTTTTTACTTTCTTCTTTTAATCCGGCCAGGGTACTCAAAGGTGCTTTTCAATTTAATACGAAGGGCGGCTTGTTGCGAAAGGCGTTAGTTGTTTTTCAATTTATTATCGCCACCATCCTGATCATCACCACCGGGGTTGTTTATAAACAAGTACAATATATTCAAAATAAAAGCCTGGGACTTGATAAAGAAAATGTTATTTTCTTCAATTTGGATGGCAACGTTTTTACCCACTTTGAGGCTTTCCATACCGCGTTAATGAAACAACCAGGCATCCAAAAAATAACCAGAACCATGGATAGTCCTATTGACGTATTAGCTTCCGGTGGGGCAGAATGGGAAGGCAAAACCACAGAAGATAATGTGAGCTTTCAAGTGATGGCTGTAGATTATGATTTTCTAGAAACTTTCAAAATAAAGATCATGGAAGGGAGAGACTTTTCCAGAGATATTGCCACCGATAGCCTAAATTATATCGTTAACGAGGAAGCGGTCAGGCAAATGGGCATGGATCATCCCATTGAAAAAAGGATGGCTTTCTGGAACGGCAATGGTAAAATAATAGGTGTAGTCAAAAACTTCCATCATCGTTCAATGCATCAGCCTATTGAGCCGGTAATTATAATGTTCTCGCCTGAAAATTCGGGAATTGGCTATTTGCGCTCGGAGCCCGGAAAAGCTATGGAGGCGTTGGCCGGCTTGCAGAAGATTTACAAACAATACAACCCCGATATTCCGCTTGAATATCATTTTCTGAGTACAAGCTTCGAGCAACAGTACAAAAGCGAGATGCTGGTAGCCAAACTAGCGGGTTACTTTTCGATCATAGCCATCATCATCTCTGGTTTGGGTTTACTGGGATTAGCTACGCTTAATGCAGAACAACGCACGAAAGAGATTGGGATCCGGAAAATTATGGGTGCTTCCATAGGCGGTATTTTGCTTTTACTTTCCAAAGATTTTGCTAAGCTTATTTTTATTGCGTTTGCCTTTACCATACCCCTGGCCAACTTTTTCCTGGTAGAGTGGCTCAATAATTTTGCTTATCGTACCGAATTATATTGGTGGTTATTTGCCTTTCCCTGTATGCTAATTATAATTATCGCTGCCCTTGCCTCAGGCGGACAATCCCTGAAAGCTGCCCGGACCAACCCGGTAGACTCGCTAAGAATTGAGTGAATAAGCGCAAACATACCGACATCCGATACACGCCCTTACTCCGACTATTATGCTACTTAATCATAATCCCACTGCAAAACCTTCCTTTGTCTCCTCCCACCTGGGCGTAGAATCCAAAATAAAAAAAGAAAATAAAAGGGCGTATGACTTTGTCTACGTCCTTTTATTTGTTTTGGAGCAGGAACAAGGCATTTGAATGCCTGCCAGCAACCGGAATCTTCCTAAAATAACTATCCTTAGATCATTGATTTTCAAACGACAATTAATAAATTCCATATTTCAAGGGCAACTTTTTTTGAACCAGCCTATTGAGCTAAGAAACTGAAGAAGTGGTTTTATTACGGTGCCAGGAACTATGTTCAATTGGATGCATTGATAGACGTTGACCTGATATGAGGGTGTAGTTAGAATACACCCAGGTGGGGATAACAAAATTATTATAATTAGTTTATTTATTAAAGATTTAATACACTTGCTATAGATTCTTTTGCAGCTTAGGCCAGCCGTATCAACAAAAATGAGACCACTCAGATTTATGAGATCAAGTTTAATTTTGTCACAAATATTTACTAGATTTGTGACAGAATGATAGCAATAAAATCATCCCATAGTGTTGAAAAATCAATTATTAATAAGCTCAAAAAAGGACCTAAAGGAAAAATAATTTTCCCTTCTCATTTTCCTTTAATTGGCACTCCTACTTCAACCAGGCAGGCGTTTAAACGCTTGTGTGACAAAGGTATTTTAATTCGTCTTACTCACGGCATCTATTTATATCCCAAGGTAGACGAATCTTTTGGAATAATATACCCGACTATCGAAAAAATTGCGCAGGTAATTGCAAAAAGAGATCATGCTCGAATTATTCCTACCGGTACATATGCACTCCATAAATTAGGGCTCTCAACACAAGTACCATTAAACATTGTTTTTCTGACCGATGGTGCTCCAAGAAGTATTAAAATCGGCAAACAAAGTATTAAGTTCAAGAAAACAACTCCTAAAAACCTCGCAACAAAAGGCAAGATCAGTAGTTTAGTCATACAGGCTTTACGCGAGATAGGAAAGGATAATACAACGTCAGCACAGATAAAAAAAATAACCCATCTTTTGCAAAACGAAAAAATGGGAATGGTTGAACATGATGCCAGATTGGCTCCGGTGTGGATAGCCAAGATACTATTAGGCGCCTTAAATGAGCACTAAATAATGAGCGATTGGTTTAAACTCCCCGAAAAAACGCGTATCGAAATATTCAATCAAGTTGGTGTGCAAAACGGATTGCCCGCAACTGCCATTGAAAAAGATTGGTGGGTTTCACTGGCTCTCAGGGTTGTTTTTTCACTACCATTCTCTAACCATATAGTGTTCAAAGGCGGTACTTCACTGAGCAAAGGCTGGAATCTTATCGACCGCTTCTCTGAGGATATTGATCTTGCCATTGATAGAGGTTATCTGGGTTTTTCGGAAAAAATAAGTAAATCAGGTGTAAAACGACTTCGCAAAGCCTCTTGCAAATTTGTAAGTCATGAATTTTTAAACTCTATTGAAAGCCGACTAAAGGAATTAGAGATTCCAATCAAGAATCTCGCCATACGAGAATTTAATGATTCCGACACAGATCCTTTGATCATAGAGTTATACTACAAATCGATAACAGAAAAATCCGATTATCTTCTTCCAAGGATACTCTTTGAAGTTGGTGCCCGCTCACTTATTGAACCCTATGAGAAAAGGCCTATTCAATCAATGGTTGGAATGCGGTATAAAGATCAAAAGTTCGCAGACCCTGCTTCATCTATCCCTACGGTACTACCGGAAAGAACTTTTTTGGAAAAGGTTTTCCTTCTTCACGAAGAGTTTCAAAAAAACCCGAAGAAGATCCGTGTTGCAAGGCTTAGCCGACATCTTTATGATTTGGAAAAATTGATGAGTACGGAACACGGCCTAAATGCTATCTTCGATAAAAAACTATATGATGCTATTGTCACTCATCGTTCACTATTCAATCCTATTAAAGGAGTAGATTATAAAAATCATAGTCCCTCTAAAATTGATTTTATTCCACCAAAAGAAATCATTGGAGCATGGGAAAAAGATTATTCAACAATGAGAGAAAGCATGATTTATGGTGAAACTTTAAGTTTTGAAAAACTAATTGAAAGACTAAAGGAACTTAGAGTGCAGTTTCGGTCCATTAAAGTGTGAATAAGAATTATGAAGAGTCTTTAATGTAATCACTGGGCAGCCAAAATAGAATGGTCTAAGAGATTGCCTCTAGAAATTGCTCGGCGATAAGGGCGAGTTGCCTGAGCGGACTTTAAGTTTCCCTCTAAAATACAAATACCTGGAAAGGTAGCAATGGCAACATTATTGGCAAGCTTTAATACACTTATCGTTGTTCATAATGTTGCTGTCAATCCCTCATCATAATCCCACTGCAAAACCTTCCTTTGTCTCCCCTCCTGGCGCTGTAAAATTGCGTGTTGTTTTCAAATGTGCAGGTCTCTGACATCGCAATATGAGCCGGTAACAGTCCGCTTTCGATAAGCAACTGGTTGTTGGCAGCTGATATGTTTACATGGACTTTGGGATAGTTTCTATCAATAATAGCCCCGTTTTCACCAAATACCTTCACGAACTCGGTGGCTACGGCTTCTCCCACTTCATAGGAAGTTACACCGATGCAAGGACATATGGTGGCAAGTATCTCTGCCGGCTCACTGCCAAATTCCCGTTGCATTGAATCGACAGCGTTGACCACTATTTTTTTTACTGTTCCCCGCCACCCGGCGTGAACTGCAGCGACAACTCCTTTTTCGGGATCAAATAACAATATTCCGGCACAATCGGCCGAAAGAACGCACAGGCAAACTTCTCTTAAGTTGGTAACGAGACCATCTGTACCTGCCAATTGTTTTTGCTGTTGCCGGGGTGTCTGATCGAAAAATTCACGGCCTATGACACTAATGTTACTTTCGTGGATTTGTTGACCGAATAACAGCCGCTCCGGGTCTATATCAAAGAAAGCGGCTATCTGGTTACGGTTTTGCGCCACTGCATCAGGTGCTTCTCCTACCTCAAAACTAACATTTAGACCACCAAAATCTCCCTGACTGTGACCGCCATGACGGGTGGTTGTAAAGTGTGTCAGGTTTTTAAATTTTGCCAGCGAGGTATATGTATAATAGGGCAGACTTCCCTCGTGGAAGTTAATCATATTGACCTGTTTTGCGCTCTTCCTTGTACAATTCCCGCAATTTTCTTCTCATCACCTTGTTAGAGGCGGTACGGGGTAAATGGTCTATTAGCACCAGATCCTCTGCCTTGAACAGTGGGTTTAATTGTTCCTTAATAGCCTTTTGCACGGCTTGCAGTTTTTCCTCAAAAGATAGGTCAGAGGTTTTTTCCACTCCGTATATAACCAGGTTTGCGGGGCCCCCTTCAGCGGAGGGAACAGCTACCGCAGCAGTTTCTTTGAACAGGTCAAGGGAATTTAGTATTTCCTCAATTTGTACGGAGCTGACCTTGATACCGCCTAGATTCATCGCGTCGTCTGTTCTGCCCTGTCCCCGGAAATAGCCATTGGGCAATCTTTCTATCCGGTCGCCATGCCTTCTGGTTATTTTGCCATTAATTACCGGCGTACCCTGATAATAAACCTGGTCATGGTCCTGGTTCAAAAGCCTGGTAGATAGCCCCATCGTAGGAGGGATGATAAATACTTCGCCGTTGTCGGTTTCCTCATTATTTTCGTCAAGCAATACAAAGGCCGTTCCAAGGGTTGGCATGGTAAAGGTTCCTGGCGCAGCCGGGAACATGACTGCCCCTGAAATATACCCACCTCCTATTTCCGTACCTCCACAATATTCAATGACTGGTTTATTGCCTGCGAGGTTCATCAGATATTGCATATCTTCCGGGTTGCTGACCTCGCCGGTTGAGCTAAATGTTTTAATTTTAGACCAGTTCAGAGACTCCATACAACCCGAATTTTTCCAATGGCTCACAAGGCTAGGGACGACACCCAGCATCGTTACCCGGGCCTGTTCCACAAATGCCCCAAACTCTTTATCCAGGGGTGATCCGCCATATAATGCCATGGAAGACTCTGTAATCAAAGTGGTGAACACTAGCCATGGCCCCATCATCCAGCCCAAGTTGGTGGGCCAGCAAACCACATCACCATTTTGGATGTTTTGATGGAAATACCCGTCTCCGGCACACTTGATCGGGGTGGTATGATCCCAGGGAATAGCCTTTGGTGTGCCCGTCGTCCCGGAAGAAAATAAAATGGTAATGGGATCGCTTGGAGCACAGCTCACTGATTTGAAAAATGTATTACTACTTATAAAATTCTCCCACAATTGATCTTCCGACCTTAACTCAGGATCGACATCACCAGTCTTTATCACCACGCAGGGCGGCGCGTCTGCTTCCACAACTCTGTCATAAAGTGGAATGGTTTTACCGCCGCGAACTATATTTTCCTGCGTAAACAGTAATTTCGGTTTTGTAATTTCGAGCCTGATCTTTATCTCCTGGGCAGCAAAACTATCTGCTATAGTTACCGCTACCATGCCTGCCTTGACGATGGCCAGATAAATAGCAACCGATTTGATGTTCATCGGCATATCAATAGCCACATAATCTCCCTTTTTTAAGCCCCTGGCCACAAGACCATTGGCAATTTGATTAATCATGGCAACCAGTTGCTGGTGGCTGACAATTTCAGGCTCACCGCCTTCCTCTTTATAAATAATTGCCTTGGCACTGTCATAGTTCCGAAAACAACTATCGACAATATTCATTTCCGCACCTTTTAACCAAACCGGATCTGTCACCCCCTTGGAGAGGTCAAGTACCTCGTCATACTTTTTTTCCATTTTTATTTCTAACAGATCCATAGTATCTCTCCAAAATCCTGCGGGGTCTTTCACAGACCACTGATACAACTCCTCATAAGTCTCAAAAAATTGGAGTTCCATCATCTTAAAAATGTTGCTGGCGTTGATTATTTCTTCACTGGGTGTCCAGGTATTTTTCCAATGCATACTTGTATATATCAGTTAGTTAAAAAATTACAATTTATATTAAAAATATATAATTTTCAGAATTCTGCACCAGATATGTTTAATTTGTTCTTATGACTGCAAAAATGTATTTCATCGCCTTACTATGTCTCTGGTTAACGCTGCCAGGTATCGCACAGCTCATTCATCATCCACACCAGGTAGAAAGTCATGGCCTGGATTTGCATGTAAACGAATTCGGGCAAACAGGCAAGACGGAGACTAAACACATTTTGTTGGTTCATGGACTTACTTATTCCTCCCACGAATTCCATATTGATTACAAGGATTATAGCCTGGTAAATTTTTTATCAAAAAATGGCTACCAGGTCTGGACCATGGATATTACGGGTTACGGCCAATCCCAAAAACCAGCTGATGGTTTCATAGTAAATACCTCCTATGCAGCGGAAGATATCGCCGCCGTCATTAAATATATCCGGGAAAAGGTTAACATCAATCAATTGGACCTGTTAGGTTGGAGCTGGGGGACAGCGACCACAAGTCGCCTGGTTGCCTCTCATGCTTCGTGGATCCGAAAACTGGTTTTGTACGCTCCTGTTACCAGTGGATATAATGGCGACGCACCAAAGCAGGACTGGCACCAAAATACCTGGGCCCATGCCGCCTCCGATTTCCAACTAAAGGATAAAATCATTGATTATAAAATTACTGAGAAACCTGTTGTGGCTTTATTTCTAAGCAATTGCTGGAAATTTGATCAGGAGGTAAGCCCCAATGGAGGCAGAAAAGATTTGATGAAAGGAAGTGCTGAAAAATTTATCCTCCCGCAAAACCTGGTGGTTCCCACCCTATTCATTGGCGGTGACCGGGACCCTTATTTAAAATGGGAGGAGATAGAATCCATATACCAAAACCATCCAAAAAAGGCACAGAGTCAATTGATCAGAATAAGGGGAGGGGCCCATGCTTTAATGATGGAAAAACCCTATTACAAGCAGTTCCAAAAGAAAGTATTACTTTTCCTGCAGCCATAAGGAAGCCTAAAATACCGGCGCAGTATTCAATAAGACCATAAAGCAATCCATCATATAAAACCGATCCGGATTTATCGTGGATTCCCGCTGTCCGTGCCTGAAAATTTTATGCATACCTTAATTTTTCAATAAATTTTACGTTTAATAGAAAAACCAAAGACGTTTTAAGGTCAAAAAGTTAGCAAACATTATTTTTTTATAAAATTAATGTTTATATACTAAAATTACCTTAAATTAAGGTCTGAATTTAACCAAACATCAAAACTAGCATATAATTAATGTCTGAAAATCAATTGCCGAATTACAAAATCAACCCTGACAGGGAAAAACCATGGAACGAACTTCCTTTACTACCGATAGACGACTCCTTATACCGTACCATAGATATCTATGAGCACCTTGCCGAGGCTAAGGCAGCACTTGCCAGATTGCATGGCAGAAGTATCGCTATTCCAAACCAGGGATTACTGATCAATACGATCAGCTTACAGGAGGCCAAAGCTTCCAGCGAAATTGAAAACATCTTCACCACCGACGACGAACTATACAAGGCCTATAGCAATAATAAAATTGAAGAGGCTACCGGGCCGATAAAAGAGGTATTACACTATAGGGAAGCATTGTGGAAGGGTTTCGAATACATGAAGCAGAAAGAAGCCTTTGATATTGATTACCTGATAGAAATGTACCGGGAAATAAAGGAGGCCAGCGATGGCATTCGTCCGCCATTTACCAGTGTATTGATCAGAAAGGGTGGCAGCGGACCACTCGCCGGGCAAACCATTTACACCCCACCCAGGGGGGAGGGAATTCTGGAAGACAAATTGACCAATTTATTGGCTTTCATGAACGACGATCATACCTATCCGCTAGATCCTATCTTAAAAATGGCTATCGGGCACTTCCAGTTTGAGGCCATTCATCCTTTCAGGGATGGCAACGGGAGGAGTGGCAGAGTTTTCAATATCCATTATTTAACGCATAAAGGACTGCTCGACTTTCCGATATTGTTTCTCAGCAAGTACATAATAGATAACAAGGATGCCTACTATCACACGCTGGCAGGTGTCTCCCAACGCGGAGATTGGAAAGCCTGGATCACCTATATCCTTAAAGCCGTGGAGGTGACGGCAAACTTAACCTTTCGAAAGATTAATGACATCATTAAAGCAAAAGAGAACATCTATCAAGCCGTTCACCTGCACAGTGACGTAAGGAAAGTAGACCAGCTGATAGCCGTCTTGTTTCAACAACCATTTTCCACCGTCAAACATTTCACCTCTGCTAAAATATATGCAGAGAATACCGCCAGGAACTATTTAAATCAGCTGGTCGAAATGGGCGTTTTGGAGAAAAGAACCATCAACGGACACCATTATTATCTTAACATCGACCTTTATAATATATTAAGTGATTAGGCTTTGAGCGGCTGGCTGAAATGAGAGATCGGAAAATTAGATTTTAAGAATTATGGCAGGGATCGGTATTTTCCGGTTTTTTTGATGATATGTATCCTGTATATTACATTGGAGGATTCAACAATTCCCTGGATATATTGAGGCGTTAATCCGTGTACTTCATAACTATGGTCCTTAATAGCACAAGCCATCAATTTATCCTTCAAAATAGTTCTGGCGATTTCGGCGTTAATGCCATCTAATTCCTCATAGATTCCCAGCACATTGGCAGATAGCCATCCGGATTCACCGCTGACCTTAAAAACTTTCAATAAAACCGCTGGATCTTTACGCATCACCATTATTTTCTCTAAATCCTTTGAATAACTATAAACGTATTCGCCCTCCTTCACATAGGTGATTGGAAATTTTACTTTTTCATTACGATCAAAACAAATCAGTGTACCGATCACACTGTCGGCTACCAACTCATCGATTTGTTCTGACTTTAACTGATTAATCATATTTTTCACTATTCATTTTGTGATGAAAATTTATGGAAATATTTTTTGAAACAATTTCACATTATCACATAAATCTTACAATTATCGTATTGCGTATATTTTCATACGAAATTCCTTACCAACAGGATGCCCGGATGCGAACTTTTGATGATACAGTTAGCACAATTAGGTATTTTCCATGAGGTATCACCGACTGCGGGCGTCATAGAAGCATTATTATCGGCATTTTATAATCAGGCTAACACTTATTCGATTAAAACCCTACACTCATATTGCCATTTTTACAAATAAAGAAATAAATTTTATACCTAATTAGATTTTTTTTCGTAAAAGACTTGTAGGTCTTAACTCAAACTAAAGTTATTATGATGGCATTTTTCATCTGGTGTATTCTCCTAATACTATGCTGGCCCCTGGCATTGCTGGCCCTTTTCCTCTATCCTGTCATCTGGCTACTGTTACTGCCATTCCGGTTATTGGGAATTGCGGTAGAGGGTGTTTTCTCTCTCATCAGGGCAATTTTCACGCTACCGTTCAGGGTACTAAATAGCCTGACCAGGTAACCGGATTAAGATTTTTCTTCCCAATCCAGAAAAAATGCAGTAATACCAAAACGTTGTGTAAGCCAATGTTTTAGGTTTCTGCTTACCGTGGCAGATTCTGCTACTGTCATAGGATTCAACAACAATGTTGCTGCTACTGCAATTTCATTATTATGCATTTCCCAGACTTTCACGTTGGTGAGGGCAACGGATTGATTGTACTTTTGGCGTAGCTCATTGACAATTTCTTCTGTTTTAATTTTTTCCGGGGTTTTATGCAACAAGATGTTGATAGCATCCCTCATCAACCCGATAGCCCATTTTGCAATTACTACCCCAACGATAATGCTCAAAATGGGATCAATAACAAACCAGTTGGTATATTTAATGATAAAACATCCCAGCACAATGGCAATTGAGGAGAAGGTATCTGCTAACAAGTGCAGGAAGGCGCTTTTAGTGTTTAAATCTTCCAGGCCTGCCAGGTACAAAATCCAGGCGGTGAGCAGGTTGACGATCAAACCAAGCACCGCAATTCCCATGGTTTCAAAAATATTTATTTCCTGTGGGTCGATAATCCTCAACGTACTCTCATAAAATATATAGAAGGTAAAAAACAGCAGACCAACGCCATTGATCAAAGCCGCAATAATTTCAATCCTTCCGTAACCAAAAGGATAAGCTTTGGAAGCCTTTTTCCCGGCAATAATAATGGCGATCAACGAAATAGCCAACGATAGCGCATGAGACAACATGTGCAGGCCATCGCTGAAAAGCATCAGGCTACGGGTAATGTAGCTAAAAATTATTTCCACCAACATGACGGTCAAGGTAAGGGCAATACAGATTGTCAATGCCTTTTTCTTACTTAACCTTGCCATCTTAAAATTTACTTTTCCTATACTGATTGGAATATACTTTGCAATGGGCTCGTTATTGTTCATTAGTAGTTTCCTCCTATTTTTCTTTGGTTAAACTGTGGGTTGTTTTGGAACTTTGGCAAGGATACCGGCCTGGCTGTCATGCCTGTCGTATCGACCAATATCTCCATAAAACTGATCAAATCACTTTTTTCCTCATCACTCAGGTCCAGTTTATCCGGCGGTAAGGTCTGAAACTCAACATTTATCCCTAAACCTTGTCCTCCGCCTTCGTTGTAAAAATCGACTAGCTCCTCCAATGTTTCAAAAACACCATTATGCATATAAGGAGCGGTGAGCGTTATGTTTCTTACCGTGGTAGTTTTGAACGAATGCTTGAAAATACCAGCGCGCTCTTTTAGATTGCCGTTGTACCTGCCTAAATCCGGATCAATGACTTTCACACTATCCAGGTTTGATAATGGTACACCTAATACTTCCGACTCAGACTCGTGATACACAGGTGGCACAAGCCCATTGAAGGTGGGAGCAAAGTGGCAGGTGCCGCAGCCGGCTTTTCCCATAAATAAATTGAATCCATTAATCACCCCATCGGGTAATTGATTGATTTCACCCCTGACATATTGGTCGAAGGGTGAGTTAAACCCTGACAAAGATTTAAGATATGCACTAAGAGCACTGGAAAGGGTGTTCTTGTTAATCGGCTCTTTTTCCCATTGGGGGAAAACGCGGTTAAACCAGTTTACATATTCTTCGCTTTGACCTAGCCTTTCGAATATCTCCAGATAGGTAGTATGAAATTCTCTATTGTCATTGATCACATGCTCTACCTGGTCTTCCAGTTCTCTTACTCTCAAATCATAAAAATATTTGTCCGCATATACTGCGTTGACAAGTGTAGGCGCATTGCGGTCAACAGTACCTTTAAAATCGGTAGCAATGCTTTTCTTGTTGCCGTCGGTAAATCCCAGTTCAGGTTTATGGCACGAAGCGCATGACCGCTCATTGTTTCCTGATAAAACGGGATCAAAAAATAAGGTTCTTCCCAACTCAACCAGCGCTTTATTATTTTCGCTTGCTCTTAGTTTCAGATAGTAATAAGGATTTAAAAAATCGTTATCAAACAAATTGCCGGCAAAATAATTAACCGAGTGCTTCAGGTTAAGCGGTGAAGTTTCATAATAGGTTTCTATACCTAGCGCCAATTGCAAATCCAATATTTGCTGATATAAAGGATTTATATAAGTCATCAGAAATGCCATTCGATCGAAGGTATCAAAATCCTGGTGTTCATCTAAATATTCGATACCACTGGCAAAAGTCTTTTTTGTTGTTTCAGCCAATAGCGGATCTTTTGTCACCAGGGGAAAATAAGGCTTCAATGCTTCGAATACAGATTGCATCGATATAGTAGCTTCACTAATGGCATTGCCGGTCATAGGCGTGTCAAACCCGGTTAGCCCAAGGCTGAAAATTCTAATCAACTGGGACCTTGCCGCTTCGAAAACAAACCTATCCTCTATTCGGATCGTTAGCTGATAGGACTCAAAATAGTGGAAATTTTTGTCCAGTGCATCTATTAAACCGGTTATTGCTGATTTTTCCTGAAAAGGATTTTCCCCATAAATTAGCTCTTCCAACACCTGCAAGCCCTCCGGCTCTAAAATGCTCAATGAGGGCGAATTCCTTTCAAGACTTTTCAGCGGGGGACCATTGATATAGTCCTTGATAAACTCCGCATCAAAATATTCTGCCAGGAATTCAATTTTTTTGTATTTCACCCTCAGCTGGTCAAATGACTTTTGAAGATCTTTTACGGCGAGATCTGTTCCATCAAGAGACAGCGCCACCATTTGGGTCAGTTTGATTGCCTCCCCAAAATCAGTAATACCCCCATGATATTGAGATTTTACATAACTGCCTGGTGTATTAGCCAGTGGTTCAGGTTCTGGTGTGAATGACGAAAATACAATACATGCCAGGAAAGTCAATATGGAAAATAAAATCAGGTAAAATTGCTTCATACAGTTCAGTTAAATTAGAATAAGACCTGGTGACGGGAATCACCAGGCCTTTGGCTGACTAACATAAATTAAGAGAGGGGAGAAAGTCTTATGGCTTATTGCTCTATAATCAATCTCTGAATTTCTCCTTCACTTGTATTAAGGAAGTAAAGTCCAGGAGTTAAATCAGAAACATCAATACTTTTTTGTCCTCTGAAAACTTTAATCCTTTGACCTGCTTGATTGTAGATCGCCGCGTCTAATATTTTGCTAAATTTCAACTCTCTAGCTACCGGATTTGGCCATACCTTGAATTGAGAATCTGTGTCAAGCACTACCTCTTCAATATCATCAATGGCTGATACTGCAATGTCCCATCCAGTAATTGCATAAGTTAAAGAATTATTGTAAGGGAATGGGTTGTTAGTTGACGGATGCTGAGAGTTGACAAATAAAGTTTTGCCATCTGGCGTTGCCTGAGCTCCTGTAACTTCCGCGCCTACCGGCGTAACTGAAATTCTGGTAAGATCATCAACAGTCGGGTTTTCAATGGTCATGTCCAATAAGTATAACTCACAACTTCTGTTGCTGATTCCGGCTGGTACCCTTCCATTTGAAGTACCATTCAGGTCCTCACAGATAACCATGAATGACTTGCCATCGATAACCATTACATTCAGACCATCGGGATTGGAAAGGTGTTTTTCAGGATATTGGGTAAATTCGGGAGACTCAGCGAAAAAGGGTCCTCCTTCCAGGTAGGTAGTCACTAAACCTGTTGCCGGATCAAATTCCAACACTCTGCCGTAGTAATCATTAAAACCACCTCTTTTTACAAATTCAATCACCTGATCATCTGGTTTATCAACCATCTGTGGGTGCCTTGCTCTTACAGGTTCAAGCCAGTGATAATCTAAAACACCTCCGGCAATTACACCATTTTCAAATCTTGTACCTAAACCATCCCTGCCGGTTTCGGTCATATATACTTTACCATCATTGTTGGTTACCCACTCCAGACGGTTAAACATAGTGCCGCCGGCCTGTAGTGCTTCCTGCGAAAAGTTTAACATATTTGCAAGCATGGAGTTATCAATTTCAACCCATGGATCTGTGGGGGCAGTCAAAGCATCGTGCTTGTATACAAATAGTTTCCCCTTGGTAAAATCTCCGGGAGTTTCTGCAACAAATTTGCTAAAGAAACCAGGTGTGGCATCAGCGCCAAGGTATACAGTTTTGTTGTCTGGCATAACTGTACCACCCTCAAAAGGCTGACGTCCCCAGTTATACTGCTTTCTGATAGCTTTGGCTTTTCTTGGGTCGATTTCAACCATATAGTTGAAATTCTCATATTTTTCGATGGTGCTTCCGTTAAAATCACCGGGGATGTCGGTCCTGATCGTAAACGGATCCAGATTTCTTAAGCTGGAAATAGATTCGTTATTTCTTCTAAACCACTCTTCTGCTGTCCATATTCTTCCGTCTACCACAGAAGTAATACCACCGCAGTTCATACCGGTTTCGCCTACGGTATTGACAAAATCAACGTTGAAATATTTACCGCTTCGTCCATCTTCCAGCGTCTGCTCAACTATTACGATCTCGTCAGTGGAGGGATCTCTTGCTACTTTGAAGACGGTCATTCCTCCTCCATCTCCAATACTGTCATTGGCATTGATTCTCTCGTGGTTCACTGAAACCCAGCCCAGATCGTCTGAATCGTTATCGGGTGTAAAGCCAATGAAATCATGCCATTGTTTTGCCAACGCCTCTCCAGGCTCATTGCCATAGGTAGCGGTAGTTTGTACCTTGTCTGTTCCACCCACAAACAAGACCTGAAATTTCAACGGCGAAGGTGGCAATACTACCGTATTGGGCGTCCACGCCGTATCTACAGAAACATCAAAGAAATATTGACCGTAGCCATTCAGACTGAAAGCCAATGCAAAAAGCATCATCAGGTATCTTTTTTTCATTAGTTAGTTTTTTTTGGTTAGGTGTAAGAAATTATAGTTCGAAAATAATGACTAAGTATTAACTCAGCTTGAACGACTTTTTAACTCCTTGATAACAAAAACCGGCAATATTACCTGAATATGAACAGATGGGATTATTTCTGAGTAGCCAGTGGTATTATCAACATTAAATTACCACTAAAATCTGTCAGAAATGCATAAAATACCCAATTTTATATCGAATCAATTTAGGTAACACTACCTGGGGTCGGCGGGTTAGTGGATCAGGATTTTTCCCTTTTTATTGGCGTCACTGTTGAGAAGCGAACGCAGATAAAAATCGTAAAAATACAGCCCCGGACGTGCTACCTGTCCTCTGGCATTGGTTCGATCCCATTGAATGATCTGTTTGCCCAGGCTATGGTCTGTAAAGTTTTTTTCCACCACCTTGACCAGCTCCCCGCGAGAAGAATAAATTAACAAAATTCCCAACAGGTCTTCCGGCGCATTTTTGTAGCTAAATTCAAAATTGACCAGGTTTGTGGCAGGATTGGGATAGGCGGTAAATCTTTGTAATAAAGTAAAATCCTCAGCTGCCACTGTAAAATTAATAGTTCTTGAGGAGCGATTGTTAAAATTATCGGAAGCCTCAACGGTCAACGTATGTTGATTTGGGGTAAGATCTGATATTAGATATGCCAAACGGCCGCTGGTAAAATCGTCTAACTCAGATTGGTAAAAGCGGCTGAGCAAAATTTTGTCCTCTGTATTTCCGTTAAGATAGGCCACAATTCCATTTTCAGGATTGGCGCTAAGGTTGATACCATTCTTGTCTTTTAGCCTTGCCAGCACTAAAATATTGTTACCAACTATGCCTCCATTTTCAAAATCCTCAAAATCAATCGACAAGTCAATTTCAGGACCTCGATGATCGTTACCACTCATGTCTTGTGAATGCCGGATCTTAATATTATTATAGCTGCCGGAAGCATCTCTACCCGAAGACTCCTCATAAGCATATAAAACCATTTTGCCAGTTTTGAGCGCTTCTTCAGCCCCTCCCGGGATGGTAAAATTTGCTTGAAAACGCCCATCTTTTACACTGACGGATCCTTTCACCAATAAGTCGTCCCAATTTTGATAATCCATGGGCCTGTTACTGCCGTTCCCAATCGTTGTCAGGTTTGTCTTTTGATCATAAAAGCTGATATTTAAAACCCCATTAAAATCCGATAAAAGTGAAGCTCCTTTACGTATTTCGCCAACAAGACTGATATCGGAAAATGATTGCAAAGTATCAATTTCCGGCTTGTCATTAACGCTGGTTATGACCACATCATATTGAGGATAGGCCAGCTGCATAGATGGATCTCCCAACAGAACAAAGCTCCTGTTTACGATGCCAAAAACACTTTTGTTTTTAGTTTCTCTTAAGATATCCCCTAACCTGGCCGTTGCGGGGCCGGTATTGTTAAAAGCACTTTCATAAAAAGCCTTGCTTACATCAAAGTTGGTGTTGACGATCGCCGGTCTTGAGGTAGTCAACAAAGCAATGGCTCCGCCGTTTTTTTTAAAGAGCGCTTTTTCGGCACCGGATTCCAAATCCCAGTCATCATATCTCCCGAATTCACAGGTGGCGGTTAAAATTACCGGGAGCCTGTTTTCATTTTCCCAGACATCAATGGATTCGAGATCAACAAGGCCCTCATTGGTCAGTGCAGTTTCGCCGCCGTGTCCAATGAAATCAAAAATTAAAACGCCCTCATTGATATGCTGGTTTATTTTCTCCCTGGCCCGCGGTGCCGCTCTCTTTCCATTTTTATTTTCAATAGGATAGGAATCGACAAATAACCTATCCACCACATATTCGGGATCATTGTTTTCAATCTGGCTGGCCAGATAATCCGATTGATGTTGAAACTTATTCGCCTCGCCATCATCAGCTACGAAAACTACTTTGTTTCGCCAGGCATGATCGTTGAATTCCTTTTCAGCATACTGAATGAGCTTGTCCACAATGGTTGTTGCCTCCTCACTTGTTTTGACCGGTAATCTTCCTACCCCAATATCGAGATCATGCTGGATCTTAAAATAGGAATTTGTCTCCAGCCAATCTCCCTCGCTATCATCCATGAATGTAAAATAATCATCCGATGCATAGGTAAAAACATTGTGCAAGGAATTTCTTGATTGATAAGTCGGAACAAAATTGGTATTTTCCGAATTGGCAGAGAGATAATCATAGGAGGCATCCCCAAATAGCAGCAGATACTTTAAGCGGCCGGACTTAAGATGTAGGTGTCTGATAAAATCTCTCAGTGCCGTAATATCTTTTTGACCGGAAGAAAACTCGTGATATACAGTAGCGATATCGACAACAGCTGTTTGCAAGCCACCATTTGACGTTCTAAAATCGGCCAACCTTGTTGCCTGATCCATGAACTCAGCAGTGGTAAGAATAAGAAAATCCGGTGTTTGCATGCCGTGAAGGTTTTGGTTTTGGACCCTCCCTTTAAAGTCCGGAGGTGGCAATAATAACGGGTCGAAGGCTATCATTTCCTTAAGCTCGCCGGTATTTGTGATGACATTTCCCTGATCTCCGCTAATAGCAACAGGCAACTCCGCAATTAGCCGGGGGTTGGAAATATCCCAAACCTTCATGTTAGCATCCATACCATCGATCCTGAAATTACTAATAGGGAATCCGGCGCTGGCAAAGGATCTGAATATCAGCTGATTATCTGTCATTACCAGTTTTCTTTGAAAATTGAGGAGAAAGTAATCCAGGTAGCCGGCATCACCACCCAAGTCGTCAAAAGCTATTTCAAGATTGGAAAGTTTATCAACGGGGAGTAATAAATTCGCGTCAAATTCAATAACGCCTTCATTTTCCTCAGCCTGTCTTCCATAAGCGTAAAATGCCACCTTTTTGGTTTTGATGTCACCAATTTTTACGTTGTTGAGGCTAAAATCAAATTGGCTGTTTTTCTTGGAGGTAGACAGCACAGCGGCCTGGAGCCGTGCCTTGCCGGTCGAATTCAAATGTTGAATCGGCAGCTGAAAAGCGATGGCTTCACCCTCTGACATTTCTTCTCCATACCACTTTCTGCCTGAAGCAAGCAGGTTTTTCAATGATTGCTTGTGAAAGTAATAATCATCAAAATAGGTGATAACATTCTCGGTATCTTCTTTAGCCGCAGTTTGTGATTCAACCCGCAACCCGGTCTTTCGGGAGATGGTAAGGTAATAATAGTTATGCCGATCGTAAAGGTGTGGTTCTACTTCAATGGATCTCTCCTCCAAATCAAACTTAATGCTACCGGCGCCTTCGCCGTAAAATAATATGTAATCATTTTCATCAAACCTGCCATCTTCCTCACCGGCAACAAGAATGGTGTGTTCTGCCAGATCCTGTGGCCTTGCTGCGCCATTAGCCTGTGGCAACATAGCGCCCGGGCCTCCATAAATTTTAATTTCACAGGGATTGATCCCATCCACATCAATTCCTATGTTTTGCAATTGATCATAATCAATCCGGTAGACGCCGCTTTTATGTATTTTGAATTGATACCAACTCCCTGTTGATAACACCGAGGTCATCACAGGCTCTTGCGCCCAGAGTATACAAGGTATCAGACTAAGAAGGAAAAAAAATCTTTTTAAAAGGAAGGTCATCACAGTCACGGCATACAAAGTTTCCTATACGGATAACTAAGATAGTTATTAGCAGATGACCAAAAGATGGAAAGGCATCAAATAAAAATTATGTTTTCGTGAAATTAATGTTAAAAAAAAACCAGCATGAAACTGGTTTTTTGGTTGTTGGATGTAGGCTGTAATTAATGTTTTGTTTTCCGGACTATTTGCTTTCTTTTATATTCCGGATTGTAGTAATATTTTATCCTTTTCCTTTCATCGGCAGAGGTATATTTTCCCTCTTTCACCACTACTTTCTTTTTCCCATAATAACCATTGTTGTAAGTAATAGGTGTACATGAAAAGAACCAAACTCCTAAGATTAAAAATGCGATTAACCTTTTCATTAGCTCAATCATTGGTTTCAGTAGTATATACCGGAATATTATAATTAGGTAACCCATCAAATGTGCCCTGACCTAGCCAAACATAAGGATTCCAATTTATTCAATATTTCAAAAGTACAATTTATTAAAAGTAAAATTCTATGTATTTCACAGTCAAAATCAACATGCCCACCCGACCTCAGTTTTATTTTAAACGAAGCATCACTTGAATAGTCTATTTCTAATCAACTGACTATAAATATTTTATAGAAAAGTGTAAATAAGTTGTGGATAACTTCTTTAAAAAAAGTTAAATATTATCGATTAAATTTTTTTATATTGAATCGTTGGTTATTGTAAAATTTTTAGGATAAGTTGATACTCAAACGTTTAAAATTGGTGGTTAATATTTCCCGGAATTTCTATGAATAAATTTAAAATTGGCGACAAAGTACGCCTTATTTCGGGAAGCGATGAAATGACCGTTTATGCCGTCTTTGGCCTCAGACTAGTTGAATGCGAATGGCAGGGAAAAGAGGGAAAAATCTATCGCAATTCGTTTCGTCCCGAATACCTCGAAATTTGTGAAAACCAGGCTCCTGAAAATCCTGGTTCAACGGAACTTGGAAAAGAAATCCAAGAAGATCGATCAAAAAGCTGATATCATCCTGTTGCAGACATTATCTGCATTAGGTTAAATGGCTAATTGTCCTCTCTATCTCTTTTTAATAACCAGCTGCCTGTCCATCTTTCCTTGACTCTGAAGCTCCGTAATAAACTCCATTTTCATCATCCCACATAATGGCCTGATAGCCTCCATAGGCACCATTGGCCCAGCTCACTTTATGGCCTTTTCTCATCAGGCCTCTGACAACTTCATAGTCAAACCCGTCTTCGAGATATAGCGTTCCTCCATTGGTCATTTTTTCTCCAGTCGGTTGTGATGAACCAAGATGTTGCATTCTCGGCGCATCGCCGGCTTCCTGGAGGTTCATACCAAAATCAATAAGGTTGACAACTATCTGTACGTGCCCCTGTGGCTGCATGGCACCTCCCATAAGGCCAAAGCTAATCCAGGGTTTTCCATCTTTTGTGATAAAAGCCGGAATAATGGTATGAAAGGGCCTTTTATTGGGCTCATATACGTTAAAATGCCCTTTTTCCAATGAAAACAGTTGCCCGCGATCCTGCAAAACAAATCCCAGCCCGGTAGGAGTCATCCCTGAGCCCATCCCACGGAAATTGCTTTGAATAAGCGAAACCATATTGCCATCCTTATCAGCTACAGTCAGATAAATGGTATCTCCATCCCGCAGGTTTCCCGAAGGAAAACTTCTTGCAGCCCTGTCGGGGCGGATCATGGCGCTTCTTTCCCTGGCGTATTCCTTGGAAATCAACCGGTCTACAGGTACCTGGTTAAAATCCATATCTGCATAAAACCTGGCTCTGTCCTCGTAAGCCAGTTTTTTAGCTTCAGTGAAAGTATGGACATATTCCAGGCTGCCAAAATTCATGGATTTAATGTCATAACCTTCCAGTATATTTAAGATTTGCAAGGCGGCAATACCTTGTCCATTAGGAGGTAACTCCCAAACGTCATAACCCCGGTAATTGGTGCTAACAGGTTGAACCCATTCGGACTTGTGACTGGCTAAATCTTTGTATGACAGAAACCCACCCTGTTCCTTCATGTATTTGGCAATTGTCTTTGCAATAGCTCCCCGATAAAATGCATCCCTGCCGCCTTTGGCTATCTCAGTCAATGTATTGGCTAAAAAGGGATTTTTAAAAATTTCTCCTTTTTTTGGCATATGGCCATTGGGCATGTAGGTTTCTTTAAAACCATCAAATTTTGAAAGAAAACCCCCGCTGAGCTGCATATAATGGGCGATTAATTCGCTAACGGGAAAACCTTCGTTCGCATAATCAATGGTCGGCTGTAAAATATCAGCCATCGACATGACACCAAATTTTTGATGCATTTCAAACCATCCATCGACACAACCGGGTACAGATACCGGCAGTGGGCCATGGGCAGGTATTTTTTTGATACCATTTTCCAGAAAGTAAGATAGTTTCAGCGCTCCGGGAGATCTTCCGCTGGCATTTAGACCATATAATTTTTTGGTTTTAGCATCCCAAATGATGGCAAACAAATCTCCGCCAATGCCATTTCCGGTGGGCTCAACCAAACCCAGCATGGCATTTGCGGCAATGGCGGCATCTACTGCGTTGCCTCCTCTTCTTAAGATATCCAATCCAACCTGCGTGGCCAATGGCTGGCTGGTAGCTACCATGCCATGCTGAGCGATTACCTCAGAACGTGTTGCAAATGACTTTCCGGTAACCCGGTCCTGCGCGGCAAGTATTTTGGTTACTGCCACAAGGCTAATAAATAGGATTAAGCGTTTCATATTTTAAACAGTTTAAACGGCGTCAGATTATATTCGGTACAGGTATAAGCTTAAAAATTAGTATTGGTACTTGCTACCCCAAAAAGCCTTCAGTCGCTTCCTTAACTCATTTTCCCTCGCATTGGCACCGGGATCATACAATTTAGTACCTTTTATCTCCTCCGGGAGGAATTCCATATCCACAAAATTTCCGGGGTGATCATGGGCATATTTATATCCCTCACCATAGCCTTCCTTTTTCATCAACTTGGTCGGTGCATTTCTTATCGGTAGCGGCACGGCCAGGTCCCCCGTTTTATTGACCAGGGATTTAGCAGATTTTATAGCCACATAGCTGGCGTTACTTTTCGGTGAGCTGGCAAGATATGTTGTGCACTGCGACAATATTATTTCCGCTTCCGGATAGCCAATCATATTGACAGCCTGAAAGGCATTGGTAGCGAGTACCAGGGCGGTAGGATTAGCATTGCCAATATCTTCCGAAGCCAGTATCACCAACCGGCGCGCTATGAATTTCACGTCTTCACCGCCTTCTATCATCCTTGCCAACCAATACACCGCAGCATTGGGGTCGCTACCCCGGATAGATTTGATAAATGCTGAGATAATATCATAGTGCTGCTCGCCACTTTTATCATAAATAGCCACCCGCTGTTGGGCAATCTGCTTTACATTGTCATTGGTAATTTCAATGCTATCGCCAGGTAAGGCATCCACTACCAGTTCCAGTAAATTCAACAATTTCCTGGCATCACCACCTGAAATATTCAACAACGAGGTATGCTCTTTGATGTCTACTTTCTTGGCTTGTAATTTTTCATCGGTCTTTAAAGCCCTATCTACCAGTTTCAACAAATCTGACTCCTCCAATGCTTTAAGTGTATAGACCTGACACCGGGAAAGGAGTGCGGAGATAACCTCAAATGAGGGGTTTTCCGTTGTTGCTCCGATCAGGGTAATGATACCCTTCTCAACTGCACCTAAAAGCGCATCCTGCTGCGATTTACTGAATCTATGAATTTCATCAATAAACAAAATCGTTTTGGGATACCCCTTGGCTTTTTCAATCACAGTCCTTACCTCTTTCACACCGGCGCTAACGGCACTTAGTGTGAAAAATGCGGCATTAATATGAGTAGCAAGAATGTTGGCCAAAGTGGTTTTTCCCACGCCAGGAGGTCCCCAAAGGATCATGGAAGGGATAATACCCACTTTCACAGCACGCTGCAAGACGCCGTTATCCCCCACCAGATGTTCTTGTCCCACCACCTCTTTCAAAGTGGTCGGCCGCAACCGTTCAGCCAAAGGATGATTTGCATTAAACATACCAGTAAATTAAAAAAAAATCAGTAGCAATTATAAGGAATGAATCTTAATCCTTATTTAAAATTCTCTGTTAATATCCGGTTTAGCTCCTTCCAATGATTAGTTTTGCGTCATGTCAAAAGAGATAAGGGTACATTTGGCCTTGGCGGCAGCTGGTCTCATCTATGGCGCCAATTATATCATCGCCAAAGCAATTATGCCGGTGTATATGGCACCTTTTGCCCTCATCGTGGTCAGGGTAGTGGTTGCCGGTCTGCTTTTCTGGATATTTCATGCACTTTTTATCAAAGAAAAACTGGTTCACGTCCGGGATTATAAAAAGTTTTTTCTGGTAGCCATTTTCGGCTCGGGGGCAAACATGCTCTCTTTTTTTAAAGGCCTGAGTTATACCAGTGCTATCAATGCTTCCATCATTATGACGATGGTACCAATTATTGTCCTGGTAACATCATACATAATTCTGAAAGAAAGAATCACCAAATTGAAAATGGCCGGGATTATCATAGGGGGCTTCGGCGCTATCTTACTAATTACCTCCAGTGGCGCTTCATCGGAAAAGACCAGGTTTATAGGCGACTTATTGGTTATTGCCAATAGTATTTTTTACGGAATTTACCTGGTAATTGTGAAACCGCTCATGTTGAGATATCATCCGGTAACGGTTGTAAAATGGGTATTTATTTTTGGTTTTTTTATGGTATTGCCATTTGGTTTTCATGAGCTAACCCAGGTTCAATGGTCTAATTTTCCATTTACTATTTGGATGAGTCTGGCATTTGTGGTAGTAGGAACAACATGCTGTACCTATTTATTAAATGCCTGGGCACTAAAACACACCCGCCCGTCGGTAGCGGGTGCCTATGTCTATTTGCAGCCGGTGTTTGCAACCTTTATTACCATTGTATTTGGCCTTGGCTCTCTCGACTGGCAGCAAATATTGTTTTCTCTGCTGATATTTGCCGGGGTCTACCTGGTAGGCAAAAATGACGGGCATTAAACTAAAATTAAGCGGGAAAAGATCATTTTATATTTTATCCGATTTCATCACTACCTCGGATATCTCCTCAAGCGCCTGCCTGGTTTTTGTTAACATATGATCATCAAAATCAAGGTGTGTCACAAAACGTACCTCCTCCTTTCCAAATGGCACCGCCTTAATCTGATATTTTAGGAGCTCCTCCAACAGCCATTGCGGTGTTAATCCGGTAGCCAATGAAAAGATAACAATATTGGTTGCTACGGGCAGCACCTCTTTGACAAAGGATTGCTGCACCAGTACTTCACCAAGAATCCGGGCGCGGCGGTGGTCTTCAGACAAGCGATCAACGTGGTGATCCAGGGCATAGATCCCCGCTGCAGCCAGGTAACCGGCCTGGCGCATACCACCGCCAAAAACTTTTCGGACACGATTGGCTCTTTTAATGCCTTCTTTATCTGATAGCAATACCGATCCCACCGGGGCACCCAATCCTTTTGAAAGACAAATGGAAATAGTATCAAAGTATTTTCCATATGCTTTCGCATCCTGACCGGATGCCACCAGGGCATTAAATAATCGGGCGCCATCCAGATGCAGATTTAAATTATGGGCTTTTGCCACGGCGTGGATCTCTTTAATATTTTCCATCTCATAATAACTGCCACCACCTTTATTAACCGTGTTTTCAAGGCAGACTAAACTGGTATTAGGTGCATGTACATCGTCAGGTCTGATACAACCGGTGATGTCGTCGGCAGATAACCTGCCGTAATGCCCATTGGCAAGGCTCACAGAAACCAAAGAATTATATGCAATGCCGCCGGCCTCATAATTATATATATGTGACCTGACATCACAAATGATTTCATCCTGCGGTTGGGTAGAAATCCTAAGAGCAATTTGGTTGGTCATCGTACCTGAAGGGCAAAAAAGACCAGCCTCCATTCCAAAGTAATCAGCCACTTTTCGTTCCAGCTGCTTGACGGAGGGATCCTCGTCAAAAACATCATCACCAACTTTGGCTTGCATCATCGCGGCAAGCATAGCCTCCGTAGGCTTTGTAACCGTATCGCTTCTAAGGTCAATAATCATAAAAATTTGGTATAAAAGTTTACTCGTTAACAAAAACACCGATTGCACGGGCAGCAGCTACTGGCCGGTCGGTAGCCAAAATGTCGACTCCTTTTTTGATAAAGCTCAGGTAAATATCGTCTCCCCTTTTCTCCGCCCTTTTATCCAGGTTGCCCAACGTTCCCAAAATACAAAAAATGCCTTCCCGGTGGAGCATATTATAATGGCTTTCATCCAGAAGTCTTACGCCGGTAAAAGCAATAACGTTTTCCATGGGGATCCCAGCCTTTTTTACCCTTAATAGTTCATCTTTATTTCTGATGGTCATTGAAAGCATCAATGAAGGATTTAACCGGTGGACCTCAATGGCATTTTCCACATTATAGACAATGATGGTGACATTTTCTTCGGCTCCGGTTTCTTCAATTAATCGTATGACTTTGTCAAATGGCACTCCTCGCTTAGCATCAATACTAACCAGGGCTTTCCCCTTTGCCCATTCGAGTACCTGCTTGAGCGTAGGGATTTTAAAATCAGTTATGTTGCCTTCATTATCTTTCAATTTCAGCTGCTGTAGCTGCGCAAGCGATAAGCCGTCAACATAACCTGTTCCATCAGTTGTACGGTCAACCTTGTCGTCGTGCATCATCACCAGATAACCGTCCTTGCTAATATTTACATCACATTCTATTAAAGCGGGTACATGGGAGAGGGTATTCTCAAAGGTTTCCAAACAATTCTCAGGGAAACCAGGAGAAGGACCACCCCGGTGAGCGCTGATCAATGGGGAACGATCGGGTTTCCACTTGAAAAACTCCTTCGCGTTGGTGGTTGAATATGACTGAATTACCCGGGATTTATCCTTTTGACAGGAAAAACATATTATCAGAAAAATTATCCAAACTAAACTATACCTATAACGCATCTGGTTGCTTTAAACTATTTCACTTAACTAGAAGTGTGGTGATTACTAAATAAACTCACTATTTTCACCCCTCTTTTTCCTTTCTACATCGTTAAAATTTTCAAACGTAGCGCTGCTATGCCTTCAAATTTTGCCTTGTATAAAGAAAAAATAGCAGCAAAAACTAGTAAGCTTATTTAACAATCGCCACACTAACTGCTAAATTAATAAATATTAAAACCTATTGTTTGCACTTTCCACATCATTTTTCTGTTCAGAAGCGTTCGAAAAAGTGTCCGTTTTTGTGACAAAAAAAGCGCTAAAAATTCATTATACCTACCTCAAGCAACTCATTATTAAACACTTATAAAATATGGCATATGAATTGGCTTTATAGTGATTATTAGGTCAAAACACTCACATCATGAAATCAATCAATGTAATTACAGAAAGACTAATTGTTATTGTTGGTATTATCATGGCTATTTTAATTCTGCTGGTTTTTAATACCAAAGCCGCCAGCATTGACAAGCCGGAAAAGGATTTAAGGTTTAAGTCCGAGGTATTGAAAATTGAAAAAACGGCCACGAACTATGAATGGCAGAAAGAACAGCGTTTGACAGGGAATGAGGACAAAAAGGTCTTTAAATTTTTTGATAAGGAAGAAAACCTGATGTACCAGTTGGAAATCCATACCGATAAAATAGCCGGCAATAAAAAATTATTGGCTTATCTCCATCAAAGTGATCTGATTATGAATTTAGACAATACATCTTTCTATAGATTAAGCAAGTAGCACTTTCTAGATCAACAGTAAAAAAAGGGGATTAATTCTCCTTTTTTTATGCGTAGGGCAACAATACCAATATCACCAGCACCAGCAGTACAATCCCTGAAACCACCATAATCCTGATGTTTTTCCTGAAAGGAATTAACAAAAAAATGGACCCCGTAAACAACAGTCCCGTCAACTTTATATACAGCCTTCTACTGTGATCTTCAAACCATTGCCAGTGAATTATCTGATCAAATACCAGGACCAGCAAACCAACCAGGACCGTCCAGGTAATGTATAGGATCCACTGATTTTTTTTCCCAAGGACCTGCTGATAAGAGGCATTTAACTGATCATAATTATACTGGAGCAAGTCATATTTTCTCTTGAGGTAATTATAATTATTGCGTTCAAAGATTAAATCCTTGCCGGTGTCATTCTTGATCCTTTCAATTTCTGACACGTATTTTTCAATTTCTGTCTTATTTTTTGATTTGTTAATTTCCTTGCGTTGCTGGATTTGAAGATCCTCGATCACAATGCGGACCAGGTTAATGAATTCTTCGTGACCATGGATCCACCGGTCAAGGCTGGAGGAGTCATTTTCCTGATTGTTTTTTGATATTTTTATTTGCTCGAGGTCTTTTTTATAAGGAGAATCCTTTGGCAAAAAGTTATTGATTAACATCAGGCACTCTTTCCTTGTGGCACTAAATAAATTATGATCGCCGTAGTTTAATTTCTTAAGCCTTCTTAATATATCTTCAAATTTTTCAATAGCTTCTAACATGCTGTAAATATAATGAATAGGGATCCGTTTTTTTATGGTAAAAAGTGATATTAATGTTTTTGAATTTTGGGTAAAACCGGACTGTGTTTGAACATCATAACAAAAAAGCTTTGGCAAACTGAAAAAGAAAACGGTCGAACTGCTTTGCCCACCAGGGCATTAAATCGCAGGCTATTCCGTGCAAAATCTTTGAAATCTTACTGATTATGGCTATATTTAATATTTAATTTCATTTCGAAGCAGTGATTTTTTTCAAATTGCATTGGTTTTGATACAATAATTGACGTAGAAATGAGTTAAATATAGTGTGTGAAATTAAAATGTTTGAGTATGAATGTTCTTGAAAAAACCACCCTTCTTAATTCCATAAAAAAGGAAAAACAAAGATTAATAGATGACTATGATAATGTAGAATCCCATTACAAAAGCCTGTATGGATATACCAACAGGGAAAAATATATCAAGGAAATGGAATTCTATAATTTTATCATTTCGAAGTGGGATGAATACAAATTCAACACAGAAAAGAAACACTTAAATCTCAATTAAAAATACTCACCGTCAGCAATAGGCTTTTGAGGGTTGTCATCTACGAGAGCCACCCATTGTAAATGTAAAATTCTCTCTGACCGGCGAAAAGTTGCCGATGGTCTTATCTAAAGCATGGCCGTAGTCTATCCCTATTAAGCCCATGCCCGGGAGGTCAATTCTAACACCTACTCCAACTGTTTTAAACAATTGATTGGGATTGTAATCTTCGTAGCTATTCCAGGTATTTCCAGCTTCCATAAAACCCAGCACATAAATCATAGGCTTTCCTAAACTTACGGGATAGCGCAACTCAAAGGTAAATTTGTTAAAAACCACGCCACCATCAAACCCTGAATTCGGATCAACCGGAACAATGGCGTTTTCATCATAGCCACGCAACCCAATTGGCTGCGAACCAATTAAAAAATCTCCAGTACTTCCGATACCGCTACCTCCCAGAAAATATCTTTCAAAAGGTCCGATGCCCAGCGCGCTGGAATAGGATCCTAAAAAGCCCATGCTGGTTTTGGCATGAAATACTAAATCACCGGCGATAGGCGTATAAAACTCAGCATCAAAGTCCCATTTATGATACTCAACGAACTTATATTTTTCCTCATTGGATTCATTTTCATAATCGCGGTTATTAAAAAGGGAGTAGGGGGGTGTCAGGCTTACCCTTAATGACAATGAAGAACCCGATCTTGGGTAAATCGGATTATCAAGGTTGTATCGCGAAAAGGTGGTATTGAAGGTAAGACTATGTGAATCACCATTGCTAATCCCCAGACCTATGTTGTTATAATCATTAAAATCATAATAGGAGTAGGTAATAGATTGTTGCAGCTGAAAATAATCGTCGGGCCATCGCAGGCGCTTGCCCAATCCGACACTCGCACTATACAGCTTAAGCTTTCCAAATTTTTCCAATTCAAAGTTATATCGCTGATTGACTACGTGGCTAAAATTCAGCGAAAAGGAATTGTGTTTTTTCCCACCAAACCAGGGTTCGGAAAAGCTCAGGGAGTAATTTTGAAAAGTCGACGCATTACTCTGGGCACTGATCTGAAGTTTTTGCCCGTCACCCAACGGCAGGCCATGCCAGTCCTTAAAGCTGAAAAACTTGCGGGCTGAAAAGTTATTTAAAGCGATGCCAAGGGTTCCAAATAGTTGTGAATTCCCCGTCAGGCCGGCCGACAGCTGAAACTCGGTACCTGATACCTCCTCGACGGTATATTCAAGGTCTACTGTTCCTTCGGTACCGTTTAGCACCGGTTTCACATCGATCGTTTCCGGGTTAAAATAGCCCAAAGCTGCCAGGTCACGGGTTGATCTTACCAAATCCTGGCGGCTAAATTTTTGCCCGGGCAAAGTTCTTAATTCCCGCCTGATAACATGGTCACTGGTTTGCGCATTTCCTTTAATTCGTACTTGATTAATGGTAAATTGAGAACCTTCATTAATGCGTATCTCCACATCGACCGAGTCTCCTTCTACACCTACCTCCACCGGGTTAACCCCAAACATCAGGTAACCATCATCAAAATAGACAGAACCAACATCTCTTCCTGTAGGGTTATAATTGAGCTTTTGGTTGAGGAGTTCAAAGCTATAAACGTCTCCTTTCTGGATGTTTAGGATGGTAGATAAGGTTTTATCGCTGTATTTATAGTTACCCTGCCAGGTAATGTTTCGGAAGTAAAACCTACGGCCCTCGTTTATTTTTAAATACACATGTGCGGAATTTTTATTGACCTGAATAACGGTATCTGCCACGATACTGGCATTTCGATAACCCCGCCGGTTGTAAAAGGATAGAAGACTTTTTTTATCTTCTTCGAGTGATGACATCTTTAATTTGGAATTTCCAAAAAAGTTCAGGCGGAATCGATCATTGATAAAGCTTTTCAACCCTTTGCTCCTACCTGCATTCCCAGACGACGAGTCTGCGGCTGCAATGAAAGGGCTCCTTCGCCTCCCGGAACTTCCCTGGAATAAGCTAATCCTTACTTTTTCGCTGGTATTTGCCATTTGCCTTTTGAGCTTACCTTCAGAAAACTGGTGATTGCCATCAACAAAAATCCTTGCCACCTTGACCTTGTTCTTCTTTTTGACCTCAAATTGAAGTGTGGCAGTATTCAGCCCCCCCTGATCCAAAATTCTTCGGGATTTGACTTCAACATTGAGAAATCCTTTTTCAATGAAAAATCTTTTCACCGCCAACTCTGCATTTTTTATAATAGCCTCAGTAATGATCCTCCCAATGATCAGATCGACATCGTCCTTCAAAGTGTTTTGATGACCCTTGGAAATACCTCGGAAAGTAATTTTTGACAACCTAGGAAACTCCTTGATTTTTATCACCAGTGATGCACTATCCCCCTTAATATCGGTGGCATAAACACCCACATCTTCCATTATCTTCTGGCTCCAAAGCTTATTGACTGCATCGGTTATTTTATTGCCGGGTATTTTTACCCTGTCTCCTACCTTGAGTCCTGAGAGCGATATCAGCGCATTGTGATCAAGGTGCTCCGTGCCTATTACCTTAATTTTGGCTATATGATAAGCTCGTGGCTGGTCATAGGTTACCTCCATTTTTTTATTGCGGTGGTCCTGATCTCCATAGCGAATTTGTCCCAGGGCAAATGGTGTTACACCTGCTATCAAAAAGTTTGCTATCACCAGGTATCTACCGTATGACCAAATATTTTTCATCTTGTTTATTTCCTTAAAACTTTCCTCCGTTTGGTAACCCCTTAATGCCCGGGTTGATAAAAGCGTTGTCTTTATGATGAATTTATTTTCAACTAATTGCCTATTTTAGCACCTTTCAAAAAGCATCATGGGATTACAGGACTCTTTAATTATTGGTGTAGCGGGATTGTTGGCAGGGTTTATCAACACGCTGGCCGGCGGCGGATCATTGATCACGCTTCCGCTGTTAATTTTTTTAGGTCTACCACCTAATGTCGCCAACGGTACCAATCGCCTTTCCATCTTGCTGGGTACTTTTTCCGCGGCTTCAGGCTTTAAGAGTAAGGGGGTTTTTGTGTTTCCCTATGGGTTATGGTTAGGCATTTCCGCTACTTTGGGCGCTGTCATCGGCGCAAAAATATCCATTGACATCAAGGGCGAAACTTTCAATCGTATTCTTGCCATTATTATGATTCTGGTGGTATTGATGATTGTATTCAACCCATTGAAACGAATTGCCACCAAAACCGAAAACCTCTCCGCCGGCAAGCAGTGGGTGGGCATTGTCTCATTCTTTTTTGTAGGGATCTACGGTGGGTTTATACAGGCGGGTGTGGGATTTATTATCATAGCCACCCTGACGACCATCAACGGATTTGATCTGGTTAAAACCAATAGTCTCAAAGCCATGGTCATTTTCATTTACACCATTGCTGCATTTTCCGTATTTGCCCTGGACCAAAAAGTAGACTGGTGGATAGGCCTTACTTTGGCTGCCGGCAATGTTACCGGCGCGTGGATCGCCAGCAGATGGTCAGTGGGGAAAGGGCAAAACCTGATCAAACCCATTCTCCTGGTAATGGTAATCTTCATGGCCATCAAGCTTTGGTTCTTTTAATTACAAAACTTTTTTTAACAACTCACCTGTAACCTTTTCCCTGAAGCCCGGTATTACAATTACAATCCGGTCAGCTGAAACAAGTAGCGATCGGGGGTTGTGCTTAAAACAAACTAGCGGTTATGCAAAACAAAAGGATCATTGCTCTTATCATCATTATGCTGGCGTTGTTTTCATTTCACAACAGTCAAAAAAGGCTTTTTACCCTGGTCAGGAGTAAGGTTGAATCTTACCAATTAAGAAAGCATTATAACTGGCTTACCCGACAAAAAAATCAAAAAAATTACCGTTCCCATTCTATTGCTCCCGAGATGAAAGATCAACAGTTGGCAATTATTCGTTTTAAACTGGAATGAACCATTTTCAATCGCCAATTGGTTTTAGTCAAAACGCGGATTCCCCACCTGGTCTTTCAGGCAGTTCGTTAAACCATCTCTTTGTTTGAAAGATGCTTATGGACGGCTGCATCATCCGGCAATGTTTTTTTGTGGACAATGGACAGGTTTACAGGTTGCAACTTCCCTCTTAATTGAATGGCACCAATTTCCTTAAAACCAAAACTATGGTGGGTATCAAGGCGGTGGATAAGATCTTGTGATATTAGCAATTTGGCGTCAAATCTTTTGCAGGCATCCTGGATCCTGGCAGTAGTATTGAGGACATCCCCTGAAAATATAATATCCTTTTTAATGGTTCCCACCTCACCTACGGTAACCTCACCACAGTGCAGGCCTGCCTTATATCCGGGCACGAGACCATATTTCCGGATATATTTGGGCGAAAGTTTTTGCATGGTGTTTTCTATTTCAAAAAAACATTGCAAACAATGCGCCCGCCGCAAGCCATTTTTCATTTTCCACGATACGACAATTTCGTCGCCAACATATTGATAGATTTCACCATAATTTTTGAGAATAGGCTGTGTAATATCCTGAAAAAAGGATCTGAGCAGTTCAAAGTACTGGATATTTCCCAGCTCCTCTGCAATTGTAGTCGAAGAGGTAATGTCAAGGAACATAAATATCCTTTCTTCCTGCTTGGGTTTATTATACTTACCTTTTAACAAAGCAAACATCACCCCTTGTCCGTATTTATCATTGACTTGTAAAACAATCAGCGTAAGAAAGGAAATAAGCGTCCAGTTAAACAGTATTAATAAATAGGAAGGGCTGGTATAAAACTTCCAGACCTCTTCTGCTAATTGACTGTCTCCAATAGATAATTCTTTACTTAATAAATTATAAAAAATGGAGGCGGGTAGCGTCACTATGGTAATAATAACAACAAAGGTGGCGGTATTAAAAAAGAGTGAAAACCATAGTGGTTTGTTCTTAAACCGGTCTTTAAGATAAAAAACCATCAACGGAGCGGCTATAAAACCCGCAATTGAAACGGCAAATATGGTTGTAAAAAAGGTACTGGAAGGATCATAGGCCTCAATTCCCATTATTTTTAGCTCTGACTGAAACAAATAGTCATGAAGCACAATAATCATTGAAACTACCATCCATATCAGTGTAATAACAAAAACAGACCGGAGTTTAATTTTGGTGGCATTGGATAATGGCATGCATCATGGGTTTTGTATCATATTATATACGTAATTGATATAAAATGTTTTTCAATTACATAATGATCCGATCATCTTGAGATAAAAGTAATGCCATACCGGAAAAACCGGGCTTTTAGCTATGAACGAAGCCAATCCTCCTAACCTAAATAAACCACCTCCTCAGGTCAAAAGTAATGGCAGGATTATTGCAAAATTATCTTTTGACTAAAATTACCGCTATTGGTTTCCATGCGTAAAAAATAGATCCCTCTACCCTGCCGGCTAAAGTCAAAAACCGTTGAATTATTTCCCTGCATTTTTCTTCCAACATACTTCGAATCCACCATTTTTCCTTCAATACTAATCAACTTAAAAAGGACGACATCCGCATCAGGTAAAAAGTAATTAACAGTAATTAATCCCTGCGATGGGTTCGGATAATGTGCAAAAGAAAGTACTTCCGCTGCGATCTCATCTTCAATACCCACCGGACCCAAATTAGGTTTTTCCTGCTGTATAAATAAATTGTCAACTAACCATCCCCAACCAATAGTAGCCGGATCGGAAAATAGCCGGAATCGGAAAATAACCGTGTCCCCGGCATTAAATGTATTGAGCAGATCGACGTTATGAGCTACAAATAGATCGGAATCGCCATCATTATCCGACTGACTGTTGTACCGGCTCAACCAACCTGCATTAAAGCTGGCATCATAGCCGTCAGCAATAGGTGTCCAGTTAATACCATCCTTGGTGCCTTCAACAACCACATAGTCATAAAAGTCCTGTTCGGGAAATGTAGCGCCTTCCTCCCCTGTTTCAATGATGGCTACATCATCATATTGAAATGTAGCATTCTCTTCGGCAATAATGATGGGCGTATTCAATTGATATGTATAGGTGGTGTTAGCTTCATAGTCATGCGGCGAATTAATGGCGGCGTCGGAAAACCCTGAGGTGGTACCAATACTAAAGCCATTGCCGACAAAATCGCTATCCTCGCCGTCATTAAAGTCGTTACTATAGGATTTCGCAGGAGGTTTAATTTCAAATAACTGGACCAGTTTTTCATTTGATAAAAGGGCTTTTTGTCCGTTGAAAGATCTGGCTACCACAGAAACCGTACCGCTGGAGGGCAGGTTGCTCACACTGAATATTACGCTACCCGGATCGGTGGACCCTATGCTTCCTACCCTTTCGTCATCTATTAAAATTTGCGTGGAATCATAAGCAGAGCGCAAGGATACATTCACGTTAAGTTTTCCGGAAGCGACAAGACCGGTACTTTCTATAAAAGGAACAAAAACTGCCGGCGGAAGCGCAGGTATGGTGGTGGTCCAAATACCTCTGCCGTGGGTGGCAATCACTACCTGGTCATCCTGTACCTTCATGTCCCAAACTGCGGTTCCAGGCAAATTGTCATCCAGCAAACTCCAGGTTTCCCCATTGTCAGTAGATTCCACAATGCCTATGTCAGTTCCAACCCATATGGTGTTGGTTTGATGAGGTAAAACCAACAAGCTATAAGTAGCCACATCCGGAAACCCCTTGCTGCTAGCCCCACCGCCATTGAATCCGGTGATATCTTCCCATGTTTCTCCAAGATCCGTGGTTTTCAAAACCTTTGGCGCGTTGGATATGGAAAACAGGACGTAAGCCGTGGAATCTTCCGTAGGGTGCGTCGCCAGGCCGGACAAAAATCCGAATGACGCATTGTTAAAATTATTGGTGGTCTGAAATGTGAGTCCACCATTTGTAGATACGTGTAATTTATTGAAAGAGGTCATTCCCGTGCCAGCCCAAACAATATTATTGTTGGCAACAGAGACCTTGACATCAGAGGTAGATGAAAGTCTAAAGCTATTGTTTAAAGCCGTCACTTTCCAGCTACCGCCAAAATCATTTGATACCCAAACGCCTGTTCTTCCGATCGCATAGAGGACATCGGGGTTACTTTTAGAATTTGCTATTTTAGTAATAAAGGGGGCATTGCCTGCCCCAGTATCCGTCATACCGGAGGTGGCATTACTCCAGCTCAATCCACCGTTCACCGACCTTGCCAAACCATTAAACTGGGATCCGGCAATAATCTTATTTGGATCAGCATTGTTCCAGACGGTTTCGAAACCATCTCCTCCCAGCTGCCGCAGGTATTTAGTAACTGCAGTGGCCTCCCGGCCGCTTGGCGATCTCCAGGTACCGTTGTCCTGCATACCGCCAATATATTCATTTGCTCCTGGCTTTTTATCTATGCCGTAGAACTGCGAGGTATTGTAGCCATTGCCGGCAAAACTGAAATCGCCATCATTGATACCCGGATCTATGCTAACGTTTGACACATATACGCCCCCGTCATTGACATTAATAATTTTAAACGTTTTAAGGCCTTCATTGACCTTAAAGGTGTATAAACCATGATGGTCGGGATGCACCCCTATGGCACTGTTAGCACCAAATGCCTGAGAAAAGGAATTTTTTCCACCATTGGCATTGTAGGCATCTGTGACCACCTCGGTCTGCCTGAATCTTGTAACGATCGGACCAAAATTGATCCTTAAGGTGGAGGAAGGCAGGCTGGGGGGATTCCAGGTTCCTCCGTCAGATAATATCGGCCACATGAAATACATTGTTTCATGTTGCTGACCTATATTGGTACCTCCATTGGTGGCTATATTGTTATTAGGGGTATTGGAATAATCAATTTTATGAATAAACAGATACTCACGGCTATGGGTTGATCCGTTTCCGGAAGTATTCTCTGTGATCAGGTTAAAGGTGCCATCTTCCTGCTGATCGCGGAATGACACCATCAGTTGCTGGTTATTATCAATATCCCATACCTGGAATGGTACGTCTACATAATCCTGGTATATATAGCCATTATCCGGAACGCCGGCACCTTGCCCACCTACTGTAAACCGGTGGGCCTTTTGAGAAATTCCAGGTCCAAAGCGTATTTCTACGGAAACCAAATCCGCAAGACTTACAGACTCTCTTCCGATCTTACCATTAAAAAAATCAGCCCCCGAGCTAATAAGGTCCAGAAAAGCTCCGGTATTTTCCTCATCCACCGAGGTAACTGTCGGATTACCCTGCTGGGTACCGGCTTTGATTGTGGCCTTCCATAGATTTACACCTCCAAAATAGGCTATATCTTCATTGTAAGGGTGGGCGACAATGGTGTTATCGTAGCTACCCTGCCCTCCCAAAAAGTCTAAATTTTCGCCGTTATTTTCTTCTACCACCAGGGACCAGGTGGCACCACCATTATCCGAAATATAAAAGTCAGATTCATTGCCGGACAACTCTCCTTGCGCGGATACAAAAAGGCGTTGTGTGTTAACCGGCGATACCGCCATTTCCACTCTTCCCGACGGTGAAAGCCCGTTGCTGAATCTGTCCCAGGTCTGGCCGGCATTCGTTGATTTTAACACCCCAATGGCACTTTCTGTAGCATACAAGATGTTAAAATTTCCCGGAGTGACCACAATTTGTTGTACTGCCCTGGAGCCCGCATATACAAGGGACCAGGAAACGCCCCCGTTGACGGATCGGTATATTCCGGAACGAAAAGTACCGGATATAGAGCTATTTTGCGTCGCCGCTAAAACAACATCCGGGTTATTGGGGTCAACCACAATTCTGTTAACATTACCAAAGTCTTCCGTACCTATGGTGGAGGCCAGCTGTATCCATGAATCTCCGCCATCTGTCGATTTAAATATGCCATCACCATCAATACCATCGCTGGCAAATGACTCTCCGGTACCGGCGTAAATAACCGAGGGGTTGGAGGTAGCAAAGTCCATGGTAGTAATGGCTATATTAGGTAAATCGGGGGTCTTGTTTTCCCAGGTTTGTCCGGCGTTGGTGGTCTTCCATATGCCTCCGCCTACTGCTCCGGCAATCCAGCTATTCCCATTTGGGTCCCCTGGTAATACCAACAGGGCCCTGGTTCTTCCTGGCACATTAAAGGGTCCCCTTTCCACCCATTCGGTCGCGTTGGTTCGGCTGCGTCTTTTTCTTGCTGCCAGCTGGTTCCTGGCCTTACGCAGTGCCGTAAGTTTATAATTTCTGGGATATGCAGATTTATAAGCCCCCTGCCCGGTTCGGATTAATTTATGATATTCACTGTACTTATCAGGATGATCAAATTTTGAAATGCCAAGCGCTTTTTGCTGTTTTTTTCTCTCCAGCCTCTTTGCCCAAATTTCTTCAGGTGTATAACTTTTTTTAGGATTTATATTTACTGCGTTGTTATTCCAGGGGCCTCCCAAAAAATATATACCTACCACCAAACCAAGTATCGCGGTACCAAACCAAACCTTCTTCATATAATGTAATTATCTTTAATGTGTATTTAATTGTTTTTAGGGGCTTTTTCCATTGTTTTTTTCTTGACTACATCATAGTAATAGATACGATACCCTTCGGGATAGTCTTCCGTTCTGTTACCTAAAGTCTGGGTAATTTTGATTATCGCATCGTTTTCCCATGCTACCTGGCCATTTTCAAGTCTGTCCTGGTAAACTATCTCCTGATCTGGCACATGATAAACTAAAAAATCTATTTTGCCAGGGTGGGATTTATCAACTTTCCTGCAAAGTAAATAGTCTCCATCTGCGCTTGTCAAATACTCGGGCTTACCGCCTAACTTTTCCTCAATTAACATTTCATGATTAACATCATTTGGCAGGTTAAGGTTCTTTTTGGTTGGTTGACAGGCTATCAGAAAAAGCAATAAAATTAAATAAAACTTCATTTATACAATTAATTTATAGTCAGTTGCCTTAGTGGCAAATCGTAAATATTGCCGAATGCTCCCACTCAATTACCCTTTCTCATTAGAGGATGGGTTCAGCAGTTGGTTTTAAATTAACTTCTAAACAACCAACTAATTCATAAAATAGTTTACCTGAAATTTATCGCGACCTGTTATGCATTATACATTTATAATCGCAACTTCCCTCCTGGTAATTTCAATATAAATCAAATTTTTAGCTCAAGGGTATTTTGAGGGAGGGCTGGTTTTTGGGATTTGACACTGGCATAACGCTAGACATATGCGTTTTATTTAGTGTCGCAAGCACTTTTTAAAGAGTATTGGAAGTAAAATGTTCAGACCACCAGCAACTGGTGGTCTGTCAGTAATTATTTACCATTACTTTCCCGTGCCGCTGCTACTTCAGCAGGCGTCACTTCGTCGGAGTTGTTTTCAAAATTACTTCTTACAAAAGTAAGCACAGCGGCTATTTTTTCGTCGGATAAAAAGTTATGTGGTGTCATAGCATTGGTGTAGGTTTCCCCGTTTACCGGATATTTCCCTCCTTCTGATCCATTGAGAACAATCTTTATTAATTGGTCTTTATCACCATTGACCCACTCTGATTTGATAAGTGGGGGGTTTAGTACAGGCACGCCTGAGCCATCTTTCATATGGCATACCATGCAAAACTGATTGTATATTTTTTCGCCCATTGAGGGTTCAGTCTGCACCAATGACACAGGGTGAGCTGTTTCCTCAGGCTTTTCATTATTTTCATTTTTCGTTGGAAAAGAACAGGCAACCGTCAATATGACGGCTACGGTAAGTAACAACTTCAAGTCATTCATATTACAATTGCTTAAAAAACATTTACCTGGTGCCTGACGGAATCATAAACTCCTTCAGGGCACCAAATTAAAAAAGTTTTAGCTATCCCTTAAGAAAAATTCAAATTAACTGAAACGGGCCTTTTCATTTTATGTTAATTCACTATCGTATCAATTGGTTTAAGGCATCAAAATCAAGGATTTTTGTTATCAAATCCTTCAACTAAACCAATAATTCCGTATATTCCCGTATTGGTGGTGACCGCTGCCAATCATATGTTTTATATTATTCATTTCTTAACACTTCCAAGATGAAGACGCACCTGACCCGAAGGGCAATGATCAAAAAAGGTACGGCAATATCTTTGGGTTTACCCCTACTTGGGATGAGCACTGCCTGCCAAAATGCTATTGTTAAAAGTAAATACATGGACGAGATCGGCATACAACTTTACACCGTCAGAAACCAGTTGGCTGAAAATCCGGCAAAGACCTTAGAGGCAATTGCCTCATTAGGCTACAAGCAGGTCGAATTAATGGATGTAACCAGCGCCGGGAACCTCATACCCATTATAAAGGACCTGGGATTAATGATCAGAAGCTCCTTTTTTTTGTGGACCCACATTACCAACCGCTGGGACCTTGCCGAAAAGGCCGGTCAGCAAAAACCTTCGGAAGGTTATGATTTCAACGGTGTATTAGACGACGCGGCGGATCTCGGACTCAAACATTTGGTTTTTGGCTACATGCTTCCCGGCGAAAGAAGCACCATGGATGATATCAAAGCCATTACGGAAAAATTAAATCAGGCAGGCGAAACATGTAAAAAAAGGGGAATTCAGTTGTGTTACCACAATCATTCATTTGAATTTGGCCCCATTGAGGGAACCGTTCCTTACGAGTATATGATCGAAAACTTTGACAAGGAATTGGTCAAATTTGAGTTGGATGTTTTTTGGGCCAGCTTAGGCGGCTACGAGCCATTAAAGCTAATGGACCGCCTGGATGGAAGAATTTCCCAGTTGCACCTGAAAGATAAATTAAAGGGAACCCCGGTCATTTTTGCCGAGCAGGAAGTGCCTAAGGAAGCGTTCAAAGAACTGGGCAATGGCGTTATAGACATGGAGGCCATCATTAAGAAAGCAGAAACCATCGGCGTACAGGAATGTCACGTTGAGCAAGATCAATCTCCCGATCCAATCGGCAGCATTGGCCAAAGCATTTCTTATCTTAAAAACATGTAGATGGGTGTTTACGGGCTGGGAAAGATAACCCACAAAAACGGAATCCAAGGACTTTCCTTTTTGCTGCTTTTTTTAATTAGTTGTCAACCAACCGATCAAAACATTAACTGGCCGGGTTACCTGGGAGATAAGGCCAGTTCTCAATATTCTCCCTCGGAACAAATTAACCCTGCCAATGTAAGCGAGCTTTCGGTCGCCTGGACCTACCGCACAGGCGATGCCGACCCTGAAAACAGATCGCAGATACAATGTAATCCTTTGATCATCGACGGTGTTTTATTTGGAAGCTCTCCCCGGCTTGCTTTTTTTGCGTTAGACGCTACCACCGGGGAGGAAATATGGACATTTAATCCATTTGATGAAGAATTTGACATGTTCGGCATGGGGGTAAACCGCGGGCTTGCCTATTGGGAAAAAGAAGGTGATACCCGATTATTAATCACTGCCGGTGCCAATCTTTTTGCTGTCAATGCCAAGGATGGTAAACCAATAAAAACCTTTGGTGACAATGGGAAAGTAGATCTTCACGAGGGATTGGGCAGGAAAGTAAATGACAGATTCATTGCTGCCAATTCTCCCGGCATTATTTTCGAGGACCTATTGATCTTGGGGGCGAGGGTTTCAGAGGAAAAGGGAGCAGCGCCTGGTCACATAAGAGCTTACAATGTATTGACAGGAGAAATAGCCTGGATTTTTCACACCATCCCCAAGCCAGGAGAATATGGTGCCGAAACCTGGCCGGAAAATGCATGGAATGAAATTGGCGGCGCCAATGCCTGGAGCAGTATGAGTTTGGACGAAAAGCGCGGTGTGGTTTACGTTCCTACAGGATCCGCCTCTTACGACTTTTATGGCGCCGACAGGCACGGGGAAAATCTTTTCGCCAACTGCATCGTTGCGCTAAATGCCCGCACCGGCGAACGGATCTGGCATTTTCAGACCATTCGTCATGATCTTTGGGACAGAGACCTGCCGGCTCCTCCAAATCTTGTCACGGTCAGACATGAAGGAAAAAAAATAGATGCAATAGCTCAGATTACCAAATCAGGTTACGTTTTTCTACTTAACAGGGATACTGGCGAACCATTATTTCCTATAGAAGAAGTCCCTTCCCCAAAGTCAGATTTACCAAATGAGCAATCGTGGCCCAGCCAACCTTTGCCAACCAAACCGCCACCCTTTGCCAGGCAATTCCTGACGGCCGACAATGTTACCGATATCTCACAAACAAGCCATGATTATATAAAAAAAATACTCAGTACTACCAGAACCGGCCAGCAGTTCATTCCTCCCAGCGAGGAAGGTACCGTCATCTTCCCCGGGTTTGACGGTGGTGGCGAATGGGGAGGTGCCGCCGTTGATCCGGCCACAGGAATTCTATATGTGAATGCCAATGAAATGCCATGGATATTGACCATGGTCCCGGTCAGCAATGATAAAAGCAATTTAGCCTTTAATCGCGGAGAAGGGCTTTATAGACAATATTGCGGTGGTTGTCATGGTATTGATAAAAAAGGTGGTTCTTTTATGGGTACCGTTCCTCCATTGACTGCCATCAAGGAAAAATATGGATCCGATGAGTTCCGACAAATCCTTCAGAATGGCAAAGGTGCCATGCCGGTATTCAGTTGGTTGGCACCCTGGCAAGTGGAATCGCTTGAAGCTTATCTGTTTGAATTAAAGGAACTGACACTTGATACGGAAGGTTCGGCAGATACCCTGACGGAAGAAAGTACCTACACCAGCACCGGGTACATCCGTTTTAAAGATCCCGATGGATATCCGGCTGTAAAACCGCCTTGGGGAACACTCAATGCCATTGATTTGAATAAAGGGGAAATACTGTGGCAGGTTCCTTTAGGTGAATTCAAGGAGTTGACAGCCAAAGGCATACCGGTTACGGGCACGGAAAATTACGGTGGTCCTATCGTCACAAAAAGTGGACTTTTATTTATCGGTGCCAGCCAGGATGAGATGTTTCGGGCCTTCGATATAAAAAATGGCAAAATTTTATGGGAACATCAGCTACCGGCCGGTGGCTATGCCACGCCAAGCAGTTACCAGGTCAATGGCAAGCAATACGTGGTAATCGCCTGTGGCGGCGGAAAAATGGGAACGAATTCAGGAGATGCCTATGTGGCATTTGCATTACCTTAACTATATACTTTTAACATGAAACCGAGCATGACGTAATCGACACACTGGGCAATGATTATAATATGCGAGGTTCCATCTGACCTTAAAAATAGATTATAAACAGATGAAATTAGGATTTGTAAGCGCTATACTACCGGATTTAAACCTGGAGCAGCTATTAAATTTCGCAGCCACAGAAGGTTATGACTGTGTGGAAGTAATGTGCTGGCCAAAAGGAAAAGCTACCAGAAGATATGCTGGCATCACGCACATTGATGTAGAAAATTTTAATAAGAAAGAAGCCGAGGCGGTTATCTCCCTGACAAAGAAAACTGGCGTAAGCATCAGTGGTTTGGGCTACTATCCAAACCCATTGGCGCCAAACGGCAAGGAAGCGGAAGTTGCCTGTGAGCACATTAAAAAGGTGATTAAAGCCAGTGCCCTGTTGGGAATCAATCAAATGAATACCTTTGTTGGCAGAGACTGGAAAAAGTCTGTGGAAGAAAATTGGCCTCAATTCAAAAAAACCTGGAAGCCATTAGTAAGGTTCGCGGAGAGACAAGGTGTGAAAATCGGTATTGAAAACTGCCCTATGAGTTTTACCGAAGATGAGTGGCCTGGTGGAAAAAATCTTGCTACCACACCGGCGCTTTGGAAAAAGATGTTCCACGATATTCCAAGTGATCATTTTGGTCTTAATTATGACCCCTCTCATTTTATCTGGCTACATATGGATCCGTATAAGCCCATCCGGGATTGGGGGCACAAGTTTTTTCACGTGCATGCCAAAGATGTCCGTCTTGATAAGGAGCGGTTGGATGAAGTAGGTATCATGGCGCATCCCAATGAGTATCATACTCCCAAGCTACCTGGCATGGGGGATGTCAATTGGGGAAGATTCTTTTCTTACCTGGGGGAACAAAAATATAAAGGCGCAGTTTGTGTAGAAGTGGAAGACCGGGTATATGAAGGATCTCTGGCCAAAAGAAAGGCTTCGCTTAGACAATGTGCCACCTATCTCAGGCAATTCATTCCGAAAATGTAATGGGAACCTTTTGGAAATAAAACTTAGCGCCTGCGTGTTTTGGTGGGTAAATAATAAACTAGGGCATCCTTGAAAATTGCTTTAAAGGTTGTTATTTGTTGTCTTTGCCGTGTCTTTGTCTTTGTCCTGAAGCGGGTAGGCCCGCCAAAATTCCGGGCCGGCGATGGTAGGTGGGTGGAAGGAAAATCTTCTCAGAGAGGAGATTTAAATGAGTCCAAGCCGAGCGAAGCCAAAAACAATTTATATTGGTTTTGGCAAAGCTTGCCAAAGGGTGGACAGAAACAAGATTTAAACGAGCCCAGGCCCAGAATCGCGAAAACAAATTTATATCTATTTTTTGGGGATTGCTTTAGAGGGGCTTTTAACAGGGAAGATTTAAGAAATTACATCAAAAAATCTCCCCTCTCCCAAAATGAAGTTTCTTATACTAAAACAGTTTTCAAGAAAAGCACAAACCAGGTAGACACGCAAGTGCAAAAACAAACATCAAATGTTGATTGAATCTTTCTCTTACAACTCCCTGATCCAAATGTTGCGATAACTTACCGGGTTACTATGATCCTGCAACCCAAGCGATAATTTTTCGGCATGGGCCTTGTATTTTGCCTTGCCTATATATTTGGTGGGTCCTTCCAGTTCCACGTTATTTTGTATTAAAACACCGTTGTGAATGACTGTTATTCGAGCCGGGCGGCCTAATGAACCGTCAGCTTTAAACAATGGCGCCTGATAGATAATATCGTAGGTTTGCCATTCTCCGGGGCCGCGACAAACGTTCACCAAAGGAATATGTTGCTTGTATATGCTGCCTGCCTGGCCATTCGAATAGGTGCGATTCTGGTATGAGTCCAATACCTGTAATTCATAAAGCCCCTGAAGAAAAATACCACTATTGCCCCGTCCCTGGCTTTTTCCTTCCACAATTTTCGGAGAACGCCATTCAATATGCAATTGAACATCTCCAAAAACCTTTTTGGTGGTGATCATCCCGGACTTTGGTTTCACTGTCATGGCCCCATCTGCCAAAACCCATTTTACCTCGCCACCATCTGCTCCCTTCCATTCGTCAAAATTAGTGCCGTCAAATAATACGATGGCATCGGAGGGTGGTGCCGTGCCATCGCCCGGTGTGACCACCGTTGGCTCCGGCTCCCATACTTCTGTCAATTTTGGATCCCCGTCGCTCTGACCGTGAGCCAAATAAGCAAGGAAAAGAAAAGCTGTAAAAAGCAATGATGTCTTAAATTGATGATTCGGTTTCATAGATTAAAGTTTTTAGATGCGTCCATTAAAATTTGCTGTTAGCTTGATGCAGTGAAATCGACTAAAACAAAAAAACGATATTAAGATTTAAAACGGGGGGAGTCAAATCTTTGTTAAAATTTATTCTTCGCACACAGGTAAAACAGCCGGTCAGACCTGGATCGCAGCATTGATTTCACGTTTTATGACACAAAATGCAAAAAGTTTTATGGTTTCTCTTTGTTTTTTCTTTTTTTAAAAGCTTTATGCCTAACATTCTTTTATTAAAATACTATGAGCCAACGCGTAGCCTTGTTTTTTCTTATGTTCTTATCATGCTTTCACTGTTTAAATGCCCAACAGATCGGCCATCTTCTACGGGGCAAGGTGATGGAACGGGAAGCATTCAACAGTAAAATTCTTGATAAAGAAGTTCGGTATACCATCTACCTGCCTCCTGGTTATGATCATTCAAACCGGAAATATCCTGTAGTTTATCTATTGCATGGATATACCGATTCCGACATTGCCTGGGTGCAGTTTGGGGAAATACAGGCCATTGCTGATGAAGGTATCAACAACCGCGATATTCCGCCCATGATTATCGTGACACCTGACGCCGGCGTTACCTGGTATATTAACGATCATGAAGGTAAAGTGAGATATGAAGACATGTTTATCCAGGAATTTATTCCTTACATTGATCAAAACTACCGCACCAGGATCAAAAAAGAATTTCGAGGGATCAGCGGTTTGTCGATGGGGGGATACGGGGCATTCCTATACGCCATTAAACACCCGGAGTTATTCGCCGCCTCCACGCCGTTAAGTGCGGCATTTTACACCGAGGAGGAAGTGATCAGTCATGAACAGGAACGCTGGGACCGAATAGAGGCCGTTATGTATGGCAAGCACCTGAAAGGTAAAGGCCGACTAACGAAACACTGGAAAGCCAACAATCCATTTCATCTATTGGCAAACACGCCTGTTGACGATATTAAATCGGTTCGATATTATTTTGATTGTGGCGATGATGATTTTTTATACAAGGGAAATAGTAAGATGCACACCGTGCTCAGAGACATGGAAATTCCACATGAATTCAGGATCAGGGACGGAGGTCACAGTTGGAGTTACTGGCGAACCGGTATCCTGGACGCCTTGATTTTTATCAGCAAAAGTTTCAAAAGGTAGTAAAATATAAATAAAAAATTCTCCTCCTCGAAATACTTCAAAGAATAATCTTTGGATGTTTTTTAAGAATTAAAAATATAATTATATTCAAGACTCAATGTAAGAACAACCTTACTCCCAATCTAAGCGCTTTAAAGTAATAAAGGCAACAGTTTTACCTTCGTTTTGTGTTATTATTTATCTAAAACTTTTGTAGCGTTATTTTAACAAACCAAATGAATTAAAATCATTCTTATGAGCAAAACTATTGATAGAAGAGGAGCACTTAAAAAAGTGACGCTGATGATGGGTGGCGTTGCTGCAACACCTGCGTTGTTAAGTGTGTTGCAAAGTTGTCAACAGGCCAGAGAAAAGCTTGACTGGGTACCGGAGTTTTTTGACGAAAATCAAGCACGCCTGATTATGGAGATTTCAGAACATATTATTCCTAAAACTGATACTCCGGGTGCCAAGGAGGCAGGCGTACATATTTTTATTGACGCCTTCATTAAGCATTGCGTACCCACCAAATTCCAAAATATTATTCCTGATGGCTTGGTGGGTCTGGAAAATAAATCTCAATCTCAATTTCAAAAAGGCTTTCTTGACATAAGCAAGGAAGAGCAGGTTAGTGTACTCTCCGATGTCGCTAAAGCCGATTATAGCCAGGCAGAGGATAAAGCAAATCCAACGTTTTTCCGAAGCCTGAAAGAGCTCACCTTAATGGGCTACTTCAATTCGCAAAAAGGCGCCACCGAAGCCTTGGCACTGGTACAAATACCTGGCGACTACGAACCGTGCATACCGCTGGAAGATGGACAAAAAGCCTGGGCGCTTTAATAGAATTGGTTATTGAGGATTAAAATATTCTAACTATGAATTTGAATAACAAAGCTAAAAAACAAAATACATATGATGCTATTGTCGTAGGCTCGGGGATTAGTGGGGGCTGGGCGGCAAAAGAATTGTCGGAAAAGGGGCTAAAAACGTTGGTACTTGAACGTGGCAGAAATATACAGCACGTTAAAGATTATCCCACCATGCATTTAAATCCGTGGGAACTACCCAATGCAGACCATCCCTCGGAAGAAGATATACGACAGCAGCATAAGCAAAACAGAACGGGTTATACCGTGCGACCCTCGTCTAAACACTGGTTTGTAAATGACTTGGAAAATCCCTACACCGAGGTCAAAAGATTTGACTGGATGCGCGGGTATCATGTTGGTGGAAGGTCGATCATGTGGGGTCGGCACTCCTATCGATGGAGCGATCTGGATTTTGAAGCTAATGCCAAAGACGGATATGGTGTTGACTGGCCAATCCGTTACAAAGATATCGCCCCATGGTACGACTATGTAGAAGAATTCGCTGGAATTCAGGGGCAGGCTGAAGGTCTGCCACAATTGCCGGATGGGAAATTCCTGCCCGCCATGAAGCTGAATTGCCTGGAAACACACGCCAGAGAAAAGGTATTGGAAAGCTTTCCCGATCGCCTGATTACTATTGGCCGTACCGCTAACCTTAGTGTACCACATAAAGGCAGGGGTAAATGTATGAACAGAAACCGTTGTATCAGAGGGTGTCCGTATGGTGGTTATTTCAGCAGTAATGCATCCACCTTACCCGCCGCCGCCGCCTCAGGCAACATGACATTAAGACCTAACTCGATTGTTAACTCAATTATCTATGACAAGGAATCCGGCAAAGCCAGCGGGGTGAGGGTTATTGATGCTGAATCCAATGAAACCGTGGAATTTTATGCCCGCATTATATTCCTTAATGCCTCTGCCCTGGGCAGCACCTTTATTTTGTTAAACTCCAAGTCTGACCGGTTTCCCAATGGGTTGGGTAATGATAGCGGCGAACTTGGACATAACTTAATGGACCATCACTTTCGCATAGGAGCGAGAGGTGAATATGATGGATTTGCTGATAAATATTATTCCGGAAGAAGGCCTACAGGATTTTACATTCCAAGATTCAGGAATGTGAAAGAACAACGTACGGATTACCTTAGAGGCTTCGGTTACCAGGGCCGCGCCAGCAGGGAAGACTGGAAGCGAGGCATCAAAGAAATGTCGTTCGGCGCTGAATTCAAGGACGAAATCGTAGCTCCCGGCAAATGGAATATGGGCATGACAGCCTTCGGAGAACATTTACCATACCATGAAAACCATGTAAAACTCAACGAAGAGGTAAGAGACAAGTGGGGACAGCCAACTTTGACCATTGATTGTGAATTCAAGGAAAATGAATTAACGATGAGAAAAGACATGGCTGCCTCTGCGGTAGAGATACTGGAAGCAGCCGGGCTGAAGAATATCACTACTTTCGATAGTATCGGAGGCCCGGGATTAGGTATCCATGAAATGGGTACGGCCAGAATGGGACGTGACCCTAAAACTTCTGTGTTAAACAAGTTTAATCAGATACATGCTGTCCCAAATGTATTTGTAACTGATGGCGCCTGCATGACATCTGCGGCTTGTCAAAACCCTTCACTTACCTACATGGCACTCACCGCAAGAGCGTGCGATCATGCTGTGAAGGAAATAAACAGATCCAATCTTTAATATAAAATTGGGTGACAATGATGGAAGGATTTTTACGGCAATTCCCGGCTGTAGGAATCCTTTCATTGATTTATAAATGGACTATGTACATCTTTTAGAAAACACCTCCGTGGCCAACTCCTTTTTTAAGGTGCGGATATCGGCCATCAATCGATCCATTTCAACAGCCAGGGTGCCATTATAAATTCCCCTGATACGACGTTGATGATCAATTAGCAGAAAATTTTCTGTATGTAAAAATTCATCTGACGATTTATTATACCCCTCACTTCTTTCAGCAAAATAGTATTTCCGGGCCATTTCATAAATCTTATCGGCATCTCCCGTAACCAGATGCCACTTTTTCGGATCAATCTCATTTAACCTGGCATAGGTTTGAAGTTGTCCGACCGTATCTGCCCAGGGAGTGACCGAATGAGATAAAATCAAAACGTCATCATCGTGCCGAAAAACCTCCTGGATAGTCGACAGGTTGTTGGTCATTTTAGGACATATGCCCGGACAGGTCGTAAAGAAAAAGTCTGTGATATAAATTCTCCCGTCAAAGGTTTTGTTGTCAACAAATTCACCCGATTGATTCATAAATCTGAATGCTCCGATCTGGTGAATATCGCCAAACCGCGAATCATCTTTACCTATCCATTCCGGTGTAAAGTCAGGTGAATTATAAAAAGGCAATATGGTTTCTTGTTTATACGCACAGGAAATCAAAAAAACAATAAACACAAAGGCTTTGCTCATCTTGCCGATCTGAAATAATTTAGTATTCATTTTCGACAGATTTACATTGTTTAAGACCAATTAAGCCAAACCTTCGCCCACGCACTACATAAAAGTTAGCGCGAAATGTCCCATTCTCTTTCCACATTTGCTGGCTGCCTGCTTCCTCTCCGGCATTATAATGGAAAAGTTTGTATCGTCCGCCATTTTTAAACCACGCTTCATACTTTCCATGATACAAACCGTTTAGATAGGATATCTTAAACCTGGTAACACCCGAAGGCCACCAGCCCATATGGGTACCACTTTTTTCATTGTTATGGTAGTACCTTCTTTCGGCAATCGCTCCATGCTCATAAAACTTCAAGGCTTCCCCCTCTTTCAGGCCATTCCGGTAATTAATCGCTGATTTAATCGCGCCGCCCGGAAAATATTCTCGAACCTGGCCGGTAAAAGGGCTATCCAAATAAAACACTTTGGAGCCCTTGACAGTCACCTCGTCAGCGCCCACCATAAAAGATCCACTGGTACGACGATTTAAATCCGACGAGTAATCACGGCGGATATCACAGGGTATGACACTGAGTAAAGCCAGTATCAAATACCAAATTTTTGAGGTGATCGACATCAATTAGTAGCTGTTCCGGGTTCTCCATAAAATTGTCCCCCATTGATGTAGGGATCCTCACTGGTAATATGATAATGATAGATGCCACTGGGAAAGTCCTCAGTAGCATGGCTATGGCCGTGGTAAGCATCTAAATCAGCATTAGTAATCACCTCATTATTTTCTTCCGGACCATAAACCGGGAACCCATCCAGCAGAAATCCTATCAATGAGGAGGGTCCGTTGTTACCGGTCAGATAAGATGGTTCCAGGTGATAATGATACGCTCCGGTTTGTTGCGGGTGGCCATTGTATTGATCAAATGAATTGATCTCATTAGTTAATGGCTGATCCGGCCCAGCATACTGGTTAAAAATAACCACGCCGTTGACCGCCACGCCTATAGCTCCGAGTTGCGTATTCTCTTTACTGGCTGCCTCGGCAGGATTCAGTGGAATGCGAATGACAAAACTCTGCTCCTGAATTGTATTCGGATTAAGGTGAAAATCGGGGTTGCTGCCATTATAACTTTCATAATTCTGATGCCCAACGCCAAAATAAGGGCTATTATGATCAGGTACATCGTCGGTTTCAATCACTACAAAATCTCCGTCAACATAAATGTTTAAATCTTCCGAAAACTTCGAAAACACCTCTGGCAAATCGGTATTTGGGTCATCTGGCACCATGTCTTTGTCACTATCATCACTCCCACAGGAAAAAGAAACTACTAAAATCAGGCCCACAATTGCAAATAACATTTTTATATTTTTCATAAATCCACGTTTTTATTTTCTTAGATGTCAAATAAAAATTAAACTTGCGCCAACTGCACTTTGGCAAGAAAATTCAAATGCGTAGATCCCCAACCCTTAAGTTGGTTAAAACTTACGCCAACGTGATTTGAAGCTTTTTTTGGAATATTATGGCCTTCGCCTTCTACCACCGGGAGGTGGTCCCTTACGTCCCAGACGATGCATTACTTCCTTGATCACATCATCAAATTTCCTTTGTTGCTCGTCATTGCATAATCTTCGAAGACTTTCGAAATGCGAAAAGGTAAGTGAGTCAATAGTTACTTGCGTTTTTCCGATCTGCTCCAGGATGTTCTCCTTCTTTTCATCGTTGGCTTCCCCACCCACCAGGTCAAACAGGGCCCCTTTTAACCGTCTCATTTCCCTGAGCTCCATATCCACCTTCCGGAAGTGTGTTTGTCGCAGCTGCCGGTATTCTTCCATTTGCTCCTGGGTAAGATCAAGCCTCCTTTCCAGGAAATATTCTAATTTAAAAGGCCCGCCGTGACGGCCTGCTTTTGACATGGGCCCTTTCCAAAAGAACACAATAAGGCCTAAATTCAATACAGCCAGGAGGATTATCAAAAATATATATATGCGCGATTTAGTAAAATAACTCATCACCTACTCATTTAATTCATAAATATCGCCAACATTGATCTGGTAATCACTAATAAATGTACTTACCTCGTCGGCCTGGGAGTTTGCATTGTATTCATAGTTGATAACCACATAAAAGTTGAGGCACAGTAACAAAAATACGCTGGCCACTGCCATACTAAATTGCGGAATAGTAAACAGGGACCAAAACCCTCTTTTTTCCGTCTCCATTTTAGCTTTTAAACGGGTGTAAAAAAAAGGATTTACCGACGCCCTTTCTATATGATCAAAAGAAGAAAGGGTTCGCTCAATTTTTTTATCGATATCTTCCTGATTAGATTTCATTTGTGTACAATTTGTTTTTAACCACTTTTATAAAAATCGAACAATTTCTTCTGTAAGTTTTTCTTAGCCCGAAACATTAATGACTCCACGGAAGATAAACTTAACTTCATTACCTCACACACTTCCTGGTAGCTTAGTCCCTCAACCTTATGAAGAGTGAACGCTATTTTCTGATTTTCAGGCAATTTGGCGATCGCTGCAAACAGCACCCTGGCATTCTCTTTATGCTCGAGTTGTATCCCCGGATGCTCAAAATCCGTTATCTGCAATTTGTTACTGTCCGATACCTCAAATAAGTTGGCAAAAAAAGCAAACCTCTTTTGCCTGTTTTTCTTTCTGATATATTCCAAAGACTTATTGACGGCTATCCTGTAGATCCAGGTTGACAGCTTCGCCTCTCCTCTAAATTTCCTGATAGCATTAAATACCTCAATAAAAACTTCCTGCGCGATATCCTCGGCATCTTCACGTGAATGTAAAAATCCCAGGACGGTATTGTAGACTTTATCCTGGTATAAATCAACCAGTTGTTTAAACGCCTCATCATCACCTTCTTGTAAAGGTTTTATTAATACCGTTTCGTCCAAGCTTGTATTTTATTATTTAGATGCCATCAATAATTTTAACTTGCGCTTTCAATTTAATATTTTTTTGCCCGTATTCTTATCATTAATTTTAGGGCATTAATAATAAATTACTTATATGGAAATACTGGATTTAAATCACGTTGCCCTTCATGTTAAAGACCTTTCGGAAAGCATTTCATTTTATAAAAACAAATTGGGACTCAAAGAAATGCCCAGACCTGATTTTGACTTCAAGGGCGCCTGGTTTCGTTTGGGGCAACAGCAGGAGTTGCATTTAATTGAGGGGCGAAAAGACGCGATCAACTCCCAGCAGCGCGGCAATCACTTTGCCTTACAGGTTCGCTCTATCGATGAAGCCGAAGCGCTATTAGTGAAGGCTGAAGTCAAATACCAACCCAAAATACAACGCCCCGATGGCGCCTGGCAGATTTTTCTGCAAGATCCTGACGGCTATTTTATAGAATTGTGTGAGCTGACATTCGACGAATGATGATATTGGACGGACTTGAATCGGAGCGGCTAAAATTTCGCAGCATTACCATGGACGATTACCAGCCGCTCATGGCTTTTTTTAGCAACCCTGAGGCAACAAAATTTTTTTACCCCACACAACCACCGGAAGAACTTTGTAGGGACTGGATAAAAAGACAATTGCAACGATATAAAAATGATGGATACGGTCTATGCGCATTGATTGAAAAAGCTACCGGCCAGTTGGTGGGGCAATGTGGCCTGTTAAATCAGGTGGTAGATGAGGTAAAGGAACTGGAAATTGGGTATAGCCTGATTCCGGCGTTTTGGTCCAGGGGATTTGCTATTGAAGCGGCCAGGTATTTTAAAAATTTTGCTTTTGAAAATAAAATGGCTCCTTCGGTCATTTCCATTATTGAAATCAACAACCTCAATTCACAGAAAGTCGCTTATAAAAACGGCATGCAAATACAGAAAAAGACACGGTTTAAAAATGTGGATGCCTATGTGTTTCGCATTACATTTTCAGAATGGCGACAGCACCTGAAAAAAGAAGTAGATTCGTAAGCTCATTTTATTCTTCCGAAGGCAAATCACTACCGGGCAAGGTAGGATCTGCTGTACCGGAGGTCAGGTTATCGGGGATCACTGAGGTTGCACCCTCCTGTAATTCGGCGGAAGTTGCTGTATCCAAAGGTTGTCCGTGATTATCCGATTGTCCTTCGTCTTCACCTTTGTATTTTATGAGCCCTACCATCATTAATATGCTGCTGACAATGATCACCAATAACAGGGTAGCCGGATTGAAGGTAGCGATTTGCAACTCCTCAGGTATCGCGAAAAACAATAAAATAGTAATCAAACCCCTTGGTGCTATCAGTACGCCAGGTTTCAATTGCTCCTTGCTTAAACCCGCCATCACTCCTAACCTCAGCGCATAAATGAAAACGATGATCAGCAATCCCATCAGGTAAACGGTAATATCGTTTAAGCCATTTACGGTAATTGACATGCCAAAGACTATAAAAAAGAAAGTTCTCACTATAAATGAACTCTCTAGTGTCAACAGTTTTATATCGGCTAATAATTCCTCAAAGCCTTCTGCGCTGATAAATTTTTTCAACCCACCCCGAAAAAATAAATTCACATTATTGATCATTAACCCAAAAGCCAACACAAAGATGAGAGACGATAAGTGAAACAGCTTACCCACCGAGTAAAGCAGTAACAAAATAGCCATGGGCAAAAATAATTTTACCTGGGCCTCTACCCGTTGAATAAATAGAATAATCACAAATCCCAGTATTACTGAAATAATCAATGTAATGGCAATGTTCGTGAAAATACTGACCGTTATTTCGCCCGCTGTTTCCATTGTGGTGGAATCCAGCACAAAGTAAAAAAACATAATGCCTAAAATATCTGAAAACGCAGCCTCACAAATGAGAAATTCTTTTTTGGTGTGCGATAAATTGGCAACGCTGGGAATAATAATGGCACTGCTCATAATGGCCAGCGGAATCGCGTAAACCAAGGCGTTAAAAATAGTAACATCATTAAAAAACCTGATCACCATAGCAATACCAAAGGAGGTCAGTACCAGCAACAACAGCGCAATTAAAAATGCCTTCCCAATCAATGGCATATTCTCCTTTTTTAACTTCAGATCCAGCGCCGCCTCCAGCACGATCATTATCAGTCCAATCGTTCCTAATATCTCTAAAACCGGCTTGATTTTCGGCTGGTCTATAGTAATGAAACTTCCAAGCACGAAGCCGGTAACGATTAGCAGGATAACAGAAGGAATGTTGGTTTTTTTGGCAATGGCATTGTAAACAAATGACAGGATAATGATCAGCGATACCCCAATGGTAACCCAATAGATGTTTATATCTTCCATATTTTTTTCTACAAAATGATAAAAATTACTTAACCTTCTAAATTATCCCCTTGTCCTGGTAAGACCTTTTCCCGTTCGCCGTATATATCGATAAACCTGTTTTAAGCATAGTTTATCTGATTTATCTCCGTATATCTAAAAAGTTAATAGCTAATGATAATCAAATTACACTTAATTTAAAATAAAATCATTTTGTATGCCGCTTTAAATTATATGGATGGCAAAGATCAATCTGTGGAAATGCTTGGCTGCCTGTTAAAACTTCAACCATTATTTTTACCTGAGGCATTGACGACTCCTCCAAAATGTTACCTGGTTTTAGTGAAAAAATTTGGTCTGATCCCGGGCAATACGGAATTTTCCGGTGGTTTTGAGTGTTGTGTAAAAGTTTTAGCATTCTTTTTGAACAAGAATTTTATTTTTCCGTTAAAAAAGAAAACAAATTCATTAACTTGCAATAAATATTATAACAGATGTATAAATCTTTCCTTTGTTGTTGCTGTAACTGTTGTTGTCTCCGGTATCACGGTGGAAAGGATAATTATATACGCTGATTTGTAATAAAATAACTAAAGAATTAGAGAGCCTTTCCACACATGGAAAGGCTTTTTTTGTTTTTATGCTCATAAAACTATGATTACAGAAATCGCGGATACGCAACTAAAACATAGAATAGCACAAGTAGGGCAGCTCATTGGAAATACACCGCTCTTTCCTATTCAGCGCGTATATCAAAACCCAAAGGTGAAAATCCTGGCTAAATTGGAATGGCAACAATTAGGTAGTAGCGTCAAAGCAAGGCCGGCCTTTAATATTATTAAGGATGCTATTGATAAAGGCAAACTCAATAGCGAAAAGAGCTTATTGGATGCCACCAGCGGAAATACCGGTATCGCTTACGCAGCTGTTGCGGCGGCGGCTGGAATTAATGTTTCCTTGTGTTTACCTGAAAACGCATCAAGAGAAAGAAAGACCATGCTTAAATCTTATGGGGTAAATATAATCTATACCTCCCCTTTCGACGGTACGGACGGGGCCCAGTTGGAAGCCAAATCGCTGGTGGAGAAAGATCCGCTTAAATATTACTACGCCGATCAATATGCCAATGACAACAATTGGCTGGCACATTACCACAGCACCGGTCCGGAAATATTTCAGCAGACCGATGGTGAGGTCACGCACTTTGTCGCAGGTCTCGGTACAACCGGCACGTTCCGGGGAACAACTACCAGGCTGAGAGAGTTAAATCCCGATATTAAGGCTGTCGCGTTGCATCCCGATAGTGCCATGCATGGTTTGGAAGGATGGAAGCACATGGAAACGGCAATCGTTCCCAAAATATACAACGACCAGCTAGCGGATGAAAACCTCTTAATTGATTCCATGGAGGCTATCAATCTCATTAAGGACATTGCCAGGTTAGAGGGGTTATTGGTAAGCCCTTCCGCCGCAGCGAACCTGTTGGGGGCCATTAAAGTGGCAAATTCCATAGATGAAGGAACCGTCGTTACCGTGTTTCCGGACGACGCATCAAAATATAGTGAAGTAATTGAACGATTATTTAAATAAAGGAAATTGAAATTAGTAATTGACAAAGAAGCGCTTGGTACCATGCATCGGCATGCTGAATCCACATTTCCTTATGAATGTTGTGGTTTCTTTTATGGCAATGACGGGCAGGTGAGAGACATAACCCAGGCAATACCTGTGGAAAACAGTAAAAAAGGAGACCAAAGAAGAAGGTTCGAAATTTCTGCCTTTGACTATATGCAGGCAGAAAAATACGCTGCCGAAAATGACCTGGCCTTACTGGGTATTTACCATTCTCATCCCAATCACCCCGCAAGGCCCTCTGAGCATGATCTGAAGCAGGCCGTACCTTTTTTTTCCTATATTATTATATCGGTAATGGACGGAAAAGTCGCTAAAACTACCTCTTGGCAGCTAAACGATGCCTTAAAATTCGAAGAAGAAACTATTGAACATGAAACGACCCTTAAACAATAATTATAGTTATTACCCATTGTTGAACATAAAATAAAAACTAATAAAATGGCAAAAATTATTATCCCCACCCCGCTACGGAAATTTACTGACAATCAAAAAGATGTCCAGGTAAAAGGAGAAACCGTTATTGAGGCCATCAACGATCTCATCCGGGAGTATCCGCAAATCGGCAATAATATCCTGAACGACGATGGCAGCATCCGCAATTTTGTACGCGTATTTCTTGGAGATGAAGACATACAAGCGCTGAAACAGGAAGCTACCACTATTCAGGAAGATACAGTAATCAGTATAATTCCGGCCATCGCGGGGGGAATATCGTAATTATAATAGCACATCATTACTATCATGGCAGAAATAACTTTTAGCAAAGCCGAACTGGAAAGATATAGCAGGCACCTGATTATACCTGAATTTAACATTGAGGGACAAAGAAAACTCAAAGCGGCTAAGGTTTTAGTAGTTGGTACAGGGGGGCTCGGCGCTCCGTTAATTCAATATCTCTCGGCCGCCGGTGTTGGCACTATAGGTATTGTGGATTTTGATGTGGTGGATGACAGTAACTTACAGCGGCAAGTACTCTTTGCAACCGCCGATGTTGGCAGGCCAAAGGTTGAAGTTGCCAAGGAAAGAATCGAAGCCCAAAACCCTTTCATTCAGATAAAAACCTACAATACGCAACTTACCTCTGAAAACGCACTGGAGATCATCAAAGATTACGATGTGGTGGCAGATGGCACTGACAACTTTCCGACAAGATACCTGGTCAATGACGCCTGTGTATTACTTGACAAGGTAAATGTTTACGCCTCCATTTTCCGTTTTGACGGACAAGTAAGTGTTTTCAATCATTTGCATGAAGATGGAAGCAGGGGTCCTAATTATCGTGATCTGTTCCCAAGCCCTCCTCCTCCCGGACTGGTACCGAGCTGTGCCGAGGGTGGGGTCATTGGTGTACTGCCGGGCATTATTGGCAGTCTACAGGCAAATGAGGTCTTAAAAGTAATCACCGGCATAGGAGAACCGCTTTCGGGAAGGATGTTTATCTTCGATGCGCTCAGCTTCGAAACACGTACACTAAATTTGAGAAAAGATGATAATAATCCTCTAAACGGGAAAAACCCAAGTCAGACCAAGTTGATTGACTATGAAATGTTCTGCGGTATTGGTCAGGAAAGTGAGGAAGAGAAAAAGGTAAAGGAGATCACCGTGAAAGAGCTGAAAGCCTGGCAGACAGAAAACAGGGACTTCCAGTTGGTGGATGTTAGAGAAGGTTATGAGTACGACATTGCCAACTTGGGAGGAGAGCTGATTCCCCTGGCAAAAGTAGCCGAAGAAGTAAACAAAATTTCTTCAGACAAAGAGGTAGTAATCCATTGCCGGAGTGGGAAACGCAGCGCAGATGCCATCCATTTATTAGAAGAAAAATATGGATTCAAAAATTTGTATAATTTGAAAGGTGGGATACTCGCCTATGCCGATGAAATAGATCATTCACTGGCAAAATATTAGTAAACACAAAAAAAGAGCAAGGTTTTCCTGAGGTTGCCTTGCTCTTTTGCACAGTTTATATTTTTAGCTGTCATACCAGCCAGTTTTTCACTTCTTCCAGGTCAGGGTTTTTCACTTCCTTCAATTTCATTTTCTTACGCATACCGCAAACATCATTAAAAAGTTTATTGGGGTTGGCCTGCTTTAATTGTTCAATAGTTACCAGTCCGATCTTTTGCAAAATCGGGACCAGTTCCGCACGCACGCCTAACGCCACATAATCCTTTTCAGAGGCATACTGAGGCTTTTTTTTCGCTTTCATTTGCGGAAAGAATATCACATCCTGGATAGAGGGTGAGTTGGTCATAATCATAGCCAACCGGTCAATACCTACTCCCAGACCGGCGGTTGGCGGCATACCGTATTCCAGTGCCCTCAGGAAATCCTCATCTAACACCATAGCCTCATCATCGCCGCGCTTTCCTAATTCCAGCTGTTCTTCAAATCGCTTCCTTTGATCAATGGGATCATTCAATTCGGAAAAGGCATTGCATATTTCCTTGCCATTACAAATTGCCTCAAACCTTTCCACAAGCCCTTCTTTTTCCCTATGACGTTTGGCCAAAGGAGACATTTCAACAGGATAATCGGTAATATAAGTTGGTTGAATTAACAGGGGCTCACATTGCTCTCCGAAGATCTCGTCGATCAATTTACCCTTGCCCATCGTCTCATCAACAGGTACGTTCAGTTTTTTACAAACCTCCCGCAGCTCCGGTTCATCCATTGATGAAATATCAATTCCCGTAAAATGTTCAATGGCCTCAAACATGGTATACCTCTTCCAGGGTCTCTTGAAGTCAATGACATTTTCTCCAACCTGTACTTTTGTTGTACCATGCAGATCCAAAGCTGCTTTCTCAATCATTTCCTCAACCAGGTCCATCATCCAGTTGTAATCTTTGTAGGCTACATATAATTCAACCTGTGTAAATTCAGGGTTGTGAAACCGCGACATACCCTCATTTCTAAAGTCCTTGGCAAATTCAAAAACGCCATCGTACCCTCCTACAATCAGCCTTTTCAGATACAGTTCATTGGCAATTCTCAGGTACAACGTCATATCCAGTGTGTTATGATGCGTCTTGAAAGGCCTGGCTGCCGCGCCGCCGTACAACGGCTGAAGTACGGGAGTTTCCACCTCCAAATAACCCCTGTCAGCCAAAAAACCTCTGATGGAATTCACCAGTTGAGTTCGCTGAATAAATGTCTTCCTTACCTCAGGGTTGACGATCAGGTCAACGTAGCGCTGGCGGTAACGAAGCTCGGGATCGGTAAAGGCATCATGGGTTTTCACATTGCCCTCCTCATCTTCCGTCTGTTTTACGATGGGTAAGGGTTTCAGTGATTTGGATAACAACTTTAAGTCCGTCACATGAATAGATATTTCTCCCACCTGGGTTTTAAAAACAAAACCCTTCAGCCCGATAATGTCTCCAATATCCAGTAATTTCTTAAAAACCGTGTTATACAGGGTTTTATCCTCTTCAGGACAAATGTCATCTCTCCTGACATAAAACTGTATCCTTCCTTTTTCGTCCTGTATTTCCGCAAAGGAAGCCGAGCCCATGATACGCCGGCTCATCATTCTCCCGGCAATTGATATCTCCTTAAAATTTTCGGGGTTACTATCAAAGTTCTCTTTTATCTCCTCAGTAGTCACATTTACCTCGAATAACGCCGAGGGATACGGTTCTATATTTAGTTCCAGCAGGTTTTCCCTTTCTTTTCGCCTCTGTAACTCTTGTTCGCTTAAATGCATGATTTGTTTGTTTAGAAGTGCAAAAATAAACAAGTTTTTATGCTAAAAAAGTGGAAACGGATGAGTTGTCGCTTTTTTGCCTGCCGGTTCATGGTTTTCTGCATGCAAACTCTTGGTAAATGTCTTCCAAATTGTAGTCAGATGCCTGTCGTAGGTGGGCAAAAGCGTATATTTAGGTAAAATACTTACAGCATGCCTGGCAATATCTGGTAGGTGAGGTCCAAGTCTCCTGGAATCAGGTGACTCATCATTTTAGCGGTCAACCATCTGCCGTTTTGGCTCATTTATCCAATATTGTGCTGAAATTACAGGTTTTTTTTACGTATTAAAAAGTAATGCCAGACAAGACGCAGTTCAACAAGCACTTCACAATATTGGGTATTAAACGGTTAATAATCATCTCATTATAGTCTTTTTACTTTTTTTTTGTAAATATCATCCTTACTTTACATTGTAATACTTAGTTTTGAAGTGTAATTTGAGTCAACGATTATATTCCGTATCTTTACATAAGTTTAAACTTTAAACACACTAGACATGCATGCATTATTAGCATTTGGAGGATTGCCCGGAGGAATGGAATGGATATTGATAGTATTGGTAGTTCTGATATTCTTCGGCGCAAAAAAAATCCCTGAATTGGCAAGGGGTTTAGGAAAAGGTATTCGTGAATTTAAAGATGCCACGAAAGAAGTGAAAAAAGAAATTGAGGACGGCGAAAAAGCTGTGAAAGAATAAGTGATAACAGTAAGTTATTCTTCTCTCAAAGCTATTCAGGATGACATTAAAAAAGGACATTTAAGCTGTGTCTCCCTGGTTAAGTATTATCTTCAGAATATTGAAGATAAAAGTCACCTTAATGTATTTTTGGAAGTCTACAAGGAAGAAGCCCTGAAAAAGGCAGAGGAGGTCGATCAAAAATTCAGACAAGGCACCTACGGTAAATTGGCTGGATTGGTAGTTGGTTTAAAGGATTTACTTTGTTATAAAGATCACAGGATTCAAGCCGGTAGCAAAATTTTAGAGGGCTTTGAATCTCAGATTTCCGGCACTGCCGTTGAAAGATTGATAGCCGAGGATGCCATTATTATTGGCAGGCAAAACTGTGATGAATTCGGTATGGGTTCTTCCAATGAGAACTCACCTTTTGGCCCTACGCTTAACGAAATTGACAACTCCAGAGTACCGGGAGGCTCTTCTGGTGCCAGTGCAGTATCGGTTCAGGCCGATATGTGCCAGGTGGCCCTGGGGTCGGATACCGGTGGGTCGGTCAGACAACCCGCCGCATTTTGTGGAATTATTGGCTTAAAACCAACTTATTCCAGAATATCGAGACATGGTTTAATTGCCTATGCTTCGTCATTTGACACGATCGGCATTTTTTCAAAAAGTATTGAAGACAATGCCCTGGTGCTGGAGGTTATCGCCGGCAAAGACGAATACGACAGCACCGTTTCGAAAAAAGAAGTAGAAAACTACACTGGCGCTCTGAATTTTGATAAAAAAGTCAAAGTTGCCTACTTAAAAGAAACTTTTGAAAGTGAGGGGTTAAATGATAACATAAAGGAAAAAACCCTCAATACGTTGAATTTTTTAAGAGCTGAAGGGCATCAGGTAGAGGAAATAACATTTCCACTCATAAAATATGCGCTTCCTACTTATTACATTCTAACTACTGCTGAAGCTAGTTCTAATTTATCCAGATACGACGGTGTGAAATACGGGTATCGAAGTCCTAATACCGAAGACCTGCTTTCCATGTACAAAAAAAGCAGATCCGAGGCGTTCGGATCGGAGGTGATAAGAAGAATAATGTTGGGAACTTTTGTTTTAAGTGCCAGCTATTACGATGCTTATTACACCAAAGCCCAAAAAGTGCGACGGCTGATCAAGGATAAAACACAGTCTATACTTTCAGACTATGATTTTATCATTATGCCTACGACTCCTACCACCGCCTTTAAGATCGGGGAAAGAAAAAATGATCCCCTCGAAATGTATCTGGCTGACCTATTTACTGTGCAAGCCTCTGTTTCAGGCATTCCTGCCATATCTGTTCCCAACGGAACCGATCCGGAAGGGCTACCTGTGGGGCTGCAAATAATGACGAACGATTTCAAGGAAAGCGAACTTTTTTCGTTCAGTAAATATATATTAGATAACCAATAGCTTTTGTTAAAATATGGTCAAGGTAAGTACTAAATTGGTATTAGCAATTCTGCTAGGTTTTAAGGGAATATACCATAGCATGGCACAAGAGGTCAATCTCCGCTATGATACTGTTCAAATATCCCAACCGGATTCCCTGATGCTCGAAGCGGAAGTGATGGAAGTTTTTGAATCTCCTGACTATATTCCGGATGTCCCCTATGATTTGGTAGCCGATCGCCTGTCGTGCCTGGAAACGGAAATCCCCTTGAATTTTAACAGTAAAGTACGTGGTTTTATCGAATATTTTACCGTAAGAAATCGCGAGTATACACAAGAAATGATCGACAGGAAGAATCTTTACTTTCCCCTGTTTGAAAAATATTTAAAAAAATATGGATTACCCGATGAGCTTAAATATTTATCCATTGTCGAGTCGGGGTTAAATCCCAGTGCTACGTCAAGAGTTGGCGCCGGGGGTTTATGGCAATTTATGCCTGCTACCGGAAGAATGTACAAACTTCATCAGGACTGGTACATTGATGAAAGAAGAGATCCTGAAAAATCTACGGAAGCAGCGTGTAAATATCTGAAATTTCTCTACAACTATCTGGGAGACTGGGAGTTGGCACTGGCGGCTTACAATTCAGGGCCAGGCAATGTCAGAAAGGCAATTCGCAGATCCGGTTATAAGAAGAACTTCTGGGAAATTTACCGTTATTTAAAACGTGAAACACGATCATATGTGCCGCAATTTGTAGCCATTATCTATGCGCTCAATTATGCCGACGAGCATAATTTTCGTACTGACAGCAGGCAATATGCCTGGAAAACAGATACCATCACGGTGCAAAAATACCTGAACCTTGAAACATTTGCCAGCCTGATAAACGTCTGCCTGGAGGATCTCGCCAGGCTCAACCCCGAACTAAAAAGAAGCGCCGTACCTGAATATGTCAAGAATTATCCTTTAAAAATCCCAGCTGATAAATACGATTTTGTTGATCACAAAAGGGCTTATATCCTGGATTCTGCCAGTAGAAAGGGACAAAAGGAGTTAGAATTCATTGCCAAGAACAGCATCGGCAGCACCTATGGCAGGAAAAAAGTTACGCACAGGGTTAGAAGAGGAGATGTGATCGGAAAAATTGCGGAAAGGTATAAAGTAAGGGTTTCAGATATCAGATCGTGGAACAATCTGCGTGGCAACACGATCAGAATAGATCAGAGACTGGCCGTCTGGGTGAAACCCAGCCAGGTTAATAAGGTAAACCGGCCGGTAATGGCTAAAAATACCACGCCGAAGCAGCAAATAGATCTCAGAAATGCTAAAGTTTTGTATAAAGTACAACCTGGCGACACTTTATGGGATATTTCCAGAAAATATAAAAACCTGAGTATCGATAAAATAAAAAAACTTAACAACCTGAAAACAAATAAAATCAAACCCGGGCAAACCCTGGTCCTGGGGTAACAATCAATATGTGTACCGGCATGCGGCAAGGATGCCGTCATAGCCTTTTCTTCAAAGTCCCGAATTAAAATTATTGTGACTTTATTGCTACTTTGATATTATTTAATTGCTACCCTTTTGGTAATAATTAATAGGATATTTTTAAAACCCTTGTGGATTTAGTTAATTTAAGACACCATTGAAAATTAACCTTTAAATGAGAAGATCAAATAAAGAAAAAAGATCTCACATAAATTATATAATTATTTTACTCAGTCTCCTGTTTAGCTGTAGTCAACAGGGCGATAATAATAATAACCCGGACAAGGATCTTCTTCCTGAAGCTGCCGGGGAAATAGTTGAGGTACTGGTGGTGATAGATTCAACCAAATGGGCCGGGCCGGTAGGAGACTTTTTCAGGGAAAGCCTTGGCGCTGCTATCCCCGGCTTACCGCAGGACGAACCCTATTTTACCCTGAGAAGAATTGATCCTTTTAAGATGAATAGCATTTTAAAAGCCGCCAAAAATATTATTTATGTTACCATTTTGGACGATAATAGCCGGGCAGGAGTTTTCATGAGAAATAATATAACCCCCGAATCCATAGAAAGAATAAAAAATGAGCCTGATCTGTTTATGTATACAAAGCAGGACCAATATGCAAGAGGTCAGGAAATTACGCATCTGTTTGGTACCGACGATGCTTCTTTGCTGAATAATTTAAATAAAAACAAAGACCGGCTGATGAATTATTTCCAGCAAACCGCCAACACTCGCACTTCGGCAGAATTATATAGTAAAGGGGAGAAAAAAAATATTACAAAGAAAATTGCTGATAAATATAAGTTTTCAATCAGAGTGCCTAACGGTTACCATATTGCAGATGAAAAAGAGAACTTTTTATGGCTAAGATTTCTTGATAAGGAAGTAGATAAAAGTATTATCGTCTATTTCAAGGACTATACTTCGCAAGAAGTATTTAAGGAAGAAAACTTACTGGCGCTGAGAGAGGAAATAACTTCCACCTATTTGAGAGACGTTGAAAAACCGGAATTATATATAACGTATCAGGATATGCTACCGATGAAGGCAAATGCCACCACTTTTCACAATGAATTTGCTATGGAAGCCTACGGATTGTGGCGGGTAAATGATAATTCATTAGGCGGATCCTACAAAAGCCTTGCGTTCGTCGATCAGGAATTAAACCGGTTATATTATGTGGAAGGGTTTGTCTCTGCCCCTGGAAAGAATAAACGCGAAGCGCTTCGGGAATTGGAAGTAATTATGTCAACATTTAAAAATCAGTCCCAGCTAGTTAATCAGATTAATTCTTAATATTGTGTTTCAACAAAATATGCAAATAAGCGCAATCTTTTAACTTATGTCTATAAAAATCAGGAAAGAGGATGCCTTAAATTATCATACCCAGGATCAGCCGGGAAAGATAGAAGTCATTCCCACCAAAATGTTAAGTACACAGCTTGACCTGGCATTGGCCTACTCTCCCGGCGTAGCGGAACCTTGTCTGGAAATAGCTGAGGAGCAGGAAAACGCCTATAAGTATACTGCAAAAGGAAACCTCGTAGGGGTTATCTCCAATGGCACCGCTGTACTCGGGCTGGGAAACATTGGCCCTGAGGCTTCAAAGCCTGTCATGGAGGGAAAGGGCGTGCTATTCAAGAAATTCGCCGGCATTGATGTCTTCGATATTGAAATTAACGAGGAAGATCCGGATGAATTTATCAAAATTGTCAAATCCCTGGAACCGACATTCGGGGGGATCAACCTGGAAGATATAAAGGCTCCGGAAAGTTTTAAGATAGAAGAAACCCTGCGGGAGCAAATGCACATTCCTTTAATGCATGACGATCAGCATGGTACCGCCATTATTTCCAGCGCTGGTTTGCTAAACGCACTGATTTTAGTAGAAAAAAAGATAGAAGACATTTACATTGTCGTCAATGGAGCCGGTGCTTCCGCTACAGCCTGTACCAAGTTGTATGTGTCATTGGGCGCCAAAAAAGAAAACATAGTAATGTTGGATAGTGCCGGAGTGATAAGAAAGGACCGCGAAAACCTGGATCCTCTGAAAGCGCCATTTGCCACCGACAGAGATATAAATACGCTGGAGGAAGCCATAAAGGGTGCCGACATGTTTCTTGGGTTATCAAAAGGAGATGTACTCACCCAGGACCATGTACGATCCATGACAAAAGACCCTATTGTTTTTGCACTGGCAAACCCCGACCCCGAGATATCTTACCAGTTGGCTACCAGTGCCCGCCAGGACATCATTATGGCTACCGGAAGGTCTGACCATCCTAACCAGGTAAACAATGTTCTTGGATTTCCCTATATTTTCAGAGGAGCCCTGGATGTCAGAGCTACCACGATCAACGAAGAAATGAAGCTGGCGGCCGTAACAGCGCTGGCAGAGCTGGCAAGGGAACCCGTTCCGGACATGGTCAGCAAGGCTTACAGCGTGGATAAAATCGTATTTGGCAAAGATTACCTGATTCCAAAACCTCTGGACCCACGGCTGATTACCACCATTTCACCGGCGGTAGCAAAAGCAGCAATGACAAGCGGCGTTGCTAAATATCATATCAAAGATTGGAAACAGTATCATATCGATTTAGAAAAAAGAATCGGCATCGATCAGAAATTAATTTCAAGGATCATCAGTCGCGCCAAAAATGATCCCAAACGTGTGGTATTTGCGGAAGCCGACAATTATAAGATCTTAAAGGCAGCACAGATAGTCGCCGAAGAAGGCATAGGCATACCGATTTTATTGGGTAACAAAAAACATATCGACAAGCTGTGCGAACAATACAATCTTGATCTGCAGGATTCTCAAATCATAGATACCTTCAAGGAAGAGGAAAAAACCGAAGAATTCGGAAGGAAGCTATACGAGAAAAGAAAACGCAAGGGGCTCACCTATTACGAGGGGAAAAAGCTGATGCGCGACAGGAATTATTTTGGTGCCATGATGGTGCAATGCGGCGAGGCAGACGCTTTAATATCCGGTTTAACCAAAGATTATCCCAAGACAATCCTGCCGGCGCTAAGAATTATCGGTACCGAGGAAGGCATTGACAGGGTGGCCGGCATGTATATAATTTCTTCAAAAAAAGGCACCTTTTTCTTTGCCGACACAACGGTCAATGTCAATCCTTCAGCCCAGGAGTTGGTGGAAATAATTGGTCTGACAGCCAGAGGCGTGCGGTTTTTTGATTATGAGCCACGAATTGGCGTACTTTCTTATTCCAATTTTGGGTCCAGCAAAGGGCATATTCCCGAAAAAACCAGAAATGCCACGGCATTGGCAAAACAAAAATATCCAGGCCTGATCATTGACGGAGATATCCAGGCTAATGTGGCAATCAATACGGATATACAACAGTCCAATTATCCCTTCAGTGAACTGGCCAAAGACGGTGCCAATACTTTCGTGTTTCCCGATTTAGCTTCAGGGAACATTGCCTATAAGCTGGTAATGGAATTGGGAGGCGCCGAGGGGATTGGACCGGTTTTGATGGGCATGAACAAACCCGTCCATATTTTGCAATTAGGTAGTTCTGTCAGAGAAATCGTCAACATGGTTGCCATAGCGGTTGTTGATGCCCAGTGGACAGAAAAAAAGGAAGCCAGGAAATCTCCGAAAAAATGATCGCATATATTGAAGGGAAGCTTACTCATAAAGATCCCACCTTTGTAATTATTGATATTGGCGGTCTGGGCTATGAAATTAAGATCTCCTTAAGTACTTTTGGCGCCATAAAACACCTGGAAAGGTGTAAGTTGCATACCCATTTAAATGTAAAAGAAGATAGTCATACCCTGTTTGGTTTTTTTGAACTGATCGAAAAAAAATTGTTCTTGTCACTCATATCTATTTCCGGCGTTGGCCCCAGTACCGGTTTAATGGTGCTCTCATCGCTTTCCGCCGCAGAATTACAGCAAGCTATTATCAATGGAGATGTGTCAACTATTCAGTCTGTTAAAGGCATTGGCGCTAAAACCGCACAAAGAATCGTGCTCGAATTAAAAGATAAAATGGCCAAGGAAAACCTAGGTGATAATAATGTGATAATTCAACCAAAATCGCACAATACGGTAAAGCGTGAAGCGTTATCTGCACTAATAACTTTGGGGTACAACAAAGGAATGGCAGAAAAAACCGTTGATCGAATTTTAAAAAATTCCGGAGATGACATTAGTTTGGAAGAATTAATCAGACTCGCGCTTAAAACTGCCTAATCAAATTATAAAACGTTGATTTTATCTAGATTAAACGGATACTTGTTATTTGTCTTGGCCGGTTCCTTCGCAATGGCGAATTGGTTTTGGCCAAATGGTGATTCTAATAATAGCCATCCGATAGTCTCGGAACAGGAGCCGCAATTTCAATATTACCTTATTGATACTACGGGCAGTGACTCCACACAAAACATTCAGGGACAGGACACCATTAAAACAGACTCCGCCCCGGCACAACCTTATCAACCCACCAGACAACCTACTTTCAAACCAAAGGATCGTTACGGTGATCCGTTTTCCTTTGATTTAAGCCCATCTCCCCTGTTATTAAAAGATCCTTCCGGGCTGTTGCTGGATGTGGAGATCGATACAGGTCTTAATTACACCATTTATGAAAAAATGGGAGACGTAAATTTTCGTCCCACCAGCTCCATGTCATTTGACGAATTCTCAGCCTACCAGGAAAGAAAAATATTGAAAGACTACTGGAAGTCCCGCTCAAGAGGGCTGGATGGTGAAAGTCCTGTCAGCTCCAGAAGCCTTATACCACCGTTGTACGTCAGCCCAATATTTGACAGGATTTTTGGTGGAAGCCGGGTTGACATTGTACCGAGTGGATTTGTAACGCTGGATTTTGGCTCCAGATTTCAAAGGATATTCAACCCGTCAATCCCGATCAGGCAACAAAGAAACACCACACCCCTGGAGTTTGATCAGCAAATAACCATGAACGTAGTGGGGTCGATCGGAGAGAAATTAAAGGTGACTACCAATTTTGATAACAATAACTCTTTTGACTTTGAAAATAATTTTAAAGTAGAGTATACCGGGTTTGAAGAAGATATTATCAAGAAAATAGAAATTGGAAATGTAAGCCTGCCCCTCAACAATAGTCTTATTACCGGTTCACAAAACTTATTTGGTTTTAAAACCCAATTACAATTTGGTAAACTGTTTGTTACCGCCCTGGCCTCCACGCAAAGAGGGAAAACCGATGTAGTGGAAATAAACGGAGGAAGTGGGGGTGGCCAGGCCAGGGAATTTGAAATCCGTGGATCCAACTACGATGAAAACCGGCACTTCTTCCTCGGACATTTTTTCCGCGACAACTATCAGAACTGGTTGCAGGGCATCCCACAGATCACCTCCGGGGTAAACATTACCCGGATAGAGGTCTATGTTATCAATAGAAATAATACCACCGAAACGCTTCGGAATTTTGCGGCCTTTATGGACCTTGGCGAGGCATCAAGAATCTATAACAATACCGGGCTTATCACCGCTAATAACCCCAATGCACCAAATAGCAATAGCGCCAACAGCCTGTTCAGCACCTTAAGAGCCAACAATGAAATCAGAAATCCCGACAGGGTCATTGACGTATTGGAGAATCAGCTTAACCTGGTGAATGCCACGGAATTTAACGTTGTCACCAGTGCCAGGAAACTGGATCAGCGCGAATTTTCCTTTCATCCTCAACTTGGATACGTTTCACTGTTCAGGCAGCTGCAAAATGATGAGGTGCTGGCCGTTTCCTATGAATACACCTTCAATGGCCAACGGTATCAGGTCGGTGAATTACAAGATGATTATCAAAGCCGGCGGGACGATGAAATCATTATTTTAAAAATGCTCAGGCCCAGTAAAATCAACATCCGGGATCCCCGGAACAGGGCAATTCCCACCTGGGATCTGATGATGAAAAACATCTATAACCTCAACGCTAGCCAGGTTACCCGTGATAATTTCCAGCTAAGGGTTATCTATCGGGACGACCGGACAGGCATCGACAACCCAAGCTTGCACGAGGGAATTAATACCCAAAACGTACCGCTGGTAGAGTTGCTGGACTTAGACCGGTTAAATCAACAGGGAGACGAGCAACCGGATGGGAATTTTGACTTTGTCGATGGTATTACTATTGACACCGAAAAGGGAAATGTAATTTTTCCCGTGTTAGAACCTTTTGGTGAACACCTTAGAAGCTTCTTTATTGGCGACCCCAATCAACAAAACCTCATCAACAAATTCGTGTTTGACACCTTGTATGCCAGCACAAAATTTGACGCTCAGCGTAATACGCTCCTGGATAAATTTTTTATCAAAGGATCGCTGCAGGCGGGATCTTCCAGTGAAATTCCTCTGCCAGGGATCAATATTGCCGAAGGCTCAGTCAAGGTCATCGCCGGAAATACGCCATTGACGGAGGGTGTCGACTACCAGGTGGATTATACCTTTGGAAAAGTTACGATTATCAACGAAGGCATCTTAAACTCGGGCAGACCTATAAAAATAACTTACGAAAAATCAGATCTGTTTAATTTCCAGGCGCGAAGTTTATTCGGTGCACGGTTTGATTACCGTTTCAGCGAGGACTTCAACCTTGGCGCCACGGTATTGCATCTCAATGAAAGGCCTCTTGTATCCAGGATAAGTGTGGGCGATGAACCGCTGCAAAACACAAAGTACGGCTTTGATATCAATTATAGAAAAGACTCCAGGTTTTTGACTAAACTGACAGATGCCTTGCCGTTTATTCAAACCAAAGAAAAGTCCACCATCACCTTCAACGGAGAGTTTGCCCAATTGCTGCCGGGCACCTCTAACATAGTGGATGGAGACGGTACCTCTTACCTGGATGATTTTGAAGCCGCCGTAACGCCTTTTAGCCTCGGTAGTAATATTTTAACCTGGAAATTAGGTAGTACACCGGTGACCGATGACAATATCTTTGGCGCAGATGCACCGTCCGGAGACCTGTCATTTGGCTACAGGAGAGCAAAAATAGCATGGTACATTATTGATAATATATTTTATCGCAATGGCGGTCCCAATGTCCCTTCTAACCTTACTGAGGAGGACCTAGAGAACCATTACGTAAGAGAAGTAATCCCCCAGGAGATATTTCCGCGGCGTAGTCAACAGGTGATCAACCCTCCGCTACCACTATTTAATATTGCCTATTTCCCCTCAGAAAGAGGACAATACAATTATAATCCTCAACTGAACCCGGATGGTAGCCTACCTGACCCGACCGGAAATTGGGGTGGAATCACACGGGCCATTACTTCTGAAGTGGACTTTGATAAGGCCAATATTGAGTTTATAGAATTTTGGATGTTGGATCCCTTTCTGCCGGGAGAAAATGGCCGGGTAATAGATGGTATCGAAAATCGCAACAACACTACCGGAGGAAGGCTAGTCCTAAACCTGGGAAGTATCTCAGAGGACATGATTAAAGACAATAAACATGGCTTTGAAAATGGGCTTCCGGCCGATGGCAGCGATGAGAATATACAGTTAACTCCCTGGGGGAGAGTGACTACACAGCAATTTCTGACGGAACAATTTGATAATTCCACCTCGGCAAGGCCTAATCAGGATGTTGGCTTGGACGGTTTAAGAAATGAAGATGAAGCGGCCAATTTCGCCGATTTTTTAAACAATATCCCACCTTCCGCCAGAGCGATTGTGGAAGCCGACCCTTCTGCCGACAATTTTCAATTTTACCTGAGTCCGGAGTTGGACAATGCAAAAGTTCTGGAGAGATATAAGAATTTTAACGGTATGGAAGGGAATACACCGGTAATTTCAGGCAATGCCAGTATCACTCCTTCCGGATCAAATTTGCCTGAAAATGAGGACCTCAATAAAGATAATACCCTGTCCAGCCTGGAGGAGTATTACGAATATACCATTAACCTGCGGCCAGGCGAGTTGGAGGTTGGTAAGGAAAACATTGTAGATAGGGTCACCGCGAATGTTAATGGGGATGTTGTCAATTGGTATTTATTCCGTATACCCATTCGCAAACCCGATAATGTGGTGGGCAGCATTAATGATTTTAAATCCATCCGGTATTTAAGAACCTATCTCACCGGATTTTCACAGCCGGTAGTCTTGAGAATGGCTAATTTTCAAATGGTGGGCAGCCAATGGATCAAGGAGACCGCCAACCTGGAATCTGAAGGTTTCGGAACACCTAACGAGTTTGCCAATACAGAGTTTAATATTACGGTAGTAAACATAGAAGAGAATAGCGAAGGCGGCTCCGATAGAATCCCCTACACGTTACCTCCCGGAATACGGCGGGACAGAGATAATACCACCGTTAACCAGGTAGAGCTAAACGAGCAGTCTCTAAAGCTAACGGTAAAAGAATTGGAAGACAGAGACGCCAGGGGGGTTTTTAAGAATGTGAATTTTGATCTCATCAATTACGGCAATATTCGTATGTTTCTTCACGCCGACGGCGAAAATGTGCGGGACGCAGAAGCAACAGCATTTCTTAGGCTTGGTACAGATAAAACCCAAAACTACTATGAAATTGAAGTACCGCTGGTGATTACGCAAATTGGCGATACCGACCCGGAGCTTATTTGGCCTGAACAAAATGAGATCAATGTAAGCCTGGACGAATTGTTTCAATTAAAGTCGTTACGAAACAGGACCAATGAGGACAGAAATTTCCGTTTTTCCAATATACAGGGGTTGCTGGAAGTAGGGCAAACAAGATTAACCATCAAAGGAAACCCCGATTTGAGTTCGGTACAGGTAATGATGCTTGGCATTCGAAACCCGGAAAGCCCCGATAAAGCCCCTAAAAGCCTGTGTATCTGGGCCAATGAATTGAGGGTTGGAGATTTTGACACCAGGGCCGGGTGGGCTGCCAATGCCCGATTAAATGCACAGCTGGCAGATTTTGCGAATGTAACGGCTTCCACCAGGTACACTTCCGTGGGATTTGGTTCTATCCAGGAAAAAATTGCCCAGCGGGAAAGGGAAGAAACCACACAATTTGATGTCGCCGCCAATGTAAACCTGGATAAATTCTTTCCGGAAAAGCTGGGATTGAGCATCCCCATGTATGTAGGTTATGAAAAAGTAAAAGTTAAGCCCTTCTTCGACCCCAAAGATCCCGATGTGCCGTTAAAGTCAACCCTAAACTCCATGCAGGGGGAAGAAAGAGATAACTATGAAGATATTGTAACGGACAATACCGAAAGAAAAAGTATCAACTTTACCAATGTCAGGGTCAACAAAACCAATCCGGAAGCCAAGAACAGGATCTATGACCTTTCCAATTTTTCTTTTACCTATGCTTTCAGTGAAGAAACAAGAAGTAATTTCAACATGGAGTCCTATTTATTCCGAACCTACAAGGGCGCGGTAGGATATAATTTTGCACCCCAGGAGCTAAGTGTAGAACCATTTCAAAAGGCAAAGTTTTTGAACTCCCCCTATTTAAAGCTGTTAAAAGATTTTAACTTTTCACCAATTCCCAATAATGTCTCTGTCCGGTTTGACCTCGATCGCCGGTTCATTAAAACACAGTTTCGCAATGAAAACCTGACCACGGAAGGCATAGCTCCGAATTTTGAAAAGTATTTCACCTTCAACCGGATCTACAATGTAAGATGGAATCTTACCAAAGGTTTATCCCTGGATTATGCCGCGAGGGCCAATGCCGTCATCGATGAGCCGGATGGCGAGATCGATACGAGCGAAGAACGGCAGGAGGTATGGGAGAATCTAAAGAATTTGGGCCGGATGAAAAATTTTAATCAGGATATATCCTTCAATTATAGGGTGCCGTTGGATAAAATCCCATTTACCGACTGGGTCAGGGCAGATGCCAGATACAGTGTAGGCTATACATGGACCGCCGGCGCCTTGAATCAGATAGAGGAGTTTGGCAACGTGATCCAAAACAACAGGCAAAGGAGCGTAACCGGTAAATTTGATTTAGTTGGTTTATATAATAAGATCAAATTTTTCAAAGAAATTAACTCCCCTACACCGGCACGGCGAGGGCGTCCACAAACAAAACAAAATGAAGAAAAAGAGGAAGAGGACGCATTGAAACGTGATAACAAAGGTGTAAAAGGATTTCTACGGCTGTTGATGTCGGTCAGGTCTATCGATTTTACCTATAATGTAGGTGAAGGCACCTACCTGCCGGGCTTTAATAAAACCGCCTTTCTGTTTGGTATGGACTCGGCCTTTTCGGCGCCGGGAATCCCGTTTTTATTGGGCAGCCAGGATGTATCTATCAGGGAAAGAGCCTTCCGAAAAGGCTGGTTGGTAAACAGCGAGGATTTGACTACACCTTTTAGCCAATCCAATAACATTGACCTGAATGTTAATGCCATCGTCGAACCTTTTAAAGATTTCCGGATCACTTTAAAAGCCAGAAAGCAAAAAACCAATGCCTACCAGGAGATTTACAGAAACGGGGAGTCACTTAATCCTTCCAGGACCGGTAGCTACAGCATATCCTTTTTTACCTTAAAAACGGCCTTTAAAAGAGATGACAGTAATGATGTTTCGCCGGTCTTCCAGGATTTTGAGAATAACCGCCAGGAAATTCTCAACAGGCTGGCACGAGCCAATGAAGACCTGGCCAACCTGGCATTAAACTCACAGGATGTGTTAATTCCTGCTTTTATCGCGGCCTATACCGGCCAGGATGTCAATAAAGTGAACCTGACTCCCTTTCCCAAAATGCCCGTACCAAACTGGACGCTGAGTTATGCCGGTTTGTCTAAGTTAAATGGGCTTAAAGATATTTTCAGGTCTATCACCCTTAATCATTCTTATAACTCTTCGTACGATGTCAGAAACTTTACCAGTTCACTGTTTTACGAGGAAGGTATAACGCTAGATAAAAGGGTGGAGGATTACAGGCCTCCCTCACTGACCAACGATAATGGCGACTTTGTGCCTGAATTGGTGTTAAACCAGGTTTCTATCACGGAAAGCTTTGCACCGTTAATTGGCGTTAATCTCAGTACCAAAAAGCGTATGAATATTAACGTTGAATACAAAACTGAAAGAAGCCTGGCATTGACTTTATCCAATGCACAAATTACGGAGCTCACCCGAAATGATTTCTCTTTGACCTTTGGCTATACAAAAGCAAAATTTAAGCTCCCGTTCAGATCGCAAGGTAAAACAATCACGCTGGAAAATGACCTTTCCTTTAAAATGCAAATGTCATTGGGAGATAATAAGACCGTTCAAAGAAAAATCGAAGACTCCAATACCGTTACCAACGGCACTAAAAGTTTTCAGCTGAGGCCTACTATCGACTACGTTGTTAATGAAAAACTGAGCGTACAGATCTATTTTGAAAGGAACGTAAACGAGCCGAAAGTATCAGCCAGCTTCAAACGGGCAACTACGGCATTCGGTACGCGAATCAGGTTCAGCCTTTCACAATAATTGAATATTCAGTCCTAAGCCAAACGCCATATTTAATTTATCGACAAATATTTTTGCATTTGAAAAAAGAGTGTATTTTTGGGACAAAAAAATAACTGCATGAATTTCCCGGAAGAACTAAAATACACTAAAGATCACGAATGGGTTCGTATTGAAGGTGATACCATCACCATAGGCATCACATCCTTTGCACAACAGGAACTCGGAGATATTGTTTACGTAGAAGTTGAGACAGTAGACGAAGAAATCGGTCAAGGTGAGGTTTTTGGTACGGTCGAAGCCGTTAAAACCGTTTCAGATCTTTTTATGCCAGTGTCAGGAACGATAACTTCATTTAATGAAGCACTGGAGGCAAGTCCAGAAATTATTAATGAAGACCCCTACGGTAAAGGTTGGATGATTCAGGCAACTATTAGTGACAAAAGCGAGTTGGATGAATTAATATCTGCCGCTGAGTATCAGGAGTTGGTAGGATAAAGCAGCTTTGTACTTATTATTGAAAGTCAATGTACCATTGGCGTTATCATGTTTTAACCATTATATGGATCTTAGTGATTGCCATTTTAACGTTGTCTCCTGCCAGGGCCGTGCCGGATGTCCCTTTCTGGTGGAATATCCCTTATTTTGATAAGATCGTGCATGCAGCCATTTTTGCACCGCTGGCCTTTTTGATGGCGAGAGGCATGTCCAGACAGTATGAGCACAATGCAAGGTTCGGTAATTTTTTCTATATAACATTTATTTTCTCGGTGCTTTACGGTGGTTTGATAGAATATTTGCAAAATTTTGTTCCCGGACGGTCTAGTGAAATGCTGGATTTGGCAGCCAACACCATAGGTGTTCTTATCGGATTAGGAACATTTCACTATTTCAAATCCCGCAAAAAATAATTCCGGATAAGCTATTAGTCCAACACATCTATTCCCGAAAGATAATTTGTACGCATAACCAATCTTAATTTGCTGGCTATCAAATTGTTAATAGGTAAGAACACGGAAGGTTCCCCGGGAAATATTAACTGTTAAGACAGCCATTTTATAGGCAAGGGGTTATTTTTTGTTAAAAACCAAATTGAATCCTGTAGAAACCTTTTCAATAAGTATTTTGTTTCGTATATTTGAGAGTAAGGCTATTCTGGGGAAAGCCAAATTTCGTAAATAACTAACAAAATATTTACCATGGAACTAAAAAAGAAACCGGAAGCAGATCTGACCAAAAAGACAGGGATGTTTCTTAATTTGGGGCTGGTATTAAGTCTGGGGATTGTAATCACTGCTTTCAGTTGGAGAACCTATGATGACGGTGATTTAATGAATCTTGGACAGGTTGATGATAATTTTGAGGAGATTATGGAGGTTCCTCCTACCGAACAACCCCCTCCACCACCACCGGTAATCCAACAACCGGAGATTATCGAAGTACCGGATGAAGAAGAAATCGAGCAGGAGATTGAAGTGGATCTAGATGTGGAAATTACCGAAGAAACGGCTATTGAAGAGATCATCGTAAGCGATGAGCCGGAAGAAGAGGAAGCCGATGAAATATTTACGATTGTTGAAGAACAACCTACCCCCAATGGCGGTATGGCTGCATTTTACGCCTTTGTAAGAAAAAACCTGAAATATCCCTCTCAGGCGAGAAGAATGGGTATAGAAGGAAAAGTATTCGTGCAGTTTGTAGTGGATAAAGATGGTAAAATTACTGACGTCCAGGCCATTAAAGGTATCGGTGCCGGATGTGATGAAGAGGCCATCAGGGTATTGAAAAATCACCCGAAGTGGAAAGCCGGAAAACAAAGAGGAAGACCGGTGCGGGTTCGAATGGTAATTCCAATTACATTTAAATTAGGTTAAACATTCAAATCATAAGATAATTGTATGTACAACCCCACTAATAGTGGGGTTTTATTTTGATTCATAAAACTATTTTATTAGTTTTATAACTAAATATTTAGTTTTATGAAAAAGAAACCTGAAGCGGATTTAAGAAAAAAGTCGGGTATGTTCTTCAACCTTGGCTTGGTATGCAGCCTTTCCTTAACCATTATCGCCTTTGAGTGGCGGCACTATGAAGATGGAGATCTTATTAATTTGGGAAATCTTGACGATAACTTTGAAGAAATCATGGAAATCCCACCCACCGAGCAACCCCCGCCTCCGCCGCCGGTAATCCAACAACCCGAGATTATAGAGGTACCGGATGAGGAAGAAATCGAGCAGGAAATCGAAGTGGATCTCGATGTCGAAATCACAGAAGAAACCGCCATCGAAGAAATTATCGTAAGCGACGAGCCGGAAGAGGAAGAAGCTGATGAAATATTCTATATTGTAGAAGAGCAAGCCGAACCGTACGGCGGGATAAATGCCTTTTACGATTTTTTTAGGAAACATGTAAATTACCCCCCACAGGCACGAAGGATGAGCATTGAGGGAAAAGTATATGTGCAATTTGTGGTAGATACAGATGGCACGCTCACCGATATTAAGGTCTCCAAAGGCATTGGCGCTGGTTGTGATCAGGAGGCAATTCGTATCCTCAAAAAACATCCTAAATGGAAACCGGGAAAACAGCGGGGTAAACCTGTAAAGGTAAGAATGACTATTCCCATTATCTTTAGACTCCACTAAAATACCATCGACCTAATTAATTCCCAAGCAGCCACCTCAAATTAGAAGTCCCCTTTTCATTGAACATCAGCTATTCTACCTACCGTTTATATAATTATTTTCAGTTTTATAAAAACAAGTCATTTATATGTTTTAATTAATAATATATTTGGATTGTAAACAAAACCTGAAAATTTAATGAAAATGAAAAAAATTGGCGTCTTAGCGATGTTGCTTCCTCTAACCATTCATTTGGTGCTTGCGCAGGGAACAAACATCGAATTCACAGAATATGATTTAGATAATGGATTACATGTTATATTACACCAGGATAATAGTACCCCTATCGTCGTGGTTAGTGTATTATACCATGTAGGTTCAAAAAATGAAGATCCGAACCGAACCGGCTTTGCCCATTTTTTTGAACACCTGTTATTTGAAGGATCAGAAAATATAGAAAGAGGACAATTCGACAAGCTGGTAACCGGGGCAGGTGGGGCATTGAATGCAAATACCTCTTTTGACCGTACATTTTACTATGAGCTACTGCCTTCAAACCAGCTGGAGCTGGGACTATATCTGGAATCAGAGAGAATGCTCCATGCCAAAATAGATTCTGTGGGGATAGAAACTCAAAGGGAAGTTGTGAAGGAGGAAAAAAGACAAAGAATCGATAACCAACCATATGGTTCAATCCTGGTTGAAGTCCTGGATAGAGCTTATGAAGAACATCCCTATCAGTGGGCGCCTATCGGATCTATGGAACATATAAATCAGGCCACCCTACAGGAATTTATGGATTTTTATAATACCTTTTATGTGCCCAACAACGCCACCCTATCTATTGCCGGTGACATTGACATTGAAAAAACCAAAAAACTGGTGGCCAAATATTTCGATGAAGTCCCTAAAAGTACCAAGCCTTTGCCACGGCCTACCGTGGTTGAACCACAAAAAACAAAAGAAGTAAGGGATGTGGTCTTTGATAATATTCAACTCCCAGCCGCCATTCAGGCCTATCACATGCCTGCGCAGGGAACTCCGGACTACTATGCCTTAAATGTATTGACCAACCTTCTATCAAATGGACAAAGTTCGCGGCTCAATAAAGCGCTGGTTGACGAACAGCAAAAAGCTTTATTTGTTGGCGCTATTCCATTATCGGCTGAAGACCCCGGCTTATTCATCACCTTCGGCATTGCGGCCGCAGGTGTGGATGTCAATGAACTGGAATCCTCCATTGATCAGGAACTGGAAAAAGTGAAGACCGATTTGATCACCGAAAGGGAATTTCAAAAAATCCAAAACCAAATTGAAAATGATTTCATTGCCGGTAATGCGCGAGTGGCGGGCATTGCAGAAAGCCTGGCGAATTATCACGTTTACTTTGGCGATGCTAATTTGATAAATACCGAAATTGACAAATTCAGAAAGGTGACACGCGAGGATATCAAAAGAGTAGCCAACAAGTATTTAATCAAAGAAAACAGGGTGGTGTTACATTACCTTCCCAAATCGGCACAGCAGCAGCCGGATAATTCAACCATAAACAAGGAGGGTAATTAAAATGAAGCAATTAACTTATATTATACTTATCATTTTCATCGGTTCCTGCACGTCCACAAAAAAAATGGATACTGCGGCCTCAACCGACGCTAAAAAAAATAACACTGGTGAACGCGCCACAAGTACATTGGTTGGACAAGACACGGCGCTGGACAGATCAAAAATCCCTACCCCTGGCCCTGCGCCAGAAATACAAATCGGCGATTACCAGTCCTTTACACTGGAAAATGGGTTAAAGGTTTTTGTGGTAGAAAACAACAAATTACCACGGGTGTCATTCTCTTTAATCATTGACAGAGATCCCATATTGGAAGGCGATCACGCCGGTTATGTTTCCGCTGCCGGTCAACTATTAAGCAGGGGGACCAAAAGTAAAACCAAAGAGCAGATCGATGAAGAGGTGGATTTTATAGGTGCTACGCTGAGCACCTCTTCTACCAGTGTATATGGCGCCGCTTTAAGCAAGCACAAGAAAAAACTGGTATCGATGATGGCCGACGTTACCTTAAACCCCTCCTTCCCCCAATCTGAGCTTGATAAAATCAAAAAACAAACCATCTCCGGTCTGCAAAGCCAAAAGGAAGATCCCAATGAGATCGCCGACAACGTAAGATATGTGCTGACCTATGGGAAAAATCATCCGTACGGGGAATTGACCACTGAGGAGACTGTCAATAATATTACGTTGGAGGATTGTAAAAAATATTATGAAACCTACTTTAAACCTAATATTGCTTACTTCGCGATCGTTGGAGATATCACCAAGGCCGAGGCTGAGTCGCTGGTGACAGCATACTTTGGTGACTGGCAGAAAGGCGAGGTACCTACACATAGCTACGAGATCCCTACTCCTCCTGCTAAACCCATGGTGGCATTGGTTGACAGACCACAGGCTGTACAGTCCATCATCAATATTACTTATCCCGTTGACCTGAAGCCTGGCAGCGAAGATGTCATTAAAGGAAGCTTGATGAATAATATTTTAGGAGGTGGTTTTTCCGGAAGATTATTTGCAAACCTAAGAGAAACTCATGCATTTACTTACGGTGCTTATTCTTCGTTATCTTCGGATAAACTGGTGGGTGACTTTAATGCCTCCTCCAGTGTGCGCAATGAAGTTACCGATAGCAGTATCGTACAGTTTATATATGAATTGAAAAGAATCCGGGATGAAAAAGTAACCGAAACGGAGCTAAGCAGAATGAAAAATTACATCACCGGAAGCTTTGCCCGATCGCTTGAAAGCCCGCAAACTGTGGCCAACTTTGCGCTAAATACAGAGCGCTATAATATGCCTAAGGATTATTACCCTAACTATCTGAAAAAGGTAGCCGCCGTGAGCATAGAAGATATCCATAGCATGGCTGAAAAATATGTTAAACCAGACAACGCCTACATACTGGTTGTTGGAAAAGCCAGTGAGTTAGCTGATAAACTAAAACAATTTGGCGAGGTAAAATATTACGATATCTACGGTAACAATTACGTTCCCACCAGCGCCAGTGACTTACCTGCCAATCTAACCCCGGAGACGGTCATTAAAAGTTATATTAACGCCATAGGTGGCGAGTCCAAAATAAAATCTGTAAAAAGTCTCTCAAGCAATTCTGCGGTTAGTGTCATGGGACAGCAACTGGCCCTGGCAGAATTTAAAGCAGTGCCTTTAAAATCAAAAACTGAACTTACCATGGGAGGTATGACTGCCCAGAAATGGGTGTCGGACGGAAGTAATGCTTCCATGCTACAGATGGGACAGGCTTTGCCATTGCCCGATAATTTAAAACAGGAATCCATTATTGATAACTCTTTATTTCCTGAAGCGTATTTCGATAAACATCAAATTAAGCTTAGCCTGTCTGGGATCGAAAAGGTTGATGGTAAAGATGCCTACGCAATAGAGATGACCTATCCTACAGGAGGTAAAGCCACGATTTACTTTGATAAAGAAACTGCCTTAAAAGTAAAATTCAGCAAAGTAATGGACACACCTCAAGGTAGCTTCAATAATACCTGGTCTTACAAAAACTACAAGGATGTAGAAGGCCTAAAACTTCCTTTTTCTTTAACACAGAACGTGGGACCGCAAATAATAAACGTGGAGGTGGAAGAGATAAAAGTCAACACCGAATTGCCACCGGATACATTCAAAATTGAATAACCGGAAAAACTAAAAAATAAATAACTTCCATAGCGCCGATTCATCGCATATAAGTGAATCGGCGTTATTTTTTGTCTGTCACAAAATATCTTTAAGGTCTGAAAGCCTTTTTACAAAGCGAATTTTTCTTTTTTTAAAGGCACTTTCCGGGGTGGTATTATTAGCTATTCCAATGAAAGACAATCCCGCGTCAACGGCCGCCATATAGTCCTGAAAGGAGTCTCCAACATACAATATTTCGTTCCGCCGAATTCCTTTGGGAGAAAGTTTTTCAATAGATGGGTCAAATACCCTAGGGTCAGGTTTATGGTAAAAAGTATCTTCGGCTGTTTGAATGAAGTGAAGCTGTTGGATAGGTAAGTCAACACCTGCCAGTTCGGCGTTCACTGCCTTCTTGCTGGAGGCGGTGACAATGCCTACCAGGTACCTGGAAGTCAGGTAGGTCAAGACTGACTTGGCATCATCATAAGGCTGATTTCGAAACTCTTCATTGATCATTTCTCTTCTGGCGAGAATTCTATCCAGGTCATTATCTACTGAAGTAAATACATTCTCATAAAAGGAGGAAAAAGGCGTTCCCCAGTGTTGGTCTATCAATTCATCCGGTATGTCAAAATTATAATATCTTAAGCCCAACGTTTTTATGGCTTTTACCTTGATCTTCTTTGTTTGCATCAACGTATCATCAAAATCAAACAAAATTGCCTTAATATCGTTTGCCATTTCCATAGTTAATTATCCTCAACTTTTAATAACAAAAAACCCGACTCTTCAGTCGGGCTCTTCACTATCTATACGTTTACATGTCTTTCGGCGTGGTAAGATGATCTTACTAGTGGACCAGATTCAACGTATTTCAAACCACGTTTTAACCCCTCCTCCTTGTATTTGGCAAAAAGATCCGGGTGAATAAATTCTGCCACTTCTATATGCATTTTAGTAGGTTGCAGATATTGGCCAAGCGTCAGGATATCCAATCCGTTTTCTACCAGATCATCCATCGCTTTATACACCTCTTCCGGTTTTTCTCCCAGGCCAAGCATAATGCCCGACTTAGTCCTTTTGCCATACTCCTTGGTCCGTTTGGTTTGTTCAAGGCTTCTGGCATATTTTGCCTGGGGCCTCACACGTCTATAAAGTCTTTCTACAGTTTCCATGTTATGAGAGACTACCTCCTGTCCGGCTTCTATCATTCGGTGTAAAGCATCCCAATTCCCTTTGACGTCGGGTATCAAAGTTTCTATAGTAGTCTCCGGGCTTCTCTTTTTCACCTCAACCACTGTTTGATACCATATCTCAGCTCCCCGATCCTTTAACTCATCCCTGTTGACAGAAGTGATAACGGCATGTTTCACCTTCATCAGCTTAATCGCTTCGGCCACTCTCACTGGCTCTTCCTCGTCATACTCCGGTGGTCTTCCCGTTGCCACTGCACAAAAAGAACAGCTACGGGTACATACATTTCCCAAGATCATAAATGTTGCTGTTCCTGCCCCCCAACATTCTCCCATGTTGGGACAATTGCCACTCTCACATATAGTATGCAATTTATGCTGGTCGACAAGCTTGCGAACTTTCTTGAACTCTTCACCCACCGGAAGTTTTACTCTCAACCAATTAGGTTTTCTAACCTTCTGAGGTTGTTTTCCATCGTTTTTTGCTATAACCGGTAATTCTATCATCTAGTTTCTCCAAATTTCTTGATTAACCCAAAAATACATATTTATGCTTACTTATTATAACCAACTGACCTGACAAATTTGACTGCCACAGATCAATTCAGATACTTAAATTGTATGGCGTAAAAATGTGTTATTTTCGCGAGCCGTAAAATAAAGTAATGAAAGCAGAAGGAAACACGCTACGATTTTCGGCCTCGGGGACAATGACAATTTCTTCCGTAAAAGCCTCCAGCATAAATCCAACTTCAAACCCGGTAACATTTCTCTTGAAAGTGCCAAACTCAAAATTCAAGCCCGCCTTCAAATTTGCTCCCAGCTTAAAATCAGCCTCTCCTAATCCCTGGAACAGTCTACCGGTACCAATAATATTTCGCTGACTTTTATGGATATCAGGATCAAAAGGAACAGATTGTGACTCAAAAGGCCCCAGGGCCACAGAAATATAGTAAGGTGTTACCAGCCCGATAGTTGGGCCAACCGATAACAGTGCGTTGATTTGTACACCTTGTTGCGGTGCCTTCTTGAAGAGAATTTTTTCTCTACCGTATTGTAGTCTTACAGTATATAGATAGTTTTGCTTACCCCATATAAAAGTACTGCCATTAGCGGTTTGTGTTCGTTGCTCTTTGGGGTGCTTTACATTTGACAATTCAACACCGAAAGTTTCAAAAAAGCCTTCATTGATCTCCCGCCCATATTTTAATATAAAACCTCCGATTAATCCACCATTCGTATTTTTATTTATCCCCCAAATAATCTCACTGCTGTAGTCATATTCCTGCTTAATTTGACCAAATGAAAATTGAGAAAACAAAACCAATAGAAGTGTGACTAATCCAACATACTTAAATTTTCCCATCACCAAATCTTATAAATTTAATAAAATTAGTCATTTTTAAAATAACGAAAAAAAATCGCAATTGGTTTTATGAAGATAGCATATACCGCTTAAAAAGGCAAATTAAGGACTGATAACACCGCTTAAAAATCCAACGCCTCTTTGACATAACACCCATCCAGGAGCAGACCAAATTACCAGGGTCATTCGCAAAAGCGTTTGAACTTCACGCTTTGCCGAAAATACTCCCCCAGTTTAGTTCTGACTGGCTAACTCCGCCACCTTATTTTTAACATCCTGATAGTTTATCCCCATATGGGAGTTATCATAAACGCAACGCCCGTCTTTGATAATTAATATCTGTGGCGACTGATGAGGTACCTGAAACATCTCCTCAATCTGGCGGGAAATATCCCTAAATGCGATTAAATCAAGATAATAAAAATGTTGCGGGTTAATTTCTTCCTCTTTCCACGATCGCGCAAGCCGGTCTATGGCCATTGAACTAATAGCGCATCGCGTGCTATGTTTAAAAATTAATACCGGATTATCTTCCGACTCCTTTTTTATCGCTGATAATGTATTTTCATTTTCCAACTTTCTCCACTGCATAACTTAAAAATATATGATTTAATTTAAGGATATCAATTGTCGTTTTTCTTCATCTTTTTTCCCTCTGCCCGACCACGGCTATTATCGTAGTCACTCCATATTTTAATTTCCTTGGGGTCATATTTTGGCTTTTTCTCTTTCATTTTCAGGTATTTAGGCTGATCATCGTTCTTCTTCTTTCTGCTCCACCACAACTTTCTCTTTCTGATCCGCTCCCTGGCCTCGACCGTTCGCTGATACCTTCCCACTTTATATCCGGCACTTGGATGCATCCACTTCTCTTTTTTGGGCCTGTACTTTTGAAACCCGATAAAAGCAGCTTGTTTTTTGGTTTTTTGCCTGTAATAAGTGGCCCACTGGGCCTTGCTTCTTCCTTTGATATAATCGCTTTTATCAAGTCTTTGATAGTTCGGTCCCTTTCTTTTTAGACTCCCACTGTATTGAGTACCAACTTCCCGCCGTTTTGGTTCCCTCATCTTAATATTTCCGCTGTAGGAAATATATTTATTTTTGTTAGTCCGGTGTTTATGGCCTTTTCTGGATTTTATATTGCCTACATAAAGCGAGCTGACATCTTTCGGATAGGTCAACAATTTATTTTGATTACTGTTAGCCCGGAATTTAGGATTACTGTTGATAGATCTTGGCTTAACCAATATCTCCTTGTATTTCTTTTGGCCATGAGCCGAGTACCTGGGCTTTACCTTACCATTATTGGCAGTTGGATGTTTCCCCCTTCTTCTGATATTGCCAGCAAATAGTGCCCCGGTATTCTTAGGCAAGACCATCAACTTCCCTTTTTTCCTGGTAGATCTTATTCTCGGGTTACTGCTAATAGACCTGGCAGATACCTTGGCAAGGTTATACTTTCCGGCTCCCTGCAAAGATACCGGGCTTTTCCTGGCGTAATTACCCGGCCTTCTTCGGCCCTTTCTTTTTATATTCCCCTTGTGCAGGGATGCTACATTCGCCGGGTAGGTAAGTAGCCTGTTTTTATTCCTTGAGCTGCCATACCGGCGATTGGTCCTGATTGATCTGGGTGTAACGGTTACTACATTGTATTTCGAGCGTCCCCTGGTTGTACGAACCTGCACCCTGGTGTTATCAGATCCTTTTGCACGTTGGCTATATCTTGGGAAAACACCTTTATCCTTGAATTTTAATTGCCCGGTGGCACTTCTGGGCACCACAGATTTATTTTTAAAGGCTACGCTACCACTGGCACTGCTGGGTATTACGCGCCGGTCTTTAAACCCTCTTTTACCTGAAATACTGCGTGGGGATACCCGGGTATTTTTAAAACTAACGCTTCCCGAAGCGCTTCTCGGAGAAACCCTTCTGTTTTTGTAACCAACTTTCCCCGAAGCCGAATTCGGTACTACTTTTTTAACCTTTGGTACAGGTTTCCTCCTGGTATAACCTGGAACAACATTTCTGTCAACGTAATTTTTCCTTCCGCTGATCGACCGGGGATTGACCTTTTTAACTGCTGGTGTTGATTTTTTCTTGGTATAGCTTGGAGTTACATTTTGGTTGGTGTGATTCTTCCGCCCGCTGGCAGAACGGGGATTAACCCTTTTAACCTTTCCCGATTTTGACTTTTTGGTGCCCCTGGGCTTAACCTTCTTTACCTTCGGAGCTTTTTTACTCTTTGTACCCGATGGCAGGTTTTGACCGTAAACGTTGGGTGTGGCAAATGTCAAAGCCAGGAAAAGCAAACCCAGGCAAATCCAGATCGATTTACCTTTTGCCCGCCAAAACGTCAAGCTGTTGTACCACCAATAAGCATTGATATCTCTCAAAACAATATACCCAATTTAAGCCCGTAATTTAAAGCATATAATACTATAAAAATCTTGATTAACAATCGAATTCATACATTAATGACTTATAGCGCCAGGAATTACCGGATCCGGAATCAACCCGATACACCTGTTTGCCAAAGGCTTTTCAAAACGCTGCTAAATGGCTGCCTCTTGCGAAAAGGCCTATATTTTCTATCCGCAAAAACACATTAATACTCATATAGTTCCACCAGCTTTCTTTTAAAACGTTCTTTTGGTAAAAAATTTTGTTCAAGAGGAGAAGAAAATGGCACGGGCGTATCCAAGCTTGCAACCCGCATGACAGGGGCATCCAGGCTTGTAAAACATTTTTCGCCAATCCAGGCGGCAATTTCTCCACCCAAACCACCGGTAAGGCAATCCTCATGCAAAACAATTACTTTTCCGGTCTTCCTAACAGTGGTTTCCACGGACTGTTGGTCCCATGGCAGCAAACTTCTTAAGTCAAGCACATCACAGGATATGTGATCGAGGGTTTCCAGCACTTCCACCGCCCAATGAACGCCGGCACCATAGGTAATTACTGACACATCTTCACCTTCCCGCACCAGTCTGGCTTCGCCGATCTTAACAGTATAATAATCGTCCGGAATGGGTTCCTGGAGGGATCGGTACAACATCTTATGTTCAAAAAACATCACCGGGTTGGGATCTTCAATCGCCGCGTTTAAGAGGCCCTTGGCATCATAAGGATTTGATGGATAGATTACCTTAAGGCCCGGTGTGTGCGTAAACCATGCCTCATTGGATTGTGAGTGGAAGGGCCCTGCCCCTACTCCTGCCCCCGTTGGCATCCTGACCACCACATCTGCCGGCTGTGCCCATCGATAATGGCTTTTGGCCAGGTTATTAACGATTTGATTAAACCCGCAGGTAACAAAGTCCGCAAACTGCATTTCCACGATGGCCTTAAACTTTTTTATGGATAAACCCAACGCAGCACCAACGATAGCGGACTCGCAAATGGGCGTATTTCTGATGCGCTCCTTTCCAAAGACGTTAGCCAGTCCTTCGGTAACTTTGAAAACCCCTCCATATTCGGCAATATCCTGGCCCATCACGATCAGCTCAGGATATTTTTCCATACTCTGCCTGATGCCATCGGCAATCGCATCGACAAATCTTTTTTCTGTCTTTCCAGCTTTTTCCTGCGGATCAATAACCTGCTGATGAAAAGGAAAGTATATATCCCGCAGCTCGGAATCTACTTCTGCGGCAGGAAGCTTTTCACCATACGCGATCTCCAGCCCTTTATCAATTTCCAGCTTTATAAGGTCTCTTATCTCCTGGTCGATCTCATCATTAATGACTTTTTCCTCCAGTAAAAAGGCCCTATAGTTATCAACCGGATCTTTTTTTGCCCATTTTTCCATTAGCTTCTTAGGCACATATTTGGTGCCGGAAGCTTCTTCATGGCCGCGCATTCGAAAAGTCATCATCTCCACTAAAACCGGTCGTGGTTTCTTTCGAACCGAGCTGGCCAGGGAAGACATGGTTTCGTAGACTTTCAGCACATTATTTCCATCCACTCTTTTGGTTTCCATACCATAGGCAGGACCTTTATCTACAAATTTCTTGAAATTAAATTGTTCGGAGCTGGGCGTTGAAAGGCCATAGCCATTGTTCTCCACCACAAATATAACCGGCAATTTCCAAACGGAGGCGACATTTAAGGCTTCGTGAAAATCACCTTCACTGGCGCCACCATCACCTGTAAAGGCCACGGCTACCTTGTTTTCATTATTTAACTTATAAGCAAGCGCAATACCACTGGCAACTGCTAGCTGGGGGCCCAGATGAGAGATCATTCCTACAATATAATTCTCATTGCAACCAAAGTGGAAAGAGCGATCTCTTCCTTTGGTAAAACCCGATATTTTTCCCTGGAATTGCGCAAAAAGCCGATGATACGGAATATCCCTGCTGGTAAACACCCCTAAATTTCTATGCATAGGCAAGATGTATTCGGTGGTCTTAAGCGCCAGGGTACAACCTACTGATATCGCCTCTTGTCCTATGCCGGAAAACCACTTGGAGATTTTACCCTGACGCAATAGGATCAACATCTTTTCCTCTATTAACCTCGGTCTTAACAAAGCCTCGTACAACGCGATCAAGGTTTCGTCAGAATAGTTCTTTCTATAAAATCTCATTGAAGGGGTTTAATGTTGCTTAAGAATATAATCCGGATAATTTTTGATTATTTTCCACGAAATTAGAAAAAAATAAGAACACAAATGTAATTGAATGACCATACCGCACAAAGAATAAGGTTATTTTTTATTTTTGCACGAGTACCTATTAAAAATCAATGATATCTTATCAGAATTTTAAACTTTCAAACGGGCTAAATGTTTATGTTATTGAAAACCCCGACACGCCGGTTGCGGTGGTCAATATATTATATAATGTGGGTTCAAAGGATGAACAGGAAGATAAAACAGGATTTGCCCACCTGTTTGAGCACTTAATGTTTGGCGGGTCAATCAACATTCCCAATTACGACGAACCCCTGCAAAAGGTAGGGGGTGAAAATAATGCCTTTACCAGTACTGACATTACCAATTATTATTTGACCATTCCGGCCAATAATCTTGAAACGGCGTTTTGGCTGGAATCTGACAGGATGTTAAGCCTGTCATTTGACCCCCGGGTATTGGAAGTACAGCGAAAGGTGGTGATCGAGGAGTTTAAACAAAGATATTTAAATCAACCTTATGGCGATGTCTGGCTTAAGTTAAGACCTTTGGCCTATCAAAAACACCCCTATAAATGGGCGCCAATCGGCAAAGACATCTCCCACATCGAAAATGCGACTTTAGAGGATGTCAGATCCTTTTTTTTTAAATTTTATCGACCCAACAATGCCACGATGGTGGTGGCCGGCAACGTCAAAACAGACGAGGTAAAGAAACTTTCCGAAAAATGGTTTGATCCGATTCCGGCGGGAGAGGCATACAAAAGAGATTTAGTTAAAGAACCCAAGCAACTAGCCCCAAGACATTTAAACCTAACCGCAGACGTTCCACTGAACGCTATCTACAAAGTTTATCACATGCCTGAAAAATTATCCTCGGGGTACTACCAGGCAGACCTCGTTGGAGATATGCTGGGTCGCGGTAATTCTTCCAGATTTTATCGCCAACTGATTAAAGAGCGGAAATTGTTTAATAAACTGAATACCTATATCACCGGTTCGGTAGACCCGGGTTTGCTGGTGATCTCAGGCATGTTGAACAATAATGTCAGCCTTGAAACGGCCGACGCCGCCTTACAGGAAGTTATCGATGAGTTTAAATCCGAGGCGATAGAACAAAGTGAATTGCTGAAAGTTAAAAATCAGGCAGAATCTACCTTGCAATTCTCTGAAATGGAGTTGCTAAACCAGGCGCTGAACCTTGCTTTCGCCGCTAACCTTGGAGATGCTGAACTGGTCAATAAGGAATCCCAAAAAATACAATCCGTAACCGTTGAAGAAGTAAAATCGATGGCCAGTAAAGTATTGGTACCTGAAAACTGCTCAACCATCCATTATCATTCTCAAAATTAATTCAGTACCTCAAAACAAACATTATGAATATACGCGTTGGACAGGGATATGATGTTCACCAACTAAAGGAAGGGCATCCCTTTTGGTTAGGAGGAATTCAAATTGATCACACGCATGGAGCCGTCGGTCATTCGGATGCCGACGTCTTGATTCATGTCATTTGCGATGCCCTATTGGGAGCAGCCAATTTAAGGGATATTGGTTTTCATTTTTCCGATAAAGACGCCCAGTACAAAGGTATTGACAGTAAAATTCTGCTAAAAAAAACGTTGGAATTAATTCGGGACAAAGGCTATGAAGTAGGAAACATAGATACCACCGTATGCCTGCAGGCGCCAAAGCTGAATCCTTATATACCGGATATAAAAACATGCCTGGCCGGGGTCATTGGAACCGATATGGACAACATATCGGTAAAAGCCACAACAACCGAAAAACTGGGGTTTGTGGGCCGGAAAGAAGGTGTTTCTGCCTATGCGACTGTTTTAATCTATAAAAAGTAAATGTCGGACTCGCAACCAAAAATCATTGTCACAGAGGATGGTTCTCATACGATTTATCTAAAAAATATTAATGAAACATACCATTCTTTTCACGGCGCCTGGCAGGAGTCAAACCATGTATTTATAACCTCGGGTCTGGAACACTTATTAAATACCGGCAATCCCCCAACTATTAACTTATTAGAGATTGGTTTCGGAACAGGGCTTAATGCCATACTTACCGTTCAAAAGCTACTTGGGAAAAGTAATGTAGTCAATTATCATAGCCTCGAACCCTTCCCGCTCGATCCGGAATTAATAGAAAACCTGAATTACACAAACTATTTGAAAAATGAACAGGAAAAGCAGCTTTTCAAAACAATACATACCAGCACCTGGCATAAGTCAGTGCCAATAACCGGCAATTTCACGCTACACAAGCAAAAAATAACGCTTCAAAATTATCAACCTGACCGGTCGTTTGAATTAATATATTTCGATGCATTCGCCCCTTCCAAACAATCGGAATTATGGACCTATCAGATAATCAAAAAAGTAACGGGCTTTCTTACCCAAGGTGGAATTTTAGTCACCTATTGCGCCAGGGGACAATTTAAGCGGGATCTTCTAGCGCTGGAACTACAGGTGGAAACTTTACCCGGACCTCCGGGCAAAAAAGAAATGGTACGCGCCACTAAAAATTAACGATCATTTGACCATTCGCTAGTCTCGCCATCTTTTGAGATCGGTTTTATCAAAGGTCCATTCCGGTGTATAAATACGGTTGCTATAGCCCATTGAATACCAAGGACTTATTCCCACCTGATTTGGGTTTACCAGCACGTGAATTTCCTGGGCGGGCATATAACTTTGTGCCAGTAAAAATATTTTTTCTCCGGTATCCGTGTGTTCGGCTATATCCATGACCAGTACCGCATGCCCTGGAAACCCTCCCTGGATTATTACATCACCGATTTGGATTTCATTGACGTCGGTGACTTTGTCAAGTTCTTTGGCGAGGGAATAGGAACCTGCATAAGCAAAAATCAGATCCAGGTATTTTCTAAAATTAGGATACGAATAGTCTGCCCCAGTACTTTTTTTCCAGAACAGGTTGTTCCCGTTAACCTTTACGCGATAACCCTCCGCATATTTTTTAAACGGTACCGGCTCTCCGTTGGTGAAATTAAAGGATATGTTTTCGTAGGCTTTCATCTGATACAGGTATTCTGCCCGCAGTCTCATAACCGCATCGGCACATTGCTGTAAATCCCTGTTGCCTACATCAATATCCAGGATGCAATAGTGGGCGCCCTGGTTGGCTTTCTTTCTCCCGTCATACAAGTTAACAATATGATCTTCCTGCTTAATTTGCAGGCCTCTCAGGTATTCGCCAAAGGAGCCCTGTGCTGCTTCCACTCGTTTGTATCCTCCCGGCAACTTAATGGCCCCGATCTCAGGTGCCAACCGAACAGCTTCGGCCACTTCCCCACTTGCATTGCTTGTCAGCGTTGTCAAAGGAGATACCGTACCGGATGTGTCGTGATTTTTATGGTTACAAGCGGCATAAAGAAATGAGATAACCGCTACCCATAAGACTAGTTTTGAAATTTTCATGAGTTTCCACCTATTACTATATAACTACGACGAGCCCGGCGAAAAATTGCTGACCTATCCTACAACGGCATCATGCCATAACCTCCGATTAATTTTTAAAAGCTATAAATCAGGCACTTAAATTAACTTTACCGGAGGATGTTGTAATTAGTTCATCCATATTACTTGGCTTTACCCCTACCATACTTCCCCTGTTTAGGGGGTGGAATAAAAGCGCAGCAACCCGCCAGCAGCAAAAACTAAAGATCAAATTTTCATAAAAGCACAAAAAAGTGACAATTCGGCCAAAACCTTTCATACTTGTTATTTATCAAAATTATTAATTTTTTTCCCTTACAAATGTTAATAGTTTTAAAATTCACAGGCTACTTCAATCGCGTGCTTACCAGAAGTGAAAGGTGAAATAATTTTTAGCCTGTTCAAATAAATTATTGGTTTAATCGAAAAATTTGGTTTGAAGTCTCTAGTAAACGACCAGTATAAGCGTGGAAAACAACCATTGACAGGAAGTAAAAGCGGGCCAGATACTGAGGAATTACGCAAGGCTAACGAAGAGTTAAAAATTAAAAACAAAAAGTTAGCTGAAAAACTGGCCCTCCAGAAACTGGAAGTTGATAAAATTAAAAATTCCGAAAGCCAGTACAAATCTTTATTAAACAATACCAGCGCCTTTGTAATCCTTGATAACGAGCTGCAAATTGAAGAATCCAGTGCGGGAGCGATGGCCCTGCATAAAGGGTTGGAGACAGGCAAGGATCTACTCAAATGTTTTAGATTTCAAGAAGAAAAACAATTCCTTGATGCATTTGGTCTCGCACTGCAGGGACAAAAACCTCCGATACAATTTATCGCCTACAAAACGGCTAAAACTGCGAATCGCGATAAGTTTCTGATCCAGTTGGATACACTTAAGCCAGGTTTTCTGGTGGCCGTTTTCATACAAAAATTAGCTGCGGATCTTCAGTTTGATTTAACCAAACTCTCCTGGCTGGCCACTAAAACACATAACGGTGTGATCATCACCGATGCCAACGGCAGCATCGAATGGGTTAACAATGGTTATTGTCAGATAACCGGCTATAAAACAGAGGAATGTATAGGCGAAAAACCATTTTATCTCTCGAAAGATTTTAGCTATGCCGGTTTCGATAAGCGCATCCTCCAAATGATAAGCGCCGGCAAAAAATTCACCGGTGAAACGGTAAGCTATAAAAAGAATGGAACAATTTATTGGCTTCATTTGGACGTGAGTCCGGTCTTCAATGAAAGTGAGGAATTAATTAATTATGTGATTATTGAAACGGATATTACCGACAAGAAAGAAACAGAGGAAAAGCTTTTAAGTTCGGCTAAAAGAAGCATCAATATATTGGAGAGCATCACTGATGCAATGTTCATAATTAATAGTGAATGGAAGTTTACCTACCTTAATAAACAAGCCGAGATCTTACTCAATGAAAAAAAGGAAAACTTACTAGGGAAAAAGATCTGGGACGAGCTGGCGTTTTCTCAATCCAGCAAAATGCGTGAGCAGTTTCATCAGGCCTTCAACAAAAAAATTGATATCCATTTTGAAGAATATATAGAACCCTCACAGCAGTGGTTTGAGGTACATGGCTATGTCTCGACCGAGGGGCTATCCATTTACCTGAGAAGTATCCAGTCCAGAAAAATTTCAGAAGAAAAACTCCGGGACAAAAATGAGGAATTGGTTAAAATCAATAACGAGTTAGATAATTTTGTTTACAGAGCCGCCCACGACCTGCGGGCGCCACTGGCCAGCGTACTAGGATTGATCAATATCTCAAAAATCGAGAATGATCAAACCAAAAAGAATGAGTACCTGGATAAAATGACAGATTGTATCAACAAACTGGATAATTTCATTAACAAGATCATCCATTACTCCAGAAACTCCCGGCTGGTGGTAAATTATGAAAAGCTGGACTTTAATAAGATATTTGAGGAGATATTTACGCATCTGCAATATTTTGAAGGCGCGGATAATATTACCAAAGAATTAGTGATTGACGACCAGACACCCTTCTACTCCGATCCGGTCAGGATTAAAGACGCTTTGCAAAATTTACTGGTAAATGCCGTTCAATATCAAAAAACATATGTTGATGACCAGTTTATAAAGATATCGGTAGAAACCAGCTATTCCAAAGCTAAAATCGTGGTCCAGGATAATGGCAATGGGATACATGATGATCACAAGGACAAGGTTTTCAAAATGTTCTACCGGGCTTCCGAACAAAGCAACGGCTCCGGATTGGGATTATATATTGTAAAAGAGATCATTAAAAAATTAGGCGGCACTATCAAGCTTTCTACACAGCTTAAAAAAGGAAGTACGTTTACTATTGAAATACCTAATGGCCGATAGGTTGTGATGTTTAGTTCCCGGCTTCAATTACATAGGACAATGTTAGCATCCAGCGCATTGGGGCCGGCGAGAAGTTTAGGCTCCCTGGCCAGTTTATCTGATTCATTCGGGATTATGGGAAAGGAAGCCGCCTCATACAATAGTTGGTCATCATAGTGCAATACCAGCCAGTCGTCTACCTGCTTCAGCTCACCTTTAATAGTGATGGGTTTACCGGCCAATCTCGAAATTAATGGCCACTTTGTTTTGCCTTTATCGGCAAGCAATAAAATAAATTGTTTTTCACCATTTTCATTTTTTGTTGCCATGACGGGGCTAATCCCTCCGGCGATACACCGGATAGCGCAAGAGCGATGTACTTTGCCAAACCCGGGTTTCATAACGCCGAAATAACACTTGGGGTCTATAATTTCTCCTTCAAAGGATTGTTCTCCCAATGCTACGGTCTTTACAGGTACATAGGCTTTGTCCAGGATCTTGTGGCCCAGCACAGAAGCTTCCTGATCGGTTAACTCAAATACCGTTTTCCCTTCTCCGTAAATCAGGGTACCCCTTAGGTTAAACTCAAAATTTGTTAACGGCCTGCCCAGTTCTTTTTCCAGGTTTCGAAAAATTGTCTCGACGCCGCTTTTACCAAAATTAACCAATAATACCGATTTGGTAATGACGCCCCCACGCTGGTCGCGGCCTGCCTCCACGATCAATCTGGGTACGGGCTCAAGCGAAACAACCCCTGTTAATTCCGTTAATTGGCCGTATTCAAAATTGGTGGCAGCAAAACGATGCTGATTGCCTGCTACCATTAAAGCTACAAAACCAGGCAGCAACAACAAGCCGGCAATGACAGCCTTCAACCACTTGCTCATTGATCTTGGCGCTTTTGGTAAGTAACCTACATAAAAGTCGTTCTCTTTCATATATCCTGGTTCAAGGTTGATTTTATAATGGCCGGTTTTCCCTCTGTCCCTTCCGGGTAGGGTTTAGGATTTAAATAAACCTTTTCCCCCTCCAATATTATGTCGTAGGTAGCTACTTTTTCAGTAAAAGGAGGGGGAGAACAACCATCGTGCGGTAAATATTGATATCCATGCCAGGGGCATGTGATGCATCCGTCTATAATTTTGCCTTCTCCCAAAGGGCCATTTTGGTGCTTACACACATTGGAAACCGCCGATACCTTTCCGTCATATTTAAATATAGCTACCTTTTCCCCGTTGGTGACCACAGTAACTGCGGCATTTTCAGGAATTTCGCTTACCTGTCCTATCAAAATATACCCTCGCTGGTTGGGACTTTTTTCTACGTCTGACTTCGATTCTCTAAAACCTGCCAAAAGGTGTAAGCCGGCAATCAAAAGAAATCCAGCCCCCAGCAAAGTAACTAACAACACGGAGGGTTCAGATTGTACAATGCCCAGCATCACATGCATGATTATTAAACCATAGGCCACATAAACCAACATATGCATCGTTTTCCAAAACTTCGGTCCCAAATTGGCCAGCCAAAAGTCATGACTCGTGGCTGCCATCATAAAAAAGATGATCAGGGCAAAAAAACCAAGTGTCTGAAATGGAAATTCCTGTAAACTGTTATACTGGAGATTAGAGGAAAAAACAGAAACCAATGGATTTGCATTACCCAATGAGTGGAATTGCAAAATACTAAATACACCGTGAACTGCCGCTATAACAAACATACTCACCCCGAGATGCCGCCGGTTATAAAGCAATGGCAAAAACCGATTGTTTAACCGGCTAAGCGGACCTATCGCAAGAATAATGTGTAGCATTAATAAAGCCAGGGAGCCAGTAGCTCTTATAATCAAAGTTTCTTCCGTAATTTCGGGCCTTAGAAACTGGCTTACCACAATAAAGACCAGTAAGTATACAATGACACCAGCCAACAAAACCAGGTCGTAGATTTTTTTCTGTCGATTCCAAAGTACAGCACTATACTGATGTCCCATTTTATTGAAAATTGATGGTTTCCAGTTGTATCTTTTTTATGGGGTCGTAAACTATCAATTGATAGGAGTCATTGGGTTTTTCAAATTTGAATTGATGGTTTCCTGTTGTATTGACATCTCCCAGAAATTGATAAGCTTTAACGTCCTCCCTATTTCCGCCGACCAGGTATACCCCAGGAGCCGGTGAGTCAAAGGCAGTTTTTAAATTCATTTGTAATACCTGCTCACCCGATGACAGGGTTCCGAGCCGGGCGTCAAAATAAGGTTTCTCAGTAGACACGGTTTCCATAAAAGTTGGTGAATCCGGGACCTGGGCTTTAGTCTCTTTTTCCCTGTAGGTTTTAAAGGATGGGAAAGATTTTACAAACAATATGGAAATCACTGGCAGCAGCGCCAGCCACATTATGCGGTGTCTTTTTCTTAAGGGTCTGATCATAAGCTAAAAAATCTCATTTATCCAATTACTTTTTAAGACGCTTTTTCCACTTTGAGAATAATACCGGCCATAATACCAGGGTGCCAGGTAGTATCAGGAGTTTAAAGCCAACACCGGATCCCCGCATATTTTCATCTAGCTGGGTGGCTAGCTTAAAAATGAACACCAGGTAAAATACAAAACCCAATAAGAGATAAATGCCTATAATGGCAAAAACGTAATTTAAAACAGATTCCATGATTCTCCGGGGTTAAAATGCTTCTGAATATATCGAATTATTAGTCATTATTCAATTAATTGTTACCAATCGGTAAGTCTGGACATTTGAAATCCCCAATTTTTTTTAGCAACTTTGATAAACATTAAATAGTTCGAAATTATAGCCATTAGTTGTAGATTTTCGTATTATTAAATACAAAGTATTAATATTATGTTTAATTTTTTCAGAACCGTACGTCCTCTGCTTAGCGAAAAGGTAAATGAGATTCTTGGTGATCACAAAGAAAAAAATAAATTACTGGAAGCTATTTACAAACTTCGGGAAGGAGATGAAAGTGCTGCTTTTCAATACGACGGAAAGAAGTATACCTTGCGGTCGGTAAGAGAACAGTCCATCAAAAAAGCTTCTTAGCCCTGATCCATAGTTATTTAAATTTATGAATCTGGCTATTGGGGCAATTACACTTTTTTTACTGTTTATAGTCCCCGGATTGATATTCAGAAGGTTTTACTACACTGCCGAGTTCTCCAAAGAATATTTTAAGTCCACCCCCTTTGCCGTTTTTTTATCGTCGATCATTCCCGGAACTGTATTTCAGTTAACCCATTACATTTTCATGTCCAAGGTCATTGGGTACGATGTTAATTTTGAAGTATTGGCCATATTGATTGACGGGCCGGACAACGTTCGATTTATCAAGGTATTTAAAGGATTAAAAGATCAGGTCTTCAACATTATGATCTATAATGTCTCCCTGTGGGTATGGCTGGCGTTTTTGGGTTTTTCATTAAAGGGCACCATCAGAAAACTAAAGTTAGACCGAAAGTATAAATTGCTAAGATTCAAAAATCATTGGCATTATATATTGCAGGGTGAAGCGCTGGATTTTCCCAATATTTCCGGTGAAGAAAAGAAAATCGACGTCACCTATGTCGATGCGGTGGTAAACGTAGGTAGTGAAACCGTACTGTATTCAGGCGTTTTACAGGATTATCAATTGACCGGCGAAGGCAGCGGTCTGGATTATTTGATTCTCTCCTACGTGAGAAGAAGAAATATCAAAGATGAAGAGTTAAGCGATGATGCACATTATTATAACGTCCCCGGCGATTTTTTTGTCATCCCCTATAAAGATGTCATCAACGTTAATCTCTCCTATTACACTTTACGGCCTGACGAAGAAATAAACCACCAGTTTTAAACTTACCTTCTCAATTTTCCATTTCGATCACCAAATCATCCTGTTCTACCATGTCACCGGCATTTATCAATATGGATTTGACGCTACCAGGAAAAGGAGCTGCAACTGTTGTTTCCATCTTCATGGCCTCAATGACAAATAAAGGTGTATCTTCTACCACCTCGTCGCCTTTCTCAACCAGCATTTTGGCAATCCTGCCCTGCAGCGGCGCGCCGATTTCGTGCTCACTTTCCGCCTTTCTATGCGATGGTTTGGTCGCTTTGAAGTTGGCATCTTTTACATCTATCCGCCTGGTTTGTCCATTCAATTCAAATGATACGGTGCGGATTCCCTTTTCGTCGGGATCCGAAACATACAACATTTTAATAATGATGGACTTTCCTTTGGCAATCTGCACCAAAATTTCTTCGTTGTTTTTTAAGCCGTAAAAGAAAGCCGGTGTCGGAATATTGGTAACCTCGCCATAGATCTGCTTTCTATGGTAGTAATCTTCAAATACCTTGGGATATAACGAATAAGACAGGAAGTCCAGGATCGTTAACGACGAATCAAATTTCTCCTGGAAAGCCTCAAATTCCAGGTGAAAATTAACGGGCTCCAGGTGGGCATTGGGTCTGTCAGTGTAGCCGCTTTCCCCCTTCAATATGATGTTTTTGATTTCACCGGGAAATCCGCCGTGAGGTTGTCCAAGATCTCCCTTGAAAAAATTCACTACCGATTCAGGGAATGCCAACGAATTATCCCCTTTCATAACATCATTGGCTGTTAAATTATTAGAAGTCATAAATAAAGCCATATCCCCTACTACCTTTGAGGATGGTGTCACTTTGACAATATCTCCAAACAACTGATTCACTACGGCGTAATTGCTTTTGATCTCATCAAATTTATGCTCCAGTCCCAATGCAATAGCCTGTGGCTTCAGATTTGAATATTGCCCTCCGGGAATTTCATGCTCGTAAACTTCCGCGGTGCCCGCTTTTAGTCCCGATTCGAAAGGATAATAATATTCGCGCACACCTTCCCAGTAATTGGAAAAAGCATTCAGCGACTTAATATCGTAGGCCTGGTCTCTTTCATGATTTTGCATATAAGAAACAATGGCATTAAAGTTGGGTTGAGAGGTAAGACCTGAAACAGCCCCAAGAGCCACATCTACAATATCAACACCGGCCTCAATGGCCTTAATGTAGGTGGCGGATTGAATGGAAGAGGTGTCGTGTGTATGTAAATGAACCGGCAGATCCACTACTTTTTTCAGCTCCTTCACCAACATTTCAGCTGCATAAGGTTTTAACAATCCCGCCATATCCTTGATAGCAATCATATGGGCTCCCATATCCTCCAGCTGACGAGCCATATCCAGATAGTAGTCCAGGGTGTATTTTTTGTTGTCCGGTGAAAGTAAATCTCCGGTATAACAAATCGCCGCCTCTGCTATGGCTTCGGTCCTTTCCCTGATCGTCTTGATACTTACCTTCATAGCCTCCAGCCAGTTCAGCGAATCGAACACCCTGAAAATGTCAATGCCTTCCTCCCACGATTTTTCTATAAATTTCTCAATAAGATTATCCGGATAGGCTTTATAACCAACGGCGTTGGATCCTCTAAGCAACATTTGCAAAAGGATGTTGGGAACAGCTTCGCGAATAAGCTTCAGACGCTTCCACGGGTCTTCGCTTAAAAATCTCATGGAAACATCGAAAGTGGCGCCACCCCACACCTCCATGGAAAAAGTTTGCGGATGGCTTTTGGCAAAGCCCTCTGCCACATTGAGCATGTCTAACGTCCTGACCCTGGTAGCTAACAAGGACTGGTGTGCATCTCTGAACGTGGTGTCTGTATAAAAGATATTTTTGCTGGACCTTACCCAATCGATAAATTTGTCCCTCCCCAATTCATTCAATTTATCCTTCGAGCCTTTAGGGTGTGGTTCATATTTGTTAAAATAAGGAATGGCCGGCGCGATAAATTTTTTGTTATGATCTATATTTTTAACATCATTGTTTCCATTAACAATGACATTGGCCAAAAACCTCAGCGTTTTTGTTCCCCGGTCCAGTCTTTTAGGAATTTCAAACAACTCCGGGTGGTCATCTATAAACTTTACCGTGGCTTCTCCCCTGTAAAAAGTGGGATTGGTTAATACATTTTCCAGGAAGCCGATATTGGTTTTTACACCTCTTACCCTAAATTCTGTTAACGTCCTGTGTAATCTTTGTGCTGCTCCTTTAAGCGTTCGGCCCGAAGATGAGATCTTGACCAGCATGGAGTCAAAAAACGGAGAGATACGGACTCCGGGGTAAGAACTTCCCTCGTCCAGTCTGATACCAAAGCCACCGGCATTTCTATAGGCCAGGATCGTTCCGTAATCGGGTTTAAAATTATTTTCAGGATCTTCAGTAGTAACCCGGCACTGGATCGCAAAGCCATTACATTTCACATCATCCTGGCTGTTTATAAATATTCTGGGATCCTCGAGCTTTCGCCCCTGTGCAATTAGTATCTGGGATCGAACAATATCAATGCCGGTAACTTCTTCCGTAATCGTGTGCTCTACCTGGATCCTTGGATTTACTTCGATAAAAAAGATATTCTCTTCCCGGTCGACCAGAAATTCCACGGTACCCACATTATTATAATTTACATGCCGGCAAATATCCAGTGCGTAATTGTGTATTTTTTGTTTGGTTTCCTGGCTAAGTATCACGCAAGGCGCTACCTCCACTACTTTTTGAAACCTTCTTTGCACCGAGCAATCCCTTTCATAAAGGTGAACGATGGTGCCATAATTGTCTCCCATTATTTGCACCTCTATGTGCTTGGGATCATCGATATATTTTTCAAGGAAAACAGTGTCATCGCCAAAGGCATTGAGGGATTCGTTTTTTGCCTCCTCGAAATTCGTTTTTAATTCCTCATCATTTTTAACCACGCGCATTCCACGGCCTCCACCTCCCGCAGCCGCCTTGATCATGACAGGATATCCGATTTTATTTGCCTCTTTTTTAGCAACTTCAAAAGTGGTAAGGTCCTCCTCACTGTCCTGAATAATTGGCACTTTAGCCTGTATGGCAACTTCCTTGGCCGCCACTTTGTCTCCCAATTTTTCCATAACTTCCGGTTCCGGGCCGACAAAGATAATTCCTTCCTCCTTACAGCGACGCACAAAATGTACATTCTCCGATAAAAACCCATACCCCGGGTGAATAGCATCTATGTTGTGCAACTTGGCCAGGCCAATAATTTCCTCAATGTCGAGGTATGGCTTTAATGGATCGGTTTCGTTGCCAATCTGATAGGCTTCATCCGCCTTGTAACGGTGCAATGAATACCTGTCTTCAAAGGTATACATGGCCACCGTTCTGATCCTTAGTTCGGAGGCTGCTCTTAACACCCGGATGGCGATCTCTCCCCTGTTTGCTACTAATATTTTTTCAATTTTTTTTAATTGAGCCTGCATGCTATTGTATTGTTATGGATTCATTAATCTGGTACGTACTCAAACCAGCAACGAATTTAATCTAAATTTTTTTTTAATACACACGAAAGGTTAAAAGTTCTCGAATTTTCAAAGTCCGGTTGCACAAAGTAGCTGCCTAAGGCTGTTTTCACATCAAAAATTGTTCGCATTTGATACAAAAAATTGTTCGTAAATGAACATAAATTAAAATGTTTTAGCTAGTTTTAGTGTCTAATCAAATAAAATCACCCCTTTTTGCTTTTGGCATCATTTAGGTGGCCACAGATAATTAATTTATAAACATAACTGACATAATTGTGGATAAAGAACTAGGAAAAATTCTAATCATTGATGACAATGAAGACGTATTACTGGCCGCTAAATTATTACTCAAAAAGCATGCACATGACGTGATCATTGAGAAAAACCCAAAGAAAATTCCATTTCTGATGAATAATGATACGTACGATGTCATTCTACTCGACATGAATTATAGTCAGGATATTACCAGCGGTAAAGAGGGTTTCTTTTGGTTAGAAAAAATCTTAGAAATTGATCCTTCCGCAGTGGTGATTCTCATCACGGCCTTTGGCGATGTAGAAATGGCCGTAAAGGCCCTTAAAGTCGGCGCCACAGATTTTGTCCTTAAACCCTGGCAAAACGAGAAATTACTCGCCACTATTTCGTCGGCCATCAAATTAAAAAAATCATACAAGGAGGTTGATAAGCTGAAACAAGCGAAAAAGCTGTTGGAAAGTGATATGAACCAGCCTTTCAAAGATATCATAGGCGTCAGTGACGCGATGAAGAATGTATTCTCGGTGATTGATAAGGTGGCAAAAACTGATGCCAATGTATTGATTCTCGGCGAAAACGGTACCGGAAAGGAGTTAATCGCCCGCGCCTTGCATCAAAAATCAATAAGAAAAGATAACGTATTTGTCGGCGTTGATATGGGAGCCATTACCGAGACGCTGTTTGAAAGCGAACTGTTCGGGCACAAGAAAGGGGCATTCACCGATGCAAAAGACGACCGGGCAGGCCGGTTTGAGGTGGCAAACAAGGGTACTTTGTTCCTCGACGAGATCGGCAATCTGAGTATGCCGCTGCAATCAAAATTACTGACGGTATTGCAAAACAGGGAAGTAACCCGTATCGGTTCGAACAAAAATACACCTGTAGACATCCGTTTAATTTGCGCCACGAATATGCCTTTGCATGACATGGTCCAGGAAAACACCTTCAGACAAGATCTGCTTTATAGAATGAATACCGTGGAACTAAAGCTGCCTCCCCTAAGAGACCGGCTCGAAGACATTCCGCTGCTGGCAGATCATTTTATGAAAACCTATTGCCACAAATACCGCAAACAAATTAAAAAAATAGCTGCTGCCACTTTGAAAAAACTTCAAAAGTATTCGTGGCCGGGAAATATAAGGGAGTTGCAACATGCCATAGAACGAGCCGTAATTATGGGTGAGGGCAGCGTTTTGAATCCGGACGACTTTTTCTTTCTATCTGAAAAAGCTGATGCAAAAAAGGATATGTCAGAAAACTATAACCTGGACGAGGTAGAAAAGGTGGTAATCCAGAGAGCCATTAACAAACATTCCGGAAATATTTCCAAGGCGGCCAAGGAACTTGGGCTCACAAGGGCATCGCTTTACCGTAGGTTGGAAAAACATGGACTTTAAGAATTTTCGATTTAATATTGTTGCCAGGGTAGTTGTTATTACGCTGACCATATTTATTTTAACCAGTCTGTTGGACAACAGCGACTTTGTTATTCCTTCCCTTATCGTTCTACTACTCATATTTCAGGTCATTTCCCTGACCAAATACCTGGAAAAAACAAACCGGGAATTAGCTGGTTTTTTAAACTCTATTAAATACGATGACTTCTCACATACCTATCCCACCAAGGGGAACGGTTCATCGATGGATATGCTATACAAAGAGTTTAACAAGGTAATGAACAAATTTCGCGAGATCAGGGCTGAAAAAGAAGCGCATTATCAATACCTCAAAACCATTGTTCAGCACGTGGGAATCGGACTGGTCACTTTTAATAAAGAGGGAGAAATACAAATTATCAATACCGCCGCCAAAAGACTATTTCGCATCAACCAGATCAAAAATATCAAAAGCCTCAGGTTTATCAGCGAACCTTTGGTAGAAAGTTTTTTCCGGTTAAAAACCGGCGGCAGAGACTTAATTAAAATTGAGCATAAGGGGGATAATGTGCAGTTGGCCATTTATGCGATTGAGCTGACCCTGAGAGGAGAAGAGTTTAAGCTGATCAGTGTACAAAATATTCAAAGTGAGCTGGATGAAAAGGAGATGGAGGCCTGGCACAAATTAATCAGGGTGCTTACCCACGAAATCATGAATTCGGTGACACCCATTTCTTCACTGGCTGCGACGGTGGAAGGGGAGCTTGAGTCGCAACTTAACAACGACGTGGACGTCAATCCAATCCACAATGACGACATCCAGGATTTACATCTGGCAGTAAGTACTATCCATAAACGCAGTGAAGGCCTGATCAGGTTTGTAAACGATTTCCGGAATTTAACACAAATCCCAACCCCGAAAATGGATTATGTTAATGTAAAGGAATTAATTGAACGGATCCTTACCTTGCTTAATCACGAGCTGGAAGAAAATGATGTCAACGTGCGACTGGAAGTGACGCCGGAAGACCTGGCCTTAAACCTTGACCAGGAGTTGATCGAACAGGTATTGATCAACCTGATCAAAAATGCCAATCAGTCCATGATCTGGGACGAAGAAGAGGACGAAGAAAACCACTCCTTGGAAGACCGGGAAAAATACCTGAAAATTCGCGCATTTCAGGATGGGAAAAATACCTATATCAAAGTTAAAGACACCGGACAGGGTATAGAAGAAGAAGCTGTCACCAAAATATTTATCCCCTTTTATACAACCAAGAAAAATGGTTCCGGCATTGGGCTGGCGTTAAGCCGTCAGATTATGCGGCAGCACGGAGGGAATATAACCGTTAGTTCCGAGTTAAAAAAAGGCTCTGAATTTTTGTTAAAATTCTGATGCTACCTTACACATTACCAGGCTGCTCGCACCGGTGATGACCATCAAATAATATTGATATTATATACTTTTCTTAAAAATCTTTTTTAAATTCAGGCCAATTCAGAAACTAACCTTAGTCATACAATTTACTATGGATCAAATTTATGAAGGTGTAAAAAACATTTTGATTGACAAAATTGGTTTAGCACCTACTGAGATTACACCAGACGCGAATTTTGTGAAGGATCTGGGAATTGATTCTCTTGATTATGCGGAGTTGGTCATGGAATTTGAACAAAATTTTAATATCAGAATCCCTGACACAGATGCGGAGGAATTAAAGACAATTAATCAGGCAGTAAATTATATTAACTCCAAGATTGCGGAAAGATAATAATTCTTTTATTTCCGCCTCGCGTTCTTTCTCCACTAACCCACTGATCCTAAATTTTTACCGCTGTTCATAAAGCTGAAAAAGTCAGCAACAATGACAACATTTGTTCGTTCAAAGTTACAGTCGTAAACCCCTATCTTTTCCTATTCATAATTACTTAATCTAAAAAGTAGAAACCTTTTCACATAATTATTGTCTATACCTGCAAAGCATCTACAAATACCATCAAATGAAATACTTATACACGATCATCATATGCTCACTCATTTCATTTCAAAGCCTTTCACAAAGTCAGCATACCATTAGCGGATATGTACGCGATGGCAGCTCCGGGGAAGAAATGATTGGTGCTACCGTTACCATCAATGAACTACCCGGCACCGGTACGGTTTCCAATGCTTATGGTTACTATTCTCTCACGCTACCTTCCGGTAATTATACGCTGAAGTACAATTACATTGGCTACGAAACGATAACAAAAGAAATCGATTTGAAAAGCAATATGAAACTGGACATCAGCCTGGCGGAAGAGCAGCTACACCTGGAGGAAATTGTGGTCCAATCAGAAAAACCGGAAGACAACGTAACAGATGTAAAGATGAGCCGGGAAAAACTGCAGGTGGAGAAAATCAAAGCCTTACCGGCCTTGTTCGGCGAGGTAGATTTGATCAAAACCCTGCAATTATTGCCGGGGATTCAATCGGCAGGTGAGGGTACTACAGGCCTGTTTGTTCGAGGCGGTTCGTCGGACCAAAACTTAATGTTGCTCGATGAGGCCACCGTTTATAATGCCTCTCATTTTTTAGGATTCTTTTCCGTATTTAATGCCGATGCCATTAAAAATGTGGAAATCTACAAAGGGGGTATTCCAGCCAGGTTTGGCGGGCGGCTTTCTTCCATTCTGGATATCCAGATGAAGGAAGGTAACAATAAAAAATTCGCCATGTCGGGGGGGATTGGTTCTGTCTCGAGCCGCCTGACAGTAGAAGGACCGATTGTGAAAGATAAATCTTCCTTCATTATATCGGGCAGAAGAACTTACGCAGATCTGTTTTTAAGATTATCTCCCAACGAAGATGTCAACAGCAATATCCTGTATTTTTACGACCTTAACGCCAAGGCCAATTACCGGATTGACGATAAAAACCGGGTTTTCGTATCAGGCTACTTTGGCCGGGACGTGTTTGATTTTGATGATACTTTTGGCCTGGATTGGGGAAATGCTACCGTAACCACCCGTTGGAACCATCTTTTCAACGACCGGTTGTTTTTGAACACGACTGTGCTGTTCAGTAATTTCGGCTATGGGTTTGATATAGATGATGGGGTACAAAGTTTTGAATGGAAATCCAACCTCCAGGAATACAGTGCTAAACTGGATTTCACCTATTTCATTAATCCCAATAATACACTCAGTTTTGGTGTTAATTCAATATTGCATCGCTTTGAACCTGCTACCATTACCCCGGGAGACAATTCCATTTTTATTGATTTTGCCCTGGATAACCGCTACGCGCTCGAACATGCTTTATACATTGGTAACGATCATAAAATCAATGAAAAATTATTGATCCAATACGGCTTGCGGTATTCGATATTTGAAAATATCGGACCCGGAAAAGTATTTCTCTATGAAGAAGGCGTACCCAGAAGTGACGAGACCTTGATCGATTCCATCCGCTATGACCGGCTGGAAAGAATCAATTTGTACCATGGATTGGAACCCAGATTTGCGGCGCGTTATATCCTTAACCGGCAAAGCTCTGTTAAAGCTTCTTACAACAGAATGCGCCAATACATTCAGGTAGCCAGTAACTCTACCGCCGGGTTGCCGATAGATCGCTGGATACCCGCTGACAATTATATTGAGCCTTTGATCGGCGACCAGGTGGCCCTGGGATATTTCAGGAATTTTAAGGACAATACCTTCGAGGCGTCGGTTGAAGTATATTATAAATGGATGGACAATCTCATTGATTTTAAGCCGGCAGCGGAAATCCTGTTGAACAATAACATTGAAACAGAGATTTTAAGTGGCAAAGGCTGGGCCTACGGCGCGGAATTCACCGTCAAAAAAAATGTGGGGAAAACAACCGGGTGGTTTGGGTATACCATCGCCAAAACAGAAAGGCAAATAGATGGCATTAACGATGGTAAAAAATACAATGCCAAATATGATCGTACCCATGACATTTCCCTGGTCGTATCACACGAGATGAGCCCAAGGCTAACACTCTCGGCCAACTGGGTTTACGCCACCGGACAGGCGGTATCATTTCCTGTCGGGCGTTACAATGTGGATGGCCGTTCCATTCCCTATTACGATGATTTAAGAAGGAACGCCGATCGCATGCCCTCCTATCATCGCCTGGATCTATCCGCTAACCTTAAAGCCAAAAACAAAAAAAATAAGCGGTTGCAACGTAGCTGGAGCTTTTCCATTTACAACGCCTACGCCCGTAAAAATGCTTTCAGTATTACATTCGAGGACATTGTTAACGAAGATGTCAATTACGACTCGGACGAGGATGGCCCGGAAACCAGCAGGCGGCCCGGTTCGGTCAAGCTGTACTTGTTTAGTTTAATTCCCTCGGTCACTTATAACTTCAAATTTTAAGATGAAACCGACATGCTTGATATAATTATTAAACATATAAAGGAATGATTATAGCAAGCATCCAAGGTTCCATGTGACCAAAAAAATAAATTATAAACACATGAAAAGATTTATTCAAATTGCGTTAATAATACTATTATTTCAGGGATGTCAGGAAGAAGTGGACCTGAAATTAGATACAACGGAACCAAGGGTTGTCATCGAAGGTATTATCACCGACAGATGGGGCCCCTACACCGTACTGGTCTCGGAAACGCTTAATTACTACGATAATTCCAATGACAACGGTGTTTCAGGCGCCGAGGTAGTTATTTCCGATAATGAAGGTTTTTCGGAAACCCTGGAAGAGACAGAGAAAGGCGTTTACAAGACCAGGAACCTGCTGGGCAAGGTCGGAAACACTTATACCCTCCGCGTGCGTTATAAGGAGGCCGATTATGAAGCAACCGGTACTATTCTGGAGCCGCCTATCTTTGACTCGCTCCAATACCGTTTTGTAGAGGAAACGCCATTAAAAGAAGAGGGGTATTACCTGTATTTCTTTGGCAAAACCCCGAAACCTGGAATCAGCTATTATCGCTGGCTGGTTTATAAAAACGGCGAACTGTTTAATACGGAGCCGGAGGATTTTCTGCTGGCCGACGATGAATTTGTCAATGAAGAATTGAGTGATCTGGAATTTCCATTCGCTTTTTCGTTGACAGATACAGTGCGATTGGAAATGTATAGCCTGGACCGTCCTATGTTTGATTATTATAATGAGTTATTAAACATATTGTTTAACGATGGTGGCCTGTTCAGCCCTCCCCCTGAAAACCCAAGGTCCAACATTAAAAACCTTACCAACCCAAAACAACCGCCACTGGGTTATTTCCAGGTATCGCCGGTAGTATCTGAATCAGTAATCATACGAGAAGGACAATAAAGTCAGCAACAGTGTGGGCAAGAGCAAGAGGAAAAAACTGTTGCTGTTGCTCAAACTGTTGCTATCACCATTTCCTTTGTAAGCATCTGTTTCAGATTGTCTGATCGTTAAAAGAGGTGTAAACCTAAGACGTAATATAGGTGCTTTTGGGCGATGAATCCAGACACCATAAAAATCTAGAGGTAAGCGGCCAATAAAGCTATGAATTGAGTTGAAAATCTATTAGATTTTGGTTTTGATAAAACAAATATAAACACTACGAATGGTGTTTGGTGAACTGTTAGATTTCATAGCTGGGCATTGAAAACCAAGTACACATTTCATCATGTTTGAAATTCACACAAATTTACAGACTAACTTAAAATTGCAAAAGACCTTAAAGACAAGTACCCTCCATGATAGAAAATTCAAATATTTTACTAACTTGCCAAAATAGTATCAAGATAAAATCTGTCAAGCTACTAAAATGTCAACATTTGGTGAATTTCTAAGAAAACAAAGAGAATTGAAAGAACTTACGCAAGATAAGTTTGCTAAAAACTTAGATCTCCCCTATACCGATGTGAGTAAAATAGAGAGAGGCAAAAAGAAATTCCCATTTGCCAAACTTAAAGCACTTGCTGAATTTTATGAATTGGATTTCGGGAAAATTAAAGATCTTTTCGTTGCGGATATATTAATAGAGCAAGCGCATAAATACGAATGTTCAGACACGGTCTTCGCTGTGGCCGAAGAACAAGCCAGATACCTCAGAAGTAAAAGTGCTAAACAAAGTAAAATGGAATTTTAATCTAACTGACCTATGGAACAACTCATAATACCATCTCTACAGCAAACCACGAATTCTAATAGAATTTACAGTTATCCACTGTTGAGGTATATGGGGAGCAAATACAAATTGATTCCGTGGATTCATGAAACTCTTAGATCGTTCCATTTTGACTCCGCGTTTGATGCCTTTTCAGGATCTGGAGTAGTCTCATTTCTTTTAAAATCGATGAACAAGAAAGTTTATTCAAATGATTTTCTAAATTTCTCTTCTGTCATCTCAAAAGCAGTAATTGAAAATAAATCTGATCATTTAGATAAAAATGACTTGTCAAACCTGTTGGATATGAATGTTAATTCTGACAATTTCATCCAAAAGACTTTTGGACAGGTCTTTTACAGCAAAAATGATCTGATATTTCTTGATAAAGTAAGTCACAACATACTTAATCTCACCTCCCCCTACAAACAGGCCTTAGCATATACAGCATTGTTCAGGTCATGTCTAAAAAAACAACCGAGAGGTGTTTTTACAATCTCCGGGAATTTGGATAAGTATAATGACGGAAGGCGTGACTTGCGACTTTCTATTAGACAGCACTTCCTCGAACAGGTGACTATTTACAATGACACTGTTTTTGACAATGGCAAAGAAAATGCATCTTTCAATCTGAATGTATTTGACTTTAGTCAGAAAATGTTCAAACCAGATTTAGTCTATATGGATCCTCCGTATGTCCCGCCATCAGATGACAACTGTTATATCAAAAGATATCATTTCCTTGAGGGATTATCAAAATATTGGCAAGGAGAAGAAATAATGGAGCACACAAAAGTTAAGAAGATAAAAAAGAAATTCACTCCATTTTCATACCGTAAAACCGCGATTGAGGCTTTTGAACAGATGTTTGATAAATTCTCTGAAAGCACCTTGGTATTATCTTATTCCTCAAATGCTTATCCGGATCTTGAAACGTTGATTTCAATAATGAAAAATCATAAAAGTAATGTTGATGTTAGAACAAAACCACATCAATATCATTTTGGGAACCACTCCACAGTTTCTAGGTCGAAGGTCAACGAATATCTAATAATTGGTCTGGATTAGAATGCAAAGACATAAACAAACAAAAGCTGAATTAATACCAAAACTGGGAGAGGTCTTGACTGACTGGAAAGACGAGTTTGCGCAAACCTTTGTAAGCTATTTGGAAGATTTTAATGAGGGCGGTCTGGTTACACCAGAAAACCTTAAGGATCTCTTAGAAAAGAACTTCGAGGCTGGCATTACTTTGTTTCGATTAGTTCTTGAACAATCAAAAGATGAGTTTACAGAAACCCTCAAAGCTCTTTTTTATAACAACGAAAGTGGCCACGGCAAAACAGCTTTTAGGAAAAACCCTGATCAATATGTAATGACCTTGGAAAGCTATGGACTATTAAAATCTCTTGAAAGTCTTATGTCTAGAAACTACACCTGGAAAGAGGTCGTGCAGGAACGTCTAAAAATGGGAAGAGGAAGTGCTATAAAAGGACAAAGAAGAGGTAAAAATTTAGAAGATTTTGTAGAGACCCTTGTTAAGCAAGTTTTTGACGAATTTGACATTAGAAAAAGTTTTATTGGTGCAAATGGACTAAGTAGTGCCAAAGCAGATTTCTGTATCCCCTCAACCCAGCACCCGAGTATAGTAATAGAGGTCAAAGCATACGGTGCAACAGGAAGTAAACAGAGTGATGTTATTGGTGATGTAAGGAAGATTATTGATGAAAAAAGAAGTGACACTTATTTTTTCTTAGTAACTGACGGAGTTACTTGGACAGCTAGAATGAGTGATTTCGAAAGGTTAATAAAATTTCAAAATTTAGGAGATATCTATCGCATCTATACCCAACAGATGCGCGAAGATTTGCTTTCAGATTTAAAACAAATTAAGGCTGAACTTAATATTTAATAAAAGTATACCTACCCTGTCAATCATGCACACTTCCAAACCATCAAAGGCAATCTTCAAACCAAAACTTGCTAAGGAGTATGTATGATATTACCAGTACACTAAAAAGCAGAAAATACAGAAACCTAATCGAGTAGGTAGCCGTTAGTAACAAACTCACGGTGTACCTCTAATACCACAAAGTTTATATTTACACCAAAGCCTTAGCATAGGCGTTAGGGTTCTCGTACTTGGCCGTTCACCGAATCTGAGGTTTCGTTTATAGGATCATTAACTTCATCACCCAAACAATTTCCTTCTAAATTGTATAGCATATTAAATTATTTGTTTGTATATTTCCTCTACAATTTAGTATCATAAGGTTAATTGTTGATAAATGAAAGAAACACGCTTAGGAGAATTTGAAGAAGTAATCCTGTTATTGGTAGGTATCCTGGGGGAGGAAGCTTACGCATTTAAAATAGCAGAAGAGTTTGAATCACAAACAAAACGCGCCGTATCCATTGGCGCCGTGCACTCCACCCTCAACCGGTTGGGAGATAAAGGTTTTCTCACCTCTGAAATGGGCAAGTCCACGCCGGAGCGGGGAGGCAGAAGAAAACGTATTTATACTATCACCGCCAGCGGCCAAAGAGTCCTGCAAATAGCCAGGGATTTTAAGCTGTCGCTTTGGGATCAGTTCCCGGCTTTTTCTACAGGTAAACTAAGTTTTGGAAAATAATGGCGCCACTCAACGCATAACTTGAAACCCACTAACCCGATACCACCCTCAGCCGCACAAAAATTCCTGTGCCTGTTTCTCAAGGATGATTTGGCCGAAGAAGTTCACGGCGATCTGCAGGAGCAATTTCATGCGATGCTGAAAAAAAAATCGCCATTCCGCGCCAGGCTTAATTACTGGTACCAGGTGATCAACTATGTCCGGCCTTTTGCGCTCAAAAATTATAAGTCAAAAAACTCAAATTATCTTATCATGTATCGACACCATGTAAAAATTGCCTGGAGAAATGTTTTAAAAGACAAGATCTCCTTTCTGATCAATACGCTGGGACTGGCGTTAAGCATGTTTTGCGCCATGCTCATCATTCTTTGGATCAATGATGAACTGAGCTATGAAACCTTTTTCCCAGAGTCAGATCAGATTTACCGTTTGGTTCAGGATCAGGAATACGACAACGGAGAGGTCTTTAAAGTAGCCGCCAACCCTGGAATTCTCCCGCTGTATATTAACGACAACTATGCCGGGATTAAAGCATTTACCCGGTTTCGCCCGTTGGCCGATAAAGTACTCGTCGAGCACGGCAATACACAATTCTACGAGCATATTACTTACGTTGATTCCACGTTTTTCGATGTTTTCCAACTGCCGTTCCTGGCAGGCAATCCCGAAAACTCCTTGGATAATCCCAATTCTATGGTGATCACCGCAAACACCGCAGAAAAATACTTCGGAAAAACCTGGCAGCAGGATGGTATTTTAGGGAAAATGATATCATTAAATACCAATGAACAATACTTAGTCGCTGGTGTCATTGATAACCTGCCCTCCAACACCCACTTTAAGTTCGACGTTTTGCTCCCTTTCAGAAAGCTTTATGAGCAAGGGTGGTATTTGGGCTGGGGCAACAATTATTACTATGCCTATTTCTTATTGGAAAAAAATGCTTCCGCAGCAGCGCTTTCCGAGCAAATTTCCAAGTTTGCTGAAACACGGGATGATTTGACGGATGTGCTTTACCTGCAGGCGCTGGAGAAAATTCATCTTTACTCAGACTTTGATATTGATGTTTACGGCAGCACGGAACTGCGCTATCCCTATGTCAATATTTTTGTCATCGTAGCCATCGCCATTATTCTGATTGCCTGCATCAACTTCATGAACCTGTCTACCGCCCAGTCCGAGAAAAGGGCCAAGGAAATTGGTCTTCGAAAAGCGATCGGGTCCCGCAGATCTCAAATCATGGGGCAGTTATTAAGCGAGTCTGTGCTGATCGCTATGCTTGCCTTAATTATCGCCTGGACAGCCACCGGCTTTGCGCTGCCATATTTTAATAATATCGCCGACAAATCCATCACCTTTGGCGTAGACAAATGGTCGATCTGGCTTGCTTTTGTCATCGGGTCAGTCTTTATCGGATTGCTGGCCGGTAGTTACCCCGCCATTTACCTGTCGAAATTTAAACCTGTACAGGTCTTAAAAGGTAAATTCCACACAGGTGGTGGCGGCACTACTTTCAGAAGAATATTGGTCATTGTACAATTTGCCGTCTCCATCATTCTGCTGGCCGGAACGGCCATTGTGTACAAACAATTTCAGTATTTCATGGATAAGGACCTGGGATATGACAAGGACCTGCTTATCTATATGCCTGCGCGGGGCGACATTATGAAAAATTACGATAGTTTCAAAAATGAGCTGCTGCAACAATCTTCCATCAATGGCGTCACCATTTCTTCAGACATCCCAACTTATACGGTGCACTCCTTCGGTGGATTTGATTGGGAGGGGAAAAACGAAGAGGATGACATTTTACTTCATGCATTTTCTGCCGGGTTTGACTATGTGGAGACGCTGGATCTGCAACTTGCAGAGGGCCGAAGCTTTTCACCTGATTTTCCGGCCGACTCCGGCAATTACATATTAAATGAAACAGCACTCAAATTGACTGGACTAACCGCTCCCATTGGCCAGCGCTTCACAATGTGGGGCAATGAAGGGAAGATCGTAGGTATCGTAAAAGACTTTAATTTCAAGTCATTGCATAAAAAAGTGGAGCCATTAGTGCTATTTATGAACCGCAACTGGACCGCTTACCTGATGGTAAGGATTGCCCCCGGAGATACGGACCAGTCGCTTCGTCTTGTTGAAGGCTCGTGGAACAAAGCTAACCCGGAGTATCCCTTTGAATACCACTTCATGGATCAGCAATATGAAAACCTTTACAATTCCGAAAAAAGGATGGTGAAGGTATTTGACTATTTTACTTTTTTCACCCTGTTCATCGCGTGCCTGGGATTAATAGGACTGATCAACCACATGGTTGAGAAAAGAAGAAAAGAAATCAGTATCAGAAAGGTATTTGGCGCTTCCATTTCCAGAATTCTCACCCTCCTTTTTCGCGAATACCTGCAGCTGATCCTGATCGCTTTCTTAATTTCCATTCCGGTCACCATTTACCTGGTCCTGGATTGGTTGGACAATTACGCCTACCGAATCGAGGTGCAGTGGTGGATGTTTGCCATTCCCGGCTTCCTGGTATTGTTTATTGCACTATTGTTGGTCAGCGGGCAAACTGCCAAAGCCGTTCGTCAAAACCCTGTGGATAGTCTGCGACACGAATAAAAGCTCCAACACTTGAAACCGGAGAAACCTATACCGCCTCAACTCGCCAAGCGCTTTCTTCTTTGGTTCCTCAGGGATGACCTGGCCGAAGAGGTGCTGGGCGATCTGGATGAGCAGTTTTTGTACAAAACAACAAGAACCTCTCTTTTCAGGGCCAAACTCAATTACTGGTACCAGGTATTTAACTACCTGCGTCCATTTGCTATTAATAAATCAAAGTCAACAAACTCAAATCATTACGCTATGTTTCGAAACTATCTTAAAATCAGTTGGAGAAGCTTGATCAAACAAAAAATGTATTCCTCCATCAAGGTGGTGGGATCGGCCTTGGGTATTACAGCCTGTTTGTTAATTGCCCTGTTTATCCGGGATGAGCTCAGTTACGACAGGCACTATGCCAATGAGGACCGGATCTACAGGGTCGTTTATGTTGATAACGACGACGGAGAAATAGAGAAAGACGTTTTCCACCAGGCTCCGTTTGCCGGTGCTTTGAAGGACGACTATGCGGAAATAGTAAAAGCAGGACGGTATTGTGACGGTGAACTTTTTGGGGCCGGAAGTAAGGAAGTTAGACGGGCAGGAACCATACAAAACAGCTATGAAAAGGATTTTATTTATGTGGATCAGGAACTGCTGGATATTCTTCAGATACCCATGGTTTACGGCGATTTAGCCACTGCGCTCACTAAACCCAAATCCCTGGTAATGTCCAAAGCAAAGGCTGATAAATACTTTCCCAACGAAAACCCTGTAGGCCAAACACTCATATTGGACAATGATGAAGAAAATCCTTATACCATTGGAGGTGTTATGGAAGATTCTCCAGCCAATTCTCATTTTAAACATGATTTTTTGATGACCATGTCGGGTGTTGAATTTTGGCCCGGAGAGCAGACCTATTGGCGGGCCAGCAACTATCCCACCTACGTTTTACTGCGTCCCGACACCGACCCAAAACAACTGGAGATGAAAATCAAAGACATCGTCAAGAATTATATGGTGCCTAGCAGAGAGGCCGCGGGTATAGCGGATCCTGGTGATATTGTTAATAAGATCAGCTTTGAATTACAGCCAATAAGCGACATTCACCTTAAATCAGCAGATATTGATGACGAACTATCTCACGGAGACATACGGTTTGTCTGGTTGTTTGGGACTATTGCGGTTTTCATCCTCCTGATCGCCTGTATTAACTTCGTGAATCTCTCTACCGCCAAATCGGCCAACAGGGCAAAGGAAGTTGGAGTCCGAAAAGTGGCGGGCTCCAGCCGGGGCAACCTGATCCGGCAGTTTCTGACCGAATCCGTACTTTATAGCTTTCTTTCATTTGCCTTAGGCATACTTCTGGCCTGGTCGTTATTACCCTATTTTAACACCATAGCTGATAAATCCCTGGAATTCCCCTGGGCGACATGGTGGCTAATACCTGCGGTGGCTGCGACCGCTTTGATAACGGGCATATTTTCAGGTTTGTATCCATCCTTTTACCTTTCTGCATTCAAGCCGGTGCAGGTGCTTAAAGGTGGCGTGAGTCGCGGAAGTAAAAGTGCTTATTTGCGCAGTGTTCTGGTGATTTTTCAATTTACCACCTCCATAGTACTCATTATAAGTACCGCCATCATCTTTCGTCAAATGAACTTTATTCTAAACAACAAATTGGGTTTTGATAAAGAGCAGGTACTATTGTTACGGGGGGCAAATACACTGGGAGACAAAGTCACCACATTTAAGAATACACTTTTAAAATTCTCAGAGGTAAAAAGTGTTTCGGTAAGTGATTATCTACCCATAGCCAGTACCAAGAGAAATGGAAATGGCTTCTGGAAAGAGGGAAAAACGCAGGAAGATAAACCGGTTTATGGACAAATATGGCGTGTGGATCACGATTATATTAAAACAATGGAAATGCAAATTGTAGAAGGAAGGGATTTTAATCCTGACATGGCTACCGATTCCCAATCCATAATCATCAATGAAAAGATGGCAAAAGCGTTCGCCTTTGAAAATCCCCTGGGTCAGCGTATTACCAACAGTGGCGATGTCTGGCAGGTCGTTGGCGTGGTTCAGGACTTCCATTTTGAAACACTAAAAGAAGATATCAGGCCACTTTGCCTGGTGATTGGTAACAGCCCCGCCATCATATCCGTCAAGGTAAATACCACCGATATGGCCAATCTCATTCAATCCATCACCGCTGTCTGGGACGAATTCTCTCCTAACCAGCCGATTAGATACACTTTTATGGATGAAGATTTTGCCCAGATGTATGCCGATGTACAAAGGATGGGACACATCTTCAACAGCTTTGCCATTTTAGCCATCATCGTTGCGTGTATGGGGCTGTTGGCACTTTCTACCTTTATGATAGAGCAACGGGGCAAAGAAATCAGCGTTCGTCTTGTATTAGGGGCTTCTTTTGGTAACATCCTCCGGCTGCTTACCAGCAATTTTGTCAAGCTGGTGCTTATTTCCCTGATCATTGCCATACCTGTCGGATGGTTGATGATGACTAAGTGGCTTGAAGATTTTGTGTACAAGATTGATATCGGCTGGGATATATTTTTGTTTGCCGGCATACTGGTTTTAATTATTACGATCCTGACGGTCAGCTACCAATCGGTAAAAGCCGCTTTAACAAATCCCGTGGAAAACCTAAAATCAGAATAAAAATAAAACAGCAACCTTGAAGACCGTAAAACAAATACCACCCAAACTCGCCAGGCGCTTCCTTCTTTGGTTCCTCAGGGATGACCTCGCGGAAGAAGTATTGGGCGACCTGGAAGAAAAATTCCTGGTGGTATTAAATGAAAAATCACTTTTCAAAGCCAGACTCCATTACTGGTATCAAACCATTAACTACCTGCGGCCCTTTGCCACCAGGCACTTAAAGTCAAACTCAAATTATTTTACCATGTATCAACACAACTTCAAACTGACTTATAGAAACTTTTTAAAATATAAAAGTACCTTCCTGATCAATTTAATAGGACTTTCTACAGGATTGGCCTGTGCGCTACTGATTTATTTATGGGTAGCGGACGAGGTGGCCGTAGACAAGTTTCACCAAAAGAATGCCAGGCTGTACCAGGTAATAGAAAATCAAGGTCTTTCAGGAAATACACGCTCAACGCGATCCACGCCCTGGCTCCTGGCCGAAGCGCTGGCCGAGGAAATGCCTGAAGTAGCATATGCAGCTGTGGCAACACCTCCTTTCTGGCATGAAAAATCAACATTAAAAGTAAAAGACAAATCCGTAAAGGCCGGAAAACAATACGTGGGCCGGGACTACTTTAATATATTTTCCTATAATCTCATCCACGGAGACAAGCATCGGGTCTTAAATGACAAAAATTCAATAGTTATTTCTGAAGATTTGGCTGTAAAACTATTTGGTACGGTCGATAACATCCTTGGCGAGACCATAGAATATCAGCAGGAGGCGGAATATGTAGTTTCCGGAATATTTGAAAACATACCGGCCAGTTCCTCCATACAATTTGACTTTGTACTGTCCGTGGAATTGCTGAAAGACTCGCAGCCTCAGGCTTTTTTATGGAAAAATTCCGGCCCATATACCTACCTCGTTCTGAAGGAAGGGACCGATCCTATTGCATTTAATGAAAAAATTGCCGGATTTATTAAAACAAAGACAGAAGATACCCACCGCAGTTTGCTGCTCACAAAATACGCTGAAAATTATTTGCGCGGCAATTTCCAAAACGGCAAACGGGTTGGAGGACGCATTGAATATGTGCGGCTTTTTTCGATCATCGCCATTTTTATTTTAATTATTGCCTGCATTAATTTTATGAATTTATCGACTGCCAGAGCTTCCAGAAGAATGAAGGAGGTGGGTGTAAAAAAGGCAATGGGCGTACCGAGGAAGGCACTGGTCATTCAATATTTGACCGAGTCCATCGTTCTCGCCTTTCTTGCCCTGTTGCTCGCCATCGCTGTGGTTAGCATGTTTTTGCCGGAATTCAATCTTATTATGGGAAAGCAACTGGTACTCAGGCCCAACGCCGAATTGGCGGTAGCTGCCATAACCATTACCTTATTTACAGGAATACTTGCAGGTAGTTATCCGGCACTGTATCTCTCCGGCTTCAAACCGGTTACGATCCTAAAAGGAAAACTCCAAAACAGCGTGGGTGAACTTTGGGCCCGGGGAGGTCTTGTGGTATTTCAATTTACCCTGTCGGTAATATTCATTGTGTGTGTATTGGTTGTTTACAAGCAAATCGCATTCATTCAAACAAAAAACATCGGGTATAATAAAGACAATGTTATACACTTCGAAATAGAGGGAAAAATAAAAGAAAACCTGGATACCTTTCTCACCGAACTGGAAAGAATTCCCGGTGTCGTCAGCGCCTCTGCCGCTGCCCAAAGCATGGTGGGAGGTGGCAACACCGCCAATATCAGCTGGGAAGGTAAGGATCCCGACACAAAAATCCCTTTCGCTTTTCGGCCTGCAAACTATGGATTGATAGAGCTCCTCGATCTGAAAGTAACAGAAGGACGGGCTTTTTCAAGAAATTATTCGGACAGCCTGGCCGTCATTTTTAATGAATCCGGTATAAAGACCATGGGGCTGAAAGATCCGATCGGAAGCGTCATCCAGCTTGGAAGTTTTCAATGTAAAATTGTTGGTGTTGTGAAAGATTTTCATTACGAATCGCTCCGCACCCCCATAAGACCCATGTTTTTCATCTTATCTCCGCCGCAGTTTTTGGAAAAGGTCGTGGCAAGGATCGAGGCTGGAAAAGTAGGTCCTACACTGGAACGTATGGAGCAGTTTTACCGGAAATATAACCCCGGTTTCGTTTTCGACTTCAAGTTTCTGGATCAGGACTATCAGAACCAATACCGCGCCGAGCAAAGGATTAGTGTTCTTTCCCGATATTTTGCTGTAATAGCCATTCTCATTTCCTGTTTGGGTCTGTTCGGATTAGCCGCCTTTACGGCGGAACGAAGATCAAAGGAAATCGGCATACGCAAAATACTGGGGGCCGGGAGCCTCAAAATTATTATGTCATTATCAACAGACTTCACAAAAATGGTGCTGGTAGCGATAACCATTTCATTACCTATCAGCTATTTTATTACCAGAAGCTGGCTCAGTAACTTCGCCTTTGGCATTGACCTGGAATGGTGGTTCTTCCTGGGGGCAGGCCTGCTGGCATTGTTGATCACATGGCTGACAGTAGGTATTCAAACAGTAAAAGCCGCCAATGCTAACCCTGTGGAATGTTTGAAAGACGAGTAAATATAAGATTTAATGGTAAAAAGATCAGAGAAACTTAAACCTCCCGGTTTGGCACAGCGGATCCTGCTAAGTTTTCTCAGGCAGGATATCGCGGAAGAAGTATTGGGTGATCTGGATGAAAAGTTCTACAGCGTTTTAAACAAAAAGTCTCTTCTTACAGCGAGGTTAAATTACTGGTGCCAGGTAATTAACTATCTGAGGCCCTTTGCCATTAAAAAATCAAAGCCGACAACTTTAAACCATTATGCCATGTTCCAATATAATTTCAAAATCGCCTGGAGAAATCTGAAAAAACAAAAATTCTATTCCTTCGTCAGTGTTTTCGGTCTGGCACTAGGTATGTCTTGCAGTCTGATGATTTGGTTTTGGGCGCAGGACGAAATGGGGTATAATAAGTTTTACAAGAATTTGAATGAGATTTATTATGTGCACCTCAACGGCAAGTATGAGGGGAAAATATATACTAACAAGTTGACACCCGGACCTCTTTCCGAAACACTAAAAAATGATATTCCGGAGGTGGCATATGCCGCGAAATTATCCTGGGAAAACAACTATCTCATCACGGTGGACAAAAAATCATTGAAACAAAAAGGCATTTATGCGACAGAGGACCTTTTTAATGTGTTTGAGTTTCCAGCAAGGGAGGGTGATCCTTCGTCGGCAATAAGATCAAATCAAATCATTATCTCACAAAAGTTAGCCACCGCATTATTCGGGGATCGCTCTGCCTTAGGTAATTTATTGAAGTTAAACAATGATAAGGAATATGTTGTCGGCGCTGTAATAGATAATATCCCATCCAATTCCTCCATACAATTTGATTGGGTAGTAAATCTTAGAGAAATTGAAGCTGACTGGATGCAAAATTGGGGAAATAATGGATTTTCTACCTACGTAAAGCTCCAGTCTCAGGCGAAAAAAAGAACCGCAGAGATCAATATGATTGGAATTTATGGTAGGTATAGCAACCTGGAAGATATCTTTCCTGTTCTGCAGCCTTTAAAAGATGTTTATCTCTACGGCAAATTTGAAAATGGATTTCCTGTTGGAGGGCGCATAACCTATGTGCGTATTTTCGTGCTTGTGGCCTTTTTTATCCTCGCTATTGCCTGCATTAATTTTATCAATTTAGCCACAGCTCACGCAACAACCAGAATGAAAGAGGTTGGGCTTCGCAAAGTAATGGGCGCTCCAAGAAATACAATTATCACACAGTTTTTGAGTGAGTCTGTTTTGATAACTTTAATGGCGCTTATAATTGCCATAATTGCAGTGCATACAGGTCTGCAAACATTTAATCATATATTTGATAAGCAGATCAGGTTTGATTTTTCAGATCCATCTGTTTTGCTTAGCCTACTAGGCCTTTTCATTATCACAAATATTTTATCTGGCAGCTACCCCTCATTTTATATTTCTACCTTGAAACCTTCCAGGATAATAAATAACAATTTAAAAAATTCATTCAGCACAAATTTTCTTCGTAAGGCACTGGTCATATTTCAGTTTAGCTTGTCAATTTTCCTTATCATCGGCATTATTGTTATCACAAAACAAATGAATTATGTCCATAGCAAGCAAACAGGTCTGGACCGTGAAGAGGTTTTGTATGTCCCTTTGGAAGGAGATTTAAAAGCAAAAATTGAAGCCGTAAGGGAAGAAGCTTTGCAATCTTCAGCCATACTTGCAACCACAACCAGCAGTCTGTTACCAGTAAATATTCAATCTTCCTCCACAAACCTGTCCTGGGCCGGCAAGGATCCGGATTTGTCTGTTGAATATTCATTCATGCGCATTGGCCATGATTTTTTGAAAACAATGAATATAGCATTAGCGAGCGGCAGGGATTTTTCAAAAGACTTTTCATCAGATACCAAAGCATATTTGCTTAACGAATCGGCCGCAAAACTTTTGGGAATGGAAGATCCTGTGGGACAGATGATTACCTCCGTAAATGGGGAAGGGACGGTTATTGGTGTCATGAAAGATTTTCATATACAATCGCTCCACATGCCTATTTCGCCGCTTATTTTGTGTCTTGGGCCAGGTTTTACGCAAAATAATCTTTTGATAAAGGCCCGGCAAGGTAAGGTCAATGAAGCCATCAAGGATTTGAAAAAGCTTACCCACAAGTTTAATCCAAATTATCCCTATGAGTATCACTTTTTAGATGATGATTATGAAAAGCTTCATAAAAATGAAGCCATAACTAACAGGCTTATTAATTATTTTGGCGCGTTGGCGGTTTTGATTTCTTGTTTAGGGCTGCTAGCACTGGCCGTATATGCCGCCGAAAGGCGCAGCAAAGAAATTGGTATCCGAAAAATACTGGGAGCATCGGTTGGCAATATCCTTGTTATGTTGTCTAAAGATTTTATAAAGCCGGTCTTGATGGCAATAATAATTGCCATCCCGTTTGCAAGGTATTTTATGGGCCAATGGCTGCAAAGCTTTAGTTACAACATTGCAATTCAATGGTGGATGTTTGGTTTGGCGGGGCTTTTTGCTATGGTTATAGCATTGTTGACCGTAAGTTTTCAATCTATAAAGGCTGCCACAATAAATCCGGTAAAAAGTTTACAAGAAAATTAGGGTCGCCTGACACATTACCCAATAAATTGGATAGCATTGCTAGCGTGTTTCACGAAAGGATGAAGACCCATACGCCCAGCCTCTAAGGCAGCAAATTCTTATCCTGCAACAAATGGAAAAAATGTTTCCCGTAGGTTTCACTGATAGGAATAATGGCATCTCCGATTTTTATCCGGTTCTTTTCGATGCACTGTATGTGCGCAAGAGATACCAGGTATGATTTGTGAACCCTGACAAACTCATCTAAAGGCAAAGCTTTTTTTAAGTTTTTAAAATTTTGCAGCGTCATGATTTTTTCATTCACCGTGACAATTTTAAGATAATCGCCCTGCCCTTCAATATATTGAATGTCAGCCAGATTTACCTTTTGCAATTGAAACCCGGTTTTAATGAAAATGTACCCTTCTCTTGTGTTTTGAATAATATCGGTATCATTCGCCGGCTTGCCGGCTTCACGAATGGCCATCTTCTCATATACCTTTCGGGCCGCTACCACAAACCGCTCAAACGAAATGGGTTTTAACAAATAGTCAATAGCATCGAGCTCAAAACCTTGCAAAGCGTAGTTTTCATAGGCAGTGGTGAAAATTATATGGGGTCTGTTTTTCAGTACTTTCAGAAATTGAATACCCGTCAGGTCATCCATTTCTATATCCAGAAAAATCAAATCAACCTCATTGCTCTTCAAATATTCCAGTGTTTGCAACGCATTGTCAAAGGTGGCCTGTAATTTTAAAAAGGAAATTTTTGCTACGTACGCAGAGAGAATATCCAGCGCCAGGGGTTCATCGTCGATAGCAATGCAATTAATAATCATATTACAGTTCGAGGGACAGTTTAATATGGAATTTGCTTTCCTCTTCTTTATCTACTATAGAAAGTTCGTACCTGTCTTTATACAGTAGTTCAAGCCTTCTTTTGACATTTTTGAGTCCAATACTGTTCGAAGCCTCGCTGGTTTCGATCTTATCTTTTTTGTAATCATTGATAACCTCCAACATCAGCACGTTGTCTGTTATCTGCAAAGTCACAATAATGCCAGGAGAATCTACATTTTTATTGCGATATTTAAAAGCATTCTCTACAAAGGGGATTAACAACATGGGCGCTATCTCTTTGTCCTCACTTTCCCCGATGACCTTTAAAGCCACAAAATTCTCCTCCTTAATCCGCAGCTGCTGCAGCTCGATAAAGCTCTTCAAGTAATCAATCTCGCGCTGCAAAGGTACTTTCGAACTGTTGGATTCCTTGAGCATATAACGCATTATTTCAGAAAGCCGCATGACGGCCTGCGAGGCATTTTTGGATTGTTGGTATACCAGTGAATAGATATTGTTGAGCGTGTTGAATAAAAAATGCGGATTTATTTGTGACCGTAACAACGCCAGCTCGCTTGCCTGATTCTGGGTAATCAGCTCAGTTTTCAAACGCTGATCCTTAAACCAACCAATCGTCAGGCTTATCAACATGGCAAATCCAGTGTATAAAACGGTCGTAATAAATTGTACCCACTCGGAAGTATATTTTTTCAACAAGACCTCATCCAAGGCACATGAACAGACCCAACGGGACGCATTTAGCCTTAGGTAAAAGCAAAAAATGATGAAGGCCACACTGGCAATTAGCAGGGCAAGTTTTCTGCCTGAGAAAAAAAATCTGCGGAAAATCAAAAAGTAGTAAAGGTAAAAATTGGCAAAATTGAGGCCCACCTGCGTCATCAATATCACGTAGTCAAACCTGGTAAATTCTGCCGTGCTCAAAACAATATATCTCCCATTGGGCAAAAACTCGTAAATCACCCAAAAGGCCACGTGTAGTAAAACCTCGTGCGTTTTTTTCATCTTGTCGGTCTTCTTCTCATAAGATAAGCAAAGTTATCTGATTACAGCCAAAACATTCACAACAATCTGTTTACCGGTAATCCCGGTCGGTAAAAACCTGTTTTCAATCTGCAACGGACCTTTATCGCTCATTTGGGATGATAACGATTTGTTTTCGCCGGTTATAGATTGCTTTTGTTTTTATTTTTTTCCCGGCTCATGTTTGCTAATACATAGCAATATAAGGTAAGTGAGATGGGAAAGGAAAAGCCTGAAGCCAGTATTTTTCTTTCCCTTTCCCGTCATTCATAGCTTTTATATCCATTAAACCCCTGCACATGAAAAACCAAAAATTTATTTTGGCCGGATTATTTTTTTTCACCTTAACCATCTTACAAGGGCATACAGACCTCCATGCTTCTGTAGGAGCCCAAGGCAGCGACATTAAAGGGTTGGTTGCAGATGAAACCTCAAAAAAGCCTATGGAATATGCCACCGTGGCCCTGTATCACAGTGTTGACTCTATATTAATAACAGGTGTGGTAACCGACAACGCCGGCAGGTTTTACCTCGAAAACATCCTGGCCGGTACTTATTACCTGGTGGCTGATTTTCTGGGCTACCGGAAACAAACAATTCCAGATATCAAAGTAGGTTTATCGCAAAAAACCATCGATTTAGGCACGATCGGTTTAATTGCCGACATTACACAGATGGAGGCCATAGAGATTACCGCCCGGAAGGAAGCCATCGAGCATCACATCGACAAGGACGTGATCAACGTGGACCGGCAATTAAATGCCGCCGGAGGGAGTGCCGTGGAGGTATTGGAAAATCATCCATCAGTAGATGTAGACATGGATGGCAATGTGACCTTGCGTGGCAATGCCAATTTTCAGGTACTCATCAACGGAAAACCAACAGCTTTGGATGCCAGCCAGGCCTTGCAGCAGATGCCTGCCAGTAATCTGAAAAAAGTAGAAGTAATTACCAATCCATCTGCTAAATATGACGCCGATGGTTCGGCGGGAATCATTAATCTGATAACAAACAACAATGAGAAAAATGGATTTTCAGGTCTGATGAATGGGGCAATATATTCCAATGATTCTTATAGGGGAGACTTATCTTTAGGCTATGCGCATAGAAAACTTTCGCTTACCCTGGAAGGCAATATCAATCAGGATAGGAGCCGGTACTACGAGTATGAAACCTCACAACGTACCCACGATATCCATGATCAGGTCATCAACCAATTTATTACGGTGGGAAGTAATCAGCATGTAGGCAAGCTCAAACAAATAGGGATAGGCATTGATTATTCCATGAATGACAAAAACAAATTATCACTCTTTGCAAAAAGAGGACAGTTTGAATATCAATTTTTGCTCAATGAAAAGCTCGTAGAAAGTATTGGAAACGATCATTCCTATTTTTTAATCGGCGATGTTATCAGCAACAACCGGAATGTAACCAGTATTCATTTTACTGACTTTCAAAGTTTTGACACCGCCGGGCACCAACTGGAAATCAGCGCCAATTATTTTTTCATTGATTATGATCGTAAAAACCTGCAGGATCAGTTCAACACCGATTCGTCATGGAATCCGGAAATGCTAAGTGCTGAAATAGAAAATGGTCAACTACAAACCATAAAGAGGCTCCGTATAAAGGCCGATTATGTAAAACCAATTACTGAGAAAACAAAGCTGGAGGCTGGTCTTCAGGCACGTTTGGATCAGCGCGATGCGCGTTTTTTGGTGGCTTCTTTTTCGTCCGGAGATTTATCTGATAACAGCTATCTCTACCACAGAAATATTTATGCCGCCTACTATACACTCCAAAGCACATGGCATAAAATAGATGTAAAAGGGGGACTCAGAGCAGAATATGTCGATCGCCAGATGACTATTGCAGACGGTAACACAACGCTCTCCCTGGAAAAACTTCAACTTTTCCCAAGCATTTATCTAACTAAAAAATTACTGCGAGATCAACAGATCCAGTTTAACTATAGTCGCAAGATAGTCCGACCCGATGATTTTCAATTAAACCCGTTTTTTTATTACACAAGCCGGACCAACAATTGGAAAGGCAATCCTGACATCAGACCTTCTTCTGTCAATTCCTTTGAATTCAACTATATCAATAACTTTGGGAATTCTTCGCTTACCGCTAAAACCTACTTTAGAAAAACAGGTGATGCTATCCAAAATATATTGCAAGGTAACGAACAAGGTGTAACCACGGGATCTATGCACAATTTGGACCAGGCTACAGATCTGGGTATAGAAATTTCCGGCGATATCGAAGTATCTTCATGGTGGAACATAAACACGTCCTTTATTTTTTATAGAAATTCATTGCAGGGAATCATTTTGGAAGAATATATCGACCGAACCGCTCATATTTGGAGATCGAGATTACAAACGACATTTGACTTACATAAAAATACCACCCTGCAGCTTACAGGATTTTACAATGGTCCAAGTATACGCCCTCAGGGAAAAAATGTAGCTGCCTATGCGATCAATGGCTCATTGCGGCAGCGGTTGCTAAACAAAAAACTTATCCTCACACTTTCTGCCAATAATTTATTCAATTTAAGAAGATTTGGAGGTAATACTATCGGTGAAAATTTTGTTCGCGAATGGGATACCAGATTAAAATTTCCAGTCTATACTTTTAATATAAGCTACAAGTTCAACAACTTCAGTAAAAAAGATCGGGAAGAGGGCGCTGAGGGTTTGGGTTTTTAACAAATATCATCTGCGTATATGCTTTTTATAATTCCGTCTTGAATGTATTTTAAATAGCATAGATTTTTCATAAATTGATAAGGTAAACACGCTATCGTTAAGGGGTTTATTTATGAAAAATGTACGCATTCGTTTATTTTTAGCTAAGATCCGCGCCGTGTTGGGATTCCTCCACACGGTATTGGAAGGTCTTTTCCGGCCCATAGAGCAGCTGAGTCATCGTTACCTGCTTCGCCCCTTCCGCTGGTATCTGTCGAAGATCGACCCGTTGAGCTATGCCATTGAAGGCACTTTATTCAAGAAGATCCTTCAGGTTTCCATCTTTCCGGCTTTTATGGCATTGACAGTGATCGTAGGATTTAAGCTTGTAGACAACGGGTTTACCTCCCGTAGTTTCTTTGGTACTATTATCATGTTCCTCATTTTAGGAGCCATCTTTGCTCCTCTGGAAAGACTTATTCCATTCAGCAGGCGATGGCTTGATGACAAAGATGCGCCAACCGATATCATGTTGTTTTTTGGTGGCAAGTTTTGGGGAGACTATATCAATCAGCCGTTGCGGCTGGCGACTATTGCGGTGGTAGTACAGGAAATATCCCCCAGCATAGGCCGGGAAATATGGCCTTCAAACTTTAATCCGGTGGTGCAGGTTTTCCTACTTTTGACTATTAAAGATTTCTTCCGCTACTGGTACCATCGCTGGATGCATGAATCTCCGTTTATGTGGCGCTGGCATGCTGTTCATCACTCCTCGGAGCGGCTTTATTGGTTTAACGGCACCCGGTCCCACCCCCTGGAAGGCCTGGTATCCAGTATCATTTGGGGGATTCCGCTGGCTTTTATACAGGCTCCCGTGGAAATTGTTTTTGTTACCGGTCTTGTCGGCCGTACCATAGGCCGTTTTCAGCATACCAATATGGATCTGATCCTGGGGCCGTTTGACTACATATTCTCATCACCAAAAAATCATCGCTATCACCATTCTAAAAAAATTGAAGAGGGCAATTCCAATTACGGGGGCGATGTGATTATATGGGATCATCTCTTTGGCACCTTTCATATGCCAAAAGGTGAGCAACCCAGTGATGAAATTGGCATTGCCGCCATGCCTAATTATCCCAAAACATTTGTAGGCCTCATGCTGGCACCCTTCACTTATAATAGCATAAAAAAAGAAGCCGAACAACTAGGAGCAGAGCATACGGAGGAGGATGGAGCCAAGCAAATTGAAAAGTTAACGCCCTGATTGAGAAAGCTTCCCCGGATGGGCTATCACCTAACAGATATTCCATTGTAAGCCTTATAAAACCATGGCCAAAATAACAGGCCTAAAAAACCAATGACCAACACCAGCAAATGAGATGAACCAGTAAGGGAAATTCACTTCCTGTTCGTCTTATATCTGAAAAATCTACAGTATGGAAAACCGAAGAAACTTCCTTAAAGCCGCTGCTACAGGCCTGGCAACCGCTGCAACACCGGCAATAGCAGGTCATCATTTAATTTCCCAAGCCAGTGCCCCATTCCAGGGCCCTGTAAGTGACGTGTTGCGCTATGTAACAATCAAAGATCTTGAGCTGATCAAACTTAGATTTGACAAAAAAACACCTTTAACCTGGAATGCTATCAAAAAATCAGGAGGTTCCTACCCTTCTGTGACTTTCCTGAAAATCCAGACTAACGAAGGGATTACCGGATATTCTATGACCAAAGGGAGTGACAGCGATGTGAAACACTTCGTTAAAAAACTACAGGGCAAAAATCTGATGAATACCGAAGAGATCTGGCATACTATGTTTTTTGAAAATCGTAAACCTGTTGCCAAAGGCAAAGAAATACATGCCATAGGCAGTGTGGATTTGTGCATATGGGATATCGTGGGTAAGGCTTTGCAGCTGCCGGTTCACAAGGTACTTGGAACATTCAGGGAAAAGATATCCGTTTACGCTGCTGGTGGCTACTATGCCGAAGGAAAGGGAATCCCGGAATTGGTGAAAGAAATGGAAACTTATGTACGCGAAGGTTATAAGGTCGTGAAAATGAAAATTGGTTATTTGGATGCCAGGGCTGACGCGGAGCGCACGAGGGCCGTAGTAAAAGCGCTGGGTAATGACGCCCGCGTAATGGTAGATGCCAATAACGGCTACCAGTCGGCTTATGAGGCCATTCGTTACGGGCGCATGGTAGAGGATCTGGACCTTTACTGGTTTGAAGAACCCGTGGCGCCGGATGACTGGCGCGGAAACGCAGAGGTGCGCGAGGCACTGGATATCCCCATCGTGGCCGGCGAAAACGAGTATACGCGCTGGGGTGCCCGCGACCTGGTAGAAAATCATTCCTGCGACATTGTAAATATTGACACCATTAAGGGTGGCGGCCTTACCGAGATGCGGAAAATTGCAGCATTGTGCTCGGCATTTCATGTACCGGTAGCACCGCATGGGTACTCGCATATGAATATCCATGCTCTCGCTTCCATACCCAATGCGCTGATCCTGGAAACCTATCCCGCCAAGGCCCGGGACTTTAACCCTGCCTTACCGGCTTTTCCCATAAAAGATGGCTTTGTTGATAGCCCGGATCAAATAGGCCTGGGCATGGACCCGGATCCGGTATTAATCAAAAAATATAAGGTGTGATGCAAAACAATTAGGTTTTGCGCCTCGCCACCCTCGGATTCTCACGGGAAAATACGTTAGATAACTTTTCCCTTTTTCAAATAATCCGGGTCAAACTCCATACCGAAACCAACGCCATCAGGCACGCCGATCTTTCCTTGCCTGACCCTCAATTTAGGGGTATAGAAACTTTCATCTTTCGGTGGTTTCGCCCTGAATTCCTGATAGGGCCCTAAATTTTTAGTAATAGAGGCAAAGTGTAGCATGTAGCTCGCCAGGGCATCATTTTTAGGTGAATGCAGCGTCGCATCGATCCCTGCTGCTTCTGCCATTCGTGCTACTTTTATGGTTCTTATCATACCGCCGTTGTACATGATATCAGGCTGCACCAGATCCAACGCCCGGTTGTTGATCATCCATTCCCATTTAGGGGTACTATGGTCCTGCTCCCCTCCGGCAACCGTGATATCGAGCGCATCAGCTACCTGCTTGGTGCCATAGAAATCTTCCCAGGGCACAGGCTCTTCGTAAAATGCCACATTGTAATCCTGCAATAGCCTTCCCACTTCAATGGCTTTGGGAACATCATAAGAACCATTTGAGTCGAAGTAAAGCACAAAATCATCGCCCCATGTTTGACGAGCCAGTTTGATCAGGTCTTCGGACCTTCCGGGATACGCATCTTTATTATTACTCATGCGGCCCCCAACTTTCATTTTGGCTGCCTTTGCACCGGTTTCTTCGATCACCTTCCCTACCCAATCAACCTCCTCCTCAGCCGTGGTACCGCGCTCGGTACTGGACATGTAGACAGGTATCTCCTCCCTGATTACCTGGTCGGCAATTAACTTGTTAACCGGACTTTCGGCAACCCTTCCCAGCAAGTCCAGAATACTGATCTCAATGTGCGCGACACAATTCCACAGAGACATTCCGGCATATTTATAGTTTCTCTGAAAGGTGTAAACTTCTTCCAGTAATCTTTCGATTTCCCTGGCGTCTTTGTTGACAAAACACGGCGCCACCTGGTTTTTAAACATAGTTGTCATGTTTTCAAGGCGGCTGTTAGCCCGGCTGATACCTTTAACCCCATCATTGGAAGTGGTCACAATAAAATAGTTATTTGCCACCTTTAAAAGCTCCACAGAACGTATCATCACCTGAGAGGTGATTTTCTTTTTGAGGTTGGGGATTACCGGTTGTTGGCCTATACGAAAACCGGAGGCGGCACGAAGTGACTGAGTAAGTAAACCGGTGGTGGCACTACTCGCGATAAGACTTTTTTGAATGAATCTTCTCCTTTTCATATTTTCTAATTAGTTAATTGGCAATCCGGAAAGTTGATCAATGTGAAAGCCACCAGGTTAACAATTTCTTGTCAGGGCTACTAAATTTTAAGCAATTTGACGAGCAGTCATCTAATAGAACGCACCTACATCTCTTTTTACTTACCCAACTGACATGATCATGTAACCCTCTGCGTGGTTGATCGGAAATATTAATAGGCGCTCCATAGATACGAAAATTTTGTCCAACTTTTTTTGACACACTGATATTTAACTGATACCGGTTATATAGTAGACGATCATCCTCCCGGGTATCCCCTACAACGAAGCTATAATCATCCGTATAATTAATCGCCAGGCCCCCGGACAATTCGTTACAGTAATGGTGCAGGGTAGTTTTTCGGCCTTGCCGGAATAAAAGGCTAAGCCATCAGGAGATAGATAAGCGCCTAAACATATTACCCACACCGTGGAAGCTCAAATCTCCCGGGCACCTAAAAATGTCCGGGAGTATTTGAAGTTACAATACGGACATTTGGTTTGGCTGTTGCTGTCACTCATGCGGTGTTTCAGCCCGCCCTTGACAGGTCCGGAAATCCCGTAGACGATCTATCAAAACATTAAAAAATTAACCATTTAACCAGCAGAGTGCAACTTAAAAATGGGTTCGATCTTTTGCACTAAAAACAAATTCTGAGTATTTTGGCAAACAGATAAGCATTAAAAGCCATAAAAAGAAATCAATATCACAGACTTGCACCCGGAACACAGGTGACGGGGAAATTGGATACGGCGCTGTGAACAGTTCCAGGATGAAATGAAAATGATCAAGGCAATATCACCCGAAAAACGTAGGATCGAAAGATTCATAGAGGGTGATGCATTGGCATTTGAAGAACTATTTAACAAATATTATAAGAAGCTAAAGCGCTTTGCCTACCAAATCACCAAGTCTGATTACCTGGCAGAAGAGATTACACAGGAAGTATTTGTAAACATATGGGTTAATCGCCACCAGGTCGATCCCACTTTGTCATTTAATGGCTATCTTTTCAGGGCAACTAAAAACCTAACCCTGAACTATCTGAAAAGAATCGCCAGAAGCGAAAAAGCTAGGAATGAATTCTGGAACAATCTTGAACAAGCCAGAAACGATGTTTCCGAGCATGTGATGCATGGCGAATATAGCCAATGCTTTGAAGCAGCCATAAAGAAGCTCCCCAAACAAAAACAGCTGATTTTTAAACTTTCAAGGGAAGAAGGAAAAAGTCACCACGAAATAGCACAGGAGCTGGGCATTTCCAAGAATACCGTAAAAAACCATATGGTGTCAGCGCTAAAATCCATCAAGAGTTACCTGCAGGTTCACGCCGATATATCGATACCGATCCTTATATCCCTTCCTTCTATCCTACTGTCATAAGATATTTTTTTCTCCAACTAGTCCCACCCCCCCTTTGCGGTTGTATTACATATAGAACCAAGAAGTAATCCATTGAGAAATCGCACTAATATTTCTGAGCTTTTTGAAAAACTGAAGTATAACAATATCACAAAAGAAGAATTAAACATTCTTTTTGACAATATAGAAAGAGATGAAGCAGATCCTGAATTAAGGTCATTGTTTTATCAACACTGGCGTTTACTTTCAGAAGCCCCTCCCAATCAGCAAGAACTGCCATTATATAAAAAACAGTTTTCCAAAGTGTTAAAAAAAGCCCGGGAAAAGGAGCTCAAAGTGCAGAGCACCCGTAAAAGGCCTTTTAAGTGGTATAGTGCAGCGGCGGCGATTTTGATATTTATCCTGGCTTATTCGCTCTTTTATATCAATAGCAAAGAGCAGGTCGAAAATCAGCCCGAGCCAATCGTCTGGGTTGAAAAACAAACAGGACGTGGACAGATCCTGACCGTCAGTCTTTCAGATGGCTCAAAGATCCGGCTTAATGCCGAAAGCAGCATACAGTTCCCAAACAAATTTACCGACGGAAAACGGGAGGTAATATTGGAAGGCGAAGGTTTCTTTGAGGTAGCTGAAAACCCTCAACTTCCCTTCGTTGTGGTAACACCAAAAATAAATACCACCGTTCTGGGCACTTCCTTTAACATCCGGTCTTATCCGGAAGAATCGACCGTTCAGGTTGCCGTTAAGAGTGGCAAAGTGGCGGTATCGGATAAGGCATCGGAATTAATTCTCACTCCCAACCAGATAGCTACTTACGACAGCCGGAATCGCCTTTTGAAGCAGGAAGAAGATATTGAATCGCTGATTGCGTGGAAAGATGGCGGGTTTATTTTTGATCAAAAACCCCTCAAAGATATTATCAAACATTTGGAAAGAAGGTATGATGTTGATATCACGATCAATGATCCTGCCTTAAAACATATTCGGATCACCTTGAAACAAAAAGGTCAATCCTTATCCACTGTATTAAATATTCTAAGTAAATCCGGTGGGTTTGACTATGAAATAAAAGGAAAAGATGTACTACTTAAATCCCGTGGCCTATGAAAATATGATCTACATTCCCCCCTTAAATGTATAAAACAAGAGCGAAAGTAGTGGAGTACTTTCGCTCAATACGATTAATAACTGTTTACTATTAACCGATTTTGATATGTACAAAATTACGAATAATCTATTTATTAAAGAACTGTTATTTATGTCACGACAACTTTTTAACGGTTTGATACTTGTCTTTCTGTTTTCCAGCATATTGATGGCGCACGACAGCAGCTCTCAAAGACTCAGTGAGGTAAAAATTACACTGGAGCAAAAGTCCTCCAATTTAGGCGTGGTGCTGGGCGTCATTGAAAACCAAACCACCTTCGCATTTTCATACAGTCAGGATGTCAACATGGCAACGCCGGTAAGTATTAATGCAGGCGACAAATCTCTCGATGTCATTTTACGTGAAGTGGGATTTCAGGCCAAGGTTAACTTCTTCCGCAGAAACGATCTGATAGCGGTCAGCAATGCTGAAAGTACCGCTAAAAAGGCTGATATAATTGTGATGCTTGACAAAGAAATTGTAGGAAAAGTGAGCGATGAAAATGGGGAAGGGTTGCCTGGAGTTAATGTATTAGCCAAAGGTACCACCGTGGGTACAATTACAGATACTGACGGAAATTATACGCTTAACGTTCCTGATGATACCGAAATACTGGTTTTTTCTTATGTAGGATACACCTCCGAAGAGGTCGAAATTGCTGGCAGATCCACGGTTAATATAAGCCTGCTTCCGGACATCTCTACCCTTTCGGAAATTGTGGTTATTGGTTATGGAACTGTACAGAAAAAAGATCTTACCGGCGCAGTAGCTTCTGTAGATGGCAAGCAGGTTGAAAATCAACCTGCGGTCAGGGTAGACCAGCTACTCCAGGGAAAAATTGCCGGCGCCCAGATCACCTCCGTAAGCGGCGCCCCATGGGCCAGAAGTTCAATACGAATCAGAGGAGGCAATTCCTTACAGGGTAATAACGAGCCACTTTGGGTAATAGACGGTTTTATAGCCGGTACCGACTTTGACCTCAACTCCATAAATACCAATGACATTGAATCTATTGAGGTTTTAAAAGATGCTACGTCCCTGGCCATCTACGGTACCAGGGGAGCTAACGGTGTAATTTTAGTCACCACCAAAAGTGGTGCAGGCTTGCCGGAGGGGAAACCTCAGATTTCATTTAATGCGTACAGCGGAGTACAAAATTTTGCCAGAAAAATTGACTTGTTAACCGGTCCGGAGCTGGCGGCTTACCAGAACGAAGGTGCTATATTAAATGGATCGGCCGTCCCCTATGCAGATCTTAATGCCGTAACTCATACCGATTGGCAGGAGGAGATTGTACAGGTAGGCAAAGTTAATAATGTAGATTTTTCCTATTCCGGCAACAACAAAGACATAAATTATTTTCTTGGATTCAATTTTTTTGATCAAAATGGAATAATTAAGGAGTCGGGATTGACAAGGTACCAGATCAGGGCCAACGTCGATAACAAATTTGGCACCAAATTCACCGCAGGCACCAGGCTGAATCTAAGTTACAACCAGAGAGACAATGTGAGAGTAAATTTCTTTGACGTTACCAAAGAGGCGTTTAACTCTTATCCCAGGTTTGACAGTGAAGGTAACTTTAATGTCGATGATCCGGTCGGTGGGCGCGTGTTTGACAACCCTTTGGCAGACCTGGCTTTAAGGGAAAACAGCACCACTAATGTACAGATATTGAGTAATTTTTACGTTCAATACGAGCCAATAAAAGGTGTTGCCATAAAGTCTACTTTTGGTGCAAAGTTAAGATCTTCCCGGCAAGGTATCCTGGCGCCGGGTGATCTGCCACTCAGGGCTTCTCTCAATTCAGGTAGTGCGGTGACCATCGATGAAAATTTTGCCAGGGACCTACTAAACGAAAATACGATAAGCTTTAACAAAGAGCTTGCTCAGGATCATTCCATCAATGGTGTCGTGGGTTTTACCTGGCAAACAGTTCAAAACGAAAGCTCCCGGTTAAATACCCAGGGAGATATAGTCACTATTGACAGAATTGAGTTGGGTGATGTTGATCAACATCGTGTGAACTCGGGGTTTAACAAAGCGCAATTTGTCTCGTACCTGGGCCGGTTGAATTATACTTATAAAAACAAATATTTTCTGACACTGGTAGGACGTAGAGACGGATCTTCCAGGTTCGCCGAAAACAATAAATATAACTTTTTCCCATCCGTTGCAGTGGCATGGCGATTAATTGAAGAACCCTTTGCTCAGAATTTAAATGTTTTTGATGATTTAAAACTACGCGTGAGCTATGGCCAAAGCGGATCTACTGCCATTGGATCATACCGGACATTGGCGCTTCTGAGAACCAATCAGCCAATTATTGGTGAAAATGGCTCACAGGGTGTGGTAGCCAACGGTGTGGTAAAAGACAGACCCGCCCAACCGGACCTTGGCTGGGAAACAACCAACCAACTTGACATTGGATTGGAGGCTTCATTTTTCGAAGGGCGACTGAACGTGGAACTTGATTATTATAAGAAAAATACCAAAGACCTGTTAATTAATCTTTTTGTTCCTCCAATTACCGGATTTGGAAGTCGCCTTGAAAATTTTGGAGAAATACAAAACCAGGGACTTGAGCTTAAAATGGATGCCACCATTATGGACAAAAATGCCTTTAGATGGGATGCTACTTTAGTAATGGCCGGCAACCGAAGCAAGGCCCTGGATATCGGCACAAACATTGGGGCCAGCGATTCCATTCAATTTCGCGGTAATAACAGCGAGCCGCAAATAGGTATCGTTATTGAAGGCCAGCCGGTCGGACAGTTTTGGGGAGGTACTTATCTCGGCACCGTTAAGACACAGGAAGAGTTAGATAATTTGCCAGACAATGTATTCATTGAACAGTTCGCCCGTAACAATGGCCTGCTTGGATTTCCATCATTTTTAGATGATAACGGCGATGGCGCCTATAACAGTCAGGATTATGGGGTAATTGGCAATCCCGAACCGGATTTCTATGGAGGTTTGATCAACAGTTTTTCATACAAGAATTTCCACCTGGATATAAACCTGCAATTTACCTACGGGAATGACATTTATTACGACTTTACGCGAAGGGGATTTTTTGGGGGCACCTCCACCAATGTTTTCGGACAGCTAAGAGACAGGTGGACCGAAGAAAATCCCAATTCAAATATTCCCAGGGCAGGTTCCTTTAATACCGGATCAACGTTTCAGCCCAACCAGCAATACGTATATGACGGCTCTTTTCTCCGATTGCAAAGCCTGCGTTTTTCCTATGACGTACCCGTAGGCTCTATATCGTGGCTGGAGCGACTTAACGTTTATTTTGTAGGCAACAACCTGGCATTATGGAGTGATTATATCGGCTATGATCCGGAAGTAAATACAAGCAATACAGACTCGGTGGTAAGAGGAACCGATAGAAGTACCTACCCGCGCAACCGGTCCTATACTTTTGGTGTTAACGTTAAATTTTAAGAAATCATGAAAAAATACATATATATAGCCATAGTTATTCTCTTTTCAGGATGTGACGAATTTTTGGAGGAAGACACCAGGGGGATCTTAAGCCCGGACGGGTTTTATGCGACAGAAGCCCAGGCCAATGCCGGCGTATTTGGCCTATACGATATCTTGAAAGACAATAATCTTTATGGAAGAAACCTATTCACCTACACAGCGTGGGGGACCGATGACATGACTTGCAGTCGTCGTAATGGCCAGGCAAATCCTTTACTGGACGCTTCGATATCGACTTCTAACCTGGGACAAACGGCCGGTACGTGGAACACCTTAAATAGTCTTGTGGTTAATGCTAATTCGGTATTTTCAGGGGTGAGCAACGCCGGTATTGAACCTGAAATTAAAGACAGGATTATTGCTGAGGCGATATTTTTAAGATCCATAGGTTATTATCATTTGACACACATGTTTGGCAGCGTAGTTTATCATACCGAGGATTTACCCATTGAAGAACTTGCCGAATTGGGAGAAACTTCCGCAGAGGAAATAGTGGCTGATCTTGTCAATGATTTAGCGGCTACCGAAGACAATCTGCCAGCCAGTTATCCCTCATCTGAGGCCATAAGAGCTACCCGTTGGGCTGCCAAAACACTGCGTATGAAGCTACTTTTATGGCAAAATAACTGGGCGGAAGCCGAGGCAGTGGGTAAAGATATCATCAACAACTCAGGACTCACTTTGGAGCCAAACTTTGCCAATATCTGGGATAATAATGTGGATGGTTTTACATCTGAGACTATATGGCAGATGATCTTTTCCATCAATCTGGATACCAGTCCTTTAACTGATTTTTACGTTCCCAGGTTAAGGGATGAGCCCGCCAGTCAGGCAGACAGACAAACATTGGAAAATGCCTTAGATGCTAACGGTGAAGGTTTTACCGGCTTTGGGTTGCTAATCCCCTCTGCCCCTTTCATTGCCAGCCTTGCTGATGACGATACCCGCACACCGATGAACTTTACGCAGGAATATGAAGGTATAGGATTAAAATTTCCTTACACCCCTAAATTTCAGAATTTTGACCAGGAACTCTCGCCCAGGGGTAATCACGGTGATAATAGTATAGTATTTCGCCTGGCCGATGTTTATCTGATGTTAGCTGAGGCACTCAACGAACAAAACAAGGGGGACGAAGCATTGACCTATGTCAATGTGATCAGGGCACGTGCCTATGAGCCCGACCGCCCTGACCTGGCCGGTCTGGATCAGGCCGCCATTAAGCAGGTGATTATGGATGAGCGACGCTGGGAATTAGCCGGAGAAGGTCACAGAAGATACGATCTGATCAGGTGGGGCACCTATATCGAGACTGTCAGGAATTACGATTACGGCTCTTTGTTTGATCCATCGGGAATCCAGGATCACCAGGTACTATTTCCGCTTAGTCCCAACCAGGTTGAATTGACGCCGGGACTGGTTCAGACACCGGGCTACTAAAAAAGTTGCAATAAAAAAACAGATTCTGGAAAAACCAGAATCTGTTTTTTACACGCTTGTTAATATTTATGCACCGCAGGTTCCTTATTTCAATATTGGCTCTTTGTATGCTTTGCTGTCAATCCAACAAACAGGAATCTCATATATCCCCTACACAAACTTTGTTTGAAGCCTTACCATCCACCCAAACTGGTATTACTTTCTCCAATGTTATAGAAGAAGGGTATAACAACTTTGTAGACCACTTCAACTATGTATACAATGGCGGAGGAGTATCCATAGGAGACATCAACAACGACGGCCTTTCCGATATATATTTTACCGGCAATGAAGTGCCTGACAAACTCTACCTCAACAAAGGTAATTTTCAATTTGAAGATATTTCGGAAAGCGCAGGTGTCGATGCCGTTGAAGGCTGGCATAACGGTGTTACCATGGTAGATATTAACCATGACGGGTACCTCGATATATATATTTGTCGGGGGGGATGGCAGGATACCCCGGAGGACAGAGAGAACTTGCTTTTTGTAAACCAGCGCGACCTTACTTTTAAGGAACAAGCGGCCAGTTATGGGTTAAATGACCCCGGATTTTCCATGATGGCCTCTTTTTTTGACATGGATAATGACAATGATCTGGATGTCTATATAGCCAATCGTCCTGACTCCTTTTTTATCCCGATCAGCAAATTTTTATGGCACAAGAACAATATCAAAGAAAATAACAGGGACAAACTTTACCTGAATACCGGACAGGGCCAATTTAAAGAGATCGGTAAGCAGGCAGGCATTGCCCCCAATTGGGGTTATGGACTTGGGCTTGTAACCGCCGATGTAGATAAGGACGGGTTTACCGATATCTACGTAGCCAATGACTTCGTGGAGAACGATTATTTCTACAAAAACAACGGCAACGGGACTTTTTCGGAAAGCATTAAAACAGCTACCCGCCATATCTCACTTTTTTCCATGGGGGTTGACATCGCCGACATCAACAACGACGGCTGGGAAGATATTTTTGTGACCGAAATGCTTCCCGAAGACTATATTAGATCTAAAACCACCATGGCACCCATGAACAGAAAAGGATATCAGGATATCCTTGATATGGGTGTACACGCTCAATACATGCATAATATGCTTCAATATAATCAGGGAAACGGGAGGTTTAGCGAAATATCACAGTTGTCCGGTGTATCACGGACAGACTGGAGTTGGGCCTGTTTTCTCACAGATTTTGATAATGACGGTTACCGGGATCTGTTTGTATCCAACGGCTACAAGCGCGATGTATACAACAAGGATACACAGGTAGATCGTATTATGTTGCTCCGCGAAAACAGGAATAAGTTTCCATCTTTGGATGAAGCCTACAAAAAATTGGCCCCACAGCTGATCAATATGTATGAGACCAATCAAAGCACAAATTATTTTTTTAAGAATAACGGGGATTTTACCTTTTCAAATAAAACCGATGAATGGGGAGTTCAGGAAAAAAGTTTTTCCAACGGCGCTGCCTACGGGGATCTGGATAATGATGGAGATCTGGACCTGGTGGTGAACAACATTGATGGTGAGGCTTTTGTGTACAGGAATAATGCACGGGACAAGGGATTAAACTATTTGAGAATTAAGTTAATCGGACCGGAAAAAAACCCATTGGGCATAGGCGCCGGGATCACCTTGAAATACAATGGCAACATCCAGTATGAAGAATTTAAAATTGTCAGAGGCTACTTATCTTCCGTAGAACCAATAGTACATTTTGGACTGGATACCATTTCAGCCATAGCATCTTTAGAGGTAAAGTGGAAAGATGGTAAAAGCTCGATCCTGGAAAATGTTCCAACAAATCAAAATATTGAAATCGACTATAAGGATGCAAGCCAGGATAATCACACGCAACCGGAAAAAAAAGATCCTCTTTTCGTAGAGGCAACAACCACACATTTCTCCAGCCCCTTTTATCACCAGGAAAACGAATATGACGACTACCTGAAACAAGTTTTATTACCGCACAAAAAATCCGGTATGGGACCGTTTATAGCCACGGCTGATGTCAACAGTGACGGCCTGGAAGATTTTTATGTAGGAGGCGCAGCAGATCAGGCGGGACAATTGTATTTACAGGATGAGCATAAAGTTTTTACAGCTAAAAAAGTGGACGTTTTCCAGGCGGATAAAGATCATGAAGATATAGGCGTCACTTTCTTTGATGCCGACCAGGACAATGACCCCGACCTTTATGTGGTAAGCGGTGGATATGAATTTGATGAAAATGATCCACTGCTCAACGACAGGCTATACATCAATGACGGCAAAGGTCATTTCACCAAATCAGATAAGCTACCGCCGATTGCCTCCAATGGCCTGTGCGTTGAAACCGCTGATATTGATCAGGACGGAGATCTTGACATTTTTGTCGGAGGACATGTAATTCCAGGAAAATACCCCATGGCTGCAATAAGTCAGCTACTTCTCAACGAGCGTGAGGGCTTCATTGATGTTACCAACCAGGTCGCACCGGGCCTGTCAAACATTGGCATGGTCACCTCGGCCACATGGACAGACATCGACGCCGATGGCGATCCCGATTTGATCGTCGTAGGAGAATGGATGCCTGTTACCGTTTTTGAGAATCAGGCAGGGCGGTTTAGGAATGTTACCCAAAGGTATGGATTGGAAAATACCACCGGCTGGTGGAACAAAATTATCAGCACAGATTATGACAAAGACGGCGATATTGATTTTGTGGCGGGAAACCTTGGCCGCAATTATAAATTTCAGGCAAATCCGGAGAAGCCATTTCATATTTATGCAGCCGACTTTGATCAAAACGGCACTATTGATCCTTTTTTGGTAAAATACAATGGCGACCAACAAGTCCCGATTCGTGGCAAACAGTGTTCGTCGGAGCAAATTCCTGCAATACGTGACCGGTTTCCAACTTTCAGAGCCTTTGCCATTTCAGACATAACTGATATTCTGGGACCGGGTATTGAAACAGCACTACATTATGAAGCTTATCAGTTTGAAAGCATTATTCTGGACAATCAGGACGGAAAGTTTACCATAAAGTCCTTGCCGCAGGAAGCCCAGTTTTCTACGATCAATGCCGTATTAGCCAGCGATTTTAATGAGGATGGTCACACAGACCTGCTAGTCGCTGGAAATAACTACGAAGTTGAAGTGGAGACCACCCGCGCCGATGCTTCCATCGGATATTGGTTAAAAGGAAGCCGGCAGAAAAACTTTGATGTAATCCAAAGCCAAAAAAGTGGCATTCACTTCGAGGGAAGTGTTAAAGACCTGCAAATGATCAAAATAGGACAACAAACTACCGGGATATTGGTAGGTACGGGTAACGGAAAACTAAGACTACTTTTAAAAAACCAAGCAACTCATAATTTTTAATGGCAATATTTATAAGACAAAAAAAGACTTTCTGCGCACTCATCACCTATATTGCTGTCCTTTTATCGCATCCAATATTTTGCCAGGATACCGGGGAAAAAGATAGTTTAAAGCCAAACATTATTTTCATTCTTGTAGATGATTTTGGATGGAATCAAGTAGGTTGTTACGGAAGTAAAATAGTCAGAACGCCAAACCTTGATAACCTGGCAAGAGAAGGGGCAAAGTTTACCAGTGCGTACGCTATGCCACAGTGCTCACCTACAAGAGCCGCATTTTTATCCGGAAAATATCCGGCAAGATCGGGAATGACCAAAGTGATCAACAACAGGTTCTTTGGAAGCGCCCCGATGCTTACGCCAAAAGTGAGGAAAAAGCTACCTCCCGAATGGTATTCTTTAGCTAAAATGCTTAAAAGTTCGGGTTATACTACCGGGATCAGCGGCAAATGGCATGTAGCCGATAACTATCCGCTAGCTCCTATAAAAGAGAAGAAAGGCATGGCATATTTTAATGCCTACGGGTTTGATTGGGCTGGTGATGCTTCGGAAGGAAAAGCCAAAAACGACAAGGCGGTGATGGACATAACCCATGAAATACTGGGTTTTATAGACCAGAATAAAGCCAATCCCTTTTTTGCTTATGTGTCACATTTCACCACACATTCTCCCCTCGCGGCACCTGATACATTGGTGGAAAAATATGTGAAAGAAGGTTACACCAGAATGACCGATAAATGGGGAATAATCCCGGAAAGACCCACCGCCGATTTTTTGGCGATGACGGAACATTTGGATTATTCCATTGGCTTGATCGTTGAAAAACTTGAAAAACTGGGTCTCACCGAAAACACATTGATTGCCGTCATGGGTGACAACGGGGCATTGGGAAGGTTCTGGGATCATACCCCGTTGCGCGAGTCCAAAGGCTCCCTGTATGAGGGAGGCATCAGAGTGCCACTGATCATGAAATGGCCAAAGGCTATTAAGCCTGGTATAGAAGTCGAAACGCCGGTTCATATTATTGATTTGTATCCCACCTTTATGGAGATTGCCGGAGGGCGAGGCAAGCAAGGTTATAAAAATGACGGGGTAAGTCTGACCCCACTTATTTTTAACAAAGGAACTTTCAACAGAGAGGTACTCTATTTTCATCATCCGCATTACGTACCTATGTATGGCAAAACACCCGGTAGCATCGTCAGGAAAGGGGATTATAAACTGATTTATTATTTCGGCGACTATCTCAATACGGAAGGTCTCGAAGCTGAGCACAGGAAATTATATGGCAAGCTTGAACTCGGCGAAAAAATCGAACTTTTTAATGTAAAGGAAGACATCGGCGAAAAAAAAGATCTGTCAGCAGCCATGCCTGAAAAAGTAAATGAAATGATGTCATTGCTCAGAGATTGGTGGGAAGAAACCGAGGCGGCTTTACCAGTAAAAAATCCGGATTATAACCCCAACGACCCTTTCGCCGAAACTGTAAATAAAGAGCGGTAAATTGATTTGGATGGCATAACAGATGATTAAAATTTCAAACATGAAAAAAGTTAAAAAACGGTTTTGCGCTATTGGCTTGCTTTTTTTTGTTTCCGTAGCAGTTTGGGCACAATCCGGCGTCGAGGAAAAACCAAACATCATATTTATTCTTTCCGATGACCTTGGGTATGGTGAATTGGGAGTCTACGGACAAAAAACCATTCAAACGCCCCATCTTGATAAGCTAGCCAGGGAAGGGAAAATATTCACTAATTTCTATGCGGGCGGCCCTGTATGCGGCCCTTCCCGCGCCTGTCTGATGACCGGTTTGCATCAGGGCCATGGCTATATTAAGGATAATCCCGGAGGGAATCCGCTAAAAGAGACATTGCGACCTCGGGATGTTATTTTTCCGGAAAGGCTCAAAGAAGCGGGTTATTATAATGTCTGCATTGGAAAATGGGGTTTGGGAGCCAAGGGCAGTACCGGTTACCCATTGGAAAAAGGGTTCGACTACTTTGTTGGATATGACACCCATGTGGCAGCACACAATTATTACCCCAAAAGACTTTGCAAAAATGACGGTTGGATGAATCTGAAACAAGGCACCTACAGTCACCATGTTTTTACACAAGAAGCCCTGAACTTTTTAGAACAGGAACACAAATCTCCTTTTTTCCTATACCTGGCCTACACCATTCCCCACGGTCCTCACAACCCACCTTCCATGGCTCCCTATGAAAACATGGACTGGCCAGAAAAAGCCAAAAAATATGCCGCGATGATCACCTTAATGGATCGGGACATTGGCAGGATCATAGATGCGCTTAAACAGCAGGGATTGCACAAAAATACCCTGGTAATTTTCACCAGCGATAATGGCGCTGATGTGCAGGTTGGAGGTCTCAGCGAAAAGTGGCACGCCCTCTTCAATAACAACGGAGGATTGAGAGGGGGCAAACGCAGCGTTTACGATGGCGGGATCCACGTACCCTTTATCGCTTCATGGCCCGGACGCATCCAGCCGGGATATGTGGATGAAATATTGGCCTTTCAGGATATTATGCCAACAATGTTAGCTTTGACCGGAACTACCCACAGCGGTAAAACCGACGGCCTCTCCATTGCTCCCCTTCTATTTGACGATCAGGATAAATTTAAAGGCCACGACAGGCTTTACTGGGAATTTATATGGCAGGGAAAGGACACCGGGAGTCAGCAGGCGGCACTGGACGTAAAAACGGGCTATAAAGCAGTAAGATTTGGCAGTAAAGGTGAAATAAAGCTGTATAATATTTTTGAAGATCCCTCCGAAGCCAACAGAATTTACCGGGGAAAAAATAACAGAAAAAAGGCGCTTAAACATTACCTGGATAGCGTTCGAACAGAAAGCCCACTTTGGCCCATGCCAGAAAATGGATGGTTCCAACGCACGCCGTGGGAGCCAAAAGATTAATAACTATTTATCGAAATGAAAGCAGTACTTTTTACAACCATACTTATCCTTACATTTAACACGCTATTCGCACAGCAACCTGATTCAGTCCAGACACCCAATATCTTATTTATCATGGTCGATGATCTGGGCTGGACCGATATCGGTACAGGGGCACCTAACCTGGGCAACGGAAGCCAATACTATGAGACGCCCCATGTAGATCAGCTGGCGGCAAAAGGCATGTCCTTTACCAATGCCTATACATGTGGCCCTAACTGCGCTCCCACGCGGGCATCGTTGATGAGTGGGCAATATGGGCCCCGCACAAAAATGTATACCGTCAATGATCCCAACCGTGCCAAACCGGAGGAAAGAGGTTTAAATGCAGCAGAAAATAAACTTTACCTGGATCTGGATCTGGTTACCATGGCAGAAATGCTAAAAAGTAGTGGCTATAGCACAGGGCATTTTGGCAAATGGCACCTGGGTGGTCACGAAGGCGGAGGCCTCCCCGATCAGCAAGGATTTGATCTTAACATTGCCGGAAACAACAGGGGTCACTCCACAGGCGGCTATTTTTCTAACGAAAAAGGAGCGTATCCCGCAGGACCCAATCGTCCGCAACTGCCGGGCCTGCCTCCAAACGGCAAGGCCGGCGAGTGGCTCGATGACCGGATAACGGGAGAAGCAATCCAGTTTATGGATAAAAGCAAAGACAAACCCTTTTTTATATATATGTCCTTTTTTGCAGTCCATACACCCATTTTATCGCCAGCTGATGATAAAGCTCACTTTGACGGTAAACCCAAAACTGCCTATCATAAAAATCAGACTTATGCAGGTTTTGTCAAAAGCTTTGATGACAATATTGGGCGGCTCATCAACTATCTCGAAACGACCAATGATCCCAATAGGCAGAATAAAAAACTTATTGACAACACCATGGTCATTTTCTATTCTGACAATGGCGGTGTAGGAGGCTTTGAACGCTCCGGTATCACGGTAGTGGACATTACGAACCAGTTTCCACTGCGCGATGGTAAAGGCTCGATGAAGGAGGGTGGTATCCGGGTGCCAATGATCGTCCGATGGGATGGTCAGGTTGAAGCCAACAGTATTAATCACACACCCGTCATAACCGTAGACTTCTATCCGACGCTAATGAAAGTGGCTGGAGCACAAAAACCTACAAACACCATTTTGGACGGAACGGATCTATTGCCTTTGTTTAGAGGGCAAAAACTAAAGGACAGAGCGCTTTATTGGCACTTCCCTGCCTACCTCAATGCGCGACGGGGTGAAGATGGAAAACTGGACTTCAGAACCACCCCGGCATCTGTTATACGAAAGGGGGACTGGAAACTTCTTTTTTACTATGAAACAAGACATTGGGAACTCTATAATCTGGCTAACGACATCGGCGAAGACCACAACATCGCTGACGGTAATCCTAAAATTGTTAAAAAATTAGGTCAGGATCTAATTGCCTGGCTGAAGGCTATAAATGCCGATATGCCAAGAGAAAAAGCAACCGATCAGGAAGTTCCTTTGCCGGTAGCAGAGCCATAAAATTTTAGTTTATGAACCCATTGATGATCGAAAAATTTTAAACATGCATAAGGTTACAGCGCTGTATTTTCTTATAAGCTTACTTTTCATAACTTCCTTCCGGGGATATGCGCAATCACCGGTGCGTGAAAAACCAAATATTGTTTTTATACTGGCTGATGATCTGGGGTGGAAAGATATTGGATTTCAAGGAAATGAAGTTTATGAGACACCAAACCTTGACAGGCTGGCGTCCGAAGGGTTGGTTTTTACCCAGGCCTATATGATGCCCACTTGTTCGCCGTCAAGAGCCTCGCTAATGAGTGGTATGTACCCTCCGTCGACCGGGATTTATACGGTTGATGCCTTTGCCGGAACCCCCGAACACATGAAAAAGCTGGAAACCATTAAATCGGCAAAGGTATTGGACAGCGGGATCACCACCATCGCCGAAATGTTAAAGCCGGAAGGATATCAAAACGCGACCATCGGAAAATGGCACCTTGGTAAAGATCCTTTAACACAGGGATTTGATTATAACATTGGTGGCTCATTGATAGGCAGTCCGGCCAGCTATTTTTATCCCTACAAGGGGAAAAACAATTCATCACATGATGTTGACATAGCCGGAGGTACAGAAGGTGAATATTTAACCGAAAGATTGGCCAATGAAGCGGTAAGAATGATTGAAAAGATGAAAGACAAGCCATTTTTTCTATACCTGCCATTTTATTCGGTTCATGTTCCCCTCCAGGCCCGGGAAGATAAAATAACCTATTTTTCAAAAAAAATAACCCAAAAACAATTCAATCCCATCTATGCAGCCATGATATCATCACTCGACGAGGCGGTCGGGAAGGTTATTAAAGCAGTTGAAGAAAACGGACTGGCAGAAAACACGATGATCATATTCGTTTCCGACAATGGCGGACAAAAAATATGTACCAGCAATGAACCGCTGCGAGGCCAGAAAGGAAACATCTATGAAGGAGGGATAAGAGTTCCTATGGTCGTCAAATTCCCTGGGGTCACTCCAAAAAGCGGGACCTGCGAAGTACCCGTCACAGTAGTTGATTTTTTTCCTACAATAGCCGAATTAGCGCATAGTCAAAAGCATTTTGAACGGTTGGACGGGTTGAGCCTCGTACCATTGCTAAAGGGCAAAAAATCAAAGGCAATTAATGACAGAGCGATTTTCTGGCATTTACCGGGTTACAATGGCAATGGTAAAGCCAATGCAAATATCTGGCAGTCGCCTTGTAGCGCCATTCGTCAGGGAGATTGGAAGCTTATAGAATTTTTTGAAGATGGTCACCTGGAATTGTATAATCTGAAAGACGATATTTCAGAAACCACGAACCTGGTAACGGCCTATCCCTCGATATCTCAAAAATTATTAAAAAAACTTAAAAATTGGCAGGAAACATCAAATGCGCCAATTCCAAACAGAAAATAACAAACAATGAAAATTAAATTAACCATGAGAAACGGAGTAAATCACCTTCTGACAGGTATTTTTGTGATGCTTTTAATGGCTTCCTGTGCACCGAAGGGATTTGAAATTAAGCTTGATGAGAAATTCAAAGAAGCCAGGGCATTTACCAAAGAAGATAAGTTGACAGTCACTACCGGCAGGATCACCAGGCATTGGCAGTTAACCAAATCCGGACTTATCACACAGTCAGTGACTAATCTTGAGTCCGCACCTACTACTTACCAAAGTGACTGGAATCTTACCGGCATCCTGCCTGAAGGTGCCAAAGGAAAACTTGTGGCCCTCAGCGCGAAAAAGTCAAATGACGAAGGTTTTACTACGGATCACCTGGAGGTAACCGCAGAATTTGAGTACCCAAAAGAGGGTGTAGGCGTAAAATACCTGGTTTGGGCCTTTCCGAATGCTCCGGGCCTGCGTACCCAGCTGTTTGTCCGAAAACTAGCCAACTATCAAGCTTCTTCTGATACAGTAAGCCAGGCAAGAGCCGAATATCTGCCGGTAAAAACCGAAGACCTGGAAACCAGATTGATAGGTTATTATAACCATACACAACGACGCAACAACCGGGAAGACGAGATCCTGAAAGAAGAGATGGCCAATGGTGATGCAGCATATGATTGGCCCAGCGTGATTGACATAAAACCCGGCGAAAGCGGCCTTATGCTGGTACAGGAATCTCACAAATGTGTCAATCAAGCCGGCGTAAATACCGGCGCATACCACGTTGATCCAAGCGGCGTTTCGGCTTCCGGGCTTGGGATAGGCGCAGAAAATCTGACAGATCAATACCGGCCGCTTTGGGCCTATTGGCTGGTAGCTTATGAGGGAGAAGATGATAAACGTCAACTGGCCCTCAAACAATTTGACAGGATAAGATATCCCATTGATCCCAAAAGAGACATATACATTATGGCCAACAGTTGGGGCAGCGGAGCGGAAAAGGACGAAAGTCTGTATGCCTCGCGCGAAGCTAATATTCTGGCTGAAATACAAAGTCAAAAAGATCTGGGGATAGATCTCCAGCAGGTAGATGACGGCTGGCAGGGCACCCAATATAATACCTGGGATGTTGTGGCCAAAACAACATCCAAAACTTTCGGTGAATATGACGTTTATCCCGAAGGGTGGAAAAACATCAAGGCGGCTGCGGCACAGGAAGGGTTAAGGCTTGGACTTTGGGCAGCCTGGAAAATTCCGGGAGAAGACCTGCTTAAACATTATGAGACCGGCGGATTTACTGCTTACAAGCTGGATTTTGCGAATTTGAAAGATTATGAAACATTTCACGGGTTTATCAATAAAATCAGACATTTCATCCTGGCCACCGGGCACGAGGTTCGTGTTAACTGGGACGTAACCGAAAATCCCGCCCGGATTGGCTATTATTTTGGCCGGGAATACGGTAATATCTATCTGGAAAACAGAAAACCTATCCAGCCCGCCCATGTTGTGTACCGCCCTTATCTTGTACTTCGCGATGCCTGGCAGGTAGCCAAATACACCAACCTGAACAAATTTCAGGTGAGCATTCAGAACATAGACCGTGTAAACAAAGAAGAAAGCGATGCCTACCTGCACAATCACCCCTACAGCGTGGCCATAGCACTAATGGGATCCCCGATATTCTTCCAGGAAACCCATTACTATGATGACAAGGCCAGAGACCAGATCAAAGAAGTAATTAGGGTGTATAAACAACACAGAGATGCCATGTACAACGGCTATGTGTTTCCAATTGGCCAAAAACCCGACAACGCCAGCTGGACCGGCTTTCAAAATTATAACCCGGAAACGTCAACAGGATATCTGACCATTTTCAGGGAAATCAACAACGAAGAAACTACGCAATCACTGAAGCTTTATTTCCTGAAAACCGCCTCGGTAAAACTTACTAACCTCATGACCGGGGAAGTAGAAGAAAAAAGCATTGATGAAAGCGGGAATATTGTTTTTGAAATAGCGAAAACAGCAGATTTCCGGTTCTACAAATACGAGATAATTTAACCATGGAAATGACTGTCCCAAAAGATAAATATGCTGTGATCACTGTGACATATCAGGCAATAAAAATGGCATGCTATCAGGTGACGGTGATTCTTTCCATCGCGCTTTTGGTAAGTTGCGATTCGGGAAATCCTAATAGCCAAAAACCCAACATCGTATTTATCGTGGTAGACGACCTTGGCTGGACTGATATCGCCTGCAATGGTAGCAAGTATTATGAGACTCCTAACATAGATCAGCTAGCCCGGGAAGGGGCCAATTTTACCCAGGCCTATGCCGCATGTGCCGTATGTTCACCTACCCGGGCCGCCATTGTCACCGGCAAGTACCCGGCCAGACTGGAGCTTACCACCCATATTCCATCGATGGCCAAAGGCTGGAATATGGGTGTGCCTCCTGAAAATGCGGCGTTTACCCTCGATCATCCGGCCAGCCGAAAACAAAGCGGGGTCCCTAACAGGAACTATCTGCCATTGGAGGAGATCACCACGGCAGAAATGCTCAAAAAAGCTGGCTATCGCACCGGGTATGTCGGGAAATGGCACCTGGGTCACGATGATTACCATCCCATGCACCAGGGATTTGACTGGCAGGCGGCCGTCACCAATTGGGGACAACCTATGAGCTACTATTCGCCATACCAACGACAGGTAAGGGGGAAGACCTACAGGATGGAAAGCCTCCCGGCAAAACCGGGAAAAGAGGAATATCTCACTGACAGATTAGGTGATGAAGCCATGGGTTTTATCCAACGGAACAAAGACAAACCTTTCTTTTTGCAGCTGGCGTTTTATTCTGTACATACACCGATTCAACCTCCCCAAGAAAAAGTGCCTCATTTTGAACAAAAAGAGAAACAGGGCGATCACCAAAACGCTGCTTACGCCGCTATGCTCCAAAAAACCGATGAAAATATTGGGAAGATCTTAGGCGCATTGGAAGATCATGACCTGCAGAAAAACACGATGGTTGTCCTCTATAGTGATAATGGTGGATTATTACCGGTGACCTCCAACAAGCCGCTTCGAAAAGGTAAGGGCTATGCTTATGAGGGAGGGATAAGAGTTCCTCTGATCATAAAATGGCCAAAAAAGATCAAAAAGGGGCTAAGCGTTGATACACCTGTCACGAGTGTGGATTTCTTACCTACCTTTTGCTCGGTGGCTGGCATTGAAATCGAAGCAGGGCAGCCAATAGATGGAATTGATATATTACCGGTTTTACAAAACCCGTCAGCAAGTCCCGCACGAAGTTTGTTTTGGCACTTTCCTCACTACCGCGGTAGCGACGTTGTGCCTTATAGCGTTATTCGCGATGGCAACTGGAAACTCATAAAAAGGTATGACGGAAAAACATTTGAACTCTTTAACCTGAAAAATGATATCTCGGAGAAAATTGATGAGGCGGAAAAAATGCCGGATAAGGTAAAAATATTAAATGATAAACTGGAGCAGTGGAAAAAAGATGTAGATGCGAAAGTTCCTTTGCTCCCCGCCGATTAATATAGGAATTTTTGAAATATCCCGGAATAAAGGCCAAAACTATCGACTGTCAGCCAGCATGAAAATTGTCAAATTTAAAATTCCAAGGGAAACCGACGCTATTTGCCTGGTTCAGGAAGACAAGCAGGCTTATTTTTACGACACCGTTCACCAACACCCTGAACTACAGATCACCTCAATTATCAATGGCACCGGGCAATTGCTTGTCGGTGATTATATAGGAGGCTTCAAACCCGGAGATGTATTCATCATCGGCGAAAATCAACCGCATGTATTCAAAAGTGGTCCCTCCTACTTAGATAAGGGCAGTAAATTGATTTCGCATTCTATTTCTATTTTTTTTGACCAAGGCGCCTTCCGGGAAATGCTCTCCCGGTTCAGTGAGCTGGAGATTTTCAGGGTTTTTATCAATAAAGCAAAGAAAGGGGTACGGGTTGGAGATAAAACCCGAAAATTAGTTTTGCCGAAAATGAAGCAAATGGTCCACGCCCGCGGCTTAGATAAATTCATGAAGTTTCTCAGCATCATCGAATTGCTGACCAAATGCACCGAAGGCAGGAAGCTTTCGTCAGATATGGTAAACTATAAAGTTGATGAGATAGAAGGCAAAAGGTTAAATGACATTATTGACTTTACACTGGCCGAGTATCATCGCCCCATCAGCCTGGAGGAGGTAGCCGATATAGCCGCCATGGCGCCTTCCTCCTTTTGTCGCTTTTTCAAGAAGAGAACAAGAAAGACTTATATTCAGTTTTTAACGGAACTGAGAATTCAAAAATCGCGTGAACTGCTGCGAAATAAAGAGTTGTCCATCCTCGAAATTAGTTTTCAATGCGGCTTTAATACTATTTCAAGTTTCAATCGGAAATTCAAAGCCATTACCCACTGCACTCCCTCGGAGTACCATAAACTCCTCGATAACTACTGACAGTTTTCAAAGCATTTATTATCCAATGTTTAATAATTAAAAGCTGGCATTAATTTAACCGGATGATCATATAAAGACAATTGGCCTGCCAGAACCCAAGTACTCAAGTTCCGACAGACCAATATGTCCGATAGAAAAATCAAAAGGTCCTACTTCCTCAATACCGCCCGGCTGGTGGCCTGGTACCTGCCTGCCTTTATTTTGATAAAATACGTATTATCCGGAAGGGTTTTCCCCGATCCATCACGTCCGTCCCACTGATAACTATACGATCCTGAAGTATGCTCAACACCATCTAAAAGGGTACGAACCTTCTGCCCGATCTCATTATATACTTCCATATATACAAGCTGATCTTGTGGTAAGGTAAAGTGAATTGTTGTTTTATTCTTAAAAGGATTTGGATAATTTGCTTCCAGGCGAAATCCTTTTAAGGGAGATATTTCATTGGCTACCGCCTCCTTTACCATCGATAACCGGGCCCCGGCTCCGGCTGTATTTACAAGTTTCCATCTTGTCCAATCACCTGTGGCACTGGCACTTGCGTTCTGAATATTGGAACCCGAAAGACGTCTGATCTTTTTACCGGTTTCCCTGTTAAAAATATGGACATAACCATCTCCTGTTCCAGTATCCACGGTCTCCCATTGTGTCCAGTTATCAACCTGGGTATCAGGCACCTGCTCCATGAGGGAATTATCACCTGTACCCACCGGTTTGAAATGTTTCCCGGTCTCGCGATTTTTGAGATGGAAAAAGCCATTGTCCGTATCAATTTTTTCCCATTGCACCCAATTGTCTGTGGTAGTTGAAGAGGTTTTGATCATTTTTGCACCGTCGAGGGCGGTTTCAGGTCGTATTTTCACACCGTTGTCCTTATTCTCTATGTAATAATAAGTGGTACCACCACCGGGAGGACCTCCACCGCCAGGTAAAGTTGTATTCAAGATAAAATCCTGAATACCGGTACCGTAAGTAGCAAATCTGACAATGTTCTTGCTGCTAATAAATTCAACATCGGTAAAATCAACATTAGGCACATCCGGACCGTCCATCGGATACCACAAGTCATCATCGACCGAATAGACCCATGGGCCTGCTGTTGCACAGGCCGCAAATATATATTTGTCGCCATCCGCTATGGCAAGGTCCTTTATCTTGGTTCCCTCGAAACCGGCTATATGATCAGAGAAAGTCACCCCACCATCCTGAGATATCAGGAAGTGCTTGTTATTGCCGGCATAAAATACCAGATCCGGATTGGTTTTTGAAACACGGATAACATGCCTGCCCTTTCGGTAGCCTCCACCACTGGTCGGTGTACTTCCGGCATAGGTTGTCGCCGTAAAAGATACTCCTCCATCGTTGGAGTGGAAGAACTGCCCGTCTGCGGCCGACACATACCATCTGTCGGTATTTGACGTGGAGTAGCCAAATCCGGATAGGTCTTTACCAAAATCATAGGTATGCGTGGTTTTGGTAGCGACTCCGTTGGCATAGGTAAACTTCTGAAGACTATTACCCCAGGCTCCGTAAATAACATCTTCGGTAGTGTCTGGTGAAGGGATAATATTGCGAGAGGTCCAATTGCCAAAACCACTGGCTACATCGGCCTTCTCATCGATGTAATTCGGGCTGGCAAAATTGAATAGGTGTCGAATTTTGCCGGTGTAAAACCAAACCCAGATAGATTCGCCACCTTTGGCATAAGATATCCTCAAAATATCAGTTCCCGCCAGGCCTTTTCTTGTCACCACCTGCGCTGTATCAAGAAACCCGGATGCTCCCTTATCCTGATGGCCCGCGTGAACCGTATTAAATCGCTCGTTGGACACCGCGTCGTACATCAAGGCAATCGGCGCACCGCTGTTAAGCGCCTGATAGCTGGCTGTATCTGTGGCCACATCTGATATGAAACAGCCAAAATCCATTCCTATCAAGGCAAAATAGTCGCCATTGGTTTTCTGATGAAAAGTCATGTGTCTCAGGTCCCATCCCAGCTTGTGCCCGAAACTGTTAAAGGTTACACCAAAATCCGTTGACATATTGACATCAACAAAACCCCTAAATACAGTGCTGGGCTGATCGGGATGAATCTCTTTTAATGACTTGGTATTGGTTGTCGTCATAATAGCCCACGTGGCACCCTCATCATCCGAGTAATGAATATTGTTTGGTGTTTCAGCAATATAAAAATGCACCTTCCCTCCTGAAAATGTGCCTAAAGCCCTTTTGAAGTCAGTATATGTTCCCGACAAGGTATGTAATAATTGGAAATCACCGGCGGTATCGTTGTATTTGTAAATTGTAATGACATTCGTGGCCTTTGTTCTTACAAATAGATAGGGTTGGTCGTTATGATAGGTTTTTAGTAATTGTATCTGGTGGTCCGAACTTTTGAAATTCAATGATGACTCGGTAAACGTCAACCCCAGATCCTGGGACATGAATACATATTTGGTTTTAACGTTAGCACCATCTTTGTGATCACCGAGGGCAAATAACCTGGTATTGCCATTCACCACCGCTTTGAATCCATTATCTGCCCAATTATTCTGTAGCAGCGCGCCGGTGGCTGGTGTCCACGTTTGGCCTTCATCATCGGAATAGCTTAAATGACCAATAAGCGCCTCGGGTTGTTCATTTTTCACCATTCTAAAAGTGCCATTGGGAAGGTTGAACCCAAAAAAGATCTTCTTATATTTTCCCTTGTGATCCAATAGCGTCCACTGCAATTGGCCTGTTTTGCTAACCCTGTATAAATGGCCAGGAGTTGAAACAGCATAGATCTTATCGTTAACGGGGTCATACACGGATCCGTCTACGCGGTAGCCATTACCAATGCCGCCACCAATTTTAGGCGCGGGTACTGGTAATTTGGTCTGCCATTCACCTGTAACCACACCGTTGGCGTAGCTCATAATGCCGGTCATATGCTCCTGGTGGCGCTGTTCTTTTAATACAGCTGCAAAATTGAAACCGGACGCTTTTAACTTTTGCATCTTCAGCTCATAGGCTGCCAGCTCTGCGGGGCTTAGGTCGTCAAAATCGATCTCGTCATAAGCTTCGTTCTGTTTATCCATGGCCATTTCAAATGCGATCTCTTCTTCTGATTCCTCTTGTTCGTAACCGTATTCCGATCCATATGCCGGGGCAGATTCCGGGTATGTCTCTGAGAAGGAATTTCTATCAGTTGTTAAAAAGTAAGTCAGGGATAAAAAAGCAAGGATTGAAAGTGAGAGCAGTGCCCACTTCATTTTTGTATTAAGTAGTCGCATGTTTTATGAAGTTTGGTAGTATGATAAAGCTATGGATATTATTTGGCATTTTCTGACCAGATTTTAGCCTATGCTTAGACGTTATTGATCAATGTGGTTTAGGTGGAGAAAGTGTGCAGGTACACGCGGGCTGGCCAGATTGCTTTTAAAAGGCCTCATTTTCCTGCCTTTTTGAGATGATCTATTTAAAAATGTGAGCCAGTCTTTTTAAAAAATTAAATGGAGGGTTTTGTGAGACTTATTTTAAAACGATTGTCGGCCGTTTGATATCAGCGATTTTATGAAAATTTACAACAGCCAAATAATACTGCTGACTTAGCTTGATTAACCTGGCCTTAAGTGAAAATTTCGTCAACTTAATGCATTATAGTTTCTATTATTTTTTCAATAACTCGAGACATAGTACCAAATATTCGGCTGGCCTGTATCATCTAAATATTTAATCCACCCCTTATATAATTTACCTTTCACCAATGGGCATTCTTCACCATTTATTAAGTTATCAACCACATATTCCTGCGCCTCTACTTTAATCCAATTCCCAAGTCCGGGAGAAATGATTTTTAGGTATATCGCTTTGTATAATTCAACTTGGAAATGCCTATTTATGCATATTATTTTTTCAGATTTGACATTCGGTGATTTTCTAAGATTTAAACACCTGTCTTTTAATGAGACACTCAAGGCAGAGCATAAATAGTTATTTCTCCATTTTGAAGGAAGACTATCCATTACCTTAAGTAATTTATTGTATTTGTAAAACTTACCCCCAACTTTTTCAATATCCGTTTTATTAACAATTGCATTTTCCAGGCCAACATTCAGTACGTGATAATCTCCGTTTATTGATGTTGATTGAACTGTTAAATATTTATTTGCAGGATGACCGATAGACAGAAAATTGCCAGAACGAAAATTATTAATTACGTCTAAATGACTCTCATCGAGCTTTTTTTTGTCGTGAATTTCAAAAGTTATAAAACCTTCTTTTGATCTTTTAAGTATACCTAGTTTTTGATGTGAATTTCCATTTTTAACTACAATGGTTGAACTAACGGGTATTGAAATCAGGCCTATTCCCCAACTATCTTTTTGTACAGGAATTTCTCCATTATAGCATTGTCCCCAGATCAGGTTACAACAAAAAACAGCGATTATGGTAAAAAAAAATTTCAATATTTAGATTGATTTAACAGTAACGCACATAAAGGCATCTTATTACTCCCTAAAGCAGATATACAATAATTGATCCAATTTGATTTACCGATAGTTGACGAATAAGAGTGTTTTGTGAGACTAACTATTATAAGGTCCATTCCCATATGTCTTGAACCGTTGTAATCGCACGGTTATTAATTTTCAAAAAAATCAGATATTAAAACAGGAAAATCAGTTTTAGAACTTCCTTTATTTGAAGCGGTATAATTTCCTTCATAAAGATTTATTAGACATTCGGCACATTTTATTTCATACCTTACCGTATTAATATTACTTTTTTTCATTTTGCCCAATTCCTCATTTGTTAATTGGTAAGCAGTTGAGGCAATATCGTCTACATTGTCTTTAATCCCCCTATCAATGCAAGATATAACCGTTCCATCATCAAGATAGATAATTAGTTTCCCGCTTATTCTAACTGTTGACACGATTTTTGTACTTACTATAAAAATTGCTGTCGTACCATCCTTAGCAAGTATAACGTTTAAGTCATTAACGTCGGGATCATCAGAATTGGATTGTAAGGTAAAGGTTTCGCTGCAAGAGTAGCTTTCTTCATTAATGAAGAAAAAATTCTGTCCATTTGCTGTGATTGTGTAGAACAGTGTTGTATATAAAAAAATCAGAATCTTTTTCATATTTCCCTTCATTAAATTCGCACTAGTGATATAATAAAATTCATTATGCCTTGTTTAATTTATCAATTATTACCACTATTCTAATTTGGTGATATATTCAATCCTATTACCCAAGGTTTCACCACATAAATTTAAAGGTTTGATATTATTAGCATGGTATATGGGTTTTCGCTTTTTCATTCCTTCTGATAATCATTTACTGGCTTTAGCAATAATTTTGCCGTTAGACCTCTCTTCCTCTTCCGTCCATTGCAAGTATCGATAATATGTTGCTTTAGACAGACCCAACTCCTGTTGGATCTGAGAAATTGGAACATTAAAATCCCTTGATCTTTTCAATGCGGCCCAGGCTTTGATTTTTGCTTGCTTTGACAAACCAGGTTTCCACCCACCCCTACGGCCATGCCTTCTCGCATTGGCCAATCCGGCTTCAGTACGCTCGCTAATCAACTCCCGTTCAAACTCGGCAAAGGAAGCAAAGATGTTGAACATCAGCCGGCCTTGAGAAGAGGTGGTATCGATGTGGTTGTTGATGCTTACAAAGTCTACACCCATTTCATTGAAGGATCCCACCAGATTAACTAGGTGGCGTAGGGACTGGCCCAGACGATCAAGTTTCCAGACTACCACCGTATCGCCTTCCCGCAAATGAGCAACCATCTTATCCAGTTCCGGACAGCGGTTTGTTTTTCTTGAAATATTTTTCACAACCGTATTTCTCCAGGGCGGCTAGCTGCAATTCAAGCTTTTGATCTTGGGTCGAAACCCTAGCATAACCAATGATCATCAGGTATCATTAAAGGGTAAAACATGAGAATAATTAATGATACCAATTTATGAAACTTACTAGCTATTCCAAAAGGGAAAAGAAGGTAAGTCTCACCAAGCCGTCATTTATTGAATCATTACAACCAGTTACCTCAATAACATTAATCATTCCTATGAATTTCAATTTTGGAAGGATCAATGCTGTTTAGATAATCTAACCATGGCCTCCTACTTTTAAACTTACCGGATTTGGGGATGGTTGCGGTAATTGAAAACTTGCCAAGCATAAACTCCGAAACAGATATATACATGGGCACTTCAAAATTTGGATATTCAATCACATGGTATTTGACCTTATCCGTAAATTTTCTGTTTTCGGGATCAAACTCATATCTTGATGATACGTTTCCGGCACCAAAGAATCTCTCCGGATCAGTATAGTATGACGGATCCAATGTATGAAAGCTTAAAGTTATTTTTTCATAATTTTGCAGGTCACAATCCAAAGTTACTAAATATTCATTGAGTTCCTCAATAGAATCAAACTCCGGCATATCTGGTGGGTTTTTCCTTAGATTAACACTTTCAAAAAACAACCCATCTCCCAGGGACAAATTGTTAACTTCCAAAGAAATAGGAGTATTAAACACATACGCTAAATCGCTTTTTTTAACCTCTGAAAAATTTCCGGTAATGATAATAGCCCAAAGCGTCTTCTGGGCCATCAATTGTTTTAAAAATATGGGTAATTCACTCATGTCAAACCTTATGCTCGGTTATCACATCCAAACGGAACTCCTTGATAAATGTTAACCTGAACAACATCATATCCCCAATGTTCTGATACACCTTCCTCCAAAAGGCATCACTCGGAAATTTGAAGTGAGCCGATCAAAGTTTAAAATCAGGAAAAAGCTATATTTAAATTTTGTCGCTACATTTGGATGATGTGAATCGTACACTAAACCCAATAAAAAGTAGCTCAAGTGGGTAGGCCTGCCAAAATTCCGGCCGGCGGTGGAAGGTTAATTTTGGCTTGATTTTTCTTTGCTTCATTTCTTTTCCTTCTATGAAAAGAAATGAAGGCTATCCTAAGCACGGAGCTCACCACACATTGTATAGGAAAACCTCATCTCCGAGGAGAGTAGGTTATAGAGACTAGTCCTGTTGAATACGTTTTTGTATCAATAAGTTTAAGTTCAATTCTTTTGAATACCTCCTGGAATAATGGTTTTCCTCTGCCAAGAATAATTGGATGAATGCTCAATCCTATTTCGTCAATAAGGTTAAGGTTTAAAAGAGAAGCCGTAAGACTTGCACCACCAAACAGCCAGATGTCCTGGCCAGGCTCTTTTTTTATCCGCTTCACTTCTGCTTCTATATCTCCCTTTACAAGAATATTTCCCGGTTTTACCTCTTTTAATGTGGTGGAAAAAATATACGCTGTCAGTTTAGGGAAACCGGGTATCGCATCATTTCCCATAGTCAAGGTGAGTTCGTAGGATTTCCGGCCAATAAACACACTGTCAATACGTTTGAAGAACTCGGTCATGCCATAGTCCTGATCGGTAAAACACCAATCGTATTCGCCGTTTGGGCCTTCAATAAAACCATCAAGACTTACCGCAAGCCCCAAAATAACTTTTCTCATAATCATTGATTTCCAGAGGCAAAAATATTTATCTGCAATCATCTGAAATTGTAAAAAACGGACATTCAGTAAATGACAACTTTGGAACAAACAAGCTCCCTTGGGGTTATTCCAGTAAATTCTTTACAATCGTGGATGAAATGAGCTTGATCAAAATAACCACTTTCATAAGCAATTTGTGTTAGGGAATAAAAAGGATATTTTTTCATGTTGTCCAATGTAAATAGGAACCTTTTGATTCTGGAATACTCCTTTGGCGATAATCCCAAAAAGTTATTGAATTGCCTGCTTAATTGTCGTTGACTAATGTTTGTCATCTTCGATAACATTTTTATGGGCATCCGTCCCTTGAACAAATTTATTTTCGAAAAACAATATTCATAGGCGCTTTTATTGGCAGGCTCTCGTTGCATAAAATTCAACAAAGACTTTTGGATGGCTGATACACGCTCCATCTGGTTGCCGTAGAGAGAAATATTATCCTCCAGTTCATATATTTTGTCTCCCCATAAATCAAATAGTAAAATATTATTATCGGTAAGCTCCTTCATTGGAAGGTCGAAAAACCGGAATGCTGCACCGGGATAAAAACATACCGCAATTGAGCCGGAATTTTGGGGTACTTGCACATCCATATACGTGCTCATACGGCTTGTGACAAAACTTTTTGCGCTGTCAAATTGTGTTTTTGTTTTAATTTTTGCTATCGTCTCACCACGGTATGCGAAGAAAATTTCAACACAGGTATCGGGTAAAACCCTGAATGTACATGGTGAAGTTGAATCGCCAGGATTTTCAACAGAACTTATCACCTTAATAAAAGGTCGTAACTCAGGAATTATATTATAAAATTCTAATTTCAAAGTGCTTATTGCTAAGGAGAGTTCTCTTTATAACGACACACAACTTGCTTGTGTTAAGAATAACGCTCCTATTTGCTCCAATACAGAAATAAAACATAATAAACGGAAATTTATCAGTGAGCTTTGAATGTTGGCTTTGGGAGTTTGAATTTAAAATAATATAGCAAAAATGCCTTTCTCTTCCAAAAATGAAGTTTTTTATACAAAAACAATTTTCAGGAAGCCCTTAAAACAGCTTTATTGACTTTGGAAAATAACACCCAGGCGAAACATCGTTTTCTAGCGTTGGTTTACTATAAATCAACTATCGACAACTTTGGTATCAGATTGCTTCAGCATAAAGGAGCTGACCAAACTGATAATTACTCCTATCAAAAACACTGTCAAGGCCATTAACACCCCCTGAAACCACGGGCTCATCACAAAATCAGGCAGCGCATCTAATTGTAATTGTCGCGCTTCCAGCTCCTCTGCCGTCAACCCGGTTTTTGACCACTCCAGAAAATCGTCGCCAGCAATTATAAAAAACAACATGCTATGAAAAAACATCACGATTGACGTTATCGCAGTGATACCCAGGCCTATTTTAAAAGCCTGATTAAAAGAGACAGTGCCATTGTTCAATTTGTTCCTAAAATACATAATGCCCAATGGTATACATAACAAGGCAACAACCATCGAAAGGTAGCCAAAAAACTCTGAGGCTTGGTAACCAAGCGGTTTGGCAATAAAAAACCAGTTAAATAACCCTAGTGCTATCAATATACATCCCCCGATCAGACCATAGCGAATTACAAATTTTTTCATTTTATAGAATTTTGTTGAAACATGGGTCAATGCTAAATCATAGGCGACTGAAAAACATCATCCTAAAGTATGATTTTGATGACAAACCGATAATTCACCCTAAAGTAGGAGCCCTAAAACCAGTGACTATTAAATGATATTCAGCTCCCTCCCGATCCGGATGGCTTGCGTTCTCCTTTTGGCATTTAGTTTAAGGAGAATTTTAGAGACGTGCGTTTTAACTGTATTTTCTGAAATGAACAGGTCCTCGGCGATCTCCATATTAGAAAGCCCCTGCGCCATTAAAGTCAGAATTTTGTATTCCTGCTTGCTTAAATTAGTCTTTTTAAGTTGATCTTCATCAATGGCCTGAATTGTAGCTCTCGCTTTGTCTTTTTTGTGTAAAAATCTGTTTAAAACAAACCCAATGGCAATAAACAATACCCCCAGGACGACAATAAAAAAGTCATTATCCCCCTGAAAATGTAAAAGCGAAAGTTTACTGATCTGAAACAGGATCAAAATAGCTATAGACAGGCCACCAAAGATTAAAATCGTTTGTTTCATTAAAATCTATTTACAAACAGGTAATACTTCGATTTTTTTCACCCTAAAATTTTAATGCCATTTTTAGGAGCAACACATACGAATCTAATGAATTTTAAGCGGGAGTCCAGTTTTTGTTTTAGTGTATCGATTTTGCCCTGACAGCCAACCTTCTGGTTTCCACCTGATCATTCCAACTATTACCGGTGAACAGGTGTCAATTCTTTAGTGGAAACTTAATTGAAAACCAAAAACTCACGACCATGCGGCTATACTTTGTTTGCCTTGTACTCCTCTTAGTTTCAGAAAAAATATGTGCACAATGGCAAAAACAACATCCCGGCGGATTCAACAACAGCATGTACAAAATTATACAGCCCCCGCAATCTGACAAATCCTATGTCTTTAGTTCAGGGGCGTTGACCATTATCGACGATTTGGAAAAACCCTCGCAAACGCAGCCATTGGGATTGCCCATTGAATTTAAAAACAATATTTCTACGATTCACACCACAGCGCGATACAGAGATGTATTTTTCACCTCTGAAAATACCGGCTACCTGATACATAAAAATGTCATTTATAAAACCACCGACAGGGGCGGCAAATGGGAAGAGGTGCTGAATATTGAACCCAACCGCGACAAGTTTAGCACTAGTGCTTATTTTGAATCTCTTTTCTTCGTCGATGAAAATGTGGGTTATGCAGTCGGTTGGTTTGAGAAAATTTTTAAAACCACCGACGGCGGTAAAAACTGGGACACCTTGCGCTGGAGCAAAAGCGCCACGCCGTTCCGGCGCCTGACCGGTGTACATTTTCTGAATGCCGACGTAGGCTTCGTCGCCGGCTACGAAATAGATGATTATTTTTTAAATATCGGCGTATACCAGCACTTTTTAATGACAACAACCAACGGCGGAAAAACATGGACGGAGACTTTACTGGGGGGAGAGTCAGATCACCAGCTGGCTAATTTTCAATTTCTAAACGATAAAACAGGCTACCTGCTTATAGCTAACCAGAACAGGTTCTTTCCCATTGACAAAATTATTAAAACTACCGACGGCGGGGCCACCTGGGAACAGTTGCCCTTACCCAACATGGTTATAAGAAATATGACCTGGGTCAATGAGGACATTGGATTTGCCGCAGGTGGCCCAGGCTTTGTACTGGAAGAAAACCTGGTGATCAAAACCGTGGATGGCGGCAAAAGCTGGACCACCGATACACTTCCCACCTGGAAAGGTTTCAACATGAATCATTGCTTTGATATTAAAATGCAGGATGCGCAACGGGGGCTTGTCGTAGGCGCTGGAGGAAGTGTATATTATACCACTGACCAGGGCGAAAACTGGCAAACCGGGACATTTACCTATCCCGATATCGAGGCCATTGACATGGTGTCCGATAAAGTTGGATACGCCGCCGGCGCCAACGGGTTATTTATGAAAACCACCGATGGCCAACAATGGGACACACTTCCCAATACCGGTTATTTTAATGCGTTGTCTCTGGACTTTAAAGACGAATCGGAAGGTCTGCTATTGACATCTCATGGCCTGCACGCCACCGCAAATGGGGGTTTGCTGTGGGAGGATACTTATACCAGCACCGACACTGTCATGTTACGCCTGGAAAGCTCTGGCACCGACTTATGGACAATCGCCCGGGTCAACAGTCAAAAAGATTTAATATTAATGAAAAGTGAAGATCAGGGAAAATCGTGGCAAGCAAAACCCGTGGCTGATATCACGAATTCATTTACATCGACTTTTGATCTCGCGGTTATTAAGGAAAATACCTTGTTGGTTTCCATACGCGATCAAATATTAAGAACGGAAAATGGCGGCGCTTCCTGGGAGACTGTCATAAGCCTGGAGGCTGGGCCCAGTGACTTTTTCCTGGATGTCTTCACAGTAGACGAGGAATCGGCCTTTGCGTATTCTCAATTTGGTAAGGTATGGAAGACCACGGATGGCGGGCTTCAATGGGAAGAAATATATGAGGTGCCCTACTTCTACAAAAAACTCAAAGTCTTTTTTAAAAACAGTGAGGAAGGCTTTCTTTTGGGATTTGCCCAAAAACAGGCAGAACATCCCCAGGATGGCGTTTTACTTTATACTGGAGATGGAGGGCAAAATTGGACCGAACAGGATATTCCTAAAAATGAAGGGCTGTTTGACCTGGCCTGGACGCCAGACCTCCAATCAGTCTACGTGGTTGGCAAATTTGGAACCATCCTGAAATTAGGTCAGGAAGAGGTGGTTACAGGTATTGAGGGTGAGGAAAAGGCAAACTTTCTGGCCTATCCCAATCCTGCCAGAGATCTGTTGCATTTTTCCCTGTCTTCAGTAACAAACAAGCAGGTACAGGTTGAGCTATTAGATCCACTGGGACGCCGTGTGTTACAGCAGAATTTGATTTTGAATAATGAACAAGCAGGTTCCATAGACCTCCGGCCCTACAATCGGGGACTGTATATCCTGAATATCACCGCCGACAGGCAAAAAATGGTTGAAAAGGTTATTTTGTCGGGTGATTAGGGGGTTTTTGCGATTTTTATGCTAAAATCAATTGCATCCTGGTGGGTTATTAGCCTATCCCCTTATTAAAGATTTTAGGTAAAATCTTTAATAAGGCCCATCCTTAATTAAGTTTTTTTGGATTTTCTTAAATAAGAGGTGTTCTTAATTAAGTTTTTTGGGATTTTCTTAAATAAGCGCTACCGTATTTAAGATTGACGCTGGTCTTTGCCCTAATTAAATTAGGTAACATAGTGAAACAAACATTTAATCCGCTTTCAATCGCACTTCCCCATAAATCACCCTTAACACTTCACAGGGATCCACATCGATGGCAAGGGCAATAAGATAAAGCTCCTTAGCCCGTAAATGCGTGTTTTCATTTAAGGTGAGTTCACTTAAACGCGGTTTACTGATCCCCGTCTTTCTGGAGACTTCCGCTTTGCTGATTGATTTTTTTGCAAGGTAAAGGCCTAATTCAGTCATGGATATTCAGTATTTCTTTTGTTAAAATAAGATAATATGATCTTTAGTTAAGTTTTTCTTAACAGTTATTTTGCAAAAAGAAATTATTTCAATACATTTGTTAAGATTTACGAACTATAGTAATTTTATTATAACAAAACTAATAGCTTAACCAAGCCTGGAAACATGAAAAGATACACCAAAGCCGACCTCGAAGAACTCGTCTACTGCCAATTACAAAACCTCAATGCCATGCATGACCTCCTACGCATTATGAAAACACAAAATGAATTACTGGAAAATGCCAATAAAAAATTGGGTGAAGAGGTATCGGATTTTAAGCAAAGGTATTACACGACTCCTGGAAGGGGACGGAGGTAGGTAAAGTATTGAGGAATTATTGGTTCAGGGCTGAATATAGTTGCTTCTTATTTTCGCGTAGAAGCCTTTAAGGAAAGCAGGAGGCGAGCATTAGCCTTTATTGTCAAGTTGTAAACTTGCCACATTTTGGGCATTTAGTTGAAAACTGAAGCCAGAATTAGAAGAGCGGAAGATGAATTTTGCTGTTTCAAAACAGCAAAATATAAAAATATTTTATAAATATATATAAAATTTATATTATTTTTGCACATACAATTATGCAAATGAGAGAATTATTTGAAAATTCGCGAGATTTAATAGCTGAAATCAATACAAGCTTTATAAGACCACTGGCCACTCAAATTGATTGGTCATGGCGGTTAAACGGAATTATTGGAGCTCGTGGTACCGGCAAAACGACATTACTCTTACAACATCTTTCAACGACACACGGTATTGGTGAAGAGGCGGTTTATATCTCGTTGGATGACATATATTTCTCAAGTAATAGGTTAATTGATTTCATCAAAGCCTTTCGCCTTAAAGGTGGAAAATACCTCTACATAGATGAAGTACACAAATACCCCGAATGGGCCCGGGAAATTAAAAATGTCCACGACCTATACAAGGATATACAAATAACGTTCACAGGTTCGTCTATTATCGACATTTTAAAGCAAGATGTAGACTTAAGCAGAAGGGCCGTAATTTACGAGCTGCCAGGACTTTCATTCCGGGAATTCTTACTTTTATCAGGTATTAAAGAAATAGAAGCCATTCCTATTTCAGATCTGGTAAAAAATCATCAGGAAATATCTATGGAGCTTACCAAAGATTTTAGACCCTTAAAATACTTTGAAGATTATTTAACTTACGGTTACTATCCCTTTTTTCTTGAGGGTACAAAATCATTTAAAAGAAAACTTAAACAAGTCATCAACCTTGTCATCCAAACTGATTTAAACTTTATTGAAGGATATGACCCTAAAAATGCCAGAAAGGTAAACCAACTCCTGTATATATTGGCTTCCAACGTTCCGTTTAAACCCAATATTTCTAAGCTTAGCGATAAGATTGGCATACATCGAAATACACTAATTCAATATCTTCATTATTTGGAAAAAGCTTCCGTGATCCACCTGGTAAACCCTGAAGGGATAAGTATCAGTACTTTGCAAAAACCAGAGAAAGTCTATTTAAGAAACACCAACCTGGCTTATGCTTTGGCTCCGGATAAAACTAATATTGGTTCATTAAGGGAAACATTTTTTATTTCCCAGGTGCAACCTATTGGTACACTCAATATTCCAATGAATGGAGATTTTAGTTTTGAAGACAGATATATTTTTGAAATAGGAGGGCAAAACAAAGGAAGAAAACAGATTAACGAATTGAAAAATGCTCATATAGTGTCTGATGAAATTGAGCGCGGCATCGATAACAGAATCCCACTATGGTTATTTGGACTTTTGTATTAATTCCTGTTTCTGATTTGTTTGTGTGTGGAAGTATCTCCTTTTAAGAAAGATCTCTTCTTAGCAATGGGAGTCGTGAAGGCTTTTACCTAAACAACTTCACCAACAACACCGCCATGTTTTTCCGCCATACATCCCATTCGTGACCGCCGTCGCTCACCAGCCATTCATGATCCACCCCTTGTTCCGCAAGCCACTCATGCACTTTTCTGCTTTGGTCGTATCCCCATTGATCATCCCTGCCGATGTTCAATTGGAATAATTTCAGTGCATTGATCTGTTCCTTATGTTCAATACTGAATGGTGGGATATCAAAACCTGCTGTCAAACCCACAATCCAGTCAAACCGATCCAGGTTGCTCAAACCCAAAATCACCGCCTGTGTTCCTCCCATAGACGATCCGGTGATGGCCATTGACGCCTTGTCCGTTTTTACTTTATATTTTGATTTTAGAAATGGACAACGATTGGGGAAGCTTACAGATCTTTTTCAAACAGATCCATATTCTTTTTCATCCAGGCCGGGCCGTCAGTCTTCGAGCCAAAAAATTTGTAATACTCTGCCTCCAATGGATCGCCATTGGGCATCACAATGATGGGTGCCATGATTTTATCCTGATCAATCAAATTATCGGCAATCAGGTTAATTTTGCCGAAATCAGACCAGAAAGAAACTTTTTCCCCAAAGCCGTGAAGCAGAAAAAGTACGGGATATTGCTTTTTATCACGAGGATTATAATTTGGCGGCGTATAAATCCGAACACTGTTAGGCCCATTGGTGGCACTTGAATGATAAATATGATCGTGAAGTGTGCCATGCGTTACATCCGTCAACTCATGCAGCAGCAGCGGATCCCCTGGGATGATTAGTTCACTTTTACCTTCCAGTCATGGATACGGACTCTGATTTTTTATGTCTGTAACCTTGGCGCCATCTATATAGAATTGGTAGTGATAGATCTCTGGTGCCAACGGACCAATGGTTACTGTCCAAAGACCATCATCTGTTTTGGTCAACGGAATATCATTGGGTTGAATGGTGCCGGTCAGGCTTACATTTTTGGCTTGCGGAGCATAAACGTTAAAAACTACTGCTTTGTCGTCGTTGACAATTGGGGAAGTGTAGGCTGGCATTTTATTTTGCTGGGCAGCAACAACATAAGACATCAAACAAAAAAGTAAGATCAGCTTATACATAAAACTTGCCTTTGATTTTTTTAATAATTGGGGTCCATAAGATTACCAGGTAGATATTTACCATTTATAAAAAATTGACCAGGATTTATTTTCCCAACATAAGAATCTGAATATAATATGGTTTCAGCATCTATAGCCAGCGCGAATCTAAGCTCGGTTCTAATCATCCCGTCATACCTTGGAACCGTAAGCCTAATGAAATTATTTGGCGGTAAATTGATGTCGTAAAAACTATTTCCGCACCAACTTTTGGGATACTGTTCCACAGGCCTCCAGTTGCCAGTTAAGTCTCTTGCTTCTTGTACAATAGATATCGATCCATCAATACCAGGCAACGTAAGCGTATCTTTTTTAGCATTGATTAGATATAGATGTATTCCTTTGTAATTATTGTAAACAGTATCTATTTCATTGCTGGCTAATGCCAAATACAAAGCATTCGGTTGAAAATTAATATTTGAATTTAAAACGCGGGTTGCCACTTTATGCTTAATATAATTGTCTTTAGAATCATTAAAAATTGGTGAATTTTGTTTGTCCTGGTTCGAAGAATGATAATCTGACAACAGATAATTAACAGAATCAAAGTACGGCTCAAAGCAATCATAGAACCATGTCGTTTTATATCTTATGTCAATATAATCAGCCTTATCAACCCGCGTCGGAGGAATATAGGTTTTGTCAATAGTATTTAAAGAAATTGCCGGAAAGATCTCATTTTTAAATTTAACCGATCGCGGAGGGATAAATATAACACTTAAAAGCAATATGATAACCACACCAAACACCGTTCTATAATACCATTTTAATGTTTGTCTTTGATTCTTAATTTCTGGATTCTTCTTTATTAAACCTGGAATCGATAGCACCCCCAATATAAAATTCACCCAAAGGAAAGTATGAATTACCGTAAAAAAGACTTCGTCCTCCAAGTATTCAGACCAACCAATAAGGTGGTAACAGGTTAGGCTCAATATTCCTGGCAAAACCAGGAATGCAACATTTGCCCATAAAAGCCGGTACATCCTTTTTATCAAAAGAGCCAAATACAAAAGGTTAATTAGAAAAATTGGTATTATATAAAATGAGGCTATCAAGGCGTATTCAGCAATAAAATATTTGTTGAAATATATACCCAAATAGCTATCAAAAAGTATTAACCAGAATACAGTAAGGAAAAAACCTATGGCGGTGTTTCTCAACAGGAGGTTAATAAGTATCTTGGTTGTATTCGGCTTCATAAACTTCTTCCAATGTGCTTGCCAATGAAATTGTTGGTATTTAAAGTTATCTAAAATCCTATCTTTTAACTGTTCTTATGGTAAAATGCTATAAACGACATTTGTTGGTCCACTTTAAAATTAGTGTAAATAAGCCATAATCCCGAATTTACTCTACACCACTTAGCCAAGTTATAAACTTGACACATTTTGGGCATTCAGTTTCCAACTGAAGCCAGGGTGGACTGCCAGCGAGGAAACTTTGGCCAGATATAATCTTTTATTTTTATTGTTGTTGTCACACTGCCTATCTTGTATTAGTCTAATTAATTAAAGGATCATATGCGAGGAAAAATAGAAATATTGGTTGATAAAGCAAATTCGGGAGACAGAGACGCTCTGGAATCGGTTATCCTGGAAATTAAGGATATGGTTTATCATCTCTCATTAAAGATGTTACTCTTTGCCGATGACGCCCAGGACGCCACACAGGAAATACTGGTAAGGATCATCACACACCTAAGCACTTTCAAGGGAGAGAGCCGGTTTATGACCTGGGTTTATCGGGTGGCCACTAACTATTTATTAACTGTCAAAGGGAAAAAATCCCATGAGGTCGCCATGCCGTTTGAAGCCTATGCCGACTTAATTGACACCGGTCAGTCGGACCTGGTGACTCATGCCAAAAATGAAGGGGAATTGCTTTTATTGGAAGAGGAAGTAAAGGTCAGCTGTACACATGGTTTGTTATTATGCCTTAATGAGATGAGCCGAATGGTTTATATTCTCGGGGAAATCCTGGAATTCAACAGTGTAGAAGGCGCGGAAATTTTGGAAATGACTCCCGAAAATTTTAGGAAGCAGTTGTCGAGGTCGCGGGTAAAAATAAGGCATTTTCTGGAATCAAAATGTGGACTGGTCAATCCTGGCAATGCCTGCCGTTGTAAGCGGAAGATTGATTTTCTTGTTGAAAAACAGCTCATCAATCCCGGTCAATTGCAATTTGCCAGACATAGCAACAGGAGCATTGATCTCATTGAAAAGATTGATGCTGTTCACAGGACGGTTGCCATTTTTCGCTCAGTACCCGTGGCCAAAGCCCCAAAGCATGTCATGAAGCAAGTAAGAAAAGTAGTCAACGCTATTAACTTTTAAATAATGATTAGTTTAATTCATCAATATGTAAAAACCTGGAATACCCAACAGGTCGAAAGTTTGCCCGATCTTTTTTTAACATCGGCTACTTACAAAGACCCATTGCAGGAAGGAAATGCGGTAGCACTTTTATCCAATTCCATTCCGCAAACAGCTGTAGCCTTTCCCGATGTGGAATTTGGTATACTTACTATTATTGAAAACTCATCCGTTGATTCACTGGTTTTGGAATGGTCGATGAAAGGCACGAACCAAGGTCCGTTTTTCGAGGCGCCAGCTACTGGCAAAAGGATAGAAATTTTTGGCGTCGATATCTTTGAGATTAAAGATAACAGGATCTCAGCGCTTAGAAGCTTTTATGACAGTAATCAATTTAAAACACAATTAGGCCTTTAGATCATGAAAAATCCAACGATTATAGATATCCCGGTTAAAATGGAAAAGTTTTATGGGAAGGGCAAGATGCTTCATCCTACTACACAAATTATCGAAGAGGCCATCAGGACCATTCCGACGGGCATGGTGGCTACGATTGAAACATTGTGCAGAAGGTTAGCCAAAGATTTCGAAACAGATGTCACCTGTCCGATGCGCACTGGAAATGCGATTAAGAAAATTGTTGAAAAATATGTTGGAGAAATGGTCGACGAAGATCTCCCCTTTTGGCGTGTGGTTAAAAATGACAAGAAGGTCATCAACTCAAAAGCCCACGAGTATTGTGCCGCCAGACTGGAAGATGAAGGGTTTAAGCTTTCCTATACCAAGTCAGGTGATATAAGGATCGATCTGGATCCGGAAAAGGTTTATCATTTTTAGCATCAGTCCGGCGTATGATACGGGACCATTATGCGCCACTGTTCCATTTGGAAAACGCGGAAGTTAATTTTTTATATGCTACCCGTTCGATCCATTGGTTAGCCAATGGTTTTCTTTATTCCTGACAACTGATCTCCCGGTTTCTCCTTCTGTCACTATTCCGGATAACACTTCTCATATTTTCTCCCCTCTCCGCAAATCCATTTAAAATGGCATACAATATCAGCGGTAAATCAGGTTTTTTAACCTATAAAACTGTGACCCGAACCCTTTGATCATGGCTAAAAGTATTAAGGATTCTAAGCGTAAAAGTGCTTACTGTAAGGCGTTGTAAGATTTCCTGTAAGCCCTTTAATGTAACAAATGTTTTAATCCTTATATCAAATGGTTTTTTAGCCAAAATTGATAGCTGCCTGTCCTGTTTGTCTAGTTAAAATCTAGTATGTTAAGAATAATAAAATGAGGGAATATTCCTAGATTCCAAGCATTCAAAGCTTTTTAACGCGTGTCTGTGCAATGAATTTTGTTGAGGCATTATTCTAGATTACAAATTAAATTTAAACTAATTAACTATGAGAGAACACTTTACTAAACTCGTAAAAAGAGGCGGCATTTTAGGTCTCTTTCTCATGCTTATGACGGTGGGCGTTCAGCATCTATATGCCCAGCAGAAAGTGACCGGGCAGGTCACGGATGAAAATGATCAAGGTATTCCGGGTGTGAATATTTTGATCCAGGGAACCACTGCCGGCGTGGTAACAGATGCCACCGGTAACTATAGCATCCAGGCTTCACAGGATGATATACTTGTCATTTCTTTTGTGGGCTACCTGACAGAAAATATTACAGTAGGAAGTCAAACAACCATCAACGTACAATTGGTGCCAGATATTCAAAACCTGGAAGAAATTGTGGTTATTGGATACGGAACAACAAAGAAAAGCGATCTTACCGGATCAGTAGCTCAGGTAAACGCAGAATCATTCAAAGATCAGCCCCTTACCCGCGTAGAAGATGCCTTACAGGGTAGAGCGGCCGGCGTGACCGTTGCCAGAGCTAATGGCGCTCCGGGAGCTGCGGTCAAAGTGAGAATCAGAGGAGCTAACTCCATTACCGGCAACAACGATCCACTGGTTGTTATCGATGGTATCATCGGTGGGGATTTAACAACTTTAAACCCCAATGACATAGCTTCCATGGACGTATTGAAAGATGCTTCAGCCACCGCTATTTACGGCTCCAGGGGATCTAATGGCGTTATCCTGGTAACCACCAAGCAGGGCACCGGGCAATCAAAAGTAGACATCGATTATTTTACGTCTTTTTCCAAAGTTCCGGAACTACTTCCCACGCTGGGTGCTGCTGACTTTGCCAGAATTGAGAACAGCAGAAGAATAAGGACCGGAGGTTCGGCTATCTTCACCGACCAGGAAATCAGTGCCCTGGAAGCTAGCGGCGGAACCAATTATCAGGACGAGTTTTTACAGTCCGCTTTAAGTCACAACCTTCAAATATCTGCCAGTGGCTCTGAAGGCAAGCTTAATTACTTTGTTTCCGGTAACTACGTAGATCAGGAAGGGATCGTCATTGAAACAGGTTATGAGCGGTATTCTTTGCGTTCCAATATCAACACCCAAGTCACCGATAAATTAAACGTAGGGTTGAATTTATACGGAAGCAGAGCCACCACGCTAAACGACCTGAATGCTTTCGGAAGATTTCAGGGTAGTGATATTGTAAAGGCGTTGACCTGGGATCCGACAACACCCGTCAGAGACGCCAACGGCGCTTACAACAACTTCTCTATCAAAGGGTTGGCATCTCTTAATTACAATCCCATCGCAAATTTGGAACAAAGTGTTGTGGAAAACATTTCTGACCGCCTCAATGCAAACCTTAATGTAAGCTATGATATCATTGATAATCTGAATTATACGCTGGTAGCTGGTGTAGGTACTATTAACTCAGCGACAGAAACTTACAGAACTGATCCTCCGTTTCCCGATGCATCATTTTGGTCCAATAAAATTACTACACACCAGATAAGTAATATTCTTACCTGGCAAAAGGATTTTAACGAACACGATCTGAAAATCACGGGAATTTATGAATTCTCAGGCAGACAAGATCGAAGAAATAGCTATAACGCTGCAAATCTGGCTGTTCCTGCCGGGTTCTTTTTGGCTGAGACAGCACCGGGATCAGGGCAGTCTATTGGTAATGATCTGACCCCTTCAACCATTCAGTCTTATATGGGTAGAGGCGAGTATAACTACAACAACACCATTTATCTGACAGCCACAATCCGGGTGGATCAGTCTTCCGTTTTCAGGCCAGATAACCGAACCGGTACCTTCCCATCTGTCGCGTTAGCTTATAACTTCGGGAATGCCCCGTTTTTTAATGGCGGATCCATCGTCAGCGACCTCAAAGTAAGAGCGGGTTGGGGACAGGTTGGTAACCAAAACATTGATCCGTTTTCTACCTTCGCCAGTGTGAAAGCCAACAGCTCATTTGCCTTTAATGGCGCCACTGCCACGCCCGGTTCTTCTCCCGATGGTTTTGCCAACCCCGAGCTGACCTGGGAAACAACCACACAAACCAACGTCGGTGTAGATCTGAGTCTTTTTGATGGCAGAGCCAGTTTATCGATAGATGGTTATAAGAAGAACACAACAGACTTGTTGCTGGAGACTCCTATTCCCGACACCAACGGCGGAGGCACTATATTAAAGAATGTGGGCGAAGTTGAAAATACCGGTATCGACGTAGTGTTATCAGCCGCTGTTATCAATAAAGACAAGCTAAGCTGGGATGTGAATTTTAATTTGTCACATTACAAAAACGAAGTAGTAGACTTAGGTGGTGTGGAAGAGATCCAGGGTTCATTTGGCAGTACAGACGGACAAAGCAGGGCCTGGAATGTCATTCAATTAGGTGAGCCTTTAGGTCAATTCCAGGGTTCGACCTTTTTAGGCACCTGGAAAACAGCTGAAGCCGCCGAAGCCCTTACATTTGGCAGAATACCCGGAGACGCAAAATATCTGCGAGATGAATCCGGCAATCGCGTTATTGGCGCCATTGGCAACGGTACACCAACCCTGCTTTGGGGTTTTAATAACACACTTAGCTATGGAGATTGGGACCTAAACGTATTTCTCCAGGGAGTGCATGGTTTTGATGTCTACAATACCGTTCAGGGCATGATTGTGGGTGCCACCGGTAATCACAGAAGTTTCCTGGCCGTAGAGCAATTAAATCAGTGGACAGCTGAAAATGAAACCGAAATCCCCGCCGGCGGCGAGAATGATGCAGGATCTACTCGCTATGTTGAAGACGGTAGCTTTATAAGATTAAGCAACCTGACTTTAGGATATACATTAAGAGATGTTATCGGGCTGAAGACGGTGAAGTTCTACGTCGGTGGACAAAACCTTTTCTTAATTACCGATTATTCCGGTTACGACCCCGAACACACTTCCAGACCGGCTAACAGTGCCACCGAAGGAAATGTCGATGAAGCTGCCGGTATCAATGCAGGCGCTTATCCTAATCCCAGAACTTTTACAGTAGGCTTAAAAGTTGGGTTTTAACCTCAAAAAATAATTTTAGGAATTGATTTAAAATTAAAAATATGAAAACGATAAATTTTTATAAATTATTTCGAGCACATCTCTTCCTCCTGTCGGCTGTTGCCATAGTGCTGACTTTTGAAAGTTGTGCGGAATTAGATGAGGACCCGGCAGTTTCTCGTTTGGCGCCAGGTTCGTATTCAAATCAGGCAGAATTGGAATTGGGCGTCACAGGTATATACTCCCAGTTAAGAAATGCTTCCCAGTGGTCTACGTTTTTTGTTTCCGGTTGGTCAGGTGATGATATTACTACACATAAAGCCAGTAACAAAGCTGATTTCAGAGAATTTGACCAAAGATCAGTATCTCCTGAAAATGCGCGTGTAGTCAACAATTGGAGGGATATTTACGCCATGGTGCGCGCCGCCAATAGTGTGCTTGAGAACGCCAAGGATCTGGAATTGCCGGATCAGGATGCTCAAAACAGATTACTGGGTGAGGTTTACTTTCTAAGAGGTACCATGTTCTTTCATTTGACCCGTGTGCACGGAAGAATTCCGCTGCCATTGACTGCCGAGCCGGAACTCGATATAAGCCGGTCCAGCCAGGTAGAAGTATACACACAAATTGAATCCGACCTGTTGCAGGCCGAAAACCTGCTTCCGGAAATATATCCAGGTGTATTGGAGGGAGCACCCAGACCAAATAGCGGTACCGCCCGGGCCATGCTGGCCAGGTTGTATTTGGATTGGGGTGGTTTCCCGGCCAAAGACGCGTCAAAGTATGCCATGGCTGCTTCCAGTGCCAAGCAAGTGATGGACAACAGCGCCGCACATGGTTTTGCGCTGGTAGAAGACCTGGAAGATCTATGGAAACTGGAAAACAGATTTAACAGCGAAGGTGTATGGACCATCGCCTATTGCGTAGACTGTGGCTTGCACAACCGGAAATTCGGTAAGCTAGGTAATCCTTCTGATCTGTTTGGCTGGCAGGAAACCTTCGCGGAAATCAGATTTTTTGAAGATTTTCCGGAAGGACCAAGAAAAGAAGCCACTTACAGAACCGAGCATGATTGGGAGAACTTCACCGATCAGACCAATCCCGTATTTAAGAAAATTGTTGGGCCTGAAGGAGATATTCCATTGAGTGAGTTCAATACCAACAGAAATGACCTGTTCATGCGATATGCCGAGGTATTGTTGATATATGCCGAAGCTTCAGGCAGATCAGGCAACGTTACCAGCGAAGCCTGGGAAGCATTAAATATGATTAGAAGAAGAGCGGAAGGATTGCCATTTGGCACCCCTGATCCGGGTGTTGATGTCACCAGCGGAGATATTGCAGAATTAGCATTTACAGAAAGAAAATGGGAGTTTGCCGGAGAATGGATTCGCTGGAATGATCTGGTGCGGATGGAAAGGGTGGAACAGGCGCTTTCCAACAGGGACCCGCAGGTTTCTATGAACGATGCCGGAGAATTACTGAATGTATCTAATGCTATCATTGGTTCCCTCGGAACGGACAATTACTTTGCGCCAATTCCTCAGAATGAGATCAGACTTAATCCGAATTTAGGGGATTAATAAAAGGCGACAAAGCTTAACTTTATAAAGGTAACGGTAAGGTTTGTGATGGATCTTACCGTTATCATTTAAGTAATTCCATAAAAACAAAAACTTGTTCTAACTTTATAACCTGAATTTCAACATTTTATGCCCAAAGTCATGGTTATTCGTATTGTGATACGCACGTTAGGCATATTGCCGGTGCTGAGTGTTGGTCTTATGTTGGGTTTGATAAATACTTCCTGCACACAACAAGGGAGCAGTCCGGAGACGAAGGAGCAGGCCCGGCAAGATAAACTGTTTACCTCCATTTCTTCCGCTGAATCAGGTATTGACTTCAAAAATAAGCTAGTTGAAACCCTGGAGTCCAATTACTACCAGTACATGTATACTTATATTGGTGGTGGTGTCGCCGCTGCGGACTTTAACAATGACGGACTGGTTGACTTGTTTTTTACCGCAAATGCCGGTGACAATAAGCTCTACCTGAACAAAGGAAATTTCAAATTTGAGGATATTACCGAAAGTGCCGGCATTGAGAAAAGGGCCGGGTTTGATACAGGTGTAGCGGTGGCAGATGTGAACAATGACGGCTTTGCAGATATTTACATCTCCAGGGGCGGTTGGATTGACCGGGACAATAGATTTGCCAATATGCTTTACATCAATAACGGCGATCTTACTTTCACGGAAATGGCTGGTCCGCTGGGTTTGGCGGATACAAACAGAGCTATCCACGCTACATTTTTTGACTATGATAAAGACAACGACCTGGACGTGTATGTCTCCAACACCCCCGATATCACCAGCAGAACCAAGGTGGTAGACTTAATAGCGGTACAAAAAGATCCTAAGACCCTATCACTAAAAGGAAGCGACAGGCTCTACAATAATGACGGGACAGGGCATTTTACTGACGTTTCTTTGAAATCAGGTATACTGCCTGATATTGGATTTGGGCTAAATCCCCAGGTAGGTGACCTCAACAATGACGGATGGCCGGATATTTATGTTTGCAATGATTTCAATATCCCTGACTTTGCCTATATCAACAATGGCGACGGTACATTTTCCGAAGGAAGAAACGAATTATTTAAACACATGTCTTTCAATAGCATGGGCGGGGATATGGCAGATATAAACAATGACGGGCTCCTGGATCTAATGACGCTGGACATGAATCCGGAAGACTACATACGATCCAAAACTACCATGGCCATGACTTCTATCGAGCAGTTTGATCTGATGGTATCTGCCGACTATCATCACCAATACATGCACAATATGTTACACCTCAACAATGGGATGGGACCCTTCAGCGAGATTGCCAATATGGCTGGCGTAGCCAATACTGACTGGAGCTGGTCGTTATTAAGCGCTGATTTCGATCTGGATGGTTTTAATGATATTTATGTCACCAACGGAGTCTTCAGAGATGTAATTGACAGAGATAAAAACAATGAAATTCTTCAAATCCTCAGAAAAAATCAACGGAAGCCTACCAAAGAGGACTTTCTGCAATTTGCTAAAATGCTTCCCCAGCAAAAACTTACTAACTATTTCTTTAAAAACAATGGCAACCTGACCTTTGAAAATACCTCCGTAAAATGGGTCGACTCCACCACTACTTTCTCCAATGGGGCCGTATATGCCGATCTCGATAATGATGGAGACCTGGATGTGATTGTTAATAATATCAATGAAGAAGCCACCATTCTAAGAAACAATGCCATTGAAATGGAGAAGGGCAACTTTTTACAAATAGCGTTTTCTGGCCCCGGGAAAAACAAATTCGGTGTCGGAAGCATCGCAAAACTCCATTTAAAAGACGGCAGTGTACAAATACGACAGTTGATCAACACCCGAGGTTTTCTCTCCTCCGTTTCCAATAAATTACATTTTGGGATAGGGGCCAATGATTCAATCGCTAAAATCGAAGTACTTTGGCCGGATGATACAAAGCAGGAGCTGGTCAACATAGCCGCCAATCAATTGCTCTTAATCAAATACGACGATACACAAAATATCGATCAAATAGTAGCTGAGAAAAACCCGGAAAAGACTATTTTCACCAGGATACCCTCCAATTACCATCACAGCGACCCAGCTTTCAATGATTACAGCAGGCAAATTTTACTACCTCACAAACTTTCTCAAACCGGGCCCGCTGTGGCCAAAGGCGATGTAAATGGCGATGGCTTGGAGGATGTTTTTATCGGAGGCGGACATAAACAGGCCGGACAACTGCTACTGGGGCAAAAAGACGGTAAGTTCAGAACCGTAGAGATAGCCGATTTTATCAGGGATAAACAACGGGAAGACGTGGGCGCCTGCTTTTTTGATTCCGATGGGGACGGGGACCTGGACCTGTATGTAGTTAGCGGAAGCTACGAATTCGACAGGAATCCAAAATTATTGCAAGACAGATTGTACCTGAACAATGGCAGGGGCCAATTCACCAAATCCGGAGACGCCCTACCTGAAATGCTATCAGCCGGATCCGTATCTGTGCCTTATGATTATGATAAAGATGGGGATCTTGATTTATTTGTAGGAGGCAGGGTAGTTCCCGGTAAGTACCCCTACCCTCCTTCAAGTTATTTACTCGTAAATCAACAAGGGAAATTTTCCATTGCTTCCGAAGAGCTGGCTCCCGGGCTAAATCAGGTAGGCATGGTGACTGATGCTGTGTGGGCTGATATCAATAGCGATGGTCATACGGATTTAATTATTACCGGTGAGTGGATGGGTATCCATGTCTTCATCAATGAAAACAATAGATTATTAAAAAGCGATCGTTATAGTACCCTGTCGGCATCGACAGGCTGGTGGAACAAATTGTTGGTAGCCGATATTGATGGCGATAACGACCTGGATATCGTAGCCGGAAACCTGGGATTAAACTATAAGTTTCATGCCACCGAAGAAAAGCCATTTCATGTATACACCCACGATTTTGACTACAATGGTGTCGAAGACATTATGCTGGCCAAATATTATCATGACAAACAGGTACCCGTCAGAGGTAAAACATGCATGTCGCAACAGATGCCACACCTGGCGCAAAAAATTCAAACCTACAGCGATTTTGCCAGCAGGGACCTTGGCGGCATCGTAGGTGCAAATCTAAAGTCAGCTTTACATTACCAGGCCATAGAATTTCGTTCGGGGATCTTTTTCAATGACGGCGATGGTAAGTATTCGTTTTCGCCATTTACCCTGATAGTGCAACAGTCGCCAATAAACAGTATATTATACCAGGATTTTGATGGAGACGGTACAAAAGACCTGTTGCTGGCAGGAAATAATTACCAGTCGGAAGTTGAAACGACCAGGGCTGATGCTGGCATCGGCGCTTTCTTAAAAGGAGACGGCAAGGGCGCCTTTACATGGCTTTCAAACCTGGAATCTGGCTTCTTTGCTGATAAAGACGTGCGCAATATACAGGCAGTAAGTACTGCTAAAGGTCCTGTATTGTTTGTGATTAACAACAATACTAAACATGATTTATTTAGGGTGAATCAGTTTTAGCGGCACTGGCAACAGGAACGCCAATTTTTATAATACAAAACATCCTTTCCCTTAGGAAAAGAAAAATTATCAAAAAACACCAATTAACGCCATGAAAGCATTAATCACTCTCTCTCTGTGTCTGTTTCAGTTAGCCACAACACTGGCCCAGGAAGGGCTTAAAATGTACGAAAAGGAAATTACGATCCCTACCTATGAGGTAGGTGAACCTCGCAAAGTTCCTTATTTCTATACTGGCCGGGCTTACCAGGGCGCCCAGGGGAGGGTGTATCCGTATGCATTCGATGGGAACCTGTCAGATGAAAAGAAGGATGTTTCCTACAAAGGGTTGTTTTTGGAGAATAAGTTTTTGGAAATATGTGTACTTCCGGCATTAGGTGGCCGGCTATATTCCATGGTAGACAAAACCAACGGATACAATGTCATCTATAAAAACAACGTCATCAAACCGTCACTGATCGGAATGCTCGGAGCATGGATCTCCGGTGGTGTGGAATGGAATATTCCTCATCATCATCGGGCATCCACTTTTATGCCGACGGATTACGAGCTGGTAGAAAATAAGGACGGCAGCAAAACCATCTGGGTGGGAGAACTGGAAATCAGACACCAGATCCGGTGGATGGTAGGATTAACCATGTTTCCGGACAATGCCATTTTAAAAGTCGACATTAAATACATCAATCAAACCGAATTACCCCATCAATTCCTGGTTTGGGCCAATACCGCTGTACATACCAATGAAAACTACCAGGTGATTTACCCGCCCAGGACGGAGTTTGCCACGTTCCATCGCAAGATAGATTTCACCAAATGGCCCGTTTCGAATGAAATGTATAGGGGAAATAAATTTGACAATACCGATATCAGCCTGTGGAAAAATACACCGGAGGGAGGATCGTTTTTCGCCTGGGAAGACCAGGGGCAATTTGTGGCAGGCATCGACCATGGAAAAAAGGCCGGGATATGTGTGGTGGGCAACAAAAATATTGTCATCGGAAAAAAACTCTGGACCTGGGGCACCTCGCCCAGAGCCGACATGTGGGAAAAAATTCTGACCGATGAGGACGGGCCATATATTGAAATTATGACCGGCGCCTATTCAAATAACCAGCCCGATTATAGCTGGTGTCATCCATACTTTACGAAAGAAGCTACCATGTATTTCATGCCGCTAAGAGGCATGCAAAATGTGAAAGAGTCTACGCTGGATGCCGCTGTCAATTTTGAAATGCAGGGAGACCGTAAAGCCCTGATGGAAGTTTATGCTTATACTGATTTTGAAGCGGCCACGGTACAAGTGAAAAACGACACGAAGACAATCTGGAGCACTAAAACCACGCTCGGACCTGCCCATCCCAAAAATTGGGTCATCGACCTGCCCGCTGACATGGCTTATCATGATCTTTTAGTATTGGTTGAAGATAATAATAACCGGGAACTGGTAAGTTATAAGCCTGAGGAAAAAGCAGGCAACCCTATGCCCGATCCCGTTAAGCCTCCGAAGGCGCCTCATGAGATTGAAGATATTGAAGCATTAGTGTTTGCCGGATTAAGGTTGGAGCAGATCTTTAACCCACTGGTTTCTCCACTGCCCTACTATGAAGAAGCCGTCAAAAGAGCGCCAAAAAATGCCTTTGCCAATCTAAGACTTGGCGCCTGGTACCTGAAAGCAGGTGAATTTGACAAAGCTGAAAAACACCTGCAACGCGCAGCAGACCGATGGACCACGGACTATACCCGGGCCAGGGATTGTGAGGCGTTTTATTTGCTGGGGCTTACAAAAATGGCCCTGGACAAAAAGGATGAAGCCTTTGACTGCTTTTACAGGGCCAGCTGGGACTACACATGGTATGGTGCCAGTCATTTACAATTGTCTATGATTGAAAGCAGCAAGGGAAAATATCATGCAGCCCTGGATCATATTGACAAGGCCCTCTCAGTTGGCGTAAAAAACAGCCGTGCTCATGAAATAAAGCTGTCCTTACTCAGAAAACTGGACATGACGGAAAGCGTCAGCCAGCAGTTAAAGGACCTGTTACAAATAGATCCGCTCAACCTTTATGTCTATGGTGAAAAACTCCTGGCTGACCCAGCGAACAGCGAAGTCTTTTTTGCAAAAATGAGAGGTGAAATACAGAATTATCTCGACCTGATAGTTAAGCTTGGAAATTGTGGCTTATATGACGATGCCATTGCCATACTGAAATTCGCCGAAAAAGATAAAAATCCAGGGGTTAACAAAAACCCCTTGATATACTATTATCAGGGATATTATCAACAATTAGCAGGCAATGACCAGGCTGGTAACCTCAGCTATCAGGCAGGTGCCCAAATGGCGATTGATTATTGTTTTCCTTTCCGTCAGGAAACAGAAAAGGTTCTGAAGGCGGCCGTCAAACAAAACCCATCGGATTTCAAAGCATGGTATTACCTGGGTAATTTACTTTACGACCATCAGCCTGATAAAGCCATCAAAAAATGGGAGAAGGCGATTGCGATAAATAATGAATTTGCCATGGCTCATAGAAACCTTTCCTTTGCGGCAAATCATTTTGAAAAAAATCCTCAAAAAGCCGGAGATCATATAGCACTGGCCATTAAATATGATCCGACACAACCTGAATTCTATTTTGAACAAGACAACTATGCCATAAAAACAGGCGAGGCACCGGAGGTACGCCTGGCTCATTTAAACAAGGCCGGAAATATCATTCATAAAAATGATAATCCTTTATCCAGAAAAGTCAATTTGGAATTACTACAGGGATCCACCGAGGAAGCCTTGAAAATATTGCAAAATCACCATTTCAGGAAAGTCGAAGGGGTAGGAAATATACACAATACCTGGGTAGATGCCTGGCTGATCAAAGGCAAAAAGCTCCTAAAATCCGGGAATACAGCTGAAGCGCTGAAATGTTTTGAAAAGACCATTGAATATCCCAGAAACCTGGATATTGGTCAAAATAGCAGAGAAGGCCAATCTCATTATTTCATTGGCCTGGCGCTGGAAAAATCCGGTCAAAAAAATAAGGCCAAAAAGCACTATAAAAAATCTGTTGAAATGGATTTCAAAGATAATGATCTGTATTACCGGGGAATGGCTTTTCTAAAACTCGGTGATAAGAAAAAGGCGGAGGAGGTATTCAACGGCCTGATTGAAAAAGGCAACGAAAGAATCGAAAGCATGGATGAAAATGACTTTTTCTCCATATTTGGAAATCAGCGATCGGATAACGTCAGACTTGCAGAAGCTTATGCTCTCCAGGGATTGGGTTATTGGGGATTAAATAAAAAGGATAAGGCAGAGGAACTGTTTGATAAAGCATTAACGGAAGATCCTTCTAATTTTCAGGCCAAAACCAGGCTTTTTAATTAAAACCAGGGATTACCCGCACGAATAAATAATGGTGCTTTTTATTTATTTTTTGCCAGGTCAATATCCCTTTTGACCTCATGAACCATGGCGCTCCAATCGAGCAGATTGGTGCGGGCCAGCATCTGAGGCTTATAATTGGTTTTGGAAATTTGGGCATAGGCTATCCAGTATTCCAGCGCTTTTTGCAAATGGGTGATCGCCTCCTGTTCGTAGCTTTTTGCCTGGCTTTCCTCATAGAAAGCCAATGATACAGCGCCGTGAATTTTCTCTGCATAGTAATGTCCTAAAAAAGCCATTGCTGCCATGTCATCTAACAAGGTAGTATATGCAGCCGAGATGTCTTTGACCTTCCGAAGCTCAGCTACTTTGGCAAGGGTGGTGTTTGCATAGTCGTGAAGCTCTGTTACCACCTCCTCCGGGGTTGTCCCGGTTATGTCCTGTTTGGCTATCTTTGCCTTTACAAATTCCCGTGGATTTAAAAGATCGCTGCCGGCCATGGTAGGATTGTCCATAAAATCAATTACACTGCGGAAGCCGCCCAATACCGGTCGCGCCATACAAGCTTCTACCGCCCACATGTGATCCCAGTCCCGCCAATGGAACTGATTCACGAGAGGGATAATCCTGGAAGCGATTTGCCAGGTGGCGTATAGATCGGAAGCATCTGCCAGGCCATAGTGTATCGCCAGTTTTTTCACAAAAAATTCTTTGGGCAGCCGGTTGTTGAATCCCAGCCTACCCCAAAGCATAAAGGAATACCAGTGTTTTTTGATCTCCAACTCACCCGACAACTCGGGATTTTTGCTGATAAACTCGCGTCCCCATACATAACCATCGGATCCCATATGATATCCGGCAGTATGCTTTTCAGGAAAAAACCGTAAAAACTCGCGAACAAAATCAGGGTCTCCCCAGCGATAAACGAAAATATCGTCATTTCTCAAATTCCACCAGGATTTCAAACCGTAGGGGGCCATAGCATCGATATGAGACTTAGCGAATTCAGGATAGGGAGAAGAATACAGTCTGGCCTTGGAATACTTAAAACTCACCTCAAAGGGGTCGGGATATTGACCCCAATATTTCATGATCTGATCCATATCGGAATACCACACCCGATGAATAAACGGAACGGTGCGATTGGGTTGAATTGCCTTGGCATCAAGTATTCCCTGACCGTAGGTTTGCCATAGCCACTGCTCCCGGTTATAGCCTTCCCAGGAATGGGGCATATATTCTCCGGCCGTCACCCCTATTCCTTCTACATCAGGATAAGTTAACAAAAATGTTTTCACTGCCGCGCGGTAGTAGGCAACGGTTTTGGGATTGTTCATTTGGTGTGTTATTCCATATTTTCCGGGTTTTTCATCCCACAACTTGATGCCAAAGGTCTTATGGAAAGGTTCCACAGGTCTGGCTACGCTGTTCGGGCAGATATTCCAGGTTATATAGTAGATGGCTATTCCCCTGCTATTGGCATAACGCATTACCCGCCTCCAAAAGGCAATTTTTTGATCTATGCCTATCTTCTTTATCGTCTTCAGATTCTCCATCACATTGGTGGTAACCAATTGCGGATCTCCCCACTCATTCTCCCGGCCCAGGGGTTTCAGCGTGGTCACGCAAACATCATCCAGGGCTACTTCCGGATAATCCGGCAATTTGATCATGGAAGGAAAAGGATGGGGATTCCAAAGTGTGAGTGTGTTGTAACGGTGCATGGCCATTTCATCCAAAAACTCCTGCCAAAAATCCCAGTTCCACATCTCTGCAATATTCTTTTGGGCGGCATCACCGGAGTCATCATAACTGGGTGTACGGGCATCCAGCGGAATATTAAATTTTATGCCTCGCTTCTCAATGAAAGGCTTACCCGATGTTTCTGTAATCTTCTTATCCAATGCAATTTGCTCCGCTACCTCTAAACCACCATATAAAAGCCCCCTTCCGTCCCCGCCGTAAATGGTCACAACATTGTATTCAATTTCAACCCGATAAGCCTGCGGTGTCAGATTAACGCTATCCAGCCGAAATTTAATTTGAACTGACGCCGGTATGCTACCAGCGTTTAACCTGGCCTGGGTTATTTTTTGCCTGGCAAATTGAATATCTACGGCTCCCTGCGCCATTAACAGACCGCTGCAAAAAAAGTGTGTAGCCAAAATGGCCGCGGACAGAAAAAGTTTTTTACCTCCGGTAAGGACTTTTACAAAATCCATATGGCTCATATCAGTTTTACCCGCATAACATAATCATCTGCTGTCAGAAAAATCAATTTTTCGTCAGCCGAAAGGGCGCAGTTGAAGGTTTTTTGGCCGGTAAGTACCTTAGCCAACACTTTACCCTCCGGGTTGAATATCCATAAACCCTCTGGGCCTGTTGCAAAAATATAGCCGGCCCTATTGGTTTTCATACCATCCGGCAATCCCTTATTCATTTGTCCATATTCGCTGGCATCATAAAATACGCTTTCACCTGCTGCTAAGCCCTTTTCATTTATTTCATAGGCCATCCAAACAGCATTATCAGGATCAGAACAAGCGACATATAAAGTTTTTTCATCCGGAGAAAGTGCAATCCCGTTAGGATATTTCAAGGCTTTGGTAATTAAATCTATCTGACCATCAGGTGTAAGCCTGTAAACCCCTTGAAATTCCAATTCCCTGGCGGGATCATCAATCCCCTTGTCTAACCCATAAGGAGGGTCTGTAAAGTACAGATCACCATTACTGTGGAAAACGGCGTCGTTGGGGCTATTTAACCGCTTCCCCTCATAATTATCTTTTATGGTGGTATAAACAGGTTTTGCTTCATCCAGTGGACTTTCCAGTAACGCAAGCCGCCGGTCGCCATGCTGGCACAATACCAGTTGACCTTTGGCATTAAGCAGCAATCCGTTGGACCCGGGCTGGCGCTCTCTGTCGAGTATCCCTGTAAATCCCGATGGGGTTAAAAACTCACTGATACCTTTCCCATCTTTCCACTTGTAAATCTTGTTCTCCGGGATATCCGAGAATAAAAGATACCCCCCCTGCTCAATGTAAACCGGCCCTTCCGTCCAGTTAAAGCCTCCGGATAAAATCACCACTTCAGCCTGCGCATCAATAATCTGATTCCCCTCATCCGCCAGTATTTCGACATGGGGCGTAAAACGGCTTGTCTCTGCATCTTTTGCCTCAGTTTGGTCTGCAGAGGTATTATTCTTTTTGTCAGGTGATTGGCAACCAACTGTCACGCTCCATATCAGCAAAAAGATTGCGAGGATTTTAACGATCATTTTCATTTTTATAGCGCTTGGATGATACAATAATTAACTAAATGACAAAGGCACTAAGAATGGATATAATAATAATGGCAGTCGTACCGAATACAATTGTGCCAAGACTTAGCACCTGATTTCCCTCCTTGATATTCATGCCGGTCATTTGCGTAAGCACCCAGAAAAAGCTGTCATTGGCATGGGAGGCTACGGCAGAACCGGCGCCAATGGCCAGAACGCCAAGGGCTTTGGCTATTTCTGATTCCAGCCCCAGCGCCGGCATTAAAGGAGCGACGATAGACGCCGTTGTAATTAATGCCACGGTAGAAGAGCCCTGGGCAGTTTTTAAACCGGCAGCTAACAAAAAGGGCAACCACAATCCAAGATTAGTATTGCCCAGTTGGGAACTGACCAACTCCGCAATCCCCGAATTTTGTAAGACCTTTCCAAATATGCCACCCGCCCCGGTGATCAAAATAATGGGAGCAGCAGTAAGCAAGGCCTTCCCTAACCACCCCGAAGCGGAGATAATCTTTTTATCGATTCTTTCCGGTAAGGTCATTACCAGAAAAACCCCTATCAACAACGCAATGGCCGGATTACCAATAAACCCCAGAATATTCACCAAGGAGCCCTGGCCCAGGGGAGCGGTTGGAAACATGGCAACGGAGTTGAGGATGATCAAAAAAATTGGAACCAGCACGGGCAGGAATGATTTAAATAGTCCCGGCGCTTTTTGCTGCAGCTCAGTAGCAGCCGGCGCAGGTATGGGATTGCTGACGGTGACTTTGTCACAATATTTTCTGGCAAAGATATAACAGGTAAATAATGACAGCACACTTACTATCAACCCAAAGAAAATGACCTTACCCAGGTCGGCGCCCAAAATACCTGCGGCGGCTACCGGCCCCGGTGTAGGTGGTACCATCACATGAGAGGCGGTCAGCCCCAACGCCATAGCAGCGGTCGTACCTGCAAAAGGTAATTTGGATTTCAGGGATAACGACTTGTTCAGCGGATGAAGCATGATAAATCCGCTGTCAGCAAATACCGGTATGGAAATTATATAGCCTGTGATCATCATAGCCAGGTGCACTGACTTCTCTCCGATCACCCGCAATATCCTTGACGCCAGCACCATGGCACCTCCTGAATTTTCAAGGAACGATCCAATGATGACGCCAAACAAAATAATCAAACCTATTTTACCGAGAACACCACCAAAGCCATCGTTGATAGACTGGAGAATGGTGTCAAAAGACATTCCGGAAAGTAACCCAAATCCTATCGCTGCCAGCAGGAGCGCCATGAAAGGGTGTAGGTCAAAGCGGATAATAGAGATGACCACAAAGGCAAGACAAATGATGAGTATTAATAAAAGTATCATATTTTAGGGATCAAATAAGTAGTTACCATTCTGTTATAGACCCGTCTTCATTACGCCATACCGGATTCTTCCAACTGTGCCCGATTCGTGAGGCTTCACGTACCTTTTCTTCATCGATGGCTATACCCAATCCAGGCATCTTCGGCAGGGGCACATAGCCGTTATCTATTTTAAAGACTGTAGGATCCTTCAGGTAGTCCAGCAGGTCGGCTCCCTTGTTGTAATGAATGCCCATACTGGTTTCCTGGATCATGGCATTGATGGCGCTGAAATCTACCTGCAAAGCCGCCGCAAAAGAAATAGGCCCCAAAGGACAATGGGGTGCCAGGGCCACATCGTAGGCCTCTGCCATGGAGGCAATCTTCTTTACTTCCGATATACCACCGGCGTGGCTGAGATCCGGCTGAATAATGTCCACTGATCCATCGTTAAATACCTGCTTAAAATCCCAGCGTGAATACATGCGTTCGCCAGTCGCAATAGGAATAGGTGTAAATGACTGAAAAGCCCGTAAGGCCTCATTATTTTCCGCCAGTACCGGTTCTTCAATAAAGAACGGATGGTTTGGCTCCATTGCCCTGGAAAGCACCTTGAACATTCCCTTGTGAACGCGTCCATGAAAATCAATACCAATGGAGACCTCGTCTCCTACAGCCTCCCTCACCGCAGCCAACCGGTCGGCGGCTTCTTTTACTTTGGCGGGAGAATCAATCCATTCCATCTCTGAGGTGGCATTCATTTTGACGGCTTTAAAGCCCGCCTCTACTCTTGCTATGGCCGAGGAAGCCACATCGTGAGGCTTATCTCCGCCAATCCAGCCATAAATCTTCATTTTGTCGCGTACCGCCCCTCCCAATAACTCATAGATCGGCACGCCCAAAGCTTTACCCTTGATATCCCAAAGCGCCTGGTCGATGCCTGATATCGCACTCATCAATATCGGACCTCCGCGATAAAAACCACCCCGAAAAATAATCTGCCAGAGATCTTCAATTCTGTTGGCGGGATGGCCTATCAAATAGGATTCCAGCTCTTTAATAGCCGCAGCCACGGTATCCGCCCGTCCTTCAACCACCGGTTCTCCCCAACCACTTAAACCATTAGCGGTGGTAATTTTCAAAAACATCCAACGCGGTGGTACTTTAAATAGCTCGACACCTGTAATCTCCATGCCTGACATCGCTGAATTTACTTCGCCGGAAGGGCTGGTCTCTGATTTATTCATAAACATATTTTATAGTCATCCTATTCTTTTATGGCCAGCGTGTTCCCCTCTATCTTAAGGCCGTTTTGGTAAACGATAGCCCGGTATTCCAATCCGGTACTACTGGCAGAGGCGTTTACGATACCGTCGTCACCCTGATCATCCGGATTGCTAAGGCCCCTGAAAGATTCATCGGCTACCAACAGTTCGTAGGCACCTGTTCCGTTAACCGTCATCAGGTTTGTGGCGGACCATGAAGTCTTCACCTCTTTCTCCAAGGTGCTCCTGAGGGGGCGGTATTCAAAGCCAATTTGCAGGGACGATGCATCACCCATGCCTGGTATTTCCATACCAAACTTTACCTGTCCCCGGCCAACAACTGTCGCCTCGCTGGTCTTGAATTTTGTCAAGGTCATGGCCGGTGTTACATTTTCCAGTTTTACTACCACAGGGTTAGGCCATTGGTGGTTATTATAAATCCTTTGCGCTCTTACCACGGATATTTTAAGTCCGTCGGGCGTTTGTTCATAGGAGGCGGTGCCGTCGACATCGGGCATATATTCTACCACATTGCCGGACTGTCCCAGCACGCTTATCCTGGTTTTCCTGGTGGCTTTGACACTTTTTAGCAGGAAGTCTTTACGGTTACCCCTAACCCAATTCGGGATGTCTGTCAAATAGGCAAACACCGTCTTTTGATCTTTCTGTTTTGTAAACCAAATATTACCTTCATTGCTGGTTATCCATGGCCTGACATTTTGAATGGCCTCGTGATTGACAAAATTCCAGGCTGCCAGCTCCATCAACCTGCCCTGCTGGGCTTCATTCAGTTCCCCCCATTGGTTGGGGCCTATGTTGAGTAAAAAAGTACCGCCTTTAGCCCTGGCCTCGATGAGGGTCTTTATCAATAAACCGCCAGACTTGTAGTGTTCATTCGTCGGCTTGTAATTCCATTGGGTGCCCATAGTCATGTTACTTTCCCAGGCAGAATTGATGGCTTCTCCGGGAATGAACTGTTCCGGTGTCAGAATAGCACCCCTGGTAATTAAACAATCGGGTTGGAGTTCCCAAACGACTGCTTTTACCTCCTCGGCTAACACTTTGCTGTCAATGAAAAAAATATCGACAGCGCCAAAATCTGTCATCAACTCCCGGGTTTGTTCCATAACATAAGCCCGGTATTTTTCCTGGATAGGAGCAGCAGCTTCCCAATGGTTTACCCTTCTGATATCCTGAATACCATTTTGAAAGCTATAGACAAAATCCTCCGAGGAGTAATAGAAGCCGACGGCCAAACCAAATTTGCGGCAGGCCGCCACAAAATCCTGAAGAATATCTTTCTGGTATGGCGTGTTCTTTACGCTAAAATCCGTCGTTTTGGTATCCCAAAAACAAAATCCCGAATGATGTTTGGTTGTAAAAACGATGTATTTCATACCGGCATTCTTGGCCAGTGTGACAATCTTTTCAGGATCCCAGTCTTTAGGATTAAAAGTTTTGGGAAGGTCTTCAATATACTTGCGGGCATAAGCTGGTGAAGAACCGGCCAGCGAGTGGCTGATCACCGTACCTAATTGGGTATCAATCCCCCAATGAATAAACATGCCAAAACCCGCATCCTTCAACCATTCTTCTCTTTCCGGTTTATTGTTATTGATCAATTTTTGTTCCTGGCCATAAGCCGTGCCCATCTGGTAAAAGGTCAACTGAACAACCAGAAACACATATAAAAGCATTTTTTTCATAATCGTCTATTTAAACCGCTTCCTTCCCCTCCCAACATATAGGCCCGCCATAAAACTTCCGGCCCTGAAATGACCAGTGTCCTGGAAGGAATAAAATCAAAATTCCAAATAATTCTTTTTCGTATGTTCCAAATGAGCTGCCATTGTATCGTAAGCCTTCTGTCCATTTCGCTCTTTAATGGATTTTAAAATCTCACCGTGAAAGCCAATAAGAATTTCTTTCTCATCGGTTGGTATCAGCTTGCTGCTTTTAGCGAACACCTTTTGCCTGTATTTTGGCATCAGGGAATAAACCGGACGCATTAGCAGGGCAATCACCGGATTTCCCGTGGAAGCAATGATTTCGGAATGAAATTCATTATCCAACTCTGCTTCTCTTTCCAGGTCCCCTATTTTACAGGATATCATTTTAGCCTGGTTTTCCTCTAAATTATCTATATGGGCCGAAGACCGTACCCTGGCCGCAAAGGCCGCTACTTGAGGCTCCATAATCAGCCGGGCATCTATGGTTTGTATCGCCAGATCCGGCATCGTCGATAATTCAAAAAAAAGGTTCAATGCCTGCCTCGTACGGTCATAACTTATTTCATCTACATATATGCCACTGCCCTTTTTTACCGTTATCAGTCCCCTGGCATTCAACTTGCCAATAGCTTCTCTCACAGCAGTGCGGCTTACCGAAAACTGACTGCAAAGCTCACTTTCTGTCGGCAACTTTTCTCCCGGAGAAAGCCTCCCATGGCGGATAGCGTCTTCTATTTCCACCTCAATTTTATCCGATAATGAAAGCTGATCCCCTATTCTTTTAAACATGTTGCAATAAGTAATTTCGTTCAAGGTAATAATTTATAATACATCATACAAATTATGATGCCAATTAAATGACTGGCAACATCTTTGTTATCTTCAATTGTCATCAAAGAGAATAGCAAGCATCATAGCGGTGAAAACCACGCTAGCATCACGGCACCTTTTTCCTGACCAGCGCCACCCAATCTTCCTGTCGTTCCTTTTTGACAGGAGGTAATCCAATGCTTAGTTTCCCCTTACCTTCGACTGATTTGGGTTTGCTTTCGACTTTTCCGGTGCGGGGGTTAAACCAGGTAATGGTATAGGTGCCACCGTCAGCATCCAGCTCAAGGTCGCTGGTTCCGCCATTTTTCAGGTAGACAACGAATGTGCTTCCAGGTTTTGCAAAACAATAGCCATCCTTATTGCTGATCAGCTCGTTATGGTTTTCCATCTCCCAAAACGGTACTTCCAGCTCCTGGAAAAATTTCAAGGCATGCCGTCCCTGATCCCAGAAAAGATCTCTGCTGGCATAATCCTGGCAGGTCAGGTCTGAATGAGGATGCTTGTAGCCGAAATACCACTCGGTTCCCCAGGCTCCGGCCATTAATGCTCCCCAGAGCCCATTTTTGCGAGCATCGTCATGAGCCGGATCTTCGCTATCGGGAAGTAGCGAATGTTGTGCATCACCCGGTTCGTCTACAGCTATGGCCCATACCTTACCGGCATCCTGTGATATTTTGCGCCATCTTAACACTGATTTATGCACGGTACTAAAATCCGGTTTATGGGTTTGATAGGAAATTCCGGTCAAATGGCTTTCCGGCCCCAGCAGGTCGTAAAACTGATTACCATTGTGAATGACTATATGATGTTTATAGGGATCGTGGTCGTGAAAGTAGGCGGCCATTGATAACCTTTGCCAGGTAAATTGCGGCGGGGTCGGGTGCTTTTTCATCCATTCCCCATTTTCTTCACCGAGATTCCAGTTCAATGCCAAATGATGCCCAAACCTGGAGATCAGCTCGCGATAATAAAGCTTGGTATTGGCCCCGACGCCTCCGCCGTCCAGCAACCCCTGATTCTCAACTTCCAGGGTTTTAAAATGTAAAAACATACCTAGTTTATCAGCGTGTTCAAATATTATTTCCCACTGATCCAATTTCGAAACATCGAAATGATCGTATGTATTGTAATCCGTATAGGGAAACACATTGCGGTCGTCTCCTTCAATATTGTTGGTAAGAAAAGAAAACACATTCATACCTTTGCCGGCCAGGTAGTTAACAGCCCCGATAATACCTTTCCCTTTACCATTTTGCCAGGTAGGATCTCCTTCGTTCCAATGCTTCACATGGGCTTCCCAGTTTTTGACCAGCTCATCTTTATGGCCATCATTTTGGAAGTTACCGTCAAATTCTGCATAGGCCAAAAAATTCTCCGGCGCATCGGCGCCGCATTTTAAAAAATATTCCCCGGTTTCGCCAAATTTAAGATAAGGCTCTCCAACATACTGCAATCTACCCTTTGCGCGCAAGTCCCTGCCTGTTTTATCGGTTGGCAGCACGGTAAAGGTGCCTTTTTCCTCATCCATAAAACCGCCGCTTCCTCCGGCTTCGTCGCGATCGCTCACCGCTACCCACGTGCCTTTTCTGAATGTCACCTCATAACGCCACTCACCTTCTTCATCTGGCGCAAAATAGACCCGCCATTTATTTCCCGATGTTGCAGAGCTATTGGCTGCCTCGCCGTCAGCTGCAAAATGACCCGGCACCAGATATTTTTTACCGGAAGGGGCGTGGGTAAAGTTTACATTCAAACGATAATTCATAAAGGGATTAAACGCATCCTGCTCCGAAACCTGAGGTCCGTGGAACAATAAAGTGACCTTGTGCCATTTTTTCAATTCGCCTTGTATCAAAGTTTTCTGAGAATAAGCTGTTGAAATAAAGCATAGCATGGCCAATGAAAGCAGTGTAGAGATTTTATAGGATTTGCTCATAAGGTATAGTTTATGGTAAGTTTTCTAATGTCGTTTGGGTTATAAATAAAATGCTTATGCTGTTTCCCGTTCAATTTAAAAAAATGATTCCATTAAAGTGTAGCTATAAAATCTTCCAGATTAGTACTTCTGGACAGTCCCATTTTTTTTCTGAGCCGATAACGCGTTGTATGCACTGATTCCACCGATATGCCCAAAAGTTTGGCCATATCCTTACTGGAGAAATTTAGCTTGATCAGGGCACATATTTTCTGATCACCTTGTGTCAGGTCAGGGAATTTATCAGTTATCTTCTGATAAAACCTCTCATTTACTGCTGTAAATCTCAACTTAAACTCCTGCCAGCTACGGGCGTTACTAACTGAAATTGATCTTAGGATTTTCTTTAGTTCCCGGGTCTCAATGCTCCCTTGATTCCCTTTGATCTGACTTTTAAGGAAACTCAGGAATTCTTCCTTTTCGACAAGTTGTAGGGCAGATACCGCCAATTCCTTATTTTTGAGTTCCAGCAGTTCCCGGGCCTTTCGCATTTCCATGTCCTGTTTCTTCCTGATTAATCGCTTTTCGGATCTGTATTTTGATTTGAGGTAATTTAAATAAATGATGCCAATAATTACCAATGAGGCAATGACTACCAACAAAATCGTTCTTTGCAAAAAACCTATTTTTTCGTCCTGCTCCAATTTTGCCAATCGCTGTTTTTGAATAAGCTTTTCCTGCTGTTCCTTTTCCAACCTGAAAGCATCTTTTATTTCCAACAGCGGCCGGTTATTTTCACTTCTGCTGTCAAAAAATCTGGCATCCAGGTTTTTTGCCTGTTGCAGGCTTTCAAAAGCCGGTAAATGTTTTCCTTGCTGCAAGTACAGGTCTGCCAGTTTTTCGTAAACCAAAGGCGTAAAATCCACATGGCTGTTGTAACGTTTTGAAATCCCTAATGCCTTTTTATAATATTCTTCGCTCGCTTCAAAATTCGATATTTGCTGATAAATATCCCCCCAATAGGTATACACCAACACCAGGTAAGACGGCCGATTCTCAATAAACCAGGGGTGAATGCTTTCCATGATCTCCAGGGCCTCCTCACTTTTACCATCCTGGGCCAGGATGTTCGACCGTTCAAACTGAAGAAAGGCCGTATCAATTTGTCCGGGCAAAGAAGAGAAATATAAAAAACAACTATCCAGATAGGCTTTGGCAGTTGCCGGCTCCGACAACTCCCGATAGGTAGCGCAAAGTGCATAGTAGTTAATAACAAGCCTGGCTTGTTCCAGCAGGCCTTCCGCAACCAGGTGCTTATTGATCTCCAGTGAATTCCGGAAATATTTCAAGGCCTCCTCCTTTCTTTTATAAAAGCTGTACAACCTTCCCAGATGTATATAAATGGAAGCTTTCACCTCTTCATTTTTCATATCATCGGCCAGGAAAAGCGCTTTCCAGAATATGTCGTAAGACAATGCGTAGTTGGCGTGATTTCCATAGACATCAGCCAATTCCAAAAGAACGGCTATCGCCTGCAATGTATCGGCAGCACCCAAAAATTCTTCATAACTCTGATTTAACAATACGATCGCACTGTCTGGGTTATGATACCTGATGGTTTTGGCTTTGTCAAAGATTTGTTCAGCAAAAAACTTCACCGAATCCTGCAGTCCCTTTTCCGCTCTTATTGTTGGTGCAGACAGTGTCCATAACAATCCGGTAATATAAAGCGTAATTATTATTCGCATACCTCAGCCAATTATTAATCGTCGATTGTCCAGTTAGGTTGAACTACAATTTAAGTATTTTCAAGGCTAAAATCCAAGGACTACTTGTCCGATCAAGTAGCCCGCAAATATAGAATAAGCCCATTATACCAATGATTTTTAGCCAATAAGTTCCTTAATGCACATATTCTCCAACTACTTTCAATATAGATGATGTTCAGTTTTTGTCTAGTTGGTTTTTCTCGGATTTAGAATTTATCCTGCCATTTTTACAGCCGGCTTGTATCCGTAGGTTTTACATATTCCGCACTAATCATACAGGCCGTTGTAAGTCTTAAATACCCCTGTGATCAGATCAGACAATGAAAGGATACCTATTACCGATTCTTATGATACTTTGCGCCTGCAATGCTACGGAAACCAAATCTGTTCCGGGCGACCCGGCTGCCAGGTCATCCGGGGAAGTTGACTTTAACTTTGGGTGGGAATTCTCCCTGTCAAATGGTTCGGACGACAGCAAACCCCGAGACAATTGGGATTGGAAAGCGGTAAACCTTCCGCATGACTGGAGCACCGGGGCATCTTTTGATTCCATTAATGGAGAGGGGGCAACAGGTTATCTTCCGGGTGGTTTAGGATGGTACAAGAAGCATTTTCAGCTATCCTTAAAAACCGGCCAAACCGTCTATTTGTACTTTGACGGTGTATACAATAATACCGAAGTATGGCTAAACGGCACAAAGCTTGGCTTCCATCCTTATGGCTACTCTCCTTTCTACTATGATATAACCGATCATTTAAGAAAAGACACCAAGAACAATATTTTAGAGGTAAAGGTAGACCGTACCCGATATGCAGACAGCCGCTGGTACTCTGGTTCTGGCATCTACCGCAACGTAAAGCTCATTACTAAAGATAACTTACACATCCCCGTTTGGGGCGCCTATATCACGACACCTGAGGTTACCGAAGAAAAAGCCAAAGTATCTTTTCAGGTAACCGTGAAAAACAATTATACAGAAGCCCAACGCTTTGACTTATTAACTGAATTGTATGACCCAAAAGGAAAGAAAGTAGGACAACACACAGACCGATTCTCGATACAAAACCAGAGCAGGCAGCCTTTCAGCGGGCAAATCACGGTGGAAAACCCGGTGCTGTGGGATACCGACAACCCCCATCTATATCGCCTGGTCACTTCTATTACTAAAAATGACATAGTCATTGACCGGCAAGAGATCCCGGTGGGAATCAGAACCATACAATTTGACCAGGAAAAAGGATTCTTTTTAAACGGTAAAAATATGCTGATTAAAGGTGTTTGCCTGCATCATGATGGTGGATTGACAGGAGCTGCTGTACCAGATGGTGTGTGGAGAAGGCGCCTTAAAAAATTGAAGGAGGCGGGTTGCAATGCCATCCGCACCGCACACAACCCGAGCTCAGCGTCGTTTCTCAACTTATGTGACGAAATGGGCTTTTTGGTACAGGAAGAGTTTTTTGATGAGTGGGACAACCCCAAAGACAAACGGCTCAATCAGAATGAACAAAGTGTAGATTACATCACCCGTGGTTATACGGAGTACTTTCAGGAATGGGCCGAGCGCGATTTAAAAAATACCATGTTAAGGGACCGCAACCACGCCTGTATCATACAGTGGAGTATCGGTAATGAGATCGAGTGGACCTATCCCCGCTATGCGCATGCCACCGGCTTTTTTAACATGGGCTGGCAGGGTAATTACTTTTTTTCGCCTCCTCCTATTTCTCCCGAGCAAATAAAAAAACGTTACGAAGAAAGCCCGGAAGGATCTTATATATTGGCAAAAACCGCTCAAAAGCTGGCAGATTGGACAAGAGAGATGGATAAGACCCGGCCGGTTATCGCCAATTGTATTTTACCTTCTGCCAGTCATGTGACCGGCTATACCGATGCCCTGGATATAGTGGGCTATAGCTACCGGCGTGTTTTATACGATTACGGACACAAGCTGTATCCTGATAAAGCCATTATGGGTACAGAAAATTTGGGGCAGTGGCATGAGTGGAAAAGTGTTATTGAAAGACCCTTTATTTCCGGCCTGTTTCTGTGGACTGGCATTGACTATATGGGAGAAGCCAACAAACAATGGCCAAAAAAAGGAACCTCCAGCGGGCTTTTGGATATGGCTGGTTTTGAGAAACCTTCCTATCATATGATGAAAACGCTATGGCAAACACAGCCTCACGTTTATATGACTACACAACGCCTGAAGGATTCTCCTTACAAAATAGAGGCATCAACCGGAAAGGTTATTGAAAAAAAACCTGGCGCCTGGAAAAAAGCACTTTGGGGCTGGCATCCGGTGAATGAACACTGGAATTATTCCTCACAAGAGCAGATGGCAGTAGAGGTTTATTCCAACTGCGAAAAAATAGAACTGTTTTTAAATGGCGTATCTCAAGGCATCAGGCAACTTGACGATTTTGAAGACAGGATCTACAAATGGGCGGTTCCGTTTAAGCCAGGCAAACTGGAGGCAAAGGGAATTTATGAGGGAAAAGCGGTTAGTACCACATTGATGACAGCCGCTGAACCGGCATCCGTTTCACTCGAGGCGGACAAAAAATCACTCACAGCAGACGGGTATGATGTGAGTCACATTGTAGCGCAAATAAAAGATGAAGCCGGAGTTCTGGTAAAGACACATAACCGGGAAATTATATTCAGCGTGGAAGGGGAAGCCAGGATTTTAGGCGTGGACAATGGTGCGCCTGACAATGTACAAGATTATCAATCAAACAAAATATTAACCGATAAAGGAAGGGCGTTGCTCATAGTGCAATCCAAAAGAAAACCCTCTTCGGTAACCGTAAAAGCACATGTCAAAGGACTGAACGGGGACTCCGTCAGTATATCTATTCACTAACACAAATTTTTCCATATCATGAAAATTAAAAAAATAGCTGTTTACCTTTCCCTATCATACTTTGTCGCAAGTATGGCAGGATGTATTCAGCAATCGACATCTCAGGAAAACAGCCAGGAAGTAAGTCAGGATTACCCCGATGAAGTTTATGAGCGCAACGCTATTATGAACAAAGAGAAGCTAAGCGCCGCCTCCAAACGCGCACTGGAAAGAAACTATGACCAGGGGCCGGAATGGTTTTGCGACTTTAAAACCTTCGATCTAAAAGGGGATTTTGCTTACGAAGAAGGCGTTACGCGAAGAGATCCAAGCGATGTTATTTCAGTGAATGGCACTTATTATGTATATTATTCCAGAGCTACCGGAGAAACTCATGGGTTTGGTACCGGAGATCCGGAGAAAAAAGTATTTCCGTGGGATAAAACCGAGGTCTGGTATGCCACTTCCAAAGATGGCTGGACCTGGGACGAGCAAGGTCTGGCCGTGCCCAGGGGACCCGCCGGCGCCTACGATGACAGGTCGGTGTTCACACCGCAGGTAATGGTCCACGATGGCAAATATGTCCTGGTATATCAAACAGTAAAGGCTCCATACGTCAACCGGGTTAAAAACCAGGTAGGCATGGCCATTGCCGATTCCCCCGAAGGGCCTTTTAAAAAACTTGATGCGCCCATATTATCGCCTTCCGACGACGGTGAGTGGCTAGGAGAAGAGGACTCGCGTTTTAAAGTCAAAAAACAGGGATCCTTTGACAGCCATAAAGTTCATGATCCTACCTTAGTCTATTACAAAGACAAGTTTTACTTATATTACAAAGGAGAAAGAATGGGAGAAAGAAAAACTTTTGGTGGCAGAGAAATTAAATGGGGTGTTGCTATTGCTGATAAGCTTGAAGGACCCTACGTAAAATCCGAGTATAACCCCATTACCAACAGCGGTCACGAACTGTGTGTCTGGCCATACAATGGCGGCATTGCTGCTTTGATCATTACCGACGGGCCCGAGAGAAATACCATTCAATGGTCTCCGGATGGCATCAACTTCGAAATTAAATCACATATCAAATGGGGCCCTCCCGCCGCAGGACTGGATACCTCATTAGACTATGAAAAAGGACCATTGGAGGCTGTAACCTGGGGCTTAACCCATCAGTATGTCTCCTACGACTGGCAGCACATTAAAAGATTTGAAAAGAATTTACCATTCAACCCATAAGTAAATAATAACCCTTATATAACTGATGAAAGCAGCATTTTATAAAGAAAAGGGGCAATTTTCCATCGGAGAAAGCGATCTGATAAATCCCGGCCCCGGAGAGGTAAGATTGAATGTCGCCTATTGCGGTGTGTGCGGTACGGATATTCATATTTTTCATGGCGTCATGGACAAAAGAATAAATCCCCCTCAAATTGTCGGGCATGAAGCCTCCGCTGTGGTAGCTGAATTGGGCGAAGGCGTAGATAATGTTGAAGTGGGGGACAACGTTGCTGTCAGACCGCTCAAATTCGGCAAGCCGCACCCTTTTGACAAGGGCAACCCTCATGTGGGTAAAAACCTGAAATTTATAGGCATAGACAGTGCGGGCGCCTTTCAAAAAAGCTGGACCGTTCCAGCCTATACTTTACATAAATTACCAGCGCAATTGTCATTGAAATACGGGGCATTCATTGAGCCTTTGGCAGTAGCCTGCCACGATGTAAAAATCGGGCGGGTAAAAGCAGGTGAAAACTGCCTCGTCATGGGAGGTGGCCCGATCGGAACGTTGATAGCCTTTGTTTTGAGAGAAAAAGGAGCTAATGTATTTATTTCTGAAATAAACGAAAGCAGGTTGCAAATGCTTGCTGACCTGGGCTTCACCACCATCAATCCGGCCATGGAAAAACTGACAGAAAAAATATCAGCACTTACCGGAGAAGCCATGATCGATTGCGTATTTGAAGTATCGGGTTCTGCGGCCGCCGTGTCGGCCATGACAGAGGTGGTCAATGTAAAAGCCCGAATTGTGATGGTAGCTATTCACGGCGGAGAAAAACGACCCGTGGACCTGTTTAAATTCTTCTGGTCTGAGATCGAGTTATTGGGAGCGAGGTTGTACCAGGAAGACGACTATGAAGAAGCCATTCGTATAGCGGCATCAGGCATTATTCCATTTGATACTTTAATCACTAAAATAGATAGTCTGGAAAACATTCAATCTATCTTCGAAATTATCGATGAAAATCCGGACGGCATGAAATATCTTATTGATTGCCAAGACTAATTTTTAAAATGAAGCGCTAAAAAAATCATATTTATGGATCAATTCAGACTAGATGGTAAAATAGCCCTGGTGACCGGCTGCAAAAGAGGTATTGGAAAAGCCATGGCAGTAGGACTGGCCGAAGCTGGTGCTGACATAATAGGTGTCAGTGCCTCTTTGGAAAAAAGTGGCAGTGCCGTAGGGGAAGCCGTGACGGCGCTGGGGAGAAAATTCACCGCCTATACATGCGATTTTGGAGACAGAGGGGCGCTGTATGCGTTTATCAACGAGGTAAAGTCCGACTTTCCAAAAATTGATGTATTGGTTAACAATGCAGGAACCATTCTAAGAAAGCCCGCCGCAGAACACCCCGATGAAATGTGGGATAAGGTCATTGAGGTAAATCAAAATGCGCAATTTATTCTCACTCGCGAAATCGGAAAAGACATGGTAACCCGGGGTGCCGGCAAAATTATTTTTACCGCCTCATTATTGACTTTCCAGGGTGGTATTACCGTTCCCGGCTACGCCGCCAGTAAAGGCGCCATTGGTCAAATGACGATGGCTTTCGCCAATGAATGGGCAGCGAAGGGTGTAAATGTCAATGCTATCGCCCCGGGCTATATCAGCACTGACAATACCGAAGCATTGAGAAATGACCCAGAAAGAACTGCCGCTATACTGGCCAGAATTCCGGCCGGCAGGTGGGGAGAGCCCACCGACTTTGCCGGACCTGTGGTCTTTCTGGCCGCACAGGCATCCGACTACATGCACGGGTCCATCATGCTGGTAGACGGCGGATGGATGGGCCGGTAATTATTGTTTTACAAAAAATCAAAGAGCCGCTTAACGCGCCCAAAACCTTGTACAAAAATTTAGCAACATGTCAGAAGTAAAAAAATACAAACTATTTATTGGCGGGCAGTGGGTAGACAACAACACCGGTGAAACAGCTGATATTTTCAGCCCCACCGACGAATCGGTTGTCGGAACTGTGCAGTTTGGAGACGAAACCGACGCAAAAAAAGCGCTGCTCGCTGCTGAAAAGGCTCAAAAAAGCTGGAAGAAAGTCCCCGCCCGACAAAGAAGTGAGTTAATGCGGGCTTTTGCACGGGAAATCAGGGCCAACAAAGACGAGCTGGCTACCATGCTGGTTAAAGAGCAAGGGAAATTATTCTCGCTGGCTCAGATGGAAGTGGAGGTCACGGCTACTTTCATAGAATATGCCTGTGACTGGGCCCGCCAGATCGAAGGCGATATTGTTCCCTCCGACAATCCCAACGAGCATATTTGGATTCATAAAATACCGAGAGGTGTGGTAGTAGCTATTACCGCCTGGAACTTTCCCCTGGCACTGGCCGGCAGGAAAATAGGCCCTGCCCTGGTCGCCGGAAACAGCGTGGTACTTAAGCCTACGGAGGAGACTCCGCTGGCTACTTTGGCGCTAGGTGATATTGCCAACAAAGTAGGCTTACCAGATGGTTTGCTAAATATTCTGACCGGCACCGGAAAAGTATTGGGGCATGCCCTGGTATCCAGTCCCATCACCAAAATGGTTACCATGACGGGAAGTACACCGGCAGGACAGCAGATTTTCAAGACGGCTGCGGAAAACCTGACCTACGTTCAACTGGAGCTTGGCGGCAAGGCCCCGTGCATTGTATTTGCCGACGCCGATCTGGGCCTGGCGGTTGAAGGCGCCTTTCATTCGAGATTTGACAACTGTGGCCAAGTATGTACCTGCAATGAGAGAACTTATTTGCATGAAGACATTTATGATGCCTTTATGGAAAAGTTCATGGCAAAAGTAAAAGCTTTAAAAGTCGGTGATCCCATGCTGGCCGACACCGATCTGGGGCCCAAGGTAAACCAGCGTGAAATTGACAACATGGAACGGCTTGTGGCCAAAAGCGTGGAAGAAGGCGCTACACTCGCCTTCGGCGGCAAAAAGCCTGAAGGTGCGCCATTTGATAAGGGATTTTGGTTCCAACCAACCATCCTTACCAATGTGACCCAGGATATGACTGTTATTCACGAAGAATCATTCGGACCAATGCTGCCAATAGTCAGGTTCCGGGATTTTGATGAGGTGATCGGCTACGCCAATGATTGTAAATACGGCCTGGCAGCCATGATCTTTACCAAAGACATGGCTACCATCATGAAGTGTAATGATGAACTGGAATTTGGAGAGATCTATGTTAACAGAGGGCACGGCGAACAACATCAGGGATTTCACAATGGCTACAAGTTGAGTGGCACAGGTGGGGAAGATGGCAAATACGGTTTTGAGCAGTATTTAGAGAAAAAAACGTGTTATGTAAAATATTAAGCCCGACACGCCAATTTAAAAATCATGACGCAACAGAGAATAAAAGAAGTAACCGTACAACTTTTCAACGTGCCCTTGCCAGAGGTACTTTCCGACGCCAAACATGGCGATCATACCCACTTTGAACTGGTTACATGCACGATAACATTGGAGAATGGCAGTCAGGGCACGGGTTATACCTATACCGGAGGCAAGGGAGGACAGGCCATTAGGGCCATGCTTGAAAACGATATGGTACCCGCTATCCTGGGAAAGGACGGTGACAGGGTTGAAGAAATCTATGATTTTTTATGGTGGCATATACACTATGTCGGCAGAGGGGGCATCGCCTCGTTTGCAATCTCAGCCATAGACATTGCCCTATGGGACATTAAATGTAAGCAGGTCGGACTTCCCTTATGGAAAATGGCCGGTGGTGCCGGCAATACCTGCAAAGCCTATTGCGGCGGCATCGACCTGCAATTTCCCCTGCCTAAACTTCTCAGCAATGTCAAAGGATACCTGGAGCGTGGTTTCAATGCAGTAAAAATCAAGGTAGGAAGAGCCAACCTGCAAGAAGATATCGACCGGGTAAAGGCGGTTCGTGAGCTGATCGGAAACAATGTTACCTTTATGGTGGACGCCAATTATTCCATGTCTGTGGCACAGGCAATTGAGGCTGCGAAAAAGTTTGAGCCGTACAACATTCACTGGTTCGAAGAACCGACCATTCCTGACAACTATCTCGGATTCGCCGAAATCGCAGTGGCTTCGCCTATACCACTGGCAATGGGCGAAAACCTTCATACCATCCATGAGTTTGAATACGCCTTTGAACAAGCCAGACTCTCCTTTATTCAACCCGATGCTTCCAATTGCGGCGGCATATCGGGATGGCTTAGGGTAGCGGAGCTATCCAGAAAATACGATATTCCTATCTGCGCCCATGGTATGCATGAATTGCACGTGAGCCTTGTTTCAGCCCAATCCAATTCGGGGTGGCTGGAGGTGCATAGCTTTCCGATAGATGACTATACCAGCCGGCCATTGGTCGTAAAAAACTATCGCGCCGTGGCACCCGACACGCCTGGTATAGGTGTGTCATTTGATTGGGAAAAACTAAAACCTTTTCAGGTGAGCAATAGCGACTATAACAACAGCAATATAGTATCCCGGATTTAATTGAAAAGCATTATCAAAATAAAAACCCATGAATGTTAAGCAAACGATATTTGGCAGGTATGAAGATCAAAACATAGACCAGTTTTTACTGGCTAACGACAACGGCATGGAGGTTAAAATCATGACTTTTGGCGCCACGGTAACCTCCATATCTGTCCCTGGGCAAGAAAATACAAGGCATGAGCTGGCCTGTGGGTTTGATTCGATGGAGGGATACCTTTCCGGGGAATATAAAAAAAACGCCCCCTATTTCGGATGTACGGTAGGGCGGTATGCTTCCAGGATAAAAGACGGGAAATTTAAAATTGATGGAAAAGAATATATACTGGCAATTAACAACGGTTCAAATCATTTGCATGGAGGGTTGAGTGGTTTTGATAAAAAGATCTGGTCTGCCCAACCTACTGAGGCAGATGATACAGTGGGTGTTATGATGTCATTAAATAGCCCTCACATGGAAGAAGGCTATCCGGGAAATGTTGAGGTCAGGGTAACCTTTGTGTTAAACAATGACAATGAATTGGCAATTAGCTATGAAGGGTCCACGGATCAAACTACCCCCATCTCACTGACCAACCATACCTATTTTAACCTGTCGGGATTTGAGCAAACTATCGAAAATCACCATGCCACCATACTAGCCGATAACTACCTGGAACCCGATGAAACCAATGTACCCGTTGGCGCCATCGGCAGTGTAAATAATACGGTAGCCGATCTAAGAGCCGGAAAGTTGCTGAAAGAGGCATTTGAGGAATTAACAACCGGGTTTGAGCATTACTACCTGTTTGACCAAAGTATCGACCGGTTGAGAAAAGTAGCGGAATTTGATGACCGGGAAAGTGGGAGAAAACTGGAAGTATCTACCACAGAGCCCGGCATGCTGTTTTATTCCGGATACTTCACTTCAGACAAATTATGTAGGGAAAACGGTGATCAGTATGGAAGATATCGCGGATTCTGTTGTGAGACACACCGCTATCCCAATGGGCCGAACATCGAAAATTCACCCGCTTCGGTTACGAAACCGGCGGATAAATATAATAGCCAAACGGTTTTCAAAATCCACTGGTAAATTTTAACTATTGAAAATCATTTTTAACCTAATAATTTATCATGTTTGAAGGAGTCATATGGGCAATATTTGCGGGTTTAATGCTCGGGTTATATGCCCTCCCTGAAAAATTTACAAAAGGGTTTAAATACGAAAATACATGGAGTTTATTCTTCCTGCTTACCATGTTTGTGGTACCCATCATTGCATCTACCACGTTAATCAAAGGTTTTGGGGAGGTCTTTGGGTCAATGCCGTCAGATATTCTGTTAAAAATGGCCTTGGCCAGTTTCTTATGGGGCACTGGAGTTATGATGTGGGGCAAAGCCATTAATCACATCGGGTTGTCCCTTGGTTTTTCATTGTTCATAGGCACTATCATCCTTATTGGTTCGCTGCTTCCGTTTTTGGTCGACGGCTTACCGCCACGTAATGCACTGTTAATGATTTTAACAGGCCTTGTGGTGGTTTTGGTGGGTATTATTGCCAATGGCAAAGCTGGCTTAATCCGGGAGAAAGACGAAAAAAATACCAATGAGGCCGAGGAACAGCAGTCCGGAGGCTCTATGACGCTGGGTATTTTAATCGCCATTTCAGGAGGATTACTCGCTACTGGCTTCAGCTACGCCAATGCCGTAGGCCGTCCTTTTTTGCACGAAGCCAGCCAAAAAGCCGGCAATGCCGATTGGATCACTGCCGTGGCGGTTATGTTTCCTATCTTCATCAGTGGCGGTATAGCCATGACAGCTTATTTTGCCTGGCAGCTTTCCAAAAAACAGGCCTGGGGCAACTTTAAAACAGCCAGCTTCGGCAAAAACCTGTACCTGATCTTCATCATGGCTGTTTTCCACTATGCGGCGTCGGCGCTGTTTGCCTTTGCCGCCTTCAAACTCGGCAGCATGGGAAATACAGTAGGATACGCTATATTCAATACTGCCTCCGTAGCCACCGCCATCATCAGCGGGATCATCACAAAAGAATGGGTGCAGGCCTCTACCAAAGCTAAAAGATATTTATACTTTGGGCTGACTTGTATGGTTGTAGGAATTGTTATCGTCGCTTTTGGCAATAGTTTGGGATAACTAACCTAGAACCGGCGACGGCCCACCGGGCACAGAATCCAAAGAAAAGATATCATGATCACTGGGTGTAGGATACGCTACATCCACCTATTTGTTTTGAAACGTCTACGAGGCATTTGAATGCCGGCTACCAACTGGAATCGTCTCAAAATGATAATGACATTCCCGTATTAATTGACGTTGACCCGATACGAAGTTGTAGAGGTAGCTTTTAAGCAACCTCTGATTCAATAAAACAGAAAACAAAACGATCTCTAAAAATGACAAAAAATAAAACTTTAGGCCTTCTGTTTGCCTGTTTGATATCGGTAGTAGTTCCGGCGATGGCACAGGAAGCATTTCCGTTTGTTTTGCCAAAAGAAAAACCCAACAGGAAACTAAGTGCGGCCATGGAAAGAAACTACACAAAGTATATGGCTCCCAGACCGGAGGACAATGAGTTATATACCCAGTTCAGGTATACGAAACTAAAAGGGTTTGATTATAACAACTACGACGGCACGATCACACGTCGCGATCCGTCAAAAGTAATTTTTGAGAATGGTAAATATTATGTTTGGTACACCTACAGAAACACCCCTGTAAAACCAGTAGGGCTGCGTCGCGCCAAGGAAGCTAATGATACCATTCCTTCCTCAGACTGGGATCTGTCGGAAATTTGGTATGCCACCAGTACGGACGGGTTTACCTGGGAAGAGCAGGGAGTGGCAATTAAACGGCCACCAAAGCCAAACGTAGGTTGGCGTTCGGTTACTACATGCGATATCCTGAAGTTCCAAGGTAAGTATTACCTATACTATCAGGGATTTATGGAAGCAAGCGGCCTGAGGGGCGATGATTGTCCCGTGGCGGTATCTTATGCGGACTCGCCGGATGGGCCCTGGACACCTTACAACAAGATAGTGGTTGAAAATGGAGCCGAAGGGGAATGGGATCAGTACTCCATTCACGACCCGCACCCTTTTATATACAACGATAAAATCTATTTGTACTACAAATCAGATTTTGATGGGGACCCTAACCTGGTAAGAATGACAGGTTTAGCGATAGCAGACAATCCTTTGGGACCTTTTGAGAAACACCCATTAAACCCTGTTATTAATTCAGGCCATGAAACGACCATGTTTCCATTTATGGAAGGAATAGCCGCTTTGGTTGTGAAAGATGGTAACGAGCACTTCACGATTCAGTATGCCAAAGATGGCGTGAGTTTTGAGATTGCCTCTATTGTGGAATTAATGCCAGGTGCAGCAGGGTCATTCGTTCCCGATGCATTTGCCAACAATGGTAACGGAAGAGGAATTACCTGGGGCATCTCCCACCTTGCCCCGGCTTACGGCTGGGACCCTTCTGTGAGTATACTTATGCGGTTTGATTGCGATTTAAGCCTGGATCTTCATGACCCTGACATGAAACGCCATGAATATTTCAATATGGATCCTGAGCTATACTATAAGCACGGACTCAGTGAAAAACAGCGCAAACGCATCGAAGAAGCGAACAGGAGATTAAAACGAAAATAAGTTTAAAGAGAAGACCGTATGGAATGTCAAGCGGAAGCATATTGTTATTGGGACTATGATTTGTTTAAGTGTATTTGGACAAACCAGTACTGGGTATAGAATTCTCTTACACCCACCTATTTATTTTGGAACTTCCACGAGGTATTTAAATGCCGGCCCACCATCTGAAACCGTCTCAAAATGACTATCCTTAGATTATTGATTTTCAAGCATTGATTTACGTTGGTCCGACAGGAAGATGGGGTTTAAACTACAACTAGATGGGGGGCATAATTCAAACAAGACCATAGAAATAGACACTTATGTGACCAATACAGATATGAATTTCATTAAAAATCAATTAGATTCGAGTTTTGATAAAATAAATATATACACCACAATGTGGTGTCTAGCCGGTTGTTATCTCCAATTCTTCTAACTTAAAAATTTGTGCAAGCAATAATCTTTATAGGAATTCAAGCTACTGGTAAGTCGACCTTTTACAAGACAAATTTCTTCAATAGTCATGTTCGAATTAGTATGGACCTTTTGAATACTAGAAATAAGGAAAATAAATTCTTAGAAACATGTCTTGCCACACAATCTCAATTTGTGGTTGACAATACTAATCCAACTTCTGAAGAACGAAAAAAATATATAGTACTTGCCAAAGCAAAAAAGTATGAAGTAATCGGGTACTATTTTCATTTGTCCCTGGTGGAGGCACTGGATCGAAACAAAGCAAGAAAAGGAAAGGAAAGGATTCCGGAAATTGGCATAAAAGGATGCTATAGCAAATTGGAATTGCCAAGTTTAAATGAAGGATATGATAAACTTTACCATGTCAAATCAGAGAACATGGGGTTCGAAATAAAGGATTGGAAGGATGAAATTCGATGAATTAGATAAAAAGCTCAGAGTATATGAAACTTCACATGATTTCTGTGTGCCTCCAAATATTTATATGGTGGCTAGAATAGATGGAAGAAGTTTCACGAAACTAACCAAGGAAAAGCACAACTTCAAAAGGCCATTTGATGAAAATTTTAGAGACCTAATGGTTGAGACCGTAAAACACTTAATGAATTGTGGATTTAAAGTTATATATGGTTTTACCGAAAGTGATGAAATTTCTTTGTTATTTGATCTGAATGAAGACACATTTTCTCGAAAAACCCGAAAATACAACTCAGTTCTTGCCGGAGAAGCCAGTGCTAAATTCACATTAGGACTTGGAGATATTGCCGCATTTGACTGTCGAATTTCACAACTCCCTAGAAAGCAGGATGTTGTAAATTATTTCCGATGGAGAAATGAAGATGCACATCGAAATGCGCTTAACTCTCATTGTTACTGGCTTCTCCGCGAAAAAGGCAAATCGGCCACTGAGGCGACCGAGGAAATAGAAGGGAAATCAACCTCATTCAAAAATGAACTTTTGTTTAGTAATGGAAATAACTTCAACGAACTTCCAAACTGGCAAAAAAGAGGGATTGGTTTTTACTGGATCAATTTTGAAAAGAAGGGTTGGAATCCGATCAAAAAAGTCGAAGTTCCTACAATGAGACGATGCATCAAAGTGGACATGGACATTCCAATGGGCAATGAATACGATAAGTTTATTTTGGAAATACTCGAACAAAGTGAAAAAAGAGATAACAGTCACTACGCTACATAGGCTGATGCCGTTCCGACTAGGTGCAACACGCTCTAAACCTATCTATTTTATCTTGGAACACCCACGAGGCATTTGAATGCCGGCTAGTCACTGGAAACAACATCAATTTTTAAACCTGCTTATTAGGTTAAGAAAGTGCATGACCATCTTTCCATCAATGCTGGGAATTATGCTCAAGTGAGTGTACTGATTGACGTTGGTCTGACATGGAAGGTGGATTAAACCACACCCGGACGGGGACGTTAGAGATTATACATAGATACACCACCAAAGAACAACTTATTCCAATGAAATACATCGAAAATAATTTTTATCCGGCCTGGCTACCGTCAAAATACAGGGGCATCATTGATTTAAGTGAACTCGCTGAACCTACCGAACAGATTGTAAGAGAAGCAAATGCTTTGATGAAAATACTAGGAATTAATGTAGCAATCTATAAGGGTCCTAATTATACACCCAAGGGAAAACCAAACGGCCTTTGTTCAGTTTTTAAATCCGCCGTATTGCAAGATGACCAATTAGAGCGCTTGTATAAAGCGGAACGAAGACTTGGAAATTATGTCATCGTTGCCTATGCCAATCCGCTTCAATATCAAATTAAAATAAATTTATAACCTATATTTTAGCAAACTTTCGGGTAAGGATTATGAAAAAAGATAATGCCAGGTGTGGAATTCTCTACAACCTCACAGGAAAGCGGGAAACCTCACCATAACATAAAAATCAAGATCGGTATTCCCGCCATTGAAGGTTTTACAAAATGGCCTTTAGCTTTTCTTCCAATACCACTTTAGAGGTAGCGCCGACATGCCTGTCTACCACCTCTCCATCTTTCAGGTACAATATCGTTGGCATATTTCGAACGCCGAATTTTGAAATAAGCTCCGGATTGGTATCAACATCTACTTTGCCAATAATGGCTTGCCCATCATATTCCTCGGCCATAATTTCAAGCGCCATACTAACCACCCTACAGGGAGCACACCATACTGCCATGAAATCAATGACAGCGGGTTGGGCGTTATTGAGTACCAGTGTCTCAAAATTTTGATCTGTTAATTCAAGTGTCATATTCAGTCTTTTTCCTCAAAAGTCACTAATTAGTTCTATATTTGAAAGTAGTTACATAAAGATTACCTAGTCATAATTAATAGACTATAGTTGATTATCAATCGGTTATAAAAGTATTTTTTATGGAAAAATATCGAATACGGTCAGCGTCTCCCATAGATTATACGATGCGAACCATCGGGGGCAAGTGGAAACCTATTATGCTCTACCTCATCTCCATGGACATTAATCGATTCGGTCTGTTAAGGCGCGGAGTTTATGGTATTAGCAAACAAATGCTTACCAAGCAACTTAGAGAGCTCGAAGCCGATGGTCTCATCACACGCAAAATTTATCCCGAGATACCTCCCAGAGTTGAGTACTTTATTACTGAAAAAGGTTATTCTATTTTTCCAATTATCGATTCAATGCAAGCCTGGGGAGAGCAATATATGAAATTCGATGAAGAAGGAAACGTTATTTAGCCAGGATATTATGATCAGTTTTATGAAACAGATAGCCCCGCTTTCTTTCCTGCTACTTTTGGCCTGTTCTAAAATCCCGGAAGGCATTTTCATCGAGCGGGTAGAAAATGAGCACTTTAATATTTTATTAATAACACAGGATTCTAATTTATCAAATCCGATAGTAGTCTTTGTCCCCGGTTCGACCGGAGGTTATTTGCCCAATAAATATGCTTACCCGCTTGTAAAAAACGGCTATGATGTGTTATCCATTGCCTATACCGGGATTAACAACTTGCCAAATAGAATAGAAGAAATTCCCCTGGAGTATTTCCACGCCATCATTAGCTGGGCCCGCGAAGAGCTGCATGGAGAAGATAGAAAAATTGTTCTTCTTGGTCCTTCAAGAGGGGCTGAACTATCATTGCTTTATGCAAGCACCTATGACAATATTAACGGGATAATTGCCTATTCACCATCGTGCCTGGTTGTTCCTGAATCCCTCTTTAACAGGAACCAGGATGAACTAAAATCCTCTTGGACGCTAAATGGCATACCCATTCCATTTGCTCCGATAAAAGTGTTACCCGAAGAAGGCGGATTTATTGACTTTGTAAGTTATTATACACCCCTGCTTGAAAATGAAGAAATCCTTGATTCTTCCATGATAGCAGTTGCGCAAATTCAATGTCCTGTGCTACTCTTATCAGGGACCGAAGACGAAGTATGGCCATCTACGAAAATGGCCAATCTGATAGAATCAAGGATGAGAAATGCCGATCCGGCTGCCCAAATAAAAAATATTGCTTATCGGGATGCCGGCCATCAATTCTTATTCTTTGGAGATGAGCCACCTGCCAGTTTTCGGCGGGAGCAACCCGTCCGAATGAATGGAGAAAAGTATCGATTCCCATTTGGCGGCAGTACAGCAGGAAATCAGAAGGCAATGGCATCGAGTCAGGCAGAGGTTTATGCATTTTTAGAACGTATAAAGAATTAATCATAGCAATGCGCTAAAGCTATCGTTCCGCATCGCCACTGATTTCTTCTGTTCTACCCCTGTCATGTCCTTTCCTCTCTTCCTCATCCAAAGACAGCCCATCGAGCGGGTAATTATTATCATCAGACAGGGAAAATTAACGCCTGATAAAGACGCTAAGCATTACTAATATCAGATTTAGTTTGTAAACGCCATTGAATTCAGTATATTCGTATACCGTATACGGTACACAAAAAAGGATTTCATGGATAAGATTTTTAACAACGAACTAAGTGCTCAAGCCTATCAAAAGGTCAAATCCATGATTATGCTAAAAGAGCTACTCCCGGGACAGAAAATCGTTCAGGACAGGCTTGCCGACGACCTGGGCATTAGCAGAACACCCTTACGGTCTGCACTCCAGATGCTGGAGGGTGAAGGACTTATAGAGTCCTTACCGCGAAAAGGGGTCATAGTGAAAGAATTCACTGATAAGGAGATGTTGGAAATTTATGATTGCAGGATAGCGCTGGAGGGAACGGCAGTCCGGCTATTTGCAGAACGCGCTTCAGCTGAGGAAGTGGAGGAATTAAGACAGTTGTTCCTTCCTTTTCTCCGAGGCGAAATAGATGAAAAGGATTACCAGCAAGCCGATGCTATGTTTCATGATGCCATCATGAAGGGCAGTGGCAACAGTTTTTTACATAAGCTTTTCCGCCAGGGAAATCTTTTGGTCTGTATAGACCTGATCGGCCTTCTACGCGCTCCGGATGAGACCCTTCCGGAGCACTTGAACATTATCCAGACTATTGAAAACAAAGAGGTGGATTTAGCCGAATCACTGGCCAGGGAGCACCTGGAGAAGACAAAACAGTTGATATTAAAACAAATAAATGAATGACAGGAGCCTTTTTCCGGTAAGGTACCGAATGGTCTTTGGAACATTCGTACTGGCCATGATCGTGTTGTTTGACAGGATACTGATTTCTGTTGCCAAGGATCCGGTAGCCAATGATTTGGGATTGTCAGACAAACAAATGGGCTGGGCGCTATCCATTTTTGCGCTGGGATATGCCATGTTTCAAACACCTTCCGGATACCTGGCCGATAAATTGGGGGCAAGAAAGGTGCTTACCGCAGTCGTCAGTATCTGGTCCATTTTTACGGCCTTGACCGGAGCCGTCTTTAACTTCATTGGACTCTTAATTGTCCGTTTTCTCTTTGGGGCTGGAGAAGCTGGTGCATTTCCTGGAATGGCCAGCGCTATTTTTAATTGGATCCCGGCAAAGGAAAGAGGTCTGGTGCATGGTATAAATTTTTCGGGAGGTAGAATCGGGGCAGCCATTGCATTGCCTTTTGCAGCATGGCTGATTGACTTGACGAGTTGGAGAATGAGTTTCATGATTTTAGGGGCCGTAGGAATTCTCTGGGCTTTACTATGGTATTGGTGGTATCGTGATAATCCAAAAGAGCATGCTGGGGTTACCGGTTCCGAATTAAAGATCATTCAGGAGGGTACAAAAAATGAAAAAGGAACAAGGGAATCCATTTCGTTCAAGAAACTGTTTTCGTCCGGGGGCATGTGGCTGATGATGGGACAGTATTTCAGCAGTAACTTCACTTTCTTTTTTTGCCTGACCTGGTTGTTCCCCCATTTAAAGGCAAAGTATAACCTGGATGTCGTAGAAGCGGGATTCCATGCTTCCGCACCTTTTGTTTTTGGTGCCTTGGGAAATTGGTTCTCCGGGTGGCTGGTAGACCTGATCTATCGCATGGGCAAATGGGACTTATCCCGAAAGCTTCCGGCCATTATAGGGTTTTGCCTGGCAGCTATAGGGATCCTTGCCAGCATTTATATGGAAGAAGTTACCGGAGCGGTGATTTTTATATCGCTTGCCGTTTTCGGAGCAGATATGACTTTGAGCCCTTCGTGGTCCACCTGTTTGGATATTGGAAAAGAACACTCGGGTACCGTCAGCGGTACCATGAACATGGCCGGAAACCTGGGGTCCTTTTTTACCGCTTTGGCCTTTCCGTATATGGTTGCCTTTACCGGGTCCAATACGCCGTTTTTCATTTTGGCGGCGGTACTTAATATACTGGCCATACCTATTTGGTTGGCCGTAAAACCTCAAAAGCCACTGGTATTGAACTAAGAAACGATCAATGATAAAGTTTAAAGAATTTAAGGAAGTCTGTGACAAATCCATTGAAATGATAGAGGCCGCCGGCCTGTTGCTCACCCCAGAGGATAAAAAAAATATAACGGCAGCAGATTTTGGTCTGAGCCGTTTAAAAAAAGAGGGGGTGCAAATTTTGACCCTATTTCAGACCGACAGGATTGCAGGCAAAATTTTGGTGCTTTTGCCCAACCAGACCGAGCCGGAGCATTGGCATCCGACCGTTGGAAATGATCCCGGAAAGGAAGAGGTCATCCGGGCTATTAGTGGAAACCTAAGGTTCTACATTCCGGGGAAGAACACGATGAAGGAAGGGTTTATTGTAGATGGCAAACAGGATTGTTATACGATGCGAAACGAGATTGTTATGAAACCCGGGGCCCAGCTTATCTTACCCGCCGGTACAAAACACTGGTTTCAAGCCGGGGAGGAAGGTGCTGTAATGTACTCTTTTTCAACAACGGTAACCGATTTGAATGATCAGTTTACCGACCCAAAAATTGTGAGAGAGACTATTATAGAAGAACCATCCTCGAACACTCATTGAAAAAAAATTAAACACATAAATAACCTACGCAAGTAAATGAAGCAGAGCATTATAACCGCTTTTTTGAGCAAAACACAAGATCGTTTTTCGGAATATCAGGAACCTATCGGGTTAAGGGAAAGACTGGAAATTGTGAAGCGCATAGATGGTGTTACCGGTGTGGAAATTGTATATCCCTATGAAACTGAAGAAGCCAGCCAGACCAAAGCATTGATGCAGGAGATGGGGCTGGAGTTCGCCGCCGTGAATGCCAACATTAAAAAAGAGACCAAATGGGTTCCGGGGGCCCTGTCCAGGCCAAAAGAAAACCTGAGAAAGGAGGCTGTACAATTGATTAAAGATGCCAAGGATTATGCTATTGCTGTAGGGGCGCCACTGGTAACCTGCTGTCCCCTATCCGACGGTTTTGACAATTTGTTCCAGGTAGACTATCAAAAAGCATGGAAATATATGATTGATGCAGTGGCAGAAGCCACGGACTATAAACCCGAAATGCCACTATTCATTGAATACAAGATCAATGAAACAAGGGTTAATTGCCATTTGGATACCTGTGCTAAAACCATTGTTTTCCTGAAGGAAGTGCAGAACCCCGCGACCGGGATCACGATAGACTTTGGGCATTCCCTATTGGCCAAGGAAAACCCGGCACAGGTGCTTGCGCTTTGCGAACAATCCAACGTGGATTACTACTTGCACACGAACGATAACGACTGGAATTTTGATTGGGACCTGATTGGGGCCTCGCGAAACTTTTTGCACACCGTTGAGTTTTTCTTCTATGCCAAGGAATTTGGATATGATCGGTTTTTCACTGCAGATGCCTCCCCACGGATTTTTGATATGGTGGTTTTTTTCAGGGAACATGCGGAGATGAACCGCGCTATTTGGAACATTGTGGAAAAGCTGGACAGAAAAAAGTACCGGCAATTGATGCATGAGGAAAAACATATGGATTTAATGGAATTAGTACGTAAAGAAATTTATAGACTTTAAGATGCCAAAGTCAACCTTTAAAATGACATACAGGGATGCCAATATGGATGAAGTGGTGGTATCAGAAGTCTTACAAAACAAAAATTGGAAATGTAAAACAACAACCTAATGCGACAAAAAATCAACTACCTTGTGAAAAACGGCGCCATGATGTTATGGGCCTTGCTTTTCGTATTCTGCAGCCACGCGCCGGCACCAACGGCCTCAGAAAAATTTGAGGTCAAAAAAGGAACCAACATAGCGCATTGGCTTTCTCAAAGTAATCGAAGGGGAAAAGAAAGGGAAGATTTTTTCACCAAATCCGATGTACAAAAAATAGCGGGGCTGGGATTTGATCATGTGCGTCTCCCCATAGATGAAGAACAAATGTGGGATGAAAATGGGAATCGGCATGCAGCTGCTTTTCAATTAATGCAAAACTGTATTGATTGGTGTTCAGAAAGTGGACTTCGGGTTATTGTGGACCTTCACATCCTCCGGTCTCATCATTTTAATGCCGAGGTAAAACCGTTGTGGACAGATTCGGAAGAACAAGAAAAGTTCTTCGACCTATGGCGCGACCTTTCCAGGGCTTTAAAACAGTACCCCAACGACTTGGTGGCCTATGAATTAATGAACGAAGCGGTGGCCGATGACCATGAATCATGGAACAGGCTGCTCGCCAACGCTTTTAATGCCATCCGAGAATTGGAACCGGAAAGAACTATTGTTATAGGGTCCAATCGCTGGCAATCTACTGACACCTTTGATGCCCTGAGCGTACCTGAAAACGATTCCAACATTCTCTTAAGTTTCCATTTTTACGAACCTTTTTTGCTTACTCACTACAACGCGGGATGGACCTCTTTGAAAGAATATGTCGGGCCCGTGCATTACCCGGGGATCATTCTGACCGAATCCGAATTTGAGCAATTGCCGGAAGCCGTTAAACCCGAGGTAGAAAAATGGGTAGGTGTTGAATTTAATAAAGAACTCCTGCTGGAAAAATGGAGCAAACCCATCCTGAAAGCCAAAGAATTGGGATTACCCCTGTATTGTGGAGAGTTTGGCATTATATCAAATGCTCCTGAAAAAGACACTTTTAGATGGTATAAAGACATGATCCAACTTTTCGAAGAGACTGGAATAGGTTTTGCCAATTGGAATTATAAGAGCGACAATTTTGGATTGATTAGCAATGATAACACTGAAAACAAAGATTTACTGGATATAGTTACGGATAACGGATAATTCCGGAAAATTCAACGCGAAAAGACAGAAAATTATCCAACCACTTTTTCAGATGGTGGTGCCAGCCTGTGGTTGCTTCCAGGTATAAGCCACCATGTCCCCGACACCTATTGAACTACACCATTTTCAGGCGGTTGTTCAAATTGGTGAAATACTCCAATGATCGCGCAAAAGTCAGCAGCGTAGAGACCAGCTACAAGTTATTCCAAGATTTTCCGGAAGCAACGGGCCTATGCCAAAGTTGGCATGAATGGCCAGCTATGGGAGTTCGTGTAGAGGTTTAATTCACACAACGTGCGGCCAGGTTGGCTATTTTTACAAAATTATTATAGAAAGCTTCATAGGTTTTGAATGGAATATTGACTATTTATATACATAAAGTAAATTTAAAATATCATCATCAGGGTGTTGAAAAACAGCTTTCCGGAATAATGTCAAAGAATAAGTATCTTTTTTCAACTTTTCTCAAAATTGGTTCGACCGCTTTTGGTGGCTTCATGGCACTTATATCCGTCATCAAGGATCAGTTGGTTGATAAAGACCGGAAGATCAACGACGAGGCTTTTGCCAATGCATTAAGTTTAGCCGCCGTCCTGCCCGGCCCTATGGCTGTTAATGTAGTGTCTTTTGTTGGCTACAAAATGAATGGTTTTACCGGTGCCCTGATCGCTATGCTGGCGGTGATATTACCTTCTTTCCTTCTGATCTATGGCCTGTCAGTTGCTTACTTTGAACTGGGAACATTGCCGGCAGTGGATCATATATTTGCCGGGATCACACCTGCCGTTGCCGCCATTGTCTTTTCCGTGGGCATCAATATGGCCCGTAAGCATCTGACTAACATCAGCCAGGCAATTATAATGGTCCTGGCAGCCGTGGCGTTGCTGGGCATAGGCGGTTACATGACGACAATTCTGGTGCTCATTGCCAGCGCAATTGCCGGCTACCTCATTTATCAGAAAGACTTTCAAGACCCGACAGAGCAAATTCCGATACACACCAAAGATGTTTTGAGAACATTACTACCCATTCCGCTGGCAATCTTGCTGGTATTAATTTTACCCCTGATACAGCCTTACACCGGGGATTCACTTGGTGGAAAGATCGTTAATCTATCCGCTCTGTTCGGTGGCCTGAGCCTAACACTGTTTGGTGGCGGCTATGTCATGATTCCAACGATGAACGATTTGTTTGTGGAACAATTAGGGTGGTTAAACAGCCAGGAGTTTAGCGACGGAATTGCATTGGGACAGGTCACGCCAGGCCCTATTTTAATAACAGCTGCCTTTATTGGCTACAAGATGGCAGGTTTTGGAGGGGCATTGTGCTCAACCATTTCCATATTCTTACCTCCCGCCCTGATCATGATCATGGCCACGAGGTTTATAGCGTTATTTAAAGAATTGGCCACCGTTAAAGCTATATTCTTTGGATTGAGGGCCGCTATTATCGGTTTGATCATCTCCGCATCGATCATCCTGGTAAGAGAAATGGACCATAGTTGGAAATCATGGATGATCCTGGCTGTCGTATTGGTTTTAGTGATAAAATACAAAATGAAACTGGTATATCTCATACCTCTCTCAGGATTATCCGGATATTTTCTTTTCGCTTGAATGATGATATATTCGATAAAAACAGGGTTAGCTCAACACAAGGCAAGGATGGACAAGCCACGAGTCATGTATCATGCCTTACTATTTAAAACCGCACATATATGAAGGGCATACAGATTATAGGTACACAAAGATCAGGATCAAATTTATTGCGGGTCATGCTCAATCAACTTCCGGCCATCTGTGCACCGCATCCGCCACACATCCTGGATACTTTTATGCCTTATCTTAAACAATACGGTAGCCTGCATGATCCTTTCCAGTTTATGGAGCTCATCGACGATGTATGCCAGTTGATTGAAAGCAATCCGGTGCCGTGGGTAGGCATTCAGCTCAACCGCCAGGTTATTAAGACCAGATGCAAGACCAATTCCCTGATAGAAATCTTCAAGGTGATTTATGAACTGAAGGCCGAAAAGTTCGGCAAACAGTTTTGGTGTTGCAAAAGTATGCCCAACTTCAGGTATTTTAAGGAATTGGAATTGTCGGGTATACAACCCTTCTACCTACACCTTGTAAGAGATGGAAGAGATGTGGCAGCTTCCTTTAAAAAGACCCCAATCGGGGAAAAACATGTCTATCATTTAGCCAGACAGTGGAAAAAAGATCAACAGGCATCCGACCGGATCCTTTCAAAAGTGGGGCCCCGGCGTGGTATAAGGATCCACTATGAGCGGCTCATCCGGTCACCGGAGGAAACAGTTGCAAAAGTGTGTAATTGGCTAAACATTGATTTTCAGGACTCCGTGTTAGCCTATTATCAATCCCGGGAGTCGGCGCTTGCGGCCGCGAGTGGAGATATGTGGGCTAACCTGCAAAAACCTATTCTCTCCAACAATCACGGAAAATTCTCCAAAGAGCTTACCCCTGGCGAAGTGGTAATATTTGAAGCCATTTCCGGACAAGATCTGAAAAATTATGGTTACCAGCCGGTTGATCCTGCAAATCTTAATAAAAACCTCACCGAAGCCGAGATCGAAGGTTTCGACGCTGACAATGCCTTAATGAAGCGGGAAGCCATCCAAAGACAGCGTCCTGACGATTTAAAAAAACGGCTTCCCCAACAAAAACTTAAAGCCAAAATCGCCCGTCGCAATGTTTTTTAGCCAGCCTCATCTTAAAATACCAAAAATCACAGGGGTCTTTTCCAAAAATTGACAAAAACCTGTTAAGGTCTCGTAAAGCCGGTCTTTATTCATGTAGAGTAGGTGTAGAGGTGGGCAGGTGGCATTTTATGTTACTCATTCTCATCATTGTATTGTGGTATTTATTTTACATACTTAAAACCCATATTTTATGATCCAATTTATACAAACCCATTTAAAGATAACTTTGGGACTTGCGTTAGCTTTTATGCTAAATTTTTCCATTTTTGGGCAAGAATCCCAGACTGTAACCGGTCAGGTGACTACCGATACCGGCGACCCTATACCAGGTGTTAACGTTGTTGAAGAGGGCACCACAAACGGAAGTATCACCGATGCGCTCGGTAATTACACCATTACCGTTTCTCCAAGCGCAACGTTGACATTTAGTTTTATTGGCTATCTTACCGAGCAAGTAGCGATAGGATCGCGTTCGGTTATAGATATTACCCTATTGGCTGACATTCAACAATTGCAGGAAGTTGTAGTTGTTGGATATGGTAGCCAGGGAAAGAGAGACCTGACCAGCTCTGTAGCCACCGTCGAGGTTGATAACCTGAAAAAACTACCTGGTAATAATATTGGTACCATGCTGCAAGGGCAGGCTGCTGGGTTAAGCGCTGTTAGTGGCCAGGGAACACCGGGTTCCCCGCCAATTCTTCGCGTAAGGGGTTTGAGCACCGTTAGCGGAAATGACCCTTTAGTAGTGGTAGATGGTATTCCAAGTTCACTATTACAGGTCAATCCAAGCGATGTTGAATCCATTACCGTATTGAAGGATGCGGCAGCTTCCACGATTTACGGTTCCAGAGCCGCCAATGGCGTGATCCTGATCACCACCAGGCGTGGCAATAAGGGAGCGCCACAAGTTTCCGTCAACTCTTATGTCGGTATTTCCAATGTCATTAAAGAGCTTGACCTGGCCAATCGCGATCAGGTGAATCAAATCATAAGGACAAGACTGGAAGCCGACGGCCTGGAGCTGCCGGAATTTATATCTCAATCCGGATTGCCGGATACAGACTGGCAGGATGAGTATTTCAGAACAGCCTTTGAGCAAAAGCACGACATAAATATCTCAGGTGGAAGCGATGCGGTATTATACAACTTTTCCGCCGGGTATTTTAATCAGGAGGGTATCGGTGTCGATACCGAATCCGAGCAATATAATTTTAGGATGAATACTGACTTTAAGATCAGTGATAAAGTCACCGTGAGCCAATCCTTGTCTTATGCCCGCATTAACCGGGACAGGATGTTTAACCTGAATGAAAGCAATTTCAGAGATCGAAACTCAGGGATCTCCCCGATATTGGATTTGTTAATATCCAGGCCGCACAAACCGGCTATAGACCCAAGTACCCCCACCGGTTTTGGTGCACCATCGGATCCTCAGATCGGATCCGGCAACGTGGTAGGTCAGCAGGTGCTGGAGACCAACCGCGACGAAGATGACAGGATTCAGGGCAACCTGAAACTGGAGTACAAGATTTCGGATAATCTTAAAATATGGACTCAGATCGGGGCCAATATATTTAATGACTATTTCATCTTTCATACCCCTACTTATAACTTCGGCCCCCAGGCAACGGTCACGATGCCTGTCTTAAGCGAAACAAGGGGACGTACTTCCGAAACCGTTTGGAATAATGTTATCGATTTTAACAAAACCTTTGGCGATCACAGTATCAATGCATTGGTGGGTGGCTCTATGGAAAAAAGGATCTTCCAATCTACCGGCGGCAGCAATAACGACCTTGGTTCCGACAAGCTTCGCGCATTAAGCGGCGGTATCGGGGATGCCAATTCATTCGGAAGCAATGTTGAAAGAACAATCCAGTCGGTCTTTGCCAGGGTCGGTTACAATTTTGCCGACAAGTATATGGTGCAATTATCGCTGAGAGCGGACGGCTCTTCCCGTTTCCCATCAGGCAATAAAACAGCTACTTTCGGCTCCGTATCCCTGGGATGGCGGCTTAGCGACGAGTCATTCTTTAATGTTCCCTTCATTTCCGAATTAAAACCCAGGTTTAGTTACGGCACCTTGGGCAACCAGGATATCGGCGACTTTGCATTCCTGCCAACCATTACTTCTAATACCTCTCGCCTCAATTATCCCAGCGGGGAAGACGTATTGGTAGGCTCCATCAGTACCTCAATACCCTCTGATATAAGGTGGGAGACGACAAAAACCACCAACTATGGGGTTGATATAGGATTTTTGGAAGACAAGATTACCATGACTTTTGAATATTTTAATATTGATACGGAGGACATTCTCACTGATGCCAATATCCCTGCGACTTCAGGTTTTACCAGCGGCGTTACTGAAAATGCCGGTATAATGAATAACAAAGGATGGGAACTGGCTGTGGCATACCGCAAGAAAACAGGTGAATTCCAATACAGTGTCAGTGCCAATTTCACCCATACCAAAAACAAGGTGAAAAAACTGGGGGATCCTTTCATTAGAGGGAACGTCATCTTTGTGAATCATCCCACTACCATCACTCAGGAAGGTGGACAAATTGCCGACTTTTTCCTGTTCAAGACCGATGGCATATTTCAATCCCAGGCTGAGGTGGATGCCCATGGCATACAACCCGAAGCTTCGGCCGGTGACCTGAGGTTTGTAGATGTTAATGGCGATGGCGAGCTGAATGATGATGATCGCACACTTTTCGGCAGCAACCTTCCCAATGTCGAATTTGGTCTGACCTTCAATGCACAATATAAAAACTTTGACCTCAACATTTTCTTCCAGGGCAACGAGGGTAGCAAAATGTATAACGGCACCCGTTGGATCCTGTATCGCGACGAAAGTTCCGCGGAGTTAGTTAATGGCTGGACACCATCTAATACCAACACCGGTGTTTTCCGGCAGATCGACAGCGATCCGAATCAGAACCTCAGACCTTCGGATTACTTCCTGGAAGACGCCTCCTACGTGCGCTTAAAAAATGTCCAACTTGGATATACGGTTCCCAGCATTGGTGATAAGGTGAGCATCTTATCCAATGCCAGGATTTATATCGGCGGCGAGAATCTTGCCACTATTACAGGCTATTCCGGGTTTGACCCATCACTTACGAATTTTGAGCTTTTTGGACGTGGTGTCGACAGGGGATTCTTCCCTTCTGCCAAGCGATATGTAGTAGGTCTGCAATTGGCTTTTTAGAATAATGATTAAATGTTAAAGATAAAATCATGAAGAAATTAAGTGTTATAATTTTAATGATCAGTTCGCTCGGCTTCTATGTAGGATGTAGCGATTTTCTTGAGCCGGAAAACCAGGAGGAATTGACAACGGAATCATTCTGGCTAAACGAGGAGCATGCCAAACAAGGTATCATCGCCACCTACGCACCATTGCAGGCTTTTGACGGCTCCAAATGGACTTTTTTTGAGGAAATGTACATCAGCCTGCACTGGAAATCGGATGACATTCTACCTGCTAATACAGGATATGGTAATGGTATCAAGTCTTTTACCAACGGAACCGATGATGTGACTTTCACAAGCTTCTGGAGATCTCATTATACCGGAATATTTCATGCCAATCAGGTTTTAACTTTTGTACCGGGTATTGAGAATATCGACGAGAGTGTCCGGGATGGAATTTTGGGAGAAGCCCATTTCTTACGGGCCTACTACCACTTTGCCCTGTTGAACGTCTTCAAAAATATTCCCCTGATCACCAAGCTGCCGGAAAATGACGATGATTTCAAGCCTACCCAGGCAACACCTGAAGCGGTTTGGGCCCAGATACAAAGCGACCTGGAAGAAGCAGAGCGTTTGCTGCCGGATGAAAACGACCCGGGCCGGGTGATCAATACCACGGCAACTGCCTATTTGGGAAAGATCTTTTTATTTCAGGAAAGATTTAGTGACGCTATCGCAAAATTTGAGGCTGTTATCGCCAGTAATAAGTATGATCTTGTTGCAGCATATGAAGACAATTTTACCGGATTGAACGAAAATAATGAGGAGTCCATATTCGAAATCCAATGGAGCCAGGACAGGTCAAACGGCAATGACGAACGGCATCCATTTGACTTCGAGGTTACGCCGGAAGCGCTTGGTGGCTGGGAGTTGTACTATCCATCCGAATGGCTGGTCAGCGAAATGATGACAGATGTAACTTCTGACGGCGACCCTAGCGACAGGGTTTTCGGATCTATTTTCTTTGATCACCCACAGTCAGAAATGAAAAGAACCCGCAACGGTGGTATGGCATCTTACGACGAGGTCAGAGATAATCTTTTAAATCCTACTTACTTTAAAAAATATGCCAACGATACAGACGACGGATTTTATACCGGCAACAATATTTCGTTGATGCGTTACGCCGATTTATTGTTGATGCATGCGGAAGCTTTAAATGAAAACGGCAGAAACAGCGAGGCACTGGATTTTGTTAACCAGGTAAGGGCACGTTCAAATGCAGAAGCATTGGGAGCGATGTCTCAGGCAGATCTGAGGCAGCAAATCCGCCACCACGAAAGGCCGGTAGAATTGTCTATGGAGTATACTATCCGATGGTTCGACTTATACAGATGGTCTAAAAGCAGTACAGCCCCGGAACCCATTAGTACGGTGTTAACGAATCACCAACAACCGTTTGCTGAAAATTTCGTCGATGGGAAACACGAGATATTTCCAATTCCTTTCTTCGATATAAGCAGGAATGAGAATCTCGAGCAAAACCCCGGGTATTAGAAGATTTTAATCCGTAAATGCTTGTTTTTGTGGGGCTGTCTCAAAAGATCTATCTGAGTGCTCAAAACAGAATTGAATTGACATCAACATCCTACACCTCCCCGGCTGCCTTCAAGGGAAGGCTCCTTTTACCCTAGGCAAGGCCGGGAAGGTGTTGATTGGGCTAAAATAAATTCGGTAATTGTTTTGAATTCGGATCTTCCGAGACAGCCCCTTTATTATTTCGGAAAAACATGAAAAAAAAAGTACTGGTAGTGTTAACGATAATCTGTTGGTTGGTGGCCTGCAACCCAAAGGGTGAGGAGAAACAATCGATCCCCGCCATCGCTGAAGCAGGACCATTGTTTGACATCATTCCTACCAGTCAGAATGGCATCTCATTCAGAAACACACTGCCGGAAAATGAGCGAATGAACAGCATTTTCTATGAATATTATTACAATGGAGGTGGTGTAGCGGTGGGAGACCTTGATGGCGATCAGCTTCCCGAATTGTTTTTTACCGGAAACGTCACACCCAATAAGCTGTACAAAAACCTTGGCAACCTGAAATTCCGCGATATCACCGATGAAGCCGGTTTAACGGATTCCCCAAGCTGGACCACCGGAACGACCATGGTAGACATCAACAACGACGGCATACTGGACATTTATGTGTGCCGGTCAGGCAAACTCAAAAAGGAACAAAGGGCCAACCTGTTTTTTATTTCTACCGGTATGGTTGACGGCATTCCGCAATACACCGAAAAGGCGAAAGAACTGGGACTGGCTGACCCCGGGTATGCCACACAGGCGCTCTTTTTTGATTTCGACCTGGACAACGACCTGGACATGTTCCTGTTGAACCACAACGTAGAGGTCAGGCCTTTCTACGACCTTGACAAAATAAGAAACAGCAGAGATCCGTATGTTGGAGACAAGCTTTTTCGCAATGACGCGCCGATTAAGCCATCTTCAAAAAAAGAGAACGCAGTAGTATTCAAAGATATCTCTTCCGACGCGGGTATTATTGGCCATGAGCTGGGATATGGGCTGGGCGTATCGGCAGGGGATCTTAACAATGACGGCTGGCCCGATCTATATATTGCCAATGATTATTCAGAACACGATTACCTGTATATTAACAACGGCGACGGAACATTTTCAGAGCATCTAAAGCATGCTACCGGACACATTTCCAATTACTCCATGGGCACCGATATTGCCGACATCAATAATGACGGATGGGCTGATTTGATCACGCTGGATATGGTGGCGGAAGATAATTACGGCATAAAAACCAGCATGAGCGGTATGGACGAGGAGAAGTTTTGGAACGCCGTTGACAATGGGTTTCACTATCAATACATGTTTAACACACTTCAGCTTAACAATGGCCACAATCATTTTAGTGACATTGCCCAAATGGCCGGTGTCACCAATACCGATTGGAGCTGGGCGCCCCTACTGGCAGATTTTGACAATGATGGTTTTAAAGATTTATTCATATCAAATGGGCTGAAACGGGATTTTCGAAACAACGACTACCGCAACTACAAGATCAAACGGCTGGAGGCAGCGGAAAGAGAGCACGTGGGAAGTAAAGCATCGCTGATACGCGAACTGGTTTCCCTGACGCCCAAAAGAAAAAAAGCCAACTATATTTTTCGTAATGAAGGAAATCTCACATTCTCAAAAAAAGTAAAAGCATGGGGGTTTGAGCAGAAGACCTTTTCCAATGGTGCTACCTATGCCGACCTTGATAATGACGGTGACCTCGATCTGGTGGTAAACAATGTCGACGAGGAGCCAACAATTTACCGCAACAATACCCGCTCAAAAAGTAACAAACACTTTATAAGTATTTCTTTTCAAGGACCGTCAACCAACATGAACGGAATTGGCGCAAAAATTATATTAAAAGCCGGCGGACAAATGCAGGTGCAGGAAAACTTTCCCACCAGAGGTTATCAGTCGTCAGTGGATCACTGTCTTCATTTTGGTTTGGGTGGTACAAAAACAATTGACGAGCTACTGATTATCTGGCCCGATGCCAGATTCGAGCGAATCCATGATATTCCCACAAATCAGAAACTTACTGTTTCTTATGCCAACGCCACAGGTAAATTCAACTATGCCTTGCTAAAAAAAGATCCGTCCAATCATTTATTTACGGATCATACCGAGCAGTCAAAAGTAAATTTTCAACACCGGGAAAACGGTTATAACGACTTTGCCAAAGAAAGCCTGCTACCACATAAGATGTCACAATTCGGGCCGGCCCTGGCTGTGGGTGATATTAACCGGGATGGAGCCGATGATTTTTATATCGGTGGGGCACATGGGTATGCAGGTGGTTTATGGCTACAAAATACAGATGGGACCTTTGCCAAGTCAAATGCCACTTTATGGACAGCGGAAAGACATTTTGAAGATCTCGACGCGACATTCTTTGACCTGGAGAATGACGGCGACCTGGATCTATATGTCGTAAGCGGCGGCAATGAATTTGATGCCGGAGACTCGTTGTACCAGGACAGAATATATATCAACGATGGGCAAGGCAACTTTAGCAGAGCCTATGCGGCATTACCAAACATAAAAAGCAGCGGTTCGGTAGTAAGACCTTTTGATTATGACGGAGATGGCGATCAGGATCTTTTTATCGGGGAAAGGTTGGTACCGGCAAAATACCCTTTCCCAACAGACTCTTACCTCCTCAGGAATGATAGCGGCATATTTACAGATATTACACCGGAGCACGCCCCCGGGCTCCTGGGGTTGGGCATGGTAACCGACGCCACCTGGGCGGATTATGACCAGGATGAGGACCCGGATCTCATCGTGGTAGGCGAATGGATGCCGATAACAATTTTTGAAAACAGTGGAAGCCAGTTGGTAAAGGTTAACCCGGAAGGTTTGAAAAACTCAACCGGCTGGTGGTTTAGTCTGGCTTCAGATGATATTGATAATGACGGAGACCTCGACTTTGTAGCCGGGAACCTGGGGCTTAACTACAAATACAAGGCTACAGCAGCCGAGCCATTCGAAGTTTACGCGCACGATTTTGATGAAAACGGAACGATGGATATCGTCCTTGGATACCACAATCAGGGAACCCTGTTCCCACTAAGAGGACGTGAATGTTCTTCCAACCAGATGCCCTTCATCAAGGAAAAATTCCCGACTTACAATGCATTCGCATCGGCGGATCTGCATCAGGTATACGGCGCCGGGAATCTTGAGCAGGCACTTCATTATCAGGCAAAAACCTTTGCTTCAGCCATCATTTACAACGAAGGCAATGGAATATTCCGGGTAGCACCCATGCCTCAGCTGGCGCAGATGTCATCCGTCAACACTATACTCATTGACGATTTTAATAACGACTCGATTTCCGATTTGCTCATTGCAGGCAATCTGTATGTCTCCGAGGTGGAAACACCACGGAATGATGCCGGTTACGGATTGCTTTTGAGCGGGGATGGGGCGGGTAATTTTACAGCTTTAAACTATCAGGATACGGGACTTGCTATTTATGGTGATGTTAAAAAAATGAAAACTATTGGATTACCGGGAGCAAAAAATCGCGGTATAATTGTCGCCAAAAATAACGATCACGTTCAGGTGCTAAAGCTTAAATCCGGGCGGAAATAGCCTAAATCTCAACAAATAAATAGGATACTAATGATGACAATAAAAAATTTCGTCACCTTACTCTTGATTTTATGCGCTTTAAATTCCCATGCACAAGAGCCCCCTACGGCTGAAAACTATTGTACAAGGGTGTCACTCTTTGATGACATGGAGCTGAACTTTTTCACCCCCAAAATGTTTCGCATCAGAACCTCTTCATTGGAGGGCGAGAAATTCCCGGCCAAATACTTGATCCCCTTTGCTATCGGGAAGCTCGACAGCTGGGATGTGGTCACCTACAAAATGCATGAAGACGATCAATACAAATACATTTTTACCAGCGATATCGGGATAAAAGTCGACAAAAGTAACCAATCCTGGACGGTCTGGACCCACGACTTTAAAACCCGGATCCATCCTTCAGACAAGCCTGTGAGGGGCCTGTTTAAAAATGGCTACACACTCTTTGATGCCGCCAGCGCCTTCAATGAAATCAATAACAACAGCCGCTACGCTCATTGGTTTTATAATGCCAAAACCGGGAATTACATAGATACCCATCTGGCAGAGGATAAAATACTGGATCAATATTTTATTTATGGCCCGGACTATCCTTCTCTATTTGCACAATTTAATCAATTGGTGGGTCCGGAGCCTTTATTACCTAAAAAAGCCTATGGTTTTTTTCAAACCCAGCATTTGGCATGCGAAGGTACCCAGGCCCAATTGATGGAGGCCGCAAAGCAGTTTCGCGCCCGGGACATCCCGGTTGATAACCTGATCATAGACTTTGAATGGGGTGACGGTTGCGACAAATTTGAAGAAGTCACCTGGGGAAGTCGCCTGGACTGGTCCGAGAACTATCGCCAGCCACTTTCTCCAAAAAAAATGATCCAAACCCTGGATGCCATGCACTACGACGTAATGCTTATCCGCCATAATGCTCCCAACTTCAAAAACCGGACCGGGCAGGGATGGACAGAAACAGTCAGCGACGAGCGCACCTGGTGGCATGAATATTTTGAAAGAATGGAGGAAGGTGTTGACGGGACCTGGCAGGACACACGCCAAAATGACGTCACAGACAGTTATATCTGGCAAAAAACCCAGGAGCACATAGGTGCGGGAAAAAGAGTACTATTTCTCGGCTGCCGCAAAATGCAATCTGTAAACCCCTGGGATTTTCGCTTCAGCACCGTACCGGTTAACCAGATGATCGGAGCCCGGCGGTATCCATTTGACTGGACCGGCGACGCGTCTTTTTCCTGGAATGAATTCAAATGGCAAATTGAAGCCATCACCAATACGCATGGGGCGATGAAAGGGATTACCTACCTTACCTCAGATGCAGTAGGCGCCAACTGGAAAATCCAGGCCCGGTGGAATCAATTCGCAGACTTCAGCACAATTTCAAGATCCCATAATCCAAAACCGTGGACCGGGACTATCGACACAAAAAATTTTGAAAACAAGATCAGGATAACCGGCCGTGATACCATTCAAATTAAACAGGAAAGCATGACCGGCGAAAATAGGAAAACGGCAGAAGAAAGCATAACCAAGCACCGGAAATTAAGATACCGGCTTTTGCCTTACATCTACTCCTATGCCATCGAAAATTACCTGACAGGATTACCCATCACACGGCCTATGCTATTGGCTTTCCCCGACGACTATCTGTGCAACGCCAACAACTGGCCTTACCAGTATATGTTCGGTAATGAATTGCTGGTGGCTCCGGTATACGGGGATTTCAATTCAATGGAAATATACTTGCCCAGAGGTTTTAACTGGATTGATTATTGGAGCCAGGAGGTTTATCCGGAAGGCGGATTGATCCGCTACAATACCTCCGATATCAACAAGTTACCGCTTTTCGTTAAAGCAGGTGCCATTCTGCCTATGAGGCAGGAAATGAATTGGATTGACCCGGAGGTACGGGATAGCTTAACCTTTGAAATATATCCTTCCGACACTGTTGCCTCTATTACCTTTTACGAGGATGACAACACTTCCACCCACTATCAGGAAGGAGCCTATGGTGCCACCAGTATCAGCTACGACGGAAGGAACTTAAATGCTCCAAGAATTTCCATCAGTAAAACAGCAGGAGATTTCGTTGGGAAACAGAAAACCGGAATCATAGAAATAAAAGTCTGTTTGATGGGGAAACCTCCAAAAAAGATCCTGTTGAACAATTCGGAATTAACCAATCATAAGTACGGCAAAAGCACTGGAAGCAATTCCTGGTTTTATAATGCCGCCAGGCAATCCATTGTTTTGGACATTAAGACAAATACAGAGATCGACTCAGAAATTTTAATTGTGTTCTAACCGTCAAAATAAAAGCAAGCTCATTTCTCATTGTTGTAGTATTGTTATCTTACTTGCCTGTCGGTTAAGATAAATATAAGGTCTTCACCTTCTAAACCATCACCAGCAACTGTTTAACAAAGCTAAACGAATAGTCTGTACAACATCTTAAACTAGGATATCTACTCCACCGATTTACGATACATTCTAAAGAAAAAGAAAGGAAGAAAACCAAAACTAAATAATAATATACCTGAAATTAAAAGCATATCTCCACCAGACAAATGCATTATTTTTAATAAAACCCCAAGGCCAATAACCATTGCACTGGAAAAACCTAATATAATTTTAAGCTTCTCGGAAAAAACTTTGGCTAAATTAACTTTGTATCGATCAACAGCCAGCATGGGAAGGAATATCAACACCAACCCCAGAAATCCATAAACAAATAATTGATTGCCTCCAGGCCAGTGTAATATCTTAAAAAGCCAACCGATAGATACACTTATGGAAGTGATCAATCCTACTGAATACATTACTTTTTTCATAGTCATGATTTTTTTTGAGTTTAACAGGTAAATAGTCTCTTTTTGAATTTCATCAAATCCGTTCGGGCATATTTGCTCCATAGCTTTTGCATATGCAATTTCAAACGGTTGTCCTCTTTTCATCTCATGCTCTATAAAACAACAGAAATGATCAAGTAAATCCTCCTTAAGCGCTGAAATGGAGATAGAACTTTTTTCAATTTCAGCTTTAATAAAATCGACTTTTTCATCACCCAACATCATTTGATAGTAGGTCTTGCTGAGGAAAAATCATACCGTGAATTGTCTGAAGGAATTCCTTCAACTCGTCAGATTGCACCTGTTTTTTCAATTCTCCCTGTTTGGTAATAGAATAATACTTACGAATCCGCTTTCCAATGTTTACAGTTTCAACTTGTACAAGTCCATCTTTTAAAAGCTTATGTAAAGCCGGATATAAGGACCCCTCTTTAATCAATATTTTATTGTCAGATAGCTCTTTGACCCGCTGGGTAATCTCATACCCATACATTTTCCCATTGTCGGCAAGCAATTTCAGGATGATAGTGGTCAATGTCCCTTTTATTAATTCTGTGGAATTCATAGGTTAAATATACATAGAATTTTAATACATCACAAATCTATGTATTGAACTACGAAATAAAAATAACTTTAAGTTGCCACAGCGCATCCTCTTTTACCAAGAACTTAAATACATTATTTCCGTTTTTACGGTTGCAATTTAACATACTCGGCCCTGTACGGGTCGGGAACCCCAACATAGGCATTGCAAAGGATCTCACCTTCCGGATTCAGCACCAAAATACTGCGTGACCGGGGCGTACAAACTAAAATATTGCCATTATCGATCAGATAGGCGCTACCCATGCGATCAGCATAGAATTCGTCCGGCAGATCAATAACGATTTCAGGTGCTGCCGTAAAAGCTGCAGTATCGAGGGTAAAAGATAAAATTCTGCTCTTCCTTTGCTCTCTTCCATTATCAAACAGCATGTAGTGGCCTCTTGCATTGCGATGAATGGCGTGCTGGCCGCTGAAGTGCAGGGTACTGTCAAGCTCAAAATCACCTCCTTCTCCGAATTTCCACAATACTTCCCCGGTTTTGGCGTCCACTTTCCAAACCTGGTTCCAGTCTCTAAAGGAAAGCAGAAAATTGCCATCCATATCCACGGAAAGGGCATTGGCATGCCCCCAGTCGTCAAGGTGGCCCAAAAGATCAGGATCAGCCAGGGGATCATGATGATCAAATACGGACCATTTCCAAAGTTCCTTGCCGTTCCGGTCAAGTATCAATATGCCATCCCCTATAACGCTTTGGTTTGCCTCACCGCCTTTGGATGTCAGATCCAGGATACGGTTATCATAAACCAGGGCCATTACATTGCCATCCGCGTCCAACGTTACTTCGTGATGGGCGATGTAACCTTTTTCCTCCAGGTTCAAATGAAGCGTCTTTTTCCCTGAAAGGTCATAGCCTACAATATCGGCCCCGGCGCTGTTTTTATGTTGGTCATTGCCGTATAATACCAGTATTGTATTTTCTTTTGTCCAGTGAGAAACCTTCACCATTCCTTCAATGGTTTGATACCATACAATTTCACCATGGCGATCTATCAGGTGCACATTCCCGCGAGGTGTTCTTCTTTGCAGTAAAAGATAGCCGGAGAAAGCTGTGCTGTCAAAGGCAACCCATGACATGGGCGTTAGATTGGACGGGACCGTCCCCACCGCAAATTCCCTGGGATCACTTTCAATCTGACAATCCGCTGTCTTCAGAATAGTTGTAAACGTGTATTTTTCACCGGGGCTCAAAGGAGACAGGGTTATCAAATGTTTTGTATCATCAGTGGAAATGTCCGATATAAAAACCTCACCTTCCTCCTTACTTTTCCAATATTTAATCTGCACACTACCTGCAGCGGTTGTTTCAACCCCAATTTCGAATCGAAGATTATTGCGCCCCTTCTCCATGGCCTCCATGTTTACAAATATGGACTCCGGGCAGGTAGCCGGGCCGCAGGCAACGAAAAACATAAAACCTGAAAGCAGGTAAAATTGAAATATTCTAATCATGGAATGTATTGGTGGAAATCTTAAAAATCATGATCAATATAAGCATATAATACCAATATTAACCCAGGTTGTAGAGTTGCTGTAGAGCTCTTAAAGCACTTTTTGCTACTTTTTGATCATAAAATATAGTAATTTAATAATAGAAACAGTTTCTGCGGGATAGGCTGGTAGAGGTTTTTGTATAGGAACTGACAGCAAGTATAAAATAGGTACGCTATGAAAAAACTTGTACTTTATGGTATCATAATTCTCGTTGCTAACAATCTATGCGCACAAAGTCTGGTCGACAAATTGTATGACACGCAGGTTATTGACAGCCTGGAGCAGGAATTATCAGGTATGGAAGGAAGCGAACGGCTGGGAATGCTGAACGTTCTGGCGGAAGCCTACTGGTTTCACAATCCGGATATGACCCTGCGCTATGCCGGCGAAGCGCTGACCCTATCACAAGATTTGAATGATGAAAAGGCTGAAGGTTATGCCCTGATTAACATATGCCAGGGTTATCTTCTTAAAGATATTTATGATAAAGCCCTGGAATATGGGCTCAAGTCACTTGAAATCAGGGAAAGGCTGGAAAGTAAAGAAGACATTGCCTATACACTTCGCACACTTGGCTGGCTATACTATGATATTGAGGATTCTGAGTTGGCGCTAGCCTATCACGAGAAGGTTCTCAATATAAACCTGGAAATGAATGATCCGGAAAGGATCGCCTATAGTTACAATAGCCTGGGCCTGGTTTATGCGCAAAAAAATGATCACGAAAGGGCCATCAATTATTTTCTTCAATCGCTGCAAATGAAGGAGCAATTAAAAAAAAGTGATCGTATTTCTGAAAGTCTTAAAAATATTGGCATTAGCTATTCCGCCCTGGAACAATACGGTATTGCCATGGACTATTTGCTCAAAGCTTCAAAAATATTTAACGAGACACACGATTATTACCGGCTCGCACAGGTTTACAATGAACTTGCCCTGGTATATCTCAACCTGAATCAACTCGAAGTAGCAGGAAAAACCCTGAAGGAAGGAGGCCCTATCATTGACCGGCTTAGTGACAATCAGGAGCTAAAAATGAAATACCACCTCGTAAGTTCCAGGTATCACGATAAAATGGGAGATCACGCCAGGGCACTGGAAGACTACAGAGCTTATATGGAAATCTATAATAAAACGCTTTCCCGGGAACAAAACCACAAGCTGGCCCAGATGAGGGTAACATATGAGGCTGAGAAAAGGGAAGGTCAGATCAAGATCCTTGCTAAGGAGAAGGAGCTGGCTGAGCTTAAAAGGCAGGGTCTGGTAATCGGCATTTTTCTCCTGTTTGTTATTGCCACATTGGCGGTAACCAGAATGCGGAGCAGTTTTAAAAAGCGAAAAGCCATTTACGAAGCCAATCAATCACTGGCAGCGGAGCGACTAAAGAATGAAAAACTGATACAACAAAATCTCAAAAACGAATTACAGTTTAAGAGCCAGGAACTGATCAATTTTGGATTGCATATATCTCAAAAAAATGAGCTTTATATCAGCTTTATCAAGCAAATGCAGGAACTGGAGTTTTTAAATAAATACGATGCCAGAGAGCAGATCAGGAACCTTATTCAATTCTTTAGCCGGAAGCTTAAGTTTAATGAAACTTTAGACAACTACGAGACAGACGCCGAATACCTCAACGAAGATTTTTTCTTCAGGCTTCAAACCAAGTTTCCAAATCTAACAGATCACGACAAACGCCTTGTCGCCCAGTTAAGACGAAAATTAAGTTCAAAAGAGATCTCATCCTTAAATAACATTTCTGTTAAATCCGTTGAAATCAGCCGCTATCGCCTCCGGAAAAAACTGAGCCTGGAGAAAGGCCAAAGCCTGGTGGATTTTATTCAAACGATTTGATGTTGGGAAATACTTATTGACTTTTCTATGGCATCAAGATATTTAAACTGACTCCCACTCGTTCACCCTTTATGCTAATGGGTACATAGACAGAAAGTTGTTGGGGGTTACTTCCGGTTTTCCAATAAAGATAATAACGGAAAAGGCACTTGTCGCCTTCATTTAAAATAGTCATTTCTCAGTGTTAATCTTTCAATTTCTTTCTTTTGTTGATCACTTTCTTTCTTGAGTTCAATCACGTATAATGTCAATTCCTCGATCTTCTGTAATAGCTTCATTTGAAATTCTCCTACTTCCACTCCTTTTTCCAGCATTTCCTTTTCCGGTGCGATTTCAGGAAGGTGTTTGTTTTCTTTGATGAAGGCTTCCAGTTTCTCGAGTTCCTGAAGTTGATAGTTGTCCTTAAAAACATGGTCAGCCCCGGCGTTAACTGTTACTTTTACTTCTCTGGAGTGTATCTTACCTGCCACGGTAAGTTTGGCATCGATCGTGGTGGCGCCGATGCCTACGTTTCCATTTGAACCTATAATAAAACGATCAACGGCCAAGGTACCATCCCTGATTACAAAATACTCGCCATTGGCCCCATCATTTAATATGTCCCAACGTCTATCATAATTATTAAGATAGATACCTGCTTTCTTGTTATTGGTGGCTGAGGTAATTCGAAGAAATACGTCATCAGCCTTATAAACTTGCAACTGATCAGTTGGTGTGTGCGTCCCAACACCCAGGCTTCCCGAAAAATAGGAGGAGCCGGTACCATTCACCATTAAATTGCTAGATGCTCCTTTCAGTAAAAGAGGGCGCCATCCTACAATATTTCCGGAGGTCCCATAAAAATTTAAATTTCCATCCGCATTGGACCTGTCTTCAGGAGTAACATCAATATTCCAATTCGCCGCAGTTCCGGACCATTTGATACCCTCTTCAGGTCCTGGATCATTAATCCAAACAGCATTTACTTCCGTCAAATTCCCGTTATTACAAACCTGACATTGAGACCAGGCCAAATTAGCAGCCATCATTGAAAATAGTAAGGCAAATATGTGTTTCTTCATGGTTAGTTTTATTTTATTTGATTGTTATCAATTTCAGCCCCTCATCGCGAGGTGTATCAATGGTGGCAATAAACAGTTTATCCAATTTTTGGTAAAAAGTGCCTCCAAAAGATTTATCCATCCATTGCATTCCTTGGTATCAATGCATGACTTTAACGAATAATAAGAAGTGTCTGTAATCATAGTATTTGGTTAATGGCTAATCGAATGCTACCCCTTCAATAGGCAACTGGTGAGTCAAGGTAAATGGTTTTGGTGACACAGCATGTCATCCGGTATTTTTTTTTGCAAGAGACTTATAAGACAATAATGTGAAGACTATACCAAACGGAAAAGTCAAGGGTGCTGCCTAACGATCTTGATAAGATTTTATCATTGACAAGGTGACTGGAAGAAAGAAAAAAAGAGAAGAGGAAATAAGGAAAGAGCCCCTGGGCCAAGAGAACAAGCCGAATTGTTAAAGGGAACGCTGTGGGAAATAGGTGAAATTAATATGCTTTTCGAAAAAGTTAATGCTACCATTTTTCAAGTGTTAAAATACTTGTTAAGGTTCTGTATAGGTTAAGCAGTTTGTTTCTAAAGATGTGCCATACATTTTTGCGGTAATCAACTAAGAATTATGGCCATCACTATTAAGATTTTTGGGGCAGACATAAAAATTACCCGGACATGTATTCCGCTGTTTACGTTGGCAATTTTGGCAGCTTGTACCTTCGGTACAACAACCTTTGAAAGACCCGCGGAGATCGAAGACCCTACGATAATTAATATTAACCGGGAACCGGCCCATGCGACACTTTTTCCCTTTGAGAATCGCGACCTTGCTATAGCAAATAATAAATCCGGATCAGCCTACTTTAAGTCTTTGAACGGCACGTGGAAATTTAATTATTCTGATAACCCGGAAACCCGTCCGGGGCACTTTTATCAACTGCAATATGAAACGAATCACTGGGATGATATCATTGTTCCCGGCAATTGGGAATTACAGGGATTCGGGATACCTTATTACCTGGACGAAGAATATCCTTTTAAACCAGCCCCACCCTACGTACCGAAAGAAAACCCTGTCGGTTCCTACGTAAAAACTTTTGAGTTACCGGCAGATTGGAAGGAAAGACAGGTATTTCTGTATTTTGGTTCTGTGCGGTCGGCCATGTATCTCTGGGTAAACGGTCAAAAAGTAGGTTTTGCCAAGGGTAGTAAAAGCCCGATAGAATTTAATATTACCGACCACATCAGCTGGCAGGGTGAAAACAAATTAGCGGTCGAAGTGTACCGCTGGAGCGATGGCTCCTACCTGGAAGGACAGGATGCCTGGAGGATCAGTGGCATCGAAAGGGATGTGTATTTATACGCAACCCCCAACCAACACCTAAGAGACTATTTTATCAGGGCTGACCTGGATGACAATTATGAAAACGGATCGCTTTCAATAGAAGGCCAGCTGGCCAACTACCAGACAAGCAAGACCCTGTCGCTGTCGTATGAATTGATAGATAAGGACGGAAAGGTGTTGATTACAGATTCTAAAACCATCAGTGTTGACACTTCGGCAAGCTTCAGCTTTTTCAGCAATATACAATCTCCCTTAAAATGGACCGCAGAAACCCCTGACCTTTATCAAGTGCTGCTCACCTTAAAAAACGAAGACAATGCGCTATTGGAAGTTATCTCTTCTAACATAGGCTTCAGGAAAATTGAAGTCAGGGACCGGCAATTAATGGTCAACGGTGTGCCGATTGATATCAAGGGCGTTAATCGCTGCGAAACAGATCCCGTTTGGGGCAGATACGTCAGTGAGGAGCGAATGCTGGAAGATATCCGGCTGATGAAGCAATTCAATATCAATGCAGTGCGTACAAGTCACTATCCCAATGATGAGAAGTGGTATGAGCTATGTGATAAATACGGGCTATATGTGGTTAACGAAGCTAATATAGAAGCCCATGGCATGCAGTATCATCCGGACAGCTATGAGGGCATATCAGACAACAGGAATTGGCACTCTGCGATCATTGACCGGATAGAACGATTGGTTGAAAGGGACAAGAATCACACATCAGTGATTATCTGGTCTTTGGGAAACGAATCGGGAGACGGGAAAAATTTTGTTTCCGCCTATAATTGGGTCAGACAAAAAGATGACACACGACCTGTTCAGTACCAGGAAGCCTGGTATAAAGATCATACGGACCTCGTTGTGCCCATGTACAAGGACAAACACTTCATTGAGGAATTTGCGCTTAAGAATGACGCAAGGCCACTGATTTTATGTGAATATGCACATGCCATGGGTAATAGTGTGGGAAACCTGCAAGACTACTGGGATGTCATGGACAAGTACAAAAACCTGCAGGGTGGTTTTATCTGGGATTGGGTAGATCAAACTATCCTTAAGGTCAATGACAAGGGAGACACCATATGGGCTTATGGCGGAGATATGGGAGATCCCAAAAACATGAACGACTCCAGTTTCTGTGCCAATGGCCTTGTTTATGCCGACCGCAGTCTCTATCCTTATATCTGGGAGGTAAAAAAGGTTTATCAAAACATCAAATTTAAACCGATTGATCTGTCAAATGGGAAAATCCTGGTACAAAATGATTTTAGATTTACGTCACTGGATTCGTTTGATTTCAAATGGACCGTAACAGGCAACGACAAAGAGCTTTCATCGGGAGTGGTGAAAGAACTGCTTATCAATCCTCTCCGGGAAGGGCTCTTAAATCTCCCTGCCTTCGATTTGGAGGTTGAGCCCGGCGTAGAATATTTCCTGAAAATCAGCGCCTTCACAAAATGGGAAAACGGTGTTGTACCGGCACAACATGAAGTTGCCTGGGAGCAATTCAAGCTGCCGTTGTATGAAAACCGCAAAATTATTCCCTGGAAAAATATCCCTTCATTGGTAATAAATGATTCAGATAAGACCATTAGTGGTACTTCTGAAAGATTCTCATTCGGCATTAGCAAAGAAAAAGGGATCTTCACCTCGCTCAAAACTGATAATAAAGAGCTCATTCAAAAAGGCCCTGCATTGAATTTTTGGAGGCACCCCATTGACAATGACCTGGGCAACGGTTTTGATCGACGTGCACAGGTCTGGAAAAACGTTACCCAAAACCTGCAGGTGAAAAGCGTCGACTGGAATAGTATTAACAATAAGGCCGCCTGGATAAAAGTTGAGACCTTCCTTCCCGACGCCGGCGCCGACTGTATCATCGAATATGTCATCTATGGCAGTGGAGACATTGTCATCACCGCAAAGCTTATACCGGGCGAAAAAGCGTTACCTGACCTGCCACGATTTGGAATGTCAATGACCCTGCAGGACGATTTTGACAATCTTGCCTGGTTTGGCCGCGGTCCGCAAGAGAGCTACTGGGATCGAAAATCCGGTGCCGCTGTCGGCCACTATGCCGGATCCGTTCAAGACCAATATGTTTCCTACGTAAGGCCCCAGGAAAACGGCAATAAGACGGATGTTCGTTGGTTGACTCTCACTGATGACGAGGGCGTCGGGCTGATGGTTTTGGGCGATAAATTAGGCTTCAGCGCTCATCAGTTTCCAATGGATTATCTAGACCATTTAGGCAGGCAGGCACCTAATAAGCACGGAAATGAGATCAAACCGGGGGATATGGTCTCCCTCAACTTGGACTATAAACAGATGGGAGTCGGCGGAGATAATACCTGGGGTGCAAAAACTCACGAACAATACACAATTCCTGCGAAAGAAATGAGATTTTCATTTAGAATGCGCCCCTTCAACAGCCAAAAAGAAGAAGCATTTGAAGTGAATACTGAATTGGTGCCAGCTTTTACCAGGCTGGCCAAACTGACACCGCCCAGATAGCGCTGCTGCCAATTGGCTTAAACCTTCCTGGCTGTAAATGCAATGATTGGGGGATAGGACATAAAATGATCCCAATACCGGTTGTTTTGCTGTGAGGGTTCCAGGATCGGACTTATCCATTGAAAATCCACAAAACCCGCTTCCTCAAAGGCGGTCTTGTAGGTCTCCGGATGCAGGTAATAGTTATCACACTGAAAAACAGTATTGTCCAAATTGTAAAATGTATATCGTATGGGATCACCTTCTTTACGTTCAGGAGTGCTTTGCTTTGAGAACCCGTATTGGTGATAAGTCTCATATACGCTGATATCGCTGGTGATATTATCATTAAATCCAATAAACCGCCCATTTGGTTCGAGTTGCTGGTGAGCTGCCTTACAAAAATCAAGTAATTCCTTTGGTGTCCTGGCGTAGTTGAGTAAATACATGGCTACTACCAAATCAAAGGGCTTCAGAAATGGTAAAGTAGCCACATCGTGTATCATATAGGTACAGCCTATGGGGTTTTTCCGCTCTGCTGATTCGGCCTGGCGAATCATCCTTGAAGAAATATCTACACCCATGGTTTCCGCGGCCATAAACTGCTTAATTCTGCGGGTATAATACCCTTCCCCACAGCCCAGATCGAGCACGCTGAGGTCTGTAATGTCGCCCGCTATCTGAAAAAGAGAATATTCTTCCACATGCTTGCGAAAAGGAAGTTTTCGGCTATCCTTATACCCCTGAGTTATATCGCCATTTAATGCTTGTTTCATTAGAATGATGATCTAAAAAAATGATCTTAGTGACTACCTCCAATTATTATACAAATATCAATAGATGTTGGACCATATATTTGGACTATTGTTTTTATTTCTTGGATTATTGTTTTAACCGGAAGAAAGTTAATCAATTTAAATTGCTGATTATTAGGATTTTACAAATTCCCGAGGAGAAAGGTTAAATTCTTCTGTAAAAGTGCGGCTAAAATAGGAAGGGTCATTAAATCCAACCTCATAAGCGACCTGCGTGATGTTCAGATCGGAGGTTTGGAGAAGTTCTTTGGCCCGGTGGAGGCGGATTAACCTTATAAAATGGGTGGTAGATCTGTTGGTCAGTGCCTTTATTTTCAAATGTAATTGAGAGCGGCTCATGCCGATTTCCTGACAGAGTTCCGGGATTCCAAAGTTACTGTCATTGAGGCGGGTCTCCGTAATTTTTTTCACCCTCGATATAAAAGAATCTTCCTGTTGAATAATTTTATCGTCGGACTTGGTCATCGGTCCAAGCGTCTGATATCGCTCTTGCAACATTTGTCGTATTTCCAGTAACTTTTCCAGCCTGACCAGCAGTTCTTTCTGATTAAAAGGCTTGGCCAGGTAGGCATCCGCACCTCTTTCGAGTCCGGCAATTCTTGAATCATCATCGGCCCTAGCCGTAAGCATTACAATTGGGATATGACTGGTCCTGACATCCTTTTTGAGTGTTTCGCAAACTTCAAATCCATCTTTCAGGGGCATCATCACATCGCTGATGATAAGATGGGGGATATGCTCAATGGCCATGTCAATGCCCTCCTGACCATCAGTTGCTACCAACAATTCATAGTCATTCTCCAGGATGGACTCAATATATTGAATCACATTTACATTATCTTCGATAACAAGCAGTTTCGCCCGATCGGTTACCTTCCTGTTGGTTGATACCAGCGTTTCTGAAATTACCTCCTGCTCGGATAAGGCGAAGATCAAGTCATCCAGTGCATTGCCGTTAGGTTCCGCTGAAGGCATGGCATTTTGCCTGATAGGCAGCAGTATTGTAAAGGTGGTACCCTCGCCAACCTCACTTTCCACGTGGCACACTCCTTCCATCAATTTGACCAGTTCATTCACCAGGGCCAACCCAATACCGGTACCCTCCCCTTTTCTTGTATCGGAACTGTCAATCTGATAAAACCGGTCAAAAATGTAGGGCAACTTCCCCCGGGCAATGCCTATACCGGTATCCCGGATCTGGAGACGCAACATGGGTGTGTTGCCTTTTCCCTGTCTGCCAATTGAAAAATAGATATTTCCCTCCTCCGGTGTGAACTTAATTGCATTGGAAAGTAAATTGGAAACAACTCTAAGTATTTTCTCTTTGTCATAATCCATCATTATTTCCTGGTCACATTCGCTAAAATGTATTTCAATATTTTTATTTTCTGCCAGTGAATGGAAGGACTCCGTAATGTATTTCAAATAGAAAACAATATTACCCTGGATCATATTGAGTTGTAAACCTCCGGTTTCCAGTTTGCGCAGATCCAGAATTTGGTTCACCAGATTGAGTAAGTTGGCATTGTTTTGCTTGATCATTTTAAGGCCTCTTTCCAGCCATTTTTGCGGCGATTTTCTAATCTGATCCGCCATACCTCCGATAACGGTGAGTGGTGTTCTGAACTCATGAGAAATGTTTGTAAAAAACCTGGATTTCACTTTATCAAGTTCTTCCAGTCGCTCTTTTTGTTGCAGGATTTCACTATTCAGCCGCTGCAACTCAGCATTGGAACGCTGTTTTAACCTGCTGTATCGCATAATGACCAATATAAAAACAAGGGCTATTACGAGCGCCATTACCATAGCTATTTGCAATGATCGCTGTCTACGAAGCTCTGAATCTACCATCAGGAGCTCTTTTTCCTTTTCGTAAGCCAATTGTTGCTTTTCTTTTTCAAACTCATATTCGGCTTCCTGACGGGTGAGCTCACGCGTATTTTCCATATTAAAAAGAGAGTCCTGCAGGGCATCATGTCTTTCCAGGTATTGAAGAGCCTTTTTGTAATTGCCTTCCTCTTTGTTGATCTTATACAATAACGAGGTGATATCAGCTTTTTCGACATGCAGTGTATTGGCAGAGGTAAGGGAATAAGCGGATTCCAGGCTGTTAATGGCTTTTTGCGTTTGACCCTGCCTCCAATATACACGGCCGAGGTCGGTCAGGCATAGGGTCTGCAGATATTTCGATTTGTGCTTCGTCAACAACTGCATAGCCCGCTGCAAATAGAAGTAGGCAGAATCCAGGTGCCCAAGTTTTTCAAAGGTACTGCCAATATTGTAAAGCGGATAAGGCTCACTGTGTTCCGGGCCTACCTTCCTGTGAAGACTAAGTGACTCATGAAGATTATGCAGCGCCTGTTCATAGGCTCCCTGAAACATCAGATTTCTGCCAATACTGTTTAACACACTCGCCTGCCCCCGCCTATCCTTTGTTTCCTTCCTTAGCCGAAGGCATTCCCTTAGATAGGCTAAACCCTTATCATATTCTTTCAGTGAATTATGAAGAACGCCAAGACTTTTCAAAGTGCGCGATTTAAGCTGCATGTCGCCTAATTCTTCTGCTATTTTCAACGATTGCTGGTAATACTCCTGCGCCCGGATAAAATTACCATGCCGGCTATGGGTTGAACCTAAAAGGCTTAGCACAGTAGAGGCGCTTCCCATCTGTCCCAGTTCCAACCTGATTTGCAACGCCTTTTCATATAGGCTGATGCATTCCTCCAATTTATTTTGCCGGCTGTAAATTAAGCCCATGTTTTGCAGTATGGCAGCCTGGTTGCTTTTGTTTCCCGTTTCCTCCAGTAATTTTAAGGCCTGTTCATAATCTGACAATGCTTGCGTCAATTCACCATTTTCCATGTGAATAATGCCTATATTATTCAAAGCAGCGATTTGCCCTGGCTTATCACCCACTTCTTTATATACCTTAAGAGATTGAAGAAAGTGATCCAGAGATTTTTCAGTATCATTAGTATCTCGGTAAGCGCTGCCAAAGTTGTTTAACACATCTGCCAGCAGCTTTCGGTTGCCAATTTCAATCGCCAGCTGCTTAGCACGTTCGTAAAAGATCAGCGCTGTGTCCATTTGACGGATGACCTGATAGCTTTTACCTATCAGCCGCAAAGCCTTGGTCCTTAATTCCGGGTTCTCTAGCCTGTGTACTACCGCTCCTGCCTGCTGACATAACAAATGGGCACTATCTGGCCTGACACTACCTATTTTCATAGCCAGCTCCACAGAATACAGGATTTTAGCCGAATCGGTCGTAGCTTTCCTTAATTCCGTTTCCAGGCTGTCAACTATTGCCCTTTGAGCAAATACCTCTCCTGTCAACAATAGCAGAACAACCGGTTTAAAGAATACCGATAATAAAATTTTTTTGTTCACCTTCCGCTGATAATACTACTACATTCAGTATACTGAGATTTTTTTTAAGATTTACGTTATTCGCTGTGGTTGTTACTCGTACAATTTGAAAGATGTTTTAAAGATAAGCACCCTGACTATTAAAAACATAGAGAATCAAGCAATATTATTTATTCCTCATTAGACGATCATACCCAAAGCACCTTTAACCGGCTTTCCCATCCCTTGCATTATGGGGCTCCGGAAAGGTGCAAACCCGCCTAATCGTCAAACAGTTATTTACCTGTTTTCAATAAAGTAAACGGCTATTTGGAGAAAAGTAAAACCATAAAGCCGTTGCTTCCGGAAAGTACCATTTATTCTCCTTTTCACACCAAAAAAGCGCCCGGAACCTGGCTACGTTTGTATTTCAATAATTGATATATCGTCACAAACTAAAAAACATAAGTCATGAGTAAAAGCGCATTGATCATTGGCGGAAGCAGTGGAATAGGAAAAGCAACCGCCCAAAATCTTTTATCAGAAGGTGTCAAGGTACATGTTGTCGGCACCAATGCAGGCAAGCTTCAGGCACTGGAAGAAGAAGTTTCAGGAAACCTGATCACCCACAAAACAGATATTACAAACCGCGACGAGGTCACGGTTTTGACGGAAGTAATTAACGGATTGGATAACCTGGATTATCTGGTCAACGCATCCGGAATTTTCGGGCCAAAACCATTTCTGGACCACTCGGCAGAAGATTATGATTCCTACCTGGATCTTAACAGGGGCTTCTTTTTCATTACCCAGGCGGCTGCAAAAAAAATGGCTGCCAGCGGTGGTGGATCTATCATTAATGTGGGGTCGATGTGGGCCAAACAGGCGGTTAAGGCCACGCCTTCTTCCGCTTACTCGATGCAAAAGGCCGGACTGCATTCCCTAACACAACATCTGGCGATGGAACTCGCTGACCACAAAATACGTGTTAATGCGGTTTCACCAGCGGTTGTTGAAACCCCTGTCTACGAAAGCGTATTTGGCGGCAGGGAGCGGGCACACGATGCCCTCCAAAATTTTCATGGTTTTCATCCTTTAGGAAGAAATGGAAAAGCTAAGGACGTTGCCGATACCATTTGTTTTCTTCTATCTGATAAAGCCTCCTGGATAACCGGTGCCATATGGGATACCGATGGTGGAGTAATGGCTGGCAGAAACTAATGTTGCTCAATGCTAAAAGGGTACGGCGAGAAGTTGCCGTATCTTTTGGTTTTAAAGCTTCACTTAAAAATTAAAGTCTGGTAAAACATTAGATAGAGGTACGATGAAACAATTCTCCTGCAAATATGTGATTGTTGGGGCCGGACTGTCCGGTCTGACTTTGGCCTATATGTTAAACAAGCTGGGTGAGACAGATTTTGTTATTTTAGAGTCCAGAGACCGGATTGGTGGAAGAATTCTAACCAGCGATGCCATTGACTTTGGCGCCACCTGGTTTCACAGCCATCATCAACATGTCGTGCGCTTGCTGCATGAGTTAGGAGTTGAAAAGTTCAATCAATACGACAAAGGTCGGAGTGTACTGGTTTACAATACCATGGCGCCGGCGCACTATTTTGAAAATCACACCGGCACCCCTGCTGCCTACCGTATTGTTAATGGCTCTATTTCCCTGATTGAGGCATTAGCCAGGCCATTCCGAAACAACATTAAAACAAAAGCCCGGGTAATCTCAGTCAGCGAGCAGGAGAATAAAATATATGTAACAACTGAAACAGGAACCTTTAGGGCCCGGAAAGTAATCATCACCATTCCACCGCGTATTGTAAGCCGCATTGCTTTTTCACCCCAACTTCCCGCTGCTGTGACAGAGGCTATGAAACAAACACATACCTGGATGAGCAATGCGATGAAAATTGGCATGACTTTCAAACAACCTTTTTGGCGGCTGAAAAAACTCTCCGGCACATTGATTGGCCAGGTTGGACCTGTTGTTGAGCTCCACGATCATACCGACTTCAAAAGGCAATATTACGTGCTAATGGGCTTTATTAATGAAGGATTGCGGGACGTTCCGCCAAAAGTCCGGAAAACAAGAATTTTAAACTATTTGCAAAAATATTTGGGAGAAGAAGTGCTTGACTATACATTGTACCGGGAAAAGGATTGGTCTCAGGATAAAGATACTTCCTGTGAAAATATAAAGTCCATTTACATGAGTCCGGCCTATGGAAATCCCGTATTCAGGGATTTTTATATGAATGGCAAGCTATTATTTTCGGGAGCGGAAACTTCTCCCGTATATGGCGGTTATATGGATGGCGCCATTTACAGTGGCATATACGCGACCAAAAAAGTTATACAAAAAACCTGAGATAAACAGGCATAGCTCCAATCCGTTTGTTTTAATGAATCGTTCCAAAATAGATGTGAGCATTTCAAGATCCAATATAGCACAATATCACCTGCACAAGGCACACCCGGAAAAGCTGCAGTTTGCCATATATGACCTAAACAAATATCGCCGAAAAAACCTGGAAAAAGCCGCGGAGCCGCATTCGCATAGTTATTACCAGATCATTTGGTTTTTCAATAGCGGTGGTGTTCATACGATTGATTTCAAAACCTATCAGATTAAAGAAAATACCATTCTGTTTATCTCAAAAGACCAGGTACATGCCTTTGACGAAAATCTGGCTATAGAAGGCTGGTTGATACACTTCAATGAAAGTTTCTTTATGCACTCCGATGTCGATATTTTTTTGAAATACAACATTTTCAATTCACAAGATAGGCCTTGTTATGCCATTGATCAGGAAACTGTTGAAATGGCTACCTCCTACATTGATCTTATTCATAAAGAAATCACCAGAAAGCATCGTTTCGGGTATCAGGATGTCATCAGATTTTTGCTAAAATCACTTTTGATAAACCTGGAACGCGTTCATCAAAAAGACGCTACAAAAGTCCTGGAGCCTAACAACCTTTATGAGCTGCAATTTTTCAGATTTAAGGAGCTGGTAGAAGATAATTATATGCATGGGTATGCGGTAAGCAAATATGCAGACATGCTGAGCATTTCTTCGAAAACCCTGACCACCATTACAAAAACTGTTGTTGGCAAATCACCCTCGCAACTCATTGCCGAACGGGTGGTGCTGGAAGCCAGGCGCCTGCTGAAATTCACTACACTTCAAATAAGTGAAATCACCTTTCGGCTGGGCTTTGAAGATACTTCCTACTTTATCAAATATTTTAAAAGACATGTGGGCAGCTCTCCTCGTCATTACAGGATGAGCCTGTCCGGCTAGCTGATGACATTAATAGGCGAGGCCACTTTACCTGTTATGATAAAGTGGCCTCCATTATTTTATTTCCAATGACTAAAGCGGGTGTTCCTTTAATAATTCGGCCGGTGAATAAAATCCTTCCTTACCTTTAATTTCCTCCCGGATTTCCTTCACCTTCTCCACGGAAACCGGCGCAGCTTTATTTCCAAAAGCATTTCTCACGTAAGTGAGTACGGAAGCGATTTCCTCATCATTAAGCAGCCTGCCAAACGGTGTCATGGGTACTTGTCCGGGATACTTTTTCCCTTTGACGGTTATAGGTCCCATCAAACCGTTCATGGTTAGCTTTATCAGCCTTTCTTCACTGCCAGTTACCCACCGGGAGCCGTTAAGCGGCGGAAAACCCGAAGCCTGGAGCCCTTCACCTTCCGGTTGATGACAGGTCTCGCAGAAACCATCTCTTTCGTAAATCGACTTGCCTTTTTCAAACATGGCCAACGCTTTCCCCTTGAGATCGGTTTTGTGCGATTTTTTTGTTTTTTTGCCTACACGAGTATTGTTTAAATGGGCGATAGCTGCCTCATGGGGTCTTTCTGCCCAAGGCCCCAATTCCTTTTTGCCGGCTTCCTCGATTATTGGAAGGCCTGTCTCTTTACCCAGCCAGGAGGCAGCCACCAGGGCCTCCAATCTAACGCGAGGGTTATCGTCTTTGGCAGCTTGCATCAACAACCCGGCCTGATCGGCTATCTGGTGCCCTCCGTACCGAAGCACTCTTACCGCCGCTGCCCGGGCTCTGAAATCTTTCGAATCGAGTAATTGACGCAGCAATAACTCATCAATTTTATTGAGACCCCAGGTTACCCATAAAGCCTCTAGCACATGATGATCGTAGCCAGGATCGTTTTTATCGAGTCCTGCTACCCATTCTTTTAATTTAGCAAGTACCGCCGATGCATCTCTGCCCCGCAATTCTCGCCTTGTCCTGTATCGCGTGCGATATTCCGGCAATTTCAGATTCTCGAGTAGTTCATCGATACTTGCACCGTGTACTTTAGCGGGTGTAACCAGTGGCCTTGATGGGTAAGTGACGCGATAAACCCGTCCATGAGCATGGTCTCTTAACGGATCGCGCGCATTGTGTTGCATATGACCGATCAGCACATTATGCCAGTCGATAATGTACAAAGAGCCATCCGGCGCAAACTCCAGATCCACAGGGCGAAAATTTTTGTCGTCGGCAAAAAGCAGATCAAGCCGATGCCTGCTCGTATAACCTTCACCACGCTCATCGTCAACCATGATGTGTTGTTTGGTTCCTCTGTAACCAATAGTATTATTGATCAGCAAGTCCCCTTGAACCTCATCCGGAAAATGACGGCTTGATACAAACTCCAGTCCAGACGTAGGCCGTACCAAGTGCTCTTTTTGAATAAGATTTTTTGGTATCGGCGAACTCACTCCATAACGCGGTATGATCGTTCCGGGCATCATCCAAGATGCTGCTGGTCCGGAGGTATGACAAAAGAAATTCTGACCCCAATCATCAAAAGCAATACCCCATGGGTTGGGAATCGCCAGCTGTGCGGTCCGCTCCAGGTGATGCCGCTGCGGACTATAGCGATAAAATCCGCCATTAGTACCACGCACAGGTCCATACGCAGTTTCTACATTGGTATGAAGAAAAGTTCCTTCCCCCATATAGATGGCTCCGGACGGATCAGCGCAAAAGGCACTGATCGCATGGTGTGTATCGTGATCGTCAAAACCACTTAAAATAACCTCTTTGGTATCAGCCTTATCATCTCCATTGGTATCTTTCAGCAGTACAAGGTTGGGGCCTTGTGAAACATAAACACCTTCGGGGGCAAATTCAAATCCTATGGTAAGGTGCAAACTATCTGCAAATGTAGTTTGTTTATCAGCCTTGTTATCACCGTCTGTATCTTCCAGAATAATGAGCTTATCGTTGGGTTTGCTGTCACCGGCTTTATAATGAGGGTAACTTGGCATGACCGCTACCCAAAGCCTGCCTTTGTTGTCAAAGGAGATCTGCACCGGGTTGGCCAGGTCATTGAACTCTTTTTCAGAGGCAAACATTTCAATTTTATAACCGGGAGCTACGCTAATCTGCTCCAGCGCATCCTCTCCATATAAATATTCAGGATTTCCGTTTTTTGCGCTTTCTTTATAGTTGGTCTCTATCTGAGGCAGGACCCTGGTTCTGGCATCGCTTTTTTCCAAATCCATTTTTTCACCTTTCAATGCCTTCCAAATGGCACTATCCCTTATCGCCGTCATCTGGCGGATTTTCTCAATTTCGGCGGGATAGTTCTCGGGGCCAAATGGTTTATAGCGTCTCCCGTAAACGTGCACACTATTCGGTATTTTGAAGTCGTTATGCCAAAACCAGTTTTTTTCTTGTACCGCTTCATGAACCATTTGACGGTATTCCTCTTTTATGTTGTTGTTTTTTCCCAGTATCCGATCGGCTAACAGCCTTGCAAATTTCTGGTAGCCCTTATCATTTAATTGAAACCCATCGGCCGTCATAGCCTCATCTTCCGTATCATACCATTTTTTTGATGCCGTAAAAGCATCCACAAAAAGTACACTATCTGCTGCAGCCACTTCTTTCATTGCATTTGCATACAGGGCAAGGTTTTTATTTTCAACAGTGCCATCAGGTAAATCCATTGTCTCGGAAAGGTCTTCAAAGGCAATCGGAGATATAAGTACCAGTTGCGGAGGGCTGGAGCCATTATAATTTTGACTTAGCGTGTGTCTTATAAAAGCATGCAATTCTGCCTTATAATTTTCCAGCCCTTCCGGACCTTCAAACGACTCGTTATAACCGAAAAATGCTATAATCATATCAGCTTTTAGCCGGGTTAGCCACTGTTCCGGTGTTTCAAAATGTCCTACACTGCCCGATCGATGCCCCCCATCGTTTTCTATAAAATGAATCCTGCTACCGGGATCATGTTCAAATTCATCGGCACCTGGGAATGCCCACGGTGACTTTCGTGCAGGATGCGGCCTGAAGGCCGGTGTGTTTCCGGGCCTGCACATGTTTCTGATAAATAGTAGGTCATCCGGCGATCGAAGCTGCATTTCAGTTTCAAAGTGACCAAAGTTCATCATTCGCGATCCCAAATTATTACCAACGAGTACGATGTGGCTTCCCTTATCCAGCTTAATTGCATGATGGGATTCATTACAACTTGTCATTCCAAGCACAAATACCGATAAACATATTATTACCAATGTGCTTCTAAAGGCTATTTCTTTTTTAATAATCATACGTTAGTTTGAAGAGCCATATATTATAATAATTTAATCTATTTAAAATTGAACGTGTACACCTTTTTCCACTGACAGTTCACACGCCTCAATAATTCTCTGACAGGTAATTGCGTCCTCCAGGCTTGACAACGGTTCCTCTCCGTATCTTAATACATTGTTAATGAAATGCGTAGCCGCATTTTTGATTGTTTCAGGGTAACACTGGTAGGTTTGAGAGTGAGCCCCGTTCCGTTCATTAATCACCCAGTCGCGATAGCTATACCGCGTGCTGCCTTTTGTGCCGATCACCTTGATCATGCAGGTCCATGGGTCTCCGGCATGATCGTCATTGGCAAAGCTGGCGCATAGGTGGCTAAGGGTTCCATTCTCCATCTGCATATTGGCCATCGCGACGTTTTCCTGTGGTGCGAGGGTATCGTCTACCGTATGTTTCAGGCAGGATATGGTTTTTGGCTGACCGGCCAGGTAAAGCATGGTATAGCTATGATGGGTCAATATCTGCCTGATCACTCCCGGGTACCGCGCCCTGATATCGTCGGCATGATGGATGTTGTACATCATGTAAAACTGGGTGATATCTCCCAGCTTTCCACTTTGGATCATTGCCTGGGTGCGTTTGATACCCGCCTCGTAAATATAATTGTGGACGGGCATACATTTTACACCTGCCTGGCCAATGGCATGCTGCATGTCCTTCAATTCCTCAATACTTGATGCAGCGGGTTTTTCTACCAAAATATGCTTCCCGGCCTTAGCGGCCTTAATGGTGTAGTCACAATGCGTCTCCATATTGGTCAATATAAAAACCGCATCGATTTCCGGATCGTCCAAGAGTTCCTGATCGGAATTATAGGTTTGACAACCATATTTAGCTGCTTTGCGAGCTCCTTTTTCCGGGGTCCTGTTCCACAGCCCCTTAAGCTCAACGCCGGGCAGACTGTTGACTGCCTCTGCATGTAAATCAGCGACATCTCCCGCGCCAAGAAGTCCAATTCGAATTGTATCCATTGCTTTTATACCGGATAGTTTAATACACCTTTGTTTGCCATTTCCTGAAAGGCCACCAGTGAATGGTAGACGCCATCGTTAATACTGGTTAACGGTAAACCTGTAAATTCACTTTCAATCTTCTCGTGATTGAGGTCAGATACAAACAAGTTGGGTTCCGCATTATTGGCTATGGATAATTTTGCAAATTCACCAATGCCCAATTTCGCAGCCTGCTCATTCACGATGCTTAAAAACTCAGCTATCTCAATGGTCTGTCCTTTAATGTTAAAGGCACCAAAGCCATTAAACGGTTGCAGGGCACAAGTGGCAAAGTGCTCTCCTACATCTTCCACAAAGTGATAATTCTCACGTCCCTGATAGGGCATTTCGAAAGGAATTACCTGACCTGAGGCCGCTCCCTGGGCAATGGCTTTAAGTGCGTTGGTGGGAGCAGATGTTTTTCCTTTATCCCTGCCTTTTCCATAGGTTGTGTTTAACCTCAGGCAAACGGTGGGTACTTTGGTATTATCATAGAATAAACGCGCCAAATGTTCTCCCGCAAGCTTCCAAATACCGTAGTGATTTGGGGGAGCAAGTTGCGCATCTTCACTAATGCTTGACTGCGGATACATCGCTCTCATCCCGTATACCGCTCCGGAGCTTGCGAAGACCATCTTTTTCAAATTCGGAAGTTGCTCCGCAGCATCAAACAGCGCCATGGTACCGCCGGTATTAATTTTCATACCGGCTATATGATATCTGGAGCAGTCGGGACTTTGATAAGCGCCCAGGTGGATAATATGCGTTGGGCTCACCTCACTCACCACTTTTTCGATGGCTTCGTAGTCTGAGACGTCCAAGGTCACAAAAGAAATCCGCGGATCCAGTGTATCTCCCTGCCATAATTTTAAGGGATCGCTGTTATTCGACCTGGTAGCTACTACAATTTTTTCTACTTCCTGCGATTGCAACAGCTTGTGTATTGTAATGGAACCTATGCAACCTGTTCCTCCTGTTATTAATATCGTTGACATATAAATATCCGCTAGTTCATTTTAACTACTGCTTTCACATTATTTGCTTTGATGGAATCCTCGAAAGCCTGTCCGATATCATCAAATTGATACATGTTTACATAATGTTCTGCAGGAAACACCTCCTGAACCAACAGTTTTTGGGCTACCACAAAATCATCTTTACTCGATCCCATAACCCCTCTCATATTGTGGGAAGAGCGCGTAAGGTTTGTTGCATCAAATTCCACGGGACCGGGATAGGTTGCCACGACACATATATCGCCATTGGGTTTTATAACGGCTCCTGCCTGTCCCAGAACCTGTGGCACGCCGGTGCACTCAATAAGCAAGTCGACCTTACCGTTTGACCCAAACCGGACGCCATTATCGTCAATGACACCATCTTCAAGATAGGTCTGAAGCGTTTGGCTTTCAGATACTACCAGCGTAATGAAGCCACGCTCTTTTGCGGCTTTCAACCGCACCTGCCGATCATGCTCTATTCCTGTAACCGCTACCCTGGCGCCTGATGCCCTGGCCAATTCAGCGCACATTAACCCAATAATACCACATCCCGTCACCACTACATCCATACCGGGTTTGATATCGCATTTGTTGTAAATAGCATTGCAGGCCACTGATAGCGGTTCTACCAAAGCGCCTTGCTTGTGTGTCAGGCCTTCGATGAAAGGAACAGCCCGATCAGATTCAAGCACCATACGTTGCCCGAATCCACCATCGCGATGAAAGCCGAGGATTGTCTTACGAGGGCAAAGATTCCACTTGCCAACTGTGCAGGCGGGGCAATCCTCTCTTCGACAACCTAGCTGAGCCACTGGCGTAAATACATCCCCTACCTTTAAACCCCCATGATCGCCGGGTCCAAGTTCCAAAACCTCGGCGCTACATTCATGGCCGATTACTCTTGGACGCTCCACCCATGTGAAATTAGGCTTCCCCAGGCAAGCGCTGTTATCGGACCCGCAGATGCCTGTATAAATTGGTTTAGCCAAAATCTCTCCTTCTTTCAATTCCGGTATTTCCATATCCACAACGGAAGTATTGCTTATAACAGAAACCCCTGAACTGGGAATGATTCTTTCCCGGCCATGCAGGCAAAACCCTTTTATTGATTCACTCATTTTACTTTTCTTTTTGAAATTTTATGATTTTGAAATTTAACAACGGTTAAATTTGCTGAAATTAAAGTAACACTTACCAGGTTACACCCGTCTCTTTCCAGCTTCGTGCCTCGGCAGATGCCAGTACGGCTTCACAAACCTTTTGTGTTTCCTGCGCTTCTCTGAATGTTGGAGAACAATCTACGCCTTCGTCAATGCTTTTAAAGAAATCTGCTACCTGATGCACAAAAGTATGTTCATAGCCAATTGACAATCCCGGCACCCACCATTTATCCATATAGGGCTGATCACCATCGGTTACATGAATAGATCGCCAACCTCTGACGATGCCATCGTCTCCGTGGTCAAAATATTCCAGGCGATTCAGATCGTGCAAATCCCACCTGATGGAAGCGTGTTCCCCATTAATTTCGAAAGTATAAAGGGCCTTGTGACCACGGGCATAGCGGGTAGACTCAAAAAGTCCCAGGGACCCGTTGTCAAAGTGGCAATGGAATATACAGGCATCATCAATACCTACTTTCTGCACTTCTCCGGAGGCGGTGTGCACCCTTTCCTTAACGAAAGTTTCAGTAACCGCGGAAACATCTTTAATGCCTCCATTTAACCACATGGCGGTGTCGATACAATGGGCCAGAAGATCGCCGGTCACCCCAGATCCGGCCGCGCTATCGTCCAGACGCCATAATCCCTCACCGCCCTGGGGTAGTTCGGGGTTGATCGTCCAGTCCTGCAGGAAGTTGGCCCGGTAGTGAAATATTTTTCCGAGCTTACCTGAATCTACCAGTTGCTTGGCCAGTGTCACGGCAGGAACTCTTCGGTAATTGTACCACACCGTATTTTTAACGCCAGCCTTTTCAACGGCATCAACCATTGGCTGCGCTTCGGCGACTGTCCTGGCAAGCGGTTTTTCACACAGCACCATCTTGCCGGCCTCGGCTGCCGCAATGGCAATTTCGGCATGCATGTTATTAGGCGTACAAATATCTACGGCATCGATATCATCTCTGGCAATCAGTGTTCTCCAATCAGTTTCCACCGATTCATATCCCCACTGTTCCGCAAAGGCCTGTACCCTTTCTTTATTGCGGGCACAGACTGCTTTTAACACCGGGCGGGTGCCCAGGTCAGGGAAAAAGTCGCCTAATCTCTTGTATGCATTGGAATGGGTTCTGCCCATAAATCCATAGCCTATTAGTCCAATTCGTAATGTTTTTTTATCTCCCATACTTTTAAATGATTCCTTTTTAACAATAGTTACAGTATCTATACCACAAGTAGTTTTGAAAACCGATCTGAAGCAAACCGGCGAGGTTCTCAATCCTTGTATTTAATTCATTTCCCAATAAATCAACACCCGCAGGGTCAAGTCATCTACTCGGCTTCATGCCATCCGTGTTGCTCCCGAACTTTTATCATGGCACCTAAAATGTCGTTCCATGTCTTTGGCTGCATCATCACCTCATTGGGGAACATGCAACCATCCCAGCAGATATGTTTAAACCTTTTGGTTAAAGTTCCATCGTCATTTCTCAGCCAGTATCCCGCATCTTCCGGAATATTGAGTTTCCCGTTCGGGTCAGAGGCCTGACAGTGTCTGCCGGTCTTGTCGTGTGTTCCTGATCCAAAGACGGTACCATCATTTTGAGCTACGTGAAAATCGATGGTCCAGGGTCGTAAGGCATCCGTCAGGGTTTTAAGACCATCTGTGAGTGTAGCGCGGTCATCCCATTGAAAGTTTTCCGGCAATATTCTTTCATCCGGCTTGTTGTAGCCCAGAAGGTACAACAGCGTATGTGCCATATCAGCCTGAAATCCGATATTAGGCCGGTCAACTGCCTCCAACGTATTGATCATGGTTTTCCAACCGTGCATTCCCCCCCAGCAAATTTCACCTTCAGCCGCCAGCGACTCGCCAAAATCGGATGCTACATCACAAGCTTCCCGGAAGGTTTCAGCGATCAATTTTGTGTTGGCAGATGGATCAGCTGCCCAGCTTACGGGATCTACTGATGAATCAATTCTTACGATACCATGGGGTCTCACACCCAGTTCACGTAGTTTTTGTGCAATCCGGCACGCTTTGCGCACCTGGGTCACAAATTTTTCACGCTCCTCCTTAGAGCCCATGGCCGATCCACCTCCGGTGGGTGTCCATACGGGCGCCACCAGGCTTCCTATCTCCAGGTTTTTAGCCACGGCTTTATCGGCCATTTTTTTGATGTCATCATCTGAGGCATCGATATCCATATGCGGATCGAAAAGAAAAAGATCAAATCCGTCAAATTTAATTCCGTCCACTTCCGCATTGGCAGTGAGATCAATCATAGTGTCGATAGAGATCGGCGGCTCCGAGTCAGGTCCTTTCCCCACAACACCGGGCCACGATGCATTGTGAAGCTTGGGATAGTTGTTATTTTGCATGACTATTACTTTTTATCTTTTTTTATTATTTCTCCAGGCATGATAAGCGACTCCCATCCGGCCAGGTCAGATGGCTTGACATTTGCCTTATATCCATCAAAATTGAATTTTGTGGGTTGATAACTTCCGACAAAATCTATGTCATTACCGGCCTTAATGTCATCTTCCATTCCGACAGCCCAAAAACAGGCATTGATCAACATTCTTCTGAATCCATCGCTCAATATATCTTCAGAGGCGCCGTGGGTAGTTGTAAAAACACGACCACTGGCTCCTGACGCCAGCTGGTAAGTGCGAACCCAGGCCACCGGAAGCTCCGCTTTGGTAATATCAGGCGCTGCATCCGGGGTCATGCCATTCAACACCCGGCCCCGCGCCAGTACTTTCAAATCCTTTCCCTGTGGATAAGCCTTATAACCTCCGCACTGTGCCCATGCATTGCTTACCCCCCGCATGATAGGATGTTCCCGCTGTGCTTGCTCTGCAATCAGAATGGATGCCTGTTTGTGGTTTTTTCCATAATGACCAACCCATGTCTCTCCTAAAATCACCTCTCCAAAACCGCCGTGCCAGTCCTCTTTAGATCCGTCATATTTATAATGATAATGTTGCCATTTGGCATTGTTCTGATTGCTAAATGCATGTGTAGCAGTTCTAAGTCCGACTACAGGTCCTCCACGCTCCAGATAATCGTCAATATGCTGCATCTGATCATCGGCAAAATTTGAAAACCGGGTAAAAATTACCATCAGGTCGGCATGGACCAGCGCCTCCAAACCTTTCAAATTTGAGCTGCCGGGAAGGATATTCCCATTATCATCCAAAGCCCAAACCACCGTACAGCTAAATCCGTGCCGCTTAGCCAGTATTTTGGCTAATGCGGGTAGTGTTTCCTCTCCTCTGTATTCATGGTCAGAGGCGATAAAAACAATATTTTTTCCTTTGCCCGGCCCGTTATTTCCTTTATAGACAACCCTGTATTTATCGGGATTCTGCTCTGGCCGCCTTTCGGTATTAACCGTCGGTCTTAGCGCATCTGCGTTTGTTTTATCATGACCAAGCATCATGCGAGCCTCCATTTTATTGACACCGGTCTGGCAAGAAGTGATTCCCAAGACAATAGAAAAGATAAATATTGCTTTTAACGTAATATTCAGACAAGTTGCCAAACTATGAATTGTCGATTCTAGCATATTATTACAAAACTAAAATTCATTTGCACTTAAAAACTCCTATATTTTACTAATCTGTGACACTTTTTTGCCATCATTTAACCTGAATTTAGAGATTTACGGCAATTTAAGGGCAGCTACACTACCCAACGGCAGGCGCGGCCCGGTATGCGCGGCATCGAACGCCTGAAAGTTACTCCATTATTTAAGACGTTTTTTTTAAAGGTAAAACTTAATAACAGGTCATTAATTTATTAATTATTTAACCTGCCTCCGGGGTCATCAACTTTTGTTTTCATTTTAAATGCCTATAGCTATCAGTCTGCGCCGGCGCCCCGGTTAATTTTAGACATCATGTGAAAAATTAGTTATAAGCGGTTTTAAATTTACTTTCAAAGCCGGCCAATAGCTGGGTCATTTCATTCCAGGGATAGAAAAGTACCAACTTTTAGCATAATAGAGGAATTTCGAAATCTCTTTTCGTTTTAAATTTGGTAGATTTCAATATTTGGAAGACTATTTTTTGCAAAGGTTTTAATCTTTTCAGTAAATTGTACGCCACTATCACCAAATCGATGATGAAAATCAGAACGTATGAGATGATTATTTTTTATCAAGCTTCCGAATAAAACAGAAATTAAATAGACTAACTACTAATAAAATTTTTAATAATGGAAAATACAAACAATCAATCAGGGGTAAACGGTAAAAGGCTCTTTTACGGTAGTTGTTTTGCCTTGATTACCACTGCTTTCTCCTTTAGCATTAGAGCCGGCATTCTCCCGGAATTGGGTGAAACCTTCGATCTTAGTGCCCAGCAATTAGGTTTTATCAACCAGATGTGGTTTTTAGGATTTCCAATTTCCATGGTGCTTGGCGGTATATTTTACCACTCAATCGGACCCAAGAGAATCATGATTTTTGCATTTTTTGCACACACCATAGGGATATTACTAACTATATATTCCGGAGGATACACCGGGTTACTCATATCAACATTACTAATAGGATTAGGGAATGGCTGTACCGAGGCTGCCTGCAACCCGATGATAGCAGACAGTTATGAAGGAAAAACGATGAACACCCTGATGAACCGTTTTCACATGTGGTTCCCGGGAGGTATTGTTCTTGGCAGCTTGATTTCTTATGCCATGACCAGCCTGAATTTAGGATGGGAAGCGCAAATTTGGATTATTTTGATTCCTACTGTTGTATACGCTTATCTTTTTTATGGGCAGAAATTCCCTACCCCAAGAACTAGCGAGGGTGCCACGCTAAAAGGAAACCTAAAAGCTATGTTCACGCCACTTTTTATATTCATGGCTGTTTGTATGACGCTTACCGCAACTTCAGAGTTTGGACCCACACAATGGGCTCAATTAGTTTTGGCAAAGAGCGGCGCCGAGCCAATGGTGATACTGGCGCTTATTACCGGATTGATGGCGGTAGGAAGATACTTTGGTGGAGAATTTGTGCATAAGTTTGATCAATCAGGCGTGCTACTAGGTTCTGCCATTTTAACCACTATTGGCATCTTTTTATTCAGTACTCAAACAGGCGCCATGGCTTACGTGTCGGCTGTCATCTTTGCCCTTGGCGTGTGCTACTTCTGGCCTAATATGATTGGATTTGTAGCTGAAAAGATCCCCAAAAGTGGCGCATTGGGCATGTCTATCATAGGTGGGGTTGGCATGTTTTCGACCTCTATGTTTCAACCCATTATTGGCGGCTGGATAGACGGTGCAAACGAAAAAGCCGCAGCCTCGGGACTGACTGGAGACGCCTTGGAATTAGCCGCCGGTCAAGCCACGCTGCAAACAATGATCACATTTCCTGCTATACTGATTGTGCTGTTTACCATATTATTATTTTGGGTGAAGCAAATCAAAGCGCAACCTGCAGCAGCATAATTAAAAGAAAAAAAATGGACAGAAAAATCCCTGCCAAGCAAACTGGCGGGGATTTGAATCCGGTGAAACTTAGATTAAATAAAACCTTAACATGAAAATTGGAATGAATATGTTACTCTGGACAAATCATGTCACAGAGCAGCACTATAATATCATTGATAAACTAAAAAACACCGGATACGACGGCATCGAAATATTTTTGGGTGAAGGGGATAGCAAACTTTATTCCAGTATGGGAAGGCACCTGTCAGACATAGGCATGGGTATAAATTGCGTCGCTTCGCTGGCCCCGGAGCAAAATATCGCCAGTCCGGATCAAAAATTCAGAGAAGCAGGGCTGGACCGGTTAAAATGGGTTATAGACATGGGTGAGGCTGTTGGCGTCGAAGTTATTTGCGGGCCATTTCATTCGAGTTTCGCGTATTTCACGCGGCAGCCACCAACCCAGGAAGAAAGGCAATGGAGCATAGAAATGTTGCAAAAAGCCGCTGAATATGCACAGGCCGCCAACATCATCCTCGCTCCTGAAGCACTCAACAGGTTTGAATGCTATTTGTACAACACCATGGCGGATCTGCGCACTATGGTGGAAAAGGTGAATCACCCGAGTTTGGGAGCTATGTATGATACCCATCATGCCAATATGGAAGAGAAAAGTCAGGCTGAAGCCATTAAGCGCATCGCCCCCTATTTGAAGCATGTTCACATTAGCGAAAACGACCGGGGTACGCCGGGAAGCGGACAGGTGAACTGGCCTGACGTATTTAGCACCTTAAAGGAAATCAACTATGACGGCTGGTTGACTATTGAAGCATTCAGCACGGTCATTCCGGAATTTGCCAATGCCATTAACGTCTGGAGAGATTACTCTCCCATGGATGAAGTTTATACAGAGGGATTGAAATTCATTAAAAAAGGGATGGGAATCTAAACAAGTACAACCAAACTAATCAAAATCGATGAAAAACTTTTTATACCTATTAGCTTTTTGTCTGCTCTTTAGTTGCTCTGGCCAGAAAACTGCAGATAATGCCGAAGGGGAGGCTGTAGCGGAAGCGGTCGCCGATGAACCTCAACAATGGATAACTATTGGTAGCCAAAATGATGACGCCAAACACATCGTACTCATTTCCGGGGATGAAGAGTACCGGTCTGAAGAAACAATGCCGCAGCTGGCTAAAATCCTATCGACAAGACACGGTTTTAAATGTACCGTGTTATTTGCCCAGGACCCTGCCAAACCCGGAATTATCAATCCTAACTACCTCCAGCATATCCCTGGACTGGACGCACTCACCAGTGCTGACCTAATGATCATATTTACCAGATTCCGTGCGCTTCCGGATGATCAGATGCAACATATCGATGATTATCTGAAAACCGGCAAGCCCGTAATTGGTTTCCGTACCGCCACCCATGCCTTTAATTTTGACGCAGAATCCACCTCTAGCTTCAAACATTACAGTAACAATTATGACGGAGAAAAAACGGAATGGAAAGACGGTTTCGGACGTTTAATCTTAGGTGAGAAATGGATTTCCCACCACGGCCATCATAAACATCAGAGCACGCGAGGTATCGTGGCTGAAGACGCAAAATCCCACCCCATCGCCCAGGGTATTGCGGATGGTGACGTATGGGCATCTACTGATGTATATGGGGTAAGACTACCACTACCGGGAGATTCCAAACCTATCATTTTGGGACAGGTCATGAACAGAAAAGGTGAGTTCAATGAAAACGATATCTTCTATGGCATGAAATCAACAGATGATGAGGTAGCTGCCGCCAACAACAAAGGAATCGACCCAAACAATCCTATGATGCCGGTAGCCTGGACAAAAAGCTATCAGGTACCGGGCGGCAATAAAGGAAAGGTATTTGCCGCAACATTAGGATCATCCAATGATATATTGATAGAGGGCACGCGCCGGTTATTGGTAAACGGCGTTTTCTGGGCACTGGACATGCCGGTACCAGAAAAAGCTGATGTAACCCTCGTAGGAGAATACAATCCAACCAAATACGAATTCAGAAAGATGGAATACTGGGACCAGCAGCAATTAAAGGTTGAGGATTCTGAGTGATCTGGCAGGCTGACTATGGGTTGCACCAGTTAGCCTTTTCTTTTTGTCCCTCGATTATGAGTTACCATTCGGTCCACTCCACGGTAAAATTTGTGAAATTCAGGAGGTGATAGAAATGCCTGGATGAACTAGCTTTATCACCAACCTGTCCCAATACACGATAGTCCAATCATCAATTAGTTGACCTAAGCGGATATCAACTGTTGCGTTACCACGCCTTTCCCGGCATGTCTTTTTTGAACAAACCAATCTATTTCCGAGGATTTTTTTAAAAAAATTTGCGTAACCGAATGATTACATTTATATTTGTAACCGATCAGTTACATAAAATCATGAGAAGAGATGTTTTTCAGGCAATAGCCGATCCGGTCAGAAGAGATATCATAGGATTACTGGCCAATGAAACGTTGACCGTAAATACCGTGGCCGAGAATTTTGATATTAGTCGTCCGGCTATCTCAAAGCACATAAAGATCCTTAAGGAATGTGGCATCATTGTCATTAATAAAAAAGGCCGGGAGCGGTACCTGGAGATCCAACCAAAAAACTTAATGCCGGTTTCAGACTGGATTGAGCAGTATCGAAAACTATGGGAGGAAAAACTCGATTCCTTCGAGGATTACTTGATGAAATTACAAACTAAAAATAAAAAAGATGAGTCAGACAGATGAATTAACAAATCGAACCCTAACATTAAAAAGAACCTTTAGCGCCCCCATTGAATTAGTGTGGGAAGCCTGGACCAAACCGGAACACATTGCCCAATGGTGGGGGCCAAAAGGGATGGAGATTAACGTTGTCGAACACGATTTCAGGGTCGGCGGACAATGGAAATACACCATGGACATGCCGGATGGAAACCAGTTTGTTACCGATGGCGTGTATTCGGTAATTGTTGAATTGGAAAAAATATTTTCATCAGCGAACTTCAAACCCATGACTGAGGGTGTGGAGATACAAGCCTTGTTTGAAAGAAACGGCGACAAAACCAATTTTACTTTTAACTGTATCCACGCAACGGAAGAGTATTGCAAGCAACAGGAGCAAATGGGCTTTTATAACGGCTGGGGTTCTGTTTTCGATCGGTTAGAGACTTTTGTAAGTGCCATAAGCCAGCAATAATGTCGGATAAAGCAAACAAGATCATTTTCCGGGTAACCACAGGTCTATTGACGGTAATTATCCTTATGTATGTTGCCAACAGTATTTTCAACCACGAAATATTCAGCGAGCGATTTGCGGCATTAGGCCACCCGGTTTATCTGATTTACCCTTTGACCATTGCCAAAATACTGGCTATGACCACCATCTGGTCCAATAAATCAAAGACGTTAAAAGAATGGGCTTACGCCGGGCTTTTCTTTGTTTTTATATTGGCCATGTTGGCCGAAATGCACGCTGAAGACGGAGAATATGTATCTTCAATCATGGCAGTAACGCTGCTTTTGAGCTCCTACATCTTTGGAAAGAAAGTATATACAAAACCATCTAAAAAACAAGAACAAGTCGGGATTCCCGTTACCAATATAACCTGAAATGACCTCATTTGTAAAGACAAAAGGTAAAGGACACTGACAATTGAATAATTGTCAGTGTCCTTTTTAAAAATATAGCCTTTTAGGGATCGAAACCTGATATTTCAACCATTTTCTTTATGTTGCTACTGAGGTGGCTGAGGGTCTCAACGTTAAGCAGGTAGCGGATAAACCTTCATGGCCGATGGTGGTTATTCCCGCACTACTTTTTGAATGCTATGATTAATGGTTACCCGCCACATGGATATCTCTCTGGTCATTTACCATGCGACCCCGGGGCCTGTTGAACTTGATTTCCGATCCAAAACCGTTTATACTTCCGTTATTGCTTCCGGCAATGGCACTACTTCCTAAACCTTTAGGTATTTTCCTTCTGGCGCTATGGCTATCTGCCCCGTGGAGGCTAACCGCATCACCTATATGGCAACCTAAAAAAGTGGTCAACACAATTAATACGGTCATCGTTTTGATCAACGATTTTAGCTCAAGACGCTTTTCAGTTTTCGCTTTATTGACATCCTTAAAGGCGAGCATTTGCCATACTTTGGCAGAGGCGCCATGATAAAAACCCGTTTTATGTTGATAGTTTCTGGGATTTTCAAAGGTTTCAAAAAGAATATCGAATATAGGTAAATCAGAGTAATTGTACTTGTGAATATCCTTGGCATGATGCACTGTATGGCTTTCCGGGCGTTGGATAATGTATCCCAGCCAATGTGGGGTTTTAATGTTGGCATGTTGGAACATGCCTAAAAAGTTAGTCACCAATAAGGTCACCGTAATCGCCTGGGGAGACAGCCCTACCAACAAAGCAAAACACAGACTGCCCAGGACCGTCCAACCGATCATATCCATCGGACTAAAGTAAAACGCGCCGTAGGTATCCAATCGTTCCGCACTATGGTGCATTTGGTGAAACGTCCGCCATAAAAAATCTGAGCGGTGCATAGCCCTGTGCCACACATATACACCAAACTCATATAATAAAACGCCTATGAGGCCTCCGCCAATGGCATTAAACCTGGTTAAATCAAACACCCGATACGGTTCCAGGTATGGGTCTATAAATAGTGGAAGATAAGATGACAAATAAAAGAAAAAAGCAAAAGCCATCAATCCTCTTAATTTCCAAAATTTTACTTTTGGTAAAGTTCTTGCCGGGAAGAGCGCTTCCCAAATCATTAGTATCGCATACATAGCTAGAACAGCTAGCGAAACCGGGTCTAATAAAATTTCTAATGGTGTCAGCATAATATTTCGATTTTTAAATGAACAGCACAAACATAACCGCTGATCACGTCTGCGAACAACCTGGAATGTGTCGAAAAATGTCAAATTTGTTGCAAGTCAAATTATTGATTACCAACTACTTTCACTCAATGCAATAAATGTTGCAATAGCTATAAGAAATGTTGCATCGGCATAAAATTGACAAGTTTGAAGGTGACTCTAAAATCGGGTTTGGACCTGTTGAATATGGTTTATCACCACTTTGGCAAAAGTACTTATGAGGTAGTTACAGCACTTGGAGATTTGCCGAATTGCTCCTGGAAACACTTGGCAAAGTAAGAGGGGTTTTGAAATCCCACCTCATAGGCAATCTCTGCAATAGTGGCACTGTTCTGTTTGAGCATATCCATGGCCCGGTAAAGGCGAAAAGACCGGATGTATTCATTCGGGGTCAGATCCGTAATCGCCCTGATTTTTCGGTAGAGTTGCGACCTACTCAGTGCCACCGCGGCGGCCAGTTCTTCAACACCAAACAGTGGGTTGGAGATTTCCGCTTCCAGTGTGGCGGTTATATTTTCGATAAAAACCTCGTCCACAGAATTCAATGCTATTTTTTTAGGCATTAACAGGGCATCCGTACCAAAATGTGATTGTATTTTTTTTCTCAGCTTGACAAGGTTTTCAATCCGCACCAGAAGCTCTTCATTATTAAATGGCTTGGTCAGATAGTCATCAGCGAGGTTTTTCAGCCCTTCAATCCTGTCTTCCCGGGAAGACCTTGCGGTAAGCAGAATAATGGGAATATGGCTGGTACGCACATCTTCCTTAAGTGTTTTACATAACTCTAAGCCATCGACTTTGGGCATCATTAAGTCACTTACAATAATATCTGGTATGCATTCAAAGGCCTGCTCTATACCTATTTCGCCATTTTCGGCTTCCCTGATTTGATAGCTGGTGTGCAGTACACCTTTTACATATTGCCTGAGGTCTTCATTATCTTCAATCAACAATAACAATGGCAAAGATTCCTGGTCACCCTCAGGGATAACGATCGCTCCAGCATTTTCATCAGGTACGTCAACAGTAATAGGTTCTGAAGTTGGGTTAATGACATGAATATCTTCCTCTGATAAATGTGACTTTCCAAAAGGCACCTGGATTTCAAAAGTACTACCGGCACCCACTTCACTCTGCACGGTGATAGTTCCCTTATGCAAATCGACTAATTCCTTAATAAGCGAAAGGCCGATCCCCGTGCCTACCACATTGTCAGAATCCGCATTAGCGGCCTGGTAAAACCGGTCAAAAATGTAATCCTGTTCTTCTTTGGGAATGCCCTTGCCCGTATCTGAAACCGCGATGCTCAGGTACTTTTGGCCGTTTTCTTCTTTTGTTTTTATATTCACAGAGACTTCTCCCCCGACGGGTGTATACTTTAGGGCATTGGATAAAAGGTTGATAATGATTTCCTCCATTTTTCCCTTGTCAATATAGCCGTAAAAGGCCTCCTTTTCGGAGTGTATGGACAGCTTGATATCCTTCATCTCCGCCATAGAATGAAATGACAATACCCATCCTTTCAACAATGGAACAATATCTATATAAGCAGCCTTTAGCGTGGTTTTGCCTGCCTCAATCTTTGATAATTCTAAAAGTTGATTGATAAGCTTCAGCAATCTTTTACCATTGCGATCAATAACATCGACTGTCGGACGCATGGCTTCGTCCACGTGCTTTCGCAGCTTATCCAAAGGCCCCAATATCAACGTAAGTGGTGTTCGGAACTCATGTGAAATATTATGGAAAAACCGGGATTTCAACCGGTCCATTTCCTCCAGCTGCTGCCTTTGTTTGCCTTCGACAACCAACAGTTCCCGATTTTTTTTATTTCTGAACCTAAAAAACTGCACGATCAAAACTATAAATACAAAAGCCACGAGCGTAGCGGTGCCAAAGATGTTTTGCCACAAAGTCTTTTCCCTGTTTTTTTGTTGCAGGCTTATAATTTCCCTTTCCTGGCGCTCGGTGTCGTATTTTGCCTGTACCTCGGCCAACTCCCTGTCTTTTGCGGTTCTGAAAACGCTGTCCTGTACTGCTTTGTACAATTTGTAATACTCCAGGGACTTCTTGTAGTCGTTTTGCTCCTCTGATAACTTTGAGAGATTTCTATAAGTACTGCTCAACCCACTATAGTTACCCTCTTCTTTTTTTTGTATCAGCGCCTTATTAAAATAAGCACCGGCACTATCCAGCTCATGTAAACTCAAATAGATCTCTCCCAGCTTTTCACTGATATAGGGCATCATGGGCTGGTGGCTGTTAGCCGCGCTGATTTTTTGGGCGTCTAGAAAGTATCTCAGTCCTTTATTAAAATCTTCGCTAACCTGATAAACCTCTCCAAGATTGGCCAGTGATTGTACAATACCGTGATCATTGCCCAGCTCTTTTCTCAGGGTCAATGCTTTTTCATGATATATAATGGCACTATCCTGCATACCCTGATCGACATAGACAATGCCCATATTATTGAAGATAATGGCTTCCAACCGATGATCGCCAAAAGCTTTATTGGCTGCCAGGCTCTGTCTGTAATAGCTCAACGCGGTTTGGAAGTTACCATTTTCTTCATGCAATACCCCCAGAGAAATACCCACTTTTGCCAGTCCGCGCATGTCACCGATTTCTTCCTTTAATCGCTTGCTTTTATCGAGAAGCGTCAGTGCTTCGCCCTTATCACTTGAAAGATATGCCAATCCCATCCTGAAGTAATTATTGGAAATTCCTTTTTGGTCATCTAAATCTCTCTGAATGGCCAGGCTTTTTTCATAATATTCCAGCGCTTTTTCATCATCTAAGAACATATAGTGAAAATGCCCCAGTTCATGGAACACTTGACCTTTTCCAAATTCATTATCGTTTTTTGTGTAAAGTGCCAGACTCTTATCCAGCGCTGTTTTGGCCTGATCGTGCTGGCCATGATAGATATAGGCTATGCCTTTGCTCAGAAAACACCGGGCCATGGACGTTTCGTCGTTGTTCCGGCGAAAAATTGTCAGGGCCTTATCGAATGGTTCGTAAGACTTTTCATAGGCCCCCAGCAAGACATAGGCCCTTGCCTGAATATAGTACGAACGCGCCAACTCTTGGGGAAAATCTTCTATCTCCTGCCGGGCCAAAAGTTCTTCGATAAACTCCTGCGCCTTGCGTGGTGTAGTGTCCAGGTATAATTCCGCCAGGTCGTTGGATTTGGTAAAATAGGCTGCACCGTTCAGTGACTTCAGTTCATCCAATAACAGCTCAGCCCTGTCGGTTTGAGAAAAAACACTGGGAACATTGAAAAGTAAAGCCCAACCCAGCAAGACAATGAGTTGTCGACATATGGTGAGATGTCCGTTCATAATATTTGACAAGATACTAATTTTTGAAATCATACTCACCTGGAGGTGAAGGCATTAAAGATGCTGCTGCTTAATTTTTCAGCAATAAGATTAAAACCCAACCTTTGGATGTCGCACCCGGCTAATGTCTTTTTAATAGAATACCACCACCAATTTACATGGCATCAAAACCATGTGTATAGACAATGTAGAGATGAAATCTTAGCACCTACCCCATTTTTTGACTACATTGCCAACCTGCGTTAATAAATGCGCAGCATCTATTCTTTAGTCTATCCCCTCAATTTTTTATGCAATCTATTTGACCAATTCCGCAATTGGCAAATGTAATTATTATAAAGACTATGATTAGATCATTTTTCTCCGGCCTGATTTTAATACTGCTGCCGTTCAGCCTTACCGCCCAATGGAACAATATCGTTTCCCCGACAGATCAAATAATTTACGATGTTACCTTTACCGCCGAAAACCAAGGTTGGGCAGTGGGTTTGGGTGGCACCATACTTCATTACGATGGCATTGCCTGGGAAGTATACGACCTGCTGCCCGGAAATAGTTTTAACCGGGTGGTATTTACCTCGGAAAATAAAGGTTGGGCTATCACGGGGAATGGCAAAATATTCCACTACGACGGAAATGGTTGGTCTTTAAACTTCACGGCTACCGGTGGTAAAGGCCTGTACACGTTATATTTTTTAGAGACGGGTGAAGGATATGCCTCTGGTGCCGAGGGGTACATTGCCTATTATGATGGCGAGCACTGGATAGAGGGAAATATAGGTTTTGACGTCTGGACATTAACCTCTTACTTCGCCGACAATAAAAACGGATGGCTATCTGCCGGTGCCGGTAAAATGTACCAGTTCAAGGATTCAGTCTGGTCTGAGATTACCACAACCAATCCCGGCGCATTTATTGAAATGAGATTTGTTAGCCCGGACAATGGCTACGGAGTAGGCTTTGGCAATAGCATCTGGCATTACGATGGCAATTCATGGAGCATTGACTACACAAGTATCAATAATACCAACCATAACTTGCTGGACATCCATTTTTTAGACGAAAACCATGGATGGGCCAGCGGAGAAGGGTCCTTTTTCACCTATAATTACGGTGTATGGACAGAGGAGCTTGTCGATCCGGACTGGGAGGTATGGGGTTTTCATTTTACCGACCCTTATCATGGTTGGGGCGTGGGCTCTGATGGTTTACTGCTTCGATATGGCCCCGATCCCCTGGATTGGCAACCTTCTGATGAGATCCCCTCCCACTTTCGTGTAAACGAAATCAGTCGCAGTCCACAGGGAGATCTATATGCCATCGCCCACACCGATGGGGTTTCGCCTGCGGAATCGGAAGTGGCACTGTACAAATCATCTGACGGTTTGAGCTGGGAAAAAATATCCTCAGATTTGGACTTACGATCCCAGACCACCACAATTCTTGCCATGCAGGATGTATTGCTGGTTTCAGGCTACGATAAAGATTTCAACTTTGAGGTATATAAATCCGTGGACAACGGATTGACGTGGGAGGTCTCTATGGCAGGAATGTCTTCACAAACATTCGTTCAGGACATGACAATTGATGAAAACGGTATTATTTATGCCGTTGCCAAACATGTCATTCCCGAACTTTATAAAAGCGAAGATCTTGGGGATTCCTGGACGTTAATTACAACAAATGGGTTCCCGGTCCCTACAGACCCGGCGGACGGTGATTTTATGAATATCGCCTCGATCGGAACAACGCTTTTTGCCTTTCATACGGAAAGTGAAAATAATGTAAGGGCAATCTACACCTCCTCGGATGGCGTCAACTGGATTGCCCTGGCCAATACGCCTGATAAGTTCTTTGCAGTCGATCTGCATGTTAGTGAAGGCGGCCTTTTATACGCCTCCGGTGGTATTATTGATGTCCCTTTCGGCAACAATGTCAAAGGTATTGTTTACGTGTCAGGAGATCAGGGTAACTCGTGGCAGGTGATTGATACCGGTAGCCTGGGTGACTATGGTGCGATCTACTTTTCTATTGCCTCAATAGGAAGTGAATTACTTTTAAGTACAACCAATGCCAATGTCGACCGGGATTTCAAAGTATTTACAACCGTAAAACCACAGATACAGTCTATTAATTTTGGGGTATTATCTTCCAAAACCTATGGCGACCCAACCTTTGAACCGGTGGCATCGACCACTTCGGGATTGCCGATTGAATATAATAGCGCCAATCCCGAGGTTGCCCTTGTAAACGGTAATTCCATAAGCATAAATGGCGCGGGTGTAACAACAATAACCGCCTCTCAGCCTGGGAATGCCTCATTTCACGCGGCAAACAACGTAGAACAGCTTCTGACCGTGGACAAAGCTACCCTCAATGTGACCGTGGTAAACGTTTCTCGCGACGAGGGTGAACCCAATCCCGTTTTTGAATTGCGTTATGAAGGCTGGGTCGGTGGAGACGACATTAACGACCTGGATGTAATACCTATAGCTTCGACCACCGCAGATATCCCGAGCGATGAAGGCACTTATCCCATTACCATTTCGGGAGGGATGGATAATAACTATAATTTCGACTATACAGCCGGTATTTTGACCGTAAACAATGTGGAAGAAGTAATCACTGCCCTGGAGAAGCATTCAACGACCGGAATAAAGATATTTCCCAATCCGGTAAGCTACAAACTCAAATTAATCCCGGGTCCGTCGGCCATTTCAGGCCTGGCAATCATTTATAATTCCACGGGAGCAATCATAAAAAGCATAAGATTTAATGGCAAAGCGCTTGAAATGGATTTTAGTGCTTATCCCAGTGGCATTTACCTGCTAAAAATTATCTCCGCTGATGGGTCGACGGTTCACCAGATCGTTAAAGAATAATTCCTGGAATCAGGCTAGGTATGGAGGATTCGGTCCTGTTATATTCTTTTTAATGGAATACGATTGCCTATACCGGTTACTTATTAAAAACATCTTTCCACGAAGCATAAGCTTTTTTCTCACTGCCATCTTCATTTATAATGCCGGTACTAATCCATAACTTTCCCAAGTCCCGAACTTCTTCTGGAAATGTTTCCCACAATTCGTTGTAATCCCTATGAGCCCACCATATAATATACCTGTAGTTTTGTTTCTGGGCATTTACAAGCAATGACTCCAGGTATTCTTTTTGTTCGCTTTCATTACCCGGGATAAAGAGATTAAACGATTCCACCGCCAAATCTTCAGACAGGTGGCTTGTTTCCGCAAAAGCGACGGGTTTATTGATTTTTTGATGTAAAAAATCAAAAGCTTCCTGAAAGTTTTGTGTTGTTTTCAGGCCCTTAAAAAAGGGATAGAAACTTATTGATACAAAATCCAAGGCATTTGCGTAGTCAACTATTTCAGCAATATACGCGTCTGGATCCGGGATATCGGGCTTGTACAAGTTATGTAAAGTGATCGATTCTGAGATGTTTAGCGAGGGAAATCGCGCCTTTATTCGCGGTCTGATTTTGGCCATCAATAACTTGTATTCATCCCATTTTTCGGGCGCATGTATCAATAATTCGTTCACCTCAATCGCCATGATCAGGTAATCGGGATTTAATTGATCCGTTATATATTCCAGGTGTTTGAAATACGCATTCTCAATGTCAATATCATTGAGAGCAATGTAATCGGGAACCATACCATCAAAATCGGTGGTCAACTCATTCCTTAAACTATTCAATATACTCACAGATAAAGTCAGCTTTATATTCGAATTTCTTCTGGATGCTCTTCCCGCAATTTCATCTGTAAATTCTTTTGGTAACGGTAAGTCATTAATCCAGGCATTCCAGGGAATATTAGCGTCTATGTGCTCAGAATATATATCGGCGTTATCGTCAACAAATTGATAGGTAGTATTTACCGATTCAGTTGTTGGAGCGTATGCCCAGGTGCTAAACCCCATCTCAAAATTTCTTGAATCGTATTCACTGAAAAAACCATCCGGCACAGTTTCTTTGTCTTTTTTACAGCCGTCAAGAAACATAATTGCATTGCCTATTAAAAACAGATGTATAATGTTTTTTTTCATCCCCGCATCAAATAGCTATATATTTTAATAAATGTAGCCATTTTCAAATTTGGTTCTGCTCAACAAACCATATTTACTGTCGTACCTAATTTTTTATTGCTACTTGCTGATTTTTAGTTTGGTGTCTATCGCTATTTTATGTTTATAGTTCCATTTTTGCCGCGATGCTGCGACTATTTATGTGTAATGTTGGTAAGGCATACCTTTATTTATTTTCATAGTTTTTAATTTTCCTTTCCTCGCGAATTTCGCCAATATGATAATATGCCATAATATTTCTAATGAGATTATCCTCCGCATAGTACCATTCACTCACATCTAATTTGAAATCTTCCCCTTGCCTGGCTGTATACCGAACACAGGCGCTGTCGTTTTCATAAATTTCATCGTGTATTTCAAAAGTATAGCCAAGGAATTTATCTTTATTTTCCTGAACTAAATCAATGTATGCTTTTTTGCCTTCTATTGTTCCAAAGGGACTTGTATGTTTAAAATTGTCGGAGATTGGTAAATGGTGAAAATCTCCCTGGTCCCATTTGTCAAACCATTGCTTTACTAATTCTCTCATATCCATTATGCTATGTTGGTTAGGTTACACAATCTTAATTAATGAGCCCTTTAACTGAAAAAATGACATCAGGTTGATTGCAAATCGGCGTTCATTAATCTTTTTTTAATATCAATATAAGCGGCTTCTATCAGGTTTATTATTTCTGCGTCGTTATATTTTAGTCCCGGTTTTATTTTAACATGGCGCATTCGCTTTCCATTACCTTCTAATAGCTGATCCTTGTCAAGCAGGTCCACTCCATAAAAAAAACCTACATTTACATGAGCGCTGAAGGCGTTGACATACGCAAAAGGGGCATTATTCACACAACCTATCGGATATCCATCATGGAAAATATCCTGGACATCATTTCCACAATTCTTAATTTCATTAAACCATTTAGTAGCTAATGGCTGCAATTCTGGCGCTTTGCCAAGCAGCCATGAATTCATGGTTAAATTCTGAATGTCTTTACCCGTGTATAAAAGTAACTTTCCCATGAGGACAATTTACTAATTTAAAATGCAATTACGACTCAAAGTAGCATCCAACCCACATATGTATTTATACACTTTTAGTTATTGCCTCTTTATGCTTATTCATCCATAGATGAATGCGATTGCCATCAGGATCTTTAACGCTTCCAGCAAAACTCCCTTTGCCCTGTGGGTTGGGAATGAAATTATTTGATTTTTAAAACCATTACTTTGATTTTCACAAACTGTAAGCGCTTAAATCACTCTAAATTTGTTATATCAGAATTAATCACTGATTTAATAAAAGTCAAAACTAAAAAATAGAAATAATGAACACTATAAAGCAAATTAGAGAAAAAGCCCAAACCACATTTAAAAATCATTTGAAATATTTGTCTTCCGGGCAGATAGAACAGTGGGTTAACCTATTTATTGACGACGGAGTATTGGAGTTTCCATATGGTCCGAAAGACTTTCCTAAGCTCGTTAGGGGTAAAACAGATCTTTATGAATATATGAAGAATTTCCCGGAACACTTTAAAGTTACATTTGAGAATCTTCATTTTCACCCAACTGAAGAGCCTACACTGGTTATTGCCGAATTTGAAAGTTCCGGATACGCCATTGGTACAGGGAATCCATATAATCAAAAGTATATTTCGGTTGTGACCACTGACACAGAGGGAAAAATGATCAAGTATGTAGATTTTTGGAATCCAATAGTTGCAATTGATGCAATCAATGCACCTCTCGCTGACTTTGTAAAGAACTGAATTTCTGTAAGTTATAATGGTTATGTAGCAGGAACTACTTGCGGGGTTTCTGCTATTTTCATTTTACACAATTATCTGATATGGAATTACTATTTTTATGTACTTAAGAACATTTTTTGATTTTTTTAAAATGACGAGACCAGAGACTTTAGAAGAATATTATGCTAGCCGACCTTTTCTAAAGTCTGTTGATATAAGTCGTCAAAAAGGACATTTTAATGTATTTCGAATTGAAAAGCATAAGACAAGCGATACAAATCTGGTAGCCTATGGAAGAAGGGATTATTTTAAAATTTGCCTGGTGAAAGGCAAAAGTAAAATTTATTATGCGGACAAAGGATTCGAAATAACGGCATATGGATTACTTTTTGCAAATCCTCTTATTCCTTACAAATGGGAACCTTTAAACGCAAAACAAGCAGGATACAGCAGCATTTTTACCCAAACTTTTTTTGACAACTATGGCGATATAAAAAAATACCCTTTTTTCAAACCAGCAGGTTATCCCGTTTTTGAACTAAATAAATCTGAGTTTGAAAAACTTGAAATTATTTTTAAGCAATTAATAGATGAAAAGAAGCTTGATTTTGAATTTAGGGATGATGTTCTTAGAAATTTGATTTTTCAACTAATTCATACGGCTTTAAAAATGCGTCCTTCTGAAAATCTAATAGTCGACAAGGTTAATGCAGCTAATAGACTTACTTCCTTATTTTTAGAGCTACTCGAGAGTCAATTTCCTATTCGAAATACAATTGATGGTATAAAATTGCGTAGCGCTTCGGATTATGCCAGCCAAATGGCTGTGCACGTTAATCATTTAAATAAATCTGTAAAAGAGATTACGCTAAGAACAACTTCAGAAATGATCAAAGCCAGATTATTAAAAGAAGCAAAAATAATGTTAAGCCATAGTACCTGGACAATAGCAGAAATCGCCTATAGTTTAGGGTTTGATGGCCCTTCACATTTTAGCAGTTTTTTTAAAAAACAATTACAGATTTCTCCGTCCCAATACAGAAAAACTTAAATATAGTTTGGGGATATATTAGAAAGGGTTTTCGCATGACGACTGACGGAATCCTTTGCGTCTGGTTACTCTCTTTTTATAGAACTCTACCACCTGAAAGATTCTCCGTCTCTGAATAGAATGAGAGCAATAGCGATCAAAACGCACGTGCTTTTCAAATGACAATATACTTAATTAAGTATAAAAAACGGTCCAGGTGGGTACCCGAACCGCTGTTGCTTTTACACCTTGTTATCTGCTGTTTTATCCCTTTTCAAATTAGAAATTTTGAAATATGCTATAGTGCTTAAAATTATCGCTGAACCCGAAACCAGGGTCATGACTGTTCCTGGCACAAAATTGACATATCCTCCCAAGTCCATAAAAAGAAAATAGCCTAAATCCGCTAAACCTCCGGTAAGAGCTGCAAGTAAGATAGCATTTTTATTTCCTTTCCAAACAAAAATGGAACAAATCAAGGTGGTCAGTCCAATCCAAAGAAGATTAAATCCGTGTTGGCCAATTACTGCTCCAGCAGCCCCTGGATAATTTGCTTTAAGAGTACTTGGATCGACTGCATCTGCAATGCCACCCACAGCGCCTGCTATATCTCCGCTAAGGATAAAATTGTCGGTCATCACTCCTGCCAAAACGTGTACGGCTCCCCACACGAACCACAAGACTGCCGCTATTTTTAAAAAGATGCTGTATTTTTTCATAACTGTACAAGAGTTTACTGAGCTTTATTCTTATTACAAAGTTCGCAGGCTTTATAACAGCTTTGCATTATGATTTCATAAGAAATTGGATTACCTTTTCTTATAGTGCTTGTTTTTTGCAGCACTCAATGTTTCAGGAGTAACACCAAGATATGAAGCAATCATACGTTGAGGGACACGCTGCGCTATATTTGGGTATTCCATAATAAATTGTTCATATCTTTCAATGGCATTAGTACTAGTTAGCATTAAAATTCGGTTTTGTAGTGCATTTAATCTTTTTGTAATTGCACTTATATTTTGTTTTTCTCTTTCAAGGTCTTTAGGTAAGATCCTCACAGTTGAATTTTCAAGGGCATCTATGAATAGGACTGCTTCTGACTCGGGTTTACACGTGTCTGCTATTATCCATCCCTCAGGTGCAAACATGAAAATGTTCTCTTTTCCATTTTTGTCTATTGAATAGCTTCTAAGCAAACCAGATTTGACATGGTAAACTTTGGTGTTTAATTCACCGCTGCGTTGCAGTATTTCTCCTTTTTTTAATGTTATTTCTTTCAAACCAATTTGATTTTTTGCAATTGCATACGACAATTCACTAAACACCTTATCTAGTGCTTATGTTTATTTTGTCAAATCCTTAATCTAATGGATTTTTAATAAAATTCATATCCGTATCGGAAGCATACATGCAGATCTCAGCAGTCCTGTTAAACCAATAACCCGGATCACAGACCCTAGGCATCCGCCCTAAAAAATAGAAAGAGTATGAAGGATGCCGCACCTGGTTATTTCATTTTTCACAACAAACTACCTCTCAGAGGAGCTCTCCCACACAACGCTTAAATACATGGTATTTTCCCGATAAGAATACTTTTTACTTTCATTTTGGAAATCTCTCATTTTCCGTTACCCTGATAGCCTGATTAATGTGCCGGTGTTCATGTTCAAAAAGGAACTCAAGAGCATCTCTCAGGCTATAAGTAATCCAGGTGATTGTTGGGGAATTGATAATGAATTTGTCGAGATCCGCATTATGGCATTTGGACACCAAATCCATGAAGTAACGGAGGTTGTCTTTATAATTGTCCAGCAAGTCTAATTGATAAGTTGAATATGTTGGGGTGAGTTTTGTGTGTGTGACCATTTTTTTCGTGACCTGTTCCTTCATTTGACTCTTTAGTACCTTACCAAGTAACCCGGAAAATGGACTGTACCGTTCCCAAAAAGTCATTTGGTACATATCGCTAGCTATCAGTTTAAGGTCACCAAAATAGCAGCTGTCGGCTATAATGAGGTGTTGCAGGCATTCTGCAATACTCCAGGTTTTGGCAGCAGGTTTCCAATTTAGCTGCTCCGTTGTCAAGTTGGAGAATTCCTTTTCGACTTTCTCATTGGCCTGTTGTCCCCTTTTCAATCGCTCATTTATAAAATTTGAATCTTTCATTTTTTTACATTGGCACTCAAATTCTTCCTTTTCAAATTAACCAATATTTATGCTTAATGGTAGCAAACTCCCAGAAATTCTGCCTGATCCGACATGGCTTTAAAACCAGTTCGAGTGGGGGTAATTGACCCAACCTGGTTAACCCTGGTCGGATCTCATTTTAGGTAGTCTACCTCCGCTTTCAGCTTCGACATATACGAATCCAACATCCACTGCCATGAACCCAGGCCTTAATTCGCATCATTGGAGCTGAATTGTTATTATGGCGTTTATCTGCTGCTATCTTGAATTATGATAGTATTATTTGTAAAAAAGGATTTGTATATTGAAGCTTGTAGAAAAAATTACCTGCTAATCTCCAAACGTTTTTTCAATTAGAAAAACTGTTTTTAATCCTGGAAATTTACCCTGGGAAACCGGAAAAGTGACGGAATTTTACGTATAGCGCTGCACGGAAAACTAAAATCAAAGAAATTACAACAGTAGCCAACGATAAATGTTAGTGAATATGAAAATCCCTACCTTTCTTTTAACAATCTTTTTTTGCCTGTTGACAATCCTCACATCTGCTCAAAATTCAACAGGCATTTTTGAAAGTACAACTGATGTCGGACCTGTTAAACACATTGGCAATACTGTTTATAACGCGAAGACAGATACTTACATACTGTCGGGGGCAGGTGCGAATATCTGGTTTAAAAAAGATGAATTTCACTTTGCCCACAAAAGGCTAAATGGCGATTTTATTCTACAAACCCAGGCTAAATTATTGGGGAAAGGCGTTGATCCACATCGCAAATTGGGCTGGATGATAAGAACTGGTTTGGATACCGCCGCTGCGATGGTGTGTGCTACAGTTCACGGAGATGGCCTAACAGCGATTCAATATCGCAAAAAAGATGGTATGAATATAGAAGAGGTCAAATCACCTGTTAACATGCCTGATATTATTCAGATAGAGCGCAGAGGCCGAAGTTTTTTATTAAGTGTAGCGAAATATGGCGACCCTTTTTGGACAGTAGAAGTACCTGATTTTGACTTTCCTTCTGAAATGTTGGCAGGGCTGTTTATTTGCTCGCACAACGCAGATGTTGTAGAGAAAGCCGAATTTGATAATGTTCGCATCATCCTGCCGGCACCCCCTGATTTTGTACCTTATCGGGATTATATTGGTAGCCACTTGGAGTTGATGGAGATAACAACAGGCAAAAGAAAAATCATTTATTCAGTAAAAAATTCAATTCAAGCACCAAATTGGACGCTTGATAATAAAGCATTAATTTATAATAGCGAAGGTCTGATTTATCGCTATGATCTGGCAAGCAATAAACCTTCTATAGTTCCTACAGATTTTGTGAAAAACAATAATAATGATCATGTTTTATCTTTTGATGGTAAAATGCTGGGGCTAAGCAGTTCCAGTGGAGAAACAGCTTATGGTTCACTCATTTATACCGTTCCGGTGACAGGTGGGGTGCCCAAAAGAATTACCCCGGTAGGGCCAAGTTATTTACATGGTTGGTCTCCGGATGGCAAGTGGCTGACCTATACGGCAGGGAGAAACGAGGCATATAATATTTATAAAATACCTTCCGATGGAAGTGGTCCGGAGATCAGGTTAACCGACAAAAAAAGCCTTGATGATAGCCCTGAATATAGTCCTGATGGGAAATACATTTATTTTAATTCTGCCAGAACAGGTTCTATGGAATTATGGCGCATGCATCCGGATGGAAGTCAAAAGGAGCAGTTGACGGATGATGATTTTCAAAACTGGTTTCCCCATCTTTCGCCAGACGGCAAATGGATAGTCTTTTTATCTTATTCTCCGGAAGTAGCTCCTTCCGATCATCCTTTTTATAAACACGTATATTTAAGAAAAATGCCGGCAAATGGAGGGCAAGCAAAGGTAATAGCCTATCTCTATGGTGGACAGGGAACGATGAATGTACCAAATTGGTCACCTGATGGGCTATATATTGCCTTTATTAGTAATTCTGTGGTAAAGTAAGTTATGGGAAATTAATGAATTATGATGTATCCCGATACGGTTGGGATGTAATTGTAACGGAATTATAGAAATCCATACATGGGCAGTTAGTACATCTTTGAATAAAATCATAAATCCTTTAGATTAAGTCACCATATAGCCTCCTGGCGCAGATCCTACAATCAAAAGGATCACTTTGTTATTTTGAAAGCAACAGTTTGAGCAAGAGCAACAGTATTTATCGTTTGCCGCTGCTCTTGCTAATCTGTCGGGATGACCGGTTCTCTATAAAACTTTTTGATAAAAGATTTGAAGAGGTTGGAGAGGTATTTTGAGGTATTTGATCAATACAATTCCTCAGACTAATATATTGACCAGATAAAAAACGTTAGCAGTACCTAAAACCAGTTCTGAGATCAACCCCGTGATCAACTGTTTGTTTGGTTTTCCGTCTACAACATTACTAAACAACCTCCCTATTGCAAATCCAAGAAAAATCAAAGTGGCAACAACAAACGAGAAGGTGGTCAGAACGGGTACAATAGTTCCCAGCAAAATTATTATTCCGCTACAGAGCATTACTGAACTCACTCCTCTGATTTCGTTCATCAGGTTTATATCGTTTTCCAATGTAATTCCCGAATTCTTTAAATAGGTTTTAATTGGGTTAGTTAATCTCATCAAGCCCGCAAACAATAGCAAAAGACCTGACAATCCTAAGATAATAATCTTTATAATTTCCATTTTAAATTCCTTTTGATTTATTCTAAAGCAAAGGTAAAATTGGGTTGTGACAGAGGTATGTCAGAGGTACTATTATTTTTTTATATATTTCTCAAAATACTCCCGTAAAGTCATATTATGCGGGGTAAATGTCTCGTTTTGAGGCTGAAGACTCTCAATATAGTCTATTCTAAAAGCTCTAAAATCTTTTCTAAGCCTACAAAAAGCTATAAGCAGAAAATTTCCATTAATGCTGTAAAGGGCAAATGGCTCTATGTCACGGGTGGTTCTTTTCCCTTCGGAAGAAAGATATTCAATCTTCAGGAGTTGAAAATGAATTATAGCCGATTGTAGCTGCATCAGATTGCTGCTCGTTTTCTGTTGGTTCTGATGGCCACCGAAGTAAATTCTATCTGCCAACAGGTCTGCATTTCCCTTTTGGGAATACTTTAAAATAGCTTTTATTTTTTCAATGGCGCTGGAAACATTTTCGCTTAACGATTGATCCTTGTTCTTAATCGCCAGCTGTTCGACGGTAACTAAAGCATTGGCCTCATCTTCGGTAAATAAAACCGGTGGAAGGTGATAGCCTTCCATGATAGAATAGCCTTTACCCTCCTCCGTTACGATGGGGATTCCTGATTTTTCAAGGGTTCGAATGTCTCGGTAAATAGTGCGTACACTTACATTATGCCTTTCTGCCAGATAGTTGGCAGTTACAATTCTTTTGGATTGAAGTTGTGTAATAATGGCAGTTAATCTCGAAAGTCTAGGCTTTTCTTCTTCCATATTTTAGCTTTCGGTTGTGGCTAACAATTGGCAATATACCACAGTGGGGCACTTATCTCTATTTTAAAAACTTCAATCTAATGGATTTTTAACAAAATTCATATCGGTATTGGCTGCATGAATGTATATTTCAGTGGTTTTGCAGAGGCTATATGCTAATGGCGCCCGGAGGGGAAATACCGCTGTCCTTTCTTGGGGCTATAGTAGCTAACCCCAAATAAGATCAATAAGCGTTCCAAGTAAAACCGCAGTGATAGTGGCGGAAAGTAAACCTAAGGTGTAGGATAAAAATCCTTTGAAGTAGTTGAATACTTTTCTTCCATCAAAAAATTGTCCGATCGCCCACGATACATAAATAAAACTAATCAAACCACCGATATAGAATAATCCTAAGTCAGTCAGGGTGTCCATAACTCCGAAAAGGGAGGATATCACCATTATAATTCCGAACACGAAGAATGTTAATATAAGGATTTCAAAGAAGTTATAGTCGTATTTCCGAAAAAGGATTTTAATCCAAAGGGCCACAAAAACTGCTATCAGGATATTAGCATATCCATAGTTCTCTTGAATCCACTCAATTATCGCTATTGTAGTAGATACTTGCGAGTCAGAGCTGTAATTAATGTATCCATCCTCGAAATGTAGTAGTTGTTGAAGAATTGTGTAGATGAAGGAACAGAATATCACAAAAATTACTGGTTTTACAAGTCTATGCCTGTCTTCAAGAATGAATGCCTTAATATTTCGTCCTGGCCTTATTAGCAGCTCTTTAATTGTAAAGAGTATGCCTTTTTTGAAACTAAGTACATCGCCAATTTCTTTGATAACGTATTTGCCGTCAATTCTTGTTACCTGAATCGGCCGACCACAATTGGCGCAATATTTTCCATTTATCGGGTAATTACAATTGGCGCATTTCATCTAGCTCTTATCTAATCTTTTTGGTTGTTTTTTGGGGATTCCTTGGGTTCGCTTGCTCATTGTCCGGCTTTTGCTGCTAACGTCCCTGTATGAGGTGTATACTCACACCTGGTGACCCGAACTAAAATAGTGAAGTCCGCTGATACTTCCAAAGTTTGGAAGTGGCACTGCGTTGTGTCGTTTGCGTGGGGAATTTCGATCTTTTCGATTGGATGGAATTCAAAAAATGGAAATTCTATCAGAAAACTTTGAACCTCACCTTTTGACTTTACAAGAGTATTTTGACCAATACCATTAATTTTTGCTGACTCATGACATAAGGTTGTCACTTGTCAGGTGTAAGTTGGCATCAATTAATCATTAAAACAGGTAAAAATGACAAAAGTAATTAACTCAATGCTTAATCCAACTGATTTTCCAAAGCCTACGCTTATTTCGATCAATGGTGTGGAACTCGAAGTCTTTGAAGCAGGCCAACATAATGCAGGAAAACCCATTGTACTCTGTCACGGCTGGCCAGAGCATGCCTTTTCCTGGCGCCATCAGGTGCCCGCCCTTGCCGCGGCGGGCTACCATGTCATTGTCCCAAACCAGCGGGGTTATGGCAACTCATCCTGTCCGACTGAAGTAACAGATTATGACATTGAACACTTGACGGGTGATCTCATCGCACTTCTCGATCACTACGAATACGAAGATGCCACCTTTGTCGGTCATGATTGGGGTGCCATGGTCGTTTGGGGACTGACCTTATTGCATCCAAACCGTGTAAATAAAGTGATAAACCTGGCCTTGCCTTATCAAGAGCGCGGAGAAAAACCCTGGATCGAGTTCATGGAAGAATTTCTTGGCGGCGACTACTATTTTGTCCACTTCAATCGACAGCCAGGTGTCGCGGACGCGGTTTTAGAAGAAAATACTTCCCAGTTCCTTCGCAATATATTCCGCAAGAATGTGCCTCCCGCACCGCCTGAGCCGGGTATGATGATGATAAATCTCGCCAGGTCAGAAACATCCCTCGGTGAACCCATAATGAGCGATGACGAACTGGCCATTTTCGTCTCTGCCTTCGAATCAACAGGGTTCACAGGCAGTATAAACTGGTACAGGAACCTTGACCGCAACTGGCACTTATTGGCGGATGCCAACCCAATCATCCAACAGCCCGCACTCATGATCTATGGCGATCGTGATTTGATTCCGAAGTCCGACAAACTGGCTGAGTTCGTGCCTAATGTGGAAGTGGTCAGTCTGGATTGTGGTCATTGGATTCAACAGGAAAAGCCGGAAGAAACAAACCAAGCGATCTTAAAATGGCTGGAACAGCAGCGTACCACCTAGTCTCAAGAGCGTTTCGGGCTTAAGCATACTCTCAGGCTTGACCAGCGGCTTGAGTGAAACGCCAATTGCAACAAACGGTTCACCGTCCCGAAATGTATAAAAACAAGCTCGTACATCATTCTGTCAAAGTGTTGAATGATGTACGGGTTTATTCACGCGACCCTGGGAAGAAGATCCCAAAATCTTCGTCTTAAACATCAAGGGTCCCCTATCTTTGTATTATGTCTCGACTCCGGATAACCATATCCATTCTTACATTACTGAAATAATATGCCTAAAGAGGAAACAGAAACATATTGTCCTAAAAGCCGAAAAGACTGGCGGAAATGGTTAGAAAAAAACCATCAGTCAAAACAGTCTGTCTGGCTTGTTTATTTTAGGTCATCAACAAAAGTTGCTTCTGTTAGCTGGAGTGAAGCAGTTGATGAAGCACTTTGCTTTGGGTGGATAGATAGCACTAAAAAGACTATTGACAAAAAAAGGTATATGCAATATTTCAGCAGAAGAAAACCTAATAGCACATGGTCAAAAATAAACAAAGAAAAAGTTGCCAAACTCATCCAAAACAACCTAATGACAAAAGCGGGTTTTGACAGCATAGAAACTGCTAAACAAAATGGGACATGGTTAATAATGGATGATGTTGAAAATTTGATTATACCGGAGGATTTAAGAATTGCATTGAATAAAAATGAAAGTTCAATGGAATTTTTTCAAAGCCAGTCAAAATCAATTAAAAAAGCAATTTTGCATTGGGTTGTTGTTGCTAAAAGAATTGAAACACGAAAGAAGAGAATTGCAGAAATAGCACGATTGGCCGCCAAAGGAATAATACCAAATCAATTTAAATAAAAAAAAGGTGCAACATAGGCTACTACGGCAATAGCCCCTATGCGGGCTACTGCGTTTAGCCAGACCATTGGCAGGAATCTTTTATTGCCCGGTAAATAGAAGGTTTTTTGGGACAATGATTTGAAGAGGTTGGAAGAATATTTTGGGCTATTGGATTGATGATTGATAATGTAGCCTTACTTTTTTTCTGCTAAAGCCAAATTCGTAGCAGTGCGAAAGCATATAAACCTACTCCTTAATTAACAAAAGTGCTTTTTCTTGTCCCTCACTTATAACATGAATATAATATACTCCCGCAACGAGATCTTTTGTCGGCAATTCAATTCGTTTTCCAAGTGTATATTTAGCCTTATATTGCTCTTTACCAGCAGCATCAACAATTGAAATACGAATATCTGTTAAATTTTTCGGAAATGTTATAAACACATTGTCTTTGGTTGGATTCGGGAATAAATTGACATCTGGCCCGAAAGTGTCATCAATCCCCAATACCAATGCCATGGTAATGCATTCAGAAGTTGTAGAGCAGCTTTCACCACTAATTTCAACAGCATAACTTCCGCTGACCTCAGAACTAAAGCTTCGATTAGTTTCTCCGGGGATGGCCGAATTCCCGTTATTACAATCTATCCATTGATAACTATGCCCGGTGGCATTTGCGGTGAGCGTAAAACCATCTTGGGAAACGGTATTGTCTAACTCGGTTATAATGATGTTCTGGTCTTGCGTGGAGGTGTTACCATGACCGTCATCATAGGTCCACGTCACTGTCGTGGTGCCCTGAGCAGTGATCGGAAGTGTGGCATTATGAGTGCCCGTAATACCGCCTGCACAATTGTCCGTAGCCGTAGGGGCCGTTAACGAAGTTATCGTGCATTGAGCAGTTACATCTGAAAGGCTCAATGCATCGGCTATTGGGGCAGTTGTATCATCTATTACAATATTTTGATCCTGGGTCGTAGTGTTACCATGACCGTCATCATAGGTCCACGTCACTGTCGTGGTGCCCTGAGCAGTGATCGGAAGCGTCGCATTATGAGTGCCCGTGATGCTGCCTGCACAATTATCCGTAGCTGTAGGGGCCGTTAACGAAGTTACCGTACACTGGGCAGTCACATCTGAAAGGCTTACCGCATCTGCCATTGGAGCGGTTTTATCATCTATCACAATATTTTGATCCTGGGTCGTAGTGTTACCATGACCGTCATCATAGGTCCATGTCACGGTCGTGGTGCCCTGAGCGGTGATCGGAAGCGTCGCATTATGAGTACCTGTGATACTGCCTGCACAATTATCCGTAGCCGTTGGGGCCGTTAACGAAGTTATCGTGCATTGAGCAGTTACATCTGAAAGGCTCAATGCATCGGCTACCGGAGCGGTTGTATCATCTATCACAATATTTTGGTCTTGCGTGGAGGTGTTCCCATGTCCGTCATCATAGGTCCAGGTGACCGTCGTTGTTCCCTGAGCGGTGATCGGAAGCGTCGCATTATGAGTGCCCGTGATGCTGCCTGCACAATTATCCGTAGCCGTTGGGGCCGTTAACGAAGTTACCGTGCATTGAGCAGTTATATCTGAAAGGCTTACGGCATCTACTATTGGAGCGGTTTTATCATCTATAACAACTTTTTGGTCTTGGGTCGAGGTGTTCCCATTACCGTCATCATAGGTCCACGTCACGGTCGTGGTGCCCTGAGCAGTGATCGGAAGCGTCGCATTATGAGTGCCCGTGATGCTCCCTGCACAATTATCTGTAGCCGTTGGGGCCGTTAACGAAGTTACCGTGCATTGAGCAGTTATATCCGAAAGGCTTACAGCATCTGCTACCGGAGCAGTTGTATCATCGATCACAATATTTTGATCTTGCGTGGAAGTGTTACCATGCCCATCATCATAGGTCCAGGTCACTGTCGTGGTGCCCTGAGTGGTGATCGGAAGTGTCGCATTATGAGTACCCGTGATACTGCCTGCACAATTATCCGTAGCCGTAGGGGCCGTTAACGAAGTTATCGTGCATTGAGCAGTTACATCTGAAAGGCTTTCAGCATCGGCTACCGGAGCGGTTGTATCATCTATCACAATATTTTGGTCTTGCGTGGAGGTGTTCCCATGTCCGTCATCATAGGTCCACATCACGGTCGTTGTTCCCTGAGCGGTGATCGGAAGCGTTGCATTATGAGTGCCCGTGATGCTCCCTGCACAATTATCCGTAGCTGTAGGGGCCGTTAAGGAAGTTACCGTACACTGGGCAGTCACATCTGAAAGACTTACGGCATCTGCTATCGGAGCGGTTTTATCATCGATCACAATATTTTGATCCTGGGTCGTGGTGTTACCATGACCGTCATCATAGGTCCACGTCACGGTCGTGGTCCCCTGAGCGGTGATCGGAAGCGTTGCATTATGAGTGCCCGTGAGGCTCCCTGCACAATTATCCGTAGCAGTAGGGGCCGTTAACGAAGTTACCGTACACTGGGCAGTCACATCTGAAAGACTTACGGCATCTGCTACCGGAGCGGTTGTATCATCGATCACAATATTTTGGTCTTGCGTGGAGGTGTTCCCATGGCCGTCATCATAGGTCCACGTCACGGTCGTCGTTCCCTGAGCGGTGATCGGAAGTGTCGCATTATGAGTGCCCGTGAGGCTCCCTGCACAATTATCCGTAGCAGTAGGGGCCGTTAACGAAGTTACCGTACACTGGGCAGTCACATCTGAAAGACTTACGGCATCTGCTACCGGAGCGGTTGTATCATCGATCACAATATTTTGGTCTTGCGTGGAGGTGTTCCCATGCCCGTCATCATAGGTCCACGTCACGGTCGTCGTTCCCTGAGCGGTGATCGGAAGCGTCGCATTATGAGTACCCGTGATGCTCCCTGCACAATTATCCGTAGCTGTAGGGGCCGTTAACGAAGTTACCGTGCATTCCGCAGTTATATCTGAAAGGCTTACGGCATCTACTATTGGAGCGGTTTTATCATCTATAACAACTTTTTGGTCTTGGGTCGAGGTGTTCCCATTACCGTCATCATAGGTCCACGTCACGGTCGTGGTGCCCTGAGCGGTGATCGGAAGCGTCGCATTATGAGTACCCGTGATGCTCCCTGCACAATTATCCGTAGCTGTAGGGGCCGTTAAGGATGTTACTGTGCATTGAGCAGTAATATCCGAAAGGCTTACAGCATCGGCTACCGGAGCGGTTTTATCATCTATAACAACTCTTTGGTCTTGGGTCGAGGTGTTACCATTACCGTCATCATAGGTCCAGGTGACCGTCGTCGTGCCCTGAGCGGTAATCGGGAGTGTGGCATTATGAGTACCTGTGATACTGCCTGCACAATTATCTGTAGCAGTAGGGGCAGTTAAGGAGGTTACCGTGCATTCCGCAGTTATATCTGAAAGGCTTACGGCATCAGCTATCGGAGCAGTTCTATCATCTATCACAACATTTTGATCTTGGGTCGAGGTGTTACCATTACCGTCATCATAGGTCCACGTCACGGTCGTGGTGCCCTGAGCGGTGATCGGAAGCGTCGCATTATGAGTACCCGTGATACTGCCTGCACAATTGTCCGTAGCCGTTGGGGCCGTTAAGGAAGTTACCGTGCATTGAGCAGTAATATCCGAAAGGCTTGCGGCATCTGCTATCGGAGCCGTTATGTCTGTCGTTGTTGTAACGGTAACCGAGCCGCAGGATATCGATGATTCATCAACACAGCCCGCACCGTCCTCTCCCCGAATGAAGTAAGTTGTGCTTGGAGCCCCCGGTGTAACCAGAAATGTAGAAGAAGACGTATTTCCAATAAGAGTACCGCCGCACGAACCAGTATAAATGCTCCATTGTGTAGCACTGTTAAGTGAGCCTGAAATATTTAGTGTTGCGCTATTTCCATTGCAAACCGTGGCAGGGCTGTAGGTAACGGTTGGAACACTTGGATTTACGCAGGAAGAAGCAACCGAGTAAACAAAATTATCATGATCAGCGGAAGCACCACTACCACTTATTCTGGTAAATGTGACACTGGTTATGCCCGTCCAGTTAAGTGTATGGGTACCTGCGCTTGCTGTGTTATAATTATAAGAATCACCTAAGTTTGAAGTAACTCTCATATTATTTGCCCCTGTAAAAGGACCAACGGTAAATGAGGTGAAATTCCAGGTGCCACTATTTTTGGTTACTCTTGCCGGATTTGCCAGGTTTGAAACGTAAATGGCCCCTCCTAAGGCTGACCAACCACTAAAACTAAACCCCGATTCTGAGGCGCCACTGTTAAATGTCATAGTTTGACATTTAACATATAAATGACTGGCCATTAAAATTGATAATAATAATAGTGTTTTCATCTTCCTTTCTTCGATATCTGGTTTTCATTTAAGGGGATAAAGTTCCTGAAAAAGAAAACCAATCGTCAGAGCGGAATTGCTGAATTAACAAATTTGGTAAAACCCTTATTTTGTAAGTAAAATACCTATTGAATAGTAGGTGGGTATCAAACACCGGCTCCAAATTAATGAAGCAGGTAGGATTTTTTGGGGCGGCCATAGGGTAACTTGGTGGTTAGATAATGGTTGACGACTTAAACATCTCAATAACAGGGTATCTACCTTATTTCAGTGGGTTATAAAAAAGTCAGCTATCGCATTATCAGGCTTCGGTCGCCGACGTCCATAGCCATGCCCCTCCGCTGAAGCTTTCTCCGGCGGTCGAAGCCTTTGGCGAAGGACTCGGCGACACGCTGATGGCGACAGACTTGGTCGGAGTCGGGATGAATGGCTCTCGATCGAACTTTTTGATGGAGGATTTGGATAGATTGGAAATGTACTTTGAGCTAATCAATGGATGAGTTTGAGTTAGGAATGAATTTAGTTAAACATCTAAATGCAACTTTCTCCAGCGTTCGGCCCATCAAACTCCTATGTTCCCTATGTTCTTTACTTTTAGGGTCTTCCAATTTAAGCTATATGAACTTCATAATTACTGCTAACGTTCTGGCTAAAAAGAGTTGCCATCCCCTAGTGTGGCTATGAGTAGTTGCGTGGGTTAACAATTAACTTTACAAGTATATAGCGAGAATTGCTTATAGCCATTGACAGTGGAAATAGCTTGGCGGTAGGGTGAATTATCCAGGGAATCACTTTCTTTTAGTGAGCTAAAAAGTACAATATCCGGTAAACTAGTTTCACCAATCCATCTATTAATTTCATTCAAAATTTGTCCGAAATTCCATCCACCTCTTCCCTCATGATCAATATCAAAATTAGTATTGTTGAAGGTTGGGTAAGATCTTCGTCTGATACATCTCAAAATGATCAGTTGGTATATTCATTTTTAGCATTTATTATGCGCTTTTTTTCATCCACTTCGTTAGCTTTAGTTCCTGCATGTCTATCCTGCGTAATAAAACGCTACCGACAATAAGTATGGTCAACAGTCCTGTGATGTAAATCAAGACTTGGTAGCCTCCCAACGTTTTGATTTCTGAAAATGTATACTGTTTTGAGTCAAATGAGAAAACTGCAAAGTCCCGGCTTCTATTAAAGTAATTGACGTATCCCTGTTCTCCAATAGTGATGCTAAGCAAGTTGATTGAATGTTCATGTCTATCAAATCCCGTGGACTGAATTGCTAAATATTCCGGATGTTTTGGTAGTCCCTCCAAAAAAAATTGTGCCTCAAACTTCAGTCCACCATATCGCATGTATTTAGGAACAATTTTCAGCAACTTACCATCATACTTCAAAATAAAGCTATTTGTAATATGCCGTGTTGTCTCATCCAGAAAAATTTCAGAATTCAAGTCTGTTCCTTTCAAATCAGGTCTTATAGCATAAATAGCATCACGTAGATGACCTGTTTTCTGCTGGAAAGATAAGATCCATTTGTCCTTTTTATATTTCAACCTATATTCAGAAAAAACAATCGAATGGGCTGAACTTCTAAATGTGAAAAGTAAGAGGGGCGATAACAGAATCAGTTTAAAAAAAACCGCTATTAAGAGTCCCCAAGGATTCTCCTGCTTTCTACTAATTATTCCTGAAATCATCACTAGGAGTTGCCATAAAACATCGCGGAATGGATGGGTAAGTATCCGTAATAACATATATATATCCTAATTGCGGATCTTGATATCCGTTGCATTCATCTAAATCGCCAAGACTTGCTAAATACTCATAATCCTGCGTGTAGGTGCCATCAGGACAACCACTTGGAGCGGATACACCGTCTCCACCTCTATCTTCGGTCTTTAACTGATAGCCAGAGACAAGCTCAACTACTGCCCCATTTTTATTACCGTATTTATAGTATATAGGATAGCCGTCCGCAGCCCAGCCAATCTGAACAGGTGACGAACCATCAATATTCATAGATGCAATGAATGCTGAGGGGGTAGCGTGATGGTGATACATTCCACTTGGAAATACATGCGAGTTGTTGCAGTCTGTCCCTAGATTAATAGCAGAGCTCAATGCATTTTCATTCCAATCCGTATTGTCATTACCTGTTTGGGTATTAGTAAAAAACTCTGCGGCGATTGGTGCCAGCAGTATCCCATTGTAAAGTACTCCGAATCTATATAATGGTGAACCATTATTGTTTGTTAAAAGCGTTACCGAACTATTTGCAGTAGGTGAGACAGATATGGAATATGAACTATTAATTGCTGTAATACTGTGCGGGTTACCCATGTTAGGGAACTGTCCTACGTTATGATTAGGGATGGCATTTGTATTAATAACCCTGCTGCCGCCTGACACTTGCTCTTCATACAATGAATTGATACCTAGTACGGATTCAATATCGACAGTGCAATTCGAGGCTTCAAGGTCAATTAAATAAGTATCTGACGTGCCTACACAAGCGCTTTGCACCATATCCTCATCTGAAATGATCAGGTTTACAGTACCATTTTCTATATTAATGTTTTCCAGATTTTCCCGAAGTGTCACCACTATGGTCTCATCATCCTCTACATCACTGTCGTTAATAGTATTGATGGTAAGGGTTGTTGATTGTGATCCATTAGCAATAGTATTCGCCCCTGTTATCTCATAATCCTCATTCTGCGTAGCTTGACCAGCAACTTCCAAGACAAAAGGTATAACATCACCTTGATTAACCTTATCTAATGTAACAGTCAAATTAGCTGTTCCTCCATCTTCCATAATGGAGGTACTCGAAGCGGAAATCGACATTTTAAAATTTGTTACAGCAGGATCCATTGTCCCGGCATCATCTTCATCAGAACAACTCGTAGCAACGATAATTCCCAGAAATATTAGTAACAAGTAGTACGTTTTCATAGTATCTTAATTTGAATAACAAGTCAAGGCACAGCAGATGAATTTATTAGCTTCTCCCAAATCTGTTTTGAGAGAGGTCTGAGTTATAAAGATTAGTTTATTTTTATCTATATTACCCATAACGTTTAGTATATAGTAAGTAGGGAGTAGCAAGCGATAAACTTTCAATTTTGTACTGAGCCAAAACATTGTGTTTTGTTTTTAATTTATTCATTCTTAAAAGCCAGGTGTTGATTTGGCGGTGTTGGTAGGTAATACTGAAATTTCGTAAACCACCGATCGCCCTATTTGCTATATAAAATGTTGCCAGCATGTGCTTTATTTATCCATCTTAATTCAATTCCTTGCTTAAATAAATCATCAGCACCTGATAAAACTCCTAAGCTTCCAATTTTTCGAGTCGACATTTTATTGTAAATCACATTTTTAAGCTTTCTTCACTTTTTTTGAATTTCAATCCAGTCCTATTGATCCACTTTACCCTTAAATGAATTCGTAGGTTCATTTTTAAGAGTACCTTTCTTATTTAAAGTGACCGATGTGGGAGTGATTTAATACATTACTTTCAATTCCACCCAAATATAGCTGAATCAATCACCAACCATCCGTTGAATATCGAAAAGTATGTCCTATGCAATGTTTGGGGTCAAGTTTTACTTTTTTAAAAATTGGTGTTCCGTTGTTTCTTGGAGTCCAGGCTAGGAATGTTGCAGTGAATTTATTTCCATCACTGAAATATTTCTTCCCATTACTTCTTAAATGCAGTTCGTCTCTTTGCATTGCTGGCAACGTTTTAGTTAAACTGCGTTTTAATTCATTTTTATATAGTGTTATTTAGTTGATCAACATTTAGTGTCAACTCCCCCTCAACCGAACCATAATTTCTTGCAATCGCAACCAGTTTTGGTAGAATAATGGTAAGCTAAGTACATTTTCAATATACTGGAACACGTACATCACCAAAGCAAACAAAGCACCATATTGCACTACCCCATCGCCTACCGAAACGATGATTGCGACAACCAAAAATGCCAAAGCGACCACCCAGGACACGGAAAAATTAAACGCCTCTAAATCGGATAGTTTAATGTTCCATTTCACCGTTTGTTTTAAGTGATTTTTTAGTGCGTTTTGATCGTTTTTAGCCAATACATCCACTTGGCGTTCTATTTCGTTATTAGATGCTTCGTTGTAGTCCATTGTTTTTTTGCTCGTTAACCAATACACCAGAAAAATAACTATAGTGACGACTAAGCTTCCGTAAAACACCTTCATATTTAAGGAAAATAGAATCAACACTACGCCAACTAACCCAATGATATTGTTAATGAGTTCGGGTAAGGCGTTTTCCAGAAACTCAAAAAATTCCTGCATCATACTTAAACGAGCCGTTTTTACCGAAGATTGATTATACTTCATCCGGCTAACCATCTTTTCACCCTTTGCTTCGTAAATTTTTCCATAAAACCGCGAATCAAATACACGCCTTCCTACACCTACAATGAGCAATGCTAAACCAAGCCCACCCAATTGAAACACCCCTAACCGACTCTCGTTTATCACACCATCGATGGCCTTGCCAATAAACAGTGGAAACAAGAGCATAATGCCTGCTTCGGCAAGAATAAGCACAATCGTTAATAAGAATCGGAACTTGTATTCTTTAAACAAAGACTTTATTTGCATCACACTTTATCATTTTTAGATAGCTGTTTTCTAAGTCTTTTAGGCTTCCAGTCAGGACCTTTAACCAGATAGTTCCAGACTTCTTTTAAGCTGCGTGCACCTTTCAAATCCTTATAAATATTAATGTATTCGAACAGATGCACTTTTATGGGATTTATAGTGTTGATTTGGGTGGTTAAACCGTATTTTGGCTTATGCTGTTCTTCCTGAAACGTCCCAAACATTCTATCCCAAATACTTAACAGCGCTCCAAAGTTTTTATCCAAATACATTTTATCTGTACCGTGATGCACACGATGCTGAGAGGGTGTCATAAAGATTTTTTCAAACCAACCCAGTTTCCCAATGATTTCGGTATGTAGCCAAAACTGGTACCCTAACACTAATAAGAACGCCAGCACCACAATATACGGATGAAAACCAATGATAATTGCCGGTAAATAGAACACCCAGGTAATAAGACTGTCTATAAAGGAAACACGCATTGCCGTGGTGTAGTTATAAATAGGCGAACTGTGGTGAATACTATGGTACGACCACAAGATCCTAACCTTGTGCTCAATCACATGTTCCCAGTAGTATATAAAATCTATAAGTAGAATACACAAAATTGTGGTCCATATATTCACAGGAATTTGCCAGGAGATAAATTCAGCAAACACGAAAAAAGAACCGACAAAGATAAATGTGCTAATTTTCTCAAACAGTTGAGCCACAATAAACACCGAAAAGCTTGCCCACATTTCGCCCAGTCGCCATTTGGTGATTTTCTTTTTGTAGAGCTCATAAAAAAACTCCACAACTGCCAAACCCATTGAGAAGATGAAAATGCCCCAAAGCACGAGCCCGACATGTTCTTCCATTTTTATAACAACTTCTTCCATAATACTCTTATTTATATATTTTTTGTATTGGATTATAAACCCAGTATGAGAAAGAGGATTAAGACAGCGACCAGGAAATAAACCAGCCAAAAGACGGGTTTAAATTTGAAGTGTGATTCGACATAAAACCACGCACCCAAAAACAGAATCCAAACCCACGTTGAATCTATACGATGCCGAATCAACAGAATCAGAATTATCCAAAAAACCAGGTTAATCGAAATAAAATAAGTCCACTGTCTCCCTTTCATCACCTATCTTAGTTATATGCTATAAGTTTTGGGATAATTTTTTACAATCTATTTTACTCGTTTCCATGTTTCGGTATCAGAATAACCCATGTAGGAATAATGGATTTTCAAAGTGTTAACATCAACTAACGTAAGAGAGGCCTCAGCCTCGTAAGTCTCACCTTCGTATTCTATGACATAGGTTGCCTTGCCCTTACCATCACTAAATCGAATATTCTTTAATACCAAACTAGAATAGTCTTCGCCATTGCCTTTATCGTCTTCAATGTATTGCGTATGACCCTTTAGTTTGCCATCAACGGTTTTAATTTCGTAGGTGATAAAGCCTTTTTCGCCATCATCGTTGTAGGAGGTTTTCCATTTTCCTATTAATAAAGAATTAGATTGCCCATGTGCGCATGCAAAAGCAACTATTACCAACGCCATGATCGCCATTAATTTAATTTTTTTCATTGTTATAGCTATTTATGTTTTTGGTAAAAGTAATTGCAGTGCATAGCATAACTGACTCTCCCTATAAATCGATACAAAAAAAGATGTCCTAATTTATCGGGAGCTAATTTAAAGCACTGAACGACAGCATTTTGAAAAGAGTGGTCTGCAACAAAAACTCCCTGAATACAATGCTTGTAACGTAGTGCTAAACGTTGTTTTTATGTGCTTGTTTGAACGTTGTTGGTGTTTGCGAAGTGGCTTTTTTAAAGGCCGTATAAAATGCGGCTTTGCTGTTGAAACCCACATCCAGAGATATGGCGTAAATAGTATCGGGTTTGGGTTCTAAAAGCTTCTTTTTGGCAGCTTCTATTCTGAATCCGTTTATAAAATCGGGGAAGTTTTTGCCCGAACTTTGGTTAATGGCCTGGGAAATATGATGTATTGATTTATCCAGCTTTTCTGCTACGGTGTTTAGTTTCAGATCAAAGTCCAAATAAAGTTTTTCCTGTGCTACTAAATCATGAATTTCCTGAAATAGAACGGACGAATCCGTTAATGAAGACTTGGCATATTTCTGCTTGGTCTCCTGAGGTAAATCATCAAAATCGCCACTAAAAGCAAATACCGGAAAATGCATGATAGAATAGGCAAACGCAAAGAAAAAAATGCTAATCATCAACGTCTCAATCTTCATATAAGCCTGATAATTCTCCACCGTATAACTTGCAATGAGATCTTTAGCCAACACACCCATTTGCAGCACTACAAAAGTCACAAAAATGAGTTTTACCCACTTTAGACTAAAACTCTGTCTGTCATCTAAATTGAGTGCCAATGGAGCTTTTTTCAACCTGAAATAAGCCGCAAAAATTAAAACTATATTGATGACACTCGTAATGAGATATTCCAGTTCAAACCAATCGTTGTATTCCGTTTCCTCACCTCCTGAGCTTAAAAAATCCGATAAATTTTCGTACTCGAATAGCGGATAAAAAAACATCCATCGTATTAGCGTGTATCCTACAACTATCCAAAGCCACTTTTTTACATCTGGATTTGTTTTGGTAAACAGTACAACAAAATAGTAAAACAGAAAACCAATCAGGTGAACAAACAGGTAAGACATGCCATAAAAACCGCTTGTACCATCGGTGCTAATGGTGAGATAATGGTCGAAAGCAGTGAAAGTGTGGATAAAGATAAGGCTTGCCAACACATACCGAATCAGCTTGTTTTTGCCTAAACCAGATTTTCTAAAAAGCACAAATACCAAAAGTACCGTACCTATCAATGTTGCCAATAGAGGCATGAGATCTAACAGCTTCATAGGAACAAAAATAGTGCTTTTATGAAGCAGAAAAAACAGGGACAAAGCCCTGTTATAAAATCGATAATCTAAAAAACAAAAATTAAACAGGCGCTAAGAACTTATCGCAACTTTTTTCTTTTTAAAACTCGTTTTAATCACATAAAAGATAGACGGAATTAAGTACAGGGTTAAGATGGTAGAGGTAATCATACCGCCGATGGTGACAATAGCCATAGGTGAGCGCAGTTCGGCACCAGCATCACCAATACCCAATGCGTTGGGCAGCATCCCAAAAATAATGGCAACAGTCGTCATAATCACTGTTTTCATTTTGGTTTTACCTGCGGTAACCGTGGCATTATAAAGATCCATTTTCTTTTCTTTCATCAGATGGTCGGTGTAGTCGTGAATCAAAATATCATCGTTCACCACCAGGCCAAGTAGCGTAATAATCGCCATGAGCGACATAACATTCATGGTAGAACCAAAGAAATACATAAACAAAAACACACCAATCATGGCCATAGGTACGGTGGTAAAAATCACGATAGGCTGCCAAAAACTTTCTACCAAAGAAGCCAACAACATATACATGAGCAATAACGCAATGCCAAACGTAAGCATCATGTCGTTGGTAGCTTCGTTGAGCTCTTTAATACTTCCTGTCCATGAAAATTTTACTGAAGGAGGTAGCTCCACCATTTCAGTCATCAGGGTATGAATGCTATTCTGAACATCGCCCTGTAACGCTCCGGGAGCCAAGTTGGCTGAAATATCAACCGTTTTTACTTTATTGTCGTGCTGAATTTGCGAAGGCGATTCTTCATAAAACACCTTTGCCAACTGCCCTATGGTGTACATACCCTGAGGTGTAAAAATGGGTAGCTGTTCAATTTTTTCTACTGAATTTACCGCATTATTTGGGTAACTAACGGTAATGTCGTATTCTTTTCCATTTTCCTTAAGTACCGTTGCTTTCGCCCCATTTATGGCATTTCGTACTGCCATTGCTACTTCCAATGAAGTTAAATTTAGTTCCGCCAACAGCCTGTTGTTGGGTTTAAAATGAATCAACGGATTTCCTTTTCGTAAACTGCTTTCATAGTTTAGCAGACCCTCAACTTCGGCCAGCTTATCCAGCACAATGGCACTCGCCTCTTGTAAATCGTCCTGATTATCAGACTTCAACATAAACTGAATGGGAGCACCATCGTCGGCACTCACGGTGGACACCGAGGCTTTGAGGTCGGGTATGTTTTCCAGTTTTTCTTCTAACTGTTGGGAGAATTCTGCATTAGAAAAAGGCCGATATTCCTTTTTCACCAGTTTTAGTTTGGTATTGGCAAAATTTTCTCCGGTTGTACTGCTGTTTTTCTGTCCAATAATGGTTAAGACCGAATTCACACCCTCAAACCTTTCGATTTCCTGTTCTACCTGTTTGATAATACGTTCGGATTTATCAACCGCAGTTCCCGAAGGCATTTCCATTTCAATAAACACATCGCCATTGTCTTCCTGTGGCTCGAATTCAAACCCAATATAGGGCAACAAGCTTGTGGTGCCGATAAACAGCATAAACATGACGCTGAATAATGCCAAAGGCTTCCATTTTTTAGACAACAATTTGATGAGTGATCTTTCGTAAACCCCTTCTAACCAATCAAAAAATCGCATAGAGAGTTGTGCCAATTTATTGGGTTTACGTTCTTTTTTCAATAAAATACTTGCCAACATAGGCGTAAGCATAAACGAAACGATTAACGAAAATATAGTGGCTGCCGAAATGGTTAAGGCGTATTCTTTAAAAAAAGCACCGGTAGAAGAGGTCATGGAGGCAATGGGCAAGAATACCACTAAATTAGTTCCTGTAGAAGCTATTACCGCCATCATCACCTCTTGTGTGCCTTGTACCGCGGCTTCTTTAATGTCCATCCCTGTATTTCGTAGGCGAATAATGTTTTCAATCACCACTATGGAATTGGACACCAACGCCCCGATGGCTACAGAAAAACTCATCAAGGTCATCATATTGAGCGAGCCATTAAAAACACGCATGGCAATAAAAGTACCCATGAGTGACACAGGAATGGAAATACTCACAATTAGCGTAGTTCGAATATCATTCAGGAAGAAAAACAAGATGATTCCCGTGATGATAATTCCTAAAATAATATTGGTAAGCGCATCATCTACAGCGCTTTCAACATATTCTGAAGTGTCGAACGGAATGCTTACCGAAACCCCTTCGGGAAGTTCTTGCTGAAGCTCGGCGACCAATATTTTGGCATCTCTTGCCACTTTCACAGCATTGGCATCAGCAGTTTTCATAATACCCACACTCACAATGTTCTCATAGCGCTTTCCATGCTTCATATCATAAAAAATCGCTTTTCCTTTTACGGTTTTTGTAGAATCTTTTACCGTTGCAAATTCGGTCATCTTTCTAATCCCAAAAGGTGTGGGCAAATAGGTGTTTTCCACATCGGTCACGCTTTTGTAATTCTTACCTACTTCAACTGATGACACACGGTCTTTATGGATATAGCTTCCACCGGAAGTTTTAGTATTAACCGCTTTTAGATATTGCGAAACCTCCTGAACATTCATCCCAATATCGTACATGGCTTTTTTGTTGACCAGCACTTTTATTTCGCGTTCTTCACCACCGTATAAATCAATTTTCGAAACACCCTCCAGTCGACTCAACTTGGCCTTAATCACACGGTCTACATAATCGTACAACTCGCTTCCCGATAGTTTATCAGACGACACCACCAAATCTATCACCGGGATATCAGAAAGCTTGTACTTAAACACCAGCGGTCGTTCGGCTTCTTTAGGCAAATAGGGCGTTACCAGGTCCAATTTGGTTTTCACTTCGTTTAGTGCCTTGTCAGGTTCGATTCCGTTGTTGAATTCAATGGTAATCAAAGACGACTCGGGCATAGAAAACGATTTGAGTGATTTAAGCCCGCTTAGTGTCGCTATTTCCTTTTCTATTTTATCGGTAATCTCTTTTTCTACCTCTTCAGGCGTGGCACCAACATGGTAGGTATTGATCACCACCGCTGGAATTTTTAAATCAGGAAAAAGGTTTACCGCCAACTTTGTATATGTCATATACCCGAACAGCACCAATGCCAGAAATAGCATGGCCGTTGTTATGGGTCTTTCTATTGCAAGTTTTGTCAGTTTCATGTGTATAGTTTATTTCCAATGGCCACATGGAATTCCCATAAACTTATTCATCCTTTGGTTGGTATGATAAGGACTCTGAGTTTATGCTCATTTCATGGGCTATATCTAGTTTTGAATACTACGGACTGCCGAGTTGTTTTTCAGTTTATCTATTCCGGACACAATCAGCTGATCACCAGACTGTAAACCTTTTGTAATTTGTGCAGTTTCTTCGTTTCGCTTGGCAACATTTACGGTTTGTTTTACGGCTTTTCCGTCTTTCATTACAAATACATAATGCGAATTGCCTTGTTTCCGCAGTGCATCTACGGGTGTTTGAATGCTTTGCACTGTAGCACCAGTTTCAACCAAAATATCGACTGTATTTCCCACGAAATCGATGTTGCTGTTTTCAAAATTTGCTGTAATTAAAAATGCTTTTCGTCTTTCGTCTATCTGAATGGCTTTTTTGGCAATTTTGCCTACGATCTTATCGTCATCTTTCAATAAATAAACAGGAGCATTCAGGTGAATATTTGGGACTTCTTCGGGAGTAGCGTAAAACTCTACCGTGACTGTATTAGTCTGTGCCATGCTAAACAAAGGCATCTGCATACTTATCTCCTGACCTACAGAAGTATAAACCTGTGTGATGGTACCGCTAAAGGGCGCCCGAATTGTATTCACACTTTGCAGTTGTTCTAATGTTTTCTCTTCGATTTCCAGTTGCGTTTTCAAGTCACCCAACGATGTCTTGGCAACCGCACCAATCTTGTACAATTCCTTTTGGCGCTTGTAATCTTGTTGCGTTTTATTGAGCTGAATTTTGGTTTGTGCTACTTGCAATTCATGATTGCTTGGTGGAAATACAGCCAAAACCTGTCCACGACTCACTTTTTGACCGGGAGATATATTCATTTTTTTTAGGATTCCGGGTTGTTGTGCAACAAAATCAGTTGATTTTGAAAACTTTAAGGTGCCATAAAAGGCTTTGGTTTCTCTTGTAGAACTGCTTTCTACAGTAGTGGTTGTTACGGCAATGGGTTTCACCGTTTCAGGTTTTGTTTCCGTTTGCGTTTCCCACTCTCCGCAAGAGAAGAATAAGCCCAACAATAGTGTGATTAAGAAAAACTGTATTGTTCTCATTTGTGATAATGTTAATTATTGTTTCCTAAGATTCTGTTGATTTGTATTCTGGCGATTTGCAAATCCAAATAGCTGTTTAAGAGCGCCAGTCTATTTTGGGTGAGTTGCAATCGGGATTCTTTAAATTGAAGCGGCGTAACTACGCCCAAACTGAGTTGCTTTCTGAAAATGTCAATCTCAGACTCGTTTATGGCAATGGTTTCTTTGTTTAATTCGATATTTTCCAGCGCCTTGTTGTAGTCGTTTTCAGCCGTTTTTAGGGCTTTTAGCAGATTTCTACGCGTGTTGTCCAGGTGGAGCATAGCGCTCTGTTTTTCAATTTCGGCTTTGGCGATTTTGGCTTTATTGCTTCCGCCCGAAAAAATGGGGATACTTATCCGGACTTGCCCAAAAAACAACTTATTCTCGTTGTTTTTAAATCGAAAATTATCATCCTGTCCGTTGTAATTGTAAGCAGCAATAAGATCGACTTTGGGAAGCCAGAATTTTTTCTTGCCTTCAAGCGCTTGGTTAGCAATTTCAATTTCTTTTTTTACTGTCCTAATTTGTGGTTGCAACGCTACGTTTTCCTCTGCCAGAATAAAATCCGTTAGTTGCATCTGTTCCAGATTGTCGGCAAGAACAATAGTGTCCGTAACAGGAATATTGGCAAGGGTTTTCAGCTCCGTTAAAAGATTCTGATACTGCGTTTTAGCATTGTTTACAGGTGGTAATGTACTTTTGTAAAGTCCTTTGGCTTGGTGCAATTGCAGTAGGCTTACCTCACCATTTTTATAGATTTTTTCGATTTGCTGGAATTGTTCTTTGGCTAAATTTGAATTGGCCTCTAAAACCGCGATACTTTCTTTTAAGAAAATGGATTGCCAATACAAAGTCGATGCTTGAGCAACAATCTCGGTGCTTGCATTTTCGTGACTCAATTTAGTGAGTTCCTCTGCTAACTTGGCCAACTTTACGGTTGATAATGCCTCAGCATCGTACAGCACTTGGCTAGCCACAGCACTCACATCTACCGTATTGTTAAAATTGGTTTGAAACTCAGAAACACCTCCAAACCCATCATTGATGAACAAGAAGTTTTTGTTAAAATCCCTTTGGTAGCTGCCATCAGTAGAGATATTCGGCAGCAATAAGGCCTTGGCTATCTTGGTATCTTCAGTTGTGGATTTTTGCTGATTGGCACTCAATTGTAAGTCGCCATTATGTGCTTTTACGAGCGAAATAAAAGTGTTGTGATCCAACTCCTGTGCTAATAGTGGCACACCGCTGAATAAAAGAATAAAAGTGAATAGCCCAATAAATGTAGTTAGTTTCATCTGCTCAATGCTTATCGTACAAACTGATGTTGTTGATTTTGAGCAAATGTATAGGGGCTATATTCTGGAAAAGACTTGCCCTATAAAACAAGATATTCTTTATAGCAAAAAATATGTCTTGATTTATAGGGATCGGTTTTAAATGATTGATTAACAGGCTGATTATATTTTAGCTGCCAATGAGAACCAAAAGTTACTTTATCAAGAAATAGTGTTTGAATTTAATCTGTAGCGGTCACAAGGAACACAAATTGATGCCAATGTATAAAAAGTGTTATCAGCATGACCCCTCCCCTAAAAGCTGTACCAAGTAAATAATCCTTGGGGCAAGCCCGCGAGGCATTCAAAGGATGTTTCGTTTATAACCTATGGTTTTACTTACGAGGCAAGCCTCGAGGTATTATATCCTGTAAAGAATAAAAGGGTGTAGTTGCAAACACACACCCAGTTTTTTTCTTTTTGTAGAACATTACAGCCTAGTGGGGTAACAGGTTGCTTAAGAACTTTCAAAATGTCCAAGACCTGGCAAAGTTTTTAATTGAAAATCCGGAAGTAGCTCGAAAGGTAAATTATGTTAGGAAAAAAATTCAAGATGTTAAATGATTGCCACCTTTTTCAACATTGTTCATAGCCATTGTCATCAAATTTCCTGGCTTTATAATTTAAGTTAAACCTGGTATCGCAGGGTTAGTTCGCCCATGTAGTTTAATCTGGTGGTGAATACTTTTCATTTAAGGTACTAATAATTTCGTTGGGATCCACGTGTTTTAATACAGTATCTATGGTGTTATTTGAAAAATCGGATTCCGCGGAAATCCCAATTCGAACCGCTCTTATAATATTAATTTTAAATATGTCCCTTCCCCTTTCTCATTTAACAAAGCCATGGCAATATTTTTAATGGTTCTCGTTGCTATTGATTTATATTCTTCCATAGTTTAATTCATTAGCTTATAAATATAAAAAACCAATAATGCGAATCTCAAAATAATTTTCCTATCTTAAATTACTTTTTAATCTAATTCTAACCTTAATTTTTTAAACTATGTTAAGCGACAAGGAACAGCTACGGCGAATTGAATCGCACTTAATTAAAATTGATCAAATTCTGAACAATCAGACACAGCATTATATTATGTTAGGCTTGTTATTAAGCTATTTTGCCTCAATAACCATGTTTATATTGATCTTATGATTTGAATGATGGGAATGGGCAGAAACTTGTGATTTTTTTTGCTTAAAATCAACTTGTTACAGAGAGAAAATTCTCCTATTTTTCTCAATATATTCAACCATTATGGAAAATGAACCACGTTTACAAGCTACAGCTGATGAATTTGAACGACTCCTGAGGGGAGAAACTATTGAACTCTCATTGGAAGGATGGAAGTCTCTTTGTGTGCTGGAGGATGATGAAATTGTCATTTCAAACCTGTTAGTAGAAGAAAATATCAATTTGACGAATAAATATCCATATAATATTTATTTGATAGGCAATACGTTTTTAAGGGATTTCTTCATTTCGAGCGAAGCTCAAACAGGAGATTTCGTTATTTTCGGAGAAGCTATAACGGGGTTTTTCATGATTTTCGATAATGTTAAAACGGGACATTTCAGGATTTTCGGAGAAGCTCAAATGGAAGGTTTCAATATTTATGGAGAAGCTCAAACGGGAGTTTTCGCGATTTTGGGAGAAGCTAGAACGTTTAATTTCAATATTTATGGAGAAGCTCAAACGAAAAGTTTCGTGATTTTCAGCAAAGCTCAAACGGGAGATTTCAAGATTTCCGACAAAGCTCGAACGGGAGGTTTCAAGATTAGTGAAGAAGCTAAAACGGGAGATTTACAGATTTCCGGGGAGGCTCAAACGGGAGATTTACAGATTTTCGGCAAAGCTAAAACGGGAGATTTACAGATTTCCGATAAAGTTAAAACAGGAGATTTACAGATTTTCGGGGAAGCTAATATGGGACATTTACAGATTTCGAAACATGCCAATTTGAAAACGCTCTATATCTCCGGAAAAATAGAAATGGGAACCCTAAGTATTAGGGATAAGGCTTGTTTCGACCAAATCACTATAATAGACGTGCAACTTGGCAGGGTTCAATTTTTTGGAGCTAATCTCAACGGTCAACTTAAAATCCTCAATTCTAAATACGACCAAATTGAGATTAAGGGAGACTCAAGTATTAAGGCAGATAAAATTTCCATTGAATCAACACAAGTAAATATATTGAATTTCCTTAATGTACAAATTTTAGAGACTCCTGTTCAAATATCCGGAGTGGAGCCACCAAAAGAATCCAAAAAGACCACTTATCTCCAATTCACTAAGTCCAATTTCAAGACCCTTGATCTGATAAATAACAAATTTGACAAATTTGATTTCATGGTATTTGAGGATAGTAACATCACAGGGTCATTTATCTCACAAACCCAATTTCCCGAGCACATACAGTCTGCCGATCCTGAAGCAGGAAGGAATCCACATGAATACCCAAAAGTCAACGAAGATAAGGATCAGGCGAAGTTGTTCTACGAACAAATCAAAACAGTTTACAGCAAACAAGGCAATCGAACTGAAGCACTGCAATACCAGGCGAAAGAGTTGGACATTCATTTTGCCAACTTAAGATGGACTTTTCATTTTTGGGACAAGCTATTTTGGGATAAAATCACATTGGGATTTCACAAGTACACCACCTATTTCGGCACACAATGGATAAGAGGATTCTTATTTCTAATAGGTTCAACCACTATGCTATATACCTTCACATTATGGAGCACCGAAAAAGTAACATGGACATGGCCATGGCTTATGAGGTGGGAAGACTTTAGGGTCTACTACACTCATTATATTGAGTTCCTTAACCCTACCACCAACCTGTTGTGGAGGTGGGAGTACATTTATGAGTTAGAGGGTTTCAAGCCAAATGATACAGGAAAACGTCTTGGGTCAGCAGTAGCTACGTGGATTTTGCTTAGCAAAGTGGTTATTGTAACCTTGATCTACCAGATCGTTCAGGCATTTAGGAAGTTTGGAAGGTCTTAGAATGGTAGAAGGAACAGTTAACGTTTATAATTCATTACAACATTAATATAATTATAATCGGTTGTGCTAGTTCAGTTAACTAATTAACTTCAATTTCAAATGAACAACAATTGAGGAAGCTTACACTCTCACCAGAAAGTAAAAAATACACTCACAAATGTACACTTTTGTGTAAACCATAAACAAAAAGAGGTAGCCACATCTCATTATAACTACCTCATTATCAATAAGTCGTATGACTTGCTCTCGATCGAACTTTTTGATGGAGGATTTGAAGAGGTTTGAAGAGTATTTTGGGTTATTCGATTGATAAGTGTTAAGGTCGCCTTAATTTCGTTTTCTAGTAAAGCCAAATTCCGTTCGATGGGATGGCATAGAGCTATCTAGGGTAGGTCCAATGTTCATTTAAACAACCCGGATCACAGATCCTACATATTAGCCCTAAAAAATAAAAGGGCGTAGTTGCAAACACACACCCAGTTTTTTTCTTTTTGTAGAACATTACCGCCTAGTGGGGAGCCGCATGGATAGACGGAGACACCCGTTCCGCTACTTGAAAGTTTGCGTCTTTAGGAGCTCGCCAGCCTCATTATAGACCTTCCAAGTGCCCATCTTCTTACCGTGTTCAAAGCGACCTTCGTCCCAGAGTTGGCCATTAGCATGGTATCGCTTCCATACACCGTGCTTCTGCTCTTCATCGTCGAAGCCTCCCGTCGCCCGCGGTTCGCCAGTCTTGAAGAACCATTTCCACTGACCAACGATCTTTCCGTCCTTGAAGCTGCCGGAGGATTGCATCTGGCCATTGTTGAGAAAGTACTTCCACTTTCCTAATTTCTTTCCGTTGTCGAACTCACCTTGGCAAGAGATAAGGCCGTTCTTGAAGAACAGCTTAAAAGGTCCATTTTTAGGATTGCCGTATTCATCGATTCCAGGAATGTCTTTCATTGGGATTCTTTTTTATTGCTTACAACAATTGGCTATACACCACAATGTGGTGCTTATATTTAATATATCAAAACCTTAATCTAATGGGTTTTTGATAAAATTCATATCGGTATTAGCTATATGAGTGTATATTTCGGTGGTTTTGCCGGAGTTATGTCCTAATAGCACCTGGATATGTCTTAAGCTTACACCATCTTCCAATAAATGAGTGGCAAAGGAATGGAAGGTAGGCGTATTTGTTTTCTTAATAATTTTCAATTTCATGGCGGACCCCGGTCGGGTCTCAGCCGACGTAGCCCCGCCTGGGGAATTAAAAGCACAATAAATTATGAAAAGGCTAATAAAGAAAAAGCCCGCCTTCGCTCTTCGAGCTTCGGTCACCGACGGCTATAGCCTCTGGCGACGGACGTGGGCGAAGTCGGGATGACTGGCTCCAAATCGAACTTTTTGATGGAGGATTTGAAGAGGTTGGAGAGGTATTTTGAGGCACTCACATCAACTGATAAGTGATGATGAGACCTTACTCCTTTTTTCGGTAAGGCCAAATTCAAGATGATAGCGTAGCATACAAACCCATAGGCTATTTCATCATTTTCTATTTGATGTTTATCTAAATAACCCCCGGATCACAGATCCTGTTCATCCGCCTTAAAAAATAAAAGAACGTACAGGATTCTACGCTCAGTTATTTTCTTTTTTTTGGAACACTACCGGCCAGAAGGGCATTTATTTTCGCTAGCCAGTTATCACGTTCGTAAACCACGAAATCGAAATTTTCGCCAGCGTTAGTCAGGATTTGGATTCCATTTTGGAAAAGCTTTGCCGTTTTCCTTGGGGTTGCTTGTTTAATTTCGTCAAGAAGAAGTTGTGTTTCACCAGATTGAATATTCATTTTATGTGACTTGAATATTAACCTCTGATCTGTCAAAAGTAGCTTTCCCCCGACTCCTTCTATTCCTCGAAATAGATTTGCTGGTCCTTCATGCTTAATTTCCTCTTGATCCTTGAGTTGTATTTGAATTTTTTCCATGAGACGATTAGTCTGTCTCTTCATAAACCAAAGAAAAGTTAACCCAAAAAACAACCCGAAGAAGATCAGGTTGGAGGAGAAGATTCCCCAACTAAATCCCTTGTCAAGAAAAAAGTAGTTTGTTAGACTATTCAGAATTGCGAAGGTAAAACCAGATATCAGAGAGAAAATTACTTTATGCTTTAATGAGATGTTCATAGTGATTTTCATTTTGCAGTGATGCTCCACAACTCCTAGCTATGATGAGTGGGGATTAGATAGCACTAATCTCTCGGCTCGCACAATAGCCACACCTTGATTTAAATTTAAAACTTGTGGCGGATTTTCCAATCCCCACTAAAATATCCTGACCGATGAAGCCCCCATTCATTATAGCATTTGTTAGCCATATTTATTTCATTCAGCTGATTTTTCAAAAGGAGTTCCATTTTTAGCACCTACGCTTAATTCACCATAGTCGGTGTTAAAAGTTAATTCGCAATCAGCATAATTAGATTGTTTTAAGAGTAATTCAAATTTGTTTAGAATTTCAGAAAGCGATTCCTTATCCTTTTCAAATCCACCAAATGAAGGGCCTGCCGATCCGTTATAAGCACTAAAAACTATTCCCGTTGGAATATGTTCTATTGCATATGTATATCCATCATACCCATAGTCTTTAGTTTCGCCGAAGTTAAACCAGAGTTTTGACAAGAAATCTCCTACAAGAGCTTCTTTATGGGAATGTTGGTAGGATTTTAAATAATGCGTGGCTATTATTCTTTCAGAGTCAGTTTTTCTGAATTCAGTTAGAGTCTCATTTGATGTCCTTTGTGAGCATGATTCAAATGAGATCAACATTATTACAGCAGCGATAAAGTTTTTCATGCTTCAATCTTGTTATGACTAACGTTTCGTGTGAAATGCGTTTTCAATGCATTTTTACACATTGTATTGTTAGCAACACATAGCCGTGAGTTCCGGTATTAAAGTTAATTATGAATATTAGTTGCAACTATCATACGAGTAGTTTGAACTACTGAGTCCTGTGGTACTTGATATAGGATAATCATTCGAATCATAATTGAATGCATATTCATTAGTGTTGCTTAAATCTCCATTCGAGTTAAAATAATCGGCTTTTAGAATGTTATTTGGCCCCATATTTTTAAAGGCGAAATCGAACCAAATTTGGGCATCTTCTCCAGCAGGTATGGCCCAATTTATCTCAACAGGTATTCTTTCAAAGGGATTTGGCTTATTATCATACTGAAATTCTGATGCTAAGTATTCTTCATCATTATCTAACGAGTAAATCCGAACCAATTGATCCTCATCATTGTATTCATATCGCTCAGATACATATCCACCCCTCTTGATTATCTGGCCTTTATCATTTAGTGTATATTGGTCTATAATAGGATTCGATAATTGTGATCTGGTAGTTTGTACTTCAATAGATAAACTATCATATGTAATACCCACATAATTTTCATCATCAGCCTTAATGGAAACTATCCTGTTTTGATCATCATATTCCAGCTGAGCAGAAAGATTATAAGCTTTTCCGGATAGATTTATGTTTAAATCGATTGAAGAAACTAAACCATTTGAATAATTGTAGCTAACACTTCTAGTATCAGATACTGAATTTGGGCTGGTAAACCCATTGTCATATTCATAATTTCGAATTCTACAATTTACAATGTTAGGCTCAGTGTCTTCTTCGCTACAATCTATGAACAAAAGACAGAAAACTGTAAAAATCGAAAAGTAATAGATTGATCTTTTCATGAATTCTTAATTATTGAGTTCAAAAGATACTTTTCATTTACTGATTATTGTTGCTAACGTCTTGATAAAATGAGTGCGCCCACACTCTCCAAAAGCTCATAAGTTTCGGTTTGACTTTAACTTTTCTACGAAGAAAGTAGGCGTAATTCATTCCTATCTAATGTTATGGGCTTTTTGCACTTAAACCGACAATAATTTTTTCCTTTTGGCTGTAACCAAAACAATACTCTTTTCATCACTTCTCTTAATTCTCACCATAATTGGTAAAAACCAAGGGCTTGGAATAATAAAAGCTCCCCATTTTTTAGCTTCAAGGGTTTCACTTCTCGAAATATTAAAATTGTATTTCTCATGTTTTGCTTTAAAAGCTTCAAATACAACACGATCATCTAAAATACCCTCTTAATGGATACAAACTAAAGGAAAGTAAAACTAGCGAAGAGGATGTCCTTTGGGTATGCTAAATTCTCCAATGTATGTGCTAAAACCTTCAATGTATTGTATACCGGGTATGAATAGCTAGTCACTATTGGAATTCCCGGTTTTTAACGCATCTGTAAGTCTTGTTTGGATACCAGCGACTTGGATATAAGCTCGTCATTTTTTGTTCCAAAAGGTGGTTGCCACACTCTCTCAAACCTGGCTTTTTTGCCAATATATTGATAAGGAACACTGTAGTAGTGTTTATCGTCTGACAAGTGGATGTGGCAGTTTTTCATCACAGTAGCATATTTAAACTTTTTTATCTTGTAGCGCTCTGCGGCCAGGGATAACAGATGATCCTTTTCTTGATGTTCAAACTTCTCGCTGCGACCCTGTTCTTGTTTCTGAAAGGGCTGGTTATTATGTGTTTCCAACAGCGCCTTGATTGCACTGTTGATATCTTCCGGGTCTGGAAGCTCAACAATCTTATAGCCTTTTACTTCTACAAGCCTTATATATTTTTTAACCGTATTACGGGGATATGCCTACAGCCTTGGCTATGGGCTGTAAGCCCGCGCCATCTGACTTTAAACGGAGGATCTGTTTTACTCTGCTCATCGTTATGGTGGTTCCGGCCATCGTACAGTCTTTTTGTTGAAAACTGCAAAGCAAAGCTTTAACGCAAAGCACCTCATATCAGATGGTCAACATTATGATATGAGGAGGTCAGCTTCATAATTTTGGGTGGTCATTATGCATGAATATGCAATGATATGATAAATATGGCCTGTATCTGTATAAACCCCTAATGTACAATGCACCGCACAAAATTTATAACTTGTTGATTTTAAGATTATTATAGTACATGCTTAGCCTGTTTTTTGGGTGCCATCATTCTCTAACCAATCTCACACTTGACGTTTTTTGCATAGGTTTTGGCTTTTTTCGCACAGTTGTTTTAATCTTCCTCTCCGATATTTGTCTAACTCAATATTGAAATCAATCAGTAAAATCTAACCTATTTAAATTATGGAATGTCCATAAGCTGGACCATACTAATTAGATTAAATATAGTAGGTATCAAAATTGATTTTTGATGTTGAATCAGTTTTAAAACATTCTATTCTATCGTTGAAATAAACGTCAATAGAGATGAAACAAAATGACATATTGAATTTCGAAAAGTTAACACTACTAATAGTAGTTCTATTATCCAAATTAATCCGTTGTATTATGCCATAAGCACAGAATCCGTTTAGGATTAAAATCATTTTACGAGAAACACCAAAACACCAAAACACCAAAACAACACCAAAACACCAAAACATGAAACGAGTAAAACTATCCATTATTGGAATTGGTTGCAGATTTCCAGGCAATTCCAATACCCCCGAACAATTTTGGGATTTATTAAAATCAGGAACTGATGCTATTATCGATGTTCCCAAAAACAGATGGGATAACAGGCGTTTTTTTAGCCAGAATAAGAACAGACAAGGCAAGACGCTCTCATCACAGTTTGGTTTTTTAACCTTAGATGTTACAGAATTTGACCCGTTATTTTTTGGGATCAGCCCTTTAGAGGCTGCAACATTGGATCCGCAACAAAGGTTATTACTTCAAACCACCTGGGAGGCGTTTGAAGATGCAGGAATACCTGAATCAAAATTCAGAGGAAGCGATACAGGTGTTTTCATAGGAGGTTTTACACTGGACAATAAACTGATACAGTTTGGTGATAAAAACCGAAATCAAATTAAATCCCCGATTGCTACCAGCTCTACAATGGCCATGTTGTCTAATCGGATTTCATATACATTAGACTTAAGAGGGCCTAGTATTTCTATAGATACGGCCTGTTCTTCTTCTTTGGTAGGAATCCATTATGCCTGTCAAAGCATCTGGTCCGGTGAGTCCAAAATGGCAATTGCAGGTGGGGCAAACCTGATGCTCAAACCGGAGTACCCCATCGTCATGAGTAAGGGACAATTTTTGTCCAGTCATTCCAGATGTAAAACATTCGATGCGGATGCTCAGGGATATGTCAGAGGAGAAGGTGTCGGAGTAGTGCTAATCAAACCATTGGAAGAAGCATTAGCGGATAATGATATTATTTATGCAATCATCCATCAGACAGGAAGCAATCAGGATGGTAAAACTGAAGGAATTACTGTACCAAACGGAGATTCCCAAAAGCAGCTTTTGAGAAAAGTTATTGATCAGTCCGAGGTTGACCCAAATGCTATTTGCTACATAGAAGCACATGGGACAGGTACCCCAACCGGAGATCCGATAGAATTTTCTGCTTTGGATACCGTAATAAAAGAAAAGGTTACCAAAGAGGATCAGGTGACTGTCGGTTCAGTGAAAACAAACATAGGTCACCTCGAGGCGGCCTCTGGTGTGGCTGGTTTTATGAAGGCTGCTTTGGTTTTAAAGAATAACCAAACGGTACCAAATCTTCATTTTAAAAACCCAAATCCACAAATTGACTTTGACAATGCGAAACTAAAGGTGTCTACTGATGTAAGAAAATTATCTGACCTGCAGGAAAGATACGGTTTGGTTAATTCATTTGGGTATGGAGGAACTAATGCCAATGTGTTATTGTCGAATACAACTATTGAGCAAAAGACATTGCCACCAGGAGTGAAAAAGTCCCGCATTTGCATTTTACCACTATCAGCTAAAAGTGATTATTCGTTGAGGGCATATGCCGGAAAAATAGCATCACATATTACGGAGGATAATTACGCAGACACACTATATTCTTTGCTCAACAGAAGATCCCAACTAAATACAAGGGCTGTATTTGTAGCTAATTCGATGGATGAACTCAAATGCCAGTTGGATGAATTTGCCCAGGGAAATAGTGTAAAAGGTGTGCAAACCCATACTGCTTCAGCTGAATTTTCTCCTAAACTTTTTGTTTTCACAGGAATGGGACCTCAATGGTTTGCAATGGGTCGTGAGTTGTATCATTCCAGTGAACTGTTCAAACAAAAATGGCACGAATATGATGAAGTGTTCCGAGCTATTGCAGGCTGGAGTATGCTTGAAGAACTACTAAAGAAAGAAGAAGATTCAAGAATCAAGGAAACCCAGTTTGCACAGCCGGCCAATTTCTTTTTACAGGCAGCATTAACTGAACTTTGGGCTTCCTTTGGCATTACACCTGATGCCGTGGTGGGCCATTCAGTAGGGGAAGTGACGGCAGCATATATATGCGGGGCACTAACATTAAAAGATGGCTTGACCGTAAGTTATCATAGAAGCAGGATCCAACAAAAAGCCGCCGGTCGGGGAACGATGCTGGCAATAGGGCTTCCTGAAATTCAAGTAAATCAGTACATAGAAAATTACGACGATGTTTCTATTGCTGCAATAAACAGTCCAAGCACCGTTACAGTAGCAGGGGAAACCAAGAGCCTTCAACAGATAAGTGACCAGCTAACGGAGTTGAATATTTTCAATAAAATGTTAGAGGTAGATGTCGCTTATCACTCTTGCCAAATGGACACACTAAAAGAAGAGTTATTGGAGTCCCTGGCTGCTATTTCTCCCCAACCGTCAAAAATTCCGATTTATTCTACGGTAACAGCCAGAGAAATAAAGGGGACTTCATTTGGCAATACGTATTGGTGGAACAACGTACGTCAACCCGTGAGATTTGCAGATACCATCATCCAGACGCTTTCGCATGGATACGACACTATGCTTGAGGTGGGGCCCCATCCGGTATTAAGGCATTCTATCAATGAATGTGTGGATCTTCTAAACAAAAAGGTCAACCTTCTTTTTTCATTGAGAAGAAAAGAGGATGAAGAGCAACACATTTTTGATAACCTTGCTCATTTTTATGCGATTGGATACTCAATAGACTGGTCAAAATTCTTGACCGGTGGCAACTACATAAAACTACCATTGTATGAATGGGAGAACCAAGGCTACTACTCGGAAAGTAACTCCTCCCGGGAAGATAGGCTAGGATTGGAAGGTCATCCATTCTTAAACCAAACGTACCCTTATCACCTTCCTTCCTTTGAGATGGAAGTAAATGAGCAGTTTTTACCCTATCTGCAGGATCACATTGTTTCCGGTGCGGTAGTACTTCCCGGTGCAGCTTATGTAGAAGCGATGCTGGCCATGCATCAAAAAATGAATGGTACGGCGCCATGTACCTTAAAAGATGTCCAATTTAGTAATGTATTGATATTCAATAACAATGAGGTTCAATATTTGAATACCACATTTAATCCTTCAAGCTCCATGTGCGAAATATTTTCCCATAACGGTGAAAGTAAGTCATGGACTCAGCATGCATCGGCAAAAGTGATTGATTGTATCGATAACAACAATGATAAAACACCTTTTTCATCTACGCTCCAAGCTTTTGAAAAAGAGAAGACCATCGAGGGAATCTATGATCAGTTGGATGCCATTGGTTTGAAATACGGCCCGGTATTCAGAGGTATTCAAGAGATTAAATGTAAAGGTGATACAGAACTGCTGGTAAAGGTAAAACCGCATAAATCAATAATCACTAATCACGAATATTTACTGCATCCAAGTATTTTGGACGCTTGTTTTCAAAGTGTCATCGCCGCACTTAATGGACAAGAGGTCGCTCCGGGCGCATTCATACCGACAAAAATCAATTTTGTGCATTTTCACGCCACGCCGAAATTAAATGAATATATCTATTGCCATGCTGAGATTATAGACATAGCGTATGAATACCTTATTGCCAATATGACATTGATCGGTGAAGATGGTACAGTCATAGCGCAACTGGAGGGGCTTAACTGCCAGGCCATTGAGAGTAATACTCAAAGTGAGCAGCGTGACCTTAATGAACTCTTTTATGAGTTTAACTGGAAGAACATTCCTTTACCGCAAGGCGAACCTGATTTAGAAAATGAAACGATTTTATTCTTTGGGCCTTTATCCGAAAAATCGAAGTCTTTATTGAGTGGTCTTAAGTTTTATGGAGCTGAGGTCATTTACATGGATCAATTTGATAAGAAACTCATAGAAAAATACGAAAATGTGTTCACTAAATTGATTTATGCGCCTTTGCTGGGTGAAAAGCGAGCACTAAGCTATCAGGCAATTCAGGAAATTACATTTCCGTTACTTTCTGTATTTCAGTCTATAAAAGAAAAAGATTTGGTTCAGTTAGTGATTTTGACCCTTGATGGACACCAGGTATTGGATACGGATGATATCAATATCAACTCCGGAGCACTGCTCGGTTTGAATCATGTGATTGGAAACGAACATACAAATATTTCGCCTTTAACAATAGATGTTGATGAGTACAATTTAGAAAATCCAAAATCAATACTATTACAACTATCCAGAGCAGATGGTGATGAAGATATCGCACTTCGCGGAAGTAAGCGGTTTGTCAGGTCATTAAGCAAGCCCTCAGAACCTAAGGTTCTTAATTTTAGCCGAAAAGCAGCTGCTGATGAACCTTTTCAAATTATAAATAAAAAAGGAAAAGGGATTGAAGGATTCGCTATGGTCGAGAGCAGAATTACTGAACCATCTGAGGATGAAATTACACTGGAAGTAAAGTCTACTTCATTGAATTTAAAGGATGTCCTGAAAATCAATGGACAGATTTCCCAGGATGCATTGAAAAACAGCTATTTCCAGAATAGCATAGGTATGGAAGTAGTAGGTACGGTCATCAAAAAAGGAAAAAATGTAGCAGACATTAACATAGGGGATGATATTTTAACGCTGGCAAAGCATGGTGGTTTCACTCGGTATCTCACTGCGAAACCCGATTTCTATATTAAAAAAGCCACGACATTATCATTTGATGAAATGAATATTGCTATCCCTTTTATTACAGCATGGCATGCACTGGTTGATAAAGCTGATCTTTCAGAAGGTGAAACCATCTTGATTCATAACGGAACGGGAGGAGTAGGTTTGGCGGCTATTCAGATAGCAAAAAGACTAAACGCCAAAATCATTACTACGACCAGTACGGAAGAGAAGAGAGCCCATCTGAGAACGGAAGGGGTTGAACATATCCTTTATTCCAGAAGCCTGGACTATGTGAAAGATGTAATGGACATTACAGATGGCAAAGGAGTGAATGTTGTATTAAACGCTATTTCCGGAGAGTCTCTTGTGCAATCATTTGAGTTGCTGGCCGACTACGGCCGGTTTATTGAGATCGGTAAAAAGGATATCGTACTGAACAACAGCTTGCCTATGCAGACTTTCAATAGAAATGTGAGCTTTTTCCACATCGATATTGATCAGATGTTCTTGCAAAGGCCGAAAAAAACACGTGAGCTGTTTCATACCCTTTATACCAAGTTTCAGGAGGAAGGCTATAAACCGATACCTGTTACTTCATTTCCGGCAAAGGATATTAAAGAGGCGTTCAGGTTCATAAATAAAAGCAAGCATATTGGCAAGGTGACCCTGAATTTTGAAGAAGGTGAGGTAGAACTAAGTATGCCAAAATCCGGTATCAATTCCGAAGGGGCTTTTCTTATAACCGGAGGCACGGCTGGTTTTGGTTTTGAGATAGCCAAATGGCTCATTGGAAAGGAGGTAAAGAAGGTTGTCCTGTGTTCCCGAAGCGGTGTAAAAGATCAGAAAAAACAAGTATTTATTGATCAGGTCAATCAGGCAGGCACCACGAAGGTTGAAATTTACCAACTGGATATGGCTAATGTTGATGAAGTTACAGACCTGATTCATTCCCTGTCTCAAGATACCATTCCGCTTAAAGGAATTTTTCATGGTGCCATGGTATTGGATGACGCCTTCATGAAGGACCTGGATGAAGAACGTTTCTTGCGGGTAATGAACCCCAAAGTGTTGGGGGCTATTAACCTTCATAATGCATTAGGCTCCTACCCATTGGACTTTTTCCTTTGTTTTTCGTCTATTTCAGCCTTGATCGGTAATGTAGGGCAAGGGAATTATGTAGCGGCCAATGCATTTTTAGACAACTTCTCGCACTGGAGAAATGCGCAAAACCTGGCGTGTACCAGTTTAAATTTAGGTGTACTGGCAGAGGTCGGTGTTGTTTCCCGAAATGAGCATGTAGGTCAGATGATGGATAGCGCCGGGATCAGAGGATTTGATACACAAACAGCGTTGCGCTCGCTTGATTACATTTTAAGTGAAAAGCCTGCTCAGATTTCCTTTTTTGATGTAAACTGGGAAGCATGGGGTTCCATAAACCCCAAATTAGCCAATTCATCTAGGTTTAAGAGCATTGTAGATCAATTTTCAGGTACAGATGCGCTTTCTGAGGAGTTAAAAAGCCTGGTGCAGGAGGTTGAAGGTTGCGATGAAAAAGACAGACCAGGTGTTATCCTTGACAAAACAACCGTAGCGTTTGCAAAAGTGATGAAGATGAACCCTGATTCTATCAACCCTGACGTCGGAATTAATTTTATGGGAGTAGATTCATTGATTTCTGTTGAAGTGGGCAGGGCGATTAAAGCGAGTCTGGGAGTAGACCTTTCGATAATGGAATTATTAAATGGGCCCAGCCTCAAACAGCTAAGCGAGATTATCTTATCGAGAATTGAGAGTCATTTGGTCGGCGTTGTAGAAAACTAATTCTATGAAGCTAATTTGTTTTCCCTTTGCGGGAAGGACAGAGAGAGCATTTGATTTTTAAAAAACACTTTTACCGGAGGACATTAGGCCGGTCCAGCTAAGTGATCCTGGTAAAAGTGTTCGTTTTAAAGAAAGTCATAGTGCTTCTTTTGATGAGTTAATAGACGAGTATTATGATCAGATGAGGTTTGACGAAACGTATGCGTTGTTCGGTCATTCGATGGGGGCATTGATTGTTCACTGCCTTTTGCACAAAATCATAAGTGAAAGGCAAAAATTACATAAAATGTAAGCAATTATTTATAGAAACAAATTCTTATACCCTCTACCACTATGGATGCAAATATAAATCTTGGCTATCAAGTATTATCAAATCGTTTTCATGAAGTTTTTGGCCCTCAAATAACATATGAGGATGACCAATGGAAAGAAGTCCTTAAAGCTATGTATCTATGTGACGATTGGTTATCAAATTGGATTGACATTGGCAAGAAGTCAGAGCTTTCCCCAAAATCAAATTGCGAGTACCAAAAACAAAGAACTGAATATGTCCATAATTTGTTGAAACAATATAACCTAGGTAAATTTTCCCAAAAAGCTACTGATCTTGGTTTACTATACTGTTTCTATACCTATCCCCATGGTATTAAACCTCAAGGTGCCAGTAATCGGAAACGTATCGGCGTGTTTTCAAGGGCGCACACATATTTGGTGCTGGCAACAGCATCGATATGGCTCCTTGATATGTTATTTGATGATGTGCGTAAATTGTACGTTAATGGGAAATCAATTCTTGAAATTGTGGATCAAGTCCTAAATCATTTTGATGGAATTAAAGATAAAAATGCACAAGAAATTAGAACACCCCCAGAAGTTTCTGATATTACGGAAAACAAACAGATCCAAAAAGTGTTCTATGAATTTTGCATTCTATTTGATCTTTGTTATATAGAAGGATATAAGACACTTACATCTGAAACTCTTAAAATTGTATTTGATGAATATCGACGACAGATCGTATACTTTCATAATGAAATAGAAAAGTATACACATTCAAATGATTCACCTATTCTTGAGGAATATATGAATACCCGTGTTCTTTCATCAGGGTTTCAATGGGTCATTGTAAATCATATGCATATTCTTGGTCAAGAACGTAGTATTGATGACCACTCACGGATAACTGATTTTCTAAGATCGGAGATGACAAAATCTTCAGTGCGGTCTGCAGCAGAATATTGTTGCTTGATAAATGATGTATTTTCCATTCTTAGCGATTCAGAACATCTAGTTGACAATCCGGTCGTATTTCTCGGTAAGCAAGAATATCCGGATAAGTCCAAGGAAGAACAATTGTCTGTCGGAATTGATAAGTCCATTGATATTGCACGGGCTTCTTTCTCGAAGCTTATAAAGTTGCTAGAAAATATGTCCATCTCTTCGGAATTGGACAAAAAAATATATGGTCTCTATATTGAGGTTCTATTCTTTGTATGCTTTAGCTCTACAACGTTCCATATTCTATCTCCCCGCTATAATCTGGAGCTTTGTAAGAAATACTTCATAAAAGAATAACATGTGAAAAATTTAATAATTTATAATGATATGACACCCAAACAGATTCCCAAAGTCAAGCCCGATAGCTGGTTATTTGGTAACATGAAATCTTTCTCCAAAGATCCAGATAGGTTTTTGAAAAAATGTGCAGAAACCTATGGTGATATTTTTCAATTCAGAATAGCGCATAAAAGATTTATAGCAATCAATCATCCAGACTATATACAACATGTATTGCAAACAAATCATCGTAATTATAAAATGTTTTCTCTTGTCAAACTGATAATAAAAGTAATAGGTCATGGTCTTTTTGCTTTAGAAGGCGAACAATGGAAGAAAGAGCGCCGTTTGATGCAACCCTATTTTCATAAAGAAATTGTTAGCTCCTATTTTACAATAATTGATGATCATGCAAAAAAGATGTTCAAGGATTGGCCATCAAAGCCCGAGCTATGGCTTCGTTCCGAGATGGGCGATCTTGTGCTGGATATCACCTCGAAATGTTTTCTGGGAGAGAATGTAGAAGGTGGTGCTGGTATCATTAAAGAAAATCTTTTTTATGGCATGGTTACAATAATGGGGCGTGTCAAATCCCCTATACAGCCACCTTTATGGTTTCCAACGGCAAAAAATCAAAAATTCAATAAATCAGTTAGGAAACTCAAAAAATTTCTAATTGAGGTCATAAGAAGCAAAGAAAAGGAAGAAAACCTTACGGGAAATGATTTGATGACCATGTTTATCCTCCTCGAAAGAAGTGGAGAGATCCCCAAAAAACAGATTTATAATGAGTTCGTGACCCTTATGTCAGCGGGATATGAAACTACTGCAACAGCCCTGTTTTCATTGATAGTAAATGTATATAAAGATGACGCTATTAGAAAAAAAGTGGTCGAAGAATATAATCGTGTCACCAAAGGCGGCCCTATTAAAGTTGAACACGTCGGTCAGCTTCAATATGTTAATAACGTAATCAATGAAAGCTTACGGTTATGGTCTCCTGCCTTTATGCAAGGTAGGGAAGCGATTAAAAATGAGAAAATGAACGGTTATCCTATTAAGAAAGGAGATACAATTCTAATAGTTTCACAATTGATTCATCGTCACAAAAAATTTTGGAAAAATCCGAATGTTTTTGACCCAGATCGTTTTGATCAAGAACTTCCTCATAAATATGCTTATTTACCATTTGGAAGAGGTCCCAGAATGTGTATTGGAATGAATATTGCACTTATGGAGATGCAAGTTATTTTGTATCATATGCTAAAATCGAATTTTGAAATAGAAGTTCCTTCTAATACAGAAATCGAATACGAAGTAACCCTTTCCTATAGGCCAAAAACTGATATCCGTGTTATAAAACCCATAACAAAGCAACATTAGTACTCAATGGAGAATACTTTTTAACTCTCCTCCTATTCCAAAAAAAGTTAACCTACTTTAAAAAGATGCCTATTTAACCTAATGATTACAATTTTTAATAGAGCTTTGATTCTCTGATATTGGGTTAGTGACCACATAGCTGCATATTTGGCCAACTTGTTTCGCAGGCCCTATAAACAAAGAGGTTCTGAAAACAACGAAAAATGTTAAAAAGAGAAATCTGTGGATTTTTAAATGCCTATTTACAGGGCCTCCCAAGGACTTTTTCGTTTTTCACACCTATGTGGTCACTGGGCCTTTTAGCCAACCTGCCAATAACCTTCAACGGACCATGTGCTTGGATAGGATGTTGGCCTTACAGCTTAAAGGGTCCGTTCTCTCTGCCCATATCCCTTCAGGAACGCTAAGGCATGGGGACGAACCAAGCGGTCAACCCAATCCATAGGCTATAACCAAGGGAGCTCCCGGGAGGATCCTTTATCAAGTCCCTTTTGATTTAAGGACGTTTCTAGCTTCAAATACTTTTTTTTCCACTAAAAATATTCAATGGGGCGTGCAAACTCCAAAAAAATAGGGTATCCACCAAATCTATGATTTGGCGAACCCACCGCCATTTTTTTGGGCTTATTGCCCTTGTCACCCCATTTAGACCCTTGTATGTAAAAATAAAGTATTATGATTGATTTTAAAAAATACCGAGATAAGGCATACATGAAGTATGCAAGTCCAGATACTAAGGACCTTATAAGAAAGATACAAAATGACGCCCGAGATTCACCTTACTTATCATTAGATTTAAAAGAATTTATATTACTAGAATTTAAACACTATAACCTAAGCGAACTCCCAGAAATCATTGAAAATACAATTCGTTTTTTTCAAAAAGGAGATTATGATGAAATGTATGATATACTCAAACCACATTTTAACGACTAAAGTCTAAATAACCAATTAGCAATTACTTGAAAAAATATGCAATATTAACTTACATGGCATCTGGGACGTCATATGGAACCGCTCCAGATGAGTCTGGTCCCGCACGTTTGAATATTGGTGAGTCCAATACTTCTCACCGAAAACCTGACAAAGCAGCTCAAGATGTAATTAGAGATGAGGAAGGCAAAATCATACAATTTGTTTCTCAAGTAGAAGCTCTTAATTATTGTATCAATCAAGGTTGGAATCTAGAGCAAACAATATTTGACTCACACGAAGGATTCAATTCTCGAAATCCATTGAGCACTTACATTTTCATTCTTAATTTCAAATAAAAGTTTAATAAAATGATGGAAAAACTAATAGATTGGTTGGACGATGCGGCGGTTTCTGCAACTTACCAAAGGTAACGGAAAGACCCAGCAGTAAATGCGGAGTTAAAGGGGCAAATGCGAAAAAAACCGTTCTATGCCCTCGGTGAACCATACTATATTTTTTTGGAGATTTTTAGGATGGGCGCTCCGTACTTTGACCGTTCGATTCCCAGAGCTGTTCCAAAAAAAATCGTTGCATCCATTTTTGTACACTTTAGCGTCCTAAACAGGGTTTTGATGGTCTTTCGCATTTACTTTTGTGCAATTTTCACAAAACGCTGATTCTTTATTGCATTTTACAGCTTTTAAAAACCTTTTTGAAGGTGACCACCTGAAAAAAGAGGTGTGAAACTCAAAGTTGGATAGGAATCCCCACCCTTCAGGTCGCGGCTGTTAATTCAACATTATATATCATATTTGAATCTGTACCTGTTTCTTTGCCATATAATCCCAAGAATTTCGATAGCCACATACGATAAGTCCAATATTGTTATCATAAATTCTGTCCCCTTCAAATTTGATGATTTCATTGGTAATGAAAAACCCCACTAGCGCAGGTCCTCCGGTCCTGTGCCATTCGAGGCAGCATTGATTTAATTTAGTGAAAAATTGTTTTAGTAAAAATACAAATGAAATGATCCATGGATACTGTATTACATTTATGTTAATCCAACAAGATCGTGGATATGCTTTAGGGTACAGGAATATAAATATTCAGGTGCCTACCAATATCAGTCGAGAGATAGGACTGATAGAAATAATGTTTGCGGGTTGATTAGGCGTTAACAGCTTTGGATTATGTCAGCAAAGGACCGGAGGGTCTGCTAGTGAGGGGTGGTCTTACAATGGAAAGTGGATTAGCAACAGTTTGAGCAAGAGCAACAGTGTTTGATGCTTGCTGTTGCTCTTGCTGACCTGTCGGGTCTCGCCCGACGTAGCCCGGCAGAGACCTCTCCTCATGCGCAAAGCTTAGCTACAAAGCAAAAAGCCCGCCGTCGCTTTTCAAGCTATGGCGGGCGGAGTCGGGATGACTTGCTCTCGATCGAACTTTTTCATGGAGGATTTGAAGAGGTTGGAGGAGTATTTTGAGTTATTCAATTGATGAGATCCCGTTACACATTGTTTAGAGCTAATTAATAATATGACTATTTCTAAACAGACTGCGTTTTTGGACGGGGTTACAAGGTATTTTTAATAGTGTAGATTTGAATAACGTCTATTTTGATAGTGTTAATTTGTCAAATGCACAGATGGATGCCAGCAAGTTTTGTAGCCTTACTAGAAATATGGGGAGTCATATACTTACGTTCTGATTTACTAAAACAGAAAATTAAAGTCTTAAAACTAATACTCTCATGCTACCCTAGTTAATACCCAACCTTGGGCATTTTGCTAAGTTGGTATAAGAAATGTTCATTAAATTACTGGCTAATTACATATCTACAAAAACTGAATGTAAAATAACCAAACATCTGTATTTACTTGAGATCTTCGATTTAATTAGGAAATTCTAAGGCTATTTCTGATCAAAACAAGCTAATGAAAATATAAAAACAGCTATTAATATTCCTTATCAATTAATCTGTCAACCAGGAAATAAAGTCTTACGTGATGGTCAGAACTATCTTTAGTTTCTAGATACATAGATAAATTGTTCCATTCTATAGATTTTCTTAACTCTGGCTTATTTTTTAGTAATTCTTTAAAATTTTTATCCAGAAATTCATTCAATAACCTTTCTAATTCGGGGTCTAATATTTCAAATCCTAAAGTTTGAATTTCAATCAAATCTTTGTAATATGAATTCCATGAATATTCATGTCCGACCAAAATATTTTTAAAAATTCTATGTTTTGTTTTGTTATTATTATTTAGGTAGTAACTTATAATGGGATGAATAAAATAAAAATCTGACTCTGGTATATCTACCGACGAGTAATCACATGGATCGCTTGGCTGTTTGAATATTTGAATAATTTTTCCATAGCTATGTTGCAAAAGTCCAAGGAAACCGATTCTATATAATTCACTGAAAGGATGAGCAATAAGATTACTTGAATATATATCAGATTCATTTTGTATTCCATTGAATTGACCACTAATTTGAATTAATTGTTTTTCGGTTAAAATATTTTGAAAAAGCAAATCGTAAAACCTTTTTCTATCCTCAACTTCACATAAGTATTCAAGAAATTGTTTTGACTCATCAAAAAGATTTGTAAGTATAATTTGCTCAGCAGTCCGAGTGACCAATCTCTTAAAGCGGTACTCATCCAATGACATTTTTCTTTCGGAAATGGCATGTGCCATTATAACAAAATCCCTGGGTCTGCCAACAGTATGCCTATTAATATAGTCGAAAGGATCTTCAGTTTGCTGATAAAAATTACTATTAACTTCATTGACATGAACAAATTCTTTAAAACTTGGAACATTTTCATATACGTTTGAAAGTTTATTTAGAATTTCGATCATATCTTCTTTATTATATTCCAACTGAGTAGTATGTCCAAAAATATTAGATTTAACAACAGGATTTGTAAAGTTTCCAAATGCTTCTTGTCTTATAGAGGCATAAATTTTAATATGACGATTTACCTCAACAATTTCCCAAATGGCCTCAAGTAATCCGCACTGAACTGAAATCCAACATGCTTTTGATAAATGGCTAATTGCCTGGTCAACCTTATCAATAAAAATAATTATAGCACTATGAATTCGCCCAATTTTAAGGTTTAGTATACCTTCAACAGTTTGTAGAAACCTGGAAAGTCTGGATATATCTAAGCTTCTGAGTAATTCTTGGAATACTAATGATGGATTAATTTTGCTTCTATTGAACATCCAGATACTAATAATTTCTGGGGCAAACTCATTAAAATTTTTTGTTTCAATATCATTCAGGTTAGACTCAAAATGGCTTAGAATAGAAATACTAATTGATATTTTCCAAAGTCTGCGAACAGCATCTTGTTTTTCGAGGAATGCATTTCCTTTCCCAAGATCCATAATGCCACCCATAAAGTCGAGATATGGTTCATTTTCAGGGATAAACTTGACTACTTTATCGCTTTCTCCATGAATAGAGCTTAAATGATGTCGCTTTAAGGAAAGAAGCATTGTTTTACCCATCCCTTTATTGCCAGCGATGAAATATATTTTTTGATTGTCAAGAAAATTGTTAATTTGTTGAGTTTTGTAAATTAACTCAGCCAAATTTGTTAACTCCATTTGACTTGCATCCGATGCCCACTTTATTTTAAATTTTCTTTTATTTTTTCTTTCACTATCATCCATACTATTTCGTTTTTAGCTAGGGCTCCAATTTTTTTGGATACATCAATAATATATCCTTGGTTCTGAATTGATTTAATTAAATCTTGTAATTTTGATTCGTTAATTTTTAAAATCTCTCTTAATTCACTTTCTTTAAAAAATCCCTTTTTATAATCCCTAAGTATTCTTAAAACTTCCCACTCGTGACCAACATATTCAGTAAAAAATTCTTTTGGGATTTTAGTTTTGTTTATAAATAAAAATTGGCCACCTTCATGCTTTGTATCTCTTAATACGCCAAATTGAGGTTGGGGAAGAGGTGCAGTATGTTCAATTATATTATCCTGTATTTTTTGATATAACTTGGAGCATGTAACTACTGGACCTTCCTCTTCATCAAGTAAATTATTTAATATTTTTGGGAATTCACTATTATCAAGAACTTCCTCCAATTCCCCTGATGTGATCACATGAACTGAATTCTTTTCATAAGATTTTCTAATATGTTCAATAAGATTTGGAGAAATGGATTGGTCAAAATTTTCGAATTCAGTTCCTTTTGTTTGTGAAAGCAATGTGCCTGAAAAACAACAATCCGCTATAATTAGTATGTGTTTAATTTTCTGACTCAATAATTTCAATTCTTCTTGAATTGTACTATTTCTAACATGCGTTGTAATATTCAGTGAATCTGAAGGTACCCAAGATCCAATCCCTTGAGTGTAATCCCCATGTCCTGAGAAGTAAATTATTAATGAATCCTTTTCACTTATCCGATTTTGGAATTTTATAATACGATTTTTGTCCGGTATTTGACTTGAATTAAGTTCGTGAAATCCATTTATTATTTTTTCTCTTGTAGCATTTTTAGTTAATTGTATATTCTCTTCTTTGAAATTATATTTTTCATTCAAGATGTGACCGAAATCTTCAATATGTTTAATACAATATTCTAAGTTGTTAAAATTTGGACTTTCATATTCATTGTTTCCTATTAACCAAGCAAAGCTCCTTCCGATATTAATTTTGGAGATACTGGGGTCTCCATTAGCAAGCATTTGAATTGGTGGAGGTGGCTTGATTGGAAAAAACCAAATTACAACCACCGAACCAATGAACCCTATTATAATAATGTAAATAATTATGCTTTTAAACTTGTAAACTTCTTTTATACTATTTATTTGCATATGCTCTTTTAGTTTGTGTCGTGCGAATGTATCACTTCCTAAATAGGGTTTATTAAGTTCTGTTACTAGGCTATCGATATGGGACTTAAGTCTCTTTTCACCTTTCGGCATTCCAACTGCATATTCATCGCGTAGGTTAATATCTAATGGGATCAGTTGAAAGCTTTTATTGTGTTCAACAACCTTTTGGAGTAATGTGAAATCATCCAGGATTCCGGCAATTTTACCCTGATTAAATTCATCCCAAACATCTTTTTGATTGTCCTCATCTTTTGATTTTAAGCCATATTTTCCTTTTAAATATTTTTCATAATATTTAGCAGCATTAGAGTTCTCAACATATCCAATACAGCTGTTGCCATTCTTTTTTTGTCTTATTTGGCATTGTCTTATAAAGTCGTTTAGATTTGCCATATCTTGGTTCCTATGAGTAATTAGCCCTAAGCCTTTCTCAATTGAAAAATAAGGAATTGAAAAAGAAACATATTCATCTCTTTGGGTGCTAGGAGAATAAATAGCTACAATCAAATCTAATTGTACTCCATCAATTAGTCTTTTTTGGAACAAGTCTTTTATTAAATATCTCTCCCTATAACTTGCCCCCTCAATAGGCTTTATTACTAATTTAACATTTAAGGATTTCGCTATTTCATTTGCAATGTCCACATCTACTCCCTGGAACACTCCATCATATAGATATCCAAACGGATCTGCTTCACCATTAATGCCGATATTAATAAAGCCTCTGTTTTTAATATCTTGGAGTAAATCCTGGCCTTGCAAGCAACAGATTGAAAAAAAATATACAACAACAAATAATAAAACTTTTTTCATGGATCACTTATTCAAAGGAATAGCCCCACTTATAAGAGTAAAAAGAACAAGAATTATTGATGCAATAGACGATTCATATTCTACTAAAGGAAATCGATCTCCTGAAGTAGCATAAGCCCAGATTAAAAAGGCTATAGTAGACATAATAAGATGAACTTTAATTGGTTTTCCTGGAGTTGACATCTTTCTAAGATAAATTGGTGTTAGAATTGTACAAATGGCAATACAAATTGAGGTAACAATTTCTCTAGTTTGAAAATCCCAGTTATCTGAAATAAAACCAAGAATTGTCAAATATGTAGCAATGATTTCTGCAGGTACCAAACTGGCAATTTTTTCTAAGCCAAGTTTTGCGCGTTTATGGCCATTTTCTGATCCACTTTTAAATTTATTGGAACTTTTCTCAGCTTCATAAAATAATCTTGACATCGCATGAAAGTTTATATTTATTGGATTTTTATTCAATAATTTCTTTTTAAAATAAAATGACCTTCTATTCCATTTTCGTCAATTGATTTTCCAACTATATTTTCATCATTAATAATATTCCCATTCCAATTATCTAGGTAATAATTATCAATGGTTCCTTCTAATATTTTAACTTTTGTCCCTCTTATATTTATGTGTGAATTTTGAATATTACCTTCTATTGTTTCTTCAACCGTAAATATTCTTACAAGTCCATTTCCTGTCTGCATCCAATCGTTTAAAACAAGGACTCCTTTTAATGTTCCATTTTTTTCTTGACTCAGTACCATGTTTCCTTTTGTTCGTCCGTTCTTATATTCTTCCAATATTTCCCACTCACCTGATACATCAATGTTTTTTACATTACTCTCAATAATAAAGGTGTTTTTGATGTACTCCCATTCATTACTTATATAAACATGAAGTCTATTAATGGCTAAAAAATAAAAGAAAAGTCGCTTTGTATTTACTAGCCAAAATGCATAAATGAGAAATATTGTTTTTAAAAAAAGGGCAGAGTACATTACCCATATCATTAGATATCCACTTGGATCAACTTGAAAATCTCTAATAAAAACTTGTAATCCAGCATAACAATAAAGCATTATGATTATCCATAAAGGTGAATTTATAAACTTACTCTCTAGTCTGCCAACCACTAATGCAATGGACACCACTGCGATTAGACCACTTATTATTGAAAATAGTAGATTTAATTCATCCAATGGATTTTCTTCCAAGAGATATAAACTAATAGATGTATATTCCCTAATAAACACTGGGGAGAGAATTAACCTCACTAAGAACTCAATTAATGTTATCGAAATAAATGTTAAAGTGATTTTTGTTAAACCTTTAGGTTTATTTTTGCGGACTGCTGAATATCCATAACTGGATAAAACAATAAAGCATATTAGGAAATAAAGAGAGGAAAGATTGTTGAAAAGGTTTTGGAGAAATCCACTCAAAATAATAGACAAATTCTTAATATCTGAAGTGGAATAATGGTAAATAATATAAGCCAAAATTACCACAAAATATAGCCCTAACCATGATATCCATATTTTCTTCCAATATTTTAAAAATCTAAAAACGTTCTCATTTGCTTTTTCAAAATAAAATTCCATTCTGGGTTCATCGTTATTAGATTTCAAAAATGTTAAATAACGTTGCTGATTATAGAAATTTAATTCCACCTCATTAAATTTAATTGGTTTTGTGATTTTCCATCTTAAAGCAGAAATTATTAGTATTAAATGAAGTGAGAAGTTTAAATATAGAAAAAACTCCTGGCCACCAAGTCGTGCATCATTGCTTAGAAAGGAATTTAATGATATCAGCCCTGCAAAGCATGATACCCCAATTGAAACTATTGAAATAATCAATACGACTTTTAGTGTTATAGATTTCTTAACATTCGAAATTAGCCAGGTATAAAAAGAGTCTTTTTCCATTCTTTAGAATCATCGAAATGGAAAATATCAAGTATTGAAGATTTTTTCAATACCCAACCTTTGGTATTTTGCACTTTACATAGGTTAATAATAATTCTAATTTTGCATTACAAACTCATATTTTTGTATAAATCAAGCCTTTGCAAATTAATCATACTAGCTCTGAATTCGAAAGTACTGGAAGTTAGCATGACGTCCGAATAGCGTTGTCCGGTATAACAGTAAAACAGAACACATCCCGGACCCGCTCCAGATGAAGCTTACCAGAAAAGTCGAAGGCATGGAGTTGTGCCTGTTCATCTTCCGTCAATACTACAATTTCATTATAAGCTTTCTGTAGCCTTATCGTCAAATTTTCATAGTTATCAGAGCTGTTAATTGTAGGAAAGTTATGGGCTGGCATGCGATCTGGCACTTTTCTACTGTTTTTGATAAGGCTACAGAAAAGGGAGGGTTACTCTATATTTTTTTTGTATACCTACATTTTGGATAATTAGAACAACCATAAAAATTACCAAATTGTCCTTGTCTAACCACTAAATTCCCACCACACCTTGGACAATTCGATGATTTTTCATTTTGTTTTCGTTCATAAATATGATTTCGCACCTGACGAATATGCTCTTTCTTTTCTCTTTTGCCATGAATGCGAACTTCATTCAGTTTATCAGTGATACTATTGACTTCATCAATTGATAAATTGAGAGTTCCTCTTTTTTTCTTAATGGTTCGAAGAAGTTGACGACCATAAATGACCGGTATTTCGGAGTATACATTTTTTAATTTTGCTTTACCCGAAAAAACAATAATAGGATGGTACACTACCTGTTTAAAATCCGAAAATACTTCATTCAGTGCATATATATGACCACGGTTTTGTCTTATCGGGTTTCTGAATTTCGTTTTATTTCTATAAATAGTCTGAGTCCAGTATTCTGAATTTTCGTGGCCGTGAATCCAACCACTGTAGTTTTTGGTTTCAATAACAAAGATTCCATATATTGAAATAACAATGTGGTCAATTTGGCTACTTCTACTATCCGTTCTTATTAAAACATCATTAAAGACATTGTATTCTTCACTCTTAAGTTTTTCCAGTCGCCTCGCAACTCTTGATTCACCTTTAGCACCCTTGATTTTAGGTGCATTTAGCCTATAAACAAAAATGACAATTTTGTAAACAACGAATATGGCAATTAAGATTAAAATTAGATTTGCATTCAAGTTTATCTCATATTTTTATTTTCATTTTGCTAATTTCATCTAACGATCCGGCTAGGAAACGTAGGAGAGTTTGAAACACTGCCCTTTCGGTTTACCACTTAGTCAAGCCAAATATTTTTATAATTTACTTTACTTTTTTCATTATCAAAATTTTGGCTTGTGCGGTTGGCTTTGAGTGACTTGGCAATGTGTATGGATGTCTATTTCTTCATCTAAGGACTTTATTTAAGTTTTCAGTGTAAGTTGCCAACTGTGATAGCGGTGCTGAAACTTTACCATTTTTAATTTTTTTACAGTAGTCAAAATTCCCCACAATGTACAATGCACTTTTTGCTCTTGTAATCGCAACATTAATTAAATACTCATTCCTGCTGAGAAACATTGCCTTACCAACTGTAGCATTGTCCGATATTACAGGGCTAAAAATAATGATGTCCTTTTCATCACCTTGATACTTATGAACGGTATCAACCTTTACCTTGTCCAATAACTCTTGTGGAAGCTTTGAAAATAGTTCCTTATACTGATCTCTAAATGGTGTGACGATTCCGATTGATGCGTTTGGATATTGAGTTGCTAATAGCTTAACTAATTCTATTGATTTATTGATTTCAGCAGAATTTATATTTTTCTTACTGTGCATTTCACCATTGACATGTATCCAATTAATCCCAATATCTCCATATTGGAATTGATTAGAATTTGTCTTGATAAGCATGGTTTGCCCCAAACGTCTTTCATAAAAGTGTTGGTTAGAAAATTCAATAATTTCTGGGTGACATCTATAATGTTCCTGTAAGAAAACACTTTCTAATCCAGATTTTGTTGCCAATTTGAAGCTGTAATCATAGAGTGATTTGTTAACATAATCCAATTGCAGTTTTTCCAATCCTAGTAAATCTGTTACATAATCTTGCTCATATTTTTGAACACTTGTAATGTGCCTAAGTTGTAGAGGGTCTCCAATGATTACTGCTCGTTTGGCTCTTAAAATCATTGGAATTGCCGAAGCAATATCACATTGAGATGCTTCATCGATTACCAAAACATCAGCAAGGGCCGGAGTTAATGGAAAGCTGTTTTTTACTGATAAGCTTGTCAGGCATATAGCATTAAAATCTTGTAGAAAGCGAGTCGCTGAATCTGAGAAGTCTGCAACCTCTTCATCTTTCCATACATTATTAGCGGGTAAATAATCCTGATACCTTTGTGTGTTTGATATATTTTGATCATTAAGTCTTTGTTGAATCATTAAATTGAGGAGGTCAGAACATTTTGATGGAAGTCCTTTAGTCAGTTCTGCAATTTCTGATTCATATTCTTCTTTTGAACTTTCTAAGTGCTTAAGATTTTCAGAATTTGAACTAATATCTTCTTCTGTTGATGTTAGGCTTTTTAATAAATCATTGTGTTTTTTAATAATTCTCTTTTCCGATTTCTTGAGTTCTAATAAGAAATTTAGATTCTGAAACCCTGATGATAACAGGTCTTGCGACCCTGTAGCCCAAGGTGCATGTTCAGAAATGTATTCCTTTACCTCTAAACTCAAAGAATCATTAATCTTTCTGAGTGATTGTTCCAATTTGGATTTATGAAACCACTTGAATAGTATTTTTGAAAGGAATCCACTATTCCAGTTTTTGATCTTCTGGATTAAAAGACCAACTTCATTTACATCAATTCCTACATTAGTCTTCTTCTCAATAAAAAGTAGTCTGTGAATAGGTTCAAGCTCTACCAACCACTTATCAAGTTTTATCTGTCTTTGGGCAAGTTCATTTTTTAGCCGTGATATTTTAATCTGAAGCTTTGGAATTAAGGTAATCTGTGTCTTTAGGTATTTGATTTGCTCCCTTACAGTATTTACCTCATTTTTAGCAGATGTCAACTCAGTGGTTTTGTCCTCAAAAACACCTTGGGAGTACTGTGATACTTGTCTCATTATTTGTGGAATAGCTGTGTTTTCAATTTCATTCTTAGAGCCAAACCGAAGCAAATAAGGGTTTTCGATTATTTCATCGAGTCTCTCTTTAACATTATCAACAGCTTTGTTATTCTTGCTTGCAAAAAGCACACTATGCCCATTAACAACAGCATTCGCAATGATATTCATCACAATCTGCGATTTTCCAGTTCCTGGAGGCCCAGTAATAACAGTAAGTGGTTGATCAAATGATAATTCCACGGCTTTTGTCTGCGATTCATTGAGATCTGTAACTTGTACAAACGGGTCAAGAAGCAAGTTGTTCTCGCCATTTTGTATTATAGTTTTGTTTGATAAGAATGATTTAAATAAAGGATTTTCAATTAAATCTTCAGGGAGCTTTGATAACTTCCCAAACTCAGAAAGTAATTGTGCCGAAAATAGACTTTCTGTGCTTAGACCAAGTAAAACACGAGAAGTCATTTCTGCAGAGACACTCAAATGCTCACGAATACAACTTAGTTTTTCACCTAATGTCTCAGAATCATTTACTGCAGTGGTCAGTTCTTCAATAACATCTTCGGTCAACCCCATTTTTTCAAGAGAATTACTGTATATCTCAAATTCATCAAAATTTACAGTAAGGTCATTCATATCTGAAATGTCAGAAGCAAGAATGATAGTGTGAAGTACCGGTACATTTTGTCCATCAATTATAATGTCAAGCCCAACAAATAAATTTCTTGGAAATCGCTCTTTCATGTTAGTTAGAAAGAGTTGATGAAATTCTTCTGAAGCTGCAATGTTTACAGGGTATTCGTTAATTGGCTTATCTTGATTAAAGGGGAAGGCATGTAATTGGGAAGCCAAAGGTTCTTTAAATTTTTCAACATTAATAAGGGTTTTATAATAGTTCAAGACACGGTCAAATTCAGAATCTTCTTTACGTCCTGAACTAAGCCTTTTAATCATTGCAAGCTTTGTTGCACCAACTGCATCACTTTTTTCTTCTTCAATATCAAAAGAGTGATTTTCCAGTAAGTTATCTTCACTTACATCTAGAACTTTCAGTATGGACCTAATTTCATTATCAGTTAATTCCAGCCCTTTGGAATAAAGATCTTTGAGAAGTTCAATTGCAGAATTATTATCAGTTATATGAAAATATCTTGTGATTCCGCTTGGAATAGATGATTGGTCAAAAGACACATTATGATGGAACTGGACGATACATCCAGTGTGTATCCATTTAACATTTTCGTGAGCACCTTCCAATATTTTTGATTCATTAATCTCAAGAATTTCTGCAAGGCTAAACCTGTATGCTCTAACTTGTTGAAAGGGGTTTCTACTTTGTGCACCACCTTGAACAAAAACCAATCCTCCTTCTGGTGTTTTCATTCTCCATGGATTATTCTCAGAAAATGTCAAATCTCCAGCATAGTCCTTGAAGTCAATTACAGTAATCTGTCCTCTCGCTATGAAAATGGCATCAATCTGATGTCCGCCACAACTTATGTTGCCTATTAGTATATGCTCACCTTCAACACTTCTAAAAGCTTCATTGAGAGCCCACGAAAATTTTCTGAAGTATTGATTTTCATGGCTGAACTCATACTTTCTTATTAGGTAGCTACTAAAGGACATATAAATTCTTTCTTTTTATTTTTATTTTTATTTTTAATCTTAAATGAACTTTGCTGATTTCAATATCTTTTGAGATTTGGTCTTCTGAAAATAAGTCTGGGTTATCTGCAAGTGCAGACTGGTCGACCACTTTATAGAAATCAATAAGAGCATCAACATAATCCCCTTGATTACCTATCAATATTGCCCTTTGATAAACTAAGTCCAAGTTGTTTGGATTACTACTAATACCATCGTCAAAAACTGGAATAATATAATCGAAAAGATTGTTTTCCATTGCAATTGTTGCAATGTTTCCATAAACAGCATTTACTTCTGGATTTATCCCCAAAACTCGCTTGGATAGTTTTAGAGCTTCCTTTGGATTTGAGCCAGTTATATTCATTGCTTTACAAAAAATCAACTAATCATTTGCTGGATCAAAATTTAGCAACTGATCATAAATAATATCTGCTTGTTGGTTTTGGCCTGATCTTCTTAAATTATTTGCTTGTTCGAGGAGTTCTCTATTCATAATCTATTCTTTTTTAATGACAGAATTATTGGCTATCCGATTTTCTAGTAAGGCCACAGTCTGCTTAGCGAACCGCCTTGGCACGAAATCCGTGTGTTGGGTGGTTTGGAAGCTCAGTTGAACAATTTCTCTCACTTTGTGATATTCGATGAATAGCTTCGTTTTCTTGTTGGTTGAAATAATTAATATTTTACGAATTATGATGGTTTAGAACTCTACCAATTCAAGTTCCTACAACCACACCAAGCATAATTCCAGCCCATCGACTAGATCCAATAAAATTTATATAATCGCTTGAATCTATCGAAAAGGCTTTCTCAACTATCATGAGGGTGAGGGCAATAAACCTTGCTACAAAAAAGCCAAGAACTGAGCCATTAATAAATCGAATAACTATTTGATTCATGCTTAAAACTAGTTAGCTAACAAGTGAATACAAATCCTAATTACTTACTTAAATTACATGGATATTTATAAATAAAATATAGAGTAGATACTGAAATGGATTAACTACCGGCAAAATAGAACCCAATTTCGTTGAGAACTTCAGTCTTGATGCCAAGTAGGTGTCGGCATTAATTGTCAAATCAGATAAAAATCTATTAGTCACCACCAATAATGGTAGTACATCTTATTTGCACAGGGGAGTATTGAATAAACCATCTTTAAACTAAATTTATTTGGCTCTCTTGAAAACTAATTGATCAAAGAATTTCGGACTTTTGCTTCTACTAATTAATTTAAGTATTCTTACAGCCTAAATTGTGTAATGGTTCACATACATTTGGAAATCATAATTCTTTTATACATTGTAATTTTTTAAATTTTCCAAAACCAACGCTTACTTTTTACAGACATGTCTATGCTATGGAATCACTTAAAATAACAACTAAAAATCCGGTATCATCAATAGAGCGTATTGCCGATGAACTAATGAATCAGTACCTCCTGCAAATTAATAATCAACAATATCGGATTGCGGAATTGGAATTTTATGTACATAATGCTGGCCATCCGGATTGCTATGTCCATAAACATGAGCTTCAGCAAACTTCAGGGCAGTGGTATTTCCACGGTTCCGGCATTGATATTACATTCGGAGATAAGAATTTTCATGGAGGTATACTACTACGGGCATTAATGAAATGGCCGAATGAAGATCAATACATATATGGCCCCTTAAACCTATTGACGGAAATATTTGCTTGTTTTGGTACTATTAAGGCTCATGCCGTGAATTTTGGACTCATAGCCTCCGATTTGAAAAAAGAAATAGTTTATCCTGCCCCTCGTGTGGGCCTATCAGATAAATCACCTGAGTTTAGAGACAGACTCTATCGGTTTTTTATTTATCCAAAACAAAAGCATGCTGACAAAACCAAAATCGTTGAGGCTATTGGAGATAAATATCCTGATATTAATGAAGTGATTTGGGGATAATAGTAATAATGAGATATGATCAAAAAGTTCATACAAAAGGCCATAAAAATACTACCGGATGAAATACTCAACGGCTCGGGCAGTGTTATTTACAGTTCAAAAGAAACGCTAAGGCCTGGTAAATACTACATTCTAGGCTTTAATCCCGGAGGTAACGCTGAAGATAATAAAAGTACCGTGCTAAATAGCCTAAATGATTTTTCTGCAAGAAAAAAGAATGCTTATTTAGATGAGAGATGGAAAAGTAATTCAGGGGAATATGAGATAGGTGAGCACCCATTGCAAAGACATTTGGTGGAAGTTATGAAAACTATTGGTCAGGATTTGAGAGATGTTTGTGCATCAAATTTAATCTTTCTTCGAAGTCCAGGCCATTATGGAGTTAAATATCCTGCTTCTGCTAAAGATTGCTGGGGAATTCATGAGATGATCTTAGAGATTGTGCAACCTCGTATCATTCTAGCATTCGGAAATGGCCCACGCTCCCCTTATAACTTTCTGTTGCATAAATACAACGCTTATGAAAGCACGTCTATAGATTGTAAACCGGGGAGTAAATGGAAATGCCGTTTTTTTAAAACCAAAATACAAGATAGAGAGGCGTCAGTGATTGGTTTACCCCACTTAAGCCGCTATTCGATCAAAAATAAAGATATGGTTGTAAAATGGATTAAGGGTTTGACAACCTAGAATATTGAATCGAGGCTACGTTGCATTTACATCTAACTCACGTTTTTTAACTACTAGATCAACATAAAAAATAAAAGCTTGTTCCAGAAATTTTTTATCATCTTCCGAATCAATCCTTTCAACCAGTTGCGTTTGCCGGTCGAAATACCATTCTCTAAATTCATCGGTAAAGTTTTTGTCAAAACCCATAATAGATAAAATCAACGGGCTAAAATCCAGAAAGCCGGCATAGGTATCAATTCCTTTATTATTCAAATCATTGGTAAATTTCACATTTTTCAATTCTAACTTAATCAGGAATACTGTTAGCTCAATTTTTGGGGGGAGATTAATTAATCGCAAGTTTTTAGGGATTTTGATTTTCATGGCTTCTTGATGTTTATTTTGGGTTTTTTTTTTGATCAAATCAGTGTAGTCAGGTTTTAAAGTCTCTGTTCCTGGATGAGAATCTCTCTTACAATTCCATGTGGATCAGTAGTTTGTAAACAGACTTTAGATTATTAATCAATTCCGGACTGCAATCATCAATTTCTATCTTCTTAAGCAACCGCAGAATTGCATTTTTGTAATCATATAATTCCTGAATTCCCGATAATGGAATGATAATTTTTAATTGATTTTCATTTTCATTGTAAGCTATCATCACACTTGCGATTAGGTGAAACAATTAAATGCTTTTTGAGTTGTTTCTCACCACTCATGGTATAGTATGTTACCACAGGAGGCTTGATAAGATCAAATTAAATGATAAGTCGGCTGGTATATTACAAATGCTCCTTGTATCTTACAATTTACAATTGTAACACACAAAGTGGGGCTGGCTAAAGTGCTGCTCATTACATTTTTTACAGGTGCAAAATCGATTGGTGCGACAAAAAGGCAATGATCAATATGCCGAGCCGGTTGCCATCGATAGAAGAAATCAGCCTTCATTTAGTGAAATTATGAGACATTCCATGTATAGCCGAAGAGGCTTTGTAACAATATTCAAAATTGATATATTTGGTCATGGAAACTAAGACAAGACAACCAAAAAAACATATAGGAAGAAATTTTCGTCGCATGCGGGAGATGATGGGTATGAAGCAAGAGGCGGTAGCTCTCAAAATGGATGTTACTCAGCAAACTATCTCAAATTTAGAGCAAAAGGAAACGGTCAATGATGAGGAACTGAATAAGATGGCCGAGGCACTAGGTGTAACCCCTGATGCTATTAAAAGCTTTGATGAGGAAACTGTTGTTTATAATATTCAGCATAACCACGAAGGATCAAATAAAGGCGTTTCCAATGTTGGTGCAGAAATACGAAACTATAGCTGTACTTTTAACGCACTCGACAAGTTAATAGAGACAATAGATGAAAATAAAAAATTGTATGAAGAACTTCTAAAGGCTGAGAAAGAGAAGAACGCTTTGTTGAAGGAGCAGTTAAGGAAGAAATAAATATAACATGGGTCAAGAATTGCCTTGGATTCTAATTCTAACACAAGGTATTATGATTGGGCTAGAGATAGCGTAAAGGCGCATGCATATCAGCAATATTAGGAATGAAATATTAGTCATTTTTGGACAATTCTATTTTTTGAAAAAAATCAGGGTCATTTTGGTTTAGAATTCAGCTACAATGGTTTTGATCTTAATCTGCTATTTTTGCCAGCGCTACGTGTAAATTCAAGTTGAAGTGGATATATTAGGTGACTTTTTTATGATTAATGATTTTAAATAAACTAAAGCCCCGGAAATCTTTAAATAAAGCTTTTTTAAAAGTAAAGCCCAGCCGCTCAGAAATAGAGGTCTTTAAAACAAACCTAATTCAATTAATAGACCAGATAAATGACACCGAGTCTGAGGAGTTTCATAAAAATCTGGTTTCTGACTTTTTAAAGAAAACCTATTACGATCCGAATCATTCCATCAATACAAAGGGACGAAACGACCTTGTCATCCATAATGGAAAAGATGCCAAGACTCCAGTTGGCGTAATTATTGAAGCGAAAAAACCAACGAACAAAGCAGAGATGTTGAGTACCGATAAGCTTAACACAAAAGCTTTTCAGGAATTGGTTTTATATTACTTAAGAGAACGAATAACACAGAAAAACTTAGAAATCAAATATCTCATTGGTACAAACATCAATGAATGGTTTGTGTTTGATGCGAACGTATTTGAAAAGAATTTTGCTCAGAACAAGAAGCTCATTAAGCAATTTGAAGATTTTGAAGATGGGCGTTTGGCAGGAAAAACAACGGAATTCTTCTATAAAGAAATTGCAGAGCCTTTTATCAATCAACTAGACAGCTCAATTGAATTCACGCATTTTGACCTGAAAGAATATGACAGGCCATTACGAAACAATGACAAAAAGGACGACAATAAACTGATTGCCCTTTTTAAATTACTTTCACCGGAACATCTACTAAAACTTCCGTTTGCCAACGACAGCAACTCACTTGACAAGAAATTTTACAGTGAACTATTACACATCATCGGTTTAACTGAAACCAAACAGGGTGGGAAAAAAGTCATTGAGCGAAATAAAGCTGGTGAACGCAATTCAGGTTCATTACTCGAAAATGCCGTAATTCAACTAGATACACTTGATAAAATTCACCGATTGGAGAAACCAAGCTTATACGGAGCAAAACAAGAGGAACGACTCTTCAATGTGGGGCTTGAACTATCCATCACCTGGGTTAATCGAATTCTGTTTTTAAAATTATTGGAAGCTCAACTCATTACTTATCATAAGGACGACCCCTCCTATTCGTTTTTGAATTTCGATAAAATCAAAAATTATGATGATTTAAATAGCCTTTTCTTTCAGGTGCTTGCCAAGAAGCATCATGAAAGAAATGAAGATATAAAAAAGGAGTTTGCCAAAGTCCCTTACCTCAATTCATCGCTGTTTGAGCCCAATGAAATGGAACATAGCACCATTTTCATTAGCAACCTTCAGGACGAAAAGAAACTACCTATTCTTTCCAGTACCGTTCTGAAAGACAAAAACGGAAAGAAAAGAACCGGTGAACTCAATGCTTTGCAGTATTTCTTTGAATTCTTAGAAGCGTACGACTTTAGCAGTGAAGGGGCAGAGGACATTCAGGAAGACAACAAGACACTCATTAATGCTTCTGTATTAGGTTTGATCTTCGAGAAGATCAATGGCTACAAAGACGGTTCCTTCTTCACACCTGGTTTTATCACCATGTACATGTGCCGTGAAATAATTCGCAGGTCGGTGGCACAGAAATTCAATGATACCAAGGGATGGAACTGTAAAGATTTAGATGATCTCTATGATAAAATAGAAGACCGGCAAGAAGCCAATGACATTGTCAACAGTTTAAAAATATGTGACCCTGCTGTGGGATCAGGTCACTTTTTGGTTTCGGCCTTAAACGAGATCATTGCCATTAAGAACGATCTCAAAATACTACAAGACAGAGATGGCAGGCGCCTCAAAGAATATCATTTTGAAGTGGTAAACGACGAGTTGGTAGTTACTGACGATGACGGCGAGTTATTTGAATATCGCGTAAATAATAAAGAAAGCCAGCGCCTGCAAGAAACGCTATTTTATGAAAAGCAAGCGATTATCGAAAATTGCTTGTTTGGTGTGGACATCAACCCAAATTCGGTTAAAATATGTCGGTTACGTCTTTGGATTGAGCTACTAAAAAACGCTTACTACAAAAACGAAACTGAGCTTGAAACCCTCCCCAACATCGATATCAATATTAAATGTGGTAACTCACTGATAAGTCGGTTTGATCTCAATTCGGATATCAAAGAAGCTTTAAAGAAAAGTAAATGGACGATTGACAGTTACCGTTTGGCGGTGGACTCATATCGCAATGCCCAAAGTAAGGAGGAAAAACACGAAATGGAACGCTTGATCAACGATATTAAAAGTGACTTTCGTTCTGAAATCTCCAGGAATGATCCTAAACTCAAAAGGCTCTACAAACTCAATGGTGAACTTGCCAACCTCACTACGCAAACCAGCATTTTTGAGATGAGTGCCAAAGAAAAGAAGGATTGGAATAAAAAGATGGAAAAACTAACCAAAGGCGCAAAAAAGCTCGAAACTGAGATTGAAGAAATCAAAAACAATAAGATTTATGAAAATGCTTTTGAGTGGCGTTTTGAGTTTCCAGAGGTGTTGAACAATGAAGGAGACTTTGTTGGCTTTGATACGGTGATTGGGAATCCGCCTTATATTAGAGTGCAGAATTTGGATTCCAAGGAAGTCGATTTTTACTTCAAAAATTTCAAGACTCCTTCTGGTAAGTTGGACATCTCAATCCTGTTTTTTGAAAAAGCTCTTAATATCCAATCCCATAATGGTTTGTGTTCCTACATTTCTTCTTCTCAATGGACACAAACAGACTACGGTAAAGAAATTCGAAACCTTCTTTCTCAAAAGAAATTGCATAAACTAATTGATTTCGGCTCTCTCCCAGTTTTTGAGGAAGCTGACACCTACCCTGCAATATTTATTTTTGGAAATTCCAATAAAACCAAGCTAGAGTTTGCCAATATAAATCAGAAAGATGAATTGACTTATGAATTTCTTAGTTCAATGACTTTTAACACAAAAGAGTATGATCAGCTGAATAGTGAAAGTTGGAATTTCAGTCCTTTTGATTTATTAAGCCATTTGAACTCATTAAATATCCCGTACAAAAGATTAGACCAAATCGGGTCCTCATACATTGGACTTTTGACAGGAATGGATAAAGCATTTGTTATCAAAAATGAGGAAGCTGAATCTCTTAATCTTGAAATGGAATTATTGGTGCCATACGCATACAGAGGTGATGAAATAAGTCCTTTCAGTAAGGTTTATCCAAAGAGTAAAGTAATATATCCATATCAAATTGACAACCAAGGCAATGAAACTTTAATCAATGAAAAAGATTTAAAAAATAATTTTCCGAACATCTATAATCATTTATTTTCTCACAAACAGAAATTAACTAAACGAAAGGATAGTCGAAAATTTTACGCTACGGGTCCAAATTGGTTCAGGCATTTAAGGCGTGGAGGATATAATTTGATAACTCCAAAAAAATTAATTGTAAAGGGGGTTACCACTCGAATGGCAGTGGGATTATTAGATGAAAAATCTTCTTTTAATGGAGCAAATTGTCCAGCAATTATCCTGCAAGACACCTATTATAACGAGATGTACTTTCTAGGCCTTTTAAATTCAAGACTAATTAGTTTTTTTATGAACAGCATATGCCCAAAAAAGCTTGGTGGTTATTTTAGATATAATGCCAAAAGCATTGCTAAAATACCTATCATGAATCCTTCAAAAGACTTAAATACAATAATCTCGAACAAAGTTATCCAAATCCTCGACATCAAAAAAGCAAACCCCGAGGCAGATACTTTGACTTTGGAGACAGAGATTGATCTTTTGGTTTATGACCTGTATAGCTTAACGGATGAACAAATTGAAATTGTAGAGAGAAGTATAATATAGGAAAAAGCAACTATGTACTTAATAAACCAAGACAATAATAGTATTCAAAAAGTTGGGGAAACCACCTTTAGGGAGTTGGGGTTTCGGGAAAGAGATCATCTACAAGAGTGGATCGCCAAGAATCCGTCATGCTTGAATGAAGAACTGCTTATAATACAGAAAGAATTCTCCGGTTTCAGTGACACCAATGAACGTTTAGATCTTTTAGCGTTGGATAAACAAGGAAATCTGATTGTTGTAGAGAATAAGCTAGATGACAGCGGTCGAGATGTAACATGGCAAGTATTAAGATATGCTTCGTACTGCTCCAGCCTTAATACAGACGAAATCATCAACATTTTCAATGCATATCTTGGAGATGGTACCGCTCAGGAAAAACTGGAAGAATTCTTCGAAAGTGAAGATTATGAAGAACGTCTGAATACAGGTAACTCTCAGCGAATTATGATGGTATCAGGCTCTTTTCGGAAAGAAGTTACCTCTACCGTTTTATGGTTGATGAACTACGGTTTACGCATTCAATGCTTTAAAGCCACTCCTTTTAAAATGGGTGAGCAGTTATTTATTAATTTCGAGCAAGTAATCCCAATGCGTGAGGCAGAGGAATTTATCATTTCCATGGCCCAAAAAAACAGGGATAATATTGAAAAACAAGAAGAACTAAAAAGCAGACACCATATCCGAAGAGAATTTTGGGAGAAGATGTTAGCGGCGATTAGTCCAGTTAGCCAACTCTATCAAAATGTAAATGCTTCTAAAGATCATTGGCTCTCAGCAGGTGCGGGAATGAGCGGAGTTGTTTATAATACCTTAATCACCAAAAGTTATGTAAGAATAGAGTTAACCATTTCGGGTAGGTCGCAAGAAGAAAATAAGGAAATCTTTGATTTGCTTTTAGCTAAAAAAAATCAAATTGAAGAGCATTTTGGCAAACCTCTGGGTTGGGAACGATTAGATAACAAACGCATGAGCCGAGTCAAATATGAAGAGGGGGATGTTAATCTATTCAACAAAGAGGATTGGGATACAATGATAGCATTCTTTGTGGAATATCTTCCGCGATTTGAAAATGCCTTTAAAAACGCAATTCCAGAAGTAAATAGAAGTTTGAGGAAGTAGAAATGAGTAATCCGGGCTACTCTTATCATTCAAACAAGAAAATGCGTATACTTTTCTACATCTTTATATTTTCTGGAACCCGGATAAAGCATTTACTGTAGCGAATACAAATTTGGTGGTAACAATTTACAATCCTGTAAGCGCCAATTCACACTAAGTAATTGATAACCAAACTCTTGTGATAGAATTCCAAAATCCATAAAATTTTACATTTTTAGCAACTACAACAACTACACTATTATAAATAATTGATATTCAATATATTATATTAATTAATAATATAGTTAGATGTAGTCATTGTAGTTGCTGTAGTCGTGTAGCCGTAGTCGTTCGGTGTCTAGTCCTACTTTCAGCCAGTTTGCAAAAAATGATCCCTTAAAACCCAATCAAATCAGCCATTCTTTTTCAACATTAACAAGATATCACAAAAACCGGCAGAAAACATCGATTTTTTGATGGATTCCAGCTAGATCGGCAATAACCTACTTATCTGGAAATAACATTTAATTTCTCTCCCCGCCATACTCTAACTGGAAAGTGCAACCGTACCATTCCCTATTTTCAGGGCATGGAACCTGAAATAACTAAGACAAACCAACAAGAACCGAATATTGGGAGCCAGGATTATGAAGCCCTCCTATTTGGGGCAGCGCTCAAAACCAGATATGGTTATCGTCTATTAAAAATAATTCCAAAACCGACAAAAGATTAAAGTTATGAACAGTATTTTTCTCTCTGTTAAAGACCTTATGCGTCTGATGGATACACACCATTATGATTCGGCCCAGCGGGCTCACAAAGGTATCCGGGATGCCATTGCAGCAGATAAAAGGAAGCTCACTATAAAGGAATATTGTGAATTTGAGAAGGTACCTTTTGAGGAAATATGGGAGTTTCTAAGGGGTAATTAATTGCCATAGCGTTAAGTATCAATTAAATGAAGTTGTGTATTATTTGAATAACAATGTGTATTGATTGAAAACTAACGTGTTTGAATGGCTATTTAACATAATTTATAAATTTTCTGATAAATAATTTATCTTTAAGTATAAAATAAGCACTTATGTCTATTTCACTTGACAAATTTTTTGGTGCAGCCAACCCACTAAAAGCTGTAGAATTATCTCAATACATAACGCAAGAAGTTGTCTTTAATGTAAAAAATACCAGTGTTACTTACAAAACCGTTAACCACCGTGGCAGCCAGGATCTTCTGGTTTCCGGGAGAACAGATGAAAGCAAAGGACTCACTACTGAAAAATTAAAAACGTACCGGGGATTTGAATATATTAATGATGATGAGGCAAAAGCGTTGATCAAAAATATTGATCAACTGGCCCTGGTATTTTACGAATATTTTAAAGAGGTTTTTGATAAAAAGGATAAATGATATGGATAACACATCTTTAGCTATTTTTCAACAGTTTGGAGTAACTTCTAATAAAAAACGTACCAGGATCACAGAAAACAACTGTGTGATTTATACAAGGGTTTCTACCAAAGAGCAGGCTGAAAATAATCTTAGTCTTGGTACCCAAATGAAGGCTTGTGAAGAATATGCACAAAAATACGGTATAAATATTGTCAATTACTTCGGGGGTACTTATGAAAGCGCAAAAACAGACGAAAGAAAAGAGTTTGTTCGTATGTTATCCTTTGTCAAAAGAAGCAAAGAAAAAATCAGGTGGATTGTTGTGTACAATGTTGACCGGTTTTCCCGAACAGGGGCCAATGGTATATACATTGCCAATGAGCTAAAAAAGCAAGGCATTTCAATATTATCTGTTACTCAGCCAGCAGATACAGATACCCCAAGCGGCCGGCTACAACAAAACATCCATTTTATCTTTAGTCAATACGACAACGAGGTAAGAAGAGAACGCACAATGGCAGGTACCCGAGAAAAGCTTTTGAGAGGTCACTGGATTGGAGCTCCCCCCGTTGGCTACGATAAGATCAAAATTAATAAAGAAGAAAAGATAGTAATCAACGAAACAGGAAAGTTGATTAAGAAAGCTTTTTATTGGAGGGCATATCACAGAATGTCAAGTAATGATATTGCAGCCAAACTGCGAAAGCTCGGAATGAATATGTATCATCAAAAATTATCCAACATATTCCATAATCCTTTTTATTGTGGATTAATAGCACACAAGGCGTTAAACGGACAGGTAATTGAAGGGAAACATCCGGCACTAGTCTCTAAAGATATTTTTCTTAAAGTAAATGACATACTTCGCGGCGAAAGGTTTAAGGGAAAACACACAAAAGAAATGCCTGAAGTGCCATTAAAACATTTTGTCAAATGCGCAACACATACCAATAGGGTTTTAACTGGTTATCTTGTTAAGAAAAAGGGATTGTACTACTACAAGTGTGGTGTAAAGGGATGCGGATCCAACCGTAGCGCCAAAGTCTTTCATGAAAAATTTAAGGAGTTGCTAGATCAGTTTACCATAAATGGCAACCTCATCAAACCTATCCGGGAACAGCTTTACTTCAGGATCAACCAGTTAACTCAAGACAACAAGAACCAGGAGAAGTTGTTAAAAGAGCGATTGAAAGAAATTGAAACGAAAATAGCGAAAGCCCAGGAAAAACATTTTTTAGGTGAAATAGACTCCGAGGTTTACGAAAAATTTATGCCTAAGTATAAGCAAGAAAAGACTCAGGTTGTAATGGAAATTCAAAAGCTTGGGGAAAAAAGTTCGAACCTTGATAAATTTATTGACAAATTCCTTGAAATGTTGCCTAATTTAACAAATTTGTGGGATTCCGGCACTTTGAAAGCTAGGGAACACCTGCAACATTTGGTGTTTCCGGAGGGCATTTTCTATGATCGTAAATCTGATGAAGTTCGAACCTCAAGAATTAATACACTATTTGTACTAACCAAAAGAATTTCAGACATTTACGAGGCAATGAAAAAGGGACATTTCGAAAATTTTGATGAAACGTCCCTTTATGTCGGGATGACTGGATTCGAACCAGCGGCCTCTTCGTCCCGAACGAAGCGCGCTACCGGGCTGCGCTACATCCCGAAAATTATTTCAAAAATAAAATCTTCGGACTTTCAATCAAAATTATTTTAGACCTGATACAAGAAACCCGTGCTTACAAGGTTAACAGGATCGGGAACTCCAGTTGGGTAAAAAAAAAAGCCTTTTATACTTCAACTCGTGTCTTATTTATTCAATAGCTTATCAAAACCCAACCAGCCGGGATCGTTTACCGTCCAATGCAGCCACTGCGAATAATTTAAATCGCTTCTAAAAAACATCTTGGCTCTTAGAATAAATATTTTGATAGTTGTTTATTAACTTTCAAAAATTTAGTTTGTATTTATCTGTTTTATTGAGGCATAGGGCCCCGGAAAATTAAAATAATTGCCGGTTCCAAACCATCTCTTTTCGCAAAATAATAAAGCTGAATTGATGAAAATTAAAAATATAGTGCTAATAATAACTATGCTATTACTCTTTCCGCTTGTGTCTGCGGCGCAGCTTAAATTTGAAAGAGAATATAGAATTCAGCCCGAAGTCACTCCACCAACTGCAAGGGCTTTTATTGACGCTATTAATCCGGATTTAAAAATCAAATGGTATAAAGAAGAAAGTTCTCAGGGTATATCCATTGAGGCGAAGTTCATATATGTTGGAAAAAAATACAGTATTGAATTTGATACATTGGGAAATATACAAGATGCGGAATTTATCATAAAAAAGAGCGATATAAATCCTGTGGTATATAGAAATATGGAGGTCCACCTTGATTCACTTTACAACAATTGGAAATTCCAAAAGATTCAAAAGCAATACAAAGGAAAGCCCGAAGATATTATTACATCAATAAATAACGATAAACCAAACCCTGCGGTGGAAACCGCTTACGAAATAGTTTTAAAAGGGAAATCTTCCGGAATTGCCCATCTATATGAAGTTACCTTTAATGAACACGGAGAAATTCACCATTTTGAACAGATTATCCAGGAGAAAGCAGACCACCTTGAGTATTAGATCCAAACTTTTTTTAACGATTGTTCTAATAATGGGACTAAACCGTGTTTGTGCACAAACACATACCAGCGTAGGGCTATTGCCTTCCATTAACTATAACCACAAAATAAAAAGAGATTGGGATGTGAATTTCAAATATGAATCAAGGCATTTTATGTTTCAAAATAATCCTATACAACAAGACAAACTTGAATATGATTATTTATTAAGTGATTTTTCGGTTTTGGTTGGAAGAAAAGCCGGCTTAAATTCTAAGGTAACTTTAGGAGTTTTAACACGAATAGAGCCAGGCGCCATGGCTTACAGAACCATTCAGCAATACATACATAAGGCAAAAATAAGTACCTATCGGGTAACGCACAGAATAGCCGCCGACCAAACCTTTTCATCTCATGAATCAGCTGAATTCAGACTAAGGTATAGATTAAGTGCAGAGGTGCCATTATCAGGTAAAAAAGTAGATCTTAAGGAATTTTATATAAAGCTTAATACTGAAACACTGAATAGTATTCAAAATGATACCTATGACCTGGAGTTTAGGGTAGTGCCCAATATCGGCTATGTAATCAACAAACATCACAAGGTAGAATTTGGATTGGATAATCGTTTTGATTCATTTATTAATGACCAGTTTCGTTTTACTTCCTGGGTTGCTTTAAACTGGTACTATAAATAAAAAACCACCTGCAAATATAACAGCCGAAACAGTCGTGAGCGCTAATGCGAACCGTTCGAATTTCACTTGGACCTAACGCTATGATATTCATTTTTCATCGACAAGTTGGTCATACTTTGAGGTAATGGTATTGATCCGTTTTGACCATACTCTCCATAGAAAATAAACTTGTGCCAAAACAAAAAGTGGGAGTAAGCCAATACTCCAGTAGTGTCGCAACTCGAAGGATTCCACTCCGGACAGGAAGTATCCAATAATAATAATCAGCGCAAAAGCCCTTGTCGCAATGGACAGGTAGGAATACCTCCGTATTTTTTTGAGATAATTCCTGAGTGAATCCAATATGCTAGGACCATTTATAGGATTGTTGGTCACCTGATACCCTAACAGGTTGTGGACCAGCAATAGACCAACGGCTATTATAAGAAGCACATTCCACAGTACAGGTTTCAAATGCCCATCAAAGAAATCATAATAAAACGCCAGAAAACCAATCCATGCCACGCTCTCAAAGATCATTTGTGATTTGATCTTTTTGAGTGTTGGGTGATTGTTGACATTGAGCATGTTTAATAAAGCTTCTTTACTTACCTGCTCATCCTCAAAGTTGGCATTGCCCCATTTTAAATCGTCTAAGTTCATTATTTTATATTTAATCGTTTTCTGATTTTTTGTTTTATTCTATTCAGACGGACCCCTATATAATTCTCACTAACCCCCATGATCTCGCTAATCTCCCGGTAGTTTAAGTTATCCAAATAGAGTGTTATGATTGCCCTGTCAGCATCGTTCATTTGTTTAATTGCCCAAAACAGTCGATCTCTACGATCATCTTCAGTGTCACGGGTCATATCCGAAATTTCCAGTTGATCCTGAAGGGCTGAATGTTCAATTTGCTTTTTTCTGAATGTAGCGATTGCCGTATTGAGACCAATTCGATACATCCATGTGGAAATTTTGGACCTACCCTGAAACTGCGGATAGGCTTTCCAGAGTTGAAAAATAATTTCCTGAAAGAGATCCTCCCGCTCTTCTTTGGTGTCCCGGTACATCCGGCATATTTTGTGAATAAGCGCCTGATGCTGGAATATCTGTTCCTGAAACTTCTCTTTCATGGGCAACACTATTGTTTTTCAAAATGATCGACCCTTCCCATGCCGTTAGTCGCCAACCCGGTAACACCTCCTCCATCATTTGTTGTAAATGTAAACTCAATTTCTATTTTCTTCGAAAAGAATGTATTTTGACTTTGTGGGTATATTTCAAAAGGCGGATTCCTGCCTAGTTTGGTAAAAAGTTTGTCTTGATGGAAAATGATCTCAAGGTTTAATCCCTTTTTGGATTTATAAATTCCTGAAAATTTTTTGAGTTCATGCGAAGTGAGATGGAGGACTTCAGGGTATTCTTTGGGCAACTCGAAAGACCTTTCAAATACAATTTTCTCAATGTCTTTCCAAAGCACATCATCCATAGGTAAGAAGGACACATTTGACAATATAACAATACTGATTTTACGGGAGGGATAAATAACAGCTTTGCTGCTAAAACCAAATGTTCCACCACCGATATGATAAGCCACCGATCCGGAGGCATTTTTTTCACTGATGTACCAGCCACGCCCATAAAACGCTCCTTTTTTATGCTGCATTTTAAAATTGGTTACGGGATTGAAGATGGCGTGAAGAATCGAGTCGTTCCATATATCATTAGACAGAAAGCTACGGCACCAACTATTCAGATCTGTTGCGGTTGCATATAAATGCCCTCCGCCTTTCATGGTAGCCATATTTCTCGACGGCGCCGCTATCAAACTATCATCTGAAATCAGGTGGTAACCCGATGACATATTGGGTATGACAGATAAGCCATCAAACGCATTTGTATGTTTTAGCTGTAGCGGTATTAGTATTTTCTCTTCCAGAATGTTTTTATAACTGGCCGCATACAACTTTTCCAAAATAACGGCCAGAAGATAATAAGCCGGACTGGAATAAGAAGCACTGGTTCCGGGCTCAAAAAGGAGCTCCATATTGAATATTTCCTCAAGGACCTGTTCTTGTGTCAAGGGTAGCCATGATTTTATGGTCCAGTACTCAGTAAAGCCTGACCAGTGCGGCATGCCGGAGGTATGTGAAAGCAATTGTTTTATCGTAATCTGCTTCCAGGTCTCATCTTCAAGTTTGGGAAAGTAGGTTTCTAAATTATTTCCAAGCTGTAATTTTCCCTCCTTTTCGGCCAGCGTTATCAACAATCCGGTGAAAGATTTAGTAATAGAAGCTATTTTAAACCTGGAGTCAATTGAAAATGGCACCTCGAGCTCCCGGGAGGCTAATCCGATGGTCTGATGCGAGATTATCCCATCATCATCAGTAACTAATACTGTACCACTGAACCCTATTCTCTTGTTTTGAATATCGAGATATTTCGATAGGGTTTCGTCAATTTGCGATCTGTTTTGACCAAATAAACTTACTGTATTAACACTAAGCCATAGGACTGTCAAACATATAATAAACAATTTTGATTTCTTCATTTTCTAAAATTTCTGCATACGTAGAAAAATTGAAGAAAAACTTACAGATCACCGGAAAATATTTTGTGATGAAAAAATTTTATAGGGTTTGTTTAGCAAGAAATACGTTTTAATGGACTTTACAAGGTATTAGGCTTTGTTTTATATTCTTTTATTATCGCGTCATCCCATACCTGGGCTTCAATGTATTTATCATATTTTAATCTTTCCTCGGTTTGACATTTTTCCTCTGTTGGCAGTCCATACTCACCAATCAGATCATTTATTTCACTCAGGAGAAAGACCTGTCCGTTACAATCCTTTCTGTATGTCTTCAGTTTAGGTTCATCATAAAACTGGAATGACACCATGCTGTCAGGATAAGTAAAGCTTATGTGTTCAGGTTCGAAGTCCGTTAATGGTATTTTTACAACTTCAGGATTTACATACCAGGATTTTGCCCATTCACATTCGCCTAATGTAAAGTAGAAAGGGTCATTTCTGCTGGGTTTTCCTCCTTTCAGGATAAACTGTTCTCTAATTCTATTTTCCAGCGAAAACCTTAATGAAATGTAATTATCGGGTCTTTTGCTATTCCATCCTTTTAATATTTGACCTTGGATATCGACTGCTTTTTCATATCCGCATTCTGTGATATTTCTGAATGGACCGTTTTCAAGTTCGTAATAATGATATAAGAATCTGGGAATGGTCATTTTGTTTTATAAGTAAGGCCCAATGTTCTGGGCATGGATCGTAGCTTGGTTTAAGTGTTGGCTTAGCACGGCTATGCCTTATATCTTTTGTTGGGCGTTCGTTTTTAACTTTTCGATACAGTCCAAAAGCCATTTTTCATTGACTTTTTTGGTTTCTTTGTTTTTCTTAATTTGCTTTTCAATCAACTCAATGAAATCTTTGTCGTTAAGCGATTCAATAGACTCCAAAATCAATGATCCATGATTATCTATTTCTTTTAATTCTTGAATCAGAATTTCTTTTATTCTTTTATCTTTTCGATTTGCAAGTCCGGCAATTGCCTCAAATCGTACATTCGTAAATTCATCCCCAAGTCTATCCCAAAGGGCGTTTATGATTTTCTCGTTGGTAATTTCGATTTGAGAGCCTAGTGCAAAAGTTGCCCAATCACGGACTTCAGGATGTTTGTCTTGACTCAGGTTAATTATTACCTGAATTGCATTCTTATTTTCTACTCGTGAAAGAGCATGTACTAAAGAAAATCTAACGTCTGAGAAATTGTGACATTCAAATTCACACAATTTTTGAATCTGTTTGTCAGTCAAATTTTCGTTGTTATGACCAATACCAGATAATATACTTCCCAAAACTTTGGGCGTTTGTTCTTCTTGTAATAGTTCGAAGTAAATATCAATCGTTTCTTTTTGCTTAAATCTTGGGTCAAAACCTAGTTGAGCCAGAACATCTATACCTATTATCTTTTCTTTTTCAATTTTTGATTTGGACAGCTGAACTGCTCTTGAGTGAACTTCATTATTAGGTCTTCTTCTCAATTCACCAATATTTTCCCAATAGGTATTCTTACTTTTATTATTTAAAAGCCTAAAGAACAATTTATCATATGTCCAATTTTTTCTACTCATCCCGCGTATAACGCTTAACAACTTGCTATGCACCATCATGAAGTGCATAAATTTATTTCAAAACCTCAATCTAAAGGATTTTAAATAAAATTCACATCTATAATTGGCAACTTCCGAATCAATGTTTTGAAATAACCCACATAGTTAAAAAAAATAACCGTCACGTTGTAGGTAACGGCTATTTTTTTAATTCACAGTGGTTACTTAACCACCAGTCTAAAGGTCTCGAAAACCTTTTGGTCATTAATATTGAAGATATAGAGCCCCTTGCTTGGGAATATATCTGAGTGAAGGTTCAAACTACGTTTAGTGGTGTGCGTAGTATATACTAACCTACCCATTGCATCCAGGACATTGACGGAAACATCACTTTCATACCCTTTCAAATCCAGGGTAAAATACCCTTTTGAAACCGGGTTGGGATATAAGGCAGACCGTACTTTATTGAGTTGTGATTTTATAGTTGGTTCCGTATTGGCACTCGCCATTCTGGCAGAGGTACTACCGCCCACTACCACCGAAAAGTCATCACCAAAAGCTATATTCCCGGCACCAGGTACATATAAATAAATATCTGCACTGGTGTTGGTGCTTCCGGTCGTAAATGTCAAACTCGCCGGTGTGTAACTCGTTGAAGTAACGGAAGTCCCCTTTTCTGCCCCTCCATAGTTTTTCACGCCTAGAATAACACTTCCGGATTGCACTTTTGCATGGGCAGACAAGGTATAGGTTGTATTAGGCTGCACTGTAATAGTCTGTTCGTGACCTGCCACACCGGTTATTTTTACCGCATGGCTGCCGGTGTTGACATCTGTATCTACTGCCAGTGTACCGAAACCGCCCCAGGAGCTCAAATCACCCGTTTCAAGCCCGGGATTCTGCACAAGGTTTGTTCCGCCGCTACCTGTACTGACCGATAGGACAATCTTAAATCGGTAGTTTCTTGTTAAATTGGTCAAGGTCGATAAACCTGCTGTTGGGGCCGCACCTTCTGCCACACTGCCTGAGTTACCACTCGCTGCTCCGCCTGTATACCAGATCTGATCAGCCGGTGCATTGCTGTCAAAAGCAATCACTGAACCGGCGCTGCCTCCTGACCCATCGGCATTGGCATCCAGGAATCCCGGAGCAATTGTCTCACCATCGGCCAGGGTAATTTGCTTCGCCGTGCCGGTGTTAAATGAGAAAGTGTTTTCGCCCACATTATAAGCCGCTGCAGTACGGGAGCTACCTACTGCCAAAACCGTAAAGTTGTTGTCACCATTAACTTTCACCACAAACGGGGTCACCGGATCCGCTTCTTTATTGGCATAGAAAACAAACTCATCCACATTAAGGGTCTGGGAAGCACCCGTGTTATTGGTATAGGTCTCCGATTCATTAATGACCATATTGGAGTTCCATCCATCTACGCCGGCATTCGTATTGGTGGCGTTACCGATCGTAATGGTGTTGCCCGGTGGAGATACGGCGGTAAATTTAACCCAGTTAAGATTTGTGCCACCACCCACAAATTCAAGGCGAAGTATCTTATCATTCCCGCCAGTGACATTGACGTTTTCAATTTTCACCGTTTCAAAGGTGGCCCAGTCGCCTGTATTGGGCAAGTTGAAAGTGCCCAGGGTGACGCCATCGAGTTTAGCGACAATGGACTCGCCAGTGGTGATGGTAGCAATTCTCGCCTCCAGATCATAAGTACCACCGGTTGCATTTACGGTGTATTCCAACCACTCTCCGTCGGCTGTCCAGCCGACATTTTGCCCTCCATCTCTGGCTTCAATATCCACGCCTTCATCCTCACGTGCCACATTAGGTCCATTGTTGACCGCATCGGTATCGTTGTATGCCACTCCCTGCCCACCAACGTCATAATCTTCCGCCTCAATAGTTCCGGGAATAGGACGGGCGCTACCGCCAAAAGGGCCTTGCACGACAGGGTTGTTATCATCCACCAATCTCCAGGAACGGGTCCAGTCGTAAAAGGTAGTACGGTTAGCCTCCGTATCGTCCAGACCGTCTTGTCGCTTACCATTTACCAGGGTAGTATTTGGCGGGTTCCAATCATAGGTCTCAACGACCATGCGCAAATACATGCCAAGATCAAAATCTGCCGGAGGTGTAATGCTGTAGACCTCCTGACCATCGAGAAAAAATATTAATTCATTCGCATTTTTCCACCATACACCATATACGTGATAATTAGCATAGGCGGGTTCTCCGATAGGCGATTTATCTCCTGCGGAAGTCTCGGGGATACCGCATCCCGGATTGCCTATCACGCCCCTGCTGTGTGTGTTGGAGTTAATGCTGACGATGTTTTGATTGACCCAATTCCTATTGGGATCGCCTGAGTTAATACCAACATTCTCCGTAATATCAAGCTCGGTGACTCTTTCGTCACAGCCGGTGAATTCATTCCGTTTGTTTATCAACCAAAAGGTAGAAGACATAAATGTTTTATTGGCCTTCATCCTGGTTTCATAATAACCATAGGTCGCCTTGTTTAAACTTCTGACCAGGCCGCCTTGCAGAAAATACCCGGGGTTTTGTTGCTGTTCCTCGGGGGTTAAACTCTTTTTGGCCGTAATTTTGAGGTTACCACCTCCAACCTGGACTGCGTTTACGCTAAAATAAGCTGGTTTTCTTCCTTTCCACTGCGGACTCTGATTATCCCATTTTGCCGTGTTAAGGGAAGTTCCACTGAATTCATCAGACATGTTTTCGATCTTTTCCCATTTTTTGCCCGCAGGTTTAGGATCCTGTCCGGGGTTAAAAGTTGGCTGCGCCAGGGCCGTGGTCGCAAACAGAAAAAATGCCACAATAGATAAAAGTAGTTTTTGGTTTCTCATAGCTTTAAGTTTTAGTGAATAATTAGAGTTACTTCTAAATTGGTGATCAGGCATAGACGAGCCCAGGAACAAAGGCACCTTAAAATACTGTGATGAGCACTTTTGCTATAGTCAAATTTATATATTGGTATGCTTTGCTATAGGTGGTGAATCCTAAAATTTAGGGGGTAATTCCAAAGTTCACCTTACAGAAAGCCGGTATTTCCTTATACCCTGAAAAAATTAAAGCGCTCAAAAATTTGGTGCTGGTTATTTATCCCCTGGGATCTACTTTAAAAAAGTAAGAATTTGTAAGGGATTCTACGCCCGGTCATTTTCTTTTTTACAGAACACTAACTTACGGGGAGATTTGCTATTTGTTGCGTTTATTAACTTCAATCTTAATAAACTCAGGCAGGTAATTAGGAGTACATCCTTTTGGTACCACTTCATCCTTGTAAAGACCGGTTTTTTCTCCAAGTGCTACACATCGAGAGCGGTAAGCGGGATCAAAGATGCCAATCCAGCCAGCCGTGAAATTCATGGCCCATTGAACCTCCGGCTCCGCCATCACCATCTTTTTTTCTAATGACGAAAGCAAGTCTTCGGTATTGCCGGGAGGTGTTTGCCCTGTCCATCTCAATCGCGCCTGATAATACCAGAATATACGTCTTTGCATTACCGAAGGACTATGTTCCCAGGATTCGATGAGACCAATTGTTTTCTTATCCCTGGCGAGTTGATTTGCCATTAGCCAGTCTGCCAGATGCGTACGCTCTTCGTATTCATGATTCTGCATATCCCTGTCAAGCTGGTCAATAAATTCCTGTGTAAAAAGTTTCTTGTCCATGATCAGGATTGCCAGTTGCCGGGAGAGGAACTCACCGATTGACCAAAGCTCCAAAGCCAATGCATGATCCTTTTTAATTTCTTTGGCTATTTTTCGCAAATCACCTAGTTTGGTTCCCTCCTTAGTTATTTGAGAACGGATTTCCTGCGCCTTTGAAGTAAGATTCATAATAACTAAAGTTGCTGCCTTCGACTGATGTTATCTGTCAATTCATATAACATGAGGATACGGCATGTGTCCCGGATTATTTTAATTTCTACTAAGGTATCAGTTTTAAGCCTCACTTTCAAGTAACCGCTCAGAGGTATGTACCTTGTGTTTTGTCATCTCCCTCACATAATTACCTTTGTTCTTTACTCAGTTGGGTAATTACAAAGCTCATCTTCGCAAGCGTTGTCATTTCCTTCTCTCTGTCGAAATTGAAGATCTCAAAAATTTGACCCGGGTTATTAATTGTCAGATGTATACTCGGAAGTTCAATACGCTAAGCGTATTTCTTTTGTAAGAGGTTACTATATTGAGTGCACAGCGTTTCATAATTATCTTCTATTTTTTCACCAGCCAAATGCGATTTCAATGCTTTTAAAAAATCATCCCAACCGGCCAATAGCCCTACCCAATGGGTCCCTTTTCCGCCAGGCTGCTGGTTTTGAATGTGATTATCCGGTGGTGCTGTCATATCAGGAGGAAGTCTGTCAATTAAACGTAGTTCCGTACCGTTTGACCCGGGTTTTAGCTCAAATCTTGTAAAGGATTTATGAGAACTATTGAATTGAATAAACTCAGGTTCTCTCAGGTCACCGATCCAACCATTCCAACCATCTTTGAATTCATACTTTCCATCAATCCGGAGTTCCAGGTTAGTCTCCATAAACCAAATGCTTAATTCATCTTGTTGAGAAACAGCCTGCCAAAGCCGGTCTCTGGAAACGGCATATTCACGCACAAAAAGTACGGTATTCTTATCTAAATAGGTTGGGTTTTCCATTCACTCATTGCTTCTTGCAGCATGCTATGCACTGCCTTATGACCTATGTTTATTTCAAACTTTAATGTAAAGGATTTTTAATAAAATTCATATCGGTTAAAGATATGACGCACCAATAGGTAGCTTATAAAGCGCTATCCCTGTAAAATGTATTAGGGGTTCTGTGAAATGTATACTTTTTTGATTTAGCGCTCTTCTAACTTTACCAGTAAATTAAATGACAGAGCAATGAAAAAAGTAATTATCATCACCGGTGCTTCTTCAGGCATAGGAAAGCAGACCGCTTTGCAGCTAATAAAAGAAGGACATATCGTATACGGCGCTGCCCGAAGATTAGATAAGATGCAGGAGCTGGCCACGGCCGGAGGACATATATTAGAGATGGATGTCACCAACCACGAACAGGTAAAATCTGCCATTCAGCTAGTAAAGGATGAACAGAAACGTATTGATGTTTTGATCAATAATGCCGGCTTTGCCATCTGGGGAGCCGTAGAAGACACCTCCTACGAGGAAGCCAGGCGTCAGTTTGAAGTCAACATTTTTGGGCTGGCCGAAGTTACAAAAGCGGTATTGCCAACCATGCGCAATCAAAAAAGTGGAACAATCATTAATGTATCTTCCATAGGTGGAAAAATTTACAGCCCACTCGGCGCCTGGTATCACGCCACCAAACATGCGCTGGAGGGTTGGAGCGATTGTTTACGATTAGAGGTACAGCAATTCGGAATCGATGTGGTCATTGTCGAGCCCGGTGCTATCAAGACAGAATTTGGAGATGTCTTGAACGAAAACTTCGCCAGCTCGGAAAAGGGATCATATGCCGGTCTGGCAAAAACAATGAAGAAAGTCACCGAAAATGCCTATGACGAAGGTAATTATTCACCGCCTGATGTAATTGCCAATACTATTTCAAAGGCCATAAAAGCTGCCGAACCTAAAACGCGTTATGCAGCTGGAAAGATGGCCGCACAGACCTTGTTTTTCAGGCGGTATTTCCCCGACAGGATGTTTGACAAAACCATCATGCGTATGGTTAAAAACATGGAAAAGAAAAGCTAATGATCATCAAACGTATCTATATTTCCTCAAAAATAATGATAGCTTTTTATGAAGGCATCTGTAAAATAGATACGTGAAACAGGAAAATATATACGTTTTAGGGTAAATTTATAAGGAACTTTGCGGCATGCCTGGAAAAATTGTTGGCAATACGCTGGTAAAACCCCTAATCAATTTTGGGATCCAAAACTCATAAAAGAGGTTTGTGGCAGATTAAATTAATGTTTGATGTCAAATAAAATAATCCATATAGATTCCATTACCAAAGCGCAAAAGCTCTTTGGGATGCCACGACCAAAACACCCGCTGGTCTCGGTGATGTGGGCCAGGGATTTTCCGGATTTTAGTCAGTTTAAAGGTTTGAAATTCAATACTGACCTGTATATGGTATCCTTAAAAGACGGCATTACAGGTTCTATGGGCTATGGGCGTAACACCTATGATTTTTCAGAGGGCACCATGGTGTTTTCAAAACCAAATCAGGTTTTATTTTCCGAAGATAAAAAAATAGCTGACGATGCAAAGGGCTGGATGTTGGTGTTTCACCCGGACCTCATTCGTAAATCCGAATTGAGCAAGACTATTGGCAACTATTCCTTTTTCGATTATGAAGTGCATGAAGCCTTGCATTTATCTGAAGATGAAAAGGCCATCCTGACTGACCTGGTTTTGAAAATTGAAATTGAGATCAATCAAAATATCGACAAACACAGTCAAAAGCTCATCATTTCAACCATTGAATTGATATTAGACTATTGCAATCGTTACTATGACCGTCAGTTTTATGTTCGCGCCAACCTGAATCAGGATCATATCTCCGAATTTGAAATGTTTTTAAAAGACTACTTCTCTTCTGAAAAGCCTTCAAAATTAGGAGTACCCTCGGTTAAATATTGTGGAGAGGTGCTAAACATGTCTCCCAACTATTTAAGTGATCTGTTAAAAAAGGAAACCGGAAAAAGTGCTAAAGATCATATCTATGCATTCGTGATAAATCGCGCTAAAAATAAGCTTTTGGGAACTACCGAGAGTATCAGCGGGATTGCATACGACCTGGGTTTCGAATACCCACAACACTTTAGTAAGCTATTTAAAAAAGAAACCGGGATGAGCCCGGTAAAATACAGAAGCTTAAACTAATATGAAAAAAGTAATCATCACCGGCTCCACAGGGATGGTAGGCAAAGGAGTGCTGCTGGAATGCCTGGAAAGCCCCCAAATAGCACAGGTTTTGGTTATTAACCGAAGCTCATTGGGAATGCAACATCCCAAACTGGAAGAAATATTGCTTTCCGATTTCACACAAATTATTTCCATCGGCGACCAACTGGCAGGATACGACGCCTGTTTTTATTGCATGGGGGTCTCTGCCGTGGGCATGAGTGAAGAAAAATATACGGCCATTACCTTCGATACGGTTGCAGCTTTTGCTGATGTGTTGCACGAGGCAAACACCGAAATGGTCTTTAATTATGTGTCCGGAGCCGGAACTGACGGATCCGAAAAAGGACGTTCCATGTGGGCACGTGTAAAAGGAAAGGCTGAAAATATGGTACTGGGCAAAGGCTTTAAGGATGCCTATGCTTTTCGTCCGGGGATGATCATTCCCGAAAAGGGCATCAAATCACGTACCGGATGGTATAATGCGGTTTACGTAGTGATGCGCCCCTTTTTTTCAATGCTGAAAAGGTCGCAAAACATCACAACAACAACCAAGATAGGATTAGCTATGATCAACACGTTGTTCCATCCTCTAAACCTGAAATATTTAGAAAACCAGGATATCAACATGCTGGCCGAAAAAGTATAAATCTATTATATTGAAAAAACTAGTCAAATATACAAAGCGAATGTTACTAACCTTAGTATTACTGGCTGCCGTTCTGGCGATCAGCTATTTGTTGTTTGTGAGCTACTATCCTTCCTTCGGGGGCGATGTTCCAGAAGCGCTGCAAACCAAATATGCAAGCTCAGAGAATTACAAAAATGGTGCGTTTATCAACCAAAAAGATGTTCCTGAGGATTTAGGTTTTTGGGAAACACTAAAAATCGCACGCAAGTTCTTTTTTACCAAAGTTCCAAATGGCGTGCCCGCTGAAAATATAGCTGTGCAACATTTAGACTCTATCCAGATAGCAGATTACGAAGGGGAATCGCGATTGGTCTGGTTCGGGCATTCGGCCTTTCTGTTGCAGACAAAGGGCAAGAATATCCTGATAGATCCTATGTTTGGCGAAGTTCCGGCGCCACATCCCATGCTGGGAGGGAAACGTTTCAGCAAAGAACTGCCCATAGAAGTGGAGAAACTGCCAAAAATCGATGCTGTGATCATCTCTCATGACCATTATGATCATCTGGATTACGAGTCCATTCTCAAGCTTAAGGATAAAGTCGGACACTTCTACATGCCTTTGGCAGTTGGCGTGCACCTGAAGGCATGGGGCGTTGAAGAAGGCCGTATCACGGAACTAGACTGGTGGCAGCAGGCAACCCTGGGGGATTTAGAATTTATTTGCACCCCGGCCCAGCACTTTTCGGGACGTAAGCTTAACAACCGGCAAAGCACTTTGTGGAGTTCTTGGGTGATTCGTTCGGCTTCCGAAAGCATCTTCTTCAGCGGAGATAGCGGTTATGGGCCTCATTTCAAAGAGATCGGAGAAAAATACGGGCCCTTCGAGTTTGCCATGATGGAATGTGGGCAATACAATGAGTCCTGGCCCGATATTCACATGTTTCCGGAGGAAACCGTGCAAGCAGGTGTTGATGTTAGGGCCAAAGCGGTTATGCCCATACATTGGGGAGCTTTTAAACTAGCCCTACACTCATGGACCGATCCAATAGAACGCGCTAAGAAAAAAGCCGAGGCATTAAATATTCCATTGGTGGCGCCGAAAATTGGCCAGGCCATTGAAATTAACAGCCTGCTAAAACCCAATAGTCTTTGGTGGGAAAATTTATAGCTTCTTATATTAAACTTACACAGATCAAAGATCCTACGCATCCGCCTTAAAAAATAAAAGAGCGTAGAATCTCCAGCTAAGCTCTTTCATTTTTTGTGGAACACTACCATCCTAAGCAGTTACACTTGCTATAGCCTCCACTTCAACCAGGGTTTCCGGGGAGGCCAGTGAAGCTACGCCTATCCCCGTTAATGACGGTCTTGATTTACCTAAGTATTCAACAATAATTGGCCTGATAGCATCCATGTGTTCGGCCAATTCACCTCGAATATATATTTTCACATGCAGCAAGTTTTCGACAGAAGCGTTTGAGGCCTTTAGCACGGTTGCTAAATTATTCAGAGCGTCTTTGAGCTGACCTTCCACCGTATGGGAGGTAACTTGAAAATCCTGGTTCCACGCCACCTGTCCTGAGATAAATACCAGGTTTGAATTGATCTCCCGAACGGCCTGGGACAGTCCGAACACTGAACCATCATAAAGTTCTTTTGGGTTAATTAATTTCTTATTCATCATGACTGTTTTAATGCGAAAGAATTATTTCCACAAAAGTCCATGATCGAAGTACCAATTCTTTTTACATATGTTAAAAAGAAACCTGTTGCGACCGGATTCTGCTTAATTGTATCTGGGTCACACCAATATATGATGCTATGTGCCCAAGGTTGACTCTATTTAAAATGTCAGGGTACTTTTTCAGCAATTGCTCATACCTTTGCCTGGCTGTGTACATTTGAAAAGATCTGTTTCGGTCGCTTTCTTCCAGAAAGCATTCTATGGCGATTAGCCTTCCTATTTTTTCAATTTCATGGTAATGACCATATAAATGCTCTAATTCCGAATATTTTATTTCTATAAGATTAGAAGCTTCCAGTAGCTGTATGTTGAAAAAACTGCGCTTTTTGGCGTAACAGCTTTGCATGTCTGCTATCACCTCATGATCAAAAAAAAATTGATTTGTCACCTCATTGCCTTCGTGATAATAGTACATTCTGGCTGATCCGCTTGTGATCAAAAATATACTGCGGCATCGCTCTCCCTGCCTTAAAACAATTTCGTTTTTAGGCAGCTGAACGCTATTGGAGATAGCGTCGATACGCGACTTTGCACTTTCCGAAAGTGTTCCGTATTTCCCTAAATAGGCAGAAAATGAATCTATCATACTGGTTCGGGTTGTATCGAAAACAACTTTAATCTAAAGGATTTTAAATAAAATTCATATGCCTATTGGTCAGATGCGTAAAGTATTTTTGCTGTGTCAGAAATTATTCCAATTCCTGACACATCCAAACACTTGGAATTTCAACTAAGAAGCCAGCCTTCCGGTATGCTTTTCTTGCCGGTAAATGTGCGGGATCGCCACCGGTTGCTACTGTTGCTACCTTCATACCTGCCTTTTTCATTATATCAACTGCAAAATTGTACATCTGAGAGCCAATTCCTTTATTTGAAAAGTCCGGGTCAATGGCATTCAAACCTATTTCTCCAACTTTGGCAGGTTCATCCATTCTAATGGATACAAAGCCTATGGTTTTCTCATCATACGTAACTTTCCACGTTTCCCAAATGGAGTCCTCATCGAACAAGGATTTGAGCAAATCTTTTTGAGCAATATCTTCCGGTAATTGCGCAAACTCGTATATCGTATCTCCAAGAATATTCCTGAAGGAATCAAAAACCGGTTGAAAAGCTTTCTTCCTTATTTCTTCTAAACTGTCAAGATCTTCTTTTTGAGCAATTATAAATTTTAATCCTGAATCACTGTTCGTATAATTCATGTACTTACTTTTTCGATTTGTAGCCTTTCTTCTTTTTCTGGTATTGCGGTGACAGAGCGCCATAAGGCCATTTAGTATAGGTGCCCATCTTCTATTTGATATTCATTTAAAAATAATCCGGATTACAACTCCTGTGTTTCCGCTTTAAAAATTAACGGGCGCAGAGAGGATTATTTCAAGTTCTCAAAATATTGGATGCCCAATGAAAATGGGAAAATTGAAGAAACCTGAATGTTATTTATCACCGCCGGATCTTTTGCCATTATTTCTTTTGCCTCTTCAATTGATGTCGACTTTATTAGCGCAATTCCAAATAGGTTGTCGTCTCCCGGATTCAATTTGGTTCTGCCAGCAAAAATCAATATACCATCCCGCCCAAGACCATCTATGAATTCACTATGTTCCTGAATTACTTTATAGGTGGAATCCGTCCATTTTGCCATGTCATTATATTCATCCGATAATTTTAGATGATAAATAAAAAGATCCTGATTGCTGTTCGTATTTTCCATGTCATTATTCGTTTGAGCCATTAACGGGTTTCCAAGGATAATAATAGCTAAGACAAAAATTAAATGCTTAGATACTTTACTCATATTTTTCTTCTGGTTAAGTACAACGTTCAATCCAAAATGTGGTGCAACGGTTAGGTTAGGTTTTATATACCTGACGGCCTACCTATTGGGAGGTATGCACAAGTATGCTTTGTTGGCTTCCAGCCTTTCATATTTCGTATTGAAATTCAATATTAATCTTTTTGTTGAGATACCTTAGAATGATTGTATGAATTGGAGACATTTAGAACAATTCTTCGATAATCAAATAATGAAGCTATTTCATTCTTATCCTTTACTTCCAGAATCAAATGAATTTGTTTATTGGCTGCTCCTGAGGGTACATATAGTTTCGTCTTTGCCTCTGCAGGTTTTTGGATATAAACTTTCCCTGGATAAGTTCCCGCCTCTTCATAAATCCACCATTTAAAAATGAGTGGGTCATTATCGGGATCCGTTGAAAGTGAGGCATCTAGCGAGACTACTTCTTCTGGTATTACATCTAAATAAACAATTGAATTACTTATGTCATTCCGCCAGGCTGCCACCGGTTGATGATTCGCCTCTTCATACGGTTTTATACACCAATCCATCCGACATTTAAAATGATTATACATTGCCTCACGCCAACGCCAAACAGGAACATAATTTCCATAATGTACTTTTTTATCCGTTTCATTGTACCAAACATCACTCACCTCTCTGTAAGTATAAAAAGGTGCATTTGCTTTTTCATCTTCACTTATATCAAGATGACGTGACCAAAAGTCGGCCACTTTAACCGGTGTAAACCTACCTCCCCATCCTCCCCAGGATGGGCGGTTTATATCAAATAATCCATGATTAACAAGTCCAATCCAGGGAATAGTTCCGCCACCTTCCATAAAACCCAACCCACCATCCCTAAAGCCATGATATCTTCTTTCAGGGTAAACCTTACCTAAAGCACCATGATTATTCATTATATTTTCCTTAAGCCATTCATTTTGACCGGAAACACTATACTCATAATCTCCCCAAAAGTGTGGACCCAAATTTACAGTTAAATCACCGTCCTTACCTCCAGGCCCACCATAAGCGTAAGTTTGAAAATTACTTCTGATCCAATGTATATCTGGATATTGATTACATATCCATGCCCCTGCATTGTCCTGCGCTCCATTTTCAAACACCCTTAGTTTAGTAATCGCTTTTTTCAATTCTGCTTCCGTATGAGTTCGTTCAAAGTCAAATAGTGCCTGAGCGAGTGTATTTGACCCCGCATTTACGACTATCCAAATTGGTCTATTATCATTTTTTTCGAGAGATTTAATTATTAATTCAGATCCTTTTGTTTGTTTTCCTTCACCTATTCCCTTTACGCCATATTCTGGCTGCCCACCACATACTATAGAATGTAAATATTTTGCAGAATGCCAACCTGTATCATGATTTTTAAGCTTATCTAGTACCTTATCATAAACATCTATAATTTCATGGAATAGCTCTGGATGGAGTGTCTGTCGGTATTTTTCGTTGGATTCAGGACGCAAATATTTTCCAGTAACAGCAATTAATCCCTCTGGATAAAATTCGTTCGAACAAATGATCATATGAACCATTTGTTGAACCTCATCCGGTTCGTTACCCATATCAGCTAATACTATAAGGCGAGTTCTGTTATCGGTATGCGCATTGAAACTTAAAGAAACAATCAATATGAAAATTGATGCTAAAAGATATCTTTTTTCTACTCTCATTTTTGGCAAATATATTGTTCCGTATAATTTATATTTCTGCTTTTTATATGGTTGAAGCTAACGTCCAACTATCATCCGTAAGCTGGACTTTTCAAATTTCTATAAAATTATCGGGTAGCTCAAGCCTTTGCAAATAGCTCAGTTAGCTTATGGATGATGGTGTTTGTTAGCCATATTTATTGCTGGTTTTTGTTTTAAAGTAATCTTCAAATCGGCTCTTTAGGGTCTTATACAATAAAGTTTGAAGTGTTGATTTATCATACAATCCATCTATAATGCCAAATGATGATGAAATCAGTTTATATTTGATTCCATCAATTTCTATCCCATTATTATATGCTTCGTAATGGTTCGTTCTGGAAAGCGGACATTCCTCTGAATTGAGAAAAAGTCTTGTGTCTGGTTTAGACTCTTCTATTGATTTTAAGTAATAGAGTTCGATACTTGGAGAATCGGATAATGCCTTAAATATTGTCCCATAATTAATGTTGACTATTAGCAAATCAAAAGAGCAGTAATACCTTAAATCCTCATACAATTTATTGAAATAAGTCTTGATGAAAAGATCATAAACTTTGGGTAATTCGGAATAAACAAATCTTAGTTTCTCAAATGCGGTATCAGGAGTATACCAACTATATACAAATCCCGAAGGTTTATCGTAAGACTTGCTCGGAAATGGCCTTTTGAATTTACTCAATTCTTGATTTTTTAAGAACTCCAGCGAGTCTTTAAGGTCTTCAATGGAAAACTCCTTGTTGATATATTGAATTTTGAATTCACTAAATTCATTCTTAGAGAATCTAGCTTTTGCAATCTCAGTTACCTTGTCTAAGTCCTCCGGAAAATTGCACCAAAAGACATTTTCAATGTCAAAGTACAATGTGTTATTAATTGGGACATTCTTCGATATTTTGCTAAATTCTTCTACCCAAATTGGTATGTAATCATTGATGACTTCTGCAAAATCTTTGATATCAAAATAGTCCTTTAGCTCGAATGGTAAAATGCTATGAGAATAGTCATAAAACTCAGTAAGACTTTCAAATACTAAAGGATTACAAATGAGTTTTAAATAACGCTTTTCAATTACTTCTAGAGTTTCATTCTTGATTAAACTAAATGCATATTCGACTGGGGCTTTCTTGATGGGGTTTTCCATATAGTGTGAAATGATATTTCGAGCCATCCGATCCCTAATTATTGGAGTCATTGATGTCATCTCCCTCAGGAGTAGATCATTCTCTCCATATTGAATTGGTATTATTGCAAACGATAGTCTGTTTTCATCAAAATCAGTGTACGTTATACTTATTTTCCAGAATCCTGGAAACACAACCTCTTTGATCGCTAAGAACTCAATGTCAAACGAATTGTTAAGGGTATCAATAAAAATGTTTAGCGATTTTAAATCTTCTATACCTATACTATGCTGAGGTCTTGGGTATGATTTGACTATTTCAATCAGTTCTTCATATTTCTTTTTGTATTTCTCAAGTGCTTCGGACTCAAGCTTACGTTCAATATATTTCTCTATAATTCCTGTCCATTCATCAATATACTTTTTCTCGGTCCGAGTGATTTGATTGTTAAATGGGAATGAAACCGAAATCGAATCACCTTTTATTTTTTTCGATAAATCCTCAAGTGTGATTCTATCAATATGAAGCCAATATGCAATTTCACTTTGAGCATTCACTGCTATTAAAATGACTGGCAATAAACTAGTTTCACAATGGCTTAGAAATGGCAAGTCACACTGATACTTGGGGGTTTTAACCTTCGTATCGGGAAGAGTTTTGATTTGAATTTCACACTTGCCAATTGGATGTTGTAGTTCATCCACTACAGTTATTTCACCATCAGTATTTGGGAATTTGTCAATCAGTTTGGGGTCTGGCTTAATTCTATTTTTATCCAGAATATCCAACAGTTTAATTACAGAGTTGTATTCCTCACTATTGTTTTTGGGGAATTTAGCAGGCTTAGAATCAAAAAGTTTCCCCATAAAATTTAAGAGTTTCTAATTAAGGCTAACAACTCGCTATATACCACAATGTAGTATATATATTTGTTTTAAAGACCTTAATCTAAAAGATTTTTAATAAAATTCATATCTGCAGGGGGAACGCGCAAGTAGTTCTCTGCAATCCAGCCGGTACCTTGACCTCCTCAAAAAGTTTTGGATATTTTCCAGATCAATGGTCTATATCAAACGGTTTCAAAAGAAGTAAATGACCAGAATTAGCTGTAACCAGCCGGATCAACCTCAAAATGACTGATCCGGCCTTTATTAATGATTGCTTTTAAATAACTCATACACACATGGTATCACCACCAAATTGAGCAAGGTGGCTGATAGCAAACCTCCCAGGATCACCACTGCCATGGGGCTTTGAATTTCATTGCCGGGTTCACCACCCTTCAAGGCCAGCGGTATCAATGCAAGCCCTGTGGTAAAGGCAGTCATCAGAATTGGGTTTAACCTGTCCAGAGCCCCGGTCTTTAATAATTCAAATCCACGTAATCTTTCTTTCCTCAAATCCTCATAGCGCGACACCAACAAAATTCCGTTTCGTGTTGCGATACCAAACAAGCTAATAAAGCCAATGATAGCGGCAATATTTATTATTCCCGAGGTGAAATAAACAATTAAGATCCCTCCAATCAGTGCCAGTGGCAAGTTGATGAGTACAATAAACGAGAGTTTCACATCTTTAAACTCAAGATAGAGTAACAAGAATATGATCAGAATAGCCATGATAGCGGTGATCAAGAGCAGTTGAGATGCTTTGGTCTCACTTTCAAATTGACCGCCGTACACTACCCGGTAGCCTTCCGGAAGCGCTAAATTAGCTCCTACAACTTGCTGAATTTCATTCACTACACCTCTCAAATCACGCCCTTGTACGTTCGCTGCCACGACAATTTTGCGTTGTACATCTTCCCTGGCAATAGTGTTAGGGCTACTTACCGAGCTAACCTCAGCCAATTGATCCAACGTGATTTCGCCGCCATTTGGTAACGAAATCAATGCAGACTTAATAGATTCCATGCTATTTCTGGATTCCTTCCGGAAGCGAACAATCAGATCAAAGTATTGCTGACCTTCATAGATTTCTCCGGCTTTCTCACCCGCAAAGGCTATATCTACCTGTTGCATTAAATCGCCTACCGTCATACCGTAGGCGGCCAGCATTTGCCTTTTGGGTCTTATTTGAATTTGTGGTACTTCAATTTGTTGATCAACTGCCACATCCGCAATGCCATCAATGGATTTGACATTGGTTTCAATACTCCTCCCAAGTTCAAACAATCGCTGCAAATCATCTCCAAAGATCTTGATTGCAATATTCGCTCGTGTACCTGAAAGCATATGATCAATGCGGTGAGCAATGGGCTGTCCCAGTGTAATGTTCACGCCTGGCACTATACTGAGTTTAGTACGCACCTCTTCAAAAAACTCCTCCTTCGTTTTTCCGTCCAACGAAAACGGCACATCAATTTCAGCGGCATTCACTCCTTGGGCATGTTCATCCAGCTCGGCGCGCCCGGTTCTTCGGGTCACCACTTCTACCTCAGGCATCTCCAAAAGCAGCTTTTCAATCAACTGACCGCTCTTGTTGCTTTCTTCCAAAGACATACCCGGTACACCTACGGCACTAATCACCAGCGAGCCTTCGTTAAATTCCGGCAGAAAGCTGCGGCCCAATTGCGTAAGTAATATCAAGCTAACGATGAAGGCGCCAACGGTGAGACTGATGACAGTTTTGGGGAACTTCAATACTTTTTCCAAAGTCTTTGCATATTGGGCCTGCAACCATCGCTCAATCTTTGTTCCCTCTGCCTGTTTGGTGAGCACTTTTTCACTTTTCAACAGGTAAGAACACAATACGGGAGTTAGCGTCACGGCCACAATCAGGGAAGTGAGCACGGAAGAGATAAAAGCTATTCCCAGGGGTCGAAGCAATCGCCCCTCCATACCGCTCAGGAAAAACAAAGGTACAAACGAAATGATGATGATGAGTGTAGCTATGATGATTGAACTCCTGATTTCCAAAGAAGCCTCCTTCACTACCACGAGCACTTCTGATCGTTCATCCTTTGGTTTCCGGATGTTCCCTCTTAATCGTTTGAAAACATTCTCCACGTCAATGATGGCATCATCCACCAAAGCCCCAATGGCAATGGCCATACCGCCCAGGCTCATCGTATTGATGGAGTAACCCAGGAGTTTCAGGATGATGATGGATACCAAAAGCGAAATGGGAATGGCAAGCAAAGAAATAATCGTGGTGCGCCAATTCATCAGGAAGATGAAAAGCACAATCGCTACAAAGAAGGCACCTTCCAGCAACGTTTGATTTAAATTGTTAATGGATGCTTCTATAAAATTGGCTTGTTTGAAAATATGACTTTCGATTTCAACACTTTCAGGTAAGGTATTATTCAAATCACCAATCGCAGCATCTAATCTTTCCGTCAATTCCATTGTATTGACATCTGGCTGTTTAGTAATCGTGAGAATTACGGCAGGAGAAGCGTTTAGCGAGCCGTCGCCAATTTTATCAGCAGCACCAATTTGTACGGTGGCTACATCCGCGATTTTTATGGTTTGTCCATTCACTTGCTTCAGGGCGGCTTCTTCTAACTGACCTACCGAGTAAGCACGCCCGCTTCCATTGATGACGTATTGATTGCCATATTCGCTCAAAAACCCGCCCGGAGCATTTACATTGCTTTCCCGTACCTTGTGCAGCAGTTCACCAAGGCTCACATCATAGTACTTCAGTTTTTCAGGATTAGCCAATACCTGGTATTGCTTGTAATCCCCCCCGATCACAATCACATTGGCAATACCGCCGATGGATTTGATTCTTGGCCTAATGGTCCAGTCTGCCAGTGTTCGCAGCTCCATAGGCGACAAACTATCAGACCGAACGCCAAGCAGCATCACTTCTCCCATAATGGATGAAATAGGAACCATTGTGGGGGTACCTGCAGCTGAGGGCAGCTGCTCCCTGACCATTGGGATGCGTTCGCTTATAATTTGCCTTGCGCGGTAAATATCAGTACCCCATTCAAACTCTACCCACACGATGGATATTCCTGCGGCGGAAGATGAGCGGATTCTACGCACATCGGGAGAGCCATTCATAGCTGTTTCCAACTGATAGGTTACCAGTTTTTCTACCTCTTCGGATTCCATACCATGGGCTTCTGTCAGAATGGTAACTGTTGGAGCAGTAAGGTCGGGAAATACATCCACGTTCATATTACGGCCGATGTACAGTCCTGCAATACTCAGTACCACAGCTCCCAAAAGTACGATCAATCGGTTCTGTAGCGAAATCGATAATATCTTATTCAACATAAAATCAACCTTTTAATGTGCATGACCATGCGCTGGGGCCTGACCTGACATCGATGCCATTTTCACCTGATACACGCCCTTCGTTACCACTATTTCTCCTGAATTCAAACCTTTTACAATGGCTGCCTCATTACCGTTTCGCTTTCCAACGATTACATTCCGTTTTTCAAAACTTTCTCCCGCCAGCTGAACAATCACGGAGTAATTGCCATAGTCCTCCATTAGAGATGAAACAGGGACAACGGGGCTTTCAATAGGTTGACCAACAGCTAATTGTACTTCAGTAAAACTTCCTTCAGGCATTTGTACAACCTCATTCACCTCAGCGAATAAGGAAATCAATGGTTGATCTGGCGCCACTTCCTTATCTACAGAAAGGACTTTTCCACCTTTTTCACTCAGACTTGACCATGTACCAGTCTTTGGCTGATACCACAAATTTTGGATATTTTGAAGTTCGGAGCTGTACCTGGGACTAACCTGTACCTCCAGCAACCTGCTCTTATCCCTGGTCACCGTGACCAGTGCATCGCCCTGCGCTGCAAAGCTACCATTGATGGCCTGAATTGATTGGATGTAACCATCCATCGGAGCAGTCACTTGTTTACCCCCGGCACTAAATCCACGGTTTAATGTTTCATAATTAGCTTTGGCTACCAGGTATTTTTGCTCTGTCAGTTCAAACTTTGCCTTAGGCACAATCTTAGATTGGTAGAGTTCCCTTTTTCGCTCGTATTCTGATTTAGCCTGTTCAAAATCTGCTTTTGCCTTTTGAATTTCAGCATCCAGATTATTGTTGGTAAGACCTGTACTGCTAATCGTCATCAAAACCTGGCCTTTCTTTACCGGACTGCCGGCTGTAAGCATTCCAGCCTTGAAACGCACCCGTCCATGCGCTGGAGCTACCAGCGTTTGAAAATCCGATGGCGCCGCCTTCCAGATACCCAAAGTAGGAATGGTTTGGTAAATCGCCTTCCTCACCACCGGAGCTGTCTGAAATTCCATCTTCCAGGCTTGCTCTTTTAGGAAGGTAATAGCATTACTATTTTTTTCTTCACTCCCCAAAGCCTTTTCCGCTTCTTCGCGGGTGGCAAAAACATGAATGTCCTTTAAGACTATCCGATCGGTATAGGCAGGTGTTTTCAAATCAAAAACCAATTGGTAAACACCTTCTTTTTGGGGTTGCAAGGATGGCGTAAAAATACCCGGCAAGGTGGGGGTATCCACTGTGTGCCGTATGCCTTTATAGTCTTTAATCAGGCTCCCGGTTACGCTTCCTTCCTTTACAGGTTGGTGTCCCGTAAGTACAGTTAAGTGGGTAGCAAAACGACTGATTTCACCTACCACAAGGGCTGGAAACTCCACAAATAACTCAGTCTGCCCAGTCCATACTGTATAATCTACCACTGGCTTGCCATCCATCGCATGAGAATGGCCGCCTCCCTGATCATGACTGTGTCCATGATCTTCCGCTGACTGACATGAAAACGCCATCAGCGAAAGTAGCACTATAAAATACCTCATATTGACTTTTCTTTTCTGGGCTAATGATTGTGGTGTGTATCTCCATCTTCATGGGTATGATGGGTAGAATCAGTTACTACATCAGCAGAGTCTTGTGAAATAGTAAACTCTTCCTGCTCATGATGTTCTTCGTGTTCGTGTGTATGCGAACCTTCATCATGGTGGTGGTTTTCGTCATGATCACCACCTGATTCATCATGAGTATGGGCCTCAGTATCAGGTGAATGCCCATGCTCACCATCGGGTTTTTTACCTGAACAGGCAATGGTAAAAACTAAAGTTAATGCGATAAGAATATTTGAAATTTTCATTTTAATTCGATTTTAAGATATTATAATTGATGTTTTAACAGTGCTGTCTGAGACAGATAAAGTTGGTATTGCATATTCAGCATGGCATCATGCGCCTGCCTGTAAAACTGCAATTCCATGTAGTATTCGAGGAACGACATTTCACCCAATTGATAAGCCTGTAGCAACAATTCATCGCTATTCAGATCTGAAAGGGTACTTTGGTATTGCTGAAACCTGGCCAGCATAATTTGGTAATTTTCATATTCCTTTTCGAAAGATGCGTAAGCCTGCATCATTATGGAAGCGGTAAATGATTGCTGAAAATTAACCTGGGCCCGGGCAGCTTTCACCTTATTGAGGTTACTCCACAAGGGGACGCTAAAGCCTGCATAAATACCGGAAAACCGCTCACCTGATACGCCTTGGGCATTGAATCCTGCTGTCAAATTCGGCAAGGATTTATTTTTAGCCAACCTCAAAGACCGCTGAGCGATGGTTTCCCGCTGTTTCAATTGTACAAGCTCCGGATCTTTGACTTGCTTATCACGCCAGAGACTATCTTTTGTGGCCAAATCCAATGATGATACATATTCATCAAATGAAAAGTTTACTTCATTTCCACCATTCAGGTTAGTCAGGAGCAGCAACAGATTTTTTTTATCGCTTTCAATTTGCTGTATTTTAAACTGCTCCTGCATCCATGCTACTTTGGCCCTGTTAAATTCCAAAATACCAATCTGCTCCTTTTCATATAGCTCCTTTACCTGATCAAATACCTGTTTGGCCTGCTCCGTCCGAAGCGATTCGATGCTCAGGCGTTTATTCAGGTAAATCAGATTCAAACAGTAATCCCTGGCCTCGGCCAATATTTCCTGCTTTTTGGTATTGTATTCCAATTCAAGCTGTGCAGTCTGCTGTTCAATCAGGCTTCTTCTGGCACTGTAAACAGTGGGGAACTCAAAAGATTGGTTGATGTGAAATTCAGTATAATCACCTGCATCATGTTGTCCGAAAGGCAGGTAGTAAGCCTCCAGTTGCGGATCAGGTAGATTATTGCCCGATTTCAGCGCCAGTCGTTTGCTCTTCACATTCTCTGCGAGGGCCTTCAACTCCTTGTTGTTTTGTTCGACTTGCCCGAGAATGCTGTCAATAGATGTCGATTGTGCAAATGCACCCAACGAAAACAAGCATCCCCAAAAGGCGAATGCAATATTTTTTTGCATGTGAAATTTTTTACGATGAACCGATAATTGATCGGCATACCTAGGTATGCTCCATAGCAGGAGATCTCCTGCTCAAAATGATTATCCTAATGAAGGAGGGCCGCGGTGGGAATAGGTGCGTAAATAAAGATGTTCGGATACCGGGTTTTCAAAAAGAACATACCTTTGCAACCCTGTATCAACACACACAAGGTCTAATTTCCAATCATCGCTATAAACAAATACCCTGACATCAAGCTGCTTTATGGATTTTACGTATTTGACGGTAGCAGGCGTGTATTGATGCGTATGTTTGGAATGTGAATGATTTTTAAATAGAAAGTCCAGCAGGTTCTTTTGTTCATGATCCTGATCATCCTCATCCGGATGGTGATGGTCTCCGTGATGTTCATGATGATGAAATTCACCTTCAGATACAGCCGTGGTGACATGATCATGTTGATGGTGTACATGTGGAAAGACATTGTGCACCATGACGATTAGCATGATGAACAACATGGAAAGTGCCTTTATTTGTCTACCCGGATTCATCTATCATCAAAAATAGTAAAGTTATTGGCGATTTCATATTCCATCATCTATATATTCCTATCCAATAACCTTTACTTTAATAACACAACTCGTTTGATATGAGTCCTTTCGAAATAATTGTTCAAACCATATGCTGAAAATTTTTGCTCAATTCTTAAGCGAAACAACGTATAACATTGAACTAAAGAACCCTGTTAAGTCTAATTATGGCCGCTTTTTGGGTTTCTTGAAAAAAAATCGATGCTGGATTATGGAGAGGGTATCAAGTAGCCATTACTAGCGGTTGTTTTTTATTCCTTCCTTTTCAAAATAGTGCTCGACTGCTTCCTGAACAGCTTGTAACGAACTGTATCTCGGTTGATAATTCAATAGGTTCTTTGCTTTTGAAATACTTCCACAGGGGCTATGGGCTATGTGATCCCAAGTCAATTCCTTATCTCTTTTACTAACTTCCTTTTGCCATTCTTCCCACGGTAGAAACTTCAATTTTGGTTCTTGCCCAAACATCCTTGACATTTCTTCCGCGTAGCCTCTTAAAGTGAGTGCTTGTTCAGAAACTATGTGAAAACTTTCTCCGATGGAACTTTGTTTGTTTTCAATGGCCCTGACGAAGGCTTGAGCGACATCATCAGCATGAACATGATGAACCGTTTCCATCCCAAGATTGGGTAATATAATTTCTTCTCCTTTGGCCAGCCGTACAAATATCTGCGGATTGAGGTTTCCAGCCGGGTTAACTGGCAGCCAGCCAGGTCCTGTGATATGGCCCGGATGTAAAATAGTAGCTGGAAATCCACATTTTTGATGAAAAGAAAGTAGATAGGCCTCGATTTTTGCCTTATTAATCCCATATGAACCAAAGGGATTTCTCTTTTGATTTTCAGTAGTGGGCACTTGTTCACTGTAACCATGAACCCACATGGTGCCACAATGGAGGAAATGTTGTACGCTATCTCTTAGTGCTTCTACCAGTCCTTGAGCACTTTGAGGCGTGAAGCAAATTAAATCAATAATTATGTCTCCATTAAGCGATGCGATTTGAGCGCCAAAATCGCCATTTTCTTCAGATCTCAATCGATCAATTGTAACATGCTCAACTGATTTCCAGGCCTCGTGATTAATATATGGGTTAGCTTGTTGGCGACTTATGCAGACAACACTATGACCGGCTTTCACCAGCCGTGGAACCAAATAGGTTCCAATATGTCCAGTACCCCCAATTACTATTACTCTCATTTTAATTTTATAGAATTTTTTATGATAAAAAAAGAAAAGTCCGGATAACCTGCACGGTCTTAAGCGCGAAAGTGGATTGCTTTCTTGCGTTGAATGCAACAGCAACGTTGTTTACCGCTTGCTGTTGCTTTTACTTATTGAAGTCATGACGTTTGCCAACGGTATCGTATTACCATAAGTCATATTTTTTCCGGCTGGAAGCGTGTTTATCGCTGAGAATTTTCATTCTCTCAACCACCTATCTCCCGCTACCGGGTTTAGACATTATTGACGATAATTTATGTGCTATGCTTTATTCTTAAGATCAATTAAATGATTCGAAAGGTTGGCTACATTTTCGCAACAAAGTTGTTCCATAACCTGACGCAGTTGCCTCTTTAATATTGAAATTGTATGATTGCCACCTTCTTTTCCCAAAGCTGCCACGCCATACATAAATGAGCGTCCTAAAAATGTAAATTCTGCTCCTGAAGCCAAAGAAGAAGCAATATCCGGACCAGTGCGTATTCCGCTATCCATCATAATCTTGATTTGGTTTTTGTATTTTTCGGCTATATTGGCAAGAGGTTTTATGGTTGATTCACCTGCGTCCAACTGTCGACCTCCATGATTGGACACTATGATTCCGTCCAGGCCTAATTCAATTGCTTTTTGTGTATCTTCTTCGCTGACCACCCCTTTCAATACTAATTTACCTTTCCATTTATCTCTGATAGGCTTGATTCGCTCCAAATTGAGTCTTCCGCTGAATGTATTGTTCATAAACAATCCTAAATGTTTTAGATTTAACCCTTTAGGCATATAAGGTTTTAGCGTTTTAAATTCTGGCTGGCCTGCTATCAGTGTTTCTATGGCCCATCTGGGGCGGGTCATTATCTGCAATATGTTGCGTGCAGTCATACGGGGAGGGATAGACAACCCATTGATAATCTCTCTGGATCGATAACCAAAAGTTGGTACGTCAGACAGGATTACCAAAACGGGATACTTCGCATCTGTCACCCTTTGTATTAGCTTGTCCCGCAATTCAGGTTCTTTAGGGTGGTACAGTTGAAACCAGGCACTTCCTTCAGTAATCTCTCCAATGGTTTCAATGCTGGCCGTAGCAACGGTACTTAGTATATATGGAATATTATGTTCAAAAGCGGCTTTTGCCAATATTTCTGAAGCCTTAGGCCACATTAACCCCTGCAAACCGATGGGGGCTATGCCAAATGGAGCTGCATATTCTTTTCCGAATAAAGTGGTTTTCATTGATATTCCCTGGTAATCTCTCAGATAATAAGGCTTCAATTGAACTTCCCTGATTTCATCGGTATTTCTACGAAGATTTATCTCAGCATTGCAACCTCCATCTAAGTATTCAAAGGCAAATTTTGGAATTCTTTTTTTTGCTTGATCCCTTAAATAAGGGATATCAGGGAAATTTGAATTGTACTTTTCTTCCATAAATTCTTTAATATTATGTTCACTTAAATTATCACCAACGTTCAGCTATGATGAGTAGCCGCTAGCGGGCCTTTAACTTATGCATTTTGCACATAGCCATATCAATTTTAAAATTATGAATTGTGGTGGACTTTTCAATCCCTATGAAAATTTCTTGACCGATAAAACCCCATTTATAGTTGTTGCAACCTGTTTACTTAACAATTTCGTCAGTTGAGCCAGTACAAATAAGACTACAGCAATTACGGACGCATAAACACCAAACTTCGAATATACGTTTTTATATTTCCACTTAACTTCAGTCTTACCTAAATAATTTACACCCAAGCGTTTTCAATATCCGGTAAGTTTATGATATCCCGGGCAAACGTATTTAGCAAATCGAATTTTGCCACCCTTCCGGCCCAGGACCGGGGGACCTGCGTTAGTAGTTATTCAGTGGAATCCATTATTCCATAATCAATTAAAGTGACTTTTAATCCATTAGTCTTAAGTTGCTTCTCGATCCGCTTAATTAAAGAGTTTGTATTCATTTCCGAAACGGACTCCCGCCAATCGAAATAATATAATGCTGTTTCCCAATCCTTGTATTCTTGTTTTTTCAATAGGATCTCCCTGCGGTGCAATTCAATTTTTCCTTCCGAACAAATTACACCGGCAGGAGAAACTTCAGTATTCTCTATGCCTTTGGACAGAATACATCCAAATTCATCTTTTAAAGCATCGATTATTTCATTTTCATCATTTGTTGCTATTGAAAATTGGACAGCCCAAACTTTGCGGGAATTATCAACCAATTTATCTTGATTCTCAACTAGCTGCTGACTTGCTTCATCTAAAAGGTCATCAAAAGTCTTGTTTAAACTTTTGATTTCATAGTCACCGTAGTAGTCATACTCATATATCGTTTTATCGTTAGGGTCATCATTTCTTAATAACCAGTAGTCTTCTCCACCGTTATGTCCAAATCGAAAGAATCTTTTTGATTCACCCTCCGGTAAAAAATCTTCTAAAGGATCAAAATCTTCAATTCTCTCAATTAAACCCCAAACCACATCTTGTTTTAATCCGACTTTTAATAAGAATTCACGATAGTAGCCGGGCAGTTTTCTATTAAGAATTGTTTCGATCCTGGTTACTTCAACTTCAGTCAAAGGACTAATCGTAACCTTGGATCCAAAGTCCTTAAGCTTCTTTATGAAATTATCTATTTCCATATTTCATTTTCCGAATTACATGCAACGGTTCACCATCCACCGTGATATGCTGCAGGTATTTATTATAAAACTTTAATCTAAAGGATTTTTGATAAAACTAATATAGGGATGGGCTACATGAGTGCATATATCTATAGTTTTGCTGGAATATGTTCTAATAGTATCTGAAAAGGCCTCTTCCGACATAGCCTGTCTTCGCTTGCAGCTTTTGCTGCTGAGGCCCGCTTGTGAGAAGCTCATGTTAATTATTCTTCGCTAAAAGGATACCGAATTGTACCATTTTAATATTACTCGCAGTGCAAGGCCTTTATCGGATTTGACCTCGCGGTATGCAACGATTGCCAGGTAATGGTAGATAATGCGATGATAATTGTAATCAGTATTGTCTGGATAAATATATCTAACCCCAAATCTATACGGTAGGCAAAACCATTTAGCCATGTATTCATAAGGTACCAACCAACCACCGAAGCAATAATAGCCGCTAATAAGACCCACTTTAAAAAGTCCCAGGCCAACATCATATAGATTCCTGTCACAGAGGCCCCCATGGCTTTTCGGATGCCTATTTCCTTTGTTCGTCTTGAAACCATGAAGGAGGATAAAGCAAACAGCCCCAGACAGGCAATAAAGATGGCAAGCACCGTAAAATATCCTACCACTACGGCCATTTGATCATCACTTTTATATTGTCGATCAAAAGAATCATCCAAAAACTGATAATTGAAATGTGCCAGGCCATATACATTTTCCCATTCCGTTTTTATATTTTCCAAAGTGCCGGGGATATTGTCTGATGAAATTTTAATGCTGGCAATACTCATAGGTGGAGCCCAGCACCACATAATCAAGGGTTTGATTTTATCATGAAGCGACTGAAAATGAAAATCATTTACGATCCCGGTTATTTCCAGGGCACGACTCCTTGCCCCATCTTTCCAATAAATAATTTTACCGATTGGAGAATCAATTTCAAAATCACGTACCGCAACTTCATTTAATAAAACTGTCCTTCTTTTAATGCTTTTCCCAGGATTAATATTATTATCCTCAGTAATGGATCGTGGCTCTCCCCCCTCTGTTTCAGCTAAAGGGAATGCACTTCCTTCAACCAGTTGAATGTCCATAACTTTCAGGTAGTCCTCTTCAATTAATATACCCGGCATAGTTCTTTTAACCCCATCAATTTCATATGTCGCAGTTGGTATTTCACTACCCGGTTCACCGCCTGAAAAAGTCATATTTAAAATACCGGGATACTGTAACAGCCTGTTCTTGAAATTTTTTCTTAAGCTGTATTGTTCTTCGCCTGACGAGCTTGGTGTTCTAAGTGTTATAATATGCTCTTTATTAAATCCCAGGTCTTTGGTTCTGACAAACTGCAATTGACGCAGGTTTACAAAAATACCAATGATCATTATTATTGCCACTGCGAACTGAAATGTCATAAGTGTCCATCTGAATATAGATTTACTTTTACCTTTTACACCTTTTCCTTTCATCAATTCAATAGGTTTTACAGAGGTAAGATAAAAAGCGGGATATATACCGGCTAAAAATCCAATGATCAATCCGCCACCTATCATAATAACCCAAACAATAGGCCGGTTCAGTTCTTTAATAGGAATATCAACCCAGGCAAACTGGTTGAATTTTGAAATGAATATTAAGAGAATCGTAATCGCTACGCCAACCGACATCAGGGTTATAATAATTGACTCGACTATTAGCTGGCTTCTAAGCAGGTTTTTTGAGGACCCTGACACCATTTTTACCGCCACTTCCTTTGCCCGGATGGTGGAGCGAGCGGTTGTGAGATTTACATAATTTATACAACCAAGAACCAGCATAAATATCCCAATGGCAAATAAAACGCGGTTTAATTTCAAGTTGCCATGCAATCCGTAGTTTAAATATTGTAAAGATCCGTTAAAATAGATGTCTTGTAACGGCCGAATATGAAAATGTTTGAATTGCATATCAAACAATTCACCGTCATTTATTTCCGACAGCACATTATTAATTTTATGCTCAACCGCACTTTCATCAATTTTATCAGACATCAACAAATAAGTGGCGCTCCACAGCCAGGAATTTCGGGTGGTGTTATTAATATCTCTTCCTGGAAATACCTTTGGAATGGATTCCTGCGAAACCAGGGCATCGATCTCGACATGTGAATTTTTCATATTCTTTATAATCCCGGTAACACGAAACTGATGACCTCGTACCTCAACACTTTTTAAAAGTGGGTATTCATCATCGAACAATTTTTTTGCTGAACTTTCAGTTAAAACTATTGTGTATGGGTCTTTTAAAGCAGTATTCGGATCTCCCTGCAAAAATGAAAATGTGAAAACATCAAAAACTGTACTATCCGCCCAGAAATTATTGACTTTAATCTCTCTCTTATTCTCCGGGTTGTTTTCAGGAATATAGGTGAGATAATCATTTCTACCCAAGGCTAACCTGGCAATATTTTTTACCTCCGGCATATTGTCTTTTAAATATGTTCCGATTACCGGTGGCAGTTTAGCGTAATTGTCTCCTTCAACCCTGTATATGTGTGGATAGTTTTTATTGAATCGGTCGTAGCCATATTCGTGATGCAGGTAGAGCATAATCGCCACAAAGGCGGCAATTCCTACGGAAAGACTAAAGACATTGACGAAGGAAGTGACTTTGTTTCGCCATAATATTCTAAGTGTGAGGGTTAAAAAACTACGTATCATATTTATAGTTTTATTGGTTCTTTTTCTTCACATTATAAACATATTTTTGATAACCAATATCCCCTTCATCTGATATTGCTTCTACAACTACCAGAATCTCACCAAGGTTATCTGAATTATAAAAGGAAAGTGAAACCCCACCCAAGCTATCCGTCTTGATATTTGGTTCCCAATGAACTATTGAACGCAGGTCCGGTTTAATCCAATCTTCAGGTGAAATACGCTCATATTTAGGAGCATAAAACTCCCTGAGAGCCGAAAATACGGGCACGGATTTTTTTCTCAGCCCCACAGGTTTAGATACGCCGTGCAAGCCTTTACCGGCATAAGTATAAATGGCAATAACATTTCCTAACCTGGGAACATCCAAAGGATGGACCTCAGGAAATACGGTCATATATAGTTTTGCAAATTTTTCTGCATACTCAATAATCTCAAAAGATTTTACTTCACTTGGTGGAATATCAGGAATCAGAGGGTAACTCTCACTCATAACCGGAATACCGTCTATTACAACCAGGGTAACTTCCGGGTTATGGCAATGAGCATAGAGAAAATCTCTTGTTTGAGTAATCCTTATTTTATCAGGGAAACTAAACAATAATACACTATACAACCCGTAAGACCATTTTTCCTCATTTTCACGTATTGACTGTCCACTTATTATCTCATCGGGTCTTCCATATTCCTTCGTTACTTTTTCCCTTTCGGGAGTTATCCTATAATCTTCAATGATCACCTCATCTAAAATTATATCAGAGGATAATCGAAACGACTCTTCCACACTTTTACGCTCAATATTTTTTTCGACCAGTTTAATGATAACACTATCGGCCTTTTCCACAGATTTTCTTCGATCATAAGAAATTTCCGGTGATCCCTTTTTATCAAGCGTAACGGTAAAATTCTGTCTTTTTCCTCGATTTGTTGCACTTTGAATTAGAATATTAAGATTGGGGCCATATGCATCTTCTAAATTAAACCTAAACCGGCCAAGACTGTCAGTAATTTGAGATTGCGCTGAAGGGTATTCTCCAAAGGTCATTAAGGTTAACTCCGAAATTTTTCTTTTTTTCTTATTCAGGGAGCCAGTCACCATGCCGCTTACGGTAAGGTTTCTTTCAGGCTGAAAATTTATCCGGGTTTCGGGTTTTGAATATTTGTATTTGCTCCATCCCTGGGTAAGCATTAATGCATCCAGACCCTTCAAGCGTTCATCATTGGAAATACTCAAATCGAAGTAATATCCGGGGTTTTCCACTTCTCCTCTTAAATCAGAGCTAACCAGAAAATATGATAGAATATTTTGACCTGTATTTTCCAATTCTCCCATTTGCTCATTATTTAATACAAGCAAGGACATATCAGTATTTACCAACTTACCAATGTCATCTGTTGTCTTGATATTTAATACAGTCTGTTCGCGCTGAACATAACTTTTTTTGTCCGAGGTAATTTCAATATTTACTCTTTGATCCAATCTTTCATTAAAAAAAAGTCTCTCTGCAACAGGTTGCCTGTTATTGTCTCTCAATGTAAATGCGATAACACCTTCCGGTAGCTTATTTGTTGGCAAAAAAAACGATAGTACCCCATCCTTTAGTTTTCCCTTAATCCCATAATAATCCACTCCCCGACAGGATGCTCGAATGAAAATACTATCATTTATTAAATAGTTCGAAGACGCCATTAAATGTAAATAACTTCCTTTCCTGCTTACTGTCAATACATTGCCAACTTGAACAACCTCAGGCAATTTGTATTTCATCACGAAATTTTCCTCCGAAGGTGACTTCACTTTTGCATAGTACAGTTGATTGTTGTCTGGATTTAACAAGGTGAAACTTCCCATGCCCAAAGCGTTACTCTTGAAGAACGTTATCACTTCGCCCTTTTCATTAACTATTTCACCCTCAACGCGTTTGCCTTTGCCGCTAAAATCTAATGCCTTAAAACCTATCTTGCTTGAGATCCCCTGGACCAACTCCCCACTTTCCGGAAAAAATTGTAAGTCGAGCACATTTTCGTCGACCGCAATAGTTTTACCATAATGCAAATAGTTGTTGGTTTGCATTTGCATGGTGACCAGCTGACATTCCCCAGGTATTGAAAACTCCACCCTGTATCGATTTTCTTTGCCTTTTTTTATTAACAAAGTGTCTTTTTTATTATCCAAAGAAATAAAAAGCGTGAGGTTCTTTCTATGCAGGCTATCTATTATATAAGGATCAAGGTCGGCGACAAGCTTACGTTCTCCATCATTTTGTTGGAGGAGTTTAACATTGCTTATTGGATTGGTTTTTCCTTCGTTAAAAGAATCAAAAACACGAATATATTCCTTGAAGAAAAAATCATTTCCAAAGTTCCTGTTCCACGCTGTATATGCTCTAATTAAATATACGCCGGTTGGATAAGTCTGGCTTAGCTCAAAAAAACCGTCTCCAGTGCCTTCTTGGATTTTGATTGTTTTTGTAGACACAATCTTTTCATTTGGACCAATCAGTTCAACATACAACACACCACTTAATAGAGATGGCCTATGATCCATTGAATTTGTAACAATAGCTTTGAACCAGATGGTGTTATCCTTGGTAAATACACTACTGCTAAGTTGTAAATAAATCTTTTCAGCAATTATTTTTTTCAGATAAGGAAGCTGTGTCTGGGAAAAGGATTGACTAATTGGAAAAATGAAAAAAAATGCGACGAACCATATCAGAAGGCGTTTGGTATATAATTGAGTTGAACCGTTAGGCATACAAAGTTCTAATATAATTATGTTCAGTCATTATTTGGCCCTTGGAATAAGCCTTGTTAAATTCCGTTCAGATTGTGTATTTATGACCGTAAGCCAACCAGCCTAAGCCTGTGTACCATCTGGGGGATCACAGTGAAAGCCTTCTAAAAGCTATTAATTATTGAATTTACCAAGTGAATTGTGGAAGTTTCCCAGCCAAAAAACTCTTGAGTCCCTTGCACTTTCTATCCTCAACATTACCCTGAGTATCTAAAATAATCAATCCACCCAGTAATTACAAACAACGATATTAAAGAGGTTTGACCGAATCTGAAGTCTCTAATTCGACGATCCTGTGGGATCTGTAAGAACTTTTGCTTTTTCTACATTTTTAAATTTCCATTTCAGGCCAAACAAAGGCCTTAGGAAACTGATCCTTCTGATAATGAATTCATAAATTACATAGCATACGATACCGGTGAACATTATGATGGCTATAAATTTTAGCATAAGTGGTATCTCCAAAGGCAAAATGAGCATTGCCCCCGCATACAAGGCAAACATGTGAATAATGTACACAGGATAAGCCGCTTGACTCAGATAAGCCAAGATGGTGCTTGGCCTGTTCAGATATTTGTAAGCAAATCCGAAAACGCCGAAGATCCAGCAGTTGGACTCGACTGCCATCAGATAGCCGGGCGATTTCATCTCGAATATCATCCATCGAATTGTGTACAAAACAGCCGCTAAACACAGGTAAAGCCATCGCCATTTCAAGACAGTTTGCCAGAACGCTTTCCCACTGTACACGAACAGAAAGCCAAAAAAGAAGGCAAGAAGCCCCAGGAAAAAGCCGTGCCACGTTTGCGCGTACATTTCAAAGATCTGGGGCTTGAGAATTAGAGTTTCCATCACAAAAAAGACCGATAATGACAAGGGTCCAAACGGGTTACTCATGAAGGATGATAAAATTTTCATAAACCTGCCGTCCTCTTTTTTCTTCAGATAAAAAAAGAGTGGAGACAGCAACAGCACGTAGGCGAAAATATTTCCCAGGAACCACAAATGACCAGCATGTGGATAATAGCTTAAGGGCATTTTGTAGTATCCCTGGAAAATAAATAGGTGCAACGGAGTGATGGCAATGATGCCGAAGATAAATGGTAAAAGAATTCGCTTTGTGCGCTCCGCAAGCAATTGCTGCCAGTTTCGTTTTCGAATGGCAAAATAGACGCCCATGCCCGATACATAGAATAGGAGTGGGATCCGCCAGACGTTAAGCATGGTCATCGGTTTCCATAAATTCTCCATCGGCTCATCACTCCTGATAAAGCCGACAAACATAGCCCAAGGTTGGAAAGTGATGGCTATATGATAGATTAGTAACAAGCCAATAGCGATCACTCTCAGCCAATCGATGTCGTGTCTTCTTTCTATTGTCATTGGAGTATTATTTTTGGATTTATTATTGCAACATCATTGCTATGACCGGTCGGGTTTTTTCCAGTTCGCTCATATCAAGCTGTAAACCCAATGGTCCTAATTGTTGCTGCATCATTTCATAGATTGGCCTGATCTCGGCAAATGGTCCCATAACAGATTCCCTGGGTGTGGCACCAAAGTTATTTCGCAGGATCTTATCAGCCTTGGCGTCTATAAGCATCTGTACAATCTCAACCCGGCAGAAAAATGCGGCCGCGTGCAAGGCAGTAGATCCATCATTATTTTTAATCGACAGGTCTGCACCGGCATCGATCAGTGCTTTGGCAATTTTGATTTTGCCGAATGTTGCGGCAGAGATCAAGGGTGTTGAGCCACCAAGGGGTTCCTTCTCGTTAATATCAGTTCCCGCTTCAATGTGTTTTTTAACAGCCTCAAGGTCACCGGATATTACGGCGGTTTGAAGATCAATTTTTGGTTTGTCAGCCACTGACTTTGCCTTTGTGTCGGAGCCTGACTTAGCACAGGCCGATAACAAAATGGCAATAAGTAATATGTTCAATAACGTTTTCAGAGCATTAACTTTCCTCGTTTTCATAATCTTAGTTTTTAGCGTTTAACTTTTAATTTTTGTTTTTTGCAAAGATCAGAAAGGAGCTAAAGCAAGACCTATGAGCTATGTTGCCAAATGCATCAAGTTTGAGGAAGGTATAAAAACTATGGCGCAAGGATATAAATTATGGTGCAAACCGTGATTTTTCTCTTTCATATCCCGATCACTAAATAGTGTGAGTTTTCCATTAATTTTTCTAATTTCGACTTAACCAACAAGACCATGTCGGAAGTATCAAATATTGGAGAAGACTTTATTGAAAGGGCAAGAGCTGTCGTGCTGGAGAACCTCTCCAATGAACAATTTGGCGTTTCTGAACTGGCGGAGGCCATGAACATGAGCCGTTCTAACCTGCTTAGAAAGATCAAGAAACAGACCAAGCTTTCGGCAAGCCAATTCATTCGCCAGGTACGCCTAAAGAAAGGCATGGAGATGCTTAGGCAGACTTCATTGACTGTTTCCGAGATTTCATATCAAATAGGGTTTGGAAGTACTTCCTATTTCATCAAATGCTTTCGGGAATATTACGGTCATCCTCCTGGCGAGGTAGGCAAAAGACAACTGGAAGATGCAAGTGTTAGAACAAATTTTTTAAAGCAGTGGCAATGGCAAATCATAGCAACGGCATCTGTGGCGTTGCTCATTGTGTTGTTCCTGCTTTTCAAAGAAACACCTTCTTCCGGGGTTGAACTGGAGAAGTCCATAGCCGTTTTGCCTTTCAAGAATGAGAGTAGTGATTCTTCGAACCTTTATTTCGTCAACGGGCTAATGGAATCCGCGTTGAGCAATCTTCAGAAGATTGAAGACTTGCGGGTGATCAGCAGGACCTCAGTGGAGAAATACAGAAATACTGACAAAGCCATACCTGAGATATCCGAAGAACTTAATGTCAACTATATTGTAGAGGGTAGTGGTCAGAGGGTTGGAGACGAGGTTTTACTCAATATCCAATTAATTGAGGCTTCGAGTGATAAACACATTTGGGCTGAGCAATATAGCCGTAAAATCGTGGATGTTTTTGCCTTGCAGAATGAAGTGGCCAAGAAAATCGCAGATGCAATCGAGGTCATTGTGACACCGGCTGAACTGGAGCAAATTGAGAAAAAACCTACTGAAAATCTATTGGCTTATGACCTCTACCTCCAGGCGCTTGACCCTTTTTTCTCCAGAACCAAAGAAGGATTAGAAAAAGCCATTCCACTGTTTGAGCAGGCGATTGAACATGATCCGCAGTTCGCACTGGCCTATGCCAAAATCGCCATATCTTATTACTTTCTAGATGCGTACCAGGTAGAGAAACAATACACGGAGCTTATCAACAACCATGCTGACAAAGCCCTGCTTTATGATTCTAAATCTGCAGAAAGCCTCATCGCCAAGGCGCTTTATTACTTGCATAGCAAAGAATATCGATTAGCCTTACCACATCTTGAGAAAGCTCTCGAATACAATCCTAACTCAGCAGCAGTGGTTCAAATACTTTCGGATTTCTACGCCCGGGTGATTCCTAACACGGCCAAATATCTTGAGTATGCGCTGAAGGGTATTCAACTTGATATTGCCGCCAATGACTCGACAACCAAAAGCTATATCTATTTGCACCTGAGTAATGCGCTCATCCAAACCGGTTTTGTAGATGAGTCTATTAAATACATCAATATGTCTTTAGACTACAACCCGGCGAATTATTATGCGCCCTATGCGAAAGCATTTATCCTGTACGCCAAGAACCGCAATCTTGAGCACACTAAAAAACTACTGATCAAGGAATGGAACAAGGATACGACCCGTTTGGACATCCTGCAAGAAGTGGCAAAAGTATTTTATTACCAGGAAGACTATGACAGTGCCTTTTTTTACTATGAAAAATTTGTAGCGGCCAGGGAAAGCAACGGCTTAGATATTTTTCCTTACGAAGATATTAAGATTGGTGTGGTTTTCGAAAAAATAGGTCTGGATGAACAGGCAGCAAAATATTTCAATACTTACGCTGAATATTGCGAAAGGGACCAATCCATTTACAAAAGTGCCAGCATGGCTGTTAAATATGCGCATGAAGAGAAATTCGATCAGGCCATTGAGCAACTCAAAATATTTTCTAACCAGGATAATTATCAGTATTGGATGTTGTTATTTTTCGAAAAGGATCCGCTCGTCGCACCACTTAAAAGCCATCCGGAGTTTGACGGGATCATCCAAAAGATCGAAGACAGGTTTTGGGAAAATCAGGCTAAGCTGAGAAAGTCTCTGGAGGAAAAGGGGCTTATATAATCAAACATGTTCTGCAGCCACGCGATCATGAACATAGCTGACTTGTTATATGAGATTAAATCCAGCAGTTTAGTATATGTGGTATGATTGACTTTTGCCCGGCAAGATCGGGTATATGTTTTACAACAAAGGATTATAAATATTCAAATGCATATCAGTATCAGTGACGAGATCAGACTGGTTGAAATAATGTTTGTGGGTTGATTAAGTGCTACTAACTTTGGTTGGTGTCAGGTCAGTGCCGCACCAAAAGAGATAGCATGTAGCTCTTTGGCTTAGGTTCTTATTTCAGAATATGGTTTGCAATTTTTCACTCTGATTCTCTGTTGATTAACCTTCTGGCAATGGCTTTTCCATTGACGGTCATGACCTGATGAGAATTAGCATTGAGTGTTATCTCAAGTTCTTTTATGGGATAATCCAATGCTGGAACGTGGAACCATTTTGAATAAATCCTGGCTACCTTCTTTCCGTTAATCATTAAATGCGCATGCCCCTCGCCTGGTATATGTTGCGAACCTGCATTCTCCGGAGAAAATCGAAAGTCTTTGGTATTGATATGCAAGTTCCATCCCGCCATGGTGTCCTTAAAAAGTTCAATGTTCACAATCCTGGGAATCACGGCATCCTGACTGATATCAATGGATCCGTGATGCATGTTGGAGTGGGTAAGTAAATCTGCTTTTAGTCCACCATGCGTATCGTTGACTTTATTTGAAAAATAAGCGCCCACACCAACCCCTAACAAAATCATCAATAGCTGACAGGTGGTTTGCCCGTTTAATTTTTTCACGACTGGATCTTATTTGCGTTTTAACATAACGGGTGTGAGCCCAACCAAAACAATGGCTGGAAAAGTAACTAACGGGAAGTCAATCAACCAATGGCTGGCAGGTAGTGAGCCAGAGAGTATTTCACCTATATGAATCAGTGCGTGCCCAGCCATAAAAAAAGTAATGGCGAGATGGATTTCGATAGCCTTGTCTAGTTTAGATGCACACCAAAAGGCGCCTATGCCTACCAGTATATATACCAGGCCCACATCATGTACAAAATGGGAATTCAGCGGTCCTGTATTTTCTGCACCAACCGGCATCATAGTGAACCAGGTCGAGGCTGAAAATAGCATCCAAAGCCCATTTCCAATACTGATGCCGCCGGAAACGTTATAGAAAGATTTAATGATTAACTGCTTCATAGAAAATGATTTAAAATTCAGCGTTGTAGTTTTCTTGATCTAATTATTGCTCTTCTTGTAGCCAGTAATTATTTGTTTCTTTTCCCAAGTTTTTCAATTTTCTGTAACCACCTGTTTCTGAATTGGTCCGTTGATAGTCTAATCGGTCCGATTGAGGTCGTTTTTACAGACCTGACACCTATGTAGTTCAATGTCAACTTTTTCATAGCTTTATGGCTTGGGCTTCCATAAAAAATATTGTAGTACCAGGGTGGTTGGTCCAGGGTACAAATCAATCTTGCTGATTGTCTGTTAAAATACCTATCCCACCACAATGAGTTTTCTTTTTTCCTGAATGCAAAACCAGGTAATAAGACCCTGTCTAAAAAACCTTTCATAATTGCCGGCACTGAACCCCACCAGACGGGATAAACCCAAACCATATGGTCAGCCCATTTTAATTTTTCCTGGGCATCGAGCAGGTCTGATTCGAGTTTCGTCCGTTTTCTGTATCCAAATTGAAGGTTGGGGTTGAAATTCAACTCTCGAATGATTATTTCTTTCACTTCAGCGCCAGATTCGGCTGCACCTTTTTTGTAAGCCTCACTTAAACCGAAATTGAAACTTTCCCTGTCAGGGTGTCCGTTAATGATGAGTATTTTTTTCACCTGTATATTTTTTAACAAATGTCAACCTCATTCGCGAATAATCATTTGATCTTAATCAAATTCGCTTGAGGGATTTAGAACATCACCTTCAATCGCTCCTCAAACCGGGTGGCTGATAAATTATCTTCTTTAAAGAATTTATAGAGCACAAAACAAGCAGGCACTGTCAAGAAAGCAGAGCACCCCACAAAGGTGGCACCCGAACAAAAGGTATTTAATATTTCAGCGACAGTATTTCCAATGTACGATCCGATATCATTTCGGTGTGTATTAAAATACTGATGAACTGTTTGTGCGTATTCATAAAAGCGGTAAGAAGTTTCGTACATAAGCCAAGCCGGATAAAACCATTTTCTTAATGGCTCCCACCACCTGCCCCAAATTGATTTCTTTTGATTCTTTTGTTCTTCCATTTTTCGTTCGTTTTGGCAAAAGTCAAACGATTGGAAGAAAAGACATTTGATCTATATCAAATTCGCTTTTGAGGGCTTCTAATTCGACTTAGGGTCTCAAGAGTAATGCCTAAATAAGAAGCTATGTGTGTCAGGGGAATTCTGTTGGTAATATCGGTGTGAATACTTAAGAGGTGTTCGTACCTTTCTTCTGCTTTATTGAATTGAATAGTGTATAGTCTTTCGCAAAGACCTAACATGGTTTCAGTCACTACTTTACTAATAAAACGTTCAAAATCATGGTACTTGTCAGATAGATTGTCAAAGGTATCTCTTGAAAATTCGATAACTATTGAATCTTCAACAATTTCTACATAATGAGGGCTGGGCTCTTCGCTAAAAAAGCTGACAATTGAGGCCATAAACTGATTTTCAAAAGCAAACCAGTCTGAAATATCTTTTCCGTTTTTCAAATAATATGCCCTTGCGCAACCTTGCACGATTAAACACGCTTTCTTGGAAAATTGCCCTTCGCGGACTACAATCTCACCTTTTTTGTATCTGGCAATTTTTGATTGGTTAATGAAATCTTTTTGACATTCAATAGACAGCGGAGAATATATTTCTCCTACTCCATTCAATATTTTTTCGCTGTTCATTTGTTTAATTGGCTACGACATCCCGACTTAAATGAATATACCTACCAAAGGTAATCGAAAATTCGATAGGAAGGCATAGCTTACCCGTGGGCTGCACAATTGGCAATAGCTTATTCTATTCCATTTGCTCATATACCTTCCGCCATTCGGAAGCATCATAAATCAAAATAGACTCTTGTATAATTTCATTCTTTAATCTAAACCATTCTGTAGCTGTATTGGATTCCACACCGGGAATTGAAGATTTGAATATGTAAAATGCCGCTACCCACTCATCAGCCTCGACCAAACGGACAATTTCTATTCCTGTCAATACTTCACCAATTGATTGGGCTAATGCAATAAATTCCGATTTGGAGTTTAACTTAACGAGGGGGTTTTGAAACTTGTAATCATCCGCCAACAGATCCAAAGATTCTTGAATTTGGGCAGGATCATTAAAGCCGTTTAAAATTTTTTTTACGATTTCCTGATTTGTCATGGTGTTGTTTTTTTGTTGTGAATAAGTATTACGTGATCCCAATACAATGGAAAGCAGCAATAGGTATTTTATGAACCTCATAATTATTTTTTTAAGTTATTGATAAGCGAAAATCAGCATTATATTTTGATATATTCTTGGTAAATACCAAGATTTTCAGGCATTGAGGGCGTTGATTAAGTGTTAATAGCTTTGGTTGGCGTCAGCTCATTCTTCCATTCCGTCCTTCTTTTTTCAATTGCAGGGGTGGCTTTTGTAAAAGTTCAGAAGCAACAGCTGATAGCTTACCCTAATTATAGGTTAATAATATTTCATTTCCGATCTGGTAAGTGTTATGTCTTCTATCGATTGTTGGACCCCGATTGTCTTCTGTTCATTCCTAATTTAAATCCGGTTAAGAGCAATGTGGCAATGATAATTACCTTAATGACTAGGAAGATTACTTCGGTAGTCATATCGTCTCCAAACATTGCGCCATCTTCTGGCAATTCGGTGTGCCACCCTGAATTCATCAAGATTCTAAAAATCCAAATTAATTTTTCCAGGGAAAACGTTAGTAGAAGTAGTATTGTAGCCGCCCCCACCAGTATATAGTTTCCGAAGTTTCCATTAAAACCAGATAGTATTTGCCTGATTAAAAATATTATATAAACTGCCAAAGATGTTATCAGTAATAGAATTTTGAATTTTGGTACTACAAAATAGGTGTCGTAAAGAGCGATATCTATATCTCCGTTAATTAAATTGTTAAACCCAGCGGTCCCGGCAACTAAAATAGTTGATAGCAAGATGGCCACAATTAAAATTATTAAATCTGTTCGTTTGTTTGTTTTCTTCATTTGCAATGATGGTGCCCAACACCTGCCATTGGGGAAGTATTGATTTAACTTAGCGAAAATTTGCTTTGGTAAAAATACAAATAAAATGATCCATAGATGCTGAATCAAATTTATGTTAATCCGGCAAGATCGGGTATAATTTTTTTGGCATGGGACTATAAATGTTCAAATACAGATTAGCACAGGACCGGAGGACCTGCGCTAATGGGGAGGGTTTCCGTCTATTGCCCATGGAAATCCAGTGATACCTTTTGCCTTCATCCGCTCAATTAATTGAGCCGTATGGTGCTGAATATGTCGAATGTTATTGATATGAAGTTCTAAACGAGAATAAGGATACCATTCGAAACCGGAGTTCTCATGAATGGGTAATTTCGAAATGGCTTGTTGTAAATCGTCTTCTACATTATTAATAAAGGAGAGTAACTCATCTTTCGAATTATACCCTTCTACTGTTACACTTTCATCAGGATTTTCCCAGTCCTGTGTTCCTCCAAGGCTTTCAGCTCCCTTTATTGCTTTCTCCCAAGGCACAAAGGCTTCCATATTCGCACCTAAATAGAGCTGCGCTGCCCAGGTGGCATGATAGGCAATTTGCCAATTGGGATTTTTGTATTCGTCAGTTTTCCATTGCGCTGAGGGTATCTTCTCAATGGTTTGACGAAGCATTTGCAGTGCTGCTCTGTATTGCGATTCTAAAATTTCATTGATCGTTTTATTGTCCATTTTTGATTCATTTTCCGTTTGACTAAATCCTTGCATAACATATAGCAGGCAAAGTATGAGAATTAAGTATTTCATCTTTTCGAACAAAGAAATAAGATTGTAGCTATCTTTGATTGTACAAAATGGACATTTTAATAGCCACTTATCTCAAAGAATTTCTTTGGGCTAAAGCCACTAAAGTCTCTAAAATCGCGGATGAAATGAGCCTGATCATAATAGCCATAGGAGTAAGCGGCTTGGGTGAGATTGTCGTAATATGCATGGTTTTTGAGAACGTTTTCAAAGCGCACAATTCTTGCAAATAGTTTAGGATTAAACCCCGAATACGCTTTGAATATCCTATTAAACTGCTTGTGAGAATAGAAAAAGTCATGAGACAATTTCTCAATATTTATGTTGCCATGATATTGCCTGATCCTTTTGACAGCTTTAATTATTAGCTTATCGTTGGATTGAGAATTAGCCAGTTTCGACTTAAAAAAATAAGTTAAAATATTTATTCGCTCATTGGTTGAAATGGCAGTTGCTATTTTTTCAGTTAATATTTTCCCTTCATTTCCCAACAGTGCTTCGGTAGTAATAAATTTATTGCTAAGCGCCGATGCTGGAATCCCAAATAGGTAAGGAATGGCATGAGAATATAATGAAACACCAAATAATTCAAAAAAACCACCCGCCGGGTATTGTCCATAACCGGAAGTTTGTCCTTGTATTGAAGAAAAAAGTAGTTTGGGATGTTTTTTGCTTCCATCAAAAGCGAAAGCAATCTCCACTAAAGTATTGGCAGATGAAAAATAGGTTGATTGGGCATGTTGTGCCTGTTCAGCCCATTCAGCAAACCAAAAATGGTTGACAAAGTCTTTGAGCTCCTCACAAGGTTCGACCGCTGTATGGCTCATTTCGATTTACGATTAGGTAATGACCGCCGGCAATATAGCACGATGTTATATATATTTTAAGAACTTTAATCTAAAGGATTTTTGATAAAATTCATATCGTTATTGATCACATATATGTAAATCGCCGTAGTCATGCCGGACTTAAACTGTGTTGGAAAGGCTGTTTTATTTTAGAGTCGATTTTATAACCAATTTGGCTTTATTGTCAAAATGCCCCATCACATACTAAGATAATGTGTTACAGCTAATACCAAAATGTTTTGAACCAGGTTGGGATCAAAACCAGCGCTAATGAACGGCAGCCTTTCAGCACATCATTAGGGTTTGGTTGTTGCCGCTGGCTTTTATTCAGATATTTCAATTAACCACTTAACTATTTGCTTTTTAAGTTCTTCACTCAGGCTCTTAATCTTGACATGCCTTAAGGTATTTCCCTTGCCTTCCAATAGGTTATTCGGGTCCCGCAATTTATCAATATTATAAAACCCCAAGATAATGTGTGTTTTCGCAAAACGTAAATAGGCAAAGTCTTTCCCGTTGTTAAAAACCGGGAAGCCCCATTTTATTTCTTCGCCTACGTTGTTTACCGAAGTATGCACAAGTTGCCTTACTTCTTCAAGAATACCAACTTGTTCATCCGTGGCTTTATTTATGTATTCCGTTATTTTAGTGTTGTAATTCATTTTTGGGTATTTGATTTAAGGAAAAAACTTAATAGCAATGTGAATGCTACTCCGGTTATGAGATTGCCGATGAATGAAAATGGATTTCTATAGTATTTATTAGTCAAATCACTTTCAGAAAGACAACAAGAGCATTCAAACTTAAGCCAAGTTCGTAAAGTCTGCTTATTCAAAAGCAGCATGTATTGCCAGGTTTTGCTGAGAATTATCTGCATACCATGCATAGCCACCATATCGATGATTTGGCATAGCTGTAAATACAATCTGATCTCCAGGGTTTGAGATATTGCTATTGATTACTTCCAAAGTTTCTAAATCCCATATCTCGATTATAGATCCTTCCGGCCCATCAATTTTAACATTTTTTGCCATATCTGTAATGTAGTTTGAACTTACACCTATGATTGAATAGGAGGTAACAAATACTCCACCATATTGTTGTGACCAACCCACTCCAACTTTTGTTGAATAATTTAATCCCCCGCCAATAGTTATACTATTGCTACCCGGACCCCATATTAAAGGTAAAATATCAGCAACATCACATAAATCTAACGCGGTCCCATATTTTGAGCAACCCGTATCAAAGACTTCAATTGAGAAGATTATTTCATCCGAAATTCCTTCAGTATCCAAAGCTTGAAGCACTATTTCGTAAACACCAGCATCTTCATATCCCGGATTAAATTCAATGTTAAAAATTTGATTATCGTCACTATTTCTACCCTCATTCTTCAGAAGGGCAAACTCAGGCAAATTTACACTTGATACAACAACCGATTTCTTTTCAGGATGCCTGACAAGAATCGTAATTGATAGTGACTCCCCCTCATTGAGCTCCTGATCGGGGATGGCATCAATAGCGGGGCCAATAGGATTTCCAGATTCATCCTTGGCAGTACAGCCTAATATAAATACCAGGCAAACCACCATAAAAAGTTCTTTTCTAAATGAGAATTTCATAATAATGCTTGTTCTAGAGGTTTTACCAATTTTACCTTTATTGCTTTTCAAATGAAAAGGTTACCCCGGGTTTGGTTTTATCATCTAAAAAAGTCAGAAATTCCGCAGGCTAGTAGTGTTTTGTTATCAATTGAAAGATCGCCTAAATTCTGAGGGTGTTAAGCCGGTTTTTGATTTAAACAATTTGCTGAATGACTGTGAATACTCAAAACCTAATTCGTAAGCGATTTCGCTAATTGATAATTCGCTGATTGATAGTTTTTCTTTTGCTTTCTCGATCAGCTTATCGTGAATCTGTTGCTGGGTGCTTTTTCCGGTTAAAACCTTAAGTAAACCACTTAAGTAGTTAGGCGATACATTTAATGAATGAGAAATATCCAAGACCGATGGTAAGCCACTGCTAATTAAGTTTTCGTTATTGAAATAATCATTCAGTATTTTTTCTAATCGGACTAAAATTTGATGATTCTTCTTTTCCCGTGTTATAAATTGCCGATGATAAAACCTATCAGCATAATTCAGTAATAATTCAACCTGGGAAATAATAACGGGTTTGCTGAATTTATCAATATTGGAATGGCATTCTTCCTCAATGCTTTGCAAAATACCGACAATGGTTTCTTCCTCCTTTTCTGACAGATAAAGTGCTTCATTCACAGCGTATCCAAAATACTCGTATTGTTTAATTTTCTTCACTAAAGAAGTATTCCAGAAAAAGTCGGGATGGATAAGCAGTAACCATCCCGAATGTGTCAGATTATTTTTTGCTTGTAGGGAATAGACTTGATTAGGTGCAATAAAAAATAGCTTACCTTCATCAAAATCATATTCCTGCTGTCCGTAATGCAACGTAGCGTTAATATTTTTCTTCAATGCAACTGAATAAAAATCTTGAATGATATGATTAGGTTCATCATCCTTAAGTTTTGTAATCTCTTCGATACGGAAGACACTGATTAACGGGTGGGCAGGTCCAGGCAATCCTCTTAATTTATGGTATTGACTGACTGTTTTTATTCTATAGGGTTGCATATCTCCTTCTATTTTTCATTATAGACTGCTGCAAATTCTTTCGCAAAATCTTTCATTTTGACCTGGCCAAATGTTTTAGGTTTGTGCAAGTTGTAATCTTCGTATAATAATCCACTATGGACTGCAGCGTACATTTCTACCATTCCCTTGGCTATTTCTGGTTGCATTCCGGCACTTTCCAAACTCTTTAGCAATTGGTCGTCTGGAATCATTACCCATTTCAGTTCAGGCTTCCCGATCGCTGAACCTAAAATACTTGCCACTTCTTTATAAGTCAATTCGTCACTTGCTACGTACTGCACTTTTCGTCCTGATGATGGGGTGCTGATTTCTTCCTCAACGCAAGCCGCGATATCCTGAGGCGAAACCCATGCGTTCAAGTCACTTTCTTCTAAGTTGCTTGCCATTATCCCCTGGCTCCTAACCAAGTCGATAAAACCAAATAAATTATAGTAAAATTCCGTGGGTCTTATGTGAGTAATTGCCACATCCTCTGGTAAATTGTTCAGAATATTTTCTACATGATACGTACCCAGCAAAATCCCGTTGCCTTTATCCAAATGCGCACCAATACTACTCAGATTTACAATACGTTTAATTTCCGCTCGCCTAATGGCTTCCGCATAATTATTTCCAAGCTCTTGGTAATACCCAGGCAAGTCAAGGTCATGGTCGAAATAATTAGCTGGAGGAATCATTGTGTAGACAGCCTCGGCGTCTTTAAAGCTAGAAGCTAAAAAGTTGACGTCTTGCAGAGTGCCAATAGCAGGAATGGCTCCTAATTCTTCGATTTCTTTGCTTCTTGCCGGATTACTGCTAATGACCGTAACCGTGTGTTCTTTTTCAATTAACTTTTGTGTCAGAGGTTTTCCTATGTGTCCTAGTGAACCTGTAAGCGTAATTTTCATTTTTTCCAATTTTTAATTTCTAAACTGCTTTACAAAATTCAGTAAGGGCAAAGATCCTTATGTATCGGAATATATTTTAGTTGTGTTCAAATGTTAGGTTTTTACATATTGTATGTCGCGCCCGACATTACTGTCAACGTACCCGTGTATAACGCCGCGCACCTCCCGCACTGATTTGCAATGAAGGAAAAACTAAATCCAGAGAGGTATTTTGAGTCATTTGATTGATGAGGTCTACCCATATTGTTTGGCCCTAACTAATAATATTCTATCTCCAGACGGTCCGATTTTCAGGAAGGGTTACAACCAAATGGCCTATACTTATTGTTGTGCGTTCGCACATCTTTTTGCTTATCTACATTGCCTCATTCCATTGGTCGCTATATTTTGCAACTCCATGAACATTTGACATTTTTTCTTTATCAAGTATCAGTATCATAAATGCTTCGTTAGGCACATCATCCCATTGACATTTTATGTTATATTTTGACGCTACCTCAAATCCAAATTTAGGATAGTAGGCTTCGTGTCCTAAAACTATAATGAAAGTGACCCGTTTTTTCTTTAGTACATCCAGACTTTCATTGATTAATAGTTTTCCTATTCCTTGTTTTTGATATGCAGGTAAAACAGCCATTGGTGCTAATCCCATTCCAACTATCCTTTCATTATTACACGCTATTACCGCAGTACTGTAAAAAATATGACCGACTATATTATTGTCAATTTCAGCAACCAAAGAAAGCACTTGTGAATCTGATTCTCTGAGTTTATCAATAACTCTTCCTTCTTGCGGTCGACCAAATGCTTTGTCATTTATCTTCCTAATAGCGATTAAATCGCCGTTGCTTTCTTCTCTAATTGTAATCATCGGATATCATCCTGTTTAGTTTGCTCATATTTTAGTACAAACTGCAAATTCTTTTTCATGACCGGAAATAATTTCATAATCAAAGTTTAATTCATCACAAAACTTTTCCATGATGTCTTTATCTAAATTGCGATTTACATCATCAAAGATAATTGGAGCAGTAAGGTTTTCGAACAAATCCAGATGTTCTAATATGCCTTTTCTCAGTACTCCTGGAGGGCCATCAACTATAATAAGATCAAAGCTTTGTTTCAGGGTAGCTTCAACAGATTTACGAGTATACCAATTGTTTTGAATGGGTGCTAAAACAATATCATGATACTTGTTACGCTTAATAAAAAACCTATCATCATGTTCAATACTTGTAACCTTATAAGATTCCAATAACGCTTCTGTCCCTTTTCCAGAACCAAATTCAAGAATCGATTTATCCTTTGAGATTATGGTTCTAATATGATTGAGCATTTCTTTCTCAATAGACCAGCCTCCTAAAGCGTTGGTGTAAACGGCTGATTCCAATGAACTTTTAAATAGTTGCGAAAGGTAGTTGCTATTATAGAGTTTTTTTTGATGATTTACCTCTAATAGCTTGTTAAGCCATATTTTACATATACTAAGATCCGAATCCATAACATATTCAGACTTCATAAGCTTTAGGTGTAGCGCCACTTCTTTTTCGCTTGACGCAATTTCAAATTGTTTTAGTTGACGTTTTCTGACACTGTCTTCGTGTTCTGATTGAGCTAATGTGGGTGGAGGAAAAAAATAACCTGAATGACTTTTCCGCTGAACCAACACCTTTGGTACATTTCTTATGGCAAAGTTATTGGCGACTCTTACCAAAAAATCATAGTCAGCGGCGTGCTTGAATTTTTCATTATAAAAGAGCCCATACTTTTTACACAGATTGCTTCTGAACATAATAGTTGACTGATTAAAACAGCAATGCTGCAAAAGCCGGGTTTTGATCTCGGGATAACTTAAATATGTTGAACCGGTTTGTTTTATCACGCCATTTTCATTAACAATCTCTAATCCGCCTCCCAGGACAGAAACACTTGGATGTGATTCCAGGTATTCGTACTGGTATTCCAGCCGATCTGAAAGCGATATATGGTTTGCATCTATCATACAAATATATTTGCCACTTGCTAATTCCATTCCATGGTTTCTTGCAGAAAAATCTCCTTGTCTGTCAGAATTCTCGATATAAATAATTCTTGAATCCTTATACTTATTAAGTTCAAACTCCGTCTCATTGCATGAATCATTGTTAACTAAAATTAATTCAAACATTTCAAAACTTTGCGAAAGAACACTTTGTATTGCTTCATGAATGGGGGCCTTTATGTTATTACAAATCATAATAACTGAAATAGGTACTTTATATTTCATACGATAAATAGATTTGGGATATCCTTAAAGCAACACTGATTTTGCCGTAAGATTCCACTACTCAAAATTGAGATGTGAACGCTTTAAAGTAATTAATTTTAATCATAAAAAATGGTTAAATAGCACTGGTTAATTATAGCTGTGTTCTGTAGTAAACCTGTTTACAAAATTACCTGTAACATTTGGCCAGACCTATTCGGCGCATCAACATATTGCCTTTAATCATTTTATTTTTGCTGAAATTAGGCAGCATGTTATCATCAAAGTTTGACTACCACCCTTTAATTTCTTACACTATTTCAATTTAAGACATTCAAGCTAATCGTTCAAGCTCAAACCTATTTAAATGATACCCTAACATTTCTCAATGGCTTATTCTTTCATCGTTATGATTTCCCCGTCCATAATAATGTTTATATCACCGGATCTCGACCTAACTTCTTGGTGAGAAAATTGAGGAGGTTGGAGGAGTATTTTGGGTTTTTGGACAGATGAGTAGATAACATAGTCCTGGAATTTTTTCCTATAAGGCCAAATTCAGGATAATAGGAAATCGTATTACCTACAGGTTTAGGTTCTCATTTTCCATTTGAGGGACATTTAAATAATCCGGATCGCAGATCCGGTGTATCTACCTTAAAAAATAAAAGGATGTAGTTGCAAACGCACACCCAGTTTTTCTCTTTTTTATGGAACACTACCGTCCGGAAGGGGTCTAAAAAGACCAATTGCAGAAAATATAAAGCCCGTGACTAAAATAAGAGTTGAGACAATATTTACTTCTGGAAAAGCATAACCAACAGCGTAGTCAGCTGCAACTCCTGCCAAAATAGCGAAAGCAATTGCTGCCAAAAGAGCCCAAAATACCCACAAGATTCTTTGATTCAACCCTTTCCAAATAGCAATTAGAATTAATAGGTTTAGAGCTACTACGGACAAGTTTGCAAAAAGACCAATTGAATCCACAGTTGCCAATATTTCCGGACTCAACGATTTGATATTTTCCTCATTTAGTATTGCATACAATCCAGGAGGGTGTTTTCCTAAGAAAAGAATCCCAATAACAACATAGAGTGCGGGCAAAAAATTCAGGCTGCTCCAAATGGTTATAATGATAGATCCGGTTTTTAGCATGTTAAGTGTTTTTGTACAAAAGGAGTCAAAAATTAGATAGCGATAATATAAATATCATCCAGAACTATGGGTCCAGATATTTTTGAATTATTATGACTTAATCTAAAGGATTTTTAATTGAATTCAAAGATGGGTTAGGCACATAGGTATAGATCTCGGCAGCCTTGCTAGACCTATATCTTAATAAAACCTGGATGTGTCTTACAAACTAGTTCGAGCGGAAGTAATTGATTAAACCTCAGGCGAGGCTCGCTTGTGGGAAGTACATGTTATTTATTCTTCGCTAAAAGGAGACCGGGTTATACCCGACGAAGCCCGCCCCGGGAATTATATACCTAACCAATATCGAAGAAATGTAACAAAGAAAGGCCCTCCTTCACTCAAAGAGCTTTGGCGGGCGAGGTCGGGATGACTGGATCTAAATCGAACATTTTTGTGGAGGATTCGAAGAGGTTGGAGGAGTGTTTTGAGGTATTCAGTTGATAGTGTCACGCTACATATGGTAGACCTAATCAATAACATCCTATTTCCAACCAGTCCGGGTTTTTGGACTGGTTACGTATCCACCTTTAATATTTTCTATTCAATTTTAGTTGCTTCAAATCTATAAAATCTGAACCCGGTTATTGAATCACCGTTTTGGAGAAATTGAAGATATTCACCATTATTTTTGTTGAAAAAAGTGCTATCTGAAGCGGGAAGTAAAAAAATAGGTTCAGGTGCAAAAGGTGCCAGATGTTCAAGTCCATTGTCTTTTACGATGATTTCTACATCTCCAAGTTCTGGAATATTGTACTTACCTGTAAATCTTTGTAGTTCCTCAACTGATTGTTTCTGAACCACTCTTTTAATTGGCTCAATACCAAGCAATCCATATTCCTTAGCGATACTCAACTTTATTTCCTGAATGATACTGCCATTGTCAGAGTTAACCATGATCACAATCGCAACGGGATTCTCTTTCCAGGCCACCAAATCAGCTCTGAACCCTTCATCTGCACCTCCATGTCCAAATGTATGTTCCCTTACCACCGGTCCCAAGCCATGATTGTTCATTCCCGGCGTAAGCATCTCACTTACCGTGCTCGCCTTCAACAAGCCATCCTGTTGGGCCTGGTAAATTTGCTGAATCTCTTGTGCATACAGTATGAGCTGTGATGGAGTCGTCCATAGACCGGCAGCAGCCATTTCAGGATAGATAGGCCATTTCCCTTCTACTTCGTCCCCATTTACGCGATATCCGGTCGCAGCAATAGAATGATACTGATGTGGTAGAGGATTTTTAAAAGTACTGGCTGTCATTCCTAAAGGGTCTAATACATGTGTCTGCATTATTTCCGGAAATGACTTTCTTTCAATATCTGTAATCATGAGCTGCATAATGGTATACCCTCCACCAGAGTACATCCAACTTTCTCCAGGTTCCTTATAGACACGAACGGAGTCTGTATTTCCTTGACCATCTAATACTTCAGATACACTAGGTATTGTATCACCTTTGTCATATCCGGGAAACCCCCAAACTGTTAATCCTGCCGTATGATTCAATATTCTTCGGGGGGTGACTTTTTCTTTTTCTGTAAACTCATTTTCAGGTAGTTTCCAGCTTGTGAGGTATTTATTGACGTTCGAATCCAAACTTATGACACCCTCTTCGGCAAGCTGATGAGTTCTAATGGCAGCTACAGGCTTGCTTATTGATCCGGCTAAGAACATAGTCTCAGTGGTTACCGGGCGATTTTCTGAACTGTCTGCGACCCCATAACCTTTTGCCCATTCAAGCTGCCCCCCATTGATGACAGCTATGCTAACTCCGGGAATACCTAATTCCTTCATCCTTGCTTCTATATTATAGTTTGGGATACTATCTCCCTGGATTTGGAGATTAGGTTGAAGACCGTTTTCGATTCTAGAAATTCGTTCGGTCAATAGGTCCTTATCCTTTTCCGACTGAGTCACACATCCAATCAGAATTAGCAGAAGAAAAATAGGTGTAAATGTTCTCATATTGAATTGGCTATGGTGGATAACGTCCAGCTATGATGAGCGGGGATTAGAATGCACTAACCTTTCCTCTCGCACAGCCACGCTTTATTTCAAATTTATTACTTGTGGTGGACTTTCCAGTCCTCATAAACTATCTTGATCTACGAAATCTCATTCATTCATAGCATTTGTTACTGGCTTTGTAATAATTGGTTCTATTCTTTTCAAAGTGCTGAGATTAATTTCCTATTACTATAATGGTTGAGCAAACTTCAAGTGGTATCCATTTATTTCCTTAACAACATACTGCCTGGCTCCCCAAGGGCGATCCGATATAGCGTCAATTATTTCCGCACCCTTATTAGTGTGTTCCTGATATAGTTTGTCTGCTTCAGTGATCCATATGAAAATTTCCGGAGAAAAAACTTCCTTTTGAATCGCTTTGACAAGATCCGGGTCGTAGGCGAAATAGATTTCTGCTTCACCCGATTTTACGCCTGCATAAACAACTGGGTCTCCAAATTGAAAGTCAGGTAAAAACCCCAGAACCTTAGTATAATAAGAAATTGATTTCTGGATATCATCGGTGCCAACAACCGGAACTGTGCTGTGAATTGTTGAGGACAAGACTTTCATAATATGTTGTATTGAATTAATCGTTAAAAAACTTCACTCATAAAACCAGGACTTAGCTATCCTCCACCTCCTGGCGCAGGTCCTCCGGTCCTGTGCCAGGAGGGGCAGTATTGATTTAATTTAGTGAAAATTTGTTTTAGTTAAAATATACTGGATTATAAATATTCAAGCGTCTATCAATATAAGCGGGAGATTGGATTGATAGAAATAATGTTTGTGGGTACAGCTTTAGATTATATCAGATCAGCACAGGACCGGAGGACCTGCTAACGAGGGGTGGTCTTACAATCGAAAGTGGATTAGCAACAGTTTGAGCAAAAGCAACAGTGTTTGATGCTTGCTGTTGCTAATCTGTCGGAGACCGGGTCTCACCCGACGTAGTCTGCCTTCGCTTTCAGCTTCGGCAGACGAGGCCCGCTTGTGGGAATTAAAAGCAAAACAAATTTTGGGGAGAATTCAATAAAAAAAGCCCGGTCGAGTAGGTAAGGGGAATTTCACCCCGAACCTCTCACAGAACCGTACGTGACAGTCTCCCGTCATACGGCTCTTCTTATACATCACTATACCCTTATCGGTTTTATTCCCATTTTCCAATGG
>JAUJEB010000005.1 GCA_030442055.1 Agaribacillus aureus | reverse complement strand
GATAATATCGGTGGCAGCATAATAAATACTGACCGCTCACTTATCTAAAACAAACTATAGCCCCAATATTTGCAAGCTATATTCACTTAATCTTATAGCCAAGATTAAGACTATATTCATGAGCTATAAAAAACGCTATGAATACAACCATAACTATTTGATTGACTCAACGTTAATTTACAAATAATTATGTTAATGCGCCAGCAATTAAATGGACTGAAAACTATGCCCAACCAGCTAAAGCTTTCGAAGCTTTCCCCCTATTTCCTTGCCCTTTCGCTGAGTGTTTCACCTTTGATTGGACAAAGTCAGGTTATTGAGGCGCAGCCCCAAACCACAACCCAAATGGCGAATGATAATCGACCAGACCCAACGCCAAAAGATAAGGCGCGCGCTCGTTATATCGTCAATAAGAATGTTCGAGAATTTTACTACGAGCACCCTCAGCGATTCAAAGAAATGTCCGCGGCTATTTATGACGAGGGATATGCAAAATTCTATGCTGATCGGCAAACCAGCGACGTGTATAAAATATTTATTAGCCCTATAACCTATAGGGGTCTACCTATTGGAGATGCTGCCGTAAAATTATGGGATTACACTCAGGATGAGAGTGATGATTATATGCGTCAAAAAATGCGCGCAAATCCGGAGAAGACCGACCGAATTTTTAGAGATATTGTTGATGCCATTATGAATCAAACATATGGCAATGAAGCTGCCAGACTTTACAATCTTCATAATGAGTACAGAGGAAACAATTCTGTCAATAAACTGCCACTCTCAAATGAATACGATAAATTAAAAACAGACTTTGGGGGCGATGTTGCCCTACTCGACCACTTACAAAGACAGTTCGAGTTAAGCGATAAAAAAATGATGGACTTTGTCAATGGCAAGATAAGTAAAGAAGATATCCCTTCCTTGGATAACATGACTACTGAGGAATATAAAACATTTATTGAGAATAATTTCATCATAAAAATTAATAATTCTCGATCTTCGGCAAATAACTATAATACTGCCATAAAAGAGCATCATCAAAATGTAAAACAATTTAGCTCTTATGGATTTGCACTTTCTTCAACATTGGCACTATTTGATCCTAAAAAGGCACATGTGGTTGCTCAAACCAATAACGCTCTTACAAGCGTTTACAAAGGTATGGATGCCTTAAAAATCGCCAGTGAATATAACGAAAGTTTTGATTTTACCGCCTTTGGCAATGTGGTGTCAGGCTTTGGAGCTCTTGTTAATTTAATGCAAGGCAGTAATGGACAATCTCCGGATGAAGTGCAGATTGAAATGCTTCAGGCAATTCTCAAAAATCAACAAGAGATGATGAAAGAAATACGGGAGTTAAGAAATGATGTTTGGCAGATTCAGTATGACTTAAACCGGCTATTGCGCATTACTGAATTTAACCAAACTGAAATCATAGACGAACTCAAATATATTGAAAAACGACTTGAAGATATAGAACGGGAAGTTTTTGATACTCAGGATTTAATAAAAGTTGTTAGCCATAATGAAGAAATGATACGTGTTTTAAAAGACAAAGGAGCGCTATTAGGCGAATTTTATAACGCTGCTGGCAATGATATTGATGAAGACCTTTGGAGCGCATTACAAGAATCCTACAATGGCGTGAGCTTAGACAATTTAGAAGATCCTGGTGATACATTTTCTAAAATTAGAAGCCATTTAAACAGCATAGCTACTTTTGCAACTGATATTCTAGAAAATGATAAAATAAATACCGCATATTTAGATAAAGCGAACATTGAAGATTTTAACCTCAACAAACTAAAAGACCGTCTTGACTCAACAAATATTTACTGGGACTGGGGGCTTTTGCCTAGTATAGGCTCCTGGCTAAACCAATATATTGAGAATGGGTCTATTGGCTATTCATCTCATAATTCACTAAGGTATAATGGAAAAATCCTAGAGAAATTAAAAGGCCACATTATTAACCCGCAAGTATTTGCGCAATCTTTATCTGAATATATGGATATTGTTAAATATCGTTGGTTGGATCACAACAACGAAGGCAATGTTCAACAAGACAAAAACGCCATAGAATTCTGTGAAGATTTAAAGCAGATTGAAAAAACCATTGACGCCATGCGCCAACATATACCTCTGGCCTTTGCCGTTTTTGAGTACGAACTGAAAAAGCTCGAAGATGCGCACTTTGACTATATCTACAGAGAAGCTTTCGATAACAACCTCATTTATCATGACCATTATATTGAAAAAAGCCCAGAATCCGTGGTGGATTTTCAATCTTCCCAAAGATATGGCGACGGTACGAGATTCGAATATAATTACACATCTGCTGGTAATAAAAGAGTTATATACCGTGAGGAAGCCGGATGGCTAAAAGCTTATACGAAAAATGACATCTTTTTCAAAGACGACCGCATTAATAGAGAGCAAATAACTGAAAAATTAGAAAGTCTTTCTGATTCAAAGTTTATGGCATTGGCGGAATGGACTGGCATCGGCATTCGCTCACTCAATGCCAAAAACATTAATGCTCATCCTGTGCGGACTTTTGATTTAGGAGAAGATAATCCTAAGAACCGCAGGCTCCATCATAATTATTATCACGAAGTCAAAGAATCTATTGAGCTTCATCACAACTTACATGGAACACATGGAATGCTTAAACCTTATGTGCATTCCTACAGATCAATTATACCTCAATACGATGCAAATAACCCACAATTAGTAATCCATTACCCACTTGCAAATCCCGATGCGATCGCTCAACAGCAAAAGAACCTAACAAACCTTAAACAAGTTGTTGCTCACGAAATTTTCACCAAAGTTGGAAATATTGGCAAATACTGGTCTGGTAACTTGAATAAAAATCCAGAATATTATTTAGGTAATCTCTATAGGGCTCATTTTGTTCTAAAAACGCTGGTAGAGGGGGCATATGGCAAAGATTATAGTAACAAGCCAAAACTGGGCGAAATTTCAAATAAAATGCTTACAATAAAAAAGATTTTTGACTTTATTGAACGAAAGTGGATGGATGAACAACATTCATTCGACCTGCGACCGGAAGTCTTCCAGATGTTCTATTACCAAAACAAGTATTCTCTGGATAGATATTTGGATCATATTAAAACCGAAAAAGCTAAAGAGTTTTTCAAGACTGCAGAAGCCCAAACACACCTAACTCTATCTTCAAATTTAACTCACAATACCGATCCTGAATTTAATTTAAATAACATAGAGAAACGTAAGAAAATGATTTTTGATACTCGTAGTGCAGGCAACATGCCTAATATACCTGCGCGTACCGTCAAAATTTATAAAGTTGATGTGCCTGATGCCCCCAAGAACGGCTTAGCTCCTCTCAAAAAGGCATATAAAATGATAGAGATTGCTTCGCAAAGACAAGATATGATTAATGCGAAGGATTGTCTCCCCTCAGCTGCACCAGGAAATGAGTGATTTTTCTGATAGATACCAATCTAACTCTTCATTTTTTAAATAGACGGAATTTGCATCAATATTGTCCATAAATCACTCCTCACTTGATTCTTTTTTAGAATAAATGAATATGGTGCGTAACCCTAATTTTTTGATTTTAAATAAAAGATAAGCATCTGATATTAATGGAAAAAATCGGGAATGGTTGCGGGGGTGAGATTTGCTCACGATCAACAAAGCTTGATAATATCGGTGGCAGCATAAAATAATGCAGTAAATACCCGCCTACTCAAATGAAGGAAAGCAATCCTCATGTGGCCTGATGTCTTCAAATGGTGACGCTGCTTCCATTGCTTTATACGCCTTTTTCAAATATCCAATATCCCTCTTCGGCAGGTCCGGCAATTTCATGGAACTAGTAAGATAATTTATTTTTCTGCCTTTTTCTTCCCATTTCAAAACATTCTCTGACTTGGTATAAAAGTCATAATCTACTTCCTTAATAACTCCATAGTTTCTAATTTCTGCGGGGTGAATATCTAAACCGCTTTCACCCTTTAACCATTTCGTTGTTATAAGCGAATAAATCTGCTCCATATCATAAACAGCGTCCGAAATCGGCTCCAAGCCTGAAACGTACATATAATGTTTGCCATACCCTCCCCGTAGAAAAGTTTTGACTACAAAGTGCGCTCGATAAAGATCACCCAATATTTCTTCTTCGTTATCCCTAAGCGTCTGTCCCCATCCAGCCTCTATTTGGTGTTGCCTTTTCTTTATTTCGGTTGCGAGAATATCTATATATTCTTCTTTTATACTAGATTTTCTGATCTTGCCTTCACTCAAATACTTAGATCCTCTTGTTGTAGGAAGCTTTTTCCCTCTTTTATAACGCACATCTTGATCGTGTTGATATATTTTTTCTTCATAAATATATTCCGGTAAATTCGGCCTGCGCTTTTTAAGCGCCGGTGATAGGGAGATATATCTTTTAATAATTTGATCGTGTCTTACTGTACGATACAATCCACTTATTGGTCCTTCATAACGCTCTGAACCAAATCTTGATGGTGATACAGGACCACGAATTTCTCGCTTCTTTTTTAGCTCTGCACGAAGCCCTCTCTGGAAAACCCCACACCATTCACCAATCTGAAACAAATGTTTTTCATGTAATTTAGAGAGCTCCTTCTTGATACTATCCGTCGATGCTCCCCTATAGAAAATGTCTGAAGATCCCTTGGAAAACATACCACCCTTAGAAAACTGACGAAGGAAGAATGAATTGCCAAAACAAACATGCTTTCCTTCATCATTAGTATAATCATAAAGGATATCTAATTTTTTCTTTTCTTGCTGTGCAGGTTCAAAAACAAAATCTTTGAATTGAGCACTGTCCAGATTGAAAATGATTCTATTTCTCTGAGCCATATCCTCAATAAATACACTATGTATTGTATCGAGTTTATTGAGATGATGGTCGAACACAGCTAAAGCAAGCGGTAAATGGAAACGCATTTGATCAATCGCATTTCCAAATCTGCCTAAATCATCGCAGAACGCAGAAATTTTTTGGTCGCGAATAACAACACTATCTTGTCCATATAATAGTGGCCGGTAAAATGCCAAATCAACATATTCATAGAACAGGTCTGAAAACAAATCTGGGTCAAACAAGTTTTTTATATCTAAGCCTGATCCATTAATATTTGCTGTAAGTGTATCTCCCCCATAAATGACTGAAGATTTAAAGTTTACCGCCAAATTCCCCCGTAACCATTTACCGATACCTGGTAACATACCGGTGTCTTGGTAAAATGTAGTACCACCTATTTTATATTTTAATTCTTCAACGCTCAACTTGCCTATATCTCTTTTATCTGTAAACACAGAATTAAGTTTCGAGGAATCTAGCTGAGATGTTGCTAAGCTGGCTATATCAGAAAGCACGTCATGAACTTCTCTAATTTTTTCGTCTGCTTTTTTACTTATATTATTAGGGTTTTGCAAAGCCTTCCAGAGCTCTGAATGAATTGGGCCAACAGACTCATAATGAAAAGAGTCCAATACTTTATCTTTAGCAGACTTTATTTCTCTAAGCTTTTTTTCCTTTTCTAAGATTTTTGTAGTTTCTCGATCTTCGTAAACCCCTTTTTGAATGTCGTTCAGGCGCTCATTAATTTTCAAAAACTCTTTATCATTCCTTCTCTGACTGTGCTCCATAAGACTAATCATATAGGCAAGAGTATGCCTGACATACTTAACACCCACATGGATTTCACTAAGCTGGGCCATCATTTTCTTTTGATTGTCCAGCACCTGTTTCAGCATCTTGCTTTCGGCACTTTCACGCTTTCTTCCCATGCTCGTTAGAATATTGATACCAGCCGCAATACTGCCCATACTCGTTAAGCTGGCGCCATCAATTTGTATATTTTTCATACCGTCATAAATTTGAAGCGCTGCATTACCAACTGACTCAAATTCATGCGCTGCATTCTCATCAAACATTCCCAATATTGATATGCCAGCTCTCAGGTTATCATAAGCCTGCCTCATATCTTCTTTATGTTCTCGGCGCTCCGCTTCTCTCTGCAACTTGAGCTTATCTTTTGGCGTCAATTTTTTCTGAGGGGTAGGATCAGATTGAAAAGTATTTTGAATGAAAACATGAAATTCCTTTTTAGAAATCTTCATAACATTGGCGCATTCTTGTGAGCTCATTTTTTTATTGAAAAAACGCTGCCTTTGCTCGTCATTCAACTTGTCAAGAAATTTTTGGAAAAAATCAGGATATTGCAGTCTCAGCCCTTCAAAACTACTAGCGAAAGGAAGCTTGATCTGCCCTTCATGCAACCTAGTCGCTTCATACACTTCTTTAAAGTGCTTAGGTGCATTATCCCAATCCATAATATGATCAGCTACTTGATCGGAAAGCTTATCAACTTCTTCAGGGTTCTTAGCCATTTTTCTACGCATTTCAATGTCGTAGTCTTTTTTTCTACTTTCCCACCCTATAAGGCCGACTTCACTGATATTTATGTAATCTGTTCCAGGTAATATGCGATAGAAATTTCCTTGATAACGATCACCAGCAAGTTTCATGCGCATCAAAAGAGCATCCCCGCTACCTTTAAGTCCTTCGCGATGAGCTTCATAGTTTCTTGGATTTTCCTGCCAGGCCCGTTTAATAATCTCCTTCAATATGTGACGCCTTATGTCCTTCTCCACTTGTTGCTGTATATCAGTATTATCATTAACTGGCTGCTCGGTAGGGTCGGCAGGCTGCCTCTCGGTTATTTGAGCATTAGATGCTTCGCCAAAATACAAAGATACCGCTACGGTAAAAACAGGAAGCAAACTTCGGATGGGTATGTTCATTGGTTTCATGTCTATCTGCATCGATCTCATCAAACTACATAATATACAGATTGGTTTCCACTAAACCTAAAGCTTAGAGATAACACAATAAATATTTTTCAGAACATGCCTATGGGTTCTAATAGCTATGCATTATGGTTGCAGAATACTCCAAATTCATTGCCATATTACAAACAACCTTCATTCCCTAGATGACTGATTTTAATATAAAATTGCAAAAGGTGATTTGAACCTAAAAATCTCTATCCCATTGATATTAAATGAAAAAATTTAAGTTGGTTGCGGGGGTGCGATCTGTTCACGATCAACAAAGCTCGATAATATCGGTGGCAGCATAATAAATACTGACCGCTCACTTATCTAAAACAAACTATAGCCCCAATATTTGCAAGCTATATTCACTTAATCTTATAGCCAAGATTAAGACTATATTCATGAGCTATAAAAAACGCTATGAATACAACCATAACTATTTGATTGACTCAACGTTAATTTACAAATAATTATGTTAATGCGCCAGCAATTAAATGGACTGAAAACTATGCCCAACCAGCTAAAGCTTTCCCCCTATTTCCTTGCCCTTTCGCTGAGTGTTTCACCTTTGATTGGACAAAGTCAGGTTGTTGAGGCGCAGCCCCAAACCACAACCCAAATGGCGAATGATAATCGGCCAGACCCAACGCCTGAAAGTGTGCTTGCCAAATACATTTTTGGAACCAAAACTGTAAGTGCGATGAGAGAAAATCCAGAAATTTTTCTTTCACTTTTGAATGGCCGCAAAAATGAAAAAAATGCTCAAGCAGAAATCAAAAGGATAGAAGAACTGCAAACAAATCCTGTTTGGGTTGAGGCCGTCAACACGCCAATTTTGGATCTAAATGCACCAGCAAAATATGAATGGGAAAAAAAGGTCTGGGAAGACAAAGAAGATTTACTCAAAAAAATGCTGGAGACTCCAGAAATAGTTAACGAACTCGCACATGATTTGTACGATATGAAAGCCAATGGGACTATGCCCCCCGCGCTCTCCAAGCTTTACGACAAAGTCAAAGAAATTGAAGGCACCAATAAATTGCCGCGATCTACAGAGTTGGATGCACTTGAGATAGAATATGGAAGTGACTACGTGCTTGAGACCTCAAAACTCTATGATACCTTAAAATCGAAAGGCTTGAACGATAATCAAATAAGCGACGTTTTAACGGGCAAGATAAAAAGAGAAGAACTCCAATCCTTATCAAAAATGACCGATAAGGAATACAAAACATTCGTTACGAATAATTTCACAATAAATGTTAACATTATCCAACCTCAAGAAAGCGATTATGAAGCGGCTGTCAAAGCACATCATCAAAACGTAAAAAAATTCCACTCTTATGGGTATGCTCTCTCTTCAGCTTTGGCTTTATTCGACCCAAAGACAGCAAAGACCATTTCTGAAGCAAATAACGCGGCCACCAAAATTTATGATGGTGTTGGCGCATTAAAAATAGCCGACTCATTCGGTAAAAGCTTTGATTTTACCGCCTTTGGAAATGTGGCAAGTGGTGTTGGCATAGTGGTAAGTTTATTAAAAAAGAACTCTGGTGGAGCTAGTGCTGATGAAGTCATGATCGGTATGCTGAAGCAGGTTCTTCGAAACCAAAAAATCATAATCGAGCAGCTCGGTGAACTTCGTCAAGATGTCTGGTATTTACAAAAAGATGTGCAAGAGCTACTCCGCCTCATGGAAGACCATCATAATTTTGTCAAGGAGCATCTTGAAAACATCGAAAATCATCTCGATAAAATTGAACAAGAAATTTATGAGAGCCGTGATGTTAATAAAATTTTCCAGCAACAAAAAGAGCTTCGCGATTTATCCTTAGAAGAAGCAAAGCTTTTAGAAACGTTTTTATATGGGGCTCATAGCCCCTACCACAAAGAAGCAACAGATGCTTTGGTAATGTCTAGAAACGTACCTATAAACGGACAAACCACTATACCTAACCATATCAAAAACAAGTTTGAAGACCTTTCAAAATTCGGCGGCAAAGTTGCAAAATACGCCACAGTAGAATTAGAAAACAAAAAAACAAATGCCATCCATACAGACTATAGCGATATTGAAAAATTAAAACTCAATGAAATTAAACAAAAGCTTGATATGTCTTCGGCAGTAGTCACCGATAGCAGCAAAATTAATCAATATTATGGCATGGTTCCAAAAATCGGGACTTGGCTTGGCAAACATCTAAAAAAAGGCCATGTGCAATATGTAGATAGCCTGCCTTCCAAACCGGATGGTCATGACCTGGAAAAATATAAAAATAGAGCTAAGAAAAATACTGGCATTCCGAACCCCGCCATCTTCACAGAACTTATGGAACAATATGTTTATCTTACACAATTCATGCTAGTTCATGATCACAATGGTGATGGTGTTATAGATCACGATTTTCATATTGATGAATTTGGTGAAGATCTGGCACGCATTGAAGATGCAATTGATGGTATGAGGGAACACATCCCTTTCGCCTTTGCCGTTTTTAACTATCACCTGCAACAGTTAGAACAACAACATTTTGATTTTATCTATTCTAATGCCTTTAAACAGAATCTGATAGTACACGATCACTATCTGCCCAAAAAACACATATATATTAACCCGCACCATACAGATAAATTTAAGCTCCCACAAAGGGATGTGGAGTATGATTACTCAGAAAGATATCAGAACAATAAGGTCGTCCTTTATTATCTGGATTCTTCAAAATTAGAATGGTTAAAAGAATACACCTCCAATGACATCTTTTTAAAGGATCAATCCTTTGAAGAGATGGGACGCTCCCTAGGTTCGCTCAATGACACTCAGCTGTCTCTTATTGGTGAATGGGCTGGTGTTTTTGAAAAGGGATTTGTCGAAACTTATTGGGGCGATTCACCGCATAAATATAAAGGATACCCGAATAAAAAATTCGTGCCTGAACATCTACCGCCCGAACCATTGCAAACAAACGAAGATGGTGAACCAATACAATATATTTATGGTTTCGAAAAACATTACTTTCGCACCGGCCCAGGGCAGACATATCCTGGTGTGCGCCAGAATCCATCATATCACTTTACGCGTTATAAATGGTTTTACAGAGATCAAAAACCCAACTATGAAAAGAACGCAAATGGGGAAATAAAAAGGCGTGGTAAACCTTCAAAATCTTCGACCGGTCAGGAAACCCACTATTCCACACAACCGCCTGATGGTACCCCTACTTTCAGACATGAACCTATTAATGTCCTTGCATACCGCATTCAAGAAAAACATGGCAATATCAGCAAAGATTGGGCCGATCATTTAAGAGATAATGAGGAGATGCTATTAGGTGAACTCTATCGCTCTTATCTGACTTTGAAAGTCCTGATCGAAGGATCATACGGGCTGGGATACAAGTACAATCCCGAACTTGTCGAGCTTTCCAACAAAATGTTTGCCGTTGAGCAAGTTTTTGATTTGATTAAAAACCAATGGATGAAAGAGAAAAATGCATTTGACGTTTATCCAGACATATTTCAACTCTCAAAAGCATTGCAAAATAGCACAAAAGATGACTGGAACAACGTTTTCGAAGCTACTAAGGATTTGCCGGACTCAATAAGGAATTTTGTGGCCAAAAACATATTTTTCGAAAAAGAAATCGAGACATTCAACACAGAACAGGAAAAACTAGAGGATAGAAAAAAAGCGCTTTTTTCGGCTTTAAATAAAGGCCAGATATTAAAAATCAAGCAAAAACCGATTACAATTGAATACACTGCAATACCTGAGTCTTCGAAAGAATCCATTCCCTTCATCAAAAAGGCTTACAGCATCTTGCGCAAAGCTGCGGAGCAACCGGACACAAAGCCACGACCGGAGCACATGCCACCGCCACCACCAGGAAATGAGTAAGCATTCAAATACAATAAATATTTTTCAAAACATACTGTAAGTAAAGATTACAAAAAGCTTTAATGGAAACGTATATGGTTGCAGGATACTCCAAATTTATTGCCATATTAAGAACAGCCTTCATTCCCTAGATGACTGATTTTAATATAAAATTGCAAAAGGTGATTTGAACCTGAAAAATTCTATCCCATTGATATTAAATGAAAAAATCTAAGTTGGTTGCGGGGGCAGGATTTGTTCGATACCAGCATAAACCCATAAGGTGTTGATACCTGATGATTGCGAGCAGTATTATATCAGTACTAATAAAAACCATATAGGCACTCCCTTAATTCTGCCGAGAATTCATATGTAATATTTAAAAGCCAACGGGGAGCTTGATTTTCAGTGCGGCCTGGACGGGACTCGAGCCCGCGACCTCATGCGTGATAGGCGGGCTCTGTTGAACGATTTGAGAACCTGAAAGAACTTCAAACCAGCATAAAAACACAAACACTTTGCAATTCTTTAAATTGGTAGTGCTTTAGAAGTACACATGCATTAGAAATTTGGGACTGAATTATACAATTATCGCTATTTTGCCTGTTATAAGGCCGGTTAAAAGCTAACTGATTGAGCAACACGACTTTTTTATGCAGGTTTCACACGAGCGAAGACGGAGGTTCATATGATATTTTCTAAAGAATTACGCTTGGAAAAATGTTGGCAGATTTTATTCGTTATTTGGGTCTATTAAACCTAATTCTTTTTGTCTTTTTAATACTCTGTTGATTGTAGTGGGATCAAATTTTGCATCTTCTCGAGTTTTGATTTTCAAGACATTATTAAAATAGTCTGCCAATGTAATTGTACTAGGCTTATTCCCTCTAACAATTTCAGCATTTTTGAGAGCTTCTTTCATTGGTTCAACTAATTCAGATACCCAAGTATTATAGTTTTCCTTGTGCTTTTCTCGTGCTGCTTTTGTATTATTTTTTCTTTTCGCTTGTAGCTGCTTTACAGTATCTTTGAGAACTTGAATTTCCCTATTTTTTGCATCTAAAATTTTTGATATTAACGAGAATATTTTTTGATCTGATTTAGATAATCCACCATACAATTTTCCTTTTAATTTCTCTAGAAATTTCTCATCGCCAATTATCAGTTTTTTTACGAGTTCATTCTCTAAAAAATCTGTAATATCCTTTTTCTTCAATTCCTCGTCCCCCTGCTTCTTTTGTAAAAACATGTTTGCAACCTCCCTAGCCACAAGTGATCTATGTAATGAACGGCTTTTTATGGCTGCCAGGAAAGCATCGCCCGCTCCTGTAAAATCCTCAAGGTAGAGCTTGGCGCAACCCAAATTATAGTACCCTTTATCATATTCTGGATCAATTTTAAGAAGTGTTTCGTAAACCTTAGCCGCATCAGCAAAATCTCCAATTTCGATCTTCGCACTGCCTAGGTAAATATATGCTTTTGTGAATTCTGGTTTAATCGCAATAAGTGTCTCGAAAACTTTAATAGCAGCGGCAAAATCATCAGAGTAGTACTTGAGAAAACCCAAATTAAAGTAACCTTTATGAAATTCGGGATCAATCGCACTGGCCGCCTTATAGGACTCTTGCATACCAACAAAATCCTTCATTTGATGTTTGGTAAGGATCAAAAAATAATAAGTGTCCGTATCTTCTTTGTTGAGCGCAATAGCTGCTTCAAAAGCCTTCACCGCCTCTGGATATTTCTCAAGGTTGGAAAACGCAATACCTAGATTATGGTAAGCAACCTCATTTTCTGGGTCAATTGCAATAAGTGCCTCATAAACTTTAACCGCACCGGCATAATCCTCAATTCTAGATTTGGCAATGCCCAAGTTAATATACGCCGGAATATAATTGGGATCAATTGATATAGCTGTCTCAAATGCCTTCTCGGCTTCAGAATACTTGCGCTCTACTAGTAGTTTGACAAGCCCTTTAGCAAAGGCTCTACGAAGTTTATCCTTATCGTATTTTAGAACATTGCTTAGGGCAGCACCAATACCATCAAAATCAAGATTTAAAAGTTTATTTTCGACAATTCCCCAATGCTCTTTAGCAATTTGATCAGAGTTTACCTCTTCCCTAAACACAAAATCTTTCAGGTCTATAAGCACCGATGATGCGTCAGACCGAAACATATCTTCTTCTTGTTCACTATAATTTTTTACTGATACTGTGTCTCCCATAAAACCTTTTATAGATAGTTCTCGTTAATAAACATTATGTAACATTATGTCTAACATTATCAATCTAAACTAACTGACCATGGCAATTACTTAAATAAATGCTTGTAACCCATACATTCTGGAAAATTTCGTATTCATTTTCATTCAAATGTACAAAAAAATAGGTTTCTATTTTTGATGGAAGTGGGAGTGTATCCCAGAAATTTAAGAAGCAATGACCGGTTCTCATGTAGTCAGAGCTGGCCTTCAACTATTAGTGTTGATTACTGCTGAGCGGTTCCTCAAATAATTTTATAACCCTTTTAACTCACTAATTATGTTTTTTAGAAATTGGAAAAGAAAAAAAAGAACACTGTTATCTCCAATTCGGATCAATGGGTCGTCCGAGAACGAAAATTCCAGGATAAATGAAGTTGGGTTTCAGGCACAAAGCTTCAATTATGAAAATGACTTGAAGACAAGAAAACACGAAAAGCTTTTGAAGCAATTGCAAAAGGATATTGCATTAAAAGCGAAAGATGTTCGGCGATTGGATATTGAAATAGTTAAAACTGACATATCCAACATCTGTCAAAAAGCTCGGCACACTATTCAGAGTGATCTAAATCCTATTAGACTTTGGGTAAATCAAGGTAAAGTCAGGTTTGAAACCAAACTTAATGACTTTAATAAAGAGGAAAATGTTGAGCGGTATCAAAAGATTCACTTTCGGGAAAAGAGCGCAGAAACTCTTCAAGCTCTATCAAATGATTTGAAAAAGAAACTGGAAAAGCTCCAGGCAAAAAGACATTTAATTCTTAAAAATCTTAAACAATACAACTATGAAATGGAAGACAATATTCACGAAAAGTACCAAGGGCAAACGCCGACAAAACAATGGTACAACAGCTAATTGGTACCAATATTTCATCATGTCATTAGGGTGTGCAGAATTAGTTATAAACTATTTTGCAATACAAGCTTTGAATGATGAAGTTATAAGCAACGGTGCTCTAATCCCTGTGACAATTGCTATTTCGGTAGCCATGATGTTTGCGGGTCACTATACGGGTGAATCATTACAAAAAAAGTCGATTAATGGATTAGTAATTGCAGTGTCATTGGCAGGCCTGTTCTTGTTTATAGTGATTTATCTAAGGGCAATCTCTAATGCTCCTTTAATTCTTTCTTTGGCAAATATTGGATTTTACGGAACTGTAGCTTACGTCTCTTTTCTTAGATCAGAAAATCAATCATTTTTTGATCTAGAAAGAAAGATAGAAAAATTGACATTGGAAGACGCTGATCTTCGTGCGGCAATAGAAATCTCGCAGTCAAATTTCAACAAAGAAGAGGAAAAAAGAAAAAATGAAAGTGAATCATTTGCCTCCCAAACAGTTGATGCGCACTTCTATTTCTTGAAAGACAGGATTGCTGATGCCCATGGCATTTTACAAATGATAGATCGACATGAGGCTCAGAAACTTCAGGAAATCAAGAACATTGAACAGTCTGGATTTAACGCCTGTATGAAAAATTAACTATAAATTTTATGAATATGAAATTGACTTACTTTATAGTGTTAGTGCTTTTAACTGCCTGCACCACCACTCCTAAAACAGATGCCGTTTTGATAATCGACCAGACGGAAGAACGCGGTATTCTAGATGAACAAACATTGCTTTCAATATTTGATATTCCACATGGTCGTATAACAATCACCGAGATTATCGATCAATCCCTAAGCAGAGATATATCTATCTCAAAACCTAAAAGCCTTCCCTACTTCCTGCGTGTTGAAAGCAAACTACGTAAACAGGATAAGGCTTTCAGAGATGGATTCTTAACTGGACTGGCCAAGTTCAACAAACCCTCAGATGGATTATCTCAAAGCTACTGTTACAGTGTGCTTGCCCGCGTCTGCAAAAAGCTCGCCCAATCTGAAGCTGATAATAAGTTTATTCTGATAAGTGGGGACCTACTACATCATACAGATGATTTCAGTTTTTACAGCTACCGGAAAAATCCGGCTCAGATCATGAAGGACTACGACCAAATTATTGAAACCTTTGAAAGCCAGTTTAATGATATCAGGGGTGAGAGCTTGGATGGAATACATATTAGCGTGGCATTTTTCCCAAGCAAGGAAAATGACAGGCTTTATCGAGAAGTACGTAAATTCTGGTCGCGCTACTTTGCTGAAAAGAACTCAAATATTGAATTTGTAACGAGTCTACATTATAGCTCACAAATTTCAACTCTATGATCACTCAGAATACAAATCATAATCTCCGCCCCAAAAAAGCCCGGAAGCTTGGAGATTTGGCAATCCTGTACGGGATCATTAACACACCATTCTGGGGTCTTTTATTCTTTAAACCAAAGGCGGCGCTGTGGCTAATATGCGGCCAATTTCTCCGGGCCAATGCGGTAATCCTGTCCTATGGCCTGACGGCGATAACTAGATTCAGGAATAGCCCAATGACCACCGGCCTTGTCATGACAGCCTATTTTCTGAGCATAGTGATGGCCTATAATTCAATTTATGTATGGAAGGTGTTTTCGGTATTTGTTGCCCTTGCCGTGCCCTTTTTTCCAATATTGACTGATGCCGATGATCTTTATCGGCTTGCATTTATTGATATTCACTCGCAAGGGTTATTGATCTATGCGGGCGTATTCACCCTCGCCTCGCTAATACATAATGGTACCATATACATAGGCAAAGGGAGCAAGAACGTATCAAAACGTGGAGAAAGCTGGCTTTACCTGCTCTTTGATAAATTACTATCCCGATACATCCCTGTTTCTGAATTTTTCATTTGCTGTTTCATAGAGCCTGCCCTGGCCATTGGTGCAGGGATATATCTTTGGAGCAGCGGCATTGATCCCACCTTTGGCAGTTTCTTGATCCTAATGGGTGCGAATGAAGTCGTGCTTCAATTGATAGATAAATCTCACCAGGTGCAGGTTCAATCGCTTCTTAATGTATGAATTCACTGCTTTTTGGGAATATTTTCCTTGAAAATCTTATGAGTATCCGCTATATAAATGAGATAAAGCAGGGCCATCCTTTCAGGCCAATCGCCCCGCCCTGCTTTTCTTTTTTCCATTCCAGATAAGAAAACAAAACGCACCATGTTGACGATTAACAAGTCATATAATGGCGAATCTGCCGTATTGTATTTTAAAGAGGGTTTATCCAAAGAAGGTAATTATTACCTGGATGGAAATGTTAAAGCTTACTGGCAAGGCAAAACGGCGACATCTTTAGGGTTGCATGGAAAGGAAGTCAAAAAAGAAGATTTTTCCAATCTCGTGCACAACATCCATCCTGATACAAAAGAAAAGCTCACAGTGCGCAACGCCGAAAACCGCCGGGCGGGGTTTGATTTTACTTTTAGTGCGCCAAAGTCGATCTCTGTACTGCACGCCATCACCAAAGACCCGGCCATATTGGAGGCACACCGCAGTGCTTACAAAGCCGCAATGCAAGAAGTTGAGGCTGAAATGCAGACGCAGGCCAACACACAATCAGAGCGCGGCTATGAAAACACTGGCAATATCATCTACGCCCCCTTCGATCACTTCCTGGGGCGTCCATGCGAAATTCAAAAAAATGGAAAAACCCTGTTCATCAGCGATCCGCAATTGCACACCCACTGCTATATGCCGAACGTTACCTGGAGCAACCAGAAACAACGCTACCAGGCCCTTGAAACGGGCAATATTCACCGCAGGGCATATTACTTTGAAACGGCTTATCACGCCCACCTTAGTAAAAATTTGAATGAAGCCGGTTATCAAACGCAGCGCACCCATGAGCGCTACGAAATCCAAGGGGTATCACGATCTATTATTGAACGGTTTTCAAACCGGACAAAATTGATTGACCAGGTTGCCAAAGAAAAAGGCATCACTGACCCCAAAGCCAAAAGTGAATTGGCGGTTAAAACCAGGCACTCAAAATCCAAAGCCGTTAGCAAAGACCAGCTATACGGACATTGGAAAGAACGTCTTTCAAAGGCTGAGTTTGAAGCCCTGCACAACATCAAGGGGAATAAAAAAGAAACGCTCCGTCCCGTATCTGCCAAAGAAGCTATAGACCGTTCATTGGAACACCATTTAGAGCGAAATTCGGTTGTTGAACAAGAGCGTGTTCTTGCTCACGCCCTTACTCTGGGCTACGGAAATTTACTGCCACAAGATGTAAGGAAGGAACTGAATATCCGGGATAATATCCTGCGCTCTGAGGTGAACACCATCACCCATATAACCACGCTGCTGATGGTCCGCGTCGAGGATAAAATGATCGAGCTTTCTACGAAGGGCAAAGGAAAATTCCCTGCCCTGAACACTAATTACAAACCCAAGCAGGATTTTTTAAATGAGCAGCAGCGCAAAGCGATTAAGGATATTCTGACCTCAAATGACCAGGTAACAATATTGAGAGGCTCCGCAGGTGTCGGCAAAACATCTTTGCTTACGGAAGTAAAAGACGGCATTGCTGAGAGGGGGAAATCCCTTTTTAGCGTTGCCCCGTCCTCACAAGCCAGCAAGGTTTTAAAGCAAAAAGGATTTGAGGCCGATACGATTGCGGGGCTGCTTCATAATCCAAAACTTCAGGAAAAGCTTCATAACAATGTACTGCTGGTTGATGAGGCCGGTATGTGCGGGGTTAAAACCATGTCTGAGCTTTTGGTTTTGACGAAAAAACACAATGCCCGTCTGTTGCTTAGCGGGGATACCAAACAGCATTCCAGTCCAGAATATGGCGATGCCATGCGCATATTACAGGATAAAGCCAAACTAAAAACCGTAACAGTTCAAAAAATCATGAGACAAAAACCACAGGAATATCGCAAAGTTGTAGAAAAACTGGCTGCTGGTCGGACGTTAGAAGGCTATCAGACTTTAAACAAGATAGGAGCTGTCAAAGAAATCCCTGAACACGAGGAACGTCTGAACAAAATAGCAGACGATTATGTAGGTTCAGTGACCAAAAACAGATCGGCTTTGATCGTAAGCCCTACCCACTTAGAGGGGGAAAAAATCAACGAAACTGTACGCGAAAAATTGAGAGCAAAAGGCCGCATTCAGGGTAAGGATCGCAGCTTTGATATCCTTAAAAACCTGTCTTTCACCAATAGCCAAAAAAAGGACTTGGTTAACTACTCTGAAAATCAGGTAATTCGTTTCGTTAAAAACCAGAAAGGCGGATTTAAGGCCGGATCACACTATGAAGTTTTACCGGATGAAAAACAGAAAGATATATCGGTTCGGGATTTAAAATCAGGGGAGATATTCAAGCTCCCCCATGACAATCCCGAACATTATCAGGTCTATCAAAGGGCGCAGGTTTCAATTGCCAAAGGTGATTTAATCAGGCTCACCAATAATTCAAAGACGCTCGAAAACACCAAGGCAAATAATGGAACAACATACCAGATCAAGGGTTTTACAAAAACCGGTAATCTCCGGCTTGATAATGGGAAAACCCTGCCAAAAGATATCTACCATTTTAAACATGGCTACTCAGAAACCAGCCATTCAAGCCAGGGAAAAACGGCCCAGGATGTTTTTGTCTCAATGTCTGATTTGTCCTTTGCCGCAACCAATGAACAGGCATTCTACGTGGCCACATCCAGGGGTACGCATTCCGTGTCCATCTATACCTCGGATAAGAAAGAGCTAAAAAATGCCATTGCACGGAGCGGGGAGAGAATAACCGCCCGGGAAATTGCCGATGATTATGAACGGCAATTATTACAACGGAAACAGCGCGCACATCACCGAACACTTAACGAAAAACTAAAAGAACATGGACGAACTCAAAAACGAGAGAAACAGGTTACGAGAGACATTTCCAAAGAGTCTCCGGGACGATAGAGGCGTTTCTGAGACATTTGGAGGCCCGCAACAATATTATGCGATAGGTTCAGAGGATGAGGTAATCAAGCGCTTCAAGCTGATCCTGCGTTCAGGAAACAAATACAGTGTGCCCTACTCGCTTTTGCCGATCCTTGAATTATCCGGTAGTAGCGAACTTTCAATTATGGCCTATGGCCTGCTTATTACCATTGAGGGCCGAAACCTTGAGCCGGTAGAGGAATATCTTTCCAATGAAATCCTGGTTTGGCTTAAAGAAAGCTCTTCCGGAAAGGACGACGGTAAATCGCAGGTTTTTATTTCAAACATAATGATTGAAGGAAAAGCGGTCAGTAAACAAGTGGAGTAATTAAAACTATGACTTATGAAATCATCCGCACAAGGAAAGTCACACGAACATAAGCAAGACAAAGAAGATCATCTGGCCCCCACCAACATTGGACAGGATAACAAGCCGGACAAAGACCAGGGCAAGGGCGCGAATTTAACGCATGGAGAACTGCAAAACCGCCTTAATCTGTACAGCCGCATCGGCGGACAAATGGAGCAGTCTTTTAAGGTTCAGGCCATAAAGCAAAAATACCTAAAAGAAATAAAGGAGAAAGAGGTCAACCGCTCAAAATCTGACATTCATTATGGCCAGGGCATAAGAACCGGCCTGCCCCATACACGCCATGAAATATTGCGGGATCAGCGCGACCGGTCAGATCAAAAGCTTCGGGATGATGTCGCAAAAGAGGCCAAATCATATTACAGCCAGAATAACAGCCTGAGTAAGTATTTCCGTGACTATAAGCACCAAAAAGAAGGCATGAACCGTGCCTTTGAGAAAGCACGTGATAAAGGGATCGATAGGGAAAGGTAGAGGTATTTTAAGGCTAGGGGCATCTGGCCAGGACAAATTAAGTACGAAAGAAAAAGTTTTTTTAACACATAACTATAGGAGGAAAATGAATGTAATACACATAGAAGAAGAGGCATTTCATAAGCTCGTAAATGAGGTGGTGGAACGGATAATCGCGGAGCACAACGCACCGGCTGAGCGCTGGATTGATGGGGAAGAAGCCATGCATATGCTGAAAGTAAAATCCACTACGACACTACAAAACTACAGAGATGAGGGAAAAATCAGATTTTCCCAGCCAAGCAAGAAGGTCATTTTGTATGACAGGTTTTCGATTGAAGAATTTATAGAACAAAACGTCAAAGACACATTTTAGGATATGGAAGATTTAAAAGTCTCAGAAGACTATAAAAAAGCGTTCAATTACGCCGACATGATATGCAGCTACGCGCCGGAATCCCTAAAGGAAATCAAAATTCCCGAAAAGCAATCCAGCGAATTCCTAAAAGGGTTTCAGGATCGCATCACGCAATATGAGAAGGAGAAGAAAAAGGAAGCAATTAAGTATTTCTCCCCCGAAAAACTACGTGAAAAATACGGCCTTAGCGATCCTGAAAAGGACAGGACAAAAAGCATCGAAAAAGAAAAATAAAAACCACTAAAACAATTCCGATTGAACCTATTCAAAAAGCTGCCGTCCGGGAAGAATGACGGCTCTGAAGACCTGCTGGATCAACCCTTATACAAGGTTCCAGGCACCGATACTGTAATAACATGGGCTGATGCTGTCGAAGGCACATTGATTACCGGAGCCACGGGTAGTGGTAAATCATCCGGGCCGGGCCGTCATGCAGCACTCGCTATGCTTAAAAGCGGGTTTGGATTTTGCGTATTATGCGCCAAGCCCGATGAAAAAGACCGCTGGGTAAAATATGCAAGGCAGGCCGGACGTGAAGATGATCTTGTAACCTTCAATAAAGAAAGCGGCCTTAAATTCAACTTTCTTAAATACGAAATGGAGCGCAGCGGCGAAGGCGCGGGTGAAATCCTGAATTTGATTAATGCTCTTATGAACCTCAATGAGCAAAGCAAAGTTTATCAATCAGGTAGCGGCGGAAACAAGGAAGAACGATTTTGGGACAATTCACTGAGGCGTCTTATTAGCCGCACCATCGCCACACTAAGACTTGCCGGTGAGGAGGTAAGTGTAAAGAACATGCGAAAATTAGTCTCTGAATGCTTCAAAGATAAGGAACCGGAAACCTATGAGTACCTTTATCAAATGGCGACTACAACAGAAGACATTGACCCCGTTAAACGTGGACAAGCCAGTGAAGATTTAAACCTTTGGATCAAATCAAGTTACTTCCTGCAAGTCATTTTAAAAATGCAGGATAATATCTCATCTGAATCTGTGAAAGACGAAATCAACCTGGTTAGGAATTATTGGCTTAAGGAGTTTCCTAAAATTGGTGAAAAAACCGCCAGCATTGTTACAGAAAGTTTCATGGGTATAGTTGAGCCGTTCATGAATCAAGGTATTCTGAATGAACAGTTCGCAGGTGGTCTAAGCTCTGATTTATTGCCAGAAAATATCGTATCTCAAAACAAGATCGTCATTATTGATTTTCCGATCAAAGAATTTGGCCTTGCCGGCATCTATGCCGCCACGATTTACAAAACCGCGTTCCAGGCGGCCATGGAGCGGCGTAAAATTGAGAATGAAACCAATCCAAAGCCGGTAGCATTATGGATTGACGAGTATCAAAGCTTTTGTAATCCTATGACCGACAGCTTGTTTCAAACCACAGCGCGCAGCTCCTGGGTGGCCACAGTTTACATTACGCAGTCAATCAATAACATATTCTTCGTCATGGGAAACAATCAGCCACAGGCCAGGGCAAAGAGCTTGCTCGGTAATCTGAATTTGAAATACTTCGCAAGCAATGCCGATATTGACACAAATTATTGGGCCTCTCAGATGATAGGGCAGCACATGACAGATATTCAAACCTTAAACATCAGTAAGAACATGGAAGTCAGCAAATCCAAAGCACAACACTTACAATTTCGTGTTATGCCGGATCATTTCACAACCCTTAAAACAGGCCGGAAAGCCAACAACTATATCGTTGAGACGGTTGCTTTTAAGTCAGGGAAACTTTGGGGCAAAAACAAAGAAAACTACGCCCTGGTAGGGTTTCGTCAGAGGAGGTAAGGACATTATTGGACTTATAAACCTATTAGAAATAGTATAATAATCTTCTAATAGTAATTAAAATATAAAGGAATTATAATAAGTTCATATAGGTAATGGTATCACATCCTAGATCTGATCTCTTTTATTTTTTCTCTTGCATATTCTGGGTACATGTTCAATAAGTTTCGAAAATGCTTAATTGCCAATCCCCATTGTTGAGTTTCTATATACAATAAACCCAAGTTCTGCTGAGTCATGGCCCAATCTTCGGGTAGCTTATCCTTTTTGTAAACCTCCAGTGCCGCGTGGAATGCAGTGGCAGCTTGATGAAACATTGCAACTTTTGCTTTTTCTTGAGCAATAATACTTAGCTTGTAGAAGGCACGTCCTATATTATTTTGTATCATTGCCCAGGCTTCCGGTTCTCCATCCTTTTTGTAAACCTCTAGTGCTGATTGGTAGGCGAAAACAGCTTGCTCCATTAGCTGACCGTCGGCTTCCCTTTCATTTCTATTAGCATGCCTTTGAAGAGCTAGTCCCAGACTCTTTTGTGTTCTAGCCCAGTCCCATGGTTGTTGATCTTTTCTATAAATTTCCAGGGCTGCCCGGTAGGCAGAAGCAGAACTCATCATCAGTCTTTTCCTAGCTTTTTCATTGGAATTCATGCCAAGTTCTTGAAAAGCATTTCCTAAGTTATGTTGTGTCATGGCCCATTCCTGCGGAAGATAATCCCTGGAATAAAACTCTAGTGCTAATCTGAAGGCCGAAACAGCCTTCCGTAACAGTGCTTTCCCTTTGGTTCGAGCACCAAGCTCACCAAGTGCAGTTCCCAGATTATTTTGTGTTATAGCCCAGTCCTTGGGTAGTTGATCTCTTCTGTAGACCTCTAACGCTGAGCGATGGGCCACAATGGCTTGTTCCAGAAATACGTAACCTTGGTTTTCTCGGGTTCTTATAGCTTTCGCCTGAAATGTATTTCCAAGGTTACTTTGTGTCATAGCCCAACCCTGCGGATATCTCTCCTTGGTATATACATCTAAAGCCTTACGATAGGCCAGCACCGCTTTATCAAGTATTCTATCTCCTTCCTCGCCTTCAGTACGCATGCTTTGCTCCTGCAACGCATTTCCCAAATCAATTTGAATATGGGCCCAGTACCAAGGTTGTTGATCTTTATTGCAAAAATCAACAGCTTTTGTCAAAGTTGAAATGGATCTTGACAAAAGATCCTTTCCTACTTTACCTTCGATCCGACTACCTAGTTTAGCAAACACACTTCCCAAATTGCTTTGTGTCATAATCCAGTTTTCAGGAAATAAATCCCTGGAGTAAACAGCCTGTGCTGCTTGAAAGCATGAAAGTGCCAATTTAAACAGTTTATTTCCTTCTTCTCCACTAGCATGTATACCTTGCTGCTGAAGAGCTTCACCCAGATTATTTTGTACCATGGCCCAATATTGTGGAGTTTGATGTTTGTTATATACTTCCAAAGCCATACGATAGGCTGTAGTGGCTTCAGTTAAAAGTCTATTTCCATTTTCAGCATTCACATGGATCACTTCACTTTGAAGCACCTCCCCCAGTTTGTTCTGTACAGTTGCCCATTCATTTTTAAATGAAGTCTTAGAAAATTTAGCTATTTCCCTTCCACCATAAGTAAATGTTGATCCAAGTATTAGTTGATATTGCATTTTGGCCTGTTTTAAACCATCAGGATTCTTTCCGGACCAATATTCGTTCTCTGCCAATTCAGCTCTTAGCATTCTCCCATTAAACACTTTTAAAGTATTTTCCTCCAGTTCAATAGCCGTTTTAACCGTTTTTTCTTCATAGTAATTGACGTAGTCTATAGCCAGTGAATCAGCCAAGTCATATTTCCCATTATAATAATACTTTAAGGCCTTTTCATAATTATCTTGGGAGCCATCTAATCTGTCTGCCCATCCTTGAAAAGCTATTTTTACTTTGTTAATTTGTAAATCAAATTTTTGCGAATAAATTTTGCAAATATGATTCTTTTGATCCCTTACAATTTCTGCTTTTAGCGAATCCAATTCTTTGTTTCGTAAACGTGCCTGTCTTTGTAATTCTTTGTTGAAGTCTTTTTCTACTTTAATTCTTCTTAAAAATTCTGCAACATTCCTAGCAATTGCATAGTCAGACAATAACTTCCATGATCCTTTGGGAACAAGATTAATAGTAGTCACATCGACCTGTTCAAATAACTTATTGGGAGTACGAACTTTGCCTTCCCATGGAGTAAAGACGACCAGATCCTTGCGATCTGTGGGATACAATATCATCGGTTGCCCCTCCTTATACAAAGACAAACACTTAAAGAAAAGACCACTTTTTTTATCTGGCGTAATGGGACCTCCAGCATTTGCAATAGTTATGCGGATTGGGGTTTCAGGAATTTGATCATCAAATAATACAATAGCTTTCAAGCAGGAAGCTTGACAATTTTTGCAATTTTGAGCCTGTGCTTTGGAATAGTAAGGCTTTGTTAAAGAAAGCAACAGTAAAAACACAATATGCCTTAAATTATTCGGCATAACCTTCCCATTTTACCAACTCAATTATTGGCACTGAAACCCACTCATCATATTCTTGTTTATTTTTCTTTAACCTAATGTGCAATACGTCACCCTGAACAGCTTTAATTTTATTGGAAATCATAAAATTACCATTTGAGGTAGTTAATTCCCGATTGTCTGGCATTTGTTCAAAAAAGACTTCTACACCGGAAATAGGGTTTATTTCACTGTCCACTACCTGACCCATAATGTAATCTAAATGTTTTTTTTTACTTTCTGATTTTTGATATTCCAGAAACTGACTGTAGGCAAGAAATGAAATAACAACAACAAATGAAATAAACGTACCCATAATGGTAGTACGCAATAATCTAGCTCTTTCTCTTTGCGAAATTTTTCCTTTCAGATTGCCAGATTTAATTAATGTATAAAAAGTGGCTCCTAAAAAAAGAACAATGAGTAAAACAATTCCGTAGACGGACTGCAACTCGGAAATCCAGTCAATGTCTTTTAGAAATTCCATAGATGAGGTTTAAAAATAAGCAAAAATTAACGTTTCCACATAAGTAACGCAATTGAATTTCTTTATCTTTCACTACCTGAACTAAACTTACTAATTCTTTTAGTCTCGCCAATCTCCATAACTTTGACTACACCTTTTTCATTTATATAAATTCTATCATATCGAATAGTGAATGCTATTTAGCTGTTATAATAACAGTGCCTATATTTCCTTTTATACCTGACTTCTATACAATGGTTTTCGTCAAAAATAACTCACAAATCGCTTAAGGCTATGAATTTAATACACTTTCCAATGCCTCATCGGCTTCCTTATGTATAAAATTTGCCTGATAGTTGATGGTGGTTTTTAGGTCTGTATGACGGTAGAGCTTTTGCAACATCAACGGGTGGATTTTATCACCGGCAATGTTCCCGAAGGAATGACGGGCAATGTGGTTTGAGAGGTTCTTCTCAATTTCACAGTCCTTGGCAATCTGTTTCAGGTATTTGTTTAAAAGCTTTGTCGCGTTGCGCATCTTGGTAAAAAGGTCTTTTTTGCTTTTTTGATTGGCCTTTTTCAAAAATGGAAAAACGTAATCTTCCTTTGAAATTTTATCTTTTTCATAGAAGTCTAAAATATCCTGGGCCTGCTTCGGTATTTTAAGGCTTACAGGCTTTTCATTTTTATTCATCTGATAGTAAAGCCGCCCGTCTACAAAATCAGACCATTTCATTTCAACAACATCTGAAATCCTGACCCCGGCGAAATAATAAGCAAAAAGCCAGACATTGCGCGTATGCCAGATTGAAGAGCTTTCTTCCAGATCAAGGGCTTCAATTTTTTGAATTTCCTCCTTGGTCAGACCAATCTTATTTCCCGATTTTATACGTATCTTTTCGTTTTCACCGCCAAAGGGGTATTTCTTCCCATCCACTATATTTTCGTTAATCGCGTAATTGTATATGGTGCGGATAAATATCAGTTGGTTAGTAATCGTGCGGGTTTTTTGGTCAAGATAAGACGCGCAAAAGCTCTTAAATTTGCTTATAAAGGCCAGGTCAATATCCGTGAAGTTCAGGCTTTTATCCTTTGAAAAAGCTTTTAGGTGCATCTCCAAAGTCCATTCGCCCTTTCTAGCTTTGGATACCCTTTCCTTTCGTCTTTTGATTATCCCCTCTTTTACCTTTTGTTTGGGCAGCGATGGGGTAAGGTTAAGAAATTCCTGAAGGTTGAACAAAATCGAAAGCTCAGCTTTGGCCACTGAAAAGGTGCCCTCCATATTCTTATTTTGTATTCTTTCACTGGCAAGCTGAAAAAAGGACACATTATCGCTCTGGCGTTTGGCCTTTTTCTTGATCTGTTTTGACGATAATTCTTCTTCTGCCATCAAAGCTTTGTCGGCTACAGCCTCAGCTTTTTTGGCTTCGTTTCTTAAAAAAGCATTAAGCCTTTTCGAGTTGCTATGAGATTTTTTGACGACGTTCTTTTTGAAATCCCAATCTTTCTCAAAAATATATTTGCCGGTGTGGATATATTGCGGTTTGCGGTCTTTGGTAATGCGAATAGCCAGTGAACAGGAGCCATCCGGCTTTCGCCTGTATTTCCACAAAATAACCTTTATAGATGCCATATACGTATGTTTTTGCTTTTATAAAGATAAGCAATTCCAGTGACATTTTGTAAAAACATAGTAAAAACATTTGGCGGTTTTAACGTGTTTATTTGGTCTTATCCGGGAAGTAAAAACGGCATATATAGCAACTTAAGGCACTTTTTGGTCAAACGGCACCAATATCGACAAAGCTCATAACCCGAAGGTCGTAGGTTCGAGTCCTACCCCCGCTACACTGATAATCAGGCAGTTACGATAAAGTAGTTGCCTTTTTTTATGGGTTTTGGAAAGTTGGTACAACATAGGTACAACATTTAGTAAGTAGGTGTTTATTTAAATCACGCTATCAGTCCTCTAAATAATTCCATAAACAGGCAATTTTCCTCCATCTAACCATCAATTAAGTAAATACTAAAACCGGTTATATTAAAAAGCTTGTAAATTTGAAGTATGGCAAAAATTGAGAACATAGATTTAAACGCTGCTATCTCAGTGCTTGTAGGCAAATTTCCTGCGATAGATTCAGTATATATTTTTGGCTCTCGAAGATATAAGACTGACAGTATTAGGTCAGACATAGATTTACTGGTCACAACATCAGCACGAATTAAACATTCCGATTTAAGAGACCATACAATTGAAAACTGTACAGCATTGGATATTTTTTTACTCGAAGGTAGCACAGCTACAAGCATTGCAAATGACAGCTACATATCAGCAGACTCTCAAGAAGAACTAATAGCCAAATTAAATGCCGTAAAACTATTTAATAGAGATACTGGCCGAACAAAAGAATTAGATACTTATAAAACTATGCCATTGGATAGGCGGGTAAATCTTAAATTATCTTCTTTACCTAACACTCCAAATGATGCTTATGAAATCCAAGCGCTAATAAAGTACTTTGAGTCAGCCGATAGAAAAGGATTACCTACCAAGCCATATATTGGTCAATCGGCTAACGAAGCTTCTGACATGATAATAACAGTCATGAAAAACCTAATATCAGCTAATGAAAATGTAACAGGGCATGGTCAAGCTAAAGGTGGGTGGGCGAATAACTTATTAGATGAGTATGATTTCCAAAACCTATTTTGGATAACAATAAAACCTTGGCTCAGTGGATTGGGTCGAGAAGAAGTTGAGCTCACATACGATGGAAATAAAAAAATATCGGACTTCAATTTATTTAACAATCAAATAATAATTGAATTAAAGCACGTAAAGAATGATACTGACAAGCGAAACATAGTAAAAACACTTAGCGGCCTTAAAGACTTTTACAAGCAACATCCGAATATTAGGGTATTGATTTTTGGGATATTAGTAGATAAAGCAGTTCAATTGGATGATAAAAAGTGGGAAAGTGATTTTTCGTATTTAGAAAATGACACACATGTAAAAACTATAATTATTAGAAACACGAAATGAATTTGTTCAAATATCCAAGAGTACACTTTATAAGTTTCGCGCCTTCCCATTTTTAGTTTTAAAAAAATTTCGTCGCTCCGTAAGAGTGTGATAAAATTCTTTGCTTGCGAGTTTAACTGCAAACCTATTTCCGAACAAGACCATTAGAAGATAAGTCTTGTATCTCCCGGTTTTGAGCGCCCCTGTTTATCTTTGATGCATTTCTTATGTGATTTGATCACATGCTAAATTATGTAAGTTTTGAGTTCGGTGGGAATCTGTCAGAGCATAACCCTATTTCATCATGAGCTAATCTGAATCCCAAACGCCTCATACACCATTCTCACCTCATAAGGATATAGCAGTTGCCTTCTACCAGTGTGCAAGCCTTTCACCTCTTGAAGCTTTTTACGTAAAGTCTCACGGCTTACACCAAGTTGTCTGGCCAATTCTGCTTTGCTCATAAATTTCATCTCCTCCATATTCAGGACCATTAGAGTTCATTAGAAACCGTTAAAGATTGAAGAGCCAAACTTTGCCAGGAAATGACATAAAAACCCTTCAATTCCCCAAAATTAACATTTTTTACCCAAAAGCCATGAACAAAACAAGCCTTGCCAACCCCTATTGATCTTCTGCTAAAATAATTTTCATTTAGTGGAAAATATACAAAAATTCCACGATCAATCATGGACAACCAGGAAATACCAATAACAAGACATTACTTTGATTTTAGTGAAACCTTTTCCAGGACCAAAAACTTTATCGATCAATATAACGCCACTCAAAGGAAACTCACTGATAAACTCAACGCCAATCACCGGGCTACAGCCGAACTAATTGTAAGGCTTTACCTGAAGCAGCTTAACAAGGCCTCCCGGATTGATAAAATAGATCCACAAAACCCTCCTGGCTTCCGAACTTATAATACCAGCCTGGCTACCTGTAAAGGCTGCACTAAGCGAACTATTCTCAATCATAAGGAGAGACTGAGACAAGCCGGATTCATCGTGGATGAAAAACATAAGGGAGTAGAAGGTGTTGAAATATGGATAAACAAAGCCATATTCGGTAAAGCTGAGTTATGCACAGACTTGGGAGAAGGCATGTCGAAAATCAGTCACCTACGCTCTATTTTTTTACCAGAAGCGAAAAAAATTCCCCCTTTAGTTCATGAACAACATGAACATTATAATATTAATAGCAATGTGGATAAGTTAACAGATCTCAAAATAGTGAAAGAAATAAGCGGCGTTCGCTCAGCCGCTCACGGTGGTGGCATGCCTGCTGTCCAACCCTCAAGTCCTTCCGATACAGGCGAGGCAGCAGGAACAGGACATGAACCTTGCAAGAACATCCAGAAAAGTGTTGCCCCTGCTTTGTCTAAAGAAAAAAGTTCAGTGAAAAATTTGGAAAAAGGTTCTGTCAAAAAGCAGGAACAGATTCCGAAGAAAAAATATGAACAGATTTCCGGCGAGGCGGGGCACCTTTTTTTACTTTCACTGGTAAAGAAGTTTTGGGAATACGCCAGGGATGTGCTATACCCTGACATCATCCTGAGTGATCCAGAAGAGCGGGAGGTCTTAAACCTGATTTGGGAGTCTGTTTATGGAAAGTTTAGACTGAAAGCCAGCGAAAAAGAATGGCTGAAATTCCACGAAAGTGCTATTACCAGAGTAGATATGGTAGCCAAGTGGTTGACACGCCGGAGTATTCACTGGATCGCTAAGCCACATCTTTACTTTCATCCGCACAATGATCGGAATGGCTTCAGAAAGACCTGGGAGTGGTATCTCAGGCAGGAAACCCTGAAGTTAGAAATCCGAAACCAGCTTGCACTGCAACAAGCTAAACATGAACTTAGCTTGCACAATCAGGGCAAAGGTCAATTCAAAAATAAATCCCGAATTCAACTATTCAGGATCCATGAAAAACGGTTGAGGCAATACAAAGACCAAGCTTTGCTAGACGCTTATTATGTCTGTTTACAGAAAAGTTTACACGGTGTTTACATAGACCCGGGGTCTAGTTAATATCGTGTTTATAAACCTGTAAACAGCCGTAAACAATTTCAGTAAACAGAAAAACGGCGGTCTAAGAAGAAATTTCTGGTATTTCAAATAATCGTCATCAAAACCGGAATATGCGCTAATTAGCCATTTTGTAACCATTCACGTTTCTTCACTTCCAAATCCACATAAAAGTTGAAGGCTTGTTCCAGAAGTTCCTTCTCATTTTCGGGATCGAAGTATGAAGCCAGTCTTGTTTGACGATCAAAGTACCATTCGTTAAATTCGTCAGTTTGGTCACCTTTAAAACCTACAATGGCTGATATTAATGGACTTAGATCAAGGATACCAATACTTGCATCGGTTCCGGCTGCTTGAAGATCATTGATGAATTTCACATTTTTCAATTCTTCTTTGATTAAAAATATTGCAAGTTCAACTTTAGGTGGAAGACTTACCAATAGTTGATTTTTGGGGAATTTGATTTTCATGACTTTTTTGTTTTTCGTTTGGGGCCCCTTATTGTCGAATCCTTATGGTCAGAAGCTAACTTTCCATTTTGGGAGAAAAATTCCTTATCCACCATGATATGGCCTAACAACTTATAAACCGACATTACATGTCCCATTAATTCCGGATTGCAATCATCAATTTCAATTTGCCTTAGAACGCCTAAAACCCCGTTTTGGTAGTCTCGTAATTCCTCAATTCCTAATAAGGGGATCGTGATTTTTAACAGGTTTTCTTTCTCATTATATACAATCATGACTTTGATATTTAGTGGTAACAATAATTGTTATTGACTGAAGTAGACCGCATTGCAGTAAAATACAATTTGAGCGAGTGTGGCACTCCAAGCCTTGTTTTTTGCGTCTAAGGAGAGCAGAAAGTCTGTTGTATCCTACCAGATAAAGTGGTAGATTACCAACCCAAATTGTAGAATACCATACAGTTTTGAGACATTTTTAGAAATCAATATATTTGGCTTATGGAACATAAAACCAAACCTCAGGCAAAGCATATGGGAAGAAAGATTGGCCGTATGCGTGAGATGCTTGGCATCAAGCAGGATGTGGTGGCTGATAAGTTAGGGATTAGCCAGCAGACTGTATCTAAAATTGAACAAAGTGAGAATGTGGATGAAGCCATGCTAGAAAAAATGGCCAACGCTTTAGGCGTCAATTCGGATGCCATTAAAAGTTTCAGTGAGGAGGCTGTTTTCAATCAAATTCACAATACTTTAAACGATAATAGTTCTTTAGTTAACTATCAATGTACTTTTAACCCCTTTGAAAAATGGGCAGAGGCGATGGAGGAAAACAAAAAATTGTATGAAGAATTGTTAAAAAGTGAAAGGGAAAAGGTGGCAATGCTGCAAAAGTTTTTAGAGGAAAGGAAGTAACCTGATTTAGTGGTAAAGTGAAGATACTCTACCGGTACGATGTGTCGTACACTTCAGCCAATTGGTTATAACGTATTCATTTATAGGTTTCTCTTCTTTTAGTTATCATGGTATTTCATAGCGTAGATGTGGGACGATCCTTATTCCAAAGTTTAAATTTGATTTCAAGATCTCAAGGGTTCCAAATCAAAGATTTCCAATCAAGCACCATAACTTTGTTATTCTCAGCCATCACTTTACACTTAAAATCTCATATTCCTGATCTCCGACTTTGAAGCGATATCCAACTTTAGCATTGATCATGGGAAGTGCTAAATGGGATGTGATTGATATCGGCTGATACTCCGGTTCTGCTTGGGCGTTTTTGGGGCTTTTGACGATGATGAAAGCTAGATCTTTACCTTGTGTTAGGTTTCTGGCTTTTACTTTGGAACCTAAAGTAACCTTTTCTGCTATCTGAACTTCTTCATTACCAAATATCCCATATTGGGATTTGGGCTCTTTTACTTTCGTAGGCTTGGGTTTTGGTTTTTTGGGAGAAGGAGCTGGCCTCTTCTTTTCACTTAGATCTTCCTGATACTTTTCCCAGACTTCTTTGAGCTTAGCAAGGTGGACTTCCATGTCCCAGGTTGGTCGCAGGCGATCGTAAGCTTCTAGTACTAATCTACGAGTGCGGTATTCTCCATACTTCTTTAATTCTTTTGATTTGAGGACAGGAAAAGTGTCTCCATGAAAATCATTACCAAATAATTCTTTTGGTTCTAAAATATATCTTACCTCATCTTGTGATAGACCAAAAAGTAATGCAAAATAAGCATCTAATTCAGCTTTAATATTTTCTCTTCTTGTTTCGTTCCACATAAATGGAGTAATAGGTATTCCTGTTTCCATTGAGTAGTCAATCTGGGATATTTCTGATGCCCAACTGGGTAATTCCCAATCATGGTAGCCTACCACTTTTTTGCTTTCCTCCCATTGATTTAAAATTGCTTGTTTTACATCATCACAACAATCGCCCCAGACACTATTTGCATAGCCTCTCACATCCCAAGCGGTATAGTCTAGTTCTAGGATACGAGGAATAAGAAAAAGTTTTTGGTCTAATTCTAGTTGGGAAAACCTAATACATGGTGTTTGCTGTAATGTAACAGGTGGCAAGTGAAGATTAACCTTTGATCTAACTACGAAATCGAAAATAATGCTATTCATCAAGCCATGAAACAGTACAAGATCTATTACATTGGGATCAAAAATTAAATAAATAGAATTACTATTTACTGATGGGGGAATTATAGCAGAGATTGAAGTTCTCTCGTTAGTAGAAGCGGCAATATCCCTATATGCTAAATACCATGAATGAGACCAATCCCAGCTTTTATTCTTTTCATGATAGGTACTATTTCCAGCAAAATATCTTGGGGTAATTCTGAAGTCATACAGTTTTTTTTGATCCGTGGTCGGTTTAGCAGTATTTCCCTTTGATTTATCTTCAACTGACAGCCCTTCAAATGAAGCAAACCGATGATCATAATGATGGATTAATTTCGATTCATAAACTGGAAGAAGATGGTTTTGATGATAATCCTTTAACAAATGAGAATCAGTAGACATATTTATCATCCTATGAATATGGGATGAGTTTTTATGATCTTTTGAGTTTTTTAACACACCAAACTGATATAGTTTCTTGTTTAAATCATACTCAAATTGTGTTCTAAAAGATGGGCAGACTTTATTGTTTGGGTTGAACCGATTAATATCCTCGGCCCCGATTCTAATTTTATTGGCTTCCACAGTTATTTCAACAGGATCTTGACAATAAAATTGTGCAAAAAAGTATTCTGGCTTTTTCAGTTTTGACAAAGTAATTAGACTAAATCGAGTTTGTCTATGTATATCTGGGAATATTTTTTTTGAATTTTCAAAATCATAAATGGAATAGACATATTTTTTCTTTATGCAATATCCAAATAGCCGGGAAAGTGTGTCATCCGTAAAAAAGCCAGAAGGTATAACGAATCCTATATGTCCATCATGATTCAGAGTATTAATTACTCTTTCAGTAAATAATGGATAGGTATTCAGCAGACCAGAATTACCATATTGAAATAGTTCTTTCGTCTTATAGTATTTGATTTCCTTTTCAGCTATTATGACAGCATCATTGTATTCTTTGAATAGGATGGGGTCTGATTGTTCTAAACTCCTAATAACCTTATTTCTATCAGATGATTTTGGTATATCAGATATCTCTGGTTTTCGAGTAGAAAAAAACTCTTTGTCGCTAAGATTTACACGTTCCCATGGAGGGTTTCCAAGTATCACATCGAAACCTTCCTTCTCAAATACATCTGGAAACTCCAAAAACCAGTGAAAGAACCTATATTCCAAAGCTCTTACATTTGCTAAGGCTTCTAATTTTGCATTGATCGATCCTCCACTCATTAGGTATTGAAAAAGGAATTCACTATGAACCAAATCACTTTCCCTGGCATTCTCCTGATAAGGTTGGAAGAAGGCCCAGGTGAATAGATTACTGGCAGTATGATCTTTTTGCCAAAGGGGATCAATATGCGTTTTTTGATAGACAGATTTTGCTTTGGAATAGTCTTGAGCAGATTCGATTTTTAGTTGGTTTAGCTCTCGGTATTTCTTAGCAAAACGGTGCTGATGAGCTTTTACATCAGAAGTAAAGAATATGGAGTATTGCTTTTTCTTGAGGAATTCATTGTTTCTTTTCTTAAGGGTGTTGGCGGTGGTTTTATCATCTCCAGTCACTGGTTTAAAGGCATAATCTGGAATTCCCGCTTGCAGTCTTACCAGCTTGTCTACTCCAACAAGCGAGTCACCACATTTGATCTTATGGTCAATAAAAGTGAGAGGCTTTCCGTTACTGTGTCCGGTCAACCATAAACTAATCCTGCAAAGCTCTACAGCATCCGGATTCTTATCTACTCCATGAATGCATTGGGATATTATATCTCGTGTGGCGTCCAACACCCATTTTTCACCTGGGTTTTCTTCATCAGAACGGATCTTTGCTAATTCAAATCCCAATGCTTTGGCAGCGGCAATTAAAAAGTGTCCAGAACCTGCCGCTGGATCACAAACTTTAATTTTTAGAATTGCCTCCTCTTTCTCTTCTTTAGTGTTAGCCTTACCTAAACGATCATCTAATACTGGATATAAAGCTGTTTTGATCAACTGAGCCACAAGATCATGTCTAGTGTAGTAAGAACCAGTTAGTTTACGCTGCGACCCTTCCGAGAATCCAAAAATTGGTCGACCTGCTTCTGTATTGAAATACGGGCGAAGCTCCAATAATGCTTCATAGATAGAGCCCAATTCCTCCACATCCAAATCTCGATAATTGACTCTGACTTTTGATCCAGTAGTGTCCTGAAAGGTGGTCAGGTTCTCAATGATAGCTAGCACTGTTTTATTTTTGCATGTTAAGGCTTCCAGATTGAAGCCATCAATACGCAATCCATCAGTGGAAAAGAGATCACCACCTAACGGTAAGATTCCCAGTTTCTTCCCCTCACCAATTGGCTCAAAGAGTTTGAAAGTGGTTATCAATCCTTTCCAGAGATCATGTTTGGCTGGATTGATATAGACTTTCGATGAGGCGAGCTTTCGTAGGCGCTCAATGCTGTAAAATTTGAAATAGATTGATTTCTTTCTTAAGAAATCAGAATAAGCCTTCTCCTTTGGGTCTTTCCCCGGAAATATTAAATCCCGTTCCTCTATGGTACCTAGGAAAATGATCCGGTAGATGATCCGTAATAGGAACTTATAGAACTGAAGAGGATCAATCTTCTTTTCCTGAATAGCTAAGGTGAACTTCTCGTTTGAATGTTCCCAAATCAAGCCATTAGCTAATATTTCCATGGCTTCTTTAACCTTATGTCTCAGCTGGTCTCTTATCCTTGCCCCAGAATCCAGTGAATCCTGGTGATAAGTTTCAATGGGACTTTTTTCGGCCTGGTGTACACTTCTCGGCATTCGGGAACTGTGCAGCAATCGGAAGAGCAAAGCAAACTCAAAGTACAGCTCCTCTTCAAAGATTTTCTCCAGATTAAATTCAATGAAGGAAAGCTTGGCCAGCCTGTACGAGTCTCGAAGCAAACGAAGTTGTTTTCCATTGGAGACCAGTCCATAAACATTTTCGGTTCTATTAAGGTACTCCTGCATCAATGCATGAGGAGACATTCTTAACCTGAAGCTTTCCGGCTTTCTATCTAGCTTATCTTTGTATCCCATGATCAAGATGGGAAACTCTTTTAGCTTTGAATCTTGATGGCTAATAGCAAAAGACTGACCGGCAATCTCCTGAGCTTTGATTGACTCTGGATCATATCCTAGCTGCATTAGGAATGGGATCATCCAGAGTTTACGGGTTTCACTGGTACCGGTCTCTTTCTCTGGAAGTGACTCAATCTTTTTTTGGAAAATGCTCCATAGCAATTTGGACTCACTCCATGTCGAACCTATCTCATCCCTGAGGTTATCATTTTTATCAAATCCAAAATCAGTAACTGATTGAAAAGCAGTCTCGGCTTGTTGGATCTTCTCCAGCTTTTCGAATGATAGGATATTCCCTCTAATGGTGATGCCTGTGTATTTCATATCAGAGTACTTTTGGTTTAGGCACCAATAAATACACTCCCATCACATCAGGCGGAAGTACAGGAGATACAGTCTCATATCTTTTTCCGCCCACTAGTTTTTTGAACCGACCATGTGATTCAACCAAATGCTCTGCCCGTTCAGTTGCCAGTTCAATAAATTTTGGCCTTAGTTTCAGGAATTGATCTATTTCTCGAATGAGATCTCCTTTTTGACGTTCAATGGACAGATTGGCTGATGATCTGGCATCCTGCAAAAGCTTTTTAGCTTCAGCGTAGGAAAGAAATTCAGACTGATTCAAACTACCTTTATAACCCCATAAATACATTTCTTCTGCTACCACCTTTTTATTGGATTGCACCTCCTTGATGACATTTCGAACTCGGAAAGTGACTAAAGTAGTCTTAATGTCCACTGCTTCTGTTTGAATCTCGGACATCCTCGCCACCTGGTTGTATTCCGCATGACCGTCAAAAGCAAGAGAAAGCATGAACTGACAAAGCTGCTCAACAAAAAGATGATTTCGACCAATGTACTTGTAGCCTTTTGGAGTAGGTGATTCAAAACTGATCTTGAATGACTGTCCTTTTCCAAAGTAATCCCTCAAATGCTTTGGAAGGTTTTGAGGGTTGAAGGTGTATCCTTGCTTATCCTTGTTAATGGATGCTCCTAGATGGGTTACAGATTGGGTTACAAAATGCTCCACTGTGTCAATATCTCCAATAGCTTCATCCACTTCGATCAGGTTATTTTGAATCTCTTGTGGATCTACCGATTCATGGGCAAAGATACTTCTTAGGTTTTCTCCCTTCCTCCTGGCTATTTCCAGTTCATTGGTTACTTTCTCATCTGCAAAAAGTCTTAGCTGCTGTTCCTGAGTTAGATCACCTTTCAATATATGATCGGCCGCCTGCGCCATGATGGAGCGTGTTTCATCTCCCAAGGCAATTGATACTCCAATTGATTTCTGAATAGACCTGATCTTTCTGATCAAAACCTCCAACACAAATGTGTCCATCGGGTTGTCTTCCCCATAAAGCAGATAGGTTTTGATTTCCGGTGCATCTTGTCCAAATCGATCTACCCTACCATCACGCTGTTCAATTCGATTAGGGTTCCAGGGTAAATCATAATGGAGAACAGCAGTAAAATACTCCTGAAGATTAATCCCTTCACTCAAGCAATCGGTGGCAACTAGTATTCTTTTTGAACTATTTCCCATCTCCTGTACAATCTCCTTCCTCCTTTCATCCGGCAGTTCAGAAGTTACAATCTGGATGTCTGTAGATTTTGGAAATCTTGATTTAAGTAATTCTCCAATATAACGTGCTGTTGCAATGTATTTGCAAAACACAATTGGATAAAAACCATTGTTGGTCCACTTCTTGAGTATGTTGATGGCAGTCAGGGCCTTAGTATCACTTTCGAGATTACAGAGTCTTTCTGCCTGTTGATAAAGAAGGTTTATTTGCTCCTTTCTTAGATCGCTTCGATCCATCAGTTCCTCTCTGAAAGCGTCTTCCACCAATTCTAAATTCTCAAATAGGGTTCCTTCGATGCTTGGCACTTCCACCTCATCCATCATTTCATCTTTCTTCTCGTGCTGCCTTTTCAACATCTCAATAGCCATCCTTGGACTAGACATGACTCCTCGTATTAATGAAATTGCGGCCCATGACCTTATCATTTTTTTTTGCTTAGATTCATCATCTTGCACGGAGGAAATAGATCGAGCAAAATCAAGCACTTTTAGGTAAAATGATCTATAAGATTGCGAGAGGTTGTAACCTACTTCCTTAGCATCTCTTTCCGGAAAGATGGTCACTTCATGCAACCATCGTTTTATGTTTTCACGTTTACGCTGAATAAAATGATTGGCAATTTTTCTTCGATCTTTTTGATCAATTGATTCAAAATTGAGTGATCTGAACTCTGACTTTAATAGTCCGAGCAATGAAGTGAACTCCAAATCTTTCCCACTATGTGGGGTCGCAGTAAGTAGAAGTAAATGTCTGCTCTCCTCTTTTGATAAATCACTCAGGAGAGAGTGCCTTTGCTGTTGGCTCTTTGATTTTGACCCTTCAGGCAGGGCACAAGTATGTGCTTCATCCACTATAACTAACTCTGGACAATCATTTAGGAAGATTCCCTTTCTCTTATCTGATTTGATGTAATCAATAGAAATTACCTGATATGGTAAATGATGAAAGATGCTTTGATCATCTGGTAATCTTCTGTCGAGTGAGGCTGCTGTACTCGATCGAATAATATCAGACTCTATATCAAGCTTATCTTTTAATTCTGATTGCCACTGATCGCAAAGGTGTGGAGAACAAATAACCGCAAATCTTTTGATCTCTCCACGTTCAAGCAGCTCTTTCAGTATGATCAATGCTTCCACCGTCTTACCAATCCCTACATCATCCGCGATCATCAACCTAACTACCTCTTGTTTTAAGACCATGACCAGAGGAACGATCTGATAAGCTCTTGGTCGAAATGAAAGCTTACCAAAACACCTGAAGGGGCCAGATGCATTTCTAAAGGATAACCTCGAAGCATCAAAAAGCAATTTTGCTGTTTCAAAATCGCCTAATTCATGAACTGAAGGCCCCCTAAAGGAAGAGGGTTTTACCTCTTCCTGATCAAGCTCTAATGGAATATATACGCCAGTAATCTCCTCGTCGGACCCGCCAAGAGGCTTGATCATCAAAAGTTCCGGATCATCAGATGGAAGGACCATCCAATCGCGATCACGGAACTTTACTAAACTGCCCGGTTTATTTATTACTTTGTTTTTCAAACTATGCCACTTCTATGAATACGTCTTTCCTTCTTTTTACCAGGTCTTCCAAACTTTCAGAATAATGCCATTCCACCACATCAAAGCCTTTTGCCCTTAGTAAATTGCGTTTATGTTCATCCTCCTTTTTAACCTTGTCCTGATCGTGCACTGAACCATCACAAAAGATGATCACCGAACCAGCTGATGAATTGTAGACAAAATCGGCACTGATATAATACTCTTCCATATTCACTTGTGCTTTATCAGGTAGTTTGTAACCATTTTCGTACAGAAATTTGAGAAGTTTAGATTCAGTGCTTGAATTCTTGTCGTAGCCTTCTAGCAAATACTGATATTGAGCATCCCGATCTTTTGAATCCTGAATGTTGTCTACGGTACAATCCATTAGTAATTCCAATGGTTTTCGAATCGAATGTCGGTCTAATATATCATGGCTCCTCTGATTGTAATATGATAGTAAATCCTCGTATGAAGCCTTAGGTAAATCAGGTCTGGTGTCTTCTCGTGTTACAGGATCAAAGTGCACGGCTTCGTAAGCGGCTATGAAGAGTTGCTTAAACTTCAAAGGATTCTCGACTAGCTGCGAAAGGATACCTAGGCTTCCTTCAGCTGCTTCGTAGATCATGATATTAGGAGATTCAGGATTACCCATTACCCATACACCAATTTCATTTTCCTCTATTTGAAACTGTTTTTCAATACCTCTTTTTAATGCATAGGAGAGTGATTCAACCTGATCAGAATTTACGTCCAAATCTTTAACCGGTTGGAGATAAATTGTATCCGCCCAATCTCTTGCATAAAGCATTACGTTTCGTGCATTCTCTGCTATCGATTGATTGTCTAGTTCACGCTGACGCAACCATTTTCCATTCCTTTTATCGATTTCAAATCCTTCATTTTGAGACCTTCTCCATTGTTTATTTATTAAAATTAATTCGGTAGCTGGTCCGTAAATGACATTAAGCAGAGGCTGATTACCACTTTTGATCACTGATTGTTTGGTGCTTTGAATCCCATTGACATATCTGAAATACTGGTGCATTTCAAATCCCTGGGATGTCCGTTCTTCCTCTTCACATGAAATCCGATCCTGAGGAATTCCTTCTACTTCATTTAGTTCGAGGAGGTTGTTCCTTACCTCCACATTTTGTTCGCCTTTTAGTTCCATATTGGTGATGGGATCATTATTTGATTGCCTTGCTTCTTCATCCAGGAATGCATAACCTGTGTTTTTTGAAATTTTGATAGGTTGTAATTTGGTATCACCATCTGTTAGCATCATACGATTAATGCGGTATTTACTACCATTATGGTATATCAAATTTTGAGGCCCATACTCCTTTAATGCAACAAATCTAGCTCTTGATATGTATTCACCATCATCTTGATGTTTCCAGCCAACGAAAGCTCGTATTGGTAATCGAGTGAAATTGTAACCTGGTAAAAATCCCTCTGATGCAAGATATCTGAAGACATAAAACTCTGACTCATTACCATACCGTCTACCTGTTTCATTTTTCAATAGAGCCATTTGCCTTTCCGCTACATTTCTTTGTGTTCTTGCCTCAAAGTGTTCCTGACTACTATACTTAATTGTGGGATCATTAACTATTACCTCAGCTTTCTCTTTCATTAGTTGGGCATTCCGATAAAGTGTCCTCCACCGATTAAATGCTCTACTGAATCGTTTTTCAAAAGAATCTGTATATTTTTCAAACCAATTTGAGGTAAACCAAAATACATTCTCTAGCTCCGGGACCAATTCATTAATGACAGTCCTAAATTCAGTGATCCAACTATTACGATTTAGCTTATATTGATCTTGAATATAAGCAGTAATTTGCTCTTTGAGAGTTAGTTCTGAACTGGCTATATTGATCATATCCACGACTGAATTGTTCAGGCTGCCAAGGCCCAGTTCCATCAAAATGAATGCATTGTAATGTGTTAAAATGAGTTCTTCATTCAATAGATCAATTCGTGGAGGAACAACATTTCCAGCTACCATGGAGCTTGCTTGCTTGAAATAGTTGCGATCATGAGGAGACCATGCGGAACAATAAGTTAGCACAACAGCAGTTTGACCACTTCTGCCCGCCCGTCCACTTCTCTGTGCATAGTTAGCAGGATTTGGTGGCACATTGCGCATATGGACAATATTCAGATCGGCTATATCAATTCCGAGCTCCATTGTTGGTGAGCAGAACAGAGAAGATATTTTACCTTTTCTAAACTGCTTCTCCCTTTCAACTCTATCTTTATTTGAAAGCTGACCCGTGTGTTCAGCTCCCACAATCTGTTTTTCATAATCTAAAAAGTTACGTTTATATAGCTCCTGAAAAAATAGATTTGGTTTTAGTTCCAGATTGGCATAACTGATTAATCTAACTTTATCAATTGGGATGGTTTTTTGATCTCCAGCTTTCCATATGATACTATCAGACCTTAGTTGATATCCTGCAACTCTACCATTTGAACCAATAATTTCCTCTTTCTTTTTAAGAAGATTTCCTTGTACCAGACGATCGCAAATTGACTCAACAAATTCTGAATAACCATCCTGGTTCAGGGCCGGAACGTTGGCGTGCTGGAGTCTTCGTTTTATGTACTTACCCAAAACTGATCGGTAACCCATACTGCTGGTAAATAATCCCCGAGTTGTTCGTCCAGGATTTCGCGAAACCAAGTAAGATGGCGTTTCAATCTTTTCATTTTCTTCCAGGGACCAAAGTTTTTTAGGGTCGAGTTTATTGAATAAAAAATCTCTTAACTCTGATCTTCCATCCATCAATTTTGGATCGTAGATCGAATATGAAGTTCTGAAAAAGTCAAGAATATCTCTGTAGAATTCGACTCTCTGATCTAAATCAAGAGAAGAAATCAAAGGTAAGTCATTGTGAATATCAAGAACACAGAATTCTCTCAATTTGAAATAATCAATCAGAAGTAAACCACTCTGCTCAAGGTTTGGAAGCGTGTACCTCCATCCTTTTCTCAGATCATATAGGATTCTTAAAAGGAGATAGTCTTTTAAAGCCCTCTCGTTCTCCTCATCAGGAAACCCAGGTAACTGACTTGGATTACGAGCGTAATCTTCTTCCGGAAGAGATAGCTTTTCGAGTACCTTGGAAGGGAGCTCGTATATTTTCATTTCCTCTTTTTCTTCTAAAGCATGATAGACTGCCGACCGTAGTCTAATGGTGGTGAGGAAATCATTAAAATGACCTGCTTGTAAAGAAGCATCTTGGCGATTATCTGTAAAGCTGAGGAGCTTTTGGTTCTTAACATCTTCCGTTTGCCGATGCAATGAGTGAATGACTGAATAAGCCATTAAAGTAGTAGCGGTGCTTCTCCCTTCATTTCCCAATCGCATGAGTTTCGTATTCTCATTCGTTTTCACATCATCATATACCACCCCTGCAGTAGGGTCTACTCTAAGTTTAGCCGATATGAACCACCCCTTTAATGGATACTTATCAGCATTTAACGAATAGTCACCGGATTGATTGTAGGATATCCTTTGAGGTACCTGAAATGAATAAAAGGGATCTAACCCACGGGTTATGTCTCCCTTGAGAAACCATGATTCCGGAAGGTTTTCTATGTCGGTTGGATTCCAATATTCACCTTCAAAATCCTGAAGCACATATCCTGTTGTAAAGAGTCCTTCTGAAATACCTAATCGTGCAGCATCTTTTTGTGAAATCGTATAGAAAGCTTCGTCGGGATTCCTAGGGATTAGTTTACTATTGGTAATATCTTTTTCAACGCAAATGAACTCTACACCACTCAAGCGGCTAAATAGAATAGGATAGATCAGTATGTCTTCATCATTTTCCCGGATATATCTACCCGGTTCAATTGTTATCTTTCTATTTTCTTTTGTGTCAAGAGTGATAAAGATTGTACTTGTTTGAGATATAAATTGATGAAATCGGAATGGTAAAAAGGATTGAAACAATCCTTGCTCTTTAGCCTTCGTATTTAATACTTCTGCCCATTTTAGTAAATCAACAACTGCAGCCAAGCATTTCTCTTTAGCAAAACTCGTATCTTTTGTAAGTTCTTCAACTATTTTTTCAATCGACTTAGGAGAGCCTCGTTCCAAAACCCCATTGTTATCATTTAAGGCAATTCGATTTTCAAGCCATTGTGCCAAGGCGTGCTTTCTGAAATCATCAAATGATCCATTCGAACTAATAGTCGATATACTATTAATGACAGAATCGATATCAGGTAAGCCTCCTAAAGTACAGTTTTCAAGTGTCTCATGAATGATTTGGTCTAATTTGTAATCAGATCCGAATATAGTTTTTGCCACATCCGCTACTGCTTTCTTTTTATATTCCGGTGTGCCTTCAGAAGCCATTGTAGCAGATGTACCAATGCAAATGATGTCTTTTTTTGACAGATGCTTTATTCTCCTTACTAACAACGAGACATCTGATCCCTGCCTCCCTCTATAGGTGTGTAACTCATCAAAAATTAAATATTTTAGATGCTCACTTATAGACTCACGCATCCAGCTTTCAGTTTGCCGAGTCATGATAAGCTCTAACATCATATAGTTAGTAAGAATGATGTCAGCCGGGTCTCTTTTAATCGCGTCCCTGGCATCAAGACTTTCCTGACCAGTATATTTAGCAAAAGTAATTGAGAAGCCATGCCCAAACTGTTCTTTGTATTTTTTGATTTCTTCCTCTTGAGAATTAATTAGCGCATTCATGGGGTAAACCAGGATTGCTTTAATGCCTGGTTTGGATTTTCCTTCTTTGAGCAGGTCATTAAAGATGGTTGCCAGATACGTTAGTGATTTACCCGACCCGGTGCCCGATGTAACAATGAAGCCTCTAGAAGATAAACCAATCTTTAACGCATCGACTTGATGTTTATAAAGTTTATAAGACCCGAATATTCTTGGTAGATCTTTATGAACTAATCTCTCAGAAACAAGGCTTTCTAATGAATCACCTTTTGCAAAGGAAGGATTGAATTGAATTAATGGTTCAGGGATGAACCCTTTCCTACTGAATGCTTCTTCAACAGCTTTTTTAATTCTTTCATCACTAATTGTCAAGAACGACTTCAAGTATAATTTATATGAGTCAATTATCTGTCTGTGTGTTAAAAAAGCGTCCATTAGTTCCCATTGTTGATCGAATAAAAAAGCACTTTGCCGCAATATAGTAACTTTGTTCCAATATAATAATTGAGATAAAGTGCGGCCATACTAAAATGATCTAAACTGTCAGTTTTTGTAAGGTAAGAGATTAAATTAAACTGTCAAATTGAATTATTTAAATATCGATATTGTGATCTTAAGATCGCACATTCAGAGGTGGTTCTGGTTCCAATATCGCAAAATTTATTAGTTATGCGGCGACTCTTAACAAATGTACCTTTATGAAGTAAGAGTTTTGATATCCTTTTGAAATTTGGTGGGAAACTAATAAATCATTACTTTAATAACGGTTCATAATGTATATAGTGTGTACTTTATGTGAGACGATGGCTTCCATAATTTAATAAAAAATGATCGATAAGATTTTTGAAGAGATATCAGAAAACATCTGGCATCGGATAAAGGATTCGGAATTGTGCGGAATTCGCCAAGGAGAAGAGACAATTACGGACCATATATTGCTAGAACTATTTAGGAAGCAAACACCCAATATTCAAATTATCCAGACTCCTAAAATCCAAGAAAAGAATCAGGGAACTGATTGGGAATGGTGGATCGGCTCACATCAGCATGGGTGGTTGCGATATGCGGTGCAAGCGAAAAAACTCAAATCCGGGAAAAACTATTATGGATCATTGAACCATTTGGTTGGACAAAAAGGACCAAAACCAAGACAAATTGACGTCCTTAAGAGATATTCAAAAAAGAATAAGGCAATTCCTTTATATTGCTTTTATAACCATGTTAATAATCTTAAACTTGAAAAATTTTGGAATTGTGAGCTGGACTATGAAAAACTGCAATTTGGCTGGACTTATACCCCATTAGAAATTGTTGAGCTTGCATTGAATAAAAAAGGCAGACGAAATTTTCAATATATCCATTTTCAAAAGAAAACTTTGCCTATGAGGTGTTTGGTGAAGTGCCCTAATATTTTGAGAGTTTATCACTCAGCAAATGCCTTAAGGCCTTATGATTTTGAAGATTTAGAATACTTGCAAAGGGGATATCACCGATCATTACCAAGCATTTTTGGAGCAGCCATTGAAACAGGGAAAATCGTTGAATTCCCCCCGGATCTTTATAATCCTGAAACGAACTTGTATCCTAAAAGAATTGGTATTATTAACAACGACGAAGAAATCACCGCAGCTAACTCAAATAGCCAATGTGGTGGGGACTAAGTTGAAACACAAAGCCTGGCATTGATATTAGCAATTTTCATTATTTGCTCCTTTTACTTCGTTTAGGGATTAAATAAACACTACGCAACAAATGATTGATAATTTCTAAGGCATTTTCCAAGACTGTTGAGAACAGGCTCTTAATTCGGTGGGCATCTAAGTTTCCAATCTCACGCAACTTATGTAAAATAGGCACCTTATTGGCAGAAATAAAACCTTCTGAATGGAGTTTGTCTATTTTGCCTTTTAAATTTCGTCCTGTAATTTTTTGATTGATACAAATGGCCTCAACCAATGTTCTTAATCCGATACCAGCCAATAGCTTTAAATCGTATTCGATGGCATCCATTACTGCTTCATAGGTTTTTTTATTGGCTTTGAAAGGAATTTCATTTCGTCATAACCCAAAAATCGATCATCCTCATGTTCTTCTTCCTCCGGATAAATAAACGAGTATTCACTAACATTTCCATTTTCGTCAATATCATTGGAATCGGTTGTAACAATTTGCAAAAAGTGTTTCAGGTTTTAATAGTCCAACGTGGTCAGAACTAATGGAATTAGTTGAATTAGCTAAAACATTTTGGGAATTATAGGGTGGACATCTTCAAACATCGCCTACAAAATAGATGAAAATTATAATTTAACTGATGACGCCAAAAGACCAAGTATAGCCTTGACAAGACCTTTATCAGAATTAAAGATAATCGAAGATTACTAGCTTGATAAACATCTTCTTTTACGATTTGGCAAGATAGAAGATACCAAATAGGATGAGAGCAACCCCGATAACAATTAATTTGTAATATGTGGATTTACTGAAAACATTGTCGCGCTTACCATTATCAAATTAGGAAAAGCAATGGTTAAGCTATCAACAAACCCCTAAAATGAAGAGATGAATAAATTCTCGAAGGGGAAATTCTTAAACAAAATGTGAAATCAAAAATGTTACAGATCTCTTGACCTGATATAAGTAAAATTCGGCTTCCATGCTAACGGAACTTTTCCTGCCATTACCTGAAAATATAATTTCAAAATCCGAGCTAATTTCCTGAAGACGAATCAACCGCTAATACCGATATCGGTATCTTTTTCTTTCCATTTGAAATAAATATATCTCTAATAATTTTTCTTTCGGCTGGTCCAATTATAATGCATCCTCGTGACGATTCCTCAGGTGTACTTCCAGACGCAAATCCATGAATTAGAAACCCATTTCTGTCCCCAACATGTACATCCCTACCCGGTTCCAAAATGAGCACTGAAAGTTTATGGTTCTTTATCCCGGAAATATACCACGTACCACCGGGAATAGGCCCTTTATCTTTAAGACCTTGAGAATAAGGACTATTAGCATCGTTTTTGTAACCAGCAGAGGCTTTTGCACTGAACAGTTGTTTATCGTTTGTGTCGTAAAATGAGAATGCGCCTGATTTTCCTGCATATCCGGCACTTTCATACATAAATACTGCTCTTTGTGCATAAGATGCTACGGTGATGATTTGCAATAATAGAATCAAGTGAAATATCGTTTTCATTTTAATCAAGTTTTAGTGTTTATCTCAAAATATGTGTCACTGATCTCCATGAACAATCTCAAATAGCTCTATTTAATTCTAGTGTTATTGAAGAGTATAAATGGGTGTACATCCACAGTACCACCCTCGTTCCAATCAATGAAATCATTAAACCCGTTGAAAATCATGCTAACAAGTGCCTCATCATTTTCAAGTTGATTAAGTGTTATATTTTTTTTGACTCTTCTAGAGTAGTAACCGTAATTCCCATATGTTTTCATTATGGTTTTTATGTTATCCTCAAATTTTGAACGTGTAATCGACAATTGACGGTGTCCATCACCCACTGTCCAGAACAAGTATACATTATCTTGCGTCAACATAAATCCCTTCAATATTTGTTGTTCATCCTGTGTAAAGCGACCCACATGTATAACAACTGTTGAATCATCTATGATCCGATCCGATATTTCCATGAAGAACGATTTGTAGTTCTCGGATCTCAAAAGATTAGGAATAAACAGGTGATCGTTATCTGAGAGAAACAATTCAAGTCCGTCATGGAAAAAGAGTTGTTCTTTCTCCCTGACCTTAGGATCATACGCACCGTTTTTGATTGCTGTGAATTTGAATTCACTGGAGTTTCTGTCAGCATATAATATACCCTTCTTGCTAACAGCAAATAGCACTTTATTAGAATGAGCTTGTGTCATCGTATACAATAGATAATTCTTAAACAAGTGTCCAGTGCTGGATTCGATAAAATTTTTCTGTTTCAAAGCAATGGCACCTGTCATATTGAAATAATCCGTGACATCACTCCGTTCTAAATCATAGACAAGATTTTCCGGAATGAATGGTTTGGGTGAATTCCCTTTTTCATATGTGTATGTAGATCGCCAACCATCTAATTGATTCCCAACGTTATAGTCCCAAATCTTGAATTCATACCTGGGTTGATAAGTGGTTACATACTGGAAATTGGGCTCTCCTCCAAACCTGATCCATCTTCTCAGGTATTCTTCCACATTGTGCTGAACTTTTCTAAGATCACTTAGATTTTCTCCTTTCAGTGTATTCATGAGTTGTGTTACCGTCATATCCGAAGAATACCATGATAATTGGCGAAACAGGTTCTTAAAGTTGTTGCTAGAGAGTTTTTCCCATGTTCTTGCAGGAAGCAGATTATATTGACGGATGATCTCGGATGTATTTAAAGTGTTGCTGCCAGGTTTGTTGACATACAGTTCTGAACGCTCATTTACTAATACCAATTTGTTCCCGGAGATAATTAGGTAATCATTATTGCCTAAATCAAGATTGTCAATTAATAATTTGAGCTGATTATTATTAAAATCCGGATCTATTGAATTAGCAAAGGTCATGAAATCAGGAGCCTGGTTAATTGGTCTGAAACGATTAGCGCGATTTCCAAAGCCTAATAAACCCTTTTGATATCGGTATCCTTGGATCAACGAATTGCCATTGCGAAGGATAGTAAACTGTCTTCGTAAGTTATTTGGGTATTTCAGATCTAAAACCTGACAGCGGTTGCAATCGATCTGATATGACTCCTGTTCAATCTGCTCATCTAGATGATTGAATTCCAGGTGTTCATATGTCATGGTACTACGATCCGTACAATAGTTTGACCAACTATCTCCAAGGTTATGGCTTAGAAAAAGATAAATGTCGTCATCGGAATAAGCGAGATTGGCATAGTAACCTGGAGAGAAATCATTGAATTTCAGATACTCGTCCACCTCAACGCAAAATTCCAAGGGTTTACTGGCAGGATAACCCTCTTCTGTAAGGCATAAGTACGTCCTTTCCCCTACTTTTCTCAGAGGAAAAATAGGTATTGAGATCCTTACCACAAAATAGTTTTTTCCTATCAGCATTCCTCCTGGCCCACCAATTCCCTGAGGAACATAGTCATAGCCAATGAATTTGCCACTTTGTTTTTCACTTCTGATCACTAAGCTTCCTTTCATCCAATCTGACGGAAGACACGGCCAGAATTCTCTGGCTTTAGAAGCATTTGAAAACTCATCGAATTTCTTTACAGAAAAGTTAAATGGAGTTATAGCTGTTTGAATGGGAGATACAGGCTCCACCGGTCTGTTTTCTTGAAAATCCTCATCGTCAAACGGTGGAATAGGACCTTGTCCGGAGAAATATTCTGTACTTTTAGGAACTTGCTGAGGGTCACTACCCTTCCCTGGAGATGCTGGATTGTTATTCTTAGGATGATTGTTAGGGTTATCTAGTGAATTATCCCCATCTCCTACTCCCACTGGTCCAACGGAAATATTTATGTTATCTGGATTTTTAAGAATTTCTAATAGGGCTTCTGGATCAAAATCGAAAATGGACATAATGAGTTTCAGGATATCTCCTTCAGTAATTGAACTTGCTAAAGGCGCCGTTAGACCTAGTTCCACCGATAAAACTTCAAATTTCATTTTTGCCCGGAAGATGTTGGCATTAAGATGTACTCCAGCCAAATTGAATTCCCCAATATTCATTGACCCATTCAGGTTTGCATATGCATATCGATAAAGGTCCAGGGTTTGCAAAGGAGTCAACCTGGTGCCAATACCTATACCCAATTTTTGACCTAAGAATGAGTATTGACCTGATCCATAAACTTCAACCGCGGTATTCCCAACAGCCGTAGCTGATGAATTGACCTGGGCACTGAAACCAAGCATTTCCATGCGTGACTCTCCCTTCATCATTCTTTCACCTCCATCGATGTCTATTCTTCTGTCATATTTTAGAACTTTTCGTAAAAATCCGGTGGTTCTTTCCTGCATGTAAAAGTTGCTGTTCCTCAGTGAAAGAGCGCCATCCCCTTTCAGAACCGGAAGGAAGTTGATCAAATAAGCTGTACCATTATAGTCGATCTCACCAATTTTTGAATAATTAAAATCCATTTTGGCCTTTACCTTTATTAGGTTCTGGGTCAAATGTGCTTCTTCAGTGATACCTAAAGTTAAGTTGGTTTCAATTCGCGCAATTTTTTCTTCGGTTATCAATTCGATTCCAGGCTTAACGGCTGCAATCAAGGGTGCTATCTCCACTACAAAAGGTAAAGTCACTTTAGGCCTCAGGTTAAATGAATGCCCACTTTGACTGATACGGAATCTTATGGCTGGCAATGGAAAGAGATCTGCAATCGTGATCTTGATCGTTCCGATAAGGGCAATTGGACTTTTCTCAACTTCCTCAATGTCAATTTCGACAGTCAAGTCTTCGGCAAAGTCCAATTTAATTCCACCAAGTACGAGTGATTCCCAATTCAAATCTGGTAATTCGATCCTTGGAACTACCGTATCAAATGTGAATATAACGGAAATATCGCGAACCACTATCCCAAACGGTAATACCGCTTCCGCGTTGAAAGTGATCTTTCCGGGTTTAAGACTCACTACTGTTCCCTCTACGATCCTAATACCTTCTCCCTCTTGCCCAAATTCCAGATATGGATCATTTTCACTAATGAAGTCGTCCAAAGCGGTTTTTAGCTCTGTATCAATCATGGAATAGAGCTGATTTCGCAAAAAGACTGATGATTTACCCTGAAAACTGAGCTTACCTTGTGAACTGACCTGTATGGTTCCTATACCTTCATAAATATTTAGTGTACCGAGCCCAAATTCCAGATCTACCAAGAAAAGGCCGCTTGAAAAACGTGGATTGACAAATGTCAAGTGTTTATTGTTATTAAACTCCTTTAGGATGTCCTTCAACAAAGCGTCAATCAACTTTTGCTGATCATTGATATCAAAATTGATTTTGACACCCGAAGCGCTGGCAGTCGCATCAACAGATAAGTTTATCTCTCCCTCATTGTAAACGGCTTTGGCTCTAACAATGCCATCTGAACAATCAATGAGACTCGCCATTTTTAATGGTAATCCGTAGAATTTAGGCTTTAGATTTTGCCAGGAACTACAGATGTTATCAATTCCAACTAGTAGTTCACCGGTAAGGTCACTAGTATAATCCAACAGAAGATTACGAAGCTCTCTTCTTATAAAGTTTTCAGCTTGTCTTTTCAGCAAGCTTTCAATCTCACCTGTATCCACACCATTTTCTGTCACATATAATTTGATGGGACTTTCTCCAGGAACAGAAATGAAACCGAAAATTGACTGTTTTTTGAGATCAACAATAAAGTTTTCGATTTGTATAGCCTGAATCATATTGGATAACACCAGGGTATACTGATCTTTCTTTAAATGCCGACCAAATTTATTGATTATTTCTTTAAGCTCTTTAAGACCTATTAAGGATTCCTTGAAATAGAGCCGTAAATACCTGCTGATATCTACCCTGGGCTTACTTACCACTAATTGACTATTACCATTTTTAAAATCTATTTTGAATTGAACATTAACCGTGTCTATAATTCCCATGCTGGTCGCTCCAATTGGGATCATGCTCATGGCCCCTTGTATTGATTGGTCGACATCTTCTACTTTAATATCCAATACCCTTTCAGCAAGACAGTACTTGGATAAAGAGGGTTTGTTTGCCTGGAGGTAACTGGTTAAATTCTCAGCAATCCTTTTATTCGCAGCTCTGGTAAATGCACCCTTGATATCCTTCGATTGATTGGCTAAAGAATTTATTTCAGAAAGAGATATTTCCATATTTTTAAGTCCTGGCTTATCTTCTATAATATTTCTAAGAAATCCAATAGGGCGCCAGGATAAGTGGAAAACCAAATCCAAGGTGTTGATGTTAAGCTCAACTTTTTGAATTTCAATACCCAGTGCTCTTGACAAGCCTAGTTCAGCACAAGCCTGAATTACGCATTCACGGTTATACTTTATTCTGGTCCAGACACCGATATCCCGCAATTCAACGCCTACATTGAAATCTTCAACAGCACCTTTTTCATTAAGGTATTGAGCTTGGAATTGAGATGATTCCACAACCTTGAGATTAATAGCCTTGATAGTTATTCCAAGGGGAATCTCAAAGTACATCTGATTGATGGCATCTTTGGCCTTTTCTATATCTGACTGCTTGATCTTAAGGAATGATTCATTGAAATTAATATCATCAAGTGGCTTTTTTTCGGGAACTAAAATCAGGCTGACATAGGCATTAGCTGAGTTAATGGTTTTGTCTTCGAGGAGCTGGTTCATCGAACCTTCATCAAGTCGAAAGCGTAACCAAATTCTTTGATCAGCAGGCTCTTCCAGGTCAGGTTTGAGCTCAAAATAATCCCGGTTTGTATTGTTGATATCAAAGCTTCGAATGTAATCTGTTGCCTTTTCGGTGTATTGATTAATTGTACTTTTTTCCCAATATTCCCTTAAATTATCAAACGAATTATCCTTGTCGAGACCCAGTATAGTCAACAAAATTTCATCGATCATATTAAGTAATTGGTCCCTTATCCCAGTCAAATAAATGCCTTGCCTGAATTTGTAATCATCTAATTCCTTTTCGATCTTTTCCAATTCGTTTTTAAGCTCTTCTTCAGTGCTTTCTGTGCTGATTTTTGTGCTACGTTGTAGGTCAATTGGAAATTGTGATACCTCTCCGTACTTCCTAATTAATGAAGATGCTTTTTTTATTTTCTCTTCATTTTCGAAAATCATCAACAATAATTGATTCCCCGGATTACTTTTCATGAAGGCCCCAAGACTAGCAATTAATCCGTTTTCGGCTTTTGTTTGAATGTAGTTTTCGATCACTACCTTTCTGGTATCACTGTCTTCGGCGGAAATGATTTCAGCTATAGTGGGTTTTAGAAAATGGAGAATCATCATGATATTATTGTAAACATCATAATATTCGTAATCGTCAGGTTTTACACCACTTTGTAAATATGATATTTGCTTTTCCATGAAATCCTGATGGTGTTTTTCCATCCGGTTCTTAAACTCAATGGATCCATCATTCGCCTCCTCCATAAGCCGCTGCCGTTCATGTTCCGATTGGTTTTTCCAATTATTGAAGATAATAGTAAGAGAATCGATATACCTGTTATGATCTCCTTTCAAAATACCTCTCAAATTTCCATTAAGTAAAATATCTTTTTCATTCAGAAAACTCATTAGGGAATCTCCCTCTTGGAACAGTGTATCTGTTTCCATTTCAAAATCATTGACGATCTCTAGTGAATTACTAATTAGATTGTTTAGATTACTTAATGTTTGGTAAGATTCATCATCTGCTTTTGAGATAAGTTTCGATAGATCGTCATAATAGTAAATGAGCTGATTTTGAAGTGTATAAAGCCGTTCAACATCCTTGAGTGAAAGTTTAGCGAAAAGGGTATTGTTATCCTGATCTGGATTATCACGAAGACTTTGATTGGTAAGCAGAAGGGGGCACAATAATAGTAGAAATTTTCTCATCTTCAATTACGTTTTCTTTCGACATTAACCGATACATCGCTGAAGTTTCCCAGATTTAACAGATCATTTTTGATGTAACCCCTGGTGGTTCTGGTATTAACTACATGCTTCACTTTGTAAGATTTTTTTATTCGTAAACCATAGTCTTTATCTGATAATTCTTTGTAGGAATATTTGTCAAAATCTGTTCGATCATAAAGTAATATTCCCACTTCCCATTTACCGGGACTATCCAGAAGCGAAACTCCATAGATGTTGTAGACGACCTTCCCTGCAACTATCTGTCCATTTTCGTCGAAAACCCGGGCAGGTCCCCAGGCATAGAACTTTTGACTATCCAGGGCCAAAAAGTGATTGCTGTTTACAATCGGATTACCTGACTGATTGACTATTGTTTCCAGCCATTCGGCATTTGGAGGTTTTACAAACAATTGCACTTTTAATCGTTCAACATCGTTTCCTTGAACTTCAACCTGATACAAAATATAATCACGTGGACCTCCGGCAATGTCTCCACCCTTGTTCAGGCTGTAAGAAAATATCAACATCAATACAAGCGCTGAAGCCAAGAAACCTGTCAAAAGGTCCACGAAACCAATAAGTGTCTTATTTTTTCCCAGCTCCATGATTCATTCCTGGTTAATCTGAAAAAGTCGGTGGGTATGGTCCACCTCGTCAATTTTGAACGAAACATTTATGGTTCGCTTCAGAACGATATCCTCAATTGGAGAGGCCACAAAGCCGTTAAAACGTTTATTATTTTCACTCTTAGATGAAAACTTTATACTTTCACCCTCTACTATTTTGGCTCGGAACTTAACCTCCTTGTCTGACTCCTTTATCCTCCCTAACTCCGCTGATTTAAAGTAAAAATCTAACCGCCCGGATTTTAAAGTATCAGTTATGAGGAGATATGATATTTTGCCATTATAGGCGAAAACCTGATTACTGATCTTAATTCTTTCCTCTGGTGAATAGTCTGATAAATCCCACCCTCCAATTCCCGGATTGGATTTCAAGCGTTCAAAAACTTCATTTGAGAGACCAGATATTTCAACAACCCGGACGGATTTCATGCTACCCTCCTTGAAGTATTCATCTACCAGGGAAGCTCTTCCTATAAAATTGCTATTACGGTCTTTTTCGTTGACATTTTTCTTTAGCGACTCACCACCTATCTTGATAGAAAATATGAAGAATAACAGAATGAATGAGGAAGCCCCGGAAAATAACAAATCCTGAAGTCCTACCTCAAAATTAACTAGCTTGTTCATCGTTATCTAAGATATCTTTTACGAAAAAATACTGCGTAGATAGATTGATTAGACCCAATATTATCACCATTACAAACGCCATCAGGGTGGTAGTAAAGGCGATACTTAAAGTTTCGGTAACTTCCGAAATTGATAATGAGGTGCTGATATTACCAACCGCGAGTGGGATCTGATCGGCATCAGCGAGAGCTCTCATCAGTCCGATTATGGTACCAACAAATCCCATAATTGGAATAGTGTTGAGCAACCAACTAAAGAATTTCGGTAGATTTCGTTGTGATCTTTCCGATATCGTCACGTACCCCAAATTGTATAGAAGTTTCTGTACTACAAAGAAAAAGGCAATAAAGAATGCTATAAACATAAAGAACTGCATGATCCCATGATAAATAACTACCTTATTCCGGGCTTTTTCCACGCTTGGATCGTTTCCAATCGCAACCAGCAATGTTTGGATAAACTCCCTAAGTTGTCTGTACTCTTCTAAATTTTCCTGACCCCTGGGTCGGCGAATTGTCAGATCCACGAACTCTTCTGAAATATGGAAATGTGTAAAAAGCAGTTCTATAAGGTTTTTGGCTTTTTGAATGGTACCCCATCTGCTGGTCAACCCTCGTGGAAACCAATAGGCTAAACTTCCGGCAAATTCTATGGGCTTTTCTTCAGAAACTGCCTGTTCATAGTTCTCAAAAGCTTTTGGTTGATTTGCGAGACATTTTGCCATCCCATGTAACAGATTTTCATTCCACTCCCCATAATCCTGATTTTTATCACTAATATTATTTAATAGTTCTGTAATGAGTTCCAGGCTTGTTAAATCCAAAACTTCTTGTAAATCCTCGTTTCTAATGAGTTCATGAAGAGGTTCTGCTATCAGTACACCGACATCATCTTCATTATCCTCTGAGGTTAATATTCCGGTATTTAACAAAATACGCCAAGCAAACTGCTCCTCATATTTTTTTAGTGAGTCATAGGTTATGCTGACATAATTACTTTTAATCAGAAGGCTGTACAAAGCTGGGTCGCTATTGACCAAATAAGATAGTGCTTTGGAATTATAAATACTTGTTTCAAGTTTAGAATATGCACTTCTTACAACGAAAAAGAAAATCACAATTCCAAATATGCAACCGGCAATTACAGAATAAACTAGGGGGATTTTGAATTTCATAATAGATTAGATCGATTCTATTCTTGGTTTAGAAAATGGAAAAATTTTGAGTTAAGAAAAAAGGTTTTTGTATATTGAAACATCAGCAAAATCATAAAAGTGACAATAAGATTTTTCAGCAATTCAAGGGAACTGTCTGAAAGAATATGTTATTGACATTTGACTTGTTACGCCCCAAGAAAATAGATAGGTGATCGAACAATAGAAGAAATAATTGTAAGTAAAATGGAGGTTTCATTTAGGTAATATTCAATTTGAAGTTGAACTTCAACAAAATACATAATGAAATCAATACCCAACCTTGGGTATTTTAGGAACTGGTGATTCACATTCTAGATGGCCCCAAATAGAAAAAATTAAGAATATTTTATGTTTTAAATAACCCTAGGAATTACAGTCACTTAATAAAAACCCACAATCAGAAAGCCCAAACCAGCCTCCATGGTCAAAGTAGAATGAATTTTTAAATGGTTATTTACAAAAGGAATATATTTGAGAGAGAAATCCACTTTCCATCTGTAGCCTTACTAGAAATTGGATAGTTTTTTTGCCATATCAAAAGCTTGCTTCATTGCATTACTATTTCACTCAAATTCATCCGATGAAAGTCTGATACTATAGTATACTTTAATCATATATAAATTGCCTCACTGTCTCCCAGGTTGGATCTTCATTGATTTCATACCCAAACCCCCTAAGCAACCTCTCCTTGTTAATTTGTGTTTGTAAATAGTTGTGGATCTTTTCGGGTTCTTCAAGGCACCAGTAAATATCCAGGAATTCATCGTTAAAAAGGTGTCCAATGTAGTGTGCAGTGGTGCGCTTTTCTATTTGCTCGATGAATTCATTTTCCATCTTAAAGGCCACCTGGCTTTCTTCTTTCATTGGGAGCCCATTTTCAAAAACTCTTTCCTGATCTAAACCAATTGCAATTTTCAGGCACCATGGGTAGTTTTTATAGCCAAAGTTAAAACTGCCGACAACTGGCTTGCCGTCCTGTAACGAGGATTCTATTATCGAAAAACTTTCCTCTGGATAAATGGCCGCAGTTGATTTGGATTCATTTTTGGCTTTCGAGCAACCCAACAATTTTGAAAGCAGAAAGGCCATAACGATTAGTTTAATTATGTATTTCATTATTACAAATGCTCATAGCGGAATGCGTTAGGTCAACTATTACCCTTTTCATCATCTTGCTTTCTAAATTCTCTAATTACTTCAATTTTCCCCACGATGTGTTTATTGAATGCTTCCAACTCATTTGCTGGCACCCATAATTCATTATGGATAGGGCCACCTACATTTTGAATTTCAAATTTTTCGAGATAGGCTGTGTCGACCTGAAATTTGGTGACAAACCCCACCCCATAAGTTCTTACATTCCAGTCCCTAGTAATTTGGGTGGCATATTCCTCATTCATAACTGGATAGAAAAAAGGTTGCTCCGGTAATCTTGGTGGAAACCCTCGATAGTCAAGTTTTTTAATAAGATCCAATTCCTTATCGTTGACAGGCCTGTATAGTATTGTGGTTTTATTCTTCATCTGGTTTATTTAATACAATTTCTGTTATCTTCAAATGATGAAATTGAGCTTTGTCCAGCGCATCTACTTCATCCATGGTTACTTTTTTGTTTACCCTGAAAGTAATACCGTTGTATCTAATGGACAAATTTCTGCTGTAAAATAGATTCCCTGCATTCCAAAAGCCCTCCCCATACCTTTCAATCACATCTCTGACTTTGCTTTTGCCGATAACTATCCCATTTTCCGTTGGGAGTTTAAAGGGTGGAGTAAATACAATTTGAGCCACAGTTTCCTTTCTCGAATTCGGCCCAAAGAAATTGAATGTGATGCCGAGTTTTGGATAGTAAATCTGATTTATGGTCCAATATTCATTAGGTCTATCACGGAAATTAATATGATAGGTACGTTGATCTTTTTTGTAATCTTCCCCAAAATTCTTTTCAACATCCTTCAACGTTGACTTTCCAATTGCAATGCTGTTATATCGTCCATTGAATGTCATATGATTTTGACCTTTCACTACTGTGCTGTAAAGCACTGTGCAGCATAGAAAGGTTAGTTTAAGGCAATTGAGTTTCATTTTTGACAAGTTCCCGTGGATGTATGAGAACGTTGGTATTGGGATTTTTATGTTTATTTCAAAAATTAATGCTTTTTCCTTAAACCATTGATCTTGTTGCAATAGCACAATATGTTGACTAACAAAGGTTTTCTGAGCATTACTTTTCAATATATTATGAGTGCGAATAATTACCACATATAGATTGACAAAAAGTAATGCCCGTAACAAACACAGTTTAAGAATAGTAATATCATTCGATTTGATTAAATGTAAAACTGGACTATCATGGCTGAGTCTTCTGACCCAATTCCTATGTGAAATGAGTCTGTTTTGTCGACATTGGAATTTATCCTCCTTTACTCAAAAAGCGAGCATATACAACCATATGATTTTTTAGAAAGGTAGATGGTAAAAATTTCTAAGCTGGGGTAAAACTATAAATCAAAGCTAATAGGAACTTCTATGATCGTAAACATAAGCCTAAAATTTGGAAAATAAAATAGCGAGTTGAAGCGGTTATTAAAATGGGTAATTTCTTGCTTATCCAAATGATAACGCAGAAGCATGATCTTGTAGGTGGCTATAAGCAATTTTCACATGCCGTTTGTCAAATAAATTGGTCTTACGCTCATTCCAGTCCGTTAGTTTTCTTATTATTTCGTTAACATCTTTTTTGTCATCCTGGGCATACAAATAATCTACCGAAGCCAACAACTCCAATGAAAAACTGGAAGTATAACCTCTTAACAATTGTATGATATTATCAAGACGTGCACGCTGCTCAGCACTTATTTGAGTATCGATATATGCTTTAATTTCGTCAATTTTATGATAGTTCAATTGTAACGGTTCAAATGGTTTTACCACATTCTGCTCCATTCCCTTTAAATACACCCCATTAAGATGCAACAACACATGATTCACCTGCACAGCATATGGACCATAATGGTGTGCTGTAAATTTAAGTTTCAATTTTTCACCACTTCTCTGCAAGAACCAGGCCAATTTATTGGCTACAAATAAAGAACTTTGCTCACCCATGGCTTCATATTGAAACATTAAGTATAACAACATGGCTCTTGCTGGTGTAAGCTTCACTTCTCTCGAAGTATTTTCCCTCTGCAATATCTCTTTGATATGTTCATTGGGTGTATAAACCTCAATCTCACAATCCAGATCATTAAGAGCCGCTTGTATTAATGCCTTCACTTTGTCCCATTCTAAGCTACCATGACCACAACCTAAAGGAGGTATGGCCACACTTTTAATATTATTCGTTCTGATAGCTTCCTTAAGTGCTGTCAGTCCTGTTTCGATGTATTCATATTTTGAATTACCACGCCAATGTTTTTTTGTGGGAAAATTGATAATGATTTTCTCCTGCATTAAATCACCATCTTTTACCACCAAAACTTGCCCAATAGAGAAGGTGCCTTCATCGCAAGCCTTTTTATAAACCTTAAAATTATGAGGAAATCTCTTTTTAAACTGCAAAGCAATACCTTTACCCATTACACCCACTGTATTTACCGTATTGACCAGAGCCTGGGCATTGGAACTTAATAAATCTCCTTTGAGGTATTTTATCATAGCTTAATAATACAATTTACATTTTTTATCTACAAAAACCTTGATTGATAAGCCCATTTGCAACAGCATTTTTTCAAAATGAGCTTTGCGCTTATCTGATTTAACCACAATAGATGAAATACAAGATATCGGAACATGGTCCCTCACTAAAAATTCAGCTTGTTTATAGTCACGCCGTGAAAGATTACTTTCATCGTTGGCCCATTGCTTGGCTTTTACAATGTTCCAATGTATTTTATTGAAGTCTGATTCATTATTGTAAAACTCAGCCAATGCAATTTTGGCATTCATATTTGTAAATACAAACTCTAAATTAGCCTTTTTTATTTTATCAAAAGTACTTACTAAGAATACAATATCTTCCTGCGACCGCTGCTCCACCCCTTGATAGCCATTCATAATAACGTAAAGCATAGGTGTGTGCCCAGCAAAATAGAAAGGAACATACTCGCCTAGATTACCTGCATTTGGCAGTGGAATGGGATGTTCATGTCGATCTGTGATCAATTGACCATGACCAATGTTTATGTACTTTGGGTCCATTTCCGGATGCTGGCGCGAGCAGATGCCATGTTGCAAAATATGCTGTACATTTTTCCAATGGACCATTCTATATAACAATACGCTTTTAGGTACGGGCATGCTCAAAAGATCTGATTAATTTAACTCTTTTGCAAGGCTTTAGAGCTTCTTATCTTGAAACCGGAAGTAGTCTTAAAATAAAAAGTATAAATGTCATCGACTCAACCACCTAAAAATCCACCACCGCATCCAAAGCATCATCCGCCTCTTTATGAATAAAATTGGCCTGATAATTTATGGTGGTCTTTAAGTTGGAATGCCGGTACAATTTCTGAAGCATCAAAGGATTGATTTTATCCCCTGCAATATTCCCAAAAGAATGCCTGGCAATATGGTTAGACAAGTTCTTTTCAATGCCTGTGATCTCTGCAATCTTTTTCAGGTATTTGTTAAACCGGCGGGCTGCAGTTCTTGTTTTGGTGAAGATGTCCTTTATATTATTGGGGTCAGCATGCTTTAAATCCGGGAACACAAAGTCTTTGTCAAACCTTTTTTCAGGTTCATAGTATTTCAAAATGGCTTTGGCCTTGTCGGGTATCTTGAGGGTTACAGGCTTGTCGTTCTTATCCATCTGGTAGTAAAGCCTGCCATCCTTAAAATCAGACCATTTTATTTTCAGTACGTCCGAAATCCTTACCCCGGCAAAATAGAAGGAGAAAAGCCATATATTTCTAGCGTGCCAGATAGAAGTGTTAGATTCCAATTCCAAGTTTTCAATCTTCCGGATTTCCTCCTGGGTTAATCCCATTTTTAATCCTGAGCCAATTCTTATCTTCACATTGTCACCGGCGAAAGGATAATATTTTCGATCCACGATACCCTCTTTGATGGCCAGGTTAAATAATGTCCTGATGATAATTAGGTGATTAGTAATTGTTCTCGGCTTATGCCCTAATTCCCCCTTGCAGAATACTTTGAATTTCTCGATTAATGGACTGTTGATCTCATGAAAATAAATGTCAGATCCACCAAGAAATTTTCTGAAGTTATTCAGAATAGACTTTTCAGCGTTAGATACTGAGAAAGTGCCTTTTCTTTCGTAACGTTCAATCCTTTCTCCTGCCAGTTGAAAAAAGGTGACATTTTTGCCCCGTCTTTTGATCTTGTTTTTGATTTCTCCCGTGGACACGAATTCTTCCTTGGTGTCCAGTTCAATAACGGTATCATTGGTCTCAGCAAGTTTTTTCAGAATCAGGTTGTTGAGCCTTACTGAATTGGGGTGGGACTTCAGAACTTTGCCACTGGTTTCGTCCCAATGTTTTTCCTCAATATATTTCCCAAGATAAATGAAAGTGCTTTTTCTATCTTTGGTAATTCTTAAGGCAAGGGGGCAAGTATTATCTTTTCTCTTCTTTGATTTTCTTAATACGATTTTAATAGATGCCATCTTTAAAAAATGCTTTGATAACTGGTGGACAAAATACAAATATTGGTCCAGAATTGGTACAACATAGGTACAACATTTTGCGGTTTTCCCCACTATTTAACGGTCTTTAAACAACCTTCCGAATTCCAAAATCGTCGATTTTAGCGTTTTTAAGGCGATTTGGGAGTGATAGGGACTGGTCTTTCTTTGGCTCATAACCCGAAGGTCGTAGGTTCGAGTCCTACCCCCGCTACACTGATAATCAGGCAGTTGCAGGAAAGTAGCTGCCTTTTTTTATGCAATAGGTAAAACATAGCCAAAACAAATGGCTTTTTTGCACCCATATTCTTAAAAGCCCAGCAGCTTAAGCACCCTCTTTTTCCAAAGAAGCCATTTCTCGCATAGATTCAGATGGTTTTCGCACAGTCCATTCGTCCCTCTCTCACGATCTTTATATTATAATTAATTGTTGCCTAAAGACTTAAAATTGAGTTCCTTACCTTAAAGGAAGGGCGACTATAGGTAGGACAAAAGGTTGTTCGCTGAGATTATAAGCTAAGACAATGGACAGCAAAAGCCTATATATTACAATTCTTTTTCTCTTGAGCTTGATTCAGTCGCAAGCACAAAATGGACAAACACTAAAACCCTTACCTCCTTCAGGTAATTCTGAAAATGGAATTTCTCAATCTGAAAGCAATCTCACTAATCATGAATTTTGTGGAGCAGATTTTACTCACAACTTGAGAATGAAAAATGATGTGCAATATAAAGCACGCCATTTGAAGACAAATCAAGCACAAAAAAAAATGAGTGAGCAGAAAAAAGCATTAGCCAATGGTGTCATGCAAATACCAGTTGTTGTTCATATTATGTATAGAGGAGATGCAGTAGGCACAGGAACCAACATTTCTGATGCTGATGTAAAAAGAGGCATTCGGTATTTAAATAATTACTGGAGAAAAGTAACCGGTACCTGGGGAGCAGGAGCAGGTGTGGATATGAAAATGGAATTTATTTTGGCGGTTCAGGATGAAAATGGAAACCCTACCAACGGGATTGACCATGTTTTTATGGGTGGAGTTGCTGCCTACGTAAGTAATGGAGTAAATCTATATAAATCTGGTGGAATTAAAGATTATGATCCTGAAGGAGGCGTGAACTCGCTTAAAGAATATAGTATCTGGGACCCTACAAAATATTATAATGTTTGGTTAGTTGGTGAAATTGATAATAGGAATTGTTTCAGTGGTTCATATACAAGAGGCTATGCTCATTCTGCGTCAGGTCATGGTCAACCATATGATGGATCGGTTGTTTTAGTTTGTGAGTTTTTAGAAGAAGCATCTAATACGTTGACGCATGAAATGGGGCATGCATTTAATTTACTTCATACTTTTCATGGAGATAATCCTAACACTAATACATGTGGTGACGATGGTATTTCAGATACTCCAAAACACATTAGAACATCGTCTATGCCAGGTTTATATTTTGGCTGTAATATGAATAGAGCTAATACCTGTGATCTATCATTTGATGAGATAATAAATCCGGATACAGGATTTAGAAGAAGCACAGGCACACATAAGGACCATATACACAATTATATGGATTATATACTCTGTGCTTCGGAATTTACAGGAGGACAAAGAACAGTAGCATTAGCTGCATTAAATGGCCCCAGAGCTTCGTTTCTTACAAGCCCTGCTTTAACGCCTCCTGTAGAGATCGGGGACACATTCATTGCCGATCATATAACCTCCCTTGAAGTAACGGCAATAGGCTATAACACTGCGGGAGGTCCCAATGTGACCATTCCCCAAGCGGTGGATCATGGCCCGAACACCTATACAGTGACGGCCATTGGCAATGGTGCTTTTAAGGGAAATGGATTGACCAGTATGACCATCCCTGATGGTGTGACCAGTATAGGGGGTAGAGCTTTTGCAAATAACCGATTGATCAGTGTAATGTTGTAAATAATAATGCTAATGAGAAAAAAAATACTACTTATATTTTTCGCAATATTTTTTCTAGGCGTTATCTCTTCTTTTGGGCAAAAGTATAGGGTCTTGGGCAGCTCCCCTGGTACAACAATAGCATGCCCTGCCGGACATGAGAACATGCATTCGCGTGTGGGAACACCTGGGCAGAATGGGCTTATGCCCCAAAAGAAGGCAACATCAACCACACAATCCACTTCAGAGATCCAGATTATCTTTCGTGGTGATGGTACAAAAGATTCAGATTTTAGAAAGGCTTGTAGGTATGCTGCCGATATTTGGGAGCGCTATATAGTAAGCTCGGTGCCGATTGTTATAGAAGTAGGATTTGAGAGGTTGGATTTCACTACATTGGCAAATGCCAGAGTCGTAAAATATTTCAAATTAGCAAATGACGCATCCCCTGATGGGAGGATTTTCCCAGTTGCCTTGGCCAATGCATTACTTGAAAGGGATTTAGCGCCAAATGAACCGGATATACGTGTAAGGATCTCTTCAAATTTTCTTATTCGTTATTATTATGGCACGGATGGCGATCCCTGGCCATGGCAATATGATTTGGTTAGCGTTATGTTACATGAAATCGGGCATGGGCTGGGATTCTCAACATTCCACAACGTTGAACAAAAGCATGGTTCATACATACCTATATATGGTCTGGGGAGCCGTTCGATGACACCACGTCGATATGATGATTTTTTAGAGAATGGCTCTGGCACCAAGGTAACGGATATTCCGACCCCGTCAAATAATCTGGCCGATTTTTACACGAGTGGCGATCTTTTTATAAATGGACCCAACACTGTATACCGTTTCGGTGGAAACCGTCCACGTATTTATTCCCCATATCTTTATAGGGGTGGGTCTAGTATCTCGCATTGGGACGAGGGGAGTTTTCCTTCAGGAAATCCAAATTCTTTAATGACGCCCAAAACCGGACTAAACGAGGCAATACATAAGCCGGGTACTATCACCTTGGGACTTTTTGCCGATTTGGGGTGGACAATCCACGAGAACGGATCCTTTACCGCTGACGGTATTGTGTTTCAAATTACGTCCTCAAACCCTAAAACAGTAATGGCAGTGGACTATATCGGTACAGCTAGCGTTGTGACCATCCCCGAAAAGGTGGGAGGCCATATGGTAAACGCTATTGGAAACAGTGCTTTTAAGGGAAATGGATTGACCAGTGTGACCATCCCTGATGGTGTGACCAGTATAGGAGATAGAGCTTTTCAGGATAATCAATTGATCAGTGTGACCATCCCTGATGGTGTGACCAGTATCGGCGGTTATGCTTTTCGAAATAACCGATTGACCAGTGTTGAGATTCCCAATAGTGTGGAATATATTTGGCGGGGTGTTTTTTGGAAAAACCAATTGACAGAGGTCACCATACCTGGCAAAGTGAAGGGGCTTATAAAGGAGCAGACTTTTTGGGATAACCCATCCCTTGCCACGGTGATAGTGAAGCCGAGCGATCCCCCAACGCTTAACGCCAATGCCTTTAATGATAAGCCAAAGCGTGACCAAATAGACTTGATAGTGCCTGAAGGTAAGAAACAAATCTATTTAGATAATGGGTGGACGGACTTCAAAACCATTTCGGAAGTTGCGGAGATAGGGCGCACGTTCATTGCCGAAAATATAACCTACCAAATTACAGATATAGCCCCCAATACGGTAACAGCAACAGACTATGACACTGCGGGAGGTGACATAGTGACCATTCCCCAAACAGTGGATTATGGTTCGAACACCTATACAGTGACCGCTATTGGCAATAAAGCTTTTAAGGAAAAGCAATTGGCCGAGGTTACTTTCATCACGCCAAGCAACGTGACCAGTATTGGGAACAATGCTTTCCAAGGCAACGAATTGACCCGTGTGGACATTCCGGACAATGTCACCAATATTGGGATGGGTGCTTTTGTTGTCAACAAATTGGAGAGTGTTGTCATATCCAACAGTGTGACCCGTATTGAAAATGCGGTTTTTTCCCATAACCAATTGACCGAAGTTACCATCCCCGATGGTGTTACTGATATTCGGGGCCATGCCTTTGCCAGCAATCCAATCAAAACAGTAGTGGCACAGGGTGTTGCTCCCGTGCCCACCATTGTGAGCGGTAATACCTTTTCAAACAATAACGAAATAGATGTGGTCGTTCCCAAAGGTAGCCCTGCCGGTAGTATCAAAACCGCTTATAAGGATGCTGGATGGACAGGCTTTAAATCCATCACGGAAGGGATCCAGGTTTCAATAGACGCACCGGCACAGATAGATAATTTAACACCATTTTTGGTTATTATCTCCTTTAATCAAAACGTAACTGGTTTTACGCAGGAAGATATTAATATAGTCAATGCCACTGTGGTCGATGGCAGTTTTTCCAAGGTCGACGGTTCCAAATATACCATTGAAATGACACCAACATCTTGCGAGGATACCATTACCATTAATGTCCCTGAAAATGTAGCGGAATATGCGCCCAATTTGGCAGCAAGCGCAACGGTAACAGTCAATGCCCTGCCAGTGTCCCCGACAATAAGTTCAAACACTTCTATATGCTCTGGTGAAGATGCGGTGTTTACCATTACGGGAACCCCGGGTGATAGTGTAACCTACAGCGGGGCCTTAAGCGGAACGGTAACCATAGAAGCAGACGGAACGGTCGAGGTAACGGTAAACAGGGTAAGTTCGGATGCCACCTTAAACTTAAAAGAGGTAACCAATGGAAGTTGCAGCGTTTCATTAACGGAAACGACTACGGTAACCGTTCAGTATGATCCATTAACAGCTGTTACCCAGGACATCACCGTACAATTGGATGCCAACGGAGAGTTTATCATCACCCCTGAAATGGTGTATAATGGTTCCACTTATGGCTGTGGTAACATCCCGAACTTAAGTTTGGACAGAACGATGTTTACCTGCGACGATGTGGGTACAGTAACGGTGACCCTTACTGCTACACAGAGCAGTGAAACGGCCACAGCAACCGCTGTGGTGACCATAGTTGACGATATAGCTCCTATAGCTGTTGCCAAAGACTATACGGTAAAGTTGGATGCCAGTGGCAATGCCAGTATTCAAGCAAGTGATATCAACAATGGGAGCTTGGACAATTGCGGTATAAAGACTGTTACGGTCAGTCCCTCAAGTTTTGATATGACTAACTTAGGTGACAATACTGTGAGCATGACTGTTACCGATAACAATGGAAATCAGCATACGGCAACGGCTACAGTGAGTGTGGAGGCTTATGCTGCTCAAATAGGAGATGTATTCACCGTATCGGGCATGGACTATGAAATTACGTCCGTAGATCCCTATACAGTGGCGGTAATGGGCAGATCATCGGATGCACCTAAAACCATAACAATACCTGAAACGGTTACCCATGAGGGAATCACCTATACGGTGACCGCTATTGGCGCCAATGCTTTTAAGGACAATCCCGATCTTGCCACGGTAAAAATAGAGGCCGATCATCCCCTGGCGCATCACGAAAATGCATTTGCAGATCGCAGCCAGATAAATCTGATAGTGCCAGCAGGTACCAGAGAGGATTATTTAGATAATGGGTGGGACGGGTTCAGATCCATCATGGAAGAAGGTCAGGTACTAAGCGCAGGAAGTAATATTGAGTTCAAGGATTTTACCCTCTATCCCAACCCGGCAAGGGATAAGGTCCATATTGATATTGATCCACGTTCAGGGCAAGCATTAAAACAAGTAAATATCTATACGATGACCGGAGTCTATTTGTACTCGGAAAGCGGATTGGAAATAAACACGGGCCGTTTATCCAGGGGGATGTACCTATTTGAAATCGTGACCAAAACAGGAGATAGATCCATGAGGAGGGTTATCATACAGTAATATCACCCTCACTGGCACAACCCTGATGTTGTTAAGTTAAGGTTCGTCATTGCGAATTTTATGAAGCAATCTCAAAATTGAGAGTACCTAATGTGCTTAAGATTGCCACACTTCGTTCGCAAAGACGGTCTCTATTCTTAACTTAACGACATGGGATGGCCAATCTGGCTGGCCATGCTTTGCTTCAATCATCAATGACGCTTACTTTCAAAAGGTAGCTTTAGCATTAATCACACATGAGGCTGGTGATTTAATTGCCCCATTCAGTCGAACCCCTTCTTACCATACTCTTTAATACCCAATTTGCCATTTCTCGCATAGATTCTAACAGTTTTCACACAGTCCATTACCCCCCTCCTTCGCCATCTTTGTTATTACTTAATAACTTAATATTAGTTAGTAGTATTTGGTTTTTTCAACCCCTTACTGAATTGAAGCAGGAAGACGGTTGAAACAGTTAACATGGTCGGGGCAGGAAGCCAATGGTTTCCTGTCCTTCATTGCCCGGCAATGACCCAACGGGAAAACAGTCACTGGTGCTTCATGCGAAGTAAGGATCAAAAAGGAGCTGTTCACCTACGGTGATCGACCAAAAGCGGAGCTACGATCATAATGAAACTTCAATTATTAGCCATACTCCCTCCCTATTATCTATCAAGAAATAACAAGACCATGAAAAAACAATTCCAATTAATATTAATTACCCTTCTTTTAACGAACCTTACCCTGATTCAATCGCAAGCACAAAATGAGAAGCAAAAAGATCAAATCAGGAGTAAGTGCAACTTGACCCGATTGGCAAGCCTTGAGCAAGAGTTTTTTCAAAAATCAAGAAATGAAAAGCAATTGGCACTACAAATTGCACGACAGCGGGGATGGGAAACCAGGATCACAAAACCGGATGGAAGTGTAATGGAACTTCAAAGAGTGGTTGACGGCAAACCTAGTTACTATACCACAACAAGCTATGTCGCAGCCAGATCTACCAGGACAGACCATTTACATAATGGAGGGACTCTGGGATTGAACCTTATGGAGAACGGGATGACGGTATAGCAGGGGCATCACACAATGAGTTTGATGGTGCGGGCGGGGCCAACCGTTTTTCTGCGGGTGATGACAGCGGTGTAACATATCATGGCACCGACACAACTGGTATTATGATCAACCATGGGGCCTTTAGTGAGGCCAAAGGAATGGCCCCACATGCAAAAGCTGTTGATTATGATTGGAACGATGACCTGGCCGAAGCTACGGCAGCAGCCAGGGACGGAATGCTGATCTCGAACCATTCATATGCCATGTCCGCAAGGGATCTCGATATCAATACGTTTATCACTGACACAAATACGCGGATTTGAATATTAAACTATAGTTATTTCTCTACTTATTGGGCTAGAGCTCAAAGTAATCAGTTTTAAGTGTAACAGTAAATATGAACAATTACCTATTGAAAGTCTTGTTGACGGTTACTACTGTTTTATTAAACGAGCAGGTTGGAGCACAAGTAATTGCGGATTGGGAACTAGATTTCCCTGGTGATCCGAACCGGAATTGGGTGTCTAATACAACACCTCCTCCTGAACTGAGTTTTTCCCAAATAGGTGCAGATAACTCTGCAGTATATAACTGGTTTTCAACAAACAGTCAACCCGAAGCGGGTTATGTTTCTAGCATTCATAAAATTGAGGTTGTTGCGGATGGTGCTAATAATAGAGTATTGAAGGTGATGGCAGATGGAACAAATCGCCTCGCAGAAGCTCTGTACGATCCGGCAGCACCATATTCCAATCGTGCAGAACTCAGTTGGCTAAATTATAGATTCATGGAAGGTGAAGAATTATATTATACCATGAGCTTTAAGCTTGATGATAGTTGGACGCAAGCATCTTCACTTCCTTATGCAACCATTATCACACAATTAAAGCCTTTTGGAACGGGTCCGATGGTTGAGTTAATGGTAAGGAATAATGGAAGTAGAAATATTCATCTCCATGGAAAATATTTTACTGCGATAAACGAAGATAATGGATATAGAAACATTGGAAATGCAGTTGTGGGAGAATGGGTACATGTAAAGATGTACGTAAAATTAACCACGTCCACGGCGACATCAGGAGCAAGTGCGGGGAAGGTAATCGCTTGGATCAATGGTGTTAAAACAAATGAGTATACGGGAAGAACACTTGAACTTTCAAACGACTCGTATCTGAAATTGGGACAGTATGGACAGATTTGGGACAGAAAAAAAGTTGTCTACTTTGATAATGTTCGATTAGAGAAAATGATAAACATGTCGTTAGAGTCATGGTCCAAAGATCAGATTGCAAAGGTCGGCTACACCTTCATTGCCGATCATATCACATACGAAATTACTTCCGTAGATTCTTATGAAGTAAAGGTGACGGACTATACCGGTACGGCAACAGAAGTAATCATCCCCTCGGAGGTCAACAACTATACGATAACCCGTATTGAGTCACGGGCTTTTATAAAAGAAGAATCATCCCCTGACAAGTTGAAGAAAGTAACCATACCAGGCAGTGTAACTACGATTGGAGATAATGCTTTTACTCATAACGAATTAACTAGTATTGAGATACCGAACGTGACCACCATCGGAAATAATGCTTTTGAAAATAACCAATTGGAGAGTGTTACTATTCCCGAAGGTTTGGTAATTATCAGTCCTGCTGCTTTTAAGAACAATAAATTGACCAGTATTGAGATACCGAACAATGTGGAAACTATCGGAAATAGTGCTTTTGCCGGGAACGACTTGAAGAGTGTGGACATTCCCGAAAATGTAGGAAAGATTGAAGCCTGGGCTTTTGCCAATAACCCAAACCTTAACACAGTGCTTATAAAGGCTACCAATCCCCCGGTTGTTGAAAACGACATCTTTACAACAACATCACCAAATGACGACCGCAATGGTCAAATAGATTTGATGGTGCCTGAAGGAGCCGTATCTGCTTATAATAGTTGGTATGGCGGGAATAACTATTTCAAGTCCATCACCGAAGTTGCGGAAGTCAATGACGAGTTCACTGCCGACCATATTACCTACCAAATTACTGAAATAACCCCCAATAAGCAGGTATCGGCAACAGAGTATGACATGGCGGGAGGCCCCAGTGTGACCATCCCCCCAACGGTCCAATACCAAGGTGTCGACTATGCCGTGACCATCATTGGCAATGACACTTTTAAGGAAAAGCAATTGACCGAGGTGACCATTGGTGAAAACGTGACCAGTATTGGGGAGCATGCTTTTAATAACAATAAATTGACCAATGTTGTTATTCCCAATAGTGTTACTAATATCGGTGGACAAGCCTTTAACAACAATCGAAACCTTGCCTTGGTGACGGTCGAGCGTAACGATCCCCCAACGCTCCATGCAGATGCCTTTCAAAATGCAAACCGTAACAAAATAGACCTGGTAGTTCCCAAGAGCAAGAGACAAGCTTATTTAGACAATGGCTGGACGGGATTCAAATCCATCACCTTTGGCACCTTTACCGATCAGGACATCCAATACGGAATTACTGCTGTAAACCCCAATGAAGTAAAGGTCATGGACTACATCGGTTCAGCAACAGCAATAGAAATTCCCGAAACGGTTACCTATGAGGGAATCACCTATACGGTGACTGCTATTGGCAATGGCGCTTTTAGCGACAATCCTGACCTTGTCACTGTGAAAATAGAGGCCACCCATCCTCTGGCGCTTCACGAAAATGCATTTGCAGATCGTAGCCAGATAAACCTGATAGTGCCAGCAGGTACCAGAGAGGATTATTTAGATAATGGGTGGGACGGGTTCAGATCCATCATGGAAGAAGGTCAGGTACTAACCGCAGGAAGTAATATTGAGTTCAAGGATTTTACCCTCTATCCCAACCCAGCAAGGGATAAGGTCCATATTGATATTGATCCGGGTTCAGGGCAAGCATTAAAACAAGTAAATATCTATACGATGGCCGGAGCCTATTTGTACTCGGAAAACGGATTGGAAATAAACACGGGCCGTTTATCCAGGGGGATGTACCTATTTGAAATCGTGACCAAAACAGGAGATAGATCCATGAGGAGGGTTATCATACAGTAATATCACGAAGCTATTGTTTAAGTTTTTGATTTTCATCCTTACTACTGGCGTAATCCCGTCCCGATAGCTATCGGGACGGGATTACGCCTAAAAAATAATTAAAGAGCACAAGTCTAGGCCGTTGGCGTTCCTTCGGGAAAGCATGCAGCAGCAAGGTAGGAATTGGCAATTCATATGGTTAATTCGCCCCTTTCTTCAAAGAGAGGGATTTGGGAGAGTTAGTCAATGAATTCCAACCCTATTATATCCTCTGGAATATTTCACATACGCTTTGATTTTTTTCACACCCACATATATGTTTTAGCATATTTTTTGACGCTTTTCACACAGTCTATTCGTCTCTTCTCTCATTATTTTTATAATTAATATTAGTATTTGTATGTGCCTTTTTCAACCCCTCAATGTTAGGGCACGAGAGCGGTTGAGAAGTTAGGTAGCTGGGGCAGAAAGCCATTGGCTTTTTGCCCCAGCAATAACCGATGGAAATTTCAATTTAGTCAGTTCCTGGTATACAAAAGATCAAACCTCAGCTCTATGAAAAAACAAATACAATATAGAATCCAGTCAAAATGGTGCCTGGCCCTTCTTTAGCGGTGTTTTCAGTAACCACTTATGGCCAACAAAGTGTGGGAGACCAATTTAAAGTTGATGACATCACATACCAAATTACGGCTACCTCTCCAACCGAAGTTGAGGTTGTGGGCTATACTGGTAGGGCAAAAGAGGTGACCATATCGGGCAATGTGGAACTTATAGGTTTGTTTGCTTTTGAGGATAAAATCAAAACCTTTCTCAACTGGTGGGAAAGCAATGGTTTTCCTTTTGAACTTGTTCCTGATCAGGCCAACTTAAAATTGGAAAACGCTGGCAAGCTCCCATCCTGGAGAAGAATATGTAAGTGCATCATAAAAAATGATTGATGGTGCCGCAGTCTGGGATTTACCCAGACCAAGAAAACCTATGAAACCTTATACGCAAAAAAATAGCTTAATGAACCAAAGTATAAAACAGGATATCCTGAACATTATTCGTGAAACCAATGCCATATCCGTAGAAAAGAAGGCCGCGCTGATGTACGAGGTAATAGATGCGTTCAATCTTTATAAAGAACCTGTTTCGAAAGTGTTATGGGTGCCCATAAACGCTATTTCACCAAATTCCTATAATCCTAATAAGATGGCCGTCCCGGAAAAGCGGTTGTTACTCCGCTCTATGCTCGACTATGGAATCACCTTACCGCTGGTTGTTGGTGCCGAAAAGGAACAAAGCTATATTTTGATAGACGGTTACCACCGATTGAGTCTTATCAAAAAAGACAAGGAGTTACGGGAGAGGTTAAACGATAAAGTCCCTGTGGTTACATTGGACCTTCCCAATAGTGAACAGATAGTAGCTACGATTAGGCACAACAGGGCCCGGGGGCGGCATCAGATTGAGGAAATAAGTGAGGTGGTAAAAACACTGGCTTCCGACGGATGGACTTCTGCAAGAATCATGGAGGCTCTGGGTATGGATGCAGATGAAGTACTAAGGCTTAAACAGTTCAAAGGGTTGGGGGAAATGTTCAAAGATGAGGATTATTCCTCATCGTGGAAGTGAGTGATGATAGTTGATGTTCTTGATGAATGGGATTCATTTACCAACGCTGGCCTTGCTGCTGTATTCTTTCCCGAAGGAACGCCAATGGTGTAGACTTGTGCTCTTTAATTATTTTTAGGCACAAGGCACAACCCCGGATGTCCGTCCGGGATTGTGCCAGTGGGTGCTTCGAACCTTTAAGAGAGGTTTTTTTCGTCTTAATGCTGATTGAATTGTTATAAAAGAATAGTCACACTACCCCTGTATGTATGCGGTCCGTTTTGGATCAGATATAAGTAGGAGCCGGCGGGCAGTGAATGGCCACGAGAGGTACCATCCCAGGGACGGGTATATCCATCATTGGAACTAAAAATGACTGTGCCGTGTCGATCGTAGATCCTGACGGATGCATCCTTGGAAAGATTATCGATGATCCAGGCATCATTTGCACCGTCGCCATTAGGGGTAAAAGCCGTAGGGATCATAAGGGAGAAGGACGGCACACCGGCAGAACATGCTATTTTTCGGTCCACGGCAACAATGATCTGTGTAGCCGCCAGATTGGGCAGAAGACTGTGGGTACCTATGGCCACATTGGCCGGCACATCTATGGTGATATCATCACAGAGTGTGGGTACAATGGTGGCAGAATATATCGATCCGCTACCTGTAAAATTGGTCACCGTGGCATTGGTAACTTGAATATCCCGTAACTCAAAACCTGTAACTTCGTCATCAAATGTAATGTTTATCGTAGATGGCTCCAGGTTATCAACACTTTGTATGGCATGAATGGTTGGCTGGGGAGGGGGACTGCCATTCGATATGGATTTGAAGCCGTCCCACCCATTATCTTCATAAGCTTGTATCCTGCCTGTGGGCACCACAAGGACTATTTGGTGACGGTTTGCATTGGCAAAGGCAGTTGCATCTAGCGCTGGTGGGTTATTGGCCCCTACGGTCACCAAGCCAAGGTCCGGGTTGTTGTAAAAGGCGTGGAACCCAATACTATCCACATTGGCCGGTATGGTAACTACTGTCAATTGGTTATCCATAAAAGCCTTTTGCCAGATACTGGTGACACTAACAGGGATCTCGACATTGGCCAGTTGCTTGTTTTGGAAAGCACCTTCCCCGATAGTGGTCACCGTGTAGGTGTTCGTGCCATGATCCACCGTTTCGGGGATGGTGACCTCTGTGGCCGTACCGGTATAGTCCACCACCATTACCTCGGTTCGAGAGGTAATTGCGTATCTGATATCGTCAACGGTAAAGATCCCGAAGCTGATGGACCTGAACCCGTCCCACCCATGATCTAAGTAAACTTGTATACTGGTATCGCTCATGGGCACCACAAGGTCTATTTGGTCACGGTACGCATTTGAGAAGGCATTCTCATTAAGGGATGGGGGATCGATGGGCTTCACCGTCACCAGGCGAAGGTTCGGGTTGTCCTCAAAAGCAAACAAATCTATATTCGTCACACTGTCAGATATGGTCACCTCTGTCAATTGGTTGGAGGCATAGGTCCACCTTCTAATCCTCTTCACATTGCCCGGTGTGGTCACACTAGTCAATTGGTTCTGTGCAAAAGCATACTCCCCGATATCGGTCACGCTGTCGGGTATCTTAACGCTGGTCAATTGGTTGTCCCTAAAAGCAGATCCCCCGATTTTGGTGACACGTTCGGGTATCTCAATACTGGTCAATTTGTTCTTGCCAAAAGCATACTCCCCGATATAGGTCACAGCATCGGGTATGGCAATGCTGGTCAATTGGTTATCATAAAAAGCACTGACCGCAATACTGTCTACCGTATTGGGTATGAGAACACTAGTCCATCTCTTCCCCTTAAAAGTTTCGTACCCAATAGAGGTGACCGTATACGTCTTGTCAAGCTCGCTGTTTGAGAGGTAATCGATTTCTGAGGGAATTTCCAGGGTATCAACTCTAGGACCGCGATAGTCCAGGAGACTTACTTCATTGGGGATTAGCGATGTGACTTCCCAAAGGAAGCCTCTTTCACCGAGATGTAGCCGCCCTTTGAGCGAAAAGATGTCCTTGAAACCCGTCCACCCTGCATCTCTATAAGCTTGCTCCCTGCCCTCGGGCACTATCAGGTCTATTTCGTTACGGTATGGATACTCAAAGGCAGCTGAATCGAGCGCCGGTGGCTCATCGGACATCATTATTATATGGTTAATTTTCCGTACATAAAAGGCCTTTTCCCCAATACTTTTCACACTTTCCGGTATGATAACCGTTAGCAGGGCGCGTTCCGTAGATACAAAAGCACTATCGCCTATAGCGGTCACAGGGTAGGTGTTTCCATCAATGTCCACCTCTGAGGGAATGATTAAATTATGGCCCACACCAATATGGGTAATCAACGTTGCTTCGTTTCGGGAGTCAATAATTCCGTATTTAACTTTATCAACGGTAGTGATTCCGGAGGTGATGGTCCCGAACTCTGAGACCGTCCAGCCTGCATCTTTATAAGCTTGGATTTCATCAAAGGGCACCACAAGATCCATTCCGCCAATGTTACTGAGCCAATAGCCTGCGAGTTCAAAGGCTCTTCCTTGAAGTGCTGTAGGTGGATTACGCTCGACCGTCACCTTGGGAAGGTTTTGGTTGCGGTAAAAGCCCTGGAAATCAATATATTCCACATTGGCCGGTATGGTCAGCTCTTTTAAATCGTTTAAGGCAAAGGTCCACCGCTCAATTTTGGTGACACCACTTGGTATGTTCACCTCGACCAAGCCGCTACTTCCAAATGCCCGCTGCCCGAGATGGGTCACACTTTCCGGAATGACAACACTGTCCAATTTGTTTGGTAAAATATTATTCCCAGGATCGCTTCCAAAAAAAGCATCTTCTCTGATATGGGTCACATTACTCTGATCGGAGAAGATCAACTTGGTCAATTGCTTATTGTAAAAAGCTCTATAGCCAATAGCGGTCACCGTGTAGGTGTTCGTGCCATGATCCACCGTTTCGGGGATGGTCACCTCTTTTCCGGAATTGGTATCATAGTCTGCGATCTCAACTTCGTTTTGAGAGATAGAGGTAATTGCGTATGTGATGCCATCATCGGTATCGGTAAAGGTGCCGGGGTCGATGGAGCTGAACCCGTTCCACACATTATAAGCTTGCGACGTGCCCGCGGGCACTAAAAGACCTATTTGACCACGGCCTGGATTTTGAAAGGCATTTGTACCGAGCTGTGGGGGATGTGACTTTCTTACAATCACGGTCTTCACGTTCTGGTTATTTTCAAAAGCATTTTCAAAAGCAGAAGCTCCAATTGTGTTGACACGAAAGGGTATGACCACCTCGGTCAATTTGTTGTTCTGAAAAGCTCGATCCCCGATACTGGTCACCGTGTGGGGGATATAAACACCGGGCAATTCGGCATCAAAAAAAGCTCTACTTCTGATACTGGTCACCGTGTAATCGATACCTTGGTAGTTAACCTTTGAGGGGATAGTCACCTCTTCTGCGACACCGCTATATTGTACGACCTCTACTTTGCCTGGAAGAAACCATAAAGTGTCATTTTTTTGAATCTGACGGCCAGTGGTAATTTCGTATAAGATGTTATCAACGGTAAATTGTTTCCCTCTATCGGTAGATACTTCCTCTAATTGGCCATATGAGGTAAGGCTCGTCAATACCATAAAGATGGCAGGCATTATTAATTTTAATGGTTTTAGATTTTTCATAGTTATTATATTATTCATGTATCTGTGGTAGTGTAGTTTATTTTACAATGACTCGCTTAACCACCCTCTTCCCAGCTTTGGTTTCTATTTCCAGCCTATACATACCGCCAGGTAAATGGCTTATATCTATTTGCAGGGTGTATGCCGAATAGACATGGACTCCCTGAGTATTGTATAGGTTTACCTGCTGTAACGCTTCACTATCACTTAATCTAATGTGGATGTAATCTTGTGTCGGGTTCGGGTAGACGGTAACATTGTTGCGCGCATTACCTTTATTATTATGGGCAGGTGCTACTTCACTTTTTACAATGGATGATCTGGCACTGGCAGACTGCGCTACAGCACTCGGTGCGGCCATCGCTGCTTCTGTGATGGATTTAAAGCCCGTCCATTCTGCAGCCAGATATTCGTCTTTAGTGCCCAAAGGGACTATCAAGTCTATTTTGTGGCGGTACTCAAAGGCATTCTCGTGGAGCGCTGGAGGATCGATGGCCTTTGTCACCACTGTGGCAAGGTTTGGGTTAGCTGCAAAAGCCGATTTTCCGATACTGGTCACATGGTTCGGTATGGTCACCTCGGTCAATTGGTTGTTCAAAAAAGCATAATTCCCAATACTGGTCACACTGTTAGGTATAGTAACACTAGTCAAGTTGTTATAAGCAAAAGCAGTACTTCCAATACTGGTCACATGGTTCGGTATGGTCACACTGGTCAATTGGTTTTTGTAAAAAGCAAGGTTCCCAATGGCGGTCACCCCATCCGGAATGATTATACTGGTCAACTGGTTATCGGCAAAAACAACACTTTCGATACTGGTCACACTGTTTGGAATGATCACTTCGCTCAATTGGTTTTTGTAAAAAGCGGCCCTATCAATATTTTCTACACCATGAGGTATGGTTACACTGGTCAATTGGTTATCGGCAAAAGCATAGCTCCCTATACTAGTCACACTGTTTGGGATGACAACACTGGTCAATCCTTTTTCTTTAAAGGCATCGTTACCAATAGCGGTCACTTCGTAATCGGTGCCTTGGTAGTTGACCGTTTGAGGGATGATTACCTGTATTGCGGTACCGGTATAGTCCACAATCTCAACTTCGGTAGGAGTGGTATCCGTAATCTTGTATCTGATACCATCAACGGTAAATTGGTCTCCTATATTTTGGCTATAAGCAGTAAGGCTCGTTAAAAAGATCAATAACGATATTAATTTTAATTGTTTTTTCATGTTCATGGTCTTTTTCTGGATTGATAATAAGAGCATATTTTAAAATTGAAGTTTCTCATAATCGTAGCTTCGGTTTTCGTCTCCTTTTGATAACCGCATGAGAAAACAGCCTTTTTTAATGATACCTACTCTGCTGAGGGTACCGATGGCATGTTTTCTCGTTAGGTCATTGCCAGGGAATTAAGGACAAAAAGCCAATGTCTTTGCGTCCCAGCCACCTATACTTTTCAACCGCCTTCCATGCTCCAATTAAGGGATTGAAAAAATTAGACATATAACAATATTAATCAGAGCAATACAAAGTTGGCGAAGGAGGAGCGAATGAGTTGTGCGAAAACCGTTAAAATCTATGCGAGAAACGGCAAATAGGGTATTAAAGAGTCTGGTAAGAGGGGTTTCGATCGCAAAACATCCACCTGTCAGACGGACAGGTTTACGACCGAGCGGGGTGCTGCTCTCCATAATTGTTTCGTTTTTGGGCTAAATAAGTTCGGACAATCATGAAAGAAAAAGTTATTTTACCGAAGCAGACATTCGTTTTCCTAAGCCCCTGATAAAGGAATCGAAATCCATGAAGTGATTATTTAACCAGAGGATTGACTTGGTTTTTTCCTCAATCTCCATTATCACTCGATGTATCTTTCTGTAGAGAAAGATTTTCTTTGGAAGAAAAGCTGATATTTGAATGCCAGAATACCGGCGGGCAACAGCCTCAGTAAAATTTAATCTTGCCTGGAAGTTAGCTATGGACGAAATGGAAGCTTGGTTAAATCTTCCTCACATGAGAAATATAGTACCAGATGTTGCAATAGTACGTACCTTTGTCAAAGTAAACCTTGAAGAATTCCTTAATGTTGTTGCACCAGGGAGTGCGGTCTCCACTGGACCATTTTTAGATACACCAACTTCACAAGCCGACTATTGTTTTAACTAATATGAAAAACATTCCACACTTTTTATCACTTTTAAAAGCCCACAAATTATTGTGGGCTATTATGGTTTCCAGTAATCTTGATTTAGTGCAGAACAGTAACCTACCATATCAAGAGTCAAAAGAAGGTAATTTTAAATCTTATAAGATTAGGGAATTATGCTTGAGTGATGAAGACTGTTTTCTACAAACGGCAATTACCTATGACTCAAGTACTCAGTATTTAATGATAAAGTTGATTTCCAGGAAAGAAGATTATTTTAGTAATGTTGAGAAATATTTTGGAAGTGAAAATTTATATTCCGTTTCCAAATCACCAATTACCTCAAACAACTTGTCAGATAAATCTAATAATTATTACACGATTGAATATCCGGATTTTGAGATTCCAATGACTGCTAATGTATCCTATTATGGTACTCTTCCAAATAATGGAAAGCTTACAACAATTAATATTTTTATTCCAAAATCTGGAAAGATTAAGCTTATGAAAGATGTAAACACAGATTCTCTAATACGTGTAATTCCCATTAATCCGCTAGATCCAAATTATAGAGATAATTAATTGTAATTAATACTTACACTTGATATCTATTATGGATGATTTGTTGGTTTTTACCTGTACCCAATTTGTCACCCTCATCAACTTGTGAACTCACAAGCTCATCTCTTTAGAATATAATCCATTCGGCCCTTCGCCCGAATACAATAAGTGATGAAGAATCTGGTCGCAATTATTTAGCGATTTTTTGATCTGATGATTTCGACAACACACGCCCCATTTCAAGGAGTAAGCTATTTACCAATTATCTTCTTTCGATGTTTATTTCCCCAATCTGCCAAAGCTTCAAAGACCGAATCCAATGTTATACCATATGCTGTCAATTCATATTCAACGGTAATTGGCGCCGTATCTTTTACAGTACGCGAAACAATTTTATTTTCTTCCAGGTATTTTAAGTCCATTGAAAGCACCCTACCGGTAATCTTAGGGATGTTCCTTTTTATTTCATTAAATCGCATTTTACCTCCCAAATAAAGGGCAGTCATTATGATAATCCTCCATCTTCCACTCAATAGTTCCATGGTGTCCATCACAGGCAGTAACTTTTTCTGAATCTCATTTCTGTAGTCTTCCATAATCAGTATACAATTTTATACTAGTATACAAATGTATACTGTTATACTTTTAATACCTAGTATAATTAAATTTGTTGCTGAAATTATAAAACATACCACCATGAGTAAAATATTTCTATTTAATGCAACAGGTATGCAAGGAATGGCTATTGCAGAAAAATTAAAAGCAAAAGGACATGCCATAACGTCACCGGTAAGATCTGAAGAAAAGCAAGCTCAATTGAATAATATAGGGTATGAAGCTTTTGTATCCGATTTCAGCACAACTTCTTTAGCGCCACAAATCAAAAATGCAGATAAGGTAGTACTGCAAATCCCAGCTCAAATTTCGCCTTCACAGATGATAGCGTTTGCCAGAAATGCCATTGAGGCAATCAAACAAGCAGGGACACCTCAAACGGTATTTGTTATAAGCAGCACGCTTCCTGATAACAAAATCGGCAAAAAAAGTGTTGACGCAAGAGTAGAGATGAAGGACTATTGTCTTGAGCATTTGCCAAATACACCTATATTCAGTTCAACGGAATATCTTGAAAACTTCTCAACTGCTTACAGATCTGCAATCGAAGGAGATGGAATAATACCTCAGACCATTCCTCCGAATTACCCGGTGAACTACCTCTCCTGGAAAGATCTTGCTACTTATGTTGAGGCAGCGCTGGACTCTAACAAGTTAGATGGAGGATTATATAGAATAGGAGGAAGTGAAGGTATTAGCGGAAATGAATTAGCCGATAGGCTAGGTTCAATTCTTAAGAAAAAGCTAAACTATGTTCCTATTTCTCATGAACAACTTGCCGGTATTTTGACGCCTATTTTAGGAGAGAGTATCGCCAGAGATTATGCCGAGTTCTATGAATACCAAGATACCAAAGGACAACATTTACTTAACCCGGACACGAACGAAATCAGGAATGTTTTGGGTATTGAATTGCCCAATTTTGAGGAATGGGCTCAGCACGCGTTTCAATCAAACTGATCTTCAATTCGAATAAGAAACTAACATTTTTTTGATGTCTTGAATCGTATAAGAGGTTTTTCTCGTGCGTCTTTTTAGCTTATTAAAAAAACTATCTGTTTCATTTTTCCTAAAACATACCTAAAACAAAAAGGCGTTTAACACCAAAAGATGGACGCCAACACTTTCTGCTTTCATTGCCCCCGAGCAAAAAAGGATCTGTCTTACAGCCATCTTTATGTAGGTGATGGACAAAGCGGGAAATTTTGCCTTGTCCACCAGGCGCGTAATGAACCCAACTGGCAAAACGATCCCAGGTATCGCTATCTTCAGTATAATCTGCCAATAATGGTATATTCTTTAATAGGTGGCTTGTTTCTGTTGAATCGGATATGATGGTAAGTGTTTCGCTTTGCCGAGCAAGATTCCTGAGTTGACTATTCGTATGAGGACTTCAAAACAGGGCAAATCCCAGTAAAATAATTATTGACTGTTTCATGTGTATTAAATTGATTTTCAGCGGCCACATGGAATCTTTGATTAAAAATTCATCCCCGGTTGGTGTAAAATCGAGTCCAAATTTTTAATGTCGATTTCATATACTTAAAAGCTTTGTATCTGCCGATTTTCAAATAGCGGTAGTATTAAGCAGCTTCCAGCGCTAAAAGTTATATTTGTTTTAAATCACCATTTAGAATGATCTTATCTCCTTTTGAAAGGTTAAAGCTTGTTGTTTGATTTTTATATTTAAGGGTCGCCTGTTGTCCAAAAACAGAGGTCAGCTCAACTTGCTCCAGTTCTCCACCCTTCCATACCATATCTATTTCAAATCCCCCGCGAGCCCTGAGCCCTTTTATCGTTCCATTATCCCATTCTTTGGGCAAAGCGGGGAGCAGGTGGATAATGTCCGCATGACTTTGGAGTAACATCTCTGCAATACCTGCCGTTACCCCAAAATTTGCATCCATCTGAAATGGTGGATGCAAGCCAAACAGGTTGGGTGAAGTGCTTTTAGATAATACAACATTTAAACTTTCTTTAGCCTTTTTTGCTTCATAAAGCCGGGCATACTGGCTTACAAGCCAGGCCGCACTCCAACCCGTATGGCCACCCCCATTGGCAATCCGGTAGTCAAGTGATTTTTTAGCTGCCACGGCTAATTCCGGCGTTTGCTCAATGGTAATCTGAGATCCGGGATGCAAAGCAAAAAGATGTGAGATATGCCGATGTCCGGGCTCTTGCTCCGGAAATTCATAGGCCCATTCCAAAAGACGCCCATCCGATCCAATTTTGGGCCCTTTGAGCTTATCTTTGGCTTCTCTTACTTGTAAGGTGAAATTATCGTTTAAGTTCAGCTCCTTTGAAGCATAAAGAAAATCTGTAAAAAGCTGCCAGATGACTTGTTGATCATGTGAGGGTCCCATACTTATTTGGCTTTGGCTACCATCAGGAGCCAAAAAGGTATTTTCAGGTGAAACTGCCGGCCCTGAAACTAACTCGCCTGTAACGGGGTCTGAAACCAGCCAATCCATATAGAATTGCACCGACCCCTTTAATACGGGGTACATTCTCTTTAGAAACACCCTGTCACCTGTAAACGCATAGTGTTCTCTAATGTGAGAGCATATCCATGCACCTGCACCCGTGTGCATCCCCCAACTGGCCGCTTCGCCTGGCGAGGTGTACCCCCATACATTAGTGATCGGATGGATCACCCAGCCATTATTACGATACTGGATTTCGGCAGTTTTCTTCCCTGGTTCCACAAATGACGCAATCAAATCGAACAGGGGCAAATGCATTTCAGAAAGATTGGTAGTCTCGGCCAACCAATAATTCATTTCGACATTTACATCTGTATGATAGTCCCCATTCCAGGGAGTTTGTATTTTATTAGCCCATATTCCCTGGAGATTGGCCGGGAGTGTTTGCGGCCTTGAGGAAGATATCAGCAAATAACGTCCATACTGAAAGATTAATTCTACCAAATGAGGATCAGACTTTGTTTTTTTAAAGTTTTCAACTCGAACATCTGTGGGTATCTCCACTGCGTCAACCTGGCTAAGGTCGAGGTCTACACGGCTGAAAAATTCTATGTATTCATTTTTATGGTCCTTCAATATTTTGTCAAAACCCTTATTAACTGCTTGTTCAATCCTTTGCTTTGTCAGCAATTTATAGTCACGGCCGGTGTAATGAGGGTAGCTCAGACGATAATCCGTGGAGGCTGAGAGAAACAGGATTACTTCATCGGCATTTTCTACAGTCAATTCAGAGCCGGTATAATTGACTTTTCCATTTTTGCTAACTGCCTTTAATCTTGTCATGTATTTAAGTCCATCGCCATCTTTCCCATTTGAAAGTGCCCCGGACATAATTAACTGATTATTTTTCGTATAGGTACGATACCGCTCAGGACGGGTCATCGTGCAAGTAAACGATATTTGGCCAGGTTTATCAGCTGTAAAGCGGGCTACCATCAACTGGTCAGGGCTGCTTGTAAAAATTTCCCTTTTGTAATTCACGCCATCTTGGGAATAGGTAACCCTTACTACGGCATCTTCAAGGTCCAACTCCCTGTGATAGTTTTTGTAATCCAGTTTTTTGCCTGTATCGATCCAAAGGTCGCCAAGTGTTTGAAAACATCCGAATGGTACTTCGGCGCCATTGCCAAAGCCCGATCCGGCTCCTTTGCATACCTGGGTGCTGTTGGTCAATTCGGTCGCTTCCTTGTATTTTTCTTCGAAAAGTAGCTGCCGGATTTGATGCTGTGCACTATATGCCTTTGGATTATCATTATCATCAGGGCTACCCGACCACATGCTTTCTTCGTTGAGTTGGATGCGTTCGCGATTGACATCACCAAAAACCATCAGGCCCAATGAACCATTACCCAACGGTAAAGCTCTTAGCCATTCAGGGTCATCCTTCCACCCATTCGGATCATCACTGATTGAGGCATCAGCAGGCTTGTCATACCAAAGCTTTAATTTTTGAGCATGAACATTATTGTAGAAGCCAAATAGAAGCCAAATCGGGATTATTATCACAAGTAAATAAAGTAATCTTTTCATTTTCGCTATTTATATTTTATCTGTTGGCTTGATCAATTGTTGTTAGTAATATTTTTAATGTATCAGTAGCGGAAGAAACTCCACTTTACCTGGGCTTGGTTCTTTTAGTTCAATATCAAGGATCACATATAAATCACGCTTATCCGTTATCTGAGCAGTCTGGTTTATGAAGACTTTTAAGCCATCTATTTTTACAAATTCTTTCAATGCCAGATTTCCGTCATAGAGCATGCTGGCGTTTTTTATTTTGAAATTCTCTGTTAGTTCCGGCTTAACCGTAAGAACATACTGGCCCGGAACACTGATCTTGTTATTTAATTCCACCCTTAAGGTAAGCTGATGACTTTTTATATCGTTGCTGTTCCAGGTCAAGACGACCTGGGGGCGTGACCAAACATGCATACTTTGCTTTTTAGGAGGGCTGAAGTTGTCAACGTAAAAGGCCGAAAACGATCTGATCAGCGGTTTGGCAGCGGATTCGTTAATGGTAAGTTTCAAGGCTTCAACTTTAATTTCGTCAAAATAGTCAATCTTCTTCCTCCCCACTGAAATACCCTGCGTCAACTCCAGCCACTTCCCACTTGCCAAACCTTCAATTTTGTACTTGCGGATGCGCTCACCGTACTTATAATCTTCCATTATTACAGCGTGATTGACAAGCATGGATTCTTGGAATTCAAGAACTACTTTGTTTCCTTCTTTATCTTTAAGGCTAGCCAAAGGGCTATCAAACCTACGTTTTATTTCCTCTCCAAATTCCCTGTAACGATCGAGATCACCTACGGGGATTAGTCCGGTTGTATCCGGGGATGCATTCAGCAGGAATACGCTTCCATATCCCACCGATTTGTAATAATTGTTCATCAGTTCTTCTACTGATTTTCTTTTTTTTACCTTTTCCGGTGACCAAAACCAAAAATGATCATACAGGGTAGTATTGGTTTCCAACGGTGCCCAAACATCGCCGTTGGGATTGCCATGTACCTGGGTGGACACCCCTGTTTTCAAGTCTTCACTTTTCACCGTATTCCATGCGGGATAAAACAGTTTGCCGGATTCAGTCCCGGGCCAACGCAGAGAAGCATGGGGTCCCTGAAAAATTACCGAATTCCTTGCATGTTTTTCTATTATATCTGAAACATCAATAACACAACTACCATCAAACCAAACCTCCATTATTTCTCCATAGTCCGTCAATACTTCGGTAAGCTGCTTTCTAAATATCTTGTTATAAGCCTCCTGTTTCGATGGATCTCTGGTTTTACCCCCACTGCCAATCAAAGCTCCCCAGGTTTTATCACCCGGATAAATGTATGTTCGGAGGCTTAATCCATATTTTTTGCAAGATTTGGACAATTCTTTTAACACATCACCTTTACCATCTTTGTAAGGTGTATTTTTAATGCCATAGTTGGTGGTTTCGGTCTGCCACCAACAAAAGCCGCCAGAATGTTTTGCCACAAAAATTATCCCCTGAGCTCCCCAGGCAAGAGCCGCCTCGCACCACTGATCAGTATCAAGTTTCTTAGGATTAATTCGATCAAGGCTGACAGAATGGTCGTTCTGCTCTGCCTCTGACCACGTAGTAGGTGCAAAATGCAGGAACATAATGCGTTCCTGCTCATGCCATCTATATTGAGCCTTCGATGGTTTCGGCAACTCCTGACCGTAGGAATATGTTGCACGAAAAATTAGAATACTTAACAATAAGAAAATTGATACTGCATGCTTTTTCATAATTTTTTTTATCTGATTATTTGGTGTTGTTTTATCATTAATGGTAGCCGTCACTTGATGAAAAAATGAATCAGGTGGCGGATGATTATAAAAAATGTGGCAGTCAGTCCAGACCTTTCTTCTGATATTTCATTTCGCCATTTGTGTAATCTGGTCTCGCCATTTAATAAATTACAAAACTTCTACTATCAACAGTTCCTCGTTATTCCTCGCTACCAAAATTGCTTTCCTTCTATTTTTCAGCATTATTTTTTCCATTTTCCTAACCTCACCCCTTATCATCAAACCACTTTCGTAAGGCATTTGGGCTTTAAACCCTCCTTTGCCATTACCGGTCATGAACAATCCATAGGACGCATCATTTCTCGGGGTTTCTACCTCAGAACCGTACAAGTTGCCTGCCAGCACAATGTCCTGGTTTCCGTCCCTATCAATATCGTCAGCATATATTGCATTGACTGAACTGATCTGGGCCATGTCTTCCAACCTGTGTATCAAAAAATTGTTTCCTTTGTTTTCCAAATAACTCGTTGAAAAATTAACCACCTGATAGCGCATCGATTCTTTCAACGATTGTGTTGAGTACACATCTGCTAAGGTTGCTTTTGCAAAGGAATTGTAATCCTTAAATTTCATAGAAATGGCAGGGATTTGTTCTGAAGAACATTGCTTTCCTCTAAGAGGATATTCCTCCCCTTCCTGCATATAGGCAAGAACAATATCCATTTTATCATTCTTGTCATAATCGTTTACATAAAGACTAAAAGGTTCTTCTTCGGTAGCTTTGTATTTATAATTTTCCCCCAGATTACCTGCTATCAAATCGATGTCCCCATCACCATCAAAATCTCTGGCCATAATGCTACTCCACCAGCCAGTCTGGTTTCCGAGTCCCCAGGAGTCGGTCGAATCCACAAAATATCCGCTTTGGTTTATGAAAATGGTCACCGGCATCCATTCACCAGTCAATACAAGATCTATCTGTTCGTCATTATTGATATCTGTGAAAACAGCATCAGTTACCATGCCTATGGTTGATAATTCTTTTGCTATTTCGTCGGTAACATCAGTGAATTTCACTTTGTCCCTGGTACTTTCATTTCTAAGCAGAAAGGACTTACCCGACTTAGGGTAAGTCCTCGGTAAAAACCTGCTACCGACAAACAGATCCTGGTCTCCATCATCATCGTAATCGGCGACCCTGACAACTGATCCACTTTCAAAGATATCTGGCAAAGCGTTGTCGGTTTTTTCAAATTGGCCTTTACCAGAATTAAGATAAAGGCGATCCTGGTAAAATCTATCCCCGGCTTTTGCTTCATTGCCTCCACTTACTACATACAGATCTTTAAATCCATCATTATTGGCGTCAAAAAAAATGGCATCTACGTCTTCATGGATTTTATCCTCGATAAACTCATCAACCACCAGGCTGTCAAACTTGCCTGTTTCCTTCTGGACGTAAATTTTACCAGGTTGATTGGTGGCTCCTCCTACAAAAAAATCATCAAGACCATCGTTGTTTACATCGCCCACCGTCAATGCCGGGCCATATTGAGATAATTTGTGCGGCATCAATACCTGGTAGCTGAAGTCATCAAAACTGTTTTCGGTATGTCTATAAGATAACCCAAGCTCACGTGTAATATTCTTAAATACTTTTTGAGGCGACGCGGCAGCAGCAGCATGTTGCTTACCGGAAGCATTTTTGTAATCTATAACCAGTTTTTGATTGGCTTTAACATGCTCCAGGATCTGTTGCTTCTTGTCCGGCCATTGAACAATAACCTTTTCAACCAGGTGCTGATCTCCAACGCCAAAATGTAGAACAGGCTCAACGGATGACTGAAAACCTCTTGTCAAAGTAAGCTCCTGAAATTGCCTTTGTGATCCGTGGATCAAAGTTATCTTCACACCCAGGCCAAACTTATTTCCCAACGGACCGTTCATTTCCAGTCGTAAGTAATTGCTTTTTTCTTTTCTTGTTGCATTATTTTCATATACCGCACTATAATCATCAATATTGTTGACAACCAGATCCAGGTCGCCATCATTGTCCAGATCTGCATAAGAGGCTCCATTGGACCAACCGTTCAAATTGAGTCCCCAATTCGCTGCCACCTTCTCAAGCGTCAGACCACCAAAATTTTTTAATGCATAATTTTCAACTTTTGCTTCGGGCATCTTATTAACCCAATCGACATAATGTGATGCCATTTGCTTGTCCTTATTCATTTCAATAAAAAAATCTTTGTTGTTAATCTCACGCCTGGTGCCATTGGTCACAAAAAGATCTTTCCAGCCATCGTTGTCAAAATCTGCAATAAGCGGAGCCCAGCTCCAGTCGGTAAGGGAAACATTAGCCAATTGAGATATCTCTCCAAACTGCGGTACGCCATTATCGTTTAATCCCATATTTATTTGCAGGGAGTTTATCATATACTGGTAATACATCCCGTTGTTTACCATAGCCCAGAACACTTCAGTGTCCATACTGGCCATATTGGATTTAGACCTGAAATTGTCCTCCGGGGACATATCGACCTGCAGTATGTCTAACAAGCCGTTATTGGTGACATCTGCCGCGTCAACGCCCATGCCATAAAAACTTGTATGGTTCGTCGCTTCTTCTATCTTGTTGGTAAATGTCCCGTCTCCATTGTTAAAGAAAAAATAATCCGGCGTTGCAAAATCATTGGACACGTAAAAATCCGGCCAGCCATCACTATCGAAATCTGCAACAGATACTCCCAATGACAAGCCAAATCGCATTACCCCGGCTTTTGCAGTAACATCTTTAAATTTACCGTCTTCGTACTCATACAAATGATTGCTTACCCCCGGATGGACCAATCGCATTAACTCCCCATAATTCATGATACCTGTTTTGGTATCTACGATAGGATAATTTATCACATACAAATCCAGGTCGTTATCCAGATCATAATCAAAAAATACTGCTTGCGTACTGTTTCCCGGGTCGGCAATACCATAAATTCCGGCGGATTCTGTAAATGTTGGCTTATCTCCAGGCTTTCCGTCATTGATGTACAATAAATTCCTTCTGGTGGCCCATGGCCATGGGCCTGCTGCACAAACATAAATATCCAGCCAACCGTCATTATTTACATCGGCCATCGTAACACCTGTCATCCAGCGATTGTCACCGCCCACTCCTGCCTGATCGGTAATATCTGTAAACTTTAAGTCTCCATTGTTGAGATAAAGCTTGTTTTCCACCATGTTACCTGTCAGGTAGATATCCTGAAGCCCGTCATTATTTACATCTCCGATAGCCACTCCTCCACCCATGTAAAAGCTCTTATATAAAAAGTAGTTGGCTGAATCGGTTTCTATAAGCTCATTAGAAAATTCCACCCCGCTTTGAGAAGGAGTAAGAAGGGTAAATAGTTTTTTCCCCTTCTTTAACTCACAACTCGCTATTAAGAGTTGAAAAAATACCAGTATTATAATATTTCCTTTAGTTAATCTCATCTTGCGTCATTTTTACAGGACTCACAAAAATTGGCTTTTTATCATTTACAGCTATTATTACGGTAGTTCTCCCATCTGCAAGTCTGAGTTTTGCCATATGTCTGACTTCTCCCCCAATGCGTAAACCTGTTTCATACATTGGCTTAGGATGAAAATTTCCATCTGCGCCACCTTGTAGAAACAGTCCTATCCCGGCATCGTTTCTTGGAGTTTCTACCTCAGCGCCATAAAGATTACCTGCCTATACAAGGTCTAAATTACCATCCTGTTCAAAGTCGTCTACACCGATGTCATTAACTGAGGTGGTTTGAGCCAGGTTTGGTAATATACGTGATTGTAAAAAGCCGTTCATGTCAGGAGTCTCTGTCAAATGGTTGATAAATTTGATGCCTGTGCGAAGTGGGCTCATCATCGAAAACAAAACCGGTTCCGTATCTTTATGAGACCTCGATACGCTGGAGGGTAATGGCTCATCAGTTGGGGTTTCAGTATCGGCCTTTTCCCGGCAGGAAAGACAAAAAGTAAGGAATAGTATCGCGATTAGCCTTTCATTCATATCAAGGTGAAAAGTAAAGCAAGGATAATGCCTTGCTTTACTTTCAATTATTTGAATAAACTAAACTTTAAAATCAATAACCCGGATTTTGCTCTAGTGCATTGTTACTGGCTTTCACTTCCCTGTCAGGGATCGGTAACCAGTATAATCTGTCATCCCAAGTCCTTAGTTCGGTCGCCTCAGCGATTTTGGTCCCATAACTATAGACGATGTCTCCAGTACTCAATTTTTCAACATCGATACCATACATAGGTTTACCCATAACTTCTCCGGCAATTTTCCATCTTCTTATGTCAAAAAAACGATGCCCTTCCAACGATAATTCTATCGCTCTCTCCCTGCGATAAGCTTCAATAAGGTCGTTTCCTGATGCAGTAACAGGCGGCATATTGACACTCGCCCTTGCTCTGACCGCATTAATAGCCTCTCTGGCAGCTTGCTCATTGCCCAGGGCAATCTGCGTTTCTGCATAGTTTAAATAAAATTCTGTTTTTCTGAATTTTATATCGGGAGTAAATTCTTCCGTGGGTGCTCCACTTAAAGCCGGAAGTTCAGTAGGATCTGTAAATTTACGGAAGGCATAATTGGTCAAAGAAGGCTCCCAAGAATAAATAGGTGACAAATGTGTATCCAGCCCTCCTGCTACTTCTGTACGATCTGAGGGATTACCGTCACCATCATCTTCATATTCAATCCAGTACTGAACATCTCTGTCTTTAAACATAACGCCATTGTACAATGCAATATCGGATAATCTTGGATCTCTGTTTACATACGGGTTTTGAGGATCATAGCCTGATGCAGGATTAACCGTAACACCGTCAGGCAAATAAGGCGTTTCCCCATTTGTCATTTCAAATAAATCTATAAATTTCTGATTGGGACTGACAGAATGCCATCCCTGATAGCCATTAGGCCAATACATGGTATTGGCCCCAGACCAGGTACCCTGATTCACTTCCAAATTGTATTCTCTTGTAAAAATCACCTCATCCGCTATTGATGGTCTACTTAAAAAAATGCTGCGATAATCCTCTGTCATCGGATATGACGCCAAATCCATTACTGCTTTATTGGCAGCAGCAGCAGCCGTCCACTTAGACATATCCACGGAAGGATTAAGCAGTGGACTTGCTGCATATAGAAGTACTCTCCCCTTGAGCGCCATCGCAGCGGCTTTACTAGCTCTTGCCTTTGGCGCATTTTCGTCAAGAAGTGGTATGGCCTTATCCAATTCAGATACTATAAAGTCTACAACTTCTTCAATAGAATTCCTGGGAACATCAAAATTTTCCTCATTAATCTTAAATCTTTTGGTAATGATAGGAATCCCGCCGTAGTAAGACATCAAGTCAAAATGAAAATAGGCTCTTAAAAATAGCATTTGGCCGGTCAAGGGATCAAGGTCATTCTGGGATATTGAGCTATTTTCGGTACCAGAAAAATAAGAATTGACATGTCTTATACCAAAATAGTTTCTGGTCCATGCATTTTTGGTAATGGTTTCAACATTTAGAGCATCAACCGTGTTTTGTCCGTATTCAGGAACCCCTTCTCCTCTGTTATTCTTCAAGTAAGCAAGATCTGCAAGAGGATCCGTACCCATACGTTGATTCCCGCTAAAATTGTTAGGTATACTGGCATATCCGGCATCCACATACGCCTGTAATAAGTTAACATCATTAAAGACATCCACTTCGGATATGGCATCTAATGGTTTTAAATCTAACGACTCTTCCGAACAAGACGAAACCAATATCATTATGCCTATAATTAATTTTAATGTGATAATTTTCTTCATGATATTTTATTTAGAATGACACATTCACGCCTAAATTTATTGTTTTTAAGGTAGGAAAATCCTGTGCTTCTGCGTTTAATTGCTCTGGATCAGTAAACCCATATTTTGAAAGTATTTTACTGAATGTTAACAAATTATATGCACTTGCATAAACCCTTACATTATTGAGACCAATAGTACTGACAACGTTCTCCGGGAGTGTATAACCAATCTCTAAAGTTTTCAACCTTATATAGTCAGCTTTAAGCCTAAAAAAGTCAGTATCATGAGCATCTCGAGGTGCTGTAGGCCAGGTGCCGTTGAAGTTGTCCGGACCCCATGATTCCTCGGCTACAATAGCCAACCCATTATTTCCTGCGCTAAAAAACGATTGAAATGTTTTTAGTCCTCCGGTCGCTCCCTGCCAAAGCATATTCAAATCAAAATTCCTGAATGTCACTTGAGTAGTAATTCCATAATAGAAGTCATGATTTCCGGGTTTTGTTCGGACCCGGTCTGCCAGGGTAATTTCTCCATCTCCATTCGTATCTTGAATCATTACCTTACCCAATCTATCTCCTGGACGGGTCGGGAGGTTATCTAATTCATCTTGTGTTCTAAATACCCCTATGGCACGGTACTGAAGTGGCGAGCCCCAGGCTTTACCTGTTTGGCTCTGATAGGCTTCATCAAAAGGCGGTTCATCAAAGAATTTCACCTTATTGCGTGTATAAGATGCATTACCGCCAATGCTAAAGCTTAATTCCCCTTTTTGTTGTCTATATGAGGCTGCAACCTCGAATCCTCTGTTCTGGTGTCGACCAATGTTTTGTTGTGGAGGAGTAATCCCCGTATACTGTGGTAATGTCAATTGTGGGGATGTTAATATCCCTGTGGTCTGCATGTCGAATACATCTAATTCCAGGTTTAACTTATTATCAAAAAACGCCGCTTCAAGTCCTATATTGATAGTTTCTGTAGTTTCCCAGGTCACATCAGGATTTGCGCTACCGGTTTCTACGATCCCGGGTACCGTAGCCCCATCTACTACCGTACTATTACCCAACCTAAACCTTGACAAATAATTAAAAGCGCCAATCCGGTCGTTACCCAATTGCCCCCACGAGGCCCTCAATTTCAAATTACTAACCAATTCACTATTATTCAGAAAATCCTCATCCGATATCACCCAGGCCAATGATGCCCCGGGGAAAAAACCAAAACGCTGTCCTTTGGCGAAGCGCTCAGACCCATCATACCTAAACAAAAATTGGGCAATATATTTGCCTTCGTAATTATAATTCAGCCTTCCCGAATATCCAATCCGGGCAAGTTCGGATGCTGCACCATTAACATATGAATCTTCACGGGCATCACTTCCCGATCCCAGGAAATCGGAAGCCGTGGACAAAAAGTTGTCATTTCCCGCACTGAACCAATCGGTTCGTATTTCCTGTTTTTCTACCTGTAGCAAAGCATCCAGGTTGTGCTTTTCGCCTATGGTTTTTTTGTAAGTAGTACGAAAGTTAGAAGTTAAAATCCTGGTTCTGTCATGACGTTGATCTAATTGTGAGATCCCTGATGTACTAGCTTCCGGAATTCCATTAGGATCTGAAGCATTTTCCACATAATATAGCCAGGGTTTTAAAAAGTTTTTTGCCATATCGGTGTCCATACCAACAGAAAAAAATCCTCCAATGGCCAAACCATTTATTTTGGGGATCTCATAATTGAACTTAAGCATGGCACTTTGATTTCTTCTTTCGTTTCTCAAATATCCCCCGGCTCTTAACATGGCCACCGGGTTTTGGAAAGATCTACCAGTAGCCGGATATCTGGTATCTCCATTTACAAATTTCTCTATTAATGGTGAACTTTTTACTCCATTAACCAAAATACCAGGCCCACGGGCCGCGGAAGTTTCAACATCTTGTTGCCTTAATGCTATATTTAACCCTATATCCAGCCCTTTACCAAATGTAAAATCGGTATTACTCCTTATGTTATATTGTTTATTTTCCCCGTTGTTATCCCCGACAAATATGGTACCTTGTTGAAAATATCTAGCTGATAAAAAATACCTTACTTTTTCACTCCCTCCTCTCACAGAAAAATTATGTGAGGTTTGCGAAAAAAAATCTTTGTAAGACGATTTATGCCATTCTGTCGTAGGGGTTGTACCGGTTCTAATATTTTCTATGTCAGCATCGCTATACAGAGGTATGTAACCTGGATCCCAGTCAGTGTTATAAAAATCAACCCTGTTGATATAGGTGGCATACTCTAACCCATCGGCTACATCGACCAAACTAACGGGAGAATTGAACCCTGCATTAAAGCTATAGTTAAAACTGGGTTTTCCTGATTCTCCCCTTTTTGTAGTGACCAGGATTACCCCATTGGCCGCTTGTGCTCCATAAATTGCTGCCGAAGCATCTTTCAGAACCGTTACACTTTCGATATCATTAGGATCCAACCTTGCCAGTCCATCGACATTAGCAACTCCGTCAATGACAATTAAAGCAGCATTATTACCAATAGTTCCTTGTCCCCGAACAAGAATGGCAGTGCTCTCCCTTCCGGGCTCCGAAGACCGCTGGTCTATGGTAAGGCCTGGCAGACGCCCGGACAAGGCATTAGTCAATGTGGAAATAGGCGCTCGGGTCAATTCCTTACCATCTACCTGGGCTACCGCCCCTGACACCTCTTTTCTCTTTTGCGTGCCATATCCTATGACCACCACTTCGGACAGTGTCTCGATGTCCGGCGTAAGCACAAAATCCACCGTTGATCTGCCAGCTATATCGACTTCTTCTGTGATGTAACCGACATAGGAAAAAACCAATATTGTTGCATCATCAGGCACATTTAAAACATAATTTCCATTTAAATCTGTGATTGTCCCGATGTTTGTGTCTTTTACCAGTACATTTACCCCAGGAAGTTCATTGCCGTTTTCATCTGTCACCTTGCCTGAAATATCACGATCCCATAATTGATGTTCTGTGCGCTCCTCTAAATTATGCTCATCCTTTCCCCGCTTTCGTACATAAATGTTGTTGTTAATCCGTTTAAAATTATAGCGAAATTCCCGTGAAAGCTCTTCAAGGACATATTTCAAATTAGTCTTTTTAAGCTTCAGGTCAATCCGGGTGTTGCTGTTAACAACTGGTCCTTCGGCAACAAAAACAAAATCTGTCTGATTTTCAATAAGGCTGATAATCTCCTCAAGTGATGCATTCTTTGTGGAAATTGACACCTCCACTTTTGCTAAAGACTGCCCTAGTATTTCATTCGCCAGTACAAATTGCATCGATACAATTTGTACGATCAATATATAAAGCGAACGTTTTGATACATCCATAATTAGCTTAAGTAAGTTTGGTTTCATACTTTTACATTTAGGTAATTAATTAAATTTGATTACTTCCCGAATTCACGGTTCGGGAAATGGAACCTCAGGTTATTCTTAATAGCCTGGGGTTTTTCATTTTTTATTGAATAAAAAATGTTATAAGAACATTGTATGTTAAATCATATCATAGGCGCTCCTTCCTTTATTTGCAACCCTGACCGGTAATTATCCATTGGTTATATCCATTAAACTCATACTCCAAATCGAGAAACGATTGCAGGCCTTTCAGAATGGTTTCAAGACTTTCTTTCTCATACCTGGCTCTTCTAATAATACAATTGCCAACCTCACGGTCTGAGAGTATAATCTTTTGATCAAATCGTTTTTCCAGCATCAGGATAGCATCCTTCACTGAAATATTTTCCAGAATAAGTTCTTTTGAATGCCAGGCAAGGTACTTTCTAATATCTACAGTCGATTGGGTAATACTACCGTTTGCGTGATTATAAACAGCTTGCTCATTTGCAGAAAGCAGCACGCTTTCGCTATCGTCAGCAGCCGATTTATCCAATGACTCGACCTCGACTTTACCGGTGGCCACCGTTACTTCAATGTTTTCTCCCTGATAGGCCCGTATATTAAAGGAAGTTCCAAGAACTTTCGTTTTTATTCCCGCGGATGCTACGATAAATGGTTGTTTCGGATTCCTTACTATATCAAAAAATGCCTCCCCCTCTAACACCACTGCACGATTATTATTATCAAATTTTTTAGGGAAGGTAATAGCGCTACCGGCATTCAGGCTAACGCTGGAACCATCCGGTAATATATATAAGGCTCTTTGACCAGGCTGAGTGGTTTTGGTAATGGTGTCTGTATCTGTCTTTGCCTGGCGTACTGCTTTTGGCATACTTAAAATCACTGCTACGACAACGACAGATGCAACGGCAGCAATTTTCAATGGCAACCGCCATCGCCGCCCCGATTTTTCTTTCTCCGTTCTGCTTTTTATTTTTTTAAGCAAGTATCGCCGATGGTCATCATCAAGCGTGGGATAGGTCTCTATCTTACTCCAAACATCCTCCAAAAGTGGATCCAGCTCGCTGGAAACCGATTTTTCTTTGATATAAGCATATAGCTCTTTTACTTCTTCCGGCGAGCATTGATCTTTCAAAAAACGCTCAAAAAGTGTCTTTAATCTTGTTGTATTGTTCATAGGATATTTTACAGCTCATAGACAATACAGTTCTCAATACCTAAAAGGGTGAGTCGCGAAGATTTTTTTTAAAGACCCAGGTTATATAAAAATACCAGCAGCAGCATGGCTGTCTTGTCGGGGTACATGTTGAATACACTGCGCAAATGTGTGGTGGCTGCAGTCAGATGGCTCTTTACAGTGTTTTTGGATACGCCAAGATGAGAAGCGATTTGTTCGTAAGACATGCCTTGCTCTGTTTTAAGTTTAAAAACCTGTCTTCTCCGTTTTGGCATTTGATTGATCACCTGTTCGGCTATGGTGAGGTATTCATTGTAAATAATTTCTTCTTCCGTGGAGGAACGGTAGTAATTAACAGATATGAGCAACTGTTCCCGAACTCTCGAGTCGCTGGAAGCCTTATTCAAAAAGTTAACAATGTGATTTTTGGTGATCTTGAACAAATAAGCCTGAAATGTGAGGCCAGGTTGAATAAACTCTCTGCCCTTCCATATTTTCGCAAACACTTCTATTACTATATCATCAGCCAAATCCTTGGATTTTAGTATTTTATAGCTGAAAGCATATATTTTGTCTTTGTAGATATCAAACAGTGCTTCAAAGGCCTTCTCGTCTCCTTGTTGAACTTCAGAAAGCAATTCAAATTCACTGATATGATTTTTCTTCTTAATCATTGTGATACGATCTTTTGTCCGGAACTATCGAACAAAATCCAATTTAAAATAAAAAAAACTAAAACCAACCATTAGTAAATATTCACTTAATTCTAAAGGCTTCACCATTCCGGATAAATCCCAACTATATCTTCTTCCAATTAATGTCATAATGCTTTGTTATTATGGATGCATAAATGCGAGCCTTTTGTCACTATCCTCCCCACGCAGGGAGCCCAATTGGCAATATTCAAAATTTTCAGAATAAACCTCATTAAATCCATTAGCAAGACGAATAACATTTAAGGCCCCAATTAAAATATATGCCCCTTTATTTTTAATGTTCATCAAAATCTTTTATAATTACAGCCTAGGGCAATTGCCCTAATTTAATAAATATGAAAACAAAAAACAAAATTATCGAAGCTGCCATTCGGCTATATAATGAAAAAGGGCTCTCAAATGTTACAAGCCGTCATATTGCCGCTGATATTAATATTAGTCACGGCAATCTGGAATACCACTTTCCCAACAAAGAGGCTTTGCTGCTTGCTATTTATCAACAAATGAGGGAAGAGGTATCTGGTTTTTATCAAGACCAGGCAAACGACATTTCTAATCCGGTTGAGTACTTGCATAAGATCCTGGTACAGCTGGAAGAATTTCAGAGTAAGTATATGTTTTTTAATCTGGACGTACTGGAGATATCCAGAAAATATGACAAAGTGAATGTGTTATTGAAAGATACGCTTCAAATCAGAAAGGTCCAAATCGGAAAGTTATTCCAAAAGTTTGTCGAATTGAACTATATGGAACCGGAGCCCGCTCCGGGTTATTATGCGAGACTTCAGCATACGATAAGGATATTGATCACTTTTTGGAAATCGCAGGAGGCCGTTTTGACCAACTTTGACTTTAGCCGTAAAGGTGAAATGGTCAAGCATGTTTGGGAATTACTTATCCCTCATTTTACCGGGAAAGGCAAAGCTCAATATCAATCCGTCATCGAAAATTCTCACAATAACCATCTGGCAGTAAAAAAATGAGGGGTGTTTCAATAGTAGATATCATTGTTATCATAGCCTACATTATAGTGATTGTCGGTGCGGGGTTATGGGTGGTACGTCGCCGGTCTATGAGTGCCGATGGTTATTTCTTAGCCAGTCACTCTCTACGGTGGCCGGTAATAGGAGCTGCGTTATTCGCTTCCAACATTTCTACGGTACATCTCGTTGGCCTGGCTGCATCAGGGTTTAATGACGGCCTGGTTTGGGGGAATTTCGAATGGATGGCTGTTTTTATGTTAATCATACTGGGATTGGTTTTTGCTCCTTTTTACTACAAAAACAAAATAGCCACGCTGCCTGAATTCCTGGAAATGCGATACGACACCACCGCAAGAATGTGTCTTGCTTTTCTGGCACTGCTAGGTGCCCTTTTTATGCATATTGGGGTGAGCCTTTATGCAGGAGCTGTGGTGTTTGAGCACTTTTTTAATGTGAATATCTACTTCTCTATTCTGACCATATCTTTTATCACCACCCTGTACACCGTTATAGGAGGTCTCCGGTCGGTGGTGATCACCGAAACAATACAAACGGTGATACTGGTGTTGGGCACAGTAATATTAACTGCCTATGGATTGATGGCATTACCGGAACATGGAATAGACAGTTGGGCAGCTCTAAAAGAAGTTGTAAAGCCCGAGCAATTGAGCATCATACCAACAACATCCAACTCATCGGGGCTTACCTGGCAGGCAATCGTGCTGGGATATCCGGTACTGGGTATCTGGTACTGGTGCGCCGACCAGACGATCGTGCAGCGAGTGCTTGGGGCACAATCATTGAGGGATGCTAAAATAGGTCCTTTGTTTGCGGGTCTCATAAAAATTTTGCCAGTATTTATATTGGTGCTCCCAGGTGTTTTGGCCTATGTATTGTTTAAGGATATCATTACGGATGCCAACGACACTTTCCCTGTTCTTATTACTGAATTACTTCCTACCGGACTAAAAGGATTGATGGCTGCCGCATTGCTGGCGGCGCTGATGAGTACTATTGCAGCCGCATTGAACAGTGCCGGCACATTGGTATCAATAGATATCGTTAAAAGATATAAACCTGAAATCAGTGATCGAAAGCAAGTGCAAATTGGAAGGGTAACGGCTGTGGTTGTGATGATTATTGCTATTTCCTGGTCACCTTTGATAGCCAGATTCAATAGTATTTTTGAGGCAATCAATATCTTGCTAACGGTAATATCTCCGCCCATTACTACTGTATTCGTTTGGGGTATCTTTTGGCGAAGAGGTAACTACCAAGGGGCAATAGCTACTTTTATAGGAGGCTTCCTTTTAGGCTTGCTTACCTTCCTGATCGATTTTCCGATTGTAGGAAATACCAAAGTTATCTCAGAGACCTTGGGAATTTCTTTTATGATGCAGGCCTGGTGGCTATTTGTATGCTGCTCTGTAATCTATGTAGTTACCAGCTTGTTGACACCCGCTCCCGATTATGAGAAGATCCAAAGCTGCACATTAAGCGCTCCACTAGCCTTTTTGACGACAGAAGAAGGCAACAGTAACAATCTGCCCCTGATGATTTCAGGGATTTTAATTCTGATCATGATCTTACTTTACACCATGTTGGGATAAAACTATGGCTATAAATTCAATTGATAAAACGATGTTGATGCTTGTTCTGGTTTTTAGTATAACCGGTTGCAGGCAGCAAAATGAACATAAAAGTTCCAAAGCTTCAGGCGAAAAAATTTCTGAGAGTGATCAGGTAAGACGGTATGGGTCTGTGATTAAGGTAAAACCCGAAATGCTCGATCGGTACAAGCAGCTCCATGCCAACCCATGGCCTGGGGTTTTGGAACAGCTCAGCAAAAGTAACATCCGCAACTACTCCATTTACCTGAAAGACAATTACCTCTTCAGCTATTTTGAATACGTTGGGAATGACTTTGAAAGTGACATGGCAAAAATGGCCAAGGATTCTATTACCCTTGAATGGTGGAAACAGACCGATCCTTGTCAGGAACCATTGGAAAACCGTGCCGAAGGTGAGTGGTGGGCCATGATGGAAGAAGTATTCCATCATGATTGACATCATAATGAAGCACTATTCTTTATTGCCGCCGTCACTATTAACTTTTTTGCAAGCAACAAAATAATTATCCGAACAAGTCGGATTTATTAAATAAATATCAAACCAAAGGAATAAGCGCAAATGATTAAAAGAACAATAATCAATATGATATTTTTCACGGCGATCATCAATATATCGTCAATCGCTCAAACCACCGGATCCGGAAATGTTGTTGAGATACTGCCGACGGACTCACAGGCTGATATCATCCGTAAGGCCGCGAATGTTGTACCAAGTGCTAAACAACTGGCCTGGCAGAAAATGGAATTGACCGCTTTTCTCCATTTTGGCATCAACACTTTTACAAATAGGGAATGGGGCGACGGAAAAGAAGATCCCAGGCTTTTTAATCCCGAAGAACTGGATGCCACACAATGGGTAAAAACTTGTAAGGAGGCAGGCATGAAGCTCATAATTCTCACTGCTAAACATCACGATGGATTCTGCCTTTGGCCCAGTAAATACACTAGTCATTCAGTGAAGAGCAGTCCGTGGAAAAATGGGAAAGGCGATGTAGTGAAGGAGCTGGCAGAGGCATGCAGGCTATATGACATGAAACTGGGCATATACCTGTCACCATGGGATAGGAATAGTGCTATTTATGGAACAGATGAATACAACAACTATTTTGTCAATCAACTGACCGAATTGTTGACTGGTTATGGAGAGGTGGCCGAGGTATGGTTTGACGGTGCCAACGGCGAAGGACCGAATGGCAAAAAACAAGTCTACGACTGGCAAAGATATTATAAAACTATCAGGCGCTTACAACCGGATGCGGTGATTGCCATTGTAGGACCGGACGTGCGTTGGGTAGGTACTGAATCCGGATATGGCCGGGACACAGAATGGAGTGTGGTGCCGGCCAATGTTCACGATGAGGACAAAATAGCTGCCAGCTCGCAACAAAAGGCCGGAACATTCAGGCCCCAGGTAGATGCTATGGCCAAAGACCTTGGTAGCAGAGAAAAGCTATTCAGCGCTAATAAACTGGTATGGTATCCTTCTGAGGTAGATGTTTCTATCAGGCCGGGATGGTTTTATCATAAAGATCAGGATGAAAAAGTAAAGAGCGTCGAAAAGCTGCTTGATATATATTATAGCTCAGTGGGAAAAAACTCGGTGCTGCTCCTGAATATCCCTCCCGACAAAAGAGGACTGATCCATGAAAAAGATGCAAACACGCTGAAAAAATGGAAAGAGATCATTGACAGGGCTTTTGAGCTAAACCTGGCCGCCAATGCCGATATCAGGCTCGCGAAACATCAATCGGAATTGGAGACCGGCGTCCTGACCGATGGAGATTATGACACATTTTGGCAGGCAAATGGAGAAAAGCCAACCCTTGAAATCACACTGGAGGGCGAAAAAAACTTTGACCGATTGCTTTTACAGGAAAAAATTACTATCGGTCAACGCGTCGAAAAATTTAAAATCGAGGCAAAAATTAACGGAACCTGGAAAGAGATTGCAAATGGCACTACGATCGGCTATAAACGATTGCTTCGGTTTCCGGAAGTAAAAACAAACAAGGTGCGTGTAATCATCCTGCAATCCCGGGCAAATCCGGCCTTGGCAGAATTCGGGCTTTTTAAGTCTGTTCTTATTAAAAACTAATGCCTGATTGAAACCATGAAACAAATCAAAATTCACATTTCAGTGATAGCTATCCTGCTACTGACTGTGACCTCCAGGGCGCAACAAGTGGGTGGTGGTGAAGCAAACCCCAATTTATTTACCCATCAAAAGGCCCTGAAAGCTTTTCAGAGCAATCGCTTTGGCCTATTTATCCATTGGGAGCCTTTAACACCTGGTGGCGAGAAAACAAGAACTTAATTATATTCGAATGGGCAAAACTATCCTCATAAAAAAAGCTTTTTCATCGGATATCCAATACAAGCTAAAGGATGGCGCCGGATCCGATGCTATCCATACTACCCCCATTTATGCTTATGCAGTTTGCAAGTTGGCAACTGACATGAACATAGAGGGAACCGGGTTGGCTTTTACTTTGGGGACGGGGAACAACCTCGTTTGTCAGGCGATTGACTACCTGGTCAAACACATTGAAGGCCGGGAGATAAACGAGTTGATGAGTAACTTCGGACAGGTTGCAAAGACCATGGCCGACGATCCTAACTTTAGATGGCTTGGCCCCCATAAAGGCATCGTGCAACTGGCACTGGCAAGTGTGACCAATGCCTGTTTTGACCTTTGGGCAAAGGCTAATGAAGTGCCTCTTTGGAAGCTATTGATCGATCTGCCGCCAAAGACCATTGTTGATACCCTGGACTTATCTTACCTTGAAGATGTGATGACAGCAGCGGAAGCTGTCTCAATATTGCAGGAAGCCGCCTCTACTAAAAATGAAAGGAACAGCATATTGGGAACAGGTTATCGTGGTTATGATACTTCCATAGGTTGGTTTAATTACAGTGATGACAAAGTAGCAGATAATATTAAAAAGGCCCTGGACAGAGGTTTTACGGCCATGAAGCTGAAAGTGGGTTCCGAAAATCCGAAAAGAGATGTTCGCAGAGCGCAGTTGGTACGGGGTACGGCCGGCGATAAGGCCATTATCATGCTGGATGCCAATCAACAATGGAACCTTCCGAAAGCCATAGAGGTATGCAGTGAATTAAAAAGTATAGATCCTTACTGGATAGAGGAACCCACTCATCCGGATGATATTGCAGCCCATGTTACCCTGGCTGAGAAAATTGCGCCATTGAAACTGGCACTGGGCGAACATGTGCCCAACAGGATAATTTTTAAAAACTACCTGCAATCCGGGGCAATGCATTTCAACCAGGTAGATGCGGTCAGAGTAGGTGGCGTTTCCGAGTTTATCGCCATTAGCTTAATGTCCAAAAAATTTGGAATCCCGGTTGTACCACATGTAGGTGATATGGGGCAGATTCACCAGCACCTGGTGCTTTTCAACCATATTGCTATCGGACATGAAGCTATCTTTTTAGAGTATATCCCTCACCTAAAGGAATATTTTAAATATCCCGTACAAATCGCTGAAGGTTATTATAAAGTCCCTCAACAGCCAGGAATGAGTACGGATTTAAAGAATTATTAACGATATAGAATATGAACTTACTAATGAAAAATACAGGCCTTATTCTGATATTACTTGTATTGGCTGCCTGCAAAAAAGAAAAACCTCCGGTAAGCCCCGGTAAATCGCCTTACGACCTTCATTTCAATCAATTGCCTACCGTCTGGGATGAAGGGATTCCGCTTGGCAATGGAATGGTTGGAGCACTTATCTGGGAGAAAGAGGGTAAACTAAGGTTCTCTCTTGACCGGGCTGATCTGTGGGACTTGCGCCCGATGGAAAACCTTAAAACACCGGAGTGGAAATATAGCTGGGTATATGAGCAATGGAAAAAAAATGACTACGGACCGGTCCAGAAGAAATTTGACGTGCCATACGATAGAAGCCCTGCCCCTTCCAAGATTCCGGCCGCCGCCGTCGAATTTGACATTTCCTCCCTGGGCGATATAGCGTCCGTCCGTTTACATTTGAAAGAGGCAATATGTGAGGTGAAATGGAAAAATGGCACGAAGCTTTTGACATTTGTTCATGCCACTGAGCCGGTGGGTTGGTATCGCTTTGAAGGATTGGAAAAACCCTTATCGTACACGCTCATTCCGCCGGCTTACAACCTGAAGGGACAAAGTGAAGCAGAAAGCCCTGTAACCGGCCAGGATTTGAGGAGACTGGGATATAAGGAGGGGAAAGTAGCCAGACAACAAAATTCAATTACTTACAGTCAGGAAGGTTGGGGTGGCTTCAAATATCAGGTACACGTATCCGGCAGTGACCACAATGATGCCGTGGAAGGATGTTGGGGCGTCAGCTCGGAATTTCCCGGATGGGGGAAAAAAGCATCTGCTCAGCAGACAGTTGCAACCAACTTGGCCTACGGAAAGGATAAAGCTTTTAATTCTCACAAGGATTGGTGGAATAATTTTTGGGCCAAATCTTCCATCGAAGTGCCTGACGAGATCTTACAAAAACAATGGCATCTCGAACAGTACAAGTTCGGGTCGGCAGCCCGAGCAGGTGCACCTCCTATTTCATTACAGGCGGTCTGGACGGCAGATAATGGAAAACTCCCGCCATGGAAAGGTGATTTTCATCACGATCTGAATACACAGTTAAGTTATTGGCCCGCATACAGTGGAAATCATCTGGAGCAGGAAATCGGCTTCATCGATTGGTTGTGGAAATACAGGGATACATTCAAAAAATATACCAGGGAATATTATGAGACTGAAGGATTGAACGTACCTGGAGTAACCACCCTCACCGGGGAACCGATGGGCGGGTGGATACAATATGCTTTCGGCCCTACCGTGTCGGCGTGGCTGGCTCAGCATTTCTATTTACATTGGAGATATTCGATGGACAGGGAGTTTCTGGAGCAAAGGGCCTATCCCTGGGTAAAAGATGTAGCATTGTATCTGGAGGGCATTTCAAGATTTAACGATAAAGGCCAGAGGCAATTGCCCATAAGCTCAAGCCCCGAATTTCATGACAACAGCCGGGATGCCTGGTTTACCCAAACCACCAATTTTGATCTGGCCCTGGCACGGTGGACATTTGAAAAGGCTACTGAACTTGCCCGGGAAATGGACCTTCCCGATGAAGCTAGTCGCTGGGAAACCATACTTTCCGAGTGGCCTGACCTTGCTATCGATGAAAAAAGTGGATTGATGGTGGCACCGGGCAAGCCATATACGGAATCACACCGCCACTTCTCCCATCAACTGGGATATCACCCTTTAGGCTTAATAGATTTTTCCAAAGGAGAAGCGCACCGGGATATTATAAAAAACACCATAGCTACACTTGATGAAACCGGTTCAGGTAGCTGGACTGGGTACTCTTTCAGCTGGTTAGGCAACCTAAAGGCCCGGGCATTTGACGGAGAAGGTGCTGCTGAGGCTTTGCGGATATTTGCTACCAGTTTCTGTCTTCCTAACAGCTTTCATGTCAATGGCGATCAATCCGGAAAGGGATATTCGAATTTCAAATACCGGCCATTTACCCTTGAGGGAAACTTTGCTTTCGCGGCCGGGTTGCAAGAGATGCTCATACAAAGCCATTCTGGTATTATACGAATATTTCCTGCCGTTCCTTCCGACTGGTCTGATATCCGTTTTGATCAGTTACGTACTGAAGGGGCATTTTTGGTAACTGCCAAAAAAGAAAACGGATTAGTTACCAATGTTGAGATCAAATCACTGCAAGGAGGTATTTTGAAACTGAAAAACCCCTTTGAGACTAAAGAGTTTATTTGTTCACACAATTACGAAATTGACGATCAAAATACCATCCATATCCCCACTGATCCCAGTACTGTTTTGCAAATGAAAATCGAAAATAAGTGATGAAAATTGATACTTCTCCGGTTCTTCCAAAAACCAAAAAACCCATAGTTATCATTGGAGCGGGGGGTATCGTAAAAGATGCTCACCTGCCGGCTTACAAAAAAGCGGGTTTTGAAGTCAAAGCCTTGTATGACCTGGATGTTAAAAAAGCTGAACAGCTGGCCAGCGACTTTGGGATAGATACCGTTTGCCAAAGCCTGGATGCATTGATAAAGCTGGCAATAACAAACGATTGCGTATATGACGTGGCATTGCCAGCATCCGCTATCATACCGGTAATCGATCAAATACCTGAGGGTTCGGGTGTACTTATCCAAAAGCCGATGGGAAATGATTTGGGACAAGCGAAGGCCATATTGGACCTATGCAGAGAAAAACAATTCTTAGCAGGAGTCAACTTCCAGCTACGCCATGCCCCTTATGTCAAAGCGGCAAAAAACATAATAGATAACGGAGTGATCGGGGAATTACATGATATAGATGTGCGTATGAACGTTTACACTCCCTGGCTTCTCTGGGATTTTCTTTACAAGTTACCCAGGGTGGAAATACTATACCATAGCATTCATTATATAGACATGATCCGGTATTTCTTTGGGAATCCGAAAAGAGTTATGGCCAAAACCACCAAGCACCCAAACATGAAAGCGCTTTCCTCATCGCGGTCGTCTATTATTTTGGATTATGGAGATCTGATCAGGGCAAACATTAACACCAATCATGGTCACAATTTCGGGCCAAAGCACCAGGAATCATATTTTAAATTTGAAGGCACCGAAGGCGCGATCAAAATCAGGGTAGGCGTTTATCTGGATTATCCAAAAGGTTTACCGGATAAATTTGAATTTATCTCTTTGAACGTCAGTGAAAACTGGCAGCAAATAAATTTGGATGGCACCTGGTTTCCGGATGCCTTTATCGGCCCCATGTCGGGGCTTATGTGTAAAATGGAGGACCCAACCTATGAATATATCAATACGGTAGAAGACGCGATCCATACGATGGACGTAGTAGAAAAATGTTATCAATCCAGTGAACAAGAAATTTGACCAACAATCCAGGTATTGTCTAAGAAAACCATCGGACCGGACAATAGCCACATTGCCAATTGATTACCTTAAGCTTAAAAAAAAATGACTCATAATATCGCAAGATTATTCCTATTCATTGTTTTACCGGTTGTTTCATGTCACCTCGAAACAAATGTGATCGATCTGGAAGGAGACTGGCTCGTACAGCTAGACACTTTAGACGAAGGGTTTAAACCGGCCAAGGGAAAGCCGATAACCCTTCCCGGTTCGCTAGCCGAGGCAGGTTATGGCAATAAAACACAAGGATCGGATTTTGGCATGTTGACCCCAACCTATAAGTATGTAGGTACCGCCTGGTATTACCGGGAAATTGATGTGCCAAGCGGCTGGGAAAACAAAAACCTTGTGATCTTTCTTGAAAGAGTACTTTGGGAATCAACAATATTTGTAGATGGAGAAGAATTGAGTGTAAAAGATGCCCTGGGCACGCCACATGTTCATGAAATTGGAAGACTGGCCGCAGGGAAACACCAACTGCTGGTAAAAGTCGATAACTCGATGATTCATAATATTGGCGACAAAGGTCATGCTTACGGAGACTATACGCAAAGCATCTGGCATGGTATTACAGGGAAAATGGAACTACGGGCCTGCAACCCAGCTTATATCTCCAAAATCAGAACTTTCCCGTTGGTCGATCAGGATCAACTGAAAACTGAATTGGAGATCAACACACCGGAAATGGGAGAAGCTGCGATACAATTGAAAATATCGGAATTAAGTGGTGAGTCCCGGATTATTGAAGCAGAAATAAACCAGGCACTGGTACCAGGTAAAAATGTGGTTGAAGTGACACTTGATCTGAACCAAAAGTTAAAAAAATGGAGTGAATTTGATCCTGTGGTGTATACCATCGAGGCTGTGCTGAAGGCTGACAAATACAGTGACAGCAAAGAGACAGAGTTTGGTTTTGTCAAGATTGCGCATAATGGAACCAATATACTTATCAATGATCGACCCGTGTTTTTACGAGGTAATTTGGATTGCGTGCATTTTCCATTGACCGGATACCCTTCTACAAAATTGGAAGACTGGGAAAGGATCTTCAAAATATACAAGGATCACGGGTTGAATCATGTACGTTTTCACTCATGGTGTCCTCCTGAAGCCGCCTTTAAAGCCGCAAACAGACTTGGTATCTACATCCAGGCAGAAGCTTCGATCTGGATAGATTGGTGGATGAGTACCGACATGGTTGCAAGAGGCAGACCGGAGATGGATACAAAAGGTCATCCCAGTGGCCTCGGACATGACACTCAACGGGACAAATTCGTGGTTGCCGAGATGAACCGGGTGGTAGACTATTATGGTAATCACCCTTCTTTTACCATGTTTTGTATAGGCAATGAACTGGGAAATTCCAATTTTGACGCGATGGAAAGCTGGATTTCAGATCTAAAAAGCAAAGATCCGCGCAGACTCTACGCAGCTTCCACAGCCAGAAAACTAACTGCGGCAGATGATTATTTGGTAACTCATCATATCCAGGGCATTGGCAACACCAGAGGATTGAACGGTTCCCGAACTGATTGGGATTTTGAAAATGTATATTCAAAAATGAATATTCCAGTTATAGCCCACGAAATAGGGCAGTGGCCTGTTTACCCCTCATGGAATGAAATAGATAAGTACAAAGGCGTGCTGAAAGCAAGAAACCTTGAAGAATTGAAAGCAATAGCTGAGAAAAACGGCATTGCCGACCAACACGAAGATCTTAGGCAGGCATCCGGAGCACTCAACCAGATCATGTATAAATATGAAATAGAATCATTTCTACGCACAAAAAGCTGTGCTGGTGTGCAACTTCTCAGTATGCAGGATTACCAGGGACAAGGAGAAGCTTTGATAGGCTGGCTTGACGCACATTGGGAAAATAAAGGAATTACAACTCCTGAAAAATTCAGGAAACACTTTGACGAGACCGTTCCGTTGCTCAGAATGGGAAAATTTGTCTGGACCGAAGACGAAACACTCGAAGCTGAAGCACAGTTGTTCCATTACGGAGAGCATGACCTTATCAATACAGAGATTTCCTGTCAGATCCTGTCAGAGGATGGAAAAATACTGCTGGAGGACCAGTGGCCTCACGATAAGGTGATATCAGGTAGCCTGGTTGAGGTAGGCAGCATTTCCATGCCCCTGAAAGACCTGCCGAAAGCTCAAAAACTTACAGTCTCACTGCAGGTAAAGAACACCCGTTTTAAAAATGAATGGAATATTTGGGTTTTCCCTAAGCACAGTACCGAATTTGAGGAACCAAATGATATCTTGATTCGTGACAAATGGGATGACGTCACAACTGATGCACTACTTTCGGGAGAAAAGGTGTTATTGGTCGCAAACAATCTAGGTACCGAGGAAAACAGTGTAAAGATGAATTTTTACCCATTGTATTGGTCATTGACCTTTTTCCCAGGTCAGGGGAAAACCGGGATTGGCATGTTATTACAGGAGCGCCATCCGGCTTTTCAGGAGTTCCCAACCTCCTACCACAGCGATTGGCAGTGGGAACCAATCAGCGGTGATGCCAGGGCATTTTTACTTAATGACACGCCAGAGGATTATAAACCCATAGCTCAGACTGTTGACGATTTTCACCGAAACAATAAAGAAGGGTCAATTTTTGAGTTGAAAGTGGGAAAAGGAAAGCTGCTGGTCTGTGGATTTAATGTAAACAATCAAAGTTCTCCTGTGGCAAGACAATTACGGAACAGCCTGATCAGTTATATGCAATCTTCCGCTTTCAACCCCAATCAAACCATGCCAATGGAAAAATTGAGCGAGATGTTTGCCTCGATTGTTCAGGTGAATGAGGCGAAGACAACGGATAATTTCAGCAATTCGGTAATAAACGTGAAAGCCGCCCATGGCTTGAAGACCATGAATAAAAGTCTGAAATGGGAAAGAAAATTTGATCAAATTATAAACCAAGAAAAAGGGACAGATTACAAGGTAGTATGCGATGGGATCTGGAAGGATGAAAATGGCACTGCCTGGCATGGCAAAGCGCTACAACTCGACATTGAGTGCAATGATGGGATCTTAGGAGAGTTATTTGTCCATTTTCGAGATTGGGATGATCAGGATCGCAAGGGCATTCTTGAGTTTGAGGGAAGAAAAGTAAAACTCGGAAAACATGCCGGAGATGGAAAATGGGTCAAATTTCATGTTATGAGAGAAGATAGTAATGATGGTAAACTTGTGTTAAAAGCCAATACCCTATCAGGACCTAATCTAATGATTAGCCAGATTATACTTGTTGAAAGGTAGCAATTTGTGGCCTATTTTGGATTCTTCGTATGGTGGAACCACAAAGTCTTATGAAAATGGCAATCATGCCACTTCCAGAATATGGCAACCGAGCTAATAATATTATTTGGATCAGCCTTTTGTATGGCGTCAAAGCACCTTAAAAAGCCTAGCGATTTTTCCACACTGACAATCAGGAAGTTAAACAAAAGTAGTTGCGTTTTTTCTTGGTTTTGAGCAGGTCTTTAAACAGTTTGGGGCAGGTGCAACAATATCATAAAAAATCGGTCGGATTCACTCTACGCTTTGTAATGTATTCTCCAAAATCATATTCAGCAATAAACGGACAGACCATTTGCGAAAAGTCTCAGGATATGAGTTAAAAAAATTTTGACAAGTAGAGACTATTATAAATCACAAGGTATACGCTATCCCGGGCGTAATTCAACGATACAACACATACTTTTTTCGCCTGGTTTTATAATCGCTCAGCGCCGGTTCCCAGCTATTCCTTATTTCTTCTTCGGGCACGCCAGCTATGATTTGTTTTTTTAAATCTCTGGAGCCGGCCAATTTGTCAAAGTTGCCCATTTGTCTGCTCAACGAAAAATCGAAAAACTTTTCTTTGGCAGGATAGGCCAGATACATTTCCCGGAGCCACTTCAAATCAATTTTCCCGGAGGCGTGCAGTTTTTGCACATCAAAATTCCGCAGATCGAGACCATAGCAGGTTGTATTTTGATGCAGTGGTGTTTCACTCATACCGGGAATGCTCTCAGGGGTAAAGGAGAATTCATAAATTCCTTTTAGTTCCGGGCTGCCCAGTACGGTAAAAGGCATGTAGGTACCTCTACCCTGGCTCACATAGGTACCTTCAAACAGGCACAATGAAGGATACAACAAGACAGATTGCTGGGTATTCAGGTTTGGTGACGGAAGCACGGGCAGTTGGTAAATCATATCGTGGGCATAATTCTTTACCGGAATAACCTTGATGCGGCATTGTTTCTTATCGGGAAGCCAGCCCTCACCGTTGATCATTTGCGCAAATTCTCCGATGGTCATTCCGTGTGTGATGGGTATGGGAAATTTACCGATGCCTGATTTTAACGCCATATCCAATACTGGACCATCGACGTAACCGTTGGGGTTGGGGCGATCAAGAATGAGGAGCTCTTTGTCGTTTTTCGCGCAGGCATCCATGACGTATGAAAGCGTATTGATTATCGTATAAAAGCGGCACCCCACATCCTGTATGTCAAAAACCACCAAGTCCAGCTGCGCGAGATCTTCTTTGGATGGTTGCCTTTTTTTACCATATAATGAAATTATCGGGATACCTGTTTGCGAATCTACTTCATCACTTACCTTGGCGCCGTTGCTGGCATTGCCACGAAAACCGTGTTCCGGGCCAAAGATGATCGCGATATCGACATGATGGGCCAACAGGCTGTCGACGCTTGGGCGTTGACCGATCAGGGAAGTCTGATTGACGACCATTCCGATTTTTTTGTTTTTCAAATAAGGCAGATATTCATCCAACTGATCCGCCCCGGGTAAGATTTTTATTTCGGATATAACCCGGTGGCTTTCGGCACCAGATCGGTTACAACCCGTGAGACTAAGTGCCAACAACAATAAAAACAGCATGTGATTGAAGAATTTCATAACGCAAAAATTTTAAACAAAAATATCCGTAATAATTAAATGTCGATTTTTTATATCTACTTTTAATACGAAGTCCAAGTTAATGCGAAATTAGTAAATATTGTCAGGTTTATTTTTTTGCGACTTTAAATCTTGTAATTAGTAGAAAGAGTAATCAACCACATCGAATCAATCCGAAGCATATGAAACACACACTGGCAGAAATTTTAAGCGATGTCCTTTCCAGGGAAGTTTCTCCGGACGCCTTGAATGAACAGAGCGACCTGATGACTGATTTAGGCCTGAACTCATTGGACCTCTTGCAATTTATCGTAAAAATTGAAGAAGCTTTTGATATAGAAATCAACATAGAATCCCTGGATCTGAAATATTTCAACAAGCTTGAATTATTACAGTCTTTTATTCTCGAAATGCAGGGGAACAAGGATGTCATCTAAACCAGGTCCCATAAGTATTTTAACCTCCGCTCTTGGATACGGCGTATATGTACCGGCTAAAATTGTTCAGAGCCAGTTGACAGCAATGGGAGTACCCTCTGATTGCTATATTATCGAGGGTTTGCTAAATCAAGACAAAAGGAAGATTTTTCAAGAAACAAAAAGCGCTTTTGCAGGCAACTTTAGATTAGCCCAGTTAGCGACTAAAATGCCCATTGATTATGCACCTGGCCTCGATCCTGCCGCAGTGCAGACTTTATATCAGGAGTGGGATAGGAAGCAGGTGTCGAATTTCCTTTGTCTCTCCGGCTTGTGGTTTGACGTTTTAAAAGATTACCAAACGCTATCCGGCCATAAAAATATCCGGTGCTGCCGGATGGATGCCGGGCATGCACCCACCTGGCTCAATAGAAATGACATTGCCATAGGGAAAACCTATTATTTTTTTGACCTTGAAGCCGGCAAGGTCAACTATACGCTGAATATACCTTCTTTGAGTCCGACAGATTTTATGAATCGGCCAAATAAGTTGCTCATACATGGAGGTGGTTGGGGATTGGGAGATTATATAACAAAGACACAGGAGGTTACCACCAAGGGATATCAGCGAAAAGTTATTTTAAAGGATATGTCCGGCTACGATCCACGTGATAATCGCACTGAGTTTTATGTAAGTGACGCCCGCTGGGATCCACTGGAAAACAAAGATGACGCCCCAGCATTTCCGCCGTTGGCTAAAATCAGGTCCGGCCATATAAAAGAATATATGCAATTTGCCGATCATCACGTCCCCTTAAAACTAATGAGTGATTGCAAGGCGGTGATTTCAAAGCCGGGAGGTATGACTCTTCTGGACGCCGTTATTACTGCGACCCCCTTCATTTACCTGGAACCGATGGGATCTAACGAGGCGGGTAATCAGAAATTAATCGATGAATTGAAAATTGGTGCCTCTTTTGAGACTTGGAAAAAAAATGATTTTAGTTCCGAACTATTGATAAGATTCCATAAGAATATCACTATCTTAAGGAATAATCTTCCTGATTTTGTTTTAACCTTTATTGCCGATTTTTAATACTTGACTCATGCAGCCACAAACTACTCTTTCCTACAGGAGTGAAGCCCTATTACGTTTACAAAAGAAATTGAATATTACAAAGATTTGTAATAGCGAACGAGATAAAGATCCGGCTTATGCTATGGATATTCCGCAGGAAATTGGACTAAAGCTCTCCAATCGTTGCAACCTCAGATGTACACATTGTTTTCAATGGAATGAAGAAGGCTATCATAATCATTTGGGCAAAGGAGAGCTGGCAAAAGCCGGGGATCTGGACATAGAAATTGTCAGGAGACTACTTGCTGAAACCTCGGAAGTAAAGTCTCACTTATATGTGTGGGGAGGGGAACCAATGATCTACGGCTACTGGGAGGAATTTATCGAATTATTGGCTAATGATCCAAGGCAAACGGTAATCTGTACGAATGGGTTACTTATTAAAAGAGAGCTCGATTCCTTGATTCGCATTTCAGACTGCCTAACCATGCTTGTCAGTATCGAAGGATTGGATGAGATCCATGATAAATTGCGAGGAAAAAACACTTTTCGCAAAACAATCGACAACATTCAGGCCTTGATAGATCTGCAAAAAGCTGGAATTTACAAAGGATTTATTTCGGTAGCAGGCGTGTTGAGTGACGACTTGATTCCCGAATTGTATGAAACCTGTCTCTATTTTGAGGAATTGGGTATCGACACGTTGTATTTTAATTTTCCATGGTTTATCGATCATGAAACGGCCTGTGATATGGACCGATTCTTCAATAATCATTTTAGCTGGATGAATACGGGTCAAGGAGCCAAAAATTCGTGGCATTCATTTGACTTCCATTTAAATCCCACCTTAAGAAATGACCTTCTGGAGCAAATGGCCAAAATAAAAGACAGAAAGTGGAACATACGCATCCGCTTTCAGCCAGATCTGGAGGATTCGGAAATCAAAGGATTTATCGAAGGCGCCAATGCACCTTGCGAAAAGCGGTCAAGATGTTTGAGTATATCCAACAGGATCGATTTAATGCCCAACGGAAACGTAGTTCCCTGCAAAAAATTCCCTGAATTTGTGGTAGGTAACATGAAAGGGCAATCTCTCAAGTCGGTCTGGCATGGAGAAGATTTCAAAAAGTTCAGAGCCACACATAATAATACCCTTATGCCTATCTGCTCCAAATGTGAATTGTTATATTCCAACGGCGTGTAGGCAGAACTACCAGATAATTTATAACCGGAATTAATTGTATTTCAGCATCAACCATCAGAGCTCAAACTAACATGAATATTACTTTTAACGGAAAATTCATTCCTGTATTTAACCTGTTGGGGATCAAAAGAGAACACCAGGACCCGGATAATGCTATTTACAGAAGCGTTGAGGAGTTTATTGCAAATTCCGAAGCCTATGGATACCATGGTATCTTGCTTCCAGAATCCAATGAAGGTCTGCTAAATCCCTGGTTTTTTGCTGATATGGTGTCGCATCAGGCAAGAAAGCTTCACCCATTTATTGCGGTCAACCCGGTATATGCACATCCGTTTTATACGGCCAAGTACATTGCCAATATTTCTCTTTTCTCGGGTAAACCCTTATATCTTAATTACATCACCGGAACAGGGCTCTTTGATGCCAGGAGTTTGGGCGATACGGAGACGCATGATGCCAAATATCTGAGATTGCTGGAATACCTTCAAATTGTTAACAGGCTTTTGGGAGAGGATGACGTAACTTATGAAGGTAAATTTTATCAGGTTAAAAACCTGTCACTTCCTCAAAGACTGGAAGCGTCTTTGCTTCCCCGAAACTTTATTGCCGGTAACTCTGAAGCCGCTTTGGACGTCATCAATAATACCGGTGCAACCCGCCTTGCCATGGCTATGCCGCTGGATGATTTAAAGGCCCTGAACCTCATGAAAACCTACCGTCTCGGATTTCATTTTGGAATCCTCGGCAGGGCAGATACGGAGACAGCAACCGAAGCTTTATCAGTGTATTGCCCTGAAGATCAACAAAAAAAGAGTCTGCAACAATTAACTACCAGGAAATCGGCGGTTGTATGGAAAAAAGAGTTACTGGAAAAATCGAAAAATATGGTTGCCGGAACCTACAATCTGATCCCCTTCGCCAGTGGATACAGCGACGTCCCGTACCTGGTAGGCAGTTACAAAGAGGTGGCTAAAACCATACACGATTTTTTACAGCATGGCCTGGATCTTATGGTGTTGGAAATTCCGTTGACCGGAGCAAATGAGTTTTATCACATTGGACAGGTGTTTGCTCATTTGTCTGATTTACAGGAACAAGTTCCAGCTAATATGAAATAGAGGGCGGGATCTTTATAGGACTGCAAGTTTTAGAGATAGGTCTATTTGGCGCTGTGTTCCTTAAATATGCTGCTGTGGTTTGTCAAATGATGTGGCGTACCTTCATCGACCAGCTGGCCTTCTTGCAAAATATAAACATAATCGAACTTCTCCAGCAAGTGCAGCCGATGAATACTGGCGATTATGGTTTTCCCTTTCAGCTTATTGAAAATACTATCGAAAATCGTATTTTCGGTTTTCAGATCCACGCTGCTGGTGGGTTCATCCATCAACACGATCCGGCTATTTTGCATCATAAGCAATCCGCGGGCCAGCGCCAGCCGTTGTTTTTGCCCGCCGGAGAGGTTCACTCCTTTTTCTTTCAGGTTTGAATGGATACCCTTCGGAAGTACATTAATTTCTTCATCTATCCTGGCCAGTTTACAGGCCAGGTCGATATCTTCCTTTTCGAATGGTAATCCCAGGGTAAGATTGTATAGGATAGTATTCTCAAATATTTCAGGTTCCTGTGGAAGAAAGGTTGTCTGGTCCGCAAGAATTTTTAGGTGATCCCCAAAGTCTTTATCATCGATTTTGATATCAAGGCTGTAGCCGCCGCCAAACAGCCCCCTGAACAAAGCCAATAAAGTACTCTTTCCGCTTCCGCTTTTCCCTATCAGGGCGATCCTCTGGCCGCTATGAATTGTCAGGTTTATTGACTGTAGGTTCCTGATATTTTTACCGTTGACAGTGTTGCCATGATATGAAAAGTTGATATTTTTCAGGTTAATGGTTTTCCATTCCTTCACCTTAGGCATCTCATGTTCCGAAAAAGGTGATTGTTTTGCCGCTTGCTGAATAACCTCAGCGTTTTTTACGTTAGCACTCTGCTCAAGTATCATTGAAAACAACCAGGCCATGTCGTTAAATACACCGGTGAATCTGTTTACATAAACAAGGAGCGTGACCAGACCGCCAATTAAAAAAGTCTGACCTACCTGGTAGTTTTGGTAAACATAGCCGACTACGATTGAAATATAGATCAGTGTTATCAGTATATCTGCCAAAAACCATTTCAAGGCGTTTATTTTAACTTTTCTTTTAAAGGCCGGTAAAACCAACATCACCTTTTGCAAAACATTATTTTCCATTTGTTTTTCAATGCGCAAGGACACCACTGTAATGATGTTGGAGATGCTGTCGAGCAATGATGAAGACACTTCGTTTTCCCGCTCGTTGGTATCTTTCATTGCCTTGAAGTAGGCAGCGTCAAACTTGAAAATGACAAACATGGCCAGAAACCCCAGCAAAACACCAATGCTTCCGAAAAGGGGAGAGAAGTAGACCATGGCTATCACAGAGAAAAGAAAATTGCAGATGGCCTTTACATAAAGCCAGTCATTTTGATAATAGTTTTTCAATGCCTCATACCCCTTTGTAATCCGGCTAATAGTTGCCCCGCTATGATTGTTGGTGTGCCACTTAAGCGGAAGCCGTATCACGTGGTGGTGGAGTTCGCATAAATAATTTTTGCTTACCTCAAACGCCAAATGGCGGCCCATGATCCTGGCCGGACCATAAAGTGACCACTGTAGTAAGTTCAGGCCGAGATAAGCCAGGGCATACAACCATGCATGATAGATAATGGCTGTGCCCTCCAATTGCAGTTTGTTAATAAACCAACCGTACAACAGCGGATTCACAGTTGCTATAACATTCGCTGCAACGAACATTATGAGTACCACCAGATGTTTGTTGCGCTTGGAACCGGCATAGTAACGAGCGGTCCGAAACATGTGGAGATAGGGATTAACCATGATCTTTCAGGCAGTTGTCCAGGAAAACCTCCGAAGCTTTTCTTTTCTTGTCCAGAAATTTTTGTACCCGGGTATAATCTATAGGCGAAGCAAAAATAGCTGCAAATTTTGTTTCACGATCTATCACCCTGTCTGTCAGCCCGGCATTTTCTAAAAAATCCAGGCATTTATTTTTGCGATGTTCATTCAGAAATACAGCGAAATTCCTCCTGTATTTGATTGAGAAGAGCAGGCCGTGGTACATGCAGGTCATTATAAATTGCGCATTTTTAATGTAACCTAGCCATTCAAAGGGGGAGGCCGACAGGATGTTGGTATCACACCAGGAAAATTTTTTCCCCAGAGAGACCAGCATTAAGCCTTGTTCTTTTGCCGTCCGCTGTAATTCATCAATAACTGTCTCTGAAGGAGTTAATGCGTCTGAATAAAATAATATATACGGTTCCAGTGTGGTTTCTTTACATTCTTTTTCAAAGTCATACAAACAAACCGGGTCCAAAACGATTTGAGGATCTTTGCCGGAAAAGAGCCTGGCAAATTGGAAGGTGTTGGTATCTCTTACGCCAATGCTGTCAAAATTTTTCATTAGTGAATTAATCACTTCAGGATGCTCCCGGTCGTAATTGTCCGGTCCCATGCTGGCGGCATAGGCAATGATCTTACGGGCATTTATGCCGTAAGAAAAGTATACCGGGTCAAATCCTCCCCACTCCCTGGTATAACACCACACCTGGTCGCTACCCACCAACACCGTTTGGTAATGAATTGTATTAAGATCTTCGGAATGATAAAATCTTTTGGTTTTTTTAAGCTTTCTGTGATAAATTTTAAACCTGAGCATTTTTAGCAGGATGCGAAAGTAGGCACCACTTTTTTTACCATCGACGGTGACCAAATGACGGTATTCATTTTTTTCACTCAATTTGCTTCTGTAGTTGATAAATTCATTATCATAACCCTTTTGTTTTAAATATTTGTGTAAAGCGTATGCCTGCAGGTAGGCACCATAGTTGTAGCATTGAAAAAATGTTAAAATTCCGATCATTATTGTTCATTTTTTGCCGCAAACTTAAAAATATTCATATCTTCTTATTCAAAAAAGCCGAGCTTCTAATGTACAGAAAGAATGCCACGGAAAAAAGTGTAAAGCTGGCGATTAAATTTTACCAAATGCACTATCAACATATGCCGATAAATGTTATTTTTAGTTTTTAGTCCATTGGAAACAGCCACCAGATATGATAAGGGAACCGATTATTTTTGATGCGTTCAGCAGGCAGCAATCTGATTGGATATTTCAACGGGAGTTATTAAAAAAGAAGGCCAAACTGGAGGTCAACCAATATGTCGAAGAATATACCGATCTGTCGATTGCTCATTTTAAAGAAGCTTATGCTTTTCTTTTTCAGCGGCATGAGAGCCTAAGAACCATTTTTACGCTGATAGACGGAAGCGTAAAACAAAAGATACAGCCATTTTCTTCCGAAAAGTTTTATTTACCCTTTCAAGACATCTCGCATCTCGATCCACGGAATCAGGAAAAAGCTATTGAGCAGGCTCAGGATCGGATCATGACAGATTTTACAGACCTCACCAGTGGGACACTTGCCCAGGGCTTTTTGTTTCAAAGGTCAGCGGATCGATATACTTTTTTATTTGCCTGCCATCACATTAATTCCGATGCTTTTTCTCTAACAATTTTCAGCGAGGAATTGGAGATGGCTTATGAGGCTTTAAAAGAGGGTTTGCCAATTCCTTTGTCCCCGTTGGAAATGCATTTGAAAGAATATCTGCTGCAGGAAAATGACCAGTTAAATGGGCGTTATGGGGATAAACTATATGGCTATTGGAACAAAATTTTGGGTGAGTATTTATCTCCTGTTGAACACTCAAAGCTTTACAGCAATTTTTCACGATCAAACACCGGGCTGGTCCCGACCAAAGAAGCTATCGCCCGCGCCAAAGATACCATGGACCTGGCCACGTGGTTGAAGTATACCACCGTATTTGAAGATAAACAGGCATTGTACGAGGCGGCAGAAACACACGGGGTCAGCTTGCCCTCCATTCTGTTGTCGTGTTTTATGCTAAGTGTCAACAGGTGCTTTGGCCTTGAAAAGATGTTGATGATATGTACGGTAAATGGAAGGAACAAATCGGCCACCAGACAAATCATCGGCAATCTGGCGTGCAACGTTTTTATAAAGGGACAAATAAACCCTGATATGACGCTAAAGGATGTGCTAATGCCCATTTATCTGGGATTTCTTCAGTCATGCCGTTATCCAATATTTGATTTTCGCCGCATCGGCCCTTTTGACCTGCGAAGGAAATGTGAGTTTTACTATAATTACCTCGAGTTTGATAAAAACAAAGATATAAGCACTTCTATCGATAATTATCTTCATAAGCCGCATAAAGGATATTACTCTTTTGCGCATACGGTTTGTGAATACAAAAATGGTTTTGCTTTTCGGTACTGTTATCATCACGAGATTTATACCCGTGATATTATTGAGCGCATCGGCCATGTTCATTCGCTGATCTTGCAGGAATTTATTGATAATCCGAACGCCACCATTAAATCTCTTAACCGATTTTTTTAATATGATTAGTATAGTAATTCCCACTTACAATCGAAAATTACTATTGCATTATACCTTAAAATCTGTGGTAGAGCAAAATTTCAGCAAAAATGATATGGAGGTAATTGTTGTCGACGACGGTTCGGCCGACCACACCCGCCAGGTGATTGACGAGTTTCGGCCTTATTTAAACCTTAAATATTTTTACCAGGAGGATAAAGGGTATCGGGTGGCGAGTGCCCGGAATCTTGGCATTAACAAATCTACGTTCAATATCCTGCTGATGATCGACAGCGGTGTCATTTTACATCCCGACGCGGTGGCCTCCCATGTTTCTTTCCACCACGGTCAGAGAAAAAATGCTGCTGTGATAGGGTTGGTATACGGCTTTTCTACCCACGATACTGAATTGAGTATTCCTGTTCATTTGCGGGAACTGGATGATATCCCGGGGCTTTTTGATTGGCTGGGGAAAGATGATGAAACAAAGGACATAAGGGAAACAGAGTACAAAGCACATGGTTATCGTATCGATCACCTTCCTGCTCCCTGGGCCTATTTTTGGACCAATCATGTTTCTATCCATAAGTATTGCCTTGCTGAAGATGAAGATTACTTTGACTTGGTATATGAGCCTAATTATGGCTATGAAGATATTGATCTAGGATACCGGCTTTTTCAGCGGGATATTAAAATTTTTCTGCATATGAATGCAAGATCATTCCATTACCCTCATAAGAAAATGGAAAAGTACAGGGAGTTTTTGGACGTGAACAAGCAGGTTTTTCACGGAAAATATAAAAACAAAGTCACAGAATTATTTGCGGAAGTCGGCACATTCGGATTTAACGAATCTTTGTTGGCAATGAATACTTCAGAGTTGAACAATTTATATTCTACCACTATCAGCTAATTAAATTGTACATGAACCATACCATTGACATTATTCTTATTTCAGATGCCAAATGCGATGATTTAATGAAACTTACCATGGGGGCGGTGCGATCGGCCACTCCTCACCGTGTGATAGTTTTAGAGTCAAATCTGGATGTTGAATACGAGGGGGCTACTACATTACACCCGGAGGTCCCATTTAATTACAACCGTTATCTGAATATCGGCGCAAGATATTGTGAGTCAGATTATATCTTTTTCGGAAATAATGATATCCTCTTTGAGGAGGGCTGGGACCGGACGTTGATAGCCGCAATGCGGAAACATAAAATCAGATCTGCCTCCCCTCTCTGTCCGAATACACACCCCAAGCATTATGAAATAACGCGTAATTCAGGAGTAATCATTGGTTATGAAGTTTACAAATTATTTTGTGGGTGGGCTTTTCTATGGGAAAGATCACTTTATGAACAAATCGGTAAAATGGATGAGAGCTTTACCTTTTGGTGTTCCGATAATGTGGTAGTTGAACAGTTAAAATGCCTGGGCGAAAAGCATATGCTGGTGACTTCCAGTGTAGTTGATCATATTGGTGGTGGTAGTCGTACGCTTATTGGACTTGAGGATAATCTTTACAAACGATACACCAAAGACGAGTTGGATACATTTAATCAACGTTTTGATCAAAAAATTACGATGAACGATGAAGATTTTCCTAAAGCCAAATTCCTAAAATAATTTTGACCTGAGCAGGCCGGAAGATTACTGCCGATACGGGTTGCCGGACCGTTTTATCAATGTAGAAAATCATGATTCCAGGAAACGTGTTGCTTGATCACCTTTGCCGGATTTCCCCCTATAATCTGTTTTTCTCCTGTAAAAGGCTTGGTTACCAGCGCGTTTGCGGCCACAATATTATTAGCCGGGATGATCACTCCCTTCAAAATCATCACTCTGCATCCCACCCATACATTGTTACCTATCGTGATTTTGGCAGGTGTATTGATTACTTGCTGGTGCTCATCGGTGATGTCGTGCATATCTGTATCCATCATCAGCATGTCCCATGAAAACGCACAGTCATTTCCAATCTCGATTTCTTTATGGCAAACAATAGTAGATTCCGAAGGCATATAAAAATTTTTCCCGATGGACAGATGGCCTTGCCTGCCAACATTTACTTTACACCCATGTCCTATTTTTACGGCACCGTGAAAGACGATACTGCCACTTACCTTCCAAATGCTTCGCGATCTTTTTCTGTCAAAAATCCCAATATTCTCAAATCCAATTTGAATAAGGCCAGTCTTTAGTGGTGCTTCAATAGCTATCTGTCCCTCACATTTGGCGAGGTGGCAACGTTTGCTGACCCATACCGGCAACAAGATAGCCTTGCGAAAAGGAAAATATTTGAAATTAAAGTACAGAGTGTTGAAATTCAGCCGGGAAAAAATGGTAAATATATTCAAAGCTTAAGGTTTTATACCAACTCGCGCGCAGCACAGGGATTATCTTCAATATCGGCAGCATCAAAGTATCAATTTTTGCAAAAGAAAAAAAGTGGTTATCTGATTATTTTACCGACGGTATTGCGTTGGATACTTTCAACTAATTCAATGCGTTCAGGCAAAAATTCTTTGGGTAGTTTTTGGGCAAGAGAAGTCCTGAGAACCTTTAACTCCGGAATAGTATTCGCAACCGGTACAATTTCGGCCCTCAGCACACCATTAGATAAATGTACTTTTGATTCAAAAACATTATTGAGATTGTTGAGGTGATATTCAATTTCCTGGGGGTTTATTTTGTATCCCTTGTATTTGATGAATATTTTTCTCCCCTCAAATTTTATCTCCCCCTGGATCATTTCTATTATATCATGTGTGTGAATGTCAATGAATTGATCCGGCAGATATTGGCACCCCACCAACATTTCTCCACTGGTTTCACCTGTGCCCTGCTTTTCATTTAACAATTTTACCTGATAAATAGGAAGGATCTTACCCAGGGAGCGCAAGCAAATCCCGGGGTTATAGTCAAAATAATGAATACTCACTGCAGAAGGAATTTCTGTTATGCCGTATCGAATTGAAAAAGTAGGGCTTGCTATTTTTTGCTCAAATTTACTGATCAGCTTATCGGTGACACAATCTCCTCCCATGCCTATATGCTTTAATGCCGGCAGTGACAATCGATTTAAGAAAAGGGACATCTGTTGATAAAAATAGGGGACCCCTTCTATGGCTGTGATCTGATGACCTATCGATTTGTCGAATAAACACTGAACCGGGCCGATGCTTTCTCTATGGCCAGGCAAAAAAATATGACTTCCCCCAACAGTATATTCCACTGCGGCACTGAGTCCGTAGGAATGGAATAATGGCACGGTTATTAGCGCTTTTTGACCGACGGTATATGGCATCAGGGAATTTTCCCGTAAGCAGGTAATAGCTCGAAGCCACTGATGGCCGGTGGTTCGGACAAGCTGGGCTTTCCCGGTGGTGCCACTGGTAAAAAAGTAAATATTTTTTGACCCTGACCTTGCCGGGCTATCCAATTGCAATGATGCCGGCGAGTTTTCAGGCCTGGTATCGATATCGTAGCAATTCGAACCCTGCAACAGGTCGGAAAGTACCAGGTCGATCTCCAGTTTCTGGTCTTTATATCTTAAGCCTTCCAACGCAACAGGCCTTTCCGGAACCAGTATCACGTCTACCTCCAGCGCCATACATGCCCAAAAAGATAATAAGAGTTTTTGCTGATCCTGAAAGTACAGAGCAACACTGGGATGGCCGTGAGCAGCGGTATTGGTTAAGATGATATGTATAACTTTCCTGATTATGTTGAAAGCGTCACCGTATGATAGGGTTGTACCCTTATAAGTCAAATAAGGCTCTTCCTGATTGCGGGTGACATGATCGTAAAACCATGCAAACAAAAGGTTGTCAAATGAAGTCTTTTGCTTCATGGGGGTTTTAATTTGGAAAGTAAATGCCTAAAATGCTTCCGGCTGAAAATATTTTCATTTACAAATAAAAAATAATCCCAGCAAACGGTTATATTTCATATTAATTTTTTCTTGATATAAATCTGGTTATTGTGGTTGACGGGTAAAATTAAATGTCCCAATCTGGTTAAGCACAAAATCACTATTGGTATTTTCCATATTTATACATTTATCAACAGCGCTACCCCATGATTAAACACCATCTGATTATTGCCTACCGTGCATTGACCAAGAATTTAAGTTTTTCACTGATCAATATTTTTGGTTTAAGCCTTAGTCTGGCCGTATTTCTGATTATCTCGCAATTTGTAAGCTTTGAATTGAGTTATGATGACTTTCACAGTCAGGGAGACCAGATTTACCGGGTAGAAAGCCAGTTTTTCAAAAATAATGAGCTTACAGATGATTGGGCTACAAGTTCCACCGGGTATGGTATGGCTATGAAAGATGCATACCCTGAAATACTGGATATGACGAGAATATGGCTATGGAATAGCGAAAAAGTGGTGCAGTACGAGGATATAAAATATCGCGAGAAAAATGTGGTAGCCGCCGATGCCTCATTTTTTCAAATGTTTTCTTTTCCCCTGTTGCAAGGTGATCCTGTGCATGCCTTGCAAGAACCCAATACGGTAGTAATTTCCGAATCTTACAGAAAAAAGTATTTTGCGAATACTGATCCTATTGGAAAGACGCTTAAACTGAGCGATGTCAGCCGCACTTATATTTGTGAGATTACAGGCGTCTTTCAGGATTTCCCGGTGAATTCCCACCTGCACTATGACATCATTTATTCATGGGCCACTGTTGCCAGTCATTGGAAAGCTATGGATCAGTTCTGGTACAAGCATGCTGCCTATACCTATATCGCGTTACCATCACCGGCTAATGCAGACTACATCGAAAAGGATTTCCCTGCTTTGGCGGAAAAATATAAAACACTTGAGGCGCTAAAAGACCTTACCTGGGGTGTGGAGCTAACCCCTATAAAGGATATTCACTTAAATGCCTGGAAAGGAAAGGAGGTAGAGGTGAAAGGAAGTTATAGGGCTGTCTGGTTTATGAGGGCCATGGCATTGCTGATAATGATTATCGCCTGGATTAATTATACTAACCTCAGTACCATTAAAAGTATTGAAAGGATAAAAGAGGTGGGTTTGAGAAAAATTGCCGGCGTCGAAAAATCACGTTTGATACTACAGTTCTTGTTTGAGTCACTGCTACTAAGCTTGCTGGCAGCGGTTATCTCGGTATTCATAGTACTTGTGGCAGAATTATGGCTTGGGGATTACTTACCTGGTCTTATAATTCCACTGAATTTTTCGCTTGAGTCTGTTTTGATTTTATTGCTGATGTTGGGCGCTGGAATACTTATATCGGGGCTTTATCCGGCCCTGGTGCTTTCTTCCATTAAGCCGGTAGAGGGCTTAAAAGGTGATGTGAAAAATTCCTTAAGGGGGAACATGCTAAGGAGAACGCTTATAACTTTTCAATTGACAGGCTCGATGATCCTGATCAGCGTAACTTTTCTGATTTATAAGCAGGTCCAGTTTATGAAAACACATGAAACAGGTATTGCCACAGATCAAACAATAATCATCAATGCGCCGGTCTCGACCAAAAATTATGCTGATGACCTGCTAAATTTTAAGCATAGTGTACTTCGCAATTCTCAGGTAAAGACATTGACATATTCCAGTTCCGTACCCGGGCAAGAGGTAGGAATGTTTCTTTCCAACAAAAGGGTAGGCGAGGATAAAAATAGGCTGTATGAAATGCTTAGGACAGATTACGATTATCTTGATACCTATGGTCTGAAAATTTTAAAAGGCCGGAATTTCTCCAGAGACTTTCCAGCCGATGAAACGGCCATTCTGATCAATCAGGAAAGTATGGAGTCATTGGGGTTTGAAAGCGTTGACGAAGCTATGCAAAGGCACGTTTACCTTGAAACCAGCAATAAAAAATTCTCCATTATCGGGGTTCTGGAAAATTTCCACCAAACCTCCCTTGAAAATCCCTTTACCCCAATCATGGTTTTTATTTCGCCTGATTTCAGTTGGATACCATATAAATATGTGTCGATAAAGTTACACGGTAATGATATTTCAGGAGTCATTGCACAGATTGAAGATGTCTGGGAGCAATATTTTCCCCAATCACCTATGGATTATTATTTCCTGGATGAATTTTTTGGCCGTCAATATGCCAAGGAAGAGTCATACGGAAAGGTGTTTATTTTCTCCTCTTTATTTGCAATTTTTATTTCATGTCTTGGCCTGTTTGGCTTAACTTATTACCTGATTGTTCTGAAGCGCAGGGAAATCGGGATCAGGCGTGTATTGGGTGCTTCTACCGGCAGTCTTCTTGGGCATTTTTCCAGAAATTATGTATATCTGATCTTAATCTCATTTGTGGTAGCCACCCCCATTTCCTATTTGATACTAGAGAATTGGCTGCAAAACTATAATTTCCGGACCGACTTAAACCTGCTGGTATTTTTAACGCCAATGTTTATTTTGATACCCATTATCCTTTTAACCACGGGTTCTGTAACCTTAAAAGAGGTAGTTACAAATCCGATATCCTCTTTGCGACATGAATGAATTCCGGCTATGTATTGATGTTTTTTTGGATCCATGCTTGATAAACACATGAGCGGTTCATCAAATAAATATGAGATCTCAGTGATTATCCCCACCTACAACCGAAGCCAGTTGCTTCAGTACACGCTCGATTCGTTGTGTCTTCAGCAAATAGAACCATGGCGGTTTGAAGTAATTGTCAGTGACGACGGTTCATCCGACCATACCCGGGGCATGATAAGCAGATATGAGCACATGCTGAATTTAAAATACGTATATCAGGAAGATAGAGGTTATCGCGTGGCTTCCGCCAGAAATAATGCCATAAGGCGATCAGCAGGCAATGTTTGCTTGTTCATTGATGCAGGGGTAATTCTGCATGTGGATTGTGTGGCGGAACACATCCGGTTTCACAGGACTAAAATTTACAGGAAATCAGCTATTGGTTATGTTTATGGATTTGATCATCACCAAAAGTCAAATACTTTATTGAAGGATCTGATTGTTCCTTCCGATCCTGTTTACTCCATCAGGCAGCTGGAAAAAAGTCCTCAGTTTCGGGATGTCAGGGACAAACATTACAGGAAGTATAATTACAAGATTGAAAATTTGCCCGCTCCCTGGTATTATTTCTGGACATGCCACGTATCTGTTTCGACTGAAGACATAGTGAAGATCGGTTTATTTGATGAAGCCTACGATGGCAGGTGGGGGGTGGAAGACAACGATCTTGGTATCCGATTGTACCAGGACGATGTTCAGATCTGCCTCCTGAGAACTGCCCTGTCCATTCATTACCCTCACTTTAAAGATCAGGAGCAACGGAAAAGGGAAGGTTACCGGAATTTGCTTTACCTTCACCATAAATTTAATATGCTGGAAACCAAGCTGTGCGTGGAAAACTATGACAATGGGTTGGTGGATTTAAATGAAATCATCTTAAAATTGTTACAGGATATTCCGTAGATCAAACGCTATTATCTTATGGATTATAACCCTCATGAAATGGATATCCCGAACAACAAATGTCTTATTATTACCGGCATGCACCGCTCCGGAACTTCGCTTGGCGCTTCGTTGCTACAGGCTGCAGGGTTATCTATCGGCAATCAACTGCTGGGAGAGACGGTTGGTAATTTAAAAGGACATTTTGAAAATATGGATTTTCTGGAATTTCACCGAAATGTCCTTGAGGAAAACAAACTTCACCCTGATGGGTGGGATCTACAAACCATACTTTACCAAGAACAATACGCAGACATTGCCAGGAAAATTATTGCTGCAAACAGCCATTTATACTGGGGATGGAAGGATCCACGGACCACGCTCTTTCTCGATTTCTGGCAGGCTTTATTGCCCGATGCCTGCTATCTGTTTATTTATCGCGCACCCTGGGAAGTGGTAGATTCTCTTTTCAGAAGACACACCGATGAAATCTTTGTGAGTAGCCCAACGCTTGCCCTCAAGACATGGAAGTTCTACAACAAAAACCTGTTAAAATTTTCTTTAAGAAACCCGGACAAATCTTTGCTGATCAATATCGATGACTTTATTGCCAATCCCGGAAAGGTGTTGGAAATGATAAACACAAAATTTGAATTTAAGCTAAAAACAAAAGTGTCGGAGCTTTTTGACAAAAATCATTTTAATCAGGGAAATATAAATCCTAAACACCTGCGGAGCATTGTGGAACACTATTCTACAGAGGAGTTCGAACTTTTTTGTCAACTTGAAAAGCTCAACAGTTTTTCCGAGCGCTCACATACAAATGCCTCACCTGTTTCCAATGAAGATATGATGAGACTTATTTATGACTTATGGTATCATCAATATGATTGCATAAATCATGATGGTGCCAAAACTGCTGAGAGACAGCCTTCTCATGGTGAGTGAGTTTTGTAGGTAAAAATGACCGTGATTTCTTTTTATATATTTGGTTGTTCATTTCTTATAGATTTTTTATACTCCTTGCTAATTGTAACGAACCGGATGTAGGATTAAAATTGATTATGGAATTAAATCGTCTATATCAAAACCAACCGGCTTATTGATTTGCAAATTATTGTCCTCGAATGTCTTGAAGTATGTGGCTAATTTTTTATATTCTTGATTTTGAGATCCATCCATTTCTGCAATTGACATTTTTTGATTTTGAAGTTTATCAAATTGCTCCGCCTGCTTTATCAAAACACACCTTCCGGCAATGGGATTATTTGCTGTAGAAACGCCTGTAAACAACCCCATTAATACCTCAGGAAATCCACCCTTACCCACCTTGTATACGTGATGAAAGGATTTTTTAGACTCCTCTGACCTCATGGTGCAAAAAAGGCAACCATCCACCAACTTCAACTTTCCTACATACTCCCAGTTTGGCCCTCGCAACTTTAAAATTACCTGATTTTCAATTTCTTCTATGCAAACAGGCGAACAAAGCAAAGTGCCTATATTGTCGCTTTTTCTAACATAGGAATAGTAGGATCCTTCTAAAGATTTAAGTACAGGATCTAAGGGCATTTTGATACTAGTCAAGAAAGAGCTAAAATTTTGGTATCCTAAGAACCTAGTCAACTCATCAACTTTATTGGGGGCAAGCCTTATTTCATCATCGCCAGATCCGGTTTGAGTCTTGCGATAAAGGTTATCATAAAGGTATTTATGGCTGATGGAACCACTTACAATCTCACTTATTTGCCCAAGTCCATAGTAATCTAAAGATTCTCCGGTTTTACTACATAAACACTCTAATAGACGCTTTACATCAACTTTTTTATAGGAAGTAGGCATAGTCACTAAAAAGTAAATCTTATGTAATTAAAGGTAATCTTTCTGCAATTACAAGTACATCATGGGTATAATAAACCTCATTACTCTTACCAAATTTGTAATGTTGATTGATCATTCACATCGAAGCATTGTTCGCGAAAATGCTTCACTCGCAAGTCTTCACTGATTGGATAGCTAAAGCTCAATTGTGAGAGTTGATGGAAGCCATCCGGAAAGTAAGACCCCTCTCACACTAACTGGTTGAGTGCAACTGATCTAATTGTAACATGTTGATATCTAGTCGTTTGGAATTCATTTGATTTCCAAAATAGGAATCCTCTTGCCTTTTCAGTCTTGCCTCAGCCCATGTCCAACTTAAAAATTCAATAAGATGAAAATTGTAAAGTATATTTCAATATTAACATTAATTTTTGGGGCATTTTCATGTAATGAGGAAGAGATAAATCCCCGCTATGGGGGTGGGGACGATGAAGATGAGGATCCGGTGGAAATTCCGCCGCCCCCACCACCTCCTCCAGGTCCAAATACAATGGTGCTCGATTCACTTAGTATATAGGCCGGAACAGGTAAAAAACCACTTGAAAGGGTGGTTTTTTCTTATATAAATTTTAATTTCAAAGAATATTTATTTTTTAAGTCATGCGCTGGCTCCCCCTTTTTCTATTAATAAATTTTGCTGTTTTCGCGCAAAATCCGGATAGTATCATTAAAGTGCTTAAAGATTCACTTATGATGGAGCCGCACAATCCCGAACCTCTATTTTACTATATCGCTGATGCGCATAAGCAAAACGGAGATGTTGATAGCGCTTCCCATTATTATCACCAGGCTTTACAGGGTTACAAAGACAAGAATCACCACGCAGGTGTAGCGGCGATGTACAACAATCTAGGCAATTTTTATTACCACAGGGGCCACATTGACAGTTGCGTTTTTTATTACAAAAGCGCTTTAAAATTCTACGAAGATCAAAACGATACCTTAAGCAAAGCTTCGGCGCAACTCAACCTGGGAATAGCATATAAAGAGATAGGTGCATATACAACAGCTCTGGAATATTTATTACTTGCCGTAAGAATCTTAGAAAACAAAAAAGAAACTTCAACATTAGGATCATGTTACAATGCCATCGCCAATATTTATTCCCGACAAGATGATTTTGAAAAGGCAATTGCTTATCACAAAAGGGCATTGACAATTAGACAAAGCTTAGTCTCAAGAAAGGCTATAGCTTCCTCCTTAAATAATTTAGGAATAATATATCGAAGACAAGGTAACTATGACAGCGCGTTGTTCTATTTGCGTCAATCTTTAATTCTTAAACAAGAAGAACAGAATTCTTCCCGTATTGCCAGCACCTTAAACAATATAGGCTTAGTATTATTTAATCAGGGGAAATTGTCTGAGGCAAAGGAGCAATTTGAGAAAGCCTTTTCAATGAGAACAGGTAATATAGATCTGGTCGGACAGGCGATAACGCTAAATAATTTAGGAAAAGTACATAATGCCATGGGCCAATACCGCAGAGCATTACGGTTTCTCAATTCGGCCTACAATATCATCGAGGAGGAAGGTTTACTTGAGGAAATGGCTGATAATCTTGCGCTTAGTATTGAAACGAATGAGGCTTTAGGCAATACGAAAGAAGCCCTGAAAATCTCCATGGAACTTATGGAAGTAAAGGACAGCTTGCTGAATCAGGAAAAAGTTGAAAGCCTTGTAGAAATGCAAACAAAGTATGAAACTGAAAAAAAAGAGCAGTTTATAGCTGTACTCGAGACTCAGAAAGAGCTTCAAAATACAGAAATTCAATTAAACAGGCTTTGGATATCTATCCTGGCGATCAGCGTAATCCTGGTCATAGTCGTTGGACTTTTGATTTATGGTAGGTTTAAATCTGAAAAACGAAACAAAAGGAAAGTAGAAACTTTAATGCAGGAATTGCATCATCGAGTCAAAAATAATCTACAATTACTTTCAAGTATTTTCAGCCTTCAGTCTCGGGCCATTACTGACAGTGGCGCCCTGGAAGCGGTTAAGAGCAGTGAAAACAGAGTAAATGCTATGGCAATTATTCATCAAAAGCTTTATTCAAAAACTGAAGTTGGTCATATAGACGGCAGAGAATATTTTCATGATCTAATCAGTCAACTAGCTGAGAGTTTTGGTTACGAATTGAATAATGGTAACATTATTGTTGAGATTGGTGACTTTGAGATTGATCTTGACCAGGTAATCTCTTTAGGACTGATTGTAAACGAACTTGTAAGCAATTGCTTTAAACACACTTTCTCGGAAGTGTTAAATCCGAAACTATACATTCGAATAAAACAAGCCAAAGAGGATTTGCTGATTGAAATTCAGGATAATGGAAGAGGGTTTAACCGCGAAGACATCTCCAGTAATTCTATGGGTCTTAATATTATTGAAACATTGAGTAGACAACTGAGAGCCACGATAAAATGGGATATTGACCCTGGAGTCAGGTTTAATTTGCTTATGAAACTAAATTGAGTAAAAATGGATAGAATCAAAGTACTTATTGTAGAAGATGAGTTGTTAGTTGCTCAGGATTTAAAGTTTACACTTGAGGAGCACCATTTTAATGTAGTCGATATTTTGGATACAGGTGAAGCAGTTTTAAAAAGAATCGGGGATGATACACCGGACCTTATACTTATGGATATTCATTTAGCAGGAAAACTGGATGGAATCGAAACAGCAAAAAAAATATTAGAGACAGTAGAAATTCCTATTATTTATTTATCTGATCATGTTGATCAGACAACTTTTGAAAGGGCTAAGAGCACCTTTCCTGCCAATTACCTTTCTAAACCATTTAAGCCAGGGGATGTTCTTCGTTCGCTAGAGCTAGCATTTTTAAATGCATCAACGGTTAAAAAGCCTTCTATCTCAAAACTTTCTGACAGGGTATTTATCAGAACCGACAATAAAAAATCTGAAATGATTTTTTATAAGGATATTCTTTATCTCGAAGCAGCCAGAGCCTATTGCAATATTGTAACTAAAAATAAGACCTACATACTTTCCAATAACATGCGAAAGGTTTTTGAGCAGTTTGATAATCCGGATTTCATAAAAATCCAACGCAGTTACATTGTTAATATCAATAGCATTACGGGAATTGAAGGCAACATCATAAAAATGGGAGAAGGGCATTCAGTTCAAATGAGTCCTAGGAATAGAGAAATGATTCTAAATAAACTAAACCTGGTAAAATGAATTTTGGGAAATGGATAATTGATGGTAGGAAATTAATTTAGGTGAAAGACAGGAAGTAAACTAGATTAATACACTAAAAATAATTTATGACCCCCAATTACGAATATGACGTTTTTATCTCCTACGCCGTACAGGATAAGATGTTCGTAACAGAACTTGTGAGTCATCTGGAGAAAGCACAAGTAAAAGTGTGGTATTCGGGACAAGAATTGAGAGTGGGAAGTAGCATTGAAGAGATTATTAAACAAGGTCTGAATAAATCGAGGTGTGGCGTGACCATTTTGAGTAAAAATTATTTTATCAAAGATTGGCCACAAAGAGAATTCCATGCACTTTGGGGTAGGAGTGACTCCTTTATCATTCCGGTGTGGCATAACGTCACAGATGAAGAGGTAAAATCATTCGACGCCCTTCTTGCGGACCGATGGGCGATAAAATCTCACCACGGACCTGATTTTGTTTCAAAAAAAATAATTGAAACCATCGAGGAAAAAAAAGGCAATATACAATTGACTCCTCTGGCAAATAATAAAAGAAACAAGCTCGTTGCTCGTTCAAGTGGGTTTTTGGTTTTGCTGTTTGTAGTAATAGGTGCCTGGTATTTCATGATTAGGGATGTGCCTTCAGATAACCTCATCAATGCCACGATTGAAGACCGTATCAATACTTTCCAGAAGAAGATTTATGAAGAGCACCAATTAGAAATGAAAGAACTGGCAGGCGATACTGCTACCATTAATCAAATTAGTGCATATAGCGATCGTTATAATGCTTTGAAAGCACATTATAGAAATGAATATTATTTTACTACCGGTTATCATAAGTTTAACTTCAAAAAAAATGTAGAACCGGCGATAGGCAAGGAAATTGATTTGCTCAGCCCAGTTAACCGGTACGGCTTTAAAGATCCTGAGATTTATTTGAGTGACATTAAACCAAGTCCATACACGATGAATGCGAAATATGTTTTTATCAATACTCAACCCTCTGATTACGAGATTTTGGATGAAGATAAAGTGGATGACTTTACATATACTGTAGAAATCCGTTATCAAAATTACCTTAGGTACCTTTCTGTGGCTCTTATCTATGAACAAAGTTCAAACGGAATGAAATATAGACAAACTACTTTTCAAGGATTCCTGCCCGTGGAGACTTATCAATTTAAAAAACAGCAGAACGACTGGGTTTTTGTGGGTTTGGAATGATTAAAATTTCTATTCAGGAAAGCAATTAATAAGCTTGGGAAACAAAAATTCTATACCCCTGATCTATTTATTACTTTCCTGAAAAATAAAAATCATGAAAAGAATAGAGATTAAATGCATCAAAAAAAATGACAGGAATAGTCCAGTTGAACGTATAACTCATGTTGGAGGAAAAAATAATGATGGAACAAATTGGAAACAGACTACGTCAAAAACCATTCAACAAATTGAGGCATATGGATGGGAATTTTTTGTTACCAAGAACTTTAGGGAGGTAAAAGTGATAGTAGCAGTAAGTAAAGCTGGGAACAAATACCTTAAAACCGAAGCCGATGGTTATGAACCTAACAACCTTTTAAGTCTGCCTGAATGCACTTAATATGCAAAATTCCGTAAAATATTGTCTCCTGTTATTTCTACTGATATCCTGTGCTCAAATTCAGACAGAGGCTCAAACTGTTTACATTACCAAGACAGGGAGAAAATATCACAAAGAAACATGCCGCTATCTAAATCATAGCAAGTATCCGTTAACGCTTTCCAAAGCAAAAGAAAGGGGATATGAAGCCTGCAAGGTTTGCAAGCCCGCTACGAAGACAACCGGCGCAAAAGTGGATAGTGATAGTACCAAAATTATTGTCTCACCGACCCCTCCAAAGGTCGTGAAGGCTGTGCGATGCAGCGCCAAGACCAGGTCCACCGGAAGTCGCTGCAAACGCATGACTAAAAATGCCAACGGCAAATGTTGGCAACATCAGTGATTCGGAAAGTGAATAAGGTTGTTGGGAAAACTTAGTTTAAGATCCGGAACTAAGTTTTTTTATTGTTTCCCTAAATCATGGAAACAATGGAAATTTTAAATCTCTTCACAAACAAATTCAAAAGAACCGATAACCATGAAAACACCTCTGAAACTAAATCCAACAAACAATATTCTCTTCACGACGGAGAAGAGATTTATAACTTGGTTTTAAGAAAAATAGACGAAGCTCAATCAGCAATTTTTGTAGCTGCCTCGTGGTTTACTGATAAAGATTTACTTGACGCACTTCTTAAGAAATATGATGATCATATCAATATAGATATAAAGGTAATTCTGGATAACAATAAAGACAACTTTTACCTGCCATTTAAACAATTAACCGATAAGGGAGGTATAGTGAAAATAATTAAGAAAGCCAGTTCATATGGTCGCATGCATAATAAATTCTGCATTATAGATGAAGAAAAACTCATCTCTGGCTCCTACAACTGGAGCAAGAATGCCAGAACCAATAACGACGAAAACATTATTTACACCGAAGATGAGCAAACAGTTGTTGAATTTCTTGACAGATTTAATTCCTTGCTTGAAGAAGCTATCAATTTCGATCCTTATAATCTCCATGAAATTGAGGAGGATGTCGAAGACTCGGCACCAGTAAGTCAAATAGAAGAAAACATTTCCAACTATGAAAAGTTAATCACTGAATTAATTTATTCCCAGGTGCATAGTTATAATGATGAAGAACTGCATGAACTTGGAAATGAGCGATGCAAATGTTGCGCAGGCGACGCTGAAAATTTATCGCAGGAGCTCGATAATGTATACACTGGTTTTTTGAGAGATCTCAAAGTTTCAAATGATAAAAAGGAATTAATAAAATCAAATTTGTATGAACAGTTAGAGCGATCAAAGGGTAGTTTAGAACTCCAATCTCAAAGTGATATCAGTTTACTCGAAAAAGAAAATCGTTGTAGGAGAGGAGCAATAGATAATGAAATCAATAACCTAAAGAGTGAAATAGTAACAAAAGAAGCTGAAATTGATAATTTGAAGTCCAATAAGCGAATCGGCTTAGAAACCAAACTTGAGGACAACGAAATTAGAATTAAAGAGATAATCAGTGATAACTATCGTCCGAAAATTCCTCTTTACACTTTTATCCCCAATTTCATATTCCTAATCCTGGTAAGTGTTTACAGCGTAATTTTTTATTCTTCAGCAGCTTATATTTTAATTTATTCTCAAGACGACGCTAAAGAAGAAAAGCTCAATGGAGTTATTGCCGGAAGTCCAGAAATTTTTGATGGAAACGCCATTTTCAAAGCTTACGATAAAGGACTAGTAAGTCTATTATTCATTATTCTGGTGCCTATATTTATTATGGGACTGATATTCGTCATCAACAAAGTGGCTGGAAAATGGAGATATTTTTATTTATTCCTGGCAATTGTTTTTATTGATGTCTTTACCGCCTACAAAGTGGCTGAGTCAATACATAATATCGAGTATATAAAGGGACAAACTGATAAAACATGGGATTTTAGAATGGTTTTGACCGATACCGATTTTTATCTCATATTCGTCTTTGGCTTATTGGCCTTGCTTACATTTGAATTACTCCTAAGTCATATATTCAAGGTGCTGGATAATCGTAACCAAGACATAAAATACGATAAATCCAGATTGGAAATAGAGCAGCTTAAGGAAAAAAGTGTAGCTATCCGAGATGAATTAAATGAAGTCGACCATCAAATTAATTTGAAACTTGCTGAACTTGGCATTCAAAAAGAAAACATAAGTGCGCTAGAGATAAAGATCAGTGAGGGCCAGGTGGAAATAGAGCAAAAGAAACACGGTATTGTAAGCACCCGGGAACATCAAAAATTAGTATTTGAAAACATTACTAATATCAACCTAACCAAAATAGATAATGAAAATTTCACATTTTCTGCCGTGTATGTAAAGGATAGAGTCTCGGTATTTATGAGGGGCTGGAAAGATTTTTTGTATGAGCAATTTGCCGTAAAAATAGCGGTTACCAAATCCCGGGAAGCCGATGAGCAAGTTAAATTGTGGAAGCTCAATAACCTTAAACAATTAGCTGTCGATAACTGATGAAAACCCAACTACTAATCATACTGGTTACATTGCTCGCCAATTGTTCAACCGTAACATCTTCGATTGAAAATGACACAAGTGAAAAAGTCAACTATGGTAATAACATAGTTATTCTAAGTGATCTTAGTAACAGGATATTGCGAAAAAAAAGTATTCATGACACTATCATTATTTCTAGTGTTATCGATAAGCTCAAACCACTCATAGAAAAATCTGTGGAGCTTAATATCTATGATAAATTCAATTTTTACTCCGTTAATCATGTTTCGGTCGATAGGATTTATAGTGATGATATGGGATTAAATTTTAATATTGACCTGACTACGTTTAACAAGAATGAGCTTGACATCTCCAATTATTTATATGGAAGAATTGAACAAGATTACGATAGCGATATTACTGATATAAAAACCTCAATTAATCTGGTCTATGATCACAATATGGGCAGTGAAATACTAGGAGCAGATATCTGGCATTATTTTAATGACGAACTTGATCATACACTTATTGACACTACCACTGAGAGATATACTTTTCAAAATAAAACTTATGCTACCAGGAAAAAAAACAAAGTGATACTACTAACAGATGGTTACATAGAGGCAGGAAGGTATGCTAATGACCCAACCATGTTTGACAAAAAGAATCCTAATCAATCAAAATACCTGAGTGCCAAATTGCTAAATCAATTCAGAATTAACTTTAACAATTCATCTTATCAAAGCCCGGAAGAATTTTTTGCGGTGGAAAAATATGGCCTTATACCGTTACAAAATCCGTTAATAGATGAGATTGAACTTTTAGTACTTGAAATCGATGACAGGACTATAGTAAATGGAGTTACTACCGTTTCACCTCCAGATTCAAAGATTATCAAATTATTCTGGGCCAAATGGCTGAAAGATTCAGGAATGAAGCCCTCTAATTTTCAAATATATGAAAGATTTAAAAATGAAAGGGAGTTGGATCTGGTTTTGAGTAATTTTCTAAATCAATAACTTATTGATCTTTCACGCTGCTTCGGAAACCAAATCTTTTCGTTTGGAAATCTAATTGGCCCGTCTCATAATTAAAAGCAAACTTGCCACAGTATAATCAATTTCACTAGTCATGGATGAATATTGGGTAAACAACAACGCGGATACTAATCCACATAATGACCATGAAGTTCATAAAGAAGGATGTCCTGTCATGCCAAATGATAAAATACCCCTTGGCTTTTATAATGATTGCGAAAGTGCAGTACAAAAGGCAAGGGAATACTATTTAAGAGTTGACGGATGCATTCGATGTATCCCTGAGTGTCATACCAGCTAAGCAATGATGAGATTGTCTTTTATAGTCACTTGCCTATTTATTAATCACATTTCACCTGCCCAGGAAGCTATTAGCATTTCGGAAGGTACGTTAAAGATAGCTGGCGTTTCCGAGGAAGTGCTATATTTTGGTCTTTCAGAAGGAGATGAGCTGGTATTCAATTTTAGGGAGGTAAAAGGGAAAGCGCTCAAAGAGATTGAAATTATTGAACTGCCTGGGGCATCCAGGTTTCTTGAGTACAAAAGCAATTTGGTCAAAGATAAGTCTATTCAAATTCAGAACACAGGAATTTATAAGCTGCGCTTAAAAAATTCAGCGATAGGTGGCAGAATATGTAAATACAAATTAGCACGTATTCCTATAGACCCAAATCAAAAGTTTAATACCACGGTCTACTGGGAAAAGAAAAGAGACACCACCTACTATACAGTACAAGAGGACTATCTAGTAACGCAAGACACCACCATATTGGATGTATTGGGTCACAAAGTCGAAAGGGTACATTCGCAAACAGCTACCAATGGCAGGCCTAATAGGTCAATGGTGCAAGTAACTTTGCCTGAGCAAACGGTTTCCTGGTCATATTATATCGGGGTTGGTGAGGATGCAGAAGCAGTATTTCAAAAGGCTGAGGAAAAAGCAATTAAAAGAAAGGGGCAATTGCAGGCTGGAGCTAAACTGGCAGAGGGCTTAGCTTCTGTTGATCCCACCGGTTCTTTAGTGCTGGCAAGCGTGGCATTAAATGGTCTTGCAGAACTTGGTCTTCCTGATAAAGCCGACAATGTTCAATACTGGTTTGCTACCGACTATGACAATGCCCAATTATTTATGCAAGGTCAATCATTTTACCAGTTCGAAAAGGGCAATGGCCCTTTATCCTACAAAAGAATGGAAAGCCCAAAAACCGGCACCTTTTATATATGCTTACTCAATGATAATCTCATGGAGGGTATTGATGTGCATATTAGAATTTCAGCAGTTACGGTAAGAGAAAATTGGGGTAAGAAGTCGATTAGAAAATTTAATGTAAAAACCTGGAAGGAGCCTTATTTGAGAAATTAATTGAATACAAATGGCTTATAAATGTAATAAGGTAAATATACAGTTAGGTATACGCAAAAAATAACCAAATTAGAATTCAATGACAGCAATTTTAGGATTTTTGTACCTCGGACTTTTCATCGTATTTATCGCAGGACTTATAAATCCCGCACTTGTACTTAGATGGACAAACAAACCAACTCGACTTAAGGTTTTTGGATATTGGATATTTGTAACTTTTCTTGTCGGCATGTTAGGATTTGCTATAGAAAATGATGGAGACAAGGCAAAATCTATTATAAAAACAGCCCTAACTGCCATTGAAGAGGAGAATTATGAAAATGCTATTTCAAATCTGAAAAAAATAGATGAAGAAAATCCACTTTTTCTAGAAGCCCAAAAACTGGTGCATAGGGCTGACAGTTTAAATAGAAAAAGAAAAGAAGCTGAAACCAAAAGAACAGAAGAAGAAGAAAAACTTAAGCAAAGGGAACAGCTTGAAAGAGAAATAGCCTCCATAGATCATGGCGTTGACTTTTCAACCTATCGTGGTTCGGTTCAATCCTTACAAATTGAGCTTGTCCTTTTTGGAAGCTGGGCAGACATCATAACAAAAAGTGAAAATTCAAAGGATCTTGAAATTCAATCACTCGCCAAGCAATTGAGACTAAAGGTAATGAGGTTACAGATAAGGGAATTTCCAAAGCTAAGAAATGAATATGTAAAAGTCGTCAACCAAAAAATGTGGGAAAATGATATTGACGTATATGCTAGTGGAACTGGTAACAGATACATCAACTTCTCCGGAGGAATTTTTGCTGCAAACAAGAACAAAAAAGACTTTCATGTACAACTTCATGAAGTTTTGACAATGTTTCGCTTTAGCCAAGCCAGATACAGATGGTATAAAGAAGCTGATAAATACACCTACTGGACAATATATGAAGGTAAAGACTCTGATCTCATAACCTTCGATTAATTCTCAAAAGAAAAGTGTACTGAAAAGGAAGTGCATAAGGCAGATTTATTAATTTTTGACTTTGAAGTACAATTGGCAGCATCTCAAAATTTAAACCCCAACAGTAACTTATTTGATAATATTACTAAAGAGTTGGATTAGCCATAACTTTTGCCATCAACTCAAAAATAGACTAACATGAAACTTGAATTAATTCTTGACAAACTAAACTCATTCGAAAAGAACAGCTTTTTGAATATTATTGACGACATCAGGAAAAACCCAAAGAATGTCAAGAAAGTAGACAAAATACTTGATGCCGAAACCAACCCAGACCTTAAAAATGTCGACAGTATTAATATTGCCAAAGTATTTAACCTAATACAAGACGAATTTGCTGAATATGTAAGAAAGGAATTTGTTAACACCGCATCGCAACTTGATATTCTAACTGATATCATAATCAGGGATGGTAATTGCATAATGAAACAAGACTGGTTTTCTCGTCTTTATGATACAGAGCTCAAAAAGATTGAGAAAAATGTGAAAGCTTTAGAAAAGTCATTTGAGAGCGATAAATCAAGTGAGGATGAACAGAGAAAAAGAGACTACAAAATTTATAAAGAGTGTCTGCAAACTGCATATTCAAATGATGACGAAAAACAATCTGACAGAAAAATCACTAATGACGAATTATCTATCTTATTGACACTATCCAGTCAACTTGAGCTTTCTCAAGAAGAAATTAAACTTATCAATTATATTATTGTACCTATTGAAAAACAGCCTATCGACAATGTTATTAATGACCTTAAAAATGTTGGAGTGCTGTTCTACTCCAAGAAACATAATACTGTTTATGTAGCGGACGAAGTCGTTAGGGTACTGAGAAAAGTAAGAGGCAAAGAAATTGCGGACAAATTCTTCCGTAGAGTGCTTCGATTATTTCGGGAGCCACAAATTAATCTCATTTGCAAAAAACACAACATTGATTGGCGACAAGCTCATGAGCAAAAAATCAAGGAAATTATAAATGAAGGTATTTCATTTTCAGGTGCCTTGAGCACTGATATTTTCAAAGATGGTATTAAAGTTACTGAAAAAAAGAAAGCCATTAATGATCTTTGTGACAAAGGACTTGGCATTTCTCCCGCACTTAAAGGTGCTGCACTTGAAGACAAAATTGGCAACCTCATTAAATATTTTGAGGATGTGGAAAAAGACGAGAAAGTAGGAATCTCAATTGATGGTTATGAGAAGTTACTTTTAGATATGTCCGGGACACTCTTGAAATTGAATGCACAAATCAAAGACGAATTCGAGCTACAACCGGAAAATGTTCTCAGTGGTGCTTTGCTACTCGACTATAATATAAAACCAAGAGATGTCCTCGAAATTATCTCAACCAAGGACCTCGAAAAATTCTGTAAGAAACGAGAAATTAAAACCAGAGGCAATCTTATCGCTAACATCCTGGATGCATATAAGGACAGTGAGAACCTTTACCTTGAAAACTATGAGAACATTGGCTTTAGGAACCTTACGGCCCTCAAAGAAAATGACATAAGATTAAAAGAGAGTGAACTAGGAATAAAGTTTGAAAACATGACCAAATCCATTTTCAGCAAACTAGGCTTCAACGTTGATGAGAATCTTCGCAAAAAACTCAATACTAAAAGGGATAAAATTGATATTCTCCTTAATCTAGGCAATAATGACCTAATATTAGTAGAGTGCAAAACCGTCAAGGAAAGCGGCTATAATAAATTTAGTTCAGTATCTCGCCAATTAAAAGCATATACCAACCTAGCAAAGTCTAATGAGTTCAAAATCGTCAAGTCCCTACTTGTTGCACCCGAATTCTCTGATGACTTTGTAAGTGATACTGAACTGGAAACGGAATTGAATTTGTCTCTCATCACAGCATCATCTCTTATTAATATCCTTAATGGTTTTAAGAAGTCAAAACGTCAAGGTTTCCCCCACGTTTTACTTATGAGAGATGTATTAATACAAGAGGATAGAATATTGAAAGCGATCAAAAAATAAAAAGCACCAATTTGGTTATAATGGCTAGGAGAAGATGGGAAACAACTGCTTAGAATTACGCATTTCGAACATATTAAGTGTAATATCTCCGATTTACGAAAATTCGGAACTCGCCAATTTAAGAATCAATATATTTAAAAGAAACACTTTTTTTGAGCTTAATATTCAATCCCCTTAAATCAAATGCCTCTCTTAATAAGCCATAAACAACATAAAATTCAGTACCGATTATCATTTTATTAGGGTAGTCAAAAGCTGTCATTATAGCAACTGGATTGACGTTGACTTTTTCGATTTCTTTTTTTCTGATAACATTCCCAACTATATGCCACATTACTGAGCCACTAAAACCCGGCGCATCTGGACCATGCATTTTGTTGACACTATAAAAATTGGAAAATCTCTTTTTATCATACCAAAATAAAACCTTAAAATCTTCAATGGATTTTATCTCTCTGTACTTTTCGGAAGAATATGGATATGTCCAATATCCGCAAGCTTTAATATATCCCTTTTTTTGATGGGGAATAATTTTAGTCTTACTTGCGGGATATCCATACAGGAAATAGAAGTATTTACTAGTAAAATTATGATTCGGAACTACGTGTTCTATTGAAATGAAAGAATAGTATTTTTCAAACTCTGATATCAAATTATTGTTAATTTGTAAAATAGAGATATCAGTATTTTGAACATCTTTTCCTCCAGAATTGCATACAACTAATTTTGTTTTTAGTTGCGAAACCAATCCAAAATTTCCACCGATTATAAATTCTAACTTTGATATACTTTCAAAATTTAACAGGTGCGCTGCGGATACAATAAAATAGTTGTCTTTAAAACTAAACAGGGCGCCGGAACCTTCAGCGCTTACTTTTAACCCTTTCCTTCTAAAGAATTGAATTGTTGCTTTGCTGATTATTTGTTCAACGGCTATTTTGCACATTTCCTCATAATGTTGATAGCTGGTGATCATTTTTGGTTATGTTTAAGTCAATATCTAAATAATTAAATCTAAGATCCGTAAAATTCCGTTCTCAATTCGATCAGCAGTTTATCAATAAATTTAGAATCCGGCTCCTCAGGCAATCCCGATTGGGAATAGACGCTTTCTATATCACTTAATTTCTTCTCGGCCTGTTTTACCAGTTCATCATATTGAAAGACTCCCTTTTTGATTTGAAGTAAAAATTCCCGGTTAGGTCTGCGTACATTGATAATTCCAGTTTTTCCGATCTCAGCAGCCATATCCAATAACCTAAAAGTATGCATCATGTTTTTGGCGTCGTAGTTTTTCCCGTGCTCAATAGTATTTTGATAACGGGTGTCATTCCTTTTTTCTACCCAATTCCAGTATTCTTTGTAGTCCTTGCAATATTTGGAATACCCTGCTTTATTAAAGGACATAATAGTAATGGGCTGAACGTCTTTTGGTATGGAACTGAGTGACACTTCATTGGCTTGTTCGCTTTGAATAATTCCTTTATAGATTCCTTCTTCGCTATAATAAAGCCCATAAACTTCGTGCATGTGGGGTATCCTTGTTAACCCACAACATTCTTGTTTTAAGCCTTTTTCGTCCAGAAATTTCATCACAGCTACAGCGCCTTGCCCAAACGGGACATAGCAAAAATCCAGCACTGATTTTCTCTCTTTTTCCACCGGATTGAGGATCTTCTTACTAAGTCCTTTGGCTTTCTTGACTTGTGTCATAGCGTAACCGGCAAAAGTGTTTTTACATAGTTTTGACACAAAGTATTCCGGCCTGATCTTTTCATATAGAAGATGTTGGAAAAGGATACAATCTTTAGGTGTAGCTACCAAGTCAAGTATGTTAGGATTGTTTTTTGCCAGTAACTCCATGAATTTTCTTAACTCATAATACACTTCATCATTGGTCTCGTTATTAACCTGATCAACCCAGTGCAACCCATAAAACTGGTCTTTTGGCATTACAAATACTCCCTTAATGTCAGTATCTGATGTAGCCGTATCCAGACCATAAGCTTTACTGCCACTGATGCACTCAAATAAAAGCAGGTTATTGTCCTTCAGGTGTTGTATTGTCATTTCCAATTGGTTTTTAACACCTTCCGAAAGAAAATATCCAGATCCACATGCTTTTCCCTTCTGCCGGGTAAAGTATCAACAACCTCATTAGCCGCATTCAGTTGATTTCTGATAAAGTGGTTTAACTCCGGCTCTTTGGGATGTATATAGCTTTCCTTTTTATCAGCTTTTATACTGATGAGATCTTTGATCTTATTTCTCAGCTCTTCATCGATGCTTAGCTCATTCAACATTGTGATAAAAACTATAGGTGGCATGGTATCTCGATCCACAATCCATTTGCAAGCCATGGAGGCTCTTAGTGCGTAGAAAAGTTGCTTCAACCTGACGCTTTCCTTATGGTCAATTCCCTCAAAGCTCTTCCTGGCTAATCCCAGATAATGATGCATGGTAGCTATAGGTGAATAACAATGTGCTGCCAATTGCCTTAGTTCAGATACAAAACCAGGAACTTCTAAATAAACAATTGGTGATTGCACCCTTTCCAGCAAAGCACCGTTTGATTTCCATAGTAATTGAAGGCATTTTTTGATGTCCCAGCCGGTTACATCCAATTCCCTGTCATCTGACATGAACTCTATGGTGTCTTTCTTTTCAGAGAGGGATAAATACCAATCGGGTTCATGCCTATAAATCATCCGTACATCATAATCGCTATCAGGCGAAGGAAAACCCCAGGCTCTGGAGCCGGTTTCACAGGCATAAAGAACATTAACATTATGCCTGCTTTCGATTTCCTTTATCGCTTTTTTTATCTTTTCTTTCATAAAGTTTCAATGCAAAAAAATTTATCTGTCCCTTAACCCATCAATTGCCAATTTATAATCTGGGATCAACGGCCTCGCTCTCCAATGCCAACACGCCAAATACACATTCATGAACCTTTCTCAATGGTTCTTGATTTACGAATCGCTCAAGTGATTCAACCCCAAGCGCAAATTCTCTTAAAGCCAAGGATCTTTTTCGTCCAAGACTTCTGTTTTTTAAGACTTTCATATTCTCGGAACTTGAATATTCAGGCCCATAAATGATCCTTAAGTATTCCTTTCCCCGGCATTTGATGGCCGGTTGGATAAGTCCCTTTTTGCCATATGAAATATAGTCAAATGGCTTTACTACCATACCCTCGCCTCCTTTCTGCGTAAGTTCGGTCCACCAGTCTATCACGCCATTTATTTGAGATTCATCATTCAAATCAACCAACCTATATGGTGTCTCCATCATCAATTGACTATCGGACTTACAAACGGATTTAATAGTTTTCATGTGCCACTCGTGATGTTTGTCAGTATGTACCTCTCCTTCGGTAGCCAAAACATGAAAAGGTGCTAATTTGAAATCATCGACTTTTTCCACCGGCCAGCAATAGTTTCTGTAGGCTGTGGAATAGCCGGCAATCATATCATTTTTAGCCTGGTAACTTTCTATTAGTTCATCTACACCCTCTATTTGTCGATTATGTGTCTTTGCTAATTGCGTAATTGCATCTTTCAAGGCCACTGCCGCAGAAGCGCCAACTGAAGCATACTGATCTTTCAACAGCGTCTGTGCTTTTGCAGACCAGGGCATCAATTCGGTATCCAGACAAACCCAACTAGTATTGAATTTTTCCCAAAATCCAGATTTTTTTAAAGCTAACTGCACACGATCCAAAAATTCCTTTTCAAGTGCTGCATTATTAAAGAAGTTTCTACCCGTTCTGGTATAGCAGGCGCCAATCCCTTCATTTTCAATTCCAAATCTTTCAATAACGGTATTCTCATCTTTGCAGACTACAATAATTGCTCTCGAACCCATATGCTTTTCCTCACAAACAACTTTATCTATCCCCTGACTTTTGAAATACTTCAAAGCTTCATTGGGGTGTTCTAAATATTCACTCAAATCGCTCGTTTCTGAAGGTGACATTGTCGGAGGAAGATAAATTAACCACTTCGGATTCATTGCAAATCTGCTCATAACCTCAAGTGCTGCTATTGAATTCTCCTCACGCAGTGTGATATTGTTTCTCAGTTTGGTGCTAATTATTCTTTTACCAACTACATCATCTATATCCAATAGGTCATCTAATTCCTGCTGATGAGATAGTAGCGAATCATTTTCCGAATCCAGGGGTTTTACCGGTTCGGTATAAATTTTTTTGGCCTTTACCTCAACAAGTTCTTCCTCTGGGTACCTCAAAGCTGTGAGTTTCCCACCAAAAACACACCCAGTATCTATATCAATGGTTCTGTTTAACCACTGCGCTTCCGGGACAGGCGTATGTCCATAAACCACCATTGCTCTTCCTCTATATTCGGAAGCCCAATTGTATCGAACCGGTAAACCAAATTCATCTATTTCGCCGGTTGTTTCCCCATACATACAGAAAGATCTCACCGCGCCACTACCCCGACCCTGCATTTCTTCCTTTAATCCTGCATGGGCTACAACCAGTTTACCGTTATCAAAAACATAATGGCTGACCAATTTATACAAGAACTCCTTTGCTAAGTTTAAAAACTCATCAGATTCGCCTTGGAGTTGTTCAATAGTTTTTTCCAAACCATGCTTTATCTGTACATTTTTTCCATTCAAATACTTTTGAAGTTTCATATCGTGGTTACCAGGCACACAATAAGCAACTCCTGAGTTAACCATGCTCATCACCAATTTCAAAACCTCTGGCGAATTGGGGCCTCTATCAACCAGATCCCCAAGGAATACGGCTTTTCGGTCATTCTTATTCGTTACCTGATATCCAAAACCTTTGTGATCATATTTACATTGCTCGATTTCATATCCCAGATTAACTAAAAGCTCCCCGAGCTCATCAAAGCAACCGTGAACATCTCCAATAATGTCAAATGGTCCTGAAATCTCCTTTTTATTATTGTAAAGTTTATCCCTTTTGATGACTTGAATGGCATCAATTTCCTCAGGCGAATTTAAAATGTAAATATGCCTGAATCCTTCTCTTTTAAGATTTCTGATGGTTCTTTTAAGCTGAGACCGTTGCTGCCTGATTACATGCTTTCCAAAATCCCGATCTGGTCTTTGGTCATTTCTGGATTGACAAATTTTTTCTGGTACATCCAAAACAATAGCAACTGGAAGGCAGTGATGATCCCGCGCCAATTGAATAAGCGGTTTTCGTGCTTCAGTTTGAACATTCGTGGCATCGATAACCGTTACCAAACCGTTCTTTAATCTTTTTGAAGCAATGTAGTGGAGCAACTCAAAAGCGTCATTACTGGCAGCCTGATTATTTTCATCATCAGAAACAATGGCACGACACCTGTCAGAAGATAAAACCTCTGTCTCCTTAAAAAGCCGTTTAGCAAAAGTCGATTTTCCAGAGCCTGAAATTCCAACTAAAACTACCAATGATAACTCAGGTATTTTTATTTCCTTATTCATGATTATTCAATTTAAATATTGCCATTTGTGATGGCGCACCAACATTCTTGTCCTCTTCCCCTACCGATTTAATTTCCACTTGATAACCATTAGCATTTGCCGCATTCTCGGCCCAATCTCTGAATTCCTTTCTGGTCCATTCAAATCTGTGATCGGCGTGTCTGAAAGAATCTAAAGCCATCGTTTCAAATAGCTGATTGTACTCTTTGTTAGGAGTAGTCAACACCACGACCTTTGGCTTGGAAAATTGAAATATAACTCTCTCAAATGCCTTTAATCGATTTAGATCAAGATGCTCTATTACCTCAATGATAGCAGCAGCGTCGAACCCATCCAATCTTTTGTCCCGATAGGTTAAGGCTCCCTGAATCAGGTTAATTCTTTCTTTCTGTTTCGGGGGCATTTCATCGTAATGAAGTCTTTCAACTGCTTTTTCAAGTGTCCTGTAAGACACATCCATTCCCAGTATCCTTTCAAATTGTTTTTCCTTTAATAACATCTTCAATAGTTTTCCTTCACCACAACCAAGATCAACTACGCTTTTAGCCCCGGATATTTTCAATTCTTGAAATGTTTGCCTCAACCTTTGCTGGTGCAACGTTTCTTTTACTTCATCCACTTCGGGGTTTGACTCTTCAGCTTCAGGAGAATTCTCATCTCCATCACCATCCAACAATCTATCCAAGGCATTGCGTGTGAGTCCCCCGATACCTTTTAAATATCGTTTGGTTATTTGTTCTTTTTCAGGATGATTTCCCAACCACCCCTCACCCTTTTGAAGTAGCTTTTCCACTTCAGATTGGCTGATCCAATAATGTTTATTATTGTCTAATGATGGGATCAAAACATACAGATGAGAGAGCAGATCCTTTAATTTAAACTTCCCGCTCAATTGAAGGGTATAGTATTTACTTTCACCCCATTCAGGAAACGTTGAATCCAACTGGTACCTTTCGAGATTGACATCATATCCTAGTGGTTCGAAAAGTTTTCGAATCAAAAACTCACCGCCTTTGGGAGCCGGAAGTACTGAAATTGTCACCTGGAAAGGCATCACCTGGTCAACAAGCTCTGGTCTTTTACTGCATTTACCATTTAATGCAGTAGAAAAAGCTTTTGAAATTGCCACACTCATGAATGATGAAGCCACATAAGGTCTATCATTTACATAATGAGCCAGAGCAAAATCATTATTGTTGTTTCTGCTATTCTTCACCAATTCAATTGGGTTTATGTCAAGTAACAAGCAGGCAGCACACCTTTCCTGATTAGCTTCAGGATAAAAAATATGAGCTTTGCCGGAAGACAGATCAACAGACTGAAGCTTATCGGGATGCTTATGAAGCAAAAAACTCAAATCGGTTGCTGGAGTGTGCGTGGTGGATATATTTAATAGCATTTTTTTTAGTTAATTTTATGAAGAAACTTGTTGGGTATTGATTTTTATTTCCAAAATTCCCACCATTTTTTTCCATTTCCGGAAGAAATGATTTGATTCACTGCGTTATTATATTTCAAGTTTTCAATAAGTTGCTGTTTTGAAACGAAATTTTTTAGGTCGAATGCTGAATCCATAACTTGAAATTCCTGAATTTCTCCAAGCAATGATTCGGCCTCCATCTGGAGGTCCTTTTGTAATCCCTCTCTGCTGCGTCCCGTATATTCGCAATCTTCGAAATAAAATCGATAATAACCCAGGTCGGTGAGAAAAGGATATTCTTCTAAGGACATATCATTAAAATCCGCAAGTATTCTTTCAGTATTACCCCTCCCAATAACCAAATCATTTAAATTGGCCATTATTTTCCAATTCGCAAATTCTTCCTGATCAAAATACGGAAGAAGGGAATTTTTAAATATGTAATTAGCGGCATTTTGATTATAGTTGAAACTGAACAATTCAAGTATTAGATCCTGGTCCATCATTTCAGCAAGATCATTTTGTTGATAAAGCCAGTCTTCAAATTCCTTGATACCTAGTTGCTCTTCGATAACCTGAAAAATTTTCTCTTTTAGCAATTCCATTTTAACGTTGTAAACTGTTTATATCCCAAAGTTGCGCAAGCACTACGCAATCTTTTTGCGTAGTAGAAAATATTTTTAGATTTTTGTTAAAAAGTTTATATGCCAGTCAATAGAAATGCGTTAATACGCTTTAGAACCATTGATACCTGCTTAAGAAACAAGTATAGAAAATGGACGCTTGAAGACCTGATTGATGCTTGTTCAGAGGCCTTGTATGAATATGAAGGTATTGATAAGGGGGTCAGTAAAAGAACTGTTCAGCTTGACATTCAAATGATGAGAAGTGATAAGCTAGGCTATAATGCTCCCATTATTGTCACAGACAAAAAATACTATACTTACGAAGATCCTGAATATTCAATCACCAATAACCCTTTGACAGAAAATGATCTAAACAAGCTTAATGAAGTCGTGGATATTCTCAGGCAATTCAAAGGCTTTTCCCACTTTCAGGAAATGACCGGAATGATCCAGAGGTTGGAGGATAAAGTATATACGGCAAAAACTAAGCAAAAATCCATTGTTCATTTAGAGACCAATGAAAGCCTGCGAGGAATAGAATATTTAGACCAAATGTATCAAGCCATTCATAGGAAGCAGGTAATTGAATTATTATACCAATCCTTTAAAGCCAGAACACCTAATACCATACTTTTTCATCCCTATTTACTTAAAGAGTACAGAAACAGATGGTTTGTACTTGGAAGAAAAAGTGCCAAAGAACCCCTGATGACCTTGGCCCTCGACAGGATCAAGGAGCTTTCATTTGCATCTCATATTCAATACATAGAGAATTTTGAATTTGATCCGGATAAACATTTTCAACACGTGATTGGTGTTACTGTTGACAAAGGAAAACGCCCTCAAAAAGTTCATCTAAAAGTAGACCGTAAGAATGCACCTTACATAATTACCAAACCACTCCATCCATCTCAACAAGTAATTGCTAAATCAAAAACAGGAATAGAAATAACCCTTGATGTTCAGCTTAACTTTGAGCTGGAAAGGGAAATATTGGGGTTTGGCGACAGCATCAAAGTCATTTCCCCCTCCCGCTTGAGATCCAGAATAAAAGAGCGCCTATCCCATGCCTTTGACCTCTACAATACTGAATTGAATGAACAGCAGCTCAGGTACTTCGACAAATGTCTTGCGTCCAAAGGGCATGTCATCGCCAACTATGTTTATACCAAAAAGGAAGTTGCCAAAATGGGATCCATTTTGCATCACTATAAAACAGAAAATCCACCGAAAAAGGGATCTGTTTATGCCATCAGGAACTTATTAAATGAATTGCCGGGTCTCAAGAGCTTTTTATTGAATAAAAATCTCAAGACTATACTTGATAACATCGATCCCAAATTATTTTTAACCAAAGCCATCTTTTTTGACAAACCGGCCGAATCCAATTGGTATGTCACCTGGCATCAGGATACTACTATCAATGTCAGCGGTAAAGTCGCATCAGAAAACTACAGTGGATGGACAAAAAAAGGAGAGGCTTATGGCGTATGCCCGCCTGAAAAAATATTGCATAACACAGTAACAGTTCGGATACATTTGGATGATACCAATGAAGAAAATGGTGCATTACAAGTTTTGCCCGGATCACATAAAAACAAATTAAGTAACGCCGAAATAAAGCTTATTACCAAAAACAGCATCCCGGCTATTTGCGAAGTGAGATCTGGTGGCATTCAATTGATGAAACCGTTGTTATTGCATGCATCGTCTAAAACCTTGAATAGAAAAAACAGGCGGGTCATTCATTTGGAATTTAATTCGCTGGAACTTCCGAATGGATTGCAGTGGGCGGAAAGGTTTGAATTTTCAAATCCAGGCTGAGTATCACGTTTTTTGAATGATCACAGTCAAGTGGCCGGCATTCAAATGCCTGGTCTTGTTTTCAAAACAATAGAAGGGCATAGAGGATTCCATGCCCAGTGTTATCTTTTTTTTCCATATTCTACTCTCAGGAGGTTCAAGAATACCTTAGGCTGATTATAAACAAAAATATGGACGCTAGATAGTAGATAGGTGGAAAAAAGTAGTACAACTTCCCTAATTGTAAATCCTTAAAAGCCTCCCCTTTCAAGTATCTGTTTTCTAAGTATTTATTAATTAAAAAGCCAAACGCCAAAGCCATTAAGCCTGTCCAAATGAAATTTAAAATATCTATTTTCATTAAAAAAGTGAAGAAGTTTACAAAAGCTAAAAAATTAAAAATAAGAACAATTGTAAAAGCATAAATTGAAGCTTCAACACCTTTCTTTTCATACTTCTTAAGGTATATGAAAAATGTATTAATAAAAAAATTCATATTACTTACCACCTTTAGGTCCATAAACCAAATCTCTGCCCCAATGATTTGTATAATCATCAAACCAATCACTACCTAATGCTGATGCAACCCCATATATCAATCCTCCAACAGCCACTCCTGTAAGTAGAAGAGGCGACCCTATTATAACCGCAACACCACCTAAAATAACTGCAGCACCCGCGACTGTCAAATCCGCAACGCTATGACTATCAAACTTACCGGTGGAGTATTCATAGCCTGCGACAGCACCGGCCAGAACCGCACCAGCAATACCTGTTCCTTTAGTGAACTTACTAAGACCAACTGCCTGCCTCGTTGTTACCTTTTGCAAGCCTTTGACAACATGAAACGATGTTACTTCTCCTGCGGTATTAGCAGCATCATTTGCAAATCCTAATACTGTGAGTCCTTGATTAACTCCTTCACTATAGGAAAGACCCAATCCATCATTCCTGCCACTTGATTGAAGAGGGACAAACTCCAAGCTAGCTGTAATCCCAGCAAGCACTTCAATTGGTACTCCATCAATAATTTCAATACTAGGTAATCCTGGTTCTCCGGAATTGGTTTGTTTGTAAAAGCCTTGTTGACCATGTCGAGTGTCAAATCGGTTTCTGCTACCATCAGCATTAACATGCCTACTATATAGTATCCCACCAATATCAATTAATCCCATGCTTAATCCCAAACGGTAAGTTGGGCTACCTCCGTGTAATGTCCAGTCACTATAATAAATCCCATCACTCCAGTGATTTCCGGATCCTGGGCCTGTTCTGCCCGCCCCCCAAATTCTTTGATTTCGGGCAAAACTTCCTTCATAGCCGAAATTTGCCAGAAAGTGTTTCCTAAAGCTTCCGCCCCACTCTCTTGATGTCAATCCAGTAGGATCAATTAAATTGATTGGATCATTTGAGGTAAAAGCATATGGTGAGGAAGCCGCGCTTACACTTGCCAGGGCATCTGCTCCCATAAATCTACCTAGTGACGGATTGTAAATCCTCGCATTAAAATCCATTAAGGTCAGGCCACCACCATCAATCTCTTCATTCCCATTGTATCCATGTCGTTGCTTTTCACGAGTGAGATGATCGTAGCTTTCTGCATCCATCTTCATACCAAATGGATAATAGTTTGCCGTACTTACGATGTTGAGACTTGAGGTGGTTTTTTCGTGTACCACTAAAAAGTCGTCCAGAAACAGATCTGTAGTACTCAAATCACTTTCATTGGCTACATAAATAAATACGGTGCCTACTCCGGGGGCGGTAAATTCTACATTTAACGGCTCATAACTTGTATATGCTGTTGGTTCTACCTTATCATAAGCGAAGCTATTGGCTGTGTTTGCCGTGTTTACCCATATAAGGTTAAGATAAGCATCCGGTGTAACATTGCTCGTGTTGCTCCAACCTGAAACCAGGCTGGAAATGGCATTTGAAAATTGACCATACAAAGCTTCCCCACTGGTCGTACCAAACGAACTGGCTACCGCTTCCAGGATCCCCGCAGGCGCACTTGTATTATTGGAGGAATTGCTATTATCGAATAAAGCAAATATCTCCGCACTGATTTTGTCTCCGCTATTCACCGGAATGGCAATCGCCGGACCAATACCACCCGAGCTACCAGGTGTAATATACTTACTTCTATCAGGATTGGGTAATTCTATGGTAGCCTCAGTGTGATTATATAAACTGACAAAATTTGTCGTCATATTTATAAAATCAGCCTGTTCTTCAGTGGCTCTTTCCGTTTCCATAGTGGCGTAATATACATCGGTATCATGCAACATACCAAAAGTAGACCGGATATTTCCCTGATGGTCCGTCAGGGCGTATTCATGCTCATAGTTACTACCATATCTGAGAATGCGTCCCTCACTCGTCCGTACATAGGCCAATTGACCATCTACATAATGCACACCATTGGTATAATCAATAGACATTACGATATTACTATTTTCTTCTACCTCCATGCGAAGTTTATTTCCCAGAGCATCATATTTATTGTTAATATAGATATCTCCACTAGCTTTTCCAACAGTAATTTTCTCAGGGAGATTAAATATATTATAGGTTATGTCTGTGATCTCGGCATTGAGGTCAGAGGTCATGTTACCATTATCGTCATAGGTGAATTCAGTGGTCATAGTAACAGCGTCGTTGAATCCGGTGCTTGATTGCGTATCCGACACATCCTCCAGTTGATTGCCATTATTGATATAGTCCAAAACAATATTATCTATGTCAGTTAAAACACCTGCTTTTTCCGCATTCCTTTTAATGGTTTTTATGTTTCCGTTCTCATCTTCATAGGTATATTGAGTATCGTACATACCGGCATCGCCGGTCCAGGTTCCGCTGCTTTTTGTCGCATAATCAGCGTCGATAATTCTTCCCTGAGCATCATAATCGTAGCCATAGATATGTTCTTTATCTGTTTTATCGGGATTCTGGTTTTTCCAGGAAACCGATGAAATGCTACCGTCATACTTTGGGGTCACCGTTTGGGTATTTACCTGAATACCGGTTGTTGCAAAATTAAGTGAAATTCCAAACAGATCATCCAGCGCATTGGCATCTGTATTTGAGGAGAGGTCCGAATTATTGATGCCTGTCAACCAACCTCTGACATTGTAGGTAAAATCAACGGATTGTAAAAAAGAAACGCCATTATCTGTAGAATGAATATTTCGTTCGATTATCTGACCTAGTTTATTGTATTGATAGTTTTCAACCAGTACGGTAGCACCTGTCCCGACTTTTCGCCATTTGTTTAGTACACGGTCATTATTATCATAATCATAGGTTTCCAGCATGGTAAATGAATCACCGGAAGAACTGTGATCAAAGTGGGTCTTTTGTACTGTCCCTTTGAAATCGTTGTATAACACTGAGGTCTTATCAACGCCTCCCAGGTGATTTTCCTTCACGACCTGTAATATTCTGTATTTCTCATCATATCGAACAACGGCATTAAGCCAGGTTGAAGTACCCAATACCCTCACTTTTGATCCGGTTACCAGATCCAGCACGGCATTGGAAGCCGAACCCGTGAATCCGGCGGGGGCGGCATAGGTATAATTATGTCCTTCGTCATCCCACCTGGGATTGCCTAGAAAGTCGTAATTATCATAATAGGTCAGCTGCAATAAATCTAATTCGGTTACCGTACTTGGAAATGATGCATTGAGCGTATAACCAACCAAACTGGTATTGGTACTTTCATGGTGGCCATAACCTGCCCCAAGAACCGTCGTTGCCAGCGTTGCCCTACTGCTATTCGATTTATATATACCCACGGCAATTGGCCGGTCAAACGCATCGTACTTTACAAAAGTCCATTCATCCGGGCTTGCATTTCGTTGATTTCCATCCTGAGACAATACCGGTCTATGCCAGGAATCATAGACAAAATAAATGGGTGCAACTCCCGGGTTTTTACTCTCCACCAAGCGATTTTGTTCATCGTAGGTATAAATAAAACACAGGTCATTAGCATCAGCGACCGTAAGATTCCAACCCGAGGCACTTGCAAGTTTGACCGCCACCGGTGGGATCACGCTCAACAAATTATTAAAAACGTCATAGGCATAATAGGTTCTATAGACACTGGCATCTGTTCCTATCGACTCATTCAGTATAAGATTTCCAAGCGGATCTACATAGTTTCGAATTGTCCTCCCCTCTTCATTTGTTATTTCCGAATAAGATAAATATTTAGCCGGATAGGTAGTAGTGGTGACTGGCGTTCCACTGCCGCCAATAGACCACCTTCTGATGGCCCCGCTATTATCTATGCCAATATCAAAATCTTTATCCTTGTTATTATTGTGCCATTCGCTCCCCGGCGGAGTATTGCTTAATAGCCTGCTGTATGGTGAATCATCAAAATTCGGTATACTAAATGGTTTGTTATCGCTTTCAAGGCCTGAAGTACCAGTGCTATAAAATGAAGTCTGGTTGGTAATTGCTGCCGCATCATAGGAAGTAATGCTCCCGTCTTCAGGATAAGCAAGATACTGTTTTATCTGTCGGCCATAAGCATCATATTCAAATGGTTGCACAATACTTGATCCCGCATCATTAGTGCTTTTAAGAGCCTGGGATTGAATTGTCTTTCCTTCGCCGTCCATAAAACCAATAATTGTATGTTTTTGTACCCCTTCACTCGCAGTGATTAAAGCTGATCTATTACTTAGTCCGCTAATGGCGGCTATTTCCGTTTTTTCATAATTTACTGCTTCACTTTCAGGTTGTGCCGGGATCACATGAGCTTGTATGGCAGCCCTGAATTTCCCGTCAGTGGAGGCATTTACCTGAAAGCCGTCAGAAAGTGTAATAGTTTCCTCGGCAAGATATTCCTTGTTACCATGATTATTACTGTTTAATACAAAAGTACTGCCTGAGTACGTACTTATCTGCGAAAAAGTCTGTGATGAAATCAGGAGAAACCCAAAGATGAGTATATATTTATAATTTTTCATAGTCCATATAAATTTCAGGTGATTTAATTATCGCTGGGAGGGCCCATGCAACCATTGAAAAAAAGTTGAAGTGTTTTTGTTTCAGACTCATTACCGCAACTGGGATTAGTCACAGTCACTCTTACTTCCAGATTTGTATCAAATGAGTGTAAGACTCCTGTCGCTACGGTGGGGTCAAATGACTCCCAGGCGCCCCCCTGGTATCTCCGGCTCCAATCATAGACGTAATTTGAATTGCACGACCCCGAGGCGCTAACTGAGAACGTCAAGGTAGTGGAACATGAACTGGACGTTACTGTGTTTGAAATAATCCCCCCTACACTCAATGGAGGTATGGTTGGACTTACGTATTCGACATTTATGCCTCTCGAACCGGTTACAGAAAAATTAGCCTCAGTATTGGTAGCCGTAACCGTTACCACCTTAACACCTTCAACTGTATAGGTATGGTTAACACTTCTACTCGTAGTGGAATAAGTACTCCCATCATCCAAATCCCAATTAAATGTGGTGGTGCCATAACAAAATGGGTCACTCGCGTAGAAGGTGACGGCACTGTTTATTTCAGTATTGCCGGGCCCGTCAATCAGGACTGCCACTGTATTTCCATTTACATAGGTTCTTCCCTCCACGATGTTATTTTCATGATCCGTTACCGTTGATAATCGCTGCTTTTTATCATATGTGAAGGATGTGTTCCGGTTATTGACATCCGTGGATGAGGTAGGGCCTGTAAATGCATTTGAACTTGTTGATGTATTTCTTATAAGTTGGCTATTGGTCGTACTGGTGCTGGCAAGAAGGCCAAGGCCATTGTAATTAAAATCGGTAGTAGTACCTCCAAAGGCAGTCTGGGTATCGATCAAGCCGCTGTTTTCAATATAGGAACTTGTATTGATCAATTCAAAATCCACGTTACCGGGAACAAATTCTTCAGGTGGGCCTCCTGAGTTATGGGAGGGGGTATAGTTCGCTGCGGGAATTCTCTTTAATGAGCGATACCTGCGGTGAGGATAAACTTTTTCATTGCCAACCGAACCTGTTTTCTGAAACGTTCGATAACTAACCCCATTCAAAGTTTGTGTTCCATTATCATCTACGACCTGATAGGTCTCTATCGGGGTTGTCCTGATATTTCTGTTCCACAATTCGAAAATTCCTCCAAGAACACCGGTCGGGGTCGAAGCACCCGGGGAATAATCGCCGGGATATAGAAAATAGGTTAGGTATTTTAGCCCTGCATAACTTTCATTGTATGATTTTGTTGAACTTAATAAGATATCAAACTGGTTCTGTAGCAAACCATTTACATCTACCGTATAATCGTATTCCGTAACATCTGTGGTTGCAATGCTAGTGTTATTTGGGTTATATTGTGTAACCTTCTTTTTGATCATTAATATAGGTTTCACCTCAATGGAATAGCTGGCTGCTACCAGTCCATCTTGCCCGCAATTGGAGAAATGACGCTTTTCGGCAACTACCCCATACAAGGTCTTTAGCGTCTGGCTGTTTAGATCATACTCGAATGTCTCTGTCACAACAGGCGTTCCATCCGGTTTAACTATTTCTCTCTTTTCCATTAAACCACTACCCCACCCCTCGGTATAAGGGACATTAATACTCATTATCCCATTAAAAGCATTCGCTGTTTTGGTTATTATTCTATTCAATACCGGCCCACCGCTATCAATCCATAATTCATGATTATTATTTTGTGGTGTGTCTAAATCCCTGAATGTATATTTCGTCTTGCCTAACCCTGTGACAACAGCTACATTTGAATATCCAATACGAACACCTTGCTGACCAGTCAAAAAGCCGATTGGTTGTGTATATCTTTTAATAATCACGTCATTAGCCGTACTTCCCGTAGCCCCGGTGACAATGCCCTCATAATAGAGAGGTTCTGCGTACAGTACCCCACTTGATCTGCTGGAATTTGTGAAGTCATTATATTCAAAAGTGGTCGTTTGAGCTGGCTGTCCAATTCCGGGATTGGAGATGATTTGCGAAACACGTGCTCCTCCCGCATATTTGTTAATGCTGGCACCCTGGTCATAATACTGATTACTCTCAAAAGTAAATTGGACACTTGCCCCGGAACCATAAGTTATCTTACTTATCAGATTGGCAGTTACCCTTGTATGGTTTGTCGACCTGTCGGAACCTCCAAAGTTTCCATACACCGGGTGGTTAAATTCAGGGAAAAGAACAGACGGATTATTTCCATAGAATCCCCAATGATCGGTACCGTTTGATTCCCTGGAGGGAAGGTTAACAGTTTCATTATAATCAAATGAAGTAATTAATCGCCCATCATCGTAGACGCTTTCCAGCTTTAATCTTCTTGTGTTTCTATCATTTGGGACAAAACTGTCCGAATAGAAATAACCATAATTCAGCCAAAAGGATCTGATGTAATTACTCGCATTATCAAACACTTCGATTCTTGAAAGACTATACCCCGACCACAAATCTAACCTTCTATCCGATGATAAAATGAATGAAACCGATCCGAGGCTAGAGGTAATGCTACTGATTACTTTTGTATCAACCGTTATATAATCCGTTCGATCGTAGTCATTGAAGTCCAGGCAGGTGCGATCATCATCTCCAGCCATGTGCGCATAGCTTACGGATTGGGTATTTCCCGTTGTTTGACTTCCGCCCGACTGATAAGTAAAGGTAATTTCCTCCGTTTGGTTAGGTGTTTCTATTTTTGTCAGGTACCATGCGGTAGTATGTGTACTAACTACACTACCCATATATTTTACCGTGCTTTCTTCTTTTGATGAGCTGGTATTGGCAAAGATGTACCTCATACCTGCTTCATCCGTAATAACCCATTCCGTCCCGCTACAAATTCCCGGCTCAATTTTTATATTACTGGTTGGAATGGTATAGGCAACCCCATTTTCATCTAAGCTAAATCTGCCTGATAGGCCCATTACATTAAAGTGAAAATCATCAGGCTGGCCGTCCCAGGTTCCGGACTGGACATATGAAATGTAGTTGTAGTTTGTAACATCAGCGGTAAGGTTGTCACCGGCCAAGCTCCCTTTTTCATTTGTGCCACAATAGCCATTTGAAACTTCATCAGGTATACCCCTTACAGTTCTGGTGATAACACCTCCTACCTGTAAATTCCATCCCAATCCAACCCAATTGGCTATGTCTTTAACTTTATGACCTCCCGCATGATATGAAAGGGATATCGGTACGCTAAGTGCCCTTCCGGGAAGGGAAAATAATGGAATAGAAATATTCGGAACACCTGTGAAGTGATTTATAGGTATTGCGGTTCCCCGCGTCATTGAATTGGAATTATATGATCCGGAGGTATAGATGGTCTGTCCTTGTGCCGGCTGTACTAACACACCTATGTATAATATTATAATACATGGTAGCGTGAATTTATTTAACCTACTCATCGATTTTATGTTTAAATTGAATATCACTCTTTAGTTTTGCTTCTCTAAAATGCTGATCTAATACGGCCTATTCACTTTCTTAAAAGTGAGCTCGTTGGTTTGAAAGCCGAACTTGACCTGAAACTTATTTCCAAATGGGCTTTTGATGTTGCTTTCAACGACGTTGTACAGGAGCATGACAGTTCCGGTAACTTTCGTATGTACTCTAAAACTTCTCCCAATTCCTGCCATGAATGCTGGTTCCCAGGTTTGGATCTGCTCATCTACGTCCCGATCCTGTTCTTTTCTGCTTAAGTAATCATATTGCCCATACACAAAAAATTGTTTTATGATATCGTAACTAATAAATGAGTTGAAACCATAGACCTCGGTATCATTTTGGGTATTAAAAGATTTATCATCAAATGTTAAATCAACCCGGTACGTACCTCCCATTCCTATTGAAATTTTTTTGTTTAACCTGAATCCTATCAGCGGAGATAAGTCTATCAGAATCGGATCTGCCATTTGTATGTCGAAATTCCCACCCAATATTATCTTTTCATCAAGGGGCCTTCCCCGCAATGAATTTCGTCTGTTGGCGGTGCTCATATCAGTTAAATTAGCTATAGAGGCATACTTTTTTTTGAGATCGCCTAGCCTATTATTCAGATGCTCTATTTGACCAATGTTTTCTGTTATAAAATCCCTGGTGTAATCGGCACCTAATTTTTTTCCATTGGATTTTAGCCGATCGAGATCCGCATACTGTCCGGCTTGATCCAAATGTTGCTTGCCGGTATTTTTATATGGCGCTTGCAAATCACTGACAGCTGTCTTCAGTTGCCCGGATTGTTTCTCGAGTTCTTTGAATTCATCCCTTTGGCTTATTCCCTTTTCGATCATTCCCGGAATCGCTTTTACTTTTTCTTGAGAATAGGTCAAAACACTATCCGGTAATTGGCTCAACATTCCGGGATCATTCCCATAGACCTTTAACCAATTTGCCAATAGGGGATATTTATCTGACAGCAGTCCCATCTTTTTATACTCCTCAAGTCCTGACAAATAGGCCATACCCTGATCTTTAAGCAGCTTTTGTCCCTCTGCCTTCAACATCCCACTATCCAATAAATCCTTCCGGAGAAATTGACTGTATTGATCTGGCATTCCGATAGAATCAAGGATTCCATTTTTTACTATTCGTTTATAAGTATCAAAAAGGCTGTCCGATTTTTGTTTTGCCAGCTTCATTTGGCTCTTCATTATTTTACTGCTGTCCCTGCTATAGTACTTTCGATATTTTTTAAGCTTTTTAGCTGGCGAAGTGATCTTTTCAAGTCGCTTTTTATGCCGGTTTGAAATTGATATCTTAACGTTCTCAACTTCCTGCAAAATCCTGGCTTCTTGCAAATGCCAATGTGCTAAGCTGCTGGGAATGCTAATATTCTTTTTGGCAAATTTGCTTTTAGAATTTTCGGAAGATTGTGAAAAACAAAATGGTCCAACCATCATCAAAGTCAAAAAGAATATTAATTGTATATCAATAGGTTTTGAGAAATCCATTTGGAATAATTTCGGTAGAAACATTATATAAAATTGATATTTGTTACTGCTTCCGGAATAGCATAAAAGTTCAAGCCTACCTTAACTTCCCACTACCGGATCAATTCTTTTTACTGATTGTATGGTTGGATAAGCCTTGCAAAATGCTCCGGAACAAACAGCTACGATAAAACTACCATGGGAGAGTGACACGGGATGTCACCGGGCAAAAAAAATTTTAGCGCTTAGAAACCTCGCTACCAATATGGTGTAGGAAGGGTTGTAAAAACAGTAACATCAAAGTTTCCAATTTAAAAGTCCGGAAGTCTTAATGAATAAACCATAAGCGGCGACCATATACTTCCAACAAGGAAATGGCTAATTTTAAAATCAAATAGTTGATGAAGATTAATAGGGAGTAAAGAGGCCGCTTGAAAGCGCCGTTAAGTGAGATTCAAAGGAAGGTTGAAAGAGTCATATTCCAATTGAAATTCATTTGCAAAGAGGTGTTTGTGATAATATCCAACTTTTGGAGAAAGGGGTAAACCTGACATGCATCTGGATGTCATTAGGCCTTAAGCCCGGCAAAACTACTGAGACCTACACTAGTGGCCAACACACCTTTGAATTCAATTAAAAATCCTTTAGATTAGGTTATTACAATTCAAAAATGTCCGGAATTGATTTCGGATAGCCATACGTCGGCACACATATAAACCACCCGATTCCTAAATGAAAAACTTTGAGGACAGATTAAAAGGCGGACATCCAAATTCATTAGGAAATACGGTAGAAGTTGTGGAAGAAGTGCTGAGTGAAAATGGACTTTTCAATGAACTTTTCAATTGTTATTTCAGTAATGACGAAATTGTTCGATTACGAACCTCAAATGCAATGAAACGGATTTGCAAAGCGAAAAAGTCAATCTTAATACCATACGTCGAACGATTTCTAACTGATATTGCCCAAATTGACCAGGCATCAACACAATGGACTTTATCACAGCTTTTCGGAATGCTTGAAAAAGATATGACCGATATGCAAATCGGGCAGGCGAAAAAAATAATGAAAAACAATCTCGCTAACCATAACGATTGGATTGTGCTAAACCAGACCATGGATACCTTAACAAAATGGACAAAAAAGGATCCGGAACTAAAAGAATGGATCAGACCGCATTTAGTAAGACTAACATCTGATGACAGGAAATCTGTTTCGGGACGAGCAAAAAAAATGTTAGATAAAATAAGTGTATCATAAGGAAAAATACTCAAACACTTTAAACCCTTGCAAGAAACTGTTGATATTGATGGATTAGCATCCTGTCTATCTGAAAATTTCAGAATAGATGCGTGTTTTTGAGTAAATTGAATCCGTTGAATGTAGTATCACAATAATTAATACAGTTATCACCCAATTGGATTAACATATGTCTAAAAAAGAAAAGAAAACAATTCCCGCTGAACAACTCGAACTATATGAAAAGTTGGTCAAAAGCATTCCGGAATTAGAAATTAACTCAACATTTGGCTTCCCCTATACCTCTCTTAACGGCCATATGTTTTCATTGTTATCAAAAAGTGGATTTGTAGGTATTCGCCTGCCTAAACAAGAAAGAGAGGCATTTCTTGAACAGTACAATTCAACTATCTATAAACCGGAACCAGGGCCTTTACTTAAGGAATATGTGACCGTTCCCAATGATTTATTAGCTGATGTTGAAACGTTAAAAAGTTATCTGTTGATAAGTTTAGCGTATGTGAAGACTTTGAAACCCAAACCGCCTAAAAAGAAAAAATAAACAGTTGTTAATAACTAAGTGTAACCCTCTCTTTTCCCGGACTAAGTTTGAATATACTTTTTTGGTTTGAAACTGCCCCTGCCATTCCTCAAACCGCAGAGGGAATTTTAATGTTTTTATGATTTTTTTTCAACAATCACACGTGTAAGTATTTTATGCAATAATAGCACAAAGTGTAAATGGTGTGGTTGTACATTGAAGCATTTTTTAAAATCAACCAACATGAAAAAGCAACTTAAAATTGCGCTGTATTTTTTAATGCTGTCATACACAGCTTACAGCCAAACAAGCAAAGTTTATTGGGGAGATCAAAACATTGATCAAATAATTCGTACAAACCCTGATGCATCGGGTACTGAGCCTATTTCCAGTGTACAGAATCCCAGCGGGATCGCTATTAACTCCTCAAATGGAAAAATGTATTTTTCAGAGACCGGTGATATTTATGAGGCCGATTTAGCAGATGGGAGCGGTGAAATAAAAACAGTGGACAATGCCAATCAATTCACCAGAAGGATCGTTATAGATCATTTGAATCAAAAAATTTACTGGGTGAATTTTAGTCTTGGCACTGTATCATGGTCAAATATTGATGGTAGCGAGGCCGAGGATATTGTGACCGATCTTTCATCGCCCTGGGCTATTGATGTGGATCCTATTAACGAAAAACTATATTGGTCGGATACCGGATCTGATAAAATCCAGAGGTCCAATCTGGACGGATCGGGTGTGGAGGATATTATAACGGGTACAGGGTTGAGAGAAGGCATGGCGCTGGACCTAATTAACGGGAAGATCTATTGGACTGATATAGATACTGATGTTGTAAGCAGAGCGAATCTTGACGGAACCGAACAAGAGAATGTTATTACCACTGCTGATGTTGCCATGGGATCCCCTTCAAGCATAAAGATTGATCCCGTTGAAGGAAAATTGTATTGGGGTGATCGCTCCTCTGATTTTATTAAAAGAGCAAACCTCGACGGATCTACGATTGAAGATGTTGCTACAGCAACACGTCCTTCTGCTATTGCCCTGGCGGATCTTACTGATCCTGAAATCGTCTCTATCGCAAGACAGGATCCCGTCGAGCAAAATACAGATGCCATTTCCGTGACCTACAGAGTGACATTTACAGAACCTATGCTCGGTGTTAGCGCCGATGATTTTGTATTCTCCGGAACAGCTTCAGGAAGTGTTAATAGCATTACCATGATCAGTGATTATAAAGTATTTGACATAGAAGTCTCTTCTTTAACAACACCTGTATCTTGCGATTTTTCTGATCTGAACCTGGATATAAACCCCTCGCATAACTTAATGGATTTAAATGGTAATTTATTTAACGGAACCATCACTACGGAGGAGATCTACTCCATTAGCGAAAAAATCGTACCCAATGTGGTGACTCAAAATATTACAGTAAAACTGGATGCCAATGGTTCTGCTACCGTAACAACAACTGACATTAACAATGGAAGTAGCGATAATTGCACAGCCGATAATGATCTTATTATGGCCCTCATAGGAACCGCAACTTTTGATTGCTCAGCTATTGGAACGCCGCAAACTGTGACACTGAGCGTTACTGACGCTAAAGGCAATAGTAGAACTGCCGAGGCTACCGTCACCGTAGTAGACGAAAAAGCCCCCGATGTAGTCGTTCAAGATATAACCGTAAACCTTGATGGTAATGGCACTGCTACAATTACAGCGGCTGATGTAAACAATGGCAGCAGCGATAACTGTACGGCAGAAGCCAACCTGATATTGGCATTAACCGGTAAAACTACTTTTGACTGTTCAGATATAGGAGTTGCCCAGACCGTGACACTGCGCGTCACAGATGCATCCGGAAATACGACAACGGATGATGCCACCATAACAATCAACGAATCAACCGCATGTGTGACTGGGATCGATACTAAGGAGGGGCAGGAATTAACCTTGTACCCTAACCCATCTGATAAAATTGTGTTCCTACGTTCAGAACGCTTAAATAATAAACCAGTTGAGCTCGAGATTTACAATGCGCAGGGGGGCCTGGTCAGAAGCAATCACATCAGACCTCACCTTAATCAAATTGCGGTTAATTTTGAAGGTTTGGGTTCCGGTTATTACTATTTAAAAGTAAAATTGAGCAAAGGATCAACTACTCGTAAAATCATAATTAAATAACAAGCATAAAATAGATGGCATAATAATCGCCTTATAGCAGCTACGATAGTCGGGAGCTATCGTAGTTTTTCTATGCAATGAAAAATCAAGCCTGAATATATGAATATTTCACCTGGTTCTTTCGGGGTGCGATCCACGCTTATAACTTGTCTCTTTGGTATTATCATATTTGAATTCCACCTTTAATAGAACTCTCTTCATGACACCAATTTTTTCCATGCCAACGGGCTAACAGTTAACCAACTACCTAATTAAGAGAATCATAATCTTTCTTTGTTATTAGTTTTATTTATGATCAATAGCATAAATACTAAAAAGCTTAATGATAGGTTCTGAAATGGATTCATGGATCATCAACCTCAGCCGGGAAGCTTCAACTTCATCGATGAGGTGTATCCGTTTGTGACCGATTGACTGACCACTGGCAACCTCCTTCCATTGTCCGTTAATCAACGCCTCGACCGAGTAGGCTCTTATTCTTTCGCCATTTGCAATATCCTCCTGAATAACGAGTTGGTTGAACTTCTGTGTAGATGGCAATTTTAGATAAACCCGGGTTCCCTTTCCAGAAGTATTTGCGATCGGGTCTGAAAACCGCTTTTTGATCTCGGTACCCAACTCTTTGAGCCTATTCACATCAGGTTCCGGCATTAACCCGTCAGGATCGGGCGTAAGTCCTAATATCAAAGTTGAATTTCTTCCCACAGACTTATAATACATATCCACCAGATTTTCCAAAGGGAAAATATGTTCTTCATCTCCAGGTTCCCAAAACCACTCATGTCGCCCGTTGTAACCACGTAAAGGGGCATCGGACATAGCAGGCACCCAGTATTTTCCGTCGGGATCTCCGTGCTTCAGCAACTTAAAATTATCTTTAGCTATATTTTTCCAGGCACTTTCTCCCGCTCCTGTGGCCGGGTAGGGGAAGGTGGCCCAGCAGGGATCTCCTACCATACCATGCTCCGAGCCGCCCCATCTCGCCTCGGCCAGCTGGCCATTGTGGTAAAACAGGCAATTTGGTTGGTATCTGCGTACGATTGGCAATACATCGGGAGCACCGTTGTCAGGGTGGTCTGCTCCGCCGTCAAACCATATCTCAAACAATTCACCATAACGGGTGCATATCTCTTTTACCATGCCTTCCACCATACTGTTATACCAATGCTGACGATTTTCTCTGAATTCACCTTCTCCGTTTACTTTAAAATCATGCACCCCCAAAAAAGAATTCCATCGAATGCCCAAATAAATTCCAGGCTTAATACCGTACTTTCTACAGGAGTTTACAAAATCGCCGACAATATCCCCTTTACCATCACGCCACTTCAGAGCCTTGAGAGAATATGGATTAACATCTGACTGATACAAGGCAAAACCTGTTTCGTGGGTGGCTGTAAGCATGGCAAATGTCGCTCCTGCATCTTTGGCTGACTTTATCCACTGGTCCGTATCCAGTTTTTCCGGATTAAATATCTGATAGTCCGGAACCGGATCGATCCGATTTTGCCCTTGCCCATATTTCTTTCCATCAAAAACATGTAGATCGTAATGAAAGACCACACCCAATTCGGCTTCCTGCCAGGCCAGTTGCCGCGCATTGGGAACAGGAAATTCAGGATTTTTTAAAGGAACGAAAATGCTATACGATTCTTCCCCTTTCTTTACTGCCAAGCTCAGCACCGCCGGTTTTCCATTCTCTGTGTAAACAAATGGCCGCTCCATTCTGTCCGGTTTCAATATCGTGCCATCTTTCATTTTCACTTTCTTTGACATTAATACATATTCATTTGCTTTTTTCCAGTCGATTCCATTCGGAGAGGTCACCATGCCAATAAATTCATGCGCATGAAATACACCATAAAAACGATCCCTGCCTTTATCGTACCACATAGATACGTCTTCCGTATCGGTGTAATCGATCACTGGTTTTTCCTGCATTTTAAATGGCCCTAAAGGAGAATTCGAAACAGCTATCGCCTGATTTCGGATAAACCTTTTTTCATTTGGTTTATCTCCTTTTACTATTAGGTAATATTTCCCGTCTTTTCCCCGGTCAATGGCAGGATTTACCGTGAGGGTGGTAATCGGTCCCGAGGGTTCGATCAGTGGCTGATCCATTCGCTTCCAGGGTCCATTGATCGAATTGGAAACCGCCACGCCAGTGCGTTGATTGGGCCGTAGTATACTCCAGTTAGGGTGCTTATAACCAGTTTGCGCTGTTTCAATTAGTTCTTCCTGCGTAATTGGCTTGTCTCCCATGTTAGTTGAGATATAGTACAAATAGTATTTGCCTTCAAAATATTTGATTTTGGGATTATGAGCGGTAATGGCATCCCAGTGCTCCTGGCCTCTTCCTTTTAAAACAGTTTCCTTAAACTTCCATGGCCCGGCAGGGGCCCTGGATGTGGCGTGGGCGATTTCCGAATGGGTTAGCCAACCGGTAAATTTATATTCGCTTTTCCATCTCGAATAAAACAAATGGTATTTGCCGTCTTTTCCTTTCAGAATGGACGTTCCCCAATTATAATAGCCTTCGGTTTTGAAAATATTGTCATTGGAGATTTCAGAAACTTTATCGTATATGTAGAGATCATCCTGTTTTTCAGGCTGAGCGATGGAGACTTGTGCTATCAACGATAAGCTGACGATTGCCATAAACAGCATTACATAGCTTTGCAAGGTTTTATTCATGGGTACAGATTTTTCTGGTTTTATTGGGATTTATTGATACTGTTAAATGTTATCACTCTTTCATTTCACCTAGTTTCACGTAAACTTTCTCCTTTATATGTTTTATTCTTAAATCCAATGGAGGCAAACCCGGAAGTTCCGAAGAAGGTTTGTCCAGGTAAAAATAAGCCGTAGCAGATACATCATCGCTTCGATAAAAGTTAGTGGAAACTCCTCCCGGGAACTCGTCATCGGTCACTGCGGGTGGATTTTCCATATCCAGATAACGTTTGGCAGCATCGTATCCGTCTCGATCTACATAGGACCAAACTGGGGTAATAGCTGCTCCCTCTTCATTCATCCTGATAATGTTATGCTTCTGTGAATTGCCTATTTGCTGGATGGTGACCTTGCAATCCTGATGAAAATAAACAGGGTCGTATGTATGGAAGCGGTAGAACGTGTAGAGATCATGTTCTTTGTTCGACTCGGTACTACCCTGGATTTTATTGACGTATTCTCCTTGTCCCCAGCCAGTGCCGATGTAATCTTCTGTTCCGGTGCCTACAAGGGTAGGAAATCGGTTATCGCCATCAAGGTATATTTTTACTTCTCCCTCACCAAACCAGGTCCCTTTGTACTTTTGGTTTCCAATCACACCAATGTTAGTGCCCAAATACCGGCCCCGGCCTTCCACTTTTGGCAGAATGGTATAATCAACCCCTTTAGTTGTGGCTGTATCCCGGTTCCAGAAGGTGTGAAAATACATTACATCATCGTCTAGCTGTGGTACTTTCACCATGTTCACCTTATAGTAGAACATCAGGAATTTATCCGATTCGTTGACGATCTCAATCCTCCCGGATTTACGGAATGGCATCGGAACGGCACAATTGAAAGAACGTCCTTCAGGCATGGAAAAGAAAACATTTTCAAAAGGACGCATTAATCCCAGGCCAATGCCAAAAAAATCTGTAAAAGGTGCAGCAACTGCCGGTTTGGCCTCGCCGTCCCAATACATGTGAATACTTACTTTCCTGCGGTTTTCCTGGGTCCAACCAAAAGAGTTGGCTACCCACATCTTGGTAATGATGCCCGGGCCTTTCTGGTCAAAGATCACAAGGGTATCTCCGGGACCTATCATACTGAAGGCATCTCCCTTAGCTCCCTTATTAGTTTTGCCGCCCCTGCCTTTTTCTCCCTGTTTGTTTTCAGAGCTTATCCAACGGGTTTCTACTCCCGAAGGAGCGGCTTTATAATATTTTTCAATATCATTTAGCGTAAATTTTTCTTCTTTTGCCGGACCATTACAGCCAACTGTAGCTGTCAGCCCCAAAATGGCAAATCCAATAATTAACTTTTTCATTCAGCTGCTTTTATCTAAAAATTAATAATGACTCATTTCCGTTATAACTACCGCGAATGTGAACCTGTCTTTTGCAGCACATGTCACTTGCATGGTATTTTAAACCTGAATCCCGAAAGCATAGGCCAGACGAAAGTACCGGTGACTGGTTCACAACTGTCCAATCTGTTCCCGAATGTACTTCGCCCATACCTCATACCCTTTGGGCTTGAGGTGAATGCCGTCGTTGCTGTAGTAATCCTTATTCAGTGTTCCATCTCCATTGGTAAAAAGGTTTTCTAAATTCTTGTAGTGCACATTTTTCACAAACCTGAGACCTGCCAGGGCCTGGTGTATCTTCCTGTACTTTTCCCGGCGCTTCGACGTTCTGGTAAGCCCGGTGGGCAGTAAACCAAAAAAAAGGATCCCTGCTTTGGGAAATTTCTTCCGCAATAATTTCAGATTCTTTTCTAATCCGGCTACAATTTCTTCGGTACTGGCAGACTTAAAATTGTTGACACCAATGGTGAGTACTACAAAATCAGGGTTGCTAAGCTCATAATGGCCGTTTTCCAATCGCCAGGCCACATGTTGCGTGCGATCTCCGGAAATGCCTGCCCCTATCCATTTGAGACCCTGAAAGTGGGTTTCAGCAGCCTGCTGCCCTGGCCTGTGGGTCACCCAGTCACGAGGACCGCCCCACCCTTGGGTGATCGAATTGCCGATCAATAATAAGTCTAAATCCCCGTAGGACTGACACAGTGAATCGATCTGCCGGGCCTGATACCACCAGCCCTTGCCTTGTGTCCACCCCGCGGCGGAGCGATATTCTGCACCCGGGGCCGGAATGGCTGCAAAGTTGGTTTTATGGCCGGTAGCCCTGAGTATAAAGTCAACAATAGGGGCGGGGTTTTCCAGGCTATGGGGGTGGTGACCTACGCCTTCTTTGTAGATGGTAATGATATTGCCGCCCTGCTTTTTTATTTCATTTGCGAAAGGACGAGTGTTTTCATCTACAGGCACTACCTGGTCAGCATCTCCACATACATGCAGCATGGGAATACCCGATTTTGCAAGTATGTCGGTCTTGTTGACAGGCCATCCTTTAAAACCGGCTGGGAGTCCGTTGGAAGCCAACCCGTAACGTTGTTTTATTTCTTTCCAGTTATCAGCGGCTCCTTTTCCCTTGCCAAAGCCACCTGGCCAGCTTTTGCCATCCAGTACCGGTGCATCTGCATAGATACAGGCTACTTTACCAGGGTTCTCAGCGGCCCAATTATAGATTATCAGTCCTCCTCTGCTCATGCCTTCCAGCACCACTTTGCGGCTGAGGCCTGCCCGGGTCATGATATCATAACACCTATTCCAGCGCCTCACGGCCTCCGCGTTACCATAAAGTGCTCCTACTTCACAATATACAATGTGATAGCCCCGCTCGAGCAGTGCTATGTCGGTCTGCGGCTCATGGCCAAAAAAACGGGCACGCCATACCCAGGGCTTGTCAGAAAGTACCCTTTTTGGCAGGACTATCTTCAGTTGAAGATCTTCATACACAAAGTCATACCGGTCGAATCCATAAAAGCCGAGTTTTCCCGTCTGCCCGGGATTTAGCTTTTCTTTAAGATTAAATTTATGAGCTTTGTGCATAACCGCCTCATAGGTTCTCCTGGCTATAAGACTGGCTCCCAGGGAAGAGGGATGGATCTTGTCGGGTAACAGCCTCGGTTGATCGACCATCAACTGGTAAAGATCAATTACTTCACTCCCGGTGTCATAGGCCACTTTTTGAATCAGGGGAATGATCTGTTCCTTTATGACCGGGTTCCAGATACTGGTAGTGTCCTCCAAAAAGGAAGGTACCGGTAGTAAAAGAACTATTCGGATTTTATTGTTTTTTCCCCGAAAAGAGGAAATAAAGGTTTTGTAATCTGCTTCAAATTCATCCAGATGAACCCTGTTTTGTAATTTACTGTCATTGGTGCCTAATTTGATAAATACCATGTCTGCCCCGTAATCCAGCGCATCGATGTATTCTTTAGTGTCCCAATAGGGGTAATCCCCTTTTTTTAACAGGGTTCGACCGCTTACCCCAAAATTTTTTACTTCATAGTTGTGCCCCAGCAAGTTTTGCAATTGTACGGGATAGGCGTTATTCTCCCGATTGACCATGCCGGCCCCATAGGTAATACTATTGCCAACACAGGCTATTTTGATTTTAGAGCGGGCAACAGCGGTTAGATCTGAAAGGATGAATATAATTATCAAAAGCTGAAGCACCACTTGTATGTGTTCGCCATACCTCATAATGGTATTTAAAAATGCAGGTTTCCGAAGCAATAAAACTAACCGGAATTGAACATCTTGTCTAACACTATTATTGCCATCTCTAACATTATTATTGCTATCTTTTACATACCGACTAAGGTATGGAAAATCTCATTATCACTACGCAAACAATAGCTACATCAAGCCTGGCCATTTTTTATGCTTGGTTAATACATCCTAAATTCAGGGGCCAAATCATTTATTTTCCATCTCAAACCTTATTAGATATGCTTCCGGGCCATTGTGAACCATGCCTATGCCCCAAGTTAACCCTTGTCCGACAATTACAGGATCGGTGAGATCAGGCCTGTAAGCTCCCGGTGCATCCGGACGTTTGTCTACCACTGCTCCCAGCTTGTTACTCAGAAAATCAATACCGTCTGCCGCATATTCAATCGAACTGCTGAGAGAGGCCAATGCAGCTACGCCGGTACTTTGAGGCCAAATCATTACTTCGTGACTACAGCCTAATAAAGGTTTGTCATATTTTAAGAAAGGACCTTCCGGATCTTTGGAATAGGCTACACCCATTCGAGTATGGGCCGGGCCACCTTTTCCATGACTTCTGCTTCTTCCTTTGTAATAAAGCCAATACAAGCCATTTCTATGAAGCAGCGATGCATCATCCACCCGATAGCTGTCAAATTTTTCCGATTCAACGCTCACCTTCAGAATTGGTTCCTCCATCACCCTCACAAAAGGACCGTTGGGGAAATCGGATGCAGCCACTCCGATAGCTGTGATGTCAGTGGTGGAATTGTTTTCAAATTCGCCTTTCTCATTTTCAGGGGTTGGTCTTACCCCTGTGTAGTAGAGGTAGTACTTGCCATTTGCATAAAGGATGTTTGGTGTGAAAGTGGCTTGAGAATCGAAAGTATCCTTTTTACCCAACCCCAAAATTTCACCTTGTTCTTTCCAGGTGTAACCTTTATCGGTAGAAGTAGCATACCAAATGGTTCCCCAATACCCCGGTGAGCGGCCATATACCTTGGTGTAATAAACATAGCAGGTGCCGTCAACCATGATAACATCGCTGGGATCACGGCGGGTCACGCCTTTTTCATGGCCGATACCTGATAGTTTATGGTATTTGAATTCTACTTTGGCATAGGCATCTCTTATTGTTCCTATTTCCTGACCGTGGGAAAAAAAAGAGCAAGTTAAAAGAAACCATAATGACGGAATTAATTTCGGAATATTCATTGCAGTGGTTCTATAGTCTAAATTTAAAAATCATTAATAGTTCACAAGTACATATTTTTGCTAATATAATAAACAAAATAAAAGGTCATCCCTGGTTAGGCAGATGACCTTTTTGAAAAATTTGATAATACTACCAATTCGGATTTTGAATCAAATTAGGATTGATTACCAGCCATCCAAAATCTGGTTATAACACCGGGGCCTTCAACAATTAACAAAACAGATTCGCTGCCGTCGGGACTCGCTTTCTGTTAGTTTTGAGCGATCTTGTTTCTGCGCCCTTATGATCATCCATCTTGACCAGGTTAGAATATCTTTAAAACTACTCCGTTGGTATTAACCCGAAAAACGTGATCTCATTCATACCGATATCTGGGTTGCCACCACCAGAAAAATTATCCATAAAGACAAGACGTACATACCTTACCGGTGTCACGTCCGTAATTTTTTGTGAGAAACCCTTGTTTTCCACGTTAGAAGTCCTATTGTCATCTATCAAAAGCTCCCAACCATTTGCAATGGATTCATTTTTCCAGGCTTCAAAGTTTTCGGCTCTTTTTTCAGCTACCTTGACAGGATCCGCCTGATCTTCAGCGGACAATGATGAAACATCGTCTATATCCACAGTAGTGGCCACGGTATTGATATCTTTGTCATCACCTATTCCCCACACCTGGTATTCTTTTGGTGTAACCGGTGTATAAGGAAGGAACCCTAGTAAGTCAAATTGTACCAATCTAACTTTGACCCCTAGATCAATCGTAATGTAAGCAGGTATCAGATTATTCTGACCGAGAAATACCTTAACAGTGCCATTGTCCCCGTCCCAGGCATTTAACCAGTCTTTTTCATGGTCCGGAACCGTTGGATCAAACCTTGGGATATCATTGGGAAGGTTTACCAGTTGGAACGCTGTTTTGTCCAATTCCACTGTTATAGCAGTAGGTTTAAATTCATTTGACGTAAACGTATCCATTGAATTATCAGGTAAATAATCTGAAACAACCGACAAGCCACCCTTTGGATCAAAGTCAGGAATATCAGTAGAAGTATCCGCATTGTTCACTTCTATTGTCTGACTTTCACTATTGCTATCCTTGTAGGTGATACGCGTGGTGACAGTTTGGTCAAATGGGATACTCCACAAAATAGTAGCTGAACCATCTGAGGATATCTCTATTTTCTGAAATTTCCTGCTAACAAGTTTGGATTGGTAGTCAGGCCCATATACAACTCCGGTAACTCCATCTGAGATCAATGATCTGTTACCCGCGGCATTTCGAGTATAGGCCTTAAATAAATGTGGTCCTTCTGTTAATCCTGAGATAATTACTTTCTTAAGGGTATCTTCGGGGTTTTCAATAGCCACGATCATCTCCTCACCACCATAAAAAATAATCGCTTCATCCACATTGTGTATACTTGTTAAACGCCAAGAAACTTCTACTCTACCGTCTCCGGACCTGATTGTCAAGTCCTGAGGTTTAGAAATATACAAGGTCTCCCCATCTTTTATATAGGGTGCATGCACATCTTCCATTTCATTACAGGAACTAATAAAATACCCTGTAAAAAATAAGCAAACGATGCTCAGGAAATTTATCATATTTAAATTCATCATATTCCTGTTTAACTAGTCATTAATTTGTCCAAAGAAACTCATCTCTCCACATGAAGCCCAATCAAGGTTTGAAAAAGTTTTGTTCACTTTTATACGGATGTACCTTACTTCCGGCGCATCCAAAGGAAATTCAAAATCGTGCCCCGCAAACGCCGCCTCCATATCTTCATTGCTAAAGCTTCCTTTTTCAATAGGCAATCCCGAAGGCTTGATTATTTCACACTTTCGCAACAAGGTCCAGGTATCAAAATCACCACTTGCATCTAATTCAGAGGCTCCCCATACCTCAAAACGCTCATATTGGGCATCAAAATAGAAGAATTCGCTACCATCCGATCCCCATAAAAATTGCCAAAACTTCAGTCTGCTGAGTTTGACATTAACACCTAAGTCAAAAGTATAGTAATAATTGTCAGGCATATCGCCATGTGTAGTCACCAACCTAGCGGCCCCGCCGCCGAACAGATTTCCATCCCAGAGATCGGGCATCGTAGATCCACCGGACGGATTCCAGGGTGGCACGGCAGGAATATCACCGGGCAATATCACTTCTTTAAATTTTAACTTATCCAACTCTTCTTCGAGAAGCGGGGTTAATGAAACACTGAGCGTATCCGACAGGTTGTCCCATCTGTCTCTGACAACAACGGCAAATTTATGGCCAACATCCCCAAAACCTCTCAATGACGTATTGCCTTCAGGAGCTTGTGAATAAATGGTTTCAAAGACATCTAAATCAACTCTATTTTCAAGGCTATCGGGTAAAGCCATCATAATTAAGGCAATAGGTGCCTTATTTGGATTTTTCCATTGTACATTTACTCCCCCGAAGGTCCTTTCGAGTTCGACAGTGCCAAAGATCGTTTCAACTGGCGGTGTAAGCGTTTCAATATCAACTTTAAGTGCTTCAGATCTGTTCCCCCCTCTATCAACAGCGTAAAGTTCGACGGGAAAAGTACCGACGCTCCCAAACCCTTCGAGTTGTATGGAATCTATGTAGACGGAAGCTCTTACCTGCATCTTTCTTCCATTATCAAGCGCATATTGAGCTTCCACGTAAAGCAAATCCCCATCATTTGGTAATTGATATCGAATAACTGCCCCTCCAGCCGTTGATTTTATTTCAGAAACAGTGATCTTTCCAGGATTTATACCATCATTATGGATAGGGGCATGTTCCTCTTCTTCACACTGGAAGAATAAAGTGGAGCCGGATAATAGCAACGCAAAATATAAAATACTTCTTATCTTCATAATTGTAATGTTTTAGGGTTTTACCAACCCGGATTTTGAACCAGATTGGTATTCACCGTGAGTATAAATGTCCTTAATGGCCATAGGTAATCTTTCATGTCAAATTTTTGATCATGGAGATCTATCACAGTGTAAAATTCCTCTTTGCTTTCACCACTGTCAGTATTCCACCCTTGAATAGGGGCATTCATAAGCTCTATCGCCTTTTTCCATCTTCTAAGATCCCAAAACCTGTGGCCTTCCATCGACATTTCAATCAAACGTTCTTGTTGTATAATGTCTCTTAGTCCTTCTTGCGTAGATGGTTTAGAGGTATTTATTGCGAAATTATTCCAGCTTTCCACTACTCCGGCTAATCCGGCTCTTTCTCTCACTTTGTCGATCCAGGCTTGAGCCTGTGAAACCTCGCCCGACTCATTTAACGCTTCGGCATATAGTAGATACAGGTCCGCCAATCTAATAATAGGAAATGCATAGTTCGTAACTGAATAGTTGTTTCCTGTGCTAAAAGCATTTTTATAATACACCAGTTTCTTGGCATAGTAACCTGTAATGCTGTATTCGTCAATTGCCTTTTTACCGGAAATTTCACCAACCCGGGCATATACGTAATACGGATCTGACTCGTCTAACCTACCTTGCCCAAACCAGGCACCTCTGTCAAAGCCTAAATCCGCATAAAACCTGGATTCGCGATCAAAGTGCAATTCCGGTATTTCCTCACCGGGCCTTACCATCAGGTGGTCATCGGCACCAGCAACCCTGTAAGCGAAAATGTCCCTGCCGCTCCAGGTTATGTCCTCATCTATAGGCACACCGTTACTAGTGTAATACTGTTTGGCAATCCTTAAAGTGGGGGCAAGGGCTTGAGGGACCGCGTTGCCTACACCATTGATCAACCTAGCCTGTCCATAACGTTGTAAAGTGTTTGTGGTACCGCTATTTCGGGAATCTCCCCAAATGATTTCTGAATTCCACCTTTCGGTCACCCTACCTCTTAGATTAAGTTCACGTACTATAAATTCAGAAAAATTATTTAACGAGGGGTCATTCAGTTCAAATAAAGTATGCCCAGCCTCCTCTGCTTCCTGTATGGCTATGAGGGCTGCATCTGCGGCCATTTTCCACTTTTCTATATCTTCCCCGGATGAAAAAAGAAGTTCTCCTCCTGAATTTGCAAATGATATGTAATCAGGATTACCGTTGAATAAAGGACTTGCAGCCGTCACAAGCACTTTGGCTTTAATAGCCAGGGCGATCGGTTTGGTTATCCTGCCCATATCATCTATTTGATCCTGAACAACATTGGGTAGATCGCTGGCTGCTTGATCAATGAGATCTACCACAAAATTCACACATTCATCAAATGGTCTTCTAATTGACTTTATTTCCTCAGGCTCGGCACTAATCGGTATATTTTCATCAACCAAAGGAATAGGCCCGTACATTCTCATCAAATAAAAGTGGTAATAGGCTTTCAAAAGTTTGGCTTCAGCCTTCCACTGGGATCTCTCATTTGAATCAATATCCGGCACTTCATCTATTCTATCTATGAAGGTATTGCATACCCTTATCCCTTGGTACAAAGCTGAACTGGCATTTAAACTCCCTTCATAATAGTTTAAATAGGGATCATTTGCATTTTGAAAACCAAGCGCAAGGTTTTGTACATTAGAAAAATGTCTCCTTCGCAATTCTGGAATTACCCAAAATTCATCTCCTCCAAATAATGCGGGATTGGAGTTCATACTGGCAAAATTCGGGAGATAGGAATAACAGGTAAACAAATATTTCCTCGCCTGCACCCTATCAAAAAAAGCATTGTCAATAGTGGCCACATTGTCAGGTACCACATCTAAATATTCCTCGCAGGAAAATAGTGCAATAAGTACCGTAAGTATTGTTATATTTTTAAATATTTTCATCTTCCTGTAATATTAAAAAGAAACCATTAAGCCCATATTGTAAACCTTTTGAATAGGGTAAGCCAGGCCATTGCCTGCCATTTCGGGATCCCACAATTTGAACTTGCTGAAAGTAAGCAGGTTTACGCCACCCCCATAAATCCTCATTTTTGGAATTTTCCACTTATTGGTCAATGTTTCGGGAAGGGTATACCCAATCTCCAACTGTTTCAATCTTATGAAAGCACCGTCTCTCATGAACCAGGTACTCGTTTGTGTGTTGTTTTCTACAATTTGCGGTGACAATCTTGGCCACAAAGCATATATATCCTGATTTTCTTCTGACCAATGACTATTTGCATAAACCTGCAGCAACGCATTGTTTTCAATAGAATTATCTGGCGGATCTACAAATGGGGCCGTTGCAACCGGATCGATCCAAAAGGAATATCTTGCAGATCCTTGAAAAAATGCTGACAGATCAAAGTTTTTATAGCCCATAGAAAGTCCAAAACCATAAACAATTTCCGGACTCGTCGGATAACCTATGGGCACCTGGTCCCTGAAATCAATTATACCGTCCTCATTAATATCCTTGTACTTAATGTCCCCGGCACCATATTCGCCAATTTGGGTGGGTGAATTGAGTACTTCGGCCTCGTCTACAAACAATCGCTCTGCGACATATCCCCATTGCTGCGTGATAGGTTGTCCATTGTGGGATAGCCAAGGTGCCGTTTCGCTGTAATCCGGCTCTTCGAACAGTTTAAACTTACCAACGGCATAGGTGAAATTAACTCTTCCGGTTATCCACCACGAATTACCCAAATCCTCATTGTAATCTATGGAAAAATCAACACCATGACTCTCAGCTTTACCCACATTGGCTCTCACGGCCGCTTCCAGCCCCATACTTGGCGGAATAAAAGCACGATCCATTAGGATGTTATCCCTATTCTCTTTAAATACATCGGCCAGGATAATTACCTTGTCATTAAACAAATCTATTTCCAGCCCAAAATTTATTTTTGTGGCTGTTTCCCAAGATATCAATTCGTTTTCATATCTGTCTATGCTTACCCCTGATTGAAAATTGTCTAAATCAATGCCAAAACGCGAACCTCTACCCCCATTATTTAGGTTGACCTGGGATAAATAGAAAAACCGATCATCGGCGGTACCGATGGCATCATTTCCTACCAGCCCGTAACTGGCTCTTAATCTGAGTCTTGATATAATTGGTTTTAAACCAGCGAAAAATGGTTCCTCAGATACTGTCCATCCAATTCCAAATGAAGGAAAAAAACCAAAACGGTTGTCTTTTGCAAATCTTTCTGAACCGTTATATCCAAAGTTAAATTCCACAAAATATTTACGGTTATATCCATAAGTAAATCTCCCGGATAATCCCATGTTACGAAAAGGAAGAGACTTTTGCAGGTTTCCGGCATTATTCGTTAAAGAAGAGGTTTGTAAGTAAACCAGTAAGCCGCCGACATCATGTTTCTCATTGAAAACTTTGTTGTAATTTAATGACGCTTGAAGGTAAAAAGTTGTACTTACATCCGTAGGTCCCTCACTATAATCTAAATTCTCTCTGCCTTCTTCCTCATTTAAGGGTTGGAGCGTATGTGTTTTCGCTTCCTTGTTGTACAGGGCCGAATAGAAAAATGGCACATATTGCCTTCTTATATCAAAAAATGATCTCCTGTTGGTATTCACAAATATATGGCCTGATAATCCCTCAGTGATAGCGGTTAGATCTTGTTTTATTTCAAATTGTGAAAGTAGTAATGTTCGGCTGTACTCTCTATAACCCTTCATTAGATCTGCATAAGGGTTTAAACCAAATTGACCATTGGTGCCTCCAATATTCCCAAATAGTATATGCCTTTTAAATTGATTGTCTTCATCAGGCTCATAATATTTAGGATAAAGCACAGGATTGGTTCTTAATACTTTATAATAAATATCGTTGGCGCCATCGATTGGTCCCCTGTAATCATCGAATGTTCCATTAAACCGAATTATCATCTCCGTTGATGGGGTCAAATCGATATTGACATTGGACCTGACAGCTATCCTCCTAAGATCCACATTACTGTTAAAATCATTCCTGTCATCAACCCTAAGGATGCCATTATCTTTGTTAAAAGAAGTAGCCAGGTAATATCTTACTATATCCCCTCCTCCGGTTACGTTGACATTGGCCCTTTGAGTGGTGGTCTGGTCTTTAAATAATTCTTGCTGCCAATTTGTTGCCGGAAAAACTACTGGATTTGTCCCGGCAATGGTATTGGCAATTTTGGTTTCCGAATAAGGTAAGGCCTCTATCGGGTTGCGGGTCCGGACCGCTTCATTGTGCAATCTCATATAAGAAATGGGATCGGTAAATTTTATGTTTTTTATAGGTGAGGAAAATGAATTTTCCAGGCGAACCGAAACCTTGGCCTTACCTTGTACGCCTTCTTTTGTAGTTACCAAGATAATGCCATTGGCACCCCTAGCTCCAAAAATAGACGTTGTGGTAGCATCTTTCAATATTGAAAAGCTTTCAATATCATCCGGGTGCAATCTGGCAAGGTCATCGATACTTAGCTCTACCCCGTCTATAAGTATTAAAGGGCTCCTCGTAAGACCAAATGTTGTAACTCCTCTTACAAAAAACTGGGCGTTGTCTTCGCCTGGCTCTCCACTTCTTTGGTAGGAGATAAGCCCCGCCATACGACCGGTAAGGGCAGTTGTCAGATTACTTGCCGGAATCCTTAATTCGGACGGTTGAACCGAACTTAATGAGCCTACCACACTTTCTTTTTTCTGGGTGCCAAACCCTACTACTACCACCTCGTCAAGTTGCTCGATGTCAGGAACCATAACCACATTTATAGTAGTTTGTGTTCCTACGAATATTTCTTCCTTCAAATATCCTATGTAGGTAAAAACCAATGTAGCATCATCTGGTACATTCAGTGTATAATATCCGTTTTTATCGGTTGTGGTGCCAATAGTAGTTCCTTTCGCCACTATCGATACTCCGGGCAAACCTTCACCGCTTTCATCGGTAACAGTACCAGAAACCTCTATCACTTCAGTGACCAGTGGCCCCACCTTTTTCTTCCCTTTGTCCCCTGGGTTGCGGCTTATGAAAATGTTTTCGTCGACTCGCTTAAATTTTAGTCCGGCCTGTTCTGCGATCAAGTACAGGATCTGGGCCAGGCTTCTTTCAGAACGATCTATGGTAAGTTTTACATTAGGAAGTTCTTTGCGGTAATAAGTAAACTCAAAGTCCGTTACGGACTCAATAACGTTGAATACTTCTGATAAAGGCCTTTGATTAAAACCCACTGTGAGGTAGATATCCTTAAGGCTCTTTTTTTGGGCTTTACTTTCCGATGCCAACACAATGTTTATCGCTAAACATTGTATCAAAATACTAAATATTAAAAATCCGGAAAATTGAACTGATCGTAAAGGTTTTAATTTCATATATTTGATTAAATGGTGAATAATAAGCTCCATTACAACTAAACTCCGAATAATCAGGGCTGGCAGTTTGCAAGGTGACAGCTTCCGATATTCGGGGTTTTTTGTTAAGAGTTTCAAGAGGTATTGAATTTCATAGATATAGATTAAGGTTTAGACTCAACGGTTATTAATGTATCGTTATGGATCTTATAACTAATTTTGTTTGAAAAGCTCATGGCCTCGAGTATGTGCCTCAGCGATTTATCATGAAATTTTCCTGAAAACAAAAGCTCATACTTTTTGGGTGGATTAATCACATTGAATTTCACACCGTACCAACTTTCCAACCGCTCGATAACATCATGGAAATCGGTATCTTCGAAGTACAGTATATTATCTTTCCATGCTGTCACTTTCATAGGATTAAATTCTTTTTTTTCCAGGATGTTACGCCCTTGGTGCCATGAAGCCTGTTCCCCGGGAAACAAAAACATCTGAGACACCGGATTATCGACCGAATCTTTCCGGTATTGATCAATTCTCACCTTACCTTCTACAAGGGAGATGTTCACTTTTTCCTGAAAAGCACGTATATTAAAGGCTGTGCCCAAGGCAGTGGTACGAAAACCGGAGGATGAAACCACGAACTCCCTGACCTTATCCTTTACAACTTCAAAGTAGGCTTCACCGGTCAGTTCTACCTTTCTGTGATCCACTCCATAATTATGGTTATATTTTAAAGTGCTTTCCGCATTCAACCACACTACGGTACTATCAGGCAATATGAATTTGAGCTTGCTACCTGCAGGCGTAGACTTAATAATGTAAGCTTCCCTCTCGACCGGCTTCACCTCGTTTGAGCTATTTTTAACCATATAGACTATCCACCCACAGAGGAATAAAAGGCTCACTGATGCAGCAATACGCAGAAAGTTTTTCGAACCGGTCCTTCTTGATTTTGCAGGGGATTGGATCCTTGAGATAACTTTTTGGTATTGTTCCTCTTCATGGGAATAGCTCAGCTCTAGCCGGGAGTTTTTCCAGGCTTGCTCCAGTGAACGATACGTGCGGATGTTGTCGGGAGATTCTTCCAACCAGCTTTTTAACAGCTCTTTTTCATACTCATTGGCTGTGCCGCTAAGTACTAAACCTATTATATCATATATATTTTCTTGTTCCATAAGGCTTTAGGTTAGCTTTGGCGCTCCCTGAAAGGACACAAACCAGATGACTAAACCCTACCTGATAATTGAATTTTTTTTTGTAATGCACTAAAAAATTTGAAAATTCTTCAATACAACCTCACATAATGCCAACTTCAATCACTTTTTGATAAAAACTGACCTTTTTGTTTGATGAAGATTTCGGTGCGATAGGCTGGCTAGCAGAAACGGTCGATGTTCCCATAGACCTACTGATGCTGAGCGTCCAAACCAGTCAGGTTTTTATAGAAAGGGTATTATGTTAACAATAAGATCGCAGCCAATAGAAGCCCTTTATGCATATGGCTTTTTAAATTCGAAGCGCCATCAACATAATTATCAAGGTCCTTACGAAGCCTTTTCAAGCCCAGACCTACATGCTTCTCTACCATTTTTACAGATATATTGAGAATAGAGGCGACTTCTTTATAAGTCAATTGATCGTCTTTCACCATTCTAAAAACCAGCCCGCACTTTGGAGGCAAAGCATCTACGCTACGTTGGAATACTTCCAGCATTTCCTTGGATAGAAATTGTTCTTCGGGATTAACTGAGCTGACGGTAATCTCTAAAACCGTTTTATCTATAGACATCACCCGATGTCCAGAAGCTTCTCTGATTTGATTTAGTGCATGATTTTTTACCAAAACATAGAGGTATTTCTCAAGCTTCTTTATTTGCACAAGTTTTTTGCGTTTGTTCCAAATCTTTACAAAAACGTCATTGACTACTTCCTCTGCCAGCTCATGACTGTGAACGTAATGTCGGGCAACACTCAAAAGTCTGGCATAAAAATAATGGAACATTCTTTTGAAGGCCTCATGATCACCATTTTCCGCTATCTTGATAAGATCGCCTTTGGAAAAAACTATTGTTTTCATAAACGGTTCAATTAAACCCGCATGATTCATTAGAATAACTAAACGGAGGGCTTAAGTTCCTGATTTGGAAAATTATTCCTTCCATCCACGGCACTCTTCTGGTAGATAAAGCTATTTTAAGTACCCTTCTATTTGCGTGATTTACAATCCAAGCTCCTGATGCAAAGCAATAGAAGTTGATTTTTTTTAACATGGCAGGGTGATGATTATGGATGGTAGAACACCCGAATAAATTCATTGGGTTATACGCAACCATGATAAGATGTAAAGAGGCTTCAATAGCCCAAAAATCCCGTAAGCAGAAGTTTTCCAAACCAAAATTATTTTTCAATACCTTGATTCGATTTTCACAATCAGCTCTTGTGTTATTAAATACCCCAAATTTGATTCCCTAACCAGAACAAGCATTTGTTTTTAACAAGTTGGAACAGGTAGATATTTATTCTTTCAATATTTCCAAGTCTTTTTTATCTTTTAGCAAATTCTAAATGACATCCGAAACAACTTCTTCGGCACTGGAAGGCAACTTTATATACTGAAGCAAAAAATCGAACGACTGTGCATAAAATAGTGAAAAGCCTTTTGATCATTATCCGCTATCATATTACTACAGGTATTATGGATATTGATCATGATTTTTAATGGCTTTGACATTTTAATCAATTATCAATAAAAATCAAAGGCTTTTTATTTTTATTGATAAGGACTACAAGTCCAATTGGTTATTGGCAAGGAGAGAATCGAATTTTTGTGTATAAAATTCTCCCTACCCCCAGCCTGTACTAATATAACCTTCTGTTTTGAATATGCTGTCTTCTGTGATTGCCTAAACCTTGTCGTACAGGTCGTCTTTGGAGGACTGGGTAGGTAGTATTTGTAACTTGAACAACAGCGTAAATAAAAGTATTTTACTTATGGCTTCTATTCAATTAATTTAACATCATCGTTTTAATTTCAATACATGACATTCCGTTCTTTTACCTCCGGAAAGATTACTACCAGAGGGAACGTACAAATAAGTGGGATATCCCGTTTCGTCCAAAAGTAATTGGGGGCGTTCAAATTTACTTTCCTTTGTGCCGTAATGTACTGTTCTGTTTTCAGGCAATTTTTTGCCGGGAAAATATTCTTTTATCTGGTGAAACGCCTGGGTTAGAGACCCAAAGTTGATGCCATCATCTGATGACCAAAGTAGCCCTCCTCCGTTTTCTATCATACCATGATTATCAGTAGTCATCAGGTAAAACTTATTGTCATAATAAAAAATATACCCGTCTTCTATAACACTATTGTTATTTGTAATAGGGAAAGGCATTTGCACATAGGGCCCCTCCAGGTTTTCTGCTATGGCTAGTCCCATAGTAGATACTCCTTTGTAAGCACTTTTGAAATAAAGGTAATAGCCACCATTAGGGTGAGGTAAAAAGGCAGGGTTGTTCACCCCATTGCCTGGATTGTAATTCCAATAATCGGGATTGGAAGGGGGTTGTAATATCATGCCGTCTCTGCCAACTTTTTCCCAGGGACCATATAACGAACGAGATGTAGCCATACCGATACGTTGATTGCCGGGCATATGCTCCAGGCCATCATTGGAAATAAAGGTCAGTACATATTTATCCTTTACTCTTTTGATATTGGGATTATGAATACCCATCTTATCCCAGGTACGCTTACCTGTAGGTGCTAACACTAAATCGGAAAATGTAAACGGCCCCTCCGGTTGATCAGCCACATAGTGTGCTATTTCACTGTGGGTTTTCCAACCGGGCACTACATTAATGCTATCCGGCCATCGGGCTGCAAAAATATGAACTTTCCCATCATCTCCATAAACAGGGGAACTGCCCCATACGTGGTAGCCGGGATCTGACACTGCTACACCTATATACTCCCAAAGGTCGGCTGTACCCTTGCTCAAATCTACAGGCTGTGCGAATATTTTCATATTTGAAAGAAATCCCAGTATGAGGCATTTAATGCTCAGGTATCTTATCATAGAATAAAAGAAATTCATACTTTTTTTATTATTACTTTTGTTTTTTCGAGTGCCGGTTCATTTACTTTCGTGAACCATCAGGGTAAGCAACCATCTCTCCTGTAGACTTATGAACAGGCAGTTGAGCATCTACTTCCTTAAGGTATGCTGTAAGTACTTGCGCCAATTCATTTACCTTTTCAGGATTGGATTGTGCCTGGTTGGTGGTTTCTCCAATATCCTCTTTGATATTGAATAGCTCGTAACTTTCGTTTAAATGGTAATAAAGCAGTTTCCAATCTCCTAAACGGATGGCACTGAACGCTCCTATTCCGGGGCCACTTGGGCCCCATTCATTAGGATAGTGCCAAAATAACGGCCTTTCTTTTGTTTGCCCGGGATTGTTGTTTGTTAGCAGTGGCACAAAGTTCTGTCCGTCTATCTTTTGAACTGTTTTATATCCTTCTACTTGCGCCATTTCCAAAATGGTAGGATAAAAATCTTCAATAATTAAATAATTGTCATTGGTAGTATTGGGCTTTACTACTCCCGGCCACTTCACAATCATCGGTTCCCGGATGCCTCCCTCATGAATAGAGCCTTTTCCACTGGAAAGGGGCTTGTTGTGGGTATGGAGTTCACCTCCCCTGGCGTGTACGCTCAATCCCCCATTGTCAGACATAAACAGGATAATGGTATTTTCTTCCAGCTTTTTCTCTTTGAGATAGTCCATGATATCGCCCAGGCTTTTATCCATTCCCTCAACCAAGGTAGCGTACTTCGCTTCAGTGGAATCTAGTCCGGTATCCAAATACTTTTGCAGATAGCGGTCATCTCCCATGATTGGGACATGCACGGCATAGTGTGACATGTAGAGAAAAAACGGCTTTTCTTCTACAAGGGCCTGGTCCATAGCAGTTATAGCTTCTCTGGTCAATGCTTCTGTAAGGAAAATATCTTCTCCGTGGTATTTCTCCAGGCCAGGGACGCCCCATGGGGAGTTTTTGTCCTTATTGCCAAAATTTTCTTCCCCATAATAGCTTCCCGGCGCTCCGGCTGCATGTCCTGCTATGTTGACATCAAAACCTATCGCCCTTGGGTCTGCTGCTGCGGTTTCTCTTGCCCCAAAGTGGGCTTTGCCGGAATGGATGGTAAAATAACCTGCATTTTTGAGCAACTCAGGCAATGCATCGGCATGTACGGCCAGGTCCAATCCTGCGTCAGGACTGATCCCGTTGACATTCCACCTGGGAAAGGTCAATTCTTTATGATTGGTCTCCATAGGCTGCAAGGCATCCTTATACAGTGTCCAGTTGGTGACCCGGTGACGAGCAGCATTCATTCCTGTCATCAGGCTTACGCGTGTAGGAGAACATACCGGAGTAGCATAGGCCTGCGTGAATTTCATCCCCTGGGAGGCTAACCGTTCCATATTGGGCGTATGGTAGCGTTCGTTAAAAGGAGTCTTTTTGTCCCAAAAGGGTACCGAGGTATCCTGCCAGCCCATATCGTCTACCAGGAACAGGACAATATTGGGACGTTGATCCTGCTTATCCTTTTTTTTTCCAATTGTTTTATCCTGACAGGAAAAGCACAATATACCTAAACCAAGGATAAATAGGTTTAATGATTTATGTTTGGAAAAGAACTTTTTCATATTGATTTCAGATAGCTATTTTTGGAATAATTTCTAACAATTGTATCACTTTTCATTTTTCTCTAACAACCAAGACAATCCGTTGAGCACCAACTGCTGAAAGTAGCGATTGGTCGCAACTCCGATACCGTGACCAAGGGAAGTATAAAAGACTTTTCCCTTTCCATAGTTTGTTGTCCATGCAATAGGTGTGCTCTTACTTTCTCCGAAACGTTTATCCCAATCTTCTTTAGAAAAATCGTTTTCCTTATATGTTGCTGTCATTAATACATTTATGTCGTCTTTCAGCTTACTGAAAAAATACATTTCATCGTAAACTTTGAAATCAGGTATATACTGCACAATTGTATTATCAGTTTGTTCAATGTTAACCTCAAACTCGTATATTGGTGGATGAGTTTTGAACTGTCCTCCAACGATATCCAGTATTTCGGATTTCTGGGCATCATCCATTTTATAGGTGGCGCTAATAGCATGCAATCCCAAAAACGGTTTTCCGTTACTTACTGCGCTTTTTAGACCTTCAATTTCGTCGGAACTCATTTTAGGAGGAATGTTATTCATAAGAATAAGATCATACTTATCCAAAGGTCTTGTAAGCACACTATAATCTTCTGTATAGGTAATAAAATATTCATGTCTTACCTCCAGAAACTTCCTTAATATAACAGCTACTTCAAGGCTTCCATGTGTATCATCTCCTGAAATATACAAGATATGCGGTTTGTCTCCCGGCACTCTATTCCTGTAGTCATAATGCCTGTTTTGCGAATAGGCAGTACATATCGAACAAAAAAAAATACTAAATAAAGTTAACTTGGCTTTCATAGGTTCTAAAATTCTTTTAAAAAAATGTCTTTAAACCTGATTAAAATCTCATCCCTTGCATGTACTTGCAATGCGATTTTCCCCTCCATACCTACTCCTTGTTCTGCATGAATCTCATCATCCAGAATACCTTTCCCATCAAAATCACTTACAACCGTTCCGTTCAATATTGTTTTAATTTTCGTTCCCTTACAAATTATATGCAGGTCATTCCATGCGATCTCATCATCGGCAAAATAAAACTTCGACTTGTTGTTTGCTTCCTGTTCTGTAACATTCCAATCTGGTTTATCAGGGTATATCCATCGATTGTATCCATCCGATTCATCATATATCAACCCATTTCGAAATGAGCCTGACGGGTGTATATCAATCTGGGGGCCGTCTATGTCGTGTGTTTCAGAATTATAGGCACTCCTGACCTGAATACCGCTGTTTCCCGGGCTGTTCCTGTATGCCTGTATTTTAACTTTTAATTCAAAATCACTTAGCTCCTTCTCATAAAAAAGCCATACTGCGCCATGGTTTTTGTCTTTTAACGTATTACAGGTAATGCTCCCATTTTCTACTTTCCAGTATTCTTTGACTATGTCTTCCTTTTTGCCATATACCTGCCATCCTTTTAATGACTTTCCATCAAATACTTTTTTAAAATGGTGGCGCTTGTCAAAGGAGGACTTCTTGTCCCGGAAGGGTGCCGGAGTATGCTGCCATCCCATATTGTTTACCCTATATAAGACGATGTCAGGGCGTTGCATCTGTTTTTTTTGTTCTTCTATCCGGGAGCAACTCAATAACCCCAAAAGGGTTGAAAGCGCGAAATATATCAAATTTTTCATCTTAGTGTAATAAAAATTTTAAAGTTTCTTCGTCATACTATATAGCCAATACTCTATGTTAAATGGCACCTGATATTTACCGGGAATATTTTCAGGCAGTTCGCCTCCTGCTCAAACTTTACCTTCTCTTCTCCTGCCAGTAAATTGATTTTTTGATTTTGGGAACAGATGCTACCAATATTACTTATTGTTGCGATTATTGTCATTATGAATTTTCTTTTACTTTATCAGCATTACTACTATACAACTTGTTAATAATCCACACTCAATTTCAAGAAAACAGCCACGAATTTCACCAATTACATGAATTTTAATGAGGGACGAAATCAGCTTGCCGGCTCATTCAAAAGTGACTTGATCATTCGTGAAATTCGGGTAATTCTTGGGCCATGAAAAAATGAAATGTTGAAAACAAGTTATCTGTTTTGGTATACCTAATTCTGCAGACCTACTATTTTTACAAAATCATCATTTAGTGCGAATATAATCCCCCGCTCTCCATTAGCGAGTTTGAGAAAAGATGAATTTCGGATGTTTCCGCCAGCAAACAAGCCGCTTTCATAAGGCATAAGTGACGTAAAAGCACCTAAGCCGTCTCCTTTTAAGAACACACCGTAGCTGGCGTCATTTCTGGGGGTTTCCACTTCTGCACCATACTTATTTCCCGCAAGAACAATATCCAGATGACCATCTCTATTTAAATCTTCTACCAAAATGGTATTGACCGATGATAGCTGGGTCAGGATGTCAAGTGGCCGGGGAATCAGCTTGCTACCTTCTTTGTTTTCAAAATACTTGGTGGCAAAGGTATTGGCTTGATAATGCAAGGATCGCTGCAAGCTTTCCTTCCCATAAACCTCTGAGAGGCTAGCTTTTCCAAACGCATCATAAGTAGCAAACTTTTCTTTGACAAAAGGCATTTGGTTTGAGGTACATTCTCTTCCACGCAGGGGAAAAAGAGTTCCCTCATTATGGTATCCCAGGACAATATCCAGGCTGCCGTTTTCATCAAAGTCAGCCGTATAAATTTCAAAAGGTTCATTTACAGAAGCCTTATATTTATAATTCAATCCAAGATTCCCAGCTACCAGATCAAGATCGCCATCCTGGTCAAAGTCGGCTGCAGCTATGCTGTACCACCAACCTTTTTCATTGGAAAGTCCGAATTCATTTGTTTTATCAACAAAGGACCCTCCCATATTTTTTAGGATGGTAACTGCCATCCATTCTCCGACTACCACCAAATCGATAAGGGAATCATTGTCCACATCCATCCAAACAGCGTCAGTTACCATACCGATCTTTTCAAGCATTGGTGCCATGGTGCTGGTAACATTAATAAATGACAGATTCCCCTTTGTGCTTCGGTTTTCAAGTAAGTAACTAGCTGTTGGAAAAGGATATCTCCCAGGCATTTGACCTCCTCCAACAAATACATCAAGGTCTCCATCATGATCAAAATCATACGATTTTACGCAAGAACCACTGATATCGAATGCAGGAAGTGCTTGCATTGAACGAACTAAATTACCTCTCTTGTTTTCATAAAGCCTGTCTCGATAATTGTCTGAACCTATTTCTCTTTCATTACCACCACTGACCACGTACAGGTCTTTATCTCCATCGCCATCTGCATCGAAAAACTCAGCACCCACATCCTCGTACCACTTTTCATCTTCGAATAGTTGATACTGAGCAGCCTTAAAGCCTCCTTTTTCACTTTGAATATAAAGCGCTCCTGCATATCCCATGGCGCCCCCAACAAAAAAGTCGTCCAAGCTGTCGCCATTAACATCAGCTACTGCCAGGGCTGGACCTAGGTTAGACATTTTATGGGGTAATAAGCTTTCTTTTTCGAAATCATTGTATTCATTCTCGGTATGGCGATGGCTCACAGCGGTTTCATTTGTTTTGTTAGTAAAGAGCATCTCACTCTCGTATTCATTATCATTGTACATCAAAGTTGCATCTCGATAGTCCAATCGAATAGTTTGGTTGACCGGCACCTCTTTCATAATCTGTTTCTTACCATCTGGCCATACAACCACCAATTGATCTATCAACGGTGTTCTTCCTATTCCAAAGTGCAAGCCCGGGGCAACAGAGGACTGAAATCCACGTGAGATATAATGCTCCTGCACCTGTTGCTCATTTCCATAGCGTAGGATAACACGGACCCCAATACCCATGGTATTGCCCTCGCTACCCTTGAATATCATCTTCAGGTAATTGTTTTTATAAACGTCATTGACCCTGTTTTCCTGGACATAAGATAAACTGTCTGTGTTGTTCAGCACCAGGTCCAGGTCCCCATCATTGTCAAAATCGGCATAAGCTGCACCGTTGGAACACGTCGGTCTTTCCTTGTCCCAAATACCATTCATCTTATCGAAAGTAAGATCACCATTGTTCTTGAAGAAATAGTTGGGTTTATATCTGGTAGGGATACGAGACATTATTTTTTGCACATATAATTCTTTATCTATGCTCCTATTCCGGCTCAAACTATCTCTCAATTTCTTGGTGTACTCAATAAAATCATTGTTTCTAAAATCCCTCTTTATGCCATTCGAAATGAAAAGATCTTTGTGCCCGTCATTGTCCATATCAAAAAACAGTGGCCCCCAACTCCAATCGGTGCTTGATGCACCTAGTAATTGGGCGATATCAGAAAATTTCGGAACCATGTTTTCTGTCACACCGTTGTTCAGTTGGATGGTGTTAAACATGTATTGATGGTGCTCACCAAGCAAAACCATGTCATGAAACGTTTTGGGCTCCATAGCGCTCATGCTGGTCTTAATTCCGTAGTTGTCCTCAGCCATCATATCCACCGAAATGATGTCCATTAAACCGTCATTATTAAAATCTGCCATATCATTTCCCATAGAAAAATTGGGGATATGATTCATGACGTCATTAATATGTTCGACAAAACCACTTCCTTTATTATTAATATAACAATGATCTTTTCCATAAAAATCGTGGCTCACATAGATATCCGGCCAACCATCATTGTTGATATCTCCAATAGCTAATCCAAGTCCAAAACTCAATTTATTACTTATTATTCCAAGCTCTTTGGTAGTGTCTGTAAATTTGCCATTGTCATTACGATACAATTTCTCACCACCCAGTTCATCTTCCATATTTCTGAAATACTCTACATCCGATTTGCCATACACATCAATGCCATGATTAATGATGAACATATCTAAATCACCGTCTCTGTCATAATCAAAGAATGATGCTTGCGTGGAAAAATGGGGTAAGTCGAGGTTATAGGAAATGGCATCTTCTTTGAACCTGGGGTATCCGTTGTTATCAAGCCCCTGGTTGATGTATAACTCATTCCTTCTTCTTCCAGGATCCTGAATACGTCCTGAGGCACATACATATATGTCCAGCCATCCGTCATTATTGATATCCACAGTGGTTACACCGGTCCGAAAAGCAGCCTTGCTTTTTAGGTTTGAAAATGAGGTAGCGTCTTCGAATTTCATATGGCCACGGTTGATATAAAATTTGTGCTCTTTTATCGTGGAAACAAAGAAAATATCTACCAGTCCATCGTTGTTAAAATCCCCTGTTGCAACACCACTGCCATTATAATAATATTCGTAAAAAAGACCATTCATATAAGTGCTTTCGGGTATTGGATTGGCAAAATTTATCCCAGATTCCTCCGATGAAAGGTACCTAAATAAAGGTTGCTGAGGCTGGCCCTCAAATGAGTCACAACCAAAAGTTCCAATGATAATTGTGCAAATAATTAAGGATCGAAAACTATAAAGTAAACGGGTTAGGCATGTCCGAAAAGATCTAATCATAATGGTTTATCGTAAAAAGAGAAGCGATCACATTTGATCGCCTCTTTTGTTAAGCATATTAGACTTTACTCATATCCAAAATTTTGCTCCAGATTCCCTCTTGAAGCGTCTATGGCGTCTCGAGGTATGGGAAACAGCACATAATGGTCCTGGAATCCAAAGGCCTGAATATATGCCAAATAGTCCGGATCATCGGTAATACCATTGATTTTTTCTTTCAGTAGTCCCCATCGCAAGAGGTCCCAACGCCGAAGGCCTTCCATACCAAGTTCCCAGGCTCTTTCATCAACAATAGCATCCCTAAATGAGGCCTGATCCAACCCGGAAAGTCCAGCCAAGCCAGCCCTTTCCCTTACTGCATTGATAAATGGATAAGCAGCATCCGGACCGGTCAACTCGTTCTCAGCTTCAGCTCTCAATAACAACACATCGGCATAACGAAGCAAGTTAGTGTTGACATTACCGTTATTTCTGACCTGCACCACCCCTGGATCCAGGTATTTCACTATGTATGGTCTTGATTCATCATCAGCAGTGTTGGGAGTCTCGTCAGGTCCCAGTTCACGCCCAAAGTTCCAGGTAGGGCCTCCATTGTCAGCATTTTGCAAAAAGAAGCTCTTTGCAAGCCGCTCATCCGCAGGATCAAAACTATTAAACCAGTCAAAGGTGGGTAGAACATTACTCCAGCCACCCTCCGGCTGGGTAAATCCATTGCCCCGGGAGTTCAAATCGCCAAACTGGGTGTGTGTTTGGGTACCTCTCTGATTCGTCTTGAATTGTACATCAAAAATCTTCTCTTCTACCTGCTGGCCATCTTTGTTGGCGTAAGTCTGGAACTCACCTGCCGACCCGCGCCATAGATCTGCATAATCGGCAAGCAGGTCATACCTGCCTCCACTGATTACAGCCTCAGTGGCTGTAACCACGTCAGCCCATTGTTTTCTTACCGCATATACCTTTGCCAGCAGGGCGTTGGCCGCATCTACAGTAGCCCGTCCCTTGTTGGTATCATTGTAGCTGACAGGAAGCGAACCGGTTGCGGCAATTAAATCAGGTATGATCACGTTATTATAAACATCCGCCACAGGTTGTCTCACCTGCCCGGCAAATATTTCATCCAGCGAAGTTGCGGGTTCTGTCACAATCGGGAGATCCCCAAAATACTGGGCAAGATAAAAGTAGTAATACGCTCTCAGGAACCGGGCCTCGCCTATCAAAGGATCAAGGACAGCCGGGTCCTCTGGTACGTTGGGAATATTGTTGATGGCAGAATTGGCCGTAGCTATCCCCAGCCAAGCTTGATTCCACATGGTGCTAATGGCACCCATACTGGGGTTCCAGGGGGTGTTGTAATTTGCCAAGGCATTATTCCCCCTTCGGTCAAATGCCACATCAGTTCCCCAAATCGAAGGAAGAAACTCACTTGGCCCTCTGTACAAATAGGTATATATGGCAATTACAGCCGCCCTGGCGTCTGCTTCATTCTGAAAAAAATTCTCTACTGTTACGAAACTTGGTGGTTCTTCAGTCAAAATATCACCGCAAGAAAAAGCCAACAACATAACCCAGCCAAGTACTAATACTTTTATACCTTTTATTATTTTAATTTTATACATTTTCTTGGTTGTTTAATTTCCTATCAAAACTGCACATTGAATCCCAGTGTAAAGTTCTTGATACTGGGGTTTCTGTTATTGTCATACCCCCGGGTAACATTATTCGCCGCAAAGGGGCCTTGATTGGACGATCCTCCCTGGGTATTGACGTCGGGGTCAAAGCCAGTATAATTCGTGATAGTGAACAAATTGGATGCTGTGAAGTAAACCCTGGCAGAGGATATATACTTAATCTTCTCCAAAGGTAGATCATAACCGAGTGTTACCGTTCTCAACCTAAGAAAGCTACCATCTTCAATCCAGGCCGTGGAGGGTTCAAAATTGACATCATTGGTCAAGGCGCCGGACCTGGGTATATTGCTGTCCATATTTTGGAAGGTCCACCTATCCCTGTACGATCGGTCGGTTATCGGTACACCTCTGATGATGTTTCCATTTCTTGGTACAAAATTTAGAATATCACCGCCCACGCTATATTGCAAGAAGGCACTGAGGTTAAATCTTTTGTAGGAGAATGTATTGGTAATTCCGCCAAAGAAATCGGGATTGGGGTCGCCGATGATCTGACGGTCATCAGGATCTACATCCCCGTCATTATCGATATCAGCCCATCGGGGACCTCCCAGTCGTTTCAAATCGACACTATTACCGGGGAAAGCGTCAATCTCGTCCTGAGTATTCCACAATCCATCCTGAACATATCCATAGAATGAGCCAATGGGCTCTCCTTCCTGGACAATACCACTAAAGCTGGTGTTGCCCCCAATGAAGGCAAAGGCACCGTTTACGAATACGAATCCTTCCTCGGCTGCAATTTCCACTACTTCGTTTTTATTGGTGGCTATGTTGAAATCGGTTGTCCAGGTAAACCCGTTGGGATTATTGATATTGGTGGATCCGATATATAATTCCCAACCGCTGTTTTTCATGGAGCCCAGATTCAGTAAGAAAGACGTTGCCCCGGAACTGTTAGGTACCGGTACTCCAGCAATCAGATCATTGGTGGTCTTGGCATAATAGTCTACCGTAACATTCAATCGGTTATCGAAAAAACCCAAATCAGCTCCAATATTAAATTGCGAGGTGGTTTCCCATTTCAAATCAGGGTTTACCAGGGTGGACTGTCTGAATCCAATCGCCAAATCCTGATTGGTCCCTAAGATATATGCTCTTTGCTGCACACGAGCCAGGGAAGAATACCGGCCTATGCCAATATTTCCCGCTTCTCCATAGCTGACGCGTAATTTAGCCGTTTGAATGATCTCTAAAGGTAAATATTTGTCTGCCCTCCAGGCTACTGCACCCGAAGGGAAAAAAGCCCATTTATGATTAGGGGCAAACTGCGAGGCTGCATCCGCTCTGGCCGAAAGTGTGAACAGGAATTCATCGTTCAGGGAATAATTACTCCTAAAAAGCCAGGATTCCAGGCCATCCTCTGATTTCTCCGATCTTATTCGGTTCTGGACAGCTCCACCATCCAGGTTATCGTAACCTGTAAGATTGGTTACAAAATCAAAGGCCCTGGCATCAAATGACTCGCTTGACCGGGTTTGCCGGGTATACCCGGCAACAACATCCAGGCGGTCATCATCCCCAATTTCCCGCGTGTAACTCAGCGTATTCTCTATCAGCACACTAAGGTCTTCAGAGGTTCTGATTTCCGCGGTACCATTGTTCGGCTCTTCTGTAAGGGTATTGGGATTGTACCTTCCCCTTTTCCTATTCTCTATATCAACACCCGCTGACAATTTATATTTCAATCCCTTGATGAGTTCCAATTCAGCATAGGCTAAACCCAGTATTCTTGTCCTGAACTGTTCATTGATCGTTTGGTTCTGTTCCGCTACCGGGTTATCCGTATCCCGGGCTCCTAGCAGATTATTGAGCGCATAATTCCCTTCATTGTCGAATACCGGAATGGTAGGGTTAAAGCTATAATTTAAACCGAGAAACTCCGGAGTTACGCCAATTTCATCAACATAAATTCTGCTTATCTGAGACGAAAATCCCATCTTCAGTCTACTGTTAACCTCCTGGTCGATATTTGCTTTGAATTGAAAACGCTCCAGTTCATTGTCTTTATAGAGCCCTTCCTGCTTGAAATAGTTTCCGGAAAAGTAATAACGCGTAGACTCACCTCCACCCGATACAGATAATGTATGACTTGTCAGCAACCCATCTCGGGTCAACTCTTCCCACCAATCTGTGGTTGGCAAGCTGTTGATATCGACGATATTCGGATCAAATGCCGGATCATATACAGGACTGGAGGGACTTAAAAATTCAGCGGTTTCGTTCGAAATGGCAGCAAATTCAGGTCCGGTAGGCAATAATGGTTTCTTGATTGGTTTTTGCATGGACAAGTAGCTATCATATTGAAACTGAGGCTTCCGACCTTTCTTTCCTCGTTTGGTGGTGATTATAATAACCCCATTTGATCCCCGGGAGCCATAAATTGCTGTGGCAGAAGCATCCTTCAGCACTTCAATAGATTCAATATCGCTGGTATTAATGGTAGTCAAATCCCCCCCACCGATAAAGCCGTCGATCACAAAGAGCGGCTCATTATCACTGTTCAATGAATTGCTTCCTCTAATCCGAATGGTAGTGTTCGCCCCCAGGTTTGATCCTGTAGATGTTATTTGAAGGCCAGGCGCTCTTCCTTGTAAAGCTTCATCCACTCTTATCGTGGGAAATTGCGTGATCTCTTCCTCAGAAACAGAAGCAACAGCACCGGTGAGATCCGATTTTTTGACAGTTCCATATCCGATAATCACAACCTCGGAAAGAGTGGAAAGATCGGGCGCCAATTGTAAATCAACTACCGCTCTGCCGACTATATCCACTTCTTCACTAATGTAACCAACATAAGAAAATACCAAGGTTGTAGCATCATCAGGAACATTTATAGTATAATCTCCCTTATTATCTGTGATGGTTCCGATGGTTGTATTCTTGACCAACACATTTACCCCGGGCAGTCCTTCACCATTTTCATCGGTCACCCGGCCATTCAACACCCGGTCTTTCACTATTATCTCAAAAACCGCATTCGCCAAATGGCCATTTTCCGTAACGTGGATAATCTCATTGACGCGCTTAAACTTAAGGTTGGTAGCCCGGGCTATTTCCCGCAGCAAATTGGCCAATGAAATGTCCTGTTGTTTAACACTTATCGATTGCTTCTTGTTAATCTCACCCTTTTTATAGGCGAATTGAAAATCTGTGAGTTTTTCAATCTTGGTAAAAACCTCTTTTACATTTGATTCTTTAAGCTCGATCGTTACAAAGATATTCTCCAGACTTCTCTGTCCTTTGGTAGATTCTGCGAAAAGAAAAGGGTAAAAGATCGTCTGTAGCAAAAACCCAATTAAGGTGTACTTTGACATGATCAGTATTTTTTTTAGTATTTTTGTCATCATACTGAAATTTTTTGGTAAAACATTTTTTATCAATTTTTCGGTAGGTCTTACGCGGTGTTGTCCTGTCATTCCCCAATGAATTTGTGCAGCACCGTGTTTTTTATTGTACTGTATCTATCTCATAGGCATTATTAATTAATGGTTATAACTTTATTCTCAATAGTAAATTCAAAATCAAAAGCGAAAGACAGACCCTGAAGGACTTCCTCCAGCGACTTATTATCATAGGTAGCCGTATAATCTTTCTTACTGGGGATGTGCTTGTTCAATATAAATGTTACCCCGTACCACTGCGCCAATTTATCAATGATCGCCTCCATGTCAGCATTTTCAAAATGAATGATATTGTCTTTCCAGGCTATTTCCTTTAAATAATCAAAAGCATGGCTGCTTAGATCTCCGGAGGCTTTGTTAAAAACAGCCATTTCTTCCGGAGTAATTGTCAGGGACTTTTTATCACCTGTGCCCTCCTTGTCCTCAACAAACACTTTTCCTGTAACCACAGCCACCTTTATTTCACCTGATGAAGGATAGGCATTGATATTAAAACTGGTGCCTAACACAGTGGTACTGAACCTGCCTGTATTAATGATAAATGGTCTGGAAGGATCCTTCGCCACCTGGAAAAAGGCTTCTCCAATAAGTGACACCTGCCTCGTTTTTGCTGAAAACACTTCGGGGAAAATTAGTGTGCTGGCCGCGTTTAACCTGATTCTTGTCCCATCCGGCAAGGTGATGGTGGAGTTTCTACCGGCAGGATTAGCACGTTCGATCATTTTTGTCTGCTGGCTAGCAGGTGATTGTTCGGCGCCATTGAATTTGGTTAGTACATAAAGCCCAACAAAGCCAATTACAAATCCTATAAAAATAGCTGCAAACCTGGAAATCGCGAATGGCCTTTTTTTGCGTTGACCAATACGCCTGATTTTCTCGGAAGATGTGATTTTATTGTCAATTTCATACCAAAGGGTTGTTATACTCCTCTCATTAGGCTCTTTTTGATCTATATTAATAGCCTGAAGAATTTTTTTCGCCTGCGCTACCTCTGGCCTTTTATCAGGATGCTGTTCGAGCCATTTTTCCCAAAATAACTTACTTTCAGCATCTCCGTACTTTACCCATTTCCAGAAACTTAAATCCTGGCAAAAATCTTCTACATCATAGTTTTTAGGGTCCATTTATTAGGTTACTTTCAGGTGCTATCCGGAACTTTTGCCTTTCATTTTAATCATTTTCTTATGATGGCAATCGGCAAAAATCACCGGGCCTTTGATATTAAAAAGACAAGCGTTGTATTTTTGTAACCTTTTTTTGAGAACTTTTTTAAAAAAAAGTGAAGTAGGTAATCAGAAGCGGAAATAGTGCAGAAGTAAAGTGGCTTTTCAAAGTTTTTAATGCCTTGTACATCAAGTTGCGGGCCGATTGGTAAGAAATATCCATCACCGAAGCAATCTCATCATATTCTAGATCACAGTAGTATCGCAAATAGAGCACCTCCCGCTTCTTCTTGGGGAGTTTGGATAAGTATCCAGCCATTTTTGCTTTCCGGACTGCCTCGGTTTCCCCTTTGATAAGGTGGTGTTCAGCGCTAAAGGTTAACTCAAAATTGTAATTTTGTATTTCAAAATTTCTGTCTATGATAATATTATTACTAGATAGCGCCCTTATGAGCTTTCTTCTAAAAATTACAAACAAATACGGTTTAATGCGATCCGTTTCGCCCAGGGTGTCCCTTTTTTCCCATAGGGTTAAAAAGACTTCCTGAATGCTGTCTTCGATCTGTTTGTGGTCAGCCGTGAACTTATAACCATATTGGTACAACATTTTCACATATCGCCTGAAAATATAATTCAGAGCATCCTTATGACCGTTTCTCAGTCTATTCCAGATCTCACGATCAGATAGATCATCGCGTCCAAAAAAAATCGTATCCGTTGTCGCACTCAATGCAGCATTATTTTTAAACCCGGATAATTAGGTTTAATGTTTAGGTTCAACAATTTTCGATTATAGGGAATAATCTCTAATTAAGCAATTTTATCCTTTTAAAGCTTTTCCACGACTATTTGCACCAAGGTAGATTCGTATGGTTGCCCATTAATTGAATTGGAAGCGGTCTTGTCTTTCAATAATCTATTGTTATTTCAAGCATATCACCTTCCCTTAAATCCACTTCTGCTAAACTGATTATGCATTGCTGTCCCTGAATCTCCAACTGCGCATTTACCTGTTTTCCATTGACATTTATGCTTGCTGATGGTCCTTCTTTCCCATCAAAGTGTAAATTAATTTTAGAAAGTTTAACTGATCCAAATCTAACTTGTAGCGTATTAATTTGTTTGCTATCAGCCCTTTTTTGCGTGAAGATCCCCCAACCTTCCGCTGCGGAAAAGAAAGATACATGATTATCTGGGTTCCATTTTGGATTAAATCCTATCGCTTTTTCAGAACCATTATATTCAAAGCCCTGAGCAGCCAATAGAATCGACCATATGGATAGTGCCCTGCCATAAAACTGCCCACACTCATCATCGCCAAAAGGATTGCCGCTAAATCCAAAATTGCCCCAATCCCCGATATAACCTGTCCGTAATTTACCGTCATATCTTTTAGAACCCGATCGCAAAATCGTCAAGGCATCCTGAATTTGATTGTATTTAAAAAGTGAGGCGCCGATGGTATATTCAAAAGTCGTCCAGACCTCTCCCGAATACCCTGAAGCATAAGGCGTACGGTCGTTATTTGGCCATGTTGTTACCACCATACCAGCTTCATGAGGTAAAGCAAATGTTCGATGACCCTGGTTATGATTCTTAAGGTTACTTTTAAAATTGTATTTTAAGACAGCTTCAGTGGCTGATTTTATTTTGTAATCAGGGTACATACTTCCAAGGCCCAGTTGGTCTGCCCACCATTGCCCCAGCAATTGATCGGCATGACAACCATTTTCGTAGTCTGTATTTCGTTTTTCGCCAGGTATTTGAATGAAATATTCCCCATTCCACAACTTCTCACTCTGAAGCATTGCTGATTTTTTAGCAATGATTTTCCATTCATTGGATTGTTCCCGGTCTCCAACAATAGTTGCCATCTTTTCACTTGCTTTTAAAGCCGCCAAATACAATGAGCTCAAGAATGAAGGATTTCCCGTCATAGAAGCATCGTAGGTAGTATGTTTGGAATTATCTGACAGCCATCCGTCTCTATCATCATCGTGTGTATTAATCAAATAATTCATAGCTTTTTTAATAGCCGGGTATTGACTCTTCAACCAGGAAGCATCAGTAGACAAAAGATGTTCCCTATAAGCTCCAAGTAGGTCCCCGCATTGCCCGTCAAAAGCAGGACTTCCGGCCGGTTGCCTGTACGGAATTTGACCATTGTCTTTTATCGCCTCAAATGATTGCTCCCTGATGAGCCTGCCCATTTCCGGAAACAACCTGGCGTGGGCTTGTGCATAATGCCAGACGTGATTGCAATTTCCCGCACAAGACCCGTCACCACCTCCCGTACCTTCCCACAGACCAACATAATTATCCTTATCGAAAAAGATGGTGCGGCTTTTCAGAATGGACAACTGATTTCCAATACGTTCAACAAGCCAATAGGGAAAGTTAGTGTCATAAAGCGCCCTGCTAAAGGATCTTGAGTAGCTGGTCAAACTTTCATGCTTTGTCTCCAGATAGCTCATAAGATCTTTAATATTTTTCCAGTGATTAGCATAGTGATTACCGTTACCTTCCCAATCCCCGTTACCCCATGCATCCCATTTATCGGCGTGCCCCCCATTTTTCCCGTTAGGAAAATACCAGACCAAAGCCATTTTAACTACTTTCTTTTCACCTGGCTTGAGTACAAAAGGTGTATTCAAAGCGCCCGTCCATGTCTTTCCTTTTTGGCTCTTGTCACTATTTTCTTTCCCCTTGATACTTCCTTTTTTATAAAACTTATGGTAAAGATCTTTTTCATCGGTCCAACTGGCTATTCCTTCTGCCTCTTTTAAAGTATTGCTATCATCGAATAACACCAAGGCCATTTGTCCAAAATGTTCCTCCCCGAGCCCACTTTCCATGTAAAGTACTTTTGATTTGCTTCCTGTCGCGATAGTATTCCAATTTCCTCCATACAATGATGAGCTATTTCCCGAAACAGGATTTCTGGCAATGCTAAGCTCATAATTATTGGCAAATGATACTTCGTTATTTACAATGGGTATTTTTGAAAAACCAACCGCATTTTGTTGTGTGGCCAGTATGCTTATTTCAAGCTCCTGATCTGTGGGGTTTTCTACTGTAAACCGGTAAAAAACCGCCGGGATCCCAGAATCTTTCAAATTGGTAGGTATGAATGGATTATACACTTCCATGCTAATCCCGGCAGGAAGATCATCTTTAAAATTGTATCTTAGAAAAGGAAATTCAGCCACCGCGCGGATTGATTGCATCCCTTTAAATAAACCGATGTCTTTCGTCTGCAGCGCCCTCACTGCTACTTGATGCTGATCTTTCACACGAATAGCGAAAAAACTGTTAGGAATATGATCATGGGTCATATTATTAAATATTTGCCAAAAGCGCGGAACCGCATTGCCGTCAAATTGAATGCAACCAGTACCAATACCGCCAACCGGAAATTGAATGGCCGTTAGCTGTTCGCCTTCATAGATTGTCCTGCTTCCCCTGTTATTTAGTCCCGGTTCAGTGGAAAGACTATAATAATCCTTTAGTAGTTCATCTTTGTCGTCAATGACCTGCTGGATATTCTCCTTCGACTGAAGCTCTCTGGCCACCTGACCGGAAGCCGCAGGAATCTCTGATACCAGCACAAAAATTATCAATAGTAACCTCAACACATTATTCTTTGCACAAATCATAATATTAGTTTATTCTTTCATTTTTATTTTCAGCGCATCATCATATTGGAGGGCAAGACTTTTCCTGCCTGTATTCTTAATTTTCAGGATTGACAGATCCACACCCGTTTTACTTTTATTTGTTAAATCCTGATACTCACTGCTAATTTATCATTTAGTCCAAGAATTTGTTTGTCAAATGAAATATTGAGTCTGTTTTTAACCTGCGATCGGGTACATTTGATTTTCCGGTCATTCAATTTAACTGTACAACTTTTAGCCCTTCCCGGAACATTTAATGAAATCGTCTGAAGAGATAGCTTCCCATATTTTAAGATTAATCCGGCCTCAAATTTGCCTTTTTTAATTTGTTGATAAAAAGTCCCCCATCCCTCCGCAGCTGTAAATGCCGCTTTGAAATTCTCCTGCTGCCACTTGGGGGCAAAGGCCACAAAACCTTTCGGTCCGTGGTACTCAAAGCCGCAGGCCGCCAAATAGACGCCATAACTAGCCATAGCCCTGGCATAATGATCACTGCATTCAATCTCGTTATATGGATTTCGCCTTGAGGGATGGTATCTGTCGTGAATGGAGCGGGTCAATATTAAGCTTTTTTCCACCAGGTCGCCTCCTTCCCACATCATATGACCTGCCGCCTGGTATTCAAATCCCGACATGCACTCGTTAAAGTAGCCATATTGCCAGTGTTTTTCCCAGTCTTCATTCCGTCCCCCATTTGGCCAGGTACACATCACCAGACCGGCTTCACCGTCAATGGCGTAAGGCCTGCCTGCCAGGCTTACCGGTAATGCCGCCCTATAGGGGCCCATATCAGCCACATAATTATGTTTCCACAAGGCATGCAATGATCTTTTTACCATGTCCGCATTGAAAAGTCTGCCCAAGCCTACCTGAAAGGCCCAGCTCTGCCCAAAAACCTGATCAATATAACAGCCATCACCAATGCCTATGGCGCTACTGTGGTTGGGATCCTCTTTTTGCACGAAGTAGCCGTATTCCTCATTAAACAGGCTTTCTATATTCTTTTGTCCCTTTTCCAGAATGTCACCGCACACTTTTGCAAACGCTGTGTCGTTCATATCTTTTGCCATTTCACGGCCACAGGCAAGGGCACAAAGGTACAGAGAGGTGATCACGGGAATGTTACCAAACCACTCTGCATCCAATGTATTATGCTGTTCTCCAAAGATCATCCCGTCGGCCGTTCCATCCTCTTTATCCATTGCAATAAGATAATTGAGTGCCAGCTTGATATGCTCCCAATTTTTATTCAAATAAGTGTTATCCTTACTCATTTGATGGTCGCGATAAGCCCGCATAATGATTCCTGCCTGCCCGTCGGCCGCATCCCGGTTGGCAACTCCCGCCCGGAAGTCTATTTTGCCGGTCTGTTTGTCCATCACCTCAAAATCAGTCGACTCTCTTAAATTCCGCTCGATCTCCGGGAAGATACGTCCCATCGCCTGAGCATAGTGCCACACATGTGTACAGGTTCCCGGGCAACAGCCCACACCTTCCCAGGCCCAGAAACGGCCGTCCTCCAATCGATAACAGGTTTCCGTAGCCAGGGTTGAGGTATTAACAAAGGTGCGGTTTAAAAACCAATGCGGCAAGGTGGAGTCCTCATAGAAGGTCTTGACCCAAAGCAAAGTATTTTTGTGCAAGGCATCCAGCTTAGAGGCCAGATCAATCGCTACCGCGGCAGCATTGTCAAATTTGGTTTTATAGTATCTGCCTTTGAACCGGTTACTTAAATCGCTCCACTCCGAAGGGTACAAGTTTGTAAAGTGCCAACTGATCACAAACGTTACTACTTTTTCCTCCCCTGCTGCCAGCTTAAAAGCTTTTGCCAATTTTCCAATACTCCTTTCCTTGAGGGGGGCAATTAGCTCCTCGCCGGTAGTAGCGCTTAGTGAAGACATTGGTTCTTTACCCAGGTTATAGTAACAATCGGTATCTGTATCAAGCATTAGTAGCGACATGCTACCATAATCCCTTTGTTCGCGAGGATTATGAGCTGAATTTTTGTTAATGGCCAATGAAGCGGGTGCATCCAGCGACAGGATCGCGTTGCCGTCTTTTTTTATAAGCCTGTTTCTGATTTTTGTTTTTATCGGATCTCCGGTGCTTATGTGTACCGCATTTTCCAACCAGCCTGTCAGGGTGCACAAGACTTCTTCGTTGCCCGTGTTCCGTACCGTATAGCGCATTACTGTGGCCGGATAGCTGGAGGAGTCCCACTCCAACGGAATAAAAGGAGAATAGGCCGTTAAATCCACTTCTACCGGGAAGGCGGCTTCGCGATAGGCCACTTCTCCCACCGGGTAGCGCCCTTTAAAAGTAATATCTTTAAAGCCCTTATAATCCAGCCGCTTTTCAATTTCTTTGTCCCCACGTTTAATCTTAATTTTAAATCCTTGCTCCAGGGGAGAATCCGGCTCAATGGGCACCACATAATTGCTGCCATCCCGTGCACGGATCCGCCGGCCATTGAACCTGGTAGTTTTTTCAACGACGCCATTATGTTGGTTGTTAAATATCCGCCACAGCCACAATTTACCATCTCCACCCAAATATACCTGTCCGGCAGTAATACCTCCTATAGGCATACCGATATATACAAGATCTTTTTTTTTATATACCTCCGGCTCACCTCTGTCATAAAGTGATTTGATCCATTCTGGATCCGGCTCTTTATCTTCCGGAACTTCGTAGGCAACACGCTGTTTTTCCCGCGCCTTACCAATGGAAGGTAATGCGGAAGCCACGCCACCCATTATCACACCCATAGCCTTCATAAAATCCCGGCGTTGAACTGGAATTGGCTGGGGCTGTTTTGAGTATCCGGCATTTCCAGGGGTACAACATCCGGTATCTGGATCGCAACAAGCATCATTTTGTCCACTGATTTCAATTTCGTTGTGGTCTGTTTTATCATAGGCCATTACCGGATCACAGCAACCCGTTCCCGGATCACAATTACGCCTATTTTCTTTTTCAGTCTTATTTGCCATTTTGTTTTAAGGAGTGTTTTCCATTATGTTTCTTAAAGCTTTCTCTGACGCCGCATCCCAATAGCCACACTCCAATTGAAAAAAAACCGAAGTATAGGGAATGGTCTGATCAGTTTTGAGAATAAGGATATTAAACAGTTCTGCAGCTTTGTCCAGTTCCTTTATAATATCTTCGTGCAGCCGGGACTCAACGGGCTTTCCCCGTAACATACGATCGAGTTTCTCTTTATAATTTTCTATTCCTTTGGCATTTTTTTCTTTAACATAGGCTATTTCCTTGTCCACAAAGATGTTGGCATCCACATGATCCAAATTGCTTATCGAATTGTTGATGAATTCCACGGCTTCCAATTGTCCCGCATCAACAACCATTGTCTGGATGGCAGGATTACTTTGCATGGGATAGGCCGCATCTGCCACTACGATCCAGTTGCGATGGCCGTAGCTCATCAGTTTTTCCCTGACCTGGGATTTCCAGTCGTTTTTTTGAAGCTGCCTGGCTTCCACTTCATGGCTATTCAACTTCTGTTGGCTACAGCCAAAGATGCCTATCGTAACTAATATTATAATGTTCCTGAAATACATGTTTAATGCTTTAATCTATTATTAGTTCAATTTCATCACCTGCCTTCAGGTCTGTGCCCTTCCAACTAATATCATATCTGCTTTCATTTCGTTTCAACCTTACCGGGATCTTTTTGCCATTAATACTTAAACTCACGGATCGTTTTTGTGCACTCTCGGCATACAAGGTAATTTTGGAAAGATTTACGGATCCGTATTTAATCGCAATAGTATTGGTTTGCCTCCCTGCTTCCCTTTTCTGAGAAAACGTTCCCCAACTTCCCCCCGTAATAAAGGCAGATCTGAAATCATGAGGTGTGATCTTAGGATCAAAACCAATGGCGCCATCAGGTTCATTTAAAGTAAATCCGGAGGCTGCCACAAAAGCACCGTAGCTCGACATGGCCCTGGTATAATGATTACCATATTCGATCTCATTGTAAGGATTTCGCTTTTCAGAGGCATAACGGTCGTGTATGGCCCTGATCATGGTGAGGCCTTCTTCTACCAAACCTTCTGCAATCATATGGGCAGCCGCCTGGTAGGTAAAGCCGGTCATACTCTCACTGAAATAACCTACCACCAGCTTTTCCCACTCATTTTGAATTTGTCCCGGCGCCTTGTCGGCACCCCCTTTCGGAAAGGAGCACATAACCGTACCAGCCTCCCTGGGAAGCGCGTAAAAACGGACATTTTTAATCGTTGCCGTATCTAAATATTTGCCGACGTCCTTATGAAAATTGTATCTAAAAATAGATTTAAGTGCACTTACAGTTTCTTTTTTGGGTAATACTCTTGGCAATCCTGCCTGAAGCGCCCAGGATTGCCCCAGCACCTGATCAATGTGGCAACCAATATTGGAATTGGGGGGGACCGGATGGCCGGGGTCAAGAATATTAATAAAGTATTCACCATTAAAAAGCTCATCGACTATCTTCTTTTTGCCAATATCTGCTATTTCACTACACTTCCTGGCAAATGCTTTATCTCCAAGCTCTTTGGCCATGACTGCCCCGGCGCGCAGAGCGGCATTATACATGCTGCTGATCCAGGATATTTTTCCATACCACATCCGGTCCAGCGTATTGTATTGAGCCCCCTCCAGTATACCGTCGGGTTTCCCGGATTTTTCCTGGTCATGGGTAATCATGTACTCGATACTCTTTTTAATTTTGGGCCAATAAGCCTCGAGGTAACGGTTATCCAAAGCCGTGGTGTATTCGCGGTATGCCCGAAGAATGGTTCCCGCATGCCCGTCTACCGCATAACCTCTGCCATCATGACGGCCCATAGCGCTGAGTTCACCTCGGTAAGCAATAATGCCCTCTTTTTTATAAGAAAGGCCATAGTCAACTTGGGTTCTCAATTGACGAGCCAGACCGGGGAAAACCCTTCCCAGGGCCTGTTCATAGTGAAAAACATGCGTACAGGTACCATGCCCCAGGTAAACGCCTTCCATGGCATAAAACCGCCCTTCATTATCGGGGTCATCGGTGAGATCGTCAAGGCGATAGCAGGAGGTCGTCGCCAGGGTACTGGTATTGATGAAGGTTCTGTCGAGAAACCAGGCCGGGAGAGAGGAGTCGTACCACGTCTTATTCCAAAGTTTTGTAGCGGTCAGGTACTTTTTCTGATTTGCAATAATTTTACGGGTTACATCGGACGATGACGTGAACTTTTTGCTATAATAATGTCTCAGCTTCTCCCTGTTCTTCAAATGATGAAAGCCACTTTCTTTTCTATGCACATTTGGGAAGTACCAAGAAATAATAAACGTCATCGTCCTTTTTTCCCCGGGATTCAAAATAATTTCTTTGCCAATGGCTCCGGTCAGTACATTCCCCAGGCCCGCTGTTGCCAATGTATCTTTTAATGGTCCAACTTCAGGAAGGTTATACACTATGTCTTTAGGAGCCATCGGTGTGGCCCAGGCTTCACCTCCCTGGAGCAAGGTCAAAGACATATTGCCATAATCAGGTAGGTCCTGGCTGGCCGCTTCAACATCCGATGATAGCTTCAGCTGTAAAGTATTTTCCGATCTTATAATTGAATTTTTGTGAGTTCCCTTCGCGCTGGCCGCGGTTTGAAAATTGGCCATGTTTTGTAGCCAACCTAATAACTCAACCGAAACGGGTATGACCGCGTCATTGGTAAGTGTATACTCCATGACCACCGCCGGAAAGTCAGAGGACTCGTGATCTGTCGGTACAAACGGGGTATAGGCGTTGAGTTCAACTGAAACGGGAAACGCAGGGTCATGGTAAGTTACTTTTCCTATTGGATATTCTCCACGAAAGGTAATATTGCGAAATCCTCCTTTACGAAGCGGTTTTACGCTTGGAGTGATGGTCGTAGGGATCAGTTTTTTGATTCTGACAGCAAAGCCCTGCTCAAAGCTTTTGTCCTGTACCATGGGATTGAGGTAAAATTTGTCGCCTGGTCCACCCGGTTCAATTCGTTGGAGGTTAAAAATATCCCAATACCAAAGCTGGCCGTCTCCCCCCAGGTAAACCTGGCCGGCAGTTATACCACCAATGGGCATGCCCACGTATTGCATCTGAGATTCGGTATATACCTCAGGCGGCTCCTGTCGGACCATAGTGGGATCTGATTGGGCTAAGGATAAACAGGGTGGAATAAAAAAAAGCAAAGCAAAAAATCTATTTAAAACTCCAGCTATCCGTATTTGAAACAATGGCAGAAAGCAGATTAACTTATTTCTCATCGGTTTTTAATAATATTGATATTAAACAAAGAGTGACTATAAAGTCACTCTTTGAGGTTATTTATAATGGTAATTGTTTATTACTGCCATCCCGGGTTTTGAGCCAAAGCTTCATTTTGCGCAATCTCATTTCTGGGAATAGGAAACAAATAGTGCTTACTGGGATCAAATTGACGTACGTTTGGCGATTCGACAATAAAGAAACCATCGGTATCCACCTCAGGAGTCAAGCCAGACCACCTTGGATCTGTCTCGTATTGAGTGCCGGTGTATTTGATTCCCTTAATTGCTTTAGGAAGCTCGACCTCCGCTGTTTTCCACCTCCTTAGGTCATCATATCTAAACCCTTCTGCAAAAAGTTCCACGGTTCTTTCTCTTCTAATTTCCTGTAACAGGTCCAAACCGTTAGTGCTGGCAAAGGCCCCCGTGATCGCCGGCATGCGTACCCGTTGCCTGAGCTTGTTGATAGATTTATTTAAATCCTCATCGGATATTGAACCATTGAGCTCATAGGTGGCCTCCGCAAAATTTAGCAATACCTCAGCATATCTGATAACTGCCCAATTATGACCGGCAGGAAACCTTCCTGTGGGTACCAGTTTTTGTATATTATATCCTGTCTGGGTCCTCAGACCAATTTCTATCTCATACAGGAAACCCCGGTCTTCTCGATCAGGATCTGACCAATCAATCTGCCAAAGATCCTGATTAGCCGCATGATATCTTTGAAACGGAATCATCAGTGAGGTAGTCATCCTGGGATCTCTGTTTAAATATTCATCTCCAACCATATCATAACCCATAAATAGCGGCGATTTTTCGATAGGAAGCCCATCGGTACACAAAACCAAATCAACATACGCTTTAGTGGGATTATTACTTACAATTGGGTTCGGAAAAGCTCTATGTGATCTCAATTCCATATCAAACCTGCTTTCCAGGATTACTTCACGATTGTCAGCTTTTGTATAATTGCCCGGGTTTTGTTGCGTGTTATCTAATGTAAACATCCAAAAGTAACTTTCTTCTGCCAGATCAGATTTGTCGAATAGTTCATACTCGCTTCCTTCCATGGTAATCACCTGGTTGGCAGCATCGACGGCCTGTGTTAGCAGATCATTTACGTTCCCCGCGGAACCATGATATTTTGCCCACGTGCCTTCAAATAAGGCAACCCGTGATTTGAATGCATAGGCAGTACCACTGGTAACTCTACCCAAATCCTGACCGGAAAGGTCGGACTGCAAGGGTAAAACCGCCGCTGCTTCATCGAGGTCCCTGAGAATGAAGTCAACCACTTCCTCTCTTGTATTCCTGGTGCCAAATAGTTCCTCACTATTTAAATCCAACACCTTGTCTATAATAGGAACTCCTCCATACCGTCGCAAAAGATTGAAATAAGCAAAAGCCCTAAAAAATTTAGCCTCTGCCTCGTAAACCGCGATACCACTTTTAAGATCTTCAGGCGCATCAGCCGCTTCTTCCAGTAAGGTATTGTATTTTCTAATGTCCCAGTAGGTATCTCCCCAAAAGTTATCCGTAGGAACTACCTGATGTTGCCCTCGACTGATTGTATTGCCCCCGGGTTGGTAGGTAATATCGCTCCAGTCATCCCGGCGGAAAGTAAAGGAAGGCAGGTCAAAATAAAACTGGTTTGCCCAAAGCTTGAAATCTTCTTGCGAAGCAAAAAAGACATCGCTACTGATACTACTCTTAGGTTCCAGGTCCAGATCTTTTTCGCATGAGAAATTCAACATGCATAACAAAGCAATAAGAACCGGAAGTTTGCAGTTATCTATCATTTTCTTCATAATAAATCAGTTTTAAAAGGTTAGGTCCAAACCAAATGAATAAGATCTGAAAATCGGGTTAGTATTACGTTCATAGGACTCAGGGTCAAAATCTCCCCTGATATCGGTAAACTCATACAGGTCATTACCACTAAAATATACCCTAAGACTACCGATATTGATCCTATCCAGAATTGCCTTTGGTATTGTATAACCCAATTGGAAGTTTTTGACCCGCAGATAGGTAGCTTTTACCCAATAATATGGAGCCGTTGACGCCTGGTAGTTATGGAAGAATATACCACCGTCTGTAATATGCAAAGGATGTAATGCATTCGTATTATCCGGGGTCCATGTTTGTCCTATGAAATGCTGATATGGATTTTCCCACCATGCCCAACCTGGGGGGCGAACCGGATTAGGCAAATTGAGTTTTCCAACACCCTGGAGAAATAACCCCATATCGAAATTTTTCCATTTTGCCGTTAGATTTATTGAGTACGGAAGCCGAAGTCTGGAATTACCAATTAAAACCATGTCACCTGACTCGGGGTTGCCAGGCTCGTAAAGTACCCCAGGCTCAAAAATGCCATCGCCATCCAGGTCCTTAAATTTCGCAGCGCCTATTCCAATAGAAGCCAGGTTTCCGGGAATTCCCTGTAGTTGCGTGTATTGGTCAAGTTCCTGCTGGTTATCTATAAAGCCGTCAAACTGGGGGCCAAACCAGGAATTAGCGCTATATCCCTCTCTAAAATCATTTAAGCCCTGAGTTACCGTTCGCGCATCTTCAAGGCTCGTTACTTCATTCACATCGTCACTCATCACCAAGCTTACGGAATAAGAAAAGTTACTTCCTATTTCGTCCTGCCACGAAAGGGCGGCCTCCCAGCCTTTGGTTTTTATCTCACCACCATTTGTCAATGGGGGAGTAGCTCCTAAAATATCAGGAAAATCCAGGCCTAGCAGCACATCCCTGGTCGTTTTATTAAAGTAATCAAATGATCCTGACAACCTTGAGTCAAGTAATGAGAAATTGATTCCAATATTTTTAACCAGGGTAGTCTCCCATTGTCTTTCCGGAGATGCTAATTCACGACTTTCAAAGGTTGCCTGCTGGCCCACGACCGGGCCATCCGGGTTGCCAAAAAGATATCCATTATTGATATTGATGAAGGATTTAAAGCGAAAATTTCTTAGTGGATCATCGTCGGGTATAGCCACCTGGTTTCCAAGTTCACCGACTGACACCCTTAGTTTCAGATTATCAAATATGCCGGATAAACCCTCCATAAAGGCTTCATCTGAAATATTCCAGGCGAAAGATCCCCCCACAAAATTGCCAACCCTGAAATCTTCAGCGAAACGGGAAGATGCATCTCTTCGATAATTAGCTTCCACGATATATTTTTCCTTGAAACTGTATGATGCCCTTGCAAATAGGGAATTGATAGCCCAATGGGTGCCAAAGTATCCGGCGGTTACCGTTTCAGGATCCCCAAAGCCAACCGCAGGCAGCAATTCAGAAACCAAATCAAAACTTGTAGAACCTCCTGTCTCTCTGTCATACTCCTCGTGGGCCAGGCCTATGGTGACAGAAAAATTATGATCCTGACGGAGCAGATAATCATAACTTCCATATAGATTGGCTACCCTATGAATATCCCTGTCATAGCTATTAAAGGCAGAGGAGCGATTAGGGTTTAATACACCTGGTGTATCGTCTAAATTAAACTGCTGCACAATTCTTTGCATCCCCAACCTGGTTCCATTATCTACGTTTATCGAAAAATCACCATTAAATTTTAACCCTTCGATTGGCCTGAACTCGGCACCAAATTGAACGTTTTGCCGGTAATTAATATCCGTCAGATTACCCCCGTCCCTGGTAAAGGCAATTGGGCTTTGGAACCCTCCGTAGTTAAGGGGATTACCTCCGGGGGTCAATGGTAAATGATTGGACCAAACACCATTCGCTAATTGTTGCCCAAAACTATAACCTGTTGGTTCATCGATCTCCTGGCGTTCTACTGAAATATTGGTACTCAAGGTAAGATTATCTCGTACGTCCATGGCATATTTTGCCCTGGCAAAGTATCGCTTGTTACTGTTTTTACCATACTTATCTCTTAAAGAGCCCGGTTGATCAATAAAACCTGCCGAAATAAAGTAATTTGATTTCTCCGTATTCCCCGCAACACTAAAATTGTGTGTCTGCATATATCTGCTACCTCCATATAATTCATCAATCCAATCCACATAATTAGTCGAAATGAAAGGCACGTCGCTAAAAGGACCTTGAATGATTTGATTGTCATTGATCCGGATTGTACCGTCATCAAACTGTGGTATCAAATACTGATACGGCCTAAAACTGGACTGGGCGGCTTCAAAAGCCGCATCATTAAATCTTGCGAAATCTTCCAGGTTAGCAAACCTCGGATGACTGTCGGATAACCTGTTGATCGAGAGGTTTCCGGAATATTTGAAAATCGGTTTTTGAGATTTCCCGCTCTTTGTGGTTACAATTATTACACCTCCGGCTGCCCTGGCACCATAAATGGCCGCCTGCGCGTCCTTCAACACAGTAATGGATTCCACATCCTGAGGATTGATCTGGTAAAGGGCGTCGGCATTTTGTTCGGCTTGAACAATACCGTCTATCACTACCAGAACACCAGGCGTCGATCTGGAAGTAACCCCTCTAATGAGCACTTCATTACCTTCCCTCCCGACACGTCCGCCTCCAGACCGGGTAATTACCAAACCCGGGATAGCTCCTTGCAAAGATTGTAGAAGATTCGTTTGTGGCCTGCTTTCAAATTGTTTACTATCAATTTTGTAAACCGACCCGGTCACCTTCTTCTCATTTTGGGTACCATAACCTACCACGACAATCTCCGAAAGCGTCTCAATATCCGGCATTAAGGTAACATTGATTACTGAACGCTCGTCGATAGCTACTTCTTCCGTAAGATAGCCCACATAAGAAAATACCAGGGTTGTCGCGTTATCAGGGACATCAATATTAAAATCACCGTTGAGGTCAGTGATCGTGCCAGTAACCGTTCCTTTAACAAGCACATTTACTCCTGGCAAAGGTTCTCCATCGTTAGAAGTAACCTTCCCTGAAACCGGTCTCGCTTCCACCACCAGCTTTCGTCGCTCAAATCTCTTCGTTTCCAATGGTATACTGTCGACAGTGATGATATTATTGATGCGCTTAAATTTAATACCCGCTTGCCTGGCAATGGCAAATAACGTTTCTCTCATACTACGGGATTCGTAGTTTAGATTTATTTCTTTATTGGGCAGGTCTGTATCGAAATAGGAAAATTTAAATTCGGTTTTCGATTCCAGTTTTGCAAAAACCTCAAATAAATGAGTTCCCTCAAAACCGATCATTACGTCGATGTCATCCAGCGTCTTAGCTTTTTGAGCAATGCCCTCGTGAGCGAGCAAAACGCTCATGAAAAGGCACTGAAGGAAAGCGCCATAGACACAAAACTTTAGACTCATAGCAATCAGTAGTAATAATTTATTCATATCTTTATGATGTTTAATGGAATAATAATTTCATTAGTCTGGGTCCCTAAAATCTTGAATTGTCACATGGCCAATATGAATGATTCTGATTTTAGGGCCTGTTACTCTCGCGTAACCGGTGGTTGATTAAGAGCTGTCAAATTGCATATCTTGTTTGTTTAATTATTGAAGTTGATAGTTACATGATCTCCGTTTATTTGGTATTCAAATCTTTGTGAATAGCTTATGGCCTCCAGGATGTTCTTCAATGTCTCGTTTTGGAAGGTGCCTGAAAACCGCATGTTTTGCTGGTTTTGGTTTAGGATCTTAAATTTGACCCCATACCATTTTTCCAGTTTATCGATTATCTCTTCGAAGTCCGCTTTCCTGAAATAAAGGATCCCTTCTTTCCAGGCAATGGCTATTTCGCTGTCAAACTTTCCCTTTTTTAATGCCTGTTTATCTTTTTTGTAAATCACCTGTTCACCGGGAGCCAGGAAAGTTTCTTTGGTTTTTTGCTGTTGGTCAAGGTCCTCAAATGCCTCTACCTTTACTTTCCCCTCTACCAGGAAAACATTGATTTGTTTTTTATCGGGAAAGGCATGGATATTAAACGAGGTACCCAATGCAGTGGTGGCAATCTTATTGGTAATGACAATAAATGGCTTTTCCGGATTTTTCTGCACCTCAAAAAAGGCTTCTCCCTCCAGGTATACCAACCGTTCTTCCCCTTTGAATCCTTTGGGAAATTCAAGGCTACTGGCGGCGTTTAGTGTGACTTTGGTGCCGTCTGCCAGCGCAATGACGCTCTTTACCCCGGGAGGATTTTCACGCTTTATGTATTGCGCCAGGTCCGGGGTATTGGCTACATTTTCGCTACCGTAGAACTGATATAGTCCAAAGGAAAGACCCAATACCACCGCAATAGACGCGGCGATTCCCAGATGTCTTAACCCTCCTTTGTTCGATTTGGTGCCACCGATATCGTGGATATATTGCGGTAAAGCTGATGGCGAAGTTTTGGGGATCTCTCTCTTGGAATCTTCTCCTAAAATGTTGTCGACAATACTGTCTTCCTCCATAACTTTTGTCAGGGCTTTCCACATTTCCTGGTTTTTATTTTCCGAAAAATTAATCTGATCCCTTTCAACAGACAATACTATTTCCTTCGCCTCATCTATCAATTTTCTTTTTTGCGGATGGCTCTCGGCCCACCGTTTCCAGAAAGTATCTGATGTATAATCGGAGGATAGAACCCACTCTCTAAATGATTTATCCGACACCAAATCCTCGACCCGGTAATGCTCATATTTCATATTCAAACCGTTCTTTTTAGTTACAAGTCTTTAACTATCAATAATTATAATAGGTGACTCTGGTATTAATAGAGAATGGGGAGGTCGATTTGTAGCCCTCGAAAAAAAATTATTTTCAGAAAAGTTTTAAAAACAGGTTTTTTAGTGCAAACCGGGCGGTTTGAAAAAGAAAAGGTATTTAAGCCCTCATATTTTTTCGCAGATTTTGTATGGCTTTGTATACAAACTTACGGGCAGTTTGATAGTTGATAGACATGATGGAGGTAATTTCAACATAACTTTTTTGCTGAAAATACTTCAAGGAAAGGGCTTGCTTTTGTCTGGGAGGAAGCCTGTCTAACGCTGTGTTCAGCAAATTTTCCCGACCGGTTTTTAATTCATTCTCACTAGCTTGCTCATCAGAAAAGCTGACAATCGGAGGCAATGTATCCGCCAATAAAATTTCTTTGATCATTGCCTGTCTCCTGGTTATCACCTTGTTTCTTAGCAAAATTCTCCTTAGGGAGACTATCAAGTAATATTTTACCGACTCGACTTCCGACAAGTTTTTTCTATTGCGCCATAACCCTAAGAAAAGATCCTGTATACAATCTTCCACTACCTCCGGGTCGTAGAAAAACCTGACACCATGGTGGTATAATATGGGGTTGTATTGCTTAAAAATTCTGGCAAAGGCATTTTGATCCCCGTTTCTGAATTTACCCCAATCAATGCAATCATGTGGTAATTTTACACCGGAAGCTTGCTTAGTTATTCCCGAACTTTTTTTGGGCCTGTTCAACAATCCAATTTTTTCTTAGACAGAATTCTTAAAGTCGCGATCTCAGTCAGGTTTCCTCCATACGGAAATCTTGAATAGACTAAATAATTGTTAATTACGCCAATATTCTACCCTATATTTGACGGAAAGTGGTGAAATTTTTACATAAATTATTCTTTTTATGTTCCGGCTTGGCTCGGAGATAAACCCGGCGGCGGCAAAACGCCGTTCATTGACAAACAAATATCCTACAAAACAACCCTGATCCGCAGCCACACTTTGACAGGGATGTGTTTTAAATACAGACCTTCACACGACTATCTTAACCCGGAAAACAGCGATGCCAGGTTTCACCGGATTTCTGACCAATTCAGATAAAATAATATTCAGGTACCTTTTTTACCGACATCTGATTTATCTCATTTTGATTTTAATATATCTTAACGGTTAGGTTAAATATTTTAATGATCGGTTTGTGTGTTACTTGACATTTAAAATATTGGTTTAATTTAATTGACAACGTATGGAACAATTTGTGAAAATGCTGGTTATGGGACTGATCGTGGGGAGTATGTTAACACCTACGGCGCCAGCGCAGAGTATGGAGGATCTGATTGAGATTTCATTGGAAGATCTGATGAATATTAAAATCACGAGTGCCTCCAAGAAGGAAGAAAAAGCTTTTGATGCACCATCAGTTATTACGACTATCACTGCCAAGGACATTGAAACCTTCGGCGGAACCAGCCTTTATGAAATTCTTGAAAGATCTGCTGGCTTTTATGGTTTATCTTCATTTGTATTTAGGAAGAACGCTATTGGACTTAGAGGGGACCTTCCGACGCATATCAACCCCCGAATTCTTTTCCTCATCGATGGTCGCCCTTTCAGAGAAAGTGTTTTTGGGGGGCAAAATGTAGGTATACTAACCAGTTTTCCGGTTTATTCTATAAAACAGATCGAAATTATTCGCGGTCCCGGTTCAGTGTTGTACGGATCCAATGCTTATGTCGGAGTTGTTAACATTATCACCAAGGAGGCCGCTAAACCCGAATTGAATGTAAGAGGAGGAGGCGGATCCTTTGGAACCGGTATGCTGCAAATTGATGGAGGAACATCAATTGGCGAATTAAAGGTAAACGGCGGATTCAACTATTTAAAGTCAACCGGCTGGCGTTTCAGTGATTCTACGAGGACCCGGGGTCCAAACAGGCAATATGCCGAAACTGATTTTGGCGAGGATATATTAGCGGCCAATCTACAGTTTAAATACAAGGGCTTCTCATTATCCGGGTTCTACGGCGCAAACGACCTGGCTCATATTACTCCTGCTACTTCCATTCCTGGCATTTACAAATCAAGAAGGGCATTTATTGATCTGGGCTATACCGGCGATATAATTCCCGACGTTTATTCCATAAGCGCCAATATTACTTACAATAATATCAATGATAATTTTGACAATGGATTTTTTAATGACTTAAGCTCAGTAAGAATTCCAACCGCCAATGATTATGTTTTTGAGATAACTAACTTTTTAACGATCAATGAGAAATTCGAGGTTACTGTAGGCGGATCGCTTTATCATCTTTCCGGTGAATGGACTACAAACGATACTTCCATCATAATTCCGTCCTATTCCGATCAATGGTTCCATGGTTATCTGCAAGCAGACTACAAACCCATGGATTGGCTCAAATTGGTTTTTGGAGGACAGCTGAATAAAGTTGCAGGTCTGGATGTCAACTTTGTTCCCCGACTTGCCGCTGTTGCTTCATTTAAATCCGGCCTGGGTGCAAAAATCATGTATGGTCAGGCATTCAGAGCCCCATATCCTGCAGAAACAGACATATTTACGCCGCCGACTCTGATAGGGGACCCCAACCTCAAGCCGGAAAATATTTCCACTTTTGAAACTCAGGTGTTTTACGCAAAGGATAAGACCAGTGTGGCCGTTTCCTATTTCAACAGCAAGCAAACAGACCTTGTAACCAGGATACCCAACACCGACCCTTCCAGCGGTGCAAGCCTTACTTACACCAACCTGGGAGAACTGAAGTCACAGGGCTTTGAAATTGAAGCAAAATATTCGTTGACAAACACCATTTATCTTGACGGATCTTACGCTTTCCAGACAAATGAAGATGATAGTGGTAACAGAAATGTTACCCGGTTGCCGCAGCATATGGTAAAGTTAGGAGCTGCAATGGATGTCAAAAGTTACCTTAATCTGGGGGTGTTCAATTCCTTTTACTCCAGCCCATTTGATAATGACTCGTCTGTCGAAGGTCTTGATCAGCTTAGCGCATTTAACTGGCTAACCGCCAGATTGGATGTTAAAGTAGATAAATTGGCAAATCTGAAATATCCCAAAATAGGATTGGTATTTGAAGGCGTAAACCTGCTGGATCAAAAAGTATACAATCCGGAGATCGTATTTAAGAACTACAACGCCGTGCGGAATAAACCCGGACTGGGAATTAATGTCACTGCCTACGTCAAATTTTAAATTGTCAACAGGCGGGAAGACCAGAATTTAGATTAAAATACTTTCGCAAGGGAGGAGTTATCTTAGTTGATTTACTTAATTAATGATGAGTATTCACGACAGGGTAGGTCCTCTTCCCTTTTTTACCTGCCTCAAAAGCTTGTATTTTCTCCAATTAAGCAGGCAAGGATATTCTCCAAACAAAGGGATCACAATTTGTGATCCCTTTGTTTGCCTTACAAACCGATACCTGCAAGGCATTATGTTTGTACGACCGCTGGCTGCCCTTCCCACGCTAGGGCTCCCATATCAGCCTGATGAAGGAACTGACTCTTTCATTTTCTCTGCTGACCGGTATACCCGCTACAATACCGATCAAAAGATTTTCGGCAATACCGAGTCGCATTTGCGGTCTTATGGTCATATCAAAGTCATCATTGTCCAGCGTTTTATTGAATTCAACACCTATAAAATTTCTTGTACCGGAGATCATGTAATGAAAACTGGTATTGATATCGTAAGTCGAATGTGTTTTGTTGGTCTGAAAATTCCGCTCAATCATTGGGCCTGTATAAATCAGCGAATGAATGTTGTTGCCCCACCGTTTGGCGACAATAAAAAAGGGATTATAAATATTGCCACTGATAAAAGGGTTTCCGAAACTTCTAAAGTCTGAAAGTTCAAATTCATTGATATAGCCGACGGCCATGGAAGTGGCTATCCGTTCATTAACAAAAAAGGACCATTGGACAGCAGCTTTAAGACTATTCAGCTTATTTGAAGGAATGGAATCTTTTGCTGTTCCGTTTAAAGGAGAATAAAAAGTGAACGGTAATTCTACTTCCAGTCCCAAACGATCCACCGGCGCCCATTCATATTCAACCAGCATTTCATAAGAATCGAAGCTTAAATTGTCGGTCAATCCCAGACCTACGTTCCACTCTTTTTCTCCTTTTCTGGCCCCGAGGTCTCTTATCAGGTCAATGTATAGCGGCTCCGCGTGCAATACCTTACCGGGCTCTTGGTAATCCTCTACTTCCTGAATGTAAAGGCTGTCTTTTTTTGCATCGTCAATTTGTGCAATAGTGGAGGTGTATGATGCCAATAAAAGGATTGGCATCAAAATATTTTTAATGTTCATTTTGATTTGTTTTTAATGAATAAATGACTGGGCCGAATGCTATTTTTAGCATCGGTCTGATAAATACCTTTTAAAAACAAATCAAGCTTTTGGCGGAGGAATATCGAGTCGGCAGTATCCCGCTGTCAATCTTTCCGAATAATTGGGATAGGTCTGTTTTCTTTTATTGAAGTTGTTGTCGGCATTGTGCTGAGAAAAAAACAATGCCACTACATCTATTTTACTGTTTTTTTTCTTGTTGTGGTCTTCCGTATCGTGGTCATCATATTCGGCAATGGCATTTTCAAATCCCAATATCTTTTCTAAAAAAAATTCCACAAAACTCTCCTGGTCGTTGATAGTAAGGACTTCCGGGATGTAGTCAGGGTAGGGATCGGCCGTATCAACACTAATGTTCAGCAGGTATAATGCCACCAGCCCCCAAAGGACTCTAAAATATACACTATGTCGAATGCGACTTATCATCGGCTAAAATTAACGTACTTTTATCATTTATCATACGGTTGCTAACCTGGTAGATAAACGCAAATATCGTCTAAAACTTCTCTTCCACAATCATTTTGTATTGTTATACCAATAGATTAGCGGCTATCAATCCTATTTCCTAAACCGAAAATATCCCTTTAATGGCTTTATGTATCAAAGATTAATTTTAATTTTAAAAATCCGATAATCCTATTTGAAATAAAGCCTTCCGAAATGGAACTTTAGCCATAAATAAAAAAGATCATGCAAGACTACATTGGCGCAGCGGAGAAAAACGGTATTACCCTTTACGGAGAAGGTAAATGCCAATTCTGTGGTGCTAATACCACCAGAGGAGTACATGAATGCGTGGAAATCTTTAGTCTCGGGTTTGAATTAATCGATTATTCAAAACCGGAAAATCACCTGTATCGATTTTTAAGTGTTGATGCGCATACCCTTCAACACCCTGAAATACACGGAAGATGGAACAACCATTTTCATCTATCCAGGCAACACCTGATTTTTGAGTACAAAATCCATTGGCAATATGACCTGTCCTCAAAACTCAGTGAATATTTAAATAAATATAAAGTTGATAAACAGGATGAATTTTTACAGCCTCCTAAAATTCTGGAGCGCGGCCAAATCACTACTACGGACATCAGGTCAAATTCAAAGACCAGTGCTGAATGCCAGGAAATGATTCAAAAATGGGGGATGGAAGTCTATATATCCTGGAAAGCACACCACGAGTTGATTGATAAAATAGCCCAGGGATTTATCAATAAAAATGTAAATATTAAGTATAAAAGAAACCAAACGTGGCCATAATCTAAAAAAATGAAATGTATCTTATACCTTTGCTCGCTTGTCTTTTTAATGGCAAATTGCTCGTCGCCAACAAGTACTGAAAAGCCCAACATCATATTGATCAGTGTGGACGACATGGGATGGTCGGACCTGGGATGTTATGGAAGCGAAATCAATACTCCAAACATTGACAAGCTTGCCGAAGATGGTATGCGTTTTACCAATTTCTACAACACGGCCAAATGCTTCCCATCCAGAGCCTGCCTGTTAACAGGCGTCTATGCACAGGATTGTGGTTATGACCAAACCTTCACAAATCCGATCACAAACGCTGTGACACTCGGAGAAGTTTTACAAAGCGCCGGATATCTCACCTATTGGGCGGGAAAACATCATGGGAAAGAAAATCCCTATGACCGGGGTTTCGATCACTATTTTGGGCTAAAGGACGGAGCTTTTAACCATTTTAATCCGGGAAGGCAACGGGAGGGAGAACCAAAACCGGCACAGAAAAGAAATAACCGCCAATGGGCCATCGACAGCATACTCTACCAACCCTATACACCTCCTGAAAAAGACTTTTACTCGACGGATTATTTTACCAAATACGCCCTGAGCTACCTGGAGGAAAGTGCGGAATCGGATAAACCATTCTTCTTGTACCTGGCCTACACCGCCCCCCATGATCCCCTGATGGCCTGGCCGGAAGACATAGAAAAGTACAAAGGAAAATATGACCTTGGCTATGAACATATAAGAAAAAAAAGATATGAAAAACAGATACAGCTAGGATTGATCGATAGTACTTTCCGGCTTTCGGGACCAACTTATACGAAGTGGGATAGCTTGCCTGATGACCAAAAAGCTTACGAAGCCAAAAAGATGGAAGTATATGCCGCCATGATAGACCGAATAGATCAAAATGTTGGCCGGCTGTTAAGACAATTAAATCAATTTGGCTACGCTGATAATACTATTATCTTATTTGTTTCGGACAACGGCGCATCGGCGGAAGTTGTGAATCTAAAGGACGATGACGACAACGCGCCGGTCGGCTCGATGGGCAGGTGGATTTCACTTGGAAAAGATTGGGCCAATGTCTCCAATACACCTTTTAAGTTCTATAAAAATTTCAGCTATGAAGGAGGGATCAATACCCCTTTTATCGCTTACTGGCCCAATAAAATTAAGGCAAATAGTTTCTCCGGTTATCCTGGCCATTTTATCGATTTCATGGCCACATTTGTAGACATTACAAAGGCTGAATACCCTCGTACCTATCACGGGCAGGAAATTACGCCGCTCCGGGGTCAAAGCTTATTGCCTACATTTGAAAACCCTGGAACCAAACGGAACGGACCCCTGTATTGGGAATGGAGAAAAGGCCAGGCCATGAGAATGGATCAGTGGAAAATTGTAAGGAAAGACAAAAATGATCCATGGGATCTATACCATATCGAAAATGATCCGACGGAAACACACAATGAGGCTCAAAATAATCAGGATGTGGTACAGGAGCTTGATGGTCTTTTTCAGTCGTGGAAATCGGGATATGAGCAGTAAAGATTGCAGGAAACGCTGATATTTTATTTTAAAGAAAACGCAAATGACATGATGAAATCCAGGATAATTATTACCAGTCTTATCATTTTATTCATAGCCGCAAGTTGCCAAACAGATCAACAGCAAGACTTAAAGCCAAATATCATCCTTATCATGTCAGATGATATGGGCTACTCCGACATCGGATGCTATGGTGGCGTTATCAATACCCCGGTTCTTGACGGGCTTGCCGCAAATGGCCTGAGGTTTACCCAATTCTACAATACCGCGCGCTGTTGTCCGACGAGAGCATCACTTTTGACCGGGCTTTATCAACACCAGGCAGGCATTGGCCACATGATGAGAGATAACGGAACTGATGGCTACCGGGGCGATTTAAGCAATAATGCCGTAACCATTGCGGAGGTACTGAAGCAGGCGGGTTATGCTACCTACATGTCTGGGAAATGGCACGTTACCCCTTACAGGCCTTCGGCGGAAAACCCCTCAAAGCATAATTGGCCGTTGCAGAGAGGATTTGACAGGTTCTTTGGCACGATCCATGGCGCCGGAAGTTTTTACGATCCCAACTCGCTCGCCCGCGATAATGAGTTTATCGCCCCAGATGAAGATTTTTATTATACCGACGCTATCTCCGATAATGCCGTAAAATTTATCGAAGAGCACGATGGTGACAAGCCATTTTTTATCTACCTCCCTTACACGGCCGCCCATTGGCCTATGCATGCCAAACCGGAAGACGTTGCCAAATACAAGGGCAAATTTGATGAAGGCTGGGATGTCCTTCGCCAAACAAAGTATAACCAGATGTTAAAAATGGGCTTGATTAAACCGAAATGGCAGCTCTCGGGAAAAGACGGTATCCCGGACTGGGAAGATACCGGTCTAAAGGGTTGGTATAGCGCTCTGATGGAAGTATATGCAGCCATGGTTGATTGCATGGACCAGGGTATAGGAAGCGTCATGAACACCCTTGAAAAAAAAGGGATAAAAGATAACACCTTGGTTTTCTTTTTACAGGATAACGGGGGCTGCGCTGAGGAATTTGGTTTTAGTGAAACCATCAGGCCCCACCACAAAAATGTAAACCCTCAGGAGATCAAGCCGATGGGCAATGGTGAGCTTCAAACTAATATGGTTCCAAGACATACTCGTGATGGCAGACCTGTCCGCGTTGGGAAAGGTCTCGAACCTGGCGGCGATGATACTTACCTGGGGTATGGAAAACCCTGGGCAAATGCCAGTAATACCCCTTTCAGAATGTATAAACACTGGGTACATGAAGGAGGAATAGCCACCCCGCTTATTGTGCACTGGCCGGCCGGGATAAAGGCCAGGAACGAGTTTCGAAATCAACCGGGACATCTGATTGATATCATGGCTACCTGTATTGAAGTCGCAGGCGGACACTACCCTGAAACCTTCAACGGACGTTCCATTACCCCCCTGGAAGGGATCAGCCTCAAACCGGCTTTTGAAAATCAGGATTTACAAAACCGGGCCATTTTCTGGGAACATGAAGGTAATAAAGCCGTAAGGCTTGGAAAGTACAAACTGGTATCGAAATGGGAAAAAGATTCCGAATACAATTGGGAGTTGTACGATTTGGAAGAGGACCGAAGTGAAATGAGCAACCTGATCGAAAAAATGCCGGAGAAGGCAGCTGAGATGGAAATGTTGTGGAAAGATTGGGCGAGGAAGGCAGGTGTTTTAACATGGAAAAAGTTCCAGCCAATAGAGTAGCATACATTAAAAATGACAAATAAATAGCCGAAAGGACCGGAACTATTCCGTTGGCAGTGTTTAGTTTATCAACAGGTTGGTAGCAATATAATAATGACCTGTAACTAGAAAACAGGGGAGATACTTAGACAAGTTGGTGGATGAATTGGCAAAAGGCAGAAAAATGGAGAAGATTTTGCGACAAGCGTAAGAACAAAAAGAAACGCTGCTACCAACAAGACATATAGCCAATGGGGCTGAAATGTAAGTATTAAACAATGAAATTCTAAACAACACTATGGTCGGTCGGGAAACTAAACGTTTTCAAAAACCCCACTGGCCATATGCAAACCGTTTTAGCAAATAATCAAAATGCATTTGAAACCAATGAGAATAACATATACTTTAATAGCAATATCCTTATTTGCACTTATTATCCCTTCATCCTGCAATAACAAAAATAATGAAAAAGGGATTTCTGCAGATGTTATTATTTACGGAGGGACTTCAGCAGGTATATCAGCCGCCATTCAGACCGCAAGACTTGGGAAGTCGGTGGTATTAATTGAACCAACCAATCGTCTTGGGGGACTTACTACCGGTGGTCTTGGGCAGACTGATATAGGCAATAAGCAGGTGATTGGAGGTATCTCCCGAGAATTTTATCAAAATATCAGAAGATACTACGAAGATTCTGTCAACTGGGTGTGGCAGATGAGATCCGAATATAAGGACGGAGGGCAAACACGTACTAATAAAAACGAAGATGCCATGTGGACATTCGAACCTTCAGCTGCCCTGAAAGTTTATCATGACATGATCAAAGGCCTCGACATTCGGATAATCTATAGCCAGCGACTTAACAGAACGACGGGCGTATCAAAAACAGATAACACCATAAAATCCATCACCATGGAGTCGGGTAATAAATATTATGGGAAAATGTTTATTGACGCGACTTATGAGGGTGACCTGATTGCGACGGCGGGTGTTAGTTATACAATTGGAAGAGAAGCTAATGCTCAATATGGCGAGTCATTAAATGGTGTTCAGGCCAACGATACAAGCAGAACACTTTCCGGCGGTTTATCAGCAAATGCTCGACATCACAACTTTGTTCAGGGAGTAGATCCCTACGTGGTGCCTGGAGATTCTTCTTCAGGATTACTTCCCGGAATTAATCCAACCGTTAAGGAAGACGGAAGCGCTGACAAACATATTCAAGCATATTGTTTTCGGATGTGTCTGACTGATCACCCCGATAACAGGATTCCTTTTGAAAAACCCGAGAATTACGATGAATTGAATTATGAATTATTATTCAGGAATTACGAATCCGGCTATAACAGAATTCCATGGATACACAGTAAAATGCCCAATAGAAAAACAGATTCAAATAATAGAGATGGTTTTTCCACTGATTTTATCGGGCAAAATTATGATTATCCGGAAGCAAATTATGAAGAAAGAGAACGAATAATTCAAAAACATCTTTTATATCAACAAGGTCTGATGTGGACATTAGCCAATCATCCAAGGATACCTGAGGAGATCAGGGAGGAGGTGTCCGAATGGGGCACATGCAAAGATGAATTTGTCAGGGAAGATGGCTGGCAGCAGCAACTCTATATCAGAGAGGCCAGAAGAATGATTAGTGATTTTGTCATGACCCAAAAACATTGTGAAAGGATTGAGATAGTCCGAGACGGTGTTGGCATGGCAGCTTATGGCATGGATTCGCATCATACGCAACGCTATATAAATTCAAAGGGCGATGCATCCAACGAAGGAAATGTCGAAGCTCATGTTAAAGCTCCTTACCCCATAAGTTATCGCGCTATTGTACCCAAAAAAGAAGAATGCTCCAATTTACTTGTTCCCATCTGCCTGAGTGCAACACATATAGCATTTGGGTCCATTCGCATGGAGCCGGTATTCATGGTTCTTGGCCAAAGTTCAGCTGTTATTGCTTGTTTAGCTATTGAAGAAGATAAAGCGGTTCAAGAGTTAGCATACAATAACATACGAAAAATGTTGGTCAAACAAGGACAGGTAATAGAATAAAACTACTTCTGCCAAATTAAATAACCTTTCCTGTCGCCGAAATAATAAATATAGAGAGCTCTTGAATAAGCTGGATTTTGATGTCAGCATTGAATTTTAAAAAAGTGTAAGGAACTTCTCCATACACAAAGTCTTCTATCAAAAGTGCGACCCGAATCCCCGGAGATTTAGCAAGCGTGTGAGCATACAGCGACAGGTGTTTGATGCTAACCCTTTAATTCTTGTCCAGGGACATATTCAGACATGCCTTTACAATCAATTTTCCCCAAATCATTTTATTTCCGATCAAATACAAATTTGCATAAATAATATATTATTATAATATTTGTTATCGATACCTTTATTTAAAGTTACCTTACCAATCCTGGTTATTTAACTATCTATAAAGGGCACTTACGACCGGACGGTGAGTCAGCTTCAAAGGCGTAGATTTAGGTCAAAGCGGGAAATAGACGATTAAACTGTTTTAAAAGCAACTAACATGAGATTCAGTAGAAAGAAAATTCTCTTTTTTATACTTGGCATCGGATGCGTGATCCAATCCTACGCGCAAGACACACTCGGGAAAATTCAATCCCATGAAAAACAAAAAAATTCCGTCCTTTTCAAGTGTGCCAATGGTGAGATCGTCAAGCTAAGTGTTATTGCCGATGACATTATCCGCATACAGGCCGCTGCTGACGGAACCCTTTCCAAATCGGCTATGATAAAATGGGGATTCGTAAAAAATGATTTCCCGCCTGCGAACTTTGAGCTGTCTGAAGACAATGACCAATATCAAATCACCACCGCTTCCGTAACGATCAGGATTGCCAAGCAACAGTTTGGGCTACAGGTATTGGATAAAGCCGGTAACCTCGTACTTCGAAACAATGACAGGTTGGGGTTCCAGCCCGGCAGCAAAAATGTCCTGAACTTTGACATGCCTGCCGACGAACATTTTTTTGGCTTTGGCTTCATGCGGAAAACACTGGATGCCAGGGGGCACAAACTTACTTTTAGAAGAGGCTATCGATGGAAAGAGGCTACACTTCCGTTTTTCATGAGTACGCGAGGTTATGCGTTTTATTCTAACAATGTATACAACCACGAATTCGATTTTACCGCCAAATCTACCAACCAATCCAGCGATTTCTATTCCATCACTTCCAACGGTGGCCAGATGGATTTCTACATCATTTACGGCCCCGATTTTACCAGGCTACTCGACCGGTATACCGATTTGACAGGAAAGAGTATGCTGGTACCACGATGGGCCTTTGGTCTGCAATATCGCCTGCGCTATTACGGAGATCAACAAGAGTTGCTCGGCATCGCCAGGGAATTCAGGGCCAAGGAAATCCCCTGTGACATTGTGGCTTTGGAACCCGGCTGGGAAGAGGTTGCTTATTCTATGAAGTGGAAATGGAGTCCGGAAAGGTTCCCCGAACCAAAAAAAATGATCCGGGAGCTTGGCGAAATGGGATTCAAGCTTGACCTGTGGGAATCCGGCGTGGCACCAACCAAGAACATTACCGACTTAAAAACCCGGAAGAACTGGTATGCCAAACGAAAAGATATTGTGGATATGGGTGTGCGAATGTTCAAGCAAGATGACCCCTACCCCCGGTCAATCCTTAGTTCGGAACTGCTTGGCCCTGTACTGGCCAACAACAAATTACGGGACGACAACTTGAGCGCCGAGGAGTTAAACAACGTTGCCAATTCTTTATATTCGGAGACATTGTTTAATGAGTTTAGAAAGCAGACAAAAGAAAGGGCGGTGGTGATGTTTCACGCTTACAACGCTTCCGTGGCCTCCCATCGATGGCCCTTCCAGTGGGCCGGAGATTTCCAGGCCGAAAACGGCATGTTAAATGCAAGCCTTTCCGGTCATGCTATGGTCAGCTACGATATCCGGAACCCCTACGCGGCAGGTTGGCACCAGGGCTTTTTTACACCTTTCTCTGTGGTTGACGCCTGGGCTTATTATCGCGAACCCTGGCTGTATTCGGAGTCCATTGAGCAGAGCCATCGCTTATATGCCTGCCTGCGGTCGAGATTAGTGCCCTACCTGTATTCATCACTTTGGCAATCGAGTAAAACCGGCCTGCCGGTAGAAAGACCCATGGTATTGTACTATCACGATGATCCGATCACACACCAGATGAAATCCCAATTTATGGTGGGTGATTGGTTTTTGCTGGCACTTTCGGATGTGGACGACTCTCCGGCCGGCGAAAAAATAGATTTCTGGACCGGGTTGCAAAAAGGAAACTACGGTCGTATTTACCTTCCAAAGGGACGATGGATCGATTACTGGAGCGGGGAAATCAAAAATATTGAAAAAGCACAGTGGGTAAAAGGAGAGTGGCCAGAATACCTCGGCGGCTTACTATACGTGAAGGCCGGCGCCATTATCCCCATGGGACAGGTTAAAAATTACATCGGCGAAACCAAAGATGAAGTAATGGTACTCGATATATATCCACATAAAACTTCAGCGTTCCAACTTTACGAAGATGACGGTATTTCATACAATTATGAAAAGGGAGAGTTCGCTCTGACCCCTATTCTTTGCGAACAAACCGATAACAAAGTGACGATCTCTATTTCAGCCAGAAAAGGCGAATACAACAACATGCCTGAAAAACGAACTTTCCTGGTGAAAATGCATAGCCTTCTTCCTCCCACCAGCATCATCGCAGATGGAAAGGAATTGGCATTTCATGAAAATCTGAGCGCTTTAATTCATGATACAGAACAGAAGGGCTGGTCCTACGATGTGGAAAGTAAAAAAGTTATTATCAAGTTAGATAAAGGATGGAAATACGTGGAGAATGATGACGATAAAAATCCCCTGGCCACCATTCCACTCACCGCAAAAAATGAGCTTATCGAATGGAATGCCGCTAATGATATAAAAGAGCAGGATCGTCAAATTGTAGTCCAAATGCCTCAGCGGGCCGTGATAGCGTTTTCTTCTAATATGGAGGCGCTGCCAGCAGATGGTTATAGCAGAGCAAAAGTTGCTATGCAGCTGAAAAATAGCAAGCAACCTGTAGAAAGTCTTAAATTGAAAATAGATGGACCAGGTACTTTTCTCAACGGAAAGTCAGCAATGACCCTTAAACCTGCACAACAGGAGTCGTTTACTGTGATTGCCGGTACCAATCCGGGAATTGTAAAGATTTCTGTCACAGGCGATCAAGTCGAAGCAGGAAGTTTTGCTATCCCCGTCTACGGCAAACCCGTCCGCCTTCAAACCATAAAGGAAAATACCGTTTTTGTGGCAGACGGTGCTAATAAACTTAATTTTTCTGTAAAATTATTTGATGAAGGCGCCCGGGAAGTCCTCACCGCCGGATCACCGGTAATTGTCACCCTGGAGGGAGAAGCCATTTGTGAAAATGGATTAACCGCGGACTCCATATATTTTAAAAACGGACAGGCGACTTTTTCGATCCAATCTACCCGTAAACCTGGTAAAGTAAAAGTAGCCACCTCTTTCAATGGATTAAAGGGAAGTGTTATAGAAACCGCCTCTGAAAAAGGTGAAATGCAGGTTCGGATTAATCCGCCTGAAAAAGTAAAACTAGACTCTGATGGCGGGTGGATACCTGATCGGGTTGATGTCTTTGTTAATTTTAAAGCAGCGGGAAAACTGGGCAGGAACATTGAAAACAAGGTAACATTAAACGTCTATAACAAGCAAAACGAGCTACTTGATTCTTATAGGCAGGACGCCAAAAAAGGAGAGGTCATATTCAAAGACATCAGCTATTACCGGCGACCGGCACAGTGTCTCTTCGAAATCAAAAGCGAAGGATATGAAACCGTGACCCGAAAGGTGTTTGCCAACACCTGGGATGAGGATCCCAATAAACCAGAAAAAAAACGATCAAATCACTAATAAAAATGGCCAGGAAAAACAATATAAACATGAGAAAATCCATGAATTTAGAACGAAGAGGGACATTGTATCAGGAGGTATATGATTATCTGCTGAAAAAAATTGAAAGTGAATTTCGGCCCGGTGATTTATTGCCTCCACAATCAAAGATTGCAGAGGATACACATACCAGTCTGATTACCGTTAAGCGGGCCATAAAGGAATTGGAGGCGCAGGGTTTCCTGTTTTCAAAAGCCGGAAAGGGTACTATTGTAAAAAAACCTTCCGTGGTAGACAATCACATTGGCGTGTCAAGCTGGACTGATTCAATAGCCGGACAGGGCAAAGTACCCAGCACCGCCTGGATGAAGGTCAAAAAAAGAAAGCCCGCCTCATCTATTGTCAATATGCTTCACTTAAAAGCCCGTGAAAGGACCGTGCGCATCGAGCGCCTAAGACTGATCGATGACGAGCCTATTTGTTTGATGACAAATGAAATACCCTTGAGACTGGTGCCTGATATCCGCGAAAAGGCGATGGACGACGAGTCTTTATATACTTATCTCAAAGATCATTACGGTCTTATACCAGTCTATGCCGATGAGGAGGTGTATGCCAGAAAGGCATCTGATTATGAAATTGAGCAATTGCAATTAAAAACGCCGTTTGTCCTGGTAGTAGAACGCTTGTCCTGGCTGTCTGATAACGTTCCTTTTGAATTTTCATCCATCATCGCCTCAGCCAGTTCCTATATCTACCGATCCCGGCAAATAAATAAAACACTGGATCCCGAGGTATTAAAAAATATCATCATAAAAGAAAACTAACTGTTTGGATCATCAACTTAAGATAATTTTATGGACTTAACATTTCCGGGTCAACTTGATAAAATAAAGGCGGGGCTCCTGGCCCAGGAACATTTGCTTAAAGACGTAGCAGGCTTGTATGCCGATGCCATTGAAAGCGGCGGTTTGGTGCACTTGTATGCCAATGGGCATTCCCGGCAATCGGTAGAGGAAACTGTTATTCGCATGGGCGCCCTGACCGGCTTTCATCCGATTTTGGCAGATGCCATTATCACATTCAATGATGTGGTCGGACCCAATGGTATCAGGGTAGATCAATTTTATGAAAAAGTGGAGGGCATAGGTGCCATGTTGCTGAAAGAAGTTCAATTCGGCCCCAAGGACGTGCTGACGGTCATAACGGCAACTGGCACTACCGCAGCGGCAGTGGACATGGCACTGGAATTCAGCAACTGTTATCCTGATTTAAAAATCGTGGGAATCGCTTCAAAAGTTCAATCTGCAACCGTGCCACCAAAACATAGTTCCGGAAAAAATCTCATTCATGTTATCGAAGAAAACCCAAATGGCTATTTCATCGATAACGCCATGCCTTTTGGAGATTTATCGGTAAAGGTTGACGGTCAAACAGGCACATACAATGTCTGCCCGCTGTCTACAGTCGGCGCTATTTCTGTGATCCAAAGTCTTAATGAGCTCACCATTAAAACATTGGACGAGCGGGGGATCAGGCATCATGTGTTAAGGAATATGCATATCGAGAACACGCAGGATAATTATGACGAATGGCTCGATGACCAACGTAAACGGTACGCCCTGGCCACCTATAATCCAAACCGGGTCGAGCCGAAAAGTAATTGATATGAAGGACAAAGTTTTTATCGTCACAGGATCTTCGGGCATTGCTGCTGAAACCATCAAGCTCATTTTAACCGCAGGAGGAAAAGTATACTATGTTGGCCGTGACCGTGAACGTTGCAAAGCTTTACAGACCGACCTGGCCACCAACAATCTTCAGGCAGATTATGTCGCCGGAGATTTAACCAACCCGGAAACAACCACCAGGCTGGTAGGGGCTTGCCTTGATAAACATGGCCGAATTGATGGTTTATTCAACGTAGCCGGCATCAGCGGCCGAAGCTTCGGGGATGGTCCCATTCACGAATGCACCGAGGAAGGTTGGGAAATCACGTTGACCACCAATGTCACCACGCAATATCGCATGTGCAGGGAAGTGGTAAAACAAATGTTAAAACAAGACTGTGACAGCGACGGATTGCGGGGCACGATTTTGAATATGTCTAGCATTTTGGGGATAAGTCCGGAGCCCAAATTTTTCAGTACGATCGGATATGCCGCAGCCAAGGGCGCCATCATCAGCATGAGTAAGTCGATGGCCTCAAGATATGCAGCGGATAAAATAAGGGTTAATGTAGTGGCTCCCGGCCTGGCGCTGACGCGGATGAGTGAAAGAGCCTCTAAAAACGATCAAATCGTCCAATTCATGAAAACCAAACAACCATTGGTAGGAGACGTCATGGACGCAAAAGACGTAGCTGCATCCTGTGTCTTTTTATTAAGTAATCAAAGTAAAGTAATCACCGGGGAAGTGCTGAAAATAGATGCAGGGTGGAGTATTTCCGGTTAAAAGAAAATAATGCAAACATTTAACACAAAAGTACGGGAAGCCGGTAGTTTTGATATCATCGTGGTAGGCGCCGGATCTGCCGGGGCCACGGCAGCCATAGCCGCGGGAAGGGCCGGTGCCAAAACGCTTCTATTAGAACGTTTGCCTTTTTTGGGAGGGACAAGCACCGCAGTACTCGACACCTTTTATGGCTACTATACCCCTGGTTCCAGGTCCATCAAAGTAGTGGGCGGTATCGCCGATGATGTAGTTAAATCGCTCGAAGCTTATAATGCCTGTTTTGAGCGGCCCAACACATTTGGCGCAGGTACCGGTGTCACGTATCACCCGGAATATTTGAAAGTGGTTTGGGAAGATCTGGTGGCAAAAGCAGGTTGCCAGGTACTTTTAAATGCCTGGGTGCAGGATGTTATTAAAGACGGCGACAGGATCACAGGATTGCTGGTAGCCACAAAAGGAGGATTGCAGATCTTTCACTGTAAGCAGGTCATCGATACCTCCGGTGACGCCGATATCTGCCACCAGGCCGACATCCCCTATGAGCTCGCCGGAAACGTTGACCCGGCACAAACCTTGACGACTACTTTCAAAATGGTTAATGTCGACCTAAAAAAGCGTAAATCTATCTCCAAAAAAGAGGTCAACGCACTGATGGCCAAAGCAGGTGAAACAGGTAAATACGACCTCCCCCGCAAAGAAGGCAGCGATCATATTACTCCTGTGGATCATATGACCGCCACCATCATGACACGGTTGAGCTCCTTTCGCAAAGATGAATCAGGCAACATCATCAATGCCTCTGATCCTCAATTACTAAGTGAAGCGGAAATTCAGGGTCGACTGCAAGCTATTGAGTACATCCGGTTTTTAAAGGATTTTGTGCCTGGTTACGAGAAAGCTGAACTTTCCACATTTGGTGTTCAGATCGGTGTACGCGAAACGCGGCGGGTAGAGGGTCTTTATCGATTAACAGCAGAGGATGTGTTATCGGCCAAAAAATTTGAGGATCAAATAGGATTATGCGGAGCACCCATGGAAGATCATCATGAAGGTGCAGATACCGGCTGGAAATATTTGCCGGATGGGCAGACGGTTGGGATCCCGTACCGGACTTTAATTCCTCAGGATAGTGGCAACGTCCTGGTTGCCGGGCGGTGTTTTTCAGCCAATCACGTAGCGCACAGCAGCGTGCGCTCCATGGCCCAGTGCATGGTGATGGGCGAAGCTGCCGGGGTAGCGGCAGCGCTTGCGGTGACGCAAAATTGTTCCCCCGCCGATGTAAATGTCGAAAAATTAAAAAACACTTTGAAAGAGCAGGGAGCAATAATAGATATGCCGGAAGTATAATGTTAACGTTTTTTAAATCTTTATTATGGAGGATTATGTCATAGCATGCGACGTCGGCGGCACCAGAATTAAGGCAGGAATAGTCACCGGAGACGGAAAGCTTCTACAGAAAGAAGAGGTTCAGGCGCACGCCCACCTGGGGGCAGAGGCCATGGCCGTCGCCTTAAAAGAGCAGATAAAAAAAAGACTATCAACACCTCCGGTAGATGGCAGGTGCCTGGGTATCGGTTTGGGATTAACCGGGCCTGTAGATCCCGATAAGGGCGTTGTTTTATTGCCTGGTAAATTTAAAGGGCTCGAAGGCTTTCCGTTGGTTCCCATGTTAAGGGAAGAATTTAAACTCCCGGTTTTTGCCGAAAATGACGGTCGATTGGCAGCCTATGCCGAAAAATATTACGGCAGCGCCCAAGACGTAGATTGGGCAGTGGTTGTCACGCTGGGAACAGGTGTGGGATCTGGCGTCATCATCGATGGCAGGATCCCGGTAGACAACCATTTGAATTTTGGTATTCAGCTTGGCCACCTCATTATAGACGCCTCCGGTAATAACTACTGCCTTACCGGCAATTACGGCACGGGAGAAACGCTTTGCTCCGCCACTGCGCTGGTCAATCAGGTACGAACTGCCATCCAGCGAGGCATCCCTTCCTTACTTTCTGATTTGTATTTTGAAAATCCCCTTCGCATTGGTTTTAAGGAAATTGCCGAGGCTTGCCGGCAGGGAGATGCCTTGTGTTTACGTGAAATGAATACGTGGAAGGAACACCTGACCGTGCTATTGATAAATGCTACCCACGCTTATGGCCCACAAAAGATAATCCTGAGTGGTGGCGCCACATTGGCATCAGACCTTTTCCTGGCCGATGTGCAAAAACAGCTTAACGAACGGGTGTTTAGATATCCTAAAAACGCCGGCGTTCCCATAGAAATATCTTCCATCAAGGAATATGCCGGCGTATATGGTGCGGCAGCTATGCTTAAACAAAAAATAAAGGAAAATGAAGGAATGGATTAAACTTACCTCAGCTCAAATAAATCAACTGGATCGCAACACCCCGGTCATTGTGCCTTTGGGCCTGGTGGAGGCTCACGGTCCACACCTGGCCGTAAGCGTAGATATTAATACCGCGGAGTACTTCAGCAGGTCGGTAGCCGAGGCCACCGACGCCATTCTGGCCCCCTGCCTACCTTATGGCTTTGCCGATGAAATGAGAGAATACCCCGGCACCCTGGGTGTGTCTGCAGAAACGCTCATGTCAATCATCGCCGATCTTTGCACCGGTTTTTGCACGCAAGGATTTAAAAAAATCATCTTTATCACCGGGCATGGCGCCAATAAAGGTCCCTGTGAACTGGCCTTTTATCGCATATGGAAAAATTATCCCGATTTCAAAGGCGCCTGCTGGAACTGGTGGTCCGATTGCGGTATCACCGGCATCCACCACGCCGACAAGGGAGAGACAGAGGTGGCACTGGCTGTGGGAACCCCATCGAATATGGAAAATGTAAAAGACTTTAAAGTAGATAAGCCCTGGTACAAGATCCGGTCCAGGTTTGAGCTCGACCCGGAATCCGGAGGAATCAACGGAAATCCAAGTGAAGCGGATATCAGTCACGGAAGGCAGGTAAGGGACAAAGCTGTCAAAGCGCTGATTGCCAAGGTGCGACAGGCTTTTTAAGGCCTCCTGCCTTCCGGTGGCCACATTTAAATGAAAATTAAATAGCAATTATGATGAAACAGAAAAGGTTTAAAAACACGGCGGCCAGATATCTTTTAGCCGGCTGCATACTTCTGTTTCACTGGCATGGCCGTGCACAGAGCCCCTTGAGAATTACCACCCCAATGTCACCGCCTGAGTGGGCCTTGCTGGAACGGGAGGTGCTGGATGCCAGCGGCGAAGCCGTCGTTAAGTTTTACAACCAATATTTTGATGAGCGCGGATACCTGCTCCATGTGTCGAGATGGGGCGCCCTGGACGGTACCGATGACGCTATAGAAAATTTCAAAAACTGGACCATCCTGCACGCATTGGGTGCATCGGACCAGGTACTTAACCTTTATAAGCAAGGGCTGGAAGGAATATACAGACAATACGCCAATGTGAGGACTACCGCCACCGACGTCGCTAAAATGGGTTGCTTTTACAAGGAATTTATGCCCATGTCTGATTTTATGCATCAGGCAGAAGGATACCAGGGGCTAATACACCAGGGATTATCTGATCCCAACAACCACCTCATGCAGCGAAGATTTCGAAGATTTGCCGGGTTTTATATGAATGAAGATCCGGATGCTTTGAATTACGATCCTGAAAAAAAGATCATTCGAAGCTTTTGGACCGGCAGTATGGGACCAATGTTGCGGGAAGGAACAGCCTATGACTGGGGAGGTGATTTTACCCGTGGAAAATTTCATCTGCTTCACCACGCAGAGGGAAGAACCAAAATGATGGATTACGCCGAACAATATGAAGGAATAATCCACCACTTCTATTATTTCCCGCAAAGTACCGCCGGTGATCATCCATTAAATCTCAATGCCACGCAACTGGCTTTAAATGCCTACATGCTAGACCATGAAAACAAATACAAAGACTGGCTCCTGGAATATGCCGGCGCCTGGAAAAAGAGAGCACAGGACAATGGCGGAAATTTTCCGTCAAACGTCGGATTAGACGGAAAGACCGGAACCGGGGTTGCCGATAAGTGGTACCTGGATAAAAAAGCGGAGACCGGTAAATGGTATATGGGCACCTATGGCTGGAACTTTTCTTTTCATCATTGGAAAAAAAGGCACGAACATGAAAACAATGTTTTTTGGGGCATCTGGCCGGGCATGGGTAACGCTTACCTGGTTACCGGCGACCCCAGCTACATTAGTGCCCTCCGCACCCAAATGGATAACCTCTATGCGCACAAAAAGCATATAAAAGGCGTGGAGATGATCCCCAGAAATTACGGAATTCATATCGACAGGGATCATCCCCTGAAATATGATGTCTTTAATGTAGTTGATGAAAAACTCGATGTGCCGGACGGCCAGGGGGTGGAAGGGTGGTACAACTGGATACCTGCCGGGTTTTATATGTCAGAGCTGGTAGACATATACTTATGGTCCATGGACCGCAAGGATCTTAAAAGAATAAAAGGCGTTGAATGGATAGATTTTTTGGAAGGCAATGATCCCGGCTATCCGGTCAGAGCCCTTAGAAATCAACTTGAATTTATCAGGAGCCAGCTGCAAAAAATGCGAAATGATCCAACTACCCCTGACACGCGCCTGGCAGATTGGTCATTAGGCATGAGCCCGGTAGCCATCAATGATCTGTTGCGATTAACCCTTGGTGGAAACCTTACCGGAAGAATCTGGACGCTGCATACGCGCGTTAGATATTTTGATCCTGAAAACCGTCGCGCCGGGTTGCCGAAAGATGTGGCCTCGCTGGTAACGAAAATGGAGGAGGGTATTACTAAAGTAATGCTGGTAAACATTAATCAACTGGAACCAAGAAAGGTGGTGATACAAACCGGCGCATATGGCGAACACGAATGCCTGTGGGTAGAGATCGGTGGCAAACGGTTTTCAGTCAACAGCCATCATTTCACTGTAAACCTGGACCCGGGTACCGGTTCGGAACTTGTTATATCCACTAACAGATATGCCAATCAACCTACTTTGTCATTCCCATGGTAAACATCAGGATAAACAATCAATTGAATGCGAAAACCAATCTGCCATGATTGTATAGATAAATCATAATTTTTTAAATGGCCAAAAAGCACAGGAATATAAATCATAAATGTCAATGAAAATTCGAATATTAATTTTTTTACTGCTGGGTTTACTGTCCGCCCGCGAAGGATTGGCACAAAAATCCATGACATTAGCCAACGCCAATTTTCAGTTCTCCGATAGCACCATCACTGTTTCGACGGGAAAAGTGGCCAGAAAATTGGCATGGACAGGAAACGGTTTTGTTACCATCAGCTACAAAAATACCACATCGGGTAAAGAGTGGGCGGAAGCCAGGCATTCCCACACCAGTGACTGGGATTTACCCACCAAGATCGGACCGGGATCCAGTGCCAAACTCCTTTCCGTAGCATGTGTAAAAACCGACGATGAGCAATTTACCACAGAACACCTGCTGGTAACAGCTCATATGACGTACAACTTTGGCCTTGATGTTAAATATTTGATCCGGGTTTATCCCGATGCCCCGGGGATCTGGACGGCACTGGAGGTTAAGGCAAACAGCGGGTTTTCTACAGAGGGAATACCGGTTGATCTCGCAACCAGGAAGTATTACGGCTCCAACCAACCTGTAAAAATTGCGCGAAACGAGTTTGTTCCGATAGATTTTTCAAAGAAAAACCAGCGGAGGTATTGGGGGATCTACAATAATCCGGGAAACCGTGTTAACACGGATGACATGGTAAAAGAAAGAATTGTCAAAGGCTATCCTATTTTTCAGGATGAACAAAACACCTGGGCCAATGGTGTGGCCATTGAAGCCGGCACCGATGGTTTCATTGCGCTGAAAGAATCCAATAAAACCGTCAACAAATACGGTCATCAGACAGGCTCTTTTTTCTGTACGCCACAGGGGATCGAAGTGACCGGCTGGGGATTGAAACCGGATGAAATTTCAAGTGAATTTAAGCGTACCTGGGCAACCTGGACCATATTGTACACCGGCGGGGAGCCTGAGATGCAATTGGCGCTTAAACGATTCGACCGGATACGTTACCCGGTAAATATGGAAAGGGACATGCACATTTTGATCGATACCTGGGGCAGTGATTGGCAAAATGGGGACTACGATAAAATATATGGCCGCGAAAATTCGGAATTTTCTGTCATTGAAAAAGAAATAAAGTCTGCGGCGGACCTCGGTATCGACATCGTTCGTATCGACGATGGCTGGCAGGAAGGAGGAACGAAGAGCAAGAATTCGTGGCACCCTAATACGAAAGTAGGTTATGACGCTAATTGGGCAAAGACCAAAAAACTGTCGGATCAATATAATGTGCGAATTGGCCTGTGGGCTGCCGTTCTCCATATTACACCGGAGGAGTTGATAGCTAACCAGGAAAAATTGCAGGTAGCCACCTGGAAATTTGATTTCGATCAACTCGAAGATCACGATTCCTTTGCCAGAAGGTTGCAGGGAATACGGGCGTTTATAAAGAAAACAGGCTACACCACACAAACCTCCTGGTGCCCGGAATACGACGATCAACGTTACGGATGGTACAGCCCGGTTCGGGAATGCGGCCCCATGTATTTCCAAAACATTCAAAACAACCTGCCGACGCATTTGGCCTACGTACCTTATATTACACTACGGCATCACTGGATGATGGCCAGGTATTACAATCTAAATGACCTGCAATGTCACTGGCAAAACACGTCGCGAACTAATCCCCGGTATTCCGATGCTCACCTACATAGCCAGTCCTATGCCGCCATGTCGGCCTTTATGGGGGCCCCTTCCTGTTTTATGTTGACGCAACTACTGGAGCCCGAAGAAAGGGATGAGTTAAGAAAGGTCATTGCCACTTACAAGGCCAACCGGCAAGGTATTTTTCAAAGCTATGTTTTCCCTATTGGCGATGAGCCAAATAATGCTTCCTGGACTGGTTTTCAACTATGTGATCCGGACAAAAGTACCGGATATCTGATGATATTCAGGGAACTGCACAACCTTGAGAATACCAAGGCATTGTCACTAAATTTTCTGGCTAATAAGACAGTCAGGTTAATCGATTTGGAACAAAGCAATACGCAAGCGGAAATCCCGATCGGGAACGAAGGGAAGGTAACACTGAACATTCCAAACCAAGCCGGATATCGCTTTTTGCGCTATGAAATAATAGATAAATAGCTGATTCCGATGATCCATTTTTTTGAAATCTTTAATACAAACAACGGGGCCTTGATTTCCCGCCAAATACAGAGATAACATTTTCACAAACCTATTGATATGAAGCATAAGTTTAATTACAAATACATCCTCTCCATGTCTATGATTTCCGCGCTGGGAGGACTTCTTTTTGGCTATGACTGGGTAGTGATAGGAGGCGCTAAACCATTTTATGAACGTTTTTTTGAAATTACAGACATCCCAATGCTTCAGGGGTGGGCCATGGGAAGCGCCTTGGTTGGCTGCATCCTCGGAGCTGCTTTTGCAGGAAAAATTACCGAGCGTACCGGACGCAAAAAACCATTAGGTCTGGCGGCGCTGTTATTTGTAATTTCCGCTGCGGGTACAGGAGGATTCAGTGATTTTTACTGGTTCATTGTCTTTCGGATTTTAGGTGGGGTTGGCATTGGGTTGGCCTCCACAATTTCACCCATGTATATTGCAGAAATATCGCCGTCAATGCACAGGGGACGATTGGTTTCACTTAATCAATTGGCCATCGTCATAGGTATATTAGCCGCCCAGATTATCAATTACCTGATTGCTGACCCCGTGCCGGAAAATACATCTGATTTGACGATTGTGAATTCCTGGAACGGACAGATGGCATGGCGATGGATGTTTTGGGCCGAACTGGTTCCTGCTCTCGCATTTTTTATACTGATTTTTGTGATTCCCGAAAGTCCCAGGTGGCTCTCAAAGAACAACCGCATGGAGGCATCTGTAAAGATCTTATCAAATATCGGGGGAAAAGAATATGCGCAACAAATACAGGAGGAGATCAATGAAACCATAAGGAATGTAAGCAACAAGATGAATATCAGGGAAATCTTCAGTGGTGAAAACAAACGCTTTATCATCAAAGGAATCATCCTTGCATTTCTGGTACAATGGTGTGGTATTAATGTTGTATTTAATTATGCGGAAGAAGTATTCACCAGCGCCGGTTACGGTGTCAGTGATGCGTTGTTTTACATCATTCTGACCGGCACTGTAAATCTGGTATTTACCCTCGTGGCACTGAGAGTGGTGGATAAATGGGGCAGGCGCAATCTTTGGTTATTCGGATCGCTGGGACTTGGCGCTTCTTACGTTTTTATCGGCTTATTTTATTTCCTGAACCTGGAAGGCATTGTACTAGTTATTTTGGTAGTAGTAGCTATCGCCATCTACGCCACCACCCTGGCGCCCGTCTTTTGGGTGCTGGTATCCGAGATCTTCCCCAACCGTATTCGTGGGATAGCACTTTCACTGACAACTACCGCCATGTGGACTGCGGCCTTTTTATTGACCTATACTTTCCCCATCATCAATAAAACCATGGGAACTTATGGCTCATTCTGGACATATTGCGGCATATGCATATTGTGCTTTGTATTTGTAAAATCGAGCATACCGGAAACCAAAAACAAAACTTTGGAAGAGATCGAGAAAATACTTTGATGCTTTGAAGGAATGACCGGCTTGGCAATGCGGAGATTTTGATTACCTGCCAAGACACCTCACCGGATAATTCTACCTGCGGTGTCTCCGTGCATCAGACATTGAATATTCTCCAGGGAAACCATATTCGCATCTCCTTCCACGGTATGTTTTAATGCGCAGGCTGCTGTGGCAAACTTCAAGGTTTGGAGGTCATCATCAAAGTTCAACAATCCGTATATCAGGCCTGCGGCATAGGCATCTCCGGTACCAACCCTGTCAACAATATGGGTCACATCGAGTTGTGGTGTTTCGAAATAATCCTTTCCATTCCACATTTTGCCTTGAATTCTATTATGAGAAGCACTCAACATTTCCCTGTTTTTATCGATTACCTTCTTCACCCGTGGGCATTTTTTCATTAACTGCCGGGAAGCTTCCGTAAAACCGTTTTCATTGCCTTCCGGGTCAACATGGAATATATCACAAATATCTTTCTCACTACCTATGACAATATCGCATCCCCCGATTAAATCCGGCATCACCTCATGCTGGGACTTTCCGTAATTCCACAAGCTGCTTCTGGAGTGAATATCCGCTGATACGGTAATCCCTAACCTATTGGCTACCTCAATGGCCTCCAGACAACAAGCCGCCGCTCCCTCTGAAATTGCCGGTGTGATACCGGTCCAGTGAAACCAATCGGCTTCCTTCAAAAATAGCTCCCAGTTAACCATTCCCGGTTCGATTTTAGAAAATGCCGAACCGTCCCTTTCGTAAATCACCTGGCTCGGCCTGTGCACGGCCCCTTTTTCCAAAAAGTATTTGCCAATAACCTGATCGCCGTAGATCACCATGGAGGTGTCCAGCCAATGACGCCTCAGAAATTGCGTGGCTGATCGTCCGATAAGATTATCCGGAAAGCGGGTAACATGGGCTGCATGAAGTCCCAGGTATGCTAAAGATATAGCCACATTGGCTTCGCCACCTCCATAGGCCAACTCAAGACTGGAGGCTTGGGAAAATTTGGAATGACCCGGAGGGGAAAGGCGCATCATCACCTCCCCAAAAGTAACTACTTTTTTGTTATCCATTCTTTTTTGAAGATCTTGTGAATCGGAAGGCCAAAGGTATTGAGAAATTTTCTAATGCGTCACATTTAACGTGTAGAATTCTACCTTGGCAAAGGCCCCACTGTCGGAAGATTGAAGATAATTCCCTGCTTTAAAGTAATTTTCAAATGGCCATTTTTGCATACTTATGTCGTCGTAAACCTTGCTGACACCATTTAATTTAACTTCCAACCTACCCTGGGACGCTATAACCTCCAGTGTAAAGGTCCGGTTATCGACCTGTTCTTTGAAATAATGACCGGCATCATCCTTCCAGGCCTTTTTGGGGAGAATGGCTTCCCCCTGGCCATGCTCGTCTACCAGAATTTTTCTAACCACCCTCACTTTATTGTTTTGAAAGTATATTTTCAGGAGCGGCGGTGCATCATTGTCCGAAGTATTAATGACTTCTTTTTGCTTATCGGTAAGCCGCCCATGTATTTGCATGACAATAGTGCGGTGACCGGAAGAAATTGCCCCCACCTTTAAGCTCCCCTTCATGACGCCTCCATCCTTCATGGACCAGTTGGTGGCATTGTCTCCTGCCACCAATTGCTCTCTTAATTCCGTACGTGAATAACGACTATTGGTAGTAGCGATGCCGGTGTACTGGCAGTAAAAGACCAGGGATCCATCCTCCCCGTCATACATATAAGGAGCAATGGCGCCGTTGCTGCGATAGGCGGTAAGGTCTACATATTCGTCTGGCTTTCCATCCTTGTTTTCATCAACCGGTAAAGTCAGCTTCCATGTTGATAAATCGATCGAATACTCTTTTTTGCCCTGATCGGAAATGGCATCTGCCCGGCAGCCGGTGAGTACCGCCAAGAGTATTGCCGGAATCAAAATTTGATTCAAATAATCCACTTATTATCTATGCTTTTATTGACCGTGAGTTGAAGCGTTAATCTTTTTCATGCACCAACCCGGCATCGCTATCTGTTACTTATATTTTCTAGGAAAAAAGAAGGCCTCCATTGATATCTACATTGGCTCCTGTCATAAAGGAGGACTCCGACGAAGCCAGGCAAGCCACCAAATTCGCTACCTCGCACGCCTCGCCCTCACGCCTGAGCGGTGTACCTCCGGCTACTTTTGTTCTTACTTCATCTTTGGTAAAAGTATCGTGAAATGTAGTTGCTATCATTCCCGGACAAAGGGCATTTACCCTGATATTTTTGGGTCCCAATTCCTTTGCCATCGCCCTGGTAAAGGTCATGACCGCTCCCTTGGAAGTGGAATAAGCTGACGCTCCGGGGCCACCGCCGTCGCGGCCGGCCTGCGACGCAAAGTTCACAATAGAAGCGCCTGATTTCATGTGGGGAACGATGGCCTTGGTAGTCAAAAATACAGAATTCAGGTTCAGCCTGATGACGTGATTGAAGAAATCATCATCCATTTCTTCCAACGTTCTTCTGGCTACCAGGCCACCTGCGACGTTCACCAGTATATGTATCTCCGGACCATAGGTTGCCAGCGCTGTTGACAGGACGCTTTCAACATCGTCTTGTTTGGTCATATCTCCCTTCACTGCAATGGCCTCTCCTCCGCTGTTTTTAATGATCGCCAGCGTTTCATCAGCCGCATCTTGATTACCGTAATAATTGACCACCACCTTGGCCCCCAGGGAGGCCAGTTTTACCGATACTGCTCTTCCAATATCTCTTCCGCCACCGGTTACTATCGCTACTTTTTCGTTGAGATTCATAATAATATATTTTTAATATTAAACATACTGGATTGATATATCCATTCTAATAATCAGTTTCTACAGGCCCTATTTTCTTACACAATAAATAAACAGCTATCACACCCAAGGGCACAAATGTGGCTATGATAACGAAGGCTGGTGTATAGGATTTGGCGGTAATGACGGGTACCAGAAAGTTCATAATAATTACTGATAACACTCCGACCGTTCCTCCTAAACCCGCGAGTGTCCCTACCGATTTTCCGGTAAAAAGGTCGCTTGGAATCGTCTGAATATTGCTGATGGCAAATTGAAATCCGTATAACACCATCGCAACGATAAGCACAAACTTTAATGGTGTATCTGCCAAAAATATAGTGGCTATCAAGCCAAAAAACATAATGGCGCCGCCTATAGTAATGGTAGTTTTCCTGGCCTTGTCGACACCGGCCCCGCGTTGGATCATCCGGCCGGCATTCCATCCCCCGGATATACTTCCGAAGGCCGCACCTACATAGGGAACCCAGGCAAATAAGCCGATCTGTTTGACATCAAAGCCATAGCGATCCGCTAAATACAGGGGCATCCACCCTACAAAAAGCCACCAGATAGGCTCCAGAAAGAACCTGGAGACCAAAACCGCCCATGATTCGGTATACGACATTATTTTATTTAGTGAAAGCGGTTTTTGCCCCTGCGGTGTGTTGTCCGGTTGCAGGCGATCAGTGAGAATGTACTGGCGCTCTTTCTCCTCAATCCATGGATGTTTTTCAGGGCCTGCCTTATTAATAATTAACCAGGGGATAATCCATACAATACCCAGCAAGCCGACGATAACAAAAGTAATGCGCCAGCCGAAACCCAAATAAAGCATGGCAATTAAGGGAGGTGCAATCACCGAACCGATGGATGCACCCGAATTGAATATTCCCTGCGCCACAGCTCTTTCTTTTATTGGAAACCACTCGGCATTGCTTTTCACCGCGCCAGGCCAGTTGCCTGCTTCTGAAATACCCAGCGTCGCCCTGAAGAGGCTGAAAGAAAACAAACCACTGGCAATCGCATGTAACGCGGTTGATGCTCCCCACACCGCAATGCAGATGACATAGCTAATACGCGTGCCTATTTTGTCAAACATGCGGCCTGATATAGATTGCCCCAGCGCATAAGCAACCATAAATACATTCAGCATAATAGCATAATCATAACTATCAAACCCTAATTCTTCTTGAATACTTGGCCACATCACCGACAGCGCAGTTCTGTCAATGTAATTAATAATGGTAGCCAGGCCAATCAGACCAATAATCCACCATCGTAAGCCTTTTAATTTGACGGACATGTTTTACGCTTTTAAAAAATCCTCCCTTACAGGGCTGAACACATCAATGAGGGTACCTGATTGGGTACACAAGCATCCATGAAGCTCATTCGGAGGAATATAAAATGAGTCACCTTCTTTTAATGTTTTCTTTTGGTCACCAACCGTAAGCTCAAAAACTCCGCTTTCAACATAGGTGACCTGCGAGTGATGGTGTTCGTGAAGTTGGCCCACACCCCCGGTTTCAAATTTTACTCTTACCAACATGATTTTTTCATCAAATCCCATCACCTGTCGCCTGACACCCGGCGCAACTTCCTCCCACTCGACCTGGTCTCCAAAATGAAATACTTGACTTGGCTTTGTTTTTTCCATTGTTTCTTAATTATGATTATGATTTTTAAATAATTGAAATGGTCCTATCCAGTTATATTGTTGATTTTTTATCGCAAGCTGATGGCTGGCTTCTTTCGCGGCATTTTCATTGGCCAGGCACAGTACCCATTCCCCACCATTAATATGGCTGAAGCCTATGGCCGTATAGGCATTATCGCTATGTAATAACGACACACTGGCTATATTGCTGAAGGCGTCTTCCGCTATTTCGCTGACCGGATCATAGTGGCCATGGGCTTCAATAATGGAAACAAACGCCGTATTTTTAACATTGCTTTTTCGGAGGATGATCCCCCCATCCCTTCGCAAATTGAATTCCGGATCGTTGGCGCCAGTACGTACAAAAAGTAGCTGATCGCCAGGCGTAGCAGCAGCGGTAAAAGAATAGAATTTATCATTCAATAACCATGTTAAGGCCACATGGTCGTTCCCGATGGTTCCCTCAGCTTCCTTCCACAAATGTTGATAGCCATGACCTTCTCCCAATGCTTCAAGAGCTTTTGGTATCGCATAATCAACGTTAGTAGACATCAGCTGACCGCCAAAGTAATAGGGCAGGTCATATTGTTGTTCACGATTGGCATTCACCCGAAAAATATCAATGATTAAGGGGTTTGCAAAATCTTCATCGATCATGACGGCCATAGTTCTGTGCAGAAGCACACCGGGGTATGCGTGGCGGTCCTTGGCACTTACAATTTGTATCTTTTCCCCCGTCTCAAAGAAGTAACTGTCGGAATGGTGGGCGTTCCCTTTTTCAAAATCTCCTTCAAAATGAGATGTTTTGTTCACCACTAGTGTATTGTGGGCCACAGACTGTTTGGCCCAGGTAGTATTTTCTTTCAGATATCCTCCTCCATTTTTTTGCTCTATGTTAACGAATCGTGCGAGGCCGTAGTCCTGTATCACTTCCCGGCCATTGTTATACAGGGAAAAAGACAGCTTATCGAAATGGCCATGACTAAGGCCCTGTGCCGTATATTTCATGACCAGGCTCAATTCATCCCCAGCAGTGCCGGCCCTCAAAATGCCGATGCCTCCCTGGCGGCCGGCTGATCCGTCGCGCAACTGTATCGAGCGTTTAACAAAAGGCCTCGCCTTACCCGAATGCAGGTCTCTGGCTACAGACAACCCGGTATCATCCAATAATACCTGGCCCTGCTGTCTCGCAATAGACAACAGGGCAGGATTATTCCCTCCAAAGTGGTAAGCAATGTTTACCGCCGACACTAATTCCCTTGACAAGTATGACATCCCCTTTTGCGCGTCATTCAATGGGAAAAATTCACCGTTTTGATCAGTCAGATTTAACAGGGTGTGCACCGCTTTTATCAGCACACTGTCCTTGTAGGCAAAGATCTTAATATCAGGCCTTACATTTTCGATAGCTTCCGCAAAGAGCATAAACGGATACATGGCATATCGTTGATAATAAGGACCTTCCGTATAATAGCCGTCCGGAGAAAAAGGGCTTTCCAGATTGGCAAAGAACCCTGAACGGGTCTGACCAGGTCTTTTTATAAATCCGCCATCGTTATCTTTCCGGTCCGGATCAATGGCATCATTCCCAATCCCGTAGAGTGCCCTATCTATTAACACCTCGTCATTCATTACCAGTCCAATCATCCCTACCGCTGCATTTCCCCAGGTACTATGGTTATGAATCCTATTAAAAAACTGGGGAGATTCAATGGAAAGGAAATCGGCATAGGGTCTGAACAGGTCTTTTTCAAGCAGGTTACGCTCTGCCGGTGACAGCCAATCGTAAATACAATCATAAGCCTGGCTGGTATATACCAGCCAGTTGGCATCATTTAAGCATTGCCAGAACAGCTTACCGGTTGCGTAAGAACGGTTCGTGGGGTGCAACTTTAAAGTAGGATAGAGTTTGGCGTATTTTAGTAAGGCGTCTCGTACATAGACGGCGTATTTTTGTTCGCCGGTAATTTGAAAAAGTACACCGGCTTGTTGAAGCATAAAGAAATTCTTTTTATGCCTTTCGTGTGTGTAGCCACCGGCAAGATCCTTGGGAACCGGTACCTCTATACCACTCGCCATTTCCAAATCTACTTCCTGCCGTACGCTTTTTAAGGAGGCATCAAAAAGTGGAATGTTTCCCAGGTTTGCTTTGATGTTTGCTACACCTTGTTTGGTAAGTATAAGCCTGGGGTGATCCCCTTGAGCCGCCATAAGTGTGTTACCCAACAACCCAATCAGCAACAGTATTCCTGCGCAGGCAATGAATTTATTAATGATATGTCTAAAAAATTTCTTCATTCCTTAATTCTTGATAATGCCTATGTCCGTGCCGTCATCAGCCTTGCCGATTAACCCGGAGCTGGCGGCCAATGCAAAACCAGCTGTATTTTCAAAATCAGGCTTTAACCTGGTCAGTCCAGAGGTTTGATATGCTTCGTCGTTGGCTATAATTTTTCCGGACTCATGGAAGTTGCAATTGGTAATACTGATTATCGGCTCACCCACTGCCAGGAAAAGCTCAATATTATTGGATTTGGTAAATATACTGTTCTTGATGTAGGCCACCTGAGCACCATGCAGCCTGATCGCAGCGTCATGTCTATTACGGGTACCATGACCTACCTCGTTGAATACACAGTGATTAATGGTCAAAATAGGCCCGAAGGTACTTTCATCCTTGCCTCCCCGATACAGATCGAGTACTAATCCCTGTATTTTTGAAAAAGTGCAATTTTCAATATCGACATTTTCAGCGTTATAAATGCCTATATCATCAGTTTCTTTGTCAAGCGCCAATACGGAGCCGGTAATGTTGCTGAAAGCTGTATTGCGCAGGTAGATCGAATCAGCAAAGGTATTTTTGTAAATTTTCAATACATCAAAGGAGTGATTAATATCCAGGTTCTTAAACTCACTGTCTTCGATCCGCAACTTATAATTTTTATTCATGGAATATCTGCTGGTGCTCATCACAGCATTTCCCGGGGCATCAGGTGATTCCGATCCGTCCACAATGATTCCCTGCAATGCCAGGCTGCCGCCATTCTCAATATAAAACAGCGTTGTTTTCTCAAACTTTATAACCGGCCGGGAGGCCGCCCCCGATTTAATTGTCAGTGGGTGATGGATTGATAAAGATTTGGTAAGATGATAATCTGCGGAACCATTCAAAACCAGCACATCTCCCGGCGCAGTGTTGCGCACCGCCTCATACAGCGTATTCATTCCGGGTTCGACCATTACTGTGCTTCCCACGCCAAATCTAATGCTTTCATCCACCCTGGGATACCAGGAAACGCCTGTGTTTTCAGGTGTCGCCCGCACCGCCTTTCGATTGGTTCCCGCCTCGCCGGTCTGACCGTGGGGCATCACCAATCCACTGGCATTTTTAACCAATTTCAATGGTGTCGATTTAATGCCGGTAAGTGGGTTAGTGTCGATATCGGGACTGCTGAAGTTCCCTTCAAAATTAATTCCGCTAATATCGTCATAGATCGTGAAGATATCGGCTTTATTTTCATGGTAAAAAACATTATTGGCTACAGAGGTGCTTACCGGCACAGCGCTACGCTCTTCATCGCTGCCCGCACAGAGTTGCACGTGATCGCAATTAATAAAGGTATTGTTGGAGGCCACTGATTCTTTTACCTGAAAATACCTGTTTAGCGGAGAGTTAGGAACCCCATTCATAATCACCAGGGCCCCGCGGAATCGATAACCGGTCAGGTCGTAGAAGTAATTATTGGTAACGGTTTGCTTCTCGTTAATAATTCTAATGCCTCCCGTATTTACTTTACCGTTACCAAAAAAGAAGTTGCCATCTACCGTGGTTTCATTTCCATGCCGCATCGTCAATGTTCCGCGACATTCAAAAAAGGTGTTGTCGCGGTAGGTATTTTGACAGGATTTGTTGGAGATAATCTCATGCTCGCCGTTGCACCGATCAAAATAATTATATTCAACCACAGTCCTGGAATTGGTTAAAGAATAATGGCTGGTTCCAATGCGTAGTGTTTCGCCACCATTGGCCCCAAGATTTGGACGCGGCCCAAAATAATTATGATCGATTAAATGATCATTTTCGCGGCTCTCTTCACTATTTAGTCTGACCGCAAGGGTGACACCATGGTTCCGTTTACCGGTCAGGTAATTGTGATCAAAGCGGTTGTTCTTCCCATATATGGCTACCCATGTATCGGTTTCAAAACGTTCCGGATTGCTGAAATTATCAATAACACATTCGGAAACTCTGCAATGATTCGCCAGATTTTTTTTGTCTTTTTTAAATGAAATTACCTCATTGGTCGGGGTGAAGCCATTGCGGAATACCAATCCGGAAACTACCAAATGCTCCCCGGCAATCCTCAAATTGGAAGCTCCTTCCAGGAATACCCGGCCTTTTTCTTCAGCGGTTAGCGTTACAGGTTTTTCGGCTGTGCCGTTGGCTTCAAACAGTAATTCTGTATCAGACCATACACCATTGGCAAGGCTGATAACATCCCCTGGCTGGGCTGCTTGCACAGCTTTTTCAAATTCCATCAGGTCATGAACCAGGACCTGATGACCCGATGGATGATCGCAAGCATTTAATGACCAGGCAAAGGCAAGTATGATCATTTGGATACGTATCAGGTCTTTCATTTTTTTAGTTTTCGAAATATTGAATAATCGCCAGTACACCGTAATAGGAAATCACGCATAAAAAAAAGCAACTCAAGAGCAAAACCGATTTCTTTTTTCCCATCAACAAGGGTATAAAATACCCCTGCCCAAAGAGCAGGGGCATATAAAACTTAATTGTTATATGAAAATCTAGTATCCCGGATTTTGTCCCAATAAACCCTGGCTAAGATTTATCTCCCGTTGGGGGATAGGCAACAACAAATCAGATTCCGAGAAAGAAAATCCGTTGTCCGTCGCAAAATTGCCTAACACTGTGTTTGCCTCTCCAAATCTTATGAGATCAAATAACCGATGATTTTCAAATGCAAGCTCGACCCTTCTTTCATCCAGCAATTCCTGCCTGGTAACATTGGTAACCGCGTCTGTAAGTCCCGCTCTATCCCTAACCGCTTGAAAAGAAGCTAAAGCAGCAGGATCAGAGGTTTCAGTTCCCCCTGCCATAATTGCCTCAACATGCATCAATAAAACATCTGCATATCTCAGTACGATCCAGTCATTCCCCGCCAGTACGGGATTGGAAGAAACAGCTTCGATCCCTAAATCTTCATCGCCATCAGGTATATATTTTACCACCTGGTTGAATTCAGGTTGTGTGGCATCAATGCGATAGGAATACATGGTCCTATCACCCCCCAACGCATCCAAGGCAGTTGCTGCTTCATCGGTTACGTAATTTACGCCGGTAGTTCTTCCCACTGCATTTAACCATTCTGCTGAGAAGTTCTGGCTGTCATCCGAGTTATCAGATAAGTATCCGATGGCAAAAATGATTTCATCATTCAGCTCCTTGAAAAATATATCCTGAAAATTAGTTTCTAATGAATAACTACCAGCCATTACGCCTTCCAACAGACTCCTGGCTTGATCGTAATTATTTCCCCTGGTCAAATATACCTTGGCCAAAAGTGCCTGGGCAGCGGCCTTGGAAGCACGGGATCTATAGGTGTTGTCCAAATTGGCAACAGCGGTGCTCAAGTCGCTCTCTATCAAATTATAAATAGTGGGCACAGACACTCTGGTAAAAGCGGTCTCTTTGTCTAGTGGATCGATCAATCTGTCTACTAAAGGTATGTCACCATAAAGTCTGACCAAGTTGAAATAAGCATAGGCTCTGACAAATTTCGCTTCGCCTTCAAACAATGCAGCTTTTGCCTCGGAGGCAACACCTAAATTTTCCAGCACCACGTTGGCTCTGAATATGATATTATAAAAACTGGCATAATAATCGGCAACAATACCATTATTCGGGGTAATATTAAAACTTTCAAATTCAGCGGCCTCTCCTTCAGAGCTTTTGGTTTTGGTATTATCACTACGCATTTCAGTTAAATAGAACTCTCGCTGGATTCCATGTAAATCATCGGTATCATTGGAATTTATTCCCTGTATCCCATCATACATGTTGATAACTCCTGCCTCCAGCTCCGTTTCATCCGAATAAAAATTAAGCGCTGAAATGGCCGATATTGGCGCCGGTTCCAAATAATCCTCACTGCAAGCGTAGATTAGCATGAGCGGTAACAGTAAAGCTACTTTCCAAATCTGTTTCAATATATTTTTTACTTTCGTTTTCATCGTTCTAAAAGTCTAGGTTAAATCCGATAGTAACTGTTTTTTGGATGGGACTTCCGGCTCTTTGGTATCCCCAGGTGGTTGGACTGGTATTATCGATAGACTCCGGATTGAACCCAGTGTAATCGTCCGCTGTCAAATACAGTAAATTTTGCCCGGCCGCATATACTCTGGCTCTGGATATTCCAACTTTTTCCAGTAAGTTCGCAGAGAAAGTGTAGCCAATATTAACAGTGCGTAAGGCTATATAGGAGGCATCCTGAATGATATCATCGGTAAATATCTTCTGTCTAATGAATTCCTGATCCGGCGTAATATCCGGATCGAAGTCCTGGGAACTATTAAAATGATTAAACAGATACTGGTCTCCCATATTTCTTATCTCAGCTCCATGGCTTCCCTGGAACATAAAGGTTAGATCTATATTACCAAATGTGAAGTTATTAGATAGGCTCCAAATGAATTCCGGATAAGGACTTCCCAAAACTGTCTTATCCTCGTCATTGATTGTGCCATCACCATTTAGATCTTTTACATATACATCCTGTGCCTCGGCCCCAACCGGATGAAAAGGATCTTTAATAAATTCCAGGGGAATGTCCCTATCTACTACCCAACCGTAGTAAGAGGAAATGGGAAGGCCTTCCTGGTTAATCCATTCCGCAGCTCTTTTGGCGTCTACGCTTTGGATCTGTCCATTGGAGTCGGCAAAATCTGTCAACTCATTTTTATTCCTCGAACCAATAAAAGTGGTAGACCAGGTGAAATTTTGCCGGTTAATATTATTGCTTCGGAGTTCAATTTCAAATCCCTTATTCTCCACTTCTCCCAAATTCACCAGGGCGTTGCCAAAACCTGAGGTTCCTGAGATAGGATTAAACAAAAGCAGCTGGTCGCTGGTTCGCTTGTAATAATCAATGGAGCCCGCGAGCACATTGTTGAACAGGATAAAGTCAACACCGGGATTAATCTCTATCGAACGCTCCCATTTCAAGTCCGCATTGGCAATGTTGATCGGGTTGAAGGAGGCGGTAGCTGCTCCTGAAATCACTGCAGTACCTGCCCCTAATAGTGCAAGGTATGGGTAATTATCTATCAACACGTCACCTGAGCTAAGTGAGGTGGCTCCGCCAAGATTGCTGGTGACATTAACATTGTAGTTTCCGGTATTTAGCCGGTCATTTCCAGTCGCTCCATAACTAGCTCTGACTTTCAGGAGATTGATGGCCTTGCTATCCTTTAAAAAGTCTTCGTTGGAAATGTTCCAACCCACAGATGCCGCAGGGAAATTTCCGTACTTATTGTCCGCGCCAAATATGGAGCTTCCATCACGCCTTAAACTGACTGACGCCAGAAATTTATCATTGTAAGCATAGTTCACTCTTCCAAAAAAGGACAACAGTCTTTTTTCCCATTCAAAGGATGTAGCTCTGGCTATGGTGGTGGCATTACTAATAGATTTTACCAAATCGGAATCATAACCTGTTCCCACCACTGTGGAGGCATAATTTTTCCATCGTTCCGTAGAGGTTCCCAGCACGGTGTTGAACTCGTGTTTTCCGAATACTTTATCGTAGGTTAAAAAGTTTTCCCAGACCAGGTGAATGGCTTCTTCGTTGTTGTCATCCAACCTGGTATTAGCCGCACCGTTTCTATGCGCCTCTACTCCCTGCCATCTGCTTCTTCTGGTATTTTGAGTTGATCCTGAAAACGCCGACTTAAAACGCAGCCCATCAATTATTTCATACTGCCCGTAAACGGTCCCAAAAAGTTTGAATTTTTTATCCAAACGTTCACGTTCTATAACTTTTGCCGCTGGATTGGTGTTTGACGTATTACTTATATCAGTACCCCCTGATGCCACTGCCTGCCCTTCTACCAAATCCCAATCATCGAACATCCTCTGTAACGCATAATCCCCAATTTGGGCGTCGGCGTATTTCCCATCATCTCGCAACCTGTTAACAAACTGAATGGTGTTTTCATCCAGGTATAGCGGCAGCCATGGCGTTTGCCTCAAAATATCGTGCGTTGACCCGTCGAACCTTCTTCTGTCGGTAAAGGAAGGTGCAACACTGACCCCCAAGCTGAACCTATCTGAAACTTTGGTTTTGACCTTGAGACTCAAACTATATCTTTCAAATTCGTCCGTAAGCATTACACCCTCATCCTTCAGGTAACTTCCCGACACATTGAATGTAGTTTTCTCCGTTCCACCCCTGGCGCTTAAAGAATGGCTCATAATATTGCCACCATCAAATATGACATCCTGCCAGTCCCGGTCTACTCCTAGCTGTTGCTTCACCAGGGTTCTATCGGATAGGAAACCGTTAAAAGCGAGTTCAGCAGCGGCGGTTTCCGCCAATGAAGCATAGTACGCATCACTTTGTCTTGCTTCCTTTTGACCGAAAAAGCCATTATAGCTAAATTGCGTTTTGCCTGGTCTGCCATTTTTGGTGGTTACCATGATAATTCCATTGCCACCCCTGGAGCCATAAATCGCGGCGGAAGCCGCATCCTTCAACACTTCAAATGACTCGATATTATTCATATCAAGGTTACTCAAAAAATCTTCGTCAACCACCAGGCCATCGACGACGATAAGCGGACTGGAAGATCCTGTGACGGAGCCCGTTCCCCTTATCCTGATTGTCGGAGGAGCTCCGGCTTCACCGTCAGTAGCTTGAATATTGACGCCGGAAACCCGGCCAACCAATGCATCGTCTACCCTGGCCAGGGGAATTTGATCCAACTGTTCATTGGTTACTTTGGATACCGCTCCTGTTAAATGAGATTTTTTCTGGGAGCCATAACCAACTACTACCAACTCTTCAAGTTGCTCCAAATCCGGCAACATAGTAATATTGATAATGGTCTGATCGACGACCAGCACTTCCTGGTTGCGATAGCCGACATAGCTAAACACCAAAGTGCTATTTTCAGCCACTTTTAAACTGTAATTTCCATTAACATCGGTGATGGTTCCGCTGGCACTACCTTTGACCACCACGTTGGCACCGGGCAAAGGCTCATTTAGTTCGGATAATACTTTACCTGTAACAGTAATATCTTTTTGTAAATCTTGTTGTTGAAAAAAGGATTTCAGACTGCTGCCTGTAACGTTTGCTGCTGATTGTATAGCTGGCAGCAGCAGGATAGGCATTACATACAGCCATTTGAAAAATTTCTTTTGTATAGAATTTTTCATAATTTTATAGAGTTTAAATTAAAACAATGGTATACTTTGCCATTTAATAGCAGCTTGTCGGTCACTATTAAAGGCGGAAGGTTTATCTTGATGTCAGCTATGAGTAATAGCTGACATTTTTTATTATTTCCCTCTTAGTTGTCATGAATTACCATTAATTCCAAGGTCATTTGGAGGCCGGTATTCCAACACATCTTTTAAATGTGTCCGCATAGCTTTTCCTGCGCCTTCACTGTTGCCACTTACAATTTCATCAAAGATTTCCTGGTGCTCTTTCATGGATCTTATCGGGCGATCGTCGGCGCATATTTTTAAGGTCTTGGTATAGTTGATCAGATCAGGTACAATGATTAAAAGTAAAGACTTAAGCACAGAATTTTCGCTGGCTTCTGCGATCTTAAGATGAAACATAAGATCTTCCTCAACAGCCTCTTCGCCGGACTCTACCTTGGCATTGAATGCTTCCAGCGCCTGACTGATTTTTCTTAACTCAGCGTCATTTGCTCTCTCAGCAGCCAGTTTGGCGGCGTTAATCTCTAAAATCACCCTGGTTTCCACCAGTGAATGAAAGTCACTTTGGTTCAGCTGCAATACATCATTAATTAAACCTTCCAAAGCGGTTACTCCCAGGCCGGCCACCAGCGTTCCACTCTGCGGCAAAGTCCTTAAAATGCCATAAAATTCCAATTTTTGAATAGCCTCTCGCACATAGCCTCTGCCCACGCCAAATTTCTCAGATAATTTTCGCTCAGAAGGGAGCCTATCACCAGGTTTGAGCTGTCCCGAACTAATCAGTGCCTTTATTTGACCTATTATCTTATCACTGGGCCTTTCAATCTTTATCTGCTGCAGGTTTTCAAAAATGTCCATTTTCTTTTTGTAAATTGGTTAACCAAAAATTGGTAAACCAATATTAGGGAAATATATTTCTCTATGCAAGCATTATTTAAAATATTTCATTTTAAGCGCTGCTTTTTCTGAAAATTTAAAATATTCGCAAGATCAGAAGGATCGCGATATGAATTTTGCATTGGTTGTGAAGAAATCTGTTGACGGATCCATGTTCTGCCCGCTGCGAACCTCCACAACTTCGTTCTTAATAGCCAGCACATTTGGTAAAAGACAGGTAACCGGATCATCATTTTATTGACATACCGTTAGGCTGGAAAACAGGAAGGAGGTCGATGTCATGCCACTATCTGGTTCCCGTCTTGTGATATTTTAAATCCCGTTGGTCAATAACCCATATGAAAAAAGATGGATAGACATGAAAAATATTACAAGTAAGATGTATTACAAAGATTAAAACCATTTGTCTCCGCAATCCTGGATAAATTTGAATTCATTTGGTCTGTATAAATGCCAATTGTAAAATGCCATGCGGGTCGATAATACTTTCATCTTAGAAAGGGCTTATGGTTATTTAATTGAAGCACTGTATTTAATCCGGTGTTAAATGATAGGGGCAAAAATATTAAAACCTGTCGCCTATGCCATGTCTTCCCGGTTTTACAACCAAATTTACCAGGCAATGATCAAATGAAATGATTGATGTGGCAAGAGGCCTGATTTAAAGGTCTCCCTATTTTCATCGTCTTTTAAATGTACGAGGCGAGCCCACTGGAGAAACGATTTCTGGTTATTCCGACTAACAACTACATACTACTTATGCCGAAAAAGCAGAAGTAAAAATGGATTAACTGAATTGAATTGTATTATTAATTATTTTGAAAATGAAAATAGCGAAGATTGGTGTTGATGAAAACTATCCGGCCTACCTACAGCGGAAAATCATATTATCAAATCAGATCGCCCTGGTAATTAGTTTATTGGTAGCAGCCCCTTTTATTGTAATCAGTTTAATACATTTCCCAAAAATTGCCTATTTGCCCGCCATCGGAACGGTGGTATGCCTTTCCACGCTGGGTTTTAATTATCTCAGGTTACAAGTAATTGCCAGGATTATCATTGCACTATTGCCGGTACTGCTAACGTCGGCTTATTCCGGTTACGTCAATCACGCGGGAGCCACTGCGCTGCCACCGCTTGCCATGCTCTCATTAAGTTTTACCTTGATTATCTTTTTGGTATTTGATGTAAGAGAAAAAGCATACCTGATTTCGTTGAGTGTCATATCCATCGCCGTGCTGCTTTCCATGAACGTGTTTAACGAGTGGCTTGAACTGGACATGGATAATGAAGTAATGGCTACCGGTTATCTGTCCAATGTCACCATTGTTTTAAGCATTGTAGTCGGCGGCGGATGTATCCTGATCCTGGCCAAGCAAAGCCAGGCCGCGGAAGATACCGCCCTGGAGCTATTGGAAAAGTCAAAAGAGACCAACCAGCAACTGTCAGGTAAAGAAGAGGAACTAAAGGAGAACCTGAAAAAAATAGAAGAGACCCAATTGGAAGAAAAGAAAAGGCAGTGGGCCGGTGAGGGCATTTCCCAGGCTATTAAAATTATGAGGGATTATGAGGATATACAACAGCTATCTGATGATCTTATATCTTTTACGGTCAAGTACATGGAAGCCAACCAAGGCGGATTATTTATTCTAAATGAGGATAATCCCGACGATCCCTACCTGGAACTTGTTTCAGCATATGCATTTGATCGAAAAAAATTCCTTGAAAAAAGAGTGGAGATCGGGCAAAGCCTTGTAGGGCAGGCGTATTTAGAGGGAGATTACATATTATTGACTGAGATACCTGAAAATTATGTAAACATTACTTCCGGGTTGGGGCACAGCAACCCAAGATCTGTCTTAATTATGCCAACCACTGTAAATGAGAAAACGCTGGGATTGATTGAACTGGCATCTTTCAATGAATTTGAAGAACATCAAATACAATTTTTACAGACCCTGGGTGAGAATATTGCCTCCACGCTGGACAGTGGCAGAAGCACTGCCAGTATGCAAAAGCTTCTGGCAGAATCACAGCAACAGGCAGAGGAAATGAGGGCCCAGGAGGAAGAAATGCGGCAAAACCAGGAGGAACTGCAAGCTACACAGGAGGAATTAGGACGCCAAAAAGGTGAAATGGAAGAGGAAATTGCCCAATTGAAGGAAGCATTGGAAAAATATCAAAACCAGGAAGCTGACGCGACCGACAGCCAGAAGATAAAGTTTGACGATAATTTGACCGCAAAGGATAATGACACGAAAGCAGCAAAAACAAAAAAATAGCTTTTAAACAAATACCGACATCACCATTTGGTGATGATGAAACCGTTAAGTTTCTTTTAAGAATTCCCCGGTTTATACTGGCGGCAAAGGCCCTTACGGTATAAGCTATCGACTGATGCCAACCCCAAAGGTTACTTTAGTTTAAACTAAGTCCGGACAGTGCTAAATTTCTTGCAACACTCAAATACAAGCATTATATTTACATGGAACGTTCATACTTCGTAAACCGGTATCGGTAACTTTTAAAATCAAATATGGCAAAGTCTCAAGATTCCTTTAACAAACAAGAAAAAGAGAAAAAGCGTCTCAAGAAAAAACAGGAGAAACAGCAAAGGCGTGAAGAACGGAATGCCAATTCTCAAGGGGGCGGGCTCGAAAACATGATGGCCTACGTGGACGAAGACGGTAATATTACCGATACGCCACCGGATCCGGCAAAGAAAAAGGACATTAGTGCAGAAAGCATAGAAATAGGAATTCCCAAAAAAGAAGAAGTCGAAGTTGACGCAGTCCGCAAAGGCAGGGTCGATTTTTTTAATACGTCAAAAGGGTTTGGATTTATCAGAGAGCTGGAGACACAGGAAAAATTCTTTGTTCATGTAAGCGCTTTGACGGAGGAAATAGCGGAAAATGACACGGTTACTTTTGAGGTAGAACGCGGTTTGAAAGGCATGAATGCCATAAACGTGAAAAAAGCTTAATGGCCTGAACATCGGGGTAATCAAACTTATTTTTTAAGCCCGCGACACCTACTGTAACACTTTTACCTGAATTTCTCCTGCCGTCAGGCTTTTGAATTTATTGATGTCGTCAGATACTTTAAGCTCATAGTGCATGGGCACTACCATTTTCGGCTTGAGGGTATTTACCATTGCCGCCGCCTCTTCAACATTCATAGTCAGGTTGTCCCCTCCTACGGGTATGAGGGCCACATCTGTGTTTTTAATATCACGCATCGTTGGCAGGTAGTCAGTATCTCCGGCGTGGTAGATAACAGTCTGATCACTTAAAGTCAATATATACCCGACATTTTCACTGGATTTCGGGTGGGCTTTAATCCATAAAAAAACAGGCTTCGTATTGTAGGCCTCCACCGCCTTGCATTTTAAATCCCCCAGGTCGAGCATATCTCCCGGCTTTACTTTCCGGAGTTGGAAATTGTGTCGGGCAAGTTTTTTTTCCACTCCCTTTGAACATACGACAACAGTCTCCGGCCCGGCTATTTTATGGATATCTTTTAATGACAGGTGGTCGGGGTGTGCGTGGGTAAGGAATATGTAATCGGCCTTATCCGTACCGTCAACCTCCACCGGATCTATGTAAATTACCTTTTCTCCTGATTTAATTTGAAAACTAGAAGGGAAGAAATCAGCCTTGTTGACTTTGATCGCACCCCAGGTGGTTATTTTTATGTTCTCACTCAATTCAAGACTTTGGGGAATAGGATTTCGCTTATCACTAACAGTTATTTTTACCATGGTGCAGCCCTGGATTAATATGATTATGAATGGAATATATTGCCACTGGATTTTTTTCATTAATCTTGTGAAAAGAGGTCTAAAACAATTGATCTCCACACAAAGTTAAGGTTAGATATCCCCGGTCTCAATGTCGGAGGTCACTGGTAGTGATGATTTTGATTACTTTTAGACTTTATCCATATTTTGAAGGTTTGAAGCCTCGTACAAAATGAAGAAACCCCGGTTTCCACAGGGAAGCTCCGGGACTATCGCCGTTAGAAATTACGGGCAGTTTATTTTAATTTATGTGCAAATAATTCTTCTCTAAAAACCGGTAGAATTCCGCCTCAAAATCCTTGCTCGATTTATTTAGGACCGCTTTTATATCACCATTTTTTGCAACTAGTTGCAACACCTTATCCCAGCCATATTGCTTGTCTAAAAAGTCAATTAAAAAATACCCCAGATCATATTTCATTTGATACGATCTGTCATTTTCAATTTTTTTCAGGGAGGGGTATTTTTTGTTTTGTATATAATCCAGTCCCTGGAGATCTGTCCACAGGCAGCACCCTTTATACATAGCCAGACCTTCCCACAACCAGCCGGGCACCCTGGTGCCATCCTTTACGAGGTTTAAATGAATGCAATGTACAAACTCATGCAGGACGACTTCATTCACATTGATATCTTCACCGGTGGTTTGCCTGGCGACCAGCGGGGAGAGCATTCTTATCTCATTTTTGCTCCATGATCTGCCCATTTGCCAGGCGGGCGCCCCCGGTGTCAGTACGGCATTATGATAGATTTCCTGGTTGGGATATATACGTATAGTTGTGTTACCAATCGTATCTAATTCAAAACTATTTATTAAGCTTTTATAGTTACTTTCCAGTGTCGTTAAAATCCCGTGAATGTAGCTGGTATCTACCGCGCTGTAGTGACAGGTAAAATGCGGAGATTTTGTGGTGAACAGCAATTGTGCTTCGGTATCAACAGCGTATTTATCGAGGGCTTCATTCCTTTGGCCATATAAATCTGTCGGCCATTCGCTTCTGGGTCTGATGACTTTAAATCCTGTGATTTTATCGCCATCGGTGTGAAAGCCTAGTGAATAAAGCCCCGCACTGTCAAATTCAAAACCAAAGGTATGACCTTCCTTTAAACTAAGTTTATGATCCTGGTCGCTGTCAAAAATGATATAGAGATTATTCTCCCTGATATAAGCCCTGGTTCTGAAAAAAGGTTTACCTGGCTTTACGCCTACATCATAATACCCAACGTATTTCCGTAGTGGGTTCCTTGCTAAAGTATCAGTGTCCTGGGCTTTGACAGTAAGCCAAAATTGCGCGCTAAATAAAAGTAAAAATATATATCTCATTTTTTTAAGTTTTCCACAAATGAGGTTGCTTTTCCTGTCAATTACGACTCAACGGATAGATTGATACCTCTATTACCGAAATTGAGACCAATGAGATCTGCTACAAACGCGATTGCCTATTTTTATAGGCTGTAGGTGAAACACCCTCCATCTTTAAAAATACCCGGTTGAAGGTAGCTTTTGAATTAAAACCGCATTCATAGGCTATTGCCATCAATTTCAGATGAGCGTATTTTGGGTCATTCATTTTTTTCTTTACTTCTTCTATGCGATAGGAATTAACAAACTCATAAAAATTTTTGTGGAGATGGGTATTTAAGATATAGGAGATTAAATTAGGGTCTGCCGCGGCTTTATCGGCGAAATCCCTGAGATTTAAATGCTCGTTCAGGTATAGTTTTTCGTCATTCATCAACTGCTTTACTTTGGCAATATGACTTTTGATTTCTTTCTCGGATAAGTTGGTATAGCTTTTATTCTCCGAGGGCAAGCGTCTTCGGGTTATGTAAATAAAATTCGTCCTTCTTAATCCCTCCAGCCCTATCCAATAGGTCAGGTAAGTAATGGACAATATCAAACCATAAATGATAATAACCAGCCCAAGATATTGCAGCTGAAACCTAAAAAGTAATAAAAATATAATTACAACCGGGATCCAAAGCATCCACAAAATCCGGTAATAAGCGATTAGTTTATACAGCCATGCCAGTGTTACCTCTTTCACATTGGAAAAATTTTTCAACACCCATATTTCATGATTTTTAATAACCGCCAATGAGCGTTTTAAGTAGTAAAAAATAGATATGGCTGCTGAAATATAAATGATAGGTGAAATAATAAAATCAGTAGGTGTATTGTAATAAATCACATCTTGTTTGACGCTGAAAATAATCTGGACCACCTGCAACAACCATTCAATGATTACCGGCACAAAATGTATCCATGCTTTCGAAGAAATTTTAAAGCGGTTTTCCGTACGTGATTTGGTATAGAAAAAAATCAGGGGCCCAATGGCAGTCAGGTAGGAGTAAGGTAGCCATAGCAAAAAGGGGTACATGTTATCCAGGTTCAAATCCAGCAGCATCAGGTTTGTCAGATGCAGACCGACAATAAATAACGTAATCGCCAATAGCTTGCCGGCATGGAGCTGGTCATCTTTCCGGAAAAAAAGGACGGCGGATACAATGAAGATCTGTAGTATCCCTGAAACAATTAAAAAATTAACAGGATTTAAATTGAAATAGATTTCTTGACCGTTCAATTTGTTTGGATGTTAACTAAGTATAGCATGTAAAAATAAAATGCCGCCGATAAAGCTGCACCATCAAAAACCAATCTTAAATTGACCCGCCTCTACCAGCACCCTCTTTATCTCCTTCAGGAAGTCGCTTTATTCATTGACCAACTAATAAACAAAAATCCTGCCGATACCGTAATTATCCAATTCATTGGATAAAACCTCGCCATTACCCCAGCCAAAAAAATGAATTTTTTGGGTTTCTTTTAGGGATTTTTTACATTAATAAACAAGTGAGTGGTTGGCATTGAAGATGGAACAATGAAGCGCTTTATAGTTTTAAATTAATGGGTTTGCCTCCCATTATTAGCAACTTCTTCAGGCCATAGTTGGTAGTAACCTCCGGGTTACTCAAATAGGGAAAAGCATTTTTTCAACACCCAAACCTCTAAACCATGAAAAGAAAAAAAACCTGGTTGCTCACCTTGCTGTTAACCCTTACTGTGGGTTTTTCGCTGCAAGCGCAGAAAAAAATCGACAGTCTCAGGCAGTTGTCTGAAGCTACACCGGCCGGACCAGATAAATTTAAATTATATGGCAACATTTGCTGGTATTATATCAATCAACTACAGCTTGAGCTGGCCCTTAATTATGCAGATAGCATCAGCTTATCTGCGGAGGCACTGGGAGATAAAGATGGGATAGCCCTTGCTCAATTCTACTATGGCGTCATTGCCAGAAAAAAAGGAAGGCATGAAAAAGCGCTAAAACACATGAACGCCTATGTTAACCATTATGTAGCCATCGGAGATTCTACCAAAGTAGCCCACGGTTTATTTCAAATAGGTGCTATCAATAGCGACATCGGTAATTATGAGCCGAGTCTTTCGGCGCTTTACCGGTCGCTGAAAATACTTGAAAAACAGGAAGATCAAGGGAGTATTAATTTTACGCTCAATGTGATTGGGTCGGTTTTAAGATCAGCTAAAAGATACGATGACGCGTTGGAGGTATATGAAAAAGTATTGCAAACGGATAGCCTTAATTCTGATGTAATGCTGAACATGGGCAACGTATTTTCGGAAACAGATGAATTGGAAGCTGCCAAAGTTTATTACCTGAAGGCGCTGAAAATAGATCGGGCCAATGAAAATGATTGGGCCATTGCCTATGACCTGGAAAACCTGGGCAATTTAATGAGCAGAATGAAGCTTCACGACAGTGCACTGGTTTATCAAAAAAAGGCCCTGGAAATCCGTGAAGCCCTTCCTAATAAAAAGGATGAAGCTATTAGCCTTAGCCAGGTTGGCGCCGCCTATACCAGAGTTAAGAATTACCTGCCAGGCCTTGCGCATTTAACACGGGCGCTCGACCTGGCCAAGGAAACAAATACCACGTATCTGATTCGCGATATTTATGAAAAACTGGCTATTCATTTTTCAGCACAGAAAAACTTTGAAGAAGCATATGGATATATTAAACAATATACCATTCTGAATGACAGCTTGCTTAATGAAAGGGTCACCAAACAGATCAGCGAGGCTAAAACAAAATATGAAAGTGAAAAAAAAGACCAGCAAATCACCTTGCTGGCAAAGGAAAAAGAGTTACAAAAAAAGGAAGCCCAGCGGCAGGCTACTTTAAAAAACACCTTTATTTTTGGCGGACTGTTAATTGCCTTGCTGGCAGGGCTGTTGGTATATACGCTTCGGCAGCGACTGAGAAATCAAAAGGCATTTGCCTTAAAAGACAACGAAATCAAGGAGGCCAATTTCAGGCAACAACTATCTGAGCTGGAAATGAAGGCATTACAGGCCCAGATCAATCCACACTTTATTTTTAACTGCCTGAACTCCATTAACCAAATGATCCTGGAAGGTGAAACTGAGCCGGCCTCAAGATACCTGACAAAGTTTTCCAGGTTAATCCGGTTGATCCTGGAAAATTCCGAGACAGCGGAAGTATCCCTGAAAAATGAGCTTACTTTGCTGGAATCTTATATACAACTCGAATCGTTGCGGTTTAGCGGAGAAATTCAATACAAGATCCGGATCAAGGATAATATCGATACTGAAGCCACATATTTACCATCCATGGTATTGCAGCCTTTTGTAGAAAATGCCATCTGGCACGGACTAAGGCACAAGAAGGAACCTGAAGAGGGAATAATCGCCATATCTATCGATCACGATAAAGGTCAGCTGCTATGTGAAATCCAGGATAACGGCGTTGGCCGTGAAAAAGCCCTTGAATTGCAGCAGAGGTCTGTCTGGAAAAGTAAGTCGTTGGGTCTTAAAATCACGGAGGAGCGATTGCGGTTACTAAGCCAGGAATTGCAAAAGCAGTTGATCCGCATTACCGACCTGAAAGACGCCGTCGGGCAGTCACTGGGCACGCGGGTGGAAGTAAGCATCCCCACTTCTTAAATGTTGTTACTATGATCAAAGCCATTATTATCGACGACGAGCATTACGGCAGGCAGGCGCTGAAAGCCGCTTTAAAACAATACACCCCGGAAGTATCGCTGCTAGCCGTTTGCGAAGGGCCGGAGCAAGGTATGGAAGCCATCAGAAGTTTACATCCCGACCTGGTATTTCTGGACATCCAAATGCCCAATATGTCGGGCTTTGACCTGTTACAACAGCTGGCCCCAATCCATTTTGAAGTGATCTTTGTAACTTCTTATGATCAATACGCCATCAAAGCGATCAGATTCAGCGCCCTGGATTACCTGGTGAAGCCAGTAGATATTGACGATTTAATCCAGGCTGTTAAAAAAGCAAAAGAGCGTATTGATCAGGGCAATGGTAGTCACCGTTACCAATCGGTGCTCAACAACATACATTATAAATCAGGGAAGATTGAGAAGCTAGCCGTGCCCACGCTGGAGGGCATTGATTTTTTTAAGACTGATGATATTATTTACTGCCAGGCTGATGGAAACTATTGCACCCTCCATTTGGTAAATCATCAAAAACAGGTGATCTCCAAAAACCTGAAGGAATTTGAAAACCTGCTGGCCGGGTCCGGGTTCTGCCGGGTGCACAATTCATTTCTTATCAACTTGCAACATGTTCAAAAATATATCAGGGGAGAAGGGGGTTATGTAATGCTTACCGAAGACCATCATGTCGATATTTCACGAAGGCGAAAGGATAATTTTTTAGGCATGCTGGATAGCCTCTGAAAAAGAAAGCTTTTCACTCCCGGCTATTTGCCCACTTCCGCCACTCACACACCGCACTCCTCCACTTAACCATTGCAGCTATTAATTATATGTCTCGGGCGGTAACTTTCCAATCGCATCTTTAAATAATATTAAAAAAACTAAATACTATGCAATTTATTGGAAAATACCTTGGCCTGCTTATCATAGTGGTAGGCGGACTATTTTTAATCAGCGCCTGCGAAAAAGACCTGGACGCAGATCCACAGGGAGACCCAAATGATCCCGACAATCCCAACCCTACAACCCCGGTAGATCCCGAGAAAGCCTCGGAATACCTGGTGTTGGATAATGCTACTAAAATAACCGGTAAACCAGCCCCCGCACTTGATGGACAAATACAGATGGATGTGGAAGACACCATATTCGTGGTGAAAGGATTTCCTGTAGGCAGCCGCCTCGAGTTCCTGCATGATCCGTCTCAGGACATCAGCGGGTTTTATATTTATGTAAAAGGCGCCTCCGTCTATTTTGATGTACCTGAATCGATTGTAGACGGTCAATACGAGGCCAAAGGGGAGGAAGATACCACCTCAGTACTGGTCCTGGATCTCGATCCGACGGTTGACACGGAGGAAGTAAATTATCCATACAACGTTGAAATCGTCATTCAGCCACATGATCCGGCCGGGATGGGCCTTGATAGCATTTCCAGGGTGATCACAGTGGAAGAGCCGATTGATCCCTCTGACAACAGTGGCCTATGCAATACGATCCTGCGAACTGACGGAGAATCCGACAGAATTTGGGAATGGGAATTTTCCGTCAGGGAATATAACGGACAAATATTAAATATACTTGCCCCGGGTTTGGCCACCAGTATTAACTCACAAGGGAGTGGCTGCTGCCGTATTAGTGATAACGTGAGTATAACAACCAGTGACAGCCCCTCCTGTGTTGCTCCGCCTAACGGGCCCGGTAAAAATCTGACCTGGGTCGTGCTGGAGGTAGATGACTACCTGGTCCTTACCTACGAGCTGGCCTGGTTCTGGGAAAGTGGCGGCTTTACCGTTGTCGGTGAACAAAATAAGCGGCAATATGATCGGTCAACTACCAATTTTTGCGCCGAAACTGTAGGTTACACACACGACAGGACCGATTATATCCATGAAGGCACACACGACTTTGTTCCAGGAAGCGATCGCATGAATCTGGATATTACAGATTCAGAGGGCGGCTACAGGCCGGCCCGAAGTATGGACCTCATTTATACCTGTAACACCCTTATTGTACAGTGGGGGTTGGAGGATAACTGGTCGAAAGTATACAAGAAGGCGCAACGGGGAGGGAATGATCCTTTTGATTTCAGCAATTTCTATAAAACCTGGTTTCATTAGGTTGTACCGGTTGTTTATTGAAAACATGTTATCTCTCCCTTTCCTCATCTGGTTTAAGCACATCTTTTAGCTGATAGAGGAAGAACAATAAATCAAAATAATCATCATCCGGTAAATGTTCTTTATCAGTAGACAGGGTGACATACCTGATCCATTGACCGATATCTTTAAATAAATCTTTTCTGCTATAAAAACTGTGAATTAATTTGTCCAAATGCTTTGACAATTTGTCGGGACAATCTTTGGCAGGTGGTTGATATAGACGCGGCTTAATTTTGTTGAACTTTTCTGCTGCAATTAATTGCTCAGCTACATGGGGTTCAACCTTTGCCGTAAGGGTTTGGCCTTTGACCTTGAGCAGCAAATGATAACCATCGCCGCCAGGGTCTTTAGATAATCTGATAATTTTTGCTTTCATGGTTTCTACAAGTTTATTGGCGTAACACCTGGTTTTTTAGATTTTAACAGGACCGCTGATACCCGCCCTGCAAACAGGCCCAACGCCCGGCCTTTTGCGGGGCTATTGTTTTGCTGCTCGCAAGGATTTTTTATGGTTAGCAATATTAATGGGGAAATGAGCGGGGCTCACAGTAAAAAATCATCGGAACTCACACACAGCCCTATCTTCTCTGGCCGCCGTCATCACGAAGAACGCGTGGGGCACCGCGAGCTGGTTCTGAAGTGATCCCTATGCTTGAACTACCACCCTTCGCCAGTCTCCTGCCTTACGCTGAGGGATCAACACTAGGCAGGTCCTCCGGTCCTGTGCGAGTTAAATGGTATTTGCGAATTCGTAACAGCCCTATCTCGTTGGTATACGCTATCGTTTCGTCATCGTCTTCTTTCACGACCGGGGCACAGGACCGGAGGATCTGCGCCAGTGCCAATCACGCTTGTTAAATTCCGATGATCAAAGATAATAAAAAAAGTAAATACTAACTATAGTTAGTATAATTATTCTTAGTACATAACTAAGTTTCGCTTATGAATGTTAAGGAGGCCTTTGCTATTGTACTAAGAAAGGAGAGAAAAAAGATTGGTTTAACACAAGCAGATCTCGCTGGATTATGTGATCTGGATCCAGAGACAATAGGATTATACGAACGCGGCCAGCGCCAGCCTACCTTAAACACGCTTCTCAAACTAGCCGACGCGTTGGATGTGGAGGCAGAATACCTGGTGACAGAGGTGAAGAAGCATTTAAAAAGTAAATAGTCATTGGGCGATTGGGGGTCGCAGGACCACTTCGCTAAACCTACGACCAGGGAGTTTCAAATGATAGTTTTCCGAAAACGCCTACCATAACCTACCGTCATTGCGATAAGCGAGTGTGCGAGCGAAGAAGCAATCCTTTGGCTGGTACAACCACCCTCAGCTAATCGCCTGCCGTGACCTGTGCAGAAGTAGTGTGGCTAAACAAGGTCCAGTAGTCTTTCGCTAAAGGATCACTTCATAACCCACCCGCCCAGGCCTACGCGTTATTCGTGATGACGTAACTGGTGAGGGTCTGGCAATAAAGATACCACCTAATCCAACCTCCCATCCAGCCAGTGTATAATATTAAGCAGCAATTTGTAATTTTCTTTCGCTACTTCACTATTCATCCCCATCTTAACTTTATGCCTTCCGGCAAGTTGCGCCGTAAACATCGCCGCCTCGCCGGACATGACAACCCTGCCGTTGCCAAATTTCATATAAGCGCCTTGCGACCAGCCTTTAATACCATGCTCCCTGGTATCTTTATCAAACTGCCAGGCCTTTTTGGGTAGCTTGTTAGTAAACCTGTCATCAAAGATCAATATTGGTGTAGCCCGCTTAGGCGTCTTAAAAGCCTGGCCGGTAAAGGTGACAACCTGGTTCACGGTCTCATCAGCATTGCGGCCTTTGGTAACAATGCTTTCGGCCAGGGTGCCGTCTTTAATGGTAAACTTTGATCCAAACCCACTTCCTTTTTCCATGGCAAAGCCATTGGTAAATTCAAACCCAAAAGCAGCGGCCAAATCCCGGGCAGCACCAGCCATGGGCATGTGGTCGGCAATTAAAAACAGGCTCCCGCCATTCTCCACCCATGTTTTGACGGTTTCAACTTCATCTGTTGTAAAAGCAGATGCCGTCGGTAAGGACCAATTACTAACATTAACTTTATTTAATGCATTTGATATCACAAGAATACGCCCCGTGGCCAGATGTGTTGATTTAAATTCCCCCTTGTACGCTTTCACGGTATATCCGTCCCTTTCCAGCACGCTGGCAAAAGTGCTATACCGACCATCTTTTGTGTGAAAATTGTGATGTCCTTCGTCTATAAAAATTATCGGACCTTCTCCTGAATTGTATTCTGGTTGCTGAATTTCAGGCATATAGGCGGTGTCAGCAACCTGCTGGGCATTTAACCTGCCAGTCCATATCGCGAGTAGCAACGATGCAATCAGTAACCTTCGAGATATATTAAAATCTATTGCCATAGCTAATTTGTATTCGTTATTTTTATCCGTATTCCCGCTGCTTGGAACATGGCGATAATTGGTGACATTTGCCTGATGCTTACGCAAAATGGTATGTTGAATTAGTGCATTAAAGGTCGGGTTTTGGGTCGCAGGACCGCTTCGCTTAACCTACGACCAGGTTTTTAAGCTTAATTTATTATTTGTTTGTCTTCAATCCTGGTAAACGGGGTTCAGCCAATCTTCCTTCGGCAAATACTTGCTGCCACTGGCCCATTTTAGGCCATTCATTAAGAGCTTTTGTACTTCAGGCTGATCAAACTCCTCCGGGTTGTGGCCCAGCGCGAGGTAAAAAATGCGACCTTTGGCAAAGTATTTTTTCCATATCACCGGCATAATAGCTCCTTCGATCCAGTCATCATGCTTCCCATCAAAAGTAGTGGTAGCCAGCACTTTTACATTGGGATCTACATGCATATAATATTGCTCGGTTTTAGTATCAAAGTCATCAAATCCCCGGGTGATCAGGTCATTTTTATCCAGGATATTTACCGTGTATTTAATCTGGCCACCGGGATGCGCCACAAATTGTCCTCCTGTCATATACTGATAAGTTGTGTTTTCCCGGAAGGCATCGCAAAAACCACCATGGGTACCGGCAAAACCCACCCCACCTTTCACCGCCTTTACCAAACCTTCTATTTGCTCCTTATTGATTTTGTCCATCGTAATGGATTGTATGATTAAATCAACTGACGACATAATAGATTTGTCAGCGTAAACATCCACACTATCGGAAACAGTAACAATTGCCCCTTCTTTTTTTAACAACTCACTGATTTTTTCGGTGAATTCTTTCGGCTTATGCCCGGGCCATCCACCGTAAACCATCAGCACTTTTTTATCTTTCAGCGATGGAAGTTCATCAGCGTCAACAGCGGCTCTTAAGATGCGTTTCCCAGGATCTTTACTGGTACATGAAGCCACTATTATTCCTATAGAAAAAATTACCGGAAGAAAAAGTTTGATTGAATGCATGATCTTGATTTTGTGATAAAAGCGATTAAAAATATCGGATCGAATAATATATAAAGCTAAGCATAATTACGATATTTTTCATGAACTCCATTTAAACTAATAAGCGTTCCGACTCCCACCGGATCCTATCAAATGCTGAAGTTATATTCCTTTGCCTTACGTTTTAATACGCTTCACCAAATTTTGGTTGTACACGCTACGATTACCCCATTATTTTGACCACAACATAAAACAACTCTAAAAATAAGAACCATGAAAAAACTCATTATACCTATACTCGGATTGTTATTGGCCGGTACAGCCTTTGGACAATCATTTCAATCGGAGATAGCCGGAGCCTTAAATCTTCACGAAATGGCAAAGACCCCTGCAGAACAATTAAAGGGCCTGGAAAGTATGGAAGCGTTGACTAAAAAATATCCGAAAGAGTGGCTTCCCAACTTTTGGGCGGCTTATCAATGTACGCAAATGAATATGTTAAAAGGGAAAGAAAATTATCCGGCACACCTGGATCCGGCAGAACTACTCGATCGATCGGAAAAGTATCTCGGTACGGCAAGAGCGCTGGCCAAAGCAGAGGTAACCGACCACCTTAATTCCGATTTCCATGCCTTACAATCCTTGATCTACGATTTTAGACAAGGTTCAGCCAGGGATAAGGACAGTGCTACCAAACTAAAAGCACTATCGGATAAAGAGCGAAAAAAAGCCCTGGCATTATCACCGGACAGCCCTGTGATGAAGGTCTTTGTCGCCACCGAAATAGGCCGCAAAACGGAAGCGACCTACGCGGAGCTGGTGGCCGCCATTCAATTAATGAAACAGGCCAAAGAAACTTTTGACAGGCAACCGGTGAGGGCGATGACTACCTCCTTTAACCAGGAATGGATCCCGTTCTGGTTGCCATGGCTGGATGGAAAACTTAAGAAAATTATTGTCGGCGATGACAAAACTGCGGCAACCGAAAATTGAAAATGAAATTAGTGTTGTTGTTTTATTAAATGAATAAAGATTTCCGAAGGGCCTGCATCTCTTCGGAAATCGCTATTTTTAAATATGATGCGATTCAAGTGGAATAAAACGACGCTCATTATTATTTTTTGGATCTTATTCATGGTAGTCGACTCCCTGAAGAAAATTGAGTCACTGACGGCCAATGATGAAACCCTGTGGCTGTACCATTTACCCGGCTACCTAATCTGGATATTGCTGACTTTCCCACTCAATTTCCTTTTTAACTGGTCTGATAAACTATCGCTTTGGAAGCGGTTTCTGTTTCTGGCGGGTTCCAGCTTGTTGTTAGGATCGATAAAAGTAATGCTCTCGTGGACACTTTTCTATCTTAGTTTTTGGTTATTGAAAAACGAACCCCTCAAAGGATTTGCCGATTTTCTTTCCGGAATTACCCTATTTTACTTCGTCGAAGCCTTTATAATTTCAGGTGTCGTGTTGATCGTTCTGTTTGTTATCGAGGTTTATAATAAGTACAGAGAGCAAAGCCTTCGAAATGCCGCATTGGAAACACAATTGGCTAAGGCTCAGCTCCAAACTTTAAAAATGCAACTTCGCCCACATTTCCTTTTTAACGCCAACAATGTCATATCCATGTTGGTCCGAAAAGGGGAAAATGAAAAAGCCATTAACATGATCGCGGGGTTAAGTGACCTTTTACGCATGTCCCTGGAAAGGGAAAATCATCAATTGATAACACTGGAAGAGGAATTGGCATTACTGGAGAAATACCTGAACATAGAATCGATGCGATTTGAAGACAGGCTTTTCATACATTACGATATTCCGGAAAGTACCAGACTGGCGATGGTGCCTAATTTTATACTTCAGCCGTTGGTTGAAAATGCGTTTAAGCATGGGATATCAAAAATTTTAGGCAAGGCTGAAATAAAAATAGCCGCCAAAAAAATCAGTGAAAGACTACAAATCAGGGTTTTTAATAGCGGGCCCGTGCTGGATTCCGCTAAACCGTTAACGCGTAATTACGGCATTGGCCTCAGCAATTCCATCAACCGGCTGACACAAATTTACAAAAGCGACAGTAAATTCGACCTCGTAAATTTGAACAACGGGGTACAGGCTGAAATTGAAATCCCATTTTATCAAAAAGTAAAATAAGAAGATGTTAAAGCCAATTCGGGTAATTGTTATTGACGATGAAAAACAGGCGCGGGAGGGCATTAAGTTGTTATTGGAAGCTGTACCTGCCTTCGAATTGGTGGCCATGTGTGAAGATGGTTTGAAAGCTATTGAAAACATATACAAACACCATCCTGACCTTATTTTCCTCGATATACAAATGCCGGAAATTAATGGATTTGAGGTGCTCAACAGCTTAGATAACCACCTGCGACCGGCGGTGATTTTCACCACTGCCTACGATCAGTTTGCGCTAAAAGCCTTCGAGCACCACGCTATTGATTATTTACTAAAACCCTTTACCAACAAGCGCTTTTATGAATCTTTGGAATACGCCAAATCCATTTTACAACTTTCCACTTTCAAGAGGTTTCAGCATAAAATGGAATCGCTGCTCAAAGACTATTTCCAAAACCACAAACATGATACCGACACTTATGTCGTCAGGAATCGCCATGCTGAACAAGCTACCTTTTCCAATAAATTAACGATCAAAGCGGATGGTAAAATCCATTTTGTACCCCTGGAGGAAATTCAATACCTGGAAGGATATGATTCCTATATAAAAATTCACACCGGAGAAAAAACACATATTGTGAAAGAAAGTCTTAAAACCATGGAACAAAAACTTCCGGGGCAAAGCTTTCTTAGGATCCACAAGTCTTTTATTGTAAACATGAAATATGTAAAAACCCTGGAGCCCTATTTTAACGGGGATTTCTTTCTCATCCTTGCCTCGGGAAAACGGCTGAAAGGCAGCCGTAATTTCAGGAAAGGGCTGGGGAAATATACATTGTGAGTAATTATGTCAGGTCATTATGGTTAAAGCAACATACTTCAAAAATATGCATTTTAATCTGAACCACGGAAGGCTGCTATTCAGGGTCAGTGTTTCATACCCTTCTCCCTTTCTTAACTATTAAAAAAATCGTTAACATCACCACCAGTATCGAAACCGCAACAGCCCAGTAATTGATCTTTCTGGACTCGGCATACATTTCATAATCTTTAAGCATGTATTTTATTACCGGTGGTCGCCAGAAAAGGTTGGAACCTGAAACTGAATCCGCATTGGTTCTGATAACCTGCCAGGGCATGTTGGTACTATGGGTGAAACTGATAAAACCGGTCATAAAATTTATTCTTCTTTCATAGTCCTTATTGAGCAATTCATAATCCTTTTTGGCTTGCGGATAAGGCAAGGGTATGCCGAGGCGGTCAGCCACGATCAGGACAATGTCGTCGTCAACATCATCCATTTTTGCAAGATCCAAAAGCGATTCCTTATGTTTGGATAGTGTATCAAACCACCGGCTTTCAAGCTTATACGACTCCATCAAAGAAGTCAGTATATGATATTGCTCTTCAAAAATGCCATGCACCGCATATTCATCACCTATTTTATCATGTAGATATTCGTCAAAAAGCTTGTCGGCCTTTGAAATTTCCTTACCTTCCGCCGGAAGACGGTCAATGAAAGCATAGTCTTCCTGTGTAAAGTAATCCTCCTGTGAAACATACTTAAACCGGTCAATAGCGCCGTAGGTATCTGAATAGTATAAGTACGTATAAAACCACCTGAATCGCTTTTCAAAAGTGGACTTGATGGTAAAAAGCGTATCAACCGAAGTATTTAATTCTTCATTGGACTCCTGGGCCGAGGAAAAGTGTTTTCGAAAACGGATAACCAGCTTTTTTTTCTTGCCTAATTTCGAGGAATCATTCTTGGACTTGATGCTGTCAAGCTCAATTTCCCATCCAGATTTTGGGCTGATGCCAAATCGATTCCGATTGATCGCTGATTTGCTGAAATCTTCCAATGTGATGACCCGGTCAAGCGATCCGTCAGGGTGTACTACGGTTTCAGTTAAAATGTTCCGTTCCTGGCATGAGGAGAACAAACAAATTACCCCAATAATTACAATCCAATGCTTAACTGTTTTCATATTTTTTTACTAGTTTTTGGAATTTGATCTTGCATTCTTCACATAAATATTGCCAATCCGCTAACCCGCAGCGCTTTATACAATCATAAAATGAGGTGAATGGCGTTGGTCTTTTTTTTTGTTTTAACCTCTCCACCAAACGTCCGGAATCTAAAGCTTCCTTTTTTTCGCTCAACAATGTCTCACTATATGATTTGTTATAGCGTGATGTACTTTGGGTCATATTATACTCCGAGACAAAAAAGATGATTAGAAAAAACGACAAGGAAGTTAACGCCAACCGCAGCGGTACCAAATTGATCCGATCGATCATCTCACCCACCGGTCTGACCTTCCTTCCCGCGGGAGTTTTTATGGAAGACATAACGTTTTGCGTCAACCGGTCGGGGTTTGGCGGAAGATCTTTCCATTGCGAGGCTTTTCTAAAAAGCGCGCGTTGTTGCTGCATTTCCCTGAATAACAAGGCGCATGAATTACATTGAGCTATATGATCATGCAGCGATCCTTTCTCTGTTTCGGTCAACTCATCGTAACCGTAAATGTTTTGTTTTACCTTATCGCAATTCATAACAACAATCGTCTTTCTTTTACTTCAAAATACTGTTTTAATTTCTCGTGCAGGGCTTTTCGCGCGTAGTAGAGATTACTTTTAACATTGCCTGCCTTCATGGATAACACTTCACATACCTCATCGCTTGAAAGTCCCTCCAGATCGCGCAATATGAAAACGGCTCGTTGTTTAGGCGTCAGGCTTTGGGCTAATTGTAACACGTATTGTAAAAGCTCACGACCCTCTAGTTCCTTATCAGGCGTTGAATGATCTTTCACAGCATCTATTTCAGTAATATCTGCTCTTCTGAACCGGTTTCTACGATGCTTTGACTTCAGCTGATCCAGGCAAAGATTAGTGACAATCCGGTATAGCCACGTAGTCAGTTTAATACCCGGTCTGTATTTGTGAAGATTCTTCCAAAGCCGGATAAAGGCCTCCTGCACTATATCCTCGGCCTCGTCCTTATCTAAGAACCGGCAGGACACGGAAAACATCATGGATTGGTATCGTTCCACCAGTATTCTAAATGCGCGAGTATCCCCGCTCTTTGCCCTTGTAATGATTTCCGTTTCAGATAGTGATCCCATGTTCATTACATTATACGACAAAAGGAGGCCCCGGTCAAATAGCGGCTTCGGAAGGGGGCTGATTTATCAGACCATGCACTGGCACAATTCCAATAAATAATCAAAGTCCTGTCTTTATGCAATCACACCGCGGTCATTTGCCAACATCTTCAACCAGTAAGCGCAGCATTTCCTTGGCTTCCGCCGGACCTGATATTTTCCAGTCGATGCCGCCCCCATGAGCTTTTACAGAAAGGTCGAATTGAAAAAACGCACAACACTTTTTCTCCGCCAGCATATAATCCATCAATTTTAACAGAAAGTCATCATCATCGGCGAAATGAAATACATAACCGTTTTCAACTTCTGTTATTTGCTTTACCTGGGAAAAAACCTCTTCCTGCAGCTTTGCTTTTCGTTTAGCTAATTCCGGTCCTGTCAACTGACATACATACTGGTTAGGTGAAACAATCGGGTTCGCTGCCTGATCGGCAGCGCGGTGGTTTTGAGCAGATATCTTGTTCATGATCAGAGGATTTATCAAAATTATACAAATCAGCCAGTTCGTTAATGTTTCCATGATTTTGTATTTTTATTGGAAGATAAGGCGTGGAGTATACTCCAATGTCAAGTGTTTTTTTAAAAAAATTAAAAATGCTGATAGGCGAAATATCAAAACAAACGGGTTTTTCGAAAGACACGATCCGATGGTATGAAAAAATCGGATTGATAAAGCTTGACAAAAAAGACCGCTATGATAATAATTATCGAAATTACGGGCAGCGGATCATTGATCGCCTCCGCTACATCCGGCAGATCAAAGCATTTGGATTCACATTGAGAGAAATAAAGGAAATATTATCGCTGGAAGAATCTGACGCTTTGAACTGTCGTTCCGTTTCCGCCATCATGGATCCCAAACTCGAGGTCATCGACCAAAAAATTGCCGAATTACAAAACCTGAAAATAAAATTGGTAACTGCCAGGGAGACCTGTTCCGGAAATTGCAGAGAATTGTTTGCCGGGGAAAACTCAGCGAGTAATTGACCGATTATCTGCGCCAAAACCCAATAAATAAAAATGACAAACTTTCACCTGATCTTATTTTTATGGGTGCATTTTTCTTTCCCGTCCAAACGGCCGGATAAGTTTGGGATCGGACTTATCGTCGATGACGGCATTATTGAAGAGACCGTGAATTTTGCCACAAAGGAACTGGAAAAATATTTTCACGCGAAAGTTTATGCCATCAAAGACGTTGACCTGCCGGCTGAATTCAAAAGAGATACTATCAATTTTAGAAAAGTGATTGAATATATTGATCAGGAATTACCCCTGAAGTACGATAAAAACATCTTTCTCACCAAAAGAGGAATCAGTCCAGGTGATTGGGCCCGGTTTTCGGTCAGAGGGTATGCGACCCTGGGCGGCCGTGTCGCCGTCGCCTCTACACTGGTTGTGAAAAGTGAATCCACAAGTACAAGGCAATATGAAAACCTGTTGGCCAAAGTCCTGATCCATGAAATGGGCCACCTGATTGGCCTGAAACATTGCCTTGAAAGCAATCAATGTGCTGTTGTATCAAGCTTGCCAAGTCCACAATATTTTTACAATGCAAAAAAGCAATTTTGTAAACATTGCCTCGAAAAGATCGATAAAGCTTTAATTCGAAAGAAATACCGTCAACCAAAGTTTTGACCTTATTCAAGCTGCCAGATGTTTCCGATCCCTAGAATACCAAATCAACAATATCAAAGGCGAATTCCACATTAAAGTTTGATTTCTGACCGGCATTGGGCAGGTCGAACCGGTTGACAAACCTCACAATAAATTCCGGTTGCAAAAGCCTGAACAGCGGAACATCCAGGCTGATATCAACGCCTGCAGACCTCATAAATATTTTTTCCTGTTCAAACATAGCTTCGGTATGATCATAAAACAAGGTGGCTTTAACTCCGCGAACATAGGCAATGGAGCCAAGGGATAAATCGGGAAACCCTAAAGGAAATGCGTAATTCAGGCTTACGCGGTAAATGTCATCATAAGCATTTGAATCAAACCGGCCGTCCACAAAAATGTCGTTGTTATAGCCCCTGCTGGGGAAAAAATTATCCTGAAACCGGTAACTATCCGTTACCTCCTCTTTCTTATAAGACCCAAAGGTGAAAAATGAATGGTTTTTGAACATTCCCGGAAAATACAAACCACCATCAATCTGAAATCTGCTGCCTTCATTTTGGGTGGTATTGATCGTTTGATCGTACAATATGTTAAATGTTTGACCAAATCTTGGGGCTACAAACTGCCGGGCGCTTTGTTGAAACCTTTCAAAGTTGTAAGCCACTGAAATGGCACCAAAATTTCCATTTCTTAACGGGTTGGTAATTTCATCTTTAAACTGCAGGTCACGGTACTGGTAGGCGCCGCCAATTTGCATTTTTGTGGTATAATTTCCGGAAGAAAGATTAAAAGGGATCCGAACACCTCCGAAAATAATGTTTTCTCTCCATTTGCCGTTGTACCGTATATTGGATTCACTGTAAATCAACTCTGAATTTCTCTCCCCATGAGAAAATCCAATATCGAATATGGGATATAGGGCGCCGTAAGAAAGGATGCCGGAAGTTTTCCAGCTTTTTTCATTGCTGTTGTATTCAAATCCTGCTGTAGCTTTCGCGGTACTCATAATGTTTTCCGACGTCAGGTTTATACCGTAATTGGGATTTTCAATTACCGGATTCCAGCTGTGAAGGTTTATGGGACTTTTTAGAAATGGCCTGAATTTACCGACAACAAAAGTAGTATCCTGAATGTCTTCCAATACATTTCCCCCTTCCTGTACAGCCAGGGATTCAAAATGCCGAAAAGAGGCGGGCAGGACCTTGATATACTTGCGCCACCGCCCCTGGTCAAGTTCCATTTCTCTTAGTTCAAACCCATCGGCTGTAAATTCACTAAATACCAGCCGGCTATTATCGGGCGAAACGGCAGGGTCATAAGCGCCAAACCTGGTGGAAGTAACCTGATAAAGGGACTTATCCTTTAGTCTAAGCGCAAAAATGTTATCAATACCAGTATATGCTGCTGAAAAATACACGTATTCCCCTTTAGGAAAAGTACGGGTGATCAGCTGGTCATTAAATTCCGTGAGATCTTCAAAATCGCCATGCTGAATATTGTAATAGCGAATCGCATTGCCATTTTTGTTGGTGACAGTCACCACAACAGCCGATCCGTCCTCCATCCATTTCGGGTAGGAAAAAAAACATTGATCCGGATTTGGCAAAATATTAATGACCTTGCCGGTTTCCGCATTGAGTATAACCAGGTCGTGGGTGCCATCTTTTTTCAGCCAGACCGTCACTATCATTTTTCCGTCATAAGATGGTGCAGGTGATACATATCTGGATTTGGCTGTTATTTTTTTCTTCTGTCCGGTAGCTACATTATAGGTTTTTATGACAGCATAGTCCTTCAGACCCCACCTTTCGTGAAAAGTGTTTTCCGACCATGCCATAAGATTTCCCGCCAGAGACATATTTGTATGATCCTCGGTTATGAAACCGGGAGAAAACATTTTCTGCTCTTTGCCATTTTCATCAATCCTGTAATAGGTCTTGATTTCGTTGAAGGCAGATTTTTCAGCAATGATTGATTTATCGCTTGCATAATGTGGGAAGCGATAACTGGTGAATACTTTATGAGGTTTTGCAGATCTTAATGTCGAAGAAGTCAGGTCGAGCTGATTTTGTTCAGCCTGCCATATGCTGTCCAGTTCTTTCATGGTAGCAGCATATAATTCCTTTGTCGTAAATCCCGTATACTTTTTCAAACTTCTGCTAAAGGGGTAAAATATGCCTTTCCTTTTATAAGTATCATCCAGCACCTTTAGCCAGACATCGTTACCAAAATGTTTCCGTGCATAAGACACCATGTAGAATCCCTCTCTGTAAATATTAGGCACAAAATCTCTCTTGGAATTTCTGTTGGCCTTTTCGTAATCATAATGACGACCACTCAGACGCAACGCCTTGTAGTCTCTGTCAAAATTGGGGGTACGGCCTCTTCCGGCATTTGACAGCATGGTTTCGGCGTAGGTCGCATCACCTTCAAAAAACCAGGTAGGTTGAATCATTAACATAGAGACGAACCAGCCTGTTTGCCCAAGACCAACCCTTAAAAAATCAGCAAACCAACCATGCTTGGCCCTGGCCATTTGTTGATGGTGCCGGTATTCATGGATGGTTAAAAGGTCCATCCATTCCACAGGACCGGCAAAAAATAACTGCGAAGGCGTTGTAATCCAATCCGATTTCCAGGGGCCGATAAAAGGCACGCCACCTGGTATGGTCGAGTTACTATGTAAAATGATAGGCACTTTTTGCGCCATCCCACCAACGCTGCCCGACTCCTGCTCCCCAATGGCCATTAACAACGCGGCAATCCGCTGGGCCAGGTGCCCGGCACCCTCCGGAAATATTATTAGCGCGTGGTCTGTATCGATTTTTTGCCATTTCTGAGACGATGGATCCAACCCAAGAGCCGTTTCTATATCCTCGTTTTGGCCATGCAGGCCTTTGCAAAACATGAACAACATAAAAACCGCCAGCAAAATTTTGTGTAAAAAGGTTTTGATCATATCGGTTGTATTTATGATTAAAGAAGAGCCCTTTTCAAACAAATACTGGTCTGAAAGGAATCGATACCGGCAATCTACCGGCTTTCAAAGCTTACTTGACTTAAAGTGCTGCCAGGCGCTCAAAAGGTTGTATGGGAATGAAAAATATCCGGCGGGAAAAACCGTGGAGCTACCAAGATTTTAAAAAATTTAAAATTTTTTTTCAACAACTGGTTAGGTTTTTCAAGTGGTGGTGTACCAAGAGATAAATAATTAGAAAATATCAAATCAAAAAAATTATACGATCATGAAAACTTTAAAATTTGCATTGTTAATAGCCACTGTAGTATTCGCTTCCTGCTCTAAAAAAGATGAAGAGCCACAGCCAGTGGGACCATCGCTTAGTTATAGCGAAACCAGTTTTACAACTGACTTTCACGATGAAGGTAATTCAGGCCTTCCAACATTGAACTGGAATGGAGAGGTAGGAAACATTTCTTTGTCAGGATCAACGGAGGGACTTTATATAAATGATGATAACGGAACCGTTCATTGGAGAAAGAGTCTTCCACTTGGTAAAAACATTGTCACCGCAGTCGCCACAAATTCCATTGGTCAGACCACCGTAACACTGGAAATTGAAAACAAATTTATGGGGGACTTCACCGGTGGATATAATAGTGACCCAAACTCAACAGTCGTGACTAAGGACATCACGATAGACTTCAAAGAAGACGGTTCAACAACCTCAACCGTTACAGGAGTTACCGGAACAGGTGATTGGACCATTGAAGGAAAAACCATTACTACCGTATTAAGTTTTGACGGAGGGACCTCATTTGTGACATTCCAATTCGACTTGACTTACAACAGCCAAAAAGCAGAGCTAAAGGGGTATTGGTACAACGGTTCCGAGGCAATTGAGGCCAATATAGGTGGCTATATGGAAGTAAAACTGGATTAAACCATTAAAACACCGGCTAGTAGCAGCCATTCCAAACAATAAAATAATTTCCAATTCTTAATATCATAGAGGCGCCCTCAGGGCGTCTTTTTTGTGTTAAACATTTTCCCTTCAGGCCGGCATTCACAAAAGGCTCTTTGGTCGTATTTATTGTCGCATCGAAGCCTTAAAGATTTATGGGGCCTCCTTACAATTTTCAAAAATTAAATAGTTTACTTAGCAAAAGTGAAATTAATATATTATATTCATACTTGTTAAGTAAATAATTTGTCATGGTTCAACATTCACTTGGAGAATTTGAAGAATTGGTATTACTGATGGTAGCGGCTTTGCACGATAAAGCCTACGGTGTCTTAATTCTGGAGAAGCTGGAAGAAAAGTTAGGCAAAAAGATCAATATAAGTGCCATTCATGTAGCATTGAAGCGCATGGAGAATAAAGGATTTGTCAAATCAAGCTACGGAGGAATTACCAATGAACGTGGCGGCAGGAGAAAAAAGTTTTATGTGGTTACAGCGCTCGGAAAAAGAATGCTGGATGATCAATATGCTTTAAGGAATAGTATTTATCGGCTGATCCCTAAAATTTCCTTTGGTTAATGAAACCAACCCCTCCCAAAAACGCTTTGAAATTCCTGCGCTGGTTTTGCCGGGAAGAATACCTGGAAGAAATTGAGGGGGATCTGGTCGAGCTGTATGAAGATGACTACAAAAAATCTCCAACCAGGGCTAACTGGAAATTTGCCAGAAATGTAATCAAGTTCTTCAGACCTGTATTTATCAGGTCATTAAAAAAAAGTTATCACTCAAATCACCAGGCTATCTTCCGCCACAACTTTCTGCTTACCTACCGGACTTTCAGGCGATATAAAACCTCGTTTCTGGTTAATTTAATTGGCTTGTCTACAGGTATGGCCTGCACCTTATTTATTTATCTGTGGGTGAACGATGAATTAAATGTCGATAAGTTTTATCAAAAAGACCGCCAACTTTTCCAGGTGATGGAACACCATGAACGGTCCTACGGCATCTGGACCTCGCCCACGACTTCTGGACTTATAGCGACGACGCTGGCCTCGGAAATGCCGGAGGTAGTCTACGCCGCAGCTACGGGCGGTCCGGCTGAAAATATTTCTCTTTCAGCAGGAGAGAACTATATAAGAGCAAACGGGCACTACGTCGGTAAGGATTTTTTCAACGTTTTCTCCTATCACTTTATTCACGGTGATAAATCGCGTATGCTATTGGATAAAAACGCGATTGTAATCTCGGAAGCGCTGGCAGTGAAATTATTTAATACAACCGAAAACCTGCTTGGTCAGGTCATAGAATTTGAGCGTGAGAAACAATTCTTTATTTCAGGCATTTACAAAACACTGCCTTCTAATGCTTCCGACCGGTTTGACTTTGCCTTATCCTATGAGCTTTATGAAGAAATGTATCCAAGCGTCTTAAAATGGGGGAACACGGGTAATCGCGTTTATCTGATTTTAAAGGCGGGTACAAATACCGAAGAATTCAACCGTAAAATTGCTGATTATGTCAAGGTTAAAACTAACAACCGCATTACGTTCCGAAAACCATTTATAAAACGCTATTCCGAAAAATACCTATATGGTAAATATAAGGACGGGGTACAGGCCGGCGGAAGGATAGAATATGTCAGGCTATTTTCCATTATTGCTATTTTTATACTAGTCATTGCCTGCATTAATTTTATGAACCTGTCCACTGCCAAGGCGTCCAGGAGGATAAAAGAAGTGGGTATAAAAAAAGCTGTCGGGGCTGGTCGAAAGTCACTGGTGTTTCAGTACTTAAATGAGTCATTGGCCATGGCTTTTTTATCGCTCATATTAGCCATAACCCTCGTTTTCCTACTATTGCCCCAATTCAATGAAATTACCGGAAAGCATTTGCTGTTAAATTTTGATTATTCCCTGGTTGTATCTTTATTGGGCATCACCCTGATCACAGGCCTGATATCCGGTAGCTATCCCGCCTTATACCTTTCCGGTTTTAAACCGGCACCCACCCTGAAAGGGAAAATCAATAACACCATAGGGGGATTATGGGTCCGCGAAGGATTGGTGATCTTTCAATTTGCCATATCGGTAATTTTGATTTTATCGGTTTTGGTGATATACAAGCAAATTGAATTTATACAAACAAAAAACCTGGGATTTAACAGAGACAATATTATCTCGTTTAAAAGAGAAGGAAAACTTTTGGAGTCCACATCACTTGAAACCTTCCTTTCTGAAGTCAGACGCCAGCCAGGTGTTATCAGCGCCTCGAGTATCCGGCATAACCTGGCGGGTCACACATGGGGTGTTGGTGGATTTAACTGGGAAGGGAGAGACCCCGAAGACCAGACCGAATTTGAAGTAATAGCCGTCAACTATGATATGATAGAAACCCTTGGCATAGAAATGCTATCGGGAAGAGGCTTTGCCAGGGAATTTGGTGATGACTGGAAAAACCTCATTTTTAATGAAGCCGCTATTGATCTTATGGGATTAAAAGACCCGGTCGGGAAGTCTGTTGATTGGGGTTTCGATGACAGAAAGATCATTGGTGTGGCCAAAAACTTTCATTTTGAATCACTTCACGAAAACATAAAACCGGTCGTCATAGCTTTGTGGCAAGGAAGGACAGACAGGCTAATGGTCAGGATCAAAGCTGGAAGAGAACTGGAAACAGTCAAAGATCTCCAGGAATTTTATCAAGCGTTCAATCCGGGCTTTTCTTTTGACTACAAGTTTCTGGACCAGGATTACCAGGTGCAATATGTAGCCGAACAAAGGATCGCCACCTTATCCCGTTACTTTGCAGGACTTGCCATCCTGATATCTTGTCTGGGGTTATCCGGCCTCACAATCTTCGATACTCAAAGAAGAATAAAAGAAATTGGCATCAGGAAAATACTGGGCCTAAGTACATTTGGTATTGTCCGCCATTTATCAGGTGACTTTACCAAAATGGTGTTAATTGCCATTGTTATTGCATTGCCGCTAAGCTATTTTGTTGCCTCCAATTGGTTGGAGAGCTTTGCCTACCGCATTGATTTAAAATGGTGGTTCTTTGCCGGCGCAGGATCTTTTGCCCTGTTAATTGCCTGGTTTACCACAGGAATTCACACAGTCAAAGTAGCCCGTGCCAATCCTGCGCAATGCCTGAAACACGAATAAAGATCCAATAGGAGCTTATGTATAGATTCAGCTAATCACTTGAAGATACAAGTTTCTTCTGACAGCGCTGTGGATACAATGGCCTCGCGGGCTTTAGGTCCGGGCAAAGAAACTTTGTTACCACTGGCTTGAAGTTTCTTTACCCGACACAATACTCATTGGTATTTGCTTGTTAATTTGTCTGAGATTTTTTTATAACTGTTTGATTTGATTCAAGGGACTATGGTAGAACATCTGCCCTATCTGGTCAATACTATTTATTAAGTGGTTATAATCTCATTTAAATGCTATCCGATACGATAGCCTTTTAATGATCAGACATAGCATTAACCAATCACTTTTACATTCACTGCATTCAAACCCTTCTTGCCTTGTTCAACATCAAATTGCACTTTGTTGTTTTCGTAAATCTCATCTTGCAGACCAGACTCATGTACAAAAATATCTTCATCTGAATCTGCTACCTGAATAAAACCAAAACCTTTGGTTCTATTAAAAAACTTTACTGTTCCTTCTTTCATAATTTTATTTATTTGTTTTTACTATTCATTATTTTTCTTTTGTTCCGGCGGCTCCGATGTGAAATTGCCTTCTTCATCTACATAGACGATCATGTTATCCAGCGAACCGGCCGATGGATCTTTGGTTTTATTTTGTTTTTTTTCGAGTTTTTCCAGTCTCTTCTTTCTCTTGTTATCTGCCTTTTGTTTCTTGATAAAACTATTGTTTGATCTAGCCATAAATTTTTATTAGTTGAAAAATATAAATGCTTTCCCTGTTTGCTTAATTTGCTATTTACCAGTCAGTTTGAAAAGGGCTTTGCGAGCTTTTCAGGTGGCGATTTTTATGTGAATTTCTCTTTTCCATTTCTGGTTGTGCCTACAGGTCTGAAATAAACATCAACCATATATCTGTTTCTAATGGAAAACGTTCTTCAGGGTTTAATGTATTCAGCGAAAATCAGTGATTATAAAAAGGATTTCTCTTTGGAGGGACACTAATTATGACAGAACTATTTATGCTAAAACTTTGACAAATGTAGGTATAATTATGTTATGGCCTAAGGAATAGCCAATAAACTTTGTTTGATAATAGCAAATGAAATGACCCAAATGGCTAATTTAAAGCCGCCAGCGACTTTTTTTGCCAGTAAACCACCTGATCAAACTTCTTCAAAATTCATTGCTACCCTTTAGGAAAACTACGCGTTTCCGACTGTTTAATCTTCGGACCGCCTTTTGTAATCGTTAAATATCATCAATAATATACAAGAGATTTTTAGGTAGACGGGTGGCTGATTAAGCTATAGCACACCATATTAAATTAGATCAACGCAAGACCTTTTTTTATCCCCACCACTAAAAAAATCAAATGGTTTTTTTGGACTTTTCCAACCATTCGGCCAATTCAGGAGTCCAAGAAAATGAACGCATATTTGAATAACCGCCATACCGGATCATCGCCGGTATGGTGGTATTCATTATTTTTTATTTAGGGCATTGATAACTGAAGTATTTATGAAAAACAGAAAAAGAATTTTTAGTGGTAAACTGGTGGGTCTTATTGGGTTTGTCTTCCTGGGTGTACTTTCCCAAAGCTGCATTGATGATGAGGAAACCGATTTTGAGAAGCGCGTGAGGTTAGATCATGAATTAATTACGGAATACCTGGAAAGTAATAATATCCAGGCGGAAAGAAGTGTCAACGATTATTATTTTACCAAAACCAAAGAAAACAGTGCCGGCGCGTCGGTTAGGGACGATGATGTTATATCCTTTTATTATCATATGTCTTTATTAAATGGGAAAAAGGTAGACAGTGCTACTGCTGATAAAAATGGTCCTGTCAAAATTGGATTTAACAAAGACCGGGTAACCTTAATTCCTTCCGGGTTATACTCGGGCATCAGCACCATGAAGGCCGGAGAAATCTACAGATTCTATATTCCTTCTTATCAGGCTTTCGGTAACTATGCCTACCAACAACTTATACCTGCCAATTCCTCCCTGATTATCGAGGTGGAGCTGGCAAAAATTGAAGAGCCTGAAATTCAGGAACAAATTGAGGAGGATATGATCCTGGCTTACATAGAGGAGGAGCAGATGGAAGATGTAGAAAGTCTTTCCTCGGGATTGTTTTATAAAACACTTAGTGCCGCTGATGCAAATGCAGCTTCTCCAAAGCAAAATAACAGGATAGACGTATACTATACAGGCAAATACCTGGATGGCGAAGTTTTTGATAAAACCAAGTCCGGCACACCCTTCTCATATATCCTTGGTGTGAACTCGACGATTAAAGGATTTGACGAAGCTGTAAAAAAGATGAAAGAGGGAGAGAAAATTATCGCCATCATGCCTTCACATTTGGCTTATGGCGAAAGTTCACGCGTCATCCCTGCTCAAATAAAGGATGACCTCGTTGATAAAGAATTAATAACCAATAGTATAGAACCCTATTCACCGCTGGTTTTTGAAATAGAGTTGGTTGACATTAAATAAATAGTACCGGCATTTGGTCGTCCTGGCCTGTACTAACAAGGTCAGGACGGCTGAACTTCATGGGTGTTTTCACTTTAGCATCTGCTGTTGGGATTCATAAAGCTCACCCATACTTCTCAGCTTTATCAGGTAGCCGTAAAACAATACGAACGAAAAGCCGGCTACCAGGGCGGCCATGGTTTGTTGATGTCCCTGTAACCAATTGTAAAAGCCATGCAGGAAGGCCGCAACCATGATGCCGAGAATGATTAACGCCACTACTCGTTCCTTCCTGATCGCAGCTGTGGCCACAAAATAGGCTACGATGCCAGACCATACGGCATGACAAAAAACAAGGGAAACGGCCCGAAGCATGACGTTGATCATGGCATTTTTCACACCTGACTCCAATCCTACTGCGCCATAGTTATTGGCCATGGAAAATGCCCTGTTGACTGCACTTTGTCCGTAGTGTAAATTCTCAAACGCTGCAAAACCCAATCCCGAAAATACGCCAATAGTAATCATGTGTATCGGCTTGATTTTGGATTTAAACAAAAGAACTACCACCAACAAGGGAACGGCTTTCATTGTTTCTTCCCAAATACCCACGTGGAAAATAAGTCCAATAAGAGAAACAAAAGAATGCTTGCTATCTGAAAGGTTTATGTAAAAATCTGGTAAAAAAACCCTGTAAATGAAAAGTAATAGCCAAATGCCAACGATCCCTGTAAAGAACAGCGACGAAATGGGCAGTATCCAGCCACCATCGTCATTAATGGCAAATCTCTTTAAGATCACACCCCATACAAAGGCAAAAAATAAAGCAAATAGCGTCAGCTGGGCATTCAACTGATTAACGGTAACGATAAGTAGTGGAACCACCCCCATCAAAGTGACCGCCCAAAAGGCATAATCGCGAAGCAACATCTGGATATTGGATTGATCAATGGGTATGACTTCCTCCTTGAATTTAATCTTCCGTAAGTCATCAAATACGTTTTTAGCCTGTCTTGTACCACTGTACAGGATTTGTTGAGGATTAATCTTTTCTTTGCCCGAACCAGGAGCGGCTTGCGGTACCTGAATATTATTTGAACAATTCGGACAGGATACCTCTTTGCCACCAAAAGAAGCGCTCAATTCAATACTATGCTGGCAGAAAGGGCAGTTAAACTTAATGGTTTCCATTTGTCAAATTAGGGTCAATAATACAGCGGTAATTGCTGCGGGATCGATCGGTTATACTTTTCACCTGTGAAGTGTATTGCGACTGATAATGTAGGGATTTTTATTTAATAAATCAACCAAGTTGTAAAAGAGGCATCGCCCAAACTGTGATACAAAAAGTTCAATGACCTATAAGAATATCAAGATATTGTCATTACGTTACTAATCGCACAACTGCTATATTAAATTATGAATTGCCCTGCCAATGTTATTAAAAAATGAATTTTAGTATTAAATCTTTTTTACTTAATTTGCTCTTTTAATTACAATGTTGGGATCAATAGGTGGAAAATTAAACCGTAGTCACATTATTTGAGGTTACGGGGATGGGTACAAGGAAACGAAACCTCCTCTATTAAAAGTGCCTTTAAATATTTATCTCCAGAAGAAGTTAATCATCTGGTTGGAACCGATTAACTGGTTTTAATGAAAATATATTCCAGTTGGTTGGGATATCTATGTTTAACAATGGGGGGCATCGCGGTAAATACACCTAATTTCAATTTATAACATAAGTCTTTCAATAAAAATGACCCGAAGATGAAGAGTAATAGCATCGCCATTTGTCTGATACAATTATTGCTAACAACCCAGCTTAGCGTAGCGCAGGAAAAACAAGGTAATATTGTTGAATACTTTGGTAAAGAAAAAGTTGAAGATATTGGCGAAGGCGAAGTGATGCATCTATTCAAAGAGGGTTTGATTTTGAAGAGAAACGGCAATGCATTTGGCTCGGGCACCATACCTAAGAATTCGGTTTTTGCGAGGGTTTTACAAGAAGGATCTACTGGAATTTCTGAAGGAAAGCATGAAGAAACCGACCAGGTGGGTAATAAACTGATTTGGGAAAAGATAGAAACAGGAGAAAAAAATGATTTTCAGGATTCTAAAATCCGAAATGGTTATTTGTACCTGGTGTATCAGGCTCAGCATGAAGAAACGGTACTGTTTGATGCTTCGGGCCACACCAATGTCTTAATAAACAGTCTGCCTCACGAGGGAGATTATTATGATTATGGATGGAGCATGATTCCCATTCGGCTGAAAAAAGGGAAAAACGAATTTTTGCTCAAAGGAGGAAGGTTTCCTAACATAAGAGCTCGATTGCTCAAACCCACCAAGCCTGTTCAGTTTACTAAAAGGGATATGACACTCCCCGACCTGATTATAGAGGAGAAATCCCCACTTTTTGCGGCAGTAAGGGTTATAAACGCAAACAACAGCTGGTTCCGGGGAGGAACTATTACTTGCCAAATCGGCGATATGAAGATTAAAACCAACATTCCTGCCGTTACTCCCATGACCACTCGTAAAGTTGGGTTTTCAATTCCCACGCCAGCGGGCCTTACAACTGAGGAAAAGCTCAAATCAGTTATCTATTTAAAAAACAAGGCGGGAAAAACCCTATCCTCCGATACCTTGGAATTAAATGTAAAATCTAAATATAAGCATCACAAACGCACCTTTATCAGCGAAATAGATGGCAGCGTACAATATTACAGCATCGCACCTTCTTCGGATCCTGGTATCGAAAAGCCAGCGCTTTTCCTTTCGGTTCACGGCGCATCTGTAGAAGCCGTAAATCAGGCAAACGCTTATTCGCAAAAGGACTGGGGACATTTGGTAGCTCCCACCAACAGAAGACCTTTTGGTTTTGCCTGGGAAGATTGGGGACGACTTGACGCACTAGAAGTGCTGTCTCATGCCGAGGGTCTATTAAAGACAGACCCGCAGCGCACCTACCTCACCGGGCATTCGATGGGGGGACATGGCACATGGCATTTGGGTGTCACATATCCTGACAGGTTTGCGGCTATTGCTCCTTGCGCAGGTTATGCTGACCTACACGGCTACAGACAGTCTTTCTTGAAAAGACTAAAGAATATGTCTGATGAAGAGGCCAGAAAAAGAGGCATCAACAAAGCTCAACTTCTGAAGAACATCGAAGCTTCAAAATTAACCGGGAAGCCAGAAATATTAATGGACTCATTACTGAAAAGGGCCGGCAATCAGGGTCGTACACTTAAATTAAAGAACAATTATCAACACCATGGTGTGTTTATCTTGCATGGCGAAAAGGATAACGTTGTGCCTGTTTCCTTAGCCCGGGAAATGCGGCAAGAATTGGGCAAATTTCATCCTGATTTTAGCTATTATGAATACCCGGATGGCACCCATTGGTACGGCAACCACAGTGTGGATTGGGGTCCCCTGTTTGATTTCTTTAAAGCCAGAACAATAAAGAACCCTGGAGAAATCAAAAATATAGAATTCAACACTGCTTCACCAGGCATCTCTCCGGGTTCTCACTTCGTAAAAATCATTCAGCAGAAGATCCCTTTGGAAATAAGCACATTTAACTTTAAGAGAGAAGGTGGCTTAAACCTAACAACAAAAAACGCCCAAAGAATTGCAATCGATATCGATAAGATGGCTGGCGCCTCTGACACTATTTCAATTGATGGCCAGGAAATTACACTCCCCGCAAGAAAAGGGGTTTTGCATCTAAGCCAGATAAATGAACAATGGGTGATCACCGACCCGGTGTCATTAAAAGAAAAGGGACCTCATCGCAACGGAGGAATTAAAGATGCATTCAGAAACAGGGTTGTACTGGTTTACGCCACCAAAGGATCTAAAAAAGAAAATGAATGGTATTATAACCGGGCAAAATATGATGCCGAAAAATTTTGGTACCTTGGAAATGGAAGTTTTGAGATAATAAAGGATACAGAATTTTCTTTATCAACCTATAAAGATCGAAACGTTGTTGTTTATGGAAACAGGGACAACAATGCCGCATGGAAAACCCTTTTGAAAAGTTGTCCCATACAAGTTTCCGACAATGAGCTAAGCGTTGGAAGCCGATCATTAAAAGGGGAGCAATGGGGGACTTTTTTTATTTACCCGAGACACGACAGTGACATCGCCAGCATAGGCGTTGTAAGCGCTACGGGGGAAAAAGGTATGAAAGCTGCCTATGCAAATGATTATTTGGGAAGGGTTGCGTTCCCTGATATCATCATTTTTGATGAAAACATGACCAAAACAGGTATTTCCGGAATAAAATGCGGCGGCTTTTTTGGGAATGACTGGTCTGTTGACAATGGTGATATATTATGGAACGATCTTCATTGAAGATTAACGTAAATCCCGGGTTGTTTCAATCTACAAATTTCTCTACTTTAGGATCCTTAAAATTAAAAAATTATTTTCTACCCTAAGACCACTTCAAAAATGAAAAGACTTATCCTGCTGGGCGCCGCTTTGATTTTATGTTCATGGATTTCTCAGGCCCAAACTACCAATTGGCGAGGCCTCGACCGCAGTCCGTTAGACATGGCATTTTTCCCTGATAATTTTGCCCATGACCGACGGGCTGGCGAAAGCGCCGTAGTAAGGGTTATTTACAGCAGACCTCAGAAAAAAAATCGGGACCTCTTCGGTTCCAAGGTTCCCTACGGCAAAGTCTGGCGAACAGGTGCCAATGAGGCGACCGAAATCAAATTTTACAAAAGTGTCACCATTGGTGGAAAAAAACTAAAAGCGGGAACGTATTCATTATTCACCATTCCGGGCGAAAAAGAATGGACCGTCATCATTAATTCCGATCTGGACTATTGGGGTGCCTACAGCTATAAAGCGGAAAATGACCTGTTGAGAACTACGGTTAAATCAAAAAAGCTTGAAGGCGCGGTGGAGGCTTTTACCATCCAGTTTGAAGGAGATGGTGGAAACAAAGCCGTTATGAAGCTGGCCTGGGATCATACATTGGTAGAGGTACCTATTAGTTTCTAGTCTGGGAATTCAATAAAATATTTAATGCAGTACCATCCGCTAGATTACTGGCGGATGGTCAATGCTGCTTAGGTCAGGATCAAATGCAGATCCCCGAATTCGTGCCAATAATATTTCCCATCTATCGCAGCCATGTACGCCTTTTCAATATGCTCAAAACCGGCGAGAGACTGTAACATATGCAAGTGCGATGCTCTGGGTTCGTGAAAGCCCGTAAGCAGACCGTCAGCAATTTTCATAGTGTAGTGCTGTTCAATGAATAACGAGGTGTTCCCCCGATATGGACGTACAATGCCATCCATGGTCGATGCACTTTCGATAGCTCTTATAGCCGTTGTACCAATGGCAATGATTCTCCTGCCCTGACTTTTGGCTGTGTTAATGATGGAGGCGGAAACCGGATTGATCTCCATATATTCCGGGTACGGCGTCTCATCTTCTTCCAGGCTCGAAACACCGGTGTGCAGCAGGATTGGCGCAAAAATGACACCTTGTTTCTGAAGCTTTTCAACCAGGTCCGGAGTAAATCCCCTGCCGGCCGATGGCATTTCCGCACTCCCTGAATGAAAGGAAAAAAAAGTCTGGTAATAGGACAACGGGTAGCGTTTATCCAATTTATCATACTTTATCGGCAAAGCATGATCCCCAAGATATGCACCCAGACCTTGCTTCGCACTTATCTCAGCATGCCACAAGTCCAGCATTTTATGGTCTTTATAAAATCGTTTTTTCAAAGTGACAAATGCCTCATCCGGAAGTTGAAATACCAACCCGTTTTCACCACCTTTCCAACGTATCGTCTTGTTTCCAACGATTTCCCTAATCTCAATTAACCACTCATTTGCATTTAACTTATTGCCTAAATGCAACATGCCATGGCCACCTGTGGGTAGCGATACCGGTAATGCCGAAGGGCGGGTGGCCGAGGTATTTACTACCAAAACATCTCCCGGAAGCAACCACTCATGTATCGCTTTAAATTTCGCATGATTAATCTCCCGGCCATCACATTCCGTAACCAAAAGCCTTACTTCATCTCTCTGTAAGCCCCTGTCTTCACTTGGCAAGGGGCAAGCCAGGTGTCCAGGCAAATTGAACTGAATAATGCTGTCTTTAGTTATGTTCATACCGCTTGCTCTTTAGAGAAATTACTGGTATATCTACCACCCGGAATAGTATTTTCGATCAGTGTCATAATCGCGGGTACTGCCTGTTCTGACGGGAGTGGACGGTCGCTGATATCCTCTCCAGGAAAAGCTGCCTGATACATATCTGTACGCATGTCTCCCGGGTCAAAAGCATAAAATTGGTATTGAGGATTTTCTTTGCGCAAAATCGCTGTCATATGATCAAGCCCGGCCTTACTGCCCCCATAGGCACCCCAGGTCTCATAGGCCTCCACTGCCGCGTCACTACTCACATTTATTATTTTTGCACCCTTCCTGAGGTGTGGGCGTAGCTTTTGCAGCAGCGAGATCGGGGCAATCATATTAGTATGTAAAACAGTATGAAGGTCTTCAACCGGGTGATCGAGTAAATTTTTCATAGGCGACACACCCAGGACAGAGGCATTATTTACGACCAAATCCAATTTCCATTGCTCCTTTTCAATTACTTCTGCCAGCTGCAACAGATGTATTTCATCCCTGACATCTCCGGATATAGCGATGACATTCGTAAACCCTGCTATATGGTTTTTCGCCGCAAGTAGACGCTTTGCGTTGCGGGCATTCAATATTAAATTCCAACCTTTGTGAGCCAGGCTTTCCGCCAGCGCAAAACCCAGGCCTTTTGAGGCTCCTGTTATCAATGCTGTTTTTTTGTCTTCCATCTTATTTGTTTTTAAATGTCTGTAAGGCAAATATCCTCACCCCGACACCCGGAAAAAACAGACCAATGTCCAGAAAGATACCTGTACGATGGTACAGGTACGCGGTATGATTATTTAAAAATTGAGGAAAAGCAGATTACAGACCGATCAGTCCACGCTGTACAGCAATGTCAACGGCCTCTGTGCGGGTATTGGCAAAAAGTTTGGACAGAATGGATGAAATGTGAAATTTAATGGTACGTTCACTGACGAAAAGGTTTTCCGCAATCTGCCGGTTAGTGTAGCCTTTTTTAACCAGGCCCAGCACCTCGAGCTCCCTGGCTGTCAAATGTAAAGACGGGTAATGAAAATCCTTTTCGGCGACCTTCTCTGTTTGATGGTCAGCGGATTCATCCAAAATAAGGGATAACTGATGTTTTAGCTCCTCCACCTGGCTTAAGGATCCTTTTATGCTTTTAAGAGCATTGGAAAAGTCTTTTTTTTCCGCAAAGGATTTCAGATTATTCAGGCCTGCCTGCAACTCCTTAACTCTGGGACTTATCACCCTGCCGATTACTTCATGGATATGATGGTCATTCCCCTGAGATTCGCGGCCATAGGATGCCTGTGTCCTTGTTCGCTGGATCGCTATGGCAATAAGCTCGCTGATCGTATTAAGAATAGACAATTGCTTTTCATCCAGTCGCTGCGTCTCTTTACTCAGGAGATTCAAGAGTCCCACTTTTTGCCCATTGGCCGTTATAGGAATCGTCGCGTGGAACTTTAAGTCCATCGTTCCTGATTTGATATCTTTGAGCCGGGTACATAGGATCTCACTGATATTGCTGGCCTTTTCAATGTCGTTGGATAAATATTTTTTAATACAGAAACACCAGCCCGAAAGCCTTTCCGGGTGATTGCTCAATGCTGGTGGCAAATTATAGGAGGCTGCCAGGTAAACCGATCTCACATCTCCCTGAACCAGCCAAATCCATCCTGTTTCAAGATTTAGCAATTCAACCGTTTTTTCCAATGATTTTCTGAGTGCCGAATGCAAGGAGAATTCCTTGTTTAAATGACTGGCAATTTCATACAAATGGGAAAAATATTCTTTGTCATCCATTATTAGCAATCAAACGAATAATTGATTTTTTAGTTAACCCGATGTTTCAACCCATGTAAATAAATCAAAAATTTACGCCCTGACTAAAAGCCTGGTGCCCTGCGCATAAGGTATACCTCTGGTAATGCCAAAACTCATTGGCAAATACCCCAGTTGAACCAAGGAAGTTTCTTTAAATCTTTAATTTCACCCAATAAAATGGTATCTTACTTATTAGAAACGGCAAATTCAATAACCCTCTTGCAATTTTGTAGTGGTCTTTGAAGAAATTCTCCCCTACCGGTTAAAATACCCTGGCGCAGGGAAGGCAAAATTCAGGTGATGTTATCATGATGCGTTTATACAACCATTTTAGAATAAAAGACAAGCATAAAAAACAAGCACGACCAACCGTAATATTCTGCTTGATTGCATTCACTTTGTTCCGTTGCGGGAACGAATACTCCGCTTCGATTCCTGAAAAGGTAGATTTTAACTTTCACGTGCGACCAATATTGGTTCAAAAGTGTTACTTATGCCACGGACCGGATCCCAGCAGCCGGGAAGCCGGGTTACGGCTGGATACCTTTGAAGGTGCCACGGCGCTGCTGGAAAAAGGCACGCGGGCCATCGTTCCGGGACATGCTGAAAAAAGCGAACTTGTCCACCGCATTACACACGAAGACCCGGACTTGAGGATGCCTGCTATAGAGTCAAACATGGAGCTTAGCGAATATGAGATAGCGGTTCTCAAAAAATGGATCGATCAGGGCACGGAGTGGAAACCCCATTGGGCATTTATTGCGCCTGACAGGGAAGCGTTCCAAAAAGTGGATAATGAAGAGCCGATTCATCAAATTGACAATTTCATATTGGATAAAATCGAGCAACAGGGATTGGAACCTGCACCTCAAGCCGATAAAAACGCACTGATCCGAAGAGTCTCTTACCTGTTGACGGGACTGCCCCCAACACCTGAAAAGATTAATCAGTTCATCGCCGACCAAAGTCCCGATGCTTATGAAAAAGTCGTAGATCACTACCTGAATTCAAGCGCCTTTGGAGAAAGATGGGCCAGACACTGGATGGACGTTGTCAGGTATGCGGAGACCAAGGGACATGAGTTTGACTACACTATTCCCGGCGCCTGGAAATATCGCGATTATCTGATCAGGGCATTTAATGAAGACGTGCCTTATGATCTGTTGGTAAGGGAACACCTGGCGGGTGATATGATGGATTCTATCCGTTGGAATAAGGAAACCGGATTCAACGAATCGCAGCTCGGTACAGCCTTCTACGCTATGGGTGAAGGAACCCACAGCCCGGTAGATATCAGAAAAGATGAGGCAGATAGAATCGACAATATGATCGACGTCACCACCAAAACATTTCAGGCGCTAACCGTATCTTGTGCAAGATGCCACGATCATAAGTTTGATCCCATCCCCACAGCCGACTATTACGCCATGTATGGGGTGATGGAAAGTAGCCGGTTTTCACAAAGACCCGCAAATCTTACCTTTGAAAAAGTTGAAAATGTGACAGAGATAGCCGCAGTCAGTGACGCTTTAAAAAATATGGTGGCCGGTCAATGGTTGAAAGAAAGTACCACCGTTTCCACAAAAGTCTCAGCTAAAAGCCCCAAAGCTCCGGAAATAGCGAGCCATCCAGGCTACGAAGTTATGGCAGATTTCAGGAATGGTGATTTGGATGGGTGGAAAAGTGAAGGCTATGCATTCGGGCAACAGACAACACTTGGCGAGCTCATATTTGACAAGAAAAATAAGAATTTGCTGAAAATTGCAGATGGAAAAGCATCAAGCCAGCAACTGACCAAAGGAATATACGGCGCCTTGAGATCCCCCAATTTTACGATCGACAAGAATTTTATAGGCGTTAAGGCCATGGGTGAAAATGCCACGGTAAGAATTATTATTGATAATTTTCAGTTGATCCAAAATCCGATTTACGGTGAACTGGATAAAAAGATCAACAGCAAGGTCTGGAAAAACATCAAATTTAACCTGTCTCCATGGAAAGGACATAAGGCTTACATTGAAATTCTGCCCGGGACCTTTAAAAAGCATGTATACCAATTACCTGAAAACGCCTTCGTCGATGTGGAATATGTAGTGGCCTTTGAGAAGGAATGGCCCTCGTTGAAAAATTCCTCCAATGCTGAAATCACCAATGTGCGGCAGGCCATAGAGGACTGGGCAAACAATAAATGTTCTCCGCAACAGGTTAAAACATTGAATAACCTTTTAAACAAAAAAATACTTAGTGGCCATTTCCCGGAAGCAAATCCATTACTTAAAAAGAAAAAGCTACTGGCTCAACACCTTGTTGACTCAACCTTTTTCATGGGAATCAGTGAGGGATTTGGTATTAACAGTCCGGTTTTTAACCGGGGCAATCACAACGATCTGTCAAAAGAGGCTGTCTCCCGCGGATTTCTGTCGGCCATAACATCCGAAAATGCACCTGTTGTATCAACAGGAAGTGGCAGAATAGAGCTGGTCGATGCTATTCTTGACCCCGACAATCCGTTGACCTCCCGGGTAATGGTAAACCGGATCTGGCATCATTTATTTGGCAGGGGTATTGTGGAAACGGTGGACAACTTTGGCCTTCAGGGAAAGCTTCCTACCCACCCCCAATTGCTGGATTACCTGGCCCTCAGGTTTCAGGAAGATAAGTGGTCAATTAAAAAAATGATCAGGCACATCGTGATGACCAAGGCCTTCAAGAGATCGGTAAGTGCCGGATCGCGGGCTCAGAAAATTGATCCCAATAATTTATGGCTGTCTCATTTTCCGGTCCGAAGGTTGGAGTCAGAAGCGATCAGAGACGGGCTGTTGATGGTGGCAGGGAACTTCAATCCCGAAATGTACGGACCGCCGGTGCCTGTCCATCTTACCGAGTTTATGCAGGGCAGGGGCCGGCCAGGTACTTCAGGACCCATTGACGGAGATGGTAAAAGAAGTATTTACCAGGAAGTACGCCGGAATTTCATGCAGCCAATGATGCTGATATTTGACCGGCCTATCCCATTTTCCACTTTTGGGAAAAGAAATGTCACCAACGTACCTGCTCAATCGCTTATATTAATGAACGACCCTTTTGTCCTGCAGCAGGCGGAGATTATGGCAAAAGATATTATCAGCCAAAATAATAAGAATATAGACACTAGGCTGGAATATATTTATATTAAGGCACTTGGCAGGGAACCCGAGCAGGCAGAACTAGAACAGGCAAAGACCTTTATAAATACTTTAGCCAAATCTCATGATATCAAAGAGGATGATGTATTAGATAGTCTAGATGTATGGAAAGACTATTGTCATTCAGTTTTTAACTTAAAGGAATTTATTTATCTGATCTGATGGGAAATCATAAAATTCACAAACCCCTGACCCGCCGTGAAATGCTGGGAATATGCAAAGGAGGCTTCGGCTCGCTGGCATTTTTAAGTCTTTTCGGAGGTGTATCCACCGCCTGTAAACAATTGAGTGATCCATCTTCCACACTGGCGCAATTGGCGCAAACACCTAATTACATGCCGAAAGCAAAGAATGTCATTTTTTTGTATATGGACGGCGGTGTTTCCCAGGTAGATTCATTTGATCCCAAACCAAGACTCGAGAAAGAGAACGGGGAAGACCCTAACAAAAAGTTTAAAGTAGATGCCACACAATTTGGAAATGTCGGCAAGATCCTAAAAAGCCCGTGGAAGTTTAAACAATATGGGGAATGTGGTATGCCGGTAAGTGAATTATTTCCTCATATAGCTACCTGCGTCGATGATATTGCTTTGGTGAGGTCTATGGTCTCCAATTTCCCTGAACACACCAATGCCAACTATTTTCTCCATACGGGCAGCGGGATTCAGGGCAGACCAAGTATGGGCGCCTGGGTTACGTACGGGCTGGGCAGCGAAAACAATAACCTGCCGGGATATGTGGTTTTAGACGGCGGGCTTATTCCTCCGGGAGGACTGGATAATTTCAAAAGTGGCTTTCTTCCAGCCTCTTATCAGGCATCTATTCTCAAGGCAGGCCCGGTACCGCTCGCCAATATTACACCCCAGGAATTAGTAGAAGGTCTGCAAAATCAAAAACTGGCATTTATCAAACAAATGGACAATAGCCTGATAGGCAATCTGGGTCACGCAGATGCTGTGGAGTCAGCCATTTCCAACTACGAACTGGCATACAAAATGCAATCTTCCGTGCCGGAGTTGACAGAATTTTCAAGCGAATCAGATGCCACACAAAAATTGTACGGCATGCAATCCGACGACCCGCACACCAGAAGCTACGGTGCCCAGTGTTTGCTGGCCAGGAGGTTGATAGAAAGGGGAGTAAGGTTTGTGGAAGTTACCTGCCCCAAGGTGAAAGCAGACAGATGGGATCAACACGGCGGACTCAAAGACGGTCATGAAAGAAATGCGCATGCCGTCGACCAACCTATTGCCGGCCTACTAAAAGATCTCAAATCGAGAGGGCTGATGGAGGAAACGCTGGTCATCTGGACCGGAGAGTTCGGGCGCACACCTTTCGCACAAGGCAGTGATGGCCGCGATCATAACCCCTCTGCATTCAGTATGTGGATGGCCGGTGCCGGCATAAAGGGAGGGACCATTTATGGCAAAACCGACGACTATGGTTACCGGGTGATCGAAAACGAGGTTTCCGTTCATGATATCCATGCTACCATGCTGCATCTTTTAGGTGTTAACCACGAAAGGCTCACATTCCGTTTTGGAGGTCGCGACATCCGGTTGACAGACGTTCATGGTCATATAGTTCACGACATACTGGCCTGATAAAGTGGTTACTTCATAGGATCTTGTTTTTTTGTGCCAGAAACACTTGCATTACCAATGCTGCCAAAATAGAATAAAACAAGCGCTGATAATTCCTTACAAATGGAACTAATTTCTATCCACGCAGCGCACAGGATGTAAATGATTTCCGATCTAATTTAACGCTACGGATTGTTCGATAGACATAAAATGATGCCTGTATTCCCTATTAAAAATGACTTTTTTTTAAAAAGAATTATTTATAACTTTTTTGGATGAGTCATCCCGAGGTTTTACTAGCTTATGAGCATCCACTCCCCGATATATTTTCAGCCGATAAACTACAGGAGCAATCAGCAGTGGTTACCCTGCCCTATGGTAAATTGGAAGTCAGGCGCTGGTTTTTTGACGGCATCAGAATAAATCATTATAAAAATTATTTTCGGGACAGGTTTTGCTTTGAAAAACAAAATGCCGATCAGATTGTAAGTTTGTCTTTTAATTTAAAGGGCGCCTACGTTATCCGCCAATCGGGCCACACCTATACTGTCAAAAGAGGGCAGCATAATATTGTCCACACCAAAGGATATAGCAATACCTTCGAAAACCAGGAACTTCAAGGCGAATCTTTTAGTATTGAATGGGAACCGGAAGCCTTCTATCGACTTGCCAAAGACGGCAATGATACGCTCAAACAATTCCTCCTGAAAATGCAAAAAGATGAGCCAGCCGTGCTATCACCCACCTCTCTGTTTATCCATCCCGATCTCCATACAGCCATTCAATCCATTTTGACTTGCGCCTACTCGGGACATATGAAAAAGTTATTTCTGCTATCAAAATGTGTGGAAATTCTGGTGATGCAGGCAGAGGCTTACGATCAGTCATTGCGTAGGGAAAATATCTTTTACAAAAAAAAGGATGACCAGGACCGGCTTGTGTATGCACGCCAAATTTTGCAGGAAAAAATGGAAAACCCGCCCACACTTTCGGAATTGTCAAAAATAATAGGTATTAATGAATACAAACTTAAACGTGGGTTCAGAGAGCTTTTTGGTGTCACGGTTTTTGGATATTTATCCGATTTTCGCCTGGAAAGGGCTAAGGAAGAGTTACAGGACTCTGGTAAAAGTATTGGCGAGATTGCTTATCTTCTGGGTTATTATTCCCCCCAGCATTTCGCCAACGCCTTCAGAAAGAAGTTTGGTATCTCCCCCAGCGAATTTCGTAAATGATCACAACTGCTCCTGATCATGCACTTTTTACTCCTTTATTTACACAAACCTGTCAGGAATAACTATTTTCTTTAAGCAAAAAGCTAAACACCACTTCTAAAAAAAGAAATATGGATAACCCACGTATCATAAAAGCTCAGATTACCATAAACGCACCAGCCTCAAAAGTCTGGGATGCTTTGGTGAATCCCAGCCAAACTAAAAAATACATGTTCGGCTGCGAGGTTGTTTCAGATTTCAAAGCGGGCAGCCCGATATTATGGAAAGGATTAATGGAGGACAAAGAAGTCATCTTTGTAAAAGGCAACATGGTGAATATTGAGCCGGAAAAACAATTAATCTACACCACTTTTGATCCCAACGCAGACTGGGAGGACATTCCGGAAAACTATCTAACGGTCACCTATAACCTGACCCATGAAAACGGTCTCACCACACTGTCAGTGACCCATGGCGACTTTGCCACTGTTGCCGAAGGTGAAAAAAGATACAACGACACGATGAGTGGCGGTGGTTGGGATTCGATATTACAGGCTATCAGGAATTTGGTGGAATAAGAAGTTGTAAAGGAAATACAGATTTTTTAATCCCGGCCAGTATAACATTCCACAATTGCATGTAACAGCAGTTACACTATCTATCAAACAACCCTTCCTACCTGTTAAAACTTTTTAACCGCTTTACATTGTTATCTACTATACACAGGCCTCCGATTGGCGGTTAAGAAGCCTGTTTTCTTTAATATCTTCTGTTTAAGTTTGTGATCATTAGATATTAAATCTACCCAAACAACCGTTGTATTGCTGTAAATCTTTTTATGAAGAAAAGTATACCTGTTGTTTTTATTTCAATCCTGCTGGTCGTTTTGGAAAAACCGCTACTGGCCCAGGAAACCATTCTTAGCTGCACGGATTCTGTTTTCTGTGTTCCGGGTGTTATGGGTGTACCGAGAGCCAAGGGGTTAGTAATCAAAAGAGAAGCCACCTTAAATTATGGCATTAAATCCAGGGCTGCCGATCCGATTGGCAATGCCAATGCCGAAATTAAAAGTAATAGCCGTTGGCAATTTAAGCTGAGAGCGCCGGTGTTGCTCAAGGAAAGTTTTAAAATTGCTATTGGCCTGGAATACTACACAGAAGAATTCCGATTCGAAAATGCAGAAAATATTGATTATCCCTTTTATAACAATCTGAATGACCGCAATCTGAATAGTATGAAAGGTGAAATATTCTTTGTTAAATCTACTTTAACCAACAAGTATTTTTTGCTCCGCGTCAGCATAGGGCTAAATGGAGATTATAACCTGGATGAAAACTTCGGAAAAAAGGAATTCCTCCGTTATTCTTTTGCTCCACTATTTGGATGGAAACAAAATAGATATTTGTCTTACGCCGTAGGGCTGGCCTACAGTTATAACTTTGGTAAACGCTCGGTATTCCCACTGTTTAGTTATAATCATACTTTTAATGATCGCTGGGGTGTTGAATCCATTCTTCCGGTTAAAATGAAGTTACGTTACAACAGCTTGTCGGAAAAAAATTACTTCTATCTTAAAACAGAATTAAACGGCGCCAATTATGGTATCCACCTGGCGGACGTGAACCAGGACCTCACCTATCTCGATAAATCCGAGGTCCGATTTATGCTGGTTTGGGAAAGGGAAATTCACGATTGGTTGTGGTTTGGTGTGGAAGCAGGTTACCGCAGCAATATAGATTATGATGTTTCGGATTCCTATGATTTCGATGTTGACCAGATCATTAATAACGATTTAAAAGATTCCTTCATCTGGAACTTCAGCCTGTTCCTGGTCCCTCCCAGGAAGTTCCTGGAATAACGGTCACATCGCCAAGTCTCCAAAAAACAGGTGGCAGATCACAAAGGTAATTACCGATAAAATAATTCCATACATAAATGTATTAAAGGACTTTCTCACAAAATCAAACTTCCTGTCCAGGTGAAGCCCCAGGTAATAAATATCTCTGCTGATACTTTCATACAACTTTTCCCCATTATTCATCAGTTCATTTAAGCCATCGACATAAGATTTTTCCTCCATATCTTTGAAATTACCGTAAAACAACAAATGGTGAAAACCGGCCTGTGCGTTATTCCCATGGGTCTTATCCGGCCTGGTAGCCAATATGGCTAAAACAATTGAAGTCAGGTTGGTGATAAGTATCATGGCCACGGGCAGGATCAAATGAGGATCATCGTTAATCCTGCCCAGCAAAGTACCCAGAACAATAGATAATATAATGGCATTAATGGAGATCAAAATATTGGATTTTCTATCCACCATGGCATTCAGCGTATAGTGATTTTTAGAGGTCAGTCTAAATAATGTCTCAATGCCTCTTTCGGGGCGGTCCATTATTTTTGCATATTTTTTCTTAATCTCTTTCAACCCGCTTTCATCCACTTTCAGGGCTCTCTCCAACCAGGTGTCTTTCCGCTTTTCAAGCTTTTTTTTCATTTTACCAAGTGTCATCAGATTATTTTCCAGGCCTGCCGTATAATACTCGTCGCCGTACGCCGACTGATACTGGTGATTTCTAAGCAAATCACCTAAATAGTTCAACCACTGCTCATCGTCATACTTTTCATTCTTTACCTTTTGGATATAATTTCTAAGCAAGTTTTCGTACCTAAAAAAAGATTTTTTTCCATATAGGCCGTAAGCTATATCCTGCATCAGTGCATGATCAGTGGTGTTTTCATTGTTTGACACGGCCATGGTCTGCTGCAGCCAGGATTCTTCCGGATCCATTTTTCCTGAAATGGCCTCAATCAATGGCGAAGTATCCTTCCAATCCATAGTTTTCATGATAACACTCATAGCCAGTGCCAGCAGTCTATGATCCCCAGGCGTTAATCGGGTACTGACACGTTTAAGCTCTTTTATTTGCTGATCGAGACAGAAAATTTTCAAATTATAAATTGAATCGTCTTCGTTTTTAAGTTCTTTTTCTGCAAATTCATATACGATTGAAATCAGTCGTTCGCCAGGGGATGATAAATGATGATAGGTATTCATGAACGGTATAAGTTGATTTTATACAAAAAAACTTAATAGGGATATACCGCTGTGTTGTTTAAAATACAACTGTTTATATATTTTTATCGTTACTTGGCCCTTTGTTTACCAAACTTACTAATCCATGCTAACCCATAGATATACGTTTAGTTTTTTACTTATATTTATTCTAGGTGCTTGCGCTACCCATAAGGCTCACTATGCGGTAGACTACCAACAACAAAATCAGGAAGCTACACAACCGGCGTACTCTATCCTTTTTTTTGGTGGCGCCGATAAAACCCCTGACAACAGCGCCACCGCATTCACCAGCCTGACGCAGCACCTGTCAGCCAGTGAAAATGGCGCTTTAATTCTGCTTGGAAATAACGGCGCAAAAAGAGGACTGCCCGATACCACTGCCTCCGTTAATAATCAGCGGATAAAAAAACTAATTCAAAACAAATTAAATGCTATCAAAGACTACAAAGGGGATGTTTTTATCGTACCCGGAAATCATGACTGGGCGGATGGCGGTAAAAGCGGCTACCGGCGGGTTACGCGTTTAGAAGAATTTGTGGAAAATTACTTGGATAAAGACGTTTTTGTACCCAGCGATGGCTGCCCGGGACCTTACGAAGTGGTGATAAAAGAAGATCTGGTATTCCTGTTTTTGAATACACAGTGGTGGCTACATGAATGGGAAAAAGGCGGACCTGAAACCGGATGTGAAATGGAAGATGATCTGGATTTCATTGTACAGCTGGATGACGCCATCAAACGCCACATTAATAAAAAGGTAGTTGTAGTCGGGCACCATCCGATTTATAGCAACGGGCCACATGGCGGCTATTTCCCTGCTTATACCCACTTCATTCCGCCGGTTCTAGGCTCTATTTATGCGTGGTACCGGAAGACCCGGGGAGGGTTGCAGGATTTGGCGGATACCAGATATAGAATAATGAGAAGAGGATTGCAAGGTATCTTCGCTCAGCACCCCAACCTGATTTATTTATCCGGCCACGAGCGATCGCAGCAATACCATAAAATCAATGAGCAACATTTTATTGTCAGCGGTGCCATAGCCCGGGCCAGCAGAACGAGTCCCGGCAACAACGCCCGCTTTGCTTATGGAAATCCCGGATTCGGAAAGTTAAATCTTTATGAGAATGGCGATCTTTATCTTGAATTCTGGACTGTTGAAGGCGGAAAAACGCAATTGAGCTTCAGGGAAAAGCTTTTAAATCACAACTACGATCCTGCCGACGACGACCTGGAGAGCCGCTATGCCGATCTGGATTACGAGGGACAAACGGTTAACGCCGTGGCCACCACCAAATTGAGCAGTAATCAGAAAAAGCCGGGCCTTATGGGCAAAAATTATCGGGCCGAATGGGGCACAGAAATTAAAAATGTCCCGGTTTTTGATATCGGCAAGGAAAGAGGCGGGCTTAAAATCCTGAAAAAAGGAGGTGGTCTGCAAACAAAATCGCTTAGAATGGAGGATAAAAACGGCAAGCAATTTGTGCTGCGATCCATTGAAAAATTTCCCGAAAAAGCCGTTCCTTCAGCCCTGAGAGGAACCATCGCTGCAAAAGTTGTCGCCGACCAGGTTTCGGCCTCCCACCCCTACGGTGCCTTTGTGGTACCCAAGCTGGCAAATGCGGCCGGTGTGTATCATACCAACCCCAAATTAGTGTATCTGCCCGATGATCCACGGCTAGGCATCTACCGGGAAGACTTTGGTGACGGCCTTTACCTGTACGAAGAACGCCCTGCCAAAGACCGCAGTGATGTGGAAAGTTTCGGGCGATCCAAGAAGATCATCAATACACTCGATGTAATCAAAAATATTCAGAAAGACGACGATCACTACGTTGACCAGGATCACGTCTTAAGGTCACGCCTCTTTGATATCTGGATTGGTGATTGGGACAGGCATGATGATCAGTGGCGCTGGGCTAGCTTCAAGGATGAAAAAGGATTTACCTACTACCGACCCGTTCCGAGAGACAGGGACCAGATATTTTTCTGGTCAGATGGCACCTTGTTGAAAGCAGCCTCACATAAATGGGGACAGCCTAAATTTCAGGGGTTTCATGATAAAATCAGAGATGTCGCCGGCCTGGAATTTAACGCCCGCTACTTTGACCGGACCTTCTTAACCAAACCCACCCTCGAAGACTGGCTCAACATGGCAAAGGACCTGCAGGAAAGATTAAACGACGAAATAATTGAATCGGCCATTAAGGAATTTCCGGAGGAGCTTTATAAGCTCAATGGGGAGACAATCATCAGAAAACTAAAAATAAGAAGGCAGGACCTGCAGTTGTATGCCAGGCAATTTTACCTGTTCCTGGCTAAAAATGTAAACATTGTAGGCACCAAAAAAGCACAGCTATTTGACATAACCCATTTAGAGAATGGAGATACCGAGGTTAAAGTTTACCGCATCAAAGAAAAGTCGGGTGAAATAAAATTTCAGACCTACCATCGGGTATTCAAGAAAAACGAGACCAAAGAGATCAGGTTGTACGGACTAGGAGATGATGATCGCTTTACAATTAAGGGCCAATCAAAAAACGCCATAAAGGTGAGGATAATTGGTGGCAAGGGCAAGGACCGAATTGATGATAAATCCAAAGTAGGTAAAGCTAAAACAATCGTATATGACAAAGTTAAAAACACCACCGTCAGCTCTGAAAATGGTTTAAAAAACAAGACCTCAGATACTAATGAACAGGTGAACGAATACAATCGCTACGAATTTAAGTATGACAAGGTGATCCCATTGATAACAGGCGGGTTTAATCCGGATGACGGGATCATAATAGGCGGTGGTGCAACGATCATAAAAAATAAATTCAGAAAAGATCCTTTTGGTCTGAAACATGTGATAACGGGATCGCTGGCGCCAAGATCCGGTTTCTTTTTAATTAGATATAAAGGACATTTTGTAAAAGCTGTCGGAAACATGGACTTGCTGGTGGAAACGGACATTTATCAGCCCAGTTTTGCCGATTTCTTTTACGGATACGGCAATCAAACAGAATTTGATGAAGACGCCAGGGAGAATGACAAACAATTTTATAGAGCCAGGTATAATAATTGGCTACTGAAAACCGATCTACAAAAGGTGGTCAACGACATTCATACCTTCAAGTTTGGGGCCATTTACAGGTTGGTAGAAATCGAGGAGGATGATAATGACAACGAGCCGGGTAGATTTATTGTCAACTATCCTTCTTTAATTGGCAGAGATGAAACAGATGCATCCCCTTTATTTAATAATCAAAGGAATTACGCCGGCCTTAACTTCGGTTACCACCTGAACCTGAAAAACTCCAACAATTTCCCCACAAAGGGAATTGCATGGAATTTTACGGCAAAGGCTATGACCCAAATAGGGGATGAGGAAAACAATTATCAAAGTCTGGCATCGGATTTTTCAGCTTACTTCAGCTTCGGCGGCTCCCTGAGAACCACGCTGGCCCTTCGTGTAGGAGGTCAGGCTAATTTTGGAGATTTCGAATTTTATCAGGCACCCAGGTTAGGCGGATTTGCTACGCTGAGAGGATACCGGCGTGGCAGGTTTGCCGGGGATGAATCCTTCTATCAAAATGCCGAATTAAGAATCCGATTGCTGGAATATCGCACCCCACTTTTCCCGGGCAGTCTGGGTATTACTTTAATTCACGATTTTGGAAGAGTATGGACCGATCAGGAAGATGTATCCCTGATAGATCCATCCAAAGAAGAATGGCATAGAGGCTACGGCGGCGGCATCTGGATCGCACCCCTTGGGCAGTTGGTCATTTCAGCGGATTATACGGTGTCAAACGATGACGAAGAAGGTATATTTGTACGTTTCGGATTCTTTTTCTAGCAAACAAATAACATGATACCAAGAATTGCCGCCCTGATCCTGCTGCTAACCTGCTCCATGACCGTCACAGGACAGTCTTACAGCGTGGGTGCCGGATTAGCATACGGTGATGATATCAAAGAACCGGGTATCAATCTAAGGGGATATTATAACCTCGCTAACAATAAAGTATGTTTCGGCCCGGAATTTACCTATTTCAAGAAAAGGACGGAAAGTACACTCAGCGAAGATCTTGATATCTCACTGTTTGAACTCAATTTCAACATGCATTATATTTTTGAGGTCACCCATAAATTTGGTATTTATCCCCTCGGTGGGTTGAACTATAGTCAGGAAAGAGAAAAATACAGCAATACCACGAAAGAGGAAGTCATTAGAAAATGGGGACTAAACCTTGGCATGGGCGCCCATTATGCCATTCATAAGTTCGTTGTATTTTTGGAGTATGATCATTTGCTGAGCAACTTGAGCCAAAATACCGTTATTTTTGGTGCATTTTATACATTTGGAAAAAAGCATGAACAACATGAATAAGCCTGACCCTCACCTTGAGCCAATAACTAGATAATGGTATTTTGCATAATTCCTATTTTATGCCATTGATTAAACGTCATTTATTCCTATATCTAATACTTCATTTTTGGTTTATGTCAGCCTGGTCCCAGGTAGGCAACCTAAGGTTTACCCATTTGTCTGTGGATCAGGGGCTATCACAATCTACCATTCTGAGCCTTGAACAGGATATGATGGGGTTTTTGTGGATAGGCACCGCCGATGGATTGAATAGATATGATGGCTATGAATTTACCAATATGCGGCGCGACCCGGACATGCCTGGCTCAATCAGCGATAACGAAATAATGGCTATTTTGGATGATCAAAAGGGAAATATCTGGATCGGAAACGCCGCCGGAATCGATTTACTAAATGTGGAAACAGAAATATGCCAGCATTTTTATTTCGATCCCGATTCCATAAGTAGTTTAAGTAACAACTATGTGACCGTAATCTTTAAAGATAGCAACGATGATATCTGGGTGGGAACGGCCCATGGTTTAAATAAATTTGACAGCGACAATAATACGTTTACCAGGTATTACATCACTTCTCCTCACCTGAAAGAGCAGAATGTCATCAGATCCATCAACCAGCTATCAGAAAACAAATTGCTTATAGGGTCTGGCGAGGGTTTATATGTGTTTAATATCGAAAAAGCTAATTTTACCCGGATCACAGACGATCAGCAGCCCAATACCGGCATCAATACTTATCTGATCAATGCCCTGGTAAAAGACAACGATCAAAATTTATGGATTGGCACCAACAGGGGCCTCTTTAGATATGATTCCAAACTGGAAAAGCATTACCACTACACCAGTCAAAATAGCCGGCTGAGTAATGATTTTATCCGGTGTGGTTTGCAACGAAAGGATGGAACACTTTGGTTTGGCACTGAAAATGGCCTGAACCAATTTGATCCTGCCGTTAGCGAATTTTACGAATACCGGTATCAGGCCGGCCAACCGCACAGTCTTAGCAATAACAGTATTCACTCCATTTTAGAAGATAATGCGGGCAATTTATGGGTGGGGACAGGAAGCGGCTTAAACCGGCTGGATCCATTTTCCTTTCAATTTAATCCCCAGTTAGTTCAGCCACATCAACAGAATGATCAGGTTAATAACAAGGTGTGGGCCATTCACGAGCATACTGGCCAACTTTGGATTGGCACGGAAGGAGGCCTGCACATTCTTAATAGGCAGCAGCAGGCCGGAACATACCCTCAAACCAAAACACCATTGTTTGATAAACTCAATGACGTCATTGTAAGATGCATTGAATCCAATAATCGTGAAATGTGGATCGGAACAGAAGGAGAGGGGTTGGTAACGTTTTCCGCTGGCGAACAAAAGCTAATCAGCTATAAAACCATAGAAAATGATTCCAGTTCTATTAGTGACAATATTATTCGAACCATCAGAGCCGCACCGGACAATACCTTATGGATAGGCACCAGCCACGGACTCAATCACTTCCACCCCATTACCCGGAAATTCCAACGTTTTTACTTTGATAGCCAAGACAATGCGTTGAAAATTAACTCCATCCGCGACCTAAGACAGGACGGGGATCTTCTCTGGATTGGCACTGAGGATGGGCTCATTAGATTCGATAAGTTATCCGGGGAAACAACCCATTTTCGGCACTTACCAGATGATCCGGGAACATTAAGCCATAGTTTTGTAAGAACCATATTTATAGATCAAAGCGGCGTGTTGTGGGTAGGGACCTCCGGTGGACTTAATAAATACGACGCTGCCAGCAATTCTTTTAAATGCTATAAAACGAAAGACGGCCTGCCCAATGATGTAATTTATGGTATCCTGGAAGATGATAACCAGCATCTTTGGATCAGCACCAACAGGGGGCTCAGCCACTTTAATCCACGCGATGAAACATTTTTTAATTATGACGTAAGCGATGGGCTCCAAAGCAATGAGTTTAATACCAACGCAGTCTTCAAAACCGATGACGGCCAAATGATTTTTGGCGGTATAAGAGGACTCAATATTTTTGACCCTGAAAGCATCAGACAAAGTAAATTTCAGACCCGTATTCTTTTGACGGAGTTTGAAATACTTAACAAAAAAGCAGATATCGGCGATGATATGCCCCTGCGAAAATCAATCATGATGGCCGACACGGTATTTCTCGATTATAAAGACAATCTTTTCACTTTCCGCTACTCGGCCATTAACTTCATTTCCGCTCCAAAAACAGAATATCAGTACCAACTGGAGGGATTTGATAAAAACTGGAATTATGTGGGTCAAAGGCGCTACGCCACTTACACAAACATCCCCGGTGGTAAATACAGGTTTCGGGTTAAAAGTAGTTATAATCAAAGGGATTGGAATGAAGGACTTTCCATAGTTATCATCGTCAAATCTCCATTTTGGGAAAAACCATGGTTCAACTGGAGTGCGATTTTGCTTTTGGCATTTTTGTTATTTATGTTCTTCAGGATCAGAACACAAACGATTCGAAACAGAAATGTTAAGCTACAGCGGTTGGTTGAGGAAAGAACAAAAACGCTGGAAGAAAACAAAAAAGCGCTGGAAGAAAGTGAGTCTCTTTTTCGAAACATTTATGAACAAAGCCCCATTGGCATCGCCTACGCCGATAAGCACTCAAAGGTCATCATAAAATGCAATCCTCAGTTCTCTAAAATACTTGGCTATACAGAAGCGGAAATCAAAGGAAATCGCATAGGGGATTTTGCTTATCATGACGACCAGCCCGAAGCTGAAACGCATAAAGAAAATAAAGTGGCGCCCTTTGACGAATCCAAATTTTATTACCGGAAAAAAAGATTAACCGATAAATCCGGAAATACCGTTTACGTAACGGCTGCGGCAACGATGATTACCGATGTTTCCGGTGAGGCAAAATACCAGCTGATTATGTTGGATAACATCACTGAGGAGCAAAAGGCGCAGGAAAAATTACAAAAAGCCCGGGGTCAACTGATTCAAGCTGATAAAATGGCGTCGCTGGGACAATTAACCGCAGGCGTGGCACACGAGATCAATAACCCTGTGAATTTTATCTTCAACGGTATCAATGGACTGGACAAGAACCTTCAGCAATTTTTAAAAATTGTAGGAGAATATGAGCAACTCAATAGTGATGACAACCTTAAAAATCAACTGGCTGCCATTTTAAAGAAAAAAGAATCGCTCAATTATGACGACCTGAAAAAAGATATCAGGGAAATGATCCCCACCATCAAGGAGGGCGCTGAAAGGGCGGCTCAAATCGTTAAAAGTTTACAAACATTTGTCTGGAGCGCCGATGTGGACACGGTTTATGAGGACATTCACAAAGGGCTCGAGTCAACCCTGCTGTTACTTTCAAATCAGCTGAAGAACCGGATTGTAGTCCGGAAAAATTTTCAGGCTGACAATCCGGTTATGCAATGTTTGCCGGGACAGCTTAACCAGGTTTTTATGAACATTATCATCAACGCCATACAGGTTTTAAAAGAGCGGGAACAGGGCACTATAGACATTGAAACCAGATCTGACGAAAAGCATATTTATATCAGCATAGCTGACAACGGCAAAGGGATCCCTGAAAAGGCCAAAGAAAAGATCTTTGAGCCTTTTTATACTACCAAACCCGTAGGACAGGGTACCGGCTTAGGTTTATCAATATCCTACAATATCGTCAGAGAACACGGCGGCAGCATCAGCGTGGAAAGTGAGGTCAATAAGGGGACAAAATTTACCATTAAGGTGCCTAAAAATAAATAGTTAATTAGCTTTCTGAATGAGCGATAAAAAATATAATATATTATATGTAGACGATGAACCCTCTAACCTGAAAGCGTTCAGGGCGACATTTAAGTGGGACTTTAATATATTTCTGGCAGAGTCAGGTCGCGAGGGGTTGGAGATCCTGAAACAAAACCAGGTTGAAGTTGTCATCGCCGACCAACGGATGCCTGAAATGACGGGCTTCGAGTTTTTTAAAACATTAATTAAAGATTTTCCGGACCCTACCAGGATTATTCTTACCGGCTATTCTGATATGGGTGTATTAATTAAAGCAATTAATGAATGTGGCATTTATCAATACCTTACCAAACCCTGGAATGAGAATGAGTTAAAACATGTACTGGACCGGGCCTGCGAAAATTACCAGTTAAGGACAGATAACAAAAAACTTATCCGCGACCTGAAAATCGCCAACGATAAACTAACGGAAGAAAATTTTTACCTGAGGGAAGAAATTAAGCTGGACCATGATTTTAATCATATTGTTACGCAAAGTCCAAAATTTAGGGAGGTACTGCAAAATGTTGAAAAAGTTGCCAACACCAAAACCAGCGTTTTAATCACCGGCGAATCAGGCACGGGGAAGGAGCTCCTGGCACGAGCGCTTCATAATATTAGTAATCGCAGTGAATATCCCCTGATAAAGGTAAATTGCGCGGCTTTACCACGAGAGCTAATCGAAAGCGAATTGTTTGGTCATGAGAAAGGTGCATTTACAGGCGCCATAGCTACCAGAAAAGGAAAATTTGAGCTGGCTGATAAAGGCACCATATTTCTGGATGAAATTGGTGAAATGCCCATTGATCTGCAAACCAAATTATTAAGAGTGCTGCAGGAATCCGAAATACAAAGATTAGGCAGCGAAAAAACCTATCAAATTGATGTACGGGTGATCGCTGCAACAAACCGGCAATTGGACCAGGCCATTAACAAAGGGGAATTTCGCGACGATCTCTATTACCGGTTAAATGTTTTTCCCATACATATCCCTCCGCTTAGGGAACGGGCAGAGGACATTCCCGTACTAGTGAACTTCTTCCTGCAAAAATATGAGCCCATTGTTGGCAAATCCATCCATAAAATTCCTAAAAAGGTATTAAAAAATCTCACGAGTTATCATTGGCCCGGTAACGTAAGGGAACTGGAAAATATTATCGAAAGATCGATGATCTTGAGTCCAGGCAACACCTTAAAGTTTATGGACCTGGAAAGTAAAAAACCAGCCGCCAAAACCACCGAAAACTTCCTGACCATGGAGGAGGCGGAAAAACAGCATATACTCAAAGCCCTGGAATTAAGCCGGTGGAAAGTCAGCGGAAAAAACGGTGCTGCCGAACTGCTGAATATGAACGCCAAGACCCTGTTTTTTAGAATGAACAAGCTGGGTATTAAAAAATAATACTTCTGGTATATCAGATATTTTCTAATATATTAGAAAATATCTGATGAGGTTTTTTTAAAGGAGTTTTGTAAATTCTTTATTATCAGCATATTAAATTCAATAATTCTATTGGCACAACTTTTGGATAATTAAAAGCAAAAAATCTATTTTGATCTTTTATTATCATCAATTATCCAGGGACGAATTCAAAAAGAAAGTTGAGAGTCAACAATCCCTTGCCTTATTCGAATTTAAAGTGGATTGGTCGGGAGGTAGTTACATTATTGGCCCTATTATCGAGAAACTTGCCGCTGATTACAGCCAATATTTAGATTTTTATCAGATCAATATGGAGCCAAATTCAGAGTTGGCCAGAGCTTACCAGATAATCAAGTTCCCAACTTTACTGTTGGTTAAAAGAGGTAAAATAGTCAATAAAATTGAAGGCATTATCTCTTCTCAAAAATTAAGTGAAGACATCGAAAAATTAATCCAGAATGATCCAGGTAACTAAAAAAGAACCCACAGTGATGCATCTCAGGTACAATCCTTTATTTCAGGATCTCACCCCTGCACAATTTGAGTTTATCGCAGAAAATCTGAAGTACCAAACGTATAAAAAAGGAGATAGTATTAACTATTTCCAGGACAACATAAGATATACCTACTTTATGATTTCCGGGAAAATAAAGCTATGTGAAATTGACTGCGATGGCAATGAATTTATCAAGGACCTTTTGAAAGAAAATGATTTTTTCGGTGAGATACTACCGTCCAGGGGCCGTTCAAATTTCGAATATGTGGAGGCTATTTCCGACCGCGTCCTTATTTGCAAAATCCCTTCCCGTATCATTAATGATCTGATAAAAGTGAATCCTAACTTTTCTTTGACATTAAACACAGCGCTTTGGCAAAAATATAGAAAAATAGAAAACAGGTTTAGAAATATCGCTTATCTCAAAGATGTGAAAAGCCGGTTGATTAATTTTTTTAAAGATTGGGCCATCAGGGAAGGTGAACAGACCGGAAATTCTATCAAGTTGCAAAACTATCTAACGCATAAAGATATTGCCAGTCTGATCTGCAGCACGCGGGTTACAGTCACTAACATCCTTAATGAATTGCGGGATGCCGGAAATATCAACTATTCGAAGGGGCAAATTGTGATAGTGGATATTGATAAGTTTGAATAAAAATCCCTGGAACTGCCAAAGGCCAACTTTAAGAGTTGTAGAAACTTCTGACAATTTCAGTGCTTCTATCCATTAACAGATCGTAAGCATTATTAATAGCAAAATCCAGGTCCATGTCCTTGTCTTTTATAGTCAGTAATTTTGATACACCCAGGTGTCTAAGGTCGTCATCCGAAATATCGTCATCCTTCGCACCGCATAAAACACCCACTGGTATTTCATATTTACGTGCCAATGTACTGACACCGGCAACTACTTTTCCGGACATTGTTTGCCGGTCAAACTTTCCCTCTCCGGTTATGACCAGATCGGCTTGCTTCATGTAACGCTCTAACCCCACAATATCCATCACCGTATGGATGCCACTTTTCACCGTAGCATCCAGAAATGCCATGGCCCCGGCTCCCAAACCACCGGCGGCACCACTCCCCTTTTTGGCAGCAATATCTTTGTCTAATTTTTGACCTACCAGGTTGCCAAAGTTCTTGAGACCACAATCCAATAATTCAATGCTCTTGGTGTCAGCTCCCTTCTGTGCAGCATAAACCCAGGCGGCGCCTTCGGGGCCAAATAATCCGTTCTCCACATCGCAGACTACATGAAAAGCAATATCCCCCCAATCAACTTTTGCATCTTCCAAATAAAAATCCTCAATTTTTGCCAGATTTTCGCCGATTGGTTTCAGGGATTTGTTATTCGCATCTACAAAGGAATATCCCAGCGCATTGGCCATGCCAATACCGGCATCATTGGTAGCACTACCGCCCACAAACAGGTAGAGTTCCTTTACACCCCGTTGTATCGCATCCTTGATCAATTGACCCGTGCCGTAGGTGGTTGTGTAAAGACAGTTTCTCTCGGAAGGTAAAAGCAATTCCAGGCCAGAAGCGGCAGACATCTCGATATAGGCCACACCCTGTCCTATCAAGTAGTTAGCAGTGACCGGCCTGAATAGCGGATCACAGACTTCAACCACGACATTTTGTAATGGCATACTTGAGGACAACACGGATAAAGTTCCCTCCCCGCCGTCTGCAAGTGGTACCTGATCTATATTAATACTATCATCAAATCTGGCTATTCCCATTGAAATTGCCTCGCATACCTGGCCGGCGGTGAGCGACCCTTTAAATTTATCCGGAGCGATTAAAATATTTGTCAAGATGTTTTTGGTATTTGATACATAAAAATCTGTGCGATAATTATACGCATAATAACTTAAAGTTGCCATGTCGCCGCAACTTTGTTGCAAAAGGCATATATTTGAAGTCTATTTTATTAAAGCGCTACAAATTGAGGTTATTTGCTGTCATTAAAAGCTTTCGTAAACCACTTCCTTGGATAGCCATTTATTCATTGCTATTCGCGGAAGTCGCAGGTCAAGTACCCAAGGCCTGTGATTACGAGATATCGGGCATCATATTTGACTTAACCAGTAAACAACCCCTGCCTTTTGCTGCTGTACAAATCAAAGGAACTAATATAGGCACAGTGGCCGATGAAGCGGGAACTTTTTCTATAAAAGATTTATGTGAGAACGAATTTGACCTCATTTTTTCTCATGTCGGTTTTAAAAAGCTAACGCACCACCACGATCCGCATCATGCGCTAAGCAAAGTATTTCTGGCACCTGAAAACCTTACGTTGGAAAGCGTGATTGTGGAAGGGGAAGTTGTCGTTGGAGACTTACATTCCAATACCGTTGAGGAATTGTCAGGGCGGGAATTTGAAAAAAACCAATCCGAAAGCCTGGGTGATTTGGCCGCCAACATATCCGGGGTTTCGGTATTGAAAACCGGGCAGAATATTGCCAAACCTATTATTCATGGCTTGCACAGCAACCGGGTACTGATTATTAATGGCGGCGTCAGGCATGAATTTCAGAACTGGGGCACCGAGCATGCACCGGAAATTGACCCTTCCCTGGCTGAAAATATTAGCGTCATCAAAGGAGCGGCTACCGTGAGGTTTGGTCCGGATGCCCTGGGCGGCGTGCTGCTGATCAATCCCCCTAAAATGGAAATAGCAAGTCCCTTACATGGCGAGATCGGTCTAATTGGCAAAAGCAACGGCCGGGCCGGTGAGGGTAGTTTTAAATTACAAAAAGGGTATCGCAAGCTGGCTTTCCTCGCCTCTGGGTCGCTGACAAAGCAAGGCGATTTAAAAGCGCCGGATTACGCATTGACCAACACCGGAAAGTCTGAAAAAAGTATAGCTTTAGGTACAAAGTTTCATGGTAGCCATTTTGACATGACGGCTTTTTATTCCCGTTTTGATCAGGAGCTGGGCATTTTAAGGGGTTCGGTAACCGGGAATTTAAACGATCTCGCCACCGCCATCGGCGCAAGCATTCCTGAAAATACGGCGGATTTTTCTTACGATATCAACAATCCAAGACAAACTGTTACCCACGATTTATTTAAGCTGACCGGAGAATTGCATAAGGAAAACCAATCCTTTCTTATTCAATATGGTTTTCAGATCAATCAGAGACGTGAATTTGATGTCAGGCGGGGTACCAATAACCAACTTCCTGCCATTGATCTGGAGCTATTCACCCATAGCCTGGAGGCCGAGTGGAATCATCCGGCATGGAATGACTGGCAGGGCAGTATTGGCATCCAGACCGTTTATCAGGACAACAATAATTTACCCGGCACAAACACAATTCCTTTTATCCCCAATTATAATAATAGCAGGCTGGGTATTTACTTTATTGAATCAAAGGTTTTCAATGAAAATACGATAGAATGGGGCGTACGTTATGATTATCAGACCTTTTCTATTCGAGGTAGAGCGGCCAACAATGACCTATTTACCAACGATCTGACCTACCAGAATTTCTCAGCAACCATTGGTCTCAAAAAGGAAATCAAGGACGGACATGTGATCAGAACCAATCTGGGATCTGCCTGGAGACCTCCGAATGTCTCGGAAATCTATAGCTTTGGCCGGCACCAATCCGCTTTTGAATACGGACTATGGCGCTATGAAATCAATGAGGCTAATGATGTAACGGCTGGTAGGGTGCTTACCGAAGAGGACCGTGAAATACCTTCTGAGGTGGGGATCAAGTGGGTCAGCAGCTATGAAATAAATCAGCAAAAATGGCAGGCAGATCTGACAGGCTACGTGAATTTCATTCAAAATTACCTCTACACCAAGCCCGCCGGCATTACTCAAAACATTCGTGGCGCATTTCCATTTTTTATCTATGACCAAACCAATGCCTTGCTGGCCGGTATAGATTTTAGCAGTAGTTTTCAACATCACGAAAAGTTTACTTCTTCCTTTAAGGCTAGCCTGCTGTGGGCAAAAGATGTCGGTAACGATGAAAATTTTGTTGGACTGCCTCCCATTAATCTTGGCTATTTACTTAATTATTCTCCTCAAAATTTCGGTATATTCTTAAACAATCACATTGATCTTGATTTAAGTTATACTTTTGAGCAATTCCAGGTCCCCCGGGTTATCGGGGTAGACGAGATACTGGCCGCCAAAGAAAATGATATTAGCTTATTTGAAAATAACGATGAGGTTTTTGATTTTTTACCGCCGCCCGGGGGATATTTTTTGATGGATATCTCGTGGAGCTTTAAGGTTAAAAACATCCCAGGCCTGGGGGGTTCCATACAAATTCACAATTTGCTGAATCAATCGTACCGGAACTACACCGATCGCCTAAGATACTTTGCCGATGATGTCGGTAGAAATCTTATACTTTCCGTAAAATATCAATTTTAGGGAATTTAAAGTAAAAAATTTGCAACATCGTTGCACATGCACTATCATTGCAATAGTGTTGCAAAAAACTAACTGAACAGACCAATGAAAAATTCAAATTACTTTCGAATCCTTTCCGGTTTAATCGTGTTAAGCCTTGCTTTTACCGGCTGTAGTGATGATGACGAACCCCCGGTTGAAAATCCTGAAGAAGTTATTACCACTGTAACTTTGACTTTTACCCCCTCAGGTGGTGGTACTGCAATCACAGCCAGTGCTACGGATCCGGACGGGGAAGGCCCTGATGACCTCGAGGTGGATGGGGATATTACATTAGATGCAAATACCACCTATACGATGACTATTGAATTGACAAATGACATTGAAAATGAAGACGTCACGGAAGAAATAGTAAGGGAAGATCATGAACATATGTTTTTCTTTGCTTTTACCAATGATCTCTTTGATAGCCCGACAGGCAATGGGAATGTTGATGATCGCGGTGATGAGTTGAACTACAATGATCAGGACGAAAATCAGCTACCAGTGGGTCTGTCTACTTCATGGACTACCGGTGATACAAAATCCGGAACTTTCCAGGTGATTTTAAAGCATCAGCCAAACGTAAAAACTGCCACTTCAGATATTGATGATGGTGAGTCAGAAGTAGATGTTACCTGGGATCTTTCAATTCAGTAAGAATGACTTGTTTTATCTCACCAGACGCTTAAAGAAAATAGTGTGAAAATTGGTTAAGGCGGTTTCTAAATACGAAAGTATAGTACCGTCTTGACCTACCTGTTATATGAAAAATTACGGGCCTTCAGCGCCCTTCCTGCAAGTTCTTTTGTAATCCCCAACGATCACCTAAGCAAACAACGCAAGCCTCTCGAATAAGGGTGATGGCACAAATTAAAATCACCTGGTGCCAGCAACCTTTCCTGAAAAGACCCTGTAAATAGTTGGCGCAATCGCTGACTAGTTGAAATAGATCCTGACCATTTGATCCATTTCAAAAGAATAAACTCTCACAAAAGCTACTACATATGAACCGTTATCCATTTTTTTGTTGTTTTGTTGTTGTGTTGTAAAGTACAGGTCCAAGGTGCAACAAATTTTACTTGCGGGGAATACTACATTTCAGGCTTTCATTTCCAAAGTAAGAAATGAAACACATTTGCAAATACGGCTATTTGACCGCCGTAGAATATGAATATGACATCAGGTTTTTGCATGAACTTTCAATAATATTTGATCATTGATCCGCCGAAATATTACACTGGTCCGGTGCCTCAAAAAACCTTGATTTTAATTTCTGACAGGACAATCAGCCAGCCGAAAAACCCTAACGTTATGAATATAATATTGCAAAAATCCGGGAGCTACTTCTTTTATGGCTTTGGAAATCAAGCATTTGTTTATGATTACCGACAGCCTTAATTGAGCATAGGCAAAAGATCACAAAGCGCGATGTCGTTATTTTGATCAATAAGCACATTAATTTAAAATCCGTTTGAATACTACCTATATTTTTTTTTGGGAAGCTGATCAGGTTCGGTGAAACTTACATACTCTTAAATATTTGCCCAATCAAAATAATGAGGCTATTTTTTAAGAAATTCAACCTGTAATAAGCTCCCTCCTTACGCGATAGGAGCCGCGTATATACAAGCATCCATCAACTTTAATTATTGAATTTTTCAGAAAATGGCTCTTTGCATGGTCACTTCATATATAATTGGATGTTCCAAAGTCAGCCTGCAGACGATTAACAGGTTAACACTCCTTTTAGAAGCCAAATTCAGGCACCCATATATAGTTAGGTGCGATACCGCAAAGCAATTATACTAAGACACTTTACATTTAGCCGGAGACAACGTTGTCATCCCGGTCATTAGTTTCACCTGCATCATCCGATAAAATCTGTCTGTTATGGGAATGTTATTCCCAATTTGAGACTAATTATTCCTGTTGAAATTTAAAAAACCGTCCCAAACAATCAAAAAAAGCCATTTTTCTACTTGGCACCGGTTTTGGAATGTTGGTGGTAAAAGATAAAAAAATGAAACACATCATATACACAAGCACCAGATTAAAAGCAGCCTTCTTCAACGGATACTTATTTGCCTCCATTGCTTTTTACCTTGGAATAGGTGTGTTGGTATTTGAACTAATTAAAAACATCTAACACAAAACACAAATGACCATGGATTATCTAACTTTCAATAAACTATCCGATAAGGGAAAATGTTTTCACATTAAAAATAACGGTACTTACCTGGCTACCAGAAAAGAATCCGGTTGCTGGATCAATCTGTATTCCATCAATCATTTTTTCGCCGAAGTTTGGTTTCAGCTCGTCGATAATAAAATTGTATTTGTCAATACGCTCGAAGCTTCCAGCGCCATGGATAAATATCTGGAAAAAATCGATATCAGCGATCTGATAGATGCCTAGGTCTGGTTCTATCAAAACAATCACGCCGGCACCATCGGTAAACTTTCTCACCTTATACAAACAATGAAGGATATAAATTGTATCATTGGTCCTCTTTCAGTCTGTTACCTAAATTGCTTTCTCCAAACATTTATGCCACCGATGCCAAAACCAATTTGTGATTAACATAAAGTGGGCTTCCGGCTAATCGCGAAAGATTCCAACCAGCCAATTCACAAATTAATATCATAAAAAACATTTTCCCTTCACGTTCAATTAACGTTTGAATTCTACATTTACCGTCTTCACAGTAACTGATAGGAATGGACATTTATAGCGATAAAACGCTTATAAGTAGTATAAAGCAAAATGATCAGAAGGCACTGGAGCTGCTTTATGAAAAATATTTTTATTCGCTGTGTAATTTTGCTTTTAACTTTGTCAAGAATGCAGAGGTCTCTGAAGAAATCGTCTCTGATATATTTCTGAACATCTGGTTAAAGCGGGATGTGCTGGACATTAAATCGAATTGTAAATCTTATCTGTTTATCGCCGTAAAAAATCAATCCCTCAATCATCTCAACAAAAACAAAGTAAAATTCGAGGCACTCGAAATACTTGATAAAACCGGCCACATCACCGAAAAATCCGCTCATTCGAAGCTTTATTATGGAGAGCTGGAAAAGGAAATAGAACAAATCCTCCTGGAGCTACCTACGCAACGGCGAATCATATTCAAACTTAACCGGATTGACGGCCTGAAATACATAGAGATAGCCAAAATACTTTCTATTTCTGTCAACACGGTTCAAAAACAAATGACCGAGGCGGTGAAATTTCTGGCCAGCTACCGCCCTCAGCTTAAAACGAGTCTTACCAACGGTATTTTTACCTTGTTTTATATTATCTTCTAATATAGCACCCGTTTCCGGCGTACCTATATATCAATGTCCATCTACCTGGGACCTGCAGCAGGTTTAGCTTTCCAATACCTCCGAATGGGTATGTTAAGCTGTCTTCACATTTTCTTAATACATAATTAAACTGCCGGATGGCAGGTTGAAAAGATAATTCATGTCCTATAAGTAAAACCAATGTTTTATGAATAAAAACGCCTTTTTTGAGTTGGTTACAAAAGTTCTATCCGGTGAAGCATCGCCAGCCGAGAAAAAGCTTTTTGACAGCTATATGTTTGACCAGGAGTACAGGAATCTATATGAATACGTAAAAAAAGAATGGCATCGGGAAATCAGACATCCGGAGAAGAAATTCGAATTTGCCAAAAGCCTGGAAAAGCTACGCGCCAAAATAAAAAAAGCAGAGCAGGCCAAAGAAAATACTTCAATTATCAAAATGCCGGTATTCAAAACCATTGGTTACGTAGCCGCCGCGGTGATACTGCTTTTGACTGTCGGTTTCCTGGGAAAAACCTTGCTATTCAATGAAAATGCCTCCAAACAAACCCATTTTCTATCTTACAAAACCCAACGGGGCGAGCGAAAGCTCATCGAGCTACCCGACGGATCAAAGGTATATCTGAATGCTGAAACCTCCATCCGCTACCCCTCCGATTTCTCGGGCAATGTGAGAAATATAAACCTGACCGGGGAAGCATTCTTTGAAGTCAAAAGAGAAGATATCCGCCGACCTTTTAGCGTACACTCAGCAGATGTTACCACTACCGTATTAGGCACTTCGTTTAATATCTCCGCCTTCCCGGACAAGGATGCCCACATTACGGTGGCCACCGGTAAAGTGAAGGTAGCCAATCAGCTTGATAACAAGCGAGTAATCCTTACCAAAGGGGAGCAGGCCATTTACGACAAAAGTGGCTTACACAAAACGACGGTAGACGTAAGCGCATACACCGATTGGAGAAATGGAATTCTGCGCTTTGACGGAATTCCGCTGGATAAAGCAATTGGTCAAATGGAAAGGTGGTATGATGTGACTATTGAATATGACTCGACCCTGCTGGATCGTAGTATCAGAGGAATTTACAAAAATGAATCACTCAGGCAAGTACTTGAAGATATGCAGTTTATGCTCGAGCTAAAATATGAATTTGTCAATGATAGCCTGATCGTAATTCGGGAATAATGAATTATTAATTAAAAAAAATGCCTATGCTAAAATGAAATCCAAAAACTTTTAAAAAAACCGGAACTGCTCGAACCAGCCCCGGTCAAATAATCTTATTAAAAATCTAATAAAATTAAAATTATACAAATGATGCGGTTTTTAAAAATCAATGCATTGAATTTTACCAAAAAACAGTTTTTCCTGATTATTCAAATTGTACTTATTCAGGTTTTAATAGTTAGTTCTGTTTTCTCACAGGACAGTCAGCGCAAGGTAACATTAAAAATTACCAATGCTACGCTGGAACAAATTTTTAAGGATTTGGAATCCTCATCAGGTTACCAATTCAGGTATACTGATAAAATAATGACCCACGATCGCAAGTTTTCTTATAATTTCTCAAACACCTCCATTGACAATGTGCTGTCAAAGGTAAGTGCCGATGCCGGTTTTGAATACAAGATCGGAAATGGGACGGTATCTGTGAAACTGCTCGAAAAAAAAAAGATCTCCGGAAAAATAACGGATAACCAAACCGGCGAGCCCCTTATTGGAGTAACGGTCAGAATAAAAGATACCGCGGAAGGGGTCATCTCAGATCTGGATGGCAATTACGCACTGGAGGTTTATCCAAGTGATATTATCCAATTTTCTTTTGTAGGCTTTGATATTCAGGAAGCCACAGCAGGCAACAGAGGGATACTTGATGTCGCTTTAACCACTTCATCGGTGAAACTGGAGGAAATAGTAGTGACCGCCATTGGCATTGAGCGGGATACCAGGGCGCTGGGTTATTCTGTTACCAAGATTGAACGAGATAATATCACCAGAAGTGGCAGCCCCAATCTGGCTACCACTTTGGCCGGAAAGGTTCCAGGCATGCAATTGACGCGCTCTTCAGGTGTTCTGGGATCTTCCCGAATCATTTTAAGGGGAGAATCATCTTTAGACTTTAACAACAACCGGGCCCTGGTGGTGATTGACGGTGTACCTGTTACGAATGACCAAAACGGCGATGGTGAGCGTTCATATCTGGGTGCGGTAGTGGATTATGGCGACGGGCTGTCCACCTTGAATCCTGACGATATAGAAAACATATCTGTCTTAAAAGGACCTACGGCAGCAGGTCTATATGGATCTCAGGCGGCGAATGGTGTGATCATGATCACCACAAAAAGTGGCAAATATGATCAAAAACTTAAAGTCACCTTGCGGAGCAATACCTCCTTTCAAAGGGTCAACCGATGGTTGCCACGTCAACTGCAGTTTGGGTCCGGAAACCGGTCGGAAAACGACTATTATTCCTTCAGAGACTCTCCGGATGGCAGAAATAACAAGAACGGCCATTCCTGGGGTCCTAAATTCTTAGGGCAAAGTTTTTATCAATATAACGCACCGCATACGGCGATATATGACCCCGACAGAAGGGATGAGATCTGGGAATATGAAGTAGGAGGCCAGACTCCATGGGTACCATATGAAATTGAGCAAAGCTTTTACGAAACCGGCGTTACCCAAACAACAGGTATCTCGCTCGACGCTGGAAATAGCAACGCCTATTTCAGAGGTTCGGTAGATTACCTCACCAACAGTTATATCATGCCTAACACCGGCTATGAAAGGTTTAACCTGGCCTTGTCATCCGGTGTGAAGGTGGGTAAATCACGATTTTCCACAAAAATAAATTACGCAAAGCAAACTTCTGATAACCTCCCGGCAGAAGGATATGACAGGCAAAATGCGCACTACCAGGTTTTCTGGCTTAACGCCAACGATAACCTGCAATGGTTCAGGGACAATCAATGGTTTGCAGGGCAGGAGAATATACAACAGGACAGGGTAACCGGATTGAGCGCAAACCCCTATTGGATCCTTTACAACTCGATCAATACACTGGATAAAGATCGTGTTTTTGGTAAACTCCAGTTCGATCATGACATATCCGATGACTTTAAAATTACCGCCAGAAGTGGCATCGACTTTTATACTGAGTTAAGGACCAGGGAAAGAGCCTGGTCAGAACCCCGGAACAGATCGGGCAGATATAATGAACACACCTTGAGGACCTTACTGATCAATACGGACGTGCTACTATCTAAAAATTGGTCACTCCAGGATTTTGACATCAAGGGAACCGTCGGATTTAATCATTTTTATCGGGATGGCAACAGCATGTTTGCCGATACGCAGGGAAGCAGAAATGGGGATAAAGGTTTAAGAATCCCCGGTGTATTTAATATTGCCAACTCCATTGACGATCCAACTGTCCTGCCAGGCAGAAACCAGGAGGAGAATTATTCATTTTACGGTCTTTTCAGTGGAAGTTATCGTGACATGATTTATCTCGATATTACCGGTAGAAACGAGCAAACCTCCACCCTTCCTAAAGGCAACAATGCTTACTTCTATCCATCGGCTGCGTTGGCCATCGATCTTACCGAAGCATTTGATATAGGTTTCAAGCCGCTTTCTTACCTGAAATTGAGAGCATCTGCTGCCCAGGTTGGCTCCGACACACGGCCTTACCGCCTGGATCGATATTATTCGGTTTCCAATAATATTAATGGCGGGTATTCAAATCCCTCAACACTACCCAATCCGGAATTAAAGCCGGAAACCACTAATGCCATTGAATTCGGGCTGGATGTGCATTTTTTTAATCACAGATTAAACCTGGATGCGACGGTTTACAGATCTGTGACCAAAGATCAGATCCTGACCCTGCCTGTTGATCCGGGATCGGGTTACTTAAATGCACTCATGAATGCTGGTTCTGTGTCAAACAAGGGAATTGAATTTCAATTGGATGCTACGCCTTTCAAGACACCAAATTTTAGCTGGAACATTAACGCCAATTGGTCAGCTAATAAAGGTCGCCTGGAAGAGCTGGTACCAGGCATCATCGACACCTATATCATTGGAAGCTATGTAGGCTCCCGTGTTTTGATCAAAGCTGATCCGGGCGAAGAGCTGGGCCGAATTTATGGAAAAGGATACGACCGGCACGAAGGTCAAATTATTTTCAAGGACGGCTTGGCACAACGGGACAACGAAGAAGATTTCCTGGGTAATGTGTTTCCCGACTGGAGAGCCGGCCTGATTAATTCAGTTCGTTACAAAAATTTCAGTTTGTCTTTCCAGTTTGACTACCAGCGTGGTGGTAAAGCCTATTCCATCACTCACTTCTTAATGAACTATACTGGTAAATCTGACAAAACTGTATTAGGTCGGGAAAGTGGCGCACCGTTTGAGTCCGGCGCCGAATATGACGTAGCCAGTGGACAATGGTTGCAAAACAGCGAAGACCGTTTTGGGGTAATCGGCAATGGTGTGATGTGGGATGAAGAAAGTGGTCAGTACGTAAAAAATACAGTATCGGCCGGTGCTCCCTATTATTATAATTCGATGTATGAAAGAGATCAGATTGAGGGGAATGTCCATGAAACCACTTTTCTGAAATTAAGAGATGTCAGGATCGAGTATAGACTACCGCCAATCTGGGCTTTCAAAGGTGGATCTTTGGCACTTTTTGGCAACGAGTTATTCGTATGGACCGATTTTCCAGCTTATGATCCGGAACTTTTTGTCGCTGATGATGGCGCCCTCACGCCAGGTCTTGACGGTGTAGGATCGCCATCTACCAGAACATTTGGTGTAGATCTTAAATTGACTTTCTAAACTCATAGACATGATTCAATACAATATTAAAAAGAAACTAACCAGTTTGACGCTTTTGATTGGCGCGCTGTTGATGGCCTGCAATGATTTTGAAGAATTAAACACTGATCCCACCCGGTTAACAGACGTGGATGCAGCATCATTGCTTACACAGGTGGTATTTGACGCTGGCACACGATCCAGAAGCTATGGCCCAATCGGGAATTATATTGGTCAGTATTGGACAAATACTTCCCTGATCGATCAGCGTCACAGATACGATTTCAGAGGCTCAGATTCAGATGCCGTTTACAATGTGATCTATGGTATTCTCAACGATGTTTCAGATTTAAAACAGCGTGCCATGGCGGAAGGACTCGATGATTATCTGGGGGCCGCTATTGTCATAGATACCTACTTAACAACCTACTTAACAGATGTATTCGGACCCGTACCATTCAACGAATCTATTAAAGGAGACCAACTAAATTTCACCCCGTCATTTGATGACCAGGAATTGATTTACCGGGCTAACCTGGATTCACTGGAAAAGGCCTATCAACTATTAGCCACAGCACCCGGAGGTAATTTTATCCGCGGAGGGGATCCCTTCTATTTTGGTGATAATACAAAATGGAGAAAACTGGCCAATAGCTTAAAGCTTCGTATGCTGATGAAGATAGTCAATGTAGACCCTTCGGTAGCAAGTCAGATTTCAAACCTGATTGATCAGGAAGAATTGATATCTTCGGTTGATGAAAACGCAGCTATTATATACGATGGCCGCTTTGGTCTTGAAGCTGCTAATGCTACTGGCACAGCTGGATCCGTAGCGCTCGGTGAAACATTCGCAGATCTGATGCATGAGACATTGGACCCGAGAAGACCCCACATGGCAAATCTGGGCGTAGATGTCAACGGCGAGGCCATTAACGTCGACGAGGAAGGAAACCCTATTTACCTGGGAGTGCCTTCTGGTGAAGAGCCCGATATTATTCGTGATTTTAACGGATTGGCCGCTCCTTATACAGGATTAAATGGTCAAACGGCGCCTTCTTTATTATTGTCACATGCCGAAGTTGAGTTTTATATCGCGGAAGCCATTTTGAAAGGTTATGCTTCAGGTGACTTGAGCGATGCCGCCATGCATTACCTGGCAGGTATTCGATCAAGTTGCGAATGGTGGGGCGTGGATAATGATGAAATTGAAGCGCACCTGGCTAAAGCAAATGTCCAGCTTTCCGACAATGTACCGCAAGCGCTGCAGCAAATTTACAGGGAAGAGTACATCAACTTTTATTATCAGGGCTATGACGGCTGGCTTAATTACAGAAGGATTAACGCTCCAGCATTTAATATCGGATCAGCCATGTTGACTACTGAAATCATGCAAAGAATGGTATACCCGCCATTGCTAAAAGCTGTCAACGCCGATAATTACAACAGAGCCGTACAATCGCTGGATAAAGGAGATGATCTGCTTTCCAGGGGTTGGTGGTCTAACTAACTTTCTAAATTCAAATGAACGATAGTAGGCGTAGGATTAATCCCACGCCTACTCCATTTAATTGTCATACTATGAATAAAATCTTTTTTATTTTTTCAGTTTTGCTATGTGGCGCCTGCACGCAGGAAAGTGATGATCTTATGGTCCAAACAGACGATATTTTTAGTTGGGACTCGGTTATTGTGGTGCCCTCCGACTATGAATACCCCAAGACTCCTACCTTTAAGGTGCTCTCATGGAACGTGGAACACTTCGTCGATAGCCACGATGATCCTTACATCGATAATGAAAGGGAAAATAATCCTCCTGAAAATATGTCTCTACGGCTTGAGCTTCTGGTAAAAGCTTTGAAAATAGCCAATGCTGATGTTGTCATCCTGCAAGAATTTGAAGGGGCTAAATTTTTAAGACAAATAGCTCGCGACTCCCTGGACGGCATGAACTATCTTTTTTTCGCAGATAATCCAAGCCACAACTGGTACATGAATGTGATTGTTATGAGTAGATTTCCTATGGGCCTCGCTTACGGATATGGTAACGCCACAACCCCATTGCCAGATTACGTGGCGGAAGATGGGACCAAGGAGACACAAAACCATATCAATACCAGGATGTTGTCAATTAATGTTTACCCTTCGGAAAACTATTCCTTTTTGTTGACCGGCGTACACCTGAAAGCCGGACGAGGAGAAAGAAATATAGCCATGCGAAAAGGACAGATAAATTTGTTGCAAAAGGTTTTCAACAGACTGTTGTATCAAACCCCCGAAAAAAACATGATCATCGCCGGCGATTTAAATGCCACACCTGACAGTGAAGAAATCCACTTGCTTGTGAATAATGATGACCTGCTTAAACCGTTTATTGACCCACTGGCTCCATCTATTTTAACGCACCCGTCAGATAGCCCGTCAAGAAGACTGGATTATATCCTGGTTAATGACAATATGCGCGCAGAAATGATCAATAACTCCATTGAGGTAAAAAGTTTCTTTTCAAGCGATAGCATGAGGATAATAAGCGATCACCTGCCGGTAGTAGGGGTTTTCAGCAAAAATGATCAGTGAAAAATTTGGAGGAATTTTATTCCTTCAAGTTTTTCAAATCCAGGAATGTATTGTCAGATAACTTCCTTACGGATTTTAGATGATCTTTATTTGCTAATGTATTTAACTGGTAATTTGCCATAAGCTTTAATTGATCAAATCGTTCCTTTTTCTCCATTTTTTGAGCGATCAGCAGCGCGTTAATATTTTCCAAATTTGACAGTACAACCAATTCATTAATACTTGCAAAATCCCTGATATTCATTCCTTTTTTTACATGTTTTGGATTTGCTTCCTTCCAGTCCTTTGCCGTGCAATTAAAGAGGGCTACATTCAATAAATCAGCTTCTTCAGCATAGACAAGCCATTCGCTATCTTTTGAATAGTTGTTTTCAGGAATAATATGCTGCTTAATGGCATCGGTCTGAAACTGGTAATTTGTTTTGGTCAGGATCCGTTTAACGTTCCATTCCAAATTATATTGATTGCTTTCAGCTTCTTTCAGACGCTGAAATTCTCTAATGAGTAAGAGTTTAAACTCGGGGCTAATCCAACTACCTAATTCAAAGGCAATGTCTTTGTGCGCATAAGTTCCTCCATATCTTCCTGCTTTAGCCATAATACCAATGGCATTGGTCCGCTCAATCCACTGTTTTACAGATAAAGTAAACCTGTTCACGCCGGCTTCCGACATAATTATACCGAATTCGGTATAATTAAAATTAGTGTTATACAGCCTTTCCCAAACCCCCAAAAAGTCAATCGTATTTTTATTACTCAACCACTTGGAAACAAGAACGCCTCCATCTTTTTGTTTGAGCATATCTGTCAAACTGAAATAATCATTGTCATTCTTCTCTATGATGGAAATTACCTTGTTTTCTACTTCTATTTTCTTAGTCTTTACCATATTAAAAAGTTATAGCCTCAAAAAGCTATTTTGATTTTTCTACCTGTTTGATCTTCTCCTTACAAGTCTTTCGGGTCAATTCATGCTATGCATAGACTTTTTCAAAAAGGTATGGCAATTTCTCTTTGTAATTGCACTAAAATCCTTTGCATAATGCTGCAACGCTTAAAAAGTAATACAAAGTAGAAATTTATTCTGACAAAAGTACTAACCAAGCCAGGTTGTTTTTGCAATGATCAATAGACAACTCCAGGTATTCACCAGCCTTCATTTCCTGGCTTTCCAATCCAAAATGATAAAAAATTCCCAAATCGGGAATACATATCCCTGGTTAAGTGCCTAAAACGCCCTGTTCAGCCTGTTTTTTAAATTGTTGCCAAAACTGGCATGGGCTTTGGATAATGATAGGAAAAACAAAAAGTCATTAACAAAAACACTAAAGGAAATGAAAACCAAAGTTGAATTAGAAAAAGAACTGGAAAAACTTAATTATAGATATACTTCATTAATTGATATTCCTAACAGAAGGGAAATGACACAGGAAGAGGAGCAGGAACTTGAACTGTTGGATATCAGAATAACTGATTTGAAACAAGTATTAAAGCAAAAAGTAGCCGCCCGAAGGTTTAAATTTGCTTCGGTAGGAAAAACAATTACCCTGCTGGCTGCTATCATGTTCTCGTTACTAACTGTTTACGCAACTACTTCTGCTTACCAGTTCATGCTAACAGAAACATCCGTAGAAAAGCAGGTAATGATGGGCATTACTACCATACTTACTTTCTGCTTGACAATCGGAGCAACTTATGCTTATTCGAGACAGTACAAATTAGAATGGAAATAAAATATTAAAATCTCAATAATAATCACAGCTCGTATCTTAAATCTAAATTCAAAGCACCTTTATGGTGCTTTTCTTTTTTATAAGACAGCGTAAATGTCATTTGGCCTGACAGGTAACTTTTTTTTACAATTTTAAAATTTCATAATCCCGATCATAAAATAATGTTGTCAAATCGATCCAGAATTTACCGTCCAACGCTACTTGTCTGCACTATCCTCCTGGCTGTTATTATTCTCAATTCGAAAGCGTCATGTCATTCTGAATCCCTTTTCCCAATACGGGAATAAAAGGATCTAAAACCCATCTAAATACATCAAAAACAGCCCCTTATCCTAGAAAATAATTCTTGGCACCAGCTTTGAATAAACTTATTCAAACAAATGATTGAAATATGTCAGAAACAGTTTTAGCGATTTTATTGATTATAAGTACTACCGTTTTGGGATTGTTTTGTGGCAACGTATTGGCTTATCTAAAAGAAAAACTATCATGACTAACGTGCAACATATAAAATTCATTTTCACAATAATTACCATTGGAATTTGCCGTTCCTTTGTGCTTTGTAAATTTCAGTTTGGTATCAGGAGGTAGCAAAGTCTTCCTTTAGACCCGCCATACCAAAACCACCCGAGTTTTAATAGTTATATGAGAACCGCAAGCTCAATCTTCCTGTTAATGCTTCTATGCCACGTCCAGTCCAGAGCCCAGTCATGGGTTGATGAAATTCCACTAATCGTGTCGGAAGGAAAAGTAACCGTAATTTTCAGCAATTACTTTACAGATCAAAAGCTCTTTAATCACATTAATTATCTGCGCCAGCAAAAATTTCGCCTGGACAGTGTTCCGTTTGACAGCACCGGACAATATTCAAAAGCCAAAAAAGAATTAAATCAGTTCTTAAGATTTACCTCCCAAAATATAAATATTATTCCGATCAGAAATAACAGCCGAAGAGCCAGCTTCAGAAAAACCCTAAACTACGAAGAGGGTGGTCACATGATCGTAGATCCCACTGAGATCAACATGTCTCTGATAGACAACCTGCTTGAAAAAAACAGCAAAAATTCCCTGAACACGTGGTTTGATAACAACAGCCAGGTACTCCAACTTCCCGGAATCAGCGCTGTGGTGGCCATGAAATTATTAGTCACCTTTGAAGAAAATGGCGATAAGATCGAGGTGAAGTGGAAATACGTAAGCAGCTATGCTTTAAACACGGTGCCTCAGAACATGGTCAGGTCCGGGTCCAACAATCAAATCATAGGATTAAAAAAGCCGTAGCCACTACTTTTATCGTCTCGCAAGGGCACCGGCCAACGGCCTAAATCTTTTCATTCGTCATTTTTCATTATTTGGATATCTTTACGGCGAATTAAAAATCATAAGGCTGTAAAATGTCAGAAATTATCAGGCAAATTATTGATACTGCCTCTTCGCTGGATGTTTGGGGAATACTCGGATTGTTATTTGGACTGCTTGCGGTCTGGTTTCTGATCATCGAAAATATTTGGACCTGGCCTAGCGGTATTGCCTATGTACTGGTTTCATTGGTGGTTTTTTGGGAGGCCAGGCTTTTTGGAGATTTTTTGCTACATATTTTATACTTCATTCTCAACAGTTACGGGTGGTATTACTGGCTTTACGGGAAAAACAAACAGCAGGAAGTACTGCCAGTAACCAAGAGCTCATCAAAAGAAATGGCCCTCACCGTGCTACTCACGGCAATCGGTGTTTATGTGTTTGGCTATTTTCTGCAAAATCTTCCGGATTATATAGAGGGTTTGCCGGCAGCCGCATTGCCTTATTGGGACTCCGCTACCTCTGTTTTAAGCATTACCGGGATGTGGCTTACAGCTAAAAAAAGAATTGACAGCTGGTATTATTGGTTAGTAGTCGATATCCTGGCAACAGGAATCTATTTTTACAAGGAAATCTATTTCTATGCTGTCTTGTATATGGTTTATATTGTAATGGCGGTATTAGGTTATTTAGCATGGAAAAAATCGCTAAGCACACAACAGCAGGTGCCCTTATAAAAATCGCTATTGTTGGCCCTGAATCTACGGGTAAGACTTTCCTCGCCCGGGAGTTAGCATCCCATTATCAGGTACAATGGGTGCCGGAGTTCGCCCGGGAATACCTCGACAAAACCGATGGTAAGTATCAAGAATCAGATCTTTTGGAAATCGCCAGGGGGCAGGTAAATCTCGAAGATAAAATAGCTGCAAAAAACCGGGGTCCACTAATTTGCGATACCAATCTGCTGGTGATAAAAATCTGGAGTGAGCACAGATATCAGCAATGTCATCCCTGGATATTGGCGGAATGGCAACGCCGGAAATATCATTTACACATTTTATGCAACATTGACTTCCCCTGGGAGCTGGACCCGTTACGGGAACATCCACATTTAAGAACTTACTTTTTCGAAAGATACAAGGCAGCGTTAATGGCGGCCAAAAGCCCCTTCCTTGTTTTAAGCGGATCTAAGGTGGAAAGATTCAATGCAGCGGTTGCTGCCATAAATAATTTGCGATAGAAAATAATTTATCTACCTTTGTGGCGATGTACAGGGGTGCCTAATAAATATAATGGCTGAGATTATACCCTCTAACTTGATCCAGGTAATGCTGGCGCATGTAAGTATGTATCTAATACCACCGTATTGTATTATCCATTCCTGTCAATCAATTAATAGTTTTTTAAGGGGTGCCAACCACGGCTGAGATTATACCCAATTATTCTTTGGTTTTGAAAAATACCAGGGAATCACCTGATCCAGGTAATGCTGGCGTAGGGAAAGGTAAACTGCTCTAATAGGTTGCCCTATCTTAAAGTATGTTTCACTCAATTAAAAAACTTAATGAAAAAGTTATTTTTATTAGCGGCATTGGGCCTGGGATGGCAGGGAACTTCCTATGCCCAGTTTAACATTACTGGTCAGGTAAGTGATGACCAGCATGAAGCATTGGCAGGAGCCAACATTTGGCTCGAAGCCACCAACAAAGCAACCATTTCCAACCCGGATGGAGGTTTTAAAATTTCCGGAATCAGAAAAGGAGATTATTTCATCAACGTTTCTTTTATCGGTTACGGATCGTACCGGGAACAAATTTCGTTAGATCAGAACCTGACACTGGAGATCTCACTTCAGCCTCAGGCGATGCTGACCGACGAGGTTATTGTTACAGCCACCAGGGCATCGGAAAAAACACCGGTCACCTTCACGGATGTCAGCAAAGAGGAAATTCAAAAGCAAAACCTGGGACAGGATATGCCCTTCTTGTTAAATCAAACCCCCTCCACAGTGGTCACCTCTGACGCCGGTGCAGGTGTCGGCTATACAGGCATCAGAATCCGGGGAAGCGATCCTACCCGTATCAACGTTACGATCAACGGCATCCCCTATAATGACCCGGAGTCGCAGGGTACTTTTTGGGTCAATCTTCCTGATTTTGCCTCCTCCGTCGACAATATTCAAATCCAGAGAGGGGTAGGTACTTCTACCAATGGCTCAGCTGCGTTTGGAGCCAGCATTAATATACAAACTACCACTTATAACCCCGATCCATACGGTAGCATAGACAATTCGTTTGGTTCATTCAATACCCGTAAGCACACCGTGATGGCCGGTACGGGATTAATCAACAACCGGTTTACATTTGATGCCCGGCTCTCCCGCATAAGCTCTGACGGTTATATAGACCGCGCCAGCACAGACCTGAAATCCTATTTCGTTTCAGGTGGTTACCACGGCAAATCAACTTTGCTGAAGGTAAATGTATTCTCAGGAAAAGAAGTCACCTACCAGTCATGGAATGGTACTCCGGAATCACGAATTAATGGCGACAGGGAGGAAATGTTAGCATTCGCTGGCAGAAATAGCCTTACCGAAGCTCAAACCCAAAATCTGTTAAATTCAGGTCGTACCTATAATTTTTACGAATACGAAAACGAGGTAGATAATTATCAGCAAGATCATTACCAGTTAATCCTGGCCCAGGACATTACCAAACAGTTAAGTCTTAATGCCGCCATTTTTTACACGCACGGTGAAGGTTTTTTTGAACAATTCAGAAATGGAGATGATTTTGAAGACTACAACCTGGATAATGTAACCATTGGCGGTGAGGTTATCGAAAGTACAGATCTGATCAGAAGACGGTGGCTGGATAATGATTATTATGGCATTAGCTATTCCCTGGATTATAATCCTTCGAAAAAGACTAATATGATTTTAGGTGGAGGTTTCTTCACCTATGAAGGAGACCATTTTGGCGAAATCGTCTGGTCTCAATTTGCCAGTAACAGTGCTATTAGGCATCGTTATTACGACAATACGGGTGAAAAAGATGATGTTAACGTTTTCTTCAAAGTACATCACCAGCTGACGAACCGCTTAAATGTATATGGAGATATGCAGTTCCGCAGGGTAACTTACGCTGTTGAGGGCATTGATAATGACCTTCGGAATCTTTTGGTCGACGACAATTTTAATTTTTTCAACCCAAAGGTTGGGTTTACTTATGATATCAATAAGTCTGTTTCCGGCTACGCCTCTTTCAGCATAGGCAACCGCGAGCCAACCAGGAACGATTTCATCGATGCGCTGGAAGGACGCGTTCCAAAAAACGAAACATTAAGAAATATTGAAGCCGGCATAAAAAAATCAAGCACCAATTATAGTTTGCAGGCAAATTATTTTTTAATGGATTACAAAAATCAGCTTGTGCTGACCGGTGAGCTAAATGATGTGGGGACAGGTATCCGCACTAACGTAGCCAAAAGTTACAGAACCGGCATAGAATTGCTGGCTGGGTTTGTCCCCTCAAATAAATGGGAGCTTATGGCTAATGTTACTTTTAGCAGAAACAAAATCAGAGATTTCAACGAAATCATCTATGACTATGGTGTAGGATTCGATGAATTCAATCCTATTAACAATAGTTACGAAGATGTTGATATCTCATTTTCCCCCAACATAGTAAGTGGCTCGACGATATCATATAACCCGACTCAGAATTTATCACTTAGCCTGCTTTCCAAATATGTTGGCAGTCAGTTTCTGGATAACACCGGCAATAAAAACCGACAGATTGACGCCTACTTTATCAACGACTTCAGGCTGATATATCAGGCCAGCCCAAAATTCCTGAAATCATTGACTTTCTCATTGCTGGTCAACAATATTTTTGATGTCGAATACGAGGCAAATGGCTATACCTTTGGTTATATTGGCGGAGGACAGAATGTAAGGGAGAACTTTTACTATCCACAGGCGGGCACTAACTTTTTATTGGGTGCATCATTAAAATTTTAGTGTATGGCTTCCGGGTTGTTTGAAAGCACGATTCTATGTTTCCTTGCTCCAGGTTTTCCTTTGAAGATGTCATGGGCACATTTTTGTCTGCCTAATATGCATCTGGACCTGGTTTTGAGCAAGCAAGTATTTCCAAACAACCCGGAAATTTCATCTTTCATTGGCTAACAAAATGAAAAAGTTTCTGCCATTTGCTCAAAAAGATTATCATCGGGATGTGATAGCCGTAGATTGTTATGCCAAAAACGCTTTCAATCTGTCGCACTGGCGCGGGGCACCTAAAATCGCTGCTATCCATGACGATACAAGTGCACAGATAACACTTCACGCGATCGAAAACAAGCTCCCCGAAATAGAAGCCGATTATGTCACGTGCAACCATTTTGACATTGATGGGTTCCTCGGGATCTGGTCAGTTTTCAATCCGGAATTGGCTTTGGAAAACCGGGAATTGATTGCTGAAGCGGCGCTAATCGGAGATTTCAGGGAATTAAGTGATGATAAAAATCTCGCACTTGAAGCCCTAAAGCTGGTATGCACCATTAATTACCTGGAGCAGCATCATTTCTATGCACCTTTTGCTTTCAAAACCAGGGAAGCTCAAACCTGTATTGAAAAATTTGACTACTTTCTCACCCATTTTTCAGAAAGGTTTACCAACATTCAGCAATATCAAAAAGAGTGGGAAAAGGAGTTTAACCTTATTATCAAACACCTGGAAATGTTCGATCAAAACTGCTCCAATGTCTACACCGAAAATGATCTGCGCCTTCAAATCGTAGAAACAGAGACCCCCCTGCATTATTATGCTTTGTTTGCCGGATCTCGTGAATGCGATATGGTTTTAAGCCTTTACAATAACAACCGATATGAACTGGAGTGCAAATACGCCACCTGGGTTGATACCAATAGGAACAGCTACCCCCGAATTGATCTGAATTTTCTGGCCGCTAAATTAAATACTATGGAACGATCGGGGTTGAAATGGAAAGCCGATCACTTTACCGATACAGGCCCTATTCTGAGATTAGAGAAGGAAAAACTAACAAAGGAAATTCGTTTTGATCACCCCATGAACCGACCCATTTATGCATCTTCTATCAAACCGGATCTATTTCAACGAGTGGTGGTGGATTTTTTCCGAAAGGCTTATAGCGGTATCACAGCTAAGAAGTGGTGGAGCTGGCAGGAGATTGAGCAAATCAATAGCGACCTTCAACCCACTTTGGATAGCCACTAGATTTTCAGGTATCCGTCTTTATCCTAAAGTCCGTGCTAATTTTTTGTAACTTTAGCTGGTTGTCTATCAAACAAAATAACTGTTATGTCCTCGCATCACGTGGTACGAGACCAACAAGAACCGGCCTTGCTAATTGTAGATCCTGAAGCTATAAACGGGGAGATCTTAAAAGGGCTGTTGGAATGGAATCCCACGGTGATCGTGACTGAGGATAGCTGGCCGGAAATTAACGACGCCGGCATCAAAGCTGATGCAATCCTGCTTCAATCGCCTTATCTTTCTGACACATTTAGAAGTGAGCTAAGCCGGCAATCCCCTGTTAAAATTTTGCGTTATTCATCGGATAACCCCGCTATCGTTGTTGCGCTTAATTCGCTTATTACACAAAATTATTTGTCCGTAAATATTGTGGCTACCGAATCCACACAAAATGACCTGAAGCCGGCACTATCACCATTTCTTCATCAGCTACATATCACTTTTTATTTTCAAAAATTTAAATCTTACTTTGTCGCAAGTGGCAAATTTGAAAAGTGGGCGCGGAAAAAACAGCAATTTTTAATACCGGACTGGCATGCGTCCAAAAAAATACAAAGTCAAGGGTTGACTCAAAACCAACAGGCATCACAGCCCGTATTTATCGCTGTGGATCACGGAAAAATAATTATTGATACTTATCACCATCCTTTCTGGCTGACCGAGGAACTTTAACCGCGTTTTGTCCCCTTTACGATCCGGTCTTTTTGCTGTAAATCCTTCACAACCTCTATGTTTTCGTAACCCGCTCTTTCCAGTGTGCTTACCACCTCTTCTGCCAGTGCCTCGTTAATTTCCAGATAAATCCTGCCCCTGTTCTTCAAGGACCGGTAGCCTTTTTCGGCAATCGCCTGATAATAGATTAAAGGTTGCTCATCATTCACAAACAAAGCTAAATGCGGCTCAAAATCCAGTACATTCTTCTGCATCATCGCCTTCTCACTTTCCCGCACATAGGGAGGGTTGCTTACTACGATATCCAAAAAAGACGGCAGGTGCTGACTCCCCAGAATATCAAGTTGCTGCCAGCTGATCTCCGCCCTGTGTTTAATGGCATTTTCTTTAGCGCATTGCAAGGCTTTTTCATCAACATCCACCCCGGTTATCGTCGCTTCGGGCAGCGCCAATTTTAAGCTGATCGCAATACATCCGCTGCCGGTACCAATATCAACCACGTTCAACCCCTGCTGCAAATTCTCTTTGATAATCTTGTCAACCAGCAACTCGGTTTCCGGCCTGGGAATCAAAACCGCGGGATTAACCATAAATTTTCGTCCGTAGAAATCTGCTTCTCCAAGGATGTATTGAATGGGTTCATGTTTATTGAGGCGAACAACCACTGATTCAACTTCTTCAAGTTCTGCTTTTGAAAATTTCCGCTGATCATTTACAATCACACCCGTATTATTAATGCCAAAAAAATACCGGATAATCAGATAAGAGAGGCTTTGACGCTCATAAGGATCTATCGAAGGGTTCAGGTGCCCTACTATCCACTGGTGCAAAGCTTTTGGGTACCCGTCAATATATGATATCATATCCAATTCCATCCGCGCAAAATTAATGGATTTCACAGATTATTCTTAATTTTGCCGGCGACCGGCCTGAAAATGGTGTTTGTCAAATTATAAAAGATCTATCAAATCCCAAGGTGGAAATATCCGTTAAAATACTTTTATAATCTGCTTTTTCGAGATGGAGAAAGATGAATTATACATGCAAAGGGCGCTCGACCTGGCGGCTACCGGTATGGGAAATGTAAGTCCCAACCCCATGGTTGGCTGTGTTATTGTACATGACGACCGAATTATCGGGGAAGCGTGGCACCGGCAACATGGTGAGCCACACGCCGAGGTTCTGGCATTGAATCAGGTCAAGGATAAAAGCCTGTTACCCGATAGCACGCTATATGTTACACTGGAACCATGCTCCCACTATGGCAAAACCCCTCCCTGCGCAGACCGGATTGTGCAGGACAAGGTCGGAAGAGTAGTTATTTGTAACAAAGACATCAATCCCCTGGTAGGAGGTGAGGGCATTAAAAGGATGATGGATGCCGGAGTCCAGGTTGATACCAGGGTGTTGGAAAATAAGGGACGGCAATTAAACAAGCGATTTTTCACTTTTTTTGAAAAGCAAAGACCCTACATTATCCTAAAATGGGCACAAACGGCTGATCGGTTTATAGCCAGGAAAAACTACGAATCTAAATGGATAAGCCATAAATTTTCACGCCAGATGGTACACAAATGGCGCACCGAGGAGGATGCCGTGATGGTGGGAACCAATACCGCCCAATACGACAACCCCAGGCTCAACGCCAGGGATTGGCTGGGTAAGGATCCTGTCAGAATCGTGATCGATAAAAACCTCAGACTGGATGACGGTTTAAATTTGTTTGATCATAGCCAGCCAACACTTTGCTACAATCTGTTAAAAAATGAGATAAAGGAAAACCTGAAACTCATTAAGCTCGATCTGGAAAATTATTTGCAGGATTTATTTCAGGATCTGTATAAGAGAAAAATAATGTCCGTTATGGTTGAGGGGGGCAGCCAACTGCTTCATGGCCTCATTACCCTCGGGCTGTGGGATGAAGCCCGGGTATTTCAATCGACAACTACCTTTAAAGAGGGTATTGGCGCTCCGGTATTGAGTGAAAGCCTGGTAATTGAAAACGCAGCTTCAGGAGAGGATTTATTAAAAATTTATGAAAATAATGGGCTTAATCCCAAAGATTAGAAAATTTACGGAAAATGGCTGAAGAACTGATTATATCTACCTCAAAGAACAAAGAGGAAAGGTATCAATCCCTCTTACCTCAAATCAGTGCGCTGATCGAGGGAGAAAACGATTTAATTGCCAACCTGGCCAATATAGCAGCGGCGCTTAAATACGGCATGAACTATTTCTGGGTGGGCTTTTATCTGGTAAGGGACGAAGAGTTGGTGTTAGGTCCCTTCCAAGGTCCGGTCGCCTGCACTCGCATCGCCAAAGGTAAGGGTGTTTGTGGAAAATCCTTTCAGGATAAGGTGACCATAGTTGTTGATAATGTAGATGAATTCCCCGGGCACATAGCTTGTAGTTCAGAAGCCAAATCAGAAATTGTAGTACCGGCAATTAAAGACGGAGAAGTGATGTTTGTGCTGGATGTGGATAGTGATCACCTGGCCGATTTTAATAGCATTGACAAAAAATACCTGGCGCAATTAATAAAACTGGTAGTACAAAAATCATAATTGGCCGAACCCTGGCTCATTCAACTATTTACACCCTACAAATAAGTCCATTCACCGAAAAATTCAAAAAGCGAAATATCGCCCTCCTATCTTGACGTCAAAAACAATTTTAAACTATAACTAACGCAAGATGGGACTTATTGACTTTATTAAAGGTGCCGGCGCCAAAATTTTTGGATCGGAACCTTCGGCAGAAGAAAAAGCAGAGAAAAAAGCTGCCGCGGAGGCAAAGGCCGGAGATGCCCTGGAAAACCTGGTCAGAAAGATGCAGATTCCAATAGACAATCTGGATGTAAAATATAGTCAGGGCACAGCTTCTATATTTGGCACCGCAGAAAAACAAGAAATAGCCGAAAAAGCAGTATTGACGGTAGGCAACGTTAATGGCATCAGCCAGGTAGACAATCAAATCGAGGTAGTCAATGCCGAGCCCGAGGCGGACTATTACACGGTACAAAAAGGTGACTGGCTATCAAAAATTGCGCAAAAGCATTATGGCGATGCTAAAAAGTACAATCTCATTTTCGAAGCCAACAAACCGATGCTTCAGGATCCGGATAAAATCTATCCCGGCCAGGTGCTTAGAATACCCAAACTGGGTTGAGTCATTTGGGGACTGTCTCAGGAGGCTTACTGATCAAAGCTAGTCATTGCCTGGCCGACGTTCATAGCCCTCATGGGATAGCCCCCGCAATAGACCCATTAGATCACTGCAAGATTTCAAAAGCCTTAGTTTAAAGGTTCTTCCAACCTAAACAGACAAATGGGTGTCCTTCATTCAAAGTATAACATTTTAATGGAATTATCTATGAAAAAGGCACTTGTGATTAATTTTTTGATGCTGATGGTTTTTAGTGGCTGTAGCAAAGATGATAATGACCTGAATAAATCGGTTACATTTCAAACAATCGAAAAAAATCTCTATTCCGGCATATTGGATGAGCAGTATGTTTTGGTTGACGACCCCAATAGCTGGGAAGATTTGTGGGATAAAACAGCGGTCTGGACGCCGGATGAACTACCGGAAGTGGATTTTACCAAATCAATGGTGATTGCAGTATATATGGGTGAAAAGGTCTCTGGCGGTTTTGAAATTGAGATTTCCGAACTGCGTGAATCCGAAGACACTATAGAAGTGGTTTCAAAAATAACTATCCCGGAATCCGGTCAGGGAGTCACAACGGCATTATCTCAACCATTTCATATTATCAAAATTAATAAAACATCTAAAAAGATCATTTTCAGCACCGTCCAATACCAATAATTTACCCTGGTAGGTGGTGCCACACCATTTGAGAATAAGAGGGTAATGTTGCTTCTCTGAAGCGACCTTCGACCTACTTAAAATGGTTAACACTCATTAACTAACTGTAATTTAGCATGATAGGTGCCACGACTCATCGCCGGCACCTATCTCATGAGAATTGCCACCGATGATAATTGATATTATCATTTAAAAATCAATATCTTTATTCATTAGGTCTTTTATTAATATTGACCGAAACTTCTAAAAAACGTGGCCCAAAATGAAAAGATATTGTCCTCTCCTGATTTTAATATTCATTCTTTCCCCTTATCGGCAACTGTCGGCCCAGGTGCCTCCACAAACCGATCCCAGGCATTATGATATTATCACTGCGGCATCCGCCGAAAGGATTGAGGAGGATGTACGAAAGCTGGCTGGATTTGGTACCCGAAGCACCTTGTCAGATACCGTTTCGGAGACGCGTGGAATCGGTGCTGCCAGAAGGTGGATAAAGGCTTCCTTTGATAAGATTTCCAGGAATTGCAACGGTTGTCTGGAGGTTTTTTATCAGCGAAACCTAGTTAAAGGCGACCCGAATACACGCATAAAAGAGGATACCTGGGTAGTGAATGTTGTGGCCATACAAAGGGGAACGTTATATCCTGATCGATATGTGATCATGAGTGGGGACATAGATTCCAGACCCAGCATTGGCACGGATGGAACAACCGATGCCCCAGGGGCTAATGATAATGCTACAGGCATGGCGGGAGCCATGGAAGCTGCCCGAATTCTTACCAGGTATAAATTTCCAGGCTCCATTGTTTACGCCGGATTATCCGGCGAAGAACAGGGGCTTTTCGGAGGCCGGCACATGGCCAAAGTGGCTAAAGAGGAAGGTTGGGATATTGTTGGTGTACTCAATAATGACATGATCGGCAACATTGAGGGCATCGATGGTGTCATTGATAATACAAGCTTTCGCGTGTTTTCCGAGCCTACGCCGGTAACTGAAAGCGACCGGCAAAGACGTTCCAGAAGGTTTTACGGAGGAGAGGTAGATGGTATTTCACGGCAATTGGCCCGCTATATACACAAAATGACCGCCACCTATATGACTAACCTCCATGCCAAAATGATTTATCGCCTCGATCGCTTCGGCCGGGGTGGTCACCATCGCCCTTTTAACGATAAAGGCTTTGCCGGGGTCAGGATCATGGAGACTCATGAACATTATCACCGCCAGCATCAGGATGTGAGAGAGGAAAACGGTATCCAATATGGCGACGTGATTGAAGGGGTCAACTTTGAATACGCCGCAAAACTAACAGCCGTCAACGCCATTACATTGGCGGCATTAGCCTGGGCTCCTTCCGCTCCACGCCAGGTGAACATCGGCGGCGCAGTCCAGGCTTCTACTACCTTGGCCTGGGAGAGCGCAGAGGATAACAACCTTGCAGGCTATAAGATATATTGGCGTGACACGACTGCTCCACAATGGCAATATTCGCGATTTGTTGGTAATGTCAATAAATTTACGCTCGAAAATATTGTTATAGACAACTACTTATTTGGCGTTGCGGCGGTCGGCAAAGATGGCAATGAAAGTGTGGTGAGTTTCCCGCAGGGAATAATCAGAAGGCAATAAGCCCATATTATCTTTAATCTAATCAACCTCAGTCAAAAATATTTTTACTTGCCGGAACTTTTAATTGGTGAAATCTCGTATAAGTACATTATGCACCTTTGAAAATGGCAACTAAAAAAGACCTGGATTTTACCTATACCACACTTGACCAAATATTTCGCTTGAGTATTGGCGAAACCGGTGATTTCAGTGGTGCCAGATACGAAGGTGATTTTTCTATGACGCTGGAGGAAGCGCAGGAAAACAAGTATCGCTTTTTAGTGGATAACCTGCAAATCGAACAACGGAGTAAGGTATTGGACATGGGCTGTGGCTGGGGTCCTTTTCTAAACTTCCTGAAGCAGAAAAAACAGGTGAACGCCATGGGCCTTACACTTTCCGATGGCCAGGCCAAAGCCTGCCGGAAAAATGGCTTAAATGTACTGGTTAAAGATTGTCGCAAGGTGAGCCCCGAAGACTTTGGGTCATTTGATGCTATCGCCTCTTTAGGCGCCTTCGAGCATTTCTGCTCTCTGGAAGATTATCTGGCCGGCAAACAGGAAGAAGTTTACGGCGACTATTTCAAATCGGTTTATGATTTGTTGCCTGTCGGTGGCCGCTTTTACCTGCAGACCATGACTTTTGGTAAAAATATGCTCCCTCACGACGAGATTGATATCAATGCTGATGAAAACTCAGACGCCTACATTCTGGCACTGATGGTCAAGCAATTTCCAGGTTCCTGGTTACCATACGGACATGAGATGGTTACCAAGACCGCCTCTCCCTATTTTACTTTGAAAAGCCTGAGCAGTGGGCGTCTGGACTATATCGAAACCATTAAACAGTGGCGTAGAAAATTCAGAAAGTTTAACGTCCAAAAGTATTTGCTTTACCTCAAGCTACTTCCAAAGTATTTTACCAGTAAAGAATTCCGTCATAAGGTGGCCATTTTCCGTATCAGCCCGAACAAAGTCTGTTTCGAGCGGGAAATTATGGACCATTACCGCTTTGTATTCGAAAAAGTCTGAATAAACGGTTTAATTTTATTTTAACCTGGCAATGACGGTCTTACCCGCCGTGGTCTTTTGATCGATTTTAACAGCTACTTCCGAATCGACAGGCAAGAAAATATCAACTCTTGATCCAAATTTAATAAAGCCAAACTCACCGCCTTGTGCTAATCTATCGCCTTCTTTTACATAACATTTAATCCTTCTGGCCACTGCGCCGGCGATCTGTCTAAACAATACCTCTAACCCATTCCCTGTTTCGACCACTACAGTTGTTCTTTCATTTTCCGTACTCGATTTCGGATGCCATGCAACCAGGTATTTACCAGCGTGATACTTGAAAAACTTGACCACCCCTGCCACCGGACTGCGATTTACGTGAACATTGACCGGTGACATGAAGATTGAGATCTGCTTTCTGCGATCGTTGAAATACTCCGTTTCTACGGTATCTTCAATGACCACCACCTTTCCATCGGCCGGAGCGATGATATGCTTATCATTTACTTCGGTATTAATTCTGGGGCTTCGAAAAAATTGTAGGATCAGCAAATAAAAAATGACGCTCGCGCCTATTATAACATTTTGCAGCACGGTATAAGCGGGGTACAACCAATATATCAAATAGTTGATCCCGAATAGAATAATTAGCAGAACAAACAAAAGCGTTCGTCCCTCTTTGTGGATTGTCATGATGGCCTGTGAACTTTTTGGTGCAAAGTTAAAACATTAAGCATTTAATAACCACCACGCCACTTATATGTTTTTGCTACTTTGTCGATGGCGACAATATAGGCAGCTATTCGCATGGAAACATTGTATTCTTTAGAGATTTTGTAAACATTATCGAAGGCGTCCTTCATAATCCTGTCCGACCTTCGGTTTACTCTTTCGCCAGTCCATTTATAGCCCAGCCTGTTTTGCACCCACTCAAAATAGGAGACGGTAACACCGCCGGCATTGGCCAGAATATCGGGAACTACCATAATCCCCTTGTCATTTATTACCTGATCGGCTTTTGCTGAGGTTGGGCCGTTGGCGCCTTCCACTATCAGCTTTACTTTGATCTTATCGGAGTTGGTCATGTTAATTACGTCTTCTGTAGCTGCCGGGACCAACACATCGGCATTCAAAGTCAGTAAATCCGTCCCTTCTATTTTTTCAGCACCTCCGAATTGATCGAGTGTGCCATCATTTTCATTGCGATAGTTAATAGCTTCTTTGATGTTAATACCGCTTTCATTATAATATGCACCTGATAAATCACTAATGGCGACAATTTTCACACCGCGCTCTTCCAGCAACAGCGAGGCAAAAGATCCCACATTGCCAAAACCCTGTACGGCACAGGTGGCGTGATAAGGATTGATCCGCAACTTTTCCATGGCCGCCAGCGTCGACACCATGACTCCCCTTCCTGTTGCCTCTGATCTGCCGAGAGATCCCCCCAGCACAATGGGTTTGCCGGTTACTACTGCATTGGTAGTCATGCCTTTCGCCCTTGAGAATTCATCCATTAACCAGGCCATCTCCCGTGGGCCGGTACCCATGTCCGGGGCCGGGATATCACGGTCAGGTCCAAAAATCTCACCTAATGCCGCGGTATAGGCTCTTGTGAGCCTTTCAATTTCTCCGGCAGACATAGACCTTGGATTACATTTTATACCACCCTTGGCTCCACCGTAAGGAATATCAACAACGGCACATTTCCAGGTCATCCATGCTGCCAATGCTTTTACCTCATCCAGATTAACACCCAGATCATAGCGAATACCACCTTTGGAGGGCCCCAGAATATTGGAGTGGATTACCCGGTATCCTTCGAATACCTGAATAGATCCGTCATCCATAGTGATAGGCAATGAAACTACCACTTGTTTTGCGGGCGATTTCAACACATTATAAACTTCGTCGTCAAGGCCCAGCGCCTGGGCGGCAATATGAAACCTGGACATCATTGACTCAAAAGGATTTTCCTTGTCCTTTATAGGAGCCGGCTCAATATATCCCATATGTTTTTGCTATCTATAATAGTTCAGAAACTGATTGCTAATTGTTATCTAATCAATATGCAATTTTAGCTTTTTTAGCTAAAATACTAACCAAATTTTACCAAATTCTGTTCTTAAACTTACTAATAAATCTAAATAAGAATTTTCGTTGTATTACATTTATTACGAGGTAATTATTACATCACCCGTTAAAGCGCAAACTTTACAATTTTTTTTCAGAAAGCATGCTTTTTTTAAAAAAATCTCAAAAAAGCAACGATAAATGGCAGTGATAATAACAATCCATCAAAGCGGTCCAAAAATCCGCCATGCCCCGGAATACTGGTCCCGGAGTCTTTTATGTGAATGCTTCTTTTGAAAAGTGACTCTACCAGATCGCCGTAGGTGCCGGCAATGACACTTATTCCGGCAATAATAAACCACTCACCCAAATACAGGTCATGGAAGTAATAAGATATGCCCAATGCAAAAGCACAGGCCAGAATAGCACCGCCAATACTTCCTTCCCAGGATTTCTTAGGTGAGACGCGTTCAAAAAGTTTGGTCTTGCCAAACCTTACGCCGGCAAAATAGGCTCCGGTATCACTCGCCCAGTGCAGCAACAAAGTACCAATGATGATCTGCCAGCTGTAATCGCCCCGCGTAAAAGCTAAAATGTTTAACAGGGAAATTGGAATGGCCACATAAATAATTCCCAAAAATGTGTAAGCAATATTGGTGAATGGCTTTTTATCGGTCTTTTTGTAAAGCTTTACAAAAAAGATGCTGGAGCTTACAGGAAAAATAAAAAAATAAAAGCTCTCATTAAGCAGCTGCTTTTCTATTAAAAAAATTAATGTGTAAATCACCAAACCGCAGAAGGTCCCCCAAAACTTAAGCGGCAACATACCATCCAGGCCGACCAACTTATAAAACTCAAGCTGGGTAAAGAGACAAAGTATAAAAAAGACCCCAAAAAAGGCCCACTCACTCAGTACTATACTTGTCACAATCAAAAAAGCCCCCACGAAGGCCGTTATTATCCGCTGGGTAAGGTTGTTGAATTTACTCAAATTGGATATCATTCTCAATCAGTTTTATGGCCCATAATACATCGTCGGTTTTCACGTGCACTTCATAATGTCCCAATTGGTAGGCAGTATCTTTTTTGTCGATCACTACCGCCACGATATTATGGTTAGCCAACGTATCCTTGACAATTTCCGCCCGATATATCATCTCAGTGCTATAAACCTTTTGCCAATCGTTCATCCAATTGTTTTATGTTTAAGGAAGAAGTTACGATAGAAATAAATCAAACCTAAAAATAAGACAAAAAGTATTAGTAAAAACGTGAGGGGTAAGGATTCTTCGGTATCAACATCCAGACTGGTAAGATTTTGCTGATACAGATACATCATTATAATCGTAAACCCATTATTAATAAAATGTGCTACCATGGCGGTACTAAGGCTCCCGGACCAGTAATAAAGATAACCAAACAGCACTCCCAGCAACATACGGGGCACCAGGCCATAGAATTGCATATGAAAGGCACTAAACAAAAACCCAGCTACCCAAATCGCTATATGAATATTGCCTGAAATTCGTATTAATAAGTTTTGTACAAATCCGCGGAACAGCAATTCCTCGCCGATCGCAGGAATTACGGCAATGACCACAAACGCCAGAAAAAACTGGCTGAATCCGTTAAACGTAGTCAAAAACTCTGTTTGTGTTTTCGCTGCCTCCTCCAGGGATTTAAGCATATTTTCCAAACCGGCCATCGACTCCGGAAACTTAAAATTGGCATTCCACTCGATAAAAATAGAATTCACAAACATGAACGCCAACACAATGAAGGTTAACAAAAAAACCGGCACCGTTCCCAGGGAAACGCTGTTAAAAAATATATGCAGCGGCTTTTTTTCTATAAATCGCAGGTACAGCAATGGAACCACAATAAACCCAATAATAGAAGCCAGGCCCTGAATGATGAAAATGGGCATTTTGGCTTCCTCATTTCCTACCGGGTTGGATAAAACCTCCATGGCTTGCATAAAGTTAAAATCAAAAAATGGCAAAGTAAGCAGCACCCCAATGAGAGGCCCAATGGCCTGAAAGCCCGAAAAAGCCAATAACAAAACTACAATTAAGGAAATTAAGGGGCTTCGACCCTCAGATAGACTTATATTATGCTCAAATTTGCCCATATTTGCTTTAAATTTACGTCAAATTTTGAATTTTGGAACTAAATAAATTAAACCGTTCTCAGATTAGGTGAATTTATTTAATGATAAGCATTTAATACAGTGGTTAAAATAGGAAATCATACCATTGGCGAATTTCCGCTTTTACTGGCTCCTATGGAGGATGTCAGCGACCCGCCTTTTCGAGCCGTATGCAAGGAAAAGGGGGCTGATATGATGTATACAGAATTCATTTCCGCCGAAGGACTAATTCGCGATGCAGCCAAGAGTGTGCAAAAGCTGGATATTTACGATTATGAGCGCCCTATCGGTATCCAGATTTTCGGGGAAAAAATTGAATCAATGCGGGAAGCCGCCGCAATTGCGGAAGCCGCCAAGCCGGAATTAATTGATATCAATTATGGCTGCCCGGTAAAAAAAGTGGCTTGTAAAGGAGCAGGAGCGGGAATTCTACTCGATCTGCCCAAAATGCAAACCATGACAAAGGAAATTGTGGACAGGGTTTCACTACCGGTCACTGTGAAAACACGGTTAGGCTGGGACGATAGTACCATCAAAATTGTAGAAGTAGCCAAAAGGCTGCAAGATGTCGGGATACAGGCATTGACAATTCACGGGCGGACCAGAAAGCAAATGTACAAAGGTGAAGCCAACTGGAGGTTTATCGCTGAGGTTAAAAATCATCCTGACATCCACATACCCATTTTTGGCAACGGGGATGTCGACTCGCCTGAAAAAGCTTTGGAATATAAAAACAAATACGGCGTAGATGGCATCATGATAGGAAGGGGCGCCATCGGAAACCCATGGTTATTTGATCAGATAAAACATTATTTCAAAACCGGAAAAAAATTGGCGGAACCGGATATAAATGAAAGGGTACAGATAACCAAAAAACACCTTGATTTTTCAGTGGAATGGAAAGGAGAACGCAAGGGAATATTTGAAATGCGTCGCCATTATACCAACTATTTCCGCGGGATCCCTAACTTCAAACCATACCGCACGCGATTAGTAGAATGTGATAACTATGCATTAATAATCGACACCCTGGATGAAATTGGTTCAAAATTTCAGAACGCCTATTCTTTTGCCGAATGATTGGACCTGACAGGCAATCTTCCTCCGGTCCGTTTTTATCGTGGTTCCTATTAATCATCGTCGCGCTGATCTGGGGCAGCTCCTTTATCCTTATTAAAAAAGGCCTGATAAGTTTTAATGCCATGGAGGTTGGCGCCTTAAGAATATTCTCAGCGGGACTCTTTCTATTGCCGCTGGCCATATCTAAATTAAAAACCATAAAATCCCGGACCGAATGGCTGGTGGTTTTTATCGTAGGACTTTGCGGAAGCCTGATTCCAGCCTTTTTATTCGCCCAGGCACAGACCCAACTTACCAGCTCTGTAACCGGATTGATAAATGCTGTCACCCCGCTGATGACGCTGGTGGTAGGGGCTGCATTTTTTAAAAGGCCCATCACCAGAAAAAAAGGTGTCGGATTGCTGGTTGGATTTATGGGAAGCCTGATACTGATAATGGGAGGAACCAGTGGTAATCTGGGTGATTTGAACCTCTATGCACTGTTGGTTATTGCGGCCACCATATGCTATGGCTTTAACTTAAATCTCATTAAAACCTATTTGTCAAAATTACCGGCTGTTAGCATTGTCAGTATCTCATTGTTGTTGGTGCTGCCTATTTCAGGGTATTACCTGTTTCACGATGGTCTGTTTTTGGCAAAATTTGAGACCGCAACTGAGGTGTACTGGTCCCTCACGGCTATATTGATTTTAGGTGTTGTTGGAACCGCCATTGCTTTGATTTTATTTAACCGGCTGGTGCATCTGAAAGATCCTGTATTCGCCAGCTCTGTTACCTACTTAATTCCCGCTGTCGCTATTGTATGGGGAGTGATTGACGGGGAGGTATTGTTACTGGCCCATTATCTGGGGATCATCATTATCAGTGTGGGGATTTATATTGCTAATTCGGGAAGGTAGTTGATTAATAACTGTGCTAATACGCTGATTTGAATACATCCGCACTGACAGATATTTTTAACAAATTTACTTCCCTGTTTTGCAGGATTAGGTAGATAATCCTTTATTCCTTTTTTCCAACTGTTCAATATCTGATCTATCGACCTCTCGATCAATTGATTTTTTATTGAGAATTAAATCTCGATAAGAGATAATACTTATCTCATTGCCATCCAAATTGACAACCTTTGATGATTGCTTACTCTTATTGAATGAACTGAGTCCCTTAACTTGTGGCAAAAATTCTGTCCGGAAAGATTCATGTGGTATCCGAAGAAATGTTTTTTGAGGATCAAAAATTAAATTCTCGAGCCTTGAAGTGTCTATATCCAATGCTTTAAGAGCCTTTAAGAGATTATAGTAATTTGTAGCGGTTGGCTTATACCAAAAATCTACATCGTACTTCATGTCAAGATTTCCATGCAATCCCCCTGAAGGCCTTTGATAGCCATAAAAAGCCACAGCAGTTCCCCCAATTAAAATATATTCGACCTTATGCTTGTTAAGAGCTGCACAAGTTTTTTGTAAAATACTTCGTAATTCATTGCTAATCATTAGATCTGTATCTAAGTTCTATCCAATCAACAGTCCTGGTAGCGGTAGGTTTTAAATTGTCGTTGAGACTTGAAAGCGAAGCATAAAAATCCATCAAATCCAAAGCCCTGATTAAAGCTTCTTGGTCTCCAAGGGATACCCGATGTCTTGTGGTCTTCTCTCCAGCGTGTCGATATGTTTCAACTCTAGCCATTTTTAGTATACTATCACAATAATCCGGCCATCCAAAGGTATGGATAAAATTAGGTGAATACAATAATCCTAGCAGCCTAACGAAATTATTATGCAGAATGTTATCGGCTAAGATAGGCTATACGATCTGATTTTTTTCTGATTAAACTAAAATCAATTTTTTATGATGTCGCCTTCACCCATTTCGAAAAACTCGGAATATCGTAAAAAATCTGATCCGGCCTCATCTTCTTGAGTACGTCTGCATCGGCCGTTTGGGCCCAACAAGCGGATACAACCGGAATACCTACTTCCTTGCTGGCTTCAATGTCACTCGGCGCATCTCCTACGTAAATAGCCTGTTTCTTTTCTAAGTCAGACCATTGCTTTAAAACCTGTCTGATTCCCTCGGTTTTTCTGGGACCCAAAGGCGAGCCTGTCTCGATGTGCTCAAAGTACTTATTGTATTGAAACTTATCTAAGGAAATCCTGGTGCTATGCATCCCTTTGCCGGTCACCATGGCAATTCTCACGTCATGGGCCTTTAGTGACTCCAGCAATGTGGTTATGCCGGAAAAAGGTTCCGGACACATCCAATGTAAATTCTGGTAGGCAGCCAAGTAACCTGCTATTCCTTCTTCAAACGAATCTGGTGCAAGCGCTTTAACCGTTCCTTCCTCTGAGGGGCCAAAGGTGGCTATGATTTCCTCATCTGACAATGATCGCTCAATCAGTGGTTCTATGGATTCCCGAAATGCCGCAATGCACAATGGGAGTGTATCTGCAATGGTTCCATCCAGGTCAAAAATAACTGCTTTAATTTTCAACATAATCAATCGATCCGAGAAACATTGGGTAAAAAAAGAATATCCTGTAACTCATTTATCTATTTGATTGAAAATTTTAAACGATGGATAAAGCATAAAACAAAACTTAAATGGTTTTATCATCCTTTTCAGCCTGACTAACGCAGCAAATTATCCGATCAAGGTTCAGCGAAATGCCAGTTTAAACTAACATACGAAGAAATCAGTTTTCCGAAATGTTTATTCCTCCCCATGGCTTTCAAGAAAATCATCCACATCATCCAGCTTAGGTGATTCAATAACTGCCTTCCAATCAAAGTTTTCGTCAAAGGGATCGAGGGCCTTTTGAGGATCAAACACCCTCGGATCAGCAGGTATCGGCATGTACGGCGCAAAGTCGGGCTCATTGGTAAATAAATCTGAAAGATCTGAGGCCGTAGCATCGTATTGGTTAAGATAAGGCGTGCCCAGAATATGCCAGAAAGTCTTGAAAATGCTGCCAAAGCTATAGTGTTGGTGGCCCACGTAATTACGCCGGGACCAAGGTGAAATGACCATCAGTAAACTGCGGTGGGCATCGATATGATCAACCCCGTCTTGTGAATCATCCTCTGTCACAATTATTGCCATCGATTTCCAGTAAGGCGTATTGGTCAAAAACTCCACGATCCTTCCCAAGGCCAGGTCATTATCGATCATATAACTTTCCTTAAAGGGATAGCCAGCTGCAGGCCGATCCCCCGCTCCATGATCATTGGGTAAGATTAAGGTAATAACCTGGGGTAACTCCTTCCCATCGCCCATCCACTTTTCGTTGAATTCCGCGATAAACTGATCCACCCGAAACTGATCCGGAATAGCCATGTTGTAGGTGGCATAGTTACGCGAAGAGCGATCATAAAGCGGGCCCGGCAATGGGTAATTAACCAGGTATGTTACTCCTGTATTCTTAAGTGTAGAATCACTTAAAGTCCCGGCCATCTCAACACCAAAACCGAAATTGAAAAAATCGATTTGATTTCGCTCAAAATGATCCCAAATAGAGCCGGCTTCATTATAATCTTCCGGATAAATGGCACCGGAAGCACCTACCAAACCCAGGTTACCAGGCGCTTTTGAGTCCCTTCGACTTCCTCTCTTTCCTCCGTAAGCTGCGGCTACATGGGTTTCTACCCATTCATTAGGATAGGTATTCACCAGCCACCGGTGCCCGTCGGCCGAATGATCTGCGTCCACATAAAAATTATCAGCTATGGCAAATCGCCTGGCTAAAGCGAGATGATTGGTCATAACATCGGCATTTTTCACACTATCTGTTTTGGCATGATTACTAAAGCTTTGGCCCACACCATACCTGGCTAAGGTAGGATCTCCGCGGCCAGCCTTTATCTGCCCAAATACCTCGTCATAGGTCCGGTTTTCTTTTGAAATAAACACAATATGCCTGATAGGCGAATCAGATGCTTTCGGGTAAATGGGAATAGGATTATTTTTGCGCTCAGCCGGTAGATCATCTGCCCGATTGAAACTCACCATATTGCTAATTACCTCAGCTGAGCTTTGAGCCAAAGCTTCATCAGGCAAAACATCCAAAACCGTGACTGTGCCTTTCATCAGGTTACCAACATATGTCCCTTCAGGGCCTTCATCATAATTTGCACCACCATTGGGCCCGCTTCCAAACCCTTTGGCATTAGCTACAATAATTTTTTTCCCATCGGGTGTCACCGCCAATTTGGAAGGAAACCACCCTACCGGTATATGGCCTTTAACCTCAAGCGTCGGAATATCTATAACGCCCACGGCGTTAATGCCGGCTTCGGCGACGTATAATCTTTGCTGGTCAGGTGAAAGTGCCAAACCAAAAGGAATAACACCTCGTAAATGAGCAATTTTAGGATCAGGTTTAATAAAGATGTTTTGAATCAGCGTGTCCTGATGAAAATCAATCACGGAAATACAGTCGTTATTTCCGTTACTCACAAATACATATTGGTCTGTTGCCACTATTGAGTTGGGACTCGATCCACCTACGGCTGGAATACCCTCCACCTTTTCGCCTACCAGGATGCCTGTCTTTATTTTTCTTGATACCACCACTTTATCTGCCAGATCATATTTCCAAACCGAAAAAGCCGCCGGGTCATTTGGATCACCTAAGCCTGGCACATCAATGGAGTCATTTTTATAACCTTCGATCATCTCTTGGCTACCGTAGGCACTGGCTGGAAATTTCAAAGCACCTTTTTTAAGATCGTCGTGGTCTAAATGAGCGAATGCCTGGTACTCAAACATACCGACATTAGCCACATAAAGAGATTTTTGATCGGGCGCCAGACAAATGCCAAAAGGATACCGGCCTGTAGGCACATTTTGTAAAATGGACCTGGTCCCGGTATCGATTACCAAAACCCGGAAGCCTATTTGATCAATCGCATACAACCGGGTACCTGCCTCGTTTAAAAGCAAATCGCCAATATATCCGTGAGTATAATCAATGCGGTTATCTATGACACTACAGTCGATTGAATCCACCTTGTCACCTGTTGCAATATCAAACTTAAATATCTTGTTGGACGCGCCACCACCTACATAGACATGGCGATTATCCGGTGTAATAGCCAGCCCCATAAATACCGACTCCAGGATGCCTTCATCATTTTTTGCGCCTTCGGGGATTTGCTGAATAACCGGCGTCTGATGAATATTCCGTAATATGGAGATAGAAAAGGGTTCGGTGCCGGAATTGGCGGTAATCGCCACCGTACCATCAGGAGACAGTGTCAAGCCATAAGGATGGGGCGCTACCGTGTAGGTCTGGCCATAGGGTTTAATGATTCTTCCATTGGGTAAAATCGTTTGTCCACCTGGATTTATCTGACAATATTGCTGTCCGGCAGGCGCAAAGCCAATCCACTGTTCCTCCTTAGAGGTTGTACTTGTCTTGCAGGCGGCGCAAAACACTGTTACCAACAAAAAACATAAGAGACGTGCCATAGGTCGGTTTTAGAGATAGTTACCGGATAAATGTACGAACCTAATATTAATTCTTCGTTACTTTCCTATTAATTTAATCCGGATATATCACAGCTAATTGGCTCCCCTTCCAGGGCAATCCAAGTCCTATCTCGCAGCCCTAATATTTATCCATAACTGCACCCGGGCGACAAGATAGCCGTCAACACTATAAAAAATCATAAACTAATAAATTGCACGGTTTCTCTGTATTGTCTGCCATAAATATTATGGCTTGAAAATTGTGGGATTTTGAGTATTGTCAACGACTGCCCTGGGGCGGTAATTTCACGCCGTAAAATATGGATCTCAATTTCAACTGGATAAACCTGCTTATACTTTTCGGTGCCCTGCAAGGCCTGGTTTTTAGTATTATTCTACTATTTAACAAAAAACATCCTGGTGCCATCTATCTGAGCATTTTTATGTTGGTATTGGCCTATAATGGAATAGAAACTTTTAACTGGAGTTCCGGCCTCAGTGATCATATCATCTTCTTTGACCTGTTCCCATTTGTGATGATTTATGCCCTGGGGCCCAGTCTCTATTTATATATTCATTCACTGCTTTATCCTGAAAAAAAACGCCCTCTAAAAATTGTTTTAGCGTATTATTCTCCACCAATATTTCAATTTGTCTTCAGAATTGTCATTATTGGTGTTTATCTATTCATTGTAAATAATGTCTTTTTCACTAAAGACCAGTTGGAGCTCTTAGACGGGATATATTATTCCTACGCTGAGGTAGTCAGCATCATTACCTTCTTTTTCTACCTATACCTGTCCCTGCGTTTGTTCATAAAAGCGCGCGCTTCTCAAAGCATACCCTCGGTTTCAAAAGAGAAACAACAGGAAATTTATAAATGGGTGAAGGCGCTACTGATATGCATGGTAGTCTTTGGTGCGGCGTGGCCACTAACGGTGATCGCGTCATATCTGCCCTATTTCCATTATAATGCGAGCTATTACCCAATCGAGCTAGCATTGGTCATCTTTGTTTACTGGATCGCGATTGTAGGCTACTTCCGGGTAAAGATAATTTCTTACGGAACAACTAAAATGTCTCCGAATTTGATATCAACTTCCACCGCCAAAAAATTAATGATACAACTGCGACAGGCCATGGAAAACGATAAGCTCTACCTTAACCCAACGCTAAACCGGCACCTGTTATCAACACATACCGGAATCAATGCTAAATCCATTTCAGCCGCACTGAACCAGCACTCACAACAAAACTTTAACGATTTCATCAATGACTACCGCGTAAAGGAAGTTTGCAAAAAATTACTATCCTCGGAAAAGCAACACCTGACCATTTCAGGCATCGCCTTTGAATCGGGATTTAATTCGCAGGCGACCTTTCAACGCGCCTTTAAAAACACGATGGGCATGTCACCCAAAGAATACCTTGATGCTCAGCTAAAAAAAATTGACTAAGATTTCTCAAATCCGGATTTGAGGAGATTTTGAGGACCCTGCTAAACATTTTTGTGTTGAATTAGCGACGGACAGGCCATCAGCTATTATACCTGTTCTGTCATCATTTGACATGAATGATAGCATTATGAACAAACATCACTCCTCAAAACTTCTTCTTTTCACATTATGGTCTCTTAGCTTTTTAAGCGCTCAGGGTCAAACCGTTCGGTTGACCGGAAAAATAGTTGATCATCATACCAGGGAAAGTATCCCATTCGCCCACCTGGTTATTGAAAGCACCGGTATCGGTGCTATATCGGACCTGTATGGCTATTTTAAGCTGGATTTTCCTGAACAATACCGGGCCGGAATGATCCATGTATCCTGTCTTGGCTATAAGCCGGTGAAGCTCTCTCTCGGCAGTTTAGATCGGTCAAAAATTGAAATTCGACTCCAACAGGATGTTGTACAATTGCGAGAGGTAGTGATAAAGCCGGAAGACCCCATAGATTTGCTAAGGGAGGCATTCCGGAGAATTCCGGAAAATTATGACACCACGATGCACACGCTTTCCGGGTATTACAAAATGTCAGCACTTTTGGATGATAAAAATATCAGGTATACGGAGGCATTTATTGATATTTTTAAATTCCCCTATCATGCCTACCGGGAGGACAGTAAAGCGCAAAGCGACTCCATACAATTGCGAGCGGTTAGGATCAAACCAAATGAAATCAAAGACTGGAAGCTTCATACAATGCTCCCCTGGGAAAAGAGCATTTATCATTTGGGATACCGGGATATCGTGAAAGAATTTTGCTCGGAAAAAAATGCCTTTAAGAAGTTTACCGCAGGTTACCATTTTGATCTTGAGACAATGGTATTAATAAACGGTCGCAGGACGTACAAGATCAGGGTGGCACCAAAGAAAAACAAAAGTTATATTCATTGGAATGGCTACATTTTTCTAGATGAGGCAACCAAAGCCTTTGTAAAAGTAGATTTTGTATCGACTCCCAAATTACTAAAAAAGCTGAAGGCGCAAATTAGCTATATACTTGCTTCCAAGCTATACAAAGTTAATTATGAAAGAGGGGAGTGGAAGGAATCCATTAATTTCCAGCTGATTGGAGCTAAGTGGTATTTTAAGGAGGTTAATTCCAGCAAACGATTTCTTATCTCCAGCAAAAAAAGGAAAATGGACAGGGTACCGGTGAACGTTAACCTTCATTACAACACCGATTCTGTTAAAAGCAATGTAACCATCCCGGATACGGTAGACTTTTGGAATCTCAATGAGGCTTGGTGGGTTAAGGAAAAACATATGGCCAATCAATACGATGAATCTTTTTGGCAGACTTTTGACCGGCGCAAAGGCACATTATCTAATGAGGTATTTCTCAACAAGAGTGACAGCACCAAACAAGAAAAACAGGTTTATAAGTTTACGCGCCTTGATACTTTACAAGGGGCGTTGACTCCGCTACGCACCTGCTTCGATGTTGGGTTCTACCATCTGGACGTTGAGGTAGTGCCGGACGAAGAGATTATTAAAGGAAGCAGCCTCGTCCGATTCAAAGTGGTAGATCCAACTGACAAAATACAAATAGATCTTTATTCGGAGATGGCGGTTGATAGTGTTATTTATCTTGGAAAATCGTTGAATTTTAACAGGGAATTTAATGCTGTTTACATTGATTTTCCCAAAACCCTACAGAAAGAATCAGTGGTCGACATCAAAGTTTATTTCTCCGGTCACCCGGTAGATTTTGATCCGAAAATTCCCATGTACGCTGCTTTTCTTTGGGTAGCAGATAAAAACCGGGACCCCTGGTTACAGGCCATTTGCCAGGGATACGGCGCTAGTGGATGGTGGCCTAACAAAGATCACCTTTCAGACGAACCTGACAGCGCTGCGATCAGTGTGACAGTCCCTTCCCATCTTTCGGTGATAGCAAACGGAAGGCTTCGACGCAAAACAGCCATTGACGGAGACAGAACACGCTTTGACTGGTTTGTTTCCTACCCAATTAATAATTATAACCTCACACTCAACGCAGGCAAATATGCGCATATCAAAGATAGGTATACGAATGGTATTGATACATTAGACCTGGACTATCACGTCATGCATTACAACCTTGAAACGGCCAGGCAAAAACTTGGCATGGTAAAACCGATGTTGAAGACTTATGAAAAATATTTTGGTGCCTATCCTTTTCCGCGCGATGGATTTAAATTGGTGGAGACACCACACGCCATGGAACACCAAAGTTGTGTGGCGTTGGGCTACGAGTACTTTACACGATCCGATGAAATCAATGATGACACATCAGCACCTGATTTTGCTAATGGTGTAGTTGATTTTCAAATTGTCCTACACGAGGCGGCGCACGAGTGGTGGGGCAATAGCATCAGCTGTACTGACAATGCCGAATTATGGATCCATGAAGCCTTTGCTACCTACGCCGAGGCGCTATTCGTGGAAGATCATTACAGTTATGCCGACGCCCAGGTTTATCTTAACTGGATGAAAAAACTGGTAAAAAACAAGGCCCCCGTTATTGGAAAATTCGACGTAAACCACATTCATTACGACATCGGCGATATGTATTATAAGGGAGCTCTTATGCTTAATACACTACGTCATGTCATCAACAATGACAGGCTTTGGTTTGCTATTTTAAAAGGCATACAAACAACGTTTAAATACAAAACGGTTAACACAGAACAGATTGTCCGATACATCAATCAAAAAACCGGGGCAGACTACACTAATTTCTTCTATCAATATTTGCGAACTACAAATATCCCGGTGCTGGAATTAGCCTTTGAAAATACAGCGGGAAAAACCCACCTGCATTATCGGTGGATAGCAGATGTTGAAGGTTTTACCATGCCGGTTAAATATGCGATCTCCGGCGGTGAACCGGCATTTTTATATCCTGACAACAGGTGGCAAAAACTAGTGCTTGGCAACGTGAGTAAAGATGATTTTAAGGTAAATACGCATCAGTTCTACATAGATGTAAAAGTCAGGGATTCCAGGCCGTAGGACGGAAAGGTATATGTTTGTTCGGAATGTTTACTTATCTCTACCTTCTTCCTCTCTGCAATTAATCAAGAAAATACATCCCTCTAAAAAAGAACATTGGCTTCAAAACCTTTTTTTATACACGTAATGCCAATCTTCGTACTTGGCTGTCTTTCAAAGAACCCCTAATTTTACCTGAAAATCAATTAGGTAAAAAACTTAAATTCAGGATAATGAAAGCCATAGGGTTCAAACAATCACTTCCCATCACAGAAAAAGAAAGTTTCATCGAATTTGAAACAGAAATACCGTCGCCAGCCGGATATGATTTATTGGTTAAGATAGCCGCTATTTCTGTAAATCCGGTCGATTTTAAAATCCGGCAAAGTGCCGCGAAGGATACTATACTGGACACTCCTAAAATCATTGGCTGGGACGCTGTAGGTACTGTTGAGGCAGTGGGGGATAAAACTTCAAGATTCAAAGTCGGCGACCAGGTGTATTACGCGGGAGATATCACCCGCAGCGGCAGTAACGCAGAATATCAACTTATAGATGAACGCATCGTAGGCAGAAAGCCCGAAAACCTGACCAAAGCCGAAGCGGCGGCTATCCCATTGACAGGACTGACCGCCTGGGAATCACTTTTTGACAGAATAAAAGTAAATCCTAAAACGGATAAAGGAAAAACCGTATTGATCCTGGCCGGTGCCGGCGGTGTTGGCTCTATTGCCATACAAATTGCGAAAAAAGTGGCCGGCCTCACGGTAATCGCCACCGCTTCACGTCCCGAAACGAAAGACTGGTGCAAACAATTGGGCGCCGACTATGTCGTCAACCACCGTGATCTGAAAGCGGAACTGGATAAAATAGGTCATGGCGAGGTGGATTATATCCTGGACTTTGTAGATATCAATGGATACTGGGAAACCATCGCGGAAATCATCAAGCCACAGGGTCACATCGTATCGATTACCGGCAGCAGTGACCCGTTGAACCTTGTACTACTCAAAAGTAAGAGTGTCTCCTTTTCCTGGGAGCTGATGTACACCCGATCCATGTTCACCACTGATGACATGGACAAACAGCACCATATCCTGAATAACATAGCCGATTTGTTAGAGGATGGTTCCTTAAAAACCACCCTGACAACCACCCTGGAAGGCTTCACCGCTGAGAACCTCAAAAAAGCACATCAAATGCAGGAATCAGGGAAGACCATTGGCAAGACTGTGATCCTGTTTTAGAAACACGGAAGGTGGATTGAAAAGATTGAAACACGATGAGGAGGTGTGTGAATTAATTGCTAAATTTCTCCTTGGCAAAACCAAACACCAAAGTGTTATAAAAATTATTTAACATGAACTACCAATCCAAATCCATTCGAACTTTTATTGGCGCTAAAGACTTTCACGAATCCAGGGAATTTTATCGCGACATTGGCTTTGAGGAAATCGAAGTTGGAAACACTATGTGTCTCTTCAAGGTAAATGAGCATCTGGGATTTTATTTACAAGATTACTACGTAAAGGATTGGATCGACAATTCCATGGTCTTCCTGGAAGTGGACGACGTTGAAAAGTGCGAGGCCGAAATCAAAGGAAAGCAACTGCCTGAAAAATACGAGCATGTCAGACTCACCGATATCAAAGTGTACGACTGGGGAAGGGAATTCTTTATGCATGATCCTTCCGGTGTATTATGGCACTTTGGGGAATTTAAGAAATAATTTGTAGCGTTTAGAGCTTATAAATTCCACGAACAGACGCCAATTTCCAGGCTAAGCTTCCGAGTGGGCATTATTCGCTTAGCCGATGAGGTCATTCAAAATTATCAGATAAAAATGCCAAAGGTTGGGTATTGATTCCTAATGAACAATCAGCTTACTTTTAGTCGGTACCAAAAGTATTGACAGCTAATGTAAGACCCATCGATATGCCATTTTATGTATCGCTTAAAATAAAAGATACTGATAATGCCGTCCTTCGGCTTAAAAAGCAAAGGGTTTCTGCTAACTTGCTAAAGCTTAGATCGGCATTGATCAATCATTTTTCAGCGTCCGGATCCGAAACAGATGTTAGAAAGTCCGTCAGGGTTGCCACCTGGAATTTACGTGAGTTCGGCGGCAGTAAATTTGAAGGACGCGACTTTGAGTCCATCTATTACATCGCGGAAATCATTTCACATTTTGACCTGGTAGCGCTTCAGGAGGTCAGAGCAGATTTGACCGAATTCCTGAATCTAAAACGAATACTTGGCCCCGATTGGGATTATGTAGCCACCGATGTGACAGATGGTAGGGCTGGAAACGGCGAACGCATGATATTTTTATATAATCAAAGATATGTTCGATTTACAAATATTGCCGGTGAATTAACCCTTCAGGAAGGTGGTAAAATACGGGCAGCTTTTGGCGAAAGAATTAACTTACAAAATAATATTTCCATTAGAATACCCGACGATGCCCCAAATCTTTCCGGCGTTTATGATGCACGACTTAAGAGCGTCAGAGGTGGAGGGAAAAAGCTGGCTTCAGACCTTGAAATTGAATTACCTGAGCATACCACGCTTGACTTGCCGGAAGGATCGAGCGTTGTATTGAAAAAAAATACGGTTGTCACAAGTCCTGGGAGAGGCAAGGCAAGTGTGGATATCTCGCGCGTCATTTTCGGAGATGAATATGCGCTTCGTTTCCCGCAAGATACTTTTGATGATTCATTGAGACAGTTTGCTCGAACGCCATATTTGTTATCTTTTCAATCCGGATGGCTTAAACTCAATCTATGCACCGTTCACATTTACTACGGCGATGCCAGTGACGAAAACAAGCTCGAACAGCGCAGAAGTGAAATTGAGCAATTAACCGCCGCATTGGCCAAAAAAGCAAAGGGCGAATTTAGTATGGATGATAACTCGTTTCTTGGCGTATTGGGAGATTTTAATATTGTGGGCGAGGGGCATCCGACCATGGAAGCTTTGGAATCGAGTGGTTTTGTGATTCCCAAAGAATTGAAATCTATACCCGGATCAAACGTAGCACGTGATAAGGCCTATGATCAGATAGCATTTTGGAAACCACCAAGACAAACCGGATACGCCAAATTAGATGTATTGGCCGCCAACATTTTTGATTTCTTTGAACACATTTTTACGCTTTCAGATGAAGCGACTTATCGATCGGAAGTTGGCAATGGCCTGAAAAGTCAAACAAGCTATAAGACATGGAGAACATACAAAATGTCAGATCACCTTCCTATGTGGATAGAGTTACGTACTGATTTTGGTCGTGAATATTTGGAAGCGATGGAATCTGGGGCATAGCATGTGCTTGATTTACAACCCATAAAAGCAGGCGACATATCATCGGGACGGTTAATTTATCACTGTAAAAGCAAATAATTAATTGAACTGTTGCTTATCCTACTTGCTCTTACTTGATGGAGCCGGTGTGAATACCGGCTGATTACGTAACTGGATCCTGGCAGTGAGGATAGCGGGAGCAATCTTCCATTCTCCAAAACTGTTAAGCCTGTAATAGCATGTAAATCTGTCAAGATAATACTGCGCATAGGACGCCGCAAATAATGTCCCTGCTGTAAATCCATGATAGCTATTGACAAGTATTTTTTCGCCATTTACCAGCGATGTATCTACCGAAACCTTGTCGGGATTTTGTTTTTTAAATTGAACATATTGGTCCATTAAGGCTAGCCTGTCTTTGTCTTCCATGATCCATTCGAACATTAGGTAGAAGCCTGGTTGTGCGATTTTCAGGTTATAAGAAGAGAGGTCAAATGTCAGCCAACCCTTTTTTATTTTTGATGTCACCACCACACTTTCATGCAGTATATCTTCACCTGGCAAGTTGCTGTTTGCACTATCAACCTCAAGAAGCCTCACCCGTACTTTAAATTCTCCAACTGTGTTCTTGTGTATTTTCAAAAGCGCTTTTTCAACAAAAACAGGATAAGTCAGATCGGGATAGTAACTCGGGTGTTTATTTTCGATTAACAAGGCAATTGCACTTCCCGCAGCTACAGAGTCCGCATATATTATCCGGCCATAGTGATGTCTGTTACCCAACTTGAAGTCGACCTCTTTTTCTTTTTTTATTGAAACGACAACGGGTTTCAGGTAGATTATTTTTTCCTGCAGCGATATGGTAATGCTTTCGTTCCTCGAAATAGCAGAAATGGGAATAGCCCTTCTCTTATAACCCAAGGCTGAAAATATTAGCGTATCTTTTAAATGAGCCGTGGGAATGCGAACAACAAAACTTCCGTCATCGTTAGAAATGGTTCCCACACCAGAATTTAATATTCCAATGTTTACAAATGAAACAGGCTTCCCGTTAACCTGATCTATAACGTTTCCCCTGATTTTGACCTGGCTGAATGAAGGAGTAATTGTTACAACAAATAGCAGCTTCAGGAGTAAGGCTTTTTGCATCATTGCGGCGGTGTTTATAGGTCAACTATCAAAAAATGGTGACTCTATTTATCCGACAATAATCGTACCTTATTAGATAGAAAAAGCTAAAAGTGCCTACATTGAGGCAAACACCAACAATAAATCCCTATTTTTATGGCGAGTGAAATCACCCTCACTTGATCAAGACCGTTGTATGGCATTAAAGCGAACAAAATGAATAGAATAATAGAAGTCAATCGCCACTTCATAACTTTTGGAATTCCATTTTGCCTTTTCGGAATTTTAATTCTTTTAATGAAGTCAACTTTGCTGAATGCAAACGATGCGTTGAGTCTTGGAATCTCAATAGACTTATTAATAGTCGTTCCACTCGTTTACTTCCTGCTAATACGCAAGACTGAAATTCCAAAAACTACGGTAATCCCGGTAATGGTGATTGGACTCATTATTGGAACTTACTTCTTGCCGCAAGAAAGTCAAATCTATTTGACGCTGTTCAAAACCTGGGGTTTGCCTGTGATCGAGGTTTCGGTATTGACATTCGTGGCTATAAAGGTAGGCAGCGCTATAAGGAAATATAAGACCTTAAAAAGTTCAACCCCTGACTTTTTTATAGCTTTAAAAGACACTTGCTATGAAATCCTTCCAAAAAAACTTGTATTGCCATTTGCGACAGAGGTCGCAGTATTTTATTACGGTTTTGTTGACTGGAAAACAAGAGAACTCAATAAAAATGAATTTTCATATCATAAAAACAGCGGAACGCCCGCTTTAATGGGGGCAATTATTTTTATGATCGTTATAGAAACCTTTGTTCTTCATATGCTAATTGAAAGATGGAGTATAAATGTCGCCTGGATACTCTCAATCTTAAGTGCTTATACAGCCGTACAATTTTTAGGTTTTGCTAAATCCCTTGCCAGAAGGCCGATCTCCTTGAATAACAAAAGCCTGACATTGAGATATGGTATCATGAATGAAGCCGAAATTCACTATTCGGAAATTGATACGGTAACGCTATCAAAAAAAGATCTTGAAAAAGACAAATTGACAAAAAGATTGTCTCCTCTTGGTGAACTTGAAGGTCACAACGTAATTATCAAATTAAAGCGCGAAAATACCCTGACCGGGCTTTATGGAATCAAAAAGAAATTTAAGGTGATCGGATTTCATATTGACGAACCAAATGATTTTAAAGAAAAAATAGAAAACGTCTTACAATAACCATGGCCTAACATGAATGTGACATCAAATGAAACCGGACTAATCTAGGGAGGTAGACTTTTCTACACGTACTTATCAGTATTGAAAACCACGCATCAATCCTTAAACCTGTTTTCAATCAATGAAATAAAATTCAACACAGCCGGTTTTTGATTGTCCTTATGATATATCAGGGACAGGGTCGCAGTTTCTTCGAACTGCTCCAGTTCAATGAATTGTAGCTTCAGCTCATAGCCTCTTTTTACACTGGAAGGCACAATTGCATAACCCAACCCGATCTCCACTAGTCTTAAAATGGAATTGATCTGCGTCGTCTCATGCACCACCTTTGGCGAAAATCCTGCCTGGTTACAGATTTTAATGGGGCTGTCCACAAGGCCGGGCCCACATTCTCTGGCAAAGGCAATGAATGATTCATTGGCTAATGCCTCAAGCACACCGTTATCACCCGTTTTCAGCCTAAAATTTTTGGGCAAAACCAAACAAAATTTTTCTCTTAGAATCTCTTTGATAACGACACCTTTAGCCTGCATGGGTGTCCTTACAAGTCCAACATCGATCCTGCCGGAGCGAACCCCTGTTATTTGGTCCTCATTGCTCAGCTCCAGCAAAACCGTATTTACCTGGGCATAGACATTTTTCATTTTGAGTAATACGTCGGGAAGGATGCTGTGCATCGTAGCTCCCACATATCCAATGGTAATTTGTCCGGCCAGACCACGATTCACCAGTTTTACACCCTCCCGAATATGTTGTAGCCGGTTCAATAAATGATCTACCTCTTTCAGGAGATATTTCCCGGGTTCTGTCAGCTGTACATTTCTTTTATTTCGGTGAAACAACTTTACTCCCAGACTTTCCTCCAGTTGCATAATTTGCCGGCTCAAAGGTGGCTGGGCAATGAATAACCTTTCCGAGGCTCTCCCGAAGTGCAACTCTTCGGCCAGTGTTTTAAAATACTTAAGATGTCTGATTTCCATAATAATACCTTAAAAGTATTAATCAATGATCAATATTATATTTTGAGTATTAAATATAACAGAATATTTTTGAACCATATTTGCGTAAGATAAAAACAGGATAAACAGGTAATCATATGTATACATCACTAGCTCAGGACCAGCAACAATGGCAGGCGCTGATGGCAGAAGCCAGTCAACTGTCAGCGGAATTTCTAAATACCATCGATGAAAGGGCCGTAGCCACAGCCAGCCAATCGCTTCCCGCCATCTCCTTGCCTGATGACGGGAGTGGTGGCCTGGCGGCTTTAAGAAAATTCAAGGCACTTTATTATCCCCAGCTATCTGCAAGCGCTGGGCCCCGATATCTGGGATTTGTCACCGGGGGATCTACACCTGCGGCCGTCATAGGCGATTGGTTGACGGGGTCTTTTGACCAGAACTTAAGCAACTACGGTGAGTCAGTGGCACCTGAAATAGAATTGCAGACCATCCAGCTTTTAAAAGATCTTTTCCACATACCACAAGAGTTTACGGGTACTTTTGTCACAGGGGCCACCATGTCCAATTTTGTTGGGTTAGCCCAGGGAAGGCAATGGATAGCAAGGCAAGCAGGAATCGACATTGCGACGCAGGGTCTTTACGGGCTGCACCCCATTAAAGTCGTCAGCGCTTGCCCGCACTCCAGCATTTACAAATCTTTATCTATGCTGGGCATGGGAAAAAATCAGCTAGCAAACGTCGCAACACTTCCGGATAGGGAAGCCATTAATATAAACGCATTAACCGACTACCTGGAAGCATTGAAAGGAGAACCCTGTATTGTGGTAGGCAATGCGGGCACCGTAAACACAGTAGATTTTGACGACCTGAAAGCTATTGGATCTTTAAAGGCTAAATACAATTTTTGGTTCCATGTCGATGCGGCCTTTGGTGGGTTTGCCGCATGTGCACCGGCATACCAACATCTTTTGAAGGGCATGGAAATGGCTGATTCTATCACCATCGACGCCCATAAATGGTTAAATGTCCCTTATGATTCCGCCATGCAGTTTAGCCGTCATGCCGACATTCAGTTGGAAGTATTTCAAAACAGCGCGGCCTATTTAGGTGAAATTGGGGATAAGCCGGATTTTGTACACCTCACACCTGAAAACTCCCGTCGCTTCCGGGCATTGCCAGCCTGGTTTAGCCTGATGGCTTACGGCAGGAAAGGCTACCGGGAAATTGTGGAAAGGGACATTGCGATGGCTGATTTACTATCCGGGTATATAGAAAAGTCATCACAATTCAAATTATTAGCACCTACCAGGTTAAACGTCGTTTGTTTCACCCTGCAAGGTCTTAAGCGGGAAGTTGACCTCGAGCTGGTTCAGCAGTTTTTGGAAACCCTGACACAGGCCGGCAAAGTTTTTATGACGCAAACCATCTACAAGGGACAACCCGGCATCAGGGCCGCCTTCTCCAATTGGCGTACAAATACGCAGGATGTGAATATTACCTGGGAAAGCCTGGTGCAAACATGGCACACCCTAGGGGAATATGCGCCTTCGCTCAAATCATAAGCCAATCTTCGTCATTTTGGCCATATATGGCAAATTATTGACAAATATTATTTTCAATTAATACAATCCTTGACTAGATTTTCGTTAAAGAATTTGTATTTTCGCCTCAAAGGTATGAGGAAAGATGATATTTTTTTCGAATTTACACCGACCACAATTACGCGCGAATTAATATCAAACAAAGTACCTGAAAGGAGATATAGATTAAGATTACTGATGAGAGTCAACTACCTTTTTTTTAACCCTTCAAATCTGACTAAAGACTGTAAATTAGCCCAATCGTTTAAAATAAATCGAGATTTGTTATGCAAAATGTTATCAGTGAGGATGCGAATGAGCCAAAAAGGGCTGAAGATCAAAAACAGAAGATCAGATTTACCAAATCTTCAAACGATCAGTTTTACACGGAGCTAACGAAACGGGTAAATCGTTATTTCAAGGACAACAATATCAGCAAGCAGGCCAATGGAGAGATGATTTTTAAGACCATTTTAATACTGGGTGTTTTTGTAATCAGTTATGTGCTAATCATTTCCAATTTGTTTAATGTTTGGGTACTCATTCCCCTGGCTATCATCAACGGCTTCTTCACGGCCCTGATTGGACTAAATATCGCCCACGATGCCATGCATGGTGCCTATTCAAGTAATGAAAGGGTTAACAATGGGTTGGCCACCGCATTTAATATCATCGGAGCCAATGATTTCACATGGAGAATAAGCCACAACCTGATACACCATACTTTTACCAATATCCCAGACCACGATTCTGATATTGATCAAATTCCTATTATCAGACTTAATCCGAATCAGGATTTATGGAAAATCCATCGATTTCAATACCTGTACACCTTTTTCTTTTACTCACTCACCTCGTTATCCTGGGTATTTATAAAAGACTATGCTTTGTTTTTCGGTCCCAAAATAGCGGCGTACCAAAAACAACCCTTTCCCAAAAAAGAAATTGCCAAGCTATTTGCTTTTAAGGCGATCTATTACACTTTATTTTTGGTGGTACCGATGATTACCATCTCATTGCCCTGGTACGCTATTTTACTTGGTTTCCTGCTGCTTCATATTGTGGAAGGTTTGACGCTGGCCCTTATTTTCCAGCTGGCACACATTGTGGAAGGAACCGATTTTCCAAGACCCGACCAACAAGGTTCGATGGAAAACTCCTGGGCCGTCCACCAAATGTATACGACAGCCGACTTTGCCAGGAAGAGTCCTTTAGCAAATTTTTTATTCGGTGGGCTTAACTTTCAAATTGAGCATCATCTTTTTCCAAAAATTTGCCATACCCACTATAGAAAGCTATCTCCTATCGTACAAGCCACCGCCAAGGAATATAATCTGCCTTTTATAGAGCATACCACCTTTTTGGGAGCCATCAAATCTCACATGAAGGTTTTAAAACAGCTGGGGGCCGCATAATCAGTAGGTTTTCAATACAGAGGGTATTCCCAGATATCGGGCATTTACAGTTGCGTATCCCCAACCAACGGAAGGCGTTCCCGATAACGCTTGTTTATTATTAAAGGGATAAACCAATGACGCTGGAAGGCAAGAAGGGAAAAATAACCCGGGTTCGATTTTAAAAGCATTGTTTTTTTGCTGACTTCTTCAAAAATATTTTCTTAATTTGACCTTATGGGATTATTAGTACTTTTCTTTTCCGTATCGATTATTTTCTCCTTTCTATGCTCTATTTGGGAAGCGGTAATTTTGAGTGTTACGCCGGCCTATGTCAACAGAAAAGCACAGGAGGGAGGTGCCATCGGTAAATTATTACAAACCTATAAGAAGGATATTGACCGGCCCCTTTCCGCCATTCTAACGCTCAACACCATTGCTCATACCGTAGGGGCTATTGGTGTAGGGGCTCAGGCGGGAGAGCTTTTTGGTAACAATTATATCAATCTAGGTTTCGTAAACCTGTCTTTTGAATCATTAATTGCAGGTGGCATGACGCTGGCCATTTTGATCTTATCCGAAATAATTCCCAAAACTATCGGCGCTAATATGTGGCAATCTTTGGCGCCTTTTACGGTGAGATCCTTAAAATGGCTCTTAATAGTTTTAGCTCCTTTGGTGTGGATCAGCCAGGGTATTACCAAAACCCTAAAGAAAGACAAAAGCCGGAGTGTATTCAGCAAGGCCGATTTTGCCGCCATGGCCACCGTTGGTCTGGAAAGCGGGGCGTTGGATAAAAGTGAATCTGTTATCATTCAGAATTTAATGCGCCTTGAAAATCTGACGGTCAGGGACATCATGACCCCCAGGACAGTAATAATCATGGCCAATGAGGATCAACGCTTATTTGACTTCTATCAAAAAAACAAACCTTTGCAACATTCCAGAATTCCTGTTTACAAGGAAAAGCAAGATCATATAACCGGCATGTTTTTAAAGGATGATCTTTTAGTTGAAATGGCGGAAGACAGGCACAATCTGAGACTGGCCGACATCCGAAGGGAAATACTTTTTGTGCAGGACAGCACCGAATTGCCACAGCTGCTGGACATATTTGTTACGAAAAAGGGGCATTTGGCTATTGTAAATGACAGCTATGGAAGTGTTGTCGGCCTGGTTTCCATGGAGGATCTTTTTGAAACCTTGCTAGGGTTGGAAATCGTTGATGAATCGGATCAAATAGAAGACCTGCAACGCTATGCGCGAAAAAAGTGGGAAGAAAGAGCAAAAAACAACCCGACCGGTCATTAACCTCCGCAACCCAGCTGTCGTTTAAAATCTTCCGGCGCTTCCAATCCGCCAAAATCTTTGTCTTCCCACAAATCCTCTTCAGCCGATGTCTCCTCCGGCGGAATGGGATCTGATTTGACGTCTTTTTGATTTTTCCTACCACTTTTGGTAGAGGTTTTCTTGGCATTCATTTGCTTATTATTTCGTTGGCAGTTTGTCTTGCATGGCACCAACATACCAGATTTATGGATTTAAATATAAAACAATTTTTTTGACAAGAAATTCCCATTAAATAGAAAACCTTAGTTGTCCATGACCTAATTTTGCGGCCTATGGAATCACCCAAAGCAACTTTTGAGCGTGTTATTCAGCAACAGACGGGGATTGCCTCTAAGCTAAAACAGCAATATGCATTTTGGTCGGGAATCCGTGTAACAGTTTTTCTTGTACTGCTGGCCGCCATCATCTACTTTGCCAATCTCCGCAACATGGAATTGGTGATAACGCTGGTGTTAATTTTCCCGGTTCTGTTTGGCCTGTTAATCAAATACCATAATAAAATTGCTTTTAACAGGGATCATGCCGAAAACCTCCGTCAAATAAATCAGCAGGAGATTCTACGTTTACAAGGCAACCTGAAGTCTCTTAACGGCGGATCAGAATATATTGAATCCCTTCACCCTTACAACATTGATCTGGATATTTTCGGTAATCATTCGGTATTCCAGCTGCTCAATAGAAGTACGACCTTTGGGGCCAAATCACTATTGGCGGAATGGTTGTCGGCTCCTTCACAAAAAAAATGCATTGAAGATCGCCAGGCGGCCGTTGGAGAGTTAATGCCCAAATTTGACTGGCGCCAGGATTTTCAGGCACATGGTATGCATTTCCAGCAGGAAGAAAACAGGATCCGGCCTCTACTCACGTGGTTGGGCAAGGGAAATATATTGGAAGCAGAAAACTTATACAAGACCCTGTTGTTCACTATGCCATTGATAGCAACAGGCAGTCTCGTTTTGTTCCTCTTGGATTATTCATTTTATTTTTTATTAGCCGCCATTGCCGTTAATGGTATCATTCTGAAAAGCACATTTCTTGCGGCCAAAGACACTACCACCTATACCAGTGAAGGATCGATTGCGCTGAAAGCCTATAGCCTTTTAATAAAAAAAGTAGAAGATGAAGCCTTCGAAGCGCCCCTGCTCAGAAATCTGAAAGATAAATTCGAGCACGACCATTTTAAAGCCTCTGTTGAAATCAAAAGGTTACAGCAAATCCTGTACAGCCTGGAGAGCCGTGCCAACACATTTTACTGGCTCCTGAATATACTACTGCTGCTTGATGTATTCTGGTTGCTAAAGGCCTCCGCCTGGAAGAGAAAAAATAAAAAATACGCAAAAAAATGGTTTGATACGATCCATGAATTTGAGGTGCTCAATGGTATAGCCGGATTTGGTTATGCAAATCCCGACTATACCATGCCTGTCATAACTGATGAAAATTACCATTTGAGCGGCACCAGCATGGGACACCCCCTGATTATCGGTAAGAAGCGGGTTGTAAATGATTTTGATATGCATGGTAAAGGAAACATCATTATCGTCACCGGCTCCAACATGTCGGGAAAAAGTACTTTTCTCAGAACCGTTGGCGTCAATGCAGTCCTCGCCCTGATGGGAGCCCCGGTATGCGCCAGGGATTTTACCATTTCGGTATGTCAGGTATTTACCAGCATGCGCACACAGGACAATTTGGAAGAAAGCGTCTCGTCTTTTTATGCGGAATTAAAACGTCTTAAGCAATTACTTGATCTGATTGGTACCACCCATCCGGTGTTATTTATGCTGGATGAAATATTAAAAGGCACCAACTCACGCGACCGGCACAGTGGTGCAGCTTCTCTTATCAAACAATTGACGGCACTGGATAGTTTTGGGTTTGTTTCCACCCATGACCTGGAATTAGGCGCCCTGTCTAACCACTCCGGCACAGGCAACATTCAAAATTTTAGCTTTAACAGCCAGATCATTGATGACGAAATTATTTTTGACTACAAGCTTCATCCGGGACTGTGCAAAAGTTTTAATGCCAGCAAACTGATGGAAAAAATGGGCATCAAAACGACTGAAGGCTGATTTCTTTAAAAACCTCTGTTTTCTTAGGCCTTCCATAATATTAATTTTAGATTTGTCGCAAACATTATTTTAATAACCAAAAACGCTTTGAATAAGGTGCATAGATTTTATCAAAATTTTACATTAGGTGTGCTAGGGGGCGGACAGCTGGGCAGGATGCTGGTACAATCCGCCATTGATTTTAACCTGGATGTCAACATCATCGACCCGGATGAAAATGCTCCCTGTAAAAATCTGGTAAGTAAATTCAGGGTTGGGAAATTGACAGATTATCAAAGTGTTTACGAATTTGGCCAGGCCTGTGATGTACTGACAATAGAAATTGAAAATGTCAACACCGACGCACTCAAGCAATTGCAAAAGGAAGGCAAGAAGGTATTTCCGCAGCCTGAGGTCATTGAGTTAATCCAGGATAAAAGAAAGCAAAAGCAATTCTACCTGGATCGGGGTATTCCTACCGCCGACTTCATACTCACCGAAAATCGTCAGGCGGTTCTCGAAAACCGCAACTTCCTCCCGGCCGTGAACAAATTGGGCAAAGAGGGGTATGACGGACGTGGTGTACAAATATTGAAAAACGAAAGTGATCTTGAAAAAGCTTTTGATGCCCCGGGCTTGCTGGAAAAGCTTATCGATTTTGAAAAAGAGATTTCAGTCATTGTTGCCCGCAACGAAAATGGGGAGATGAAAGCTTTTCCACCGGTAGAATTGGTGTTCAACCCCATTCATAATCTGGTGGAATACCTCACCGCTCCGGCCGATATATCATCGGAAGTTGCCTCGCAAGCCGATGCCATTGCCAGAAAGGTTATTAACGAGCTGGACATGACCGGATTATTGGCGGTTGAAATGTTTGTTACCCGGGAAGGTAACATTTTGGTCAATGAGGTAGCGCCCCGTACACATAACAGCGGCCATCAGACGATAGAAGCCAACATCACTTCACAATTTGAGCAACACCTGAGAGCGATATTAAACATGCCGCTGGGGGATACTTCTATGAAAATTCCGTCAGCTATGGTCAATCTCCTGGGGGAAGACGGCCATACCGGTCTGGCACAATATGAAGGCCTGGAAAAAGTGTTGGGTATAAAAGGTGTACATGTACATCTTTATGGAAAAAAATTGACCAAGCCATTTCGAAAAATGGGACACGTCACGATCGTTGACCAACATACAGAAAGCTTAAAAGAAAAAGTTAAATTTGTTAAAGAGAACTTAAAAGTAATTGCATGACCGCACAAAAAGTAAAGCCGGCAGTAGGCATTATTATGGGAAGTAATTCCGACATGCCGGTGATGAGCGAAGCAGCCGATATCCTGAAAGAACTGGCTGTTGATTTTGAAGTCACCATTGTTTCCGCCCATCGTACCCCCCATCGCATGGTAGAATATGCCGAAAAAGCGCGCAAAAAAGGATTAAAAGTAATCATCGCCGGTGCCGGGGGGGCAGCACATTTGCCGGGAATGGTGGCATCGCTGACGACTTTGCCGGTCATAGGGGTTCCGGTAAAAAGCCGCAACTCAATAGACGGGTGGGATTCGGTGCTGTCAATTTTACAAATGCCCGGCGGTGTGCCGGTGGCTACGGTAGCATTAGATGGCGCCAAAAATGCCGGCATCCTGGCCGCACAAATCCTTGGCGCCTCAGATAATAAAATTGCAAAAAACCTGCAAAAGTATAAAGACGGGCTGAAAGCTAAAGTGGAAGAGACTGCTCTCAAAATTGAAAAGGAAGGTTATCGGGGAGGTAAAATTGGCTTTTAACAAAAAAGCTGCAATATTGCCGGGGTTGCAGGCAGGCCATTGATTTTTAGATTAAATTAATTTTAAAACCCGATCAAATATTTTGATTCCAGCTTTAAATATAATATTATTGCCGCAAATTGCTCCGAAGCTTCAGCGAAGGAGTCTTCAAACAAAATTATGAGTATGCTAACGACCATAACCCATATCACAACAATCACCGCTGGTGCAGCTATGGGAATGGTTTGATAAATAGATATAAAAGAATTTTAAATTAAGCCATTCCTCGCCGGGAATGGCTTTTTCATTTAATAACGAAATAATGAAAATATTAAAGTTTGGTGGTACCTCAGTCGGATCTGCCGAAAGCATCCGGCAGGTAGCCAAAATCATTGCTTCCTACCTGGACCAGGGTGACGAAATCGCTGTCGTAAGTAGTGCTATGGGCGGTGTAACCAATCTCTTGTCGCAGGCAAGTGAGTTGGCAGAGGCTAATGAAGACAAATACCTGAACATCACCCGACAAATCGAAACCATTCACGCTGATAGCATCAGACAGTTATTGGATACCCAGTCGCAAAGTAAATCGCTGGCCAATCTGAAAATGACCATCAATGAGTTGGAGGAGATCCTTCATGGTGTATCGTTGATCAAAGAGCTCTCTGTACGCACGCTGGACCTGGTGCTGAGTTTTGGGGAAAGGCTTTCTGTGCCGCTTCTTGCCGCCTACTTTCAGCAGGAAAAGATCAATGCTATCCCGGTTGACAGCAGGCAACTGATCTTTACCAACAATGATTTTGGTAAGGCCAGGGTGGATTATTCCCTTACCGACAAGGCCATTACCGACTACTTCCAAAATATAAGTTCTATTCCCATTGTAACCGGCTTTATTGCCTCCGGTGAAAACAACGAAACCACAACCTTGGGCAGGGGTGGCTCAGATTTTACTGCGGCCATATTGGGAGCCGCTTTAAATGCCGAAGAAATTGAGCTTTGGACCGATGTGGACGGTGTAATGACCACCGACCCAAGAATAGTAAAAAACGCTTTCTCGCTGCCCTATCTGTCTTACATAGAGGCCATGGAGATGTCACATTTTGGCGCGAGGGTAATTCATCCGCCCAGTTTGCAGCCGGCCTTTAACCAAAAAATACCGCTAAGAATCCGGAATACTTTTAACCCGGCATTCCCTGGCACGGTGATCGGCAGCAAACCAAAAACTTCCGGAAGACTGATCAAGGGTCTATCTTCAATTAAACAGGTAACCCTGATCTCACTGACCGGTTCGGGTATGGTAGGTATTCCCGGGGTATCATCCAGGTTATTCAGCGCACTCGCAGCAAAAGATATCAGTGTTATACTCATCACGCAAGCCTCTTCCGAACATTCCATTTGCTTCGCTATCGACCCGGCCAATGCCAAGGGTGCTAAAAAGGTCATTAAGAAGGAATTCGAATTTGAAATGGAAAGGGGGAGGATCGATGAGCCGTTAATAGAGCAGGGAAAATCAATCATCGCCATTATTGGTGAGAATATGAGGAATACCCCAGGTATTTCGGGTAAATTATTCAGTGCGCTGGGAAGAAACGGAATTAATACCAGTGCCATTGCACAAGGTTCTTCGGAGGTAAATATCTCGGTGGTCATAGATGAAAAAAACCTGTCCAAATCCCTCAATGCAGTACACCAGGCCTTTTTTATATCCGAATCTAAGACGCTGAACATTTTTATGGTAGGTGTAGGCCTGATTGGTGGAACACTGCTGGAACAGATCCAGGCGCAATCAGCCTATCTGTTAAATGAGCGCCTATTGGAAATCAATGTCATTGCCCTTTCCAATACCAAAAAAATGATCGTCGACGAGGCGGGTATCGATCTGAAGGATTGGAAGGAAGCGCTGGAAAACGCCACTAACTCGGCCAATTTGAACTCATTTGTGGATAAGATGATCGCCATGAACCTGCCCAATAGTATTTTTGTAGATAATACCAGCAATCTTGAAATTACTTCGCTTTACCAGCAGATACTGGCAGCCAGTATTTCAGTGGTAACGCCTAATAAATTAGCTAATTCCGGCAAATACCGGGATTACCAGCTATTGCAAAAAGAAGCTTTCCTGCACGGTGTCAAATTTTTATATGAGACCAACGTAGGCGCCGGCCTTCCCGTGATCAATACCATGTCGGATCTGAAGTTTAGCGGGGATCAGATCTTAAAGATCGAAGGTGTCTTATCAGGTACGCTATCCTATATCTTTAACAATTTTACCGGAGATGCCGCCTTCAGCGAGGTGGTGATGGAAGCTAAAAACAGCGGTTTCACAGAGCCGGACCCGAGAGATGATCTTAACGGGATGGACGTCGCCAGGAAAATTCTCATTTTGGCTCGCGAGTCGGGAATCGAGATGGAGCCGGAAGATGTCGTGGTAGAGAATATTTTACCCAAAGCCTGCCTCGAAGCCGCTTCTATTGATTTGTTTTTTGAAGAGTTAACCAAGAACAATGATCACTTTGAATCGCTCAAAACACAAGCTGAGCAATCAAAGAAAAAATTGAGGTTTATTGCGACGCTGGAAGATGGCAAGGCAACCGTAAAGCTGACCGCCGTAGACCAGGATCATCCATTTTTCAGCCTGTCGGGAAGTGACAATATTATTGCATTCACCACCCGTCGGTATTATGACCGGCCGTTGGTGATCAAGGGGCCTGGCGCCGGTGCTGAGGTAACGGCAGCAGGTGTCTTTTCCGAAATTATAAGTATCAGCAACTACCTCTACCAGGGGATCAAAAATATTTTACCTAACAATCATGGATAGCATTAAGGTTTTTGCCCCCGCCACTGTCGCCAATGTTACCTGTGGCTTCGATATACTTGGTTTTGCAGTTGAAAACCCGGGAGACGAAATTATTTTGAAAACCTGCAAAAAGCCGGGTGTTGTCATCCGGGAAATAAAAGGAGATGAAGGTAGGCTAAGTCATGCCGTTGAGGAAAATACCGCTACCATTTCCATTCTCAATTATCTGACCCATGTCGAACGCGATATAGGGCTGGAGGTGTATTTGCATAAGAAAATGCCTTTTGGCAGCGGCCTTGGCTCCAGCGCCGCCAGTTCTGTGGCTGGGGTATTTGCTATTAATCAATTAATGGGGCAATTGCTTACCACAGAAGAACTACTCAAATTTGCCCTGGAAGGTGAACGTGTAGCCTCAGGTACCGGCCACGCCGACAACGTAGCACCCTCTTTAATGGGTGGTTTTGTGTTAATTCGCAGCTACGATCCTTTGGACGTTATAAAAATCAATACCCCTGAAAACCTTCATGCGGTGATCATCCACCCCAATATTGAGGTGAATACCAAAGATGCCAGAAATATACTAAAGAAAAATGTGCCGATAAAAAGTGCTATCAGGCAATGGGGCAATGTAGGGGGACTGATTGCTGGATTGACGATGAATGACTTTGGCCTGATTAGCCGATCCATGGAAGATGCCATCTTCGAGCCGGTGCGATCTATGCTAATTCCGGGCTTCGATCAGGTCAAGGCCAGCGCCCTGGAAGCAGGGGCGCTAGGATGTGGTATTTCAGGCTCCGGACCATCGATATTTGCTTTAAGCACCGCCGATGGGACCGCCAGAAAAATAGGGACGGTCATGAAGGATCAATTTGCTCAAATTGGCATTGAAAGTGAAATATTCGTTTCAAAGATTAACCAAAAAGGACCTGTAATATTGGATTGACGCATGGAATTATACAGCACCAAACATATTTCGCCCATTGTAAGCCTGAAGGAAGCCGTACTAACCGGGCTGCCCCCGGACAACGGCCTTTATGTGCCCACAAAAATTCCAAAATTACCGTCGACATTTTTTGACAGCATTGAGGAAAAGGACTTCCGGGAAATTGCTTTTACGGTAGGTTACGAATTGCTACAACATGCGGTTGATAAAAGCGCTCTGAAAGCTATCATCGACGATGCATTTAACTTTGATACGCCTGTCGTTCCGCTCGAAGAAAATATCCATGTCATGGAGTTATTTCATGGGCCGACACTGGCATTTAAAGACTATGGCGCGCGATTTATGTCCCGCCTGATGAAGTATTTTTTACGTGACACCAATAAAGAAATCAATATTTTAGTGGCTACCTCCGGAGATACTGGCGGAGCCGTAGGGTATGGATTTTTAGGCGTCGAGGGTATTAATGTTACCATTTTGTATCCTAAGGGAAAGGTAAGTGAAGTTCAGGAAAAACAGCTAACTACTATTGGTGGAAATGTAACCACCGTTGAGGTAGATGGCAACTTTGATGATTGCCAGCACCTGGTAAAAACAGCATTTCTCGACAAGGAGTTGAATGCTGCACTAAACCTGACTTCCGCTAACTCTATAAACATCGCCCGGCTCATTCCGCAATCATTTTATTATTATCAGGCCTACGCCAAACTTAAAGAATCTGGCCGGCCATTGGTGGTTGCCGTACCCAGCGGTAATTTTGGGAACCTGTGTGGAGGGTTGTTAGCACAGCAAATGGGTTTACCCATCCATCAATTTATTGCGGCTACCAATATCAACGATGTTGTGCCCATCTATTTGAAAACTGGAATTTTTCAATCAAAACCTTCCGTTGCCACCATTTCCAATGCTATGGACGTGGGCAACCCCAGTAATTTTCCAAGAATACTGGCTATCATGGGTCAGGATGAACAGGCTGTGAAAAACAAAATTCACGGGCTGGCTTTTGATGATGACCAAACCAAAAAGACGATGAAAGAGGTCCATCAACGTTTTGGCTACACCATGTGCCCTCATACCGCTGTCGCCTATCTGGGATTAAAAACCTGGTTAAGTAAAAACCAGCAGCCGGCGACCGGGGTATTACTTTCTACAGCCCATCCGGCTAAATTTATGGATGTGGTAACCCCGGCCATTGGTAAAACCGTAAGTTTACCTCCCGCGCTTGCGGAGGCTTATCAAAAACAGAAAGTAGCGGTGCCCCTGTCTAACAGATTTGATGATTTAAAAGCCTACCTCTTGTCAAAATAGTCAATCGCTGCCGGTATGGTCAAATAACGACTTTTCCGTTCGGTAAACGGTTCCCTTGAAAACGGCAATTTTCTTTTGATGTTGGTTGGTGATGTTAATCAGGTATAAGCCCGTCTTATTGGTTAGGTTAAGCTCCTCGGTCCGGGCTGTTAAAATGTCTCCCTGCCTGGAAGCTGCCGGATAAGAGATAGAATTATCCAGGGCCACACTAATTTTCCCATGGGAATTGCTGGCGAAGGCTAATGCAGAATCTGCCATGGAAAAAGCCACCCCACCGTGCAATAGGCCAAAGCCGTTAAGCATCTCCTTTCTAACCTCCATCCTGACCACACAATGGCCTGGGCCGGTTTCAATTAGCTCAATGCCTAACCATTGGCTGAAGTAATCGGTTTCCAACATTTTGGCGACTATTTCCGCCGGGGAATAATTCTTTTCCATCATGGGTGGTTACAATTTATATACAACAGAACTGACTGCATAGTCATGTAAAGATCGTTTTTTAGGATCGTTGGGAATGGTAAAAATGGAAAGCCATCCAAGCAGAATTTTAATGATCAGGCGAAGCAAAGATTGAAAATAGTTGATCCGCCGTTTCGCATCGCTGGCCGATCGCACCCTGATTCCGGTGATCCATTGCCCAAGGGTACAAGCTCGTGCTGTCAGCAGTGGTTCGTACAACAAATAAACCAAAGCAAAAGTTATACCCCTTGTGATACCTGAAATATTTGGTATGTAATCAAAAATCAGTGAAAATATATAGGCAATTGTCAAAAGTACCAGTCCGTCAATAAATGTGGATTGATATCGCTTGACTAAAGATGGATATTCCATAGGTCCCGTGAAAAAAATTTGAGACCAAATATCAGGTATTTTCCATTAAAAATCGGGAATTATCTAAATAATTGGCAGTATAGACAGGGCGGACTATTGGCTGCTATCTTTGACGGAAAGATTAGCCAATTGATCAAAGTATACCAATAAAGTAATAATATCTTCCGGTTTTTTGAGCTTCAGGCTGTTTCTTGAAACATAATCTCTTAACTCCCTTTTGTGCTTATAGGTCAGCTGATACAACAACTTGGTATCGGCGTTGATATAAACGGAACTGTTTTTACGAGAATATTTGGAAACCGCATAGGGCAGGATATTTTGTGTTTGATGATCCATCAAATACAAACTCTCTGTTGGCATAGCGCCAAATGAATCGGTTCGCCGCAACAATGAAATCTCATTACCATCATATAACACCTCTATAAAAAGTTTCTTTCGATACTGCACGTGCTCCATAAAGCTCGATACCGATACAAAACGTCGATGTTCATCTCTGATGGCATCATAAAATTCGAAGGATTTTACCTTTATAGGGGAAAGGGTAACTACCTCATCAAATTCTCTTACCTGCAACAATCCCTCCATCCTGGTGAACACATAACGCAACTCAACATCATAAATGTGGTCGTCGATTAACTCAATTTTTCCAGGATACCAGGCATCACTTTTAACCTGGGCGAAAACGCCGGCGTGAATAGTGATGGTTAATGCGCAGAGTGTGGCTTTTAGAAGGCTTGTGGGGGACATTCAGTTTGCTTTAATTTTTAAAATCCCCATTTATATAATGTGTCTGGGGCTTAAAAACTCAAATGGCTCACCGCTAGAAGCGGCTCGCCATATGAATTAAGGGACTCGGAAAAAATTAAATATCTTTTGGTGATGCTAATGTCTTACTATTTTCCGGATCTTTTATTTCAATAATAATGCAATGTAGACTCAAGTAAGATTTATCTTTCAAAGATTCGGTTTTTCCCAAATTGGGAAATTACTATAAAATATAACCATAGCGACCATAATAATCTATCTATATTGAAATAATACAATTATTTACTACATAAAGAATAATCGTTTACAGGCTTTTTTCAGCTTGTCAAGGGATCGGTTTAGATACCGGCATCCAGCTTTGGAGACGGTAAAATTTCATTTAATACACGCTTTGTATTTATCCTGTTTTCCAAATACTTATGAAGGGAGATTCTGGTTGATGGTTAAAAAGCTGAAACGAAATTTAAGGTTTGTATTATCTCAATTTTTAGGACACCCGGGACATTGCGAGGTGACAGAGTTGCGCAGTTAGTGTCAAAATTGATTGATTTAGGACATAAAGGACGATTTTGGGACAAAAATTTTTCGGCTTCTATCATTTTTGGCATGTAATTAAACATGAGACCTTGTAGCCGAGGCAGGAAAAATTCAAGCTTTTAGCCAACTTGGTTCATAGATGAAAGCAAAACAATGCGGTTGGCGCCGATAATTTTAAGCCAAAATGCTTACAATTCTACCCAAATATGATCAGATCCGGTGCAGTCCAGCAACTTTATATCCATCTTAGTGGCCAGGTATTTTAACGTTTGCAATACCTTTTCCTTCTTACCCGATTGGATTACCAGGATCTTTTCCTCGTCATCAAGCCGTAAATTACCCTTGTACAATACCCCTCTCATGGTGCTTGTAGCCCCCCGTAAACCCATTTGCTGCGAAAAACGGGACTTTGTAAGGCTTATATACGTCACAGGAGGCAATACTTTCCATTTTCCAAATCGCAAACCCAAAAGACCCCAATACTCCTTATACCGTTTTTGTTCAAAATCAATGAGTATACCATAATGCAGGAATACGACTGACAGCCCTGCCGGTAGCAGTATAATTCCTAACAGTGGCTTGATAACTAAGGCACCGACCCCAATAAGGATCATCAAAATACCGCCGAAGACCAGTCCTTCCGGAAAAAATCTTTCAGTTTTCTGTACGTAGGTGTTTGTTTTCATTTTATCTGGTTAATCGATAAATCAATAGCGCAGCGCATTTGGTTAAATCTTCCTTTCCTTCGGACTTAATCGCTATGCGAACAAAGCGGATGAAATGATTATAAAAAATCCGGTAGCAAATAGTTTGAGTTTACTCATGCCAATGCGTCTATTTTATATGTAGTAATACATCAATTGATTTTTAGAGATTACATTTCAAGTTAAAATACGATAATTCCCCCAAAATTAAAACGTAGCGCAGGGCGAATCACAGGCCATCGGTCACCTATAAACCAGCCGGGTTTAAAGCCGTAATTTATTTCATTTATCACTAATATTTATCCCAAAATTTATGGCATAAGTCTTTCAGAATGTCTATATTAATAGTCACACAAAATCATACGCTTATGGATCAAATTGCATTGGAAAACATCGACTTTTTAGCCGAAAGAAGCATCGAGGACTTGCACTACTCCAGCAGACAATGGTTGTTTAATATTGAATTCTGGAGGCAGGAGCTGGCTTTCTTTCAAACATTACTTGACCAAAATGCTGATAAGGCTAATTCTGTTGATCAAAAAAAACAAATCGATCACTTTCAACATCTCATTACCTACTACCAGGGGGAGTTACTTGATGAATATCACCAGAAAGCCCGAAGACATGAAAAATCGATGCGCGCGATGTTGGATGGCAAGCCCTCCAATGTAGATAACGCCTTTCGGGAAAAACACAATATTTTATTTGATCAGATTGTTTCCTTTGACAATCAATTCAAACAACACAAACTGGACTTCTACGAGTTTATCGCCACACTACTTAAGTCCTAAAAAGTTGCCAGGGAGAAATTAAGCTCCTTATAAACGGGAATTCCATTTCTTTTTTATACCCGGCTCATGGGTACCGCCTGAGAGAACACCGGGTAGGCTGATTATTGACTCAAAACAAAATGCTTTAAAAGCGCCACACGGCACGATGTTGTTACTATTTATTTAGCAACAATCGGGTGTTTTATTCTTTTAAAAGAAGCTATTTTTATCGGGGTTTTTTACTTCCGGACATTTATAAAAACAATGAGTTTCAAAACCAAATCAGACCCTCAATACCTGGAGCTGCCGGAAGCTGAGCTGGTGTATTACGACCGGTTTTTTGACGATAAAGAAAGCAAAAGGTTGATGCGAGGTTTAATTGATCATATTCATTGGAAGCATGAAGAGATCATTATTTTTGGGCGCAGGGTACTTCAGCCGCGGCTAACGGCATTTTATGGCGACGCCCATAAATCTTATTCTTATTCCAACATAACGCTCAAACCCCACCCATGGAATGAGGACCTGAACTTTATCAGGCAGCGCATAGAAAATGTGAGTGGCTATCAGTTTACAAGTGTCCTGCTCAATTACTACCGCGACGGACAAGATAGTATGGGTTGGCACAGTGATAACGAAAAAGAGTTGGGAACCAATCCTGTCATCGCTTCAGTAAGTTTTGGGGAATCCAGAAAATTTATGCTTAAACACAAACGGGAGAAACACCTGAAATCATCTATTATTTTAAATAATGGCAGTTTCTTATTAATGAAAGGTCCTACGCAGCATCACTGGAACCACCAGATCCCCAAAACCAAAAACCCTATGGGAGCGAGGGTCAACCTTACTTTTAGGAAAATATTATGATCCGTCACGAAGCATTAGGTCCCACTGATTTTGTCAGGAGAAAGGTGCTTATGCGCTTATATAAAAGGGGGGAAATACAGCTAGCAGGTAATCTTAGGTTAAAGATTTACGGAAAATTAACTACCTGCCGTAGCGGAAAAAGAATGAATGTAAGCAACCGGGTCTTTTTTCAAAGTGAGGAAGAGGCTATCGAGGACGGATTCAGACCTTGCGCCCATTGTATGAATAAACAATATAAGGTTTGGAAAAAAAGGCAGCCCACGCGCTGAAGTATCGCCTGGTTGCCTTTCAAAAAATAATGCCCTTCTGCCAAGGCCTACTGGTCAGGCAGGCATTTTTTGTCTTAAATCCTCTGGTTGCCCCAATAACTGTGAAGCTTCCCAACCAATAATCGCTCTTTTTCTGGTAGATCCCCACCGGTAGTTTCCCACAGCTCCTATCTTATTGATAACCCGGTGACAGGGAATTATAAAACCCACCGGATTGGCGCCTATGGCAGATCCTACTGCTCGTGAGGCGCCGGGATTTCCTATTTTCCGGGCAATGGTGTCGTAGGATGTCAGGCATCCCGATGGAATTTGCAACAATGCATTCCACACCTTCAATTGAAAATTAGTGCCTTTTAGCAACAAAGTGATCTTTGTTTTCGACTTATCTTCCTGTGGGTTAAATAAATGCTTATGATAAGTATTGGTTACCGTAGCGTCTTGCACAAAATCTGCCTCCGGCCAATTTGCCTTTAGCAAGTCCAGGTATTTTTCATCCGGGTATTCACCGGTAAAATGCAAAGCACAAATACCCCTATCGGTGACGGCCAACATATAAGGTCCAAAAGGAGATTGATAAAATCCATAATAGATACTTAACCCCTTCCCTTTGTTTTTAAACTCACCCGGCGTGACGGCTTCGATGTTAACAAACAAATCGTGTAACCTCGAAGGTCCCGAAAGGCCGGACCGGAAAGAAGCCTCAAAAATGGATTGGCCCTCTGACAATACTTTTTTAGCGTATTCCAGTGTCAAAAACTGGATGAATCTTTTGGGCGTCACTCCGGCCCACTCTTTGAATAACCTTTGAAAATGAAATGGGCTTAAGCAGATATGGTCTGCGATTTCATCAAGTGTTGGCTGATTTTTATAATTGGTTTCAATATATTTTATCGCCTTTTCTATTCGATAGTAATCAATATTTTCCATGATCAATGCTTTATAATGAATTAACATTGAAACAAAAATACCCCATCGAGTGCAATCAAACTACCCGATTCTTGCGAAGAATCAATTAATTGATTGCTTGGACGCTAGTTATTTAAACGCATTGCCAAACCATTCATTGGCTTTTTCGCCTATCACCGGTATAGGTTTTTCCTGACCATTAATGGCGGCCATAAAGCCCATCACCCAAAGTACCAACAGACCGATCCACAATGCCCAAACAAGAATGCCCAGGGGACCGGCGGCGAAGAATACGATAAATTGTAAAATGTACACGGCAATGGCCAGCAGGTGCAATGTCAATGTTTGTCTTAAATGATATGCCCCTATCGAAGACTTGTTACTACTATGCATCACAAGGGCAATGATCCAGCCGATCCAGGCCAGATAGCTAATGATGGCAATAGTTTTGCCCTGATCACTACCGCTATTTGTTTGAGGGGTTTGAGGAGTTTGTGAGCTTTCCGGATTTTCGGAAGTTTCGGCGTTATCCATAATAATGATAGTTATATTAAGTTAAGATGTAAAATATCAAATCATAAAATAACAGATAAATCCCGGATAGTCAATTAAAATATTGCTTATTCCGATCCACAAAATTTTTGACAGGGCTTTACTTTCATTTTAGCCAATAGCATCGGGGGCGGTAACGTTGGGCATGGCTAGTTGAAACACAAGTTTAACCGGCACAATTTCCAAAGCACACCCCGACCCCCTGGAATGGAGATGTAATTCTCCACACAAACGAACCGGGGATATGTTATTCAACATTCCGATAAAAATTCAAGACACCTTAAGCGGCCTACTCCTTTAGCTTAAACTCCGGGTTATAAATGATGCCAACCACATTACCCCACGGATCTTTTACTGACGCAACCACGATTTCTCCACCTACATTTGTTGGATTTTCATATTCCGTGGCACCCAGCTCAATGAATCGCAGGAACTCTTTTTCAATGTCATCTACCCCCCAATAGGACAGTACATTTTCACTTTTGCCATCGGAAGGGGTTTCATCCGGAAGCAGGCCCAATTCAAAGCCTCCTATATTAAAGCCCACATAAAATACCTCATCAAAATATGGTTGGGTTTGGAATGCTTTTGCATACCATGCTTTTGCTTTTTGAATATCAGGCACTTTATAAATGGTTGTCCTGAGTCCAAGTATTGTAGTCTTCATTCTGTTTATTATTTAAATTTATATTTATGTCTTTGTAAAACCAGCGTTGAAACTCCTGAAAATATCGCTGTCAGGAGCATCAAACCCAACTGTAAATTTCAGGGATATGCATTATACTTACCAATAAGATTGTTTAAGAAAAATTTTAAAAGACAATCATTCACAAGGTGGCTGGTTTTCGAGTAACCACTGAGGAATTTTGGTAAAGTGTAAATAGTCAGGGGTAACCTTTTAAGATGGCGGTTGTCTTTGAGCATATGAAACCGAGCATGACGTACCCGACACACACCACGTGTCGCTGAGTCCTTCGCCATGGGCTACCTCATCAGCCAAAGGCGGAGGTGCTAGCTGAGACGGAATGATTATAATATGTGAGGTTCCATGTGACCAATGAAAATAAATTATAAACACATGAAAGTAATTTTGTTTATTGCCACCTCCATCTTTACCTGCAGCTTGTATGCCCAGAAGGCAAATCATCCCTTAAGCCAAAGAATTGAGTCCGCGCAGGTGGGTTTATTTGTACATTCCATCAGCTTACCGTTTAGCGCAAGCAATCATTTTGTCGGATTAAACAGGTTACCGGGAATATCCGCGGGGGTAGGGTTAGATATTGGCAAGAATCAAAAAAAATTGGATGCCAAGTATTCGGTCGCTTTTTCGGCCTATCACCAAAAAAATCTTCACAATGGCTTCGAATTAAATAATATCCTGCTCTTACAATATGAGCTATTCCCGGGGTTTCATCTGGAAGGAGGTCCAGGTCTTGGTTATCTGCACACATTTGAGGATGCCCCGGTTTACCGGCTTGAAGGCGGAGAATATCAACAGGTCAGAAGTTGGGGAAGGGCCCAGGTCACCGCCTCAATGCTGTTGGGAATTTTTGTGCCCGTCTCTCAGAGAATAGGCATCGTTACAAATTATCAGTTTCTTTTTCAGTGGCCCTTCGCGACAAAGGCCGGTGTATTTTTCATTCCACAAAGCCGGATCAATCTTGGTACAAGAATAAATATTAATTTATCATGAAAAACATTTTTCATTTGTTGTTGGTGGGCAGCTTATTGATTTCCTGTAAAAAAGAGCCTGAATTGCTGATTGACAGCCATCAATGCAATCCTGTAACTGTCGTAGCCAATAATCACACCGAGGAGGAGGCCTTGCAGGACCTGTTGAACGATTATGTCGCCAACGGGATCCCCGGCGTGGCTGTTGTTGTAGATTCCAAAACAAAAGGGTTTTTTCTGGGTGTAGCAGGAATGACAGATATTGCCGCCAAGGTGCCAATGACCTCGTGCCACACTTTCAGAGTAGCCAGTCTGACCAAAACATTTATGGGCGCAGCTTTCATGCAATTATTGGAAACAGGTGCTATAAATCTTGACGATCAGATCTCAGCTATATTGGATGATGAAATCCTGGCAGACCTGGATAAGTCTGATGAAACTACAATTGCCGAGTTGCTAAACCATACCAGCGGCATCCCCAACTATGACGACAATTCCCGCTTTGTGGCAAGTGTGTTAAATGAGCCGGGAAAAGTACTAACGGTAGAGGATCGGCTTAATTTCGCCAGGGAATTGCGGGGAACCCCGGATTGGGTAATTGAAAAATATGAGCAGATTTATTCAAACACCAATTATTTGCTGTTGCAGCTAATCCTGGAAAAGGTGACGGGAAAGCCTTACGAAACTTATTTATCCGAAAATATTACCGTCCCGCTGGGTCTGCGAAAAACAACTTTCAGCACAATCAACACTTTCCCAAACGGACTGAGTTCCGGATACTGTGATATGTATGATAATGGAAAACTGCGGGATGTAAACCTGTTTGACGCTAATCGCTGGTCGGGAGAGGCCAGTGCCATATCCAATGCCATGGATATCTATACTTTTTTTAATGCCTTGATAACCGGCCAGTTAATTGATCCTTCTGCGTTTGAAAACATGAAAAATAATAAGTATGGCTTGCTGATAGAGGAATTTGATGGTATTCAAGCAGTAGGGCACGATGGGCAGGGAATTGGTTATTCCAGTGAAATGTGGTATTTCCCGGAAAAAGCGTTGACAATCACGCTTATCGCCAATAAAGGCCGGATAGACGATGATCAGCCATCCATCCAGGATTTTGTAGCACTATTCTTAGGCGTACTAAGTTTGCATTAGTTGTTGAATTGACCAGTTACTGTGTCGACGCGTTGGTATCATGAAAGCCTTCTCTCTATACCTGCTGTTGATACAACAACGGATGTTACCTCATATAATGGAAAGTCAATGCGATGGCATAATGTACTTACTGGTTTATGATTTTTGTAAGCGGTAAAATCCATTCAACGTTATCGGAGGTACAGGGAGGTTTCCGGCTTGCCTGAATAGAAATCTCGCTTGTAATAAAAAAAGAGCTGTCAGATAATGTCCACTACATGCAAACTTTCAACCAACAGCGGGCGTAGGTCTTCTGATATAGGCAGACTTTTGCAGACAGCTCCTTAAAACCATATTACGATGACCGACGAATTATAAAATTGTAGGTAAATCACTGACCAGCTGCCAATGGCCAGCATGGTTTTTTATGAGTTGCAGCATTGATACCATTGTCATTTTGGTGCCCTTCAAAGTTACTCTGGCGAGGGCCGTCTTACCGTCAATTTGAAGGTTTTGGATTTTTACCTCACGCTTGTCCCCACCAAATTCTTTGGTTCTGATTTTTTCCAAATAGGTGGTTTTATCCATGACCGATACCTCCTTACTGCCGAATAATTGATTCATGACAATCCTGAAGTTTGCATCCAGCAACTTGTCCAGGCCATCTGCATCCTGTTGGTCCCCAAAGGAGGAAAAATTCATAATGACCTGTTTTACCAGCTTTTCTTCCTTATTCGATTGGGCTTGGCAGGCTGTGGCAAGTAATAAGCTCATAGCAAGTGTTAAAATATTGGTTTTCATGTTACTTTTTATTTATGTGATCATAATTTTATTTTTATTGAGGTTCTCATGATTGAGTGATGCTGAAAATCGTCTTCCAGGCTATAGGCCAGGACCATTACATAGGATGTCCCTTCGGTTAAAAGGCGGCCATAACCGGTCTTTGAACGCAGTGGTAAAGAAAATTTTAAAGAGGTGTTTCCGTTGTATTCCTCACCCGCCACATGGTCCACGCCGGACTTGCCACCCAAAGCGGTCACGGGTCGATAATTTCCCGGATTAATAGTATAATATTCGATCACGTCTGGCACCCCGGCGATCACATTCCCCATTAATAAATAGGTGCCCGTGATATTTTCCTCAGTATTAAAACCAATGGCCACCCAACCTTCAGCGGGTGCTTTCATCGCAAAGTGAATGCGGTCATTTTTGTACTCCCAACTCACTGTCATGTTGTTTTTAGTTATGGTTTTCATTTGGACCGGCTTATTATCTTTCATAGAGATGCCAAACAGAAAGCCACAGACAAGCAGGCTTCTGATCAGTATTTTCAGACCGTTTTTGATAGATTGACTCATTTTATTGATATAATAAATATTGATATATCATTTATTTGGATAAATTTTTTACGACATGTTTTTTTGAATTCTAAGGAGCATTTCCTTCAAAGATTTGATTTCTTCACTGCTAAAACCCTCAAGACTTTTTGCGCGGTGTTTATTTACCAGAGACATATTTTTTGCGATAAATGCCTGCCCCTCAGGGGTCAACGAAATTTTGTATTGCCGCCTGTCTTCCGGCGTGGCCTTTCTCTCCAGGTAATGCTTTTTTTCCAGAATATCCAGGCTACGCGTAATCGAAGCACCATCCCTGCTGGATTTCTCAGCCAGTTCATTTTGCGATAGTCCATTCGATTCTTCGACAATCTTCAACAGTACCCATTGATCGATGGTAATATCCCATCCCTTTTTATCGAGCTCGCGCTGTGTAAATCGTTTGGCCGTTTTGGATGTCTGATCTATGAGAAAAAGAATAACCGATTCTAATCTGTCCATTAAATGATATATCAATTATTGATATCACAAATATAAATAAGCTTTCTGAAATCACCAAATTTGGCAGATACTTTTTAAAAAAGGTGACGGGGCCCACAGCTAAATTGTCTTTAAAATAATTGAATGTTTGTCAATATTTGGGGGCACCACTATAATCTACCGCAATAAAATAATAATTTTGATCAGACACTATGGTTAAGATGACATGCAAGAAGGTAAATGCGTTTATATTATAAAAACCAGTAAACGACTGTATAAAATAGGGAAGACAAAGGATTTACAGCAGCGAATGACCAGTTATCACACACATTTGCCCACAGATTTCAGGGTGATCCGGCAATACATGGCCTCTAATATGGATGAGCTTGAAGAGGCCTTACACATTGTCTTTCAGCACAGGCGTGTAAGGGGGGAGTGGTTCGAACTGTTACCGGATGACCTGATAGTTTGTGACAACATCGGCAGAAATTATGCTTTAAATAACCTGCAAAAACAGAAAAAGCCCTACCGGAAAATTGAATTTAGCGATAATCCGCTACTACAGGTCATGGAAGCCAATGCCAAATATTTAAGTGACTATACGAGAATTGTACAAGATATTAAAATTGGTTTAAGTACTGACGAGATTGTCGAGCTTCACAAGGGCCAGATCAGTAAGACTACGGTACAGACTGTCAGAAAAATTTTGGAGTACCAGACCCCAAATGCTGAATTTTTAAGTCAATGGGTTTTTGTGGTGAATGATATGCAGGCGGGATTAAGCATTAATCAAATTATTGAGAAGCACCAGGAAAAGGTAAACCGAAGTACCATTCAAACCATCAGGAGAATTTTAAGAAATCAACTTTACTGACATACATGGCCTCGTAGACTTATCGCCCCCAAAGATCCAGACACTTTCGGATTTTCAATAGCCCTGTTTTTGGAAATGACACAAAAAAATACAACTTTTAAAAAAGGTAGTATAATGCCCTAAGCCATATAGAAATTAGTCTTAACCGATATGAACATCAAAATTCTACGACAGTATAATACCCGATATTTTTTTCAGTTTGGAATATTTACAGGCCTTTGCCTGTATTTGCTGGGAGGATGCAGCAAGCCGGCAGAAACCAGTGATAATTCTTACGAGGCCCCCAACGTAATATTAATTATTACCGATGACCAGGGATACGGAGAAATCGGCGCCCATAACAATCCCCGGATAAAAACACCAAACTTGGATGCACTTCATGCCAAAAGTGTCCGGTTAACCGATTTCCACGTCAGTCCAACCTGCGCCCCTACCCGGGCGGCACTGATGACCGGGCATTATGCTAACAGAACCGGGGTATGGCATACCATCGCCGGAAGATCCCAAATCAGGCAAAACGAGGTTACTATGGCTGATGTATTTTTGCAAAATGGCTATGAGACCGCCATTTTCGGCAAATGGCACCTGGGGGATAATTATCCATTCCGGCCCCAGGACAGGGGATTCAAGGAAGTATTGATTCACGGTGGCGGCGGCGTGACCCAGCAGCCGGATTACTGGGGCAATGATTATTTTGATGATACCTACTTTCACAACGGCCAGCCCGAAAAATACAACGGATATTGTACGGATGTATGGTTTGAAAACGCCATCAGCTTCATGGAGAAGAAAAAAGACGGCGATAAGCCATTCTTTTGTTATATCGCTTCCAATGCTCCCCATGGACCTTTTTTTGTAGAGAACAAATACAGGGAAATCTACGAAAATGACACAAGCATCGTTAACGCAGCCTTCTACGGAATGATCGATAACATAGATGTTAACATGGGGCGCATGCTGACTTTTCTGAAAGAAAACCAGCTCGAAGAAAACACCATTGTCATCTTTATGGCAGATAATGGCACGGCAGCCGGGGCCAGCATAGATAAGACACAAAAGGTGATCAAAGGTTACAATGCCGGGATGAGAGGAAAGAAAAACAGCGCCTACGAAGGTGGGCACAGAGTGCCTTTTTATATCCATTGGCCAAAGGGAGGCTTGGAAGGTGGTGTGGATGTTAATACCCTGGCAGCGCATATCGACGTGCTTCCCACACTGATAGACATGCTGCAGCTCAAGACTGATCAATCTTTAAAATTTGATGGTCAGAGTCTGAAAAATGAATTAAAAGGAAACGGTGAACTGGAAGGGAAGAGAACATTGGTTACCGACTCTCAACGAGAAGAGATGCCTCAAAAATGGAAAAAATCTGCCACGATGAGAGGCAAGTGGCGGTTGATCAACGGCAAAGAATTATATAACGTAGAAAGTGATCCGGGCCAGGTACATGACGTAGCAAAAGACCATGCGGATATTGTTACACAGCTGAAAGCGGACTACGAGAAATGGTGGGAGGATATAGCTCCTTCCTTCAATGACACGCCGCGAGTCATCATTGGTACCGAACAGGAACCCACAACACTATTGTATGTTCACGACATGCATTTGGATGAAGATTACAATACCACGCTTCCGTGGAACCAATACCAGACCAGGGAAAACAGGATCAAATCCACGGGCTGGTGGGCAGTAGATGTTCCTGAGGCCGGTAAATACACGATGACGTTTTACAGGTGGCCGCCACATCTTGATACGCCGATTACCGCTTCGGTACCTCCCACTGATGACGTTCCAAATTCCAACGCGCATGGCTACAAGGCAGGAAAGGCACTGCTCATTGAAACCGCCACACTCCATATTGGCGATTTTAAGGAAACAAAACCCGTAGCTGCCAACGACACCGGGATCGCATTTGAGGTGGAGCTATCCGCAGGGGAAAATGATATCAGGGGTTGGTTTACGGATAACACACAGGAACCATTTGCCCCTAATTATATCCGGATTGAAAAACTTTAGTTTAGAAGCCCTACTATACGGCATAACCGGGTGGGTTTAATAAACAACATACTAATCCATTGGAATCCCTTAAGCTGCTCCGCTGTGACTATTCACCTGGTAATTACCCGGTGTGAAACGGAACGATTTCATCAGACGGGTCCAGGTGTTGATTTGCGCTATCGCGAGCGTAAGGTAACTGATTTCCGCTTTGCTAAAAAAAGCCAGCAGAGGATCAAAAATCCTGTCCGGAATGCTGTCCGCATCGAGCCTGGTCAGCACCTCGGTAAAATCTAAAACCGCACGCTCTTTTTCGGTAAAATAGGGTGTTTCTTTCCATACCACTAGTGAAGAAAGCCGTAAATCCGTCTCACCAAGATGCTTTAGCTCCTTGTGGTGCATATCCACACAATAGGCACACCCGTTGAGCTGCCCAACCCTTAATCTGATTAATTCCAGCAAATGGATTCCGATGGAGGATTGATTGATGAGATTTTCAATTTGCATCAGATTTTTGAAGATATCTCCCGGAATGTCTTGATAGGTAATCCGTTCCATAATTTTTAGCTTAAAGATTCACAATTATTACGTTTATGATGAATCAAAACTAGCTATTGAGGATCTCCCAATAATTAAGGTATCTTAAGAAATCAGGACTTTGATCAGATCCCATTCCAGGGAAGATCGGCACTGGTTCTAATTTAAAAGTAAACCTTCTTTAATCGTTTTTTCGCAAAGCGCTTAAATATTCCGGCGTGATTTCAAGATACGATGCGATCATGTATTGAGGCACCCGCTGTGTTATATCCGGAATTCCCTTTATAAGTGACTCATACCGCTCTTTACTGCTCATTTTCATATAAAACTCATATTTGCGCTGAATGGCCATCAAGGTGTGCTCTGTTATGATCCGGAAAAGTCTTTCCAGTTTGGGTATGGCCACATACAGCTCCTCGAGCTTTTCCCTGGTTATCATCAGGATGGTTGTGTCTTCTAATGCCTGTATAAATTGTTTTGACGGAATTCTCTTTATAAAGCTTTCAGTATCGCTTATCCACCAGTTTTCAATACCAAATTGTAAAATTTTTTCATTGCCCTTATCGTCGATATAAAATGAACGGGTTAGCCCTTTGGCAATGAATATTTTGGAGGTACAAACCTGGCCAGGTCTGAGCAGGTATGCATGCTTTTTAAACGATTTTGATACGAGATGGCTGTAAAAATGATCAACTTCCTTTTCCTCAAATGGCACATAGCGGTTGAAATAGTGGCGGATCTGTTCTTTCATGTAAATGACATTTAACCAATAGTACACGTTAAAGCTGAGAAAAACAATCCATAATTTTTAAATAAACGAACATTCGATTATAATTGTTCTATGCGTATTAAAGATGAACAAAAAATAGCCAAGGTGAAACAAGCCTGTGTCGATCTCACCTTCGAACTTGGGGTTGAAGGAATTTCGGCGGGAAAGTTGGCGAAAAGATCCAACGTCTCAGCCTCCAACATCTACATCTATTTCAAAAATATGCATGATATGCTCCAGGTCATTAACAAAGAAATTACGTGGAATTACTTCAACAGCATATCGAAGGTATTGGCGACGGAGAAGACAGTGGAAGAGAATTTTTTTGCATTGTGGGACGCAGCCTATCAATATTGCACCAGGCATCCGAAAGAGTTCATGTTCACAACAAGAATGGTCCATTCGTGTATTGTTGATCACACCGATGAAAGCCATCTTGAACCTTGCCAGGAAACGCTTCCAAAATTTCTTGAAAAGGGCATCCAGAAAAAGCAAATAAAAAAGGTATCGGTCAGAAGTTTTATACACATAGCCTTCACTCCTTTCTATGGCATGCTAAAGGCAAGCATTGAAAATGGTGTTATGTCCCTGGATGAAGAAACAAAGGCGTTATTGCGGACAGCTGCCTGGGACGCTATCCGATTATAATTTTTTTATCATGTTTATAAACGAATATTCATTTAATTTAAGATTATGAACACATTACTAATTAACGGGCATGAACGTTTTGGCCCGGCGGAAGGCAAATTAAATCGCACCTTCATAAAAACAGCCAAAAAAACACTTGGTGAAATGGGACATGAGGTAAACACTGTACCCGTGGACTCTGAATACGACCCGGAAGAAGTGGTACAGCAGATTTTTTGGGCCGATACGGTCATATATCAGACGCCGGTATACTGGTTCAATGTGCCGGATAAATTTAAAAAATTCATTGATACCGTGTTTAATACGGGCCTTATGCGGTTTTTGAGCTCTGAAGGCAGAAACAACGGCGAAGAGTATGGAGCAACCGGCGCATTAACCAACAAAAAATACATGCTTTCCACCACCTGGAATGCCCCTGACTATATTTTTAACAATGACAGCGCATTTTTAATGGAAGATAAAAGCGTAGATGATGTATTTCTTTCATTCCATCTTTCAAACCGGTACATAGGCATACAACAGTTGCCTAGCTTCGGCACATTCGACATCTATCGCCACCCGACCATTGAAGAAGATCTTGAAAAATTTAAAGATCACTCGCAAAAATATTTAGGCTAAACGGTTAATAATATGAAACCGAGCATGACTTAATCGACACACAAGGGAATGATTATAATATGCGCGGTTCCATGTGACCAATGAAAATAAATTATAAACACATGAAAGGCATTATCATTAAAGCTTATGGAGGGGTGGACGTATTGGTGTCTACCTCAGACCTGCCAACTCCTGAATTTGGCAAAAATCAGTTATTAATCGAGAACTATGCAGCCGGTTTAAACCCCCATGATCTCTATTTACGGCGTGGATTGTTATCTTCTTTGTTGAATGAGGAACTGCCAATTGTCCCCGGCTTGGATATAGCGGGAAAGGTCGTTGCCGTTGGAAGCGACGTTACAACATTTAAGGAAGGGGATCGCGTTTATGGTATGATGGACGCCAATGAGCAGTTTTCTCCAACTGGGTTTGCCAAAACCGGTGCCTATGCAGAATTCTGTGTTACCCGGGAAGAAACTTTGTCACCCACGCCCGAAAGTATCTCATTCACGGAGGCCGCTTCTATTCCCCTGGCAGCGCTTACGGCCTATCAGGCCATCGTAAAAAGCGCTGATGCAGTAAGTGGCCAAAAAATATTGATCAATGGTGCATCCGGCGGTGTGGGCAGCATGGCTATTCAAATTGCTCGCCAATTTGGATTGGATACCGTAGCCGTTTGCAGCAAGGAAAGCGACAGTTTTGTCAGGTCCCTGAATCCCGGCAAGATCATTCATTATGACGTAACAGATTTTACATCACAAAGGGAAAGGTATGACATTATTTTTGATGTGGTCGGAAATAAAGACTTCGCGGCATGTGAAGCGCATTTAACCCCTGACGGAATTTACATATCAAACGTGCCCAATGAGAACACCTTTATGGCTTATCAAAATCCTGACCTGGAAGAAACATATGGTTTCCACAGGCGAAATAGGTATAATTGGGTGATCCCAGAGGGAAAAGATCTGAAAGCCATAACGCAACTTATTGACCAGGGCTCCCTGAAACCTGTGGTTAATCGCGTTTTCGATCTGGAGCACGCGGCCGAGGCGCATCATTATGTGGAAAACAATAAAGCAAGAGGTAAAACCGTGTTGAACATTAAATAAGGGAGAGGTGTATTTAGGCCGGCTTTTTAAGCCTGACTTTTGTTTTGAGGTTCTCAGCTTGCCGGAAAGTATGTATGCTACCTAAGTGATTCATTCAGGTAGCATACATTTTTATGTTTTATAATCAATTTTCTAATTGTCAAAATCCCATTCTTAAGAATTTGTTAACCAAACGGCATTGCTATTGATCATAAATAGTTTTATCTAGCTAATCCAAAATTTTTTCACTCAATAATATGAAATACACCTATGCCTTATCAAACCAAAAAACCTTATTTTACCTTGGCAGTATTGGTAGCGGTCATCTGCTATCTCCCATGTTGTCAACCCGGGAAATCCCCGGAAATTGCAAAGATTGATCAATCCGGGAAGCTTAATCCCTGGACCAACCTGGATTGGAACAACGATCCTACCAATTTCCAATTTGTAATTGTCACTGATCGTACCGGGGGAGAGCGGCCCGGTATTTTTGAAGAGGGAGTAGAAAAGGTCAATCTACTACAACCTGAATTTGTCATGAGCGTCGGGGATTTGATTCAGGGATATACGGAAGACGTGGATCAGATAAAAAGCCAGTGGGAAGAATTTGATGAATTTGTTTCCCGCCTGGAAATGCCATTTTTCTACGTGGCCGGCAACCACGATATCACCAACCAGGTAATGGAAGACATCTGGAAGGAACGCCTGGGCGCCACCTATTATCACTTTGTTTATCACAATGTGTTGTTTCTATGCCTTAACAGCGAAGAAGGGCTGGATGCGCATCGCAGCTCTTTCTTTTCGGAGCAACAGCGCTCGTACGTAAAGGAAACGCTTGCCGCTAACCCGGAGGTACGCTGGACGATGGTTTTTTTGCATAAACCCGTCTGGCTGGCCGAGGAAAGATCGGATGACCATAAACAAGAGGTCGAAAAAAGCGGCTGGAAAGAAATTGAATCGATGCTGCAAGGACGGAAGCACACCGTTTTTGCCGGCCATATTCATCGCTACACACACCGGGAACGAAGTAATAGTGATTATATCACGTTGGCCACAACCGGCGGTGGAAGTAAATTGGGAGGTCCCGTCTTTGGTCAGTTTGATCATGTCATGTGGGTAACGATGACGGAGGAAGGTCCTATCATGGCCAATTTATTGCTGGAGGGGATCTGGGATGAAGATTTTAGCCGTGAAGATGTTGAAAAATACCTAAAGATGAACCTGCAGCGAAAAGCCGTGCGCATTGAGTCTCACCTGGACGATGACAAACCTCTCATCAATGAATCGATTGATATCCGGCTTGTCAATTCCCATGAGGTGCCGATGACTGTAACTGTTTCCTTCGATAAAAGTGAACACATCAGCTTCAGTCCGGAAAAAGTGGAGAAGGTAATTCCACCCAATGCTGTAGAGAAAGTTACCGTACAACTACAGGTTGAAGGCCAGCCCGGGCAGGGAACAAAAGACGATACGGAATGGTCAAAACTGTGGGAAGAGCTGGATGAAATGCCTGCGCGATGGGAAATCACCTACGATTTTGAGGATTACGGGAAAATTGCCATTAATGGATCTGCCAGTGTGCTTTAGCCAGGGCGATATGTTTGTTGAAGATCCCGCCAAATGATATCAATAATGAATCCCGCGGTAATCACTGCGGGGTTCTTACAAATTTAAAAGCTTTTGTACTTCCTTATTGCCAAGGATCTTTTTGAAAATGTCAGGTTTTGAGGAATTATCAAATGGCATTTCACATTGAAGTTCCGAATATTTGTTATTGTAATATTCACCAAAAGAATCTACGCTGGGATTGATGACCGTTTTAATGCGCTGCTGGTTTTTTAAATTGAACTGCAGATTATTGGGATCAACAAATCCGTTTTCTATCGCAAAGGTTACCTTCTTCCTGCAACGGCATGGGTTTGCCTTATTAACCAGTCCGCATTTATGATCCATAAAACTATGCAAATCCTTTCTGGCTCTGGAAAGACGCATTCTATAGTTTGATGGTGTAATTCCCAGCAGTGTAGCGCCTACATGATGATCCGCTCCAAAGATATCTCCTAAAACGTAGGCAATCCGCTGCTCCCGGGTCAGACACAACAACATACCTGACATACAGCGATATTGGGCATCCTTGATTTGATCATCCAACTCGATCAACTCCTGCGATGTTAATTCAACATTTGGGATATTTTCAAGGTTATTGCCATATTCCTCAAACCCCATAACCCGCGCTTCCATGGCACTTTTTTTCATGTCGAGAAAATGATTAATGGTAATACGGTATAACCAGGTCCTGAATGAGCTGTTCTGCCTAAACCTGGAGAGGTTTGTAATGACTTTTATTAAAACTTCCTGTGAGATATCTGACGCATCATCCGGGTTGCCACACATTTTCCAGGCAAAATTGTAAATATAAGGTTGGTGTCTGCCAACCAGCATTTCAAGCGCTTTTTTATCCCCGGCCAATGATTGCTTAATAAGCGCCTTATCTTCAAAATCTTTATATCGTTTGTTAAAGGGCGAATTCATTTCAAATATCTTTTAAACTACCTTTGATATTGCCTTTTTATCTTCCCGAAATTTCCAGTACCGGCATTTACCCGCTCCCCGGTTTCTGTATAGTGTTTTAACCCAAGTAATACATCCTCAAAAATATTAATGAATTTACCTTTTGCCAGTCCTCCCACAAATGCAGGTTTGGTCCTGTAGTCCATCAGAATTCTGACCTTCGTTTGTCCAGGGGACAAGGGTGAAAGGTAAATGTGAACTCTTGATAAGTCTGTATTCAGCGGCTGTGTTATCGTATTGAATTTAACCCTAAAATGGTAATTATCCTTATCCATAAACTCAATTTCTTCTCTTAAGTATTTATTGCCTTTTTGGTTAAAAGTGCATAACCGCTCTGTTCCTACTCCTACAATGGTGGAATCCGTAGTACAGTGGGAATGGTGGATATTAGGGGTATATGCCGCCACATCGCCAAAATTGTCTACCATGATTTTCCAGACAGAATCTACAGAAGCGTTTACAATGTTGGAAACTTCGAATGACCTTAGTTTTTTAGTCCTACCTTGGGCAAACCCGGTTTTTACCGTTAAGGCAATAATGCCAAAAGTAAGGATGGCAGTTGCAGTTAATATATTCATGGCTTTATTGTTTAATGATATAATGGTATTTTATCATTAGACTGTCCCGGTGGCCTTGTGCAACAAGAATCCAAAAAAAATTTACGTGTAGAAAAATGCCAGGATGCCGACCGGCTGTTTATGGCTTTGAACTCAAAAACTGGGATGACTTATAATTTGTGATAACTGGTTTTGGGAAATGCAGATTTATAGATTGTATTCTGGTCGAAACAACATCAAAAAAACCCGGCAAGGAAATGATCACTTTACCGGGCTTGTCGAAGAATTGTTTCCTGCTATGCTTTCAACGCTTAAATACCTTGCCGCTGTTTCTATATCCAAACTCATCCCGGTACCAATCCTGCCTGCTAAACCCATCACTCTGCACCCACTCTCCAAACCTTAAATGAGCGGAAAGTATTTCAACCTGCTCAGCGGGGTAATCAAAACTTTCCGGAATATTCATTGCCCAGGGAAGATTCCCGGTTGATTTATAATAATTCCCATTAGCGGGATCTGTGTCGTCAACGCCGGTCTTAAAATATCTGTTACTGGCAAGACTGGTAGGCCGATAGCCCGGTAGGTGGACCTCTTTCCCGCGCTCCCTGTTGACAATCAGGAATGGGTTATACGGAGCCAATCCTGTATTGGCAATCGGCTGGGGCGTGGTCAGGCTGATGTTTACATTCATCGTATCGGGTGTGACATATTGCCCGGAAAGTTCCGTATTCACAAATTTCTGGTCGCCGCCCGGATGCCTTAGCTCATTATAGGCATTGTCAAAAACAATAATGGTGGCCTTGTCTTGCCCGGCCTCCGTATTGTTGGCATTTAAATTGATAAAATTTTCCTGCAGTGAAAGCCCGGTGACATTGGCGACGTCTCCCGGCGCGAGATCCATCTCAAATCCAAAGCCGTTGGCAAAGCCTGCCCCGATCGCCTTAATAATAAACCTGGAATTCACTTCCACCACTTCATTCTGGCCGTTGGTAATTTGATTAAACTGATAGTCGACCACCAGATCATTGAAATCATAATCTCCCTTATTTGGCCATAGGTCTTCAAATGCCAGGGTGCCAAATGTATTTTCATTTGGGTAATAATTGTTAAATGCCTTATTCCCATCCTGTGGATAGTCATCAAAGATATCCGCTATCCCGTCATTATCGCTATCCTGCTCCTCGGAGGCAACTCTTTCGAAGTTATTGGTCTCAAGTGCCAGATATTCACTGGCCGTAATGTAAAATATGGCGTCATTAAAATCTTCGTCACTATTGACGTCCCGCTTAAGGTCTTCGAAACCCAATAAGATCAGATTTCTGCCATCATCTTTCAGTAAAACATTATGTTGCCGTAAGGCAGGGTCTGTCTCCGGATTAAAATCTGGATTCGAATAGAAAATATTATTCCCGTCTCCCACTTTTTTATTTTTAAATCCGTTGGCCACAATAAACCAGCCAATACCGGTACCTGCTTCAAATCTGCCTATCTTTACTTTATCACCGGATCTCAACCCGCCACCGCTTTTGTTATAAGAAGTATTGGGAAAAATAACATTAAGCGCCGTAATGTCATCAGCGCTGGCCGGTGGGTTGTTGATATCATAAGTATAAAACCCAAGCACATTTTTGTATCCGGCCCCTTCGTGCACAAAAGTCACCCAAATATCGGTTTCCGCATTCAATTTGAGGTCCGTCTCCGTTCCGCTGGCCAGGTACTCCGGGTGGGCAACGGGCACCGGATTCCTTTCAGGCAGTGATTGGTTGACATCATTTAAAAACGCCTTATCAATATTATCCGACTCTGCCTCCAGATAGTCAGGCACGCCCTTGTTGTTGAAAGTACCTAAAAATGTATAAGTTCTACTGATACGCGAGGTAGCATGGTTGCCGGGATCATCGGAATCGACGCGTCCCTGTGTCAGGTCTTCTTCGTCGTTGATCTCAATTTGTACTTGTCCGTTTTGCACCGGTACTGCAATGACATCGGGAATTCCTATGTAATCGGTTTGTATAAAAACTTCCTGCAGATCGGCTGGTAACTGTATATCCGATTCGAAAATACCATTTTCATTGGTGATCCCCTTAACCAGAACATTCCCGCCCAGGTCGGGATCTTCGTTATACAAACTGGCCGGAGCTGAGGTATAAATCACCAGGGGAACCTTTGCAAGGGGAGCGTTTTGCAAAGTGACTTCAATACTTATATTGGTTGCCTGGATCGTTTCGTACTCAAAATTATCATTAATCACCAACCCCTCTATCCCTTCGCCGACTTTATCGGTAGGCGTGACATCCCTATCGCTCACACAGGAAAGCAATAAAAAAATCACCAAAAACCACGTATAATTCCCCCTTTTCTTATTGTTAAGATATTGCAAAGTGCGCATGCTGTTTTAATTTTTTGGTAAAATTAACAGCAAATACCAGCGCTTTCAATAGAGGTAATTCCGAAAGGGTAAATTAGGAAATCCTCCTAAATTACCCGCTGGTCCAATTGTAATTACCAATAGTAACGACAGGTATTCCGATACTTAGTATCCAATGCAGACTTTCGCCTTCAGGGTCTAAGTCTTATCTACCTTTTAAAGCCCTTGAATTATTACTGCGCTGGAGTCCGTAGCAGAAAGGCGCAGCGCTTTTAGCGCCTTGTAATCCTCAGAATGGTACCACTCTTTTGCAAGCGCCAGGCTGGGAAATTCTATCATTACCAGGTAAGTGGGCTTCCAAGCTCCCTCCACTACCTCAGTTTCTCCGCCAAGAACAACATATTTTCCCTGGTATTTTTCGACTATCGATAACACCTGACTTTTGTACATTTCCAGTTTTTCCGGATCTTTGACTGTTAGATTATCAAATAAACAATAGGCTGACATTTTACCTCCTTTTTTAGTTTAACATAAATACAGAAGCAAAATTCAGGGGAAGCCGGGGCTATAAAAATGATCTAGTTCAATAAATTCACCTGCGCGCCAGCTTCTTTCGTATTCTACTTAGAAATTCGGGCCTTATCCCAAGATAAGAGGCCACAACATATTGTGGTACTCTCTGATCTATTCCCGGATAAGCCTCCAGAAATTCCATATAACGCTGCATTGCCGGCTTGCTCATCGCGGCCATCATTCTCTCTCTCATGCTGATATAGGCATTTTGTATGATAATTCTGAAATAACGTTCCATTTTTGGAATTTCGAGATATAACGTTTCCAACCCCGCCTTACTTATTTGAAGTACCGTACTATTTTCGAATGACTCAACAAAATAATCGGAAGGTTTCTGTGTGAGAAAACTATAAATATCACCTGCCCACCAGCCTTCAGAGGCTACCTGAGCGACGTGTGTTTTACCATTTTTATCAAACGAATACGTAACAAAGCAACCTTGATCAACAAAAGTCGCCTCCCGAAAAATCTCGCCAACCCGGCAAAGATAGGCCTTCTTTTTAAAGACTTTAGGTTCAAAATAGGTCGTAAGCTTCGCCGCCTCCTCATCGCTAAGGGAGATATGTTTTGACAAATGGCTTAGTAATAAGTCATGCATTGACCAGCTATCGTAAGATCCATAATAATATTGTTGTAAAATTAATCACTTATGTTTCATTGCCAGATGTTTTTGTCGTATAAATATTTAGTGCCCCTGATACTTCAAAGCCCATCTTCGAATAGATCCGCTCGCCAGCCTCCGATGCCACCAGCACCACCTGCCTGCTAGTATTTTCAAAGGCTTCATATAACAGTTTATGTGTCATAATTTTTCCAAGACCCAAGCCTCTGCAATCCGGTAATGTTCCAATCATGTGCAACCCTGAAATGCCATTACTATCCAAAAATAATAGCCCGCAATTAGAGAAAACACCTTCATGGCTGGCTATAAAAAGCTTTATTTTAGGCGCCATGTCAATAAGTGGAAGAATAACAGCCGGCGCCACTTTATAGCCAAAGGACCCGGAGGCAATTGCGGCAAATTCAACAGCCTTTTCTTCTGAGTCCACTTTCTCAATAGCAGAAAAATGATTGGCAGGTTTACTTATTGAAGACAAGTTGAGGTACATACCCTTCACGGTTGACTTCGGCACAAAGTGATGATCTGAAAGTTGTTTTTCCAACAAAGCATCGCCGGAAAAGGCAATTGACAGTGGTAGCTTCCCCTTTTCTATGCTTTGATACATGCTTTGGAAATCTGCTAATTCTCCGTTTATGCCAAATATGGTATTTGGCCATGATAATTCAGGGGACATCACATATTCATATCCTTTTCGTCGATGAAAAGACTTCGTGCCGGTGCCTATGAATCTCCATAGTTCAAATAAATTATTAATGATCGTATTATTCATGTGCCAATTTTACCTGGTGATTATGATGGAATATAATTATTGAAACAACTCCTGCAACCAAAAACCCTGCAACCAGCGGCATTACGGAACCATTAAAATAGCGACCAAGCCCTATTGATAATGGTACAGATATCAAGGTGGACAGTGCCCCGATAATCGCAGCTGCCAACCCTGCAAAATTCCCAAAAGGTTTCATCGCCATGGCGCTTAAATTTCCGATTAAAATTCCGTAACAAAAAAGCTGAATGAACAGAAATATTAAAAGTATCGAAAGTGGCGGATGTCCCTGATACCAGCCGGTAAGTATAATGAAAGGCACAGAGGCCGTAAGGCCACTCCAAATAGCATAACGTATCAGTTTTTCCATGCCAAATCCCGTTACCAGCTTTCCGTTGAGGAATGAGGCCAACCCTATGCCGAGTGCAAGGGAGGCAAAATAAAACGGATAGCGATTGCCAAGTTGGTATTCTATTTCAAATATCGGTTGCGACAGATTAAGATAAGTAATAAAGACGCCGGAATACACGCCTAAAATAATGATACAACCTAAAGATATCTGATTGTTTACTATCCCGGCTGTGGCCGCAACCAAATGCCTGACCGTAAATGCTTTTCTGCGCTCCGGGGGCAGCGTTTCGGGCATTACATATCGAAATAGTAATAAGACCGCCAATCCCAGAAAAATGAAAACGATAAATAAGGTGCGCCATTCCGCCAGCATTAGCACCATCTTCCCCAGGATTGGGGAAAAGATGGGTGTAAGAATGTAGATAACCATGATAAATGACATGGCCCTGGCCATACTATTGCCCGCATAACGATCGCGGACGATTGAAAGGCTGATTACCCTCGGAGCCCCCAGGCCTAGTCCCTGTATGATTTGTCCGGCAATAAGGGTAACTAAATCCCCGGATAAATATGAGACCAGACACCCGGTAATGAACAAGATTAGACCAATGTAAATAGTTCGCTTTCTGCCTATGCTATCTGAAAGCGGGCCGTAAAACAGCTGACCAATACCTAAGCCCAGGTATAATAAAGAAATCACCAACTGAATCTGATTCTGATGCCTCAACTGAAACGTATTGGCCATGCTTTGGAAAGCCGGCAGGACCATATTGATGGTTATTGAAACCAGTGCCATCAATAAGGCCAAAATCGCAATAAATGATAAAAAACCCATTTCCCGATGCTTCATGATGCAAAAATCGGGGGCCCTCGGATGGAATTCCTTAATCTGGATTAAGAAATGAGTTTCCCATCAATTCACAGCCAACTTTCCTGACCTCAGAATCACAATATCCTGCGCATTCGAGCCAATGCTATAGGTAATATTAGTAGTTTACTATGACTTTGTGGATGGAGATCACGTTATGGTACTTACTGCTGCAACTGGTAGGCAACCACTCTGTTGTCAAAAAAGGTAGGTACCAACAATAAATTTTTATCAATTATAAAATCTATATCAGCCGCATTGATTTTATCCTTCCGCGTATCTAAAAGTTGGGTGCGCTTCCAATTGGAATCGATGTAAAAAAGCTCTCCGCGCCAGCTGGAGGCCAGGTAATCTCCATTACCAACCGGAACAATACCATCGCCGTGTCCCAGATTATCTACAAGGTCAACGCTTTCTTTGGTGCCAAGATCAAAAGACTTCAGCTGGCTGCTGCCACTGGTGAGCATTAATAATCTACCGGGTTCAGCGAAAAGACCATTTGGCCTGCCAAAATCCCCCTCTAAATACACTGACACCTGGCCGCCTTTCAATGCAAACACCTTGTTACTGTCTGACCCCGATATATAAACTACGCCATCGCCAATGGTAATGTCGTTCAGGGTGGGTGTTCCCTCCACCTTGTAGGTATTGATTACTTGTCCTGTTTCAATGTCAAACGCAACCACCTCATCGATATCCGCAACAAAGAGTGAATTACCCATAATGCCCATACCCTTGGGACCACTAAGACCGGAAAGCCATTCCAACTCGATGATATTTCCCTGTAGATCCATTTTAGAAATAAATCCATTGCCATCTTTTTCCCAGGGATTCATATTTACATTAGCTACGTAAATCATGCTACGTTCCTGGTCATATAACACCGATTCGGGCGTTTTTAAAATTGTGTCGGAAGCCCAAACCTGTTTTAATGACGGTGCTTTGGTTGTTTGTGGCTCGGCTTGCAGTTGATCCTTTTCGGTCTCTTGTTTCCCGGCGTTGGAAGAACATGCAAAAATCAGGCATGAGATGGCTACAGCGGTTAAAATCTTCATGGTCAGTTTCTAGGTTAAATATATGGTTTAAACAGTTGTCAAATAGATAATAGCTGTAAGATATAGATATTTTTCATTAGCATCAATTCAAGCGACTATTTGCCACGGCTTATTGCTGGTTTAGACGTACATTCTTTGTGATCATGGTGCCGGAATAGGCACAAAAGAATGACGCTTTGAAAGTGTCTATAGCTTACAGACTTAAAAGGGAAACCGGTTCACCGGCCAAAGGATGGCTATTAGTAATACAATCCGTTCCTCAAAATTAATTGTACGGCTTCCTGCTCATGTTTGATCAGCCGTTCCAGGTGATCATTTTCCAGGTTACTTTTCACGCCGGTAAAAGTGAAATCAAACCCCTTTAATATCTCCTGGAAAATCAGCACCACTCTTTCTTTATGAAAATCAGATGTTATTATCGTCCATTTTGAGGCTGTGATATTTGAGATGATCTTTTTTACCTTGATAGCATCATCCACGGTATTTTGGGACAGGGCAAATGCTAAAAAATCCTCCTCGAAAACACCCTTTTCAATCAAATATCTTTTTGCATAAACGGCATGTGCCTCAGGGGCTGTATTAAAATGTTCGCCCCAGCCCCCGGTGCATAAGACCCGTTTACCCTTTGAATAAATACTTGCGCAGTAATCCAGCCGGCTTTTGGCAATATTACTTAATTCACCTGTGGGTGAATTTGGAGCACCTAAAACTATTAGTACTTCTTTTTTCATTGAACTTGAGATATGGAGCTAATAGCGATGTTTGGCATGGTGCCAATGGTTAAATTGGCATTCTCAGTATTTCTTTACGGCGAGAATTAAGCCTGAAGACCAATTCATTTTGACTAAATTAAAATCGTTGCGGTTTTCCAGGTATTTGACGAGGTTATCAGCTTTTCCCTGATGTTCTCGAGGCCAATCCGGCCTGGTTCTCATATCGTCTACTATATAAAAGCCACCTGCTTTTACCAGGGCAAGCGTTTCCTCAATCTCACTGTATTTTCCCGGCCAGGCATCGGCAAATATCAGGTCAAATCTTTCGCCGCTGTAGTTTTTAAGCCATTCTGCACCGTCGGCACAAATGATCTCAACCCTTTCGTCCTTACCAAAATAGACACGGGCATTGCCAGCCAGCTGTGGCTCATTATCTACAGTGGTAAGCTTAGAAGCTTCATCCATGCCGTCGATCATCCAGGATAACGATAAACCGGCACCGGTTCCCAGCTCCAGGAAACTGGATTTTGGCTTTGAGGATATCAGCGTTTTTAATAAAGCGCCGGTACCCAGATCAGCGGGCATTGTAAATCCCATTCTTTTGGCGTTAGCTTCTAATTCAGTATAAATTTCAGGCTTGTCAAAAATTTTTAAATCGTCCATGATTCTGTGTAAACTCAAGATAGAAACGATAGGAATAACCACTACCCTTTGTTGTCACAAAACTAAAGGATTTTAAGGATTTCACGAGGTACAGAACATAGATAACCTTAAAATACATCTTAATGTACCTTGTACCTCCGCGTTGGAAGGAGAAGATTTCACAAGTGGTTTCTGAAATATCCCAATTGTTAAAGATAAGTCGCGGAATCTCGTTGGCAGCGTGATATATTTTATTTTAGCTGCTCGCGATGCATTTTTTTTAACAGGTTGCTGTCAATGTAAAAAGTGCCGAAAGGAACAACACAAGCTACCAATACCATGAGCGTTGTTTTAAGTTTCCATCGATAGTCAACGCTTATTTTTAAGGCGTTAACTACAAAAAGAAGAAACAACACACCATGGGCCGGCCCGATGGCCTTGACCAGTGCGGGATTATCGTAATAATACTTAATGGGGACCGCAATAAAAACCAATAGTAACAACGATACTCCTTCCAGAAAAGCGAGTAATCGTAGACGTCCGATATCTGTATAAAGGTATTTTTTCATATGCCTCTAAAATAAGGTCTGTTTGCCAATGGAGAAAATGGCCATGGAATGGCGATGAGTATAATAATAAGGGCGACGGAAAACCAGATCAGCATGGTACCAAACTTTTCTTTATCTACGGTATTTCTCTTTGCTTTGGCCGAGCCAATGGTTAACACCGTTACCGCGACCATCATTAATGCAAAATGTATGACACCAAAAAAAGAAGGTTCCTGCTGATGTACACCCGTACTGAAATTCTTCCATAAATATTTTACTACAGGACTAATTACATAAAGAATGGTACCAATGGTAAATTGGATATGGGTAATTGTTGCTGTCCAATGCCTGACGGCGTTATCTGTTTTCGAAAATGGTGAATTTGTGGTATATCCCCTGAATGCCTTATAAATAGCGTAAACCAAACTGATTAACACCAGCCAGCGAAACAGGGAATGAATGGTCAATAAAGTAAAATACATCCCGATTTGTTTTTATGCGTGTAAAATTCTAAAGAGATGCCTTTTAATACTAGGATAGATTGGGGATTGATTAGGATATTTCAATCATTTTACGGAATTGCAACGGCGTTACACCCTCATATTTTTTAAAAAGACGACTGAAATACGATTGATCAAATATACCTATTTCCGCAGCCACCTCCCTGATGGGAATATCTGTTTGATACAGCAGAACTTTTGCCTCCATCACAAGTATCTCATTGATCCATTTGGCAGGTGATTTCCCTGTAATACGTTTTACCACTTTATTCAAATGATTTGGCGTAATATTTAATAGGGAGGCATACTCATTGACCAGGTGTATCGTCTTGATTTTGGAGAAAAGCAGTTCCTTAAATTTATTAGCAATCTTCACGGATTGGTCTTTTTTGTTACTTGAAAGTGGTTGGTAGACCCTGGCTATCTCACAAAGTGCAGCAATGAAATAAGGTTGAATGATGTTGGTATGCTTCAATCCGTTTGCGGCATAATCCTCCAATATTCTTTGCAAAAGGTGGCCGACATAATAAGAGGTCCGGCTATCCAGGGCAACGTGGCAGTTGCCCCAAACTGTTAAAAATTCAAAATCTTTCAACAAGTCTTTTTTGCCAAACTTGCCAACAAAGAAATCATTGTGGAAGTTGCAAAGATATCCTTTGTTGACATCCGCATTGGAAAATGAAAAAATTTGTCCCGCCGGAACAAAAAGGCACTCGTCTTTATACATTGTAAAGGTCTCACTCCCAATGGTCATGATGGCTTCGCCTTCTGTCAGATAAATAAGCGAATGGGTGGTTGCTCTCGTCGGCGGAACCGGAAGTTTTATCAGCTGAATCATCTCCTCCACCCTTACTATAAAAAACTTTCCGTAGTCTGATTTTAAAATAGTATCGAGCTCCTGTTCCGGTTTCATAAACTTGTGCCGGAATGTTTCGGTGCTATAGGTTTTGATACTGTTTTTACCCATCGACAATGCTAATGTTATTTAGCAATAAGCCTGACCTTTAATATTGGTGAAAAGCGTCAGACACAAACGACAACACTACCGGAAGAGACGCTCGCCAATAGGTCCAGCTGTGGCGGCCGTCCCGAATGCGAAATTCGTGGGGAACTTCTTTCTTGCGCAGGGCGATATGTACCAGGCTGTTTCCTTCATACAAAAAATCATCGTCTCCGCAATCTATAAACCAACGTACCGAGGACAGGTCCTTTTTCGACAGCTGGTCTATTAGAGACAGCGCATTGTGCTGCTCATAATATTGCTGAATTTGCTGGTTGGAATAGCTTTCATTACTTCTTTTTAAACGCGCCTTCAGTTCATCTACTGAAAGCGGGCCTACGTAGGCACTTAGAGGACAGGCTGAAGAGAACATTTCAGGGTGATGCAAGGCATACATGAAGGAGCCCCCTCCCCCCATGGAAAGACCGGCAACCGCGCGATAGCGCTTTTCGCCTTTAATCCGGTAGGTCCCTTCAACATAGGGTATCAATTCCTTAAAGAAAAAGTCTTCGTAAAGCCACGTTCCCTTGATGTCGTTGAAATAACCGCGGCGGCCAGTATTGGCATCCGGCATCACAATGATCATGGGCGTTGCCTTTCCCTCGCGAATGGCCTTATCGGCTATATGCAAAACCTCCCCAAACTGGATCCAACCGGTCTGATCATCTCCAGAACCGTGAAGCAGGTACAGAACGGGGTAGCTTCTCTCCGAGGTCTCATAGTCGGGTGGCAGGTAAACCGCAAATTTCCGCTCGCTCTTTAGCAGGTTGCTTTTCATGGAAAGGTTGTCATAGACCTTCCCTCCCTGGCTAAAAGCTGAGAAAGTTATCAGCAGGCTCAGGTTTAACAGTAGTAGACGATTCATTTTGCTATATATTTTTTAATAGTTATGGCGCGACCGCCGCAAAGGGCTGGAAGTGCCGCAGTATCTTCGCATGCCTTACAAATCTAATGGATTCTTTACGGATACCTCGCCATTTAAGGTAACAAAATACGGATCATGGCAATAATGATCGAAGAAGGCCCAGGCGGCTGAATTAACAAGAAGCAAACCAGCGCCTTAGGTCTTGCGTTCATCTACGCATAAAACAGCCCTGGCAATATTGGCTGCCAGGGCATGCTGAAAATGATGTCTGTCTTTTTCTCTTTTTAACGTTGCCAAAAAGTCGTTGATTACCTTATAGTCTTCATGGTTAATAGGGAAAAACAATCTGTTTAGGCAGCTACGATACCGTGCGGATCAATGACATACTTCTTGGCGGCACCTTTGTCAAAATCCTGGTAACCGCTGGGGCCGTCCTCAAGGCTGATCACTTGTACATTCACCGCATCTGCTATTTTTATTTTGTCGTACAAAATAGCTTGCATCAGATTGCGATTGTATTTCATTACAGGACATTGACCTGTAGTAAAGTGGTGCGATTTGGCCCAGCCCAGCCCGATGCGAATGCTGAGATTGCCGATTTTAGCATTGTCATCTACACCTCCCGGATCTCCTGTTACATACAAACCGGGGATGCCAATTCCGCCACCGGCACGGGTAACTTCCATGGCGGCATTTAATACAGTAGCGGGTTGCTCGACGCTATGGCTGTGGCCATGGCCTCTTGCCTCAAATCCTACACAATCAACAGTGCAGTCCACTTCGGGAACACCTACAATTTGAGCAATTTGATCGGCGAGCGAGGCATCCTTCCTTAAATCAACCGTCTCGCACCCAAAACTTCTAGCCTGTGCCAGTCTTTCCGGAATAAGATCCCCGACGATCACGACGGCAGCGCCCAGCAAATGACAAGAGGCGGCGCAGGCTAATCCCACCGGTCCGGCACCGGCCACGTAAACGACAGCACCTGGTTTTACGCCGGCGGTCACAGCCCCGTGATAGCCTGTTGGCAAGATGTCTGATAAGAGCGTTAAGTCCCTGATTTTTGTCAACGCCTGGTCCTTGTCAGGAAATTTAAGCAGGTTGAAATCCGCATAGGGTACCATCACGTATTCCGCCTGACCACCGATCCATCCACCCATATCTACATAACCATAGGCAGCGCCGGGCCGGGCTTCGTTTACGTTGGTACAAATACCCGTTTGCTGTTCTTTGCAATTTCTACACCGGCCGCAGGCGATGTTAAAAGGTACCGATACCAGGTCACCCACTTCCAGATACTCTACATCTCTTCCTTTTTCCAATACCTCGCCAGTAATTTCATGTCCCAGAATTAATCCCTCTGGTGCGGTGGTCCTGCCGCGAACCATGTGTTGGTCGCTTCCACAAATATTGGTTGATACAATTTTAAGGATCACGCCGTGGTGGCATTTTCGATCCCCCAGGGCCAATTCCGGGAAGGCAATATCCCGCAACTCAACCACGCCTGGTTTAACATAAGCAAGTCCTCTATTTGAAGCCATAATAAGAAAATTTAATAGTGTGAAAAAAAATCAATTCATTTGTTTTGGGTTTACGATTTCAGACACATCAGATTGCAAAGATTTTTTGGCCCACGCGATCAGGAGACTACAGCCCATATTAGACCCGAAAATATTTATATTTTACCTGGTTTACTGCGATCGGGTAATGTAGACAGCTTCTTAACGCTCGATAAATCCCCTGTTTTTCCTTATCAAAATGGTTGAACAAATGACTTTGGTTTCGAGGACATCATTCTCTTCCCTTTGCCCGGCTATATAATCCTCAAAAAGCTTCCTTTTACCAGGATATTTTTCTATTAACTCCCGACACCTTTTTTCAAGATTTTCAAACAGGTAATCGTCAGCAGCTTTTATCTCACCTTCCTCCATGATCTTTTCATCGACCAGTCGCATGCCGGCTACTTTTATCTGTTGGAGTATTTCCGATCTTTTCCGGATCGAAGAATCGGTGTAATCACTTTTATCTTCAATATAAGCGTCATCGATAATAATCATCCCGTCCTGATTCAAACACTTTGAAAGGGTGGTAAGTGTGGCGTCATAATCTCCGAAAACCGGCCCCAAAGCGCCTAGTATTATAATGTCAAACTTAGGCAGTACCTTGATCCTTACCCGGATGTCGTCTGCGATGAACTGGCACAGATTTTCTACGCCAAATTCTTTCGCCTTGCGCGCAGCCTCATCGATAAATGCACCTACCCCATCAATACCGAGGCAAGTGCACTGAAGCTCCTTGGCCAGTTTTACAGATGCTGCGCCCTTTCCGCAGCCAAGGTCGAGAATACTAAGGTTGGCATGATCCCTGGCATGTTTTCTGACCAGGCCAATAACTGCTTCTGAAGAAGTACCTAACTCCCATACATCCTGTAGCATATAGGGCAAAAACTGAAACAGTTCACTTTCAGAACCGTCCATGGTCGTGACAACGCTTTCTTCCAAAGTTTTCATAGTCATTACTGATTCGACAGCGTCATAGGTTTAAGCTGGTGTATATCGCCGCAACGTTAAAAAGCCGTCTTCCCAACTTTCTTTTCAATTTACTGGATTATCTTCGATTATTCAAGTTCAATATTCCCCCTGACGACATATTTGATGAATTATCAAATGAGGTGCATATCTTCAGAAAATAGTCCTGCGAAAATTTTTAAAGGGAAATACACATAGCTGTCTTTTGTATATAGTATCCTCAAAAAAAATCTGAAAAAATTGGTAATTAAAAATATTAATCGTAATATTGCAATGAAACAATAAGCGATATGGGTGTCACAAAGACAGATTTGTTTTCAAACGTACAAAATGAGATAGCAATGGCTGCCAAAGCTTTTGCCCACCCCGCCAGAGTGGCCATTATCCAGCACCTGCTGAAATCAAATGCTTGTGTAAATGGCGATTTGGTGCAAGAGTTGGGTCTCGCACAGGCTACGATCAGTCAGCACCTGCGGGAATTAAAAGATATTGGCATCATCCAGGGGACTGTTGAAGGATCAAGCGTTAGCTACTGCATCAATGGACTCCGCTGGGCTGAGATCAAAGATCAGTTCAATGAAATCTTCAATCAATTTGATAATCCCACATTGAGAAATTGTTGATAAAAAAATTTAATCTATATTATCGTAATATTGCAATAACATAAAGAATAATGAAACTATCAGAAATTAAACAAGCTTTAGAACAGGTGAATCAGGTAAAATTTCAGTTACCCAATGGCGAGGAGGTGCCTGCCCATTTTCATGTCACGGAAATTGGAAACGTAAGCAAACATTTTATTGATTGTGGTGGAACTATCAGAAAAGAGGCCGTCATTAATTTTCAGTTGTTTACCGACACCGATTATGACCACCGGCTGAGTAATCAAAAACTCAAGTCTATCATTGAACTGTCAGCGTCACGGCTCGACCTTGAAGATCTGGAAATTGAAGTTGAATACCAGGCCGACACCATCGGCAAATACGGTCTGGCGTTTGATGGTCAGTATTTTCAATTGACTACCAAGCAAACCGATTGCCTCGCAAAAGAAAAATGTGGCATCCCCGAAAAAAAATCAGGGGTTAGATTATCCGCTTTAAGTGCAGCGCAGAACGGTTCTTGTGAGCCTGGTGCGGGTTGTTGTTAAATGATTGTCAAACTTATGCCAAAGAAAACAATGCCTTTAAATAGTAAATTAGCTGAAACAATAAAGCAATTCAATGCCAATGAGGTCAATAAAGAAAGACGGGACGTACTGCAGCCAATGATTGCATACATACAAGCCAAAGTATCGGCAGGTGAAGATGTGAACCTCAATTTTATCTGTACACACAATTCACGCAGAAGCCAGCTTTCGCAAATCTGGGCACAGGCCGCTGCCTACTATTATGGTGTGGAGGCAAGCTGCTACTCCGGCGGAGTGGAGGTGACCGCATTTAATGAAAGGGCGGTGGAAGTCATTAAAAAGGCAGGGTTTAATGTAACCACGAAAGAAAAAAGCAATCCAATTTACTTCATTTTTTTCTCCGATGATGCAGAACCCATCAGCACTTTCTCCAAAACCTACGATGACGCCATTAATCCTACCGATAACTTTGCTGCGGTCATGACCTGCTCACACGCGGATGAAAACTGCCCGTTCATCCCCGGAGCCGAAAGCAGGATACCGGTGAGGTATGACGATCCGAAGGCATTTGACGGTACCCCGATGGAAGCTGCCAAGTATGAAGAAAGATCTATAGAAATAGCTAACGAAATGTTTTATGTATTCTCTCAGGTAAATAAATAAAATGCCGACTAAACAAAAAAAACTCAGCTTTTTAGATCAATACCTGACCCTTTGGATATTCCTTGCCATGGCTATTGGCATTGGGATAGGTTATTTCTTTTCTTCCAGCGCGTCATCCATTGATTGGTCCAGCAGCAATGGCACCAACATTCCTATAGCCATAGGTCTGATATTAATGATGTATCCTCCATTAGCTAAAGTAGATTACAAGCTACTTCCCAAGGTATTTATGAATGTCCGGATCCTTTCCATCTCCCTAATTTTGAATTGGATTATCGGACCGGTACTCATGTTTATCCTGGCTTTGATTTTCTTACAGGATTATCCGGAATACATGGTCGGGCTTATTTTGATAGGCTTGGCCAGGTGCATTGCCATGGTTTTAGTGTGGAATGACCTGGCTGATGGAAGCAGTGAGTACGGTGCCGGCCTGGTTGCGCTCAACAGCATATTCCAGGTATTTGGATACAGTTTCTACGCATGGCTATTTATTACAGTTTTACCACCGTATTTTGGATTTGAAGGCACCATTGTCGATATATCCATCGGCGCCATTGCGGAAAGTGTAGCTATCTATCTCGGTATACCGTTTTTAGCAGGGCTTTTGAGCAGGTTTATTTTGATCAGGGTAAAAGGTGAACACTGGTACAAAACCAAATTCATTCCCGCCATTTCACCAATAACCCTTATTGCGCTATTATTTACCATCGTTGTTATGTTCTCTTTGAAAGGTGAATTAATTGTGCAAATTCCAATGGATGTGATCAGAATAGCGGTCCCGCTGTTGATCTATTTTATCCTTATGTTTTTTGTGGGATTCTTTTTCAGTAAGGCCTCGGGAGCAACATATACACAAAACGTTTCAATTGCATTTACCGCAGCCGGTAATAATTTCGAATTAGCCATTGCTGTAGCTATTGCTGTTTTTGGTTTAAATTCAGGGCAGGCTTTTGCCGGTGTCATTGGTCCGTTAGTAGAGGTTCCGGCCCTGATATTGTTGGTGAGAGTGGCCTTTTGGTTAAAGAAAAAGTATTACGTATCAAAACACTTAGTACCTGATCAAGGTTAGTATCTACCATGGATTAACCACAGGAACCATAGAAATTCAATAATTTAAATGAATTTCTATTCATGAATTTTGCACAATTAAAAAATAAATAGGCATGCCAATGGTGATATTGAACGGAAAAGTAACGGCCAGGGCCATAGGCAAAAACAAGCCTGGATTCGCTTTAGGTACGGCAATTTTCATGGCAGCGGGAACCGCTATATAAGAGGCGCTTGCCGCTAAGATAGCAAAGATAAAACGACTCGATATTTCGGATGTTACCATTGAACTAAGTATCGCGAAAAGGCAACCGTTTATCAGGGGAATAATGATAGCAAAGGCAAAGGGGAACCACCCCTTTGCCAGCAATGAATTCAATTTTTTACCGCTCACAATACCCATGTCCAGCAGAAACACCGCGAGAAAACCTTTGAAGATATCATTTGTAAATGGCTTGATACCTTCAGCCTGCTCAGCACTGGCCAGATAGCCGATCAACAAACTCCCCAGAATGAGCAGCACACTGCCATTGGTGAGCGAGTGTCTTAACGCAGTGCGTTTTCTGATAGTCGTTGACTCCTCTTTGGTGAAAATCGAAATCAAAACTAACCCCGCGATAATTGCCGGAGATTCCATTAGTGCCATAATAGCGACCATGTGGCCATGCAAAATGTGCCCTTGTGATTCCAGGTAAGATACCGAGGTGACAAATGTTACCGCGCTCACAGAACCATATGCGGCAGCAATTGCACCCGAATCATGAGTGTTTAATTTACGCTTTAAGATAAAAAAAGCAACAACCGGTATAACAAGTGCGACACAGATCCCAAATAGCATTGACCATATAATCTCAGCATTAATGGTTTCATGAGACAATTCCTGCCCTCCCTTAAACCCAATAGAGAACAATAAATAGAGAGAAATAAATTTGGATGAATTCGAAGGTATTTCCAAATCACTCCTCACGCAAACAGCGATAATTCCAAGTATGAAAAAGAGCAGGGCGGGGTTAGTAAGATTGTCAATTAAAAAATCGAAATTCATTTATGTGGATTGGTATAAAACGACCGTTTCTAATATAATTCCAAAGTCTTTTGAATAGAGATCGATTATGCTACTTCTGACTCGGCCAATAATTCAACAAAAATCTGAGAGTGAATGGAAAGTTTGGTGCCGTTACTCTCGCAATCATCCAAAAGCTTCAGCACTTGTTCTCTTGCCTCGCTCAGCTCCTTGATACGCTGGATGGAGTTGGCATTTTTCACACCAAACCGCTCTTCCTCGCTGAAAATTTTGTGATTGTGAAATTTAATTTTTCCGTCTATCAGACAAAGCAGCACCTCTTTGGCCTCAAACGACTCAAAGACGCCTCTGATTAGTTCAAATTGCTTTTGTGGATTCATGATTAATACGGTTTTTGATAAGTTTTTAAAATGAAAAGACTGATCACAATGGATACTGAGGCCAACAAATGTTGGGTCATCACATTGTTTTCCAGGAAAAAAACGAGAGCGGAGGCGCCTAGCGCCACCGCCCCGAGTAGAATATGTAGAATTGATTTTGAAGATATCATGAGGAACAAAGAATTAAATATGTTATTACAAAGGTGCGTATTTTAATTCATAAATTTTTATTTATCTTTATTATGTTTTACATAAGATATATTTATGAATTATACTTTAAACCAACTTCAGATCTTTTTGAGGATCACCGAAACCAAAAGCATCACCAAGGCCGCCGACGAACTTCACCTCACCCAACCGGCCGTCTCGATTCAACTAAAAAACTTCCAGGATCAGTTTGATATTCCATTAACCGAGGTGATTGGGAGGAAAATCTATATCACCGACTTTGGAATGGAAATCGCCGAAGCTGCTGAAAATATCCTCAACCACGTATATGCCATCAGACACAAAACCCTGGCCTATGAGGGATTACTCACGGGCAGGCTAAAGATCTCGGTTGTTTCTACAGGTAAATATGTGATGCCTTATTTTCTTTCCGATTTTGTCAACGAACACTCTGGCATAGAACTGGCCATGGATGTTACTAACAAGGCGCGGGTCATCGAGAGTTTAAAAAACAATGAGGTGGATTACTCGTTGGTTTCCGTGCTTCCCGATTCACTGGATATTGAGAAATTGGATCTGATGCAGAACAAACTGTTTTTGGTAGGTAACAAGGCTTACCCTACCAAAAAGGTATTACACCCAAAAGAGATATTTGCCGAATTGCCACTTATATTCCGGGAAAAGGGTTCCGGGACCCGGCGAATTATGGAGCATTTTATAGCTCAAAATAACATTACCGTCATTAAAAAAATGGAGCTAACCTCCAACGAGGCGGTCAAGCAGGCGGTATTGGCGGGTTTGGGTTATTCCATTATGCCCCTGATCGGTATCAAAAATGAATTATTTAAAAAGGACCTTCAAATTGCACCGGTTAAAGGGCTGCCTATTACCAGTACCTGGTCTTTGATCTGGATGAAGGGGAAAAAACATTCACCGGTCGCCGCTGCATTTCTGGAGTATCTGAAAAATGAAAAAGCAAATATTGTGGCTCGAAAGTTTGACTTTTATGAAGAGTACTAGGTTAAGATAAAATCCGCAACAATGACAGATTGACATCATCAAATAATTGGATTGCTAATTGATAGTACAATTAGCATAGCACCATCAAACAAGTAATGATGAAGTCTGTCTTCCATCAAATAATCCGCTTCGTAAAAAGGAAAATCTGGGCCATCCTGGTGGCTTATATGGTAGGTATACACAATTTTTACAAGGAAGAAGACAAAACACCGGATGACATTGTCATTACCATTGAAGACAACGAATCTCAAGAAGACAGTGCTCCAAAAGACTGATCATCCGGCGCCTGGTAAGGCCTTTAAGATATCTCCGCTGCTGACATCATTTTACGTGGCTCAAAATTCCTCCTCAACAAGTTCTTTGTTTAAAGCCGCTCCGGCCATTGTTCCCGCAGCAATGGCCATGGCAAGCGCCCGCATCGGACTGCTGTTATCCCCACAGGCATAAACGCCTTCAACATTTGTTCTTTGCATGTCGTCTACCTCCAATAAGCCTTGATCATTGAGTTTACATCCCAATTGTTCCGGAATATAACAATGCTGGGCAAAATCCGGATGAGCATACAGCGCTGCGACTTCCTGTTTTGACCGGTCATTGAATATAACTGCGCTGAGATAGCCCCGGTCATGAACAAACTCCGTTATGGTTTTTTCCTCCACCTGGATATTACGACTGTTTAAAAGCTCCGTTTGCTCCGGGGTAAGCATAGATTGACCGTTGGTAAAAATGGTCAGATCATCTGTCAGGTTTTTGATCATCTTGCTGAATTCAAAAGCCATCATGCCATTCAGGAGAATACCGGTTTTCTTTCCTCTCACTTCATAGCCGTGACAGTAGGGACAATGGAGCACAGAAATCCCCCAGCAGGCCAAAAATCCCGTGATCTCGGGCATGATATCTTTTACGCCAGTGGCGAAGATCAGTTTTTTGGCCTTGAAGATGGCGCCCGAATCTGTTTGAATTTCAAATCCATATCCCGCTTTTCTGCCGGTGGCGGCCAATCCTTCATAGTAGTTTACCGTTTCGTAGGCCAACACCTGCTTTTTAGCCATGTCGGCGATCTCTTGCGGTGGTTTGCCATCATGGGTGATGAAGTTATGCGCGTGGGGAGTTGGCTGGTTGCAACGTTTCCCGCTGTCAATGATTAAAACCTTCCTCAAAGACCGCCCCAAACTCATAGCCGCTGACAGTCCCGAATAACTCCCGCCAATAATAATTACCTCAAAATTGTTATCTGTCATTTTGTTGATGGTTGATTCCGGCTTCAAATATAGGTAATTCTAATATTAGTGCAACAATGTCGCATTAATAAATTAGGATCAGAAAAAGTTGAAGGGGTAGGGCAGGCTTATTGATAACCGACCTGTGAAAATAAAGACGTCTTGATAAGGTGTGAATTCGTACTCAATACTATCTATCTGTTTTTGAAACAAGCAACGTTCTAGCATCGACCTCCAAAACATCTGCTATTTGAAAAAGTGTTTCAATTCTTGGCTGCATCTGATTTCTGCACCATTTTGATACCGTAGTACGATTCATTTCCAATTGATCTGCCAGCCAATTATTGGTCTTACCTTGTTCTGCTAAAACCGCTTTTATTCGATTGTAAACAGGTTTTTTCATTTGAGATTTAGTAACTACAAAAACAAAGTTAAAGAAGTAAAATGAACTCTTTTTCGCATTATTTTATGCTTTATAGTATTTATTTCAATATTTATTGTACCTTTAATATGCTTTTAAAGCATATTAATATTCCACAGAAGTTTTTTTTGAATACTAAAAATTACATTATGCCTATAAAACAAACCAAAGCCGATCTCCAGGAAATCGTTTCCCTCCAGCTAGAGCATCTTAATGTGATGCACGAACTCTTAAGTGTTTTGAAAGAAGAAAATCGACTTTTAGAAGATGTGAATAGGAAATTAAAGGAAGAGGTTGTTAGGTTTAGAGGGAAAGTGGATGATAGAGGAGTATGAGTGTGTAAGTGCCAGGAAAGGGCTTGGAAAACTTTGTATACGATTGCGTGTTTTTGACAAAGGAACAAATAGGAGTTTTACACCTCGTTGTGCTTAGTTTTTCTTTTTTTTGAATATAAAAATCAAATCCTTATAGTTTGGATCTTCTCTAAGCCCACAATTTATAAATCCATTTTTTTCTGCCACCTTAATGGAAGCATGGTTATTTTGTGTAATAGGGGCTACAACCGTCCCGTAATCAGTTTCTATTAATATATACGCTGTCAGACTTGCCAAAATCTCCGTTGCAAAGCCCTTGCCCCAATATTTGGGAAGGAAGGCGTAAAATACTTCCATTTCATTGTTTTCCCTGGGACTAAATCCTGTAACACCTATAAAGTCGCCGCTACCATTTTCAGCAATAGCGAAAGATAGTAGCGGCCGTTCTGATTCATAAGCGCTGATCGTCATTTCCAGCAGATTGGTAACACCTTCTTTTGTTAACATTTCATCCGGAAAAGCCATATGCTGAGTTACTGATTTATCACACAGCAATTCGGTGAGCCCTTTCTGATCAGCAGGTTGAAGCCTTCGGATCGTCGTTCGTGGCGTCTTTAGGGACTCAATTGGTTTCATTTAATTCGGGGAATGCAAGCCGATTTTATTCCCCTCGGTATCAATAAACATTGCAAAATAACCGTTTTCTTCGTCAATAAGTGTTTTAGGAAGTGCAATTTTTCCGCCATTGGCCTCCACTTTGTCCAAGATCACCTGAAGATTATCCCCTCCATTCAGATAAATAACGACGCCATCTGAGGAGGGTTGGTAACCTTCTCCTTTGACGATGATGCCCGAAACCATTTGCCCCTCACTTGGAAATAGTCCCATTTGCGTGCCCTGCATATCAATTTCCTCAATCTTAATGTCCAAAATTGATTGATAGAAGGTGACAGCCCTTGAAAATTCTATAGATGGTATTTCAAAAATGGATATAAAACTTTTCATATTATCTGAGATTTGTTTTGGCGTTGCTTCAACTTTTGATACTTGTGAATTAGCGTTGTTTTGATTGGTGCAAGTGATTAAGCCAATGGCAAGAAATACACCCGCACTCATTATTGTCTTTTTCATTATTCTCTGTTTAAAATTATTGCGTAAAACTACATCACGTGCGAAGGGTAAAATTGTAAAAATGCGACAGTCTAATCCTTTTTGTATAAAACAGAGGAAAGTAAAAATTTTTGGTCTTCGTAAAACTCTTTCGGACTTATTCCGGTAAAGTCTTTGAAGTCTTTAATAAAGTGTGACTGGTCAAAGTATTCGCTTTCATACCCGACACTTGTCAATTTTTTTTGCTTATCACCAAGCATACTTTGCAAGCTGGCTTGCAGGCGAATGATCCTGCAAAGTTGCTTCGGGTTTAACCCGACTTTCTTAGAAAATTTTCTCTCTAACTGCCGCCTCTTTTCTTGATTACCCTCTAAAATTTTCTTCACACCAATGCTTCCCTTGGTTTGATATATGGTGTCAACCGTGGATTTAATTAAATCATCTATATTGACATGCTGCTTTAGCATATCAAAAAGAAAATCTTCAATTATCTTAATGCGTTCAGAGGAGTCGCTGGCCTGGTTGATTTTAAGCTCCAGCGCTGTGACGTTATTTTCATCAAATATATCTTTCAGCTCAGTATCCTTGTCTGCCAAATCAGCGACAGAGCGATTAATAAAATGAGAAAATCCGCCAGGGAAAAACCGAACGGCAAAGCTGTCGACAAATCCCGTTGGCTCCACAAAATAAGGTTTACTTATTTGCCCTAAAATAAACGAGCTGGGTTGAATTACATATTTGTCTTCGGTTATGTAGCGTTTAATATCGTCACCAAGATTGAAAATCATTTCAATGCAGCCGTCGGGTAAAATTTGCTGCTTTTCCTTTGGCAATTCTTTTGGTACCCGCAAGTGCCAATAACATTTGATGAAAGTTTTTAAATCCGGACTGGGCTCAAAGGTTTTATATTCCATTTAAAAGATTTTTGTCGTTTTGAATACTCTACCACGTATGGATAAACGGATATTTCCGGGTACCCAACTTGCAGGTATTAAAATACTACTTTTTTGGGGAAATTGGTATTGATGGCTTGTAGTATTTATTCTTGATTTGGTGAAGATGTCGAAGGTTAGCATACTAAATGAAGCAACGAACGCCCACTCCAACAAACCCTTTGGTACCGGTATTACATTAGAACAATGGAAGGGGATTTGACTTGGCGGATATTTTAAGTGCTTGTGAACCGCCAGATTGGTCCGGGACTGGAGGGAGAAAAATTACGTGCTGATGGTTCAATGATTGCTTATTGAAACAATTGAATAAGCATGACCGTCTAAATTGGTGGCGTATGCCGGCAAAAATTACACCTATAAAAGTTGGCTGCAAGCAAATATAAAATGGAACAAATCAGGTATAGTGAATTGCACAGCGAAGATTTTGAGCAGTTATTGAAAATGAGTCAAAAACTTTGGACTGATTTCGACGAAGAAGAACTCAAAAATCTTTTAAAAGAAATGACGCAATTGGAGAAGAACAGGATTTTGATGGCAAAAAGAGCTGATGGTGAAAATGTTGGGTTTTCAATTTTCTCAATTAGAACAGATTATGTTGAAGGAGCCGATAAATCTCCAACAGGATATTTGGAAGGAATCTATATAGAACCACCGTATAGAAAAAATGGGATAGCGAAAGAATTCCTGCGAATCGGTGAAATGTGGTGCAAAGAAAAAGGCTGTACACAAATAGGTTCCGATACCTGGCTTACAAACAAAGCGTCAAGAGAATTTCACAAAAAAATAGGATTTTGGGAAGAAGAAGAAATTGTACATTTTTTAAAGAATATTAAATAAGGCCGCAAGCAACATTGTACATGCGATAATGTCTTCTCACCGATGCCACCGGGCTTTTTTCTGACGGCAATCCACATGGATCATCTGCCTGTTCCAGATCCAGCGCTCAGATTGATAGGTGCCCAGACCTCCTGTGTTCTTGACTATTTCGCGATCAAGTAGGATGTAAACAATGTCTACATCTTTACCATCGATGATACCGTCGGCATTCACATCCAAAACCATTATATCAATAGCATCGCCACGGAGGTGCCTGCTTTTGGTTGCTGCCCCGAATAAGGTTAGCAGTTGGTTGTGCCAAGCTGCCCGTTGGCTGCTAATAATAATTAGTTGGTCCTTGTAGCCTTTAGCCTTCAATTCTGTTTTTAACTGATAGTAATAACTGATGGTTTTTGGATTGACACCCTTCAATGTGTTGGCATAAAAAAAGAAAAACGTAGAGAATAGCATCAGTGTCACCCCGATGATACCAAGGACCCATTTGAAAATACGTTTAAGCCTTTTGATCATTCCATATTAACGGCGCTGTTTTTTGTTTCTTGTCAAATTAATAAAAACAATACTGTCAATGTACAGCCCAAAAACCGGTATTCGTAACCAATGAAAACGGGCTTTAGCAACAATTTTATGTGCTCATAGTTCAATTTGACCTGTGGGCATACATGTTTATGTAACGATGGCCAACGCTGAGGCGAGATCTTAAAAATCAACATTCGTTGATCTCCAAGACCTCGACCAGGACACTTTGCAAATTGCATACAAAAAGTCGTTGGAGATGGCTACATCGCAAGGGTTTAGGGAAGCAATCAAAATATCTGAAAAGCATCTAAAGATAATCAAAAAATTGCGTGGGAAGAAAACGCATGTTTTTGGTGCATGGGGTCTTTTACAATTGATTGTATATTGAAGCCGTCCGGATTTTGGAACGTGTTACATTCATACACGCAACGTTGTGTTTCATTCCACCATCAATAGTAAAAACTCTTTTATTTTGTTTAGAATAAAAACAAACCACTAAATAATTTAATTTTTTCCCTAACTTAAATTCCTAAAAACCTTAACACATATTTTTTATTTTACTTTTTTTAGATTTTCCAAAAAAACAAAATGATTAAAACACCCAACCTACAAAAGATTACAAGAGTAACAAGTTTAACCTTTATTTTTTTCAGTTTAATATCTACAAGTTTTGCACAAAGCACTAAAACGGTAGATGATACTAAAAAAGTTGATACGAGTTCCATTTATAATGGCTTAAAATTTAGAAGTATCGGCCCCGCATTGATGTCTGGAAGAATTGCAGACATTGTGATCCATCCAAATAACGAAAACGTGTGGTATGTGGCAGTTGGATCTGGTGGCGTTTGGAAAACAGAAAATGCAGGAACTACCTGGAACTCCTTATTTGACCAACAAATTAGTTACTCCATAGGTTGTATTGCGCTTGATCCACAAAAACCAGAGATAGTTTGGGTAGGAACGGGTGAAAATGTAGGAGGTAGACACGTTGGCTATGGTGATGGTATTTATAAAAGTGAAGACGGGGGCAAGTCGTGGAAAAACATGGGACTCAAAAAATCAGAACACCTTTCTAAGATTATTATTCATCCAACGAATGCCAATATCATTTGGGTTGCTTCACAAGGTCCCCTTTGGAGTAGTGGTGGTGAGCGAGGTATTTACAAGTCAGTAGATGGCGGGAAAACCTGGAAGCGTACACTCGGCGATGCAGAATGGGTAGGTGCAACGGACCTACTCATTGACCCAAGAAACCCGGATTTGTTGTATGCAGCTACCTGGCAACGTCATCGTACAGTTGCCGGTTACCTGGGTGGAGGTCCGGGAACAGCTATTTACAAATCAATAGATGGTGGTGAAATATGGACTAAGCTTAGCAATGGGTTACCTGGCAGTAACATGGGTAAAATTGGTTTGGCAATCTCTCCACAAAAGCCGGATGTTATCTATGCTGCCATCGAATTGGATAGAAGAAAAGGTGGCGTTTATAAAAGTGAAAATCAAGGTGCATCATGGACAAAAATGAGTGATGCCGTTGCCGGTGGTACTGGACCTCACTACTATCAGGAATTATATGTTTCCCCTCATAATTTCGATGAGCTTTACTTAGCCAACAACAATATGCTTGTATCTTTTGATGGCGGCAAGACCTTCAAACAAATGAACGAACAAGAAAAGCATGTCGATAATCATGCAGTAGCATTTAAAAAGGATGATCCCAACTATATTTTGGTTGGGTGTGATGGAGGTTTATATGAGAGTTTCGACAAGACCAAAAATTGGAAATTCGTAGATAATTTACCAATTACACAGTTTTATAAAATTGCTGTGGACGATGCGGAACCTTATTATTATGTATATGGGGGAACGCAAGACAACAATACGCAAGGCGTACCATCCAGAACAGATAACGTTCATGGGATTCGAAATTCGGATTGGTTTATCGTTTTGGGAGGTGATGGACACCAACCTGCCACAGAACCTGGAAATCCTAATATCGTTTATGCACAGTGGCAACAAGGAAACCTAAATCGTCACGATCGAATTTCTGGCGAAAACGTTTACATTAAACCACAACCAGAATTGGGTGAGAAGTTTGAACGTTACAACTGGGATGCTCCTATTTTAGTCAGTCCACATAATCCCAAGCGCATCTACCATGCTTCACAACGAGTTTGGAAGTCTGATGACAGAGGGGATTCCTGGCAGGCGATTTCAGGCGATTTAACCAATAACATAGACCGGATTCAGACGCCATTTTATGGAAAGCAACAAAAATGGGATAACGCCTGGGATATTTATGCAATGTCCGATTATAGTACCATTACTTCTTTATCAGAGTCACCAAAGAAAGAAGGGTTAATTTATGCTGGAACCGATGATGGAATCATTCAAGTAACCGAAGATGGAGGAGCTAACTGGAGAAAAGTAGACTTTTCAAAAATCAAAGGACTTCCGATAACGGCTTTTGTCAATGACATTAAAGCCGATTTGTTTGATGAAAATGTGGTTTACGCTGTATTCGACAATCATAAATTCGGTGATTACCAACCTTATTTATTCAAGAGTTCTGACAAAGGAAAGACCTGGCAAAACATATCTAATAACCTTCCTGATCGCACCTTATTATGGCGCATTGTTCAGGATTATGAGAACAGTAACCTTTTATTCTTAGGAACTGAATTTGGCGTTTACTGCACGCTTGATGGAGCCAAAACATGGGTAAAACTAAAAGGAGGATTTCCCAATATTTCTGTGCGTGATTTAGCCATTCAGAAAAGAGAAAATGACTTGATTGCAGGAACTTTTGGAAGAGGTATTTACATTCTGGACGATTATTCCGCCCTTCGGGAGTTAGATCCAGCTAAAGAAGCTCAATTGTTCACTCCAAGAGCTGGTAAATGGTTTATGCAACGTAGAGTATTAGGGGACTCTAGAAAAGCCTCACAGGGAGATAACTTCTTTGTAGCTGACAACCCGCCCAATGGCGTTGAGTTTACCTATTACCTTAAGGATAGTTATAAATCAAAAGCAGCCCAACGAAAAGAGGAAGAAAAGAAGATCGAAAAAGAAGGTGGAACCGTGGCTGTACCCGAATGGACAGTACTGGAGGAGGAACAGAAAGAGCTTGCACCTAACCTGTGGTTGTTCATTTATGATACGGAAGGCAATATCGTCAGAAGAATTGAGGGGAAAAATGAAAAGGGGGTTAACCGAATTAGTTGGGATCTTTCGACAGAACCGACATATACAATTTCAGCCAAAAACGTAGACACAGAAGGAAAGGGATATATGGTGGAACCAGGAAGCTATACAGCGCAGCTTTTTAAGAAAATTGAAGGAAAATATATTGGTATTGGGGAGAAAGTCTCGTTTGAAGTGAAAGTATTTAACAAAGGTGCATTAGCTGGAAGCTCACCTGAGAAAGTAGCAGAACATTGGAAAACCATTGCATCTTTATCTGCAAAAACCAATGACTTAGAAACTGATATTAAGGATACCAAGGATGCTATTAAAATAATGCTTAAAGCTTACGAAAGAGCGCCAAAGAGCGATGAAAACCTTCATGTCGAGTTACTTAAATTACGTGATCAAATTTTAGATTTAGAGCAACAATTTGGTGGGAGTAAGATGCGCGGAGAAGTCGGTGAAAAAAATGAATATCCTACCATCAGAGATTATATGGGGTCTGCAAGTGCCAATACAACTTATGGCCCCACTAGGGCGCATCTTAAGTATTTGAGCAACGCCAATAAGCTCTTCGATGAAATGACAACAAAACTAAAGCAAATCAAAGATTCGATAGCACCTTTAGAAGGAAAATTGGAGAAAACAGGAGCACCTAAAATGAAAAAATAAAAACAACTTTTAAGAACATCGATTCTATGAAAACCTTAACCTCGCTTGCTTTTATTTTCTTTCCCTACCTAATTTTTTCACAAGTTGGAGAAACAAAATTACTACTGACAGAAGAAATTAGAATTCGTGACCCCTATATCTTTGCTGATTCAGTAACACAAAGTTATTATATGTATGCACAAATGGATAATCGTTTGGGTGGACGAGGAGATGACACAAAACCTAAAGGGGTTGAAGTTTATGTTAGCGCTGATTTAAAACAATGGAAACAACCTGAAACAGTACTTCTTTTACCTGATAATTTCTGGGCTAGAAATATGGTTTGGGCACCGGAAATGCATAAATATAACGGAAAGTATTATCTGTTTGTTACACTAACCTCGTCTGAACGCCATAAAAATATGAAAAGGCCTGAAGGACAAGAAAGTTGGCCAAATTTTCATAAAAGGGGAACACAAATTTTTGTTGCTAACTCACCCATGGGACCATTTGAAGCATTTGACAATAAACCGCACACGCCTGAAAATTGGATGGCATTGGACGGAACATTGTATGTAGAAAAAAACAAACCATACATGGTTTTTTGCCATGAATGGGTAGAGATTGTAGATGGTTCTATAGATTACATCAAACTATCATCGGACTTGTCAAAACCAGTTGGTAATCCACATAAAATGTTTCACGCTTCCGAAGCAAATTGGTCAACTAGTAAAACAAACAAAGTAACAGACGGCTGCTTTATGTATAAAACAAAGTCGGGTAAACTAATAATGATTTGGTCAAGTTTTGGAGTAAAAGGATACGCCATTGGAATCGCTGAGTCTAAATCAGGAAAACTGAAAGGGCCTTGGATTCAGCAAGATGAATTACTTTTTGAACAAAATGGAGGACATGGAATGATTTTTAAAACGTTTGAATCTAAATTATTTCTTGCGCTTCATCAACCAAATAGTCCAAGAGGACAAGAACGGTTAAAACTATTTGAAATTGAAGACACGGGGATATCACTAAAATTGAAATAAGTAATGACTAAATAACAATTCAATTTATTTTTTTAATTCTGCCGCGATAAAAAACACGTGCCTCCAACAATAAATATAGGTCATTTGGCAGGTAGTATTAGTTTTTAGTATGTTCACATTTAATAAAGCATTTAGTGGTTTGATAGTTGGTGTTTCAAAATGCCAAACGCACCATACACAAACCGCTATGTGGCACCACTGCACAGATGGATAGACGAACTCAAATAGAAGAATCGGCTGGAAATGGTAAAATCGAAGAGTTGAGGGAACTTCTTGAACCAACTCACTCGCAACTGGAACTTGATGTGGCGCTTGAAAATGCAATTGCATATTCCAGAATTAATGTAGCTAAATACCTTCTGAACCTAGGGGCCAACTTTGCAAATTACAACTACCAAGGAGTTTACTACGCTGTTCATAACAACGAAATTGAAGGACTGAAATTTTCGGTCTCACACGGAGTGGACATCAATATTCTTGATGGCTTACTTATTAATACAAGCATTGAAACTGCCATGAACACTGGAGATTGTCAAATTCTCAAATGGCTACTATCGAACGGAGCGAACCCAAAGCTCATTTCTCAGGAATCAAAGAGGATTGCTAAGAGACATGGAACGCTGGAACTTCAGCAAATTGTAAAAGATGCTACCGAAAATCGAAGCTTAAAGATCACAGGAACTTATATCATCGGGGTTGTTTGTCTGGTTCTGTTTTTCATAATGAAGAACTCTTCAGAACTACATGAAATTCTAGATAAGGCTGAACGAACTAGGGCAGATTATAAATTCGGAATTTTTGCAATTACTGGTCTAATTCAATATGGATTATTGACGATTAGCGTTTCAACAATTGTGATCCTGACAGCTCTTCTGGTAAGAAGAAAAATCGCCAGATAACAGATGCTATGAATGGAGTTTCATTGGTCAGGATATTTTCGTGGAGATTGAAAAGTCCGCCATTAGTAATATATTTGAAAAAAGGCGTGGCTATGAGCGAGAGGAAGGGTTTGTGCTTTCTAATCCCCACTCATCATAACTAGGTAGTTGTGCTTAATTTCCTCATTCATTCGGTTCTGGGAAATGACTTTTAGTAAGAAGAATCAAATAATATTATTAATGGCCGTTTTATGGGAAACAATAAAGTTTTTAAAAAATATTCTATTAATAAACTGGTAATAGGTTGTTTGTTGTTTGGGTTTATTACTACTGGATTTGTGGATTTACTATTGCAAAGTAAAGCCTCTTATTCTGCAATAATGGGAATGGATGCCAATAGAGTTTATTTCTATACATTTTTTTTATTGGTAATAGGTTGTTGGCTTCTTTACAATAAATGGTTTGTAGGCATAGGTTTTATATCTTTGGCGACATTTAGCTCTTATTTTATTGAATATATTACGCTACATAATTTTTTTGCATCGATAGCTATATACTTTGGTATAATAATAGATATAATTATACAAAAGCAAAAGAAATGGCTAGTTCCATTGATTGTTATTGGGATATTACAAGGTATCGCATTTCAAACGGGTTGGTTTGGTTATTATATGGTTGGGAGTATGGAATTTTTAGCTTTATGTATAGGTTCGGTTTTCATCGTAAAGACAATACAATGAAATGTTAACCCAATCGCCATATTCGGCGCCTTAATTTAATGGATAATCCCACGCTTTTAGTAATCACACAAAAGGCAAAAGAATAAAAGCCTCATTAAACCGTCGTTTTTCCGAAAACGTAAATATCGGAACCTGCTATAGTGGAGCTAGAAGCACCGTGAACCTATTGCTGATAGTCAATTTTGTTAATGCGCCACTTAAATTGAGAGGCAGGTGTCTTTACAATAACTTCATCTCCTACCTGTTTTTTTAGAAGTGCCTGCGCCATTGGAGAATCAATAGAGATGTAATCTTTCGCGCCAATAATTTCTTCATAACCTACTATGCGAAGGCGTTTTCTAAGACCAGTGTCATTTTCAATTTCAACCCAGGCACCAAACATCACTTTACCTTCCTGGTAAGGATCATAATGCACCACTTTAAAGTTGTCGATGCACTTGCGCAGATATAGTAGTCGCCTATCGATTTCCCTGAGTCTTTTTTTATTGTAGTGGTAATCCGCATTTTCTGATCGATCACCTAAGCTGGCGGCCCATTCGACGTTCTTGGTGGTTTCAGGCCTTTCTACTCGCCAAAGGTGCTCTAGCTCTGCTTTTAACTTTTCTAATCCTTCCGGGGTGATCATCGGTGTTCTCATAGCTGCAAAAATAATGATAAAAAAGGAGATATAATTAACATCCAAAAATTCAAGGTTGTTTCCGATTCTTCCGCGGAAATAGTTTTTACACAAGAACAAATAGCGTTGCTGATAAAACTGGATAGCGTTCTGTCAGCGTCATCGGTTAGGGTTAAAAACGATTTCAAATTCTCCGACTTCACAGGGTACAGAAAAAAAATAAAAATGAACACCTTCATACGTTTTGGATCAATAAAAAGGGCAAAATCCAACACTTTGTGAAAGAAAAATAGTGGTACGCAGCGATTGTCATGTTCAAATTAATCCCCGTGGCCAAATTTACTTTTAGGAATCCAAACAAAAATGATATCATTTTGAAGCAACCCGGGTTTTCAGGGGTTAGATACGCATATTAAATATTTTCCAAAGTAGGCAGATACAAATCGATAGCAGTCAATAAATACTATCTTAAATTTATGATGGAGCTCCAACCTTTTTTCCAATTTTCATGAGCCCAGAAAGAGTCCACTTAAAAAGCGCGGGGCATGATGTTAAATAATTGGTATCCTATACCGAATTGAAAAGACCTGTTGCGGCCGGCGCGGCCACCTGAAACTTCACCAAAAAGGCCCTGTTGAATTTTAGTAATCCCCTCTGTAAACCGCGCTTCCACAAAGACCCCTTTAAACAGGTCGTAGGATATGCCGGTGGCCAAACCCAGATCAACAGCCTGAAAATTAGGAGCCACATCCATGGTAACTAAGGAGTGCTCCAATTTGGCCTCCAATAAAAACGAAACTTCCGGCCCTACCTGTAAATGTAACTTGGGGAGGACCGAATAATTAAATAAAACCGGGACACTCAGGTAGGACAACTCAAGTTGGCGGTCCAATAGGCTTCCTGCAACGCCGATGGTCCCTTTTTCCACATACATCAGTTCGAATATAATAGCACGTTTTTCATCGAGTGGGATGTTTGTATGGGAACCGAAATAGAAATTGTTTTGGTATCTATTGTCAGTGACATGGGAATATTCAGCGGGTACTAAAAAGGTAGAATGCGCTAATCCAAGCTTTGAGCTAATCGTGACCTGCGAAAAAGAAAATGGCACAACAAACAGAAGAAAATAAAAAAATAGTAAATGTTTCATGGTGATTGCTAATAGATGAATGATGACATACTAAGATAAAAATTTCCCACTTCATTTTTCATAAAGCAGCGAATTATAGTTGGATGGTTATTGGAGAAAGGATGCTCTTCCATTTCCATGTTTTGTCTGATTTCGGGACTAAGCGGAAATCGCAAGTTTTACTTTTAACGGTCTCGTCGGTATAGGTAGCCATCGAATACTACCATTAGAGTGCCTCCAGATCCTTTTGACACCAATAGAAGGATCTTCTGACTTCTTTACTGAATTTTAGGCCAATAGAAGGGTCCTTTTACCTCTTTACTGTATGCGCCATTGTTATCAATAAATATATAGGTAGAACCTCCGCTACACAACGTTGAAATATCTTTATCGGTGATTTTGTCAAGGGTGGTTTCATTTTCCTCAATCGGCAAAAAGTAGTGTTTTGCCTTCCAGGATTCATCAATGACCCTGGCGGCCCATAGGTTTTTATTGGCTTGCTTATCAACACAGATGTAGACCAAAGTAATCTCGTCTTTAGTGTTTGCTTCAAATGCTTTCAGCGATGGTAATTCATCAATGATGGAAGCACCTGCGGCTTGGGCGGACCAGAAAACGATCAACAATGGTGATTGCTTATAACTGCTTAACAGATTTTCGAATTTCTTTTTGTCCAGATACTTGGCTGTTTGATTAAGACCGTAAGCCTCATTATTTAATCCATGGTTCAAAAGTTGTATAAATTCTTGTATCCTATTTACATATTTATTGTTTTCATGAAGATTTATATGGTTAAGCAGGGAAGCATAATCCATTCCCCAAGTCATGAAACCAGTGACGTATTCAGCATAATATTTGTTAAAAATTTCTCTATCGAAATGAATCCTAAGAAATTCAGAACGCCAGTTCATATAGTCATTACTGCTGAACATATTGCGCCAATTGCCATAAGTAGGAGTCTGGCTTTCCTGCGATTGTTTTTCCTTTAGATATTCAATCTGGAGTATACTTTCCAGGCTATTGTGTAGGCGCCAGTCATCAATATTTTTGAGTTGACGGTATGCCTCTACATTAAAATGCCTGAATGAGGCACTATTGAAATCAATGGAGACCGAATCTGAATGACCCTGAGCACTTTTTTTGGTAAGAAAACTGCTTATCAAACTATACCGTTGAAATTCCACCAGATTACAAAGTAACTCGTATGCTTCCGGGCTAATCGGTGTATTATTAATTATTTTCTTGATATGATTTTTATTTGGTGCGCCTGAAATAAGGGAATCATTAAGTTGTCTGGCATAGACTGCCGCAAGAAGACTGTGTTGATACGCAATGATACTATCCGTATAATGGACAAAGTCATTGAGATTCCTTTCCTGTTCCAAATCAAAATATTCATATTGAAGTTGGGGTAAATTTAATACGTTGATCTTCCCTGCCCCTCTACCAGTTGCAAAAGTTTGTTTTATGTCGGTATGATAAATTTCAAGATAAATACTGTCTCCGTCAAACAACAGGAGTGGTATCATATGTTTTGGAAAAAAAAGACGATAGTTTGCAGCATGTGTAATATTTTTAGCTTCCAACCTGAATTTTCCTTCGTCATTTATCTGGGCTCCTACACTTTTGAAACCATCGAAATTTAGATTGCCCCTCATCCTGGGGGAATAAGCCAGGATCGTATAGGCTTCTTCTGAATCCTTCATCTTGCCTTCCACAATGATACCGCGCTGACAAAAAGCATTAAATGGAAATACCAGAAAAAGAAGAAGTAAGGCTCGGCTGATTTCCGTCATTTTATTCAGGGTTATAGCATTTTGTAACATGATGAAATTATGTTAATTGTTCTACAAATATTGCAAATAAAGTGGGCCCACAGTCATGATACCTATTCATTGGCAACAATTGTGCTCCTTTACGGCTTTGATAATTTGAGATTTTGGGCGTTTCTTCTTTTTCATCTTTGGCTATTTAAAGTTAAAAATTTTATGCTTTCAAACGGTACGGATTTTTGGAGGCGTTACAACCCCAAGGGACCTTAAATAGGCTACGCTTCATGTCGAAAAGGTGTAAATAAGTATTTTTTAATTTTTGAGTTTGAATACGTAGTCGTGGAAAGTGATCTTTTCTATCATTTCATATCCTTTCTCATTTAAAAAATGTTCGATCCTTTCAATGCCTCTACTTTCAATGCACATATACACAAAGCGGAATTGATCATAATCAATTCCCTTTAACACTTCCATCTCCGCACCTTCTACATCCAGTGACAGGAAATCAATTTGCCGGGGAGCCCGGGCTTCCATAAGGATCTCATTCAGTGGTTTGGCCAAAGCGCCAAAAATAAAATTATCTTCCGTTTTTGCCAAATACTGTTTGCCGGTTTTGGCGTGCTCCATAGGATCTTTCAGGTCGGAATCCAAGCCAGGGGCCGTAGACATCAGGTTAGCATAAATGATCTCCACAAATTTTTCCTGGTAATCGAATGAAGTGCAGGCATTGCATACGATGTGATTTTCCGGTGACCGGGTTTTACGGCATTTTAGAAAATTTTGAGGAATCGGCTCGATTAAAACACCCCGCCAACCTCTATACTTTTCATAATAAAGCGTGTTTGACTGTGTTTTTCCGTCATTGGCACCAAGTTCTACGAAAAATCCATTATCATAATGAAGATATTTTTCTAATTTTTCATCAAGATCATCCGCCCCGAAATAACGTCGCTCAGATGGCACCGGACGAGGAAAAGCCTTTAAAACGATAGGGGGCACAAATTCTTTGACGATCTTTTTTATGCTCATAATTTTACTTAATGATTATAAAAATATAAGAATTGAATCGCTTGTGCTAATTAAATAGTCATTAATAACCACCGAAATACCTGCTGATAAGTGGATAGGCAACTTCCGTTTTGGGTACTAAGCTGACATACATCACTTAAAAGACAAGGAATTGATCGACTCATCGTATTTTATCGTCACGCACCCTTATAAAATAACGGATTCATTCCACGGCGTCCTAAAGCAGATAGGTTATGATTACCTGATTTGTTTAAATCACTGATCCTACCAGTCTCTGCCTTAGTCTATTTTTTTCCAATACCCAAACAATTTCGTAAGCACCTGCTCCATCACTATTCCACTGGTGAACAAAGTAGATTTCCCCATTTTTATACACTGAGAAAGCATGATTACATTCATACAGGTCAGCATAAAACACTTTATTAATAATCAATAACTGCCCGTCAATTTCAACGACTATGTCATCAACCTGAATTTTTGGTAAATTCCCATCAGTTCCCCAAACAGGCCTTCCGTCAATCTGCGTAATCCACTTCCCGTCTTGCTTGTCAATAATTCGATTAGTTGGATTAAATTCACTTAATACGTATTTAAATGAAAAGGCTTTTCCTTTGCAAGGATCTAGTTTTTCAAGGGGCAATAACCTGGATTTATGAATGAAACCTGCCAGGTAAGGAGGTTCACTTTTACCTAAACAATAGTCGTTTTTCGGAATGTAAATTGAAATCCAATCTTTCTGATGGTCAGTGGTTTCATCGTCATACCAAAAGACTTCATTCTCATAAATTTTATGAATTATTTTCGATTGTCCATTTGGTTCTTTACGAACATTTGTCCAACCATCCGGATCTTGGATGATCGCAACTTGTCCTATAGAGCATTGGAAAGTCAAAACCGTTAGTATTATTGTTAATGTGATTTTCATTGGTTCAAATTAGACAAAACTTCTGGCGATTCGGCGCAATTTCCGCGTAGAGCGAATAGATGACGACCGAATTTACTAGATTTTTAATGGATTGCAATGAGGTGTTGGCCTAAAGCTACAGGGTAAGTGTGAGGTGCAATACTTAGCGAATATGGTTGGTGCAAGCGTAAGTCTGACCGAAGCCACTCATTCCGGATAGGTGGCAGCTATTAACGTTATTGCTTATCGGTACAACGCCTATTGATCCTGCGTCATCTGCCACAATTTTTTAAAGGGCAATTAATAGTCAAAATTTTTGGGTTATCAACAAGTTAAAATTGAGAAATTGGAGGGTCTTGCCCTTACTTTTATTGGTCATAAACTGTTGATCTTGTGAAACCAACAGTATTCTTTTTAGAAATAATCCAGTGGACAATAACTTCAAAATTTCGAACCAATTTAATGTAGATGAGGAAGCGAAAATTCTTTTAATTGAGGACATACGAGCAATTTAGGAACTGAGAAGGAAATAGCGATTTAGATAGAAATTGTTGATGTATGAATGTAAGGCGTCGGAATTAAACTCCATATAACGACCTACATGCTTCCTCATATTCATTGTATGTTGTAAGGCTCTGTATGAATTGTAATAACTTTTGTCTTCTTCTGCTAAGCGCTCCAGTGTTGGGGTTTAATAAAGTTCCTACATCTTCATTGGTAGTTTTCAAAGAGTCATATTCCTGAATCAATGCTCGTGTTTTTTCTACTACATCCTGATGGGCTGCTTGCTCTGAATCAAATGGAGGCGTCACTCCAAATGGTAGTTTATGTACGTGTCTTTTTCCAAATGCCCCTCTTGGCTGAAAATCCTCAATAATTAAATTAATTGCAGAGCTGTTGAGCAAACCACTTAAATAGATAGCTTCATCTTCTGTTTGGACCTGCGCCCAGTAAACAGTTTGATCCATAATTAACCTGCCCGAACAGTAATCATCAAGCGCAATAAATGCAGAGCAGACCTTACCACCACCTGCACCTGTAATAACTATGTAACCCTCATCGGATATGACCTGTTGTGAAAGTTTTCCTCTTACATCAATCAATTCGAATAAAGTTGAGATATTTCCATTGCTAGAATCAATTTCTGAGCATATTTCCTGAAATGTGTTGCGTGTTGAGGCGCTTTTGCCATATACCTCTGCCTGTGGGATCATTTCCCAATTTCCCGAATTATTCTTTCGGATAGGAAGCAGGGCCTTTTGAACTGGTGCAAGGTCGAACGGTATAAGTAAGTTAGATGTAATAATGTCAAAAAATAATTCTTCTGGAAGCAGTCTTGGGCTTATAGAAAACGATTGATGCTTTTTTGCGTCCTTTACCGTAAAGGCGATGTCACTTGTTGTAGTATCTATTGATTTTACGTTCAAAAATCTGTCATCAGTTGAAGGGGAAGTTTCATAAAACAAGAGTTTTCGGGGCATGATGTCAGCTCCTTGCCTGAAATTAGCTGGAACGTAGAAACCGGACGCATCACTGGATAACTGTTGCTCGCTCCATGCGGTTCTTTCTCCTTGCCTATTCCGATAAAAAGTTGTTGGTGTTAATGTTCCATCGTCAAGGGCCAACTTTCCCGGAATAGGTTGTTCGGAGCTAACATCTGGATTGCTTTTCGTTCCAAAGAGAATTACAGCGTTGTTCTTGAATACGTGTTCTTGTACTTTCCAAATCTCTGCAACATCAAAGGCGATAGATTCTGAGCAAGTAAAGAACTGGAACTTCCTAAATGGGTTGTGATGATGACCATTGAGGATTGTATCAGGCACAATGCACCCAATTTGTGCATCTTCAATTAGGTATTTCTGTATTGCATGAAGCAAAAAGATAGTCGCTAATTCAATGTGCAGGTGGGAAGAACCCGGAGGCTTAATATCAAAAGCCTCTGCCTTGTATTTTAGAATGGCCTGATATGGATTGTCCGCTATTTTGCTGAGCGCAAGCCAGGGTGGATTTGAAACTACCCCATTGAACTGACCTGCAACCAATCCGGGTCTAAAGCTGTTCCGTAAGATGTACGCCCATATTCCGTTTCTCCCATCTCTATTCAGTTGGTCAATCGTAGTAATTAGCTCTTTTAGGAAGGTTAGAATTTGTACTTTCTTATCGTCAGGGATTTCAAGATCAAGGTCGGCTATTATAGAATCGTAGTAAAACTCAAGCAGGCTATCGCTTATTCTTGTTTCAGCTTCTTCTGGATTGTCTGTGATAACCCGATAGCTTGTGTTGACCAATGCATCAAAGAGTCTGCTGTACTCCGGTGATATAAGATATTCAGGTAAGTCAATAGAGTATTCAGCAATTTTAAGGGAATATACCGGCTCATCTTGATCGTCAATATTGTTGGATAAGGGAGTTATGGCGAATAATGAATCGGCATGATATACAGGTATGGAAACAGCATGAGCACCGAGTGGTTGCAGCCAATCCATTGCAGTTAATACCCAGTTTATTTTGGAGAGTATAACTGCCAGTGGGTCTATGTCGAAACCTGTTATTGACTGAATAAGGAGTTGCAGTTTCCTTTCATGCGATGCTTGGGGTTCAATGTCTTCAATTCTGCTCTTGGCAATCTTTACCGTTTCAACTATCATGGACCCTGAGCCACAACACATATCGATCAATCGTAGATGTTCTGTGTCAGGTATATTTCCAGACACATGGGATACTAATTGATGAGATAACCAGTTTGGCGTCCATTCCTGTCCGAGTAACAATCGCTGTGAACGATGTGCTAACTGTGCCATTAACCTGCCAAAGAGGTCTTCTTCAGGTATAGCCTTAAAGTTGTAGGCGGTTAAGTCTTGCTGAATAGCAGTGGCAACGGGTAAAAGATCGGTGAAATACGGTTCTGTGGTTAACCAACCAAAATAATCATATTCAACAAAGTTGATCAGACCTTTGTTCTCAAAAAAGGTTCCATCCAGGATTGACCTTAGTTCTTTCTCATCAGAACTCAGCGCCCTGTTCTCGATGTAATTGGCACAGATTAACTTACCCAGGGTTTGGATGTAATACTCATCCACATAGGTTACGAAATCAAATTGATTTGAAACGCCTTCTTCCCTCAAATAGCTGACAAAACTGCACCACAGTTGAGCGATCAAGTCAGCATACTTGGGATTGTCCTCAAAGGCTTTCGTAACACTTGCTTTCAGCGAGTTAATATGAACTTGGCAAAAATGGCTATCAAAACCTAAATCTTTGGCGATCGAATACGCTGTAACTGGACGTGCGCCAATTCTTCCAAGATAGGTGTATAGAAACCTTACAAGATCCTTTGCTGTCTTGTCATTAACTGTTGAACAATCAATGTATTCTATCTCATTCAGAATAATATTATCCCTTGTGCACTGACCTTCCGGTAGCTGTTCCAAATCAATTTCATAGGCATACCACCGCACAGTATCGGAAAGGATACCGATTACTAATTCAGGATCATGTCCTTTGTTTATCAAGCCGGAACAATAGTCCTTAACCTGATTATATCCGGTCTCGTATTTTGATTTTACCGTGAGGTTCCCTTCGTACTCTATGGCAGACAAGTCCACCAGATTATCAACAAAACCCGTGCTTGCTTTTTCTCCTTTGGAAATCTTAACCGCTGATTCACTCCCTTGAATATGTCTAACGACCCATTTCGGTTGGTCTGGAAATATCTGTCTCAAGTAGGATGTGAAGCTATCCCTGACAACTTGCTCATTCTTTCCCGCAGCTATCAAATTGATGCTGTCCAATAAGGACTGTTTTGCTGCCTCAATATCTATCCTGGTCTCACTCATTTACTATTCCTTTGATTCAAGAGCTGATCTTTCAATGAAATCAGGTTGGCAATTTTGTTTTCTAATTCCGTTTCAAATCCCAATGCAGCAATCACTATCCGATCAATTTGCGCTAAAGTCTTGTTGGTGTCGTTTGGTGTATGTGCTAATCGTTTACCGAGTGTAGATAGTTTTTCTACCGAACCGGCAGAAAGAACAGGGACTGGCAGCTTTTTTATTTGAGTCGCTTCCAATTTCAAGGCACCCCCACCCATTACAGTACCATATTCCTCCATAGCAACAATGCACCAGCTACTGTTCAGCAGAGCAAGTATTGCGTAATGGTTGAATTTATGGCTATCATCTGAAATCCAAAGCGTAGAGAAATTGGCATCAATCAAATATTTACAACCGTTGTTTAGTCTTGTGAACGGATGAAGGCCGTTTACTCTTGGGATAAACAGGTCGGGACAATGCCTTTTAGTGAATGGGGGAAGCATATACCAGTAACGGGGAAGCTCCTTTGGCCTGTTTGGATTCCATGCTTTTACGTTTGGTGCAACTGCTGAAAGCACAGGAATAAATTTAGGGTTGTCTTTTGTTCCTATGTTTAGCTTTGTTGCCCTGCAAATGTGTTTGCTCAATTCTTCAGGGAGCACTTGGTAAGAATGCTCAACCACTATATTAATTCCTTTTAGAGCCTTTAAATCTTCCTGACATATTCCACTTTGGAGACTAAGTACAATACCTTTGGGTACAAAGGCGGATGTGTCAAATGATTCATCCAGTTCAGATTGTTTCCGTATTACTTCTCTATAAAACTCGGATGGTATCAGGATTGACTTTGGCTCAAATGGTTTTCCAGGCCGGGCAATTATTCCTTCACCTACTGACTCAACAATATCCATATAGAAAAAGATATTGGCTCCGGTACGCAGTCCCTGACTTACATTAACGCCAATATCATATAACGATTGAAATTGATCGGTTCTATTTTCCAACCAACTTCTAAGTTTTGAGGGCACTTTTAAGCTATTGGTTCCAAGGGTTGTTTCTACCTGTTCCGGTTCAACCAAGCGAAACCATCTCTGATTTGCTGTATTTTTTTTCAGGTCATTAGCAAAGTCTGCAAGTCTGATCTTACTCGTGGCGAACAGCCCATTTTGATGCTTACCGTTGTTGATAGTTTTTACGAAACGCTTTTCCGGCTGAGGTTGACTTGGAAATATTTTACCGATCAGGCTGTTTTCGTTCCTTGCAGCCGAAAAAACTGAACAGTATGTAAGGCATTCCTTTTTCCAAGTGCTTATTAATTCTTTTCTTTCTATGCGCTTTGCTACAATCAGTGTAGTTTTCACCTGTGCGCTTTGAAACCAAGCAGAATTAGCATCCTCAACAATGTATTCAATTTGGAACCATTTGAGCAATAAATAGTGAATTACTCCGGCATAGTTCCTGTTGAGCCATGTTTGAGGAACGACCATAGCAATTTTCCCTCCGACTTTGGTAATTAGTGCACACAAAAACCAAGATGGGACGGCTAAATCGGCCAAGCCAGAATAGTTAGAGATCAGAACGCTAAATAACTCTCTGTCTTTCGCATCAAGGTGTTTGAAAAGAGGTAGCGATGCAATGAGGTTTTCCTTTATTTCCGGAGTGCCAAGCGATTCCGGTTGGTTCACCTTGTTGTCATTGATGGTCTGATACCGTACATAGGGCGGGTTTGTTATAACCAAATCGTATGAATTAGATGCGAGTTGACGAATAATGTTCGGCTTGAATACATTACCGTCGAGCAGCTTAACATTTGGGTTGGACTGAAACCGTTGGATTGATTGCTCAATAACATCATGGTCAATTTCAACTCCGTAGTAGTGTTTATCTGGATTCGTTGAAGGTTCACAAGCAGCAATCATATCTCCGGTTCCACTCATAGGATCAATCACCGACCTTGCTTTTTGGTAATCGGCCAAATGAGCAAGCAATGAAGCTATGGCATTACCTGAGAAATACTGGCCTAAGTGCTTTTTGTTTGATATGTCTGCTGCTATGACTTCCAAGTTTTCTATAATTTCTCAGACATGCTGAAATTGCGATACTTCTTTTTGAATGATTTTATAGAACTGCTTTGCGTTTTTGGATACCGGTATACCTGATTCCAGACAAGCGGTTACATATCTTGAAAACAGACGCTCCGGTGTTCTCTCATCTTCACTGTTTGCTCTGTGATAGGCATTGCCTACTATTCCCTTAATGATGGCCTGTTCGTCTCTGTATCCATTTACCGAAGCTCCATTGACTTTTTTCTTAGATTTATTAAGGAGTATTAACGGATCACCTTGCACCTTGATGGTTGAGGTAACTTGCTTAAAGCTACCCTGCACCTTATCCAAAATACTGGAAAGCGATACTTCAAAACCTGATTCCTTAAATGCTCTTACCAGTGCTTGCCATATTTCAGCCTTAGCGGAATGAAAAACAAGGCTCATCCTACCGTCAGTTTTCAGCACTCTATGCGTTTCAGAAAACACCTGCTTCATTAATTCGGCATATTCATACGCTCCCTTTTTTTGAGCCGAGTTCACAATTACTTCATTTTGATTGTCGGTTAAGCGGCCAAGCCAGGCTTCATTGATTTGGTTGATTTCTGAATAAGGAATATAATCCCCAAACGGTGGATCGGTAAATACGTAGTCAACCGAATTTTCGGAAATGGATATATCCGTGCTGCTTTGGTTAAAAACCTGTACAGAACTTTCGCTTTTCTCTACCTGCTTGAATGAATCTGTAAGGGTCTTAATCTTGCGCCTCACTCCATCAATGATGTTCTTTTCAACAGGCAGATTACTGATATATAAAACACCTGATTGAGCGCCTGTGATTACAAAGTCTTTATTCTCTTGCTTGACCACAACTCTTGACATAAGCGTGGAATGCGAAGCATTATAACTAAGCAAGAGAAGTTTTAATGCAGCATTCATGTCCGGTGAATACGCGTTTGTCTTTTCCCATAGTCTTGAGAATACAATTAGGTTTCTGTCTGTGTAGAAGTGATGTAAATGACTAATTCCCGTGTGATAACCTTTACGGTGAAGAATACCCCAATTCATTTCATGAACCGGCACTGCACCCATAGAAAATTTACTCTGAACTGATTTCAACTGCTTTATATCCTTTACAGTTGCTTTTCTGCTCCAGGTTTTCTTATCTGTTCGCCCATAGAGCCAAACGGGGATTCTTTTCTTTCGGGAATGCTTTTTGTTCAGCATAGGATCAAACACCTTTTCTTGTGCTCGTCCGATATTCACAATCGCATCATGATGATTGCATTTAGAGCAACTAAACTCGGATGAAATGCTGAGGGGCGATCTTGTTACAGCATTGTCCCAATAAGTACTTTGTCGCTTGCATGAAGGACAGATTAGTACTTCCGACCAAATTGCATAACGGAGTGTACCGTATTTTCCATCAGGGTCTTTTACTTTATAGATTTCGCCTATTTCCTTTTCAGTTTCAAATACTAATTGTTTTGCGATTTTACTGAACTGCTTTGACGATGGAGGATTGCACATTACCTGAGCGATGAATGCTCCGAGCGATCCTAATTCATAGAGGATTGCGTTTCTTTTGCCCCAAACAGGTTTCACCCCCAATTGTCGGGCAGTTTCTTTCATTTCTTTGGTAGGCTGATCACAAAGAAGTGTTGCCAAGCCGGTAGTCCCACTTCCCGAAAAAGGGTCAAACACCGTATCTTCTATTTTCGTATGACAAGCAATGTAAATGGCTATGGCTTCTGGAGAAATCTTAGTAGGATAGGGAAAAGCATTATACAGGGAGCCCTTCCTATTTGCGGGTAATGGATGCCCGTATAATTTTTGTAAATCTTTCATCACTTATTGTTATTCACCGTTGCATTTTAATTGTTGTTCAGCCACCTTTAATGCATCCTTTGCTACGTCCTCGTTTCTTATCTCATGTGCTATTTTTTCACCAAGCCAAAGTGTTAATAATTCACGCTCGTCAATTTCAAAAAAGTTTGCAAGAGCTTTTACTTGATTTCTTGTAGCAATTCTTTCACTTCTTTCTATTTTACTAAGTAGTGCCTGATCAATTTCAATTGCCGCTGCTACTTGTCTCAGAAGTAGTTCTTTAGATTCACGCAGACTTCTTATTTTGTGTCCGAGACTACTAATTTTAGATTTGTTTTGACTTGTCATTATTTGTCAAATATGATTCTATTTTTTTTTCGAATCAACAATTTCCGTGATTAGTTATTCACATTTTTTTGTTTGGTAGAAGGAACAAAATCTTTTCCTTAGTTATCGCATCTAAAAGACAGTGCTTCATGAAAAGGGACTAGCTCTTAGTGTATTTATATCGAAGTTCAATCGGATGTTCCAACCGCCATTTACCTTTCCAACATTTTTCTGAACTGGATTTAGAAGGGTAATCATTCTAGTCTTTTTAGCCTGAAGTTCCTCTATGATAGCCCCCCCTAATTGGAGTAGTTCCAGAAGAAATCCAAGCCTTTTAATAATAGATTGACTGCCGAAAATTACAGTATACTCTAATAATTTTTTCTTAATCTCCTTTCCAATTTGTCCTCAACTTTACAAACTGTTTTCAGTTTCAGATGTGCTATCAGAGCCACCTATTTAAACCTGGAAAGAATACTCTAAAAGGTCATTGATTTTGTGTGTGCATCCCTCATAATGGCTGGTTGAGCCGTTACAACACTTTACAATCAAGAAGCAACAATAACGGATCCAAACTACTTAACTATTTGATTATCAATAATATAAAATAATTTTGAAAATCTTTTAGGTAGATAAGCGTCCCAAAGAATTGATTAATAAGTATCTGAATGATAGAGAGTTATGGTGCTGGATTTAACACCATAACTCTACCGTGGGTAATACTGGATTCGAACCAGTGACCCCTAGCTTGTCGAACACAAATTTAGCGGTTTTTAGCTTGTTTTACCGGCTCCTAAACAGCCAATATATCGCTGATTATCAAATATTTACTGGATTTAAGGGTTCATTGGGGTTTGTTTGAATTCAAAAAAAGTGTGCATAAAGTGTGCACAATTTTTGCTTATATTTAGCTGTATCAAATGATGCTATCTAATGGCAAAAGTAAAATTAATATTGGACACCAGAGATACATCAAGAAGAATTGGCACCGATTTATTCCCGGTGGCCCTAAGGGTTTTTCATAGGAAGGCCAGGATAATCAGGTTGTCTTATTATACTTCTGACGTGGGTTGGGACAATATCGAGAAGCGGTTGAGGAAGTCTGCCAAAGTCAATAAAAACCAGAATTGCGAAAGGATAAATATAAAAATAAATCGCAAATGGCAAACCGCTAAGAATCTCATCGATGATTTGGGGAGAGAGGTTAACAAGTTTACCGTAGACGATCTTGCTGAATACATTAAAGTTAAATGGGATGAAGCCGATCAGTTAAAATCAAACCCCGACATTAAAAACGGATTTACCAAAATAGAGTCCCATAACTACGCAAAGGCTGGCATTACGTTAGAACAATGGGGAAGTATTTTAATTGACCGAAAAAAGAAAGCAAAAAGAGCTGGTACCGCCGACTGGTATAAAAACACCATTACTGCTTTTAAAAAATTCAACAAGGGTAAAGATTTAAGACTGAATGATATAACTGTCTCATTTCTCAATGAATTTCAGGCAGAACATGAGGCCCGAGGAAATAAACCCAACACAATCAATAGCTATATTAGAGGTCTAAGTTCAATTTACAATGCTGCTATAAAAGAAGACAAATTTAACACGCCCAAAAATCCTTTTGATTTTTATGAACTATCCAGACCAGGAAGGATTGTTAAAAAGGCCCAGACAAAAGAAAAAATAATCGAAATAAGAAATCTTAATTACGAACGTGGGTCCGCGCTTTGGCATGCTAAAAATTATCTGTTAATTATGTTCAACTGCCGAGGAATGAATTTTATCGATCTGGTGAAACTGAAGATTAATGATATAAGGGAGGGTAGAATTTTTTATGGAAGAAGCAAAACCGGACAAAAGCTTTCGGTTAAATTAACTCAGGAGTTAAAAACGATACTCCAATATTATCTCAAGGGAAAAAATACCGGAGACTATGTATTCCCTACAAATTATGATGGCAGTGTGGAACATTATGAAAAATACAAAACTCAAAGAAGAAGGTTTAACGAAAGATTACGGACCATTGCCAAAGACGCCGGTATTGAGGGGAAATTCACCTCTTAATCAATAAGGCATTCCTGGGCAACTATAGCCAAATATGTGGGTATTCCCGTTGAAGTAATAAGTGAAGGCCTGGGACATCGTTCTTTAAATACAACAGAGATCTACTTAAAAAGCTTCGAGAATGAGGTTTTGGATGAGGCGAATGAGCGAGTGGTTTCTTGAATTTGATTTAAAGATCGGGTATAGCGGATAGATTGTAATCAGTGGGTTGGTGGTTCGAATCCGACTGTGGGTTAATGCACTAAGTGTCATAGGTCAGAGTTTTATGAGGTTATTGTTTTTTATGGTCAATCTTCATTTGAAATGATTTTGCTTGCTTTTTATAACACTTTAATTGAAGTGTCATAATGGCTAAAGCTCATAATATTGAGTATATCATGATACAAATCTTATAGGGTCTTATAATCAATTTTTCAAATTTATTCTTCAGTTTAAAGAATCGATTAAACCTCTCATTTGTTAACGAAACTGAAAAAGGCAAAAAAGTGAAGTAGGGATTGACCTCTTAACTTACTCTCCAAAATACTGTAGCACATTGACTAATATATTGAAAATCATGGCTATGTGAAAAATTTTAATATTATTCACTTGAGTAAATAAACTTTGACCTATATTAAAATTAAGTGATATTAACTTGGAAAACCGTATAGCATAAAGCCAGCCCAACTCTTTAATTCCTGGTTGCTTTTGTATAGTGCCTTCATGGCTTGTTGAAAGGCAATTACCACTGGCATTCCATTGATAAAATTTTGGTAAAATTCTGAAAAAAACGCAAGTGCATCTTGGTCATCCACCAGCCAGTGGTGGGCAATAACTGATTTAACTCCTGATCCCAGCAAAGCACTAATTAAACCTGCGTGCTCCTCTCCATGATATTTGACATACTTTGCAGTATCACATGCACTTAATACAACTAAATCACAGTTATTTTCTTGATTCAATAAATCCTTTGCAGTCACCTTGTCTTCTCCCGCCATCTCCAACCAGAATGTTTCTAGACCTTTGCCTTCACCAAAGAATCCATGGCCGGCAAAATGAAGGAATGATACCTTTTTAAGTGCCTTAAGAAATTCTTCTTTTGTCGCCTGTTGACCTAGGTAAGCTTCTTGCCTCAATAGGCTAGCTATTCTATTTGCTTCCTTCTCTGAAGCTTCCAGGTTGTTTCGAGGATTGCCAAAGATAGCAAACGAATTCCTGCTTTTATTAATAGATTGATCCATATACCGCCAAGTATATAGGCTTGTATTGTAAAATATTGGATTACGTGTAATTAGCGGTTCCTCACTAATGGTTAAGATATGGAATGGGATATCGTGTAGAAACCCATATGGCACAATACATATAACATCTTCAGGATTAGTCCATTTTTTTAATGGGGCAACCAACTCATTGAACAGATTTCTAGTTTCTCTTTCCATTTCAACTACCCCCATTTTCGTAATATCAAATCGTGTAATCAGTTCCTGAAGTTTTTGCGCGGTAACAGAAATTTTTGTGAAATACGGTTCCGATCTGATTTTATCAAAACAAAATAAATAGACACCGTCTTCATGAGTAAAATAGTATGCTGACCATACTCTATGACCTAGGTTGGATGCTTCAAATCTTTCTAAAATTGACCTGACCTCATCGAACGTAAATGGTTCAGGGTTCCTTGCTTTTAAATAATATGTGTAGTTACTCTCTTTCTTCATTTGGTCATAAATTTCTTGAAGTTCGGCTCTCAAGGCCGTCGTTTTTGTCGAATCGGAGGTTTCTATTTGTTTTAGAAGCGCATTTTCACGAATAATTAATCCATTTGGATCGAGATGACTTGTAATCAGATTTTGAACTATTGAGGTACTTAAGGATTTGGATCGGAATTTCTCTAACCATATAATGCAGGTTTTTAAATCTTTCTGCATCAGGAAGAAGTAAAACCCGGAAAATATCAGTTGTCGTGCATCTTTATTAAGTTCACCAGCAGCCAAAACACGTTGATTACTTGAGGAATTCTTGATATTAATAAGAACAGAGTCAAAAACTGATAATGCTTTGAAATAGTAATCTTTAGCATTTTTTGATGCCCTTTGGCTAGATTTTGATTCTTTGAAAAGCTTATATTTTATAGGTTCACTGTTAGCCAAAGCCAGATAGAACAACAATCGCCATTGAAAATCCAATAGTTTTGTTGGTGAAAGGATATCCAGAGCTTTTTTACCTTCCTCTATGGCTCTTAAATAAAAATCCAAGTTTTGTTGATTTCTTCCCTGTTGTATCAGATTAAGCATCAAGTAATTGGTGTTGATAGCCAGGGCTTGCAGGTGGTAGCCTTTGGAAAATTGGGAAGAGGCTAACGACAAAATATTCACTACCTGTTCATTTGCTGCTCCATTTGATAATACTTGGCCTATGGTTTGAAAAACAATACCACGTAGAAAAGTAGGATTTTTAACCCAGCGACTGCCATCAAGCAGAGACTCGATTCGGTTGATGATGTCGCGCAGATGGTCATCCATTATTGGCTTACCCTTGGTATAGTTGTCAGCGGTCCTCTCAAGAAAATAGTTCTTGAATTGCTGAATTGCATCTTCCAGGTATCCTAACTCCACATAAACCTCAGCTGCTTCAAGGAAAGCATTCGCCTTTTGGGCTCGTGTAGGAGATAAGATACCTTTAAAAGTGAGTAGTTGCGCATATAGTACTGATTTTGTGATTTCCAGTTTATCAACTTCCTTTTGGATAAGCTTAATTACATGCTGTTTAGTGGTTGCAATTTTCGATGCATTATTTACCATCAAGCTTACAAGATGAACGCGATTGGCTTCACTTGATATTTGGTCTAGGTGAGCGGAGAGTATTTTTTCCCCAGATGCATAATCCCCTTCCACAAAATGTTTAAATGATACATTTAGCTTTTCCAAATCCTTAGAAAATTGTTCGGATTTTGTTTGCTTATATGGTTGGAGATTCTGTGTCAACTTATGATTTAGCTCAACCTGACCTCTGTCTTGTGTCCAATTGAGACACTTCCTTTTGTAATCAATTACCTCTCTTTTATGACCGAACTTCCAAAGTGTATCTAAATGTTCTGAGATCCAATCAAGACCTTCAATACATTCCAGATCCAGCAAATGTGATCCATAGAGGCTAGCCATCAATGCTTCAACACATACATGACCTTTATCTATCATTTGGTTTTGGATCTCTTGCAACTCTGTTGGAAGGGCAGAAACCTGAATTCTTTCAGCTTCAATGTAATGTGATTCAAGAATAGATTTAGCCTGTGTCAAACTGTGCCATGAATAATACCAAATGTCATTTTCTTCTGAGTCAATATTAACGTAGTATTTGTACATATCCATAGCCAAAAGAGCGTTCGGATATGGTGCTGAAAGGCTATGATTCATCAGAAGAAGCAATAAATTGGCTGCCGCTTCCCCATCTACCTGTTGATAGGATATCATTAGCTCTTTCCCTTGTGTTAGGATTCGGTCTTTTTCGTCTGCATTTGTTAATCCAAGAGTAATTAATGCCGCCTCTATACGTAATTGAACCATTTTAGAAAACAGATTTAATTCACTCTTTTGATTTTTCTTTGCAATGTCCTTAGATTTTTCCAGAAGTTTGGAGGCTACATCCCTGGATTGGTGGGTGAGTACGAATTCAATGCTTTCCAACTGCAATTCCCCCTTTACCTGCTCAATAGGTGTTCCTGTCTCCACGACTGCTTGTAAACATTTCCTCACTTCATCCCAAGTCCTCATTTCCTGGAATGCTCTTGCAGCTAGTAAATGTGACTTTCCATCCGCCGTCTGCTTACCGGCGAGATAGCAGTCTTTGAAGCTTTGAAGATCGCCCCTATAAAAGTATTTCTGTAGATTGAGATAACTAGATAATGCAGTCATAGAATATTCTTTTTAACCGTAGACCAATTTTCATTTTCTCTATATAAATCATCAATAATATTTTGTATAATTTCCTGTTGAGTCCATAAAATATTATTCTTTCTCTGACTCTCTTTAGTATATTTATACTCTTTTTTATACATGAACTCAGGAGTAATTTCATCGATTGCCCGAAATAAGAGGTTTGAAATTGTACCTCACAAATTGGTTGGATGAGCGGGTCAAATAGCCTACTCAATTCTTCGTTTCGGAATCTAATGGAATAGTGTTTAGCATGATAACCCATTTTATCTGGCGCTAAGTCTTCTCTTTTGTACTATACTATAAATAATTCTTTTAATAAATCGAGTTGATAGTTGGCGATACAAACTATTCTTGCTCCAGCAAAATCATAGATGTCACTGAAAGGGTCACTTATCTTCTGCCTTTTAATTTTTTCTTTGATGCTTGCCAAATTCTTTATTCTACCTTCTATATTTTTGTAGGCCAACTTCCTTTTTGATGCTTCTTCTTTAATGCAAGTAATTATTTTTTGTAAAAAATCTTCGTATTGAGGTCTCTGATTAGCGTATTTTTCTATGAATGCTTGAAGATCATTCATAGCAGATTTGGGACATTACAATGGGTTGATCAAATGCCTTAATGGGATAGCCCCAAAAGCCTGGTATATAAAACTTGCTGTTTTTTGCTCTAATGAAGAAGGTTTAAGTCGTGGAAACTGAGATTGAAAGTTAACTACCAACTGCATAAAATGGTAATTATCCATAAAAACCAGACCCTTTAAATATAGTATTTTCAGTTCATCATCAAAAGGATTGTAGATATTTACCCTGACATCTTCAAACAGCTGATGAGGGATAAATGATTGGCCATCAGTCTCACGCAGAATATTCCTACTGTCCATTAGAAAACAACCATCTTTTATCGGAAGTGAATGTTTCGTGAATTTGTCATTATATCTGAACTGCAGGGTATACTCAAAGTCCATTGCGTAAGGATCATAAATTGGCACGTAGGTAGGTTGCAACACCATCCATGGGTATTCGTGCTTATAAAACTCGAAAAGATCATGTCGCTTAACGGCAAACTCTGGTAATTCTTTTGCAAGTCTTATCACCTGCTCTGGCTCTTCTTTTACATCAATAGTTACGGGGAGGTGATTGTGCAATTTTATTGCATACAATCGTATATCACCCCCTTGACTCATTAGTCGATCTCGGGAATTTAAAAGCGCACTAGTCAGATTCAATTTTTGTTGTTCAAACAAAATACTAACCCTTTCACTTCCTTGGATTAAGAGGTAATCTGCCTTAGTAGAAAAAGATTCCTGACCAATTGATCTTTTTTTTGCATGGTAGTTTTGCAAGGAAGTGTTTTCCCATGCCTGCAGTGCTTGAAACGCCTTTTCTTCTTCTTTCAATAGGCTATAGAGTCGATAACGCAAGGCTTGATATTCCTTCACATAGGGATGTTCATCTCTAATTTCTTTCTCGAGAATATGTCTGGCGATTTCCAAATCGCTAGCTTCAGCGCGATACATGTGTAGAAGAACCTTGTTAAAAGAATTTTTCTCATGGGTGTCATTCCCTAATGCCGGAAATTCACTGGCTTGTTCATAACAAAGAATAGCCTCTTCCCAGCGGTGAGCAAGGTGATGTATTACTCCCATATAGAAATATGGGTCGGCAATCTGTTTCCTTAACTCACTGACCTTTTTCCAAAGTTTTAGCGCTTTTGCATCTAACTGAGTCTTATAAGTCATGGCAGCAAGGGCAAAAAATAACAGGTATTCCGGCTCAAGAATAAAGTCACTCTCACAGATTTCTGAAAGATCTGTGATCTTTTGATAAGAATAAATCATGTCATCCTTTTCATTGTCTATCCAATAACGTTGAGGGTTTACAACCATCAATCGGTAATTCATAGCCGACTTCCAAGGAACTGATTCTCCCCAGAGTATAAAATCTGCTTGGTTCAGATGAGCTAATTTTTTTGCCTCTTTCTTATTATAGGGTACCTGCTTAATTGTTTCAATTTGCAGTTGCCAGTCATCCACTGCATAATCCTCTTTTATTGTGCCATAACGCCTAAGCAGTCGCTTAGCCACATTAGCATTCCCTTCTTCAAAAAAGTCTTCGGTGATCACTATTCTTATCTCATTCTCATCTTTAGGGGGTTGCTCAAAAGTAGAGATATCGAAATTGGCATAACCGCACAAAAGCTCAAGTTTGTCGAATCGAACTTTTAGAGGATATTTTGGTCTTTCAAGGCACATGTATCGGTAATCTCTAAGAGCTTCACCGCTAATTTTTGCTTTCGAAGTTTTGCTAATAATTTCTGCCAGAATATCCAGTTCCTTAACCGAAATTTCAGTCCATGTTGTTTCGATACCACTTTCTTCAAGTACTTTGGTATAAAGTTCCTTAAAAACTGGAAGAAAAGACTGTCCCGTTAATGTTTTCATTTTAAAGATTGTTTATACCGAAAAAGTTAAGGAATTATTTCATCAGAGAAGCAAATGTGTGACTTTTTTTGTCTCTTATGGTTCGGCGCACCATATCAACTGATCTTTTAGCCTTTTCTAATGAAAATTTACCGCCATCAACCTCTTGTTTAAGCACATTATCGGCTAAAGCAACAATAAGTTGAGAACTTCCAGAAGTGGTAAGAATAAATTGGAGCTTTTTATCAAATTGGATTTTCTTTCCCAAACTAAAAAAGGACCCTATTAAGGGGATCTTGTTTACTACCTTTTCACCCCAATTTAGTTTTGTGGCTGAGCCAGATTCGGTGAGGGTTTGGAAAGAGACAATGTCGTTGTAGAAAAACTCATGGGTACATTCATTCATGGCATTTTCATAAACCGGATCCAGGCTGCACTGGTAAGCCAGGATTGCATGAGGTGAAAAGTTATAAATGGTAACCCCAATGGGGATAAAGCGGATGATTTTATCCTTGCCTTTTTTGATTTTTAGTTCTGTTCCATCCAGTTTGTCAAGATCCGGCGGTCCTGATATCCATACTGATTTTTTAATAGTATCCTTCTCATCGAGACTTAGACGCTCAAGGGCGGTAGGGTAAACTTTCTGCAAGGCTTCATGAATGAGTTGATCAAATTCGTCATCTGTAATACGTTTGAATCTTACACCTTTGGCAAAGTAGTCTTGAATCTTTTTTCCATTTGATGTCATACTGATAATAATAGTTTGTTTATATCGGATTCGGATAAGTTAACACACTTGCTAAGCAATAATGTGGTCTGGCGGTTAGGTAAAGATGGTAATGCTCTAAGGGGAGGATAATCGTAACCAATGCGTTCATGAAAGTCAAGATAGATTAGCCTTTCCAGGCTTAGGAAATCCTCTCTGGCTGGCTCTAGGTGTATGGCTTTTTGAAGTAGCCTAAGGGACTTGTCGATAGTATCTTTTAGGTGCCGAAAAGGACGTTTGCCACCAAGAAGACTCAGAGCTAGAAAAAAATGATATTGTCCATTAAACGTATCATATTGTACACCTTTAGCAAATATTTCATAGGCTTCATTATAGTTTTCTAAAAGAAGATGACATATCCCCAAATCAAATAGAAGGACATGATCATCTGGTTTTCCTTTGATGCATAATGCCTTTTCATTTATAATTTCTTTTAATTCCATTTTTACAGTTGCCAATGAAGTGTATATATCTGTATCATTGTAAAAAGACCAACTTTTTGGGGCTGGTGAACCATCACCATGTTTCTTGTAGAAGTCATCCCAAGTGCCTTCATCAATAAACTCGGTTAAGACACTAAGCTTTTCACTGTCTGCCTTAAATGGATACTTTGGTCTTCCTTTGTATCGATACCAATAATCCCTCAACGTACTTGAACTGATAGGACTTGCTTCAGGAGGTACTCCTTTTGAATCCGCTATTTCTTCAGAAAGTTTTTTGCGTCGGTTGTCATCAAATTCACTAAATGGTTTATTGGTTCTACTTTGATACCCAACTTCATCCAATAGTATTTTGAAAACGACAAATTGATTTTCACCTGATATTCTAACCATTAGTTTAATATTATTCCTTGAAACTCAGAAAAATGTCAACGCCATGCGAGAAAGATTCGCGAAATGTAGTTTGAGGTACGTGAAGCTACTATTTGAGAATTCCAATAAATAAGTGGAAGGGTAATTTTTGACTCATTTTTTTACCTATAAATAAGGAAACAGTTGGCCTATTTGTCCCTAAAAGAATCTTTCAAAGATGTAGTTATAGTTGCCATTCCAAAATTACTCTCCCTAATCGGATCTCAACGTTCGCGAAATCCAATCTATAAAACTTAAAATCCTGAAATCTGGGTAACAAGCTCTTTCATTTCGGTAGATTTTCGGTGGACAATACTCCTGTCAATTTTTTTTATAAATACTTTGCATAATCCCAAATCCTGATTTTGTGGGTTTTTGGTACAACCTGAGTCTTTTATAGTTAGTTGCCCACATTGCTTGTGATCACCTCCATTTTCGCTGGATCTAATGAATATCGAGCGAATACCAATTCCCCCCATATTGCTTCATAATTGCATTGTCACTTCTACTTAAGCGCGCAGAAAAAAGGTAAGTGATTATGGAACTTAAAAAGAAAAGGATGAAAAAACTAGAAAACATATTGTATGAAGCTGCTAGCCTGGAACAAGTCCTCGAAAGAGGTAGGCTTTCACATAACCGTATGGCTTGTTTTGTCCTTTCAAAGTTTCAAGGAATTCCTAAACAGTTTTTTTCCGCACCGGCGTTGGGCAAGCACTATCATAAAGTTGACCTCCTCAGTCTTACAACTGGCTCGCGCTCCAATGAGGTGTGGATAGAAAAACTGGCATGTATACCGGTCCCCGAAAGCCTAGTCGAAGTGGTGAGTACGGCAAATCTTCGATTGATCTCATGTGATGATCCTTTAACATTTGAGCAATTGAAAGATGAAATATATCATTTTGATTCTAGCCATGGTGTTGGTCTCTTTATCAAGCTGCAATACTGTAGAAGAAACCGAAGAGGTTTTCCAGCACGTAGAGCACGTAAAGTCAGAGCAAGCTTGCACCACGGAAGATCAGGAGGACCCCAAGGAAGAAAACTAGTGGGTTGATCTACCGCCAACAAGTATAATGAGGAACAATACTTGGAGGGAAAGCACGCCTGTCACTTCAGACAGGCGTGTTCATTTTAAACTGTGACTTTATAACTACTTGAACTAATTGACAATATCGATTAACTTCATATTTGAAATATAAGCCCTTTAATTAAAGGCAGAATATTAGAAAGTTGCTATTTGTGTTTGTAAACATTATCTTATTGTCCAGTTGTATCCGTGTTGCCTGCTCGAAGGAGACATAAGGGGTTTTTATTCAGGTAGAATTGCAAACTAGAAGCTATTATTGAGGCTATGGAAAACCCGACAAGATAAGATTACATTTCAGTAGGTATATAAAATCATTTAACGAATAATCAATAGTTATTGATTGGATAGGACAATGGAGGATATTCTCAATATTTTTTAATTGCACCTGAAATTTCTGCTGTTAATGTTATATGATGTTATTAAAAAGTTGCGTGTTTTTTATCATACTCGCAACCAGTATCAAAAACTATTTTTCTTGGGTAATGGGTTAGCTTCTATCTTAATTACAATATTTCTAATTGCCTGTCAGGAAGAACGACCCCTTGTATCATCTAAATCTAAAGAACTAAAGCTGGCAGATTCGCTTTATGCTACCGGTAAGCACGCTGCCAAAAACGGGGCTTATGATCAGGCAGTGTCTAAAATGCAGGTTGCTTATCATTATTATCAAGACTTGGATTCGGTACGGCAAATGGCAAACACGATTAGCAATATTGGTTTATATTTTTACTATCAAGGCAACTATGACTCTGCCGAGAACTACTATAGACACGCCATGCATTTAGATTCTTTATTAGATGAAAATAGGCTTATTGCCCGACTAAAGAACCTGGGTATATTAGAGAAAAAAAGAGGCCACTACTTTAAGGCTATCCGTATCTATCGCCATGCTTTAGAGTTAGCTAATAAACACCAGGATGGAGATGAAAAAGCTTCTATCAATTACGCAATTGGTAATCTACTAAACAAACAAAGGCGTTTTAATGAGGCCTTGGATTACCATTTGAAAGCTTTTAGTTACTGGACTATAGCGCAGGACTCCTCAAGAATTGGTAGGGTATTAAATAATATTGGAAATGACATGGTTGGATTGGACAGACTTGATTCTGCAAAACAGTTTTTTCTGAAATCCCTAAATATTCAGCTACTTCTAAACAACCAATTTTTACTTGCGGCACCACTCAATAACCTTGGAGAAACTTATCTACAATTGGGACAGTTGGACAGTGCTGCCCATTATCTCCATCGTTCGGAGACACTCAAGCAGAACATTGGTAACCGGCCCAGCCTGCTTATCACCACTAACAATCTTGCTAAACTCTACCTAAAAAGAAAAGAATGGGACAAAGTTCGCTACTATCTAAACTTTGATACTTTGGCCCTCATTAATCAGGATCAGTTATTGGAGAACTTGTCTGTTCGCTGGCGCTTTCATGAGTCATTGGGTCAAGCCCAACAAGCACTAAAGTACCTCAAGCGGTGGAGTCAACTAGAGAACAGGATTTTTGAGAAGGGAAGACTTGCAACTCTAATAGAGGTAGCAGCCACTGAAAAGGCAGACCTTAATTTTCAAAGGCAAATATCTGACCAGCTGGTTACTATAGAGCGAAATCGTCGTACAGTACAGACCATCATTTTAATTGGGGTTGCGATTATTACGTTAATACTTGTTTATTTCTTAATCCAGAACCGGCGGAAACGACGTATTATCAGTAAGCTAAACCATGAGCTTCAACTCCTTAATCGAGATATGTATCATCGAAAGCGTAATGATTACACAAGGATACTCGATTTATTAGAGGAAGCTGGCTTCCCTGCAATAGACAGTATACGCAATATGTTGTACGCTTCTAGCTCACTTGACGAATCCTTATATGCAGGAACCGAGGGCCAGATCAATCTTGAAAGCTACCTACAAATGTTACTTCAAGACTTACAGGATACTTTACAATTATCTGATAAAGGCGTTACACTTCAAGTCGCCGTTGCTTCAACCAATATAGGTCAGGAATATGCAGCTAAAATAGCTTTTATACTTTGTGAATTGGTGACCAACTCAGCAAAGCATGGCTTTATATCAACCACCGGCCACGTTAATATCTGCATTCAAAAGAAGGATAATAGCCTGCTTTGCATTTATAAGGATGACGGAAAACCTTTTCCTGAACACCTCACCAACCAAGGACTTGGTACCGGGCTTATATTTGGATTTCTCCAAAGTTTAGGTGCTAAGCTTTACCGCTCAAGTGAGGCTAGTTGGAATATTGCCAAGTTTTCTGTAACGCTGAACTGAGAGTTATTTAGGTATTATGAAATAATACAAGAAAAGAATCCATGTGAACATAATTATTAAAGTTGGGGAAAATTCAAAAAGTTTATGTAATTGAAATATTGCATAATTTTTATAAAAAACTTCAAAAGTTGGGTGTTATTTTTAATAATTGATTAATTACTGTAAACTATGAAAGTACTCGTAGTAGAAGATGATGCAAATCAGGCTGCACGGTTAGTCCGGCACATTAAACGGCTTTTAGGTGATGATATTCTCATAGCCGGACCATATGAAGACTTCAAAAAGGTTTTACCGCATATAAAGCAAAAAGACATTTCTTTTGCACTGATAGATATTCAACTGCATGACAATGTTTATGCAGGCATTAATGTTGCAGAAATGATTCAGGAATTTTTGTCAATACCAATTTTATTTATTTCGGGAATAACAGATGCGAAAGTTCTGGAAAAAGCTGACCAGGTAAATTACAGTGACTTTTTACAAAAGCCTTATGATTTTCCAAGCCTGGAACGAGCCATAAGTAGAATTTTGAATAATAAGTATAGGCGCAGAAACACAGTAAAAATTGCTTTTCAGCCGAGAGGACGTGATAAATACTGGATCAAAACGGACCGTTCTGAATATCATTGTGTGTCACAGCAAGATATCCTTTGTATTGAAGCCATGGACCACTATTGTCGCATTTATGTTGACGGCCATGCTCAACCCCTTATGGTTAAAGCCAGTTTAAAAGGAGATATTATGGAATATGGTCTGGCTACTAACTCTCATTTTTTTCGTCTAAGTCGAAGTCTAGTAATTAATCTGGAAAAAGTAGAAAAAGTGGAAGGTAATGTAGTACATATTAGAGGACTTCAGCTTACCCGAAACAGGAATGTTGTTATTCCCAAAGATAAAAGGAAAGTAGTATTTCAAGCATTAGGTATCCCTTACTAGTCCTCAACCGAAAAACCTTACTAAAATCCACATATAGCTTACGCAGTTCCACTGGTTGTTCGCGCTCGCTCGTGTAGGATTGACGTATTTTCTTTTAATAACTACTGGCTCGAATACATCTTAGAGGTATCAATCAAATTTTAGTCTGATGAATATACTCTATCCTTATTGTGACTCTTCCAAAGCGTCACCTCTTTTCGAGCTTATGGAAGAGATTATCTCAGATTTAGCATTTCCTTCAATTAGACTGCAAAGGGTTAAATTTGATGGATACCCTTTCAAAATACAACCGAATATTGCGATTGTAGGAGTGGAAGATGAGGAAAGCTACTGGCATAGTCTTAATTTTTTAAACTATATCGTAAAGGATGGGAAGCTTCCATTTATTTACTTAGTCACAATAAAATCGAACTTTTCCTGGGAGATTGTAAAGAGATATAACCCAGATCATTTTTTGTTACCACCCTATTCTCACAAGATTCTACGTCAAACCATACGGAATTTCTTATTAAAATATTATGAAAATACACGTCAAAACCAAACGCCATCTGAAAATAAAAAAGTTTGGCTTTCGGTAAAGAGAGGGGTTTATCAAAGTGTGGTAATAAATACTATCAAATACATAGAGGCGGAAGATCATTATATCAGAATACACTGTGATTCTCAAACGATTCCGCTGATTAAGGCCACAATGAAAGGCTTCTTTGAGCAATACTTGGCTCAACAGGGAAATTTCTACATGCTAAACAGGTCATGTATTATCAATCGAGATAAAGTTACAAAGATTGAGAACAACAAGCTTTTTATACAAAACTTGGCATTGTCCATTCCTAAGGACAAAAGAAATCAGGTGCTTGATTTTGTAGGCATTGAAAACTAAAGTCATATTAACATTTACATAAATGAAAATTGCAAAAGTCTTAAAATTTGAATCAGGTAAATAAGGAATCAATGGGTGAAAATTCTAAGTCATATAAACATTTTTATAACGGGTTAAAAACAATTTTCCATAGTAGATTGCGCATCAATTTCCTATTAGGTATTGCTGCAACCAGCTTTTCCTTAATTGCCTTGGTATTTGGAATAAACTCCGTAACAATTGAGCAATTTGTGAATCCAGATTCTGTGACCAAATATAACTTTACCGATATTCAAAACATATTTAGGTTTCCTATTGATCAAAACAATTTACGAAATGGGGAATCCAAAAAATTAACCCCACCATCTGGTGGCAAGAAATTTTATACTCAATGGAATCTTATAGTTATAGACAAAACGAAATCGATTGACCATTCAAAAAACTATTGTGATTCAATTTACTCCAATCTACAAAGAAAAGGAATAGAATCGAGCTATGATAAAGCGAATTTAAAGAATTTTGATCTCAGATCACTGATTGTAGACTATTGCTACTTACATGTTCATGACAAGCAAAAAACAGATATTTTTTATTTGATCCCAAACACGGAAGATCAAGCTTTTTTAAAGTCGAGATTCGAAAGTAATACATCCACTTACAATGATGAGGATTTTATAAAGGGGATTGATCTTGAATTGCAAAATACTAAAAATGGTAAAACCGAATTTTCTATCTTTTTATCTGAATTGTACAATAAGTTAAAAAATACTGACTCAATAAAAGTCCTAACTATAACAATCTTGTCGGATTTTGACAATGAAGATTCAAAGGCCGGGGAAGAGGCTTTTATTTCATCATTGCGGGCAATAAAAGAATTAAATAAGAAAATAGTGTGGAATCTTGTTGTGTTGCCGCGGATAAAGTATCCCACGGAATCAGATGAAAAATACGCTTTGGTATTAGATAGTATCAATTCTTTTATAAATCGATGGTATGAGGTATGTGAGTTTTCAATTACCAAGTTCCCAGATGTATTCTTTAATGGGGATTTTGACTCAAAAATTAATCGCCTATTTCCATCAGAAATATTGGAAAATAATCACAAAGAAACATTAAACATAATATATCCCGCTACTTTCCGAGGAAAGGAGGGAGTTGATGGTTCAATCAACTTTCGATATGATGAGGCCAATCGACTTATTGGTTCAGAGAAAGGGAACTACGTACTGACCTTTTCTGAAATGTCGAAAAAACTAAAGGATCCCCTTCTTTTGGATTACAGACTAGGTCATAGAGAGGATCGAAAAATAGTTTTTAACAATTATCCAATTGTCGTCTCCAAACAAGAAATAATACTATCCTCGGATGGAGAGGGCAACTGGGGGCAGCTTGGAAAACTGATAGTTAGTGATCTAGAAAATGATAGACTCTTTGAAATACCTGTCTGGAAAAAGAGAAGATTGAATGAGACAGGTATTGCCTATTATATTGTTTTGTTAAACTGTTTCTTATTTTCATTGATCTTACTTTTTTGGGCGTTGGCTTTCCCTCTTCTTTCTTGGAGAAAGGGATTGAAAGGGCAGTTTACGCTTTTCTGGTGTTTGACTTTCATTCTTCTAACAATTTTTGCCTGGTTGAAGGGAGTATTATCCTATTTGTGGTCAACAATCTCAATTGATTTTGTCCTGCTTCCGAATTTGGTGATCATAATCATAATTTTCATTATCACAGCCATTTTAACGATCTATGATCTAATTGAGGTAAAAAACCCTTGGACTATGAAATATATTGTTAAAGGAGATCAAAAACTAGTTGAACTCAAAAAATCCGGTGAACCATGAACGAAATAAATCTTATAGCTAATTCGGGACTACAGTTTGTAACTTTCAAACTTGCTATGGGCCCAAAGAGTGAAGCCATGAAAGTTAGCATGGACTTTGCAGAAATACCAGAGAATGTTGATGGTGAGGAAGAGGTATTTTTAAGACACCCATACTACTATTCGCGGATCAGCCAATACATTTGGTATCATGAGCTTAATCCAAATGCCATTGATCCAATTGATGGCTCTGTAGATGAGGATAAAATAGACGTAGGTTTTGTAAAGCCTATAAAAACGGATCATATAAATTCTATAGGGGCGAAAGAGGCAATCGAATGCTTTGAAAATTCATGGATGCCAGTACCCTACCTTCGGTATACAATCATTGAGGAAGAAGGGGTTAGTTTAACAGAATTTCAGAATGGCCCAAACTCATGGGCGCGTATGTTTATCTCTGCGATTCCTGAGACAGAGATGCAGAAAGAATCAGAATTCACCCACTACTTAGTTTTGGCCTTTGATACCATGTGTCGTTTGGATGATGAAAACGATGACAATTGGTGGTTCCCTAAACTTTCCAATGAATATGATGATCATTTTGAGTACCTATGTGATTATAGAGATAGGCATCTTTCTTTTACAGAAAAGAATCAATCATTAATTCGAAAAGCTTTTGAGAGAAAGCCTGAGTTCCAGGATGCGGAGCTTTACCTTAAGGAGTTCCAACTTTTCTTGACATTGCTCTCAGTTCTTCAAAAGGCCCTCTGGAAATTAAAGGGAACAGAATTAAGCCCTACATATGGATTTCCGAAAGTGACATTACATGACCCGGTAGAGCGCCCGGTGGATGTGACGCTTGTCCTGGATATTGGCAATTCCCGAACCTGCGGTATCTTATCGGAGATATCGGATGAATATGCTCCTTTTGATATTACAAAATCCGTGCCTTTGGAAATCAGAGATTTTTCCAGGCCCTATCTTCATTATTTTCAACCCTTTGATATGCGAGTGGTGTTCGTGAAATCCCCTTTTGATAATAATGATGATATTTATGACACACTCAAACCCTTTACCTGGCCGAGCATTTGCAGAGTAGGCCCTGAAGCTGCTCGATATTCTATTTTATACTCAGGAACACATTCCAATTCACAGTTATCCAGTCCGAAGCGATATTTGTGGGATCTTGAAGGACGATCGGATAGCTGGCAGTATTTGGTCAAAAGTAGTTATGGTGTTGAGTTGGCCATTGATGAAGTGCTTACACCGGAACTAACAGTTGACGGACGAAATATGAAAAAGGAGGATGAAAGAAGGGCTTTTGACGACCTTAACGGAACTATTCATCCAGCCATTGACAGGGCTAATTATTCACGTAGTTCGCTAATGAAACTTGCCTTAGTGGAAATTTTATTACACGCCATAAGTCAGATTAATAGTTTTTTATTTCGGGAATTATCTCATAAAAAAATCGTTAGAAGGTGTATTTCGAAGATTGTTTTGACCTGTCCCACAGCTATGCTCAGAACAGAGCGTTTTATACTAAGAGATCATGCAGATAGTGCAATCCAACTACTGAGGGAGATTTATTTAATGGGAAAGAATGCAACTCTTTCAGAGGACCTGGAGATTGTACCCAATCCCAACGCAATTCATCAACCGGTATCAAACAGAAAGGCAAAGACCTGGGAGTATGATGAAGCTACTTGTTCACAAATAACTTTTTTGTACAGTGAAATTAAAGACCGTTTCAAGGATCCTGATCTGTTTATCAATCATTTAGGTCGCAAAAGGGGCAATGCTTTGTTTCCGGATCGTCCCGCCATTACTATTGCCAGTATAGATATCGGGGGAGGAACTACAGATGTCATGATAGCCTCTTATCAAACGAATCAGGGTTCAGGTGCTGCAATCATTCCTAAACCATTATTTTGGGAAAGTTTTAACCTGGCCGGTGACAGTATTCTTAAATCAGTCATTGAACGATTGGTCATTCCAGCGATTCATGACCATGCAAGGACATGCGAAAATGGATCAACTGCAACCCTTACAAATGCAATATTAGAACTTTTTGGAAGCTATACGGGACATCAAAAATCCAGTGATTTCAGGATGCTTAGAAAACATATTGTCAATCAAATATTACTTCCTGTTGCTATAGAAGCACTTGAGTTTATTCGAACCCAAAAAGGATATTTGAAAATGGGATACGAAGAGATATTCGAAAAACATGGTGCTCCAAATTCCAGGATCATTAAATACGTTAACCGTACTTTTGAAAAAAATGGGATAATGAATTTTGATATACGCAAGGTCAATTATGAGTTCAGCGACGAAGTGATTGAAAGTGCGGTGGTTGAAATTCTCAAAAATACATTGGCCCAACTTTCTTCAGTGATTGCACAATTTCATTGTGATTTTGTGCTTCTCGCAGGCAGACCTACTAATCTACCCATTGTTCGAAAACTGTTATTGCAATATTTACCTACAACCCCGGATAAAATCATTCAGCTGGGAAAGTATTGGATGGGTGAATGGTATCCCTTTATCAAGACTTCAGGATATATTCATGACCCTAAAACCTGTGTATCAGTAGGAGCACTAATTGCATTGCTCTCAGGGGAAATGGGAATACTTAATGGCTTTTCATTGGATATATCGGAATTATCCAAAGTGGAGTCCACTGCAGATTTTGTAGGAAGGTATCATCGTCCACATGTCAGTGGATTTAAATCTCATGAAAAACATGAGCATTACATGGAAAGACAAGATAAAGCGTTTCAGATTGATTTCTTCGATCATGAATCTTTAGGAATGAAACAACTGGACAATAACAACTGGATTGGCACAAAAATGTACGAAATTCGGAAGGTATCCAGCTTGTTCGAAAAGTATAAAAACCTTCAACCCTTTCGGTTAGAACTGGTCAGGCAAAACCCTTTGAATATCGAAGAGATTAACCTCAGGAAAATCGAAGACAAGAATGGTAAATCTGTAGATGTAAAAACCCTTGAATTAAATTTTAACACGCTAGATGATGAATATGGTTACTGGTTGGATACTGGGATATTCAATGTCGAACTATTCAGTGAATAAAGAGCTATGGCACTAAGTAAAAAGGTTAGAAACACAATACAAAAAAGTAAATCTTCTGATAATGAAGAAGTCAAGAGAGGGAATCGTTTGAATTCTACTAAGGAAATAGACCATCCTGAAACAAATGTCAGGCTACTGGAAGCGATCATTAAGATTTTAGATACAAGTACAGACAATGGCTTAACCTTAAAAGGATTTTTGGAGGAGATAAAGGATCAAGGCGATGCGACATGGGAAGTTTTGGTAAACTTGTACGCTGCTTTTAAACATCTTTCTTTCGCACTCTCCGAGGTCAAAGAACAGCAAGAAGATGAGTTGTTGGAGACCGTTTATGAGTCCTTGCGTTTTTTTCTATTTTCTATTTCAGGCTTCAATATTCCAATAAGAAGGCCATTACTTAATGAAATAGCAATCTGGGTGAATCAACCCTTTACCAAATACAAGTTTATATCGCCCGAGCAGACACTGCTAGTGGATCCGAAAATACACATGGGGGATGGAGTTGACTCTCAGGAGATTGCAGAGGGATTGTCATTTGCAGTTTTACACCGGTCAACGCTGAAAACCGTTAGGTATGCTTCTATTAAAGTAAAATAATGAATGTAAAATAAGTAAGCATGGAATTATCTCCTCAAAAATTAGAAAAATTCAGTACGGTAATGGAAGAGGCTGTTCGGCAGGCTGAAGACTGGCTCCAGATTCAGAAAACACTAAGTGATGCCAATAAAACAAACTTAGCTAATTTTCTGTTGAATGTCCGCAGGTATAAAAAGGATCTTTCGGGGGCAATACACCAACGTCCCGCCATTGGTATCTTTGGGGCAAGCCAGGTGGGGAAATCCTACCTGGTATCAAATCTGTCAAAACCCTCCGAATCGGATTCCCTCAATGTACTTATTCCTGGCAAAGATGAGGAAATCGATTTCGTGCAAAAAATTAATCCTCCGGGGGGAGGCAAGGAAGCGACTGGTATCGTAACAAGATTCACCGTGGAGACTGGCGGGTATCAAGAGAATTTTGCACCATTTCGACTGAGATTGTTCACACAATGCGACCTGGTAAAAATCATTTTAAATGGCTATTTATCGGATATTAATAACTACCAGTATGAGATAGACCGGGAAGAGCTTCAGCAGCTTTTAAAAAATCACCATGATCAAGTTAAGGCCGTTTCAAAAGATCTCGCCGGATTTGACCAGTTTGATGTCATGAGTTTACAAGAGTATGTTAATAAATACTTTTCGAATCACTTTATTACCAGGGAACTCAATGCTATGGGGTTTTGGGAGGATTTGAAAACTTTGCTCCCTAAGATGCACTATTCAAAACGTTATCTAATACTAGAAGTAATGTGGGGTAAGCATACCTTTTTTTCTAACCTTTTCAATCTGGCCTCTAACTGTCTTGAAAAGATAGAATTCAGGTCGGAGATTAGGTGTCAACTGGAAGCCCTTAGCCCAAGTTCCAACACTATTATTGATGTAGAACGCCTACGGGAAATCTTTACCACTGATACTAGGCTTCCTATAGCAGTATACGAAGGTTCTACCATCATCACCACATTAGACCGAAGTATATTAAGTCTGATAACCGCCGAAGTATGTCTTCCGATCCCCCCGCAAACAGCAGATTTTCCCAACCGATCCTTTTTGAAACAAGCTGACATTTTAGATTTTCCGGGTGCACGATCTAGGAATAAAATACTTGAGCAGACATTTGAAAGCAACAGTGATATTGAAAAACTGGAAGTACTTTTACGTGGTAAGGTGGCATATCTTTTTGAAAGATACAATGAAAAATTTGAGTTAAGTGCATTGATATATTGTATGGATGATTCCCAGCAGGAGGTACAGGATCTGCCACACTTGATTTATTCCTGGCTGAGCCGAACGCATGGGGCGAGTGATATAGATAGACAAAAGAAAGAAGTGTCTTTGAGAGAATATTTGAAAACCGACAATACTTACAACCCTCTTTTTGTTGTTCAAACTAAGTACAATAACGATCTACAGGGGAATCCGAGCTTGGAAAAAGAGGGCGATTCTTCCACACATGACTGGAAGTGGGAGAGTCGGCTCGAAGCGAATTTTCGTCATTTCATGATGAGACCCCTTCAGGACAAATGGATTGATAATTGGACACCGCATGATTCATTCAGAAATGTTTTTTTGCTTCGCGACCCCAAGTGGTCGCAAAATGTTTTTGAAAACGTCAAAGGAGAAGAAACAGGAATTAGGGAAATGTACCTGAAACGCCTGAATGATATGCAAATTTCTTTCCTAAAACATTCAAACAGTGATAATCTCTTTCACAATAAAAAAGAAATGTGGAATGCCTCATCCACTCCAGGTCAATCAGGAGTAGATGAAATAGTAAAATATATGACTCCTGTCTGTCACCCTACGCTTAAATGGCTTCAGGTTTGTGATCAACTGGTGACACTCCGACAGAAAGTAGACAATGAATTTAGGAAATACTATATCGATTCCGATGTATCTGCTGAATTACAAAAAGCCAACAGGAAGTCTCTCTCGGTTCTTACTTTAATTGCAGCCCATAGAGAAAAAAAAATATTTGGGCTGTTCTTGGATAAGATTGTACTGGAAGATCAAACTGCCTGGAAAATTGCTTACAATCTATTGGTTAGAGGTAAACATTCCGGTAAAAATAAGATGAAGGATACAATTTCAATTGACCTAGTGGATACATTAAGAAAAATGGGAATGGAGATTACCCTAGAGGATGAGGTGGAGACGGTTGTTAATAGGTTAAAGGATTTTTTTGGAATTGAGGATAACAACGAATTGGTTGAAGGATGTCGTGAAGTAGGCATCAACATTGAATCATTAATTGATTTTCTAACAGACGATTCTGGGGAGAGATCGCCTGCCGAAATTTTTGCTGACGATCTCATTACCTTCTGGTTTGATCAATTACAGAATTTGAATAAAGAAGAAGACCAAATAGAGTGGGGTATAAATGAGCACACCTTAGATTTGATAATAAATGAGATAAAGCTTACTGCGGAAAGAGTAAGCTTAAAGGACCACATTGTCAAAGCAGTATCACAGTTTATCAATGACTTTATGCAAAATGATGACCTGAAGATCATTGCCAGGCTTTCCACACACATCATTAACGATTTTTCAGGAACTCTAGGGTGGAACGAGGTATCTGTAGATAAACGTCCGAAAAATGAACTAAAAAATCATATTTTCGATTTAGGTGATGGCAATTACCCGGATAAATCGGAGCTTACATTCCGCTTAAATACTACCAATGAGCATTTTTTTGTGGATTGGTGTACAGGTCTTAAAGAAACGTTTGCGGCAAATGTGCACTATAAATACGATGTAGGCGATCAGGCAAATTCAGTGGCAAACCGACAACTAGGACAATTACTACAGGAGCTACAATCGGTAAGATAACATCGCAACCAATCTTATAGGGCATGGAGGCAATTCTCACCATAAGTCTTGAAAAATACAATCCTTTAAAAACCAGAAATGGTACTTACCTCTATAAAAATGTCAGGGCCATTCAAAATTTCATAGACTCCAATTTTAAAGATTTCCGGATTGAACTCTCTAGTCCCAGGATTCCTGAAAGGTCATTGAATGGGCAAGGTGAGGCAAGGTGGTTCACAAATGAAGCTTATTCTTTACGAAGCCTGGACAACCTATCAAGTGAGGTGCGGATGAAAGCTGACAGCCATCTTGATATTGAGCTGAAAAAAATGGATGAATGGATCTCAAAGCTCCATGTATCAAGAGACAAAGACGAAAAGTATTTTGCTGAGGTGCTCCAATCCGCCTTTACTGTTCCAAATCCCACATTTATATATGTTGATGAAACTGCTACCCGCTTTGTTTTTGCCTTATGGGGGTTTGAATTAAAAAAGGGTTTCGGTAAAAAACATACTACAACGGTTTACGGCATTAAAGCACTACGAAAGAAAATCACTCAAAAGTCAAAGAAAAGTAGTGGCATTGTTTCGCCAAGTAGGAAAACAAATAAAAATAACACTACTTATAAATCTATAAATAAAGACATTAGCATTCAGCAAAATGAAGAAATCCAGCCGGAAAATTTTCAGGAACCTCGTAAGGAAAGCAATTGCAATCTTCAGCAGTCCTCACCATGTTCGGAAGAAAAAACCGGTGTATCGGGTTCTTGGGACGAATTTTCATCAGACTCTTCAAGTGAAAGGCTTTTTTGGAAAAAAAGCTGGACAAAAAGGCTGTTATTTACGGTAATTGTCCTTGTATTAATTTACATTCTGTTAAAGTGGACGGACCACCCTGAAACACATTTGAAAAATGCATTAGAAACAACGCCTCTTCCTCCTATAGATACTACCCAAATAGGAATAGATCCGGATGACCCTACAGGAAGATTAATTTTCAAAAATCGGTTAAACGTTGCCCTAGATAAGGGGGTGGACCTTCAAGGTTTCCTGATAAAGGCAGATAGTCTTTTGCCAGATATGCATGCTATTTTTTTTGATACGTCTACCCGGCTTATACAATATGAGATACCTGATAATGATCTAAAGAGGTGGGGAGACGAATTGAATAAATTACCGGATGTCAGGTTGATCTTTAATGATGCTCTGGTGATCCCCTCTTATATACCAACGGATCCTGGTTTTCGAGATCCGAAGATAAACTGGTATTTTGATAGGATAAATGTATACAATGCTTGGAATTTCACTACAGGGGATCAAAGGGTTGTAGTAGCCATTGTGGACAATGGGTTTGATTTGACCCACCCCGAATTACAAGGAAAAGTGGTAAAACCCAGAAACATTCCAAATGGCAATAGTAATCTGTTTCCACCGGGAGGAGAAAAAACCGATCATGGGACCCATGTAGCAGCAACAGCTGTGGGCAACATGGATAATGGAGAAGGTATTTCGGGCATTGCTCCCAAATGTCTTTTGATGCCTATACAGGTTGCAGATAATCATGGACAAATGAGTACGCTATATGTTGTGATGGGGATTTTATATGCCATTCATCAGGGAGCTGATGTTATTAACCTTTCCTTGGGAATGAGCTTTCCAAAAAGTGTCTCCCAAATGCCAGTTGCCGACCAGCAAAGCTTGCTGCAACAGCTATATATTGATGAGGCGCTGTTCTGGGCAGAGCTCTATGATTTTGCTTTGGAAAACAATATAGTCATCGTTCAGGCAGCGGGGAACGAAAACATGGTTTCAGGTTTGGACCCGATGCATAGATCAAATAAAACTATTGTTGTCTCTGCATTGGATGCCGCCGAACGCCGGGCCTCTTTTAGTAATTTTGGTCAGCATAGTACTGTTAGTGCTCCTGGCACAAAAATCTATAGCGCAATACCCGGAGGAAGTTATGATTTTTTGCAAGGTACAAGCATGGCATCCCCCATAGTAGCTGGGGCAGTTGCAGTGATGCGCTCTTTCGACCAAACCTTAACACCCTTACGGATCAGGAATATCCTGGTTCATACAGGGAAAAATATCCCAAGCGGTACAAGCGATTATGTGGGCCCGCTCATACAGCTGGACAAGGTCTTCGAACTTCTGGGAGATTCCGCTTATATGCCATTTCCCGATCAACCCCGAGACCTGAGTTTTGCCTACGGAGATTGGCTATGTGATAACCAGCTCAAAAATAGTCACACGCTGGAACGTATTACCCTTTACTTTCATTTGCCCAAATCCGGAAAGATGGTGCTGCAATTACTGGAAGAAGACGGTAATGACTGTTCTTGTGAGCTAAACGTTAATCTACAGGACAATAAGCTCTATTTAACCCAGTCTGACACTCTAATTTGTAAAGATAATAGTAAGTATCAAAGCTACAGCTTTACCTGTTTTGCAAGTGCAGGCAAAAGAGCAAAATGTATTGGATACAACCTGCAAGACAGCTCAGTAATTTCATTCCATTTGGTAAAATACAAGTAAGTATGAGAAAAAAAACCACTTTGCAACTAGAACCACACCAAGATTACTATGAAGTAGGACTGAAGAACCGACGCTATCCGTGGTATTTATTGTTGTTTTTATTGATACTTTTCATACCCATAACAGAAGAGTTGACATTTGTAGTGGTAGATTCACAACAGCAAAAACCGGTGAAATGGGCTACGCTGAATACCTCTCTAGATAAAGGGAAAAACTCATTGGACAAGTATTCGGGGCAGACGGACAATGACGGTATGGTGAGCTTTCAGGTACATCGTCAACTACTCTTTACCCGATTATTCAACAGAATACTCAATCGTTTACGATACCCTTCGCATTGGATATTAAAATCTCAGGCTTTATTTGCTTGCTACGAAGGTAAAACAAGGCAAGAGGCTTTCAATCAAGTTTATGATAGTTTGATAACTTTGAATTTACGGATAGATTATGCAAATATAGCGATACACGTCATAGATTCCGTTTCGCGAAGACCGATTGAGTTGGCAGAGGTTTCAGTCTTATCCCAAAAAGGCATTAGCCAAGCTGCAAACATGATGACCGATGGACAAGGTGCCGCAAGTTATCATGCCGTACACTGTAGTGATTCTCTCCTGGTCGTTGCTGGTAAGACTGGTTTTTCAAATGATACAGTCAAACTAGCAATGGATAAGGGATACATGGTAGGCGCGGATTCTGCAATCACCTTACAGTTAGTACGGCTGCCGGAAGATGAGCGCTGTGGAACCACTATGCAAGCCAGCGGAGGAGAGGGAATTACTATAAAAGCGGTCAATATGTTACTGGATTCAGGAGAGTTCCGCTTTTGGTATGACGCACATAGTGTACCGGATGAGATTAAAGTGTATAACGGGAGGTATCCTAACGTAGACCAGCAAGCTGATCTTCTTTTTGCAACCAATGGATGTATCAGCGGTAATGAAAAACATCACCTGAAGTTTAAACATCCTTCCCAATTCATTTCCATTGTGATTAAAGGTTGTGAGCCAGGGACAAGTTGGAATATCGAAGTGGATTGTCCCGATTTTTGATTTAAATATACAATTAGCCTATGCAGCAAATAGATATAAAAAGTATACGTAAATTGAGGTTTCCCGCGGGAAATATTTTGCAAATTGGGGCAGTATATAAAGGTGTGGAACGAGCCTTTGCCAAAGATAACCTATTTACACTCTTTGCCGTGCCGGTATTGCTCCCTGACAATGAGATAGAATGGAAAACCCCCCTATCAGGTACCATCACACGATTTGATCTGCTCAACACAAATGAACAGACTGAATTAGAACGTATACTTATAGATCAAGTACAGCAGATAATGGATTTAGCTGAGAATGACGCCCAACTTCAGGAGAAAATAAAAAAATGGATCGAGATACCTCGTAAAGAAGAAGATATTTATCGTGTGGATCAGCGTGCCGTTTTGACCCGATGGGGATTCATTGATGAAACCGCGGTAAAAGGGAAGGGTGAAATATCCTATTTGCTAAAAACAAAAAAGTATTTACTGTACATCCAAGCACGATATGAGGACCATTCCCCTGTGCCAAATATTGAGATCGCTTATACTTATAAAGGCAGGTCGGAAAGCATAATCACGGATGATGAGGGCAATGGAATTATCTCAGGTATTGCAGAAGGAGAATCATTGGAGGTATCTGCTACCCATAATGATGAAGAGCAGTCCAAGGGCTTTAAAGTATTTGAAGATACCTCTTGCAAACTAATCTTCCCTAAAAAGCAGGATATGCGTTTTCAGGTTCACTATGCCGATAGCGAAGAAGTTGCTGCAAACGAAAAATTTACAGTAAATTATCTCGAAGATGTATGTGAAACAATTTCTGATCAGGAAGGGCGCTTCCAATTAAAGAATGTAAAAGTTGGGTTGCTAATATCAATAGTTCATTCAAAAAATTGGAAATTGAATCCAGATGAAGTAACCTGTGAATCAACCAAACAGGAATATTCTATAAGCCTGACAATACCACCACCTATCGTATTCAAAAAAAAGATCAGGATCTATTACGAGCTTACAAATGAACCCTTGCAAGGAGCCAAGGTCCTAGTGAAAATCGGTGAAAAGAAAGAGGAACATATCTCGGATGAAGAAGGGTTTATTACCTTACAATCGGAAAATGAACCATTGAGTGAGAATATCTTGCTGGACATAAAGGCCAAAAAACCATCAGGAGGTAGAATTTCTTTTTTTCATCAATTTTTCCGAAAAAAGAAATAATCCGGACATTCAACAAAATGTGGGAGATATCTTGTTTAAATAGTTCATGAAAGCTAAAATTTACTCTGACCGTGTTTTGGGAATACAGTGGCTTCCATGTACAGTAATAAATCGTGTGCATAATTCATGCTCAGCGTCTGAATATTTCTAGAGTTTTTCTCAACATTTCCCACTGAGAATGGAAAGCTCATCACATTGAGGTGATTCTTGTATAGTCTTTTGAGGCCTGCAAAAGTATCTTTATACTCTTCTTTAACAAATGTTTTAAAGTCCGTTTGATCCCGGAGGAGATCCCATTTAGAAATGAAAAAAAAGACACCTTCTAACGCCGGCAACCATCTATTTTCTTCATTTAATAAATAATCAATAAATTGGTTCAGAAATTTATCTTGTTGAGTAGTATTACCTGCTCCATCAGCAATCAGGAATAGATAGCACTCCGACTCGAGTCGTACAAACAATTCGTCGAGTAGATTGCCAAAGATAACCGGTCTTATGTTTGCTTTCTCATCTCTCTCATAGAGAGGTTTGGCTAATAAATGCCTTTCCAGACCAATTTTACTTTCCCCAGAGCCTATTTTCGACTTTGAAAGAAGTTGATCATGTATGCCTTCGAAATCCAATCCGCTAAAATCAAAACATGAAAACTCCCAGACTAAACCATCTTCTTCTTTTTCAAAAGAAGCATCCATGGCATAAAAGGCATTTAACTTTGACATTGCTTCTGTAGCGTTTGGAATTTCATTATATTTAATATTGTTAAGATACTCCTCCCTTGGTTTATTGGCTGAGTCGTCATTGATGTTCATGAGAAAATCATATTCTTTAGATGACTCTATTGCCTGAAAGTAGGTTGCCAATAAAGAAGACTTGCCTGAACCTTGCATACCAACAGGAATTAAAAATTTATTGTCCCTACGATTATTTAGAAACTGTTGTAATATGTCATTCATAGTTGATAATTTCTCGTATTCTCTGTTTTACTGCTTCATGCGTTACCTTACCTGATGCTATCAAGTTATGAAGGCGATTTTTATACTGATTTTCTGAAAGAAATTCCTTTTCATCAATTATTATATGAAGTTCACGGATTTCGGGGATGACTTGGTTTGCTTTACGAATGCCTTGGTCTATAATTCTTCTATTTTCAGCGCCAACTTTTTGCTTTATTTCATTCATTTCACTGATCCAGTCGTTAATTGCTGATGTTTCCGATCCTATCGCTTCATTTATTTTTTTATCTAGCGCATTTAATGTTTGGTAATGTTCATAATAGAGGTGAATGCCCTCCTTAATGACATTCGTTAGTTGTCTATTTTCATTTATAAGCGCTTTTTCAAGGAGCCCTATTCGAACACGATTTACACTATCAAATGGCAACGAGGGAAGGCTGTCTTTTAAAAATTCAAAATACCGTTGGACGTTTAGCACCATATGATTTGCCAATGCTGGGAATTTTTTCATCAAAGCATCATATGGCGCTCCCTTAATTTTTAGTACTTCGACCATTGTATTTGCATCAATATCTGGTTTTAGTTTTAGGGAAAAATTTTTTTGAAGGTAATCAGCATATATGGTATCCAACTGGGCAGTGTACAGATCTATGTTTACTACTTTAAAGGATGCTTGCAACCACTGGCTAGCCTTTAGGTATTCATCTTTCGCCAAGTAGAATGATGTGTCTTGCTGTGTGGCAAATAGTGCTTTAAGCTGTTTTGAAATATTTTGGTCCAGCTTTTCTTGCAATGAATAAATCTCTTGTTTAGCGAGGTAAGGTTTCTCTTTTGGTGTTTGCCAGCTATCTGGAGTTGAAAGGTATTTGAGTGACTTTAGCTGTATGGCACCATATATGCCTTCTAACCGATTTACCAGATCTTTATACAAAGAGTCTGATTTGGAGCCCATCAATTGCCTGACATCTGTCAATAGCATTAACAAATTTCTGACTTCTTTATTAAAAGATATATCAATGGAATTAGGTTTCAATTTATCAATACGCTGCTTAAGAATAGGATATAGCTTGGATTGAGTATAGATCATTAGGGTATCTCTAAAGACTCTTTTTGTGCTCTTGAGGTCAACTATTAGAGAATTGATGGCCTTTTGCATTGATTGTGAATTGTGAAGTTTTGAATCAATCAGCTCCTGTCCCTTTACCAGAAAACAAGAATCTGCCATTTTACCTCTTACGAGTTCCCGGTACTGCCTATTTAGTGCTCGAAAATCCGTAATTTGCCTCCAGCAAAAATCTGTGTCAACAGGGTCCTGTGCCAGACAATACTGTGGCGCCAGTAGCCAAGAAGCACAACTTATCAGAAAATAGAAATTATACTTGATCACTATAACAGGCATAAATTGATTGTTATTTTAAACTAAATTTGTTCATATACATTTAGTTTACTCGTAATGGTTATGTTTTTTTAAGAAATCATCAAAGATTGTTTTTGCATAACCGTTTTTCAAAATCATATAATAATGGATTGTGGGTCTACCTTGGTTCAACAACTCGTCATTAAAACATTGACGAGCATTTGAGCTCTGTTGATAACATTTAAGAAAGCTACTTAAAGGGTTTATGTACTCTGTCCTCAAAATTTGGTAATTAATACTTCGCTTGTTCTTGAGGGTAATATCTAAATATTGTTTCCGCCGGGTTGGACTGGTTATAATACAAAAGATATCATTTCTCAATAGGTTTAGAAATGCACTTTTATAGATCCTTCCTTGTTGGTCTAGCTTTATCCTTTTCAGCAAGGGGACTAGCTTTTTTTTATTCTTGGCCTCTTCTAGCCAGCTGATCCATGTTTCTTTTCTGTAATTAAACCATGCTTCAACCTCTTTATGAATTTGATAAAACTCGGCAGAAGCCTCCTCAAGATAAAATTTTTGTGCCGGTGACAAGGGGTATTTTTGGTTCTTTAGATACTGCGTGAAAAATTGTCGGTTATTCTTTTTATAAATGTTTTCACTAATCCACACAAACCCCTTTACCTTTAGTTTATTGTCTTCGATTTTTTTTGCCAGTTCAAATAAATGGTCCCTTTTGGCGTGAAGGTTTTTTAATTGTTCATCTTCCCGGAACAAACTAGGGTTGATATCGTATAACTCAAGACGATTGGCCACTGTGCTACAATATTCATCCATCAATTCCCTTGGGGTAGGGTTATTTTGGGACAAACGTTTTATGCCTAATTCATATGTAAGTTTGTTAAAAGGGTGTTCCAATATTTCCTTAACCAGTTCAATATATCTTTCGGTAGCTTTGGCCGTGATTTCTTTAGCCTCTTTTGGTTTTCGACCCAGGCTTATGCCAAGATCATTATTAATTTCATCCATCAAATTTTCGTAATCCTTAATAAGCTCTAAAAGCGTAGCCGATTTAAGAGGTGGCTGGTTAGGAAAGGGTGAATTAGGTGTTTGGATTATATGGGAAGCTGATGTCTGATCATTTTCTTTTGATTCATCAAAGAGCATATCAATTGCCTTGACCACCTTGCTTGAGCTATCAACAAAATGACCAATGGCTATGCCAATGGCCAGCACGACTATCGTATAAATAATGCGTTTAGGGTTAATCCTTATTTTAAACTCCACCTGTTTCATAAGTTTCCTTTACTCATGATAGTTATATTCTTTTGAGAAATCATCATAGATTGTTTTTGTGTAACCGTTTTTCAAAATCATATAGTATTGAATTGTGGGTCTCCCCCGGTTCAACAATTCTTCATTAAAACATTGACGAGCGTCTTCGGCTGGACTCTGTTGATAGCATTTAAGAAAACTACTTAAAGGATTTACGTACTCTGTCCTCAAATATTCGTAATTAGTGAGTAGCTTATTCTTGAGGGTATTATCTAAATATTGTTTCCGCCGGGTTGGGTTGATCACAATACAATAGATATCTCTTCTTAGCAGATTTAGTAATTCACTTTTATAGATGTTTTCTTGTTGGTCCAGCTTAATCCTTTCCAACACCGGGGCTACCTTATTTTTATCTTTGGCCTCTTCTAGCCAGCCGATCCATGTTTTTTTACTGTGATTGAACCATGCTTCAACCTCTTTATGAATTTGATAAAACTCAGCAGAAGCCTCATTAAGATACGATTTTTGTGCCTGTGACAAAGGGTATTTTTGATTGTTTTGATACTGCACGAAAAATTGTCTATCAAACCTTTTATAGATGTTTTCATGAATCCACATATAGCTTTTTACCATAAGTTTATTGTCTTCGATTTTTTTTGCCAGTTCAAATAAATGGTCCCTTTGGGCATGAAGGTTATTTAACCGTTCATCTTCCTGGAGAAAGCTAGGGTTGATATCGTATAACTCAAGACGATTGGCCACTGTGCTACAATATTCATCCATCAATTCCCTTGGGGTAGGGTTATTTTGGGACAAACGTTTTATGCCTAATTCATATGTAAGTTTGTTAAAAGGGTGTTCCAATATTTCCTTAACCAGCTCAATATACCTTTCGGTGGCTTTCGCAGTGATTCTTTTAGCCTCTTCCGGTTTTCGACCCAGATTTATGTCAGCGTCAATATTAATTTCATCCATCAAATTTTTGTAATCTTTAATAAGCTCCAAAAGCGTAGCCGATTTAAGAGACGGCTGGTCGGGAGAGGAGAGTGAATCAGGTATTTGGATTATATGGGAAGCTGATGTCTGATCATTTTCTGCTGATGTGCTTGTATTGTCTGGATTATCTTTTTGACTTTTTGCAAGGAAATTATGCAAGCCTATTATCATAGCTAAAACAACAAGTAATCCTATAAATTGAAAAATTCTTTTAAGTACGATTGATTTGAGGAGTCGTTCCCACATATTACCAGAAAAGTGATCCGGTTTTTTTTGTCTTACTTCGTGTTGATTGTTTCTGTCTTGCCTATCAGTTTCTTTTTCTTCTTTATTGTGAATAATTGCTTTACTCTTATTCTGTTTTTTATAATCATCTATAAATAAAATGGAATCCTCAACGATTAGATCTTCTATTTCCTTCCTTATATTTTTATTTGGGGTTATTTTTTGTTCAGCCTCGGAAAGGTAGAGTTCCTCATCAGGTTCATAATCATCAAACTCCCCTACCCAAATATCCATAGCTGTAGCTTGGCTGGTTTTTAGGTCATTATAAACCTCATTTGATAAATAAATATGATTAGCAGCAAAAGGTGAATCCATACTACTAGCAACGATACACTTTCTAAAAAATAAGCTAACGACATCTCCCAGTTTTTTGTCGGTGAAGAAATAGCTAATTCTTTTATCAAGATGATTGAAAGTATTGAAAAAACTATTGTTACTGGCGCCAGCGCTTACACATTTATCAAGTTCAATAAGTGAATTTTCAATATCAGGAGCTATGTTGTAGGGTATTTTGTATGATGTATCACGATAGGTCAACTCATTTTTCAATCGATGGTATAAGCTTTTAATAACTTCAGGTTGAGGATATTGATTTTCCAGAATTATGATTGCAAACGCCAAAAATGAAGGTCTGCCTACTTGTGCATTTCCATAATCGTCTTCGGCATACTGATAGTGTACAAGTATATGAAGTAAATCCTTTCCTATAAACATACGATAATAGCCCAACAATTCCTGTCCTTTTTGCAGGCGTAAAATGGAGAGATGGAGGGGAGCAATGCAATCTTCTATAAAATTAGGTGTACGATCTGCCATAAATCCGCCCTGCCAGAAACATTGGAAGCGTTCCCGCTTACCAAAAATCAAAAGTCCCAATCTTTCTGATTTGTTATTAAGGCACATAGCTTACCAGTATTTTTTCCACCAAGATTTCTTATTCTTTTTCAGGGCATTATTTTTTTTTATCGGTGTGGTCGAGGTAATAGGTTTTTCCGATTTGATTGTTTTAGTGATCAACTCTAGAATTTCTACAGCATATTCCATATTTGGTTCTTTTACATGTAAAGCATCATACGGATCTATCTTCCCCACGCTAAAAGGTAATAAATTAAATTCTGTGCCATTTTCACCGACCTTTGACAAAAGGTTAAAAGAGTTACTTAGGTTTTCTTTAGCAAAACTTTCAATATCTTCATCCGGTCTCATTGCCAAATCCCATTTAGTAACGATGAGGTTAGCGCTTACGAGCTTCGAAACATACTTAGAGTTCTGTTTAATGAGGGAGATAAACTTACCAATGAGAAAATCTTCAACACGGGCATACTGTACGCTTGCCACCAGAAAACACATTATATAGATATCTGGGTTTGTCAATAAATCATCTAATTGCTTGATGAATTTTACAGCCTCACCTGGAGAATAACCGTTTGTTGGTGGAACTGCCTTGGCTTTTGTAGTTTCCTGCTTTTTGATAGATTCCGGGGTCTTTCCTGATTTTACACCCAAAGGCCCACGTTTTGGAGTAGATGTTTTTGGTACTGATTCAGGGGAAGGCTCATCAAGTTTAGCTTTATAATTAATTAAAATTTCATTGAATCCCTTGTCTATGGATTCTATATCTTCCCCAGCGAATTCTAAAAAAGTAATTTTTGTTTTGTCAATTCTGTCCTTCGGGCTGTCTATGGTGACATCCACGTATTGAAAGGGTGTGCCAGCTAAGGCTTGAGATCGCAAACTAGCTGTTTCGTGTGGCAATTTACTATTCAATTCAAAATTTTGAACATACTCTTGAAACAACTTAGAAGAATATCCGTCCTGTAAATTTTCCTCAAAACCAAACCTTTTTTTTATTTGATAAAATAAATAGGTAAGCAGAGAAGATTTACCCATTCCTGTAGCGCCAAACGTAAAAATAAAGAGGTTTTTACGACGCTTGTTGATAATAGAATCAAATAAATTGCGTTCGTTTTGGTTCATAGCCAATTGGTTATTTTATTAAATATCATTATCTAGATCGCCATTTTTTAATAAAAGCGGGATCTGGTTCAATTTCTGTAGATTCCTCCTGCTCCTCCCAATCCTCTCGAATCCAGGTTTCCCGGTCAAGATTTCGGTTCATCTTTTCTTGATGTCGTATCAGATTTTGCCGTTTGCCTCGATCTTTTGTTTCATCTTCTATAACCAAATCGGTATCTATTGGTACAAAAAAGATAATAACCAGGGGTACAACAAGATCTATAAGAAGGCAAAGCAGAATAATAACCAGGATGGTGAGACTATTATTATTCAAATCTTTTTTGGCATGGTTAAGTGCAAAGCTCCATTTACCCACATCCCCGGGATTGAATGTGATCTCGGGGAACTCACTGTCCAATTGCAATCCAAGGTAGCCTTCTAACTGTGCTACCATATCCTTGTACATGCGGGAAGTCATTTTAAAAGTCTTCTCTAATACTTCCTTTTTATTTTCGAAAAAGCCAATATCATCTGTGTTGTTAAAGATGACATTGGCACTATCAAGGTTGTTCTTAAGAGCCTCCTTAATGGCTGCATTGTCTTCATCATACTTTAGAAGCCTGAACTGTAGATTGCCATTGATTTCGTTAGTCAATTGATCGGCTTGTTTCTGGGCCGTCAGGAAATCTGCGGGGATCATTGGTTTGGCAATTCCGTAGTTTTCGAATTCATTAATGATATCTATACAATTTGGGCCACAACCAAGGAGCCCTTTCGTACCTGTAAGTATCTCGGCACGAAGTTCTTGCAGCAGGCGCTGAACATTGTTTTTTATAGAATCTTTTTCTGCATCAATGAGTTCGTTGTAGCCATTTTCAAATGTGCGGGTATAGTCACGTGCCTTTTGTAGTTCTTTTGTGAATAATTCGTCTTTGATCGTTTCGGTATATAGCGCATTAAAATTTCCTACGAAGCTAAAAGCAGTAAAAACCATATAAAAAAGAAGTATCACCGCAATCCGTAGGAACTTTCCTCTTGCCTTATAGTGGTTCATTTGCAAGTCCAGCGCAAACATCATCCCCGACGCGATAAAGGATAAAGTAACAGAAAGTAATAGCAGCCCAGTGGTATAATTCCATCCTACCGCTGTCTGTATAGTAGAAATTGTAATGCAGGGTATGCCTATGAGTATAGCTACCCGCTCAGCAAAACCCAATGCTTTAAATTTCTCAATGTAGTCGATCATGGTTCCTTACAGGTTTTAATATTATTAATAGTTTTTTTAATAGGTATTGGATTCTATGGTCATCAGTTACAGTTTCATCGGCCGGCCAATCCACTATTTATGTTTCTTATTAATTTGGCCGCTATTTTTCGTTCTCTAGGGCTCAATTTCTGCTCTTTGGTAATCTTGATCAAATTCGCCCTACGATTAAGGAGTTTTTTATAGTGTTTTTTACCTCCAACCGGCAGTCCCGTCTTTCTTTCATGACGGTAGGCATCCATAGAGCCTCCATCTCCTATTTTAGCATTTTTTTTATATAACGCGATAATTGCATTTCTCAACTTTGGATTATTTACCTCCTTTAGCAATCCCTCCCTAACCTTCCTGCGATCACGTATAGAAAAATTTCTTTTTTGATGACTGCCAAGTTCTCTTCGAAATTTTCTCCTTTCATTTTTTTTATGTCTCCTGGAGGGCTTTGCCCTTTTTTGCTTTTTCCTTAGATAGCTTTTTTTCTTTTTTTGAGACTTACTCAACTTCCCTTTTTTTCCTGATGTGGTTTTGCCCCGAGTATGCTTATGCCCGGTAAATGATCTTTTTCGAGTGGGTTTAGCAGCTGATTTGGTTTTTTGAATAGAGGTTTTTTTGTGTATTTTGGACGGAATACGACCCTTAACCATATTTCCGAGTCCTTCATGGGTATTTGGAAATATGCATAGCAATAAAATATAAAGTCCTATTATTACAAACTTTCTGATCGCGTATCGTTGTCTTTGGGCACCCATCTTTATTAATTTTGTGTATAACTAACCATTCCTGAATATACCCGCCGAAAAGCATTTGGGTTTGTCTCATACAAAATTGCAAGGCGTCGCGCATCCTGCGTACCTTCCTCCACAATGGAATAGTTTATCAAACCTTTTCCAATAGTTCCTAATGTACTTTCCTGTACTTTTTGAGCTAGATTCCCTTCCCTTGTTGTTATCTTAGGTTCCAACTCAAGGAAGAATTTTGGATCCTCAATGATAAACAAAATGTCACTTGACCAAAACACATTTTGCATTGCCCCTATGTACCATGAAGTTATTAACCCTTTACTTTTTAGATAAACCATATCTTTTTCGAAAAGTGCTTGAATCAGATCAGGTCGGTTAAATTCCTGGGGATCCAAAATACTTTCCTTAGTCTCATTAATAAGAATTTCCAACTCTGGATCCTTAAAACCATTTTTCCAGGCCTTACTCATCAGGCTTAATGCAGGTTTCAAGTTGCCTTCGTCAAACAGCAAGTATCCCATATAAGCATTGGCTGGTGCCGAACCATTTTGAGCGGCTTTTTCAAGTAAATGAAAGGCGCTATCCTGATCGAACAAATAACTTATTCTACCTACAGCAAATAAATAATGAGGAGACTGCAAATTAGATTTCGCAAAAACCTTTCCTTCCGTCGTTATACGATACAAATCTTGAGGATGTGTTTCCATTAATTCCTCATCTGTGAATCCAAACCCATCTTCGGGCAAATCAGGATCATAAGGATGCCCAAAATAGATATCAAGAAATTGACCAATTTCAATCTCAGAATACCTCTGAGTATTTTCATTGCCCTGACAGGATATCAAAATGAGAACGGATGGCATTATTACGCTATTTATTAATCTGTTATACATTGACCTTTATAATACTTAAGTTACAGGCACTTTTATTTGTTATATGGAAAATGTCCATACTCAAATTTCTAATATAGTGGTGGAATAAAATTAAAAAGTTCGTGAATTGGAGGTTTAAGTTCGTAGAATGACATTAATACTTGTCATTTATAGATATTCGGGTCATTTTAATCCAAATAATTAGTAACAACGTTATTTTTTTAAAAAATCACACTTTAACCCGAGCTTATTAGTTTTCAAGAAAATAGCAATCAAATTCAACCAGAAATTGATATTTCATTTTAATTATTTGCTTTTTAGGATAGATAACAGGGTAAATAATACTTCCAAATATATTCACTGATAAATCATCAGCGGTTTTATCTACCATCTATGACTTCACCGAAATGAAACAAATAAGTTTTGATGCTAATGGATAGTAAGCCGACTTCATAAAGAATCCTTCAATCTTCTCGTTTTGATTCATTCCAACACATCAGTTTAATATGAAACTGTAAATTATCTCAAATACGTCCTGATAAACTATCAATTGTTTTTACCATTTGACTTCGCAGAATCAAATAAAATCCAAACCAACAATTTGATGGATTTAAAGAGTTATCAACGGGATAAATTCAATTCAATAATTTATATTAATATGGCAATTTTTCAATCTGACATTTAACCAAACATGCGGATACGTACCGTATAAAATAGGTAGCCAAAAAGACGTGACTTAAAAAAGTCATTGATCAATTGGAAAATAGGTTGAATTGTAATGGTTGGTCATTATTTAAATGGTTAGCTTTTCATTTCTGATAGTCAGAACTTAAGAATTACTTCTTCTCCTCCAAAAGCTTTTGCAACATCACCACCTTTTCCCGCTCACTTTTCAGTAATTCTTCATACAATTTTTTATTTGCTTCCTGCAGCCTTTTATTTTCTTCCAAAGATCCCACCAACTTATCGATTGGGTTAAAGGTGCATTGATAATTAAATAAGGCGCTATGATCGTTTAAGGAACTGCTATCATGAAAAGTATTAATATTGTTAAAGATTGCTTGCTCACTAAAGTTTTTAATAGCTTCAACATTTACGCCTAAAGCTTTAGAAACCTTTTCTAACGTATTATCATCCACCTTGTCACTCTGCTCAATTTTTGAGATAGCTTGCTGGCTTAGACCCAACTTATCGGCTACCACTTCCTACTTGATACCAAGCATCTCTCGCATGCGGCCAATCTTTCTTCCCATATGTTTAGTTTGAGATCTGCTTTTATGTTCCATAAGCCAAATATATTAATTTCTAAAAATGTCACAAAACCCACCGGTACTGCCATCAAAAAGCAGTGGTAGGATACAACTGGTTTTCTGCTCTCCTTAGACATAAAAGAAAAGGCTGGTTGTGTTGCACAATATGAAAATGTATTTCACAGCAGCTACTTGTCTTCGACAAAAAAATAATTTGTAACCAATTAAACTTAAAATTATGATTGTATTTAATGAGAAGGAAGATCAGTTAAAAATTACCATCCCCTTATCTGGTATTGAGGAATTAAGTGATTACCAAAGTGGTATTTTAGGGGTACTCAGACAAATTGATATTAATACCGCTGGCAAAGAGCTAATTGCCCATGTCATGTCGGTTTATAAGTTGCTGGGACATGTATCTCTGGAAGAGGAATTTTTCTTCCAAAATGAAAAGTTAAAGTTCGATCTCAAAAAATCAGAAGGTAAGGACCTGAAACGAAAAACCAAAAAGCCATGAAAATCAAGTTCCTTAAAAATCAACCGCTGATTAACCTTCCACCAAATATTGAGCTAGTAGTATTCCTGATTAAGGAAGAATTGAAAAACGTAAAATTCACCAATGATCTGAACAGGGCAGGGATTGATACCTGTATTGGTTTCCTTGACTTTAGTCCATTGATTTCTGCGATTATTGGTTTTGAAAATTGTCCTTCAGATGAATTTACTGAATGGTATTTCGAACGGCAAACCGAACTGGTGGAAAATATAGATATTCGGAATGATCAGGAGTTACTGGAGCAAGCTTTTAATTTTTATGTGGATTTGGTGGTGAAGAAACGTGAATGTTTACCAAATGGCTAGTTTGCCTTTATTTGGGCTTTGTTGACGATCATTTAGATGCTAAAAGCTTCGTTCTTAGGCCCATTTTCGTGTTTACCTAGATTGTTTACCGGTTTGTAAACATGGTGTAAACATTCCATAGTAGGGAATCGTCCCTGATTTTACCTGACAGGTTGACGAAAATGTAAATTTGCAATAAGTAAACATATTTTTTAAAGTTTAGAAAAATGAGCAAATATTTACGTCCTGATATAAGCTTACACCAAAACGAGCCTAATCCGGAATAAACCTGACACATAGCCCATATTTTTATTCCAAAATTTCGTATTTAGACCCATTTCTAGTCCTCGCCTCTCAGGTAAACAAATCGACACTTTTCTGTAAACAGACATAATAAGCGTCTAGCAATGCCTGGTCTTTGTATTGTCTCAATCTTTTTTCGTGGATCTTGAATAGCTGCAAACGTGACTTATTTTTGAAGCGACCTTTGCCTTTATTGTGCAAACTAAGTTCATGTTTAGCTTGTTGCAGAGCAAGCTGATTACGGACTTCCAACTTCAACGTTTCCTGCCTGAGATACCATTCCCAGGTCTTTTTAAAACCGTTTCTATCATTGTGAAGGTGAAAATAAAGATGCGGTTTTGGGATCCGGTGTAAACAGCTCCTTGATAGCCATTTTGTCACCATATCTACACGGGTAATGGCGCTTTCGTAAAATGATAGCCACTCTTTTTCATTGCCTTTCAGCCGAAACTTGCCGTAAACGGACTCCCAAATCAAGTTAAGTACTTCCCGCTCTTCCGGATCACTCAGGATGATGTCAGGGTATAGCATATCCCTGGCATATTCCCAAAACTTCCTCACCAGTGAAAGTAGAAAAAGGTGCCCCGCCTCGCCGGAAATCTGTTCATATTTTTTCTTCGGAACCTGTTCCTGCTTTTTGGCGGAACCTTTTTCCAAATTTTTCACTGAACTTTTTTCTTTAGACAAAGCAGGGGCAACACTTTTCTGGATGTTCTTGCAAGGTTCATGTCCTGTTCCTACGGCCTCGCCTGTGTCGGGAGGAGGTGAGGGAGGGACAGCAGGCAGGCCATAACCGTGAGCGGCTGAGCGAACACCGCTTATTTCTTTCACTTTTTCGAGACCCAATAACTTATCCACATTGCTATTAATATTATAATGTTCATGTTGTTCATGAACTAAAGGGGGAATTTTTTTCGTTTCTGGAAAAAAAATAGCCGGTAGGTGACTGATTTTCAATATGCCCTCACCCATATCTGTGCATAACTCAGCTTGACCGAATATGGCTTTGTTTATCCATATTTCAACTCCTTCCGCTCCCTTGTGTTTTTCATCCACGATGAATCCGGCTTGTCTCAACCTCTCCTTATGATTGAGAATAGTTCGCTTAGTACAGCCTTTACAAGTGGCTAGGCTGGTGTTGTAGGTACGGAAGCCAGGAAGGTTTTGTGGATCTACTGTATCAATCTGAGAGGCTTTGTTAAGCTGCTTCAGGTAAGGTCGAACAATGAGCTCTGCCGTGGCCCGGTGGTTGGCATTGAGTTTATCAGTGAGTTTGCTTTGAGCGGCATTGTATTGATCGATGAAATCTTTGGTTTTTGTAAAGGCTTCGTTAAAATCAAAATAAGGTCTGACTTTAGGCATCTCCTGGTTACTCATGATTGTTAATTTTAGAATATCTTCATATTTTCTGCTAAATGAAAATTATTTATTTTAAGAATCAATAGCGGTTGGCAAGTCTTGTTTATTACATGTTATTTCGGTAAAAAAAAGGTGAATTTTGGGAATTAAAGGGTTTTTATGTTGATTCAAGGCAAAACTTGGCACTTCAATCTTTAATGGTTTTTAATGAACCCAAACTACCCGAGCCTGAAAAAGAAATGTAAACCTGAGAGAGGGATTCGAAACAGGGAGTATACTAGACAGTGTGGTGTGCCCATGAATGCTATGAGGTACAAAGGTAAAACAGGATTTAGATTCATATTTAGGGTTGGTATTAATAATATTTAAAACTCATTTGATATTTCAATTATGTATTTTTGTGATTTAAAATATTGATAATCAAATAATTATTAATATTTTATTTCTTGCATAAATGTCGTATATTTGTAGATATATGTGTCGTAAAATTGCAAGATAACAGATATGCCGATTAAACAGACTTTAGAAGGAAAAATGCGCTATCGTATTAAACGAGGGCGGGATTCTGTCTATATCCCCTCTGACTTTTTCGATTTGTCAGACCGAGACCAGGTGGGGCGTGTGCTGCGCCAGTTCATCAAAAAAGGAATGCTGATCAAACTAGGACAGGGCATCTATGCCCGTGCCAAACTATCTTCTCTGACTGGAAAACCGGTTCCGGAAAAAGATTTGCGATCACTGGCACTAGAGGCCCTTAAAAAACTAGGAATTAAAACCGCTCCTTCCTCTCAGGAACAAGCCTATAACAGAGGCCAGTCTACACAGGTTCCAACAGGTCGTGTGATTGGTGTAAGGGATCGCATTTCCAGAACAATCGGCTATAACGGCAGATTTATCAAATATGAGCGGATCACCAGGTAAGGACATTACGAGGATATTGCCAAAGAGTTGTGAGTTTATCTATTCCTCCTTTTTAGCTATGCAGAATTAACTATCATCAGCATAGTTACGAATAATTTAAAAATTTATTCATGTCAGTTATTACCAAACAATGGGCCTATTTCCGTTGTTTACAAACAAAAATCATGGGGTGAACAAGAGTAAAATTGATTAATTCAAATCTCATCGTGCGTCCATTATAGGGTAGTATCCCCTGTGTTTCTCCCAATTTTCAGAATCAGGACAATCACTCACATGGCCAAGTTGAAAACGAATGGACAAAGCATGTGCACCTCCGGTGGAAGTATCTAACTGCGAGAAAAAAGGCAAATCGTAACTGTAGACAATTGAACTGATTGGAAAATTAAGGAAATGGAATCCTGCCCTAAAGACTAATGGATCAACTTTATGATGATTAACGGAGATTTTGTTTGAGAAACTTATTGCATTGTACCACAAACCCGCATTGAATGAACTCAATATGTTTTCTTTAGCTAAACCTATATGGGTATTGTTTTCAGGGTTATTACAATATGGCTTGATTTTTTGACCTTTAACAGCCGAAATATGATGTTCAAAAATAATACCCAAACTTAGCTGGTCCACATTGCCTGTCCTTTGATAAATTGTAGCAATCCTGAGTTGCTCCTTATCTAACCCATTATTCGGATTGTCCTTTTTAGTAGAGCCTTTCTTGAGTAGGGGGCCTTTGGCAGACCCTTTCTTATTAAGGATCATATTTAGAGGAAATCTTAAGCCTCCATGTATAGTCAGTTTGGTAGGCAAAATGACTTTTTCATCAATAAGAGATATATTGGGTTGATTTAAGTGATGAATTGCAAGACCGACCCAATAGATTTCAGTTGACATTAAAGACCCAAATGAAAAGTCAAAATAGTTTACTTTTCCGTCAGTTCCAACCAGATTTTCCTGACTGATTGGATTTTGAGTTAGTATTTGATCCTCAAAAAGCAGTCCTGTAAAATTAACGTCCATCATCGCATAATCTCCTTGCAAGCTAAATCGGACTCTCGTTTCGTTTGAAATTTCAAATTCATAAGCTCCAAGAAGGCCAATCACATTGGATTGTAAGTTAGCATCACCCGCCTTGTCGTGAGAAAGCATCATTCCAACGGCTATTTTATGTTTTGGAAAAAACTGATCATACGAAACAGAGTAGGTATCAAACCGAACTTGCCTTTCTGATGAAAATTCCGGCCACTGGCGACGCGTGTTCACAATGAAGCGGGAAGACTCGATTGTTCCCGTGTAAGCCGGGTTTAATAATAACGGCTGATTAAATACATGATTGAATTGCCCAATTTGAGCAAACACAATGTTTGTACAAAAAATGAAAAAGAAAATAACATGATATTTGGACAAAAAAAATATTTTGGTTCGGATTAACATTTTACGTTGGGGTTTAAAAATTTAATATTTCATCTGATTATTAATATTTCACCGACTCGATCTATCGTTAAGCCGCTGGCAAATGTGACATGAAGTTTATAGCCACATACACCGTGGACTTCTGTACCCTTAAAAGTCCCATCCCATCTGGCCTTTGGGTCAGAAGTTTCGAAGACTATATCATTTGACCTAGAGCTAATTTGAAACCAGTATTCTACTATGGTTGGTTCTAACACTGGAGCAAAAGTATCATTCAAAGCGTCTCCGTTAGGCGTAAAAGCTGTGGGAACCTTCACAGCCTCCTTGGGATTCTGACAAACGGTAATTTCGATACTATCCGATTGGGTACAACCATTCTGATTGGTAAAACTATAAGTTACCACATGTTTTCCTACTCCCGATAAATGAGCACTAAAATTTCCCAATACAGCATCCGTTATTCCGGGCCCTTCCCAGATTCCACCTTTAGGCTGTGCAGCCCTTAATTCCTGAACATTGGTATTATTACATATGGTAAAGTTTCCACCGGCGTCTACCAAAGGAGAGTCATGGGTAGTAACAAAAATAAAATCTGAATTGTGACAATTAGTGTTTTGATCCTTATAAGAATACTCTATTTTATACTTACCAATTCCAGCTAGGATGGGATCAAAAATCACGTTGGTAATGCCGGGGCCTTGCCATTGACCATTAGGGGGCGATACATCTATTTTGGAATTAAGATTAAAAGGGTTACTATTGAAACAAAATTCCAGGTCTTCACCAGCTTCCACTACAATTTCATTTACCGCAATAGAAATTACATCAAAGTTGGTACATGAAAAATTTTGATCAGTAGCCGTTACTTCATATGTAACATCAAAATCTCCGGCACCCGTTAATCCAGGGTCAAAGATATTGTCAGAAACACCAGGACCTGACCAGGTTCCTCCAATTGGTGAAATATCCGATTTAGAATTTAATGCAACCGTCCCCCCATTAATGCATATCTGCATATCTGCTCCTGCACTTACATCTACCTTGGTGACGGTCATGATAATATTATCAAAGTTTGTACAAGGAGAGTTTGGATCAGAGGAAGGAACAGTGTATGTCAGATTAAAGTCCCCAACTCCTGTAACACGCGGATCAAAAAAATTATCGGAAACACCTGGCCCTGACCAATTTCCCCCTGATGGAGAAATATCGGGCTTGGTGTTTAAATCATACTCGAGGTCATTATTGCATATTTTTAAATCATCTCCAGCGTCCACAATTATTTCAGGGATGGTAATGGTGAAATTATCTGAATTGGAACAACCGGTATTCGGGTCATTTATAACATAGTCAATTTTGAAACTGCCAAATCCAATTGAGGAGGGATCAAAAATACCACTATTTACTCCAGAACCTGACCAGGTACCGCCTGCCGGAGAAACATCAGTCTTTAAATCTAAATCAAAAGGTGGGGTATTCTTGCAAAACTCCAGATCATCACCTGCTTCTACATCCGGAGGTTTAATTACGGTAATTAAGCGCGTATCCTGGTTTTCACAATCGCCAGCACCAATAGTGTACAGCAGTTCATGTCCTGCAGGATCAATACCGGCACATATCGGATCAAATAATCCTTCAGGCGTTAAACAAGGCCAGGTTCCCGGGGTAACCCCTGATTTTGACCATGTTCCTCCAGGAGGATTTCCGTTTAAAGGTATAGGACGAACATTTTCACATACAAGAGTATCTGGTCCTGCGTCCGCGATTATTTTGTCGACTATTAGAATATTTTTTGAAACCGAATTTGATGCCCCGCAATCATTAGAAACAGCTAGTGTAACCACATAACTACCAGGTTGAAGTACCACCTGTCCTGGAGTTTGTAGATTATCCGGACCAAATGGTGCGGGGGGTGGGGTCCCGGAAATTTCCCACAAATAACCTTCAGAATCAGGCAGAGTGATATCTGTGGTTACATTGGTAATGTATGGAGCACAGGCCTGATCCGGCAAACCTATTATGTTATCCTCAGATAGTGTAATTTGCTCGTGAATTTCAACAGTTATACTACTATCCGACACATTACATCCATTCGTATACCTAAGATTGATCTTATATAAACCAGCCTTGTAAAAATCAATAATATCATTAAATGCATTTGAACTTTCAGTGCCCGTAGACCTAAAAGTATAGCCATCGGGTTTATCAATTGTCCATAAAAATTCAACCTGGCCACAATTGCTTTGAGTATCTGTTGTATTAACAGTTTCTACTTGAGCCGTAGGTAAACAAACGTCAATCACGTTAAGATCGAAAGCTGAAACCGGGGGAGAGCCTATACAAATGGTGGTACTGAAAACCGCTGAATCACAAGTGGAATTCTTTGCAGTTAATGTTACCAAATAATTTCCCTGGATTGCATAGGTGTGTTCTACTGACGATTTGTCAAATAGCGTATCAGATGAACCATCACCATAATTAAAAATGTATCTTGTGGAATTATTGGAACAAGTCGAATTGAAACCTGCAATAGAGTTATTTTCAAAGGTGGTAACCTCATTTACACAACCTGAGATGATAGTGAATTCTGGCTTTGGCTTAGCGTATATCTTAATGGGAGAAGCCGTTGCTGTACCTGTGGCACACGCATTTATTGCGTTAATAACAAATTCAAAACTTTGACCAGGTTGTGAGCATGATTCTTTGGAATAGATATGACAAACTTCTGAAGGAGGCGGATGGGTGAATAAAGTATCAGACCCATCCCCAAATAAAACTTGGTATTCTGTCGAGTTATCGTTGTTCTCAAAATCCTTTATTGGGAAGCAAAGTTCTAAAGGTCCACACCCACTAGCGTTTTCCGGAATCCCGGTTGATATCGCTGGATTTGTAATATTAACCACCGGATATTCAATCACGGAACTGCAGGAGTTTGACCCGGTGATTTCGTAGGTTAAAACATAACTTTGCCCCGGAGCATAACTGTGTGAGAGCTTGACCGGTGGAATATTTGAATCATAACCGGCAGTACCGTCGCCCCAACTGATCTGATATCGGGTAATATCTATTCCCTCAACTTCACTGGCATCCCATACCTCAATGGTATATATTCCACCTGTGCATTGAATGAAGTCAGTACTGCCAAATTCATCAGCAAGCTTAGGGTTTGGATTGATGGTAATCATTACTTTATCCGAAGCCGTTTTTCCATCCGCATCAGTAACGGTCAAGGTGTATTCAGTTGAGATTACAGGGGAAGCGATCGGATTTTTGCAGTCATGACAAGTTAAGCCTTCCGCAGGAAACCAAAAATACAAATCACCATTTATTACTGGATTGCAACCAAGCAGTACCTGTTCACCCTGACAAATGTTTTCATCTGTTCCTGCACAGGCTATAGGTTGAGCAAAGCAATTTGAAAAGGGGATTGTCTGGGATAAAATAACCAGAATAATATTAAGAAAAATAGTGGTGAAAAATGAATTTACGTGAGTCATGTTGAATATGGAATTAACTAAGTTTCAATGATATTTAGGTTGTCAAATAAAGATTCTCATCTTATTATTATCGATGTTCTTTTAGAACATTCCAGAAATTATAAATGGTTATCACATTTTTCGCTAATTCTTATAATAAATTCAAGAGCCGGGTTTTCCCGCTTTTGCCCGTGTCGGTTAAGGAGAGGAGGTCAATCAGCTAATAGTGACTAGTTGCAGGCAATAAGATATAGGGAGCTAAGTCTTGTGTTAATAAAAAGCAAAGAACCTATTTTGTGCTAATTGCAGATCATGATATGAATGGAAAGAAATTTTGTTTCAATATTAAAAAATACCAAAGGATGGGTATTGTTAATGTTGATAATGTTTCTTATTCTACATTTTTATTAATCCCCGAATATTTATTGAGAATCATATATATATATATATATATGAAATCTCTTAACTGATAGAATAATCAATATAGATAGAAATAAAGTTTAACCTCCTATAATCTTTTAAGGAATTTTTCCTAACCGTCGAGGCATATTAAGTTCGATTGTTAATAGTTTAGCTTTAAATGATAGAAAGTTAGAATCATCCAGTTTCGCCTACATCCATAAATGGAGGAAAGTCAATGATAACCTTTTTTAAAAATTGGAATAGTATGAAAAAGAATGCAAATAAGTATGATGAGCAACAGATTTTAGATGGTATAAAGAAGAATGATTCTAAAGTCTTTGAGTATCTTGTTTGTAAGTTAAAACATCCTGTTTGCAATTTTATTTTGAATAATTCAGGCACATGCACGGAAGCTGAAGATAACTTTCATGATACTTGGACAATAGTAATCGGTAAAATCCATAATGATGAATATAAACCTGAAAATTTTGCTGGGTTTTTTAATAAAATAAGTCGAATTATTTGGTTAAAAGAACTTATTCGGAAAAAAAAGGAGAAATTAATAGGAGAATTACCTGAAACAATCCTAAATGATATATACTTGTTAAAAGAATATAAGGAGTTTTTTACTGAAGATCTAAGTGATATTGTTAATAAGGCATTACTAAAATTGGATATGAAGTGCCAGGAAATTTTAACCCTTGCTTATAAAGAGAAACTTAAGCATAAAGAAATTGCAAAGAAGATAGACTATCCAGTTAAAAACATCAAGGTCAAATTATATAACTGCATAGAAGAGTTATTTGAAACCATCATAAAAGACACAAATGTGCTAGGAGAATATCAGGAGATTTTAACAAATGATCTATATGATATTGTTAATAAGGCAATGCTAAAATTGGATATCAAATGTAAGGAGATTTTAACTCTCGCATATAAAGAAAACCTCAAGCATAAAGAAATTGCAGAGGAAATGAAATATTCTGTTGATTTCTGTAGAGTTAAAATATATCGCTGCAAAAATAAATTACTAGAAATACTCATGGTTGACCTAATTTCAAAAAATTAACCGAATGGATGAAAGATTAAAATTGTTAGAAAAAATTGATAAATTCTTGAAAAGGACTTTAAAAGACTCTGAATTGAAAGAATTCGAATCCGCAATAAGATCAGATCCCGAGTTAGCTAGCAAAGTTGAATTAAATAGAATAGTTAATACTGCTATAAAAAATCAGGAGCTACTTAAGCACAAAGAGGATATTAATAAAACTTTGGAAATTATAAAAAATATTAGTGACACCGTAGATATTAATGAAACCAGGCATCGAAATATTTTATCTAGAAATTACCGTGGCATTGCTGCATCAATAGCAATATTAATTGTGCTCGGTATTACGTTATACTTCCTTCAGCAGCCTCAAACAATGGAAGTGCAAGTACAAACCTATCTAGAAGAACATTATGATAATCCGACAGTTCTTAAAGGTGGTGATGACAGCCAAGGTCGAGACTGGATAGTTAGATATAACAATAAAAACTATGAGGAAGCCAAGGTACAATTAGAAAAACTTATTGTTTCTGATCGCCGCAATTCCGAAGCAAATTTTTATTTGGGTTTATGCTATTTATACCAAGACACCCCAGATTTTCAAAAAGCAATTATACAGTTTGACAAAGTTTATCAAACTAAAAATAGATATCATGAACAAGCCTTGTGGTTTTTGAGCCTTACCTATTTTCAAGTTGGAGATGTTGAGCTTTTTAAAACAACTCTAAAAAAGATAAGAGGATATAAAAAACGCGAAGCGGAAAAATTATTAGAACGCTTTGCGCCAGATAAGTAAAATTAAGCTTCATTGGTTGGAACAGATATTTTTCTTTTCGAACGTCGGCGAAAAAACAAGAAATACAGTACGAGAAACACAATAAACATAAAAGTGCCAGAAATTAAAATGTATAGCTTGCTAAATGGTCTATCAATTTGGACATCCGTCATATCTCCTAAGGGAACAAAAGCTGCCCAAAAGAAAGGATGTGCCTTAGACGGGTTCTCAGTTTGTGCTAAGTAATGCAATTTTGCACTCCGTAAGGCATGGTCTTTGGACTTACCTTTTAAAATATTAGTATAGAATTCCACCATTAAGGTAAATGTCTCGTCATCCGGAACTTGCCATAGGCTCATCACTATACTAGGGCAGCCAGCATAGGCAAATGCTCTTGCTAAACTCATAATCCCTTCACCTCGTTTTATTTTGCCATAGCCGCTGTTACAGGCACTCAGCACTACTAAATCTGCATTGAAACGCATATTATATATTTCCATAACATTCAGAAGGTTATCCTCAATGGAATCATTACTTTGGGTAAAAAGTAATTGGGAAAACAATGGATTTGTATCATTTAGCAATGCGTGCATCGACAAATGTAATATCCCATATCTATCAGCATTTTTTTTAAAATTTCTCTCAGTTGACAACTTCCCGACCCAAGCTTCACCGCCGGTCATTTGGGATATCTTCTTTACCTCTTTAAGAGCCCCTAGAAGTGGGAGATTGCCACTTCTGACCAATTGAGCAGTCAAATCATGATGCATACTATCACCGTTAATCGGATAGGAAGAATCATATTCAGAAGCATATCCTCCAAATTTGAGCTTAGTGAGACGTTTCCCCGAAGTTGTACGCCTATTGATTAACGTAGCTGTTGAATAAATATAACTTAGTTGATAATCCTTGATTAGATAATCTAAGTTTTTAAAATTAAACTCATTGGTAGACATAGGAGGTTTGGTCAGCAAAACATCAAAATTCACATAGCCTAAAGTTCCAGAAGGGGCAATAGTTATTTTTTCCGGTGGAATACTAATTTCATTTAAAGGTTTGCTTAATAGCAATTGATATAAGCGGTGGGCCGAGTTAATATAAAGTCGATTCGCATAAGATATGGAATCCGTTATAAATCTATAATCACCAACTGATTTTCTGAAATTCCGAACCAAGTTGTCAAAATCAAATGGCTTTTTGATCGAGTAAACATGAAATTCTTGATTAGTAAGACTAAAGATATATATGCTGCTTTCTCCAACAAAATATTCTAGGAGCACAGAATTCTCATCTAACAGGCTACGACGGATGTTGTTAATTGTAGATACATACCTTTCATGCTTTAATTGATAGTAATTTGGATAGTTCAACTCAAGTTTTTGGATCAATTCTTTATGTTCTTCACTAAATTCAAAAAGTATATTCTGAAAACCTTTTATTTTAGATGAATCCTTTTTATTTCTAGCTAAATTTAGTTGTTTTTGATAATTTGCTAAATTGATTTTTAGAATCCTTTCTTTCTCTATGAGGCTATCTGGAATACCGGTAAAATATTTAGCTTCCGCATCGTTAAGTGCTTGTACTAATAGAAAGGCTTTACTTTTTTGAACTATTTTAAATGCCAGTTGAACGTACTCCATCCCCTGGTTTTTCTTAAACAATTCATAGGCTGTCCTGATTGCTCCTTCATAAACTGGCATGGAATTTTCTGTTAAATTTTGTGCCGATCTTTCGGTATAATCATATCGAAGTGTATCAATGAGTTTAGTAGCAAGCTGATATGTGTTGAATGCGCTTATTAGATATTCATCTGTATTGGGCTGATTTGTATATAATGTTTCAAGTGTTTCAGCTTTTAATCTCAAAACCTCTAACAATGTAATTTCAGAGCTAATGTTGTGAAGCAAAGGGTTCGTAGTAATATTTGAATCGTCAAAATCAGCGACTAAAGCTGTTAAAGCATTTTGAAATTGCCTAATTGCCAAATTCCACTTTTTCTGTTTTAAATAGTATTTCCCTAAGTTTAAACAGCTTTCACCTATATAAGGATGTTTGTTGCCAAAAATATTAATAAAACTGGTTTTAGCTTTTTTATAAAAAAATAGAGCTTTCTTTGGCTCCTCCTTTACATAAAAATCAGCCATGATCCCATAGCTCCTTGCCGCATCTATATGTTTCTTAAACCTCTTTTGAATTTTTAGTGCTTTTACAATATTCTCCAATCCATTTTTAGAATCCCCCAACCCTAGATAACTGCGGCTTATGTTACTATAAACGTTAGCCGCCCAAACATTTTCTTCATTTTTGGATAATTTGACTTTTATTTTCAGGGATTTTTCAAAAAAATTTAATGCCTTTTGAAAATCTTTCAAATGAAGGTAACAAGATCCGATGTTATTATAACTATGAGAAATATTCAAATTTTCCTCCAGAAATATCTCTTGCCAGCTATTTAGCGCTTTGTTATAAAATAACAATGCCTTATCATAATCTCCCTCAAAATAATAACAGTACCCAATGTTATTGCGAGCTCTTGCAAGGGCATCGATGTTTTGATCCGTTGCTTTTAGCTCTAGGGCCAACACCTTTTGGTAATATTCAAGTTCTTTTCGATTATTACCTTTATTTCCATAGCAATAGCCAATGTTATTATAGATTTCGGTGAATTTGTCACTATCCTCCCCGTAAATTGTAATAAAGATATCTAATGCCTTGTTGTAATAACTTAATTCTTTATCATACTCACCGACGTTGCCATAATGAAATCCTATATCATTATAAATGTTTGCAATGTCTTCGGGACTCCCTCCATGGTTCAGTAAAATTTCTAATGCCTTGTTATAATTGATAATTTCATTTTTATAATCACCTTTACCTCCATAAATCACTCCCATATTCTTATAGCTAAATGCTATCTCAGGAAGTGTATCCCCCAAATACTTCAAACCTATATTTAAAGTAGTTTGGATACACTCTTTAGCCATTGAATATTCTGATAAAATATAATAATTATATCCAATTTCATTTCGACATCTAATATAATCCCCCCAGTCACCATTATTTTTAAAAATAACTGCTGCCTTTTTATAATAAAAAATAGCGCTGTCAATATTTGAGGTTATTAACATTTCTGCCGTCCGCACATACTCATTAGCCGAGGTAGCACCTGTATCTTGCGATAATGCCGATTGAGAAAGGGTTGGATAAAATAACCACAAGACGATAATCATACGTTCAATCATAGCTGCAATTCAAATTGTTATATCATTTGTTAAGTATTAAATGTGCTTACCCTCCCACCTCACTGGTCAATTGAGTTTTGATCTAAATAAGATAATTATTAAAAAATTATCTTATTCAAAGTGATAACCATTTAAACAATATGGGATATAAATATAAAAACATTTCAAGAATTAAAAACTACCTGTTATGTCTAGTACCAAGCAAACACCTTTGTTATCAAAAATAATTTTCATCATTATTCTGATGGGATTTTTTCAAAAAGTGAAGGCTCAATCGGATTCTATAAGTTTTAATACTAAAGTAAAATTAATCAATATATCATTACCCTCAATAGAAAAAGAAGGCAGAAAAGCTGACATTTCAAAAACAACAAATTCAACCTTGAAAGCCTCTCTTCAAGGAGCCGCGGAGGGCTATATAGAACTACGAATGAACAGTGACCCGGAAAATTTATGGCAACGAATGAATATTGATACCATTGTGGTAGATATTGATCTTGAGGCAAGTCCTCTTTTTGACGCAGGCGATACAACAAATTACCTAATAACAAATAAGGTAGGTTCCATTGAATTTCGGGGGGAGGCAACAAGTTATGATGGATCAAAATTTCAAATCAATTATTATAGAACCTTGGAAACAGATGCAAATGAGGGTATAATGAAATACTCTCAGAAAGAAAATAAAATAATAAGTATAAATTTCCCCATAGACTTAAGTGGAAAAGAGGCAAGAGTGTATAATATAGAATACCTTAGAGACACCATTAAAGTAAGTCTTGACCTACTGGATGGAGGATGGTGGTTTGTACACCCTTTTGATAAATATGATGTGCCTGGAGGAAGAGTAATTATTGAAAATAAAGCACCAGTTGCATCTATAACATATTCTCCAAAAGCCCCCAAGAGTTTTGAAGTTGTAAATTTTGATGCATCGGAATCTATAGATTCCGATGATAGTATTGTTCACTACTCCTGGGATTTCGCAGACGGGAATATAGCGGAAGGGCAAAATGTGTCTCATTTTTTTGAAAAGCCAGGTGAATATTGGGTTAAATTAATGGTTAAAGATGAACTAGGACTTGCAAATACCGATAGTGTAAGAATCACTGTTATAAAAGGTGAGGAAAAACTACCTGTGGCAACATTTGTTTATTTTCCGAATAACCCATTGGAAAATGAAGAGATATCATTCGATGCCTCTGGTTCTTACGATCCGGACGGAACCATTGTTAGCTATCTGTGGCAATTTGATGATGGTAAGACAGGTGAAGGGATGGAAGTTAAGCATTCCTATGCAAACCCTGATGAATACAAAGTAACTCTGACCATAACTGATAATTCCGGATTACAAAAAACATTTAGCAGAGTCATAGATTTGTTTGGTAAAAATCCTGCCATATTTGGTACCATCTATGATGTGCAATTGGAAAATGATGGTACAATTTTTAAATCATACCTGAAAGGAGCAAGAATAGATGTTTATCAAGACGGATCTTTTTTACAAACGACCCATTCATCCGAGTATGGTGATTTTCGTTTTGACAACGTTTTGGAAGAACAATTACATGAATTAAGGGTTTTAGCAGATGGTTTTGCGGTCGAATCGCAAGATAAAATAGAACTTAAGTCTAAAATAAAAGATATCAAACCCTCCGATTCGGAAATTGAGACCACAATTCCGTTGAGTCTCGCATTGCAAAAAATGCGTCTTATTTATGATTTAGAAAATTTAAATACCAGGATTTCATTTTATTCACCTGCTATTGAGGCCCTTTTATTTGCTGGTAGTTATGATGAAAAAAAAGTCAAGCAGTTATTGGCAAAGTGGTTTGAAAATGTCCAAATGGATTCCGAGTTAAAAATAGAGTCGCTTGCCAGATTGGTACTTGCGGAACAAATTTTAGATTCACTATTTGATGATGCCTTGACAATGTCACATGAGGCTAATAGCGCATTGTATGAAATTGCCAAAAGTTTTTTTGCAATGATTATATCTTTTGATCATATATATAGTACTATACTTATTAATAACTCTACCCAATTACCAATTCTTAAGCTCTATAGAAAAATAACGAAAGATCAACTATCAAATTTGTTTGTTACTGTATTTTCATATTATTCACGAGGATTAGTTACTGAAGAATATAAGACAGCGATGGAACAAACATCAAGAGTTGTTCTGTCCGCTGCTACATTTTTAACTTTTCAAACGGGAGACCCTTTCAAGGAGGGGGCCGACGGTGGATTAAAAGAGATTATTTCAGCAATAGGGGATCAAATTCGGCTATCTCTTTATACAGAAAATACTCAAAAATATCTGGATATTGTCAATACAAATGCCAAAGAGTTTGACTTTAGTGGGAATTTGAGTCAGGCCAATAACTCAATAAGATCTGTTATTAAAACAACACATGAAAGTACCGAAAATATTCGTATTTATTCTGATAATTTGCAGTTGGCGGGAAATCTTTTTGACGCTATTTCCGATGGAGCCAGTTATGCCTATTACTTTCCTGGGTTATTAGCATTTAAGTCCTTGATTGGTGCATTAAAAGGTATATCATTAATGAATTATGCCACCTCCTATGCCATTGCCAATAAGCAGCTATATGAAATTGAAAAAACATATGTTCCAAAGGGTACACAACTAGCCTTTAATACAAATTCATCCAGTAAAAACGACTCAATACGTGAGAAATTACCGACCCAAATGCATACGGCAAAATATAATACTTTGCAACAGCAAAAATCCCTGCTTCAAAACTCGAGTTTATATTTGGATGGACTTCAAGAAATTATTTCTTCGGCTGAGCAGGGAGCTCGTACAGAGACTATTAAAAAAATTCCAGAACTATTTGAATTAGATCAAAGACTTTCGGAAGCCTTATTCATATCACAGGCTCCAATTTATTCGGTCGCAGATCTGGCTTTTGATGAGGTTGATGATTTTGATGAAAAATACATTGCCTTGGGTAACGCTGTGGGAGCAACTATTACCGAAAGAATGATACTAAATACTCAATTGGTTGACTATTCTTTGAATTCAGTATTTTCAATTGATAGTTTGATTATGCAAGCAGATTCAATTCGGGAAGCACTCAAGGTAGCCAAAGAATTAATTAAGGAAACTGTTGAGTTTGTTTCTGGGCTTAGTGCCTCGCCATTGGTAATGGTAACCAAACATGAAGTTAATACGGACGTGCACCATAAAGTTCCTTTTGAGATTCAGACAACCATTAAAAATGTTGGTGCTAATATCGTGGATGAGATCATTGTAACACTTGTTTCTGATTCAACCACGGAAATTCTAAGTCAAGAGAAATTCAAAATAGCTACATTAGCTCCGGATGAAGAGCAAGTTTTTACCTGGAAGTTGCAAATTGATAAACCTGATCAACTAGTAGGTAGTTATTTTGTTGAATTAAAATCTGACAATGCAAAAACGTTGTCTGCTAATGGCATTTTCTTTATTACGAATCCATCACTTACCGTAGGTATTGCTGACCACCAAGAAAATTCTGACTCTGGTTATGAATTTAAACAGAACTTTCCCAATCCAGTGGTAAATGGAAAAACCGTTTTTGAATTTACAATTCCAAATTCATGTTGGGTTCAATTAAATATTATTGACGGTTCAGGTAAAATAATAAAACAACTTTTGGACGAACATAAAAATCCCGGAACTTATAGGGTCAAGTGGAATCCTAAATATCACGTAGATGGCACATATTTTGTTCAAATCCAAGCGTGCAACTTTGGTGATTCTAAAAAGATCATTTTTAATAGATAGTTTCTTGGATAAAATATTTTTAATTACTTATCAAAGAAAGTGGTTTAATTGCTTATGTTATTTTAGTATAGCCATTGGGAAGCCTCCCTTCAAATATACCAGGCACAGGCGACGATTTAGCAAAAAGGAAGCTTGGTTTAATTCGTTCTTCACTGTTGTAGTTGAGATGGAGGATGACCCTCTAAAGGTATCCTGACAGAGCTTTTAAACCGTCCTGGAGTGCTTACTAATACCAGAACGATATTAAAGGTTTTCATCCTCCGAAAACTTTTCATTTATATTTCTTTGAATATAAGAACCAAGAAATACTCCCAATATTAATTTTATGAAGCCAGCGATACTCTTTTTCCAAAAAATAGTGGGGAATATATTTTATCAATTTTTATAAGGGACTATCTAATAAGCGCTACACCGCCAAAAATTTCATTTTCTACTTTTTCACCCAAATCATTTAAATAAGCATACGTTGCTTTAAATACATATGAGCCAGTTGGTGCAGGTGCTCCTCTATAATAACCATTCCAGCCAATTTCAGGATTTCTTGACACAAAAATTAGTTCACCCCATCTATTGAATATCAACAACCGGTACGTTTGAATGTCACAATTTGTTATTGGGGCAAACTCATCATTCTGACCATTAGCATTAGGGGTGAAAGCATTGGGGAAACGTAGGAAACAACTATCGCATGGTCGAAAATCCAATTGTATCTCATTTCTACTCGAAACAGTACCGCAGGAATCACTTAAATTCACGGAATAGTTACCAGTCAATTTAGCAAAATGTATATGGCTGTTTTCTCCAACTATATTGCTATCCCTAAACCATTGATAGGTTATGCCATCTACAGCAGGAACACTTAATTTTGTACTATCTCTTTGACATGGATCAGGATTCATTTCTATTCTAATATTGGGGGCTGGTGGCAATAGTAGAACATTTATTTTAATGCTGTCGCTGGCGATAATTTCGGCGCAATGATTAATAGCATTTACCTTGTAATTTCCACCATCTTTTACAATGATTGAACAACTATGAGCATTTAGGCTGACACCATCCTTGAACCACTCAAATGTGAGGTTTTCCCTACACTCAACCCACAATTCCGTGCTACCACCATTACAAATAATTGATTGGTTGGTCATTATATCAAAGACCGGTGGAGTCATTTTACTAGTGTCAGTCGAAAAGATCTTCAAATCATCAATAAATATTTCACTTTCTCTTGTGATATCACGTACCCTTAACTCTAAATCTGTTACAGATTTGCAGATATTAAAATGTCGAATCCTAAAATCAGTATCAGGTCGACGATCATTTGAGGGGCTTCTACCAAAATCTTGAGAATTTGAATATCTAATTCCATCAACGTAAAGGTGCCCTTTAGACCCCCAGTTACCTTCTAATTCCATTTCCTTGAAAACTATATTGGTAACATATACAGGCTGCTGAAATTTAATTTTTACCTTGGTTATAAAGTCATCAAAGCAATCAGCCGGGCATGAAGAGCGTCCATACCCATAGGCCTTTTGACTTCCGAAATTTATGTTATCCTTTATTCCCGGCACAGTGGTCGTATTTCCAATTGTTTCAATTAATATCCTGGAATCTAATTGGTCGTCTTCAAAATTTTCGGTTAAAGTCAGATTATGAGATTTAAGCGGTGCATCAGATACCACCCAAGAGGGTTGTTCCGGAATATTTCCATTTCCCAAAATGCCATTGTTTGCATTAGAAGTCAAGTCAAAAGCTGTAACCCCCATTCCCTCATTGAAGGCCCAATAACCTACTAGCCCATTTACTTTCGGATCAACCGAAATATTATGATTTTCCAATATTTCGTTAGGTGTTCTAGCCACATTCCAAATTCTGATTTCATCAATCAATCCGATGAATCTTTGACTTATTAGACATCCACCAGAATTACCTATTCTAAGAGGTATTATATTCTGACCGCTCAAATCGTAATTATGTGTTGCGTGCAGACATCCATTTATGTATATGGAAATTATAGATCCATCGTAGGTGACGGCCATATGGACCCACTCATTAATTTGAGGATCTAAATTTGCCTCCACTCTGCCACCGCTTGAATTGAAATGTAAACCTCCTGAATCACCAGCAAATTGATAGTTATGGTTGATAGTTGAACAGCCATCTCCTTTTCCTATTATATGATACGTAGGTCTAGGGTCTGTACGTTTAAACCATAGCTCTATTGTCATATTTGAGCCATTTGAAAAATTTAGATTATTGGAATGTGGAATTACTAATTCATCATTACCATCAAATCGAAGTGCATAGTTTATTTGAGAGGATTGAGCGAACGAACCAAAATTCCCAATCCATAGTGAAAGCTTGATTATAAATATCAATGCATATAGGGAATTATGTCGCATGTTAAACTAATGTTTAGATAGGACGTATTTTAAATCGGCATGATAGATCTATAGCCAGGATAAAGTATCGGATAAATGCTATGCTATCGTTTTAACCAAAAATTTTATTTCCCAAACCCTTTTTAAGGATAATCATCTTAACCGCAAAAACTCATTTTATCACTAAAATCAGCATCAAAAATTTTTATTTTTAAGCGTTGAATAATTATGGAAGCCAGCCAAACAAAAAGGTATATTGATTCTTTTTTTCAATATAACCGTAAATACTGTTACTTCCAAGGCATCAGATTCAAATGTTGACACAAGAGGCTAAGTAAACGGGATGTCTATAAGACTACAACTGGGAAAGAAAAACCAGTAGGTGTTCTGATCCTTATTTGTGGTTCATATCCCAAGTGTAGTTTGGGTTATAGGTATTAACGGGTCTTATTGAGGATACTATAACCAATGTCCTTTTCATGATCTTTCCATGGATCAAATTGGTCTGTGGATTTAGAGTACCATCAGTCGATTTCATAGCTTTTAGGTACATTTTTAATTAAATGGTAACCAAACCCATTTTAACCCCTGGTCCCATCTGCAAACTAATTAAGGCAGGAGAGGGGAAAAAATGCAGGCTTAAAAAAATAACAAAACCATTATTATTAATCGTACTTATAGGCTGTACCATACCAAAGTAATAACCTGAAAAATCACATATAACCTTGAACATTTAGAGAAATACCGGCATCAGTTATTAGAACCTATTAGTCAACATGTCAAATATTCCAGAGCTTATAAATCCTTTATTCCAATGACACTAATTTTTCTTAATATATTTTTACTTTTTATAAAAAAAATGCTAGCTTTAAAAGCTTTTAATCAGTGGTATCTTCGAAAACGACTAACGAAATATTGGATGGGTGGGGCTAGCTGTGGATAAATTTGTAGTTTATTCAGCCGTGTTTAATGGCTTTCTGGTTAAGGCAATTCTAATTGATCAAATACTGTTTTATGAACCGCTCTAAGTCAAATCCCGTGCTTTATTTGCTATTATCCCACTTATTTGGAGCAATACTTATTTCTTGTGGCATTCCAGATGAGTTTCCTCCCGTAGCTCAACCGCCACCTCAGTCCCCAAATATTTATGTTGTGAATGAAAGTACATTTTATCCTTATGATACTGTGCATTTAGCCATTGATCATCCTTCTGACTCTAATATAAAATTTGAATGGGAGCAATTGATTAAAGTAGGGGATACACTGATCGTTAGTAAATCTCCGGAAGCCAAATTTATCGCCTATCAACCCGGTGAATTTGTGATTTCTGCCAAAAGCTGCCTTGGTTTACTTAAAAGTCAACCAACAAATTTTACTATAACCGTTAAAGAAAAGACTGATCCTCAAATCCCAACAGCAATAATTAGAATAGCGCAGCCAAAAGTTGTTTTGGGTACACCAATATTGCTTAGTGCGAGTGAAAGTTTTGACCCTCAAAACGAGCCTTTAAGCTATTCGTGGAAGAGTCTGAACGGAGGTGAATTTTTAGATACAGGTTCAGAAAATACAACTTTTACAGCCTCTGAGAAAGGAAAATATATTGTTACCTTGCAGGTTACGGATGCATCACTTAACAAAAGTCTACTTACAATAGATTCGGTTACAATTAATGCAGGTTTGCCTCCCATTATTAATTTAAAAAGCCATAAATCAAATCTGACCGTTAGCGAAATCCTTACACTGGATGCCAGCGAAAGTTCTGATCCGGATAATCATTCCGTTAAATTTGAATGGCGTTCTATCGTTGAGGATGGCGTTATTACCAACAGCGGGGCAACTGCTACCTTTAAATCCGACATTGCTGGACATTATGTAATATACCTTAAAGTTACCGACGAATTTGGGTATTCAACACAAGAATTTATCAATCTGACAGTCGGCACACCACCACCCCAAAAAGTACCTCAAGCTTGTTTAAACAATACAACTTTCATTGCCGAGCCAAATCAGTTGGTTCCATTGGATGCCTCCTGTAGTTCAGATCCTCAAAATTTGACTTTAAGTTATAATTGGCAACTATTAAATGGCGGAGAGTTAACAGACATCAATAATACCCAGGCTAAATTTCATAGTGGGATATCAGGGACCTATTTGGTCTCATTGGTGGTCGATAATGGCATTCATTCCAGTATTCCTGTCCTTGCCACTATTACAGTAAATGCTGACGAACGCCCCACAGCTGATGCCGGACCTGACAAAGTCCTAAGATGTTGTGCAGAGATATTTTTAGATGGTAGCCAAAGCTTAGATCCGGAAGGAGCTGAGCTTGCCTATTTATGGGAGCCTCTGAACGGGGGTATAATTATTTCGTCTACGGATCAAAGTCCCTCATTCAATGTAAGTGTTCCTGGAACATACAGTATATTGTTAAAAGTTAGTGATGGTACAAATGAAAGTGCACCTGACATTGTCAATATTACATATCAGGCCAATCAAAGACCAATTGCCAGTGCAGGGCTGGATCTCACCACCACAATTGGTGAGCCGGTATCATTAGATGCTTCAAATAGTAGCGATGCGGATGGTGATCCTTTGAAATACGAATGGGAGGTGCTTAATGGTGGAGTGATTACAAACAGTGATCAGCAAGTAGCTACATTCTCTGCTAATGAACCAATGACCTATTCCATTGCCTTGACTGTTTCGGATACATGGGACGATAGTTATATTGACATTGTAAATGTTGTTGTTACTGATCCCGATCCTTCAGATCCCCTTCCTGGCTCCATTCCCTTAGCAGATGCAGGTGCCGATAATTCCTATTTATTATTTGAGGCAAATAATGTTCAATTGGATGGGAGTGCCAGTTCTGATCCAAGTGGAAAAACACTGACCTTTAGTTGGTTGGGAGCAGAGACAAATCCAACTCCTTTCAATGACTATACTTCCTCAAAAATAACCCCTGAACTAAATCTTACACAACCCGGACAATATGCTTTTATCTTAACTGTATTTAACGGTACTCAATATAGCCTTCCCGATCAGGTTTTGATCACAGTGGAAAACCCAGACCTATTTGTTAGCAAAACAGACCCTTCGGATGCCACACATTTTAACACCATAACTGAAGCTTTGGAAGTAGCTCAACCCGGGTATTTAATATTTGTAAAACCGGGTATCTATAATGAGAATGTTGACAATTTTATTTCAAATGTGACATTACTCAGTACCAACTTACCAGAAACAATTATTGACGGGGGCAACACTGCTTCAACAATAACACTCAATAATGTTAATATTGCTACAATTAGAGGTTTTACCATTAAGAATGGTGGAGACAATTTAAATACAGGGGGAATTACGTGTATAAATTCAACGTCCTCTATCAACATTATTGACAATTTAATAGAAGGAAACATAGATGGAATACGTCTCATTGATGCGAACGATATTGTAGTGGAGGGTTGTCAAATTAAGGCGAATGTGTACAACGGAATCAGAACTAATAATAGTTCTTTTAATGTATTTGATTGTGTGATTGAAAGCAATGGCAAGGATATTCCTGATGATCCTGTTGGACCTGCGGGAATTACGGTGGAGAATTCTTCAGCTGGAACTAATAATGCTCTGAGTATTAACATAAACCAAAATATATTTCTGGATAACGAAAATAATCATATCAAACTTACAAATAATTCACGTGTCGTTGTAAGAGGAAATACTTTTCAAGGTATAGGCGGGGGTATTATAGCAACTGAATTCTCTAAGGCTGTTATGACTATTGATAATAATCGTTTTGAAGGCACCACAGGATCACCAATTTTTTGTATAGATTCTGAGGTGGACATTCTGTCAAATTGGCTCTATAGTCTGAATACCACTATGGTATCAGGAATTAACTTGGTAAGTTGTAGTGGAATTGTTAGGGAAAACACAATTGATGCTTATCCAATTGGCATAGAAGTCAGTGCCGGCTACCCTCCCTGCCCTACAATTGAGAACACAAATATATTTACAAATAATGGGCAGGATTTGGATTATTCGAATACCAAATGTTCTGATCCAAATTAACTTAAGTATTTATGAAAACTACGAAATCTTATTTTTTTCTTTTTCTACTATTCTTATTGACAGGCTGTCTAACGCCGTTGACAAAGTCGCCTCCTCCATTAATTATTTACACTGAATCCAGTGCTGAAGTTAACACCATTAAGGATGTGGAAGAATCGATAAAAAAGACTTTAAGAGCTTGCGGATATGTTGTTAAGCAAACTACTAAATACAATGAGGTAATAACCAAAAGAAAGGAGTTTAGTGAGAATAATGTTGTGGTAGTACTCGATATTATTATAACCATAGCATTCAATGACAAAAAAAAGAGTGCGGATATCCGAATTGCCTATGAAATGTTATGGAGATATGCTGGAGCACCTAATAAATGGCGCCATCATGATGACCCGGATATCAATAATCCAAAAGAAAATTTGGTTGAAAACAAAATACTTAAAAAGCTTCACCTAGCTTTAGAGGAATCTATCGAAAATATAACACTAGAATTATGAAGACTATAGCTACAATCTGGATTGGTTCCTTTTTTATCGCAATCCTATCAGTTTTAATTATGGTTCTGGTTCCAAATCCTTATGTCTATCAAAATATTAGCCATGAGACATTATTTCATGAAGTTGTTTTAAGAATTTTATCAATTTATGCTCCATACGTAAGTATAAGTGCGTGTCTTTTTTTTATTAGAACACCTGATTCAAAAAGTAAACAAATGTCGAAAACCATGACCTTACAAAAGGTGATATTCGCTTATACAATTTTTTTTAATGCACTGGTGATTTTAATAATTTGTATTTTTATTTTTTCCAGTAATAAAGATGGCCAGTTTCTTAACAATATAGAATTATTATCAAAAGTTGTAACGTGGTTTACTTTGTTTATGACCGGTTTATTTGCAGGGCTAATAAACCGGTATGGATCTATTCCCAATCAAAGTGAAGTGAATTAATAATCCTAATGTAATTACAATGTTCAAATCATAGATTCTTTTCAATGAAAGTGACTCAGTTTCTATCAATAATAGTATTGATTTTCCCAATCCTTTTTGGTTGTACTACAAAATCATTACAGCAAAAGGTACTCGAAATGGCAAAAAATGCCAAATATGACCAGAATGGATTAATAAAAGGCAATGGCAAAAAGTACGCAATATTAATCGGAAGTTCAAGCTTCCCAGGCATAAAGCAGTTAAAGGGTCCTTCTACAGAAATAAAAAAAATTTCAAAACTTCTTGCTGATCAATGCTATAGTGTAATCTCACTAGTTGACGAGCAGGCTACAAGGTCTCTTGTACATCAATCGATAAAACAGATTTTAAAAGAAATGAACCCCAAAGATAACAATAGGCTACTATTCTACTTTACTGGGCACGGAATTAAAGTTGATCATGAATTGGCCCGTTTGTCAAAAAAAGTAAGACAAAACCTTAGTGGTGAGTATGTATTGATACCTCAACAAGAAGATCCACAAAAACCCGATATTACTGAAGTACTATCTCTTGAAGAAATTGTTGGGATGATGAACAGTACTCGAATCTATCAGAAAGTTATAATGATAGATGCTTGTCATGGAGGCCATTTCGCAAGTGTTGACCCATTAATTAACCCCAACATCTTCACCAACTTCCCTCTACCGGATGGTCTTTTCATTCTCACAAGCTCAAAAGAAACTGTAGATGATGGGCAATATGGTCCATTAATTTTGGAAGGGCTTCATGGTGAGGCAGATGTGAATGCACAAGGAAACCGAGATGGTTTTGTTAGTTTATGGGAACTTACAAACTACTTGCATGAAAAGGTCAATGCAAAAATAAAAAAGAATGATGACAGAGTATTTGCCTCCCGCTACATTTTTTTAGGTTCCGGTGATGTGCTGTTAACAAAAATAAAATCTCAATAATGTTTGATATCCAGAAGATTCTGAATAGAAATTGAACCCAAGGGGAAAAAATTACAAGATAATTTTGCTAAACGCTTCTTTGAACTACTAAAAATGAGATATTCAATATTACACTTTACTTTAAATATCATCAAAACCTGTACAGGTATTTTTTTTATTTTAATACTAAATCAATACTCCTTGAAGGCTCAAAATCATGAAAATTCCAATGATACCATCAGTGTGAATAAGAATTGCCCATCAATAAATAACAAAGAGAAACAAGCACTTCTGATAGCAGTTGGTAAGCCACATAGCTATTTCAAAAAAGAGCTTAAAGGGCCCGTCAATGAAATTAAGCATCTAGTTGAATTATTAGACAATAATGGTTATGCAGTGTATACATTAACCGATGAAGATGCTACAAAAAAGAATATTGAAAAAAAAATTTGTCAAATATTGAGTTCTAAGAACCTGAGCCAATTACTTTTTTATTATGCAGGGTACTCAATTTCTAAAAGTGATTTGTGGGATCAATTTTCTAAAGATTTGCGAGAAAAATTTTATGAGAAAAATGAGGCAGAGTATATTCTGATACCATATCAAAAGGATCAAGACTCAAAGATCAACGAAGTCATCTGTATGGGAGAACTTAATGTGTTATTCAATGAAAATAAGAAAGAAGCACATAATGAAGACAAGAAAAATAATGTCAGGAAAGTCATAATAATTGAGGCTACTCATGAAAGAAATTTTGCCAATGTTAGCCCACTCGTTTCAAATTTCTTCGCTGATAAACTTCCATCTGATGGCCTTTATGCTTTGACCAGCTTAAAAGACACAACTTATGATGGAGAATACGGACCAGTTATTATTGAAGCTCTTGAAGGAAAGGCTGATAAACTGAATAGTGGGAATAATGATGGCATAGTGAGTATCTGGGAACTAACCAGCTATTTTGATAATCATATAAATGTGAGGTTTGGTGATATGAGGGGTGAGAACTTCTCATCAAGATATATTTTTATTGGCAATGGTAATGTCCCGTTGACAAATGTGTTATCTAATAAATAATTAACTATGAAGGCTTTACTACTGATATGTATCTTATTTCTATCGACTTGTCATATCTCGTACTCCCAATCATACATATTATTATATAAAGTTGATTCTCTCTTAAAACAGGAGTGGCAAAAACCCTGTAGCGAACTAGAGTCTTTAAAAATGGACATTATTGCACACCGCAATGTCATAGATTCTGCCTTAAAAATGTCACATAAAAAAAATGATATTTTTCTTCTTCAACGAGCGAGTCGTAAACTAAGTAAGAGAATCATGTCTATCAGGATAATATGTAAGGAAGTATCTATTGATAGACCAGATATTGAAAAAGAGCGAAATAACGATAATTGCGGAACATGTATTGAGGATTTATCATTTTTTTTTGAGTCCAGCGACTCTACAGCGTTAAATTTTCAAAGTCAAGATATAAAGAACAGAATTATAAATGATTTTAAAGATTGCTTCGAATCCTTCACAAAATGCCCTGATTTTTCAGATAATGTAATTCACTTGGTGCATAAGATCAATACAAATGTTCAAACTAAATACTATAGAGATCATCCGGACTCGCTTGGCATAATTATAAAAAAGTTAATTGATACCACACAAGTCACAAACATAATAAGGGATAAAATTTTCGAAGTAGTAACCGAGGTGCTTAAAGAGGTGATTGATTCTGATCAATTTTGGAATGAATACCTAGATGATCTCGAAAAAAATGGAGATAGTGACAAAATAAAATCGTTATTGAACAGGTTTTTAAAATGGCAAAGTATCCAAACCGCCAACTCTGTTGCCATAAGACTTCCGCAAAACTCTGATGGAGAAGTTTATCTTGAAGATCTTGAAAAATTTATTGATTTGGTTAGAGATGAGATAATGATTAGAAATATCTTCTCATCACTTTCTTCTAAGTATATAACTAATGGAAGGAAGCCTTTAATTGATCAATTTTTAGGTGATGGTAAGCTTCAAAGATCAAAAAGCGATTTAAAGAACCTCACAGAATATTTACATCAAATAGCCAATTCAAATGATCCAATTAGAGTAAAATGCCGTCCTTTAAAAAGGAATAACAAAGCCATAAATTCTGAATATGTTAAAAAAGTAAAAATGCTGAACCCTGTTATTTGTGACTCTTGGGGATCGCAAAATGATACCATAAAAACGTATGTCAAACGTGATAAAAAACAATCAACTCAAAACGCAATCCTTATTTCAGGGTCATATGAAGTTAATGGACATACCCTTGCAATGAATTTGGATTTATCGGATAGCACAGATAGATTGGTGCTTGGAAGTTATAACGTCAAGCTAAACTTAAAAGACTCAACTGAGAAATTTAAAACCAGTCTTACTGAGAAAGTGAAGTCAATCAGAAATCAATTTCTTAATGATATAAAAAAATATAAGGAATTTGAGAAGTTGATGAATGAAAATATTGATAAGTTTTTAGACATTAACAAGTTCAAAACTTATTTACTTTATGGTATCAGCATGAAGGTAAAAAGTAAGCCATCAAAAGATGGGTGGCTTCTGGCCAATGGTATCCATATAGCTGAACCATTTGTAGAAAATCTAAGCGACTCTGGGTATAATTTTTCAGAATTTAAAAACATACTTTCCGATAAACTAAAAATAAACCAAAGAAATATAGGGTTGACTTATAAAGATTCTGGAAAGCCTAACCCATTAAGCATAAGCATCTCCGGTGAACTCATTTCGAATAAACAATTGAATCTAAAAATGGTGAGGTCAGGTACAACGGCTTTAACTTTAGAATTTCAGTTTACCTATGGATACAACAGTGACAACAAAGAAGAAATAGAATATATTGCTGAATTAGCAATCGGAGCTTTAAAAAACTATTCTAGATCTCATTTCAGGCAAATTTCGGAAAGGGATAAAGACGATATACGAGGCATGCTTGTTGAAAAAAAGGATAAAATACATTTCGCGAATGGTTTAACATCTTTATTTTTTGCTGGTACAGCACAATACGCTCTAGCTCCAAAAATGCATTTAGAAAAGCCATGGGAGTCCTACTTGCCAGCTTCCATATTTGCAATTGCGGAGCTTAGTTTGCTAGTCGGTGCTGTAAGGCAAGATAGTAATGCAATTAATAATTTAAATGACAAGTCACTTGAAAAAAGAAATACTCGATTATTGATGGCAGGAGGTGTTGCTGTGATAAGTACTGTTTGTGCCTTGTTAAAAATAAGAAGACACAATAAAAGTATCAAAAGCAATAGAAAATAACATAGCAAAGTTTAGCTATGGCTGCATAGTTAAACTTATAAAATGACTTCTTTAAATTTCACAAACCCATTTTTCTTAATTGTTTTCAATATATACACATCGGAAATAAGTGAAGTGTTGGCAAAATCAAAGAAAATAACTCTCTTTTGCCGATCTAATCAGTTTTAGCAAACCTTATTCTACCTAATTCCTAAATATTTTTACCCTCCATTAAATAAGTGTGCACAAAGTGTGCATTATAAAAAAGAGTTACAAAATAAACTTTTGTAACTCCCTGATAATCAACGTGGGTAATACTGGATTCGAACCAGTGACCCCTAGCTTGTCGAGCTAGTGCTCTAAACCAACTGAGCTAATTACCCATTTGCTTAAAGCCCCAAAGCTACAAAAAACAAGCACTTGTTACAATTAATTTTATCGATCCTGTAAAACCCCTACCGCCGGGTCCGGCCAGGCTTCGTTAATTTCTCCTTCTACCAGCCTGTGGAGCTTCATAAACGCCTCGTGAAGATCTGTCCCTTTGGCCTGTAGCGGGTCCACCGCTTTCACCAGGGTTTGCCGCAATGCCAGTAGCTGCTCCTTCGATGCATTGGCAGGCGCCTGGGTCAGGTTGAGCTTCATGAGGGCTTCCTGCTGGTTTTGTTTGGGGTTAAACCAGCCGTTCAGCTCAGAGCACTGGTGGCAAGCACCGTTTTTATTCACCAGGGCACAGCGGTTATCAAAGACGTCGATCATGGTTTGCCGGGCAAATCTTAGAATGTGTTTTACCGCTGGTACGGTTTTACCGATGATCATGGCTACTTCCTTTACCTGGAATTCATAGACATCCTTCAGCATCAACGTCACCTGCTGCTCCAGGGGAATGGTTTTGGAAATGCAGGTAAAACAGAAATTTATATGTTCTGAAATATCAAACTCCCCGTATGCAGAGTTCAATGAAGCGTTGTAAAGGAATTCCGACTTATTGCCATTTTCGCAGCACCGCTCCTTTACTTTATCCATGACGTCGCCGGACCATCTGGGCCTGTTTCTGAGAAAATCGTAGGCCAGGCGGGTGGCAATCGAAAACACCCAGGTCTTGAGTGATGACTTTTGTTGAAAAGTCGAGATTTTGTCAAAGGCTTTTACAAAAGCATCCTGCGCGAGGTCCTCGGCATCGTTGCGGTCTGCGACCAACCGGTATAGATAGGATTTAAGCTGATCTTTGAACTCCGCAAAGAGTGCGTGAAAGGCATTGATATCTCCTTCAAGTGCCCGGTCTAAATCTGTTTTTTTCTCCATTATTTATTAATAAATATGCTACTACTATCTTAAAATCAATCTATTTATTAAACCCATTTTAAGGTGCGCTGATCGCCAGCACCTGACGGCCTATGAGATGTACGGATAACCCACGCCTACTTCCAGGTAGTTTTTAAGGCTGTCCACGATAAAGTGATCCCACGCTTGCCGGCAAATACTAAAACAATTCAGGTCCGGATGCAATCCTTCATGGACAAATTCTATTTCCGTTTTGCCATAGTATTCATTAAAAAACCAAAAAAGCCTTGTTCCCAGCCATTCTGTTTCAATGGCTGTCAGGCCATCGTGCACATGATGGGCCTCGACACACTCCCAACAAATTTTGTCAAAAGGAACATAGGAGCGCACCTCGAATTTCCAGACGGATTTTCCAAAGGTGGTGGTAAAAGTATCGCCAACTTTAAAGACGGGCTGATCTGTTTTACCCCACCATTTTTCAAGACGCATTGTTACGGCATAAAAAGCATCCGCTTTGCTCGTATCTACCAAAACCGCCTGATGATAACTCTTGATTGTTGTATTATTCATTTTCAATTTTGATTTTGTTACGATTCTAAAATTAAATGCCTGTCGATGCCGTATCAACCTGTTTTTTGCGGAACTAGTCTAAGACATGTCCCCCCGAATGATTTAGCATAGCGCCAGTCATAAAACCTGCCAGATCCGAGGCTGCCAGCACGGCCACCTTGGCGGTTTCTGCGCCTGAGGTAAGCCTGCGAAGCGGCACTTTTTCCTCCACCGAACCTTGCATCTGCTCCCTGCTTAATCCTATGTTGGCCCCCATGGTGGTAAAGGTGTAGTTAATAGTAGGAGATTCGGTCATCGCCTCTGATCTGATACCTAGCACTCTTACTCCTCCAGGACCCCATTCATTGGCAAGGGTTCTCACCAGTCCTTCGGTAGCCGCATGCGATGCCGACAACGCGGTGGTCCAGGGTGGGGAGATTTTCGAAAGGGTGGAAGTGATCAAAATAATCACACCTCCGTTTCCTTCACTCATATGCTTAAATCCTGCTTTTGCTGTAATGAACTGGGTACCTGTAGCTGTCTTCATAGGGATCAGGAATTGCTCAAGAGAAACATCCATAGCTGGCTTTCCATGGTTATATGCCTCAGGATCCGATCCGCTTAGATTGATAACTATATCAATTTGGTTACCGCCGGTGACAATAGTATTAAGATAGTCGTTTACCTCCGCTTCATTTTGCGCATCCACTTTCCGAACATTAGCTGCACCTTGTATTTCAGCCATTGTGGTCTTATCGATGTCCGAGATAAAAACTTTCGCTCCATGTTCTATGAAGGCTTTGGCTACCTGCCTGCCGAGGTTACCACCTGCACCAAAAACTACCGCTGTCTTGTTTACTAACAATTGATTTTTCATGTTACTTTTTTTTACTTACAAACATTAGATAATTTAACCAGGCAGTTACTGTCTTACCCGGTTTTAAACCTCTGACGTTTGAAGCCGGCAAATTGATCATCCCTATTATCTCTGATCCACTTAACCACAATCGATATCATAATAGCGTGAGTCAAATTGCCGGTATTTTTACCTATCGGCTCACAAACATTGGACATACTGGCAGATCAGATCCTTTTTTGGTAATCCTGTCAAGCATTGGCTTTAATGATAAATATTGATAGGATATTTCGCCAATATCTTTATAGGTTGTTTTACCGGCTAAAAAATCTTCTCCGCTAAACCCATGGCTATTGAGGGATGATATTTCTTTATTAAATCCGTCGGTCACCAATATATATTCCTTTTCATCTATAGAATTCTTTAATAATTTATGCGTTAGTATCAGATCAAATCCATGCGGCTTCCGGTATTGCTTGACTTTTGTAAACTCAAATTTTCCCTGATGAATAATAATTTTTAAGGACAGGTCAACGGGTATGTTTTTGGCACCACAACTACAAATACCAGAGGCATTGTATTGTTTCAAATGATTGTGAAAATTCTCAAACATCCGTCGGGCCTGTACAAGAATTGACGCGAGCGAGGGCACATGTTCATACTTATAAAACAAAATAGCATCCCCTTCAAGCTCTGAAATTTCCAACCCAAGATGGTTGGAATCGATCAATACCTCCAGCAATTCGGATATAATGTGATTGCTATGCCTCGGCTCTGCCTGTTGAACAAACCTGGTAAACCCCGTAATATCCGGCATAAATAGCAACGATGAATTTACATCACTATAATTTCTGGTAGATTCTACCTTCTCCTGAGTTCCCGCTATATTTTTGAGTGCTAACATGTGTTTTTCCCTCAAATTTTTGGTCTGTACTATATAGACTGTTTCGCTTTGGAAAAGTGGACATTTATTTTAATTTTTTTTATATCCCTAATTCCATGCCCAGGTAAATCCTGTCCTGGCCCTTGAATTGTCCGATAAAAGTATCCCTGTCTCCATAGATGATCTCTCCCCCCAGCCAGATGCTCAAATTACTTTTGAGTAGATAGTTGATCTTTCCCTGCACAAATCCTTCTCCCCGGTTAATGTTTCGAATGCCGATAAGGTCAATGTCCAGCGTTTCGTTAATAAAGTTCCGGGATAATAAAAGGGACATGTTGGTTTCAAAATGATCCCTTCCCAGGATGGACGTGTCGTTCGTGATCCAATCCACGAACAATTGGGCGCTCAGCGTGGTATTGGTGATGCCGGAATAGTCCAGCCCCGAAACAGCCATCAGCTGGCCCGATTCCACCACACCAAGGGGATGGGTAATATCATTGGTAGCCACATATTTATCAAATTGATACCCCGCCTCGCCACGCAGCGTGAAACTTCCAAAAGCATTACTGAATGTAGCTCCCAGGAGATGGTTTCTCAGGTAGCGCGGTGAAATTGTGAGGACTGGTACGTCATCGATCAAGGGTGTAGATTGAAAGTTAACAGGAAAATCATCATAGAAATACAGGTAGTTTAAAGTCAAATCCCATCCTTTAAAAAAGGTGGATAGCCTGAGACCAATGTCCGAATCCTGAATGAATCGGTCTGGCTTGTGCAAGGGATTTTGACGAATATTCGAACCCCCTTCAAAAGCCTGGCCGAAAGCATAAGTTCCTCCTGGGTCCGGAAGGTCGTTGTAACTTTGATCGGGGATCCAGACGAATTGGGCAGATATTCCTTTTATCGGAATATCCGCCTTAAGAGACCACAAGGGAATGCGGGAATCTTCAAATTCGTCTAAGAGAAATTCGCGAAAGTTGAAGGGATTTACCAAATCCATGATCCTCAATCCATCGGCCTTGCCCCACACTATTTGTTGTTTACCTATTGTTACAAAAGTCTTTTTAATTTTAATGTCAAAGTAAAACTCCCTAAGCTCTGCTTCTAACCGATCCCCCATAATCCAGCGTCGCGAGAGGTCCGATACTTCTACCTGGCCGGGCTTTCCCGGCTCCAGTCGATCGGTCACCTCTGCATACATCCGGCTTCGGATGACCCACCGAATGTTTTTAGACAGGTCAATGTTGAATTCAGGTTTAAAAATAAATTCCGTTTTCTGAATCTCTTTGTCCTCAAAAGCGTAGGCTGACTCCCATTCTATGAGGACGGAAGGGTTGAGTAATGCTTTTAAATTAAAAGGCTTGTGGGCGGCTTTGTCCTGCGCAACTAAATCAGCAGTACACAACGCGCCCATCAAAATCCCAACTGTCAATCTTAAAAACATCTGTCTAACGCCCTCTCAATAATGTCTGTTCGACAAACAGATCATCCTCCAGCTCGGTTTTGTAATCCGAACCGCTAAAAGTCAAAATGGACCGATGCCCGGTTTTATGATTTACTGCGTTGATTTTCTGTACGGTCCATATGTTATCAATCAAGACGAGCGCTTCGATCTCTGTAGTTTTAAGTGGATTACCACTGATATCCCAATACTCATTTTTTAACGATATCCACGTTTTCGGATCGATGTAGAAATGTACTTTGCTATGTTTAAGCTCCTTGGCTATTTTATCATTGACTGGAATCGCCTCCACGAGATAACATTGCTTGCCGTCTACCTGCTCTTTCTTCAAAGTTTTGAAGGTATAATCTTCACGGCTGATCTTTGTTCCCTTTTTGATATCTTCATAGGTTAGATCTGTGCCTAAAAAATAATCTCCCCGGTTGGCAGCCGATATTCTCCTGGTCTTTCTCAACGCCGGCAGATACAGCCATTGATCATCATCCTTGTCGGCGTCGTGATAGTCAAAAGTGAGAAAGCCGGTTCCCTTTACATTCGTTGGCGACGAAAAAAACAGGACACTCTTCCGCTGACCCTCATAGTCTTTGCGATAGCTGACCGTTTTGCGCAGCTGTTTTTTGCCCCGGCGATCGGTCAGCTCCATGGTAAACTCCTGCGTTACGTAAGGACCCTCATTCCGGGCGTTCACCTTATTGATAATTTCCTTGGCAGATGGCAAGGCTTGTGCAAAAGCCTGCGTTGTCCAGAGACCTATAAGGCCTGCGTAGAAAATAAGTTTTATAGTTTTCATATGGATATTTTTATGGTATTGCTTCTATTAATAATTTTTCTATCGGGGGATCTCCATGCGATTCAGGAGGTCTTCTCTTTGTTCATCAGTCATTTCGCCTTCAATGTGCTTTGTGAGAAATTTTGGCTTAAAGACTTTTATCAAAGCCGGGAGCAATGTTACGCTGCCAAGAAAACTGGTTGCTACGCAGGTGGTAATCAGCGCCCCAAAGGTGATAAAAGGCGGTATGCTGCTGATCATATTACTGCCAAAGCCCAAACTCACGGCAGCCACATTAAACAACAATGCCCGGCCTGTGGATGGAAACAATTCTTCGAGTGCCTGATCCAGCGATTTTTTTTGTTCTTTCACGGCAAAAATCATCCGGTCTATCAGGTGCACCGCAAAGTCAACCGCAACGCCAATAGCTATTGCTGCAAACATTGAGGTAGCTGTATTCAAAGTAATCCCAGTGAATCCCATCACGGCATAAAAAACAAAAATTGCCGTAAACACAGGGGTCACGGCAAGCAATCCTGCCACCGAGGATTTGAAGCCCAGCGCTGAAATGGCCCACACCAAAATAAGCGCCAATATTACGCCGGCAAAATGACCATATCCTACACTTCCCACCCAATAATAAAACACATTCATCCAGCCGGCGATATTGGCTTTTATGGTTCGGTCGTTAAATTCATTTTCAATGTACTGGTCCACGGCCTCTATGACAGGCTTAGCCTTGGAATAATGACCGTCTTTCAGGTTGATACTCACATTGGCCAGTCGATAATCGTAGTCAATATATTGCTCAAAATCTGACGGGTCGCCGCTGGCTGAATAGAGCAAGAAGTATTGCGCCGTCAAATCGGTGTCGTTGGGGAGGGTGTAGGCACCGGGATTGTTTTCGTTGAGTGACTTATTCATCTGCTTTAGAAGGTCTACAATGGAGGTAGTGCCACCTACCTGGGGTTGTTGCTCCAGATATTTCTGAAGCGCTTCTATTTTTCTGAGCCGGTCAGGATCAAGCAAGCCGTCTGTTTCGCTGGCCTCCACCATGATATCAAATGAATTGGCACCATTCATTTTGGCATTGATGAGCCGGTCTGCCTTGTATATGGCGGTGTTGGTATTGAAATTTTCAATGCTGGCCTCATCTACGGTTAAAAAAGGAATACCGATGCCTCCGGCGATAATCATCAGAGCCGCCAGTGAAACCACCACTTTAGGTTTTTTCAGAACCATTCCTCCAAGCCTCGACATTATTCTTCCAAAAAAATCCGGATCCACCGAATTATGAGTGGAAGCCAGGCGAAAGGCCTTGCTCATTTTTGGCTTCAACAACACCAGTATGGCGGGGACCATAAACAGGGAAATCAGCAATGCCATGATCACGCCAATGGAAGAAAATATCCCAACCATTCTCAAGGGAGGAACGGAAGACGTAAAACCCATGGCCAAAAAGCCGAACACATCTGTAATGGAGGTCAATGTTACAGGCCTCCACATTTCTCCCATGGTTTGGACCACCAGATCTCGCCTTGGCAAATCGGGATTGGCGGCGAGATTCTCATAATATTGCCCCAATATGTGAATAGCATCTGCTACCGAAATAGCAATTAATATCACGGGAATAACATTCGATACCTGGTACATCGGCACACCGCTGGCAGCCATTAAACCCATGGCGCCTATCACCGCGCCAAGTATGACAATGACCGAAAGATAGAGCCCGCGGAAGGTACGATAGGCTGTGATCAATACCAGTACAATTAATAAAAATGCCATGGGACCCATTTTTTGAGCATCTTTATCAATATACTCAGCCAAATGAGCCACCACGCCCCCTTCTCCTGCTACATGTATGGAAGCCTGATTGCCCATGGAGGAAAGCCTCGTCTCGGTAACTTTATCCACGATCGCCTTGATGTCATTGTAGGCCTGGGGACCATATTTATTTTTATCCAATAACTCCGCCACGATCAAGGTGGTGGAGCCATCTTCGCTGACAAGATTTCCCACATATAGCGGGAATTGCATAACGGCCCTCCTTACCTGGTCAGCTTCCTGCTGCCCGTTAAGTCTTTCTTCCAGAAAGGGCTCTACGATCATGCCGTCCTCGGTGCCGGTGATGTTGTTTTCTGTGGCAAGACTGGTGACCTGATCTGGGTCAACACCCTCCACCCCCTGAATGTTTTCGGTGAGCTCACTGACCACATTTAACAGGTCTGCTGTAAAAACACCATCTTTAGCGTGACTGGAAACCGCCACAACAATAGGATCAGTAAGCCCAAAAATATCGCGGACTTTGTCCCGGTTTAGCAGTGAATGGTGCCCCGGTGGAATATAGGCTTCTATAGAGGTATCAATTTTCATTTTAGGCATCTGACTGGCAATCCCAAAAATCAGCAGCACAAAAGCCAGTATGATAAGCACCGGATAACCGGTAACTTTCCAAAAGAATCTTTCAGCTTTGGTTTTCATATGATTTTCATTCATAGGTTCAAAATTTTAGCAATCATTTTATAAATCGATAAGGTCGTGGCCATAGGATCACGAAGAAATCTCCAATAATGTCTCAAGCCACCACCTCCTTTGCGATGCACTCCCAGTGACCTAGTGTAAAAGTTAGACGCACAAGGCCATTAAAATGATCATACCCGTTTCCGGCGGTCCCTGACCCACTACGCTTAAGGCATAGAAAGGCTGTTAGAAAAAGTTGGTTTTTTCTTTCAAATTGACAATCAGTAAGTTGTACTTAAGCTAATGCCGGACTGACCGGACAATGGCAGGAATAATAGCTGATCCTGTATCTTTTATCAAAACCGGGCACCCTTCCCATGTTATTCGTCATCGGTCTGATGTGATCTAAAAAAATGCAAAGGATGCCAGGCCGGCTTAGGCATTGTGCAAAGCCATTCGATTTCCTTCCGTATCGGTAAAAATAGCCATGTATCCTCCAGGTGATTTTGTTTTGGGCATGACCACCTTTCCACCGGCAGGTTCTACTTTGTCTAAAATAACCTGCAGATCATCGCCGCCATTCAGGTAGACCATCACACCCTCATTGGACGGTTTGCTGTCCGGACTTGAGCTTATGTGGCCACCAACACCTCCTCCTTGAGAAAAGTTAGGTAGCATGCCCATTTTCATATCACCACCCATCTCCGCTACATGCACCTCGCCGCCCAGGATACTGCTATAAAACTTGCACGCTCGATCGAAATTTTTGGATGGAATTTCAAACCAGTTAATTGAATTTGCCATAATATTTTTGTTTTAACCTTTACAATTTGTTTTGATACAAACATAGCAGCGCTAACAGGTAATTTAAAATCAATATTTATTAAAACGTAATAATCATATTATATAATAAACACCATTATTGAGCACTAATTTTGTATTTTTAAATGTTAAAATAGAAAAATCGTAAACTTTATATGCATAAAAAAGGGAATCTGTTCTATCTAATCAAATCCTTGAGCCAGACCGAAAAGCGGTATTTCCGGATTTTTTGTACGGCTCAGCAGGCAAATTCCAATCACCTCAGGCTATTTGATGCATTGGACAAACAGACTGTTTTTGATGAGGATCAGATTAAGAAAAAATTTGAAGGCGAGAAATTCATCCAGCAGCTGCATGTCACTAAAAACCACCTGAGAAAACTAATTCTGAAAAGTCTTAGAAATTACCATACCGGGATATCGAAGGAAACGGAGGTAAGAAATCTAATCACTGATGCAGAAATATTGCATAGCAAAGAGCTATTTGATCAATGTTACTACGTACTCGAAAAAGCTGAAAAAATAGCCAGGCGTTTTGAGAGTTTTCCGGCATTGATTGACGTCTATGAGGGACAAAGAAAATTGTACGTCTCCAAATACGGCCCCAACAGTCCGATGTTTAAAGAGGTAGTTAAAAAGCAGGCCAGCGCTATTAAAAAACTTGAAAATTTGAACCGATACTGGGAGCTGGTCGCAGACGTTTCAGATTTCCGTAGTGGCCCGTCGGTGGAGGAAAAGCTCGCTGCCAAAGATTTGATACAAAATCCGGGGTTGGCTGCCTCCCTGCGGGCAAGAATCCTGTATCATCACACCCTTTTCAGCGCCGGACTGTTGCAAAACCAGATACCTCAGGCAGAAAAACACATCGATGCCATCATCGAATTACTGGAGGCCCATCCTGAAAAAATTAAAAATGAACCCGGTCTTTATACCAGCACGTTGGGCAACAAGATCACGGTGCTCCTTTATGAAAAAAGATGGGATGAAGCCTTCCCGGTACTGGAGCTGATCAGGGAGCTGCCGGCAAAATATGGGATCTCCAAAGACAGCAAGTTTTCAGTAAGAGCCCGGTGCCGCTCCTATAACCTGGAGCTGGAAATTTACAGGGACAAAAAGGATCTGGAGAACGGGATCAGATTATGCCGGGAAGTTGATCAGTTTATACAGTCTTTCGAAAAAGCTATCCCTGAAGATTATTTTATGCTTTTTTGGAACCAGTTTGCCCAGTTTTATTTTCTCCATGGAAATTATACCGAGGCACTCAGCTGGATCAATAAGATCATCGACAGCAAAATTGAAGTATGGACACACCTGGCATTCTATGCAAGGCTCCTGCACCTGATGATCCACTTCGATTTGGGCAATGTGATTTTTATAAAATACGCGGTTGAAAGCCATCGCAGGTATTTCAAGAAAATGAAAAGGCTCAAACCATTTGAGAGGTCCTACCTGGCTTTTTTTTCAAAGATCACCAACATTTCCAAATCGGATTATCCGGTGGCATTCAAAAATTTTTACACCACCCTTTTTGAGGGCGACACACCCCTCGCAAATGCTGATATGCTGGATTACGTTGACATCAAAAGTTGGCTGGAAGAAAAGATGAAGCGTTAATTAAAAAAGCGTTGGCATTCTTTTTACAACAATTCAAATTTATTACTTTTCCAAACATCTTTTAACTAATCACTGTTCCTCACTGAAAGCCGTCAGACCATTGAAACAGTCATCAAAACCAATTCCCCTTTTACCCGTGTTGACCGTCAACTTTATCGGGATGCTTGGTTACAGTGTGATTTTACCCTTTTTGGTTTTCCTGGTGAATAGATTTGGCGGCAATGAATTTATTTACGGTGTTTTAGGATCAATTTATCCTGCCTTCCAGTTCTTCGGAGCACCAATTTTAGGAAAGTGGTCAGACGTATTCGGCCGCAAAAAGGTCCTTCTGGTCAGCCAGGCGGGAACGTTGCTTGCATGGATTATCTTCCTGCTGGCGCTTTACCTGCCTCGCACATCCTTGCTAAGTGTCGATTCAACTTCTGTAGGCAGTTTCATCATCACGTTACCCATGGTTTTTCTTTTCGCTGCCCGGGCCCTGGATGGCCTCACGGGGGGTAATGTCTCCGTGGCCAACGCTTATCTTTCAGACATTTCTACTGATAAAAACCGAAAAGCAAATTTTGGCAAAATGGCTATGTCCTCCAGTCTTGGGTTTATCATTGGTCCGGCGATAGCAGGGGTACTGGGGTCTACTATTTATAAAGAAGTCATACCTGTTCTTGCCGCTGCGTTAATATCGGCCGTAGCTATCTATCTTATTTGGTTTAAACTTCCGGAGTCCCGGCCCGACCTGGTAAATCCTGACACCAACCGCTTTAAGATCCGAAAGCTTTTCAGCATCGAACAAAAAGAATGTTATAAAATGAAAAAGTGCAACGACACCAGTCTACAGGCAGTTTTTTCTATAAAATACGTTCCTTTCATGTTGCTTATTTATTTTTTGACCTTCCTTGGCTTCAGCTTTTTCTATGCCGCATTCCCCATGCATGCCCTCAAAAATCTGGGATGGAACTCACTGCAGCTAGGGATCTTCTTTTCCTTCCTAAGCGGATTGATGATATTGGTCCAGGGACCGCTGCTTAGCTTTTTGTCCGGGAAATTTTCGGATGCCAGTTTGATTATTACCGGCAGCCTTTTGCTGGTTGTCAACTTTTGCCTGATGGCTGCCGGTGACGCATTGTTTATTTATATCGCAGCATTTTTATTTGCCTTGGGCAATGGTCTGATGTGGCCTTCCTATCTCTCGGTACTTGCCAAATTAGGTGGTGAAAAACAGCAGGGTTCCGTACAGGGAATTGCCAATAGTTCGGGCAGCCTTGCAAGTATTTTCGGACTTATCTGCGGAGGTTATTTATATGGTGAAACGGGAAGCCTTACATTTTTTTTCACGGCAGGGGTCTTGCTGCTCGTGCTCCTTTTATCATTCCGAATGCCTGTCATTGAATCGGAAAGCACCGTTTAGTAGGCTTTCACCCAACTCTTTACCCTTAATTGTAGCATCCCCTCAAAAATATTCCCAAACAAATCTTTCTTTTCATGTCCCCATTTCAAGGGCTCATGTGCTATCCCGGTAATAAGCAGTAAAAATTTTAAAAACATGAAAAAAATGATTTTAACAATTGTTATTTCTATCGTAGCCATTCTTGTTGTGGGCATTCTTATCTTTTCTAATGTAAAGAAAGTCTATCCCCTGAGCTGGGGATGGCACAGCAAAGTGCTTCAAAAGGGCGGTACGGCTATTGGTGGCTATGACCCCGTGGCCTATCTTCAGCTGGGGGAGGTTCGAAAAGGAGATCAGCGTTTTAGTTATGTACAAAACGGCGTCACATGGCTGTTTTCTTCTGCCGAAAACCTGGAAACTTTCAAAACGCAGCCCGTCAATTACCAGCCACAGTTTGGCGGTTATTGCGCATTTGCCGTCAGTAAGGGATTTACCGCCGCGACCAATCCCGAGGCCTGGCATATACAAGATGGCAAGCTTTATTTATTTGCCGACAAAAAAGTAAAGGAAGATTGGATATCACAAATACCGGAGGGGGTCATTTCAAAATGTGAAAGCAACTGGAAATAATCCGATTCAGGAAAGGGCGTCAATGCGGTTTTGAAGAAACTCCTTTTCTTTTTCGGAAGCTGTCAGGGATTTGGCTCGCTCAAAATTTGAAATAGCCAGATCCCTCTCTTCGTTTTCGACATATAACTGGCCGAGTGTAGCATATAAAAGATAGTAGTTTTTAAGCTTTTTCTCGGATTTTATCAACGCCTCAAGTTGTTCAATCCCATATTTAGCATCTTTTATTTTGCTGGACACGATAGCCAGGTTTAATTTGATGACGGGTGAGGGTTTTATCTCATACAACCTGGAATACAAATCAAAAATAAATGGCCAGTTTGTTTTCTCGTGGGTCGGCGCATAGCAATGCTGTGCCGCAATACTGGCCTCTAGATGATAGGAGGTCAGCGTGGATCCCCTCGAGGATTCCGACAAATAAAAATAGGCTGCCTTGATAAGATCCTGATTCCACAAGCTCCGGTCCTGATTTCGGAACAATACAATAGCCCCCTTGTCATCAATCCGGCTTTTAAGCCTCGCCGCATGAAAAAGCATGAGAGACAGCAACGCTGAAACTCTGGTTTCCCCGGGAAAGTGCTGGGCCAATAGCCTGGTAAGCCTTACAGCCTCCAAACAAAAGTCCTTCCTGATCAGTTCATCGGAATGAGATGCATTATAACCTTCATTAAAAAGCAGGTACAAACTGATGCAAACAGTTTTCAACCTTTCGCTTAGCTCATCGCCAGTGGGTACGGCTAACACGATGTTTGACTGCCTGATCTCCTTTTTAGCGCGGTAAAGCCTCTTTTTTATGGCTTCTTCGTCGGAAAGCAAGGCGTAAGCCACCTCTTTTCTGCTAAACCCGCCCAGTGTTGTAAGGATAAGGGCAATTTGGCTCTCGCCCGGAATGATGGGATGGCAACAGGCAAAGATCATCCTTAACATGCTATCCTCTATTTCCCGGTTAAGAAAAATTTCTCCCTGCACTTGCTCTTCCTCTTTGTCCAGTTTTTCAAAAACGCTTTGTTTTATGTTCTCCCTTCTGACGTAATTAAGGGCTTTATTTTTGGCTACCTTAAAAATCCAGCCATGCGGGTTGGGCGGAATGCCGTTATACCCCCAGTTTTTGTAGGCTTCAGCGAGGGTATCCTGGGCAATATCTTCTGCGGTTTCGAGAAAATGAAAACCAAAAGACAAGGTCAAAAAAGAGACCACCTTACCATATTCATTTCGGAAAAGGTGGTCAATTAAATGATCAATGTTGTGGAGATCTTTATCCTGCGGGCACATTCATGACAGGTCTCACAAAAATTTCACAATGTTGTAGCAGGGGACAGGTTTTGGCGATTGCCGTCGCTTCGTCAAGATCCTGCGCCTTAATAATCATGTAGCCGCCAATGATTTCTTTCGGCTCTAAAAAAGGGCCATCAGTCAGGACGGTTTCCCTGTCTTTGAGGTGTTTACCTGCGGGAACCAGGGGCTGTCCTGCCACAAATTTATCCTTTTCGACCATTCCTTTAATCCAGGTCATATAGTCCCCCATACGTTTTTGCATTTCAGCGGGTGATGCACTTTGTGAATCATCTCCCTTCATCAGTAACATGAATTCATCCATGATTTTAATTTTTTATTGAAACATTTTACCCACTTAACACATAACTTGTTAAAATGGGGACATTGGATTTTGAATATCCAAATTTAATGTCAATTCTTCCAGTATAATCAAGGATAATTTGAAGGCGGTTTTGCCATGAGATTGTTTCTTTGCTCTCACCTCGCTTATGGCAATGAGGATACGCGAGTGGTGCTACATACGGATTGTATTACTTTATTAAAATTCCGGTTAAGATAATTACCTGGCTTCGGCTAAAAACCAAAGCCAGGTAACCGGGCATAATAGAAATGCGCCAATCATGGATGCCTCACCACAATTATTCAACCACTTCACCTTTTATGCTTAAAACAACGGGACCCTCCTCGGTGTTGGCGGTCACGGTCACTGTTTTGTGAAAAGCCCCAAGCTTGGCGGCGTTGTAGGTAGCTTTAACCATCCCTGTTTTGCCAGGGGCAATGCTTTCTTTGGTGTAGTTTGTTACCGTGCAGCCGCAGGAACCTTTTACTTTAGTGATCTGTAAAGGAACTTCACCGGTATTAGTAAAGCTGAACTCCTTCACCGCTGGTACATTTGCGGGAATCTTTCCAAAATTATGAGTGGTTGTCTCCCAGCTAAATACCGCGCTTGCTATTCTAAATGCGAGATCATTGATAGTAAGTGATGTGAGGTTTTGTGATAATACCGGAGCCAACAGGGCAACCGATAGGGCAGAGACTAAAATTGTTTTTTTCATCTTAATTAAATTTTTTATGGTTTAAAAAATAATTTATGATGATAAAAGTGCCTATTTGTCCCGAGAATCACTGTTAACGGTTATATAACAATTGTTAATGAAATGTTAAAGCCCCTGATCCTCCTATCAATTCCCGATTCATTATGATAAAAGTTGTTTGTATAAGTTATTTTTAACTTTCAATTATTTTAAATTGCTTTAAATCCCGGACCTTTAAATAATTAAAAAATTGATGACATATCTCTTAATTTCAGGTAGCAATCGCGGGGGTACTTTTAAGAGAAAATTGAAAAACAAGAAACAGATATCTCCTTTCTTCAAAATTTAAATTTGAAACCAGATGAACTCGGACGTAGCTATTGCCTTAAAAAAAGTCGGATTCGAAGAAAAGTTAATAGAAGAAATCATACAATTTGGCCGCCTGAAAAAAGTCAAAGCCCAAAACGTGGTTATCAGCCCGGGTTCAAAAAACGAAGAGGTACCCATCGTACTGTCCGGATTACTGATGGTAATGACCAAAGATCATCAGGGCAATGAATATTTTCTGTACAACCTGGAAGGTGGGGAGACCTGCGCCATGTCCATTACCTGCTGTCTGGAAGGGAAGAAAAACGCTTTTTATGTAATTGCCGAAGAGGACTCAGAGCTTTGGATGGTCCCGCTGGGGCATATGGACACCTGGGTACAAAAATATCTTTCATTTCGAAAATTTGTTTTTGGTTCCTATCAAACCCGTTTTGACGAATTGCTGGCCGCTGTCGACAGCATGGCATTTATGAAAATGGATGAGCGACTGTATAAATATCTGTTGGATAAAAAACAAGCCACTGGCTCCTATGTTATTGCCAAAACCCATCAGCAAATCGCCAATGAATTGAATACCTCCAGGGTCGTAGTGTCCCGTTTGCTTAAGAAGTTGGAAAAGGAAGATAAAATTGAGCAAAAACGTAATAGGATTGAAATTCTTTAAGGGACCGGCACTATGTGATGAAACCGAGCATGGCGTAATCGACACACAGAGCAATGATTATAATATGCGAGGTTCCATCTGACCTTAAAAATAAATTATAAACAGATGAAACCAATGTTTAATGCTGCTAACAACGCATGAAGGAACTAAAGACCGAAATTAACATCAGCGCCCCAAAAGAGAAGGTGTGGGACCTCCTCACGGATTTTGAGCGTTATCCGAATTGGAATCCATTTATAAAATCTATAAAAGGAACTTTGAAAGTCCGGCTAAGACTGGAGGTACAGGTACAACCGCCCGATTCAGGAGTGTTTAAGTTTAAACCCAGAGTCACTTCCTTTAAGTATCACCAGGAATTCAGCTGGCTTGGCAGCCTGTTGATGTACGGGATTTTTGATGGCCACCATATTTTTGAAATCGAAGAAAACAATGACGGGTCAACCACGCTTATACACCGCGAAGAATTCAGCGGTATATTGGTCCCCTTCATGTGGAAACAGTTAAACACCAAAACCCGCGCCGGGTTTGAGTTAATGAATGAGGCTCTAAAAAAACTTGCAGAAGATGAATCGCATTGATCGCCTAACGGCCATACTTGTACAATTACAAAGCAAACGATTGATTACCGGGCAGGAAATTGCCGACCGGTTTGATATTAGTATTCGTACAGTTTACCGGGATATCCGGGCCCTGGAAGAGGCCGGGGTTCCCATTGGAGCAGAGGCCGGAAAAGGATATTTTATTATGGATGGCTACCACCTGCCTCCTGTAATGTTTACCCGCGAGGAAGCCAGCGCCATGTTGCTCAGCGGGAAATTTCTAGAAAAGCAATCGGACAAATCCCTGAAAACCAATTTTGACAACGCCCTGCTTAAAGTAAAGGCCGTATTGAAATTTCAGGAAAAGGACCACATTGAAAGTCTGGAAGAGCATGTGGCTGTCTTGTCAGTCCAAAGGCCCACCCATACCGATTTTCCGAATAATTTTTTATCGGAAATTCAAAATGCCATTGTAACCAAGGAGGTCCTGAAGTTTGATTATTACGCCAGCTACAAGGATGAATTTACTACCCGCCAGGCCGAACCATCGGGACTGTGCCATTATGGAGGCCATTGGCATTTGATCGCCTACTGCCGCATGCGAAAGGATTTCAGGGATTTTCGGGTTGACCGTATCAGCAAGTTGCGGGGACAGGGAGAACACTTTTCAAAAGACCGGAAAGCTGATTTTCATAATTTCGTAAAAAAAATGATCCTCGGTTCCCCTCTGGAGGAAGTAAAATTAAGATTCGACAAAGCTGTAATGAGATACATCGGAGAACAAAAATATTATTATGGCTTTGTGGAGGAAAAGCCAGACAAAGATAGCACCATCTGTACTTTTATGACACCTGATCTTGGCTACTTTGCACGTTGGGTGCTTATGTTCGGATCTTCGGTTAACGTGGTTTCGCCAAATGAATTAAAGGAAGCTGTCTATTCATTGGTCGAAGAGTTACATAGCCACTACCGGTAAAGTTAAAAATCAAAAAAGTTATTCATTAAATTTTTATGCTGACATACCGTTGTCACCTGCCGGTCAGATCTTTGGTGAAATCAACAAATGTTAGTAACATGAATACACTCAAATTAGACTTAATCAAATCACATCCGGCCTATTATAAGGCCAAGCGGACACCTCGTATTGTAGAGTTGGATACCTACAAATATTTAACCATCAGCGGCCAGAGCGCTCCGGAAGACCCATTATTCACCGGCGCTATAGAAGCCATTTATCCTGTTGCCTTCGCTATAAAATTTGTTTTTAAGGAAGAGGACCAGGATTTTGTAGTTCCCAAGATGGAGGGCCAATGGTGGGTAGACGACGAGCGCCCTTTTGAGCAGGTGCCAAGAAACGAGTGGCACTGGAGAATATTGATGAGAATGCCTCAATTTGTGGATTCCAATACCGTTGAGATGGTGAAAGAAAAACTGTTGAAGAAGGGGAAAACTGCCAGAATAAACGACGTGGGGTTTCAGACACTCAGAGAAGGTAAATGTATACAAATGTTGCATATAGGTTCTTATGAGGAAGAGGAAAAAACCATTGAACAAATACTTCAAAAAATGCAGGAGGAAAATCTTCAGATGAACGGATACCATCATGAAATTTATATTTCAGATCCTATGAGAACTCCCAGCTGGAAGTTGAAAACAATTATCAGATACCCGGTAAAGTAATTGTTTTTACAATAATTCCAGGTTTATCGGGGAAGCATTATATTTAGATATTCAGACAAAATTTTTATGGCAGAAGCACTCAAAGATCAAATGTTCCAACGGCCCTTTTTTGAAGCGCTAGGCAAGAGCATTGGGAAAGTATACCCCTCATTTTCTACCAAGGATTTTTTTTCCTATTTATATAATGAGGATTGGGAAGATAAATCCCTGAAGGAAAGAATGTATCACGCCTCTCAGTCTCTGCACGAAACCTTGCCGGACAACTATGACGAGGCATTGGATATTTTAAGCAAGGTATACCAAAAGTTTGATGGTTTTGATGCCATGATCTTTCCCGATTTTGTAGAACAATTTGGTCAGGATCATTATCAATTGTCTATTGAGGCGCTGGAACGCTTCACGCAATTTTCCAGCGCTGAATTTGCCATTCGTCCGTTTATCCTGAAACATCCGGAAAAAACCATGGACAAAATGTTATCCTGGTCCAGGCACGACAATCATCATGTCAGGCGTCTTTCAAGTGAAGGCTGCCGGCCCAGGTTACCCTGGGCCATGGCGCTGCCTCTTTTTAAAAAAGATCCCGGCATGATCTTTCCGATCCTGGACAACCTGAAATCCGATCCATCCCTGTACGTACGAAAAAGTGTAGCCAATAACCTCAACGACATTACCAAAGATAACCCGGACCTGGTAATTGCCCGGCTGGAAAAATGGCAAACCGATGCCAGTAAAGAAACGCAATGGATCACCAGGCACGCATTGAGAGGTATGCTCAAAGCCGGACATCCCAATGCCCTGAAGCTGCTGGGATATGGATCCGCGAAAGTATCGGTCGACAATTTCAAACTGAAACCGCGGAAAATAGCCATGGGAGATTCATTAAGCTTCTCCTTTGAGCTCCGCAACGACGGAAAACGACCACAGAATCTGATGGTGGATTTTATTGTCCACTTTGTCAAATCCAACGGTAGCACCGCCCCAAAGGTCTTTAAACTAAATACACTCAAGCTGGCACCCGGTGAAACACAGCTAATCAGCAAGTCACATCCCTTCAAAGTGATTACAACCAGAAAATACTATAGCGGCAAACATAAACTAGCTGTGCAGGTAAATGGCAAGGTACTGGGGGAGCAATCTTTTGATTTAAAAGTATAGATTTATTTTTGAACAATTACTCGTTGGGTTTTAAACCCTTCTGAAGTCATAATAGATAGCAAATAAATCCCGGAAGGCACGCCCGATATATCAAATTCATAAGTGTTTTTTCCTGGAAAAATAATCGCATCCGAAAGAAGTTCTTTTACCCTAATGCCCCCCATAGTTAATAAGGAAATAGATCCAAACTGTTCCTTATGCAGGTTGAAATGCAAACTCAATTGATCCTGAGCCGGATTTGGGAAAAGGCGCATTGCATCCAAATGTAAAGTTGATCTGCATGTTTCAAAGAAGGTACAGGAGCTACTATTCTCTTTTCTGCTATTAGGCTCGGAAACGATGGATTCATATTCTTGCTTGATTCGTTCTCCAAGATCACTGGGCAGAGCATTAAATAATGCCTCAGAAGGTTCAAACCAGAAGATTAGGTCCTTAGATAACAGGTCTGGATAATTTTGTTTTCGTAATTTGACAGGAACAAGCAGATCATGAAGCTTTTCAAAATTTCGCCTGTTGTGCTTGTTCTTGTCCGTCGAGGATCGGCAAGCCCATTTAATATTTTGTCTGCCAACCGTATCAGACAAAAAAACTAAATTTAAATCAGGATCCTGAGCAATAACCTCTTCATCCTTTACATGTATGGATTGCGAGAATTTGCTAATCGTAACCATAAAAAAGCATGTTTTCCCCCTTTGCTTATAAATGATTTTGTCGTTATCAAATTCAAATCCCAGTTGCAAAAGCGTCTCCTTATCGGGCTCTACAAATTGAGTTATCCGGATAAGTGATTTTTGCCTAAAACGTACTATTTCCGATCTCCCGGTTCTTTTCTTAATAGCCCGCAAACAACTATAAATGGGGTGAAGGTGGCGGTATTTAGCAGGTAATGCATTGAAAAAATTGGGTGTTGGGATAAACCACATAATGATATCGGTGTCGGAATTCCCCAAAATTCTTGCTTGAATTCTGACAGGGACCAGCGTATCTCTCCTTACTCCAAACACCTCGGGATTTCCATCTACCGCAAGGCCGGGATGATAGAGAAAATCTGTCATAAATACGGGATAAAAATCGTGCGTTGAATAGTGCTCTTTTTTATTATTTTGGTTTGGAGATTTGGTTAGATTGGTCATTTCCCCATCACCATCTTCAAATCGGTCGTGAAAGCAAGCCGTTTTATTCCGGAATCTGTTTTTATAATATACACCGGTTTCATTAATCATAAAGCCTAATTTAGAAAGCTCATCGTTGGACAATAAAACTTCCAATTTGGAGCCATCAACGATCGTATCAGATGGCCAATCACAGGACATTTCATTTTTACCTCCTTGCAAAGTAACTCCTGGCCGTTGGTTGTTATCATTAACTATGCCTGACCTATTTTTGGTTGATTTTTTAGTTGGTTGAGATTTATTAAAGCTATTTGGGCCATCGCCTTCCACGCTTTCCACCTGCTGGTCTTTCAATTGACTTTGTTGAAATGCATTGTCGATAGCAGATCTTTCGTTGTTTACCGATGAGTCTTTTGGTATCTTTTCATAGTCCGGTGACACTGCTTGTGCTTGCTCTTTATTTTCAGATGTTTGAAGCGTTTGTTTATCATTGGTATTAAATAGAAAAAACAATGAGGTCAAAAGTGCCATTATGAATGTTGTCATTGCAAAATAAAATTTAAAAGATTTTGGAAATGGTTCGCTACGAGGTACATCTGATGGAAATCTTTTAATCAACTCATGAATCTTATCTAATTGATAGTTATTAGGCAATTGCTTGAAGCGCTCAAAAAACCTGTCAATATCTTTCTCCGAATAGTTCATGCCTGTAATCTTGTTAAATCGTTAAAAACAGTAGGGCCTTTTTCATTTCTGATGGTGAATTCAACATCGACAAAAGCTTCTTTCTACCTCTCTTGAGGCGTAATTTCACCCCGGAAAGGGAGCCTCCCTGGATCTTCGATATATCTTCAAGTGACATGTCACAGATATGAAACAAAACCAGGGTTTCAGCCATTCTAGCCGGTAGCTTGAGCATCTTCTCATGAATAATCTGAAAATCTACCAATGACTCAGGGTTTTTGCTTGAATCCGATAGCTGCATGAGTTCCTGCTTATTAAATTCGGCTCTAAATTTTTTCCTCCTGGCTTTCATTTTATTTAAGTTACAGGCAACACTAAAAAGATATGATTTGAAAGCTGACTTATCCCGCAATTTTTTAAACCCCTCTATTGCCGTCAGCACTGTATCCTGCATGAGATCCTCAGCATCCTGGACATTTCCTGAAATTGCCCTGCAAAAACCAAATAATTGATTATGAATTGGATCATATAATTTGATAAATTCCTTTTGTTGATTGTTTTTCACAGATCAAAATTATTCTCGTATGCAAGTAAGTTGCACAGCTAATCACAAAAGTTACATTGAACCTGAAAAATGGAAGATAAAATTGGTTCTAGTGAAATTTGCAGATAACTCATGCGCCATATAAGCCTTAGAAACTTAGCGCGTTTATTAGTCCACCCCTGCTGTTTTAATTTACTTTGGAATATAACTATTTTCTACTAAGCTAATCTAAAGGCGCGTTTAACGAAGTGTAACGCGTGCGGGTTTTAAGATTAATCCACAATTTGCTTTCTTCGAAAATATCCAAAAATGCAAACCCAGCTATACAAAGGAGGTTATTTATAACTGCTGAGATCATAGCCGACTGATTTATCACGTGGTGCACGCGTTTCCGTTACACTCAAACGCGCGCTATCAGTTTTAACTGAATCGCTCGCAATAAAACTACGGCAAATCATACTTTAAAAATTCAGGAAATTATAAGATGATGATTGGCAAATCAGTCCAGCATATCTTCCAGCCTTACCGGCAGGTTTTTCTTTACCCAGGCATTGTAGTCACCATCATAGCCTGTTTTGCTTTGCAAGGCTTTTGTCTTTCGGAGAATTTCCTGGATTACCTCCTCAGGCATAAACTTTTTCCTTTCAATGCGATCAACAATGACATTTAGTTGTTGCTGGATACCTGACTCGGTGCCCCGCAGCCAGGCCTGGTAATCTTCTTCCTGCCAGTGCAGGTGCTCATCCATTAGTGCTAATGATACCGCTTTGCTATGCTTTTGTGACTCAACTATATTGCCCCTTCCGGTAACCGCATTGCCCAGTGCGAATACATTGTCATAGCCTTCTAACTGGCAACATTCGTCCTGGTCTATTTTAAACACCTGCCCATCGGCGGGTATTCCTTGTATCATCTCCGGAATGCTTCCGATAGAAGAAATAAACAGGGAAGATTTAAACGTTTCACATACCCCTGGAATAGGAACAACCTTGCCATCGGTGATTTCATTTTTTTGAAACGTAATTCCTGTCAGGCGATCATCTTCGACCACGGTTCCTGCCGGCGACCAGCAGGGTTCAAATTTGAACAGGTACTTTTTAAGGAAATTATCCAATATCTTTTGTCTCACCCCCTGCACTTTGGCCAATTGTTCCGGGGTGGTAGCCGGCGCTGATGAAAGCGGCATGTCTATGGCCCGGCGACGGTAAAATAAGGTACAACCTTTCAACCCCAGGTCATCGAGGGTAAGGTCATTCTCTTCAAGCACCTTGTTGATACCTCTTTCGAGTTGGAACATATTAGTTTTGATACCCTTTTTTTCCAACGCTCTTTGCACCGTTTCTATCATGAGGATTTTCACCACATCCAAAGACGCCAACCCTCCGCCAATCACAATGGCGTCATCCTCTATCTCATAGGTGGGACCATTATAGGTGGGCTCGTGGTAATGATTGAACCAATAAACGAACGGATTTTGATAGTAAAGTCCCTTATCCACATAATCATCAATCCCATCTACGGGTATTGGCCGGTCACGCCAGGCGCCGGTGGCCAGTAACACGGCCGTGAAACCCCAGTTTTTTGCCACATCTACAAAGTCAATATCTTTCCCCAATTGCACACCAGGCACAAAATGGACATTGGGATGACTGATTTTTTCATTGATCTTATTTTCTTCCTTATCGCGTAGCTTTTCATGCCATTTGGGCAAACCATCTTCTATCTTGCCATAGGGCAAAATGTTTTGATCAAATACCACCACGCGAAAGCCTCTGCTGGCCAGTTGGTAGGCAGCCTCTGAGCCCGCTACGGCGCCGCCAAAAATAGCAATGAAATGATGACCGGAATTATTGTCCATGGCAAAAAAGATTAAATAGGTTGTTTTCTGTTAGCTGATAAATTACAGTAACTTATCATTATGTGATTTATTGTATCTAAAAAGCTTGCCGGGAATGGGATAAAGCTATCCCAGATCTACACGCTCACAATTGCCAAAAAAATCCGCCAACTACGATTACAACTACTTCACTTCCCAGGTATTTCCGCTCTGTAACAATTCTTCGACATTACTAAATTTAGCATTTTCTTTGCTCAATTCATATTGTTGCTTTGTCAAATCGTCGTACGTTGGCGCTTTCACAGCCCGGATAATACCCAAAGCCATAGGAAATTCCGGTGGCTGCATCCTGATAAGCATCATGTGCTTGGTAGTATCTTCATCGTGGGCATCGTGGATTAAAATATCATCTTCGGTAATCCCATTTTCGCCGATGGTCACTACTTCCAGCTTAAATCCATTCAATCTTATGCCTTTGTTTTTCTCCTTACCAAAAAGCATGCGCTCTCCATGCTGTAAATGCAGTTGAAAATCGTCTTTGTTTTCTTTGGCAGTGACAGCGCCATGAGTTTTGTCATTGAAAATAACGCAATTCTGCAGTATTTCAATCAGTGATGTCCCCTTGTGCCTGGAGGATTCCACAAAGATCTGGGTCATCAGCTTGGGATTTGTATCGATAGTCCGCGCGAAGAAAGTTCCACGGGCCCCCAACGCCAGCTCTCCCGCGCTAAAAGGCCGGTCAATCCCTCCCAGTGGTGTGGATTTAGTCACTAATCCCAACTTGGAAGTAGGGGACAATTGCCCCTTGGTAAGACCGTAGATCTCGTTATTAAACAAGAGTATATTAATATCAATGTTTCTTCGCAACGCATGGATGAAATGATTTCCACCAATGGCCAGCGAATCGCCATCTCCGGTTATCTGCCAAACACTTAGATCCGGATTACTCAATTTAACACCGGAAGCAATAGCCGGGGCCCTGCCGTGAATGGTATGGAACCCGTAGGTACTCATATAATAAGGAAACCGGGCCGCACAGCCAATACCGGAGATAAAAGCAAAATCTTCCTTTTTAAGACCCAGCTGAGGCAGGGCATTTTGCATCGCCGATAATATCGCATAATCACCGCAACCAGGACACCACCTAACCAACTGATCGCTGGTAAAATCTTTTTTGGTTAATTGTGGGTTTACGTGAACTGTATCTACTGAATTTGTTGCCATGTTTTCCTCTTTATAAAAGTTCAATTATTTTTTCTTTTAACTCCATCACTGTAAAAGGTAATCCCTGTATTTTATTGAATTGCTCAATTTTTACCTCGGGATATATACTTCTTAAATAAGCAGCAAACTGTCCCATGTTTAATTCACAAACCAGCACTTTTTTATACTGCTTGAAAATAGCTTCTGTATTTTTCGGTAACGGGCTCAGATAATTAAAGTGAGCCAGGTCTACTTTTTTGCCGGCACCCTGTAATTGCTTAACGGCCGTCAGCAGTGATCCATAAGTACTGCCCCATCCGACAACCAGCACTTCTCCTGACCCTGTTCCTATTACCTCCTGATCAGGTATAAAGCCCGCCACCTTACTTACTTTCTCCTGTCTTACTTTGACCATCAGCTCGTGGTTGGCGGGATCGTAGGAAACATTTCCGGTAATATTCTCTTTTTCCAGGCCACCGATCCGATGTTCCATGCCTTCGGTTCCGGGGATAGCCCAAAAGCGTGACAATTTGGTCTCATCCCTCACGTAGGGATGGAATTCCTGACCGTTTAGTCTGGCATGAGGTATAACAATTTCAGGCAGGTCCTTTACCGAAGGTATTTTCCAGGGCTCGGAACCATTGGCCAGGTAACCATCGGACAAAAACATAACGGGTGTCATGTGCTCTACCGTTAATTTGGCGGCCTGATACGCAAACGAAAAGCAATTGGAAGGCGTACTTGAGGCCACAACAATAATAGGACAATCACTGTTTCTTCCAAACATGGCCAGGTTAAAATCTGCCTGCTCGGTTTTAGTAGGTAAACCCGTGGAAGGCCCTCCTCTTTGTACATCGATGATCACCAGGGGCAATTCCACCATGGCTGCGAGACCAATAGCTTCTCCTTTCAGTGCAATTCCGGGACCGGCTGAGGCTGTAACGCCCAATTCTCCGGCATAACTTGCGCCGATGGCAGAACAAACTGCCGCAATTTCATCTTCCGCCTGAAAAGTTGTTACTCCCAGGTTCTTATATTTTGATAACTCATGTAAAATATCTGACGCCGGGGTGATCGGATAAGAGCCAAAAAATAATTTTTTACCCATTTTTTCGGCGGCGGCGATAATACCCCAGGCTGCTGCCTGATTGCCGGAAATGTGCCGGTATTTTCCAGGCTCGATTTTGGCGGCCGGTACTTTATAATTCGACGGCAGTGCTTCAACAGTTTCAGCATAGTAATACCCGGCCTGCAACGCCTTGGAATTAGCTTCTACCAACAAGGGAGCTTTCTTGAATTTCGCCTTTAAAAAATCCAGGGTCTGATCCATCGAACGATCAAATAACCAATACGCCACCCCAAGGGCAAACATGTTTTTACACCGCACCACACTTTTATTGTCCAGCGCAATTCCCTGCAATGATGTTTTGGTTAGGGAGGTAATAGGTGCCTCGATCAGGTTGTAGTCTTGCAGGGAACCGTTTTCCAGCGGATTACCTTCATATCCAGCTCTTTTGAATGTTCTTTCCTCAAAAGAATCGGAGTCAATAATTACATTTCCTCCCTTTCGAACCCATTGCAAATTGGATTTTAGCGCAGCCGGGTTCATGGCTACCAATACATCCGCTTCATCGCCGGGTGTAAAAATGTCAATCTTGCCAATCTGTACCTGAAATCCCGATACACCTTCCACCGTACCCTGCGGCGCCCTGATCTCAGCGGGGAAATCGGGAAAAGTGGCCAGGTCATTACCCAACAAGGCGGAGGTCAAGGTAAATTGGGACCCGGTTAATTGCATGCCGTCTCCAGAATCTCCTGCGAAACGGATCACGACCTTCTCTAGTTCTTCCGTTTGTTGTTTGCCAGACATTGATATGGTTATTTGGTTAGTTTTAATTTACAATATACTAAAAATACCTCGATTTGGCTTAACAATAGGCTCATCAAAATAATTTCCTTCTGTGAAATTAGTTCATAAAATTCAGAAAACTATCTATTAACCAATCAATTTTGATGAAAACTGCCTGCAAATCCAAATTTTGTTCTGTGGTATTTAATTTATCATCAACGCTACAAGATATCTACCTCCGGGAAAATAAATTACAACCATTAATGACAATCCCGTGTCCTCCAGAAATAAAGACCAATTTTTATTAAACATGAACAGCAATTTGCGCACATTTTTTTTGATTGTCCCTTTAATGGTTTTAACAATAACTTTTTTTGGATGTAAAGTAGAAAACCAAACCCCACAGGAAAAAAGCCCAAGCCGCTCTAAAATCATCATTGATCCCGACAACTGCACCCCGGTTATTGACCCTGGTTTGATTATAGAAAACGCCACGGTTGAACAAAACCAGCTAAAATTAACCATTCGTTATGGCGGTGGTTGTGGAACCGTGGAAAATAAACTGCTTACCTGTGGATACTTCATGGAATCCAACCCTGTTCAACTGGCTGTTGCTTTGTCACATAAAGACAACGATCCCTGTAAAGCCCTGGTGAAAAAACAACTTGACTTTGACCTTTCGCCGCTGGCGGATTTATATAACATCAACTATGTAGAGCAGGACAGGGTCATAATTTTAAGGCTAAGTGGTTATGATGAGGCCCTTCGCTATAAATTTTAAGTTTTCCGTCAACGGATAAACATATTTTATTCTTCCGGCAAGGGTTCCGGTATATCCTAAAAGTTCCCGTGCTTTTGTTATCTTTGATACTTAAGAAATCGGTCAGGGTATTTTTTTGTATTCCTGTCACGACATGGCGCTAATAACAAGATGAGTTACCAGGAATTCAAACCAAACAGTCAACTGCACGATCTTATTGATTGCTATTGGCAGTCAGAGGCACCTGCGTCCGGCATCAGCCGTGTGCTTCCCGATGGTTGCGCAGATCTGATCTTTAATTTTGGTGGCACCATATCAAACGCGGCGGACAATGGTGTCTCCGTCGCAAAAGAAAGCATTGCCGCCATTGGCATGATGACCACCTTTCGCGACGTTGTGGCACCTTCGGGGTCAAATCTATTGGGGATTCGTTTCAAAGCCGGAGGTCTGAGCCTATTGACCAGGACTTCACTCAGCGAATTCAAAAATACCACCGTTCCGGCCGGCGAAGTAATACCGGAATTGAATGATGCTTTTCTCCAGGAATTGCATGCCATCACAGCCACCGGGGAGCGAATCGCCCTGATTGAAAAAATGCTGTATTCATTGCTGGCACATGCCAATATAACCGGCGACAAATTAGTTACTTCAGTCACCGACCTGATTCTCCAATCGCAGGGGCAGATCAGGATGAGTGCAGTTGCCGATGCCGCCTGCATAAGCCTCAGGCAACTTCAAAGACGCTTTAAAGCAAGGGTTGGCACGAGTTTGAAGGAATATGCAAAGGTCGTCAGGTTTATCAACACTTCCAGGATCATCAAAAGCGCCCGGAATAAAAGTCTGCTGGAAGTTTCTTTCGAGAGGGGCTACTATGATCATGCGCATCTGAATAATGAATTCAAACAATTGGGAGGCGTAACACCGTCGGCGCTCAAATAATGTCGTTTTTTTACAAAGCATCGACAGAATAGATCATCTACTTTTACATAAAAAAATAACGATGAAATTAAATAGTCTTACCCCCAATTTAATGGTCAAAAATGTCAATGACACGCTTGACTTTTACCAGAATACCCTCGACTTTCAACTGCTGCAAACGGTTCCTGAAGAAGGCTCGTTTGACTGGGCATTTGTTCAAAAAGATGATGTTCTGATCATGTTCCAAAAAGACACCTCCATTCGCGAAGAGTATCCTGAGCTGGAAAATTACGAACAAGGCGGTGCATTAACGATGTACATTAAAGTAGCGGACCTGCAAAAATGGTACGAAAACATAAAAGACAAGACGAACGTTATTAAGCCAATGAACAAAACATTCTATGGCGCCAACGAGTTTGCTATCCAGGATCCCAATGGGTTCATTTTAACCTTTTCAGATATTCTGACATAAACAAATTACGCAACGGCGAGGGAAGACCTTCAGGTGATGGCAGGGCATTCGGCTAAAGTGATATGATGCTTTTCTGAACAAGGAAATCTGTCCTTCAAAAAAATTGGTGTGCTTATGAAACCCAGACAATAAAATGTGGTCAAATGTCAACGATTTTTTTGGAGGATCTTTAAATTGCAGGTGTCGTATAAATCAAGTGAAAATCAGAAATTATTCTTAGCCGCGTGGATCAAAATCCATTTAACAACCTACAGCCTTCAACAACCGAATACACAGATCAATCTTACGAGGAGATCACTTTTAGTAATTGTGATTTCTCCAATAGTGATTTTACGGATACTTTATTTGAAAACTGTGAATTTGTCGGTTGCAATTTGAGCAATGTGACCATTGCCAATAGCAAGTTTCAGCAGGTAACCTTTTCCCAGTGCAAATTGGTTGGCCTTGATTTTTCAAGCCTCAGTAAAATATTGTTATCGGTTGGCTTTGTGGACAGTAACTTATCGTTTTGCAACTTCTCCGACTTAATGTTGAAAGACACAAAATTTATTGGCTGTCAGCTCAACACCTGTGATTTTATGGGTTCGAATCTTCAGGGCGCCTTATTTGAAAACAGCAGCCTGACAGATTCTCAATTTGAAAACTGTGATTTGAGCGAGGCGGATTTCAGAACTGCCAGTGGTTTTTATTTTGATCCGTGGAAAAATAAAATGGATAAAGCAATGTTTTCGGCCCATGGCGCTTTAAATTTCCTGTCACCATTGAATATCATTATTGAATAGTTCTTTTCCACTAAAACCCAGCCGGATAAATCAGTAAAACAGGTAATTCAAAAGATGCCGTTAGAGAGGATTATCTCAAAATAAACCCGTTTTTCATGGGGTCCTTGGGATCGATAATGAAGGTATGTTGCCCGGTAATATGAGCAGTGCCTTCCACCTGGGGAATGACTGCCCGATGCGGCCCAAATTGTACTTCCTCCACGACGGAACCCTTAAATACACTACCGGTGATGCTTTCAATATGCATCGGCTCTTCACCTATTTCATTTCTGGCATGGTGAATGGCCATTCTCCCGGAAACGCCAGACCCGGTAGGACAACGGTCCACTTCCCCTTCCGCAAATACGCAAACATTTCGGCTATCTGCCGAATCTTGCAGCGGACCACCAATAAAAATGGTACCGTATAAAAAACTGAGATCCTCCTCGTATGGATGAATAATACCCTCACCCTCAGACATTACCGCCCTCTTGATATCCATGCCGGTGCCAATTATGTCCTGGTAGCTATCAGGTGTGAGGTCAAATTTAAACTGGTTTTTACGCATGTCCACATAAGCATAAAAAGCGCCTCCGTAGGCCAGATCATACGTCACTGTACCAAGTCCCGGAACATTAACCTGCCGATCTAGTCCCACCACAAAAGAAGGTACACAATGAAAGCGGACTCCCTGAACCTGTCCTTGTTTTACCTGGGCATACGCTGTAATTCTCCCACAGGGCGCGTCGATCTTCAATACGTTATCTCCTTCCTGTACATCAATCCATTGCATTTCCACAGCAAGCGTCGATATGGCAATGATGGCATGGCCGCACATGGTACTGTATCCTTCATTATGCATAAAGAGAATGCCAAAATCTCCGGAGTCATCATTTGGAGGAAGCAGCAAACAGCCATACATATCGGCGTGACCTCTTGGCTCAAACATCAGAGCCGTCCGTAAGTAATCATAATTTTCCTTCACAAACCTCCTGGAAGCAAGTACGTTGCCACCACTGATATCAGGAAATCCGTCCACAATTACCCGCAGTGGCTCTCCGCCGGTATGCATATCGATGGTTTTGATCTGTACCCAGTCCGGCGGTGTCCCGAAATGTTTTTCCTGTTGTATCTTTTGATAAGTATTCATTTACCTTTTAAACTTTTCATAATAGTAGCCAGCAGCCACAAGGTCTTCAATAGCATGCCCGACAGATTTGAATAATGTGATTTGTTCCGCAGAATTTCTTCCGGGTTTATTCCCGGCACACAGGTCGAACAGGTCTGCCTTTATGTCGTTTTCCGTAATCAACCCTTTTTTTAGCGGGATTACCAGTTCACCTGCCTCCTGGAGCGCTCCCTGGTAGCTATCTACAAACAAGGTTGACTTCACGATAGCGTCATCGTCCGTTTCCCGCATATCTGTTTTGTAGGCGCCCACCAGATCAAGATGTTGTCCCCGCCTGAGGCGCTTACCTGGTATCAATGGGGTTTTGGATAACGTTGCACAAGAAATAATATCAACTTCGTCAATTTTTTCTTCAATGGTCGAAACTATCTCCACAGTAAAGGGTTGCCCTTTTAGTTGTTCCTGAATTTTGACGGCTTTGTCCATACTTCGACCCCAGACAAACACCTGCTTAATCGGTCGCACGGCCGCATGCGCCAGGATCAGGTTGGGGGACAGCTTGCCAGTACCGATCATCAGCAAGGAGGAAGCATCTTTTACCGTCAGGTAGCTCGAGGCCAAAGCTGAAGCCGCCGCCGTTCTTTTGGCTGTCAAAGCGCTGGCCGCCAGGATGGCCTTAATCCCACCCTGCCGCATATCAAAGTATATATAAACCCCTTGTATGGAGGGTAAATTGTATCGGCTGTTGTTTGGGCTGACGGTGACGAGTTTGACACCGGCATCTTTCCCGGGATTCCATGCCGGCATTAACAGGAGGGTGGATTTTTCCTGTTCCTCAGGGTTAGTCAGTTCATGATGGTGACGCAACGGCACCTCAATCAAGGAAGATGCCATGGCATTTTTAAGGAGGCCTATGATCTCACCAAAGTCGGTGTTTGATTCAATAAACGTATCGTTAATAAAGGTAATGTTGTCTGACATCTTTGAAACCGGGCTGTTTGCCGGAAAAACGGTAGCCCTAAAGGTGTTGGTCTAAAACTTTATCAAAAGTTTTATTTTGCATCAACCTACCTTTCGTGACAGCTGTTTTCCGACAGATTATTCCGGTAAGTTACAAAGTTATTGTCAGGGTCATAAAAAATTTGAATTGAAAAAATCCCTCCGCCTGGTCAGGCAGGAGGGAACGCATCAAAATAATAAGGACCGGTGTCAAACTTTAATGTTTGGAAACCCTCCATTTACAAATATTTCCGCTCCGTGTAAAAAGGAGGCATCCTCCGAAGCAAGAAAGGTAGCCACTTTCGCAATTTCAGAAGGCTGTCCGAATCGTCCCAAAGGCACCTGTGGCAAAACAAAGTCGGCCACCCCCTCAATCTCTGCTTCTGTCAGGTTAGACCGGTTGAAATAATTTGTCTCAATTGGTCCCGGGCTAATGGCATTTACCCGGATCTCCTTTGGCGCCATTTCGGAGGCAAATGTTTTCGCGAATGACTGAACAGCCGCCTTCGCCGCCGAATAAACCACAGAGTTTTTCATCCCGATCTCCGTAACGATAGAGGTGTTAAGGATGATAGAACCGCCCGGCTTCATTAAAGGCACAATTTGTTGTACACTAAACAGTGCTCCTTTTACCAAGACACTGAATTGTTCATCATAATGCCGCTCGTCAATGTGCTCGATCGGCGCGTATTTTCCATAGCCGGCATTGACGAATAAAACATCAATCTGTGGAGATATGGCCTTTACTTTATCTCCAAGCTGTTTCAGATCATTCATTTTTCCGGCATCGGAAACAATACCACTGGCCTGTTCACCAAGCTCAACGACTGTTTTGTCAATACTCTCCTGGAAACGCCCGGTCACGATGACACTCGCCCCGTTTTTAATGAAATCAATGGCCGTCGCTTTGCCAATACCACTTGTAGCACCGGTAATAAGCGCTACTTTGTTTTTAAGTTTTTGCATCTTTTAAATTTTTTGATGCAAAAGTCTATCACAATAGTCGCTCATAAAATCCGATACTTGCTAAATATCAATCCCTTGGTGTATGTATTTGACCCGGTAGACAAGAAAAATCCTTGCCTTGCATTTTAAAAATCGTAATTAGCATTAATTTTAATGTAACGCTGAAAAAACCAGGCATCAACTGTCCTATTTTCCAATTTTGACTTTTCGTATCTATAAAGAGTGAAATTATGAAAGAATTTTTAATGATATTAAAAGGCAATGGCCTGGCAACCCTTTCTCCGGAAGAAATGCAAAAACTGCTACAACAATACAAACAATGGGTCGCGGATCTTGGTGATCAGTATGTGACGGGGCAACGCCTTGAAAATCACGGTGCATTGCTGGAAAATAAAGACAGCATTGTAACAGACGGCCCCTTCCTGGAACCCAAGGAGATTATCGCCGGTTATTTTCTGATCAGAGCTGAAGATCAGGCAGAGGCCAACAATATTGCTTTAAGTTCTCCATATCTTGGATTATACACTATTGAGGTAAGGCCCCTGGTTCAACCCTTAATGCATTAACCATCGTTTTGGAGGCGCCCGACTCTTCAACAAATCAACTGGTCGACCACCTCTTCAGAAATGAAGCTGGTAAGTTAGTAGCAACACTTACCAGGATATTTGGCACCATTCACATTGATCTGGCAGAAGATATTGTACAGGACACCCTTATCACCGCATTGCATCACTGGAGCAATGGCAACATTCCGGAAAATCCAGCTGCCTGGATCACGCAAGTCGCTAAAAGAAAGGTGCTCAACGAATTAAAACGCACAAAATCATCCAAAAATCATCTTGCCAACGTTTTAAAACACGTAGAAGGCAGCAACCATATTGAAGAAGTCTTTTTAAGTGAAGAGATAAAAGACAGTCAGCTGAGGATGATTTTTACTTGCTGCCACCCCCAGTTGCCGGTGGCCTCCCAAATGGCCCTTACCTTGAAAACCTTGTGTGGTTTTGGAATCTCCGAAATAAGCAAAGCGTTGCTAACCAGGGAAACCACCATCAATAAACGATTATACCGGGCCAAACAAAAAATCCGTGCACTGGAAATCTCCTTTGAGGTGCCTTCTGGAAAGGATCTGGAAAAACGCTTAAATTCCGTCTGTCTGGCTTTATACTTATTGTTTAACGAGGGATACAATTCTTCTCACCGACGTGCTGTTATCAGTAAAGATTTGTGCCTGGAAGCCATAAGACTCACGCAGCTACTGGTGCAATATTTTCAGGACCAGCCTAAATTGTCCGCCTTGCTCGCGCTGATGTGTCTCCACGCTGCCAGATTTGAAGCCCGAACGGATCATCTTGGCGCTATCATCATATTTGAAGACCAGGACAGATCGCTTTGGAATAAGGAATTGATTTCAAACGGCATGCATTATCTTACAAAAGCCTCCGTAGGCAAGCAACTTACGGAATACCACCTGGAGGCCGGCATTGCGGCAGAACATTGCCTGTCAAAAAGTTTTGCAGATACCGACTGGAATAGTATTTATCACCAGTATGAAAAGCTTTACCAGCTCAAGCAAAATCCTATTGTGCTTTTAAATCTCGCCATTATTAAAAGTCAAACGGAAAGCATTGAGTCATCCCTCCGGGCACTTGAAAAGATTTCAGGCAACCAACAGCTAAAAGACTATTACCTGTTACCAATGACCAGGGGAATTTTATCTTTAAAGTCGGGTCACCACACCAAAGCCAGGGACTTTTTTCAGGAAGCGCTTAAGCTCACAAGGTCGCCACAGGAAATTGCTTTTATTAAATCGAAGTTAAAATTGTGTGGTGATCCGATCAACCCCGGAGGTGCATTCTCAAATCGGTCTGAGTAAACGGGAAGGGTGAAGGCAACGCCCACACCCACTCACTGTGATACTTTTTCTACCACGGTTCTCCTATCCCTTTTTCACAATAATTTTTCAGACTATTCATAAAGTGTTCCCATCCATGCTTGGTTTGCTCATAAGGTATTTGTCCCTGCCATTTTGCATCCCAATTTGTGTGTTTAAATGTAAAGTCCGATTGTTCACCAGCCGGTTTTACAGAGAAATGAAGCACGGTGTCAATCCAGGCCGGGTTTGGATTCTCGACGCAGGTCCACACCATTTTTTCACCCGGCTCCAGTGTATCCAGGCGAAAGCACATTTCGATTTTGTTTTCATCTTTGGTAAATCTCACCTTGGACACCCCACCTGGTTCACGGGCAATGTCACAATCCATTGACCACCATTTGTTCATGCCGGATTCCGTTGTAAATAATTCATACAAGGTTGCCGGTGTTGTAGAAATCTTAACGTTATGCACAATATCCATTATTCTAAAATTTATAATGATAAAAATGATTTTGTAAACACGACAACCGGAACATGAAAAATGAGACAGTACCCGGCGAACAAATTTTATGACTTCAAGCTTTTCGCAAAAAATTATCGCTTACGCTGAAAGCCCAGCTGTAACCAGGACTGCTTTCTTGTCATATGGCAAGTTTTTTTACGGGTTATTTGATTTCCTTTGGTGAAAACTAAAAGTGTTATCATGAAATACGATCAAAATTTGTACCCCTTTAAAAGTCAACGGATTACGATTAAAAACCACAGGATTCACTATATAGATGAAGGTGTGGGGCAGGTCATCCTTTTCAGCCATGCTGCATTGGGGTCTTCTTTTATGTACCGGGAGTTTATAAAAAGACTATCCCAAAAATTCCGGTGTATCGCGCTTGATTATCCGGGGTTCGGTTTGTCAGAACCACACGCTGATTACCGCTATGACATCGCCTCCCAAAGCCAGGTGCTGGCGTCGTTTATTCAGGCATTGCATTTGGAAAACGTTATTTTGCTTGGACATGACACAGGAGGTCCGTCCGCCTTTAAGGTTGCCGTTGATCAACCTGAAATGGTGCAGGGCCTGATACTTACCGATACTATTATCTTCCCTGTCTATGAATATCGAAAAATTGACCGGATGTTGAAAATCGTCGGCAGCGGCATTTTTTCTGAACTTAATGCCTATACCAATCTTTTGGTGCGACTCACCTTCCGCTTTGGCGTCAAAAGCCGGAAACTGACCAAAGCTGAATGGCGCCAGTACCTTCAACTTTTTGCCAGCAGGCCGCACAGGCGTCGCATCACAAAAATGCTACACAGTTTAAAAGACAATGCATCGATCATGCAACACATTAAAAATGGCTTTGAAACTACTATCAACAAAAAGCCATGTCTGCTGATTTATGGAGAAAACGATCCGGTCACTCAACTTGGAATTGCCGCCCGTATCCATGCCATGATGCCACATTCAAAATTATGCCTCATTGAAAACGAAGGACATTTTCCTCATGAAGGAAAGCCCCTGGAAATGTGTAAATTAATGGAAGACTGGTTAGGTCAGTTGGCTCCTGAATTGGTTAGAAGCAACACGCATTAATACATTGGGTTAAGGGGTTTTCGCTTGCATCACTAAGCTATGAATTCATCCAGAATTTCGTAGGTATTCAGTTCCCATTTTATTTTACCGGAAGCCACCAACCCTTCCCAGGCCGCTCCCCAATCTGCAAAATCAGGACTTTGCATACAGGCCTCGTGGGCTTCCTTACTTTCCCATTCAAAATAGGTCAGGGTCTGTAATTGCTCATTTTCCACGTGCATTCGAATGGATATCAAGCCCGGCTGTTTTTTAAAAATAGGCATTGAATTTTTTGAAATTTCAAAGACTTTATCTTTTACGTCGGCATCAAAAAAGGTTCGCGTTATAACAATGAATTTTTTCATGAATCGTTTTTTAGTGATTTTAGTTTTAATTAATTTCAACAAAGTTAGTGCGGAAATTAACTGGTTTCAAGTGGTAAATCTGACATATTCAAGCGGCAAATAAGACAAATATGGTCTGGAGGCCAAGCCAAAAACAGGAAGGTGTCTGCAGATCTTTTCATTGGCGGCAACGCCATCCATTAACACTAACATGTCATGAAACACAACGCTTATTCCTATAACTGGTATGAAATATGAAGTAGTGCCACCGCCACCTTCGCTGGCCAGATTTGTAAGGTTTTTTTGGGTAATGGAAAGCGAAGCTTCCCGTGATAAGCCTTTTATCTACCGGGCAATGGCCGATGGTTGTGCCGAGCTGATATTTCATTACCGAGGCAGGTTTGTGGAGCTCACACCACATGGGAGTTTTGATCAATCGTATGGATTAATTCACAGCCAAACCAGACGGATGAGAAGATTTATCACCCATCAGAACTTTGGCATCTTTGGCGTTTATCTATACCCATATGCACTTAACCAATTATGTGCGATGCCATCAAGCGTGTTGAGTGATGAAATGCCCGACCTGACAACTTTATGGGGTGGGGAAGGAATTGAGCTAACAGAAAAGATGATGCTGGCTGAAAATAACCCGGCAAGAATGACCCTGATTATTTCCTTCCTGGATAAAAAGCTGAATGCCCGGGATCATTTCCTCCCTCCGGCTACCAATGCCATTCAATATTTGATCCATCGGCAGGGAAATGTAAAAGTGACTGATCTGGCTCAGCAGTATTGTTTATCCATGCGACAATTTGAGCGAAATTTTAAGCTTTTCTCCGGATTTAGTCCCAAGCTGTATGCCAGAATTATACGGTTTCAAGCCGCTTGTCAGCAATATGGTCGTAAAGATTTGTCCTTAACCGAGATTGGTCTGGCCTGCGGCTATTATGATCAGTCGCATTTCATTCATGACTTTAAGGAATTTTCGGGTTATCATCCCGGCACCTACTTTTCCGGAAAGGCGGAGGGCACCGAATACAGAGATGTCTGACAAAATCTTAAAATGTCGTGTTTTTCCAATTTTAAGCTTAGGCCGGGAAATACCTTTGCTTTAAACAAATAATATCACTATGAACATACCCAAGGATCACCAGGTTATAATGCCTTATCTGATTGTTAAAGGAGCGGATAAATTTTTAGATTTTATCAAGCAGGTATTTAATGCCAATGAGCTGTCAATTAACAAAGCTGAAAACGGTGTTATTGTAAACGCACAATTTATGATTGGCGACAGTACTATTATGTTCAGCGAAAGTCGCAAGCCGTGGCCGGTCGAAAATGCCGGGTTATTTATTTATGTGGCCAATGCCGACGAAACCTTCCAGCAGGCGCTGAAAAACGGGGCTGAGGTGGTGGCGGATTTGGAAAATCACGACTATGGTCGTAGTGGTGGCGTCAGGGATCCATTCGGAAATACCTGGTGGATCACTCAGGCAGGAGCATAAACGATAAAATATAACTACAAACCGGCAAAACAGTCACACGGGTAGATGGAAAAAATAATGAAAAATAGTTAAATCCAGGTGCTAAACTTTAACTTTCCGTTTCCGTAATGAATCAAAAGTATCTCCGGCCAGTACTTTAAAAATATGACCGGATCACTAATTTTTTACTATGAACGTTAAAGCACACTACGAGCAGCACCTGGCTCATTTTTACGGATGGATGTTGGGGGATTTTGATTCATTACAACAACAGCAGGAAGCATTTTTCAGAGACAACGACATTTTACCAAAGCAAAACAAGCGGGCTATTGATTTAGGCGCTGGTCATGGTTTACAGTCCGTTTCCCTGGCAAAAATAGGATTCGACGTCACAGCTATTGACTTCAATCAGCAATTGCTGGACCAGCTGGAGCATAAAAAGGGTTTGCTGAAGATAAAAACCGTTAACGCGGAAATACAGGATTTTGACAAAGAAGCGGAAGCGTCCGAGCTAATCATCTGCATGGGAGATACCATCGCACATTTGGATAGCCTCAATCAATTGCAGGATCTCATCTCGAAGTGTTATCACAACCTGATTGCGGATGGAGCACTGGTTTTTTCCTACAGGGATTACAGTCAACCACTAACCGGGGATCAGCGATTTATTCCTGTCCGTGCCGACGACCATCGCATACTTACCTGTATTCTTGATTATCTCGATGAAAAAGTAACCGTAACAGACCAGCTTTATGAAAAAGCGGCCGGCAAATGGGTGTTAAAAGTAAGCAGTTATGAGAAGCTGAGAATTCAGCCTCAGCTAGTGGAGGATTATTTAAGAGCGGCCGGTTTCAGTAGCATAAAGACAGACAGCAACAACCGGTTGTATTATACCATCGCCAGAAAATAGAAAGCCAAAAGCCGCAGGAGATAACAGGCACAAAAAAAGCCGCCTCAAAAGTAAATTGAGACGGCTGCTTGCATGACACTAATTAGGCTGTGGTGTTAATCTTAAGTAAGGTTTTACTTCAGTAAATCCTTTAGGGAATTTCGAAACAGCCTCTTCTGACGTAATGGACGGAAGAATTACACAATCCTCACCGTTTTTCCAATCCGCAGGTGTTGCCACACTTTCATAGGCAGTTAATTGTAATGAATCAATTACCCGTAAAATCTCATCGAAATTTCTACCGGTAGCAGCAGGATATGTTAAAGTAAGTTTAATCTTTTTGTCAGGACCAATGATAAATACAGAACGAACCGTCATCGAGTCTGCCGCATTGGGATGGATCATGCCATACTTGGTTGATACCTCCCGGTCTTCGTCTGCAATCAATGGAAACTGGACGTTGGTGTTTTGAGTCTCGTTAATATCTTTAATCCAACCTTCGTGCTGGCTTAAAGGGTCAACACTCAAAGCCATTACTTTTACATTCCTTTTCTCAAATTCAGGTATTAATTTTGAAGTTCTACCTAACTCAGTAGTACATACCGGCGTAAAATCCGCCGGATGAGAAAACAACAATCCCCAACTATCGCCAAGATAATCGTAAAAATTCAGTGTTCCCTTTGTGGTGCTGGCCGTGAAATTTGGCGCAGTGTCTCCTAGTTGTAATGACATAATAATTTAAATTTAGTGTTTAGTTTATTTTTACCTGGAAGCATTTTCATGCCCTCTATTTCTTTCGTAGTCATCGCCTTCCACCAGGCAGATGAATAGCATATTGTTGATTCTGACATTCGTTCACATCACATCCGCCGGCAAAAGTACTTATTTGCTCATTGATGCGATCGCGTAGCCGCTCTCCATGGGTTCGCGCAACAAAATGTATTTCTGAACCGATGGGGTCCGTTAATCCGGGACCATACAATACCTCTCCTGGCGCCTGATTTTTCTCTACCCTGATTCTGAAGATCACCCTGCCAATAGGGTCGCTAATGGTGCCGTCCGCCCATATTGATGAAACGTTAACCCCTGGTGTTCCGATAGACCCATCGGGATTGACCATCAATTTTCCATCACTATCGACAATATCGTCACTCCCGCATTGGCCATCTGAACATAACTCAGGATTTTCAAATATTATCATCCACAACGTATACACTTCTGATGGATTCAGGGCCGGGCTGCGAAACTCTCCCATGACACCTCTTTCCTTACGAATAATTCGTGAATAGGCATTTCGTATTTGTGCATCCGTTCCCATTTCATAGACCCTTGAGCGGCTTACTATTCCACGCCTTCTGCGATCGTGATTCAGATGGCCAATCTCTTCTTCGTTTACGATATTGGTCATTGAATCGTTGCTCGGAACCACCTCCTCTTCCTGACACGCTTGCAATAAAATCAAGAGTATCAAGGCACAAACTAAAAATTGTTTTCTCATATTATAAAAGTATTAAGGTTTAAAAAATGAATTCACCTTACTTAGTAATGGCCGAATGAAAAAGGTAAACGTTATGCTCATATTTATTTTATGATTTAATAATTCAATAGCCGTTCACACTTAGGGGCCAAATTTTAAGCGGATCAATCCGCAACCTACTGCGATTTAAATGTTAAGAAATCTACGCCGTTACTTCGGGGTAAGAGGGGTATAAAATCGTCTTATGTAGAGGTTGGCAGGGATGGCAGCAAATAAAAGTGCAGATATTTATTTACAAGTGAACAAAAACCTACATCAAGCATTAATATTATTGAATAAATTAATATAATTGACCACGGGTTTCCTGATGGTCCTATTGATCACAAATATGTTTTAACTTAATTAAGGGTCTTTTTTAGTGTGCGGTTTCTTGTTATTATTTTTTCAGCAATTCTAATCATCAGTTGCAAACCTGAGGCTGATGAACCTGCTATCTCCCTGGCAGCCTATCATATCGAGGATGGTTTTGAATTGGGCGTTGTTGCCTCCGAGCCTTTGATCGAAGCTCCGGTGGCCATTGATTTCGATGAGCAAGGAAGAATCTGGGTCGCTGAAATGATTGGGTACATGCAAGACCTCGAAGGGTTAAGTGAGGAATTACCCAACGGTAGAATCACGATTTTGGAGGACCTGGACCAAGACGGGGTCATGGACCGCTCTCACGTTTTTTTAGACGGCCTTGTTTTGCCGCGTGCTGTGAGGTTGGCCTACGGAGGATTGTTGTATGTCGAACCCCCCAACCTGTGGTTTGTTGAAATAAATGACTTAAAGCCGGGGAAAAAAACCCTGGTGGATTCCACCTATTCTCCCGAAGGCAATGTTGAACATCAGCCAAACGGACTGCTTATCAATATTGATAACTGGATCTACAACGCCAACTCCAATTTCAGATACCGACTTAAAAACGACCAATGGCTGAAAGAGCCAACCACACACCGGGGACAGTGGGGCATTAGTAAGGACAACTTCGGACGACTTTACTATAATAATAACTCGATTTTACTACAAGGTGATCTGGTATTGCCAAATACTTTTATCCAAAACAAAAATTACCGACCCAAATACGGGGTAAATCAATTGTTAACTGAAAATCAAAAGGTATTTCCATTACACAGTTCGTCTGTTAATCGTGGTTACCTTCCCGGCGTCCTGGATAAAGACAGTATATTGATCGACGCTACCTCGGCATGTGGCCCTTTGATTTACAGAGGTGGCCAATTCGGAGCCGGTTTTGAAGAAGATGCCTTTGTTTGTATCCCGGAAGGAAACCTGATAAAACATTTAAAGCTTAGCCGCAACAACCTGCAAATTTCAGCAACACCTGCTAAAATTGATACCGAGTTTTTGGCCGCCACCGATGAAGCATTCAGGCCGGTGAATCTGAACAATGGTCCGGATGGGAATCTTTATGTGGTTGACATGCACCGTGGCGTGGTGCAACACAGGGCTTACATGACCAGCTATCTGAAAAAGCATATTCAGCAAAAACAGTTGGATACGATAATGGGTATGGGAAGGATTCTGAAAATTAAGAGAAAGAATGACGCCGCCCCCGCTCTTGTCAAGTTTGAAAATAATAACCTTGTATCACTCCTGGCCCACCCTAACGGCTGGGTACGCGACCATGCACAACATAAGATTATCTATCAAAAAGAAGTTGATAAGATTCCCGAGCTGGTTGCTATGGCCAAAGAAAACAGCAACCCGATCGCACAGGTGCATGCGCTTTGGGCTTTGGAGGGCCTCGACGCCCTGTCGTTTGAGGATTTAAAAAACATTGCCACCGGCGGCAGCGAGACAAGTGTGGTTAATCACTGCCTGCAACTATTAAATAAGATGCCTGACCAGCAATATCTCGAGGAAATGGAATCCCTGGCCGAGCTATTAATATCAAAAAACAATGCAGATATAGCATTGCATCTTGTTCAGACGCTTGGAACCTGGTCCTCAATTTCTCCCAAAACGTTTTTCCCTTATTTATCAACTTTGTCGGAACGGTACAAGGAAGATCGCGTTATGCAGGAAGCCATTATCGTCGGACTCAGTGGATCGGAAGCTGGTTACATGGACTTTATAGATGGGGGGGAACAAAAAGAAAACCCTCTTCTAAACCAAATGTTGGCCACAACGCTGACGAATAGACAAAAGGAATGGATTAATCCGATTTTTACCAAATCCCTCACCACTGAGGATGGAAGGACGCACGGCTTGAAACTTTACCGGAAGATTTGCAGCGCCTGCCACGGGCAGGATGGTGCTGGTATCGAGCAGCTGGCTCCTCCGCTTGACAATTCGGAATATGTTAAAGGACCTGTTGAAAGATTAGGCCTTGTCATTTTACACGGTTTAAAAGGCCCCATTCATGTTAATGGTAAGAAATATGATTTTAAGGCCACCATGCCCGGCCTTATCGCCAATGAGCAGATTACTGATAAGGATATTGCCGATATCGTTAACTTCCTCAGAAATGCTTTTTCCGATTCGTTTAAGGGCGCTTCACCCGAAATGATACAATCTCTCCGGGAGGCAAAGCCAAAGGATTTTATGTATACGGAAGAAGAATTGGCAGATTGGCTGAAGCAAAAGAAAATCAGCCAGTGATTACCGGTACCATCAACCCGTATTCCTCAAGGCACCCGAAATTGCGTTGATAGACATCAGCAGGTGTAAAAGCTTCTTTTCGATCTCTTCAGTATTTCCACTTTCCCTTGTTTCACGCCAGTCTTTGAGCAGGCTTATCTGGCGCTTATGAAGAACGTTTAATAAACTGGCCCTGAGCATATTGGAATAATAATGTTGCTTTCTTCTTTCCTCAATAGGTCGCTCCAGCAAATCCAGAAAAAATTCGCGGGTTCTTTTCAGTTCGTCCAAAAACAGGTTCAGGAATTTCTCCCTGATCGTATCATTCTTCACCAATGCTGCATAGGAGGTAAGGATTTTTTCATCAGTAGCGGCCAGACTTGTGTCAACATTTGTCAACACATAGCGAACAAAGGGATCTTCCTGGGTTGATTTTTTAAAGGCCAGGTAATCTTCTTTGTTTTGTTCTTTCAAATCCCTTAAAGCTGAGCCTAACCCATACCAGCTGGTCATATTAAACCTTGCCTGCCCCCATGAAAACACCCATGGAATGGCGCGCAGATCCTGTAGCGTTTTTGCACCGGACCGGCGCGAGGGACGGGAACCGATCCTACTGGACTCAATGGCATCGATGGGAGTGGCCTGTCTGTAAAATTCGATAAAACCTTCTGTTTTCATCAGGTCCTCATAGTATCGCTTGCTCGATATCGCCAATCTTTCCAAAATGTTTGACAATGGATGATCCTCCTTGGGGGCAATCTGATCAATCATGGTTCTGGAAAGCGTGCTTGACACCAGGAGTTCGAGGTTGTATTCTGCGTTGACGATGTTGGCATATTTTTGGGCAATGGTCTCACCCTGCTCCGTAAGTCTTATGTCACCGTTGAGACCACCGGCAGGCAGGGCACCGATAAAGTAATGGGTCGGTCCCGCACCGCGACTTATAGACCCTCCCTTTCCATGAAAGAAGCGTATTTTAACACCCAATTTGCTTCCCATGGCACTAAGCCTGGACTGGGCCTTATAGAGATGCCATTGGCTGGCAAGAATTCCTCCGTCTTTATTACTGTCGCTGTATCCGACCATCACCTGTTGTGTCAAAGCAGGTAATTTCCTGATGTCCTGAATATACTTAAGACTGCGCTGTGTAAAAGGGTGCTCTAAAAATTGTCTAACAGTACCTTCCCCGTTTTCCAGGTCATCAATGGTTTCCAAAAGTGGGACCACCGGGATAACACAAACTCCCCCTTCTTCCGTTTGTGCCGTAAGTCCCGCTTCTCTTGCCAGTAAATACACCAGCAACAAGTCCGACAGACTCCGGGTCATGCTTACAATGAAGGACCCAATGCCCTGATGGCCATATTTGGCTATGTGTTTTTCCACCACCCGATAAGCGCCGATCACGGCAGCAGCATTGGATTCAAGTTTTGTCTTCGTATTGGCAAAAGGACGGTTGGACTTCAGTTCTTTATTAATAAAATCGAGTTTTTGCGTCTCATCCCATTCAAACCAGGCCTTCCCTCCCAGACCGGCGGCATCCATCAATTGAGCGATAGCCTGATCGTGGAAGTCGCTATTTTGCCGGACATCCAGTTTTGCCAAATGAAAACCAAAGGTTTCAGCGATACGTATGGCATTGTTCACCTCATCATAGGCAATGATTTTAGCCCCGTAATCCAATACGGCCGTTTGCAGGAGTTTCAGGTCGGCAATCAATTCCTCAGCCAGCACATAGGCTCCTTCAAAATCTCTCATCTCGGTGGCATGTCCCCTCATGGTATCCAGGGGCAATTTGTCCATCATCAGATTCACAAACTGACGAAAGGCTTCTCCTTTGTTGCGGTTGACACTTGCTTCCGCCCTTTTTCCCAATTCTTCCGTCATTTCTTTGATCCTGTCCTTCATCTGGGCCGGAGCCTCTTCCAGTTCCAGTACAAAACTGAGGTGTTTGACCAGGCTAAGTAATTTTCTTCTGACAACAACCAGGGCATTTAGCCGCAATTGATCCAAGGTTTCGGAAGTCACCTTTGGTGTAACCAGTGGATGACCATCCCGGTCACCCCCGACCCAGTTGCCAAAACTGATGGTTGGAAAGGCATATTTCTTTTGCAGGATATCCACGTCAAAACCAACAAATTTCCACGCCTGCAACAGCCGGCGGTCCAGCACAGGAATGATCTCGGGAAAAACATTGACCAGGTAATGCAATATGTTCCTTACCTCCGATAATACATCCGGCTTTTCAATGAATATTTCTCCGGTTTTCCACAGGCGATAAAGTGACTGCTTGACGTTATGGCGAATGTTTTGCTGCTCGTTAACGGTGTACATAACATTCTCGCGCATCACGAGCAAAAGATATAGCTCGCGGTGATGCTCCAGCACGGTCGTTCTCTTAGCTTCGGTGGGATGCGCGGTAAGCACGGGTTCTATCCTTGTCGATGGCAACATCTCCGCAATTTCCTCCGGACCAATTCCTTTGTCTTTCAATGATTGCAGGTTGTTGGCCCATAATCCGGTGATTCCTGCCAGATTCTCATTTTCTATCCTCCTACGCGATTGTACGGCACCATTAATTTCCACCATATTCAACAAATGAAACACAATGGAATACAGTTCAAGATCCTTCCCTGTCAAGGTTTGATCGTTTAAATCTTCTAGCTCATTAATCCAAGGGATCCGTTCGGCTATCTCTTTTTCTCCGTTTTCTATCAGTACATCTCTCAATGCCAATAGTAAATATTCCAGGTCCTCGTAAGGTTTTCCTAATGTGTTTTTAACTTCCTGCAGTGCCCGCTTCATTTAAGTCATGCTTTAAGTGAGCGCCAAAATTAAGCACCAGCCATGACAATGAAAAGACGTAAATAGAATTTACCGTATTTTTAACGAATATTTAATAACGAGAACCTGAAAAATGCTTTGGAGGATATTAAAGTTTAGAATACTTCTTTAAATTTAACTCCAAATTGAGTCAACTCACCACTAATTATTTTTCATGAAAGCTATTTCAACCATTGCTGCCCTACTTTTTTTACTTGGCGCCTGTACGCAAAAAAACAAAACCCAGGAAACAATGGAAGCTCCCAGGCTAGAGGTAAAGAATGGGGCGATGCCTATCAATTATAATCAATGCGGAGACGGGGATGTCGCCTTATTATTTGTTCATGGGTGGGGTATTAACCAGTCATACTGGGATGGACAGGTTGATTATTTCTGCAAGAACTATACTGTGGTAACAATGGATGTACCCGGCTTTGGACAAACAGCCAAAACGCGCGATCAATGGACCATCGAAAATTACGGACAAGATGTCGGGGCTGTCATTGATCAACTGGGGTTGGATCAGGTAATTCTCGTGGGGCATTCTATGGGTGGTGATATCGTTTTGGAAGCTGCATTAAATAACCCGGAAAAGGTAATTGGCATTATCGGCATCGATAATTTTAAGAGCCCTGCCTTCGAGAAAAGTGAAGAAATGGAAAACTTCCTCAGCGATTTTGTACAGTCTTTGCGGGAAAACTACCGTGAAGTAGTCGGCGATTTTGGTAGAAAATACCTGTTTCACCCAAATACCGACTCCCTGATCATTGAACGAGTAGTTGGTGATTTCCAAAATTCCGATCCCGATGTGGCTATCGGCAGTATTGAATCCCTTTTTAATTATCCGGAAGCATCGAAGCTGCAGAAACTCGACATAAAGCTACATTTGATCAACTGTGTATTTACTCCCATTATGGAAGAAAACCTTCAGGCCACCGGCGTAGCTTACGAAATTGTAAATATGGAAGAAACCGGCCATTATCCCATGTTAGAAAAGCCGGACGAGTTTAACCAGCAGCTGGCAGCAACCATTCAAAAAATCCTCGCCGGACGCGCGCATCCATAAATGCATCTAAATTCAAACCTGGATCACATTCGTTTAAACGGAGAAAAACTTGAAACGTATCCGAATTCGCTATGGACAAACAAAAAGTTACAATGGCTGGACCTGGGTAACAATCGCCTGACACACTTTGCCGACGAAATTTTTGATCTGTCCGATCTGCAGCAACTATATCTACATGAAAATCAAATAACGACTGTGCCCTCAGAGATATCTAATCTTGGAAGCCTGGAAATTTTAGACTTAAGTTACAACCGGATCAGCGCATTACCGGCGTCTTTGTCTACATTGAAAAAATTAAAATATCTGTATATCAGCCATAATCAATTAAGCCTGCAGGAAAGTGAGGAGACCTTCCCCAGCCATCTGGAATATTTAAATCTTGCCAACAACTTTATAGGGTTTTTGCCTGATGTCTTTTTTGATCTGCAAGCGCTTGTCGAGCTGAGATTATATAATAACCAGCTTAAAGAACTCCCTGGATCAATTTATTCCCTGGCCTCACTAAAGGAATTGCACCTCGCCAATAACCGGTTTTTTGCTTTAACTGAGGCGTTGGGCAGGCTAGAACAGCTGACGTATCTGGATCTAAGAAATAATCGGCTCCATTCTTTGCCTGTCTCTATTGGGAACCTGGCCAATTTATTTTTTTTGGATTTAAGAGGAAATCAATTGAAAGAACTTCCGGAATCCATGGCCACCTTAAAACAACTCAAAAAGCTGGACCTGAGATGGAACCCTATTAAATATCTGCCATCCTGGTTGGAGCAACTAAAGGACAACGGGTGCCTCATCCACCTTTAAGATTTAAATGGTGATTTGCCTGTATTACGAGTTATTATTCAGGGTATATTCTCTTTGTTCTCTGTTTAAAAAATGGTATTTTAGAATTTTGGGAAATGAAAATTTTTTCTTTTGTCTGTTTCAACGCTATTGCCAGTACGCTTCAAATACCTTGAATTTTCTGCTAAAATTCAACTGGTTTCTTTCTTTTGCCTGATATTCAGCTACAGTCATGCCCAATCGACATTTGAAAAATTAATCGGGACACCCGGCACCGAGAATGGCCACTTCATCAGAGTGGATGATAACAACTTATTCCTGGTCGGATTTACCAATGCAGTGGATATCAATGACTTTTACATAGCCAAATTAAATACCGATTATACGATAGCCTGGGAAAAAAATTATGGGACAGCAACTGACGATCGGGCCTTTGGTATCATGCGCTTAAATAATGGCAATTTTCTGATTTCCGGTTATAGTGATCGCGGATCCCGTACGTTGGGAATTGAAATCGACGCTAACGGTTCCGTTATAAAAAGCGAGGGATTTGGAAGTTTCCATGACAGATTACACAAACTGCTCCCCACCAGTGATGGTGGATATTTACAATATGGCGAGCTGGAAGGCTTGGTTCCGGGTCATAATCAAATAGCCCTCATAAAATACGATAAGGACATGCTGGCGGAGTGGAATTATTATTACACCTTTAACGGAACGGTGGATGCGCTCTCTAATTTTGAGATGTACGGCCGGGATGCGGTGGAGGTAGATGATGGCGGATTTATATTACTCGGCAGTTACAGCAATTTTGTCAACGCGCCAAGCGGCAGAAAAGTCAGATTATTCAAGATCTCCGAAAACGGCGACCTGGAGTGGGTAAAAGGATTTCACGGTGGTATCATGGACAATGCCACTAGTATAACCAAATCTACCGATGACGGCTATGTGATTACGGCGACAACCAATAGCTATACAAATAACGGCACCACCGATCTGATGGTAGCCAAATTTAATACTTCAGGTGAGGTAGTGTGGATAAAAACCTACGGAGGAAACGGCAATGAAGCAGCCGGCGAAGTGAAACCATTAGCCAACGGAGGTTTTGTTATTTGTGGTAGTACAGACAGTTTCGGCCATGGGAGAAATGATGGTTTGATAATGAGTATTGACGACACAGGCGTTCTTAACTGGGCCAGAACTTATGGTGATATTCACGAGGACCATCTTGTCAAAGTAGATACTTTACCAGATGGTTTTCTGTTGTCAGGAAATTCCGAAGGAGCAACGGGACTGAACATCGATATCTTTTTAATCAAAACAGATTTATTGGGAAATACAGGGGATTGCGCAATAGATGTAACATCGCTCGTGGATCAGCGTACCGTAAGCGCCACCAGTTTTGACGGACTTTATATAAGAGGTAATTTTGGCCCGTTCAATGCCAGGACAAGCCGGGAGGCTGACATTCATACGCAGGAAAAAATACTATGCGTGACATGTCCCCAAGGATCTAAAGTGGTGGATAGCATTTGCCATAATCAGGTAATGACCCTTGATATGAAGGACGCGAACGCAACAGCTTATCAATGGCAAGATGGATCCGATGCACCGGTTTATATCGCCAATGAGTCCGGCAATTACTGGGTAGATGTAACACTACCGGGTTGCCAATACAGGGATAGCATTAGTCTCATCGCCGTTCCACCCTTGCCAACGGGTTTTTTAGGAGAAGACCGAAAACTTTGCGCAGGCCAAAACGTAACGTTAGATCTATCTTCCCTTGAGGCCGATGACTACTTATGGCAGGATGGAAGCACCGATCCGGTTTTTACCATTGCATCCCCGGGTAGCTACACACTTCGCATTTCCAACCAATGTGAAACTGTGGAGGATATGATAGCGGTTGACCTCATTGAACCCGAAAATGTTTTCGTTCCAAATGTTATGACACCGAATGGCGATAGACATAATGAATATTTTTTGATAGATGACCAGCTATTGAATTCAACATTAAAGGTGTACAATCGCTACGGGAAAATCGTTTACGAAGCTGTCAGGTACCAAAATGACTGGGATGCGAGCGGGATAAGCAGTGGGGTCTACTACTACAGCCTGATAAATTTCTGTGACGGCGGTATATTAAATGGCTGGATTAATATTATTAAATAATCCTCCCGGTCATATGATGCAAAATGACCTTGCTTTATATGGCTAATTGAAAAATTCCACACCTATTTGAGGCTCTGTCCGCCATAGGTTGTGTTTCAGGACGGTCTCCGATTAAAATTTAATAACTATTACTTTGACCATTTAGCATCAACAAATTAAATTCACCAAATATATTGTACCAGGAAACGATTGCGTTGATACTATCATGCTTGACGATAATTACTATAAAAGTAGAATTTCGGAGCTTAAGAATAAAGGTTACACTTATGCTAAAATCAGACATTTTCTAAATAATTCAGGCCTGGATGATGATAAAATTGCCAAAATAATATTTCAAATTGATCAGGAAGAATATCAGACGATAGCGCAGCGGCAACAGCAACAGAAATTAATTAAATGGTTAATATTTGATACTTCCTCCGCCCTGATTGGAATTGTCTACTCCATTATCATCCTGATTCAAACCGATCAGATCTCTTCCGTGGATATGGTTGTTTTCATCGCTACACTGGCAGCTATCTACAAAACCTATACCGATTATCAACGCGTTAAAATCCAAAACCACCCCATCTCACAAAGTTTTGCCATGTTAAAAGATCGGTTGAACAGGTTCAATCGTTCCTAACAAATTGGCAATAACCCGGTTAAAACCGGATCCATACGCCTGATGGTTTTTAATAGTAAAAACACAAATATTCTTTAAACTTTAGGGATAATTTTAGATATTTAGGTCTAAATATATATTAATGGGTTTCGGAAAATAAACAACCTTAAAATTCACAGCTACTATGCAAAACTTATCACCAGAATGCGGTTTACCTTTCAATATTCCTAAACAGTAATAGAAAAGAGGAGGGCATGGAATTTAATAAACCGTGGCAAAAGCCGGTAACAATTCAGATCACAATCGAATAAATTGAAAACCTCATAAATAGATTTAATAATGAAAGACGCCATTTTAGAAATTGATTTTGAAAATCAAGAGATCCCGGAATACAGCGCAAGCGAACCAACTTTCCAGCTTAAACCTTATCAATATGATGAAGTATTGGAAAAAGCAATGCTTTATTTCAGGGGTGATGAGTTGGCAGCCAATGTGTGGATCAACAAATACGCATTGAAGGATTCACATGGTAATATTTATGAGCTTACACCTGATGATATGCACAGAAGGATGGCCCGTGAAATTGCCAGAATAGAAAAAAAATACCGCAATCCCGAAAGTGAGCAAGACATCTATGAGCTGTTTACGCATTTCAAATACCTTGTCCCGCAAGGTGGCTCGATGGCGGGTATCGGAAACAATTTTCAATTTTCTTCCTTATCAAATTGTTTTGTAATAGGGAATGAAGCAGACTCTTATGGCGCCATTCTGAAAACGGATGAGGAACAGGTCCAATTGATGAAAAGAAGAGGCGGGGTAGGACACGACTTATCCTACATCAGACCAAAAGGCAGCCCGGTGATGAATAGTGCTCTTACCGCAACAGGTATTGTGCCATTTATGGAGCGATATTCTAATTCCACCAGAGAAGTGGCACAGGATGGAAGGCGCGGGGCTCTGATGTTATCTTTATCCATCAAACATCCCGATGCGGAGGATTTCATCGATGCCAAAATGGATAGTCAAAAAGTCACCGGCGCCAATGTTTCTATTCGTATCGACAAAGAATTCATGGAAGCGGTTCAGCGAGGTTTACCCTATTGGCAGCAATACCCGATAGACTCGGAACATCCGGAAATCCGCAAGGAAATTGATGCAGGTAAGTTGTGGCAGAAAATTGTTCATAACGGCTGGAAATCTGCCGAGCCAGGGATCTTATTTTGGGATACGATAATCAAAGAATCAATCCCGGATTGTTATGAAGACCTTGGATTTAAAACCGCTTCCACCAATCCGTGCGGAGAGATCCCTCTGTGTCCTTACGATAGTTGCCGGTTGCTGGCCATAAATCTGTTTAGTTACGTAAAACACCCATTCACCTCCGAGGCATATTTTGATTTTGACTTATTTGCCGCACATGTTCGCACCGCCGTACGGGTATTGGATGATATTATTGACCTGGAAATTGAAAAAATTGACCGGATTATTGATAAAATAAACAATGATAAGGAAACACCGGAAATAAAAAGTGTAGAACTTAATTTGTGGGAAAAGGTAAAAGCCAAATGTGTTGAGGGCAGAAGAACAGGCCTTGGCATTACCGGGGAGGGCGATATGCTGGCTGCCCTCGGGCTCAGATATGGTACGCAGGAGGCCACTGATTTTGCTGTAAAAACCCACAAGACCCTGGCCCTGGAAGCTTATCGGTCTTCCGTAATTTTAGCCAGGGAAAGAGGGGCATTCCCGGTTTACGAGTCAGACAGGGAAAATACAAACCCTTTCATACAGCGAATAAAGCAAAGTGATCCGCTTTTGTATGAAGATATGTTGACTTACGGACGCAGAAACATCTCCCTGTTAACGATAGCCCCTACCGGTACCACAAGCCTCATGACCCAAACCACGTCCGGCATAGAACCGGCATTTATGGTCTCCTATAAAAGGAGAAGAAAAATAAACCCGCAGGATAAGATGGCCAGCGAGCATTTCAACGATGAAGTAGGAGATGCCTGGGAGGAATACAACGTATTTCATCACCAATTCATGAATTGGATGAAGAAAAATGGGTATGATACTGAGAACGCCGCACACCTGGAAGCAGAGCAGTTGGAAGAGATCTTTCAAAAATCACCTTATTACAAGGCCACTGCTAATGATGTGGACTGGGTCAACAAAGTGAAAATGCAGGGAGCCATCCAAAATTGGGTCGATCATTCTATTAGCGTCACCGTCAATGTCCCCAACCACGTGCCTGAATCCTTGATCAGTGAACTTTATATTGAAGCATGGAAAAGCGGTTGTAAAGGCGTAACCGTTTATCGCGATGGCTCGCGCTCAGGGGTGTTGGTATCAGAGGATAACAGCCAGAAAGACGATGAAAAACCCGCAAAGCCCGCAGAAACATCAGCTCCTGAAAGGCCACGGTCTTTGAATGCCAATGTTATACGGTTTCAAAATAACCACGAGCGATGGATCGCCGTGATTGGTATCCATCAAGAAAAGCCCTATGAAATATTTACAGGTAGATGCGAAGACTCCTTTCCCATTCTATCCTATGTAAATTCCGGATGGGTGATAAAAAACAAAAATGAGGAGGGAAAAAGCCGGTATGATTTTCAATACGAAGACAAAGACGGCTTTAAAGTAACCATTGAAGGGTTATCCAGGTGCTTTAATCCTGAATATTGGAATTACGCCAAGCTAATTTCCGGCATGCTGCGACATGACATGCCCATCCTGGCATTGCTGAACGTAGTTGCCAACCTTAATCTCGACGACGAGTCGCTGAATACCTGGAAAAACGGGGTCGTGCGCGCTTTGACAAAATACGTGCCGGATGGAACAAAACCGGCAGATAATATTTGCCCGGATTGTACCAGTCCCACGCTCGTTTACGAAGAAGGATGTTTGATTTGTAAAAGCTGTGGCCACACTAAATGCTCATAAGCTAACAGAAAATTGAACATGACAAATAACACTGTAATTAATTAATCGCTTTTAGGTTTAGAGTTATGTATTCCGGTTTTATCATTCAAAAAATCGAATGATGCATTTATGCGGTTTTATTTGTAAATTCCTTTTTTTATATAAAAATTGGAAGTTTTCAACGTCGGAATCCATATACAAAATGGTCAAAAAGATATTTTTTACATTACTCATTTTATCCGTCACCCTTCTGAGCGCTAACGGGCAAAAATTGAAATTTGGCCTGAAAGGTGGCCTTAATCTCGCTATCCTGGGAGAAGACGCTACGGGTCTGGAGCATCGAATAGGTATTCACGGAGGCGGCTTTGCGTCAGTTCCCGTAGTGGCGGGTTTTCTGTTACAGCCCGAAATCGTCTATTCTCAGCAAGGCGCCCAGGCTGATTTTGGAGATGATGAGCTTAAATATGATTATCTCAATATTCCGGTCATGGTCAAGTTTATGCTTAACAACCATTTTAACTTGCAGGCAGGTCCACAGCTTGGCATATTGTTATCGGCGCAGCAAGAAGTCAACCGGCAGGACGTAGATATCAAAGACACGCTAAAGTCCTCTGATTTTGGTGTGGGCTTTGGGCTTGGCTATGAAACAGCTGATAACGTTGCTATTGATGTGAGGTATAATTTGGGTATTTCAGATACGGCAGATGATGGGGATGACAATTTTTCAGCGCCAAACAGGGTGATACAGGTATCCCTCGGTATTGCTTTTTAATTTTTTTAAGCTTATCATTTTAAAACAGGCATGATCAGATTATTATTTTTTGCAGCCATTATTGTTGCTCTCTATTTTATTATTAAAAAGCTATTGGCACCCGGGGACTTCGTCCGCTGCGGCAGGTGTGAAGGTAAAGGGTTTTGGTACGCCGCCAGAGATAGGGTGACCTGCGATTGGTGTAAGGGTTCCGGAAAGTTACCAAGGGAAGGTATCGAATAAAAAATGTATGTAATGCCAGGTTTCATCCCGACCCCTGAAAAAGACCTTTGCAAAAAACGGTTGCGGTTTTTGCACTTCAGCGGATTCAAGCTTATTTTTTTCTTCGTCAATCCAATTAATTGCCTGCCATTTGTAATGTGCTGTAAATGAGGCTATTTTTTAATCTTATCTATGCGCTATACCGATAGCACACGTTTCCGTTGTCCTCAAATGCGCGCTTACCCTTCGATGAAAACCGCCACCCAGCAAATCCTTTTTTGTATCTTCATAGGCGCCTGCTGAACCTGATCTATGAAAGGTAAGGCCGGTACTGGACATTAAGTTAAGCGCATAAATGTTTAACTTAGACTATAGATATGAATTTTACTGAAAATCCTTTAGATTAAAGTTTTTGAAATAAATAAGTGAAGGAAGTTTCTTGAGCTTTGATTTTGAACCAGTGAGATAAATATGCATTAATTTACGAGGATAATGGAACCAGAGAAAATAAAACCAGAAGTCCATCCAAAATTAGCCCATCTAACAAAAGAACGAAGGGAAGAATTTTATAATCGTTTTTACAATGAAAAAAATTCTGTATTAATTGACGAGTTTAAGATTAAAGGCAATGCAAATTTACATAAGTTGTTTGAGCCAAAAATAATTGACGAAATATGTGAGTATTGTAATGTATGTCTTTGGGAGTATTATCCCTCGAAATCGACACAAAAGATTGGAGGAGAAAAAAAATGTCCTAGATGTGACCATACAATCTATCCTAACAATGAGTATAGCTGGCGATCCTATCGTTGTTTTTGTTCAAATTGCACAAGAGTAAGATTTGAAAAAGAGGAACGAGAAAGAAAAGAGTTAGAGATAAAGATGCTTGCAGAGCATGAGAAACTGAAAGAGATGTTAAAAAATGAAAATGAAAAGCCTATTAATTTGACCGAATTAGATTTCAATGAGAAGGTATATCTTTTATCATTTTTAAAAGGAGAGCAAGCATCATCGTCAGAAATTTCACGTTTTTCCTTTTATAGACCTTTTATGAATTTAGCCCCAACTACTTCATTAAAAGAGGACATTATCAAAGTCTTACTTAAATGTAAAGCATTAAAGATAAGTCAGAATGCTAACCTAGATTCATATAACAACTACATCGAAAATAATAATATTGAGGACTTGCTGGTTTCTAAATCACTTGAGTTGAATATTAATGAAGCAAATGACTTGTACCAAAATTGCGTTGAGTACCTTCAAAATGAACTAAAATCCGACTTTTTAAAAGGGGTGATTATTTGGCGAAGAGTGGCATTGCATGAATGTGTCGAATATTTAAATGATGAACTTTTGACAATCGGCTTACCAGTAAGAGAAGGTACAACTACGGTTGAGCTGTTTGAAGAACTATTGAATATATATTCAGTTTCTCAAATTAATAAGATAACCGAAAGAATCATTGAGCGAGCGGCAAAAGATAAACTATCTGGTAGTAGTTCTAATACACGTATTGCAAACAATGTTGTTGGAGGAATACGTAGTTATGCAAACAAAGGAATTAATGAAGGATGGTGCAGCAGTTTTGTAGGATTACCTGAAGAAAGACGAAAACCTCAATCATTATTAAGTAAGCTCGTGTTTAATGATGTTCTGAGTATTGGATCGAAAGGATATATCAATGCTCCAAGTTTGGGTATCTTTACCGTTGAAAATGGATTTAACCAAAATATTATCCCACCTCCCGTACAATAAAGTCCGGGAACTGGAAACTATAACGCAACGAATCACCGACACCAAAAAAGCGGAAATGGTGCTACTCTTTGGTTCTTATGCCAGAGGAACCTATTCTGAAAAAGATGGAAAAGTAAGAGGACGAAAAAGTGATTATGACATTTTGGTAGTGGCCAGACAACGGGCCACCGTCAGGGAAATTAAAGACTTGTTAGAAGATAAATTTGAAGATATTGACAGAACCGTTAATCTGGAAATTCATTCTATCAATTTTGTTAACAGTAACATAGAGGATGCCCACTATTTCTTTTTGGACATTAAACGAGAGGGAAAAATGCTTTATGATACTGAAAGGTTTGAACTGTCAGAACCCACTGAAATCACCCCTGTCAAAAGAAGAGAAATCGCGGAAGAAGATTTTAAAGAGTGGTTTGAAAGATCAAATATATCTTTTAAGCATGCTGAATATGGAATAAAGGACAAAGATTATGGGAAAGCAGCCTTTGAACTTCAACAATGTTGCGAGATGTGTTACACCTGTGTTGAAATGGTATTTAAGCATTATCGAACAAGAGAGCATAAACTGGTAGTGCTAAGACAGAAAATTACAAAATTGGACAGGCGGGTAGATGCTGCCTTTCCATTGGATACCAAGGAGCAAAAAGAGTTATTTGAACATTTGGACTACGCTTATATCGGTGGGCGATATCGGAGTGAGGAAGATTATCCGGTAACAAAGGAACAATTAGATTATTGGAGCAAGGAAGCTAAAAAATTAATGGGACAGACAACATTGATTTGCAAGGAACGAATTGAATGCCTAAAAGAAATAGAAAAGAAAGCAGATAACAAAAGCTGAAAAATCATAGCCAACCTGCAGGATAGTAATGTTTTTTGGCAAGGTGGTTGCCTTGCATTATCTATAGTATGAAAACTCTATATACACTTCTAATTTGTCTAGGTTTAACTTCCGCTTGTATGCAACGGAATACTGAACAAAAAATAGTTGAAGAAACAAGCTCTAAGGGATATAAACTAAGATATAGCCCCGGTGATGGTTATTATTCATCCGATGAACTTCGAATTATCACAGCTGACCCACCCTTTGAGCCGTCAAAATCAAAACAAAGGCAAGCCATTGAATTTTTAATTTCAGAATTAGGAGAGTATCATATAAAATCAATTCTGGCAACGCATCCTCAATTTGTGGATCCTGGAGAAAATTTCGAAAGTGTGGCCTGTAACCTCTGTGGAGAGCCCCTGAAAATGGACGATTGGCAAGAATTCATGAGTACTGCTCATGAATCTAAATTTCATGAGCTTTCCATTTTGCCAAAATGCTGTGACAAAGAAACTTCTTTGAATAAACTTACCTATTCATGGCAAGCGGGATTTTCCAAATACAGACTGTCGATCATTGGATTTAACCCCAACGAAAACAAGTTGGCAAAACTGATGGACCAACTTGAAAAAATATTGGAAACAAACCTGAAAGTAATAAGAGCAAAGTATTAAGATGTCTCGAATACTGAGCTGATTTAGCGAGTGCAATGGCTGTCAATCAATTTGATAAAAAAAGAAAGCGAACCGAAGCCAGGCTCCATTGGCTGACTGAGATATTTGTATGAGCAAATGGAACTTGATACTTTTAATAATATTTTGACTGCCGAACCTACAGCGTTTGGCTGAACGTTGTACACAAGCAAGAAATTTAATCCAAAAATGAAGAAAACACTAAATGATTTAACCAAAGACGATTGGAATACACTTTTTCCAATCGAATTGGTTGACCATAATCCTGAATGGAAAAACATTTACAAAGAAGAAAAAGAACGAATAGTTGAAAAAATCGGGACTGAAGTAATATTGCGCATAGAACATTTTGGGAGTTCATCCATTCCGGGTATCAAATCAAAGCCCTATATCGATCTGATGATTGAAATTCCAAAACAATTACTGTTTGACGAAAATTTAATTGAAAAATTTACTGAATTAGGTTATTCCCATTTTGTGGTGCCTGCCAGGGAAAATATTGAAGCATACTCCTCTTTTGGAAAAGGATATAATTTTGAGGGTAAAAAAGAACAAATCTTTCATATCCATATGTGCCCAAAAGAAAATGTAATGTGGAAACAGATAGATTTTCGAGATTATTTAAATAGGAACAAAGAACGAGCTATGGAATATGAAAATCTAAAACTCGAATTAGCATCTAAATATAAGAATGACCGTAGTGCATATGTTCTGGGGAAAACAGAATTTATTAATGAAACATTGGCGTTATTAAAGGAAAAGTCTACGCACAACAATCGCTGAAAAATTAATGAAACAGATAGCGTTGATTTGTGAGGAACAAATGATGTGTTTGAAAGAAATCGAGGGAAAAGAAGATGGAAAATGATTCTCAAATAATTATTTACCAACCAAAAACAACTTGTAAATTCATTTAAAAATAAATTAAAAATCATCAACTTATTTTAGGACGAGACAATCACCGGGCATTGCAAATGCCAAACCAGGGCATCCGCATTACCACTCCCGCCAAGCTCACCCTCAAATGCGGACGATAAGGTAAAAAACCAAATTTTATAATTTAGATGCCATTATCTCATTAGGGTACCGAGTAAAATCCCATACCGCCACCAAATTTCGTCAATGGGCAACCAAACAACTCAGAGAATACATTGTAAAAGGATTTGCATTAGACGACGAACGTTTAAAAAATCCCGATTTACCCTTCGACTATTTTGATGACCTGCCAAGTTGCATTCAAGCTCATTCTTTTCTCCATTGATCCCTTTAATTGTTCACTCCTTGCAACGTAACATAAATGAGGTTATTTTTAATCTCATCTATGTGTTTCTGATCATGAAAAAAACAGGTTGGTTTCTTTTTGCCTTTTTTGCTATAGGCGTTGGCTTATACCCCATGCTATATTTAATCATCCGGGAAAAGTTTGGATTGCTGATGACCAAACCTACTGAATTATTGCAGAATGGTCTCTGGAATGCAGCATTTTATCTGCATATAGCCCTGGGAGTTATTAGTTTGATTTGCGGCTGGTCGCAATTCAGCAAAAAGCTAAGAATCAAAAGACTAAATCTGCATCGAAATTTAGGCAAAGTATATATACTGGCCGTTTTACCTGCCGGAGCTGCCGGCCTTTATTTGGCGTTTTACGCCACCGGTGGCATCATTGCGCAGCTTGGATTTGGGTGTTTGGCCGTCCTATGGCTTTACACTACCGGCAAGGCTTATTATTCGATTCGCCAAATTGACATTCAAAATCACCAGTACTGGATGATCAGAAGTTATGCCCTATGTTTCGCTGCCGTAGCATTGCGACTGTGGCTTCCATTCTCCCAGGCTGTGTTGGGGCTCGAATTTATTTTTGCGTATCGCATTGTTGCCTGGCTATGTTGGGTGCCAAATCTAATTTTCTCAGAGTGGTTGGTACGAAAACACAAACTGCAAAATGCACTTTGAGGACACCCCCATTACGATATGTACCATCTTTGTAAGATAGCTGTTAAATGTTATTATTGCATTTAGGGATTATTGGTTACTTTTAAATTTTGGTTGGCCCATTTAGTATTGGGCTCCAATTTTTATCCATGAACTTGATCAATAAGTGGACAGAGTAACATTAGAAGCATTAGAACAGGCCCTGCTAGCATCCCCCGAAAACACACTGCTGAGAAAGCAAGTGGCACAGGGATTTTTTGGACTGGGCGATTACGATAAGGCAAAAGAACATCTTAATCTTATTTTACAGGAAGACCCTAATAAAGAGAGCAAAATATTGCTTGCCAGATGTTATCTAAACCTTGGTAACCATAGTCCTGGCCTCATTATTTGTGAGGAATTGTTAAACGAAAATGTTGATAAGGAAATACTGCCCGTCTATTTACAATTGCTAATTAATGATGGCCAGCTGGAAGAAGCTATTTCGCAATACCAAAGTTATCAATTAAAGTTCCCTGACTGGAACGATGAGTCCATTGAATCTCAGCTAAAAATTTCGCCACTGGCACCGGCGCAGGAACCGGCTTACAACCCGTTTTTGGAGAAACCGGATATTAATTTTGATCATGTCGGTGGTATGGAAAATGTTAAAGACGAGATCAGAATTAAAATTATCCAGCCACTTACTAACCCGGATTTATTCAAGGCATATGGGAAAAAGGCAGGAGGGGGTATTTTAATGTATGGCCCTCCCGGTTGCGGAAAAACTTATTTGTCCAGAGCAACGGCCGGAGAAATCGACTCCAAATTTCTTTCCATCGGTATTGAAGAAATCATGGATATGTGGCTGGGTGGCAGCGAAAAAAATCTGCATGAAAAATTTGAAATAGCCAGGAAAAACAGTCCTTGTGTTTTGTTTTTTGACGAAATTGATGCGCTGGGCAGCAAGCGGAATGATCTTAAACAATCGGCAGGACGAAATGTTATCAATCAATTTCTGAAAGAGCTTGACGGGGTAAATTCCCAAAATGAGGGATTGCTGGTTTTGGGAGCCACCAACTCTCCATGGCATATGGACAGTGCATTTTTACGGCCAGGCAGATTTGACCGCATCATTTTTGTCCCACCTCCCGACCAGGAAGCCAGAGAAAAAATACTGAAACTGCAATTGGCAGATAAGCCGGTCAACGAAATCGACTATCAAAAACTGGCGGCCAAAACCAACGAATTCAGCGGCGCCGATATCAAAATGTTGGTTGATCTGACAGTAGAAGATAAGCTGAGAATATCCATGAAATCCGGAAAGGTCGAACCCATCCGTACCAAAGATCTTTTAAGCTTTTGTAAAAAGGTGCGCCCCAGCACGAAGGAGTGGTTTAACACTGCCAGAAATTATGCACTTTATTCCAATGTTTCCGGTATTTATGATGACATCAAAGATTATCTAAAGTTATAGTTCATGATTATTGAGCACCTTTCCAAAATTCAATTATTAATTGAAAGAGACAAGCTTGACCTGGCGCAACAACAAATCACGGAGGCGCTGACGAGCTATCCCGATTCTGCCACGTTATTTGGATTACAAGCAGAGGTTTATCTGAAAAAGAAAGCCTATAAAAAGGCCAAAACCGCGGTGAATACGGGGCTTGGTCTCGATCCGGAAGACGATTATTTATACATGCTCAAATCCCAGATATGGTTGCATCTCGGTTACCACAATGAAGCGCTGAAGGCGGTGGATGAGGCAATCCTTCACAATCCGGAAATAGCCGCCTACTACGGTATAAAGGCGGAAATTTTAATGCTCAAAAAGCAATTCGGGGAGGCTGAAAAATATGCTAAAAAAGGACTGGAAGTTGATCCCGAGGATTTATTGTCCAATAATATATTGTCCATGGCGCAAAATAAGCTGGGACAATCCGACCAGGCTTATGAACGACTGGAAAACATGCTTATGGATGATCCGGAAAATTCGCTGACCCAGGCCAATACCGGATATCACTTTCTGCAGCGCGGTGAGATCAAAAAAGCCAAAGAGCATTTTGCCATTGCACTGCAGGACGATCCAAATTTCGAATTCGCCAGAAGCGGCATGTTGGAAGCCATCAAAGCTTCCAACTGGCTGTACCGTCAATTGTTATTGTTTTCTTTTTGGATAGAGAAACTTGGCGCTAAAAACAAATGGCTATTTTTCATTGGGTTGATCGTTGTGGTTAAGCTGATACCGGTATTACTACCATTTTATCTGGTATTTGTTTTTTGGACCTGGTTTACGGGACCCATCAGTGACGTGATGCTCTATTTCGATCGATATGGCAAATACCTGATGACCGATAAGGTGCGGACGCTCACGCAAATCAACATCGGCCTGATTGGCCTTTCCCTGGCAAGCGTTGGTTTAGGCCTGGGCTTTAACAGCGGATTTTTTGGGTTGGCTTTTGGGGCTTTTTTGAGCATTATCCCGGTGTATCAACTGGACTATGACAACAGGCTCTTGAAAAAATTTATTTTATCGGGGTTTGCCATTTTGTTTATTGGCTTGGGAATTGCCATCGTCGCGGCATCCCTTACCGGCGCCACCACTTTGGCGGGACTCTGGCTAATACTATCACTATCAGCCGTAGCTTTTACCTGGATTTCCTCGTTTATAAATTAACTGTAAAGGCTTCGCTACGGGGCGTGGTGTTATTTACTGTTTTGTGATGAGGAATCGTACGACCTGTCGCTTTCTGTTGAGATGAAAGGCGGCAGCTATTCCATCCGCACTATTTGTTAAAATTAGCTTTTAGCGGCGAAACCTGACAGGGAGTCTATGGCATTGATTAAGCGTAAAATTCATAGAAAACATATGCAACGACATAAATGATTTCATGTTAATTTAGCGAATAGGTTTTGCTGAAGTAAGCATTACTTACTTTTCAAACCAAGTGTAAAAACGAACGTTTATTATATCAAATATTTCCATAAATACATATCCCAATAAATCTAAAATAAATGATAAGCATTGGCCTGGCTACGAGTAATGAAGTTCCTCAGTTAACTGAAACCGAACGGGCTTTGATTCCGCACTTGCGTGATTTGGGAATCATGGCCGAGCCGGTGATTTGGGAAAATAAAAACCTGGATTTCACAAGATATGACTATATTGTTATCAGAAGCTGTTGGGATTATCATTTAAAAATCGACAGATTTAAGATTTGGTTAGATCAGCTGAATCAATCAAAAATTCCACTGGCCAACCCATATGAAGTTGTCCTGGAAAACACCAACAAGTTTTATTTGCAAAGGCTGTCGGAAGAGGGCGTAAAGGTGGTACCAACCGCCTGGATTAAAGAAGCAACTTCTGAGAAAGTATTAGCAGCAATGGCGAAAAAGCAGTGGGCCCAGGCGGTGCTGAAGCCGGTGGTTTCCGCCTCTGCCTACCACACTTATTTAATATCTGAAAATCAGCTTCCACCGGCGTTAGATTTAGATAAAATGCGCGACAATACTTTTATGCTTCAACCATTTTTATCTGAAGTATCAGAAAATGGAGAATGGTCGTTGATATTTTTTAATAAGGCCTTTAGCCATGCCGTACTGAAACAACCTAAAAGAGGTGATTTCAGGGTACAGGAAGAATTGGGTGGCATCGCTGCGCCAGCCGATCCCGATCCAGCGATCATTCGGCAAGCCCGCGACATACTCGACCTGTATAAAGCGCCACTGTTATTCGCCAGGGTGGATGGGATAGTGAGGAAAAATACTTTTCAGCTGATGGAGCTGGAGTTAATCGAACCGGAATTGTTTTTGCTAAATGATGACCTTCGACAACGATTCGCCAAAGCCATCAAGAAATACGTTTCGGGCTGAATCGTTTTGACAGGTGACTTCCGGCGGAAAATTTGAAAATACTTATTTAACGTCTTATGCTGCTCCAGGCCATTTTATACGCGTACTCAAAGCCCTTTTCATCCAATTGCAAGCGGCCTTCCAGGTGCCATTTTCCAATTTCATTTATCGTCCCGGTCAGCTGAGCCACCAACAACTCTGTGGGTATCGGGGCGACCAGACCCTGCGATTTTCCTTTATCCAGTAATTCAAAAATTGGTGATAGCCAGGCATCCCGCCGGTCCGTGGTTGACGGATCAAAAAATTGTGACCCATAATATTGCTCCAAAAATGCAAACACCTCAGGTCTGCCAAGACGATACCGCAAATAGTTTCTCCATACACGACGAAAACCTGCCATAAACGATTCATCCGGCTTATGCCCCGTCAATAGCACTACGTTGGATCGTCTCCGGATCACGCGGTAAAGTTGGCGAATAAGCGCTTCCTTGTTTTTGAAATATATGTAAACGGTTCCGGTCCCAATACCAGCCTCTTTGGCCACAAGATTCATTTTGACACCACCAAAGCCCGCTTTCAAAATCAGTTTCAAGGAAGCCCTGTAAATCGCATTTAGCTTTTTATCATCTCTTGGACGCGCCATAAAGTAAATTTAGTGAATAAATATTCATTAAAAAACATAGACGTCAAAAGTCTATTGATTAATTTATTTGGCCGGACCGGTTTGAATATAGACCAGATTGGTTTTCTTTCTGACTGACAGGGAAAATCGCGATTCCAGTTTGCTAATATTGGGTACCACTGAAAGTTTTTCCATCACAAATTGATTGTATTTTTCAATATCTTCCAGCAGGACCTGAAGCAAAAAGTCAGAATCGCCGGATACGTGATGACACTCTATGACCTCATCGAAACTCACCACCCGTTCCACAAAAGCCTCCACGGACTCTTTGGTATGATCTTTAATCGATATATGGATGAAGGCAGTCAGCTTTTTCCCCAGCAAAGTCGGGTTAAGAATAGCCACATAGCGATCGATGACCCCCGCTTTTTCCAATCGCTTGATACGTTCAAAAATCGGTGTGGTAGAAAGGTTTAGCTTTCCGGCTATTTCCTTAATCGTGCTACGGGCATCTCTTTGTAAAATATCCAGTATTTTTAAATCAATACGATCCAGTTTTATCATAGAAAATTATTCCAAACCTTTATTTATAAGAACAAATAAAAGGAAATTATTTCTTACATTTTTTACTTTTTAGAATATTTTTCTATTGTATTGACATCAAGCAATTTTAATTCTAACATTAGCTGATTATTGAGTATTATTGTATATTGAAAAAGCGTTTTTTCCCTGTGTCAGAATTTTAATGACATAGGGTAGCCGTACAGGTTTGCCAGTATCAAAGTCCCTTTAATTATAAACGACATAAAAATGACTTTAAAAACCGTCAATCCCACAGACCCCGGTGCCGCTGATCAGCAAGGAAAACAAGATTTTTTGCCCATTAATGGTACCGATTACATCGAACTATACGTCAGCAATGCAAAGCAAGCCGCCCACTTTTATAAGTCCGCGTTTGGTTTTCAATCATTTGCCTTTGCGGGTTTGGAAACCGGCCTGCAAGACCGGGAAAGTTACGTGGTAGTACAGGATAAAATTCGACTTGTGTTGACCTCACCACTTTACAAAGGTAGTGATATTGGAAAGCATGTTGAGCGTCATGGCGATGGTGTAAAGGTTGTGGCACTTTGGGTGGATGATGCCACCAAATCCTACCAGGAAACCGTTCGACGAGGCGCCACCTCCTATATGGAACCTGTTACCCATCGGGATGATGAAGGGGAAGCCGTCCTATCGGGTGTGCATACTTATGGTGACACCGTACACATATTTGTGGAAAGGAAGAATTACAAAGGTATTTTCCTGCCGGGATTCAAGCCATGGGAAAGCGCTTTTGAAACGGAGCCGGTTGGGCTCAAATTCGTGGATCATATGGTTGGCAACGTCGGATGGAATGAAATGAATACCTGGGTAGATTTTTATGCCAACGTGATGGGGTTTAAACAAATAATTTCTTTTGACGACAAAGATATTTCAACGGAGTATACTGCCTTAATGAGCAAGGTGATGAGCAATGGAAACGGCAGAATAAAATTTCCTATCAACGAACCGGCAGAAGGCAAGAAAAAATCTCAGGTAGAAGAATACCTGGACTTCTACGATGGACCGGGTGTTCAGCATATCGCCGTAGCCACCGATAACATTATTCATACGGTGGAAGCTTTGCAATCAAGAGGCGTAGAATTTTTGCGTGTACCGACCACCTATTACGACACACTGTTCGATAGAGTGGGCAAGATAGATGAAGATATCGACCCCTTAAAAAAGCTGGGGATCCTGGTAGATCGCGATGATGAGGGATACCTGTTACAAATATTTACCAAGCCGGTTGGATCAAGGCCTACACTTTTTTTTGAAATCATTCAAAGAAAAGGTGCCGTATCTTTTGGAAAAGGTAATTTCAAAGCTTTATTTGAAGCTATTGAAAGAGAGCAGGCGTCGCGGGGAACACTTTGATCCCGGGCCTGTGTCTCCATCTGTCCTTGGTAAAGTAACTTTTTGGTTAAATCATTAAATAGTTTCAAATGCCTATATACCATACGCTTGGAAAAATTCCACCTAAACGACACACCATTTTCAAAAAGCCGGATGGGAATTTGTATTATGAACAACTCTTTGGTACAGTCGGGTTCGATGGGATGTCTTCCCTGATGTATCATATTCAGAGGCCCACTATGGTGAAAACGTTGGTTAATTCCCTGGACGTTTCGCCAAAAATAGCGGTTCACAAAAACATGTCTGCGAGATTATTAAAGGGAATGGAAGTAAGTCCAAAGGATGATTTTCTGGAAAGCCGTGAGCCCATCCTGGTAAATAATGATATACTCATTGGTCTTGCAGCGCCAAAGAAATCGCTAAGAAGCTATTTTTACAAGAATGCCGACGCCGACGAGCTGTTGTTTATACATAAAGGATCGGGTACTTTACGAACTTTGTTAGGTAACATTTCTTTTGAATACGGTGATTACCTGGTTATTCCCAGGGGCATGATTTACCAGATTGATTTTGATACGGAAGACAACAGACTCTTATACGCCGAGTCATACCATCCGATCTACACCCCTAAAAGATATCGTAACTGGTTCGGGCAATTACTGGAACACGCTCCATTTTGTGAAAGAGACTATAAATTACCAACAGAGCTGGAGACTTATGATGAAAAAGGGGACTTCGTTATTAAGGTCAAAAAGGAGGGAATGCTACACGAAATAGTTTATGCAAGCCACCCTTTCGATGTGATAGGGTGGGATGGCTACAATTATCCCTACGGATTTTCAATTCACAACTTTGAACCCATTACAGGACGCATTCACCAGCCACCTCCGGTGCACCAGACCTTTGAAACCAGTGCTTTTGTAGTTTGCTCATTTTGTCCGAGGTTATATGATTACCATCCGCAATCTATTCCGGCTCCCTACAACCATTCCAACATTGACTCTGACGAGATGTTGTATTATGTTGATGGGGATTTTATGAGTCGCAATAACATTGAAAAAGGTCACATCACTTTGCATCCAGGTGGCATTCCGCACGGACCTCACCCCGGAGCATATGAAAGAAGCATCGGTCAGAAAGAAACGCAGGAGCTGGCGGTGATGATCGACACATTTAAACCCTTGAAAATTACCGAAAACGCATTGAAACTGGATGATGGGCAATATTATCAATCCTGGTTGGAGCATTAACCTCAAAACAAGCAATAAAATATGGCAAAACTAACTTCCTGGGTAGATGTCGCCCCGGATTCCGATTTTACAATTCACAACATTCCATTCGGTATTTTTTCAAATGCCAATAATTCCCCCCGGATCGGTGTGGCCATCGGCGATGAGATTCTGGATCTGGTAGCGGTGGCTAAGTTGGGTTGTTTTGATCAACTTAAAATCGATAAAAGTGTGTTTAACCGACCGGTTTTAAATGATTTTATTGCGCTGGGAAAACCTGTTACTAAAAAGATCCGAAAAGAAATTCAAAAACTTCTATCAGACAAAAAATCCCGGATAAAGGGAAAGTCCGGGATTCTTATTCCCCGGAAAAAAGCAAAAATGCATATGCCGGTAAAAATTGGCGATTACACCGATTTTTATTCCAGCGTAGAGCACGCCACCAATGTCGGGAAAATGTTCCGGGATCCCGAAAATGCTTTGCTGCCAAATTGGAAACACATTCCCGTGGGTTATCATGGCAGGGCTTCCAGTATCGTTATTGACGGAACCCCTATTCACCGGCCTAAGGGACAGGTTTTACCAAAGGGGAAGGAACGTCCGGTATTTCAGGCCTCCAACCGATTGGATTTTGAATTGGAAATCGGATTTATAATTGGCAAAAACAGCCGATTGGGCAATCCTGTCTCCACCGACAAGGCAGAAGATCATATTTTCGGATTGGTGCTATTTAATGATTGGTCGGCCCGGGACATACAAAAATGGGAATATGTCCCTCTCGGCCCATTTCTAGGTAAAAATTTCGCTTCAGCCATTTCCCCGTGGGTCGTAACACTGGAGGCATTGGAGGAATTTAAAGTGCATGGCCCCAAACAAACACCCAGGGTGTTACCATATCTGCGGTTTGAAGGAGCCAAAAACTACGATCTTAATCTCGAAGTTGCAATTAAACCCCAGGGAGGTAAAGAAACCCGTGTCAGCTACTCTAATTTCAAGTATATGTATTGGAACATGTGCCAGCAACTGGCCCATCATACCAGCAACGGATGTGATGTAAAAATTGGCGACATCATGGCTTCCGGCACAATCAGCGGAAAAGAGGACACCTCCTTTGGCTCCATGCTGGAGCTAGCCTGGGCAGGCACAAAACCATTAAGCCTTAGCGATGGCAGCACACGCGTGTTTATTAATGACAACGACACCGTCACCCTGCGAGGGCATGGTAAAAAAAATGGTGTTAGAGTTGGATTCGGACAAGTAAGCAACAAGATAAAACCGGCCAGGTAATTTTATGGATAAAATTATTACAATTGATCCTGCTAATACAACTGTGCCGCAGTTGCACGGTTATTTAATTTCTGCCGTGGCACCGCGACCAATTGCCTTTGCCAGCACCGTCGATCAGGATGGAAAAGTTAACTTAAGTCCCTTTAGCTTTTTCAACGTTTTCAGCGCCAATCCACCTGTGATGATATTTTCTCCTGCCAGAAGAGGCAGGGATAATACGACCAAACATACCTATGAAAATATCAAAGCGGTGCCGGAGACAGTAATTAATATTGTCAATTATCCCATGGTCGAACAAACCTCACTGGCCAGCACTGAGTACGATCGCGGCACCAACGAATTTCAAAAGGCGGGTTTTACGGAAGTCGCTTCGAAAAAAGTGAAACCTCCCCGGGTAGGTGAAGCGCCCGTGAGCTTTGAATGCAAAGTAGACCAGGTAATAGAACTGGGCAACGAAGGTGGTGCTGGTAATTTGATTATTGCTCGTGTCGTATTACTCCATATTCAGGAAAAATACCTGTCAGCAAATGGCGGGCTCGATACTACCAAACTGGATCTGGTGGGAAGAATGGGCGCCAATTGGTATTGCAGAGCCAGCGACAAGGCGCTTTTTGAAATTCCCAAACCACAAGCCAGCAAAGGAATTGGCGTTGATAAGCTACCTGCCTCAGTCCAGAACAGCACCGTATTAACGGGCAACAATCTTGGCAGACTAGGCAACGCGCCCAGCCTGCCAGGCGCTGAAGCAATTGAAAAGGTTAAAGCCCTGCCTGAAGTACAGCACCTCCTGCGTCAGACCGATCCCTTACTAAAACAAAAGGAGTTGCACCTACTCGCTAAAAAGTTTCTGGAAGCAGGCGAGACCGATAAAGCCCTGGCGCTTTTGTTGGCAGAATCGTAGACAGATCAGCCAATTTATTTTATGAATTCCACTATTAAGTGACGAGGTAAGAAAATAGCGAATATATCCTTTAATTATTAAGCAGGATTGTAGAATTTTAATCCATTCTTATAATTAGCCGATATTGTTCGACTATGACTAATAAAGAAAAATCGGTGTTACGGTGGTGGCAAATTGCCTTGAAGCCAACCATTCTAAAAAGGGCACTCAGAGTAGCGCTGTTGGTCGGAACTATTTTGATGGTCATCAACCATGGAGATAAGTTGCTATGGGGTGGGATCAATAGTAAGGATGTGATTAAAATTTGCCTTACTTATATTGTCCCCTATTCTGTGTCCACCTATTCCAGTGTCCTTACCTGGTTTGACGAACATACCGGCAAATAGGTAAAAATATCTCCTCAGACCGGGCCTCCTCATCTGTTTGCCGCTTTGTCATGGAACAGAAATTTTGTTCGCGGCAATTTCAATACCACTGCCCGATTATTCATAAGCACTCATAACCGTTAAAATGTCAATGCCTTCCTTTACAGACAAAATCTCATTGACCGTAAGAATCAATCGCTTTTTATGTTCCTTTAGTCTGCATTTTCTGGGGTGCTTTTGGACGTAGGTGAGAATTTTGCCAAAGATCGGTGATTTGTAGTAGGCTTCGTTGTCCGAAGGTACCAGATAGCCTTTCAGCTTTTCATTTTTAAGTGCTAATTTTTCAAAGCCTAAATTTTGAGCCAGCCATCTTAGCCGCACGGTTTCGGTAAGGTCTTGCACCGAGGCGGGCAGCGGTCCGAATCGATCAACCATTGCCTCCACAAATTTTTGCAAGGCGGTTTCATTTTCTATACTATCCAATTTGGAATAGAGATTTAATCGTTCGGAGATATTGGCTACGTAATCTTCCGGTATTAATATTTCCAAATCCGTCTCTACGTTACAATCCTGTACCAATACCCGTGTACTTTCCGCTAGTTCTTTGGCAAACAGATCTTTAAATTCGGTTTCTTTTAGTTCCTGGATGGCTTCATCCAGGATTTTGTGGTAAGCGTCAAAGCCAAGATCACTGATAAATCCGCTTTGTTCTGCTCCCAGGAGATTACCGGCACCCCGAATGTCGAGATCCCTCATGGCGACCTTGAAACCATCACCGAGATCCGAAAATTCTTCCAGGGTGCTCAGCCGCTTGCGGGCTTCGGAGGTAAGGCCGATGGAAGGAGGGGTCAATAAATAGCAGAAGGCCTTCTTGTTGGACCTCCCCACCCGTCCCCTCATCTGGTGCAGATCCGACAGGCCAAACATGTTTGCCTGGTTAATGATGATGGTATTGGCGTTAGGAATGTCCAGACCAGACTCTATGATATTGGTAGAAACCAGAATGTCGTATTCTCCGGCGATAAACTTCAGCATTACCCTTTCGAGCCGGGCGCCTTCCATTTGTCCGTGCGCCACACCGATTCTGGCATCGGGCACCAGCTTTAATACAATGTTAGCCACCTGCTCAATATCTTTTATGCGATTATGCACAAAGAAAACCTGACCCCCACGACGCAACTCAAAGCTGACAGCATCCCTTATAATTATTTCGTTGAAAGTATGTAATTCCGTTGTTACCGGCTGACGATTGGGTGGTGGCGTCCCAATAATGCTTAAATCCCTGGCACCCATCAATGAAAAATGCAGGGTTCTTGGAATTGGTGTGGCCGTTAGGGTCAAGACGTCTACATTAACCCGCATTTCTTTAAGTTTTTCCTTTACTTTCACCCCAAATTTTTGTTCTTCATCAATAACCAGCAAACCAAGGTCTTTAAAGACAACATCTTTGTTTACTATTCTATGGGTGCCTATCAGGACATCGATTTTTCCTTCCTTTACACTTTGCAGGATATCCTTAATATTTTTAGCCGATTTGAAGCGGTTGATATAGGCCACTTCCACCGGAAAATTACTCAGTCGCTCTTTAAATGTGTGATAATGCTGCATAGCCAATATGGTGGTTGGTACCAATATAGCCACTTGCTTATTGTCGCAGACCGCCTTGAACGTAGCCCTTATCGCCACTTCGGTTTTCCCAAAACCTACATCACCGCACACCAGCCGGTCCATCGGATGCTTTAATTCCATATCGCCCTTAACGTCTTCCGTGGCTTTAGCCTGATCCGGCGTATCCTCAAACATAAAGGACGATTCCAACTCAGCCTGCAAAAAACTATCGCTGGCAAAACCAAATCCGGCCGCCGCCTTTCTTTTCGCATAAAGCTGAATAAGGTCCTTTGCAATATCCTGAAGTTGCTTTTTGGCTTTTTTCTTTTTATTCTCCCACTCCTGCGAGCCCAGCTTGCTCATAGCGGGCGGCGTTCCCTCCTTTCCGCTGTATTTGGAAATTTTATGCAATGAATGAATACTCACATACAGCAGGTCATCATCGCGGTATACCAGGCGAATGGCTTCCTGTTCCTTCCCGCTTACATCCACTTTTTCCAATCCGGCAAATCTTCCTACCCCATAGTCTATATGTACCACGTAATCCCCCGGCGACAAAGACCGCAATTCCCGCAGGGTAATGGCTTTTGATTTGGAGTGTTTGGTCTTTGTTTTGTACCGATGAAAACGATCAAACAGTTGATGGTCTGTGTAGCAGGCAATATTCAAATGCCGGTCCACAAAACCTTCACGCAAGCCTATTTGCATGTGCTGATAGTCCAGTGTTGGGTCCAACTCCTCAAAAATGGTCTGTAATCTTTCTATCTGCTGGTAAGATTCGGCAACCATGATATTGGTAATGGTATTTGTCTGATTTTCTTTCAAATCATCTACCAACAATTCAAAATTCTTATTAAATGATGGCTGGGGGATGGCTTCAAATTGAAAATGATGATCACTTTTCTGAAAAACCCTATTACCAAATTCTATTTTTACAAAGGATGAAAGTCCTTTCAGAAAGGTATCTGACGTTTCAAACAGCGCCTCCGGATTTAAGACGACCCTGGTTTCTCCACTTTGTTTCAATATGGTATCAAAACTCTCTGTCGCCTTTTCAAAATACTTTTCAAAAGTATTCAGCGTATGCTCAAAGTCTTTGATCCAGATCTTGGTGTTTCTTGGCAGATAGTCCAGAAACGATTCCCTGGTCTCCTGGAGCAGCTTGGTTTGTATGTTGGGAATAATGTTTATTTCTTTAATTTCCTCCTCCGACAGCTGGCTTACAGGATCAAAGGTCCGAATGCTCTCCACTTCATCGCCAAATAATTCTATGCGGTAAGGCAAATCATGGGCATAGGAATAAATGTCAATAATCCCTCCGCGCACCGCAAATTGACCGGCTTCATAGACAAAGTCCGTCTTTTCAAAGTCGTAAGTAAGCAACAGCTCACTGATAAAGGCCGCATCGAAGGAATCGCCGGCCCTTAAAGTAAATGTATTGCTTACCAATGATTTTTTATTGATTACTTTTTCGGTCAGGGCCTCCGGATAGGTAACAATTAATTCGCCGGTCGCTGCCTTGTGATTGATACGATTGAGTATTTCAGCTCTAACAAGAATATTGGCATTTTCCGTTTCATCAAATAAATAAGGCCTGCGATAGGAAGTAGGAAAAAACAAAACCTCCTTATCACCCATTAGATTCTGTAAATCATTGTGAAAGTAAGCAGCAGCCTCCTTATCGGGAATAACAAATAGGTGGTTTTGATGGTTGAGCTTATATAGGGCTGCTGCTACCACAGCATCAAGACTTCCAACCAGCCCTTTTAAAATAATGTGTTTGCTTTCATTCGGTTTCATACATTCACCAATGGTTTGTATCAAACCGTCTTCTTTATACAATTTCAGGAAGTCATTTATCTTCAATGCACTAATATCTAAAGCGTTAGGTCAAACTATTATTCCCTTTCAGCAGCTTCATCAACTTATGTAGATTTATTTAAAATAGCTCCTTATGTAGAATTTTAAATTTGAAAATGCAAAACTAACAAATAAGTTCGTTAACTTTATATAGCTCTTTCGGCTATCCTAATTGAAATTTATACGTAAAGAACTATATCACTAAAGGCTCAGAACCCGTAAATATTATTATGCACTCATGATTTGAAAAGACTATGCCAGGCGAAAGCAAAAAAGTAGAACGGAAAAAAAAGTATTCGACCTTCAAGGTCATTGAGAAAATTCATTCTCATAAAATGATTCTATATCTGGCATTGTTCGGAAGTTTTTTAATTTTTGCCTTTATGGCATTTGCTTATGCTGTAGGCAGAATGGAAACCGGTGGTGTCGAGGAAGTACGTTTCCCAAAGGCATTTGCAGTCAGTACGGTGGTATTAATGTTTTCCAGCTATTTGGTGAGTAAAGTGCTGCCTTCTTTCGAAAAAGACAATCTTTTGTCAATGAAAGATTATCTGGCCGGTTCCCTTAGTTTGACTTTAATATTTTCGGTAAGTCAATTCATTGGGTGGACTGAATTGAGACAAGCCGGTTTGTATCTTTCCGAAGCCCCGGCAGTTTCATTTTTGATTGTTATTTCTGCGTTGCACTTATTGCATATGACGGTGGGCCTGGTCATACTGGTACACTATCTTCTCAAAACCTGGCGGCTGATACAGGATCCCGTAAAAAACCTGGTAACCTCAACTAATCCATATGAAAAGGTAAAGCTTGAAATGTTTACTACCTTTTGGCATTGTATGAATTTTTTCTGGTTATTTATATACTTCTTTTTCCTATTCAATTTCTAAATTATCGCCATCTTTCGATGACTTTGTTAGTCTAATGCACCGGGGAAAAGGTCGCTGGAAAAAAAGCTATTAAAATTATGAACAAACCTCCCTGAGACCACACAAAAACCCAGGTTAATTTCGATTTTTGTGGTTCGAAAAAATCTTTTAAAGAAAAATTTTACCCGCCCCTAAATCAATCGTTAGTCTATTGATGTTTAATTTTTTAAGATTTCTTCTTTCAAGTTTTACTTTAGGAAATGGATCAAATAGTACCCTGGTAGCCTTAAAATATAATAGCTGTGGATTTTGTAATTCCCTTATTTTTCCAAATATTGCAGGTTGTGAAGAACTTGTCCATGTGTAATAAATTTTTCCTGTCCTTTGCCGCCCTTTTATTTTTTAGCCCGATGATCATTGCCCACGAAATTCAGTGGGCGCGTGAAGTCGAATTTCAGCATAATAACTACGGCACTCAAAATTGGTCGGGAAAGCAGGCCCTCGGCAGGCCGGACGCGCTACCATACGGAAGCACGCATCCAAAAGCCTTTCGTCTGAACTCTTACGCTACCTATGGAACGCTGATTGTTTCGTTTGATCAGCCCAAGCGTATTCAACAGGTAATCATTTTAGAAAACTTCGGACCCGGCAGGATTACCGACATTTACCTATATGACGAAACAGGTAAAAAATTTCAGGTCTACAATACGCCGGCAAAAATACTCAAGCTCGATTTCCGCACATTTTGCCTGCGACTGCAGAAAACGGATTACAAGGTCAAAAAAGTGGAATTAACTATTAACACCTCTGTCCAGAAGGGCTGGTGTCAGATCGATGCGATTGGCATTGCAGATTATGACAATCAGCAGTTGCTTCGGGAAGATTTGTTAAAGCTGGGTTTAAAAAATTATGTGGAGGAAAATAGTTTCACTTCGGAGAAAGAGAATCTTGGCTTCAACATTAACAGCCAATACTCCGAAATCAAACCCATCATTTCTCCAGACGGACAGACTCTTTACTTTTCCAGAAAGAACTACCCGGGAAATATGAATGGCAAGTTTGATGATCAGGATATTTATTACTCCCGATGGGAATATGATAGCTGGAACCTGGCTAAGAATATCGGACCCCCACTAAATAACGAATATCCTAATGGGGTCAGTGCAGTCAGCGCCGATGGTAACACGCTGCTATTGATAAACCGGTACCAACGCTTTGAATCGGGGATGGATCTGAATGGTGTCTCTATCTCTAAAAGAACTAAAACCGGCTGGAGTTTTCCAAGGCAGGTTTTTATCAAGGGCTATTACAACAACAGTCGCTATGCTGACTTCTATTTGTCCAGTAACGGCAAGGTGCTGTTGATGGCTATTGAACAAAATGATAGTTATGGGGACCAGGATCTATACGTCAGTTTTCTGGAAGATGAAAATATCTGGAGCCACCCGGTCAATATTGGCAACATGATAAATACGCATAAGGCAGAATTTTCACCTTTCCTCGCCGCAGACGATAAGACGCTGTATTTCGCCTCCGAGGGTCACGGTGGATATGGGGGCAGCGATATTTATTATACGCAGCGGACCGATGACACCTGGCAAAATTGGACGAAACCTCAAAATCTTGGTGATAATGTTAATTCTCCCGGTTGGGACGCTTATTACAGCATTCCGGCATCGGGCAACTATGCCTATTTTGTACATGGAAAGGGGACTGCAAAAAATCCGATGAATATCTATCGTATCGCCTTGCCCCAGGAATTGAGACCGGAGCCGGTGGTATTAGTAAAAGGGAAAGTCTTTGATGCTAAAAGCCAAAAACCGATCGTGGCCAGCTTTTATTTGGAAAAAAACAACATCGTCGAGAAAATGCCGGTCGCCAACACCGGGCCACATGACGGCAAGTACAGCCTGGTAATGCCATTTGATAGTAATCACAGTTTTAAGGTCAAAGCGGAAGGATATGAAGCCCAGTTTGTGAAAGTCGATGTTTCCGCTGACAAGACTTACCAGGAAATTGAAAAAGATATCTTCATGGACCGTGTTGTTTACAATCCGGTAGTTAAGTTAAATACTATTTATTTTGAAGAAGGTAAAAGCGTTGTTTTACCACAGTCGAGTGATGATTTAAAGGAAGTTATTGAATTAATGGTAGAATCCCCTACTTATCTTATTGAGATTTCAGGTCATACTGATAACCGCGGGAGCCTCCATCTCAAACACCAGCTTTCCCAGTCACGAGCGGCAATGATCCGAAAATTACTGATTAATGCAGGTATTGACCCTAATAGAATTACCACTGCAGCCTATGGCGGCACACAGCCGGTGGCCAGCAATGAGATTGAATCATCACGAAAGTTTAATCGGCGCGTGGAGGTTAAAATTATTCGCTAAGTGGCTTAGGCTAAGTTTACTTGAAAGATAAATTTGCTAACAAAACAAAAATTTCAGGAAAATTAGGGTTGATATGTATAAATTTGGCAAATAATTTGTTATTTATTAAAAGCATTCATCGTCAAAGGTGCCGGGAAACTTTCAGCATATTCCGGCATATTAGGAGGTTGCCGGGTTGAATGCCAAAGAAACCAGGGACATACGGGCAGAAAAATAAAACTGAAAAAAACCGTTCAAAATTTACAGGTAGTGAAGAAAAGCGTAATCAATTTAGGCATATTGTTTATTCTGGTTATCTGTTCCGGTCAGTTATTGGCACAAACCAGCTATAAACTCAAAACCATCGTCATCGACGCCGGCCATGGAGGTAAGGATCCCGGGTGTTCAGGAAAATTTTCGAAGGAAAAACATGTCGCTTTGGCCGTCTCACTGGAATTGGGCAGGATTATAAAAGAAAATTTACCAGGGGTAAAAGTAATTTATACCCGTAAAACCGATACGTTTATAGAGCTGCACGAAAGAGCCAACATCGCCAATAAAAATAATGCTGATTTGTTTATCTCCATTCACTGCAATGCGGGTCCACACTATTTCCGCGGTTCGGAAACCTATGCCATGGGTCTACATAAAACGCGAGGAAATCTGGATGTGGCTATTCGAGAAAACGAATCGATTTTACAAGAGGAAAACTATCTGGATAACTATGAAGGGTTTGATCCCAGCAGCACCGAAGGGTATATTTTGTTTTCACTAATGCAAAATGCTTATCTGGCAAACAGCCTGAATATCGCCAATAAAATAGAGTTACAATTCAAGAACAGAATAAACCGACATAGCCGGGGTGTCAAACAAGCCGGCTTCCTGGTATTGTGGAAAACTTCGATGCCCAGCATTTTGGTAGAACTAGGTTTTTTGACCAACGAAAAGGAAGAAATATTTTTGAATAATAAAAAGAATCAGGTTTACCTTGCCTCCGGAATCTACAGGGCTATTAAAGTATACAAACAGGAACTTGAACAAATCGGACAAGAATAACCGGCATGGGATAGCTCACTTTATCTGCCGTATATTACCTGCGTTGCGCTTTCAATATCAGAAAAAAGTCCGGAAGGCCGCTGTAACATTTTTCCCCACTTTGCACAATTTTAGATCAGATCTGAAACTTAAAATTTACCGCCAACTCAAAATATTATTATTTGGTGAATTTATATCACTAATAGTTCCCCACTCAAATTGATCCTCTGGTTGTCAAAAATGACCGGTACCAATAATCATTTGGAAATCGTAAGCATTGGGCTATAAAGCTATAACAGCCACGTTATTAGTAATTTACGATAGGTAGGAATTCTTTTGTGTGAAAACGTTAACCCTGATGCTAGGAAGTTAGGCAATAAATGGCTTATATTTACCGTTTCTTCTAAATATACAAAAACACTACTTCCCATCTTTCCTAACGGTTGGTGTATTAAAATTACATTTAAACATCATTTATGTAATATAACCACTTTAATATGGCCATTAAATGTTACGATCGGGCCATATCTTTATCAATTTGAATTTAAAATACCAATACAACCAAAATATACTAAGATATGGCTTCACTAAATCCATTTGGCGGGGCGTTAGGAAGACGACAAGCGAGTCATCTTCTCAAACGAGCAACCTTTGGACCAACAAAACTACAAATTGACCAATATACCGGATCTACAGCAGCGCAGATTCTAACGCAGTTGTTTACACCGGTTGCTGACCCCAACCCTCCCAGCGATCCTGCGACCAATCAACCCTGGACTAATCCAAAACCAACTGATCTCAACAGTGAAAATGGTGATTTAATCACTTTTTTCCGTGGTTGGTGGTTAGAGCTCATGCACAGAGAAGGGGTTTCTATTCGAGAAAGAATGACCTTTTTTCTACACACGCATTTTACCACCGGTTTCACTACGGTCAACGACAGCACGGCGCTTTATTACCAAAATGCACTTTTTCGCAGATATGCCACCGGAAACTTTCTTGAACTCTCGAGAAAAATTTGTATGGACAATGCGATGCTGATTTATCTCGATGGTCGATTAAATGAAGTCGGGCGACCCAACGAAAATTTTGCCCGGGAGTATTTGGAGTTATATACTATTGGCAAGGGACCCCAGATCGGTCCTGAGGATTATACGAATTATACCGAACAGGATGTGCAGGAGGCCGCCAAAGTATTGTCAGGTTATGTAAATGACGAGGAGTACCTGGAAACTGATCCCGACACAGGGCTGATTACCGGCATTTTGCGATTAAACGGCAGTAACCTGGCCAATCGCCACGACGCCAGTGTGAAAACCTTTAGCAATGCTTTTGGTGGAACCACCATTCAGCCAAATGCATTGGTAGACGGCATGGCTACCCAAGAAGCGGCCTTGGATGAGTTGGACCAGTTGGTTGCCATGATTTTTAACCAGGATGAAACCGCCAAACATATTTGTCGCAAATTGTATCGGTATTTTGTCTATTACGATATTACCGATGAGATTGAACAAGATATTATTACCCCTTTAGCAGAAACTTTTAGAAATAACAACTATGAATTTCAACCTGTACTGGAGCAATTGTTAAGTAGCCAACATTTTTTTGATACTGATAATGGCATTGTTACTGACGATAGTCGCGGGGCCATCATCAAATCACCTTTGGATCTGGTTGTCGGTGCAACACGATTTTTTAATGTCGGTATTCCCGATTCGTCATCAGATTTACAGCAGGCTTTTGATGTTTCCTTCAGAAGTTTATTGGGTAATATGAATGACCAGGGAATGTCATTTTATGATCCGCCGGAGGTGGCCGGCTATCCTGCCTATCATCAAAATCCGGAATTTAACAGAAACTGGATATCCAATAATGGTTTAGCCAGAAGGTACCAGTTTTCAGATGTACTGGTAGAAAACGGAGATAACCAGGGGTTTCAGTTGGATATAGTCACATACGTTGACAATGCTTTGCATATTTCCAACCCCGCTGATCCCGATGTATTGGTGCAGGAATTGATAGACGATTTATTTCCCGAAATCATCACCCAGGAAAGGTTTGATTATTTTAAAGACGATGTGCTTTTAGATAATTTATCTGCCGCCAATTGGGCTGGAGAATGGAATAACTATAAAATCTCCGGCGACGACACAGCTGTAAGAATCCAATTAGAGGGCTTACTTCGAGCATTGATGCAGTCACCCGAGTACCAATTGTATTAATTAGTTGTTCCAAAAAAAGAAACCAAAATGAAACGAAGAGGATTTATAAAAAAACTATCTATAACTGGCGCTACCCCGTTTATGCTAAATGGATTGCCCTTGACGGTGTTAGGCCAGAGCACTTTGAAAACCTTGGCTGCCAGCGGTGCAGATAACGATAAAGTATTGGTTCTGATACAATTACATGGCGGAAACGATGGCTTGAATACCATCATCCCCGTGGATCAGTATGGGAATTACATCAATTTGAGACCCAATGTTGCCATTTCAGACAGTGGCAGCCGCGGTTATATCGATCTTGATAACAGCCTGAATGTTCAGGAGCAAGTAGGACTACATCCGGACATGCTGGGTATCAAGGAGTTGTACGATGAAGGTAAAGCAGCCATCGTGCAGGCTGTCGGTTATGAAAACCTTAACCAATCCCACTTTAGAAGTCGGGACATCTGGTGGATGGGCGGCGGCTACGATGATGAGTATTCATCAGGGTGGGCCGGAAGATATCTTGATCATTGCTTTCCCGGTTACCCGGACGACTATCCAAGCACTGAGATGCCAGATCCGCTGGGTTTGGAAATCGGCAACAATGTTTCGCTGATGTTTCACCGGGAAACAGGCATTCCCGCCGCGATCTCCGCAAGAAACCCGAATCAATTTTATGATCTGATCACCAGCGTTGGAGGCTTACCTCCGGAGTCCGTGGCCGACACGCATTACGGGCAGGAGCTGCAGTGGATCATGGATATAGAAGAAAAATCCAATCAATACGCAGGACGGCTAAAAGATGTATTTGAAAATGGAATGAACAGTGCCAATGTCACCTATCCTGAAAAATATCCGTTTGATGCCGGCAACCGTTTTTCAAGCAACCCTCTCGCAGGGCAGTTACAACTCATTGCCAGGCTGTTAAGCGGTGGCTCGAAAACAAAAATATTTTTAGCAAAAATAGGAGGGTTTGACACCCACGCCGATCAGGTGGTGGCGGGAGACCCATCGATGGGAGCCCATGCAGCCTTGCTTTATCATGTTTCCTCAGCGGTCAAGGCCTTTCAGGATGATCTGAAATTCTTAGGACTGGAAGACCGTGTGGTGACCATGACATTTTCAGAATTCGGAAGACGGGCAGCCTCCAATGGAAGTTACGGTACCGACCATGGCACCGCCGCACCCATGTTTGTATTTGGGAAAGGAGTAAGGCCCGGTGTTTACGGCACCAATCCGGATTTGGCTGATTTAGACAGGGGGAATTTAAGACACCAATTTGATTACAGACAGGTTTTTGCAGCTGTTTTGCAAGATTGGATGGGAGCCAGCAATGAGGCTTTGGTACAAACGCGCTTCGATCAATATGCAGCCACCAAGGTAGATGTATTTGGAACGTTGATAACCGGTACCAAGGAAGAGTTTTTCAATAATCGCTTTAGATTGGATTCCTGCTATCCAAATCCTGCCAAGGAAAAAACGAATTTTTCTTATTATATAAATAATGCATCCCATGTACGCCTGAAAATCTATGATACCACAGGCCAAATGGTGAAAGTAGTAGTAGATGAACATCAGAGTGCCGGCGAACACCAGGTTACAGTAGATTTGACGAGATTTAAGGCGGGCGCTTATTTATATAAAATCGATGCCGACAATTTGAAGGCGACCAAACGACTTATCGTACAAAACAGGTAAAATAATAAGTGAACTGTGGTCTATTTGATGGTCGTGTTAGCTCCAAGCGACATGCTAACCTCACTAAATGTGAAGACACATGATAGACAAACCCCTTCGCGCATTGGCAAAACCCTTTTTTCAAGAAGGCGCTGTTTCCTTTGCGCGAAGGTTTGAGCACAAGTTATACAGAGGCCATGATCCTATTCTATAGATACCACAGACGTAGCTGACCAGTCCAGATCATTACATTTTCCAAATACAATGAAGATCCATTGAGAGTCGATAGCAATGATTTTTTATAAAACCTTACACATAATACCTTCATCGATTAATTGCTGTTTATTCTGTTTAATTAAAGGTTAGATTTGGCGTTTATATTACTCATATTTTTCCGCTGATTACTATGGCCAATCGGGTTTTTACCATTTTAATTTTGCTGATATTAACTTGGTCTAAGGTTGAGGGCCAGGGCTATAAAAAATTAATAAAGAAAGGTGATAAGTTTTATCAGAAAGGATATTTTGATGAAGCTGCTGAACATTATAAAAGAGCAAGCGATATTATTGGTGGTAATGTAGCCATAGATTATAGGCTGGGTATGGCTTATCTTGAAGGAAGCTTCAAACATGAAGCGATGACCTATCTCAAAAAAGTATTTGATGAATTTCCGGAATACAATCCTGACCTGGAGTTTTACCTGGCGCAGGCTTACCAGTTTTCCAATAATTTTGAAAAAGCGCTGGATCATTACCTTTCCTTCCGGCCCAAGGCATATGACAAGTTTATTATTGACCAAAATATTAAACAATGCAATATGGGCATTGAATATGTCAATAATCCGAAAGAGGTCAAAATTGAGAACCTGGGATCTGTTGTTAATTCCGAGAGTCACGATTATGCGCCGCTAATCTCCGCAGACGAATCCACCTTAATTTTCACATCCAGAAGAAAAGGTTCCAACGACGATCAATTAGCCTCTGACAATAACTATTATGAAGACATTTATATCAGCAGGAAGTCCAACGGGCAGTGGACCACCCCCGAAAAATTAGGTGAAAATATTAACACGCCTTACCACGATGCCGCCATCGCCTTTGCCCCTGATGGAAAACAGGTATTTATTTATTACAGCGTCGGCAATGGAGATATCTTCGTGTCCAACTTTGACGGTGGCAATTGGTCAAAACCCACACCGCTCAATGCCAACATTAATTCAAGGTACCGCGAACTTTCAGCATCCTTGACAGCAGACGGCAAAAAATTGTATTTCTCAAGCGACCGTCCCGGAGGACACGGGGGTCTGGACATATACATAAGTGAATTGCAAGACGATGGAAAATGGGGCCCGGCGATAAATGCCGGACCAAAAATCAATACCAAAGAAGATGAAGACGCTCCCTTTATTCATCCGGAAGATAACATGTTATACTTCAGCTCACGCGGTCATTTCGGTATGGGAGGATATGATATATTTAGAAGCCCCTATATAAAAGGAAAATGGGGAAGACCGAGAAACCTTGGTTTTCCGATTAATACGGCAAGAGACGAAATTTATTTTGTAATTGGCGCCAGCAACACAAGAGGGTATTATGCCACGGCAAAAGAAGACGGCCTTGGCGGGAATGATATTTACAGCATTTTGATGGACCAAAGAGATTACGTCGATTTGAAAAAAACCAAAAATGTGGAAATTGAGGAAACCAATGAACCCGAAATCGACTTGAAAATAGAGAAAAGTTCCAAGGCGCCCCTGGTTATATTTAGCGGTAAAGTCATTGACGCCAATACGGAAAAACCGATCAGGGCCAAATTGGTATTATCCGATAACAGCAGAAATTTGGTCGTAGCTGTCAAATACACCAATCCGCAAAACGGCACATTTGAATTACAAATCCCCGCCAATAAGAATTATGGTCTGACTGTTGAAAAAGATGGGTACCTGTTCCATTCCAGAAGCTTTAAAAAAAGAGCCATACTGACTGATAAAAGTATAAATGCAACGATAAGGTTAAAGCCTGCCGACGTTGGCTCCCGCGTAATTCTGAAAAACATCTTCTTTGATAGTGGCAAATCCGAAATAAAACCGGAGTCCATTTCGGAGCTAGACAGGATTTATCAGCTACTCAACCGCACACCTAATCTGAAGGTCCAGATCAATGGTCATACCGATAATGTAGGAGACGATAATTACAATAAGGCCTTATCGCGGAGAAGGTCTAAGGCCGTAGAAAGATATTTAATTAGTTATGGTATTGATCCAAGTAGGTTATCCTCTAAAGGATTTGGGGAAGAAAAACCTTTGGTTTCAAATGATGACGAAATTGGCGGGAGAGAAATAAACCGGCGAACAGAGATTGAAATTATCGGTAACTAAACAGCCTTCGCTGGCCTCTACCAGTTCGGCTGCTGGTTTTAAGAATTGTAAATAATAGTTATCAAGTGAAGCAAAAACCACTTTGTGGTGATACATTGTTATAATATTACAGGAAGAAAATCTAAAAAGGCAACCAAATAAAGGAATATCAGTTAATAATAATTATGAATTCAATTGCATTTTGACCATTTAGTTTGTGTGAATTCTTAAATATTATGTAATTTATATAGGGATTGTATTGATTCGCATAAAATGCGTATAGTTACTGTTAATAGCTAAGGGACTGCCCGGTTTGAAAAAGCCTGTTAGGCGGGGGATTTGAGTATATTTAATTTTACTGATGAAGCGTTGATGATGAAAAAGTTATGAGTAAAGCAGGAAAAGAAAATGTTCTGATTGCCAATTTAAATGCCTACAAAAGAAAGTATTATCAGAATCAATTATTAAAAGGTGGCCTGTTTCTGTTTGCATCACTTCTGGGGGCTTATTTAGTTGTCAATTCTCTGGCCTTCATAGCTAATTTTGATACCACCTTACGCGCCATATTATTTTTCTCTTTTATCACCTTTGGTCTCATTGTCAGTTATAAATGGATCATAGACCCCATCACCCGGCTGTTTTACCTTAGGAAACAAATCAGTGACGAAGAGGCCGCCAGGCAGATTGGCAGCTACTTTCCGGAAATTGAGGATAAGTTGTTAAATACCCTCCAGCTACAAAAAATATCAGACGTCAACAGTGATTTAATTGCCGCCAGCATTCGCCATCGAACCGATAAGATTGGGGTCATCCCATTTACGCAGGCCATTGACTTAGGTGAAAACCGGAAATATTTAAAGTATGCGGTGGTGCCGGTTATCGTCATTTTTATACTGCTGTTTTTTGCGCCGAGTTTTTTAAAAGACAGTACTACCAAAATCATTAATTACAACAAAGACTACCTGCCTGTCGCCCCATTCCAATTTGTATTGGGCAACGAAACCCTGAGAGCATTTAAAAATGAAGATTTTACCATCACCCTTGACTTTGAAGGAAAAGCTATTCCGGAAAATGCGTTTGTGCTGTTCAATAACAGAAGAATTAAAATGGAGTCAAGAAATCAGGCGGGATTTGCTTATACCTTCAAAAAAATTCAGCACAACACAAATTTCTCTTTTGAGGCTGCCGGTTTTTATTCAGGTGACTATACGATTGAAGTGGTCAACCGCCCAAACCTGAAAAATTTCAATGTGGTGTTGAATTTTCCTAGATACGTAAAAAGAGACAATCAGACCCTGCAAAATATTGGCAATATTGAAGTCCCCCAAGGCACGATCATTGAGTGGCATTATACCACACTTGATGCGGAAAAAATGAAAATAATCTTTGGTGGGGAAAAAGCCGAAAATGATCTGGAAATGATTGATAATCAGGTTTTTACGTATAAAAGAAAGGTATTTAAATCCCAGGATTATCAGATAAAGCTACAAAATGAATACAGTGATAATAAAGAAAAGATAAACTACCACATTGAAGTAATTCCGGATCAGTATCCCTCAATAACACTGGATCAATTTAAGGATACTACCTTGTATAGCTATACCGTTTTGGGTGGGAATATTGCCGACGATTATGGCCTCTCTCAATTATCTTTATTCTATAAAAAAACCAGTAGTGGCACCTCGAAAGAAGCAGACTTTCAGGCTATTAATATTCCCATCGATAAAAACCGGATAAGTCAAAGCTATTATTATCAAATGTTGTTTGATTCTATCGATTTGAATCAAGGTGATAAAGTAGAGTATTATTTACAAGTATGGGACAACGATGCGGTCAATGGAAGAAAATCATCCAAGACCGGGACGTATATTTTTAATATCCCTGATAAAAGTCAATTAAAAGAAAGCATTGCGGAGTCATCCAAAAACGCGGAAAAACAAATCGACGAAACGCTGGAGAAAGCCAGCGAACTGAAGGAAAAGCTAAAGGAGGAAGAAGACAGATTAAAAACTGAAAAATCCCTGCAATGGCAGGATGAAAAACGGCTGGAAGAAATTTTAAAGAAAAGGGAAGAGCTCAATGAAGCCATCAAAAAGCTGCAGGACCTAAACAGAGCGACCAATCAAAAAAGAGAGCGTTTTTCAGAAAACAGCAAAAAAATCAAAGAAAAGGCCCAGCAGTTGCAAAAACTCATGGACGAATTATTGGATGAAGAAACCAAGAGGCTTTACGATGAGTTGCAAAAACTGATGCAGGAAAAAACAGACATGAACAAAGTCCAGGATATTCTGGAAAAACTTAACAATAAAGAGGACAACCTGGAAAAGGAACTGGAAAGAAGCCTGGAGCTATTTAAAAAACTCAAATTTGATTACAAGCTTGAGGAGACTATCAACGAACTAAATGAAAGCGCCAAAGAACAGGAAGAGCTGTCCGAGAAAACACAGGACAAGTCTAACGACATTGAAGACTTGCAGGAAGAGCAGCAGGAGCTTAACGAACAATTTGAGGAAACCGAGAAAGCGCTGGAAGAATTAAATGAAATGAACCAGGATCGTAAAAACCCTGATGCCATGCAGGATACCTCCGAAGAGCAAAAGGAAATCGATCAATTGCAAAAGGAGAGCCAGGAGAACCTGGAGAATAACAAAAGAAAAAAAGCGGCCAAGTCTCAACAACAATCTGCCGAGAAGATGCAGGAAATGTCTCAGAAATTGCAACAAATGCAAAATGGGGCAGAAATGGAAATGATGATGGAGAATTTGGATAATTTAAGAGACATCGTTGATAATCTCGTTAAATTATCTTTTGATCAGGAAAAATTAATGATCGACTTTCGTAATGTTAAGCAGAGTGATCCCAGGTTTATTCCGTTGTCGCAACAACAGCTGAAATTAAAAGACGATTCAAAAATTATAGAAGACAGTCTCCTGGCCCTTTCCGAACGGGTTTTTCAGATTGCCTCTTTCGTTACCCGTGAGTTGGGAGAAATGAGCGACAATATGGATAAGACCATTAAGGCCTTAAGAGATAGAAAAAAATCACTGGCCGTAAGCAAGCAGCAATTTACTATGACTTCCATTAACAATTTGGCATTGTTGTTGGATGACGTATTGCAGCAAATGCAACAACAAATGGCAGATGCTATGGGCAAGCCGCAAAAAGGAAACAAAGGAAAAAATATGCCTGGGTTGAGTGAATTACAAAAGCAGTTGAACCAGCAGATCCAGCAATTGCAGAAAAGTGGCAAGTCGGGCAGGCAGCTATCAGAGGAACTGGCAAAGTTGGCTGCCGAACAGCAACGATTAAGGCAGGCATTGCAGGAAATGAACGAAAAATATGGCAACAATGGGGAAGAAGGCGGCAAGGATGGCGGGAAAGCTGTCAACGATCTGCTCGATAAGATGGAAGAAACAGAGACAGATTTGGTAAATAAGCGATTGAGCAGTGAGATGATTGAACGGCAAAGAGAGATACTGACCAGATTGCTGGAGGCAGAAAATGCTTTGCGGGAACGAGAGCTGGATGAAAAACGAGAGGCTGAAAAGGCCAAAGATTATGAAAAAAGATTGCCCAAAGCATTTGAAGAATACATCAAGTTAAAGGAAAAGGAAATTGAATTATTAAAAACCGTACCTTTGAGACTTAATCCTTACTATAAAAAGGAAGTAAACGAATATTTCAAAAGAATTGAAAAATAAGCATTGTAATTAGTATTGATTGAAAGAATTTGACTAAATTCAAAGCTATTTGGTACAGCCAGGAGCAACGGTTTTGATCAAATTGCAATACATGATTTTAAAAAACTAATGAACTTAATTAAAATAGAGATTCCTTCCCTGGGAGAAAACATCAGGATCATAGAAAGCTTTATAGATAATGCTAAGGAGAAGTATAGCATTGATGATGACATCTATGGCAACATCATGATCGCCGTTACCGAATCCGTCAATAACGCCATAAAGCATGGCAATAAAAATAATAAACACAAAAACGTTTCCCTGTCGTTGATGCTCAACGACAATATCATTAGCTTCGAAGTAAGAGACCAGGGGAAGGGTTTTGATTATAACAACCTACCAGATCCTACGGCCCCGGAAAACCTCGACAAACCCGGTGGAAGAGGCATCTTTCTAATGAAACACCTATCGGACGAGGTCTCCTTTGAAGACCAGGGAAGAATTGTTAAACTCTCCTTCTACGTTAATTGATGAGATGGATATTAACTTCTTCTATGAAGATATCTCCTTTCGATTAAACCAATCTGAAAACACAAAAAAGTGGATAGCGGCGATTGTCGAGGCTGAAGACTACCTCATAACAGAACTTAACTACATATTTTGTTCTGATACCTATCTCCACAAAATAAATCTTGACTTTCTTAACCACGACACCTATACTGATATTATCACCTTTGATAATAGAGAAACTGAAAAACGGGAGATTCAGGGAGAGATCTATATCAGCGTCGATAGAGTTAAAGAAAATGCCGGCATCTATAAAAAACCCTTTGAACAGGAACTTCATCGCGTTATCATCCATGGCGTATTGCACCTCTTAGGCTATCAGGACAAATCGGAAGCCGAAAAAAAAGAAATGAGAAAAAAAGAAGAAGCTTGCTTATCTTTGCAAAACCTTAACTAGTTCGAACGATGTTCCACGTGGAACATCATCAGCAAAATGGGCGGTAAGTGTTCCACGTGGAACACCTAAGAAATAAAACCATGTTTATAGAGTATGATATTATTGTGGTAGGGGCAGGGCATGCCGGCTGTGAGGCCGCATATGCGGCAGCTCAGATGGGATCCAAGGTGCTGTTAGCTACCATGAACATGAATACGATTGCACAAATGTCTTGCAATCCCGCCATGGGAGGAGTCGCCAAAGGACAAATTGTACGGGAGATTGATGCATTGGGCGGCATGTCCGGTATTGTATCTGACAGATCCATGATCCAATTTCGCATGCTCAATAAGTCCAAAGGAGCAGCTATGTGGAGTCCGAGGTCTCAAAATGACCGTATGCTCTTCTCCAATGAATGGCGAATGGCCCTTGAAAATACGCCAAATGTAGATTTCTGGCAGGAGATGATCACCGGTATTATTGTTGAACAAAACCGGGTAATAGGCGTGGAAACCAGTCTTGGGCTCCAAATCAAGGCTAAATCAGTGATTCTCACCAATGGCACTTTTCTAAATGGCCTGATCCATATCGGAGAAAAGCAATTTGGTGGCGGTCGCACCGGAGAACGCGCGGCCAAAGGTTTAACAGAACAACTGGTGCAACTAGGTTTCGAATCCGGAAGGATGAAAACCGGCACACCCCCCAGAGTGGATGGGCGTTCCCTGGATTATACAAAGATGGAAGAACAGGCCGGAGACCTTAAACCGGGAAAGTTTTCCTACACCAATACACCCAGGCTCACCAAACAAAGAAGTTGTTACATTACTTATACCAACAGATCTGTTCATGAAATCCTCGAAACCGGCTTTGATAAATCACCTATGTTTGCCGGAAGAATCAAGGGCATAGGACCCAGGTACTGCCCATCCATCGAGGACAAGATAAACCGCTTTGCCGAAAGAGAGCGTCATCAGATCTTTGTTGAACCCGAAGGATGGAATACCGTGGAAATCTATGTCAACGGATTTTCCACCTCATTGCCTGAAAACATCCAGTATGAGGCCCTCACAAGGATTCCAGGATTTGAACAGGTTAAAATGTTCCGGCCCGGTTACGCCATTGAATACGATTATTTTCCCCCAACGCAGCTAAAACTAACGCTGGAAACAAAGGTTATTGACCACTTGTATTTTGCCGGCCAAATCAACGGGACTACCGGCTACGAGGAAGCTGCATGCCAGGGTTTAATGGCCGGCATTAATGCACATCAAAAAATTAATGAATTGGAAGCACTCGTGCTAAAAAGGTCTGAAGCCTATATCGGCGTACTCATCGACGATCTGATCAATAAAGGAACAGAAGAACCTTATCGTATGTTTACCTCCAGGGCTGAATTTAGGATATTGTTACGTCAGGACAATGCGGATGTGAGGTTGACGGAAACAGGTCACAAAATTGGCCTTGCCTCAGATGAAAGACTCGATAAAGTAATGGATAAAAAAAACGAGACCGCCCGATTGCTTAATGATCTGAAACATAAAAAAGTTACGCCTACACAGATCAATGAGTCCCTCACCAATCTGCAAACTGCTACCATCAAGGAAAAACTCGCAGTAGAAAAGCTTTTGAAAAGACCCGAAATTGATATCCAAAATCTTACATCCATCGATCCATCATTGGCAGATTACCTACATGGATTTGAGGAGGAGGTGTTACAACAAGCCGAAATTCTCATCAAATATGATAACTACATAGAAAAAGAAAAACAACTGGTAAAGAAAATCGAAGGCCTTGAAGATTATAAAATCAAGCCCGGTTTTGATTATAGCCTGCTTACCTCCCTATCTGCTGAGGCCAGGGAAAAGTTGACCAGAATTCAACCCGAGACCCTTGGACAGGCCGCCAGAATCAGCGGCGTATCCCCAGCCGATATTTCAATTATTTTAGTGTACCTAGGAAAATAGTTTAATGCCTGAAAAGTTGCAAGAATGTCCTGTCTGTCAAGGTAAGGATTTTACTAACTATAAAATATGTCGGGACTTTACAGTCTCTCGCGAAACATTTAATATTGTGAATTGCGAAAATTGCCATTTCAAATTTACAAACCCCCGTCCCGCTGAGCATGAATTGATGCAATACTACCAGTCTCCTCAATACATTTCTCACAGTAACAAAACCAACAGTTTAATTAATTTTATCTATAAGAATGTCAGAAAAATAACAGTGAAGCAAAAAGCCAAACTGGTCAGTCGTTTAACCGAAACAGGCCATTTGCTTGACTATGGATGTGGTACCGGAGAATTTCTAAAAGCGTGCCAGGACAAAGGATGGCAAGTTTTAGGTGTAGAACCAGCCGCTTTAGCCAGGCAACAAGCCATTAATTTAACACGAGCCAACATCTATGGATCAATTTTTGATATTGAAAAACAGCAACAGTATAATGTCATAACACTGTGGCACGTTTTAGAACATGTACCGCAAATAAATGAAACACTCATGAAAATTAAGAGCCTGCTAAAACCCTCAGGGAAGCTTGTGATTGCGGTACCCAACCATATGTGTTATGAAGCCGGTTTATACAACGAATTTTGGGCGGGATATGACGTGCCAAGGCACTTGTATCACTTTGATAAAAAATCTATTTCAGCCCTATTAGCAAAGCACAGGCTTAAAGTAGAAACTATACTGCCGCAAAAACTTGATGCCTACTATGTGAGTTTGTTAAGTGAAAAAAATCAATCAGCCAACACAAACATGTTAAAAGCCTTTATGACCGGATACCGCTCAAATTATGAAGCAAAAAAAAATAACCTAAATTACTCAAGTTTGATCTATATTGTAAGACATGACTAATCATTCGTTCTTTCATTACCTGTTAATACTTTTACCAGTACTCGCCTTATCCTGCGCAAGACCACAATCACCCACCGGCGGACCCAAGGACGAAGATCCCCCGGAACTAGTGGAAGCCAACCCGCAAAAAGAAACATTACTATTTAAGGGTGATGAAATCAGTATGGAATTCAATGAATATATTAAACTCAAGAATATAAAGAATGAATTGACCGTTACACCTAAAATTAATGAAGACTACGAATTCCAGTACAACAAAAAAACGGTTAAACTAACCAATCTTCAACTGGAAGACAGCACCACTTATACATTCAACTTTGGTGGCGCGGTAACTGATATAACTGAGAATAATCCTGCAGAAAATCTTCTCATTATTTTTAGCACGGGAGATTTTCTCGACTCACTGAGTATTAACGGGAGCGTCACCGACATCCTAACCGGCGAGCGGGTTGAAAATGCTTTACTCGCCATTTATGATATTAACGATACCCTGGATGTATTTACCGGCAGAGCGCAGTATTCCATCAAAGCCAACAAAGAGGGTCAATTCAACTTTACGAATATTAAAAACGGTCAATATAGAATATATGCGGTAGATGATCAAAACAAAAATTTTGAGTGCGAACCGGATAAAGAGTCGTTTGGCTTTCTAGGTGAAATCATAGATCTTCAACAAAACTACGACAGCCTGAAGCTCTACACCAGAAAGAGAAATTTCAGATCCTTTAAACTCACAAACCTTCGAACCACCGGCAAATATTTCGAGGCCCGGTTCAATAAATATGTAATGTCTTATCAGCTCGAGGCCGTAAACGATTCTTTAAGAAGACTATTCAGCACACTTACCGATAAAAATGAAGTGCTTAGAATCTATAACAACATCAAAACTTTAGATAGTCTCCAGGTGCATCTGACAGCTTTCGATACCATTAATCAATCAATTGACACCTTATTTTATTTGAAATTCCAGGAGAGCAAAAGAAAGTCACCTGATTTTAACGTAAACCTGAGGGATAGTGAAATCAATACCAGTGCTGTATTTAATGGAAAAATCACTTTTAATAAACCGGTCCTTTATCTTAACACCGACAGCCTGTTATTTCAATACGATAGTACAACTGTACAAAACATTGACAGTCTGACCGACTTGAAATGGAATGACAACCGCACAGAGCTCACCATACAAAAACAGCTCAACCCGGACTTAATAAACAAAGACACAACCACCGCCCCTAAACCAACCAACCAAAGAAGAATCCCAGGCAAAGAAAGTTTTGATGCGAAAAATCCCAATAACAAAGTAACCTTGTTAATACCGGATAACACATTTATAAGCATTGAAATGGATAGCAGCGCACAAATTACAGAAGAATATAATTTCACCAGCTCTGCCAACCTAGGCATTATCATGGGTGAGGTCTTCACTGACTTCCCTGCATTTATTATCCAATTGACCAATACCAACTTTGAAGTACAGGCGGAAATCATCAACAAAAAGAAATACAAATTCAACGATCTGAAACCCGGTGATTATAAAATAAGAGTATTGATCGATACGAACCAAAATGGCCAATGGGATCCGGGAGATGTCAGCGATTTTATTGAACCCGAACCCGTTTACCATCTCAATAAGACCCTTACCGTAAGACCTAACTGGGAACTAAACGAAAACATCAACATCGAATAACCGGGAGAAAACTGTCGGAATACACTTGTCACATGACCTATACATTCCACAATTACCTGTTATAATACCTGTGGATAAATAAAATATACCCGTGGATAACAATCGCTATTCCACCCTGAAACATAAAATGTAAGGAAGCAGTGTTAATTAAAGTGGATATAAAAAATTTATAAACTATCTTATTCACATAAACGTTTATAAAATATAACGGCTCAAAAATGTGTATAAAGTGATATTAAGAGTTAACACACTCATAATCAGTTGTTTAAATGTTAATAACTTGTGAGTAAATCAAAAATAATCCCAAATTCGTAAACATTTTTAAAAGTCAAACAATAAGGCGAATATTTATCCACTAATCCACAGCCTAATAGATAATAATAATTTAATTAATATATTATATATAATATACTAGCAGCGTGAATATGTGCATAAAACGGAAAAAAAACTTACCTAACTTCTTATCTCTGATCATTACTTCCTTCCTTTTAATAATTACAACCAATCTGTATGGGCAGGATGACAAAATATTATTGGCCAACGAATATTTTAATAGCGGCGAAATGTCGAAGGCCAAGGATATTTATGAAAATTTGGCGCGTCGCGCCAAAAACATCCCCAGAATTCACAATAATTATTTGGAGTTGCTTACCTCAACCGGCGACTTCAAAGGTGCCGAGATATATATAGACCGGGTACTCAAGTTTTATCCCAATTTTGTTAACTACCATATTGATAAGGGTATTATTTACAAATCAAAGGGGGAGCAGGAAAGAGCTGATAAATATTTCAATAGAATCATTGATTTGGTTAAAAAAGGTGACTTTGATGTCAGGGCTACCGCTCAATATTTCATGCGAAAAAGAATTTCCGAATTTGCCATAGAAGCTTTTAAGATCGGCCGGAAAAAAGAAAATGATAAATACAAGTATTCCCTGGAGCTAGCCAATGTATACCGCCTAACCAGCAACAAGGACATGATGGTGGAGGAATACATTAATTTTCTCAAGGCCCATCCTGAGAATGTTGAATATGTTAAAAATACTTTTCAAAATATACTGTCGGAAAAGGAAGAATTGGTAGGGATGCAGGATTACTTGTTTGATAAATTGCAGGAGCAACCTAATGAAGAAATTTATAGTGAATTACTGATCTGGGTTAACCTGCAATTGAAGAATTTTTATCAGGCTTTTATTCAGTCACGCGCATTCGACAAACGTTTTAAAACCGGCGGGCGAAAGACCATGGATGTTGGCATCATTGCTTTCGAAAACAAAGACTATAAAAATACGGTCACCATTTTTGAATATTTGATCAAAGAATTTCCCAAAGGTGACAACTATGTATTGGCTAAAAAATACTTAATCAAAGCCCGGGAAGAAACTGTAAAAAACTCGTTTCCAATCGATACGGTTGAAATAAGAAAGTTAATTGTTGATTACGATGCCTTGGTAAATCAGGTGGGCTACAATCCGGTAACCCTGGAGGTTATGAGGAGCGAGGCTTTGCTTTATGCTTTTTATCTGGACCAGAAAGAACGTGCCATAGAAATTTTAAACAAAATAATTAAAAGACCCAGGGTTAACTCCAATTTAGTCGCCAAATGTAAGCTCGATTTAGGCGACATATATCTTTTGACGGGTCAGCCCTGGGAGTCAACACTTTTGTATTCACAGGTGGAAAAATCCAAAAAAGAACAACCGCTGGGTTATGAAGCAAAATTAAAGAATGCCAAACTTTCCTATTACAGCGGTAACTTTTCGTTGGCGCAGTCTCACCTCGATATATTGAAGCTCGCTACCTCCAGGGAAATATCAAACGATGCCATCCAACTCAGCCTTTTAATAAAGGACAATACAGTACTGGATACTACTGATTTGGTTATGAAGACCTATGCGTCCATTGACTTGTTATTGTTTCAAAACAAAAAACAGGAAGCTATTAATGCTTTGGATAAAATGCTGGATGACCATCCCGGACACAGAATCACCGATGAGATTTACTGGTTAAAAGCAAAAATTTTAATGGAATTAGGGCAATTTGATCAGGCCATCATCTTGTTGGATAAAATAGTGAATGAATACCCTTATGACATTTTAAGTGACGATGCCTACTTTTTAATGGGCAAAATATACGAGGAGCAGCTGACTGACAATCAACATGCCATGGAGATATACCAGGATTTTCTAACCAAATTTCCTGGGAGTTTGTTTAGCGCCGAAGCGCGAAAACGATTTAGAAAATTGCGAGGAGATTTAATTAATTAAAACCCCAGCGTATTCATGCACTATTTAGATTGTTTTATAGTGTTTTTAAATATTCTATCAGTGCCTTGCGATCTTGCCGGCTAAGCTTATCTCCAAACGTGTGACCTTGATTTCCATACCCGGGCAAGCTGGTGTCATAAACGAATTTACCCGATGCGTTTTTCTTTTCCTGAAAATTCCACCCCACCTTATCATAGTCATAATCGTCGGTTTTACCACTTCGTTCCCAAAAATCCGGTCTTTCCTTACTATTCAGGAGTGTATTTAATGTGGGAACCGACCCATTGTGTAAATAAGGTGCGCTTGCCCATATGCCGTCTAAAGGAGGAGCGATGTAACCTTCTACAGGGACATTTTTTGATACAGGATCGGAATTGGCGAACCAGCTTTTATTATACCATGGGGAAAATCCCGAATAGTCTTTAGCATACCATGCATACCAGGGATCCGTTTTAATGACCGACAATGCCACTACTTTATTGGGGTAATCTTCTTTTTCACCATAGCTACCGTGGCAGTCTTTGCAATGCTCCTCAAATATCACTTTGCCGGAGGCAGACAGTTGCCTGTCTATCGTGCGAGGATACTTTGGCGCTTCCAGAGATCTTAACCATGCCAGCACATGAACAAACTCTTGCTGAACCTGCCTGGCCATCGTACTATCGGGCAGTCCAAGCAATACGGATTGCATCAGTAATTTTGTAAAATCTCCACGGCCCATGGCATTATAATATAAAGCATGTTTTTTTTTCACATTCCAGAGTGGAGGAACGTCGGTGGCAATGGTAAACTTGATGGATTCAAACTGGCTCTTTTTTTTATAGGTGAGATCGACCGGGTCGCGATGTTGTACACAAGCCTCGGCAAGTCTGAATGCCGGATTAACGCCAAAAACAGGTGTTACGATTTTTGGTGCTAATGCTTTGTAATAGCTTCCGAAATCCTCAAATGCTTTTCTTTCCGGTTTATGCTTATTGTATTTAAGTTTTACCAGGCTATTTAAGGCCTTCGATGCCATTTTCTGACTTTTAGTAAAATCGTAAAATGTATCTCCCAAACCATAATATAATTTCCCATTGAAAGTCGTGCCATGGCAGGTAAAACAATTTCCGGATACCACCTTTTCTCCATTTGGCGCCTTAAATAGGCTGATTTTATAGTTCAGAAAGTAACCCGGCTCCACCTCCACTTCGGTCAGGCTGTCACGCATCTTTCCCAATTTTTTTTTCAACATTTTCCAAGGTACACCGCTGCCTATGTATTCCCCGGATTTCATATACTCAAATCCCCTGGTGGCATCTCCTGAAGTGTATTGCACACTTTTTGGGATATTTTTAGTTTTCCAGTCAGTCTTAACTTTGCCTGGTGCTATGTCGAGTTTTGGAGAACATCCGAACCACCAAATGTTGATGAGATAAAAAAAGACAAATGGAGATTTCTTAATCATATGAATAAAAATCATTAATGCCCCGACCAAAAAACGTCATCATCGAAGTTTCTTTGGTATTGTAGATTTTACTATTTGATCAAAAAAGTTAACTGGTAAGTAAAAGTAATGTTTTTTTTTGAGAGCTGATCTTTTGTCAGGTGATAAGTTAAATTCCTTATAAAAAAGAATATACCTCACAGCGCCTTTGAACAAAAATTGCCTGGAAAATTATGCTTTCCACTAATACTGCATACGCCTTCTGGGATCGACGCTTTCTTTAATTGGGGCAACGATCTGTTCCGGTCCAGTGAATTTAGATCGTTCATAACCAGTAGAAAAAGGAGAAGGAAGGGGGTTATGTTCTCCGTATTTTAAAAATAAAATAGCCGCCCATTTTTGGGCGGCTACATTTCTTTTCTTTGCCCGGCCTTTATGCTGTCCAGGATCCTTCGCTTGTAATGCTTCCGCTTTCGTAAAATTTCCACGTGCCGTCGCCACTTACGGTCCAGGTCATATGATAGCTCAACTCACCGTCGATAAGATATTTTACTTCACCCGAGCCATCGCTTTTAACTACTACCTCATACCTAAAAGCTGTGTCGACAAAGTCCGCCACAAAAGATACGGTACCGTCAGCAGCTGTGTTCCAGGTGTAATTAACCAGTATGGTACTTTCGTCACCTTCTGCAAATATGTTGAAGATCTTCATAGACCCACTCTTGCCGGATTTACTTTCTTCAGCATGAACAAATTTTAAATAATCGGCAGTGGCGCCCAATTTGTAAAATATTTCAAAGACATAATTGTCGCCAGACTCTGAAATCTGATACGTAATTCCGTAACCACCATCTTCCCACGTGTAGACTAAATATTCCTTATTTGTTCTTGCTACTCTTCCATTTGATGCGGTAACCGGAGTATTGGTTTTTACAGCATTTGTCGGAGGTAAAAAGTTAGCGGTATAGGCTCCCATACCATTGATCTGCTGAATGTATCCAGCGGCTTGTTGTGCGTAAATGTTTGAGGAGTTTTTCAAGGCCGTAGGAACTTCAACGATCTCCGTTTCATCTGCAAAACTTAGTCGGACGTCCTCCAAAGAATCTGCTGGTTTGGCATCGTCATCGTCTGAGCACGAAAATAACGCTAGCATGGCCAACCCGCTCAGGAGATAAATTCTTAAATTTCTAGTCATAAAAATTTTATTCATTTGAGTGTAATTTTGTTAGGTTTTAGACTTTATTATTATTGCGTTTGATTGTAACCTTGCAAAATTAAAAAAGTAACCTCGGTTTCGATATTATTAAATCGTTATAAATGTACCCATGAAAGTTCTTTCAAGAAATATCAGTTTTTATTGGTTTTAGCAGATGCAAAAACACAAAATTTCGAATTGTATTAATTTTTAAAGCCACCACTATGTCATTGGCACTAGTCACACCTTTCAGAAAGGATATTGAGGAATGGAAAGAAGCTATTAATGCTTTGGATCCGGACATCGAGGTTTTTATATATCCGGAAATACCACACTCAAAACAGGTATTGGCCGCTTTGCTCTGGAATCATCCGGAAAATATATTTACCCAATTTCCACATCTTAGGTGGGTTAGTTCGTTAGGTGCAGGAGTGGATCATATCATTTCCGATCAGCATTTGCCGGATGATGTAGTGGTCACCAGAATTGTTGACGATGAACTTGCCATCGAGATGACCAGGTATCTTGTTATGGCCGTATTGTCTTACCAAAAAAACCTGTTCCGGTATATAAATGCTCAGGCACAAAAAAAATGGGCTCCGCACCCCGCCAGGAAAAATTTGAAAATTGGCGTCCTTGGCTTGGGTTTCCTTGGAAGCCATGTAGCCAAAGCCTTGTCACAACTCAGTTTTGATGTACTGGGTTATGCTGCTTCGGAAAAAAAGTTAAAAGGCGTGACCACTTTTCATGGAGAGCAGCAGTTGCCCGACTTTTTGACTCACCTTGACGTTTTGATTAATCTGTTACCGTTGACGCCAAAAACGAACGGTATTTTGGGCATGAATTTATTTCAAAAATTTACCAGACCGGTTTATTTAATTAATGTTGCCAGGGGAGCTCATGTTGTAGAAAACGATCTCTTGGCAGCTTTGGAAAATCGCCAATTGTCCGGAGCAATGCTGGATGTTTTTGATGTGGAACCTTTGCCGGATAATCATCCGTTTTGGACACACCCTAATATTACCGTGACACCGCATGTCGCCAGCTGGACCAACCCTGTAGCGGCGGTGACGCAATTGGTTGAAAATTACAGGAGGATGCGTAGCGGTCAAAAACTGTTAAATGAAATTCAGCGAAATAGAGAATATTAATGACATGAAAAACCTTTTTTCAGCCAATTCGGAAAACTATGAAAGATTTCGTCCCGACTATCCGGATGCGCTGTACAAATATATATTTCAATATGTCAGAAGCTTTGATCAGGCATGGGATTGTGCCACGGGTAACGGTCAGGCAGCCAAATATCTGTCTACTGTTTTTAAGCAGGTGGAAGCTTCCGATATAAGTGACGGACAATTGGACAATGCTTACCAAAACTTCAATATTCATTACCGGCAATCCCCGGCGGAGTCTACGCCTTTTAAGGACAACCGGTTTGACCTTATTACCGTTGCCCAGGCATTTCATTGGTTTAATTTTGAACAATTCTTCCGGGAGGCAAAAAGAGTGCTAAAGCCAGGCGGGGTTTTGGCTGTCTGGACTTATGATTTGTTAAAGATTGAAGACAGGATCGATCAGGCAATAGGTGATTTTTATCACAATGTCGTTGGCCCCTATTGGGAGTCAGAGCGAAAGCACGTCGATCGCCGGTATGGTGACGTAAAATTTCCTTTCAGGCATGTTCAAACCGAAACATTTTCTATAAAAAAGGAATGGTCGCTGCAGCAATTAATTGGTTACGTGCAGACCTGGTCCAGTGTCGCCAAATATCAAAAAGATCATCGTGAAAATCCAGTAAATGCATTACATGATCAATTAAAGCAGCTTTGGACCCATGGCGTTTATGAAATAATATTTCCTACCACAGTTTTTGTAGCCTTTGAGGATCAATGATTGTCGACCCTACTCATAAATCTGTTCCACCAAAGCCCCATGATTTTCCAGGATAATGCGTCTTTTTAATTTCATGGTGGGGGTTAGTTCTCCGCTTTCTATGCTCCAGGCAACATTGAGTAATTTAAACTTTTTGATTTTCTCATATTGCGCAAAATGCCCGTTATGGAAATCAACCTCTTTCTGGATTTTTTCAACAACCAGCCGGTGCTTGATCATTTCGTCATCAGAGGTATAGTCTATTTGCTTGCGCTGGCACCATTCGCGAACACCTTCAAAGCTTGGGACGATTAAGGCGCCCGGAAATTTTTCACCTTCTCCGACAACCATGATTTGTTCAATCATCACGGATTCCTTGAACTTGTTTTCCAGAAGCTGCGGCGCGATGTATTTTCCGCCCGAGGTTTTAAATATTTCTTTTTTTCTGTCCGTAATTTTTAAGTATTTGTTTTCAATCATTTCGCCAACATCACCGGTATGATACCAGCCGTCTACAATGGATTTTGCCGTCACATCGGGTCGGTTATAATAACCTTGCATAACGTTGGGGCCTTTGACGAGGATTTCCCCATCCTCGGCAATTTTCACTTCAACACCGTCCAACAGGCAGCCAACGCATCCGATCTTTAAATCATCGATTTTTGAAAAAGAAACACCGGGAGATGTTTCGGTCGCTCCGTACGCTTCCAGTACCTTAATGCCTGCGGCCCAGAAAACCCTTGACAACCGTGGCTGCAGCGCCGCTGCTCCTGAAGTTATGTAGACAATGTTGCCTCCCAGCGCTTCCCGCCATTTGGCAAATATTAATCGATTAGCCAGTTTCAGCTGAAAGTTGTACCACCAGCCAAGATCTTCATTGGGGTCATATTTTAAGCCAAGCCCAAGTGCCCAGAAAAACAGTTTTTTCTTTATACCGGAAAGTTGATAACCTTTAGCCACAATTTTATCATAGATTTTCTCCAGCAGGCGTGGCACCGTTGTGAAAGTGTGCGGTTGAATTTCTCTGAGATTATCTCCTATCGTTTCCAGGCTTTCTGCATAGTAAATAGCGATACCCGCACGCATGTAAAAATAAACACCCGCCCTTTCGAAAATATGACAAATGGGTAAAAAACTCAGGGCCTTATAACCCCGGCCTTTAATAGGAGCTATTTTCAAAGCGGCCAGAATGTTGGATATAATATTTTGATGAGAGAGCATGACGCCTTTAGGTGTCCCGGTTGTGCCCGATGTATAAATCAGCGTCACCAAATCTTCCGGTTTTACCTCATCTTTCATCGCCTGCAGTTTTTGTTCGTCGCCCCCTTCTCCATTTTTTTTGATTTCCGACCAATGTTTGGCATTGTCCAGCAATTCGAACGTATATATTTCCCTGACGCTAGGCGATTCGCGCGCGGCGATCTTGACTTTTCGATACAAGTCGTAGTCGGCTGCGAAGACCATCTTCACCCCGGCGTCATTAAATATGAATTGAAAGTCGTGAACTGTTATGGTTGGATAAATAGGAACACTTACGGCCCCAATTTGCTGTAACCCAAAATCAATAAAATTCCACTCAGGTCTGTTTGGAGAAATAATGGCGACCTTGTCATCCTTGCCAATGCCCATTCTCATCAAACCAAGGCTCACCCTGTTGGTAATGCTTATTAAATCTTTGCTGCTGTATTTTACCCACTCCCCGTTTACCTTGCATGCTAATGCATCATCAATACCGTAATTTTCAGTTCCGAAGGATAAAAGGTCAAACAACCTTTTGATTTGCGTATCAGCCATATCTTGAAAGTATAGAGGATTATACTTTCAAGATAAGAACAAATCTATTGAAATAATAATACAAACCTTATGGAAACGGACATCCTTGGTAAAACAGACGCTTTGAGAAGCGTTGAATATAACCATCGCACAATAGCTATCCCTGTACGAGCATGGGTACCTCGATTTTGATATCATCCCAAAGCAGCAGCATTTTCACATTGCCCTCGCCATCGGCAAAATCAATAGTAAACTGCTCCTGTGTAGCAGTGTTTTTCTGCCGGGGCACGGTAACCCTTAAAACATCCAGGCTGGGATCAAATGGGCTGCCTGATAAACTTGCTCCCCAATAATCGAGTTTCGAATTAAAAACAATTACCCAATCCTTTTCTCCCGGAATGGTGTATATAGAATACTTTCCGGCTTTCAATATGCCTTCCCGGAATACCAGATCTTTGCTAACACTGATTTCGGTGGCTTCATTTGCGCCGGTCCTCCAGGGTTGTCCATAAACTTCAAGCGCCGAAGATCCCGGCTCTCCAAATAACAGGCGTCCTTTTTTGTAAGGACGACAGTAAGACACATTGATAGCCAGGCCATCTTTATCATAACTTGCCTCGCCTTCAGGGCTATGACGCTTGGTATTGGTCATTGAGTATACGACATATCCTGTAATTAATGCCACTACCACTCCAAGAATTAATAAGATTGGTCTTTTCATACACTGCTTAATTTGATTCGTCCAAATTAATAAAAATTTGCATATTGTTCAGCAGAATGATATTAACGGTTTTAAATTTTGTTTAAATGGAAAATAAGATATAAGAAGGAGATGGCCAGTTGGCTAATGACGATGCGACTACTAACTTAAAAATATATCATCCACAATTATTCAGTCAAAATTTAATATTCAAAGGCTGGATTTTTACCTTTGCAAAAAATTAAAAACGAATATGACAGTGTCAGGGAATTATGATGTAATTATTATTGGTGCGGGGCCGATAGGGCTGGCTTGCGGCATTGAGGCCAAGAAATCAGGGTTGAGTTATGTGATTATTGACAAAGGTTGCCTGGTAAATTCACTTTATAATTATCCGCTCAACATGACTTTTTTTTCCACTTCCGAGAAGCTGGAGATTGGAGATGTGCCGTTTATTTCTCATGGGGCCAAACCCAATCGCACCGAGGCGCTGGAGTATTACAGAAGAGTCGCCTCCTCCTGGCAGTTGGAGTTAAAACTATATGAAGAAGTGGTCAGTGTGGATCCGTCTAACGCGGGATACCGGATTTCGACCAGTAAAGGATCCTATGATTCAAAGACTATTATTATTGCTACCGGGTTTTATGACCTACCCTATCTTATGCACGTGGAAGGAGAAGAATTACCTAAGGTCAAACATTACTATGATGAGCCACACCCATATTTTGATCAAAACCTGGCAGTGGTGGGTGCTGCCAACTCTGCCATAGACGTGGCGTTGGAGACTTACAGAAAAGGAGCCCATGTGACGATGGTAATCAGAGAAGACAAGATAAGCGATAGCGTCAAATACTGGGTAAAACCTGACGCCGAAAACCGCATTAAGGAAGGATCGATAAAAGCATATTTTAATTCCAGCATAACCAGTATCAGAGCCGATGAGATTGACATCGAATCACCGGAGGGCCATATTACCATTCCCAATGATTTTGTATTGGCAATGACCGGATATAGACCAAATTTTGAATTGTTGAAGTCCATCGGTATTGAATTGCAAAAAGATGAAATGCAAACACCCGTATATAATGAAGAAACCAACGAAACCAACGTCAAAAATGTTTATTTGGCCGGTGTCATTTGTGGGGGATTAAAAACAAACAAATGGTTTATTGAAAATTCCCGGGTGCACGCAGAATTAATTATAAAAGATATCAAAAACAAATTGTCATAACCTTACTAATTATGGCAAAAGTTTAGTCATCACGTGAGTCGCCGGTTTACACGGAGGACTCTCAAATTGATTAAATTCCCACACATTCTTACATTTCACAATTTCGCTCCAAGATTCCATAAATTCCTTTGGCCATCTTTTGCTATCTTCGACACCAAACAACCAGTTTAACCTCGATTTTGTGTAGTATTTAAAAAGTAAAGTAGGGTAGCGGTAAGTTAAGGACTCGACGGATGAAAAATTTTAATACTTTTTTTAAACATTTTCTTGGAGGAAGCCCTGTTTGGTTTAAACAGGTATTATTGGCGATTTTAATTGTCAATCCGATATCCCTGTCGGTTTTGGGACCCACCTATACCGGCTGGCTTGTTTTATTTGAGTTTATATTTATCCTCATGATGGCATTAAAATGCTATCCCTTATTGCCAGGTGGACTGCTGGCGATTGAAGTGGTTGCTATGGGGATGGTTTCACCAAATGGGGTTTATCACGAAGTTGAAAATAATTTACAGGTAGTACTATTACTGCTTTTTATGGTGGCCGGCATCTACTTTATGAAAGATCTGCTCACCTATATGTTCACAAAAATTTTAATTGCCATCAAGTCGAAAGTTTTGCTTTCCCTGGTTTTTGCCATTATGGGTGCAGTGCTTTCGGCGTGGTTGGATGCCCTCACGGTGACTGCAGTGATGATTGCTGTCGTGACGACGTTTTATAGAATTTACAATGCGACCACCATTGAGGAAAGGGTGCCAGGCTCCAAACCAATACCTGAGAAAAGGGTGGTGGCACGAGATGATTTAGAAAATTTCAACGGTTTTTTAAGAAACCTGCTCATGCACGGTGTGATTGGTACAGCCCTGGGAGGTGTTGCCACCATGGTAGGCGAACCGCAGAACTTGCTTATAGCAACAGAAATGGGATGGTCATTTGCCGATTTTTTCTTAAAAATGGCCAATGTCACACTGCCCATTATTTTCTTTGGGCTTCTTACCACAGTCTATATAGAGATGCACAGTATCAGCGGATATGGTTACAAACTACCACCCCAGGTAAGAAAGATCCTGGATCATAATGCCCAGGAAATGGAAGCAAAAATGTCCGGCTATAAAAAATGGGGCATTATCATGCAAGCCATTTGTGCGGTTTGGTTGATTCTGGCCTTGGCTTTTCACTTAGCGGAGGTAGGCTTCATCGGCCTTTCCGTTATTGTGATCCTTTCGGCAACCATGGGCATACAGTCCGAGCATTCCATCGGCGAGGCCTTCAAGGAAGGTACACCATTTTTATCGCTGCTCATTATATTTTTTGTTATTGTTGCCATGATCGAACACAATCATCTTTTTGCCCCGATCATCACCGAGGCACAGTCTTATCAGGGTATGGGGCAGACGTATTTCTTTTTCATTGCTTCGGCGATGTTATCGGTAATAAGTGACAATGTGTTTGTGGCATCGGTGTATATCAAGCAGGCCGCGGAAGCGCTGGCCTCTAACAAGCCCCAGCTCGAAGATGTTGCCATGGCCATCAATATTGGAACCAACATTCCCTCCATTGCCACACCTAACGGGCAAGCCGCTTTGCTCTTTTTATTGACCAACAATATTGCGATAAGAATTTCCCTTTCTTATTTCAGAATGATGAAAATGGCGCTGCCTTATTTCATCGTACTCACCATGATCGCGTTGCTGTTTTTAGATGTCAAATGGTTGTGATCAATTATTGAAAATTACAAATTTGAACTTTTCCTGCAGCGCTGCGTTAATACGTGAAATCTTACGATCTGGGGATTTAAAATTTAAACCTATTGATTATGGAAAAAGCTACATTTGGCGGAGGATGTTTTTGGTGTGTTGAAGCAGTATTTCAGAGACTCAACGGTGTAACATCTGTGATATCAGGGTATGCCGGAGGTACGGTTAAGGATCCTACTTATCGCGAAATATGCGGCGGCCGTACAGGTCATGCGGAGGTAGTACAGCTTACCTTTGATCCGGAGGTCATAAGCTATGAAGAACTTCTGGAAGTTTTTTGGAAAACCCATGATCCTACCACGCTCAACAGACAGGGTGCCGATGTGGGAACCCAATACCGGTCTGTGATATTTTATCACAACGATCATCAAAAAAAACTGGCAGAACACTACAAGGCCAAATTAGATGCAGCAGCTATATTCGATAAACCGATCGTCACTGAAATTACGGAACTACCGACATTTTACAAGGCAGAAGAAAATCATCAGAATTACTTTAATGACAACCCCAACCAACCTTATTGTTCGGTAGTCATCGGACCAAAGGTGGAAAAGCTTAAAAACCTGTTTGCTGCCAAGCTGAAATAGTCGTCAGTCCTTAACTTGCTTTGGTCGGTATGTGATAATTTTCTTCGCCATTTTGCGAAATATAAAACTGTGGAAGGGCAATACGCAATACCAGTAAATACGGCCCAATAAACCAAGCGGCCGAAATGTGGCGGTTTGCGAAAGGAGAAAATGACCCCCGCTTTCCTTTATTTTAAATTCCAGCCAGGCTTCACCCGGTAATTTCATTTCTGCATATAACAACAAACGTTTGTTAATTTTGTCTGCTATCAATACACGCCAAAAATCGAGGGCATCGCCGGGCCTTAAATCTACAGGGCTTCTTCTTCCCCTCCTCAAGCCAACACCGCCCACCAGCTTGTCCAGATAACCTCTGATTTTCCATAAAAAATTAGCGTGATACCACCCCCGGTCTCCGCCGATTTCCCAGATGTTTTGTAACACTCTTTCAACATTTTCTTCAAATGCATATTCGCGTTTATCTGTAAAACATCCGTGTACCGGAACCTCATTGGCGTTTAAAAAATCTTTGTTAAGATCTTTATTGTAAAGCGCGTCTTTCCAGCTCGAAACAATTTCTTTCTGGCTAATTTTCGTAAAGGCCAGTCGCAATGCATCCTGGTACGAGATCAGATCAGCAGGAATTATTTCCCGAATAGATTTGTTCCGGCAGACCACTTCATTTTTCATGCTGTCGACCAAATTTCTGGAGAGTAAATACGACGTGGAAGTTACAAAGTATAGCCATAAGGAGGACAACCTTGGAGACAGGACCGGCACGGTTATAATCAGCCTTCTTAACCCTCTTACCTGTGCGTATCCCAACAACATTTCCTTGTAGGTGAGTATGTCCGGTCCGCCGATATCAAATACCTCGTGAAACGTTTCCCGGTTTAGCAAAGTTTGGTACAGGTATTCCAGCACATTTCTTACGGAGATGGGTTGACATTTGGTATTCAACCATTTAGGCGCAATCATAACAGGTAATTTTTCCACTAAATCCCTGATAATTTCAAACGAAGCGCTACCTGATCCGATGATAATCGCGGCCCTCAAAACAGTTAACGGAATACCGCTACCGGCAAGAATGGTTTCGACATTTTTTCGGGAGCTTAAGTGTTCGGAGAGGTTGTCATCATTAGCGATACCACTTAAATAAATGATTTGACGGGCATCGGACTTGCTAACGTAATAAGTAAAGTTTTCAGCGGTTTGATTTTCAAGCTCGTGAAAGCCTTTGTCTTTGGTATCGAGAGAGTGCACCATGTAGTAAGCCACATCGATATTTAACGGCAGTTTTTCCAGGCTTTCCCTGTTGGCCAGATCACATTCAAAAATAACCAGATTAGACAACGCCTGTTTGCTAAGGCTGTCAAAATCAAAACGCCTTTGATCGCGAACCAGGCATACCACGACATGCCCTTCATTCAGCAGTATCGGCAATAGCCTTTTGCCAATATAACCAGTAGCCCCCGTCAGTAGAATTGCTGCCATTTGTATTTAATTATCTGATAAATTAACTGCCATTTTCAAGCGCTTTCCGGTACGTCTTCAGCACGCGCTCTCTGGCAAATTTGTGATCAACCATTGGGGCCGGGTAGGCAAACTCCTGATATTCCGGCACCCACTTTTTAATATATTGATGTTTCTGGTCAAATTTTTTGGTTTGGGAATCCGGGTTAAATATCCTGAAGTACGGAGCAGCATCTACTCCGGTACCAGCCGCCCACTGCCAGCCTCCATTGTTTGAAGCCAACTCGTAATCTAGTAACTTTTCCGCAAAATAGGCTTCACCCCATCGCCAATCTATCAATAAATGTTTGGTCAGGAAGCTGGCGGTGATCATTCGCACACGGTTGTGCATAAAACCGGTGCTGTTTAACTCGCGCATGCCGGCATCGACTATTGGATATCCTGTTTCTCCCGCGCACCATTTAGCAAATTCCTCCGTGTTATTTCTCCATTCAATCCCATCGTACTTTCTGTTAAAATTTTCCCTTTCAACCTGCGGGAAATGCCATAAGATCATTTGATAAAAATCGCGCCAAATAAGTTCATTTAGATATTTTTCACTAAGCCTTCCGGCCGTTGTTACCAATTGCCGAATGCTGATGGTACCAAATCGCAGGTGTAAGCTGAGTCTGGATGTGCCTTTAATTGCCGGAAAATCTCTGTTTTCATGATAACTTTTGATAATTTTTTCCGGCACCTCACGGGATGGCAATTCGATTTCAGAAGGGGAAAAGCCGATATCTTTAAGTGGCATAACTGCCTTGTGTGGCACCTGAACCCAGTTACCGGAACTTAATGCAGAAGGATAACTGGTTGTCGGACGCTGACGCAGCAGGCTCTTCCATTTTTTGCTGTAGGGAGTATAAACTTTGTACGGCGTTCCGTCATCTTTTATGACTTCACTTTTTTCAAAAATTACGTGATCTTTTTTGCTGATAAAAGGAATGCCTTGTGCCGCCAGCAGTTCATACACCTCTCTGTCTCTTTTTCGGGCATAAGGTTCATAGTCGCGATTCGCATAGATCGCTTTAACATTATAATTCTTGATCATCTCCTGCCATACCTTAACGGGCCGGCCGTCGTAAACCTGGAGGCCGCTACCGACCTCCTGCAATTGGAGATTCAAATTTTGGATTTCCCGATGGATAAAAGTTACCCTTGGGTCGGCGCGATTTTCAAGGCCATCCAGTATATTCCGGTCCAGTATAAATATCGGCAGCACCGGATAGGGGCCGTTCAGGGCAAACGTCAATGCGGTATTGTCATGAAATCTTAAATCACGACGGAACCAAAAAACCGAAATCTCCTGGGCTATTAATTTTGCCATCGTCATTAAAGCACATGTATTTTAATACGCATCTGTCAATCCTCCTCCGGCAATTTACTTTTTAATTGACTAATTTGCTCGGCAATCTCCTCTGCTTCTGCAATTTTTTTTGCATATAATTTTAAATCACCTGAACGTTGAATGTCTCTTGCTTCGAGGATCAATTTTGCGTATTGCTTATTCAACTTTTTGATCGGATCTTTTTTAAAGAATGAAAACATAGCCGTAAATGTCTTTTCCTTTGAAACCCTTAAAATGTCTTTTTGTTTGCTGGTTGTCTGATTTACCCTTTTGACCGTTGGCGATAGTTTCATCCATCAATGCCCTGATCAGGATTTGAAACTTAACCTATTGTCACCGTCGACGTATGAAACAGTACAAATTGCCGACAGCCATGTATTATTAAAAGGTGTTTTAAACAAACTTAACCTACAATACTACTTAATTATTAATTTCGCAAGATAATAATCATTATTCATGAAGTTACCTATCAAAAATATGGTTTGCAACCGCTGCATAGAAGCGGTTACCGCATTAATCGAGGAGATGGGCTATTCAATAAGAACCGTCCGGTTAGGGGAGGCAGAAATTGAGGGTGACTTGTCGGATGAACAGAAAATCAGCTTGCGGGAGGCCCTGAGAAAAAGGGGATTTGATTTGCTGGAAGATAAAAACAGCCAGCTTATCGAACGTATTAAAAACCTTGTGATCGCATCCATACATCGCGAGTCAAAACCGATGAAAACCAATTACTCCACCTATCTGGAGCAAGAGATTGGCAGAGATTATAGCTTTTTAAGTACATTGTTTTCGGCCGTTGAGGGGCTTACCATAGAAAAATTCATCATTTTACAGCGCCTGGAGAAGGTGAAAGAATTATTGATTTACGACGAATTAAACCTGAGTGAGATAGCCTACCAACTCCATTACAGTAGTGTGCAGCACTTATCCAACCAATTTAAAAAAGCGACCGGGATGTCTCCCTCGGTTTTTAAGAAACGCCAATTAAACCTTCGAAATCCATTGGATAAAGTCGGCGACTAAAATCATATAACTCTTTTCAGTAATTGTGTAAATCTATCTGGCGGATTTTCGGTTAAATTGCATAAATACTGTAGTTGAGAAAATGAAGACATTGACGATTAAAACAGATCTGCATTGCCAAAGTTGTGTTGGCAAGATCTCTCCCCACCTGGATAACGATCAATTAATTGAGGATTGGAACGTCGATTTATCCGGTCAGGAGAAAATATTGGAGGTAAAGGGAGAGGGGCTCTCTAAAGATTATGTGCATCATCTGCTGCAAAAAGAGGGTTATGCCGTAACAGATGCTGAGGTAAATGCAAACCAGGCTTTTTGGACAGATACCCGATTATGGCAAAGGGCTTCGTTTAATACACTTAATTGCCTCATTGGTTGCTCCATCGGAGATTTTGGGATGATCATATATTTACAGGCTTTTTATCCGCAAACACCGATGTTGTGGCAAATGGTTTTGGCGATTATTGCAGGTTTATGTACATCGATAGCGCTGGAAACTGTCATTTTGAAAAACAGGGAACATTTTAGCTGGCAACTGGCGCTAAAAACAGCTTTTGGTATGTCCTTTATTTCCATGGTAGCAATGGAGCTGGCCATGACCGGTACAGACTTTATGATTACCGGAGGCAAGGCAGCATTTGATAATCCTACCTACTGGCTGGCGCTGGTACCAGCATTAATTGTCGGATTTTTAACCCCATTGCCTTATAATTATTATAAATTAAAAAAATACAATAAAGCATGCCATTAGTACATCAGCCGGCATGGTATAGCTTTTTTTTGTACCTTTAAGTTGACGATGAAAGTTTTTAAGAAAATAGCGAATATACTGCTTGCCTTGTTATTGCTGCTTACGACCAGCGGCATAACGCTGAACAAGCACTACTGCATGGGCAGGTTGAAGAGTATAGCTGTTTTCCACAAGGCGGAATCGTGCATGCCTGAGATGGCTATGGAAGGAGATGATAAGTCATGCGCGAAAAGCTGTTGCGAAGATGTAAGCGAAGAATTGAAAGTAACTGATTTAAACAAAGTTACTTTTGGTTTTGATCTGTCGCCCACCTGGCATCCTTTTGCTGTGAGCCATCCTCTTACTGTCGATTTTGACTTTATTTCATTAATTATAAGTCGTTCCTCCTACTTAAATTATAAACCCCCCCTGATTGATCTGGATATACCCACACTGGTTCAATCTTTTCTTCTTTAAGTCATAACATTCTTATGCTGCCTTGAGCAGATCAGGGGCGATCACCCCTTAAATCATTTGTGCATCTAAACACGGCGCGATGTTATGCTTAATCATATTATTAAATTTTTCTTAGAGAATAAACCTGTTACGGTGCTTTTAACCGTGACATTAATTGCCTGGGGCGTATCCGTTGCACCCTTCAACTGGCAAATTGCCGGGATACCCAGGGATCCTGTACCTGTTGATGCCATTCCGGACATTGGCGAAAATCAACAGATCGTGTTTACGGAATGGCCGGGGCGTTCGCCACAGGATGTAGACAATCAAATTACCTATCCGTTAACCACGGCGCTACTTGGAATTCCAGGTGTGAAAACCATCCGGGGTAATTCCATATTTGGGTTGTCCAGCATTTACCTCATTTTTGATGATGACGTGGACTTTTACTGGAGCCGGTCGAGAATTCTTGAGAAACTGAACTCCCTGCCCGTAGGCACCGTCCCCGATGGTGTCCGGCCGGCGCTTGGTCCGGATGCTACGGCATTGGGACAGGTCTTTTGGTATACTTTGGAGGGAAGAGATAACCAGGGCAATCCAACGGGAGGCTGGGACCCACAGGAACTTCGGTCGGTTCAGGATTACTATGTAAAATACGGCCTTTCTGCTGCTGCCGGTGTTTCCGAGGTAGCGTCTATCGGCGGTTACGTAAAGGAATATCAGGTGGATGTCGACCCGGTGGCCATGAAAAGCTATGGGGTAGACATTGCCGCCATCATGAATGCTGTCAAAAAGGGCAACCTTGATGTGGGTGCAAGAACCATAGAATTTAACAGGGCCGAATATCTTGTCAGGGGATTGGGATATATAAAGAACATCCACGATCTGGAGGAATCAGTAATTGTAGCCCGGAATAATATCCCCGTTCGAATTAAAGACGTTGCCAGGGTACAGCTCGGCCCCGCCACCCGCAGAGGCGGTCTTGATAAAGCTGGTGCGGAGGCCGTTGGGGCGGTGGTGGTGGCTCGGTACGGCTCAAACCCCATGGAGGTAATCAACAATGTCAAGGCTAAAATCAGTGAAATATCCCCCGGCTTGCCCACTAAAACCCTGGCGGATGGTACCATCTCCAAAGTCACCGTCATTCCCTTCTACGACAGGTCAGGGCTTATCATGGAAACCCTTGGTACGCTGGAGGAGGCGTTGACACTTGAAATTCTGGTGAGTTTGATTGTGGTCATCATTCTGGTACTTAATCTCAGAGCTTCCATCCTGATATCCAGCCTGCTGCCAATTGGTGTGCTCATGACATTCGTAGCCATGCGCTATCTGGGCGTCGCAGCCAATATTGTGGCGCTATCGGGGATTGCCATAGCAATAGGTGTCATGGTTGATGTGGGCATTGTCTTCACTGAAAATATTGTCAGACATCTGAGAATGCCCGACAATGAAGACAAAAAGGGGCATGAAAAACGGGAGGTTATTTACGAAGCCACCAAAGAGGTTGCTTCTGCCGTGATAACTGCGCTGGCTACAACAGTAGTGAGCTTTCTTCCGGTATTCGCCTTGCAGGCACAGGAAGGAAAACTTTTTGGTCCGCTTGCTTTTACAAAAACGTTCGCGTTGCTGGCGGCATTGTTTTTTGGTTTGGTGGTGATTCCGGCCTTTGCCCATTCGATTTTCTCTTTAAATTTCGAAAAAGGAAAACTCAAAAAGGCCTGGAATGTTCTGATGGTGCTGGCAGGTATTCCATTACTACTGGTAGCTACCTGGGCCGGAATAGCATTGATAGCTATTGGGATCAACAATTTTTTGTCTGAAAAATGGCCTGCTAAATGGGCCAAATGGCCGGGCTATATCAACATGGGCATCCCTCTGATCGCTGTTCTATATTTGCTTTCCAAGACATGGTTGCCTTTGGGTGCCGGTCACTCCGGGTTCATCAACTTTATTTTTGTAACCATTGTCATTCTCATCATTTTACTGATTCTATTAGCTACTGTTAAATACTACTCGCACCTGCTCAGGTGGTGCCTGAACCATAAATGGTCATTTTTAAGTATGCCATTGCTGGTTTTATTATTAGGAGTATTATCCTGGCAAGGATTCGACAAGGTCTTTGGGTTTATTGGCAGGGCTGCTGAAACAATTAATTGGAATGTCAGGCAAACAGGGTTTTGGGCTCATATGGAAAATGTTTTTCCCGGCGTGGGGAAAGAGTTTATGCCGCCGCTGGATGAGGGATCTTATCTTCTGATGCCAACTAACATGCCTCATTCAGGTGTGTCGGAAAATGTTGAAACAATCCAGCTCTTAGACCAGCGCGTCACCGCTATCCCCGAGGTAGACCTCACTGTTGGTAAGTGGGGCCGCGTGGCATCCGCCCTGGATCCTGCTCCTATATCGATGTTTGAAAATACAGTAAACTACAAACCGGAATACATTTTAGATCAAAATGGCCGCAAGCTGCGCTTCAGGGTGAATGATGAGCAGAAGTTCGTTTTGAAGGATGGGGAAACATTTGATCCCGAAACCGACAACCTCGCTACCTTTGATACCGGCCAGCTTATTGAGGATCGCCGGGGAAAATACTTCCGGCAATGGCGGACCCATATACAATCTCCGGAGGATATCTGGAATGAAATTGTTAAAACCACCAATATTCCCGGGATGACCTCAGCGCCCAGGCTTCAACCAATCGCCACCCGCCTGATCATGCTTTCAACCGGCATGCGGGCGCCAATTGGTATGAAGATTTTTGGTCCGGATCTGGCCACCATCGAGGCGGTGGGGCTACAAATGGAAGAACTTCTAAAGCAGGTACCCGGCGTTGAACCTTCCTCTGTTTTTGCCGACCGTGTCGTTGGGAAACCTTACCTGGAAATCAATATCAACAGGAGGGCAATCGCAAGGTACGGCCTAAGCATTGAGGATATGCAAACCTATCTGGGTGTGGCTATTGGCGGCAATCAGTTGACATCAACCGTAGAAGGCCGCGAAAGATATCCGGTAAGAGTCAGGTATGCCAGAGAGTTACGAAATAATCCAAATGACCTGAAAGATATCCTGATTCCAACACCAGCGGGAATGCAGGTTCCCCTGGAAGAATTGGCGCAGATTCAATATGTGCGTGGACCGCAACATATTAAAAGTGAGCATACGTTTCTTGTCAGCTATGTTATCCTGGATAAATTGGATGGCTACGCGGAAGTAGATGTAGTTGAAAACGCCCTGGAATTCTTGTCCGCCAAGCTCGAGGATGGCTCGTTTGTATTGCCGCCAGGGGTTTCTTACCAGTTTGCCGGAAACTACGAGAGCCAGGTAAGAGCTACGAATCGGTTAGCAGTCGTAATACCTATTAGCCTCCTGATCATTCTGATGATTCTTTATTTTCAGTTTGGAAAATTGCAGCCGGCATTGATGGTATTCTCCGGGGTTTTTGTAGCCTTCGCAGGGGGATTTATTTTGATATGGCTTTATGGTCAGGAGTGGTTTTTGAATTTTTCATTATTTGGAGAGGGGATGCGTGACCTTTTTCAGGTGAGTAAAATAAACTTAAGTGTCGCCGTTTGGGTAGGCTTCATTGCCCTGTTTGGCGTGGCCTCTGACAACGGTGTGCTGATGACCACCTATCTGAACCAGACATTTCAAAAGCAAAAGCCCAATGATACGGACAAAATCAGGCGTGCTGTATTGCATGCCGGAAGGCTTAGAATAAAACCTGCCATGATGACCACAGCGACCACCATGATAGCGCTGTTGCCCATATTCACCGCTACCGGAAAAGGATCCGACATCATGATACCCATGTCAATACCAATATTTGGCGGTATGGTGGTACAGGTCATTACAGTATTTATCGTACCGGTGCTTTACTGCATGTGGCAGGAATATCAACTTAAAGGAAAAGATCATGAAACCAAGCATGACTTAATCGACACACAAGGCAATGATTATAATATGCGTGGTTCCATGTGACCAATGAAAATAAATTATAACCACATGAAAAGTAAGATTATAATTATCATATTGTTGCTGGCGGCCCACTGGAGTTGCGGTCAGGATTATCCGGATTACTACCTCATGAAGGCAGCGGAGAATAATCCCGGTTTAAAGGCTGAATTCAATCAGTACCTGGCTGCTATGGAACAGATCCCACAGGCGAAAGCCATGCCCGATCCCCGGATAACCTTTGATCTTTTTTTACAACCAATAGAGACAAGGGTGGGGCCGCAGCGTGCTAAATTAGCAGTAAGCCAGGCTTTTCCATGGTTTGGTACTTTGAAAGCCCAGGGAGATATGTCCGCCCAATTAGCCGACGCCAGGCTTAAAAGCTTTGAAGATAAAAAACTGCAGCTTTTCAGGGAAGTAAAAACGTCGTATACCCAGATGTACTTTATTTTTAAGTCAAAGACGCTAATAAAAGAAAACCTGCTCTTATTGCAATCCTTTAAAGAACTGGCACGGGTAAACTTTGAGAGTGGCCGGACGGGCTTTGTCAATGTACTCAGGGTGGAAATGGAGGAGCAGGAATTGCAACAGCAGCTTGCCTTCCTGGATGACAGTCAACAGGTCGAATTTGAAAACTTTAAAAACCTGTTGAATGTGCCCCTCGATAAGCTACCTGATTTCCCCGACACACTCCGGGAAGAAAAGTTAAACGGCATAAGTCAATCATTTTACGACAGTATCATTTCAAACAACCGTCAGCTGCAACATCTGCGACTTCAGACAGCCGCTCGGGATAAAGCCGTGGAAGTGGCCGGGCTTATAGGTAAACCTTCCTTTACAGTCGGAATGAGCTTTATCAATATTGGTGAACGCTCGGATGTGGATATTCCGGATAATGGACAGGATGCCTTCCTGCTCCCGCAGCTGGGCCTAAACATCCCATTGCATCGCAAGAAATATCAGGCAATGAAACGGCAGGCGGTATTACAGAAAGAAAGCCTGGAGCATCAAATGGAAGAAGAATCGAACCGGCTGGCAACAGCGTTAAAAAATTTTATCGCCGAACATTTGGATGCCAGCAGAAGGCTGACGCTCTATCAACGGTTACACAACCTGGCCAAACAATCATTACTTCTTTTGCAAACGGAATTCAGCACAGGGAAGACCGGTTTTGAGGAGGTTTTGCGGATGGAAAGAAAGCTTTTAACCTATCAGCTTGAAATTGTGAAGGCCCGGGTGGACGTGAATAAAGCAGTATACAATATTGATTATTTAATGGGGCGATGAGGGGATGCGAGAAAATTTCTAAAATAATACGGTTTCCGGCGATTGTTGGTATCTCATCCGACAAGATGCTGTTGACCGTTAAAGAATCAACATTATGAAAAAGATAAATATCAAAAAAATTGGAATATATTTTGGCCTGGTTATTATTGGAGGGCTGTTTGGCTGGCTGATCAGCGACTCTTCCGCACCGGAAACGCCCACATCCTCACATCAGGACCATGGGCACAACACTCAAGCTGAGATATGGACCTGTTCCATGCACCCACAGATTAGAGAAAAAGAAAAGGGGCATTGTCCGATCTGCGGGATGGATTTGGTGCCGGTTGCCACACTTTCAGCGACAGTAGGAGATAATGAGGTACAAATGACGGAAGCGGCCATGCAGCTGGCAAATATTCAGACGGTTAAAGTATCGGCCGGCGCTTTTACCAAAGCGATAAAACTACAGGGTGTTGTAAATCCGGACGAAAGAAGGCTATTCTCGGTTACCGCCCATTTTGATGGCAGAGTCGAAAGGTTATATGCCGACTTTACGGGACAATACATAAAAAAAGGGCAAAAGCTGGCCACCCTGTATTCTCCTGATCTGGTTACGGCACAAAAAGAGCTATTTGAGGCAATCAAGCTAAAAGATTCCAATCCATCCTTTTACCAGGCAGCCATACATAAGCTGGAACTTTGGAAGCTTACCAATAGTCAAATCAACGGCATTATTGAAAAAGGCGAACCGCAATTCTATTTTGACGTTTACGCTCACCGTTCCGGAACAATTCAGCGTAAAAATATATCGGAAGGCGAGCATGTTATGGATGGTATGATCATGTTTGAAATTGCAGACCTCAGTCATGTTTGGATTCTTTTTGAAGCCTATGAAAATGATTTGCCCTGGATAGCTGTGGGCGACTCTATCTCATTCCGGATCCCTTCAATTCCCGGCCAACAGTTAAAAAGTGTCATTTCCTTTATTGACCCGGTAGCTAATAAACAAACCCGTACCGTATCCATCAGAACTGAATTGGCCAACCCGGACAATCAATTAAAACCGGAGATGTTTGTGGAAGGCATTGTACATGCCAGGCTTCGGGGTGCCGATTCCTCATTAATAATTCCGAAATCCGCGGTACTCTGGACAGGCAAGCGGGCGATCGTATACGTCAAACAACCTCACTACCAGCAGCCAACGTTTCAATTTCGGGAGATTGAGCTGGGCGCAGATGCCGGGGAGTATTTTGTGGTACAATCCGGTTTGATCGAAGGAGAGGAGGTAGCTGCCAATGGGGTCTTTAAAATTGATGCCGCAGCCCAGCTCCAGGGTAAGGCCAGCATGATGAATCCCCAGGCGACAAAGACCGCTGAAATGCACAACCACGGCACCATGCAACAAACGCCTGTGAAAAAAAATAATCAAGTCGAAGAAAGTGTTTCCAACAACAATTTTGAGGTAAAAGATTCATTTAAAGATCAGCTAAAACATGTCTTTGAAATGTATCTGCCGGTTAAGGATGCATTGATTGAGAGCGATGTTAAAAAAGCCGGACAAATGTCACAGACCCTGATGGAGGCTATACGGAAGGTAGATATGAAGCTGGTTCAAGGTACCGCACATCACAGGTGGATGCAGGACCTGGAAGTACTTCAGTCTGCGACAGCAATGATTTTGAAGGCGGAGGCGCTTGATGTTGCGAGAGTGGCTTTGTCCCAATTGAGTGATCAACTCTACCATACGCTTGTAGAATTCAAGGTAAAAGATTTGGGAGCATTTCGCCAATTTTGCCCGATGGCCTTTGATTTTAAAGGCGCTTACTGGTTGAGCAATTCCGACGAAATTCTAAACCCCTATTTCGGAGATGAAATGTTAACCTGTGGTAACATCGATGAAGTGTTGAAGTAGGCAGCCCTGTCAGAATCATTTTAGCCGACTTTACCTGGCGGCGTAATAAGTCGGCTAAAATCTTTAATTAAACTAAACCGGGTCCTTTGGTATAGTGTATTCGCCTAGTCTTTGTAGCCCGTGACGGTAACACTTAAAACCTCCACATTAGTTGCGCGAAATTCGTTTAATTCCTGCTTGGTTAAATATCGTCGCAAAAAATCATCCGGGAGATAAACTGCTTTTTCCTTTTCTACCTTGATGTCCTTAAAACCGGCGTCTTTGATCACATCAAGATAATTTTCCTTGACCATCGCCCCGGCAACGCAGCCGGCGTATAAATCGACCACGGCCGACATCTCTTTTGTCAGCGCTCCAGTGGTTACGACATCCGATATGCTGAAACGTCCCCGTGGTTTTAGAACACGGTAGATCTCCTTGTAGGTTTTGGCCTTATCTTCAACAAGATTAAGCACACAGTTGCTGATCACGACATCAATTTGTTCCGATGGTATTGGCATTTCCTCAATGTCTCCGAGAATAAATTCTACGTTGTTATAACCCAGCTTGGCCTTATTTTCATTCGCTTTTTCTATCATGGCTGTGGTCATGTCAATGCCGATTACCTTGCCTTTTTCGCCCACCGTTCGACGGGCCACAAATACATCGTTTCCTGCACCGGAGCCAAGGTCCAGTACCGTATCTCCCGGTTTTATGAAAGCGGATTCCGTAGGCAGACCACAACCTAGTCCATAGTCGGCGTCGGGATTATATCCCTCCAGCTGGCTGTAATCTTCTGCAAAACTCCCGCTGTCTGAATCGGATGGGCTACAGCAAGTGGGAGCACACCCACAGCCAGCATCTGATTCAAGTGCGTTGGTATATGTTTCTTTGATGGTTTCTTTAATGATATTGCTCATAACTTTAAAATTTTTGATTCTACTTAAGAGACGACCAACATTATAAAAAGACGCAAACCTGTCATAGTCATTATTTTTTGGATGGAGGACAATTGGTAGCGCAACGTTCTCTTTTGGAATAATCGATAATGTTGCCGTAGACATCAGCTTCTATCTCACAACATTGCAGGATCATTTCTTTTAATTTTTTCCTTCCGCGCTGGACCCTCGATTTGGCGCCTGAAAAGGAAATGTTCAGATTACTGGCGATTTCCTTCTGCTTGATTCCCTTTAATTCACTAAGCAAAATGGCTTCGCGGTATTTATCATCCAATTGATCGATCATGGGCATCACGCAGCTGATAATCTTGTCATTCAGATAGTCCTCGTCGGGCGAGGCTATGTCCGGCACTTCCGATACAAAAACATTCTTTTTGCCGGCGCGATAATGATCAGCGATAACGTTCCGCGTAATACTGCGAACCCAGGGCAGTAGTTTTTCATGGCTTTTAAGACTGGTGATGTTAGCATGGATCTTTAAGAAAATATCATGCAACAAATCCTTTCTGGCCTCTTTGTCCTTTACATCTGTCGCCAACATAAATTCCAAATTTTTGTAGACGTCTTTCCAGATGGTATAAATATTTTCCATAGTAAAATTCACCTTCATACTATATAGACGGTGACCATTGGATTAGGACGCAAAAATTTGCGACGTATGATGAAAATTTCTATTTAAACTAAAATGACAACTCCTAATCCTTAAATCTCGCCGACATATTGATAGAATATATGTTTTTTATAAGCAGAATTTTTTTTGTTGAATTCTGTAAAAAACTGCCTGGTATAGCCGCCGAGGTCCAGGGAAGTAATTTCATCCAGGCTTGCCCAGAAATATTCATCTGCTTCGTCATTCAGTATCACCTTGGAATCATTTGTTCTGCACAGGAAATCGATAAAAATAAAATGCCTGTCTTCTCGAAATGTTTTACTGTAAATACTTTCCTGCAGGCTAATAAGCTCAATATCAAAAATATCCAGCCCGGTTTCTTCCTTGACTTCCCGTTTTAGCGCATCTTCCATTTTTTCCCCCTTCTCAATGTGTCCTCCCGGGATTACATATTTATCATGCCATTTTGAGGATTTACAAAGAAGGATTTTATTGGAGGGGTTAACAATAATGGCCCCTACCGTTGGTTCCGGATATCTGTTCATATCTTTGATTTAACCGTTTATACAAAGTTAAGCAGATCATTTGATCTGAAAAATACCCTTATCGGCCATTGTACGGACAGGCTTATTCATATTTTAGTGTATCGGCGGGGTTCAACATGGCGGCTTTTAGTGTTTGAAAACCTACAGATAAAAACGCGATTAGAATGACACCCAGCCCGGCGAAAAGAAACAGTAAAGGATTGATGTCAATGTGATAAGGAAAAGCGTCCAACCAATTGTTCATTACCCACCAGGCCAGCGGCCAGGCAATCAGATTAGCGATGATGACCAATTGTATAAATCCTTTGGAAAGTAGCAACACAATGTTGTAGGCGGTTGAGCCCAGTACCTTTCTCACACCAATTTCCTTGGTTCGTTGAATAGTCATGAAAGAAGCCAGACCAGACAAGCCCAGGCAGGCAACAAAAATGGCTAATGCGGAAAACAAACCAAAAACACGCCCAAACTGATGATCGCTTTTATACTGGCGATTGAAAAATTCATCCAGGAAAAAGTATTCAACCGGGTTGCCTGGAAAAATGGTGCGCCAGGGTTCCTCCAGACTGGCGAGGATTTGATGGTAGTTATCGGTTTCAATCTTAAAGGAGAAAAAAGCCCTTGAAGGCCATAATCTTAGTGCCAACGGCGCGACTTTATTTTTAAGCGACATTTGATGATAATTTTCGAGCACTCCGGCAATTTCGAGTGTATCGCCACCCAGTCTTACTTTTTTGCCTATAGCCTCTTCGGGATTCCGGAATTCGAGGGCATCCGCCAGGGCCCTGTTAAGCAGGAGCCTCTTCTGATCGCCCTTGATATTTTGTGTGAGATTTCTGCCGGCTACCAATTTGAGATCAAAGGCAGGGATATAGTCTTCATCGATAGAAGCATTGTATACAATAATGTCACTTTCAGGGCCTCCCTGCAATCTTTCGATCCCCCGGGTCCAGAAAATTTCATTACCTGGTACATTGGAAGAGGCCGTCAGCTGTTTTATACCTGCTATTTTCAAAACTTCATTCTTAAAGGTCTCAAGATTTTGTGCATAAAGGGAATCGGTGACACTTGGCCCCTTTAATACCAGGGTTTGGTCAATATTGATTCCCAGATCGCGATTCTGCATAAAGCTTAATTGCTGATAAACAATCACCGTACCGCTGATCAGAAATACGGAAGCCACAAACTGGAAGATTACCAGCGATTGCCGGAGAATACTTCCCTTTGAGGTTACCAGCCGGCCCTTTAGCACCATAATGGGTTTAAATGACGAAAGGATCAGGGCTGGATAAAAACCTGACAACAAGGTGCCGGCCGCGAAAAATAGTGATAATAACAAGACAAAGTCAGTTTCAAACATAAAACTAATGGGGATATTTCTACCCGCCAGGGCAGCAAAAGATGGCCAGGAGACCCAAACTACGATCAATGCTACGACGGTTGCCAGCAGATTGATCATAAAAGATTCTGTTAAAAACTGATACATCAATTGGCCTTGATGCGCACCCATGACTTTCCTGACTCCCACCTCGTTGGCCCTTTCAAAAGACTTGGCCGTGGCGAGGTTGATGTAGTTTACCCAGGCGATAATAAGGATGAACAAGGCAATGATAGTAAGAAAATAAACGGCATTACCATCCCCCTGTTCTTCGGGCATTGACTCCTGCAAAAGGTTTGAATATAAGTGAATATCAAGCAATGGTTGTAGGATAAACTCCTGCTTGAAACCGCCCTTTTCCCATTTTTCTCCATGTTCTTTTTGTAGGTAATCATCCCACTTCGACTGAAGTTCGTTTACATCGGCGGAGGGATCAACCAGCACATAGGTATTAAAATCATACCATTCCCAATTAGTCTCAGAATCGTTACTAGTTTCGTTGTTTAAGGTTTGGTAGGACAGTAAAACGTTGAACTTAATGTGTGAATTATCAGGGACATCTGCAAACACACCGGTTACTTCGGCTTTTCGCTCACCGTTAAAGGTGATATATTTATTCATTGGATCCTCTTCTCCAAACAGTTTTCTGGCAGCGCTTTCTGAGATCACCGCTTTATCCGGACCAAGTAACGCTGTCTCGGCATTACCGAGGATCAGGTTAAAATCAAAAACTTCAAAAACCGCCGGATCAGTAATCTGCATTTTTTCCTCCCGGAAAGTTTTGTCCTGCCCGCCGGCGTTGCGATAGTTAATTGTGCCTGTAAAGGGGAATAACCGGGTAAATTGTTTAACCTCCGGAAAGTTATCTTTCAACGCGGGCCCTGAGGCAGGAACGGCAGCTGCCGATTCAACCGTTAGCTTATTGTTTTGATAGACATTGTATTGTATCCGATAAATATTTTCGGCCTGGCTATGGAAGGTATCAAAACTTTTCTCATATTTCACATATTGTAAAATAAGCAAACTGGCGGCAAGGCCAATAGACAGTCCCAATACATTGAGAAAGGTAAAGGACTTGTGATGCAGAAAATTCCGTAATGCTGAGATGAAATAATTTTTTATCATGGCTGTAGCGGATTGGGTGTTAACCTAAATTTTTGAGATTTTGATTCAGTAATTTATAAATTAATGTCCAAAATTACTTTGGTTAAGCGCAATTTTTTAACAGGTAAGGGACTGCCTTAAAAGGGTAGTTTTTATAAGCCGCTACTCGGAAGCAATCCCTATAAATAAATTTGGTTTTTCAGGAGGTTAAGGCTAAATTATTAGACAATGTAAAATTCATGGACAAAGAACCCTATTCAAATGTGTATCTGTACCGAAGAATTGTGCAGGCGAAACTTTTTATTGACAAGAATTTTGCGGATCATCTTGACCTTGATAATATAGCCGGAGAGGCTTTTTTTTCAAAGTATCATTTTTTGCGGTTATTTAAAAAGATTTACCATAAAACGCCCTACCAATATTTAACGGCGGTGAGAATAGAAAAGGCGATGGAACTTTTAGGTAATAATAAATCAGTGACCGAGGTTTGTTTTTTAGTAGGGTTTGAAAGCATAAGTTCATTTAGCGGGCTTTTCAAGCGGCTTGTTGGAACCTCTCCTTCCGCCTATCTTTTGCAACAACAGCAAATCAAAGCGCAGGTTTTGAAAACGCCGCTGCGTTTTGTTCCAAACTGTTTTGCTGAAAACTACGGCTGGAAACAAAAGAGCAATTTCGAAGAAGTCCCCGAATAAATCATTGACGATATTAACGTCGTTTTTCACGAATTAAAAGAGTTAATGATGATTACAAAATTGAAACATGTAAGCGTATTTGTTTTAAATCAAGACAGCGCTTGCGACTTTTATGTCAATAAACTTGGATTTAAGATTCACACCGATGCCCCGATGGGGCCCGGACAAAGATGGTTGACGGTTTCCCCTCCCGAGCAACCGTATCTGGAAATTGTTTTAATGTCCATCAAAGAAGGTATGATGTTCAAAAAAGAAGCGGCGATGCAAATGAGAGAGATGGTTAAAAACGGGACATTTGGCTTTGGTGTTTTTGAATGTAACGACCTGCTTGCAACCTACGAAGAGTTAAAAGCCAAAGGGGTTGTATTCATAAAAGAACCAACCAAAGAATTTTATGCATTTGAAGCTTTGTTTAAGGACGACTCGGGAAATTGGTTTTCGCTAACACAAAAAGAGTCCTCCTAAAACGTGGCAACTCTTCCGGCTTTTTGACCAACCTGGATTTACCCAGCGATGTTTTCAAGATGAAAGAAAAACACATAAATCAAGGTCTGCTTTTTGTTGACTTGAAGCCTCAATAAGATGGCGCTGACATAGAAACATACAATTGAGTCTGGCTTCAGATTGCATCTGAAGCCCCCAATGCGGGAAGTTTATAACTACCATAAAAGCCCTCAATTTTTCGCAGTTATTTTTAGGCGCAACAGCTCCTGGCTGGTAGGAGGCACTTTTAAGTCACTAAAGTACACTGCCACTGCTTCAATTTATGGGATATAAACTAATGATTTGGCCCATGAAATGAATGAAAACCTGTGAAAATTGGTTTAACAGTAAAGTTAAACCCTGATTTTCACTGTCATGCAAAAACCTGTTTTGCTAATTATTTTGTGCATCCTTGGTAGTTTCTTGTGTGCTGAAGCCCCTGCACAAATAAATAATCCACGGAAAATTACTTATCGATGGAAAACGAATACCAAAAACCGTGTGGTAGCGCTATCCGAGATTACAGGTGTTGTTCCAAGGAAAACCTTTCCCATCATTGATTTTCCGCAGTTCTATGGAAAAACGCGAGGGCTGGCAAATTTCTTTAGGCATGAACCGGTCATAGCTGTTGCCATTAACGGAGAGGCGAAGGCCTACCCACTGAATATGTTGACCATGCACGAAATCGCTAACGACAGTTTGGGTGGGATTCCAATTTTGCCCACTTATTGCCCGTTGTGCAATGCCAGTATTGTATATGATCGCCGGTTGACTTTTCAGGGACAGACACACTTGCTTGAATTTGAGGTGTCAGGCATGTTAAGAAACAGCGATATGATCATGTATGATCGTCAGACAGAATCGTGGTGGCAGCAGCTTATGGGACAGTGTATTGTCGGGGACTACGCCGGCTCGATGTTAACGGTGATCCCGTCGCTGGTATTAACTGTGGGCGAATTTTTTCAACGTTATCCAAAAGGCAAAATACTAAGCCACCGGACCGGCACCTCTGTAGAGGGCCGCTATGGAAATAACCCCTATGTAAACTATGACAATCTAAATAATTCACCCTTTGACCAGTTCATTCATCCTTCAAAAATCGACAGCAGGTTGCCAGCCATGGAGCGCGTTGTGGATATCAGGTCTGGGAAAAAATACAAAATCTATCCTTTTTCAATAATCAGGGACCAGGGTGTAATTAATGATTTTTTTGAAGGGAAAAATGTAGTCCTCTTTTATCAGTCCGATGCCGTATCGGTTTTGGATGCCAGGCAGATTTCACAATCTAAAACGGTCGGAACTGCCACGGTTTTCGATGCGGAGCTGAACGGGCGTGTGTTGGTTTTCGAAAAGCGTAACAGCCATTTTATCGATCAACAAACAAATTCAAAATGGGATGTTACCGGTCTTTGCCGCCAGGGTTCGTTGAAAGGGCAGCAATTAAGGATTGAGCCACACAGTAACCACTTTGCTTTTGCCTGGCTGGCATTCTATCCGGACACGGAGATATATCTAAGATAAGGTCACCGGTTTTTCACCCCAAGGGCCCAATTCGGTTAAATTTTGTATATTATCCGTTAAAAATCTATTTGCTAATAAAAACCTATCATTATGGAATTTGCAAGTATTAATTTCCTGGCTGTTTTAGTATCAGCCATCGTTAGCTTTGCCCTTGGTGCTTTGTGGTACAGTCCTGCTCTTTTTGGTAAGACCTGGCAGCTTGAATTGGGTTTTTCCGATGAGGATCTTAAAGGCGCTAATATGGGGAAGATATTCGGATCGAGCTTTGTTTTAATGTTAATAATGGGCCTGGGAATGGCGATGCTGATTCAAGGCCATTTCGATCAGGAAATCACCTGGCTTTCAGGGTTAAAACACGGCATTTATATTGGGTTGGTTTTTGTAGGAGCCTCTATGGGGATTAACATGTTGTATCAAAGAAAATCCCTGAAACTTTGGTTTATTGATGCTGGCTATCAGATTGTATTTTTAGGAATTATGGGTGCTATTTTGGGCGCCTGGGATTGATTTGTTGTCAAAAGAAATGTGCACTCGACGGATGGTGTGTAAGGTGAAATAGCCTAAGGCTAGAATTGGGAAATATGCTGTATTATTTTCAGGGGAATGATGCCATCGTGGCAAGGTTTTATGTCCCTGGGCAAGGCCTTTAAAAGGGGTCAGTGCCCTGCCCGGGGATTACATGAAATCTTAGTGCGTGATGACAGGGTTCAGTTTTTTGGCCTGAGCTACAAAATCTGAAACCTGCTTCGCTGTCGGGAGTTGTCTTACCAGCTTTTTCTTGGTATTTACTTCAACCATTTTAGCGTGAAGGTTTTCCGGCTTTCTGTTTCTCAATTCCTTTACAGTATCCACGCCAGATGCTTCCAATAACTCTGAATATTCACTACCAACACCTTTGATCCTGTAAAGGTCTGCCATGTTCGCCCACTTCAGTAATTGAGAAGCATCAATACCTGATTGCTCTGCAACTGACTTTCTTCCTTTTTTGTCGCAACACATTTTTAATAAACCAGCGACTGACCGTACGCCTGCTTTCTGAAGCTTAGAAGCGTATTTAGGTCCGATTCCTTCAATATCCGAGATTTTTTTTGCCATGTTAACTTGAGATTATTGATTATAAATTGGATAAAATTGTTTGTTCGATTAAAACTTAATTTTGCATTTACCGAGGCATAACCATGCTTTAATATCAAACCCTGTCAAGAGTGCTTGACTTCCGGCAAATCAATATTTGATCAAAAGTATTTGCGGGCATTGTAAGTTACCGGCTAACTCCCTTTTACTTCCTGAGTAAGTCTCTTATTTCAGTTAGCAAGACCTCTTCCTTGGTTGGTTCCGGCGGTGCAGGCGGCGCCTCTTCTTCCTTCTTTTTGGCTGCATTCATTCCCTTAATGACCATAAAAATGGCAAAGGCGACAATAATGAAATCAATAACCGTGTTAATAAACGTTCCGTAGTTGATACTCACAGCTTCTTTAACAACTTCACCACCCTCTACAACGGCCTCCTGTAAGGTTAAACTTAAACTGGAAAAATCCGCCCCGCCAAGCAATATGCCAATGGGAGGCATCAAAACGTCGGCGACAAAAGATGAGACAATTTTACCAAACGCGCCGCCAATGACGATACCTACCGCCATGTCCACCACATTACCTCTCATGGCGAAATCCTTGAACTCTTTGATCATTCCCATAAAAAAGAAATTAATGGTTAACTTATAATGACTACTTAACGATTCTATTAATCGTTGAACAATATTAATTCTTCCATTTCAAGAAACCATTTATCTTCGACGTTCAAGTAGAAAATCACGGTGAGTGATAAGTGTGCGGGGTTAAATGTGCTTTAATCGTTGAGAAGTTATCACTTAGTCTTCATGGTACTTTTTAACGATCAGTGTAGCGTTGTGACCGCCAAATCCAAATGTGTTACTCATGGCAAATTGAATGGATTTTTCCTGTCTGCTTCCCAGCGTCAGATTCAAGCTGTCATTAATCTCGCCATCCAGATTTTCTACATTGATGGTGGGTGGTACAATATTGTTTTTGACCGCCAGCACACTGGCAATGGCCTCGATGGCTCCTGCAGCCCCCAGCAGATGACCCGTCATTGATTTAGTAGCGCTGATGTTTAGCTGGTGATTACCTGGGCCAAACAATTTTTCCACAGCTTTTAGCTCAGAAATATCTCCCAACCCGGTGGAGGTGGCATGCATGTTAAGATAATCAATGTCCTCCGGTTTGATTTCTGCGTCTTCCAAAGCACTTTCCATGCCCAGATAAGCGCCTAAACCTTCAGGGTGGGTGGCAGTTATGTGATAAGCATCTGCCGACATGCCTCCACCTGCTACTTCGGCGTAGATGGTTGCACCCCTCTGAATCGCATGGTCGTAGTCCTCCAAAATTAATGCACCCGCACCTTCGCCCATGACAAAACCATCTCTATCCGCATCAAAGGGTCTTGAAGCTGTGGCCGGAGATTCATTTCGGGTTGACAGCGCTTTCATGGCATTAAACCCACCGATGCTTGCCTTGGTAATGGCAGCTTCCGAACCGCCGGTTATGATCATATCGGCTTTTCCCCATCTTATATAATTAAAGGCATCAATGATAGCGGTAGTGGAGGAGGCGCAGGCAGAAATCGTATTGTAATTAATGCCTCGCAACCCGTGCTTTATGGAAATCAAACCCGAACTGGTATCACACAATATTTTGTGAATGAAAAACGGATTATAACGAGGGGTTCCGTCACCCTCCCCGTATTGCAATACCTCATCTTCAAATGTTCCGATGCCGCCGTTTCCACTGGCCCAGATCACACCGATACGATTGCGATTCAATTTGTCAAAATCAGCCTTGCTGTCGTCTATGGCTTCCTGGCAGGCAACCAGGGCATATTGACAGAATGCATCCATCTTTCTTGCCTCCTTTCGGTCCATGTGGTCAAGAGGATCAAAATTTTTTAATTCGCAGGCAAATTTTGTTTTAAACTTTTCGTAGTCAAATCTGGTAATAAAATCGCCTCCGCTTTTGCCATTTTTTAATCCTTGCCAGTAGTCTGATAAATTATTGCCTATGGGTGTCAGCGCACCCATTCCGGTTATAACAACTCTCTTCATATTTCAGTTTAAATTTTGTACTCACTTAGCATTTAAATCAGCTTTTACCTGTTCCACCAACTCGTAAAAGTCTTGCTTTCCCGTGATCCTTGCCAGCTGCAGGCCCCCTGCCAGCGTGGCACAAACCGTAACCGCCCTGGTCCTTGGATCTCCTTCGAATTTAAATTTCCCAAGGGCCTTTCCCTCTGCCAAAGCGCCACCCAACCATTCCAGGATTTTCTCCGCAAAGGATTTCAAATTTACCTGTTCAGCAGCACCAATGGTTAAAAAATCCGAAGCCAGTGATCCGAACAGACAAATCTGGTGATTATTTTCGATGTTGGAAATGTATATATCTAAGAATGCCTGCAATTTGTCCCAGACATCTACTTGTTTGTCACCAGTCTTTTTTATGATCTCGTCAAAACGCGTTATATTTTCTTCAATAATCGCGAGCAGTAAATCCTGCTTACCGTGAAAATGATAATGAATTGCTGCGTTTTTAACACCAAGAGCCGAGGAGATATCGCTATAGCTGAAGGCGTTGAGGCCTTTTCCTTTCAACAACTGTTCGCCTAGATGCAAAATTTTTTGCCTGGTATTTAATGATTTTCCAACCATAATTTAAATGTGTCAGCAAATATACTTACTTATCAGTAAGTAAGCAAATTTATTCTTGAAGCAAACATGTACAGATGAAACCCGGCCCTGTTGATTAGCGGGAATTTTGCTTTTTGGATTGCATATAGCCGGATCGAAAAAAATAATAGCCAACAAACAGGGCCCCGAATTCCAATAGATAGTAATTCATTTCCTGAATTTTTTCGATCCAGGTATAAATCGCGACGGCCGTACCCATTAACATAATGATCGCTCCCGAGATCATTTTTCTTTTGGCATAACCGGCCGCTCCGGTCTTTTTTGACATTTTTAACAGCTCATCGTCCAGTTGTCGAATAATATACTTAATGGTCGAATCCTCTAATCCCATGGCTGTCAACTCTTTGCGGATGGTGGCGAATGATTTACCTTCGGCCAGACTTTTTTTGGCCAGAACAAATGCTTCGTCGGTTGACAAATTATTTTTCATAAATTAAAAATAGCGGATTATTTAAATGGACTTTGCTTTTTGAGAAAGTATATTTTGAGGTGTGGCAATGAAAAAATTTTCTATAGTCAGGCATAAACATTGCTTATCAAAGGGATGAGGAGGTCCTTAATCCATCACGCTTATCATTTCCAGAATATCTTCCAGGTATTTGCGGTCATTGGCCAGTCTGGGCACTTTATTTTGGCCTCCGAGCTTTCCTCTTTTTTTCATCCACTGGTAAAAAGTCCCTTGGGCAACACTGTGAATAACGGGAGCCTCCAAGGCAAGATCTTTGTGTCTTTTGGCATCATAATCTGAATTGATGGCTCTCAAATTCTCGTCTAGGCAAAACCTGAATTTTTCAAGGTCATCGGGGAGTTTGCTGAATTCAATGACCCATTCATGCCCGCCTTTTTGCCGGCCGCTCAGGTAGCGGGGTGCGGCGGTGAAATTATCAATTTCCGAATTGGTTGTAGCGCAGGCTTCGGTAATGGCTTTTTCGGCATTTTCAATGATCAATTCCTCACCAAAGGCATTTATAAAATGCTTTGTGCGTCCCGAAATTTTAATTCGGAAGGGTGATAAAGAGGTAAATTTAATCGTATCACCAATTTTGTAGCGCCACAACCCGGCATTGGTAGAGATCACCATTGCATAGTTTTTGCCTATTTCCACCTCGTCCAACCCAATGGCTACTTCACTTTCTTTATCTACCTGATCGATAGGAATGAATTCGTAATAAATACCGTAATCAAGCATCAACAACAATTCATCTGAGTCTGAGCGATCCTGAATGCCAAAGAATCCTTCGGAAGCATTATAAGTTTCCAAATAATTCATATCCTTCGAGGGGATCAGTTTTTCAAATACTTTTCTATAGGGTTTAAAAGATACGGCACCGTGGGCAAAAAGCTCCAGGTTAGGCCAAACTTCCAGTATGTTGTTTTTGCCGGTAATCTCCAGAATTCTTTGCAACAACAAGATAGTCCACGTAGGCACACCGGAGAGACTGGTCACATTTTCCTTGGCAGTGATTTCAGCCATTTTATCAATTTTTTCTTCCCATTCGTCCATTAGGGCAATGTCGAGTTTAGGCGTTCTGACAAATTGCGCCCATAATGGCAGGTTTTTCATAATGACCGCAGAAACATCACCATAGTGTGAACTGGCGGTTTTATCCAGTTGGTTGATCTGATGGCTTCCCCCGATAGTCAGGCCTTTTCCGGTAAATAACTTGGTTTCGGGATTATTGTTAAAATAAATGGAAAGCATGTCTTTGCCACCCTTAAAATGGCAATCGTCCAGGGCTTCTTGCGAAACCGGGATAAACTTGCTACGAGCGTTGGTGGTGCCGGAGGATTTGGCAAACCATTTTATTTCCGAAGGCCACAATACATTTTGTTCTCCTTTCATGAGTTGTTCAATGTATGGGAACAAATCTTCATAACTTACAATAGGAACCTTGTGTTTGAAAGTCTCTATGTCGGTAATATCTTTAAAATTGTATTGCCCGCCATATTGCGTGTTTTCTGCGGTCCTAACTAAATTGTCCAGCACTTCCCGCTGCACCTCCAGAGGATATTTTGTAAACAGCTCCACTTCGTGAATGCGTTTTTTCATTACCCAGGTCAATATTGAATTAATCAGCGCCATTATATTATTTCTCCAGAAACGTAGCCTTCAAAAATACCAAAATATGTATTTAAATTTTTCTTTTCAACTCAAAGTTTTTGCCAAGATAAACCCTTCTTACCTGTTCGTCGGCAGCCAATTCCTCGGCGGTGCCTGCTTTCAATAGTTTTCCTTCGAACATCAGATAAGCCCTGTCAGTAATGGAAAGGGTTTCGTTCACGTTGTGATCGGTAATCAGTATGCCGATATTTTTGTCTTTTAGCTTGGCGACAATATGCTGAATTTCTTCCACGGCGATAGGATCTACACCGGCAAATGGTTCGTCCAGCAAAACAAAATTTGGATCTACTGCTAACGCTCTGGCTATTTCGGTCCGCCTCCTTTCCCCTCCCGACAGCACGACGCCTAAATTCTTCCTTACATGACCGAGACTAAACTCTTCCAGGAGCGCTTCCATTTTTTCCTTTTGCTGTGCTTTTGACAGCTTTCGTTGCTCGAGGACCGCCATGATATTTTCTTCCACCGTTAATTTTCTAAATACAGAAGCTTCCTGGGCCAGATAGCCAATGCCTCTTTTTGCCCGTTGATACATCGGCAGCGGGGTAATATTTTCATCGTCTAAAAAAATTTCCCCCTCATTAGGCTTAATTAAGCCAACAATCATATAAAACGTGGTGGTTTTACCGGCACCATTGGGTCCCAGCAATCCAACAATCTCTCCCTGGGCGACTTCGACTGACACATTGTTTACAACGGTTCTCTTCTTATATATCTTTACTAAACTATTTGCGCTTAACTTTTTCATTCACTGCAATTTTCAAATTATTTCCGCGAGGTATTTTCTTTAATCAAATTTTAGATCTTTCAAATACAGCTGCAATGACTTAACCCCAGTAAAATCATTTTCTTCGATAGTATAGGCGATCTTAAAACGCATGCCGCTGTTGATCAACTCAAAGTACTCCGCAAATCCGAAGCCAATAATTTCAATTTTGGAATCTGAGCCCTCCTGGCCTGCCAAAAATTTGATATGTTTCTCCTTCATAATTTTAGGCCGGTCCAATGCATATACATTTTCCGATACAAATACCGGTGTCATATTTTTTGGTCCAAATGGGCTCATTTGCCTGAGAATGTTGAAAAATTTTTGATTGATGGCTTCAAGGTCAATTATTTGATCAATTTCAACTGTGGGGATCATTTGTTCTTCAGTAATTGTCCTTGCTACCACCTCCTCAAATTTCTTTTCAAATTGGGCAAAATTATCTTCTGAAAGTGTAAGGCCTGCCGCATACATGTGTCCGCCAAATTGGTCCAGCAGATCGGAACAGGCAGCAATAGCTTCGTAGACGTCAAATCCTGTCACAGACCGCGCCGAGCCGGTAATCTTGTTATTTGATTCGGTCAGTATAATGGTCGGTTTGTAATATTTGTCAATACAGCGGGAAGCCACGATGCCTATCACCCCTTTGTGCCAATCTTTTTTATAGAGTACGGTTGATTTTGAATTTTTCCGGGCTTCACTTTCCTCGATCATCGAAAATGCTTCCTGGGTGGTACTGTTATCAAAGTCCCTTCTCTGGGCATTGTGGTGATTGATTTTGGAGGCGGCTTCTTCGGCCTCTTCCCCATGGTTTGTCGTCAACAGCTCTACGGCAGCCCTGGCATGGGCGATCCGTCCGGCGGCATTTATCCTCGGCCCAATGCTGAATACAACGCTTGAGATGTTGAGCTTTCCTTCCAGGCCGGCTACCTTAATCAGGGCTTTTAAGCCAACGCTTGGCTTCCTGTTCAGTTTCATCAGTCCGAAATGGGCCAGCACGCGGTTTTCCCCAGTAATAGGAACAATATCGGAGGCGATGCTTACTGCTACCAGATCCAGATAGTTGTAAAGCGATTTTATATCATAGCCATTTTTAGCGCAAAGCGCCTGCAATAGTTTAAATCCTACACCACACCCTGATAATTCTTTGAAAGGATACGTGCAATCACTTTGTTTGGGATCTAATATGGCGACTGCCCCGGGCAGGCTTTTACCGGGACGGTGGTGATCACAAATGATAAAATCGATTCCTTTTGCTTTCGCGTAAGCGACCTTATCCTCTGCCTTTATTCCACAGTCAAGACTTACGATCAAATCGATCCCGTTTTGCGCTGCATAATCAATTCCCTGCATGGAAACACCATATCCCTCAGTATACCTGTCAGGCACATAAAAGTCAATATTTTTATGATGTGCCCTTAAAAAACCAAAAAAAGTGGCTACCGCCGTCGTGCCATCCACATCATAGTCGCCATAGACCAGCATTTTTTGATTGTTTTTGATAGCCTCATTAATTCTATCCACGGCCAGGTCCATATCTTTCATCAAAAAAGGATCATGAAGCTGTTCCAGGGAGGGGCGGAAATAAGCCTTTGCCTCATCGAAAGCGGAGATGCCCCGCTGGAGCAATAAGGCTGAAAGGATGGGATTAACATTTATTTCGCTCGAAAGCTTTTCAATTTGATCTGCCGGTGGCTGTTCTTTAATATCCCATCTGTTTACCATAATTGCCCAAAATAAAAATAAGAATTAAAACTAACGACTTTTTGTGTGGAAACTTCGAAATTTTTCGGGGTGGGGGCTTTGTGCAATATAAAATAATTCGATTTAATTTCAAGGTATATTTTATAACTTTGTCTGAAAGGCCTACGCAATATTGAAAAAAATTAAGGCATTATATAGCAAGTGGAAAGCCTATATTCAGGTCGATCTTTTGATGTACCTGATCATGATTTTGTTCATCATAATATTGTTTATCTTTTTTTCCTGAGATACCACTTAATCGCTTCCGGGCCTTTCAATAGATTTTTTAGTATTTATCCCCAACTTTTTTAATTTATCTGCGCGGTCGAGTAAATTGCCTTTTCCCGTACCCAATTTTTTCATGGCTTCGTCGTAGGCGTCCTGACCCACTTTCAATGACTTGCCAACCTTTTCCAGGTCTCCTACAAAAGCGAAAAGTTTATCGTATAATTTCCCGCTTTCCTCGGCAATCTTCATGGCATTTTTGTTCTGTTTCTCATTTTTCCAAATGGAAGCTACTGTTTTTAGCGTGGCCAGCAGCGTGGTGGGGCTGACAATTACCACCTTCTTCTCCCAGGCAAAACTAAAAAGATCATCTCCCTCATGACCTATAGCGGTACTGAACGAAGCTTCTATGGGCAAAAATAACAGGACAAAATCCGGGGAGTTGAGTTTGTCAATACTCTGATAATATTTCTCAGCCAAATTTCTGATATGGGCCTTAATGGAATTAACGTGCTGTTTCAAATAGCTCACCTTTTCCTGCTCATCCTGGCTGTTGATGAAGTATTCATACGCCTTTAGCGATACTTTTGAGTCAACCACGATGTGTTTGTCATCAGGCAGCAGGACTACTACGTCTGGCTTTAAGTGTTGTCCCTGATCGCCGGTCAGTTTCATGGCTTGTCCCTGGGTAAAATATTCCGATCCATTAACCAGCCCTGAGCGTTCCAATACTCTTTCCAATACCACCTCTCCCCAGTTGCCCTGAATTTTATTATCTCCTTTCAAGGCTTGCGTCAGGTTGTTGGCCTCTATACTCATTTGTTGATTGAGCTCGGCCAGGGTAGCAATCTCTTTTTTTAGCAAGCTGCTCTCAACCAATTGTTTTTGCTGTGTTTCCTCTACCTTTTTTTCAAAGTGATTAATTTTTTCTTTGAGGGGGTCTAAAATTAAATGGAGTCTTTCGTGGTTAATGCGTGTAAATTGTTGTGAATTTTTATGTAACACTTCACCGGCAATTTTTTCAAATTTTTCGGTGAAAACCTGATGGAGGTTTTCAAATTCTTTTTTTTGAAAATTCAGTTTTTCCTGGAGGTGGAAGATTTCACTTTGCAGTTCTACAACCTTTTTTTCAAGCCCGGTATTTTCTATTACCTTGTTTTTATAGCCCTGATCCAGCTCTTGAGAGTTTTTCAATAATATTTGATGCCGTTCTTCCAATAAACCATGCTCTTTGTCCAGGGCATTGTAATCGGTCAAGTGTATAAAGTTTTGTTTGAGCAAAAACTTATAAAGCAACCAGGAAATTATGAGGCCAGCCAATACACCGGAAAATAAATATATCATTTCCATGATCAAGAAATCTTTAAACAAAAAAAGCAGCACTTCAAAAGTACTGCTTTTAAGTCAAATTCAATGTCTGTTTAGTTCACGATTCCTTCAAGGACATCTTTAATAGGAACTCTGACACCGTCTTTGTAGGGAACAATCCAGGCATCTTTTACCCCCATTTCCCTGATATATTTTTTAAAAGTATCTGCCTCCCAGTAGTCAGCGAAGCTGCCCAGGGTATATTTTTGTACGCCGCCGGCATCCTCAGCAGAGAAGTCGCTATCGGCGTCGTCATATTTTTTAAGATCAATATTTTTGTAGGCCCCAATTTGCACCTTGAAAACTACGCCCTTGGCAGATCTGGTTTCTTTGATTTCCTGATTGGCGCTTGCGACATTATTAGAAGCAGCTTCTTCCCTGGCTGAGGCCAGGTCTGATTTCAGGCGATTAATTTCGGCGTCTTTGTCGCCAACCCTGGACTGTAAACTTGAAACCTGGCCTTCCAAGCTGCTGACTTTGCCTTTCAAGGAACTGCTTTCTTCTACTATTCTTTTGAATTCATCTACCGGGAGACTTTTCTGTCTTTTTTTCCACTCCTTTTTCTCTTTTTTAGAGAGCTGCGCATACGCCTGTTGCCCAAATGTAGCACAGAACATTAAACAGATAATCAGAACTAGGTTTTTCATTTTATATAATTTTTTCCACGAATTTCTTTCTTAAGGGCCTAATGTACGAAATTAAGGATAATATTTCCAAATTTTCGGGGATTACAAGTTGTGGCGCTAAAGTGAGGTTTAGGGTGTTTTTGACAGTCGTCCGGTCATATTTTCAGGTACCACCCATTGATCAAATTGTTCGTTGGTCAATAATTCCAGTGCCAGAGCGGCTTCACGTAATGTTGTACCTTCTTTGTGCGCCTTTTTGGCAATTTTGGCGGCATTTTCATAACCTATATGCGTATTCAGTGCTGTTACCAACATGAGTGACTTTTCTAATTTATCTTTAATCACACTATGGTTGGGTTCAATACCGATGGCACAGTGCTTTTCGAAGGATAAACACGCATCTCCCAGCAAAGTAGCTGATGTCAGCAGGTTATAGGCCATCATTGGTTTAAAGACATTTAACTCAAAATGCCCATTCATACCTCCTATGGAGATAGCGGTGTCGTTGCCGATTACCTGGGCGCAAACCATCGTCAGGGCTTCACATTGAGTGGGATTCACTTTGCCCGGCATAATGGAAGATCCCGGCTCATTTTCGGGGATAAGTATTTCTCCAATACCAGACCGGGGACCCGACGACAGCATTCTGATATCATTGGCGATCTTCATGATACTTACGGCCAATTGTTTCAAGGCACCTGAGGTCTCCACAATCGCATCGTGGGCTGCCAGCGCTTCGAACTTATTTTTGGCACTTATAAATGCATGTCCGGAAAACTGTGCGATTTTATCAGCGACCATAGGCGCATAACCTTCAGGTGTATTTAGACCTGTACCAACCGCAGTACCACCAAGGGCCAGCTCCGAGAGGTGGGGCAATGTATTATCGAGTGCCTTTAGTCCGTGGTCCAGTTGTGAAACATATCCTGAAAACTCGTGACCCAAGGTGAGTGGGGTGGCATCCATAAAATGCGTGCGACCAATTTTCACCACGTCAACAAAGGCTTTTGCTTTGCTGTCCAGCGTATCCCGCAAAGTGGTGATCTTGGGAATGGTTTCTTCCACTATTTTGGTATATGTTGCAATATGCATTGCCGTGGGGAAGGTATCGTTGGAAGACTGTGATTTATTAACGTCGTCATTAGGGTGTATCTTTTTTTGTGGGTCGTCCAGCTTACCACCCAGCAAAACGTGGGAGCGATTAGCCACCACCTCATTTACATTCATATTGGATTGGGTACCTGACCCCGTTTGCCAAATTACCAGGGGAAACTGGTCGTCATGATCTCCGGCTATTATTTCATCACACACTTTGCTGATCACCTCAGCCTTTTCCTGATCCAATACGCCTAACTCGTAGTTGGTCTGGGCTGCGGCCTTTTTAAGGATGGCAAATGCCCTGACTATTTCGATCGGCATTTTCATGTTTTCACCACCGATTTTGAAGTTTTGTTTTGACCGCTGCGTCTGAGCGCCCCAATATTTGTCGGCGGGAACCGGCACATCGCCCATGGTATCTTTTTCAATGCGACTATTCATCTGTTTACAATTTGTTTTTTCAGCCAGATGAAATCTGGTATTACCTGATATACTCATTGCTTTGAGTCATAACAATTCTGTCAGGTACATCGATTTCATCTTTCACCGTTTGACTACGATTTCACAATAATTTCCTTTCCGGCAAATTTAGAAAAATAATCGTTGCCATATTTCCAAAGAGGCACAAAATATATTTTTAGTATTGAAATGGGAAATGACGTCTTCGAAAACAGGTTGGTGTTGGTTAAAAACGACGGAATTTCACGCAAATTTCCGCCAAATTTTTTTTAACTGATTTTAATATTTCGTTTGTGTTGATGTGATATGTGAGCAAAATATAAAATGTTCATTATCAAAGGTTTAATAATCCTTAAATCTATTAGTTCTTTAAACAGTGCCCCAAAAATTTTTTTGAAAATAGCTAAAAATCGGCCAATAAAGGCCGCAAACGGCAATAAATGCCTGTTTACCCGACCTAAAACCCAGCGGCAAAGGCATTATTTGCCGGGACAGGAGTGCCTGAAACTAGATAAAAAGAATATAAATTACGAATGTAAGAAAAGCCTCCAGTTGCATTTCAAAATTCCTTCAAAAGCCCCCATCTTTGAAATGTCATTAAGACAAACAAATAGTTAAAGATTTAAAAGTCAACAACATTTGTTTGCAAAGTTAATAAGGTAATATAGGTTAAATTTAGGGTTAGTTTTTTACAGTTTGAAAGAGGGAGCCATTAGGCTCCTTTTTTCATTTACGCGATTTGGGGAAGTCTGTTGCGGTATCCTTCATTTTTTCAACCTCGCCTTACCTCCTTCTTTGCCCCACCTACTTATAAGCACTGATGCTTTTATGTCAATTCACGGCTTTAACAGCCACTTTAAAATAGATCCGGTTCTGTTAAAAATTGTTAAAAATGCCAATTCTCCTGCTATTCCTGCTGGCAAACACTAGATAGTCATTCTTATAAATAATTAATTTTATAGATTTACGTCTTCAAAATATTCATTAAACCGGAAAAATTGATGGAAGAACCGATTATGGCAGGCGGCCAGGACTTGAAAAAAGAGCACCAGGACAAAATTAAAAAGGTATTCGAGGAGGTCGGCAAGGTTGTGGTAGGCCAGGAATACATGATCAATCGTCTACTGGTAGGCTTGTTTACCCAGGGCCACATATTGTTGGAGGGGGTGCCAGGACTGGCCAAAACACTAACGGTCAATACGCTGGCCAAGGTTTTACATCTTGATTTTCACCGTCTTCAATTCACACCGGATCTGCTGCCAGCGGATTTAATTGGCACCATGATCTATAACCAAAAATTGTCACAATTTGAAGTGAAGAAGGGACCAATATTTGCCAATATGATTCTGGCAGATGAGGTCAACCGTTCTCCGGCGAAGGTTCAATCGGCATTGCTTGAGGCAATGCAGGAAAAGCAGGTGACCATTGGGGAAAACACTTACCAGCTGGACAGACCGTTTTTGGTGATGGCTACACAGAATCCTGTCGACCAGGAAGGTACTTATCCCTTACCGGAAGCGCAGGTTGACAGGTTTATGTTGAAGGTACATGTAGATTACCCGTCCAAGGAAGAAGAGCTGGAAGTAATGCGGCGCATGGCGGATATGAGTTTTAGCAGCGAAGCCGGCACCATTTTATCCAAAGAAGATATTTTTGCGATCAGACAGGAAATAAACCAGGTGGCTATCTCCGAGTCCCTGGAAAAATATATCATCGAGCTGGTATTTGCTTCCAGAAAGCCGGCAGATTATGGTATGAGCCATGAGGCAGGTTTTATTCAATTCGGGGCATCTCCCAGAGCGAGCATTAATTTGAATCTGGCTGCCAAAGCCCTTGCCTTTTTCGATGGACGAGATTACGTATTGCCTGAAGATATAAAGGAAATCGCACCAGACGTGCTCAACCACCGGATAATACTTAATTATGAGGCGGAAGCCGATGGGATCACTACGCACGATATCATTGAATCATTGCTTAAAAAGATTCCTATTAACGTCTGATTTATTTAATAGTATTCATCAAAGATTACCTCACCTCAAACCTGGAAACTCTTCAATTAGCTCTGAATATTAATATAACTTAGCTTTAAAGTTATATCCAGTAAGTTCGAACCAGATCCCTACTCAAAAGGTGTTAAATTTATGTTATGTTCAAAATTTAACCTTCATTTAAGCTTAACATATTCTTAACAATTCCGAGACTCCCCATTAATATTCAATCCACAACTTTGTATCGCAATTATTACACTTAAAAAATTAAAATCTAAATTTTGGCATGAAAAAATTAACTTACTTATTTGGTCTATTGGGATTGATGGGCTTAATATTTATATCATCATGTTCGGATGATGATGACGGTGGGTCAACAGCAGCTCCCTCCGTTACAGCACCTGCCATTACATCTGTGCAGGTAGGTCAGTCAGTAGACCTTTCATTCTCAGTAACCACACCGGGGGGATATAAATCTTCCAGCGTTTCACAATCTTCAGGAAGCGCAACTGTTTCAACCGAGCCAGCTGCCGGTGCCACTTCCGGAACAGTAGTTGTTAGCTACACTGCAGGAACATCAGCAGGAGCAGCTACAGTTACTTTAACCGTAACTGATAACGCTGATCAAACTGGATCTCAAAATGGTACAGTGAATGTATCTGACAGCCCAGTACCTACCATTTCAGGTATTCCTGCAACAGCCAGCATCGTGGGTGGAAACACCTTAGAAGTAACTGCGGAATTGGCTGCTGAGGACGGGATAGCTACCTTCACAGTTGTAATTGACGGTACTACAACAGCTATCGACAGTACGTTCACCGGTAGTCCTACTTCTGCCAACGTACCTGTTGCTTATCCAACTTCTCTGGTAACAGCTACTACAACCGCTGAAATAGTATTTACCGTTACTGATGGAGATGGAGATGATGTATCATTTACCCACACCCTGACAATTGAGCCACCTTCAGAAGTAGAGCTGGCATCTTCAAGATTGGGATTAGCAGAATATCCTGGCTTTGACGCTGCTACCAACACTTTGACTATGATCAAAGGGATCACCTACATCCTCGATGGATTTGTCTTTGTCAATTACGGCCAAACCCTGGTAATTCAAGAGGGTGTCGTTATAAAAGGTTTGCCAGGACAGGGTTCCGGAGCCAGTGCACTTATTGTTGCCAGAGGAGGTACTATAGAAGCTAACGGAACTGCTGATGAGCCAATCATCATGACTGGTGTAGCTGACAACCTTCAGGGCTCAGTTTTAAATGAGTCTAACGCACTTTGGGGTGGACTTATCATCCTGGGTACTGCCACCAACAATGAGTGTAACGGTGGAGTTTGCGGAACTAACATTGAAGGTCTTCCTGCTGATACAGAACCAAGAGGTATCTTTGGCTACGGTGATACAGAAATCTTAGGACCTAACGGAGAATTGGTAGACGAAAATGGTGCGGACTACGCAACCATACCTACCGGTGGACAGGAAGTAACCTTTACCGAGGATGCTGCCGATGACTCTGGCGTATTAAATTATGTATCTGTAAGACACGGTGGTAGTATTATCGGTGATAACAACGAGATTAACGGTATTACTTTCGGCGCTGTTGGAACAGGAACAGAAGTTGAATTCATTGAGGTTTGGTCAAATCTTGACGATGGAATTGAGTTCTTTGGTGGAACAGTAAATCTTAAGTATGTAGTATTAGGTTATATAGGAGATGACTTCATCGATTATGATTTAGGATACGATGGTCATATTCAGTATGCATTAGCTTATCAAAAAGCAAGCACTTCAGTAAGTTCAGATCCTAATTTTGGTGAGCATGATGGAGGAAGTTCTCCTGATGACGCTACGCCATTTGGTTCACCTATCTTCTCTCACATCACTTATTACGGTGCGGATGCTGACGGATTGCAGGCATTAGTTTTCTATCGTGATAATGCTGGCGGTGAGATCTGGAACTCGATCTTCCACAATGCAGACGGACAAATCTTGATAGAGGATAGAAGTGGAGAAGACTCTTACGAAAGATTCCTGGCTGGTCAGCCTGGAGGAGACAATGACAACAGGATCTTTATTTCTAACAACCTCTTCTCTGACATTTCTGTAGGCGGAGTGGATCTTGCTAATATAAATGACGTTTTTGGAGCCGTTGATGGCAACGACTTAAATGACGTTCCTGCATCAACTACTGCTATCCAGGGAGCCTTTGGACCAATCAACGCTATTGGAGCTCCGGATTTTGGAACAACCGGTACCAGCATTTTTGTTCCTTCGCAAGCAGGCGATGCGGCGACCGGAGGTGCAGATGCCTCAGCTGTTGATCCGTTTTTTGATAACGTTACTTTCAGAGGAGCATTTGATCCTGCTGCCACAACCAACTGGATTGATGGCTGGACAAAAACCGCAGAGGTAATTCAATAAATTGAAGCATTCCGATAAATTTTAAAATATTATTCACTATTAAAGCCTGAAAGTAATACGCTTTCAGGCTTTTTTATTGACGAACTAAATGATGACCCATAAATGAGTCTCTGTGGTAGTTTGTCCTATTTTATTGATTAGCAGGCATATCATAAAGAGTTCATTTTGCCTTATTAATTTGTTAACAGTTTGTTAACATGACGGAAATAATTAGAATATATTAAGAAATTAAATTTGCAGACCTTATTAAATTTAATTTTTGACTATGGCTATAAATTTGAAAAGAACTCTACTTTTTACTGCTTTTATATTGCTATTTCAGACAACTTTCGCTCAAAGTGGTAAGATAGTAGTATCTATATTTGATGTAGAGTCAGGCGAACCATTGATTGGCGCCACGGCACAAGTAGCGGGGACGTCCATTGGCGCTGTGGCAGACCTTGATGGCAAAGCTACTTTAATAATAGATGAAGGAACGTACGATTTGGAGGTTTCGTTCGTTTCGTATGAGAAAAAATTAATTACAGGTGTTGAAGTAATTGCTGAGGAGTCAACCGTGTTAAATGTTTCACTGGGATCCGATGTAGTAGGGCTAGAGGAGGTAGTGGTGACCGCAGAAGCTATCAAAAGTAGCGAAAACGCTTTATTAACCATTCAGAAAAAATCAGCAACACTATTTGACGCCATTTCAGCAGATCAATTCTCCAGGAATGGTGATAGCGACGTCGGTGCGGCTATTAAGCGTGTTACCGGGGTAACCGTAGAAGGAGGTAAATATGTTTATGTGAGAGGCTTGGGAGACCGTTACAGCAAAACCGTACTTAATGGCGCGGATATTCCAGGCCTGGATCCAAACAAAAATTCGGTACAACTGGATGTTTTTCCAAGTAATTTGATCAGTAACCTGATTGTTTATAAAACTTTTTCTCCGGAACTACCCGGCAGTTTTACAGGTGGATATGTAAATATTGAGACCAAGGATTTTCCTGACAATTTTACATTCAAGGCCTCTGCCAGTGTTGGCTTTAACACGCAGTCAAGCCTGAGAAACGACTTTTTGACCTATGAGGGAGGAGAAAATGAAGCTTTTGCTTTTGGTAGCAAAGGCCGGGAAATTCCTTCTATCATTGATGGTGTTGGCGCCAGGGATTTTCCACAATTCGGAGAAGAGCTGAATGAATTCTCAGATGCTTTTGCCGGCCGGCAATTTGAAAGAAGAGTCAAAAACTCCCTGCTGGATCATAAGTTTAGTTTTTCACTAGGCAACCAGACCTCGCTGTTTAACAAGACCTTTGGTTATATTGCTTCTGTTACTTATTCCAGGAGTTATGATGCCTATGACAATGGTGCCACGGCCCGATACGAGAGACCAACGACCGGTGTGAGGGAATTACAGGAAACCAGGGATTTAGTGGACATGCGTGGCGATGAAAATGTACTTTGGGGAGCCATGATCAGTGGTTCTTTGAAGCTCAACGACCTGAACAAGATAAAGCTTAATCTACTCCATAACCAGAGCGGTACTAATACTGGCCGCTATCAGGCTGGGTTTTGGAACAACAGTGGCCAAAGACCATTTATCGAAACAAGGACATTGCAATATATTGAACGAGGATTTTCAAATGCCCAATTAAGCGGAGAGCATAACATTGAGGCGTTGAATAATTTGGAGATCAAATGGATCTCGTCATATACCATGTCCAGCCAGGAAGATCCCGATGTGGCTTTTTTCACGAACGAATTTGCACGTGACGAAAGTGGCAATCCTGAGGACTACAGAATATCACTAAGTTATCGAAGACCTTCCAGGTATTTTAGAGAACTTGAGGAGGACAATTGGGACAATAAACTGGATTTCACACTGCCTATCAATTTATGGAATGACCTCAAAGGAAAGATCAAATTTGGTGGGGCATACACCAAGAAGGATCGCGAATTCTCTGAAGATCGCTACGAGTTTACTTTCCGCGTGCCATATGATGGTTCAGGAGATGATTATTTTTCTACTGAAAATTTAGGAAATGGTGTGGATGTTCAATTTGCTACTGCGCCGGAAAACAGTTATACAGCAAATCAGGAAATATTTGCAGGTTATTTGGGCATTGAAACCTGGCTTACCAAAAAGCTCAGGTTAAACGGAGGTGCTCGCTTTGAGTCAACGAAACAGGAAATTGAAGCGGAAAACGGTTCTCAGGGAGAGTTGGATTTAAATGACCTGTTGCCCTCGGTGAATCTTACTTATGAATTGGTAGAAAGTATGAACCTGAGGCTATCCTATAATAAAACCTTGGCCAGACCTACTTTCAGAGAGTTTGCACCGCTATCTACTTTTGATTTTGCCGGTGGTGGTATACAATCAGGTAACCCTGCTCTTGAAAGGACGCTTATCGACAACTTTGATTTCCGATGGGAATACTATCCGAGATCTGGTGAGTACTTAGCCATCAGTCCTTTTTACAAGCGATTTGAAAATCCTATCGAAAATACCATTCTAAATACCAGTGACCTGCAGTTCCAGTGGCAAAACCGGGATGAAGCTACCCTGGTAGGTTTGGAGCTTGAGGCCAGAAAGCAACTCGATTTTCTTGGGTCAGCTTTTGAAAAATTCAAGTTGAATATGAATGTGACCTTGGTAGATTCCAAAGTGAAATTGGCGGCCAGTGAATTGGATCAAATACGACAGTTTGTTCCGGATTTCAGCAGTGAAAGAGAGCTGTTTGGACAGTCTCCATTTGTTATCAATGCGGGATTGCAATATTTGGATGATGACAAGGGTACGGATGTAAGCCTGAATTTCAACGTTTTTGGCGAAAGGCTTTTCCTGATATCCACTGAGACCGGAGCGCTGGTATATGAAAAGTCAAGACCGGACTTGGGCCTTAATATCCGACAGAGACTTTCTGAGAAATGGCGTATTACATTGAGAGCGCAGAATCTAATTAACCCAGACACAAATTTTGAGCTTGATTTTTTTGATCAGGATTTTGTTTGGCAACGATATACTACCGGAAGAAGTTTCTCTCTGGGACTTTCCTATACGATCGAAAAATATTAGCAAAAAGGGCAAGAGTTTTTCCTCTTGCCCTTTTTTTATGACTCCTGTCTCAAAGCATCTACGGGATTCGAACTTGCTGCCCTAACAGATTGATAACCTACGGTTATCCAGGCCATCAAAACCGCAAGCCCTCCTCCCCATAAAAAAGGAACAATTGATATGCTGGTTTGATAGGCAAAATTACCGAGCCAGTCTTCCATAAAATACCAGGTAAGGGGACAAGCAATCAAAAAGGCGATAATCACCAGCAATGTGAAACCTCTGGTTAGCAACAATAGAATTTGGCTGACCGATGCCCCCAGCACCTTCCGTATACCAATTTCCTTGAATCGTTGCTCGGCGGTAAAAGAAGCCAGCCCGAAAAGACCCAAAGCGGCGATAAATATAGCCAGCCCGGAAAAATATTGGATCAGGTTAGCCAGGCGATCCTCATTCCCATACTGTTCATTGAGGCGGTCTTCCACCCAATAATGTGTGAATGGAAAGCCAGGCCTCAGATAAGACCACTGCTCCTTCAGATATGCCAGGGTTTCTTCTTTATGAGCAGGGTTAACTCTCATCGCTATGCTACGCGACCTGCCACTGGAGATAAAGAATACAATAGGCGCAATTCTCTGATGAAGCGATTCGAAGTGAAAATCTTCCATAACACCGATAACCCTGCCTTCTCTTTGACGGTATTTAAATTCCTTGCCAACGGCTTCTTTGTTGGATTGCCAGCCGATCGCTTTTACAGCAGCTTCATTTAATATAAATGCCTCGGTTGAGTCACTGGCCAGGTTGACGTTAAAATCCCGTCCGGCCCTAAGCGGAATTTCAAATGAACTTAGAAAATCATGGTCGACATGAACATCCGCAATTCGAAATTGGATTTGTTTCATCTCACCATCTACTTGCGCAGCTGCACCACCGGAATCCAGCAACCTTCCCGACGGAACCCGCGAGGTAATGGTAACACTGTTGATACCCGGTTGTCGCAATAATCTCGCTCTGACAGATTCATATTGATTATAAATATCATCGCTCATAGGAAGCACCAGCAAATTGTCTTTATTAAATCCCAAAGCTTTAGTGCGCATGTACTGCAATTGATCCTGGATTAACCCTACACTAATAATTAATCCGGTGGAAATACAGAATTGTATTACAACAAGCACCGAACGGAGATTAAATCCATTTTTATTTGGTTTTTTGGGCCCTTTTAAAATATTGACCGGCTGGAATTTTGAAAGGAACAATGCCGGATAGCTACCCGCAGCTAAACCTACAAACAGGGTGATGCCCGAAAGCAGATAAAGTATGAATAAGCTGTCATTTTGCGTGATGGAAAGTTCCTTTTGTACAAAGTTGTTAAACCATGGCAGCATTAAATGAACAATAATTACCGCCAAAGCCAAACTTATCACAGCAAACAAAATTGATTCCGTTAAAAACTGACGGATAATCGTAGTTCTAAATGCTCCCATTACCTTTCGAAGGCCAACTTCTTTTCCCCTTTTCACAGAACGCGCGGTTGAAAGATTCATAAAATTGATACAGGCGATTGTTAAGGTCAAAAGTGCAATGATCGTAAAAATGTAAATGTATACGATATCTCCATTTTCGCCGATTTCAGAGTCAAGATGGGAATGCAGGTGAATATCCGTAATAGGCCATAGCGTTAATTCGTTATATTCCGACGGCTTGGTGCCATCACTGCCAGTATTTAAATGCGAATTAAGGAAGTCTCCCAACCTGGCCTGCAATTCCATGTGATTGTAATCTTCCGGGAGTAAGAGATAGGTACTGTAATTATTACTACCCCAATTACTCATCAAATTCTCAAGTCCAAAAAAATCTTCCAGTGTTTTGAATGAACATAGAAAGTCCGCCGTAAAATGTGAATTGCGTGGGATATCCTCCATAACCCCTGTCACTTTCATATCGGCCTGATGATTCTCAAAGTTGAGCACTTTGCCCATGGGATCCGAATTGCCAAAATATTTTTTTGCGGTTGATTGGGTGATAACCAATGAATTTGGGGCTTTCAGCGCCGTCTTAGGATCACCCTGGATCATTTTCCAGGAAAAAACATCAAATACATCCTGATCGACAAAATAAAATTGGCGTTCCTGTATCTTTTTTTCCTCGTAACCGATCAGGGCGGTATAATTTAAAAATCTAACAGCATTGAGCACGATGCCTTCAAAATCGTTTTTCAATAATGGGCCAAATGGAGGGGCTACATGTCCTAAATGCAGACTGGTTTCACCATCGATGTTTTTCCATGCTCTGCTGACCCTTACTATTTGGTCTGATTTGTCATGGTATTTATCATAGCTTAATTCGTCGTGGACAAATAAAAGTATTAAGATACAAGCCGCCATGCCGGTAGCCAGTCCAGCTATATTAATAAAGCTATAAGCCTTTTGACCTAACATATTTCGGACAGCAATTTTAAAATAGTTTTTAAACATGGTATCAATGTTTGGTTTAAAGAAAATTAGAATAGACGTGTATATTTGCGTCTTGCTGCTTCTTAGTGATAGGTGTGAGTAAGATCCTAATTTAAAAGAAAATTTAATCGTTTCAAAGTATTGGAATGGAGCTGCTGCTTAATCTGATTTTTATCCTTGCCATCTTCAATTTTCTCCTGCTGGCTGTGGGGCTTTACAGGCCCTGGATTGTTTTGTGGTGGAGACGCCGGCAAAATCGCTTGCAGGTAATTCGGTTGTACGGAACGCTTGGGGCAGGATTGTTACTGCTGGCCTTTTTTCTCAGCCGCTGAGCCATGCCTATTCTATGCGAAACGAATCGGCATCCCGGAAAGCCGGAAATTGGGAGCGTATCTTTTCCAGGTTTTTTTTGGAAAGGACGATCGTTTCTATGCTTTCCCGGTCTTCTGAGAAATACAATGCCTTACCTAGCGGATCGATTACGGCAGAGTGCCCGTTATAGGCAATGTCATTTCCATCTTTTCCAATTCTGCCCAAGCCGGCAACGTAGCTTAAATTTTCTATAGCCCTTGCCTTCAGCAGCGTATCCCAGGCGTTAATTCTCTTTGCCGGCCAATTGGCAACAAATATCAACAGATCGTAAGTGTGGCCCTGGTTTTCTTGCCATTGGTTTCGGATCCATACCGGAAATCTCAGGTCATAACAAATCATCGGGCAGATTTTCCACCCCCTGACCTCCACCAATAGTTTTTGTTTGCCTGCTTCAAAGTAATGATGTTCCTCAGCCATTCTAAACAGGTGTCTTTTGTCATAGGATTCAAAATCACCGTTGGGCTGCATCCAAATAAGCCTGTTATAATATTGGTTGTGTTCTTTGACAATCAGACTTCCGGCAATAACAGCCTGCGTTTGGGCCGCCTGTTGTTTCATCCAGCGAAAAGTTTTCATATTCATCATTTCGCCTATCTTATCTGTAGCATTGGTAAATCCACTGTTGAACATCTCCGGCAAAAGAATAATATCGGGTTTGCCTGGTATTTGCCAGATTTTTTCTTCAAACATGGCCAGGTTGGCATCTACGTCATGCCAATGCAAATCGGATTGTATCAACGCAATGGCTAAATCCTGCATAATATCTCTGCTCCTTTTTTTAAGGTTTGGTCGTTTTTACCAAAACAAAATCTCAAATAGTGATTGTCGGTTTTGTCCTGATAAAAAACAGAAATGGGAATAGAGGCAACACCAATTTCCTGTGTTAACCATTCCGCCATCTCCCGGTCGGGTCTGTTGCCATAGTTTTTATAGGAGAACAGTTGGAAATAGGTCCCTTTGGAAGTTACCGGCACAAACCGGGATGTTTGCATTTGCTCCAAAAAATAATCTCTTTTTTGTTGAAAAAACCTGTCCTGCCCCTCGTAATTCTTTTTATCTTCTAAAAAAGTTGCCAGCGCATACTGTATCGGGGTGTTGACGCTGAAAGTCAAAAACTGGTGTACCTTTCGGATTTCCCTGGTAATCGAGGGTGGTGCCACACTATAGCCAATTTTCCAGCCGGTGGCATGAAAGGTTTTTCCAAATGAATAAACGGCAATACTTCTCTCCCTGAGTCCCGGATGTTTCAGGACACTTTGATGCACCTCACCATCAAAAATAATATGTTCATAAACCTCGTCACTAAGAACATAAATACCATGCTTTGCCACAATGCCGGCCAGGGCCGATAAATCATCTTCCTCCAGAATGGTACCGGTTGGATTATGGGGCGTATTAATAATGATTAGTTTGGTGCGTCCGGTAATGTGATGTGCCACCCTGTCCCAGTTAATAGTAAAATCCGGGATATCCATAGGGATTAGTACCGGCTTTCCTCCATTGAGCCTGACGGCCGGGACATAGGCGTCGTAGGCGGGTTCAATGACCAATACCTCATCTCCGGGTTTAACGATCGCGGCAATGGTTGCGTAAAGCGCTTCAGTAGCTCCGGCCGTGATGGTTATTTCATTTTTCTCATCGACCTCAATGTTGTGAGTCTGTTTTAATTTTCGGCTGATGCTATTTAGTAAATCCGGCACCCCGGCCATGGGTGCATATTGATTATGACCCTTGCCCATGTAATCGGTGACCAGGTTTTGCAATTCAGCGGAGATTTCAAAGTCAGGGAATCCCTGGGAAAGATTAATGGCGTTGAAGTCCAGGGCCATTTTGGACATTACCGTAAATATGGTGGTTCCAACTTCCGGTAATTTTGAAGGGAAAGGAGATTGTGTTGACAATAGATCTTAATTTAAACATTGAGTTGAAACATTGCCACAAGAGAACACTGAAAACAGGCTCTTAATCATTATTTTTTCCTGGTCGGAAAAGCCATTCTATATTCTACGTTGACGTTGCCTTTGCTAATATTTGTCAATTTGCTTTTCAACAGCCTTTTTTTGAACGGGGATAGGTGATCGGTAAACAAAACACCTTCTATATGGTCGTACTCGTGTTGTATTATCCTGGCTTTTACCCCATCAAATACCTCCTCGTGCTCTTCCCAATTTTCATCCAAATACCTTATTTTCACCTGTGGTTTACGATTAATCTCCTGCCTGATATCAGGAATACTCAAGCACCCCTCCTCAAAGGGCCATTCGTTACCGTTCTCTTCGATCATCACCGGATTGATGAAGGTCTTTTTAAAGTCCTGCATATTTTCCTCCTCCATCGGCGTTCCGTCTACTACAAATATTCTCAGAGATTTGCCGATTTGAGGTCCTGCCAGACCAACACCATGGGCGTTGTACATGGTTTCAAACATATCATTGACCAATTGCGTGATTTCAATGGATCCCTTTTCAATATCAACGGCCCTTTTCCTTAACACAGGATCCCCGTATGCTACAATAGGATATATCATGTTACACTACCTTGTTCTAAAAACGATTGCAATATAATGGTTGCACTAATTTTATCTATATTTTCTTTATTTCTTCTTTCCTTTTTTTTCATACCGCCCTGTAGCATAGTATCGAATGCTATTTTTGAAGTAAATCTTTCGTCAATAGTAAAGACCTTTTTATCGGGAAATACGCGTTTCAGGTGGGTGATGAAGTTTCGGACAGTTTGGGTTAAATCGGTATCTTTGTTAGTTAAATTTTTTGGTAAGCCAATTACAAATAGCGCTATCCCTTCATTTTTTTCGTAGTCTTTCAGGAATTGTATGAGCTTGTTTGCGTGAACGGTTGTAAGCGGGCTGGCGATAATTCTGGCAGGATCTGTCACCGCTATTCCTACTCTTTTAGTGCCATAATCAATTGCGACAATTCTGGCCATTTGACTAATTGAACATTATTTTGTCCGCCATCCACTTTTTTACATCACTTTCCAACTGCATTACTTTGGGGAACAATACATTATTTTCCACATTGGCGTGGACGGTCAATTCCTTGTCAAAATTTTTAAGCTCCGACACTAAAACCCTTACTGGCAGCTCGTCGGATTCGCGTATTTGGTAATTTTGGGTAATTTTTCTGATCCCTTCCATCTCGTCACCATGCAGCTCATGTTCCATTGCATATTTTTGGATCGAGTGCTTTTCCATTTGATAATAAATCTGGGATGGGTGCATTTTGCCATGCAATGTTTTGCTAAGGCTCAGGATATAATTAAAAAGCGTATCCTCCTCCTCATAGATATGCTCGATGAAATCTTGTACAAACAGGGGGAAAACTAACTTTAAATCTTCCACAAAATTGCTGCTGCCTGTATGTTTTTCATCAATCGTCTCCAGTAATCTGGCTATGAATGGGAGTTTTTGTTTGATAAAAATGTAATGTGTATGCTTTAAATATTCAATGATCAATTCAACGGGATATGAAACGAGTTGAATATTATTGTTGTCATCGTTTTTTTCGACAGACTCCAGGCTCTTAATCACAATGTTGGTATCCAACTGCCTTTCTTCGCAAACCTGTTTCAGCGTTTTATCACAATAATCGTAGAATTTAATGCCGAAATAATACAATACTGAAGCGAAAATAAGATTTTCTCCTACCAGATCTTCAATTTTTTTATTTACTATTTCCACAATTAACAGATTAGACTAAACAACAAATATAAGGAAATTAGTACTATAAAATGACAATTTATTACCACTTTGAAAATATAAATCTTTCCAGCTTACATTATCATGGTCAGATAAAACCCTTTTCACTTAACCGCGTTTTAATTTTATGGAGCAAAAATTGCATTGTAGCAATAATTTGTTGACAATTTTATGTAACTTTAGTAATAGATTTACCTTTTATAAAACGAGAATTAACACCACTTTAGTAAAGTTATAACATTAATTTGTTTTATTAAACCGATTAAGATTGTGAGTGCGCAGAAAAATTCAAGATCAAGTATCAGACTCCCCCTACTTATTTCCATTGCTATTGCCGGCGGCATTCTAATTGGTGCCACCGTTTCAAATAATTCGCCCAAAGGAGTGGCCATTTATAATAATATTCAAAAGTTTAAAGAGATCCTGACCTATGTGCAAAGGGATTATGTCGATGAAGTTAATACAGATGAATTAGCGGAATATGCCATTCGGGAAATGTTGGAAAAGCTGGATCCGCATACCGTTTACATTCCCGCGGAAAATGTAGCGGCGGCTAAATCTGAGCTGGAAGGCGGATTTGATGGGATTGGAATTGAATTTGGCATCTTCAGGGACACATTATATGTAGTTGCGCCAATCAACGGAGGTCCTTCTGAGCAAGTTGGATTGAGATCGGGTGATAAGATCATTGAAGTTGACGGTGAGAACATTGCCGGAATTGGTATTAATAATTACGATGTCTATAAAAGATTAAGAGGTCATAAGGGAACAAAGGTCAATGTTAAGATCAAGCGTGATCGCGAAGCGGCCTATTTGGATTATACCATTGTAAGAGATAAAATCCCGCAAAACACCGTAGACGTTTCGTACATGATTGATAAGGAAACCGGCTATATTAAATTAAGCAGGTTTGGAACCAATACTTATAACGAATTCAAAACGGCGCTAAAAAAGCTGAATGGGATGGGCATGAAGAAACTAGTGCTTGACCTAAAAGGAAATGGCGGTGGCATTATGCAACGCGCGATTGAAATAAGCGACGAATTTCTCGACAACAACCAGTTGATCGTTTATACAAAAGGGAAAGACAATCGTTATGATTCGGAAGCGCGGGCCAGAATCAAGGGAATTGCTGAAGATATTCCGTTGATCGTGCTAATTGACCAGGGCAGTGCTTCGGCCTCTGAAATTGTTTCCGGCGCTTTGCAGGACAATGACAGAGCCTTAATCGTAGGCAGAAGATCATTTGGAAAAGGGTTAGTACAGGTGCCGATAGATCTGAGTGACGGCTCGGAATTGCGATTGACTATCTCAAGATATTATACGCCGAGCGGAAGGTCTATTCAGAAGCCCTATCGCGCCGAGGACAACGATTACGACCAGGAAATATATACACGACTGGAAAATGGGGAATTTTTTCATGCCGATAGTGTGAAATTTAATGACTCTCTTACTTACAGAACTTCAGGCGGCAGGGTCGTTTACGGTGGTGGAGGGATTATGCCTGACTATTTTGTTCCGATTGATACTACCTTCAATAGCGCTTTTTTAAGAAGCCTCTATGTCAAAAATCTTTTCAGAGAGTATACCTTAAACTATACCTCTAAAAATGAAGAAATGTTTAAAGAGATGTCCCTCGACGAATTCAAACAAGATTTCAAAATATCGGAGGGTATGATCAAGGACTTTATTGCTTTGGCAGAGCTTTCCGGAATTACTTTTGATAAGGCGGGCTTTGACACATCTAAAGCCATTATCCTTTCAAACATCAAAGCACACATTGGCAGGAGAATTTGGGGAGAAGAGGGTTATTATCCTATCATCAATGAGCATGACGAAATTTTAACAAGGGCCATTGGGTTGTTTGACAAAGCAAAGGCGCTATCGCAACACAACTAACCGTAAAGCATTAAGAATACACACACACAAGCTCTGTAGGTAATGCCCGGTCTTTAGATCGGGCATTTTTATTATGGTAAATTCCATAGCCGACAACCTTTACTAATCTTTAAAAATATCTTAGCTTTAAATTTCAATTAACAAAGAATGAAAAGTGCGCAGTACTGGATTGACCATTTAGATCTTCAAAAACATCCTGAGGGAGGTTTTTTTAAGGAAACCTATCGGAGCGATGAGCAGCTCTCAGGGGAACATTTACCTTCCCGTTATCAGGGTGATCGATGCTTTTCGACCGCAATTTACTTTTTGATTACGGAAAGTAATTGTTCCAAATTCCATCGAATTAAAAGTGACGAGACATGGCATTTTTATGAGGGGCAGCCACTAACCATCTATGTTTTGGGTGAAGGAGATGGCAGACTGGATCAGTTTCATTTGGGAAGGGATTTGGAAAGTGGGCAGCAGATGCAATTGACCATACCAAAAAATTGCTGGTTTGGGGCCAAATTGTCAGTCGACCAGGGTTATGCCCTCATTGGATGCACAGTAGCTCCCGGCTTCGACTTTGCAGACTTTGAACTGGCGGATCGCGAAAAATTGATAACAACATTTCCCCGGCACCAAAAAATTATAAACACCTTAACTTGAATATTATTGACAAGCTACAATGAATAAGAAAATAGCAATTATTGGTGGTGGAAATTTAGGAATTGCCATTGCTGAAGGTTTGATAAACAATCAATTTATCCAGGCCGATAAGATGACAATTACCAGAAGGCGGACTCACCTGCTGGAAGACCTGAAGGGAAAAGGAGTGAGTGTATTAAAGGACAACAAAGCGGCAGTAAAAGCTGCGGATATCATCGTCCTTGCCATCAAACCTTATCAGATAAACGATGTATTGGCCGAGATCCAACCGGAACTGGAAAGTGACAGGCACATACTGATCTCGGTGGTTACCGGATATAGTATCAAAGAAATTAAAAGTGCAGTCGGTGATCATATCAGTGTATTCCGGGCGATGCCCAATACTGCCATTGCCATCGGAGAAGCTATGACGTGCATTGCCACCAATAATGGTTCTGACGACGAAATTAAAATGGTGATCAACATTTTTGATCAGGTGGGTAAGGCCATTTTGATCAATGAGGAATTAATGGAGGCAGCGACTGTCCTGGGCGCCTGCGGTATTGCCTACTCACTGCGATTTATTCGCGCGGCGACGCAAGGCGGGATTGAAATAGGTTTTGATGCCAAAACAGCCGAGTTAATAGCTTCACAAACGGTTAAGGGAGCCGCCAACCTTATTTTACAGGAAGAAAATCATCCCGAAAAGGAAATAGACAAGGTGACTACACCCCAGGGCTGTACCATTGTGGGCTTAAATGAGATGGAGCATCAGGGTTTCAGCTCCTCGCTGATAAGAGGTATTCTGGCTTCATTCAATAAGATTCTTAAGATTCCTCATTAAGCATTACCAAAATTAACACTAATCATTAAGTGAAAATTCGCAAAAGGAATTTAATTTGCACCAAGTTAAATTGGCTACCCATCAATGAATAAGGATATTCTTAACCTAGTAGAAGCAATTAATAAGGAAATAGCCCAATTTAATTTCGGAGATTCTCCAAAGGAACTGTATGAGCCTATTCGATATATTATGGACCTGGGGGGTAAACGAATGCGGCCGTTGCTGGTGGCTTTAAGCTATCAGTTATTTAATGAGAATGTCCACAAAGTGATGAAGCCAGCCATTGCAGTTGAGGTATTCCACAATTTTACCTTGATGCACGATGATATCATGGATCACGCACCCTTGCGCCGGGGACAGCCGACGGTGCATACACGATGGAACGATAACATTGCAATTCTTTCCGGAGATGTTATGATGGTGAGGGCCTATGAGCTGTTTTTAGAAGTGGAAGACAGCCAGTTTAAGACGGTAATCAGCAAATTTAACAAGTGTGCCACGGAGGTTTGTGAAGGCCAGCAGCTGGACATGAATTTTGAAACCCAGGAGGTGGTGACGGTACCTGAATACCTGGAGATGATCAGGCTAAAAACAGCAGTCTTATTGGGTTTTAGCGTAGAGCTCGGGGCGATCCTGGCCGGGGCGAGCGATGAAGATCAACGGTTAATGAGCGCATTCGGCACCAACATTGGCTTAGGATTCCAGTTAAAGGATGATCTGCTTGATGTATATGCAGACCAGGCCAAATTTGGCAAACAGCCGGGCGGCGATATAATAGCCAATAAAAAAACATTTTTGCTTATCAAGGCTTTAGAAAATGCCGGCGGCGCTATTAAAAATGAATTAAATAGCTGGCTGCAGAGGCGCGAATTTGATAAGGAAGAAAAAGTGTCGGCGGTAAAAGGCATATATGACCAATTGGGGATAAAGGATCTGGCCGAAAACAAAATGAATGAATATTTTCAAATGGGATTTGAAGCGCTGGAGCATCTTAACGTTGACCCTGGGAGAAAGGAAAAATTGATGGCTTTCACAAAATATTTAGTTAACCGAGAAAAATAATTATGTCAACTACCCTCATCATCATAGCTGTTACGGTCGCCTTAAGTATGTATGCTTTCAGCAATCACGATATTTTTTACAAATGGATGATGAATCCTTATTCTGTCGCCAACAAGAATCAATACTTTCGGTTTTTGACTTCAGGGTTCATACATTCGGATTATGTGCATCTGGGCTTTAATATGCTGACCTTGTATTTTTTTGGTGATCACGTTGAATACTTTTTTGAAATCCAGTCTGCCGGCTTTGGCACATTGATTTATGTCGGGTTCTATCTGGCGGCCATTGTACTTTCTGAAATTCCTACTTTTCTAAAACATAAAAATAATGTTAACTACAATTCCCTCGGCGCTTCGGGTGGGGTAGCGGCAATTGTCTTCAGCAGCATCATGATTTATCCATCAAATGTATTATACATATCGATGTTAGTCCCTATTCCGGCTTTTGTTTTTGGAATTTTGTACCTGGTTTATTCCTATTATATGAGCAAAAAAGGGAAGGACAATATTAATCACGACGCCCACTTTTACGGCGCGGTATTTGGGATACTGTTTACACTGGTGGTAGATCCCGGTTTGCTATCTGCGTTTTTTGAGGAAATTGGCAATTTTAGTTTGGGTACTTTGTTACCTTAATGCTTTAGTCTAAGATAATTAGTTTCAACGCTCCATCTTCACAGCGAAGTCAAAACTTTCCTTTTTCTGTCAAACCAATGGCGTTGACCATTGTTTCCAACACGTGAATTTGACTGATGGTGCCATTTGAATCTAATTACGGATCTGCGAACAATAAGCTGTGATTCCCGACAATAAAATATTGTCAAAAATGGTTGTGGATTAAGTAATTTTTCACACCTGCATTAAAGCTTCGAAAAAGCTTAAATTATCCTTTTTATCTTTCACGATAAATAGTGGGATTTCACTGTCATAGTTCGCGAGTTGCTCAGTGACGCTTCCCAATAGTACGGTGGCGGCCGAAGTTTTTCCTTTGGCCCCTACAACTATAAGGCTGGCTTCTTCTTTTAAAGCAATAGCATATATTTTATCAGCCGGCCTCGTATCGTTATCCAGGGTGTAGGTGCTTCGGTGTTTAATGCCCTCCAGATCAAAATCACCTATAAATTTCTTCAAGTCGTTTTCGGCATGATGCTTCATGATGTCGGCAAATTCTTCGTAGCTTTTGCCGGTATGGGAATAGCCTGAAGGAACGATGTAAACATTTTGAAATAAGATCTCTATGTCTTTCAATCTGGCGATATCCAGCGCCCGCTCCAGGGCGTAAGCCGATTTTTTGGAAAAGTCAACGGGTACCATGATCCTTGAAATGGTTAGCTCACTTTTTTCAGGGACAAACAGGATATTGCATGGAATCAATCTCACCAGTTTTTGAGGAATTATTCCTGTTCCTGTCAATTTCAATTTACGACCCACAACGACCAGATCAATATCGTTTTCTTTGGTATATTCTACAATCTTATGCGTGGGGTTTCCCTCCCTCAGGATAATATTACTGTCGATCCCCAGCTGTTTATCCAGGCGCGTTTCCAGGCAACTTTCGATTCTCTTGATGATGGTTTCATCAGCCGATGGAACCAGCTCCGGGAATTCCTTCTTGATTTCAGCGGGAATGTCCAGCATTTTGGCGACATGTATAAAATCAATACTTTCCGCTTTTACAATGCTGCTGATCAAATTGGTATAGCTGATAAGCTGCTCATCTATCTCCGATAAATCTAGGCAAACAAGGATTTTTTTTAATGGATACATGGTGAGTTATTGACAGTTTTGTTAACTACAATTTTCGGCAATAAAATGATATTTTCAAGGTAAACAAGCATAATTCCTGCAAATTCAAAAATAAATTCGACATTGTAGTGATTACTAAATAAATTTGCGAAAATTTGTTGCCTTGCACTAGCGGAAATGCAAACCTGCGGTTAAGGCGGCGCAAGACTACCCTTGGGATGAGGTCATAAGTTTAATATTAGCGTGAATGGCGAAAATCGATCAAAAAGGCCTTAAAGAAGAAGATAAAAAGGCATTAAACAAAAAAAATTTCGCACAATTGTTGGGGATATTCAAGTACATGGTCCCCTATAAATTACCCTTTATTTTGGGAATGTTTTGTTTACTGGCAGGGAGCGGTGTATTGCTTTTATTTCCCTTTCTGATGGGGAAGCTGGTCAACGCGGCAGTCGGTGAAGGTAATTGGATCACAAACGATATCAATCAAATCACCTTGATGCTTTTCGCAGTGCTGGTAATTCAAAGTCTTTTTTCATTTTTCAGAGTGTATCTTTTTGCTCAGGTAAGTGAAAAGGGTATGGCTGACATTCGTCAAAGTCTTTATACCAAATTAATGACCTTACCTATTCCTTTTTACGATAAAAGCAGAACAGGTGAATTGTTGAGTAGAATTACTTCCGATGTTTCATTGCTACAAGATACTTTTTCAACCACGCTGGCAGAACTGGTAAGGCAAGTCATTACTTTGGTCGGTGCCTTAATATTTATTTTTTGGTCAACGCCGAAGTTAAGTTTATTCATGTTGGCGACATTTCCTGTAGTCATCATTGGCGCCATGTTTTTTGGTCGTTTCATCAGAAAACTTTCGAGGCAGACCCAGGATCAATTGGCAACTGCCAATATAATTGTGGAGGAAACGATGCAATCTATTCATACCGTGAAAGCCTTTACCAGTGAGCTAACGGAGGTATTACGGTATCGAAGATCCCTTGACCGCGTCGTGAAGACCGCGCTGAAAACGGCCAAGTACCGGGGGCTTTTTATATCTTTTATAATTATTGCGCTTTTTGGCGGAATCGTAGGTGTTATGTGGAGAGGAGCAACCCTGGTGCAGGCGGGAATGGAGGTAGGTGATTTATTTTCATTCGTCTTATTTACTGCATTTATTGGCGGCTCCATAGCAGGTTTGGGAAGCATTTACGGTACCGTGCAACGGGCCATGGGAGCCTCAGAAAGGGTTTTGGAAATTATTGGTGAAGCGACAGAGCTGGATTTGGATACTACGCTGACACCTTCCATGAAACTTAATGGTAGTGTTGCATTTGAGGGTGTTGCATTTTCTTATCCTACCAGAAAAGATTTTCAAGTGCTGAAACAGATAGATTTTTCCGTACAGCCCGGAGAAAAAATTGCGCTGGTAGGACACAGCGGGGCGGGAAAGTCCACCATCATCCAGTTATTGATGCGCTTCTATGCTTTGGATAAAGGAGAAATCAAGGTCGACGGAAAAAATATTAATGACTATGATTTGAGAGGATACAGGTCTAACCTTGGAATTGTCCCGCAGGAAGTTATACTTTTTGGTGGAAGTATCAGGGAAAATATAGGATATGGGAATCCGCTGGCCGGCGACGATGAAATTCTTGAAGCCGCCAGACAGGCCAACGCCCTGGAATTCATTAATTCCTTTCCGGAAAAGCTGGATACCCTGGTAGGTGAAAGGGGTATGAAACTATCGGGAGGACAAAAACAGCGGGTAGCTATTGCCAGAGCTATTTTGAAAGACCCTAAAATATTAATATTGGATGAAGCTACCAGCTCGCTTGATGCCGAATCGGAAAATTTGGTGCAAACCGCTTTGGACAAACTAATGGAAAACCGCACAACCATTATTATCGCCCATCGCCTGTCCACCATCAGGAAAGTAGACAAGATTTATGTAATCAACGAAGGAAATATCCTGGAATCAGGAACGCATGATGATCTTTCCAAGATTGAAAATGGCCTTTATAATAATCTTGTAAAATTGCAGTTCCAGGAGGCAGTCTAAAATGGTGTCTTTGGAGTACGTATTGGCGTGAGCCCGATTCCTTGTAAATTTTAATCAATTGAAATCCGCTATGAAAACCCTCTTGGGACGCACTTACATACTTTTGGTACTAATCTTACTGGGCAGCTGTCAGATTGAAACCAAAACCGATGAACCCAATCCTCACAAAAACACGGTGGCCGTGCCGGACTACCCATCGCCAACAACTACCTTGAATATTGGATTTTTGATCATTGACGGTGTCTATAATTCGGAGCTCATGGCACCCTTTGATATTTTTCACCATTCTGTTTTTCATCACGAATTTGGCATGAAAGTTTTCACTGTCGCACCAAAAATGGATGTTGTTACCACTTTTGAAGGGATTAGAATCCTGCCTGATTTCAGCTTTGACAGTCCGGCACTTCCTGACATTGACGTGCTGGTAGTGGCCAGCGCGGAACATAATGTGGACAAGGATCTTGAAAATGAAGCCCTGATCTCCTTCGTAAAGATACAGGGTTCCAGGGCTAAATTTGTCATGTCACTTTGCGACGGGGCATTTGTATTGGCCAGGTCCGGTTTGGTGGTAGGAAAAGCCTCCACTACTTTCCCTGGAGACATTGATGCTTACAGGAAAATGTTCCCAGAGCTCACGGTGCATGAAGGCTATAGTTTCGTTCACCATGATAACCTTATTACCTCCGCCGGAGGGGCTAAATCTTATGATGCGGCTTTGTATTTATGCGAATTGTTATATGGCAAAAAGGTGGCAAGGGGTATTGCCGCAGGTTTGGTTATTGATTGGGATTTATCCCTGGTGGACCACCTGATCGTCCAATGATTCTTGAATCAACCTAAAAAGGGCATTTTCCAGGTTGAGGATCCTGGGTTTCCAACGCAGCTGCAAACCCTTCCGGCATAACGGTTTTCACAAATCCCTTACTAACACTTCCTTTGAAAGCCTCGCCGCCGTAGCCGGTATTATTCATGTGTGCTCTGATCCACACGATGTCGTCCTGATTAATGGCCACAGGCCCTCCGGTTCTGGCGAAAGGCTGCTCGTTTACATGGCTATGCCGCAGTATTCTACGATATAATAATGTTTCATCCGCTGAAACTACCTCCCACCAATTGGCATATTGCTGACATCCCTCGTCAGGACTGCTGACTGTTGTGTTGAAAGTATAGGCACCGGGCTGGCCAGATACCGAGACCGCAACGACATCTGCTTTTCCTGATACATCGCCTTTATCAACCGGATCATTTTTTCCTGAACTGCATGCCAGTAGAAACAAAAGTGAGTAAATGACAGTCATGTTAATTGCTTTGCAGGTCGCCACACAAAATAAAGTTTAGTCACTCGCTAAAATAAAAAGGTATTGATGCCAACCGTCAATACCTTTTCATAAAAGCTTATTTTATTTTCCTGATTTCTTTTTGAATTGATCAAATTTGGATGGTGATGCTGCTCTTGGAAATGTATTATTCTCAACATTTGTATCCGCAGTTTCCAAATTCGGATCCAGGACAACATTGGTAACCTCTTTGTCTTTCAGGAAGACCTTTTTTATTTCATTTTCATTTTTACGCCAGATCTCCGCAGGGATCTTGTCGATTTCTTTGCTGCCGTCGCTGAAGGTCCACTCAATAATGAGGGGTGTCACGAGGCCCCCGGTATTTTTAAAAGTAAGCTCATAAAAGTTTTTATCAGCATACCTTTGCCTGATGGCATTGTCGTCTACGCGATTTTTAAACTCGCCGTAATAACGCGGATCCATATCTGTCAAGGCTATTTCTTCAAAACCGTTGCTGAAATCTTTGTTCTGAGCCCCCTGTTTTCCGCCGGAGTTGGTGATTTTCGCATCTGAGATTTTATTTTCCAATGACCGTTTTTCGTTTTTGATCTTGAACCACTTCACATCGTCAAGGGTTACATCCACATGATCGGTGCCGTAAAACCAACCTTTCCAGAACCAGTCCAGATCTACCGCGGAGGCATCTTCCATTGTTCTGAACAGATCAGCCGGGGTCGGGTGTTTAAAAGCCCAACGCTTGGCATATTCCTTAAAAGCGTAGTCAAATAATTCCGGTCCCATCACGGTTTCCCTCAAAATGCTGAGGGCGGTGGCTGGTTTTGCATAAGCGTTGTTTCCAAATTGCAGGATTTGCTCGGAGTTGGTCATAATTGGCCTGATAAAGCTTTTGTCACCTTTCATATAAGGAACAATGTTTCGCGCCGGTCCTCTTTTGGAAGGAAAATTCTCATATTGTTCCTGCTCCGTTCTGTACTGCACAAAGGTGTTGAGACCTTCATCCATCCAGGTCCATTGCCTTTCGTCAGAATTAATGATCATTGGGAAAAAATTATGTCCTACCTCATGGATAATAACACCTATCATACCATGCTTGACCTTGTCGGTATATTTGCCCTTTTCGTTAGGACGCCCAAAATTGAAACAAATCATAGGGTATTCCATACCAATGGAGGCGGCGTGCACGGAAATGGCTACCGGATAAGGATAATCAATGGTGTATTTGGAATAGGTGATCAGTGTATTAACCACAGCTTTTGTCGATTCCTCTTCCCATAACGGGTTGCCCTCTTTAGGATAAAATGACATGGCCAGGGGCTTTTTGCCATTAATGTCTACGGCCTGGGCGTCCCAGATATACTTACGGGATGACGCAAAGGCAAAATCCCGCACATTTTCTGCGTGAAAGGTCCAGGTGCTTTTAGTTTTAGCCCTGGTCTTTTCTTTTTTCTTTGCCTCTGCCATGGTAACAATCAAGACAGGTTTATCAAACGATGTCCTCGCTTCTTTCAGGCGCTTTTGTTCCGTGGCTGTCAGCACTTGTTCCGGGTTTTGCAAGCTTCCCGTGGAAGCCACAATGTGATCTGAAGGAACAGTGATATTTACTTTAAAGTCCCCAAAGGTTAGCGCAAACTCTCCTGATCCTAAAAACTGCTTGTTTTGCCAGCCATTGACATCATCGTACACAGCCATGCGCGGGTACCATTGGGCGATGGTATAGGAATAGTTGCCGTCCTTAGGAAAATACTCATAACCTCCCCGGCCCCCGACCAGCATCCTATCGTTGATATTGTAAGACCAATCAATGCTGAAGGTAAAAGAATCGCCTGTTTTCATAGGCTTATTTAGATCGATCCGCATCATTGTTTTGTTAATGGTGTAGGATAACCCCTGTCCGTTATTGTTCTTTACCGCGGCAATTTTAAAACCGCCGTCATAATCCGTATCGTTGACAGTCTTTTGAAGAAATCGTCCGGGAATTGTATTATTCGCAGGCAAGCTGCTAGTTTGGGACAACGCAGTGTTAGAATCCTTAGATCGCACGTTCTGATCTAATTGTACCCACAGGTATTCTAATACGTCCGGAGAATTATTGAAGTAAGTGATTTTCTCGCTTCCCGTCAGTACCTGGGTTTCGTCATTAATTTCCACATTAATTTCATAATCCGCTTTTTGTTGCCAATATTCCGATCCGGGCGCTCCGGACCCGGTTCGATAGGTATTAGGGGTAGGCAGTGTGGTTCCAAGTTGTTCAAATTTTTGCTCGTACTTGCCCTGGCCGAATACAGCTGATTGCACAAACAAAAAAACTATGGAAAATAGAGAGATATTTTTCATTTGAGAGGTTGTTTATAATTTACCAAAATTTAGTTTCGATCATCATGGTAATAGCTATTCCCATAATCATTGAGGAGGTTATTAAACTCCATTTATTTTTTGCTACGTTAAATATTTTTATGAAGATGAAGGAAATCAGGATATAAATAATCACTATAGCGATTTGTCCTAACTCCAGCCCTACATTAAATGCCAGCAATTGACTGACAATAGAAACATCTTTGCCCAACAGCCCTTTCAGATAATTTGAAAATCCCAGGCCGTGGATCAAACCGAAAAATAGCGCATAAGCATAGTTGATTGATATTTTTCGTTTATGCACAGCGCTGTCGGGCTTTGTGATATTGCTGATTGCGGTAATAAAAATAGTAACTGGGATTAAGAATTCAATGATTTTTCCATTAATCTGAATGATATTCAAGGTCGACAACGCCAAAGTAACCGAATGCCCCACTGTAAAAGCGGTAACCAAAATGAGCACATTTTTCCAGTCTTTGGCAGCGTATACTGCGCAAAGGGCTACAACAAACAAAATATGATCATACCCATCAATATCAAGGATGTGCTCAACGCCTAATTGAAAATATAACCAAAATGTAGCCATACAATAATACGAATAGTGATTAGTTTATTAATGTAATGATAACGCATATTTTTGTTTTGGGAAAATAAAATTGTTATTGATGGAAGTATAGTATTATTTCTGGTATATTGCCCGTTATGAATTTTATTCCATTTGGCTTTTTATTGAATAGAGGAAGGTAATTTATCATGATCAAAATCACTGCCCTGGGCGTTTTATTACTTGGACTGAACATCGCTCATCCATTTCATGTGAGCGTTTGTGAGATAGATTACAATGACAAGAACAAGGCATTGGAGATTACACAAAAGATATTTTTGGATGACCTTGAAGAAGGGTTGACAAAGTATTCCGGAGAGCATTTTGATATTACCGAAAAAGTGCATGAGCAAAAGGTCAACCAGCTGCTGGAAGTTTATTATCCGGAAAACATGCAGGTTAAAATCAATGGCAAACCCAGGCCATTCCGGTATTTGGGTTTTGAAATGGAAGCGGATGCCATGTGGTGCTACCTGGAAATTGAAAAGGTAAAGAACCTCAAATCCCTGGAAGTAACCAATACCCTGTTGTTTGAAACGTTTGACGACCAATCGACTATTTTACACATCCAAAAGGATGAAAAAATAAGAAGTTTTAGATTGACAAGCGACGAACCCACGGCGCAGTTGCAATTCTGACTACAGTAATCGCGTTTTTACCTTAATTTCGTTATGTAATGTTTTGTGCACGGGACAGCGGTCGGCAATTTCAAGCAGCCTTGCCTTTTGCTGCTCATCCAGTGGCCCCTCCAATTCAATTTCACGATTGATCTGGTCAATATAGCCGGTAGTGCTTTCACAGGTTGCGCAATCGTCGCTATGAACTTTGGCGTGTTCCAGATGGACCCTGGCACGTTCCAAAGGCCAATTTTTACGTTCGGCATACATTCTAAGTGTCATGCTGGTGCAAGCCCCAAGCGCTGCCAATAAATATCCGTAAGGTGTAGGCCCCAGATCTTTGCCTCCAACCGAAGTTGGTTCATCAGCCAGCAGGTGATGCCTCCCGGCTTTTATCTGGGTAGTAAAACCATCCTGTCCGGTTTCCGTCACCACTTGCTTTTCTGTTTCAAGCTCCTGCCCGGTGTCAGGTGTAATATAGCGGCTGCTCCACGAAGCGATCAGCTGCCCAACATAAATGGAGTCCTGCTTATTGGTCAATAGATGATCCGCCCCGTCCAGGGAAATAAAGCTTTTAGGATGTCTTGCCGCCTGATAAATTTCTGCAGCGTTGTTAATGCTCACCGTATTATCCTGGGGCGAATGTAGCACCAGCAGGGCTTTGTTCAGGTTTTTTATAATATCCTGCATATTCCTGCCGTCCAGATCCTCCAAAAATTGTTTTTTTATGGTAAATGACCTGCCCGCTAAATTGACAATAGCTTCCCCGGATTCCCTAATTTCTTCGAGACTGTTTTTCAATAGATGCTGGACGTGGGGAGGGTTTGATGGTGCTCCGATGGTGACCACCGCCTTCACAAAAGACAATTTTGCCGCCGCTTGCAATACAGCTGCGCCACCCAGGGAATGACCAATGATAATTTGAGGTGCCTGATAATGCTCAGCCAAATAGTTGGCCCCCTGAACCAGATCTTCTACATTAGTAGAGAAATTGGTATCTGAAAACTCCCCCTCGCTTTCACCCAGTCCGGTGAAATCAAATCGCAATACCGCAATGCCGTTATCAGTCAATGCGCGGCTAATATTAGTGACCGCCAACAGGTTTTTATTACAGGTAAAACAATGAGCAAATAAGGCAAATGCCTTTGGCTGCTGATCCAGTGGTAATTCCAGTTTCGCGGATAGTTGGTCACCTGTCTTATTATCGAATTGAAGTTTTATAGTTTTCATTTTATTGATAGCATACTTTTAAAACGATCGCGGGTCAATCACCAATATTATTGAAAAATAGTTTCTTTTTCAATCGGCATCTCATGTTGTCAGGACAGGCCCGCTTGGAGGAATACGGATTATCACGGCGGTGTGTGGCATTGGAACCGGGCTATTGATGCAAATGTCATGAGGCTTACAATAGATTTTAAAAAAAGTACCCTTCAGGGAACCGTGTTGTATCCGATTGTGTTGATAAAATTAACTATATAGCTTCAAAGCTAATTTTATTGTTTGGGTGAAAAGGGGTTTCATAGAGACCCCTTTCTTCGTAGATGATCCAAAATAAGCTGTCCAAAAGTATCATTATCTGGCCATTTGTCGCGTAACAAACAAAAGTAAGCCAAACTCTCCCATTTTATTTCGTATAAAAAATATGAAGATTCCGGTATTAATCTGTGATACTTTCGTGATACTTATCAATTAAATTTGAGTTAAAATGTTTAAGATGAAGAAGGTCCTGGTTATTGAAGATGATCACAATATAGGTGAACTATTAAACATTCATCTAAACGATAATTTTTTCCATCCTACCATTATAAACAACGGCTATGAAGGGTTTAAAATAGCGTCGACTGAAAACTTTGATCTCATTATTCTTGATCTGATGCTTCCGGACATGAACGGCCTGGAAATTTGCCGCCAATTGCGGTCAATGAAAAAGTTTACGCCTATCTTGATGCTGACCGCCAAAAGCGAAGAAATTGACAAGGTGCTTGGCCTGGAATCCGGCGCCGATGATTATCTGACCAAACCCTTCAGCATTCGCGAATTGATAGCCAGGGTTAAGGCTATTTTCAGGAGAATAGAGTCATTAAATGATCAATCGGGACGAGATGAAGACCAACAGTTGCAATTTTCCAACCTTTCCATTGATCTTACCAAAAGGACGGTGACCATCAGCGAACAACGGGTAGAGTTGACGCCAAAAGAATTTGAGCTGTTGGTGCTCCTGGCCAAAAACCCTGGCAGGACGTATAGCCGCGCGAGTATTTTAAACAAAGTTTGGGGCTACGAGTTTTCGGGCTATGATCATACCGTAAATTCACATATAAACCGTTTACGCGCAAAAATTGAATCAGATCTTTCTAATCCAAAATTTGTACTGACCTCATGGGGAGTGGGATACCGCTTTACCGATGATTTAAATTAAACCCTTTTTCACTTATGAAAAATAGAATATTTAGTAGCTTATATTGGCGTATTTCTGCCGTATTTCTCCTGGTCTTGATTTTGTTATGTGGCATATTTATGTATATCTCAGTGAGATCGGCCAGCAAATATTCTCAGGAAGTGAATCAGAAATTAAATGGTGATATCGCAACACATATTGAAAAGGAGGTTGGCCCATTTCTCGACAAGGAGATCAGTGAGGAAAAGGTTAAGGACATCATGCATGCCATGATGGCGGTAAATCCAAGTATTGAAGTATACCTGCTTAATACCAAAGGCGATATTCTCAAATATGTGGCGCCTTACAAAAAGGTAAAATTGACCAGGGTTTCCCTTGACCCCATCATTGATTTTATCGATAACAACGGCGAGGTATTTACATTGGGCGATGACCCCCGAAATCCAGGCAGGCAAAAGGTATTTTCTGCTACCAGAGTGGTTGATGACAATCAATTATTGGGATATGTATATGTAGTATTGGCCAGTGAAGAGTATGAAACGGCTAGTCAAACATTATTCAATAGCTATATATTAAGGTTAAGCACTTCTTCCATGATTATTGCATTTCTTGCCGCTGTGATCGTTGGGCTACTAGCTATTTGGGTAATCACTAAAAACCTTAATATGGTTATTCAGACCGTTAACAAATTTAAAAATGGAGACCTTAACGCCAGGATAAATCTGAAATCCCGCGGTGAATTGAGAATGCTGGGGGACACGTTCAATGAGATGGCAGATACTACCGTGAAGAATATAGAAGGATTAAAAGGCCTGGAAAGACTTAGAAGAGAGCTTTTGGCCAATGTTTCACACGATTTGAGAACACCTATCACTTCTATTTATGGCTATGCCGAGACTTTGCTCCTGAAAATCAATGAAAACGATTCGGAAGAACAGCAACGTTACCTGAACATTATCTTGCAGAATACAGAAAAGCTCAAAAATCTGGTTGATGAATTATTTGAATTTTCAAAATTGGAGGCCAAACAAGTGAAACTGAATCCGGAACCTTTTTCCATCGTGGAGCTGGTACAGGATGTGACCGCCAAATACAAAATTCTTGCAGACAAGAAAAACATTGAAATTGCTACCATTTTACCGGATGACCTGCCACTTATTTACGCCGACATCGCACTGGTAGACCGGGCGATACAAAACCTGGTTGACAATGCCATAAAATATACGAAAGAAGGCGGAAAGATCAGCTTTGAATTCATGAAAGTGGAGAAGGCAATTCAGGTTAACATCAAGGACACCGGTTGTGGCATACCGGAAGATGACCTTCCCCTTATTTTTGATAGATATCACAAGGGTACCAATAACAAGGAAGCAGCACCGGGCTTTGGTCTTGGACTGGCGATTGTCAAGAAGATCGTTGAACTACATCATTCGATTATTTCTGTCAAAAGTAAAATAAACGAAGGAACCACCTTTTCTTTTAACCTTCCCTTGTATGTTTGATAAGCATTGATGCCTGTCGGCTGTTTTCAGGTCGTATAAAATTTTAATGTTTACAGTAACTTATTGTCAAAAAATCGGGTTTTCACATGATTTGTTACTAGTCGAAAGCCTCGATAAAATTTCATTATTTCCCACCAGAAAAAAATTTGATGGCTCGCTACGAATAGAACTATATCCATATTAAATATAATAATATAAATATAGTTCTGATTTTATCTCTCAGTCTATGCGATGAGCAAGTGGCTTAAAATCTTAAAGTTAACTTTTAGATAGGCTCATTTTTTGACGTGGATTTTACGCTTACTTTTTTGAATTTTTGGGGAAACTCATTTTGGAAAAATATGGCAAAATGGGATGCATTTCCCACTTTGGGAGTGCGAATCCATTGCGGGAAGGCACAAAATTCAAATAATCCTGAAATATTACTTAGCAAGGGAATGCCAAACTTGCTTTCAGAAAACGGCAGGCAAATTATTACCTTTCAATATCAAAAAACTACAAATCTTGAAATTAACATTCGGTTGGTCATATTCCTTATTCCTGATGCTGCTGGCCTTCAATTCCTATGGCCAAAGGAGCACCCTGAAATTCAAGGGCATTACACTCGACGACGGCTTATCTCAAAGTACCATTAACTGTATTTTGCAGGATAGGAAAGGATTCATTTGGATCGGTACCAGGGGTGGATTAAACCGCTATGATGGTACTTCTTTCAAAGTCTTTCTTCATAATCCCTCTGATTCTACCTCCATTTCCAACAACATCATTTATTCCTTGTATGAGGACAAGAACGGCTTAATTTGGGTAGGTACACAAGAAGGGCTGAGTGTTTTTGATCACGCCACCAGGGCATTTACCGTGTTCAAAAAAAGCCGGTCCCCAAACAAGGGATTAAGCCATAATACCGTAAAATCTATCATCGAGGATGCCAATGGCAATTATTGGTTAGGTACCAACGGAGGGGGCCTAAACAAAATTACCCTTAAGCCAGGCCCCGAGCCAATCGTGGAAAGGGCTCAATTTACACATTATTGGCATGAGGCGGACAATGAGCAAAGCATTAGCAGTAATTATCTTACGGCGCTGGTAGCAGATAAAAATGGTTACCTGTGGATCGGTACCCGCGATAATGGGTTGAACAAGTTTGATCCGAAAAGCGCTACCGCACTTCATTACCTGAAGGAGCAGAAATACAGCATTTCAGATAATAGAATTAATACTTTATACCTGGACCGGCAAGGTGACATTTGGGCGGGAACGCAGGAGGGGCTGTCCCGGCTTCGCGAAAAATCCCGCACAAAAGGATTTTATAAAAATGAAAGGATCTACCGGTATTTTCACCAGGAAAAGCGTCAGAATTCCCTCAGCAATAATACCGTTATCAGCATTGTGCAAGGCGCATCTGGTTTAATATGGATCGGAACTGATGGTGGCGGACTCAACAAATTTAACAAGAGGACCGGGGTTTTCACACACTACAAAAATGATGTAAACGATCCAAACTCCATAAAAAACAACAATATTCGATGCATTTACGATGACATCGTGGGAATGTTGTGGATAGGCACTAATGCCGGGATCAGCCAGTTAGGTAGCCAGCGGAAGAGGTTTAAAATTTACCAGCGCGATGGGTTAAGTGACAATGCCATTAGCAGTAACTACGTGCAGGCTTTGTACAAGGAAAGAAATGGTATTACCTGGATCGGAACCCTGGATGGCGGCTTGAATCGTTTGAATACCAGAACCGGAAAGGTGACCCAATATACTACCAGCGGGATTTTTGACTCCGGGATTAAAAGGGAATTTAAAAAGCCGGAGCCCGTCAAAAAGAAAAGAAGGAGAAGACGGAAGAAAAAGACGGAAAAGGAAAAACCTTATGTTCCGCTAAAAAACCTGAGTGACATGAGGGTGCTGGCGATCCACCGCGATGTCCGCAACACGCTTTGGGTGGGTACCGGAGGCGGTGGTCTTAACAGGCTTGATTTAAGAACGGAACGTTTTAGACATTACAAAGCCGACCTCGCCAATCCGGATAGTTTAAGTCATAACACCATCAGAGTAATTTTCGAGGACAGAAGGGGAATTATCTGGCTTGGGACAGAAGGAGGCGGCCTCAACAGATTTGACCGGAGAAAATTTAAAAGGTATGTGAAGGAGCCGGATAATCCTGGCAGTTTAACAAGCAGTGACATCAGGGCCCTGGCACAAGATAAAAATGGAAAACTCTGGATAGGCACCTACGGTGGCGGATTGAACGTATTTAATCCCAAAACCGAAAAATTCACTGCCTTTGTAAAGCAAAAAGATCAACAGAACGGCCTAAGCAGCAATATCATCTTCTGCCTTCATTTTGACAAGTCCGGGATTCTATGGATCGGTACAAGTGAGGGGTTAAACAAGTATGACATTGAGAAAAATGAGTTCACTCACTATACCATGAATGATGGCTTACCCAATAATCTAATCTACGGTATCCTTCATGATGGCAAGGGGAACTTATGGTTAAGTACCAATAAAGGGCTGTCGAGATTTAATATTGAAACCGGGAAGTTTAACAACTATGATCGCAAAGACGGCTTGCAAAGCAACGAATTTATCCCCGGTGCCTATTCGATGAGCAAAAACGGAGAGATGTTGTTTGGAGGCATTAACGGTTATAACAGTTTTTTCCCTGCGAGTGTAAAAGATAATCAACATGTGCCTCAGGTGGTGATTACGGACTTTAAACTATTTAACAAACCCGTTACTTTCAGGACCCCGGAATCTCCCCTGTCCAAAGATATTTCGGAGACAACGGAAATTACTTTGTCTCATGAACACGCCGTATTTTCTTTTGATTTTGTAGCCTTGAATTTTGCCAATGCCGAAAAAAATCAGTACGCCTACAAAATGGAGAACTTTGACCCCGATTGGAATTACGTCGGTAACCGTACATATGCCAAATATACCAATCTGGCACCCGGTGAGTATATATTCAGGGTAAAGGCTTCCAACAACGATGGTATCTGGAACGAGGAGGGGACGGCTATAAAAATTAAAATCCTGCCCCCGCTGTGGGAAACCTGGTGGTTTAAAGTGCTGGCCTTTGTCCTATTTATATTCCTGGGATTTCTCCTATATAAAATAAGGGTGAAAAGGATTGAGTATAAAAAAGAAATGCTGGAGAAAGAAGTGGCTTTACGGACGGCGCAGGTGGTGAGCCAGCGCGATGAGTTGGAGAAGAAAAAGAAAGCGCTCGAGAAGAAGAAAAAAGAAATTGAGAAGCAAAACTATTTGCTGGGAGAAAAAACGGAAGAAATTCTTGCGCAGAGAAACAATATTGAAGAAAAAAACAAGCAGCTGGAAAAAGCCTGGGATGAAGTTTTAAAAGCAAATAATGAGCTGAAAATGGTTAACGTAAACCTGGAGGAAAAGGTAGAGGAACGAACCGTTAAATTGCGCGACGCTATTAAAGAATTGATGAAATCCAACCAGGAACTTGACACCTTTCTGTACCGCGCCTCCCACGACTTGAAAGGACCGATTACCCGCTTACTCGGATTGACACAACTGGCTAAGCTCGACAACAAAAAGAGCAAAGACATTGATTACATTAATATTATTGAGTTGTCATCAATTGACATGAACAAAACGCTGAACAAGCTTATCAACATCCATTCCATCAATACCAAACCCGTCAACAATGAGATAGTGGATATTCACGCGCTTTTTGATCAAATTATGAAGCCGTATAAAAGTCAGATCGAGGAATCAAAAATTAAGATTGAACTGAATTTTGACAAAAGTTCCAGCTTTGTATGTGATGAAAGCCTGCTAAAGATTATCATTGAAAATCTGCTGGAAAATGCGATTACTTTCAAAGGAACCGTAAAACCAAGGGTTATCATCAGCCTTGCCTCCAATGACAAAAAAATTGTGATGAAAATGGAAGACAATGGGTTGGGTATCGATAATGAGTACAAAAGTAAAATCTTCCAGATGTTTTTCCGCGGTTCTGAAATTTCTCAGGGTAATGGACTGGGATTATATTTGGTCAAAAAGGCGATTGATAAGCTGGAGGGCAAAATTGAAGTAGACAGCGAGGAGGGGAAATTTACTTCCTTTAGTGTATCCATTCCCAAGCGGAAAGCACAACCCAAAGTACCGGCACACATCGTATAATATCTCTGGATTCCTTTCAATTACAACAACTTTATTCCGTTAAGTTAGTAGCATAATTTAAGATAGCCCCTTATCTTTCGCTTTGTAATGGGATTTAACCAAACGGTTTTTAATATTTAAAATCCATAAAAACGATGAGATATAATATTTTATATGTTGATGATGAACGCAACAATATCATTGTTTTTAAAAATGCATTTTTTCGACATTACAATATTTTGACGGCTCAATCGGGTGAAGAAGGCCTGGAAATCATTGGGAATAACGATATTCATCTGGTTATTACGGATCAAAAGATGGCCGGCATGTCAGGTGTTGAGTTTCTTGAAAATGTGGTGCAGACCCACCCGGACACGGTGCGTATGATTTTGACGGCCTATAGCGACATAGACTTTATCATGCGTGCTATTAACACCTGTGGTATATACCAGTATATTTTGAAACCATGGGATTCGCGGGAATTAAAAATTATCATTGATAACGCCCTCGAAAGCTATCACCTGAAAAGAAACAACGCCCAGCTGATTGCCGATTTGAAGAAAGCCAACGATGGACTGGAGGAAAAAGTGAAGGAGCGGACCTCCGAATTGGATGAAAAAAATGAAATACTGAAAAAGACCAACGAGATAAAGGATAAGCTATTTACCATCATTTCCCACGATTTACGGGTCCCAATGGCTTCTTTGAATGTGTTGATGGAGGTGCTGGTACAAACGAAGAACAACATTTCACTGCAGGAGTTTAAAAGGTATTCCGGCAAGGTACAGACCTACATACAAAATGTAATGGACCTGCTTGATAACCTGCTCAATTGGTCACTGTCCCAGCTGGGGGATAAAAAAATAGAAATTAATGAGTTGGACTTATTGCCGATCATTGAAAAAAACATCAAGCTGATCCATATCGCCGCCTTTCAAAAAAATATAGATATTCAGGTGGAGGACATCAAAGATGACCTGAAACTTATGGGAGATGCTAATATGTTGAACTTGATTTTCAGAAACCTGTTAAGCAACGCCGTCAAATTTACCCCGGCCGATGGTCGTATCAATTTAACTGTTGAACGCAAAGAGAATTTCGCGAGCATTGGCATTGCCGATACAGGCATCGGTATGTCGGAAGAGCAGCTTTCCAAATTATTTGAACCGGGTTATTTTAATACAAATCCGGGAACTGCCCATGAAAAAGGTACTGGGATCGGCTTAAAGCTTTGCAAGGAATTCATCGAAAAACAGGGGGGTAAATTGAAGATTAAAACACAGGCAAACAAGGGATCCGTTTTTTACTTCACCGTACCATTAGCAAAACCCAATTAGCATTTAGAGACCGTGCAAGAACACCCGTATTTTGGGGGACTAACGTCATAAATTGACCGTATTTTGGTTGGATTCAAGGGCTATTTTTTTTATATGCGTTAAATAATCGTTACATTTAAAATAACCTAAAATTCTTTTGAGGTGCCAAATGGGTCGGGCTATGAAACATTTCCTTCTTACTTTTATTCTATGTATATGGCAAGGAATATCGTGGGCCCAGGAATCTTATACCTATTTTATAGATGGTTATAGCCTGGGCGTTGTGGAAAGCGCCTGCAGTAAAGTCGGAGATACCAGCAGAGTAGCGCAGCTGAGAGAAAATGCAAAAAAAACGCTCGCCATAAAGAGCTATTCCCAGGCTTTTGAACTGGCCAAGCAGGCCTGCGATTTATCTACCTCCCTAAATAACAAGCTGGGGGTGGCAGAAAGCCTTTTGCTGATGGCGCAGGTGAAGTACCAACAGGGGCTGGGTGCGCCGGAAACTAGTAAAACGCCTTTATATGCACAGTCGCACGACTACTTCCTGGAGTCTTTAAAGGCTTTTGAAAAATTAAAGGCCACTAAAAAAACCTCCGAGGTCTGTCTTCAAATTGGACTTTTATACAAGGAATGGGGGGAGTTTCACGAGAAAGCCATCACCTATTTTAAAAGATCACTGGAACTGAAAGAAAACCTGAATGACCTGGAAGGCCGCGCTAAAGTGTTGCAGGAAATTAGCAACTCCTATACCTTTCTGAAAGACCATGAAGCCGCTATTTCCTATCAATTGCAGTTGCTGGATATTTACGTCGAACAAAAAAATGATAGACAGGCGCTCAACGTAAGGAGAAGCATTTCCAGTAGTTATCACGAGCTGGAAAAATATGATGAGGCATTGAATCAGGAACTGAAAATACTGGACCTGAAGAAAAAACTTAGTGATTCAATGGGGGTAGTTAACTCGTACAATAATCTGGGGTACATTCACAAGCACCTGAAAAGGTACAATGATGCCCTGCATTACTTTGACAAATGCCTGACATTAACCAGGAATTATAATGCCAATACCATTCAGGCCTCATTGATGGAAAAAACGGTGCTGATGAACAAGGGGATTATTTACCGGAACCTGCTGGATTACAAAAACTCCAATAAGAATTTTTATGAAGCGTTGTCGATTTGGGTAGCGAAAGGAAAGCCGGAAGAAATAGCCAATATCTACAATAAAATTGGCAAGAATTACATGGCGATTGGAGAGCTGGAAAGCGCCAGGAATTCATTTCGACAGGCTTTGAGTACAGCTAAGGATTCACAAAACAACCAGTTTATTGCTTATATAAACAAAGAACTGTCGGAAATTTATAAAAAGCTTGGCGATGATAAAAATGCACTGGAATGCTATCAATCCTATGCAAAGGCTAACGATGCCTATCTGATGGAACAAAACAAGCGGCAGGAGGAATTGCTTCAGCAGCAATACAAAATCAACATTACCGAAACCGATAAAAAACTGGCCATTGCGGAAAAGGAGATCAAGGAGATTGAGCTGGAAAAAAAGAGAAACGAAAATGCTTTATTGAGAAGAGAAAGAGAGTTATTCCTTAAAAAAGAGGAGTTACAAAAAGCCTTACTGCTTAACGAGCAGGCAGATAAGCTCAAAGCCAAACACGAGCTTATTATATTGGAGCAGCAATATGAACTTGACAAAAAAGATAAGGATAATAAACTTTTGCAGCAGCAAGACAGTATCCGGTCGCTCGAGGTGGAGAAAATAGCCCTTGAGGAAAAACAGAAGGAGCAGGTATTGGCCTTGCTGAAGGAAAAAGCCTATAATCAGCAGTTGATATTAGATGAACAACGGGCTCGTGAAGGATTATTTAACGGCATTTTTGTAGCATTGGCCATTATTGTATTTCTGGCTTTGCGTAGTTATCTGGTCAAGAAAAAGGCCAATAAGATATTAGCCCAGCAGAATAGGGAAATTCAAACCCAGCGGGATAAGCTTGAACAGGCCTACTACAATCTGAAGCAGCTCAGTGAAATCGGAAAGAGCATCACGTCCAACCTTTCTATAGGCAGAATTATTGAGACGGTATTCCGCAACGTAAGACCGCTGATGGATGCCTCGGTTTTTGGGGTTGGCCTTTACAACGAGCTTACTAAGTGCCTGGAATTCCCGGGGTTAAAGGAAAAAGGAGAAACCATCATTATGATATCTTATGATATCAAAGATAAAAGACGGTTGGCCGTGAAGTGTTTCGAGGATAAACAAGCCATTTTTGTCAATGACTTCCAGAATGAGTATCGCCAATATATTGAGGAAATTCCGCCCTCGGTGACCGGAGAAAACTCTTCTTCCATTATCTATCTTCCACTGGTTGTGAAAGAGAAAGCAATTGGGGTGATAACTGTGCAGAGCTTTAAAAAGAATGCTTACTCCGAATATCACTTGAATATTTTACGAAACCTTGCCGTACATACGGCCATTGCCCTGGAAAACGCTTCCAACTTCGGTCAAATTAAAGATAAAACCATTAAGCTTGAGAATACTTTAAAGGATCTGAAAGCCGCTCAGGCACAACTGATCCAATCTGAAAAAATGGCTTCCCTGGGGCAATTAACCGCCGGTATTGCCCATGAAATTAACAATCCAATCAACTTTGTGTATGCTGGTATCGACGGGCTCAATACCTCCCTGGATGCCCTAATGGAGATACTGGATAAATACGAGGAAATTGAAGGCCTGCAAGGTGCGCAAAATGTACTGGAGATATTAAATGAAATAAACCGGCTGAAGGAAGCCCTGTATTTCGAAGAAACCAAAGAGTCTGTGCATGATCTGATCAATGCTATTCGCGACGGGGCGCAACGGACCGCTGAAATAGTTGAAGGGCTGCGAAACTTCTCCAGGATAAACGAGACAGAACTTAAAAAAGTAAATATTCATAAAGGCATAGAAAGTAGCCTGGTGTTATTGAACAATAAAATAAACCAGCGCCAAATCACCGTTAACAGGAAATATGATCCCAGTTCGCCCGAGATCAATTGTTATCCCGGCCAGCTTAATCAGGTCTTTATGAATTTGATAAGTAATGCCATTGAAGCCATCCACGAGAAAGGTGAAATTAATATCAAGTCCAAGAATGTGGAGGATTACATTGTCGTCACCATCAAGGATAATGGGGTCGGTATGAGTAAAGAGGTAATGGATAAAATCTTTGATCCATTTTTTACCACCAAGGATCTGGGCAAGGGAACAGGACTTGGATTGTCTATTTCATTCGGTATTATTGAAAAACACAAAGGCAAGCTGGAAGTAAAAAGTAAGCCTGGCCTCGGCAGTACATTTACTATTTATTTACCCAAGAACCTTGAAAGCAAGAAAAAACTGCGGAAAAAAGCGGTCGCTGCGGTCAACGCCTGACCGGCGTAATCATACCATTCCTATTTATTGAAAGAGGATACTAAACAATGGGCGCACGCTTGAAAGGTTTACTTTCATCAAATAACTTTCGATACGTGTAGTGTGTCTTAAAGACACTACCTCCTACCTGTTCCACTACGCGGATCATTTTTGGATTAAAATCACCGATCCAGTTCATTTCCAGGTTTTCGTAGCGATGATAATCATCCTGCACCATTTTGGCGGTAGCAATAATAAGGGCACCTTCCACACCTTTGCCCTGATGTTCCGGAACAACACCAAACACCACGCCGAACATCTTATTGCAGGATTTTGTCCATTTGTGATAGAGGAATTTCAACTTACCCAACCAATCGAGTTTACCGTTCACATACTTAAAAATCTGATTTACCTCCGGCAAAAGCAGAAAGAAAGCAATAGGCTCGTCATCATAGTATCCATACCAGATAATTTTATCATCCATGATGGGTTTTATTTTTTTCATGGCATTTTTAGCCTGCAAGCTTGACATGGCTGCTACACCCTTGTGACGTGCCCAGGCTTTATTATAAACCGTCCGGAAGTCCTCTGTATATTTCTCCAGGTTATGCTTCTTAAGGTGCTCAAACCGATATTTTGGATCTTTGGCAACTTTTTCGGCCTTTTCGGCGATTTTAGGATGAAAGGGATCCCTGGTCTTTCGCCCGTAAGTGAACTGCTTAAAATAGATCTGAAATCCGTAATCCTCAAAAAACTGCTGATAATAAGGAAAATTGTAATTGCAACAATAATTCGGCTCAATATCAAAACCGTCAACCAAAAGGCCCCACCACCTGTCCCGGTCACCAAAATTTATAGGGCCGTCCATGGCCTCCATTCCCTTCGACATCAGCCAGGATTTGCCGGCATCAAACAATTGAAATGCGGCATCTTTGTCTTCGATACATTCAAAAAAACCAATGCCTCCCGTCGGCTGCTCCTCCTTGTTGGCTGTTTTTTTATTAATAAAAGCTGCCACGCGGCCAATCGTTTCCTGTTTTTCATTTTGTAAAATCCATCGAATACACTCGCCATGCCGGAAAAATTTGTTTTTCCCACGATCAAAAACCTGCTCGATGTCAGTGTCCAGCGGCCTGATCCAGGTTTTTTCCTGTTTGTATAAACTAACGGGAAGCTGTAAAAAAGCGCGGGCGGTTTTGGTGTCCTTTACTTCAATTAATTTCATCCTTCACTTGTAAATTTGATCACGAATATAGTAAAATGTGGTTGAATTAAGGGTCCAATTGCATTATCTTGAAAGAAAACCGGAAAACAGAAAGTTTTAGAGAAAGTGGAAACCTTTATATTTTCACCTTGTCATTATAAAAAAAGAACATTCAGGATTGCAATCAGGGCAACAGACGATACATAAATACCTGGTACAACGAAGTAAGACAGGTGACCGAAGTGCGCAGAATGAGCTATACAAGCTGTACGTGAATGCTATGTATAATATCTGCAGGCGTATGCTGGGCGATCCTGAGGAAGCAAAAGATGTATTACAGGATTCATTTATAGATGCCTTTAGCCGGATAAAGACCTTAAAAAATGAAGTTACCTTTAGCGCCTGGTTAAAGAGAATTGTGATTAACAATTGCATTAATTATTTGAAGAAGAAAAGATTAGTTTTTAATGAGTGGGACGAGACTATTGAAAATCAGGAAGATAATGACAGGTATGACTATGATTTTCAACAGGAAGAAATTAGAAAAGTATTAAATGCCGTGGATCAGATCTCGGAGGGGTGCAAGGTAGTGCTTAATTTGTACATATTTGAGGGCTACGACCATAAGGAAATTGCACAAATATTGAATATATCCGTATCTGCATCGAAAGCGCAGTATAGCAAGGCAAAAGCAAAAATCAGAAAGTTGTTGGCAATATGAAAGAAGATAAGCTTAAAAAATTCGTTGATGAAAACCGCGCCTCTTTCGATCTTTATCAGGAGGACTATGAGGAATTATGGGTTGACATTTCGTCAAACCTGGATAAAAGGCGAAAGAAGGATGGGTTAAAAGTGGTCTGGCAAGTGGCTGCCTCCTTTTTATTGATTCTAACGGTGGGCGTTTTATTTTTGCTGGTAAGCAGGAACAATGCGTTAAATAATCATGGCGACCAAACGATTTCTTCTGAGCTGGCGGAGGCTGCTTTTTACTATCAAAGCATGATCAATGACAAATTGGAGATCATTCAGGCCAATAAAAAAGATGTGGGAGAAGAAATATTTAATGACCTGGAAGCCCTGGATCAGGCGTATCTGGAATTGCAAAATGACTTAAAGGATAATGCCGATAATGAGGAAGTCATTCAGGCCATGATTCAAAACTACAAAATGAAACTGGAGATACTGCAGGCTATTTTAGATGAGTTAGAAAGGAGTAATCCGGACAATAATGAAGAAGATAAATTGCACAATGAGAAAGTTGCTATATAATATTTGGTTGTGCACCGTGCTATGTTTTCCGGTATTGGAAGTGATGTCACAAAACGCTTCCCAACTGTCGAAAACAATTACAGAAGAATACACTGTTAGCACCGGAGACAACATTGAAGTTAAAAATAAGTATGGTCAGGTGATTGTCAATACCTGGCCGGAAAACAGGGTACAGCTAAAAGTGACCATGACGGCCTACGGCAAATCCCAGGCTGCTGCCGAAAAAATCCTCAACAGGGTAAGTTTCGATTTTAATCAGGTAAACAATTATGTGATCCTGGAGACCATTTTGGACCGTAAATCCGGTGTTTTCAAAGAGTTATTGAATAACATTGGCGATTATTCCAAAACCCTGTTAAGCAAAGACCGGTTAGACGTGGACTATGAGTTATATGTCCCGGAAAATGCGGCATTAAAAATTGACAATAAATTTGGCGACGTGTTTTTGGGGGACCTTAAAAATGACTGTAAGATCGACATATCCAATGGAAATTTAAAAGCCAGCGATTTGTCAGGTTCCGCCGATATTAGTATCAGCTTTGGCAATGCCTATTTTAACACCATAGAACGGGGCGAGTTAACATTAAAAGTAGCTGATGTGGAAATTGAGGATGCCAGCATCTTGAATGTAAGCAGTAGCTCCTCCGATATCATCATTCGCAAGGTGACAAAGGCCAGAATTAATTCCAGGAATGATAAAATCAAAATTAATAAGATCGACCATTTTTCCGGTCGATCCAGTTTTTCAAAAATTGAAGTTACCGAGTTATTGAATCTGACGGATCTGGATATGAATTACGGCCGTCTCGCTGTTTCTGAAATTCATGACGGCTTTACGAGAATACAATTGACCGGGAAATCTACAGACTTTAATTTAAGTTTTGCCAGTCTGTCCTACTTCAACGCCTCTCTGACCGCCAGAAAAGATAAACTCGTATTACCCACAAAAATATCAGATGTGGATATTGATTACCTGGAAGATAAAGATAACCTGGTCTCTGTGAACGGTACCATTGGAAATAAGAAAGATAATCCCAGCTCAGTCAACATAAATGCTCAGAAAGGTGACCTGAAGGTATTTTTCGTCAGAAGCAGTCATTAACTCAAATTATATGGATATGAAAAAAATACTACTCATAACAGCAATAATGTTTTTCGCAGATCATTGTCTGGCCCAGTATTATCGCAACGCGGTGGGAATCCGGGCTGGTGGATCCGCCGGGGTTTTCTACAAGAGCTTTCATACAGAATCAATGGCCTACCAGGCACTGGTTTCGGCCAGAAACGGCGGGGCTCAGGCGACGGGTTTGTACACAAGGCACCTCCCCACAAAATTAAGCCATAACCTTTTTTTCTATTACGGGGGAGGGGCGCACGTAGGATTTGAAAGGTATGAAAGCAACCGGAGACGAAGGGTTGAGTTTAATACCATTAGTACCAACGTATTTAATACACAGGTCAATAACTTCAATCCGCCAAAATACTTTAGCATGGGCATAGATGCTATAGTGGGACTGGAATATCGCTTTACGGCGCCCATCACATTAGGATTTGATGTAAAACCCCGATTTTCCTTTTTGGGCATGAGGTTCACCCGCTTTGAGTTTTGGGATGCCTCTCTGACATTTTCTTTTTTAATTTAAATACATGGGAGCGATGAAGATCAGATACATTATTTTTTTTACAGGCCTGGTGATGTTAGCAGGCCAGACGGTGGCGCAGCAATTTGAATACGCAGATAATAACCAGGTTAAAACCCTTCTGGGAGGCCAGGTTAAGGTGCGGGGGTTTGGATCTGTAGACCTCAAAGTATCACAATGGAACAAACAAACCACGCTTTTAGTCGGAGGCCATGGAGGTGTCATCCTGAATAACCAATTTACGCTTGGCCTGGGTGGTTACGGAATAACCACACGATCGAAATTTAAGAGCTCTGATAATCAGGACAACCTGTATCTGGGCGGCGGTTATGGAGGCCTATTGATAGGTTATTCAATTTTTGCCAGGGAAATCTTTCATGTACACTTTCCGATCCTTTTTGGTGGGGGAGGTATCGATGTGCTGGAGGATGAGGACAATATTTTTAGTAATGGCTTTGATAATATTAAGGATTCAACCGGATTTTTTATCCTGGAGCCTGGTGTTGAGATAGAAATCAATGTGGCCAGCTTCTTTAGGTTAGCCATAGGCGGGACATATCGATTCATTGAAGGGTCAGATCTGAATGATATTAGTCAAAGCGATTTAGAAAATTGGAGCACCCATATATCTTTTAAATTTGGCAAATTTTAGCTGGAATAAATGCTGATTACCTTTAAAATCCGTATGCCGGTGGCTCAATGCCATTCATGCGCACATACAAATTAGCCTTGGCTCGATGATTGGTCAGATGATCATGAATAAACACGTAGACATATTGTTTAGACAATACCCTGGCATCAGAGAGGTTGACAGGCGTTTTAAGGTCCTGGCTGGAAATGGCCTTGGCTGACGCAATTAGCTGATCAAAAGCTTTCACCAGCATATTTTTGATTTCCTCCTTGGATTTACCCTCGGCTGAAGGTTCCTGAAAGGCCAGCTCTTTTCCCTGTATATGCGTTTCCTCCAGAATGGTGATTGTATAAGCAATATGCACCATTTGTTGCCCAAACGTTTTGCTGATCTCCATAGGTTTGTATGTATATTTTTCCTTTGGCATGGCTTCGGCAACTGCCAGCGTAATTGTCTTGGCTGTTTCCAGCACAGGCACATAGTTCCTGGCAAAGTCCGTTGCTAGGGTTTTGGAAGCTTTCCTGGCTTTCTTTCCAGGGTCATCGTCGGCCCTGACCAGGGCGGAAAGAAACAAGATAATTATTAACGGTGTATAAAAAACTCTCATAGTCTGTTTGTTTAAATGGATCGTTGGTAGATTAGCTGGATTTGTATTACAAATTAGGAAATAATTCGGCAATAAAGGAGACCCCAGGGGCATAATACCAATTTTTGGGGACTAATTTCATCAATTAACTGTGGCATTGTGGGAGTAAACGGGCAGGGGGGCAATATTTTTGAAAAAAGCTATTGCAAATTACCTGTGGTTACTTAAATTTGCAATCCCTTTAACTGACATAGTTAGGGAGCATTAAGCGAAAGTAGCTCAGCTGGTAGAGCACGACCTTGCCAAGGTCGGGGTCGCGGGTTCGAGTCCCGTCTTTCGCTCTTTTTTTATTTATGGCTATAAGTAATCATAGTCGCTGCCGGGGTGGTGGAATTGGTAGACACGCAAGACTTAAAATCTTGTGGCCCTCGGGCCGTGCGGGTTCAAGTCCCGCCCCTGGTACTTAAAATCCTGATAACTAATTGGTTGTCAGGGTTTTTTGGTTTTAAGGGGGACAAAATTGGGACAATTTTTGGCAATGGACTTTGGACGTTTATTTTTAAATACAATACAAATAGGTCCTGTTATGAACTTGAATCAATCGATACCGGAATAATTTTGTAGATGGCTGGGTCACCTTAAATAAATTGATTGTTAAAAGTCTCACGAAACCCTCAAAATAAACCATACCATTAGACTACAGAAATAAACACCTATGTTATTGTGAATAATTTCAAAAAGATAAAAAATCTGTTAGATTTAGTGTAAAGGTGGAGTACGGGTATGTACTCAAATGTATTTACCATAAATATGGAATGGAGAATTTTCTGTTAATCTTAATAACCTTTATTTTACTTATAGCCTTAACCAGGGTTATTAGTGTGGCTATCCATGAAATGGGTCATGCACTTGCCGGATTAATCCTTTTAAAAGGCAATATCTCAATCTACATAGGATCGCATGGTGATCCAAAGAAAGGCTTCCATTTCGGTATTGGCAGATTAAAAGTTCATTTCAAGTACAACCCACTATTATGGAGCCATGGTTTATGTGTTTCAAACGCAACTCAAATAACCCTGTTACGAAATTACCTATTTACTTTAGCAGGGCCTTTGGCGTCATTGATTACAACTTTTATCTGCCTGTTTCTTCTGGTCGACCCGAATCCACATGGTGTAATTAAGATTATTGCAATATTCCTGTTTTTTTCATCCCTCTTAGATTTTTTTCAAAACATCAGGCCCAACGAAGACCCCATATTTTTACATGATGGTTCCATGACCTACAACGATGGTCAAACATTAAAACTTCTAAAAAGTTACAAGGGGGTTTGTAAAGAATTAATTAAGCTAAATGAGTATCATTCAAATAACAATACTAAGGAGGGGATTAAGTTTTTTGAAGAAACGTATGCAAAAAAGAAGGATATAAACCTTCTCAGAATGGGCGCAACGATGTACATAAAAGATGAGAATTTTGAAAAGGCCTTTGAATTATTTAGTCAACTCCAAACCATAACTGAACTTACCGCTGATGACTATTGTAACTATGCATTAGCATATTCTTATTCAGAAGAACATTCGAAGGCCCTGGAGCTCTATAATAAATCGTTGAAAATGAATCCAGACAATTTTTATTCTTTAAACAATCGCGGATATACATTTAATTTGATTGGACAGTATGAAAGTGCCATGAAAGATTTTGACAAAGCTATTGAGCTTAATCCAAAATTTGCACATGCTTACAACAATCGTGGATTATCAAAGATTAAAATGGGGAATGAAAAGGAAGGCTTGGGTGATATAGAAAAATCGATGCAATTAGATGGTAACAATTCCTATGCTTATAAAAATTTAGGGATATACCATATGGAAAAAGGAGAATTGCAACGTGCTATAGAATTCTTTCATAAAGCCAGGGAGATTGATCCAAAAACACACGGATTATTTGATTTAATTGAAGATACTGAAAATCAAATGCAGGCGGATAAGAATAGGTATAAAGCATAGTCTCACTAAACTTTCGTTTGCTTTAAGCTGCCAGCTACCCTCTTTTGCCACATAGATCCACTGGTCTTAGGATTAGCGAAGCGGTCCTAAGACCAATAGGACAAGATAAAACCGTTTCAGGTAACGATAAATACCAGCATGTATTCCATATCGCCGCTAAGAAGAATTTTTATCAAAAAATGAAACAACCTTACGCTCAAATGCATCAGGTGACAGGTAAAATTCTCCCTTTAACTTGACAGCGGATGCTGATACGGTAAGTTTAGTCTCTGCTATGGGGTCTCCCAATAATGCCTCGTACTCATAGCCAAAATTCTGACATAAAAAAAAGTATGTTCCTTTAATAAAATTTTCAGGGAAAATCTCCAGTAGCTTTAAAGGTTTGTCTCCTCTGAAAACCAGGTTAACATTGCCTGCGCCGTGGGGGCCGATAACATGTTTCGCACGACTGAAAAGTTTTATTTGTTCTTCAACACTTTCCTGTTCAGGGTCAATTATTGTAAAACCATGTTTTAAAGCAACTGCCTCGATTTCATCCATATTTAACAATCCTCTGCCTGAAATTTTGTTCCTGGTGATAAAAAGGTGCAGGTCCTGATCGGCTTTATGGATGTCGTCAACAACGACTGAAGATCCCTCTGCCAGGCTGGCTAGGTTTCTCCTGTTGTGTTTCATGACTTGAACAAGGTAAGTACATTTCTCTATCCTGTAGAATACATCGGGAGGCTGATATACCCAGTTACGGCTGAACAGGTCAGGCAGCAGATCAAAAAACTGATTTACGAATGTGATCTCTTTCATCTTTTCAGGAACGATTATGGGGATATCTCTCGGAACGCCTAGCTGATCAAGCAATATGAGCCTGCCCACAAATTCATTCAAAAAATGAAAATAATTTTCACATCCCTTAATTGATGACTGACATACCAGAGCCCCAACAAACAGAAGATAGCGCTGCCTAGCCACTTTGTCGGATCATAGGATCACAAGCCATTCTTCATGCACCCTATAATTGACCATTAAGACCGGTGAAATTAAACTAATTGTCCAAATTTTTAGAAATCCGATTTTGCAGCTTGCGGTATGCTTTTAAATCCCGTTCAACTTTGGGATCATCACTCCAATTAGCGAAGTCGTATTCTCTTGCCTTCAGTGTACCGGAAATGTAATCATTTAATTGGTCGTTATCCACGAACCCTTCCAGCCGGTCGATGGCCCCGCTTATTACGGCCAGCTCACCGTTTTGATAATCCGTTAAGACTTCCAGGTAGTATTTGGTGGCTTCCTGAACCTCTTTTGTTTGGGGTAGTTTGGAAAGATACTTGTCTAACATGATGTTGGAGACAATTTGCGGTTCATGGTAATACCTGATATTTCCCCTGTATTCACTAAACACTTTTCGGGCCAGCTTATCTATAGCTTTCCACTCAGCGGTATTGTTATAATTAAAATTGTCAAATAACTTTTCATTGGAAAGTATGAAATTGGTTTTTTCCATCTTCGGAGGTTCAACCTTTTTCGGATCTATTACTACTTTCACTAGCACCCCCGGCTCAAACGAGGATGGTACTTCTAATGCCTCGGGAGTTGTGACACTATAAGGAAATCGAACGGGATCGGTTCCATTCAGAAACTGCTCTTCCAGTGACAGTTTACTTTTAGCAGGGGTCTCCTCCGAAGCATTATCACAGGCGATGAGGGATATTAGCAAGATGAAGAATATATAATTTTTCATGATATTTATTTTTTTCAGTTTTCTATTCGAGTTTAATTGTCAGTCGCTACTTCTTTGTAATTACCTCCACAGGCTTCTTCAAATACTTTTGAATCACATGCGGGCTCTGTTCTGCTCCACTGCATTTCCCACTTGCCATTTTTCCTGTAAGACATCCCACAGGCACGGGTACGGCCCCACACTCCTTGCGGGCCGGCATTCCAGGATGCTCTTTTCATTTTGCCATCTTCAAAAAAATCGCAGTAATAGTCGAAACTATGCCATTCAGGAAATTCCGGATGTATCTTCTTCTTCTCCGGTTCTTCCTCCTGCGCGATAACACTTTTAAAATTAAACGTAAACATTCGTGTAGTCGTTTTTTCAGGTAGGATATCTACCTCAAAAAATGACAGCAATAAAAAAGTAAGTAATAACAGGAATTTTTTGTTTTTCATAGTAGCTGATTTTCAGGTTAGCAACGGGTCTTTTACAATAAATGACCGGTTCAGAAGATTGATGTTAGGGTTTTACCCGTAAAAAAATCCAGCTCAAAAGCTGTATGTAGTGGCAATTGCCTCAATCATTTAAAAATATCTCTCCTCGCGTGACACTCTGTAATTACCTCCCAAAAAATTTCTTATAGGCTAATAATCAGTGCATTAAAAGATATTAGTTCACATTATAGATACAATTTTTATCTATCTGCTAAATAAAAGTAAAAATTTAACCATAAAAAATCAATTTTTAGTTGGGAGTGGGGGCGTTTTTGTGTAGGACTTCTATTGTCTAAGTACAATCTAACAAAGTATTCACATGAACCGAGCTTTCATTCTGATTTACTTCATTCTCGCTCTCCCTTTCATTCTATCTCAGCTTTGTTTGATTTTCAAAAACTTAAGCTGACTACCCCCACCGGTCTTAGGATTAGCGAAGCGGTCCTAAGACCAATAGGACAAGATAAAACCGTTTCGGGTTACGATAAATGCCAGCATGTATTCCATATCGCTGCTAAGAAGAATTTTAATCAAAAAAGGAAACAACCTTACGCTCGAATGCATCCGGTGACAGGTAAAATTCTCCCTTTAACTTGACGGCGGATGCCGATACGGTAAGTTTAGTCTCTGCTATGGGGCCTCCCAATAATGCCTCGTACTCATAGCCAAAATTCTAACATAAAAAAAGTATGTTCCTTTAATGAAATTTTCAGGGAAAATCTCCAGTAGCTTTAAAGGTTTGTCCCCTCTGAAAACCAGGTTAACATTTCCTGCACCATGAGGGCCGATAACGTGTCTTGCACGACTGAAAAGTTTTATTTGTTTTTCAACACTTTCCTGTTCAGGATCAATTATTGTAAAACCATGTTTTAAAGCAACTGCCTCGATCTTATCCATATTTAACAATCCTCTGCCTGAAATTTTGCTCCTGGTGATAAAAAGGTGCAGGTCCTGATCGGCTTTATGGAAGTCTTCAACAGCAGCTGAAGATCCCTCTGCCAGGCTGGCTAGGTTTCTCCTGTTGTGTTTCATGACTTGAACAAGATAAGTACATTTCTTTATCCTGTAGAATACATCAGGAGGCTGATATACCCAGTTACGGCTGAACAGGTCAGGCAGCAGATCAAAAAACTGATTTACGAACGTGATCTCTTTCATCTTTTCGGGAATGATTATGGGGATATCTCTCGGAACGCCGAGCTGATCAAGCAATATGAGCCTGCCCACAAATTCATTCAAAAAATGAAAATAATTTTCACATCCTTCATAAAGAACCACGGCTTCTTCAATTTGTACTTTTGATACCTCATCATATTGCCCGGCCGTGATAGCAGGCAAAAATTCAGGTAAAACGGATCTTCCATATGGACGGGATTCCGCAATTGTCCTGAAGTCTTCAGTTAATACCCACCCGGACTTTGGCTCAATGATACAGGGGTTCTTAAATGCTATCAAAAATTCCTCATATCCCGTAGATGCCTCCTTTTTAAACTGGTCTCTGATATTGTCAGGTAAATTAGCTATAGCCTTTGGGTCAAACGGAACGGCCTGCTGTTTCTTATATTGATAATAGGGGAGCAGCTCATGGGCAGGTAAAAAATTCATGAAATGGTCGGTTTTATACACATCCTCATTGAAGTCTTGTGCTGATTGAAAAAATGTAAAAATTCTTTTTATTCCCTTTCCTTAAATATAATAGATTCGGGTCAAACATGCGATAATCAGATTCGATGTTTGACTTTCCGGTATTGATTTAGCGCTTTAAAATATAAAAACCTAATGATCTATCTTGTCAAATAGCACCTTGATTTTCTGAAGATCAAATGGCTTTTCAATATATTCCACCACTTGCTTGTACTGCAGCGATAATTTTATGTCCTCTTCTCTGTCGGATGTTGAGTACATGACCACACAGGTTTCCTGAAAAGAGCTTTGGGATTGCCAATCCAAAAATTCAAACCCATTGATGAGCGGCATATTTATGTCCAGTATAATAAGATCTGGAGGAGAATCCGTGGTTTGAAGATAATTAATGGCTTCTTCCCCGTTCAGGCAGACATTAATTTCCAGTTCTTTATTGTATCGACCCAATATGAATTTGGTAAACAAATTTGTCAGGCTATCGTCATCAACGAGAAGTATTCTTTTGATCTTGCTCATAATAAAGCGGTGGTTAAGTCAAATAAACTTTAAAGGTTGTTCCCTCATTTGGTTTACTATCCACATGAATTTTACCCCCGTGGCTTTCTATTATGCTCTTGACAACGTGTAAACCAACACCATCACCTTCTATGGCCAGGTGAAATCGCTGAAACAGGCCAAATAGTTTTGAACCGTAGGTGTCAAGATCTATGCCTAAACCATTGTCTTTGACCACCAGGCAAACATATCCTTCACTGTTAACGCTGGTGACCTCGATGAGAGGCGGTACACCTGGTTTTTTATATTTTAAGGCATTGGATATTAGGTTAATCAGAATATGATGCAAATGTATGGATGGAAAAACAATGGTTTCACAATGGCTAAAATCGGTTTTGACAATGGCATTGGTTTCGTTAATCTGAGCCTCAAGATTTTTGAGTACTTCTTGCGTATGATCTGACAGTGAAATTGTTTGAGGTACAAGCTTCATGTTCTTTTTGAGTTTAATTACCTCATTGAGCTTGGCAATTTTTTGCCGCATGCTGCTCACGGTGCTTTTTATCTTGTCCATGAGGAAAGCGGTGTTCTTGTCAACCTCATCGCTCATCTCAATCATGGTAATTACACTGGAGATATTAACTAACGGTGCCTTTAGATCATGGCTGGTAATGTAGGCAAACTGTTCCAATTCCTGGTTTCTTTTTTTCAGTTCGCTAACGCGAAGCCTCTCGTTTTTTGCCTCAGCTGCCAGCTCTACCAACTTGGTTTTTTCCTCCAGCGTGCGTTTGAGATCTTTCATCATTTGTTGAAATGACTTTGATAGGCTCCCTATTTCATCCCTACTATTGATAGGCATTTTCTGATCGAGGTTTCCTTGCCCGACGGACTGCGCAAAACTTTTTAATTGAACGATAGGCTTGACGATAGAATTTGCGAGCAAGGCTCCCATCACAATGGTTAGAAAAACAGCTAACCCGGTAATCAGAAAAATGAGCTTGTTGGAATAGCGCGCATTTTTGGTCGCTGTCTCCATTCGTTTTTTCAATATGATGTGTTCTTTGTCAATTTCTTCCGCTACCAGGGATAGTAGCACTTGCTCCAGCGCTTCCATCTCGTTTTTTAGTTTAGCAAGAGATTCGTTCGTTTCTCCGTTTTCCACGGCTTCCACCAATTTGGAGCATAGCGAAAGAAATAGCGAGGAGGTCTTTTCAATTTCACCATACACCAATTTTTTATCTTCTTCGGAACAATTGAGGCAATCAATTTCCTGCAAAGATTTTAAATATTGTGAGAACCTTTCCGACGCCTCCTGCATTTCCATCAATTCCTCATTTGACTGTTTGGAGGCACTTGAAACAGATTCATCTTCGACATCGGATTGTGTAAGCTTTAATAGCACATAGCTAATCGCTTCAACCTGTATTCGGTTTGCCTGGTCGGAGATTCTGCTTAATAAAAAAAGCCTGGGAGATGACTCGTTTGACACCACGTCGTATGAAGACACAATTAAGCGATTAGAGTGATAACCGACGATGCCTACCAATCCACCTGCTAAAGCTACAATGAGGATGGTGATCATAAGTTTAACTCTTATTCCCATATTTCCTTAAAATTCACGATTCGCAATCTTTAGATAAAAGCGCCTGAAGCAGGATAGCGTTTTTAACCAATGAGGTATCTGGTTGAAAAACTCAAAACGACGAATATTTTGCAGGTGCCAAACCATAGCAATTCCAGCAAATTTATTGAATAACCGCTAACTATAACAATATAAAATTTCTTTCAACTACGTAATATCCTTTACTCGAAAAGTTTAAGACACCATATGACCGTCATCTACCTGGTTGTTGAAATGTCCAGATTCTTCCTGTGCTATCAATTCAATTCCAATAATAACCTCAAAGCCTGCAATACTTCAGTAACGTATCATATCATTTTATTTTGGCTCCAGGTGGCATACCATTATGTACTGAATCTCACCACCGGGCTGATATTTCATTCGCTTAAATTAACAAATTCTTAATATAATCAGCATTTTCCGGTGCAAATTCATAGTCGAAATTGAATAGGGGACGTTTTTTATTATCTTTCCTTTCTTTTAAAATTGTTTTCACACACTACTGCAATCAGGGTATCGTTGTAGTCAATAAAAAACCACATGAAGTTCAAAATATATGCATTGATAGCATTATCGATTTTAGTTATTAACAGCAAAGCCCAGGATAACAAAAATGTGTACAAAACGGAAACACTGCGCATTGACAAACTGACGGCTAATAGCTTTATGCATATTTCCTATTTGAATACTGAAAGCTATGGAAGGGTACCGTGCAATGGCATGGTGGTTATCGACAACGGGGAAGCCGTTGTTTTTGATACACCGGGAGATGACACCGCATCAATGGAATTAATAACCTGGATCGAAAAGCGAGCTAATTGCCAGATAAAAGCGGTGGTCATCACACATTTTCATGGTGACTGCTTAGGAGGTATCAAGGAATTCCACAAAAGAAATATTCCTTCCTATGCCAATAAATCCACAATTGATTTGGCAAAATCTGACAAGGTCACATTACCACAAAACGGATTTGATAGTTATCTTGAAATAAAGGTTGGTAATAAGAAAGTTATCAATGAACACTTAGGGGAAGGACACACAAAGGATAATATCGTAGGCTACTTTCCTAGCGAAAAAGTGCTATTTGGCGGATGCCTGATCAAGGCCAATGGCGCAGGTAAGGGATATTTGGGAGATGCTAACGTCAATGACTGGTCAAAGACCGTTGAAAAAGTAAAAACAAAATACAGCGATGCAACAATAATAATTCCGGGACACGGAAAAGCCGGCGGCCAGGAATTACTGGATTATACGATTGCGATGTTTAAAAATTAAATCAATAGATGATATTGAAGTGTAAAGGATGGTGGTTGGTAGTGGAGGGGCTATTAATCCGCATCACAAATGCTGGGTTTGGTTTCTAAAAAATATAAAGGTTTAGAAAATCCTTTTCACGCCTAATATTTATCATTATTAAGTACAACGCTTACTCTTTTAATCAAAATCAAAAAGATCTTTAACCGGTACCTCAAGTGCGTTAGCTATTTTACCCGCATAGCTGACACTGGTTGAAATTTCTGCCCGTTCAATTCGACCAACTTGGCTAGGTTCAGTTTTTAGTTTAGTGGCCAAATCCAGTTGTGTCAATTGCCTCTTTAGCCTTATTTCCCGGACTTTTTTGCCAAACGGTATTTTTATATCTATTTCCAATAGAAACGAAAATCAAATTTTTTCTGTTAGATAAATAGAGCAGATTTGCTCTATTTGGAATTATTCATTATATTCACATCAATTATCGCCAAATGGTATCTTATTTGGACCAGCTGAAAGGAAACCAATTTTTATGGTAAAATCTGGCAACATCGCTGGATAACTATTTTTTGTATGATGGTAACTGACCTGCTTTAAGAATCTGTGATTTTAAAAGGAGTTTAAACAGAGGTGCAGAGATACAGTACTACATGGTACTACTTTCCACCTGCCATTGTAACAACCAGGTACATCATATTTTAGCCGATATCAATATTGTTTTTTAGTCCACAACCAGCGAAATGATAAAACACAACTTCTCAATTGTTACACCTAATTACAAATGTCGTGAAAAAATATAATGAAAAAGAAAATCGACTAAAACTCGCAATCCCATTTTCGGGAATTGAGGAATTGCAGGACTACAAAAACGGAATTATGGGTGTGCTAAGGCAAATTAAAATTAATAAATCCAACCAGGAATTGATCAATCATATTAGGTCTGTTTACAAATTGCTTGGCTATCTGGTGGAGGAGGAGGAATCGCTATCCCGGGATAAAACCTCGATATCTGATAACAAAGCGCCAAAATAAATACTTAAAAGTCATGAAAATTCCAGTCCCTGAAAACTTAGGATTAATCAATCTCCCGCCAAAAGTAGAGCTTGCAATATTTCTGATCAAATCAGAATTGAAAAACGCAAAATTTATTAATGACCTGAATGATAAGGAAATTGATACCCACGCAGGCTATCTGGACTTCAGTGGATTAATTTTGGCTATGATGGGTTTTGGTAATGATCTTACTGATGAATTCATGGAATGGTATTTTGCCTGTCAGACCAGGCTTCTTGAAAATGTCAATCCTGAAAATGATAAAGAACTTCTGGAGCAAGCCTTTAATTTTTATCTTGACTTGCTGGCTAAGAAACGTCAATCAGAGGTCAATTGATTTTTTCCTACAAGTAATCCCCGGTCTATTATATTTATTTCTCTGAATGTTCTTTTAAAAAAATTTCAATAAAATTTGCGTAAGTGATTACTTACGCTTTTATTTGTAAGTGAATACTTACATATTAATCGCGAAAGTTATGAGAAGAGATGTATTTCAGGCCATAGCAGATCCAACAAGGCGGGACATACTTAATATGATTACACATAAGTCGCTTAATTTAAATGCGATAGCTGAGAATTTTGACATGAGCAGGCCGGCAATTTCACAACACATTAAGTTTTTGCAGGAATGTGGACTCGTCGTCATTAATCAGCAGGGTCGTGAGCGATACTGTGAACTACAACCAAAAAAATTGATAGAGGTTCAGGACTGGCTGGAGCCATTTAGAGAAATGTGGGAAGGCCGCTTTAATCAACTGGACAGCCTGTTAATGAAAATGAAAAACAAAAAAGATAAGCCATAATGAGCAAAACAAACATTACTACCGATCAAAACAAATTTTACAAATAAATTTAGCGAAGCGTTAGGTGAAACCATTGTGAACTTAATTACCGAGTATGAATCTGAAGATCATCTTCAACAAGTAATCCAAATGGGCATGAAAGAAGGATTGACTGCTGCTTATGAAAATCTTGATGAGGTATTAAAAAAACTGTAGATTTTATGGAAAGCGAATCGAACATTTACGATTCTGACGACAAAACTTCTCATTACACCTAACCCTTCTGTCATCAACCGTCATTGCGAATAATGCGCTGGCTATTGGGCAGGTTATGAAGCAATCCTTAAGCGGCAAGGCAGGTATCCGGCAAAGGGCAGTAGGGTAAGCCAGTGGATTGTTTCAGAACCTACGCTGTGGCCCTCCCTTTCTTCACAATGACGGGGAATGAATTGTTAGCCAATGGATTTTAATCACTTAATGTAAAAGAAATGAACAAGAGCGAAACTACCATCACTAAAAACGGACGTGAACTATCCATCACCCGATTGTTTGACGCTCCTGCTGATCTGGTTTGGAGAGCCTGGACCGGGCCGGACCTGATAAAGCAATGTTTAAAGCAGAAGCCGGTAAAACCTTCATTGAAATGACACAGCTTTTTGAATCGGAGGAACAGCTCAGGCAGATTGTAGAAATCTTCGAAGCTGATGTGGAACTACAACAAAATATGGATAGGTTATCAAAATATCTTTCAACATTAAATAGCAAAACAGCATTATGAAAATCGCAACAATCATTATTCGCATGCTCCTTGGAGCGCTCTTTGTCTTCGCATCAGTCGCTTACTTTTTTAAGCTGGTTCCTCAGCCGGAATTGACAGGAGACATGAAAACTTTCAATGATGGCCTGACCGCATCTGGCTACTTATTGCCGCTGGTTAAAGCCATTGAGCTGATTTGTGGGATTGCATTTATTGTAGGGCGTTTTGTTCCTTTAGCTGTCCTCGTTATTTTTTCAATAGTGGTCAACATCCTATGTGTGCATATTTTTCTGGCGCCGGAAGGGTTACCAATGGCATTATTTGTATTTATAGCAACTTTATTTCTGGCTTACGTAAATAGAAGTTATTATACGGGTTTGATCGTAAGCAGATGATGCATAACACAGCTGATAATTCCCGGTGATTTTTTTCAGATCCGGTGACACAGGGTTGTCACAAAGAAGTTTAATTTTGAAATTACCATCGCGAAAAATAACGTATCAACACCTTTAGAAAATCTTTTAATGATAACTTACAAACTAACAATAAAACCTAAAACTTCGCCAAAATATGGAAAATGAAACAGCAACTACGGATCAGGCGATATCAACACCTAAAAGTTCTGTTTGGGAAGCGCTGAAAGACGCCATTCGCGGTACGGATGCCGACTACACCAGTATTGGCCTGAGGAAGGCTATCTTTCTTTTGGCAGTACCTATGATCCTCGAGCTCGTTATGGAATCCACATTTGCCGTAGTGGATATCTACTTTGTGGGGAAATTAGGTCCTTCGGCTGTAGCAACGGTAGGCCTGACAGAAACATATTTATTTCTGCTTTATTCAGTGGCGATGGGGCTATCTATGGCCGTTACAGCAATTGTAGCGCGAAGGATAGGAGAAAAAAACAAGGAGGCGGCGGCAAAGTCCGCTATTCAGTCCATCTTGCTCGCCGTTTTTATTTCAATTCCTTTTGCCCTTGCCGGTATCTTCTTTGCCAAAGAATTGTTGGCGTTGATGGGCGGCGATGAATGGAGCATATCAAATGGCTATCACTATACACAATGGATGTTAGGAGGCAATGCTATTATTCTTCTCCTCTTTATCATTAATGCGATATTCAGAGGGGCCGGTGATGCGGCAATTGCAATGAGAGTACTTTGGATCGCCAATGGAATCAATATTATCCTGGATCCCTTGCTGATTTTTGGTTGGGGCCCGATCCCTGCCTTTGGCATTGAAGGGGCGGCTATTGCCACAACCACCGGAAGAGGTATTGGAGTTGCTACGCAATTATGGCTCCTGGCAAAAGGTGGAAAACACATCAAGGCCAAATTTTCCCAGCTAAGGTTGGAATCCGAAATCATGCTCAATATTTTTCGCACTTCACTCGGTGGGATTGGACAAATGATAGTGGCCATGACCTCGTGGATATTTTTGATGCGAATTCTGGCGGATATAGGAAGTGAAGCTGTAGCAGGTGCCACAATTACCATCAGGTTGATGATGTTTACCCTCATGCCTGCCTGGGGTTTATCCAATGCGGCAGCCACCCTCGTCGGTCAAAACCTGGGTGCCGGGAATTCCGAACGGGCGGAACAGTCAGTTTGGAAGATCGGATTGTACAATATGATCTTCCTGATCGGTGTTTCGATTGTCTACTTTTTTTTCAATGAATCGCTGGTAAGCATTTTCACTAATGATCAAAATGTCATCCGGATTGGCGGGGAATGGGTAAGGATACTCTCCTACTCCTATTTCATTTACGGATGGTGGATGGTTTCCGTACAGGCATTCAATGGTTCGGGAGACACCAAAACACCTACGTGGATCAACCTGATCTTTTTCTGGCTTATCCAGATTCCGCTGGCTTACCTGTTGGCGTTGCTACTTGACTGGGGACACTCCGGTGTATTTTGGGCTGTATTTATTTCTGAGACTTCCGTAGGCCTGTTCACACTATGGATGTTTACCAGAGGTAAATGGAAAACGGCTACCGTATAGCAGCCATAATTAAAATACTATTTATCTTATCAATGATCCATGATTACCCTGCCCGTTTTTAAAAAAGTTTACTATAAACGAATTGTATTATGAGTTGAAGATATATGTAGTTAGGTTTGGTTAAATCGATTCAATAAAAAAACCGATCATTTAGACTGGGCTTTTAATTTCTAGGTCAAAATTTGATTCTCATTTAATTGACCCGGATTGCAAATCCTGCGTAGCCACCCTTAAAAAATAAAAGGGCATAGTCTAAGACACATGCCCTTTTATTTTCATTTTATTATTCTACTCCCACCTTACCAGAATTTTTGGTTAGGCGCTAACATAATTTTTTAAGTAAAAGCTTTTAATCTCCCTCATCCTCGAACCAAAAGACATTTTTATCCCTTCTATTAACTCTTTTTTTATCCTCTTCCCAAATTAGAACATTTTTGTTGTTTCTATACCACTCAAACCATTCATCATATGTCTCTCTTGTAATATCAATAGTACCAAGAAAGGTTCCATCCGATTTGGAAGCTATCCCAGATAAAAGAGATAAAACCTTGCTTGCTTCTGGTACATCTATCCAATCATCATAATATTCATGCTCCTCGCCTTTAAGTGTTTTATCAAGAATAGTAAAATATATATTCATTACCGAGTCAATTTTCTTTGATTCACTTGAATTATTTTGAAGCGGGCTATAAGAACAGTCAAAAAATGCAATTCCTATAATCGAAAATAAAAATATCAATTTAACTAACCTCATTTTATTACTTTTTCTGTTACACTAATCACATTCAGTTTTTTACTTTTTATGGGAACTACCGTCTCAGTTCCAAAATGATAAAAGGACGTAGAAAATTCTCATAGCCGTCAAGTTAACTGAGACAAGTAGCAATAAAGGTCGAAAAAGGGGATTTTCCCCTTTTTTCTTTCTACGCTAAGGTAGGTGTGAGCTTTTTCGAAAATAGATCTTAACCATAGATTTATAC
>JAUJEB010000004.1 GCA_030442055.1 Agaribacillus aureus | reverse complement strand
AACGATTTTGAAGACCTGTTACAGGCTTGATGCGGAACATGTTTGGCAGCCTGGAGAGCTTATCCCGGTAGGGTATCCGATCAGCCATGCTCTTGTAGGAGTGATCAACGGTGATCATATCTGCCAGGTAGGAGAGATTGGGGAAATTTATCTGAAGAGTCGTTACATGAGCAAGGGTTATTGGCATGATGCGGCTATGACAGCGAATTTATTTGTACAGAACCCTTTGGTAGAAGACCGGGAGGACATAGTTTGTCGTACAGGAGATCTTGGCCGTTACCGTGAGGATGGGAGTTTGGAAGTGTTAGGTCGTAAGGATGATCAGGTGAAGCTCCATGGGGTACGTGTTGAGTTGTCGGAGGTGTCTTCAGCCTTGTTGGCGTTGCCAGGCGTGGATCAGGTGGAGTTGGTGGTAGACCAGGATGAAGATTACCAGCAGGAGCTGATATGTTACTATACAGGTCAGGAGCGTGTATCGGACTGGTTCAGGATGGAGTTGTCGATTGGGTTGAATGCTGAGTATTTTCCGTCCTACTATGTTTGGTTGGATGAATTTCCGTTGAATGTGAACGGGAAGGTAGACAGGAAGTTGTTACCTAAGCCTATAGCTTTGGAGGATACGGATTACGAGCCTCCTGTTGATGAGTTGGAGTTGCGTTTATCGGAGATCTGGCAGGTTGTTTTGGGAGATCGCCGGATTAGTCGTAAGGCATCTTTTTTTGCTTTGGATGGTTCTTCTCTGAAAGCGATGCAGTTGGTGTCACATATCTACAAGGAGTTTGAGGTTTTGTTAAAGATCGGAGATTTGTTTTCTCAACCGACGCTGGCGGGTCAGGCTGCGCTTATTCGTGCGCAGCAACGAGAGGTATATGAGGAGATAGAGCCGATAGCTATTCAGGAGGACTATGCGCTATCCCACGGTCAGCGAAGGCTTTGGGTGCTCGAACAGCACCAGCAAGATGCGCTTGCCTTTAATGGTTTGATAGCTTACCGGCTTGAAGGCTCTGTATCGGTGAAGTCTTTGCGAGCTTCATTTTTGAGTCTGGTAGGGCGTCATGAGAGTTTGAGGACTGTATTTGTGGTTGTAGAGGGGGAACCCCGTCAGAAGATACTCTCTGTTGAGGAGAGTGGATTTGAGTTGGACTATGAAGACTTGCGCGATGATCCACAGGCTGTTGAGCGTGCGAAACAAATATCCGAGCAGATGGCAGGCATGGCATTTGATTTATCGACCGGTCCGTTGTTGCGGGTGAAGTTATTACAGATAGAAGAGACATCGTATGTATTTGCGATGAGCATGCATCATATTGTATCAGATGAATGGTCGATGCAGGTACTTTTCAAGGAGGTGTTGTTGTTATATAATGCTGATGTATCGGGAGAGTCGAATCCTCTTCGGCCGCTGTCTATCCATTACAAGGATTATGCACATTGGCAGATGGGTCAGTTATCTGGCGATCGGCTGAGGAGTCATCATACTTACTGGATGGATCAATTATCGGGAGAGCTGCCGTTGTTGGAATTACCGACAGATTACCCGCGACCGTCAGTGAAGACCTACAATGGTGATAACGTGTCGCTGGTGTTGGACCCGGGGTTGAGTGGCAAGCTTAAGATGATGGGAGACCAGGAGGGCGTTACGTTGTTCATGGTATTGCTGAGCACGGTTTATGTGTTACTATATCGTTACACGGGTCAAAAAGACCTCATTGTAGGGACCCCGGTAGCAGGCCGTGAGCACCTGGACTTAGAGGATCAGATTGGTTACTATCTGAACACTTTGGCTTTACGAGTACAGATCTCAGGGGAAGAGAGTTTTAAAGAGTTATTAGGTAAGGTGAAGGCAGTTAGCCTAGAAGGCTTTGCCCACCAGCAGTATCCATTTGACAAGCTGGTTGAGGAACTAGGTGTGAAAGAAGATCCATCTCGCACCCCCTTCTTTGATGTAGCGATGGTTTTACAGAACGTAGAGGTTCATACCGATGATTTACCAACTATGTCCGGTGTTGAAGTATCGTCATTGGGGGTAGGTCTGAAGATCAGCAAGGGAGATTTACGATTCCAGTTCTTTAATCAAGGTGGTCAGTTGGGTGTTGACCTGGAGTACAACACAGATATATTTAAACCGGCTCGCATAGAGCGGATGGCCCATCACCTGGAAGCTTTACTTGAAGGGGTGATAAAGTCGCCGGACCTTCCAATAGGACAACTTAAATACATCTCTTTGCAGGAAAGCCAGCAGCAAGAGATAAAAAAAGCTCATTTTATAGCCGATTTGGATGAAGATGATTTTTAAATTTTCAGTTATGAATAAAGATTCAATAGCCTTTTTAGTATTGCTCAATAAACATAAGGGAAGAAATTGGCCAATTTTCAAATGCCTTATTTGCACATAGTCTGGAAGATTTATCTCCTGTGAATTTGTAAAAGAACAGAAAAAATTATTACTAAATGATAATAATTTTAAGAAAGAGGTAATTGGCTCAGGTAGTATTCCACTTCAATTTTTAAACACTCTGAACTTTTGAAATTATGTTTTCTTCTGGCGTAGAATGATTTTAAAATAGATAAACTAATATAAATAATAAAATTAGATACCAATAAACAAATTATATGGACATTGAAAATATTGATTTGAGAAGTTTAGAGATGGCTTTAAATCTTCACCCGGCAATAGATCAGCTAATAGTCAAGCCTAATAACGAAAAGTTGGAATTAGATATTATTATTGTTCCAAATTTGAAACTTATGTCTGGATCTTTTCCTGTTCGGAGTCAGGTACTTCCAAATGGCCTGGAGATTTTTTATTTGAGTGAAAAAGAACCCAAATATTTCTATGAGGATATCTTCAAAAATGAGTGTTATTTATCATCAAGTATCGATCTATGCGAAGGAGATATAATCTTCGATGTGGGTGCTAACGTGGGATATTTTTCCCTCTTTGTTCATCAACAACTTAAGGATTATACAATGTTCGCATTTGAACCTGCGCCGCAGACATATGATGCACTATGCTTGAACATCTTTAAACATGAGGCGAATATTTATCCGATGGAGTGTGGTATTCATGAAAAAAATGGAAATGGTGAATTTACTTTCTATCCTTATAGTTCAGGCTACTCAACTTTTCATGCTAACAGCAAGGAAGAAAAAGAACTACTGATACAAATGATAAAAAATGAATACGAAACTAAAGATGGAGATAAGGTAAACGAATTTTTTAATCATGCAGAAGATTATGTGAATTTAAGATTCAAAGAAAAAAAATATACGTGTAAGTTACGAACGTTATCTTCAATAATAGATGAATATGAGTTAGATAGAATAGATTTGCTTAAAGTGGATGTTGAAAAAAGTGAGGTGCCTGTTTTTAAAGGTATCAAAGATGAGCATTGGTCTATTATCAAGCAGGTTGTGGTAGAGATTCATGACTTTGATAATGAGGCATCTTTAATCAAAGAAATGCTCTCTAAACATAAATTTCAGGTGACTGAAGAAAAAGGGAATAGATATGAAAATACGGTGATGAATACAATATATGCCGTAAATACATCCCCCTTTAGCAAATTAAAGCATAAATCAAAAAAGCAGCTTAACCTTCTTAAAAAACATTTTTTTCAAAATGTTTCGAATCGATTGATTCCCAAACAGGATTTATATAACTCTGTAAGAATTCAAATGTCAGGTAATCAACTGCCAATTAACATTATTATATTACCTTCTTTAAGAGATATTAACTTTGACGGTTAATAAATGAGGAATGGATTTTTAAACAATATAATTATGGAAATTGAATATCAATTTCCAGAGGGCATAGCAATTGATTTGAAAGCACCCTAAAAGGATAGAAAAGGAAATTTAAGATACCATAACCGCACCTGATATTTTTCTTGTCTGCCTTTCATGGGAAAGTAAAGTTTTTTCCATTAATCTAGTTCTGATGGTTCAAGTCTAATTTAATTAGTTCGTATACAAAAAAATGCATCAGACCCATTGGAAATAAAATGCAATATATCTTCTGTAAACCATAATATTTGACCTTAATGCTTCTTATTAAGGTCAGTGTATAATTCGTGTCGTTCTACTAGAACTTAGGCTTTGTATTAATATTGGGGTAATCGGAGAAGGAATCATTTAATTTATTTAGCGGAGCAGCATCTTTAACTTTTATATGCAAAATTCAATCAAACCCATGTATTTGCTGTCAGATAGTCAATTATTATTCTCGAAAGACATCGATGGGAATTATTATTTAAGTAAGGTCAAACATGAGTTTGAAAAGAGTAATATTAAGGCGGTTTATATTGGAGCTTCAAATAAAGATACAAGAGAATTTTATGAACTATTTCAAGAGGGCATGTATAATATTGGAATCTCAGATCATTATATGATAAAATCTGATTTTACAAAAACTGACGAAGTAAATTTAGAAAATGCTGATCTGATTCTATTGTCTGGAGGAGAGGTTAAAGAAGGTTTAAACATTTTTCAAAAAACCGGAATAAAAGATATTATCATTAAAAAATATTATGAGGGAACGCTTATTATCGGTATATCTGCCGGTGCAATACAATTAGGCTGGCAAACCCTGGACAAGAATGCAGATAATTTACCCGATAGTTTTCTTGATACATTAAAGTTAATACCATTCATTGTCGATGTACACCAAGAGAATAACGAATGGAGAGATCTCAAAGCGGTGCTCAAAATTTCTGGAGGTATGAAGAGGGGTTTAGGTATTCCGTTTGGGGCCGGTATTATTTATTATCCCGATCAAACTGTGGAGGCAATGAGAAAACCAATTGCTGAATTTGTTTTAGCAGGAGATCTGCTTAAGGAAACCTTATTGTTGCCATTGAATGAGCAGCTGCCCTAATACAAAAATTAATCCGACTCCGGAATGATGAATAGAATGAAGTTTAGAAATAATTTCCAAAAAATAACTCTATATTAATTATGAATGAATTAGTTAAAAGATTATCAAAAAAAGAACACCCTGTTTGGGCAAATAGGCCTGATAAATCGGTAAAAGCTTTACAGGAGCGAATAGACCTGAATTATGTGCGTATTTTATTTGAGGAAACCGGGACAGAGATAGGAATAAAGTTGGATAGAGATAAGTGTGATTTCAGCAAAGCGAATTTTGAGAAAAAAACAGGAAAAGTACATTTTGAGGGAGCACTTACTTTGAATTATGACAAGGTAAAATGTATCGCCGATATTAGTATAAGAACAATGAAAGGAAAGGGACGCCTTCAACTTATTGAAAATGGAGCTGAATATGATCGTATTATAAATACCGAAAATGTAGTTTAAATTGGATTTGATCAATGAAGAAAATTACAAACCGGGGGAGTATGAGCAATTTATGTGCAAATAGGTTATAACCAGCAAGATGTAATCCTTTTTATCGCGATGCCGGAACGCGAATATATTTAAAGCCTTTATGTCCCTAGGTTTGTTTTCTTCCAGGTCGGAGTTGGACAAAATGATAAATTATTTTTTTAATGAACAATATAAAAATTTCTTTTTGTACTACGTGTATGAATCGATTACATCATTTAAAACAGACATTACCGAAGAATATAGAAGAAAATAAATCCTATCCTTTTATTCAATTTGTTTTATTGGATTACAATAGCAAAGATGGTCTTGAAAAGTGGGTTCGAAAACAAATGATGAAGTATATAGAAAATGATCTTCTTTTGTATTTAAAAACATATGATCCTCAATACTTCCATACGAGTCATGCAAAAAATATGGTATCGTTATATGCCGATGGAGATGTTATTTGCAATATTGATTCAGATAATTTTGTGGGGAAGGATTTTAGCTATTATTTGAATAAGCAATTTAATATGCACAAGGATATTTTCCTGACCGGGAGATCACCATATGGTTCGAGAGACACTTTTGGTAAAATTTGCTTAAAAAAGTCTGATTTTTTACTTGTGCGAGGATATGATGAAAGTATTTTAGGGTATGGTTTTGAAGATGATGATTTATACACTCGATTAGAAAGAATTCAGAGGAGAAAAGTGCCGATAATGAATTCTCAATTTTTAAGATGCATTTCACACGACTTAAACGAGCGATTAACAAACGAATACATGCTAAATAATCTTCAATTCATTCTCCTGGACAGATTGGATAAGGAAGCGATGGAAGTAATTTTATTAAAAAGAGACTTTAGTTTTAAAAAAGGGACTCTTATTCCAAATAAATACCAGACAGGGGTTCCATACTGTTTAAAAAACAAATCTTGGCAACAAGGAGTTTGGGTGGATAGAGATAATGAGTTGTTATTACGAACAGATGTTAATGGATCCATGACATTAAAGACAAATGATGGGGGATATATTTACAGTTCGACATCTCATTCTCGAAAATATACTTTCACAAAACTTTTAGATCAAAAGGAAATTTTTGAGGCGTTATATTTTTATAATTTGATTACCAATCAAGAAGTATATGAAAAAAATAAGAAGTCTGGCAAATCCAATATTAACTTAAGTGGGTTTGGTAAAGGAATAGTCTATAAAAACTTTGATTATAATAAACCAGTAAATGCAAATAGCATTTTATAGTTCTTTCAATTCCCTATATAGAAGGAGCAGAAAAAAGGCTTTTTAATTAAATTGATATGGATGCAATTTGATATTTTTAATTGAACAGGAGATTAAATCAAAATAGAGAACACAATCACCTCCCTGGAATTTTGAGTGATATTTGAAGGCTATCTCCTACTCCCTCGCTTGCCGCAACTTGTCATTTCATACCCTGCAAGTTCTATGAGCTTAAATGAATATAAAAGTATAAATATGAAAGCCGAAGATGAACAAAAAGTTAATCAAGTCATTTTATTATTATCTAATAAAACAACAAAAGAGTTAATTAATAATTATAAAGCCATAAGCAGGGCAACTGAAAAAAAAGGGGATACATTTTTATTATATCATCTTAACGATGCAAAATTACCTGCTGAAATAAAAGATCTACCTCATTTTGTTTTTACTGATAACGTATTAACCAAACTTAATTATACGCCAATTAGTAATAGCCTGATTCCAGGAAATAATCATTTTCCATTGCTTGAATTTTATTTAAATAATCCAATATATGATTATTATTGGTGTATTGAAGACGATGTTAGATTTACCGGAGATTGGCAGTATTTTTTCAACTCGTTTGCTCGTGTAAATAAGGATTTTATAAGTAGTTATGTATCTGTATATTTTGAAAATATCCGGTGGCCTTGGTGGCCTAGTTTAGTACATCCTTCGATTTTAATCCCAAATGAAAATCGAATCAAGTCCTTTAACCCCATTTATAGAATTTCAAGAAAAGCATTGGATTTTATTCACAACGCCTTAATAAACCATTGGAGCGGTCATCATGAAGTATTACTTCCAACCTTGTTATATCAATCAGGATATGAAATTATGGATTTTGGTGGAACCGGAAGATTTGTGATACCAGGAAACGAAAACAAATTTTATATCAATAAGACAACCAATACGGAAGGTCCATCAGATGGAACTATGCGCTGGAGGCCTATTTTTAAATCCCAGGGGAAAATAAAAAATAAACTATACCATCCGGTAAAAGAATAAATAAACTTAATTCGTTTATAACCATGAATTCAAAACCTTGTTTGTCGGAAGATCAATTAAATTATCTAACAGACTGGTTTACCCAAAACTGGAGTTTATCATCTAAAATCAATAACGTTTATAGTTTAGGGCTTCTTCAAAACTTATTAGTAGACTTTCCATTTGTTCCGTATACAAAATTTGGCCTTAATCCTACTGGTTTGTTATTTATTATTAATGATATCCTTATAAATAACAGAAAATACATCATTGAGTTCGGCGCCGGGGTCTCTACCATAGTCATTGCCAGATTGATAAAAAAAAATTCCTTGAACACAAGGTTAATATCTGTAGAGCATGATGAGGGATGGCTGGAAATGATAGCTAACACATTACAAAAAGAAAAACTATCGCAAAACGTAAAACCTATTTATGCGCCTCTTTCTGAATGTGATTTATCAATAAATGGTATGAAGTGGTATAACACCAAAACCTTGGATAATTACATTGCGGATCAAAAATTTGATGCAATTATAGTTGATGGACCTCCTAGTTATTCTAAAGAAATAATGTTTTCAAGATATCCTGCTATTCCTTATCTGAAAGACAAATTGAATACAAACATCGCTATCTACCTCGATGATGTAGAAAGAGAGGGAGAAAGGGAAATCCTGAAAAAATGGAGTGAGATCTTGAAAATAAATTTCGAAATATACGATTATACCTTTGGTATATACTTATCCGAGAAAAGCTATTGGCCACATGCATTTTGATTATTTTCATCTTCAGACTTTGCTCTAAGGAGTAGAGATGATAAATTTTTTTGAATTTAAAATTGATTATTTCGATTATAAACCATTTTATGGTGGAGAAATTTAATTCAAAAAATCAAAATATAAACCTCCAAAAGGGATGAATAAAATCCTTAATAAAATCAATGACGCAATCAATAAGGGGTATTGTTTTACAAGCCACTTGCCTGCAAATATTTAAAGTCTATGTGATCCTTTAGAAAAGTGTTTTGTGACCAATGCCATGGAAGGTTTGAAGTCAAGGTGATGATTTGTTTTATTAAAAAATCTGACCCTTGGCCTAATACGGTGTCAATTGATGAGAGGAGGTAAGGTAAAGTGTAAGGCAGGCATCTAACGTGTTATCCAAAATATTTAAATTAATACTACTCAATATCAAAGATAAATTACTGGATTGAATAATATTGGCAATATGAAATGAAAGCCAGTGATGTGAATCATAGTGACAAAATAACATATACCTCGAATATTATTATTCAATAAATACCCATGAACTGTTACCTCTTTAAAGTATAAACAACTAAACACATATGACTTCTCTTTCAGTAATTACTCCTGTCTTAAATGGTTCAAAATTTATAGAGTCCTGTATCACAAATGTGATAAACCAACGCTGTCATAAATTAGAGCATCTAATCTTGGACGGAGGAAGTACTGATGGAACACTTGAAATTATCCAAAAATATGCCAGAAGACATTCGCACATTAAATGCTTTTCTGAGAAAGACTCAGGGCAATCTCAGGCAATGAACAAAGGAATACGAATGGCTGAAGGAGAGATAATAGGGTTTTTGAATGTAGATGATTTTTATGATCCTAATCTTCTAAACCAAATTTTGGATCTTTTTGAAGATTTGCCCAAGCCTGCGTTTGCAGTAGGCAATTGCAGAGTATGGAATGACGAAGGAAGACTTATAAATATAAATTGCCCAAGAAGAACTGGCATTTTAGAAATTTTAAGTCAAAAATATCCATTCCCACAAAATCCGTCAGCTTATTTTTATCATAAAGTAATTCACGATAAAATAGGACTTTATGATGAAGTTAATCACAATAACTATTCTATGGATCTTGATTTTATTCTTAGGACCGCAAAATATATAAGATTTCACTATTTTGACGAGGTATGGGGAAATTTTGTGCTTCATAGTACTTCTAAAACGTATATGGAAATGGAGGATAAATCGATATTTCTAAGAGTACAAAAAATATTTAAAAGACATTATCAGAAGCTGACTTTATATCAAAAAATAAATGTTTTTTATATAAGATTTTTTGGTGTTTTAGTAAATGAGGTGAATGATCGATTAAGAAAGTGGTATTTGGGAAAAGGTCAAGAATCAGCAGAGAAAAGAATCAAGCGTTTTAGTTTAATGTGATAAAAACATGTGGATGAACCACTTATCAACCTGTGATAAGTTCTCTCGAAAACGTAAAAAAAGTCAACAAAATCCCATTATAGTATGAAAGGGTATCAATTGATAGTTCTATAGCCTGTCTTCATCTAAGCTGTCTTGATTTTGATCTAAGACAGCTTAGAAATACTTGATAGACTATTTTAAAAAAAGTAGTCGGAAAAACAGCTGAATTTTACGCTGCTTTAATTTAATATTATCTACTACTTACCTTCACCTTCAGTAGAAAAAGGAAGAAGACCCTTAAGAAAAAAACTTCGTTCTTAGCTTGAATTAATATTAAATGTCAAAATGAAAATGGATAATAGCGAGTTCTTTCTATGTATAGGAGCTCAAAAGGGTGGCTCCACTTGGCTGCACGAATGTCTTGTCAGGCATGCCTCGGTTAAGGTCCCTCCCATCAAAGAATTACATTTTTTTGATGAAATTGAAGACAAAAGGGGAAAGGTAGTAGATAGACTATTTGCTGATAACTGGTTCGATAATAGGTGGAGGTATAATGTTAAATTGGCGTTACTGAATATATTTTTATTCAAAGAGGTTAAATTAGGTATTTGGTTGTTAAAATATTTATTTGTCAAAAGATGCCTTAAGGATACGGTGAAGTACAAAAAGTTACTCTCGGAACTACGGGGTGATGCTAAGATTGTGGGTGAAATAACGCCGGATTATTGTATACTGACAAAAAAAACTATACGGCGAATGCATGAAGTTTTTCCAAAACTAAAGATTATATTTATCCTTCGAAACCCCGTTGAAAGAGAGTGGTCAGAGGCAAAAATGAAATTATTGCGCATGCGGGGAAAAAAAGTAGGCGAGGTAGGAGAGAGAGAGTTTCTAAATTTTTTGGAAGGGGAAAATCTGCGAAGTGAATATATTAAGACAATTGAAAACTATTTAACGTACTTTCCGAAGAAACAATTGTTTATCGGTTTTTACGATGAACTACGGGATGAACCACTTAAATTTATGAATAAGATTTTGAACTTTCTTAATGTGGAGGCTTTTACCAAGATGCCAATTAATAAGATTCCGAATAAAGGTGTGAGCATGGAAATCCCTAAAAATATAGAAGCGAAATTGATTGCTAAATACGCCGAGTTGATTGATAATCTAGCCTATATGTTTATGAATGAAAAAATTAACTACCCTTACACTTGGAAACAACGTATAAATTTAAAAGAAATCATTAATTCTCTAATCGATGATTGACATTACAAATCTTTATGAAACGTTGGATAATTATATCGGGTTTAAACAATGATAACTTTTAATGCCCTTGAATTACTTTAAAACGGAAGAAACCGTACAGATTCAGGCAGTTTTATATTTTCCAGATTCATGTTAAAACTTATAAGTTGATATGGTTTTGTCAATTTTAAAGTATTTGAGGAAGTGAAGCTGATAAAAGTGCCTATAAAGCTGACTTACCTACCGCAACTGCATTTGCTTGTAAAAACAGCCTGTTTCTCAAGCAAAAGGTCGTTAATACCATGCGCAATAAAATCACAGGGATTCCCGGGTTTTTGGAGTTTGTTCCTATCATAGGCTGCATAGTGACCATTAATACTATAGACGAAAGTCCATGGCAAAGTGGATTGTTGATAAAAGTGCCGACTATGTGTTAATGGCAAAAGAGTACTTTTTCCAGGCTTTAATATCAAACCGTGAAAAATTCATTACAATTTACTTTACCAACTTAATTTAGTATTACTCTCATGTCAAAAGAAAATGATTTAAACAATAAAATTCTCGTATGCGGGGGAGGTGGATTTATCGGCGGACACCTTGTTAAAAGATTAAAATCAGAAGGGTATTGGGTACGTGTTTGTGATTTAAAGGAGCACGAATTTTCAAAATCACCTGCAGATGAATTTATAGTTGGAGATCTGACAGACCGTCTTATTTGCAATCGAGTAGTGGATGGAATAGATCAAATTTATCAATTGGCTGCCGATATGGGTGGGGCTGGTTATATATTTACCGGCGATCATGATGCTGTAGTAATGCACAATTCCGTAACCATTAATTTAAATATTTTGGAAGCATCCCGGTTAGCCAATGTGAAAAAGATTTTTTACTCATCTTCGGCGTGCATTTACCCTGAATACAATCAGATGGATCCCAATAACCCGAAGTGTTCAGAAGAATCTGCCTACCCGGCTGCTCCTGATAGCGAATATGGATGGGAAAAATTATTTAGTGAAAGGCTTTATTTGGCTTACCATAGAAATTATGGTTTAGATGTCAAAATCGCCAGATTTCATAACATTTTTGGCGAAGAGGGAACGTGGATCGGAGGGAGAGAAAAAGCCCCCGCAGCAATATGTAGAAAAGTAGCGGAATTAAAATATGGTGAAAAAATTGACATTTGGGGAGATGGCAAACAGACAAGATCCTTTCTTTATGTTGACGACTGTGTTGATTGCGTGCGGATTTTAATGGATTCAGACTTCTCCGGACCTGTTAACATAGGATCTGAGGAAATGATTTCCATTAACAATTTGGCATTAATGATAATGAATATTGCCGAAAAAGATTTGGAAATAAATAACATACCCGGACCAATAGGTGTGAGAGGTAGAAACTCTGACAATACCCTTGTAAATGCTGCACTCCATTGGAAACCAAAATATAGCTTGATGGAAGGCTTGGAAAAAACTTACTTTTGGATTCTGGATCAAGTGATTTCTTACACTGATCAATACCGTGATAAATCCGTTTTACCTAATTGACGCGGTTGTCGGACACTTTGATTTCTTTTGGAAAGATTCAATTATGAGTTAATGGAATAAGAATATCTAGATGGCCTACCTTAGAATATTTGGGAAGAAAAAATATTATGATGTAAAATACTGAAGAAGATGGTTATTGTGGAAGTATAAATTCTCTGTAGAAAAATGAAAAACCTCAATGTCCAACAAGAGCTCTTTGTTTGGTGGTATAATTTTTAATTAATCAAATGAAAAATGTTAAAAAAGAAGTCAATATTAGTCACAGGTTCTCACAGATCCGGCTCTACCTGGACAGGAAGAATGCTCTCAATTTCAAAAAAAATTAAATATGTCCACGAACCGTTTAATTTAAATCACAGATCAGAGTTTGTGCCAGTAAAATATTGGTTCGAATATGTGACAGAATCCGATAATAAAGTTCGCCAAAATAGATTCTTGAATTATCTAAAAGGAATTATTGGCTTTCCCATAAGAATACCTGGTACTGGGCTTACCAATATAACCGCAAACGATAGATCGTTTCTACGATTTCTTGTAAAAGATCCTAATGCAATTTTTTCGGCAGATTGGATTGCTAAAAAATTAGATATGGACGTTGTTGTGTTGATAAGACATCCTGCGGCGTTTGTTGGAAGTCTGAAAGTTATGAAATGGTTTCATGATTTTAACCACTTTCTTAATCAAGAGACATTAATGAGCCAGGTACTGTTCCCTTTTGAAAAGGAAATTAGAACTTTGGTAAAAAAGGAGAATGATATAATTGAACATGGAATACTTCTTTGGAATTTAATTCATTACCGGATAAGACATTATCAAAATAGATTTAATAACTGGCATTTTATAAGACATGAAGATTTATCCTTAAATCCTATTGAAGTGTTTGGGAAACTATATAAATCCCTGCAAATTGACTATTCAGAAGAGATTAAAAATGAGATTTTAATCTATACCCAAGGTAAAGAAATATCAGAACTAAAGCGGAATAGCAAAAAAAATATTTTTTCATGGAGGTCTCGATTAACAGACGATGAAATACTTAAAATTAGATCTCAAACTGAAGAGTATTCACATACTTTTTACAGCCATGAGGACTGGTGACGTCATACCAGCGTCAAATCAAATTTTCAGACAGTCAATATTTTAGAAAATAGTTTAATAAAATAGAAACCCAATCGTATCATGAACGAACTAGTTAAAAGATTATCGGAAAAAGAGTATTCTGTTCAGGCAAATAAACCTGACAAATCCGTAGAAGCCTTACAAAGACGAATAGATTTAAATTATGTTCATATTCTATTTGAAGAGACTGGAACGGAATTAGGAGTCAGGTTGGACAAGGCGAAATGTGATTTTGGTAAAGCCAATTTTGAGAAAAGAACCGGAAAGGTCCATTTTGAGGGAGTTCTCACATTAAATTACGATAAAGTAAGGTGTATTGCTGATATCAGTATAAGAACAATGAAGGGGAAAGGACGCCTTCAATTAATTGAATAGGTTGCCAGGTTTGATCTTGCTGTTAATTTTGAAAGTGTAGTTTGAAGTAGCTAAAATGAATTGCATATAGTTAATTAAATAGTTCAATGAAGGAGGGTTTTTGCTCTCCTTTTTTAATGACACGATAAAAGTTAGAACAATATTTTTTATTTAAAACATAATTGTTTTTAAAATACAGACTAGCATTGGTATATAAAAGTAAGGCCGGTTTTAAAATCCGTGCAATAGTAGCCTGATCGGGGTTAATGACCAGCGGGCTTCTGACGGTCAAAATTCCTGACATGCTATCTATTGTAAATATGTCGATGTTATCTACATGATGTTTTAGTAAACATTAATATTTAATTTAATTAATGTTTATTGGAAATTTGGCATTAAAAATACAAGGCATTTTTAAATTGGCTGTGAAAGTTCTTGAAAGAAATTTGTCCTGTCAAAAAATTTTCCAGCAATTTCTATTACCGTTTAACCACAATCTTCCCTTTCATCACCACGTGAAGACTACAAAAATAGGCTACGTTTTGGGTGATGACCAGGTCCCAGGACTTCCCCGTCGATAACGGCGAGGAGGTCCAGGTCTGCTTCAATTCTTCGGTTACATCGTGTACTACTAAATCCTTGTTGACAAACCGCACGGTATCCCCCTTATTGACCGCCAGGGAATCCGGAAAAAATTTCATTTGCCTGATTTCAATAATATGAAGTTGTGGAGCGGGGTTTGCCGATATGTTGTTACCGTTCCGGCCGTAGCCCGGAGAAGGTGAGCATCCGGCACTTAGCATTAGTATACAAAATATCAAAGCCCAGCTCCTCACTTGCCTTCAAATTCTTTTTGTACTTTTTCAGCGTGTTTTAGATGGGTCTCAAGCGCTGGCATAACATTTTGTAATAATTCCTTTAATTCCGCATTTTCCGTTTCTGGTATCAAAAGCCCTTTTACCGCCGCAATCACTGCCTTGTGATAAGCTACCTCATTATCGATATAGGTCTTATCAAATGCTTTACGTGAACTGGCCTCAAGCGTCTTCCTGGTCTTCTCAGCGTCGGCCAATAACTGTTGGCTAACGGCATTGTCTTTAGGAGTCACACCCAGTTTTTCGGCAAGTGCTGCGGCCTGATCTATGACGGCGTTATGGTCGTTGGCCATGGTTTCGGCAAATTTTAAAACTGCTTTATTTTTTGACCTTTTCTTCGCAATCTCCGCATAACTTATGTCTATCTGGTTGGCTACCACCGCCACATGAGCAACTTCCGGATCTGAAAGTGTAGGGTTTTCTTGTGCCAAAATCGGCAGCGCCTGCATTAACATAATGGCTAATAGCAGGAGGTTTACTTTTACAAATAGCTTGATCATCTTCATAGTCTTATTTTTTAGTTAGCTTAATACTATTGATTAGATGATCAAAGCGGGGTTTAGTTACAAAAACTGTAGGTTTTTCAGAATTATCTTGCCATGTTGATAAAATAGCATTTTGGAAAGTTGGATGGGGGTACTGCTACAGGGTTTTGTTTTACAACCCCGGTCATCTCACAAAAGAATGATGCGTCAAAGTAGATGTTTCAGCTGGTATTAATTATATTGTCGGTGGGAAAAAATTTAACAGTATCCAACCAATTACCACCATGTTTTATATCGCTGACCTGCACGTTCACTCTCATTATTCCAGAGCTACCAGCAAAGACCTTAATTTGGAATCGCTTTATCAATGGGCAAAGATCAAGGGGATCAATGTGGTGGGTACAGGGGATTTTACGCATCCGCAATGGTTCCAGGAACTAAAAGATAAGTTAGTGCCGGATGGCAGCGGGTTTTTTAAGTTAAAAAATCCACCGAAGACGCCGGCCATACCGGGTTTAAAAGTGGCGGAAACTGATGTTCGCTTTTGCCTGACTACTGAAATTAGTTCCATTTATAAATACGGAGATAAGGTCCGCAAGAATCATAACTTATTGTATGCGCCCGATCTGGAAACGGTGGCACGCCTGAATGCCAAGCTGTCGGGCATCGGAAACCTGGAAGCCGATGGACGCCCTATTCTGGGGCTCCCTTCCCATGATTTATTGCATATTGCGCTGGAAACGTCAGAAAAAATGCATTTGATTCCCGCCCATGTTTGGACTCCCTGGTTTTCCACGCTGGGATCCAAAGGGGGCTATGATAGTGTTGGGGAGTGTTTCCGGGACCTTACCGATCACATTTTTGCGTTGGAAACAGGTCTTTCCTCAGATCCGGCCATGAATTGGAAATGGAGCGATCTTGACCGTTATACCCTCGTTTCCAATTCAGACGCACATTCTCCCCAGAAGCTTGGCAGGGAGGCCAATTTGTTTGACACTGAGCTGAGTTATGAAGCCATGTTTAATGCTATCAAAACAAAGCAGGGTTTTTTAGGAACTTATGAGTTCTTTCCGGAGGAGGGGAAGTATCATTTGGATGGCCATAGAAACTGTGGTATTGTGCTGGAGCCGGAAGCCACCTCACAATATAAAGGCCTTTGTCCCAAATGCAACCGCCCATTAACGGTAGGTGTCTTGCACCGGGTAGAAAAACTGGCAGACCGGACATTACCTCAAAAACCTGAAGGAGCTGCCGACTTTGATTACATCATTCCCCTGCCGGAAATACTGGGAGAGATAGAAAATGTTGGCCCCTCCAGCAAAACAGTACTGAAAGCCTTTCATAAGGCCATATCTACTTTTGGTAATGAATTTACTTTGTTGAAACAAGTACCTGTTGAAGATATTGAGCGATATGGAGGACCGGTTATAGCGGAAGCCATCAGGCGGATGCGTCAACAGGAAGTAAAAGCTGTATCGGGTTATGATGGTGTTTATGGCGTTATTCGCGTCTTTAATGAAGGAGAAATCGAAAAACTCCAGGGACAGCTTAACTTTTTTGGTTCAGCGGCCATAAAGCCCATGGCACAAAGAGAGGTAAAACCCTCCAACTTATCAGACCATGAAAAAGAAACTGACGCACTTCCGTCACCCACTTTGCTCAACGATGAACAGCTTTCAGTCAGGGAAAGTACTTCCGGAGCCGTACTCGTGAAAGCCGGACCGGGAACAGGCAAAACCAGCACACTCATCCACTGGATTGCCAGCCAGATCAATGAGAAAGGGGGGGATTCGGGCGAAATTATGGCATTGACCTTTACCAATAAGGCAGCAGATGAAATGAAAGAAAGGTTGATCACGCTTTTGGGAGACAAAACCAGAGGGATTACCATCGGCACTTTTCATGCCACTGCCTATCAGCTTTTACAAGAGAAATATCCAAACCTGAATACGGTTTATAGTAACGACAGCAGGCAGCTGGTATTGGACATCTTATTTCCTCAGTTAACTGCTACCCAAATCAAAAAACTTAACCAGGCGTTGGTTCGTTACTTTGAGCTTGGCGAAGAGTCGGGGTTTGAGAATATCGCTGAATATGCTTCAAAATATCGTATGTATGTCCACAAACGGGGCGCTATTGATCTTTCGGATATCATGGCGCACTTGCTACAGCTATGGAAGAAGGAACCAAAGTGGCTGGAATATGCTCGAAGTCGTTATAAGGCAATGGCTATTGATGAATTTCAGGATATAAACGCTTTACAAAATGAATTCATTCGGCAATTGGGCAAAGAAAAAAGCCTGCTGGCCATTGGCGATCCGGACCAGTCGATTTATGGCTTCAGGGGATCCGATTTGAAGCTGTTTTTCAAATTTAAGGAAGCCTTCGCAGCGCGGGAAATAACACTGTTCCATAACTATCGTTCTGCGGGAAATATAGTTGAAGCCGGTACAAACCTTATCCAAAATAATAGTTTGAAAAGTGGCCTAAAATTAAAGGCACATAAGGCAATGGGGAAAAAGATAAAATTATGCCGCGCCGGTGATACTGCCAAAGAAGCCAAATATTTGGTGAAGGAAATTGAGAAATATGTTGGGGGAACAGAAAACCTTACCATTGGCACGCCGGCGGAACACGGGGCCTATGCTTTTTCAGATATAGCCATGCTGTTTCGAACAAAAGTGGTGGGGAACGAAATTCTCAAAGAACTTAGAAAAAGTGGTATTCCTGCCCATTTTGGAGATAATACATCTTTTTTGTCAGATCCACCATTTACGCTTATTGCCGATATCTTGCGGCTCTATCTCAATACCCATGATCTGGTGGCGCTAAATGGTGTATTAACCAACGGTTTCGGCTGGGGTAAGAAAGATGTCAAAGCCCTGTTAAACGTCTTACATGAATCAGGTCACAATTGGGTTGAGCAATCTTCTTCCATCTTTAAGGCAAGCTTACACCAGGATTGGAGGCAATGGCAGGAATTTTTTCGGTCGTTGCCGGATGCTTTTCAACCCAATGGTGTAGCAGGTGCCGTTCGTCTCATTTTTGAGCAATATCTTCCCGATAGCAAGTTAAATGATGCCGAACTGTTGAAAAAAGAGGCCATCCTGAATTTAGCAGCCGAGTGTCAGGCCGATGTACAGAATTTTTTGGATAAGATGATCCTGAACCCATACACAGATGTCGGGCGTTTGTCTACTGAAGGTGTTCATTTGCTTACATTTCATGCAGCCAAAGGCCTGGAATTTCCAGTGGTATTCATTGTTGGGGCAGAAGAAGGCATCACCCCATTGCAAAGAGAAGGCGCTGATCCGGAGGAGGAGAGGCGACTATTTTATGTGGCGATTACCCGGGCAAAGGAGGAATTACAGATTTGTCACGTTGCCAATCGCAAGCTATATGGTGAAACCAAGTCTATGGCTCCCTCTAGCTTCATAAAGGAAATTCCGGCACACCTTTTTGACAGGATCCAATCCCCTGAAAAAAAGGTAAACAAGGAAGCCCAACTTCGTATTTCGTATTGACAAAAAATGTGTACGTCTCTTGTTGAGCAACTCGGAATCACAACGTCTCTCAGGATCCTACCACCATTTAATTGGCACCTAAATTGTCCTTTAAACCATGACATGCATTCATCTAGCGTATTTATAGGCTTAATCGAAAAAAGGCAAAAGTGCTGGCAGATGACTTTACGGGATCAAATTGTACCTGGCTTTTTTGATCATAGATCCATAACGAGAGAAAGAAGAAAGAAATAATGATGCTTTCACCAAGGCTTATCCAAACTAATGTTAACTCAGGATATCTTTCACCACATGACCATGAACATCCGTTAACCTGTATCGTCGACCCTGGTGCTTGAAAACAAGTCTTTCGTGATCAAATCCTAGCAAATGTAACAGGGTAGCCTGAAAGTCGTGCACGTGTACCGGGTTATTAACAATATTATATCCAAACTCATCGGTTTCCCCGTAGCTGAAGCCTTTTTTAATACCCGCACCTGCCATCCAGATGGTGAAGCACCTTGGGTGGTGATCTCTCCCATAATCTGTTTTAGTAAGTGCACCTTGGGAATAATTTGTCCTCCCAAATTCGCCACCCCAAACAATTAGGGTATCTTCCAATAAGCCTCTTTGTTTCAAATCCTGAACCAACGCAGCCGAGGGCTGATCGGTATCTCTGCATTGCCCACGTATTTCTTTTGGAAGATGGCCATGTTGATCCCATCCCCGGTGATACAGCTGAATGAAATTTACGCCCTCTTCCGCAAGCCGCCTGGCGAGAAGGCAGTTTGCTGCATAAGTCCCGGGAATCTTTGACTCGGGACCATACATGTCATAAATGTGGGCAGGTTCATTGGAAACATTCATCACATCGGGTACGGAGGTTTGCATACGATAAGCCATCTCATACTGGGCTATACGACTTTGGATCTCAGGATCCTGCTCGGTCTGATGCCGCATTTCCTGTATTTTCTTGTAATAGTCGAGTGATGATCTGCGTGTTTCGGCGGAAACGCCGGGAGGGTTGTTTAAATAAAGTACAGGATCTTTGCCAGACCTGAATTGAACGCCTTGATGAAGAGAAGGTAAAAAGCCACTCCCCCATAAACGCGAATACAAGGGTTGCGCTCTCAATCTCCCGCTACCATTGGAAAGAAGCACACAGAATTCGGGAAGGTTTTTGTTAGCACTACCCAAACCATAGCTCAGCCATGATCCTATACAGGGCCTTCCGGGTTGTTGTGAGCCCGTTTGAAAAAAAGTGATGGCCGGGTCGTGATTGATGGCATCTGTATGCATCGTTTTTATAAAACATAGGTCATCTGTTATTTGTGCCGTGTATGGCAACAATTCGCTTATCAAAGATCCGGAGCTACCATATCGCTGAAAACTAAATTGAGCTCCGGCAAGAGGAAACGATTTTTGTCCGGCGGTCATCCCTGTTACCCTTTGTCCTTTTCGCACCGAATCAGGAAGCTCTTCTCCATTCATTTTATTTAGAGTGGGTTTATGATCAAAAAGATCAAGCTGCGATGGTCCGCCACTTTGAAAAAGATAAATGACCCGTTTGACCCTGGGCGCAAAATGTGGCAGTTTGGACATTCCATTTTCGATATTGGCATTAACCGTCTTGCCAACCTGTCCCAATAATTGCAGTGGGCTACTAAGGGATGAAAGAGCAATGCCTCCTATGCCAAATCCCGCCTTCGTGAGGAAATGACGGCGATTGACTTCAAGCCCTCGTTTTAGTTCCGGATGCTCATGCGCTTTTTTAAGATCGGGGAATTTCATCTGTTTATAATTTATTTTTAAGGTCAAACGGAACCTCGCATATTATAATCATTGCCTTGCGCCTCCGCTAGCACCTCCGCCTTTGGCTGACGAAGTAGCCCACGGCGTACGCAGTCCGCAGAGTAGCTTTCTCCGGTCTCTTACGCTTTAGCTTCAGCGACAACGTGCGGCCGAAGCCTTGCTCCTCCACTGAAGCTTCCGCGACACGCGGATGGCGAAGGACTCAGCGACACGCGGTGTGTGTCGATTACGTCATGCTCGGTTTCATATGCCTGTTAAATTTTACCTTTTAACTATTGTTTCATCGAAGCTCATGATAGTATTACACACAACACTCATGGCGGCCACTTCAACGGGTGATAACTTGTTATTTACTGGAAAACGACCCACAGTCAGCAGCTGATCCGCCAGCTCGGGATTTTGCTCAAATTGTTTTTTTTGTTCATGATAATGTTCATTGAGTAATTTGAGCACCTCGGGCTTCGGCGTTAATCCGGTAAGGAGCCTGTGGGCTAGAATAACTTGGTTGTTCACACCAGCACCCTGGCTTGTAACTCTTTCAGCAAGTACTCTTGCAGCTTCAAAAAACTGAGGATCATTCAGCAATACAAGCGCCTGTAAAGGTGTATTCGTTTTTTGCCTTCTTACAATGCAGTAATCCCTCGTAGGCGCATCAAATGTGATCATGGAGGGGGGCGGAGAGGTTCTTCGCCAGAAAGTGTAAAGCCCCCTGCGGTAAAGCTGGTCTCCTTCATCTTCCTTGTATGACTTCAGTATTTTGCTAAAACTGCTCTTTTCCTGCCACAAGCCCTTTGGTTGGTAGGGCTTTGAACTTGGTCCGCCTATTTTATTTACCAGCAAACCGCTGGCTGCCAGGGCACAATCGCGGATCAGTTCTGCCTGGAGCCTGTGGCTAGGTCCCCTGGCCAATAGGCCGTTTTCAGGATCGGCTTTACGCTGTTCCTCAGAGCTTCGGGAAGATTGCCGGTATGTCGCAGACATCACAATGAGTTTTTGCAATGTTTTCGTATTCCAGCCCGATTCCACAAATGTTGTTGTAAGATAGTCTAATAAATCGGGGTGTGAGGGTAGTGCACCCTGATTACCAAAATCTTCCGTTGTTTTTACAATTCCCCGGCCGAAATAGATTTGCCAATACCTGTTAACGATCACGCGTCCGGTAAGGGGATTCCTCTTGTCCACTAACCATTTTGCCAATCCTAACCGATCAACCGGAAAATCCTCAGGAAATGGAAAAATAGTTTTGGGTGTGCCAGGTTGTACTTGTTGCTGCGGAGCATCATAGGCCCCCCTTTCGAGCAGAAAGGCAGGACGGGCTTCCGGCAGGTCGTGCATGACCATTACAGTAGGTACCGTATCCAGGATTTGGTTTTTTTTCTCCCTTAGCAACTTTAATTTTTGCTGTATCTTTTTGTATTCTTTATTTGTATTTAGGAGATAATGATTCTTTAAGCTTTTTGTCGAAATCTTGGCTGGATCGATACTGGAGCCGTTATAAATGGCTTGAGCTTCTACCTCACTCAACATTCTCTTATAAATTTTTAAATCGTCTATTAGCCCATATCCTTTAACATCAACCTGGTAATCTTGCCTTCCTCCAATCGCTACAAAATTCCGGTTAATGGAAATTGTTTGGGTAAGTTGATCAAATACCACATGGGACTTATCCCTTTTACCGTTCACAAATATTTCAACACCGTTGGCGCTTCCTGAACCATCGTAAACAAAGGTGAAATGTTTCCATTTATCTTTGATCAGTTGATTTTCGGTACGAACTGCTATCAGGTTTGCGGGTAACTTGTTTATAAGCCTGAGTGTGGGATAACCGTTGATAACTGCAATTTCATATCCCCTGTAGCCCTCATTTTTTCCTGCCAGATGAAAGAGTAACGGCATGTAGTCATTGGCATGATGTGAATTGATCCAAAAACTGAAAGAAAAGGCATCTGAACGTTCGAAATCCAGCTGCTTGTTTGTAATATTTACGGTACTATAACCTTCAAATTTAACGGCCTTGCCATTTTTTCCCGCTACTTGAATAACATCTCCTTTTACATCGTACAATTCCTTTGTGTCAGTATTGTTTCTAACCTTATTTCCTGTAATCTTTTCAAATGAGAGATCGACCAACAGACCTTTGGCCAGATCCAGTTCCGGCTCCGGGTATTTTAATGTATCGGCTACACGTATGGATTGAGCGAGTTTTAACTTTTGTTCCTTGATTTTGCTATCAATAAAAGCGATCCTTTCCTCCACCTCTTCTGTTGTAAGTAATATCTGAGGCCCCGAATTACCATCGTTTTGGACCAATCCTCTTTCGTTCACGCTGTTAAAAAAACCAAAAAGCTGATAGTATTCTTCCTGGGAAATTGGGTCGTATTTATGATCATGGCATCGGGCGCATTGCATAGTCAATCCGAGAAAAGCCGTGGCTGTCGTTTCAGTTCGATCTGCTGCATACTCAACCAGGTATTCTTCCTGAATTATTCCACCTTCTGCATTTAACTTCTGGTTTCTAAGAAATGCTGTGGCCAGCCTTTGTTCTTTGGTTGCATTGGGGATTTTGTCACCGGCTATCTGCCAGGTGATAAAGCGATCCATTGGCATGTTTTTATTGAATGCATTGATTACCCAATCTCTCCAGGGCCACATCATTCTGTAACCGTCGGTAGAGTAGCCGTGTGAGTCCGCATAGCGGGCAACATCCAGCCATTCCAGCGCCATACGCTCCCCGTAATGTGGCGATGCCAATAATCTGTCAACTACTTTTTCATAAGCCTCGTTGCTACTGTCAGAGATAAAATTGTCAATTTCTTCGATGGTAGGCGGTAAACCTGTGAGATCAAGTGTGACCCTTCGAAGGAGTGTCTCCTTACTTGCTTCCCGGTTTGGGGATAAACCGCTGTTTTCCAGGTTTTTCAAAATGAAGTTATCAATGGGATTTTGTACCCAGCGTTTATCCTTCACCTCGGGTATGGTAGGTGTTTGCGCTGGTATAAAGGCCCAGTGAGGTTTGTATTCCGCTCCCTGATCGATCCACCTGGCTATCATGGCAATTTCATATTCGGTCAGTGCAAGCCCTGCTTCAGGTGGAGGCATTTGCAATTCGGGGTCATCGGAAATTATCCTTTTAAAAGCCTCACTTCTGTTTGTTTTTCCGGGAACAAAGGCATGACCGCCTGACTCCAATACCTTCTTCAACGCTCCTTCCGGAATATCCAGCCGCAGCGCTGCTTTTAATGCATTCTTATCCGGACCGTGGCACGCAAAACACCGGTCAGAAAGGATTGGTTTTACATGATAGTTGAAATCCACCTTTTCAGGTAGTGTGCCTTGATATTTTAAATGATCATTGTGGCTGCATGCTGATAAGAAAATAATTATCAGTATAAAAAATGGCCCTGAGACAATACGTAAATCAAACAACATAAACAGTCAGGATCGGTTATTATTGTTAAATATAGATGTTTTAGTCCTTAGTTCATACTATGTGTGAGAAGCTTATAACCATTCTTCAGAATATAAGATCCACAGGTGTACCAGGCATATATCTTATGCATTTTTTTGACTTACCATTTTTAGCTGACAGCTATCAGCGAACGACAATGGACGTCGTAAAAATCAATGCATTTCTTTCTAAACCAGGTTGTTTCCTGCCAAATAATTCTTTGAGGAAGAGCTGTCATAGCGGCAATCCTGATTAACCAGGATGTTGTAAAGTCTTAATCTTCTAATTATCAAAACATTTTCATAGCATTAATAAAATGTTACAATTCCTTTCTTACTGATAGATAGATAGCTATTAAAAATTATAGCAATTATTTTTGTCAAACCTATGAAACAGGAATAACCGTTGTGCTCGATAAAAACATCACTGTGCACGAACACAATTCTCTTATTTTACTAGGATTTATAAAAAAAAAATAGTTTCTTGCTAGAAATTTAACGCTACAATAGGATGATAAAAATTAAAAATAGTCAAGATGCATCCTCCACTATGCTGGAAAGGATGCCGGTTGCCATCAAGGAAAGCGAAGATGTCGCTTGTAAAGAAGTGGCCTCTGACATTGCAAGGCTAATTATTGAGAAACAGAAAAAAGGTAAAACTGCAGTATTAGGTTTGGCGACGGGCGTGACTCCCATTAAAATTTATCAGGAATTGGTAAAAAAGCACCGGGAAGAAGGGTTGAGCTTTCATAATGTGGTTACCTTCAATCTCGATGAGTATTACCCCCAAAGTAAAACCTCTGAGCTAAGTTATTACTACTTCATGCATCACCATCTTTTTGATCACATTGATATTCCCGCTGAGAATATCAATATTCCCGATGGCGAAATTGAAAGTGATAAAATTGCAGATTATTGTAAATTTTACGAGGAAAAAATTGATGCCTACGGAGGAATTGACATTCAGATCCTGGGGATAGGCCGGACCGGACACATTGGTTTTAATGAACCGGGCTCGCGACAGGAGTCGTTAACAAGGCTGGTCAAGTTACACCCGGTCACTATTATGGACGCCACCAGGGAATTTATCAGAGAGGAGCAGGTGCCCAGAAGAGCCATCACCATGGGGATAAAAACGATCAGTAAAGCCAGGAAGGTGTATCTGCTGGCCTGGGGTGAGAAGAAGGCACCCATCATTAAAGAAGCAATCGAGGGAGGAATTTCTGAAGAAATCCCGGCAACTTTTCTACAAAATCATCCAAATGTATCGGTAATGATCGATAGCGATGCTGCCCTGGAATTAACAAGGATCAAAACGCCCTGGGTGGTCTCCGTGGTGGAGTGGGATATCGATATCGCAAAAAGCGCAGTGATCTGGCTGGGGCAAAAACTGAAAAAACCCATTCTGAAGCTGACTGAAGAGGATTATCGTAAAAACGGACTAGGCGATTTACTGGCATTTGCAGGCGATTCGCAAAAGCTCAATGTGAAAATTTTTGATAGTCTGCAACATACAATTACGGGATGGCCAGGCGGAAAGCCAAATTCGGATGATACGCATCGGCCCGAAAGGGCACAGCCGGCCCATAAAAGGGTGATTATTTTTAGCCCTCACCCCGACGATGACGTGATTTCCATGGGAGGGACTTTCCGGAAATTGGTGAAACAGGGCCATGAGGTACATGTGGCTTACCAGGTTTCAGGAAATATCGCTGTTTTTGACGACGACGCCAGAAGGTATGGAGAATTTATGCGGGATATTGCCCAGCAATTGGGCCTGGCTTCCGAGGAATTTAAAAAGATACACGATGATGTGGTAAATGCCATCGATTCAAAAGGGGATTCTTCCAAAGATACCCAATTGATCCGTACGGTAAAAGGGTTGATCAGAAAAGGGGAAGCCTCTGCAGGGGCGAGGTTTATCGGGCTGAAAGATGAAAATATACACTTTCTGAACCTGCCTTTCTACGAAACCGGCGAGGCACGAAAAAATACGCTGGGAAAGGAAGATATCGACATTATCAAAAACTTGTTATTGGAGGTCAAACCGCATCAGGTTTTTGCCGCCGGTGACTTGAGAGACCCCCATGGTACCCATAAGGTTTGTTTTGACGCTATTGTGATGGCCTTGAAAGAACTCAAAAATGAGGAATGGATTAAAGACTGCTGGCTCTGGATGTACCGGGGCGCATGGCACGAGTGGGAAACCGATGAAATCGAGATGGCAATTCCACTGAGTCCGGTCGACCTGATGTATAAGAGGAAAGCTATTTTTAAACACCAGTCTCAAAAAGATAGTCCTGTTTTTCCGGGAAACGATCCCCGGGAGTTTTGGCAGCGGGCAGAAGATAGAAATCGTCAAACCGCCCAATATTTTGATCAACTGGGTTTAACGGAATATGAAGCCATTGAGGCTTTCGTTAGATACCATTATTAATTATTTTTGAGGCAAAACGCTTTAAGGATCATGGCTGACGTGGTAATAGGAATAGATATTGGAGGTACGATAACAAAATTCGGATTGATGACGGCAACGGGAAAAGTGGTTTTCCATGATAATATGCCGACAACAGGTTTTTCCGGTTTTGATGAATATTTTAAGGCTTTGACAGACAAATTAAGTCTTGCCTGTAAAAAGACTGCCAGTCAGGTGCTGGGAGTAGGTGTCGGCGCACCGATGGGAAATTTTATTGAAGGAAGCATTGACATGGCCACAAATTTAGGTTGGGGCAAAAAGGTACCGGTGGCTGGAAGGTTTTCTGAATTTTTTAATAAACCGGCCTATTTAGTCAATGATGCCACAGCGGCGGCGATTGGTGAGAAGACATTCGGACTGGCTAAAAAGATGGATGATTTCCTGCTGATCACACTTGGAACCGGCCTGGGCTGTGGTATTTATGTGAACGGCAAGTTGTTACATGGAAAACATGGTTATGCAGGAGAATTAGGGCATGTAACCGTCATCCCCGAGGGAAGGAAATGTAATTGTGGTAGACTGGGTTGTTTGGAGACCTATGTATCGGCCTCCGGCGTGATGAAATCCGTTCGTGAATTTAAGACCAAAAAAGGTTTTGAAAATAGTGTGTTGCACGATGAGGCAGCTTACCCTGATAGCAAAGCCGTTGCCAGGGCTGCTGCCAATGGTGATCCGCTGGCTGAGTATATCTTTGAGTTTACCGGCGAAGTGCTCGCGTCCTCCCTGGCCAATGTTATCGCCATGTTTAATCCTGAGGCGATCATTTTTTCAGGAGGCCTGGCGAATGCAGGTAGCCTGCTCATCGGCCCGTTGGAGCAGTTTTTAAGTAGAAAAGTTTTGCATAACCTGCGCGGGAAAACTAAGATATATGTGTCAAAACTGGACAGCGAGAAAATAGCGGTCCTTGGCGCGGCCTCCTACGCCTGGCAAATGATTGAGGAACATAGCCACAACAAATCTCTGGTGGTTTAATAGCACATAGTCCCCGCAGGAAAACTAAAAAAAATGGTTGTGATTAGTTTATAGCCTGGAACTACCATATATTTAGCGGGAAAATCAGGGGCTTTTAACTCAAATTCATCAAAAATCTATGATTAGCACATGGTCCTGATAACTGGGATCTGACCTATGAAAATACCTAAACACGTATGACTATGATACCCGGAAAGTTTTGCCAGGGCGCTTGCGTTTTGGCCATAATGATGTTGGTAGCTTGCAAGCCCGATGCTGACAAACAGTCCAGGCAAGCTCCTAATATTATTTTATTTTTTGTTGATGACATGGGATGGCAGGATACTTCAGTTCCATTCTGGAAAGAAAGGACGGCTTTTAATCAGCGCTACCGTACACCTAACATGGAAAGGTTGGCTGCGGAGGGCATGAAATTTACCCAGGCTTACGCAACACCCGTATGCTCACCCACCCGCATTAGTCTGATGACCGGCATGAATGCCGCCCGTCATCGTGTTACCAACTGGACTTTATACAAAGATAAATTGCAGCCCATGGAGACAGGGCACGCAACTCTTGATTTTCCCTATTGGAATGTAAATGGTATGACCCCCGATTCAACATTGGACCATGCAGTTTATGCCAATGCCTTTCCGTATTTGTTACAGGGTGCCGGCTATCATACCATTCATGTTGGAAAAGCGCATTTGGGCGCAATCGGCACACCGGCAGAAAACCCGTTAAATGTGGGGTTTGATGTGAACATTGCAGGACATGCGGCGGGAGCACCCAAAAGTTATTTAGGCATGGAAAATTTTGGCAACACAGCTGCGTTTGAAGGCTCGCCATGGCCTGTGCCGGGTCTGGATAAATATCATGGCCAGGATATATTTCTTACCGAAGCGCTCACGCAAGAGGCTGTGGCAGCGCTGGACAAGCCCGTAAATGAAAAGCAACCGTTTTTTCTGTACATGTCCCTTTATGCGGTTCACACACCCATCATGGCTGATAAAAGATTTTTACAACCCTATCTCGATATGGGCCTTGATTCCATTGAGGCAAGCTATGCTACTTTGGTAGAGGGAATGGACAAAAGTTTAGGTAACCTGATGGACTACTTGGAGACAAAAAACATACAGGATAATACTATTATTATGTTTATGTCCGATAACGGCGGACTAAGCGCCGTGGCCAGGGGAGGGGAGAAACATACACACAACAAACCCTTATCCAGTGGCAAAGGCTCGATCCATGAAGGCGGGATACGCGAACCTATGATCGTAAAATGGCCGGGCGTAGTTCAACCTCAGACGGTAAATGATAATTATCTGATTATTGAAGATTTTTACCCCACCATTCTGGAGATGGCGGGCGTCGAAAATTACCAGCCTGTACAGCAGGTAGATGGCGAAAGTTTTGTTTATCTTTTGAAAAATAATGAATCCGGGCAGACAGCACAACGGCCATTGTTTTGGCATTATCCCAATCAATGGGGCCCTACAGGGCCTGGAATTGGCGCTTTTAGCGCAGTTCGATTAGGTGATTGGAAATATATATACTATCATATGGATCAACGGGTTGAGCTTTTTAATTTGAAAAATGATATTGGAGAATCTGTCAATTTAGCGGAAGAAAATCCCGGCAAAGCCACTGAGCTGGCAGCAGTATTAACTGCCTACCTGCAGGAATGCAATGCCCAGATGCCATCGCTGAAATCAACCGGCACACCGGTGCCATATCCGCAACAGCTATTAAACTAAAAAAATAATATGTATAAACTTCAGGTATTAATACTTTTTGTAAGCAGCGCATTACTTTTTAATTGTTCCACGTCGCAAAACAACGATCCGGATCAGGAGGAATGGATCCAACTGTTTAATGGTCAGGATATTGATAATTGGTCGGTCAAGTTTAATGGATATGAACTTGGCATGAATTATAAAAATACTTTTAAGGTAGAGGATAGTTTACTGAAAGTTCGTTATCATGAATATGACAGCTTTGTCAACAGAGAGTTTGGCCACTTGTTTTACAACCAGGAGTTTTCACATTATCGCCTCAAAGCCACCTACCGCTTTGTTGAAGACCAGGTCAAGGGAGGTCCCGGATGGGCTTTTCGAAACAATGGTTTCATGCTTCACTCCCAATCTCCGGAAAGCATGGGATTGAACCAGGATTTTCCCATATCACTGGAAATGCAACTTCTGGGTGGAGGCGGTGAAGGTTCGCGGCCTACGGCCAACTTATGCACTCCGGGTACTAATGTGCACTTTGCCGATACCCTTTTTACACCTCACTGCATTAGTTCAACTTCTGAAACCTTCCACGGAGATCAGTGGGTGGAGGTAGAGGCATTGGTACTTGGTGATTCAATACTACAGCACATAGTTGGCGGTACACCAGTATTAACCTATACCAAACCTTTGGTAGATGGCGGCAATGTTTCGGGATTGATCCCTGAAAAAGCAAGCCTGACCGGGCCGTTAGGCATGGGATATATTGCCATTCAGGCAGAAACACATCCAATAGATTTCAAAAAAATAGAGGTACTGGACCTATGCGGGTGTACCGATGAAAAAGCTAAAAATTATAAAAGCTATTACCTGAAGTCTGACAATACAAAATGTATCTATTGATCGTTGGCCGGTAAAGATTTCATTGACTGAAGCTTTACTAATGGCTGATTTCTGCTTTTGATATCTTCCCACTGTGAGACAGCGGTAACCATCTGTACGTGTTATAAAGGATTTTTTAACTTTTCATCAACCCGGATATTCGAAAAAAATAGCCCCTACAGGTGTGAATCAATCCGGACTTTTAGGTTTTTTTAATACCTGGTTCCGGCCATTACCCGCTTGAGTAAAAAAAATATCAATAAAGTACCATAAATTCTAATTTTTAGTTTTGGGGCTAATGTGTTCGTGAACAAATTATTTGAATTGCGGAATAATTAACTTATATTCCTTAGATTTTAATATTTAACTGGTGCTCTCTGTATTTTCTAACATTCTGGCTGGAAAACGAAATAAATACAGAAGGAAGTTTTGAAAATCAGGTGATTTCAAAAATATTTTTCTGAACCTTAAAATGAAGACTAACCATAAGCCTCAAAAAAAAGACCGTGCCTTCTCCGGGATTTTCCCGCTGATTATTCTCTCTAATTGTTTTTTTTTGATGGGGTGTAGCCAGGCGACACCAAGCTACTCGACAGGCGGTCTTTTCATTCCCGAGGATTTTGAGGCCGTGGTGGTAGTGGACAGCCTCCAAGGAAAGGCGAGGGAAATAACCGTCAATGAAAATGGTGATGTTTATGTCAAGCTAAGATATTCTTTTGAAGATGGCGGTATTGCAGCGCTCAGAGATACCGATGGCGACGGAAGGGCTGATATTGTTAAAAGATTTGGTGTATATGAGCATAAAGGCAATTGGGGGTTTCAAACGGCGGTAGAGGTTTACAATGGCTACTTATACTTTAGTACCGAATTAGCAGTGTACCGGTACCGCTTAAATCCTGAAAAATTAGTCCCTGACAGTGAGCTGGAGTTAATTGTACTGGATGACCACGAACATGGCGATCATGAGCACAATGGCAAGCCAATAGCTTTTGACAAGGAAGGCAACCTTTATGTGCCGTTTGGCGCACCGTCAAATGCCTGTCAGGAACCCAAAAGAACCCCTGGACAACCTGGCCTGGATCCTTGTCCGCAGCTGGAGCATCATGCCGGCGTATGGCGTTTTGATGCCAATAAGACCGGGCAAACACAGAAGGATGGGACGCGTTTTGCTTCGGGGATCAGAAGTATGATTTGTATGGACTGGAATGACCAGGATGATAACCTGTACCTTGTGATGCACGGCCGCGACGATCTTTTAAGGTTATTCCCCAACCTGTACACTGCCTGGGAGAGCGCCATGCTTCCCTCGGAGGAGTTTCTGAAAGTCACTGAGGGAACTGATTTTGGATGGCCTTACTGTTATTACGATCAATTGCAGGAAAAGAAAGTACTGGCACCGGAGTATGGTGGTGATGGCGACTCGATCGGAAGGTGCAGTGACTATGACCTGCCCATCATGGGTTTTCCAGGCCACTGGGCACCTAATGGCTTATTGTTTTATACCGGAGACCAGTTTCCGGCGCGATATAAAAACGGAGCATTTGTGGCTTTCCATGGCTCTACCATCCGGGCGCCCTATCCACAATCGGGCTATTTTGTAGCCTTCATACCCTTTAAAGACGGGGCGCCAACCGGTGAGTGGGAAGTGTTTGCCGATGGATTTGCACAAGTAGATACAATTGTTAATGTAAGCGATGCGGTATACCGGCCCATGGGCTTGGCCATGGGACCTGACGGTTCATTGTATCTTAGCGAGACGGAAAAGGGAAAAGTATGGAAGGTGACTTTTAGAGGGGACAAGGATACTTTTGGCGAAAAACAACTGGCCGCCATGGAAAAACGAAAACAGCAACCAAACATAAAAACCCCGGACGAACAACAAGATAACTTGCTGAAAATACTGGCAAATACGGGAGAAGCATTGTATTTTCAATACTGCGGCATCTGTCATCAAAGAAATGGCAAAGGTGCGTCGGGCAGATATCCACCCCTCCGGGACACGGATTGGGTTACCGGAGATAAAGAAAGATTGATCAAGGTAGTACTGAATGGTTTGGAAGGTGGGATCGAGGTAAACGGGAAACCATACAACAGCGTCATGCCGCAACATAGCTTTCTTCCGGATGATGAAGTGGCAAGTATTTTAACTTATATAAGACAAAATTTTGGGAATGAAGCAAGTGCTGTTTCGGAAGAAGAAGTGAAGCAGGTAAGGACTTCTACACAATAGACTTAAAATATGCTAAATTATTTTTCAATCTAAACATTCAGGGCATTGGATTTCAATATGGTTAAGAGGGACTTTATTAGATTATTACTACTGTTTTTGTTATGGGGCTGTCAATCGGGCAAGGTAAATAATGAGGAAGGAGAAGCAGTATACAAGAGCAGTGATTTTACAATACCGGAAGAATTCACCTCCGGCATTGAAGGGCCTGCAACTGATTCGGATGGCAACATTTATGTTGTTAACTTTCAGAAGCAGGGAACTATAGGTATTGTAAACCAGGAGGGTAAAAGCAGTCTCTTTGCGGACCTGCCGGAGGGAAGTATCGGAAATGGGATCCGGTTGGATAATAAAGGCAACATGTTTGTAGCCGATTATACAGGTCATAATGTCTTGAAAATTGATGTCATATCTAAATCAATTGATGTCTATGTCCACGGAGACAGTATGAATCAACCCAACGATTTAGCGATCAGCAGCAACGGAACGCTTTACGCCAGCGATCCCAACTGGCAGGAAGGTACCGGTAACCTCTGGCGTGTAGATAATGACCGGTCACTCGTTTTGCTGGAGGCGGATATGGGTACTACCAATGGCCTTGAATTAAGTCCGGATGAAAAAACATTGTATGTCAATGAAAGCGTTCAGCGCAATGTATGGGCTTATGACTTGTCGCCTTCCGGGGAAATATCAGGTAAAAGGCTTTTGATCCGTTTCGAGGATTTTGGTATGGACGGCATGCGCTGTGACGTGGAAGGGAACATTTATATTACCCGCCATGGTAAGGGAACAGTCGCCATGGTCTCGCCGGACGGGAAACTGTTGCAGGAAATTCAGCTGACAGGTAAAAAACCTTCCAATATTACCTTTGGGGGTGATGATGGTAAAACCTGTTACGTCACTTTGCAGGACAGGGGCAGCCTCGAATCATTTCGGGCAGAGCACCCCGGCAGGGAATGGGCGATGCGGCAATAAAAATTGCCGGTGACTTATAAAACGAGATTCTATGTTTTAAATATTAATAACACAGCATGAAAAAGCTTACCCTATTAATCTTATTCATTGGCTGCTCTTTCCTTGGCGCGATGGCGCAACCGCCGGTAGAGATCCTGTTGAAGGGAGGGCATGTCATTGATCCTAAAAACAATATCGATGGCATCATGGATGTAGCTTTGACCGAAGGAAAAATAGTAGCGGTGGCCCCCAATATTCCGGTAGCCAATGTGGAAAAGGTCATCCATGTTAAAGGATCCTACGTAGTGCCCGGATTGATTGACCTCCATGCTCATAACTTTTTTGGTACGAAAGCATACGGCTACCTTAGCAACAGCTTCTCGGCTTTGCCACCGGATGGATTCAGTTTCCGTTCAGGCGTGACCACCATTGTAGATGCCGGAGGAGCGGGGTGGCGGAATTTTAAAACCTTTAAGCAACAAGTGATTGATAATTCTAAAACGCGGGTATTGTGCTTTATAAATATCGTTGGTGCCGGGATGAAAGGTGGAGCTACCGAACAAAACCTGCCGGATATGGACGGTAGACTAACCGCCATGGAAGCCAAATCCTTTCCACAGTATATTGTAGGAGTTAAGGTAGCGCATTATCAGGGCGGCGAATGGACGCCGGTCGAGCAGGCTGTGAAGGCTGGAGAATTGGCGAATATTCCTGTAATGGTTGATTTCGGCGGCCATCAACCTCCCCTGTCACTTGAAACTTTATTTATGGAAAAGCTGCGCCCTGGAGATATTTTCACCCACGCCTACGCCCACGTTAACGGCCGGATGCCCGTAGTGGATGAAAATGGCAAGCTGGAACCCTTTGCACTCAAAGCACAACAACGAGGAATCATCTTTGATGTAGGGCATGGTGGCGGAAGTTTTTTATTTAAACAGGCTGTGCCGGCCATCGAACAAGGGCTAAAACCAAACACCATCAGCACGGACCTGCACACAGGCAGCATGAATGCAGGCATGAAAGATATCACCAATGTAATGTCCAAATTTTTAAACATGGGCCTGACAGTTCAGGAGGTAGTGGCCCAAACCACTTTTAATCCTGCTAAAGTCATAAATAGACCGGAATTAGGACACCTGAGCCCCGAAGGTATAGCCGACGTGGCCGTTTTGAAATTGGAAAAAGGAAAATTTGGTTTTGTGGATACCAAAGGGTTTCGCATGGATGGAGATAAAAAGCTGGTCTGTGAATTAACTATCAAGGCAGGCAAAGTTGTTTGGGACCTGAACGGGATTTCCAGTCTGGCCTGGGACGAATAGCCAGGTCTGATTAACCAATTAAAAAAAACATTTATTATTCATAACTTACCAAATGATGAAAGCACAACGTACCGCACTTATTTTAATAATTTTTTTAATGGCAGGCGCTACCGTTCTCGCTCAAACCATATCCCGGGAGGAGATGATATTTCTCACCGCCAAATGGGAAGGTGAACGCTTCCCCGATGGACGGCCGAAGGTGCCTGATGATATCGTGGAAAGAATGCATCATGTAACCATCGAAGAGGTATGGGGTGTTTTGCGAAATGAAGGTTTTCATAACCAGTTCGAAGGCAATTGGCAACCGATCCATGAGGAGGTTGCCGTGGTTGGCCGCGCCTTGACCGCCCAATACATGCCTAACAGGCCCGACGTGGCTGATCAAATTAAGCAAAGAGGTGAAAAAGAAGGACGCATAGGAAATACTAATTCCTGGCCCATTGATATGCTTTCCAAGGGAGATGTTTACGTGGCCGATGGATTTGGGAAAATTGTAGACGGTACACTTATTGGCGATAACCTGGGAAATTCCATTTTTGCCAAATCGGGTAATGGAGTTGTTTTTAATGCTTCGAGCAGAGATTTGGAGGGATTGGCCGAGATCGAGGGCTTCAATGCTTTCGTAAAAGGTTGGCATCCTTCGTTTTTGCAGGAGGTAATGCTTTCAGGACTCAACGTGCCGATCAGAATGGGCGCCGCCACGGTGTTGCCAGGCGATATTGTGGTGGCAAAAAGGGAAGGTGTTGTATTCATTCCAGCACATCTGGCAGAAAAGGTGGTGGTTACCTCCGAAGTGATAAGACTCCGGGATTTGTTTGGGATCACCAGGTTAAAGGAAGGTAAATATACGCCGGGTCAGATCGATAGTAAATGGTCAGCTGAAATTGAGAAAGACTTTTCCAAGTGGCTGAAAGATCATATAGATGATTTGCCGGTACCCAAGGCTCAGATCCAGGAGTTACTAAAAAAGAGAACCTGGTAGTATTTGTAACACTTTTATGAAGTTATTCATTAATCAAAATATTGTTAATTATGGAAAAATTAAGTTCGCGAAGATCAATCTTTAAAAAAGTTGGCGCCACGGTGTTGGCTGCTTTGGGCGTTGGGGTGGTAAAAGCCGCCGATCACGGTGACCCCGAATACCCGGAAAAAAAAGTGGTGGGAGAAATTGTCACCGATGACCAGAAGATACCACTATTTTCCGGCGCCGTTAAGCACGGAAATACGCTCTACATCGCGGGCAAAGGCGCGCACTTTGAAGGCGACATCAAGTCACATACAGATCACGTGCTGAAAGAGCTGGAAAAAGAGTTGGTCAAAAATGGCTCTTCCATGGAAAAAGTGCTGAAGGTGAACGTATATCTTCACGACCTGGCAGATTACCATGGCATGAACGAAGTCTTTCGTGGTCGCTTTGGCCCGAACCCGCCGGTGCGTACTACCGTGGCTACTTATGGTGGCGTACCCGGTGATTCATTGGTCGAGATGGATTGCATCGCAGCCTTATAGGTAGGGTCACGGTCATCAGGGCCACTGCCGAAACTATCTTTTATTGTAGAAAACTTTAATTAATAAAATCATGAAAAGAAGGCAATTATTAAAACAAATGTCGGCCTTACCACTCATAGGGGGATTATTTGCCACCACCGAAGTAACCGCCGCCGTTTGGCCGGGTCCGGTTACCAGGCGTGATTATTATAAGGAATTAGGTTTACGCACATTTATCAACGCAGCCGGCACGTACACTTCCCTAACAGGTTGCTTGATGAGAGAGAGTGCCATAGACGCTTACAATTACGCCACAAGGCAATATGTAGCGCTGGACGAGTTACAAGACAAGGTAGGAGCGCGTTTGGCCGAACTGATCGGCTGCGAGGCCGCTACCGTTACAGCAGGAGCCGCTTCTGCCATAACGCTTGGAACCGCAGGCGTTCTATCGGGAATGGACTCCGAAAAAGCATCCCGTATTCCCACCGATCTTTCCGGGATGAAAACAGAGGTGATCATGCAAAAGTCGCACGTAATAGGATATGCACATGCGATAAAAAATTGTGGCGTAAAGGTGATAGAAATTGAAACCAGGAAAGAGCTGGAAAAAGCCATTAATGATCAGACAGCCATGCTCTGGTTTCTGAATGCCAATAATTTTAAAGGAAAAATACAGTACAAAGAATTTGTAGAAGTAGGCAAAAAATATAACATACCGATGATGATTGATGCCGCTGCCGATGTGCCGCCGGTAGAAAACCTTTGGAAATATACGGATATGGGTTTCGACCTGGCTTGTTTTTCCGGGGGTAAAGGATTGCGCGGCCCTCAAAGTTGCGGTTTATTGCTTGGCAGGAAAGATTTGATCGCCGCTGCAAGATTAAGCGCCCCTCCCCGTGGGGATACCGTTGGCAGAGGTATGAAGGTTAACAAGGAAGAAATTCTAGCCATGCTGATGGCTGTAGAGAACTATTTGACCCGCGACCACGAAAGCGACTGGAAGCTGTGGGAAAGTCAGATCAAACTCATTGCCGATGCAGCCGCAACTGTAGACGGTGTTGAAACGGAAATACACGTGCCCGATATCGCCAATCACGTGCCTTCGCTTCGTATCCGTTGGGACAATAAGAAGGTAAAAATGACACCTAACGAAGCAAGGCAGGCGTTGAGAAATGGCCACCCTTCCATAGAGACCGTGGGTGGAGATGAGTCCATAGATATTACCACCTGGATGATGAACCCGGGTGAGGAAAGAATAGTAGCTAGCTCCATTCAAAAAATACTAAGCAAGAAATCTTAATAAAGTCTATCAATTATTTAATGTAATGCGAAAAATTATTTACGGAATTATTATCCTGCTGGCATTTTCATGCTCACCGGCAACAACTGAAGATAGTGAGAAAAAGGTTGTAAAAGCCCAGGTCTCGGACTATAACCCCGAAGCGAAACTTGAGGAGCTTGGCATCACCTTGCGACCTCCCTCCACCCCGGTGGCCAATTATGTAAATGCTGTCCGAACCGGTAATTTGGTCTTCTTGTCCGGCAAGGGGCCGTTACAGGCCAACGGTGAAAACATTACCGGCAAGGTGGGCGCGGATTTAAGCATTGAACAGGGCTATGAGGCTGCTAAAGTTACCGCTGTCAATCAACTGTCAACCCTGAAAGCTGAGTTAGGCGATCTCAGTAAAGTGAAAAGGGTAGTCAAAGTGCTGGGCATGGTAAATTGTACACCCGAATTTAGCGATCAACCAAAGGTAATTAATGGATTTTCCGATTTGATGGTAGAAGTTTTCGGGGAGCGCGGAAAACATGCACGTGCGGCTGTCGGCATGGCGGCCTTGCCGGGTAATATTGCGGTAGAAATTGAAATGATTGTTGAAGTTGAAGATTAATGGTTTCGATGAGTGCTTACCCGCAATGGGAGCAACAATAGCTGACTATGATTAAAGACAACAATCGCCTGGTATTTGTGGATGTTTATAAGGGCATTACCATGTTTTTGCTAATGGCCGAAGCAGCAAGCCTGTATCAGGCATTGGATGGTTATGTGCCCAAGCAGGGTTTTGGACATTTCATCATGCAACAATTCCACCATCACCCCTGGAACGGCCTTAGATTCTGGGATCTGATCCAGCCCTTTTTTATGTTTATCGTAGGGGTAGTAATGCCATTTTCGCTGAAATCCCGCCTGAAAAAAGGGCATTCTCAGAAGGCTATTTTCAGACATATCCTCAACCGCTGCGGAATACTGTTTTTGTTAGGCACCGGCCTGCATTGCGTTTATAATCAAAAACTGGTGTGGGAGCTGTGGAATGTGCTTACCCAGCTGTCCTTTACAATATTAGTCACTTTTGTACTGATGCGATATCCTCTGAAAGTACAGATATTTGCCTTTTTTGGGTTTTTGATTTTAACAGAAATATTATATCGGGGTTACAACCCCGAAGCGCCTTTTGTAAAGGACCAGAATTTTGGCTCATGGATGGATATGGTATTAATGGGAAAGATCAACCCGGGTGGTGGATGGGTGGCGATTAATTGTATCCCCACGGCCTCACATACGATTTTAGGCGCTATTTGCGGTGAAATTTTACTTTCCGATATGGCCATTAACAGGAAAGTCAGGTATTTTATACTGGCGGGGTTGGGAGGCCTGGCGATTGGCTATGGCCTGGATTTGACAGGCATTACGCCCATCGTTAAAAGGATTGCTACCACTTCCTTCGTCTTTGCCTCGGGAGGCTGGTGCCTTTTGGCTATGGCCTTTTTCTACTGGATAATCGATATCCGGGGAAACAAAAAATGGACGCCCTTTTTTACGATTGTGTCTATGAACTCCATTTTTATTTATGTGTTTTCAGAAACAATAGGCCATCAGTGGTTACGGGGTTTTGGTAAAATCTGGACTTTTGGATTTCTGGGTTTCACAGGAATGTCAGAACCTTTGTTAGGTGTATTCAACGCCGTTTTTGTGCTAGGCATCTTATGGTATTTATGTTATTTTCTATATCAAAACAAGGTTTTTATCAAAGTATAAAACCACAAACAGAACTGCCGTTCCCGTGTCGGACGGTTCAGGGTCAGGTAATAATTTTGGCTAATGAAAAACGATTCTGACTTTCATAATTAAATAATAATTTTCTAACGTATGTTTATGAAAGCAATAACACCTCTGGTAATAGCCGGTCTTTTGGTAATAAATTCATTTAATGTGAAGAAAGAAAAAGTTTATTTCGCTAAAAAACAAGCAGGCATTGATGTTAACAAGGGACCCGACTGGTCCGCAGCTCAAAAGTTGACGGATTTTAGTTATCCGTGGAGAGCGGAGACACCCTCCGCCACTGCTTTTCAGGCTGTTTGGGATGAGCATAATTTCTGGTTTAGGTTTGAGGTAGAAGATGATCACATTTTGGTATACCGCGATCGGGATCTCAAAGAAGAGGTTGTATATTCCGATCGGGTGGAGATTTTTTTTAAAAAAGACGATGAAATGACGCCATACTTTTGCCTGGAAATGGATCCGTTGAGCAGGGTGCTTGACTATGACGCACATTTTTACCGCAAGGTAAATTTTGGTTGGAAATGGCCGGATAACGGCTTGTCGGTAAAAGGGAGCAAAACTGATGCCGGATACATAGTTGAAGGAAGTATAAGCCTGGCTTCCCTTGAAAAGCTGGAGATTTTGAAAGAAGGTAAATTGCTGGCAGGATTGTTTCGGGGAGAATGTGTGGCGCTAAACGGAAAAAATGCCGATTTACGATGGATAAGCTGGGTAGACCCCAAAACGGAGCGGCCGGACTTTCACGTGCCGTCGGCATTTGGCGTCATTGCGTTGGTTGAGTGAAAATAACTTTGACACTTACCGATTCAAGTCACTTTCAAAAAATAATATATGGGGATGGAATATAACCGGTGCATAGCCATTTATGCTAAAGTTTATTTGATGTCTCAAACTATACAATTCACTTTATGAAGCTACACCCTGTCGATCTGGGTATCATTCTGTTCTATTTGATACTTACCGTATTCATCGGATTTTGGATTTCTAAAAAAGCGTCTAAAAACTTAAATAGTTATTTTCTGGGTGGCAACCAAATCCCCTGGTACTACCTGGGCCTGTCAAATGCATCGGGAATGTTTGATATCTCCGGTACTATGTGGACAGTCTCAATTTTATTTGTTTATGGCCTGAAAAGCGCCTGGATACCCTGGTTGTGGCCGGTCTGGAACCAGGTGTTTGTCATGGTTTTTTTAGCAATTTGGCTAAGGCGCTCCAACGTGATGACAGGCGCCCAATGGATTACGCACCGTTTCGGGGAGGAAATGGGCGCACGGCTATCCCACATCATCGTCACGATATTTGCCGTTATCAGCGTTTTTGGATTCATTGCCTATTTCTTTGTCGGCATCGGCAAGTTTGCCACGGTCTTCTTTCCGTGGGACCTGTCCTTTACCTTGGGCGGACTGACTATCAGCTCTGAGCAAAGTTACGCTGGAATTATTATTGCCATTACAACACTATATGCCATTAAAGGGGGTATGTATAGTGTGGTGCTTACCGAAATTCTGCAGTTTATAATTATGACCATATCTTGTGTGGTTATAGGTTATATCGCTTTTACTACCGTAACGGCCGATCAGATTACAGCTGCTGTCCCGCCCGGTTGGAAAGATTTGTTTTTTGGCTGGGAACTCGGGCTTGACTGGACCGGCTACCTGGATAGTGTAAATCAAAAGATAGAAAGCGACGGCTTTGAACTGATAGGGTATCTGGTCATGCTGATGATCTTTAAAGGTATATTTGCCAGCCTTGCGGGTCCGGTACCGAGCTATGATATGCAGCGGGTACTTTCCACCAGAACGCCGGCAGAGGCAGCTAAAATGAGTGGTTTGACAATATTGGTACTATACTTTCCCCGTTACCTGATGATAGCCGGATTTGCGGTGCTTGCATTGGCCTACCTCATTCCTGAATTTGAAGCCATGGGTTCTGAAATAGATTTTGAGAGTGTGCTGCCCCTGGCCATTGAGCGGTTTGTGCCGCTGGGATTCAAGGGGCTTTTGCTGGCCGGATTACTGGCTGCTTTTATGGGGACGTTTGCCGCTTTTATCAATGCCGCTCCTGCCTATATTGTGAATGACTTGTACAAAAAATATATCAACCCACAAGGCAGTGACAAGACCTACATAAAGTATAGTTATTTATCCTCTTTTTTGTTGGTCTTCATAGGTGTATTAGGAGGCTTTTTTGCGGCTTCGATAAATTCACTGACCCTGTGGATTACCTCGGCTTTGTATGGCGGTTATGCTGCGGCCAATGTGTTGAAGTGGATATGGTGGCGATTTAATGGTTATGGCTATTTCTTCGGGATGCTCGGCGGATTGATTGCTTCCACCATTGTGCCAGGCCTTTTCCCCGATATCGCTGCCATATATTTATTTCCATTAATATTGTTGATCTCGTTTGCCGGCTGTCTGGCAGGCACTTATTTCCATCGCCCCGACAATATGGATATATTAAAGAATTTTTACCGGCAGACCAAACCCTGGGGATTTTGGAAGCCGGTAATAGAGGCCATAAAACAGGAGGATCCGGATTTTGTCCCCAACCTGAATTTCAAAGCTGATCTGGTAAATGTGATTGTCGGCATCGTCTGGCAAATGACCCTGGTGATTATGCCTATCTACCTGCTGATTGGTGAGACAACCTCCCTGATCGTAAGTTTCCTGGTTTTTGCGATCACCAGCTGGCTGCTGAAAAAATACTGGTACGACAACCTCGATAATACGGCAAATGCCTAAACAAATTTAAATACTGAAAATGTACACTTTATTCTTCAAAATGGTTTCCTGTAAATTGAGCCGCTATTTGATTGTTTTTTTTCTAAAAAGTTAAAATAAATCAATTGTGTTGGTGCACAGTATTAAATTTTTTATTAGCTTAAGTCCGTTAATAAGCATAAGGTAAGTATATTGATTTCATTTTTTATGATATCAACACCTTGCTGAAAAAATGTACGAGCTGAAATTTTGATCTGTTACGAAGCATGAGATAGCCTGCCTCATCAAAACCTGATGAGATGGGTAAATCCGGCATGTAAACATCAGGTAACTATCTGGTCTATCCCATAGTTGAGAACAGGTCGATTATTATTAACCTTAAATTCGAAAAAGTAATGATATCGAGGTCTGGCTTTTTTTTATGTTCAATAATTTTGGTCGTGATGCAGGCCTGTGTCGGAGACGGTGAAAAAATTGAAACAAAGCCCAACATTATCTATATTCTGGCCGATGACCTTGGCTATGGAGAATTGGGCGCCTACGGCCAACAGATTATTGAAACTCCCAACATTGATATTTTGGCCAGCGAAGGGATGAAATTTACCCAACACTATACCGGCGCACCTGTATGTGCACCGGCGCGATGTGTATTAATGACGGGACAACATACAGGCCATGCCCATGTCAGGGGTAACGATGAATGGCGGGCAAGGGGAGATGTGTGGAATTACCAGGCTATGTTTGATGATCCCGGACTGGAAGGCCAGCGACCAATTCCTGATAGCATTGTTACCATAGCGGAAATTTTGAAATCAGCTGGTTATAAAACGGGTGTTGTGGGAAAGTGGGGCCTGGGAGCGCCGGGTACTGAAGGAGTTCCCAATCAACAGGGGTTTGATTTTTTTTATGGCTACAATTGTCAAAGGCAGGCGCACACTTATTATCCCATGCATCTGTGGAAAAACAATGAAAGGGTTTTGCTGAACAATAAAATGGTTGCCCCACATAGCCAGCTTGCTGAAGGAGCAGACCCCGATGACCCCGAAAGTTACGCCGATTTTTCCCTCACAGATTTTGCGCCGGACCTGATGCATGAGGAGGCTTTAAAATTTATGGAACAAAACAGCGATCAGTCTTTTTTCCTATACTACGCATCCCCGGTTCCGCACCTGCCGTTGCAGGCACCAAAGCGATGGGTAGACCATTACACAAAGAAATTAGGGGAAGAAAAGCCCTTTACCAAAGGAAGTTATTTTCCAAACCAAACACCCAGAGCTACCTATGCTGCCATGATTAGCTATCTGGATGAGCAGGTCGGGGATGTGGTGAAAAAATTAAAAGAACTGGGTATTTATGAAAATACACTGATTATTTTCACCAGCGATAACGGGCCGACGTACACCGGCGGGGTAGATGCCGCGTTTTTTGATAGTGCCAAACCCTTTAAATCCGAATACGGATGGGGAAAAGGTTTTGTGCACGAAGGAGGTATAAGAGTTCCCATGATCGCAAGCTGGGCCAATAAAATAAAACCTGGCAGCGAAAGCCATCATATCTCAGCTTTTTATGATGTATTACCTACCATCTGTGACATACTTGACATTCCCGATCCTAAAAATACCGATGGAATTAGTTTTCTTCCGGCTTTGCTTGGAAAACCTCAGCGGCAACACGAGTATTTGTACTGGGAGTTTCCAGCCAATACAGGTCAACAAGCAGTGAGAATGGCTAATTGGAAAGCCATCCGAAAGAATTTATTTGAAGGAGAAATGGATATAGCCCTGTACGATTTGGAAAAGGATCCCAGGGAACAAGATAATGTCGCAGCCCAGCACCCGGAGGTGGTCAGAGAAATGGCAGCCATTATGAAAAAAGCAAGAACGGCTCCTGGTACGGAGACATTCAAAATGGCAGCCTTGGGTGATACGGAGGTTGAACAATAAAATTGGTAATTTGCGTGATACAGGTAGTGCTTGTATTGTTCGGTTGGAAGGGAATACCCTAACAGTGGTAAAAGAAGTTTGTGACCTATGACAAATTTGGATGATATGAAAATATGTGCTGTCGATCAAAGTGGGTACTGTACCGGTAGTTTATCTGGAAATAAAATAAAAAGCTAAGAATATGGATCTGAAGGACCTGAATGTGTTAATTACCGGCGGTGGCGGAACAGGGGTAGGCGCCGGTATTTGCGAGGCGTTGGCCAACTTTGGAGCGACAATGGTTATCAATGATTTGGATGTTGATAAAGCAAAAGCTGCTGCTGAAAAGTACCCGAATGCCATAGCTGTTGGTGCCGATATTGGCAAAGGGGAGGAGGTAGCGCGAATGTTTGAGGAAATCAAAGAAAAAGTGGGCCCTGTCAATGGTCTTGTCAACAATGCCGGTGTTGGACTAAGCCGTTTTGCCCACGAGGCAAGTGAGGAAGAATTTGATCATTTGTATGACATTGATATCCGGGCTGTATGGCAGGTTTCCAAGTTTTTTGTGAACCAGTTGCTGGCAAATAAAATGACGGGCAATATTGTAAATGTTTCTTCCGTCCACGCCCATGCCACCCAACCGAGATATGCATTGTATTGCAGCGCAAAATCAGCGGTGCAGGGCCTGACCAAGGGAATGGCCTATGAACTAGGTCGTTTTAATATCAGATGCAACGCGATTGGACCTGGATTGGTAAAGGCGGAACAGAATTATGACTTAATTAAAACCTGGGCCGATGACCCGCACCAGTGGGAGGCCGATTTTATAAATGATCAGCAGGTTATACCCAAAAATATTTTTCCGGTGGATTGCGGGAATACGGTAGCCTTTTTGCTATCGGATTTTAGCGCGGCAATTACCGGACAAACCATATACATTGATGCCGGCACAACGGTAATGATTCACAATCGTGGTTTTATTGAAGGTCGGTGAGTACAAACGAAAAAGCTATCTGAATGCGCATCAAACATTTTACCTGTTACGAAGTAATAGTCCCTGCCAACGCCGGGGTTATCGAAAGTGAAAGTATTCACAAACCATTGCATAAGTTGCCGGTCGGCATAAAATCAGGCTGGTCCATGCAATTTGATGAGCTCCCTAAATTACTGGTTAAAATGGAGCTGGATTCCGGCGTTGTTGGCTGGGGTGAATTATACAGAGATCACAATTGGACCGTGGTAGAGGGCATCATTCAAAGTCTGTTGGGAAAAGATATCCGTGAGATATGCCTGCAAAAACTCCCCTTCAATTTTTGCCGGGAATATGACGGCTTCGAATGCGCTATCTGGGATGCCTATGCCAGGGCCCATAATTTACAAGTGGTGGATCTGTTGGGCGGTGCCGTGCAGAAAAAGGTTAAAGTTGGGGCATGGTCAAGTCACCGGACCCTGGATGAAATCGGACAACTCGCCGCCGGTTTTGCGCAGCAAGGGTATGATTGCCTGAAATTCAAAACAGACCTGGAAGACGATGTAACCGGATGGTGTCAGGAGATAAAAAAGGCTGCTCCGGGTATGCAGGTAATTTTGGATCCCAATGAGCGATGGTTGTATCCCGGAGAGGTCAGAAAACGAGCCAGGGCGCTGGAGGAGGTGGGAAACGTGCTTTGTCTTGAAGATCCTTTACCCCGGTGGATGTTGTCTGAATATGCCTTGCTCAGACAATTCAGCGCCGTTCCTGTGGTACTACATGTTTCCTTACCCTATATTTTACACGGGCAACGGATCAAAGATGCTATCCAGGCGTTGAATGCGAAGGCCGTTGATGGCTTTAATTTCAACGGTGGACTGGCCAATTTTCAACGACTGGATCATATTGCCAATGCGGCAGGATTGCCCTGTTGGCATGGATCCGAAGTTGACCTGGGTATTTTGGAGGCCATGTACGTGCATTCAGCCGCAGCTGCGGAGTCCTGCATCTGGCCCAGTGACATATTTGGAAGGTTGATTCGTTCTCACGATCTGTTGACCACCCCTTTGAAGATTGAACCTCCTTTCGTCCACCTGCCCGAAGGTCCCGGCCTGGGGGTTACCCCAGATGAGGAGGCTATTGGTCGTTTTTTAAAACAGCAAAAAGAATTTAAGTAATGAGTTTTTATCAAAATCCTTTTCCGCAAGCAGATGCGGACCGTCATGAGATCTGGCAAATGTTGGTCGAGCGCGATATTATCGCTTTTTGTCAGGAAAGCTGGGAGATGGTAGCTGACGATTTTGTTAGCGAAAACTTCATGGGCATTGACGGAAGAAGACGTCCTAACCCGGATTCGTGGCAATTGAGTTTCCCCAGCTTGGGGGCCTATAAAAAAGAATGGCTCTTTCAGGCGCACGATTTTGCCAAAACCGAATGGGCGGAAGATCCCGAGCAGGCCATTTATGAGGCGACGACATTAAGGGACATTGAAATAGAAGGCGACAGCGCCCTGGCTCACAAGAAATTTGATGGTCATATTTTGAAGAAAAACGGTGAAAAGGCCACTTTAAACTGGCAAACACTTTACCGATGCCGGAAGGTAGCCGGCCGCTGGAAAATTGCCGGCTTCACTGGGTATTTACCACATCCTATGGGTCAATCCGGAGATACACAACTGCCCGGTAAACAACTACCTGCCGGAGCAAAACAACATGATACCGCGGGCCCTTATTCACCTGTATTGCAAGTGACTCCGGGTCAGATTGTGGTGATCTCTGGTCAAGCAGCGATAGATTCGGAAGGGAAGGTTGTAGGAGATACCATTGAGGAACAGACACATTACACGATCAAAAACTGCCTCCAGCAGTTGCAGACCGGCGGATGTGGTCTGAATGACGTGTTTAAAGTAAACGTTTATTTGACAGATCTGGACAACTGGCCCCGGTTTAATGAGGTTTATAAGACTTATTTTAAAGCGCCCAGGCCGGTACGCACAGCCGTCCAGACACCACTGCTATATACTTTTTTAGTGGAAATCGAAATGTGGGCAATAAAAAAATAAGATTACTTTTAACATAAAATTTTAGCAAAACATATTGTTAACCGATTTATAAAAATGTATTGGGAACAGCTTACATCGCCTCAAATCAAAGCATCTGATAAAAAAAATCCGGTAATTTTGCCAATTGCGGCCATCGAGCAGCATGGCGATCACCTGCCATTAGCAACCGACAGGCTTATTGGGGAACACTTTTGCAGGGAACTCAATCAACTAATACCCAATGACGTACTGATCCTTCCAACAATAAGTGTTGGATGCTCGGAGCACCATACTGACTTTGAGGGCTCCTTGAGTGTTCAGCATGAAACTTTGCTGAAACAGATGACAGATATAGCCGGATGTGTTGCGAAATATGACTTTGAAAACCTGGTGGTTTTAAACAGTCATGGTGGAAATCAGGCTATTGGACAAATCTTTGTAGAAGCATTTGGCTTTAGACATCCTCAGTGTAAAATTGCTATGATCACCTGGTGGCGCCTATGTCTGGAGGAATTAATCAAGATTACCGAAACCTCCAAGGGAGGCACAGGACATGCCGGAGAATTTGAAACCTCTCTGATGTTACTAATTGCTCCGGATCTGGTTCAGGCTGATAAAATTGGGCTAAAAACAAATGTTCCTACTTTTAGTTGGGCGGAAGCGGATATGTTGCATGGTCCAAAAGTCAGCTTATTCCGGACAATGAAGGCCATGACCCCCGGCGGTGTTTTCGGAGAAGCGGCATCCGGCACCAAGGAAAAGGGTGTTAAGATTACCCGTGTAGTTGTCGATGCGCTAAAGCAGGTAATACTTGATCTCAGGCAACATTCCAGTTAAAAGATGCTATGAATGTTTGTGATTCTTTAACAGGCCGGGCTTCACGAAAATAAATATAAATTTATTTTCGTGTGGCTGGCTTTAGGGGACTTTTTGAAAGGAAGATTTAAGTGACTGCATCAAAACATGCCCCTTCCTCCTAAAAATAAGATTTCTTATACTAAAACAATTTTATAGGAGCTCTGACTAAAACTAACCAGGAACTTAAAACCAACAATTAATCACCAATCTTCCCCAACTCCTTTTCACATAAATAAAGTCCTCTGGGAACATGAAAGCAACCTTTCCATTTCCCGCCTTTGGCATTTAGTAGTATTTCACCTTGCCTGTTAAGATAGCCGTACCATTCCAGGCCACCACGGGAATCCGGGAAATGTTGCCATGTGTAATGGTGCACTTTTTCAAACCATGAAAGACAACGTGGATCCCGGCTATGCCGGTAACCTTTTGCCAGGGCCACCAACGCTTCAAGATGCACCCACCATAATTTTTGATCCCATTCCAATTGCTGGGGTGGATGCCCTTTTTCATCCATAAAATAAAATATTCCGCCATGTTTTTCATCCCATCCAAACTCCAGCAAACTGATGCTAAGGTCTATCATTTGGCTGATGAGATCGGCATCCTTAAGGCGTTCCCCGATATCCATTAAAAACCAGGATGTTTCCAGTCCGTGTCCCGGATTGATAAGCCGTCCCTCAAAAGTATCCGAGTGCGCGCCATCGGGAAGTACGTGTTCAAATAAAATTTTACGATCGACGTCCAAAAAATGATTTAGCACCTCATGTAACGCATTGTTGATTGTATTGTCCAGGACCGTTGCAGGCAACAGAAATGCTAATTCCTGGGTCAGATTACAAAGGATCATAGGCAGTGACAGTCCTTTGAGCGGCCGGTTTTTGGCGATGGCTTTATTGTATTTCCCCTTGGGGTTATCGGCTCTTTCGAGGATGCTGTCAAACAACGAAAGCGCCCGGTCAGCGTAATAGGATTCCCCACTTGCCTTGGCATATATGGCAAAAGCCATTGTCACAAAACAATCCGAGAATATATTGTAGGCAGCCATCAGCGGTTTGCCATCGTGATCAAGTGAAAAATAGCATTGACCTTCCGGATCAAAAACGTGTTTGCGTAAAAATTCAGCCCCAAGCCTGGCCATTTCCAACCAGCTATCCCTCCTTTCTTCCTGCATATAAATGGTGGAAAAAAGCCAAACCTGCCGCGCTTGCAGCCATACAAATTTGTCCGTATCATAAGGTTGGCCCTGCGCATCCAGGCAGGTAAAGTAGCCACCTTTTTCGTAATCCGGCGAATACTTCTCCCAGAAAGGAATGACATCCTCCCATAGCGATTTATGATATTGTAGCTTATAAGATTTCACGCGATTGTTCCGGTTTGGTGTGTAGGCTATGGCAGGTTTTTTTAATCATCTATATATTCTTTGTATCGGTCAAACAACGCCCTTCCCTGGGCAAAACTTGAATTTGGGCTCATAAAGTGGGAGAACTCAAAAGTGATGGCCTTATTGACCCCCGCCGCCTGTGCAATTTCCAGCTTCAATCGCATTTTATCCCATTTAATTGGTAAAAACTTTATGGGCATGTCCCTGTCGAAAGATTCGCAGTTGGTCCAGTATGCCAACCCGTATTTATCGCATAGCTGCTTGTTTACCTTCATGAAATCCAGGAGTTCATGATAGTCCACATGGCCGTCCTGAAAGGCAACGATATCCACCGCGTCTTTTACCTGGCTCAGGATTTCATCCCATTCCCGGTGGTGCTGTTCCAGTGATATATGTCCCGCTTTGGTAAGGCTTGACTCATGAGCCATTAACGCCTTTTTGCCATCTATATAGGGGGAGATTAAAATCGGCAGGTCGGTAAGTGACTTGCAAAAGTTACCCAACACAGCATACTGCTCAATGATCCCCGGGTTGCTCCGGTTAATTTCATGGGAAAAATACCACCCGCCAAAAGATGGCGAATCTCCATATTGATCCCATACCTCTTGAATAACTTTCATATTAAGGGCTGATTCTTTTTCATATGCGCCGTTTACCCAATAGTTGCCGGAGTCGTATAAGCCGAAATAGAACTGCATGTCAAACTGCTCGCTTAGTCTTAAAAACATGGCGACCAGGTCCTGGTAAGGTTGATAACACCCTTCCTGGTTGATTAAGGTGCTGGAGGGATAAGTAATCCATCGCTTGTAACCAGCTCTGATTAAAATAACGGTATCAATACCAATAGACTTCATGGCACTGAAGTCCTTTTCCCATTCTGCCTCCCCCCAGTTTTGATGATTGATGTCGTGGCTTATTTCATCCAGGAATGTTCCGGTTATGGATAGTTTTTTATGACTCATTGGCGTTTTCCCCGGTTTGGCAATTCATGTTATTATTAAGGTCGCTTTTTCGACATCCGATTCGGCCAAATTTGCGAAGTTTAATGATGTATGTTAAAGTAAGGTGATCGTTCATATCTTACCCAGATCCTTTCCGTCATTTCGAAAAACAATTTAAGATAAATACCATTCTTATTTTAGAGAAAAAGTCCAAAACTATGCCCGTGGACATTTCATAATTTAACCGGGTATTTAAATAATGTATATCAAGCATTTTGTTCGAACCCAATTAATATTTGCTCGTGCACATAAAATTCCAAAATAATTCTTAAATTGACAAAAAGTTCTTGAAACCTTTAAATAGATATATGAGTTAATAAAAATGTTTTGTAAACAAAAAATGCCTTCGTATTCCTTTTATTAAATTACAAATACTTATGTTTTTATACCGCGTTATTTTTCTATTATTTACCGTAGGTTTAGTAGTCAATGATATTTCATTGGCACAAACCGCTAAAATTTATGAAGAGCATCTTACTTTGGAAACCTATGGTTTTTCCGACCCAAACCCGGTTCCGGAATCCGAGCGGTTTTATCCGTACTTTAAATTTGCCGGTTTTACAGCGGTAAGCACACCGAAATCCTGGAAAATGGTTGTCCTGGAAAACGACTACATTAAGGTATACGTATCGCCTGAAATCGGAGGAAAGATCTGGGGTGCCATTGAAAAAAAGACGGGAAAAGCCTTCGTTTACTTTAATAACGTGGTAAAATTCAGATCTGTGGCTATGAGAGGTCCCTGGACATCGGGAGGGGTGGAATTCAATTTCGGTACTATTGGGCATACACCAAATGTAGCTAACCCGGTTGACTATAAAATGCTGAAAAATGAGGACGGAAGCGTTAGCTGTATTGTTGGAAATTATGATCTGACTTCCCGCACACGCTGGAACGTGGAAATAACCCTGGACCCGGATAAGGCCTATTTTTCTACAGATGCCCGCTGGTTTAACCTGTCGGACATACCTACCTCTTATTATCATTGGACCAACGCTGCCGCAAAAACAGCCGGCAATCTCGAGTTTCTTTATCCGGGAACTCACCACATAGGCCATAGCGGAGAGGTAGGTACCTGGCCCGAACAGGAAGGTAACAAGATATCTTTTTATGAAAACAATAATTTCGGCTCCTATAAATCCTATCATATTCTCAACACTTACACCGATTTTTTTGGCGGATATTGGCATGATGACAACTTTGGTTTTGGGCATTGGACCAGCTATGATGAAAAGCCAGGGAAAAAATTGTGGATATGGGGGTTGAGCCGCCAGGGGATGATATGGGAAGATTTGCTTACGGATAGTGACGGGCAATATATGGAATGGCAATCAGGCAAACTGTTCAACCAGGCCGCCACCGGTAGTACCAAAACACCATTTAAGCACAAGACGTTTATTCCGGGAGATGCCGATCATATGCATGAAAAATGGTTTCCCCTGGTAAACACAGGAGGCGCCGATCTGGTAGCCGATAACATGGTCATTAAAATCGAAAAAAAGGAAAATCAATTGACCCTAAAGGTAATGGCCCTGGCGCATGTCAAAGAGAAACTTACGGTACTGAAAGGCGGAGATCAATTGAAATCGTTTGATGTAGACTTGAAACCGCTGGAGTTGGCAAATCTTTCGGTGGGAGCTGTAGAAGGCAATTTTAAACTGGTGTCGGATTCCGGTGGTGAGATATTTGACACGGATCCACAACATCAGCAATTGGAAAGGCCACTGGAGATTGACGAAGCTTTTAACTGGAAGGGGGCTTATGGGAAGTACGTCATGGCTACAGAGCTGGAAGCCCAGAGGAATTATGCCGATGCTTTGCCACTTTACCTGGAGACACTCAAAATGATGCCTTCATTTACACCGGCCTATGCCAAATTAGCCATGGCCTACTATCGAAAAGGTATATGGGAGGAAGCGTTGCGTTATGCTAAAATTGCTTTATCGCACGATACCTACCACCCCGAGGCAAACTATGTATACGGCCTGGTAAATAGGCAACTTCAGAACTTTGACGATGCCAGAAGCGGATTTGCAGTAGCCACCGCAGACGGTAACTTCCGGGTAGCCGCCTATCTCAATCTCGCCAGGTTGGCACTGCGCAAAAATAATTATTCAACGGCTTTAAGATACGCAGAAAAGAGTATTTCCGGTAATCAGGATAACCTGTTGGGTTGGCAGCTTAAAGCCATATCATTGCGAAAACTAGGGAAAAATGATGACTATCAAAACACGTTAACCCACATTTCCAACCTGGATCCTACCTACGTATTTGTAGCTTTCGAGCGGTTTTTTGCATCCGGGGAAGGCGGCGCATTTGATTTTCGGGCAAAAGGTCTGACCAATGAGCTACCACATGAAAGCCTGATAGCGTTAGCGCTAAGTTATGTTGGTTGTGGCTTGTTTGAGGAAGCCATCGCCTGCCTGGAAACCGGTCCGGACCATCCTGTGATTGCTTATTGGTTAAGCTATTTATATCATCATCAGGGAGATCGATCTAAAGAGGCGGATTATTTGAACAAGGCGCTTAATGCTTCGCCTGAAATGGTATTTCCTTTTCGGCTTGAAACGCTGGCTGCATTGGCCCATGCCGCGGAAAAGACAGATCATTGGAAAACGCAGTATTACAGGGCGTTGATTTATGTCCATTTAGGGCGTGAAGAGGAGGCGAGGCAGCTATTGAAGGATATTGGCATGAAAGCTGATTTTGCTCCTTTTTATCTCTTCAGACATCAATTTATGGCCGATAAGGAGATGGCCGATATACAGAAAGCGCTGAAACTATCAGGCAATGATTGGCGAACGAATCTGGCAGCGGCTAAATCGGTGCAAACCCCAAAAATAGCCAACCAATACATCAACAAAGCCTATAAACTTAACCCGGGCCACCCTGAGCTTATTCTGGCCAAAGCCAGGATTTATTTTGGTAACAGGCAGTACAGGAAAGGATTTGAATTTTTGAAGAAGCAACAGTTAATCCCGTATGAGGGAGCAAATGAAGGTAGAAAGATCTATTATGAAAATGCCATGTTAGCCGCCTTAGAAGCAGTTAAGAAAAACAACTGGATAGAGGCCATAAAGTATTTGGAAATGTCAAAGCAATGGCCGGAAAACCTGGGAGCAGGAAGACCCTATTCGGTGGATGAACGCTTACCGGATTTTGTGCTCGCCTATGCACACGAAAAATCAGGGTCCAAACAGGTCGCCGATGAATATTATGAAAAAGTGATCGCTTTCGATGACGAAAGTGGGAATAGCCCGCTGTTACTGGCCCAGTTATTGGCTGCCAAGAGAACAGGGAACTCTGAAAAGCTCCAGTTATTAATTGATAAATATCTGAATAGTGAGCATGAAGATATTCAATGGGCGATGACAACATTTCGCAGTAAACCTGTGGCATCAGAGGAAGCTGCCGAGGGTGATTTTGACAAAACCTTTCTCAACGATTTAATCGAGGTGGTAACGCCGTGAATGGGGAAGTAATTATAAATAGAAATCCAGGTTTTCTACGGTAATAATATCCAATGGTAACAATTTAGTGCGTTCAATTTTTTTACCGAAAACCAAAAAATCCGATAAATAGGAGGTTCCAAGATAAGCCTGAAGTTTTGGGTTCTGATTGATCAGAAAGTTAATTTCGCCCGATTTTAAATAGTTGATGTTTTCAGCAATTAAATCATAACCTACCAGGGGGATCTTCTGTAGCGATTTTTTTTGCAGGAAATCCGCGATAATATGTGCCTTGGAGGTACTCACATAAATGCCACCTATATCATCGTGGCCGAAAATTTCCTGCAGCTGCTCTTCGGCATGATCGGCTAAGTGCGAAGAGAGTCTCATGGATTCTATGACTACGCTGATACGCTTTTCTTCAAAATAGCGCCGAAAACCGATTTCTTTCTCCTTCAAGTGATTTGACGTGTCGGGGTCCTCATCGAAGTGAATGATCAGTATCCGCTTGTTCGGTATTTTGATGAGGTTAAGTAAATCTGCAGATACCCTGCCACTGGCAAATAAATCCTGACCTATAAAACATAGGGACTGAGAATCTTCAATATGTGTGTTGAATAAAATGTACGGAATATTGGCAGATATACACTTTACTAAAAAATCAAGCGACTGATCGTAAAATAAAGGTGCCAGCAGAATGCCCTCCGGCGGATCTATAAATATTTCATTGACAAGTTTGTTAAAACTGTCAGGGTGGTCTACGTCAAATTTTTTTATGTCGATGCTAACATTAAACTGATTGGCCTTTTTGGTGGCTTCCAATATTCCGTTGACCGATTGATCCCAGTAGCTGTCTTTTTCATTGGAAGGGAGCAGGACAACCACTCTGTTTTTTTTGTTGGCTTTAAGTGATCGGGCAATGATATTCGGACTGTAGTCAATCCTTTTTAAAATATCTTCAACTTTCTGTCTTGCCTTGTCAGAAACGTTGCCGCGCTGGTGTAAAATCCTGTCGACCGTGCCTCTTGAAACTTTGGCCAACTTGGCGATTTCTTTGATTGTATAGTTCTTCTTTTCCAAAAATTAATTCTGCTTAGATCAAAGCTGATAAAATAGTAAAAAAAAATATATTATTTAAAGATTAACCTGGCAAACTTTATGTAATTTATATTGTGCACGAGCACGTTATTATGTATATTGCTAATCGGTTCTGTCGGACTGCTAATTTGTGTTAGCATAAAATGTATTGATTTTAGATAGAAGCGAAAATTTTTTGGCTGTAAATAGGTTTAAAAGACCTCCGGTTGAAAAGGGCAAGCAATGGCTATAGCTATCAAGACTTGATGGCAAGTTGGCGTTTTTGCCGCTGGATGCCGGATGTCAGAACTGAGAATGGATTTTACTATCAGGAACATGAAGCAATTATTGTTGACCAAGGTTTTTGCAATAGATGGTGATATTAAGGAGATTTTACCCTTTGGGAACGGGCACATTAATGATACCTACAGATTAATTAACGAAAGTGCCGAAAAGCCGGATTATCTCCTGCAACGTGTAAACCACCACGTGTTCAAAAACATTCCGGCTATGATGAACAACATCGAGTTGGTGACCTCGCATATCAGAAAAAAATTGCTTTTTTCCCCTGGTTCCGTCAATGGCATGGTAGCTACCTTGATCCATACGCGTGAGGGGTGTCTTTTTCACAAGGAAGAAGGTGAATACTGGCGGGTTTTTAAGTTTATGAAAGATTTTAAGTCTTATGATAAGCCAAATACTCCCGAACAAATGTATGAAGGCGCAAAATCTTTTGGAGAATTCCTATATGCCTTATCTGACTTCCCGATTGAAGAATTGCATTATACACTGCCCAATTTTCATAACATGGAATTCAGGTTTAAGCAGTTCTTCGCTGCGAGGGATGAGGCAGAAAACTATCGGCTTGAACAAGCAAAAAATGAAATAAAATATGTGCAGGATACTGCCGATTATGTGATAGGAATCTATAACATGTCAAAGGGAGGCAGGATGCCCCTTCGCGTTACCCACAACGATACAAAATTTAACAATGTACTCCTGGACGGAAATGACAAGGGACAATGTGTTATCGACCTGGATACAGTGATGCCTGGTTATGTGTATTTTGATGTGGGAGACGGCATCAGAACAGGCGCCTCTACCGCCGACGAACACGAGTTGGATCTGCAAAAAGTGGATGTTGATCTGATAATGGTCGAAGCTTTTGTAAGGGGATACATGGATGCGTCCAGTAAATTATTTACGGATGATGAAATGGCGATATTACCCAAATCCGGTATCTATATGAGTTTTATAATGGGACTCCGGTTTTTGACAGATTACCTGCAAGGAGATAAGTACTATAAAATAGATTTTCCCGAACAAAATTTGCAGCGGGCCCGGTGCCAGCTTCATCTGAGTAAATTGATGAGGAAGAGATTGCCGGAAATAAAGGAGGTATTTGAATGATGTGCTGCAGATTAAATTGAAAATTAACGGATGAATCAAACGGGAATACTTTTGAAACCAAAATCATGAATTACAGGATAAAGGTTACTAACAGCTGTAAAAATCACGATTGGCATGCCATTGACAATGGCCATACTGATACCTTATTCAACCATTTGGGTTATTGGTCGAAAAATACATTTACGTTGAAAAAAGGCCGGCAATAATTTTCCATGATGAAACGGATCACTTTGAAATTTTACTTTACCTTTTTTCTCCTCTTGATGGTTCTGATTTCCTGTGAAAAGAAAACAGTTCCTGAAGCCGCTATATTGGTGAATAAAAGGGTTTTATTTCTGGGTAACAGTATTACCAATCAAGGTGGTTATGTGAGCTATATCGAATATTACCTCCGAAAGCAATTTCCGGCTGATCGAATTGATATCATTAGTATTGGGTTAAGTAGTGAAACGGTTTCTTGTCTTAGCGAGCTGGCCCATCCCTTTCCCCGCCCATGCCTGCGAGAGCGACTTGAAAGAGCCCTTCAAAAAATTAAGCCGGATATAGTGGTGGCTTGCTACGGCATGAATGACGGCATTTATCACCCTCAATCTCCTGACAGAATGGAGCGATTTCGGGAAGGTATTCATCATTTGCTACAGCAAATTAATGGGGTAGGCGCTAAGGCTATTTTGATGTCGCCACCTGTTTTTGATCCATTACCCCTTGCCGAACGAGTTGTTGATGACGGTGCCACTGACTTTAGTTATTTACATCCCTACGAAAATTATGACTCAGTCCTGGGTGATTATAGCGAATGGCTACAATCGCTCAATGATGCTGATATACGGGTTATTGATGTCCACGGTCCCATGAAAGCACAGATAATGACGCTAAGATCACAAAACCCATCATTCAGTTATTCAACTGATGGCATTCATCCTTCCGCTTCAGGACATCTTTTTATAGCACAGCAGTTTTTGAAAAGTTTTGGATACACATTTGATCAGGATATTAAAACGCTGGCTGATAGCGTCGAGTCAGATAACCTTTTTCAACTCGTTGACGCGAGGAGGAAGTTGCGCTCTGAAGGCTGGTTAAAGTTTGTTGGGTATATCAGAAAAGATACTGTGAAACAAGATCATATTGACGATATTGAGATGGAGGTAGCGCGGTTAGATCGTGAAATATCAACCAAAAAATAATCTCGGAATTTAATCTGAAATGAAATTTAAATAAAAGCATATTAGCCATGAACAAGCAAAACCGAAGAAAATTTATTAAGCTGTCCGCAGTAACGGGCTCATTTCTGGGGTTACCGATTACCGGAACCTACGCAAAAGATGTGATAGAGGAACGGCTACAGGCGATTAGCGAAAAAAGGCAGCCTGCCGGAAAGTCAGTGATGGGTTTAAAAATGGATCCTATCAAGGAGGTTAAAGTAGCATTTATAGGGTTGGGAAATCGCGGTTTCGGGCATTTAAGACATGTCAACGCCCTTTATCCAAAAGCCAAAATTACTGCCATCTGTGACATTAGAAAATCGCAGACCGATAAGGCCATGGAATTTCTGAAAAAGGAAAAGAATAAGCCGTCGGTATATACCGGAACTGCCGATTCCTGGAAGGAAATGATGCAGCGAGACGACATTGACCTCGTTGTTATTGCCACGCCCTGGAATGATCATGTCCCTATGTCTGTCTATTCTATGCAGCAGGGAAAACACGTGGCCCTGGAAGTTCCCGCAGCGGTGACCCTGGAGGGTTGTTGGGACCTGGTTGATACCGCTGAGGCAACGCAGCGAAATTGTATGATGATGGAAAATGTTTGTTATGGGGACGAAGAACTTTGGATACTCAATATGGTTCAGCAAGGTGTTTTTGGAACCTTAACCTATGCCGAGGCCGCCTATATCCACGATCTTCGGGAAAATATGTTTAGTAAGACAGGTTACTATAATCAATGGCGGATCCGCCATCATATTAAGAGTGACGGGAACTTATATCCCACACATGGTTTAGGACCGGTTGCCCAGTATCTGGGAATCGCCAGGGGAGATCGCTTTAGCCACCTGGTTTCCATGAGTAGTCTTGAAGCTTCCTTAAGCGAGCATAGCGCCACAGTTGAAAGTGACAATGAATTTTATAATAGAAAGGATTTCACTCATGGCGACATGAATAACTGTCTTATTAAAACAGCCAAGGGCCGCTCTATTCTACTGCAACACGATGTTGTAACGCCCCGGCCTTATAGTCGCATAAACGCGTTAGCAGGTACCAAGGCCTATCACGAGGGTTATCCAAGCCGGCTGTCAATGAACAGTGTCAAAGGAGGGCACCACTGGCTTTCAGAGGCAGAATATAAAGAGATGAAAGAAAAATACAAACATCCGATTTGGGACAAACTGAAAAACGAAATAGCCCAGTATGGTGGACACGGAGGAATGGATTTTGTGCAAATATACCGGTTGATAGATAATCTTAACCGTGGATTACCGCTCGATATGGATGTTTACGACGGTGCTGATTGGTCGGTGATTACCCCACTTTCAAAAGTGTCTATAGAGCTGGGCAATATTCCTGTGAAATTCCCTGATTTTACAAGGGGAAATTGGCAGGCTGAAAGACCTTACGGCATAATGGCTAATCTTTAAGAATTTTATGTGGTAGACTACAGATTTACAAGGTATCAGGTTACCGGATCATTTTTTCTCAACAGAAACAATTCATAGTCAAATTGGATGGTCCGGTACTGCTCAAACCCCAATGATTTGTACCACTTGAGATTAGATGAAACAGAAGTTTCCAGATAAATGGGCCTTTGCCATTGTCGGCATTTGTCAATGAGTTGTCGCAAAAGTTGACTTCCAAGGCCCTTTTTCTGATGATTGGGATCAACACCGATAAACCAGAGGTAACAATAGTGGGTGTTTTGAGGATGTTGTTTTTTGACTTTTCCTTCCCTGGTCAATACTTTTGACACCCGGGAGATTCCAATGGTACCAAAGGCTAATTTGAGATCCCACCAAATGGCATTTAAGGTCAGTCGTTTTTTTTCAGAGAATAGGAAAAGTGCACAAGCATTTTTATCTTCTGACATCCAGACTTCGCCAAAGGCATAACATACCCGAAATGCATATTCAGCAAGTCTTTCGATACGCCGAATACGTTTTTTATCTTGCTTTACAACATAGTTTACACTCTTGTTTTTGTCAAAGGATCGAGTTATTAGTTTAACTACTTGTGCCAGGTCAGTTTCTTTTGCTAAGATCAATACCAAATAATTTGAAATGTGACGGTAATTTTTTAAGTATAAAAATATTGGCTGGGTACAAAAAGGAAAGATACGTTTTTATGCTGAATTTGCTGTTTAATATGTCCTTTCTAATTCTTAATTGCGCCTCAGCGCATCGGCCGGATTGAGTCGGGCGGACCGAATAGCATGCAGGCCGGTGGTTACAAAAGTTAGTAAAAGTGTGAATAACAACACAATACCAAATAGGAAATAATCTATTTGGATCCGGAAGGCGAATTTTTCTAACCATTGGCTGAATGTAAACCAGGCGATAGTAAAACCGGGAATGGCCGCAATAACTACCATTAAGAGAAAATCTCGTGTCATTAACAAAATGACATCCAGCAACCCGGCTCCCAGAATCTTGCGAATGCCAATTTCCCTTACCCGTTGCGTTGCAAGATAAGATGCCAGCCCAAACAGACCCAGGAAAGATATAACTATGGTAAGCAACGATAATGAAAAGAATACTTTTCCCCGCACCTGATCAGCTTCATAGACACTTTGTAGTTGATCATCAAGAAATTTATAAGTAAAAGCGGAATTAGGAAACACTTGCTCCCAACTTCTTTTAATGTGATCCATTGCCGCCTGGAGATTTTTTGAAATTTTAACGGATAGATTGTTAGAGGGCCTAAATAGAAACATTTGAGATTGGATAGAATCGTAAAGGGAATTTTGATGAAAGTCTTTCACTATTCCTACCACCTGAAAGAAATTGGGATTTCCCTTACCACCAAATCGTATTTTTTTTGCCAAAGGATCCTTCATGTTAAAATTATTTACAAAGGTCTCATTAACAATAACTGCCTGAGAGGCGTCACCAGGGAAATCCGGTGAGAAATTTCTGCCCGATACGATTTCTATGCCCATTGTAGCCAAAAAATCATAGTCGATCCTACCTATGTATGCAAATCTTTGCTCCTGTTCCACAGAATTTTCTGCGCTTACCGGCCCTATTCTCATGTTACCTGCTCCCGGAATAAAACTTGAGGTACCGGAAGATGAAACAAGGGGACTTTGTGCCAAGGCATTTTTCATAACTTGCCAATCTTTGATTTCACTTTGTTCCGGAAGTGTAAGCATGATCACCAACTCCTTATTAAAGCCGAGATTCTTATTCCTTAAATATTGCAACTGACCATAGATTAAGCCTGTACATGTAACTACAAAAATGACAACTATTAATTGGATGGTAACAAGACTTGTGCGTACCGGAGTCGACTTCACCAGGAAGCCTTTCATAACACCCACGGGTTCAAATGAGGACATGAAAAAAGCGGGATAACCCCCTCCTAAAATACCAAGTAATAGCATAATGGCTATGATACCGAAAGGTATCGGAGACTGTGTTAAGTGCCAGATCTCCAGCTGTAAACCTAGCATTTTATTCAGGAAATCAATGGAAACGATTACCATTCCTATAGCTATAACTAATGAAGCAAATGTAAAAAGTAAAGATTCACTTAAGAACTGAATAGCTATTTGCCACCTATGTGAACCCATAACTTTACGGATGCCTATTTCCACCCCTCTTCCTTTAGCCCTGGCAATCACAAGGTTGACATAACTAATACCTGCAATAAGAAGTAATAGCAAGGACACCACACTAAATATATAAATATAAAGGGGGCCGCCGGTTTCATTCAAATGGATTTTTGTAAGCGGAACGAGTTCATGACTAGCGCTAATCAAAACTGGCTCTCGTTCAGCGTTCAGGTATTTTTTGTATATCTCAGGCAGCCATGAGGCGATGGTACCAGGATTTGTCAGATGATCCAACAGTAGAAATGTATAAACATTGAATGAATTGAAATAGTACGCTTCCAGGTGTGGGTCAGTCTCTGAAGAAATCATAGCCTTGGCGGTTAGGAGAGTGTTTTTGGGATTGTCACGGTAAACTCCTGTCACCGTCAGAGCGTAATTCCTGTCAGTATCCGGAATTGTATGGACCAGGCTACTTGTCAGTATTTTGCCTACCGGATCCTCATCGCCAAAAATTCGATGAGCCAGGCCTTTGGAGAGAACAATTTTGTTTGGACCGTCAAGGGCTGTTAACGGGTCTCCACTTATTAAATTAAATGAGAAGGTTTGAAATACTGTGGCATCTACTGCAAAAACATCTTCTTCCTCAAGGGATTTGCTTGCAAAATGAAATTTTACACTTTCGTTTTGCCAGAATTGAAAGATTCTCACGTAATTCTCTATTCCTGAGTAATCTTGCATTATGAAAGGACCCAGATTAGCCGGTGTTGACCTCCACTCGACATCCATCACCTTTTCGTGCGTTTTAATAGAGGTGGTTTCTACACGGAAAATCCGATCGGCCTTAGTATGAAAGCGATCATACTTAAGCTCAAAATTGAGATATAGTAAAATATACAATACCGCCGCTATACCCGCAGTAAGGCAGGTTAGGTTCAAAATGGTATAGACAGGCTGACTGGCTAAGTTACGCCGTACAATGGTCATGTAATTCTTAAACATAAGCCCTTATGTTCTGAATGTACAGGTAAGTTAAAATTATTAGTGCAAATCTAAAATTAATAATCTGCCAGTGTGGCCTATAAGAGAAAAAACCTGGCATTAACTGCCAGGTTGATTAGAAAGAGAACTGCACGATTTTCTTTCAATAAATTCCTTAAAATTCTAATGTATACATGATGGTTGGAAACATGGGCAATTGCTCACTGGTTTCTATTTTATTTTCCAGATCGTCATAATACTGATCGACCTGGCCTTTATTATTGGTTGCATTTTGAATGGACAGATTGATCTCCTGTCTGGTTCTTTTCTTGTTCCAGCTATAGGAAAAGGATAAATCCCATTTGAAAATATCATCACCTTGTTCGCTAAAAGCATTGGCTTCATCGAATACTGCACGGCCAAGTTCCCTGCTGGCTTCGAGATCCACCCTGGTAAATCGACGACCCCCGCTCCAACTCACTTTGGTATTCAGGCTTAACACCTTATTTTTTGAGCCGCCGACATATATTTCCTTGCCAAAGAGAAAGTTGGTGAGGTAATTCCCATTGAAACGGTTGTCTCTTTCTATACCGTCCAATGCAGTATATTTAGATTGATATAAAGACCCGGTGATGAGAAAGTAATAATTTCTATTAAAATACCGCTCCAGCGTCAGCTCAATACCATAGTTTACCCCGGTTCCTTCATTAACAAGGGCCCTGTCGGTGAACCCGTCAGTAGCATTGATCAGCGAGTAACTGCTGGTCGGATCATTTTCCACGGGCACATCATACAGATCCTGGTAGTAGATTTCAGTTTTGAAAAACAGATTTTCATTAATCACCCTATCATATCCCAGTACGTAATGGACAGCCCTCATCAAATCCAGATCGAGATTGGGGCGGGTTCTGATACCGGCCTCATTTTCCACCAGTGAGTGATAAGCAGGTAGCGACGCCAGCTGACTATGCATCCCAAATCCGGCAGAAATTGACTGGGTTTCATTTAACTGGTATTTTACCGAAGCCCTGGGCTCCAGCGCCTGACTGTTGTTGAGCAGGAAGTTTGTATAATTCAGTCCGCCGGTAATGGTCCAGTCATCATTTAGTCTGTGCTTCCAGGTAGCGTATGTACGCACCATGCCGGCATCACCATCGTCACTTAACCAGGTTTCAAGCACATTCTGATTGTTTAGGAATTCCTGTTCAAAGTCGAATAGAAAATGCTGATAATTGATACCGGTCTTTAATGTATTTTTGGCGTTGATTTTGGTCAGGAACGATGTGCCGGCAGTCATGGTAAATTTATTTAATTCATCCTTAAATGTTTTTTCAAACACATTGGGGTCTGTCTTGTTTTCCTTTAGCTCATAACCGCTGCCATTTTGCGACAGTGATAAAAAACTTTCAATGGAGTTGTTACTGTTAAAGAAATAGGTGTGACTAAGGTTTATCGTCCCCATGGATGCTGTAAAATCGTCTTTGCCAATGATTTCATCGGTTTCTTCATCTTCAATGTCATCTTTAATGGAGCTTAAGCCTCCTATACCAAAAAGTGTAAAAAGTCCGGCATTTTTGGTAGGAAAGGAAAGCTTGAAAGCCAGGTCCTGGTATTTGGGCACCCCACCAAAATCTACGATGCCCAGGTTGTCGATTAATCCTAATGTTGAATACCGGTAATTGGCGAGGTAAGAGGACTTACCGCCCTTTACAAAGGGTCCTTCCAATGTTATGTCGGTACCCAGGATACCCACGCCGACTGAGTACTCCCGGTTGTCTCTGTTGCCGGTACGCATTTTCATATCAAAAACGCCGGCCAGGACGTTGCTATAATCCGAGGTAAATGCGCCGGTATAAAAATCCGAATTTGCCAGCATTTTCCCATTTAAGATATTAATTGATGCTCCCGACGACCCTTCTTCCGCAAAGTGATTTGGGTTTGGAATTTCAATGCCCTCCATTCTCCATTGTACATTATTTGGAGAATTACCACGTACCACGATATGATTGCTGCCTTCGGCATTGCCCTGAATGCCGGCAAAACTTGATACTGCCCTGGCCGGGTCGTTGAAAGTGCCAGCGTAGCGATTGGTCTCTTCTACCGAAAAGGTACGGCCACTGACCTGGACCATTTCATTAGAGACCTCGGATTTATGCGCGCGATCGGTAACCACTATTTCTTCCAATTTAACTAGTGACTCTTGCAGCGGAGCATTAACAACCACCTCTTTTCCGGCGCCTACGACAATATCAGCGATAACGCGCTGCTCATAGCCAATACTGGTGATAACAAGCGTGATGCGGCCTATAGGGACTTTTTCAATACGAAAGTCGCCGTTAATATCTGTGTTGCTGCCTAGTATCGGGTCGGAATTCAAAACAATTACGTTGGCGCCAATAATGGGTGAATTGCTGTCCAGGTCGGTGATGGTACCTTTGACTGTCTGGTGCAATGTTTCCTGCCCAAGTGCGGCAAATGTTGGTAAAATTAGATATAGTAATATCCTTGCTATGAATGTTATGATTCGATAGTTCATTATTTCTGGTTTTAAAATTTGTGTTTTTTTTAAGCGGGTTTTAGAAGCGTATACCAGCGTTAAAACCTATATACATTTTTACCCGGCTGCCCCCGCGTGTTTTATCGTAAAAATCCCATGGGCTAAAGCTATCTCCGACTACAGCGCCTTCAACATCTTCGAGGTCAGATACCACAACATTGAAGCTGGGACCTGCGAAGATGGCGAGCTCATCGGTGAAGCTAAATGAAAAATTAAACTTTAAAGTATTAAGCAAATTGAGTTTGTTGGTCCACCATTCGTCTTCGTTGACCTGGCTTGTAATGAGGTCGGCGTTGAGTGCCAATCCTTGTGAAAGCTGAAAAAGGCTGCCGACTCCGATACCAGGTGCCCAGAAGGTCCGGTTATTTTTGGTTTTGAAACCAACTGTATAGATCATATAAAACTTTTCGACCCCGGATTTAAAAGTAGCATTGAGATAAAAAGTTTCATTCCATTCGATTTCAAATTTATGGTAGCCATTGCGGTAATAGGTGACAAGCCCCAGGCCAGCACCTTTGCCCACCGAGTCAGCTACATTGACCAAACCGAGCTGAAATCCATTAAGTTTCCCGGTATAGTTCACCAGACCGATTTGAGACCCGGTAGCACTTTTGACAGCGACATTGACGAGCCCCAGTTGCAAGCCGTTAAGGTGCCCCAGGCTGGTGTTCAATATACCTGCTACCTGAAGCCCGATGACATCTTTAGCGGGCGTATTCGCCAGGCCGGCTAGCTGCAGTCCCTTAACCGGTCCCATAGTGGCGTTGATGATCCCTGCAGCCTGTATTGCGTTGGCGTAACCCTTGTTAAAGTTAACCAGGCCAGCCATTCGCAGTCCCGCTACATTACCCGTGGATGCATTGATTAATCCGGCAGCCTGAGCTCCAGTTACATGCCCCTTATTGAAGTTTCCAAGACCTCCCAGTTCCAAACCTTTTACCCCTGCGGAAATTCCAGCCAACATATTGATGGAGAAATTATTTATAAAATAGTAAGAATTGAGGCCATTGGATCCGACCGGATAGAAAAATGTCAGCTGTGCCGGCCTGGTTTTAACAGGGTGATCTTCGTTTTGTGCATAAACCCATGAGTAGTTGCTTGCTACATAAAGCATGGCAACCCATAAGGTACCTACCCTGCTTATCATTTTCATTTTTGTTTCTAACCTGTTCATTTTAGTTGTTTGTTTATCCTGAATTCCTAGCTATGACAACCGTTGCTGATTTTACCCCCATTGCGATTTGAAAATTTTTTCAAAAAGATCAATTCGTGGCCTCAGGTTGCTAAAATGAAGGTTTGAACAAAATAGATTTTAATGTTGCAAAAAGGGAAAGCATAAGTAAGGAAATAGATATGGATCCCGATGATCCGTCGCGTGCGATGCGTGGGTATTAAGTTATTAAAGTAAACGCAGTCCGAATTCGAAGCCTATCCATCCCAGAACCGTATTACCGCCGATACTGGTTTTATACATTTCGTAGGGCTCCAGGTCCAGCAGAAAGGGTGATTCTTCCAGGTTTTTGGGGTCATAAATCAGGTGGCTCCAGACCGGTCCACCGTAAACCATGAGTCGTTGGTTTATACGAAACCCATAGTGAATACCAAGACGGGCATTTAAATTCAGAGTTTCAAACCAGGTATCATCGTCTTGCAGATCTGTCACCGAAAGGTCAAAATTGAGATCATTTTGTTTTTTGCCGACCGGAATAACGGTGCCAATTCCATACGAATAGCCCCAGACATTGTTTGATTTAAAACCTTTGGTACCAAGGCCTATCGTGTTATAAAATCGTCTGTTGCCTAGTTTTATGCGGGCATTTAGTGGCAATATTTCATTGGTGAATAGTTCCAGTTTGTTATAACCGTGTAAAAACAAATTAAGCAAACCAATGGAGGTGCCAGAAGCAGAGTGGCCAATGTTTACCAGGCCTAATTGCAGGCCTTTGTTATGTTTGGCAAAATTGACTACCGAGGTAAGCTGCGTACCAAACACCGTATCGGTAGCGACATTCATAACGCCTGACAACTGAACCGAAAGGACACTTTTGGAGGTATTGATGACACCTGCTACCTGCATGCCACGCACCTGACCGTAGCTGGCATTGATTACGCCTGCTGCCTGTACACCGGTGATATCCACGCCAAAGTTAACTACCCCGGCGAGCTGTAATTTATTGACATCCCTGATAGCAACATTGGAGACACCGGCCACCTGAAAACCGTCCACATCATTTCTTGCCAGGTTGTTGATGCCCGCTACCTGAATGCCCTCAGTCCTGCCGATAATGACATTATTGATACCTGAAAATTGTACACCTTTCAACGAATCAAGTACCAGGTTATTGATACCCGCTATCTGCAGCCCCTTCACTGTGCCAAAATTGGTGTTAAAGATGCCGGCCACCTGAACGCCGTTGGTCTCGGTACCTACCACATTTCCAATGCCGGCAACCTGTGCCCCGCGGGAGTAAAAACGATTGATATTTAAAATGCCACCAAATTCCAGGCCTTTACTGGCGCCATTATACCCGGCCAACACATTCAATGAAAGACTATTTTCGACGGTTCCGCTCATTTTTAAGTTGGTACCGACGAACGGAACAAATGATGCCTGGGCAAACCGGTAATTGCTGACATCAAGGTTTTCAGAATGGGCTAATCCTCGTTCGGAGGTGACGAATTGTACTACTTTTAGTTTGTTGACCATGGCGGCCCCTGCCCGGTTGTTGCCCTGGGAAGCCGTTAAAATTCCCTTTGAAGGGATGACTGGAATATTCAGATTCTGATCTTTATTAAGCACCACCATGGCCGATTTCTCAAAATCATTGCTGGCGACGCTGAGGGCTACCACCTGTTCTCTGATAGGTATCTCAAGTGAGAAATAACCATTTAAATCTGTGGTCGTAGACCGGAGGCCGCCGATATCATAAACGGTTGTGTTACCGATGTACTCACCGGTTTCTGCGTTTTGAAGATACCCGTCGATGGTATAGTTTTTCTTTGTAATGGAAGACTCGTCATAGTGGTCGTCTGTGTACTTTGTTTTCAGGATCACCAACAGACTACCGCTGATTTTATATTCCAATTCTTTTCCCAGGAGGAGGTTTAGTACCGTTTTAACAGAAGAATTCTCAACATTAAGAGAGATCAGGCTATCTACCGGCAGTAGATCGGGATTGTAGGAAAATGAGAACCCTCCGGCTTCGGCTAGGGTCAATAATATGTCTTCCAGGCGTTCGTTGTCAGCCTGGAAAGTCAGCTTTTTTTTCAATACCAATTGCTGGCCAAAGGTATCGACCTGCGCGAAAAAAAAGAAAATCAAGCAGCTTAAACTAATTCTTAATGCAACCATTCGACGTGATTTCAACCCGATTATCAGTAATAACGTAATCGAATTGCAGTGCAGCTGATATATTTTTTATAATATCTTCAAACTTTTGATCTTTGAATACAGCCGTCATTCTGCAATCAGCGATGGCAGTAGCGTCATATAGAATTTCCCTATCAAATATAGCTTCCAGTTCGGTTAAAACGTTTTGCAATGATTCCTGCCGGTAAGTGAGTTTACGATTAGCCCAATACAAATGATTGAGATTGGTGATTTTGGATTCATGAAATGTGTCTTTTCCAATTTCCAGGATTCCCTGCTCACCCTTCTCTAAAATAACAGAAGATGTCAGATCAGATTGTTGAGAGGCAAAGCTGACTTTTCCCCTTTCCACTGTTACAGTCATATTTTTTTCATTTTCCTCTATCAGAAATGCAGTTCCCAACACTTTTACCTGTCCGTATTCCGTATCTACGATGAAGGGTAGTTCTTCATTTCTTTCAACGGAAAAGTAGGCTTTTCCCTTCAATCGTAAGGAACGATGCCTTTGGTTAAAGTTTTTATCATAAGCAATTTCAGTAGCGCCCTGTAGCACAATCCTGGAGCTATCAGGTAGCATATGCTCGTTGACCCCTTCGTTAAAACTGATAACTACCTGACCAGTGTCTGGTGTGTAGACCAAATAATACAGCACAGATATCCCAATAAGTATCGAAGCTGCTATTTTTAACCAGGGGAGTGACTTTATTTTGTTTGACTGCTGATCGGGTATGTCCGGAGAAAACTCAATGACATTGTCAACTTCTTCCTCTTCCAATTTGACCATTTGCGACACCTTGTTCCATGCTTTATCGGTGTCAAACACAACGTTGCCCTGAGAAATATTTGATTCCCCGGGATCAGCCGTATAATCCAGCTCAAAAGTTTTTTTGAATTGCTCGTAGATTTGGCGGTTTTCTTCTGAGGCATCTACCCATGCTTTCATGGACTGCCGCTCTTCCGCACTCCCCTCGCCGGCAATATAGGCTGTCAGCTTGTCATAATCGATATGTTTTCCATCATTTTTCATGGAGTACTCACAAGACAATTTACAATTAGTTTACCCCTATTCATGGCCACAGCTTTTCTATTATTTGGACAGATATAGCGAGGATCACACCCAGAAAATCCGCCAGCTCGGACTTTAGAAATTTCAGCGCCTGACTCATCTGGTTTTCTACTGTCTTCACCGAAATGTTCAACTTTTCCGCAATTTCCCGGTATTTTAAACCCTCATTTCTGCTCATCAGAAATATTTTCTTTCTTTCCGGTGGAAGCTTATGCAGCGTTTCCCGGACTTTGACTTCCAGCTCCAATGCTACCAGCGTATCGCTGGCGCTGGCAGAGGAGGTTGTGGCCAGCGCGTTTTTTTGATAATCGAGTTTTATGTTATTATGTTTAAGGTGATTTAAACAGGCATTGCGTACGGACTGATAAAGATAGCTTTTTACCGACGTGGCGATGGCAAGTTCTTTCCTTTTCTGCCATATTCGGACAAACATGTTTTGAACAATTTCTTCCGCCTCATCCGGATCTTTGACATATTTAAGGGAAAATAGACAAAGCGGTTGATAGTACCTACGAAAAACCTCTTCATAGCAACTGGCATTACCCGATTTTATCCCTTGTAGTAGTTTGACTTCGTTCAAAACAACATATCTTTCAACTGGCCAAAGATAATGAAAGGTGGTAGCAACGCAAAACGAACCGAATATGCTTCGGGTGAAGAAATTTCAAGCTGTTATCGTAAGCGTGGAACCTGCATTGATAGCACGTATCCATGATCACAGTTCGAATAAAAAGCCCTTTTTTACCAGATTTTGATATTTTTCTTTGTCGAACTTATATAGAAAGGCTCCCTTTTTAGAGCCGGATTTATCCTTTTCGTTGGATTTGATCAACAGATCCATTGACAGAATTTTTTTTCTGAAGTTACGATCGTCCAGCGGTTTTTGATAAATCTCTTTATAAACCTTCAATAGCTGAGGAAGGGTGAAATATTCAGGCAATAAATTAAAGCCAATTGGCCTCCGTATAGCATTTTGTTTCAATTGTTCCTGGGCATCACGCACCATCTCGTCGTGGTCTAATACCAATTTCGGCATGTCTTTAATTTCAAACCATTGGGCATCGTGCAGGTTGTTGAGCTGGTCGTTGATTTGAATCAGACTGTAATAGGCGATGGAAATTACCCTGGAACCAGGATCCCGGTCTGGTTTGCCGTAACTTCTCAACTGTTCCATAAAAACTTCTCCCAATCCTGTCAATTCAAATAAGATACGTGATGCAGCCAACGAGATATCTTCATCCTTGCGTACAAAACTCCCCACAAGTGACCATTGCCCCGCAAATGGCTCTACTAATCTTTTGAACAATAGAATTTTTAATTTTTCCTCTATGATATCAAAACCAAAAATGATGCAGTCGACGGCTACCAGAATTTTGTCAGAGCCGTAGTAATAAATATTAGTTAAAGAATGATCGGTATTGGTAGCTTTCATTGCCTGCGTTCAAAAAGTTAAGATATATGGTAATTTAAATGAAAGTTTAAATATAAAAAAATCGCGCTGGCTTAAATAAAAAAGCCATTTTGTTTCGGATTTTTAATTTTGTGATTGCGGACCTGTTAAGGCCGGCTTATCTATTAGAAGAGGCTTCCTTGAAAGTTGTTTTTGGTAAAAGAAACTTTATTTTAGGAAGAAAAGACATATTCTGATTTAATCTGTTGAATCTTCCACACAAAAAGTCTCTTAAAGTAAGCCGTGTAAAATTAATTTATAGGTTTACCCATTTAAGTCACAAATAATTTTAAATGAGTATATCATTTTGTACGTAAACACATAGAAAATGAAGATACTAAAAGAGCTATGAATGGGTTTTCATCGTTCAGGATACTTTGGTGGGGCTTGGAAATTCCGCCACAATTAATAAATTTAAAGTAAAGCGTGGCTATGTATGAGAGGAATGATTTGTACTTTCTAATCCCCACTCATCATATCAAGGTCGTTAGCATTCATGAAGATAATGACAAAACCAGATAGCCAATGATGTGAGGAGGCTATTTAAAATGATTTCGACTTAATAAAGAACCTGTTTTGAAAAATATTTTACTTTTTATAATTGCAATAACTGCGGTTAGTTATAACACCGAAAAATCCTGTATTGAAACTTTAATATCATTAACTTCTAATCCTAGCAATCAAAGTTTAATCATTTGCAATAATAACTACCAAAAGGATACGGAGAATATGCTGATCATGGGCAATTTTAAAGAATATGCGATAGACAAATTTGTTTTGTCAATATCCTATATTTTTCTACCAAAGATCCTAAACAAGCCCTTAGGCTGTAATTGGTTTTAACAACAGAAAAAATTATCTTTATAATTATCGAACACTATGAAACGTCGATCATTTTTTAAGGAAACCACGGCCGCTGTGGCGGGGTTGGGATTTACCACCACTTCCTTTGCTGGCACGCCAGGCGTAAAGGTATGCGCCACTATGGACCAGGAAAAGGTATCTTTTTATTCGGATTTGATTAAAGAACCGATGAAGGTGGTACATATAGCCGATACCCATTTGTTCAAGGATGATGAAAGGGGTATTCCCTACCAACAGTATAGTGGCCGCATGGCAAAAGCGTATAACAGGACCACCCATTTTAAGACATTTGAAGAAACCAACCCGGAGGAAGCCTTAGCAAAGACCTTGGCCTATGCCAAAAAAATAAATGCAGACCTGATTACCTTGATAGGCGATATTTTTAGCTTTCCTTCCGAAGCGGCAATAGAATGGGTAGGTGCAAAGTTAAAAGAAACGGGGATTCCGTATATCTATACGGCCGGGAACCACGATTGGCATTACGAAGGTATGGAGGGCTCGTTGGAGTCCTTGCGCGACACTTGGACCCGGAAAAGGCTATTGCCGCTATATCAGGGAAACCATCCGTTGATGGCAGCCTATGATCTAAAGGGAATCAGGTTCGTGGCCATTGACAATTCAACCTACCAGATCAATGAGGAGCAATTAGCTTTTTTTACCGATCAGGTTTCAAGTGGTATGCCCTTGGTCCTGTTGGTACACATTCCAATGTACGCTCCGGGAAAAGGGATTAGCTTCGGTTGTGGAAATCCCGATTGGGGGGCGAAAGCGGATGAGATATTTGAAGTGGAAAGGCGTCCACAGTGGCCAGAAGGTGGCCATACCCGAACAACATTTGAATTTTACAAAAAAGTCTTTAACACTCCCAACCTTATGGGTATTTTCTCAGGGCACATTCATCGCAATTCCATTGAGATCGTAAAGGGAAAGCCCCAGATCGTTGCCGATGATAATGCCAGTGGCGGTTATCTTGATATCGACTTCCTGCCTATGGCCGAACAGGATAAAAATCTGATATTTTGACCGTTGATACGACACTGTAAGACTAAAAAACCACTTCTTTGTGCCTTATTCTCATCCTAACTAACAGCCAATCAATCCATTCACATCCAAGTTTACCCCCTCTGTAGAATATTTAGCTTTTTGGATTTTACTAGTAAATCATTGAAGTTGAATAGAGATAGTCTTGGTTATCAATTTAAAAAAGAATAGCTACTCATAAATGACAAAGAAGCTACATCTTATACTTTTGCAAGATTGACTCTGAATAAATGTAGGCCATATTTCGTAATTGCCTGATGATTAAATCTCAGAATGAACCCAAATGTAGAAAAATTTATCCCATATGTTTAAATCTCTCGAAATAGGATTATTGGAGGTTATTGAACCAGAAATACTTCGTACCTATTGCAGGGATTAAACAATCGGAAAACCGTGTTTGCATTGGATGGAAGTTCGAAGGCGTGCAGGTCACTTCCTTCAAATATCAGGTCTGTAATTTCCCTCAGATCATCTTCCAGGCCAACGGAACCATCGTCAAAGTAGAAGTTTTCTGTAAAGGTAATAGAAACCTTATTGCCTTCCGTGGTAGTTGGCTCAAACTCTCTTACGTAAATGCTGCCGTCCTCCATAATCAATCCAATGGAATTCGCTGGCAGGTTAGGGTCGATAGGGTTTATTTCGTATAAAAATGCGAATGCGCTTGCTTCGGGAAATTTTTCTTCAATGATGCCGCCCTGTGCCAGTGAATTGCCCTCTCCATCAAAAACGAAAATCACATTGACAGTATAGGCATTGTTAGGTTGGAATCCAAAGCCATTACTATTATATAAACTGCTAATTAACCTGACATTGCCCAATCCGGAAATCTGACCGCTATAACTGGGACCTAATTCGACGTCTGAGGTACACAAAGGCGGTGCTGTCATCTGGAAATCGCTCAAACCGATTTCTTCAATTGTAAATTGCGCACCACCCAAACTGAAAGTAATGGGGCTAAGCAATACCATTTTGCCATCTCTGAGGGCGTAACCGCTATTTTGGCCAATCGTAGTCCGGTCATTGGCATTTACTTCTTCGACTGTGGTGCCAATACCGGCCACATCGGCAAATATATTTCTTTTTTCAAGGTCGATGGACCAGAAAACAGAGACATTTCTGTCTTCAAGAATCAGCTGCTGAATAGGAGGATCTCCTCCGAATATTTGAGTGGTTATGGTACCATAAGCATCCAGGTTTTCAGCGATTTCACGGGAAAAGGCGGATTCTGCGCCTGCAGCCGCGGGTTCAAAGGTTAAAACCGTCGGAACGAAAAAGTCGGAAATACTTTCAAATACTAAATTATCGCCTTCCTTTCTATCAAATAAAAATTCAAACTCTGCACCAAAACTTGCTTGATCCTGTTCAAACAGATAATGAAAAACGCCATAAGTCTCCAGGATCAGCTCCAGGCCCAACGCGTTATCTATTCTATAAGTAATGGTTTGATCCAAAAACTCTCCGTTATTATCAACCACATCGGACTTTATCCGTACATTTCCCTCGGCATCAAAATCAAGGATCATCAGAAAAACGCCGGATTCCGGAGTGGGACGATATTCAAGTTTCCATCCGTTGGCCGGTGCTGTCAGGTCATTTCTTAAGGTTGAAATAGCCTCTTCCACCCTTTCTTCAACCGACGGTAGTTTAGGACCGTCATCATCGCTACAGGAAATGGCCAAACCGCAGCAAAGAAAGCAAAGCAGTATATTATATAATTTAGTCATGAATTTTCTAAAGTTTTGATTGAACGGCTTCTCTCAAAGCCTGGAGGCTCACACCTGTTACCTTTTCATAATGAGCGGAAATGGCATTGACCTTTTGCCGTATGCGCTCTCTACCCTCATTTCTACTTTCGCAATCGGCTGATTCACAATCCGGTTCATCTGTCAAAGTATCGTCCAGAAAATTGGGATCAAAGAGATAAAAAGCCACCGTTTCTGCAAAATCTTCATTTGGGGAGCTGGTAGAGTACGGAGATACAAATCCCCTTTGCAAGGCCTCTTCCTCCGGCACATTGAACCAGGATCCGGCACTGCTGTAACCGGTAGGTGAGATCGTCTCAAATGCTACCGGAAGTTTATAGCGCTGGTGAACCGTATGGGCAAATTCGTGATAAACCGTCTGCAACTGAAGCGCTCTCCAATCTACGTCATCGGGATCAATTGAATTTACGTTGGTAAATGTTATCTGAGCGCCGGCATCAGCGGTACCCAAAGTAACCGTTCCGTCTTCATTAAAAATAAACCCTCCCAAAAATACGATCTCTGCAGGCACATGATCTTTGAAAAACGCTTCTCCGTTTGCAACTTCCAGGTAGGGATCTATCCAGAACTTTTGAATAAAATCAAGCATCGGTCTGACCACCTCTACCCTCGGTGGCGCTACGCGTTCGTCCGGATCAACGTATCGATCCACAAAGCGATATCGGATGGCCATACCGTATTTATCGGTGAAGTTTTCCTGTATATATCTATCCAACGGGTCACTTAAGTCCACGTTTACGTCCCGGACCGGCACATTTAAAGATTCATCATCGTAGCAAGAACTACTGATCAAAAACAGCCCCAGAAAAAGGGTTAATTTTGTTAGATTGCTTCTTGAAATAACGTTGTATAACATGTTGATGTCTTTTTTTCTCTACTAACTTTCACTAATTACCTGGGATTGGGATTTAACCCTCCCACATCGATAGCCGTCTGCGGTATTTGAAATACTTTCCGCTTATCATCCTCCTCCAATGTAATGACGGTAACCTCATCTCCAAGTACGTGTCGTACTGAAATATCAAACCTTTTTATATCAAACCAGCGCATTCCCTGCATAATAAATTCCTTTTGCTTCTCCAAAAGGTAGTATTCCATTAACACCACCTCATCGCGAATAAAGGGATTGCCACCCACGCCATAGAAATTTCTTATAAGTGTCATGCTCAGGGTTCTGTTGCCACCAGCCGTTGTAATGCGATACCGGTTATCGGTAAGCACCTGAAGGTCAGCGATGGCATCCGAGATCCTTCCGGTACGGATGTAGGCTTCAACACGATTAAGCAATACCTCTTCCCCTCTGAAAGCCAGGGCTATGTGATAGGGAAAGCCGGTATTTGAATTGAGCCCGCTTCTTTGGAAAAGACTCTCATATCTTACCGGGAATGAACCGTTAACACCCTTCACAAAGGAAGGATTTTCCCTGTCGTCAATGATACCTGTAAAAGGATGAGCTGCAAATAGATTACTGTAAATGGTATTAGTCGGTGAATGTGCAAAATCGGTTCTTTGTACCAGTGAAGATTTTCGTATGAGCATCAGGTTACTGGGTAACTCAGGGGAGGAGTAGAGTTGCGGATAACCTTGTATTGATGAGCTTGCAGCGCGAAACTCTTCGGAGGTAAAATCTCTTATAAACGCAGCAGGATCGCTACCAAGCATTTGATCACTGTATTCAATACATTTGTTCCAATCTCCTTTGAAAAGATAAAAACGGGAGGCAAATGCCAGGGCTGCATTTTTGTTGAAATGATATTTCCCCGAGTTTAGGAAAAAGTTGTCGTTAACAAGGGCAATACCTCTGAGCATATCCTCCTCAACTTTGTCATAAACCTCCTGCACTGTATTTCGTTCATATTGACCGATGAAAACGGTCTCGGGTGTTTCAATATACGGTACGCCTGGATCGTTGCTGGCTGAACTTTCATCATAGTGGTTACCGAAGAGATTAACGAGCATAAAATGGGCATAGGCCCTGGTCAGCAATGCTTCTGACTCTACAGCATCTTTTCTTTCCTCAAGTTCGGTGGTAGTAGCAGGCAGGTCCTCCAAAACAGCCAATACTTCGTTGGCGTGTGCGATAGCGTTATAGGATTGAAACCAGTAAAAGGTAGGTGTATCTTGATTATTGGGATCACCTGTAAAATCCTCCCAGCTATAAGCTTCAATGTGATTTGGCCTCAAATTAACACCTCTGGTAAAGCCTACATTATCAGTCATCCAATCAGTAAAAGCATAACTTGAAGCTGAGTAGGCATTTGTGAGCAGTTGTGATGCTTTTTCCAGGTCATCAAGTGCTACCCGGTTGTCGGGTACTTCATCCAAAAAACTGTCGCAAGATATGCCTGTAAATAGCACAAGCATCATAGTAAATTGGCTGATTCGCCTGAAACCGTTGATCTTATATTTTCTTTGTGGAATGTCTCTATCTCTCAACAACATTTTATGAAATCTTTACAGTCCAATATTCAATGAAAAAGTGACTAGTCTGGGTTGCGGCAGCGAAACACCTCCCGACCTGAAAAATTCCGGGTCTTGCCCGTTTAATGCGTCATCGGAATACAGTAGCGCAAGGTTTTGCCCTTCGATGGACATTCCCATACTCGATAACCCAAAGCGACTGGCCAAATCAGGTGGAACCTGGTATGACAATCGTACCGTTCTCAATCTTATATAATCTCCATCCGCTACTCTAACCGTACTTTTATTGAAAAGCTGATAAGCAAGTGTTATGTTTCCATCACTTCTTGCCACTCCCTGGTCAAGGATAACGGGAATGTCAGTCCGGTTTTCATCACCGGGCACCGCCCAACGATCCGCCAAATCACCTGGTAACGCATCAAAGTCCGTATAGGTAGGGAAGAAGGCATCGTTGAGCCTGATTTTATAGTCAAATTTAAAGGACAGCAAGGCACTCAGTGTAAATCCCTTGTAGGTAAAAGTATTGGACAACCCTCCGGTACCTCTGGGCTCTACAGGTCCCTCAAATTGAAGGACTTCATTCAAATTGCCCCTTTCCTGCAAGTCATATTGAAAGACTCTTTCCCCGTTTTCGTCAAAGAATTCGGGAATTCCCTGTGAATTTAAACCTGCAAATTTTGTGGAAAATAGTCCTCTTCTGGGGCCTCCCAGTACCGCTGCCCCATTCTGTCCAATGGCGTCTGCAATTCTAGGACCGAAATCCAGTTTTGTAATCTTATCCTTGGTGTAACCAAAATTAAATTGGGTACTCCAGGTGAAATCTCCTTTCTCTAAATTGAGCGATGATAATGATATCTCATATCCTACCGCTTCCATATCTGCAAAATTACCGAATTTAAGGCCCTGGCCACCGACACCACTGGTCTGTACCGTGCCAATAAGATCAAAAGCTTCGCGGATATAGAAATTAAATGATCCGCTTAGTTTCTCCCGCTTCAACCCAAAGTCCAGTCCTACATTAAATTCCCTCAGTTTTTCCCAGGTCAGTTCAGTATTGGTCAGGTCCACTATATTTAGCAGGGGCTCCACGTCTGTGGGGCGAATAGTAACATCGGATTGAAGATTTAGTAAGGCGCTGGCAGCTGGCGGCAGGTTACCGGAGATACCGTAGGTTCCTCTCACCTTCAAATAATCAAATGAATTAAATATGCGAATATTTCGAAAGAACGGCTCACTATCGACATTCCATGCACCGCTGACATTCCAGGTTGGCAGATAGCGAGCGGCGTCGCTTTCTCCCAGTTGATTTGACCCGTCGTAGCGGACCGTAAAATTGGCTATGTAACGCGATTTATAAGAATATCCACCGTTGAAAAACAACCCGAAAAAGCGGTCGCGTTCTTCGCTCAGGCCGAAATAATCAATATTTTGTAAGTTGAAGAATTCAATGATTGACGGATCTGTGACTACCACACCACCACTTTCATAAACGACACCGATGCCAGTGGTGCTGGTTGCGGACCTGTTAGTAAACCGCATTTCCTGTCCGGCAAGAATATTAAACTCATGAATATCATTTAATTTATGAGACCACTCGGCGCTTATTCTATTAAAAAAATTCAGTAATTCGCTTTGATCCAGATAGTTAAAACCTCCCTGTGGCAAGACCACCTGGGGGTTCAGGCCCGGATTATCGGGATCTCGGAATAACAGGTTGTTGGCATTCTGAATAAACTGTGTTTCGTTGGCGCGGTATGCTTCGGCCTGGTTGGAATTTTCATGGACAGTATGATCGCGCTGGGTGTTGGCATATCTTGCCTGGGCTACTCCCTTAATGGCCAGATTTTCCATAGGTCTTACCTCAAAATCAACCTGGGCTGATACATCCACCACCTGGATATCAATAAAGTTAAGATCAAGTTCGTCGAGAATATTGAATGGCGCAAAATTACGTCTGAAGTATTCCCGGTTACCATTTTCATCAAAAGGTCTGATAGAACGGCTGGTATTTAGCGCATAACTTAAAGGGTTGATATCAAAGTTTCGGCTAAACCGACCTGTAATGGGGTCAAATTCCCTGTTCCTGGTACCGGGTACTTTCTGATCCCGGTAGCTGGCATTAAGCTTAAGTCCAAAAGTAAACTTATCTGAAATAAAATAGGTATTTCTTGCCGTTCCGGTAAATCGCTGCACCTTATCGGCGATAGTTTGTCCCTGATCGTCGAGGTAACTAACGGAATAATAGTTATTGGATTTTTCATTCCCCGTTGTAAAACTCAAAGAATGCTGTTGTTGCAGGCCCACATCTCTGAACAATACATCGAACCAGTCAGTGTTGGCGTTTTCGTACTGGTTCAGGAACTCCTCATTTAAAGTGCCCCCGGGACCCCAATCAAGCTCATGGTTTGCAATCAACGTAAACATCTTGCCCATCGCTCCATAGTTTTGCGCCTGGACGGATGTGCTTATATCGATTAGTCCCTTCTCAAATAACTCCCGGTATACTGACATTTCCTCCGCTGAATTCAACAAATCAAACTGGTTATAGGTCGGTCTGAGTTTGCCGGCGAAATTACCCGTATAATTTACCTGGAGTCTGCCACTTCTGCCGCGTTTGGTGGTAATGACAATAACCCCGTTTGCAGCCCGCGCACCATAAATAGCCGTGGCGGAAGCATCTCTCAAAATCTGAAAGGATTCTATATCGTTGGGATTGAGGTTTGCTATGGAGGAACTGATCAATGTATTGGAATTCCCCGACGTAAAATCTTCAGTGTCTACATTTGTGAGATCTTCAAGAATTACGCCGTCTACCACAAACAACGGTTGATTATTACCGTTGATAGACGCGTTACCCCGTATTCTGATTCTGGGGGAGGTACCAAACGTTCCGGAGACATTATCAACGCTTACGCCGGCGGCACGCCCTTCCAGGTCCCTGCTGACATCGACAGTACTAATAGACTGAATGTCTTCCATTTTGATATTTTCCGCAGCTCCTGTGAATAGTTTCCGGTTCACTTCCTGAAAACCGGTTACCACTACCTCATTGAGTATCGATGACTCCTCCTTTAACTTTATGGCAAGAGGGCCACCGTTTGTTACAGGCATTTTTACTGTTTCCATGCCCAACATTTGGAATACCAACACCTGGCCTTTGCCAACCTCCAGCGAAAAGTCTCCATCTACACCGGAAATGGTTCCTTTTGTTGTGCCTTCGATAAATACGGAGACGCCCGCGAGCGCCTCGCCACTATTGTCTGTCACTTTTCCAGTAACCATTGTTTGCTCCTGAGCAAATGAAGGAAATGTCTGGATGAGTAACGCAAAAAACAATATAACCCAGCCCTTCTTACTAAATTTAAGATTTTGTTCGCGCATGGAAACCATAGCCATAACCGTATTAAACCTCTATTCCAAACTGAAACTTAAATCAACCTGTACCAGTCCGTTGACGTCCGAATCAAAAAATTGTACGGAAATTGCGCCGGCATCTCCGTCATCATTTTTTATGGCGGGTACTGATATGGGATTAAACTGAACGCCCGTAATCCGCTCAAAATCATCGGCTGTTGCATTGTTGATGTCTACGCCATCAAAATCATCAGCGATAAATACCCAATCTTCATTGCCCAAAACAATACGGGCAACATCAAGATTTATGGTAAATCCTGCAGGGGCTGTAAAGTTATCCAAAGGGCCAATCAAGACCGTTTCATCCGGTGACGGAGAGTCGGCAGGTTGAAGTAGAATGACTACGTCGGCCAACGTGTCTACCCCAGTCTCACCGTCATCCCACGCCACACCATTATTTGTGATGGGATAGGTAATTATGGAGATGGCTGTTAAAACACGCTCCCTCACGGTAATGTCCATGGTTTTTTCCGCCATCTGTTCATCCTGGGTAAAGGCTCTTAGGGTGACGGTTGTTGTTCCGGTTGATGTAAAGGTAATGCTGGGAGATATGTCGGTAATGGGATCCTGCCCATCACCAAAATCCCATTCATATCTGGCGGCGTTGGTAGAAAGGTTGTCAAACATTACTGGTATACCTACTTCTATTACCGCCGGATCAACGGCAAAATCTGCTACCGCCATCGGTAGGGGATCATCATCTTCGCATGAAAGGATGAATATGGCTAAAACCACTAACCATAAGCTTTTGTAAAGTCTTGTCATGAATTTTAGAGTTTAGTAGAATATGGTGTTAATTTAAAACTAGCTTAACAATATTGAATACAAATTTTGCTTAGTACAGGCTAATAATAACGAATAAGTTTTTAAATACTATATAAATTTCTTAGCCTTCATTTTTTTTTAATCTACAATGCCTTGCCTCTCCTTTGCTTATATAAGACGAAGAAATACAAAGAAAAGTGTGTCTGTGATGCCACTAAACCTTGTAGAACCAAGCAAATATATGTGATAAAAGCACTATTTATAATAATAAGTAATTTTTTTATCACTGAAATGATTATTTTAAAAGTAACCAGTTTCAAACGTTAATCAAAACAAAATTTCTGGAAAATATGTTCAGAAATACCTGGCGTTAATCTCATTTAAATGTTGTGCTAAAAGTATTTAACTGGTTTTTGATCCTATCCTTTTGACCTTTTTCACGGCTACCGATTGACTGCCAAAAGCCTTGAGACCGGTCATTATTCCGCAGGTTTTTCAATAGACATGGCCGGCTGTTGCGGAACTTATTTATACTTATCAGATAACTGAGGTTCCTCTGGCAATATTTACTGGGTAAACCTTCATATCGTGTCCGAATTGCCCGGCAAAATTTTTTCCGATCTCATCGATCATATTGGGGGAATGATTGTCCTGCACCAAATTTAAGGTACAACCTCCAAACCCTCCGCCCATCATTCTGGCGCCTAGGATTTCCGGATACTTTACCGATTCCTTCACCAAAAAATCAAGCTCTTCGCAGCTCACTTCGTAATCGCTACTTAACCCGTTGTGGGTGGTATACATAATGTTACCAAGCGTTGTAAAGTCACCTTCCTCCAGCGCTCTGGCCGCCTGGGAAACCCGCTGATTTTCTTTAATGATGAAGGAGCACCTTCGGTATACCACCTCGCTGATTTGATCTTTAATTTGTTCCAACTGTTCGAGGGTGGCGTCTCGTAGGCTTTCTATTCCGGGAAATGCATTTTGCAGGGCGCTCACACCTTGCTCGCACTCTTTTCTTCTTTTATTATACTCCGAATCACCCAGGGAGTGGTGAACGCGGGTATCAAACAACATCAGGGAGACATTTTGAAAAGACGACGGATGATATTTAAAATCCATACTTTTACAATCCAACTCAATGGCGCTGTTTGGTTGACCGTACATGTTGGCAAACTGATCCATAATACCGCACTTAACACCAACAAAGTGGTGCTCTGCTGCCTGGCCCAGCCTGGCAATTTCCATTCGGTCGAATCCCAGATTAAATAACTCGTTTAAACCGAAAATAACGCCACATTCCAACGCCGCTGAAGAGGACATCCCTGCGCCTATGGGAATATCCCCGCCAAAGACACAGTTAAAACCCTGTAGTGGCTTTTTTAATTTTTTAATCTCGTCCACCACGCCTAAAATGTAATTGCTCCAGTGCTGATCTTTGGGATGCAATTCGTCCTGAATGTTAAAGGTGATTTTCTCTTCGAGGTCATGTGCAATAATCTCACATACATCGCCTCCGCTGACACCCACGGCCAGATAGGTCATTTTGTCTACCGCAGCGGGTAATACAAAGCCGTTGTTATAGTCGGTATGCTCTCCCAAAATATTTATTCTCCCGGGAGCACCAATCATTGTCGGCTCCTGAGAAAAGTTTGAAGTGTAGGTTGTGCGGATTTTTTCTATGTATTTTTCATTCATTGGAGGCGTCCCGTCAGATTTGATAAACGTAAATATAACGTTTATAGAGGAATAATAAAATAATATCCCTTTTTATGATAAAATGTCAACTTATGGTCATTAAGGGGAAACGATGATGCTTTGTTTAGTGTCTTTGATTCAACAACCATTTTAAATTTTAATTATCAAATTAACGCAATGTTTCCAATTCTTAATAAATAATTAATCCGTAGTTAAAATTCTATTCACTTTTAGTTAATTAATTGTGGGTTATAAAATTTATGCCTACAAAACAATGCTGAAAGGGAAAATTTTGATAATTGATGATGCAATTGAATTATTAGAATTGTTGAAAGATTATTTTGAAAAAGAAGGGTATCAGGTAAGAACACATGATAAGGAAGAGACTATCATGGAAAGTGCTCTTGAGTTTTTGCCTGACTTATTTATAATCAATGCTTTAATGTCAGACAGGAACGGGTTGAAGTTTTGTCGTACCATAAAGGAAAACGAGATATTTCGGGATGCCTATGTGATGTTTCTCTCTGACAACAATGATGAGTCGCTGGAGGTAGATGCCTTTGAAAGCGGAGGAGATGATTTTGTGGCAAAGCCGGTCAAGATACGTGCTTTAAAAGAAAGGGTGAATAAGATATTTGCCAGAAAAATGCAAAAGGGCTCCAGCCTGCAGCTGATTGCCGGTGGCGAGCTGGTTATTAACCATCATAGTTATACGGTTTTTCTGGGCCAGAAAGAGTTAAATTTTCCGAAGAAAGAATTTGATTTATTGCGATTCCTGGCTGCCAACCCCCAAAGGGTATTTTCCAGGGACGATTTATTATCCAATATCTGGTCCAGTGATTACGACGTTCAGCCTCGTACAATCGACGTACATATCAGGAAGATCAGAGATAAAATTGGCAAAAACTACATCAGCACCATTAAGGGCGTTGGATACCGGTTTAATCTGGATCAGTAAGCTGATCATGCCATGCTCATTTTAGTAGGCCCACCCTGGCATAGCTTACAAATCAGGCATATTCTGGTATTTTCAAGCCGGTCGGATCCAGCTCCACATCGGTCCATTTTCCATTGACCAATACCCGAACGTATTTGAAGCCGATTTCATTAAGCATATAGGCGGCTTTTTCAAAGCAATTGATGATTTCTTCGGGATGATGGGCATCAGAATTGAGGGTGATGGGAATTTTCATTTTTCTTACCTGATCCAGAATCCATCGTCCGGGATAGGTATGGACAGTCTTCTTTTTGTAGATACCTCGTGTATTGACCTCCAGGATGGCACCGGAAGCTTTAATTTCCTCCAGCGTATGCATAATCTCATATTGATACCAACGGCTGAATTCGTGGTAAAACTTATTTTCCCGGTTTTGGATTTTGATTTTATCCAGGTGCCCGATAATATCGGGACAGGCCTCTCTCACCATTGCCCTGGTCAATTGGAAGTAGCGTTTTACCACCTGCATGATATCATTTTTGAATATGGTATTGAGTCCATGTAAAAATGTACTGTGCTTGCCATCTATTTCCCAGGGATTTCCATGACGGTCCTGATCTATAAAGTGGATAGACCCGATTGTATAATCTAAATCCAGGTTGCGTATCGAGGGGTGTTGAACAGAGATTACACCGGGGATGTAGTCCACTTCCATGCCGGTGTAAACCTGAATTTGATCTGCATATTTTTGTTTCAGTATGCTGATTTCATTGACGTAATTTAGTGTATCCTGTGATCGCATAGACCAGCCGCACTCAAAAGGCACCGGGGCATGAGAGCTGAAACCGTAGGAAAATACCTTCATATCGATGGCTCGCCGAATGTATCTTTCAGGTTCAAATTTCCCATCACAATAAAAACAGTGGCTATGCAAATTGCTCCAACTCATTAAAAAATAACTGGTTTAGATGTAAAACGAATTAATAATATTTTGTATTTAAGTGTATTAAAGATGTACGAAATACATGCCTGCAAAGATGACAGAAAAATCGCAGAAACGGGCTTGGTAGCCTATAATTAACTTAAAGTTAACCAGAAGATAATTTTAAAATAATTTATTAATGTTTGGATTTATAAATGATCTATATATTTGAATATGGCAAAAAAACCTAAATAATTTATGCAGAGAAAGGAAAAATTGCTATTTGTAGTTAATCCCATCAGCGGTTACGGAAAAAAAGACCAGATCGGAGCATTAATTGATAAATACCTTGATCATCATAAATACGAATATCAGCTGTTCAAAACAAATTTTCCGGGGCATGCCAGAGAGCTGGCTCAAAAGGCGGTCAGCGACGAAACCGATATGGTAATAGCTGTTGGAGGCGACGGTACGATTAATGAAATTGTTAATGTTCTGGCCAAAACACAAGTCAAGCTGGGGATTATTCCGCTCGGTTCCGGCAACGGCCTGGGCAGGCATGTAGGTATTCCCCTAAATCCTAAAAAAGCGATTAACAGTATTAACAAAGGTAAATGTCTGCCAATTGATACTTGCCTGGTGAATGGGGTTACTTTTGTTAATATGGCAGGGGTGGGCTTTGAAGCGTACATCAGCAAGGTTTTTAACGAAAGCAATGAGAGGGGGCTTCTCACCTATTTGAAATGTGTGATACAGCATTTTAATAACTATCGAACGGAAAGCTATGAATTTATGGTGGAAGGTAAGTTAATTAAGCAGCGCTACCTGACCATTGCCTTTGCTAATTCCCAGCAATATGGTAACAACGCTTATGTAGCACCTCGCGCCAGCATCAAGGATGGCTACCTGGATGTCGTATTTGTGCAAACCTTTCCCTTTTACTACTGGCCGGTATTGATTTTCAAGACCCTGACAAAAAAGTTACACACCTCCAGATATATTAAAACCCACAGAACCAAGCACTTTCATTTAAAAGCGGAGCACCCGGTACCCATGCATGTAGATGGTGATTTCCATAGCAGCCTGGCGGATTTCCAGGTGGAAATTCAACCGAAAAGCCTGAACCTGATCGTTGGTAAAGAGGTAATCTGATCCTACCCGTTTTTGAAGTTAAATTATTGTGAATAAATAGCTGTTTTGCAGTTCTATCCTTCAAAGAAAATTAAAGTTAAGATAATATCCTGTTGATATGAGGGGGTTATTTTTGTATAAACCCTTAATAAATTGAAAACTTTTCTGTTTAAATATCAAAATTTGCTGGTAAACCTGTTTTTGATCAGGCTCTCATCCTTTTATTCTCCACTGAAAGCATATAGAAAGAAAAAAAGAATCATCGGGAAATTCTTTTAATCTGGGAGCATGGGAAAAAAAAAGAGAGAAATTGACATTGTGGTTATTTCCGATATCCACCTGGGTACCTATGGTTGCCATGCGAAAGAGCTACTCCAATATTTAAAAAGTATCAAACCAAAGAAGGTAATATTAAACGGCGATATCATTGATATCTGGCAGTTTAGTAAACGTTACTGGCCAAAATCTCATATGCAGGTGCTGAAGCATTTACTGGGGCTGATTAGCAACGGTGTCAAGGTGTACTACATTACCGGAAATCACGATGAATTGTTAAGGAAATTTGTTGGCTTTAAACTGGGCTCATTTAGTATTTTAAATAAGCTTATTTTAAAGATTAATGGCAAGCGTGCCTGGGTTTTTCACGGAGATGTTTTTGATGTGACCATGCAGCATTCCAAATGGTTGGCCCAGCTGGGTGCCATTGGCTATGACACGTTGATATTAATTAACAGGGCGGTAAACTTTTGCTTCATTAAGTTGGGAAAAGAGCCGGTCTCAATGTCTAAAAAAATCAAGAATAGCGTAAAATCAGCGGTTAAGTTTATCAATAATTTTGAGCAGACAGCAGCGGATATAGCTATTTCCAATAAATATGACTATGTGGTATGTGGTCATATTCATCAGCCGGAGATAAAAACCATGACCAATAAGGAAGGCATGGTTACCTACCTGAACTCCGGCGATTGGATAGAAAATTTAACCGCCCTGGAATGTCACAAAGGTATCTGGACGATGTATCAGTACCATGACGATGAAAATGCAAAACTAATCAATATTAACGCAGGCAAAGATAAACCGCTGGAAAACGGCCAGCTTTTTAAGAGGCTGCAGCAGGAATTTAATTTATTGAAAAAATGAAGATACTTTATGCTATTCAGGGAACCGGCAATGGTCATTTAAGCCGGGCTCAGGATATAGTTCCTGTTTTGCAGAAAAAAGGGGAGGTAGATATTGTTGTCAGTGGAACGCAAGCCGATGTTACCTTGCCTTACCCCATCAAATATAAGCTTCGTGGATTTAGTTTTATTTTTGGAAAAAAAGGTGGTGTGGATGTGTGGCGCACCTATCTTAAATCCAACGCCAAAAAGCTCTATATAGATATCAAAAAAATTCCGGTGGAAGATTATGATTTGATATTAAATGATTTTGAACCTGTGTCGGCCTGGGCAGCTTATTTGAAAAAGATTCCATGTATCGGATTAAGCCACCAGGCGGCGGTACTAAATCGCAAGGCCCCAAAACCTAAGAAAAAGGACAGACTGGGAAGTATGGTACTAAAAAAATATGCACCCACCTCGAAGGAATATGGGTTTCATTTTAAGTCATATGATCAAAATATTTTTACGCCTATCATTAGAAAACGAATCCGCGACCTGAGCCCTGGCAATGAGGGGCATTATACGGTTTACCTTCCGGCCTATGACGATAAAAAGTTGTTGAAATCTTTGTCAAAGTTCAAAAAAACCAAATGGGAAGTTTTCTCAAAACACAATCATAAAGAAGTAAAATTAAATAACGTGATGATCAAACCGGTGAGTAATGAGGCGTTTCTGGAAAGTTTTCGCACCTGCGAGGGAATTTTATGTGGCGCTGGATTTGAAACGCCCGCCGAAGCCCTGTTTTTACAAAAGAAATTAATGGTTATTCCTATGAAGGGACAATACGAACAGCAATGCAACGCAGCCGCATTAAAAGAAATGGGGATACCTGTAGTGAAATCTCTAAAGACAAAACACCACCTGAAAATTGATAACTGGCTGGAATCTGACCAGTCAATAGCAGTTGACTACCCCGATGAAACAGAAGAAATCATTGACCATGTTATTGAAAACAGTTCCCATCACGTGGATGAATCGCACAATATTCATCCCGAGGTGGATTATTTTTTAAAGTAGGGGTATTTTTAAAGTGTTTAAGCGTACATGATAATATCCAGTGCTGATTTTGGAGAACGGTTTGATTGGGGTGTTTCAACGGCGGCATACCAAATCGAAGGCGCCGCTAAAAAAGATGGCAAAGGCCCGTCAATCTGGGATGAATTTACCAGGATAAAAGGTAACATACAGGATGGCAGAAATGGGGATCACTCCTGTGATTTTTATCACCTGTTTCAAACGGATATCGATTTGATGCGTCAAATGCATATTAAAAACTTTCGGCTTTCGCTGTCATGGCCAAGAATTCTCCCGGAAGGTATTGGCAGTGTCAATCAAAAAGGGATAGATTTTTACCATCGGGTATTTGATTATTGCCTGGAGGCCGGTATCAAGCCGTGGGTAACCTTGTATCACTGGGATTTGCCCCACCAACTGGAACTCAGGGGAGGTTGGACCAACAGGGATATTATTTCCTGGTTTCAGGATTATATTGCTTTATGTGTGCAGGAATTTGGGGACAAAGTAAATCACTGGATGATCCTGAACGAGCCAATGGTTTTTGTTGGGGCCGGTTACTTCCTTGGAGTTCATGCTCCCGGTAAAAAGGGTATGAAAAATTTTTTGCCAGCCGTCCATCACGCCACATTGGCCCAGGCCATGGGAGCAGAGGTTGTAAGATCAATTTCGCCAGGTGCTGAGATAGGGACTACTTATTCCTGTTCTTACGTAGAACCTTATAGCCACAAGGTCAGTGATGTCAATGCGGCGATCAGAGTGGACGCGTTGTTAAACCGGTTATTTATAGAGCCTGCACTGGGACTTGGATATCCTACAAAGGAGCTGACCGTGCTGAATAGGATCGAAAAATATATGAAATCTGGTGATGAGGACAGGATGAAGGCCAACTTTGATTTTATCGGTATTCAAAATTACACCCGGGAAATTGTAAAATTTGCGCCGTTTGTACCTTTCATTAAAGCCAAGCTGGTAAAGGCCGAAAAACGAGGGGTAAAGACTACGCTTATGGGCTGGGAGATATTCCCACCGTGTGTATATAAAATGCTCAAGAAATATGATTCCTATGACGGCATTAAAAAATTGATCATTACCGAAAACGGCGTAGCTTTTAGTGATACACCCATTGCCGGCAAGGTGATGGATGAATCCCGGGTCAATTATTTAAAAGACCACATCGCCCAGGTATTACGTGCGAAGAAAGAAGGCGTTAAAGTAGCTGGTTATTTTGTATGGACCTTATTGGACAACTTTGAATGGGCTGAAGGTTATGATCCCAGGTTTGGATTGATTTATGTTGATTTTCAATCCCAAAAAAGGATTATCAAATCTTCAGGAGAGTGGTACAAAAATTTTCTGGACTCTTAAAAATCGCAACAGAACAGGTTTATCCGGCTAAACCAGCGTGTATTGGCAGATCACAATCAATGATATCTTTCAGATTTAGTTGCAATTCCCTTTTATAAATTTTAAATATCAAAGCCCATTCTTCTTTGGCCATGAATCCGTCGGAATTGGCAATATTTCTCATCCAGGCCAATGCCCTGATCTGCTCCTCTTTTGGACAGGCATTCAATAACTTTACGCATTTTGCATAAACGTCGTCATGTGATAAGTGTTCAATTGAACCTATTAATTGATTAAAGTCTTTTTCATTGATTTTTTCTGTTTCCAACATGTGCTCACAAATCCTTTTTTCAAAATCGCTTATTTCCCCGTCCGCTGAACTAATCAAATAATAAAGTGAAGCGATGGCTTCGGTAAATTTTTCGCTGTGCGTAACCATGAGTTTATTTCTTTAGCTGTGAAATTGAATATCGATTATCTTGAACTTTGGGATGTAAAGATCCCTTTTAAGAGATGAAAATAAAATATCATATAAAACCTGAAAATACGTATGTGATATTTTGCAAATTAGATACTGTTTATTTTCTAAATCTTCAAAGCTTTTCGTCTCCATATATTGCAAATTTTATAACCCGTTAGTTTTGGCTTATGTAAAATGTATAATCCAACTCGGGTAATTCAAATTCGAGTATTTCTTCCAGTGTAATATCCAGCTCTTTTTTGTAGGTCTTATAAATAATAGACCACTCCTGATCAGCCAGATATCCGTCGGCATTGGCGATTTTATTCATCCAGGCCAGACATTTGATTTGATCGGTTTTTTCACATTTAGTAAGCGCCTTGATCCCTCTGTCAAAGATATATTCCGGTGATAAAGATTCTATTTCATTCAGAATGGAGTCGGCGTCTTCTTCAGAGATATTCTCTTCGTGCTTAATGAATTCATACATTCTTGACTCGTAATGATTCATGTCTCCGTTTACATTACTAACCAGATAACAAAGTGATAATGTGCTCTCTGTAAATTTTGTTAATGTTTCAGTGTTTTTCATAATACTTGGTTTTTGGCGAACGTAGTGCATATAGCTTGCCAAAAAATCAATCATTCCGAATATTTATGAGAAAACGCTCTTTATGGCTTTTTTTGGCGGTTTTTGCGTGCCAACTTGCGAGAGAAATTGTGTCCCAATTTGGGAATGAGGTTTTGACGGGATAATATTCCCAATTTGGGAGATATATTTATATGAAAATGGGCAAAAAAAAACCCGGTATTAACTACCGGGTTGAATATAAATAAACATCAAAATGTTATTTTTTGTCATCTACCTCTTCAAATTCAACATCTGAAACATCTCCGTTTTCCGATGAAGAGCCTCCGTCGGCATTATCAGGTCCGGGTTGTGCCTCACCTTCCGGAGCGTCAGCTCCCTGCGTGGCTGCGTACATTTCCTGCGCCGCGCCTTCCCAGGCTTTGTTCATACCTTCCATGGCAACATCAATCGCGGCAATATCAGCAGCACCGTGAGCGGCTTTTAACTTCTCAAGCGCTTCGTTGATAGCCGTTTTATTACCTTCGGATAATTTGTCACCGTATTCTTTCAACTGCTTTTCAGTTTGAAAGATCAATGAATCAGCAGCGTTGATTTTATCTATTTTTTCTTTTTCATTTTTATCAGCTTCAGCATTGGCTTCCGCTTCTTTTTTCATCTTTTCGATTTCTTCATCGGTCAGACCGGATGAAGCTTCGATGGTAATTTTTTGTTCCTTACCTGTACCTTTATCTTTGGCAGAAACATTTAAAATTCCATTGGCGTCGATATCAAAAGTTACCTCGATCTGAGGCATTCCCCTCGGTGCCGGTGGAATATCACCCAGATGAAATTTTCCAATAGTTCGGTTATCCTTGGCCATTGACCTTTCACCTTGCAAAACGTGAATTTCCACTGTAGGCTGATTATCCGCTGCCGTTGAAAATACTTCAGATTTCTTGGTAGGGATGGTAGTATTGGCCTCAATTAATTTGGTAAACACACCTCCCATAGTTTCAATCCCCAATGATAATGGCGTCACATCCAGCAACAGCACATCTTTTACTTCTCCTGTTAGTACCCCACCCTGGATAGCAGCACCTATGGCAACTACCTCATCAGGGTTTACACCTTTTGATGGTTTCTTGCCAAAGAATTTTTCTACTTCTTCCTGGATCCTTGGTATCCTGGTAGATCCGCCTACCAATATCACTTCATCAATTTCCGAGGTGCTCATGTTGGCGTCACTTAATGCTTTTTTGCAGGGCTCCAGGCTTCGTTTTACCAACTCATCTGCCAATTGTTCAAATTTGGCCCGGCTTAATGTTCTGACAAGGTGTTTTGGAATTCCGTCAACCGGCATGATATAAGGCAGGTTGATTTCTGTACTGGTAGAGCTTGATAATTCTATTTTTGCTTTTTCTGCAGCCTCTTTCAATCTTTGTAATGCCATAGCATCTTTTCTCAGATCTATGGATTCGTCTTTCTTGAACTCTTCCGCTAGCCAGTCAATAATAACCATGTCAAAATCGTCACCGCCCAGGTGTACATCACCGTTGGTGGACTTTACCTCAAAGACACCGTCTCCCAATTCCAGGATTGAAATATCAAATGTACCGCCTCCCAAATCGTAAACGGCGATTTTCATATCCTGATTTTTTTTGTCAAGGCCATAAGCCAGGGCGGCGGCCGTAGGTTCGTTGATAATCCTTTTTACTTCCAAACCGGCGATTTGGCCTGCCTCTTTGGTCGCCTGTCTTTCGGCGTCATTAAAATAAGCAGGTACTGTGATCACCGCCTCCGAAATGGAAGTTCCAAGATAATCTTCGCCGGTTGATTTCATTTTCTGTAAAATCATAGCAGAGATTTCCTGTGGTGTATATTGTCTATCGCCGATTTTTATCCGTACTGTGTTGTTATTACCTTTTTCGAGATCGTAGGAGACATGCCTTCTTTCAGCATCGACATCCGTATATTTTTTGCCCATGAATCTTTTCACAGACATGATGGTATTTTTAGGATTGGTAATAGCCTGCCTTTTGGCCGGATCACCTACTTTTCTTTCTCCTTTCCCATTGTCTAAAAAAGCCACAATTGATGGTGTGGTTCTTCTTCCCTCACTATTGGGAATAACCACCGGCTCATTCCCTTCCATCACGGCCACGCAAGAGTTTGTAGTTCCTAAATCAATTCCTATAATTTTTCCCATTTTATATAATTATCTTTGGTTATAATAATCTGTTCAACTTTTAACCTTTCATCAATGTTTATACCAATAGCTATTCAGACGGTCATTTGTGACAGATTGGCAGAATTTGTTTTTAAATAATGAATATGCCGACAAAATACGACATTATATAATAGCTATCCCCTTCAAAATATTGCAGTATTGTCGTTATTATACCTATTTTTGCAGCCGTTAAATGTGTCGATGGCATTATTTTACGAAAAGAGTAATGTCATTTGATTTATCTTGACAGGTGTTTTCAAATACTCCCGGTTGACTATGTAGAAGGTAAAGCAGGTAAAGTTTGCCTAACCAAACAGGAGAGGAGACGATTGTAAAGCAGTATTACAGAAAAATGGAATTAACAAAACAGATTGAAAAAAGACGGACATTCGGAATCATAAGTCACCCCGATGCCGGTAAAACCACGCTTACCGAGAAATTACTTTTATTTGGCGGGGCAATTCAATCAGCCGGTGCCGTGAAATCTAATAAGATAAAAGATCATGCCCGCTCGGATTGGATGGAGATTGAAAAACAAAGAGGTATCTCGGTGGCCACCTCCGTCATGGGATTTAATTATAAAGACAAAAAAATTAACATCCTGGATACCCCGGGGCACCAGGATTTTGCAGAAGATACTTATCGTACCTTAACAGCCGTTGACAGCGTGATAATGGTTATTGATTGCGTCAAGGGAGTGGAAAAGCAAACCGAAAAGCTGATGGAGGTCTGCCGTATGCGCAATACGCCGGTCATTTGTTTTATCAACAAACTGGACAGGGAGGGTAGGGATCCTTATGAACTGCTGGATGAAATCGAGGAAAAGTTGTCTATTAAGGTCAGACCGTTAAGTTGGCCGATCGGTATGGGAAAAAGTTTCAAGGGTGTTTATAACCTTTTTGATAAAAGTCTTTATCTTTTTGAGCCCAGCAAAAAGAAGCTCGAGGAGACCGGTATCGCCATTGAGAACATTCATGACAGCATACTGGAGGAAAAGATAGGCGATCTGGATGCGGCAGGTTTACGTGAGGATATTGAACTGGTGGAGGGCGTTTATCCCGAATTTGCCGTCGACGACTATCTGTCCGGCAATGTGGCACCGGTATTTTTTGGCAGTGCAGTTAATAATTTTGGTGTAAAAGAGTTGCTCGACACTTTTATTAATATTGCGCCACCACCTAAATCAAGAGAAACCGAGCAAAGGATTGTTCAACCTGATGAAAATAAGTTTTCTGGGTTTGTGTTTAAGATCCATGCTAATATGGATCCGCGACACCGAAACCGAATAGCCTTTATCAGGGTGTGCTCCGGAAAATTTGAAAGGGGTAAAAACTATCATCACGTGCGATTGGAAAAAAACTTTAGATTTTCAAATGCCACCGCCTTCCTCGCACAGGATAGGGAAACTATTGATGAAGCCTGGCCCGGCGACATCATCGGAATATACGACACCGGCAACCTGAAGATAGGGGACGCGCTTACAGAAGGGGAAAAAGCCAACTACAAAGGAATTCCCAGTTTTTCTCCTGAGATATTTAAAGAGGTGATCAATCAGGATGCTATGAAATCAAAACAGCTGAGTAAAGGACTGGATCAGTTGATGGAAGAGGGGGTAGCCCAAATCTTTAACTATGAAATGGGAAACCGGAAGGTAGTTGGAACTGTTGGCGCATTACAGTTTGAGGTCATCCAGCATAGACTGAAAAATGAATATGGCGCCACTTGCCGGTTTGTTCCTATCAATTTATTCAAAGCGTGCTGGGTTAGCAGCAATGATAAAAAGAAACTGGACGAGTTTATAAAGTCAAAGTACCGGCATATTGCCCATGACAAGGATGGCAAACTGGTATTCATGGCGGAAACCAAAGCCTGGCTGCAGATGGTTCAGGACAATTTCCCGGAGATCAATTTTCATTTTACCTCAGAATATTAATGGCTGTGATCTTAAAAGAAATTTTGATATCGGTGCATCCTGAGAAATAGACGAAAAACATTTTAAAATATACCGGTTTCCGGTTTTTTATTATTTTTTTTGAAGAGTCCATGGCTATCTTAATCTTCGGATATGTGTTTTATAGGGTAGCTCTTGGGTAAGTGACAGTAAAATCAGTGTTATAACTATACCACAGTAATTTGTCGGTTTTGAAGCTTAAGTACGAAATAGTCTATGAGGATAATCATTTGCTGATTGTCCATAAGCCAGCAGGAATATTGGTGCAGGGAGATAAAACCGGTGATTTTACGCTAGTTGATTTATACAAGAAGTATCTTAAGGATACTTACAACAAACCGGGTAACATCTTTTTGGGACTGGTACACAGAATTGATCGACCTGTTAGTGGTTTGGTGATATTGGCTAAAACCTCCAAGGCCCTGGAAAGAATGACAAAACTATTTCAGCGAAGAGAGATATCCAAGACATATTGGGCGATGGTAAAGCAGCGGCCACCTGATGAAGAGGGCAGGTTGACCCACTGGCTGCTGAAAGATCGACAAAAAAATATCGCCAGAGTTCACAAAAGCGATAAAAATGGCGCCAAAAAAGCTATTTTAGAGTACCGGATGTTAGGACGGATCGGCGAATTTTATTTATTGGAGGTCGAACCTCTGACAGGCAGGCCCCATCAGATAAGAGCTCAGCTGGCGGAGATTGGTTGTCCGATTGTAGGCGACGTTAAATATGGGTTCAATCGCGCCAACAGGGATGGAAGTATTCAGTTACATGCCAAGGCCTTGCGTTTTTCCCATCCAGTGAAAGATAAATTGGTAACACTTGATACCCGTCCGACAAATAGTGAGATGTGGAAATTGTTCCGGGATTTCCGGTAGGAACATTTTAAATTTAAATAATTTCATTATGGGCAGATATCTGGTCATATTCATTTGGGCAATTACTTTTGGACAATCGTGTTCAGTCAAAAGTCAGCAACCATCATTAACTACCCTCTACTTATTGCGTCATGCGGAAAAGGCCAAGGATGGCGGAGAAGACCCGGCGTTAAACGAGTTGGGAAAGCAAAGAGCCATGCGATTGATGGAGCTATTGGAAGAAGTAGATTTTAAAACTATTTATGCTACTGACTTTTTACGGACCAAAAATACGGTTGCCCCGCTGGCTGACAGTAAAAATATGTCAATCGAGATTTATAATGCCCATGATAAAGACTTTCTTCAGGAGATTCTTGTAGAAAACAGCAACGATAATTACCTGATTGTCGGCCATTCAAATACGATTCCCGGACTGGTTAACTATCTTACCGGCAAGGAGGATTTTCAGCAGTTGGATGAAAATGAATATGACAAGCTTTTTGTTGTTAACCTGGTGGAGTTGGGGGTTGCCAAGGTTCAGGTATTAAAATTCTAAGGTTTATGGAAGAAAAGAACTTTTTTGAGAAGCTCAAAAAGCGATGGCAGTTAAATAGCCTTTTTCAGGTAGTCGTGGTATTGTTGGTTTTTGCATGTACCGGCTTTACAGTTTTGTTCTTAAAGCGGCCTATTCTGGGGTTGCTGGGAGAGGAGGCTCGCAATTCAATCCTTTATAGTTTTTTGTATTACTTGTTAATATTGCCTCTATACCAGGTAGTACTGCTGGTTTATGCATTTCTTTTCGGCCAGTTTAAATTCTTCTGGGCATTCGAAAAAAGGTTCTTTAAAAGAATGCAACAAATTTTCACGGGTAAAAAAGATAACTCCCAGTAACGCTGGTTTTGCTTTTTCTTAGATAAACGGTTGATTATACATCCGTTTGGGCGGATGAAAGATCAGAAACTCCAGACAGAAGCTATCAATCCAAGACGGATTCAGCCAGAACGATGACATTATTATTAAGTACTTCCACAACGCCTCCATCGACCACCAAACTATGAGTGCCATCGGTATCTTGGTAAACCAAATCTCCCTTGCTTAGAGAGCTAATTAATGGAGCGTGATCCTTAAGTACCTGGAAAGAACCGTCAGTCCCGGGGAAAGTAGCAGATTCTACCTCCCCTTCAAAGACCTTTTTGTCCGGTGTAATAATTTCTAAATGCATATCAAATAAATAGTAACCGGTTCGACTCTATTTGGCGTCAGCGATCATTTTCTCTCCTTTTTCCTTAGCGTCTTCGATCGAGCCGACAAGGTTAAATGCCATTTCAGGGAGGTGGTCAAAATCGCCATCCATAATCATGTTGAAGCCTTTAATGGTATCCTTGATGTCTACCAATACGCCTTCGGTACCTGTAAACTGCTCGGCTACGTGGAAGGGTTGGGAGAGGAATCTTTGTACCCTTCTTGCCCTGTGCACCACTTCTTTATCTTCATCCGACAATTCATCCATTCCAAGGATGGCAATGATGTCCTGCAATTCCTTATATCGTTGTAATATTTCTTTTACCCTTTGGGCACAGTTGTAATGTTCGTCGCCTAAAACCTCGGCTGTTAAGATCCGGGATGTAGAGTCCAGAGGATCCACCGCCGGGTAAATTCCAAGCTCTGAAATTTTCCTGGAAAGTACAGTCGTCGCATCAAGGTGTGCAAATGTAGTGGCCGGCGCTGGGTCAGTCAGGTCATCGGCAGGTACATAAACGGCTTGTACGGAGGTAATGGATCCACGCTTGGTAGAGGTAATTCTTTCCTGCATGGCACCCATTTCAGTAGCCAGCGTAGGTTGGTAACCCACCGCAGATGGCATCCTGCCTAACAGTGCCGAAACTTCCGAGCCAGCCTGGGTGAACCTGAAAATGTTATCAATAAAGAAGAGTATATCCCTTCCTTCTCCCTCTCCGTCACCATCTCTGAAATACTCAGCTACAGTTAAACCGGACAATGCCACTCTGGCTCTGGCTCCGGGAGGTTCATTCATTTGTCCAAATACCAGGGTTACCTGCGAGTTGGCCAATTCTTTTTTATCAACTTTGGACAGATCCCAGGCTCCATCTTCCATCGATTGGAGAAAATCGTCACCATATTTAATAACGCCTGATTCTATCATTTCACGAAGCAGATCATTTCCTTCCCTCGTTCTTTCTCCAACACCTGCGAATACCGACAGACCTGCGTAGGCTTTCGCAATGTTGTTGATCAATTCCTGGATAAGAACAGTTTTTCCTACTCCGGCACCGCCAAAGAGTCCGATTTTTCCACCTTTTACATAAGGTTCCAGAAGATCAATTACCTTAATTCCTGTGTATAAAACTTCCGAAGTAGTGGAGAGTTCCTCAAATTTAGGAGCATTTCTATGTATGGAAAGTCCTTTGCTATCTTCGGGTTGATCAATGCCGTCTATGGCTTCACCTACTACATTGAATAGCCTTCCTCTAATGCTCTCACCCGTTGGCATTTTTATAGGTGATCCCGTGTCCAGGACATCCATTCCCCGGGTTAATCCTTCAGTACTATCCATGGCTATGGTGCGTACCCTGTCTTCTCCTAGATGCTGCTGGCACTCCAATATAACTTTTTGATTATTTTCTTTTGTAACTACGAGCGCATCAAGAATATTAGGTAGCGAATCCTCAGTATCAAAACTAACATCTACTACCGGACCGATCACTTGTGTAACTTTACCTGTTTTAGCCATGTTATATTAATTCTTAAATTGAATTTTCACGTTAAATTTTCAGACTGCAAATCTAAACGATTAATTATTTAAAGCAAAGGTAATATGATAGGAATTTCAGAATATTTATTTGCTCGTTTCACAGTGGGTTTGAAGCAGTAAATGGCGTGTTTAAAGGCCGCAAATCGCCTAAGTTTTCAAAATAATCCGAAAGGTTGTCCCCGCGTCTGGTTCTGAGGATTTTACGAAAATTTGCCCCTTATGATAGTTGTTGATAATCCTTTTGACGAGCGTTAGCCCCAATCCCCATCCTCTCTTTTTGGTGCTGAAACCGGGAGAAAAAATCTTTTTAATATTGGCTTTTGGAATGCCCTTTCCGGTGTCCGATATATCGATAATGACTCTACCTTCATTGGCTTTGATAACGTTAATTGTAATAGTACCCACCCCACTCATGGCATCTACCGCGTTTTTGCAGATATTTTCTATCACCCATTCGAATAAGGGTTTGTTCAAATCGGCATAGGTTTCGGTGGTGACGGTATTAATATCAAAATTCACCTTGGAGGAAACTCTCGATTCCAGGTAGTTCACTGTATCCCTGATAATTTCATAGACATTTTCTTCCTGGAGAAGGGGTACGGAACCAATATTGGAAAACCTGGATGTGATCATCTCCAATCTTTTGATGTCTTTGTCCAATTCCATGGCAATTTCCTGGTTGGCCTGATTTTCATCGGCCCTGAAGTATTCCACCCAGGCCATCAGGGATGACAGGGGTGTGCCTAGCTGATGGGCGGTTTCTTTGGCAAGCCCGGCCCAAATCCTGTTTTGCTCAGCGGTTTTGGAATAGCTGAAGATCATATATACAATCAACCCGAATATAAATATAACAGACAGCTGAATGTACGGGTAATATTTTAGTTGGGATAATAAATCGGAGTTTCGATAATAAACGTATTGATAGTTGATCACCTCATCATTTTCCAGGTCGCGTACCGTCACCAGAATGGGTTCATAGGCTTCCTTCATGACGGCCAGCTCTTTTTTCTCAATCTTGACCCGTGCCTCTTCCGTGATATCGGGGCGCATTTTAATGTTGCGTGTTGATAGAATGTTATCAACGGAATCGGTAAGGATCAGTGGTACGGAAGTGTTAGAGGTAAGTATATCCGAGTAAAATGTTATATTTTCATCGTAGTCGAATACATTGGCGGTATATTCGAGGATGTTGGCATGTAGCTCTATCATCTTTTCCTCCCTCAATTTAAACTCCTCTACGAGTAGGTTGGTGTAGTAAATTGAGGTGGCGCTAATCACTACGGCAACGACCAATACTACCCATTTAATTCTGGAATTATTCTGGTAGATATTAAAGCCATCGTTCTGTGCCATAGAAAAATCAGTGCAATTATCCCGTAGAATGCGTATTCAGGCAAGTCTAGAGGATTTTAAATCGCTAATTTAATTAATTATTATTGTTTTAGGCGTTTTAGCCTGAGGATGCTGTCAAAAGATTTTCCTGAATATCCATAACAGAAGACTTAGCACGATGCTGGCCAGGATCATAGTCGTAATGGGGAAGTAAAATCTAAAATTAGGTTTCTCCACCCTGATATCCCCTGGCAGCCTTCCGATCCATTGCAGTTTGTCGTGGAAAAAATAGAAAATTATACCTATTATCAGGATGACAGCCCCGGTGACTATGATATATTTACCTATATTTTGTTCCATATTACAATTGGTCAGTTATTCATAAAAAACCATTTCCACAGGGTTTTGTAGTTGACTTTGGAGCCATGCATCAAAATACCTATTCTATATACTCTTCCGGCAAACCAGGTAGTAGATATAAATCCCCCTATTAAAAGAAACATAGATAATAATAATTCAAGGTCAGGCACATCGAATGGCACCCGCATCATCATGACTACCGGGGAAGTTAGCGGGATCATCGACATCCAAAAAGCCAGGGAGCCATGGGGATCCTGTAATACAGCGCCCAGTACAATGATGGAGCCGATAAGCGGAATGGTGATTGGGAGCATAAATTGTTGCGAATCCTCCATGCTATCCACTGCTGACCCCACCATGGCAAACAAGGCCGCATACATTAAATAACCGGCTAAAAAATAGAAAATGAAGGAAAAAACCGTCTTAAAAACAGGGAAGCCTTCAATTTTATCTTTTACCTCACTAAGCATTTTGGCCTGCTCGATTTTGTTCATACCGGGGCTGCTCAATGTCGATTGTGCGCTTTGGGTTTCTGCTAGCAATTTCATTTCATCGGAATAATAGGCTGAAATCCCCAGGTAGATGGCGGAGGTGAGGGTGATCCAGACGGTTAATTGTGTGAGCACTACCAGGGCAATGCCCACAATTTTTCCCATCATCAATTGAAATGGTTTTACCGAAGAAATTATGATCTCAATGATCCTGTTTGTCTTTTCTTCCGCGACGCCGCGCATTACCTGGGCGCCGTAAATAAATATAAACATATAGATGGCAAAAGCGCCAATATAGCCAACAATACTGGCTACGCCGGAGTCGGCTTCCGCTTCACCGGTTTGCGAGTTTTTGGTTTGAAGGTTGACCCTGGTATTGAGACTATCGAGTTTGCCTTGGTTCAGCCCCAACCTGGAAAGTCTTATTTTTCGAAGCTCCCTTTCCAGGCTGTTTTTGATACGATTTTCAAAATCAATCCCGTGATTATTTTCTCCATACAAAAATATATCTACCGTCCTTTTTAAATCAATAGGGGGGATGTGTAGGATAGTGCTATCCTGCAACAATAAATGTTCTATTCTTTCGGTGGTGTAGACAAATTGAATGTTGTTGGCATTTAATTTATGGTCAAAGAAACCGCTTTCATCCTTCACAACCACCAGCTTCTCCGGGTTGTCGCGGGTAGCCAACCAAATCGGAACTACCAATATGCCGCCAAAAAGCAAAGGCCCGAGAATGGACATGATAATGAAAGATTTTTTCCTTATCCTGGAAAAATATTCCCGCTTGATGATAAGCCATATTTTATTCATGGTTATTTTCCTCTTTGACTTTCGCAATAAAAATATCGTTGATACTGGGTATTTTTTCGGTAAACCCGTGCACCTCCGTCAGTGCGATCAGATCGCTTAATAAATGATTTGGGGAATTTCCGTTTTTTATCTGTATCAGGGCCTTTTCCGTATCTCCGTCAAACCTTATATTTTCACCAATATCGTAGTCAGACGGGTTTAACCGGCTGATATCTCCTTTATGTATTACTTCAAATGTATTAGTTCTGAATTGTTCCTTAATGGCTAATTTGGGACCATCCAGTATTTTTTTTGACCGGTTAATGAGCGCGATGTGATCGCATAACTCTTCTACCGATTCCATTCGGTGGGTAGAAAAAATGATGGTGCTGCCCTGATCCCTGATCTTGAGAATCTCATCTTTGATCAGGCTGGCATTAATAGGGTCAAACCCGGAAAACGGCTCGTCCAGGATGATTAAACTGGGACTATGGATAATGGTAGCAATAAATTGAATTTTTTGCTGCATTCCCTTTGAGAGGTCTTCAATATTTTTGTTCTTCCATTCCTTCAGGTCAAATTTAGTCAACCACTCATTGATTTTTTTAGTGGCTTCGCTTTTGGCAACACCCTTCAGCCGGGCCAGATACAGGAGCTGCTCTCCGACCTTCATTTTTTTGTAAAGCCCTCTTTCCTCAGGCAAGTAGCCAATGTCTCTGATATGATGGGAAGCCAGTTTTTCATCGTTGATGTAAATTTCTCCTTCGTCATTAGTGATGATTTGATTTACAATTCTGATGAAGGTGGTTTTTCCCGCTCCGTTTGGACCTAATAAACCAAAAATAGCGCCTTGTGGTATGTTTAGATCTACCTGGTCCAAGGCCTGGTGATCACCAAATTTTTTACTTATGTTTTTTGCGACAACAATATTCAATTTTTGCAATTTTTGTAATGGTGATAATTACAAATCTACTCATAAAAAAATGAGGTTGGGGTAAAATAGTTATAAAAGGTAATTCTCCGGTTTAAATTGCCTTGTGTATCATGTGGACATTTAAGGCAGGAATTTGAATAATAGCAAATGATTATTTGCGCCGGACCTGAAATGTATGCTATCAACTTTTAACCTGGACCCGGTCTAAAACCATATACTACTATCTGAAAATAATATTTCCCATAGCCACATCCAGGTTGAAGGTGATCAGATTTTTGGCGTCTTTGTGGTAACTGTCGTTAACAAAGACGTTTTTCCTGATTTCTTTGAAGTGTTTGTTTAATTTCACCCGGCAGAGGATAGAGTTATTGACGTAGATAATGGCGGGGGTATTTTGATTGGCTATTAGAATTTCCATGGTTCCGGCACCTACACTGGCCTTGACGTTTGTATTGAGCATCAGGGTGTCGGATAATTCGAGGGTCAAATCACCGAATCCTACGTCGGCGATAATATTAGAGGCTTTGGAGAGGTTTAGTCGTTGAACGGTGACTGATCCGAGATCTACCTTTATGGAAAAGGTATCCATGTTGACCAGATTTTCTTTCCCTTCCTGGTAGCCAACCGTCACATCTGCGCTTCCGGTACCTATTTTAAGTCGTTCCACCGCCAGTCCGGACAAGTCGGCAAAGGCTTCGCCTACACCATACTTTAAATCCAGTATGATTGGTTTATGGTGCGAGAGGTATACGTTACATTTATTTTCAAATTCCATGTAGGAAGATTTGAAAACTTTTCCGGAAAGCGTTCTGGTAATGCCGTCGGATTTACCGTCATCCATATCGAGAGAAACCAGCTTCGTTTTATTACTTTGTCTTGTAACAAAGGCCGGATGGTAATCGTCGTTTTCAGATTTACAATAAACGGTTACCAGTTTAGGATGATCGGTAGGCCTTATTTGACAGGTACCAGAAGGAGAATATAAACTAAATGCTAATTTATTATACTCCGATGTCGTATCTACCGTGTATCGTTTTTTAGTCTGCCCAAATAAAATCCCGCTATTAGTTCCTAAAACTAATAATAGTAATAAACTATTCCTCCACATGTCCCTATGTACGTGTTTAAGGAAAAATGTGTTGCGTTAAACAGGTGATTCGAGGTAATTTTGCTCCACAGAAGCCCAAAACCGAAAGTAATCTGTGACTTTTAAATGTATGGAGAAAGGTTGTTAAAAAAAGTCTTTCATTTTATCAAAAAAGCCTTTTTCACCCTTTTCCGGCCTAGGTTTAAAATTAGGTGATTCCCTGAGTGATTCAAGTTGAGCCTTTTCGTCGTGTGTTAATTTCTTCGGCGTCCACACATTTACATGGATCAGCTGATCACCCTGGCCGTAACCGTTAATGTCTTTGATACCTTTGTTGCGTAGTCGCAATATTTTTCCTGATTGTGTACCGGGCTCAATTTTTATTTTCACCCTGCTGTCGATAGTGGGTACTTCAACGGTACTTCCCAGGGCAGCATCGATAAAGCTGATATAAAGTTCGTAAGTAATGTTATTGCCTTCTCTTTTTAAATCCTGATCTTCGATTTCGTCGATGAGGATCAATAAATCACCCGGCGCTCCGCCACCTGGCGCGGCATTGCCTTTCCCTGACATAGAAAGTTGCATGCCTTCTGTCACGCCACCGGGTATTTTAATATTGATGACCTCTTCTTTTTGATGCAGTCCCGAGCTGTCTACCCCTGGAGGCCGGTGATCAACCACTTTTCCCGAGCCGTTACAAGCAGGACAGGTACTAGAGGATACCATTTGACCCAACATCGTGTTAACGACCTTTCTCACCTGACCCGTACCCTGACAGGAGTTACATGTTTTGAAAGTTACGCCATCTGCCGGAACCAGCCGGTTCACCTTTATTTTTTTCTCTACACCATTGGCTATTTCCTGTAGTGTAAGCTTGAGTTTAATGCGTAGATTGGAACCCTTTCTGCCCCTGGCCCGGCCTCCGCCACCACCAAAAAAGCTTTCAAAAGGACTTCCGGATCCAAAGATGTCGCCGAATTGAGAGAATATATCTTCCATATTCATGCCACCTCCTCCGAATCCGCCACCATTTACACCCTGGTGACCAAACTGGTCGTAGCGCTGTTTCTTTTCCGCATTACTTAAAACCTCGTAAGCCTCGGCCGCTTCTTTAAACATTTCTTCAGCCTGTGGGTTGTCGGGGTTCTTGTCCGGATGATATTTTATGGCGATTTTTCTATACGCCTTTTTTATCTCCTCAGGAGCAGCGGATCTGTCAACACCTAATACTTCATAATAGTCTCTCTTAGCCATATTTATGTTCCTATCACAACTTTTGCAAAACGAATAACTTTATCTCCAAGGTGATATCCCTTTTCTATGATATCTACTACTTTCCCAACTAATTTCTTTTTGGGCGCCGGGGTTTGTGTAATGGCCTCATGTAATTCAGGGTCAAAGCTCATACCCTGTTTGCTTTCCATTACTTTAAGCCCTTTTTGTTCCAGGATATTTTTTAACTTGTTATGAATCAAAGCAAAACCTTCTTTCATACTTTCGGCTTCGGCTTTTTTATTGGACTCCTGGGCTCTCTCGAAATCATCCAGTACAGGGAGTAATGCACTAATTATCTCTTCATTGGCTGTACCAATTAAGCTTAGTCTTTCTTTGGCCGTTCTTCTACGGAAATTTTCAAATTCAGAATATAATCTCAGGTATTTATCTTTTGATTCTGCCAATTCTGACTTCACCTGCTCTAATTCTGATTTTTCTTCTGAAATTTCGTCAGTTATTTCTTTGTTATCAACTGTATTTTCTTCACTATTATTGGTTTTGACGCCCTCCTCTGTCACGTTTTCTTCAGCGGTGGTATTTTCTTTCTGTTCTTCTAAATGTTCTTTTTTCATGATTTAACAGCTTAAACCAAATTAAATCTTACAATTTCAATTTTTCTTCTATGCAAAGTTAAGGGCGAATTCAGTTTTTTTCTACCCTGATTTTTGTCAAAAGAAACAATTTTTTTGCCAATTGGCTATTTATGCCAAATTGGCACGATCGGATCAGATCTTTCAGCGAATAGCGTATGCCGGTAGGTGCTTAACGCTATTGCCATCCCGCAACGCCTGTCAGCAGAAGGGAAACTTACCCGAATATTTAAATACCCGCTATATCAAAATACACAACGGTTTCGGTATTGGTAAGTTTGGACTGATTTTATGCTTAAAAGGCGGTCATTCGTGCTCATTCATTTAAGGCTTCCCAAATGAAATCTTTTAATGACTGCATGCCTTTGCCGGTTATGGAGGAAATGAAAACCCATTTCACCTGTTCGGGTAATTCATTGGTAAGGGCTGCTTCCAACTCTTCATCCAGTAAATCCGACTTGGAAATCGCCAGCAGTCTTTTTTTGTCCAGTAATTCGGGATTGTATTTTTCCAGTTCCTTTAACAAAATCTTATATTCCATGGCTATATCCCGGGCGTCGGCCGGTACCAGAAACAGGAGGATGGCATTTCTTTCAATATGACGAAGGAATCTCAAACCCAGCCCTTTGCCTTCGCTTGCTCCCTCTATTATTCCCGGGATATCGGCCATCACAAATGATTTGTAATCGCGGTAGGCTACGACACCAAGGTTTGGCACAAGGGTGGTAAACGGGTAATCGGCAATTTCAGGTTTGGCAGCCGAAACGACTGAAAGCAGGGTAGATTTGCCCGCGTTGGGAAACCCGACGAGACCAACATCTGCCAAAAGTTTCAGTTCCAGAATTACCTGCATCTCTACTCCGGGTTCTCCTGGCTGGGCGTACCGGGGTGTCTGTTGGGTAGCGGTTTTGAAGTTTTCGTTGCCGAGTCCGCCAAGCCCTCCCTTGGCTATAATCGCTTCCTGGCCTTCTTCGGTGATCTCTGTAATGAAAGCGTCGGTTTCCGCATTTTTTACGGCCGTCCCCAGCGGAACCTCAATAATGACATCTTCTCCGTTAGCGCCACTTCGCCTGCCTCCCTCTCCCGGTTGGCCGTTACGGGCAATCAGGTGCTTTTTGTATCTCAGGTGTAGCAAAGTCCACAACTGCTGATTGCCTTTTACGATGATGTGCCCTCCGCGGCCACCGTTTCCACCATCCGGCCCACCTTTTGGCACATGCTTTTCTCTTCTAAAGTGTACGGAGCCCGGGCCTCCGTTGCCCGAACGGAGATAAATTTTTACGTGATCGATAAAATTTGAGTTGGCCAAAGATGGGTTTTTTACAGCCTTTTTTTGTTGATTTGGCGTTTGCGGGCTTACAAATATTTGTCAACCTGTTCGCAGATGTTTTCAAATATTTCATCGATTTTTCCGACACCCAGCACCTTGTTGTGCTTTTCCTGTTGTTGGTAATAAGATGCTACTGGGAGTGTTTCATCCTGATAAACCTGTATCCTGGTTTTGATTTTGTCCAGATTCTGATCGTCAGGCCGTCCTGAAGTTTTCCCTCTTTCCAATAATCTTTTCGTTAACTCCTCTTCGGGAACCTCCAGCGATATCATGGTAGAGATCGGCGTTTCATTTTTATTCATCAATTCATCCAGGGCCTTTGCCTGTTCAACAGTTCTTGGAAAACCGTCAAATATGTAGCCATTGGATTTACTAGTCTCCTTAATTTTATCATCAACCATTCCTATCACAACTTCATCCGGGACCAGGTTTCCTTCATCCATATACTTCTGCGCCAAAACGCCCATTTTGGTGCCTTCTTTGAGGTTTTTTCTAAACAAATCCCCGGTTGAAATATGGGCAAGCTTGTATTTGTCAATTAACTTTTCGCTTTGCGTTCCTTTTCCAGCGCCGGGAGGGCCAAATAGCACGATGTTAAGCATAGTTTGGTATTTAGATTTTTTAAAAAAAGCAAAGATAAATTATTTAGTAATTAATCCTAAGGTGTAAAGACCGAATGCTATTATTCCAGCAATTCAAAAATATCGCGGGTGTTTCTGCCATACCCGTCGTAATCCAATCCGTATCCGACAACAAACTTGTTAGGGATGGAAAATCCCTGATATTTTATAGCTACCTTTTTTTTGACTGCTTCCGGTTTATGTAGTAAAGCGACGATCTCGATAGAATCAGCGCCTAAGGTGTTGAAGTCTTCCAACAAGTGCGATATGGTATTACCCGTATCAACAATGTCCTCGATGATAATTAGATTTCTTTTGAAAATATTTTCCTGTAATCCTATCAGCTCCTTTACGTTACCAGTGCTTTTAGTTGCCTGGTAGGAATTGACTTTGATAAAGGTTATTTCGGAGGGGATGTGTACGTGCTTCATTAAATCTGCCGCAAACATAAAGGCACCATTCATAATCGCAATAAATAGGGGGTTTTTACCCTCGTAATCATGATTTATTGCCGCAGCGAGCTCCATGACCCGTTTGGAAATTTGCTCGTAATCAAGCAGTACTTTAAAATGTTTATCCTTAATTTTCATAGTTGAGGGTAATAGTCGCAATTTTAAAATCGGGAATCACGGGCGGCAAATATAGATATTAATTTTAAACTGTCTTTTTAAAACGATTATAATTCTTTCAACAATTCACCATATAATGCGATCATAGCCGCGATATCTTTTTTATGAACTTTTTCTCTTGGAGAATGTACGTTTTCTTCCGGCGCGCCAATAAAGCACCAGTCGACCGGGTATGGTGAGACCTGGATCTCCCTGCCATCACTCGAGCCGGAACCTTCTACTTCCAGTTGGTAATCAACGCCGGAACGATCGGCAATACTGATGATTTTATCCACAAAACTTTTCCTGGGAATGTTTTTGTCGCGTAAAGAGATGACAACTCCTTTGCCGGGATGTACGCCATCCGTTACCCAGGTGATATCTGATATAAGGGATTGACGAATGTTGAATTTTTCATATAAAAATTTGACCAGATAGGGCACCGACCCTCCACCATGTTCTTCCCAGCATGAAAAAACCAGTACACCGTTTTCCAAGCTTTCTGCCAGCTTCAGGCAGTTATAGACACCTAACCGATTGTCCAGGTAGCAGGATTGAACGTATTCCTCGTTTTCCTTAAAATCACATTTAAAGACCAGGTTCGTGCCCCGTTGAATGGTTCTGCCAAAATCATATCGAATCATATTATTTTCATCTACAACCAACCCGCATTCAATGGGGCCTAATTGATCCTGGCCAACCAACAGCGAACCGGTCCTCGTTTCAGGACTGCCGATAGGAACAAGTTGATTCTCATACCGCACCGTAAACCCGACGGAATCCATATGTGCATAGACCGCAGTTCTGGGTTGTCCGAATTTTAAGATCAGGCAATCCTGAAATTCTTCCCCATGAATTATTTCAGGCTGGCACGTCCAGTTCGATCGTCGTTCATTGACATAATTGAGTATGAATTCTTTCAAAGGCAACTCATTTCCGGAGGGCGCCTGGACCTGACAAAGTGTTTTTAATAATTCCATCGATGCTATAAAGTTATGTATCAATCAAGGCACAAAATAAAAGTATCTTACCAACACCATTATCATGATTTTGTGTTTTTTGCTGTCGATGAATTCCGGATTATTTTATAAAACTTTAAATAACACCCATGTCATATAAATTCTTAATTAAATCATAAAAATGATCTTTATTTAAATAAATTAGTGGTTGCTTTTAGATTGAGCGGATAAGCAAGTACAAAGAGGCAGGTAATCAGCAACAAAAAAGTATTAAAAAATTTCTTTGGAAGTTTTTTATAGATTTAAATAATTGGTAATCAATTGATTATAAATTATTGGCTATATTTAAATTTCAATCAATAAACCCCGATAATGTTTGTTTTAAATAAGACTAACTCCATTGCAAATCATTTTCTGGCCGAAATCCGGGACAAAAATATTCAGCTTGACAGCATGCGTTTTAGAAAGAATCTTGAGCGTTTGGGGAGTTTATTGGCTTACGAGCTATCTAAATCACTTAGTTACAGGACCGAGACCGTTCATACACCTCTTGGCAGTGCTGACATTCAACTTATAAGCAGCCAACCATTACTCATACCGATCATGAGAGCCGGTATTCCGTTTTACCAGGGCGTGCTCAACTACTTTGATCACGCAGACAGCGGATTTATTGGCGCCTACAGAGGAAAAAGTGATGATAATAATGATTTTGAGATCCAGCTGGATTATGTGGCTACGCCATCATTGGAAGGAAGGAGATTGATACTTATCGACCCCATGCTGGCAACAGGCAAATCCATATTAAAGACTTTGCGTGCCTTAAGACAAAACGGGGAACCGGATCATGTTGACATTATGTGTGCCATAGCTTCACCGGAAGGCATTGCTTATTTGCGGGAGCATATTGATCTCAAGTTTGACCTTTGGGTGGCCGCCGTAGATGAGGAGCTTAACAATAAGGCCTATATAGTTCCCGGCCTTGGCGATGCCGGAGATCTTGCTTTTGGTCAAAAACTTTAATGATTATCTGAGGTATGGTGTATGAAATGTTGATGATGCTGGTGGGGCTTGGCGTGCTGATTATTGGAAGTAATTTGCTGCTCAAAGGCGCCACGGACATAGCATTGCGCGCACGTGTATCGCCTTTAGTGGTTGGTGCTACTGTTGTGGCATTCGGGACCTCTTCTCCCGAGTTGCTCATTAGCATACAGGCGGCACTAATGGGTAGCTCAGATTTTACCATGGGAAATGTAATTGGCTCCAACATCTGTAACCTGGCGCTGATTTTTGGGTTGACGAGCGTGATCAGGCCGATGAAGATAAATTCGGATAGCATAAAAGTGGATTGGCCTGTAGCCATGAGCGCTACTTTGTTATTGTACTTCCTGCTATTGAAAGGGACCATCGGATACATGGAAGGCACCTTATTCCTGGTTCTATTGCTGGCCTATACCCTGTTTATTATTGATAAATCAAGAAAGGAAAAACTGAAAAATGTTGAAAAACATTACCCCGTTGAAAAAGAAATCACGTTCAAGGGAAACCTTTGGCTGGGAATCATGTTTTTAATAATAGGAAGTCTGGGGCTGTATTTTGGGTCGGAGTGGTTTGTTACCGGAGCGAAAAATATGGCCTGGATCTTTGGAATTAGCGAAAGAGTCATCGGCATAATGGTGTTGGCTGTAGGAACAAGCCTTCCCGAAATGGTGACCTCCCTTGTCGCCGCCTTTAAAAAGGAAACGGACCTCGCCATCGGAAATTTGATCGGGTCCAATATTTTCAACATCCTGTTTATCTTAGGAATTACAGGTTTGATAACCGACGTCAAAGCAAGCGGGACGATTTTAAATGTGGATATGATTTGGATGCTTGGCGTAACCTTGATAATTTTGCCAATGATGGCATTTAACAAAAAAATGGGGCGTACCTCAGGGTTTTTGTTATTAACTATTTATGTTTTTTATACTTATATCGTAATCGGATAAGGCATGTGGGCAGAGATAATAAAATATATTTCCATCTACCTTTTGAGCATGGTCAAGTTCATCGCAGGACCTACTATGGGTCCGGCATCGGGACTATCGTGGGTTGAAACAGTTCTCATTACTGTGGCTGGAATGATGACGTCTGTAATTATATTTACCAGCAAGAGATTTAAGAATAATATTCCTACTATATTCAAGCGCAAAAGGAAGAAGTTCACAAAAAAAAACCGGCGATTTGTAGGGATCTGGAAGAAATATGGCCTTTTTGGCGTGTCTTTTCTGACGCCGATCATCTTCACACCTATTGGCGGCTCTATCCTGGTTTCTTATCTGGGAGGCGGTAGAAGGAAAATTATTTACTACATGCTGTTTAGCGCCGTGTTTTGGTCGCTTATATTTTCTACTGTTTTTTATTTTTTTATTTCGGAAATCAAGTTTTAAGACGATTCGTCAGGTTGGTCGGGTAAAATTTCAATGTCCTGAATCAGTACCTTTTTAGCAATTTGTTGGCCGGTAGCCGTGGTAGCTAAGCCACCCAGAGCTGTTTCTTTGTATTTATCCTCCATACTTTGACCGATTTCTCCCATAGCCTCCACACATTCATCAACGGGAATAACGGCGCTGACATTAGACAGGGCAATTTGTGCGGAGGAGTTGGCAATGGCTGCTGCACTGGCATTTCTCACAATACAGGGTACCTCCACCAATCCGGCGACGGGATCACATACCAGTCCCAGCATACATTGAATAGTGATGGCCACTGCATTGAACACCTGGTCTACATTTCCGCCGAGGCAATATACAATGGCTCCGGAGGCCATGGCTGCCGCACTTCCTGTTTCAGCCTGGCAGCCTCCTACCGCTCCTGCCAATGACGCCTTTTCCTCTATGACCAGTGCAATGCCGGCTCCCACCAGGAGTCCTTCGGATATTTTTTTGTCGTCCAACTGGTGGATTTCCTGAAGTGTATACAGCGTGCCAGGTAAGATCCCTGACGCGCCGGCAGTGGGTGCCGCCACGATCCTTCCCATACAGGAATTGACTTCCTTGGCCGCCAGCGCTCTGGCTATCAGCTGTTGAAATTCAGGGGAGAGGACGGTAAGCTTATTTTGGTAAACTTTTTTTGCACCGTTATTCACCATTCCCGACCTGGAGGTCATATCATCATTGAGGCCAGTGTGTATGGCCTCTTTCATCACCTGATAGGCCGCGGCGAGACCGTCCCAGATTTCCTGGGGTGATTTTCCTTTTTGCTTCACTTCATATTCCAGCACTACCTCATGGAGGTTTAATTGCTTTTCTTCACAATATTTTTTCCAGCTGGAAAAATCATTAAATAAAAAGCTCATGGTTTATGTTTTGTCTATTCACAAAAATACCCACTTATTTAACAAAAGAAAACCATTTGAACCCCCACCATTTGCATGTTTATTTATTCGGTATGATTAGATGTCATATTTGAGGCGGTCGTTTCAATTAATTTAAAAATGGAATGCGCCGTAAAGTTAATTTTCGGATTATATTTGCGCTATGATATTGGAAAATGATCTCTTGTTAAGAGCAGCCAGGGGTGAAAAAGTGGAGAGGACACCCGTATGGCTCATGCGTCAGGCCGGTCGTATATTACCGGAATACAGGGCAGTAAGAGCCAGCCTAAGTGGTTTTATAGAGCTGGTAAAAACACCTGAACTAGCGGCTGAAGTAACGATTCAGCCTGTAGATCATTTAAAAGTAGATGCCGCTATTATCTTTTCCGACATTTTGGTGATTCCGGAGGCTATGGGATTGTCCTATGAAATGGTAGAAAAAGCCGGTCCATTTTTCCCGGAAGTAATTACAACAGCCGAACAGGTAGCTAAATTGAAGCGCGTGAATCCCGAAGAAAGCCTGTCCTATGTGTTGGAGGCTATTCGGATAACCAAAAAAGAGCTGAACGGCCGGGTGCCTTTGATTGGATTTGCAGGAGCTCCATGGACCATCTTTTGTTATATGGTGGAAGGGAAGGGGAGTAAGACTTTCTCCCAGGCAAGAAGAATGCTTTATAACAATCCCGATTTATCAATACAGTTGTTAGACAAGATTACTGACAGCACCATTCACTACCTGAAAGCCCAGGTTGAAGCCGGGGCTGATTTGGTACAAATATTTGATTCATGGGCAGGAATCCTTCCCCCTGATTTATATGAACGGTTTTCCCTGGCATATATCGAGAAGATTTGTGATGCCGTTAACTCGGTTCCGGTAACAGTTTTTGCCAAAGGAGCTTATTTTGCCAGAAAAGCCATTGGTCAACTGGCGTGCAACACCGTGGGACTTGATTGGAATATGGATATCGAGGAATCCAAACAATTGATCGGGCCCGAGAAAACCTTGCAGGGAAACCTGGATCCCTGCGCACTTTATGGCTCTTATGATCAAATAAAAAAAACGACGGAGGAGATGTTACGCCAGTTTGGTGATCACCCTCATATTGCCAATCTCGGACATGGGGTTTATCCTGATACTTCCCCGGAAAAGGTCAAATGCTTTATTGAAACGGTAAAGGAATTTACTTCAAAGTGATAATTACCTGACAAGCGGCTACAGTAAAAACCAAATACAAGTTAAAAAGAGATTATGGATTTGGGGATCCTGATTTTCTTAGCCAGTTGGGTAACAGCCACGGAAGAAGCGTTAGCATCAGGTGTTTAATTTTTGTATCACATGCAGATTTCTTTATGGGAAATCGCCACTTTTACAAATTATGTCGACAGTTTGACCACGTTTTTCAGCAAAACATTAATAGATAAAATTTTTAATGTTTTTCAGCTGTGAGACTTTGTTCAACGTCCTTTATTTTCACGGACTTTAAATTTTAGCTTACCGGTTAGGAACAGCAAAATAAACACTGGAATGATCAAAGTTGCTGATAGGGCAAACAAGACCAGCCAGCTTCCGATGAATGGCCACAAGCCAGACCGGTGGGCAATAACATAGGAAAGTTGTTTTTCGGGAGGAAGGGACTTTTCCAAAGCGGCATAAAAGTTTTCGAAAGATTGTGCGGATTCGATGTCCATGGTATATACTACCTCGGTGTCAAAGTCTTTATTTAAATGCGTACGCTCTAATACTGACTCATTGAGTTGGATCTCAACAAATTCACCATTGACCATAGTGAGTCCTTTACGGCCCCTTCTTTTATCAAAAGTGTCAGTGCTTCGGTATCCACCTCGTTGGAGCGAGCACATGACAATAATGACCAGCAGGCAAAAAAAGTAATGGGCAGGAGACTGAATGAAGTTGTTTTCATTTTCTTTTGTCTTTTTCACGCATGTCAGGATCATACACCTTGCCGTCTTTGCTAAATCCCCATACATCGGAGACTTCCCTTACCTCAGGTAGCTCCTCTTCCCCTCTATTGACCTGTTGCTTAACAATCCTGCGGTATTTGCGGTTGGCATCGCGCTTATCTTGCTTTTCAGAGTCAGCGCTGGTAATACCTCGTTTCGACGTTTTTTTTCTCGATCGGCTCATAGAGATAAATTAAACATCCGTTAATTTGCTTCAGCTAAACAAATCTACTCATTTTTATCGTTGAAGTAGTATAGATTGTTAGAACATGTAAATGAACCATCTATCTCCCCTGCCACATAATACCAAATGAAGTATAACAGCATTCCGATCACATTAATTAACGTGGTTATCATTTCCTGACCCATCCAGGTAAAGTTCGTCATCAGTGAGGCGAGAAGAAAGACAATAAATACCTGCCAGTGTTTCAATTTTAAGATAAAATCCATACGTCGGTTTAAAAGTCCGACTAAGATAATTAAATATTGGGGTGCTGAAAATTCATAGCTTTCTTTTCAAAAAACGTTTCTGCTCTTTTTTAAAAGTATCCAGTTTCATCAAAAGTGGATAAGTCTTGTCAAAGAATACATCATCGGCAATGAGTATCCGTCCGTTGTGATATTCCAGCACATAGCGGTTGCCCACGATTTTGAGGGCTGATTGAGGATTATCAGTTAATTGGGCGGTAAACTTTTTTGCCAGCGCCATGCCTTCTTCGGCCAGAAAGGTGGATAGATCAAGGGTATACTCCTTTTTGGCAACAGCACAAATTGTTGTTCGGCACAATATCTCCAGGATCAGGTATGTAACGTGCTTGTCGTTGCAGTGGATGGTATCTGATGTGTCCGGTGCGCTGTGATACGTAAGATCATATAGGTTGGTGCCGGGGCTGGTGATCGAGATTTGGTGGGTACCGGTAATTTGAAGTACCGATTTTTTCATGGCTACCTCGTGGTTAAAGGCGGCGCAGATGTCTTTAATGCGTTGTAGCGTACTTGATTTCATAACAGAGACTCGAATATAGGTCTTTAAATAGGGAAGAAGGTCATCCTGATTTTAAGGATATGTTAAGAACATGGTAATGATCTCTTCGTTTTTTGGAGAATGATGTATAATGATAAACAAATGGCAGTACAGGATGGTGTGATTAATTTTAAAGCTTTATGCTATTATTGGTACCGGAAGTCGTGATTTCCCGGTAATTTTTGCCTTAAGCTTTTTTGATTAATTGATAAATGGATGAAAGCCATTGGGATCTAGTATGGAATCAATCGGTGAAAAAATCATTGCCAGGATTAAAATAAAAATTACCATTTTCGCCACCAAAGAAACACCTTGCTTTATAGGTAGATACCCTTTCAATGGCTTGCCTGACTGTGTCAGTGGTTTTGATTGTTCCAATACGTCCTTGACCTCATAGAGCGGTTGAGAAATCTTATGTAGTTGCGTTGCTTTCAGGCTCAACCGTTTTTCAAAATAGCGGATAAATATATAGATAAATGGTAAGATAACCGCGATGTGTTTGGCTAACACCAGGGCGCTAAATGGCTTGGAAGGGGTAGGAAGACAATCGATCACAATCAGCACAATGCCTGCTATCATAATAATTAGTGAATAGATGAATCATTAAAATTAACCAGAATTTTCCAATTTATGGCACGTAAATGGGAAAGAATTCAACCTAAAGTAATAATTACCCAAAAAGCGTCCCTTAAAGATTAGCTGATAGTGCCAGGGTTATTTTTTCCATTACCATGTCGGGTGTAATTTGCTGCATGCAGGCAAAATCTCCCCGCCAGCACGGACGATTACCAAATATAGAACAAGGCCGGCATGGCAGGTGCTGATGAGGAATTTGTACCAGGTACTTTTCATTTTTACCCAGAGGGCCAAAGCCGGCATATGGATGGGTCGCGCCCCAAATGGAAACTATTTTAACACCAAGGAGGCCTGCCAGGTGCATGTTGAAAGAGTCCATGGTGATCATCAGATCTAATTGACGGACTACCTCCATTTCCTCAGCCAGGTTAAGGGATCCTGCAAGGTTAAGAACGTCATTGTTATCTCCTGCCAAATGTTTTAGCCGACTGATCTCCTCTTTGCCACCCCCGAACAAAAGAACCCGGAATTTTTTTTCGTCAGTTAATGCTTTTATCAATATCTTTATTTTTTCCAGCGGCCATTCCTTTTGGGGGTGTTTTGAAAAGGGCGCAAGCCCGACCCAGGGGCGGTCCTTGGGAAGAAAATGACCAGCATCCAGCAACGCCTTCCCCCGGTTACCAGGGTGGAGGGGCATAGGTGAAGGACCGCTATACAGGTCACTGAGATCACCTGTCTGCAATCCTAGCTGTCTGAATACATCCAGGTACTTTTGACTGGTATGCTTAATGGGTTTAAATACTTTGTTGTTTTTTCTGGTTAATTTTTTTCTTGAGGCACGGTCTTTATCAATTCTTTTATAAGGTACTCCCTTAATGGAAAGTAAAAAACACAAAACCCAGGTTCTGACGACATCGTGCAGGTCGACAACAGAATCGTATGGCACATCGGTCAGGAGTTGTTTTTGGAGTTTTACCAATCCCGACAGGCCTTTGAAGTCGCTTTTGAAATTGGCGCCGAAGAATTTGAATCTTGGCAGCCCCGCAAATAATGGTGCAAATTCAGGTTTGGTGACCAGGGTGATCTCAACATTAGCGTTTTGGGAGAGAATCTGTTTTATGACAGGCTGGGCTAATGCTACATCACCCATGGCAGAAAACCTAAGTACCAGTATATTCATAAAACCTGGTTTTGCAGACTTTAATCGGATTTGTCCTTTTTGTAAAGCACCGGATTTGTTTCGGGATCGTTGTATAATTTCATTTGCCGGTAAACCTTCATCACCTTATGGCCCTTTTTTAAGTCGTCGATTAAGATATCAAAACTTTTGGAAAGATCCTTCTGCTGTTCTAGCAATACATTTAATTTATCGCGATGTATTTGTATATGGCGGTCTTCCACATCGGTTCTCGATACTTGTTCCTCCATATGATAGATCTTTAATGCCAGAATTGACAGGCGGTCCACCACCCAGGCCGGGCTCTCCGTATTCACTCCCGCATTTGGGGCGGCAACTACGCTTTCAAAAATTGCCATAAACTGATCATCTATCTTTTCAACAACATCTGTTCGCTGCTGATTGGAGGCATCGATGCGTCTTTTGAGTTGCATACCCTCCACCGGGTCGAGCTCGGGATCACGGATAAGATCTTCGTAATGCCATTGTACCGTGTCGATCCAGTTTTTAAGATAGATCAAATGATCAAAACTATCCGCTGAAAAGGGGTTTTTAATCGTTTGATCTACCTGATCAAGCTGATGATAATCTTCAATACATTGCCTGAAAATTTGATTACAGTGATCTGCGTTCATATTTAATTTAGTCTGGAAAGCACTTCCTTGATGCGCTTCAAGGCCTCGCGGAGATTTTCTTCCGACGCTGCGTAGGACAACCTTACGCAAGCAGGATCTCCAAATGCCTGGCCGGTAACCAAAGAAACGTTGGCATGGTCTAAAAGATACATACAAAGATCACTGGCGTCATGAATGGTGTTGCTACCATCGGATTTTCCAAAATACGCACTAACGTCGGGGAAGAAATAAAAAGCGCCCTTCGGCATATTTACCTTTATTCCAGGTATATCTTTCAGGAGGTCATAAACCATAGCCCTTCTTCGTAAATACGCTTCTTTCATCTCATAAGTAGGGCCCATATCTTCAGTTAGCGCAGTGTAGGCCGCTCTTTGCGAAATGGAGCAGTTGGCCGAGGTGATCTGTCCCTGCATTTTATTACAGCCTTTGGCAATCCATGCAGGAGCGGCAATATATCCTACCCGCCAACCGGTCATGGCAAATCCTTTGGCAAACCCGTTAACGGTTATGGTCCTGTCTTTCATGCCGTCAATAGAAGCAATGCTGACATGTTCACCAGTGTAATTAATGTACTCGTATATTTCATCGGCGATAACGTAGATGTCCGGATGATCTTTTAAAACATCAGCCATAGCCTGAAATTCTTCTTTTGTAAAAACTGCGCCAGTAGGATTGCACGGAGAAGAAAATATGATAGCTTTGGTTTTATCTGTTATGGCATTTCTTAATTGCTCAGCGCTTGCCTTAAAGTCAGTTTCCAAAGTTCCTTTGATGAAAACGGGCTTTCCTTCTGCGAGTTGAATCATGGCTGTGTAGCTCACCCAATAAGGCGCATATACTATAACCTCGTCCCCTGGATTAAGCAGACTAAAAAAAACGTTGGCGATCGATTGTTTGGCACCGTTGGAAACGACAATATTTTCAGGACTATAAGTTATTTTATTGTCTCTTTCCAGTTTATCACAAATGGCCTGTCTTAAGTCAAGATAACCATTAACCGGGGGGTAAGCAAAATATTTACCTTCGTCAATGGCACGCTTGGCTCCTTCCTGAATGTGTTTAGGGGTCTTGAAATCCGGCTCCCCTAGGCTCAAACTGATTATTTCAATCCCTTTTTCTTTGTAGGCTCTTGCTTTTGCTGCCATGGCTAATGTAGCTGACTCAGCTAAATTAGCTATGCGATCTGATAAATTTTGACTCATTGGTTCTAGTTTTTAAAAATTCCGTGGCAAAAATAGAATTTTTAACTTTCTGAAACCAGCAATTGAAATTTTTTAAAACGAGAGGTTCGGTTTTGGCAGATCCGGCAGATATTTCTTTCCCATCGGCAAGCCGGAGCGCGCCTGCTTTTTGTCAATTATCTACGGGCTTTATCAATTTTCGAATGCAGTGGTTTGATTGATCGGCCAGGTAGATGTTTCCGGCGTTATCTATAGCAATACCTGTTATTTTACCAAGTAAAGACTCCTGGCCCATGGCATCTTTAAAACCTTGTACACCGCTGCCGGCAATAGTCTCCACCAATCCCGATTTTTTGATAATCCTTATCCTGAAGTTTTTAGCGTCAGCCACGTAAATGTTTCCCTCCAGGTCTTCTGCCACTGCGGTAGGTAACCTGAACCGGGCATTGTCATTTACTCCATCCCGGTATCCGTAGATGCTTCCCGCCAGTATTTCCACAACGCCGCCACTATTGATTTTTCTGACCAGGTTATTTTCTTCATCAGCCAGCATGAGAATGCCATCTAAAGTCATAAAAACACCCTGGGGGTGATTAAACCTTGAGTTTTGGGGCAAACCATTTTCAATGCCGGGTGTACCGTTGCCTGCAAACGTAGTTACCTGCCCATCAGTGGTAATTTTTCTAATAGCGTGGTTGAGGTGATCGGAGACGTAAATGTGATTGAATTTGTCTACGGCCACTCCTTTGATATCGTTGAAGACTGCCTCAGCCAAATTGCCATCCTCATATCCGAATGTATCAAGTTTGCCGGTGATGGTGTTTACAAGGTTGTCAGTGATGTCAATTTTCCTTAATACTGTTTTTTCAGCAATCAATAAATTGCCTTCAAGGTCAAAGGCAATAGCTTGTGGACTTGTAAATTTAGCTTCTGGCAGGTTGCCATCAATTAGCCCTGTCTCTCCGTTACCGGCAATAGTGGTTACCTCACCTTCTGGACTAATCTTTCTGATACGGTGATTATCGCGATCGGCTACATAAAGAATACCTTGTGGGCCGATAGTCAGTGATGTGGGGTTGTGAAATTTAGCATCTGCGCCTACTCCGTCAGAAAAACCGGCCTGTCCACCCCCGGCCAGGGTGGTAACCTGATATTCATTGTCAGAAGGAATAACTTTTGAGGAAGGATCCTCGCACCCAAATATGCACATTAGCAATGTTACGAGCAAACTTGAGATAAACGGATGTCTCTTTTTAACTCTCATGGCTTATGTATAGTTAAAGTTGGAATTTTGGTTTATGGTATATGCAATTTAACATGCTTTGCTGGATAAACTTTTGCACTTTATGTGTGCCAGCTTACGCGTAAGAAAGGGAGGGGAATTGTATAAAAACAAGAGATCCAGGCATTAAATAATACCTGGATTTAATTTTTTATGGATCAATTATGTTAATGATATTTTACTAAATTGTGTTTTTCCAAGAAAATGCCGGCCTTTCTTTGAACGGGGTGGATGTGCAAAACATTTTTTTTATGGCTATAAAAACAGATTATACCCTATTTTAATTTATTTTCTGACGGATGGGGTTACCAGATTGAGGAGGTATTTACCAATTTACCCATGTAAATAAGCGGTTCTGCTTAAGATACTTCTGCCCAGGGTTATTTCATCAGCATATTCCAATTCACCGCCTACCGGTATTCCCCGGGCAATTGTGCTTACTTTTAAATCGAAATCTTTCAATTTTTTGGTGAGATAAAATGCAGTGGTATCTCCTTCCATGGTAGAACTTAATGCCAGAATGACCTCATTAACTTCATTTGACCTGTTTTTTATCCGCTGTATTAAAGAGTCTATTTTCAGGTCGTCGGGGCCTATCCCCTCAATGGGTGAAATAATTCCTCCAAGGATATGGTAGGTGCCATTATATTGCGCCGTATTTTCAATGGCCATCAGGTCCGGAAGGTTTTCCACCACACATATCACAGTGTGATCTCTGCGATGGCTGCTACAGATGTTACAGACTTCCTCATCTGAAATATTGTGACAAACTTTGCAATATTTTACCTGCGTTCTCAGGTTAACCAGGGCCTCCGAAAGGTGTAGTGTTGATTCTTTATCCTGTTTTAACAAATGAATAACAAGTCTCAATGCCGTTTTTTTACCGATACCAGGGAGCTGGGAGATTTCATTGACGGCGTCTTCTATTAATTTGGAGGGATATTGCATTTGAAGCTATAAAAGTTAAACGACCAAGGCTGGTTCTTAGTGGCTGCCTACATGATGGCAACAGCTATCCCCGCCTCACTAATACCATCCTTCATGGGTTTTAACTCGTTATAAGTCCCTTTTTTAACCGCACACTTTCCCTTATAATGAATTACATAAGTGCATTGTTCAGCTTGTTGCAGGGAATGACGGCATACCTTTACCAAAGTATTGATGACGTGATCAAAAGTATTGAAATCATCGTTAAAAACTACCAGATCTTTCATTTTGGTGGAGTCGTTATCCTCCAAAACTTCGACTAATTCATCTTCAAGGTAGGAAAATCTCATGCTATTAAAATAAATTAATTATTTATCAAAATTAATAAAAATTTGCATTTTTATGGTTTAAATTTTTAATATGAATCCAACCATCGTTCTTTCAGTCATAGGAATTTACTTCTTAATTCTCATATTAATTTCTCAATTAACTTCGAAGAATGCAAATACCAGCACCTTTTTTACGGCTGACAAGCAATCTCCCTGGTATCTGGTGGCCTTTGGAATGATTGGCGCTTCTTTATCAGGGGTTACTTTTATTTCCGTACCCGGGTGGGTGGCTGATAGTAAGTTTTCTTATATGCAGATGGTCTTGGGTAACCTGGTGGGTTATGCTGTGATAGGGCTGGTATTGATGCCGATGTATTACCGTTTGAATCTGGTTTCAATCTATACGTATCTCGAGCAGCGGTTTGGATTCTGGTCTTACAAAACAGGTGCATTTTTTTTCCTGCTGTCCCGGACTATTGGCGCGTCATTTCGCTTATTTCTAGTGGCAGGGGTTTTGCAAATCGCTTTATTTGATGCCTGGAATATTCCTTTTGCGGTTACTGTAGCGATTACCATTTTATTGATCTGGCTCTATACATTCAGGGGAGGCATTAAAACTATTGTCTGGACTGACACGTTGCAAACGCTGTTTATACTAGCCGCTGTTGCTATCAGCATCTGGCTCATTAAGGACAGATTAGACCTGAGTACCGGTGCCCTGATCAATACCATTGAACAAAGCGAGTACTCCCAGATGTTTTTCTGGGATCTAAAGGATGGCAAAAACTTTTTCAAACAATTCTTAGCAGGCGCTTTCATTTCTATTGTCATGATGGGACTTGACCAGGATATGATGCAGAAGCACCTGACCTGCCGTAACCTGAAAGATGCGCAGAAAAATATTTTTTGGTTTAGTGTGGTATTTGCCTTTGTCAATTTACTGTTTCTTGGATTAGGGGCCATGCTCTATATTTATGCCGAACAATCCGGCATAGCGATACCGGCTAATTCCGATGATTTATATCCCGTTTTAGCGCTGAATAATTTTAGCACTTTTGCCGGAATTATTTTTTTACTGGGAATTATTGCCGCAGCGTATTCCAGCGCCGATTCTGCTTTGACGGCACTTACCACCTCATTTTGCGTTGATTTTTTGAACTTCGATCACAAAGATGGAAAGGCGCCCAGAAGTGAGACAAGTAAAAAGAAAATCAGGCAGAAAGTACATATTGGTTTTTCCTTGTTGATCTTTTTGATCATCCTGGTTTTCAAGGCGGTTAATGACCAAAGCGTTATCAGCGCAATTTTTAAGGTGGCGGGCTATACTTACGGGCCTTTGCTGGGGCTGTATGCCTTTGGTTTATTCTTTAAAGGCAAGGTTGTCGATAAATATACACCTTATGTGTGTGTGGCTGCACCGGTTATCTCCGTCATTCTTGACGCCAATTCCGCTGCATGGTTTTCAGGGTTTAGCTTTGGTTTTTTTATTCTGATCGTTAACGGCTTTTTAACTTTATTGGGATTATGGTTGATAAGCTCCTTCTCTAATAATGCGAAAGTATAGGTATAGGTAATTTAGGTTTCGGTAGTTTTTTAATTGTGAAAGAGGTTCCGCGTTGCATTAAAAGGAAGAAACTTATCTTGCATAAAACCAAATCTAATGACCGTTTTGATCAGAAATAGTGCTGCCAAAAAATATCAGGTTAGGCACAGCTATCAAAAGGGCAATCCATACATCGGAACTGGCCCTGGGTCTTGGCGACATTGTTTTCTTTTTACTCACTGTAATTTTGTTGGATTCATTTAAATATACCCTTCTGCCACAAGAAGAAAGCATGATCAAGGCTATGAATACCACGGCTAATAACTTTTTCATAAGACGCTTGGTAATATTAGATTAAATTTAGTTAGTCATAATTTCAGGCATATTCAATAATTTTTCCCCGAAATAACAATTAGGGAAAGAAAATTACATGCTTTTATAACTAGGTGTGCCCACTTGACAATTTCAAATCCGGGCTAAAGAAGGGTCAGTTTTTTACAGTTTTTGTGTTGAATTAGTCTATTTTTTTAGTGAAATAGTACAAATTCGAATGCTAATGTACAGATTTTATTTTGTAATATCAAAACCGAAAGTGAAGTCATAGCGCTGATTTGGATGCCGAAATGTATGCTGACTGCTTGGTAAAGTGTTAAAAACCTTCTGGTTATGGAATTTTTTAGGGCATGTAAGTTTTTTTAAAAAAAATTAAAAAAAGTATTTTCTAACCCTGACCTCAACGGCGAAATAGTGGTGTTTAAACAAAAAGGTTATAATAATTCCGTGCCAGGATCCCAGAAACATTCGGCAAAATTGGTGATCTTGTCACCTTTTACTTTTACTCCCTCGGCCTCCAGTTGGTTTTTCATTTCGTCTGAAGAGCCAAAATGAGCCCTGCCTGAAAGTATGCCTTTACTGTTAACCACCCGATGGGCCGGAACTGACGGATATTTACCGGCCCCGTTTAAAGCCCAGCCCACCATTCGGGCACTTCCGCTTGCTCCGAGGTAGCGGGCAATGGCACCATAGGACGTAACCCTGCCATAAGGGACCAGCTTTACTACCTCATAAACGTCTTTAAAAAATTGTCCTTTTTCTTTCTTCAATGTTTCGGTATTATTAATTCATTAAGTTTAAGGCCGATTATCAATAAAAGAGTTAATTTAGCTAAATTGCCCGAAATTAATTGAATTAAGCATGACAATTTCCAATTCCCGAAGAAAGTTTATTAAGCTGGCAGGTATGGTCAGTGTGGGGTTTTCAGGACTTCATCATTTTGTAAACAATGCAGGCATACCCTCTCATCAACGCGTCAGCGGAGGTTACGGCCCGCTGGTAGATGACCCGAAAGGAGTATTAAATTTGCCTAAGGGATTTAGCTATAAGATTATATCAAAGGCAAAGCAGGTTATGGATGACGGCCTGAGGTTGCCTGGCTTACCGGATGGTATGGCTACTTTTTTGGGACCGGGAAACGAAACAGTGGTAATAAGAAACCACGAGATTAGTCCTGATACCACCAAACTTGGGCCGTATGGCAAAAAAAATAAGTTAGTAAAAAAACTGCGCAAAGAAGATTTGTACGACTTTGGCAGGGGAGAAATGCCTTGTTTGGGAGGAACCACCACTTTTATATTTAATGAGGACAAGCAAAAAATTGAAAAACAATTTTTGAGCCTGGCGGGAACGATCAGGAATTGTGCTGGAGGACCTACCCCGTGGAATAGTTGGATTTCATGCGAAGAGGATGTGCGTGTCGCAGGTGATGTCCTGGAAAGAGATCATGGCTATCCTTTTGAAGTTCCCGTAACGTTAGGGCCTGGTCCGGTGAAACCGGAGCCGCTGAAGGCCATGGGAAGATTTAACCATGAAGCAGTGGCGGTAGACCCCAAGACCAGTATTGTCTATCAAACCGAAGATCGTGGTGATGGCCTGATTTATCGCTACATTCCTCATGAGAAAGGGCAACTGTCGAAAGGCGGCGTACTTCAGGCCCTGGCAATCAAGGATCAAAAAAGTGTGGATACAAGAAATTGGGATGGTTTGGATGGTGAAAAATTTCCAATTGGGCAAAAAATGCCCGTCAGCTGGATTGATTTGGAAGACATCCAGTCACCCAAGGATGATCTGAGATATCGAGGCTTTGACGCGGGCGCCGCACGCTTTGCCAGGGGAGAAGGGATATGGTTTGGAACAAATGAATGTTACTTTGCTTGCACGAATGGAGGATATATTTCGCAGGGACAGGTATTCCGGTATATTCCCAGCGAAGATGAAGGCACGGCCAGGGAAATAGATAATCCCGGTCACCTGGAATTATTTGCTGAACCCAACGATACCAATGTGGTGAGAAATTGTGATAATTTAACAGTCGCGCCCTGGGGAGACATTATCTTGTGTGAGGACAACACATCACCTTCCATCGTGGGACTGACTCCCAAAGGGAAGTTTTATCAATTTGCTAAAAACGTAGGTTACGAAACAGAATTCGCCGGCGCCACTTTTTCGCCTTCCGGAAAGACACTATTTGTAAATATCCAGGGAGCTGGTTTGACATTGGCCATTACCGGTCCTTGGGACAGTGTTGCGTCTTGAATTAAATAGCTCCGGGTTTAGTGTAAATTCGTCGGTTTAATAGGATAATTCAGCCTTCGGTTCAGTACCCTCCATTGTATTTTCTGGTAAACCATTCAACACTAACCAGGGTGACCAGAAGAAAAAACAGCCAGGGGAGGTTAATAATTGGGAGGTAAGCCTCGCTGGAACGAATGATGCCCTGTACTCTCTGGTTGGAAAGATCGTCGGCCAATTGGTTTAGTTGGTCCGGATAATAAAATTTACCGCCGTTTTGAATGGATAAAGAACGCAACAGTTGATGATTGGCTGTGAGGTTTAAGTCTTCAATTTGCAACGCCTTTACCGTAAACTCCCCGGCACTGGCCTCTTTTTTACCATCGAGGACAGTAGAAGCATAATATTTATAAATACCATGAGGCAGCCCGGTGACGGTATATCTTGAATTATTGGCACTGATGTTATAGGTAAACTTTTGCTGCGTATTGTTTTCATCGGTAATGGTCAGATCAATTTCCTGATCGTAAATCCTTTCATAAATATTGTTATAAATTTCGGTTTCAAAAACCACACTTTCCGTATCGTACACCTCATTGTTTATTGGATATACCTTAAACTTTCTTTTGTCTTCTTTAGACGAGAGGTATTGAATAATCTTGGATATCAGATCATCAAAAGATTCATGATTCTGATTGTTGGCAAATTCCTGAATTCGCCACTGCCAGAATCCCTCACCCAGCAATACACCAAGTTTTTTATCATCTTCATTTCTGATAGCCAGCAGCGGCTTTTTGGTGACAATACTGCCTACCCTTTGATAAAGAACCACCTGAGCGTCAGGCTTAATATTTATCTCGCTGTAAGGGACAATAATTGGCGAAAACTGATTGAGCTGCCCCTGGTAAGCAGGATCGTAAATAAATCTTTGAAAATCCGGATTAAACGCCGGTGTTACCCGGTCGGTTTGCCAGCTGCCCGACTCGAATTCCAATATCCCGTTGACCCTGTTGAAATAGTCAAGATTGCTTTGGCCGCCAATGATAAACCAGGTAGCCACTCCTTCTGCTAGAAAATCTTCCATCAAACGCTGCGCCGTATTGGAGACATCGGGTATCTGATGGAAAATTACCAGGTCATATTTATCTTTTTTGAAAGTGTTAAGGCCGGGTATGTGGAGAATAAATTCGTAGTTGTCATTTTTGGTGATGGCATTTCTAATGACCTTGATATCGGGGTGGGGTGCCCTCCCTATCAGCAACACTTTTTCTTTTCCCTCAATAATATCTATGTAGGCATCACGTCTGTTATTTTCGGCTGTAAATTCACCGGCCACTTCCGAAACCGTCACCTGGTAGTGTTGCAGCCCATTGTTTTTGGCCTCTACAAATAATTCCACTTCGTCCAGAGTATTATTGCTTTTCAAGGTAAGACTTTTTGAAGCCAGCGTCTTACCGCCCTGTGAGATATTGACCTGGATTGTTTTACCTGACAGACCATTGGAGACAATCTCCGTCAATATGGGAAACTTGTTGCCCTGATAGGCTATTTTGTTGTAATAGATAGCATTGACATTGATGTCGGCTTTAGGTATTGTATCACCAACCCCAATTGCATATACAGGAAATTTATAGGGTGAAAACGTAGGGGAGACGCCTTGATTGTAGATGCCGTCACTAAGCAAAATAACACCTGCCAGGCTGCGCCCCTCATAATCAGCCTGAATTTTTTTTAGCATACCATCCAAATCCGTGCTCTGATAATCAAACGTGATGTTGTCTTTGGTGGGGTCCACCTCGGTGTTACTGAATGACCTGACAGCGGTCGCGTAATTTTGCGTTGTGACCTGATCTTTTATGCCGGCAATATTATCTATAATTTGTTTCAACTCGCTGCTGTCTACCATGGCCCTGATAGAGGCGGAGTTATCAACGGCAAATACATAGGACGGCTTTTCTATCGTATTGTTTACCTGCCTCAGAAATGGCCCTATCAATAAAAAAGCCAAAGTGCTGGCAAGCAGGAATCTTAATACGGCCAGTGAATAGTTTATCTTTTTACCCCATGGCCCTTCTTTTTGATAAAGCAAAAAGGCGTAGAAAGCCCCCAGGGCAAGACACAAAAAGATAAACCAGGGTGAATACTCAAATAATAATTTTGCTTGTTGCATAGAAGCTGATTCCAACTTTGAACTTGCGTAAGTTACAAATGATCTCCAAAATTGCTAACGATTATTTAAGCCAATTGTTGATACATCCGGCAACTTAACTGTTTTAGTGTTTGATTTCGAAATTCTAATATTCCAAATCTTAAAATGAATTGGTCAAAAATAATTAATTTTGGGGGAATCGATTTAATCGCAGTCCGGAACCGGGCTTAAATTGATCAAATACATGGTAAATCGGATATTGAGTGCATTCTTTACCGGATTGATCCGGTTTTATCAACTGGCCATTTCCCCACTGTTGGGAGCCAACTGCCGGTATACACCGACTTGTTCTCAATACGGTGTGGAGGCTATCAGGGAGTGGGGGCCATTAAAAGGAGTTTGGCTGGCCATCAAAAGGTTTTCCAGGTGTCACCCTTGGGGAGGGCATGGATATGATCCAGTACCAAAAAAGGAAGAAGCTGACAGGTCAACGGTCGGAGTGGGCATGAAAGCAAATTTAAATACAAAGAGATAATAATTGTTCTTGCGAAATGAAACATTTACATAATCGGGTCAACGGAAAGGAATTAAAGGAAAAAATGCGGCAGGATTCTATCACGAGAGTCACATTGTCATTCTATCAATATGCACATATTGGAAACCCGGATCTTTTCAGAGATCACTTTTATACATTGCTGGCGCCTATTGGTGTGTTAGGGAGGATTTATGTAGCCTCTGAAGGTGTAAATGCTCAGATAAGTGTGCCCGAGGCAAATTTCGAGGTATTTAAAGACAAGCTAAAGGAAGTCACTTTTCTGGAAAATATTCGCCTGAATATAGCCATTGAGGATGACGGTAAATCTTTTTTTAAGCTAAAAATCATTACCAAAAATAAAATCGTAGCTGACGGGCTTGAAGACGACACCTTTGATGTAACCGATAAGGGCATTCATCTCGATGCAGAAAATTTTAACAAATTGACGGACCGTGAAGATACTATTGTGGTGGACATGCGGAATCATTATGAGAGTGAGGTCGGTCATTTTGAAAAGGCAATTACCCCTGATGTTGATACCTTCAGAGAAGCTTTAAGTACCGTAGAAGCGCAATTGAAGGATAAAAAAGATCGCCCGCTGGTTATGTATTGCACCGGGGGAATTCGGTGTGAGAAGGCCAGCGCCTATTATAAACATAAGGGGTTCAAGCAGGTTTATCAATTGGAAGGTGGCATCATTGAATATGCCAGACAAGTCAGGGAGAAGGGATTGACCAATAAATTCAAAGGTAAAAACTTTGTATTTGACGAAAGGTTAGGAGAAAGGATTTCCGACGAAATAATCAGCCGATGCCACCAGTGCGGCAAGCCGTGCGATACACATACCAACTGTCGAAATGAAGGTTGCCACCTGCTTTTTATTCAATGTGATGAATGTGCTGAAAAGTATCAAAGCTGTTGCTCCAATGAGTGCAAGGAAATCATTAATCTTCCCGAAGTAAAGAAAAAGGCGCTGAGAAAAGGCGTAAAAAAGGGACAGCAAATCTATCGCAAAGGCAGATCAGAAAAATTGCTTTATAAGAAATAGAGATATATGGATAAGATCAAAATTGGCATTATCAATGTTTCTGACCGCGCCAGCAAGGGAATTTATGAAGATATTCCCGGTAAGGCTATTGTAGCTACGCTGAAAGAGTACTTGATTTCTTCGTGGGAAGCAGTATATGCGGTCATCCCCGACGAGGAGAACCAGATAGCTGCAAAAATGATTGAAATGGCTGATGAACAGGGTTGTTGCCTTATTGTCACCAGCGGAGGTACCGGACCAGCCAAAAGGGATGTTACCCCCGAGGCTACGGAGGCCGTGTGCCAGAAAATGATGCCGGGATTTGGCGAACTAATGCGCCAGGAAAGTCTCAAATATGTCCCTACGGCCATTCTATCCAGACAAACCGCCGGTATCAGAAACAATACACTCATTGTTAACCTTCCTGGCAAACCCAAGGCTATTCGCGAGTGCCTGGATGCGGTTTTTCCTGCCATTCCCTATTGTATCGATCTGGTTGAAGGGCCTTACCTGGAATGTAATGAGTCCGTCGTGAAGCCATTTCGGCCCAAGGTATAGTTTATGGCGCCGGCACGGAGATTATATTAATTAGTTGGTAAGATAAATGTGGTGCCGGTTCAGAGAATCGGACTTTCTGAAATGTATTTGCTGTAAATAAGTATTAATATAAGCATTACAACCGCCAGGATGAGACCCGCCATAAATACGGTATAAGAGGCCTGCAATAATTTAAATTTTTTCTTTAAAACCAGGCCCAGATAATAAAGATCCGTAGACATATTATCATAGAGAAGTTTATTATCTCTTCTTAATGTTTCCATATCTGTCAGGTAATCCTGCAGGGGCATCTGCGTGAAATTGCCAAAATACAAAATGCTGCTTTTCCGCTCTTTTAGTCTGATAGCACTGGCCAGATTGTGGGTAACATTTGGTTTTGCCGATAAAATGGCAAAAATGACGGATCCAAGACTGGTTAAGAGCAAAACGGCGATAGGAATGCCAAAACGGTAATATTCAACCCGCTGCCCGCCTACCATGGCAAAACCGGAGCCGGCTATGGCAATGATAGCAGATAAAATAAGGGTGTTGATACTCATCATCATATTGGCCTTTCGGTCCGCAATGGCCGACAGGTTGATATGGTTGCGATAACTGACTCTATACATGGTCTCGGTACCTCGTCCCGTTTTGCCGGTATCCGGTAATTTACTTTTTGCGTCGTAGAGTTTGTATAGTATGGCTTCTTGTTTTTCAATATTTTTTTTCTTTCTGGATTTAAACTTCTCTTTGGTGTATTTTGTTAGAAACTGACTAGTAGTTAAAAATTTGTACTGGGTTAGCTCCCATTCAAGATCGTTAAAGGTATGGCCGAGTATCGACTGCCACTCTTCCCGAAGCAACTGCCCCTTTACAAAGAAATTCTTCCTGCCAACGTGTTGAATATCAGCATCACGGAGGATCTCCTGCAGGAGATTGGCCGGTTTTGCATCTATTTTGGTAGACATTATCAAATCCTTAACGATCTCAATTCTTTTGGGATCAAAGCCCCTGGATGCCAGAAATTTTTCCGCTATTTCTGCGCCGGTGGTTTCATGTCCATTGTAACAACAGGTATAGCCGGTATCGTGAAACCAGGCTGATATCAATAAATTTTCAAAGTCTTCGTCGGGTAAGTGATAGTAAGCCCCCATCTTTTCACATAAATCCGCTACCTCAAAAGTGTGCGCATAACTGTGAAATTTATATTCATCGGTTAACTCCTCTTTCAACAGACGTGTCACGTAGGCAATTGCTGCCTCTAGGGTAGGGGAAGTCTTTTGTGTTTCGATACCATCTTTCATTTTGGTTACATTAGCTAATTCAAATGGTGATTGGGATTTGTGAGTAACACAAAGTTCCTTTTCTATGGCGCAAGGTCCGTTGGGAAAATCAAAATTAATATGATTAAAGTCACTGACGGAGGTGACGAATAGTTGTTGAACGTTTAGAAAAATAGGGTTGGGATTCGACTAAATGCGCTTGTATTGTGTCGCGGTAAACCGCGATTATGCTACCTGGATTGGCAGAATACTTGCATTTTATTAGTTGTGCCTCCATGATATTGTGATAGCCTCGTGATACATTTGTGATACTTAGAGGGGTAATTTGTATGGTGGATGACAATAAGGCTCTAATAGCTAAAAATTAGCATCAATAACAGGGGGGATGCGTAACTTATTTTAAACAAAAACAAATCTCATTAAAATGAAATACGAAATGAAAAAATATCTAAAACCCCTGGCATTTGCGTTGATGGTATTCGGTTTCGCTTCTTGCACGCTTACCACGCTGGAAGAACTGGGGCCGGATGGAATTCCTATAGATGTATTCCAGCCAAATACTATTCCTCCGAGCCTTGGAGAGTTTGAAACACAGTTTCATGGAGGCGAACAGCTTGCCTGGTCGGCCGTGGCCTTTACCCTGGCCGGTTTTGAGGGGCTCCAGGATTGCAGACTTGATGACGTGATCATCGTGAAAGCAGATGGTACTTACCAATATGATGCCGGTGGCACCTTGTGTGGCTCGGAAGATTCCGAGCAGATGCGCTCGGGAACCTGGAGGATAATTGGTAACGGCAGTAATATTATATTTGATGAAGGTACTAGCAGAGAATATACAGCCATAGTGAATGGGTTGGAAGATAGTACTATTTCATTGTCAGGAGACTACCTGGGCCTGGAAATTAAAGGAATCTACACATCCCAACAGTAATTATGAAAAAGTTAAAGCATCTTCTATTAATTACGCTCATTTCCTACGGATTTGAGGCAAGCGCTGGTGATTTTTTCTCGTTGGCTGATCAGTTCTTTTCCAAATATGTAAAAGATGGAAAAGTAGCCTATGCTGCGATCAAAAGTAACCAGGATAAAGAGCTAAATGTTTTGTTAAAAGAAATAGCCTCCTTTGATCTTAAGGGAGCAGACAAGAATACAGCCAAAGCCTTTATGATCAATAGTTATAATATACTGGCTATCAAAGGTATAGTCAACAAGTATCCGGTGAAATCGCCGATGAACATCAATAACTTCTTCGATCAGAAAAGTTATATGGTAGCGGGTGAAAAATTATCACTTAACCAACTGGAAAAAGAAAGACTATATCCCGTTGCCAAAGACCCACGCCTTCATTTTGTGTTGGTCTGCGCGGCACAAAGCTGTCCGAAACTGGCAAGCTATGCTTACGTGCCAGATAAACTGGAGCAGCAAATTGACGCCGTCACCAGGCAAACTTTAAATGACCCGGAATTTATCAGAGTGAAGGGGAACAAGCTTGAGGTTTCTGAAATTTTCAACTGGTATAAAAGCGATTTTACCAAAGAAGCCAAGTCTATCCTTCGATATATTAATCAATACCTGGAAACAAAGGTAGATGATAAAACCAAAATCGGGTACTATACCTATAACTGGAATATTAATGATCAATAATACTACTACGACCATGAAACTTAGAATCAGAAGCTTTATATGGATGATGCTCATTGGGTTTGCGGCGCAGGCGCAGGAGTCCAACCTTGAAAAATATACACCCTCGGCTCTTTTGGGAAAGGGTACCTGGGATTTGACCTCCTTTAATAATATTTATACTCAGAATCAAGTCAGAAACGACCAGGGAGACGAAGTACAATTAGGCCAACGCCAAACATTCCTGAATTCGATGTTGCAGTTTACTTACGGTGTTTCGGAGTCAGGCAGGTTAAACGTAGGTTTTGAGGTAAACTTCAACCGCGCCTTCTATGATAGCGAGAACGGCAGTCCATTTAAAGTATTTTCCGGAGGTAGTGATTTGAGCAGAACGGTTGTGTCTGCCATAGGTCCAAGAGTAAAATTTGTTCCTTTCGCCTCATTGCCTAATTTTAGTGTACAGTCCACCTTTCTATTTCCGGTGGCCAGCGACCTGGAAACGCCCTTCTTTACCGCACATGACAGGTATACCTGGTTTACGCAATTTTTCTACGACAAAAAGCTTAGTGCCAAATGGCGTATTTTCCTGGAAGCCGACTTCCTCTATCGCCTAAAAAGAAATAGTAACCAGGTGAATTTCTTCAGAACACCTGTAAGCGGCTTTTTGAGTTACTTTCCCAATTCAAGAACTACCTTGTTTGGTTTTGCTCAGTATTCTCCGAGATTTCAAAATATATCTAACAGCATAGAAGAGCAATTCGGATTCTCAAATTGGTTTACCCAGGTTGGAGCGGGTTTAAAATATCAGTTAATACCTAATTTAGGAATTGAAGTATCCTACGGGAACTTTGTAGCCTCGCGTCAGGACGGGGCCGGATATTCTTTGAACCTGGGATTCAGATATATCAGGCAGTAAAAATTGTGTCAAAGACGATAGGGAGATCACACCAGAATGACTTTGACCTTTCGTAATGATGCTTTTCCCAGGACATAATAATGAAATTTGTTGTTTCAACGTGGTATTTGGCATAGAGGGGACCTGAAATCTTCGGCGGTATTGGCACTTAATGTGTTGATCCGCCGGAGGTTTGATTAAACCAACTCCCGGCCTTAATACCCTGCTAACAGGCCAGAAGACCAAATGCCAACCTTCCCCAATACCTTTAATTAACACAAAGTCAGTCATGATGATGGCATTCTGATCGATTGGATAGTAGCCGGTAATCAGGACTATTTAACCCACAAGCTTGAAGTACGATGAATTTTTTGCACATCAATAAACGTATTGCAGGCAAGCCCACCTCCAGTTTAGTTCAGAAAATAACATTTTAGCCTGGAAGTCGGGATTTATTACCCCGCCTAAAGGATTTCATTTATTTACCTGCACATTAATCCGAATTATTGCGATATTGTGCATACTGGAGCTATGTCTCCAGTGTTAAGTTAACCGTAACAATTTAAAACAGCTTGACATGCTTAAAAACCTCTTCAAAATCGCCCTCCGGAATTTGTGGAATCAACGTTTATTCTCTACCATCAATGTCCTGGGACTTGGGCTGGGCATGGCTTGCTGCTTTTTGGTCATTTTATATGTATCCTACGAACACGATTATGATCGTTTTGATAAGAATGCAGACCGGCTTTACAGGGTACATTATCATGCTAATTTTGGCAATGAATATGAAGTAGCGGCGATACCTCCGCCATTTGGCCCCTTGCTGCCCGATTATTTCCCCGAGATCGAAGCCAGTGTCAGGTTATTTCCCAGGAATGTCAGTATTACTGTCCCTGAAAATCAGCGGCAAATTGAATTGGAGCGGGTTTACTTTGCAGATAGCTCATTTACAACTGTTTTTGATGTTAACTTTATAGCTGGTGACGCTGAAAACGCCTTAAGAAATCCCTTTTCCATTGTGGTTACCCGGGAGACGGCAGAATTGCTATTTGGAAGTGTCGACGTGCTGGGCAAGGGGTTGCAACTAGCCGATAGGGATGAGTTTACCATTACAGGGGTTATAGAAGACTGGCCCGATAATTCTCACATTACTTTTAATATGTTGGCTCCTTACGACAATATGTATGACCTGGAGCCCGAAGGAGCACGAGTGGCTATTCGCCAAAATCATCAACAGAACAAGGTAGCCTCCCATTCTCCCACCTACGTCTTGCTTAAAGAAAACCAGCTGGCTGAAAATGTGAATGCCAAATTTGATGATTTCCTGCTTAAATTTGGCGATGAGAAGTTTAGGGATAAACAAAGCTTTAACCTTTTTCCGGTAAAAGACATACACCTTTATTCCAATGCCAATGCGGAGCCACGTCCAACGGCTAATCTTGATTATCTCTATCTTTTTATGGGAATTGGACTTATTACGCTGTTTATCGCCTGTATCAATTTTATAAATCTGTCCACCGCCGGATCCATGAACAGGGCTAAGGAAGTGGGGGTTCGAAAGATAATGGGTTCGGGGAAGCGTCACCTTGTGGGGCAGTTTTTGGGCGAGTCACTTTTACTAAGCTTCGTAGCTTTTTTGACTTCTCTTGTACTGGTTAAAATAGGCTTGCCTTTTTTGAATGATTTGACTGATTTACAGATTAAATATACACCCATCGGGAATCCGGGGTTGACAGCGATATTTGGTGCTATATTCCTGATAGTGGGAGTATTGGCGGGCAGTTATCCGGCATTTTTTGTCAGTCGGTTTAAGTCCGTAACGGTACTCAAAGGCAGCAAGGGTAATGCCCACCGTCCCGGAGGAGCCTTGCTTCGAAAGTCTTTGATTACACTGCAATTTCTTGCCGCTGTTGTGTTTATCGGTGGGGCCATGAGTATTTTTGGCCAGCTCAATTATTTACGGAACAGACCCCTGGGCTTTAACAAAGATCTTATCCTGAGTGTGCCTATTAGCAGCGCCAATTTTAATGCTGTATTCAGGCCGGGCGATCCGCAGATACGTAAGCGAATGAATCAGCTGGATGAGACCCTGACCAACCATACCAGGATCAAAGCGGTTACCCAATGTCAGACACAACCGGGTTTTGGAGCGGTCAATCGAAGAATTTGGACAGACGAAATTAATGCGGAGGAGAACTTATTTGTGAGTGTTCTGGCTGTTGATTATGATTATGTAGAGACCTTTGAATTGGGAATAACAGCTGGACGTGATTTCGATGTATCTTATGGCACGGATCACCTGGAAAGCTTTGTCATCAATCAACAGGCTGTAAAAACCTTTAAATGGGAAAGCCCTGAAGCGGCAATCGGTCAAAGACTGGTGGTGGAAGGCAAAGAAGGAAAAGTGGTGGGTGTGGTCAAAGATTATAATTTTCAAAGTCTCCGGCAATCCATCTCGCCGTTGATAATGGAGGTTAATCCCGGCGTATTTTCCTATTACTCGATCCGAATTGAAAATAGTGATATCCCCAATACTATTGCTTATATAGAAAGTCAATGGCAAAAATATTTTCCTGCCAAAGTGTTTGAATATACATTTCTGGAAGAGGCACTTAACAACACCTACCGGCTGGAGGAGGCATTGTCTTCCATGGTGAGCTACTTTGCCTTTATCGCCATTTTTATATCGTGCTTTGGCCTGTTTGGCCTGGCGGCGCTTACCACGAAACAGCGCTTTAAGGAAATTGGGGTAAGAAAAGTTTTAGGTGCCTCAGCCGGGCAGGTGCTTCTTTTGTTATCCCAGGATTTCCTGAAGCTGGTGGGCATTGGCATTATAATAGCAACCCCCATTACCTGGTACCTCGTTAACGGCTGGTTGGCCGGGTTTGCTAATCACATTGATTTTCCATGGTTAGTGTATGTGCTTACAGGTATTGGCGTGCTGCTTCTTGCTGCATTTACCATTTGCTATCAGGCCATCAAAGCGGCAATGGTCAATCCTGTGGAGTCCATCAGATATGAATAAGTAAGGATTCCGGGTTCTAACCGAATACGCACGACCACTATGGGTAGGAAGTGGTTTATATAAAAGTGTGTTTGTATCTTTGTAGCACTTTATGCTTCAGTATTTCAGACCGGAATTTAATAAAAGCTACACTTTCGATAGTCATGTGTTAGTATGGATTAAATCGGGAAAGGGGCTCATTGAAGTAGATTTTCAGCATTATAACGATTTTCAGGACAAACTGATTTACCTTTCACCCGGCCAATATGTTAAATTCGTATTTGGTGATTTTGAGGTAGCCAAGCTGGAGATCCCCGCTCAATATGTCTCCAAATCCCAGGACTTCAGGGTTTTGTTTAAACACCTCGTCTCATTGGGTTATATACAATTTGATCAGGGGGATCAAGGCATTTTGAATACCATCTTATCCAGTAACTTTCTTGAGATCCTCGATATTTCTTCCCGCCAGTGGTACTGGCAAAACCCGTTTAAGGCCAGTAAAGAGGAATACAATATAATTTTTGATGTGAAGGAAGTGATTGACGAACATTTCACCCATCATTTAAATGCCGATCAATTACTCTCGGCGATCAGCCATGACAGTTACGAGCTGACCCGGTTATTTAAAAACCGCGTCGGGCTCACCATTAAAAATATGGTTCACAATAAGTTGCTGCTGGAATCCCAGAAGGACATCGCCTTTACCGATAAACCCATTCAACAGATTGCCTATGAGTTGGGATTTAAAGATCCGGCTTATTTGAACCGGTTTTTTAAAAATAAAACCAGGTTGACACCGCTGGAATTCAGACGCCATTTTGGTTTTGAAAACCGCGACAGTTTTATCCAGGACCTGTTGGAGCTGATACAAAATAACCATACACAGCATCATACCACCTCCTTTTACGCGGAAAAAATCCATATGAGTGTCAAAACACTTTCCCGGAAGGTCAAAGAAAAGCTTAACACGACCGTCGGCCAGCTAGTTAGAAATGAAATTTTACAAACCGCTAAGCTAATGCTGCTTCAGGGCGTGGCCATCCGGGAGGTGGCGTTTGAATTAGGATTCGAAGAACCCAATCATTTCTCAGCTTTTTTTAAAAAGTATGCCGGGATAACCCCCACCGATTTCCTTGGCAAAAAGTACAATCTTTAGTGAATTTCTTGTATTAATACCCGGCACCGTTTTGCCCACCTTTGTGCCATTATTAAATCAATTTTAATCATAAAAATAATTAAATGATGATACAGGAAAATTTAGATCAAATGAATAACCTGATTGGTCAGGGGCAAATTATCGAGGCCGTCGACCGGTTTTTCGACGACAATATTCTTACCCAGGAAGTTGGCAGCGATCCGGTTGAAGGCAAAGCCGGCAAAAGAGAAGGCTTGGTAGGTTTTGTGAACAGTATTGCAGCTGTCAGAGGGATTACTGTTCACAACAGTGCCATAGTCGGTGATACCACTTATTCCGAGTATACCTTTCAATTTGACATGAAAGACGGCGGAAAAATCGATTGGCATGAGGTGATCAGCCGGAAATGGGCCGGTGACAAGGTGATCGAAGAACGTTATTTCCAAAACTAATTTTACGCATCAAAAAAAATTAAAGATGAAAGCTATTATTATTAGTGCGATCCTGTTTTTATTCGCCATGACTGTCAATGGGCAATCATTAAAAACACGTTATAATGTCGATGACAGCAAAATCGCTTTACAAGGCTACAGCCCTGTTTCATATGTTGATCTTGGACTGGCACAGAAAGGCTCAAAACAGTTTGTATCTACGCATAAGGAAGTAAAATACTACTTTACCGATGCCAAACAGAAATCCAGATTCGAGGCTAATCCGGATAAATACTTGCCCCAATATGGTGGTTACTGCGCTTTTGGGGTATATGCAGGGGCAAAATTCAGAACAGATCCCAACAAATTTCTGGTGAAAAATGGCAAACTATACCTGTTCCTTTACGATGTGGAGCTGGATGCCAAACAATTGTGGCTGGCTGAAAATAATGATCCCAAATTAATAAAAACGGCTAACACTAACTGGGCCAAGTTAAAAAACACCTATTAGCTTTAGTGGATTGAGTTTGTAAGAAAGGGGATGTGATATAGCATTCCCTTTTTAATTTTATAAATAATTCTTTAACTGACGGCTATGGTTGAAAACTGAAACCAGTTCTGATGTTTTATTACCTTCCTGAATATTGTCATCGAAAGAAAGATTAATATATTTGAGTTATGGCAGTTTATTCACTTGACGAAGCAGTTCAAATATTATTTGATGACCGGGAATATTATTTATCGCTTAGTAAGTCGGATAGGTCTAAAATGCGAAATTATAAGATAAGGTTTAAAAGTGAAACCTTGAGTACTGACACGAAGATAAGCCTGATAAAAAACTATGGAGGAAAAGTCAACAATAATATTACGGTAGAATTGTAAAGAAAAAAAAATTTTTAACTTTTTGTGTAACAAATTGGTGCACTTTTAATATATTTAATAATTAAAATGAATATTGGTCATATAATGGATCTTCGAACCTGCATAGCTTATATTTTTATTTTATAATGTCACTTTTCAGGACATCAATCCATATTTTTTTAACTAAAATTTCTTGTTATGACTTATCAAATAAATGTTTACTACAATGATGTACTGCTATTTAGTACCGACAAAAACGGGATAGACAACAAAAAAACGCTTAACAAAATTATGGCTGTTTTCAAAGAAAAATTTCCCTTTAAGGATGGCTACGATTTCCAGGTTTTAGGTTTTAAATGTCGGGAAAGAAATTATACGCTGCATTATGTTTTGGGTTAGCAACCACTGGCGCAGGTCCTCCGGTCCTGTGCTAATCGTGAAAGAAAGTGATAACTGAAAGAGGGCAACTTATGACCAGATAAGGTCAGTGTAATTTCGTAAATCTTACTTAACCCGCACAGGATCGGAGGAGGACCTGCCTAGTGGGGCATTTTGGATTTCAGTTGAAAACTGAAACCAGTACTGAAGACCAAAACCAGTTTGAGAAACCCTCCCTCTCTGCGCCTGTGGCCCAAACAAGGGAGGATTGTCTCTTATGGAAAAAGATTAACCGATTTACTCAAATAAGATGCTGATTTTGTTGTAATACAAAGTCGTCACCGACTCAAATCCTGAGTCCGTACCTATCACCACCCACAACTCGCCATTACTATCTGCGGTGACAGGAAATGCGTCTTTGTTACTTTTAGAAATCAGGACATACTGGTCTTTGTCAGTTCCGTTGGCGACATTGCCGATTAAGACCATATCTTTTCCGTCTTCTTCCTGGTTGCCTTTATCGAGGGTCATTCTGTGATGCCCGGAATTGTCAACCGTTGTAGTGATCTCCCCGGTGGTGGCGCCTGCTTTTAAATAAACACTTTCTCCGGGAGCCCCTCCGACGCCAAAGGCATTACTGGGGGCATTGGAGGCCACCTCTACATTAAACTTTACCTGGTAAGATCCATTCGGCGTCAATCCGGTAATCTTTCGTTTGATATACATAAACAAATCATCGCTATGATTGTTGCCTGATATCTTCAGGGAACCCTGAGATGTATCCAATTCATCAGGCAGATTTGCATGAGTATAGGAAAGCTCATAAGAACTTTCCTCGCCTTGTGGATAATCAGCAAAGCCTTCCGTCCATCCCTCTTTATCTGAGGCAAATTCAAATTTCAGTGACATTGTTTTTTTCACTGGTGCATTATCATCTTCGCTACAGCCAACATTGAAAATTAACAGTGCGAAAAATAGGGTCGAAAAATAGTTTCGCATAGTAAAAATTTATTAAAGTTTATTTTCTTATACTCAGACACTAACGTCATGATAATCGTTGGAATCGCTATGCGGAAATGCAACGTTGTCGAAGAAGATGTCCCCGGGAAAAGCAGCAGCCTGCTACAATCTCATTATTCCAGGTTGATTACTTTAAAATCCGGAAAGCTCGTCTCCGCCTCTTCCAGCTCACGCAGGACGGGAAAGTCACAGATAGGCGCCATCTTTTCCCAAATGGCTGTAACAGCAGGATGCTGGTGGGCTGCGTCGATGGCGCTATCACCAGTCCACTCAAAGATTTCAATAATAGTCCCGTCTTCTGACTGGGCTATGAAGTTGTGCTTATCTGTAACTAGCTCATAGGCTTTTAGCGTGGGAAAGTGCTGTCTTACGAGTTCTTTCAACGCTTTTTCTTTTCCGTGTTTGGGGCGGTACATACAAAATGCCATTTTAGTTTGCATATTTTTTTCATTTATTGTTCTAAAACCATTTTAACCATTCATTAACAACCCCGGTGAGTCGTTTTGTATTTAAGGAATAATATTGTTCCCTGCTTACTTTCCTGACCTGCACCAGACCGGCGTCTTCCAATTGCTTTAAATGCCGGGTAATTGTCGGCCATTTGTGTGTAAACCGCTCCACAATCTCTCCCGCCGTCATTTTTTCCCGGGTTTTCAGCACAACCAGGATATTTCTTCGCGATGCGTGTGCCAGTGCTTTAAAGACTTTTTCGAAGTCCTCAAGTTGTCTTTCAGCTTTGCTCATATATAAAGATAATTTATTTAGCGAAACTGCTAAATAAATTTCATTAAAAAATTTAAACTGGATTTTACAAATAGGCTATCCTGTAGTGTTGGTCTGAAGCTGTCCTTTGGCTTATGCTACTATGCTTTTCCAGGATTTCTCCGGCATTTGAGTGCAAATGGCGCGGCTATTCGGTTTTTGAAAGTAGGTGGGGTTACCTGGAGAAATACAGGTACATCCGCTAAGAATACACACTCACACTCCTTTAGTTTCTTTTGTATATTCCTACAAAGGCACTTTGCCAGTGAAGGCCTCCGTCGCGTGATATTTGGATTTCCTGTTTCACTTCATCAGTGTTGATCCTTGTCAACAAAGTTCTGTCCAGCACCTTTTGATTATTCATCATATAAGCACCCTGAAACAGCAATTGTTCTTTTTCCTTGCTAAAAATCAGTGTTTTTTCTTTTTGCCCCCAGGGTAATTTGGCATTGGTAGTGACCCATACCTGCTTCCACGTGCCGGTATTATTATCAACATAAAACAGGCTTTTCCCTTCATTGCCTTCTGCAGAGCGCCAATGCTCCATGACAGCGCATTGATCCAGGATTTTCTCAATGCGATTACTGCCGACCAGTTTTCCCTCCTCGTCATAGACTTGCCAGGAACCGACCCAGAAATTCATCATTTGATACAGCGGATCGTCCTGACACGCTGTCTTTTCCTGGGCACGCAATGCCTGTCCAAAAGCAAAAAGCACCAATAACCATATTGCTGATTTCATGCCAGGGAGACGTCTAAAACCTTATTTTACATGATTTATTATCCATGCTTACCTTGCTATGCCTGGTACCCCTGTTGGTGAAGCTTGTAACCAGTTGGGCTGTTTGGAGGGTTTCTGGTCGGGATATACCTCGCTCAAATCATCCCCTTTGTACAATCTCCCATTTTTCATTACCCACTTGATGGTATTTGTATTTCTGATATTGTCCAGGGGGTTTTTGTCCATGACCACCAGGTCAGCCAGTTTGCCCGGTTCTATAGTTCCAAGATCCTTGGATAAACCGAGTGCTTTGGCGCCCAAAATGGTGGCGGTCTTTAAAGCGTTATGTTCGCTTATACCACCGGAAGCCACTGACCACAATTCCCAATGATAACCCAGTCCCTGCAATTGCCCATGTGAACCAACACCTGAAATACCATCATTTTCTACCAGTTCCTTGACAAATTCAGCGTGTTTTTTAAACATGTATTCCTCTTCCATAAACCATCCCGGCCTTCTTCTGGACCGTGCATCCAACTCGGCTTTAGGCGTGAAAAAGTTTAGTTTTTTATCATTATTTACATTTTCTGTGGCGTAAAAATAATTCTCCGCCCAGGGGCCTCCATAGGTGACCAGCAGGGTTGGTGTGTAGGCCATTTTGGATTCGGAAACTAATTTTAACACGTCGTTGTAAATCGGGTAAATGGGGAAGCTATGCTCATGCCCGGGGTAGCCGTCCAGGGCCTGGCTGAGATTTAATTTGAAATCGAGTGCTCCTTCAGTGGTAGGCATTAATTTTTGTTCCCTGGCAGCCATAATAATCCACTGGCGTTGCTGCCTGTTACCTACCATATACATTTTAATTGTCTTGGTTTTGTAGTATTCCGAATATTGTTTCAGGACATTCTTGGCATGCTCCAAATCTTTAATATTGTACATCCAGAAACCAACGCCCGGGCCGGTAGAATAGATTCTTGGTCCTGGAATTTCCCCGGTTTCTACCATGTCCGCGTAGGTCAGGACATCAGTGGTGGCGGTTTGTGGATCGCGGGTTGTTGTGACGCCGTAGGCGAGGTTTGCAGCGTAAAGCCACACATCTTTTTTGTGAATTTCCCACATGGGCCACATATGGGCATGGGTGTCGATAAAGCCAGGCGTGATGGTTTTACCAGCGGCGTCTATAACGGTAACATTGGCCGGAATGTTGACTTCTCCGCTTTTTCCAACGGCCTTGATGCGATTGTTGACGATCAGCAGGTCTCCTTTTTCCAGTACTTCTTCACCATTCATGGTAATTATTCTCGCCCCTTTAAATGCCATGACGCCCTCGGGAATATCCCTTGCGACGGTAACCTTGACTCTTACCTCGTTGGGCTGGTATCCTTTATCCTCCTTCTTTTCCTCTTCTTTGCTTTCGGGGTCATTCGATTTTTCATCGGTTTTGTTCTGCTCATCTTTCTTTTCTTCCTTTTCCTTTTTTTCCTTCTCCTCTTTTTCCTTTTTCAATGCTTCTTCCCGGGCTTTGGCATCGGCTAAATTGTAGGAAAAATAAGCATTGCCAATAGACCAGTTGACGTTTTTACCATCGCTGGTCCAATGCGGAAACTGCCCGCCAATTTTGGTTAATTTTCTGGCCGGGAATTGTGATGATGAGGGATTTGCTACGGAAATTTCTGGTGTCTGGCCGCCGAGGTAAGGGACGGTAAGTACGTAAATATCATTGTTTACCTGCGCCATCGCCTGGTCCCCTTCCGGTGACATCATGATGATGGTCGCGTTTGAGGGTTGTCTTTTAGGCTCCATATTTTCCGTATACAGTGTGTGGTCATGGTCTTCCCAATTACTGATCCCGTAAGTGGTAATTCCTTTTACCTTTACATGCGCTTTTTCGTCAGTACCATCCCATTTTATGGATACTAATCCTTTACTGCTGCTAAATAAAAAGATACGATCTTTTCCTTTTACAAAATGTGGTTTCATGCGGCCCTCGGCTTCTACAATGAAGTTTTCAGGCCCGCTGTTAGCGTTTATCCAGGCGATTTCCGACCTGCGGTCGAATGAATAGATGCTGGAAGCGTTTTGAAACTCCCGGGCCGACCCTTTCACATATACCACCCGGCTTCCCTGTGGGTTAAATGTAGGCTCGAGGTATAAACCGGATTGTTGTGTTAATTTTAGCGCTTTGGCCTTTCCCTTCAGATTGACTTTGTAAATGTGACCTTCATTGTTGGCCCAGGTCGTAAAGACCAAATAATTACCGTCAGGTGACCAGCTTGGTTGCGCCTGAACGCCATCCATTTCAAGGAGACGTTTGGGAGAGCCGTTTGGGAAATCCATGACGTACAACTTGTTCAAAGCGGTGAAAGCCAACATTTTTCCATCCGGTGAGGCAATCGCGTCGCGAATTTGTGTGACAGTCATGGTTTTATCATCGCTGATGGGATAGTCAAAATCCAACCTGGGACCAATAGCCAATTCTTCATCAATTTCGAAGGGGATGTTTATAGCGTCACCGCCTGACACCGGGATCTTATAAATTTTACCGCCATAGGAAGTCACAAAAAACTTGCTGTCCGGTGTAAAGGACATGCCAGGCATAACCCCCAGCGTAGCCCTTGCTTCCTGGTCGTCTCGCTGTACCGGATAGGCCAACCACCGCTCTTCTTCAGTTTTTAAGTTTCGAATGATCAATCCGGTTTCTGTGTTGTAACGGGTACTATAAACCAGATACTGGCCATCCGGCGATAGTGTGGGGGCAAAAGCGGAGCCGTATCTGGCGGTTTTATTGTGCGTTTTACCGGTTTCGCGGTCGTAAACCGCCAGTTGATATTGGGGAAATTGGGCATTGTAATTCCAGTCTCCATTGCGTTTTGAAAACCAGATATAACGTTCATCAGGTCCAAAAGCGGGTTCTATGCTTTTCAATCCAGCCGGTTTGCTGATAAGGCTGGCACCTGACCCTCCGTCTACATGGTATATATGCAATTTTGCATTGAGCTTTCCTTTTGCCGCTACCAGGTATTTTCCGTCAGGGCTGAACTCTGCTGATTGGAATTTGTTATTTTTTTCTTTGCTGATCTGCGTCTTTTTCTTGTCCGACAATTTCATAAGCCAGACATTTTCCGCACCGTCTTCATCCGATATGAAAACGAGACTTTTTCCATCCGGACTGAATCTCGGGTGGTTGTCAAAGGCCAGCCCTTCGGTAATTCTTTCCGCCTTACCTCCCGTTATCGGCAGGGTATACAGGTCGCCCAGAAAATCAAAGACGATGGTCTGGCCGTCCGGGCTCACATCCAGTGACATCCAGGTGCCCTCATCGGTTTTAATTTTGATTTTTCTTTCCGCTTCCAGAGGAAGCCCTTTCTTTTTATCCTTTTTGGTAGAGTCGCTTTTAGTTGTCTCCTCCTGTAAAACCAGGCCACTGGCCATGGGGCTGACCATTAAAAAAAAGCTGATGAAGTAAAGGGTTAACTTTGCCATTTTTGGGTAATGTTAATTGGGTTTGACTTATGTTAGTGTTCAAATATTTTAACACTAAAGATAAAGATTTAGAAGGTTTTTGAGAGGTGAATTTACAGATACGGCAAGAAAATGGACATAAATGGTTGATAAGGCGAGTAATGATCTTTATTTCGTCCTGTACCCGTTTATTTAAGTTTAATGAAAGAAGGCTGTCCGGAAGGTGCTATGTTTTATCTTTTAACGAGGTTGATTTTTTCGATCAGATAAACCTTCGGGACAGCCTTTATAATCTATTGGCATTTATTCGTCAAATCCGTGGTTTCCACGGAAACTTTGACAATAAAGTAACAGGCCAGGATGGTGGGATTGAATTTAAATACAATCTGTTTGTTACTCTTGCTGCGACCAGCCTCTTTCGCCAGGCATACGGTCACTGGGTGACAGCCCAAACCAACCGGGGTATTCCAGTCCGAGTTGGCTGACTTCGTCAAGGCGGGTCATTTCTTCTGCATTTAGCGAAACATCTACTGATTTCAAATTATCCTCCAGTTGACTCATTTTTTTGGCGCCTATAATGACGCTTGTAACCCCCGGCTTGTGCAGTAGCCATGCCAGTGCTATTTGTGGTACGCTGACGTTTTTATTGTCGGCAATGTCACGCATGACCTCTACAATGTCAAAGGCTTTTTCTTTGTCGATAGGGGGGAAGTCAAAGTCGGTTCTTCTGGATCCTTCCGCAGACTGATTTTCCCGGGTAAACTTACCGCTAAGAAAACCACCGGCCAGCGGACTCCATGGAAGGATGGCAATGGACTGATCCAGTGCAAACGGAACGGTACTTCTTTCCAACTCGCGCCCGGCTATAGAGTAGTAAACTTGTGCGGATTTAAATTCATTCCAGCCATGCTGCCTTGATATGGACAAAGCCTTCATGGCCTGCCAGGCAGTGAGGTTACTGTAGCCGATATAACGCACTTTGCCCTGTTGTACCAGATCGTTTAGTGCGCGCAACGTTTCTTCCAGGGGTGTAATCGGGTCTACACTGTGGATCTGAAACAGGTCGATATAATCTGTATTCAATGCCTGCAGACTTTTTTCTACCTGGTTAAATAAGTGATGACGTGTTAAACCGACGGCATTGACATTGTCATTCATGCGAAACCTGGCTTTGGTGGCTACAATTACCTCCTTTCTACGGTCACCCAGGGCTTTTCCCAACATTTGCTCTGATTGGTGCATGGCATAAGAGTCGGCGGTATCAAAAAAATTGATGCCCGCATCCAGGGCCTTGTCTACCAGGGCATTGGCATCCTGCTGGCCCAGCGCGCCGATGAACTTAAATATACCATCGCCACCAAAGGTCATCGTGCCCATGCATAATTCGGATACCATTAATCCGGTGTTTCCTAAAGTTCTATATTTCATCTTTAATAATAAGGTTTTGAAATTAAATGAATGTTTATTTAATTAATTGCAAAAATTTTTACTTTTTCATAGCCAGCCAGGTACTGTGCATCGCTAGTTCAATGGCTGTTTCGTCGATCTGGCTTTGGCCGGAATTGATGTTTTTAGCCAAAGAGGACATCGGTGCAATGAATAAGGCAAGTACCAATCCCTGTGACATTTTTTTGATATCTCCATGTGCCATGGCCTGATCAAAAAAATCCAAAAAAGGTTTAAACTGTTTTCTTCCCTCTTCCTTCGATACCTGGGTGATGTAGGGACTATTGGCAAATTGTTCCAGGTATTGGAACTCCCTGGCGTATTTCCTGATACTATCGAAATAATTACGCCAGATTACCTTAAATCCTTTTTCTGTGGTCATGGTATCCTTGTATCCCTTCATAATGTCTGCTGAAATCAACTCTTTTAAATTCAAATATAAAAGGTTGATGATCTCTCCGGTATTTTTAAAATAAACGTAAATAGTGGCCGTTGCTATCCCTGCTTTTTTGGCAATTTTTGACATTGACAAACCATGAAAGCCTTCCTCAATTACCAAGTGGAGGGTGGCCTGCATGATCGCATCCTGCTTTTTTGCCGATTTGTGTCTTGCCATAGGGCAAAGTTAGATAATTAAACGATCATTTAATTATTAGGTTGGCTTTTTTTGAAAAATTTACGGATCAAAAAAATTTACTTAACCCGGTGGGTTACAGGTTTGAAAGTGTTGGTGTGAACAATTTTCTCAAGACCCTTCCTCTTCTCCGATTTTTTCCATTTCCTTTTTGCTGATTCCCATTTTTTCCGCCAGCCCACCCAGACTTTCCTTGATATTTTGTGCTGCATTTTCCAGGGCGCTTACACCCGACTTTACGGTATTGATACCTGTACGTTTGGTGGCCTTTATCAGGCTGTTTATGACGTTGCCTGACGATTTTACAACGAGAACCTTCAACAATCCCGAAGCCTCGATAAAAGCATTTTTCCTGGCCTTTTTTCTGTCAAATGCCTCCTGAGCACCGCAATATCTTTTAGCAATAATTCCAACCCTTAGGGTCAAAAAGGCATTTACCGAACCTTCCAGAATAGAGTCCATGATAATATGGGCAGCATGCCCCACAATGGGCAATGATTTACCGGGGCTTTTGAACATGGCGCTCAAAATTGGTTCGATCTGCCTGCTGATATCCAGATCTTCAATTTCAGATGCCAGAAAGGTAGTGCCACCGACGTTGGCGTATAAATGGATCATATCTCGTAAGGCTGGTCTTTGCCAGTAGATATGAGCGATTTCCCACACCATTTTTGTTTGTGTCACTAACACGGTCAAAGCATCCAGCTTACCATTTTGCGATACTGCCGTGGTCAAAAATACGCTGGTTGCCGTTTTCTGGATGGTATCGTTGGCTTTCTCCTGCAATATCCCCAGTGCCTTTTCTAATCCTTCTTTGTTAGTCAGGTCTAAATTCAGGCCTTGGAGATGTTTATTTTTCTCAAGTCTTTTGGCCAATTGTCTGAAATATTTTTCTTTTTCAGCATCATTGTCTGGGAAGGTGATTGGTTTTGGGAGTTTAACATAAATCACCACCGGCGTAATAAGCATAGCTGCAAAGATAAGCACCAATATGCCTAATACCACTTTAGCCAGCGCTGGGTTCACCGCCGAAAGGTTGGCATAAACGGCAGCGACCTGGTTGATTACAAATAAAATAAAGGCTAGCACCACTGCCACACTAATAAATATAGCCAGGGTTTTAAACTGTTTTTTCATAAGTCAGGTGTTAAATCAAAGGTATGTCCTCTCTTTATTTGACTGCTATCCAGACGAAAAGGTTACAATTAAAAACCGTCCATAGGCAGTTTTAGATCCGAAAATCCCTTTGAGAAGTCAGGAAACGGCAAGGTCTGTCTTTGCGCAATTGGGTGCCGAGGATACCTGATTTGGCACAGCAATTCTTCAACCAGCCAAATGAATCCAGGTCGCCTGGCACTGCCATATTCCCGAAATGACTGCTACTTAGCTTTTTACCGGCACCTTGAAGAGATAGTAAAAAAAGAGGTGGGTAAAATCAACATGTCTTTATCAAAATTAACTATGTTTGTATCTAATAGATGCACGGGGTGCCCGACGCTTAGTCTGGCTGAGATTATACCCGACACCTGATTTGGATAATGCCAACGTAGGGATGCAGTACTAAAAAACCCCATTTTATACGCCATCCTTTTGGGCCTTCCATCAGGGTTGAATTTTTGTTTTAAACAAATAAAAAGATGGCGTTAGAGAAAAAATCTTTTGAATTAATTCCCCAAAACCAGCAAAACTGGCAAAACAGACCTGAATGGTTTTTCAATCGCGTATATACCGATACTTATGAACAATGGTATGAGGGACGGTACAAACGGGCAGAGGTCTGGCAGAAAAAGGTAATGGAGCAGCTTGTGTCCAAAGACAGTCGTATCAAAACACTACTGGAGTTTGGCTGTGGCACTACGCGTTTTACAAGATGGTGGCAGGAAATCGGAATACAGGCCACCGGGGGTGATATTTCACCACTTATGTTGTCACAAGCCATACATTTATTTGACGGCGATCTGGTGATGGCTGATTCCCATCATATGCCTTTTAAAGACCACACCTTTGATGCCCTGGCCTTTATCACCACTTTTGAATATTACAAAGATCCTGTCAAAGTAATACAGGAGGCGGCCAGGGTTGCCAGGTACGGCATTGCCATGGGCATGATGAACAGAAATTCAACCAAGGTAGTAAGAAGGCGTGTTCAACAGGTTTTTGGGAAGAATCCGTTTTACATCACAGCTACGTTTTATACGCCGCAAAAATTAATCAACATCATCAATCAGGCCCTGGAGGGCAGGTCCTTTTCAATCGAATGGACGTGTACCGGATTGCCAAGGTGGTTTCCGGTGCAACAATGGGGATTGCCCTATGGCGATTTTTTTGGTCTTTATGTTAAATTAAATGATGCTGCATAAATGGAAGACAAGCTTGGAAAAATAGATCACCACCTGTTTACAGATATTGTCAGAACACAGTGTGGACATCAAAGGAATGAGGTGCGTGTTGGCCCCCGGTTTGGCGTAGATGTTTCCGTAACCGATTTGCCCGGAGGTATGGCCATGGCCATCACGAGCGATCCGCTGTCGCTTATTCCTTCTCTGGGTTTGGAAGAATCTGCCTGGCTGTCAGTGCACCTGATGGCCAATGACATGGCGACGACGGGTTTTGCTCCGATGTATGGACAGTTTGTATTAAATCTTCCGCCAACGCTTTCCAAACAGGATTTTAAAACGTATTGGAATTACATTCATAAATTTTGTGCCGACATTGGCATTGCTATCACCGGCGGACATACCGGGTTTATCGAGGGGCAAAACTCCACGATTGCCGGCGGAGGCACGCTTTTCACCATCGCTCCCCGGCAGCAGGTGCTCACTTCTCAAAATGCCAGACCCGGAGATACTATTTTAGTGACAAAACAGGCTGCTCTTTCCGCCACGTCCATACTGGCCATGAGTTTTCCGCAAACGGTAAAAAACTATATTGGTGCTGAAGCTTATCAAAAAGCCTGTGCCATGTTTTATGACACTTCATCATTACGGGATGCTTTGACCGCTGTTGGTCAACACACCCGGTACAACGATGTAACGGCCATGCATGACGTGACCGAAGGCGGCCTACTGGGCGCTATTTATGAATTAGCCAGTGCTTCCGACAGCGGCGCCCTTATTTTTAGTGACCACCTTCCGGTAGGTAAAGTACAGCAGAATGTTTGCGCGCTGTTCTCAATCGATCCACGCCATTGTGTAGGTGCGGGATCAATGATTATTACCTGTAAAAAAGACAGCGCATCATTGATAATAGAACGTCTGAAAAAGGAAAACATCCCCTGCTGTGTGGTTGGTGAAATCAAGGAGAAAGAAAATGGTGTCAAGCTGGTGGAAAATGGCCTGGCCAAGAATTTAACTTATCTCCGTGAAGATCCCTACTGGGAGGCATTCTTTGGGGCACTTCGTAAAGGATGGAAATAATGAAAGGGAAGAGAAAAATAGGTCAGGGTATTTACCTGGTCATAGACCCATCACAGGATGAAAGCGTTTTAATGGATAAGCTGACATTAATTTTGCAAGAAAAAATTGTGGCAGTACAGTTATGGGATAATTTCCCAGCGCAACGTGATCCTCTGAAATTAATCCAGAATATCACTGAGCGCTGTCATGAGAAGTGTGTGCCCGTACTTATTAATAATCAATGGGAATGGCTTCGTGCAACAGCATTAGACGGGGTTCACTTTGATAGGATACCGCATAATTTCCAGTATATTAAGCAGACTATTAACAGAGAATTTGTAAGTGGCCTGACCTGTAATAATGATCTTTCACTGGTGCAGTGGGCCAATGAAAATGGTTTTGATTACATCTCTTTCTGCTCGGTTTTTCCGTCCACTACTTCCAATAGCTGCGAGCTGGTAAAATTTGAAACCATTCAAAAAGCAAAAAGTCTAACGTCCATGCCGGTGTTTTTAGCGGGCGGCATAAAACCTGAAAATGTGCCGGAATTGGCTGCGCTTCCGTTTGACGGCATAGCGGTCATTTCAGGGATCATGAATTCGGACAAGCCGGACCTGGCAATTCAAAAATATTCAAAACAATTAAAAGCAAATAAAACATGAAACCGAGCATGACGTAATCGACACACACCGCATGTCGCTGAGTCCTTCGCCATCCGCGTGTCGTCGAAGCTTCAGCGGAGGAGCAAGGCTTCGGCCGCACGCTGTCGCTGAAGCTAAAGCGTAAGAGACCGGAGAAAGCTTTAGCAGAGGCGCAGCGCAATGATTATAATATGTGAGGTTCCATCTGACAAAAAAATAAATTATAAACACATGAAACTTGAGACCATAAAAAAACTGTGTTGTCCTTTTGATAAAGCGGAGCTGACCTTAACAAGTATTACCAAAGATGTCGATGGTAATGTTATAGAAGGGTTTCTTTCCTGCCAGGATTGTAAACGCCTGTTTCCGATCATAAAGGGAATTCCGATTATGAATCCGGACGAATATCGTGAATTTAAGCTGGAGCAACCTTTACTGGACAGGTGGCAGAAGTCCGGACATAGGCTGGGAGGCGGAGGAGAGTGAGTGTGAGTGTGAAGTATGGGCTTAGTAACTGTTTTTTGTTCTTATTTAAAAGGGATAACTAATCCTTCCCTGGGGAAGGTGGCCTGGTGGGAATGTGTCGATTAGGACAAATGAATTGGCCGGAAGGGGTAATTCGTGAGTGAGTGTGAAGTGTGGGTTGTCTTAGTTGCTTTTTTTGTTCCTTATTTAAAAAGGGATAATTAATTCCTTCCCCGGGGAAGGTGGCCCGACGGGTATAGGTCGATTAAGATGAATGAATTGGCCGGAAGGGGTAATTAGTGAGTATGGGTCAGGTGTATAGGTGGGCGACGAGTTTTTCGTAACCGTTGTACTTCAAAGTAGGCCTTTTTTCGCCATCGGGGATCATTTGTTCAAAGGCCTGCGACCACCTGGGGTGGGGAACGCTGGGATCCACATTGGAAGTAAAGGGATATTCTGTTGGAGCTACCTGATTCCAAAATGTTTTTGGCTGTTGGTCGGTAAAGGTGATTTTGACAATGGACTTTATATTTTTATAGCCATATTTCCAGGGTACCACCAGTCTGATCGGAGCTCCGTTCTGTTTGGGAATTGGTTTTCCATAGAGCCCTGTAGCCATAAAAGCCAGTTCATTAGTGGCCTCCTCCATGGTCAAACCTTCCGAATAGGGCCATGGATAATGGGTGAGGTTCCTGACGCCTTCCATTTGTTCAGCGTTGGAATAGGAAACCATAGCCACAAATCTGGCCTCATTTTTTGGGGCAAAATATTTAATAAGCTTTGCCAGCGGAAAACCTGTCCACGGCACCGCCATTGACCACCTTTCCACGCAGCGAAAACGATAGGTCCGTTCCTCAAGCCCCATTTTTTTGATCAGATCTTCCAGGTAAAACGTACCTGTGTTATCAGCCAGTCCGGAAACCTCAATTTTCCAATCCCGGTTTTCAAAATCTGATACAAATTTATATACATTGTAGATATCGGGATCCTGGCGGCTTATGAATTCATAAAAGTTGTTTTTATGAGTGGCGTGGTATTCATCTGTAAGCGGACGGTCAAGTGCGTATTTCTCATTCCTCCTGGCAGGATACAGATCTGCCATCCCGTCAAAATTAAAATGATTGGAAATGACCCCTGGTTGTTCCGGATTGGATTTTTCTCTATTTGGTTTTTGTGTACAGCCACTGAGCAAAGTGGAACCACCCAACAAGCCCCCTGAAATGATCCCCAGTTTTTTAAGGACAGTTCGTCTCCTATAATAAATTTTTTCAGGGGTCGGCCTGAGGCCGTCAATTTGCCATAATTTTTTTTTGATGTAGTAAGCCATGAAAGAGAAAATTATCTATCACCAATGAGTCAAGTAGAATGCATTGCTATTCTAAGCTGACCTTTGGGATGCAAATTTAGCGGATGGCGAGATTTATCGCAATTGGCTATATTTCAATTTTTCTTGAAATATAGCCCGCGATAATATTGTTGTTGGTGATTAAAGCGCTGAAAACAGTATTACTTTGTAAACCTTTTTACCAAGACCAACCAGAGTCATATCGCTATTTCTTACGGAACAGTCCTTTTTCAGGCCGACAGAACATGTTTCAGGAATTATGGCCTGAGCCTTACTGACACTGCTCGTTAAAATTTTGTGATTATCATCCGGATCTCCGATTCTTTCAATCACCTTATCCTTCATTTGATCAAAGACGCAAAAGCTAAGCGCCAGGCAAACGATAGTAATAGCTTGATTAAATTTCATATTCAATCATTCTTATAGGTTTACATTAAATATACGCAATGGAATAATTTACGGGTATCAATAAAATGTTAATTGAGGGTAATTGATGTTGATCGGAAAATAGTATGGTTGAACGGCTGCTTTTTAAACACACTTTTTAGCGTTTGTATAACAAATTCGGGAATAATCAATTCAATGAGGTGTCACCGGTATTCGGGGAAATAAAAAACCTTTTAAATTGAGAGAATCAAAACTTTTTCGTATCTTAAAATTGTGTAGGGCTGTTTTTTAGACTATTGGATGACAACCTATTTTTTAGCTGTGAAAATGAAATTTCCCTATTTTTTAAAAAGACACCCGGTCTTTTATTCAACCAGGTTTTGGCTTACTATCAAAAAGCCGGGCAAAAATGACTTCTATGAGGAGCATTGCAATAAGTATGTTCGCAAAGATAAAATTCCCATTGAATTCAGGGAGGAGATTAAACGGATAGGTGTAAAGAAGGGTAATTCTTCGTTTGTAGCTGCAAAAAAAATTATTCGGTATATGAATAAGCACTATGGAAAAGGCAGGGGGCTGGGATATTCTACCGTCGAAATATTGCGTTTGCTTAAAAATAATGGGGGTGGGACCTGCAGCGATTATTCCAACATTTTTACGGCTTTATGTCTTGCCCTGAATATTAGGGTTAGAGAGTGGGGATTGGTTGGGAGTCTTAAATATAAAAACACCGGCAAAAATTTAGGCCATTCGTTTAATGAGATCTACTGCCATCAATGGAAAAAGTGGATATTATTCGATCCTTTCTTTGGGGTATATTTTGAAAGCAAGGACAATAAGCAACCGTTGGGAACCACTGAAGTAATAGATTTCCATACAAGGGATACAGGCAGGATCCGGCAGGTACATTTTTTAAGTGACCGTCCCATGAAAGTTGGAAGGAAGGCTAAAATTGCCAGGTATTATCTTGAGAAAAATATATTTTTTTTGCTGAAGGGCTACAATATTTTTTCACAGGACAGGATATTGAGGATGCATAAAAAGTTTCCGTTGCCGGTATTACACTTTCTCTTAATCCTGTGTAACAGGTATCATTCCTATATCATTTATCTCAACAGTGACAATCGACATTTGGTAAAAAGGCAATTAAGGCAGATTTTAAAATTTAACTATGGATAGGTAATGTCAGGATCACAAAAGCGTTGCCATCTTGTCCGTCGCTTGCCGGCCGGGGCAGATAATTAAAAAAGTTGATCTTTAATTAATAGTGAAATTAGCCGTTTTATAAGCAAATTAATTAGCTTAGTAGAAAATGTAAGGCTTTGAATAAACCATCTGATTTGACCGTTTCCGGCAACAGGCAAATAGTGCCATTGCTGGTGGTCAATTTTATTAATTCACTGGGTTTCAGCATCGTTATTCCGTTTTTGGTATTTGTGGTGGATGATTTTGGTGGCAATGGTATACTGTATGGGTTTATATTGGCTGCCTATCCCTTTTTTCAGTTGATCGGATCGCCGGTTCTTGGCAACTGGTCAGACAAATATGGTCGCAGAAAGATTCTGGCACTGAGTCAGGCGGGCACACTGTTTTCATGGTTGGTATTTCTGTTGGCTTTTTATGTGAAACGCACGGTGCTTATCAGTTTTGATTCCGGTTTGCTGGGAGGGTTGGTGCTCACTTTACCTATTATTATGTTAATACTGGCAAGGGTGCTGGACGGTCTCACAGGCGGCAATATATCAGTGGCCAATGCTTATTTAGCAGACATCTCGAAAGAGGGAAACCGTAAAAGCAATTTTGGCAAAATGTCCGCCTCATCCGGGATCGGGTTTATTGTGGGGCCGGCGATGGCCGGTATTTTAGGATCTACTAGCTACGGGTATGTTGTCCCAGTGATAGCAGCAGCTTTAATTTCGGTGATAGGCCTGTCTTTGATCTATTTTTGGTTACCGGAATTGAAGATACGTGAGGAGCATCAGAGACCAAAAGGTGACAATGGCATTCCATGGAAAGCCATCCTTCACATGCCTTACATACCCCTCATGTTAATTTTGTATTTTTTGATATTCCTTGGTTTCAATTTCTTTTACCCGGCTTTTCCCATCCATGCCATGGAGGTTTACGAATGGGATGTTGGCCAAGTGGGCTTGTTTTTCGCTTATTTGAGCGGAATGATGGTATTGGTACAGGGCATATTGTTACCTAAAATATCCGGTTACTTTTCAGAGGTGTTTTTGATTATTACCGGGAGTGCGATTTTGGGATTGAACTTCATCATACTGGCTTACGGGAACGCCGGTCTCACTTATGTAGCGGCTGTCTTGTTTGCGCTGGGCAACGGGATCATGTGGCCTTCCTTTCTGGCCCTGCTGGCCTCCCTGGCAGGAGATAAATTGCAGGGTGTAATCCAGGGTTTGGGCAACAGTTTCGGAAGTCTGGCCTCTGTGATCGGGTTAATATTAGCCGGTTTGTTATATGATATAATACAGGGAAAAACATTTTTGGTGGCAGCCATAATTATTTTTTTGGTGTTTCTGTCATCCTGGTATTTGACCAGGTGCAAGCCATCCTCTGATCCTCCGTAATTTTAGTAGGCCGGGTTATTTATACATATCCGTTTCAGACTGAAAGTGGCTTGTATTGGCCGTTAAATCACTTATCTTTGAGGCTTTAAAACATACCAAATACTAATTGCCAATGCCCAACTATTTTACTGAAAACGAAGACCTGTTGTTCCACTTCAAACGGTTGGACCTGGAAGAAGCGGTACAGATTCTTGAGGATGATTATAATTTTGGAAAGCAATTTCCGGGCGCGCCAAAAAATTTCCAGGAGGCTTTTCAAAATTATCAGGGATCGCTTGAGCTGGCGGGAGACTTAGCCGCTAATTTTATTGCTCCCAGGGCCGACAAAGTAGATATGAAGGGCGCCATACTGAAAGATGGAAAGGTTACCTATGCCAGTGAAACCCTTGAATCTTATAAGCAACTGGCACAGGCGGGTCTTACTGGTGTGATTCTACCCCATGATTATGGTGGTATAAATTTCCCCGCCACTATATACATGATGTTAATCGAAATAGTTTCCAGGGCAGATGCCTCATTAATGACGTTATTCGGGTATCAGGATGTTGGTGAGGCCATCAGCAAATTTGGAAGCGAGGAAATAAGGAAACGTTTTTTGCCGCCGTACATTAGCGGAGAACATATCGGATCGATGGTGATGACGGAGCCGGGTGCCGGATCGGATTTACAATCCATCCAATTAAAGGCTTATCAGGATGAGCAGGGGCAGTGGCGGTTGAACGGTGTTAAGCATTTTATTTCCAATGGCTGCGGCGATATGTTATTGGTGTTGGCAAGATCCGAATCAGGCACAAAAAATATGTTTGGGCTCAGCCTGTTTGTATGTCCGGGAGGAGAAAAAGTACAGGTTACCCATATCGAAGAAAAGATGGGATTGCATGGTTCCCCAACCTGCCAGCTATACTTTGATGACGCGCCATGTTACCTGGTGGGAAAGAGGCGGCAGGGGTTACTCCATGTCCTTTATGTGTTGAATCATGCCCGATTCAGCGTCGCGGCCCAGGCCCTGGGAATTGCCGAAGCTGCCTACCAGGAGGCCTTGTCATTTGCTAAAATCCGTGAACAATTTGGTAAGTTGATTTATGATATGCCGCCGGTGGCCAATATGTTAGTTGATATTCGTGTAGCCATTGAGAGTTGCCGCTCGCTGTTATATGCCGGAGCTCAATGGCTGGATTTGCGCAATAACCTGGAAGAGAAGGTAGAGAAGCTGAAAAAGGAAGGCCGGGATTCGGAAATGGACAGAAACCGCTTTCAGCAGGCGGCTAAAATCACAGATTTGCTTTCGCCCCTGGCTAAATACATCATTTCTGAAACGGCGATTAAGGTCTGCTACGATGCGCAGCAACTGCACGGTGGCATGGGTTATATGCGGGAAATGACGGTAGAGCGCCTGGCAAGGGATGTGCGCATCACAACGATTTACGAAGGTACCTCTCAAATCCACATTGGAGCCTGCTATAAAAGCGTTGTTAACGATGTACTGGGTGATTTTTTTGATGAAAATGAAAACAAACAATATGATGGTGAGTTAGAAGGGCTGGCAAAAAAGATGAAAGAAATGCGCGGCTTGTTTGCCGACCTGAAACAGTTGATCCAGGATAATGAAGACGCTAGCTTCAGGGAAGCAGCGGCAAAAGAGCTGGTGGATGTTTATAGTTATATATACCGGGGATACCTGTTAATGCAGGAAGCGCAGGAAAATGAGCGAAAAATACACATTGCCAGGCGGTTTATAGCCCAATCGCTTGCCGCTACCCACAAAAGCCTGCAAGCTGTGAAAAACGAGCAGTTTAATGACATTGCCTTTACGGGTATTATTTGTAAATAACTTTTGTTTACCCAACAGAAGGTGGCATAGCAGATGCCCTGCCGGGAAAGGAAGTCAGGAAAACATCGGTAATGGACCCTGCTTCCGATTACTTACAATACTGCTTGATAAAAAATGCCGATTTTGAGTCGCCTAAGTTGGCTGCCTGCTGCCAATCATCGCAGGCCGACTGATCATTCAGCTGATACTTTATGTTGGCTCTTCCTTTAAAATAAGATGGATTGTCAGCTTCCAACTCAATGGCTTTATTGAAATCCGATAATGCGGCGCCATAATTTTCCATGTTTGATTTCAAATTGCCCCGGTGATAATAAACGACAGCATATTTAGGGTCGATTTCAATGGACTTATCATAGTCCTCGAGGGCCTCGTCAAACTGCTCTTTTCCTTCATATAAAACACCCCGGTTGAAGTAAGCGTCGGCGTTGTCAGGACTTAAATTAATGGCTTGTCCAAGGTCTTCAATCGCCGCCAGGTCTTGCGTAAGATACATGTGGGCCTCCGCCTTGTACAAAAAGATCTTTGGATTATCGCTGATGAACTTTAACGTATTTTCAAAATCCTTTACGGCATCACTATAAGATTTTATTGCCATGTAGCACTGTCCCCGGTGAAAGTACAAATCCTTATTTTTTATTTGATTGTTTTCAGCCTCATTGTAATGACTGATAGCCTGGGGATGATTCTTCAGGTAAAAGTGACTTTCGGCCATAAAGAAAAACACCCACTTGCCCGGATCTCCGAGACTTTGTATCATTTCAAAATCCTTAATAGCTGCTTTGTAATTTTTTAAATGATAAAAGGAAGTCCCTCTGTTTTCGTAGGCGCGGGCGTACTCCGCATCGAGTTCAAGCGATTGATTATAATCCTTGATGGCTTCTTCAAATTGCTTGATAAGTTGCTTGGCTTTTCCGCGATTGTTATAAACCATGGCTTTTTTATCACCTAGCTGTATGGCTTGATCGTAATCTGAGATGGCCAGATTGTATTTTTTCAGTCTAAAATGACTATTGCCTTTGATCGTGAAAACTTCACCGTCTTTGTCATTAAATGTAATAGCCTTTTCAAGGTCTTCTATGGCGCCATTATAGTTTTTGTTTTCATATTTGGCATGCCCGCGGTGTTTAAAAACAAGATAGTCTTCCATGCCTAATTGTATGGCCTTGTCAAGGTGGGGGAACGCTCCTTTGAAATCCTTTTTCATATATTTGGCATTGCCAAGGCAATAGTAATCTTCTTTTTCAGCAGCCTCGTTTTTTACCACCTTCGACAGATCCTGAATAGCCTCATCTATGTCATCGTTGAAATAATAGGATCGCCCTCGCGCTGATAGTAGCTTATGATCTTTCACACCCGCTTGCTGGGCTTTGTTGAGATGGGTTATGGCTGCCTCATATTTTTTTTGATGATAAAGCGAATAGCCGAGATAAAAATCTATCAATTTATCTTCCTCCCCAAGTTGCTGTGCTTTGAAAATATCCTCAAATACACCCTGGAAGTCGCCGGTAGCAAACTTTGCGATGCCCCGGTTAAAGAATGCCTTCCCGTAGTTTCCGTCCATGGCAATAGCTGTATTGTAATCTTTAATAGCTTCATCATGCCTTTCAAGATTAGCCTTGGCCTTTCCCCTGTTATTGAATATGATGGGGTTTTTTAAGCCCAGCGTAATAGCCCTGTCGTAGGCTTTGAGCGCTTCGTCAAATGACTTGAGCCGGAATTGGGCATTACCGAGATCAAATGCAACCTGGCCGTCATTGTTGCCTAGCGCTATGGACTTTTGGAAATCGGCGATGGCTTTTTCATAATCCTTAAGCAGGTAATAGCTATGGCCCCGTTTTGCAAAAACCAATTCATTTTTTGTTACTTCTTCAATGGCTTCCGTAAGATACGTTACCGCGGCTTTATAATTTTTTAAGGTGTGGTAGGCAAAGCCAATTTTTTCTGAAAGTCCGGGCGCTTTTATGTCCTTACTTTTGGCTTTAAGCAGATCTTCGACCGCCGCTTTGTAGTTTTCTTTTTCATAATATAGATTACCCCGGTAGTAATACATTTTACCTTCTTTTCCGCCAAGCTCTATCGCTTTACTTAAGTTGGTAAGGGCCCCTTCATGGTCTTGTATTTCATATTTGGCGTAACCCAGCAAGGTATGTGTCTGGCGTTTGTTATCAGAAGATGCTAACACTTTTTCCAGGTCGGAAATGGCTCCCTGATAATCTTTTGATTGATATTTAGCATTTCCCCGGTTATTGAATGCTTTGAGATAATCCGGCTTGATGCCAATAGCTTTATCAAAATCGCTGATGGCGCCGGCGTAATCCTGCATATTTAGTTTAGCTTTTCCCCGGTTGTTAAAAATAACTTCATTTTCTATTCCCAGCCCTATGGCCATATTATATTGTACAACTGCCTCTTTGTATTGTTCTTTTCGGAAAAGTATGTTAGCCAGTTTGTAAAACATGTCAGGTTCATTGCCTCCCAGGGCGATGGACTTCCGAAAATCGCCTTCCGCCTCATCGAATTGTTTCAGTGCATACCTGGCTTGCCCGCTTGTGTGCCAGAGTTCTTTTTTGTTGACTCCTAGCGACGTCGCCTTTACAGCGGATTCAATACAACCTTTGAAATTTTTCAACTGATATCTTGCGAGACTGGACAGAAGATAAATTTCGCCGTCCACCTGTCCTTTTTCCAGGGCCTTACCAAATTCCCTATCGGCGGATTTATAATCTTTTAGCTGATAACTCGACTGCCCTTTTTTAATCCATATCTCCTGGGTGGCCAATTCTGTGGTCAGGATTTTTTTGAAGTAGTTATTGGCTTTTTCAAAATCTTTTAACTCGAAGCTGGCTTGACCAAGCTGCGCAAAAACTTTGGGATCTTTGTTTCCCATTGAAAGCGCTTTCTCACCATCCTCGACCACACCGTCCCAGGCTTTGAGCTTAAATTTGGCCAGGGCCCGGTTGACATAGGCTTTTTCATATTTATCGTTGATGGCAATAGCCTTGTCATAGTAATCGATAGCGGCTTTATATTTTTCCATCAAAAACCGGGCTTTGCCGGCGTTGTTAAATAGTACTTCACTCTTGAGTCCCTGATGCTCAGCCTGTGTAAAGGCGGTGATGGCCGCTTCATATTTCTTTAATTTAAAATGCGTATTACCCAGGTAAAAGTAGTTATCAGCAGACTCGTCTCCTTTTTTGATCCCGTTTTGTAAATCTTCCTTGGCACCGGTAATGTCTTTTAATTCATATTTCACCTTGCCGCGGGTAGAAAAGGTTGCTGCATCCTGAAATCTGAGCTTGATGGCTTCATTTAAATCTGCAAGCGCCTTTTTGTAGGCTTTTTGATCAAAATAAATTTGCCCGCGCAAAGACAGGGCAAACGTGTTTTTGCCGTCCAGCGCAATCACTTTGTCCAGTGCGGCCAGGGTGGCGGTGGCTTTGTTTTTTTGCTGGCTAATGAAGGCGGCCAGTAACCACACCTGCGGATTTTGGGGAAAGCTGATTTTGGCTTTTGACACCAAAGATTCGGCGGCGGAGAGGTTTTTTTGTTGAAAAGCTATTAAACCTTTCATGAAGTTTAAGTCGTATTTGAATCCCTTTGACCAATCTTTAAGCTTTTGGTTTTTGGGTTTCATGTTCGAAATGAATGCCCGATCGACCAGCGTCAGGGCCTTGACATCCTGCTGCAGACCACCAATGTTAACCGCTACTAATTCCCCCTTACTGTTGATTGCCGGCGTTCCGGCAGGCACTTTGTTTTCGGTACTTACCTGGATCCAACTGCCAAATATTTTGGATTTACCCACATCGGTAACTGTGGCCTGTTTTTTACCGGCCTGGTCGAATTTGTCTCTAACAACAATAATTAGTTTTTCGTTTTTTTGATAGGGGTGATTGACCAGGCCCGAAGATGCACTTTTTCCCGTAAAACCCTCCAAATCGAACTTTACAAGCCCAGTCTCTTCGCTTTCGCCAACAATTTTTCCAATCTTGAAAACACTGCTATCGGGTAGGATTATGGCGGCGTTGTCTGCATTTTTAAATATTTTGCCATGGGTAATACCAGTTCCTGCGTCATCGATAAAAAATCCCGTGCCGCTGCCGGTAGCAACACCGTTAACGTTAAAGGCCTTGATTTGAAAAACAGCTTTATTTTGCGCTGTGGTGATGTTGACCAAAAACAAAAGCGCAATAGCAAATGTTAGCTTTATCGTTCTTTTCATAAGCTTTCTGCCGTTTAATTGAATATAGTGCCACACTTAACAAATTTACTTTTTAGCCCAATGACAATTATTTTTAAAAAGTAAGGAAACTTACATAGCTTTTTTATTGGTTATTAATGAATGAGCAGGGTAGGGGAGCGATTTAATATTACCGTCTCAGGCCGTCTGGTTGACAGGCTGAGCTATGCCAATAAAGAGGCGCAGGGAGGTGGGTAAAATGTCAGAAGATCTAAATAGCAGGGTATATTAATTCGAAGAAAATAGCGTTTTTCATATAAAATTTGAATATTAATCCCTTACATTTGTTAGTTACATGCTCAGCATCAGGTCAAATTATTCAAAATAACAACAATCTTATGGCATTTTCATTTAACCCTTTTAAGAAGAAAAAAAAACCGGCTACACAGTGTAGTATTTGTAAATCCAGGATGGAATACGAGGAAGGAAGTATTTTAACTTCCTCGCAAATTATCACCTCCAATGCATTCTGGGATAAGTTGATGGTTGAACCCGAAACGCTTTCATACACTAAAGCACATTTTGAGTCTCAGGATGCTATGGCCACCAAAATGAGAGGCATGATTTTCAACAAGTACAGCGAAAAAGACCAGGCCTGGATTGTTTGTGATTCTTGTATAGGAATGTTTAATGTGGAAAAAAAGCAGGTACGGGAGCACGCCAGGAAATGGTGGGAAACGAACAAGACCTTTCGGCCACCCTCATGTGGGAAGGCCAGTGAACAAATGGATGACCAGGAATACCAGACCGTCAAGACTTATGCCGTTATGCAGGCTGGTGAACGTTTTTTAAAATAAAAAAAGCGTATTATCTAATACGCTTTTATGTTATTGAAAATACTTTTCACTAGAGATGGATCACCTCATCGTAAGCGGCAGCGGTGGCTTCCATAATAGCCTCCGACATCGTGGGATGAGGATGTACCGATTTAATAATTTCGTGGCCCGTAGTCTCCAATTTACGTGCAGCAACAACCTCGGCTATCATCTCCGTGACATTGGCACCGATCATGTGGGCACCGAGCCATTCTCCGTATTTAGCATCGTAAATAACTTTGATAAATCCTTCCGGCGCGCCGGCAGCCTTGGCTTTTCCCGAAGCTGAAAATGGAAACTTACCAACTTTTATGTCGTAACCAGCGTCTCTGGCAGCTTTTTCAGTGAAACCTACTGAAGCAATTTCAGGACTACAGTAAGTGCATCCGGGGACATTGTTATAATCCAGTGGCTCCGGGGATTGTCCAGCTATTTTTTCCACGCAGATGATCCCTTCTGCCGACGCCACGTGAGCCAATGCCGGTCCGTGAACAACGTCGCCGATAGCGTAAATACCGGGAATATTGGTTTTATAGTAATCGTCTACGATAATTTTACCTCTATCTGTAGCCACACCTACGTCTTCGAGCCCGATGCCCTCCAGGTTGGTGGCAACACCTACGGCTGAGAGCACAATGTCGCATTCCAGTGATGTTTCCCCTTTCTGCGTTTTGACGGTCACCTTGCATTTGCTGCCTTTAGTATCTACAGCTGTTACTTCTGAGCTCTTCATAATCTCAATGCCTGATTTCTTAAAGCTTCTCTCCAATTGCTTTGAAATCTCAGCATCTTCCACAGGCACAATTTCAGGCATGAATTCGACAATAGTTACCTTGGTACCAATGGCGTTGTAAAAATAGGCAAACTCTACGCCAATAGCCCCCGAGCCAACTACTACCATGCTTTTAGGTTGTTTTGGCAGCGACATGGCCTCGCGGTATCCTATGATTTTTTTGCCGTCAATAGGCATGGAGGGCAGTTCCCTCGACCTGCCGCCTGTAGCGACAATGATATGGTCTGCCTGGTAATTGGTAACCGCGCCGTTTTCATCCTTAACTTCTACCGTTTTATTGGCTTTTAATTTTCCAAACCCGGTAAGCTGATCAATTTTATTTTTCTTAAACAGGAAGTTAATACCCTTACTCATACCACCGGCCACGTTCCTGCTTCGTTTTATCATTCCGGCAAAATCAACTGCCGCCCCCTTTATATTAATGCCATAATCTTCGGCATGAGAAATATATTCAAATACCTGGGCACTCTTTATCAATGCTTTGGTGGGAATACAACCCCAGTTCAAGCAAATTCCACCCAACTCGGCTTTCTCAACAACGCCAACTTTCATACCCAACTGGGAAGCACGAATCGCAGCCACATACCCTCCGGGGCCACTTCCTATTACTATAAGATCATATTTTGCGGACATATTAATGTGTTTAATGTTACCTGATTTAATTGCCACAAATTTATGTTTTTTGGTGATAGAAAAAAATCATGGAAATGTTCAAAAAACGCTGATTCGGCCAATTTTAATTTAATGGTCACAAAAAAATATTAAATAACGATTAATTTGATAAAATCATGCCACGGCGAAATCTCATTATGTGGATTTTTTCTACAGAATGTTGAAATGCACAACAGATTTTTTCGCGGAATCAGTGGGATAAAATCTCAATATTATCCTAAATAGTTATAAATCAGCATGTTTTCAAATCCGGCAGGTTTTGGCACAGTTTTTCGATATAAGCTGGCAGAAGTAAAAACGCTAACTTTCGGCATTGAGTATAACAGTTTTGTTATGCTTGATCTGAGGAAGATAGTAGTAGTGATTTAATTTGGGACTTTGCTCAAAAGACTCTTTCAGCAAGAAATTTCTGAAAGGGTCTTTTTTCAAGAAATTCGCAAAAAAGCGTCCTTTCAAAATCAGATTTTGCAGACCAATATAATTACAGACCAATAATTTATATCCATAATCAACCAAAACGTTTGAGAACCCTCCAAATAGGAGGGTTTCTTTTTTTATAAGTATATTAGGGTTTGTTTGAACTTTTCTGGTTAAATTTAAGTCCAACTAACTTATTAAATCGATCTACATTTTACTATATGTCAAAGGTACTTATAATTGATGACGACCCAACCTTTTGCGTGATGTTAAAGTCCTTCCTGATTAAAAAGGACTTTGATGCTTACGAAGTGCATAATGCCAAGCAGAGTATTAAAGCCATCCAGCAACAAGACTTCGATATTATTTTAACAGACTTCAGGCTGCCTGATATCAATGGTCTCGATTTATTAAAAAGCATCAAAAATATTGTACCTCATACGCCGGTTATCCTGATGACCAGCTATGCAAATATTCGAACCGCGGTGAATGCGATAAAAATGGGTGCCTATGAATATGTAACCAAACCCATAAATCCCGATGAGGTGTTGGCTACCATCAACAACGCATTAAACTCTGTAGAAGAAAAAAGATCGTTGGCGAAAACCGGTACCCGGAATACGGGCGCACCGGGGAGTTTTCAATTTATCAGCGGAAGAAGTGCCGTTTTTGAAAAAATCCATGAGCATATTGAATTGGTGGCCCCAACCAATATGTCTATATTGATTCACGGGGAAAGCGGAACAGGCAAGGAATATGTTTCACGGTTAATTCATCAAAAAAGTAAACGCAATGACCGGCCGTTTGTGGCAATTGATTGCGGAGCCTTGTCCGATGAGCTTGCGGCAAGTGAGTTATTTGGACATGTAAAAGGATCCTTTACAGGGGCAACCAATGAAAAAAAAGGACAATTTGAAGTGGCAGCCGGAGGCACACTGTTCCTGGATGAAATAGGAAATCTTTCTTACGAAATTCAGGTAAAATTATTAAGAGCCACCCAGGAAAGAAAAATCAGAAAAGTCGGCGGTAATACTGATATCGAAGTGGATGTGAGGTTAATCGCGGCGACCAACGAAGACCTGACCAAAGCTGTGTCCAGGGGAGAATTTCGCGAAGACCTTTACCACCGGATTAATGAATTCCAGCTAAAGATCCCGCCTTTGAGAAAAAGGGGAGCGGACATAAAAGAATTTGCCTACCATTTTTTAAAAATATCCAACCAGGAATTGGATACTGATATCCAGGAAATTGACGAAGAGGTGATTGATAAGTTTTTGAACTATTCCTGGCCCGGCAACATCAGGGAATTAAAGAATGTGTTAAAACGCGCCGTTTTACTGGAAAAAAATCCCTCCCTGGGTGCGGCAAATTTACCCGATGAAATAAGATATCCTATGGAAGTCGACTCACCGCAATCTGTAGAGGATGATCAGGGCATAGCCTTGCGAACAGTAACGGAAAAAAAGGAGAAGGAGATGATCCTTCGAACTTTGGAACAGGTAAAGTATAATAAGTCCAAAGCCGCCAGAATCCTGAATATTGACCGGAAAACACTTTATAATAAAATTAAGCAATTCAATATTGAGGTTTAGGAGGGCATAGAGGTTGCCACTTTAATCCTAATCCACCTCACCTGGTAATAAATCAAAAACACTATTAATCGAGCCATTCAGGTGTTCTTCATTTTTTGTGCAGTCACTTGCACAACCTTTCTTGACGAAATAACTACTTTCGTATTTTCAAAGGAAATATAAAACATGGAAATGCTAAGGATCAAATTTTGTACAGTTATCCTTTTATGTTCTTTTGCTGCAAAAGCTCAAATAGCTGATATCAAAATAATTCCCGAGCCTTCACAGCTGCAGGTGAGATCTGGGAATTTTACCCTGGATAAAAATCAGACTATTTTATTAGGCAATAATTTTTTAGTGGCAATGCCCGAAGTAAAATTGTTGCAGCAATTGATAACAAGAAAAACCGGCCTTGAAATTCCGGTCGTCACTGGGAAATCAACAAAGAACACAGGTGTGCACATTTTTCGAGATCCTGAGATTCAAAATAGGGACGGGTATGTCCTGCACATCGATGTAAAGGGGATTCATCTCAAGGCAGCCGACAGAACCGGGTTGTTTTACGCTATACAAACACTTGCCCAACTTTTCCCCGTCCCGATTGAAAATAAGCCCATGGTGGAATTACCTTACGTTTCAATAATTGATAGCCCACGATTTGAATACAGGGCATTGATGTTAGATCCGGCAAGACATTTTTTACCAATACCGGGGATTAAAAAATACATAGATGCCATGGCATCTTATAAATTCAATTATTTGCATCTGCACCTTACGGATGATCATGGTTGGAGAGTAGAAATTAAAAAATATCCGTTACTGACGGAAATTGGTTCCAGAAGAAAAGAAACCAATGGAGATGGCATTCCACATGAGGGGTTTTATACGCAAGAACAATTGAAGGAATTGGTCTTGTATGCAAAAAATAAACAGGTAGAAATTGTGCCGGAGATAGATATGCCAGGCCATGGCTTGTCTATTCTGGCAGCTTATCCGGATCTGGCCTGTTTTCCACAGAAATTTGAATTAAGTACTGTGCCCGGTGTGTCAAAAGAACTTTTGTGTGTCGGTAAAGAAGAAGTATATCAATTCTATGAAGATGTAATTGCTGAAATTGCCACAATTTTTCCCAACCCTAAAATACATTTAGGCGGCGATGAAGCACCATTGGATCAGTGGGAAAAAAGTTCGCATTGCCAGTTAGCTATCCAAAAACACGGATTAAAAAATGAAGAAGCGTTAATGGCTCATTTTTTTGATCGCATTAATCGGGTACTTATTAAACATAATAAAGAACCTTTGCTTTGGTATGAAAGTAATGTAGAGCGCTATCCTGAAAATAGTACTGTAATACTGTGGCGCAATGAAGAACCGGATGTTAAAATGCGGGAGATTCAATCCAGGGGATTAAGAATGATTAATGCCTATGGGAAAAATGCCTATTTCGACTACCCCCAATGGAAAGGTGACATACCCAATGTGAATTGGATGCCGGTCCTGTCTTTGGAAAATGCCTATGCGTTCGATCCGGTGAGAGGGCTTTCCGAAAAAGAAAGTCAATTCATTGTGGGAGTAGAAGGTTGTGTATGGGGTGAATATGTGCCAAATATTGAGCGTGCATTTTATATGACCTATCCAAGAGCTTTAGCTCTTGCTGAGGTGGGGTGGTCAAAAAAAGAGAATCTATCCTGGGAACACTTTAAAAAGAAATTGGATAAACACTTTATAAACCTGATCAGTGATGGTGTGCCCTTCAGACCTCCTGCCGAATTGTCAGATTAAAATAAAACATCTTTTTTAACGGGATCAGAAAAGTCTATCCGATGAAGCCGGGGTATGTGATGTTTACATGGAGTTAAGGCAATTGTTTAGCGCTGAGCTCCTGTTTCAGTGAAATGATCTCTTTTTTCAATGCCTTCATAACCTCCTTGGCACCCGTTTCAACTTTCTGGACCAGCGGACCTATTTCCGAAGATTGAGAATGGCCATTTATGCTTTCCAGTTTTTTCAAAATAGGAATCATCGATGAAACCTGCAGATGCTGAAAAGAGGGCAACATTTTATGAGCCATCATGCTTACCTTTTGCCAGTCTTTATTTTTTACGCCACTGTCCATCATCAGCAACGAGTTTTTGGTATTATAGAGGAAAGACTCCAAAACCTCCAGGAGGGATTCATTTCTTTCTCCGGTAAATTGCAAAATTTCATCCAGATTATATAATGGATCGGGAGCCTTGGTGACGGGTTGCTTCGGCGCCCTTTCCAAATGCCCGTTGGATTTAGGATCTCCCTTGACATCAATCTTCAGCGCACTTACAATTTTATTAAAAAGGTGGGCTTCTTTGAAAGGTTTTAAAAGGTAGTCGTTGATGCCTGAATCCAGGTATTTCTGAATGTCATCTTTCATCACGTTGGCTGTAAATGCTAAAATGGCCGTTTGGGATTTTTTCGGATCACTTAAAGCACGGACGTGTTTCGCCAGATCAATGCCGCTAAATTCCGGCATTTGAATGTCAGTTATAATGAGATGATAATAATCCTGTTCCAGTTTTTCCGTGGCCTCTTTACCATTCATCACAAAATCGCTTTTCAAGCCCCACTTTTTAAATATTATTTCTGTGAGCTGTAGATTCAGCTTGTCGTCATCGACGACCAATACTTTATAATCATCGAATATTTGGTCACTGAATGGCAGTGTGTTTTCCTGTGGTAGCGGTTTGAAATCTTTAGCCTTCTTAAATGTTAATTCCACAACGAAGGAAGACCCTTTATTCACTTCACTTTTAACCTCCAGGGTGCCGTGTTGCAATTCCACTAATTTTTTACTGATACTAAGCCCCAGGCCTGTGCCGCCATATTTTCTGGTGGTACTGGAGTCAGATTGGCTAAAACCTTCAAAAATTTTATGGATGTTTTCTTCCGCGATGCCTATGCCGGTATCATTTACTTCAATTCTTGCGATTAACTTTGTTTTAAATTCTTTTTCCAGGATGGCTTTGATTTCCACATAACCCTTGTCTGTAAATTTGATCCCGTTATTAGCCAGGTTTAAAAGAATTTGTTTCAACCGGAATGGGTCTCCTGCCAGCACCTGGTTTAATTTTTCATCAAAGCTATATTTGAGTTTGATATTTTTTTGTTCTGCCTTCAGGATCAGGGTAGCATAGACATCCTTGACGACGTTGATTAACTTGAAAGGAATTTCCTCTATAGATAATTTGTTGGCCTGTATTTTTGAAAAATCGAGTACGTCATTTACCGTTGCCAGTAAATGTGACGAGGAGCTGGTAATGGCCTGGAGGTAATCATTTTGTGTCTTTTCAAGGCTGGTGTTGGAAAGCTGTTCGGAAAAACCCAGGATGGCATTGAGCGGTGTTCTTATTTCATGACTCATATTGGCCAAAAAGTCTTCCTTGGCCTTGCCTTCCTTGATGGCCTTCTCGCGAGCTTTTACCAGCAACCGGCGATAGTAATTTCTTTTGGTAATATCGTTAAATATGATGTATATGAACATGATACCGCTAAAAGTACCCAGTATACCCGTACCAATGATGATCATAATAGCGTTGTTGGAAGTCTCCCGCGCCTTGATGATATTTTGACGATGCTCGTTGGCCTCAACGGCTTCCATTTCATTGATCAAAAATTTCACCTGATTTAATATCAGAGAATTATTGTCAATGATTTCTAATTCCTTTAAGGTAATGGCGTATTCACTTTGCTGTTCTTCGCGCTTTATGTCGGCAATTATTTTGGTTACAGTGTCTGTGACTACCGCCGATTGCACAGGGACAACCGCCACTTCTTTTTCCTTTGACTTGTTGATTTCGTCCAGAACAGACTCGATTTGCTCTCTTGCTTTAGCCTGTTCCTCAGCGCGTTTGATGGAGTCTTCCCTTTTTCGCTTTTTGGATCGAAGAAATCCTTTTTTCTCTTTTTCAACACGCAGATTGGTGATGGAATCAAGTACCAGCACCGCTGAGTCAATATTGATGGGGCCCTGGTCACCCAATAAAATTGTGTCGCTTTCCGGGGCGGCAATTTCCTTGGCGGTTATTTCCTTGATAGCCTTTTTATAATAATCGGTGCTCTTTTGGCGGGAGTATAGTTTAACATATCCATCGGCGCCTTGTAATTTTTCATTGATCAGAAAGGTAATACTATCCAGCATTACCATGGTTTCCGGTTCATTTTTGGATAGTACGCGGAGAGAATCCAACCGGTTATTCACGCTGTCGGTATAGACAAAGAAAGGTTCCAGACCTGCTACATCAGAGCGTAGCGTTGATTCCCGCAGAATAATCTCCGCCTCGGCAATGTCTCTTACAATTTTGTTGAGCAGGATAACTTTAGTGTCAGGCTGCGATATCTGATCAATGGAGCTGACCAGTAGATTAAAGCTTTTGTAAGCAATGAATCCCACAAACAATACCCCACATATAATTAAACCAAAGCCAATCATGACTTTAGTTTTGATAGATGCACTTTTGGGTTCTCCGGTCATTTTTTGTGAATAGCTTGAATTTGTCCTTTTATCAATAACGGGTTTTTGGTTCTATTATGCCATAATTCAGCATTTTTAAATGTCCTGGCCACCGGATAAGCCAACCATAAGATTAACATGACGGAAAAGACGAGCTTACGAATATGGTGGTCTGTTTTCAGGATGATTTGCTCCATTACAAATATAATCAAAAAGAAGACACCTGGGTATAGAGGCGCTAAAAATCGATCGGCTTCATCGCTGTGAGGACGATGATAAAAATGTCTGATGACGAAATAGGTAAGCACGATGATCAGAATACTGCTGAGGTAAGCCTTGAGCGGCTCCGGCATAGTTGGAATGGTCTTCCACAACCAATAGCTTATACAGATGATAGCAACGATCAATACCCCGATCCGCAACCAAAGATTTAACGGTAAGGGAAGTATCCATCCGCTGAGGGCGCCAAAATAATTTTTGAAATTAAGCGGTATACTACTCAGCACCGGCCGCTCACCGATTAAATTGACGGTTCCGATGGTACCGTACAGCACCAGGATGAGCATCAACAGGCTTGCGAAAATAATCAGTATCTGCCTTCCGGAGAAGGAAAAATACCTGACCAGCGCCAAAACCAGGCCCAGCGAAAACAGCATGCCCGCTTTTCTCTGCCAACAGTAAAGTATTGATATCAATAGTATAAGTAGCAAGATTTTGAGGTTTTTGTGCTGAAAAAAACGCCACAACAGATACCACTGAAAACTGGTTAACAAAATAAACAACGGCTCCGTCCAAAGGAAGCTGTGAACCATCAATAACGGCGTGCTGAAAGTCAGTGTGACAGCATAGGCGATTCGCATTTTAGCGGTGGAGAGTATTTCAAAGGCAATAATTAAATGAATAAAAATTGTACCACCTAAAAGAAATACATGCAGGTACTTCATAACAGTTAATGAGTGATCACCTAAAAACGATAGTAACACGATCTCAAGGCTTTGAAATGGGAAAACGTTGCGAAATCCGATTTCGCTCAATGAGTGATTTTCAGCAAATGCTATAGATTGATTCAGGTATCGCAGCGAATCGTTGGTGAGCCCAAGCCCATTGATATTAGCATAAAAATAGAGGGCACTGGCTGCGAACAGGGCCAGCACGATGATCATCTGATCTGTTAAAAAACCGGTAGCCGGAGATTTTAAACTCAAAGTTTTAGTGCGGCAAGCATAAGATGAAGAAATCTATTTTTGTAATCATTTTATTATTTTAAAATGATGCTCTAATTTAGGGCGAATTTTGAAGGTATCTTAATTTATACAGAAACTTAATATCTATGAAATTATTAGAAGGAAAAACGGCTTTAATTACCGGAGCATCTAAAGGAATTGGCTATGGCATGGCTAAAAAGTTTGCCGAACAAGGAGCCAACATAGCTTTTACTTACTTATCAAGTGTTGAAAAAGGCGAAGCGCTGGAAAAGGAGTTGACGGCTTTGGGAATAAAGGCTAAAGGCTATAGATCTGATGCATCGGATTTTGCGGCAGCGGAAGCGTTAATTAATGATGTCGTTTCAGATTTCGGGGGATTACACATTTTGGTTAACAACGCCGGCATTACCAAAGACAATTTATTGATGCGAATGAGTGAGGAAATGTGGGATTCAGTCATAGATGTTAATTTAAAATCAGTTTTTAATACGGTAAAAGCTGCCACCCGCACCTTCATGAAACAACGGGGGGGATCCATCATTAACCTGACATCGGTCGTAGGGCTTAAAGGCAATGCGGGCCAGGCAAATTACGCTGCCTCCAAAGCAGGTATCATTGGCTTTACCAAATCGGTGGCGCTTGAGCTGGGCTCCAGGAACATCCGTTGTAATGCTATAGCACCCGGTTTTATAGAAACGGAGATGACCGACGTATTGGATGAAAAGACCGTTCAAAGCTGGCGGGAGGCCATTCCCCTGAAGCGTGGCGGGTCACCGGAGGATGTGGCAGATTGTGCCATTTTTTTAGCCTCGGATATGTCATCTTATATTACCGGTCAGGTAGTGCAGGTCGATGGTGGTATGTTGACTTAGTAAGTACCAGGTTGTGGAGGATAATGAAGGAGAGGCTGAATTTTAATCTAAATTAATAATCCGGTAGTTCAGCTATTTTAAGCTTGGGAGTTCGATGATAAATTTTGATCCGTTGCCCAATTGCGATTCTACGGCGATGGTTCCATTTAATTTATTGACTATTTCTTTTACGACATAAAGCCCCAGTCCCGCGCCCCTGGCACTTTGGGAAGCTCTGTAAAACATGTCAAATATTTTTGATAAAGCCTCCTCCTCAATGCCTTCTCCATTGTCGGTTATTACTATTTTGGCAACCTGTTTTTGCATTTTAATATCGACACTGATGGTCGATTCTTCTTTTTCCAGGTCATTAAACTTTATAGAATTGGAAAAAATATTTGAAATGATCACCTTTATTCTTGTGGCATCGGAATAAAAATTGCCTGACTCCTCAATGTTTTTGACAATATTGAAGGTATTTAGCCGCTTGCCAAAGCTGTAGTCACTAATGATTTCATCCCAAATCTTGTGGAAAGAGATTTTTTCGACTTTAATCTCCAGGCGGGCATTCCGGGAATAATCATTGATTTCATGTACTGTATGATCCAGGTTTTCTATGCTTGCCTGCATCAGGTCAAGGTATTCGTTGGTTTTGTTGGAGGTGTCGATTTTGGCGATATTAATCAGTCCCAGCAGCGATGTAAGCGGTGATCGAATTTGGTGAGATACGCTGTATACAAAATTATCCAGCTCCTGGTTGATTTTTTTAAACTCAAAGTTTTGTTGCGCCAGCTTTCTTTCGACATCCTTTGTTTCGGTTATGTCGTGGGCGATCACTGAAACGTGTTTGTTTTCGCTGCCGCCTTCAATTAATAAAGTTTTAATTTCAAAAAATGTCAGCTTATCACCAATTTTAAGCGAATAGGTGAATTTGTCCCTGCCATTTTCCAGGGTCTTTTGTATAGCTGACTTCCAGCGGTTAAGGTCACTTTCTTCATCGAATATATCGATGAAACTATCCCCCTGGGCCAATGCATTATCCGAAATCTGCCCAAAAACCCTTGTAAATGCCTCATTATGCGCCAACAACTCATAATGATCATTTATTAGCCAGATGGGAGAATCAATATAGTCTAAAATTAAATTATAGAGGATTTTTTCATCCATGCCTAATGCAAATTACAAAGTTGTTTTGGGAATTGCTTTATAAAATTAAATTTTTCCAATTCACAAGTGAGAAATTCGGATTGTCCTTTGAATATACTAAAATATAACGATTCAAATAAAAGCAATCTAATTATCTGGTAAATTTTTTGATGTATCACACGTATGGTTCTCGGCAGGAATGTGACCATATAGCGGTTACGCTTAATAACGCAAAAAATAATTATGATTACAAATACAGCCTGTTCATTACTGAATTTTTGTAACTCCGTCCTATCGGTAGTGTTTTGCCTTCAACTTCAATACCTTCATGTGAAAATGCTTCAATCCTGTCTGTGGCAATGATAAATGAGCGATGTATACGCATAAACTGGTGGGGTGATAACCTGGCTTCGAGTTGACTGATTTGTTCTTTGGTAATAACTACCTTTTGATCGGTGTGAATTTTAACATAGTCTTTCAGGCTTTCAATAAATATTATTTTTTGTAGCGGCAACTTTATCGTCTTCCGATCGGCGCGAATAAAAATATATTGGGCGGGGCTTTTTGGGGCGGTTAATGAGGGTAGGTGATTTTTTTTTGTGCCTTCCTGTTTAAAATACTTTTGAATGGCTTTGAGAAAGCGCTCGAACGAAACAGGCTTTAAGAGATAATCAACTACATCCAACTCGTATCCTACCAGCGCATAGTCGCGAAAGGCGGTGGTAATAATGACGCCTGGCGGGTGGCTGAGGGACCTTAAAAAATCCAGGCCGGTAATTTGCGGCATTTGAATATCTAAAAACATTAAATCGATTTGTTGCCGGTTTAATATTTCAACGGCCTTTACCGCGTTGCCGGCGGTGGCTGTAATCTCAATGGTTTCAAAATGCCGGAGATGAGATTTGATTACTTCTATGGCAATTGGCTCGTCATCAACAATCAGGCACCTGGTTTTCATGACAATCCCCCTTTCCCAGATATGAGCGCAGATGGTTCCTTTTTGGCAGAAAGCTCCCCGGCTGTTTTATGAAGACCTAAATACAAGGAAGCTTTATAAGTATTTTCGCTGTTTTCAATGATCAGTCTATGCTGCCCGGGGTAGATTAACCCCAGTCTTTTTTTTACGTTTGCCAGACCTATTCCCCGCGATAGACGGCTTGTACTTGCTGAATCGAGGTTGGTCTTTGAGTTTTCCACATTAAAGTAAAAGTTGTTGCCTGAGATACGCAATTTGATGGTGATAAAACCGTCATTGACCTCATTGCTAACCCCGTGCTTAAAACTATTCTCTACGAACGGTAATAGTAACGACGGCGCTATTTTTTGGTTGGTAATGGGACCGCTAACCTCAAATGTAATTCGAATATTGGCACCATATCGTATTTTTTGTAACGCCAGATAATTTGACAGATGGTCGATCTCATTTTGCAGCCCCACCTCGGAGGCATTACATCGATATAGCAAATAATCGAGCAGGTCGGAGATCAGTAATACCACATTCGGTGCATTATCAGATTTAGAAAGCGTTAATCCATATAGATTATTGAGCGTGTTAAAGAGAAAATGAGGCTGAATTTGACCTTTAAGTAATTCCAGCTGCATTTCCTTCAGTTTAAGTTCAGCTTCCAGTTTTTCCTCATTCAACTGCTGATTATTTCTTTGTATTTGATACCAGTTTTTTAACATTTTTACCGCTACAGCAAAGAAAACAACAAAATATAATCCCACCATCAGAAAAAAGAGATCCTTGGTAAGCGGGTTCATCTTGTTAATATTAAAATCAGCAAATATGATGTAGGCGAGGAAGATAATTATTAATTCAAAATAAGCTGAAAAGATGAGTGAGTAAACGGCATAAAGCACAAAATATCCATACTTTTTTTTTAGCAGGTATTTGGGGATGAGGTAGTAATTGAGAAAATAAGTCGTCGCAATGGTAATGGGCAATAGCAAACAAACAAAGAGAAAGGTGCTGTAGTAATCGTCGTAGGTATGTCCGTAAAAATAAGTGTAAAAACCCAGAACCGTTACCCAAAACAGGATATGCGTTAATATTCGCAGATGTTTTTTTCTAACCGGCACCGACGTTGTCATACATGATATTTAAAGTATTTTAAAATTAAAAAAATAATAAATTATAAACGACTATTTATTTTAAGTAGACCAATGACGTCATTTTCTGTGGATTCAACTGTTTTTTAGCATCAAACCCCCAAACGCTATATTGCCTTGTCATGGCGCTGGTTTTATGGGTGCTTCGTCTATTTTCCCGGTTTCGTGACCCATCTGTTGATACATTCGGAAAAAGTAATCGAAAATATGCGCCCACTTGAAATAATTATCATTCTAAGCCTGTTTGTTTACCACTCTGGCTTCATGCTTAAAATCAATCATCCCAAATGGAAGCTAATCCCCGGAATTATTGCATTTATGGTGATAATCCATGCCTTTTTTGAAGGCTATCGGTGGCAGATGGTTTCCATATATATATTGGCCGGGATGACATTTTTGTTTTCTCTTTGGTCATTTGGTGCGATTTTAAAGAAGCAGGAGAAAGTCTCGCCATTGTTTAGCTGGCTTAAGTGGTTTGGATGGGGTATTGGCCTTTTGGCCCTGCTTGTAGGCGCAGCGCTATGTTATGTTTTCCCGGTTTTCAAAATTTCTGAACCAACGGGAGAGTATTCAGTAGGAGTGAGGACGTTTTTCTTTGAAGATAGCGACAGAGAGGAATTAATTACAGCCGGGAAGGAAGACCGGCGTTCTTTTGTGGTCAGATTATGGTATCCAGCGGAAAATATAGAATCTCTGCCCACATCCCCATATATATCGGCTAAAATAGGAAGGTACATTGCCGAGCGTAAAGCGCCGCTTCCCTTCCTTTTATCTCACTTAAATTTGATAAAAACACACAGCTATGTAGATGCTCCATTGGCCCGGCATCAAGACCGGTATCCGGTGTTGATCTTTTCGCATGGTTACGAAAGCCACCCCTCTATGTATTACTCTTTTGTGGAAGAAATTGCCAGTCACGGTTATATAATATTCTTTATCAACCATACTTATGAATCATCCGGAGCGACTTTTCCGGACGGAACCACAGTTTTTACGGACACGGCTACGGTCGCTCAAACATTTGACTGGGCTAAAACCGAACCATTTTACAATAAATATGTGGCAGCGAAGACCAAAGAGGAGAAACTAAAAACGGCCCTGGCTGCGCTTAAGTCCGTTGGATTACATGACCGGATAAAATATTGGGTGGCAGATGCCAAATTTCTGATTGATCATATCCACGATGCCAATTTTTATCCCGCTTTGAAGGATAAAATGGATTTAAAAAACCTGGGAATGCTTGGACATTCTTTTGGAGGAGCATTGGCGACGGAGATGCTGATGGCCGATGAGCGGGTCAAGGTGGCTATCAACCTGGATGGCGGGCAATATGGCGCAGTGTTGGACTCCACCGTCAATAAGCCATTCATGTACATTCAGGCAGACAGAGGTCCTGAAGCATATGATCCTAATCCTGTTGTTTACGAAAAGATTGTCAGGCATGATTTTTATGACCTCAAGCTGATCGGAGCAACGCATTCTAATTTTTACGAGGTAGCACTTTGGTCAAGACTGAAATCGCTCTCCAGCGCAGGCGACATCGACGCGGGGCAATGTATCCGTATTAGCAATCAGGGTATTTTATTGTTTCTGGACCATTACTTAAAGGGGCATGACCAAAACGAATTCCATGCCTTACTAAAAAAATTACCTGGGATGCAGGTGAAAATAAGCATGAGCCAGTGAATAAGGATAAATCAAAAAATAAAAAACATAATTCCGTATTTACTAATTGTTTTACTTAAATTAAATGTTATGAACTTCTTTCAATTTTTGATCACAGGAGGAATAGAATTTATGGGGCTATTAACATTGCTTGCCCTGGTGGTGATCGGATTTAGTGTAAAAAAAGTCATAGATCTATTCTTTCGAAATGAGATGTCCCAGCCGAAACTCGAGTGGGGATTGCAATACATAAAATTTTTTGGCTTAATGTCTTTGGTTGTGGGTGTCTTTGGTCAGGTGGTTGGCCTGTTTGAAGCCTTCCGGGTTATAGTAGAAATGGGGGATGTATCTCCTGCCGTGCTGGCTGGAGGGTTAAAGGTTTCAAGCCTGACTACCATTTACGGCTTTTCGATTTTTATTTTCTCCTATTTATGTTGGTTTGTTTTAAACCTGAAATATGAGCGCAGGGTACTTGATGAGGTGTCTTAGGCCGATTGGATTAGCATGGTCTAAGATTGCAGGTTCTTGCTTATTTCCAATATGCCAGAGATAAGCATCTCGACGCCCATAAAGGCGATGATCAATCCCATTAACCTGGAAATAACATCTACCGTATCCTCACCGAGTTTATGCAGAATTTTTTCAGCGGAAATGAAAAGTACATAACAAAAAATACAGTTCAATGCCAATCCGACCAATATGACCAAAATATGTATATCTTCCCTATAAAGGGTTGAAAAGTTTACAGCCAGCAGAATGGTTCCCGGACCGGACAGCATTGGAATGGCAAGTGGTGACAGGGCTAACCAGTTATCTGACCTGTTTTTTCTTTTAATAGGAAGGGGCGCATGAGATTTTGCTATTTTACCATGTAATAGTTGAAAACCGATAACTGTGACCAAGATACCTCCGGCCACTCTAAATGCGTAGATAGAGATAAAAAGAAACTCGAATATATATTTCCCAAAAAGTGTGACCACGGCAATGATAATGAATGAATACATCACCGATTTTAAGGCGATCTGTTTGATCGGGTCTTTTTGGTGATGCTCCACCAGTTTCGTAAAAACCTTAAGATTTCCGGCCGGATTCATCATAGCAAAAAAACCAACTAATGTGGTAATTAGAAAAAACTCAGGATTGATCATATGGCGTCAAGCTATTGCTTTGTGTTTTTATCTGGGAGAAATCGATCCAACCTGTTTGTTGCAACCAATTTTTTATGAATTAAGATAATAAAAGTAAAAAATAAAAATATTCAATGCTTTTTTAAGCTGGCAAAAAATTAGCCTGGCAAAGGACAGAAAAACGCTGTTCGCTTTGCCAGGCTTTAAAAATTATCAGGGGCGGCGTTATCTCAATAAAGTAACCCCACCTCTTTGTTCATGTGTTCGTTCGCTTCTGTCAAAGTCGCTTGAAAATTTTATAACGTAGGCATAGGTGCCAATCGGGGCCGGATTGCCGTTAACGTTGCCGTCCCATTGAAAATCTTTATCATCACTATGATAAACCAACTCACCCCAACGGTTGTAAATAAAGATTTCAAATTTGGTTACAAAGGTGGAGAATACAAAAAAGGTTTCATTTTGTGCATTGCCATTTGGACTAAAGGCATTTGGCGCCGATAACCTGGGTATACAATCTTCCAACACGTCCACTGTACGCCTGTCCGTGCAATTAAAACCATTAGTAAGATTTACCTCTATAGTTCCTCCCTGGTCGGCAAGGAACGTGGGGCTGGTGCTGGTACCGCCGTCAAATATCCATTCATAGGAAGTAAAGCCTCCTCCCGGATCAAGTAAAACAGAATTTATGTCCGGATCGGGGTCAGCCGGGCATATAATGACCTGCGAGGGCAAATCACCCGCGTTAAACGGTGCCCGTACCACGTTGACAGACTCCTCGGAACTACATTCGTCATTACTTACCGTTACGGTATAAAAACCTTCATCCAGTACTTCGATTTCCGGCGTTGTAAAACCTAAAGTACCTCCATTGAGAGACCAGGTATAGGTCACGTCCGGAAGTTCCACTTCAGCTGTAATAGTGAACGGCTGACCGTCGTCACAGGCCTGTTCCGGGGTTAAAACTATTTCGATGGGTTCATTGACTTTAAACATGGTGTCTGCGGTGGTAATACATGTTCTCAGGTTGCTACCCACCCTGACCACATGCATAATTTCGTTGGCAGAAGGGCCCACATTGATGGTCTGTACATTCGGGAATGCTATATTTGACCAATCGTAGGTGAAGACCTCCCCGGGCAGCGGGTTTTGTACGTTTGCCGTAAGCTGTACCTGGCCATCACAAATATCTCCACTGGAACTGAAAGTTACCACAGGTGATTCCTGAATGGTAACGTCTATTGAATCTGTTGTATTACAAAAACCTCCCATAAGGCTTCTTACGGTTACGTAATAACGGTGTGTGCCAACCTGATCAATACCTACGGTGGCTCCGGTTTGAGATTGGCCGCCGCTGGTAAAACTTCCTGTATTGGTAGTCCATTCAACCACAAAATCCGGATCCACAAAAGGAGCGCCCGAACCGTCCTGTACCTGCCATTGTGAAGCATCGCCCAGGCAGGCATCTGTCGGGCCTACAATGGTAAAATCAATTGGGTTGGTGGGAATTGGCACATCTTCTATTTGCACGCAACCTGCGTTGCCTGTTACTTCCACCGTGAATGTACCGTCGCCCATTTGTGAAATGGTGAAGGTGCTGCCCCCTTCGTCCAGAGAAGGGCCACCGGCACCAACACCCAGCGTCGCTGTGATATCTGTACCCGTATCGTCAAATACCCGCCATGTTACCGGGAATACAGTATCCGTATTCAGCGTTACCAGAACACTACCTGTATCATCACAAAAGCGTTCTATAGGGGGACTAGGCGTTATCGAATTAATCTCGAAGGTAGAAAGAATATTATCCGGAATACTGATATTGTTTTGCGTAACCGTACAACCGGTTAAATTGTTGGTGACGACCAAATTATAGACGCCGGCACCAAGACCTGCTATCTGATTGACACCATTGACAATAGGACCGCTGGAAGGGTTAGGACCGGTGGTTAAGGTATAACTGAAGTCTCCCGTGTCATTCAGGGTTAAATCAATGGATCCATCGTTGATTCCACAGGTCGAGGGATTGGCGGCTACGGCAATATCGGGCTCCGGGCTGACGGTAATGTTGATCGTATCGCGTCTGATACAATTGGTAAGTGCGTCTTCGACAAATACAACATACTGAAATGTGCCGTCCACCGAACTGTCAATGGATTGAAATCGCGTAGGATTGTTTTGATCTACGCCATTTATAAACCAGGTAATGGTAGCATTGGGATTTTGAACGTCCAGATCGTTGACCGTTTCATTTTGACAAATGGTCTGATCCGGCCCTAAATTAGTAGCCGGCCGCCCGTCAACTACGTTAATAGTATCTGATTCCGAACAACCGTTGCCGTTGGTAATAGTGACGATATATTCACCCGGATCCATGATGGTAATAATGCGATCGGAGAAAAGCTGGCCATTGCTGGAGGTCCAGGCAAAGGTAAGATCCGGCGCGGTATCGTTGGTGGCAATGAGTTGCAAGTCATTGTCACATATGGCTTCGGCCCTTGAGCCCAGTCCTTGCGGCGGGGCAAATGCTTCAACCGTGGCATTTAATGTAGAATCAAACCCACAACGATTGGTAATCCTTAAGGCCACATTATAGGTACCTGGCGATTGATAAGTGTGCATCGGATTTTGCTCATTGGACTGATTACCATCTCCAAAAGTCCAGAAAAACTCATCAATGTCCGAGGTGCCGGTACCGGTGAACGAAGTTTCCTGACCAACACAAGCCTGGTTGAAGCCTATACTGGGCTCCATGGATGGTGGTGGTGGTACTGGCGGGGCGTTGGGAAGTCCAAGTGTACTGGTAGTTCCCCCTGCCAGGTTAAATCCAGCCGGGTTGAAAACAGAAACCTGGGCACTATCCTCGTTGACGGAGATAGATCCCAGGGTAGCGGAGCCGTCAATGGCCACATAGATCTGATTGTCAGGCGCAAATTGGATCGCCCCTAAGGATAAATTTACATTTTCTTCATTGATCAAAGCGGCTTCCGTGCGCAGGGAATCAAAGGCATATTCTTTCAACACAGAATTACCATTGTCCAGGTTGACACTTACATAAAGCTTATTGCCTCCCGGAGAAAATTCCAGTCCATACACAAAGCCACTGTTTTCCATTAAGTCGATTTGATAGGGGTTTGATACTGCCCCGGTGTTATCATCAAAATCAAATACTTCCACTATATTGGGATTGCCTGGTATGGCAACTGCCAACTTGGTGTTATCCTGGGTCAGTTTCATATAACCCCTGGCATTATCTTCAATACTGTTATTATGTACCGAACCTACCGAAGACAATACCGCCTGGCGGATACCCAGTGTGTCAATAGGATAAACCCTAAAAGTATTATTACCAAATTCATGGGCCAGTACCCAGGTGATGTCCCCTCCAATGGTAGCAGTTAGCTTTTCTGTGCTTCTGACAAACAAAGGTTTTCCCTTCACAGTAACTTTTCCTCGTGGCGGATCTTCTTTTAAGTCTACGACCGAGTAACGCATGTTGAAAGTACCATCTCCATAAACCGCGTCGGTTGTAAAAATATAGTACATCGTTTCGTCACCAGGGAATTGTACTATGATGGATGATTGCGTGCCTCCGTTGCCACCTCCCATATTTATATCGTTGCCTCCGGGCATGACCGCATGATCCCGGTTATAAACGGTTTCTCCATCGGTGTAAAAAAGTAAATCGCCGTTGGCATCCGATACCGTGGCTGTTCCTTCGGGGGCCGTTTGAGCGCCGTCCGAGAGTGCCAGGGGAGGGTTTTCATTAAAATCAATACCGGCATTGTTGCCAAAATACCAGAAATTGCCAATTTGTTCCTCATTTCCATAGACAGTAACTACAATGGCATCATAGGTACTACATCCGGTGGCCTGGTCTGTTACCACTACCCAATAAGTACCGGCAGAATCAACCGTGATGGTGGGAGAGGTTTCTTCGGTAGACCAACCATAGCTCAAAGTACCTTGCTGTCCCATCGGCTGTGGATCAAGCGTCAGGGATTCTCCGGGGCAAATGGTGGTATCATTACCCAGATTAATCATCAGATCGTTCTGAAAAATCTCTACCGCATCATTAAAGACCTCGGTGTCACCGCCTGCCGAAATGGTCAAAGTGACATTGTAAACACCGGGCGCCTGGTAAGTGACGATTGGGGCTACGTAGTTTTCCTGACCGGCCCCTCCGCCTCCGAAATCCCATGTGAAATTATCGGGTTGAGGCTCATCTTCAAAGTCGGGGAAAAACTTGGTGGAAGTATTTAAGCAGGAATCCAGGTAATCAAATGAAATGGCGTTTAACATCTCTTCCTCCGGAGGTGCAAATTCCGGAAATTGCCGCGATGAAAAACCGGTAGCATTCAATACATCTGTTTCATAGTTAATGCTATCAATAATTTGATTGGGAACATTAATTCTGCCCAGTCGAATGGGATCCAATTCACCAATTTGATATAAATGATAAATTCTGTCGTCAGGACCTATTTTAATACCGTAACTCCGGTAAATAGGGCCATTGACAAGGGAAACAAAAGAGTTGCCGGGACTGTTAAAGTCAAACTGGTAAAGGTCGCCTGTCGCCCCGGGAGCGGGAAGGTTGCCAAACCTGGAAATATATAATTTGGTGCCATCCGGAGACCATTCGGTATCGTATATGGCCTGCCCCACACCGTCATTTACGGCCGAGTTTGCAATATTTTGATCAAAAGTAAACGTACCGGTATTGTTGTCAAAATTCAGGATCACCACATTTTTATTGACATCCTGCGGAGAAATAGCAATTTTGCCAGCCGTAGCACTATAGGATAAATTAGCCGCAAGTGGCTGTGAAGCGACGTTAAAGGTCTGAGCCGGTGTGGTAACGATGCTACCTCCCGGTTGAACATCGTAGGCGGAAATATCAAAAGTCTGTTGATTGTAGACAATTAACCAATATTGTCCGGCTGCTCCCTGCTCAACTACAATCATTCCTTCTGCTGACTGGTTGATAAACGCCACATTTTTACTTCCGCCAACTACTTCACCTAAATCCGGTTGTCCCGGGTTGGTGGCGTTACCTGGCAAATTCATGTCGACAATCGAATAACTGACGCTGCTTACAACACCGTTGTTAAAATCAGCCGTATTGGAAAATACATAATACATGCCTTGCTGCCCTGGAATAGGACTTATGGCTACCGGTTGATTACTGGCGGCACTACCTAATATACCATTACCATTCACCATGATATTATGCGAAGCATCGTATATGTTATCTGCATCTGCGTAAAACAGTAATTGTCCCGTATTAGCATCTGTGGCTACCGCACTTCCCCCAATGCCAAAGGGGATCGCCTGATCGTTCACTACCAAGGGCTCATTGTCAAACTTGTTGAAAATGATCCCCTCTGCCGAATTTCCAAAGTACCAGTTATAGTCATAATACCCTTGTGCAAGAGATTGATTATTGGTACCAATAAGGAAAACTAAAAGACTGAGAATGAGAAGATTCCTTACGTAGAACTTTATCACCATTGCATTTAATTTAAAAAATTTAAATATCTTTCTTCAACTAATACGTAAAAACGAAGGTTCATCGTATCTTTTTTTACGAAAATAATATATTAAACCGTGATTTCTTCGTTTATAATCTGACAATTTTAACTAATATATTACGCTTCATGAAGAAAAATTAATTTTCTACATATCTTAGATTTTTAGATTAATACGGGTTAGATGATTAAATATTATATTTCATTTTTAGTTGTGGTGGTGGTAATTTCAGGTGAAACAGCGAGTGCCCAGGACCCACAGTTTTCTCAGTTTTATGCAGCTCCGTTGTACTTAAATCCGGCCTTTACCGGAGCTACCGGTCAGGCTAGAGTCGGACTGAACTACAGGAATCAGTGGCCTTCCATACCAGCTTCTTTTGTTACCTCAGCGGCTTATTTCGATTATTACTTAGATCAATATAACAGTGGGGTAGGATTGTTGATAAGTACGGATAGAGAAGGGTTGGCGGGATTAAGATCTACCAGCCTGAGCCTTAATTACGCTTATCAGTTACGCATAAATGAGTTTTTGACGGTCAGGCCGGGGCTATCCGCCGGTTATGTTATTCGTGATATTGACTTTGCAAGACTAACTTTTGGTGATCAATTTGACCCCATCAGTGGAGAAGTCATTGCTCCGGTAACCAGCGAACCGATAAATCTCAATAATGTCGGATACCTGGATCTGGGAGCCGGTGTGCTGATATTTACCGAAAATTTTTGGGTAGGATTTGCCGCCAGTCACTTAACTACTCCCGATCAATCCTTTACCGGTACAACAGAGAGCCTGCTGGCGAGAAAATATTCGGTGCATGCGGGATATAAAATTAAATTACCTAAAGTTTCTTACACCAAAGGACAAATTCCAACCCGCCGTGAAAGGAGCATTACCCCTACTGTTCAGTACAAAACACAAGGCCAGTTTGATCAATTGGATGTAGGCACCTACGTTACCCTCGAACCTGTTATCTTTGGCTTGACATACCGCGGCCTACCGGTAAAAACCCTGAACGGGTTTCCTAATAATGAGGCCATTATTTTTCTGGTTGGCATGACTTATAACGGTCTAAATGTAGGGTACAGCTTTGACTATACAATATCGGACCTTGGAATTTCCAGTGGCGGCGCCCATGAAATATCCGTTTCTTATACCTTCGGTCTGGATGATAAAAGAAAGCCACCAAAAAATGTGCGGCAAATCCCCTGCCCGAAATTCTAGCCGCCCAATTGTTCATTTCACCAGCGATGTTAACCATATCTCATCGCATTATCTATAGTCTCAACGTTATTTTCGCAGGAAATAAATGAATATTGCCTGTTCTTTATCGCCCGGGATTATTTAAATTTGCATTTAGTAGAGTGACAACATTTAGCCAACCCTTATTAATTTGTTTTATATATGGATGCCCCGGTGCTGTTAATTTTAATACTTAGCTTTGTTACGTTTGATTTCATCCTTGAACAAATACTGGATTTTTTGAATTTAAAACATCAAAAGAAGGAAATTCCGGATGATTTGAAAGGGATCTACGACGAAGAAAAATATCAACAATCGCTGGCATATCAAAAAGAAAACACCAAGCTGTCTTTTATTACTTCCTCGTTAAGTTTCTTGTTGGCGTTCACTTTGTTGGCAACGGGAGGGTTTGGATACATTGATAGCCTGTTGAGAAACAGCATTGACAACAGTGATTTACTGCCGTTAGTTTATTTTGGAGTACTGTTCCTGGCATCGGATCTGCTAAATACGCCTTTTCAGTGGTATCATACTTTTGTCATCGAAGAAAAATTTGGATTTAATAAGACAACCCCGAAGTTGTTTATTATCGACAAACTAAAAGGCTACCTGATCGCTTTCATCATTGGAGGTTTGTTGTTATGGATCCTGATCATGTTACTCAATCAGTTGGGCGAGGGGTTCTGGATTTACTTTTTGTTGGTCATAGCAGTTTTCATGTTATTTATGAACATGTTTTATACCACGTTGATATTACCTTTATTTAATAAATTAACACCGCTTGAAGACGGGGCACTGAAACAGGCCATTCATAATTATAGTTTACAAATAAATTTTCCAATACATAATATATTCGTCATTGATGGTTCCAAAAGGTCTGGCAAGGCAAATGCTTTTTTTTCCGGCCTGGGAAGAAAGAAAAAGATTGTCTTATATGATACGCTGATTAATAATCACAGCATTGAGGAATTGGTAGCAGTATTGGCGCATGAGGTTGGGCATTATAAGAAGAGACATATTATCTCGGGCCTTGCCTTGTCGGTTTTCCAGGTAGCGATCATGCTGTTTATCTTGTCAAAAATGATTTTCAATGAGCAATTGTCGCTGGCATTGGGTGCTGAACAATGGGGTATCCATTTGAATTTGATGGCTTTCACCATACTTTATTCACCAATTTCAAGGGTGACAGGTTTGCTAATGAATGTGTTTTCAAGGAAAAATGAATTTGAAGCCGATGCCTTTGCTACCAACACTTATGATGGAGACGCATTGAAGGTAGCGCTAAAGAAATTATCGGTAGACAATCTAAGTAACCTGCTTCCACATTATCTTTACGTTTTCTTTCATTACTCACACCCACCTTTGCTTCAACGACTTAAAGCCATTGACTTAAAGCAAAAACAACTCTCTTAGAATTCTTACCTTGTAAGTTTCAAAATCAATATTGCTTATTAAATTAACTAATAAGAGATAGGTTTATTGAAATTAAGATAAAACTAAATTTTTATAAGTGATGAGGAAAATTTACTTCTCAATGGTGTGTTTGGGACTAATTTTATGTGGCAATCAAAATTTATTGGCCCAAAAATCTGCTGATAATAACAAAAAAAAGGATAAAGCTGACAAGTATTTTAGAGTAAGAAATTACGAAAATGCATTACCAATTTATCTGGAAATAGCAAATTCCTCAGAAATTGATGTTGAATTAAACTATAAAATAGGTGTTTGTTATTACGAGGCCGAGCAACTTTCCGAGCAGGTGAAATGTATCCCGTATATTAAAAAAGTCATTAGCAAGGATCCAAAGAACTTCCCCGCTAACTTACCGGAAAAACTGGCTGAAATGTATCACAAAAATGGTCAGATGGAAGAGGCGATGGCCACCTTGGAAAGTTATAAAAAAAGCGTGGATCCTTATAACAAGAAGCTTCGAAAGGAATTGACTTATAAGTTAAAGATTTATAAAAATGCATTATTTGCCATGTCTTCACCCAAAGACATCGTGATTGGGAAGCTTGAAAATGGGATTAATTCCGAATTTACGGAATATAATCCGGTGGTTTCTACGGACCAAACGATCATGGCCTATACAGCGCTCAAGCCTAATACAGATAAATTGACCTCCAGCCAGAAGTATATTGAGGAAATTTACGTTTCCTACCGCAATATTGGCGGCAAATGGTCGGCACCTCAGATCATTCCCATCAACTCAAAATTCAACGTCGGTACGGCAGGAATATCGCCTGATGGTGAAAATATGTTGATTTTTGTTGGATCTTCCAATAACACGGGAAGCTTATATAAAATTAAGAGAGAAGGCGCCAGCAGCTGGTCTCAACCCATTCCCCTGGATAAAGGGATTAATTCAGACTACCTTGAAAGTACCGCAAGTATTTCGCCGGATGGCAAAACCCTGTACTTCGCCAGTAACAGGCCCGGTGGCTACGGCGGGATGGATTTATATAAAGCCGAGAAAAAGGATGGCAAATGGGGCAAGGCCCAAAACCTGGGCCCGACCATAAATACAAGGAATGACGAAGATGCCCCTTACATTCACCCCGACGGTAAAACCCTGTTTTTCACTTCCAACGGTCCAAATTCAATTGGAGGGAATGATATTTTCAAGGTTTCTTATATCGGGAAAAAGTGGCAGGAGCCTAAAAATATGGGGTATCCTATTAATACCACCGCCGATGACAACTATTTTACCCTTACAGCTGATGGTAGCGTAGGCTACTTTTCTTCAAATCGCCTGGGTGGAAAAGGTGGTCAGGACATTTATTATATAAACATGCCTGAGTCAGAAAGGAATATTCCCTTGACCTTAATAAAGGGAAGAATTCTTGACGGAGATTCCGGCAAGCCAATGCCTACAAAAATTAAAGTAGTCAATAAAAAGACCCAGGAAAAAATAGATTATGTTTACAATCCCAATCCCAAAACAGGAAATTACCTGATTATTTTTCCTCCGGGTGAAAATTATGATATGATTATTGAGTCCGAGGGATATTTGCCTTATACCATTAATATCAATGTGCCTAATCAGGATAACTTTTATGAGTTGTATCAGAAAATATTTTTGAAACCGATTAAGCAGTTTGGCGTGGTTGTAGGCCAGGAGGTAGAGGTAAAAAATGCCTTCTATGATACCGGACAAAATGATCGTGTAGAGCCTCGAAAGGCAAACGAAGCCATGTTAGTCAACAATGACAGCCTTGACCTGTATGACATTATGGATGGCATTATTGGTTCCGCCGATACCACTGCCTTCGAGTATTTGTTGGATTTGATGTATGCAACTAACCCGATTGACGCGGTTGATTTTGAAGCTGACGACGACAAAATTGAGTCTGCATCCAGGGTCTATTACTACGACGAAACAGATAAGAGCAAACTGGAAGCCAAGAAAATAGATGGTAAAACTATTTATTCACTACCTACCATGTATGTTGCGGAGCTGGCAGAGGCACAGAAAAATGCTGAAAAGAAAACTTCACCGAAAATTGACAACGAGGCGTTGAGCCTGAAATCGGTCGTTTATTTTGATGTTGATAAAAGTGACTTGAAGGATACCTATAGCTTCGAACTGGATAAGATGCTGGCTACGCTTGAGAAGTATGAGCAGCTTGGCATTGAAATTTCGGGCTACGCTTCTTCCGATGGTGATGAGCAGTATAACCGTGAGCTTTCAGATAAAAGGGCCATAAGCGTGTTGGATTACTTCAATAAAAAGGGAATAGTGAGGAGGAGAATTGTGGCCAAAGGCTATGGTGCCAGCGGTGACAAGAATTTAAGCAATGAAGCCTCCAGAAGAGTGGAAGTAAGACTGGTAGATTTGAACAACCTATAAAAGTATTTTTATAATTCATAATAATCATTTTATCATATTAGCACCCTTCTGAATTAATTCAGAAGGGTTTTTTTATACCCACCGTGCAAGTGGTATTGAATAGCGCTTTGGTAGCCACTGACATGATTTAAATGCCTTTCTTAAAATGCCTTGGTGAATTTTCACTAATATTCCTTATCTTAATAAGGACATTAATAAAACAATTTAAATCAATTCCGATATGGGTATCCTGGACAAACTGAAACAAGAATTTATTGATATTATAGAGTGGACCGATTTTAGTAGTGATACTATGGTTTGGCGGTTTCCACGATATCAAAATGAAATTAAATACGGAGCAAAACTTACCGTCAGAGAGTCGCAGGTGGCCGTTTTTGTGAATGAGGGACAAATTGCCGATGTCTATTTGCCGGGCATGTATACATTAAATACGCAAAACATGCCAATATTGACGACTATCAAAGGATGGAAATATGGTTTTAACAGTCCTTTTAAAGCAGAGGTTTACTTTGTAAACACCAAAAATTTTACGGATCAGAAGTGGGGAACCAAAAATCCCATTATGCTGCGCGATAAGGAATTTGGTCCTTTGAGATTGCGGGCCCATGGAAATTATGCCTATCGGGTAAATGACGCTGCGAAGTTTATCAAGGAGATAGCCGGTACTGACGGGCATTTTACCATCGACGAGATCACCAATCAATTGAGGAATTTGATTGTTACCAGGTTTAGTGACGCCTTGGGAGAAAGTGATATTCCGATCTTGGATTTGGCAGCCAATTACGATGAGCTATCACAATTCATAAAAGCCAGAATTAACCCGGACTTTCTGGAATATGGGCTGGAGGTAACTAAATTATTGGTTGAAAATATTTCACTACCTGAAGAGGTGGAAGCGGCCCTGGACAAAAGAAGTAGCATGGGTATTTTGGGGAACTTACATCAATATACACAGTTTCAGGCGGCTAATGCGATGGAAGCAGCAGCCAAAAACCCCGGGGGCGATGCCTCGGCCGGTGTGGGCATGGGAATGGGCTTTGCCATGGCCAATCAAATGGGGCAAATGCTTAATAATCCCCAGTCACATCAACCTGGCCAACAGCCCCAATCCAATGTGCCTCCGCCTATTCCAGGGGTAATATCTGTATTTGTCGCCATCGATGGACAACAAACCGGCCCCTATAAAATGGATGTTATCCTGGAGATGATTAAAAAAGGAGATATCAGCAGAGAAACTTTAGTCTGGAAGAAGGGCATGGAAGAATGGCTGCCAGCCATTGAGGTACCTGGAATAAACGGCATGTTTGACGAGACCCCGCCACCAATTCCGGGAAATTAATTTCAGGTAAGTACCAGACTTTTGATCAAAACAAATCGATTTATGTCCGACGAAGCATCACCGGAAGTAAAAGTAAGCAATGAATTGGAATGTCAGGGCTGTGGAGCTATTCTTAAATTTAAACCTGGAACGCACCATTTAAGCTGCGAATATTGCGGGGCGGAAAATGAAATATTCAATCCCGATGACCAGGTTGTCACCATTGAAGAAACCAGCCTTGAAGAATACTTAAAGGAGGGATTAAAAAAAGAGGAAAAAATTGACATAGTGACGGTCAGGTGTGATGGCTGTGGAGGTTCCTTTACATTCGAGCCCAACCTCAGCTCTGATTTTTGCCCTTTTTGCAGCTCTCCGAAGGTAATAAAAGGAGGAACCACCGCCTCGGTTTATAAACCGGGATACCTGCTGCCATTTGACATAAGCAGAAAACAAGCTTTAAGCAGCTATCAACACTGGCTTAAGTCCCTATGGTTTGCCCCTGGCGATCTGAAGCATTATGCCAATAATAATGATCGTTTTAATGGAATGTATATTCCCTTTTGGACTTATGACTGCCACACCCGCACGCAATATTCAGGTGCCAGTGGCCATGATTATCAGGTTCAGCGACAGGTAAATGTGATAGAAAATGGCAAGTCTGTGACCAGAACCCGGTATGTAACCAAAACCCGGTGGCGGCATGCCAGCGGCGAAGTGCAGAATATTTTCGATGATATATTGGTCGTAGCAAGCAGCGCTGTTTCTCAGCCTAAAATGAATAAGATCAAGGCCTGGGATCTGGATAACCTGGTGCCTTACGACGATAAATACCTAAGTGGCTTCAGAACGGAGACGTACACGGTAAACATCGAAGACGGTTATGAAAACGCTAAAACTAAAATGCACAGAGAGATAGTTTTTAGCGTAAAACAGGATATTGGGGGGGACAGGCAGCGAATAGACCATTTAAATACCCAATACTCCGGCGCTTCATTTAAGCAAATCCTGGTGCCGATATGGTTAAGCGCCTACCGGTATAAGGGGAAAGTATATCAGTTTATTATCAATGGCAGAACCGGAGCAGTCGCAGGAGACCGGCCTTACAGCACCAAAAAAATAGTATTGGCAATACTCGGTGGTCTTTTACTTATTCTGTTTATTTCCCTGTTTGTTAAGTAAATCGGAAAATATAAGGATTGTAATCATGAAAAACATTGAAAAAAAGTATTCGAAAGAAGATTTAACGGTAATATGGAAACCCGATCAATGCATTCATTCGGAAAAGTGTTTTAAAGGATTATCACATGTATTTAACCCAAACCAAAGACCTTGGATAAATTTGGATAAGGCGGATAATGATAAAATCAGAGACCAGGTTGATCAATGTCCATCAGGAGCTTTGTCTTATGAAAAACCAAAAGAGGCTACTGTGCCGGGGTCCGAGGCGATTACTATTCAGATATTGGCGCAAGGGCCTATTCTGGTAAAAGGAACCGTAAAGATACAGGGCGTTGACGGCCAAATTACCGAAAGCGGTCAATCTACCGCCTTTTGTCGTTGCGGATTATCATCCAACAAGCCATTCTGCGATGGGTCTCATAAGTCGTTTGATTTTGATGACGCTTGATTTTGTAAAGGTTGTTTTTTTGGAAAGCTGGTAAGTCCCCTACCAGCTTTAACCCAAAAGAGCTACCACCTTGTCTATCCTTTATGATTTCTGCGGCAAAATAATGTTTGGATTTATGTCCGGAGCGGGTGATGGATAATTGAATATTCTTATAGGGCAATTTGACGATTCAGCAACCAAGTTATTTTCTGTTACAGTCAGGTAACCTATTGGTGCTTGATTAATCACCTTGAAAAGCATCATCACCTTGTTTCATATTGAAATCTTTTCGTAAATTGACGGCATTCACCTTCTCTAGCAACATTTCAAGTTGCGGAAATAGTGGTTTCTTCGCCAGTAAACAAGGTTAGGAATTTGAAATTTGGCATGACTATGAAAAGCATAGATTTTTTATATAGTTACTCTGAAGATCATGATAAAACTAATTCCTCCCTGTTTTCTCTGGGGGGAAAGGAAGAGGCTTCCATTTGGCGTGATTTTTTGAAAGGAGATGAGGCTTCACTTTCCTACTTATATCGCAGCTATGCTAACAAACTTTACAACTATGGAAGACAGTTTGCGGATGAGGATCTGGTACAGGACTGTATTCAGGACTTATTTTTTGATTTGATAAAAACCCGGAATAAACTCAGTCAAACTCAATCCGTAAAAGCCTACCTTTTTTCCAGTCTTCGACGAAAAATTGTCAGGAAATTGAAAAAAAACAGTCGCGAGGTAAGGGAAAGTAAACTTAATGAATATTCTCAGTTTCGCACTTCAATTGTGTCTGATAATTCAACTCCTCTCGACCAGTTTACGGAAAACAGATTGCATATTTTACGTAAAGCATGTAACACACTCCCCCCTCGACAGCGAGAGGCGATTATGTTATATTATTATGAGCAATTATCTTATAATGAAATAGCGGAGGTTATGAGTATCAGAAAGGTAACTTCGGTTAGAATTCTTGTTTACCGGGCCTTGGATTCTCTTAAGGATTTGCTTGGAGGAGTAAAAGACGAACTTTTAATCTTCTATTTGGCATGGCTGTGGTAGTTTTTAACCTGGGGATCTGAATCCAACTCATATTAAATGTGTGCTAGCTTATTGTTATTTTCATAATAAAAACCCCTGATAAATATACGATTTTTAAAATCACAATCTTTTTAATGCAATTTATGTAAATTTTAAAATTCGATGTATACTTTTTAAAACTTTATGTCTCTATCAAATTGCAATGCATAAAAACGATGACTTATAAGAATTATTCTGATACTGATTTTATCAAAGATGAGTTTTTTGTGAAATGGGTGTCTGATCCCGATGAGGAAACAGACCTGTTTTGGAAACGTTGGATAGCAAACCACCCTGAAAAAAGAAGGGAAATTGAGGTAGCAAAAAAGTTTATACAAAATTTACAATATGCCGATGAATATTCGCTACCTGAAAAAATGTTCTCACAAATTCATGAAAATATTATCCGTTTTGATAAGTCACAACAAAACCAGAGGTTAAGCAACAAGAGACGGGGAAAATGGTGGTTAGCAGCAGCGGCCATAACGCTTCTTTTTGTCTCAGTAGGTATATTCCGGTATAATAGGAACCATAAAGCGGAAACGGCTATTGCTGTTACTTACATTACTAAGGAAACCATCAATGGCGTTAAACATACTATTAGCTTACCGGACGGTACAAAAGTCAAGCTTAACTCAGGCAGTTCTCTTAGGTATTCAGAGAACTTCTCTGCGGGAAAGCGTGAGGTTTTTCTCGAAGGTGAGGCCTTTTTTGAAGTTACAGAAGATCGGCAAAATCCATTTATAGTACGTAGTAAGGACATTGTGACGCAGGTATTAGGTACCTCTTTTAACGTGCGTACCTACAAAAATGAGCGTTTAAGCAAAGTGGCTGTAATAACCGGTAAGGTAAAGGTTAGCTCAGCCAATGTCAAACCGGTACTGCTGACACCAAAACAAATGGCAGTGTATGACCAAAACGCACGAAAATTGATAACAAGGGAGTTTGACTTCACCGAGGAAGTAGGTTGGAAAGAAGGGATATTGAACTTTATGAATGAGCCGCTGGAACAGGTTTTTCGGGAATTGGAGGTATGGTACGGAGTGAAGATCCAATTGGAGGATCAAATATCATTAACAGATGTTTATAAGGGTGAATTTAAAAATGAAACATTGGATAATGTGCTTTCAGCAATCGGATATACTTCCGGTTTTCAGTATCACATAGAAGGAAAAAATGTGTTTGTTTATCAATCTAAAAAATAGCCTATGAATATATATTGACTTCCTCCGCGAACCTATCTGGTTTGCCTTCGACATAGAATAACCCGCCTCCATGTGAAGAACGGCACTCCTCACATGGCAGGCAGATTAAATCGAATTGTTAATACAAATCATTCAAATTTATGAAATTAAATATTACCAAAAAAATTCTGATTTTGTCCAGATACATTATCATAGGAGCGTTTTTACAGTGCATCTTTTATAGTCTGCTTTTGGCAGATACTACCAACGCTCAAAGAAAGAGTATTAAAGATATCTACGTGAAGATAGAGCTGGAGGGGAAAGTGGTGAGAGTTTTCCGTGAAATTGAGAAAGTCACGGATTTCAGGTTTTCTTACAATAAGTCAAAACTGGATTTGAGCACAACGGTATCTGTTCAATTTACAGATCAAACGTTAGCTGCGGTGCTAAAAACGGTTTCGAGACAATCTGACCTTAAATTCAAAAGGATAAACGATGTGATTTCGGTCTCAAAAAAAAACGATCAAGATCCGAAAGAAGGTAGTGTAGAAGAACATTGGCCATTTTCTCAAATCGAGATAACCGGCCAGGTTACTTCCTCGGAGGATGGCTTGGGTTTACCGGGTGTGAATGTGAAAGAAAAAGGTACAGCTAACGGAACAATTACTGATCTGGAAGGTAAGTTTCGGATAACGGTACCTGAAGGTGCCACGATAATTTTTAGCTATATCGGTTACGTTACAGAAGAGGTAATAGTCAATAGTCAGTCGGAGATTAATGTATCATTAATTCCTGATGTTACCGCGCTGTCTGAAGTTGTGGTAATTGGCTATGGAACTGAACAAAAGAAAGATCTGACCGGAGCCGTTGCCACATTGCAAGCGGAGGACATCTCAGCCAGGCAAACGGTTCAGTTGTCAGAGTCACTTCAGGGTGCTATGGCCGGCGTAACAGTAACAAGAGGTGGTGGACAACCTGGCGCTGCGGCAACTGTCCGTGTCAGAGGAATTACCTCTCTTAATGTCAATGATCCGTTGGTGATTATTGACGGTGTTCCTAGTGGGGGGTTAAATGATGTAAACCCTAATGATGTTGAGAATATAACCGTGCTTAAAGATGCCGCGTCTCAGGCAATTTATGGTGCTAGGGCGGCTGCGGGAGTGGTACTTATCACCACCAAGCGGGGTAGTCAGGGGAAGCCTTCCGTTGAATATAGCTATGAGTATGGTATTCAGGATCCCACTACGCTCCCTGACTACGTAGACGCGATGACTTATATGCGTATGTTTAACGAGAGGGAAAGCAACGATGGCGTTGGTCTGCGTTTTGATGAGTCTATGATTGCAGATTATGCCAGTTTACATGCTTCTGATCCGGATGTCTACCCTAATACAAATTGGCAGGATGTGATATTAAGTGAAACATCAGCCAGACAACGTCATAATCTTTCTTTCAGAGCTGGCAACGAAAACCTGAAAACCGCTGTTTCTTTCAGCTATATTTTTGAAGACGCTATTTATGTCAATAGAAATTACGAGCGGTATACCGCCAGGATTAATAATGACATCAGGGTAAATGATTTTATTTCCGGCATATTTGATGTAAACTATAAAAGAACAAATATAATAAAACCTGCCTCTTTTGGTGGGGGAAACCCCATGAGTCAGGCCAGAATATATCCTGGAATTTATGATGAGAGATATGACGACGGCAGATGGGCAGAAGGTAAAGATGGTGAGAATATTCTGTCGCAACTTGTAGCTGGCGGAAGGGATTTGGAAGCATTTAATAAGCTTAGCGGCAGGATTGGCCTTACGCTGGAACCGGTGGATGATTTGACCGTACAAGCTATCGTTTCACCTGTATTTGATTTTAACAATGGATCAATCTTTAATCGGGTAGTTCCAATTTTTGATAGAGAAGATCCCACCCTGCAGCTTTGGACCAATCGTGCCAGGGCCAGACTCGAGGAGGAGCGTGTGGAGGTATTCGGTTTAACAAAACAGCTCTTTGCCACCTATAAAAAAACACTGATGACAGGCCACGATTTTAGTGTCATGGCCGGATTTGAAGAATGGTCTGAAAAATACGACCGGATAAGGACTTCCAGGGAGGGATTTGAAGTAGAGCAAAGATCTTTGCAGTTGGGATCCGAGGAATTTCGCGATAACAGCCAATTATCAACTTCAGTGGCATTACGATCTTTCTTCGGACGGTTAAATTACGATTTTCAGGATAAATACCTGTTACAAGTGAATTTCCGCGCTGATGCATCCTCGAGGTTTGCGGAAGATTACAGATGGGGCTACTTTCCTTCTGTTTCCGCCGGCTGGTTGATATCCGAAGAAAGTTTCATGGCTAATCTTCCTTTGATCAGTCATTTGAAATTAAGGGCATCTTACGGGGAAGTAGGTAACCAGGCGCCAGGAACGAGGCGCGAGGATCTTTTTAATTTTTATCCGTACCAGGCGTTAATCGATTTCAACAATGCATTGATGTGGCAAGGAAATGCACCTTCCTCTGTTTTAATAGGCTCGCAGCTTTTTTTAAATGATCAAGCCATTGTTTGGGAAACCACCAAAACCATTGATATAGGACTGGATGCCGGCCTCTTTGACAATAGGCTGAATGTTGGATTAGATTACTACGAAAAGGAAACAGATGACATCATAATGACACTAGACATTCCGAACTATTTAGGATTTCCTCAGAATACAAAGACTAACGTCGGTGCCATGGATATAAAGGGGTGGGATCTTGAATTAGGATGGAGAGATCAGATTAATAACCTAAAATATTCAGCTGCCTTTAATATCTCAGATTCAAAAAGTAAGATCACAAATGTAAATGGACGGGAAGATTTTATCACTGACAATGGTACCCGCATTAATTTTGAAGGATCTGAATTCCGAGAATGGTTTGGTTATGAAACTACCGGTATCTACCAAAGCCAGGATGAAGTGGATAATGCCGTGGTGCGAAATAATAGTATCAGTCCCGGAGATTTGGGATTTGTAGACCAATTTACTGTTGATACTAATGGCGATGGTATTGCCGATGCCGGCGATGGTGTGATCAACGAGCAGGACAGGATTCCCCTGGGTGGCTCTTTGCCAAGATATATTTTCGGCGGTAACATTAGTGGTTCATATAAAGGGTTCGATTTATCAGTGGTTTTTCAAGGTGTTGGTGAACATACCAGGAGACTGGAAGGATTTCAGGTTGCCCCGTTTGCTTCAGATTTTGGTAATGTGCCTGCCCTGATTGCTAATGATTACTGGAGCCTTAATAATTCGGAGGCTGACAATCTGAATGCGAAATATCCCAGATTATCCAAAACCACCAGAGGTAACAATTATGCCGTATCGGATTTCTGGTTGATTAATGGTTCTTACTTCAGGTTCAAGAATATTACGCTTGGTTATAGCCTGCCTCAGTCGATCCTTGACCGGACTAAATTGAGACAACTGAGGTTTTACGTATCCTTAAAAGACTACTTTTCAATAGATAGTTTCCCGGATGGGTGGGATCCTGAGGCAGACGACAGTGGCTATCCAATTATAAAATCTTTCCTGGTCGGTCTGAATGTTAATTTTTAAAATCAAGACACAATGAAAAACTATATATATTATATCTTATTCTCTGTGGTTGTATTCCTTTCAGGTTGTGAAGATCTGGACTTAACACCCGACTCCGCAAGTTCTTCCGGAAATTTCTATTCCAATCAGGCAGAGCTTGAAATTGCATTGAACTCTCTCTATGAAAAAAAACTTTTTAAAATTGATGATGATACCTGGACCGACGATCATTGGAATAGAGGCTCCGGCACCAATGCCATTACTAATGGTACCATAAATTCCGAAACGTCATTCCCTCGCAATTATTGGGATCATTTGTATGAAGGGATTGCAAGAGCGAATACACTGTTAAAAAATATGGAAAGTGCCGGGAATAATACCGAGCAAAGTATTTTAAATCGTATTGAGGCTGAGGCCCGTGTGTTAAGAGCTTACTATTATTCTGTATTGATTACCCACTTTGGCAACGTGGTATTTACTACTGAAATTTTGACGTTAGAGGAAAGCCTTGGAGTGCAAAGAACGGATAAAAATAATATCAAGCAGTTTATTTATGACGAACTGGATCAAATGGCTCCTTTATTGCCGATCGAATTTAGTGACAGCGAATTAATGCGGGTTACCAGGGGCTTTGCATTAGGTATAAAGACCCGTTTGGCGCTTTACATGAAAGATTTTTCTATAGCGCGTGATGCCGCAGAAGAGGTGATGAATTTAGGGGTTTATGACCTTTTTGAAGATTATCACTCGTTGTTTCAAAAGGCCAATACAAGAGATAACGAAATTATTTTTTCAACCCCACAATCCGTTGAGTTTGGCGTCACAAATAATGATGATGTTGGCACTTTCACCAGAGGACACATTACCAGAAATTCGGGGGGATGGGGTTCGCAAATCCCAACCTGGTCCATGATGGATGTTTATGAGTGTATAGATGGTCTGACCATTGATAAATCGCCACTTTATGATCCCCATGACCCGTTTGCCAGCAGGGATCCGAGGCTAACAGCTTCAATCGTGGAATTTGGAACCAGCCACCTTGGGTTTGATTACCAGCCTCATCCGGACTCAACTGAGGTATGGAGTGATAAGCTTGCTGCCAGGGTTTCCAATAAAGATACCAGAACAAATGCCGCCTTTGCCAGTTATACAGGTTTGGTATGGCATAAATGGGTGGAACAGGATTGGGCAGATAATCAGGATTCAGATAATGCGCGTATTGTGTTGAGATATGCAGATATTTTGCTTATGTATGCGGAGGCCAAAATTGAATTGAATGAGATTGACATCAGCGTGTTGGATGCTATTAACTCTGTTAGAGCCCGGGCTTATGGTGTAGATTTCAACGACACGGGAAATTACCCAGCTGTCACCACCCTTGATCAGGCGGCTCTTCGAGGAATATTGAGGAGGGAAAGAAGAGTTGAACTGGTGCACGAGGGGCTACGGTATATGGATTTGATAAGATGGGATCTTGCCAATAAGGCATTAAACACCACTATTGTCGGATTGCCGAATCCAGCGAATCAGGATAGGAGTCAATGGCCGTTTACCGATGCGGCACTACCGGAGATTGATGAAAATGGGATTGTTACCCATAATGCAGTGCTTGCGGCTGGGGGTGCAAGAGTTTTGGCCACATTTACTTTTGATGTAAATAAGCAAAATTTATGGCCAATCCCAGCTGCCGACAGGTTATTGAATGAGAATCTGACTCAAAACCCTGGGTATTAACAACCGTCATTTTAGAATCTGCATAGTTTTGTATTGATTACTGATCAAATATCAGTTTAAGCCACATATATATGCAGATTCCCTTTACTTTCGTACGATTAAACTTTGTTTCTCCTATAAAGAACAATAATAAATTTTTTAATTATTTTTTCTACCCATGAATGCTATTATTAAGTTGAATAAATACATTAAGTTATATGTAATTATGTCTCTGTCTCTATTGGCATGTGTACCGAAAACTACCCAAAGCGAACCTGATCAATTTCTCCAAATAAGTGGTGTATATCCTCATTTAGCCGTTTTTAACCCTATGGATCAGCAAAAAGAAAAATGTAATGGTAACGGAAATGAATGTGGTATTGGCGCGGTGGTTCCATGGGCGGATAAATTATGGCTCATCACTTATTCGCCACATTGCCCTAAGGGAAGTGCGGACAAGCTATACACCATTGACAAGGATTTAAATTTGGAAATTCGTCCCGAAAGCGTTGGCGGCACACCTGCAAATCGAATGATCCATATGCCATCAAATCAACTTTTGATTGGACCCTATTTAATCAGTGATGAAGGCAATGTACGAGTTATCGATCCGCAGATAATGCCAGGAAGATTGACAGCCACAGCACAACATCTTACTGATCCCGATAGCATGGTTTATTATTATGATATGGAAGGTATGTTGTATGAGGCAAATGTGTATTCACTAAAAGTAAACAAGCTCTTTCATAAACCAGTGCCCGGCTGGCATGGCAAGGGCGGTTATACCTCGCAGGGGAGGTTGGTCATTGCCAATAACGGTGAGCACAAAGTCTTTGATATTGATCATGAAATGCTTCAAGCCGGGGGAGCCCCCCAATCAGACGAAGATATGGGTGCCCTGGCTGAATGGGATGGGGGAAATTGGCGTATTGTTGCACGTAAACAATTTACGGATGTGACGGGGCCAGGTGGGATCTATGGCGCTGAAAATGAGAATTCCCCACTTTGGAGCATTGGATGGGATAAGCGATCCGTAATTTTAAAATTGCTTGATAATGGAACCTGGTATACGTTTAGACTTCCGAAATCAACACATACTTATGATCACTGGGGTGGATGGTATACTGAATGGCCCAGAATCCGGGAAATAGGTCAGGGTAAAATGCTGATGGATATGCATGGCATGTTCTATGAATTTCCCAAAGGCTTTGTTTCTTCTAATACAAAAGGCATTAAACCTCTGGCTAACCATTTGAGGTATGTGCCCGATTTTTGCCAATGGAATGGTCAATTGGTTTTAGCTACCGATGAAACGAGTATTTTGCAAAATCATTATGCCGGTCGGTCCCAATCTAATTTCTGGTTTGGAAATTATGATGAAATTAAAGAATGGGGCCCTACGAATGGGTATGGTGGCGTTTGGTTGAATGACGAGATTAAGGCCAATGAATTTTCTTTACCATATTTGTTGAATGGGTTTGATCGGAAAATGGTGCATCTGGCCCATTCAAAAAGCCAGGCTATATTTACCTTTGAGATTGATAAAGAAGGGAATGGTGAATGGGAGAAATACAAGGAAATAGAGATTAATAACCACTATGGGTTTTACATTTTTCCCGACGATATGGAGGCCGCATGGATAAGGGTGAAAGCAAATATAGAAGGAGTGGCCACGGCATACTTTCATTATACCGGTACAAAACAGGATACCAACAGGCAGGAATATCTGTTTCAAGCTTTGGCAGGGGTCAAAGAATCGACTTTTAACGGTGGTATGATTCGACCGGCAGGTCATAATGGAAATCTGCAATACCTCGCGAACGATACCTACTATGAGATTGATGAAAAATTAAACTTCATCAATCCGGAAGTAGATAGATCCGAAGAAGTTGCCGAGATCTGCGAATTTAAAAAAGAATTTGAAATCGATGATTCCTCAATTATTGTTCGCGATAAATCCGGAACATTCAGATTACCAAAAACATCCAGGGTTTATGATCACCCCTTTCCGGAAGGATGGCCCAGAGGCAGAAGGGAATTGGAATCTGAAAGGTATATGTTCCAGGTCCACGGTACATTTTTCGAAGTGCCCAGAGAAGCTGGATTCACCTCCATGCGTCCTATTACAACACACAAGAAAAAAATTATGGATTTCTGTACGTGGAGGGGGCTTTTAGTGCTTAGCGGTACCAACAGCCTGAACGAACAGGATGGCCACTATTTTTCATCTGATCAGGGTGAAGGGTTATGGTTTGGAGCGATTGATGATCTTTGGAAGCTGGGAAAACCTGTTGGAAAGGGTGGCGTGTGGAAGGAAACTCAGGTCAAAGCCGGAGAGCCCTCATTGCCTTATCTTATGACGGGGTATGACAAGAAAAAAGTTACTATCACATCTAACGACTATGTTACTTTTACTATTGAAGTAGATTTTGATCATAACGGTTGGCGTCAATACAAGCAAATCGAAGTCCCGGGAGGCAATTCTGTCACCTATGAATTTCCGGAGGGATTTAGTGCACATTGGGTTCGTGTAACTGCGAATAAGGACTGCCTGGCTACAGCCTTGTTTGTCTATGAATAAAACCAACTTATCTATTTTAAAGACCTCGAATAAACTATGTTCGCAATTAAATATACTTTGCGTATTAATTTGGTAATTGTCCTATTTCATGCAAGTTGCCTGGCCCAGCAAAGACAACCAAATTTTATATTTATTTTTACCGACGACCAACAGTATAATGCTTTTGGCGCCTCTGGTAACAATGTAATCTTAACTCCGGCCTTGGATAAACTATCCGGTAAAGGGCTGTTATTTAAGAATGCCAATGTCGTTTTTTCACTGTGTAGCCCCAGTCGTGCAGCAGCCTTGACCGGCCGATATGGAAGTGCGAACGGGGTGCTCGAATTGGGAAGTGGTTTGAATGAGGGTGAAAAAACTCTTGCAAATTATTTGAAAGAAAAGGGTTATCAGACCAGCATGTTTGGCAAATGGCATTTGGATCAAACTCCGGAGGAACTAGGCTTCAACAAGACCGTTTATTTTAACGCCAACGGCACCTATTACGGCAGAAAGATATACGACGAAGACTCTGTGGTTTATCCCAAAATACATTGTGATTCTTATTGTGGAATGAAGGCTGTAGAAACCTTGAGAGATTATGCCTCAGGTGAAAAGCCCTTTTTTATGTTCTTCTGCACCCAAACACCCCATATGGATCATAGGCATACCTGGCCTGCAATGGATTCTACGAAGGAAAAGTATCAATTGGATAGAATACCTGTTCCAGCCAATCATCTTGATGATCTTGCAGGTAAGCCCGGATATTTACATACCGTGCGAAACAGGGCACAGGCAGCCAAGTACGGTTATCCTGACAGTTTAGCTATTCAATCCCATACTTTGGACTATTATGCGGTGCTGACGGAGATGGATCAAGTGATAGGAGCGCTGCTGGATGAATTCTATCGTTTGGCTTTGGATGAGAATACTTATATTATTTTTATGAGTGATAATGGTTGGATGCTTGGAGATCATGGATTCACAAGCAAGGTATTGCCTTATCGCCCAAGCACCCATGTTCCCATGATAATAACCGGACCTGAAATTAATCCAGGTATATCAGAAGCAATGGTTCTTAATATCGATGTGTTACCTACTGTTTTGGATTTGGCACATATTAATATTCCGGCCAATGTCCATGGTAAAAGTTTGCAAAGATTACTCTTTAGGGCGAGGGAAGATGTAAGGGAGTGGTTTGTGTACGAAGGGCTGGGTACCTATGGAGGAACCAAACCAAACCTAACAGTGATTAGTAAAGAATATCGATACATACAAACTTATAAAAATGAGAAACTTGATAGCATCCTTTTCCATGAACTTTACAATCAGCAGAATGACCCAGATGAAATGGAAAACCTTGCCGATAATCCTGCTTTTGAGAGTTATGTAAAAAAGTTTGCAGAATTTATCGAGAACCATCAAAAAAGTATGCATTAAAACTCGAAGAGCTAAAAGCGCAAGTGATTAACCTATTTCATTTCTCGACGATAGTAAATACCCTGCTGATATTAAATCCGAAAAATATATCACCCTCTGAGAGGTCACCGGTGGTTTCAGCCACGAAATAACGTTCCAACATACCTCTCGAGTTGGTGATGTGCAATTGAAACACGTGCCCTCCTGTTTCAATATCAAATCCAACCGCGATGGCGTCAAACGTAGTATCGTCCAGATTATCAGTTCTGAAGCGATAAAAGTATTCCGCGTTGAGTGTGACCCGGTTGCTGAGTTTATACCTGGCGCCAATCCCCGTGGCAAAAACATCATTGTCTATTTCCGGTGTGCGGACCAGGTTTCTGTGTATTACGGTGGGACTCAGCTGTAACGAAAAGTTATTGTTAAATTTTCTGGCCAGTAACAGCTGATAAGTGTAAGATAACCTCGAACTGAAGACATCTTCATTGCCCGGACTCAGGTCTTCGACACCTGTGGCGGCAATACCGCTAAAGAGGGAAAGTGTTACCGGCATGTTTTTAGCCCCGCTAGATTGTTTTAATAGTTTGTATTTACCGTAAAAATCAAATGTCTTTTGAAAAGAGCTCCTGCCCAATCCGATATTTAGGTCGTCGGTAATGCCATATTCTAATCCAAATCGGATGGTGGATTGATCTAATCCAAAAAGTTGGTAAAAGCCGTCGTTGATTTTCCCAAACCGGTGTGCGATGATAAAGCTCAACACACCGCCGGCGGTGTTCTCTACAGATTGACCATTTATGATCCGCGTGGCTTTGAAGGTGGCATAAGCATATTCTGTATTGTTCTCGGTTTTTGTTTCTTCTTCCAGCAGCTCTAACAAGTCTTCCTGGGCATAGCTTTGGAAGTGCGTAAAGGTAATCGCCAGCAACACCGTTAAAAATGTGAGTATTTTTTTATTCATGATTATCTTTTATACGGTTCTAACTTTAATTCTACCTTTACCTCTACCACCTTGGCAATATTGTCAATAACGGTTTTGGGGATCTTGATTTTATAATCTTTTACAGTCACCGGAAATGATGCGGAAGCGTTGATGGTATTGTCGGCTACTTCCAAAATACCGGCTGAGGATACGGCATTCGTTTCGCCGTGTATGGTAAGATCTCCCTCGAATTTTACATTATACTTTCCGTTACCATCGAAATTAACGTCATCCAAATTAGTGATCTTACCTTTAAATGTACTCTTAGGAAATTTGTGCGATTCAAGGTAGTTTTCGTTGAAATGCTCCTGCATTAATGCTTTTTCAAACTCAAATCCTTTAATTAATACGGATAAGGCAAGCTCTCCGCTTTCACTGTCAAGAATACAGGTGCCCTGATTGTTATGAGCATCAATGTTTTCCAATGCTGCTTCGGAGAAAAAAGAAATATGGCCTGTGCGCGTAAAATACTTGCCTTGGGCAAAGCCAATGTTGATTATAATTACACTAAATACTATTGTTAGGAATAAATTTTTCATAAAGATTATGTTCTGTTTCAATTAGTTATTGGGAGCTCCTGCTTTAATCCAGGAGTCTAATTGGGCTATTTCGCAAGGTGGAAGTGGTCCATCGGGTGGCATATCGCGATCTCTGATTGCATGTCTTCCAACACTGCCATTGTCTACGTTTTCCTTGATCTCATCGTAATCTCTCAACAAAAACCTGTCGTTACCCGGCACATGACAACCGGCAATAGCGCAATTGGTAACAATAATAGGTTCGATAGTAGCAGAAAAAGATACATCGGTGGTGTCACAATCTCCTATTCCATACATTTCAGTCTCATTGTCATAAGTGCAGCCATAAAACACACCGCCTACTATGAATGTCAGGACTAGTAATTTTTCAGTTATTTTTCGCTTCATTTTCAGACAATTAGTAATTATCAATATATCTCAGGTCTTTTCCTGCATAAGGTGGTCATGCTGAAATTGGTTTCACGCATCATCCGACTCTACAGGTAGCCACAAAGTATGTTGGATTTTATTTCTACCTTCCGGACCGGGGACCTTGATTGATAAGAGGAGGTCGCCGGTGCAGGTGTTGAAATTATTTTTTTACCAATTGCATTACGGACACCTTTTAATGGATCCAACCTATACAAAATTATCATTGGACGATATGGCATTTTTTAAATTGTAATTCCTGCAACAGGTCATCAAATCCTACACATAAACCTTTAATTTTAACATGCGAATTTGCAGACAGCTTTTTCTTATCCAGGTCCGGAGCGGCATCGACTTCGCAATTAATAACCCCTTTTTCCCCTTTCAACAAAATATTGTATCCTCCGTTTTGGTTCTGTTCTACATTTGAGATGGTACCGGCAAAAGTAATCACCTTATCAGCGTATTGCATAGAAGCTTTGTCGACGTCCTGCTCAAACTCTTTATATAAATCATCAGCCGACAGGTCATAGGAGGATTTTTCCGATGCAATATCCCGATGGGGTTTATTGTATTGGAAGATGCCGTAAACAACAATTGAGATCAGTAATATTATTCCTATAAATATTAAATTTCTTTTCATATTTAATATTTGTTTAATGAGTTGAGATTATAGTAAACAATCATATCAACCGTAAGAATTGTTTTCGCCCATTAAATTTCTATTGCCACCACCAGGTAATATGATCCATCCAAATAACGTAGATATGTTCCATTTATCGTGCCAGCTTCAAACGAGGTTTTATCGATAGCCAGCGCATGGATATCCTTATTTGAATATTGAACCAAATATATCCAAGGGGCAGGAGTCAATAAATTAATTTTCTCTGAACCGGAATAATCTTAAACTGAATGGGGAATTGGTTTAATTTAAGGCACCCGATAAAAATTAATCAATTTTTCCGGAAAGCCAGGATTTAAACCTATTTGACCGGTCGGTGCTCACAATGGTTTCAATGTTGGCGGGTGGGTTGAGTAGTATTTTGACCCTGGATTTGGAATAGCTGAACATCTGGTCTATTGCCTTTATATTCACAATAAATTGCCTGTTGATCCTAAAAAATTCCTTTGGATTAACCATGCCCTCCAGGGTATCCAGATTATAGTCGATGGGATAATTGTTGGCATCAAATGTGCAAAGGAATACCACCTTTTCAGCAGTATAGAAATAGGCTGTATTTCTGATTTCTATCGTCTTTATTTTTTGTCCGTATTTCACCACCACCCTTTCCTGGTAGGTATCCTGGCTTTCCTTTAACATCCGGGATAACCGGTCATAGTCGATTGATTGAGGGGGTGTATTTTTATTCCAATGCCTGAATTTTTCAAGACTTTTTTCCAGTTCCTCCGGCTTAATGGGTTTTAACAGGTAATCGATACTATTTACTTTAAAAGCCTTGACAGCGTATTGGTCATAGGCGGTGGTGAAGATAACAGGTGCGGTTATGGTGACTTTTTGGAAGATCTCAAAACTTAACCCATCTGCCAAATGGATATCCATAAATACAAGATCAGGTTGAGCATGTGTTTCAAACCACTCGACGCAGGACTCAATGCTGTCCTCGGCGCCCACTATATTGGCATCGGGAATGATTTCCTTTATAATTTTAAACAGTCTGTTCAGTGCTGCTTCTTCATCTTCGACTATAAATATGTTTATCATGCAATTTTAATTAACAAGGGGATCATCACCGAAAAATAAGAATCAGATCTATGAATCTCCACCTGTTTATTGGATAATAATAAATATCTTTTTTTTATATTTTCCAGTCCAAAACCGGTAGATGCCGGATCGGTTGTTTTTGGGTTTAGGTTGTTTTTAACATAAAGTTGCTCACCCTGATCAAATATTTCAATAGTTAAATTTTTTTTCTTGGAAACCACGTTGTGCTTCAAAGCGTTTTCGGTGAGCAATTGCAACGTGAGTGGTGGAATAAATGTCTTTTTGGCCCTGTCGCTGACGTTGACCTTGATATTGAAGTTACTACCGTACCTTTTTTGTTGTAGAAAAAAATAGTCGTTCATCAATTTTAACTCCTCATCCAGGTTAATAATTTGCTTGTCGCGATAAGTCAATACATGGCGGAAAAAGTCAGATAATTTGGAAACATAATTCACAGCCACAGATTGGTTTTCTTCTATAATGGCTATCAGCGTGTTGAAGCTGTTAAATAAAAAGTGGGGATTAATCTGACTTTTCAATGTCTGAAATTGAAACTCTATGATGTCCTTCTGCATCCTTTCGGATTGCTTAAGCCGCCGCTCCCTGGATTTGATATAATAAAACAGCCCTACAGCTAGAGCTAATACGACGCCGGTATAAAACCAGGGGCGCTTCCAGATCGGTGCCACAATGGTAAAGTCAAACTGTGCCGGATCAGATTCGTGACTTTGGCTGGTCAGCGTTGTTTTTACCTTAAAACTATAATCACCCGAAGGCAGTTTCGGATAGGTGAAATGGTTGTCCTTTGACACCTTCCAATCCAGGTCAAAACCTACCAGCATGTATTCGTATGAAATGTCTTCTATATTCTGGTACCAGGTGCTTCGACAATAGAATGTTAAGTGATCCTGATTATATGAAAATTGATGGTTGGGTTTAACGTCTACGTTTTCAAAAAAAACAGCGACATTATCAATAAAGACTGCGGGGTTGCTTTGATAGGGGGTTTTATGTTGCTGGAATTTGATGAGTCCCTTTTGTGTGGAAATCCAGATGTTGCCCTGATGATCTTTGTCTGTTGCGTTTAAGGGACTGTTGGTAAATCTAGTGCCTAAGCTACTCCTGAAATCGTGGTAATTTAAAGATGTGTCCAGCAATCCAATGCCATCGGCAAAGACTATGATCAAATTCCCATATGGGTCTCCAACGATACTTGAAATGGCTTTTTTTCTTTGGCCAATCAAGGAGGTGTGGTTTTTAAATTTTATATCATTGTATTGATAAAGCTCGCCGTTGGCGGTACTGAACCAAATGTTGCCCTGGGCATCTTCGGTTACAGAGTAGATCACGTTACTTGATAAGTCATCAATACCTCCAAACTGTTTGATGGCACCATTGTCGTAAACGGCAATGCCCTTTCCATGGGTAGCAAACCAGGCCCTTCCCTTTGAGTCAATAAAAACCTGATAAATATAGTTTGTACCGAGGCCTCCTTCCTGATCGAAGTTCTCAAATTGGAAAATAGGGTTTTTTGAATTCACCGCGTCATTTAAGGAACACCTGGATACTCCGCCCAATGTGGCAAACCAAATCTCCGATTGGTGACCATTAATTGATAATACATTGTTGTTTACCAGGCCGTCGGACTCGTCCACATTAATCAGCGTTGCTGTCCTGGGATCAAATCGGAAAACACCGGCCTCATAGGTGCCAAGCCATAAAAAACCAAAATCGTCTAAATAGGTGCTTATCACTTTTTCCGGATCAGGCAGCTGTCTGGCGGGAAATTGGATAACCTGGTTATGCAGGGTACCTGGATTATACTTGATGATGCTGTTTTTGCCGGCATACCATATATTTCCCTGAGGATCAGTAGCAAAGGAATTAATCTCATGCTCCTTTTTGTTAAAGTCCTGATGAAACTTAAATCGGGGATCCGAGATTTTTAAGCTGGAAGCGTTATCGCTAAACCATACATTCCCTTCCTGATCCTTTAATAGTGAAAGTGCTTTGGCGTTCTTAAACCCATCTATGTCCATCACCTTGGTCAGCCCAAAGTCCTCAAAGTTAAAGGCAAAAATACCGTGCCGTTCAGTGGCCAGCCAAATCTCGTTGTTTTGAATAACCTCGATATCATTGATAGGACCGAAGGGCCAGGATTCGTAATTATGTGTTTCGATGGACTCTTTACTCAGGTTGTATTTGCAAAAACCATTTTCATACAGGCCTATGAATAAATTACCATCCTCATCTGAGGTGATGGTTTTAACGATATTATCCTTCAACCCGTCACTGGTGCTCAGTGTACGGATTTTAGGAATGCCATTTTCCAAATGACAGATACCTATACCCCTGTCGGTTCCAGCCCATTTACGGCCTTTGGTATCTTCGACCATAATGTATATAAAATTATCATTCAGCCCATCGTCCAGGTTGATGTTTATGAACTGGTCATCCTGCTTATAAAAAATACCTTCGCCATAGGTAGACACCCACATCACCCCATCCTTATCTTCCAGAATGTCAGTTATCGGGACGGCCCCAAAAGTTGTGTCCAACAATTGCAGGTGGTGATTGGCTAAGATGGCAATGTTGCCATTTTGATAACCAACCCAAAGCTGCTTTTTTTGGGTTTGTGTCACACTGGTTATTTCATTGTCAGTAATCGAGTCGGGAAGCAGGTATTGATCAAAGGAGTGCCCGTCATAGCGGAATAGACCTGAAGTAGTTCCCAGCCACAAAAGGCCATCGTCATCCTGGTATATCTTGTTGATATTGACCCCTTCATATTCTTTTTTGAATGGCAGGTCTTTGGCCAATATTTGCTGGGCTGTTGCAGGGGTGTGAAAAGTCGTTATGAGAACTACTATGCTTATCCAATTCAAAGCCTTTGATAATATGGCTGTTTTAGAGAATATACTGTTCATCTCTTTACAAATTCAGCGTCCACAGAGACGATGATCTCTTCTGCAATTTTTTGGTAGACGACTTTAGGTACCTGAATATCATGATCTTGCAAAAAAACTTCGAATTGTGTGGATACCTTAATACCCTGACCATTGATAGCCAATTGACACTTAATGATCCTTTCCTGGACTATTCCGTGAATTTCCAAATTTCCCTTTGCCCGGACCTGATAATCACCTTTTTTTTCAAGATCAATTATTTCAATCATTTTTCCGTGGAAAGTAGCATTTGGGTATTTATGCGTTTCCATATAATTTTCCCTGAAATGCTCTTTTTGCAGTGCGCTATTGAAGCCGTCAAATGAATTGATCGGAATGGTGAAAGCGAAGGTGTGTTTATCCGCATTTATTACACCTGCCAGGCTGTTGCTGAACCCAATGATGAGTTCCAGCGGCGCCTCTGATTTGAAGCTCGCATTACCGGATTTGGTCATGTAAATCGTATCCTTCTGCGGGGTAAGGAACAGCCAAACGCAAAAAAATGAAATGATACCTGAAGCCATTTCCGAAAGCATTAAAATTAATGTATCCGTTAATATGATTAATATTGCAATTTAATAATTGATTTAATTAATTTTGCAACACCTGATAAAAACCGAAAACCTATTTGTATCATTCCTTCACAAGTAATTTTATTTAAGTACTATGTTTGATAATCTTAGTGTAAAGCTGGAAAGAGCGTTTAAGACCTTAAAGGGACAGGGTTCCATTACCGAGGTTAACGTAGCGACCACCGTCAAGGAAATTCGTAAGGCGCTGATCGATGCCGATGTTAACTATAAGGTAGCTAAGGAGGTTACTGACACCATACGGCAGAAGGCCTTAGGTCAGCAGGTTTTGGTGTCCGTGTCACCGGGCCAGTTGCTCACTAAAATTGTCGACGAAGAATTAACCTCTTTGATGGGCGGTGAGAAGGTTGATATTGATATCAAAGGTGATCCGGCAGTTATCCTAATTTCAGGTTTGCAAGGGTCGGGTAAAACTACCTTTTCCGGCAAGTTGGCCAATATGCTTAAAAAGCAAAACAGACAGGTATTACTCACAGCCTGTGATGTATACAGGCCCGCCGCGATAGAGCAGCTTAAGGTATTAGGAGAGCAGATTGATGTAGAAGTTTATGCGGAAACGGATCATCGGGACCCACTTAAAATTGCTAAAAATGCCTTGGCTCATGCCAAGGCCCATAATAAAAAAATAGTTATTGTCGATACAGCCGGGCGTTTGGCAGTGGATGAGGAAATGATGCAGGAAATTACCCTGCTGAAAGAGCACCTGAATCCATCCGAAACACTGTTTGTGGTCGATTCCATGACCGGTCAGGATGCCGTTAACACCGCAAAAACCTTCAATGAAAGGCTTAACTTTGATGGGGTGGTGCTAACAAAACTGGATGGAGATACCAGGGGAGGAGCTGCCTTGTCCATTAAAACCGTGGTCAATAAACCGATTAAGTTTATAAGTACCGGTGAGAAAATGGAGGCTATTGACATATTCCACCCTGACAGGATGGCGAGGCGGATATTGGGTATGGGCGATGTTGTATCGCTGGTGGAGAAGGCCCAGCAGACTTTTGATGAAGAAGAGGCAAAGCGGCTCAATAAGAAGATCAGGAAAAACCAGTTTAACTTCAATGACTTCCTGTCACAGTTGGAGCAAATCAAGAAAATGGGAAATATTAAAGACCTGGTAGGCATGCTGCCTGGCATGAACAAGGCTTTAAAAGGCATTGATATTGATGATGACTCCTTTAGGCCCATCGAAGCCATCATTAAGTCAATGACCGTCAAGGAACGCGAAAATCCGGATTTAATCAACGGAAGCAGAAGAAAACGGATCGCCAATGGAAGCGGAACTTCAATTCAGCAGGTAAACAACCTGTTAAAGCAGTTTGGCGACATGCGGAAGTTAATGAAAACTATGAATAAGATGGGAGGAGGAAAGAGGGGATTGGCTAACCTGAATCCTTTCGGTGGCCGTTAATGCCATTCACATTAATTTGAGGGATCAACATTTCTACGCAGCTGGCGTATAGCCCGCCGGTGTTTCCCGGCAGGAAGCTGTAATGCAGGATATCTTCTTTACACCAAGTGATTTTTTACCGGTACATGACCGAGTTCACCGCCTGAATAACCTTCTTTGTATTTGGCAAAATTTCCTCGATCAAGGTAGGCGCATAAGGTAACGGCACGTCCTGGCTATTTACTCTTTTAACTGGCGCATCGAGGTAATCAAAGGCTTCTCTCTGAATATTAAAAGCGATATCTGTGGCCAGAGAAGACAATGGCCAGGCTTCTTCCACTACTACCAGTCGATTGGTTTTTTTAACGGAATTAACGACGGTCTGATAGTCAATAGGCCTTACTGTGCGAAGGTCTATTACTTCACAGGATACATTTTCTTTTTCCAGTTGTGCCGCGGCTTCAAAGGCTACTTTCATCATTTTTCCAAAAGAAACCAAAGTAACGTCATTTCCTTCTTTTTTTACCTCTGCTACGCCTAGTGGCAGCAGGTATTCTCCCTCCGGAACATTGCCCTTGTCCCCATACATCAATTCAGATTCCATAAAAATAACGGGATCATCATCGCGTATGGAAGATTTCAACAGACCTTTGGCATCGTGTGGGTCGCAAGGAACCACTACTTTTAATCCAGGTGTATTAGCATACCAGTTTTCAAAATTTTGTGAATGCTGAGAGCTTAGCATGCCGGCATTACCAGTGGGGCCCCTGAACACAATGGGTACGTTGAACTGGCCACCTGACATGGACTTCATTTTAGCGGCACCGTTAATTATCTGGTCAATGGCTACCAATGAAAAATTAAAGGTCATAAACTCAATAATAGGACGTAATCCATTCATGGCTGCCCCTATGCCCAATCCGGTAAATCCAAGTTCGGCAATAGGTGTGTCAACTACTCTGTCTTCGCCGAATTCATCCAGCATACCCTGGCTCACCTTGTAGGCACCGTTATATTCGGCGACTTCCTCACCCATTAGAAATATTTTGGAATCTCTCCTCATTTCTTCGCTCATCGCTTCGCCTAGTGCTTGCCTGAATTGTATTTCCCTCATGATGTATAATATTGAATTTGCGCCGTAAAAATAAAATAATGTTTGTAATTAATAAAACTTAATGCCATTAGATTTTTCCCTGAATCCAAAAAAAAAGCCCTCCAAAACAGGAGGGCTTTCAGTATAGAATTTAGTTAATTATTTAATCGCATTTCTGAAGGCATCGTTGGAAGCATAATTTCTGAATTCAAGATCAGATAAAGCTTTTTCCTTTAATGATGCGTCGGCCGCCACCGCTTTAGTAAGATTGCTTGTTACACCTGACTCATTGTCTAGTCTGGCGCTGGCAACTGCCGCAGCGTAGTAGGCGAGTGCCATGTTGTTATCAGTAGCAGTTACCTGCTCTAGCGTTGTGATAGCATTTCTATGATCTCCGCTCAGGATTTGAGCCAATCCTTTATTAAACAGGTTAGTAGTAGTTTCTGCGCTGTTTGACAGGTTGCTTACTGCATCACTGTATTTTGCCATTTTTACTTCAATAGCCCCTTTCACGCCATTCAACCCTTTTTTGTCTTCGTTAGAAGGGCTCAGGCCTTCAGCTTTTTTCAAGGCATCATAAGCTTTGGCAGTATTACCCTGCATCAAATAGGCTGAGCCGAGGTTGATATAAGCTTGTGCACTTTCCTGTTTTTTATTGGCAATTTCGAATTGTGTGATAGCCTTGTTTAAGTTTTCACCACCATTGCTTTCGGCAGCCATTTGCAAATAAGTAGCACCCAAATTGTTATGTGAACTCCAGCTATCGTTTTTCTTGGTAGCAGCTGTATAGATACGCTCTTTTTCACTCAATGAAGGGGTTAGAGAAGCGGCAAAGCTTAGCTCCTCATCTGAAAGTGTATCTGAACTCACACTACCATTTACAATGCTTTTAGCCAAAATCGCTATCTCAGCATTTGATTTCTTTTCTTTTACTGTAAGAATTTCTGTCTCAGCAGTTCTTAACTTAGGATAAATATCTCTGAATAATTTTTTGTAAGTAGAAAGCTTATGCAGCGCATCTTCTTTATCTTCAAAAGAACCGGCGCCGTTGACAATATTCAAAACTTCAGATTTTTCATCAGATGAAATACCATCATATCCGTCTAAAGACGCTTTAAATTCACCCCAATCCTCAACCACTGGCTTGAGAATGAAATTAATAGAATCTGCAGCTCCCTTGTAGTCATATTTTCTCATCTCCTGACGGTAGAACTTCTCAATGGCCTCAGCCCTTTGTTGTGACAGTCTGGAGTTAATTCTTTCAGCACCTTCAGGAGAGTGAGTACCTGTAATGGTAACAGTACGTGTAACATTTTTTTCAGCTACGAAAGCGTCGAAGAATTTACCGCGATCACTACGTTTTTCTGAATATCTTAAAACAGGGCTTCCTTGTGAAAAGAAAAATTCGATATTGGTAGGAAGCAATTCCTCCTGGTCATTATAGCCATGAGGGGCATAAGATGGGTAATAGCTGTTTTGCGCTAGTCTTGACGTAGTGATTACTCCTTCGGCTACGTCCATTCTGGGAGTTTCTTTTGATTTTCCGTTTCTTGGATCAGATGCGACACCTTGTACAGTTAATTTACCAGACTGCATAGCCTCTTCGTATGGGAATGAGAAGTTTTGGCTGATTCTTGGCTGTTGCTCATTGGCATTAGGAAAATCCTCCTGCTTGAACTCTATGCTTCCCGGTTGTGGCTGGTTTTCTTGTCCGCCAAACTCATAGAAAGTATTAACTGTGTAAACTTTACCTTTTTTTAACATTTTGACAGGTAAAGCTGCTGACATTTCAAAATTTACAGTATCAGCATGAACTTCTAGCGGGGAGGGTGTAACGGTGAGTTGTTGTTGATCGGCCATTTTAACCATTTGGCTCAATGAACATCCTGAAAAAGATAAAATCCCAACTAGGAATAACGCATAAACTAATTTTTTCATAAAAGTCATATTTAAAATTTTGGTTGTGTCGAAGTGCAAAACTATATTTATAAAATTACGAATGCAATTTTAAGTGAAAAAATCTTTTAATATTCGAAATAATTCCTTATTTTCTTTATTATATTTGCAAATCTTTCTTTAAAAGATACAATGCGTAAAATTCAATATTTCTTCGAATCACAAGCTTTTGGTGTTTGCACGAAGTTAGGAGAAAAACTTAAAATACCTATTGCCAGCATTAGATTATTTTTTGTTTACGCTTCTTTTTTAACCTTTGGGTCGCCAATTATCATCTACCTGACGCTTGCTTTTATCATTAACTTCAGGAAGCACCTGAGAAGGAGAAATAACAGGGTTTGGTATTTCTAGTGTTTCAAATGGGAATATATCCGCACTTTTTTCAGAAAATAAGCCACCACAATTAATCCTTTATAGATTTCCTTAAATTGTGTTTTTGAGCCCAATTTCAATACTTTTTTGCGTTTCGCCTCGATTTTTAGCAGGTTTCTTAAAAAAGCAGTGTGCGCTTTGCCTATGGCCCAAAAGTTGTCAAATGACCATTGGGTCAGGAACCGAAAGGCCGCCAGTACATCCAAAATCCAGCGCAATGGCATTTTCCACAATAATTGGCTGAAGGGTGTGTTTTTATAAAGCGTGACAAGGCTGTTTCTGAAGTTCAGATAGGTTTTGAAACTATTGGTTTTATGTAAGGTTCCACCCCCGATGTGATAAACCTGACTGTTTCCACAATAAAATATACTATATCCCATCCGTTTCAGCCGCCAGCACAAGTCTATTTCTTCCATATGTGCAAAATAGTCTTTATCCAGCCCCCCTGCCTTGACATAAGCCTCAGCCCTCACAAAAAGGCAGGCGCCGGTAGCCCAGAATATTTCGCGGTTATCGTCGTATTGACCGGTGTCACTTTCGATTGTTTCAAAAAGACGCCCCCGACAGAACGGGTAACCTAATGTGTCAATAAACCCACCGGCGGCACCGGCGTATTCAAATTTGTCTTTATTTTCAAAGGAGAGGATCTTGGGCTGACAGGCCGCTATTTCAGGGTTCTGATCCATCAGGGCTATGATAGGCGCTATCCAACCCTCGGTAACTTCTATGTCTGAATTAATCAATATATAATAATCAGCTTCTATTTTTTGCAGTGCCTGATTATACCCTTCGCTGAAGCCATAGTTTTGAGATAAAAGGATCTTTTCTACATCGTGGTGGTGTTTGGTAAGAAAATCCACAGAGTCGTCGGTGGAATGATTATCCGCCACAAAAATGGTGTGTCCCCGGCTGTATTTTTTTAAGGTAGGTAAAAATTGCTCTAAATAATTCTTACCATTATAGTTAAGAATGACTATGGCTACCCTGCTCATCTAAAAAAGCCCACCGAGGTTCATCCCCGGAATGTTGGGTATAATTCCCTCCGTTGATTTTTTGATTTCCTCCTTGGCTAGTTCATCCGCATCTTCAATGGCCTTATTGACAGCCGCAATGATTAAATCTTTCAACATGTCTTCGTCACCGGGTTTCACGAGGGAGTTGTCTATGTCCAGATCAATCAATTGTTTTTTTCCGTTTACAGTAGCCTTTACCATCCCCGCGCCGGACTCAGCTGTAATTTCCAGCTTTGTCAAAGCTTTTTGGGCTTCCTGAATTTTTTCCTGGGCCTCCTTGATCTTACCCATCATTTTCATCATGTCAAACATATTGCTCTATTATTTTTAATCACAAAAGTATTCTATTTATGGGTGAATTCATATTCCAGGGAGCGCAGTATTCTTTAAATCTATTAGTTAATAAGGTTGATGGAAGGCGACAGCGTTATTTACGCAATAATAATACCCCACCTGACCTGGACGATTTAAGCCCGGTGAAATCCGTTACATCCACCCGGTAAACATAGGTGGCCTCAGGCATGAGTTTACCATTAAAGGTGCCGTCCCACCCTACATCGGCATTGTCTGAAACAAAGATTAATTCTCCCCAACGATTGAAAATTTTCATGCTAAAACTTTGGAAGAAAAGGCCTTTGGCTTCAAAAAAATCATTTAAACCGTCTCCGTTAGGAGTGAAGGCATTGGGTAAGAAGATCAATACTTCCAGTTGAACCCTGAATATGTTGGAAACACTTTCCCTCGGCGTCGCGTCGTTGGAGACAGCCCTGATTTGATAAAATAATATTTGAGAACCCCTGGCCAGGGCGTCATCGAGAAAGGATAATGTATTGCCCACAGGGACTGACCCCAGTAAATTTCCCTCGTTATCAAATACATCAACAAAATACTGATTGACACCCATGGACCAACCCTGATAGTCGGTCCAGGTCAGAGAAACCTGGTTATTTGACTCAAGGCTTCCCGTAAGTATTATTGGACAAGTCGCCGGGCTTAACAGGGAAGTATTGCCACATTGATCCTCGTAACTAATGTTGTAACAGTAAGTGTTAGCCGGGATGTTGACGTCATTGTCAATATAATTATTGCTGTCTACAGTATCTACAGGCGCGGAAGGCTCATTATTGACGGACTTGCGGATGAAGTAACGAGCCGGTGTTTCATTGGCGGGAATATCCCACGTGATATTAATTTCATTATTGACAACCGAACTTGTAATCTCCTGGATCGGGTCAGGAATATCCGTACTGAAAGCTGTGACACATTGTTGGCCGGAGGTGGAGATCAGCCCGTTGGCATAATTGTTAACCAATTGGTAGCAGTAGTCCTGATTGCAAATCACATTGCTGTCATCATACCGCGTCTGCGCAGCATTGTTAATTACGCTAATAGGATTGTTGTCTCTGATTACGGTGTAATTGGAAAAATTTAAATTCTCGGTGGTCCAGGATATGCTATTATTATTGTCCTGGGCAACAGCGTCAAGTACGATACTACAAATGGTATCGGAGTAAATTGTTGTTGCGGAGCAGACATCCGTTGCCCTAATTCTGTAACAGTAATAATTATCCTGGGTATTCAGGTTTTCAACTATTTTCAGGGTAGGCTCTGTTAGCACTTCCACCATTTGAAAATTTTGCGCTTCATTGACCGCCTGTTCCAGTTCATAAACTATATCGGGATTAAGGCTGTAAGACAGCACAAGACTTCCTGTTCCGGGATCGATCGTGGTGACATTGAGCGAGTTGATGGAAGCTGGCACCAGGTTATTGACCGTATTGATGTTTACGATCCTTTCTGCGCAATTGTCGTTGGCGCCGTTCATAATACCTCTGACGGTGATAGTGTAGCTATTGGGTACACCATAATTATGTGGTGGTACATTATCTCCCCGGTTGACGGTCAAATTGGTGCCGTCGCCAAAATCGATGAAAAAACGATCATAGTAGGTGTCGGTAATATCAATTTTGACATTGTTGTTAGCACAATTTCTAACGGTATATTCGGGTTCCAGCGGCTCAATAACTTCTATGGTAATACTATCGGCACGGGGTATTTGATTGGCTACAATTTCCAGAATGGTATAAGTACCCGGAGCGGTAAAAGTATAGGTGGTAAGGTTTCCTTCAAACAATCCGTCCCTGTCATAATCGTAAGTTCTGGTAAGCCCCGGAAGACCCACCTGGGTTATGTTCACAGTAAGAGGCGCGCAACCTTTAATGTAATCGGCTTCAAAGCGTCCGCCGGCACTGGCGTGTTGTGCCAGTGTGTTATGATGGGGTAACCATAACAAAATGAAAAGTAAGCTATATAAAAAATTTAACTTCAAACTTTTAATTCAGAGGCCTTTTGACGTAAAATTACAATGGTTAGCAAAATGTAAACATACAAAACCCATCCATTTTCTATAAACGATGCATTTTGAGTAAAATTATCCATTATTCAAGCCATTGCCTTTGAAAACTCAACCCAACGGCACCCGGATAGAGACCAGGAAATTCTAATGCTTTGCTAAAATCTCGATACCCTCGGAAATGGTTATTTTGGTTTGCTGACCGGTTTGCATATTTTTCAAAGTAACCAGCTGACTTTCCATTTCATCTTCCCCGACCAATAAAACGTAGGGGATGTTTTTTTTGTCGGCGTAATTCATTTGCTTTTTAAGCTTGGCAGGTTCCGGATAGATTTCGCTCTTGATTTGTGCATTTCGTAACTCGCTCAGCACTTTTAGGGCATATGGCTCGGTTTTACGCTCGAAGTTTGTCACCAGGGCGGTAGTCGATATGATCGCTTCCTCCGGAAACAAACCCAGGGTATCCATGACATCATAAATACGATCGACACCAAATGAAAATCCTATGCCCGAAATTCCCGGCATACCAAAAACGCCGGTCAGATCGTCGTACCTGCCTCCGCCGCTCAGGCTCCCGATTTTAACGTCGTTGGACTTCACCTCCAGTATGGTACCTGTGTAGTAAGACAATCCCCTTGCCAGCATCGGATCAAATGCTATGTGGTGATTTTTGATACCAAACTGAGCCAGATAATTCAGGATTTCTTCAAATTCACTGATCCCTTCCAATCCTGAGGCAGCGTCCGCAAGAAGTGTTTTAATGGTCTTCAGTTTTTGGTCATTATCTCCTTCAATATTCAGGAAAGGTTCTAAAGCATTTATGGCGGCGGAAGCAAAGGATCTTGATCCAAGCTCATCGATCACTCCTTGTTTTCCAATTTTATCCAATTTGTCAATGGATGTGCATAATTCACTGAGTTTATCCGCTTCCCCAATGGCCTCGGTGATACCAGCCAATATTTTCCTGTTATTCACCTTAATATCGTAATTCTCGATACCTAACTTGTCGAAGACCTCGTTGATCATCAGCACGATTTCCATTTCGCAGATTAAGGAATTCGTACCGATCACATCCGCATCGCATTGATAAAATTCTCTGTAGCGGCCTTTTTGTGGCCTGTCAGCGCGCCATACCGGCTGAATCTGGTAGCGTTTGAATGGAAAAGTTAGTTCATGCCGGTTCATGACAACATATCTTGCAAAAGGCACAGTCAGGTCATACTTTAACCCTTTTTCAGAAATTTTGTGTAACAGTTGTTTGGAACCGGCATCATAATCATCCTGAGAGGTTTTGGCCAGATAGTCTCCTGAGTTAAGCACTTTAAACAGCAACTGATCTCCCTCGTCACCATATTTACCTGTAAGTACAGAAAGATTTTCCATACTTGGTGTTTCCAGGGGCTGGTAACCAAACTTTTCAAAGGTGGTTCTGATGGCGCTAAAGATAAAATTTCGCTTTGCCATTTTATCAGGCCCAAAATCCCGCATCCCTTTTGGTAAACCTGGTTTTTGCATACTCATATTTATTCAGTGTTTTATTCGCTTGCCAAAACTATTAAAAAAAACAGGGATCGCCTATAGTTTTTTCTCAGGGGATGGCCCTTGTATTGGGCAATAACAGGTGGATTTTTAATCATAATCAGCTGTGAATCCTGACAGTTAGAGAGAAAAAAGATCTACATTTTAACTTTTTTGTAAAAAACTGTGTCTTATCAGAGCGCTCGAAGGCAACCATAATATTGTTTGCCGCATTTCGTTTAATAGTTTTTAACTAAAACACTGTCCCAAAGTGCAAAATTTTTTCAGAGCCACGCTTCTAGGCATCTGCTTGTTGTCCGCTTTTCAGGAACTTTATGCTCAAAAATTTACCATCAGCGGTTATATTAAGGATAAAAATACGGGCGAAGTACTCATAGGTGCCAATATCTACAACAAAGAGAACTATCAGGGTACTACCAGCAACAACTACGGCTTTTATAGCCTCACCTTGCCTGCCGATTCCATGAAGCTCATGTTTTCTTATGTGGGTTATCAATCCGTAGAAGTGACTTTAAACCTGGATAAAGACACAGAGATAAATATTGGTCTGGAGGACGTGGTGGCACTGGATGAAATTGTAATTTCCGGCAGGGAAGAGATCCAGGAAGTCACTCAAATGAGTAAAATCAACGTGCCAATTGCTCAAATTAAAGCGATGCCGGCTTTGCTAGGAGAGGTGGATGTGCTAAAGGTTTTGCAATTACTTCCGGGCATACAATCCGGTACCGAGGGGAGCAGCGGACTTTATGTAAGAGGTGGTGGTCCGGACCAGAATTTGATCTTACTTGATGGTGTACCCATTTATAATGCCTCTCATCTTTTCGGTTTTTTCTCTGTCTTCAATGCCGATGCGATTAACAATGTAGATCTTATTAAAGGTGGGTTTCCGGCAAGGTATGGAGGCCGCCTGTCATCGGTCATTGACATAACCATGAAAGAAGGCAATCACGAAAAACTTCGTGGCGAGGGGGCCATAGGATTAATCTCATCTAAATTGACTTTGGAAGGGCCTATTAACGAACGGACTACCTTCCTTTTTTCCGGGCGAAGAACCTATATAGACTTATTGGCCAGGCCATTGATCAAGGCGGCGACAGAGGGTGATGAGGTTGCCGGATATTATTTTTATGACCTCAATGCAAAGATTAATCATAAATTTTCAAATAGAGACAGGGTTTATTTAAGTGGCTATTTTGGAAATGATGATGCCTATAGCAGATACAAGGAAAACTATGATACGGGTGTTGAAAAAGTATTCTATGAAGATGAATTTGGGTTGGATTGGGGAAATATTATAGCCGCAATGCGCTGGAATCACGTATTCAATCCTAAATTTTTCAGCAACCTTACCTTGACCTATAGCCGCTATCGATTTGATATTTTTGAAAATTATAAGGAGGAACGAACTACGCCCAATGGCGTCGATAATGAGGACGAGTCTATTTCGTATTTTTCCGGGATCCGTGATTTTGCAGCGAAAATGGATTTTGAGTTTATTCCTAATCCTAATCATTATATCCGTTTTGGTATCAATGGGATCAACCATACTTTTAATCCCGGAATTCTTTCCTATAAATCAACGTTGGAGAGCGATACTACGCTAGGCTCATTTAAAACCAGCGCCAATGAATTCGCGGCCTATCTGGAAGACGATATCAAAGTAACCGATCACTTAAAAGTAAATGCAGGCATCCATATTTCGGCCTTTGATGTTGAAGACGAACTTTATACCTCCTTTCAGCCACGACTGGCGGTTCGGTATCTGTTAAGCAATGGCCTTTCTATCAAAGGCTCCTATGCGCAAATGACCCAATTTATCCACCTGCTAACTAATGGCGGTATTGGTCTGCCAACGGATCTTTGGCTTCCTTCTACCCGAAAAGTGGCGCCGCAGGAATCTCACCAATTCGCATTTGGATTGGCAAAAACCATTAAAAAACAATACGAGATCAGTGTTGAGGCTTATTATAAGGAAATGGATGGTTTGATCGAATACAAGGAGGGAGCCAGCTTTCTGAATATTGATGAAGACTGGCAGGAAAAAGTCGAAACCGGGCGGGGAGAAAGCTATGGTGCGGAACTATTTGTCCAAAAGAAAACCGGCAAATTTACCGGATGGGTTGGTTACACGCTTTCATGGTCAAACAGACAATTTGATAACCTTAATTTTGGGCGATCATTCCCCTACAAATATGATCGCCGCCATGACATAAGTATAACCGGGGTGTATAAGGTGAATGACCGCATTGATATTTCGGGCGCCTGGGTATATGGCACAGGTAATTCAATAACATTGCCTATATCAAAATACAATGGGTTTAGGTATGAAGGTAATTTTTGGTTTCGGGGTGGCAATCCCATTACCTACCATGGTGAAAGAAACGGATATAGAATGCGCTCTTATCACAGGCTGGACTTTAGTATTAGCTTTTCAAAACAGAAAAAATGGGGAACCCGGAAATGGACCATCGGTACTTACAATACCTATAGTACAAGAAATCCATTTTTTATTGATATAGGATACCACAAAAACGGTGGAAAGAAATTTATTCAATATAGTCTGTTTCCTATCATTCCATCTATAAGTTATAGTTTTAAATTTTAGAAATGAAAAAGTTGCTTGTTATTATATTCATGGTTTGCTGGGGTTGTGAAACTGTGGTAGATCCCGGTATTGAGCCCGACGACGCAAGTTTGGTTTTGAATAGTATAATAAACCCTGATAGTGTGATAAAAGTAAATTTATCAAAAAGCTGGTATGTTCTGTTGGATGAGCGCGAGCAATTTATTGAAGGTGCAACCATCGACATTTATGAGGAGGATAAATACTTAGGCCAGTTGGATCATGATGGTTTTGGAGTTTATACCAATAGCAATTTGGTACCCAAAAAAGGGGGGAATTATAGAATTGAAGTTAGCAAAGAGGGATATGAAGACATTTTTAGTGAGGCAACGATTCCACAGAGACCAGCCTTGATATCAAAGATTAAGATTGATACGATTCTTTCGGATGGGATTAAAAGATTAAAATTTAAAGTGGAAATAGATGATCGGGTGGGAGAAGATTACTATGAGTTTATAATCTTTGGATATAATCGAAATTATGAATTTAACGAGGAAACTGGAACGTATCTATTGATCGATAGTGTCAATATACCGATCTGGTCCGAAACGGAAGATTTGATTATAGATGAGTTTCAAAGGGAGGGCACCAACCTGGATTATGTGTTTAGCGATAACTTTTTTGAAGGGAAAAAATATTCTCTTTCTATAGACCCGGGAATTTTCATTTATGATACCAGCACCCCACAATTCACCACAGTAACGGTTGTCTTAAGAAATGTGAATAAGGATTATTTTTTATATAAGAGAAGCCGGTTGCTACAGGACTGGGTGGACGGTGATCCCTTTGCTGAACCAGTCCTCGTTCATAACAATATCCAAAACGGATTTGGCATTTTTGCGGGATATAATCAAACAGAAGAAGTAATTACGGTCAGATAAAATTATTAAATAAATACTTAGATTATTCAAACTATTCCATTAAATTTGCCGCTCATTTTAGTAAAAATTATAGCGATGGCAGTTACCAGACTAAAAAGAAAAGACAGAAAGAACAAAGCGCGGGCTACCAATAAAATCAACAAAATTCAGATTTTGAACAAGCAGCCGGTGATGAAAAAGGTCGATGTAGAGAAAATCAAGGAAGAATTTAAGGAGGCCGGCAAGGCAAAACCTGCTGCTGTTAAAGAGGCTGGTGCCGAAGAAAAAGTCGTGAAAGAAGCAGCCCCTGTTGCTGAGAAAACAGCGGCAGCCAAGGCTACCAAGGCAAAGAAGCCGGCTGCTAAGAGCGAAACTGCGGCAAAGCCAGCTGCCAAGGCAACAAAAGAAACCCCAGCAAAGGCTAAAAAGGAAGCAGATAAGAAAGAGGCTGATAAGGTAGAAGAAGCCGAAGCTCCCAAAGCGAAAAAGGCTCCTGCTAAAAAACCTGCAGCAAAAAAAGAAAAAGCATCAAAAGAAGATCAGACCAAGGAAGCGTAACTGCGTCTGATATTGATTATGGATATAAGGAGCAAGGTTAATCGCCTTGCTTTTTTTCTGCCCTTTTTCCCAACTCTATCACCTGCATATTTTCCACATTCTTTTCGTTGATATCAAATCGTATCAGGGTTTTTACTTTGTGAAACCCATGCTTTCCCGCTGCGCCGGGATTCAAATACAAAAGGTTGTTTAGCCGGGGATCGGTCATTACCTTCAGTATATGGGAGTGACCACAGATAAAAATATCTGGTGTATTTTCTTTCAGCATACCGTAAACCCGCCGGTTGTACTTGGGCGGATACCCACCGATATGCGTCATCCATACGTTCAGCCCTTCGCAGTCGAACTGTTGCCATTCGGGGCAATGCTGACGAATTTCCCGCCCATCGATGTTGCCAAATACGGCCTTAACCGGTTTGAACGCACACAACTGATCATATAGTTCCAGGGTACCAATGTCGCCGGCATGCCAGATTTCATCACACGCTTCGAAATACGGGAAGATTTTTTTGTCCAGGTAGCCATGGGTATCTGAAAGTAAGCCGATTTTCATGTGTAATTTTAAATTACCGTACTATAAAAAAAAGCAGCTAACAGCTGCTTTTTTTGTCTTAATTTTTTGATTATCAATTGTTACGACCGGGGCTTTGCTTCTTTTACCACTATTGGCCGCCCATTAATTTCATGTTCATTAAGGGAATTGATGGCTAGTTGAGCTTCGTTGTCATCGGGCATCTCTACAAAACCGAATCCTTTTGATTTGCCAGTACCAAAATCCATAATTATTTTAGCAGAGGACACTTCTCCGTATTCTTCAAAGAGTTCTTTTAATCCCTCAGACTTGAAATTAAAATCAAGATTTGCTACAAAAATATTCATATTACAAAAGGTTTAATAAGAAAGGATTCATGTTTGGAAAGAAAAGGTGCGTTGCTAAAAATTTCAGTCTAAACCTGATATTCCTTTTTAATTGTTGGTGTCAAATGTAATATTAAAATTTCGGAACTGTATAACTTTATTAAATTTTTTCAAGATCCAATAAAATAATCCTTATATAAAATAAGATTATTAGTAGAATTTCGTTTTGAATTAAACGATAAAAAAATAGCCGGTAGAATCGCGCCTATGAATCGTCTACCGGCTAGAGGAGAGGTGTTAAGGAATAGTTAAATTCTGTTATAAAAGCACATTTTATTCATTTTCCATCTGTTAAATATTTTCAGAGGAAACCTTTATTTCTTTCTCATCAAAGATTTCATACTTTAAACCCATCGGTGAAAATACCAATTCCAGGCTTTCTTCCAGGTTATCATGACGGAAGAAAAATCCAGTGTATAACTGGCGGTCAACTACATTGTCCCGCTGTATTCTCACATCATATTGTCTTTCCAATTCTTCTATAACCTCGCCCAAAGGAGTCATTTCAAAGTAAAATTCTCCTTTAGCCCATGTGTATACTTTATCGGGGTTACGTCTGGAAATCAATTGTACCTGATTATTTTCGATCCTGGTTGACAGGCCAGGCGTTAAAATTTTAAAATCATCATAATTCTTGTTGCTCACTTTGACCTTACCGGTCATGCAGTCAACGATATATCTGTCTTTCCGCGCAAATACGTTAAAACTTGTTCCCAGCACTTCCACTATACCGATCCTTGAAGTTACCTGAAAGTCTTTACCTCTTTTTACTTCAAAAAACGCTTCTCCTTCCAACTGTATCTTCCGGTTTTTTTTCCAAAACATGGTATTGTAAGTGATTTTGGAGTCCGCATTCATCGTTACCTTGGAACTGTCGGGGAGATAGAAAACTACCTGTTCCCCTTTTAAAGTTTCAATTGTTTTATTGGTAACCTGATTAAATACAAAATATACACCTATTAACAATACCAGTGATGCCGCTACACCAACCTGCCATTTAGACCACATTGGAAAAATTTTAGCCTTTTTCCGGTCACGTGCGAGAATGGCTTGTTCCAGCGTTTCCCATACCTGAATTTTACTTTTTCCCTCAGGTATAGATAGCTGAGACATCAATTGCATTATTTTTTCTTCACCCTTGCCCAATAATTCAAACCTTATGTTTTTTCTTCCACTTTCCATCTTTTATATATGCTTCTAAGCAATTTATTATTAATACAAGCGTTCAATGCTTCCCCCTACTTTTTTTGAAAATTTTCTTTGGATTTCCACAGAAAATATGGTTGAAACCGTCTTGGAGCGTAAAAAATTGGGAATGGAATTTGACAGGAAAATGCTTAATTGTTGGGAGCCTCCAACTGGTGTTAGGAGGTTTGCTTATTTTTTTATTATCTCGACCTCAATCCGGCGGTTTTTTGCCCGGCCCTGAGGTGTTTGGTTACTAGCCATAGGAAATTTTCCACCATAGCCAATTACCGCCAGTCTATCGGCTGCAATCCCCTCCGACACCAGGTAATTTTTTACACTCACGGCTTGTTTTTCGGTCAGCAGCTGGCTCGCTTTGACACCGCCCTTGCCATCATTATGGGCGGCCAACCGGATAGACATATGTTGCTTGACCTTCAGAAGCTCTACCAGCTTATTCAAGGTACCAAAGGATTGGGAAGATAAGGTAATATTGTCGGACTCAAATGAAACGCCCTCCAGCACTGTTTTGGAAGGGAGACGGTACTTGATGTTTATTTTTGATACCAGTTTCCCTTCATAACTCGGTATCTCATGTTCGGCATATTGATGATCGTAGCCAAAATTTCTGTATTGTACAATGTAGGTACAGCCCTTGGGGATCAAAATTTGAAACATCCCGTCGGTGTCTGTAATGCCTTCATAGGTGCGTTGATTTTGTTTGTTGATGAAAGTAATAATCTCACCCTGGCTGGGAATATCGTTGAGGTCGGTCACTTTTACCTTCAGCAGGGCCTCGGTTAAAGTTGGCGCCAACTCCTGGGCGCTACCAATTTTGACATAGATTAACAGCAGAACCACAAAAGCGTTTTTAACCATTGTCCATCACATTTGCACACGGAAACAAAATAATGATAAATACCTATAAATAACTATTAATGCAGATCATTATTTCATGTCCCGGACAAACAATTGCACCTAAACTGCGAAGGACTTTTGTTACTGACGCAATTTCCTCCGGTTAATATCTTTGCTCCAGCTTGTATTTAAATATGCCACCCCCCGCATTTTGCCTGGCTTTTAATTTACGGGTGCCCAGATAGGTGATTTCCCATATATTATTGCGATCGAAAATTCCATTTTCCGGTTCATATAATGTGATATAAAAATACCGGGTACGCTCGCAATTATCTCCATCGTCATCATAATAACAATCTCTGTCCAATTCAGTATCCCATTCTCCTTCATCGAGTTTTAAGTTTCCCTGACTGTCAGCGTATTCCAACGTCAAAAAACCGTCCTGGTAGAAGTTGAATACCAGATTGCGATAGTCGCTTGTAATTTCGTCTCCGTCAATGGCCCAGTTTTCCCTGAATTTGACCCGGTCAAATTTCCAGCTGCCTTCAATTCTATTGGGAAAATTGCTGAAAATATGATCTATATCCTGGCAGGCAGAGAATATAGAAATTGTTAGTATTATCAACAGGGATCTCAGGCCGATTTTTATGTACAGGTTTTTCATGGGTGATTAAGGTTTGGTCTATTGCATTTTAATATTTGGATAAAACACAAATACCAGGCCAAACCACCAGTTTTGCGTTATTTGAAAGTATGAGGGTGTCAATACCCGGGTTTTCGTTAAAGCATCCCAACGGAGGTCATATTAAATAGTGTCAACCCTTAAAAACTATCCGGTCGCCCCCCCGATACGTAAAAGCTTTTTTATCTCATATTTTAAAAGCCTCGGATGACTATTTAAATCACAAATGAAACTGCCTCGTATACATTAGTGTATGGGGACGGTTTTATATCCTGCTAAGTTTATATATATTTAAATTTATGATATGCTAATAACCGATAAAATATCAGACAATGGCGATCCTTCTACTGATATTCAAAAGTTTGAGAGCTTAAAACTTAAAGTATATTGTAGCAGGTACTGGTGGTTTGAAATATGGAAGGGGCACCGAATGTCTTTCCCTTACTGGCGGCTGTATTGGAACAAAAATGAAGGAGCATATATTCATTTAAAGAAAAGAATTAATTTATTACCTGATCATATTTATCTCATTGCACCGCATACACCCTATTCGACAGGTATTATTAATCAAAATCACACAGTCCAAAATGAGTACTTTTTTAAATGTGGAAGAATAAACTCTAAAAAAGAAGAAAGGCTTCATCGAAGTAATGGAAGAATATTACATTATTTCACCCACTTCACTTTAGGTATTAATTATGATAGTGTAAAACCAGGAATCTTTTCTATCGCTTTAAATAAGCGTAAAAAAAAGAATTTGGATAAAGTGTTGGATTGTTTATTGTCCGATTCGAAGGTGTTTCAGCTGGAAGAGAGTTTACATTTATACAATCTTATTATATCTTCTATGCTGGACATTTTGCCAGACATATCTATTGAAAAAAGAATAACTCCCAAAATCTTATCTATTATTGATTATATTGAAAAAAATATAAATAAAAAATTAACTAATGAGGTATTAGGAAAAACATTTTTTTTATCTCCAAATGCGCTTTTTAAGACATTTAAAACCTATACAGGTAAAAGCCCCAAAAGTTATATCAGTCAGATAAGAATAGAAAAAGCCAGCGATCTTCTACTATACAGTGATTTTACCATTGATGTAATCGCAGATAAATGTGGCTTTTCAGATCGCCATCATTTAACTAAAGCATTTTCAAAAGCTAAACAAATATCTCCGGCAATATTTCGAAAAAATGTAGGGTATTTTTAGAAAACAAGCGTTCCGTAATTTTCACTACACAACTCTTTTTCCTTTATACCTTTTTTAATGGAATATGCTATTTAGGTGTACCGCCTTATTCAAGGGGATATTCTTTAAGTAGTTCTTCGGGAGTATAGAAACCTTGTTGTTCCCTGGCTTGTTTACGAATTTCTTTAACATTTTCCGGATATATCGCAGGGGCTTTATTACCAAATGAGTTACGTACATAGGTTAATACCGCCGCTACCTCTTCGTCATTCAACATGCCTTCAAACGGGGTCATTGGCACCTGTCCCGGATATTTTTTACCTTTCACCTCAATAGGTCCCATTAGTCCTTTAAGTGTAAGCTTAATAAGTCGATCCTGATTCCCTATTACCCATTTAGAATTGTTTAACGGTGGGAATCCTGAAGCCTCAAGACCCTTCCCATTTTCTTGATGGCAAGTAGCACAATATCCTTCTTTTGCATAAATCGAAGCTCCTTTAACAAATAGTTCTTTTTCTTTTCCTTTTAAATGGGTCTTTATCTTATCTGCAGCGTAATCTTCACTATGTCTTTCATTATTAAAATGTGCCAGTACTGCTTCATAAGGTTTTTTCATCCAATGATCTAAAGGCTTTTCTCCGGCTGCTTCCACAATCGGAAGTCCTATTTCCTTTTCTAACCAGGAAGCTGCCACAAATGCCTCTAGTCTAACACGGGGACTGTCATCCTGGGCGGCATTTAATAATAACGCCGCTTGATTAGATATTTGATGGCCCGCATATCTTAATACTCTAACGGCCGCAGCCCTTGCCCTGTAGTCTTTAGCATTTAACAATTGCCCTAATAAACTGTCGTCAATTTTGTTTAGGCCCCAGGTTGTCCAAAGTGCCTCCAATAGATGATGCTCATATTTAGGGTCATTTTTATCTAAATCATTAACCCATACCTTTAATTTAGATAGCACTTCGTCTTTGTCTCGTCCACGTAATTCCCTTTTTGTTCTATATCGCGTGCGATATTCAGGTAGCTTTAAATTATTTAATAATTGATCTATAGTTGCACCGTCAACTTTTGCCGGTTCTACAAGCGGTCTGGAAGGGTAGGTTATTCTATATACTCTACCATGAGCATGGTCTCGTAAAGGATCGCGGGCATTGTGCTGCATATGGCCAATAAGTACATTATGCCAGTCTATAACATATAATGATCCATCCGGAGCAAATTCCATATCTACAGGTCTGAAATTCTTATCTGTAGCAACAATAAGATCCTGCTTGTGTTTACTATTATACCCTGCCGACTCAGGGTCATCTTTTATGGTATGCTGTTTGGTCCCTAAGAAGCCTATGGTATTATTAATTAAAATATCACCCTGGACATCATTAGGAAAATGGCTACTGGATATAAATTCAAGACCGGAAGTTGGACGTACAAGATGTTTTTCTTCAATTAAGTTTCTTGGCAATGGAGATCCTTCCCCATAACGAGGTTTGATAGAACCCGGGGCCATCCAGGACATGTTAGGATTCGAAGTGTGGGCAAAGAAATTTTGCCCCCACTCATCGAAGGCAATTCCCCAGGGATTGGGAATTGGCAACTGCGCCGTACGCTCTAAATGATGTCGCTGTGGATTATACCTGAAAAACCCTCCGTTGGTGCCGCGCATGGTGCCATATGCTGTCTCTATATTAGAGTGAAGAAAAACGCCCTCACCCATTAAGATTGCTCCAGATGGGTCCGCACAAAAAGCACTTATCGCATGATGGGTATCATGATCATCAAAGCCGCTTAAAACAATTTCAGTCTCATCCGCTTTATCATCGCCATTCGTGTCTTTTAAAAGAACAAGATTAGTTCCCTGAGATACATAAACGCCCTCCGGTGCAAATTCAAATCCGATAGTTAAATGTAACCCATCCGCAAATGTTATCTGCTTGTCTGCCTTACCGTCATTATCTGTATCTTCAAGAATAATAAGTTTGTCATTTGGTTTACTATCTCCAGCTTTATAATGCGGATAACTTGGCATTACTGCTACCCAAAGCCGTCCTTTATTATCAAAAGACAGTTGTACGGGATTTGCTAAATCTGTAAACTCTTTTTCTGATGCAAAAAGCTCAATTTTATACCCAGGTGCTACTTTTATTTTTTCTAAGGCATCATTTCCGTATAAATATTCCGGGTTGCCATTTTTATTACTTTGCTTATAGTTAGTTTTTATTTCAGGAAGCACTTTTGTTTTTTTATCGGCTTCTGCCAGATCCATTTTACGTCCCTTGGAAGCTTGCCAAATGGCCTGATCTCTAATGGATGTAAGCTCGCGAATTTTTTCAATTTCGGCCGGATAATTTTCAGGTCCAAAAGGTTTATATCGCCTTCCATAGGCATGCACGCTATTGGGTATTTTAAAGTCGTTATGCCAAAACCAATTCTTTTCCATAACAGCATCATGTACCGGTTTACGATGAGTTTCGGCTTTGGCCTTTACTTTTCCGAATATCTTATCTGCTAGTAGTATCGCAAATTTCTGGTACCCCAAATCATTTAATTGAAATCCATCATTGGTCAGATTTTCATTTTCGGTATCAAACCATTTTTTTGAAGGTCCGAAAGCATCAACAAAAGCTACGTTATTTGCTGTCGCAACTTCTTTCATGGCTTGGGTGTACATGGACAGATTTGTATTTTCCTTAATACCATTCGGTAAATCCATTACCGTGGAGAGGTCTTCAAAAGCTATGGGAGATACCAAAACCAATTGCGGGTTACTAGTGCCATTATACTTCTGTTTTAAGGTATGTTGAATAAAAGCTTGCAGTTCTGCTTTGTAATTTTCTAATCCTTCTTTTCCTTCAAAAGATTCGCCATAGCCAAAAAAAGCGATAATAATATCTGCTTTGAGCCTGGCAAGCCATTGATCTGGAGTCTCAAAATGTCCCTCCGTAGCCGTCTTGAGCCAGCCGGTAGATATTTCAAAATGTTCTACTATGGATTCCTTGGCAAATTTCTTTGCTCCAGGAAATGCCCAAGGAGATTTTCGAGATGGATTCGGCCTAAATCCCGGCGTGTTTCCGCCATCACACATATTTCTTATATAAAGCGAACTATCGGGATAACGCAAATGCATCTCGGTTTCAAAATGTCCAAAATTCATCATTCGCGAGCCTAAATTATTTCCGATCAGGACGATATGAGAGCCTTTTTTAAGTCCTGATACTTCCGCATCCTGTAGGCAACCGGAACTTAACAGAAAGATGATTGGGAATATCGCGGTTAAGAACTTAAACGTTTTTTTATTACGCATTTTTTCAGAAGTATTCATGTCCTGTATCATAAATATTTACAACTTAAAAAAATCAAATCTATCAAGGCAAACTTATTTCGAATCTCCTATTTTAAATCTGCTGGTTTTAAGCCTTTGTCATCCCAGAAAGCTTTACCCATAAAACCATAGGCTGTCGTTTTGTATGCCCCGATGTAATTAACATTTGTCCCTTTCTTGGGGATTTTTAAATCCAGTAAATAATACGCTGCATTTACTACCAGCCGTCTTAATCCTGCATTTTCCAGATCGGTTGAGGAACCCATGGACGTATGAAAAGCTAAACCTTTAACACCTCCATCCGGGTGTTGATAATCTTTCAGCCAGGCTACCGGAATCATCGGGTTGTTTTTAGGCCCCTCTAACGGTTTGTCTGTTGGTCGCATTCCAAAAAAGCGATCATTTTTATCATATTCCCCGGCTCTTTTTAATACTTGTCCCATAACAAGCGGTGTAATTGGTAAATGCGCAACTCTGCATCCGTAAACATCTGTGGGGCCCCAGATTTCCCCATCTTTAATTCCTCTTAATATTTCATGTTCAGAGGCATTTTTCGCAAATATCCCCTTAGTTGATTCATGTTTATGTCTTCCATGATGTTTCACATAATGGTCTCCAAATAGTAAACCTCCAAATCCCCGGTACCAGGGGTGATTCGGGTCTTCCTTTTTATAAACCGAACTATAATGAACATAATTGCCGGTTTCATTTTTAAACCCATGATTGGAGGTTCTCAACCCAAGTACGGGTTTTCCTGAAAGTAAATAATCATCAAAATATTTCATTTGATCATCCGGGAGCTTCCTCCACCTGGTATTAATCAACATTAAATCAGCTGACTCAAGGAAGTGTAAACCGGGAATATTGTTATTAACCTCAGGATTGATATTCCCTGTAGCAGGATCGATTGCAAAAAGTACTGTACACTTAAAACCATGTCTTTCGGCAAGAATCTTTGCTAACATGGGTAAAGATTCTTCCGATCGGTATTCTTCATCTCCAGATATCAGGACAATGTGCTTACCATTTCCAGCACCTTTTTTTCCTTCAAAAGTTATCCATTCCTGCGCATTAATATTTAATAATGTAAAACTTATTAAACAAAAAACTATTATTCTTTTCATAACCTATGTTTATAATTAACTGTACGAATTCCACATTGTTTATCTAAAAATGACAAATACTGTTGATAATTAGGTTTCGTTATTTATATCAAAAGAAACCAAAAAGAGACCTTCATATAAACAGGGAACAAATTTAAGAAGGGCACCTAGTAACCGATGTGTATTTTTTTGGCAAATTTATGTATTTTTAATAAGCTACTGCCGTTAGAAAGGGTAGTTTTGATTTCAGATTAGCTCCATAGGGGCCTCATCTGAATTATGCTAAATATTGAGATTAATATAATATTCTTTTTTACATCTCTTGTGAATAGGAGACTTGCTCAAATTTAATGTAAAACATCCCGGCTGTGAGGGGCAAGAAGAAACCACTACAAAACAAAAAACAGCACTAAATTTCAAATTCAACCACAAATGGCGCGTGATCTGATTCGGGAAATTTTGTATCCAGCGCAAAAGCAATGGTTTCATCATGCAGCACTTCATTATGAATTTCGGCGTTCCGGTAGTAGGGGATTAAAGTCTTGGAAATAAGCATGTGGTCCAGTAATCTTTTGCGGCCGTTGTATAAGTAGGTGTATCTTGCAGAGTCCGGAATGGTATTTTCAGCTGGCACCATTTCCCGGTGTATGAGGTCCGGGTTGCCGGTGTTTTCAACCCTTCCCCGGATCGCCTCCACCGGTACCTCATCGGGGTGGCCATTAAAATCACCGCAGACAATAATCTTAGCCGCAGCATCGGCATCAAACAGCCGGTCTACCAAAACCCTGGCTTCCAATGCCTGACCAACACGTTTCATGGAGGATATAAAAAAGCCTTCAGCCCAGGCATAGGCTTCCCGCCACGTATAGTTATTGATCTTTTGCCCGCTAATATTGCTGGGGATTCTGGATTTTAAGTGTAGGTTAATCAGATGTAGTTCAAACCCTTCCCTTACGGCAATTTTGGTGTACAGAATAGGCCTTTCCCATTTTACAGGTTTTGCCTCGGTTTCATCGGGTATCGCAGTTACTTTTTGATAAGCAGGAGCAGGGGTCAAGTCGTGATGGTATTGTTCAACCTCGGTGATAGGAAACCTGCTAACCACTACCAGGTTTCTTTGATCATAAGCCTCGTCATTGCTGGTTTTAACATGGCGAACATGATAGGTAGCATAGGAGGTGGCATTCAGAAGAGATTGCAAAGCCAGTAATTGCCTTTTTTCGTTTTGCTGCTCCTGGCCGTGTACCTCCTGAAAGCAGAGGATATCCGCCCGCAGTCTTTCCAGCTGGGGGGCCAGTACTTTAATTCTTTCCGCCAGGGAAGGGCTCTGATCTACTATGTCGTCAAGGTTTTCCAGGTTGAAGGTTGCTACGCGAAGTTTCATGTAAACGGGACTTTTTGTTCAAGTTTAAGACATCATCAATCAACCCAAAAATTATCCGGGTTATAAAATTATTATCTTACTATTAAATGAAGTGCCTCGCAGGTAGTAACCCTCCTGAGCGCCGGATCGTCTGAAAGTATTTTAGGAAGTTTTACTTTTGTTGCTTTAAAACTTCCATTGGCGATTGATTTAGTATGGATTTGTTGTGAAGCCACCCAATCACAACGGTAACTGTGATCGTCGCCAGTAATAAAACAAAAATGCGTTTGAAATCAGGGATAAATAACAAGTCAAAAAAATAGGCGGTTAATCCCCAGCCGGACAGGATAGAAAGTATAATACCTGTCAACCCTGCGAATAGACCGATGAACACATATTCCAGCAACAATATACCATTTACCTGCTTTTCGCTGGCACCTAGCGTACGTAACAAAATGTTTTCCCTGATTTTTGCCTGCCTGGTATTCAAAACAGTGGCCCCCAAAACTATCAGGCTTGTGATGATACAAAAGAATGCCATGAAGCGGACGACAAATGCCGTTTTGTCGATGACGGTGTCCAGCGTGCCCAGGATTAATTGCAGGTCAACAGAGGAGATATTGGGTATTTCATCGCTGAGTGCAGCTTGTAATTGAGCCGTGGCATTTTTATCCGGCGAGTCAATCAGGTAGGCGTAATGCTGTGGCGCTTTTTCCAACACGCCGCTTGGGAATACAAACATAAAGTTGTTTTGAATTCTTTGCCAGTCCAGCTTCCGGATGCTGCCAACGTAGGTTTTTAAAGATAATCCGTGCACGTTAAAATCAATAGCGTCACCGATGCCGACATGTAATTGCTCCGCCATCGATTTGGTAATGGAAATAAAGGTGCTGTCATTTTCATGCGCCTTGACAGGTACGAACTCACCTTCAATTATTTTTTCGGAAGGAAGTAACTCATCCCTGTAAGTTACCAGGTGCTCCATGTAGAGGATCCAATTGGGAATAGCGCCTTCCTTGTCATCCTTTAAGGCCCCAAGTCGCTTGTTCCTTATCTTTTCAAACCTGAGGGTGATAATAGGCACCACGCGGTTAACGGCGACATTATGGTGTATAACCATACTATCCACCTGCTTCAGTTGATGGGGCTGGACATCAAACAAAACCAGGTCTGTCTTACTCTTATTGCCGATAATATTCACCTGTTCGATCAGGTTGTTTTGAACAAGGTTTAAGGTGGCCATCAGGAAAGTGCTCATGCCCAGCACAATTACCAGGACCATGGTTTGGTTATTTGGCCGGAATAAGTTTATCATTCCCTGCCGCCATACAAAACCGGATTTTCTAAGGAATAAAGTACCCATAGTGAATATTAACAGCTTTGCTATCAGGTACATCACCAGACAGGTTACAGTGATGCCTGCCATAAAACCGCTCCCAACCAGTGCGCTTTTAGATTGTATGATCGCCAAAATGAGTGTCGCAATGACGGTTATGGCAATAATTCCTATCTTACTCAATAATCCGGGGCTGCTAACGTTCTGCCCTGTCTGAAGTGCCTTGAGAGGGGAGATGTATTTAATGTTTCGCAGCGCCAAAAAAGAAAAAAGCAATGTAGAGGTGAGTCCTGTGCCAAGACCTAATAACACGGCTTTCCATGAAATGCCAAAATTAAATTTTATAGGGATGAAATCGGCCAGCATAAAGGGGATATACATTTGGAGATAATGTCCAAAAACTATTCCCAGCAAACTGCCTATCAGGCCGAGAGCAACGGTTTGTATAAAAAAGATCAGAAACCCTTCGGCCGACGAGATGCCAAGACAACGAAGAATCGCAATGGTGTTATGCTTTTCTTTCAGGTAAATTACGACTGAACTGGCCGACCCGATGCTTCCTAAAATAAGGGCCATAAATCCCAGCAGGTTTAGAAAACGAAATATATTCTCAAACCCTTTACCCAGGTTTTCTTTCCTGAATGCAGCTGTTTCCCAGCTCAGGTTAAAGGTTTTTATGGCCGGACGAATGCTGGTTAAGATGCTTTTTTCAGACTGGTTGTTGAGGGCCTTGAAATATTTCCTGTAGTATACCCTGCTTCCGGCACGAACCAGGCCGGTTTTTTCCAGGCTGTCTAATGGAATGTAAACAGAGGGGGCAAATGAGGCGCTTATATTGACATTACCCGGTATTTTGGTGACAAATCCAGCGATGGGTAACATCAGGTCACCCACCTTGAGCGTGTCATCAACAGCGAGTTTGTACTGAAGCGCCATGTTTTCATCTACCAGGGCACATTGGCCCTGGCGATAATATTGTAAGGCATTTTCAGGAGTTGTTTCAAAAGGGCCGTAAAACGGATAGTCTCCCTGAATGGCTGTTACCTGGGCGAGTCGGGTGGCGCCGCTTTTTGGAAATGAGATCATGGAAGATAATCTGGCATCATTGGCCTGTTCATTCGAAATAGAATCGAAGAATAATGAGTCGGCAGCGGTAAAATCCTCGTTGGCATATAATACTACATCAGCCGCCAAAAAGGCCCTGGCCTGATTGTCGATATCTTTCAACAGATTATCGTTGAAGGAATTGACGGCCACGAGTGCCGCAATACCGATGACGATAGAGAAAATAAATAACAACAGCCGAAGCCAATTATTTTTGGCATCTTTCCAGGCTAACTTCCATATCCAATGATCTCTGATGAGATTAGTATTTGGTTTTTTTACGCTTACGATTCTATCCATGCCTTGGGGTTAACCTTGTGCCATCATCTGGATGGTAAATAAAACAAACACTTTTAAAAATTAGGTCCACAATAAGACAAATAGCTGTTTAAAGGAATATTTGTCCGGCTTTACCAAAAAGTGTGGTTATCATTTTCATAATTACGGAAATTAATGTTGTTTAGCTTAAAATTGAAAATATATGGCACTAAATTATATCTGGATCGGATTTTTTCTTGTGGCTTTTGTGGTAGGCTTACTTAGGGTAATAGGCTACTACTACCGTGATTTTTTTGCCGAAACTTTTCAGGTTATTTTCAATGAGACCGACCTGTTTATTTTTCGCGATATGTTCCAAAGCACTTTTGACATGGCGGAAACCAGCGTAAGTATTGCAATTACGTTGATCGGGGTGATGACCCTTTGGTTGGGCATTATGAATATCGCCGAGAAAGGTGGTGCGGTTGGTATTTTATCAAGACTGGTCAACCCGTTTTTTGGGAAGCTGTTTCCGGGTATCCCCAAAAATCACCCGGCTTTTGGTTCGATGATGATGAACATATCTGCCAATATGCTGAGTCTGGACAATGCAGCGACACCGTTGGGTATTAAGGCTATGGAGGAGTTACAGGAGATTAACCCCGATAAAGAGACCGCCTCCAACGCTCAAATTATGTTTTTGGTATTGAACACCTCGGGGCTGACCGTCATTCCTGTCACTGTGATGGCTTACAGGACAGCGGAGGGTGCCGCAAACCCCGCAGATATATTTATTCCCATTTTACTGGCTACCTTTTTTTCCACATTGGCCGGCTTGATAGCAGTGGCCATCAAACAAAAAATTAATTTATTTGATAAAACCATACTGGCTTACCTGGGCGGCGGTACATTTTTGGTCGCAGGTATCATCTATCTCCTGTCTCAAATGGATCAAAAGCGACTGGAAGTTGTGACTACCTTTGCCAGCACTTTCATTATCATGGGGGTAATTACATCGTTTATTATTCTGGGCATCAGGAGTAAGATTAATATTTACGAAACTTTTATCGATGGGGCCAAAGAGGGTTTTAAAGTCGCTGTAATGATTATCCCCTATCTGGTTGCCATGCTAGTTGGTATTGGTGTTTTTCGCGCCTCTGGGGCCATGGACCTGGTTATATCCCTTTTGGCGGAACTATTTGGTTTACTGGGTATTAATACGGATTTTGTGCCGGCACTACCCACAGCTTTTATGAAACCATTAAGTGGCTCAGGAGCCCGGGGATTGATGATCGAAACGATGCAAAACTATGGGGCAGACTCTTTTGTGGGCAGGCTGGCATCTACTTTTCAAGGTTCAACAGAAACCACATTTTATACCCTGGCTGTTTATTATGGTGCGGTGAATATTAAAAAAACCCGGTATACCGTTGGAGCGGGATTGATAGCCGATTTAGCGGGAGTTGTCGCTGCTATCTTCATTTGCTATTTGTTTTTCTATCATTAATAAAATCACCCTGATTAGGCAAATAGTCAATATTCTCGAACTTCAAAGTAACAATTCTTGAAATAAAGTTTAAACAAATAGTTAAATATTACAAGGGTATTTTATCCCTGGATTTGTCCCTACCTTTTACTATTGCTAATTGTATTTTTAGATCATTGAAAAACAAAGATTCCAAATTTTTTAGCAAACAATCAAATTATGGGCTTACTGAATCAGGCACGGGAAAAGACTATTTATGATAATGCCAAAACACACTTCTTGGGAAATTTTCCCGAGTCCCTCCCTATTGAACAAGCTTACGTTCATATTGGTATTTACCTTGGATGGATTATTGAGAATGAATTATATTCCGAATTTTTTGAAGATGAGGCGGAAGTACAAATGTTACGTTTTAAAAGAAAAGAATTGAGTCCTACCATTTTAAGTGAACTTTGGGACGGATACCTGGGGTATGAATTTTTTAATAAGGAAGGAAATATGTTTACCTACTATTATTATGGTGGAGGCATATATAAAAAGGATTATGAAAATTTACTGGCACAGGATCTGCCATCAATTTATCATGTTACGGATTCATGGGATAATTATGAAACTATGACCAAAAAGATTACGGAACGTTTTGAAGACTGGAAAAAAATAATCCAATAAATAGCGTAATATTCTACACTCTTTTTATATTCTCGTTTTAAAGGTGAAAAGATCAATGCCAAATAGCATTGGTCTTTTTTTATGCCCTTTTAATGCAACTTTACAGCCGATGTGGACGCCAGACATGTGGTCACTACATGACTAAATTATTTAAACTTGTTTTTGAGCATCGATAGCTTGGCCTGCAAATCACCCTCTTGTTGTGGTTTTGTTGTGTTTTTTCGTTTCACCTGCTTTTTATCTTTTCGTGCCTGACCGCCGTCTTTCATCGACAGGGAAATTCTCTTCCTGGGGATATCTACCTCAAGCACTGTTACCATTACCTTTTGTTGTACACTGACAACATCGGCGGGATTGCTGACAAAACTGTCCGACAAGTGGCTGACATGCACCAACCCGTCCTGATGCACGCCAATATCTACAAAGGCGCCGAAGTTGGTAATGTTTGTTACAATCCCCGGCAATTTCATTCCGGGCCTTAGATCCTCCATTTCATTGATCCCCTCCTGAAAGGCAAACGTTTCAAAGGTATCCCTTGGGTCTCTGCCGGGTTTGGCCAGCTCTTCCAGGATGTCCTGCAGGGTAGGTAGCCCAACGGTTTCTGAAACGTAGTCAGGCAGGTTGATTTGATTTCTAAGCCCTTGGTCTTTTATCAGATTATTGATATCACATTTTAAGCGGGTGGCCATGTCTTTAACGACCGAATAGCTTTCGGGGTGAACGGCGCTGCTGTCCAACGGGTTATGCGCATTCCTTATTCGCAGAAAACCGCCGGCCTGTTCAAAGGCTTTTTCCCCCAGTCGCTCCACCTTTTTGAGGTCCTGCCTGCTTTTAAAGGGACCATATGTCTGGCGGTAGTCAACAATGTTTTGGGCTAATTGCGGGCCCAGGCCTGAGACATAAGTCAATAGTTGCTTACTGGCTGTATTCACCTCAACCCCTACGGCATTAACACAACTCATCACCACATCGTCCAATCCCTGTTTCAAGGCGGTTTGATCAACGTCGTGCTGGTATTGGCCGACCCCAATAGATTTTGGGTCAATTTTGACCAGCTCAGCCAGTGGATCCATTAACCTGCGACCAATGGAAACGGCACCTCTTACAGTGACATCATAATCGGGAAACTCATCCCTGGCAGCTTCGGAAGCCGAATAAACCGAAGCCCCGCTTTCATTTACCATTACTACCATTATCGCCGGATCCAGCCCAATGGTTTTCACAAAAGCCTCGGTCTCTCTGCTGGCAGTGCCATTGCCGATAGCAATGGATTCAATGTTGTGTTTTTCAACCAACATCTTGATAATGGCAGCTGATTCCATGGTTTTTTTCTGAGGTTCATTGGGGAAAATAGTAGTATTTTCCAATAAGTTACCCTGCTTATCCAGGCACACCACCTTACACCCGGTTCGAAAACCAGGGTCCAGGGCCAGCACATTTTTTTGTCCCAGCGGTGCGGCTAACAATAGTTGTCGCAAATTCTCAGCAAATACCCTGATAGCTTCTTCATCCGCCCGTTTCTTGGTTAACATCCGGATGTCTGTTTCAATGGACGGTTTTAACAGCCGCTTGTAACAGTCTTTGATAGCCATCTTCACCTGGGCAGAAACCTCATGATTTGCCTTTATGGCCGATTTCTCGATCAAAAAAAGTGCTTCTTCTTCTTCCGGACCGGTATCCAGCGTCAGGATTAACTCCTTTTCGCCTCTTCTCAATGCCAATATCCGATGCGAGGGAGCGGTTTTGATTTTTTCCTCCCATTCAAAATAGTCCTTGTATTTTTGCCCCTCTTCTTCTTTCCCGGTAATTATTTTGGATTTGAAGGTACCTGTTTCCAGAAAAAGCTTTCGCATCCGGGTTCGGATCTCCTGGTCTTCGTTTATCCACTCGGCTATAATATCTCTGGCACCCTGCAAAGCTTCTTCGACCGTTTTTACCTCCTTTTTTTCGTCCACAAAGCCAGCCGCAAAGGTTTCCAAATCAAAATGCTCCTGGTCAAATATTTTTTTCGCCAGTGGCTCAAGCCCTTTTTCGCGGGCAACGGTAGCTTTGGTTCTTCTTTTTGGTTTGTAAGGTAAATAAATGTCTTCCAGTTCCGCCATGGTCTGTGCGCCCATTACTTTTTTTTCTAATGCCTCAGTTAGCTTTTCCTGGTCCTTCAGGGATTTGATAATGGCATCTCTGCGTTTGTCCAGATCTCTTAATTGCAAAATCCGGTCTCTTATTTTGGTAATAAACACCTCATCCAAACTTCCGGTCACCTCTTTTCTGTACCTGGAAATAAAAGGAACAGTTCCGCCTTCATCTAATAATGCCACGGTGGCTTTCACCTGATTGGTGGCAACAGACAATTCTTCGGCAATTAGCAGGTAATGGTTATTTTCATTCATCGCATTTCTTATTATACAGTTTTGTTGAGCTTTTTCGCTGACTAATTTAATAATTCCCTGGCGTGAATTAAAAGGCGGCAAATTTATTAAAAAAGGTTTAAACCAAAAGTCGATCCCGTATAAATTTCTCCGAAAAGTGATCAACCGGACTATCGGAAAAACAAGATTTTGGCCGACTATGTGCGCTTCAATTGTTTTTAAACATTGTAATTCAGCCGGCTAGCTTTTCTTTTTTCAAATAAAAAAAATAATAATTCCTTGAAGTTTAAAAAAATTATTTTACATTTGTAGTGTATTAGTAAAGTAGTACACTAAATCACTAAAGAATGATTGAAATTAAAAACTTAAATTTTAGCTATTCCAAAAAGAAACCCATTATCAAGAATTTAAACCTGGAACTTCATGGGGGCAATATTTATGGATTATTGGGCAAAAATGGAGCGGGAAAATCTACTTTGCTTAAAAACATAGCGGGTTTGCTATTTCCAAAGCAAGGTTCGGTGAAGGTTTTTGGTTATCATGCACATCAGCGGTTGCCGCAGGTTTTACGCGAAACCTACGTTATTCCGGAAGAGTTTAGCTTGCCTTCATTTACAATAAACCAATATGTGGATATTTATTCGGTTTTCTATCCCCGTTTTAGTAAAGAACAGTTTTATGGTTCATTGGAAGAGTTTAAGCTGGATCCTAAAGAAAAGTTAACAGCTTTATCTTACGGCCAAAAGAAGAAGGTAATTATAGGTTTTGGGCTGGCTTCCAACTGCAATTTATTGTTGATGGACGAACCGACCAATGGTTTGGACATTCCATCCAAGAGCCAGTTCAGGAAAATTGTGGCCTCATCAGCTACCGAGGAGCGTTGTTTTATCATTTCCACTCATCAGGTAAAGGATGTTGAAAACCTTATTGATCCGATTATTATCATGGATCGCGGAGAGATCATCTTTCATCAGACATTTGAAATGGTTAGTAAAAAATTGGCTTTTGAGGTGCACAAGGAACTGGTCGAGGACGATCAGGTGGTTTACTCGCAAAGTGTGTTGGGAGGTTACTCGGTGGTGACTGAAAATGTAACAGGCATGGAAGGCAGCATCGACCTGGAAATTTTATTTAACTCCATCACCTCAAGTAAAGACAAAATCCATCAAATTTTTAAACAGTAACGGAGATGACATTAGATAGTTATTTTGATATAAAACGTTTTGGGTATTTGCTGAAAAAGGAAGTTTTTTCCAACCTGAAGCTTTTCATAATTGCCCTGGGCGCCATGTCCGGAATTTTACTGATTATATTTTTAGTAGATATTATTGATTGGGAGAATGACGGATATTTAAATCGTTCATTGTGGAATAATCATATGTTCTTTTTTATTCCACCTTATTTGATCATTGGGGTATTGTTTACCTCCCTGGCCTATAAGGATTTGCTACAAGTCAATAAGGCTTACGCTTACCTCACATTGCCGGTTTCTAATTTTGAACGAGCGCTTAGCATGCTGTTGATGACTACTGTGATTTATACCATCTTTTTCATTGTCTACTACATGGTGTTCTCCACGTTGCTGAATGGATTAGGTATGATTATCACCGCACGGGAATTTGGATGGTTCGATGTCACCGCAGAACCGGTGGTGATGGCTATAAAACTGTACCTGGTCATTCAGTCAATTTTTCTGCTGGGTGCTGCTGCTTTCAAAAAGTTTCCGTTTCTCTTTACGCTGCTGACTATTTTCCTGGCGGCGGTTGCACTAATTATTTTGACGGTTACCTTAGCAAATTTTATGTTTTCGGAGTTTTTTCATACCGATAACCGTATTGATGTACCTGATTTTATATCCAAGGATCTTCAAAATTTTATAGAATATGACCTGCCTGTTATTTTAGAAAATGTTTTTTGGTATGTTTTGGCACCGGTTTGCTGGGTTATTACCTATTTAAAGCTTAAAGAAAGGGAGATATAAGTATGGACTTTAAAGATAATAAGGCTATCTATTTACAAATAGCGGATATATTTTGTGAAAACATTTTGCTTAAAAAATGGAATGAAGGGGAGCGAATTCCCTCGGTACGCGAAACGGCGGTCAACATTGAGGTAAACCCAAATACGGTAATGAGAACTTTTAATTTCTTACAAGATATGGAAATCATATATAATAAAAGAGGTATCGGCTATTTTGTATCTGACGATGCTTTCGACAAAACTTTATCATTTAAAAAGGAAAACTTTATTAAACATGAACTTCCTTCCATGTTTAAGGCCATGGATTTGTTGAATATCAATTTTGATGAACTAAAAGAATATTATAACACCCATAATAATAAGGCTAACTGAAAAAGAAATGAAGTTAAGTAACAAGATATTATTGTCAATTTTCGTTCTGATCTTCGCTTCCATTGTAACGATGATGGTGACGGTCAGATTGGATATAGGAGATGTGAAAGCAGCCATTAAAGAAGAACCTGAAACTTTTGAGATCCCGGTTGAGCCATTTGAATCAGTAACGATTGAAAAAAATGCCAGGATAATACTGATCGAAGGTGATTCATATGGATTAAAAGTTATCGGACACAAGTTGGAAGCTGTAAATCTGAATATCAGCACCCAGGTAAATGCGGGAAATCTGGAATTTAAATTCCCTGAAAACTATGGGAAGGAGCGTCATCGGCATAAAATTCAATTAACAACCCCAAAGGTCAAAAAAATAATACTCAAAGATAATGCCCGATTAACCGTACGCACCCTGGATCAGGACAGCCTGAAAATTGATTTATCGGATCAGGCTGAATTAACAGCAAAAGAGATTGCCGTGGACTACCTGGCCGTCAAAGCCACTTCCCAAACCAGGTTAAGGAGCAATAATTGTATGATAAAACAGGTGGCAGTCATTTTAAAGGATAAGTCGGAATGTGCGTTGTTCAACCTGGACGGCGCATCTATAACCGGCACATTGGAGGAACATTCCCTGCTACAACTTTCGGGGTGGACGGCAAAACTGAATGTAGATCTGGATAAAAAGGCAAGGATAATTAAGCGGGATTAAATAGTGGTACTGTTGTATAACGTCAGGTAAAACAAATCTTTCATGAAATCATCAACGATTGAAGGCAGCTATTTGCCGCCGGTAAAATTCTCGACAAAACCCATTCTTTTTAAGCTGATGAATGCTTCCTTGAAGCGGGCTTATTTGAAATGTTCTCAAAATAAACTGGCCTGCAAAGGGGTAGGGATAGGACTGAGTGTTTCGATTGTGCTCATTTTATTGGCTATTATTATCAATACGGAGTTATCGTCCCTGTTTTCCTGGGGAGCCTTTTCTGTGGTGATTTTTTGTTTACTATTGCTTAATCTGATTTATTTAAGACTCATAGACAACTTATTCAAAAAGCTGAACAACCGATAACACAAATCGCTTATTTTCCGTTAATTGAATTTAATCTGAGGCAATCCATGTTATGACGGAAAAGGCGAAAAAAGTAAGAAAAGAAATATTGTCCTGGGTATTGACGTTAGCGATTTTTGGCTTTTTATACATTACCGGGCTTCACCGGCAAATAGCTGCCGGACTTCAGCGGGTGGTCGTAGCTACCGGGATCATCAGGCCTGAGACGGATTTGGTTCTAGATAACAAACCACAGGTAGATTACAACTTTACACTAAAATCCCGCACCGGAGAAAATGTTAGCTTTGAAGATTTAAAAGGAAAGGTCATTTTTATGAATTTATGGGCCACCTGGTGCGCGCCATGCCTGGCGGAAATGTCGGATATTCATGATTTGTATCAATCCGTCGATTCGAGTAAAGTGGCTTTTGTGATGATTTCCAGGGATGACAGATTTGGGAGGGCCAAGCAGTATGTGGATAAAAAAGAGTACACCTTTCCTATTTACCAGTTGAACGGCCCCCTGCCCGAGGTGTTTTCTACCAAAAGTATACCTACCACCTATGTAATTTCTAAAAACGGCAAAATAGCCGTAAAGAAAACGGGGTTTGCCACCTATAATACCGAGGAATTTAAAAACTATTTGATAACGCTGGCGGATTCCTAAACCATTATTAATCCGATAAATCACGATTGTTTTTTGGGGGAAAAGAACTAAATTTAGGGAGCTTGTAAAGCCCTGTTAACTTTAATGATTCCCCTGCAATGAGTGAAGATAATCCAGAAAATAAAGTTTTCTATCAGGCGGTCAGTGCCGTTATTGATGGAGAGGAAGAACTCCTGAAACAGTTGTTGGCCCAAAACCCCGGACTACCTAAGCTGCGATCGCCTTTGGCTCATAAAGGTACCTTACTACATTATCTGGCTGCCAACGGTGTAGAAGATACCCTGCAAAGAACTCCTCCCAACGCAGTGGAAATTGGCCGTATATTACTGGACGCGGGGGCAGAGGTGGACGCTACGGCAGAAATGTATGGTGGAGGCCCTGCCCAGACACCACTTAACAATCTTGTAAGCAGTTGGGGGCCTTATCAGGCAGGCGTGCAGTCCGCGTTGGTAGCCTTATTGATCGAGCACGGTGCCAATCCTAACGGTTTATTAAACGACGGCGCACCGTTGGGAATAGCCATAGGATTCGGCTATCGCGAAGCAGCTGAAACCCTGGCGTCGAAGGGGGGCGATTTTAATAACCTCATATTTGCAGCCGCACTGGGGGAAACGGCATTAGTCGATTCTTTTTTTGACACTGGCGGTAATTTGCTGGAAACGGCCAAAAAATTTAAAGTAGCTGACAAAACGCAAATGGGACGTTTTTCCTGGCCACCACCAAAAGATCAGGACCCAATGGAAATTGCCTTTATTTACGCCTGCCTGCACGGACGCGAGGAGGTGGTGCAAACGTTGCTTGACAAAGGGGTATCTGCTAACTGTAGTATATCTTATAACCAAACCGGTTTGCATTACGCTGCCTATGCGGGACAAATACCAACACTGAAGTTGCTGTTGGCAAATGGGGGCGATCCAGACCAGGTAGAGACGCAGTTCAATAAAACACCCATAGACTGGGCAGTTGAAGTTCATGAATATGAAGTGATTAACCTCTTGAATAAATACACTTCAGCGGAAAATAAAAAGCAGCTCTCCCATGCGGCTCCTGTGTTTCCGGTTCAGGATGTGAAACAGACTGTCGAATATTATAGAGATAAACTCGGATTTGAAGTCAAATATTTATGGGAAGATCCTCCCACTTACGCGGTAGTTAAGCGACAAAACGTGGGCATTCATTTCAGTAAAAAAGGAGATGACTTCAAACCTTCACAAATGCATACAGCTTATTATATTTTTGTGTATGATATCGATGGCCTTTATGAGGAGCTGAAGGCAAATGGTGTAGAAATTATCAATGAACCGCAACAACGAGATTATGGCCTCCGTGATTTTGATATCAGAGACATAAACGGATATATCCTGAGTTTTGCCTGTGGTTAACACCAGCATCCAAAAATAAACCCGGCATGTCCATCCGTCAACCATCTATCATCCATTATCAATTATCCATCATCAATTAAAAACCAGCCTATGTTAAACAACGATCCAGAAAGACAATTTGAAAAACTGCCGACAGCAATCTTTGCCGATGCGCAGCAAGCTTCTATTTCGGTCGCTCAATCTATTCGAGATTTAATATTGGAAAAGCAAAAGCATAATAAAACGGCGGTTTTGGGCCTGGCAACGGGGTCAACACCTACCAGGGTGTATGAGGAGTTGGTACGTATGCATCAGGAGGAGGGGTTGAGCTTTGCCAATGTAGCGACTTTCAACCTGGATGAATACTATCCTATGCAACCGGACTCTTTACAAAGCTATGTGCGCTTTATGAATGAATATCTGTTTGATCATATTGATATCAAAAGAGAAAATATACACATACCCGATGGTTTGCTGGACGTTAGTGAGATCAATGCCTTTTGCCAGTCGTATGAGGAAAAGATCACTAAACTGGGTGGTTTGGATATACAGATTCTTGGTATCGGAAGGACCGGACATATTGGTTTTAACGAACCCGGTTCCCAGGCCAGCTCGCGGACCCGTTTGATCAGTCTTGATAAAATTACCAGGGTAGATGCCGCCAGCGATTTTTTTAGCGAGGAGAACGTTCCCAGAAGAGCCCTGACCATGGGTGTTGGCACCATCATTGATGCCAAAAAAGTAATACTAATGGCTTGGGGAGAAGGTAAATCCCGGATTATCCACAAGGCAGTGGAAGGAGAGATAACCGACATGGTGCCGGCCACCTTTCTGCAAAATCATCCCGATACCCTAGTGATAGTTGATGAGGCGGCTGCGGCAGAACTAACCAGGGTCAAAACACCCTGGCTCGTGGGGCCCTGTGAATGGACCGACACATTGCGGCGAAAGGCGGTAGTCTGGCTTTGCCGCAAGGTGAATAAGCCCATTCTGAAAATTACAGATGAAGATTACAATGAACACGGCATGAGCGACCTTATCACCGAGCAGGGGCCGGCAAATAAGGTCAACATAAAAATATTTAATGAATTACAACATACCATCACCGGCTGGCCCGGCGGCAAGCCAAATGCCGACGATAGCCACAGGCCGGAGCGAATGGTGCCCTTTCCAAAGCGGGTATTGATTTTTAGCCCTCACCCCGATGACGATGTAATTTCGATGGGCGGGACCCTGATAAGATTGGTAGATCACGGTCACGAGGTACATGTGGCTTATCAGACCTCCGGCAACATTGCTGTTTTTGATGATGACGTAGTGCGGTTTGTGGATTTTAACCTCGACTTCAACAAGGAATTTGGCCTGGATAATGAGCCCGTAGAAGAAATTAACAAAAGCATCAGAGATTTTATTCTAAACAAAACACCCGGGCAGGTGGATTCGCCCGATATTCAAAAGATCAAAGGCCTCATCAGAAGAAGCGAGGCTAAATCGGCTATTCGCTATTGCGGTATTCCACAGGAAAGGGCGCACTTTATGGATTTGCCGTTCTACGAAACAGGACGGGTCCGGAAAAAACCACTCAGCGAGGAGGATATCCGGATAACTGTAGATCTCATCAACAAAATCAGACCCCACCAAATTTACGCGGCCGGTGATTTATCAGACCCCCACGGCACACACCGCGTTTGCCTGAACGCTATTATGCGGGCGATAGAAGTGTTAAAAGATCAGGATTGGATGGTAAACTGCTGGGTTTGGCTGTACAGAGGGGCCTGGCAGGAATGGGAAGCCGACAAGATAGAAATGGCAGTGCCCATCAGTCCGCTGGAGTTGGACAGAAAGAGGAGGGCCATTTTTAAACATCAATCCCAAAAAGACCGGCCTTTATTTCCCGGTCACGACAGCCGCGAATTTTGGCAAAGAGCCGAAGACAGAAACCGGGCTACCGCCATGGAATATGATGCACTGGGATTGGCTGAATATGAGGCCATTGAAGCGTTCGTCAGGTGGCATTTTTAAAATTTGTCAATCATTGAGGTTTTAATATGATCAATAGATTGGACACCGCGCTGCTGTCCAATATAGTTGTTGGCGCCTAGGTGACCCTTCGAATGGCGAAATATAAATAGCCTGTAATATCTTTGAAAAGTGGGAAAGCCCACTAATTTTCAAGTTTTGTTTCATGAAAGATTTGAAAACTGGCTAATATTAATCATTTTCACGGCTGAGAAAAGTTATAGCGGCATAAGCTTGCGTTAATTAGATTTTAGCACCAAATGTTACGTTGGGAAATTAAGTTGATAATTTTCAAAATAATGGCTTCCCGGTAGCTTAACTTTTGAAATTGGAGAATGGTATATTCAAATTAAATATTTATGAGAGAAGTCGTATTAGGGATAGACATTGGCGGCACCAACACCAAATTTGGATTTGTGGACCGGGAGGGCAATTTGCTGGGTGATTATTCTATTTCCACCGCGGTCCACCAGACCATTGAGTCCTATCTGCATTCATTAGCCGATAATGTGCAAAAGGGTTTGAGCAACCTCGAGGAAGACGTGCGACTTATCGGTGTCGGTATTGGGGCGCCTAATGGCAATTACTACAGGGGTACCATCGAACATGCACCTAATTTGAATTGGAAAGGCGTGGTAAATTTTATTGAGTTGTTAAAGGAGTATTATTCACTGCCCATGGCCATTACCAATGATGCTAGCGCTGCTGCTATTGGTGAAATGATTTTTGGTGGCGCCAAGTCCATGAAGGATTTCATCGTGGTTACACTGGGCACGGGATTAGGAAGCGGCTTTGTGGCAAACGGCAAACTAATTTATGGACACGATGGATTTGCCGGAGAACTGGGGCACGTCACCGTCAGGCCAAATGGTCGGTTTTGTGGGTGCGGCCGGAGAGGATGTCTTGAAACATATGTATCCGCCACGGGGATAAAGAGAACGATTTATAAACTGCTGGCCGATTACAACGGGGGGGGAAGCGAGCTGGCCAGCGTGAGCTTTAATGACCTCACGGCAGAAATGATCACGAATGCAGCCAAGGATGGCGACAAAGTCGCAATGGAGGCCTTTGAATATACAGGAAGAATATTGGGTATGCAACTGGCTGATTCCGTCGCACTTAATAGCCCTGAAGCTATTTTCTTACTAGGCGGTCTGGCAAAGGCAGCAGATTTTATTTTTGAGCCTACACAAAGGCATATGGAAGAACACATGATGCCCATCTTTAAAAATAAGGTCAAATTGTTGCCATCCGGATTACAAAATAAAAATGCGGCTGTGTTGGGTGCTGCCGCTTTAATTTGGCACGAACTGGATTCCCAAAAATAATTTTTGAAATTTTATGCAAAAACTTAAATATCAATAACATGTCAAACCGGCGCGAATTCCTTAAAAAATCAGCCATGAGCACCACTTTTCTGGGGTCTGCCGTGGTGTTTGAATCCTGTGCAAAGGCCGATAAGGCCACACAGGAACCTGCGGAAAATACAGGTGATAAGCCATTGGTGATATCGACATGGAACAATATCAAGGCCAATGACGCTGCCTGGTCAGTATTGAGCCAGGATGGCCATGCCCTGGATGCAGTTGAGGCTGGCGTTAAAATCCCGGAGGCGGATCCGGCTGACCGGAGTGTGGGGTATGGGGGCAGACCCGATCGCGATGGAAGGGTAACCCTCGACGCCTGTATTATGAACCCAGAAGGCGATTGCGGATCAGTGGTTTTTCTGGAAAATATAAAACACCCTATTTCAGTAGCCAGAAAAGTTATGGAAGATACGCCTCACGTTATGCTGGCCGGGGAAGGTGCCTTGAAATTTGCCCTTGAAAGTGGCTTCAAAAAAGAAAACCTGTTGACGGAAGCCTCGGAAAAGGAATGGAAGGCCTGGCTGAAAAAGGCCGAGTACAAACCAGTCATAAATATTGAAAATCATGATACCATCGGTATGCTGGCCCTTGATAAGGCCGGCGACCTGGCAGGGGCATGCACAACCAGTGGCGCCGCCTATAAAATGAGGGGAAGGGTAGGAGACTCTCCGATAATAGGTGCGGGATTATATGTAGACAATGAAGTCGGCGGGGCAGCGGCCACAGGACTGGGAGAAAAAGTCATCAAGGTAGTTGGCAGTTATTTGGTGGTTGAACTGATGCGCCAGGGAAATACACCCACAGAAGCCTGCCGCCTTGCGATTGAACGTATCAAAAGCAAAAATCCTGATTACCGGGATTTTCAGGTAGGTTTTGTCGCAGTGAATAAAAACGGAGAATACGGGGGATATAGTTTGCAAAAGGGATTTGGTTTTGCTTTACATAACGAGGAAGGGAAAAAATATGTAAAAGCTGACAGTTTATTCTCGTAATACGGGGTGACCGTTCCCGGAATTCACTTTGTGGTGACATATCGCCATTATGTTTTTTGCAGTTTGCAAACTTGTTTTTCCGAATATTTGTTACTGATGGTAACAAGGCTTTATTTGGCTATAAACATCTACCCATGGCCTTTAAACGTTTAAAATGGTACCGGAATACAGGCTTGATGCTCCTGGCACTGCTTTGGTTGCTCACCGGCTGTGGTGACGATGACACTGGAACGACTCCGGTCCAGTTTTATAATAACCCTCTCGACGCCAGTATTGTAACCAGCGATATTCCATTATTTTGGAAAACCTTTGATGCAGCCGGAAATAGTTTTACCGCAGAGGTATTTAAAAAAGATTATTTCGATGTTGGCACCGAAGCCCTAGCCCTTTTTTTTGAACAAAAAATTAAGAATGCTTCAAAACTTAGTAATAACCTCAATAGTCCGGGTGTCAGAGATTATTATTTGGGAATCAGAGAAAACACTGAAAATTTAGAGGCAGCCACCGATGATATTTATGCGGGCTTTTCCCAACTGAAACAGCTGTATGAAGAGGCTGTATTTTCGGATATCGTTTTTGTTATCGGAGCCCTTTCCACGGGTGGAACAGTGGTGAAAAACGGCCAAATGGTGATTGGGACTGAAATGTTTGCTATCGATGACAACACCCCTTTGGATGGCTTGAACAGTTGGCAAAGGTCGGTGGTGAGAAACAGGACATTCCTGCCATCAATTGTAATACACGAATTGGTCCATGTTCAGCAAATGAGAATAGCCAATGAGCGGGGAAGCTCGATTTTGACCGGGCGGACTTTGTTGGATCTGTCACTGGCCGAAGGGAGCGCAGATTTTATAACAGATTTGGTGCTGGGTGAATTTTTTAATGATTTTATTCATGACTATGCCGATCCTATAGAGCAAGATCTCTGGCGGGAATTTGAACCGGAGATGTCGAACACCAACACCACCCGCTGGCTCTACAACGGAGCAAATGCCGGCAACCGCCCCGGCGATTTAGGTTATTACGTCGGATACAAAATTGCAGAGCACTTTTACAACCAGTCCGGCGACAAAACTGCGGCGATAAAAAGTATCCTCGAGATCCAAAATGGGCAGGATTTTCTGGTTTTGAGTGGTTATGCCAGCAAATTTGATTGATTTTTTAAATTTTTAGGGCCCAAAACGAAGACTATTCCCCGATTCCGTCCTTCGATCATAAATCTTTTTGTAACTTTAAGACTATGATAAGTTCCAATCTCATTTCTTTCTCGAATATTAAACTTGCTCAACAATATCTTTACAACATCATCGTCTCACGAACCGATGAAAAGGGACAGCAATGGCTTGATAAGAAAATCGAACAACTCCTCAAGGATCCCAGAGAAATGGATTTTTATATTTCTTTTAATTTGGTTCCCAGGTTTATTGGAAAACAGACTTTGGATCTAACGGATGAGGAAATAGCAGCGGGTCAAAATCTGAGAAGCGGACTCGATCTTAGTCACTGGACCATTGATCAGGTTGGCCGTAATTTGATTTTATTATATATGCCGTTCGATGAAAAGTCCTTTTGCCAAAATACGCTAAAGAACCTTTTTGAAACAGCAGGAGTAGATGAACTGGTGGCGTTATATGCCGGACTGCCGCTTTTGCCAATAGGCGAAGCGCTACATCAACGCGCTGCGGAGGGAATCCGAACCAATATGACCGCGGTATTTGATGCCATGGCTCTCAACAACCCATACCCCAAAGATTATTTCAATGAAGTAGCATGGAATCAGATGGTGCTGAAAGCCTTTTTTATGGAAAGGCCTGTTTACCGGATTCAGGGCATGGAAGAGCGGTATAATGAAAAACTGGCCGCTATGATCGCCGACTACGCCCATGAGCGTTGGGCAGCAGGCCGGATTACCATGCCGGAATTATGGTGTGGGATAGGTCCCTACGTAACAGATGGGTTGTTAGCAGATTTGCGCCGCCTGCTCGACGACACTGACGAATTGCAACAGCAAGCCGCAGCGCTGGCCTGTTACAACAGTGGTTCGGAAAGGGCAAAGACCCTGTTGTTAAATCACCATGATCTTAGGGAAGGAATTGAAAACCGAATGATTAACTGGAAGCAGATCGGTAGTCAGTGGGAAAACCGACGCTACCAAAAAAAACCTTTATACGAATAAAAATTAAAACGATTAAATATGTTTATAGATTCACATATCCACATGACTTCTCGTACCACCGATGATTATGTGGCCATGCGTGAGGCTGGAATTGTTGCTATTATTGAACCTTCATTCTGGCTTGGACAACCAAGAACAGAGGTAGGAACCTTCAAAGATTATTTCAGCAGCCTTGTCGGGTGGGAGAGATTCAGGGCCAGTCAATTCGGTATTAAACATTACTGTACGATTGGGTTAAATTCCAAAGAAGCCAACAACGAAGCGCTGGCCGAAGAAGTAATGGATTTGTTACCGCTTTTTGCCAGTAAAGAAGGGGTAGTGGGCATTGGAGAAATTGGTTACGATGATCAGACAGCCGTGGAAGACAAATTTTATCGGAAGCAAATTGATCTGGCTCTTGAGCTGAATCTTCCAATCCAGGTCCATACTCCTCATCGCGATAAAAAAGCAGGCACCTCCAGGAGTATGGATGTGGCTATTGAGCATGGCGCCCAGCCGGATTGGGTAATTATTGATCATAACAATGAAGAGACTGTCAAAGAAGTCTTAGACAGAGGTTTTTGGGCGGCATTTACTATTTATCCACACTCCAAAATGGGCAATGAGCGAATGGTAGAGGTAGTGAAGCAGTATGGCAGTGAAAGAATCATCGTTGATAGCTCGGCCGACTGGGGTATCAGCGATCCGCTGGCGGTGCCTAAAACAGCCGCATTGATGAAAGAACGAGGTGTGGCGGATGAAGCAATTCATAAAGTTTGTTATCAAAATGCATTGGAGGCCTACGGAAAGAGCGGGCAGTTTAATGCGTCTGACTGGGAAATGACTAATGGCGTTGATCAAAAGCTAAATTTTGAAGGGAATTCTGTTCTAAGGGGCGGGCAAAGTCCCCTGGTAGAAGGAGCTGACAGCAATATAATTAAGTGATCCATCCTCACAATTTTGGTATTTTTTGACCTTTTTTATCTAAATTCAAGCTTTTGAAAAGTTCGAAATTATTCGCCTGTCTGCAGCTGATGCGTCCGGCCAATATTCTCACCGCATTTGCCGATATTGTGGCTGGCTACGTGATTGGGTACGTATTGCAGTCAGGGATCACTAACGATTGGAATATAAGTTACCTGGCCAGTCACGAGCTGTTTTGGTTATTGACCGCTACCTTTGGTTTATACGGTGGGGGTGTAGTTTTTAACGATTTTTTTGACGCTGAATTAGATCGGGTGGAAAGGCCGGAAAGACCGATCCCCGGGGGAAGAACCAGTAAGCTGGAAGCTGCTTTATTGGGGACAGGGCTGCTGCTCATTGGCAACCTGGCAGCTTTCAAAGTAAGCACCATTAGTCTTTTTATAGCCGCGGGCATTAGCCTGATGGCTTTGTTTTATGATAAATATGCTAAACACCAAACGTTTTTAGGACCTTTAGCGATGGGGCTTTGCCGTGGGGGAAATCTTTTGCTGGGCGTCAGCGCATTTCCGGCGATGATCAATGTAAGTTGGTTTCTTATATTGATACCGATATTTTACATTGGCGCGATTACGTTGATTAGCCAGGGAGAGGTACACGGTGGTAAAAAAATTAACCTCGTCATCGGATTCTTGTTTTACATTTTGGTAATTTTATTCATTCTATCCCTTGGGCTGATCATGGAAGCAAGTTTTCTTTACAGTTTAACTTTTTTGGCCTTGCTTGCATATTTAATCATTCCCCCTTTATTTAGTGCCTGGAAGCGGCATGAGCCGCTTTTAATAGGCAAGGCGGTAAAGGCGGGCGTATTGGCCTTAATTGTGCTGGATGCTGCGTTGGCGGCAACTTACGGGGGATGGTTGCCGGGAGTGATAATTTTGTTATTGTTACCGGTTTCAATGGCTATGGCAAAGGTATTTGCGGTAACATAAATATGTGATAGGAGAAAAGTAATATGAGGAAAATTAGCCAGACTTTTCAAGTCCCGTTTTCTTATGAAGTACATTTTACCCGCGATCTGTTTGCGGAGAATAACCATCTTTTAAAAGATTTAATAGGCAGCGCCCGGGATCAGAAAACGGCCAAAATATTGGTTGTTGTCGATGAAGGTGTAATAGCCGCCCACACCCAACTGATCACTGGTATTACCAATTATGCCCACAATGGCAATCTGGGTATTAAATTGGTGTGTCCGCCTTTGGTAGTACCTGGGGGCGAAACGGTTAAAAATGATAACCGTCATGTTAAAACCATCCTGAACGCCGTCAATGAGTTTGGCCTGGATAGGCATGCTTATTTAATTGCTATCGGAGGTGGCTCGGTGCTGGATATGGCCGGTTTTGCCGCCACCATTGCCCATAGAGGTATACGGCATATCCGTGTTCCTACCACGGTATTGGCCCAAAATGATGCTGGAGTAGGTGTTAAAAACGGGATCAACCAATTTGGGAAAAAGAATTTCATAGGCTGCTTTTCCCCACCTTTTGCCGTCATTAATGATTCGGCTTTTCTCTCCACCCTCGAAGACCGGGATTGGCGTTGCGGAATTACGGAGGCAATCAAGGTAGCGTTGATCAAGGACCGGGATTTTTTCAAACAAATCCAGCAAAATACCGGGACCTTGCTGAGCCGGGATGCCTCATCCATGGATTTACTCATCTATCAATGTGCCAAACTCCACCTGGATCATATCTCCCGCGGTGGCGACCCGTTTGAAAAAGGCTCCTCCCGGCCGCTGGATTTTGGGCATTGGGCAGCGCATAAACTGGAGCAGTTAACAGACTATAGACTTAGACATGGCGAGGCAGTGGCCATCGGTATTGCCCTGGATAGTATCTATTCCCAATTAATCGGATTATTGTCCCAGGCAGCGCTACATGAGATTTTGACCCTGTTTAAAAATTTGAAATTTAAGCTCTTTGTTCCAGAATTGCTGGCTGACACAGGTCACAAAAACCCTGTGATGGATGGGCTAAATGAATTTAGGGAACACCTGGGAGGGAAATTGACCATTATGTTATTGAAAGATATTGGCGAAGGAGTAGAGGTCAACGATATCGATTATGAACAAATGCAGCATGCCATATTGGAATTAAAGAAATTCGATGAGGAAACAGTACCAAAGTGCTGATTAACTTGATGCAACAAAGCCGGTTTAACCAATGCAACTAAAAAATAACCAACACCTCACTTACTGCACCAACATTCACAAGGGGGAGTCTTGGTCCGAGGTGTTTACCTACCTGAAGCAGTACATCCCTGAGATAAAATCCCAGGTATCGCCCGACAGCCCCTTTGGCATAGGTATCAGACTGTCGGATCTGGCCAGTAAGCAGCTTTTGGAAGGGCAGGCACTCGATCATTTTAAAAGCTGGTTGACGGAAAACGAGTTATATGTATTTACGATGAATGGTTTTCCCTTTGGGAGTTTTCATGGAGAAAGGGTTAAAGACCAGGTACACCATCCTGACTGGACGACCCGCGAGCGGGTAGACTACACGGTGCGTTTATTTAAAATATTAGCTGAAATTTTGCCCGAAGGGGTGGATGGAGGGATTTCCACTTCGCCAATTTCTTATAAACTATGGTGGAATCACGATAATCAAGCTTTAAACGAGATATGGGAAAAGGGAACCCGTCATTTGCTGGAGGTGATTAAATACCTGATTGAGCTGGAGAAAGAAACAGGCAAAAAACTACACCTGGACATTGAACCCGAGCCCGATGGCCTTCTCGAAAACACTGCTGAGGTGCTTACCTATTTTCAAAAATGGTTAATACCAATGGGCACTCCTTTTTTAAAGGAACACTTCGGGTTTGAAGCTGAGGAAGCGGAGCGCCGTATTAAATCACACCTGCAGATTTGCTACGACGTTTGCCACTTTGCAGTAGTGTATGAGGAACCTGACCAGGTATTCCAGGCTTTCAGGTCCGCAGGCATTGGGATAGGAAAAATACAGATCAGCGCAGCTTTGAAAGCGCTTTTTACTTCTGATGCCGGTAAAACGGCTCATATCCTGGAAGATTTTCACCATTTTAATGAACCCACCTATCTCCACCAGGTAGTAGGAAGAGATGCCAGTGACGTCAAATACCAGTACAATGACCTGCCTGCAGCCATCGAGCATTTTCCGGATAGGGATTTTCGGGAATGGCGATCGCATTTTCATGTCCCGGTCTTTTTGGATAAATACGATCAGCTGGAATCTACCCAGGAAGATATACTTAAGGTATTTGCGTTAAACAAGGTGCACGAGATTACACAGCATTTGGAAGTGGAGACCTACACCTGGGAGGTTTTGCCACAAGCCATGCAGGTCGATTTAACCACATCGATTACCAGGGAGTTAAACTGGGTGTTGAAAAATGTGCAGTGATTAAACCCTATGAAAAAGACAGTACTTATTAATGTAGTCGGATTGACTTCAAGACTGATTGGAACCAATACACCTTTCCTGGAGCGTTGGCTGAACAAGGTAAAGCTAAAAACAATTGAACCTGTCTTACCCGCCGTGACCTGTTCTGCGCAGGCTACCTATCTCACCGGAAAATGGCCGGCGGAGCATGGTATTGTAGGTAATGGCTGGTATTTTGAAGAAGAATGTGAGGTTAAATTCTGGCGGCAATCAAATAAACTCGTACAAGCCCCGAAGATCTGGGAGCTGTTGAAGGAAGAAGACCCGTCGTTTACCTGTGCCAATTTGTTTTGGTGGTATAACATGTATTCGTCAGTTGATTTCTCGATTACCCCCAGGCCAAATTACCTGGCTGATGGCCGGAAAATCCCTGATATATATACCCATCCCGCCGACCTGAGGGATTCGTTGCAAGGCAAGCTTGGGCAATTTCCATTATTCAATTTCTGGGGCCCAAAAACATCCATCAAATCAAGCAGCTGGATTGCAGACGCGGCCAAGGAGGTAGATACCAAATATCAGCCAACACTGACCCTTATTTATTTACCACATCTCGATTATAACCTGCAGCGCCATGGTATTGATTTTGAAAAAATAAGTGACGACCTGCGGGAAATTGATTTAGTGCTGGAGGATTTGATAACGTTTTATGAAAAAAGGGAAACAGAAGTGATGTTGATCTCGGAATATGGCATCACAGATGTAAATCAGGCCATATCCCTCAATCGTGTTTTAAGAAAGGCCGGGTTGATAACAATCAGGGAAGAAAGGGGCAGGGAACTTTTGGACGCAGGAGCCAGCCGGGCATTTGCCGTGGCAGATCATCAGGTAGCTCACATTTATGTAAAGAATAGAGAAGATATTCAAGGTGTAAAAAATATCTTAAGTAGCGTTCAGGGGATTCAGATGGTACTGGATGGGGAAGACAAAGCACAATATCAGCTAAATCACCCAAGATCAGGCGATTTGATAGCAGTAGCTGATAAAAACACCTGGTTTAGCTATTACTATTGGCTGGAAGATGCCAAAGCACCCGATTTTGCCAGAACCGTCGATATTCACCGTAAACCCGGTTATGACCCGGTAGAAATGGTGCTGAATCCCGAAATTAAATTCCCACTTTTAACCGTAGGCTATAAATTGTTAAAGAAAAAACTGGGATTCAGGACGCTTATGGATGTTATTCCCCTGAATGACCGGCTTATAAAAGGCTCCCACGGCCGTATCCCCGAATCGCAGGAAGACTGGCCTATACTGGCGGGAAGTGTTCTTAACGCGTCAGAGCAACTACATGAAAACACTGCTTTGAAAGCCGACCAAATATTTCAACTGCTGTTGAAATACATAAAAGCCAAATAAAAAAAGTCAATGAATCCTGTAAAGCTTACAGGTTATTTTTGAAGTTAGTGGTGTGATCAATGATTTCTGGGAAAAATTCATGAAATTCCTGTCCAAACAGCTCATAGTCCTCTCTAAGGTCATCACCGGCTTTTTCCATATTCGATTCAAAGGTGGTTCTTTTGGCCATTCCCTGCAAGGCCTTTTCAATTCCTTCGACATGCTGATACGCTAACAACCAGTTATTTTTTATCATGTAAGGCAACATATGCTGGGCTTTTTGAGGGAGGACGGCTTTTTTCTTCAACAGGACATTATAGGCTTTCTGAGTAAAATCATCTAGTGTCTCTCGGGAATAAACCGCCCAGTCTTTGGCTAAAAAATGATCGTAAAACATGTCGATAATAACACCTGCGTAGTGGCGGTATTTTTTCCATAACCGGTCCTTACTTTTTTCCACTGTTTGGTGATTATCAGTAAACCAATCGATCTCTCTGTGGAGCTTTATGCCGTTTACCATTTGCTGGGAGTAATTTTCGAATTTTTTGCCTTTTACAAAGTCGCCTATGAAGTTACCCACCATCAGATCATCCATTTCGCCGGACAAATATATGTGTGCTAAAAAATTCATCGCTCAATAAAGATAGGTATAACAATTACCAAACTGAAACCCATTTTCACAATTTATAAGTATATTTGATTATAGCTGCGAATATGGGCAGGTCTACAAATCGAAAATAAAATTAGAAGTTGTTAGAAAATTAGTATCATGTGGATAAGTTGCTTTTTCTCCGAAAAACTGGACATTTTTATGACTTATAATGATAAACCAGGTTATTTTTTAAGCGGAAGCCTCCTCTTTAAAATTGTTTGTTAGATACCATCCATCATCATGTTTGCAAGAATAAGAGATCTTATTTTCGGCTATGATATCTGCTTTTTACATGCGGGAAATGAGTTTTCAGACTACGTAGAGTCATTGGCGAATTACTTGTCCAATGATAATTTCAGATGTTATATACACCTGGTAAATGGGTTGGATATCAGGGATAAACCCGCTCGAAGTACGATTCACGGAAGCACACTGCTCGTAGTATTGGCTACTGAAGAGGGAATGCAGTCGGAATTTATTGAAAAGACCATAGAGGCCTTTATTAAAAACAGAAAAGCCGTTGTCGCCATTGACATGGGATTTTTAAAAGATTCCAGGTGGTACTACCTCCTGAAAAATCAAAAAAAGGTAGTGGAAAAGCCATCTTTTCTTGAAAGTCTCAAACCGTCTAATGCCATTTATGACGCTGTTACCGGTGCGGCGACTTTTAGGGTAAAAAACAAAATTTTAAAACAAAGTAATCTTATCAGTGCCTCACTGGTAGTGATCTCCATTTTCTTTATACTGGGTGCTTCCTATTATATCTATTATTTATCGGATCAACTTACGACCAACCGGGAATTGGTGAATGCTTCTCAGTTAACCGTCAGCAAGGAAAGAGAAAATGCAAAGCTGGCCATTGAGGAGACAGATAAAAGACAAAATGAGGCTACGGTTCAAGGTAAATTAGCCTATGCCACTAAAATGGCTGTCAAAAGTAACAATGCTTATGCCAGCGATCCGACCAAAGCCCTCAGGTATGCGGAGCAGGGCTATCTCAATTTTGGATTGCAAGACAAAAATTTTCCCTCCAGTATTTTGTCCTCTATGTATGATGCATTCTATACCAGCTATTCTCTCAAATATGCGTTTTATCAAAATGATATCGCATTTACCTCTGCGGTTAATGATTTTCAGGAGATTGCGGAAGTTAACAAACTGTTAGTGGCCTCCGATGATGGTAAAATCCGGATAGTCAATGAAACCGGAGAGGTGGAAACTACCTTTGACGCCCATAAACGTAAAGTTAACCAGGTAACTTATTCTCCGGTTAATCAATTTATTCTCACCACCTCCGACGACAATACGGTTAATCTCTTAACCATCAATGGGGAGCTCATAAAAACTTTACCGGGACACCAGGATGATGTTACTTTTGGCATGATATCTCCCCGGGGAAACAGGTTGCTCACCATCACTGATGATTCATTAAGAATATGGGATAACACCGGAAACCTGATTTCAACGCTTGGCGAGGAAAATGAAATTGTCAACTACGCAGCATTTTCGCCGGTGGAAGCCATTATTGTTACAGCATTTGGAGATAAAATTAAGCTGCTGAATTTTCAGGGAAAAACGTTAAAGGAATTTATCGGACACACTGATGAAATCATCAAGCTGGGTTACTCCATCAATGGAAGTCGTATAGTATCGGCCTCCTTTGATAGTACAGCCGTTATTTGGTCCAAACAAGGGGAGATGATCAAAAGACTCCGGGGACATAATGGTATTGTCAATGTAGCCGCCTTCTCACCGGACAGAACCAAAGTGGTCACGGCCTCCGATGATCAGACAGCCAAGCTATGGTCCTGGGATGGCAGGTTTATTAAAACCATGGCCGGTCATGCAGATGCGGTGGTAGAAGCAAGCTTTTCTCCAAATTCGTTGTATATTTTGACGGTTTCACTGGATAATACTATAAAGGTCTGGGACAATAAAGGCAACCATTTGCAAACATTAAAAGCCCACCAGGGAACGATTACCAAAGCGCAATTCTCGGCCGATAGCAAAAAGATTACAAGCGCAGCCAAAGACGGTACCATCAAAATGTGGCCGGTTGATTCCAAGTTGCTGACATCCATGGATTTACATGCTCGCGGCGTGAAAGATGTTTTTTATGGGCGGGATGAAAAGAATATCTTCACGCTTTCGGGCAGAGGCCTCGTCAGAACGTGGGATAAAAATGGAAAAATGATCAACGGGAATTTCCTCAATGGGATGGTTGTTACTCAGATCTTTACAATGGAAAATGGCGACTTTTTGGGGATAATTAACGGGCAGGTAAAAAGACTCAGCGCCTCCGGCGAGGTGAAAGCCCAATGGAACCAGCTGGGATCGGATAACCTGCAGATACGCGTAGCAGCCGGACAAAATAACATGGCAACACTGGCCTCTGACAATACACTGAAGATGTTGTCTATTCCCAAAGATACGGTCTTCACTTTCAAAGACTCAACCCTGGTCATCAATGACTTTGAATATAGCGACAACAAAACGTTGATCCTGGCCACCAACAAGGGATTAGCTACATTGGGTGATCCTGGTCAATTGAGCTGGGTTGGATTTAAAGATCAACCTGTAAGAAAAATTATACATAAAGAAAAAGAGGGTGGGTATTTGGTATCAAAGGGTAACGGAGAATTATTGCTGATCGACGATAAGTTTCAGGTGGTACATCACTTTCCTCGTCGTTTTGGAAATATTACCGCCGCAACCAGCGATTTCGATCGCCAGATTATTTTTGCCAGCACGGCAAATGGCAGGTTGCTGGTCTTTCGGTATTCCGGGGAGTTGATCACAAGTATTAAATTGCATCAGGCGCAAATCAACCGGTTGCGGCTTTCAGGTGATAACAAATATTTGTTAACAGCATCGGAAGACAATAGCGCGAAAATTTATCTTTCCATTGAAGGTATTGCAGATTGGTTGAAAATGTCAGGGCTGGCCAGTTTTGAGGTGGAAAACTGAAAACTCAGGAAGAACCAGGTAGATTTTAGCCAGATTTCAACAGGATAAGAAAAGCAAATCCCGACGGTATTGATTTCCTCATCCTGTTAACAGCGGTGAAGTAAGGCGCAGGAGTCAGATCTTTCTGACCGAGCCACTGCCGGACACGCTGCTGTTTACCCGGTCGGGGTTGCCGCGATAATACACTTTACCACTTCCCGATATGCGGGCTTCAATGCGTTTGGAGACGTTAATTTTGCAGTTCCCGGATCCACTCACGGCAATGTCGTATTCTTCGCCAACAAGATCTTCCGCTATCAGCTTTCCCGATCCGCTGATCCTGACACTGTTGTATTCGGATTTTCCGGTTACTTCAATCCTTCCCGAACCGGAGATGGCGGACTCTATGTCACCGGCCTCTGTTTCAATGTCTATTCTTCCTGATCCGCTGACGGCTAAGTTTAAATCATTTGTTCTTAAGATACCCTGGCCGATGATCTTGCCTGAGCTGCTTACTTTTAGCGCGTCGATTTCTTTTACAGTGACATACACGGTGAGATCTTCATCACTGTTCCAACCCTTCCAGCTCCACCCTCTTTTGTTGCCAATATGGAGCTTATGGCCCCTGACCTCGATTTCAAGTCTTTCTTTCCGTCTTTCTGAGGCTTGCAGAATTACCTCGGTTTTATTGCCTTGCTTGATAAAGACCTTGCCGGAAGTGCCAAGGTGAACTTCATCAAAGTCACCCAGGTTGAGTGTTTCTTTTCTTTCCTGGCCCTGGGCACTAAGACTGAAAAGAAAAAACAGGAGGATTACATATAGGGGAGTTTTCATTTTAATGGCTTTCATTGCAATTACAGATTTAGCTTTATATACCTATAAGATTGATTGTAATGGAAAAGGTTGCTTTGCCCGGAGAATATTTTATTCACCCGACAGACTTATTTCTAATATAATATTAAATGGTCGTAATTATAATACTTTCAGGTTTTCAAATCTCAAATTTTTGGTTAGATTTATTACGGTATTATTAATAAATCGTCAAATTAATCCCGATAAATTAAAAATATTTAATAATTGTCTGATGTGTTTGCATGGATAAATTATTGATGCCTAACTTCACGGGGTTTTTTGATGTGATAAAGTGATTATTTTTCAACTAAATATTCGTAAATGAAGATTGGTGTTCTCAAAGAAATGAATGATGCCAAAGTGGCTATCATTCCTGACATTGCAAAGAAGTTTATTGAAGAGAACAATCAGGTTTTGGTGGAAACGGGTGCCGGCCACCTGGCGTCTTTTGACGACCGGGCTTTTGAAGAGGTCGGTGCTACCATTGCATCCAGGGAAGAAACACTAAAGGAAGCGGAAATTCTAATTACAATTAATCCTTTAGAAGAAGGTGATTATGCCAAATTAAAGCCTGGAACTGTCGTGGTTTCATTATTCCAGCCATTCGCCGACCCGGCTGTAGCTGAGATGCTTGCCAGTCACAAGTTGACAGCCATGAGCTTGGATATGATCCCCAGGACAACCCTTGCCCAGGCGATGGATGTACTTTCATCTATGGCATCCGTTGCCGGCTACAAGGCTGTGGTGAGGGCCATGGATCATCTGCCCAGGTATTTTCCCATGCTGACTACCGCTGCCGGAAGTATACCCCCTTCAAAAGTATTGGTAATTGGTGCCGGTGTAGCGGGATTGCAGGCAGTAGCCACCTGCCGCAGAAATGGTGCCGTGGTGGAGGCTTTTGATACCAGGCTGGCGGCGAAAGAGGAGGTTGAAAGTCTGGGTGCAAAGTTTGTCGAGGTAGAAGGCGCTACTGATGATAAAGGCGCCGGGGGCTATGCCGTGGAACAGACGGAAGAATATAAGCAAAAACAACAGGCTTTAATTCAGGAGAAGGCGTCCAAGGCCGATGTAGTTATCACCACCGCGCAGCTGAGAGGAAAGCCAGCGCCATTGTTAATAACAGAGGAGACGGTTAATAACATGAAACCGGGGGCGGTGATTGTGGATTTGGCGGCTTCGACAGGCGGTAACTGTGCACTTACCAAAAATGACGAAACTGTCAACCAAAATGGTGTGACGATCATTGGCGATTCCAATTTGTCTGCCAGCATGCCCATGCATGCCAGCCAGCTCTTTAGTAAAAACATCCAGAATTACTTCAAACTTTTTGTGAAAGAGGGGCAGCTAAGCCTGGATTTTGACAATGAAATTATAAAATCCAGCTGCATAGCGTTTGAAGGGGAAGTGCGGTATGGCCTGAATTAGCAGGTGAATTGCTATTTTTAATCGATTGTAATCCTTAACTAATAATTGTAATAATTATGGAACAAGCCATTCAATTTCTCGGAGACAACCTTACCATGGTATATCTTTTAGTCTTCGCATCATATCTGGGAATGGAAATTATTTCAAAAGTGCCAACGGTGCTCCACACACCCTTAATGTCCGGGGCTAACGCGGTGAGTGGTGTGGTTATCATCGGGGCCATCATCTTAATTCGCCAGGCCGACCCCACCGATTTCGTGGTAATGATCCTGGGAGTTTTGGGAATAATCTTGGCTACTATCAACGTGGTGGGAGGTTATGCGGTGACCGACAGAATGCTCGAAATGTTCAAAAAAAGAAAGAAAAGCTAAGTAAAACCAAAATTTGAAATAACGTGTCTACTACTACAATTATACTTAACTATACCTATTTAATCAGTATCGTTCTTTTCATAATAGGACTGAAAAAATTAAGCCATCCGGATACCGCCAAAAATGGAAATTTAATCGCGGCATCAGGTATGGGACTGGCAATTTTGGCGTCGCTGATATATCCAATTGAAGGGGCCAACAATAATTATGTCTGGATTATCATTGCCATGATCATTGGTGGTGGCATAGGCTTTGTCGTCGCCAAAAAGGTAAAAATGACAGCTATGCCGGAAATGGTATCTCTTTTTAACGGTTTAGGCGGTGCCAGTACAATGTTGATATCTTTTGTAGAGTTTTATAATTATCCGATAGCTGAAAGCCCTTTAAATGGGCAAATGATCACCACGGTTTTCGCACTGTTTGTCGGTTCGATCTCTTTCACGGGATCGATGGTCGCCTATGGAAAATTGCAAGGGTTTTTACGCGATTCCCTGGTGCTCCCTTTTCCGCAGTTTATCAACATGGCCCTGCTGATATTAGTAGTTGGTCTCAGTGTCTTTACTTTGATACAGCCGGAATTAAATTTTAACTATGTGATTATTCTCCTGGCATTATCGCTCATTTACGGTGTTACGTTTGTAACGCCTATTGGCGGTGGAGACATGCCGGTAGTGATTTCTCTTTTAAACTCATTTACCGGAATTGGGGCCGCCCTGGCAGGACTTATCTATGGCAATCAGGTGATGATATTTGGTGGCATTCTGGTTGGCGCTGCAGGGATCATTTTGACGATTCTTATGTGTAATGCCATGAACCGGTCTATTTTTAATGTGGTCATCGGCGGATTTTCAGGTAGCGGCAAGTCTTCATCCGGAGATGGAAGAGAAGAGATCGTAAAGGAAGCCATGCACAACGACCTGGCGATCCAGCTAAAATATTCTCAAAAAGTAATAGTGGTGCCGGGTTATGGCTTAGCCGTAGCGCAGGCACAACATACCTGCCATGAGCTGGAGTCTTTGCTCGAAGGTGAAGGCGTAGATGTTAAGTACGCCATCCATCCCGTAGCCGGAAGAATGCCCGGTCATATGAATGTGTTGCTCGCTGAAGCAGATGTACCGTATCCAAAGCTACTGGAATTAGACGACGCCAATAAAGAATTTCCCTCTACCGATATCGTCTTGGTAGTCGGCGCCAACGATGTGGTGAACCCCGCCGCAAAAGAAGATCAGGGAAGCCCCATTTATGGTATGCCTATTTTGGATGTCGAGCAGGCCAAAAATGTAATTGTCCTGAAAAGAAGTATGAATCCCGGCTATGCAGGTATTCAAAACCCTTTGTTTTTTGGAGAAAAAACTAAGATGCTTTTCGGAGATGCCAAAAGCTCTATTCAAAAACTGATAGAAGAAGTAAATAATGCCTGATTTTTAGGTATTCGCATCTTTTGAAAGCCTGCATTGGTGCATACCGTGAGTATTTCTTTTCTCATAATTCCTTAGATTGGTGTTGACATTTTGCTGGCAGCTTTGAGTTTTAGCCATTAAAATAACTGAAAAGAAAGTTAAAAGATCCCAATCCATTGTAATGGTAAAAACGAATTGATTTGGTACATCATACTGATAGTCTGCAATTTAAACCGGTATGATGCAAGGTTATTAATATATTAAAGCTATATTAACATATTGTATTGAATTGCATCATAAACTAAAGCTTTAATCATGGCCAAGAAAAAGGAAGAAAAGAAAAAAGCCGCTAAATCATCAAAAAAGGATAAGAAAGATAAAGAGCAAAAGAAGAACAAGAAGCAAAAAGCGGTTAAAGCAAAAAAGGATACCAAGAAAAAAAGAAAAACTGTCGACGCCAAGAAAGCTAAGATAACCAGTAAAAATAAGTCAAAGAAAGACAGTAAATCCAAGAAGATTACTAAGAAGGACAGTAGTAAACCTAAGAAGCCTGCGAAGAAAGATAGTAAATCGCCGAAGAGCGCTCAGCCAAAAATTAAAAGAGCGCCTAAGAAAAAAGTGGTGGCCAAACCTGCATCACGCGCTCGCACCAATAAATTTGATGATCACAGTGGCAATTATAATGTAAGAGTAGCGGTTCAAAAGCTCAGATCTCTTCAAAGCCTTGAGGATGTGAATACTTTTGTGAAGGGAGAAAAACGGGTAACGATAGCGCGGGTAGCGTTGTCCGTAATAAACAGGATTAAAAGACAGGGTTAAAGTTTGCCGGCCCTCCCGCTATCTTAAATTGGTAAACGGTTGGGTTAAATGTTTTGGGAATTTGGTTTGTTGCCTAATTGTTGGTAACTTGCGTAAGCACCTGTTTATCAGAACATAAAACTTGAACCAAAACACCCAAATAGTATTTATCCATAGGGGTTATAGCCGTTATTTGCCCTATGCGATTTATCAGGCAAAATCCGCCTCTCCCAATACTGACATTGTATTCATTGGCAATAAACTGAATTTTAAGGGAATTAAGGTTGAACACCTGGATAATCTGTATAGTGATGAAATTGAGGAATTCAAGGCGCACTATGCCCACATGTCAACAAACTCCGAAAAATTTGAATTATTCTGCTGGCTGAGATGGTTTCATCTGCTAAATTATATGCGGAAAAATAAGGTTCAATCCGTTCTGCACCTTGATTCGGATGTTATGCTTTACAGTTCGATTGAAGATATCAAGAAGGCTTACGCTGACGTGCCTTTGGAGTGCGCCTTATCCATTCCAAAGCAGGATTCAAGCTCCTTTAAATGGACAGCCTCAGGCCACATTAGTTTTTGGACCATCGATGCGCTGGAAGATTTTTGTAAAATGATTCTTGATAGCTATCAAAAGAAGGATTACCTAAACCTTTACAGGCAAAAGTGGCATTGGCATGTTGCTGAAAACAAACCCGGTGGGATATGTGATATGACTACGCTTTATTTGTTTTGGCAGGCAAATACAAGCCGGGTTGTCAGTCTCTCCAGAAGTCATAAGGGAAACGTATTTGATGACAATATTAATGCAGCTTCCAACTCGGAGATTGATCAATACGTTACTGAGCTTGGCAGGAAAAAGGTGAAGTTTGTAAAAAAACGGCCCTTCTTTTTTAAGGAAGACAGGAAAGAAGAATTAGATCGTGTTCATGCACTGCACTTGCAAGGCGATGCAAAGTCACAGATGAAGCGTTATTATAAGGGTAAATTTTTTCCGGGAAAGGCTTATTCCGATGTTACCTACATTTACGGATCGGCTAAAAAGAAATTCAAAAAATTAATAAATCACTAAGGGCTTCTAGGAATGTAATAGCTGATCACCGGGGAGGGAGGCAAGGTCTTTAAAGGAGAAAAAACGCTCAGTGATAATTAAATTATTGGAACTCCTTTTAAAAAAATCAAGCAACATGGCGTCTGTACAGGGTTTTTCAAATTCCTGGCTAAACGGAATTTCCAGCGCCCTGGCCTCGCCATAATCATATTTTAGGGGTTGTTTCACAAATACATTCCTGATGGCCAACGCCTTTCCTCCTTTATCCAAGGTATTGGACACCCCAAAAATGAGCTCCGGATCTGTTTCGAAACCTATGTTTAAAATATAACTTTCTTTTTCGTTCCAGTCCAGGTTTTCACAATCTATGTACAGGGCACCGTCACGAATAACTACCGACGAGTTGATATAGCGGTGTCCTATGGTCTTAGTCTCAATAACAGCCACTTTTTTGGGATCTTCCCTGATAATAAATGGTGCTTTTACCATGACAGGACTGTTATCGGTTTTTTGGTAGTACCTGTAATAATTGCCGAGATAATACTTTTTTAGTAGTTGTAGGGTATGCCTGTCATTACTGCCAAAGCGATCCTGTTCGGCTTTGTCATCGCTCTTAAAGTTTTTCCAGCTGTCCCACTGGGACAGGTCCACGTTCAGGTAAGTCAGGAGAACGTTTAGTTTTTTATCCTTGGCATTGCTATTATTCCAATAGCTCTGTAGTGTTTTACCACTAATCCAGAGGTAAGGCTTTTGGACATTCAGTTCGCGCAGGTATTCAATAAAATCATCCATACCTGACAATTTGAATTTGAAAAGTATGTTTTCAAATTCATCCTCCCCAAAAAGCAAATACTCTTTAATTAAAAGTGGAGAGGCTACCACTTTTTTAGTAACCTCCAGGTTGATCTTTCTAGCGATCCTTTCGAAGAAAGTCCGGGTAAATTTTGACCAGTCCCTACCGTGCTCCCCCGCATTAATAACCTTTTGGAGTGCGGGGGATTTTTCAATTTCCAACTTGATTTTGGGTGATATCATATTGCAAATTAACCTACTTCTATATTTAACCAAAGCGTAATAATCAAGAAATAAACGCTTAATCCCGGAGTCTGGAAAAAAAAGTGCCTGACAGTCAAAACATTTGACTTGGATTTGACTGTATTGTTCAAAGGTTTTGTGTTTAAATATCTGATTAACAGTATTTTATATTATTTCTTAAAATATAATATGCCCTCTTTTATTTTTGATTTGACTGTTCTAAATAGAGTGATCTTTAAATCAAAAAAACATCATACATATGGAAAAACTTTTTACCTTTTTGATCTCGGGTCTTTTTTGCTGCCTGGCGTTCTCCGCGCTAGGTCAGCAGCGGACGATAAGAGGCAATGTAACTGCGGAGACCGGGACCCCTTTACCGGGGGCGTCGGTTAGCATAAAGGGGACCAGCGTAGGCACCATTACTGATACAAATGGTGATTACAGTCTTGAAATATCTCAGGACGCAGAAATAATCGTTTTTTCTTTTATAGGTTATACCAGCGCCGAAGTGGCCATAGGCTCACAGGACGTTATAAATTACCAATTAACGCCCGATATTACCCAACTGCAGGAAGTGGTGGTTACAGCTTTTGGGGTTGAACAGGAAAAGAAAGCGCTTGGATATGCCGTACAACAGCTGGAAGCTGAGGAAATAGTGGATTCCAATCAGCCCAACATTATCGATGCATTGCAGGGAAGGGTTGCTGGTGTTCAGATCAATTCTTCAGGAGGCGCTCCGGGAGCGGGATCAAGCATTATTATTCGCGGGCTGACCTCCCTAAGCCCCGGTGCCAACAACCAGCCGCTGTTTGTAGTCGACGGTATTCCCATAAGCAATGAGACCGTGGCAGGAAATGTCATTCCAAGTGCGGGATCAAATGCGGCGTCAGGCTCGGACCTGCCCGGTTTAGCCAGCGCCGAGCAATTTTCCAACACCAACAGGGCGGCAGACATAAATCCTGATGATATTGAGTCAATATCAATTTTGAAGGGAGCCGCTGCTACAGCGCTATACGGGTTAAGAGCTGCCAATGGTGCGGTGGTCATTACGACCAAAAAAGGAGCCGCCGGTAAGGCGAGGATCAACGTCAGTACCTCCGTGAGCTGGGATAACGTGGTGACCACCCCGGATATTCAAACCCGTTACCGGGAAGGCCGGCAGGGGAGAATAAGAACAAATTCCGACGGCACCCGCTCAAGCGTAAGATTTCAGACGCTGGGGCCGGCGGTTTCGCCGTTTGATGGCGTGTTTGACAATTTTGAGGACTTCTTTGAAACAGGTTATAAATATTCAACTTCCGTAAATTTATCCGGAGGAAGCGACAAGGCTACTTACTATACCTCTGCTTCGCGGCTTACCCAAACCGGTGTGGTACCTAATTCGGATTGGGATCGAACGTCTTTTAAAATAGCCGGCTCAACCGCTATCACAGAAAAGTTTGAAATCAACGGCGCCGTGACCTACACCAACTCAGGGGGCAACAGGTCACAGGGGGGAGATAAGTCGATTATGAGCACGCTGAACTACCATACACCAACATTTGATGTAAATGATTATCTGAATCCCGACGGCACACAAAACAGCTATGCAGGAACGATCATAGATAACCCAAGATACCTGGCAGAATTTAGCACCTACGAAGATGATGTGGATCGCATTGTGGGTTATGCCGGATTCAAATTTAAGCCTGTCGACTGGATAGATTTGAGCTATCAGCTGGGTATCGATAATTACAGCGATGTACGAACCAGGATCGCCCCGCCCAATATTGATATCACCTTTCAAAATGGCGGTTTTGTCGTGGAAGAAAATGCCAATTACAGGGAAATTAATTCCAACCTGCTTTTATCATTTAACCGTACGCTAAGCCAGGATTTATCGGCTTCGTTTACCTTAGGTAATCAAATTACTGACATCAGATCAGGCTTGATCAGCACCAGGGGTGAGGGATTCGCGCTACCGGATTTTTTTGATTTAAGTAATACTACCAATTTATTCACCGTCAAAGATGACCGGGAACAAAAACTGGTAGGTGTTTTTGGACAGCTTAAGCTGGATTACCAAAACACGCTATTTCTTAGTATTACTGGTAGAAATGACTGGACTTCCACTTTACCCAAGGATAACCGGTCGTTTTTTTACCCCAGTGTAAGCCTGGGTTACGTATTCTCAGAACACCTGCCATTGCCGGATGTATTTACCTACGGGAAAATTAGGGCCTCCTGGGCGGAAGTAGGAAAGGATGCCAGTGCTTATGCGGTCGGGACTTATTTTGAAAATGATCCCAATTCCCCATTCCTTGGGCAAAATGGATTTCGTTTGGATGATGTAGCCGGCTCCCTGAATTTGAAGCCGGAGCGAACTACAGCCATAGAATTCGGAGCAGATCTCCGGTTTTTTGAAAACAGACTGGGGCTTGACTTCACCTATTTTCGCCAGACAAGCAAAGACCAGATCATACCGGTACCTGTGAGTAACACAACCTCCCTGTCACGCTTTATCACCAATGCCGGCGAAATTGAAAACAAGGGCGTCGAGCTACTGTTGCAAGGCAACCCCTTAAATGTAGGAGGATTTAACTGGGACGTATCGCTCAATTTTTCAAAAATTAAAAACGAGGTATTGTCCATTACCCCACTGGTTGATGAAATTATTTTTTACGAAGACCGGCCTTCTGAAATTGTTAACAAATTGATTAAAGGCGGGTCCGCAGGGGATCTTTACGGTCACCCTTATATCAGGGATGATCAGGGTAATTTGATCATCAATGCCAACGGATTACCGATGAGTGCGTTGGATACGCTCCTGCTGGTGGGTAATGCATTTCCCGATTGGACCGGCGGAATGACGAACACGTTCACCTGGAAAGGATTTTCGCTGTCGGTGCTGTTGGAATTGAGGGAAGGCGGCGACCTGCTTGACACAGGTTTAAGAAACCGGTTGAGGAACGGCGTCGATGCCAGAACCGGCCTCAGGTATGAACAGATTGTATTTCGCGGCGTAACCGAATCCGGAGCGGTGAATACGACACCTGTCAGGCCCACCGGCTACGGCAATAATGTCAGCCCGGCACTCTACAGAAACGAATCTGCTTTTGTAGGCAGCAGCGATATTTTGTTGCAGGATGCTTCCTGGTTTCGGGTGAGGAATGTAAGCCTTTCATACTCGTTGCCTTCGCAATTACTGGATAAATCGCCGTTTTCCAGTGCCAGGATCACTTTTGCCGGGAACAACGTGTTCTTATCCACGCCATTCCAGGGGTTTGACCCGGAGACTTCACAATTCGGTCCCGGCACCAATTCTTTTGGATTTGGAGGACAAAGCATTCCCAATACAAGAAGCTATACGGTGAGACTTAATTTTTCCCTGTAAGACTTAATAATGATTAGCATGATGAAGACAAAATATTTCAAACATATACTTTTGGCAATGCTATTTGCCATTGCCTCGTTTTCCTGTGATGATTACCTTGGAGGCGACACCAATATTGATCCCAACAGGGTAGGGGAAGTGAGCCTGGAGGCTTTGTTGCCTACCATCGCTGCTTCCACAGCCTTAAATCATTACAACCTAGGTTTCCGGACTTCCCAGATTGTACAATATGTGGCTTCCGCTACCGCCACTGCCAGTGATACAGACACACACAACCAGATAAGGTTAGGCACCACCTGGACCGGCATCTATTTGCGCGCACTTTCTAATGCCAATTTATTGGCAATACAATCCGGGGAGGAGAATTCCCCTCACTATGAAGGTGTGGCAAAGGTGGTCCTAGCCTTAAATCTGGGACTGGCTACGGATACGTGGGGAGACGTGCCCTATTCCCAAGCTTTTCAGGCAAATGAAAACCTGACTCCTGCCTTTGATAACCAGGAGGCAATTTACACCACTATTCAGCAACTGTTGGATGAGGCAATTATAGCCTTGAATAGTGAAAATTCAGTTTTTTCACCAGCCGATGATGATGTACTTTACAGCGGCGATTTGTCGAAATGGGTAAAAGCCGCCTATACCCTGAAAGCCAGATATGCGTTGCACTTAAGCGAGTTTGACCCGGAGGCTCCTTCCAAAGCGTTGACGGCTATTGCGAACGGCTTTGACGGTAATGGAGATGATTTTCAATTTCTATATGACGAACGTAACTTAAACCCCTGGCATAAAAGACCGGCACTGGCTAATGCCACGGGCAATGCCTCCATTACTTTTTCCGAACAGCTTATTGATGCTATGAATGGTACCGACTATGGTGTTTTTGATCCCAGACTTCCGCTCATTGCTGAAAATGATGGGGAAGCCGAATACAAGGGCGCTGTCAATGGCTCGGAAGCCGGTGAAGATTCAAATTCAAAGTTTTCCGTTGATACCTGGTATTCTACAGCCACCGCACCCGTACTGATGTTGACCTATGCCGAGTCGAAATTTATTGAGGCTGAAGCAACCTTTTTGAATAACGGTGGCACCACAACATCTGTAGGAAGCACTCAGGAGGCTTATGATGCCTATCTGGCGGGCATTGGCGCCCATATGGATAAATTGGGTGTTGATCCGGCAGAACGGGATGCTTACCTGGCCGATCCGGCCGTTGCGGTTGGTGCCGGTGCGCTAACGTTGGAGCTGATCATGAAAGAAAAGTATATCGCCAATTTTTTGAATCCTGAAACCTGGGTGGATTTCAGAAGATATGACCATAATCCCGCTGTATTTAAAGACCTGGAACTACCCATCAATCATAATCCGGATCTGAACGGCCAATGGATCAGACGGGTGCTTTACCCGCTTGATGAGTTGAGCAGAAACAGCGAAGAGGTCAGCAAGGTACAGCAAGGACTGGAAGTAAAGTTATGGTGGGATAAATAATTTGTCAGGAAGATTTTAAATGATTTAAAAATGAAAATATTTAGTTTAACATCAAAAGTTATATTGCTGGCACTGATCACTGCCGGTTTGGGTGCCTGTTATGATCAGGAGGATCCTCTGGATGATCTGATCGATAGGTCGGGAAATTTTTACCCTGAAATAGCCAATATCAGAACATTGGAAAACCAGGGTTTAACCGTTGATTTTTCGGCGGGAGGGACGGTTTTCCTGGAGATGCAGTACTGGTCGATCGACCCGATTGACGAGGTAAATGTTTATGATATTATCGGAAGTGATACCTCCCTGATTTCAAATACACCCTACGAGCCGGCTTTTTCTCAGCGCTCCGGCACGGATACCTTAGTATTTGATTACACGGTACCAATGCTTCCTGTGGATACTAGAATAACATTGCTGTTCGAAGTGGTCAATCAAAACACGCTTTCTTATGCGAGAGGTTATAGTTTTAATATTGAATAATTGTTGCGTAGTTAATTAGCAGATTTAGGTTGGAAGGGTTTGGGATACCAAACCCTTTCGACTAATCATTGGATATTTATTTTTTAGTTTATGCCACTTCAAAGAAGGAGATTTATTCGGGACCTGACCATGGCTTCTTTTTTGCCTCTTGGGCCAATCACCACTGTGGGTGATGGTGCGAGTAAATCAAAGCCCGGGATTATAAGAAAGATTGTGCCCAATAGACTAAGTGCAGGCCAGACTATAGGTGTGGTCAGCCCATCCGGTGCGCTATATGAAGCGGGACCTTATGAGCTGGTGACAGAGGTCTTACAGGCCATGGGGCTTCGGGTGAAGATGAGCAAACATGTTGCTGACAGGTATGGACACCTAGCCGGCCAGGATGATGACAGGGCTGAGGAAATAAACAATATGTTCAAAGATCCTTCGGTGAACGCCATTATTTGTTTGAGAGGTGGATCGGGGGCAGCAAGGATCCTGGAAAAGATTGATTATAAAACCATAGCCAGGAATCCTAAAATATTTATCGGGTATAGTGACATCACGGCATTGCTTTTGGCCATCTATGCCAGATCCGGGTTGGTTACCTTTCACGGCCCTGTGGCCATATCTTCCTGGAATTCCTTCACCTATGATTATTTTAAAAGATTGTTGTTTGAAGGACAGGAGGTATTATTTAAGAATCCTGAAAAGTCACCCGATGACCTGGTGCAGGTAAATGACAGGATAAGAACACTAACCCCGGGAAAGACTTCCGGAATCCTGGTGGGTGGAAATCTAAGCGTTCTCTGCGGTATGGTCGGCTCTGATTATCTGCCTTCCTGGAAAGACAAAATTCTTTTTTTGGAAGATACCGATGAGCAAATTTATCGTATCGATCGCATGATGTCTCAACTGCAGCTGTCTGGCGTACTCCGGCAGCTTAAAGGATTTATTATGGGCAAGTGTACCAATTGTAATCCCGGCCGGGGTTATGGATCGCTGACGCTGGATGAGCTGTTGGATCATTATATTAAACCTTTAAAAATACCTGCCTTCAGTGGCGCTATGATCGGACACATCAAAGATAAGTTTACCCTGCCGGTGGGTTTAGAGGTAGATATGGATGCAGAGGCAGGCACTATTCAATTGTCACAACCCGCGGTGATTTGATGGTTTAATAAAACGGAACTAATGGCTGATGTACACGATTGACAGATTAACAGGTAACCGATTATCAATGGCTAAAAATGGCCGGTTGTTTTTAAAAGTAGGATGTCAAGGTAAATTAATGATAGCAAATAAGACTTTTTTTGGTCATTTTAGAGAAATAAACAGGAAGCCATGAAAACACTTATAAGATGTTCCCTACTCGCTTTTTTTATACTCACTAGCTGTATGAATAACGAAAGTGCATTAATCGAAGATCAGGATTTTTTAGAAAATCTTATGCGTACGGCACCGGCTCAATTTGACGAAGTTCTGCAAAATAAGGAAGCGTACGAAACGCAGATTATCTATACACAGATCAACCGTGATAGCAACAATGTTCCCTCCTTCAAATCATTTTATTACAACTTTGACCGGGACCGATATTTCTATCCCGCCAGTACCGTAAAAATGCCCGCAGCTTTCCTGGCCCTTGAAAAGCTGAACGAACTCGGAATCAACGGTCTGAACAAATATACTTCTATGTTGACAGATAGTGCCTACTCCGGCCAATCGACGGTTTACGAGGATACAACGGCTGCCTCAGGCCTGCCAAGTGTAGCGCATTACGCCAGGAAAATATTTCTGGTGAGTGATAATGATGCTTTTAACCGGCTTTACGAATTTTTAGGCCAGGCTACCATCAATGACAACCTGCATCAGAAGGGTTATGTGAATGCGCGCATTACCCATCGCCTTTCCATTCCGCTGAGTGAGGAAGAAAATCGACATACAAATCCTGTAACCTTTAAAGAAAACGACAGTGTTGTATATCAGCAACCTTTAATATACAATACAGGTCCTTTACCCGAAAAACGACAGATTTTAAAAGGTGTGGGATATTTGAAAGGAGAGCGTATTATTAACGAACCCATGGACTTTGGCCAAAAGAACCATATTCCCCTGGACGAAATGCAAATGATGCTTCGCGCCGTTATATTTCCGGAGTCCGTGCCGCAAAAACAGCGTTTTAACCTTAGCAACGATGACTATGAATTTTTATACCGGTACATGTCCCAGTTACCGGCGGAAACCACCTATCCCGACTACGATACAGCCAATTACTATGACACCTACAGTAAGTTTTTGATGTATGGTTCAGAGAAAACATCCATTCCGCAGCATATCAGGATATTTAATAAAATTGGATTGGCTTACGGGTATCTGATCGATAACGCTTATATCGTCGATTTGGAAAACAAGGTGGAGTTTATGTTATCGGCGGTCATTCATACCAACGCCAACAAGATTTATAATGACGGTAAATATGAGTATGATGAAGTGGGGCTCCCTTTCATGAAAAACCTGGGTGAGATAGTGTATCAGTATGAATTGAAAAGGCAAAAAAAGCAACTTCCGGATCTGTCTAAATTTATGGTGGGTTATGACAAGCCGGTGGGAGGGCAAGGTGAAACACACGTGGATTTGTTCCAGAATTATAAACATTATCACATTCCTGCACTGGGTAAGCGGAGAATAAAGCGCCGGGATATCGAACCTTTTATTACCGGGTTAGAAGAGATACCACTTTTTGAAGTCAGCAAAGTGGGCACCTCCGTGGAGGGCAGGGAAATAAACCTTGTTAAGGCCGGTGATGGAGAAATAAAAGTACTGCTTTGGTCTCAAATGCACGGCGATGAGTCAACGGCGACCAGGTCACTTTTTGAGATATTCAGATTCCTTTCTTCCTCCGATCTGATGGATCCTGTAAGAAAAAAGCTATTGCAAAAGCTGACCCTGTATTTTATACCCATGCTCAATCCCGATGGCGCGGAGAAATATAACAGGAGAAATGCCTGGTCCTTTGATTTGAACAGAGATGCTTTGCGCCTTCAGTCACCGGAGTCCGAAATTCTGAAGAAGGCAAGGGATCAATATGACCCTGATTTTGGTTTTAATCTGCACGATCAGAGCATATACTATAACGTTCACCGCACAGGTAAGCCGGCGTCAATTTCTTTTCTGGCTCCGGCCTATAATTATGAAAAAGAAGTAAACGACACCCGCAGAAATGCGATGAAAGTCATCGTTTCGATGAACAAGGTATTACAGGAATATATTCCGGGCCAGGTAGGGAAATATGACGATAGCTTCGAACCCAGAGCTTTTGGCGATAATATTCAGAAATGGGGTACCAGCACCATTTTAATCGAATCTGGTGGATACCCGGACGATCCGGAAAAAACAAATTTGGTTAAACTGAACTTTGTAGCCATGTTAACTGCCTTAATAGATATTGCCGAAGGGGATTATGAAAATGAGGTAGAGGAGGATTATTACGACATTCCGGACAACGACCGGAAGTTGTTTGATTTATTGATTAGAAATGTTGGCATGGAAAAAGACGGTCACTCATATACCAGTGATATTGGTATTTTTCTACATGAAATAGCTGCTGACGGCTCGGAAGAATTATATTATCGAAGCGCCGTTGCCGATATGGGAGATCTTTCCACTTATTATGGCTATAAAGAAATCGATGCGGAGGGTATGACATTATCTACTGATGATGAAACCACTTCGTTTCCTGCCCTGGGGAAAGAGGCTTACTTTCTGCTAAAAAAGGATAATAAAAATATACTGGCCATTAGCAATGGACAAATAATTAATTTAGAATAATTAAAAGATTTAAAACAAGGATGACAACAGTACAGCGTATGATTGATCCGGAGTTGACAGGAACAGCTTGTATTATAACCGGAGATTTATTGGAGACCATTCATGCCAAAACGGCGCATGGTCTGATCAGGGAGTCTAAGCGATTTGAAATTGTGGGCGTGATTGACAACAAAGCCGCCAACCGGGATGCCGGAGAGGTTTTGGATGGCCAGTACAGGAATATCCCAATTTTATCCTCGATAGCGCAATTAATTGAGAAGAATGGGAACAGACCGGAATATGCTATTATTGGTATGGCTACCAAAGGAGGAATACTTCCTCCGAGCCTTTATCCGGTCATTAGCGAGGTCTTGTCTCACGGTATTCATATTGTCAACGGCTTACACCAGCCCTTATCCGGTATTAGTGAATTAAGCGATCTGGCAAAAAAAAATGAGGCTATACTTTACGATATCAGAAAACCCAAACCGTTTGAGGACCTTCATTTTTGGGATGGAAAAATACAGGAGGTGAATTGCCTTAAAATCGGTGTGTTGGGAACGGATTGTTCAATTGGTAAAAGAACCACCACAAAATTGCTTAACAATGCGCTCAACCAGGCTGGGATTAAATCTGAAATGATATTTACTGGTCAGACCGGTTGGCTGCAAGGCACCAAATACGGTTTTATTTTCGACGCCACACCTAACGATTTTATTCCGGGCGAATTAGAAAATGCTATGTATAGCTGTTGGAAAAATGAACAGCCGGAGGTGATGTTGATCGAAGGGCAGGCAAGTCTCAAAAATCCTGGTGGACCCTGCGGATCGGAATTTATTGTTTCCGGAAGGTTGGATGGCGTAATTTTACAGCATCACCCTATACGGACCCATTATAGTAATTTGGAATACTTCCCGGCCACTATTCCGGATGCCCTGGAGGATGTAAAGATCATTGAGCTGCTAGGCTGTGATACCTGGGCCTTAACGGTGAACACTGCAGACATGACAGCGGCACAAATAAGTGCCAGTAAGGAAGATTTGGCAACAAGAAGCGGCCTGCCGGTTGTCAGTCCGTTGGTAGACGGCATGGGCGGATTGGTTGAAGTTATCAAAAGAAAAATGATCAAGGTATGAAAATAAAATCAATAGAAGTCTGGAGAAAAAACCTGGGTAACACCAGGCCCTATACCATCGCATTTAAAACGGTTGACGATGTCGACAATGTTTTTGTGAAGCTTAATCTGGAAAATGGCCAGTATGGCCTCGGGTCGGGTAACCCCAGCGAGCAGGTTGTTGGCGAGTCACTGGCCGATAGTATGAGTACTCTAACCGAGGAAAACCTGGAATTCCTGATAGGGAGGGATATTAGAGAATTTCATGGCATTCTGGATGAGATCCTTACCCGTTTTCCGGCTACACCTGCAGCCAGGGCCGCGCTGGATATTGCGGTACATGACGCTTTTACCAAAACGATCGATATACCTCTAAGTATCTTTTTGGGGCAAAAAATAAAATCTATGCCCACTTCTGTGACCATTGGAATTAAGGATGTAACCGGTACCCTGGAAGAGGCACAGGAATATTATGAAATGGGCTTTAGAGTGCTCAAGGTGAAGACAGGGAGAGATGTGGAGGAAGATATTGAACGCATGAGAAAGCTAAGGGAGCGCTACAACGGGGAAATGACTATCCGGGTTGATGCCAACCAGGGATATGACGAAAATGACTTGGTCCGTTTCTTCAGGGAAACAAGGCAGTTGAACATGGAGCTGATAGAACAGCCGGTACCGGCCAGTCAGGTAGATTTGATGAAGCAATTACCGGCGGAAATTAAGGCCTTGATTGCCGCTGATGAATGTCTTAAATCCGCCGAAGATGCTTTCCTCCTGTCCTCTGCTCCGAAGGCCTGTGACATTTTTAACATTAAGTTGATGAAGTCCGGAGGTATTTATCCTGCCAGGCAGATTGCTACGATAGCCAAGGCAGCCGGCATTGATTTAATGTGGGGTTGTAATGATGAAAGCTCAATCAGCATTACCGCTGCCCTGCACAGCGCACTTTCTTACCGCCATACAAAATACATAGATCTCGACGGTAGTCTCGACCTTGTAGTAGACGTAGTAAGCCCGGGATTTAAGATCGAAAACGGTTGGATGTCTATCACCGATAAACCCGGATTAGGCGTAGAACTCATTTAAGACATTAAAGAGTAAATGGACCTTTTGCTTGTTCCATTTTTAGTGACTATTGACCACCTTGTTCAGAGGTGGTCATTTTTTTTCGACAACCTGCCTTGTCAGCCCTTGTGGTCATCAAAGTCTTCGATGTATTTTGAGATATTGTCAAAACCACCTTCCAGCGCCAGATCCGCCGGTGATTTACCTTCATTGGTTTTAAGAGATCTATCCGCGTTATGCGCCAAAAGAAGCTCAACCATTGGCATTTGCCCGTTGTGAGCGGCTGAATGCAAAGGGGTGATGCCAGCCATTTGACTGGCGTTTACCGCGGCACCCTGATTTAGTAATAAGCGGGCGATTTTAATGTTTTTAGTGGCTACCGCCGAATGTAACGGACGAACTTTGAATGAATTATTGGCAGCAAGATTTACGTCTGCGCCGGCTTCAATCAAAAAGCTGCATATCTCCTCATTCCCAAAAAAACAAGCCAAACCCAAGGGTGTGAAACCATCCTCAGCGTGCGCGTTCAAAACGGCCGGATCCTTGTTAACGGCCTCCTTAAGAGATTTTACGTGGCCGCAGGCAGCTGCTTCGAAGACAGTTAAATGCTCCCTGTAACGCAGGATTGTATCAACAATGTCTGCTTGCCGGTAGTAGGCTGCCAGCAATAGTAGGCTGATACCCTCATCCGTATGCTCCTCGGCCATGGATGGATGCTCATTCAACAGTGAGATGGCCTGTTGCGCAGCTCCGGATTTTATAGCTTCAATCAACGGTTTTTTTGATTTTTTCATAGGAATGATTTTCTGATTAAAACATAAGAAAGGATGGCGCTCATCTTGATTCAATCACGGTTTTTAATGTATTAAAGTCCTTGTCCTGTCGTTTTTGCATCGATCCTAGCATCATTTTTCCAAACAGCTTGAAAAAGACAGATTTAAATTTCACATTGACCAGGCATATTAAAGAGGTGCGTTCATGGTTTAAGTCTTCAAAATCGGTTTCGATTGTTGATTCCATTGATTTATGGCTCAAAATTAACGATATTTTTTTGTATTCTTCCCGCCCTGTAATTTCCTCCACCATTTCCAACAACTTACCCCGCTCTTCATAAATGTGCCTGGCTTTGGCGCCAACTTTTCCAAATTCACCGCTGATCTGTTCAAATCGTTTAAAGCCTGTCAGCCATAGGTGCATATTGTCAGGGTTGTTAAAAAAATCCCAGACCTCTTTGACCGGTCTGTTGATGATAATTTTACTGGAGATAATCATGAGTAGTTTGAGTTTTGTTAGCTATTAGTTTGACCTATAAAATAAATTCATAATACAAAATTTTATACACAATTGCCATTCGTCTCAAACCCGGTTACGCTGCCTGCCATAAAAAAAGCCTTACCAGCTCGCTGGTAAGGCTTTTTCGGTTGTATTGAGGATTATTGCTTTACCCCACAATTGGGTAAGGCTTTTACTTGGTGAAAGGCCAGGCTACTTTTGAATAGATCCTGGTCATCATAAACGTCATAGGAATTTTGAGCTACCAATGACCCACTCAGCTCAACATTGGCCCATTGCCAGGCCTTATCAAATCTCTTTTTTGCCTCGCTTGCCTCTTCTTTTTTATCCTGATTCTCAAGACTGTTCATCAATCCGTTAAGTGCCCAGCCGTTTTCAGGGTATTTGGCAAGATCTTGCCGGAAGATGGTTTCGGCTTCCTCGTATTTGTCCATTTCCAGTAAAGTAGCACCAAGGTGGTGCCTTACAGAAAAAAACCAATCCGGAGGCTCGTTGTATATTAAGTGGTCTTCTATGTTAATGGCTGTTTGAAAATGCTCCACGGCCACATCATAATTTCCCTTGTTTGCCGCTATTTCGGCAGTTAATACATGATTGGCGATTTCCAGGACGTCTGTAATCAGGTTGAGTCCGAAAATGGTAAGGTCTTGCAGTGATTCATCGCCCATAATTTCCCGGATGCCGGCCAGACTTTCCTCCGCCTTTGTAACCTTTCCCTGTTTCAGATAGGCCATTCCCCTGGCGTAATGTTCAATAGCCTTCGGATAGGGCGGGACGTCAACCAGTTCGGGCAATTCCAAAATTCTGTTCCATTGGCCAAACTTGACCATGACAAAATAAGGTATGGAGAAAAAATGTTGCAGAGTTGCCCACTCGGGATCTTTCATTAATTCTGTGTCAACACGTTTGGACAATTGCCAGGATGCGCTGATCGACCGGTCACCCCTGCCTTCCAGCGCAGCAGTTGCCGCCAGGAAGTGGATGTTGTGGGGATAATACAATAACGGATAAAGTCCTTGTGTCTGGCAGGTACTGATATAGATACTATCGGCGATCATGGCCTTTTCATTGGCAATGGATCCTTCGTGATATCTGCCCGTTCTGATATAAATATGAGAAGGCATATGCACCAAATGACCGGCGCCGGGTACCAGCTCCCGTAAAACATCGGCACTGGCCATCGCCTTTTCCGGATTGTTAGATGCTTCTATCGCGTGGATATTAAAATGATTGGCTCCGGGATGTTCCGGCCATCTTTCCAAAATGGTTTCAAATAACGACACAATTTGCGGTGTCCATTCTTTGGGTTCCCCGTCATAAGTATATAAATCCCACGGGTGCACATCCATAAGGGCTTCGGCATATAGCGTGGCGATGTCAGAATTATCAGGGAACCTTTTGTATACCTTACCCATGGCGGCAGCGTAATCAATGTCAAATTGCGCGCGATCAGTGGTAATACTGTCCGGGTATCTTATCGCAATGGCATCTATCATGGCCTGTTCCCATTCTGTGGCGTTCTGTTTTTTAGCCAGCGCATTTTGCACGGCCATATATACTTCACCCATATCACTCGGGTCCATAGGCGCATTGAGATTTGGACCCAACACAAGCGCGATGCCCCAATAAGCCATCGCACATTCCGGATCAAGTCTGGCCGCTTCCCGAAAGGCCCTGGCTGCCTCCGCGTGGTTAAATCCATAAGACAAGTTTAATCCCTGGTCAAATAATCTTTGGGTCAACGCTTCGTTTGTTGTGATTTCCAGGTGATGTTGCCCCAGATTATCAAATAGTGGCGCTTCCAGCTTTACCTGCTTTTTACTGTTATGGCATGATACTATTATTAATAGCATAATCACCATTGAGAAGGCTCTTTTCATGATGGTATTGATTTTTTAGTTTTTTACTGTTTGATGTATGTACAATATATGCTAGCCAGCGAATAAAATTATTCCCGGTGTAATGTTACGACAATGATGACTTAAGAGTGATTTTTTGAGGTATACAATAAGTGTACATGTATTTAAAATACTGATAATCAATATTTTATATTGGTTAAATAAGCAAAAATCGGGTTTTGTTTTTTGGAAAAACCCAATAGATAAGCTTCCTTTTAAAGGAATGCACATGAATTTTTAGACATAGAATATTGACTACCCCCTACAGGAGGAGGGGGTAACGAGGTTATAATTATTGGCAGAATTAATTATACTAATAGAAGTATTTTGTACCTCTGCACGGATTGGTAGTGTCCTGTATACAACTTCAGGACTTTTTAGCGTCAATCCAATCATTGACCAACTCCTCCAAAATATCCAGGGGAATGGCACCATTGGTTAAGATGACGTCGTGAAATTCACGGATATCGAATTGATCTCCCAGTTGCGTTTTTGCATGTTGTCGTAATTCCATGATTTTGAGCATCCCGATTTTATAGGCAGTGGCTTGTGATGGCATCACGATATGCCGCTCTACCATTTTAACACATTGTTCCTCGGGAGCTGGTGTATTTTTTTTATAATATTCGATGCCTTCCTCTCTCGACCATTTTTTATGATGAATACCCGTATCTACCACTAAACGGCATGCCCGCCACAGCTCCATCGCCAACCGGCCAAAGTCGGCATAGGGATTGGCGTATAAGCCAATTTCTTTCGGAATAGCCTCGCAATAGAGGGCCCACCCCTCAATGTAGGCGGTAATACTGCCAAATTTTCTAAACCTGGGAAGGTCCTCCAATTCCTGTGCGATCGCAATCTGCATATGGTGCCCCGGAATACCTTCGTGATATGCCAGTGCTTCCATTTCATAAGTTGGCATATTCGCCATTTTGTAGAGATTGACATAGTAGGTACCAGGTATGGAGCTATTGATAACCGGCCGATTGTAAAAGGCTTTGCCGGCCGATTTTTCCCTGAATGCTTCCACCTGCCTGACAACCATATCGGCCTTTGGCTTGGTGATGAATAGTTCGTCGAGCCGTTCCTTCATATTATTGATTAGCAAGATAGCGGAGTCCAGGTACTGCTGTTTTGCCGCTTCGGTTTCGGGTAGATAAAACTGCGGGTCAGTAGCCATGAATTTAAAAAACGAGGACAGGTCTCCTGCAAAGTCTACCTGCTTCATGACCTTTTCCATTTCGCCATGAATTCTTTCGACTTCTTTCAATCCAATCTCGTGGATTTCTTCTGCGGTAAGATTTGTGGTGGTGGTTTGCGCCAATGCCACGCTAAAGGCGCGATCACCTTCAGGGAATTTCCAGGCGCCGGCCTCATTTGTTGCCCTTTGCTCCTGACCCTTCAGGAAAGTAATGAGATTTTCATAAGCGGGCTTTACGGAATCAGCTAGTACCCGCGTTGCCTCACCGATCAGCTCTTGTTTAATTTGATCGTCCAGCGAAAGGTTGTCTACTTTTTTGACAAAGTCACCCAACAAGGTGCTTTTTTTGTCAGATTGATCAAATGGTTGACCGCTGATAATATTTTCGGAGGATTCAATTACGCGCCAGAAAAGGAATTTTGGCAATACAATCCCTTTCTCCTCTCTTACCTTTAGGTTTTCCATCCGCTGTTTAAAATGACTTTTTATTTTGCCTAACCTGGAGATGTAAGCCCTGGCATCCGATTCACCTTCAATTTGGTGGTAGTTAATCAAAAAGGCAGGCATCTGGGCATGAAAGCCCCGCATTTGATTAATGGGATAGTTGTGGAGCCGGAAAGGAAATTTTGCGATCTCATTCTTCAGCTTTTTTTCAAAAATCTTATAACTCAATTTTGTGTCCTTGTCTAACTGGTTAAAATTGATCGAATCCTTCAGGAATTTTAAATTATCTTCGGTGATTTTTAATCCCTTCTGAGCAAAGCTTTCGCTGACATTATTCCAAAGACCATAATCTTTCTTGATGCCCAACCGGGTTTGGAGTTCAGGTTTTCTATCCGTGTCCCGCTCAAAGGCTTCTTCAAAAAAGGCGTTGGCTTTTTGTGATTCCCTTGTTGTGGCTTCCGCAGAAGCCTGCTCCTGGTTATTGGGCGTGGTACACTTAAATAGAAGAAAGGTGGCAAGGCATAAACTTACCACCATGAAATAATTGTGTTTCATGTTTGGAAGAGGTTTTGTTGTTTAATTTCTGGTTTAATTTATTTCCGGCGTGTTTAATTTAGCGAGGGAAGCGTTAATATCTTCTGTGGTGACTTCATGTTTGACCAGTCCCCCATTGAAATAGGCCTCATAGGCAGCCATATCGAAATTACCATGACCGCAAAGGTTAAATAATATGGTTTTGGAAACACCTTCTTCTTTACACTTCATGGCTTCCTGTACCACAGTGGCAATGCCGTGGTTAGCTTCCGGCGCTGGAATAATGCCTTCTGCTTTGGCAAATTTGACACCAACATCAAAACACTCGAGTTGGTCGTGTGATTGAGCTTCAATCAGTTTATCCTTTAACAATTGGCTGACCACAACCCCGGCGCCATGATATCTCAATCCGCCGGCGTGAATAGGAGCGGGCACAAAGTTGTGACCGAGGGTGTACATAGGCAGTAGTGGCGTCATTCCAACGGTATCCCCAAAATCATATCTGAATACACCTCTCGTAAGCTTGGGGCAGGAAGCTGGTTCGCTGGCAATACACCTGATGCTTTTCCCCTCGTCAAAATTAAGGCGTAAAAAAGGAAACGTTAATCCTGCAAAATTTGACCCGCCGCCAAAAGGGGCGATGACAATATCAGGCATATCTCCCGCCTTTTCCATTTGTAATAATGCCTCCTGACCCACGATAGTTTGATGCATCAAAACGTGATTCAAGACACTCCCAAGGGAATATTTAGTGTTTTCATCCATGGCAGCCTTTTCCACTGCTTCGGAAATAGCGATACCCAGGCTTCCGGGTGAGTTGGGGTCCTGGTTGAGTATTTCCCTTCCTGCCTGCGTCTGATCAGACGGGGAAGCAATCACATCGGCCCCCCACGTATTCATCATTAGTTTTCTATAAGGCTTTTGTTCATAGCTGATTTTTACCATATAAACCTCGCAGGCAATATCAAATAAGTTGCAGGCAAAACTCAAGGCGCTACCCCACTGACCGGCACCGGTTTCGGTGGTAATTCGTTTTACACCTTCCTGCTTGTTATAATACGCCTGTGCAACAGCCGTATTAGGTTTATGTGATCCAGAGGGGCTGACGCCTTCATATTTGTAATAAATTTTTGCCGGGGTATCCAACATCTTTTCAAAATTGTAGGCGCGATATAAAGGCGTGGGACGCCACAGCGAGTAGATATTAACTACCTCGTCGGGAATGTCAATCCACTTGTCCGCACTCACTTCCTGTTTGATTAACTCCATCGGGAAAAGCGGGGCCAGCGCTTCGGGACCAATAGGCTCCTTGGTGCCCGGGTGCAGTGGGGGCAAGGGCTTGTTGGGCATATCAGCCACGATGTTATACCATTTGTCAGGAGTTTCATTTTCGGAGAGTAAAATTTTGCGGTTTGCCATATCGGTAAATAAGATTTGGATTTTTTAAATTTTTTAAAATTTAAGAAATTTTTATGACACTAAATTCTTGCTTAAAGACCTTTTTGCAGGAAAGACGCGTTTTCTTGAAAATTTTGGTATTTAACCTTAAGGATAATGGTTTTAATCGTTCCGGAAAATCAACACCTCGACGCCGAAGGAAATTGAAACCGGGAAAAGACGCTAAAACTGTTGGTTGTCATCTCCCCCTCCTACATCATCATTTTTTATTTTACTTCGCCTTTGTTGTTGTTTGAAATCCAGCTTTCCGAATTTATAGCTAAAATTGATACCAAATGAACGGAAAGCAATAACATTTTCACTGGTTTGATAGTAGTCATCGCCACGCAATTCGCTGCCAAATTTTTTATTTTCGAAGAAAGGCTCCACAATTCTTAATCCTATCGATCCTCGTTTTTCCCAAATGGTTTTTCTGATCCCCATACTAAAAATTGAGAATGAAGGGTTAAAACCCTGCAATGTCTGCCGGCGGCTCCGGTAAAAACCAAACATATCAATTATCCAGTCATTTTTTAGTTTAATATTTGAATTGATATTGCCATTGAACAATATGGCTTCGTTGGTCAGGCTTTCGCCATCTACGATGCCTGAGGCGTTGTAGGTAAACAGATTTATACCACCTCTGAGTGTCCATATTTTAAACATGGTGACAGAAGTAAATGCGTTCATGCCAATGGAGTTATTTTCACCCACATTTTGATATGTTACTGTTGATATACCTTCATCGTCTACCTGCAGGAAACTTTCGATATTGTCAGTAGTCCTTTTGTAGTAGCCGGAAACATTGAGTAATATTTTTTTAATGAAAGTATTGTAGCTTATCTCAATCTGGTCGGTCAACTCGGGCTCTATTTGTGGGTTTCCTACCGAGATGTTTCGGTTGTTATCAATTTGAACATAAGGATTAATAAACCGGAGACTGGGCCTTTGAATCCGGCGGTTGTAACTTAACTTGGCCGTTGTCATCTTCCCAAATTTCCGGCTGACGATGATGTTGGGGAGCCAGTTGTTATAATCATTTTCAAATGGCGCCTCGAAATTTTCAAATGCACCCGTTATACGGGTATGTTCAAAGCGCACACCGGCTATTAAACCGTACTTATCACCGAGCTTTATATTGCTTGAAAAATATCCGGACATTACATCCTGTTCGTAGTCAAACACGTCCGTTCTGGATGCATCTACAATATAGGCATTCCTTGACAGGTCAAAGAACTCGTAGTTGTAATCGCTTTTAACACTTCTCAATACAGCCTTGGCACCGGTCTCAATTTTTATTTTTTCACCGGCGGGATGTGTATAATCTACCTGGATGGTATTTTCGTGATTGGTGCCATCATTTTCATTTCTTTCATCACGGAAAAGCTCAACATCATCGCCTATCAGATCCTCTTGCTCGATAATAAAATCCTGGTTGCTCACATTACCGTCAAGCTTATAAGAGAATGCGAGTTCTTTTTCCTTATGCTCCGGGAATTTGATGATGTAATCCATTGACCATTCATAGCCACTGACCAGCCTGTCGCTAATACTGGATCTTTGATAGCGTTGAGAGAGGTCTATAGACGGATCGTTGTAGTTTGTCAGATAAACGCCCTCCCGGTCAAAGCCGAAACCGCGTAACCTAAATGATGAGGTGAGGTTGTGATAAGCGTTGAAGTCATAAAATGCGCCGGCTGTGGCAAAGAATCCTATCCTGCTGCTCTCGGTGCCGCCATCCTCGTTTAATGTTCTCAGCGTTTCACCGACGTTATCTTCGCGGTAAAAGCTGCTGCTACCATCCCGTGGCCAGCTGTAATACGTGCTTCCGTTGGCGTTAAAGCCAAATCGCCCCCTTCCGGCGTTGAGGCCCAAAACAGCATTATTCTGCCTGGTGCCTACAGACATGTTGACATTGCCAACAAACCCCTCGACCTTTTTCTTTTTGGTGATTATATTAATAATGCCAGCAGTGCCTTCACCGTCGTATTTGGCCGATGGCGTGGTGATCACTTCAACGGATTTGATCTGATCGGCAGGTATTACTTTCAGGGCATCGGCGGGACTCCCGGCAAACAGGGTGGAAGGTTTACCATTTAGTAGTATTTGAATATTGGAACTTCCCCGCAAGGATACGTTTCCTTCCAGGTCTACGCTTAAAAGCGGCGCCCGCCGCAAAACGTCTGAGGCATCACCACCGGCATTGGCCACATCGCGTTCGGCATTGTAAACGATTTTGTCTATTCTGCTTTCTACCAATTCTTTTTCGCCCTGTACCACGACCTCATCCAACTGCTGAAAAGTGGCCGCCAGTTTCACCGTACCCAGGTTAATATCTGGTTTTTTCGGTGTTGAGGTTATTTTTTTGGTGATGGTTTCATAGCCTACAAAGGATATGAGCACATTGTAATTGCCGACGGGAATATTACTCAATTTAAAACTTCCATTGTCCTCCGAAATGGTGCCGTCCACGTCTTTTTGGGTTACAGGATTTCGTACCACAACGGTCACAAATGATAATGGCTTATCATCTTTGGCATCCACAATTATTCCGGTAATTTTACCCTTGATCGTACTGGCCGCGGGCCTTTTAAAATTTCCCCCGCGTTGTTGTCCAAAAATTTGTATTGACCATAGGATTAAGATGATCGTAAAGTATAGGCGCACTTATCTAATTTTTAATATTCGACGAATTAACATATTTTACGAAACAATACCTTTTTGGATATGTTCAGTGGAGATATAAATATGTTAAAGGTAAGTTTTTGTTAAAACTGAAAGTTATGGAAGCCTCAATGGATTTAAAGCACAGGTTACATGAAGCATGCCTGGCAACGGTTGAAGAAAAGATCCACGCTTCCCGGTCAGCGATGGAGGTGGTTCAAAAAGCGGCCAACCAGGAGTCCAAAAGCAGCGTGGGAGATAAATATGAAACCGGCCGGGCCATGATGCAGCTGGAACTTGAAAAAATGGCATTTCAACTGGAGGAAGCCATAAAATTGAAAAAACAATTACACCAGATTAAGCTGCAGGAACTTTGCCATCAGGCTGAATTGGGGAGCGTGATTATCACGTCGATCGGCAATTTTTTTATCGCTGTAAGCCTGGGGAAGATTGCGATAGAAGACACCGTGTATTTTACGATTTCCCTGGCTTCTCCTATTGGTCAGGCTTTGTACCAACATCAGGCGGGCGATGAAATTACTTTCAACGGGAGGCAAATCACCATTGAGCAGGTCTTCTGATCCTTTTACCATTTGAAGTGCGGAGATATTTAGCGGAGGCCTCCAGGCGAGCAATTTCCTCAAAACGCTTTGGTGCCCTGATGATTTACTGCTTGCAATCACCAGGGCACCGAAACGTAAAACTTTACTACCTGTTAAGTTATTTTCTCAAGTAGCCTGCCAAACAAAAACCTACTTATCAAATTTATAACTTACAATTTCATTTGGATTTTGCCTGTAATAGATGGCGCTTTGCACGTCATCTACCTGGTAGCTGGGCTCTTTTTCATCTTTCATGTTGATGGTTTCGATGATTTCGCCAGTGTTTTTACTTACCCTGACCAAGCCGTAATTTCTACCTTCAAGCGCTTTGGCCACCCCGGTTTTCTGCTTGTCCAATGTAACCATCATAAAAATAAAATCGGAAGTTACCGCGCTGGCTTTGAAACGTCTCTTGGCGGCTGCCATGGCGCTGGATGAATAGGCCCTGGCCTTTTGTGCCTGTTGATCGTAGGCACTGGCAATTTCTGTAGAAATTTCCCTGCCCAGTTCATTGGACGATTGTGCCGCGGCCTGATTAAAGGTTGAGGCCACCATCTGCGCCTGGGCGCTGTAAAGAGCGGCATGGATGGCGTCAAGCGTATGTAAGGCTCTCAAAATACCTGGTTCCTTTGGTGCAGGGTAGTATTTTTGAAATTTCATCTTTCCGTCAAATCCGATAGAGGCAATGTTTTGCTCTGAATTTAATAGCAGGCCATCATTTCGAACCTCTAAATGTGTGGCTCTTTCTTTACCCTCAAAAGCAATCTTTTCCTGCAATATTTTCATCTTGGCATTATCAAGGTTGACCTCATATAGCGTTTTCGCCTTATTCGAGAAAACATAAAGTAAATTATCCTTGAAAGCTCTCAACAACCTGAATTTACCAGATAGAAATTGGGCCTCATCGGCAGGCCTGCCTGACTTAATGGATTTTGCTAATTTGGGCTGACCGTTTTGCAGGTCAAATATATTTATTTCACCCTGGGAGCTAATATCCGGTTTGGTAATATACAAAAGCCCACTTTTGGTCATTTCAGTATATTCCAAAACGCCCTTAATTTTCAGGGAGTTGTCAAATTTTAACTGATCATTGTTAACATCCAGGATGTTTAAAAATGATTTATCACCATCGGCCATTACCAGAATGATATCATCGTCAATATAGTTGATGTTGACTACCGAACCGGGAATTTTCAGCCCCTTGCCTTTTTTGCCCCAGAACGTTTTTCCGGTTTGATAATCAACCAGGTTGATTCTGGTTCCGAACATATTGTTGACGGGATCAATCTTAGGCAGTAAAATCAATCCCTTTGGGTGGCTGATAATTTCATTAACCAGCCCGTTGATTTTTACAATTTCAGGCCATGCCTGTACACCATCTTTTATATTGTATCCCATCAGGTAGTTTGACTTGGCATAATAAAAGTACGGTCCGGACTCTGCCTTGATAAGCCTGGATTCATTGGAAGACGAAACAGCCCCTTTAGGTCTGGGTAAGTCGGCCTTCCAATTCATTTGGCCCGAATGGGTATTTATGTTAAAAATGCCGTTGGCATTGGCGATGATAAAGGCCTGCTCATCCACTTCAATCAGATTAAAAGCGGGGCCGTCTTCACCTTCTGCCAGGTCGGAGGCGGCGCTCAAATTGCTCATAAGACCTCCCAGTCCTTTGGATTTGGTGAAAATTTCACTGTTATTCCATAATTCCTTTCCAGTGGCGATATCAAACAGGCTTAAGGAGGCTGATAACTTTTCCTTAAAACCATAAACTAAAATAGCGCCTGATTCATACAATATATTTTTGGCTACCACTGATTTGAATCCGGCTTTCCTGGTATCGGAAAGTATCTTGCCTTCATAGGGATCCAATACAATAACCTGGTTATCCACTGATATTTGTGCGTAAAAGGTATTTGGCAAAACCTGATAACTTTCATAAGGTATGCCAGCTAATTTTTTAATCTCCCAGGACACCTGGCCTTTGTCGGGATCAATGCCATATAAACCGTCATCGGTATTTACCACTAAATTACCAAGTGGTGTGATTTGCTGCCACCGTATAGAGCTTGCGAATTTTAATTTCCATGCCTGCGATGGTTCGGGATCCGGGGTTGACCCCACGCCGTTGATATGGAGGAAGAGACTCAATATCAGGCCCACTGAAAACCATTTAATTTGATACATATATTTGTTGTTTTTTGCATACAATTTCCAATCAATTTGGAAAAGTCTCCAACTTTTTTTTGGCCAAATGGTACTGTGTAAGTTTTAGGTTTAAATGTAAATGACGGTCTCTGCTTACAGACTTTTCCATGTGCTGATCTTAGGTATAGACTTGATTAGATTGATGTCAAAAATAGCAACAGGAGATGTCAATGCATATTTTAGATACTAACGCCGGAGCAGGCATTTTTTCAGAAGAGAATTGTACTGCGGAAAAGCAATCACGCTTTGCCGTAGAATTGATGATAATAAGTGAAGAAAAAACATTTGCTATCACCGTTTGAAAAGAAAATTACATGGCCGTAAACGGTGTCATTACAACCTCTAACGTAGCACCTAAACTAAGTTGTCTGAGTGCTGTGTGTAAAATATTATTCAGATGCGGCACCTGGCATGACCAACAAGTTAAAAAAGAAAGTGATAAAGTGGTTACCACTCCCAGGGAAAACACCAGGTATTCGCCGGTGCAGTAATAGGCTTGCAGATCGTCTATGCCGGTAAGAGGGCCTGACTTTACTGCACACCGGCTTTTTTTACCATTACCCATTTACCAGGTTTTCTGGCATTGATGGTATTGTCGTACATGGCTTCGCAATAAATGGTGGGTAGATAAAAGCGACCGGTGTAACTGGCATTAAGCATAATGCGGAAAGTTTTTCTTTTATTGGCCCCTAAGCTAAAATAAGTGTAAACCCGGTCGTCCCTGATATCCTGATACTGGGGTTGATCCTTATCTCCGGGATAGTCCGTGTCATCCAGGCGATTATTGATGATTTCCCACCCTGAAGGGAAAATCTGGGTAAGGGCCAGCTCTCTGTAGTCACCTCTTAAGCCGGGGTTGCTGACTGTTACCTCGCTAATGAAATTAGTACCTTGTTCAATCGTAGCGGGATCGATCAGCTTGCCGTCCATATCTTTATATATTACCGCCAAGCGCATGTTATTCTCCGCCTGTGTTTGATCTCCGGTTTCTGGTGTGCCCTCCAGTATCAACCGTGCATACAGTTGTTGCTGGCTGGTATTGGTCACTTTGATCTGACCATTTGGCCGGTTGTCAATGCTCAAAGATTTTTGGGCAATAGCCAAATCTGTCTTGCCCGATTCCTGCGGTTGGTCGTTTAAGGTGAAGGTAAAAGAAATACCCCCCTTAGGTTTTTCCAGCTGAATGAATTTGGTCGCAGCTATCAGGCAGAATGCCGTTGTTTGGGTACTCATCCAGTGATTGTTGCTATTCAAACGGTCGGCAATCATTTTCATTAAGGCAAAACCCTTTTCCTTTTCTCCCATCAGGCTTAAAGTCTCCAGAATGAGGGCCTCATCCCGGACGCTGGAGCCATAGGTATAGGATGATTGCCGGTAGGGTTGAACAGTTGTTGTAACGTTTTTAACCAATTGCTTTGCCGCCTCAGCCTGTCCCGCCAGATGGTAGGCCGCAGCCAGCTGCCATTTTGCAACGTTGGATAGGTCACTCCTTTCTCTCAGCCGGTTCATGGCGCCTTTTTCCGGTGATTCGCCCAACGCCAGGGTGTATAGACGGTAAGCCTGAATAAGATCGCTTTGATAGCGGCTTGAATTTTTTCGCCATTTCCTGGCAGCACTTCTTTGGAACTGTTTCCATTTTCGCAATAATTCATGGGGAACGACATATCCTTTCTGCTGGGCCTCTATCAGAAACTGCCCTACATAACTGGTAGACCAGGCATCATAATCCGACTGCCCCGGCCAATAGCTAAAGCCGCCGTCGCTGTTTTGAAATGATTGTAACTTTACGATCGCGGCGGTTACATTTTTTTGGATCATTTGAAGGCTGGTTTCATTCATATCCATGACATCTGCCAGGAATAGCTGGGGAAAGGCCGAGGATACCGTTTGCTCTATGCATCCGTGGGGATATCGCAGCAGGTATCGCAATCTTTTTTCGAGATTAATAGGTGGGATGCTATACAATTCCAGCATACCTGAATTGGTGCCGGCCATGCCCACATTTTTAAATTCCGTTTCCCATGACCCTCCTGCAGGGATTACTTTTTCCATCACCTCTACCACCGGCGGGTTGGGGTTTCTTACCTCAATCTCTATATTGTGGACAGCACTTTTACTACCCGATTTTGCGTTTACCGTAACTTTCCCTGAGCCCAGCTGCGGCTTTACCAGCAAAGAAAAATCGACCAGTTGATCCGAAGGGCCGTTGAAATTCAGGTTTTTACTCGAGCTGCCATTGAAGCTAAACTGGTCATTGGTTTCCAGATGTACTGCTACATTTTTGATGGATTGATCGGAGACAAAAACGTTGGCTGGCAAAGAAACCGTTTCACCGGGTCCAAGCACCCTGGGCAATGTTCCCAGGACCATCAGCGATTGCCTCACCGGGGTCACCGCCTCGGCTTTGCCATAGGCTCCTTCGTGAGCCGCAATGACCATGGTTTTAACAGACCCGATGTACTGCGGCATGGTAAAAGTATGGGTGGCTTTTTGGCTTGGTTCCAGGTAAAAGGGGCCCATATATTTAACAACCGGCTTGAAACGATTCACTTTGGTGTTTTCTTCCTGACCGCCACTTTCGTCTCCTCCGACGGCCAGGATGCGTTCCAGATTTCCGCCGTAGGCGCCAATGACATCTTCAAAAACATCCCAGGTCTTTACACCTAGTGCTTCCCTTGCATAAAACGATTTCCAGGCATCGGGCGTTTTGAATTTGGTCAGATCCAACAACCCCTCATCTACCACGGCAACGGTATAGGCCATTGGCTTACCATTAGACTCAGAGATTTTAATGGTTACTTCCTGCTCAGGCTCCAGCTCGGCCGCCATATCTATCACCGGATCCAAATGGGTGTCGGGGTTATCTATGGTGACCGGGAGAATGCCATATAATCTTATGGGTAAATCATTCACGGTTTGGGCATGCGGCTGCATCAGGCTGATATGTACGTAAATATTAGGAGCCATCTCCTCTGTAACTGCAAACAAAAATGGCGTCTCTCCTTTTTGTGTTTCAATCCATTGCTGGTCAATGACCCCACTACCATTTTCAATGCTGACCAAAGCCCTGCCGTTTTCACTGGTGGGGATGCTGATTTTGACATCTTCGCCGACTTTATATTTGTCCTTATCGGCAGAAAATGAAAGCATGGTAGCAGCCCCTGGAAACTCCCGCTGGCCACGACCTGCCCAGCCGGGCCAGTCCAGGTAAATGACTTTGCCGGCGCAATGCCCAGAAACGGGATCACATACCCTGATAAAAAACCTGCCCCATTCCGGATATTTTACTTTAAACTTCCAGCTTCCCTGGCCATTTTTTGTATTGATGCTTGCTTTTTCCAAAGGAATATTGTGGGAGCGACCGATGTAATTGGAGATGTTTTGGGTGGATTGATCCCACCACCAGCGCCATTCCAATTTGTATAATGACACTTCTACACCTGATCTCGACACCGGCTGTCCATCGGCATCAACTGTGACAATATCTACCACGTGTGTTGTATCTGTTAACAACATCCCCCTGGCCTTATCGCCTTTTGGTGTCCTTAATCCTACAAAAGAGGTGTATGGATAATAGGGAATGCTGAATCGATCGATGCTGAATCCACCCCCGCCTTCAAATACTTTTCCTTTAAAATGTGCCATTAGCATGCCTGGGGCAGCATTTTCAGGACTTAGCGCCGCATTGATAATGGCATGGCCATCGGCATCTAAAACACCTTCAAAAATTTTCTGGCTTTCGCTATAAAAATCTCGAGCAGGATCGTCAAAAGCATATTCGGCATATTTGGGGAAGGTGGTTGTGGCCCCCTGGAGCACGACATCAAATTCGGCCTTTAGGTTTCTTGCCGGAGCGCCATGCAGCCAATTGACATGAAGTTGCCCGGCAAGGTTTTGTTGCCCGGCTTTGATTTTATCGGTGCCGAAGTCCAGGTTAATTTTCAGACGGTTGGGCTTGATTGTCTCGATCTTTAATGATTTCCTGAAAGTAGCACCCCCGACCTGCACCGTAGCCTGCCAGTTTCCCGTCGGGTCGTCGACAGCTGTTTTGGTCGCAAAGTGATACATATTGCCAATCGAGGCTGTTTTAACCAACTTTTGCTTGATTTGTCCTTTTGGGTTTCGAAGTTCAAAAATGACAGGATGTTTATCCGGTAGCTGATCATTTTTGTCCTCCAGAATAAAGGTGAGGAAAATATCGTCTCCGGGTCTCCACACACCTCTTTCCCCGTAGATAAAACCTTTGATCCCTTTTTCAACCACCTGTCCTGACACGTCAAAGCTACTTAATGATAATGCATTGCCATCATCCACCTTAAGATAGCCTCTTTCATCTTTATTTTTGGCAATAATCAAGTACGGTTTTTTTCGCAGATCGACTTTTACAAAGCCCTCGGTATCGGTGAAGGTGTTTTCGATTAGCTGTTGCTGGTAATCATAAATTTCCACAGTAACCCCGGACAACGGCACGGTGGTTTGCATATCGGTAACCGCTACTACCAGTTGCTTATTGTTGCCCAATTTAGCTGTGAGGCCCAGGTTAGATGCCATCAAATTTTTTGTTACTGCCCTGCGCCCATATGCGTAGTACGAGGAGTGGCAGGGATTGTCGCGCTCTTCCCATCTGTACTCGGGATCATAATAATAATCCTGGTAGGTATCCCAATAACTAAATTCGTCTTCTTCCGGGTTATCCCAACTGTCTTCTTCTATGCTTGTCAGGCCCTCGCCGGCGCTGTCCTGCCCGGGGCAATTAAAAGCGGCATGTTTCTGATCAAAACTTAATTGCACCTGATAAATAGCGCCGGGTTCTGACGATATGAGCTGGCTGAGATCCAGGGTAAACCTGTTCCACTTACCCAGGTCGGTAACCCCCTGGTTGTTTAAGGCAATGGTCTTTTTCAACAAAGGTCGCCCTACACGCCGTATTTCCCGGTCGCCCTGTAAATTATTGACCTGTAAAAACTGGGCAATGTTGCTTTCATATACCTTAGTAACCTGTACTTGCACAGCCTTGAGACTTACCGCCTCAAATGGCATGACAAGGCCGTCGGTGCTCGGCAATATAACCCCCTTTCCAACCAGCTTTACTGCTGGCTTTAGCTGTTCGAAAGCTACCTCCAGGCTTGTACCCTTTTTCATTTTGTAATTCTGGACATTCTTAATGCCGGCAAACAGTTGGAGGGTCTTTTTTCCGGTTTGTCTTACTGATGGATAAACCCTGATCTCATTATCTTCTATTAGAAAGCGAAGATTGTTTAAGTCCGCCACCGTAATTAACCCATTCAGATTTTGTTTTTGCAACAAAGGGTCGGAGAATTGAAGGCTCACATACTGTTCGGGATTATGAATAACCTTTGCACTTAATAACTTAAAATCTCCGATGGCCGGTACCTGGATAACCTGACCGCCGGTTTTACTTACATCCAATGACGACCCGTCCCATTTTATTTCAAGTTCACTTGTGTTATCGCTCCTCAGCACATCTTCCAAGATGAAATTGTGATTTTTTTGGTCGGTGCTATGATCCCAGGTGATCTTTAAGTTTTTATCACCTTGTGCGGCACTAAGTATTTTTTGAACTTGTGCCGGATCAGCCATATCCGCTGTTACCAGGTTGCCGACAAGCTTTTGTCTTTGCAGATTGGTTTTATCATAGATAGCAAAACCTTCTATATTCACCTCGAAATTTTGGTCCAGTGTCTGAAAGTTAAACTCAAACACCGATAGCTCATCCGGAACCTCCATGATCTGTCCCAGCTTAAAGGCTACCTGATATTGCCGGCCGGAAGTCAGTAATTGATCGGGTTTAAATTCAATGGTCTTACTATCCGTCCAGTAGGCTTTTCCGCTGACAGCCGGACTTATTTTAAATAAATTATCAGCTGCCTCTTTTCCGGCAACAACGGATTCCTGGAACTCCTCAGCAAACCGTACCCTGATGGCCGATTCTTTGGATATTACCCCGGCGGTATAGGCGGCGACGTAGGCCCCATAGGCCGCGTCTACGGATTCCTGTGGGTTTCGGGCGGCCTGGCTGGCGTTGGAAAAATAGAAAATACCGGTGACAATAGCGGCCAATACCAGGAATAATAAGATCAGGTGTTGAATGCCATATTTATTGGTGTTGCGATGTTTGGGCTGACTGGTCATCTTTGAGATGGTTTAAAAAGTTAATTCCTAAGCTAAATTTCGGAAATTATTACGAATATAAAAGCGGGCGGGTAATATTCGTTGGCATTAAGAACCAAAGGGTTGTTAAAGTAACAAAGTCCAAAGACGAATGACGACCGTCCCCAGACTCCGGGTTTGGGTGGCCTAAGCATGATAAAACTTCTTGGCTGCTATTTTGAGCGCATTTTAACCTGCATTTTTTCTTTCAGATGGCGGTCGAGGTATTCCATATACTGGCTGTATAATAATACATAACTTTTACCGCTATAAGCAACACCATGTGTGCCCGGTGGGTAGATCCTGAGATCAGCATCCTTACCATTGTCGATCAGTGCCTGCACTAGCTGCATGGTATTTTGCATATGAACATTTTCATCCATCCCGGAATGGGCGATGAACATATTGTCTTCCAATTTACCGGCATGAGTCGATGAGGCGCTTTGTATATATCCTTCTTCATTTTCACTTAACAGCCCCATATACCTTTCCGTATAAATGCTGTCGTACAGGCGCCAATCGGTTACCGGTGCCCCCACCAATGATACCTTAAAAATCCCGGGATGGTTAAGAACCGTATAACTTGCCATGTAGCCGCCATAGCTGTGCCCGCGGATGGCCATATTATCAGCATCTATCCAGGTCTTGGCCCCTAAGAATTTTGCAGCTTCCACAAAGTCATGGCTTTCCCATTTTCCCAGATTTTCGTAGACAACTTTTTCAAATTTACTGCCATAGCCGCCACTGCCTCTGTTATTCACACTGGCAACCACATAGCCGCTTTGTGCCAAATATTGTTCCCAGCTATTGGTTCCAAATTCATTGTAAACCGATTGGGCTCCGGGGCCGCCATATATATTGAGTACAAGCGGATAAGGTGTGTTGGGATCGAAATCAAGGGGTTTAACAACGTAAATATCCAATACCTGACCATCTGAAGTTGTGAACTGCATGAGTTCTTTTGGAGCGTAGTGATGTTTTTCTGTGAACTCGGTAACTTTTGTGTTTTCCTCAAACTGATGTAGCTTTTTACCCCTGGTAGACCACAATGCTACCTGAGTAGGGGTATCGACATTGGAAAACCGATCGACAAAATACTTGCCGTTGGGAGAAAAATTGACATGATGGCGGCCATCTTGAGTGCTGAGGCGCTTTTTGCCATTGCCATCGAAGTTTATGGCATAAAGTTGCCGTTCCAGTGGCGACTTTTCTGTTGACGTATAATAGATGGTGCCCTTTTTGCTATCCACACCTTCCACGGTGGTAACTTCCCACTCGCCACGGGTTACCTGATTCAACATTTTACCTTCATAGTTATACCGGTATAGGTGACTCCATCCGTTTCTATCCGAAATCCAGAAAAATTCTTCGGTGTCGGGTGGAAAGAAAAACAGATGATCGACACCGGCAAAGAAATCAAAAACGTCAATCCATTTATCGGATTTTTCCTGCATGATGGATCTGCCCTTGCCTGATTTCACATCGTGAAAGGTGAGTTTTAATTCAGTTTGCTTCCTGTTGAGATGAACAATGGCCAGTTCTCCGCTTCTGGCTGTCCAGTAGATTCTGGGAATATAACCTCCTTTCAGGGCAACATCCATCCACTGGTTTGATCTGGCGGCGACATCGATGACCCCAATTTTGACGGTGGGATTCATGTCGCCGACTTTTGGATAGCGGACATTCACGTATTCGGCATGTTTTCCGCTATAATCGGTCATTTGGAATATGGGTACATCTCTTTCATCCGATTGCCAGAAGGCAATATATTTGCTGTCATGCGACCAAACCCATGCCTGAGCCAGGCCAAATTCTTCCTCATAAGCCCAGCCAAACCGGCCATTGTAAAAATGCTCGGCCGCATCACTGGTTAATTGTGTTTCCTTCCCCGATTCGAAATCGAACACAAACAGGTTGCCTTGTCTTTCATAGCCCACCTTCTGACCATCCGGTGATAATGCCGCAGTCTGGGCATCTTTGGCTACCAGCTGTAACGTTTTATCCTTCAGCGAGTAAAAATAGTAGTCAGAGATGCCTGAACGTCTCCATACTTTTCTGAAATTGGATTGGAACAATATGTATTTTGAATCCTGGGACCATTGGAAAGATAAATACTGAAAAGGTGAATCCGAGTCAGGGAAAGTAAGCCTCCCGCCATTAAATATGAGCTTATCTTCTCCGCTCTTAGGCACAAAGGATCTGATTTCCCTGGAACCATCGGCCATATTTCTTTTTACGTAAGAGAACTTGTCACCTCCATCAATCCAATTGATATTTTGGGGACCGCTTCCTCCTTGCAGTTTGGAGCCGGAATATAATGCTTCTTCAAGATTTTGGTAAGATTGCTTTTGAGCTGGCAAACAAAAAGTTATTGCAGAAAGCAAAGCACCCAGCATGACTATTTTCCAGTCAAAGGGTCGTTTAGGTTGTTTATGCATTATGGACAATTTGCGTGATTAAATAAAGTTTTAAATGTAGTGAATGCCTGAAAATTAATTGAACTTTTACGGCTATTTCATCATTCCAATAACAGAAATTAACAATTATCGCACCGGAATTTAAATTAAAAATTAACCTTTTAAGGATTTGTTTATTTGTACGGCAAATACTTTATTTAAAGATTGATAATTTTCCGATGTGTGGATAAGAAAAAGCGTATGAGGATAAGAAAAAGCCTTTTCACAACATTTTATTTTTTGTTGGGCATCATTTTTATTACAAGAGGGCAAGGCGTGATTTTGGAAAATAATCCGGCTTATCTCAAGTGGAAACAGATCAACACGCCACATTTCAAAGTAATATTTCCCAATGGCTATGATGAAAATGCCCAGCGGGTAGCCAACCTGATGGAGGGGATCTATGAACCGGGATCTAAAACACTCGATAAGCGCCCCAGGAAATTGTCCCTGATCTTGCAAAATCAAACTTCTATACCCAACGGTTTTGTCAGCCTTGGCCCCAGAAGATCCGAATTTTTTACCACCCCACCGCAGGATTACAATTTTTTAGGAACGAATGATTGGTTTGACCTCCTGGCGGTGCATGAATTTCGCCATGTTGTGCAGTTTGACAAAAGTTTGACGGGCTTTAACAAGTTTTTTTATATTCTATTTGGCCAGGCGGCTCAAAGCTTATGGGCTAATTTATCAGTGCCTGACTGGTTTTGGGAAGGAGACGCTGTAGGTATTGAAACGGCGCTAACACCCAGCGGCCGGGGGCGGATACCCAGATTTGACTTGGTTTTCAGAACTAATTTACTGGAACGGGGAGCCTTTGACTACAATAAACAACACCTGAGATCCTTTAAACATTTTGTGCCGGATCATTATCGACTGGGTTATTTCATGACCACGCATGTTCGAAACAAGCACGGGGCAGAAAGTTGGTCAAAAATTACTGACAAGGCTTTTGGCCTGCCCTTTATTCCATTTACCTTTTCCGACGCCTTAAAAAAAGTAAGCGGAAAAAACCTGTTGCAAACGTATGACGACATGATGACGGAAATGACAGGTTTATGGCAACAACAACTGGCTGACCTGCCATTGACGTCCATGACGACCGTCAACCAAAGAAAGCACAGTGCTTATACAAGTTATAATTTTCCCCAGGTATTGAATTCCAGGGAAATACTGGTCATGAGATCCGGGATAGGCGATATTGCGGAATTGGTTAAATTGGATGATCAGGGCGATGAGACTGTAATCTTTACGCCGGGCATTGTCAACTCGGCTTCTATGCTGTCAGTGCAAAACGATGTCGTAGCCTGGAACGAGTTTGAATTTGATCCTCGTTGGGGGGCAAAAAGTTATTCGGTGGTTAAACTTTATGACCTGAAAAATAATAAACATCGTAGATTAGGCAGTAAAGGGCGTTACGCCGCCGCTGCGCTCTCGCCGGATGCTGCCAGGGTAGCCACCGTCTTAACCACCGAAGCCAATGAGTACTTTCTGGTAGTTCTTGATACAGGTACCGGAAAAGAGATCAAACGTTTTCCCAATCAAGATAATCACTTTTTCAGCATGCCCAGGTGGACCAACGATGGTAAGGGAATCGTTGCGCTAAAATCAGGCGATGAGGGAAAGGCACTGGTACTCGTTGATGTTGAATCGGAAAAAGAAACAGTAATCATTCCCGCTTCTGATGAAAATATTGGTCATCCCGTGCCCTATAATCAATATATATTTTATAATTCACCTTATAGCGGCATCGACAATATTTATGCGATAAATATCAAGAGCCTTCAGCGATACCAGGTGACTTCGGCAAAACATGGCGCCTATAATCCGACTATTGATCAGGTAGGTAATACCATCTATTTTAATGATTTTCAAAAGGACGGTTTTAATGTTGCAAAAATTCCGTTTGATACCACTTTATGGAAACCAATAACACAAGTAGAGGACCGGACGGTCAGATATTATGAAAAGATCGTAGAGCAGGAGAACAATCATCATGTACTCGACAACATATCCAACCAGCAATATGAGGTAACCAATTATGCCAAAGCAAGAGGATTTCTGAACCCACATACCTGGGGTCCGGAAATAAATTCTACAAGTAGCACCATCTTTGCCGGTTTGGAAATGCGGGACGTTTTAAGCACCATTTCTACTACACTGGGCTATGGCTATGATGTGAATGAAGAGGTAGGATCGGCTATCTTAAATGTAAGCTACCAGGGGCTGTATCCTATTTTGGATTTTGAATTCAGGTTGGGTAATCGCTCTACCTTTGAAAATCTCCGCAATCCCGAAACCAACGCCATAGAAAGATTTAATTTCAGGTGGAAGGAGCAAGGGGCCAACGTAGGTTTTAGATTACCCTTTACCTTAACCAGGTCCAAGTATTTAACCAACCTTTCCTATGGTAGTAATATCGGCATTACCAAAGTCACGGATTTTAATCAGACACTTCGCCCGCTGGATCAACTATCAGATGGGACATTAAGATCTCTGGAGCATAGCTTGCGGTTTAACAGGCTGCTTAAAAGATCTCAGCGCGATATCAACAGTAAGTGGGGGCAAACGTTTTTTTTAAATTACCAGCATACTCCCATCGGAGGAGATTTTAATGGCAAATATTTGGCCACGCAGGCCGAGCTGTTTTTTCCTGCATTGGCAAAGCATCATTCTCTTCGTTTAAGAGGTGGCTATCAATATCAGGAGATTATCTTTCAGGGGCCGGATGCGGTGGAAGGCACCTATTTGTTTCCCAGTTATTTCTTCTTTCCGCGGGGTTACAGTTCCACCACATTTCAGAATTTTTATCATCTGAAGGCAGATTATACCCTGCCATTAATTTATCCCGACCTGGCGTTGGGGCCCTTCCTAAATTTTCAGCGTATCAAAGCCAATTTGTTTTACGACTATGGTTATGGCAAAATCAGGAATTTCAATAACGCATTTAACTCCTTTGGTGTCGAGTTAAGCACGGACTTAAACATTTTACGCTTTAATCAGTTAATTGATTTAGGCGTCAGACTAAGTGTGGTGCCAGAACTGAATGATGTGAAAATTGAATTTACCGTGGCTAACCTTGGATTTTAGGAGGAAAACAGGTAAATGAAGAAAAAATGGGGGAGTAGCCTAAATAAAAGTCAATTTTATTTTTATAAGTTATTACTTCATCTTTATTTTGAGAAAATATTATAAACGAGCAATTATTTTATAGGAGTTAACAATGGCAGAAGTTATTAAAATGCCCAAGATGAGCGACACCATGGAAGAGGGGGTGATCGCCAGTTGGTTAGTTAAAGAGGGAGATGCGGTAAAGTCCGGCGATATCCTGGCTGAGGTAGAAACCGACAAAGCGACCATGGAATTAGAGTCTTACGAGGATGGCGTATTATTATATATTGGTGTAAAAGAAAAAGAGGCGGTTCCTGTAGACGGCGTTATTGCCATTATCGGTGAAAAGGGAGAAGATATTAATGCGGTATTGAAGGAAATAGAAACAGGAGCTGCAAGTGCTGCTACCACCGCTGAAACCCCGGCTGCAACACCCGCCGAAACCAGTTCAGAAACAATTGATACCTCAGGGATAAATGCCAGCGTGATAACTATGCCCAAAATGAGCGATACCATGACTGAAGGAACTATCGCTTCCTGGCATAAGAAGGTGGGCGATAGTGTAAGTTCCGGCGATATTCTTGCTGAGGTTGAAACTGACAAAGCCACGATGGAACTGGAGTCATATGATGATGGTACCTTGCTGTATGTAGGGGTCAAAGAAGGAGAGGCTGTGGCCGTGGACGGAGTAATTGCTATCATTGGTGAAAAGGGAGCGGACTATGAAACTTTGTTAAAAGCGCAAACCATGGCTGCCTCCGCACCGGCTGAAACAGTTTCGTCACCAGAACCCGTGGAAACCGCAGCTGCACCCACAGCCGTGGCAACGGAAACGAAAGTTGAAAGCCGGCCTGCCACTTCATCCAACGGAAGGATCAAAGCTTCGCCACTGGCCAAGAAATTGGCGCAGGAAAAAGGTTATGATATAGCCCAAATACCGGGAACCGGCGATCATGGCAGGATTATTAAAAGGGATGTTGAAGCATTTGTTCCCACCGCTGCACCATCGACTGATGCAGCCGCCCCTGGAGCTGCCCCGGTAACACTGCCGCAGGTAGTTGGGGAAGAAAGCTTTGAGGAGGCTCCGTTGTCGCAAATGAGGAAAACCATTGCTAAACGTTTATCTGAAAGCAAATTTACTGCTCCGCACTTTTATCTCACCATGGAGATAAATATGGATAAAGCCATCGAAGCCAGAAAAAGCCTTAATGAAGTTGCTCCTGTCAAGATTTCATTTAACGATTTGGTTGTCAAGGCAGCCGCTGCGGCATTAAGGCAACATCCTGATGTCAATGTTTCCTGGATGGGAGACAAGATGAGAAAAAATCACCATATTCATATTGGTGTGGCTGTGGCGGTTCCGGAAGGTTTGTTGGTTCCTGTGGTCAGGTTTGCCGATAATAAAACACTCTCTCATATCTCTGCGGAAGTGAAAGACCTGGCACAAAAAGCCCATAACAAAAAGCTACAACCTTCAGATTGGGAGGGCAGCACATTTACCATCTCTAACCTAGGTATGTTTGGCATCGAAGAATTCACCGCGATTATTAACCCACCAGATGCGTGTATCATGGCTGTAGGTGGTATTAAGCAGACACCTGTGGTGAAAGATGGACAGGTAGTGCCAGGTAATGTGATGAAGGTAACGTTGTCATGCGATCATAGAGCGGTAGACGGAGCCGTCGGATCAGCCTTCCTGAAAACCTTCAAATCCATTCTGGAAGACCCTATCAGGATCCTGGTTTAATATTCTCATTTTAAAGTAACCACCAGAGCAAATGTGTTAATATAACCTGTTGCTCTCATCTCAAGTTGTTGCTGCTCCTATGACGGTTTGTCATGAAATGCACTTTTTGCATCATAATTGATATGTTTTAAAAGGATCAAAGTATGATATATGTGCTTTGAGCGATAATTTTAAAATAAAGCATTAATAATGACAAAAATAAAATCAACCACCGTAGTAGCTATCAGACACAATGGACAGGTAGCTATTGGTGCCGATGGCCAGGCCACTATGGGCAACACTGTGGCCAAAAGTAATGTTAAGAAGATCAGGGTATTGCAAGACGGGAAAATTATTACAGGCTTTGCAGGTTCCACAGCCGATGCATTTACACTGCTGGAAAGGTTTGATGAAAAGTTGAATGCCTACGGGGGAAATATGAAACGGGCGGCTATCGAATTGGCAAAAGACTGGCGTATGGATCGCTATTTGAGAAGGTTGGAGGCTATGTTGATTGTGGCCAATAAGGACGAAATTCTCATTCTTTCCGGAACAGGCGATGTGCTGGAGCCGGATGATGAGATTGCTTCTATTGGCTCGGGAAGTATGTTTGCCAAAGCCGCGGCTTCAGCATTAAAAAAGCATGCCACAGGGCTAAGTGCCGAAGAGATGGTCAGGGAAAGCCTTGGAATTGCCGCTGATATCTGCATCTATACCAACCATAATGTAGTGGTGGAAACTGTGGAATAAGAATAGGTAACCATGCGTTTTGAACGCATGGTCATCCGATACTTTTCATAACCGGGGTTTGCGTTATTCGCTTTTCAACGAATCCACCGGATTGGCAGCCGCGGCTTTAAATGATTGGTAGCTGACTGTTAACCAGGCAATTAACAAAGATGCCAATCCCCCGGTAACAAAGCTGATAATCCCGATATCTACCTTATAAGCAAATCCTTCCAGCCATTTTGACATAAACAAATAGGCAAGAGGGATCGCCAGGACGAAGGAGATCACCACCAGCTTTGTAAAATCCTTTGACATGAGCACTATTACCTGGCCTACTGTTGCGCCCAGCACTTTGCGAATGCCTATTTCCTTTGATCGTTGCTCAGCGGTAAATGTGGCTAGTCCCAAAAGGCCCAGACAAGCAATAATAATGGCCAGGCTGGTGAACAATATAAAAAGTCTGGATAGCCGCTCTTCGGCTCCATATAGTTGCTCCAGATTCTCATCCATGAAACTATATTCAAAGGGGCTATCTGGGGCATATTGCTTCCATTTGGATTCTATTAAAGCGATTTTTTCCCTGACATCTCCCGGAGCCAGCCTTGCAGAGATAAGATTACCGCTACCCAGTACGATGCCCATGGGCCTAATGCTGCTTTTCAGGCTTTCGAAGTTAAAGTCTTTTACCACACCGATAACATTCATTTCCTCACCCTTATAACTGTAGCGATAGGACATTAGCTTTTGATTCTCGTGATTGTCCCAGCCTATTTCTTTCATGGCGGTTTCATTGAGGATGATAGCTGAGGAGTCGGAAGGAAAATCTTCTGAAAAATATCTCCCCGATTTTAGCTTGATATCCAAGGTCTCCAAATGATCCCAATCTGCCCAATACCAGCGTAACAGCAGTTCTTTTTCGTTTTCTCCCAATACCTTGAATACGGTATTGCTGCCGATATAAGGCGGTAGAGAGGTACTGCTGCTTACATTAATAATACCGTTGTAGTTTTTTAATTCGTTTTTAAATGCTTGCTGATGGTTTCCGAGCATGGAAACATTGTTGATAATAAGTACATTTTCTTTATCAAACCCAAGGTTTCTTGTCTGCATCATATTTAATTGCTTGTATACTAATAATGTGCTGACAATCAGACCTATGGAAATTGTGAACTGAAAAATTACCAGTGTACTTCGGATACCACTACTTTTGAAACCCGCCCTGATTTTGCCTTTTAACACCTCAGCGGGTTTAAAAGATGTCAGATAGAGTGAAGGATAACTCCCTGCAAAGAGTCCTATGAGGATGATGACAATGGCCAGTCCGCCAAGAATACTGCCGTTTAAGAGAAAGGACATGGAGATTTCTTTCCCGGCCAGATCATTAAATGATGGCAATAACAGCGAAATCAAGGCAAGTGCCAGAATAGTGGAAATAAGGCTGAAGAGTATCGACTCGGTTAAAAACTGATAAACAAGGCCAACCCTTCTGGCACCTGCGGCCTTTCTGACACCTACTTCCTTGGCGCGATTAGCAGATCGGGCGGTGGACAGGTTCATAAAATTAATGCAGGCAATGGTCACTATAAAGAGGGCTATGACCCCGAAGATGTAAAGATAGGTAATGTCTCCATTTGTACTGATTTCAGCATCTAGTTTGGATTTTAAATGGATGTCTGTAATGGGCTGCAAAAAATAACCGTAATCACCTCCCTGTTCTTTGAATTTTTGTAGGCCAAACCCAAGATACTTTTCAATTTCCGGTCCTATATATTTCTCTATCAGTGCACTGAACTTGCCTTCCAAAGCTTTCCAGTCGGCTTTGGGATTGAGCACAATATAAGTATATAAGTTGTTGCTGGTCCATTCGCTTTCAAACGCCCGGTCGGAGCTGTTCAGGGAGGCAATGATATCAAAAACCAAATGAGAATTGCTTGGTGGGTCTGCGACAATGCCAGTCACCTCGACGGTGCCATCACCAATTTTCAAAGATTTACCGATTGGTGAAGAATCTCCATGACCAGTGTATCCGAAATATTTTGTGGCTATCGACTCGGTTAAAACTACTTTGTAGGGATCTTTTAGCGCTAAATCCGGATCGCCCTGTAACAGGTCAAAGGAAAAAACCTGGAAGAAGTTGGAGTCAGCCAGTAATAATCTTTTTTCTGTAAATGATTTATCACCGAATGAGACGACGATTTCGGTTTGCATATCCAGCCGTATCGCCTCATCTACCTCGGGAAATTCTGCGACGGCCGTACTGGCGAATGGGGCGCAATTAGTAGCTAATTCGCTGGTTTGACCCGATATTGCTGCCCTGGTACCAACGCGGTAGATGTTGTCTGCTTTTTGATGAAACCGGTCATAGCTCAGTTCATCCGCAATATATACAATGATTAACAAGCTGGCAGCAATGCCAATGGTTAAGCCCAGAATGTTTATAAAGGCGTAGAATTTTTGCTTTTGGAGATTCCTAAAAGCAATTTTAAGATAGTTTTTGAACATGGTTTTAGTTTTAGACCTTTGGTTTATTCATAAGATGTAAAATTGGATTTGAAGGTTGCAGGAATAGGTCCCTTTGTTTTACAAAATTCTTCTCAAAGCAAAAAGATCAGGTTGCTTTTGTTATCCCAAAGGCTGGTATGATTGGGTAATGGCTATTGCGATTGGATATTATGATTTTTTATTTTTGTTTTTAGATTCTAATTTTTGTAACAACGGCAAAAATTTTTCATCCATGTGTTGGATGAACCACTCATCTATGATGTCCTTGCGAAAACGCCATTCCTTCCCAATTTTTGCCGCCGGAATTTTACCGTTTTGAGCCCAGGTATAAATCGTTTGAGGCTTCATTTTTAAATACCTGGCTACTTCCTCCAAATTCATAATGTTGTCATTGCTCATATTTTTTATGGTTTAGACAATGAGTCGAGTAACTGTTTAGTATCCTTTTTCACAGGCTGCGACGTGTCCGCGTCTTTTTTATCGGGCGATTTGATGGTGTTAGGGGTATCTTCTTTTTCTTTGCTAATACCCATCATATGTCCCAGAGAGCCCAGAATTGTAGAATAAAAATTACCCTGTGTTGATTTTCTCACAATTTGAAAAGGCATGCTTTTGGTGCCTACAAACGGACGTAAATTCCATGATAACTGAATACCCACAAATGCAAAGATAACCAACCAGATACGAAAAACAGTCAAGCCGATTTTAGGATAAACCTTTGTGCTTTCAAAAGCATTTTTCAGTGCTTCCAATACCACACGCATTCCGAAAAAACCGGAAAACACGAAAATAAAAACATGGAGCAATTGTAAAAAATGATAATTGTCGCCGGATAGCTGGAAGAATAAAACAATGGGAGCAAAGGCCAACATGATGGTGGTAGTCATTACAAAACCACTCAGCAAAATAATGATCAGGTGTCTGATGACGATTTTTGAACCAAGAATAAGCTGTACGATATAAAATGAAGGAAAGCAGATCAACAAGGTCATAAATATAAGTATTAAAATTTTCAGGCCGCTTACCAGTGCCTGGAGAACCCCATTGTAGCTTCCCATGACCAATCCGTAAGCAAAAGTGAAAATGCATAAAAGTCCTATTTGTCCCCAAATGATGCTTTTTGGATAATTGTCCTCGGAAATATTTTGAAAATACTTTTCGCGGTCCTGTAAAACCTCAAAGGCCAGCTTAATGGCGTTGTTATCGTTGTTTTTCATAACTGAATTGGAATAATTGATTAAATACCTGCATTCAATTAAGCAAAATATTAATGTATAGTCAAGTTTATTACTGTTTATTATTGTTTTATAATGTTTTTAAGTAATTCACTAGTCCTGGCTAGCAATCAGGATTCTATGTCTTAGCGTTTGCAACACCGTTTTTATCTACATAAAAGTTGGTTTCAACAGTTATAAAAGCGGCTCCTGGCATTGCAAATGCCAAACCAGTGCATCCGCATTAGCCATTCGCGCAAGGCATGCGCACAAATACGGACGATAGAGGGGATTTTGGGAATGATATAGCAAAAAAATACCCCGGGATTTACGCATTTAAATCCCGGGGTATAGAAGATTGCCTGTTAAGTTAATTTCGAAATAGTCTTCCAACCTCGCCAAAGGGTATTCTGGAGAGCATCAGAATCATGGCAATCAAATAAAATATGGTAACACTCTTGAATTTTTTGACATTACCGCTGGCTTTCTTCGATCTGGTGCGACCGATTTGTGCGATGACAACAGCCAGTATCATTACAAAAATATGCTCAACGGCCCAATATCTTAGACTGGCCGCTTTCATAGCGCCACCAAAGTCCTGAAAAGCACTGGTGGTGATCGGGCTTAGAAAGAAATAGAGCACTAAACCAATTAGTAGCTGCAGGTGTAGTATGCCGATAAATGAACCTGATAAAGCGTTGTCAGCTTTACCATAGGTTTTTTTTCCCTGCCAACCAAAAAAAGACTTTATAATGACCAGTAGGCCCAGAATTAGAACAATCCATCTTAACCAGGAGTGTATAAATAAAAAAATTTCGTACATGATAATAGTTTTAGTTAGGTCCTGAATTTGCCACTAATTTATACTAATCAATTTATATTACCGATTTTTTATGGATTATTCCTTAATAATAGGGGCGCTCTGTTCAGTTTGTTATATTAGCATTGAAGATAATAAACCAGGTTATTTTGACTGTATTACATCAACGAGCATAAATTAATTATTATGCGGAATATATTTGATGAAAACATTAGAGTAATACTAAATGAGAGATTAAAAAAATTAGAGAAACATTTTGATTCTGACGTAATATTCTATTATGGTGAAATTCATCCATCGTTAGAAAAGGGGTTTAGAGATTTTATTGAAGAATTGAAAAAAGATACTGAATTTAACAGAAACAGACTTACTATTATTCTGAATACTCCTGGAGGTAGCGCTGAGACGGTTGAAAAAATGGTTGATATTATTAGATATCACTATAATGAAGTAAATTTTGTTGTACCCGATTATGCGATGTCGGCCGGAACGATATTTTGTATGTCTGGAGATAAAATTTACATGGATTATTCATCTTCTCTCGGGCCGATTGATCCGCAAGTTTACAACGGTAAAAAGTGGGTTCCGGCGTTAGGATATTTGGATAAGGTTGAGGAACTCATTAAGAAATCGGCGGATGGGATATTAACGGAAGCCGAATTTTTAATTCTTCAAAAAATAGATTTGGCTGAATTAAGAAGTTATGAAATGGCTAAGAATCTAACTGTTTCTTTACTAAAACATTGGTTGGTAAAATATAAATTCAAGAATTGGAATACTCACCGTAAAAGTAAAAAAACAGTAACAATGGAGGAAAAAGAGAAGCGTGCTGAAGATATAGCTAAACTTCTTGGAAATAATAGTCTATGGCATTCACATGGTCGGTCAATCGGAATTTCATCGCTTACAACCATCTTAAAACTTAAAATTGATGATTACTCCCAAAATTCCGGATAAAGAGAACTTATCAGAGATTATAATGATTTAATCTGTGAGTATATACTGAGACATGGAGGAAATGCGTTTTTACATTCGAGAATATTTTTTTAAATTTAATTCATGGAAACGCAATTGTCATTAGTGGAAAAGCTTGAAAAATTACTGGATAACAAGCAAATCAAAGAAAAGACTAGAAATAGCCATTTAACTATTCTGATGGAAAAAGTTTCTAAAAAAGGTCTGTTGGAAAAAAGCGAATACTCTTTGCCGCTCAAGGATACCATAGGTCGAACGCTTCACGACTTGACAAAGTTTAATGACAAATAATCCAATGGAAAATTTGCGGGTGTGCTATTGAATTTCAAAACCAGATGCTTGATTTAGCCCTCCTGAATATTAGCGTTTATCTGACTTATAGTGAATTAAATAAAGCATAGTTTCTGATTTTTCATTCCCTAATCACTATAAATCAATTTTTTCCCTAATTTCCTTTGGTAGGGTGGTAATGTCTACAAATCTATAACCATCAATTATTAATAAATAAGGAGCCAGTATAGAAGTCATATACGTTTTACTCACACCCTTACCTTTCTTACCCTGATAGTTTTCAGCGATAGTTTTAATAGTAAATAGATTTTTTAAGTCGTGCATTTCAAAAAAATGTATTTGACAAGTCAGTTGGCGTTTGTAAATATATGGTTGTTAGTAATCAATGACAAGCTAACAATTGACAATATAATTATTTGAAGAATATTTGAAGGAAACAGGGCAAGCAACTTGCAATATTCAAAGTAAATTTAATTATCGGTTGTTTGTTTATGTTCGTAAGCTTATATTCGTAATGTTATCGATCGTTAATTATGATCGATAGTAATTTTGCCAAAAAGTAATTCGATGACCTGAAACTAGCCAAAATGAAAAACAACAAAGACCAAAAAAACAAACTTGACCTTCTAAACGCCCAAATTGATAAGATGGCCATGGATTGTGCTTTTGACTATTGGGAAGAAGCTTACATAAAGAATATAGACCGCGCCATGGAATTTGCTTTGGGTAACAGTGGCCTTCATAAATCGGTCAGCAATAGGGATATAAAGTCCATGTATACCGATGCCCAAATCCTCAAAAAACTTGTACGGTTGCTGAGCAAAAGGTGCCAGTTATTAGTAAAGATAAATGGTAAGTGAATCATCATTACTGTTATGGCATTTAATCTCCTACCAGTTGTCTGAAAGTAACTTTGATTTTGTAATTTTGACCAGGTCATTAAATATCGGAAAACATGTTAAAAATCTATCATAATCCCAGGTGTAGGAAAAGCAGGGAAACATTGCAACTGATCAAGGATCACGGAAAAGACGTGGAGGTAGTTGAGTATTTAAACGAAATTCCGAGCGTTGAAACGCTTCGGTCGGTTTTAAAAAAGCTTGGTTTAAAGCCTGTGGAAATTGTTCGTAAGGGAGAGGCGGTGTTTAAGGAGCAATTTAAGGGCAAAGATTTTACTGATGAGGAATGGCTCAACATACTGCATGAAAATCCTAAATTAATTGAGCGACCGATAGTAGTGGAAGGGAATAAAGCCATCATTGGCAGGCCACCTGTCAATGTAAAGGAGTTATTTTAAGAACAGTCCGCAATAGCCTGGTTAATAATCTCGCAGGCTGTTTGTATTTCGTCCCCGGTAATAATTAAAGGCGGAGCGATCCGCATGGAGTTGTCGCAAAACAAGAACCAGTCCGTAATCACTCCCAATTCGATGGCGCGATCTATGATTGGTTTTAAAACCTCAAATGATTCAAATTCCACCGCCATCATCAATCCGAGATTGCGAACAGATTTGATCGCGGGATGTGTCAATTGTTGTTTAAATAAATCAGCTTTTTCACCGACTTGCGACAAAAGGTTTTCTTCCTGGATAACATGTATTGCTGCCAAAGCAGCGGCGGCAGATACGGGATGACCTCCGAATGTGGTAATGTGGCCTAAAATCGGATTATTTTTTAATACGGACATAATCTCGCCGGAGGCGATAAAAGCCCCAAGAGGCATGCCCCCGCCGAGGGCTTTAGCCGAGACGATAATGTCAGGTGTAATTTGATAATGCTCGAAGCCCCAAAATTTTCCGGTTCTGCCAAAGCCACATTGGATTTCATCCAGGATTAATAAGGCACCGGATTGACGGCATTTTTCGCTCAACGCTTTAAAGTAGGCGATATCCGCGACTCTTACCCCGGCTTCACCTTGTACAGTTTCCACCAAAACCGCTGCCACTTCGTTATCTATTGTATTCAGAGACCCAAGATCTCCAAAGGGTAGGTGTTTGATGCCGGGAAGCAGTGGGCGGAAAGCGTTTTTAAATGATTCGTTGCCGCCAACCGAGAGTGCGCCGTGAGAAGAGCCATGATAGGCATCGATGCAGGAAATTATTTTTTTTCGTCCCGTATACCGCTTTGCCAGTTTTAAGGCTCCTTCAATGGCTTCCGAACCGGAATTCACCAAATAAACATTGTTTAAGCTATCCGGAAGGGTATCAACCAGGGCTTTGGCCAGTTGTGTTTGAGGCGATTGCACAAATTCTCCGTAAACCATTAAATGCATATAGGTAGCTGCCTGCCCAGTTACGGCTTCCACCACTTTTGGATGGCAGTGGCCGACATTGCTGACGCCGATACCTGAAATAAGGTCAATGTATTTTTTCCCTTCCCTGTCAAATAAGTGGATACCTTCCGCCCTTTCAATTTCAAGCATTAACGGAAAATCTGAGGTTTGGGCCAGGTAGTTGAGAAAGAGTTGTCTTTGCGATAGCATGCCCAAATCTAGTGACAATTCAGATCATTTGGCAGTATCCATCCGATAATTTGGCAAGGGCCGGTTACCAGCGTTTTGCCGCCAGGAATTGCTGAAAAGCCAGTGTTATCTGGCAGCATTCAGATTTTTGAGGATTTTGATTTCCACCCTTCTATTTAATTTCCGGGTTTCTTCCTTTGAATTGCTGGCAATTGGCTTGGTAGACCCATAAGCTTTAGGGACGATTCTTTTGCCATCAATTCCGTTTTCCTGTAAATAGGTTTTTACCATCTTAACCCTTTTTTCGGAAAGTTTCATGTTTAGCTGGAAACTCCCGGTGCCATCCGTGTGCCCGCCTACTTCTACAACCAGTCCGGGGTTTTCTTTGAGAAATTGCAGCAGGTTTTTCAATTCCGGATAAGAATCTTCCAGCAGGATCGCCTCACCTTGCTTGAAATTGATCTTATCCATCACCACAGTTTTACCTACGTCGATGATTCCCATGGAAATGTCCTTTGTAATTTCCATATAATCTGTTTGATCTCCCACCAGCAGGGTGTCTTCCTTTGTGACGTACCCTACAGAATGAGCCTTTACCAGAAAATCGTATCCTACCGGCAAGGTCAACGTGTAGTGCCCATCTATTGGATTGGTGGTAGCTTTTCCCAGTACCTCATTGTTCTCAGCCGATATGAATTCAAGGTTTGCCGATAGCGGCTTATTGGATTCTTTGTCTGTCAACTTTCCCTGAACCAGCAGTACTGGCCGTGGTTTAATCTTTTTGGGCAATGGAATTTTAAATATGTCCTTGGATCCCGCGCTTGCATCCTTGGTGCTTACGAAGTAGGCGAAATCCCCTTTGGCAGTGGTGGAATAATAGGCGTCCCAATAAGGTGTGTTAATCATGCTACCCATGTTTTTGGGCTCAGACCACTTTAGCCAGCTGTCATCCAACCTTTCACTAAAAAATATGTCACTGCCACCAAAGCCCTGATGACCTTCTGAGGCAAAGTACAGGGTTTTACCATCGGCTGACAGAAATGGCGCAAACTCGGCCTTTGGCGTGTTAATCACCTTTCCCAGATTAATTGGTTTAGACCAGGTATTGGCCCATTGGTCCAGGCTTACGTACAAGTCCTGGTCCCCGTAACTATCCTCTCTTTCTACCGCCAGAATGAGGGCTTTGCCATCTGAGGAAAGAAAGAAGTCTGCATACGGGCTTTTATTATGATAATCTTTTATGGTAAGCTTTTCCGGAAAATTCCATCTACCCCCATTTTTATAGGTTAATGAAACACCACTTTGTACAGGCGCAAATTCCTCGTATTGGTTAATAAGCAATAGGGAATTTCCATCCGGAGAAACGGAGTTGACGCCATTGGCAAAGATATCGTTTAAAGGTGGGCCAATATTTTTGGCCATTGACCAGTTGCCACCTTCATAGGTAGCATAGTAGATATCCTGCGGATCATCTATCCCTCGTACATTTTCAGGATAGTTTTGGCGACAAAAATACAGTACATTTCCATCGGGCGATATGACCGGTCGTGTTTCGTTATAGTCCGTATTGATATTGGGCCCCAGATTGATTTTGGAATCCCCGTAGGAAAGCTCTTCGTAAAAGTTTTTTAGCCCCTCGTTGGCCAGCATGATCTTGATGTTCTTTGTGTCGCTTTCCTGCGAAATCCCAATGGCATCAATCTGACTCCAGCCATTATAGGTCTGTGTGTCGACATTCACTTCGACCTTAGACACGATATAATCGTTTTCAGGGACATTAATGATCAGGGAACGGTTGTCGAGATTCACCTGGTTGGACCCATTTTTATAGACCTGGTATCTGCTGCCGGTATCATCGTATAAGATGACATTTGTAATCCGCCCCGGCAGGTGGTTTTCGATGATAATAATATTTCTGACAAGCTGGGGGCGTTCATAGTTTACGACTACCGTGCCGAAGCTGGCCTCCGTTTTAAGCGTAAAAGCATTTTCGTGTTTTGTCCCATAAGGCGCCGCATCAGGTTTCCCCAAAACCTTACTGGCAGAATACGCATCATCGCCATACTGGTTGTACACAAAATCTAAAGAAGAGGCCCATTGAATGCCCTGCGCGTTTCCCGAAAATTGAAGGAAAATCAGACATAGAATGGACAAGAAATTCACAGTATAGGACTTCATTGGTTGTAAGTTTCGATTCGGTTGTTACTGTCAAAAAAGACGGATGTTTTTTTTAATACCCAAGAAAAGAAGCCAAAATAAAGATTATTTTTTGTTAAGTACAAAAAAATCAGGATAAAACCCAATATCTATTTTTACCTTATTTTTGGGTGCAAATAGCTCCATGGGTCCATCCCTGAGATCCTTGGTTATTTTCTGGAAATAGCTTTTTCGGCAGCCTTTACGATGTTTTCTGTACTAAGTCCGTATTTATCAAGCAGTTCCAATGGTTTCCCGCTTTCGCCAAAAGAATCGTTGACACCGATGTACTCGATCGGGGCCGGATTATTTCTGGCTAAAGTTTGCGCGATGCTGTCTCCCAGTCCACCATTAATCTGATGCTCTTCTGCCGTTACAACACATCCTGTTTTAGCTACTGACCTTAGGATTGCCTCTTCATCAAGCGGCTTAACGGTGTGCACGTTAATTACCTCAGCGCTGATTCCCTTTTCATTTAATATGGCTTCAGCTTCGATAGCGTACCAGAGCATATGACCGGTTGCGAAAATACTCACGTCACTGCCTTCCACGAAATTGATAGCTTTGCCGATTTCAAATTTTTGATCTTCGGGCGTAAAGATGGGCATTTTAGGACGGCCAAACCTTAAATAAACCGGTCCGTGATGATCTGCAATCGCGATGGTAGCAGCCTTGGTTTGGTTGTAATCGCAAGGGTTTATGACTACCATGTTGGGCAACATTTTCATCAAACCCAGGTCTTCCAGTATCTGATGGGTAGCGCCATCTTCGCCCAATGTCAGGCCGGCATGCGAAGCGCAGATTTTAACATTTTTTTCAGAGTATGCAATAGATTGCCTGATCTGGTCGTATACCCGGCCTGTTGAAAAATTGGCAAAGGTACCGGTAAAGGGTATTTTTCCGCCGATGGTCATGCCCGCGGCCAAACCCATCATATTTGCTTCGGCGATGCCAACCTGGTAAAAACGTTCAGGGAATTCTTTCTGGAAAGCACCCATTTTTAATGAACCGATTAAATCAGCGCATAGCGCTACCACGTTTTCGTTTTTCCTGCCTACTTCAAGTAGTCCGGCGCCAAAACCTGATCTGGTATCTTGTTTTTCTGTAAAAGTATATTTTGTCATCCGCCAATTAATTTGATGTTCGTTGTGGAACCTGATTTTATAGTAAATTTTTTAATAGTAGTATATTTGCTTCCAAAGGCATTTTTTGCCCTGAATACCAATTTATAATGTCCGGGCTGTATAGCCATGGTAAATCTGCTTTTATCCCGGTCCAGGTTTAGAATCCACCGCTGTTCGCCATTTTTACCAATGGTATATAAACTACCAAATCCGGAAACATTGGCATAGAGATTCAATACGCCAGGATCAGGAATCTTTATTTCATTTAATTTCCCCTGCTGTATTTCTACATCCTGCAGCACAATTTTTGGCAAAGTAAGGACTTCCAGATCGTATTTCCCAATTAAATAGTTTTCTTTTGTGTTGATGTCCTGCACATGAAGCGTTTTTCCCTGTTCTTTTTTTCTGACAATGAATTTTATGCCCCTGCGGTATTCCGTATGCCCGGGCTGCAGGAGTCTTAACTGACCCTGAGGCGCCTTAACTTTTAATACATTGTGTTTGCCGGGAACGATCTTAATGTTTTTTCTATTTATGGCCGGTATGGTGTTGACAGTCAGGTCATAGCTCAAAACAGCATCTATTTCCACCGAGTCGGGACGGCCCTGTGAATCGCGGTAATGTACAAAATCATATGCCGGCTCCCCTGTTACGTTGTTGACAAAGGTGACATTGACATTTGATACGGTAGGTTGATTCTGCCTGTCCAGCAATTCAACACTGACGGTGGTGTGATCCAGTGTCTGCTGAATGGCGGTGTTTAATACTTTGCGGAATTTTCTGATGTTGGCGGCATCGAAAAACTGGCCGAGGCAATCAAATTCATCCTCAAAACTCTCATTCATCCCCAGGCCTATGATAAAGGGTTTTAAAAATATCCGCTTTCTTTGCAAGGCCAGCGATATGGCACATGGATCACCATCACATGACTCCAGTCCGTCGGTAATAATGATAACAATATTCCTGACATGCTGCTGGTCCGGAAAGTCATTAGCGGCCTGCTCCAGGGAATAGGCGAGGGGAGTAGTACCTTTGGGTACCAAGGCAGCAAGTTTATTTTTTATTAAATCATGGTTGCCGGCCCTAAATCCCACCTCCAGCTTGCTGTCTTTGCAATTTTGCAGTCTTTTGTTAAACTGATGCCCATAAACACGAAGGGCGAGCTCCAGGTTTTGATTGACCTTCAGGGAATCAACCAGATCGGAAAGGAGCTTCTTAGCAGCGGTGATCCTGTTGGTTCTTTCCCACGGTCCCAGCATACTGCCGGAAGCGTCTAAAAGAAACAAAATCCTGGTTTTCTCCGGTAATTGCTGTTGGTTGACTTGCCCAAAAACAGCCGTCACAGGCAGCACCAGCACCAGAATAAGGAAGATGGATGGTATGGTGGATTTTGGCGACAAAATTCAGGTCATTTAGTCCCACGTATTAAAGCCAGGCAAGCGGTTCAGGCTTGGAAATTATACCTCCGCATGTCCGGGATACTCTGGCAAACTTAATAATCTCCTAAAGTTTCCTCCAGTTGGTCCAGGGCAGATTGCAATTGTTCATCGTTGGGCGCTATGCCATGCCACTTATGTGTGCCGACCATGAAATCTACGCCGTAGCCCATTTGCGTTGCCATCAAATTGACGACGGGTTTTCCATTTCCCGTCAGGCTTTTTGCTTTGGTTAACGCCTCAATAATTCCCTCCAGATCATTGCCATCGGATTCAATTACCTGCCATCCGAATGCTTGCCACTTGGCTTTTAGATCTGACAGCGAAAGAATATTATCCACCGGGCCATCAATTTGTTGTCCGTTATGGTCCACAGTGACTATTAAGTTGTCGACCTTGTTATGTGCGGCATACATGATGGCTTCCCAAACCTGCCCTTCCTGCAGTTCTCCGTCTCCGGTCAGCGCATAAACCAAATGACCGTCGTTGTTTAACTTTTTTGTCTGGGCAGCGCCAATGGATACCGATAATCCCTGTCCCAGCGAGCCGGAGGCAACTCTTATTCCCGGTAATCCTTCCTCAGTGGCCGGATGTCCCTGGAGCCTGGAATTAATTTTCCTGAAAGTAGCAAGCTCTGCCACATCAAAGTATCCTTTACGCGCCAAAACGCTATACCATACGGGTGAAATATGGCCGTTGGAAAGGAAAAACAAATCCTCATTAATGCCATCAGGGTTGAAAGTCGCTCCCGTCTCCAGTAGTTTAAAGTAAAGCGCTACAAAAAACTCAGTACAGCCCAGCGAAGCTCCGGGATGCCCGGATTGCACTGCATGCACCATTCTAACAATGTCTCTTCGAACTTGTGAGGCTGTTTTTTTTAGTTCTGCTACTTCTGTTTGGTCTATCATTATTTAAGCAAATGAATTAATAAAATGTAGTTGCTAATTTGAAAGGCCAAATTTAGTATTTTCTAATTCATATCACAAAGAGCTTGTAAAAACCCTTACGACAAAATTTGATTGGTGTGCTCCTTGGCTTTAACTTTTTCTATGATGTTTTCGAGATGGCCCTCTTCATTGATGATGAAAGTACTTCTTGCAGTGCCCATGTATTTGCGGCCATACATCTGTTTTTCTACCCATGTGCCAAACAATTCGTGAAGTTTTTTATCAGGATCGGAAATCAGGTCATAGGGCAAATCAAATTTATCAATGAACTTTTGGTGTGATTTTGTGCTGTCGGTGCTCACACCCAAAATAACATAGCCTCGCTTTTGGAATTCCTTGTAATTGTCCCTAAGGTTGCAGGCTTCTGTGGTGCAGGTAGGGGTATTGTCTTTCGGATAGAAAAACAGGACTACTTTTTTTCCTTTGAATTGAGATAGATTAATGGTTGATCCGTCTTGAATAGTTGCTTCGAAATCGGGAATTAGATCGCCAGTGTTAAATTTCATAGATAAAAAGGGTTATTGTTTTTAGTTTTTTAATTGGAACGGGCAAAAATAGTTAATTGATGGTTTTGGTGTAAACATTTTCATTGCCACAGTTATCCGTTACCTTAAGAATCATTTTTCCTTTGAAAGGTTTGCTCGGATCTAATTTTTCTGACCATAATAGTTGCCTTTTATAATCATAATTCATTAAGACCCATGCTCCGTCTACCGTGAGCCTGAAACTTTTAATACCGGAAAGATCATCCTTGATTTTCATTCTGATTTGACTGGTGCTGATCCTGAGTGGATTGATGGTGGGAGGTATAGAATCTTTCAAAAGCGTGAAAATACCAAAATCTCTGGTTCTGAGTTGAAAGCTGTTCTTGTTCCAATTTCCTCCCTGATAACTGTAGTTTTCTTTTCCGGTGACCAGATAGGCTTTGTATCGCTGCTTATCCTGGTAGGTCAATTTTGGTTTGAAAGTAAAAGTAGCAAATTTTCTGAGTGGAATATTTCTTGCGCCAATTTCGAAGTATTCAAGCGTAGAGTCGCTATTCAACCGGTAATCGCTGCCCAGATATAAGGTGTCAAAAAGCGCCTTTCGCGGGAAGTTGATGGAGAGATTTTTATGGTAAAAATTGAAAGAACTACCAGGTGGCACGGTGGCTTTAAAATTAAATTGCTGGCGCTCTCCGCAGATGTCAACCGAATCGGGAAATGCATATTTTAGATTCCATAAATAAATGGCCTCGTTATTATGATAATAAGAGGGTGTCAACTCGTGTTTCATACGATTAGCGTACACCAGGGCGTAAGGAGCCTGGTTTTGCTTGACCTTTGCCGATAGCATCAGGGTATTGTTCAAGATTTCATACTTTCCCTTTTTGGGAGGCATTCGCGTAAACACCTTGCGTCCCGGCTCCAGCCTTTCACCGGTTATGTTGAAGTTAACCTGGCTTTTGTTGCCATAGGTATCGGAGAGGTGAATTTCAATCAAATGTTCTTTGCCATCTTGCAATTGAATTTTTCCCTTGTTTAGCGCTATGCTGTAAAATCCTAATTCATTACCATCATCAATATATAGTTTATTGAATCTGGCCCCGTTTTTTTTCATGATTTCAAAATTAGTCAGCGCGAGAATATCACGGGTGCGGGCAAAGGAGAACACGTTGATCTCCTGCTTAAGAATTAATTTTCCGTCTACATGCAGGGCAATTTCCTGTACACCGTTCCTGTTGGTACTTCCGTCCTGCCGGTCATAGGTCAGCAATTCAATGCCAATTTGCCCGCTGGCATTTATACTTCTGGTGATGGTGTACTTTTGGCCATTTCTTACCGGCGTAAATTCTTCACGCTTGAATGCCCGATTGATCCGGGAGTTAATATCGAGGGGTACCAGGGCCACTTTACCAACCGACGGAGGTGTGGTATCAATTATTTCAGAAAACCGGCAGCTTAAAGGGTTGATGACATGCTGCCGGGCATTTCTGATCTCAAAATGTAAATGGGGTCCACTTGAAGAGCCACTATTGCCGGAATAAGCAATGATGTCACCTCTTTTGAACTTAAACTGGCCCGGGGCGGGAAATAATTCAATAGTAAAACTCTCTTTTTCGTATTGTGCCTTTCTGATGTACTCCGCTACATCTTTTTGGTATTTTTGGAGGTGGGCATAGACCGAGGTGGTACCGTTGGGATGAAGTAAGTACAAGGCATTGCCATATCCTCCGGTAGAAACTTTTATTCTTGACACATAGCCATCCGCTGTGGCATAAATAGGTAATCCCACCACACCGTCGGTTTTGATATCCACTCCGGCATGAAAGTGGGTAGATCTTAATTCTCCCATAGTTCCGGCAAGGTAGTTCCTCTTACCGGGTTTTATCGGAAAAAAGTAATAGCTTTTGCCATCCCCGTTTTGGCCCGCAACCTGATGTATGAGCGCCACCAGGATAAAACCTAAAAGTATCTGCTTACTTAACTTCAAAATCCAGTAATTTTTCGCTCTCAATAAATGCTTCCAGCCGGTCTCCTATTTGTACTGGTCCCACACCCTTTGGTGTACCCGTAAAAATAATGTCGCCCTTTTTTAATAAAAAGAATTTTGATAAATAGGCTATCAGATAGTCAACAGAAAACAACATTAATTTAGTGTTGCTCTGCTGCCTGATTTCCCCGTTTATCTTCAGACTAAAATTCAGATCCTTGATATCGCCTATGTCACTTAACGGGTAAAAGGCAGAAATAGGGGCCGAACCATTAAATCCTTTGGCTATTGCCCAGGGCCAGCTTTTCTTTTTGGCTTTTTCCTGCCAATCCCTGGCAGTAAAATCAATACCTATGCCAACCTGGTGGTAATAGTTGTGCGCAAATTTTTCAGAGATATTTTTACCGGGCTTTTCAATCCTTACCAATATTTCAACTTCGTGGTGGATATTGGTAGAAAAATCGGGATAAAAGAATGGGTCGTTATTTTTGATAACGGCAGTCTCAGGTTTGAGAAAGATCAATGGTTCATCGGGCCTTTCATTATTTAATTCCTCAATGTGCTCCGCATAATTTCTGCCAATCGCGAGAATTTTCATCAACTATGATCGTTTGTTAATTGTCATATGCTTTACCCGGTACAATGTTTCTATTTGGTTTGGCGTGTTTTGATTCCCAAATAGTATTGCGGCCAGCCAGGTGCAAAACTATATTTTATTTCTCAGAATAAGACTTTGGTTTAGAGAATTTTACAGAAAATATTGGCCTTGAAGTAAATGATTTATATTTGTACACAATTATAATGATTTTTGTAAAGGATTTTCTGGTAATTAAAAGGTGATATAGTACATATATAATCTATTCTCGTGATTTATGGCTATATTAATAGTAAAATTGTGTCGGGCTATGCTGATTGACTACAAAATGTTTTTATGGTGTTTGTGCTTGTGTTGGTTACTACCCTCGTCTTCAGAGGCTGTGGCAACCGATGGTTTTAAAGTAAATGGGATGGTGTCCGGAATAATCGCAACTGATCCGGCACCGGAATATGTGAAGAATACCAACGCGATAGCAACCCGGTACTATGTTGTGATCGGAGCCTACAGGGAAATGAAAAATGCCAATCAGCTGATAAGAAGAGTCACCTCGGTGGGGTTTGAGCCGAAATATTTCTGGAACAGGGAAAGGCGTCTCTATTATGTATATATCGTTATCTACAACGATGCCAAGGCTGCTTATCGCGTCAGCTCAAAACTTCGTGAGGTTAATTTCATCAAAGATGCCTGGGTGTTTTCAGCGGAGGGTAATGAGCCATTGTCAGAAGGCCTGATAGCTAACGCCAGCGTTAAGAATCAAAACCTTCAACTAATAGGCGACCCGCGCAGGGGGCGACCCAAAGATGAAGTCCGCCGTCCAAGACCCGCGGAGAAACCCGCCTCATCAGAGCCAAAAAAAGAGGTTAAGACAACCTTGCCGCCGGCCGATAAAACCACAGCAAAAGAAAATGTTGAAGAACCAGCCGGCAAAGATAATAACCAGGTACTGGCGCAGACTCCCAAAAAACCAAAGGAGCAGGTAAAAGCAGCTAGTTTTAGAACTACCTCTTCCAAAGCGATTAACCAGCTGGTAAAGGCCAGTAAAGGAGATATTATTATTTTTGATGATTTATTATTCCACAAAAACTCATCGGTCCTGAGGAAGGTATCAAAAGATGAAATGGAGCGGCTTCAGGAGGTACTAAATGCCAATAAAAACCTGCGGATTAAAATACATGGCCATACCAATGGAGATTTTAAAGGAGAGATTTATTTGCTGGCAGAAAATGATGACAGGTTTTTTAAGCTCAGCGGAAAAAATAAGGTAGTCAAAGGGGGAGACAAATTACTCTCGGCGGAAAGAGCAAAGGTCATTAAACGCTATTTGGGCGTGCATGGAATTGACGCCGGCAGAATTGAAACCCAGGGCTGGGGCGATAATAAAATGTTATATCCCAAAGGACATTTGAAAGCCCCGCTGAATAGAAGGGTAGAGATAGAAGTACTTCAGGAATAAACCCATCCCAGGAAGCATTTTAGGATGCTTGCAACCGTAGTTTTACACCACAAATAAAATAATGCTCCAAAACCTAACCCTTCAAATTAATTCCCGTATAAATATATTGACCAACCGGTCAGTCAAAAAAAATGACACCAAAAACCAAGGAACAGATTGCAAAGATCAGAACCCGGAGTAAGGATAAAATCCTTATGGCCGCACTGGATCTTTTTGCCAAAAAAGGCTACCACAATACCTCCGTGAGCGCCATTGCCCGGCATGCGGGTATCTCTAAAGGCTTGATATATAATTACTATGATAGTAAAGAAGAACTTTTAAAAGGTGTCATTGAAATGTTGATGGAAGATAGCAGCGAATTCTTTCTGGCAACACAAAAAGAGGATCCCAATGAGGCGTTGCGAAGCTTATTTGTTTTATTGAAAAACTACCTGATTGAAAAAAGGGGACTATATCGCCTGGCAGTGTCGCTGTCAGTGCAGGAGGAGGTAGGCAAGTTTGAATTTTTAAAGGATATCATTGAAGAAAAATTTCAGGGGTTTTTGACGGTATTTGAAAGTTTGATGACAAAGAAGGGCGTCAAAAATGCCAAAGGTGAAGCACTGCTTTTAGGAGCCCTTTTTGATGGCATAAGTTTACAATATACTTTTAGTGAAAAATACCCACTGGAGGAAGTTATAGATTTTTTAATAGAAAAATATTGCAAATAATGATAAGAGTTACACTACTGATAGTTATGCTTGGTTTTGGCTGGTCGGTTACGGCTCAGGATGCGACAGAAATTATAAGAAAGGCCGATGAAAAAATGCAGGGGAAATCCAATAGTGCAGAGATGACCATGACCATCCTGCGCCCTGACTGGAAAAGAGAGGTGAGCATCAAAAGTTGGGCGAAAGGGACGGAGTTGAGTTTGATTTTGATTACGGCTCCGGCCCGGGATAAAGGGACAGCCTTTTTAAAAAGACACAAGGAGTTGTGGAACTGGCAGCCGCGTATCGACAGGGTTATTAAGCTGCCGCCATCCATGATGATGCAATCATGGATGGGGTCTGATTTTACCAATGATGATTTGGTCAAGCAATCCTCCATTGTAAAAGATTACTACCATGAACTGCTGGCAGATACCCTGATTGATAACTACGATTGTTATAAAATTCTCCTGACGCCAAAAGAGGGAGCACCGGTGGTATGGGGAAAAATTGATGTATATATCACCAAAGATGATTTGTTGCAAAAATTGATCAAATATTATGATGAAGATGGTTATTTGATCAATATCATGGAGCTCAAGGACATCAGGGATATCGGAGGGCGCGTCATTCCTACGCGATTGGAAATGATACCAGCCGAGGAGGTTGGACAAAAGACCATCATACAATACCAGCACATGGCATTTGACATTGATATTTCAGACCAGTTTTTTTCACTTCAGAACATGAAAAGAATACGATAATACCAAAACTCCAACTATGTATTTAAAACTCGCATGGCGAAATATCTGGCGAAATAAAAGGAGAACACTGATCACCCTGGCATCGATCGCCTTTGCCGTTTTTTTTGCCTCCATCACGCAATCAATGCAACTGGGTACTTACGCCAATATGATCAGTAATTCGGTCAGGTTTTATACCGGTTATGCACAAATTCATAAATCGGGCTACTGGGAAGAAAAAAGTCTCGACAATAGTTTTGCCTTGCCGGAAAACATCACGGAAGTGTTGGCCGGCAACAAGTCTATTGCCGGTATGATACCGCGGGTAGAATCTTTCTCCCTTGTGGCCTATGGCGAAAAGGCCAAGGCAGCCATGCTGATCGGTATTGATCCAATGAAGGAAAATGAGCTTACTTCTCTGAAGAAAAGACTGACCAAGGGACAATATCTCGCCGGCAATGAAAACTCCCTCATGATGGGACAGGGCTTGGCCGATTACCTGAATGTGAGTATCGGCGATACATTGGCCCTGATTGGGCAAGGCTATCACGGTATTAATGCGGTTGGAAAATATCATGTCAAGGGTATTATTGAAACGCCTATTGCCGCGTTTAACGACCAGGCGATTTATTTGCCACTGGCCACCGCCCAGTTCTATTTCGGCATGGAAGACCAGGTTACCAGTCTGGCCATAAATGTCGACGATGAGGCCAAACTGGAAAGGTTGAAGGCCCATATCAATAACCAACTTGGCAGCGACGAATACGAGGTGATGACCTGGCGTGAAATGATGCCCGAGCTGGTCCAGCAAATTGAACTGGACTATGTGAGTGGCAGGATCATTCTCTTTATATTATACATCATCATAGGTTTTGGAATGTTCGGGACATTTTTAATGATGGCCAAGGAGCGGACCTATGAGTTTGGCATTTTGGTGGCGATCGGCATGCGACGTATGCGACTGAAGCTATTATCACTGCTGGAGTTGGTGATGCTCAGTTTTGGAGGTGTTTTGTTGGGGGTTATTATTAGTTTACCGATCCTGACAATACTTCATTTTAACCCTATTCCGATCAGTGGGGAATATGCTGAGGTATACAAAAAATTTGGTATCGAGCCGGTGCTGAACTTTTCAATATCGCCGGTGATTTTTACCGATCAAGCCACCATTATTTTGGTGTTGTCGCTGTTACTGGGTATTTACCCGGTTTGGCACATTCATCGTCTGCGTGTTGTGGAAGCAATCAGAAGTTAGGTCTTAAAATTAGAAAATATGTTATTCACAATTGCCTGGAGAAATGTATGGAGACAAAAAGTGAGGAGTTTGGTTATTATCGGTGCCATGGTAGTAGGGCTTTGGGGACTGATTTTTGCCATAGGGTTTATGAGCGGTTTTATGGATAGTTATTTAAGCAATGCATTAAAATATGAGTATTCGCACATTCAGGTCCATCATCCGGACTTTAAGCAGGATCAGGAAATAAAATATAATATTAAGCAAGGTATTAAAAAGGTAGCGGAGATCGTCACTGACACCAATGTCAAAGCCGCGACGCATCGCACGATAGTAAACGCTATGATAGGTTCTGCCAAAGCTTCCTCCGGTGTGAAGGTGTTGGGTGTTGATTCCCTGCTTGAAAAAGAGGTGACTTCCTTTGATCAGTTAATTACAGATGGTACTTATTTTAAGTCGGTAAAGCGGAACCCGTTACTTATTGGAGAGAAGCTCGCGGAGAAACTTAAGGTGAAACTACGATCCAAGATTGTACTCACTTTCCAGAACCTTGAAGGAGAGATTGTTTCGGAAGCTTTCAGAGTGGCAGGAATATTTAATGCCAAATCTCCGATTTTGAATGAAACCGTGGTCATGGTTAACTTCCGGGATATCAATAAAAACCTTGGCGATAAAAACCTGGTGAGCGAGATCGCAGTTTATTTGAACGACGTAGATAAAATAGAGGAAAGTCAGGAAGCCATTTCATCAATACTTCCCGACTATCGCGTCGAGAAATGGGATAAATTGGCCCCGGAGTTATCCTTGATCGTACAACAATCCAAGACTAATGTCTTTATTCTAGTGACAATTTTCATGACAGCCTTAATTTTTGGGATTATCAATACAATGCTTATGGCAGTATTGGAAAGGATCAAGGAATTGGGAATGCTTATGGCCATTGGTATGAATAGGATCAAAGTATTTACCATGATTATTATTGAAACGATCTTTTTGGGACTGGTAGCTTGTCCGGTGGGTTTGTTTTTAGGACACCTGACCATCAGTTATTTTAACGGCAATGGATTTGATCTGTCTGACTATTCCCAGGGCCTGGAGAAATTTGGCTACGAGACGGTTATTTATCCGATTATCTCAGGTAATCATTATTTTATGCTTTCTATGGGGATTTTTATCACAACCATAGTCGCTTCCATTTACCCGGCTTTAAAAGCCATTAAATTAAAACCTGCGGAAGCGTTGAGAAAAATTTAAACACATTATTATGAAAGTTATAGAAGCCAAAAATATTACTAAAGTCTATAATGCTGACAAGGTGCCTGTAAATGCCTTGCGAGGCGTGAGTTTCTCGGTGGATAAGGGAGAATTTACAGCGATAGTCGGACCATCGGGATGTGGTAAGTCTACCTTGCTAAATATCGTAGGAGGATTGGACAGCCCTTCCGAGGGAGAAATTACGATTGATGGTAAGGATCTTTCCAATTTAAAGGAAAACAAATTAATTGATTTTCGCCTGAATAAAATTGGCTTTGTATTCCAGTCCTACAATTTAATTCCCGTTTTGACTGCCAAGGAGAACATTTCCCTGATCATGGAATTGCAGGGACTGAGTAAGAAGGCCAGAGACGACAGGGCTATGGAATTGCTGAAAGCTGTTGGGTTGGAGGGAAAAGAGCATAAAAAACCCTCCGAGCTATCTGGAGGGCAGCAGCAACGGGTAGCGGTGGCGAGAGCACTGGCGTCGGAACCGTCTTTTATTCTGGCTGACGAGCCTACGGCCAATCTTGACTCGGTTTCAACCAATAATTTATTAGATATCATGGCAGAGATGAATAGAGAAAAAGGCACCACCTTTATTTTTTCAACCCACGACCAACGGGTAATCAATAAGGCGAGAAGAGTAATTAAATTGGATGATGGCCTGATAGTTTCTGATGACAATATGGTATTGAACCCATGAAACCCCTGGCAGGTAAAAGCTCCCACATCAGTAATATTAATTTAAGACAGTGCCTGGTAATTTGAGAAAAGACAATGAAACACTTATGAAATATATCTTTACTGGCTTGCTGTTGTTTATTTTGATAAATAATAGTCCGCTCCGGGCACAGGAAAAAGAGCGAAAATGGGAGCTAAACGGCTATGTAAAAGATTTGCGCGCGCTTTACTTTTTTGATGGCCTGGACTCGGTTCTGGTTGACAACCTGTTGCATAACCGGCTAAATTTCAGATGGTATGCCCATGAGCACTTCACCGTTAAGCTTGAATTGAGAAACCGGATATTTTATGGAGAGTTAGTTCGTCAATTCCCTGACTTCGGCAAATTACCTGATACCAACAATGATTTCTTTGATCTTAGTTTTAATATTATCGATGCCAACTCCCTTGTTTTTAATACGACGATTGACCGGGGATACATAGAATACAATAAAAATGATTGGGAAGTTAGAGTTGGTCGGCAACGTATTAACTGGGGAATTAATCTTGCCTGGAATCCAAACGATATTTTCAATGCTTATTCCTTTTTCGATTTTGACTATGAGGAACGCCCCGGTTCCGATGCTGTCCGGATAAAAAAATACACAGGGATCGCCTCAAGTATCGAGGTAGCTGCCAACATAGCAGATGACAGCGACGATTGGGTATTGGCGGGATTATGGAAAACCAATAAGTGGAATTATGACTTTCAGCTATTGGCCGGAAAGGCCCGGCAGGATTTTGTATTGGGCGCCGGTTGGGCAGGTAGTATTTATAACGCGGGCTTTAAAGGAGAAGTGACCTGGTTTAAGCCCTTTGACGATAGCCGCCAGGATACATTTGAAACCTGGCTGTTATCAATTTCGGCAGATTATTCTTTTAGCGGAGGGCTTTACCTAAACGGATCTTTTCTAATTAATACAGGGCTGGAATCAGGTTTGGGAACGGATACCTTCAATACTTTAAGCGCCGATCGTTTGGATACAAAAAGTGTATTGCCTTATCCCTACGCTACTTTTTTACAAAGTAACTATACAATCAATCCCCTATTGACAATGGGCGTTTCGTGGATGACCTTTCCAGGAGAAGAAGCGTTTTTTATTAACCCTGTGCTTACGGCTTCTGTATTTAGCAATGTGGACCTCGATGTTATCGGTCAGATATTTTACGAAAAAAAAGAGCAGGGGTACCGGTCAGATTCTCCGGCCTTGTTCTTAAGGGTGAAATGGAGCTTTTAAAAATAGTAAGCAAACTACTTTGAATTAAATCCCCTCAGTTTAATTTCTGTGAGTCTCTTTTTTGTTTCCAGGGGAAAGTCACCTTTCATCATCCAGTCATAGTAGCTCGGTTCCTTTTGAAAAATTTCGCTGACTTTTTTATTACGGTGTTTACCAAAATTAAAAACTTCCTCGCCATCGCTGTTAAAAACCATTCTGCCAGCCAGGTCCACCATATTTTTATTAGTAAGAAGGTGCAGCGTATCTATGTTGTTTTCGATGATGCCAAGTTTATTGCCTTTCATATCGGTTACATCCATGCCATCATATTTTTGAACCTGGGCCTCCAATATTTCCATGGTGGCAATGGTATCCGCTTCGGCGCTGTGGGCGTTTTCCAGGTTTTTATCGCAGTAAAACTTATAAGCGGAACTCAGGTTTCTTTTTTCCATCATATGGAAAATCCTTTGAACATCGACCACTTTTCTGTTACTGGTATCAAAATCAATATCGGCTCTTAAAAACTCTTCTACTAACACCGGAATATCAAATTTGAGCACATTAAAACCCGCCAAATCACTGCCCTCCAGGAATTTGGCAAATTCCTTGGCCATACTTTTAAAAGTCGGGGCATCCTTGATATCCTCATCATAGATCCCATGTATCAGGCTTGATTCGGTGGGTATTGGAATGGTTGGATTGATCCTTTGCGTTTTTTTGATCACCTCTCCATTCACCATCACCTTTACAATCGATATTTCAACAATTCTATCGGCGACAATATTGATACCGGTCGTTTCAAGGTCGAAAAATGAAAGCGGGTTTTTCAGTTTTAAAATCATTTATTTCTTCAGTTTGAAAAGTAAATAGGTGATGGCAGTGTTCTGTTAATTGCATCGGGAAATGATGTCTTTACCAAGTTCTTGTAAATCGATTCCCCCAAAATCACCCGAACTCATCATCACCAGGTTTTTATTTTGCCAGTTGATGTTCATTAAATAGGACACCAAGGCGTTTTTGTCGGTAAAAACTTCTAAAGACTCAAGGTTAAACGCTTTTTTCACACTGTCTTCGTTTAAGTCAGGTAGGTTTTTGTTGGCCAGGGTCTCCGGATTGAAATATACAACTGGATATTCCGCCTCGCTTAGTTTGCCACTGTACTGAGGTAGAAAATCTTTGTTTAAACTACTATAAGTATGTAATTCCAGGCAGGCTACTAATTCCCTGGCAGACTGTTCTTTTAATGCTTTAATAGTGGCTTTTGCCTTTGACGGCGCATGGGCAAAGTCTTTATAAATGGTGGTGGAATGGTTTTGGTTTACCATTTCCAATCTTCTGTTGGCTCCTTTAAAAGTGGTGATAGCCTCATAGAATTGCTCATCGGTGATACCCAATCTGGCCAGTACAGCTTTGGCGCCAGCAATATTTTGCATATTGTGAGAACCAAAAACAAGCAGTGGCACATCGCCGTTGTCTGTAGTGAGGTAGGTTTTGCCGTCTTTCACAAAGTGCGGATGGGTCTTATATTCAACCCGGTTTACATCTGCCCTTTCCTTATTACCAATTACCGAAGCCATACCATCTTCTTCACAAAACACGATAGACCCGGCTTTTGGCAAAGAATCAGCAAACCTATCAAATTGGCGTACATAGTTTTCTTCTGTTGGAAAAACATTCATGTGATCCCAGGCAATGCCACTGATCAGGCCGATGTGATGTTGATATTGCAGGAACTTTGGCTTATCGTCAATGGCGGAAGACAAATATTCATCTCCCTCAATAATAATAACCGGGGCTTCACTTAGTCGAATGAGGTTGTCGAATCCAGCTACTTTGGAACCTATCAAATAATCAAAATCCTTATTTAAATATTGGAGCACATGAATGATCATGGCGGTAATGGAGGTTTTGCCGTGACTGCCTGCAATGACAATTCTTTGTTTGTCCTGGCATTGCTCCATAATATAGGAGGGGTAGGAGTATATTTTTAATCCGAGGTCCTGAGCTTTTTTTAATTCAGGATTGTTTTTTTTTGCATGCATTCCCAAGATTACACCATCCAATTGTGCTGTAATCCGGCTGGCATCCCAGCCAGGCTCAGGCAGTAATCCATGCTTTTCAAGATTCGTTTTTGACAACCCGGTAATCTGGTCATCTGACCCGGATACCTGATAGCCTTGTTGATGCATTGCAATAGCCAATCCGTGCATCACACTTCCTCCAATGGCAATAAAATGTACTTTTTTATTTCTCGTATGCATTAACCTGATATTAAAACCTTAAAATTAAGATAAAATCAAGGAGTGACAAATTTAATGGTTTTTTAAATGTTGATAAAATGTGGATTACAAAAAAAACTGTGCATAAACACGGGGAAAATTAATAATTAAGTGGAAAAATTCTTTATTTTAAGTGGATAAATTTTTGATAAGAAAAAGGAGCAGTTAGGGGGATTTTGAAAATGATTTAATAGGTTTGTTTTCTGATTCAATATAATTGGTCTTTTATCTAACAAAACATTTAACTTTTTAATACTTAATGGAAAAGGATAAGTCTGCTGCCTCAAGGTTACCGCTTAAAACCAGGAGTCTTTTAACACCTGATTTAAGTAGTCAACTTGGAAAATTGCCGCCCCAGGCTACCGAGATAGAGGAAGCTATTTTGGGTGCATTAATGCTTGAGAAAGATGCACTTACTACAGTTATTGATATCCTTAAACCAGAAAACTTTTATAAGGCTGCCAATAAAGAAATATACCAGGCGATTGTTGCACTCTTTAATAATTCGGAGCCGATTGATTTGCTTACTGTTGCCAATCAATTGAAAAAAGATGGCAAGCTCGAGTTGGTGGGTGGCGCTTATTATATAACTCAGTTGACTACCAGGGTCAATTCGGCCGCCAATATTGAGTTTCATGCCCGGATCGTAACTGAAAGATCGATTAAACGAGACTTAATTAAAATTGCCTCTGAAATTCAAAAGGATGCATACGAAGATACTACCGATGCCTTTCAACTACTGGATCACACCGCTCAGGAGATTTTCGAGGTAACGGAATCCAATATCCGCAAGAATTATGCGGACATGAAATCGCTGATGCATGAAGCGATGTTGGAATTGCAGGCAAGAAAAGATCATAAAGATGGGTTGACCGGGGTGGCCAGCGGTTTTACAGCCCTGGATCGCCTGACTTCCGGTTGGCAAAACTCCGACCTGATCATTATCGCCGCCCGGCCAGGTATGGGTAAAACAGCTTTTGTAGTCTCGGCGATGAGAAATGCTGCCGTAGATTTCAATCATGCCGTAGCCATTTTTTCACTGGAGATGTCGTCCATACAATTGGTCAACAGGCTCATCTCAGCTGAAGCGGAATTGGAAAGTGAAAAGATCAAAAAGGGTAATTTGGCTGATTACGAATGGAAGCAGCTGGTCCATAAAACCGACAAGTTAAGCCATGCCAAAATCTTTATAGATGATACACCGGCATTGAGTATTCTCGAGCTGCGTGCCAAATGCCGGCGACTGAAAGCCCAGCATGATATTAGATTAATAATTATTGATTATCTGCAACTGATGTCCGGCGACAACTCAAAAAGCGGCGGCGGAAGCGGCAACCGGGAGCAGGAAATTGCCTCCATATCCAGGGCTTTAAAAGGAATTGCCAAAGAATTGAATGTGCCGGTGATCGCACTTTCCCAGTTGAGTAGAGCTGTAGAAACCAGGGGAGGAGACAAGCGTCCCCAGTTGTCTGATTTAAGGGAATCGGGTTCTATCGAGCAGGATGCCGATATGGTCATGTTCTTATATCGACCCGAGTACTACGGTATAACGCAGGATGAAAGCGGGATGCCAACCCAGGGGGTCGGTGAAGTGATTATTGCAAAACATCGAAATGGTTCTTTGGATACTGTCCAACTTAAATTCATCGGAAAATATACCAGATTTACGGATCTGGATAATTTTGGCGATCAATACGGCACTTCTTTTCCCACCGACGACGGTCCGTTGGCCTTTGAGTCCAGTGCTAAAACCATGACATTCGGCAGCAAAATTAATGATCCTGAAAACAATGCCACAGATGAAGGGAACGACAGTGATACAACACCGGATGGTAATGAGAAGGCACCTTTCTAAGGGTGGTGTCCTATGGTCGATTGACCTGGCACTGATCACAGGGATTTAGAGATCTACTATTTCTGCATAAAGACATACGCTATTCTATACGCATTGCTTATTTTAGCGAGTATATTTAAACTAACCCAAAAATAACCCTATGAAAGCATTGCTCCTGGTAGATGATCCCCATGAAAAGTTAAAGCTTGCCGAAATCGACCGCTTAAAACCCAATCCGGGACAAGCATTAATAAAGCTAAAAGCCGCAGCTTTGAATCACCGTGATCAATGGTGCAGAGAAGGCAAATACCCAAACTTGCGTTACGATTGTGTGTTGGGTTCAGATGGAAGCGGAGAAGTTATAGAGGTAGGAAACGCTCAGGACCAGCGTTGGGTTGGAAAAGAAGTAGTTATTAACCCGAATATTAATTGGGGGAATAATCCTGCCGTCCAGTCGCCAGACTATAAAATATTGGGAATGCCAGATCACGGCACATTCGCTGAATACCTTATCGTTGCCGTTGACCGGTTGCATATAAAGCCTACCCATCTGAATTTAGAGGAAGCAGCAGCTTTGCCGTTAGCCGCACTAACCGCCTATCGCGCCGTGTTTACACACGGTAAGATAAAGTCAGGGGATAACATTTTAATCTCCGGCGTGGGGGGCGGTGTAGCCCAGTTTGCTTTTTTATTTTCGGTGGCAGCCGGGGCCAATACCTACGTAACCTCTGGCAGCGAGCAAAAGCTGGGTCATGCCATTAAGCTTGGCGCCCGCGCAGGATACAATTACAAAAATGAAAATTGGTTTAAAACTGCTTTAAAGGAAAGCGGTGGGTTTGACGTAGTCATTGACAGTGCCGGGGGCGATCAGATCAACAGTTTTATCAGGATGCTGAAACCAGCCGGGACCATCGTGTTTTACGGTGCTACCAACGGGTTGCCCAAGTCCCTGGACTTATACCGAATGTTTTGGGGGCAAACAAAACTTCAGGGATCTACAATGGGAAATGACGAGGAATTTGCGGCAATGTTGTCTTTTGTAGAAAAACATAAAATCAAACCGGTCATTGATTCGATCAGACCCTTTGAAGATATCGTTTCCGCATTTGATGATCTGAGAGATGGCAGACAGTTTGGTAAAATTGTCATTAAAATCGGATGAAACCGAACATGGCGTAATCGACACACACCGCGTGTCGCTGAGTCCTTCGCCATCCGTGTGTCGCCGAAGCTTCAGCGGAGGAGCAAGGCTACGGCCGCACGCTGTCGCTGAAGCAGCTAAAGCGTAAGAGACCGGAGAAAGCTACTCTGCGGACTGCGTACGCCGTTGGCTACTTCGTCAGCCGAAGGCGGAGGTGCTAGCGGAGGCGCAACGGAATGATAATGAATATGCGAGGTTCCATGTGACCAATGAAAATAAATTATAAACACATGAAAATTATATGATTAAATAGTTAATTTTTTGTAAATAACCGGAAATGACTTCATCTGTAAACCTTTGGTATTCAGTCTGAAACGGGTGAATTTTTAATATTAACGTGATCGAAGTTAACAAGTTGTAAAATGATCTCGCTCCTTTACGTCCTGAAAATTGTATTTTACAATTAAAATTTATAATTTTACGCTTCTTGGGTGAAATACTATTAGAATCATTTCCTAAAATTGTGCTGAGGGGTTAAGCAAAATCACCGAAATTTTTTAGAAAAGGATATACGATATTACTCTATTAAAATTAAAATTGTATTATTTTGAGGAAATTGTACATTAATCTAAGTAGATCTTTTAAGTGGAGATTTCCGATCTATTCTGAGCTACGGTATCCTGTGAGGTTGTCTAGGACGATGAATCTCCCTCTTCACAAGACACTTCTTTTTCTGCACGATATTATTGTTATCCTCTTTGCGGAGGCACTGTCATTACTTATTTACCATCTTTATTACGATGATTTTAAGTCCGACAATGGCCTGGTGGTTGGGGCAGTAATCATTTTATTGTCATTGCTGTGGTTTATTGCAGAAAATAATCTCTACAAATACCAGGTGGTCCTGAACCGGCCAACCCAGGTAACGAATATACTGAAGGCCTTATTTTTTAGTTTGGTATCGGTAATTTTTCTGTCTTTTGTTTTTAAAATACTTGAGATAACCACCAGCAGGATTTTGATTGGAATGGTATATACTACCATTTTTGCCATATTCCTGATAACCAGGATTACCCTGGCGCCGATTATTTATTTTTGGATGGTAAAAACCAAAAGAATTAACCGCAATATGCTTATTGTGGGTGTCGGCAAGGAGAGCATGCAAAGAGCCAAGTATTTATCCACGATCAAGAACAGCAATTTTAGTCTGGTAGGTTTTGTCGACGATGGTGAAGAAGAATATTATGAAGACGAAAACAACATGCTGGGAAAGCTTCCGGTTTTGGGTAACCTGGATGACTTAAAGCATATTGTGTCCAGACTTCAGATCTGCGATATACTGGTTACGGCCAATTATCAAAGTGTTGAACGGTTACATGATATTATTAACAGGTGTAAGAGTACTAACAGGACGATCCATATCGCGTCAGATTTCTACAATATTGTCAATGAAAAAATTGAAATCGAACAGATAGGAATGGTCTCTTCCTTCCGGTTCCACCCTCCCAGGAAACTGTATTTCTATCACATGTTTAAGAGATTTTTTGACCTGGTAGTGGCAAGTATAATCATCATTGCTTTTATGCCGGTATGGATATTTATAGCCACTTTGATTAAGTTATCATCTCCCGGTCCAATTTTTTATAAAGCTACCTCAGTAGGATTAAACGGAGAGGAATTTAAGATGTACAAATTCCGCTCTATGAGAACCTCGTCAAGTAATCAGATACACCAGGATAAGGTGATTAAAATGATTCTGGAGAACGAGGCAACAACTAAACTCAAAAACGATCCGCGTATCACTACCATAGGTAAGGTCTTAAGAAAACTTTCCATAGATGAATTCCCCCAGCTGATTAATGTACTTAAAGGAGAGATGAGTTTGGTAGGTCCCAGGCCAAACCTACCATATGAATACAAGCACATGGCAGATTGGCAAAAGAAACGATTCAGCGTTATACCAGGAATGACCGGCTTATGGCAGATAAAAGGACGGGATGAAGTGCTTTTTAATGATCAAATTGTTTTGGATTTATATTACATAGAACATCGGTCAATCAAACTTGACTTCGAAATATTACTAAATACCATACCTGTAGTAATTTTTGGAAAAGGTGGCGGGTGATACTCCTCTGTTTATTTAATTTCATCTTTCAATTATTTAATTTAAATATATACTCAGAATGATAAATACTGGTGTAATTGGCTACGGTTATTGGGGGCCAAATATTGTTAGGAATTTTGTTTCAAATGAAAACTTAAATGTTGTAAAAGTCTCTGATATAGCTGAGGACCGACTAAAATTATTAAGTGCCAACTATCCCGATATCAAGGCTGAAACGGAAGCTGAAAGTATTCTGAATGATCCCGATATCGAATTGGTAGCCATTATTACTTCCACATCCACGCACTTTAAGCTGGCCAAGCAGGCGTTGCTAAACGGAAAGCATATTTTTGTTGAAAAACCGTTTACGGCGACAGTGGCTGAAGCAGAGGAATTAATAGAAATTGCGGAGAAAAAAGGTTTACTGATAATGGTAGATCACACCTTTTTATTTACGGGAGCCGTGAGGAAGATGAAGGAACTGGTGGAAAGCGGAGAGCTGGGTAGTTTATACTATTACGATTCGGTGCGGGTAAATCTCGGTTTATTTCAATATGATGCTAATGTTATATGGGATCTGGCACCCCACGATCTGTCTATAATGAATTTCCTCAATAAGGATATCAAGCCCGTTTCCGTTAATGCGGTAGGGGCCGATCATATAGGTAAGGGATTTGAGGATGTAGCCTATCTTACGGTGAAATGTGAAAACAATTTTATTGGTCATTTTCATGCCAACTGGCTCTCTCCGGTTAAAGTGCGTAAAACCCTGGTAGCAGGAGATAAAAAGATGTTGGTTTGGGATGATCTTGAGGCTGATGAGAAAATAAAAATCTATAATAAGCGGGTGGAAGAGGTGCAGGAAAAAAGCGAATTTTACAAGTTACAGGTAAAGTATCATTCGGGAGATATCCTAGTGCCGGTTGTGGAAATGACGGAGGCCCTGAAACTTGAAGCAGCACACCTGGTAGATTGCATTCAAAATAAAACAAAACCAATTAATGGCGGCCTGGAGGGACTGCAAGTAGTTAAAATACTGGAAGCCTCTGACATTTCGCTTAGAAATGGCGGGAAAGAGGTAAAACTTTAAATTGTGAAAATATGCAGTATTGTTTGATTTCGGATGATGTTAAGCTGGGTGAAGATGTCCGTATATATTCTTTTGTCAATCTGTATGGCTGCGAAATAGACGATCGCACCAAGATAGGAACCTTTGTGGAGATCCAAAAAGGAGCGAGGATTGGAAAAGACTGCAAGGTATCATCCCACACTTTTATTTGCGAAGGTGTTACGGTTGAGGACAGGGTGTTCATCGGTCATAATGTGACCTTTACCAATGATAAATACCCCCGGTCAACAAACCCTGATGGCAGTATGCAAACAGAGGAAGACTGGGTTTGTGAACCGACACTGGTCAAAGAAGGTGCTTCAATTGGCTCTAGTGTTACGATTCTGTGCGGCGTAACCATCGGCAAAAATGCCATTATAGGCTGTGGAGCGGTAGTCACCAAAGACGTCCCCGACAATGCCGTGGTGGCTGGAGTGCCGGCTAAATTCATGCGAACGGTTTAAAGCAATAAAAGACTTTTCAAAAGACAAAAAAACCATTCCAAGCGGAATGGTTTTTTTGGACTTATGGTGTTAAAATATTGTTATTGCGCTACCAATACAGTTCTGAACGGAACAATATCAACTTTGGGAATTTCGGCGCCAAATGCGGCATTAATCACCCCGATAATTTCATTGGCCAATATGGCTTGTCCCTTGGGATTGGGGTGCACGGCATCGGTCGAAAATAAGCCATTAGGCGAAAAATCGGGCTGGTAGTTAAATCCCTCAATTTCTGCACCGATGACGCCATCACTTAATCCAAAAAGATCGAAAAATACACCGGTGGGTGAATTAGTATCATAAAGCGCTATCCGGTCACTGTTGGTGGCAGCAGCCGTTCCAATAGTGGTGTTGAAGGCCACGGCCCTTTCATTAATGGCTGCTTGTTCTTCCGGGGTTAAAATGTATTCATCACCAAAAGGCACACTGATGCCATTTAAGGCGGTACCCGGAGCGTCTGGGTTCAAATCTTCCCCTATTGCGACGGAGGCACTTAGCAACACCAAATCAGCAGCGGTGGTAGGTCTGGCCTGAACGAATGGTTCCAGGGCTGCCCTTTGCTCTGAGGTAATGGCACCACCCCCGACAAGAAGATCAAACTTGTCACCAAGGTCTTCCAGGTCTTCATCAAATATCAAAAGCGGGTTGGTGCCTGCCGCATAGGAGACTTTTCTCTTGTTGGCCTCGTCCGCTGTTATTTGTCCGATGCCGGTTAATCCATCCAATGCGGCGTTGAAACCTCCAAAGGCAGTGTTCAAGGTAGTAGCCGTAGCCTCATCCAAAGGAACAGGGTTATAGGGTACCGCTCTGAAAACGGGCAAAGCCAGTATGGGGGGAATATTGACGATGACCCCTTTAGCTGTAGTATTGGTCAGTAAAGATCCCAGGGCGGCGTTATATTGCGTGTCGAAATCTCCGTCGTCTGTGAAAATGAGCTCGTTAGTCGCTCCTGACAAGGCATAGCCTAATAAATCATTATTGCCAATCCACAGCGTAAAAAATGAAGGCTGGGCAGCAATGGCGTCGGCAATGATCGTTGATCCGCCGGGATTGGAGGCAAACCGGAAATAGTAAGGATTGTAAAGTGGGTTAGCCTCATCATTGGGACCGCCTGCTGCGGGTGTTAACAACTGGCCTAATAATATTCCTGGCGCGCCAAAATTATTTATGGAAGGACCAGAGTAAGGCGTCAAAAAAGCGAGTAGCTCATCTTGGGTTACAACTACTGGCACCGGTCCCGGTATGTCCAAATCCAACTCAAACCTTCCGAAATATGTTTCTGTTCCTGGAATGGGATTCTCTACTATGGTATTGAATCCCAATAAGGAATTAATAGCCGGCTGATTAAAATCTCCTCCACCGATACCGGAAATCCGGAATTGCGCAGCAAGCAGGTTTGGAAAGGAATTGGCCTGCCCATCATCATATAAGGCGCCATCCATATAGCCGGCGGTGATAGAATTTCCAATGGCGATGTATTTACTAAAATCAGCTGAACCGGGCGTGCCGGTCGGATCCGGTGGCGTAATGAGGGGATTGTCTGTTTTTCTTTGATCGACCAGGTCATCCTCCGTATCGCAGGCCGTAAAAACAAGTATGAAGGCCAGCAAACCAAATAGTAGATTATATGTCTGTTTCATTTTAATTCAGCAATTTTATTAATTGAAAAATTCATCAAAGGTAAGTGATATATAGTACAGCCCTCCAATTCTCGGATTACCAAATGAGGTGGTGTATCTTTCGTTAAAGATGTTTGAACCGCCCAATTTGATGACTGATTTAATGCTGGGCACCCTGTAACTTACCTGGGCATCCACGGTTCCAAAGGCGGGGACAACACCTTCCCCAAATGATGATTCCCATATGAAGGCATCCTGCCACCTGTACACCAGGTTGAAACCCAGTTTATCAGTCACTTTCCGGTTCGACAGCTTGATGTTGTAGCGGTATTCGGGAGTGTTAAAAAACGTATTTAATCCCTGCGCCAGCAACTCTTCCTGATCGATTAACTCATTGTAGGCTATATTACCGCCGACGACATACCCCTTTGGCAAGGAATACTCGGCGCCTAATGCCCAGCCCTGGGATTGTACATCACCATCATAGTTGACATCAAATCCGTATCGCTGCAAGGCGACGGAGCCATTGACGATGTCGCCCTGGCTGGACCCTGCCGGTGCCTGGGTAAAGTCGATTTCCGTGATAAAGTCCTTGAAGGTACTGAAATAATAATAGGCATCGATTAACAATTTATTTTGGATCAAACCTTTATAACCCACCTCGAAGGTATTTACTTTCTCAGTCTTAAAATCTTCAAAAGTTACCAGTTCCAGGTCACCGGTATTTCCGGATTGCTGGGCGGTGGCAACGCTGGAGGTCAGATAAACCGGATTGGTTTCAAACTGAAACCTGTCTACCAGGCTACGGTTGCTACCAACCAATCTCCGGGTAACCACATCCAAATCAATAAACTGATCCTGTGTGGTGGGTATTCTAAAGCCCCGTTGAAAGGATCCCCGGATATTGTGATTACGATTTTCCCCTGCGCTATATACACCGGATATTCTAGGGGAGAACTGACCGTCGAAGAACTCATTTTTGTCGTAGCGGATGGAGGCGGTCACGTCCAGCCTTTCATCCAAAAGTCTTTTAATGATCTGCGCGTAGGCTCCCCACTCATTGATATCAAATTCGTCGCCGTTGTCTTGTAAAGCAAACAAAGTACCTTCCGACTCTAAAGCGTATTTTCTATAATTAGCACCAACGATTATTTCCGCAAAGTCTATTTCATTGGAAAAATTGTACATGCCTTCGTAGTGAAACAGGTCGGTTCTATCCAGGAATTTCGCCCCTCCCCGTGATATTGGGACGGCTCTTAAGGAATCGTATAATTGCTGATACCTTCCATTTGCCAGGTTCTGAGCTCTTAAGCCGTCGCTGGCAATTCTTGCTGCGTCATGGGCGGCGTCAACGCTGGCGCCTCCCAGCCGGGCTGCACCAAACGCTCCCACATAAGTCGGAATGGTGGTTTGTACATTAATAAGTGAAGCGAGCGTATTGGCGGCGAAAGTGTCGCCGGAATTTTCCTGTGTGGTGTAGCCACGTAAAAAGAAGTTGCTTCCCCTAAGCTCAAGTTTGGCAGTCCAGATCACAAAGTCGTCTAAAACAAACCGGTCATTGGCGGTGTATACGGTGCTACCCCGCCCGTAATTAAATTGTCCAAATGCCTCGATTTGATCATTGATACGATAGTGTAACGCTGTACCAAGCTTAATACTTTCGGTCGTGTTATCTACAAATTCAGATTCTGTATATCCTGTCGGTGTAAAATTGCCGGAAGCATTGGTGGGCAACAGTGCGGCGGCGGCCGAACCTTGCCCCAGTATGCCGACATTGAGTAACGGATCGCCGTAGACATTTACACCATCATAGGTTCTGGACGATCGGTTGTTAGGGTCAATATTTTCAGGGCTTCGCTCAACAATATCACTCTGATCTCTATAATCCACGCCTCTCCAGTCACTGGCTCTCAGAAAACTCCCGGTGATTTTAAAGGCAAATTTGTTGTTAAATGCTTTGGCATATCTTAGGGAATAGTCGTTGTAAATAGACATGTCATCATCTTCCTCATCGACGTGGTTTAGCCCGACCTTGGCACTTACGCTAAGGCCCTGGTATTCAAAGGGGCTTTTGCTGTTCATTAATATGATTCCCTGTATGGCATTTGGTCCATAAAGTGCCGAGGCCGCGCCGGGCAAAATTTCGACACTTTCCAGATCCAGATCGTTAATACCAACAATATTGCCTACCGGGAAGTTGAGACCCGGGGCCTGGTTATCGATGCCATCTATTAGCTGAACAGTTCTTGTGTTTCCATTCGCACCAAAACCCCGTGGGTTGATGGAAGTAAAGGTCATACTCTGCGTACTGACATCGATTCCTTTCAGCGTTTTTATTTGATCATAAAAACTTGGGGAAGCTGATTCTCTGATGGCTCTGATATCCAGCCTCTCTACCGATACCGGCGATTCAAGGATACTTTCTTCTACTCTGGAGGCGGATACGACAATTTCCTGGCCTAGAATGGTCTGCTCTTCCATGCCTATTTCCAACCCTTCCATCTGGCTATCAGTAATTTCAAGCTCTTGTGAGATGTAACCTACTATAGATATTTGTATGGTTAAAGGCGGCGCCTGGCTTACGTTAAGATTGAAACTGCCACTGGCATTGGAAATGGTTCCCAAAACTGTTCCTTTAACTAAAATATTAACGCCCACGAGCGGGTCATTGGTCTGGGAGTCATAAACTTTTCCTGAAATAGTGGTCGTCTGTCCGAAGCTTTGGTTACCAAAAATGGGGAATAGCCCTATCATTGATAGTACTGATAAGGTAATAACTTTCTTCATGTTTCTGCACGTTTAGAATTTTAGCTGTTGATGTTAATATCTATGAGATAATGATTCTAAACATACAAATATTAATTTAAAAATAGTAGGTATGCATACAATATTTTGGAAAGCCAAAGGCCACGATTTAAAGCATAATTTTCATTATTGCTAAAATTTGGGTATTATTTTTAAAATAATATATTTTTTGATCTATTAATTGATATATTTTGTAAAAAAATTAATCCGTTTTTTGCAAGAAATTATGAGAATAAAGATGTAATTACTCCGGATTTTTTTCCAGGTAGGCAACGAGTTTTTCACATAAATCATTCATTTCGGTTGCCATAAACTCATCACCGGTAGCCTTTAAAATGTTTTGTGCCAGTCCGCCCAACGAGTCGATATAAAATCTTTTCATCTCAAATACGGTCATTTCTTTAGTCCATAGATCGATCCTTAAAGTGTTTTTATTTTCTTGATCCCAAAGTGAAATATTGATGGCGTTGGTCTCGGCCAGGTCGTTTCCACTTTTTTCTGTTGCGTCCCAGGTAATCTTTTCGGGAACTCTGTTATCATCCAATTCGATGGTAAATTTTATTTCTGAACTTTTCATGGTGTGAAATTATCAATAACCGGTTAGAAGAAGTAATAATTCGCCGTGGAAATTAAAAATTATGTGGAAGGCCGTGCTTAGACAACAGTGGAACCTAGGTGCTTAGAATTTGTAATGCCTTGTCTTTGTCTTTCGATAACTGTATTTGGAGTTCTTCCATATTATTAAATTTCTTTTCTTCCCGGAGTTGAGCAATTAGCTGGATTTTCAGGGTTTGTTGATATATTTCCTGATCAAAATTAAAGATATGGACTTCAATGGCCCTCTTTTTTCCATCTACTGTAGGGCGAAAGCCTATGTTCATCATACCCTGATTTTTGATGCCCTGGTGCTCAACATAAACGGCATAAGCACCGTCGGCCGGAATTAGCTTTAAAGGATCGTGAATTTGCAGATTAGCGGTTGGGAATCCGATTTCGCGGCCTAGTTGGTTACCTTTGATTACCTGACCCGTAAGGTCATATGGTCTTCCTAAATACAAGTTTGCATGACTGATATCGCCTTGTGCCAAAGCGTTTCTTATAGTGGTAGAGCTGATGGCCACGTGATCCAGATCCTGCTTTGAAATCTCCTCTACCTCAAAGCCATAAAATTTGGCATTTTTCGCCAGGTAATCGAAACTACCCTCCCTGTTTTTCCCAAACCGGTGGTTATAGCCAATTACCAGCTTTTTGGTTTTAATGCGCTTTACCAGATATTTTTCCACAAATTCAGCGGAGGACAACTCGGAGAATTCAGGCGTAAAAGGTATTTTTACCAGGTGATCAATGCCGAATCTTTCCAACAGAGCGGCTTTTTCATCAAAGGAGGATAGTAGTTTTATCTGGTGATTTTTACCTGATGACAAGACGATTCTCGGATGTGGCCAAAAAGTGATCAACACCGTTTCCCCATTGGCATTGCCAGCAATTTCTTTAATTCTGGAAAGAATTTTTTGATGTCCTATATGAACGCCATCAAAAGTACCGCTGGTAACCACTGGGTACTTCAAGTCAGGAAAATCGTCAACGCCACTATAAATATTCATCAAAATGCCATTTTATTTTGTCCAGCGAGATGAGCTCTGCAATGATAAATATTATTTCTGATCTTTAACGCGATCGGTTTATTAACTTTTAGTTTTTAAAAATTATTTGCTTATGGCCACTCATTGTTTTTTACTAAAATTCTCAATGAGGTCGTTTAGTTGAAACGCATTATTTAAACTATAATCGCCAATTCTTGTTCTGGTTAATGCTTTGAGATAGGCCCCGGTATTCAGCTCATTTCCAAGGTCTCTGACCAAGCTTCTAATGTAGGTACCCTTGGAGCAAATTATTTTAAAATGAACTTCGGGAAATTGGATTTTTGTGATGACAAACGCCTTTATTTCTACATTTCTCGCTTTGATCTGTACGGGGATACCCTTTCTTGCTTTTTTATAAACCCTTTCACCGCCAACTTTAATGGCAGAATGCTGAGGAGGAATTTGGCTGATTTCTCCTTTAAACTTTTCGGTAGCTTCTATCACATCCGTTTCGGTGAGATGGGAGATATCGGTTTCACTATCAAATGAGGTTTCAAGATCTATCGAGGGTGTGGTTTTGCCCAACACCAATACACCTTCATACTCCTTTTCTTGCTGCTGAAAACCGTCAATCTTTTTGGTAAGCTTTCCGGTACACATGATGAGCAGTCCTGTAGCCAGTGGATCCAGGGTCCCTGCGTGTCCTATTTTTTTAATTTTAAGGGCAAACTTAAGTTTTTTAACCACATCAAATGAAGTCCACTGATACGGCTTATCGATTAGTAATACTTCTCCTTCATTAAAATCGAAAGTAGTTTTGCTCATTGCAGGCTTACGTAGATAGCTGTCATGCCAACTATAAAACAATAAATGGCAAAATAAATCAATTTGCCTTTTTTTACAATATTGACCATCCAGCTACAGGCCAGCAGGCCGGCAAAAAAGGCGGCAAGAAATCCCACCAGTAATGGAAAAAAGCCAATTCCTTCATTCGTAAGATTACCGAAAAGTATATCCTTTAAATTGGCGCCAATAATGGGGATCAATACCATCAGGAAAGAAAATTTGGTAGCAACATCTTTTTTTACCCTTAGCAAAAGCGCGGTAGCAATGGTTGACCCTGACCGGGAAATTCCGGGGAGCAATGCAAAAGCTTGTGCCAGCCCCACAATGAAAGCATTTTTAAAGGTAATTTCCTGGTCGTGATCCCTGGAGAAATAGGTAAATATTAACATCCCGCCGGTAACCAATAACATATTTCCTACCAGGAATATATTTCCAAAGAAGAAGCTTTCTATTTCTTCCTGAAAGAGTAGTCCGATAATAACTACCGGTATCATAGAAATGAAGATTTTCGCTAAGTACTGGGTGGATTCATTCCATTGACGCTCCCGCAGATCTTCAAAAATTTCAAAAATATCTTTACGGAAAACTACAATGGTACTTAAAACCGTACCACCGTGGACAACTACCGTAAAAGTGAGATCTTTTCTAGCTTCTATACCCAAAAGGGCCTTCCCTAACTCAATGTGACCACTACTACTAATAGGCAAAAATTCTGTTAACCCCTGGACTATACCAAGAATGATCGCCTGAATTATGTTCATTTAGTTTCTTTTGATTTTGCGAAAATGGCAAAAAATTGGATAATAAATCCTGCCATAACCACGACCGGCCCTACGGTAAGACCTAGCAAACCAAACCCATATTGCTCCTTATCCATGGTCATTAAAGTAAAACCGAGGATCAATACGACTATTCCTAAAAGCATAAGTCTGTAGTTCTTTTTGCCGAAAGCCAATTTTTTGTTATTATCCATCTTATCTTAATAAAGTTCGTCTAGAGATAGTTTCAAATATTTATTGATGGCCATTAACGTGCTAAAATAACCAACAACTGCGCCGAACAAGATTAAAACAGCGTACAATATAACAATTTTTTCTTGAATTTGTAATATTTTTAACTCCTCAACCTTATTATTGGCATAATTAATAAATAAAAATAATAGTCCGCTTGCTAAAACGCCTGAAAGTAGACCATGTAATATTGCTCGTGAAAGAAAAGGTTTTCTGATGAAACCCCTTTTGGCGCCCACCAGCTGCATACTTCTAATCAAAAATCTCTGTGAAAAAAGCGCCAGCTTAATTGTGTTGTTGATCAGTATGGCCGAGATGATTAATAATAATATGGCAAAAATAACCAGGAATAAGCTGATTTTGGCTACGTTTTCATTGACCGCATTAATGACACTCTTGACATAGCTCACTTCAAAAACTCCCGGAATCGCCTCGATATCCTGCTTTAGCTGCTCCATATTTTCCTCGCCCTGAAATTCCGGGGAGATCCTCAAAACATAGGCATCTCTTAGGGGGTTATCTTCTAGAATGGCCAGAAAATCTTCGCCGGTTTCGCCAATTAGCTTTTTGGCGGCCTCTTCTTTTGTGACTAAAGTAATCTGCGGGGATTCATCGGTATGCAGAACATATTCTTTGGATGAAAGGGTTTTGTTTATAATTATTCGTTCATTTTCCGTGATCTGCCTGTCCAGATATACTTGTACCTCAATGTTTTGTTGAAAGTATTCGGTTAGTTTATTGGTGTGAAGTAAAAGCCATCCGAATAGACCGATTACAAATAGTGTTAGCGAAATGCTAAATATTACGCTGATAAAGGGGTAACTCCCCAATCTCTTTTTTTTTCGCGGTTTTATTGTTGACTTGGACATGACTAAATCGATTCTTCAAATTTAGTAATAAATTTAAAACCTGAATGTTCCTGAATACCTAAAGTTCAATAAATTCGAAAAATAATTACACCCATCTACGATTTCTTACTTCGGGTTTTACATAGATAACTACCGGCTTTTGATACCATAGTATCATTGTATGGTCCTACTTTTTGACCTCATCACCCGGTGATCATCTATACAGGTGCCGGCGGTGTGGTTTTGTCCGGTTGCATTTAAAGTGAATGGTTAATTGATTTCACCGTGGATTTAAAAACAAAAAGGCCGTCTTTTTTAAGACGGCCTTCCTGGGTGGATATATTGTGACTGTTTAATTATCTCGAATAGTTTTCAGATCCCTTATTAACGTACCATCTTCAATGGCACTCAAAGGTGTTATTTTTTCCTGATTCTGTTCCAGTTCGTAGAAGTTTTCTTTATAGAACATGTAAATAGAGATACCCGTCGGAGTATTTAATTCCAAAATTTCGTATTTATTATCGAACTTCCCGTACAGGTAAAGCTTGTTATTATAAAATTGATAGTGGAAGGCATATTTGCGATGATCCATCTCTACTACCTCTGTCTTGGGCAAATAGGTTTCCGTTACCTGATTTAGTTTGTTCTCGGGGACCTTAATGTTCTCAGAAATTTGTCCTTCTTCCTTGTCGAAATCTTCTACCACCTCGGGGAGTTTGATTTCTGGTTGTACCGGTTTTTTAACTTCCTGAATATTAGAAGACTTGTCGTTTATATCTTTGTTTTCGGTAGCTTTAGTTTCCGCAGCGACAGGCTCAGACTTTTCTTTCTTCTCTGTCACGTTTGTTATTTGCTTGTCAGCTCCTTTAATAGCAATATCCTTTTCATGTTTGGTATCTGCTATTGGTGTATTTTCTTTTTCAACGGTCCCTTGATTATTTTCACTGATCTCATTGTTACTGATTTCGGGGAGATCACTGTTTTCCGTATTGCCCGTAAAATAATAAATACCTATTCCCAGCAGCGCCATCACGCCTAAACCGGCGGCAACCTTTAAGATTGTGAATGAGCCACCTACGCCAACTTCCACTGCGTTAAGTGTGGCTTTAAGTTCGGCTTTCCTGAAATTTCTGATAGAATCAACAATATCCTTCTGCAGCTGAAATTTACTTTCAAGCAGTGGATCTTTTTGTAATTGATTTTCAAATTCAATGGCTTCGTGACTGGTCATCTTGCCATTCAGGTAGGAATCAATTAAGTCGAAATAATTTTTATTAGTACTCATGCTAATCTAAAAAATCACTTGCTGAATATTTTTGCTTGACCAATTGGTCTAAACGTTTCTTACATTTATATTTTTTAGTTTTGGCAGTGTCAGTATTTGCAAATTCAAGCTTTTCGGCTATTTCTTGCATTGACATCTTCTCAAAATAATAATAAGTCAAAATTCGTTTGCAGGTATCTCCGAGTTCGTTGATGCATTCATGGATAATTTTTTCTCGCTCTTCTCTGTCATTATCCAGGTATTGTGCCTCGTCTTTTTCCTCATGAGATAGTCTGTTTTTTCTGTCTAATTCTTTTCTCCAAAGATTTAGACAAATACTATACAAATAGGTGCTGATTCTGGAAGTGAGGATAAGTTGTCCCCCAATTACTTTTTGCCAAAATACAATTAAAGCGTCTTGATAAATGTCTTTGGCTTCATCCTCCGAACCATTATTTGAGATGACAAGCTTTGTCATCATGCGATAATACTTTTTATAAAGGTATTTCAAAGCACTTTCATCTCCTTTGGCGATCTTATCAAGAATCTCCCTGTCCTTCATAAAAAGCAATGCTTTAACTTTAATACTATTTAAACTTGAAAAGTAACCGGTAGAATCATAGTATTTGAAATATTCGGAATAAAATGATTCGGCAGTGTATCGAATTGTTTTAAAAACAATTTGATATTAACGAATTGGCAAAATACTTAATTTGTTTTACATAAATGAAATATGCATTATTTTTTTTAATCCCTTGAGGATCAACCAATGTCATGTCTCATTAATAAAGTTAACAAATAGATATTAATTTCTGAAAAAAGTTGAATTTGTCACTTTTTCTGAGGCGCTGATTCAGCCGAAATTTTCGGGTTCAACAAGTATAACTTTCTCCTTTTCCACTTTTACCATTCCCGGTGGCGCTGATTTGGGTTTTCTAACGTACTTTTTTGAGGTATAAATTACAGGGCATAAACTATCATTTTTTCTTTTGGAATAAAAGGCCGCCAGCGCTGCAGCTTTTTCAATCAGCTCTTTGGGGAAAGGTTTGCCAGGCCTGTTTTTGATCACAACATGGGAACCGCTCACGTCTCTGGCATGTAGCCACAGGTCATCTTTTTTTGCAATTTTTTGGGTAAGGATGTCATTGCTAGCGGCACTTTTACCAACGAATATATCATATCCCAGAAATGTGAATTTTTTATAGGGTAATGCTTTTCGTTGCTCCTGTTCCTCTCCTGTAGCCACCTCCTTGTTGATGATTTGTCTCAATGCTTTTAGGTTTTCGGCGCCTTTGATGGTGTCAATCTGATCGGACAATTCATTTAAATGGTGTTTTCTTTTTTGCAGATTGGCATTTAATGCATTGACCTCAAGTTTTTGATTCTTGGCCTTCCTGTAATAATTCTCGGCATTTTTTTGAGGGGAAAGATCTTTTTTTAGTTTAACATCTATTTCCCGGTTATGGTAAAAATCGTATAAAGTTATTTTTGTAGCATGCGGGGTGATTTGATGTAGATTAGCCATAATGATATTGGCAATTTCTTCATTTTTCCTGCTGCCTTCGATCTGATTTAGCTTGGACTGTGTTTTTTGGATGTAGTTTTCGGTTTTTCTTTTTCTGTTTTCCAATGTCTTCAGTATCGCTGATCTTTCGTGATGAAGCCGGTGGTTTTTTACATATTCATAATAAAATTGGGTCACGGCTTCAACAGGGTTTTGAAAGCTTTGTATGATCCGTCCAATTTTCACCAATGAAAACACGATCCTTCCCTGGTAATCGACGATAAAGTAGGTAGGGGATGAGAGTTCACCCAACAGGGCTTGTATCATTTCCCATTGCATTTTTATGTCCTGAGATTCGTACTGTTGCTGTTGCAGGTAGCTTTTGATTACTTTACCAAATGTCGGGAACATTAGTGGATAATTTCCCTGCAACTCTTCAAAGCGCTCCCTGCCCTGATCAAGCGCCCGGTCAATATTATCCAGGCTGAGGTTCATGTCCTTTTTAAGATTGTTCTTGAATAGGGCTATTATTTGGTTGTCCTTAAACAGTATGATGTTTGACCGATTGCCGTGCATCTTAAACAGGAGGCAATATCCCTCTTCCAGGTGCATGACGAATGATCTTTCGTTTGTGGCCTGATAAATACGATTGATTTTTTTTCCAAGGGCTAAAGGAAAAATATTGACACTGTTTTTTTTTGTGCGATGGAATTCGCGCTGGAAGGAGAGGCAGCAAAAATCAGCTTGCAGGGTTGCCTTGAGGTAGTACTCAAATCCGGGTTTACTGAAACCCATCACCAGTTCATCCTTTTGCTGGCTAAAGCAGGCACTTAGTTGGCAGGCGGTTAACAATTCACCTAGCTCACGGGTTAATTGTCGAAGAAAATAATAATTGTTTTGCATGGTTAAATGCTGATCTTTAGTCCATCCCAGGCCAGTTGTACGTTATCGGGGAGAGATTGCGAGACTTTTTTGTGGTTGCCTAATTTATGACTGATATGTGTAAAATAGGCCATTTCAGGACCTATGATCTCCACCATTTCCAACGCCTCCGCCAGGTTAAAATGAGAAATATGCTGATCAATTTGCAGGGCGTTAAGAACCAATACCTTCGTTCCTTTTATCTTATCGATTTGTTCCCGGCTGATGTAGTTGGCATCCGTAATGTAGGTAAAATCACCGATGCGGAAACCTAATACAGGAAGCTTATAATGCATTACTTCAATAGGTTGTATCTCAACATTGCCGATTTTAAAGGGACGAAGATCTATCTCATTTACCTGGATCCTGGGTATTCCCGGGTATTTTACCGGTTGAAAAACATAAGAAAATTCCTGCTTTAACTGCTCTATGACGGCCTGCGTGCCGTACACAGGCATATCCATTTTTTGTTTAAAGTTGAAGGAGCGAACGTCATCCATACCGGCTGTGTGATCTTTGTGTTGGTGTGTAAAGAGCAGGGCATCCAGTCTTTCAATTCTTTCCCTCAGCACCTGTTGGCGAAAATCGGGACCGCTGTCAACAATGATACTCTTATCCTCAACCTGAATGTGTATAGAAGTTCTTAGCCTTTTATCTCGGTAGTCAAGGGAGCTGCAAACTTCGCAGTGACAGCCAATAACGGGAATCCCCTGCGAGGTACCAGTACCTAAAAAAGTTACAATCAAATTTCGAGCTCAGTTTGTGAAAGTTCAAGAAATAGCTTTTTGTTTTTATCACTAAGGTTTGAAGCATCGATCTCAACGGACTTCAAAATTTCCAACAGGCAATTAATTTTTCCTTCCGTAGTAAAATATTTGTTGACCACAGCCAGTTTTTGGTGGTTTAAGATGCAGTACCCGGCCTTGAAACGCCCTTTTTCATACCTTAGTATATAATCGGATTCGGCAAAGATATCCTCCAGTTTATGCAAAAAGTGATTGGTGAATTTAAGATTCATGCTCTGAATACCTTTTTACGGTTTCTACTAGCTTATCAAAGTCGAGTGGTTTAGGTAAATAATCGTTAAAACCGGCGCCTTTGAAATCATCCATGGTATAGTTCTTGGCATTTCCTGAAATGGCAATGATCGGTGTTTGAGATTTATCCGGATTGGATAGGCTTCGAATTTCCCTGGCACAAGCCATGCCGTCCATTACCGGCATATTGATGTCCATCAAGATGACGTCAAAGTCTTCTTTCGAAATTTTGTCCAAAACCTGTTGGCCGTTTTTTACGGCCGATATTTCAAAATTTTGAAATTGTAATATTTTCTTGGTAAGGTTTTGAATAACTGAACTGTCTTCAGCTACTAATACTTTCCTTGTTCCTGACATTGCGTTAAATTCTTTAGTATATTTTTATAATTTACTCTATAGATCGAAAACTTTTCTTTTAAACCCCTGATTTGCTCTTTGGCATTTACATATTGCTGGGTCTTAAAATGGCTTTCAATTTTAGCCGCTGATTCATGCATTTTGGAAATTCCCAGGGTCCCGGCATTTCCCTTAATGGTATGCAATATACTCAAAATCTCCGTATAGTTTTTGTTTTTTAAGGCTTTCGTAAGATCTTCAAACTGCTGAAGTGCCTCTTTTTCAAAATCTTCGTAGATTTTATATAGTGTTTCTTCTCCACCATATTTGATCAGTTGTGCCATCACTTCTTCATCGATAATGGTGTTGCCACTTTTTTTCGTAGCCGTTGATCCTTCCCCTCCGGTCTTATTAAACGCCTTGTTTTCTTCCACCTTGCCATCGCTCACAATTTCCTTTACTTTGTCGATCAGGATATGAGCTTTTAACGGTTTTGGAATATAATCATCGAGCCCTTCCTTTAAAAACCGATCCCTGTCTTCCTTCATGGAGTAGGCGGTCATGGCAATGATTGGCGGTGGATCTTTGAGGGCTAATTTTTTAATTTCCTTGGTGGCGGTTATCCCATCCATCTCGGGCATTTGAATGTCCATAAATACTACTTCATAAGACTTGCGCTTAATGAGATCTATGGCGTCGGGCCCGCTATTGGCGGTATCTACTTTGCAACCGGCCTTTCGAAGGATCTGACTCGCTACCTGACGATTAATCTGGTTGTCATCTACTACCAGGATCTTAGGGGTTATTTTTTCAAACGCCCTGTTTAAGATCGGGTCAACTTTCTTTTTACTATCTTGTTCATAGGCATTTTTGCTGCTTTTTTGCGCCTTAAAGGAAAACCAGAAAGTACTGCCAAAGCCTGGACTGGAATAGACACCGATTTCTCCACCCATTAATTTGGTTAATTCCTTGGAAATGGCCAGACCAAGTCCCGTGCCGCCGTAGGATTTAGTGGAGGAATTGTCCAGCTGGCTGAAATTGCTGAATAGCTTGTCAATGTTTTCTTTTGAAATTCCAATCCCGGAGTCTCTGATCTCTGCTTTTATAAAAATTGACCTTCCTTCTTTCTTTGATAATTTCAGGTCCACATTGATCGCTCCTCCGCCTTTGGTAAACTTGATGGCATTGGAAATTAAATTGGAGAACACCTGCAATAACCTGATTTCATCCAGTTTCAGGTACGTAGGAATTCTTTCGTCGATGTGATAGAACAAATTTATATTTTTAGCCAAAGCCTGCTGGGAAAAGAGGGCGTACAATTTTTCCAGGGTATCCTTCAGGTAAACAGTATTGGTTTTTAATTTCATTTTACCGGCCTCGATCTTGGAAAGATCGAGGATACTGTTGAGGATATTTAAAAGTGTTTCCGACGACTTTTTTATGATGTGGACATACTCTTTTTGTTCATTCGCCAATTCCGTACTGGCCAACAGGTCTATCATGCCGATTACCCCATTCATCGGCGTTCTTATTTCATGGCTCATGTTGGCTAAAAAGGTTTCTTTTACCTTTAAAGATCGCTCGGCAATTTCTTTGGCATGTAGCAATTCCAGGTTTGCTTTTTTGAGCTTGGTAATGTCTCTGGCCACCCCCTCGATTTCTACTGGGTGATTTTGTTCGTTATACACCAGCCTCACATTACAAATGCATTGTAAAATGTTCCCCTTTTTGGTAATTACCGAGGCCTCAAAGTTGCGCACGCTTTTTCGTTTTACCAATTGCCTTACCAGGTCCTTGGTTTTTGTATTGTATAGATAATAGTCGGTAATGTTCATTCCCAGCACCTCGCTCTCGCCATAGCCGACTAACTCATATACCGAAGGACTGACATTGGTGATTTCGCCGTTTACCTTGCACCGGAAATAGATATCCTGGAAAGATTCAAATATATCCCTGAATTTTTTCTCGCTCCTCAACAATGCCAGTTCGGCCTGTTTTCGGTCAATGGCTATCGCAATTTGCCCGGATATAAAATCAAGCAGATCCAGATCCTTGAAATCATATTTTACCCTTTCATCATAGGCCTGAATAGCTATTAATCCAATGCTCTGGTTTTCCAGGCGCAGTGGCACGCCCAACCAGATTTTGGGAATTTTTCCCTCCCAGACAATTACCTTTTCATTGATCAGGGTCTTTATGTCTTTTTCATGAAGAAATAAGGGTTTGTTGTAATTGATGGCATATTCAGTGATGCCTTTGCCCACAGGTCGTTTGATGGTGCTGGGATTGCCTTTATAATATTCGTCAACGAAATAGGGGAAATTAACGATGGAGTCGCCTGCCTGATAGAGGGATATATAAAAATTATTAACAGAAATAACCTTGGCCAACTCCGTATGGATATTATGGAATAGCTCATTCAGATCCTGACTTTGAGTGGTTAAGTTGGCAATGCTATAGTAAAGATTTTGTGCCTTTTCCGCTCTGACTCTTTCAGTGATATCATGAAATATACCGCGGTATTCTATTTCCTCTTTGCCGATTTTACTGCCGTTAACACTTCCGGATAGAAATATGCTACGCCGGTCTTTTGATATGAAAACTGTCTCTATTTTTTCAATATCCTCCCCATTTGCGATTAGCCGAAGATTTTCCAGGGTGGTGGATTTGTAAATGGGGTGAATGATGTCTATAAATTTTATGTGCTGGATTTCCTCGTCAGTATAACCTAATTTTTCCTTCCAGGCCAGGTTTACCAATAAGAAATTTCCGGATTGATCAAAAACCTGGATCAGGTCATTTGAATTATCAAACAGTTCTTTTAGCTGTGCATTTGTTTTATCGAGGGCCTTTTTTACTTTGGCTTTTTCAGAGATATCTTCCCCAATAATTGTCATTCCCGAGATCTGGCCTTTTTCATTATTAAGGATCATGGAGTTAAACCGTACTTCCACCAACTCGCCGGATTTGGTTTTGATAAATGTTTCCAGGTTGTTGGAGAATCCTCCGCTGGCAACGATATTTCTAAAATCGGGTTTTTCCCCTAAACTTTTTTCAGCGGGTACCAGGATGTCAAACAGGTTTTTGTTGACAACTTTTGGCTTTGGTTTACCGATAAGCTTTGTTAGCGCATCGTTACAAAAAGTGATATCGCCATTGTTATTAACTGTAATAGCCAGGATATTCGCCTTTTTCAGGGAGGAATGCAATCTTTTTTCCGATTCTGCCAGGGCCAGTTTTCGGCTCTCTTCCTCTTCCAGTTTTTTTCTGTCGGAAATATCCACGGTCGCAGAGATGTAACCGGCAAATTTTCCTTCGTCATCGAAATGGGGGATCCCGGTATCCTGTACCCAGCGATAGGCGCCGTCTGAACGCCTGAGCCGATAGGTTACCTGGTACTTTTGCCTTCTTTTGAAAGCGAGGTCAATCTGTGAAAGGATTTGATCGACCTCCTTACTGTAAATACCGTCTATCCAGCCATTATTTTGTTGCTCTTTTTCTGTTTTGCCAGTAAAATCCAGCCATTGCCTACTAAAATAATAGAAGTAATTATTCGGCGTGGTCATCCTCAATAGTACCGGAGCGTTGTCTGCCAGCGTTTTAAATTTGGATTCTCCCTCTTTCAGACTTTTGGAAGTTACCTTTTTGCGGCTTAAATCCTTTATCTGCGCTATCAGGTACAGTCTGTCGCCAAGGATCATCTGGTCCAGAACGGTTCTTGTATAAAAAATATCGTTGTCATCCCTGACAAACTGCCACTCGAAGATCTGCCGCTCTCCTCGCTGGGCAGATTCCATAAATATTTTACTCTTTTGGTCGGAGCGGACCCCATCGGGCTGGACAATCGGGGAGAAATCAAAAATGTTCCGGTTGATTAATTCCGCTTTGTTTCTCTTGAAAATTCGGGTACTCTTTTTGTTGAAGTCAATAACTTTCATGTCCTCAAGGATCATGACGCCATCATTGGCTGACTGAAAAATCTTATCAAATTTTTTTTCAGCTTTGTCAACTTCTTTTTTAAGCCGCTGAATCTCGTCTATTAAAAAATCCTTGCTTTTAGATTGATAATTCATGGCGGATTTAATGGATACCCTATCAAATTTATGTAAAAATACCCTAATTCCGGGGTATTAATAAAAATTAGCTTATTTATATAACATGCTAAATGTACAAATCCTTCTCAATTTTATCCAGATTAACAACTGGTTTGTGTTTTGCAATTATTAATTTTGAGAGAATTATGGCTATTAAAAAAACGTTATTGGTCATTGTCGGACCTACCGCCGTAGGAAAAACCGATTTTAGTATTGCCCTGGCCAAACGATATAAGACCGCTATTGTTTCGGCGGATTCCCGGCAGTTCTTCAGGGAAATGAATATTGGCACTGCGAAACCCGGGGCTTCGGAGCTGCGAGAAGTGAAACATTACTTTATCAATAACCTTTCCATCCACGATACTTACAATATTGCTGATTTTGAAAAAGAAGCCATTGATCTGGTAACACGTTACTTTTTGAAAAATGATGTGCTCATTCTGACCGGAGGTTCCGGCTTATACATTAAGGCTGTCTGTGAGGGAATCGATAACATTCCCGGAGTAGATCCTGGAATTCGAATCAGGCTGAATAGCCTGTTGCAGGAAAAAGGCCTTGACATATTGGTAGAAAAGCTCAAAGAACACGATCCCGAATACTTCCAAAAAGTAGATTTGAACAACCCTCAAAGGGTAATTCGCGCGTTGGAGGTATGCCTCGGTACAGGGAAACCGTATTCCGGGTTTTTAAAGGGGAGGAAACAGGACAGAAACTTCCAAACCATTAAAATCGGACTCAATTTGAGCCGCGAGTTACTTTATGACAGGATCAATACCAGGATGGATCAAATGATTTCCGACGGTTTGTTTGAAGAGGCCAAGGAACTCTATCCTTTCAAAGAGGGAAATGCGCTTCAAACCGTCGGCTATAAAGAGATATTTGATTATATGGATGGTAAATATGATAAGGCGGAAGCCATTCGCCTGCTAAAAAGAAACTCTCGCAGATATGCCAAAAGGCAATTAACATGGTTTACCCGTGACCCTGACATTAAATGGTTTTCGCCTGGAGAACCAGACAAGGTGGCCGCATACCTCTCCTCCAAAATGCGGGCGACAGCCAGTTCCTGATTGCTAGTAAGCTGAAGGTGATACGCTACAAAGGCTTAAATCCAAATAAGCTTGCAATGAAGCCGGAAGGTAGCTTGCTAATCATGTTTTGATAACTTTGGAACAAGTCCATGATCCTTGGTCGAAGTTCCCTTAACTGCCGGGTAAGCTCGATCAGGGATGAAATCACCCCTTCCTGTCTTGGCGAATTGCGTATCATCTCAGATAAAGCATTGAATTCATTGGCAAGATGCGTTCGATTGGCTTCATGGCGAAGGATATGATCAATATTCTCCGCGTCTGTTGATGGGCTATTGGCGACCCTGGAGATCATGGCCACATGGTCTTCGGTTTCATCTCCGTCATTTAATTCCGATAACAATCCGGCTGCGAGCGCTTTTCGTTCTTTTAATAGCTTAATGATGGTCGCCCGCAATTGCAAAATTTCATCCCTGGTTTTCCTGAGGCTGTTGTAATTTACAATACCCCACAGAAAAATGAATGCCAGAGTGAAAAATATAATTGGTATAAAGCCCATTGGCTAAAGTTATCTTTTGTACCTGTTGTTAAATATATCGACCATTCTCAATAAATCCCGGCTTAATGATTTTTTGATGGTAATGGCATGTTCAATAGGCGTATAGACCAGCTCATCCTTCATCACGCCGGCCATTACATTTTTTCTGCTGTTCAGCAAGCCTTCAATGGCGCTTAGGCCCATCCTGCTGGCCAGGATACGGTCTTTGGCAGATGGTGCTCCACCTCTTTGAACATGGCCCAGGGTAGTCACTCTGATATCAGCCTCCTTTAGTTTGTTTTTGACTTTGCCGGCGATTTCTATGGCACTCCCGGCTTCACCGCCTTCGGCGACGATGATGATGGAGGAAGTTTTAGATCGTCGTTTTTCATTTTCAAGCGCGCTGATCACATCTTCAACGGAGGTAGACAATTCCGGAACCATCACCAATTCGGCACCGCCACATATCCCGGACCGGATGGCGATATACCCGGAGTCACGCCCCATGACCTCGATAAAAAATATCCGGTCGTGCGAGTCGGCTGTGTCCCTGATTTTATCAATGGCTTCAATGGCGGTGTTAACGGCGGTATCAAAGCCGATGGTAAAGTCAGTGCCGTAAATATCATTGTCTATCGTTCCCGGAGCGCCTACGATCGGAACACCGTGTTCTTCGAAAAAAATCTTGGCTCCGGTAAACGAACCGTCTCCGCCAATACAGACCAGTCCTTCAATACCAAATTTTTGTAACTGATCATAGGCTTTCTTTCTGCCCTCTTTGGTCATGAATTTGGTACTTCGGGCCGACTTCAGGATAGTGCCACCCTTTTGAATAATATTGCTTACGGAATGTGAATTCATTTCAAATATGTCACCTTTGATCATTCCGTTGTAACCATAGCGAATTCCATAAATTTCAGCCCCATGGTAGATGGCCCCCCTGACTACGGCACGAATGCAAGCGTTCATGCCGGGGGCATCACCCCCTGATGTAAATACTCCAACTCTTTTCATCTGTATATCTAACTTTTAAAGGATAAAATGGAATTTATAATGTTTATTTGGTCTTTTTTTTGGTTTTTGACCTCAAATTCGAAATAACTTTTTTTTTGGGTTTAAGCGTTAAAATTTGATGGCCCAATTATAAATAAAATTTACTTATCATAAAATTTTTTAGCTAGATTGCAGCGCTATAATTGGTAATTATTTAGCGCTAAAATGAATAAAGTACTGATTATTACTTATTACTGGCCTCCACATGCCGGGGTAGGTGTACAAAGATGGCTGAAGTTTTCAAAATATTTGCCTGGCTACAATTGGGAGCCGGTTATTTTTACGCCTGAAAATGCAGCCTTTGACCTGCAGGATAACAGCCTCGCAAAAGAGATCCCCGATAATATTGACACTATTAGATTTCCCATTTGGGAACCGTTTTCGATATTCAATAAAATCACCAGGGGTCGAAATAAAAAAAATCTGCAACAGGGATTAGTACTGGAGAAAAAAGCACCCTCCTGGAAAGATAAATTATTTATCTGGCTACGGGGAAATTTGTTCATCCCGGACCCCAGGGTATTTTGGGTGAAACCCTCAGTTAGATTTTTGGAGGAGATGGTTAAAAATCATAATTACCATACTGTAATCACCACAGGCCCTCCTCACAGCATGCACCTGATAGGGTTAGGGTTGAAAAAAAAATGTAACATTAGATGGATCGCCGACTTTCGGGATCCGTGGTCAAACTGGGATTTATTGAATAAGCTAAAAGTCAGCAGTTTATCGAGGTCTTTTCACCGCAGGCTTGAAAAAAAGGTGCTCACACACGCTGATGTAGTGCTCACCGTGAGTAACCGGTTGGCAAGAGATTTGACAGCCCTCGGGGCAAAAAATACCAAGGTCATTACGAATGGCGTGGATGTGGACCAGATAAACCTGGACTTCAGCCAACCCAATGCTGTAGATAAATTTCGGATAAGTTATGTGGGGTTATTGAATGAGCTGAGAGATCCTGGCTTTTTATGGGAGGGATTGTCAGAGTTAATATTGGAAAACCCGCATTTGGCCGATGAGATTGAGTTTAACCTGGCCGGTATTGTCAGTGAAAGTATCTTAACCAGGCTTGAGAATGATCCGGTTCTAAAAAAAGTATTAAATTATAAATCGTACATAGCTCACGAGCAGGTTTTTGAGGAGATCCGAAGGTCGGCGGTACTGCTGGTGATTTTAAATAAATCTGACAATGCGAAGTGGATTATCCCGGGTAAGTTGTACGAGTACCTCATAGCCCGAAGAAAAATATTGCTAATAGGCCCTCCGGAAAGTGATGCCGAAGAGATTTTACAGCAAACCAAAGCTGGCGAAAACATCAATTTCGGAGATAAGCTGAAGTTAAAAGAAACCCTGCTACATTGCTATGAAAATTATAAATCCGGCAGGGTAGTGATGGAAAATACCGGCATAGACAAGTACTCCAGGAAAATGCTAACCGGTGAGCTGGCCAAAATTTTGGATAAGGAGAAATAATTTCTTTGATTATTGTTACAAGTCTTTCAAAAAATATTTACTTTTGTTGAAAATATAACTATTACACTAAAAAATATAACTATTTCAGCCCCTTGATTCCAGAAGATCATAACAAAAATTCAAATCCTGACAAGATCCTGTCTATAGGAATTACAGGAGTGGAATTTGGAGTTGGGGTAACTGTAGTTCAGCCCGTTAACCTTTATGGTTGCCAGATTGGTGATGAGGTTTTTATCGGTCCCTTTGTTGAAATCCAGAAAAAGGTAAAAATTGGTCATCGCACCAGAATACAATCACACACCTTCATATGCGAATTGGTGACCATTGGTGATGATTGTTTTATTGGTCATGGCGTGATGTTTATCAATGACACTTTTTCGAGCGGTGGACCGGCTGGTGGCGATCAGGCGCTATGGAAGCAAACCAATATTGGCAATAACGTATCAATCGGATCAAACGCCACCATTCTACCTGTAGACATTGCAGACAATGTCGTGATTGGAGCCGGCGCTGTAGTAACTCAAAATATAATAGAATCAGGGGTATATGCAGGTAATCCCGCTAAAAAATTAAAAGACTTATGAAGATACCTTTCGTAGATTTAAAATCGCAATACCATTCCATCAAGGAGGAAGTTGATCGTGCCATTCTGGAAGTAGTCGGTAACACAGCATTTGTCGGTGGACAAACCGTTAAGAGTTTTGAAGATGCTTTCGCCCAATATGCCGGCACGACACATGCTGTTGGCTGCGCGAATGGTACTGATGCGATTGAAATAGCCTTAAAAGCCATGGGTATTGCTCCGGGCGATGAAGTAATAGTACCTGCCTGTACCTGGATTTCGACAGCAGAATCTGTTAGTGCGATAGGCGCGGTACCTGTTTTTGCTGATGTATTGCCTGAACTGTACACGATTGATCCGGAAGATATTGAGAGAAAAGTTACACCAAAGACCAAGGCCATTATCCCGGTACACCTGTATGGTCTGCCTGCTGAAATGGACGAGGTTATGGCGGTGGCCAACAAGCATGGCCTGATGGTGATGGAAGATTGTGCCCAGGCCCACGGCGCGACGTATAAAGGTAAAAAAATTGGCACTTTTGGCCAGGCAGCTTCATTTAGTTTTTACCCTGGAAAAAACCTGGGCGCCTATGGCGATGCAGGAGGTATGATTACCAATGACGATGGCATTGCTGAAACCATGAGGATCATATGTGATCACGGGCAAAAAGGAAAGCACAACCACCTTATCGAAGGTAGAAATAGCAGGTTGGACGGCATTCAGGCGGCGGTGTTAAAGGTAAAACTCAATTACATTGAGCAGTGGACCGAAGCAAGGAATGCCAATGCCAGATATTACAATGAAAGACTGGCTAATTCCGGACTGGTAATTCCGGTAATTCCGGATTATTCCCGCCATGTTTTTCACTTGTATGTGATCCAGGTTGAAAACCGGGAGCAAATTATGAGCTTACTAAATGAAAAAGGAATTGCCTGCGGCATTCATTATCCGACACCGCTTCCTTACCTGAAAGCCTATGAAAAATTTGGTCACCAAAGCGGAGACTTCCCGGTTTCATATGGGCAAAAGGATAAGATTCTCTCCCTGCCGATGTTTCCTGAATTGACCAAAGAACAAACCGACTACGTTTGTGAGGCGTTGATAGGGGTAGCCGTATCTTAAAAGTTTATTTTGCTGAATATTTGTTTATAGAGTTTATTAACCTCTGCGGAAATATTCAGTTTCAAAATAGCAAATCCATAGACTAAAGTAATCGCTGCGGACCTGATGCAAATATCAGCGATTGGGTTGGAATTTCGTGGAATAGCTTGAGCCAGAAAATATACACCTGCTCCCAGGATTAATACTTTTATCGTATTTGCCGTAAATGGCTGTATGCCAAATTTGATCTTAATAAAAAGGAGTTTGCTAAGATTGAAAATAAACAGCGATACCAGGGAAGCCATGGCAGCGCCGACCAGCCCATAGGCAGGAATCAGATAGTTATTAGTGGTAATGATGAAAATCGCCAGCAGGGTGATAGCCAAAATATTGAATTTATAATACTTTGACATGATAATGATTTCACTGTTGATACCGGTGATCATATCAATGATTTTTGCAATGCCAATAATAATTACTACGGTCTTACCGGGCGCAAATTCCTGCCATTTGGGAATCAGATAGTACAGACTGTCCAGGTTGGATATAATGCCAATAAATATTAAAAGACCAATAATCAGGAGGTTTATGGAAGACTTGCGATAGAGACTTCCCACTTCGTGAATTTTTTCCTGTTTGAAATTTGTGGAAACCAAAGGTGACATAATCTGACTTACCGCCCTGCGTGGCATTTCTATCACTGTGGCCATAAAAAAAGCCAGTGTATAAATAGCATTTTGATCAAGGCCCAACAAGGCAGCTACCATAATGCTGTCAATTTTCATCACAATAAGCCCACTTCCACTACTGAGGATGGCAAATAATGAAAACTGGGCGAGATTTTTTACCAGACCTTTATTGAAAATTTTAAAGTCGAAACTTAATGACAGCTGTTTCAGAAAGGCCAAATAAATAAACAGAATAATCAATACCGCAGCATGGACCACCACGAGGCCGATCAATAGTCCGTCCATATCCAGGTATTCATAAAAATACAAGCTAACAATCAGGCTCAAAAGCAATCTGAGCAGCACCTCTTTCAAAAAGTTGGGTACAATAATTTTTAGCAATGACCTGGAATAGGCTTCAAGGATTCCGGTTATTGTCAAAATAAAAATCAGGGCTAAAACAATTTTTAAATAGGGAATTACCTCCGGTGAATTATTGCCGATATATCTTTGAAATGGCTCCTGGAATAAGGTGAAGAGCAAATAAAAAAACAAGAAGCTAATAATGCCGCCTAGAAGAAAAGTATTTAAAACAGTCCTTACTTTTTCTGGATTATTTTTGAAATGAGGAAAAAACTTAACCAGAGTCGTAGATAAACCCATTTGGGCAAATGGCACTAACAAAATCGCGGTGTCGGTGATAACTCTGAATAAACCTATTTCTTCCAGGTTATTAAAGAATTTGGGATATAGCCAAAGAACATTAAAAAAACCAACTACGGCACCTGCAAAGGTAAGGGCAGAGGAGATAAAACTTTGTCTGATTACTACTCCCATTCAAAATGTAATTGCTTCACCTGTTTGATAAGTCCGGACTAAAATCTTGTCGATTCAAATATAGATGATTAAATAAAATAACATAGCTAATTGAAACAAGTGTTAGGTCGAAACTTTCTATCGTGAAACTTTAACTTAAAAAAGTGATGTACAAATGGTTATAGAGGATTTTTAAGGGCATGTATCAAAGACTCCGGGATGTGTGGTATCGAATTCGGTTAATCGAAACTTTCAAAAAAACTGTTGACTGTATTTGCCAGGGTCTTCATTTTTTTGCTTTAAATAGTTTAATTTGTCCCTTATGCTTTTCCTTTATAGATTAAGACCACAGAATGTGACTGAGGTTTATTTCAATCCTTTTATGTTTTGATACTTTTTTATGCAGGCAATATTCATCTTCAGAAAACTAAGTGAGCAGGAGTATAGCGAAGTAAGCCGCAAGACTGGTGACGATAATACCATTTTTTTCGGCAGCGATGCCTACCGGCTTTCCGGCGTTGAGGATCAGCAATTGCTGAGCCTTTCAGCCGAAGAAAAAAAAGATATCAATCATCAGGTGTTACAGGAGATGCTTGCGCTAAGTGCCGTTCAAATAGACAACCAAATCTTCTGCGATTACCTGAAAATTGGACATTTCCATCCTTGGTTTTATCATAAATTCAGAGTCTACTTCGAAATCCGGAACGTGGCCTATGACATCGAACGAATTAAAAAGGTAATACATACCTTCGAACAGGTCCAAATCTATACAGACAATATTTACATCAGGCACTTTTTCGCGGCGCAACGTCATGTTAATATAACCCACGCCACCGCCGGACCAACCCGCAGCGTGCCTCTCAAATTTGTAGCAACGGTGCTAAGAGTTTCCATAAAACGCCTGTTGTGGGGTTTGTTTGGGAAACATCCGAACACTGCTGGTAAAAATTTAATAGTTGATACGAGAGATAATCATCGCGAAGTGCTGGATATGGGTTTGCAAGGAACGAAATGTATGAATACTTATCTCGGATATTTGTTTGAGCGTTTAAGCAGTGATCAATTTCTATTCATCGACAATATCAATGTACCCAAACCAAGTCGCGCCGGAGATCGTTTTAACAAATTTTTATTTAAGAAACCTTCATCTGCAGGCCGGATATTCGAAGAAGAAATACTGTTTAAGGCCCTGATAAGACCCAAGATATGGCGGCGGTTATTGCAAGCCAGAAAGGAAATCAGGTTGCTGCTGGAATCTGCTTTGTCTGACATGCCGCTGTCGGATTATCAAAAACTGATCGTATGGAGATATCAGCAATTAAATAAGTCATCACTATTTTTTTATTTTAAGTTTTTGGCTTACAGTCGGTATTTCAGCCACGCCCGCCCACGTTCGGTTAGCTGCATTGACGAATACAGCCCAAACAATAAGCTTATACTGGAAGCTGCCAGGGCAAATGGGATCAAGACCGTTGGCATTCAACACGGAAGTATGCATGTTTTGCATCCGGGTTATGTTTATTCCAAAGCGGAGTCAATCACCAATCCTTTCCCTGACCTGACCTTGGTTTGGGGTGAAAGGTGGCGGCAATTTTTATCAGAATCCGGCCACTACCCGGAAAAAACGCTAAGTATTACAGGGCAGATCCGGACTGATATTATTCCGGGCCTTCGCGATATCGCGCAGGACAAGCAACGTATTTTCGGGGATAAGATCAACACCCAAAAAATTATATTATTTGCCTCTCAGCCTCAAAGAGATCCTAAATTAAGATATCGGGCTACGAAGGATGTGATGCTGGCAGCCAAACAGTTTCCTGAGGCTACGCTGGTAGTCAAACCACATCCGATTGAAGGAGATTTTACCTATTTTGAGAACATTGCCAGCGAAACAGGTTGCGAGAACTACGTGATATTAAAAGAAGTGGACTTATATCTGTTGTTGAATAGTAGCGATATGGTGATAACCTGCTTTTCGACCGTAGGAAATGAGGCCATATATTTTCATAAGCCTTTAATTATTCTCGACCATCTAAAACAGGATGTGATGCATTATGTGCGCGATGGCGTTGGTATACAGGTGAGCGACGATCATACGTTAGCCCGGTGTATTCGAAAAATCCTGGATGGAGAAATTGAAGTCAATTCGGATAGATACCAACAATATATTCACGCCAATGCCCACAAAATTGATGGAAATGTCTGCCATCGCATTGAGGAGGCCATTTTGGGATAAGCCTCATCCCGATCACTAGGAGAAATCGTCTAACACTTTTTTCACTGTCTCATCCAACAGGTCAAAATGTGCCAATAGCTTTTCTACAAACTCCCGGAAAGCACCCTCTCCGCCTTTTTTGGAAAGGGTCCATTGTGCCTCCTGTTGTATATATGCAGGGGCGTTTGCGGGAGAAGCGCTGATTCCCGCCTGTCTTAAAAGCTTGACATCATTAAAGTCATCGCCGACGTAAGCAATCTCATTGGGGGTTAGTCCCAATTCCTGGCATAGCTCGAGCGCTTTGCTAAGTTTGTTTTGTACACCCTGATACAGGTATTCGATCTTCAATTTTTCCGCTCTTCTTCTGACGATTTCAGTTTTTTCGCCGGTGATAATACAAATGGGGATATTCAGCTTTTTTAATAGCAATACGCCGGCGCCATCGTTGACGTTAAATTTTTTAAACTCATTGCCGGTGTTATCATAGTACATCCCTCCGTCTGTCCACACACCGTCAATATCCGTAACAACCAATTTAATATGCATGTTTATTGAAACATTTTTGGGTAGATAATCTCGTTAGCACTGATATCCTCGGTAGCAATTTTTCCGATTATTTCACTTTTTTGTGACCATTTTAGCCCATCGCCAGGGCTTAAAAGATGCAGGTATTCTTCCCGGATGGTTTCACCCTTTTTGATTAAACAGTTGCTGGCAATAGATCTCTCCAGCTTTATCTGTGTATCTTTTACCACTTCTTCTATAAAAATGGCTTCCTGTCCCAGGGATGACTCAAGGTTCCTGATATCCCTTACCAAACGATAAATACCATCTGGTCCCAGTGAACCCTGATGGTCTGAGCCTTTCATATTTCTGTCTAAAGTGATATGCTTTTCAATGATGGTAGCGCCTAAGGCCACCGCTGCAATGGGAGCCATAATACCAATGGAATGATCGGAATAGCCAATTGTATATTGAGGATAACGCTTGGCAAGATAGTGAATGGTTTTCAGATTTATATGACTATATTCGGCGGGATATTGTGAAAGACAGTGTAGAATGGCGATCTGCTCGTGATGTTTTGAAATGACGGACACCGCCTCGTCAATTTCCTTTTCACCGCCCATGCCTGTGGAGAGAATGATGGGTATGTTGGTTTCGGCCATGGCTTCCAGCAAAGGTAAATTGGTAAGATCCCTGGAAGCCACCTTGAGCCTGTCCGGCGTGAAAAGTTTTACAAGATCAACGCATTTAACCGCACATAACGTCTCCACAAATTGCAATCCCTTTGACTTGGCATATAGATACAATTCGTGGTGTTCCTCGTCGGCCAGCTCCAGGTATTGCCGATGCGCTCCATACGTTTTTCCAAATGAATGCGGGGAGTCGTAAGGACGTTGCATAGCGGAGGCAGTCAACTCTTCAGTTAAATCCCTTTTTGTTAGCTTGATGGCATTCATTTTCGTCAGTTCCCTATTAAACAAAGGGTCCAGAACGGGTTGAGCGGCTATATCTATAAGTTGCTTGGCTATATCCACCGAGCCGTTATGATTTTGTCCTATTTCACCGATTATATAGGTTACTTCCGTTTTATTTTTCATTGGCTTTAATCTGGCCCTCCATTTTTGTTATGAGCATCGGATGACGGTCTACGACATCAATAATTTCGTTAAGAGATATTTGCAAGGGCGCTTTCCCCAGCAATTTTAAAATTTCCTGCGCTGACTTAAAATCATCTTCAGTATCAATCGTCAACCTGATATCCAGCCGGTTGGAAACAACCGACGGTGCAGGTAACCATTTGATATTGAAATCAGCCGGATTTTCATAGATATAATTGGTTACGTGTTCCAGGTAGCTTGGTTCGGTTGTGACTGTTTGTACTTTCCGGAGTGCCGATAGTTGGACGAATTCTGCAAAGAATCCGTGATGGGACCTGATGGTCGGCCTGCCATCTGATAGTTGGAAGGAAATATAATCAAATTCCTCATGGGCTTCAGCATAATTCACTAGTTGGCTGAGATAGTGAGCATCCAGAAAAGGATTATCGGCACATATCCTGACGGCGCCGGTAATCTTATAGTGACGGGAGGCTTCAATAAAACGCTTTAGCACGTTGGCTTCGTCTCCTCTGAAACAATTGATACCCTTTCTCGCCGCCAAATCAGCCAGGATATCGTTTTCTTCGCCGGTGGATGTGGCCAGAACAATAGGTGTGCCGGTGAGCCCATGAAGTATTTTATCAATTAATATCTCCAGGATGCCCTGGTCCTGATAAAAAGGAATCAGGATCTTATTTTTCAATCGGGTGGATCCGGTTCTTGCCTGAATGATTACACCAACAGCAGACATATTACATCAATTCTCTTCGTAGGGAAATACCGATGCCGGCCAGTATGACAATGATTAATATAAGGTTTGAAACCAGCATGACTTTGTTGCCGGTATAATATGAATTTGGCTTAAAGAAAAACTCTATCACGTGGTTGCCTGATTTGATTGGTAAAGCCCTCAACACATAGTTGGCCCGCAGAATATCCACGGGTTCGCCGTCAATAGTTGCCTCCCAGCCTGCCGGGTAAAATATTTCTGAAAATACGGCTAGACCATCGCCTGATAAATCAGCCTTGTATTTAAGGTAATTTGGTTGGTATTCTTCCAGTTGTACAGTGCCGGTCCCATTCATTGTGGCGGTGGGTAATTCATTTTGGCTTATATCTATTACCGCTACTTTTTTGGTGTCGATTTCTTTAAGCGCATCGATTTCTTCATCGGGGTTGTTAACTTTCCTGACTTCCGACACCAGCCAGGCATTACCATTATTGTCGGGATTTTGAATGACGGCGTTGGCTGTATTTCCCGCTTTAAAGTATTTGGTATTGAGCATGTTTAAAACGCCGTAGTTTTCCATATCGGTACCCCCTTTCTGTACTTCTCCAATCCAGGCATTTATTTCCTCGCTTATACATTTTTCAATTAGATCCTGGTACCGTCTTATTTTTGCCCCATGATAGCCGCCAAGTGATTTGTGGAAATAAGAAGTTTGGGCATTGTTAAATGGATCGGTAAGATCAAAGACCCGATAGCTTAATGTTTTGTCTCTTCGGATCAATTTATCGGCTTCGCTCTCGTGAAAAAATGCCCTCTTCGGATTTTTATTAAAATTCTCACTACCTATAAAACGGCTGCTGACCAGCCCGGTATCCAAAGTGATCAAGAGGATGAACAACGCGGAAAAAGCGATTTCAGACAGCTTCTTTTTAAAGTAAAAATAAATCAAAGAGACACTGCCAATAATGAAAAAGAGTGATCTCAAAGCATCATTCCGCAACAGTGAAGCCCTGTCTTGTCTTAAGGCGTCAAGAAACCAGATCGGGTAACTACTGTAGGGCTCCCGTGCATCTATGGCGCCGCGAAAACCTCCTATCCATGAGTAAAAAACCATTAGCAACGTAATACCCCCGGTAATCCCCAGGCTTAAAAGCAGGTATCGCTGGGTTTTCTGATTCAGCCCGCTTTTTAAGAGTTTTTCCAGACCAATAAAACCAAGCAGGGTCAGGCTGAAAATGGTAATGATAATGGTAAAAGTAACGGAGCGCAATTTATTGTAACCCGGCAGATAATCAAAGATAAAATAGTTGAAGGAGGAAAAACTATCTCCCCAACTGAGTACTATCCCGAGCAGTACACAAATTATCAACCAAATTTTTAAGGGCTTATCAACCACAAAAATCCCAATCACAAATAGAAAAACGGCAATGGCGCCTACGTAATAAGGTTTAGTGCCAGGTTGATTTCCCCAATAGGTGGGTACTGCTTTTAATTGCTGCGATACCTGCGCCGGCGGTACGCCGTTGGACTTCAGCGCCCTGCCAAGATTTGAATCTTTGCCCAGTTCCTGTACGGAAGAGCCTCCCATAAAATCCGGTACAAACAGCACAAAAGGTTCCATGATGCCATTACTGTATTGAAAGGCATAATCTTTTGCCAATCCCTGCTGGCTTTGATTGGAGTCATTGCCTTTGGTTAGTTCGCTTTTACCTCTTATGGAGTATTGGCTGTATTCGGCAATAGTCCACATTTTTCCCAGGTTGCAACCAACTCCGAGTATGGCTGCAACCGATAGTAATCCCACTGTTTTCGCAAATGTATTTAACTGTTTTTCTTTGATGGCAAATATCAAATGGATCAAGCCATATAACAAAACCATCAATAACAAATAGTAGGTGATCTGGACGTGATTTACGTTCAAATGCAGGGCGAGCCCCAATCCGGTTAAAATAAAGCCCCACCAATATTTTTTCTGAAATGCCAGATGGACGCCAGCGATTACCAGGGGCATATAAGAAATGGCGGCTATCCTGTAATTATGCCCTGCGGTAAGTCCGATAATATTGTATGAGGTCAGGCCGAAAATAATGGCGCCACCAACAGCCAGCAGCGGCCTTACGCCAAAAGCGATCAACAGGATGTAAAATGATAAAAATGCAGAAAAGATAATTCTGGCAGGACTTGGTAAGAAAAGTGTGAACAGGCTTTCAACATGAACAATTAAATTGCCACTAAATTTTGTGTTGACCAAATAACCTGGCATACCGCCAAACATGGAATTAGTCCAAAGCCCCTCTTCCCCGGTTTCAGCACGGTAATCCAGTAATTCTTTAGCACCGCCTTCCCATTGCAGAATGTCCGGTTGGGTAAGTGTTTTCTCTTCGAGAAGAAGTGGGCTAAAAAAGATAAGTGTAATAATCAGAAAAAAGACAATGGCTAACAAATGCGGAAGGATGTCGGACTTAAAATCTACATTTATTTTTTTCATAAAAATATTTTTTCGCAAGGCATTGGACCAAAGACTAATTGTCTAACAAGCTTCCGGGCAAGTCTGGAGCCTGGCTGATTACTTAATAATTGTTCCTCTAAACTATCGAATCATTTTTCAACTTAAAAATTTAAAATGTGATTTACCACGGGTACCATTATTTGTTCTCAGCGGTAAAGTCGGAAGGGCCAGCCCCGGTTTCGGCATCGTACATATTCCTCGCCCAATCAAATCCTGATTTTAAATGTAAATCTCTTTGAGGGAAGGGTATTTCTATCTTGTTATCTCTGAATTTTTTAAGGATAGCATAGTACAATTGACTTTTTAATATCAGGGGGCGTTCGGTATAACTGGTGGTCCAGACCACCAGGTAAAATACCAGGGCACTGTCGCCAAAAGAATCAAATAATACATCTGGCGCTGGTTTGCTTAACACGCCATTATTTTCCTCGGCTACCTCCATTAACAACCTTCGCACAAACCTCGGATCTTCTTGGTAGGAAACACCTACCGGGAATTTAAATCGTACTTTCCTGTCATTGTGGCTCCAATTAATAACCTGGTTGTCTATGAAGTGGGAGTTAGGCACAATGACCGAAATGTTGTCATTGGTTAAAACCGTAGTTGCTCTGGCGGCAATATCCACAACATCCCCGTCCAATTCTCCTACCTGAATGCGGTCACCCACTTTAATAGGCCTTTCGAAAATTATAATTAACCCGGATATAAAATTGTTAGTTATATTTTGCAGGCCAAATCCGATTCCGACACCAAGAGCGCCGAAAACAATTCCCAAAGTGCTAAGATTAATACCGGCAGTTTGAATGATGATTAAGAAGCCGATGACCAAAATTACATATTTGGTCATGGTGCCAATAGACTGGGCGAGGCCCGGATCTATTTTTTTTGATCTTTTCAGTATTCGATTAACTAAAAAATTCCGAAACCGGTTGGCCAGGAATATCACAATGATAACTGAAAATATCAGCGTGATCATCGAAAAAAGAGTAATGGAAGTTTTTCCTATAGGAAAAAGTTCGGTGGTAAACACGCGGATCACCGGTCCTAAAAGTTCTTTCAAATACTCAAATATTTCAGTGATTTTTTTCATAATCTAAACCGGAACTCATGTAAATATAAATAATTTACAATTTATTAAATGGTCAGCAATAAAGAGCTATCTCCATAGCTTAAAAAACGATAGTCTTTTTCCAATGCTTCCTGATAAACCTTTCGCCAGTCTTGCCCTATAAAAGCCGCTACCAGCAACATCAGCGTTGAGCCGGGCATGTGATAGTTAGTGATTAATCCATTACAAATTTTAAATTGATAACCCGGGAAAATCATGATTTCGGTTTCCCCGTAGACCGTCTCGGTTTTGGCCTCATTCATATGGCTGATGATAGCCTGCAAAGCCTCCTTTTTTGAGGGCAGGTCATTTTCATTTTCCTCATAAGCCATCAGCTTGCTGATATGAAATTTCCGGTCTTTTTCCTTTAGCAGCTTTACCCCAAACCAATAAATACTTTCCAAGGTGCGCATGCTTGTGGTACCCACGGCGATAACCCGCTCGTCATGGTCATATAAATTTTTGATATTTTCAAGAGAAACACCAATCTGCTCCTGGTGCATCGGATGATCCAACACATTTTTTTCTTTAATCGGTTGAAATGTTCCGGCACCTACATGAAGCGTAAGATAATCAAGCAGGTGTCCATTTTCTCCCAATTGATTGATCAGGTCCCCGGTGAAGTGTAGTCCGGCAGTTGGGGCCGCCACCGCTCCGGCATGGTCCGAATAAACGGTTTGATACCTGGGGAGGTCACTTTCATCTGCCTGCCGGCGGATGTAAGGGGGCAGGGGTATTTTGCCAAAGGCCTCGATCACATCCACAAAATGCATGTCAGGATGATCCCAGGAGAAATTAATAATCTTCTTTTCCCTGTTTTCAATACTTGCCTGCAACTGCACGGTCCGGCCTTCATAATTTACCGTTTGAGAAAGCGTTTGCTCCTCCTTCCACCGTTTCAGATTGCCAACCATGCAATGCCACGAACAGCCCGATTTTGTTTGCATGGCCTGGTTGATATCTTTAGCAGGTGCCTCGGGCTGAAGTAAAAAAACTTCAATGACCGCACCCGTACTTTTTTGAAAAAACAACCGGGCCGGAATGACGCGGGTATCATTAAAAAAAAGAAGGCTATTGGCGGGTAAATGATGTTGGATGTCTTTGAAAATACTATGTTGGATCTTTCCTTTTCGATAGACCAATAATTTGGACTCTTCACGTTTTTCCAAAGGGTATTGGGCAATTTTTTCCTCCGGAAGCGTATAGAAAAAATCCTTTAAATCTATTTGCGGCAGCTTAATCATGATGACAGGATAGGCCAGAAAACGTGTGAAAGGTAAACTATTGGGGTATCACGGGTTTTGATTTTTAGTTTCGGCAAACCTTTGTTGCGCCTTGGCGATCACCGCAATAGCTTCTTCCTTTGGCTCCCAGCCTTCTATACCTACTTTTTTATTTTCCAGATCTTTGTACACCTGAAAAAAGTGCTCAATTTCATTGATCAAATGTGGGTTTACCTGTTCCAGGCTTACTATTTTATTCCATTGCGGATCATGTACCGGCACACATAAAATTTTGGCGTCAGGGCCTTTTTCATCAGCCATTCTAAATAAGCCAATAGGACTTACCTCGATCAGACATCCCGGAAAGGTAGGTTCTGTCACCAGCACCAGGGCGTCCAGCGCGTCGCCGTCCAGGGCCAGGGTTTCAGGAAAAAAACCGTAATCGCTGGGGTAATGCATCGATGAAAATATCATTCGATCGTAACGGATCATTTTTTTCTCATAATCGTACTCGTATTTATTGCGGCTCCCCTTGGGAATTTCAACAACAACATCCAATGTAAATTTTGCGCTATCTGACATGATTCTTCTGATAAATTTATTTTTAGGCGAAAGTAATAATATTGCCCAGTTGCTTCAATAAATTGATTGAAAAGAATTCATAAAATAATCCCAAAATTTTAGATGTCTCGATTTCTAACTTTAAATTAGATGCATGACTTTGCATTTCCACCAAAAGAAGCACACCCTCAATTTTAAATTTAAAGCCGGCACCTCCCGCGGAAGTTTAACTTCCAGAGACAGTTATTATGTATTCCTTACTGACAAGCAACAGGGAATTCAGGGGATAGGGGAAGCGAGCCCGCTAAAATTGTTGAGTATTGACGACCGCGATGATCTTGCAGCGCTCATCCAGGAGTTTGGTCTTCATTTTATCAATATACCGGTGCCCACCCAGGCCAAAGAGATTTATGAACTGGTCGCAACAACCGTTCCGCCGGAATTGCCTTCCCTGAGATTTGCTTTCGAAACAGCCTTGCTGGACCTCCTGAATGGCGGTAAAAGGATCCTTTTTAACAACAACTTTAGCCATGCCCAGGCGCCTATTCCTATCAATGGTCTGATATGGATGGGAGACGAAAAGTTTATGATGGACCAGGTCCAGGCAAAGCTGGATGCAGGGTTTAATTGTATTAAAATGAAAATAGGAGCCATAGATTTTGAGAAGGAGCTGGCCATTCTTTCCTTTATAAGGTCCAGATATACCAAAGAGCAAATTACATTGAGAGTTGACGCCAATGGTGCTTTTACTGCAGCAGAGGCTCCGGATAAATTAAGGCGGCTCGCTGCTTTGGATATACATTCTATTGAGCAGCCGATACAGGCCGGCCAACTAATGGCCATGGGTGATTTGTGTCAACAACAGATTTTGCCCATCGCGCTTGATGAGGAGTTAATCGGTATTAGCGGCAGGAAGGATAAATTGAATTTACTGGAAGCGATCCGGCCGCAATATATAATTCTTAAACCTACCTTGCTGGGTGGATTTTTGAGTACGATGGAGTGGATAGAAGTAGCAGCGCTGTTGGGAATAGGCTGGTGGATAACTTCAGCTTTGGAGTCCAACATCGGCTTAAACGCTATATGTCAGTTTACTGCGCAATATCCGGTTCAGTTACCTCAGGGTTTGGGAACCGGTCAGCTATATACTAACAATATTGAGTCACCCCTGGAGGTCAGGCGCGGACAAATTTTTTATAACCTTGAACAACAATGGGGTTGTCTTTAATTACTAAAAATTAAAATTATGAATGAGGCTAATTTGCATGACGGAGGAAGCGTTTTGTTTTTTAAGTCAGAGTATATTGGAGAATTTGTGTACGGAGGAATTGACGGGGCCATTACAACATTTGCGGTTGTTGCCGGCGCCGCCGGGGCTGGGGCCGATCTTTCCTGGGTATTAATATTTGGCTTCGCCAATTTGTTGGCAGATGGATTTTCCATGTCGGTGGGCAATTTTTTTTCAAGTAAAGCAGAACAAGCCAATTTTGAAAAACACAAGGCGATTGAATATTGGGAAATTGAGCATAAAAGAGCATCGGAAGTCCAGGAAATTGAGGATATTTTCAGGGCCAAAGGGTTTGAAGGGAAATTGCTTGACCAGGTGGTTGAGGTAATCATCTCTAATAAAAAGGTGTGGGTGGATACGATGATGAAAGAGGAACTCGAGATGATAAAGGATACAAGGAAGCCCATTAATACGGCTTTGGCTACATTTATTGCCTTCGTTTTGGTAGGATTAATTCCCTTAAGCTCCTATCTAATGGCTATCTGGATAGAGATCGATGCGCAATTGCTGTTTCCTATTTCCTGCATAGCCACTGGATTTGCCATGGCAGTGATTGGTTATCTAAAGGGTTTCGTCACTAGGGCTAATTATCTGATATCGGTCGCAGAAACTGTATTGTTAGGTGGTCTAGCTGCTTTCCTAGCCTATTTTGTGGGTGAACTACTCGGGTCTTATTTCAGCTAATAAATCCTTTCCCTTATCGTCTGCCTGTAAGATATTGCAGCGCTTTAAGCTTCCCGGTATTAGACAGCAAAGGTTACAAAACTTCTGTTAAAAGTATCCATTAGAGTAATATGGTTAATTGATAGCCATTTTTTCATTGTAAAATTCAGCCAGCTAAATAGATTTCCTTTCACAGATTGGATTAGACTGGCTGGATAATAAAAAGCATTAATCGATTATAAACTGGAACTTTATGAAGAAAATTTTAACGGCAATGTTAATGTTTACGACATTCATTGCACTGGCTGGGGATCCCGAACCACAAGAAGAGTCCACAGCATACGATTCTACCGCCGTAGCTGATTTTTTAGATTTTTTGGCGGAAGCAGATTCACTCAATAATCTGTTACAATACCAAAAAGGAGACATTGGCATTGGCGATGATCTTGCCATGCTTCAAATACCTCAAAATTTTAAATACCTCGATCCAAAAGAAACAGACAAAATTTTGGTAGAGGCCTGGGGTAACCCCCCCAGGGAAACACTTGGAATGATTTTACCTGATTCTGTGAATCCATATGGTTTTGACGGATGGGGCGTGATCATTACCTATCAGGAAGAAGGATATGTTGACGATGACGATGCCAAGGAAATTGATTTCGAAGAGTTACTATCTGATATGCAGGCAGATATTAAGGAAGCCAATAAAGAAAGAATGAGGCAGGGTTATGGTTCTTACGAACTGATGGGATGGGCAGAGCCCCCCCACTATGACAGCGAACAACACAAACTTTACTGGGCCCTGGATCTCAAATTTGATGAAGATGTAGATCAGAATACCTTGAATTACAATGTGCGGATTTTGGGAAGAAAGGGAATACTGGTATTAAATGCCGTTTCGACAATGGATCAGCTGTCGGAGATTCACGAAAGTATGGACGATGTGATGGCCCTGGTGGATTTTAAGGAAGGAAATCGCTACGCCGACTTTAATCCGGACATCGATAAAGTAGCTGCCTACGGTGTTGGTGCCCTGATTGCAGGTAAGGTAGCAGCGAAGGCAGGGTTTTTCAAAGTAATTGGCTTGTTTTTATTGAAGGGCTGGAAAATTATTGCTATTGGCCTGGTAGCCATTGGTGCCTTCTTAAAACGAGTATTTTTAGGAGATAAGAGGGAACAGCGAGATGTAGCTTAGTACCTGATTAAATTAAATATAGTCGGAATAGGCCTGTTATATTGCGGTATATCAGGCCTTTTGTTTTTCCCGCGACTTTGACTAGACCTTATGATTTTTCCTTAAACGCTGATCAGGCCATTATTGACGGCTGTCCATACTCTGCAAATTTAAAGTTAAAACCTTACCATGATCCCAGGTAGCGCAATAAAGAGAAAGCCTTCGCGGATAGGGTGACCTTTCCTCCGGCCACTTATTAAAATACAGATGATGCATATTGACGGTCAGCCGACCGATTATTTTTCCGGAATAATTTAATGTATTAACAGAAATGTGGTGCATGCTGTCCAAATTTGAATTCCTTAAAGATTGTATTTATAAGTAACTTATTGGCTCCTAGAGAATAAATGAAATCTTTTGTCTTCAATATTTCGGAAAAAGGTAGATTTCTTTCATTAACAAGATTTTTTTTTGGAACTGGAAATTTTATTATATTTAAACACAACTAAAACATAAAGCTTAAAAAATTGTATTATTATAATTTTTTTGTTTCATATTTATAGTATTCTAAGAGGGTTCTGGGAGTCTTGCAAGATTAAGCAATTGCTTTTTTTAGATTATGTTGCTAATCCGCCTTATTTCTTACAACTGAAGAGGCTTGTAATATTTTGATTTTTTAGCTTGATGATTTATCGTAAACTTTAGTAAAACTTAAAACAATAATTGTTGTTTTTGGTTGTTACATTATAAAAGATACACCATATGATGCTTTTTTTGATTTTTGTCGGGTCTGTTTTTTTGCTGATGAATTTGATTTTAATACTTCGAATAATAGTAACTTATATTGAACAAAGTTACGAAGATCAGAAAGAGGCGGAGGACAAGCAAATCGACCTTACAGTATTTAATAAGATTACCTAGTCAACAGATCTTATTTCTCCTCAGACTATGAACTAATCGACTTATAGTCAGAATATTAACTTTCCACTTACAGCATCCTTTTCTTAAAAATTGTAATTTTCAAAGTAAAATTTTAATTAATTTAATTCCCTTTATTAATAAAATTTTATTTATTTGTACTATTAAAAGATTGCAGGGCCTCGAATAAGTTTGTAACTTATCATCATCATAAACAATTCTCTTTTTTGAAAAACTGATTTTAATCATAAAATACCGTAAAAAATATAACGAAATAGCGGTTACAATTTGTTCTATTTTTATATTTATTTATAAGATTCTAATAAAAGTTCCAGAAAATGATAGATATAGGTATCGCTGAACCCAGCATCGAAGAAAAAGAAGAAATCATCGAAAAATGCCGTCAACTAAAAGAGGTATTTGCCAAAAGAGCGCCAAAATACGACAAAGAGGGAAGTTTTCCCGTAGAAAATTTTGAAGATCTGAAGGAAGCAGGATTGCTGGGTATTATGATACCTAAGGAATTTGGCGGTTTTGGGGCGGATTTTCTCACCTATACAAAGGCGCTGGAACAATTGGCCATGGGATGCTCGTCAACTGCCCTTACTTTTAATATGCATAACATTGCAGTAGGTAGTATTGCGGAACTTAAGCTGGAAGGAATTGGCGGTAGCAGGGGTAAGGTGATGAAAGAATTCAGAGACTGGGTTTACGATCAGTCGATCAATCAGAAAAAGGTATTTGCCTCAGCGTCTTCTGAACCGGGCATTGGCGCACATTTTAGTAAGCTCAAGACAACCTACCAACGTGTAGACGAAGGCTTTGCTATCAACGGTGTTAAATCTTTTGTATCCATGGCTGGCTATGCCGATTATTATGTAGTTGCTGCCAAGTCTGCCGAGAGTACGAGTGAAGTACCCGCTATATCCTATTTGGTTGTTGAAAAAGAAAATCCCGGTACCAGAATAGAAGAGATTTGGGATGTGCTGGGAATGCGTGCTACGGCCACCAACCCTGTGTATTTCGAAAACTGTATTGTACCTAAAGAGGCATTGTTTTTAGGTAGTGAAGGCATGGCCTTATATAAAATTGCCCGTGAACCTCACTGGTTAGTTGGCGGTTACATCGGTGTTTACCTTGGGATTAGCGTCGCGACTTTCCAATTTCTGGTAGAATTCCTGAAGAAGAAAAAAATACCCGGAACAGATACATCGATGAGCGAAGATCCCACTATTCAGTATAGAATGGGCGAATTATATTCCGCCTTGGAATCAGCGCGGGGGATTACTTATAATGCGGCCAGACTGGTCAAAGAAAAATTAGGATCTCAGGAAGCCAACAATGCGATTCACCACGCTAAGTATTTGGTGAGTGAATTAGGACCATGGTTGTCTTCCCAGGCCATCCGGATGTGCGGTGCCAGCAGCCTGGCAAAAAGACTTCCGCTCGAAAGATATTACCGCGACTCCCGATGCGCCGGCCTGATGCCTGCTACCAGCGATGATTGCCTTTCTTATTTGGGAAAGGCCGCTTTTGGGGCAGATCTTAGCAAACCCTCAGAAACTTATTGGTAATATAAATCAATCTTATGCAACCTTGGGAAGACCCCGAAATTGATAAAATTAAGGAAGAGTATTACCAACTAGCCATTGATCACTTCTCAGGAAATTTTGCTGAAAGAGATAAAACCGGCGATTTTTCGCTGGAGCGCTGGAAAAAAGCGGCAGAAATTGGCCTTTTAAAAATGATGATGCCCACCGACTTTGGAGGGAACGAGGTGCCGGTGACACATGTGGTAGCTGCCATTGAAGGGTTTGGCGAGGCCTGCCGGGATGGCGGATTTGTCTATGCGCTTGGCAACCAACTCTGCGGCATCCAATTGACAATCAGCCAATTTGCTAGCCGAGAAATGCAGGAAACTTTTTTGCCGGAAATGATCAGTGGCAACAGGCTTGGCGCCTATGGTTTTACGGAAGAAACTTCCGGAAGTGATGCCTATTCGATGGAAACCACCGCCACTGAAGAAGGGGATAGCTATCGGATCAATGGTAAAAAATGTTATATAACCAATGCACCTTATGCCGATTTAGCCATTGTCTTTGCCAAAACCTCACCGGACAGGAGCCCGTTTAGCCTTACTGCCTTTTTAGTAGACATGAATACGGAAGGAGCCTCTCATGGTCGCGAATTTGAAAAAATCGGATTAAGGACGGTAAGAATGGGCGAGCTGGTCTTTGACAATGTATTAGTGCCTAAATCGAATATCATCGGAAGAAAAGGTCTTGGATTGAGGGTTTTAACAGAATCCACTGGCTGGGAGCGGGCAGTGTTGATTTCCAGTGCGCTTGGTCCTATGAACAGAGGCCTGAAGGAATGCATTGAACGAGTCAAGACAAGAAATCAATTTGATAAACCCATCGGCTCCTATCAGCAGATTTCTTCCAAAATTGCCAATATGGTAATGAGACAAAGGCTGAGCCGCCAGGTGATTTATGATCTTGCTTCCAAATTGGCCAGTGGTAAATCAATGCATGCCTGTGCCCAGGATGCGGCGATCGCTAAACTTTTTGTCAGCGATAATTTCATTCAATTTGAAATGGATGCCATGCAAATATTTGGGGTAAGAGGATATTTATTGGAGTCTTTTATCAATCAGGATTTAAGAGATAGCCTCTCTTTTAACATATGGTCGGGAACCTCGGAAACGCTTAGGAATACCATCGCAAAATTTGAAGGTCTTCCCATTTAATTATTACAGTTACAAATTGTTTAATTTAGTTTGATATTATCAGATAATAGAACTAATTTGCCGAAAATTAGATTATTTCAATAAGTAATTTAATTATTAACGGAAAAGGTTTCAGGATTTTTAGCACAATATTTTAGATGGAGAACATGGAAATTAAAGAATCAATTAGAAATTATATTAAGACCGAACTGGTAAATAACAAGGACCATCAAGCGCTTTCCGACAGTGATCAACTCATCGAGTCGGGCGTTATCGATTCTTTGGGAATTATGAAACTGATTGGATTTTTAGAAGACAATATGTCTGTACAAATAGATGATATGGAACTGGTACCCGAAAATTTCTCATCGATCGATGCCATTACATCATTGGTTGAGAAAAAAATTGCCTAGGCGGGGCATTTCTGGAAAAATCTGATCTATTCGATAAAACAGTATTGGTATGGTTGAAATTGTTGACCCAAGAGCGATTCCGGATTGGAATGAGCGAATGCTTGAATTTGAAGGGTATTCGATTTTCTATTCCTCAAACTGGGCGCAGGTTTTGTGTGAAGCTTATGGGTACAAGCCGCTGTATTTTACTTTAACGGAAGGTAACAAATTCGTTGGGGTTCTGCCTGTTCTGGAGGTTGATAGTTTTATTACCGGCAGACGTGGCGTGTCACTACCTTTTACAGATACCTGTGAGCCTTTGGTTCGCGATGAAAAGGTTTTCGAGTCGCTTTTAGAAGCCGTCAGAACACATGCCAAAAAAAACCGCTGGAAATATATCGAGGTCAGGGGAGGGGATAGATTTTTTGGTGATGATACCACGCCTTCTTCGGTTTTTTATGAGCACCGCCTGCCGGTTGTTGCCGCAAAGTCAGAAGAATGGCTTAAGAAATTACAGGGAGCTACCAGAAGAAACATTAACAGGTCGGTTAGAGAAGGCATCACAAGTGAAACTTCTCAAAGCCTGGAAGCAATAGAGGCCTTTTATAATCTTAATTGCCTAACCAGGAAACGGCATGGATTACCCCCCCAGCCCTTAAATTTCTTCCGGAAACTGCATGAGCTAATTATTCAAAAAGACCTGGGTTTCGTCGTAAATGCCTGCTTTGAAGGCGAGGTGGTTGCCAGCGGTGTCTTTCTGCATTTTGGAGATCATATTATTTACAAATATGGCGCCTCCGATTTCAATTATAAGAAAAAAAGGCATAACTACGCCATGTTTTGGCAAGCTATGGACAGCGCCTATGAAAAAGGATTAAAAAATATGAGTCTTGGCAAAACCACCACGAACAACGACGGGCTACGCAGGTTTAAATTGGCCTGGGGGGCGGAGGAGAGAGAGGTAGGCTATTACAAATATAGTATTAAAGAAAATCAATATGTCGAAAGTCATGATCAGGTGGAGGGCTTTCACAATTCAATCTTCAGAAATATGCCCAATCCATTATTAAAACTTGCCGGTAATCTGGCATATAAGCATATTGCCTGAAGCCGGTTAAAATAGTCAGGAGGGCTTTGTGGGTTAATATTAAGGTTAGTAAAAAATTTTATTTTCTACAATGAGTTACGTACTTCAGCAATTATTGATCGATAGCGCTAAAAGCCATCCTGCCAAAGACGCCGTGGTATTTGGGAACGACAAGGTCACCTATGGCGAGCTCGAGGATAAGACCAATAGGCTGGCTAACTTTTTGGTTGATAATGGTGTTGAGCCCGGCGACAGGGTAGGTATTTATCTGAATAAATCGGCAGAATCTATTATTTCGATATTTTCCATACTCAAAGCCAACGCCGTCTACGTACCTCTCGACCCGCAGGCACCAAGTGCCAGAATTTCCTATATTATTGAGAATTGCCAGATAAAATGTCTGCTCACCTCTTCTGAAAAAGCCAATAAACTTCCGGAGGTCCTGGCTGTGGCACCTGTTGTGGAAATGGTAGTAGTCACAGATAGCAGGAATGAGATTTCGCCCGATATTGACAGAAAATTAGTGTTATGGGAACAGGTTTTGGCAGATGGAAACGCCGGATCGCCGACGATCAAAAGTATCTCAACAGACCTTGCCTATATACTGTATACCTCCGGTTCTACAGGCAATCCCAAGGGCGTCATGATCTCGCATCTGAATGCATTGACCTTTATTAACTGGGTTGTAGCATATTTAAAGGTAAATGGCGAAGATATATTTTCAAACCACGCACCACTGCATTTTGATCTGTCCATCCTGGATATTTTTTGCTGTATTAAAGTCGGCGGCACTTTATGCCCGGTGCCGGAAACCTTGTCCATATTTCCATCCAGGCTGTCAAAATGGATACAGGATCATCGTATTTCTGTCTGGTATTCAGTGCCCTCTATTTTATCGATGATGGTGATGCATGGCCAATTGGATCAGCGGGATTTTTCAAATATGCGCATGATCATATTTGCCGGAGAAGTATTCCCTGTAAAATATCTGAGGGAATTAATGAATTTAGTGCCTGGCAAGGAATATATTAACCTGTATGGTCCAACGGAAACAAACGTCATTACTTATTATCGTACCAGGGCAATTCCCGAAGGCCAGAGCCAGCCAATCCCCATTGGAAAGTGTTGTGAAAATTCAGATGTTTTTGCCGTTACCAAAGAGGGAAAAATTGTTACCAGGCCAGGTGAAGAAGGTGAACTGATGGGTAGGGGCACCTGCGTAGCACAGGGTTATTGGGGTGATCCCGACAGGACCAGCAAGGTTTTTGTTCCAAATACTTTTCAGCCAAACTTTCAGGAAAAAATATATAAAACAGGAGATCTGGTTACGTTGAATGAAGACGATGATTACATTTATGTGGGGCGCGTGGATCATATGATAAAAAGCCGCGGATATAGAATTGAGATTGGAGAAATTGAGGCAGCGCTTTATACACATCCCATGATAAGTGAGGCGGCAGTAATTGCCATTCCCGATGATTTAATCAGCAACAGGATAAAGGCTGTCATCACCCTAAAGGAAGGGCAATCACTGGAAGCAGGTGATGTCCGGGTGTTTTGTGCTGAAAAAATCCCAAAATACATGGTGCCTGAAATAATCGAGTTCAGGCAAAGCTTGCCAAAAACTTCCACCGGCAAAATTGATAAACCGACTTTGGTAAAAGAATCCGTCCAATAACATTGTCTGTATAAAAATTCTTTTTATGGCAAGAAAAAACAAAAAAATCTGGATAGACCTCGACAATTCACCGCATATTCCTTTTTTTAATCCGATTATTAACGAGTTAAGGAAGAAGGATTATGAAGTTTTAATTACTGTCAGAGACTATGCTCAGGCAATTGGTTTGGCTGATTATTTTCAATTTGACTATAAACCCCTGGGCAAGCACTTCGGGAAAAATAAAATTCTCAAAACTTTTGGCGTGCTGTTCAGGGCATTGCAGATGTTACCTGTTTTTGTTAAGGAAAGGCCTGATCTGGCCTTGTCACACGGATCGAGATCGCAATTCTTGTTTGCCAGTTTAATAGGAATGAAATCTGCAGTTGCTACCGATTATGAACATTCGGCCGAATTTCCGTTGCTACTTCCGACACTTGGGATTGTTCCGGAGGTAATGCCTGAATCTTTTACCAACAAATATTTTAAAAAAGTAGCCAGATTCCCGGGTATCAAAGAAGATGTTTACATACAGAATTTACGGCCTGATCCGTCTATATTGTCTTACTTAAATATCAACGAAGATCACATCGTAGTTTCGGTGAGACCTCCGGCCACCGCCGCCCATTATCATACCGATCTGAGCGATCAATTATTTGAAAAAACAATGGAACGCGTGTTGGCAAATGAAAATACCAAAATGGTTATTCTGCCCAGAACCAAAGATCAGGAATCAGGCATTAAGGAAAAATATAAAGAATACATCGAAAACGGACGTATTGTCATTCCCGATAAAGTGTTGAATGGGTTAAACCTGGTCTGGTATTCCGACCTGGTGATCAGTGGAGGTGGAACCATGATTAGGGAGTCAGCCGCGCTGGGAGTGCCCTCGTACAGCATTTTCGGCGGAAAAATAGGAGCCGTTGATCGTTACCTGGAGGAATCCGGACGCCTTTCTCTAATCAGATCGGAAGAAGATATTGAAAATAAGGTAATATTAAAGAAGCGCGAAAGGTCCGCTGCCGCTTTGAAGGAGCAAAGCCCGGCCTTGCAAAAGATTGTCAAGGAAGTAATAAAGCTGGTAGAAGCATAAATGTTATAATAATTTTAGAAAGATGCTTGGAAACCTATTTACCTTGGATTACGAAATACACGGCAATGGCGAGGGGTCGCCTTACCAGTTGATGGTGGCACCAACCGATCGAATGTTGGAACAATTTGATCGATACGGTGCCAAATTAACGATTATGGCAGATGTGGCCGAAATATTAAAGTTCAAGGAGCACTTTGAAGCTACGGGGAAAGATACCTTTGATTATCTCAAGATCGAGGAGCAGCTTAAAAGAGCTATTGCGACAGGTCATGACGTTCAGCTTCACATACATTCATCCTACTTTAAATCGAAGCTGGTAGATGGGCGGTGGCAGCAGCACTGGGATGAATACAGTTTGGCCGACTTGCCTTATCAGCGGGTGAAGGAAATGATTCAAACCTGCAAGGCTTACCTGGAGTCATTGCTGACAGCAGTGGATAGTACCTACCGTTGCCATGCTTTCAGAGCCGCAAACTGGTCAATGAGTCCGTCCCAAAACATTGTAAAAGCATTGATAGAAGAAGGCATCAATATTGATACCTCAGTTTTCAAGTATGGAAAACGCAACGACAGGGTCAAGTTTGATTATACCCATTCTCACAGCGATTTATTGCCCTGGCCCGTTGATGTCCTGGATGTTTGCAAAAAAGATCCTGACGGCGAGCTGGTCGAAATCCCGATTTATACTGAATTGAAAAATGTATGGGCATTTTTAACGCCTAACAGGGTGTTCAGGGTATTCCAGGCAAGTCAGCACAAGCACGCGAAATACGATGAGCCGGATATGGAGGAGCAAGAGCCGGCGGCGCAAAACAACGCCTCAAAATTTTCGAAGCTAATGTCATTTTTTACCGATAAGCACGCCTGGAAATTTGATTTTAACCAATGCACGGGGACTCAATTGATCAGGGGGCTGAAACGAATCGACAGGCAATATGGCCATCTGGAGAAAAAACTTCCGGTGGTACTGATTGGACATTCCAAAATATTCACAAAAATCAACGAGAAGAGTTTAGCGCCTTTTCTGGATTTTATTGCCTCCAATCCGGATAAATATTGTTTTGCCAAATTTGGGGACTTTGATCTGCAATCGTTTAAAGAGGAGGTAACCAGTTGAGATGAAAGCAAAAATTTACTACCTGCTAAGAAATGTATTTAACCAAAAAACTCGTAACAAGTTAAAAATGGTGAAATACGATCTTGAAAAGAAGCTGCACCCGTTCAAGGAAAAACGATATGGCAACTTTTCTCCTCAGGATCTTAAGGAAGAATTAGAGAAAAAATTGCCGGCTGATTTTGATACTTTGATGGTGCATAGCTCTTTTAACACTATGTTGCCTATGTACAAAGGGAGCCCAAAAGAATTATTGGAGTTATTGATTTCCCTTTGCGGCCCGGAAAAAACGCTGGCGATGCCGGCCTTCTTTTTTGGAGGTAGAACCTACAACTATGATGTGAGACGATACTTTGCCGACAGGCCGGATTTTTATGTGGACAAGATGCCATCTCAAATGGGGGTGCTCACGGAAATTTTTCGTAACTATCCTGGCGTCAGCGTCAGTAAACATCCAACTCATCGCGTATGTGCCCTTGGTCCAAAGGCTAAATACCTGACAAGCGGACATGAGTTATGCAAGACAGGATGTGGCAAAGGTAGTCCGTTTGATAAAATGTCACAGGATAATACTGTAATCCTTGGATTGGGTGTGCGATATTTTCATTGCATGACCCAAACACATTCGGTGGAAGATGTTTTAATCGAAACAGATAGGTATCCTACCAAATTTGAATCCATTCAAATCCCGATATCCTTAATCTCAGGTGATGAGGAGGCTATTCCCTATTCGTTGTTACACCCGGATAAGTCCGGTTATCAACGAAAATTACATCCGATGGTAAGGAAAATATTAAACAAACAGGATCTGTTTGAATGGAGATATTCAGGAGTGGACTTATTTTACGCCCGGGCAAAAGCAGTACAGGAAAAACTAATTGCGGCGGCTATAGACGGTCGTTCGGCTTATCATAAATAACAGGATGCATAAAGAAATGGCTGCATGTGCAATTGATCATTTTTTAAATTGAATATATGGACAAGTCCAAATTGATCAATACCATTTTCTACGGATTAAAGCCGTTGATCCCCAGGAGCTTACAGCTTTTGTTGAGGAGAAAGCTGATATTATATAAACTGCCTAAGTATCGCGATTCCTGGCCAATATTGGAAAAAGCCGGGGAAAAGCCTCCGTATTTCAGAGGCTGGCCGGAGGGGAAAAAGTTTGCTGTGGTGCTTACACACGATGTTGAATTGCAAAAGGGCCATGATCGTTGTAAATCACTGATGGCATTGGAGCAAAAACATGGTTTTGTTTCGTCTTTTAATTTTGTTCCGGAAAGATACCAGGTGTCTCCGGTCCTGAGAAGCAATTTGGAGGCCAATGGGTTTGAGGTGGGAGTTCACGGCTTAAACCATGACGGAAAATTGTTTCAATCCAGAAAAATATTCGTGGAAAGGGCAAAAAAGATCAATGAATATATCAGGGATTGGAAAGTGGTTGGTTTCAGGGCACCGGCGATGCATCATAACCTGGATTGGATACACGACCTCCATATTGAATACGATCTGTCTACCTTTGATACGGATCCATTTGAACCACAGTCTGACGGGGTAGAAACTATTTTTCCTTTTTGGGTAGCAAAAAATGGAAAAGGATATGTGGAGCTGCCCTATACTGTGTCGCAGGATTTTACGCCATATGTTTTAATGAGGGAAAGGACAATCGATATCTGGAAGAAAAAAGTGGATTGGATTGTTGCAAAAGGAGGTATGGTTTTGGTGAATGTACATCCCGATTATCTGGCATTTGATCGTGATAAGGTAGGTATGGAAGAGTTCCCAGTTAATATGTATGAGGAATTGTTAATGTATATTAATAAGCAATATTCGGATCAATTTTGGAATGCCATACCAAGAGATGTGGCAGGATTTTGGAGGGATGAAGTAGAGCCGGGTGATAAAAACATAAATAATTGAATTTTTAATTGTATTTTTTTGTATTATTTTTGCTTTTTTAGGATCATCTAATTTTTAAGTCACGCATTAATCGGCTAAAATTGCCGTTTCACTCCCAACCCAATGTAAATGCTGATGTAATTTTAGGTGTAAAATTATGTTAAAGACTAACTTTTAATTGATTTACTTAAACAAGTTATCGATGCAATACCTGCCTCCGATAAATTTGTGACGTAAGGATCAAAGTTTAACAATGTCGAACATTTCACAATAGACATAATTGACAAATGAAATTTGCAAATGTAAAATCAAACTTGCTTTTGTTCTTCATATCCATTGCTATTGCATTGATATTAGGAGAGGTGATGGTCAGACTCTTTGTGGAGCAGGAAACGAAAAGGTTAGCCGCCTATGATAAGGAGCTGGGTTGGACAGGTAAGCCCTTCGGCGAAGGCGTTTACGTACGTAACAAGGATAAAATACGGTCTTCCTACCGCTATAATAACCTTGGATTCAGGGACGATGATTTCGATGGGGCATCGTCAAGTGGAAAAAGAATTGTTTTACTGGGAGACTCGTTCGTAGAAAGCCTGGAAATGGACTACGAGCTGATCTTTCACGAGCGATTTGAAAACATCCTTCAAAAGCGTGAAAACCCCGACATACAGGTAGTGGCATTAGGCTCCCAAGGCTATTCTACCGCTCAGGAACTGCTGGCATTCCGGAAGTTTAAAGATGCGGTAAAACCCGAATATGTCTGGCTGTTATTTTATACCGGAAATGATTATACCGACAATTTAAGAAAATCTTTTGCGTATTTGGATAAGGATGGCAAGCTGAAGTTTCCCAAAAATGACGCCAGCTGGTTGAAAGTGAGGTATCTGACTTTCAAAAGATGGCTATATGAGCACTCACATGCGATATTTTTTATCAAAAATCTTTTGGAATCGCGTATGAATGTAAAAATCTCCACAGATAATAAAACCGAATCCAAAGGCTCGTCAAAATACCGGTATGAGGTTACCCGTGAGCTAATCCTGCAGCTGAATCAGGAAGTACGTGATTCGGGAGCCAAATTTGGTGTGGTAATTATACCCTTTCGGGAAGAGCTGATTAAAAACGACAGAAAAAATATCGATTTTGTTGTAGATGTCTGCAAGCAGGGCACTATAGATTTTTTAGACTTAAGCCAGTTTTTACAGGTTAGTGATTATTTCAAACACGATGTTCACTTTGTAGATAAGGGACATGACCTGGTGGCTAAGGAGTTATTCAATTTTTATAATAAGGTAAATACCGACCTCGAAGGTAGCCTTTAGAATACACACAAATGAGATACGAAGTAAAAATTTTGAATCCTGCACAGGTAGATAACTGGAATAATATTATCAAAGAATTAGGCGGCAGTATTTTTCATACAGTCAACTGGTACCAGGTGTTGGAAGAATGTTATGGCTACAAGGCAAATTATTTTGGGGTCTTTGACGGAGAAAAGGTCGTTGGCGTAATACCTATTGTCGGCATTGATAGTTTTTTGACGGGGAAAAGAGGGGTTTCCTTGCCTTTTTCAGACTACTGCCCGGTGTTACTGGAGGAGGGCTTCGACACCAAAGCCATCATATCGGATATCATGGATTTCGGAAGAAAAAATGGTTGGAAATCCGTTGAGTTCAGAGGATTAAACTGCCCTAAGTCCCAGGATTTGGTATCAGATTCCTATTATGTACATCAGATTAATCTCGAACCGCCCTATGAAGAGATATTAAAAACATTTAACAGAAAGAACCGCATGAATATTAAAAAATCCGTCAAAAACAATATTCAGGTGGTGCGGGAGAATACCAGGGAACTTATCACCAAATTTTATCAGCTAAACTGTAAGAACAAAAAGAAAAATGGTGTCCCACCGGCTCCGTTGGCTTTTTATATGAAAATTTATGAGCATATCATAGAGAAGGGGCTGGGAAACATTTTTGTGGCAAAACTGAATGGCGACGTAATTTCCATGGGCATAGTTTTTCATTTTAGAGGGCAGGTACTGATGAAATACCTGGCGCAAGACTATCGTTATCAGCAATTCCGGCCAAACAATGCCCTGATAAATGAAATAATAAAGTTTTACGCCGGGTCTACCTGGAAGGTGTTTTGCTTTGGACGTACGGCCATGCACAATACAGGTCTTCATCAATTTAAGAAGGGATGGGGCACCCAGGTTGGAACGCTTGACTATCATAAAATTAATCTGGAAAGCAAAACCAAATCAAGTTACGGCCAAATACATCGCAGTAAAGAGAAGTATTTTAGTAAAATGCCCTTGTGGATGCTTAAGATGATTGGAAATGTGATGTACAAGCATATCGGGTAAAATAGTGCATAGACATTAAAATCTTGAAATAATTCCAAATAATATTAAAATAATTTATTAATTTTAAGGGTTATTTCATACTTTTATATCAGGAAGCAGGATTCCGGGTAGTAGTTACGTTATCGTCCTGATAAAAACTAACCTGTCTGTGGGTGGACCTTCAATTTTAAGTTAGAATAATTTCCCAATAGGAGTAAATAATTTGAAAACGGATAATTACAACCAAAGTAAAACCGATCATGAAGACGGTTTGGAAAAACACCTGGATTTCAAGAAGGTATTCGTGAAAATCGGGAGACGTTGGCCATGGTTACTCGTGTCCGTAATAGCCGGTATACTAATAGCAATTAGTTTAAATCGCTATACAACACCCATTTACATTGTCGAATCTTCGCTGTTGATCAAGGCGCCCAAAGAGGTCACAAACTCGGTGTCGGACTTATTGTATGGAGAAGAATTTTTTGGTAGAAATGCTACCAATCTTGAGAATGAGTCTATTTTATTCAAATCGTACAACCTTATTGATAAAACCTTAAGAGATTTAAAACTTAATATTTCTTATTTTGAAGAAGGCGACATTCACAACATTGAGTTGTATAAAAAGAGCCCCTTATCCGTAGAGATAGATACTAGTTCCACCAGGATATATAACGGCCTTCCTATTAGAATTAACCTCAATAAAGATTCTACTTTCACCCTCGAGGTAGTGGACACCAAGTCGTCGTTATTTAAAAAGAATAAAAGAGTGGAAGCTTTTAACGCCCTCTTGCAGGGTAAGGTATTTGCTGTCGGTGAAGTGGTTGATATGAAGGGTTTCAAGTTTAAAGTTATCTTAACCCCTAAACCCGGTCAGAAAAAACTGAAAAAAGTATTATTTATCGCTCAACCCTATGAGCGATTGAAAAAGCTATATAGAAGATCTTTGAGGACCAGTCCGGTTGGCGAGAAATCCTCCATCTTATCAATTTCCATCGAGGGACCGACACCAGCTAAATTGATTGACTTCCTCAACCAGCTCATACAAAATTATATTGGCAACGAGCTTACGCAAAAAAATGAAAGGGCCAGTAAGACGATCCAGTTTATCGATAATCAGATCCTGTACATGAGTGACTCACTGAATATCGTTGAGGCGCGGCTTGAAACCTTCAAAAAAAGTAACAGGTCCACGGATATTAATGATGATGGCAGCGCTTTGTACAGCGACATGCGTGAGCTGGAAAAAGAAAAATCTATTCTGGATCTTGAAATGACCTATCTCAAAGATTTGGAGTCATCTATTTTATCAGATCAGGGTGGTCAACTGGTTAATCCTTCTTCCCTAGGCATCAGTGACGGGACCTTAAATGAGGCTACGAAAGAGTACTCCGCCATTCAGCTTAACTTAGATGTCATTGATCCTGATAAAAAGTTGAATAACCCGTTAATCAAGCAGAACCAGGACCGGCTACGGGCCTTGAAAAGTACGATCCTGGAAAGCATAAGGGGATTGAAACAAAAAAATGAGGTAAAGATTAATTCTTTAAATTCTTCCATCGGCGGGTTAAAATACTATGTGAGAAACCTGCCAACTGCGGAAAGAGAGTTGATCAACATCCAAAGAAATTATGATTTAAGTGAGGATCTGTACTTGTTTTTAATGCAGAAAAGGGCGGAAGCGGGAATTGCCAAAGCCTCCAATAGCAAAGATTATGTTATTGTAGACGATCCTATTATCAAAGGAACCTTGCCTGTGAAGCCCAGCCCCAGCCTGAATTATAGCATGGGGATTATTTGTGGCCTGGTCTTTCCGTCTATAGTCATCCTGTTAATTGAGATATTCAACAACAAAGTCAGTTCTAAAGAAGAACTTCTTAAACTGTCGGGTCTGCCATTGTCAGGCCTGGTGGTAAAAAATAAGAAAGGCAGTTCTTTTGTGGCCAATGAAGATTCAAAATCACCTCTGACAGAGTCTTTTAGAACCATCAGATCCAATCTGAGATATCTCGTTGAGAACGATAGCCAACATGGGAAAATTTTGTTGGTCACTTCTTCCATGTCAGGTGAGGGCAAAACATTTTGCTCCAATAACCTGGCCTATATATTCTCTAACTACGGGAAAAAAGTACTGCTCGTCAATTGTGATATGAGAAAGTACAATGATCATACAATTTTTGGCGTAGAGGAAAATGTCGGGTTAAGCGATTACCTCGCCGGTATTGCAAGCAAGGAAAAAGTCGTTCAATCCTCCATGTATGAGAATTTAGATGTGATTGTTCCGGGTGGCATTCCGCCAAATCCTACCGAGCTGATCTTGAGTGAGCGGATGGGTAAAATGTTGAAAGAGTTCAGATACGAATATGAATACATCATTTTGGATACACCGCCCATAGGCATTATATCAGACGGACTTGAGCTAATGGATAAAAGTGATGTCAATATTTACGTGGTAAGGGAAAATTATACGCTTAAAAAGCAAATATTAGAAGCCAACGAAATCTACAAAAACCGGAAGATCAAGAACCTTACTATGATTTTGAATGACGTAAAACTGAAAGAAATAAATTATGGTTACGGTTACCTGTCAAACGGTAAGTCCAACAAAAAATCAAAAAGTCCAATAAGCAAAAAAAATACTATCCTTCAGAACGGATCTGCTCATAAAAAACCTCAGGAGGTGGCTGGAAACGAGTAAGATTTATTTCCATATAAATTACCAAAGTTTTGCCGCCATATTCAACGATAATCTTTTGTCTGCTGCTATTTAACGTCAATGAACAATCTAACATTTTTCTTTAGAAAAATATCATCATTTTTTACAAAAGGACATCAGCGCAGCCAAAAAGCAAAAAAAAATATTGTTGCATCGCTGGGAATTCGTGGCTTAAATATCCTGATAGGGCTGTATCTTGTACCGTTGACGTTGGAGTATCTGAATGAAACCAAATACGGTATTTGGCTTACCCTAAGCTCGGTTATCGGATGGTTCGCCTTCTTTGATGTGGGTTTGGGAAATGGGTTGAGAAATAAATTTGCGGTATCCCTTGCCAGGGATCAGCACGACTTGGCCAGGACCTACGTCAGCACCACCTATGCCCTGATATTTATAATTATGCTGGGCCTGTTCCTCATCTATAATGCCATTCATCCGTTCCTTAACTGGGCAGAAATTCTTAATGCCGATCCGGCGCTGGAGGGTGAGCTTAACCAGTTGGCTTACGTTGTGTTCGCTTTTTTTTGCTTGAGATTTGTTTTAAAATTAATTGGGAATATTTTACTGGCAGACCAGCGGCCCGCCGCCAATAACCTGATGAACCTCATCAGCCAGTTTATCTCCCTCATAATAGTCATCATTTTAACCCATACGTCTGAAGGATCCCTGTTACTTTTAGGTGCGACCATATCAGCGGCACCGGTATTGGTCTTTATCCTGACCAGCGTTATTTTATTCAGAACAAAATACAAGGCCTATAAACCAAGCTTTAAATCCATTGATTTTAAGTATGCCAGAACTCTGATGAATTTTGGGTTACAGTTTTTTGTCCTCCAAATGGCTGCCATTATTCTATTATCCACCGATAACATGATTATCACACAAGTGCTTGGCCCGGCTGAGGTGACACCTTACAGCATTGCCCATAAATTTTTTGGGATGTCTACGATGGTATTTACTATTGTTATGAGCCCTTTTTGGTCCTCCTTTACGGAAGCCTATGAGAAAAAGGAGTTTGATTGGATAAAAAATATAATAAGCAAACTTTTGAAATTTTGGCTGCTGCTTATTGGGCCGGTCATTGTAATGTTGATAATGGCCGACACTTTTTATGAATTTTGGGTAGGAGACAAAATTATAGTTCCCTTCTCGCTGTCCCTGGCAATGGCCTTGTTTGGACTAATGAATTCGTTTAATATGATATTTGTGAATTTTATAAATGGGGTAAGTAAATTAAGATTGCAACTGATGACTGCGGTGTTTTCAATATCAGTCAATATCCCACTGTCAATATTGTTTGCCCGGAATTTCGGACTCGGATCTACCGGGGTCATCATGGCGACCATGGTTTCCATTTCAATTAGTATAGTATTAAGAGTTATACAATATCGTAAGATAATGAATGGTACTGCGACAGGTATCTGGAATAAGTAAATTTTAAGATAATGAATAATAAACCAAATTTTTTTATTGTTGGCGCGGCAAAATCGGGAACATCTTCCCTATGGCAATATCTTAAAGGTCATCCTGAAATTTTTATGCCTGAGGATGAGTTGTACAAAGAACCAAGGCACTTTAGTCATCCGGGAAGATTTCCCACGGAAGATGACTACCTGCAACTTTTTGCCGCTGCGCAAAGTCAGCATAAAAGAATAGGTGAGGCCTCAACAGCATATTTAACCCACCCCGATTGTGCCGGTAAAATTTTCCAATTCCAAAAAGATAATAATCTGGATGTAAAGATTATCATTTTATTAAGGAATCCGGTAAACAGGGCATATTCCATGTACAACTGGATGGCCCAGGAGGGGTATGAGTATTCGGCTACCTTTGGCAAGGCATTGAAAAGAGAGAAAAAGCGCATTCATAAAATGTCTAAATTCTGGGAACCTAATTATTATTACAACTACCTGTACTTCAACTCAGGATTGTATACGGAACAGGTAAATCGCTATTTTGAGACTTTTGGCAGAGAAAATGTATATGTTGGTGTATTTGAGGAATTCACAAAAAACACGGCTGGAATGCTTAAGGAAATTCTGCAGTTTCTGGAAGTGGACCCAAACTATTCTCCTGATGTTTCCAAGGTATACAACCCTTCGTACAAAATCATTCATCCCGGCTTGCAATTTTTACTCAGGTGGTCTAACAAGATATTATCCAGGTTTAATATCGTAAAGTTTACAAATAAAAAAGAAAGAGACCGGCTGCTTCAAATAGGTTATACAAAACAAAAAACGCCGCCTCAAAAGGACGAGATAAAACGCGAACTCGCCAAGGCCTATGAAGCAGATATCAGGAAACTGGAAATCCTGATCAATAAGGATTTATCCATTTGGTTGAATGCCGTAAAAGCCAAAAAAGAATAAAATGATTAGAAACTTTGATTATCTTAAAAGCATGTTAATCATTATTGGATTAAGTTCATTAGAATTGCCTACTGATGAAACTAAATTTTTGCGCCCATGAAAGTTTTGGTTGTCAGTAATATAGATGGCGTCTCTGGTGCGGCAAGAGCCTGTTACAGAGGACACCGGGCCTCGCTTTCAATCGGGATAGAGTCCAGGTTGCTTGTAAAAAAGAAATACTCAAAAGATGAAAGCGTAGTAACCGCCGGGTTACCCTATGGGAAATTCATCGATAAGTTATTTGACTATTATGTGCGGTTTAAAAGAAAAAATTATACGGTTAAAAATGATGTGAGTTATACGCTGGCGATTCACCCCGATCAACTGTTGTCATATATTGAAACCTTTGATCCCGATATTGTAAATCTGCATTGGGTTAGTAAGGCGTTCATAAGATTAGAATCCCTGGCTAAAATAAATAAACCTATTGTTTGGACATTGCACGATATGTGGGTTTTTACCGGAGGTTGCCATTATACACAGGGGTGTGAAAAATATAAAGACCAATGTGGAGCATGTCCTGTTTTAAGCTCTGATACCCAGGCTGATTTAAGCGCCTGGATTTTTAAAAGAAAAAAGACGGTCTACAAAAATCTCTCTAATTTCCATATAGTAACACCAAGCCGGTGGATGGGGCAATGCGCCAGTGAAAGCTCATTGCTGGAAGATATTCCCGTACATATCCTGCCCTATGCTATCGACACCGATTCATTTAAGCCCCGGTCAAGGGAAGAGGCGAAAAAAAAATGGAATATCCCGCAGGACAAGACACTGATTTTATTTGGAGCCCTCAAAGCAACCGGGGATCAAAGAAAAGGTTTCATGGAATTGCAGGAAGCGTTGCGCCTACTTCCCAAAAATGATAATACTGAATTGCTTGTTTTTGGATCCTCCGAGGATAAAGGTTTGCAAGCACTTGGATTTAAGGTGAATTTTGTGGGGAGAATATCTGATGACAATTCCCTGACGGAGTTGTACAGTGCGGCAGATGTAATGGTGGTACCTTCGTTGCAGGAAAACCTGAGCCTGACAATTATTGAGTCGTTATCCTGTGGGTTGCCGGTAGTTGCCTTTGATATCGGAGGTAACAAAGACATGATTGATCACAAGGAAAGTGGCTATCTTGCGGAGGAAAATAACAACCAGGACTTGGCCAACGGGATAGATTGGGTGATTAAAGAAGTCACCAAAAGCGATCAGTTATCAAAAAATGCCAGGGAAAAAGTATTGAATACCTACAATGAGGCTCTTATCGCTCAAAAGCAGCTGAGCCTGTATCAAAGTATAATAGGGCATTAGTTAATTTATGAAATTTGCTAAGAAATATGCATGGGCCTTCCTAATATTACTGCCTTTTGCAGGCGGATTTGTGCCGGAATTTAAGGCGGGCCCCCTTAGCCTTGAGGGGGAAAGATTACTTTTGGTGGGGACGGTTTTATGTTTGATATACCTGTTTATCAAAAATGACTTTGTATTAAAGGTATCTTCGCTGACTGCCTGGCTTTTTGCCTATTACATGTACTTGTTTGTGAATCGTTTGCTCCAGGATACATTAGTATTGCCCGAGGTGATAAATTTTTCATTTCCGATATTGCTAATGTTATATATCGATAACCTGGATTTTAAGCTGGAGGACTACAAAAAGTTTACCATTATTATGACCATTGTGGGGGTAGGGTCGGCTATTGCCAGTTTTGTACAGCTTACCATAGATCCTCTTTTTTACAGTGGCGGTGACCAGGAAGTGATCGATCAAATTTTGTACTATGAGGTGATGCCCGGAGTCTACCGAAACAACTCGCTATATCGCGGGTTGGGCACTAATGAGGGGGCCATTGCTCTTGGCTGTTTATCAAATTTAATGTTGTTTCAAAACTTCTACCGGGTTCAGAATAAATATCTGATCATAACCGGTATGCTGGTTTTTGCGGTTTTTGTGGTGTTTGCGAAATATTGCTGGCTCATGTTTTTGGTGGCACTCATGTTTTTTATGTATTTTAAATATCCCAAAAGCCGGATCAGCCTGATGATCATTGGAGGCATTGTTCTGTTTTTTATTTATTTCTTCTTGTTTGACCAGATAGAGCAGTCGTCGATCTATAAAAACCGGATTTCAGCAGAAACTTATACGGGAAGAACCGAATCTACCCGAATATTTTTTGAAACCTTCTTTGCCCGGAAGCCCGTTTTTGGGTTTGGGGTTAGTAGCTGGGATTTTCCGGAGTATCTCAGGATGTTTTATATCGGGATCCATGTTGGTATATTCGATACGCTTTTTAGAGGAGGTGTCGTCGGCCTTCTATTGCTCCTGATGTTTTGGTTGCAGGTTGGGTTAAAAAGCTATAAGATTTTTGTAAAAACCGGAAATCCAATGTTTTTCGCCTTTATATTGAATTATATTCTGATCAATTTTACGGCTGTACTAATTCCTATCGATTATTATGGTTACTACATAATGCTGTTTGCGTTGGCTATGTATTACAAGCTGTTTGTCATTCAAAAACATGATATTCCCGCGACAATCGAGGAAATTAAGATAAAATGAGTTGTTTTAAATTGGCGAGATGTTAATTTCGGTATTTGGAATTTTTTTTCCCCACGAAAGAGAGAATAAAAAATGAAATCGATTTTTAGGCACCTGAAGACATACTGTTTCAGAAGGTATAAAGTTTATACTAATTCAATTAACCTGTATCAGCAATTCACAAGTGTAAAGGTTGAAGGCTAATTTTGCGGTGATGAAAAAGAATATTAAACATATCGTTTATTTAGGTGCGGTTGGTTTTCCAATAGGTTTTGCCGAAATAGAAAAGGTTAAATTGGTAAGCCGGAGTCTGATAAACGCCGGGGCATCGGTGTTAGTAATTTCAAATAAAGGTGTCCATAAAAGAAATAAGGGACTTGAAGTTTACAAATCGGGAACGGAGGAAGAGATTAAATATATTTATACTACAGGAACACCGTTTCGACCTGAAGGTTTTTTAAAAAGGAACCTGCTAAAAGTTTATGGTATCGTCGCCGAAATTGCCTTGTTGTTTAAGCTGGCCATAAAAAAGCAATTGGATATAGCTATTATTTCCTCCAAGCGATTTAATATTATTTTTTTGTATTATTTGCTTTCAAGGTTGCTTCGGTTTAAAACCGTGTTAAACTATGCCGAATTTAACTCTGAGTTGTCCAAGGAAAAAGGTAACAAAAATGGCATCAATGATTTTTTATTTGAAAAATATGCCGTCCATTTAATGGATGGGATTATACCTATCAGTGAGTTTTTGGTTGATGTTCTGAAAAAAAAGAGTCCAACAAAACCATACATAAAAATCCCTGTACTTTGTGATTTTTCAAAGTTTGACCCCGGTAACAGACAGGCTGTTGAACCTTATTTTTTGTTTTGCTCATCTGTGAATAATATGGAAGTTATGGATTTTATTCTGGAGGCTTTTGGCAGGATCAACGTCAATGCAGAACATTATCTTTATCTTGTAGTAAACGGACCTGATCACGCCTTGGCTTTATTCAGTGAGGCCGTTGCCCAACATAAAAAATCAAGATTTATCAAAACTTTCAGGAATCTGCCATACCAGGAGCTGGTAACCCTTTATATAAATGCCCGGGGATTGCTGATCCCATTGCGGCCTGTTCCCAGAGACATCGCCCGATTCCCTCATAAGATCGGCGAATACTGTGCTTCCGCCAACCCAATTATCACTACCAATGTAGGAGAAGTTGTCAATTTTTTTGAGGATAATAAAAATGCTTTTGTAGCTGCTGATTTTGCCGTCGATGATTTCTCCCAAAAAATGGAAGAAGTATTAAATCACCCTGAAAAAGCAAAGGTGGTGGGACAAAGCGGATTGGAATTGGGCTACAAGCACTTCAATTACCTGCACTACGGAGATCAGCTGATGGATTTTTTTAAGAAGCTGTAACCGAGAGAATGATAAAGGCAATGCTAGACCCTCACCACTATTGAATATTACTTTCCAGCGCTCCCAGGTCTGGTTTGCTCACCACCGGATTGCCCATGACATCAGTTTTGGTGTCATGGGCAATACCTTTATTGATAGCTGGTGAATTTGGCGAAAGGCTAAAATCTCCCTTATCAGGATCCTGAAAATCTGGATTTACAGCTATGTTATTGTTGTGCAGTTTGAAAAAATCCTCAATGGTCTGGGCCCCTTCTACAGGAACATTAAAAAAATCAATAAATGACTTCTTGCGAATACGCACCAAAAGTGCAGGCTTATCCTCTCCTCCGTATATAATATTATTTTGGATCTTAAAATTGGCGGTATCATTCCAGATGGTGCTTGGGCTACCCATTCTATCGCCAGTGAATCGAATCACAGTTTGTTTTGGGTTGTGTGTATTGCCAACGAATATATTATTGGTGATCTTGTTACCGCTCACCCAATTTTCAGATTTATATTGGGCCTCGTTAGCTGTCCCAAGGAGCAGTGCCACTTTACTGTCCTTGTGGTTGTGATATACGGTATTATTAAAAACCTTGACATTTCTTGCGTCTTGAATGGCTATGCCATGCTGAATACAGTTGTATATGATGTTATAGCCAATAGTTATATTTTCAGTATCATGAATTTGGTTTCCGGTGAGTGCATGTGTCTTTATACCTCCTGAGTGAATATATCCATTGCCATTAATCTTATTATACTCAACCCTATGATTTTTTCCGGCGCTTAAATCGATGGCTTCCGATACATTGTTGTAAAACTCATTGTGATGTATATAGGCATTTAACTGGATATTTGGTGCATTGATCCCATCAGAGATATCATCGAGTCCCTGTCCGGCATTTTCAATGTAACAATAGGCAATCTCAATATTTCTGCAACCGTAATATTCCGGCCCTTTGGGATTGGTTTCAAACCTGATGGCGTTTTTACCTTTATCACCATTTATATGGCACCTCAAAATTTTTATCCCATCACAGAACGCATTTTGAGGATTGATCAGGAATTGATGAGAAGTGCTTCCCTGTATTTTTAGATCCTGAACTGTCCAGTGGCTCATATTTGTAATGTACAGTGTTTTCGCCTGGGTACCTTTGGCATCTAAAATAGGGTTGGGGAGGTTAGCCTCACCGTAGGCTCCTAAGATGATGGGATTATCGGCGGTTCCATTCCCCATATCTTTCAGGTACAGCCTGCCAAATTGATCACCCCTTTTGAATAGGATCTTATCGCCTGGGCTAAAAACGTGCCCTTCCAGATTTTCAAATGATTTAAGTGGTGTTAATGTTGTCAAACCATCGGCACTGTCGTCGCCGGCGGAGGATGAAATGTAATAGGTTTTTCCAGGCACGGTTTTCGGCTGACAAGCCATAATAAATACCGTAGAAAACAATAAGAGGACCGACAAACAAATCAGTCCCAAACCTAATACTCTTTTTATTCTAACCGTTTTTCTTGAATTTTTTTTGATATACGTTTCCATTATAATCAACTCAAACTTGCTTATTTCTTTTCCACCTATTTAAAAATAAAACTACAGAAAAATACATTAAAATTCGAAAGCCCCCAGATCGGGTTTGCCGTTGATTGCTTTGCCGTCAAAATCAGCAGTAAGTCCAACGGCCAGCCCGGCGTCAATAGCGGGAGAATTGGACTTGAGGCTAAAATCCCCGTTTTCTGGATCGTTTAACAGTGGGTTTACATTAAAATTGTCAGGATGATATTGTAAAAAATCAGCATAAGGCAAAGAATTGTTTGATCCCAGATTTGAAAAATCTGTGTAGGGTTCATCTGACATGAATTGATTGGTTTGAATCCTTACAACGACAGCGTTTGCTTCATCCCCTCCGAAAAAGATGTTATTTGATATATCATACCTGTCATGGTCATTCCAGAATATAGCAGGACTACCGCTCTTGCTACCCCCGAATCTGATGACGGTGATGGTTATGGTATGGGTAACACCGTGAAAAATATTGTTTTTAATTTCATTACCGGTTATCCAGGTATCGGCATCATACAGTGCCTCATTAGAGCTTCCGATTAAAAGTGCGTTTTTCCCGTTTTCCTCGTTGTGATAAATGGTGTTATTGAATACTTTGATAAATCTGCCATCCTGGATTTGAACGGCGTGTTGGATGCAGTTCTTAATAATGTTTTTTCTGATGATCATATTCTCCGTATCGTGAATTCCGTTACCGGTAAGCGAGTGGGTTTTAATGCCGCCGGAATCCCGGTCTCCGTTTCCATCCATGATGTTAAATTCCACCACGTGTCCAGTACCTGCCGCAATATCTATAGCCTCGGATTTGTTATTAAAAAAGGTGTTGTGGTGGACATAACCATTTTTTTGCACATTTGAGAAGTTTAATCCGTCTGAAGTATTGTCATACCCCTGCCCGGCATTTTCTATTAAATTAAAAGCCACCTCCACACTGTCCGCTCCAAAAAAGGACCCGGAGTCGATATCCGTTTCAAACCGGATACAGTGCCTCCCGTTTTCACCATCTATATGACAATTTAAAATCTTGATGTTGTCGCATCTCCCGTTAACAGGGTCTATATAGATCTGGTCCCCGTTGGCACCCTGGATTTTCAGGTCCTGAATGGTAATGCCACTCATGGAATTGATTCTTATTGTAAAACTAAATGGATCACGACTGCCTTGCAAAATGGGTTTGGCCAAGTTTTCATCGCCATAAGCGCCAATAACAATGCGGTCTTTAACTGTTCCATTACCAGCTTCGGTCAACGTAATGTTGTCAAAGGTTTCTCCGCGAAGGAATAAAATTTGATCTCCCGGTTCAAACTTTTCGTGCGATGAAACCCGCCCTGACGTTTTCCAGGCAGTCTCCGGAGACAATCCGTCATTGCTATCATCGCCGCTGCTTGCTATATAGTAATTAACACCAACATCATTTGGCTCCGGAGGAGGAGAGTCGGGGGGACCACCTGTCCCTGGAGCAGGAGCAATGTCATCATCCTTACAGGAGGTTATTATTAATACCAGAAAGATCAAAAAGTATTTTAAGAGATAGGTTCCCCGGGAAGTTGTTGTCATTTTTTTGGTTTGATTGGTGTGGGTTTTAACAAAACAGCTATAACAGTGAAAACGAGACAAAAATTAATTAAGTTCCATTTTTTATAGAATTAATCATATTTTTAAGCGTCCTTTTTTATTTAATCAACGCCATCATTTGCTTTAGACAAGACGAAAAATTGAAGCAATACGGCGATTAAATCTCCATTTTTTTTAAATTTTAAAAAACGATTACCTGCACCTTTGACCTGATTTAAACAATATTTTGACCCGTCGGATCATTTGACAGATAAATGCAACCAAATTATAAATTAAATAGCTCAAATGGCAAATACGTCCTTAACGTATATTACCTTTCGTCTTCACTGATTACCCTTGCCAGATTTTCACCAAGTATTTTATGCCCCTTTTTACCCCATATATGGCCTTCTGGTGATTCATAATTGTCAACATTCTTAAACCATGGATTTACATTGACATAGTCAAGATATTTCTTTTCGCTTAATTCATGCACAACCTTTCGAAGATATTGAGATCTCTCCAGGTGTTCGTTAACTGAAATCAGGATCACCTTGATGCCTTGCTCATGTAATTCCCTGGTAAATATTTGTAACAATTTGCCATAAAATTCTTCTTCTTTGGAAATGCCGGAGTTTTGTTTTTCGGTCTGGTTTAATTGTTCTGCCACAGCCTGCTTTTCAAAGAATTTATAAACGTTGTTTCTGAATAGATTATATATCTGGCTTTTTTGAATAAATGAATTAGACAGATATTTTTTTACCCAGTTAATAGATAACTCACTGTCTACAAATTCCAGTTCATTATCAACAATGACAGTTACCTTATTGGAGAAATTGTCTTTTAAATCATTGTTGCAATATTGGATGACCACAATTTCAGGTTTATAAAGTTTGCCAAATTCCTGATACCTGCGAATGTGTTGGGTTAAACCCCATCCGCCGACACTCAGATTGATCACATCGTAGTCTCGTTTCAGCTTTCTAGCCAGAATAGCAGAAAATTGTTCCCCATCATTCACGCCTGTTCCAAACCCATAAGAATCTCCCAGTATTACAATATTTTTTTTTGAGTAGGTTTCTGCTATTGGGATCAACTTACCTCTATACTGTAACTCATTGATTTTGTATTTAAACCGCCATTTACCCGGCATTTCATTGGTCATGGTGACATTTGGGTACAACATGGCGCCATACCCATCGGAAAACTGCCACCTCGGATACAGATAAGGTTGCGGGCTGAAAATTCTGATGACTATCTCACCAAATGCAATAATGATTGTAAAAGCAAGAAAAAGCGAAATTATAGTAAATTGAATTTTTCTCTTTTTGCTTAATGTGCGTTTGGGGCTTTGCTTGTCCATGAATTAATAATGCTTCTCCGTAAGAGGAAAGAATAGTTATATTTTAAATGATAAAAATACAAAAAAATAAAAGGATTAAAAATCAATATCAATAATTTCACAAAAACTTAAAACTGGCTGCCATGAACGGAGGAGCTAAAAAAAAATCAGCTTAAAATAATTCAATTATTTTAAGCTGATTTCAGGGTGCCAAATTAATAGGTTAAATCAATTTGGCAAAGTACTCATATGGTTTAACATTATTCAATAACTGTTTTTAATATGATTTCTTAACCAGCATGGAAGTAGCTCTTACCCCATCATACCTGATTTTCATATAATATAATCCACTTTCAAGAAAAGACAGATTTAATTCGAGAGAAGACCAACCTGCACGGGTTTTTGGCATACGGGCTCGTTTACGTAACCTTCCTCTTGAATCATAAATGGCCAACTCCACACCTCTCTTTATTTTCTTGGTATTAATTTTTATGTAATTGTTGAAAGGATTTGGATAAATCTTCATTTTTGATTTAAGTATATCCGGAACACCAGTCATACCGGATACGTCTACTCTAACAGACTTGGTGGTAGTTTTTGACCCGTCAGACACTTTAATTCTGATATAACACGTGCCTACAGCATTTTTTGTTGGGTACATGACCAACTTTCGGTTTTCACCTTCGCCGCTAACGAAAATTCGGTCATTAGCCACTATTTCTCGATTGCTTGTCTGCACTCTCAGCCTCAGATTACCCGCTGGTGTCTCTTTATCACTGATCTTGAAATACACCGGTCCTATCTTTTGATTCATGGAGGTTACCTGATTTCCGATATGGCTGATCACCGGCGCAGTATTTTCACTTATAACTGTATTTACGGTTACCCTGAAAGACTCCGTGGTCTGCATATCGCCATCAGACACAACAATGGTTATCGTAGTGATACCCGTTTGATCAGGCTTGGGATTGATGAGAATTTTTCTATTGGCTCCCGAGCCGCTAAGTCCAATGTTACCGTTACCAACCAACTTTTGGTTGCTGGATGTTGCTTTTACTGTCAAATCATTTGCATCAGATTCTGCGTCTCCAATAGAAAATGGCAATGATCCTGTACTGCCGTTTTCATCAATGGATTGGCTGCTGATATTACTGATAGTAGGTGCTGTATTACTACTTGCGGGCTTTTGCACGGTCAAAATAAATGATTCGGCAGTTTTCTTCTCGCCGTCTGACACCGTAACGGTAATTTTAGCAGTACCGGTTTTATCATGCTTTGGAACAACGGTGATACTTCTCTTAGTGCCTTTTCCTGCAAAGGAAATGTCAGAGTCATCAACCAGTGTGCGGTCGCCACATGCAGCGGTCACAACGAGTTCATTGGCACTGGTTTCCATATCTCCTATAGTAAAAGGCAAGGCATCCATACTTGTATTTTCATCGATAGTCTGATTACTGATGTTGCTTACCGTAGGAGGTGTATTTGAGTTGACTACTTTTTTAACTGTCACCGCAAATGACTTGGTGGTCTTTTTATCGCCGTCGGAGACAGTGACAGTGATTATAGCAGTACCGGTTTGATCCTTCTTTGGAGAAACAATGATCGTTCTTTTCGTGCCGCTTCCGCCCAGTAGCATGTTAATATTGGCCACCAGCGCCTGATTACCGGATGTGGCTGTCACAGTGAGGTTATCGGCATTGGTTTCCGCATCACCAATTGTGAAAGCGATCGCCTGGGTGCTGGTATTTTCATCAATCGTTTGATTAGGAACGCTGGTAATAGTCGGTGGGGTATTGACGCTGACGACCTCTTTTACTGTCAGTGTAAATGACCCGGCTGTCTTTTTATCCCCATCTGAAACCGTGACCGTAATTTTAGCAGTGCCGGTTTGATCTTTTGTCGGGGAAACGGTTATTGTTCTGTTTTTGCCGGTACCACCCAACGTAATACCACTACCGATCACCAATGCCTGGTTGCCGGAGGTGGCTGTCACAGTGAGGTTATCCGCACTTGTTTCCGCATCACCAATAGTAAAAGCAATCGCTTTGGTAATGGCGTTTTCATCAATGGTCTGGTTGGAAATACTACTAATTGTCGGCGGTGTATTGACGCTGACAACTTCTTTGACAGTCACTGTAAATGACTCGGAAGTCTTTTTGTCTCCATCGGAGACGGTGACCGTAATTTTGGCAGTACCGGTTTGATCTTTTGCAGGGGAAACGGTAACGGTTCTGTTTTTACCTGTACCTCCCAAAGAAATACCTCCACTGGTCACCAGGGACTGGTTACCGGATGTTGCGGTCAGGGTGAGGTCATCCGCATCGGTTTCGGCATCTCCAATGGTAAAAGATAATGCTTTGGTACTGGTATTTTCATCAATGGTTTGGTCTGAAATACTAGTAACAGTTGGCGGGGTATTGACGCTGACAACCTCTTTTACGGTTAACGTAAATGACTCGGAAGTCTTTTTATCGCCGTCAGAGACGGTAACCGTAATCTGAGCTGTCCCGGTCTGGTCGCCCGAAGGAGTAATAGTCACGTTCCTTGTAACACCATTACCGCCCAACACAATACTGTTATTGGTTACAAGCGCCTGGTTGCCGGAGGTAGCCGTTACTGTAAGCTTATCAGCGCTGGTTTCTGAATCACCTATCGTAAAATTCAGCGGTCCCAGCGTTGTATTTTCATCAATTTGCTGATCTGAAATATCACTAATGGTTGGTGCTGTATTTACCGGTGCCGGACTTTCGCAATTGCCCAATATAGAGCAATTTAAGAATTCTTCCAGGTTGGTATATCCGTCTCCGTCACGATCGCCGTTTCTATCACTGTCGTCGTTGGCATTTAGTCCGACTGCTTTTTCCCAGTTGTCATCCATGCCATCTTTATCCTGGTCCGGATAGGGGGTACCCATCGCGATATTTGGCCAGCCGCCAACTGCTAATGGTGAAGATATATTGTTTCTTCCCGTGCCATTTTTTGTGTCCTTTACAATCCGTTCGTCGACGGCATCTCTAAAAATTGAGGCCCCGCCGTCTGCCAAAACCTTGTCAAAAGCCTCGGTAGCGCTTAATACTTTAATACCTTCGTTAAAGCTATGAGGGTTGCTCTTCCGGTACTTTGATTCGCTGGCATCTGTGTCAAAAATGGCCCATTCGTTGTTATCATTCAAATTTGTTCTTCTTCCTGAATGATAGTTGCCCTTGACGTATAATTGATTATCGACCGGTGTACCACCTTGTCCGCCAATAACCATGTAGCCTTGTATAGATTTGCTATCGGCTCCTGCTTTTGCATAATTGCCAATTACATTTAATTTGGCCACGTTGTCTAAGGTTACTCCACGGCCACCCCAATTGTAAATTACGTTGTTGGTGACGCTTCCATTGGCTCCGTTAATATTGGGATTTCGTTGCGTGTTGTGTGCGAATAAGTTTTTAATGACAGAAATATTTGAAGCATGGTATTTTATAAAACCGCCAAAAGCGTGGCTGCTTAAACCTTCACTTACAAAACTCCATTGTAATGTAATATTTGAGATGCCGGGACCAGAGGCACTGGGTGAAGCCTGTGGATCGCCTATGATGGATACACATTCATCACGCGCCCAGCTAACCGAACAGTGGTCGACTATCACGTTGGATATATCTCCGCTTTGGCCGGTGATGCTCAATGCATCATAACCGCTTTTGCCTGCTTCGCCGCCAAGTCTAAAGCGCATATAACGGATGATAACGTTACTTGCCTGAATATAAACCGGACTTCTTCGGATGGTGATGCCATTTGGCGAAGTTTGACCGGCAATCGTCAGGTTCCCATTTTTAACAGAAACGGGAGACTGAAGTATAATGGTACCGGAAACATTGAAAACAACGGTTCTGGGTCCGGAAGCCAGTAATGCCGCTCGAAAACTTCCGGGTCCGCTGTCGTTCAAATTGGTGACGTAAATTACTTTTCCTCCTCTACCGCCACTCACGAACCTGCCATAGCCTTCAGCGGTGGGGAATGCCAACTGCTGGGCACGGGTGGTTTGAATGGTTAATAAAGGGAGTAAGAGTAAAATTAAGAGGGGTTTTAGTACGTAATGTTTAGATGATAGTTTGTTTAGTTTAATTGGTAATTGTCTCATTATAATCTAATAAAAAAAGAATGGAAAAAACTAGTAGGCAACAAACTGAATAACAGGACTTGAATGAAAAATTGAGCAAGCAATTTCTCTTCCGCAAAGGGGGGGGTTAGTGTTCTTAAGCAGCAACGCTAAATTTGGGGTCAGTAGTAGCGATTGTAGCGGTCAAACTGTTCTCTAAATCTGAATGCTTAACTACCCGATGGCAAGTAAATTTGATGCCAAACTTCTGAACTCTATTAAATAATTGATTTATAAATACTTACGAATTGGTTTTTTGTGTTGAGGTATCCCTACACGTAGACTAGGTACCCAAAGTGATGAAAAATTCCACACATCGTTTGTCAAAATATTTTTCTGCTTCTGATGACGGCGTCTATCACCGTAAATTCATCCAGCTTATTGTAGGAGTGAAGGCCGTTAATTTTTTCCAAATCGTTGGGTGTATAAGATATTTCTTCTTTTTCTTCGTAGGAATTTTCAGTTAAATTAACGATTTCCATGATGGTAAGCCCATACCCGTATCTGTAGGAACAATTTTGGGCTGGTCTGAAAATTCTGTGACCTATTTTAAATACCTGGCCGGCCGGCCTCGCCTTTGTGACATCGGAAACTATGGGATTCTGGGGATGTGGTGTCCACTCCGACGAAAGCGGATCATCAGTAAAGAAAAGGAATAATTCATCCCAGAGTGAGGCATGCTGATGCTCCTTGATATTGGCAAAGATCCACCATTTATTATTGTGAAAGAACAGGGTGGTGTCGACTGCAGAGATATTTTCACGCAGATTTTTCACAAATTCCCAGCGATATGGAAATTCTTTGCATTCGTATAGTTGTATCGTGCGGTTTTGATTCGATTCCGGAATCATATACTGCTTACCCTCCCACCGGAATACAAAGGGGTAGGATAAATGATAGGGTTGTTCAATAACCTTTCGTGTTTCGGAAATTTGTCCTTCGGCGTTAATTTCCATGACAGAAATGAATCCTTTCTTTTTTTTGCCCAGATAAGACTCCTCCAGGAAAATAAAATACTGACCATTTTCGCTGTATATAAATGGATCTGCCCAAAACTTATTTTTAGGAGGTAACAGTGTTTTCAGGTCTTTTAGAGATAGAAAATTTTGCTGATTTTTGTGAAATAGTAACCCCCAACGCTCGGAATAATAGCGATTTATGATTTTTTCTTTGAGATATCTTTTAATAAAGGTCAGATTCACATTGAATAAATCAACGAAGTTAAGTGCCCCGTCCGGGTTCGGTTGCCCGTCAGATGCCGGTAATTTCACGGGTAACAATTCTTCTTTGAGATAAACTTCCGTCAATTTTCTTTTAACAAATCTTGCACTCTTCCAGAAACACCATTCCCTAGTGCGGCCGATAGAAAAACGATCTATGGGGCCTTTGCTTTCATAATATACTTCCTCATGTCGACAATCGTTTTGAAAACCCCTCAGGCTTGAAATGATGAAAGGCGAACCGTTCAAAAATTCCCGGAATCCGGTAAATGACTCAAAGTCACTGCCCGCCAATCCAAAGTGGTGGTACCATACACCATAGGTGGCCAATGTTGAGAGTTCCAGTTTCAGCGGAATGTAATCCAGTAGATAGATTACATCCAATTTGGCAGCTATCAGCGGGTGCGAATTGGCTTGTGTCAGGCGGTAAACTCCTTGATCTCTATCGAGTTTTACTTCTACGGGGTCATATTTCTGCGTAAATAAAGAGGAAATTTCCCGTTCTTCCGAAGCGCTTGCCGGGCCTTTCCATTTGAGTTTCTCCAGGCGTTGATAGATTTTATACAAGAAGGAGGTGGTGTGATTTTTATTCGCCTCTACGTGTTGAAACTTTCCAATAAAAGTGATTTCTGCTATATCGGATTTCAGGACCTCTTCGATAGCAGCATATTTCCAGGAGGGAACCTTGTCGGATCGTAACAGCAAGGCCATCCTTAATTTTTTTTGCTCCATTGACTATAATTTTCAGCTGCCAATTTATAACAATTTCGTTTATATTCTGCTTTTCGGAGGCCCAAACCGTTTATTTAGATTTTTCTTTGTCTTTGTTTTCCTTTTCTCATTTCAAAGCCCTAATTTCCGCCGCCTGTTTAGATTTTATGGCGTTAGGATTTGTAGTTTTTAATCTACACTTTTGTGATAATTTAATAATAAGTTAGATTTAATTAATAAAAATGAGAATAACCATTATTGCCGGAGCGAGGCCCAACTTTATGAAAATTGCTCCGTTGATACATGCCATTAATAGATCACGTGAAAAAGGTTCTTCCCTCTCTTACCGGCTGGTACATACCGGGCAGCATTACGACAAAAACTTAAGTGATACTTTCTTTAAAGATCTTAATATTCCAAATCCCGATGTCAATTTAGGCGTCGGCTCCGGTTCCCAGGCGGTACAAACTGCCAACGTTATGATTAAATTTGAGGAGGAAATGATCAATCATCCGTGCGATTATGTGCTGGTGGTAGGGGATGTCAATTCAACATTGGCCTGCGCGGTTGTTGCTAAAAAATTGCACACCAAAGTGATCCATGTAGAGGCAGGGTTGCGCTCTTTTGATTTAGACATGCCGGAAGAAATAAACAGAATGGTGACCGATGCTCTGGCTGATATTTATTTCACTACGACCCCTGAAGCAGGCTACAATTTAATAACAACCGGCGCTAAAAACGATCAAATTTATTTTGTCGGTAATACGATGATCGATTCGCTTATTGCCAATCAGTCGAAGTTTGTGAAGCCGGCAGCGTTTAATGAACTGAATTTACAACAAAAGAATTATTTGGTGATGACGTTACACCGTCCTTCTAATGTGGATGAGATGGATAAATTGGCGCGTATCATCAATTTAATTGACAGTAAATTCACCGATAAAAAGATCATTTTCCCGGTTCATCCCAGAACCAGGCAGGTTTTGGAAAAGCTGAACCTTAGCACTCAAAATATTCATCTGACAGAACCCCTTCGCTACCCGGAGTTTATGTATCTTGTGAAGGAAAGCTTTGCGGTAATCACCGATTCCGGCGGGATCCAGGAAGAGACTACCTACCTGGGCGTCCCTTGTTTGACCTTGCGGAACAACACCGAAAGACCGGAGACTGTAAGTGTTGGCACCAACATGTTATTGGCATTTGACGAGGAGCTAATCTCCGCAACCATTGATCAGCTTCAGGCTGGGAATTGGAAGACTGGGAAAGTTCCGGTGTTTTGGGATGGCAAGGCTTCCGAGCGAATTGTTGAGGTATTGGAAAAACTTGCTTAACACGGCATCGGTGAATTTTGCCACGAGACGCCGGATGGCCTACATCAAATAAATAACAAGGTATATAGGTAAGCCAGGCATTCCGTAATAACTTCCTTGACGCCATAACTGCTGTTCCACCATTTATTTTGATCGTAGGCAATATTATTGATAGAAATTATGCCCACTTCGCAATGTTCGCCTAGGGACTTATTGAACAGATAATAACTTCTTCTGGCATGTGATCCTACCGAAACGATGTTGATAGCTTTAAAATCATGCGGGTGGGTAGTAAGCCAGGCTTTGGTCGCTATGGAGGAGGTGTTGGTGCGGTTGCTTGGACTGGGGCTGACTTTGATCAGCTGGATTTTTGAACTATCAATTCCCCGTTCCATTATTTTGGCAGCCAACAGTTCAGCAGACGATTCAAATTTTGTTGCATTCCACCCATAAACTTTGCGACCTCCGGTTATGATCAATTTGCGATAACGCTTTTCATTAAATTCCTTTAATGTCTCTTCTATAGCAAAGTCGGGAAGCCAGTCATCAACAAGCAGGACTTCCGCCTCCACGGGCCTGTTCATAGAGAGAAATGAATTGATTTTAAGGAAAAACAAAAAAGTCAGCAAGAGAACCAGCGAGGTAACTAATAAAACTCCCTTCCAGGTAGGTACCCAGATTTCCTTTTTTTTGAAAAGACCTAAACCAGCCATATAAAAAATTGGGACTTTACCCATAAAATGCTGTTAACAACAAACGTATTCATACAGTTATATCCAATAAAAAATTCCGCTTGATCACGCACATTTCATTGATGTAACATTCTTGGTAAAATTAAATAATATATAAAAATAATTTATTTTTATATATTACAAAATTATTCTTTCTTTACACACTTTCGTGATTTTTTGATGTGCAAACAACAGGGAAAACAGGTTAGGTGTTAAAAGTTAGTTTCACCCGGAATATTAAATTTCATATAGTTTGATGCCCATAAAAGTATTAATGCTGATCGATGGCCTATTTGCAGGTGGCAAGGAAAGGAGGTTGATAGAATTGCTAAAAGGGTTGTCGGTTACGCCAAACGTGGATTATGAAGTAGTTATCTTGTCGGATGTTGTCACCTACGATGAGATCTATCAATTAAAGGGAAAAGTCCATTGTATTGTGAGGAAATCGAAAAAGGATTTTAGTGTTTTGGGTAAGCTGCACCGGATCTGCAAGTCATTTCAACCGGACATAATTCAGGCCTGGGAGTCAATGGCTGCAGTATATGGCGTTATAGCGGCCAAACGAGTTGGAGCCAGATTCATCAATGCTTCAATAACGACAGCAAAGGAGAATATCAGGCCTTTCAGCAGTACCTGGATAAGAGCAAAGTTGACATTTTTATTTGCTGACGCTGTCATAGGCAATTCACAGGCCGGTTTGGATTCTTTTGATGCGCCCGCTGACAAAAGTTACTGTATCAGGAATGGATTTGATTTTAAAAGGATGGAGAAGCTTGTGCCCACCGAGGAGATAAAAGCCAGCCTGGGAATAGACCGGGATACCCAGGTGGTAGGCATGGTGGGGGAATTTCATCCCAGGAAAGATTATAAAACGTTTATGCACGCTGCATTGTCTGTTTTGGAGGAGACGCAGAATGTATTTTTTTTGGGCATTGGTGGCGGAGTACTTAAGCCTGAAATGGAAAGTTTAATTCCCGACAAATACAGATCCTCCTTTCAGCTTATAAATTGGCAAAAAAACGTGGAATCCTACATTAACATTTTTGACGTTGGTGTAATGGCTTCTCACAGGGAGGGGATATCAAACGCCATTATTGAATACATGGTTCTGGGTTTGCCTGTAGTGGCTACCGGTGTTGGGGGTACCCCGGAGTTGGTAGTGGATGATGAGACAGGATTTTTGGTGTCCAAGGGAAATGTGGATCAGATGGTAGAAAAGATCAAGCTGTTACTGGCTGACAAGGAAAAAGCCGTAGCGATGGGACAGAAGGGTAAAGAAAGAATATACAATCACTTTTCTTTGGATAAAATGGTAGATACATACATTCGGTTGTATCAGCACCTGACTACCAAAGGGACTAAAGAAAAATTTTTGGTTTAGTCATTATAAATGAAATGGGAAAAGATATTTTGAAAATGTTGATCGGAAATTCTGCATTGTCATCAATCACAAATATTTTATTATATTCACAGGTGGGTGGCTTTGGCTCGTTTTCGGTACGGATGGTTTACCTCCATAATAAATAACAATTAAGTTTTTACACTTTCGATAAAATTGAATAGACAGGTGATATGAAAAAATGTACGATATTATTGATTTTAATTGCCGTTGCCAGCTCCTGCGTTCCCGTAAAAAGGCAGACTTTACTTCAAAGTACCGAAGATGTAAACAAGCTGGCCGAGGGGAGTGGTTTGATGCGTATGATTGAAGAAAACAATGTAGAGTACCGGCTCCAGGCAGGCGACGTGATTCAAATCAGAATATCGAGTTTAACGCCTACTCAGTTTGATGTCTTTTCCAGCATCGATGATCAGCAAAATGACCGTTTGGACCCGATCCTGACAGGATTTTTGGTGGACAAGCAAGGGTATATTACCATGCCACATTTGGGAAAGATCAGTGTATTGGGCCTCTCAGTGCCCGAAGTAACAGACAAGATCGAATCTTTGGTCGACGAAATTCTGGATACACCGACTGTTTATGTCCGATTGGTTACCTTTAGTGTTGCCGTTTTGGGTGAGGTGGAAAATCAAGGGCGATATTCGACCTTTGAAAACAAGTTAAATGTTCTGGAGGCTGTTGGCATGGCAGGAGGGCTAACCGAATTTGCAGATGGCAGCAAAATAAAAATTGTACGTACTGAGAATGGTGTTTCCGGTATTACGGAATTAAATGTGTTGGAAGAATCGCTTATTTCCTCTAATTTTTATTATGTAAAGCCCAATGATATTATCATCGTTCCAGCGCTTAAAACCAAAAACTTCAGGCAAAATCAGGCCAATAATATCGGGTTGATCCTCTCCGGGTTAGCTACTATTGCATCGGTCATATTGGTATATGATCGACTCTCTGACTAAAAGTCTGTAATGGACAGGTTGGGTATTTCTGCTAAATTCAAATATTTTCTGCAATATGGGCGTGCGTCAAAATATCAATTAGAATGGTTTTTTGCGTGTCGGCACCACAATCTTTCAGGGCTTCATCCAATACCTGCTTTTTTTCTTCGATTTCCATATCGGCGGTGATAATTTTTTTGATTTCCCGGTATTGTGAAACGGTTAATTCTTCCTCCAGCGCATTGATAATGATGTTAAATGATTCTTGTTCTTTTAATACGTTTTCCGGCAAACCAAAATTTTCTAATTCATTGATACATGCCTCGAGAATTTCTTTGCCTCTTTTTTTACAGGAGTCTAATTGTGATACCGAGCCCGTGGCATCTCTCAACGACCAGGAACTGTAGTCATATTTTATAGCATCAATGTGTTTTACCCGCTGATTGTTTTCACCAAAGATTCTTTCCAAAAGTACAATGGTCGAACTTTTCCACGCCTCGAGGTCCATACCTTTTACTTCCAGCTTTTGAATTTGCTTTTGCAGCAGATCAATTTGTTTGTCAATCATCTTTTAAAGTAATTATATACCCTTGTCAGGCAATAGTGTTTCACCTTTACTAATATACTGAATTAAGGCGATTCCTTGATTACAACTTGTGTATTTTTAAAACTTGCTGGAAAAAGGCTTTAATGAACTGTTTTTTGGGCGATAAATTCATAATGCTTATTTCTTCCAATAAATTGGTTTCCTCATCGAGAAACTTAAAAACCTTGGTTGGACCGTTCTTTTTGAACAGTTCGGTGAAGATGTCTTTTGCAGGATAGGTTTCGTTTGCCAATACATTTAATAGTGTACTGTCGTATAAGCGAAACCTTTTGGATGTCAAAGAAGGAGGGGACAGCGGGTATTTATTATCGGCCAGATTTTTAGTGATCCGCTTTACAGCTTTTTGAATCCGTAGAAAGGTGAATCCCGTAGATGCTTTGGTATTACCTCCGAGCGTACCGATATTGATCACATTCTTGCCGCCGGTTTGCGGGAAGGGGAAATCGCTCATCGGGATGATGCCAAACTCTTCTTCCAAAATCTGATAATCCCCGATTTTAAGCTGATTGTTGATATAATGCTTTAACGCCTCATCGTAGGCTTTGTCTTCCAGCAACGTATCTGTAAACAGCGTATATTCAATCAGCGCTTTCTTTTCCGAAAAAGGTAATACATAGCAAAACCTGGTTTCCCGGTTATAAGCGACCCTAAAATCCATGTAGGTCATTTTGCCGGGATCGAAACTGTCATGGTCAGTTTTTATAACCCAACCTTTAAAATGCTGAAGTAGTGTCTGGTAACTCTTCGGGATATTAAGGGTATTTACCAAATGGTAGCTACTGAAAACAAAAGTTGCCTGATACCGCCCCTGGTCTGTGACTACTTCGCCATGGGTTTTTATTTCATCAATTTTAGCTTCCAGAAACTCAAAATTGGGGTAATGGCTTATTTGTTGAAAAACGTAGGAATAGAAATCAATGCCGCGTATCATTTTATACCTGTACGGACGCAAATCCATCTCCTGCTCAAAGTCATCACTATAAAAGTTGGCAACATCCCAGGATTTATACACCAGATGCTCCAGGCTGTTTTCCCGCGTTTCCCAGAAACACCAGGTACGGTCATTGGTGTTTTTTTTTTCCTGGTCTATAATCAATACGGACTTATCTTTCAAACGACTATTAGTCAGCTCCAATGCCAGCATTAACCCTGAGCATCCGGCGCCTGCTATGATGTAGTCGTATTGCTTCATGGAAACGGGATTTAATGCGAACTCGCTTTGCCGGCTCCTCGCGGGATGCGGATATTTTCTACCACCTGCTGCACGCTTTCCGGTGGAGCGCTGGTGAATTTTGACACAACCAGGGAAATGATAAAATTAAATATCATGCCCAGGGTTCCTATCCCTTCTGGAGAAATACCAAACCAATATTGATCAGGGGTGCCACCCCAAAATTTAAAGTATAAGATGTAGGTGGCCGTAAATACCAGTCCGACAATCATCCCCGTGATAGCGCCTTCCTTGTTCATTTTTTTTGAAAAAATCCCCAGAATAATAGCCGGGAAAAACGAGGCGGCAGCCAATCCAAAGGCAAATGCTACCAGGGCAGCCACATAGTCAGGTGGATTCATACCAAAATAACCGGCGACCACTACGGCAATTCCCGCTGAAATGCGGGCGGCATTTAACTCCCCTTTTTCCGATATTTGGGGCATGATTAATTTTTTAAATAAATCGTGGGAAACCGAAGTGGATATTACCAACAATAAGCCGGCGGCAGTAGATAAGGCCGCCGCTAACCCTCCGGCAACTACCAGGGCAATTACCCAACCGGGCAACTGTGCTATTTCTGGATTAGCCAATACGATGATATCCCTGTCCACATAAAGTTCATTGTCACTTTCGGGATTACCGTTTGTGACCATACGCTGACCGCTGTTGCCCTTTTGATCGCTAAATACCGGCTTTATATCCGTGAGCGCGTTTCCCGATTGGTATTGGATTTTCCCATCATTGTTTTTATCAGACCATGCCAGTAAGTCTGTATTTTCCCAATTTTTGAACCACTGGGGAACCTCCTGATAGCTGCGGTTGCTTACGGTGTTAATTAAATTGGTGCGTGCAAATGCAGCCACAGCCGGGGCCGTGGTATACAGGATAGCGATAAAGACCAATGCCCAACCAGCGGAAATACGGGCATCTCTGACTTTTGGAACGGTAAAAAACCTTACAATTACATGCGGGAGTCCGGCGGTCCCCAACATGAGGGCCGCTGTCACAAAAAACAGGTCTATCGTAGGTTTATTGGCCACAGTGTAGGCTTTAAAGCCCAGGTCAGTGTGTAGTTTGTCGAGCTTATCCAGCAGATAGGTGCCATCCTGTAGCTTTCCTCCAAAGCCGAGTTGTGGAATCGGGTTATCCACCATAATCATGGAAATAAAGATAGCCGGTACCATATAAGCAAATATCAACACACAATACTGTGCTACCTGCGTATAGGTAATGCCTTTCATACCTCCAAGCACGGCGTAGAAAAAAACGATACCCACACCGATGATGACGCCTTGTTCAAACGGGATATCCAAGAACCTGGCAAACGCAATTCCCACCCCTTTCATCTGCCCTACCACGTAGGTGAAAGAAACAAAAAGTGCGCAGATAACGGCAACAAGCCGCGCGGTGTTGGAATAGTAGCGATCTCCGATAAAATCCGGCACGGTAAATTTGCCAAATTTGCGTAGATACGGCGCGAGCAGCAGTGCCAGCAGCACATAACCACCGGTCCAGCCCATTAAATACTGGGCGCCATCGAAGCCCATAAAAGAGATAAGACCGGCCATGGAAATGAATGATGCGGCAGACATCCAATCGGCAGCCGTGGCCATGCCATTGGCCAAGGGAGATACACCACCCCCGGCCACATAAAATTCTTTGGTTGAGCCGGCCCTGGACCAAATGGCCACGCCTATGTACAGGGTAAAAGTAATACCGACAATAATAAAGGTTAAAAGTTGTAAATCCATCCGAAATCAGGCATTAAAAGTTTCACTCTTTTTCATCAACATCAAATTCCTTATCCAGTTTATTCATCCATCGCACATAGACGAATATCAGAATTACAAATACATAGATGGATCCTTGCTGCGCAAACCAAAACCCTAGCTTAAAACCCGCTATTTTGATCTGGTTTAAATAATCTGCCAGTAAAATGCCAAATCCGTAAGAAACGATAAACCAGATGCTGAGAAGAATAGTCAGGTACCTGAGATTTTTTTTCCAGTATGCCTGCATTTTGTTTTTATTGTCCATATCAAAATGGCTTTTGTGAGGAAAATTTGTATTGATAAATCTATCAAATATAACAATTTTGTGAAATTGCCCGTCGCAGAACGGGTTTTATTATCTATATGCCGGCGTTGTAGCGCATAATTGTTAAAATTATCTGGCCTATAAAAAAAGGCCAGCCGTGGCGGGCTGACCTTTTAGAGGAAAAATACGCATATTTGGTTTTTTGAGGAAAGTATGGTTTTGAGCTAACGGAAGGTATGGGTTACTGCTGGACGCTGTGAAATCTTGTAGTTAACAGGCGCATTAACGGCAAGGTTTGGAATATGATAAAAGCCGCCTCAATAACAATATTGAGACGGCCTGGTCTATCTCAACTAATTTAAAACTTTCCAATCTTCAGCGTCATAAAATAATTTGGTTTATTGAAATCCTTATTGCTGGTACCCACCAATTCCAGGTCCTGGGTAAACCTTTTTGTGACACCCATATTGAGTCTGAAATGCCTGGTTACATTTATTTCCACACCAACGCCAGGCTCTACGTACCAAAATACATCATCATCAATCAGCTCATCGCCCCGGTTTCTATAGCGGTTATCCTCCCAGTCCTCATGATAACCCAACCAGCCGGCACCTGAAGCGATGGGAAAGGTGACATGGATCAGGTTATTCGAAAATAAAATTGGCTCGACGAATAGCCCGCCATAACCTCCCAGCAAAATAGCTCTTTCATCCGGATCCGGATCAATATTTTCAAATTTTGCAGTAGGAATGATGCCCTGGGCTTCAATGCCAATGGCTAGTGATCGGTTAATAATCCAGCCACCCTTGATACCCATCATGGCAAAGGTTTTATCGTTAAATTCCGAAGCTTTGAACATAATAGCACCGTAGGCACCGGAGTGGTGGCTTGATCCCGTTAAGGTTTTGATATCACTTTCTTTTTCGTGACTAATCGGCTCGCTCTTGTATTCCTGCGCCAGGGCAAAATGTGAGGTCAGAACTATCAGGAAAAGGGACTTTAATATTTTCATAATTCAAAATGCTTATGGACTATATCTTTCTAAGTTTATTCTAATGACAACGACGGTACCAGAAGGTTTCCATTGTATGGAAAAAAAGAAAAATAGTGTAAGGAGAGGTGATCAAACAGGTTTTGCGAAAACTGGCAAGGTACGTTAACCAAATAAGATGCAGACAACAACCTGCTGGTGTTTATATTTTCCGGTAGGAGTGTATAAACCTGGTCGGTAATTCGGTATTACCTTAGTTATGTGAAAAAATATAGAAATAAAAGGGCTGGACGTAAAGTTAAATGTCCTTGATAATGTCCAGCCAGCCGGCTGCCTTGCCTTTGGGTCTTACAACAACCATTGGGATCGTATCATTGATTTGGATTAACCGCTCGGCCATGCTACCAATAAATAACGCGGTAGAGGCAGTCCGTCCCTTGGCACCAATGACCATGAGGCTTGCCTGCACCTTGACGGCTTTTTCATAAATATCAGCCACCGGGTCTTCATCCTCATCCAGGGAATAACATTCACGAACTTTTAATCCTTTTAAATCAATTGATTTAATAAATTTTTTAAAGTCCAACTCAGCATTTTTTTGCATTATCTGTCGAAATTCTTCATAGGATTTGCCCGTATAATGATATCCTACCGGCACGTTGTACACATTTTGACAAATGATTTCAACCTCATTTTTCACGCGGGTACCAATGTTTATGGCCTGTTCCAAAGCATTTTGCGCATACTGGGAGAAATCTATGGGTACCAGGATTTTCCCGGATTCGGTAACGGCTCCTTCCGGGACAATTAACAACGAGCAAACTGCTCTCCTGGCCAATCGGTGCGATAAGACGCCGCTACCCTTTAATTGATTCTTTCTACCTACGATGGCAAGATCAATCTTGTATTTTTCAGTCATCTCCAGGATCTTTCTGGCGGGCTGACCATTTTCAACGATACATTCTGTTTTTACGCCGTTGGAGCCTTCCATTTCCTTGGCTATTGAGGCCTCAAGCTGGGCCTTGCGCTCCTCCAGTGCATTTTCAATGATTCCTGGAAATTCTTTTTGAACCGCCGCAGGAATATTCATATGCCTGATAACATTGACAAAATAGATCGTGTCTGTGTCTGAAACCCTGGATATAAAGGCAGCGAACCTGATAATGGTAGCATCTAATTCGCTACAATCGAGGGCCACCAGTATTTTATTTAATGGATACATGACCGTAAATGGCTAATGATTTCTATATAGTATTATGAGATTTTCAAAATAAATTGCAAATTAAATCATTCTTCTGAATAATCTGCTAAAAAATCTACCAACATTTCAAATTGCTCTTTGGAGTGTGTAGGAAAATTGGCGATTCTCACGTGCTCGCTTTTGAATGCCCCGTATCCGCTGCCGATAACCATTCCTCTTTGGCTTGCTTGTTTAATGATTTTTTCACTTGCCACGCTTGTCGTGGCGACAATTACAGTTTTGGAACGGTGAGCGGTTTCCGCCACAAATGGCGCCAGCAGGGAATGGTTCTCCAACAGGTTATATAATAAAGCGGCTTTATACTCCGTCTCTCTGCGGATCTGTACGATTCCTTTAGTTAGCATATCTTCCGCCACCTTTCCCAATAGATAAATGCCCAGTACATTGGGAGTTTCCGGTGTTTGGTTTTTAACAGCTTTCGAAGCAAAGGAGGGTATGCTATGATAAGAGCCGATAGAATGCCCGGATTGCTGCATTGATTTTGCCTTTTCAACACATCGCCCGTTCATGACCCAGACCCCCAGGCCGGCCGGAAGTCCAAATCCCTTTTGGACGGAAAAATATATAGCATCAATACGGTTAAAATCTATATCTATATAAGGCAGTGCCGACACCGCATCGACAGCCAATATTTTATCAGGATGCTTTTCTTTTAACGCGTAGATATCCTCCAATGGCTGTGCGACGCCGGTGCTGGTTTCATTTTGGGTGACGGCAATTAATTCCGCTGCCTCCGGGATATTTATTTCCGAGGGCTTAAAACCAAGACCGGGTGCAACCTCCAACAATGCCGTATTCCGCCCCAATTCACCAGACATTTGATAAAATCGTTTGGAAAATGATCCGTTTACCAAATGATAAGATGACTGTTCTACGCAATTCTGGATCAAACGCTCCCATATCTCTGTAGCAGAACCGGTAAAATATATTTCAAAATCATCCGGTACATTTAAAAGCTGCCGCAATTGATCAATAGTATGTGCGTAAATCTCTTCAAATTGCTTGCTGCGGTGAGATATAGAGGGTACATAGGATTTTAGCGCATTTTTGATGTGGCCCTCAACAGTATAATATAGGGCGGAAGGCCCGGGAGTGAAATATACTTGATGCATTTTGATAAATGGATTATTCCGTATTTTAGTTTAATCGATTAAAGTTATAGTGCCTGTAAGCTACCAAAAAGAAGTATACCAGGGGTAAAATTAGTAGCAGACCGGCCAGCAGGAACATATTGCTGAGTCCCATAATTTTGACCACATATCCCAGAAGAATTGAGCCTAATCCAATCCCCAAATCAGTAGCTGAGTAAATAGTAGAGTTAGCTACGCCTCTTCTGTCGGCACCTACCAGATTAGCTGTCATGGTTAATATCGTGGGCATGATCAGGCCATTGCCTACCCCGGTTATAAAACATGCCAATAGAAATAAGTATTCTGTTTTGGTTTGCGATAGCAGTATGTACCCGAAAACGGTGATAGTAAAACTCCACAGGATAATTACCCTGGGGCCGTTCTTATCCATGAACTGGCCGGAGAACGGTCTCAGAGAGGCTACGCCTATGGCAAAAACCAGGAATACCAACGGAATATTGCTGATTGCCAGTTCTTCTGCATAGAGTGTGAGAAATGACATCAGACCACCATAGGTTACAGCAGTGACTAACATCATCAGCGTAATATGAACCACCTTTTTTTCATACACACCAGCCCAGGTTAATTTTTTTGGTGCCGGAGGTATTTTTACATATTGTATCATTAAAGCCATAGCCAGCGCCAACAGGGAAATAATAAATGTCCAGATGAATAACATTTGAAAATTGCTTTGCTCCAATATGCTTAAGCCGACCAATGGTCCGAGGGCCATAGATAGTGTAATGGATAAACTGAAGTAACTAATACCCTCACCCCGGCGTTTTTCCGGAACGAGGTCTGAGGCAATAGTGATGCCGCCATTGGTGATTACCCCCCAGCTCAGCCCGTGCAAAATTCTTAAAATTAACAAGGAAACATAGCTGTCTACCCAAATATACAGGCCTGAAATAAGGACGTAGGCAAGCAAAGACCATAGATACACAGACTTTCTTCCATAAGCATCCAGGGCATAGCCTGCCACTGGTCTTATCAACAGGGCCGAGAGTGCATAAATGCCAATAATATAGCCAACACGACTCTCATCTTGTCCCAGATCATTTACCACGTAAAAGGGTAGGGTAGGGAGTAAGAAGTAAAACCCTGAAAAAATCAACAAATAGGACAGGGTATGGATGATAAAATCCCTGCCCCAGAGTGTTGTTTTTTTTGTGGTTGTCGTTGTAGTCATATGGTTAATTTTGACGCGGCAAATATACCCCGAAATACTTTCTGTAAGGATAGATTGCGAAACTATTTACAGCAATTTAAAGGCTATGTATGGTTTACTTCATAAAATATTTCCTCAATCCCTACAAATACCCTAGCTTTGTAAATAACAATGCGGGTTTTAAAGAAATGAAAGATATCCCACTTGAGTCTGGACACTTTTTTTAAACCTAACAATTTAAAAATAACGGGTGATTTCGTGTTCAAAACCGGGCCTCACCCTGACTTGTCGGGGCCTCGTAATGCTTTTGGCATTGCAGGATAACAGTGGATTGTTGCGATTTGCGGATAGCCTAAATCTTGTCATTTAGGGGTTTAATCTTAGACCTCTGGGCTCTTGTGGGGCTTTTTATTTTAGCGGTAAATGCCGTTTTAAGGCGATTGTCCAATACATTTCCAGAATCCCGGCAAAATTTCCACAACTATATGCTCCCAAAATGGCTGACACACAAGCCAGCCAGTGCTGTTCAAATGCTATCCACACCGGTACCCATCAATACAGGACCCTGAACCAGATGGTACCCTCTATGGCTTTCAGTTTTTTAATGGCGTCCTTGTTATAGGCCTTATCAACATCGGTAATCACATAACCCACCGTTTCATTGGTTTTGAGATACTGGCCTACAATATTCGTATTAAACTCGGCCAATATATTGTTGATCTTGGCCAGAATACCTGGCATATTGTGGTGAATGTGCATTAACCGGTGTGCGTTTTTGAATTCCGGCAATCTTACATTGGGAAAGTTCACACTGTTGGTGGTGCTTCCGGTATTGATGTAGTCCATAATTTGGGCCGGCACAAAATGCGCAATATTAATTTGCGCCTCCAGCGTGCTGCCGCCTATATGAGGGGTCAGCAACGTGTTTGGAAGGCCTCTTAGTTCTGTATTTAGTTCTTCCTGGTTGCTTTTTGGCTCCTCGGGGAATACGTCGATCGCTGTACCGCGTACTTTTCCGCTCAGGATGTTTTCTCTTAATGCTTTAATGTCTACCACTTTCCCGCGGCTTAGATTGAGAAAAATCACGCCATCTTTCATTTGTTCAAATTGCTTCTTACCAATAAAACTGTGATTTTCCTTTCTGCCATCCACGTGCAGACTTATGACGTCAGCTATAGACAATAGTTCTTCCAAAGAATTACATTTGGTAGCGTTGCCCAGGGTAAGGCGGTCGACCAGGTCATAATAATAGACATCCATGCCCATGTTTTCTGCCAGTACAGACAATTGAGAGCCTATATTACCATAGCCGATGATCCCAATTTTCTTGCCGCGGATTTCATAGCTACCGCTGGCAGACTTGTCCCATTTGCCCTGATGCATAACCGTCATTTTATCCGGTAGATTTCTCATTAACAGGATAATTTCCGCAATGGCTAATTCCACCACAGATCGCGTGTTGCTGTATGGCGCATTGAATACGGTCACTCCCTTTTTTAAGGCTTCCTCCAGGTCGATTTGATTGGTACCGATGCAGAAGGCGCCAATGGCAATTAAGCGATTGGCATGATCCAGTACCTTTTTGGTTACCTGTGTTTTTGATCTGATACCCAGTACGGAGACATCTTTAATTTTTTCACACAACTCATTCTCATCCAGGCCGGCCCGGTGTTCTTCCACGGTATAACCTTCTTCTTTTAAAATTTTTACGGCATCGGAATGCACGTTTTCAAGTAGTAATACCTTTATTCTATTCTTAGGATAAGATATGGCTGTATTCATTTTGTTAATATATAAAATTTCGTCTAAACTGGGAGCGACATGATCTGCCTTTTGCAAAACCGGTGCCCGCTCAATATTTTCAGTGAATGCGTAAAACATATTCGCCAATCCACCAGCCTTAATTTCGTAATCGTTATAGCCATCACCGATGACGTATACTTCCCCGCTCAGGTTAAGCTTTTTTATTATTTTAACCTTCCCGTTGCTTGAGGATAGTTCATTGTTTGCATCAAAGCCAACGATATTACCATCGGAGTCAAACTCAAAACTGTTAGCAAATACGTTTTCTTCCTTGACGCCGTATTCGGTCACGATAGGAACGATAAAATCCCTGAAGCCGTTGGATACAATGAATATCTGGTCGGCATACTCCGAAAAAAAAGCTTTGTTTCTTTTGAAGGAAGTGGATACTTTTTGCTTTAACTGGGAGATCAGATCCTCTATGTGATGTTTTTTGGCCTCGAGGAGCTTTATCCGCTCATTTAAAGATTGCCTGAAAGACAATTCTCCTTCCATACTCCGGTCGGTAATGGATTTGATTTGCTCCAGGATATTATCCTTTTGTTCATTGGCCTTTAAAGATATTTCTCCCAGTACATCCAGTGCTTCCACTTTTGTAAATGTACTGTCAAAATCAATAACAAAATATTTATTGTCTTTCATTGGAATATCCTATTATCGCAAAATTTTTCTGCAAAACTAATTAATTGCATTGGATGATTGGTCACTTATCTTTTGAATCTTTAGAAGAATGACAATATGGCAAATTTAGCCCCATTTAATTGGTGTAAATTGAGAAATTTGCAACAAAGTCAAAATCTGATCAAGAATTAGTAATTGGAGACGGTTAAAGTTTCATCTGCCTGATCCAGGCAGTATTTCCGGCCGTTAGCGCCCCCTAAAGGAAAATCCGATTTTTCAATGTCAAAGAAATGCATAGTACCGGATAATACGCTTTCTCCTGTGGAATTAAGTAAAAGCTGATCCCCCTGCGTATCGTATAGCTTGGCCAGTTGATGCAGCATTTCAAAATATTGCAAATCGCCAAATCCATAGTGGAAATCGTTTTGTAGCATTTCCCTTACTATTTTCTTTTTAGTACTACTTCCTTTCCTGATGAGTTCCAACTGTTTCACCTGCAAATGATTCAATCCATTCCGGGCCCGGGGAAATCTTTTGATGTGAGCTTTTAAGGCGTCTGCCAGAAAAGGAAATGCCGGAGGAAAACTACGGTTTAGCAAATTTTGTATGGCGCGAGGATCTGGGTCTGCAAAGGCCAGCCATGCTTCATGGGCGAATTCAAGATCCTTTGTGGTTAACTGGATTTTTTGCCCTATTAATGAGGGGAAATCCTGGGGTTTTAACTCACCCAGCCCCCGAAAATTAGGATGGCCGGGGAACTGATCAATACATACCAGGGAAATTTTGGTATTTTTCGGCTCCAGGTGTTTTAACCAGCTGAGCAGGGCGATAAGATTTATCTGGCAGAAAAGGTCGTATTCAAACCACAAAATCAGCTCGTCGTAGTGCGCTGCCTTTTCCACCATAGCCAATTTAACGGCCATGGCCTGATATTCTTCCAAATCCGGACCTTTTTGAAAATAACCTTCGAAGCTGTCCATGATATATTGCGCCCTTAACTTCCAGAATTCAGGGCTTCCGACAACCTGGAGAACAGGTCCGGTTGCCAGCGCTTCCCGCCAGACACAAATGTCACCTGTAAGCCCTGATTGGGTGAATAGGCTTTTAGTGGCATCACCGTTTAATATGTGGAGTGTTTTCATAAGTTTGATTATGCTGCAACATGCATAAAAAATCCCTTCATGTCAATTGTATTAGTCATGAAGGGACTTAAATACGCTTATTTTTTTTATTTTTTGAAACTTGAGAATATCTCCGGATTTCTAATTAAAGCAGTAATCCAAATTACGATTAAAATTATTGAAGGAAAGGTGTAGTTGTCTAATGGCGCTTCCGCCTGCATATGTGAGGCAATAGCGCCGCCAAAATAAGCACTCATCAAAAGTGTCCCCAAGGAGGAAGTTTTAGGGATCAGGAATAGTATAACAGAAAGTAATTCCCCAATACCAATTAGCGTCACTTCACCTTCGGTAAACCCCCAACCTGTTAACATGTCCATCGGCATCGGATCACCCGTTAGTTTGCCAATTGCGCTAAAAGCTATGAATGCCGTTAATGCCCCGGCCAATACCCAACCTACAATTTTTTTAGTTTTCTCATTCATGATTTTATTCTTTATAGGTTAAAAATTGTCATTTGCCTAAGTAATATAGCGGTATTTTTTATATGTTGCAACATCTAAATTCATGAATGATCTCCGCCTTTGGCCTTGCCGGATGTCTTAACAACAGCCTCCACCGTCATAAAAATAGGTGGCATCGGAAGTAAATATATCTTTTCTCCCCAGGCCGGCCAGCGCTCCGGCAGTTTTATCACACACTGCCAAAGGCATATTAGGCAATAATACATGGCCTTTGCCATCATCGAAGTACTCCTGATCTCCGAAATAAATAGCTGTCTTGCCTGTAAATATACAGGGACCGTCTTCGGGCATGGGGTCTTTAATGGCACAAACTTCTACACTTTCAATGAATATCAGTTGGTCGGTATCATACTGGTCGGGAGACAGCACCCGGTAGGGTCTTTTTGCCCTGATTTCAACGGTGCCAAAACCGCAGTCTGTAATCAGCTGGATATAATCATTTAAAGGAATGGCGCCGGTAAGACACATGGCTCTTAAACGCTCGTCATTTCTCAGGCTGTCTGACATTGGTGTTTCGCAAATGGGATCGGAAAGTACCAATCGGCCATGGGGTTTCAGCACCCGGTACATTTCCCGGAGTGCCTGTTTCAGGTCGTCAATTTTAAATATGTTAAAAAGGCAGTTTTGTGCCGCCACATCGATGGTTCCTTCCTCAATAGGCAGGTGGAGGGCATCTCCCTTTCTCAGGTCAACAAAATCGGATTTAAACCAGGGGTTTAGTTTCTCGGCTTCCTTGAAATTTACCTTTGAGGCATCCAGCATTTCTTCGACTACATCGATACCAATGGTACCGCCTTTGGTACGGTTGAAATAAGAAAATTGCAGTAATTCCATGCCACCTCCCACGCCAACATACAAGACGGTAGGATTATTTACCAGGTCTCTGGGATTGACCGTACTGCCGCAGCCATAATTCATGTCCAACATGATTTTTGGTACCTCCAGGTCCGGAAGTTGCCAAACAGGTGTTGTCGTGCAGCACAATCCAACGTTGGGGTTTTCGGCAGCATCTTTATAAATGTTTTTTGTGGTTTGCAAGTAGGATATATTGCTCATTATTTCTTTTTTTACAACTAACAACCAAAACTAGCAAAGATTAGTTTGTGCTAAAACAGTTAATTTGCCATTTGTCGGATTGCTGACGCCATTCGATTGAAGCCTAATTAAAACAATGAAATTCATCGATTCATCAACTGTGCTAAAATCAGGTATTGCTTTAATGCTGGTGCTGCTTGGGAGCTTTGATACGAAGGATTCCTACAGGCTGTATGACAGGCAAGGGAAGCACAGCAACTATCGTCAGCTACTGGACAAGGCGGTAAAAGCAGATGTTGTTTTATTTGGTGAATTGCATGATAACCCCATTTGTCATTGGCTGCAGCTGGAGTTAACCAGGGACTTATACGATAAAAAATCGGGGAAAGTAATTTTGGGAGCAGAAATGTTTGAAGCTGACAATCAAATGATCCTCGATGAATTTCTCGATGGGCTAATTGGAGAAGCTAATTTTGAAAAAGAGGCCAAACTATGGAATAACTACAGAACAGACTACAAGCCGTTGGTGTTGTTTGCGAAGGAAAAGCATATTCCATTTATAGCTTCCAATATTCCGAGAAGGTATGCCAGCATGGTTTATAAAGGTGGTTTTGCATCGTTGCAAAATCTGTCTGCCCGGGCAAAAAGTTTTATAGCACCATTGCCGATTGCTTATGATTCTACTTTAGAGGGCTACAGCAATATGCTGGCTATGGCAATAGGCCACGGCGGTAGTAACCTTCCCAGGGCACAGGCTATTAAAGATGCTACTATGGCTCATTTTATTTACCGTAATCTTGAAAAACGGCATACATTGATACACCTCAACGGAACCTACCATTCCAATAATTTTGAAGGAATCGGCTGGTATCTGAATCAGCTGGATGACCGGCTAAAAATATTAAGCATTGCCTCTGTAGAGCAGTCAGATGTCAATGTGTTGGTGCCGGAAAACGAAGGTGTTGCTGATTTTATTTTGACAATACCTTCCACGATGACGAAAACCCATTGATAAGCTACCAGGCTAGCCAACCATGATGGTAGCAAGGAACATCAGAATTAGCAATTGGGGCTTCTCGTAAAAGGTTAAAATAAATAACAACACCTTCAAATATTTTTAAGTCTTTAAAATTCTATTCGATAACTAATATTTGGAAACAGTCCCAGTTGTTCTTCAGTTTGGATGTCACTGGTCCGGTTGCTGTAAAACTCGTCCAAAACATTATACCTCCCTGTAAAATTTTGAACGTTTAAGGCTATAATACTGGCGTGTTTTGGTTTGTTTCTTTGATACCTGATACCTATATCCATCCGGAAATAATTGGGGAGCTGTCTTTCAAAAGCATTATCCCAGTCATAGATTGTTCTGTTATTGGCCCGGGAGGCAGCTAAATCTATAGGAACTACCCGCTGGCCGCCACCCCAGATCACTCTGCCGTTGATCCCGATAAGGTTGTTGCCGGCTTTGCCGACTTTAAACTCTTTACCCATAATTATGTTGGTGGCGAAATTACTGTTGAACCTGGTATTTCTTTCAATTTTATCAGCCCCGGTATACCTGGATTCAAAAAGTGATCCGGTGATCATAAAGTAGTAGTTGTTGGTGAAATATTTTTCAAGAGTAAGTTCCAGTCCGTAATTTTTTCCTGTGCCATTGTTTACCAGGGTATCTGTAGTAAAACCATCCCGTGCGTTGAGGGCAGAGTTGATAAGCTGCCATGGCTGCGTAACAAAATCTGGGCGAATGGGAACATCGTATAAATGTTGGTAGTAGATTTCAGTTTTTAGTTTTAAATCCGGTCGTAGTTTTCGCTCATAGCCGAGCACATAATGCACAGCTTTGGTCAGGTCCAATGATTTATTGGGTTGAACATAACCTCCCTCAGGCAATTGTTCCTGTGCCAGGTAAAGAGAAATTGGTTCTAACCGGCTATGGATACCCAGCCCGGCGGTAAGGGCCTGGTTAGCCCTGAATTGCCATCTCCCACTAATCCGCGGTTCCAGGCTGGTGTTTCCGTTAAGGCCGAAATAGCTAAAATGAAGTCCTGTGTTGATGGTTAACTCCTCGGTAGGGCGGTTTTGCCATTGCGTATAGGCCTGCCAGAGCTGGGTATTTCCACTGGCGTTTACTTCGGTTTGCAATTGATCGGTTCTGATGTTTCTGAACTTGGAAAACAAATCGTAACTCAACTGGTTTAAAATGACCCCGGATCTCAGGGTATTTCTGGCGTTGAATTTGTGATTCAGTAGGAAAGAACCTCTGAGTGCAGCGTGTTGAAAAGATTCATCAAATTGAATTTTTTGTCCCAGGGAGTCCTCCAAAAATCTGTTTTCCAAACCCGACCAGGATATAATGGATTTTAAATAGGTATCATCATTGAAATAGTAGATATGTGATAACCCGAGCGCCATCATCCGGTTTCTACTATCTTCATCGATAAAATCCCTTTCTTGGGGTATGGCTTTATATTTATAACTGCTGGCACCACCAATTCCCCACAGCGAAAAGGCTCCGGCTTTTTTTGTAGGAAGCTGAAATTTAAATGAGAAGTCCTGAAAAGTTACCACCTCATTGGGCTCAATTATTTCCACACCGATTTTATCGATAAGATCAACCGTAGAATACCGGTAGTTGACCAGATAGGACCCCTTTGAATTTGCCGAGAAAGGACCTTCGGCAGCGAATGCTAATCCCAGTAACCCGGCCTGAATGGCATATTCCCTTTTTTCATTATTTCCCTGTCTTAAATTAATGTCGAAGACACCTGAAAGCGCATTTCCATATTCCGCCGGGAACGCTCCGGTAAAAAAATCGGAGTTACTGAGCATATTATTACTCAGCATGCTTACCGCACCTGCCGATGATCCTTCTTCAGCGAAATGGTTGGGGTTAGGTACCTCCACGCCTTCAACCCGCCACAGCACGCCCCGCGGCGAGTTGCCTCTAATAACGATTTCGTTGGTGCCATCATCTCCGCCACCGGTTACACCTGGTAGTGATAATACCGCGCGGGCAGGATCGTCGAAGGTAGCGGCGTAGCGAGTAGTTTCCTCCACACTGAAAGACTGGGCACTGATCAAGGCCATGTCATTAAGGGGCTTGCCTTTTTCCTGGTCAGTTGCCTTTATGACGACTTCCTCCATCTGCACAAAAGATTCCCTAAGCTCAATGTATAACACTACTTCCTTTCCGGATCCGACCAGCAATTCGGGAATGCTACTGTCTTCATATCCAATGAACGACACCTTCAGATTGTGCCTGCCAACCGATACATCAGGGATCCTGAAGTTTCCATCGACATCCGTGGTCCCTCCCAGCAATGGATCGGTGTCAAGGATAATCACATTGGCACCAACGATGGCCGAGCCGGATTGCTGATCGACAATTTTACCGCGAACAGTCTGGGTGAGGCTTTGGCCAATGGCTTTTGAGATAAGCAGTGTAAATAGAAGAATGAATATTAACTTAAGCAAAAGCTTCATCTTTTTAAGATCAATTAGTTCAATGTAAAATTCTCTTAAATGACAAAGGGTTGCCTGGAAGGTTTCCAAAGCAAATAAATATTTCCCTCATATTAAAATTATAACCGATGTCGTCGTTTTAATATTGAAACAATTATATTTAGGAACAATTTTAGATCATGTTTTATGTGGATTTTTTGCTATAATGGCCTCAAAATAAATATTTTAACACTGTTCTTATTTGGGGCGATCTGTTTTTTATTTGTCACCTGTATTGGCGAAGAATCCGAAATACAGTTTACATCGGCACAAACTGAAAGGCTACTGTCCAATGATTCCACTAAAACCTGGAAACTGATAAGCAGAGCACACGACGGCAGTCCTATTGCTCTTGAAGATTGCTTACTGGAAAACGAGTTAATCTTTGCCAAAGAAAGTGGTGCTACAGCCAATAAGCTTCTTTTTGATGATTCCTGCGATGAAAATAAGATCTTCGATGGTTACTGGGAGGTACTAAATCAAAATGACTTATTGACAACAGATACTTTAATCTATCTTTTTAATCCGGATACCTTGCTTAAAACGGAAGATACATTGGTCGTCGATCACGACACGCTAATTAATATTATCGAAGATATCACCTCCCGGTTTTTAACGATTTACCGGTTTGATACCGTAGATCGTTCCGAGGTCATTGTAACAGAAAATTATGAAGTATCCGGGAATTAGGCAAGCCCTCGGTATAAACATTTAATTGATAATCATCCCTATCCGGAACAATTAATCAGATTTAAAATATGACATGCTGCGATTCCAGCTGTTTCTGTTCTTAACCTGCTGTCCCCTAAACTCACCGGTTCGAAGCCCTGACTCATGGCCGTATCAATTTCTTCCCGGCTGAAATCTCCTTCAGGGCCAATAAGCACCAGGTATTGCCCACCGCGCTTTGCCGCGTTTATGAGATGAGGTCTTGGTAAGTCATCCACGTGGGCAATAAACTTTTCAACGTTGCCGGTGTCGCTTAAAATACGCTCAAACGGTAATAGTTCTGATATTTCAGGCATCCTGAATTTTAGAGATTGCTTCATGGCGCTTACCGCTTTTCTTTTCAGGCGATCCGTTTTTAATGTTCTTCTTTCAGATTGCCGGCATAATATAGGCGAAATCCGGTCGATACCTATCTCTACAGATTTTTCGACGAACCACTCCAGCCTGTCCAGGTTTTTGGTAGGGGCAATGGCTACGTGTATGTGGTAATCTTTGGGTTCTTCAAAATGTTTTTCAACGACACTAAAAAAACACTTTCTGGCATCGACTCTGGTCAACTGGCCACTGTATAGCCAGCCACTGCCATCTATAATACGAATGGGGTCGCCTTGCTTTAACCTCAGTACCTTGACACAGTGACGGGATTCTTCGAGATCCAGGTAGTCTGCCCCTGAACCAATATGAGGTTGATAAAATAAACGCATAATGTGCGACTAACTAAATTTAAGGTAACAGCATACAATGATACCAAAAATCTAACTCAACCCCCGATTCCGGGTAGAAGAAATCGCCGTAAAAACCTTTGAAAGCAATCAGGCAGCAATTCTTTCCGGGAAATCGGCGTTGACGCTTTTGCCTTTTCTTACTTTAATGATGCCCAAAAAATTAAACAACTTGATGATCTGGTAGGTAGGGTCAATTTCGTGCCACCTGATACCACCGAAATTCGGGCTCCCGCCATTTTTGTGGTGATTATTGTGGTAGCTTTCACCCATCATCAGAAAGTCAACCGGAAGGAAATTCCTTGAAGTATCCTGGGTTTCAAAATTTCGGTAGCCGTATTTATGGGCAAACCAGTTGATGATAGCGCCGTGGATCGGAGAGACTGCAAATTGGATGGGGAGCAATAAAAATAAGCTCCAGTGGGTAGCAAATTGCCAGTAAAACAAGACATAAAGCCCACCCCAGAAAATTCTTGAAGGCCAGGATCTTGCCATTTTATCGAACCATGTCCATTCCGGAATATCTTTGGTAAACCTTGGGTCAACGACCATTTTTTTGTTGGCAATGCTGGAATAAATGGTTTTTGTCTTCCACATCATTTTCCATATACTTTCATCGTATTTGGGTGAATGAGGGTCATTTTCGGTGTCTGCATAAGCATGATGCATTCGGTGCATAATTCCATAACCATAGGCACTCAGATAATTGGACCCCTGAAATATCCAGGTTAAAACAAAAAATAACTTTTCCATGGGCTTCGACATGGTAAAAGCTTTGTGGGCAGCGTATCTGTGTAAAAAGAATGTTTGGAAAAACAGAGATAAGTACCAATGGGCAATAAAGAATGCAATAACAATCATGCGAACAGTTTTACAAGTTTACTTAGATTTAACATTTTCCGGACATAAAGGTCCTTTTTTATTAAGACAGTGAATTAATCAATTTGTGACAAAAAGAGAAAAAAAAACAAAAATTAAATGTGATTCAACTTTGCGGAGATATCATTTTTAAGATTTTCTATGAAATTTCCAACTTCTCCAAAAGTGCACGCACCTTTAAATTTGTCTACAAATTGAGTATGCACATCCAGATTAACATTAAATCTATCTTTCTCCTGATTTAGTTTTTCCTTGGCCCTGCAAAGCAATTGCCGGCAGTTCTCCTTTTTTTTATCGAGGATCTCTGTAAGTTCAGTATAATCAAAATTGAAAATTTCCCGCAAAACAAATACGGCTCTTTCCGACGGTTCCAACTTCTTCAGCAGGATACCGATCGCCTCGGAAAGTTCGTTTTTAAAGTCAAAATTTGGCAATTCAATTTTATCAATAAAGGAAGGATGATTGATAGAATCAAGCAGGTTTTCTTTCTTCTTATTCAGCTGATTGATGTGATTAATGCAAGTATTAGTTACCGACTTGATTAAATAGGCTTTGGTATTATTAATTTTCCGCTGCTCGGTTTTAAGCCATTTCAGAAAGGTATCCTGAACTATATCCTCTGCGTCCATAACAGTACCAACCATTTTATAGGCGATTGAATAAAGCAATGGCTGGTATAATGTTATCGTTTCATTCTGATCCACATTCACATAATTTAGCTGCAAAATTAAGATTTTATTTAGTCTTTCGCTATTAAATTGCTAAATTTTAATATAAATGAAAATGATATAAATTATGTCAGGATTTTCTCAATATTCTCTAACTTTCTGTAAGATTAATCCGGTAATAATCTTGAATTGTTTTCATAAAAATATCTGAGTATTATGTCCAAGCAATTTTTGATAGCGTCATTATTAGTGTTATTGCAGGCCTGTGGAGGTAAGGAAGAAAAAAAGGGTTTTTTAATTAATCAGGTGACACAATTATCTTTTCCAGACGGGAGCTGGATAGACCTGACTTATGATTTTGACAGGAAAACGATCTATTGGCCTACGGCAGAAGGCTTTCAGCTGGATACGGTTTTTGAAGGAAAAACGGATGGAGATTATTACTATGCAGCTTTTGAATTCAGTTCCGCTGAGCATGGAGGAACACACCTGGATGCCCCAATACATTTTTTTGAAGGGAGGAAGACCGTGGATCAACTGCCTATCGATCAGTTAAACGGGCAGTCTATGGTAATAGATGTATCCGATCAATGTGTCGATAACCGTGATTACCAAATTACCATACAAGACATTGAAAACTGGGAGAAAGAAAATGGAACACTTCCCGATCATTGCATATTGCTTTTCAGGACCGGCTATGGAAAATTTTGGCCGGACAGGAAAAAATATTTGGGAACATTGAAGCTTGGGCAGGAAGGTGTGGATAATCTGCATTTTCCAGGCATTCATCCCGAGACAGCAACCTGGCTGGTTAAAAACCGAAAGATAAAAGCGGTTGGGCTGGACACGCCCAGTATTGATTACGGACAATCCAAGTTATTTGAAACGCACAGGATACTTTTCGAACATAATATACCGGCGTTTGAAAATGTTGCCAATTTAAATCTGTTACCAGTTAAAGGGGCCTGGGTTATGGCTTTACCTATGAAAATTAAGGGTGGAAGTGGCGCTCCCTTGCGCATTGTTGGGCTTATACCGTGACCTGGTTTTGACTGGCGATTAAAGTGGGCTCGCTTTCTTTTTCACACGCTTCTTTCAGCTTTTGGATCAACACGCCAAGATTCTTTTTGAATTTTCTTTTCAAAACGGGCAATACCAACCAGCCTATTACTGGTTTGGGATGTATGTGTACTTCGGCCGTTACCAGCGTTCCTTCTTTCTCTTTTTCCAAAATATAATAGAAAGCAGCATCTTTGGCTATAGGCAGATCCATAATTTTTTCTCCGTAAACCATTTTTCCTTTCCCGAAATTGTTCTTAGTAGTTTCGAAATTGAGGATCTGGTTTTTGCCAATGACACACCGGTGCCTGGTACCAATGCGATTGACCCTTTCCTTTTCATATTCCAATTTGTCGACTCCCTGATTCCATTCGAGGCGGTAGTTAAAGTTACTTACTTTTTCAAATACTGCTTCCATCGGGAGGTCGATAAAAACCTGCTCGGTAATGGGATTTTTTACCTTTTCAGCCAACTTTGGAGGTGCCGGTTTTTTTACCCATTGGTGCAATGGGCTTAGTTTTGCATAATTGTAAATGATCTCGCCGATATTTTCATAGGTGATATCACCGCGCTCATAGTTTAGCCAGGCGGTGTCTTTACTATGGTTGTTTTGCTGATTTTGTATGGAGAATGAATCCGTAAGCAAAAGATATTCTTTTTCCGGGATATTGTTTTTCAGCAGGCGATGTACAAGTATCAAGTCTGCGCCAAATGGCTTTTTATGTCCTTTGACTTCTGTAAATCCGATTTCTCCTTGATGTATGATGAACTTGAGCGACAAATTGATGGCGGTACTGCAGGCACCGCAGTTACAAATTCTTTTGGATTCGTATGACTTAAGGTGATTGTGAAAGTCCAGGAAGGTCTGTTTGACCTGTTCAATGATTTCCACCAAATCAGGTACTGAATTGTGCTTGAAAAACAGCACCGCGTCTCCCTCTACTTCCGAAACCTCCATACTAATCTTGTTGGAATCTACAATTAACTCCAGCAATTCGGATATGATATGCTGGCTATGTTCAATTTCGGTTTGGTTTACAAATTTGGTGAAACCGGTAATATCTGGAATAAAAAGTAGTGAACGATTATTATCAACCATGACTTCTCTCTTCAACCTTAAACAACGGTATATAGGTTCAATGGTTGTTATAAAATATAAATAAAGTTTTAAGCATCACTTTTTCCCGTAGTGTTACCGGTTGGTGGATTCGCAGAAGCCAAATCTATATAATTATGCCAATTAGTGATGGTTAATAGGCTTATACTATGCTAATTCATAATAAAATTTTTAACTTAAAGCCGGAATTATAACTTAACTCTTTGGTATGAAAACAGAATCAAAAAAGACACCCCCGATCAGGCGACGCAAATTTATCCGGGATTTTTCAGCGGCCGGGGCGGGTTTCATGATCGTTCCCAGATATGTGCTTGGAGGGAACGGATACCTGGCGCCGAGTGATAAATTAAATGTGGCCGGTATTGGCGTTGGCGGACGTGGCAGGGGTGTGTTAAACGGTGTTTTTAATAACGGAACAACAAATATTGTCGCCTTGTGCGATGTGGACGATGTAACCGCGGCAAAAACTTTTGAAAAGTTTGAAAAAGCCCCCCGGTATCGCGATTTCAGGGTGATGCTGGAGAAGCAAAAAGACATTGATGCCGTAACTATTGCCACACCTGACCACACACACGCGGTGGCAGCCATGGCAGCCATGCAAATGGGAAAACATGTCTATGTGGAAAAACCTTTAACACACAATGTATATGAGGCCAGAATGTTGACAGAGGTGGCAAGAAAAAACAAACTGGTAACGCAAATGGGTAACCAGGGTGCCTCCGGAGAAGGTACCTGGCAAACAGTTGAAATAATTCAGTCAGGTATCATTGGAGAGGTAACCACTGTACATTGCTGGACCAACCGCCCTATCTGGCCGCAGGGAATAGCCACCCCAAAAGGAGGCTCAAAGATTCCCGACACCCTGGACTGGGATTTATGGTTGGGACCTGCAAAATTCAGAGATTATCACCCCGATTATCTGCCTTTTAAATGGCGTGGCTGGTGGGATTTTGGTACGGGTGCTCTTGGGGATATGGCTTGTCACATCGTGGATGTTGCTTTTCGGGCGCTTAAACTGGGCTATCCCACTTCGGTAGAAGCCAGTGTAACAGCAGTGTATGAAAGTGATTTTGTCCTTGCCGACTACAACGACAGCTTTCCGCCATCCACAAAAATCCATTTTAATTTTCCGGCAAGGGATGGGTTGCCAGCGGTAAAACTGGCCTGGTACGATGGGGGATTAAGACCGGAGCGCCCCGATGAATTGGGACACGATGAACCCATGGGTGATGGTGGTGGCGGTGTTATTTTTGAGGGCACCAAGGGTAAGTTGATGTGTGATACCTATGGCGCTAATCCAAGGTTGTTACCTCTCAGCAAAATGAAGGAATTTACACCTCCCAAACCCATGTTCCGCCGCATAGAAGAGGGGCATCAGCAAAGCTGGGTAAATGCTTGCAAAGGGGGTGAGCAAACAGCCTCTAACTTTGATATTGCAGGCCCTTTAACTGAAATGATCTTAATGGGAAATCTGGCGGTAAGGAGTTATAACCATAAGGTTTTAAAAGACGGCAAAAAACCGACCGATTGGGCCCCGTGGACCTATCCCGGCCGCAAAAGACTTGATTGGGACGGTGAGGCGATGAAAATTACAAACTTTGATCTGGCCAATGAGTTTGTGAAAAGGGAATACAGGGACGGCTGGTCGCTGGGCGTCTAGGTAAAGTTTGAAACTAATATTGGATATAAAAAATAGCGCCAATTTGTCGTTGGCGCTATTTTATTTGATTTTTTAAAAAAAGTTTTATTCACATACGGTTAATGTGAAATTACCATTTACACTGGTTTCACTGTCATGTCGCACATCCATTCTTCCGGTTACTTCTGTTTCTGAAATACTTAATATCTCCACGGCACCCTTTGAGGCAACAATATTAATGGTTCCCTCAGGAACAAAAAAAGTAACGGTTTGAGATTCCTGAAAATTGGTCAGGCTTATGTTGAGGTCATATTTTCCAACTTTTTTTGGAATGAAAAAAAATGCCTGTGCATAATCGTCAATGAAGATGTCGCATGGACTTGAAGCCTGAGATACACTACTAAATAGGTCGATACTAATTTCATCAGCACTCATTTCAGCGGTGCCTGATCCAATTGTCCAGGCTTCTCCGTTGATTTGACCCTGTGCCGGTTGATCCTTAAAGTTTACCGAAAGCGAACCGTCGTCGTCGCTGCAGGCATTTAAAATTAAACTAAATGCCAATACAAAAAGCCATAGTATGTTTTTTTTCATGGTCTGTAAAAAATTTTATTGTGATTGCGTGTAGAATAAAACTTAAAGTTCAGACCATTTTAATTCAGTTCCTGCGGAGCCTGGCTGAAAATCTTACAGACATGCCTTCCGCAAAAACAAAATAGCTCGATTTAAGCGGAAATCAGTGGGTTTTAGACCTTGAGGAAGTTAGTTGACAGATCTGCCCCGGGCAGTTCTGCTGTTTACTTTTAACCCATTTAGCTTTTTAAGATTTACCAATAATATAGACTCTGAACTTTGTGGGGCAAGCTTAAACTCTTTACCATCGTAGTCGACCGTCGCTATGTGATTCCTCCAGTCCCTGCCGTAAATAGAGTAAGTGCCTGCCTTTCTGGGGTTTAGGCCAAAAACGAGATAGCGGTCAGGACCTTGTTCGAAGCTAATACCAAACCTTTTGCCATCAGCGGAGTTTACCAGCACACCGGGCGTGAGCGGATTGATAACAATTTCTTCTATTTGTTTGCCATCGACAATCTTAATCTCACCGGAAACTATTTCGGTGGTATTTTTACCTACCTCTCTGAATAAAACAATTCGGTCGGAGTTATAAAATTGTACTTTTTTTAGTTCGGCTTCCCCTAATCCGGTTTCTCCCTGTACTCTGGCAGTATAGGGAACCAATTGCGGCGTACATGAGGCCGCACATATAAGCAGGATCAAACATACAATCAGGATCAAATGTGGGATGAAATTGCGCATCTTTTTATATTAGATTAGATTCAACAGAAGATTATTTTCTTTTCATACTGTAAAATCTCAACTATTATGCCAAATTTCTTTATTGCGATGGTAACAGGTATTCTTATGGAAGATTATTTGCCTGCCTGAATCGGTAAAATTAACGGCGGAACCCCAGCTTAATTGGTAATACAAGAAAATGCTAAAATTGATTTGCCGAAAGTTGATGTCGGCTATGTATATTTATGAATTAGAAAACCATAACAGCTCATTTTGACATTAAAATCCGTATGGCAGGAATCCTTCAGGGTAAAATCTTATGAAACCGACAAGGACAAAAGCCTGAAACTACATGTTTTATTTTATTATCTCCAGGAATGCGCCTGGAATCACGCTAATCATTTACAGATAGGTTACCAGGAATTGATACAGCAGGACCTGATTTGGGTGCTCTCAAAAATAAAAATTAACATGGAGCAATACCCGGTTTGGGAAGATGAAGTAACCGTAACAACCTGGCCTAAATCCTGGGATTCATTATTTGCTATCCGTGATTTTGAAATTACCAATAGCCGAGGGCAGCGAATTGGTGGTGCCACGTCCGCGTGGTTGATGGTCAATATTAAAAAGAGACGCCCGCAAAAGATTGATCATTGGAAAGACAGTATACCGCTTAATAAGAAACATGGGCTTAACGAAGAACTACCAAAGATAAATGCTGGAAATTCTCCTGTTTATGAGGAGATCAGAAAAGTATATCCTCATGAAATTGATTTGCATCACCATGTGAATAATGCGGAATACATTAAATGGATTACCGATTTAATAGGGCGACACTTTGAAGATAAAAAAGCAGTGGAGGCGATACAAATTAATTTTCAAAATGAAATATTCGACCGTGAGGAGATAACTATGGGGTTGGATAAAATGCCAGACGGATCTGATAATTACTACCTGCATTGCACAAACCGTGATTGCAATAAGTTAGGCTTCAATGCTACGGTTTCTTTGAAAAATAAATACTTACCAACCTAATCTTCCTCTAAAATGATGCAAACAGTCAAGGTAGCGGTTGTTCAGGCGGCCCCGGCGTTATTTGATCTTAACAAGACCTTGGAAAAAACAGCGGTACTGGTAAAAGAGGCTGCCCAAAAGGGAGCGCAATTGATTTTGTTTCCAGAGGCATTTATTCCAGCCTATCCGAGGGGGTTTACCTTTGGCACCGTGGTAGGTAGCCGTTCGGAAGAGGGGAAAAAATTATGGCTCAGGTATTGGGAAAATGCGGTGAATATGCAGGGCAAGGAGATAGAAAAACTCGGTAGCATCGCCAAAGAAAACAAGGTTTATCTGGCTATCGGTGTTATTGAAAGAGCGGAAAATGGTGGCACTTTATATTGCACCTTGCTGTATTTTTCTCCCCGGGGAGCGTTATTGGCCAGGCATCAAAAATTAAAACCCACAGCCGCGGAGCGGGTTATCTGGGGAGAGGGAGATGGTAGTACGCTAAGTACTATTAAAACGGAATTAGGCGTGTTGGGAGGCCTTATCTGCTGGGAAAATTATATGCCCCTGGCCAGAATGTCCATGTATCAAAAAGGTGTACAGCTATACTTGGCGCCAACCGCTGACCACCGCGAAACTTGGCAGACCACCATGCGCCACATCGCCACCGAGGGCCGGTGTTTTGTGTTGAGCTGTAACCAATTTGTCACCAAATCCATGTATCCTCCGGATCTCCCAACCCTCGAAGAATTGAAGGACCAACCGGAAATAATGTCAAAAGGAGGAAGTGTTATCATAAACCCGCAGGGAGAGATTCTGGCAGGCCCGCTTTGGAATGAAGAAGGAATTCTGTATGCGGATTTGAATATGGATGACCTGCATAAAAGTAAAATGGATTTTGACGTCGCCGGGCATTATGCGCGGGAGGATGTGTTTCAGTTTGCGGTGTTAAATCAACCTGAGACGCTGAATTTCCAAGGTTAAAATTTATTCCTTTAGACGATAACTGGTTTAGGCAGGGAAAATTAATTTTTTACGAATACTCCATCTATCACATTTTTGAGGTGATCCATAACATTCTTTTGAAAAAATGTGGTGAGGGGAATAGCTTTGTTTCAATTCACTAAAATCGTCATTTGATCCAAAAATTTTGAAAGTTAAACTAAAGTCCTTCGAGCCTGTTTTGCATGTTATTGTCGCCAGCGTAGCTATATTATTGGCCATAAGGAGTGTGAGCTTTTCATTTTTTCCGGTTAATAGTTTTGGTGACAGGCCATTGGCATTTACTACTTTTATGATTGCCATCGCAGTGTTTTATGGGCAATTTTTTTATTTTCTTGATTCCTTTCGAAAGCATAAAAAATTTTTGTGGGTTGCCCTGAGTCTGCTGATAGTAAATGTGATCTCATTTCTTATATTGAAATGGGTAATGGCGTCAGGCTATGTCATACACGATAAGGCTCGAGAGCCAGTTTCAGTATTTGAAAGATTCATTGATTGGAAAACAGATACCAACCGAATTCTTAGCGACCTTGTTTTTGTTTTAACGATATCCTTGAGCTATGTTTTCGTGATTTTTTTAATAAGAGGTCACGTTGGAAAAGGTGCTGATCTTGTAGCTTTCAATAAAAAAAAGAGTGCCGGAAAGTACGCCGAACCATTGGCCAATGCTGTCATTGTCGTGCTTTTTTACGTTTTTTTTATCCTTGGAAGCCCTGAATTTGCCCAATTCGGAAATGCCATGATCCTGACTATTCAGTTGGCAGTCTTTTATCTGCATACTTTAGTGCTGATACCTAGACTGCTATTGAAAAAGAGGGTGCTACACTATGCCGTGGCAACTACGTTTTCTGTTTTATTAGCCTATTTCGCTTCCCGGTGGTTTTGGGCATTGTCATTATCAATATTATTTAAGCAAAAAGGCGCTGAAAAGAGCAGTTCTCCGGAATACCTATTTAGCACGGCGTGGGAAGAAAGAGAAGAGTATATCATTTCACTGGTTTTGCTAATAATTGTTTCCTCTCTCTATTATTTTATTCGAAGTAGCATCAAAGACAAGGATACATTTGGCAGAAAAAAAGAAGCAGAACTAAAGCTTTTAAAATCGCAGGTAAACCCCCATTTTATTTTCAATTCATTAAATACATTGTATGCTTACGCGCTGAAGGAAGATTCCGCAAAGACCGCCGAAAGTATTGCCAAATTGGCCAGCCTTATCAGGTATATGCTGGATGATATTAACCGGAACTTTATCCCCTTGGAAAATGAGGTTAATTATATAAGGGATTACATAGCCATTCAATCGGTTAGAAGCGCTATCAAGCACAATATAAGTATGGAATTTGGAAATGTAGCCAATTATGTGATAGCGCCTCTATTATTGATTCCTTTTGTAGAAAATGCTTTTAAATATGGTATGAATCCCGATGAAAAATCCACCCTGACCATAAATCTGTTTACCGAAGGAAGCAAAATACATTTCAAGATTGAAAATAGCTATGATCCAAAATTCAAGACCTTTTACAAAGAACGAGGTTTCGGTATTGGGATAAACAATGTAAGAAAGCGGCTGACGTTGCTTTACCCTCATAAACATAATCTGGAAATACTGAAAAGTACCCGATACTTTACGGTGCTAATAGAATTAGATACTAAATAATAAAACTATGATAACCTGCGTGGCTATAGATGATGAACCGGAAGCATTGGAAATCATTAAGATGCATGTCTCCAAAATTACAGAACTTGACCTGTTGGGTTGTTTTTTTGACCCTGAAACAGCCATCGACTTTATTGAACAAGGCTCCGTGGATCTTATTTTTCTTGACATTAATTTGCCTGGATTTTCTGGTATCGATTTTCTAAAGCGCCTTAAAAATCAACCTCATGTCATATTTACCACGGCTTATTCCGAATACGCCGTGGAGAGCTATGAATTTGAAGCGGTTGATTATTTATTAAAACCCTTTGAATTTGACCGGTTTCTGCTGGCCTTCAATAAGGTAAAAAAAGTAATAGCACTGGGAGGGAGCGAAACCCAGGATGCTAAAAAGTTTTTCTTTATAAAAGATGGTAGTAAAACGGTGAGAATACAGTTTGAGGATATACTCTTTATCCAGGGTTATGGTAATTATCTTTCTTTGACGACAAAAAAGGGAAAAAATACAGTCAGAATGACCTTCAATCAGCTGATGAATCAATTGCCACCTCAATCCTTTATGCGAGTGCACAACTCCTATGTAGTGAGCCTGCAAAACATTCATAAAATTGAACATAATTATATCTTTTTTCATAACCAAAAAATCCCTATTGGAGCCGGTTATAAGAAAGATTTCATGAGAAAAATAAATATTTAGCCATGAATAATATTCTTAAAATAATCGCTAAAATAGATCTACGCCCCCATGTATTATTGGTCTTACTGCTGTTGATGTCGCTGAACAGCTTTTCAACTATAAACAAAGAGGTAACTATTGATATCACTGTAAACGGTGCCGAAAATGACCGGCTGGTTTATGCAGTACCCGTTGCTGGGATTACCTATTTGGGTTTTAGCAAAAAGGCCAGATTGGACCCGTCGGGTCAATTTCAGGTCAGATTAGAAATCGATCATTCAGGCTTCGTGGAAATAAACAATAGTAGAAAGGTTGGCTATATCTTCGTCCAGCCAGGCAATCATTATCAGTTTACTATGGATCACCATAAAAAGGATTCATTTATTACTATAAAAGGAAGGAATGAGGCAGGGCAAAATTTTTATAATCAGTTAAAGCATATCTCTCCTAAATACATAGGAAGTCTGGCAGATGATTATGTAAAAGATACTATTGCCTCGATATTACAGGCTAAAATAATGAAAAAAAAAGAGGCCGAGTTAGCCACATTAAATGAACTTTATCGGAATAACCTGATAGACTTGCCATTTTTTGAGATTGTTAGTAGTGATATAACTTGTTTTTTCAATCTATTACTCGTTGAAATAATCAGAAGACAATTCAGGCCGGCTAAACATCCCTCTAAATCTTTTGGCAAAGCCCAGTCTGTTTCAAAGCAAATGGGATCGCTGTGGATGGAAACATTTAAACAATACCCAGTGGTAAGTGCTGAAATTTTTAAAACAAGATGGTGGTATGAGTACGCCGATCATTACATACAATTTTATACGGAATATGCGGATCATGGAAAAATTGATATTGAAAAACTGATAGGACTTTTTAAAAAAGGTGAAATACATAGCTATTATCTTAAAAGAGCGGAGAAGCATCTTTCGGGAAGCTATCTGGAATACTATTCAGCCCGGTATATTCATAACGCGGCATATCAAAAGGACTATGAGAAAGAATTGATCAACCTATTTGAAAAGTGGAAAGCGAGATTTCCCAAAAGCCAATTTTACCTGTATGTCGAACCTTTAATTCAGCCCATAAAGAAATATCATAAGCTCATAGAACAGGATTATAGTAAAGAGGTCAAATTTTTGGAGACAGGAGAAAGTATCAACTCTTTGGGCGACGCATTGAAATCTTTTAAAGGGAAAGCAGTTTATGTAGATATATGGGCAACAACCTGCGGACCTTGTAAGAAAGAATTTGAAAATAATGATGGGCTCATAGCACTCTTAAAATCACATGATGTGGCGATGTTTTATTTGTCTGTTGACAAGGATCGAAATGCGCAAAAATGGAAGGACATGATCAAATATTATAACCTAGAGGGCATACACCTTCGTGCTACTAGGGTTCTCATCGAAGATTTAAAGGAAAAAGTATATGAAAATGGCAGCATGGTAATCCCCCGCCATTTGATCATTGACAGAAATGGTAATCTGGTCGAAAAAAGTGCTGCAAGGCCCTCAGATCTGGAAAGTCTTAAGCGACAACTGGAAAAAATATAAAAAATAGTTTGACCGCCTGTTGACTAATGCTTGATACCATTCAAGTGCTTGGTATCATTTGTCCATTCCACCGAAAACCGGGTATCCACATAGTTTATTTTGTATAAACCGAGGTTGCTATGCGGGAAGGTGTCCATTTGTTTAAGGTGATAGTTTAATAACAGGCACAGCAATATTCTGATAGCCCTGCCATGCATGCAAATGAGAATGGTTTGCTCCTCTGTATTTGCCAAAATATGTTGCAAGGCTACCTTTTGCCTGTTTTGAACGGCCAAGGGACTTTCGCCTCCTGCAATGCTTAAGTCCACCTGCCCATTTTCCCAGGCTTTGGTCATCTGTAAATAATAATCATGATCTTCCTGTGAAATGGCCATGCCCTCTTTTTCTCCCCAGTTGATTTCATTTAATCCACTGAGCTTTTCATGAGGAATTCCCAGGTCCAGAAAAGGCTGCACCGATTGCCTTGTACGTTGCAAAGTGGAAATATAAATTTTATCGAAAGAGATGTCCCGGTAGGCATTAAAAAAAGCATTCGCCTGCTGACGGCCTGTTTCATTGAGTGGTGCATCGATTCCGCTGCCTTGTACCATGCCCCTTTTGTTGAAATCTGTTTGACCGTGCCGTATTAAATATATTTTTTTGCTTTTCAATTTTGATTTACATTTGTGAGTGTCGGGAGGCAAATTAAACCATTTTTATCTTAATCACATATGATAAATCCGAATATTACCATTGATAAACTAAATGCCATGAATAAAAATACCATGATGGAGCATTTGGGCATTGCGTTTACAGGTATCGGAGAAGAGTTCGTAAGTGCCAGTATGCCGGTAGATCATCGAACACATCAGCCGTTTGGATTGTTACATGGAGGAGCCTCTGTCACATTAGCGGAGACATTGGGTAGCGTGGCTTCATCACTAAGTATAGATCCTTCAAAACAGTATTGCGTTGGATTGGAGATTAACGCTAACCATATAAAAGCAGTAAAAGATGGCTTTGTTTACGGCACTGCCAGGCCGATTCATGTGGGAAGGTCAACGCATATTTGGGAGATTAAAATAGAAAACCACCAGGAGCAACTGGTTTGCATCAGCCGGATTACAATGGCTATTTTGGATAAAAAATAACCTATGGAGCACTTAAAAGATTGGGAAATACTAAAGGACCAGCTGATAAACAAGGACGAAAACGAGGTCTTGTCCCAGTTTTTTAATTTTGCTTTCCATCACAACCTGTCCATTGCCCTGTGGCGTCACCCTCATCACACTGAAAAGCACCTGATTCTCGACCTGTCGGGAGCGATCAATTATGTCAAAGCCGATCTGGAGGAGCTGGATGACGGCTTTATTTTAAGCCCATTTTCCGATGAAGGCGAAGGCCGGAATATTTTTATCCACAACCATCTCTATTACAACACCGAAAAGAAGGCGCTTAAGACCAGCCCATATTTAAACAGTGAGGATAACAATCACCTGAAGCTGGAAAAATTGCTGGCAAATCTTGGCGCGACATTTAACCAACCCAACGGAAAAAAAACTGCCTTTCACACACTTAAGAATTCACCAGTAAGCGTCGATGGCAAAAGCCATTACCTCGGGATGGTTCAAAAAGCCATTGAAGCTATTAAGGCTGGAAAGTTTAATAAGGTTGTACCTGCTCGTCAGCAAAAGGTAACGCTGAAAGCGGGTTTTGATTTAATAGAAACTTTTGAAAAATCGTGCCAGCTCTATCCAAATGCGCTGGTTTCTGTTGTTTCTGTACCTGGTATTGGCACCTGGCTGGGAGCGACGCCAGAGGAATTGATTAGCTTTGACCGATCCAAAATATTTCGAACAGTAGCCCTGGCAGGCACTCAGAAAATTAATGACGAATCAGACCTGATGGAAGTGGCGTGGCGACAGAAAGAAATCGAGGAGCAAGCCATGGTTAGCCGCTACATTATTAATTGTTTTAAGAAGATCAGGCTGAGAGAATTTGAGGAAAAAGGCCCGAGAACTGCGCGAGCCGGAGAGCTGGCCCATTTGAAAACAGATTTTTTAGTGGATACGGTCGCCACAAACTTCCCGCAGCTGGCTACCGTCATGCTGAAATTACTGCATCCTACCTCCGCCGTCTGTGGCATGCCAAAAGAACCGGCCAGGCAATTTCTGCTGGACAATGAAAACTTTGACCGCTCTTTTTTTAGCGGTTTTCTAGGCCCTGTTAATATGTTTGAGGAAACGCATTTGTTTGTTAATATCCGTTGCATGCAGTTATTTGCTACGGAAGCCATCCTTTATGCCGGCGCCGGTGTGACAGCCATTTCAGATGTGGAAAAGGAATGGGAGGAAACCAACTTAAAACAGCAGACCATGCTCAAAGTATTGTCTTAGCCCACTGCGGTTACTTCGGCATCGCCGTCTTTGATTTTCCGGTCAGCCTTTTGGCAATATTTTTTTTCCTGATTCTTAATCCTGACAATTGTTTTATATTTTTAGGGGGCTTTATAAAAGCACCCCATGATTTTACAACCCTTAGTTGATATCGCAGAAATTTGCGCCAGAAAAAAGGTGAGCGAGGTGATACTATCCCCTGGCTCTAGGTGCGCACCCCTGACCCTGGCATTTTCCAGGCATCCGGCTATCCGGGTCCGGACGATTAGCGATGAACGTTCTGCGGCATTTATTGGTGTTGGGATGGCACAAATGTCCGGAGCGCCTGTCGCTCTGGTTTGTACATCCGGATCAGCGGCTTTAAATTATGCACCAGCGGTAGCCGAGGCCTTTTTCCTTCAGGTGCCTTTACTCCTCTTAACGGCCGACAGACCACCCGAGTGGATAGATCAACAGGATGGTCAAACTATTCGTCAGTCTCATGTCTATGGAAAGCATGTGAAGAAAAGTTTTGATCTGCCTGTCGATTACAGCCACCCCGATGCGTCCTGGCAAATAAACAGGATCATTAATGAAGCCATCAACCTCAGCCGCTGCGACCCACCGGGTCCTGTGCACATCAATGTCCCGATCAGAGAACCGTTTTACCCCGAAGAACATGAAAGTATCAACTATTCCAGGGATGTACGTATCATCGATCAGCATTTTCCACCAAATTTAATTACCAAGCCTCTCAAAAAGACCCTGTTCCAAAAGTTTAGATCTTATCAAAAAATTTTAATAGTTGCTGGCCAGGGAAAATATGATGCCGCATTTGTAGATATGTTACGGTCATTTGCCGTAGCCTGGCACATACCCGTGGTGGCAGACATCATCAGCAACTGCCAACTGCCGGACATTGGCATCAAACATCAGGATGCGTTTTTGGGAATAGACAATGAAGAATTATTGTCAAAGCTTGCACCGAATCTGTTAATTTCCTTTGGAAAATCCGTCATTTCCAAGCAGCTAAAGTTGTTTTTAAGAAAATACCGCGCAGTGGAACACTGGCACATTCAGCCAGGCGGAGAGGTGGCGGATACCTTTCAGTCCCTGACAGATATTTTTCAATTAACGCCATCAGTCTTTTTTAAAACTTTACAAACCGTGACCCAACCGGAATTGGAGGAACAGCATACATTCCTAAATGAATGGAAGGCAATAGATCGGATGGTGGAGCAGTCCTGTTCAAGGCAATTTTCAGATGGGGACTTTTCTGAGTTTTCAGCAACTAAAACGGTGCTGGAAGCGCTGCCTGCTGATTCAATTTTACATTTAGCTAATAGCATGCCGGTGCGATACGCTAATTACCTGGGCATTCAGGATCAGACCATAGCGGTTTTTGCCAACAGGGGAACCAGCGGTATCGACGGTAGTGTCAGCACCGCTATAGGCTGTGCCTTGAGTACCGATAAATTGGTGACACTCATCACAGGCGATATGGCTTTTTTCTATGACCGGAATGCTTTTTGGAACCATTATCTACCGGCGAATTTAAGGGTAATTATTCTTAACAATCACGGGGGCGGCATTTTCGGATTGATTAAAGGGCCGGACCGGCAGCCGGAGCTGGAGGAACGCTTTGAAACATATCAGCCGCTGAGAGCAGAGAACCTGTGCAAAGAGTTTGATATAGAATATGCCCGGTGTCAGGACTTTCCGTCCCTGCGGGAGAAAATCAGTGGGTTTTTCAATATGGAAAATGGCGCAAAAATATTGGAAATTGAGACTGAAAAAGCAATTAATAAAAAGTTTTTTACCAACTTTAAGCATACAATAAATAATATTTATGGAAACTAGTTTCGCATGGAAATCCATTAAGGATTATCAGGATATAAAATTTGAATTATTTGAGGGTATCGCTAAGATAACTATCAACCGGCCGGAAGTTTATAATGCATTTCGCCCGGAAACCAACATGGAGTTAATAGAAGCCATGGATATTGCCAGGGAAAGACAGGATATACGGGTCATCGTATTAACAGGTGAAGGCGATAAAGCCTTTTGTTCAGGCGGTGACCAGAACGTGAAAGGAAAGGGCGGCTACGTTGGAAAGGATGGTGTGCCGAGATTGAACGTATTGGACTTACACAAGCGGATACGTTCTATGCCAAAGCCTGTCATTGCCATGGTAAATGGCTATGCCATTGGGGGTGGACACGTGTTGCATGTGGTGTGTGATCTTACCATTGCCTCCGATAACGCAAGGTTTGGACAAACCGGCCCCAAAGTAGGAAGTTTTGACGGCGGTTTTGGCTCTTCCTATTTGGCGAGACATGTCGGACAGAAAAAGGCGCGGGAAATCTGGTTCTTATGCGAACAATATACCGCCGAAGAGGCCGAAAAAATGGGTATGGTAAATAAGGTAGTGCCATTGGCTGAGTTAGAAGCTACTACCGTTGCATGGTGCCGAACCATTATGAAAAGGAGCCCCATGGCCGTTAGAATGATTAAAAGAGGGCTAAATGCGGAACTTGACGGACAAACCGGCATTATGGAAATGGCCGGGGATGCCACGTTGATGTTTTATCTGATGGAGGAAGCCCAGGAAGGAAAAAATGCTTTCCTCGAAAAAAGAGATCCGGACTTTGATAAATACCCAAAATTTCCCTGATTAAATAAGACCGGCTTCATAACTATCTTATCATGGATCGAACCAAACCAAGTGCGATACTATTAATTCATTGTCCCGACCAAAAAGGAATCATCGCCAAGGTTACGGAATTTCTTAGCAGGCACAAGGGCAATATTATTGATCTGGACGAGCATGTGGATGAGCGGGAGAAGATTTTTTTCATGAGGGTTGAATGGGAATTGGATGGCTTTGCTATTGCCAGGGAAGAGATAAATGATCGTTTCAATGAGGAAATTGGTGCGCATTACCAAATGGTGTGGAAATTACACTTTACAGGTCAGAAGCCGGGGGTGGCACTGATGGTGTCCAAATACCCGCATTGCCTGTACGATATCCTTTCCCGCTATCAATCGGGGGAATGGGAAATAGAAATTCCTTTAATTATCAGCAATCACAATGACCTTTCTGATATTGCCGCGAGATTTGATATTCCGTTTTATCATCTCCCAATCAACAAAGACAACAAGTTGGCCCAGGAGCAACAGCAGATAGCTTTGTTAAAAAAACACGATGTCGACTTAATTATCCTGGCGCGGTACATGCAGATTTTGTCAGGTGGTTTTATCAAGGAATACCCCAACAAGATTATTAACATTCATCATTCATTTTTACCGGCCTTTCCAGGCGCCAAACCGTACCACTCAGCCTACCAGCGGGGGGTGAAGATTATTGGTGCGTCAAGTCACTACGTGACTACGGAACTGGACGAGGGCCCTCTGATAGAACAGGATGTTGTCAGGGTTAGTCACAAAGACTCGATTCAGAGTCTTATGAGAAAGGGCAGGGACCTTGAAAAAATTGTGCTGTCCCGGGCTATATGGCATCATCTCCAGCATAATGTGTTGGTTTTTAAAAACCGTACCGTAATCTTTGAATGAGCTTATGCCCATGACAGAAATCCACATGAAAAGCTTAGTGGCAAAAGTGCTAATAAATAATGCCTGACAAGGAAAAATACCTGGAGCTCAATGGACAAAAGATCCTACTTGCTGATCTTCAGCATTTTGAGTTGGAAGAGATGGTATTAAGTGCATTTGAAAAGGATACCCTATCGTTTATTCAATCCTGGTTGAGGGGTGAAGGTTACTTTACTGTTCCTACCTCGGGTTCTACTGGTAAGCCGAAGGACATTGAGATACCCCGCAGTGCAATGGAACACAGCGCACATTTGACCGGGAATGCCTTAAAGCTAGCCACAGGTGACCGGGCTCTAGCCTGCATCAATACGGCCTACATCGGCGGAAAAATGATGTTGGCCAGAGCGTTAATACTTGGCATGGATTTAACCGTGGTTACACCATCTTCCAATCCATTCGCAACTATTGAACCGGGCCGCTATTTTGATTTCATAGCACTGGTACCTTTGCAACTCGAAACATTGCTGGCAGAAGGCGGCGGTGTGAATATACTCAATCAGGCGAAGGCGATCATTGTAGGTGGTGCAGCTGTAAGTGAGCAACTTAAACAAAAAATGCAAGTCATTGATGCGCCCATCTACGCCACCTACGGCATGACGGAGACGGTTTCTCACATCGCCCTGAAAAAATTAAACGGACCGGATGGCGATCAGCATTTTAAGGTTTTTGATGAGATGATAATCGGGCAGGATGAACGGGATTGTTTGACCATTCAATCGAAACTAACAGGCGGCAACACGATCATCACCAATGATAGGGTGAGGATTATTAGTAGCCATGAATTTGAATGGTTAGGCAGGATCGATAATGTAGTGAATACGGGAGGTGTGAAGGTCCAGGTGGAGCAGTTGGAGTTTAGCATTTCCAGCATATTGACCGGCTTGGGTAGAAATGAAAATTTTATGGTGGGCGCTGTAGACGATCAGCGACTAGGCCAAAAACTAATCTTATTGCTGGAGGGACCGGAAAGTCCGGAGGATGCGTTACTGGACCAGCTGAAAAAACAGTTAGCCTTTCATGCTCCCAGGGAGATAAAGTGGATAAAGGAATTTTCAAGAACAGCGACGGGCAAAATAAACCGGGGCCTGACGATGAAAAAGCTACGTGGAAAGTAGTTTTAGTCAACCAAAAATCCCCATTAAAAATACAAGGCTTGTTGTTGGATGACGATTAGGTATGTTAAAATTAGATAGGCTACCCCAACTGTTTACACACTTTTCTGGTCTGCAATACCAGGTTTCTCATGCCATCAACAATTTCTTCCATAATGACCTTATAGCCACCTACGAGCTTGGGAGGAAGGTTGTGGACGTAATTGAGGGTATAATTGAGTACCAAAGTCTTATCTTCGTGGTAGGGATAATAAGCATATACCGCCACCGACATTTTAGAGGTTTTCTGGAATAATACCTTACCGAAATTATAATTATGCTGTAGCGTCAATATCTGAGGAATGCCCAATTCGGGATTTTGCTTTTTGATATACTCAATGACCGGCTGCATTTTTTTATCAGTAAAAGGCGCCTGAAAATAGGCCAGGCTATAGTCAAATGCCGGTGCAAATGAGCCACAGTCAATATGATATTTTTTGGCATCCACCTTTTTGATATGATACTTGGGAAGTGTTTGCTGAATAAAATTTTCATTGGTGAGCAGGGATTCGGTAAAATATTCAACCTTCTCTTCCATCAGGTAGACAGCTTTATTAAGAATAATATAATAATCCTCTTCTCCTTTGTTTTCCCAATAACCATAAACATCCAACGGTCTGAAGCAATCCATAAAGTCATCGGAGTATTTGTTATAACCTTCAAGAGATTGCATGTCCTTATCCATAATTTCGATGAAATATTGAAGGTCATAGTTGTTAATCGCCTTCAGGTTGGGACTAAAAGCGATTGATTTTTCCCGAACGGCATTTACCTTTGCGGTATAATTGGTGGAGGAAAAATTTAAAACAAAAAATAGCGAAATAATTCCCGCCCTGATAAATAACATATTTCCCTGTTCGTTTAACCGTTGATTGATTACGAAGTAAAAAAAGTAAATTAAATTAAAAAACTATTTTCAGGTAAATATCCTACATTAATGACTTTTAAGTTTGATAACTTCCTGCTGTAGATCAATAACTATGCCGGTGAGTTTTTCAAGTGTCATTTCGCTGTCAGGCTCAGGAAATGAGACACAAATAAATGCCTTTGCCTCCCACACTTCCATTACATCTTCAAGTTCTACTTCATAGGGAGAGTAGATTTTGTTGTCAGAGGCCAAAAATAATTTCCCATTTTCCTCGGCGTAATTAAATACGCGTTTATAGACGATACCTTCTTTTCCTGTGACAAGCACATAAGTTTTGCCATTGATAATATCTGAGGCATGCTCTAAATACTTTCCAATTACCACCGTTCCCGACTCCAGTGGCAACATAGAGTCACCCGTAATTTCAAAAGCCCGGTATGTCCCGTTCTTAGCCAGAAAAGGAAGCTGGAACTTGGGAAGATCTTTTAAATATTCAGGATCGGTATAGCCGTTTAAATAACCTGCAGATGCTTTTTGGGGAATCAGCTCAATGTTTTCCTCGTTGTTTTGATCAGTGGTGATGGCCAGCACTTTAAACTTTTCCTTTTGCCCGGAGTCTTGCGCTGGTGGCAGAGATGGATCGGGTATCTCTTCCACGTTTTTGCTGATAAGTGTATCCACACTGACATTAAATTCCTTGGCGATATTCAATAAATTGTTAAGCCTTGGATCAGCTCTCCCTTCCTCATAAGCCCCCAACAATGATCTTTTTATGCCAATTTTTTCTGCAAATTGTTCTTGTGTATAGTTATTGATCTTTCTCAGGTATTTGATGTTTTTGCTGACGAGGGTCATAGAATTATTTTTCTTATTGGAGTTAATCTATTGGGTTGTTGAATAAATTCATCGGCCTGTTAAAAACAGCCAAGTTAATAATTATACTTTATCCGCGCTATTTTAAATTTCAAAAATCATAAAGTTCGTCCAGTCTTCCTGTTTTTTGCCCAGGGCAAACAAGTGAGCATGGTGATAACTGTCACTCCGCTGCTGTCGCCGGATCCGGTCAGTGATGGTTTTCACGACTTCTTTCAGGGTGGTATGCGCCTCTACCAGCGTATATCCATAAAGTCGTTTTTGACCAGCCGTGTTGACGTAAAATTTTACCTGGCACCTGCCTGATGCTAGTTTTTTACTATAAAGTTTTAAGCCAAAATTTACATCATCCTTTGCAATAATTGTCGTCTTGTCAGCATGTGGTATGGGTTGGACCATGGTGATTTACTAATTTAAGAATTCCTCTGTATAGCAGCAGCCATTTTTAAATCTTTTACAAGCAAAACCTTTGTAAGGCTAATCTTCTGTTATTGTTACGTATACTACAAATATTAGTATATATGTTTATAAATTTAGTATTTGCAAAATAAAAAAACAACAAAAACTAAAATATTTAGCATAAATCCATTATTTTAGAACTCATTTTGAGGAAAAATATGATTTCCGGAGTGCTGGTAAAATCCAGTTGGGAAAACTAAGTCCTTACTTGTTTATAGTAAAATGCCGTGTTGATTAATAACGAAGACCGATCGATCATACATATGGACCTTGACAGTTTTTTTGTCTCGGTAGAATGTTTGATTGATAGCAGACTGAAAGGTAAACCGCTGCTGATCGGGGGCAATGGCGGTAGGGGAGTTGTGGCTTCCTGTAGTTATGAAACCAGGAAGTTTGGCGTACACTCCGCTATGCCCATGTCATTGGCCAAACAACTCTGTCCGGATGCGATTATCATTTCGGGCGATATGGAAGCCTATACCAAGTATTCCCACATGGTCACTGAGATTATTTCCGATAGCGCACCGCTGTTTGAGAAGTCTTCTATAGATGAGTTTTACATTGATGTCAGTGGCATGGATCGTTTTTTTGGTTGTTTTCGGTGGGCCAAAGAATTGAGACAAAAAATCATGAAAAATACCGGCCTGCCGTTGTCCATGGGGCTTTCTACCAATAAAATGGTTTCAAAGGTAGCCACAGGGGAGGCAAAGCCCAGCGGTGAAAAACAGGTGATGAAAGGTATGGAAACAGAATTTCTCGATCCGATGCCTATCCGGAAAATACCTCTGCTGGGTAACAAGACCGCTGGTTTCCTGAATGATATGGGGATTAGAACAGTTAAAATTTTAAGGGAAATGCCGGTGGATATGCTTGTAAGCATTTTCGGGAAAAACGGGCGACTGCTTTGGAACAGGGCTCATGGTATCGATCATTCACCGGTGGTTCCCCATACTGAAAGAAAATCGATCTCCAGTGAGATTACATTTGACGCCGATACCATTAACGTGCAAAAGCTCAAGGCGCTGTTTGTGGCGATGATAGAAAAGTTGGCGTTTAAGCTGCGCAAGGAAAAACAGCTCACTTCCTGTATTACCATCAAAATTCGCTACTCCGACTTTGAAACGGTTACACGGCAAAAGCATATTCCCTATACATCCTGCGATCATACTTTGATAAAACTTGCGGAGGCTTTGTTTGACAGGCTTTACGACAAACGCCTGCTCATCAGGTTAATTGGGGTCCGGCTCAGCCACCTGGTGCATGGATATTATCAGATAGACCTGTTTGACGACACGGAGGAATGGGTAAAACTGTATCAGGCCATGGATCATATCAAACATAAGTACGGGCAGGAAAAACTCATCAGAGCAAATACCCTGGGTGTGTCGCGGAGGGTACGTATGGATAATAATGTGTTTATGGGGTGATTTAAGAAATGATTTTATTATCTCATTCCTAACTGCCAGATTTTAGCCAGGTTCTAAACAGTGAAGCTTTATCTCGACTGACTGTTATTGTTTTTGATAATTCTCCTGTGGCCTTTGTTTTTATAGTGACATCAATTTTACCATTGCTGGCACTTTTATATGAGTCAATGATAGTTTTTGAAATGATAAATTTTCTATTGGCTCTGAAAAAGTTTTCGTTCAGCTTCTCTTCAAACTCCTTAAGTGTTAACTCAGATGAAAATTTTTTAAAATTGATATCAATCACGTAGGTATTGCCAAATAATGAGTAAACGGCAATTATTTCTGTTGTACTCAATAGTTTAAATGTAAAGGCATCCCTCACCTTAATTTTTACTTCGGGTATTGTTCCGACTGATCCAGGATTTTGTCTTTCGGAAACTAAGAACAATCCGAAATATACTGCATGGAAGAGTAAGATAAATAACAGGGCAACAAAGGTATCTTTAGTATAGAAGACAAAGGAAAGGGAAAGCCGTTTACCTCCAAAAAAAATGTGATCGAGTAACTCGTTCAAAAGAATCGTAAATATGACTACGGTTAATGTGTGCAGCGTGAATTGATAAGTTAACCTTTTTACGAAATCTTTATTTAATGGAATTTTTTTATTTAAAAAGCGGACGCCGTAAGCATAAAACTCAATAATTAAATAGGTTGTGAGTATATCTACCAAATAGTAGTAGACATATTGAATGTTAATATTTTGAAAGTTATACGTAATTAAAAAATTAAGGGAGGTAATTGATAGGGTTACTATCCAAATATAGGGTCGCTTAAACAATAAATCTTGATTTATTTTTACTACTCTCCCGGATTCTTTAAACGTCATTTACTAATTCTTTTAAACTCACATCCAGATAACGTTAAATAATATCCCCCGTCCTTTTTCTTTTGCAGTTTAACGGTTTCACCTCCAAAGAAATCAAAGTTATAGCCGGGTATAATGGCCAACTCATCAGATACTGGGGATAAACCCAGCTGTATAGCTATTTTTCTTGGAAACTTAATATCACCTCTTATTTCCAAAATATCATCTGAATTAATAAAAAGTCTTATTGAATCAAAAGTCTTATAATCATTTTCATCATAGTTAATGACCCTGTAAGTGCCAATGGCATTCTTCCAGGTTACTGGTATCTGCCTGGAATCGATCTTTGAACCAGATACATGTCTCGAGCCGCTTTTGAATTGCTTCCCCATTATAATTTCACCGTTTACTTCTTCCCAAAAAACGTCCATGGCATGTATTTTTATACCAAAAGCTTTGATATATAATTTTATCAGACCACCAGAATACGGAACTCCAACTCCTCTTTTATTTTCTGATTTGAGATCTACATCAAATTTATTTCCATTTCTTTTAAAGTTTAAAATTCCAATAGATGTACTATATGAACCCTCAATCTTTTTAAACTGGTCGTCAGTTAAAGTAACTTTTTTGTGCTCTGCTCTTTTTTTTGAAGGACTTTCATGGTTAGCCAAATTGTATTTCTCAGCTAAAAACGAATATAACCTGCCCCAACTATCCCAATGGATTGAGCTGCTGGAATTGGAGTTACTACAGATAACAATTGAGGCCTGAAGCTCCGGGATAAAAAAGATATAGGTAAAAAAAGGTTCGTGTACACCGGCTTTTTTAATACGGGTCCGGCCATTTTTTAATTGCTGTACATCCCACATAAGGCCAATCCCGGTATCGTATGCCAGGGGTGCATCTATAAATTGGTTTTGCAAAGCATCCTTAACAACCTCATAACTTAAAAATTGCTTACTTGACAGCCTGCCTTCGTTGGTATATAACCGAACGATTTTAAGCATGTCCGAAGCACTTGATGTGACCCCATCTGAACCTGAGTAACTATATTTATAAGTTTCGGTTTCCCTCCCATTGTTATACCCTTTCGTATACTTCGCAGGACCAAAATACGAATGATCCATATTTAATGGTTTGAAAATATGATTTTCAACATATTCTTCATACGGTACCCCCGAAACACGTTCTACCAGCAAGGACAATAAATCAACCCCCCAATCTGAATACTGATATACTCTTCCGGGTGGTGAAATTAGATACTCATCTTTAGAATTTAGCAAAAGATCTTCCAATGGTTTGGGCTCTTTTTTCATAAATCCCTTTGCGCGAAGCCTTGGAATACCTGCATAATGAGAAAGTAAATGTCTTATTGTGAATTCATTTTGACCATTAAAGTGTGATTTCATTGAGAAATCTCGAACATAATAGGTGTATTTTTTATCTATATCTATAAGCCCGTCAGTACATAGCTTCAAAATGGCCGTGGAGGTAATAATTTTTGATACCGAACCAATAGGATATTCGGTATCTTTGGTTGCCCTGACATTTCCTGATTTATCTGAAAACCCAAATCCCGCCTCAAGTATGTGTTGACCTTCAATTTCCAAGGCAATACTTAAGCCTGTAACATTGTACCTCTTCATTTTCTTTAACACATGTTTTTTAAAATCCTGTTTGAAGCTTTCTGACTCAGAAGGCAGTAAATATTTTTGGGCATTAAGTGAGAATGAGAGCAATAATCCAAGAACGAGAAATATATTTTGGTATAGTTTCATAAGTCTGATTCACATACAGTTAATACGCTGGCAAAGGTAGTATCATCATCATGTTAGATTTATGTTAAACCATTCAAAACACAGTGAAACGATATAAATTTTGGATTGAATTGTAAAGAGGTAATCATTTCGTTTTCCTAATATCCTCTTTATCCAGGTAATACTGAGTTGATAATAAAGCTGACCAAAACGATATTGCCATATTTTACATTTTGGCTGTTGGTTTTGCTATTGGTGCATCAAAAAAAGATCCTTACGCAAATGGTTATTTCAGACCGCTTATTGGTAAATCAGATAAAAATTATTGTCGCCTTTAAACAAAATTTGTTTGGTAATGCCGGTGAAATCATCCTTTTTCGGTGTATGTGTGCATACGCTTTTGATTTTAGATATTTGGATGACCGGTATAGCAGGAGACTAACCAATTCCAGTTAGTATCGTTGTAATTTTTGTACAAACAACATCTTGAATGGTTACTGGCCAGCAATTATATAAATATATTTAATCTATCTGATCCAGCGCATTGTCAATCAATATCTTAAGATGTCTCTTGTGTGCAATGGTTTCCAGGTTTCCCTGGGGTACATGTACCCAATTTTTTATTTGCCACAAATTACTAATGGCCATGGAACGGCTTCTGGGACTAAATTTGTCTTTGTACTTGCCGGTAAGAAGTTCTATCAACTGCCGCGTATAGGTCAGCTGCAGATTTTGCCTGAAGGAATTGACATCCTTTTTAATATCATCAGAAAAAATGGCCTGGTTAAGATCTTCCATAAAGGTAGGCAACGCATAGTCGTTTCCGTATAGCTCAGAATCGCTGATTCTTTGCAAGGTGTGATAATGAAGTAAATGTTTTAATACACTTTCCTGAATAGCCAGAATCCTTTGGTGAATTTTAGGGTCTTCGGGATAGCCGAAATGATCATATCCCCTCCTTTGTTTTTGCAGGTGATTGTACAATTCGTTGGGAACCAAAAAAGCATCGTCCGCAAATACGTACGTCGCCAGCGACTCCATGGCGAGCTTCTGTTTCTCCTTTTCAACGGGTGTAAACGGCATTTTTTCGGTTTCCTGCCCCACGAAAGAACGATCAACGTATACACCGCCAATATAGCGTGAGATGACATGGGCAGCATTGTGTTGCTGAGCTGTTAGCAGTAAATAAGCATTCCTGAGCTCGTGAAATGACTTACCTTCTACCTGGTATTTTGCCAGCAATTCCTCGGCTACCTCCCGGGTAAGTTTCATTCTTTCCACGGCGTAGTTAATGGCGTCATTTGACATATCACCTACATTGACGCGTGGATCAATGGCTTTGCCCGGCCATCGCATGTCATCCGCATCATTACCAAATGCCAATGCCGAATCTGTAGAGCGTAAAAGCAGGTTTTCCAAATCCTGGTCATGCTCAAAGTCCTGGTAGCCAAAGGTGATGGCCCATTGATCGTAAGGACCAGGTCTTGTTGGCCAATATTGCCCCTGTTTGGTACGGTCCAGTGAAAAATTAATGGCGGGATAGTCCATCACTGAGCCTACCAATCCCAAGGTCTCCGTCACCTTTGGGTTATTAATGTCGGTCAGGTTATGAAACTGGCTGGCCATCATATTGTGATTGAGTCCCAACGTGTGGCCCAGCTCGTGTAATACAAGAAAATACAGGTATTCTTCAATCATTTTGTTATTGTCAAGCTCCGATCCGCCTACGGTTTTCAGAGCCATCAGCCCAAACTGATTTTGTGCCCGGGCAAAAGCACCGAAGGCGCAGTGGTCTGCATGTGTGTAGCTTTCTTCTCCCTGCATTGGCGTTTCCTGGCCAATCCACTCCAGCCCCGCTTTTTCAAAAACTTTTTCACCGTTCAACTGCTGGGAAAGGGAAGCATATTCCAGGGTGATGTCGGCCCCTAAAATTTGCCCGGTCCGGGGATTGACAAAACTTGGCCCGTAGCCGCTGAATCTTGGATTTGGAGACGAAACCCATCGTATTACGTTGTATTCAATATCGCCCGCTTCCCAGCTGGCGCTGTCGGGCTGTTCTTTGACGACCAGGGCATTTTTGTAGCCGATTGAAGCAAATACCTGGTTCCATTTTTCGAAAGCCTTTTTAATAGTTGGTCGAATGTTTTGGGGCGTACTGTTTTCAATCCACCAGGTGATTGGTTTGACCGGCTCCGAAACACGGGCGTTGGGGTCTTTTTTTTGTAAATGCCAACGGTGTATCAGATCTCTGTAAGGTGTGGCGCTGACGGAGGTCATATCGTTGATCTGGGTTGTAAAATAACCAATTCTGGGATCATCATAGCGCGGCTGATAATCGTTTTCCGGCATGGCAATGAAACTATGCCAAATGTGGATGCTCACATTCCTGGCGTCTGTGATGGCTTTACTACCAGGGTTCAATACCGAGGACTTGCTGTAAACGTATTCAACTTCTACATCAGTATTTTTAGGATAGCTTCTAATGGTGCTTACCTTGGTTTTCTTTTTATCCAGGGTACCCAGGCTAAAGGAAAAGAATTGCAAGAATGGAAGTTTGGCAGGTTTAACCTGCGATAACGTCTCTTCCAGAAATAAATGATCAGCCTTGATCAGGTATTGGCCACGGTTTTTGTCAAAGGCTACGATTTTCTGGCTTTCCGTAATGCTATTGCTGATATTGGCATCGGATGACTTGCTTAGTGGGTGGTTTGGGTCATGAAAAAATGAGGTGTTTTGAAATTCAAACTGTATTTGGTCAAAATACTTGATGATTTTAAATACTTTGGCTTCCTTATAGGCGCCGCGAAAGGTTGCTGCATCTACTACACCGTTGGTAACCTGGTTAAAGTAAATGAACTCTTTGTTCAACTGATTTTCGGAAATTAACATTTGCAACTTTCCGGTAACCGTATCCTGGTATATTTCAAACAGGCCGTCAAACTTTTTTGAGGAAGCCACTAATTCTTCAATGGTAGGCGGTTTTTCTTTGTTTTTACCCTTTTGATTTTGTTTTTGAGCCTGTAGGGTGTTGGCTGTGAATACACTGACAAGTATCGTCAAGGCAAAGTACCTGTATAACTTCCCCGACCGCAATCCCTCTAAGAAATGTTTCATGATCAATACCAATTGTTTCCAATAATCAAACCAAATACGTAGACCTAATAAAATAAGAAATTTAGCTCAAAATTCCCAATTTTTCGAGTGTAAAAAATGTACAAACTTACATGAATAAAGATGAGCAAATTATACTGACGATGTGCCTATATAAATTTGATTGTCAGGATGTTAAGGCCTACATTGGCAGGAGTTTTAAGGTCTGCTTGTGGGGCTGAGCGCCATTCACTTAAGAAAGGGGTTTGTATACATTAAATTCTACCATTTTTAAAGCCGGAATTGAGGGGAAGTGTCAAGGGCATTAGCACCTAAGTGATTCACATATAACCGTAGCCAAAGTAGTATTCCGTCACAAAATTGATCTTTATTAAAGTTTTTGTGAAAAATCAGGTGACAAGCTACATGAAAAGACAAAGCCGGCGTCAATGGATAAGAGGACGCCGGCTTTTGGGGAATAATTTTCTTTGGCTGAAATGCAGGTTACACTTCGTCTAACGCATTATCTATCAATGTTTTCAAGTGTTCCTTATGCGCCCGGGTCGCTGTGTTTCCGGTAGCGCTGCCGGCCATTTTCCGGATCCTCTTAAGGTTATATAAAGCCATGGATTTTGCCAGGTGGTTAAATCTTGTTTTTTGAGACCCGGTAAGCATATTGATCAGTACCTGGGTGTACTCAACCTGCAAATTCCGGCGGATAGAACCGACGTTGCCGTATATGTCACTTTTGAAAATACCTTGGTTTAAATCGCTCATGAAACTGGATAAAGAATAAGCATTTCCATACATTTCAGAATCTGTTATCCTTTGTAGGGTATTGTAATGCAATAAGTGACGTAATACGGTTCTTTGAATATTGAGAATCCTGGCATGGATCTTTGGGTCCTCTGGCCGGGAGATGAAATTATATCCCCGCCTTTGCATTTGCAAATGGCTATACAAGGCCGATGGTACGGTAAAGGCCTCAGGTGAAAACACAAAATCGTTTAATGCTTTCATGGCCTTTTTTTGTTTTTCCAGCTCCACCGGTGTGAAGGGCTTGGTGCCACCCTGCTGACCCACGAAAGCCCTGTCCACGTATACGCCCCCGATATACCTTGAGATGATGTTGGCGGCGCCGGCTTGTTGACTGGTGACCACCAAATAAGCATTTCTCAGTTCGTGATAAGATTGATTTGGCTTTTGATATTTTTTCAATAATTCTTTTGATACTTTTTTTGCCAGCTTCATTCGTTCCACTGCATATTCGACCGCATCATGGGTCATGTCATTGACATTTACCCTCGGGTCAATGGCCTTACCAGGCGATCTCATGTCGTCTGCATCGTTGCCAAATACTAGCTCGGGTCGGGTAGACCTGTTTAAAATAGGCTGTAATTCATCAGGTGACTTGACAGGCTTGTATCCGAATTCTATCACCCAATGGTCGTAAGGCCCGGGTCTGGTAGTCCAGTATAGCCCCTGATTTTCCCGGTCGCTCGCAAAATTTACAGCCGGATAATCCATCACCGAACCAATCAATCCCACTTTTTCGGTGACTTCCTGATTGTTGATGTCCTTTAAGCCATGGAACTGACTGGCTTTCATATTGTGGTTTAATCCCAGCGTATGGCCCATTTCATGCAGAATTAGAAAATGCAGGAATTCTTTGATCATTTTGCTTTTATCCAATTCGCTGCCACCCAGTACGCTTAGCGCAGTTAGTCCGAACATATTGTTAAGCTTGGCCATTTGACCCGCTGTACAATAGGCGGGGTCGTGCTCCATAAAGGCTTTTTCATTTTCGCCGTTTTGGAGGTAGGTTTCCAGTAAAGCCTCATCAAATATTTTTTCATTCAATAGATTGCCTTTTAAGGAACCATACTCCAGCATGATATCTGCTCCAAGTATCTGTCCGGTTCTGGGATTGACAAAACTGGGCCCGTAACCACCAAAAACGGGATTTGGAGAGGCAGTCCAACGCAACACATTGTAACGGATATCCCCGGCATCCCAGGTAGCATCATCGGGTTGCTCTTTGATCACCACGGCATTTTTAAAGCCTGCTTTTTCAAATGCTTCATTCCAGCGCAGACCGGCCTGCCTGATAATAGGGCGTATTTCGTGGGGCGTTGTATTTTCTATCCACCAGGTGATCGGTTCAACCGGTTCCGAAATGGTAGCGTCAGGATCTTTCTTTTTCAAATGCCATCGGTGTACCAGATCCCTGTAAGGCGTCGGGCTCATGCTGGTCATATCGGTAACCTGCGTGGTAAAAAAACCCGCCCTGGGATCGTCAATTCTGGGTTGGTAATCATTTTCCGGAACCTGTATCAGGCTGTGATAAACTTTTATACTCACATTTCTGCCATCCGTCACCCCTCTGCTACCACTATTGAGCACGGAAGGTTTGCTATAGACGTATTCAATTTTCAAATCAGTATTGGCGGGATAGTTTCTGATACCTCTTACCTTTGTTTTGTCCTTGCTTAAAGTGCCCAGGCTGAAGGCACTTGGTGATTGGTTAGGAAACCGGGGGGGCTTCACCTGCATGAAGGTTTCCTTTAAAAATAAATTGTTAGCGGCAATTAGATAATTGCCACTGGTGGTATCGTAAGCTAAAATTTTCTCACTGGCCATAACGCCCTCACTTATATTGGCATGAGCGGCTTTGGCAATGGCATTATCGGCATCGAAATAGGAGGAATTGTTTTGCGCGACAAATTCAATTTTATCGTAATATTTTTCGATTTTAAAAATTTTAGATCCTCTGTAAGCGCCTCTAAAGGAGAAAACGTCGACAACGCCGTCAGCGATTTGGCTGAAATAAATATACTCCCGGTCGAGCTGCTCCTTATTTATCAGCATTTGGATGGACCCATTGGTAGTATCCTGGTAAAGGGTAAACAGGCCTTCTATTTTTTTGCTGGCTTTGGTCAGTCCCTTTATGGTCTTTTTGTCTTTTTTCGGAGGCTTAGGCTTTGCCGGTGCTTCGACCTGTGCTTTTTTGCCTTTTTTGTTCTTTTTCTTTTGCGCGGAGGCAGGATTGGCGGCTATGAAAAATAAAAATAATAGCAACAACCATCCAAAGTTAGGGTTCAGTAGGTTTTTCTTCATCTTTGTTGTTGTTTATATATTAAACTATAAATATAGTTCAATAATCAAAATTAAGGTTGTATTATAGTCTTTTTGTTTAATAGCTGGCTGATTAATAATTTATCGCAACGACCCCCGCAGGCATCCGGATTCAGCATCGACTTTACTGGATCATTTGTAGCTTTCCCTGCGAAACAGCCATTAAATTGGCGATGTTATACAAAATCCTTGCTCCTACATTGCCATCCCATTGATTGTTTTTCCCGGGCGCTACTTCGCAAACATCAAAACCAATTATTTTTTTTCCACTTTTTACAAGTGTGTCTATGAGGTAAATGGTCTCGTCAAATTCGAATCCGCCGGGCACCGGCGTGCCGGTGTTGGGGCAGAGTTTTGGGTCTAAACCATCAATATCAAAACTTACGTATACGTTTTCGGGTAAGTTTCCGATAATTTCCTGACAAATGTCCTTCCAGTGCTCTCCGCTAAATAACCTTTTTTTAATGGATGGATAAAAATAGGTATTGATCTTTCCTTTTGAGTTTTCAATAAACTCATGCTCAAATTGCGAGAAATCCCGGATACCTACCTGCACTATTTTAGAAACATTATTGAGTTTTGATACATTATACATGACTGATGCGTGCGAAAACTCAAACCCTTCATAGGCATCCCTTAAATCCGCGTGGGCGTCAAATTGCAGCACACCAAAATCCTGGTAACGCTCCGCTAATGCCTCGATAAGCCCGAATGGCGTACTGTGATCTCCACCTAAGATCCCTACCATCTTGCCTTTATTCAACAATTCCTCAGACTGGCTTTTAACCCAGTGATTAAGTTTTCTGCAAACGGTATTTACCGCTTCAGGGGTATTTTCAATGGTGGCGTTGTTGGTTTTTTTCTTGCCCGACTCTAACCATTTTATGTAGGGCAATGTATGTTTTCGCCATTGTTCATTTTCTTCCTTCCACTCCTCTGAAATAGGCTGCATGAAAATACCTAACTCCCACGCGTTATGAATATTTTCCAGGGCCAGGTCCAACTGTGGCGAAGCCTCTAAAACGGCTTCCGGCCCCCTTGCCGTCCCGGACATGTAGGAAACGGTTACCTCCCAGGGCACAGGTATGATGACTAATTGTGCATCTTCCTCGGTAAACGGTAAACCAAACAATTTACCGCCAACTCCTACACTATTTGGATCAAAACTAACTTCAGCGTCTTTGTTTATCATTCTTTCAACAAAATATGTTTTTCACTATGCCAACCATTTTTAAACGCTAACACATAGGTCCCACTTTGCAGCGTTTTGAGACATCTATTAATCTGATTCCTAATTTTAACTAAATCTCCCCTCGTTTGCAATATTTTTTTCCCCTGAATTGATAATAGCTGTGCGTTAATTGACCTGCTTTTTTTAGGATTCAAAGTGGTTATATGCAAATCCAGCGTTGTTGGATTAGGGAAGATCAGGAACTGATCAAAGTCAGATCCGGTTTGTTTCAAGGCTATAACATGGCTGAAATTAATGGTCCCGTCATGATCAACTTGTTTTAATCGATAGTAACAGGATCGCGAAAACGCACTATCGGTGTGGTAATAGTGATGAACCAGGTTTGAGGTGCCCATGCCGGGCACGAAGCCGATTGTCTCAAAAATGTATCCATCAACTGATTTTTGAATGTCAAATCCATGGTTGTTTATCTCGGAAAGGGTTTGCCAGAACAAAAGTGCCAAGCCATTTTCTTGAATAGCATAGAAATCGATCAGATCAACAGCTAATACCTGGTTATTATTGAATAAACCCGGAGATTCCAATCCGGAAGCCCATATAAAATCCGTATAATCAGCCGGTGTCGGGCCATTGTTACTGATCAAATTATCGTCAACCAATTGAAGGGACAGGCCCTCGACGGTGTCATCGGATTCTTCTACGTTGATGTTAACGGATGAAATGCCATTGGCTAACCCCTCATTTGGCGTGAATGTGCCCTCATAACTTAAAAACTGAATAAGAGCGTCATCAATGCCAAGCGCGAGACCGTCCGCACCGCCGGGTTGCCCGTTTTGGATGTCATCCACCGGCCATACATATACCATGAAATTATTAACTTTTTCGCCCGGCGAAAAATTATCCAGGGATTCCTGTTGGTACACCTGGCCCAGGTTGCCATTGTAAAGCTGAAGAGTGAAAGCCGACAAATCGTAATTTTCCGAATATTGCATGACCACCTCCACAAACTCACCTTCATCGGCGCCTGCATCGTCATAATGCAACTCGTTGATCCATGCGTTGGGAAATGCGGTGGCCTTGACCGGCCGGGTCACCTCATCTGCACCCGTAGCACTTAATGTAAGTAACCCCTGGTGAATGCCGTCAGCCTTGAGCGGTGAAAAACGAAGGTATAAATTTACCTGACCGTTTTCCATAAATGGGATGGCTACCTGATCGAACCAATTGCTATTATCAGGTGAGATCTCAAATGGCGCATCAATACGTGCCGTTATTTCGGATGAAAGGTTGATCCAGCTAACGGTAATTTCGAAACCAGCGCTGGAATGGTTGGGTTTTACCAGCCCCAGGTCCTGCCCGTTTTCTTCCAGGGAGGTAAATATTCTTGGAATCGGGTCCAGTGTTGTGTGATTGCCCGTGATGAAGGAATCCGTAAGATAAAGGGGAGTGCTACAATCAAATTCATAAATGCTTACGAAATAATTGGTGGAAGGAGCAAGGCCGGTTATGGTGCATAAATTTTTCCAACCGTTATAGACCACAAAACCACCATCAAATGGGTCTCCTACACCAAAAGCCTGATCTGCCAGGTAAGTTGTTCCATCGAGGGGCACGCTGCTGACAGCCTCACCGGCCTTGATAATGACCAACCGGCTGGAACCATTTCCCGGATTCCAGCTGATATCAAATGACGTGTCAGCCGTATTGGAAAAGCCAATATTGGAAGCTGCCATGGTTGGCTTCTGACAATTGTAAAAGTGATAACCCAGTCTTTCAATCTCATTTTCCGCTGCTTCCGCGACTGCTACCAGCGAAATTTCTGTCCACTCCTCAGCATCGTAGTCGGGGTTCGGTATGTTGACAGAGGATTTGCGATAAAAAGACTTGTCAATTCCCCAGTCCCCATCACGGCCAATGACATCGATACGGTTTTCCCAGGTGGTTTCATCTTTGGTAGTGGAGATGACGATAACATCATTCCCATTAAAAGCGCCTATCAGTGCTCCAATGGCCTCATTGGTGGCGTAGACTGGTGCTATGGCTAAAGCGTTTTTGTAGGTCGCCGTTGCTCCCGGCTCCAGTGTTACCTCGATTTTAGTAGAAAGGCCAGGCGTTTTCCCTAGAGGATTACCAGCGTCCTGGTTGGAAAATAAGCAGATGTAAAGCGGGTCATTATCCGGATTAAGGGTTGAGCCACTGACATTGGTTATTTCAAGAAATTTGTCATTGGCATTCCCTTCATAATATTGTGAAATGATAATCTGGGCCGATACAGATTGATTGACAATAAAAAAAATAGCCCATAGATTCCGCTGGGCGGCTTTAGTTGAAAAAATAGACATAACATTTGTGCGGTTTTAAGTTTAAAAAATCACTGCCGGGGGATAGTGAGGGGGATGGCGAATTGAAACTAAAGAATTTTTACAGGATAGACAAGTGATTGATACAGAACTTTATCCAAAAAGAGGTAATTAAATAAAGATAAATTGGTTATCATTGCCGCTATTTTTAAATTTAACACCATTGACCTTTACTGACATACCCTATGAGAAAATTATTACTTACTATTTTTTTGAATGCTTTGTGTTATATCTGCCTGGTAAGCTGTGCCAGCAAAGTTTCTGAAAGCACCGCTGACAGCCGCAAACCTAATGTCATCATCCTTTATACGGATGATCAGGGTTCGATCGATATGAATTGTTACGGCGCCTCAGACCTTCATACGCCTAACATGGATAAGCTGGCGGCTACCGGTGTTAAATTCACCCAATTCTATGCGGCAGCGGCAATTTGTTCTGCATCCCGGGCTGCTCTGATGACCGGTAAAACGCCGTTGCGGGCAGGATTGCCTGGCAATGCTTCATCAAAGCATGGTACCGACGGGTTGTCCACTTCTGAAATTACCATTGCAGAGGTTTTAAAGAAGCGAGGGTATCGCACGGGACATGTCGGGAAGTGGCACTTAGGCTATTCCGAAAGCACCATGCCCAATGCCCAGGGATTCGATTACTCTTTTGGTCACATGGGAGGATGCATTGACAACTACTCCCATTTTTTTTATTGGAATGGACCCAATGTGCACGACTTATGGGAAAATGGTCAAGAGATATGGGACGATGGGGCCTACTTCCAGGATTTGATGGCTGAAAGGGCCAATGCATTTCTTGAAAGCAACCGGGATCAGTCTTTCTTTTTGTATTATGCCATTAACCTGCCGCATTACCCATTGCAGGGCACCAACAAATGGAGAGAATTTTATAAAGACCTGCCCAGCCCCAGAAAACACTATGCTGCCTGTATATCAACCGTTGACGAGCGAATAGGAAACTTACTGGATAAATTGGATGAATTGCAGTTAAGAGACAACACCATCATTATATTTCAGTCTGATCATGGGCATTCTACCGAAATCCGTACCATGGGTGGGGGAGGCAATGCCGGTCCGTACAGAGGGAGCAAATTTTCGTTTTTTGAGGGAGGCATCCGGGTTCCGGCTATTATTAGCTGGCCTGCCAAGATACCCCAGGGAGAGACACGTGGTCAACTGGCGGTAAACGTGGACTGGCTGCCTACTATTTTGGACCTCTCCGGACTTAGCCCTGCAAGCCATCACATTGATGGCAAGAGTATGAAGGAGATTATTTACAATGCGGAAGCCGCTACGGATCATAAGTCGTTTTACTGGACTACAGGCAATCAAAAACGTTGGGCAATAAGGAAGGATCAGTGGAAATTGCTTAAAAACCCGGTGGATCCGACTGAAAAATTTCCCCTGGATCCTGAGGCAGATTCCCTGTTTCTAGTCAACCTCGAAAATGATCTTTCCGAAAAGAACAACCTCGCAGCCGAAAACCCGGAGCTGGTAAAATCTTTGCGTGCTGCTTTCCACCGTCAGTTCAATGAGGCAACCCTAGGGGATGCAAATAAAAACCTGGAATGATCGCATATTGTCTCCCATGGCACTGAAAGTTGTATTTTGTTTAATACTTCTTTTATTTTTCATTCGGGAGATATTAAATTAAGATCTCAATGACAACCGCAGCTATAGTAAAAGATCTACGAACGGATACACCGGGATGTGAGAATAAGATCCATTTGAACAATGCAGGAGCCGGATTAATGACGTCCCCGGTGTTACATGTTATGAAGGCCCACCTGGATCTGGAAGCTCAAATTGGAGGATATGAGGCCGCAGCACATCGGCGCGATGAAATTCGGAATGCTTATCAAATGGTGGGACAGCTGTTGACGTGTTCCCCCGAAAATATAGCATTTACCAACAATGCTACTGACGCTTACGCAAGGGCACTGTCTTGCATTGGCTTTAAAAGCGGCGATATTATTTTGACCACTAATAACGATTATGTTTCCAACCAGATTGCTTTTCTTTCTTTCAGGAAAAGATTTGGGATTGAAATTGTCAGAATTCCCGATGTAGAGACGGGAGGGGTTGATGTTGATAAAGCCTGGGAATTGATGAAAAGTCTGCATCCAAAACTAGTGGCGGTTACCCATATGCCTACCAATTCCGGGCTAATACAACCTATCGAAGAAATAGGAAAACATTGCCAGCAACTCGATATTCTGTATTTGGTAGATGCCTGCCAAACAGTGGGGCAGCTGAATATAAACGTTCAGAAAATTGGCTGTGATTTCTTGAGCGCTACCTGCCGTAAATTCCTCCGCGGCCCCCGTGGTGCAGGGTTTCTTTACGTGTCTGATAAGGTATTGCAGGGAGATTATGAGCCGCTCTTTATCGATATGAGAGGAGCACAGTGGGAAGAGAAGGACAAATACATCGCCCATAAAAATGCTACCAGGTTTGAAGACTGGGAGTTTTCGTATGCCCTGATACTAGGCAGCGGCGCAGCGGTAAAATATGCCCTGAGTCTGGATTTGAACTGGATTGAGGAAAGAATAAGGTTCCTATCCGACTATGCCAGAGAAGAACTGCGTAAACTCGATCGTATCCAATTGTTAGATAAGGGTGCCGATTTGGGCGGAATAGTGACTATTAATACACCAACCATACCAGCCGGTCAATTGAAGGCTTTGCTGGATAAAAATAACATCAATACTTCCCTAAGCCATAGAAGTAGTGCGGTGATAGACTTTGATGAAAAAGGCGTGGACTGGGCATTGAGAATTTCACCGCACTATTATAACACCGTTGATGAAATTGATCAGTGTATAGCTACATTGCTTCAACCGGACCTTTAATAACGTATGCCTGACATGCAATTAAATTGTTGTTTTATATTTTTTTGGCAGTTCCTTTTTTATGCCGCCTGTACTCCTTCCAGTAACAAGGGGCTGGATCATTCGGATAATCATTCTGCCGGACCAGGCCAACTCAAAATAGCCTACAATGTGCTTTGTGATCTATCGGGGGATGACTATGAAATATTTGTCATGAATCTTGACGGGAGCGGCCAAAAAAATATTACTGACAGAGAGGGCTAGGATTGGCTGTATTATGCCTACCGGGATAAAATCTATTTTGCCTCAGACAGAGACACTATTCACGGCGTTTACTTTCTCTATGAAATGGATGCCAGAGGAAAAAATATCAGGAAAATTACAGATTTTCCAATAGACGACAGCTGGATAAGCAGTCGCCAAGGTGGAAAGGAGTTGATAGTCAAACCCGATCCCAGGATAGATACAGCTTTTTACATCATCGATGTACAAAACTGGCATCGGCAGGCGATCAGACCGGATTTAGCTTATTTTCATGATCCTTTCTTTTCCCATGACGGCAAACAAATTGTTTTCAGAGGAGCCCGTAAAATACCGGCGGGAACTCAGAGCTTGGCAGATGAATTATATATTATGAATGACGATGGCTCGCAACTAAGACAATTAACACATTATCCTGATAAAGATTCCACTGCGGCATGGTTTGATTACAGGGTAGGACCACCAGTTTGGTACCTGGAAGATGAAATATCTTTTTCGTCGTTGCGAGACGGGAGTTACAGTATTTTTAGTATCAACGTTGATGGTAACGATCTGCGCCGGATAACCACCGTTGAAAATAACCAGGTCTATCACAGTTGGTCACATGATGGCAGCAAGATGGTTTTTGAACAAAGTTCCGGTGATTATGAAGACTATGATATCTACCTGTTAAATGCCAAAGACGGTGCCGTCTCCAGGCTTACGGCCGACACTATTTTGCAGCAAGCGCCGGTTTTTGTGTATGCCTACCCCGATTAGCAAACAGAGTTTTTGTTGCTTCGATAAAGCCTGTGTGACCACCGGTTTTTACGGAATAATTCATAGCTTGTACATTTCCCAATTGGTTTAAATTCAGGTTTATGATATATTCGTTAAGCTGTATGATTTTAAACGATATTAATGGTGACTGCTGTTGAAGATTTTATTTATACTTATGAAGGTAACCAGAGAGCGGTGATGTTATACCTTCATAACCTGCTGTCAGGTGAGATGGACCTGGTAGCAAAAATCAGGTTTAAGGTGCCTTTTTATTATAAAAAGAGCTGGATCTGTTACCTGAACCCCAGGAAAAACGGGCTTGTGGAATTTTCATTTCTCAGGGGCAACGAGCTGTCCAATGTTCAGGGACTTTTGCAGTCTAAAGGACGAAAGCAGGTCTTTAGCGTAACATTTGAAAATCTTGCAGACATACCTGAGAAAACAATTAACGAAATTATTCAAGAGGCCTTATTGCTGGATGAAACCGTACCCTATGCTTCCAAAAGGAAAAAAGCATAATACATTATTTAAGTTCACAAGTATATGGTCGCGCATCTTTAAATACCCTAATGATTTAACCATGATTAGCATAAAACCACACCTGATTTTAATATTTTTCTGTATGATAACCACCTACCGGATTAGTGGCCAAAACTTTGAAATCCCGTTGTGGTCCGGCCATATACCCAATTATCAAAAGACCGACGAGCAGGAAATCAGGGATACTACTAATATTGTAAGAATCAGTAAAGTTCAAAAGCCCACCATCGCCGTCTATTTGCCTGCCGGGAAAAATGTTACCAGAAAGGCTGTGGTAATTTGTCCGGGAGGAGGTTATCACATACTTGCCTACGATTGGGAGGGCATCGACATCGCCAAATGGCTGAATGCCAATGGTATTGCCGCCATCGTTTTAAAGTATCGCCTGCCGACTTCCAGGAGTAATATTACACCCCACAAGTCCCCGTTGATCGATGCCCAGCGAGCGATGAGAATGGTTCGGCACCATGCCGGAGATTGGAATATTGACCCTGAGAAGGTGGGAATCATGGGTTTTTCAGCGGGCGGTCATCTCGCCTCGACATTGGGTACACACTTTGATGAGGAATTGTTTACATCAGATGACCCTATAGATGCTATTTCATGCAGGCCTGATTTTATGATATTGGCCTACCCGGTTATTACTTTTTCAAAACCCTTTATGCACCGGGGATCGATGGAGGCATTGCTGGGAAAAGATGCCAAAGCATCCATGAAGGATCATTATTCCAATGAGCTACAGGTAAAAGCCAACGTGCCACCCACATTTATTGTTCATTCCGGAGATGACAAGGCTGTGCCGGTAGAAAATAGTCTGGTATTTTATCAGGCATTAAAAGAAAAAAATGTCCCCGCAGAAATGCATATATATTCGTTTGGCGGGCATGGGTTTTCGCTGGCCATAGATAAAGGGCACCTGCAAACCTGGACACAGCGTTGTATAGATTGGCTTAAAAGTTTGCCTTAAATTTACCGGATTTAGATAAGGGCAATTAGTTTTTTAACTTTGCTTCATGCTGGAGGTCCCTCACCATTTTGAATCGGAACGCCTGGTGTTAAGGAAGTTCCTGCCGGAAGATGCCGCCATGATCTTTTATCAATATGCCGGAAATCCCCGGGCCACAAAATTTGTTTCATGGCCCACGCATCAGACTATTGAGGATACCAGGGATTATTTAAAATATGCCGGTGACGCATGGCTGAAAGGCGTGGATTTTTCCTTTGCTATTATTGAGAAATCATCAGACAAGCTCATTGGCGGCACCGGCTTTGTCAATGAAGATGGCAAGGTTTATCTTGGCTATATTTTGGCTGAAACTGCCTGGGGAAAGGGGTATGCTACCGAAGCGACAAAAACCCTGGTAGCATGGCTCAAAGCGCAACAGCAGATTTATCGCATCTGGGCAATTTGTGACGCAGAACACGGTCCTTCGATCAGGGTTTTGGAAAAATCCGGATTTATTCAGGAGGCACTTATCAGAAAATGGTGCCGTTTCCCCAATCAAAATAACCACGCTAAGGATTGCTTTTTTTATGTATTAGGTCCTGCTGATGCGTTATAGTATCAGGATTTTGCAAGTTGACTTTGGGCAATGGCAATCCAACTATATCCTTCATGAACCTGATGGTTTCTCGCTCCACGCCTTTGTAATCGTTGGATGTAATATAGGAAGCAATGACGTGATCCCCGGACTCGGGAAAGGGGACTTTTACTTTTTGTGCTTTGGGAGTGCCAAGTTGATCATACATGTCCAGCATGGCAGGGATGGATACGACGTCGTCTTGTAAAGTGTCATTTTTGTAGTAGTAACCCAGGAAAAAGGGGCAGGTAACTTTTTTAAAGGTTTTTGCCACCATGCATTCACTAATAAATGATTTGAGTGTAATTACCCCATCGATCATATATTTTGTGGACCAGTATTGCTCTTCAAGGGGCGATTTTTCAGACCCCAAAAAATCTGATCCTACAATCATGCGCATGATGCTCCGACCCCATGGTTTATTAATAATAAAAGTATTTTGATCGTAGAAATCAATAATGGGCGAGTAGCAAACCAGGGCTTTTATTTCGGGGTTTTCCGCCGCCAGATAGATGCCCAGGGCGCCTCCCGTAGAAGTGCCCACGACAATAACGCTATCTCCCAGTTGTTTGCCGATGGCCACCGCTTTTTTAGCTGACGCCAGCAAGGATTCCGGCGTAAGCTCCTTAAAAATACTATCCTCTTCGATCCCATGGTCTGCCAGGCGCGACAGGTACAGGTTACAGCCAAATTTATGAGCCAAATTGCGATGCACCGGGCTGCCTTCTCCCTGGCTCGCACTAAATCCATGAAGGTAAACGATGCTGTAGGGTGTTTTTTCCCTGGACGTGCTGTCGTACCATACTATTCTGGCTTGATTGTCCTTTTTAATGCCTTCTGTGGCGGCTTCTTCCTGGTTGATGGTATTTTCCAGCGCTAGCAGGTTGTTATCTATCCGGGGCAAGTTACCATTCAGAACGGGCGTCGGTGGTTTTGGGCCGGCCATATAGATAACCAATAATATAACCGGTACGGATAGCCATTTTAAAAGTTTTTTCATCTTAGCAACGTCAGGTCATATCCAAAAGTAAAATTTTTTTGCCAATTATCAGTTACTAAAATGCAGGAGTTTTGGTAGTGGGAAATAATTTTAGCAAGATTAGTATAAACTCGAATCTCCTGCTATTTTTGTGCCATGAGTGAAATGATATTGATTTTGGATTTTGGCTCTCAATACACGCAATTAATTGCCAGGCGGGTCAGGGAGCTAAATGTTTACTGCGAAATTCATCCATATAATCATATTCCCGAATTTACCGATAATGTAAAAGGAGTGATCCTGTCGGGAAGTCCCTGCTCCGTAAGAGACGCTGATGCGCCTGCTGTTGACTTAAAAGAGTTGACTGATCGGTTGCCGGTTTTGGGGGTATGTTATGGTGCCCAATTGATAGCGCATCTGAATGGAGGAGAGGTTTTGCCTTCACAAATCCGTGAGTACGGCCGGGCCAAATTAAGCAAGGTAGATACCCACAACGAATTGATGAAGGAGATGTCACTCAATTCCCAGGTTTGGATGTCACATGCGGACACCATCGCGGCTTTGCCGCAGGATTTCGAAGTAATTGCCAGCACGCCAACCGTGGATATCGTCGCTTTTAAGGTGATGGGAAAGGAAACTTATGGCATTCAGTTTCATCCCGAAGTCACCCATTCTATTGAGGGGAAAACGGTATTAAGAAATTTTGTGGTGCACATATGCCAATGTAGCCAGGATTGGACGCCGGATATTTTTGTGGAAACCACTATAGCGGCATTAAAGGAAAAACTGGGCAATGACAAGGTCGTTTTGGGGCTTTCAGGCGGTGTTGATTCCAGTGTTGCAGCCACGTTAATTCACAGGGCTATCGGCAAAAATTTGCACTGCATTTTTGTAGATAACGGCTTATTGCGAAAAAATGAATTTGAAGATGTTTTAAACTCCTATAAAGGCATGGGGCTTAACGTAAAGGGCGTTGATGCCAGGGAGCAATTTTATCAGGCCTTAGCCGGTCAGACTGACCCCGAAAAGAAAAGAAAAGCTATAGGTAAAGTTTTTATAGATGTATTTGACGCCGAGGCACATAGTATTGAGAACGTTAGCTGGTTGGGACAAGGCACCATTTATCCGGACGTAATTGAATCCGTGTCTGTAAAGGGGCCGTCAGCTACCATCAAATCCCACCATAACGTGGGAGGGTTGCCGGATTACATGAAGCTAAAAGTGGTGGAGCCTTTGAATACCCTATTTAAAGATGAGGTAAGATTGGTAGGCAAGACTTTGGGTATTGACGACACCATTCTTGGACGCCATCCTTTTCCCGGTCCGGGTCTCGCCATCCGCATTCTGGGAGAAATAAATGAGGAAAGAGTTAAAATTTTGCAGGAAGTTGACTATATTTTTATCCAAAGCTTAAAAGCCTCCGGGTGGTACGACAAAGTTTGGCAGGCAGGCGCAATCTTGTTGCCAGTACAATCTGTAGGGGTAATGGGCGATGAAAGAACTTATGAAGGGGTGGTGAGTTTGCGCGCTGTCAGCAGTGTGGATGGAATGACAGCCGACTGGAGCCACCTGCCCTATGAGCTTCTTGGGGATATTTCTAATGAAATTATCAACAAGGTCAAGGGCGTTAACAGGGTGGTTTATGACATCAGTACAAAGCCGCCTGCGACTATAGAGTGGGAATAACCAAAATTACATAATGAGACAAATCTTTAATCACTTTCTTTTATTTTTCCTTTTGATTGCCTTTGCATCGCAGGGGCAAACAAGCTCGAGTCTTACCGGTAAATACGATAACGGTAAGGATTTATTTGGGCTGGGAAAATACAAACTGGCCATGGAGGAATTTCGCCAGGTGATTACCAGAACGGAAAACAATCCTTACCTGGAGTACGCCTCCTACTATTTCGCGGTTTCTGCGTACAACTCAGGCCAATCTATTGTTGCCAATACCATGTTTCATCAAATTGAAAGGAAATATCCGGAATGGGACAAAATTGATGAAGTGTTTTTCTGGCTGGCAAAAATAGATTTTGAAAGCAATGACTATCTCGGCGCACTGATTAATATCAATAGAATTCAAAGCCGAACGATAGCGGAAGAGGCAAGGAAAATGAAAAATCATTTTCTGGCCCAGCTGGAGAATGTTGATGAGTTAAACGTGTTGCTTTCTAAAAATCCTTATGATAAGGATATCGCCGAATTTCTTGCCGAAGCTATTATTAAACAGCCCATTGTGGAGCAGGATCGTAGCTTACTGGAGTTTTTGGTCAATGAGTTTGAACTTAACCCGGTTAAATACGATAAGGCCAGAATTTTTAGCTCCCGTAAAAAGGACAGCTACAACGTAGCGGTGGTTTTGCCATTAATGATTGACAAATTACAATCCGAATCGCTGACGTTGGGCAGAAACCTGGTGCTGGATTTGTATGAAGGAATAAAAGTGGGTGTTGATAAACTTGAGAAATCAGGTATAAAAATAAATTTATTTGCCTTTGATACCAAAAAGGATAGCCTCACCACTCGTAAATTGATTGAAAATGGGGAATTATCCAATATGGACCTGATTATCGGGCCTTTGTCGGAGGCGGCAACCGGTATGCTTTCAAATTATTGCTTTGAAAGGAGGATTAATATGGTGAATCCGTTGTCTTATAATTCAAGGGTAATAGGCAATAATCCTTTTTCCTTTTTGTTTAAGCCAAGTTTGGAAACACAAGCTTTCAAGGCCGCCGAATATGCCGCCAAAAATTTTGAAAGACGCAGGCTAAAAATATTTTACGGGGAATCCGTAAAAGACTCGGTGCTGGCACATAGTTACAAGTCAAGGATAGAAGTTGATTCGTTTGAGGTCGTGGGTATTCACAAAATATCGGCAGGGAAAGCTAAAGATATCATTACCTTGCTAAACGCTCAAAATTTGATTAATGAGACCAACGAAGATAGTTTGGGACATGTTTTTTTGGCATCCGACAACGGCTTGTTAATGGCCAACATCATCGCTGCCCTGGAAGCAAGGGGTGATCACCTGCCATTGATCGGGACCGAATCCTGGCTAAACACCCGCGCCATTGAATTTGACCAGGTAGACAGACTCGGCATTAGCATTATATCTCCTAACTATATCGATTATTCCAAAGAGAGCATTGAGCTTTTTAGAAAATTTTACCATAACCGCACCAATGTATTTCCATCTAAGTGGGCCTACAACGGTTATGCTTTGATGAACTTTTTTGGTAAGATGTTAAGTGAGCACGGTGTTTACTTTCAGATTGCTTTCAAGAATATGGGCCAGGTGCAGGGTGAAATTTATGAGGGATTTAATTACACAATGGGAAATGATAACCAGTACACACCCTTAGTTAAATTCATAGAGTCGGAGCTAAAGGTGGTAAACAAGTAATCTTTATATTATTCATGCTAAATAATAGTAGAAGTCAGGTATTGTTTAATCAGGCTAAGCAATACATTCCTGGCGGCGTTAATTCTCCTGTCAGAGCGTTTAAAGCAGTAGGAGGGGATCCGCTGTTTATAAAAAGGGCGTCGGGCGCTTATCTTTATGATGAGGATGACAACGGTTTTATAGACTTTATCAACTCATGGGGCCCCATGATTCTCGGACACGGCAATGAACTTATTGAAGCGGCTGTAACTGAGGCGGTTAAAAGCTCTTTGTCTTTTGGCGCCCCTACAAAGAAAGAAGTAGATATTGCCGAGTTAATTACCCATATGGTGCCGTCTATTGATAAGATAAGAATGGTTAATTCCGGTACCGAAGCCACCATGTCGGCCATTAGAGTAGCCAGAGGATATACCGGCCGGGATAAGATTATCAAGTTTGAAGGGTGTTATCATGGTCACGGGGACTCGTTTTTAATTGCCGCCGGCAGCGGCGCCATAACCATGGGATCTCCCGATAGTCCCGGGGTGACGAAAGGAACAGCCAAAGACACTTTACTGGCTCCCTTCAACGATTTGGACAAGGTTAAGGATCTAGTAACCGCCAACCCGGATCAAATAGCCAGTATTATTCTGGAGCCAGTGGCCGGTAATATGGGATGTGTATTGCCTGAACCGGGATTTTTACAGGGACTCCGGGATGTCTGCGACCAACAGGGTATCGTACTGATTTTTGATGAGGTAATGACCGGTTTCCGCCTTGCAAAAGGAGGGGCGCAGGAATTGTATGGTGTTATGCCCGACATCACTACCCTGGGCAAAATTATTGGCGGGGGAATGCCGGTTGGCGCTTATGGCGGTAAAGAAGAAATAATGAATTACGTGTCTCCGGAAGGTCCTGTTTATCAGGCCGGTACCTTGTCTGGAAACCCAATTGCCATGGCGGCTGGGTATACCATGCTTTCATATCTTAACGAGCACGATGAGGTTTATCAGCAGATAGAAAGAAGCACGCAAAAAATTGTTGAAGGTATCAAAAAGAATCTCGAATTACTAGGGCTAAACCATACCATCAACCAGGTGGGTTCCATGTTTAGCCTGTTTTTTTCCTCAGAGAGAATTGTGGATTTTGAACATGCCAAAAACTGCGATACTGAAAAGTTTGGCCGGTATTTTAAGGCGATGCTGGACCGGGGAGTGTATTTGGCCCCTTCCCAGTTTGAAACTTTGTTTGTTTCCTCAGCCATTGGAGAGGATGAAATTAACAAAACGGTCGATAGCAATTACGAAGTATTGAAGCTGTTGATGTAATTCCCATACCCTCCCTGGATCTGGGTTTTAAGGGCTAAGAAGAAGTGATCTGCAGATACCTGGGCGTAGGGCTTCCCGGTACCAAACATCAAAAAAATACCATACTAATGGCATAATTATGCATTATTATCAGTAAATTCCATTAGTTAACTGTCCCAAGTAAGTTTCTCTTTAATTAAATTCTCTACTACCCGGCATTTTAAAGCTATTTTAAATAGTGCGTAAAATTATTTAGATAACTAAGGTATTGAATAAGCATTCATTTTATTTAAAATCAAAACAATTTAGGGGTTACATATCTTTAGTTATAAAGATATAAAAACAAACCATGAAGCGTTTTTTTAAAAGCTTACGAATTCTACCCCGCTGGATCATATTATTAATTGACCTGATGATCATATTTGCCGGGGTCATGCTGGCTTATGCCTTGCGGTTCAATTTTGTGATTCAGGACATCCTTTATCATGATATTGAACAGGGATTGCTGCTTTTTTTGGTGGCCTCGGCTATTGCGATCCTGATAACACAAAGTTATTCCGGCATCATTCGCTTCACAACTTTGCAGGACGGCCTACGCATTGTTTATATGTGTACCCTGGCAACGCTGATGGTCCTGATTGTTAATTTGATATCCCTTAATCTTGGCATAAGTCTTATTCCAAGGTCAGTGATCATTATCAGCTACTTTAATGCCATTACCTTTCTGTTTTCCTACCGGCTCATTGTAAAATACATTTTTACCTATTTCACCAATGCCATCAAGCATTTTTCCAATGCAGCGATTTTTGGAGCCGGAGAATTTGGCCTGCTCACCAAGCAGGTCATTAATCATGATCAGAAATCCAATTTGAAGGTAGTGGCTTTCCTGGACGACGATCCCCGAAAGATCGGGAATGTAATCAATGGCGCCAGGGTTTATAAGGCTTCTACCGAACTTCCGTACCTCATTGATAAATATGATGTCAAGGAATTGATTATCACTATCCGCGATTTGCCGCTCGAGCGAAAAAACGAAATTGTTGATCTATGCCTCGAACACGGGGTAAAGGTGCGGATAATTCCCAAAACAGACGACTGGGTAAAAGGGGAATTGGACCTGCAGCAAATTCGCGAGGTGAAAATTGAGGATTTATTAGGCAGGGAATCCGTGGAACTGGATAACCGGGAGGTAAAAGATCAGATAAAAGGGAAAACCGTGCTGATAACAGGGGCCGGTGGTTCTATTGGTAGCGAAATGGTCAGGCAGGTGGCGGCCTGTCTGCCGGATACTTTGGTGCTATTGGATCAGGGAGAGACACCGCTCTATGAAATTAACAGGGAGATGAAAGATTTTTCGGCCTATGTGAAGGTTGTGCCGGTAGTTGCCGATGTTTCCGAACCATTGAGAATGGAAAAAGTTTTTGCCTCCTTTCAACCCCAAATCGTTTTTCACGCCGCCGCTTACAAACATGTACCGATGATGGAAAAAAATCCATCAGAAGCAGTGCTGTGTAATGTTTTAGGTACCAAAACGCTGGCCGACCTGGCGATAAAATACAAGGTGGATAAATTTGTCATGATTTCAACCGACAAAGCTGTGAATCCAACCAATGTCATGGGCGCTACCAAGAGAATTGCGGAGATATACGTGCAGTCCATCAATATGTTTTTAAATAAAAACCAGGAAAAATGTACCGGATTTGTTACCACCAGATTTGGCAATGTGCTGGGTTCAAATGGATCGGTAATACCACTTTTTAAAAAGCAAATTGAAGACGGAGGGCCGGTGACAGTAACCGATCCGGAAATGACTCGCTATTTTATGACTATTCCCGAAGCTTGCCAACTTTCCCTGGAAGCTGGAATTATGGGCAAGGGGCCTCAAATATTTATTATTGATATGGGGGAGTCAATTAAAATTGTGGACCTGGCCGAAAAAATGATACAGTTGTCCGGTAAAAAATTGGGAGAGGATATCGAGATTGTTTTCACAGGATTGAGAGAAGGGGAAAAACTCTATGAGGAATTACTCAACAACCAGGAAAATACGCTGCCTACCCACCATCCTAAGATAATGATTGCCAAAGTAAGGGAGGAAGCATATGAGGAGGTCAAAGAAAAGACCCTAAAATTAATTGAGCTGGCACAACGAGGCCTGGAGTATGAGGTCGTGGAGCTGATGAAGGAAATCGTTCCGGAATATATTAGTAACAATTCCAAATTTGAGGAGCTGGACAGGAAAACAAAAAAATATATTTCCCGGAAAAATTGATCACACAGCAATTGCACTGGCGCAGGTCCTCCGGTCCTGTGCCATTCATAGCTATGAACGGTTCTCTATTCTATAAATGATATTGGTAACAATCCAATCTCTCCACAGTATTGACAACTACTTGAATACTTATAATCCTCTGCACGGAAACAAATCCCGGATCTTACCGGATTGTTGTGAATATAATTTAGGCGATCATCAAGCATTTTATTTGTATCTAAAGCTACGGGGTGATTTTCATGCCGCCAAACTTTTATCCGTTTATTGGATGAACTTTTTTGACCCTCCTCTTCCATAATTCTAAGTAACCAACGCCTTCTGCTTTCCCGTTTGTCGGACTTCAAGGTCGTGTAAAGTATTTTGGCCGTATACCTTTTAAAATCCCGAATGATTTTTGACAGTTCCTGTCCTTCAACTGACTTGATAATCACGTGAATATGATTGGGCATTATGACATAAGCATATATGATAAGGCCCTTGTTTTCAATACAGTATTTTAAATTATCTATGATGATCTCTTTATATCGTTCTCTACTGAACAGGTCAATCCATTCAATTAGCGTTAAAGTAACAAAATGAGGGATATCATTTTCTGAAAATCTATATTTTGTACTCACAATCTATTTATTATTGTTTTTCTCCGTATCGCTGCTTGAATTTATAAAATTATGTTGGAGCAAGCCTGTTAACAAACATTTATGTATTTGTAAGTCCTCCTTTCCACTGGCGCAGGTCCTCCGGTCCTGTGCCATTCGTAGTACTTATAATCCCCCGCCAGTCGAAAAAAAAAAGGTGATAACCAAAAGTGGGTAACTAAAGACTAGATAGGTCAGTCGCAAGTTCGCTGATCTTATTTAACCCGCACAGGTTGAGGACAACCTGCGCTAGTGGAGGCATATAGCACCTGAGGTTAATTTTACTTTTAGTGTAAACCCATATTTAAAGCTATTCAGAAAAAATATTTTTTTAGATTTTAAACCTTTTCACACTTTGAGCGTCAAAGGAGCAGTTTAACAAAATCATAGATGATAGGCAGGTGTTTTGTTGTGCTGGAATTTCACAACAATAAAATAGCTGCGAAAATTAAAATTTCTTGATATGAAACCGAACATGGCTTAATCGACACATACCGCGTGTCGCTAAAGCTTTAGCGGAGGCGCAAAGGAATGATTATAACATGTGAGGTTCCATGTGACCATTGAAAATAAATTATATACACATGAAAAAGTTACTTAGATTATTTGCCCTGACCCTAACTTACTTTATTATATGCAATTTTCAATTTGATGCCCAAGCCCAGGTAGTTGTTAAAGTGAAACCGGTACGCAAAAAAGTTGTCGTCGTCAAACCGGTGAAAAAAAGAAGGAATCATGTCTGGGTCGCTGCTCACTGGAAATGGAATAGAAGAACAAATACTTATGTTTGGACCAATGGATATTGGGTCAGAAAAAGGAAAAACTTTGCCTATGTCCCAGGTCATTGGAAAAACGTCAGAGGAGGTTATAAATGGGTGCCAGGGCACTGGACCGCTGCCTAACCTTTTAGCAAAACACCCCATAAAAAGTTTAAAGCCTGTTTTACGGGGTGTTTTTTTGCCAATCCCATTGTTCCGATTAATCGTGGCTTTTATATCTCAGGCACCAGAGAATGCTTATTGAAGAGGCTTCTCGATCCGGAAAATCCCACCCAGACCTTATTCGCAGTATCATGTTTAACTGAATTATAGCGGCGGTTTATTGACTTTGTTGAGCTTTACGATTAAGTTTAAGGTCAACCTTACTATTATGAAGATTTTATGGTACCGCTGTGGAGAACAGAAGAACATCAAGGCAGCAGTTATCCTAGTGATAACGATTTTTTTTAGCCCTCTTGTTTATGCGCAGAACCATCCACCTGGTTTTTACCAGGTTTTTGACAATTCGGCAGGCCTGGTTATGGAGATACCGCTGGCCGTTAAAGATGACCTTGGCGATTTGTTTATCAATGACACCTGGCGCCTTGGAGCGATCGAACTTTTTAACGAATTGGTAATTGATGAATATTATTATAAATATGAAATTGTCAAGGATCATTTTGAATTGCAGACCAGCGAAGGTATCAAGATATTGCCGGGCTCCTGGGTGAAAAAATTTAATTGGAAAGAGCCGGAATTAAACCGTGAAAGGCAGTTCGTGACCGGTAAGGGTTTTTTTGTGGACAAGGTGCCCTTTGACGGGTTTTTTGAGGTATTGTTTAAAGGAAAAGTGTCGCTTTTGCTGAAGGTGGAGGCAGAAGTGATGGAATCCAATTACGTGCCCCAGTTTAATATTGGAACGCAAGGCAAGCAATATCAGAAAAAAGAGCTGTATTACATGGCGGAACCAGGCAATACCTTTTTACTTAATAAAAAGATCAAACAAAACCTGCCCCATTTCGGAGAAGATGCCTCCAACATAGAAGATTACGTAAAAACCAATAAGCTGAAATTTAACAGGCCAAACGACCTGATCAGGATTGTTGAATACTATGATAAGCTAAAATCATCGTCTAATTGATACCTGCGTTTATAGATAAAGGCCATTTTTAAGATGTAATAAAGGGTAACAATTTGCCTGCTTTAGTTTGCAAATTTTTTGGCTGTTTCTTTCCATTATCATATTTTATGCATTTCTTTACACCTAACTTATCAAGAAAGACCGAGGGAATGGGCCCGATGACGTCTTAGCAACCTTGAAAAACTTGGTGCTAACTCCCATCTCGGATATTGCCGGGAGAAGATAAGTGATACTACCCTCACAAATCTTTTTTCCACGCAATTTCATTTAAATATTTGTCTACCATAAACTGATAAGGTAATGGGTGCTGAAAATATATATGAAATATTAAAAGATAGGATCCTGGTTTTGGATGGTGCAATGGGTACGATGATCCAGGAATACAAATTGGAGGAAAAAGATTACCGTGGCGAGCGTTTTAAAGATCATCCGCATCCGCTGAAGGGAAATAATGATCTTCTTTCTATTACCCAACCGGAAATCATCAGGGAAATACACAAAAAATATTTGGCGGCGGGGGCTGATATTGTGGAAACCAATACCTTTTGTAGCACCACCATTGCCCAGGCAGATTACCATTTGGAGGAAATTGTTTACGAATTAAACTTTGAGTCTGCCAAACTGGCGAAGGAAGCGGCTCAGGAGTTTTCCTTGAAGGAATCTGACAAGCCACGGTTTGTGGCCGGCTCCATTGGCCCTACCAATAAAACGGCTTCCATTTCACCGGATGTAAGTGATCCAGGATACAGAGCAGTTTCCTTTGATGAGCTTACCCTGGCTTACCGGGAGCAGGCCAGGGGGTTGATCGATGGCGGTGCAGATTTGCTGTTGATTGAAACAGTCTTTGACACACTTAATGCAAAGGCAGCACTTTTTGGTATCGAAGATCTGCTGGATGAATTGAACAGCCAAATCCCTATCATGGTATCTGGTACCATTACCGACGCCAGCGGAAGAACCCTGTCGGGCCAAACCGCTAACGCCTTTCTGGTTTCCATCGGGCATATCCCATTATTAAGTGTAGGGCTTAACTGTGCGTTAGGAGCAAATCAACTAAGACCGTATTTGCAGGTATTGTCTAAGGAGTCAACCAGTTTTGTCAGTGCTCATCCCAATGCGGGGTTGCCCAACGAATTTGGTCAGTATGACGAAACCCCCGATATGATGGGCGATCAAATTGAGGAATTTTTGAAAGAGGGGCTTGTTAATATCGTAGGCGGATGTTGTGGCACTACGCCGGCACATATTCAGAGAATTAGCGAGTTGGCAGCCCGGTATAGCCCGAGAAAAACAGAGCTCGAGGAGGCAACTGATAATGCTGCGGTTGCCGGTAAAATTAATGCAAACAAATAAACACTGATGGCTGAAACACTGAATAAAATTGGTTATTTAAAATTAAGCGGGCTGGAGCCACTTATCATTACGCCTGACACCAATTTTGTCAATATTGGGGAGCGGACGAATGTTACCGGATCAAGGAAATTTTTGCGATTGATCAAAGAGGAAAAATATGATGAAGCGCTGGCAGTAGCCCTTGACCAGGTACAGGGCGGAGCACAGATAATTGATATTAACATGGACGAAGGCATGATCGACGGGGAAAAGGCCATGGTCCAATTTCTGAATTTAGTAGCATCGGAGCCCGAAATCGCCAGGGTTCCGGTTATGATAGATTCTTCCAAATGGCATATTATAGAAGCGGGTTTAAAGTGTTTGCAGGGAAAGGGTATTGTTAACTCAATAAGTTTAAAAGCGGGTGAGGAAGAGTTTATTTGGCAGGCGAAAAGAATATTGCGCTACGGCGCTGCGGTGATTGTAATGGCTTTTGATGAAAAAGGCCAGGCTGATACCTATGAACGAAGAATTGAAATATGCGAACGCTCTTATCATATTTTAGTCGAAAAGGTCAAATTTCAGCCCCAGGACATCATCTTTGACCCCAACATATTTCCGGTCGCCACCGGTATTGAAGAACACCGGAAGAATGCCATTGATTTTTTCAGGGCCACCAAATGGATCAAGGAAAATTTGCCGGGAGCCCATGTAAGTGGGGGCGTGAGTAACGTTTCTTTTTCCTTTAGAGGGAATAACCTGGTAAGGGAAGCCATGCACTCGGCTTTCCTGTATCACGCCATTAAACACGGTATGGATATGGGCATTGTAAACCCCTCCATGCTGGAAGTATACGACGAAATACCAAAGGATTTGTTGGAACATGTAGAGGACGTTTTGCTGGACAGGCGGGATGACGCTACCGAACGGCTGCTGGACTTCGCGCAAAAGGTAAAAGGCGATGTGAAAAAACAGGTGGTGGATGACGCATGGCGTAAGGATTCGGTTGAAAAGCGGCTATCCCATGCCCTGGTGAAAGGAATTGTCGAGTATATAGAAGAAGACACGGAAGAAGCGCGGGTAAAGTATGAAAGGCCGCTAACGGTTATCGAAGGACCGCTCATGGATGGTATGAATGTGGTTGGCGACTTATTCGGGTCCGGAAAAATGTTTCTGCCGCAGGTGGTGAAGAGCGCCCGCGTGATGAAAAAAGCTGTCGCCCATCTGTTACCCTATTTGGAAGCTGAAAAATCACAAAACGGACAGGGAGGCGCTGCCAAGATCTTATTGGCTACGGTTAAAGGTGACGTGCATGATATTGGAAAAAACATTGTCTCCATTGTTTTAGCGTGCAATAATTATGAGATTGTTGACCTTGGCGTAATGGTGCCTGCTGAAAAAATATTGGAAGCTGCTATCGAAAATGAAGTAGACGCCATCGGATTAAGCGGATTGATCACACCGTCTCTCGATGAGATGGTGCATGTGGCAAAAGAAATGGAAAGACAAAATTTTCAGATGCCACTACTAATTGGAGGTGCCACGACCTCACGTATTCATACAGCTGTAAAAATTGATCCGAATTACAGCGGCCCGGTGGTCCATGTCCTGGACGCGTCCAGGAGTGTTCCTGTGGCTGGTGAACTAATAAGTCCTAAGACACGGCAGGACTACCAGGTCAAAATAAAAGATGAGTACCAAAAGCTGCGGGAGGACCACGCAGGCAGGACGAAAATTAAATCCTACCTGGCTTTTAATGAGGCAAAAGAAAATAAATTTCAGATTGATTGGGCAAGTTCCCCAATCGCCAAACCGCCTAAGCTGGGTAATCAAACTTTCAATGAATATTCATTAAAAGAAATCAGTGGGTACATTGACTGGACACCTTTTTTTCAAACCTGGATGTTAAAGGGAAAATATCCGGCCATATTTGAGGACAAGGTTATTGGTGAAGAAGCCAAAGGGCTGTTTGACGACGCGCAGCTTATGCTGGAGGATATTATAGCCAACGAAAGCCTTATTGCCAATTCTGTGATCGGCATATATGCCGCCAATAACATTAATGGTGAAGATGTTGAGATCTATAAGGATGATACAAGGCAGGAGGTAATCACCAATTTTCATTTTTTACGACAGCAAGGTAAAAAAGGCAAGGGGATCCCCAACCTTTCCCTGGCCGATTTCATAGCGCCCAAATCAAGCGGCAAGCAGGACTATTTGGGTGCGTTTGCCGTCACGGCCGGCATTGGCATAGAGGTTTTACTGGAGCAATATAAAAAGGATCATGACGACTACAAGGGAATAATGGTAAAGGCGTTGGCAGACCGTCTGGCTGAGGCATTTGCCGAGTTAATGCATGAAAAGATAAGGACGGAACTGTGGGGTTTTGCTTCAACGGAAAATTTTTCAAATGAGGAACTGATCAAAGAAAAGTACCAGGGAATTCGCCCGGCACCGGGGTACCCTGCCTGCCCTGATCATACCGAAAAGCAAATTTTATTTAATTTATTGGAAGTAGAGAAAAATACAGGGATCAGTTTAACGGAATCCTACGCCATGTACCCGGCCGCTGCAGTAAGTGGTTTTTATTTTGCCCACCCGGAATCCAGGTACTTTGGCCTGGGGAAAATTGAAAAAGATCAGGTGGAAGATTATGCGGCCAGAAAAAACATGCCTGTCAGTAAGATCGAAAAATGGCTTGCCCCCAATTTATCCTACGATCTGTAAAAAATGCAAAGGTTTAAGAAAGAATTATTTTATACTATTATTTAAATACGGATGAAAGTTACCGAACATTTAAAAAATGCAAAAAAGACCCTGTTTTCTATAGAAATCCTCCCTCCGCTCAAAGGAGATAGTATAGAAAGTTTATATAAGCACATTGATCCTCTAATGGAATTTAATCCCCCGTTTATTGATGTTACCTATCACCGGGAGGAATATGTGTATAAAAATCGCGAAAATGGACTGCTCGAAAAAAAGGCGACAAAAAAAAGGCCTGGCACGGTAGGTATTTGCGCGGCTATCAAAAGTAAATATGATGTAGATACCGTCCCGCACATTATTTGTGGCGGATTTACCAAGGAGGAAACTGAAAACGCATTGATAGATCTTAATTTTTTGGGAATTAATAATGTATTGATCATCCGGGGTGATGCCATTAAAACGGAGGCTCGTTTTGTTCCGGATCCAGAGGGGCATAACTATGCCGTTGATCTGCTGGCACAGGTGATATCGATGAATAAGGGACAATACCTCGACGACGAATTACTCAACGCCCATCCGACAAATTTTTGCATCGGCGTGGCAGGTTATCCGGAAAAACACTTTGAGGCACCTAACTTAAAAACAGACATAAGGTATTTGAAAGAGAAAGTTGCCCGCGGTGCCGATTATATTGTCACCCAGATGTTTTATGACAATCAAAAGTATTTTGAGTTTGTTGAAACTTGTCGCAGCGAAGGCATTGATATTCCAATTATCCCGGGGTTGAAGCCAATTACCACCATCCGGCAGGTAACCAGGCTACCCAGCATTTTTCATATTGATATTCCGGAGGATCTGTCAGATGAGATCGAGGCCTGCAAGAATAATGCGCAGGCCAAGCAGGTGGGCGTAGAATGGTGCATCCAGCAATCCAAGGAACTTATCGAATATGGTGTGCCATGCCTGCACTATTACTCCATGGGTAAGGCAGAACCCGTATACAATATCGCAAAGGAGTTGTTTTAAAACTGTTGCCCGGTGTCAACCCGAAAGCCGGGCGCCAAATTATTCGTCCTTCAAACAAGCTGTAGGATTTACATTTGCCGCCTTTAAAGCCTGGGAACCCACGGTTACCCAGGCGATTATCAGGGCGACCAACCCGGAGCCAAGAAAAAACCAGATTTTCAACTCAATGCTGAAGGCAAACTTATCCAACCAGCTGCGCATCAAAAAATAACTGGTGGGTAGTGCGATCAATATGGCCATGAAAACCAGGCGGGAGAAATCTTTTGATAATAAATAAATGATATTCGAAACACTGGATCCAAGCACCTTACGAATGCCTATTTCTTTCAATCTTCTTTGAGCAGTGAAAGCCGCAAGTCCAAATAACCCCAGGCAGGAGATAATAATGGCAAACCCCGCAAAATAACGGGAAAGACTGGCTACCCGCTGTTCCGATTTATATAGTTTTTGGTACTTTTCGTCCATGAATTGGTAATCAAATGTAAATCCTGGATTGAATGTCTGATAAAGGTTCTTCAATCGCTCAAGGGTCTCCTGTTCCCTTCCTGCTTCAATTCTGGCCATAATATTCCAGTTGCTCCTTTGGTCGATGATAAAGAATAGTGGGTTGACCGCTTCATGCAGAGATTCGAAATGGAAGTCTTTGACCACACCGATAATTTCAAGATCTATTTCACCCCATAAATTGATTACCTGGCCTATGGGATCTTTGAGGCCCATGACCCTGATAGCAGCTTCATTAAAAATTATTTTTGTAGTATCGGTGCTGAAATCCCTGGAAAAAGACCGGCCTTCTTTCATTTCAATGCCCAGGGTTTCAATCAAATCATAATTAGTACGTACATTTTCAAAAAGGATTAAGTCATCCGGATTTTTACCTTCCCAGTTCAGGCCGCTGGTATTGCTTTGCCTGCCAATTAATCCATGACCGATGCTAGAGGCATTTACCACGCCGGGAACGCGTTTTAGCTCGGTTAGAAAGGTATCAGTATTTTCTTTGGTCTTTCCCTCTATAGGAAAGTATATGACGTTGTCTTTATTATAACCCAGGTTTTTGCTTTGTACATATTCGATCTGCTTAAAAATAACCAACACCGATACGATTAATATGATTGACAGGGAAAATTGAAAGATAACCAGCCCTCTCCTGGCCCAGAGCTCTCCCAGGCTTCCTCTGATCTCTCCTTTCAAAATAGCTATGGGCTTAAATCCCGATAGGTAAAGTGCAGGGTAACTTCCGGAAACCAGGCCGGTAAGCACACCTATAAAAACAAACCATAACACCTGGTTAAAGCCGAAATGCAAGGCAATATGCTTGCCGGTGATATTATTAAACTCAGGGAGTGCCAGCCAAACGATTATAATTGCCAGGACCAGTGATAACATGGTCATTAACACAGACTCTCCGATATACTGAAATATCAGGGAGCGTTGCTGTGCCCCCACTGCTTTTTTTATACCTACCTCGCGCGATCTTCTGGAGGCCCTTGCCGTCGATAGATTCATGAAGTTGATACAGGCGATGATCAGTATAAATACAGCAATAATTGAGAATAACCTGACATATTCAATCCTGCCTCCTGAAAGTACGCCATTTTCGTAGGTACCGTAAAGGTATTTTTCCGAGTAAGGCTTCAAAAATAAAGTGACATTGGAATGCTCATTCTTGGATTTGATAAAAGGGGCTATTTTCTTCTCAACCTGTTCGGGGTTGCTGCCTTCTTTGAGCGTAGCATAGGTCCTGGGACCGTTGTTATCCCATTCCAGCACCCAGGCATGTTTGTCTTTAAAATTTTCAAAAGATAATGCAAAATCAAATTGCTCCGAGGAGTTTTGTGGTATATTTTCGAATACGCCTGTAACGAGAAATGACCTTTCGTGCTGCAACTCCATGCGTTTACCAACCACGTTTTCTGTGGATTTAAAAAGCTTGATAGCCAACGCTTTAGAAATGACAATAGCATTTTTATCCGTTAGTACCTGATTCGCATCGCCCTGGATTAAGGGGTAGGAAAAAATATTAAAATAATCCTCGCCCACGTAAATCCCACGGGATTTGACATTTAATTCTTCTACAGAAAGGGTATAAGAACTGACCCAGGAGGTGGTGGCGGTGTGTTCAAATTCCGGAAATTCCGCGACGAGGGCTTCGGAAAGTATTCCCGGCGTGGAATTGGTGGTCATGATTTCTTCCGCGTATTGCTGGTGCTCCATGATTTGATAAAGCCGGCTGTCTTTGGTGTGAAATTTATCAACACCTAATTCATCATTTACCCATAAATAAATGAGCATGGTACATGCCAGACCAGTGGTCAAACCAATAAGATTGATAATAAACGAGTCTTTGTATTTTTTAAAATTGCGAACGGTGAGTAAAAGGTTGTGTTTGAACATAATCGTTGGGTAGTTAAGCTGAATGTTGTCTAAAGACCAAAAAGTTACCATCAAAGTTGCATCGCTTTGATGTTATTATTACCTCCGATTTTAAGTATGGTTACAGGAAGTCTTAAAAAAATTAGGAAAGGTATTTATCTGAAAAGGATGACCGGGTGTGAGGCAAGGGAGCCTATCGATATGGATACAATGACGACACTTAAGATAGCGCCTGATTAATGTTCAAACAAAAAATCCAACTGTGCATCAACAACGGAGCACAGGGACTCCTTCGGTTTGAGTTTTGAGATAACTTTTAAGCCGTTGAAGAATACAAATAAGTGCCTGGCCATTACATATGGATCTTTGTTACGGTCTATTTCCCGCCTTTCCTGGCCCAGTCTTATTACCACCTCAAAAAATTTTATATTACGCTCCATATTATCGGACAAGACGGAACACACCTGCTTGTTTTCCTTTGATAATTCGGCGGTGGCATTGGTAGCAAAACAACCATTTTGGTCCAATACCTCTTTTTTTTCCAAATCGCTTAAGGCATATTCTCTTAAAAACTTCCTAACGGATTTTCCTCTTAGAACCTCTCGTAATTTACCAACATCGGTACTGAATTGGCTGAGGTATAGTTGCAATGCCTGCATAAACAACTGTTCCTTTCCTCCGAAAGTATCATACATCGAAGCCCGGTTAATGCCCAAATGATCCACCAGATCCTGGATAGAAGTAGCGTGAAAGCCTTTCTGCCAAAATAGCGCCATGGCCTTGTTTAATACCTCTTGTTCATCAAATGCTTTTGTACGGGCCATTTAATATAGAATGATTATTCCAAAAATAATGAAAAAAACGGAATTTGTCCGTATAATCATGACAAAACCATCTGGCTGACTTTATTACTTTTTATAACAAATCACGGAAATAAGCTATCTGATAACGGTTTTTTAATTCCCCTGCCGGGAAAAACGGGGCATGAATCTTTTGCTTTGTATTAAGATAACTTTCGGGTCATCAATGTTCTGTTGCCCGTCTTGAAGGCATGTTTTCGGTAAAGGGAATTACCAGCCTGATTGTGCTTTTCTACTTCGAGGTGCAATGCTTTAATATGTAAATTCGGCGCTTCATTTAAAACGAATTGCAGTGTAGCATTCCCAATACCTTGATGACGATAACCTTCGACAATGAAAAACTCGTCGATAAAAGCATCTCTTCCTCCGTATTCGAAGCTGTATCCGAAAGTGAGAATAATATAGCCTGCCAATTGTCGATCGGCCTCAATAAGCCAGATTCTTCCAAACTCATCTTCCGAAAGAAATTGGCTTAGATTTTTTTCCATTACCTGCTGATCAAACGGATAGTTATCAATTTTATAAAATGCCTCCATCATTATGCAGAGGTTTTTGATATCTTCTTTTTGGGCTAATTTCCAATGGGGCTTCATTTTATATGTAATTCGGGTCTATTTGGAATCTGCTTTGCATCAACGCCTTAACATTCAAAAAAAGATGAAAGCATCGATTTAAGCAAGTTTGTTGTACGAGGAGGCTAAAGGGAGTAAACAGTAACGGACCCGTGAAAATTTGCCACCTCTAATTTCCGGGGTACCAATTCCTTAATCGTACGTCGATATTTTTATTTCCTTTGGCTACCAACCTCTTAAAACCTTCCACGTCGCTCAACCCCTCTTTTCCGCGGTAGTGAAATGGATAGACAACCTTGGGTACAAATTCCAGGACGGCACTGGCAGCCTGGTCTATGTTCATGGTGTAGGGAAGATTCATACAGACAAAGGCAATATCAATATTTTTTAGTGCTCTCATTTCCGGTATATCCTCGGTGTCACCGGAAATATAAACTGTTTTTCCCCCCAGTTCTATTAAATACCCATTTCCACGACCTTTAGGGTGTCTTGAATCGGGTGTTTCAGGGAGGTTATACATGGGTAAAGCGGCAATTTTTACGTTGGACCATTCCAGGCTTTCACCATTACCTAAAACTTTTAGTTTTGATTTATATTTTCCGGGAATTTTATCGGCTACCGCCTGGGGGCAAATTATGGTGGTATTTGAGACATCGATGGTCTCCAGTGTCCCTGTATTCAGGTGATCGCCATGGATATCTGTGATAAGGATGAGGTCCGGTGTCGCCATGCCATCAAAAGCCGACTTGCCGCCATAAGGGTCAATGTATATGGTTTGTTCGTTCCAGGTCAGGACCAAACTACCATGCAGTATAGGCTGGACGGTTAACGGACCATTGTGGGTCTGAAATTGATCAGGTGAAGCTTTTTGGGCCTGGAGCCTGTAACAAAAAGCTGTCAGCAGCACGAGGATGAGGGCAAAATTTTTCACGGCAAGTTTTATTCTGTGAAACGGCATTTTTTGCTGAATGGTTTACTTAGATGCCATTAAGCCAGCAATTTACCCCTGTTTCTCCAAAAGCTTCAGCAAATCCTTCAGATCACGTCAAGACCAGGAATCCTATACCGCTGTCACTCGTACTTTAACGTTTCGGAGGGATTTTTTACAGCTGCCTGAAAAGATTGTCCAAGGATAGCTAACCATGCTGTCACAGCCACAAATAATCCGGGCGCCACAAATATCCAGAGGTTTAAGTCTATTTTGTAAGCAAATTCCTGTAGCCACTCCGACACCAGATAATTGGTGACCGGTATCGCTATCAAAAAAGCGACCAGAATAAGTTTCAAATAATTTTTGGAGAGTAAGAACAAAATCGCATGGACCGAAGCGCCCATAACTTTTCGAATACCTATTTCCTTGGTCCTTTGTACAGCATCGTAGGCAGCTAGCCCAAAAAGCCCCAGGCAGGCTATAAAGATGGCAACCCCTGCCAACAAAGACAGCAAGCGCGACGTTTTTATCTCTTGTCGGTAGAAACTGGCTATATCTTCATCCAGAAATTTATATTGAAAAAATGTTTTGGGAAAAAAGTCATGCCATTGCTGTTTGATTAAGCTAAGTATTGATGCCAGTTGCGCCATATCGATCTTAATTGAAGCCTTGTGAAACCAACTTTGATCTCTGAAGAAAATTAAAGGATAGATTGCTGTTTTTAGCGATAGGGAATGAAAATTTTGTACAACACCAACTATTTCTCCCTTAATTCCAATAAATTCAATACTTTCTCCCAGCACCTCGTTGGGGTCGTTAAAGCCAATTTGTTTCATCAACGTTTCATTGATTAAAATAGCGGAATTGGGATCGGATGCTTTCAGGTTTCTACCAGCCAAAATTTGAATGTCGAACATGGCGAGATAATTGGTGTCTATGGACTTCAGCTCAGCCATGATGCCCTCCTCAAACGTAATGTGTCCATAATGCACAAACTCCCTGTTGTAGGTGGCTGATGGGGTATTTAGTGAAAAGCTAATGTCCCGGATGGAGGAGTGAGATAAGAGATTGTTTCTCAGGGCAGCTTCTACTTTCGGCGCATGCGGAGGCAGATCCAGGGCTATGACTGCTTCCTTATTGAAACCCAGGGGCTTGCGAAGTACATAATGTGTTTGGAAGAGCACCACCACCGTACTTATTATCATAATCATGGTAACCGTAAATTGAAACAGCACCAAACCTCTTCTTAAAGAGCCGGCTTTCAATGTGGTTTTGCCCACCTTTTTTTTTAGCGTACTGATGGGCCGCAAATTGGCCATGATCAGCGCCGGGTAGAGTCCCGACAGGAAGGTCAGCAACACAACTATCATGGCCAGGACAAGCAGCATATCGGGAAAATACAGTTGCAGGGCGTTACCGGGAAGGTGTATAATATCAATTAATTTTGGTATTAATATGGACAATGCCAGCAATGATAAACCCGCAGCTGCCATCACAAATGTGAATGTTTCTGAAAAAAACTGTTTCATCAACAAAGACCGCGTACTGCCCATCACTTTTCGCACGCCTACTTCTGTGGCGCGGTTAATGGCCTGTGCTGTGCTTAGATTAATGAAATTGAAAGAGGCGATGCATAAAATAAGCACCCCTATTAATGCCATGATGAGTAGTGTCAACCTTGAAGTAGTGCGGCGGTTAAAGTTGCCAATAGCTATGTTAAAATGAATATCCCTCAAAGGTTGAAGTGCATACGCAAACCGTTGATTGGCCTCCTTGCCGAGATACTTGGTGATCATAGCGGGAAACTTGGCTTCCAGTGCTTCCGGCGTATTTTCAGGTCCCAGCATCACGTAAGTTTGATAACCTGAGTAGGTACTATTAAAATCGCCGGCCTCAAAATGTTTACTTTGCTCAAAGGTGGCGTGGGAAATGGCAATTTTTATGGGGAAATCTGTATTCAATGGCGGATCTTTGATGATTCCGCTGACAATCACCTCATATTCATTATCGATTTTTATCATATTGTCTATGGCCTGACCGTCAAAATATTTATTGGCCAGAGATTCCGTGATGACCACCTGGCCTGGATTGGCAAGCGATGTGGCCGGGGATCCGGCGATCCAGGTGGCATCAAACATTTCGTAAAACGAAGGGGTCACAAAAAAGGCATTTTTTTCCAGGCTCAGGTTGCCATTTACCTCCAATTGCGTGCCTACCCGGCTATGCAGGATCCTGGCCACCGCCACTTTTTTGATTTCTGGAAATTCGTCTATGAGGGCTGGCATCAGGCCGGTTTGAGATCCTTTGCCCAGCACATTACCAGGTTTGCCGGTGTTCACCCTGTAAATACAGTCGCGATTTTTATGATAGCCATCGTAGCTCGTTTCAAATTTTACCACCATAAAAACCAGCAGCGCAAAGGTAATGCCCAGGGTAAGGCCGGTGATGTTGGTGATCGAATATATTTTGTTTTTAACGATCTGGCGCAAGGCAATCTTTAGAAAGTTGTGCAACATAAAGGTCTTTCTATTTTCGGTTAACAGGTTTTTGCCGTAGGCTAATAGAAATACTTAGGACCCGTGACAATAATTGGAATAACATAAATATGCATCTTTCGCGAAAAATGCGCCAATAAAATGCAGTAAAAGCCCTTGTCGTTGCAGTAAGCTGCCGCGGATTTTGTGAAAGTATCGGGGTTATGCAAAGTTATAGCATGGTGGCATCTTTCTCATGGAGAAATCTAAGCCAGTAACCATCAATCACCCGAAAACGTCAACGACGCTTTACCATAAATGATGTACCTGCTCCTTGATTAAACGGGTGTAGACCTGATTAAGTACATTGGTTTCTTCACCTGTAAGCGGGGCCATGTCACTGGCCTTAACATTGTTGTTTAGTTGTTGAATATTTGAGGCACCAGGTATGACGCAGCTGACTGCTTCGAAACCTAGGATCCATTTTAAGGCTACGGCTGCCATGGGTGTTTCAGGGTAAATAGCCCTGACTGCTTCCACCGCCTCTAACCCTAGCTTGTAATCAATGCCTGAGAATGTTTCACCTTTATCAAAGGCTTCACCGTTGCGGTTGAAATTTCTGTGATCGTTTTTGGAAAAGACCGTAGCACTGGAATAATGACCACTTAATAAACCACTGGCCAATGGTACCCGCGCGATGATCCCAATATTTTTCTTTAAAGCCTCCTGGAAAAATAGCTCGGCAGGCCGTTGACGGAAAATATTAAATATAATCTGAACGGTGTCGACATTGGGGTACTCAATGGCTTTGAGCGCCTCCTCCACTTTTTCTACGCTCACACCTAATTTTAAAATTTTTCCTTCCTCGATCAGTTTATCAAATTCACCGAAAATCTCGGGGCGATAATAAACCTCGGTCGGAGGGCAATGCAGCTGGATCAGGTCAATGGTTTCCAATCCCATGTTTTTCAAACTATCTTCCACGAATCCGCGAAGGGCTGGAGGCGTATAGGAGGCGTTGGTGTGGGGGTTTAATTTTCTGCCACATTTACTGGCTACAAAAATTCTTTCAGACCGGGATTTAACCAGCCTGCCAACGGCTTTTTCACTTTCCCCGTCACCGTAAACATCGGCGGTATCTATGAAATTAATGCCGTTGTCGATGGCCGCATTTAATATTTCGTCGGCATTTTGATGATTGAATGCTTCTCCCCATTTTCCGCCAACCTGCCAGGTGCCTAAACTGAGTTCTGATATTTCAAATCCTGTTCTTCCGAGTGTTCTGTATTTCATAGGTTTGCGAATAAGGTTGTATGGCAAATATAAACTTTAATTTGGTTGCGCGGTCAGTGAAACGGATGAAAAATCGCCGTTTGTCGCTTTGGTTTTTAGTCTTGAATCAGACAGCGCTGAATCAATACCAGAATAGTAGAGATTGGGAGGATTTATATCTAAAAAAGAGGCCAAAAACGACCTCTTTTTTTATTTGTGCCCGTGCCATGCCATCCCGATAAAAGCTATTTTTTAAACGCATTTGTCTTGATGTTTGGCTCCGGTTTCAATGCTTTATAATCGATATCATTACACTTTCCAATTTTTCTTTCCCGATAGTTTAAAGCGTCTTTTACCTGAGTCTTAAAAAGATAAAACTCCGGTTGCCGGCATCCTGTACAACTGGTGTGATACGATAAAATAACGGCCAGGTTATTTATGCGTAACATTCAAGTAATAAGACATTTCCATCAGACAAGCCGTCCTTTTTTTCTAATCTCTTTTACTGCCAAAATCAGTGACAGGAAATTCTATTAAACATATTCCGGGTGAGGCTTAAATCTCTTTGATGTTAAGAAAATCGCTTGAGAGAGACATAAAATTGATCTTAAATTAAAATTAACTTAACATTCAGATAATTGTTTGAATATTCATTCAATTTATTTTGGAATTTTAAAATTAGCCTCCTTAATTTGAAACTCGATAGAGAACCATTCAGGTTTTGTCGAAGACTCGGGTCGATTGTCCTTTAAATTTTTAGGATATCTACCTGGAACTGTAAAAGATCTGAAAAATTATTTTTCATTTAAACCTTAAAACACATGAAAAAAAGATTACCGTTTTTAAAATCACCATGTCGGAAGGATTTTAAAGCGATTGGCCTTCTGCTGGCTTTACTTGTTTCGAGCAACGCAGTTTTTGCCCAGGCTGTGCAAATCTCCGGACAGGTCAAAGATGAAATGGGAACAATTTTTCCCGGCGTTACAATCCTTGAAAAGGGAACAACCAATGGTGCGGTTACGGACCTCAATGGTAACTTCAAATTGGAAGTCGGCTCCCCGGATGCCGTGATCACCTGTAGTTACGTAGGCTATCATACACAGGACATCAGCCTGGCCGGAAGATCTACAATTGACATTGTGTTGGTAGAAAATATTGAGACGCTCCAGGAGTTGGTTGTTGTTGGTTATGGTACACAAAGCAAAATTAATCTTTCCGGTGCTGTGGACAGAGTGGAGACCGCTCAGCTTGAAAGCCGTCCAGTAAGCAATATTTCTCAGGCTTTGCAGGGTGCTTCTCCAAACCTGAATATTGATTTTTCAAGTGGGGAGCCTGGGCAGGCAGCGCAGATTAACATTCGGGGCCTTACCTCTCTAAATGGGGGTGACCCGTTGATCCTCATAGACGGTGTTCCTTCCGATGCTATTGAATTGAATCGTTTGGCGCCTCGAGACGTAGAAAGTATTTCTGTTTTGAAGGACGCTTCTTCAGCGGCGATATACGGTGCCAGGGCAGCATTTGGGGTAATTATTATTACCACCAAATCCGGTGATATGGAAGGTGTTCATGTTAGTTACTCTTCAAATTTTACCACCAGCAAGGCCACCGTAATTCCCGATAAAATTACTGATCCCTATATATATCTCCGGCTGAGGGAAACTTCTACAGATAATACACCCTGGGATAACCAGAACTACAGCGATGAAACGTATCAGTGGGCAAAGGAAAGATCCGATAATCCTAGCGCTTCACCCGGCGTAAGGGCAAACCCTAATGACCCCTCCACATGGGAGTACATGGGCAACAGGGATTGGACCAGTTACTTCCTGTCTGACTATACCCAATCCCAGGATCATCATCTATCGCTGAGCGGCAGGTCTAAGATGAGCCAGTACTATATCTCAGGTTCCTATAACCATACAGATGGTGCACTGAAATTGGCAGATGATTATTTTGATAGGTATAGCTTGAGAGGAAAAGCTGATTTTACCATTAATGACAAGCTATCATTTGGCACCAATATTTATCTCATTTCCACAAACCGAACCAATCCCTCACATTTTTCGGTTTGGGACATATTCAATCTTCATCCAAACGAATGGGATAAAAACCCCGATGGTACCTGGGCCAATACCGAGGTCGGCAGGACGGGCGCGAAGTTGACAAACGGAGGTGTGAGTGAAAATAGATATAATAGCTATCAAATCACATTGAGTACAGAGTATAAAATCATTAAAGATGCTTTAAAACTTAATGCGGATTTTACATCCAGAAGAGCCAATAGTAACTTTTCAAGTAATTTCACTAAATATAGTATTGGGTTCGGACCTGAAGATATTCGCGAGGAAGGATCTAATACCGCAACCAGAAGTTCAACCAATGATAGTTACAACGTATTCAATATTTATGGAACTTTTAATAAGCAATTTGGAGCATTCCACAATATAACTGCAATCGCAGGTTTTAACCAGGAATATTTCATAACAGAATGGTTTAGTGCCCAAAGAAATGGTGTGATATCGGCTTCTTTGCCTACCATTGCATTGGCCACCGGTGAGCCATCAGTCGATGAATATATAGCGGACTGGGCATTAAGAGGAGCTTTTTACCGACTTAACTATATTTTTAACAATAAGTATATCGTAGAGTTTAACGGTCGTTATGATGGTTCTTCCAAGTTTCCCGAGGACAAACGTTTTGGTTTTTTTCCTTCGGCATCCCTGGCATGGCGTGTTGATGGGGAGCCATTTTTATCTTCCTCAAATTTGATTAGCCAGCTTAAGTTGCGTACATCGTACGGCTCCCTTGGTAATCAGTTTGTTACCGAGTATGGATATATACCGTCTATGCAGGCGGTTAACGGTAATTATATTATTGATGGTAGACTACCGCAGCGTGTTTTACCGCCATCACTGGTATCTCCGAATTACACCTGGGAAGATGTTTCTACGCTCAACTTCGGGGTGGATTTAGGGTTGTTTGAGGATAGGTTTAGCCTGAACTTCGACATCTATCAAAGAGACACGAAGGGTATGCTGACGCAGGGTAAAGATTTGCCGGATGTATTGGGTGCCGGAGAGCCCAATGAGAACGCCGCTGATCTGAGAACCACCGGCTGGGAATTGTCTTTGAATTATAGAAACCAAATAGACATTGGAGGCAAACCACTCTCTTTCAACACACAATTTGTAATATCAGATAGCAAATCTGAAATCACCAAATTTGATAATCCCAACGGTGATCTTAACCAATTTTACGTTGGACAGGAATTGGGAGAGATCTGGGGGCTGACCAGCGATGGTCTTTTCCAGACCCAGGATGAAATTGATGCCCTCGATCAAACCGATCTTATCCCCTGGGGAGCACTTTCCATTGTGCCGGGATGGCCTAAATATGTAGATGTCGATGGGAATGGAAGAATAGAGAAAGGTTTAACAACGGACGACCCGAAGGATCTGAGTGTAATAGGTAATGTGACGGCCAGGTATCGTTTCGGATTGAATCTGGGGGCTGAGTGGAGCGGGTTTGATTTCAACGTTTTCTTCCAGGGTGTGGGTAAAAGAGACTACTATCCGCTGGATTACCTGTACTGGGGATTCTATCAACAGCCTTATGCGGGCGGATACTCACACCTGACGGACTTTTACAGGGCCACCGATGATAGCCAGACACAATTGGAGGGACACTCGCAATCATACATTAACGCGGGGCTTGCCAACGCTAATACTGACGCCAGGTATCCCGTATTGCAATCGTGGCTGGCAGATAGAAACCTTGGAGAGCGCGTTGATCAGTCAAGAGGACTGGCGATCCCCCAGACCAGGTACTTGCTCAATGGAGCCTACCTGAGATTGAAGAATGTAACCATCGGTTATACGCTCCCCACCGCCTTGACAGATAAGATCAATATTGCCAGGCTGAGGGTGTTCGTTAGCAGTGATAATGTTACAGAATGGTCTGGTTTGGATGATTTCTATGATCCGGAAGCCATCACAGATAACCAGAGCAGAATAAATCCAAGTGCTACCCCCGACCGCGGTGAAGGTTCGGGTTATGCCTATCCCTTCCAACGTCGTTACTCCATCGGATTAAATGTCAATTTCTAATAATTTGAAGTGCGATTTTATAAAATAAAACTGTAAGAAAATGAATCATTTAAAATATATGCTGGCCTTTGTAGCAATGTTATCCATACTAGCGGCCTGCAACGATGAATTTTTGGACCGGGCTCCACAAACATCAATAGGAAAAGAAAACTTCTTTACAACAGAGGAGGATCTGTCTATCTATATCAATAACCTCTATAACTTTAGCGGAACAGGTATTTATTATAACGATTTTGCCACCGACAATGCCGCCACTACGGGAAATACCGAGTTAAAAACGATGATGACCACCAATCCCAGCTCAGCGACAATTACCGGTGGCTGGAATTGGGGCGAATTACGGACAATTAATTTCTTTTTGGAAAACTTTACCAGGGCCAATTTGTCTGATGAAACACTAAATCATTATGAAGGTCTGGCCAGGTTTTTCAGAGCCAGGTTTTATATGAATAAAGTCAAGAGGTATTCGGATGTGCCATGGTATGATGAGGTAATAGAGACCGATGATATGGAGGCACTTTTTAAGGGAAGGGATTCAAGGGATTTTGTAGTTGACAAAATCTTTGAAGATTATCAATTTGCCGCCGATCACGTTTTTGAAAACCAACCAACCGGAGCAGTTAACAAGTGGGTGGTGAAGGCCTATATGGCAAGGCATGCTTTGTACGAAGGCACCTTTCGTAAATACCATGATGAGCTGAATTTGGAGTCTACCGCCTCGGCATTTTTCCAAATGGCGCGGGATATCTCAAAAGAAATAATGGATGGTGGCAACTACAGTATCCACAACACGGGATCTCCCTCCAGTGATTATCATTCATTATTCGTTAGCTCGGACCTCACTTCTAATTCAGAGGTGATATTACCTAACATTGCCATACATGACCTGAAGAATAGCGGATTTTCGGAAACGATTTTTGGGAATTTTGAAGTATCCGTAAGTAAAGATTTGTTGCAGTCCTACTTAATGTCCGACGGCAGCTACTACACCGATCAACCCGGCTATGAGACTAAATTATTTGTCGAGGAATTTGAAAACCGGGATGCACGTCTGAGCCAGACTTACGCTTATCCGGGTTGGGAACTTATTAGAACCGCTACTTATTCACAGGGTGGAGGTATTTACATTCAGCAGTTGCAAAAGAACTTTTCCGGGTATCACTTGATTAAAAGTTTTGTGAACAGCACAAATCAGGAAGATGTAAACAATGTAGATGTTCCCGTGCTTCGATATGCTGAAACTTTGCTGACTTATGCTGAAGCCAAAGCAGAACTTGGCGAACTGACCCAGGCGGATTTGGACTTGACAGTCAACGTGCTTAGAGATAGGGCAGGGGTACCGCATTTGACTATGAATCCTCCCGTTGATGCTGTTCAGCAGGCCCGGTATCCTAATGTTACCGATGCTACCTTGCTGGAGATCAGACGCGAACGTAGAATCGAATTTGCCATGGAAGGTTTGCGCTTTGATGATCTGATGCGCTGGAGAGCCGGTAAATTATTGGAAAAAGAGCCAGAAGGGCTTTACTTTCCTTCGCTGGGGAAATATGACCTGACCGGCGACGGCGTAGAGGATATCATATTGATTGACGCAAGTGAGTCCGTTCCGTCATCGGGAAATAAGGAGGTGAATTCCTTGGGCGTAACCTTAATATATTATCGCGCTGGCCTTCAAAATTCCGATGCAGCGGTTTACCTTGAAAATGGTACCAGCGGTACGGTTCAAACGGTGATTGACCGCGGTGAATTTATTGAAGCCAAGTACTATTACAGGCCCGTACCGGAAACCCACGTTACGGTCAATTCCAATTTAACCCAAATATTCGGATGGGATTAGATTGTTCAATTTAGATAGTTTTTAGTAGAATTAGGTCATTAATTTGGCCTGATTCTTTTATATTGTCAGGGACCAATCCTTTTCTTTAGCATGCCAAATTTTCTTTACACTTGTGCACTTTTGACTTTGTTCATTGCCTGCAAAGAACAAACTACCTCATTTGTAGTTCAGGTACCCGCGGGAACCAAGCAAACACATATCGATAAGTTGGGAAAAACCATCATCCCAAACGGTCGTATTATCAGACCCCAGGGTAAGACGTATTCCATTGCTCCACACCCTTATGGACTGACATTAAGTCCCGACGGTAATACCGTAATTACCGCCAATTCAGGTACAAACCCCTTGTCCATTTCGATTATCAGAAATGCCATGAGTGATCAGCCTGAAATTCAGCAGATACCGGAAGGAGCCAGAACCGACAAAGGTATACTGGCATCTGTATTCATGGGCCTCGCCGTAACGCCGGACAACAGTGCAGTATATGTCGCCGGAGGGCAGGAAAATAAAATATTTATTTTTGATCTCAAGACTGGTGATAACAAAGGGTTTATAGATTGTTCGGTAATCAATGAGCAGGTAGATTATTCCCATGGCTATATAGGAGACATGGTATTGAGTGCTGATGGCAGGAAACTATATGCCGTTGACCAGATCAACTTCAGAATGCTTGTAATTGATGTTGAGTCTAAAACGATAGCCCATAATATTCCCGTAGGGAGGTATCCCTTTGGTATTTCACTTTCCCCGGATGAGAGCCGTGTATATGTCGCCAATGTCGGGATGTATGAATATAGCAGGATACCGGGGGTTGATCCGGCCAATCCATTGGAAACGGCGCTGAAATTCCCGGCGTTTGCTTACCAATCCAGGGAATCAATAGAAGGCATCCATACCGATACCCTGGAGGTGCCAGGTCTCGGTGACCCAAATGTTCCGGAATCATTTTCGGTATGGACTATAGACCTGGATAAGCAAAAAGTAATAGCCAGGGTGAAAACGGGAATTTTAGTCGGCGAGGTGTTAGAAGATATTCCTGCAGTAGGAGGTGCCAGCCCTAATTCAGTGGTCTCAACAAATCAATACGTTTTTGTGAGCAATGGAAATAATGATTGCATTTCTGTAATTGATGTGGAGCGGGATACGGTTATAAACAATATTTTTCTTTCGCCTGACAAGCGTCTGGGCAATCTGAGGGGTATGATCCCTTTTGGACTTGCGCTTTCTCCGGACCAGAAAAGGCTGTATGTCGCTGAGTCGGGCATTAATGCGGTGGGTATAGTGGATATTCCTTCCATGAAGGTGATCGGGCATATTCCGGTCGGATGGTTTCCTTCGAAACTTGCGGTAAGCAAGGACGGCAGGAAATTGATTGTAGCTAACGCCAAAGGATATGGGAGCGGTCCCAATGGAGGTTCAACTTTTGTTTTGGGAGAAGAAGGCAGTTATTTAGGAGGCCTCATGAAAGGATCGGTGACTATCCTGGATATTCCAACGGATTCGGAATTGAAAAATATGACCAGGCAGGTTATAGAAAATAATTTCAGGTTTACGCCGGTCGATAGTGATGAATTTAAATGGAGAGCTGACAATCCTGTCCCACTTTTTCCCGGATCAAAAGATTCTCCGATCAAACACATTGTTTTCGTGTCAAAAGAAAATCGTACTTACGATGAAGTCTTCGGTCAGCTGGAAAACGGTGACGGGGAAGCTAACCTGGCCAGGTATGGATATAATGCTACCTTTTCAAATCAAAGCAGGAAGGATACTGTGGCGCATGTGACCGTCATGCCGAACCATTTGGCGTTGGCGCGAAGATTTGCGATTTCGGACAATTTTTACGTTGACGCGGATCATTCTGCCGATGGCCATCGTTGGTTGGTGGGCACCTATCCCAACGAATGGGTAGAAACCAGTGTTACCTCGGCTTACGGAGGTGCAAGATCAATGCGGCAGGATTCCAAGGCTCCCGGAAATTTGGCGTTCGATGGCGCCTCGGGAGCTATCTATCCCGAAGACTACAATGAGGCAGGCTCTATCTGGGAGCATATGGAACGCAATAATATCGACTTCTGGAATTTTGGCTTCGGGGTCATGTTCGCCCCACACTATTCCGACAACGTGCTATTTAAGGAGTCAGGCTATATGCATGCCATCAACTATCCGGTGCCGGCACCGATTTTTGACAAAACTTCCCGGACCTATCCGACCTATAATACCGCGATACCTGACCAATTCCGAATTGATAAGTTTATAGAAGAATTTGATGAAAAATGGATGAGCGGGAAAGATACCATGCCGCAGGTACTGACCATTATCATCGGAAATGATCACGGAGCCGGTGAACGTCCGGAGGCGGGCTGGCCTTTTCGTGAGAGCTATATGGCCGACAATGACCTGGCACTCGGGAGACTGGTGGAATATCTTTCGTATACCCCTTACTGGAAAAATATGTTGATCGTTGTTACCGAGGACGATTCGCAGGGAGGAGTGGACCACGTGGATGCCCACAGGAGTATTTTGATGGCCATTTCGCCTTATGTGAAAAGAGATTACATCAGTCATGACCATACGAGTTTTGGAAGTATTTTCAAGACTTTCTGGAACATTCTTGGGTTGCCCTACTTAAACCAATATGATGCTACGGCCTCTGATATGGCGGATATGTTTACGGATCAACCTGACTTCGCTCCCTATAATGCCTTGCCGGTAGATATCAGAATGTTTGATCCTGTCAAAGCTTATGATCCTCTCGATGAGGAATTCGATTGGTCGGCGCTAGAGGAATCACCTGAACTTGACAATCCGCAATATCTTCAGAAAGACAGTGAAGAACAGGACAAAAGGAGAAAAGAAGAAGCAAAACAATCTAAAAGTTTAAATCCCAGGGATAATTGATTTTTGAAATGAGAATAAGCATTTGGAAACAGGTTTTACTGGCTATATTAGTTGCATTGGTGGGTAATGTTTTTGGAATGAGTAAGCCTGCCGACTCAATTTCAAACGATACCACTATTTTTTTAAATCACGAAATAGTTGTGACGGCAGACAGGCAGAAGGTGTCTTCTTTTGGCGGCGTACAAGCTGTTTCTGTTCTGAGTAAAGAAAAACTCCTGGATTTGTCACCCATGTCTATGCCTGAGGCATTAATGTCCATGCCCGGCGTATGGATGCAGAAAACAAACCATGGAGGCGGTTCGCCTTTTATTCGGGGACTGACCGGCTACCAGACCTTGCTACTGGTTGATGGGATTCGGTTTAATAATAGCACTTTTCGGTCTGGCCCGAATCAGTACGTCAATACGATCGACCCGTTAATGATAGACCGCATAGAGGTTGTGCGAGGGCAGGGTTCGGTCCAGTATGGCAGCGACGCGATCGGGGGAGTTGTCCACATGTTAAGTCATATGCCTCGATTTTCACGTGAACATATATCATTGAATGGATATTTGTATGGGAAATATATAGGTCGGGATATGGAGAAAACCGGTAGACTTAACCTGGATATAGGTATGAAGAACACTGCGATAAGTGTGGGCTACACTTCAAAGAACCTTGGCGATATTGTTGGAGGGGGTAGTATCGGAAAGCAAACACCAACTGGTTATGATGAATATTCAATGGATCTTAAGTTACTGCAAAGGACTAGCGGTGGACACCTGTTTACGGCAGCGTATCAACGTCATGTGCAAAAAGACGTTCCATTGTATCATAAGATTGAAGATGGAGGATACAGTACATACCATTTTGATCCTCAGCAAAGGGAGTTGGCTTATATCAAATGGGAATTTTTTACTAAGAAGAAATGGCTAAAAGAAATACGTGTGATCCAATCGTTTCAGAATTCCATAGAAGGGCGTATTAAACAAAAAACAGACGAATCAATCATTGAAAATGAGCGAGATGAAGTTAAAACCCTTGGGACCGTGGTGGAAATTATCTCCAGACCTGGCAAATTTTGGCGGATATCGTCAGGAGCGGAATATTACCATGATAAAGTGAATAGTACGGCCTTTGAACGCACCGAGGGCTTGCCCGGGATAAATGAAATGAGAGGACTTTATCCTGATAATTCCACTTCCGGTAACTTTGCCTTATACACTTTACATTTATTTGAGAAGGAGAAGTTTAACTTTTCAGTAGGCGGGCGATTTAATACTATTCGGCTCAATATCAAAGATGAACTTTTTGGACAAACAACCATTGACCCCAAGGCTTTCGTTGGAAATGCCGGGATAACTTATAAGATCAATTCCAAATATCATATAAAAGGATCAGTGAATAGCGGTTTTCGAGCACCTAATATTAATGATGTATCAAGCTTCGGAGTGGCGGATTTCAGATACGAAGTCCCTAATTATAATCTTAACCCGGAAAGGTCTATAAACTACGAAGTGGGGCTCAAATCCAAATTAGATGGGATTTCTTTCAACATCTACTTTTACCAAAATGATCTAAGAGATTTAATCACCAATGTTCGCTCAGACCATGACAGGCAAAGTACTATAGATGGTATTCAGGTTTACAAAAGGATTAACTCGGGTAAAGCGGTGCTAAGAGGAATAGAATCCGACATTGAATTCCTCATTAACGCTGATATACGCGTGCAAAATAACTTGACATACACCCACGGACAAAATATTAGTAAAGATGAACCGATAAGACGTATTCCTCCTTTGTACGGAAGTTTGGGAGTATTTTGGGATTTTAGTCCCAAATTAAAGCTGGTGGGACGTTGGTCATATGCCGGAAAACAGGATAGGTTGTCCGAGGGAGATATTGATGACGGACGTATAGCGGACGGTGGTACGCCAGCATGGAATACCATTGATATGAGTCTTCATTATACCAGAAGGCATTTCCGGGTCCAGGCTGGTGTAAAAAATCTGTTCGATGAGGCCTACCGAACCCACGGATCTGGTATTGATGGAATGGGCCGGAGTGCCTGGACCTCTGTAATATTAAACCTTTAATGTGAGTCTCGCTAGCTGTATATAAATACCTGAAAAACTATCTTTATGGCTGCACTATGTGAAATTATCGGATGGACAGGAGCTTTCCTTTTTATTTTGGCTTACTTCTTATTGAGTGTAAGAAAGCTACAGGCCGATGGAATCCAATATCAGCTCCTCAATGTGGTGGCGGCTATTTGCTTGATTATCAATGCACTTCACCTAAGCGACTACCCCAATTTTGTCACCAATTTTGTGTGGATGGCAATTGGAATTTTTTCCTTATATCATATAACTAAAAGGATAAAGGCCAAAAGATAACTATACTTCAGCTGCTTGAACATTGTAGGTGAGACCCAACCGCATGAATACTTCGTTTTTGTATATGGCCAGTTTGTCATCATTATTTTCGTCCGACAAACTCAGGTAATAATAGGCACCTTCTACAAGAATAAATATCATATCGGAAGCGGCTTTGACATCGGCAACATCGATCGCTCCTTCATCCTTGGCTTCCTGCAGCGCTTTGGCCAGCATAGCCCGCAATGAATCATGCAAGTCTTTGTAGTGGGCCTTGATTCTTTTGCTCCTGAATACCAGTGCGAAACAGCTGAAGAATACACCGTCATCAAAGAGTGTGTTCCACTTTCTGGAAAAAAGGTTGTCGATGATCTGGATTAATCGCTCTTTGGGATCACTGACCGATTTTTTGGGTTTATATATGTGTCTGTATCTTTCCAGGATGAAATCTATGAGTTCGTAGATCAGGTCTTCTTTTGTATTGAAATAATGCATCACAAGGCTGGGGTTGATCTCCATTTTCTTAGCCACTTTTGCAATTGATGCATTTTCCAGTCCTTCTTTTTTGGCTACCTGGTAAAAGGCTGTTACAATTTCTCTGCGTCTTATTTCCTTAATGCTTTTTCTACCCATGCCGGCGGTTTTTCTTAAAGTAAATGTTAAAAAAGTAAATTTAATGAAAATATTTAATAAATTGTTTGGTTGTTCAATCAAAAAATGAAATAACAACAGCTTTTTAAAGAAATCAAAAAAAATGTGATTCGCGCTAACCACAGCCCTCCTTGAAGCCTACTTTGATCATTCGACGTTTCAGTTGTAAAATGTTGTCCAACCTGATCTCTGAATTAGCGATAAAATGATCTCAACTGCCCGCCAGCATTGTAATTTATGGAGCAATCCCGCTGGTATCACTTGCAAATAGCAAATGGGTAACGATGCATAAAAACGGGTATGTTTTACCTTTCTGAACATATTTAATGTGATTCTTATCTTGAGTTCAGACTGTTGGTAACATACCCCGTTGATCTTAAATTTACTCCAGTATTAGTTTTTCCCTTTTTGGGTACTTGACTTCGTATTTTAAAGGAAATTCTTCCTGTTGATTGGGCTCCAGGAGTAGTGTCCAGCTGATTTTGCCGGTTTTTTCGTCGTAATCACCATTTCCAAAATCCCTCGGGTTTATTTGTATTTCGTTAATGGCGGATACCGGGATCTGGTCATAAACAATTAACCTGATTGACTGGGATTTTTTGTTTCTGGCTAAAATCTGAAATCCAATACTTTCAATTTTATTGGCGCCAACGGTTCGCTTTTTTGTAAACCGGTCGACGCTGGTTCTGCCCAACACAATGTTTTTGTCCCTTCCCAGGGATATAGAGAGTGTATCCGTTAGTTTTTTGGCTTCGAGAATGGTGCGCCCCACGAAGGAATCTTCAAAGTATAAATTAGCTTCTCCTTCCAGCAGGTTGTATTGATCCCAGTTGGGAATTCGAGCCAGCAGAAAAGCATCTTTATCTTTTTTAGGCACAGCGTAATATTCATACATTGCCTCAATACTGTGTTGTTTAAGGGCCACAGAAATCTTTGCGCCTTTTGACGGGATGGAGTAGGGGATATCTACCTGGAATTCAACTGTTGTTTGATTTTCAATGGTGGTAGTAGTAATGGTTTCAGCTTTGGATCTTACAGGTTTTGATTTCCGCTCACTTACACCCGCCATCTTGCCCTGCAATCCGTAACCGATAGCCACTACTTCCTCCAGCCTCATAATATCCGGAGTCATATTTAAATCAATATTTGATTGTGTGATAGGCATATCCTGAGGTTGGTATCCGATAAATGAAAAAGTCAGATAGGCAGCATTATTGGGGAGCGTGAGACGATAGTTTCCGTTGAAGTCTGTGACGGTTCCAACCGTTGTGCCTTTTACGATAATATTTACCCCGGGCAACGGCTCGCCTGTTTCGTCAAGTACTTTCCCTGAGACATTTTTTATGTTATTGGAGGTCACACCATTTTGTACGTTTCTAAAAATGGTATTTCTGGCATAATTGAGGTACCAGGTATTTAAGTCCGGCGCCAGTCCACTTTGATTGGGATCGGCATTTGAGAATTTGAGTTTAACATTTCGCCAGTCCACACCGGTATTTTGATACACATCTGCTTTGTAATTAAGAGAAATGGGACTGGCCACATCTTTTACCCGGACATCGTAATTGGGGTACCAGCCGGCATTCGAAACAAGGTAGCTGATTTTAAAGGTGGCTGCCGTGTTTTTTTTGGCCTCTGTCATAATTACAATTTCGCTGCTTGGTTGCTGATCCAGGCTAGCCACGTCTTTTATCTGTTTTTCTATTTTTGCCAGCTCTTTTTTGTGCCCGGATATTTTGTTTTTTATGGTAAGCTCCTGGTCTTTTATGGTCATTAGTTCTTTTTCATAAAATTCCATGGCCGCTTTTAACTCGGTTAAGCTGGCCCCGTTGTTATATCCACCCAGATCTTTATTTTCGTCCAACAAACTTTGTTTTTCTTTTAAAACCAACAATTTCCCTTCTTCCCGGGCAATGTTATTTTTAAGCGCAACGATGGCCGCCTGCAGGCTGTCGAGGGTCTTGTTTTTGGCTAATGTGTGGAGGTAATTAAACTGATGCTTAACGGATAAAATAGTAAAGTCTCCCTCCGCTTTCACCTGTACACTTTTTTCATCGACAAAAGGGGAAAGGTCTTTAATAACCATCCTGGTTTTGCCAGGGAGAATTTTTTGTTCTCCAATTCTATTAATCTGTGCACCGGACAGGAAAACGGTTACTTCATTGATCCTGGTTTTAAGTTCTTTATCTGATTGAGCGGAGAGCTCGCTTCCAATTAAAACGCAAAAAATAAATATTTTCAGTTTCATAAGTCTTTTTATCTTATGATGCTGAAAAGTAAATTATTCCATAAAACCCCGTAATTTAATTTTGTTGGTGTTGCATTCTGATTTATGCGCTCACCGGTGCGCTGTATATTTCTGAGGGGTGAATATTTTTTTTAAGGCGTCTACATCAGCTTCTGCCGCGTTAGCCTTATAAGCAAGTATTTGCTGCAGCTGTTCCATAGTTCTCAGCCCTACCACTGCGCTGGCAACGGCGGGGTTGTTTAAAACAAATTGCAACGCTGCGTTATAGCCGTTTTCTTCAGCGCCGGCAATTTTTAATAGCTCGCCTTGCATTTGATTTACTGCTTCGGTGGTATGATCCAGGTAGGTGGCGGGTGGCTTTCCTGCCAATAAACCTTTTGCAAGGCTACCTCTTGCCAATACACTAATTTGATTTGACTTTAATAATTCGAGTGCGGCTTCCTCGGGACGGCGGTCCAACAAGCTGTATTGCATCATCACGCTGACGATGTTTGACCTTTTTACATATTCCCTGATAACGTTGGGACGAATGGATGATATGCCATAATATTTTATCTTCCCCTGTTGCTTTAAGCGTTCGAATGCTTCGATGGTTTCATCTATGGGATCGTCGATGGTTCCGCCATGTAGCTGGTAAAGATCGATGTAATCAGTTTGTAATCTCGATAAACTGCCCTCAATGCCCTGCATGATGTGTTTTTTGGAGGCGTCCCAATGCCAGCTTTGGCCATCGTCATTCCAGACATTGCCCACTTTGCTGGAAAGAACGATGTCCTTTCTTTTGCTTTTTATGGCTTTGCCTACCGACTGCTCATTGAGTCCTTTTTGATACAGGTCCGCGGTATCAAAAAAATTGATTCCATGGTCTATGGCGTAATTGATGATACGGTCATTTTCCTGCTGATTGTGGCCAAGCGACATGCAGCCAAAACTAATTTCACTGATTTTCAGATCGGTATTTCCTAGTGTCCGGTAATTCATAAGTGTTTTAAATCAGGTGGTTAAAATGGCTGTAGCCTGGTTTCATAGTGTTTGTCGGCTTACAGGTTGGTGATATCCTTATACTGCCTCTTTAGCCAGGAAGCCAGTCCATCCAAGCCGGGAAATAGCACTCGTTCGTTAATATTGGCCTGGTCGAGTTTATCTCTGATCTCCCATTTTAGTTCTTTGGGGATGAGAATTTTAAATTGATCGATTTCTTTGTTCTTCACCCAGTCATCGATGGTTAAATCGGGATCGGAAATCATCGAAAACAAAGCGTATTGATTCACAATTCTGCCATTGATGGATGGGGGCTCAAAAAACATACAAAAAGGTTCATTACGCTGTTTTTCCAGATCTTCCAGGCCTTTTAATCCTTTTACCCCTGAGTTATCCAGCATCTCAATAGTGAAGATGTGAGAGCCTTCGGCAAGATAGGTGTCCAGTAGTTTTCCGGGGGGAAGCTGGTCCAGCGTCTGTTTATAATTGATAGCCCAAATTAGGGCGTCGGTGTTGAAATTTTCAAAGTTGGCGGTGGCAAAGTGTAATGCTACCAGGGGAGAATAGGTCCAGTCCAGCAGCCTCGTAGGCAGGCCATGATGCTGGCCTATCGTGAGCCATTTCCAGATAGATCTTTGATCGTCTTCAATGGTGGAATATTTGATAAAATTTCTGAGCAGATGCTTTTCGAGATGTACCTGTCCCAACCTTTTAAGCGTGGTGGAAAGCTGGTAGCTGGAATCTTCCAATCCTCTGTAGGCATAGTTTGATCTGTACCTTTTAAGCTTTGGCATGTAAGAGTCATGGAAAAGTAATTCCATCAGATGGTTCCAATCTTTCGCTTTAAAAGTAGGCGTTTTATGCATAAAATAGGGTCCGGTTATTTTATCTTCATCGGTAATTTCTTCTTAGCTCCTAATTTAAGGATTAAATTGTCCTTATTAGTTAAGGAAGCATTAAGAATTTTGACTCGAAGATGTGCTGGGCGGGATTTTACTTTTCTACGCCGAATAATGAGGAAAAAAGGCGCCTGATTTGAAGGCACCGGTTATTTTCCCCTGGCAGGTCAGCCGGCATTCTTTTTACGTTTGGAGTAGGCCTGTGAAATTAACGTTCCCAATACGACTAATTTAATAGATTCTATGGTCTTGAACCTGATACAATTTTTGCCGGTATTTATGTTTCCCAGCTCTGATTTAAATTTTGCAATTAACATTGGTTCGTTCAGGTAAAATGCCATGTAGTGTTTTTGAGAGGCCAGGGCGATAAAGGGTTTGCCATTGAGACTATAAAAGGGAAGGTCATACTTAAAAGACTCTTTCACTTCCGGCGCTTTCGACAAAATAAGCGACCTTAAGGATAACATGGCCTGTTTTCTTTCAGCAGGCACCGCCGCAAAGTAGGCTTCAATACTAGTAGCATTCAGTTTCATAAGTACCGGGGTTAGCTATTTAAGAATTAATGGGGTTTCGTTGGTTTTCAACCAAAGTTTTTAATCTTTCCAGATTGCCACAATTTCTTTTCCGAATGGCCCTTTTCATAAAAGGCAGTATTAATTTCACGATAAATTTGTGCGGTTTCATATGAGTTTTTTGACAGAGCTCCGTCTTGCCGTTATGTTCCGTCAGAAGAACAGCGTTTTGGCTAACCAGGTTTTCGTGGGATAGATTAAAGGCGTACTCTTTACCATACACGCATTTTGTGACAGTTTCTATAAACACCATTTCCTTGTTGCCTTCGGTAAAAGTCATTTGGTGCTTACTCCCCTGCTGTAGGGGTTCGCCTGAAATGGTTTTAATACTTTTAAATCCTTGTAGCCATTGTGAAAGCAAGGTGTCGTCGGTAAAAATTTCCCACACCTGCCGGGCTGTAGCGTTAATAGTTATTTTAGTTTCCACTTTCATATTACCGGGGTTTTGAGACAAAAGTGGCCTTTAGCCTGGAAAATTTGGTATCATTTTGTAAAGTGCGCCCTGATTTTGCAGAAAAAATAAATTATTTTTCCCCGGTGCCGGCATACCTGGATTTGTATTCGGAGGGAGTCATACCGGTACTTTTTTTAAATACCCGGTTGAAAGTAGCTTTATTACCAAAGCCGGAGTCAAACGCGATGGCGATTATTTTAAGGTCGGCGCAGCTGGGGTTTTTCAATAAAGTTTTGGCCTCCTCGATTCGATATTGATTGATAAAATCAAAGAAGTTCTTCCCCAGGTTGTTATTAATTACCTCCGATAGCTGGTAGTTGGGAATGTTAAGCGCCGTGGCAACATCCGACAGTTTCAGGTTTTCCTGCAGATAGGGCTTTTCCGACCTGAGGTAGACATCTAAAATTGTTTTGATCTCATCGATGCGATGCGCGTTTAGGGATGAGTTTTGATATTTATTATTGAAAGTTACATATTCGAAAAAAACCGGTTGCCTGACGGCTGTATAACCAATGGCATAAATGATTATTGCCGTGAGCAATAGCATCACATAATCAATTTCCACCTGATGAGATTCGACATTTGCGATAACGAATATTGATATCATATAAAGCGCCAGGTAGATGGAAAACCCGATGGTAAAGATCCTGAGCCATTGAAATTGCCTGATAGCAGTTGAAGCGTTTTGTGCAACCAGTATTTTTTTCTTGCGGCTTAGCACACGATGGGCCAATATCACGTAAATCAATGTTTGTATGACATGAGTCAGCATAAAAATAAGCTGGCCGGCCGGTATTTTTATTTGATCACCACTTGCGACAGATCTTAGAAATTCTATTTTTTCATCGCCACTCATCGTATAAAAAGGTAAAAAAAAGATGAGTACCAATACGGCTGGTAAAAAATGCCAGATAAACTTTTTCTCAAATTGAAAATTATGCTGAAACAGTGCCAGGGAATACAGGTAGTAAAATGGTCCCATTAAAAATAGCAACGGGTACGTGCTGGCAATGGTGTGTGGCCACTCCAAAACGTAGCCTGAGATGGCAATCGTGTATTCGACTAAATGCAGCGAAAGTACCAGTATCAGGAGTGATAGAAATCGGTTGGCTTTGCTTTTACCTGACAGGGCAAAGGTTAGTACAAATCCCTGAACAGCCCCGGTAAGTATTATAACAGACCAAATATTTAATTGTAATCCGGGCATAGATTTAATGCTTTTGTCAATGCGTAGCAGGAACTAAGGTAGGATATGATCATAAATTTGGCCAGAAATTAATATGGAATTTGGTGTTACTTTATAAAAAGAGACACTTTCTTTTGAGTAATATCAAAAAGATGTACTAGTGCACAGGCAACCTAAACCATATCGGGAAGAGGTTGATTTTGAAGTTATTTATATGGAATATTATGATTTGAAATTTTTTCCTGAAAAGAAAGGGGCAATTACCTTAAAATTATGAGTGGGTGGGTGCATAAAATTTGTGACAATGAGCAAACCAATTAGTCAGATCATCATGAAACAGAAAAAATCGCTACATCTCCTGAAACTGCTTTTCCTGGGGTGTATATGTTTTAACCAGCCAATGGTTTGTGGCCAGACTTACAACATTGTTTGGATTACTTGTGAGGATATGAGCCCGCGGCTGGGATGTTATGGCGACAATACGGTACCCACTCCGAACATTGACCGTTTGGCGGCAGAAGGGGTATTGTACAGCCAGGCTTTTGCCTCTTACGGTGTATGTGCGCCAAGTCGCCATACGCTGATCACAGGTATGTATCCTACTTCGACAGGAGCCATGGCGATGCGTACCTGGAAACGGACAAGCGCGCTTGATAAAATTACCGATCCGGCGCTGCTTGCTATTCCCACCTACGAAGCAACGCCACCGGCAGGTGTAAAGTGTTTTTCGGAGTATTTTCGCGCGGCCGGTTATTATTGTACAAATAACAAAAAAACAGACTACCAATTCAGGGATCCTGTCACGGCCTGGGATGAGAGCAGTGCGACGGCACACTGGCGGAACAGACCAACCCCCGAAATGCCTTTTTTCGCCATATTCAACAATACGGTGACCCATGAAAGTGGCACTTTTAAGCCCCGCTCCGAAAGTGTATGTGATCCGGCATCCATCCATATTCCGCCATATTACCCTGATATACCATCTGTGCGGCAGGATATGGCCAGGCAGTATGACAATATCGCCGCTATGGACCAATGGGTTGGCGGGATATTAGAACAGCTGGAGGAAGATGGGCTGTTGGATAAAACGATCGTGATTTTTTTTAGTGATCATGGAGACGGCCTGCCACGTGCCAAACGTTGGGTTTACGATTCCGGCATTCGGGTGCCGATGATTATCCGGTGGCCTCACAAGAGATTAGGGGGAACCATTAACAATGAATTGGTCAGTTTTGTCGATTTTGCACCCAGCATGCTATCGGTGGCGGGGTTGGCCATTCCCGATTACATGGAAGGCCAGGCTTTTTTAGGCGCTGAAAAAAAAGAACCGAGGAAATACATTTATGCTTTCAGGGATCGCATGGACCCGGCACCTGAAAATATTCGCGCAGTCAGGGACAAGCAATTCAAATACGTACGAAATTACCGCCCGGAATTACCGTATCTTGGCTATATCCCATACCGCGATCAGGCAGCGATGATGCAAGATATTCTGAGGCTGAAGGAGGCCAATAAACTGGGACCTGATCAATGGCAGTTTTGGGGGCAAAGCAAGCCACTGGAGGAGTTGTATGATCTTAATCAAGATCCTCATGAAATCAATAACCTGGCCAGTGACCCCACGTATTTTCCTAAGTTGCTAGAATTAAGGCAAGCCCACGAGGCCTGGACTGCTAAATATGGAGATTTGGGGCAAATGCCTGAGACAGCCCTTATTAAAAAGCTCTGGCCACCCGACGGGAAACAGCCTGTAACCGCTGCGCCGATTTTTAAAATACAAAATGAAATGGCCGCCATTAGTTGTGCTACCGAAGGTAGTTCCATTGCTTATCGATTGGATGGCCATGGCTTGTGGCACCTTTATACACAACCTTTTGAAACCGGGCACGCTAAGGTGATTGAAGCCCAGGCCATTCGATTGGGATGGAAAAAAAGTGGTATTACAAGTTATCAGTTAAAGGGGGATAAATAACCTAAGATTTACGGGCACCTGACAGAAGAGGCTATTTTTGATGTACCAGCTCCTTGTCGTAAATAGCTTCGAGAATATTATAGGCTGCCTCTCTGCCATCGAGGGCGGCGGTGACTACGAGGTCGGCTCCCCTGACGCCATCTCCTCCGGCATATACGCGTTCTTTGGTGGTTTGATTGTTATCATCCGTGATGATTCCGCCCCACTGGTTGGTTTCGATGCCGTTTTGCGTTAAAAAATCCAGCTTTTCATTGTTGAACCCCAGCGCCAGAATTACCACTTCGGCATATTCGTTTTCTTCAGATCCTTCCAGCTCAATTATTTTTCTTCTTCCGTCTTCTCCCGGCCTTGTCAATTCCGTACCTATGAACTTCATTCCCCTGATGATATCATTTTGGTCGGCGATAAATCCTTTTGGACTCTTTTGAAAAATGAATTCCACTCCCTCTTCCTTGGCGCACTCTACCTCTTTTTTGCTGCCCGGCATGTTTTCTTCATCGCGACGATAAAAACATTTAACGCTGGTGGCTCCTTCCCTTACTGCCGTTCTGACACAGTCCATTGCCGTATCACCGCCACCTACTACAATAACCTTTTTCCCTTTGACATTGTATTTTGCATCATGCTTTTTACCAAACAGTTTCTTTTGAATATTGGTTAAAAAGGGAATGGCCATGTACACATTTTCGCTATTGTACCCATGGTAATTAAGTACTTTTCCTTCCAGGGCACCTATTCCCAAAAATACGGCGTCATGGTTTTCATAAATCTCCTCAAAGGAAATATCTTCCCCGATGCCAACTTTCAGATGTAATTCCATCCCCGCCTTTTTAAGCATATCAATTCGACGATTGACAGCCTCCTTTTCCAGTTTGAACCCCGGGATACCATAAGTTAACAATCCACCCGGCTCATCGGCCTTTTCATAGACAACCGGCTTGATTCCCCCTTTCAGCAAATAGTTGGCACACGATAAACCCGCCGGCCCGGATCCGATGATGGCCACCTTTTTTCCTTTGGTTAATTCGGGGTATTCAATTTTGTAGCCGTTGTCAAAACCATTTTCGGTGACGGCCACCTCAATAGAGCCGATGGTAATCGCGCCATGGCCATCGTTCAAAGTACAGGCGCCCTCACACAACCGGCTGTGTGGGCAGATTCTACCCAGGATTTCCGGAAACGGCGAAGTTTCATTAGAGATGTCAAATGCCTGCTTGGGATCTTTTTCAGCAATGAACTTTAACCATTGCGGAATATTGTTGCTGAGTGGGCACCCAAGGGAGCTGCAGTAAGGATTACCACATTGCAGGCACCTGCTGGCCTGCACACCCGCTTCTTCTTCCTTATAAATCTCAAATATTTCATTGAAATTATCAAGCCTTGCATTGGTCGGCTTTTTTAATGGATCAATCCGCTCTATGGTCGTGAATTCGTACATCGCTTTTCTCTTAATTATACTTAATCGTTGTCAAAAGGTTTAAGCCGCTATTTTACGGCAAAAACTAGTTGCCATCCATTGGATTCAAAGGTGATTTCATATCCTTTGAGGTCACCATCCAGAAAAATCTGATTTCTTCACTAAAATAACCAATTATTTTTTTAGCAACAGGGCTACCGGTTTTATTATAATGACTATTTAAGATCCGTTTCAGGTAATATCTTGCCTCATCGGCCTCGTCAGTATCAATTCTTTCTATTTTTATGAGCTCCTGATTGACTTTATCTGTAAAGGACATCGTCTTATCATAGACAAAAGCTACGCCGCCGGTCATACCGGCGCCGAAGTTTGAACCGGTGGGGCCTAAAATTACTGCGGTTCCCCCTGTCATATATTCGCAGGGGTGATCACCAGTGCCTTCTACTACAGCCAGAGCTCCGGAATTCCTCACCGCAAAACGCTCGCCCACCCGGCCGGCGACAAATAACTTGCCTCCCGTAGCGCCGTATAGACACGTATTACCGGCGAGACTGTAGTCTTGGCCATGTTCATCAGGGACAATAACCAATTGGCCACCATGCATGCCTTTTCCAACATAATCGTTAGCCGTACCAACCAGCTTAATGCTCATACCATTACTGGAAAAGGTGCCTAAAGACTGGCCGGCGTATCCGGTTAAGTTAATGTTTAACGTTTTTTTCGGCAAGCCTTTATCTCCGTACAATGAGGCAATGTATCCGCTGATATAGGCGCCAAAGCTTCTGTTGGTATTTTTTATTTCTTTTTCTATGGATATTGGGAAATTGCCTTCGATGGCAGGCGTCAGTTCCTTCAAAATTTCCTTTTCAAAATCGTTTTTATCGAAGGGGTCGTTTTTCTTTTTGTTATGAAGGTTTTCACCATCAACGTTGACCAATACGCTGCTAAAGTCAAACTTCCCGGCCATCTCGCAGTCAATGACAGACAGCAGCTGCGACTGCCCAATGATATCATCCAACTTTTCATAGCCCAGGTGGGCTAAAATCTCTCTTACTTCTTCCGCCATGTTGGTCAGGTAGTTCACGATTCCCTTAACGGTGCCGACATAATATTCCCGAAGCATTTCATCCTGTGTGGCAATTCCAACGCTACACTTGTTAAGATGACAAACCCGGAGAATTTTACATCCCACAGTCGATAACAGCACAGTACCAAAGGCATAACTTTCAGCACCGAGGATGGCGGCTTTAACAATGTCCAGCCCGGTTTTTAATCCGCCGTCTGTTTGCAGTTCCACCGAACTTCTTAGACCGTTGGCCTTTAATGCATTGTGAGCCTCACTCAATCCGGTTTCCCATGGATTTCCGGCAAATTTGATAGAGTTAAGCTGTGCTGCGCCGGTGCCGCCTTCGGAGCCCGAAACAATTATTTTATCCGCATATGCCTTTGCTACGCCCACGGCGATCGTGCCAACACCTACGGTGGAAACTAATTTTACACTTACGTTGGCTTCCGGGTTAACTTGCTTTAGATCGAATATAAGCTGTGCCAGATCTTCGATAGAATAGATATCGTGATGCGGTGGTGGCGATATGAGCGTGACACCCGGGTTGGTACATCTCAATGAGGCAATCAGCGGTGAAACTTTAGATCCTGGCAACTGACCACCTTCACCGGGCTTTGCACCCTGGGCCACTTTGATCTGCATTTCAGTAGCACTTCTTAGGTATGCCGGCGTTACGCCAAATCTACCGGAAGCCACTTGTTTGATTTTGGAATTGTGTTTTGTGCCAAATCGCTTGGCATCTTCACCACCTTCTCCGGAATTGGACATACCGCCAATTTGATTCATGGCCTCTGCGATGGCCTCATGAGCTTCGGGCGAGATGGAGCCCAGGCTCATGGCTGCGGAGCTAAACCGCTTAAAAATGCTGCTTGCTGGCTCCACTTTCTCTATATCGATGGGTTGTCTGTCCGAATTGATATCAAAAAAGTCACGGATCATTCGTTGCCCGCGATGGTTGATGCGATCTCTGATTAATCCGTAGTCATCATGACTACCGCTATTGGCAAATTTGTGGATAGAGTGGATAACATCCGGCGAAAAATCATGATACTCTCCCTTGTCCATGTACTTATAAAAGGAGCCAACTTCAAGCGCATAACTCTTTTTAATCCGTAAATGTTTATAGGCGTTCTTGTGATATTGATTGATTCTTTGCTCTATATCTTCGTAGTTCAAGCCAGACAGCAGGTAGTAGGAATTTTTAAAACAATCCTTAACAACTTCCTCGTGCAACCCAATCACATCAAATAGCCCTGAATTAATATAACTTTCGATGGTAGCTATGCCCATTTTGGAAAGAATTTTTAACAGGCCGGCATTCAAAGCTTTTGATAAATTCTTGAAGGCCTGCTTCTTTTCTTTCAGGGATGTGTTCTCATCTCTTTCCAGAATTTGAAGCACAGAGGCAAAGAGCAGGTAAGGATATACCGCAGTAGCACCATATGACAATAAAACTGCGAAAGAATGAGAGTCATACACTTCCCCGGTGACAGCTACCAGCGTAACCTTGCTTCTCAGCTTTTTTTTCTGCAAATGTTGATTCAAATACCCGATAACCATGGCCATAGGCATAGGCTTTTGCTCAGGTGAAAGGATACGATCATCCAAAAAAATTATTCTCAGATTTCTCTTGGAAATGCGATCTTCTATTAATTGGGCTAATTCCTTCAGGGAGGTTTTTAAGTCACTGGTAAACCCTGTTTCAAAGGTTTCACAAAGATATTGCGGATCAAATAAAGAACTGCCTTTGGTGCCAAAAGCTTTCAAAACATCCATTTTTTCTTTGGACATAACCGGGCTGTTGGTTCTGACCCTATGTGTATTGACCTCCTGTTCTTTAAGGATATTGTTTTTTGCCCCCAGGCTGACCTTGGTAGACATGACCACCTTTTCCCTTAACGGATCGATAGGAGGATTGGTAACCTGTGCGAATTTTTGTCTGAAAAAATCAGTAAAGTTTCTTTGAACCTTGCTAAAACAAGCAAGCGGTGTATCATCACCCATGGAGCCGGTTTCTTCTTTGGCGTTATTGATCATGGGTCTGATAATATTTTCTACCGTTTCATAGGTGAAATTGTGAAACCGCTGTAAGGCGGTCAGATTATCATAGCGGTATTCTTCGAAGTTTTCAAAGTTACGGTCAACGTGTTCCATCAGGTAGGCCTGATTGTCGTTGATCCACTTTGTGTAGGGACGTGAGTTTTTAATATAATTGTTTATCTCATGGTCTTTAAGGATAGCCCCGTACCTTAAATCAATACCAATCATCTGTCCGCTCTTCAGTTTGCCTTGTTCGGCAATGTTGTGTTTTTCAACATCCAGCACACCATACTCACTACTGATGATGATTCTGTCGTCACGGGTGATGATGTATTTTGCAGGACGCAATCCATTTCTGTCCAGAATACAACCTATAAACCGTCCGTCGGTAAAGTTTAACGCTGCAGGCCCGTCCCATGCCTCCATGTTACTTGATGCATATTCGTAAAATGAACGTAGTTTGGCATCCATATGTGGTGAATTTTGCCATGGAGCCGGCACCATGCTTCGCGCCGCCTTAAAGAAATCCACCCCGTTGTAAATCAAGAATTCAAAAAAATTGTCCACCGAAGCGCTGTCACTTCCGTCCTCTGTCAAAATAGGTAGAATCCTGGATAACTCTTCCGGTGTATAAGTAGGACTATCAAAGACCTCAGATAAGGTAACCACATTAAAACGATTGGCTTTTATGGCATTTATCTCCCCGTTATGGGCCAAAGTCCTGAATGGCTGTGCAAGATTCCAGCGGGGTAAGGTATTCGTTGAAAAGCGTTGATGAAATAAGGCGAAGCTGACTTCAAAGTCTTCCTCCTGAAGATCCAGGTAAAATGCTTTTAAGAAGTGAGGCATTACCAACCCTTTGTAGGAAATAGATTTATTGGAAAAAGAAGCAATATAAAAATCCGGATCGTCAACGAAATGATGTTCAATTTCCTTCCTTGTCAGGTATAGCAGTGCTTTGAATCTTTTGGTGGCAATTGGCGAGTTGGGAACGACAAAAGCCTGAATGATATTGGGTTTGCACTCCAGCGCCTGTTTCCCAAGATGCTCGTCGTGCGTGGGTACATTTCTGAAAAATAATACCTTAAGGTCATTCAGATCACATTTTTCCTTAAATACTTCCAGGTGTTCGTCGGTAGTGGAAAAAATCATGGCCACCGCAAACTTTTCCGGCAGATCAAATCCATTAAAGGAGGCAATACGATGCATGAATTTGCGGGGCATTGAAAAGAGAAATCCACTACCGTCCCCGCTTTTTTTATCGGCGGCAATGGCCCCCCTGTGAATCATTCTGCTTAACGCTTCAATAGCATCCAGGGTCATTTGTCTGCTGGGCTGGTTTTTTACATTAGCTATTAGCCCAAACCCACAGTTGTCCTTAAAGGTAGTCAGTATATCCATCCTTGCATTTTACAGTAATACGGCCAGTAAATGTAGCTTATCGGCCGTTTGTTCAACAGATGCCAATTTAAAACCGGCAACTATCAAAATTGATCCTTGCTAAACTTTTAATGACAAAACTTGTTTAGTAATAGTTTTATCGTCAAACATCGCTCCATATAATGCCCGTGAAAACCATATATTCACGGTATTAAAAATTGAACGAAATATGAAATTGCGAAATTTGTGTCAAAAGTGGAAATGTTATGAGTTTTTTTTATCAGGTTTGAAAAATTATTGCATTTATTAAAAAAAAAAATCGCCGCCATTAAAAATATTTCAGTTTTTTAACATAAAAATGAGATAAATTGTTAAAATTTCAACGCCGTGAATTGTTTTGATAATTTAGTCACAAAATGTCAATAGCTTTTTGAAGTTAAGTTATTGATTATCAGTATACAATATTGGATAGGAGAGAGGTCGCTCTGTTTGGTGAGCACAGCGTAATCATCCGGGTTGTTACCTTAATATGGCAGAATTATTATGCTTCTTAATCTCCGGTAATTGTATTTTTTATAAATTATGAATTTATGACCGATTTTAATTTTTTTGTCGGCAGAGATAAAGTAGCGTCATCGTTATCTGAAAAATTGAGTGATAAATTAAAGTTACCCTGAAATTATGGAGGAACATGAACCGCAAGCAGCATTAATTACCAACGACGCTGTGATTTTTGGCTTATTGATGATAATTCTGGCTTTTATATTTAAAACATCCTCCAGCAAAAACCCGCTTTGGCGGAAATTTTATACCTACGTGCCGATGTTGCTGTTGTGTTACTTTGTTCCTTCTCTACTAAATACCCTGGGCATTGTGCACGAACCCGATTCGCAGATTTACTTTATAGCATCCAGATATTTATTGCCTGCCAGCCTGGTCCTGTTAACCTTGAATATTGATTTAAAGGAATTTGTCAGGTTAGGGCCGAAGTCGATTATCATTTTCTTGACAGCGACCATCGGGGTAATTTTAGGAGGGCCCCTGTCGATATTGATTGTCTCCAGCTTTTTGCCAGACATCGTAGGAGGAGTCGGGCCCGAAGCAGTCTGGCGGGGAATGACGACCATTGCAGGAACGTGGATAGGGGGTGGCGCCAATCAAGCGGCGATGTATGAAATATTCCAGCCTTCGGATAAACTTTATTCCGCTATGGTCACTGTGGATATTGTGATCGCTGAGACCTGGATGTTTTTTATCCTGCTGGGCGTCGGTAAATCCGATAAAATCGACCGTTTTTTTAAGGCCGATGCCTCGTCGATATCGGTGTTACAGAAGAAAATGGAGGATTATAGCCTGGCCATTGCCAGAATTGCCTCTTTAAGTGATCTGGTAGTTATTTTAGGGGTAGCCTTCGCTGGTACCGCCCTTGGGCACTATTTGGCAGGTTTTATTGCTCCCTATATAGGAGAGCATTATCCAAAGCTGTCGAGGTTGAGTCTGGACTCGTCCTTTTTCTGGCTGGTGGTCATCGCAACTACTTTTGGTTTAGTACTTTCCTTCACCAAATGGCGTAAGTTGGAAGGTGCGGGCGCCTCTAAAATTGGCAGTGTTTTTATTTACATTTTGGTGGCTACTATCGGCATGAAAATGGACATTAAAGAGGTAATGGAGAATCCCGGCCTGTTTATGGTTGGGGGCATATGGATGTCAATTCATGTTGGACTGTTGTTTATAGTAGCCAAAATTATAAAGGCCCCATTTTTCTTTATTGCGGTTGGGAGCAAAGCAAATATCGGCGGCGCTGCCTCGGCACCTGTGGTTGCTGCAGCGTTTCATCCTTCCCTGGCTCCGGTAGGTGTGTTACTGGCAGTATTTGGTTATGCTTTAGGAACTTATGGTGCCTATATCTGTGGATTGCTGATGCAGGCTGTGGCACCGTAGCTTTCAATTAACCCCTTCACAAATGGCAGGAGGGTGTTATTAATTGAAAGCCACGATTACTGTATTTCCATTAAACGACAGGGGATCAGTTATTGTCGTCAAGATTATCGGGTCCGCCTTCGGCCGCAAAGCCTTCCAACTTACCAATCTCCATATCGATGGTCCAAAGTCCAATCCCTTCCTCTCCTATAATATCGAACAATTCAACCGCTCTTCTGGCCAGGATTTCCTCTTCGCGTTGCTCGGTCACATACCACTGCAAAAATTGAAAAGTAGTAAAATCCTTGATTTTAAAACAATGATCTACAATATTATTGATGGATTTGGTGACCTCCAGCTCGTGGTTCAGAATTAGCTCAAATACCTCTCTCAAACTCTTGAATTCATGTTGGATACCTGTAATTTCAGGTTGTAAGGCATGACCGCCGGCATCATTGATGTAGCCGAAAAGTTTAAGCATGTGCTGCCTTTCCTCTTCCGAGTGTTTATATAAGAAGGAAGCCGAATTTACGTAGCCCTTTGTATCGCACCATGAGGCCATGGAAAGGTAGTACGCTGATGATTTACCTTCCATATCAATTTGTTGATTCAACAAAGCCTCCGTTTCGCTGGTGATGGATACTCTTGGGGTTACAATCTGTTTTTTCATTTTTTAATTATTAATGTCATGCAAATATATAGTTAGCAACAGGATTTCCCCCTTTTATTAATAATTAATATGCTAATTTATACTTAGTCAAAATTAATAGCTGGGTCACCACTTACTCACAAGGCCAGGTGGCTTAGATGGTTATAGCACAGGACAATTTTCGTTGGTGGTCCAACTGTCGCATCATTTGTGTTATACATTTCACGACTCGCACAATCTGATGATCAATCACCTTGCATCAATCCTTTTTTTAACCTGATTACTGGTCTCAGAAGATCAGTATTTTACTTTGAACTGGCCTTTCCAAAATTTTATTATGGATAGATGGTTTGGGCTTCTAATCTTAGGAATTTTAAATGATTGCCTTTCTTTTAGTTAAACCTCAGCTAAAGCCATTATTAGCTAAGTGATTTCTAATCAGGCTTTTAGATTATTGACCTATTTCAATTATGTTCAAATACTTACATATGGGTATGATTGGCAATTATTTGCATCAAAAATCGAAAAGAATCTCCATAATATTACAGTCTGATATAAGGTGAGGTATAATTAATTTTAGCTAAACTATCGTGTAAAATGCAAAATTTAATGGCCTTTGTATTCATGACTATGTGTATTCATTTCGGGGTATTTTCCCAGGAATGTAACCTGAATGTAAAACACGAGATAAGCCATGGGTATTGCGAAGGTAAAAATGACGCAAGACTGACTTTAAGTGTTACCGGAGGCTTTCCTCCATATAATTATTTATGGGATAACGGCTCCAGATCAAACACTATACAATTATCCAGTCAGGGATTTTATCATGTCAAAATAACCGACAGGAAAGGGTGTGTAACAGAATTTTCGAATGAATATCAGCCTGTTTCAGCTTTGAAAATTGATAATATTACCGGTGAGAGCCAATCCAATGGAACGGAAAGGCTACAAGCTAATGCCAGAGGGGGTATTCCCCCATATAACTATTATTGGATAGGCCCTGGCAATAAAAATACCAATACACAAACCTTATCAGATGCCTTGCCGGGAAATTACTTATTAGTGGTGAAGGACAGTAAAAATTGCGTGTTATCTCAGTCATACGAGGTAAAAGAAAAATAAGATTGAAGTAATATTTAGTCTATGAAATTTAAAATCAGGCATATTTTATTTGGTTTAATTGCAGTAATTGCTACGACTTTTAGTCAAAAAGCATTTGCGCAGTTACCCTCCATAATTAATATAACCACTACTTCTGCCAGTTGTGATGGTGTCAATGACGCTACTTTAACCATTGACTTTGACGGTGTAAATTTACCGTTACAGGTCTTTATAATTGGACCAACCATCACCAATCATGTGGAAGTAGGCCCTGGCCCCGGCCCATTTACCCATACCTTTACGGGGTTGCCTGATGGAAATGGCTTTGGCAATGATGGTAACTATATTGTGGCGGTGCAGGATGCACTAAATAATCAGGCTCCGGGATTTGCCACGGTTATTGATACCCAACCTGTTTCGATTTCAGTAAATAATATTACCAATGTTTGTCCACCCGCACTAGGTGCCATCGATTTGGATGTTTCCGGAGGTGCTGGAGGTTATTCGTTTGTTTGGACAGGTCCTACGGTTATTGGCGATGTAGAAGATCCCGTTAACTTAAATCCTGGAACATATTCTGTCGAAGTCACGGATGCCAACGGTTGTATGGGCACCTTAAATAATATTGTCGTAGAGGATGGACCGGTTGCGGTGTTGAGTGGAAATGCGACTATTTGTGATGGTGACAACACCAATCTTTCTGTTACTATTACCGGGGGTACCGGGCCGTTCACAATAGAAATTGACAATGGCGTTGGCGTTATTGCCGGTTATAATAGCGGAGATCCTATTAATGTCAGCCCATCTGCCACTACTACTTATAGTTTAGTAAGCCTGACTGACGCGAATACATGTAACCCGGTAAGTCTCAGTGGTACGCCGACTGTTACGGTTAATCCTTTGCCGGACGCTACCATTACGCCGGCTGGTCCGTTTTGTGTGGATGCGGCAGCAGTAAATCTGGCGGCTGCCACACCTGGCGGTCTCTGGGCTGGAACGGGAATTACCGATGCGATAAATGGCACCTTTGATCCTGCTGTAGCAGGTGCAGGGACGCATACGATTACCTATCAGGTCACTGATGGGAATGGCTGTGTTGGCACTGATACCGAAGATATGGTAGTTAACCCATTGCCCGATGCCACGATTACCCCTGCTGGTCCGTTTTGTGTGGATGCGGCAGCAGTAAATCTGGCGGCTGCCACGCCTGGTGGTCTCTGGGTTGGAACGGGAATTACCGATGCGATAAATGGCACCTTTGATCCTGCGGTGGCAGGTGTAGGGACGCATACGATTACCTATCAGGTCACAGATGGGAATGGCTGTGTTGGCACTGATACCGAAGATATTGTCGTTAATCCATTGCCCGATGCGACGATTACGCCCGCCGGTCCGTTTTGTTTGAATGATGTAGCAACAAATCTGGTGGCTGCCACGCCTGGTGGTCTCTGGGTTGGAACGGGAATTATCGATGCGATAAATGGCACCTTTGATCCTGCCGTGGCAGGTGTAGGGACGCATACGATTACCTATCAGGTCACAGATGGGAATGGCTGTGTTGGCACTGATACAGAAGATATAGTAGTTAATCCATTGCCCGATGCGACGATTACGCCCGCCGGTCCGTTTTGTGTGGATGCGGCAGCAGTAAATCTGGCGGCTGCCACACCTGGCGGTCTCTGGGTTGGAACGGGAATTATCGATGCGATAAATGGCACCTTTGATCCTGCGGTAGCGGGTGTAGGGACGCACACGATTACTTATCAGGTGACTGATGGGAATGGCTGTGTAGGTACCGATACAGAAGATATAGTAGTTAATCCATTGCCTGATGCTACGATTACGCCAGCCGGTCCATTTTGCGTGAATGATGTGGCGGTAAATCTGGTGGCAGCTACAGGCGGCGGTACTTGGTCAGGGGTAGGAATTACTGACGCGGTGAATGGCACCTTTGATCCTGCAGTAGCAGGTGTAGGGACTCATACGATAACTTATCAGGTTACTGACGGCAATGGTTGTTCAAATACAGATACAGAAGATATAGTAGTTAACCCGCTGCCTGATGCTACGATTACGCCAGCCGGTCCGTTTTGTGTGGATGCGGCAGCAACAAACCTGGCGGCTGCCACACCCGGAGGTCTCTGGGTTGGAGCGGGAATTATCGATGCGATAAACGGCACCTTTGATCCTGCCGTAGCAGGTGCAGGGACGCATACGATTACTTATCAGGTGACTGATGGAAATGGCTGTGTTGGCACTGATACAGAAGATATAGTTGTTAATCCATTGCCCGATGCGACGATTACACCAGCCGGTCCATTTTGTGTGGATGCGGCAGCAGCAAATCTGGCGGCTGCCACACCTGGTGGTCTCTGGGTTGGAACGGGAATTATCGATGCGATAAATGGCACCTTTGATCCTGCGGTAGCAGGTGTAGGGACACATACGATTACTTATCAGGTGACTGATGGGAATGGTTGTGTTGGCACTGATACAGAAGATATAGTAGTTAATCCATTGCCCGATGCGACGATTACGCCAGCCGGTCCATTTTGTGTGAATGATGTAGCAACAAACCTGGTAGCAGCTACCGGCGGCGGTACCTGGTCAGGGGTAGGAATTACTGATGCGATAAATGGCACCTTTGATCCTGCCGTAGCAGGTGCAGGGACACATACGATTACTTATCAGGTGACTGATGGGAATGGTTGTGTTGGCACTGATACAGAAGATATAGTAGTTAATCCATTGCCCGATGCGACGATTACGCCAGCCGGTCCGTTTTGTGTGGATGCGGCAGCAGCAAATCTGGCGGCTGCCACACCTGGCGGTCTCTGGGCTGGAACGGGAATTATCGATGCGATAAATGGCACCTTTGATCCTGCTGTAGCAGGTGTTGGAACCCATACGATTACTTATCAAGTGACTGATGGTAATGGCTGCGTGGGTACCGATACAGAAGATATAGTAGTTAATCCATTGCCCGATGCGACGATTACGCCCGCCGGTCCATTTTGTGTGGATGCGGCAGCAACAAACCTGGTGGCAGCTACGGGTGGGGGCACCTGGTCAGGTGTGGGAATTACGGACGCAGTAAATGGTACCTTTGATCCTGCGGTAGCAGGTGTAGGAACTCATACGATTACCTATCAGGTGACTGATGGGAATGGCTGCGTGGGTACCGATACAGAAGATATAGTTGTTAATCCATTACCCGATGCTACGATTACGCCTGCAGGTCCATTTTGTGTGGATGCCGTGGCAGTAAATCTGGTGGCAGCTACAGGTGGTGGCACCTGGTCAGGTGTGGGAATTACCGACGCGGTGAATGGCACCTTTGATCCAGCTGTAGCAGGCGTAGGGACCCACACGATTACTTATCAGGTCACTGACGGCAATGGTTGTTCAAATACAGATACAGAAGATATAGTTGTTAATCCACTGCCAGATGCTACTATTACCCCTGCCGGTCCGTTTTGTGTGAATGCGGCAGCAGCAAATCTGGTGGCTGCCACACCTGGTGGTCTCTGGGTTGGAACGGGAATTATCGATGCGATAAATGGCACCTTTGATCCTGCTGTGGCGGGTGTAGGGACACACACGATTACTTATCAGGTGACTGATGGGAATGGCTGTGTAGGCACCGATACTGAAGATATTGTTGTTAATCCATTACCCGATCCGGGCACAGATGCTACAATAGATGTGTGTAAGAATGATAATGCTGTCGATCTTTTTGCGGCCCTGGGTGGTACACCGGATGCCGGCGGTACCTGGAATGACGATGATGCAAGCGGGGGGTTGACAGGTGCTATCTTTGACGCTACTGTTGGTGGTGTTACCGGTGGATTAACTTATAATTTTACTTATACAGTCACGAATGTCGGATGTGCGCCGGCAACTGCTACGGTTTCAGTGAATGTTATTGCCGAACCAAACGCCGGTACCGGCTCCACCGGAACCGCCTGTGTGACTACTACCAATTTTGACTTATATACATTATTGACCGGCAATGACGCCGGGGGTACCTGGAATGACGACAATTTGACCCTGGCATTGTCAGGAGCAGATAACGAAATTTTTGATGCAAGTCTCGTTGGCGCAGGAACTTATAACTTTACTTATATTGTCAACAGCCCAACTTGTCCCGCGGATGCAGCTACGGTTACGGTTAATGTTGTTGCCAATCTCAGTGCCGGTACGGCCCTTATAAACAATAATGCCTGTACCAGCGATACCGCATTTGACCTGTTTTCAGGCTTGACAGGCAATGATGCCGGAGGTACCTGGAACGATGACGATGCTACAGGAGCTTTGACGGGAAATATCTTTGACGCGTCGGCAGTTGCTCCGGGAAGTTATCAATTTACTTATACGGTGGCAGCGCCAGGTTGTACGGCAGACTCTGAGACTATTACGGTCGACGTAGCCGCCGCTCCAACGGCCAATGCCGGATTGAATCAATCCGTTTGTAACAGCAGTACCTTCTTGAATGCATCGGTAGGGGCTAATGAGACAGGCTTGTGGACTGTTGTGGCCGGCACCGGAACGTTTGCAGACGCGACGGATCCTAACACCGAGGTGACAGGATTGACTGCTGGCGTGAATACCTTTCAATGGGAAGTAACCAATACGCTTAACAACTGCACCGATGCTGCAACGGTTGATATCAGCTTTACGAATCTAACCTTGCCCAATGCGGGTCCCGATCAAAGTATTTGCACAACTACTGTAACGCTGGCCGCCAATAACTTCGATAACCTGACTGAAATAGGTCTTTGGTCTTATACCGGTGCAGTACTACCTGCGCCTACCTTTGTAGATCCTAATGATCCAAATACTGACGTAACAGGCTTAATTGACGGGCAGACATATGATTTCACGTGGACTATCGCCGATATCAATCCCTTTGGTTGTGGTAGCAATGATGACGCAGTAACCATTAATGTAATTGGCACCATAACCGCTGCTGCGGCTGGAGCTGACCAGAATGTATGCGGTACCGCTACAGCACTTGCCGCCAATGCCGCCGGAGCCAATGAAACGGGTACTTGGACAGTAGTTAGCGGAACAGGAATTTTTGCCGATGCCAACGATCCGGCAACCGGTGTTACGGGATTGTCGGTTGGGTTGAACCAGTTTCAGTGGGAAATTACGGATGATACCGGTACATGTCCTTCCTCAAGTGATTTGGTAGATGTTAATGTGACGATTCTGACGGTATCAAACGCAGGTCCTAATCAGGATATTTGTACTACCAGCACCAACCTTGCTGCTAATGCAGTAGGTGTCGACGAGACGGGTACCTGGACAGTTGTCAGTGGAACGGCTGTTTTTGCCGATGCCAACGATCCCGCCACCAATGCTAGTGGCTTGACGGTAGGGGCCAATGTGTTGCGGTGGACGATCACGGATAACAATGGTATTTGTGCGCCTTCTCAATCGGATGTTACAATAAATATAATAGGAAGCATTACCGCTGCTGATGCCGGCCCTGATCAAACGATTTGTGATACTTTTACCAATTTAGCGGCTAATGCAGCCGGGGTTAATGAAACAGGCACCTGGACGGTCATCAGTGGAACAGGAATTTTTGCCGACGCCAGTGATCCTGCCACTAACGTTACTGGCTTATCGATTGGTATTAATGAATTTCAATGGGAAATAGCACCCAACTCCGGCCCTTGTCCACCATCGACGGATTTAGTAACTGTCGAGGTAGGTGCCAATACAGTGGCTGATGCAGGCCCGGATCAAACGATTTGTGCTACGCTGACTACTTTGGCAGGTAATGCGGTGGGATCAAACGAGACGGGCACCTGGACGGTTGTCAGTGGTACCGGTATTTTTGTCGATGCCAATGATCCGGCTACACAGGTAACCGGGTTGTCTGACGGTAATAATGTCTTCAGATGGACCATCTCTGACAATAATGGAATTTGCGCTTCTTCCCAGGCCGATGTGACTATTGAAAAATCTGGAAATATAACTACGCCGGATGCCGGTCCGGACCAAGGGACCTGTGATACGTTTGCCACTTTAGCAGCCAATGCTGTCGGTGCTACGGAAACGGGCACCTGGACAGTGATAAGTGGTACCGGTGTCTTTGCCGATGCCAACGATCCGGCCACCACCGTAACAGGATTATCAGCTGGCCTGAATGAATTTCAATGGGAAATAAGTGATAATACAGGTACTTGCCCGGCATCAAATGACCTGATGGCTATTAACGTAGGTGCCGTCACTACATCCGATGCAGGTGTTTTACAAAACATTTGTGATACATTTACCACTTTGGCTGCGAATGCCGCTGCCCCTGCTGAAACGGGTATCTGGAGCATTGTCAGCGGTACGGGTGTATTCACCAATATTAATGATCCTAATACAGATGTCACAGGCCTTTCCAACGGAATTAACGAATTCAGATGGACCATTATAGACAACAGCGGCGTATGTGCTTCTTCCGAAGATGAAGTAATAATCAACGTGCTTAACCCTGCGGATCCACTTTGCGCAGGTGGTGGTGGAATCAACTGTGGCGCCTTTACTATTAGTGTCACCGAAGTGAGACCCAGCTGTACCAACAATGACGATGGGGTTATTTCTTTCGATATAACGGGAGGCTCCGGTAATTATACCGTGGTGCTTACTGACAACGCTGCTTTTAATAAGGGAGAAACAGGTACCGCGGCGGCCAGTATTGTATTTCAGGATTTATCTGCCGAGGATTACGAATATACCGTTGATGACGGTGTTGGAAATACCTGTACATTACCATATTCTTTGGTACGGGAAACAGTGGTTAAGGCTACAGCAGCAGACTTTGTTGACGTGATTTGTTTTGGAGAGTCTACCGGAGAAGCTAGAATTACAATTACAGAAGGCGGCAATCCACCTTACGAGTATTCAATTGATGGCCTGGTTTGGAACACTTTAGCTCCGGACAGGGTGGTTAATAATTTACCGGCATTGGGAATATATAACATTTTGGTGCGTGACGATGCGACAGATCAATGTCCGGCTGAGGTAGAAGTAAATATTAACAATGCATTTCCGGAAATCGACATGACATTTAATACCAACGACGCGACCTGCAACAATGCCGGTGGTAGTATTGAAGTATCAAATGTAACCGGAGGTCTGGCACCTTACCGGTATAGGTTGGATGGCACCGATTTTAGTAGTTTGCCTGCCAACAACACTTTTGAAGATTTAACGGCTGGATTCCATTTCTTAACAGTGATAGATGATAACGGCTGCGAAAAGAATTACAATATTTTAGTGGATGCTCCGGGATTAGTGCTGTTTACTTCAAACGTAGTCAATCCCGATTGCAATGGTAACGGACAAAATGGTAGTATTACCATTCAAATTGATCCTTTCCAACTGCCCGGTTCCTTTGAAGCCGCCATTTCCACAGATATTAATGAAGATGGTACCTTCCAGGTTGTACCGGGGAATGGGATCATGGAGTTTTTAGACCTTTCGGTGGGTACTTATTATGTGACAGTTGTTTCCGCAGATGGTTGCCCTAACAAGGTACCTATCACCATCAGCGGCGGCCCGGTGGCGTTGGGATTTGATCTGGCGCTGGAATGCTTTGACAATGCACAGGCCATTCTTTTGAGCAATATTACAGCCGAAGACAATACACCTTTCGATATTGAAGTTTACCGGGTAGGTGAAATTACACCGATCGATGTAATTACGCTGTCGGATATTCCTGCCGGAAACATTTTTAGAATTTCATCGGCCAATTTCCTGAATGCGGCCGGCAATTACCAATTGTTGTTGACCCAGACGCAGGCGGCTTGTGGCACAGCTCTAAGCAGTGGTGTGGAGAACTTTAATATCAACCCCCCACTGTCAGCAACACTGGGCGAAGTGACACAATCTTTTCCCGAACGAGCTACCGGAACCATCATGATTAACAACGTTACTGGCGGTGCCGGCGGCTATGAAATTATGATTGAACCATCGGGAGGGAACTGGATCGAGATCCCCAAAAATCAAACTAATCAGGAATTTGAATTTCAATTTACAGAGTTGTTTCCAGGGGATTATGAAATATTTATCGCAGATTCCTTAGGTTGTGAAATTATGTTTAGCGTACCCTTGCCCCAGGATACGGAAATATTCATTCCCAACATTTTTACGCCAAATGGCGATACTTACAATGATACATTTTTCATCAGGAATTTACCAGGTGACGGTGCCAAGTTGTTAATTAGTAACAGGCTGGGAAGGAAGATTTACGAGACAGATAACTACCAGAACGATTGGGACGGAGAGGAAAATGCAGACGGTATTTACTTCTATACCATTGTCATCGGCGATGAGAAATTTTCCGGCTGGATTGAGATATGGAGGGGCGGACTAAGAAAGTAAATCCAATTAAATAGGTATAAGGCTGGAAATAACAATAGCTCAAAGCGTTGGATCGGTTGATTTCAGCCGGCAATTTATTCAGCTCACCACACGTCGACTACCTATCTATTGTCTTTTTCAGGATCTTTAACACAGCTAGCTGCCAATACAAGCAACTGCTTTACACCCTCATAATTATGGCACAGGTATGGCTTTCCGGGCTAAAAATCACTGGTGGTCCCAAGGCTTAGTAATTGGCTGGCCACGCTGGATTTCCGGCTATTTCAATCATATCAGGCATAAAGGCGCCGATTATGAACTACCATACCATTGTTGTTACCTGATCCTACACCCGTTTTCCACGTTCTTAAAGGGATATTTCGCTAAAATTTGTCGTTCGATAGCTGAAATTGATTTATTCGGAGGGAAAAATCCAGGCAATGATGGGCTGAAATGAGCAGAAATTTGGCATAAATGATTGCTTAACTCCCATTTTTATAGCGCGGCCAGGTAGAAATCTTTGGATAAAATGACAGGCGATAGGCGTTTTTTCTTCTTGACAACCAGGAATATAACCTTGGCCCAATCAAAATTTTTCCAAAAAAAAATTCACACATTTCACCATTTTTCGTTTTTGAAAAATAAAATGTGTCCATAATTTTTTTTGAGTGCCATGTAGCACTTTGATTTTTTTTCATTTCCTCTCCCGGGTTCGGTTTAAAACCCCAAAAAAATAAACATGTCTCCCGATCAGGTGCGGTGAGTTCCATTGGTCTGTTATTTTAAATAATGGCTGATACCGTTTCGGCAAAATGTACAAAAACTTCTGATTTCGCTCAAAAAGTTACAGCCGTGTGATATGGTGAATCTGTGGTATATTTTTTCATAATCAAAAATGGAAATTAGCACCTGAATATTGAACTGGATTAACCTTTTTAAAACAGCACGCCAGCATTGTGATTTTTTTGACTGGACTCGATGGAACTTCCTGCTTTAGTATTCAAAAGTTAATCAAAGTATTTATTAAACAATTACTATGAATTTAAAGAGATTCACAATTCTATCTATTTTGTGTTTGCTCCTGAAATTGCAGGTACAAGCGCAAGATGAGGCCGGAGATACCGCGAGTGGTACTACTGGATTGCGCTATGGATTCAAAGTCGGTTTAGTCGTCAGCGAATTCAGCAATGCTCAGCCTCATACTTCTGAAAAGCTTGGTTTTACGGCAGGTGCCGTAGTGGAATACGGTTTTAATGATCGTTTGTCCGTACAGGCTGAACCGTCATATCTCCAACAGGGAGGTAGTTTAATAAAGTTTGTCGATGATACCCGTTTTGGTGATACCGAATCACTTGGCTCATCTTCGACAACCAATTATGCCATTACGATCCATAGTGTTGATGTGCCTGTGCTGGCTAAATATCGGCTGCCTGCATTTGGAGATTTTGTGCCCAACATTGTTTTGGGACCTACGGTATCGTACGCGGTGATGGTGGATACTTATTTTGAAAGAACCTATCATCACAACCAGACTTTTATAACAGTTAATGGCTACGACAACATCTCCAATGAATATGAGTCTATTCAAATCGGCGCTACTGCCGGTGTTGGAGGTGAAGTAAGTCTGGGTGCAAAACGCCTGATGCTGGATCTCAGGTATCGGTATGGTATTACTACCGCAAAACCTTCCTTTAGCTATATCGACTTAAAGGCAGTACAGGGAGATCTGACCAGCCACAACATCTATTTCACACTTGGAATAGGCTTTTAAATAAACACTAATAAACAATTCACTTTAATCGAAACTAATTAAAAATTGTAACAATGACAAAGGTAAGTACAAAGATCATTTCAATGATGATGCTAGCGATGGCCGTATTCGCCATCTCTTGCGAAGAGGAATTTTCGGAAGAAGATGCATTAAATGCCCAACAGTCCGTCGACCTGGCTATTTATGTGGTTAACAATTCTTCAACGGAAGAAGCCCCTGTTTCCGGAGCAACAGTAACCATCAGCCAAAACGGCGAAACCAGAACAGCTACTACAGACGCCGCAGGCGCAGCCCTGTTTGCGGATGCAAAAATTGGAGGATATGTTTACAAAATTGAAGCTGAAAACTTCACCACCCTATCTGGAAATAGTAGTTTAAGCACCTCCAATTTCAGAATTGGACAGGTGACTCAGCGATTTGAGCTTAATTCTCTGAATGTTGCTGAAAATATGGCCACTATTAAAGGTACTTTGGAAATAGAAACAGATTTGACTAATATCGTTACGGAATATGCAGACGGCGTTGAATTACTGATAGAAGTTAATCTTGACAACAAAGTACTTCACTATTCAGTAACAACCGATGCTGAAGGACAATGGGAATTGCAGGTGCCAACTGATGGTAGCGGAACTACCCAGGTAAGTGTTCGTTTCCCTGATTTGGAAAGAGATCAAACGATTGCCTACTCCAAGAAAAGTTCTGAGCCAGGATCTTTCCCTGAAGTATTGCCGACTATTACTACCTACCCAACACTTTTTACCATGTACACAGCTGGACGTCAGAACTATAACAATTATCCTGTCAACTCTATCTATGCTGTCTATGGCATTGCGGGAGATGCCCCATCCGGCCAGCAAACAGCTATCATCGGAGGTGTTAATATCAATAACGATCAGGAAATATACGGTCTATGGTTTAGCAATGGCGGTGATTATTCCGGTACAACAGCTGATTCAATAGATGTCAATTTCACAGATATTACCGGTAGTGGCTCAGGAGCTGTTTTGAGAATATCAGTTCAAAACTTCACAAATTTATCAAGTGCCTATGGCAACGGTGAGTACCGATGGGTGAGCCAGGGTTCTGGTTATACCAACGATTACCTTAATCAAATCAGCTATCAGCAAAATACCGTGAATAGCTCGGAAAGGAAATCATATGTTTACGTAAGACCTGGTACCACCACATTCTTAAATGCAGATTATGGTACAGGAAATTATCGAAAAGATAATTTAGAATAGGCTTCATACAGCGTATCTATAAATTTTGAAAAGGCGCCGGATTTAATAATTCGGTGCTTTTTTTTGTATAATAAAATATTTACTGTTAAAATCAGGCAAATCGGAATTTCCTCAAACCGGTATAAAATAGCGGTGCCGGATAAAGCCGGTCACACCTTTACCGTCGTGCAAATTTATAGGTTGCGATCAGTCAAATTCTCTAAAAAATCGAGGGTATTAATGTCATCGGCATAATCTTCCAGACCTGGTAGTTGGGAACTTCCAAAGGGAATTACTCCTGAAATGCCTGTTTCACTGCTACCTACAACACATTGTATCTTATCTTTTTGGGATGCAAGTTTTTCCTGCAGATCGTTGCTGTCTTTATAGAACTCGTAATAGATTACCGAAATAGGGGAAACCATCTCTTGCGTTTCCCTTAAAAGCGCAAATCCCGTGTCCAGGTGCGGCTCCTGATTTACCAAATATATGGATTTATTATAATCGTAATTGTTAGTGTATTTATGATTCGACATGACGTGTTGGAAGGATTGCACATTTTCAATCAGATCTTTAAAGTCATAACCTTCCGGCACATATAATTTGGATACATTGCGACAACCCAGGCCATAGTACTGAAAAATATCAGCGCCCAGGCTGACGAGGGTTTCCGGTTTTTCATGTCCTGTAATAACTGCGCAGGACATACGATTTTTTCGGATGATATTAGGAAGTTTGGAAAAATAATACTCAAAGTAACGGGATGAATTATCACTTCCAGTAGCGATTATTGCGTCCATACCCTTCAGGAGATCGGCTACGTTTAAAAGGTCCTGAAACCCAGGCGCTATCTCCACTAATTTCTTGCTGAAGTATTTGAGTAAAAAAGGATCCTGAGAGCTAAGTTTCATGTGCAGCCGGTGACCGCTTACCAAAACGCTCAAAAAATCGTGAAACCCTACCATGGGAATATTCCCCGCCATTACCACTCCTACATTTTTTGGTTTTACAGGATCCAAACGGTAGGGGGCCACCCATCTCAATAGGTTTTCCCTATCAAGCAATAATTTGACTCCCTCCAAAGCTGATTCGACATTATCCCGGGTAAACCAATTATTGAAGGAAGAAGCTTTGATGTAAAGTGCTTCCCTTTCCTCGTCTGATAACTGATCGATAACCTCGCCGAGAGCTGCCAGTGCAGCGATCCTTTCCTGAATTTTCATGGATACAAAATAAACACATTTTTCCGATTAATTGATCAAATGAATTGTTTGCTCTTGAACATAATGTTTATATTTTTGTTAAGTATAAAAAATCAATTATTGAACTTATAGATAGTTATTATGGCTATAATGATAACCGACGAGTGTATTAATTGTGGTGCTTGTGAGCCGGAATGCCCAAACACGGCAATTTATGAGGGAGGTATGGAATGGACCTGGGGTGGTGGCACCAGTCTGCAGGAGATGGTATTGGATGATGGAACTGTGGTTAATGCAGATGAGGCTCAGGAACCTGTTTCTGACGAGTTTTATTATATTGTAACTGGCAAGTGTACCGAATGTATGGGATTTCATGAAGAGCCGCAGTGTGCTGCCGTTTGTCCGGTCGATTGCTGCGTCGATGATCCGGACCATAGAGAGTCGGAAGAGGAGTTATTGGGTAAAAAAGCAAAAATGCATGGAGAATAAGCAGTGGCTTGCCTGACAACCTGTTTTAAATTATTGGTCTTACAAAATCAGGTTTTTGATTCATATAAGGTTGAGGTAGTTTAAGTCATTTTGGTTCTTTTAATCAGGAAAGCGCTCAATACCTGATCAAAATTTTTATTAATATCTGCTTCAACATAATCTATTTTAAATTGGCCGCATTTAAGCCGTAATGCCTGATAGTATTCCTTCATTTTTTGCTGGTAAAGATCTTTGATCTGAGAAGGCTGCAGTTTTAACTTTTCTCCGCTTTCCATATCCTGAAACTCATAAGGTCTTTCCTCAAAATTAAAATTTAGTTCCGTAAGAATATCGGTTACATGGAATAAGAGTACTTCATGCTTATTGTGTTTTAAATGCTGAAGGGCGGTAAAAATTTCCTGGTTGTTGATCGTATTTTGAAACATGTCGCTAAAAATAATCACCAGCGAACGCTTATGTATTTTTTCTGCGATTTCATGTAAAACCGGGGCAACAGATGTCTTTTTTGTTTTAGGCGTTTCGTCCAGCATCTTTTCGAGGCTGATAAAAAGCTTGTGCAGATGCGAGGAGGTAGATTTTATTTGCGTTTGCAACTCTATTTTATCTGAAAAGGAAAATATGCCGACGGCATCTCTTTGTTTTTGCAGCAGATAGGCCAGCGCGGCAGCCGACAGGATACTAAAGGTCACTTTTCCTTTGTTTTCTACCGGGTAATACATGGAAGAAGAATTGTCGATGACAAGGTGACATCTCAAATTAGTTTCTTCTTCAAATCTCTTTGAATACAACCGGTCTGTTTTTGCGTAAGCTTTCCAGTCAATATATTTGGTGCTTTCACCTGTATTGTATAGCCGGTGTTCGGCAAATTCTACTGAAAACCCGTGATAGGGGGATTTGTGCATTCCTGTAATGAAGCCTTCCACTAACTGTCTGGCTAGTAGCTCGATATTGCCAAATTCCTTTACCTTTTTTAAGTCAATGTTCATGTGTTTTCAAAATTTCCAACTGGACCTCAATTACCCCTGCCCTGATCATATCAATTTTTTTTGCCGCAGCATAGGATATGTCGATAATTCTTTTTTTGGCATAAGGACCCCGGTCATTGATAATTACAACAACAGATTTCTGGTTGGTTAAGTTAGTCACTTTTACCTTTGAACCAAAGGGTAGACTTCTATGCGCTGCTGACAATTTGTTTTTATCGTAAAGCTCACCGCTGGCGGTCGCCCGGCCATGTAAGTTGTTGTGATAATATGAAGCCATTCCCTTTTGGGTTTTTGATTCCTGGGTGGTGCAAATGTTGCAAAAAATGGCGGTAATTAATAAAACAATGGCCATAATCTTTGGCATTTTTCGAATAATTTATTAAAATCAAGATTTGATTTGTGTACTTTAATATACTATATTTAGTTTTTATTAGGAGGAAAAAAAACGATTAACCCATATTTATAACTTATTTACTTCAACTTAAACACTAAGGATTGTGGAAGAGAACAAGCAAAACGAGCGCGAAGAGATTTATTCACAGAGAGTACGTGCAGGGAAAAGAACTTACTTTTTTGATGTAAAATCTACCAGATCTAACGATTATTATCTTACCATTACTGAGAGTAAAAGGAAATTTAAGGATGATGGTTACGTATACGAAAAGCATAAAATCTTTTTGTATAAAGAGGATTTTCAAAAATTTAAGGATGCGTTAACCGAAACGGTTGATCACGTAAAAACTGAGTTGTTACCTGAAGTGGATTTCAGCCAGTATGATGTAAAGCCTGAGGAGGACGCTGCCCCAGATACTAATACCGAGTTAAGCTGGGATTAGTAATTACCCTAAAGTATTTTAAATGAAGCTCTTGATTTTGATCAGGAGCTTTATTTTTTTTGCAAATGATTAAATCGCATTCATCAAAACTTAGCCCCTTCCTCAATAAGACCGTTATTTATCTTTTGCTAGGGATAGCTATTTTTTTCTTTCTTTCCTGGTATTTTTCGAATATTACGATTTACATTGTCATCTCATTGGTACTAGCTACTATATTAAGGCCGTTAACCAATTACATTGCTCAGACACAATTTTATAAAATAAAAATTCCAAGAATCATTGCCGTAATACTAAGCTTTCTTTTGCTTGTGCTGGTATTAGGCATGTTTATTCTGCTTTTTGTGCCACTTATTTCCGAACAGATACAGGTTATCGCCAACATTAACTACGAAAGTTTATACCAGCGAATGACCCGGCCTTTACAGGGTTTGGAAAAATATATTATAGATAATCAGCTATGGGACGCCAAGGAAGGTTTTTTGGTGGAAGGTCTGAAGGAAAATTTGTTAAAACTGGTCGCTAAAACTAATTTACAGGAGATCATTAACAGGGTTTTGTCAATTACCGGCAATGTGTTGGTTGGGATTCTGGCAGTGAGTTTTATTACCTTTTTTTTCCTCTTCGAAACGGGAATTCGCCGACGGCAATTGATTTCAATTATTCCAAATGGTTATTTTGAAGTGACCATTTCTGCGTTGTTTAAAATAGAAAAACTGCTTTCCAATTATTTAATCGGATTGTTGTTCCAGATGATTTGTATCTTCAGTATTGCAGCGGTTGGTTTGAGTATTCTGGGCATCAAATATGCTTTAACCATCGCCGTTTTTGCGGCGGTTGCGAACCTTATTCCCTATGCGGGACCTGTGCTGGGAGCAAGTTTCGGGATTATCGTGGGTATATCCACTACCGGTACTTTCTTAAATACCCAGGATTACATTTTTCTGTTGTTAAAAATTGGTATTGTATTTTCCATTGTTCAAATAACAGATAATTTGGTTTTGCAGCCATTAATTTTTTCAAAAAGCGTAAAAGCGCATCCATTAGAAATATTTGTTATTATCTTTGCGGGCGCTACTGTGGCCGGAATTGTAGGGATGATTGTAGCCATACCGTTTTATACTGTTTTACGTGTGTCAGTGATTGAATTGTATAAAGGGTTTAAACAATACCGGATTTTCAAATTAACCTGAATAAATGTAAAGAATGGCTTTAAGATGTGGTATCGTGGGTTTGCCTAATGTCGGTAAGTCCACCTTGTTTAATGCGTTGTCCAATGCGAAAGCAGAGGCGGCTAATTTCCCTTTTTGTACGATTGAACCCAATGTAGGCGTGATTACGGTACCTGATGAAAGATTGCAAATGCTGGCAGAGTTGGTTCATCCCCAAAAAGTGTTGCCTACCGTTATAGAATTTGTAGACATTGCGGGCCTGGTGAAAGGCGCTAGTAAAGGAGAAGGGTTAGGTAATAAATTTCTTGCTAATATCAGGGAGGTAGATGCCATCATTCATGTCGTGCGATGCTTTGAAAATGACAACATCGTGCACGTAGCAGGTAGAGTAGATCCGGTTTTTGATAAAGAAATAATCGATACGGAACTTCAGTTGAAGGATTTGGAGTCTGTAGAGAAAAAAATTGGGAGACTGGAAAAAATTGCGAAATCGGGCGATGCAGGCGCCAGAAAGGATTTAGCGATCTTACAACAATATAAAGAATGGCTGGAAAGCGGGCAAAATGCCAGAGGCATAGTGTTGACCGATGACGAGAAAACCGCAGTGGCAGATTTGTTTTTGCTAACGGCCAAGCCGGTCATTTATGTAGCCAATGTTGAGGAAGATGACATTCAATCCGGTAATGAAAATGTGGACGCTTTAAAGGCTATTGCCGATAAAGAAGGTGCAGAGGTAATTATGGTTTCAGCTTCCATAGAATCACAAATAGCCGAGCTGGAAGCCGAAGAGCGTGAAATGTTTTTGGAGGAGTACGGATTGTCGGAGTCCGGACTTCATAAGTTAATTAAAGCTTCCTACCAAATACTTGATTTGATTACGTATTTTACCGCCGGAGAAAAGGAAGTAAGGGCCTGGACCATCAGACGGGGATGGAAGGCGCCACAGGCGGCAGGTGTTATACATACCGATTTTGAGAGAGGCTTTATTAAGGCGGAAGTCATAAAATTGCAGGATTACGAGAAGTACAAAACGGAGCTGGGATGTCGCGAAGCTGGAAAAATTGCTATCGAAGGTAAAGATTATCTTGTAAAAGATGGCGATATTATGCACTTTAGGTTCAACGTTTAGTTTGATCCAGTAGCCGTGCGTAAAGGGCTATCAAACGATTTTACTTGATTAAAGATCTAAATTTTGGTATATTCTAAAGTAATTCTTGGTTGTGGTGAGTGAACTTGTTAAGATGAATGAGATATGGTTCGTATTTCATTTTATTTTTGCACACCAATTAATGAACAATCACGGGAAAATTGTTGTAATATTATTATGGTTAACCTGTGATAATTGCTTTTTTACGATAAATGCCAGTTGATTTGAAAATATAGATAGCTGACTTTTTAGTTTTTTTTTAACATAAGCTGTATTTAAGTTTTGAGAGTTAGAATTATATTCAATTTGAAGAATAAAGGTGCCAGTGTTCCTTTTCATCATCAATATCTTCTTGCCCAACTCATCAAGGGTATTATCCTTCGAGGTGGTAATCAGGACTATATTAATTTTCCACATTATAATTTTTCCGCTATTAAAGGACAGACGAAGATCAGTAGGAATGGCCTGCATTACTTTTCAAGCAAAGTAACGCTGGTTTTTTCCAGTCCCAGTAAGGCGTTTAATGATTATTTTCTTAATAATCTTTTCGAGTTACCTAAAATTGATATTGGAAATTTGATTTTAACCCCTGAGTACGTGGAAAAAGAGCATGTTCCGGAATTTAGCGATCAATGCAAATTTATCTGTATATCGCCATTGGTGCTGAAAACACCTAGTTTCGACAGTGAAGAAAGTAAAAAGTTTATTTCTCCGGAGGATGATCAGTTTTCAGATTTACTCTATGAGTCTTTAATGGCCAGAATGGAAAAATATGGGAAATATACACCGGAGCAAATTGAGTCGTTTTACAAATTTCAGCTGGTACCGGATAAAGATTATCTGAAGAAAATCAGAGAAAAGCAAAAGAAGTTTGCCCGTATTTATCCCGTCTACGATCAGGATGTCAAATTTGAAATAAGGGGGTATACACTACCGTTCACGCTGTACGCAGATCCCCTTGTGCAGGAGTTCGTATTTACCGGGGGATTAGGGATTTTTACACACAAAGGGTTCGGAATGGTAGACCTGGCGAATGTTGATCCGGCAATGCGCGCGGAAAGTTACGAGCTTACCAAAACAGGCATTAAACAAAAACATAGCGATTTATCGTGAATTGGGATTAATTCGCAGGTATCCCATTAAAAGATCACCACGGCTGCCAATGGCACGGTGATATATAAAAATTTCATAAATATTTTCGGTTTCCGCAAAGCTTCCTTCAAAGAAGTAAGGAGCATTATTATCGCTATTTTGCAGGTAATAGACGTAATTATACCAGCCTTGTTTTAATAACTGCCTGCCAAGATATCCCCCATACTCCTCAGAATAGACCATACGGTTGTCTTTATCCTTCTCCCAGTTATTCATATTTCCCAGAACAAATACCTGACCCGCGACCTGTTCCGGGGCCCGAAGGAAGAAATTTACATTCACATAGTCAGCCTCCGTATCCGGGTTGTTGGCATCTACTCTTTCAATAATATAAGCGCCATTGAGATCCTGGATGAATGTGTAGGCTTCTTCTTTTCTCGACTTGTCTGACATCAGATTAGCCGTAATCTGGTTTTCGTCCTGATTAATGTCGTTGACATTTTGACCCGGGAAGTTTACCGACCGCAAATCGAAAAACCTGAATTCATTCCCTCCTTTGAAGTTATTTTCAAGATTAAAAAACTCATAGCTTAATTTTTTCTCAAAATCCTTGATAAAACTTGGTTTAAGCCCAAATATGGCATTGTCCCAACGTCGGTTTTGCCGGATAACCACTTTAATTTCGCCCATAGGATTGCTTACCTCCAGGTTTGAATAATCAACGGTAAAGTCTATCTGTTGATTCTGTGCCCTTTCAATGATACCGGAGGAAAGTCCAAATTGTGGACTGACCATGGCCAGGTTGTCTACAATCATAAACCTGGCGGAAAGAATAAGATCGTCGAGGTTATTGCCCCTGTAAATAACCAACAGATAGTTGCCCGGAAGCTTGACACGGGGCAATTCGAAGGTATAGTGGATATAAGGAACCCTGGTGTTAAAGGACTGCTCAAATTGATCCAGGCGGAATTCATTGTAAGCGTTTAGAATATCGAGATTGCTAAAATTAGACGGCTTCCAGTCACTATTGCAATGTATGATCCTGGCCCTGAAATCCTCCATGGTTCCATATAGATAATCAAACGACAGCACCAGTTTGTCTCTTTGACTAATCGGAAGTACGGCACTTTGCGTTAATTCAACTAAGTTGTTTCTGGTAGGATTTATTTGCACCGTTTTGACATCGGGTTCATAAACCCGGTTATTGTAAATCAGGGTTTTGTTAACAGCACCTGTGCTTACCTGGCCGGGGTTCAAAGGTACACAGGCATACAGGCATAAAATAAGGCTAATAGAAACTATTCTCATAGGTGAGTGGCAATACTAACAGAACGATAAAATTCAGGAATATCCTTATCAAATAAAAATACCAGATCCAAAATCTGGCAATTTTGTACAATCTATAAAAGAAAACAAAAATGTTATTTTTAGCGTAAAAAGACGCAATTTTGTGGAGTTATACCATATTTAACCAACAATTAATTCACCTGTTGGCACCAAAAGGTAATAATTGTTGTAATTTTATTAACCGTTTTTCCAACTTTTTTCCATATCGTGGTGTCTTGTAAAGGAAGATCAATATTGGTTAAGACTTTGTAAATGGTCGATGAATCGCAAATAATCTCTGGTTGCATAAAAGGTGACAGAAAGGCCCAGGAGCAATTATTTATTAATTATTCCAAGAGAATGATGGTAATAAGTATGCGATACACAAAGGGCATACAAGAAGCAGAGGATGTGCTACAGGAGGCTTTTATCAAAGTTTTTAAGCATATAAAGAATTTCAAACAGGACTCTTCTCTATACTATTGGATAAAAAAAATTGTAGTCAATACGGCCTTAAATAGCCAAAGAAGCAAATTGTATCTGTATCCTATGGTGGATGCAGATAGTTTAAAAGAGAGCTCTGGGATTGACTGCCATTTGAGTGATTATGCATTAAATGACCTGCTGGATTTAATACAATCTTTACCAACAGGTTGTCAGGTAATTTTTAACCTGTACGCAATTGAAGGTTACAAACATCACGAAATAGCCAAAATGCTGGATATCAGTGAAGGTACCTCCAAGTCACAATATGCGAGGGCCAGAAGCCTTTTGCAGGAAAAGATTCGTAAAAATGAACAAATGAGTTATGAAAAATATCAGCGAAAATAGCAGGGGTAGGTTTGAGAAGGCCTGGCAGGACGCTTTCGATGGTAAAGAGTTGAGCCCTTCTCCTGAATTGTGGAAAAACCTGGATAGACATCTGGCCAATCAGGAGACTAAAAAATACCGCAAAGGGATTTTTATTTATAAATGGGTTGCAGCCGCGGCAGTGGTAATTGCGCTGGGTGTTTCAGCTGTTTATTTTTATAATACCTACACAACTGATACACCACAGATGAGCGAAGTGCAGCCGGTGGACCAACCAATAAATGAGCAAACTGCTGAAAATTCCCGTCAGAATAAAGCACCTGGTATAACGCAGGAATCCGCCCTGACAGACAATGCCACTAATACGGAGGAGGCATCAAGCCTTAAATCAGCCGGAAAAGCGAAAGCCGGTGCCGACAAGCAAAACGCTAAAGCAACCCAAAGAACTTTGGGAAAAGAAATCGCATCGGATCACAAAGGCGGTCAAGACGGTCGTGACCAGGGAGACCAACGAGGGTTGGCGGGCAATGGCGAGCAGGGGCTTTATGCCGTATCTACACCTTTAGACAATGAAAAAACTGATCAGCCTGCCAACGTGTATCCCACCGCTATCGGAGGGAATGAGGCGCATGGTCAGAATCAGAATGCTATCAATCAGCTAACCGCTAAAGGAGCTTACTTTGATCAATTGGAACCCAGTGTCGGCGATGTTGCTATGCAAAAAGTGATTAATTACGAAGATGATCCCTTCAAGAAAAAACGGGACGAAGCATACGAGGAATCACTGTGGGCGGGCATAAACGTGTCTTCCGGGTATTTTGACCCTAATTTTGCTTCCGACAGGGGAGGTGCAGTGGAAGCCAATTCTTTGCCCTTTGGGTTTTTCAGTGACAGCGAATTATCACAGGATAATGTTGCTCAGAGCAATTCCGGTGGCCAATCATTTTCTTTTGGGTTTAATATGGGGAAAAGAATTACCAAAAAGTGGGTATTGCAAAGTGGTATTAACTACTTGAATTACTCTGCCGGTGGATCAACTAATGCCTTTTATGAGTTAAGTGACCAAACCAGAACCCCGGCTATTTCGGCAGCCAACCTGGAAGGTGCCAAAAGCCTTAACCTGGCTTCATCTTTGATAAATTTTGATAATCAGTTCGAATTTTTGTCAATCCCTGTAAAAGCGGGATATATTTTACTCGACAAAAAAGTAAGTGTCCTGATATCGGCAGGAGTAGGGACGGATTTTTTCCTTAGAAATAGTATTTCTCCCGATGGCAATGGACTGGACGATTTTGATATTAAACCAGGAAATGATTCACCTTATAGATCTGTTTATTTTAATGGTTTAATGGGAACACAACTGAGGTACCGGTTTTCAAAACACTATAGTTTTACTTTCGAACCCTCTTATTCTGTCGCCATCAATTCATTTTCAAAGTCTGATAATGATCTGGAGAGTTTTCCGAATGTGTTTAGATTAGGTATCGGATTAAAATATCATTTTAAATGATGCTGGTCGATGGTTTCATGAAACCGATTTTTTACTCCTATTTATTAGAGTGGGACATGAGACCAGTCGCCAGTGTCATCTTTCCTTAGTAACTGTCAACATCGACAATTATTCTGATCCCCTTAAACTGACGGTCCGTTTCTATGGCCGTTATACAGTCTCTTAACGCTTTTTTCGCGTTTTTCAGGTTGACCTTGCTTCTCTCAATTTTTACCATAATCTCCATCAGGTACAAATTCCTTATTTTGGAGATTAGCGGTTCATTGGGTCCAAGAATGCGGCTGGCACCCAGGTTACTTTTTAGCAGGTTGTGTAAATAGCGGGAGGCTTTGTGGCAGATAGGTTTTTGAGGGTGTTTTAGAGTAATCTTGATAAGCCGCACAAATGGCGGATACTTGTATTTTTCTCTTTCCACCAGTTCATCTTTGTACATTTGCAAGTATTGATGGCCTGTAATTTTTTGAAACAGGGGGTGATCAATCTGACTGGTTTGAATATAAACTTCTCCTGTTTTGTTTCGTCTTCCGGCTCTTCCGCTTACCTGGGTAATCAGCTGAAATGTTTTTTCTGTAGACCTGAAGTCCGGAAAATTAATCATTCGGTCAGCATCCAAAATTCCCACCATATTGACACCGCCGAAATCCAGGCCTTTGCTTAACATTTGCGTCCCTACTAAAATATCTGTATCTCCTTTTTCAAAATCATCGATGATATTTTGATAACTGTATTTTGATCTTGTCGTGTCCAGGTCCATTCGTCTGATGGTAGCCTCTGGAAAAAATGATTTTAAATCTTCTTCCAGCTTCTCGGTTCCAAATCCCATGGTTTTTAATTTTGTCGAGCCACAGGCCGGACAGGCAGCAACGGGTTTTTCCTGGTGGCCGCAATAATGGCAACGTAATTGGTTTATGTACATGTGATAGGTAAGACTCACCGCGCAGCTTTCGCACTTTGGGATCCAGTTACATTCTTCACAGGTAATGTAAGGCGCATAACCTCTTCGATTCTGAAAAATAATTACCTGCTCCTGACTTTGTAATGCCTGCTTGATTGCTTCGAGCAATTGAGGGGAGAAATCCTCTCTCATGGTCTTTTTCTTCCGTTCTTTTAGTACATTGATAAGCTTGAACGCCGGGAGCTTGCCACCACCGAAACGCTGATCCAGTTTAACCAGGCCATATTTGTCCTGGGAAGCGAGATAGTAGCTTTCCAATGAGGGTGTTGCAGAACCCAATAAGACTTTAGCATGATGAAATCCCGCAAGTACCATGGCCACATCCCGCGCGTGATATCTGGGAGCCGGATCAAATTGCTTGTAGGAATTATCGTGTTCTTCGTCAACAATGATCAAACCCAGGTTATCGAAAGGAAGAAATACTGAAGATCTGACGCCCACCACAAATGAAAATTTCCCTGATAAGACACCATTCCACACCTCAACACGTTCATTATCAGAATATTTTGAATGGAAAACACCCATTTGGGATCCAAAAACTTTCATCAACCTTTTTACAATTTGTGTGGTAAGCGCAATTTCAGGTAATAGATAAAGGACCTGATTGCCATTTTCAAGGTTTTTGGTAATGAGATTAATATAGATCTCGGTTTTCCCGCTTCCTGTGATACCGTGTAGCAGCGCAATGTCTTTTTTGGTGAAGACCTCCATCAATTCTCCCATCGCCTGGTTTTGGGCCGGAGAAAACTCGGCAGGTATGGGGGCAGTATCAGTGTTGTTATGATCGAACCGTGACACAATTTCATCAAATGTCTCAAAAACGCCATTTTTTACCATGGTTTTCAACGATGAAGGAGACAGGTTTGCTGCTATGAGAGATTTTTTGTTGAGTCCGGCAATATTTTTTTCGGGATGATGATATACGGGTACTTCCTGCAAGTATTTTAGAAGGACTTCCAGCTGGCGGGGTTTTTTCTCCAGCTTTTCAAACAACCCCTCCAGTAGAGAATTATCTTCAATAAATGATTGTGCGAGCCTGACCTTCCCGATTTTTTTTGGTTTGAATTTTTCTTTTACTTTTTCAAAAATAAGGATTGCATCCTTGGTCAAAAGTGATTTCAGAATAGGATAGATGGATTTTTGCTGCAAAACGGCTGTCACCTCGTCATAAGTGAGTGTAATACGATGCTTCAGCGCGTTTAAGATCAATTCTTCCTTTTCCGAAAATTGATGATCGCCGCTTTCCGCATCAAAGTCCGGGTGTAATTGTATGCTCGATTGACTGCTTAGCTTGAGCCCCGAAGGCAGGGCGGCATTAAGCACTTCGCCGATGGTACACATATAATACTCAGCCACCCAATATAATAGCTTGATTTGCAATGAGGTCATTACCGGATACCCATCCAAAACTTCCAATATATATTTGGCTTCATAAGCCTCGGGAGGAGTTTCATGGCGATCCGCTACAATACCCGTCAGAATTTTTTTTCTTCCGAATTGAACAATCACCCTGGAACCAACAACGACTGAGGATTCCAATGCCTTTGGAATGCGATAAGTAAAAGCCTTTGGAATAGGAACAGGCAGTAAAATACTGGCAAAAAATGTTTTCCTTTCGGAAGTGCCTTCATTATTTAGTTCAAGTTGTGCCAAATCTGCCTTAAAAAGTCCTTAGCGAATTTAGATGATTTGACGCTTTAATTGTTAAGATGTCTTTAAAAAATTAATCTGATAAATCTTTGACCGGTTGCCGTCTTTTATAAAATCACGCAGGACGGGAGGCTGTGACTTAGATATTGGCATTTTAAGTGCACAGAAGAACTAATTTTGCGTCAGGCCAATCCCCGGATTTCCAGGTAACCTGCTTTGAAATTAATAACGGACCTTATCGCGTAAACCTTCTTGCTATAAATATTCCTCTTTATTATTCTACGCCAAGAATTATACTACCGTAAGAAGAACGCAGCCTTACCTGCGCGCTTGGGTTGTTGGTATTGCCCATTTTTCCCCGGTATTCGCTGGAATTATTGGAGGTGTTGACATAATTGAAATCGAAGTCACCTTGATCGTACCTTAATTTACCGTAGCGGGTATTTGCCTGAACCTTTGCTGAGCTTCCCCTTTCAAATGATAATTCTGACGTGACGTATTCGCTGTCAATTATTACTCTTTCAAAATTCTTGGAGATCTTTCTGACCCTTAGCCCGCCGCCATATTCTATTTCCATATCCAGAGTTTTATCAAGTGCATCGATTTTAAGTTTTCCGTATTTGCTGTCGCCAACAATGCTGACCACCCTGTCAATATCCAGGTTACCATACCTGTTGGAGATATCCAGCCGGCCGGCCGTTCCAAAATTGAGATTGGAGTACCTGCTGTCTATATCCATATTAGAACAATCTTCTACATCTAAATTAGAATAGCTGATATCTAAATTGCCAGATCCGATTTTTTCGATTTCACCACCGCCATAGGACAATTCCAGCTGTGCATCCCCATTGATTTCATCGAGGCGTATTTTGCCATAGGCCACGTCAATTTTCACCTCGGCATTGAGGTCTGACACGTATAAATTTCCATATTTATTGTTAATATTGAGCGGACTGGTCTTGGGCATATTTACCTCATAGTCAACTGAAAACGATTCATTTTTCCGGTTATTGATATTTCCTCTGATCCTTGTAGTAAATTCAACAAACCCAGAAGTTTCCCCGCCGGCGATGTCAATATGTACATTATCTATTAATTCCTGAGCTCTTCTTTCACTGGCTTTCTCGGCAGTAATGGTGACGGTGACGTCCATTTGGCTTTTGTCCCAGGTATTGATATGAATATTACCATATTTATTGCTGATAGCCAGCCTGGTCTTTCCCGACAGATTATAGGACTTTTTTATTTGTTTTGACTTTTCTCCATATCGGTTTTGACTGACGCCATGGAAGTTGATAAAAGTCAGTATGGTTAAAAAGAATATTGTAAAATTATATATTGACCTTTTCATCTTTTTTAGATTTTTTCACTTGTTCCAGAATATTTAATTGTTGGTTCAGAATCTCTATTCTTATTTGTAAGTTTTGAATTAAGGCGTTGAATACCTGCTCGTTGTTATCTTGGAAAAGCTCCTTTTTCAGCTCGCCATACATGCTGTCCAGTTTGTGAATATCTTCCTGAAAGCTCTGGGCGAGATGTTGATTCACATCGTTGATAGCTTCAATATTTGCCCTTTTCTCCGAGATCTCGGCGATGTAAAAAGCCTCGGCGGCTTCAAATTCTTTCATAATACCGGCCGTTGATAAATCAGATGAACGATTAGCTTCTGAGTTATTTAGCTGGTAGAATAAATAGCCGCTAACACCTAAAAAGAATATAGCTGCAGCTTTCCAAAGAAAAGTAAAATCAACGCGTTTTTTTTTGCGATCCCGGTCTATTTCCTGCTCTATTTTGGACCACAAACCGCCATCAGGCGTCTTGTCGTCCAGCAATTGCCGGTTTTCTTTAATAAACTTCTCTAATTTATCCTGCATAATTCTTCTAAAATATTTTTCAGTTTCTTTTTTGCCCGATTATACTGTGATTTGGAAGTCGACTCGGTAATTTCCATTATCTGTGCTATTTCAGCATGATCATAACCTTCGAGCAAGTATAATGAAAAAACCATTCTGTAACCATCAGGCAATAGATTGACCGCTTTTTTTATCATTTCAATGTTGTAATTGGAATCGTCGAGATTATCGGATACTTCATTGTGATAATTTAAATCAGCAGTTTCAAAATTTTCTTCCAGAGATGTTAACTTCAGCTTTTTTTTCTTCATATGGTTGATAGCGCGGTTAACAACTATTTTTTTTAACCATGCACCAAATGAAGATTCGGCTCTGAAGGCGCCAATGTTTTTAAAAGCACTTACAAATGCTTCTTGTAAAACATCCTCGGCCTCGTATTGATCATTGGTAATACGATAGCAGATATTGAACATAGCCTTTGAATAAAGGTCGTACAGTTCTCTAAATGCCGCTTTATCACCTGATTTGCATCGGTCGACAATCTCTTGGTGAATATTTATGTATTCAACTTCCAATTTTAAAACTTCTGTAGTAAGGACAGACTAGTATCATCAGGGTTGCACCAAATTAAATAATATTGTTGATTTCATGACGATTTCAGCCATGGAGCAGCCAATATCGATCTAATGACTGCTTTTTTTAAGATCAGCAGGGCCTTATCGGAGGCTTAAATGATAGAAGTGCAATTTTTAAGTTTACCTTACGCAGGTTTTTTATTGGAAGCTAACTATTTTATTTTCGGGGCCTTTACCGCTTATATTTAAGCTTTTCTAATATAAAACTATGTCAATTTTTTAATGTAATTTTTTTTTAGACATATTCATATCAACTCTGGTAAATACATTTTTAAGTTCAATTCAGGTGAAACCATTTTTTAGATCAGGTGAAGCCAATTTTTTATGTTCACTCGGTAAGACCATTTTTTTGTAACGACAGGTAATGCCGCTTTTTAAACTTAAATGTTATGATCACCATCCAAAACAAGAAACGGGTGTTGGGGATACTATTCTCATGCCTGATTATTGCCACTGTTCAAGTCAGCGCCCAGGATAAACCTGCTGAAAAAAAGACAAAAGGATTAGATATCATCATTACCCAGTCTCCAAAGATTATGGTGAAACTTGAAAAAGCCACCCATAATACTTGTTATGGTGAGAGTAAAGGGGCCATCAATATTTCAGCGTACGGAGGCTATCCTCCCTATAAATATTACTGGTCCAGCAGCGATACAACCCAGGACGTTGCGGGTCTTCGCGCCGGCACTTACCGGGTGGCGGTGTATGATGAATTTAGCTGTAGCGATACATTGGAAGTTGAAATTACTGAACCTCAAAGGCTAGTCGGAGAAATTGAATCCGTCAAACATATCCTGTGTTATGGCTACAATAACGGCGAGGTCAACATATCGGTGAGCGGTGGAAAAGCACCTTACAAATTTAGCTGGAGCGACGGCTCCCACCTGGAGGATCTCAAAGGCGTTAACTCGGGAAGGTATTCCGTATTGATTACCGATGCCAATCTTTGTCAGGACATTGTTTCAGCCGATGTATTGGAAAAACCATTGATTGTCCGGTCAATCGATCATATTAATAATATTAAGTGCCATGGTGATAGTACGGGAAGTGTGGATGTAACAGTAGGTGGCGGTGTTCCGCCTTATAAATATCAGTGGAGCAGCGGTCAAACTACCGAAGACATTAAAGGATTGCTGGCTGGTGTTTACGAGGTTACGGTGACCGACTCCAAAGGATGTACAGAGGTTTCTTCAACCAAAGTCGTTGAACCTGAGGAGCTTACCATAACATTTGATGAGGTGAACAATCTGCGCTGTAATGGTGACTTTGGCGGAACTATCAACGCGAATGTCAAAGGCGGGCAACTGCCTTACACTTATCAATGGAGCAATGGTGCCGCTACCCAGGATTTGGTCGGTATTCCGGCTGGAGAATATTCGGTGGCAGTAACCGATAAGAACGGTTGCCGCAATTCAATGGAGGCAACCATTACAGAACCAGAGGCAATGATTGTCAACCTGGTCAGGTCAAATGATGTCTCTTACAACGGCGGTAGTGATGGTGCTATCGACATTGAAGTAAATGGCGGTGTGAAACCTTATAAATATAAATGGTCCAGCGAAAGTTTGACCCAGGATATTGATAAGCTCACCGCGGGTAATTACAGGGTTCGGGTGACTGACGACAGGGGTTGTGCGAAGATTATGAATGTGACTATTACTGAGCCGGCGCCCCTGGTTGTCAAGCTTGACAATACAAAAAATGTGTCTTGTTATGGCGATAAAACAGGTGAGGTTAACATCTCTGTTTTTGGAGGAGTGACACCTTACACCTATCAATGGAATAATGGCGCGACCACAGAGGATATAGCTTCTTTGCCGGTGGGTCAATACGCCGTAACTGTTACCGACGCCAATGGATTTAAGCAGGAGGTGGTAACCAATATTACCCAACCATCAGAGTTCAAAGCTGAGGTGGTAAAGGTAACGGATATCAAGTGCCACGGAGAAAATACAGGTGCCATAGATATAAATGCAGAGGGGGGAGTGCAACCCTACAGGTATCATTGGAGTAATGGGGAGATCAGTCAGGACCTGGACAATTTACCCGCCGGGGATTATCATGTCAAAATATTGGATGCCAATCGTTGTGAGCTGGAGATTTCGGTAACAATTAAACAACCGGAACCGCTAAGGCTTGCATTTGAGCATTTTAACCACATCAAATGTACAGGAGACGCCACCGGGATGATCGATATCTCTGTTGAAGGAGGTGTAGCCCCCTACAGTTATCAATGGAATAATGGGGCTGAAACCGAAGATTTAACCGGGTTAAAGGCCGGTGATTACCGGGTGGTGGTGACAGATGTTAACGGTTGTCAGGGAAAGCTGGAAAAAAGGATAACAGAGCCCGATAAATTGATAATCACAGAAAATTTAGTAAGAAATGCAGATTGCAACGGCAGTTATACCGGCTCAATAGCACTGAGCGTCAAAGGGGGCCAGCCTCCTTACAGCTATCGTTGGAATTCAGGAGATACTGTATTGAATATCGTTAATAAAAAAGCGGGCACCTATCGCTTAGAGGTATCAGACCTCAATGGGTGCTCCGCTTCTTTTAGCAAAGACATTACTGAGCCGAGCCGGCTCATTTGTAAAGTAGCGGGCGTAATAAATAATCAGTGTTACAATGATAGCAAGGGAGCGGTAGATATAAATGTTACAGGAGGTGTTGAGCCCTATACCTATCGTTGGAGCAATGGCGCTACCACGCAGGACATTGTGGATGTAAAGGCAGGGCGGTATTCGGTTATTATCAGAGATGCCAATAACTGTACCGACTCGTTGAGTGCTGAAGTAACTGAAAACCCCGTACTGACCGCCAATTTAAGTACGACCAATATTAAATGTAATGGTCTGAAAACAGGTGCCATCAGCTTGCAAGTGAGCGGTGGCATAGCGCCACACACCTACAAATGGAGCAACGGATTGACAAAAAAGGATATTTCCGGGTTGCCAAGTGGAAATTATTCAGTTATTATCGCTGATGCCAAAGGGTGTGCGACCACGTTGGATGCGCAAATTACTGAACCCCCAAGGTTTGTAGCGAGCCTCGAGTCTGAACAGCATCTAAGGTGTTTTGAAGAAAATATTGGTGCCATCAACGTACGGGTTATCGGTGGGGTGTTGCCTTATACTTATCAGTGGAGTAATGGGGCGACCACCCAGCATGTTGCCGACCTTCCCATTGGAAAATATACGTTGACAGCTACTGATGCCAATGGCTGTATTCAAAAAGTTACCACTACCCTGACTCAGCCACCCAAAATAAACTATTCGGTCAAATCAGTAAGGGATGTATTGTGTAACGGAGATAAAGAGGGGGCCATTGATATTTCAGTGTCAGGTGGGGTAGGACCATTTACCTACCAGTGGAGCAATGGTGCAGCTACCCAGGATTTGCAGGGAGTAGCGGCTGGAAAATATGATGTCAGCATTACTGACAAGAATGGTTGTAATAATAAATTAAGTGCAGAGATCAAAGAACCAGAGCAGCTGGCGATTGCACTTGATACCATTACACATATACTTTGCAGCGGCGACAAAAAGGGTTCAATTGAAGTGGAAGTTACCGGTGGCGTTAAACCTTACAACTACAGTTGGAGCAATGGATCCACCTCCCAGAATATTAAGGAACTTGAAGCCGGGACCTATACCGTTACCGTATTTGATGCCAAAGGTTGTATTAAATCACTTACAGCGACAGTCCGAGAGCCTCGCCCCCTGGTTGCTGAATTGGTAGCGGTAAAAGACATTTTCTGTTATGGAGATAAAATAGGCGCCGTATCTATTGACGTTAAGGGTGGGGTCAAACCCTACGCCTTTAAATGGAGTAATGGAAGCACGTCGCAGAATATTTCCGAAGTGGCAGCCGGCACCTATACAGTTGATATTACCGATAAAAATGGCTGCTCAAAGCGCATCACGGCGACAATCAACCAGCCGCCAAAGCTTACCAGCGAATTGGTTGAGGTTAAAGACATCTCGTGTTATCAAGGTACTGACGGTTTGCTGAATGTAACAGTTACCGGCGGTACGGCTCCCTTTACCTATAATTGGAGTAATGGAGCAACCACCCAGGACCTGATCGGAGTTCCTGCCGGAACTTATGCACTTAAAATTACTGACGCTAATGCCTGCCGGGATTCAATTACCCAAACCACCTTAAAACAACCAACACTCCTGGAGGCAAGCATCACAAAAGTAACAGATATAGTCAGGTACGGAGAAAATACCGGAGCTATAAACATCAGTGTGTCGGGAGGCGTTGCTCCCTACCGGTACAGCTGGAGTAACGGTGCAACTTCAAAAGACCTTACCGGGGTACCGGGAGGTAATTATTCGGTGCAGATTTTTGATAAAAATGGTTGTGAAAAAGTGTTAAATACAAAAATTGATCAGCCGCAGGCATTGACGGTAAAACTGGTATCTGTAGTTGACGTCAAATGTAATGGAAATAATACCGGCAGTCTGTCAATCGATGTTTCAGGAGGGGTAAAGCCCTATAGCTATCAATGGAGTAATGGCCACACGACACAAAACATAAGTAACGTTCCGGCGGGTGATTATTCCGTTGAGGTAACCGACGCCAGCGGTTACAAAAGAACGTTGAATGCCAACATAGCACAACCTGCTCCCCTGGTCATAAAATCCGATGCATTTAAAGATGTTTTATGCTACAATGATAAAAGCGGCGAAATCAATGTAACCGTGACCGGTGGTAGGGAGCCATATCGCTATGAGTGGAATACGGGACAAACCACTCAGGATATTTCAGGCGTAGCCGCCGGTGATTATACGCTCACTGTGATTGATAAAGCTGGATGTCAAAGTATATTGAGTCAAAAGATCACCCAACCTGATTCGTTCTCCGTCGCGTTGGGGGAGGTAAAGCACATCAGGTGTAAAGGCGAAAGCAATGGTGAAATTCATCTGAACGTTGAGGGAGGAATAAAGCCTTACAGTTATTACTGGAATACCGGCGCTACTTCCAAAGATATATTAGGTGTCATTTCTGGTGAATATGCGGTGAAAATAAGTGATGCCAATGGTTGTATCACCCGACTTGATGCCACGATCGACGAACCTACCGAACTGGTGGCAGTTATTGAATCGATTGAACATAACCATTGCTTTGGTGAAGGTAACGGGGCCATTAATATCAAGGTGAGCGGAGGTGTTGAACCCTATAAGTTTGCATGGAGTAGCGGAGATACCTCCCAAAACCTGGCGTCCAAACCGGCCGGTGACTACTCGGTCAATATAGCTGATGCCAATGGCTGTTCCAGAAACCTGACCGCAACTATTACGGAGCCCTTGCCATTAAGCGTATCTGTTCAGGAGGTGGTTAACGTCAGCTGTAGCGGAGAAAATAAAGGTAAGGTTTTCGTCAATGTATCCGGGGGTTCCCAACCTTATTCTTATGAATGGAACAATGGCTCAAAGCAAAAAGACCTGCTGAATGTTTCCGCCGGTGATTACAGCCTTAGGGTAAAGGACGGCGAGGGATGTCAGGCTACTATATCGACTTCCATTGCTGAACCACCACCGCTTAAGGCGGCGGTTGATACAATTTTCCATGTTTTATGCAATGGAGAAAACAAGGGGATGGTAGACGTGGTGGTTTCCGGAGGATCTATGCCTTACAGCTACATTTGGAGCAACGGTGCTAACTCCGAGGATCTAGTGGATGTATTGGCAGATGATTATACCTTGCGCGTCAAAGATGCACTTGGATGTGAAGTAAATGTTTCAGCTACTGTTAACCAGCCGCAGCCGCTGAGCCTGGTGTTGGATTCATTAACAAATATCGAATGTTCGGGCAGGGAAACAGGAAATATTGCGATCCATGCTACCGGTGGGGTGGCTCCATATCAATATTCCTGGAATAACGGAATGACAGGAAGAAGTTTACGCAATATGCCAGCGGGCGAGTACACCGCCACCGTGATGGATGGAAACGGTTGTCAAACCTCCTATCAGCATGTCATTGAAGAACCGGCAGTCCTAATCAAAACTATTGACGCCATTACCAATATCAGGTGTCATGGAGATAGCACGGGATCTATATACGTTACGGTGCGTGGGGGAGTGGGGCCCTACAAATTTGATTGGAGTAATGGCGCAAGCACAGAAGATATACAAAGGTTGAAAGCAGGCAATTATCAGCTTACCATAACAGAGGGGAATGGTTGTCAAAGTTTTCTGGAAGCCAGTGTGGAAGAACCAACCTTGTTTGAAGCGTCGGTCACAGGAGTCACCAATGTAAACTGTTATGGTGATACCAATGGCGCCATCGATATTTCAGTTTCCGGAGGAGAAGAACCATATAAATATGTTTGGAGTAATGGCATTGATACCAGGAATTTAGCAGATGTAGGCGCCGACAGCTATTCCGTCATGGTCACCGATAACAATGGTTGTTTGCGAACGTTGCACGCTGAAATTACCGAGCCCCCGATCATGGAGCTTCGAATAGATTCTGTAAGAAATGTCAAGTGTTGTGGTGATAATAGCGGAGCCGTTTTCATTACAGCTTCCGGAGGCGTAAAGCCTTATAGCTACCAATGGAGTAATGGTGCCACGACCGAGGACATTGAAAACCTGGTGCTCGGTGTGTATACTGTAAATGTTACCGATGCCAACGGATGTATGGTAGGGACACCTGAAGATATGACCCTATACGAACAGGTCGTTTCAAAAGGTATGTTTACTACGCATGATATTTTATTCGATGTGGCTAAATCTGTTATCAAACCGGAATCATTTGGTATCATTAATAAAATTGCCTCCTTTATGAAAGAGCATCCCGATATATCTTTCCGTATCGATGGACATACCGATAGCGACGGTTCGGATGAATTCAATCAAAAACTATCCGAAAACAGGGCAGAAGCTATCAAGATCGCTTTAATCAAGTTTGGTATTCGTGAAAACAGATTAACCAACAAAGGTTTTGGTGAATCAAGACCCATTGCATCCAACCAGACCGCAAAGGGTAAGGCTCAAAACAGACGGGTAGAATTTATCGCACTTACCGGTACCCTCGACGGTACTTTAATAGAAAACGAAATAAGGAATACCGGCAAAGTTACTGAGCAAAAAGGCAAAGGGAAAAAATAGCTGTCACAAAACGAGGAGGTTGTGAATTTGGCACAGAATAAGTTTTATGAAAATTTATTCTGTGCCAAATTTATATTGTACGCTGAGCCGGAAAAGGGCTGACTTTCAATAAGTAATAAAATCAATTCTCATCCAGAGAGGCAAGGTTCTGTTGGGCAAAAGTGAATGGGTTGCCATCGGCAACGGCTTCGGTAAAAAGTTTTCTGGCTTCTTCCTTATTACCTTCCTGCTTGGCAATAAGCCCCTTTAAATTTAAAACCGCTGCCTTCATCGTAACCTCTTCAGAAGTGTTTCGGTCAGGGTTAAAAACAATCTTAAATTCTTCGGCTTTTTCATTTTTCAAAATAATATCGGCGCTGGTTTTTGATTCGCTATACCGCTTCAAATTGAATTGTAAAAATGAAATTTTGTACATAGTGTACAGGTTATTGTTTCTGAGATAAAGCGATTCATAGGCAGTGAGCGCTTTGTCATAAAGTTGTAAATTTTCATAGCTTGTTGCGCTGATTTCCAGTGCCACCAAATTTCCGGGATCTCTTTTCAGAATATCCATAGATACCAATAGGCTGGGAGCATGCTGGTTATAATCAAAATACATTAAAACCAGGGAATCCAACAACGAAGCATCATTTGGGTCCAGCACTATTAATTTATAGAGCGCATTTTTTGCGACGCCAATATCGTTATATTTTTTAGCCTGCAGATAAACAGCCTTATTTAACTTATATTCCTCTGATTCTTTGGGATTGGATTGTGCAATGGCCCCAAAAGAGACAAAAGTGATGATTATCAATAGTAAATTAAATCTCATTAGCTTAAACATAATTAAGGGGTTAATGACCAATTATTTAAAAAAAACCTTTAAAGATAATTAAAATTAGTAGGAAATATTGAAACCTTAAGGTATTCAGCCGCTAATAACGCTATTTTAGCCGAACTTTAACATTTTTTAACTGAGGTCTTTAATAACTGCCTTGAGACCCTTTTCATGACCCAGCTGTAACAAAAAGGGAAACGCGTCTTCCCTGGTATTGCTGATCTTTCCGTCGAGTATCGCCTCTTTAATGGTTTCTTTAATTTCGCCAATAAGCTTGGATGGTTTTAAATTAAAGGTCTCCATGATGATTTCTCCCGTAATAATTGGTTGAAAGTTTTTGATTTTGTCTTTGGATTCGACTTCCTGCATTTTCTTTTCAACCTTGTCAAAGTTGTTAAGGAATTTTTTTGCCTTTGCCAGATTTTTGGAAGTGACGTCAGCCCTGCAAAGCGTCATTAAAGCTTCCAGATCATCTCCGGCTTCAAAAATAAGGCGCCTAATGGCGGAATCCGTTACACTTTCATTAACTAATGAGATAGGCCTTAAGTGAAGCAACACGAGGTTTTGCACAAATCTCATTGGCTCATTCAAAGGCAACCGCAGTTTTTTAAATATTCCCGGAACCATGCGTGCGCCCTGGTCCTCATGGCCATGGAAAGTCCACCCCACCTTTTTATTGAATCGCTTGGTTTTAGGTTTTGCGATGTCATGTAAAATTGCCGCCCATCTCAGCCACAGATCGTCCGAAACCTTGGCGACATTATCCAGCACTTGCAGGGTGTGGTAAAAGTTGTCTTTATGTGACTGGTTATTAATGGTATCCACACCTTTTAAAGCAACCAATTCAGGCAATACTTTTTCCAGAATACCGGCATGGTATAGTAATTTAAACCCATAGGACGGTGTAGGAGACAGAACAATTTTATTGAGCTCCTCCGTAATCCTTTCCTGGGAGATAATCGATAACCTTTCGGTAGTTCCGGTAATGGCCTCAAACGTATCCCCCTCAATGTCGAAGCCCAACTGTGCGGCAAATCTCACCGCTCTCATGATGCGCAAAGGATCATCGGAAAAGGTGATCATAGGGTCCAGCGGTGTTTTTACGAGTTTTAGCTTTAAATCATTAACACCGTCAAAAGGATCTATGAGTTTTCCAAAGTTAGATGTGTTAAGCCCAATGGCCATGGCATTAATGGTAAAGTCACGGCGGTTTTGATCGTCTTGCAGGGTGCCGTTTTCGACTATGGGTTTTCTTGAATCGCGGCGATATGATTCTTTTCTGGCACCTACGAACTCTAGCTCCCAGTTGTCCACCTTGATCATGGCTGTGCCAAAATTTTTGAAATAAGATACCTTTGCGCTCCCCAATTTGCCTGCCACCATTTTTGCCAGGCTGATACCATTGCCAACACAAACAAAATCAATGTCTTTTGAGGGTCTTTTTAATATTAAATCCCTTACAAACCCACCTACCACAAAGGTTTCTAGTTCAAGTTCATCAGCACATTGTCCGACGATCTCGAATATATTATTTTGCCTAAGTATTTTAGAGAAATTCATACCCGGAAACACCTTCTACAAAAATTTAACTTCACCATTCAAACCCAGTTGCATGGTTTTTGGCTCAAACAAATTGAATTCGCTTTGGCTCAAATTTAATACATAATCGAAATGCGTCAAATTCTGGTCAACAATTTCAGCCGCCAGGTTGAAGTTAAAGAATACCCCCTTGCCATAATTGTATAAGGGTTTTTCCAACGGGTGATTTTTTAATAACATGATCTTAACCCCCTGGTCATTCAGGTGCAATGCGGTTGGCAGATTTTTTCCTTTTGGGTATTTGATAATTAACGCATTTTCTTCAAACTCCACTATATCCCAGGCAATTTGAGGTACCTGATCCACGTAGTCGTATAGCAGCCCAATGTCACTAATTAAAATGCAAGAGTCATTTAGCTGTGACAATGGAAAAAGGCTGTCTATTTTGTTCAAAGCCACTGGATCCAGTGACGAAATTAAGCCGTAACGGTTGGCAAGTTTTAACAGCACGAGTTTGTTATGCTGGATATTTTGTCTGAATTCTTTCAAAGGTCCCTATTTTAGTCGGCAAAGGTAATAAATAGTGGGCGGTAATTTCAAAGATTCACCGGACCTCTTTGTTCCCGGATTCAGCCGTAAACAAAAAAACGCGATGGTCAAGAACCATCGCGCCCGCATTTATATTTTTAAAGTGAAGTTTAGTAGGTTGGACAGGGAACAAACTTCATCGGCTTTTTCTTTTTCTTTTTGAAATTATGGAATTGATAGGTCATGGACAACTCATGAGCGCCGCCTGTATTGGGACCTAATTCTGATATCGTTACATCATAGCTATATCCGACATCAAACTTGTCAAACCTCAGGCCAAATAAAATGGTGATGGCATCCTGACTTATGTTGTCGTCTACATTTTGCTGGATAGGAATGCCGCGGTACCAGAACCCTGCCATAATCGGATTGTAGTGAAAATGAAACCCAAGGTCCAGCTGATCAAAGGCTCCTTGTTTTTTATAAATAAAAGAAGGGGCGATACTGGAAAGCCTTTCTCCTTTAAGAGGACTGGGGAATAAAGTAAGCCGAACACCGGAGTGAATGGAAAACTTCATCGGCAACTCACTTACTTCTCCAACCAGTGAATGATTGGGTTCATTCATATGATAGGCCGAAACACCAAACCAGAAATCCTTGTTATATACCAATACGCCAGAGCTAAAATCGAAAAACTTGTTGTTTTGCAGATCACCAAATGTCGGATCCAGCGTGGGAACGTCCGGGTTCCCGAAATCCAGCTGGTCTCCGAATAATAGTTTGTTGAAATCCAGCGACCTGATCCCGTAACCAAATTGTATACCGGGAGAGACGATCCAACCATTGCTGAGTTGGATTTTGTAAGTGTAATTTAACCCCACAGTTGTGGATCTCAGATCTGCCGATCCGGCTTTGTCGGTAGTGGCGATTAAACCGAAGCCACTATTTAGTTTTCTCATGTTATAGTCATAAGAAAAGGCATAAGTGGCAAAGGCTTGTGGTAAAGCCGGCCATTGCAACCGATGATTTAATATAAACCTGTGCTCCAGGGTGGTACCCGTAAATCCCGGGTTGAGATATAAGGGCGCCGCGTAAAATTGCGAGAACTGTGGATCCTGTCCGTAGGACTTCAACCCTGTAATCAGGGCCAGTGCCAGTAATGTAAATAACTTTTTTAACATAAATGCTCTTTTAAATCTTAAATCAATCTAATCACTATTGCCGCTTGGGATTTATCTCAATAAAGTAACATCCCCGACCCGGGTGATTTTCTCACCGTCCCGGAATGTTGCGGTTACTTTATATAAATAAACACCCTGGCTGGCAATTTTGCCTTTGTAATAACCATCCCATCCCAGGGTCTGGCTATTACTGCTAAACATTAACACACCCCATCGACTGTAGATCTCCATCCTGAACTCGACGGCACCTTCAATCAATGGTATAAAAACGTTATTTTCCACTGTCCCTAGTGATACATTTCCACCGCTTGGCCCTGATGGGTCGGGTGTAAATACAGTCGGCACCTGGATGTCGCCTCCATTTAAGGCTACTACCGCTTCTTCGATGATATGAACATCCGAACATTGATCACCATTAAAAGCCGTAAGACTTACATCGTAGATACCTGGTTTTTCATATATATGTATTGGTTCAAATTCTGTTGACGTATTGCCATCTCCAAAGTCCCACAGATAGGAATCCGCACCAAATGAAAGGTTGGTAAAGAATACCGGTTTGTCCGGCAGATAGATAGTCGTGGGACGGACTGTAAATCTGGCTTGGGGTTGCTCAAAAATCTCTACAGCTGCTTCCCTGCTGACGGTTACCGGAATTCCCAGGTCATTAAATGCAGTGAGCGTGACGGTGTAAACGCCGGGGTTATTGTAGATATATGTCGGATTTTGAGCATTGCTAAACCCTTCGCCTTCACCAAATTGCCACAGGTAAGCATCCTCATCCGCGAATTGTGTTAAATTGGTAAAAGTAACGGATACCGGAGTACAACCCGAACTGACATCCATGCTGAAATCCACAATAGGGGGTAGCGGTTCAATTGTCACAATCTGGGTTGCCTCACCCTCACAGTTTCCATCGGTCACCAGCAATTCCATGAGATAATTGCCATAAGTGGCATAAGTATGTACAGGGTCTTCAAAAGTACCTGTAGTAGTGGCGCCATCGGGATGAACAATATTAACAGGCCCCGACGTGCCGCTGATGGAATTCCCATCTCCAAATTGCCATGTATAAGTCCAATTGCCGGCATTCGTATTATTGGTAACGGTTACAGTCTTGCCAGGCAGGACTTGCAAGGCAGGGTCTGCACTAAAGCTCGCCACCGGCGTAATAGTAATCGTAGCCGTACCAGGCGGTAGACTTGCTTGTGTACATCCGTACCTGTCTGTAACAGATACCAGTGTATAAGTTGTATTTTCGACGGGATCTATGCTTTGAACGTAAATATTACCAACATTCACTGCATTAAATGTATTTCCCTTATCATCTTCATAAACAATTTCAAATGGAGCTATCCCTGTCAGGTCAAATTGCAGAGGCCCGCCGTTACAGAATGCTCCTGTTGCCGTAATGGTGCCTGATGGCAGACCGGTTACTGTGACAGTCTGTTGCTCTGTGGTGCTACAGCCGAAGCCATCGCTCACCTCATAATCCAGAATATGCGTACCTACACCCGCAACACCCGGATCAAATTCGTATACACCTGAGCCCGGAGCGGTTTCAGACACGCCCACTCCGCTATAAACACCGCCGGCAGGCTGCCCGGTAGTCAATTCAATTGGCGCAGCATCCACGCAAATATTTTCTATAGGGCCAAATACCGCAAAGGGTAGAGGCTCCACTGTAATGGTTTGTACGTCGCCAAAACTGGTACAACCATATTGATCTGTATAATCATAACTGATTAAATGAATACCAACACCGGCCGCCACAGGGTCAAACTCATAAATTCCTGATCCAGGAGCGGTTTCAGTCACACCTGGTCCACTGTATACACCGTTTTCCAGGGGCGTCCTGTTTTGATCTATAGGTGATCCCCCGGTCAACGTAAAGGCAGGGCTGCATATACCAACATTGGCAAATGTATTCAGGGTAATGACAGGAAAATCCTCCACCACAATCTGGGCTGTCACTGAATTGACACATCCCGTTGCAGGATCCTGGTATTCGTAAGTAATATCGTGTGTGCCTACGCCGGCCAATCCGGGATTGAAGACAAAAACACCTGGTGTAGTTTCAATTACATAAATATTGTTAATCTCTGAATAGGTACCACCTGCTACTGCTACGCCACCTACTCTTCCTTCTGTCAGCGTATAGGGAGCCTCACAAATACCTTGTGTAGGCAATGGCTCCATGGTCACGACAGGTAGCGGGTTAACGGTGATACTGGCCGTAGCATTTACCAGCGCAGGACAACCGTTGGCATCCGTGAAGCTTAAGGTAATGGTATGTGTTCCGCTTCCGGCACTGGCAGGATCAAATTCAAAGATGCCCGAGCCAGGTGCCGTTTCAGAGACACCAGGACCTGAGTAGGCATAAGTAACTCCTCCCATGGTCGAAATATCAGTACCATTAGCACGCCCTCCGGTGATGGTGAAAACTGCGTCATCAATACAAACATCCGCAAATGGATCGAGCGTGATGGTAGGATTATCATATACTTCGATCGTTTGTGTATTAAAGTTGGTACACGTATTGGCGTCTGTGTAGGTATAGGTAATGGTATACAGGGAATTACTGGCTACGGCTGACGGGTCAAACTCGTAGATCCCAGATCCTGGCGCAGTTTCCGATACACCCGGCCCTGAATATGCCCCCCCTGTCGGAGTGGCTTCTGTTAAAACATAAGGAGTTCCCGAAGAACAAATGCCTGGTATAGGATTAAATGTGATAACCGGTAAAGGATTCACATTAACCCTGACAGTACTTGTCGATACGGTACAACCCGATAAATTATCCTGAACTGTCACTGTATAATCGGTAGTAGTACTGGGGCTCACCGTGGGATTGGCTAATTTTACATCATTGATGCTTAAATTAGGTGACCAGGTTATGTCATAGTTGCCTGAACCCAGGCTGGCAGTCGGCGCCCCGCCAATCATTACGGATTGCCCTACGCATATGGTTTGATCAGAGCCGGCATCAGCAACGGCAGGCTCAAATACATTTATGCTAATTTGTGACGGTAACCCTGGACAACCATTGTTGAATTCCGAAACTTCAAGGATCCCACCCAGTATCTGACTACTACCAAAATTGAGCTCAATAAAACTATCGGAGGTTCCGCCACCGGCGGCGACTGTCACACCCGATAGAAACCCTGTATTCCACAGATATTGTGAACCGGAATGGGGTGTGATCTGATATCTTACATTCGTTTCATTAACACAGACATTTGCTTTGCCACTGATAGCCGAAGCAATTGGTAATGGTCTGACTTCCAGCTGGTACGGTGTCCCAAGGCTCGGAGGAGCGCAGCCATTGGCATCGGTCACAGTTGTTAATGAATAAGTTCTTACTACCGGAAAGGCTCCCGCATTGACCGGTGTTATGAATATATCGGTGCCACTGTTAACAGTATAAGGACCGAAAGTGTTGGCTAAATCATCCTGGAACTCAAAAGTATAAGGTGCCGTTCCGGTTGTGAAATTAACTTGTAAAGCTATAAAATCACCGCTACAAGCGAATGAAGGACCGGTCCAAACCGGGATGTCAGGTCCCTGATGAATGGTGATGGTTTCAGGATCTGAGTCCGGGCTGGCACAGAAACTATTGGCCACACCAATCGCCCTGACAAAGTAGGTACCACTTTGCGTATGGGAACTTACCAGAATTTGATCGGTAGTTTCCCCGGCAATAAGTGTAAACCCGCTACCATCGTCGAAGTACCATTCATAACTGTCTGCTAATGGATCGGCGCTCGCCTGTAATATGGCCAGATTTACGCCATTGTCGCAAAATGGTACAGTGCCTAACACTGAAATGGTAGGTTTGACGGGAACTTGATTTACCTCTACGGTCTGCACAAGCGAAAGCGGGCTTTGACAAGGTGAACCAACTGGATTTGTTCCGATTGTCTGCACCTGATAATTTCCGGCATCTGCCAAAACAGCTCCTGCGATAACCAAAGTTTGATTGATCTCACCAGCAATAGGTAAGCCATCTTTATACCACTGATAACTGTTTGCTCCAATACTTGTTGACTGCAAAGTTATATTGCTGCCTTCACATACAAACGGGCTTCCGGATGGTACGGAAATAAATGGTTGACTAGGCGGTAAAACAATATCTAATCTTACCTGATCTGTCGCCGAACATCCTGTGGAATTATCTGTAACTTCCAAAGTATATATAATTGTAGAGCTTGGCGTAGCATTTGGATTAGCTGCAAAAGGGTTATCCAATCCGGAAGCTGGAGTCCATTGATAGGAATAGATTCCTGAACCCCCTGACGCGGTAGGTGCTCCACCCAATGCCACGGTAGCACCCTGACAAATTTCCCGGTCTGCACCGGCATCGACAGTGGGCGTGGAAAAAGATTCGACTGCCAGGTTAGTGACAGGTCCATTACAACCGTTAGTTGTTTCGACAACTGATAGCGTTCCTACCCAGGGATTTGGACCAAAATCTAAAATAGCATTGTTATTAAACGAGGAAATTATTGGCTCGTTGCCATCCAGCGGGGCAATAGACCAGCTATATGATGAACCGGGGGTGCCCGTAACCCCATCAACCCGGTAAAAGTTGGTACCGTTGACACAGCCGTCATCCGAACCCGTAACAGAGGTGATGGCACTGGTGACCGGCGTAGGATAAACTGTGACTATAATATCCAATGAATTGCCATCACAACCATTAGCGGTTGGTACGATGCGATAAGTTACGGTTTCCGTAGCCGTCCCTGAATTAGTTAATGTTTGAGCAATGGTATTTCCCGTCCCCGCTGCTGCGCCTCCAATATTGGGACCAGGACTTTGTATAGTCCAATTAAAGACTGTTCCTGTACCAAATGATACGTTACCTGTCAGGGTTATATTGGTGGCATCTCCATCACATATAGCCTGTGAAAATACAGATGGTGAGACGGTGGGTCTTGGATTTACTGTAATAACGATGGTTTCCGTATTACCCGTGCAACCATTGGCCGACGGGATTAATTGATACGTGATCGTTTCACTGGTCACGCCGTTGTTAACCAGATTATCACTGATTGGTCCGTTTCCACTGGTCGTGTTTCCAACCAGGTTGGGCGATGAGCTTGTGGAAGTCCAGGAAAATAATGTACCGGCCACACCACCAGTTGGTGTGTAGCTGAAATTATCATTGGAGCAAATCGTCTGATTGCCGGGATTGTTGTCAATATTGGGTGTTGGGTTGACCGTAACTGTAAATGTTTGATTAGGACCCGTGCAACCGTTGGCAGTTGGTGTAAATGTATAAGTGACCGTTTCAATATTAAATCCGGAATTGGTCAGCACATGATTGATGGCACCGGTACCCAAGCCGGCAGTAAAGTCAGCATCGCCACTGGTGATCGAAACGGGAGCCGTTACGGTCCAGTTAAAGACAGTTCCCGCCACATTTCCGGTAGGACTGAAAGAAGTAGCTGACCCGGAACAAATTTCATCTGTAAAATCAGACACGGGATTAGATATATCCGGTGTTGGATAAACGGTGACTGTATAATTTACAGGATCGCCATTACAGCCAGACGCTGTAGGTGTAATAGTATAAATGACCGTCTGCGTAGTTGTTCCATTGTTTACCAGGTTGTCAGTAATATTGCCCGATCCGGTTGCTGTGTTTCCGGTAATATTAGCACCTGCGGAAGACGTCCAGTTGAAGGTTGTAGCAGCCACGTTCCCGGTTAATACAATGTTTAGCGGATCACCCGAGCAAATAGCAGTATTCAAGGGTGCATTGGTCACATCGGGTTTCGGATCAATGTTGACCGTATACGTTTGCGACGGTCCGGGACATCCGTTAACTGATGGCGTAACGGTGTAAACAACAGTTTGTTGAGTAAATGCATTATTAACCAGGTTATCGGTAATATCGCCAAATCCGGTTGGCGATTCGCCGGTAACATTGGGGTTGTCCACGGAGGTCCATGAAAATGTTGTGCCGGCTACTGAGCTCGTCGGGGTGAAGCTTAAAGATTGCCCTGAACAAATAACATCAGTAGTTGGCAGGTTATTAACATCCGGAACAGGTCTGACTGTTGCGACATATGAAAAGGTCGGTCCGGGACAACTATTGGCCGTGGGGGTAAATACGTAAGTTACCACGGCGTCCGTGGTTCCCGTATTGGTGATCGCATCATTGATAGCGCCAGTGCCACTTCCCGCAGTTATATCTGTGCTTGTGGCTGTTCCGCTGGTTACTGAAACAGTCCAGTTAAAAGTAGTTCCTGCTACCGTTGGTGCCGGCGTAAAAGTTGCGGCACCACCGGAGCAAATATTTTCTGATAAGTCTGAAACAGGGTTAGAAATATCCGGTTCGGGAAAAACTGTAATTACAAAATTAACCGGCGTTCCCGAACAACCGGCTGCATTGGCCGTTACCGTATAAGTTAGTGTTTCAGTGGTAGTTCCCGTATTTTTAACGGTCTCGTTGATCACTCCTGTTCCTACAGGTGAAAATCCAACCACATTGCCGGAACTTGCCGAAGCAGTCCATGAAAACGTGGCACCACCAACATCGCTGATAGGCGTGATGTTAACAGGATTATTGGAACAAATAGAACCGGTTAAGTCCACAGCGGGATTGGTTACTTCCGGCGAAGGATTCACAGTAACCACATAGTTCTGAGGAATTCCATTACAACCGTTAATCGTCGGTGTGATTACATAAGTCACCTCTCCGCTGACACTGGTGGTGTTGAAAAGTTGATCCGTGATGTTACCGCTTCCGGTCGCAGAAAAGCCGGTTACAGTGCCCGAAGTTAAAGATGACGTCCAATTAAACGTGGCGCCGACAACATTACTGGTAGGGGTAAAATTTAAAATATCCCCATCGCAGATCGAAGCCGTCAAGCTTCCGTTGGAAACGTCAGCCACCGGTGAAACGAGTACCGATATGGGACCCAAATCGCTATTACAGCCATTGGCCGTGGCGGTAACCAGGTAAGTAACTGTTTCTACACTCGTTCCTGTATTTGTTAAGGTATGTGATATATTTCCCGTACCGCTGCCGGTTCCGGGTAGACCGGTTATATTTCCCGTACTTGATACAGTCCAGCTGTAGGTAGTGACACCCACTGTAATGTTGGAGGTCGGATTAAAGCTGAAATTACCACCGGAGCAAAGTGTTTGTGCGCCTACCGGTAAATTGGTGATCACGGGCTTGGGATTCACCGTCACCACGTAAGTTCCGGCGGTACCGGTACATCCGTTAGCAACGGGCACAATATCGTAGGTGATGGTTTCCGGCGCGGTTCCGGCATTGGTTAAAACATCGGAAATAAGCCCGGAACCAGTCCCGCTATGACCCGAAATATTTGGCCCTACAGCAGAGGTAGTCCAATTAAAATTAGTACCGGCCACCGTACCAACAGGTGTAAAATTGAGCTGATCACCGGAACAAATGTCTTCTACTCCAGCATTGGTGAAAGTCGGATCCGGTTGAATAGTGATCACAACATCGGTCGTTGGTCCGGGACAACCGTTCGCTGTCGGCGTGACGGTATAGGTAACGGTTTGGGTTGTATTACTGGTATTATCCAGTGTTTGAATAATATCTGTCAAGGTACCGGTCGCATCCCCGGTCTCACCAGTAACATCAGGGTTGTCGACAACAGTCCAGGTATAAGTTGTTCCACCAACAGGCACTACCGCATCAAGATCTATGCTGGTGGTGCCCCCATCGCATAAAGTCTCTGTAGTTTTGTCAGGTTGTGCAGAAGGTGTTGGGTTGATGGTCACTACAAAATTGACCGACGGTCCCGTACATCCGTTTAATGAAGGTGTGATGACATAAGTCACCTGCTCAATATTATTGCCTCCATTAAGCAGTATTTCCGAAATGTTTCCTGAATTTGATGTTGAGAATCCGGTAACCACACCACCGGAAGTCACCGATGCTGTCCAGTTGTAAACGGTTCCTGCCACATCTGAAGTTGGGGTCAAAGTAGCTGTTCCTCCGGAGCAAATAGTTTGAGTAAGAACGCCATTAGTAATATTGGGTTCCCGTTTAACGGTGACGGTAAACTGATCAGTGATTACTGTACAGCTGGTTCCGGGGTTGGCTGATGCCAATTCGAAAACTAAAGTTTCATTTAAGTCTCCCAGAACAGGTTCGTACACCAATTCCATATTACCCCCACCCAAATCATTGGTGGTAATTGTTCCCGTACCTGCCCCTGAGCCACCAACTACCGACCAGGTACCGGTGCTAACACTACCGCTTACATTGCCTACGGCAACTATGTTGGCAGCGGCGGCGCCAAGGTCGTTACTATTAATACATTGGTCAAAATCGGCAGGCATGGATACAACCGCCGACTCAAAAAAGGTTATGTCTACTTCGCTGAACTCCGGTGCACAGGTACCACTGGTAACCGTCCATCGATAGGTGTAGGTGCCATAGTTGGGAGCGGTAATGGTTACATTGGTGGTTGGATCCGTGGCGTCATCAAATACAGAGGCACCCGGACCTGAGGTCTGTGTCCATTGACCATTGGCGGGACCTCCCAATGTATTGAGCGGCGCACTACCCTGAAGGCCTATCGTTAAACCGCAAGTAGCATTCACGTTGGGGTCAGCGGGTGTATGTGCATCCGGCACGACCGGAGCCGTACCAAAATCGACCGTTACGTCTGCTGTGCTGGGAGGACAGGTGCCGCTGGTGATTGACCATCGGAATACGTATACTCCAGCTTCCCCGGCATTGGCAATACTAACGGTGGTATTTCTATCTGCGGGATTAGTAATAGTAGCAACTGCGGGACCACTCACCTGGGACCATGCCCCGGTACCTACCAGCGGATTGTTCCCGCCGAGTCCTACGGATACTAAATCGATGGCTGTACAATAGGAAAGATCTGGGCCAACAGTGGCTACCGTGGGGCCTGGATCTACTGTTACGCTGGTGTTTTGAACACCCGAGTTACAGTTTGGCGCAGAGGTATATTGCCAGACGACACTAACAATTCTGCCGGGACCGGTCGAAGAGGCTACGTCTACAGTAAGTGTTTCAGTACCCTGACCGCTGGTGATGGTCCAGCCGGCGGGAACCGTCCATTGATATTCTGTAGCACCTCCTATCGGCTGAGCAGCAGGGGGATTAGGCAATGTGAATATCACGCCGGTTTCGTTCGCACAAACATTGGAAGGCCCGGAAATGGGGTCTGCCAAATTAAGTGTTTCTTTGACGGCGACATTAGCACTACCGCTGATATTGCCACTAGGGGCAGTGCTTACGCAACCATTGGCGCCTAAATCTCTTATTTCCGTAATGGTATAAGTATAATTACCTGCCGCCGCCGGTGCTGGTGCGTTTACGTTTCCTCCACCTATTGGGACATTATTGGCCGTAAAGGTGGTAGTACCACCATCCGGTGTGTAGTCTATATCAAAAGGACCGGTACCTCCAACCCCAACCAGGTTACTAAAAGTTAGTACGGGATTATCCCCAAGGCAAATTGATTGATTACCACTGATCTGAACTTCGGGCTGTATGTTTACCTCGACATTTTGCGTTTGCCAGGGTGTGGCACACCTGGGATTGCTGGTATAACGCCATCGTACCCGCACTCTTTTGGTGCCGGTATTGTTGCCAACGGTTACATTAATTGTTTCGGTAAAATTTCCCGAAGTAATAGTTCCAAGGTTTGAACCACCGGAGTTAGGCAGACTCCATTGATATTGCGTGGTAAGTCCATCAACGAGAGGAGGCGGATTAGGCAAAGAGTATGTTACCATGTCCCCCGGACATACATCGGTTGGTCCGGAAATGGGATCGGCTAAGGTCAAAGATGACTTAACCAACACGTCGGCTGAGCCGGTGATATTTGCATGAGGGGCGGTTACAGTACAGCCGTTAGTAGCCAGGTCGCGTATCTCTGTTATGGTATAACTAGTAGTACCGCCGGCAGGGGGTGTGATACCGGGACTAACGGTATTGGCGCCAAATGCCAGTGTTTCGGTAAAGGTATTGGTACCATCGGTATAATCCACCTCAAATGGTCCTGTATTGCCGACTCCCTGGGTCAGGTTAATCGTTAGATTTGGAGAGCTGCCTTCACAAATGGTTTGATCTCCCGAAATATTTCCAGCCGGTAGCTCGTTAACAGTAACTGAAAGATTTTGGGCAGCGGAAGTACAATTTGGTGCACTGGTAAACTGCCACCTGACACCAATGTTGCCGGTTCCTGCAGTGGAGGAACTGGTAACGGTAATTGACTGCGTTCCCTGTCCGCCGGTGATGGCCCATCCAGTGGGGACGGTCCATATATATTCCGTGTTACCTCCAACCGGCAGCGTAGCCGGCGGATTAGGTAAAGAATAAACAAGCCCGGTTTCGCCAGGACATACATTTGCATTTCCAGAAATGGCGTCTGTAATATTTAAGTCTTCTCTTATGTTCAGGGTAACCTCTGTTGCCGGTCCTTCACAATTTGTCGCTGGTAGTGTTTCAGTAACCCAATAGGTATAAGTTCCAGTAGCGGTTTGTCCATGTCCGAAAGTTGCGCCTGTTGCTACTTGTGTACCAGATGAAATAATACCTTGCGCATTTAAGGTGGCATTCTCATACCACCTTAAAGTTCCTCCAACGCCAGAAGTGGCGGTGAGGGGACCAACGGCTCCAAAGCAATAGTCCCGGTCCGGTGCCGCAGGTGCCGGAGGTGAAGATATTACGGTGATCCTGGCGGTAATGCTTACCGGGGCATTGTCACCATTCAACAGGTCTGCCGGCGGCCCTGCCACGCCAGGGTTATCATAGCGGTTACAAGAGTTCCAGTTATACATGGTGACTTCAAAGTATTCACCGGCTCGTCCAACTGTGGACGCCGCAGGGACTACTACCGCGAGACTGTTCGAACCTGCTCCGGCAACCGTGTAGGCAGCATCCTGGTATACAGAACTGCTGGCGTCAAACCCTCCGGCTGTAACACCGGGTAAGGTACTGCCTCCTGTTCCATAATCCCAACGCAGGGTTCTGTCTTCGTCATTGGCATCACCAAATGGCGGTGCCAGACAATTCATGGCCGATGCATCGGTAAATGTGAAAGTGCCACCGTACCCTTCGCATATTTGGTAATCCTGTGTTATGGCCAGCCCTACTTCATCCGTATCGTGTACGTTTACCGTTCCACTGATAAAATCGGCGCCGCATGGATTGGATACTTCAAACCGTAATGTATAAGCACAGTTGGTAGCTGTCGGGCCGTAGGTATGTGTTTGCATGAATGCCGGAACGCCTTCGTCATTTATAACGGTTGTATAAGTTTGCGTGGCTCCATCTCCCCAATCCACAAAATAAGTGGTACCGCTTGGAATGTTGTTGACACCACCGAATGCCGGTATGTGGGAAACACTGGATAGTGTTACCGTTACAGGTTGACAGGTTTGATTCGGCAAAAAACCAGCTACCGCATTGGGCGAGTTGGTACATTGCGCTTTGGAATCAGCAATTGAAAAACCCGTAAATAAAAAAAATAAAAGTACCCAATAATTCTTTTTAAATCCCATAATAACGTATTTCTCCTTAAAATGAAGCTCTTACATTCCCCGTCGGTCCTAAAATCTTGATTACATCCCACAATTCTGCTGTAAAGGAGCTCAATAGCCAGATTTGAATATTGCTTTTATACGGTGGCATCATGTTAGCTTGTTATTTAAAGTTTTGATAATCAATGAATTCACTTAAAAAGCCTTCAATTCGCTTTAACAAAGGACTTTCGGGACTTCCATTAAAATTAAAAGTACGCCAATCACGCCGCATAAACGCGGCAATATAAATGGTAAGTGAACTTGTGTATTATTTGAAGATATTAAGCAAGATGCTACAAAAATGAGTGATCAGATTAGTTGTTTTGTTATATTGAAAATTTGAAAAGTGCAAAATATATGAACATTTGATCACAAAAAGGGGGATTTTTTTAGGTAACGCTCTGTGTAAGAGATGTGATTAAAGTGCGAAGTATAATGCGATTATAACTCGAATTGAAGGCTCCTGATCCTCCATTTTATACCGTTTATTTTCATGACTTTCAGGGGCAGCACCAGTCGGAAAATCAGGCATTCCAAGCTAAATAGTAAACCTGGGTTTGTGCTCATAAGTGGCTTCCTTTTCCTTACGCTTGAACCGGTAAGTAAAAGATACTTCATAAGCGCCGGATCCTATGTCAGGATGTCTTAGGGAAGAGATGCGCATGTCATAGCTAAAGCCTACGGTAAATTGATTTTTATTGATACCGGTGGCCACGATAAAGGAGTCACCATATCGGTACCATGCCCCCAGTACCAGCCTGGTTAAATTAGGGCCTGCGTCAGACTCTGTATTGGCAAGATCATAGTATAAGTAGGTACCACCATTCAATTGAAATACACCATTCTGATATTTCAGAAGAACATTGGGAGAAAAGGTAATTTTCTCGTTGATGCTGAGATCAACCCCGGCATTGACTTTGAAAAGCCTGGGAAGCTTGAGAGGCTCCCCGTCCAGCAAGGACTCATCAGGCTCGTTAATATTCCCTGCGGAAAGCCCAAAATAAGCACTTGATCCGTTGGCTTCTTCACCTCCCAACGATGTGTACCACATCAGACCGGCATTAAATACCGGATACAATGTGCTTTCGTTTAAAAAGTTAATACTAGGGTCAATACTCGTATCGAAACCAACAAAGGGGTCAAATTGTGAACCCCAGGTCAAATTGGTAAAGTCAATCTGTTTATTGATAAATCCTCCTTGTATGGCAAATGTGAATTTCTGACTGCCATCTTGCTTAAGGTATAGATTATAAGCGCCGGCCAGGTTTATACCTATTACCTTGAAATTAGAATTTTGACCGGCAATTTCGTTATAAGCTGATAAACCCAGCCCCCCTTTGTGGTTGACGCCGTTTCCTTTACCCATAATTGGGAGAATAAAGGAGAATTGGCTGCTTTGATTGGGATATAAATCGCTTTTAAGCTGTGAACGATAATTTAGACCAACGGTAATTCTGGGATCAATTCCTGCCAGCGCCGGATTTAAATAAAGCGGTGCCGCATAATATTGAGAGAAATTAGCGTCCTGGGCAACCACGTTTGCAGTTGGTGTTGTCGTGATGGAAAGGACCAGGAGGAGTTTAAATAATAACAGTATAGCCGACGTGGGATTGTCGGCTATCGTTATCTTTCCAATATACCTCTTCCTACCTTTCATTGGCTATTAGTTGATTTTGGTGATGGTTCCCACCCTACTTAATTCATTTCCGTTCAAGAACTTGCCTGATAAGACATATCGATATACATCGTTTTTTTCAGGATTTCCCGTGTTGATATTAATTCCGTCCCAACCTGATTCCGTGGCGTCTTGTAAAGAGGTGGTCTCATAAACAACCAACCCCCATTTGTTATAAATTTTGAAAGAGAAATTTTCTTCCGAGATATTGCCACAATATACCTTTATAACCCGTTCCTCAACGTTGGAAGACCTGGTGGCCAGTGCACCGGGGATGCAGTCGATACCAGTCAGGTCCACTTCTTGTCCAAGGGCATAAACCTTATTCCCGTCGGTTATAGACAAGTCAGAAGTAACGCTGCCTTCTGTCAGATCTCCTGTAGTCTCAGAGCGACCCAGGTTTTGAAATATCTCTCCCGGCTGATCAGCTTCGGTAACCACGGCTAAAAACAAGTCGCTGATGCCATCATCTTCGCCGATACTTAATGCTATCCTCCCACTAGAAGTGTTACCGCTTATCTGTGTTTTTTGCCAATATCTGACTGTGGATATTGCCTGCAATTCCTTTGGTGCCTGGGGATCATTATTCGGTTCAAATACCTCAAAACCAATGGTCGGGGTTGTACCCTGGATGTTATATAAGTTTATTGGCTTGAACTTTCCGCTTTTACCAATAGGAAAAAATTTATCTCCGGTACCCTCGATTGCCAGCACGCCATTCACATAGGAATCGATGGAACCCCCAACGGTTTGTGCTCCTTCTTCTATAAGTAATATCGAATTATTGGCCGGGGTCACCAGCCCACTTTCAAAGGTGATTTGATTATTGACAAGGACATCTGAGTCCAGGATTTTCTCACCGGGCCCATTGATGGTCAGACTAAAAAAGGCCTGCCCGTTGTGATCAACATGTTGCTCGCTGGTGCTGTTTAATGTAAAAGACCCCTGGATTGAATTGTATGTGCCTGCATTGATCCAATTTCCTGCCATCAGGATTGTACCGGCGTTGATAATATCGCCGCTATTTTCGACATCCCCGGTAATAGACACTGTTTCTCCCTGAGAGATGAAAATCTCTGTTCCACCCAGGTTAAATAACGTCTGTGATTTAACCGGCAGGGAAATGCCAATGCATATTAGCAGTTTAATTGTATTTGATGTAAGATGATCTCTAAACCCCATAATTATGGAAATGATATCCACCTAGCTATTTGTCTAATAATTTAATCTCTTTGGAATCATCTTTTGCCTGTTTTGCCGATGCTGAATTATTATAGATGTAGGCTTTTAATAGATCCAACTCGGCTTCCAGTGAAAGCAATTTTTCCTGAATGGCCTTTTCTTTGGTATTTTTTGGGGTTTTGTTTTCCAGGGACATAATTCTCTTTTTTAGTGAATTGATTTCGTCGTGTTGGGTTTCGATTATGGTCTGTTGTTCCTGCAGAGCTTTCACTAAAACAGGTGTAAAGTTGGTCAGGTTAATGAATCTGAAATCCTCAACTTTTTTATTACCTACCAGAGCTTCCTTTTTGACAACTGTTTCGGGAAATACTTTTTCTACCTCCTGGGAAATAAAGCCATAATATTTTCTATCGGCATCCATATTTTTGCCGGCAATAAAGGCTTTTTTCCATTGGAAAGTGACTGGTCTTAGCCCAAGAATGATATCCAGCCCTTGCTCAATACTGTTAACATGCTTTTTGAACCGGCCATCAGAGCCTGTAATAGTTCCGGTGGCCGTGATATCACCGGTTACATCCACATCCCCGTAAACCGTGAGCCGGTTGGTGCCGACCGGCACAAGCCCGGTGGCAGATTCTCCCAGGATCAATTGTCCGTTGTCTTTAAATCTGAATCTTTCAGCATCTGTGCCATTGTTGGTTCTTATGATTAAATCCTGTAACGGGTTATGCATTCTTAAAAAGGAAGTGGATGGCCCTATACCGGTGAAGGAGGTGCCAATCTCTAATTTCCTACCTGTGGTAATGGCGGTGGCTTCCACGATTATTTTTGCATTCACACCTTTCTGAATGTGTAGTGCTTCATCCGGCGTTACCGTTCCAATACCCAGTTTTTCATTGATAACCACATTTCCGTCATCCCTGACGCCAAAATTGGTACGGAGTGTATTTTTAACCGTAAATCCGAAATTCGTAGAAGGTGCGCCTCCCATAACATCCAGTCTGGAAGTGGGATTATTATTGTTTATGCCTATGTATCCTCCCAAGGTTGCGTTACCTTGCTTGATCCGAAGGCGTTCGATATTTTCAGTTTTAAAAACCAGATCCTGGGCATCCGTCGTACCTAAAAATTCCGTTAGGGGGTCTGTCCCTCCATTACCGGCTAATTCCCAGCCGGTTCCCCCGCCAACAGGCACGCTGAAAGAGTCGTTTCCGCCGTCGGTATAATTTACCGTAAACGTGCCGTTGCCATTGTCCACGATGTTGGCGATACCTACACCATCTGCTCCGTCGGCCCCATCCGCACCATTACTTCCATTAGCACCGTTTGCACCATCAGCCCCATCCGCGCCGGCGTCGCCATCGTCACCTTGAGGTCCCTGCGGGCCTGCAGGCCCCTCTCTGCCTAATTCATTCCAGGTAGTCCCGTCAAAAAAATATATCTTGCTGATGTCGGCGTCATATACCAGTAACCCATTGGCCGGATTGGTGATGGCGAGTCTTTGAGCAGAGTTCAGTCTTGGTATCAGCAAACCCTTTTCTGTAGAGAATAATTCAAGAACAGCCGAATTATGTGGTGTCTGTGTGCCAATACCGACCTGCGCAAATACGGGATACGCCACAAATAAGTTTAAAACGATAAAAATTTTTATTAATGGGTTATTTACCCGTTTTATGTGGAGGAAGGCAAAGGTTATTACATTAGTCTTATTCATGGCCTTTAATTTTTCCATATCATATTAATTCATTCTTTCAGGCCAAAAAAGGGAGTTTTACCCTAAACAAGGCCCTTTCCACCCGTTTTAATGGAATAATAGGTATTATGAAAATTCTTTAATGTAAGAGGCAATAACAAACAAAATAGGGGCTTTTTATTACCCACTTATTTTTTGTGTAAGAAATCAATCGGACAAAAATCATGGCTACAGTCATCTTTTGGCTGTTTGGCGTTGAACTTTGCCAAATACAACCCGGTCGATACGCGGCATCGCAGCCAGATGGCAGCGTACTGACACCTGAGAATTGGCAGCACTGGTTTATGGATTGAAATCAGGGCTTATCCCTGTAAAAAACGCAGGCCGAAGTACCGGCCTGCGTGCTCATTAATGGTTATCTTACTGAATTAATTGCAGTAGTTTTGATCCGGCTCTATTTTTTTACCAACTCCTATCTCACCCGGTATTCCGTTCCGTCAGTTACGGTCTGTGTAGATATCCAGCCATAAACTACTACGCTTTGCTACATAACTTTTCGGGTGAGAAAAATTATTGGATTTTTTTAATTCCTTTATCGTAAAAGTGTCACATCACCAACCCTGGTGGTACTTTCACCACTGATGAATTTAAGTTCAATTTTATACAAATAAACTCCTTGTGCACTTAACCGTCCCTTATAGTAACCGTCCCAACCAAAGCGCTGATCTTTTGTGGCAAATACCATTTCGCCCCAGCGATTGTAAATTTCCATCTGGAAGTCGACAACACCTTCTACAATAGGTAGAAAAATATCGTTACTGGCGAAGCCGATTCCTCCTCCCTGGCTAGGTGGGCCGTCGACATTTGGCGTGAAAACATTTGGTATTTTAACCTGTCCTCCATTTACAACGGTGACAGCGCTTTCCACTTTTAAAGTGTCCGAGCAACCATGTTCGTTGACGGCTATTAACTCAATAAAGTATTCACCAGGTTCCTGATATTGGTGTCTTGGTTCATATTCATTGTACGTGGTACCGTCGCCAAAATCCCAATGGTATTCTGCGCCGCCAACGGTATAATTTTGGACAATAACCGGAGATTCCGGCAGATAAACCAATGATGGCCTGGCGACAAAAGATGCTCTAGGTAAATCATGCACTTTAATGATCTGCTCCTTTATTTCGGTGACTACTAATCCAATCTCATTTGTGGCAGAAAGCTTCACCGTATACGTTCCCGGCTTGTAATAGGTGTAAGAAGGGTTTACTTCATTGGAAAAGCCGACACCATCACCAAAATCCCACTTATACGAAGTCGCATCAGCTCCGGTAGACAAATTGGTGAAGTTTACGGTTAGCGGTATACAACCACTTCCGGGGTCGTAAGCGAAATCCACCACCGGCACCACAGGTTCTATAACAATGAGTATTGAATGTTGTGATTCGCATTGTTCTATGGGATTTTTTACGGTCAGGGTAAGCAGATAATTACCATAGGTCTCATATTCATAAGGCTGCGGATCTTTGTCATCGCTGATACCCCTGCCATCGCCAAAATCCCAATGATATTCCCAATTGCCAGGCGTTGATAAATTAGTGACGCTAACCGTCTTATTTGGCAATATTTGTCGCTCCGGATCAGCCGTAAAATTGGCCTCAATCTCCGGAAATACGGTAATATCAAAGGTTTCTCTCGCCTGACAATTATCTGTATTCTCTACTTCGTATACCACCTCGTACACCACATTTTCGGGTGTTTTATTGCCCAGCTCATAACTCGCAAAGGCAGTATTTAAGGTGCCTAGCCTATCGTTGGTACCTTTTACCCTGTAATACCAGGTATGGGTTAATCCTACACCGGAGGTGTTGTTAGTGAAATTTACCCGTAGTGGCCCACAGCCCTGGGGAATATCTGCTTCCACGCGGGTGACAATGGTCGGGAAAATAGTGATTATCTCACTTGTAGACGCCTCACAACCTGTGCGCTCGTCGATCGCTGTTAAAACAACATTGAAGTTTTTAGTAATACTGGTGGAGGCATTTTCAAAGATATGAACAATGCTGTTTTCAACCGTGGTTGTGTCATTAAAACTCCCATCTCCCCAGTTCCATACATAGGTGACCCCGCTTTTAATGACGTCATTCGAAAAGGTGATAGGATAGGGGCTGCATGCTTCGCTGCCTCCCTGAAATGAAAACGAGGCGGTTATTTCGGGATGCACGGTTATTGAGGTACTTGCTATATCAGTACAACCACCGACATTGATAGCTTCATATTCTATTAAGAAGGTTTTATCCACGTCACTGTTGTTAATGAAGGTATGAGACGTGATAAATTCATCCGAAAATTTATTTCTTATCCCGGTTGTGGGATCTGTATAGTACCAGCCACTGTTGGGCGAGGTATCACCCTGGGAAAAGTTATCAAAATTCACTGTTAACGGTGAACATCCCGAGGTTCGGTCAGGCATAATGTTGGCTATGATCTGTGGGTTGAGTGTGATAGTCTTCGTTACTTCCGTAATACAATTATCAGGAGTAATGGCAGTCAACTTTACGTTCACTAACCTGTTGGACAGGTAGGAAGTATTTAAAAATGTATGGTTTACTGATGTGCTGTAACCGGGATCCAAATCGTTGAAATTAGAATAGGTGCCATCTCCCCAGTTCCAGATGTAACTCGTTCCTGCCGGATTGTTGGAAATGTTTTCAAAGCTAACTTCATAAGGTGCACAACTTGGATCAGGTCCTACAACATTAAAATCTACCTCAGGTTCGGGATAAACCCTGATTACAATCGTGGTGTCATCAACACAATTATTAAAGGATACTATGTCTAGTGTGATGGCATAATCTATAAAGCTTTTAGTCGGATTACCCAGTGTATAACCCACCATGTTGGTATTTTGCCGTGGCAATTCAACTGTACCGGCGGTAAGGTTTTGAATAGTCCAGAATTTATCCTGTATGTCGGGCTGATTATACGAGTTTTCATTGAACAATACCTCAAGAGGGCCGCAACCTTCCGTAGTGTTGGGCATGAATGAGGCAGTAACGTCGGGATATACGGTCAGGGTTTCGCTATCCTTAAAAATACATCCATCGGGTGAAGTGGCTACTAATTCCACCAAATAATCCCCGGCGATGGTAAAAAGATAATTGAAACCACCACCTGATCCATCTAAATTTCCGGTGACATCACCACTGACATTTTGTGGAATACCGCTTCCCCTGGTGATAAAAAGTTCCCAACTTGTTCCGGCAGGGGAAGCTGATGAGTTATTCTCAAATTGGGCATTAAAATAATTGCAGAACGTATTGTTGCTCACCAGGGTCAGATCCATATTGATGTCATCTTTTCTGGGAATGACAAAAGTCTTGCTCGTCGTGCTGGGGCTGGCACAACCCAGCAAGTTTTCTGTATTTAGGGTCATCGTTACTGTCAGATCCCCATCTACAAATTCAGGGCGGTCAAATAAAAGATCAAAATTGTCATCAAATATGGGGCTGTTTACCGTTGGCGCGGACAATGTCCAGTTATAGGTAGCCAGACCCTTTTGCACGGCATCAATGTTAACGGTTACAAAGTCACATGTCTGATCAACAACCACATCATTAAAATCCGATCCGGGAAGAGGGTTTACCCGTACCAACCTTCTGAAAGGAACTACACAGCCCGCCGTGGTTAAATTCACATCCAGTTGCACCGAATAGTTAAGGATTGATGATGTGTTGTTGGTGAACGTATGCGACAGGGCGGTATTGGCAGGTGGATTATTGATCGTAGTTACATTACCATTACCGTCATCGATGGTCCATACAAACTCGTCAATATTAGGTATGCTCTGGGTATAGGTGTCAATTTGGAAATTAGCAGTTACTGATCCGCAATTAAGGGCAAATGGATCGAAATCTGAAGAAAACCCGGAGTTTGGCGCCGGATAGACGGTTATCGTCTCCACCGGACTAAGGGTTACACAACCAATATTGGAAGTAGTCTCCAATTGGATGGTGTACTGATGGTTATTGTTATCTCCCCGGGTGTGACTAAAGTTAAATGTCGTATCCACTGTTGGGTTTCCATAGGGAATAATATCTACACTATTATCAAACAGGTCTGTAATAATCCAGTTATAATCAATGGTAATACCCGTGGGTTGAGGGAATGAAGTGTTTGTTAAGGTAACAGGCAAATCGGGACAACCTTCGGTAATATCCGGCGTAAAGCTGGCATTGGGGATATCATAAACCTGAACCTGTATGATCCTGTCAATTTCACAGACATTGGTAAACGGTTTGGAGACCTGAAGTCGTACATCATAGGTGCCAGGTGCTGTGAAGGTATGTGAAATATCTCCATTTGATGCGTTATTAATAACGGCATCCGGGCTGCTGGCGGGGTTGCCGTTGTAGTCAAACCACCATCGGTACTCGGTAATAGTATCACCGGGAATACCACTCCATGTTCCGGTGAAATTAACCGATAAGTCTTCAAAATCAACCAGTTTGCCACGGCATATGTCGGTACCTCCGACAACATTGAAGTCGGCGACGGGTCGCGAGTAGATCTCTACATAGGCGGTGTCAGCAGTTTCACAGGTGGTAACAGGATCAACAGCCCTTAGAATAACTTTGTGGATCCCGGGGTTTGCAAAATCAACGGTTTTTGCTGTAAGCGTGGAAAAGTTTGAAGCAAAGAATAAAAACCTGACATCGTTTTCATCATAGAAATCCAGATAGAATTCTGTATTGGGCAGGAATCCCGTGGAAACGTTGTTAAATGTAACGGAATATCCGGTAGGTAGTGAAGTGTCCTCGCAGAACTGGATTAAATCGTCATCAAAGGCCTGGGTATTGATCTGAATATCGGCCCTGGGCACATCAACAATATTGATGGTGCTCTCATAGACAACATTACAGCCTCCAATGACGCCTGTCGCATTGGCATATAACCTGATCAGTTTTTGGCCTGAATTGGTAAAACTGAACGAGTGATTGGTATTGTTTGAGGTGCTGATCCTGTTAGTGCCCGTTGGGTCATCAAAAATATGCCATGTATAACCGTTAGCTCCCTGGTTTGGTGTATCGTTGTCGAAATAAACTACATCTCCCGGGCAAAAATCGTTTTTGACAGGCCCTGAGTTGTCAGTTAGTTTTGTCTCAAATATTGGTTGAGGAGGCGCTACAATCTCGATAAAAGCGGCATCAGTAACCGGTGGCATTGGTTGAGGGTTACAAAAATTCCAGTTATTAAGCTGTACATAAAAGCGGTCACCAACAGCATGAGGCGTTCCGTTGGGTCTTGTGGCAGGTACATTTATATTTAGACTTTGGCTACCGGGATTATTGGCAGAATACTGGGTACCATAATTGATTGGCGGGGAAGCAGAACCTGCGACGGTAACTCCCTGCATGGTGGTACCTCCAATACCATATACCCATTGTAAAGTTCGTGGATCGTTATTCGGTAATCCGGTGCCAGGGTTACAATTCCAGCTACTATTGTCGGTAAATTGGATGTTGGCAGCAAACCCCTCGCAGACATAAAAGGGCCCGGAAACGTTCATGCCGGCCTGGTCGTCATCCCAAACCGTAACTTCTGCGCTAATTGTGGCGCTGGATCTATCCACACAATTTTTTACGGCTGTGGCGGTAACGATATATTCACATACCATGAAGTTGCTTGGGTAAGTGTGGGTAAATATACGGTTCAATTCAGTAGCGGTGGTAATAAAGACATCGACAGGACTGCCGTCGCCCCAGTCAATGGTAATTTCAGAACCGGCATTTAAGTGTCTGAAACTAGTTTCGATTCTTGTGTCTAGTGGGGCACATCCAATTCCGTTCGCCAAAAATTGCAATCCTGGTAAGGGTGGAGGATTACAAGATTGACCTTTGACCGTGTTATTGATAAGTCCGAGCATCCCTATCAATAAAATAATGTACCTCAATTTAATCATAGCGCTCTCTTTAGTTAGTCAATTGAATATCGGTTTATTGATCTGTGAAAAATTTTTGACCTATCAGTTAAGCGCATATAGTTTACCTCTTTCTGATGTGGCCTTTCTACCAAAGCAATCAGATGGCGACAATTCCGCCTGACAAATTTTCCATAAATCATTATTAATCAATTCATAACAATTTACCGGCATACAAGACCGGTTGTTGTTATCTAACAGGGAGGTTAAAGTTTGGGTGTAATCTTGGTTAAGTATTAATACGATCAGCTGTCAGAAGGTAACCATATATTGTATTTTTTTAAGTTTTTAGTCCCTTAGGATTATTTAAGCGTGGATTTATTCCATTTGATTAAAAAAGACGATTGGCGGATAATATTGGAATAATTATATATAATACTATATAAAATACTATTTAACGGTTAGTGCGAAGAAAAAGTGTTTTTACAAGCGAAAAGGCAAAGGAGCGGCTTCAATGGCATAATAAAATATATCAAAAAATTATCGTGCGCTTTTAAATATAAAATTTCTACCTTTGTATCCCATAAGTATTACATTATTTGAACTTATGGCGTCTGTAAAATCTACTAAATATATTTTTGTCACCGGAGGGGTAACTTCTTCATTAGGAAAGGGAATTATTTCAGCATCATTGGGAATGCTGTTGCAAGCCAGAGGCTTTTCCGTAACCATTCAAAAATTTGATCCTTACATTAACGTGGATCCGGGAACATTAAATCCTTATGAACATGGCGAATGTTACGTCACCGAAGATGGCGCCGAAACTGATCTTGATCTTGGTCACTATGAAAGGTTTCTTAATGAAAGAACCTCCCAGGCTAATAATATTACTACCGGCAGAATATATTATAATGTAATTTCCAGAGAAAGAAGGGGAGATTTTTTGGGGAAAACCGTTCAGGTAATTCCTCATATCACAGACGAAATTAAAAGAAATATTTACCTGTTGGGGGAGACTAATAACTATGATATTGTTATCACCGAAATCGGTGGATGTGTGGGCGATATTGAATCATTACCATTTATTGAGGCCGTACGACAGGCCAAGCTGGAATTGGGAGCCAATGATTCCATCGTGATACATCTGACGCTGGTGCCTTATTTGAGCGCTGCCGGTGAGTTGAAGACAAAACCCACACAGCATTCAGTAAAACAGTTACTTGAATCCGGTATTCAGCCCGATATCCTGGTTTGCCGGTCTGAGCACAACTTACCGAATGAAATAAGAAAGAAGCTGGCGTTGTTTTGTAACGTACATATAAATTCAGTAATTGAGGCTGTCGATGCAGACACCATTTACGATGTTCCATTGCTGATGAGGAAGGAAAAGTTAGATGAGAGGGTGTTGACCAAATTCAAGCTTTCAAATAAAACGGAGCCCAAAATTGACCAATGGAAAGAGTATCTTGGTAAATTAAAAAACCCGACCAATGAAGTAAATATTGGATTAATAGGTAAATACGTAGAATTACCCGATGCCTACAAGTCGATTGTAGAGTCGTTTGTTCATGCCGGAGCTGTCAATGAATGCCAGATCAACCTGAAATGCATATCATCGGAAGCGATCGAAAATGGTAATGCGGACACCATCTTGAGTGATTTGCATGGTGTGCTGGTAGCTCCCGGATTCGGAGAAAGGGGTATCGAAGGAAAAATCAGCGCCGTCAAATTTACAAGGGAAAATAAAATCCCGTTTTTTGGCGTATGTTTAGGCATGCAATGCGCGATGATTGAATATGCCAGAAACGTTTTGAATATTGAAGACGCTGCTTCTACTGAAATGGATCCCTCGACGAAGAATCCCATCATTGATTTGATGGAGGATCAGAAAGACATCAAAGATATGGGAGGAACCATGCGACTTGGCGCTTATGAATGCGATATTAAAAAGGGTTCCAAGGCATCCGCTATTTATGGGAAAACAAAAATTCAGGAACGACATCGTCATCGATACGAATTTAACAATAAGTATAAAAAACAATTTGAGTCATCAGGCATGATAGCATCAGGGATAAACCCAAAAACCAAATTGGTGGAGATTATGGAACTAAAAGATCACCCGTGGTTCATCAGTGTTCAGTATCACCCTGAGTTACAAAGCACAGTATTGAACCCTCATCCACTGTTTGTGAAATTTATCAAGGGAGCACTTGAATATAAGAGGGACAGTAATCATTAATTTTAATTTTATTTGTGGATTATGGATAAGAACCAGACGATAGGGTTACTTTTAATTTCATTGTTATTATTGGTCTATTTTTACTTTTTTGCGCCAAAGCCTGAGCCACCTGTCCAGCAGCTAGCAGACACCACCTCGGTAACGCAACCGACACCCCTGCCAACTGATCAGGAGCAGCCAAAGGTTGAACAGGCTGATTTGGCAGCTAACGACTCTATTGAAGCATTGATTGCCCAGCAGCAATTAGGTTTATTTTATAAAGGCGCTGAAGGCGAGGAGCAGGACATTACAATCGAAAATGAAGAAATTAAAATTGTCCTTAACAGTAAGGGAGGGGTAGTTAAAGAAGTAGAACTCAAAAAACACCTCACTTACGACAAGCAGCCGCTGATTTTGATTGATGAAGAAAGCAGCCAAATGGAATTGGCAGTCAGCAGCCAGGGCAAAATAATAGATCTAAACCAGTTGTACTATCGGGTCGATACGAGCCAACCCGCCCAAGGGGATACAACGGAAGTGCATTTTACAATGGAAGTATCGCCGGGGAAGGTTGTGGAAAAAATTTACAAGCTTCCGGGCAGTGGGTATCAGCTATTGCATGAAATAAAATTCAAAGGTCTCGATAATGTCATCGGAAATCAGGACGTATTGTTGACCTGGCACGATAAAATCAAAAGACTGGAAGAACACTTCGACGGCTATCACGGTGCCAGAAAAAAAGCTACCATTAATTATTTTACTTCCAGCGGGGCCTTTGAAGACCTCAGTCCGGCAAGTGATGAAACGGAGCAGGAAGTCGTTAATCAATCCGTCGACTGGGTCACTATCAAACAAAAATTCTTCAGTGCGGCTATCATTGCTGAAAATGGGTTTACCGGGGGAGAGTTTAGAACAACTTTTAACCCTAACGATTCATCTGTGGTGAAGGACACTAAGTCCGTGCTGCGAATTTCTGCTGATTTATTGAAATCCGACAAAGGGAATTTTAAATTTTATTTTGGCCCCAACAATTATCAGATTGTCAAAAAGGTCACACGAGGATTTTCCAATAACGTGGATATGGGGTGGTCTCTTTTCAGCTGGATCAATAAATTTGTTATTATTCCCATCTTTAATTTTTTAGAAAATTATATCAGCAACTATGGCATTATTATCATTATTTTGGTGCTACTCATAAAGCTGGTGCTTTCCCCACTGTCCTACAAATCATACATTTCCATGGCTAAAACCAAGGTATTGAAGCCCGAACTGGATGAATTGAAGGAAAAATACGGGAATGATATGCAAAAGATTCAGGCCGAGCAGATGAAGCTTTATCAAAAGGTGGGTGTAAACCCCTTAAGTGGCTGTATTCCGGTCTTGTTGCAGATGCCCATACTGTTGGCCATGTTCAATTTTTTCCCCAATTCCGTGGAATTGCGCCAGGAGTCTTTTCTTTGGGCCAATGATCTTTCGACGTATGACGCGATTTTATCCTGGAAAGCCACTATTCCGCTGATCAGCTCCTTCTACGGAAATCATATCAGCCTGTTTACTTTGTTAATGACACTTTCAACGATTTTGTATACCTGGTCCAACAATCAAATGAGCGCTGTTCAGGGGCCGATGAAGAGTATTGGATATGTCATGCCCGTGGTATTTATGTTTGTTTTAAATAGCTACCCGGCCGGGCTGACCTTCTATTACTTTGTTTCCAACCTTGTTACCTTCGCGCAGCAATCCATCATTAGAAGGTTTGTTAATGAGGAAAAGATCCGAAAAATACTGGAGCAAAATCGAAAGAAAAATGTAAACAAAAAGAAATCAAAGTTTCAGTTGAAAATTGAAGAAGCCATGAAAGCCAGCGAGGAGGCCAAAAGAAAGAAATAGCCGTCGCTTGCGTAATTAATTTGAAGATAAAAGTAAAAGGCCTCTGGAAAGAGGCTTTTTTGCCTTAAATACGGAAATTATTGATGCCATCATACTGACGAATAGATACATAAACGAAAGGAATTTATCGTTATCCGGCTTGAAATGATGGGGATTTAAAATTAGATTACTTAAATTTGGTTGTGGTGAAGTGTAGTATAAAATCAGCGTCTTTTTCTGCTTTAAGTATTTGATTATGAGTTAATTAAATTAGTTTCTTGTAAATTCAGCCATGGCCTTTGTCATTCTTTCGAAATAATTTAAATTAAACTTTTATCTTTGCACTCAGGTTAAATGGTTTGGCGAAAGCCAAATGAATTATCATCGGGAATTTATGAAGTTAACATATTTCGGGCACGCTTGTTTTTTGATCGAAATTGAAAAGATAAGGGTGCTTTTTGACCCATTTATTAAGGAAAATCCGTTGGCTGCAGATATTGATGTGGATTCCATTGAGGCAGACTATATTCTTGTTTCCCATGGTCATGGTGACCACGTTTCGGAAGTGGAAAAAGTGTATGCCAATACAAAGGCTTACCTGATTTCTACTTATGAAGTGGTGACTTGGTTTCAAAAAAAAGGAATTGAGAATTTTCACCCGCTTAATCACGGTGGAAAGATCAGTTTAGACTTTGGAACGGTCAAGATGGTAAATGCGGTTCATTCTTCAAGCATGCCTGATGGTTCCTACGGAGGCAATCCTGCAGGCTTTGTGATTGAAACAAAAGAAACCACCTTTTACTTTGCCGGCGATACGGCGTTGCATCAGGATATGAAACAGATTGCCGAAGCGTACAAACTTGATTTTGCCATACTCCCAATCGGAGATACTTTCACGATGGGGGTGGACGATGCACTCATCGCAGCCGATTATGTCGGAACAGATTGGATAATTGGGGCACATTACAACACTTTTCCAATCATTAATATAAACCAGGAAGAAGCCATAGCCAAGGCCGTAAATCAAAACAAAAAACTGCAGTTACTAACAATAGGTGAAACGATAGCAATTTAAACATTAATTAATGAGCAAGATAATAGCCATAGCTAATCAAAAAGGTGGGGTTGGGAAAACAACTACGGCCATAAATCTTTCAGCAAGTCTGGCTGCTTTGGAGCAAAAGGTATTGGTAGTAGACGCTGATCCGCAAGCCAATTCTACCTCTGGTTTGGGTATTAATCCGAAGGAGGTAAAGAACAGCATTTACGAGTGCATGGTAGATGGTGTAGGTGCTAAGGAATCGGTACAATCTACAGATATTAACTACCTGGACGTATTACCCTCTCATATCGATTTGGTGGGAGCAGAGGTGGAAATGGTTGATTTGGAGGGCAGAGAAAAAAAGATGAAAAGTGCGCTGAAACCTCTAAAGAATGACTATGATTTTATCATCATTGATTGTTCGCCTTCCCTCGGTTTAATTACTATCAACGCGCTGACAGCTGCTGATTCCGTAATTATTCCTGTCCAATGTGAATACTTCGCCTTGGAAGGCCTGGGAAAATTGCTGCAAACAATTAAAATAATTCAAAAGCGTTTAAATAAAGACCTGGAGATAGAGGGGATCCTGTTAACCATGTATGACGTTAGATTAAGGCTATCCAATCAGGTTGTAGAAGAAGTGACTACCCATTTTAAACAAATGGTTTTTAACACGCTGATCCCCCGAAATATCAAACTAAGCGAGTCCCCAAGCTTTGGTCTTCCGGCTATTGCTCATGATGCAGATAGTAAAGGAGCGATAAGTTATCTAAATTTGGCAAAGGAAATTGCTGAAAAAAATGAAAAGATTAAAAGCTAGTTGACATGACTGCAAAAAAAACACCTAAAAGAAGAAATGCGCTTGGAAGGGGCTTGGGAGCATTGTTGGATGATACACCCTCGACCGAAGATAAACTTTTAACGGATGCATCGGGCAGTGGCGTCAATAGAATTGACGAAATTGACATTGACCTTATTGAAGTTAACCCTTACCAACCCCGGAATCACTTTGATGAAGAGGCCCTGCAGGAATTAGCGGATTCAATTGGGGTACAGGGAATTATCCAACCAATTACGGTAAGAAAGCTAGCCGACGATAATTATCAGATCATATCCGGAGAACGCAGGTTTCAGGCTTCCAGATTGGCCGGTTTAGAGACCATACCGGCTTACATCAGAGTGGCCAACGATCAGCAAATGCTGGAAATGGCTTTGATAGAAAACATTCAGCGAGAAGACCTCAATGCTTTGGAAATAGCTTTAAGCTACCAGCGATTGCTTAGCGAATGCGAGCTGAAGCAGGAAGAATTGGGTGATAGAGTGGGAAAAAAGAGGTCTACAGTAAATAACTATCTGCGTCTGTTAAAATTACCTCCTGATATTCAGGCAGCCCTGCGCGATAAAAAAATATCGATGGGCCATGCCAGAGCTCTGATAAATATTGAAAGCATCGAAAAGCAACTTAATATTTTTAAACAAGTGCTGGCGCAGGATTTATCCGTTCGAAAGACCGAAGCGTTGGTTAGAGCATTAACAGAAGACAATCCTTCCAAAGAACCATCACCCAAAACCAGCAATGAATTAAGTTATGAGATGAAAGAGGTACGGACGAGGTTGTCCTCTCATTTCGGCACGAAAGTTGAGCTTATTGCTAAAGACAAAAATAGAGGAGAAATTAAGATTCCCTACGTGTCTGTAGAGGATTTGAACCGAATATTGGAAATAATAGAAATTTGATCGTGAAACCGACATACTTGCTGTAATTATTAAATACCTGCGTATCGCCTAGGTGCAAAGGAATGATGGTAGCACGGATCAAAGGTTCAGTCCGACCGGAAAAAATAAATTATAAACACATGAAAAAGAGCTTATTGCTCATAATCTTATGTTTTAGTTGGGGATGGCTTTATGGTCAGGAAGAACAAAATGCCAATAAGGACTCAGTTATCTTTACAGAAGATAATCTGATACTGCCGGAAGGGGGCGTTCAGGAAATTGTGACAGAGACACCCAGAAATAGACCCAATAAGGTTGCCTTATATTCTGCCATCCTTCCCGGGTTGGGACAATTTTACAATAAAAAAGGCTGGAAAATTCCTATTATCTATGGAGGAGCAACATTTCTGGTCTTTGGTGCCGTCAATTCAAATACCCAATATCAATTTTTTAGGGATGCCTTGTTTTTGGAGGTGGACGGCAACCCGGATACCATCAATGATACCGGTTTAAATGAGTCGCAAATAAGGCGCAGGGTAGATTTTTATCGAAGAAACCGTGACTATTTTATTATACTTACCGGAGCGCTCTATTTACTCAATATTCTTGATGCCCACGTGGATGCCCATCTGCGGGAATTTGATATTAATGAGAACCTTGCCTTTAGCGTAAAACCTGCAATGGTGCAAAATCCTTGGAATATCTCAAATGTAGGCTTATCATTGCAGCTTAAAGTAAAACCGTAAAGTGAAGGAAATCTTCGATCCTGCCTGTTAAGCTAATTTGGATAAACGAAGTTTATGCCAATCTACCGTAATGATATGACAGAGACATAGGAACGAGTACCTTCGCAATTAATATGCTGAATAAAAAAACTTTACACACATGAGAATTTTGTTACTGGGCTACGGTAAAATGGGCAAAACTATTGAAAGCATTGCTTTGGAAAGAGGGCATACCATTGATTTTATCGTTGACAAAGATGACCATCAGTTATTTGATCGGATTTCCGGTCAAAATGTGGATGTCGCCATAGAATTTAGCCAGCCGGATGCGGCATTGGAAAATATCCTAAAGTGTTTTGATCGAGGTATACCGGTTGTTTCGGGTACAACCGGTTGGCTGGATCAATTTGAAAAAGTTAAAAATTCCTGCGAAGAAAAGGGAGGCACTCTTTTCTATGCAAGCAACTATAGTCTGGGTGTAAATATTTTTTTTAAGGTTAATCAGTTCCTGGCGAAGGTGATGGATAAGTTTCCCGCTTACCAGGTGTCTATGGAGGAAATTCATCATACCGAAAAAAAAGATGCACCGAGCGGAACGGCCATTACGCTGGCCGAAGGCATTATACAGGAAAATAAAAAGATTCGAAAATGGGTGAATAGAGACACAGATGCTGGCGAAGAACTTGGCATAAAATCCAAGCGAATTAATGAGGTGCCGGGAACTCATACGGTGCAATACTCCTCGGCGGTGGACGACATAGAAATAAAGCATACCGCCCACTCCAGACAGGGTTTTGCGCTTGGAGCTGTGCTGGTAGCCGAGTGGGTTATTGATAGGAAGGGAATATTGGGTATGGATGATTTCCTGAATTTTTGAAAATTGCCCAGATGTAATTATAATTATGCTTACTTTTGTCCATGTTTATTAAATAGGTAATCAGTTACATTTTCAAGCATTCTCAATATGAATTTGAAATTTTGGAAAAGAAAGGAAAAGGATGACAATGCAGAAGTAAAACCCAAGTCAAAAGTCAGAGAATGGGCTGATGCTATTTTATTTGCGGTTATTGCCGCAACCTTGATCAGGTGGATCCTTTTGGAAGCATTTACCATTCCCACACCCTCCATGGAAAATTCACTGCTGGTGGGTGATTTTTTGTTTGTAAGCAAAATTCATTATGGGCCAAGAACCCCTAAGACCCCCTTGCAAATACCGCTCACCCATCAAAAAATCTGGGGAACCAGTATTCCCTCTTATTTGGATTTTATCCAGCTGCCGCAATATCGATTGCCTGGAATATCAAGTATCAAACGCAACGATGTGGTGGTATTCAATTATCCCGCAGAAAATTACCCCACCGATTTGAAGACCAATTACATCAAACGATGTGTGGGTGTTGCCGGAGACAAAATTGAAATTAAAGACACCCAGGTGATTATCAATGACGCGGCTGTAAACAACCCACCTGAAATGGAGTTCAGCTACCTGGTGAAAACCAGAAATAATAGCACCATTAATGACCGGGTTTTTAAGAAAGCAGGTATTTGGGATGTAACCAGAACCAGTAACGGCTACAGGGTTTATGCTACTTCTCAAAGCGCCAATAAATTAGCCGATTTTCCTTTCATTGAAACGGTGCAAATTAATAAGGCAGAGGAAAACGCGGTAGAATCAGGCATTTACCCCTTTTCCGATTTGTTTGGGTGGAACAAGGATTTTTACGGTCCGATGATAATCCCGTCACAAGGCATGACCATTGATTTGACAAAAGAAAATATTGCCAGGTACAAATACGTGATCCAGAACTATGAAAATAACGAATCGGTTTCAGAGTCAGATGGTCAATTCATCGTCAATGGCCAACCTGTTACCTCGTATACGTTTAAACAGGACTACTATTTTATGATGGGAGATAACAGGCACAATTCGTTGGATTCAAGGTACTGGGGATTTGTGCCGGAAGATCATATCGTGGGCAAGGCCTTATTCATCTGGTTGTCACTGGACCCGAATGAGCGCTATTTTAATAAAATTAGGTGGAGCAGATTTTTTAAGGGAATTAAATAGCACTTTTTACCCCTCTCAAACCCCCGCTACCACTCGATTGCCATCAACCCTTTTTGCTTTAAAAAATCATTGGTTTTGCTAAAATGACCATTGCCGAAAAAACCTCTGTCAGCCGAAAAAGGAGAGGGGTGAGGAGATTTCAATACGCAATGTTTTGAGGTATCGATAACCAGCCCTTTTCTCTGTGCATAAGACCCCCACAGAAGAAAGACCACATTTTCCTTTTCGTCGGATATCTTCTTGATAACCGCATCGGTAAAACTCTCCCAACCCTTATTTTGATGGGAGCCGGGGGAGGAGGCTCGCACGGTAAGCGTGGCATTTAACAGTAAAACACCCTGATTGGCCCACTTTTCCAGGTTTCCTGTTTCCGGGACAGGTTTTCCAAGGTCTGTTTTGATTTCCTTAAATATATTTACCAGGGAAGGAGGCATTTTAACACCATCGCGAACCGAAAAACATAAACCATTGGCCTGTCCCACACCGTGATACGGGTCCTGGCCGATAATAACTACCTTCACATTTTGGAAGGGGCAGTGATCAAATGCACTGAATATTTCCTTTCCGGGTGGAAATATCTTATAATTTTTATATTCGGACTTGACAAAATCTACAAGCTTCTGAAAATAAGGTTGTTCAAATTCTTCGTACAATTTTTCACGCCATGATGCTTCAATTCTTACATCCATATTGTTTAGAGTTAATTATTTCTTAAAAAGTCGTGTTTTATAATTTAATTGCCTTACAAATTTAAAACTAATGGGTATATTTAGCCGTTAAATTAATAATCATTTCGAATATAATGGTTACTGAAATAACAGAAGGAATCAAGGTAATAGTGGAAACCGAGTACCAGCCGGAATATTCCAGTCCGAGCCAGTTTCACTTTGTTTTTACTTATCGCATTACCATTGAAAATGGTAGTGAAAATACTATTCAGTTATTGAGGAGACAATGGTATATTCATGATGCCAATAATATTATCAGAGAAGTAGAGGGTGAAGGAGTAGTTGGTCAACAGCCCATATTGGAGCCAGGTCAGTACCATCAGTATGTTTCCGGATGTAATCTAAAATCAGGGATGGGTAAAATGTATGGACACTATGTGATGGAAAGACTGGTCGACGGTAGCCGGTTTAAAGTAACCATTCCTCAATTCACCATGATAGTGCCCTATAAGCTCAACTAGATAAATCCTTAGCCCTGCTTGTTGCCATTTCATCATTTATTTTCTTACCTGGAATATAAGTTAAACGCCGTCGATTCACATTCGCTGCATTCCCCTTTTGTTTTTAACTTTTATCAAAACATCCTGAAAGGGAAACAAAATACCGAAGTCTTTGATGAGATAGAAAGTTATAGGAAAGCGTTGTTGCGTACCAATGAAAGTATTATCATTAATGACTACGGAGCCGGTTCGCAGGTAAATAAATCCGGGAAGAGAAAAATCAGTGACCTTGCCCGAAGCGGGTTAAGCAGCAGTAAGTTTTCCAGGATGCTTTTTCGCTTAGCTGATTTTTTAGGAGACGGGGAGATCGTGGAACTAGGGACCTCATTTGGTATTAACACGCTTTATCTTGCCAAAAGTAATCCCCGCGCCCATATCACCACTTTTGAAGGTTGTACGGAGTCTATAAAAATTGCCAGGGGACTTTTTGATAAGGCCGGACAATCCAACATAAAGATTATCGAAGGAAATATTGATTTAACCCTTGATGCTTTTACACGGGAGACTGGAAGGGTTAATTTGGTTTATTTCGACGCCAATCATCAATATGATGCTACTTTGAGGTATTACCATCAGTTAAGGCCTTTAGCCCACGCTGATACGATTTTTGTCATGGATGATATTTACTGGTCGAAACCCATGAAAAAGGCCTGGAAAGAACTTATCGCTTTGCCTGAAGTTACGTTGAGCATGGATATATTTGATGCCGGCTTGCTGTTTTTTAATCGGGATTTTTGCAAAGAACATTTTGTGCTGGAGTTTTAGCCTTGAGGTCAGGGTATTGGTTTTATCGCCGTCATCACCTTCCGGATGGGCTTTTTATATGTTCGACGTTTGGGAAAGCTAATCTTCCGGCGGCATGGTGGCATCACCCTTGTCCCGTTAATTGGCTTCTGTTCAATCGCGTTTTATCTAAAAAATGAAGTCGCAATTTGTCCTCTTTTTGGCATTTTATATTACCTGTAATGGCTTAATTACCAGTTTTTCTTGTATTAATTCAATAAAAAAGTATTTTTGCGTTTATTTGAAATAGCGGTAAATTTATAACAACCAAAATTTTTGTCATCCAAATATTGTAAATATGGAAGCAAATAAGAGTGATATGCCAAACAATCCTGGAGCTAACAGGCCTGTTTTTGAAGAAGAAAGAAGTGGGAACAGAAATAAAATTATCATTGGTGTCCTGGCAGCGGCGTTATTGACAGCCATAATTTTCATCATATTCGGTTATAAGAAGCAGGGAGAGCTTAGAGAAGAGGGTGAATTAACCAAACAGGAATTGGTTGATGCCTCTGCTAAGCTGGAGGCGATAAGTATCGAGTTGGATCAAAAGATTGAAGAGATCGAAAAGCTGGGAGGAGATATTGAAGAATTGCAGCTGGCAAAAGAGGAAATTGAAAAAGAGAAGGAGAACCTGAGAAAGTCGTCCAACGTGCAAATTTCCAGATTAAGGGAAAGGGTGAGGGGATATGAAACCTTGCTGAAAGACAAAGACGAGGAAATCGCCAAATTAAAGATGGTGACCGATTCGTTAATGAGTGAAAATACTGCCCTTAAAACACAACAAAATGAAATGCAGGAGGTCTTGACGAGCATTGAGGAAGACAAGGGAAAACTCGAGGAGCAGGTGGCATTTGCGGGAAGGTTAAAGGCTGAAAATATCAAGGTTTATTCTGTAAATAAGCGAGGAAAGGAGCGCGAGGGAGAATTTAAGAGCCGTCAGATTGAGAATCTGAAAATGCAGTTTAACATAGGAGAAAATAACGTGGCACCGATAGAGGGTAAAGAAATTTTGGTTCGCGTCATCGAACCGGCCGGCAATGTTATTTTTGATGTGGCCACGGGATCAGGCACGTTTATGATCGATGGCAGGGAGGAGTTTTATACGATCAAGCAGGATATACTATTCGATAATACAAAGCAAACACTCACATTCCTCTATAAAAAACCCACTGAATTTGAGCCTGGCCAGTATACGGTGGAGATTTACACGGACGATTATGTGATGGGCTCCCGAAATTTTACGGTGAAATAGCGCTCGCAAAATTCCATTATATCCTACTAAGTAAATTGCTTTGCATTAGCAAAAGGAAGTATTTGAATAATATTTTTTTATCCATATCTTTGCAGGCCAATTTATCTAGTTAATTTAAAATAAAAATGGAATGAAAAATTACGAGGTGGTATTCATTTTAACTCCCGTTTTGTCTGAAGCTCAGATGAAGGATGCCGTCGACAAATTCGAAAAGATCCTCAAGGATCAAAAAGCTGAGATAATTAATGTAGAGCAGTGGGGCTTACGGAAACTCGCTTATCCCATAATGCATAAGTCTACCGGCTTTTACAGCATGATTGAATTTAATGCGACGCCTGAAACTATTTCAAAATTAGAAACTGAGTTCAGAAGGGATGAGAAAGTAATGCGATTTTTGACCGTTGCCCTTGATAAGCACGCGGTAGAGTACAACAACAAAAGAAGAAAAGGAGAATTTAACAAGAAACCCGTGGCCGCTGCCACCACTGAAGAAAACAAATCATGACTTTAATAAACGAGCCAATTAACCGAAACGATAATAAAAAGAAATATTGTCGGTTCAAGAAAAACGGAATCAAATACATCGATTATAAAGATGCTAATTTCCTTTTGAAGTTCGTCAATGAACAAGGCAAGATTTTACCGCGTAGGATAACAGGAACCAGTGCAAAATATCAAAGAAAGGTAACACAGGCTGTTAAAAGAGCAAGGCACCTTGGATTGTTGCCGTACGTAACAGATTCCTTAAAATAACGATTTAAACGAAGCTTTTAATCGAGATACGTTAAAAAGAAGAATAATGGAAATCATATTAAAAGAAGATATACAGGGCCTTGGATACAAAAACGACTTTGTGAAAGTAAAGCCTGGTTATGCAAGAAACTTCCTGATCCCCAAAGGCTACGCCATTTTGGCCAGTCCTTCCAATAAAAAGATGATAGAAGAGAATGTGCGACAGGCAGCTCATAAGGCTGAGAAAGTAAAACAGGATGCGCAGGCATTGGCGGATTCTATCGGTGAACTTTCCATCGAAATACCTGCCAAAGTTGGGGAAAGCGGTAAAATTTTTGGCGCGGTTACTACCTTACAGATTTCAGATGCCTTGAAGGAAAAGGGATTTGAAATCGACAGAAAAAAGATTTCTTTTAACTCTGAGGTTAAAACTGCCGGCGAATTTATCGCCGTTCTGGATTTGCATAAAGAGGTAAAACATGAACTTAAGTTCAATGTAGTACCTGCCTAAGGCACCAAATAATGAAATTGAAAAGCCCTGACTTAATTGGTCAGGGCTTTTTTTATGTGCCGTCCAATGGCTATTTTCACATTATGTTTCGCACGCCGATAGGAGTAAAGGAAAACGAAAAAAAAATTGATTTAGCGGACCAAACGTTGTGTATTGGGTCTTGTTTTGCGGATATGGTATCCCATAAGTTAAAGGACCACAAGTTTAAGGTGACAGCTAATCCTTTTGGCATTATTTTTAATCCCCGGTCAATTTTTAAGCTGCTGGCAGCGGCCATTGAAAAGCATAGTCCCGCTCCCGATACCTATGTAAAAAGCCAGGATGTCTTTTACAATTATGATTTGCACTCCGATTTCGCCGATCTGGATAAAAAAGTGTTGAAACATAAGGTTGAAAAGGTCTTTCAAGAAGTAACCACCGATTTATCAGCAGCTAAATGGCTGATACTGACTTTTGGTACTGCCGTCATCTACCAAAGAAAAGATAACGGTGAAACTGTGGCAAACTGCCATAAAATACCGTCGGATCATTTTACCAAAAAGCTTTTGACCTTAGCCGAAATAAGGTTAGAATTTAGCCAGCTGATGGCCCAACTCAAATCCTTTAATCCCGGGATTAATATTATAATAACCGTCAGCCCGGTACGGCATATAAAGGAAGGACTGGAGCTGAATGCTGCCAGCAAATCACTTTTGCGAGTCGCTTGCCATGATTTGGCAGAGCATTTTCCGCAGGTTACTTATTTTCCCGGATATGAAATTATGATGGATGATTTAAGAGACTACCGGTTTTATGAAAGAGATATGATCCATCCTTCAGCGGAGGCTGAAGATTATATCTGGGAGGTTTTTTCACAAACCTATTTTTCCTCCAGGGTAAGAGGTTTTATTGAAACGTGGCAAAAGATCAAAAAGTCATTGTCCCATAAACCCTTTCAACCGCAATCCAAAAATTACCAAAACTTTCTGAAGAAATTACTGGCACAGCTGCATGCAATCGCAGATACGGTAAATGTGGATGTTGAGATCGAAGAAGTCACCCAACGCCTGAAAACTATTGACTGTCAGTGAGGTCAAATTTTTCACTTTTAGAATCCAGCAGTTGGCCGTTTGAGCATTTCAGCACCCTGGCGGGATTGGCATTGATAAGCCGGTGATCGTGCGTGGCCATTAATATGGCTGTACCGCTGTTGTTTATATCAAGAAATATTTGATGGATCCCATCGGCTACTGCCGGATCCAGGTTTCCGGTAGGTTCATCGGCAATTAGTAAAATGGGCTCATTGATAAGTGCTCTTGCAATGACGACGCGCTGTTGTTCTCCACCTGAAAGTTGGTGGGGCATTTTGTTGAGATATGCGCCGAGCCCTACTTTCATCAATACCTCTGTCAGGCGGGCTTTCATTTTTGATCTTTCCTTCCAGCCGGTTGCCTTCATCACAAAGTACAGGTTCTCGCTAATCGTCCGGTCATGGAAAAGCTGAAAATCCTGGAAAATGATGCCTAATTTTCTTCTTAGAAGAGGTATTTTTTTACTTTTAATGTCTTTTAATTCGAAACCTCCCGTATAGATGGCGCCAACCTGAAGTTTCAGGTCGGCATATAATGTTTTGAGCAATGAAGATTTGCCACTCCCCGTTCTGCCCACCAGATAAACAAACTCACCTTTTTCAATATCAAAATTGACGTCCTTTAATACGGCATTTTCATCCTGGTAAATGGTAGCATTCCTAACGGATACAACCGGATCATTGGAGAAGGTGGTCATGACAATTCTAATTTTTTTAATTTACCAAAGGGCAACTCATTGATAATCGCCTGCAACATTTTTTCGTGCCCTTCCAAACCATATTTTTCCAACTTTTTAAGCGGGCGATCTGCTCTGAAATAGGCTATTAATACAAAGTTATCATCCCTGAGCTGAATATAGTCAGGGATTTTAGCTTTGCCTTTAACCTTTATAATGTACATCAGTTCGCGATTAGTTGCCTTTGCCAAATGCTAACCTGCCAATGCCTGCTCGGTGGCTTCCTGCGATTTTTTGTAATCGCTGAGGAATTGTGCGAGGCCCTTGTCGGTTAAGGGGTGATTAAGTAAACCGGTGATTACCTTCAGTGGACAGGTAGCTACATCCGCGCCGATCTGAGCGCATTGCAACAGGTGCTGGGTATGCCTTATGGAGGCGGCCAACACCTCGGTTTCAAATCCATAATTTTGATAAATGCCGACAATTTGCTCTATCAAATCCAGCCCGTCGGTTCCTATATCATCCAGGCGTCCAATAAATGGAGAAACATAAGAGGCGCCAGCTTTTGCGGCCAGTAAGGCCTGACCGGCAGAAAAGATCAAGGTACAATTGGTTCTGATCCCCTTTTGGGTCAAATATTTGATGGCTTTCACACCATCCTTGATCATAGGAATTTTTACCACAATTTTATCGTCTATTTGTGCCAGTGACTCACCTTCTTTGATCATACTATCAAAATCAGTAGAAATCACCTCAGCACTGACATTATTGTCAACGATGTCGCAAATGGCTTTGTAGTGCTTTCTTATATTTTCTTCACCTTTGATTCCTTCTTTGGCCATTAATGAGGGGTTGGTAGTCACGCCATCCAATACACCCAGGTCATAGGCTTCTTTTATATCATTAAGATTTGCAGTGTCGATAAAGAATTTCATATTTTAAAATTTTAGGATTGTCTGATAAAATTAATAGATTAAGTTAAACCGGTCAGTAAAGAGTTATTGCGATATGGACTTCTAAATCAGCGGTATAATAAAAAAGGCAAACCAGATATCGCACCGCTCAACCATCTACCCTTGCTTCCTTCCGGACCTGGGGGAGTTCGACAGGAGCTGGTCGTATCGATTTGCCATTGCAAAGTTAATTACTTTTGGACATTCTTTCTAAAAAATTGATGGATAATTCAAAATAAACTCACGGTTTAATCAAAATGACCTGCTAAGCCAGATTTGTGGGATGACTTGCCAGTTAGCAATTCTCCGAAGACTATTCTGCCATATAATAATCCCCATTTTGTTTAACCTTTATGCCGGGAATCTGGCGATTTTTCTCAAAATGATCATAACCGGGTTTCAAATTCTTCCAAAAATGAACCAACCCATCGTCCGCTGAAGCTGAAAGCTTGCGCCATTGCGCCTCTTTGATTGCCCGGCCCGGAAATATATGAACAGGAATTTTGTTTTGCCCATTGTTTTTAGCTTCTACCGCTAAAATATAAAGACCTTTAATTTTATCATCGGTGATCGGGACACATCCAATGGTGGCACACCCCCCATGTAAAAATATGTCACCGCCGGGATTCTCCTTGTGACCCAGGGTCTTATCTGATCGGTTGGGATAATTAATGCCCAACGATAAATGGAAATTACTGACGGGATTAAACCGGTCAATGAAATAGAATCCTTCTGGTATTTGCCTGTCTCCACTTTTTCTTTTTGGTCCGAGGCGTCCTGAGTTTGCGCAAAATTTATAGTCTTTCAAATGCTGATAGCGATGGTGATGACTTCCTTTCACCCAGACTTCCATTACCTCCTCTTTTTTGAAGATTCTTATAAAAAGTAAAAATTTGTCGTCGCTAATTCCCTTTGTGGATAACAGAGATTTTATCGTTTGTCGCTTTTCTGCGTATGCGCTTTTGACCCTTGTATACTTTAATTGCCGGTTTTTAAAGTCATTATTGTCTTGAGGAATCACCATTAATAATAGTAAACTGAGGAAAATTGAGATATTGATCATGCCGCATTTGATTTCTATCGGTTGTTGAACTAATTAGCAAAAGTTTGATTTAATTAATAACGGTTAATAGTATATTTGACGTTTAGAGAACTAAAATTATTAATAATGCTTGAAAAAATTAAGGCTGCTTACACATACATACAGGAAAGAATACAAACCAATCCGGAATTTGGGATCATATTGGGAACAGGGTTAGGGTCTCTGGTGACGGAGGTAGAGGTAAGCGAGGTTATTCATTATGAAGACATTCCGGATTTTCCGGTATCTACCGTTGAAAGTCACAAAGGCAAATTGATTTTTGGAGAATTGGCTGGTAAGCAGGTGGTAGTCATGCAGGGGAGATTTCATTATTATGAAGGTTACAGCATGCAGCAGGTTACATTTCCACTACGGGTGATGAAATTGTTGGGCATCAAAAAGTTGTTTGTATCAAATGCTGCGGGTGGATTGGACAAAAATTACCAGATCAGTGATCTGATGATTATTAAGGATCATATTAATCTTATGCCTGAAAATCCGTTAACAGGCGAGAATATGGATGAGTTTGGAGGTAGATTTCCGGACATGAGTGAACCGTACGACTTAAAGTTAATTCAGCAGGCTATGGAAATTGCGCAAAAGCACGACTTAAATGTTCATCAGGGTGTTTACGCCGCTGTGACGGGACCTAACCTGGAAACCAGGGCTGAATATAAATATTTGCGGATTATTGGCGCTGATGCCGTAGGTATGTCCACCGTCCCCGAAGTCATTGTGGCCCAGCATATGGAAATGCCCTGCTTTGCCATATCGGCAATTACCGATTTATGCATCCCCGAAACCTTAAAAAAGGTCTCCGTACCGGAAATCATTGCCGCGGCTATGAAGGCAGAACCAGGCATGACTAAGATTGTCAAAGAACTGGTCAGACTACAATAAACTGAACCGTTAGTCATGCATCCGGTATTATTCCAATTTAGCACTCCGGAATTTCTTCAAAAATTCTTCCCAGATCAAATTACTATTTATTCGTATGGTGCATTAATAGCCCTGGGAACAGTTCTGGGCGCAATTTATACCGGTATTCAAGCCAAACGGGAATTGGGAGTTGCTTATCATATTACTAATAATATGCTGTTGTTAATTTTGATAACAGCCTTTGTTGGTGGTAAGCTATTTTTTTATTTTGAAAACCCGGCTTACTATTTTGGCGATCCGGCTAATATGATAAAAGATCCGGGAAACGGCTTTGTTTTCTATGGATCATTGATTTTTTCCGTGACGAGTATCATCATTTTTTTTAAGATAAATAAAATACCGATTCTAAAAATGTTGGACATTATAGCCATCACTACCTGTATTGTTCATTTTTTCGGTAGATTGGGCTGTTTTAATGCCGGATGCTGTTACGGACACGTGCATGATGGGATATTTTCCGTTGTGTTTACCGATCCGTTATGTCAGGCAAAGCCCTTAAATACGCCGCTGCACCCAACCCAGCTTTATAGTGCCATCATGATCCTGGCCATATTGGTAATCCTGGTAATCATCAAAAACAAAAAAGCATTTGATGGGCAGGTTTTTTTATCATATATCATGTTATATTCAATTGGCAGAGGTATTATCGAAATTTTTAGAGGAGATCTGGTAAGGGGTTTTATCATTGATGGGTACCTATCACACTCCCAGTTTATAGCTATTGTTTTATGGGCAGTAGCCTTCTATTTTTATCTCAAACTAAGCAATAGGAAAAGCACTACAAAAATTAGGTAAAACTTGTATAACGCCGATCGATAAACACCTGTTACAATCGGGGTTTATGGCGATTATTTTAAGATCTGCAGGCTGTAGTTTGGCCATGAAATTAGGAAAAACTCTTAGTAAATACTTTTTATTTTTTGTATTATATCAATTTTTAATTAAACAATTTTTAGTTTGTCTGATTTCGACAGGAATCCGGCCGATGTACATTTGGTGTAAGAAATACCATTATTGTGAAAGAAAAGCCGGTTGATTTGTGATTAATTTGGACATAGGTGACTAAACTTGACATCAGAAATTATCTCCTAAGTCAGGTATCAATGTTTTGTGGAATCATGTATTTTTCTTTAGAAAATTTAGGATTATTTGAAGGATGTTTTGCTAATACGTCACTTCTGCCTTCAAAGCGCTGGCATTGACTTTTTACTTAAAACTCCCTAATTCATTCACCTGCTTTTCAATAATTTAATATCAAAATCAGCAAAAATTATTTGTTGGAACATGCAATATTCTCAAATCTACCAAATTGGGAAATGTTGAATTTTATCAATGGTGAACGAATCTTTTTCGGTTTGTGCTAACCGTTAGTATGTAAATAAAAAAGTTTTATTCTACTGCTTTTATAACATCCATTGGAGTCCCCACTATTTTGAAAAGAGCGATGGGTTTTTATTCAATAGTTTTGTATTGGGTTAAAATATGAGCTGTTGATTTTGTGGCAACATTTGGTTGTCATGCAAGATCGAAGTATAACCTTATTCTCAAAAGTATGAAAAGCAATAAACTATTAAAGAAGAGGAGCAGTGATTTATTTATTTCAGGGATTCGGTCATTATTTATACCCATAGTGATCCTATTCTCGTTGGCTTTTTGCTTTACGATGGCTGAAACAGACTTTGTAAACCCGGGAAATATCCTGGAAAATCAGAAGGCTTCTGTTAACTCATCCAAATCCATTGTTTTTATCAATGACAATGTGGAAGATTATCAGTCACTGCTACAAGGTATTGATAACGCGGAGATTCATGTACTTAATCACAAAAAAAATGGTATTGATGAAATAACGGCGATTTTAAAAGAAAAGCAGGGATTTCTCAATATGCATGTGATATCGCATGGTAAACCCGGCGGTTTTCAATTGGGTAATACCTACCTTACCTCGCATAATATTGCTTTGTTTAAGGAGCAACTTGCCACCTGGAAAAATGCATTTGTAAGTGACTATGACCTTTTAGTTTATAGTTGTAGAGTAGTTTCAGGAAAGAACGGAGAAAGATTTATTGCTATGCTCGAAGATGCCACAGGGCTGGATATAGCTGCTTCAGACGACCAAACCGGTAACCTGGAGCTAGGCGGGGATTGGGAGCTGGAACATAAAAAAGGAAGCATTTCTGCCTCAAACCTTTTTAATAAAAACAAATTTCCCGCACATTATCCGCATTTGCTGACTACCGGAGGTGCCGACAATTACGGTTATACTTTTATAGATTCGGATGAAACCGGTGGTACGGTAACATTTGAGGATATTAGTGGGTCTGGTACGGCGCTTGCCGGAACGGATGAGGAGGAACATAATGTAACAATGCCCTTTTCCTTTAATTTTTATGGTCTTACCTCTGCCAACTTAAGGATTGGCGCCAACGGCGCTATTCGATTTGGACAGACCACGGGAAACATTACTTATAGCAATGTCAATTTCCCAATAGGTACTGCATTAATTGCCCCTTTTTGGGATGATTTATATGATGGTACCATCTATTATGAAACCAGGGGAACAGCGCCAAATCGAAGGTTTATCATTCAATATGATAGGTTTGAACATTGGAGTTCATTTTCTACCGGGACTGTGACATTAGAGGTAATTTTGTATGAGGGCAGTAATAACATTGATTTTGTTTATGACGATACGGTATTTGGTGATGCCACCTATGATAATGGAAATAGTGCAACAATTGGAATAAATAGGAACGGTTCTAATTTTTTGACATATTCTTATAACACCGCATCGCTTGCTGGTATATCATCAATACGTTTTGTTGATCCCAGCCAAAATATGAGTTATATCACCAGTAACACACTCCAAACGATAACCACACAGGTTCCGCAAGGTGCAACTGATGCTCAGATAATTGAAGTGGAAGTGTTTGTAACCGGAGGGGCTTCGCCAATAAATGCTACTGCGCTTCAATTAAGCACAAACGGATCAACCGATGCGGCCAATGATATAACCAACGCAAAAGTTTATTATACAGGTGCCAGCGCAACCTTCGTGACAGGTACACAATTTGGATCTACGGTATCAGGCCCAAATGGCTCTTTTTCGGTGACAGGATCACAAGCATTGGTTACCGGAACGAATTATTTCTGGGTGGTTTATGATATTGAGGGAAGCGCTACCGGTGGTAATCTGGTAGACGCTGAATGTGCAACGATTACCGTAAACAGCATTGCCAGGACACCTGTGGCCACTGCGCCCGCCGGCAGCCGTAGTGTTGATGGACCACCGGAATATGCCAGTTTCCCCTATAGTACAGGTTTTGAAACAGGCGACTTTGGGACGGAGTGGGATATCTCCAGTTCCAATGCTTTTGGTCGCGTCCAGGTTACTACCGCTAACACGCCCAGTGCAGGTAGTTATCATATGACTATGGACGTGAATACCAACAACAACTATGCAACCAATAATGCAGATTTGTATATAAACCTTGCCGGTCAAACAAACGTTGTTCTCGACTTCAACTTTAAAGATTTTGGTGATGAGGATTTCAATGTGGATGGTATCTACTTATCGGATGATGGGGGATCAAATTTCTCTTATGTTTTTGAAATAGATCCCGGCGACTTTGTTAACAACGTCTGGAGCTATATACGCTTGGATATTGATGCGCTGGCCGCAAGTGCCGGACTTACTTTAAATAGTACATTTGTTATTAGATTTCTGCAACATGATAACCGTACCATAGCGGGAAATGATGGTTTTGCCTTTGATAATATTGAGGTGAAGAGAGGACCGGTATACGCCAGTTTTCCATATTCCCATGGCTTTGAGTTGGGTTATTTCCCGGAAGAGTGGGTAACTGCCGGTAACAATGGCTTTACGAGGATACAAACTACCACCGCCAATACGCCTAACACAGGTCAATACCATATGACGATGGATGTGACTACCGATGATAATCTAACTACTAATTATGCGGACTTACATGTTGATTTGTCAGGTCAGACCGACGTAATCCTTGATTTCTACTTTAAGGATTTTGGTGATGAGGATAATAATGTGGACGGTATCTACCTATCTGATGACGGGGGACAAACCTTTTCATACGTTCATGAGATAGATCCTGATAATTATACCACCACCTATACTCAAATAGTTTTGGATCTTGACGCCCTGGCAGCAGGTGCCGGGCTTACGCTGAATAGTACTTTTGTGGTAAGATTTCTTCAAAATGATAACTATAACATTCCGGATGATGGTTTTGCCATTGATGATGTACAGTTAAGGACGACCTACATGGCTTCATTTCCATATTTTACCGGATTTGAATCTGGTGCCTTTGGCAACGAGTGGACCATTGGAGGGAACGGCAACAGTCGTACGATTGTAACGACTCAAGATACACCTTATCAAGGTAATTACCATATGACAATGGATAACGGGGCAGGTGTCAATACCTTAAATGAAGCTATGCTGCGTATTGACCTATCCGGCCAGACCCAGGTGGAGCTGTCATTCTATTGGAAGGATTACGCTGATGAAACAAGTGCTCAGGATGCCATTTATTTCTCAGATGATGGTGGTGCCAGCTATCAGTTGGTGCATTCCTTAACACCTGGCTCAACGGCAGACGAAACCTGGAATCAGATAGTACTGGATGTAGATGTTTTGGCAGCAGGTGCTGGTTTAACGTTAAATGATCAATTCGTAATTAGTTTCGAACAATATGACAATGCAGCTATCAATCCCGGTAGTGTTTTTTCAGATGGTCTGGCGTTTGACGACATTGCCCTTTATGTGCCAAATACCTTAACAAATTGGACGGGTAACGCCTTAACCACGGCTTGGGAAACAGCCGGTAACTGGTCAAATGGTGTGCCTGGATGTAGCGATGTGGCGATTATTCCTGACGTGAGTGGTGGTTCAGGCTTCTTTCCAGTCATAAGTGCTGGTTTTTCTTCGGCCAATGTAGGTAGTATTTATATTCAACCCAATGCATCGCTTACCCTTAATGTAGGTGCCACTTTGAATGTTTGTAGTGAGTGGGACAACAAGGGAAGTGCCGCAATTGGTTCCGGTACAGTAGTTTTTCAGGGTACCAGCAGGCAGGAGATTACAGGAACGAATAACTGGCAAAATTTAACAATTAACAATGTGGGCGGAGATATTCTCCTGAACGATCCACAAAATGTAAGCGGTGTTTTGACACTTACCGATGGAATTATTGATACACAAGATAATACCTTCACTATGAATAGTGGATCTTCAACCACGGGTGCCTCTGCAGCTAGTTTTGTCGACGGACGGATGACGAAGGTTGGTAATACGGATTTTGAATTTCCCATAGGTGAGGGCACCGACTGGGCGCCATTAGCTATTGCTAACCTTACCGGTGATGCAGCTACAGAATTTACTGCTGAATATTTGCAACGAAATTATATTGTTACGGACCAACTTATGACAAGTGATCCAAATGGTGATCTGAATCGCGTCAGTATACTTGAGTATTGGAATTTAACTAATACGGGAACTGTCTCATCCGCGGATGTTACACTTTATTGGAAAAGTCAAAGTTTTAGTGAAATACAGGACTTCGCAGATTTACAAATTGCCCATTACAATGGGTCGGTCTGGGAAAATTTGGGTCAAAATGCTATAGCATCTGTAGATCCGGGTTGGATCAGGGTTACAGGGGTCAGCAGCTTTAGTCCATTTACATTTGGTAGTACAACCTCTGACAATACGCTTCCGGTAGATCTGGTTTCATTTACAGCGCGTGAGGACAATAATAGAGTATTGCTCGATTGGCAAACCGCCAGTGAACTTAATAATGACTTTTTTGAAGTACAGCGTTCTGAAAATGGAGAAAACTGGGAGGTAATCGGTAAAGTAGATGGTAATGGAACAATCAATGAAGTGCTTAACTATGACTATACCGATCAAAGACCTTTATTTGGAACGTCATATTATCGCTTGAGACAAGTTGATTTCGACGGACAATTTGAGTACTCACCTGTACAAAGTGTTACGATTGAATTTGATGGTCCTGATTTACAGGTTTCTTTATACCCCAATCCTACTACCAAAGATAACATCAACCTTCGATTGGTATCGCTTAACAATCGTAATAAAGTAAAACTTCGACTTCTGGATATGTCCGGGAAGGTATTCCTCGATGAATTTGTGGAAATCGGTAAGTTTAATAAAGATCAAAAAATTAAGGCACATACCGAACTTCATAAGGGTATTTATATTCTGGAAGTGGATCAGAACGGTATTGTCTCCAAACATAAGGTTATTATTCTGTAGCGTAAATATAGATCATAAAAAAAGGCTGTCTTTAGTAAGATAGCCTTTTTTATGGCTATCGGCGTGGGAAAGAAAATTGTTTAAACCTGTCTCCCAGCGCTTTGCTCACATGTGCCTTAGAAACCAATCGACCTGTTTACAAGGCCACCGGTAAACATTCCACAAAAGTTTGGTTTGTACCTAGGCGCGTCTTGCCGGAATCTTTGTTTTCTATTTTTTGAAAAAGTGCACTTGGCAGAGTGTTTTTTATTCCACTATATTTAGGAAAACAGCATCATGCACCTATGTTATTAGCCCGATAGAAAAACGTGATAACATAATTTTTTAAAATATGGCGCTAAATATTGATATAAATGACATTTCGGAAACGGCGTTTTTAACACTTCAATGCCATGCCATCGACGCCCAGTCTGCTACTCCCATCTTAAATGACAGAAGTTCTGTTAATACACTAAATGTGCTGAAAGACTATTTTTCGGAATCTAAAAGTGCTTTGCACAAAAAACTGTTTCAAAATAAAGTCAGGCCCAGCTTAGTTACCTATACGGTGCTCCGCGCCAGAAAATATGATCGCTATATCACAAAATTTATGGAGAAGTACCCCGATGCTGCGATTGTGAATATTGGTTGTGGGTTGGACCACAGGTTTGAGCGCGTAAACAATGGCAGCATAAGTTTTTTTGATCTTGACCTACCTGATATTATGAATATAAAAAAACAATTATTTCAGGAACAGGCAAATTACAATCAGATTTCACAATCTGTCTTTGACCTGGATTGGATTGAAAAAATAGAAGCTGAGCACGTTATGCTGGTGGCTGAAGGAGTATTCATGTATTGTGACGAGCGGGATGTGAAAAGGTTGTTCATGGCGTTACAAGAAAAGTTAAATAATCCTGAAATCGTTTTTGAAGTATTTAGCGCAAAATGGCTTACCGGATGGCGGAAAAAATTAATGGATTTTAAGCTGAAAAAAGAGTTGAAGCTAGGCGCCGGAACCAGCTTTAAATTTGGTATTCCGGATAGCGATGCGATTGTACATTGGAGTCCCGGTTTCCGGTTGGTGGATGATTGGTCTTATCTTGATAGCGATGAACTCAATACCGGCTTAATGAGATTTTTCAGCCGTAATGATGCTCTGAGAAAAGTTCAATGGACGGTCCATTATGCGTTAAATAAAATCGAATAATTTACAGGCAGGATCGAACTGATGTGGCATAAACACAACCTCGGGATTTTCTTATTTTAGGCCTTAAAGAGGTAGGATTTTAAAGGTGTGAAAAATAAATTTATCAGACGAAATGCGGTCAATAACAAATACTATTAATAGTTCGGTTATGATCATTTTGTTATTTTTAGCTTTTACGAGTATTATTCTTTAATTCCATGAGATCGTTATACTTTATTTTTTTTGTTTTCCTATTTAACAGTAGTGTTCTGGCCCAAATTGATATTACAAGATATGCAACAGATGATCTTTTTAAAGCCAAACCCATCATTACCAAAGAGTTATTAAATAAAAACGAGAGCGAAAAAGTACCGGAATCCTTTTTTCAGGCTGAAATCAATACAGGAATGGAGTATTGGAATACTAATCAGCTGGATGACGCTGCTCATCATTTTAGAATAATGACCCAGATGTATCCTAAGCAAGCTTTTATACATTATTATTTGGGAGCTGTGCTATATGATAAAAAGAGTTATGATGAGGCAATAGAATCTTTAAAGGAGTCTCTTGACATAGATCCATTTCTGCTGGAATCAAAATACTTGATTGGGCTGATTCAAATTGAGAAAAAAGAAATAAAGGAGGCCAAGGAAACTATGGAGGTGCTCACAAATGTGCCCCTATATGCTGCCTATGGCTATCATGGAATGGCGCTGGTAGCTACCCAGGAACAGAACATTTATACAGCAAAAAAAATGTATGAAAAATGTTTAAAGATAGATTCGACTTTCAGGGAAGCATATATTCCGCTTACATTTATAGATTTGATGTTAGCAGATAATTTTAAAAAACCTCTCAGAAGGATGAATAGGGCTATCAGAGTAGATAGCACCTGGCAACAGGCTCGCATAGTCAGGGCTATGCTGTCCATTTATCACGACCGCAATACTGATCAATTTGAAAAGGATATCAACACTTTGATTCGACAGGACCCTGACAATTATCACTACTATTCCATAAAAGCATATTTAGAGCTTGAGTTAAAAAATTATCGAGGCGCAGTAGAAAATTTTCGAACAGCTTTTAATCTCGAAATTGATACCACCAATTCAGGTGAATATAAATTCTATACAAAGCTCGAGCGAAACAAAGCCTTACAGTCTGCCCTAAACTATTATCACAAAAAGTTCCATCAATTAGATAAGAAGTCTCATCAATACATTGACCAGGGAATTTGTGAATTCATAAATGGGAATAACAAGCAAGCACTTATTTTTTATGAAACAGCATCTAATAATCAACAAAGTCCGGTAGTTGACTTTCTCAAAGCGGTCTTATTTGAAAGTCGATTAATGAGCGAATATAAGGCAATTCCTCTCTACAGTGAGGTCATCAAAAAAGACTCAATGTATGCTATGGCCTATGCCAACAGGGGAAATTTATATTTGAAGCGAGAGGATTACAAGCTGGCCTATGCGGATTTTAGTAAAATGATCAAATTGATGCCTCAAAGCAAAATAGGTTATAAGGAAAGAGGGATATTACTTTTGAAGATGAGAAAATATGTAAAAGCTTATTATGACTTTACCAGTGCTCTGATGATTGATTCTACCGATAGTGACCTTTTTTTCAATCGTGGAACAGCCGCGCTGTGGGCAGCATATTTTGATCACTCAATCAATGATTTCAATAAGGCAATAGAGAAAAAACCAAATGATGGAGAAGCATATTATATGTTATCCTTGAATTATTTGTATAAATCAGACACACTTAAATCAATTGCACTGCTGGATAGCGCTTCAAGACTTAAAAAATATAACCAAGACTATCACAAAGAATTGCTTTGGCTGGCAAAAAGACAAGGCCTGACTGAATACAGACAAAATGCTCATGACAGGTTAGTGAAATATTATTCATGGAAGACAGATTATCGTATGGAACGGGCTAAATTCTACCTGGAGTGTGAAAGGTATGAGGAGGCTTTAAAGGATCTTCTATTACTGATTAAACGCAATAAACGTCATGCCGAGGCGCATTATTATTTAGGTAAGACTCAAATCGCCCTTGGTGATGACAAATCCGGCAATAAGTCATTAGAAAAAGCGAAGAAACTTGGTTATAAGGATGATGAAACCACACCGGGAAAATAGTTGGGCTTTACCGTTGTAAAATAAAAAAACAAAAGCCGGGCGTAGAATTCTCTACATTCACTTATCCGCATTGGAAACCAATCGAGGCATTTGCAATGCTGGCCATAAATTTTTTTCAACGGAAATTTTTGGTTTTACGGGATGGTAAATACTACACCGCACCTACTTAATAATCTTAATTTTATTCATCGCAATCACCGCCTCTTCAATGCCATGCGGCGTCAATGGATACATGGGAATAATACCGGCCAGTACCTCGACGGTATAGGAATACTTCCAGGTCTCGATGCGGTCGGGATTGAGCCAGGCGATCTTTTTAAATTTTTCCCTGAGATCGTGCCAGTGCTGAATAGAGGTGTGGCTTAGCTCGTAAGGGGCCATGGCAGCGTCACCTACGATAAAGACGGCATAATCGGGATCCTTGGCCAGCAGCTGATCAATGGCGATACGGTCTGTTCTTCTTTCGTTGGTATAAAGGTAATTGTAAACGGTATTGTGATAATAAAATACCTCCAGGTCGTGTGCAAAGCGCGTTTTCATTTTTTTAAACAGTTCTGTCACCTTGCCAATATGAAAATCCATGGAAAACCCGCCATTGTCAATCATCAGGATGATCCGCATTTTTTCGGAGATAATGTCTTTTTCTTCGGGCAAAAACAGGCCGCCTCTTTTCAACCCGGTTTTGATGGTGTTCGGGATGTCGAGACTTTTGGTAGCGCTTTCTTCAAAAATGCCTTTTAGCGCAGCCAATGCAGCATCTACATTATTGTCACTTAGTTGCTGGTCCATATCTACGGGAAAGTATCTCGGGTCACCCATGACCGCCCTGGCCATGCTGCCTCCGCCCTGTCCACCTACTCTGACGCCGCCGGCCGCTGCACCACCATGGCCGTACGGCGAAATTCCTCCGGTACCAATCCAATGACTGCCACCTGTATGACGATCTCTTTGTTGCCTGGCAACTCGTTCCATTCTCCTTAAGAGCTCCTGAAGATCAATGTTTCTATAGTCGGCCACCTTGTCCAGTTTTCGGGCACCATCTTTTCCTGGTTCAGTTGGTTGGTCTGCCATGTCCGGATTATCCTGGGCGAGCATGTCTTTACCATCAATGATGTCCTGAATATCATAGGTTGTGAGATGTACTTCGTCTAAAAATTGATTCACAAGCGCCCTGATATCATCAGGCTCGGCTTGCTTTTCCGCTTCCAAAAGCATTTCCTTCCATTCCTGAAAGGCTTTTGATCTGGCAACCGCTTCTTCGAGGCTTTCTCCCTGCTGAAAATCAACGCTTAGGAAGTAATCGTAATAGGCCAATGTAAAAGGGCCGATCATAGTAGGATCTTTTACCACGATGCCTTTCAGGACGAGGTAGATATCACCTAATGTATGTACCAGCCCACACGCCATACTTTTTCTTAATAAAAGTAATGTCCTGACATCCGCGGGAAGGTCGTGTGATTTAAAGGTATGTGGTAAGCTGGGAAACAAAATCAGTTTAAATTTAGCCGTCAGTTCCGGAATTGCTGTTGATAATATTACTCCTCTCTACGCGCTGCAGGTCTACCTGGGTTTTGACCAGGGCTCCAATCCCAGACAAATTATTGATCATTTTCAAGGATTTACCCTTGGAGAAAGTTTGCAGATACTTTAACCAATTCAATAATTCACGGGTGGAGGGCGCTCTCTCCAGTTTTAGTTTTCTCAATTGATAAAACAGATCAATAGCCAGTCTTACCAACTCCGTATTGGCTTTCGGATAATGCTTGTTGACAATGGCCTGCATGGTATCCGGGTCCGGAAACTGGATATAGTGATAGATACACCTTCCCTTAAAGGCTGTAGGCAATTCCTGCTCCCGGTTGCTGGTGATCACGATGGCGGGCATTTCAGCTTCGCTTACTTCCAGTACTTTGCCGGATTCCGGCAACACAAATTTTCTGTGGCTCAAGGCATATAACAGGTCATTCGGAAACTCCCGTGGCGCTTTATCTATTTCGTCAATAAGTAAAACGGAATTGGGTGAAGCATAAGCGTTGGCAGCAGGTCCCGTTAATATGTAGTCGTCCAGATTTTCAGTACTTCGCCCACCGGTACTTAGCTTTTTGCGGAGACCTTTCTCCTCCCGCTGGCTGTTAAGCACTTCAATTTGTGAGTCTCTGAGGTATTTGACATGATCAAATTTAGCTACAAACTGCTCTACATTGCTCTTGGAACCTACCGGGTAAACAAACAGGTCAAGCTTCAGACTTTTTGCATATTGTAGGGGAAGTTCTGTTTTGCCGGTTCCGGGCTCTCCTTCGACTAGTAAAGGCATTCCCAGCGTTCGGGCCATGTGAAATGCTTGTGCCAATTCCGGATCACAAATGTATTTATCAGATCCCTTCCAGTGTGATTTGTCTGCCATTTTTTACATGTATTTTATGCCGTTGAAAATACCTAAACCATCGCGTCTCCACTACAATTATACAAAATGAATTGGGTTCTGTCCAAGCGGGACGCTTGAACCGGGGGCTGGTTCAAGCGTCCCGCTTGGACGAGCTTATTGTATGATTAGTTCGGCATACACCGGCAAATGATCCGATGGATACCGCAAGTTTTTGGAGTCGCTTAAAACGGCGTATTTGTTTACGGTTACGCCGGACTTACTGGTAAAGATATAGTCAATTCGCCGTGTGACCGGTTTGTCAAATTGAAAGCCATTAGACGTTCCCTCGGGTCCGAAGACAACATCTTTGCTAACCATTCTCGTATCCTGGAGGTGTTGGGATAAATATTGGATAGCCTCACTTTCAGGTTCCAGGTTCAGATCTCCCATGACAACGCAGGGGTACTGATCCTTGTTAAGCGCCTGAACGCGTTCGTAAATTAGTCGGGCGCTATTTTCCCTGGCTACTTTGCCCCGGTGATCGAAGTGGGTGTTGAATACCCATAGTCTTTGACCGGTTTTCTTGTTTTCAAACAGCGCATAGGTGCAGATTCTCTCCATGGCGGCATCCCACCCGACAGAAATTTTATCAGGTGTAGGCGATAACCAGAAGGTGGAGGACTCAATTACCTTAAATATTTTAGTATTGAAAAAAAGTGCGCTGAACTCTCCCTTTTTTTTGCCATCATCACGCCCCACACCTACATATTTATGATCTTTGAGTCCATTGTTTAAATAGTCCACCTGGTGCGCCAGCCCTTCCTGTATCCCTAAAATATCGGGCGCGTGGAATTTGATTTGGTTGATCAAAAATACTTTTCGCGCATCCCAGCGATCCTCCCCGTCGTTAGGATTATCGTAGCGGATGTTGTAGGTCATTGCGGTAATCGATTGGCTGTAAATGGGGCTTAACAGGCTAAAGCTCAATAACACAAACAGATAGAAGATTTTCATTTTTTAACGGTCGTTTTTAGTTTTAAAAGAAGCAATATGTCAATCTCCCGTTTTAATTCAAAGGTTTTTTGTTTTTCTTTCCGCTGTTCAAAGCAGGCAATTTTGATCGTTGCAAATGCAGGTTGAAAACCAGCCTCACTCCGGAGACCGGAAATGAAAATCCTATTTTCCATTTGCGAAATTATTCTTTAACAGGCTTTTGCCACTTTTCCCAGACGGGTGATAAATCCACCCCCGCACCATCGGACAGGATGGTTAGGATTTCCTCGTAATCGAAGGCGCGTCGATGCTTTTCCGACCATCTGTAGAGATTTATGACAGCGTCCTTAAATGTTTTTGTGCCATTGCTTTGCTTTTGGATGTATTCGTCCATTTCATAGGCCATCAGCGCACCCCTGGAGAAGAGGTTCTGACCAATGCGAAAATCCTTTGAGTATTGCGTAGAACCCAGTAAAGACAGCTCCCTGAGAGATTTTTTATTGATAAAATCCGGTGCTGTCGTGATGGTATTTCGAAACCGGTCCAGTATTGTGGATGAGCCTATAATCTTATAACCGGAAATGTACCAGATAAATCCTTCGTTGAGCCAGATTGTTTCTATCAATGGGGCGGTTTCCCAATCGAAAGGGCGATAACCTTCTCCGTAGCAACGCAATGGGATCCAGGAATGCCCCATATGATGGATGGCGCCGCCCAGTCGTGGATTTTCCTCGTAGCTGATGATGGCCCTGGAGGTATCAAGACTGCTGGTCATACTATTGAGATGCTCCATGGAGAAATTGTACAAATGGTTAGAAGATTTGGGAATAAGATATTCATAACACATCACATAATGTGGCATGGGGACGAAGCCAAAGTATTTTTGTACACCTTCCAGTGCCAGCAATCCTCTGCGGCCGATCTCCTCAATGTTAGCTTCAGTCTCGGTATACAGGGCTACAAAAAGAGGCATAGTGCCCGCTTTACCTTGCCATATTTTTACACCTTCACCCAGCAGGTACTGCCCATCTGCAAGGATATCAAAGTTGGTGGCTTCGAAATTGGCCTTACCATAACTTCTATTCATTTTAGGAGCCAGTGTGGAGAAAATAGGCCAGTCTGAAGCTGTTTCTATCGTAAGTTTGACAGGGTTATTTTGGAGGGGCTTTAAAAAACCAAAAACAGCGTAGCCGAGCATACCCAGGTAATTGGGTCGTACTTTTGAGCTGGCATAGGCTCCATGCAACTGATTTTCCATTTTTTCAATAGCCACATGGTAGGAAATTGACGTGATTGGTGCGTCCGGAGATAAAAACTCAAAATAGGAGCCCATGCTTTTTTTGCCGGCTATATGCTCAGCGTTGTCAGTAGCGGCCGTTAACTTTTCGAAGAAAAGTGAATAATCGGTAAGATCATAAGTACCCGGTGCGCTGCGGGGAATAACAAAGTTGATCGATTTGTCTTTGATCGCGGGAAACGAATAACGAACCTGTATATATTTTGAGCCGGGTTGGTAGGACAAATGGTAATGTACAGTATCACCTGGTTGTGCCCAGGTTTGCGTAAAAGAGAGGACGATGAATATGCCCGATAGTAGCTGTCGCATAATACAAATTGGTTTATTTAACTGTTTTCTGGTGGCAGTACCTGGAAATTTTAAAAAGGCGCTTTGCTTATCAATTTACCCCATAAAATATTACTTCCCCTGCTTTATATCACGATTAGCCAATGACTGTACCCGATACAAAATAGTGGCATTTATATGCCTGTCGGAAATACTCCTGAAGGATAAAATTGATCGGATCATGGTTTCATTCCAAATCCTGCTAATCTATGTCAAATGGTTTGGGGCCATCAGTTTTTGACACAAAAAATTGTTGGCACTCAAATTTAATAATTTTTATTGGTGTATGAAACCGCAGATGCGCTGTCAGACAAAATGAATTTTGGAAAATTTTCGCACTGCTACCGTTAGTAAAATCAGAAAATAAGCAAAACCGATAATCGCGTTCACAAAAAATGATCCGCCATCTATGATATCACTAAGTCCCTGAAAAGCCCAATGTGACGGGAGAATGCCAAACACGTGGGTAAAACTATCCGGCACAAAAAATGCAACGATAGGCAGCACTACAGCTATGTTGAATATCTTGATCCAGATCATCCCCTGCATTTTATTCCTGGACAAAACGGTAATGCCAAGTACATAAACGGGCACAATGAGTCCTGACAATATAGAGAACACTAAACTTGGCATGATGGCTAATGAATAAAATGGCTGTATAAGCAATATGGCCCAGGTAAGCAGGGCGGTGATGAGGCATGGAATAATTAATCGAAAAAGCACAAACCACATTTTTGATACCGGTAATACTCCGTAGACTCTGGCCACTTCCGTTTCCTTTTCCTCGATTAAAACCATACTATAGATAAACCCAAACATTTGTGTGTTTTCTATGGTAGCCACAATCAAGACATAGGAGACATACTCATTAACACCCTCAAATTTGCTTATCAGATAAGGCAGGAAAATATTGATAACCAAAAAAATCAAGGCTGGCAGGAACAAAAAAATTCTCAGGGAAGGATCTCTGAATATTAACTTGAAATCGGCGGTGGAGACTTTCAACAATTGCTTCATCGTATTAAACATTTACTATTTTGGACATGAATGTGCGATACACTAACCAATAGAGTAGGGGGATCCAAAAAATAATGGAGAGGTATCCATAAACAATAACCGACGGGTCGGGACTGACCTCGTGCGAATTGGCAATGAGATCCAACCCTCCCTGCGATGGAAAAAATTTGAAAAGACCAACGTTGGTCACGTCAAAATAATTGAGTAGCGGCAGGTTGAAAAGGAGCAATAATATTGGGATGGATTTTAAGGTGAAGCGCATAAATTCCTGCGTATAACAAACCAGATAAATACCCAATAAACATGCGAGTATACATATGCCAAAAACGCCAGCGGAAAAATGGACCAAATGAAATGAGTTGCCTACCGCAGCAAAGGCCATACCCAGCGCACAAACCCATCCGACAATGGAAATTGATAAAATACGGGATATCAGGTAAATGTGATGGTTGATAGGGGTGACAAATAGGGCGGTGAGTACCTGCTGATCCTTTTCCATGATGATGGAAAGTCCGATGAAAAACAATCCGATCACGGCCGGGTCGTTGAAGATGAGCAGGGTCAGTACTTTATCCGCATTGCCGAGATCCTTTGTAATAAAAAATGCCAACGCATAAAAAAAGGTCACAGCAATGCTGATGGAAATAATATTGTTTTTTTGTAGCAATATAAATTGCCATTTCGTTTGTTGGATTAATTCCTTCATGCTTTTAATGCTTTACCGGTGACCTGAATAAAAACCTCTTCCAGTGTGGCCTCCATGGTATTTATTCTAAGTAATTCATTAGTACTGATAAACTCCAAAAAGCCAGCATTTTGGCCAAGATGCTCCAGGGGAAATTTGGCTGGTTGTTTGCCCTTAGCCTCGACCTTCACCTGGTTTTCGCCGTGTCTGAACTTCAAAGTGGAAGGTGCTTCTGTTACGCGCAGTTTGCCGTCCACGATGAATGCCACCCGGTCGCAGATTTCATCGGCGGTCGTCATATCATGAGTGGTAATAAAGATGGTTTTTCCTTGATTCTTAAGGTTGACAATATATTCTTTAATTTTATGACCGTTGACGGGGTCTAGTCCGGCGGTGGGCTCGTCAAAAAAGAGGATATCGGGATCATTCATAATGGCACGAATAAAATTAAGACGCATTTTCATGCCTTTGGAATAGGTTTCAACCTTTTTATGAATACTATCCTGTAGCCCCACCATTTCAAAGAGGTCTGTCACTTTGAGGAGCCTGTTTTTATTATAGAAAGAAGCGAATAGCGCCAGGTTTTCTTTGCCAGTCAGCTTTAGATAATGATTGGGCAGTTCAAAGCCAACACCAATCTGTTCAAAGTACTCCTTTCCCCATTGGCCCAATGGTTTGTCCTTGATATGGATCTCCCCGGTGAAATTATGCAGGATTTTGTACAATATTTTTTGCGTGGTGCTTTTACCTGCCCCCGAAGGCCCCAGAAAACCAAAAATTTCCCCCTCGCTGATTTCAAAATTGAGGTTTTGCAACACGGGCGAGGAGGCGCGCGGGTAGGTAAAAGATAGATTGTTTACTTTTATCATGGTTTTATTTTTCAAAAGCTTTGCGGAGCATGGCGATGTATTCATCAACAGACTGCAACAAGATCTGACCCTTTTGCGCTGCGTAAACCGGTTTTCCGCTTTTTATGTTTTCGTCTAAATTCAATCCGTGCATCGTTCGCATATAATCCCCGATACTGATGCTCACTGTGTATAAAAAAAATGCCATTGATTTGACCGGCAAATCATCTCTGAAGTGACCTATATCTACTTCATGCTGAATCCACGAACACATCACGCCAATGACCTGGTCAAACCATTTTTTGGTTAATTCTTTGAGAGACGGCGCGTGAATATGTTTTGCCAGAGAATGCAGAAAATTGCTTTCTAGGGGGTGATTAAGGTCAAATTTGATCCCCTCCCGATACAATGCCTTGAAGTACGCCCAGAAATCTGGGTAATCATCTCTTTTCAGATGCATGATATATTTCGCCTTAATGGCACCGCATTCCGACTGTAGGTATAGGAATAGGTCAAGTTTACTATCAAAATACTGGTAGATACTGCCCTTGGCTATTCCCAGGGATTTGACGACGGTCGTTAAGGAGGCATCATCATAATTATTGGTGCTAAACTCCCGCAGAAAGCTGTCCGTGATTTTTTTCCTTTTTTCCGGATTGAGTTTTAAAAATGTTTCTTTGGGCATTGAATTTTAATTATGACCACCTGGTCACAAATATAAGCATAACTTTTATGAAATGTGACTGGTTGGTCATTTTTTTAAATAATAAATTGTGTTTGGGTTGTCGCTATATGTTATGCGCGGAGATCGATGTGCAGCGTATAATCGCTGATTTTGAACCCAAGCCGTTGGTAAAATGGGAGTGCTTTGCTATTATGGGCAAAAACATGTAGCCAAATATGGTCGATCCCTAATGCGGCAACTTCATTTTTCAACACTTTCATGGCTAATGATCCGTATCCCTTAGAGCGGAAATCCTGTTCGATATAGATTTGATAGAGGAAAGCTATTGCCGGCTGATCGTCATCTTTGACAGCATACCAGATCGATCCTATTTTTTGATGATTGGTGACAATATTTTTCAGGAAATGGTTTTTTGTTTGGATACCTTGTGGTAGCAGCCTATTGAAATCCCGCTTTGCATTAGGAAGGGCGTTTTCAAGGCTCCAGCTTCCTGCTTTTATCTTATCTTCTGCGTAATCGGGGATGGTCAGGTCCAAAAACTGTTCAAACTCGTTCTGGTCCATGGAGGATAGGCTAAGGTCCATTAATTTGTAACGAGCCGGCTAAAATTTAACATCTTGCTTCCTTTCTTTTTTTTCCTATTCGTCCTTTATCTTTAATCTTTTGTATGTATTCAGTGGCTAACGGAACCTTGCAGGCAGTCCCTCCCACGTCCACATATACTTTTCCGATAGTTTCTGCCGTTGCTACAGCCTTGTCAGTTAGTTCGGCCAGGTAGGCGGCTGTAGCGATCACAAAACCATTCATCGTGTAGCGGACGCGGTTTCGTTCGTCATGTATCTCTGTGGCCACCCGGTCGAGCAATTTGCTAAAGGTGGATACTTCCAATTCTTCATCGGGTTTGATGGAAATAAGGTTGGCCAGCGTAGACCATCCGGACGAGGCTATGTTTTCATGGTCAGAGTCTATCCACTCCATGCCAAGCTTCAGGGCAAAGGGTGTCTCTGAGGTAACCCAGGCGACGGTGTACTCACTGATCATATACCAGTAGGCGTCCTTGGCCCATTTGTTTAAATCAGCTTCGGTCATCTGGCTTTCGTCCGCAATCAGGCCGGCCAGGTACATGGCATCCGAATTGCCCGAGTCAAATAACTCTAACGCCAGTTGATAGTCCTTTTTTATCTTTTTCTGGATTTTCTTTAAATCGGCCACCTTTACTCCGAAAAATGGCTCTTTTACGCCGTGCTTTAACAACACTTTTTTGGTTTGTTCATTACCATATTGTTCCAGTTCGCGCAAAACTTCGCTGGTAGTCATAATTAATTACGTTTTTTTTCACTAAGCGGGATTTCGTGGTTTTATTCACAGAGAATTTTCTGCCTGAACAGAAGTGGGTGAATAATATTTTAAATATAAAAAAATATTGCAAAAATTTACGGGATATTGCTTTTATGGCCATTTTTTTATGGAGTAGTCGAATATGTGGGAGCGGGAACATGATAAAACGTGAAACTTTGGTTAGTACGAATTATCAACTTGTCACTTGGCAGGTATAAGTTGTAAGCCTAAACCGGTTAGAGAAGGTTTTCAGGTTAGCAGTGCGTAGCCGGGGTCAACTATTTACCGTACCGGATAAGCTGTTTTCATGCGCCAACAGCCATTTTTTCCTGGAAACGCCACCGCCGTAACCCCTCAAATCCCCGTTAGCACCCATTACCCGGTGACATGGAATTATGATGGAAATTCGATTGTGGCCATTGGCCCGTCCGACTGCTCTGACGGCATTGGGCTGCTGCATCAGCTTGGCCTGTTGCTTGTAGGTTCTCACCTCTCCAAATGGTATATCCTGCAGCTGATGCCATACTTTTTGTTGAAATCTAGTGCCGGGGCTAACCAATGAGACATCGAATGATTTTCTGGTACCCTTAAAGTATTCCTCGACCTCCGATGCTACCTTGGTTAAGTGCCGGTTGACCCCAAACATAATAACAGCATCCAATAGCCTGGATAGTTCCTTTAATTCCTGCGATAAAACTTTCCTGTCTGCAAATTCCAGCAGACAGATACCTTTCTCCGTGGCGCCAGCAAGCATAGGCCCAAGTGGGGTCGTCAATCTCATGAGGTGAATGACATTTTTTTTGATGGCATTTTCCGGAGCTACACCCAGGAGATTTTTGAAAGTATAACCGAAGCCACTCAGGGATTCATAACCGGATTCAAAGGCTGAATCTGTCACCTTTGCACCCTTTTTCAAATCCTGAAAAGCAAAGTTTACCCTTATCATGCGCTGGTAAACCTGGAATGTTATGCCATGATGTTTTTTAAACCATCTCCTGATTTTTTCAGGACTATACCCGAGTATTCTTAAATCATTATCAGATATTTTCTTTTCCGGGTTACCATTGACAAGCTTTATGAGTGATTGTATATCCTCCGGAGGTTCGCTAAAGTTTTCCAGGGGACGGCATATTTTACAGGGTCTGAATCCATGAGAAATAGCTTCCTGCTGGGTGGTAAAAAAAATAACATTTTCAGGTTTCGGCTTTCTGGCCCGGCAGGTAGCAATACAAAATACCTGCGTTGTCGTAACCCCCACATAGAAAACACCTGCAAATTGGCTATCCCGTTGGATTAACGCCTGATAAAAACGTTTGATATCACTTTTATTCGTGACCGGCATGAGAAAATAAAGGTTTAAAAGACCGGTTTGTTTGAATAACATCTATGGCCTTCCTGAGTTCGTTGTGAATAAATTCATGGACAAAATTGCCCATGCTTATCCGCTTTACCCCCAAAGCTGCCAATTCATCAAAATCAGGCAGACCGGGCATACACATAACATTTACGGGTAAAGCTGTTGCGGAGACTACCTGGTTAATGTCCTTGCTGGAAACGATACCTGGAATAAATATACCATCCGCACCAGCCTCTTCATAGGCCCTGACCCTTTCCAAAGTGTTCTCCAGAACAAATGGTACACCGAGCAGGTAAGTGTCAGTTCTTATATTCAGAAAAATATTGATATGGTGCTTTTGAAAGTAATGTTTAATTGTTTTGACAATTTCGGAAAAATCCTCGACCGGTGTGATCTCGCGGCTGCCCCCCACGGTGGAATCTTCCAGGTTGATGCCGGCGACCCCGTTTTCGTGAAGTGCCATTATGTTTTGTATGATCTCCTCCGGGTTGCGACTATAGCCTCCTTCTATATCAACGGAGAGGGGAATGTCAACATTTGCGGCAATTCTTTTTACCTGGTAAAGTAGTTCGTCAAAGGTCATTTTTTCGCCGTCTTCATATCCCAAAGTACTGGCTATGGCGGCGCTCGAGGTGCCCAATGCCTGAAAGCCCATTTGCTCGTAAATTTTGGCGCTGTCCACATCCCATACATTACCTAATATCAACGGAGTGTCCCGCCGGTGAAGTTGGAGAAATTCAGTATACTGTTGCATATTTGTCATTTTCCATGCAAGTTGAGGAAAATCGAAAAATACAGCAACCGAAAATTGGACAAGCATTTTTGATGGTAGACAAGCTGCTATACCAACCGGGTTTTTGCATAATTTACATTAACGATAACACCTTTTTCTGAAACCAAAAAAACTAAAACCCGCTTGCCCACCCTCATGTCAAAAAACTTTTGAGTCATCAAACAGGCTTTTGAATAATTTTTAACCAATAACAATCATTGATACTGGAAATTAATTACTCTACTTTATTTTTTAAATAGTACTGAAAGCCTACACTAAAACTATTGAGGCTAAAGTCAATACCATATTCGCTGTCAGTGTTATCGTAATCCGAATTATAGGTATCATCACGGTCCCTTTTCTCGTTGGTTTGGTTGTAAAAGATCCGTCCGATTGACGCACTGACGGCCCACTTTTCAGAGATGAAATAAGTCAGTTCCGGCGTTACATTAATTCTATAAGCAAAAACACGGCCTTCTCTATTGTCAATGCTGCCACTACTTTTCCTGGTTCCTCCTCCAATTAGTAGATTAAGTGTCGGACTGAAAAATAAATTATCCGTTAACGCATAAAATTTTTGTACGTAGGGATTAAATAAAATTAAACTACTCTTTTCCGAAGTAAGATTGTTTAAGCTCCCATTGTTTGAACTCCTGAAGCTATCATATTGATATTCATATTCAATGCCGGCACCTAACAAAAATGACGTCGTTAGAAAAACGCCAATTTGAGGATTTAGGGCAAGAAAATCGTTCTCAAAATCACTTAAAAAGGAATCGTCACTGGTTTTCCGTTCAAGATGATCACTCTTGGTATTGAAACTGATGCGGCCTCCTGTCCGTAGTGCTCCCTTTTGAATTTGGCAGTTAGCCTCTGAAAATAAAATAGTGGTGAGTAATGATAGTATAAAAAATCGTTTCATAACAGGTTGGATTGGTACATTTAAGTACGGGTGATTAACTAGATTACCTGGTTTTATAGTAAACGAACAAAATATGCGAGACTGTATGGTCTCGTAAAACTTTTTTCTTCTTCAAAATTTGTTAATCACCCGACCTGGTTGCCCAAAGGAAAACCAGCTATTTAATCAGTCGTGGCTTTGGATTCTGCGAACGTTTTGAAATCCTGTAAATATTTCTTTGACTGTTTTTTAAAAGCACCCGGAAAAAACAGGCCCATTAACCGAAAGAAACCTTTGAATTGAAGCTCTTGATGTGATACACATTTCGTTTTGTTTTGACCGATGGGGCTAAATTCACTTTTGACGATGTTGCGCATGAGTTTTGATTCGTAGGTAATGGTATGCACCTCAGGCAGGTTGCTTAGCGTAATGGTTTCCATGATCTCCATGTCTTTTTTACCCATTTTAAACTTAAGTCTTGACCTGGCGCCTGTTGCTCCGGGAGCGCCTTCGATAAGCTCGATACTTTCAAGACCAGTTTGCCAATATTTGTAATTTTCCGGATTGGGAAAAAGTGCGATGACTTTTTCAAGAGGGCGGTCGATATCCGCTTCGATGGTGTATTTCATAATTTGTAATTTGCCGTTAAAATTTGAACAGAAACAAAATGGGCGCCTAAACCCCGGATTTTTTCTTGAGGATCAACGCTGAAATAAGTGCGATCACTAACCCAACGGGAAAAATCTCTAAAAACGTCATGCCAGCCATTATAAAAGGATTATCGTACATGTCCATAAACGCCTTCATTTCCTCCATTTTTTGATCTACCACTTCCTTAGATAATCCCTCGGCTACCATTTTTGCCTCCTCGTGATTCATGTATTGGCTGGGAAAGTCAGGCATAAAGTTGGGGTAATAAATCATCCAACCTACCACATATATGATGGAGGCGATCAGGACAATAATCAACCCATTGAGGAAGGCATCTTTGAAAGAGATGAAACCGTTTCTCTGCTTGTCCCTGTAAGCCTTTACACCAAAAAACACTGTCGAGAGGGCTACAATCATGGAAGCATAACCAACCAGTTCTCCCAGATCAAAATCCATGTTTTCGGGGTCTGACATCCAAAGAGGGCTAAACAGAAACCAACTAATGACCAATATGGCGCCGCCAATTAGTCCGTATTTGAGAAGAATTTTTTTATCGTTCATAGTTTTATTTTTTTCTTTCAAATGAAGATTTTTTTTCGCCCAAATCAGTCACCCAAACGGGTGATTTTCATAAAATCATACCTGTGGGGGAGCTAAACAAGGTCGAGATCCTGCGCTTTGCGAATGGCCTGCGCTCGACGCTCGACGTCAAGTTTTAAATAGATGTTAGAGGTATGGGTTTTAATGGTATTTAATGAAACATAGAGCCTGTTGGCGATTTCTTTGTTGGTAAGTCCCTGCGCCATTAATTGCAATACATCTACTTCCCGATGACTTAAACCGAGATCTCTTGGATCCTTCTTCCTGGTGTTTTTACCTGTTTTTTTTCGCAGGCCGTTCCTGCCAAACCACAAGCCAATGCTCAAAAAGAATACAGCGATAATAACACTGTAGATCTCTATGGTGATATCACGTATAATCGCGCGATAATTGACAACCTGCAGGATAATGAGTAATAATCCCATCAAAAGGCCGTAGATAATTAATATATTCTTCTTCCGCTTTTGCGCCATTGGAGGATCAACGGTTTTCCAATCAAACATAATAAAAACCGGGCTTTCAACCTACAATAATTATTTGGATTTACTGACTGGCACCGGCTGGGTTGGTCCGTAAATCTGCAGCGCTTTTGTCGTTTGTATTGATGACAAAAAGCGTATACTCCTATCGACTATTACACTTAGCTGTTTGTAAATACCTAATAGTCATTTCCAAACGATTAATTTACATTTGTAAATTGAGAAAATTAATTATTTTACCGCTAAAGGCATGGTCTTTTTTTATTTTTAGGTATGGGATAGAAACTGATGACAGGATCAACCTGAAATCTTTCCCGTTTAATTGATTATTTTTTTAGTTTATGAGCGATAATTTAACCGATTCCCCTAAAAAACCCCAGGAAATACTCAGCGATGTTTTTGGTTATGCGGCATTTCGAGGGAACCAGGAGGCTATTATTGACAGTATTGTCGGAAAGAAAGATACCCTGGTACTAATGCCAACCGGAGGGGGAAAATCGCTATGCTATCAGATCCCCGCATTAATGGCTTCGGGATTAACGTTGGTGATCTCTCCGTTGATAGCCTTGATGAAAGACCAGGTCGAAAGCCTCAGGCAGAATGGCGTCAATGCCGCCTTTATAAATTCCACCCAGGAATACGCCGAGCAAGAGGAAATTCTCCGGCAGGTAAAGCAGGGAGGGGTCAAGCTGCTTTATATGGCGCCGGAAAGATTGTTTTCCGACACTTCCTTTGTAGCTTTTCTGAAAAAACAACCTATTTCGCTGGTAGCCATTGATGAGGCGCATTGTATTTCGCAGTGGGGACATGATTTCCGGCCGGAATACCGGAAGCTAGGAACGCTGAAAGCATTGTTGCAGCAGGAGTTTCCGGTGATGGCACTTACGGCAACGGCCGATAAACTGACAAGGCAGGATATACTGGAAAAATTAAAACTCGACGATCCAAAAGTATTTATATCCAGTTTCAACAGAGAAAATATCCAATACCACGTAGTTCCCAAGAACCAGCAATATGATCGCCTTTTGCAATTTCTGAATGAGCAACGGGAAGAATCGGGCATTATTTATTGCCTGAGCCGCAAGTCTACCGAACAATTGGCAGAAAGGCTTGTGCTGGATGGTTTTTCAGCCAAGCCCTATCACGCCGGCCTGGATGTTCAGCAGAAAAATGAGAGCCAGGATGCCTTTATCAAGGATGATGTCAAAATCATTGTTGCCACCATTGCTTTTGGTATGGGCATCGACAAATCGAATGTTCGTTATGTTATTCACATGGACCTGCCTAAAAATATTGAAGGCTATTACCAGGAAACCGGCAGAGCGGGAAGGGATGGTCTGCCCAGTAAGGCGCTGTTGTTTTACAGCTATGGCGATGTAGCTAGATTGCGATACTTCATTGCTATTGAAGGTAATGAGGAACAAACCCGTATTATGAGTAACAAGCTGGAGACGATGGCGAGGTTTTGTGAAACAACCAGCTGTCGCCGGCAATTCCTGCTGCGCTATTTTGATGAAGATTTTCCTGATCAATGTGGGGCTTGTGATACCTGTCTTAATACAGTGAAAACCTTTGATGGCACCGTGATTGCTCAACTGGCCCTGTCAGCGGTGGCCAGGCTAAACCAACGGTTTGGTACCAGTTACGTCATTGATTTTTTGAGAGGTTCCAGGTCACAGAAAATTAAACAGCCGGAACGAAATCTGAAGACTTTTGGAAAAGGAGCTCACCTGTCAAAGCATGAATGGAAACATTATATTTCCGCCCTGGTTAGTCAAAATTATCTGGAGATGGAAACTGGCATGTATCCGGTTTTGAAATTAACCGATAAAAGCTGGAAAGTCTTAAAGGGAGAAGAGAAAGTAAAGCTAAGCTATTTGCAGCATGTTTCCTTACACACCTCCGGGGATGAGGGGGCCGATAAAGCTTATGAGCAAGCGTTATACAATCAGTTGTCACAGTTGCGAAAGGAGCTGGCCATTGCCCAGGATCTGCCGCCATACATGATTCTGTCCGATGCCACTCTCAAAGAGCTGGCAACTTACCTGCCGCTTCAGGAGGAGCAATTGTATGGAATCAGCGGATTTGGGCGGGTAAAGGTAAATCGCTATGGTGGTGCCATTATCAGACTTATTCAAAACTATTGTGTTGAACATAACCTGTCTGGTAACCGTTCTCAGATCGCCAGAACAAAACGCGTGCGGAGAGAGGCACCCGGTTTATCGGATACACACCTTGATACGTTGCAATATTTCAGGAAGGGATTGCCCATAAAAGATATTGCAGGGCGTCGCCTGTTAACAGTGACGACTATTGAATCTCATATGGCTAGGTTGATTCAATATGGGGAAATTAAAATTGAAGAGGTTATGAGCCAGCAATTGCTTGACACCATCACAGCCAAATCGTCACAGTATTTGGACCAGGGATTAAAACCTTTGAAAGAAAATTTACCTGAAGAGATCACCTACGGTCAAATCCGCATGGCTATCGCTCATGTTGAATATTTGAAAAAGCAAGGCGTACAGACTTCGCCGGAAGGCAAGGCTGATCGTTGATGACTTTGATACCAGGGCTGTTATTTGCCGACAGTTATTTCGGCCATATATAATTGGGAGATTTCTCCCCGGCTGTCGGCCCATACCGCCTGAAAATTACCGTTTGGTTTGGCTACGAATCCTGTGTAATCACCTCCGGACTTATACCGTGCCCCGGCCCAGTGGTTTTGGTCAATTTCCATACAGGAAGGTTTGGTGGAAACCTGTACTGGTGGGAGATAGGTTTTACCCCCGTCGATGGAGGCGGTGAAATAAAGATATTGGCAATTGCCTTTGGCGTCTTCCATTCTGTCCTGCCAAATTACACCAACAATCCCCTGATTATTGACGGTGACCTGTGGGGTCCCCGTAAACGGGTTTCTTTTATGACGGGGGAGGTGATGGTATTGTTTAACCTTGACAGGAAAAGACCAGGATTTTCCCTTTGTGTCTGAATAGTGAGATAGGATCATGTTGTCACTTTGTGAAGAACATACGTAATAAAGCCTGTCCTTGAAAGTAGCGTCGGACTGGTCAACGGCAAGTACCGGAAATCCGGCCTCACAGGATTCGGAAATGAACAGTGGTGTCGCAAAACTATTACCCTGATCTTTGCTGGGCAGTAACCAGCTTAGCGTTTTTGAAAGTTGTACCCTCCCGCCGTTTCTCGGTTGACCAATAGCAGGACGGTTAAAGTTGGTAAATGACACGAGCAAGGTGCCGTCCGATAAGACAACCGGTGTCATGGTATTACTGCCCAGGTTGCTGAAACGAAAAGAGGTGGGAGATGGAAATGTCAACCCGTCATCTTCGGATTTATTCACATAAATCTTATTGCCCTTGATAGAAACCAGGTAAATCACATTCCTTTCGAAATCGACTGCCATGGTCTGGTGATCGTGGTATTTTCCCAGGTCAACGGCTTCGTCCTGCCAGTTTTTCCCGCCATCTTCGGACCGGTAAACATACAATTTTTCGAGTCCCAACACCGTGCAAATGGCTGTGCCCGTACTGGTAATGGCGCACCATGGATCGGCGCCCTGGGCGACATCAAACACTTTCAGATACTTCCAGGATTTGCCATTATCCTCGGATAATACAGAGAAATCGCCATATTCATCCGGATCCTCTGTATTTACGAACATCCCTGAAATTAACAGGTGATCCGGATTGTTGGGATCATAGGTTAGATGATTTTCTACCAGTATTTTGTCTGACAGTCCAAGATCCAGCTTCTTTTCATATAATACCTCTATTTGCTGGCCGGTGGTGATATGATGCAGGCAGATTAAAACAAGCCCTACAACCAAAATACGCGCTGAATTTTGCATGCGTTTAAGTTAAGTCCTAGACTGGAAAAACCAGTTTACCTGGTAAATGTTAATTTACAAATATAACCATTGGATATTTAAATTTATCAAGGTAGCAATAATTACACCATTGTCATGTGAGTTTTAATGGCTATTTCTTTGGTAAATATCCAAAACAAGTGGTCCCGTGCAACTCATACAATTAAGAAAGCCGGCCATGGTCCATTACCTGAAATGTTGAAAAATAAAATTATTCCTGGTTTGAGGATATTCCTTGATTGCGATTTTGGATGAGATCCGGCATTCAAATGCCTCGTTTTCGTTCTAAAATGGATAGTTTGATATAGTGGATTCTATACCTAAAAGGGACTTAAATATTTTATCGTTGGTTCCATCATTAAAGAATAAAGAATACTGAGCGATTATTTTCAATAGCAATATCACATAATCTTAATAATTCCGAAACAGCCTCCCTTTCCAAAAAATCAATTTTTGCTGATCCCAGGAACTCTTTTATAATCTTTCTTAATGAAGGTAAACTTTGGGCTTCAACTTTTTCCTCTTCATAATCATCTATCACGGTACCTAAATGTCTATTGATAGATTCAAATAATCCCTTCTCCCATAATCCTTCAAATACTTTATCATTTGACAATTCATAAAACTGAACTGTCGTACTTTCTTCAACAGCATTATTTGAAAGAGCTTTTTCCGCAAATTCACTAAGAGGGACAACAAAGCCTCTTCTATATAATTCTGAGTTCTGCATACTATCTAATTAAAAAATGAGTCGCTTGATTTAAATCATCACTAGCCAATGGAACATTACCGATTTGTCCACCTCTCAAAAATCGCCCAAGTGAAGGTACTTAACTCCTCTTGGTGTAGAATTTTCCACACTCATGATCATTACTTTTGATTTTGAAGAGATATACTACTTTATACTTTTTAGATAATTTCCCAGTAGCAATAGTAGATCTTCTTCAGCGTCATAATACACATCATCACACTTGTCGAGATAATTACCCAACTCATTATCAAAGTTTACAATTTTATCTATCTTTCTGTTAAATGCTTTATCTTTAAACGTTTCAATGTCCCAACCCCCATCATTAACTCTATCTAAAACTTTTTTTAATAGCTTCAATGTAAAGCTTGCGTTAATGGTTTTTAAAGAATCTAATGTCAAGTAGCCAAACATACCATAGGAATTGAAAAAGTATTGGTGAAACCCTCCATTGAAGACTTGTTGATGCAAGATGACAATAGTATAAACTATTCTTAAATGGGTTGGTAGACTTATTACATAGTCATACCAACTTTCCTTATTCGAAAGCATTTCTTCATCAATACCCACCACACACGCATTAAACTGTTCATTAATTAACTCCTCGTAATTCATAAAATAGTTATTTGATAAATGTGCTTGGATACATTTGCTTATTTAACCTCCCTTTGGTGTAGAATTCTCTACAATCAGAGCGATTTTTTTATTTTACGCCTGAAGGAGATATCTTTTACCATTTTATTCCTATTCTAAGCTGGACATAAAGTCATTCAGGTTTCTCGCCACAAAATAAAGATTTGTTCTATCACTGTCATCCGATTGGTTATAATCTACTTCTTTTTCATGATCCCAAAAATGAATGCTACCGTCGTTTGAATCCATGCATATTAAGTTTCCACCTGGATCATGTGCTATTGGAAAAACTGCGTCGGGCATCCTTTTTTCTTCTATCTTGTAGGTATTAAAGTAATCTTCAAGATTGTCATATTCACCATCATGGACAGCTAAAAACCAATCAATAAAAGATTTTTCCTTTTTACCTTCTTCTTCAAAATTAAAAACGTTAGGCTTACAGCGCCCTCCGTTAAATTTTAGCAAATGATTTCTATATGAAGTCGGAAAATTAAGATTCAACTTACTTTCTAATTCTCTTATCCTGGTCTCGTTAATCGGTTCTTCTATTTCTAAAAAATTGACCATAGTCTGTTATTCAAAACTTCCACAAAGAAAAGTCCACTGAGTGGATAATTTTCTACACTTAGCGTTTTTTTATTTTAAATTCTACACCCGAAAAGTTACTCATTTCCCGCATGATCCCTGGAATTGGGAACAGCCAAAATACAAAAAGGCTCGTTTGAGCCCATTGGAGGAAAGGTTATTTGGATTGATACCGTAGTGACAAACGAGCGTTTCATCACCTGTTGGCAACATCAATTTTCTTTTAGCAGCTTATTTTAATGCTTTAAGGACATCCAGGATGTCACCGGGTTCGGCGCGGTTGCGATATTCGGCGTCTAAAAAGGCGTAACGAATAATACCTTCCCGGTCGATCACATAGGTGGCAGCCAGTGGTAGTTCATTATTATCGTTACCATTGTACGCTTCGAGGCTGAAAGATTGTCTATAGGTATCGGCAACCTCGTCGGTAAGTTTAAATACGATACCATATTTTCTGGCTACTTCGTTGTTTATATCGCTCAGCACCTCAAATTGCAGCTGGTTTTTCTCCTGTGTGGAAAGAGAATTGTCAGGTAATTCCGGCGTAAGGGCAATTAGATTAGCCCCGGCCTTTTTAAAATCGGGTAGATGTTGCTGCAAATGCCGCAAGGTAATGTTGCAATACGGGCACCAGCCACCGCGATACCAGGTGAGAACCACCGGGCCTTGTTTTAGTACCTCATACAAGTGTACCGTATTACCATTGGCATTGCTGAGTATAAAATCTATTGCTTTATGGCCGGGTTGAAGTGCCTTGCGCGTAGTGCCTCCCTGTTCGACAGCCAAAACGCCTTCCTGGTAAATGGTCTTTATTGCTTCCGGGGCTTTGGCCTCCCAGGAAATACGTCTGGCATCAAGATCGGCTTTTAGGGTTGTTTGTTGTTCTGTATTAATAGGGGTTTTCATAATAAGATTATTTTAACGTGCAAGAATATGCCCATTAAAGGTAACAAAGGAAAAAACATAGACTTTGAGTAGTCTCAAAGCCTATGTCGTATGGTCACTCAACAATCAACGTATATTGCGGTGTTGGGTTTAACGGACAGAAGTAAACATACTCGCCCTTTTCCAACGTTACTTCCTGTGAGGAAGCTGTTTCTCCGGTATTGATGGTTTTTGATAAGTAGGCCTTTTGGATGTGATCCTTCGCTTCGATATTAGCTTTTTTAGGTGCTAATACAAATCCAACCTCGTGATCTACATTGCTATTGGATACTTCAAAAACATAAGTTCCAGGCTTCACTTTCAATGTTTTGGTGGTAAACTCGCCGGTAGTTTGTTCCAGCTTAACGGTTTCCACTTTATCCTGTGCCAGGGTGGCAAAGCTTATCATTAGCGCAGCTACCACTCCTAAAATTTTGATTTTTTGCATCACTATATAAATGTTAAAATTAAACGGTTTCTGTTTCTAATTCGGGCGCTAAAGGAAAGTCGATAGGAATTTGTGTAACGCCGTGTATGAAATTGCTGATGATCTTGTCACCGATAACGATGATAACATCAACAAGATTCTCTTTGGTGTAACCGGCAGCGAAAAAGTTTTCTGCCACTTTTGCATCTGGTTTGCTGCGGTTAACGGTGATGTTTTTTACGAATTTTGCCAAAGCATCCAATTTTTCATCAAAAGAGGCAGCACCTGAACGGATCTCAAGAATTTGTTCTTCAGTAAAACCGTTCATTTTACCAAGGGCTGTATGCGCGCTTTGGCAATATCTACAATCATTTACCTGGCTCACTACCAGATTAATTACCTCCCGCTCTTTTGCCTTCAAAGAACTTTTTCGGTTCTGTAAAGCCAGATAATCACCCAAAGCAGTATCTGAATAAGCATAGGTAGCATACAGATTGGGAACAAAACCTAATCCTTTTTGAAGATTATCGAAGATGGCCTGGTTATTTGCTGAGACCTCTTCTCTTGTGGGAACTGAAAATTGTGTCATTTTTTGTATCTTTTAAAGTTTTTAAAATTATTTATTCAACCTTTGATACAATTTTACGGCGCTAAGCTTTGCCGGTGACAGGTCACATTTCCCTAAGGGTTGTCAATTATTCCCTAATTGAGGACTTTTTGAGATTTTTTGAAGTCGGAAGGCGGGGAACCGGTAATTTTTTTAAACATTTTGCTGAATACGGTGACGTCATTAAAACCTAATTCATACGCAATTTCCTTGGCGGTCATATCTGTAAAAGTAAGCAAACGTCGCGCTTCCAGTACAATTCTTTCGTGGATGATCTGGAGTGGTGACTTTTTGTTGTAAAGAAGAAAATAGTTGGAAAGGGTCTTGGGCGACTTGTTTAACATGTCGGCATAATCACTCACCTGTTTCTTGGTTTTAAAATGGGTATCTACCAAAACATTAAATTTGCGAATCATATCAATATTGGAATTGCTAAGATCTTTGGTGATTAATTGTTTCTTGGCGATTCGGGTACACATAATTATCAGCCGCTTTAAAAGCATCCGCAGCATTTCTCCCTGAATGTTATCTTTTGTGCCAAATTCATCTATGAAAACCGTATAAAGCGAGTCAATTTTTTTTACTTCTGTTTCATCCAGGGTGATAATGGGAATATCCTGTGTGCCAAAAAATATGATTCCATTGCAAGAAACTTCGTGATCATGATCCTGAATGCAATAGAATGCTCTGTTAAACATAAAAGCTGTTAAGGAGTCGCCGGTCCCCTGAAATGATACTTTCTGTAAGTACGTGCTGGTTGTGATCTGACCCGGTTTTAAAGTAATGGGGATGTTATCTACGTAAAAGGTCACATCCCGGCTATTTCTGTTCCATAAAATGGCGATCAATCCATTTTGAAGCATGTGCTCACTGGTAATTTGATCCAATTCGTTGGTTAATCGAAAAATTGAGTTAAACTTATCTTCTGTGAATTCTAAATACATAATAAATGGGAAATGCCGATTGTGTTTGGTTTTTATACATTAAACTGTTATGCTAACATTAAGGTTGGCCAGGTAATTCCCGGGATGTTTAAATAAATTCAATGTTAAACCAGTAATATGCTTATTCGACGATTCAAATAAGACTGGCAATAAATCGCTGAAAAAAAGCCGGCGTTGCTTCCGGAAAAAGAATCCCGGTAAACTGAATCTTTGGTGACAGAAAAACGACCCGTTGATTCTTCAGTAAGAATTAAAATTGCCAGCGGTTATTTTTTTGCATAAAAAGTATGCCTGAAATTATTAGAATTCCACTAATAAGATGAATAAAGCTCACTTTCTCCCCAAAAACAAAGGCGGATACACCGGTAGAAAGCGGAACTAAATTCATGAATATGCCAGCCTGGGAGGATCCTTTTTTGGCCACGCCTATATTCCACAGGCAATAAGACAAGGCGGTTCCGAATACGCCAATTCCAATGGAGGCAAACCAAAATTCTCGTGGGTACAACGTGAAATTCCCTGTGTTGTAAATGGGTAACACCACAACAAACGGCATGAGGCAAATAAAATTTGTCGAAAAGGTCAAATGTCGGCTGGTTAACCTTCCGGCATATTTTTTTACCCATACATGGTGCAAAGCAAATACGATATTGGCCATAAATATCCAGCCGTCTCCCTTCGAGATCGTGATATTCTTAATGGATAGAAAATTGCCATTAAAGATCAAATACAATACGCCAAAAAATGCCAAACTGATCCCGATTAAATGATTAAGTGCTATGGCCGATTTGAGGATAAAATGAGACAATATCAAAGTTAAAGCGGGGTTCAGGCTTATAATTAGTGCGGCATTAACGGCGGTGGTACTTGATAATCCAAGAAAGAAAAAATAATTAAATGCAAAAAGCCCAATAATCCCTATCAAGATCAGCGGTTTGATATTTTCTTTGATGATGGTCCACCGGGGGAAGTCTCCAAGTGTAAATAATGACAGGGTTGACACACCAAATAGATATCTCCAAAACCCGGCTTCTATAGCTGAGCTGCTTTGAACCATTACTTTGGCCAGATGAAAATTGACTCCCCACAAAACAGCAGCCAGGCCTAGAAAAATGAGAGGTCTCATGATAGCAATTTATGAAGATTTCTTTGGTCCGGTAGTTATTTGATAAGAGCAAAAGAAGTTTGGTGGAAGAAAGTTCCACCAAACTTTTAGCCAAATTGATGGCCCGCGGTATGTCCACCAGCGACATTCAGCGTTTCGCCGGTTACAAAATCTGAAGTGGCCAGGTAATAAGCGGCATCCGCCACATCGGTAGCTTCTCCCACCTTGTCGAGTAGGTGCAGACCCGCCAGTGAATCTGCATTTTCGATGCCGATTTTGCTTTGCAACGGACTTCTGATGATCCCCGGAGCGATGGTGTTTACGCTGATGTTGTCCTTGCCGTATTCTGCCGCCAGCTGCTTGGTCAAGGCATGAATGGCACCCTTGCTGGAAATAGGTGCGGCAGCCGGAAATCCGGCAATGGCGTGATCCACCAGGACCGTGCCTATGTTGATAATAGCGCCACCACCCTGTTTCAACATGATTTTTACAGCTTCCTGTGATGTAAAAAATGTACCCTTCAGGTTTACACCTAAAAATCTGTCGAGCTCATTTTCTTCTACTTCAAGGAAGGGCTTGGGAGCGAATACCCCCGCATTGTTAACCAATACATCCACTGAGCCAAATTTTTCAACAGCGGCTGCGACCACCTGCTTACTCACTTTTCTATTGCTAATATCTCCGGCCACATAAATGACATTGGCGGGAGATCCGAAGGTTTCATAGGTCTGTTTAAGGTTCTCACTGTTGGCCGAATTTATGACAACATTGTAACCCTTTTCCAGAAATAACGCCGCAATTGCTTTACCGATACCGGTTGATGCCCCGGTTACAATTACTGTTTTATGATGATTTTCCATTTTAGTTTTATTATGGTTTGAGCATGTTATTTTTCGTTCGACTCCAGCTTCCTTAACTCGGTTGTCTGCTGCCCCAGTACACCCCAATTGTCCGTATTTACTTCGTCAATAATCACGTGAGTAGTCTCCGGATTCTTATTGAGTACGTCTACCACCAGTTGGGTGGCGCCTTCAATCAATTTACGTTTTTGTTCTTTGGTCACGCCCTCATCGGTGACCCTGATATTAATGTATGGCATTGTAGTATTTTTTAAGTTTTACATTTTTAACAACACCACAAAGGTCTGGCAACTTAGGCAGGGAAGAAATAGACAAATAAGCAATTAACTTGCACTTTTGAACAAGTATTCCCCGGCTATGAGACATAACCCGGGTCGAAAATGAGCAAGCCGCTTAAATTGTTGAAAAGTTTGGCTTTGTGAAAAAGAGGTTTAGGCTTTAAATACAGCTATTTTGATATTATCGATCACGCTACTCCAGCCGGCTATAGTTGCTGCATTTTAAATTGTTGAGGCGTAAGACCAGTATGCTTTTTAAAAAACCTGGTAAAGTACGCCGGATCTTCGAAACCTAATTCGAAGCAAATTTCTTTAATACTTAAAGCCTCGTGATAGAGAATTCTCTGAGCTTCGAGGATCAGGCGGTCCTGTATCATCTCACCGGCTGATCGATTGACAAATTTGCGTGAAACGGTGTTAAGGGTTCTGGCTTGTGTGTTGAGCATTTTGGCATAAGCCTGAACAGCGTGCACAGTTTTATAGTGGTGCTCAATGTGTATTTTAAATCGCTTGAATAAGGCATACTGCGGGTTGCTGGGAACCTGAACATCGCTAAGTTTGTACTTTTTGATCCGGTTAATGTGAGTAATCAGGATTTTGACATAGGCGCTCAGTATATTTTCCGTATCTGCCTCCGGGTGTTTGAATTCATCTATCATTCTTAGAAATATCTCATCAAAGACAGGGCTCAGCTTTTCAGGAACGTTGAAAACAGGGCAGGAGGTGCGGCTGTCAAACAAACAGGTATCCAGCAGATAATCATAAACATCTTTTTCATTTTTGAAAAGGCCCGGCTGGAATTTAAGCACATAACCTTCGGATATTATCTTTTGATCTATTTTGTGTATCTGACCCGGTGCCAGTACAAAAAAGACAGAACCATCATATGAGTGTTCAACCAGATCAATATGGTGAATGCCAGCGCCGTTTTTCAACCATATGATTTCAAAAAAATCGTGTTTATGGTTTTCTTCAAATTCGGCGGCAGTGCAGATTTTATTATCAAATGAGGCTACTTTGAAATTGGGAATCTCAGGTGCTTCACAGTTAGCAGCTATATCGTGACTCGAAATTCTTTTTTTTGACATTTTTTATCGACAGGTCATGCTGATTCCAACGAAACTGAATTGAGGTTAGTTTCGCTGATATCAACCTGTCGACAGAAAAGTTAATTCCTCAAACTACCGGTTTGATAATGGTGATAAGATCGTTTTTCATCATTTTTTCCACTTTTGATAAAAACTGGTCATGGTAACACCGTCATTCTTCGGACCATAATCTATCCTGATCATACTATCCATGGTGACCCAATCTTCCTCTTTGCATAATTGGTAAAAAGACTGAAATTCCTCCTGACAGCGAACGATATTTTCTTCCTCGGCCGTGCAATCAAAGCATTCAAAAACAGCCTCCTTAAGAATTTTATCGTTCGCATCATAAATAACCTTGTCAACATACAGGTAAGAGACATGGCCTATTGGTTTACAATTGTCCAGTAACCCTGCATAGCCTTCACAAGGATTTGAGGAAAAGATTCCGGTAATCTTCCTATGCTCGTAATAATAGCGTCCTTTCCATTCAATTGAAACACAACAAACGTCCTGATAAAACGGCGCATTGACCTTTAAACTGCCATTTATTGCGACATTTACCTCAATATTGGCTTCATGGGTTAATGCCCCAATATTGACTTTACCTTCGTTGATCAGAAGACGCAACTTGTAAAAACCATCCGGAATCCCTTCTAACATCAGACGTGCCATCTGCTGGTCCCGCAGCAGGGTGAACTTACGTTTAAATACAGATTGGTTGTTTTCCAATATGGCTGTGACCGAAACCGCGGTGTTGTCTATCCCCATTAAGCTAATGGTAAAAGGAATTTTTGGCGACGGGCCTGAATCATCGTTGTTATTGCAGGATATAAGGGTACTCATTATTAAAAGATTAGTCAGTAGAAGTTTGCTTAAACCATAAAACCTGCAGGCAAATTGTGGGTAATGCGCCTTGTTGTTTTTGTCAATCATGGTGTTATTTTTAGAGCGTTTATAACCTGGGTTTTAATAACTCACAACGCGGTTTCATTTCACAACCTGAATTAGTTTTTTTTCTGCTTGAAAACGAAACCAAACTGCTCTACCGCAGTGCCGTCGGGTCCAAGGTCAGGGCCATAGGTTTTCCCGTCAATGTGGTAAGCACCTACCACATGCCATTCTACTTCATCAGTCAGGGGACAAGCGGCTATGTTGCCAAACATCGACAATTTACCGCCAGGAGTTGTTGCCGAAATTTGTGCGTTACCTTCTGCAGAAGCAGTAAAATCACTGTCAATGCCATTGGTTGGCCCGATGGCTCCCTGACCTATTTGGTTAAAGTCGGCAACGGTGGGGTCAAGCCCGGGCGCCTTGAATGTTACATTCCAGATCGTATAAACGCCGTTTGGGATAAGCCCCTTGAGATCCAGGGTTACTTTGGTGCCCTCTTCCATACAGGCTACAGAGATATTTCCCGTAACGGTTGAAAATTCCTTTAAAGTTATCTGATGTCCATCGGGAGCCATAATAGGTTGTTGCCCACGACGCTCAAACAGGGGAGTATCGGGATCTGTAGGAGTGTCACCCTGGGCATCCGCAATAAAGAAAGGAACGATTACTATTTGATCAGAAGAAGCAGTTGCCATCGGGAGTTTGGCATCTTCATCATCATCCGAACAGCCGCAACATACGGATATCAGGATAAAGAGGATTGGGTGGAAATTTCTAAAAAATTGATGTAAAGGTCTTTGCAGGTGTTTTACCGATCGTTTCATAATATTATTTTTTTTTAAAGAGTTACAGCAGTAAATATTGGCCGCTTACTTATATGGGATCCTGAAAAGTTGTTGCCGCTTTATAGCTTTGCTTCAGGTCCCGATTGTCAATCTTATTTGAAACCAGGGTAACAAGATGTGTCCGTCATTTCAAACCGGCCTTCCGATTGATGGCGAGCAAATGTATGATGACGGGCTGCAAGGGAGAAATTGTAGGGGGTAACACAGGGTTAACATGGCAGTTTGGGGCGGTATCAAAAGGTTAACAGGGGAAGTTGGTAAATGACAATTGATAATGGATAATTGAGGGTGTGAAGCGTTATTCCGGGGTGTCAAAACTTATAAGAGTTTCCGCCAGGTTGGCTTTTGGGGGAAGGCCCATTTTTTTGCGCAGGCGGTGACGGGCTACCTTCATGCTTTCGGGGGCAATACCCATAATCGTTGCCATTTCCTTGGTGGTTAGATTGAGTTTGATCAAGGCGCACAACCGGCATTCAGCAGCTGTCAAATCAGGGAAAGCCGCTTTTAGTCTTTCAAAGAAACAATGATGTACCTGCTCAAAGTGTATTTTGAATCGATCCCAGTCCTTATCCAGGTGAAAGCTGTAATCTATTAGTCTTTTCAACGAGGTAATTTTTTTAGTGACGGGCTTATCACTTACCTCAATGATTTCGTTGATGCCAAATTTTAGCTCTTCCATAATCCCGTTTTTCTGCACCAGGTTGAGAGATTGTGTCGTGAGCTCCTTATTTTTAAATGCCAGTTTTCGTTGCAGGTCCTGGGTTTTTAACGCAGCATTTTCCTGCTGTACAGCCATTAGCTTTTTGTTTTTCTTTATTTTGATCCGCTGTAATAAAACCAACAAAAGTCCTACTAAGATTAAAAAGGACAGACCCACTGATGTAATGATGAACTTAAACCTTGACGCCTCTTTCTGTTTTTCCAGCAACGCAATCTCTTTTTCCTTCTTTTCACTTTCGTACAGGGTTTGCAACTCCGTCAATTGCCGGGATTTTTCAAGGTCAAAAATGCTGTCGGTCACGATGATTAAATGTTGCTGATAGTCGTAGGCCTTTTCGAAGTCTCCAAGACTGTTATAAATCCTGGCCTGTAATGCATACCCTTCCTTCATCGCTTCCAGAGAAGGGATTTTGAGGGCTAATTCCAGTCCTTTATCAGTGTGTTCCCTGGCCGGCTGGAAGTGTCCCTGTTCCAGGTAAACCGAGGCGATATGCAGATGGCTTGCCACCAGGTTTGTTTTACTTCCTTTTTCCTCCAGGATTGCTATGGCCCGGTTATAATAAGTAATTGATTCATCATATTGTTTCTGCTTGTGACAAATAGATCCCAGGTTATTCAAATTATTGGCCACATTGTTTTTAAACCCCAGGCGTTGATGGATTTTCAAAGCATTATGATTGTACGTCAGTGATTGTTGATAATTGCCGGCTGCCTCGTGTAATTCGCCGAGATTGGTTGAGATACCGGCGATTCCCACCTGGTTTTTTAACAGTTCAGCCATTTCCAAAGCTTTTTCGTAATATTCCAGCGCTTTGGCCGTATTATTCTGCTCCTTGTAAAGCAAAGCCAAACCATTAAAAGTCACCATAAGCCCATATTTGTTATCGGATTTATTATGAATTTCCATGGCCTTTAGATAATACTTAAAAGCATCCACGTATTTTGTCTGGTTCCTGTAAATCGTGGCGATATTGCTGTAATTGCTGGCTAAACCTCTTTCGTGCTTGATTTTTTTGCAAATCTCGACGGCTTTGAAATAGTAGGGTAGGGCCTGTTGGTATTCACTTTGTTCCTTGTAGGCGATTCCTATATGCATCAACAGGTTTTGTTCGCCTATTTGATCATTGAATTCCTGGCTGATCTTTACACCCTTCTGAAAGTAGTCAATCGCCAACTGGAATTTTCCCTGCCGTTCGTGAACGATCCCCAGTTGAATGTAACTGTCTACCATGCCTATGCCGAAATTGAGCTTCTTTGCCAGGTTCAAAGCTTGCTTACCATACTTGAGGGCACTTTCCGGGTAGGCGTCACGATATTGACGACTAAGTGAAATTAATAGTTTAACCCTTGTGGTGTCAGTGGTCTTTGGTAATTCATTTTTTAAACTGTCAATTACTTTTTGATTTTGGGCTTTTGCTGTGACAGTGAAGATGAGCGCAAGACAGAGCGTGAACAAAAACTTATTCATAGGTCGGGCGATTTTGCTTCCCATTATCCTTACGAATAAGTACAGCTGAACGGTTTCAATTATTTCTTAAAAAAATCAAATTATTTCACCGGTATTTTCAAATTGCCTGGTAAACCTTATTGGGCATTTTCATAGGCTTCTTTCAGGAAAGCCAATACTTCGGCATCCACTTCCCCGGTGTCGGTAATTTCAATTCGGTGGCTGCACATAGCACCAAAAGGGCCCGAGTCTTTCAGCTTGCCCGTTAAGCCCTTGTCTTTAAATTTCAGGCCTAGATCAATCCGGGTTTTGGTAGATGGTTGTATTAACGCAAACTGTTTTTTCCTCCGGATGCTGACGTTGGCTTTTTTAGGAACAATTTCAATGTCCTGGCCAAGTGCTTTGATATGTTTGATCAATAGGTCAAAAACTGGCTTTAGATGCTCCTTTCCCTTGGCATATTGGTTTTGGATCAAATCTTCATCGGGAATTGAGCCGGCATCGGACTGTCGCGTTTTGAGCGCTACAAAATTGGCAAAGCCGTGGGTGAAATTGTGGTGATCCTTCAGGTATTTGATGATTTCGCCATGCTTCTCTAATTTCTCTTTTTTTACGATAGCTATCCACGCCTCAAGCGTTTTGCCAGTTTTTTCCAGTAATCCTTGTTCCATAATTTTGTGTTTATATTGATATCATTTTTTTGAAGGCAGTTTTGTCCCCAGCCAAACCATTGGAATCAAAATAACGAAAAAAAGCAAATGATACCACTTTGGCATAAGATTCCAATAACCGATGGTAACGCCTATACTTACAGCCAGCATACAAAACAGACCTATCATTCTTGCCGTCTTCAACCCCTCCGAAGGAGCTATTAACCTGATTCCTATCCCACTTAAACCCGAGTAGACCAGATGTCCCAGCAGGAATGCCAATACTGTGAAGGTATGATTTACAGCGCCATCCGGATTGATGTTGTGCTGAAGAAGATTAGTGATCAGTGCATTTCCCGGGAGACAAACCAGGCCGTAAATGATAATGGCGCTTAAACCAGCGAGAATGATACGTGTCATAATTTTTTTTAGCAAAAGTAGCCAGCCTTTACAACAGATCATTGGAAAAAAGTTACCTTGAACCCGTCAGGAAACAGGGACAAAATGAACGTCCTCGCCCTGGGAGGGGGTATTGAGAAACTGATTTCGAAACTGAACATATTCGGAAGGTGTCAGTCCTGAAAAATTTTTGAATTGGTTATTGAAGTGAGCCTGGTCGTAATAATCACACGTAAGTGCGAGGCTGGTCCAATTGATTTGGTTGGGGTCAATGGCCTTCAAGGCGTCATTAAACCGGTATATTTGCTTCAGATCCTTAGGAGTAAGCCCGACAAATTTTCGGAATTCCTGGATGATATGCCTTTTGCTATAACCAATTTTTTGATAAAGGTCTTCCAGGTGAACCTCCCGCGAAGATGAAAGCTGCAAATCTAGCCATGCTATAATTGCGGCAAAGTGATTTTGCCTATTTGATAGTTTGGCTGTCAAAAAAGTTTCCACTGTCAGGAAATGGTCCCTGACAGACTTTTGGGCCAGTAATTGTTGTTTTAACTCGAAAGGCTCATTTCCCCAAATAAGCTCCAGGTTTACCAGGCTGTTTTTTAATTCAGACATCGGGACCTTCAGAAAGGGAAGGGCACCAAAAGGTTTGAAACTCACCCCGATCATATGTGTTTCGGCGATAGGCTGGTGTAATATTGAGCCGGTATGCATGCCACATACCCAGAATTCCTTGTTGACCTGTATGCCGTTGTCCAGGAAAACCTGCGTGGGCGACCCAAGATTAATGATCAATTCCACCGTGCCTGTCGGCAAAATTCTTTCTTTTTCATAGCTGACAGTGGCGTTGTGGTACCAGATCATTTTAACATATTGATTCAATGGATATTTCGGGAAATAAGGTATGAACATAGCTATTGATCGTTATCCATAATCCGGGTACAAATCCCTGCATAATCATAAAGATAATATATAATTCAGGAAATTTCCGACATAGTCCAACCCTTCGTCCCTTTAGTTGCACCAGCTATATGGTCATTGCGCGTTTACCGAAGGTTAGCGTTCCGGTTATAAAGTTTTATGGCCATTTTAAATATAGTATCAATCGTTTCAACGGGCAGGTCCTTTTCCGGGTGGATGAGCAGGATTTTCATTCTTGAGCGATTACCCTGTACCAATGCTGCATGTTCGATGTTTCTGCCTTCCACCATCAGGATGTAGGGGATGTGTAATTTTTTGTCAGTCCACAGGTAACAGAATGGCTTGCCTTTGTAGCAAAAGCATGGCATTCCGTATTTCCACGACTCAGTAAAGTCAGGATTATAGTTCAGGATAAAATCCCGCAGGCCCTGGAAACAACTTTTCAGCGGTTCCTGCTTCTGTAAATAAAAGTTGTCGATATCTCTAAGCACGTGGTAATATATAAAAAGGTGCAAATGTTATTTTATGAGGGCAAAGGAAAAGTCTCACATTATACGGTTTAATTAACCCTGGAAGTTGTTTAAGGTTTTTGCTCATTGTCGGCGGTCAGGTATGTTAAGCTCATGAAGACTTGGTGCCCACAGCCTCGTTCGGTCGGGCCCTGAGCGCGCTCCAGGTCTCGTCGATGGAAATGGCGGTTACGGCCCTGCAGTGAACCTTACCAAATGCTTCCCATACCGTTTCCCTTTTAATATCGCTTTTGATTTTTCCCGTACCCTTAGGGTAGCACGCCCAAAAGACAGCATCGTATTTGCCTGCTGGTGCAGCCACAGCCACCAATGCCTCCAAGTGTTGCTGGTCAGTGGCAAATACCTGAACAAAATCATATTGCCCTGCTTTATCCGGGTTTATTTCATCATCGAAGGGATGACCCTGAAGGAGGGATTTGTAAAAATCAGGTGCGTTTAAAACCAGATTTTCAGCATTTTCTCCGAATCTCAGCTTTTTGAAAATTTTTTCTTTATCCATAAAATTGATAATTCTCAAACGTAGAAGGCCTAGGACTCGTTTTTTTTGTCTATGAACTCATCTGTAAAATGTTGTCTTCTTTTGGCCATATTAAATTTTTCCTGGTTATAGGCTTTTGAATCGCCTTTGGGAATAGATAAGCTCTGCCAATCCTTTTGTCTGACCATCTTTCCAATAAACACAATTTGTCCTACGTGATAGGCATAGTGGGCCAGCTGGCGATTAATGGCTTCAAAGACCGTATGCCCCATATTACGGATATAAACGATTTTTTCAAGGTCTCCCTCCTTGAGACTATTAATGGCCAGAAATAAGCAATCCCAACCTTTATTCCAGCTGGCCAGCAGCTCGGCTTTGGTTTTCAGCAGGTCTTCAAATTCTTCATCTCTCTTGCGCCAGGGTTTTTCTCCATCACTAATTAAGAAATCTGTCCACCTCGATAACATGTTGCCACTCAAATGATTAACAATAATGCCTATGCTGTTTGATTCCGGGTCCGGTTGTTCAAAAAGCTCATGCTCGCTCAACTGGTCAAATGTCTTTTGCCCTAATAAGCGATAATATCCAAATTGTTTGATGATACTGGGTAAATAAGATGCTTGCATTTTTTAGATTTTAAGAGTACAGGGCGTCAAAACCGTTGTCCGATTCTTCGGTGATATTTTTAATAAAATTAAGTTAAATCCCTGACAGAGAAAATATTTTATTAATTTAACTGATGTCCTCTAGTTGTTAATCTTCATAATGATCGGGTTAAAGGCTTTTGAAATAATTAGCACCTTATCACCGGTTTTAAGGCCTTTTCTTTCTTCTGCAGTAGCGATTACTTTGATGATCTGGCTACCTATTAACACACTTACGACATAGACGACGTCATTGGCGTCAATTTTCAATACGGTGCCGGTGATCCGGTATTTGCCGCTAATGTCCTGATGGGTAAAAACTTCGTGTGGCGCTCCCTGTTTGAATATTTTACCATTATGCAGCAGGAATATTTTTTTTGCCAGCTTAAAAATCTCTGCCATATCATGGGTGACCAGAATGGTGGTCAGACCGTATTGATGGTGGACTTTCAACAGGAAATCCTGCATTTTAACTCTCATTCCCTCGTCCAATGCCGAAAGCGGCTCGTCCAACAGCAGTACCTCCGGGCTCCTGACAAGCGCTCTGGCGAGCGCTACTCTTTGTTGTTGGCCACCTGATAAGCTTTGTGGCATTCGGTCCTGCAGTCGGTTTAGCTCAATGATATCAATTAGTTCGGTCAGAATATGGGCAGGCTGTGATCGGGGTAATGCATATTGTAAATTTTCCTTCACTGTCATATTGGGGAAAAGTGCATAATCCTGCCATACAAAACCAACTTTGCGTTGTTGTGGCTTGAGATGGATATTTTTTTCACTGTCAAACCAGCAAACATTATTGACGGCTATCTTACCACTTTCCGGCTGGAGCAGGCCTGCCAACATTCTTAAAATGGAAGTTTTGCCAGCCCCTGAAGGGCCGTAGATAACAACCAGGTCACCCTGATTAATGTGGGCTTCCACCGCTAGCATCATTTTGCCATCAGGCCCTTGCAAGGTTTTTGTTAAATTAATATCGATCATAGCCACTTCTTATTTAAACGGCCATTATTGACGAGAAAAACAGCAAGCAGGATGATAAATGTCACAGCAAACAGAATCAGTGAGTAGGTATTGGCAGAATCGTAATTCAGGGCTTCTACTTCATCGTAAATGGCGATGGAAGCTACCCTGGTTTCATGAGGAATATTTCCGCCGATCATCAGCACCACGCCAAATTCACCGATTGTGTGGGCAAAGCTAAGGACTACCCCGGTCAGAAGCGCCGGTTTAATATTAGGAAGCAGGACTCGCACCAAAGTAGTGATATCTGATTTTCCCAACAGTTGCGAAGCCTCTTTTAAGCTTTGAGGCACATTGGCTAGCCCCGATTGAATGGGATGCACCATAAATGGCAAGCTGTAAATAACCGATGCAACTACCAACCCCTCAAAGGAGAAAACCAGCTCAAAACCAAACCATTCGCTCAGCCACCGTCCCAGACCACTGTTGGGACTAAAGGCTATGAGCAGATAAAACCCCAATACCGTCGGCGGCAAAACCAATGGCATACTCACGAGCGTTTCAATTACCGGTTTAATCTTAAATTTTGAAAAGGCCAGCCCATAGGCCAGGGGAATGCCAATGATGACCAGCATGACCGTGGTAATCAATGCCAGCTTAAAAGTCAAAAGAATCGGGCTCCAGTCAATCACCTGTGGGTTTCTCTTTTTTAAACATCTGTTTTTGCACAGCCATAAACCAAGCTGTTATTATACTGAAAATAGAAACAAATGCCTATTAAAATTTGATTTACACGTTCCCGGGGAACGTACATCATTCAGGTGTCAACTTTTTAGAAATGATTTCAGCATTCCGAATTTTCCCTCACCTACGGGTTTGATGATGATTTTTTCAATATCGGCAGGAACCACAAACGTTTCGGCATAATGTACGTGGACGGCCTTAAATTGATTGTCAGACCCCTCTATAATTACTTCGTTGCCCTCTATTAAATTGAATATATGCACCGTTCCATCGGTTTGTATTTCGATTTCCTTGTCAAACCATAATCGATGTAGGGCAAAGTATTGGTTGTATTGCGGTGCGAGTGATTCTTCCACCATGCCAGTGTCATCTACGGACGATGATTGATTCATCAGTTTCTTTTTATAATGGCTTAACGCAGGCGGGTTGTTGATGAAGTTATCTAATATCCCCACCTTTTCTACTGGAATTTCATATAAATTCCATTTAAATATGCCAGGTGCCGAACTGATGTGTAAAGTGATCGCATTGTCTGGTAGTTTGTAAATGGTTTCTGCCGGTACAAACAGATGATCATGTTTTTTTACCGGGATCTTATTTAACAACCTTGCCAGCGCCTTGCGATGTGTTTTTGTTTTGCTCTTTTCGAGGGTGTCACAGAAAAATTCAGCGGAAATGTTCTCTTTTAGTCCCGGCTGTATTTTGGATTTTTCACCCACATCCATCATATAAAAATTCTCACATTGATGGTAATGAATGTTAAAGTTATCTCTCAAATAATCAATACCGGGATAAACAAAAAGGGCTAGGTCATCTTCTTCCTGTGTGTCAATAAAATTAAAACGCAAGGGAAGTTCTGAACCAAATTTTCGAAAAACGGCCTGTCCCAGGAACTTCTTAGGGTCATAGTAGACAGCATTGATGGCAGGCGTCTCAAAAAGACAGTTACCGATTTTCAACAAAATGTTATCCGTTTCCACATCGCAGTTAAACCCCCAGAGGAAGTCCTCAACGGACGATTTTCCCTGTGATATATTTTGATCCCACAATTCGGGGTCAAAAAAAGGTGCCATGAATAGTGGTTGCTGACTGGCCAGCTCATAGGCTTTACGCACCAAATCGCCGCTGGCCAGTTTTGGTTTGTTCCAATTATTGGTTTCCAGAAAATAGTCGCACTGGGGTAGCAGCTGTTTTTTGATTTTATCGCATATCTTCCAGTCGATGAAATAACTCCACTTGAGTTGCGCGTCAAGAGGATCCTGCTCATTGTGGACACCTATATTGGAAATCTCATTCCTCCGGGTTCTTTGCAGGATCTCCCATTTGGACATATCTGAGTAAATCAGAATATCGGAAGGCCAGATCTTATGGGCGCCGATTCCGTGAATGAGGATGACACCTTCTTCTATAAAATCAATGTTATTTCTTAAGGCTTTCAGGCGATTGTCGTCGAAGTAGTCATCGATGACATAATTTGAATATTTAGTGTTGAGCAATTCGCCGTTCATGTCTCTTTTCGCCATGGCTCTGATATCCACCTCGTCCTTATAAATATCCTTGGCGCGACAAGTTACATTAGGTGATAGCCTTTCCTTAAGGGTCTGCAGGTTGACATCGCTGTAAGTGCCGTGATAGCAATCAATGGTAATGATTATTTTTTTCTTACCCTGTTTTTTGATTTGGCGTTGTAATTCAACTACAATGTTATCCCATCCTTCATGACAGCTATGGTCAGAAGCTTGGACTTCTACATAAGGATTTTTATTGATCATAAGTGGCCCTAAAAAATTAGTTAATGTGCCAGCACCTGGGCAAAGCGCTGCATGTATTCGTCGCTTGCCTGTTCCAGGGCAAAGATAGAAATACCACCAGCGCCTCCTTCCCTCGCCATCTGATTGGCTATCTCAAGTTCATCGGGTTTCAGAGCTGACAAAAATATACCGCTGTAAATAGGCTTATCGTTATTGGCATTCTTTAACCTTTCCAAACCCTTTTTGGTGTGCTCCCTGATAAAGTCGATATCAGCATTGTAAAAATTATGATATAGCATGGGCAGAAAGGCGTCCAGGTCCCAGCGGTGCCATTGCTGTCTTACACTTTCCCAGTTGGGAAATACTGCAGCGGTTACCATTTTATTCCGGCTTTTTACTTCAGGTACCAGCTGGTTATTCACCAGGTTGGTAATACTGTCATACCTGAATTGCCGCCATTCCTGATGGGCCGATGGATCTTCCAGGTCTTTCAAAGGGTCGATACCTGTTTTTTCCTTAAATAAGTTGCGGCAAAATTCAGAATAGCAGTAATCATATTGCGGATATTCTTTGTCCTGCACGATATCGTATTTTGGCTGCAGTCCTTCCGCCAGAATAACATCGGGAAGTCTGACGTAGTCGAAATGCACGCCATCGATCCCGTCAATTTCAGCGATGGATTTTACGTTATTTTTCACAAATTCCTGGGCTTCGGGATGACAAGGGCATAAAAATTTATAATAATCGACATAGGCTGGCTTGGTAGCAGCAGATTCTCCAAGGCCGTTAACGGCAAACCAGTCGGGATGTCTCTTTACTATTTTTTCAATATTGCATGGCATGGTAAACATCCACGCGTGAAATTCGAGGCCTGCTTCTTTACAAAGCGGGATCACTTTTTCGGCAATCGCTTCTTTCACGGGTATGCGATCGTTTTCAAAAAAGGCAACATGGCTATTATAAACATTTAAGACCAAAGCATCAAAACCGCTGGCCTTGGCCTGTGCCAGTTTGGCTTGCCAATCTTCCCTGTTCCAGTTCGCAGGCGGTGAAATCCAGGCCCAGTTTTTGGATGATTTTGGAGAGAGAACGGGTTTTTCATCGGTTGTTGCGTCCGCAGTTTTTTTGTTTGAACAGCTCATGCCCAGCAAAGATGCATTGGCTAAGGCAAGGCTTCCGATTCCGGCTTTTTTTAAAAATACTCTTTTTTTCATATTACATATTTTTCCTGACCCTTCCGTCTGTCAGCAAGTGCCAGGTGTCTCCATCCGGGCTTGTGAAAATTGCTTCAAACTGAGTCGGGGTAGTGTGGAGGCTAATTTGAGACTTGAATTCCAGGATAGCAGGAGGAACTTTTAATTGCTCAATGTTGCCTGTAAATGTTTTATTTTTTTTAAAGAATTGATGCTGAGCATAATAGATCTGGCGAAGTATCCATTTATAACTTTCTGCCTGCCTGGGGATAAATTTAACCGTCTTTGTCCCCACAGTATGGCTGGAAAACTGGACAAAACCCCAGGTTTCGGGTTGGTGCATGGCAATAACACCTTGCGGTGACCATACCCAGTTCGACTCGGGAAAAGGCTTGCCCGTCTTTGGGTTGATGGACTTGACATATTCACCATTTTTATGATCAAGTTTCCAGTTTACCCTTGAAAAATTCACGCGCCACTGATCCTGGTCTTTTGGGGATCTTCCGGTGGTTTCCTTCAAAACGTTCCAGGGAATGGCCAATTCAACGGTCCAGTACTCATCGACATCCTCCGGGTTATTGAGTGTTCCCTTGATCTGGATACCTTTTTTTAACCCTTTGATATCCCATGCATTAATCGGCGGTCCACCATCGCGATAGGGCTTTACCAGCAACAAGTCCCAGATTGTTCCCAGTGCATTGATTTCCAGTTCATAATATTGGTGCGTGTCACCATCCGGATCTATAAATACCTCAAAGTCGTTTTCATGGAAAATAACGGCATCCCGCTGATCGTAAGTGGCCCAAATGTTAGGCTCAAACATTTTGGCCGCGATATAAAAATACTGCTCATCCCAAAGCATTTTTGCCTGGGTGAGATATGTCGGCTTAGGTTTCAGATCGCCCTCAATGTCCACAAATGGCGATGTCCAGGGCGCCTTGTTCCAGGCTTCTTCATCCAGTGCCCCGTCGATAGTCAACGTGCGGTCTGTAGTGTAGCAAACATAGGTTTCCCAATTGGGGTTTTGGCTTTTAGCCATATTGGTCATCAGGTAAAATCCCGGGATAAAAAATAAAAGCTTTAACCTCATCTTTACGGCTTTCGGGTTTCAGTTAATTCAAACTTTAAATGTGCTCCTTTTACAAGCGTATCATGGTCAATAAAATATCGATTATATTTTTGACCATTTACTTCCAGGTTTTGAATATATATCGCATTTTTTGAGGATTTGTTTGCCTCTATGGTTAATTCCTTTCCCGGATAATAGTTAGCGTTAAGCGCAATGGTGACCTTATCAAAAGTCGGACTTACAATAGCGTAGCTCATGTCACCGGGGCAGTGCGGATAAATACCAAGCATGCTGAACAACAACCAGGTGGACAATGTACCGGTGTCATCATTCCCAGGCAAACCCGCCGGCCCGTCAAAATAGTGCTTGTGGATTAGTTGATTCACCATTTTCTGTGCCCGCCATTCTTCTCCTTTCACAAAGTTAAAAAGAAAGGGATACGTGATATCCGGTTCATTGGCCATGTCGTAATTGCCATCGTCAAAACAAAGTTGTAATTCTTTGATAAACCGGGACTTGCCCCCTAGCATTTTGATAAGATTTTTGATATCGTGGGGTACATAAAACCTGTACTGCCAGGCATTGCCCTCCACAAAGCCTATGACAGGCTCAAAATTTGCCCCGGCTTTTGGATTAAACGGGGTTAGCCACTCGCCCTTTTCCATACGGGGCCTTAACATACCTGTGGAGGGATCGTAGTAGTTGCGATAGCTGGCAGATTGCTTTAAAAAATTGCGGTAATCTTCCTTCTTATTCAAGGCTTTGGCCAGCTGTGCCAGATTCCAGTCTGCTATATTGTATTCAAGTGATGTGGAAACCGTTCCCCAGACATTTTCATAATGATTTTCAGGGATGTAACCCAGGGTGCGATACTTTCCGATCCCCGGTCTTAATTTATTAACACTATCCGGGGCAGTAGCGGATTTTTTAATGGCCTCGTAAGCTGTTTGAATATCGAAATCCCGGATGCCTCTTAAATAGGTGTCGGCAATTACCGGCGTTGCCGGATCTCCCACCATGACGGAAGTTTCCATTCCCAGTAACTCCCATTTAGGTAGCCAGCCGCTTTCTTTGTACATGGCAATCATGGATTTTACCATTTGAGACTGAACTTCAGGATAGACCAGCGATAAAAAAGGATGTACATTGCGATAGGTATCCCACAATGAAAAGACGGTATATCTGTTTTCAGACGTGTTACCGGTGCCATACTTTTCCATTAAAGGATATTCACCATTCGCATCTTGCAGGATATTGGGATGGATAAGGGTGTGATACAAGGCGGAATAAAAATTAGTTTTATCATCCTTACTTCCACCATCTACTTTAATCCGCTTCAACAAGTTATTCCAGGTCAGCCTGGCATCTTGCCGGGTTTTATCAAAATTAAAGTCAGGTTGTTCACCTTGCAGGTTTTGCCTGGCGTTTTCGATACTCACATAGCTGATACCGACCTTGGCATAGACAACCTCTTCATTTTCGGTTTCAAAACTGAAATAAGCGCCAATATCATCGCCGGCCAGTTCATAGCGGAATTGAGGATAAGGTTTGATAGTATCATTGTATTTGGTCCATTCAGCTTCCACTCCTTTGAAAGGCGGCATTTTTTTCCAGGCGCCGAAATTAGTGGCGGGTTTGCTGAATTTAATGGCGAAATATACCGGCCGCACATCCTCGGGGTTGTAGCAAAAAGTACCGATCAATTTATGTCCTACTACTTCGGTTTCCGATAAAATCTTAAGCGCGGCGCCGGTTTCATTGGTAAGCCCAAGGCCCAGGTTAAGAATAATATGAGACTGACCCTGAGGAAAAGTATATTTACTCAAACCCGTTCTCAAGGTAGCGGTCAGCTCAGTTTTAATACTGTATTTATCAAGTGTGTGGGCATAATAACCGGGTGTGGCCACCTCGTCCTGATAGGTGCTCCCATAGTGTTCCGGGTTAAGTTCAAGTTGACCATGAGTAGGCATTAACAATATACTTCCCAGCTCCGGGCACCCGACACCACTTAAATTAACATGGGAGTAGCCTGTCAAAAACTTGTTCTCAGCCACATAAGGCCTTGAATGCCATTCACTATCCTTTTCAAATTGATTTTCAGCGCCCTTTTTGAAGGCGACGTTAAAGGGCACCACACTGGCCATTCCCCACGGTCTTACCGGGCCTGGATAAGTAGCTCCGTAGTTGGAAGTCCCGATGAAAGGGTTGACAAAGTCAACCGGCTCCTGTGCGGGGACTGCAAGGTGAAAAAGTAGCAATAAAAAGAGTATTCCGTATCCATTTCTCATAATTACACTTCAATAAATCTGAACACCTTTTCTCCTGATGCTTTCAAGGGAGGCATGATCAGCTTCCAGTTCTGAAATAATAATATCAATGTTATTCGCTTCTTCAATTTTAAATGGCTCCATTCTTCCTATCGAATGTGAAAGACAAAGTGCCACTGTTTTCGAGGAAGATTTTAGCATGGCTTTTTTGGTCAGTGCCTTATCGCGGTCACCTTCCGTAATACCTAGTGTTTCATGTATACTCGATGCTTCTATAAAACACAGATCCGCATGTACATCTCTCAGTGCATTCTCGACATCCATGCCAACCGTTACCTTAGATCTTTTGGACAGCTGCCCACCCAAAAAAATGGTTTCAACACCTTTTTGGTGGAACAATTTGGAGGCTATGAGCAACGAATTTGTAAAGATGATGATAGCAACATCTTTTGGGATATAGTCCGTCATCATGACGCTGGTAGTCTCACCTTCCAGGATTAACACCTGCCCGTCGCTAATTAGGTCGGCTGCTTTTTGGGCAATTACCTGACGCTCCAGTTTATCTGTAATATTGTAGTGTTTGATTTCCGCGGGAATATTCGGATTGGCCATGGCACCCCCGTGCACCTTTTTGATGTGGCCGTGGTTGGCCAGTTCATTAAGGTCTCTCCGTATAGTGTCTTCTGAAACGTCCAGTTTCTTGCTGAGGAGTGAGGAATACACCTTGTTATGTGTTTTTATTTCTTCAAGTATTATATATTGCCGCTCTTCTTTTAGCATACAAATGCAAATTTTATTGCCAAATATAATGGTTTTACGCTAAGATGGAAGATAATTTCTGATTGGTTGTCGTAAAACCTCACCTATACCCGCATAAACATGCACATTTTTTGCGGTTTTAAATCTAGCAATCGGTATGCCGTTTTTTAACAGAACAATTACCATGTCTATCGTGAAGACTTGGTACTCACAATTATAGCGAAAAAACATTTCCATGCATGCGTTTTTTGATAAAAATATGCATGAAACTGCGGGTAATTATTGCGGATTATTAAAAATATATGCGTGTATTTATTTGTTTTAAAGACAAAAAATCCTAATATTGAATGTTTAATTCACAGACAAGTTAAATAGACGCAAAAGTATTAGGGACCTTTGTTAGTATTTGCTTGCCAGGCACGCGACTCAGTGTGCAGACAACAGTAGATTGGTAAGGCAGCAGGTGAATTTGATGAATCCCGACAAATGATTCCAGGACGGTGATTGTAAAATACCGGTTCAATTACCCATGAGGAAGGAAATTATCAAATTATAACCACTCGCTTTATCGCGAATTGGCGGAAATGATGTCATTACCGTAGCCGTTTGAAGGGTATTTGATTTGTTAATGTTATCCGTAACAAACGCGCAACAAGGGGGAAATTCTAATAATTTCCTCCTTTGTTTTCAGTTTTATTAGATTTTGGACGCTAAAAACCATTCGAACTTGAGTATAGATCTTGATTTCAAATATATTTTTATTATAGTAATCTCTTTTATCGCGGCTAAAAGGCCCGCTTATCATCTCGCATTAAACGGCCTGTTGGAAGAACGAAATTATTTTACCGGGAAAGTGATGAATTTCGTTGCGATTGCAACTTTTGGAAGGTTTTGCGGTCCGTTAAAATGGTGAGAATGCGAAATATTTATATCATAGGCTGTTGTTCCTTGTTACAGTTGATTTTATCCTGCACAGGTGTCAAGGAGCAACCTGCATTAGAGGATGATTCACTTGTGCAGTATGTAGATCCCTTTATTGGCACAGGTGCTCATGGGCATACTTTTCCCGGGGCAACTGTGCCATTTGGGATGGTACAGCTGAGTCCTGACAATGGTACTGGTGGCTGGGATTGGTGCTCAGGCTACCACTATTCGGATAGTATTATTGTTGGATTCAGTCATACCCACCTGAGTGGTACCGGCATCGGTGACCTGGCCGATGTTTTGGTGATGCCCACCACTAAACGAGTGGATTTGACCAAAGCCATCGGGAACCGTGATGACTATGATTTCAAATCCCACTTTGATCATGAATCGGAGGAAGCCTCTCCGGGTTATTATAGTGTACACTTAAAGGATGTGGCTATTGATGTGGCCCTGACTGCTACCAAAAGAGCCGGATTCCATCGGTATTCATATCCTCAAGGAGAGCCGCAGCAGGTAGTGTTGGATTTATCTTATAGCGTCAATTGGGATAAACCCGTCGCCACCGCCCTCAAATTCGAGAATGATACCCTGATCACAGGTTTCAGGTATTCCGAAGGCTGGGCAAAAGATCAGCGCGTTTATTTCGCTATGGCTTTTTCACGCCCCATCATTGGATATGAAACAGCTGACAGCACCAGTATGCAACCGGCGACGACCGAATTTACCGGCGGAAAATTAAAGACCTTATTACATTTTGAAAACGATGGTGACCGTATATTGCTGCTCAAAACAGGCCTGTCATCGGCATCTGTCGATGGTGCTGTGAAAAGTCTTAATGAGATTCCCGGATGGGACTTTGGTGCCATAAAAGCGAAAGCCGAAAGCCAGTGGGAGCAGGAGCTATCCAAAATCAGGATCACATCGAATGATACAGCGCTCAAACGAACCTTCTATACGGCCATGTACCACAGCAATTTGGCACCTGTTATTTTTTCTGACCATAACCAGGAATATAAAGGAGTCAACGGAAAGGTGATGAAGGCCGATGGGTACCAGCGCTATGATATATTTTCATTATGGGATACTTACCGGGCTGCGCACCCGCTGTTTACGATTTTGCAGCCGGACAGGGTAGGTGACATGGTCAACTCCATGTTGGCTCATTACCAGGAATATGGCTTGTTGCCCGTTTGGTCATTGTTGGGAAATGAAACCAATACGATGACGGGATATCACGCCATACCGGTGATTGCCGATGCGTATTTGAAAGGATTCCAGGGATTTGATATTCAGCTCGCCTATGAAGCCATGAAAACCAGCGCTATGCAAAACATTAGAGGGGTACAGTTTTACAAAGAACACGACTTTATCCCCGCCGACCTGGAAGTGGAGTCGGTTACAAAAACACTGGAATATGCCTTTGACGACTGGTGTATTGCCCAGATTGCCAAATCTTTAAATTACCAGGATGATTATAATTATTTCCTGAAAAGGTCTCAAAGCTTCAGACATCTGTTTGACAGTGTATCGGGATTTATGAGAGGGAAACTAAGTAATGGTCAATGGAGGGTTCCGTTTGACCCTAAAAGATCAGATCACCGTGTTAATACCGATTATACCGAAGGTAACGCCTGGCAACACACCTGGTACGTGCCGCAGGATGTCCCTGGTCTAATTGATATAATGGGCGGAAGGGAGCGGTTCATTGCAAAACTGGATTCTCTCTTTACCATCAGCTCCGACATAACCGGAGAAAATGTTTCTGTGGATATTTCCGGGCTTATTGGACAATACGCTCATGGCAACGAGCCAAGCCATCATGTAGCCTACCTTTACAATTATGCCGATGCCGCCTGGAAAACGCAGGAACGGGTTACAGAAATTTTATCGTCTCAATACAACGACCGGCCCGATGGCCTGTGTGGCAACGACGATTGCGGGCAAATGTCAGCATGGTACATTTTCAGTTCATTGGGTTTTTACCCGGTGAATCCAGCCGAAAGCAAATATGCCATAGGACGCCCCCTTCATGAAAAATCAGTCATCCGGTTGTCTGAAGGTAAGACCTTTACCGTAACCGCTGAGAATTTAAGTGAAAATAATATTTACGTTCAATCCGCGACTTTGAATGATATCCCTTTGAATGAACCGTTTCTCACGCACGACCAAATAATTAATGGTGGGAAAATGGTATTTGTGATGGGTAGCTCCCCAAATAAGAATTGGAACAACAGCGTTAATGAGGATAATTAGATTAACATTCAGATATGCAATTATTCAGGATCGCCTTGAAATTAGAGAATGACAAACCAATCGAGAAACGTACACATTGAGCAGGAAAATGCTACCACTGGTGCAGCGACGGAGGACATTAAATACCTAGCTACCGGATGGAAGTTTAAAGAGGAGGGCACTGATAGTTGGTATCACGCGACAGTTCCGGGATGTAATTTTACCGACTTGCTATCCAATGAGCTTATCGGCGATCCGTTTTATCGCGATAATGAAGAGCACCTGCAGTGGATAGAGAAAAAAGATTGGGTATATGAAACCGACTTTATAATTACAGCGGCGGAGTTGGATCATGCCAGGATTGAGCTGGTTTGCAAGGGATTGGATACTTACGCGACTATTTATCTCAATGACCGGGAAATTGCCAGCAATGATAACCAGTTTGTCGAATGTGTCACAGAAGTTCGTCCCGATCTGGTGGTAGGAAAAAATAAGCTGCGAATACATTTTCATTCGCCAATTGCCTATGTCAGGGAAAAAGCTGAAAAGGTTGGTATCACTTACCCAGCCGGAAACGATCACTCGGACGATAAATTAAGTGTATTTTCGAGAAAGGCGCCGTATCATTTTGGATGGGACTGGGGACCAAGGTTTGTGACCAGCGGGATCTGGCGACCGGTTTTTCTGAAGTTTATCAAAAATATAAATATTGTAGACTCCTACTTTAAGCCGGAGATCATCTCGGAAAACAAAGCCGTTATTCATGTGTCCATATCGCTGACGGCACATGAAAAAAGTGAGGCCAAATTAACGATCAGTTGTTTAAATGAGGCCTTAAATACAACTAATCACATCGCATTTTTAGAAAAGGGGCATAATGAAGTAAAGATAAAATTCTCCGTCAATAATTATAAAAAGTGGTGGCCCCGTGGATTCGGCGAGGCTCACTTGTATCATTTTGCTGTGAATATCAAAGATCATCACGGCAGCACCTGCTCCATTTTTAAAAAGGTTGGGATACGAAAAATTGAAGTAATTAACAAACCTGATGAACACGGAGAATCTTTTTACTTTCAGGTAAACGGTGTGCCCGTATTTGCAAAAGGGGCAAATTACATTCCGCAAGACAGTTTTTTGACCAGGGTAAGTGAAGAGCGATATCATCAACTTTACGCCGATGTACTGGCTGCCAACATGAATATGATCCGGGTTTGGGGAGGTGGCATTTATGAGGATGATTTGTTTTACGACCTGGCAGATCAGCATGGGATCCTGGTTTGGCAGGACTTTATGTTTGCCTGCACCCTTTATCCGGGAGATGCATCATTTTTACAAAATGTTGAAAAGGAAGCTATCAGTAACATCAAAAGACTGCGTGGCCATGCGAGTATTGCTTTGTGGTGTGGAAATAACGAGGTCAGGGTAGGGTGGCATCACTGGGGGTGGCAGGAAGAGTACAATTATTCAAAAGATGATCAACAATGGTTATTCCGCGATTACAAGCAGCTGTTTGAAAAATTGTTACCTGAAGTAGTTGCTGAGCACGACCCGGAAAGGTTCTATTTCCCGTCATCTCCTATCAGCAATTTTGAGGAGGAAAAGGATTTTTCAGTTGGCGATGTGCACTATTGGGGTGTATGGCATAAAGAAGCGCCGTTTAGCGACTATGAAAAATGTGTTCCAAGATTTATGAGTGAATACGGCTTTCAGTCATTTCCCATATTCGAAAGTGTTAAAAAATACACGCTTGCTGAAGACTGGGATATCAACTCGCCGGTGATGAAACTGCATCAAAAGCATCCCCGTGGAAACCAGCTGATCAAGGATTATTTATTGCAGGATTACAATGAAGCCAGGGATTTCGAATCCTTCCTTTATCTAAGCCAGATCTTGCAGGCACATGGGATAAAAATTGCTATTGAGGCGCATCGCAGAAACAAACCTTATTGTATGGGATCTCTTTACTGGCAATTAAATGACTGCTGGCCTGTGGCTTCCTGGTCAGGTATTGACTATTATGGTCGATGGAAGGCTTTACATTATTTTGTGAAAAAGGCCTTTAAAGATATTTTGCTCAGTTGTAAGATAGCTGATGACCACCTGAGTACTTACCTGATCTCAGACCGATTGGAAAATGAAAAAGGTCGGCTGTATTTGCAAATTTTGACCCTTGACGGAGAGGTAGTAACGGACTTAAAAGAAGAGGTGGAGCTTAAGGCAAATACAAGTTACCTTTATAAGAAGCACGATCTGAAAGGGCTAATAGGTAGCAATGATATCCACAATTTGGTCATCTATGCCGGGATTGAGATCAAAAATGAACTAATGAGTGAGAATATTTATTATCTTGTGCCAACAAAGGACTTAATGTTGCGAAAGCCTGCTATCAAATATTCCGTAAAACATGAAAACGACCAATTGAAGGTGCTGTTGCAAAGTGATGTGTTGGTGAAAAACCTGTATTTGCGTTTTGATGGGCTGTCAGCCAATTTTTCTGATAATTTTTTCGATTTAATGCCAAAAAGAGAAAAAGAAGTTACTCTTCCATTTGCTTCAACGTACAACGGGAATATACCAAAATTGAAGATGACATCGGTGGTGGATACTTATTGATTTAATTATGAACCTAAGGTCTGTCGATATCATCATTATCCTGGTCTACCTTGCTTTGACCATTTCTATTGGATTTTATCTTTCAAAGAGAGCTTCCAAAGATATTGAATCCTATTTTCTGGGAGGGAAGAAAATCCCCTGGTGGATTTTAGGAATATCCAACGCTTCCGGTATGTTTGATATTACCGGTACTATGTGGCTGGTTTCAATGTGTTTTGTTTACGGGCTGAAAAGTGCCTGGTTACCCTGGATATGGCCCACATTTAACCAGATATTTTTAATGATTTATCTTTCCGTTTGGTTGCGCCGGTCGGGGGTCATGACTGGTGCTGAATGGTTACAAACCCGCTTTGGCCACGGAAAAGGAGCAAAGTTATCCCATTTGATCGTGGTGATCTTTGCTATAGTCAGTGCCATAGGATTCATTTCCTACGCATTTAAGGGTATTGGCAAATTTGCAGAGACTTTTTTGCCATGGGATCTGACCCCTGATACCTACGCTTTTATAATCCTGGGCGTGACCACTTTGTATGTCATAAAAGGAGGGATGTACAGTGTGGTGTTTACGGAGCTACTGCAATTTGTTATCATGACCATTGCTTCTATCGCAGTGGGGGTTATCGCCATGTATTACGTCAGCCCGGAGACCTTGCAGGCTGCTGTTCCGGAGGGTTGGGATAACCTGTTTTTTGGCTGGGAGCTCGATTTGGATTGGACCGGTGTTATTGATACTGTCAATGATAAAATCTCACAGGATGGATTTACCCTGTTTGGTTTTTTCTTTATGATGATGCTGTTCAAGGGAATACTTTCCAGTATGGCCGGCCCGGTGCCCAACTATGATATGCAGCGAATACTTTCAACAAGGAGCCCCAAAGAGGCAGCCAAGATGAGCGGCATTGTATCGCTGGTGATGTTTTTCCCACGTTATATGATGGTTACAGGCTTGGCGGTGCTGGCCCTGGTATACCTTGGGCCCGAAATCCAGCAGTCGGGAGAAATCTTTGATTTTGAGCAGATTTTACCTTATTCCATCAATAACTTTGTTCCGGTAGGCCTTGTAGGCTTATTGTTGGCCGGATTACTGGCGGCCTTTATGTCGACCTTTGCTGCTACCGTCAACGCCGCGCCTGTTTACTTTGTCAATGACGTATACAAAAAATATATAAACCCTGACGGGGCCCCAAAGACTTATGTTTATCTAAGCTATCTAGTGTCATTTCTGGTGGTAATAATAGGCATAGGCTTCGGTTTTGTGATAGAATCAATTAATGACATCATGCAATGGATATTTGGAGCTTTATTTGGCGGTTATGCAGCGGCCAACATATTGAAGTGGCACTGGTGGCGATTTAACGGTTACGGCTTTTTTTGGGGCATGATGGCCGGATTGATCTCCTCTCTGCTCATGCCGGTTGTTATGCCTGATCTGCAACCATTGTACAGTTTTCCGTTTATTCTGATTTTCTCCCTCATAGGTTCCGTTGCCGGCACCCTGCTGACGCTGCCGGATGATGAAGCTACCCTGGTCAATTTTTATAAGACTGTCAGACCCTGGGGATCGTGGGGACCAATAAAGCAGAAAGTTTTGGAAGCAGATCCTGATTTTGCCTCCAATAAAGGCTTTAAGAGAGATATGTTCAACGTTCTTATTGGGACAATCTGGCAATTGACGTTGGTAGTTGTTCCCATTTATCTGGTTACCAAGGCTTACGAGCCAATGACAATTGGTATCCTGATATTTTTTGTGACGTCTTTTATTCTTAAGAAGAACTGGCTTGAAAAATTGGAAAATTAATACTAATTATAAACACTAATCAGTTATTTGGGTTTTATGAAAAATATGAAATTGGTTCATGGGCTATTACTTGTCATCGCCGGTGCTACCTTCGGGTGTCACAATCAAAAAGATGAAGTTGCACAGCGGAGGTCCGATGCCATCGCACCGGAAGGCAGGCTGACCGATTTGGTAAACCCACTGATGGGAACCGATTCGGAATTCAAGCTGTCAAATGGGAACACCTATCCGGCCATTGCCTTGCCGTGGGGCATGAATTTCTGGACTCCCCAAACCGCCAAAATGGGAGATGGATGGGCATATAAATACGATGATTACACCATCAGGGGTATTAAGCAAACACATCAGCCAAGTCCGTGGATTAATGACTATGCTGCTTTTTCATTAATGCCCGTTACCGGCCGGCTTAAATATCAGGAAGACGAAAGGCAGTCCTGGTTTTCGCACCGGACAGAAATAGTGAAACCTCATTACTACAAGGTGTATCTGGCGGATTACCACGTGGAGGTGGAAGTGACTCCCACTGAAAGAGCGGCCCAGTTCCGGTTTACTTTTCCGGAAAGTGATTCGGCTTATATTTTGTTAGATGCCTTCTTTAAGGGTTCAAGTGTTCAGATTATTCCCGAGGAAAGAAAAATTATAGGTTATTGCCGCAACAACAGCGGTGGGGTACCCGATAATTTTCATAATTATTTTGTAGCGGAATTTGACAAGCCTTTTACGATGCAACATACCTGGGGGGACGATTGGAAATTATTTAAAAATACTACGGAAAGTGCCGGCGACCACGTGGGAGCGATTGTTGGTTTTAAAACTAACGCCGGCGAGAAAATACATGTGAAGGTAGCTTCCTCCTTTATCAGCCACGAGCAGGCGGCATTGAATCTTCAAAATGAAATAGGGGAGGATACTTTCGACGAGACCAAGGCCAAAGGGTTGCAGGCATGGGAAAACGAATTGAACCGGATTAAGGTGGAGGCCGCAGACATCGATCATATTAAAACCTTCTATTCCTGCCTTTACCGGTTGTTGCTGTTTCCACGCAAATTCTACGAGATTGACAAGGCCGGTCAAATAATGCATTACAGCCCTTACAATGGCGAAGTATTACCGGGGTATATGTTTACCGACAATGGCTTCTGGGACACATTTCGGGCGGTTTTCCCTTTCTTTACCCTCATGTACCCTGAATTAAACGGGCAAATCATGCAAGGTTTGGTCAATACTTACAAAGAGTCTGGCTGGTTACCCGAGTGGGCCAGTCCCGGGCACAGGAACTCCATGATCGGTTCCAATTCTGCCTCTTTGATTGCTGACGCGTACTTAAAAGGTATCAAAGATTTTGATGTGGAAACTTTGTTTGAGGCCATGATCAAAAATGCCAGTGTCAGCGAAGGGCGGCCAACAAATTCCGTAGGAAGAGCCGGTATTGATTATTATAATTCGCTGGGCTATGTTCCGTATGACGTAGGAATCAATGAAAATGCAGCTCGTACGCTGGAATATGCTTATGCGGATTTTACCGTATCGCAGCTGGCTAGAGCGCTTGGCAAGGAGGAGGAAGAGCAACTTTTTCTGAAGAAATCAAAAAACTACCAGCACTTATTTGACCCTTCTACTAAATTGATGCGCGGCAAAATGAAAAACGGGGAATTCCAGTCGCCCTTCAATCCTTTTAAATGGGGGGATGCATTTACCGAAGGCAATAGCTGGCATTATTCGTGGTCTGTCTTCCATGATATACAGGGTTTAATGAATCTAATGGGCGGAAAAAAAGAATTTAACGCCATGTTGGACTCGGTTTTTAACCTGCCGCCTATTTTTGATGAGTCATATTATGGGATAGTTATTCATGAAATCAGGGAGATGCAAATTGTTAATATGGGACAATACGCGCATGGTAATCAGCCGATCCAGCATATGATTTACCTATATAATTATGGGAATCAACCTTGGAAATCGCAGCAAAGAGCAAGGGAAGTGATGCAGAAGCTGTACAGTCCCGCACCCGATGGTTACTGCGGCGATGAGGACAACGGGCAAACTTCTGCATGGTACGTATTTAGCGCACTTGGTTTTTACCCTGTTTGTCCTGGCACGGACCAGTACGTTTTTGGAAGCCCTCTTTTCAATAAGGCAACCCTTACCTTGGAAAGCGGCAAGGAGTTTGTCATTGAAGCCCAGGGAAATGGTGTGGAGAACTATTATATCCAGTCTGCTGAATTAAATGGTGAAAGTTATAATTATACTTGGATCGACCACGAAACTATTCAAAACGGAGGATCATTAAAATTTACGATGGGCGGATCGCCTAACAAGGATTGGGCAACTTCACCTGATGCTGTTCCCTATTCACTGACTGAGGTAGAATAGGGAGACAGCATAAATGGGAGATTGGTTGCATTATCATTAATAATAAAGATATTGGATTACAGTGAAATTGTCAGAGAGGCCTGTGTTGAAAACGTTGATCAGGCACTGCAGGCGCAGCAATTGGGCGCCGATAGAATAGAGCTTTGCGACCGGCTTGACCTCGACGGGCTCACCCCGCCGGATGAAACCATAGCAGAGGCCGTAAGGTTATTAGCTATACCGGTAAAAGTAATGATAAGACCGAGAGGGGGAGATTTTAACTATAACCCCGACGAAATAGCCGTAATGCTTGACAGCATCGACTACTGTAAGCGCCAAAACGTAAGTGGCGTGGTGTTTGGGGCGGTGAATGATAGCGGTGACCTGGATATGGAATCTATCGGGTTGCTGGCAGACAGGGCGGCTCCTATGGAGGTTACCATCCACAAAGCTATCGATCAGGTTAATGATCCGGTAGATGCGGTAAGTAAATTGAAGTCTTTGCCTAACATCAGTGCCGTTCTTACCTCTGGTAAGGCACCAACGGCCAAAGAAGGCAAAGAGGTCCTCAGAGAAATGATTCAGATGGCGGGCGATAGTCTGAATATCATTGTGGCGGGAAAAGTGAAGGCGGATAACATTGAAGCGCTTCACAGGGAAATTAATGCCCGTGAATATCATGGGAGGAAGATCGTAGGATAATGAGCTTCCGGTAATTTAGCTGAAGCGGGACTCCTGGCTTTTATAACCAATTTTCTTCCCTAATTTTACAATTTTAAATAGGTTGATTAAGCGGATATGCTAAAGCGTTTTTTTATATGGGTGTTTTTGGCACTTTTCTTTTTTATTCCCGACATTTTTGCGCAAGACAAGGAGACTGCCAATGAATGGTTATTGTTTCTTGGTCATTTTCATCCCCTGGTATTGCACCTACCCATCGGATTCCTGGTGCTGGCATTTTTATTTGAGTTTTTGCCACACTTTAAAAGATTTGAGCACTTAAGTGTGGCCACTGAATTTACGCTGTTGATGGGTATGTTGACTGCTGTAGTGGCAGCGGCATTTGGGTATTTTTTATCGCTGGAAGGTGACTATGGTGGAGATCTTCTGAGCTTTCATCAGTGGTTCGGTATTTCCATGGCTATATTTTCAGTAGTCCTGTATGGGTTAAAAAGAAAAAAGATAGCTCCCAAAGTGTTCAGGGTACTTATGATATTTTTGATGCTGCTGATGACAGCTACCGGACATTATGGTGGCATGTTGACGCACGGTGAAGATTACCTGACAACCAGTTTGCCCACTTCCGCAAAAAAGATTTTGGGTATTACGGTAGAAGCCGAAGATGCGGTATTAGCCATCAAAAATATAGATGAGGCGGTGGTTTTCAGGGATTTGATCATGCCAATATTGGATAAAAAGTGTGTAAAATGCCATAACACCAATAAAATGAAAGGCGAGCTAAATCTCGAAAGCCAGGCGACCATATTGCAGGGAGGTGAAAATGGCGATGTTTTGGTACCTGGCAATGCCGATGAAAGCGAGCTCATTCGATTGATCCGCCTGCCGATTTCAGATGAACATCACATGCCTCCCGAGGGCAAAGCCCAGCTTACCGGCGACGAGATGGCGTTACTCGAGTGGTGGGTGAAGCAAGGCGCTGATTTTAAAAACAGCGTAGCGCAATATGAGAAGGATGAACATATTCATGATATCCTGGCAACTATCGAGGCCAATGCCAACAAAGTCGTTAATCCCGTGATGGTCATGGACATCAATGAGGCAGACGATGCAGCAATTCAAAAAATAAGGGATAAGGGCATTTACATTTCCAGAATTTCCGAAGACACTCCCTTTTTACAAGCCCGGGTGGATAATGTTGACGGCAATTTAAAGCAATTATTGGGTACGGTTAAGCAGCAATTGCTATGGTTAAATCTGTCCAGAAGTAACTGTCAAAATGAGGCGCTGGAAGGCCTGGAAGAATTTTCAAACTTAACCAGGCTGCATCTGCAAAATACTAAAATTGATGATAAGGCCATGGATAAGATTTCCAGGCTGGAATACCTCGAGTATTTAAACATTTACGGAACACAGGTTTCCAATGACGGGATTTCGAGGCTGGCAGGGTTGAAATACCTCAGAAATATGTATTTGTGGAATACGAAAGTGACCGAAGAAGGGATTGCCACGTTACAAACTGAAAATCCGGAATTGTATATTGACCATGGCAGGGAGTAAGCCACCGGCGGGCCGGAATTTTGGCGGCTCTGCCCGTCTGGGCTAACCAAAAGATCTTTTGATAACAACCTTCAAAGCAATTTTCATAGATATCCTTTTCGGAGATTATACCGGAGATAACATAATCTCATTGGTCTTTATAAGTGCCACTACCTGATCCTGCGGCTGTAATTTGAGCTGTTCCACAGCATGACTGGTAATAACAGCATTCAGCGTATGTTGCTTAAAGGATAATGATAGGTCACTCAGTAACTTTCCTTTGTTAATGTGTTGGATCTCACATAACATCCGGTTTTGCAGACTGATATGATCAGCATCCGGCAGTCCGATGACCACTTCCGTTTCCTTGAATAGCAGATTGACCTGATGCCCGATTTTCAGGTAATGAGAGGTTTGGGGGTTTTCTACTACAATAGACTTAAAGGTAGTATCCAGCACCTCAACTTTCACCAGCGAAAGGTCGCCTTCAGTGATGATCTCCTTAATGGTCCCGGGTAAAACATTCATTTTAAAGTGTCGGTTTCATAGCCAAAAGCGTCCAAAATTGCCCGGCCTTGTGAGGAAAGTACATAATTATAAAACTTTTTAGCTTCAACGGCATTTGGGTTTTGCTTCTTCAAAATAACCATTCCCTGTTGGATTGGATCATAGCTTAACGGATCAATTTCGATCCATTTCCCTTTATCCTTTAATGCCGGAGCCAGTACCACCGATTTGGCGGTAAACCCCAGCTGCGCCGCTCCGGACAAGACAAATTGATTGGTTTGAGAAATGCTTTCACCTGAAACGATCTTTGGTTTTACCAATTCATATTTCGCATAATACTTAAGTGTCGCTACGGCAGCCTTCCCATAAGGCGCGGTAGTGGGATTGGCGATGGCTAAATGGGCGATTTTTTTTGAGGAAATTGAGTCCAGGTTCAGGGAAATATCCTGATCCAGGGTCCATAACACCAACTTTCCTCTGGCATAAACAACCGGCTCTGTGAGTGTCTTGTCGTTTTTGAAAAGCTCCGCAGGATACTTCATATCCGCTGAGATGAATATATCGTATGGCGCGCCTTGCAGAATTTGTGCGGTGAGCTTACCGGATGAACCCACAATTACCTCAGTCCTGATTCCGGTGCGTTGTGCAAAATCGGCTGTCAATGCTTTCATGGCGTATTGCACATTGGCGGCGGTGGCTATCTTTAAGCTGGCAGGGTAGTCCGGGCCACAACCTTCGAAGATTAATACGGATAAAAACAATAAGGACGGTAAATTAATTTTCATTGGCTTAACAAGCTTTTCCCCCGCTGATAACGACCTTAATCCAATGTAATAATACCTAAATCTTCCTACAGATTGATTGATTGCATGCAAATTGTTCGGTCTTATTTTTAAATTTACGTATGAAGCTCATTGAATGTCCCAGAGATGCTATGCAAGGATTGCCTGTATTTATACCCACTGAGGTAAAAGCCAGGTACATAAATTTGTTATTAAAAGTAGGCTTTGATACCATAGATTTTGGCAGTTTTGTTTCTCCCAAAGCCATTCCTCAACTGAGAGACACTACAAAGGTATTAGAGCAGCTCGATTTATCATCTACCGGCACCAAACTTCTGGCCATTGTAGCCAACCTTCGCGGTGCCACGGAGGCGGTGCAATTTGATCAGATCAGCTATCTGGGCTATCCACTGTCCCTGTCGGAAACATTTCAACAGCGAAATACCAACCGGTCCATTGATACGGCCCTCAAAGATTTGGCTGAAATTCAAAATCTTTGCCGTAGTTATGATAAAACCCTTGTCACCTATTTATCCATGGGTTTTGGAAATCCCTACGGCGATCCCTATGATGCAGCCTACATTCGTGAATTTGTTGAAAAACTGGATGAAATGGGGGTGAGTATTATTTCGCTGGCAGACACCATTGGCGTATCGGATCCCCAAAATATTGATGATGTCTTTCGAAATATTATTCCGGCATTTCCCCATATAGAATTTGGTGCTCATTTGCATTCCAGGCCGGAGGCTATCAACCTGAAGGTGAAAGCCGCATGGGAAGCTGGCTGCCGGAGGTTTGATGGCGCCATCAAAGGTTTTGGCGGATGCCCGATGGCAAAAGATGAACTGGTCGGAAACATGGCAACGGAGGAAATGCTGTCCTTTTTTGATGCTGTCAATGTTGATGCCGGTTTGTCAAAAACGGCCTTTGACCAGGCCCTTCAGATGGCACCTTCAGTATTTGGTTAACGCATTCAAAATGGTTGCAGGACCATAAAAAATGCAAAATTTTGAAAAACCATACACCCATACCAGACACCCTCTATTTGTGCTATTTAAATAGCCGATTTACATTTTATTTGTAGCAAATAAAATTAACTACAATGGGGTATAGACAGGTAATTTTGATACTCTCTGCATGTATGCTGGTTTCAAATCTACAAGCCCAGCAAGGGGACTTACTAGCCAGTGGAATGCAGTATTTTGAAAAAGCAGATTACAAAAATGCTCTTCTAAATTTTAATAATGCGATCAAGAGGAACAATGTCAACGCCGGTGCCTTTTATATGCGGGGCAGGGTAAAGCAGGTGCTGGAAGATTTTCACGGCGCTATGAAGGATTTTAACCAGGCCATCAACATTGATCCCAAAGTTGCTCATTATTATTTTGACAGAGGAAACATCAAATACGATTTACAGGATTATTACGGCGCTATTTCAGATTATTCCGAGGCCATAAAACTGGACGTAACACACGTTGATGCTTATTTTAAAAGAGGAAAAGCCAAACATCAGCTGGAGGCCTACCAGGATGCCATCAATGATTGTACAAAAATTTTGGAAATAAATGCTGGCAATGTTGATGCCTATTTTCTAAGGGGTATATTAAAAATTGAACATGGCCAGTTAGAGGACGGTTGTCTTGATCTTAGCAAAGCAGGTGAATTGGGCGATTTGAAAGCCTATGAAGTAATTAAGGAAAGGTGTAACTTAAGCAGATAAGTATTTTACCCCGATCCACCGGCACCTAAACCAGGAATCTAAAACACACCTCTACGAAATTTTTGAGAAACCTTTTTTGTCGCTGCCGCATAGCGGGCATTCATAGGTATTTGGTAATTTTTCAAAGGCAACGCCCGGTTTTATGCCATTTATTTCATCGCCAATACGTTCATCATAAATAGTGAGGCAATTTTTGCATTGATAGAGGATGTTCAATGTCTTCTGGTTGTTCTTTGGGCCCGTTTCTTTTTCTACCTTCTGTTTTTCGTCCAATTGCTCATAATATAGGTAGCTCAGTTCCAGCAAAAGCGGGGGAATAATATCTTTTGAAACATTTTTGGTGTAATAGTCATATTCCATCAGATTGGCATTAAACTCCTTTGAAAACAATATGTTGTAGCTTTCTCCCGGGTTGGAATCCGGCGTAAAGTTTTTCTCTATGACCACAGAAGTAAAGGGTACCATGGCGGGGTCGTTTTTTATGGAGAAAGTAAGCCCGTACGTGCTGATATCCATTTTATCCATTTCTCTTACCAGATAATTTTTAAGGTTTAGGGCTTCTGTGTCCAAAACGGGCAGGTGCCAATTTAGCTCTAGCGAGGAGTGGCGCATGTTAATGCCAAATCTTCCCAATAGTTTTTCCCACCCAATTCTGTATTTTTCTTCTATCCCCTTGATGATAATTGATTTCCAGGGAGTCAGGCTGACTTTCCCCACATTTGTCTTGATGCAGCGCTCACAAATTGCCCGCAGGCAGGTAGTATCAAATTTATTATTTCGCCAGTACAGGCCTAACCAATATTTTCCGTCAGGAGTGCTGTTTAGCCCTTCGTAATAGGGAAAATTGCTATCGGGAAAATTCATTTCCTCCATCCGGGTCTGCAGGTTGATTTTTAGTGTTTTGGTAATCAGAGAATACAGGTCTTCATAGGGTATTTTTTGACTTTTAAAGTCCAGAGACTCCATGAATTCCGCTACTTTGGCCAGATCAAATCCGTAGATTAAAGCCGGGAATTTCCATGGGTTGGGATCGATCTCGCTAAATCTCAGGTACAGGAACCAATAGTTATCCTGGGAAGAGGCGACAAAGTTTAAGTTGCCGGTGAAAAGCGGAACGAGGCTTTGTGACGGATCGACAATATTAATTTTAAATTTTGGCCGGTATTTAAAACTGTCCAGGATATAATGGTAAATATGAGGGGCCAGCCAGCTCTTGCGCGGCAGGACATCTAATGCCACATAGGAAGAAACGATGTTTTGATAACTTTCCTGGTTAATTTCGTAATTGGTTTGAATGGAGTCAAAGGTTTTATCCAGATCCTCTTTACTGTAGTTTTTGACTGGAAACAGGATATCCTGCCGGGAGCCAAAGTGAATCGAGTCACTCCCAAGTTTATTGGCGGTTTTTATTATTTTAAGAAAGTCTCCGGGCGAGAGTATGCCTCCTTTTACAAAAACCCTAACTAAGTCCTTTTTGGTTATCAAAATTGTTATTCCTTTACGCGATAAATTTAATGATTGTATTTGGAATGCATGAAGAGATCGGCATATTTAATCGGCTGGAGTAGCCACCAGCTTGCTTAGCAATATTTTTTTGACCTCCGGCTTGCAACTTCCACAGCCTAATCCGGCGCCGGTGCGGGTGCATAGCTGGTTGAAGTCATCAACGCCACTTTCAATCACTTTCTCCAGGTTGCCCTGCCCGATGTTATTGCACGAACAAACCAGCTTGCCAATAACCGGTTCCGGCTTTTCACCCGATCTCAACAATGCCAATCTTTTGTCTGACAGTTCCGTCTTGTTTTCAATCAGTGATTTAAATTCCGCAAATTCGGTTTTATCACCCATCAGGACCGCTCCGACCAATCTGTCATGATGTACAATACACTTTTTATAATAAGCCATTTTTTTGTCAATAAATAATATCTCCTCGTACTCGTCCTCTTTACCGGGAGGAGGCTCCGCTATTCCCAGGGAACACAGGGGAAGATCTGAAATTTTCAGAATATTCATGGGTATTGATCCCTGATAACTGCTGGAAAGCGCTCCATTCAGAAAATGAGCAAGGATATCCGCCTGTTGCTCAGCGGCGGCAGTGATGCCGTTTAAAGTCCCGCGATGTTCCGCAATTTCACCGATAGCAAAAATGCTGTCGTCGCTGGATTGCAAGTAATCATTCACCTTTAAACCGCGGCCGCATTCAAGACCTGCTTCCAGGCCTAATTCTATGTTAGGTCTGGTGCCAATGGCGTATACAACAGCAGCACAAGTCAGATCCTGCCCACTTTTCAGGCGTGCTGTGAAACTGTCGTCGGACTCCTTGATAAGTTGATGTACCTGGTCGTTGGTATGAACTTTAATGCCAAGCTTTTCGATCTGCTCCCGCAGAAGGCCACTCGCCATCGTGTCGAGTTGTCTTTCCATTAGCCGGGAGGATAGTTGCACAATTGACACATCAATTTTTATCTCTTTTAACGCCGATGCCAATTCAATACCCAATAAGCCGCCACCTACCACGATAACATGATTTCCCGTCTGCAGATAGGGTTTTAGATCATCGGCATTGTGCCGGTTACGCATAGTAAAGACTCCCGGCCAGTGTACCGGAACATCCCCGGGCACAAATGCCCGGCTACCAGTGGCCAAAACCAGCAGGTCATAGTTGTGGGTTTCTCCAAATGCGTCAACGACGGTTTTTTCCTGCCGGTTTATTTTTCGGATACTATTGGATACATTAATATTGACTTTCAGCGCGTCTATTTCTCCTTTTTTAAACTTTTTCAGGTCTTTCCAGGAAAGGTTATCATTGGCGTATTCCGGCAGTAAAACCCGGTTGTAAAAGGGATGGGCCTCCTTGGAAAAAACATGTATATCATCTGTCGTATTTAAATCCCTGTAGGTATTAATAAACCGGTAAGCAGCGGCACCGGCGCCCACGACGATAATTTTCTGTTTCGGTTTGATATATTTTTGCACTTTCACCGCAGCGTATTTAAACCCCGGTTGTTTGGAAACAGGATCAAAGTTGCTGCTTGTGAGGTTATTGGCCCTTCCAAAATCCCGGTTTAATATTTTGCCCCAGTGCATGGGTAGAAAAACCACGCCGCTTTTAATATCTTCTGTTACTTTGGCCAGGGCACTGACCTGACCCCGCGTATTTTCGATGATCACCGGATCTCCATCTTTAATCTGTGCCTGGGCTGCGTCAGAGGGATGTATTTCAAGAAATGGCTTGTCAATATGCTTTTTAAGCTTGCTGACTTTTCCCGTTCTTGTCATGGTATGCCATTGATCTCTGATCCTGCCGGTGGTTAGTATAAGCGGATAATCATCATTGAGAGGTTCCGCCTCATTTTGAGGGCCGCAGGTATGGATCTGAGCGCGCTTATTTTTTGTAAAAAACTGATGATCTGAAAATAACCTTGGTGTTCCGCGATGATCTTTGGAAGGAACCGGCCATTGAAAGGTGCCTTCTTGCTCCAGCCTCTTGTAGTCAAGTCCGGTGATATCGATATTGGTGCCTTTGGTAAGCCCGGCGTGTTCCAGGTAGATTTCTTCGAAATTTTTGTAATCAAACCCTTTGAAGCCCATTTTCCTGGCGAATCGAATCAGAATTTCGGCATCGGGCAAAGCTTCTCCGGGAGGGTCAATGACTTTGCTGAGCAGGCTTATCCTGCGTTCCGAATTGGTCATGGTCCCTTGTTTTTCCAGCCAGCCGGCGGCTGGTAAAACCAGGTCAGCGTATTTTACTGTATCTGCATTCCGTGAGATGTCCTGGACGATCACAAACTTCGCTTTTTTCAATGCCTCATCCACCAACCTGGCGTCCGGCAGACTCACGGATGGGTTAGTACATATGATCCAAATAGCTTTTAACCTGCCGTCAGCCAGCGATTCAAACATTTGGGTGGCTGTCAAGCCGGGTTTGTCAGGTAAATGATCTACGCCCCAGTAATCGGCTACTTCCTTGCGGTGAGCTTCGCTCTGCTGTAATCGGTGGGCGGCTAAGAGGGAGGCCATGCCACCGACCTCTCGCCCTCCCATGGCGTTGGGCTGACCGGTGAGCGAAAAAGGGCCGGAGCCTGGCTTGCCAACATGACCCGTAATTAGGTTCAAGCCTAACAGGGCCAGGTTTTTGTTAACTCCTTCACTGCTTTGATTTAGTCCCATTGCCCACATGGTAAGAAATCCCTTGGCGTTACCAATCATCGTAGCGGCCAGCTCGATGTCTTTTAAGGGCACATCACAGATAGCGGCAGCTTCGGTTAAACTCCGGCTCATTACTTCCTGCCGATAGGCATCAAAACCATCGGTATGTTTTTTGATAAAATCCAGGTCGATATCTCCCCGCTCAATAAGACACCGCCCGATAGCCTGGTAAAGCACCGTATCCGTCCCCGGGTTGATTTGCAGGTGCAGGTCTGCCAGCGAACAGGTCTGTGTTACCCTAGGGTCAACAACAATGATGTTGGTATCCGGATTTTTTTCTTTGTGTTTTTCAATTCTTCGGAAAAGAATAGGATGACACCAGGCGGGGTTGGCACCGGCAATAAAAAACAAGTCGGCTAACTCGATATCCTCATAGCTGATCGGTACGGAATCTTCACCCAGTGTTTTGACATAGCCAACCACGGCGGAACTCATGCATAGCCTGGAATTTGTATCGATGTTATTGGTGCCAATAAACCCTTTCGTTAATTTATTAACCAGATAATATTCTTCCGTCAGGCACTGGCCGGAAACATAAAACCCTACCGAATCCGGTCCGTATTTGGTGATGAGCGATTTGAATACCATGGCCGCTCTGTTCAGCGCGGTATCCCAGTCCACTCTTTCCATAGGATGGTGCTTGCTCCACCGCATTTCCGGGTATTTTAGGCGATCGGAAGTATCGTTCACCGTGTACAGCAGATTCATCCCTTTCGAACATAACATACCCTGGTTAACGGGGTGATCTTTTGTGCCCTCCAACTGCAAATCACCGTTTTTGCCTTCTCTGATGGTTATCCCGCAGCCAACACCGCAATAAGAGCAGGTAGTGTGATATTCTTTATTCCGCATAGCATCCAAAGAGTTTTTAAACAGGATTATGGGATGTCTCCTATGGAGCTATCCCAATAATTAAATCCTGTTTTGGTTTGAGTTTCAATTCACTATTAAAAATCCCGTCCCCGGAAGGGGATCCGGATTTTAGGCGTTTGCCGCCACGGGTTCCAGTTGTAGTTGTTTTTCAGTCAGTGATTTCTCCATTTCAAATTTGGCTTCAGTTTCAGCCTCAGTTGAGAATCTTACCAGAAATGAGAGGAAAGATACAGCGCCCACGATTAAACCAAGGTAAAAGAAGGAATCCGTCCATTCCAGGCCGGTAAGCTGCTTTTTAAACAAGAACATACCCGCTACCGCACCGGCATTTCCTCCGGCTCCAACGATGCCTGAGATGGATCCAAGCGCCTTTTTATTAATGAAGGGCACCACGCTGTAAGTGGCTCCTTCGCTCATTTGAACAAAAACGCTAAAAATTAACAAGGAGATGATGATGGTTGGAATAGTTCCCATTCTGGAAAACAGAACCAGCGCAATACCTTCGCAAAACAAAGCTATAAATAACCATCTTACCCTTCCTGAAAGGCCACCCTTTTTCCCAAACCTGTCACCGATGAATCCACCCAAGGACCTGGCGAAAATATTCATCAACCCAAACAGGCCGGCAATAATTCCAGCAGTTTTAATATTCATATCAAAATAATCGGCGAAGTATAAGGCTGCTTTTGAGTTTACGATTAATTCTACACCGAAGCACGCCCCGTAAATCACAAATAATATCCAGACGCGATAATCCTTGACGGCGGTTAAAAAGGAGTTTCCTTTCTCTTTATTCCCGGAATCAGTACCCTTAGCTTTCAGGTCCGAAAAATTTCCCTCGGGAGTATCTTGTGTGAATTTTAAATAAATAACCCCCATTATTAATAGCAATATACCGGGCCCAACCATGGCATACCTCCAGGCGAGACTTTCGGAGCCTACAATACTCAGCGCAGCAGCAAATACAAATGGCATTACTTGTTGCGTCACGCCGCCGCCCAGGTTACCCCATCCTGCTGTGGTGGCGTTAGCGGTGCCGACAACATTGGGTGCGAACATAAGAGAGGTATGAAATTGTGTGATGACAAATGAGGCGCCGATAGTACCGATGAGCATTCTGGCTATCAGGAACTGTTCGTAATTCTGCGACAACCCAATCAGCATAACGGGAAACGCCCCCAGGATCAATAGCCAGGAATAGGTAATTCTTGCGCCAATTTTATCACATAACCACCCGATGAACAGCCGCATAAACACCGTGGAAGCCACAGCCACCATATTAGCCGTAACAATTTGATCGGTAGTGATACCCAGGTCTTCTCTGATGATTTTTAACATAGGAGCAACGCCAAACCACCCGAAGAAACAAAGAAAAAATGCCATCCAGGTCAAATGGAATGTTCGCATTTGCACAGTGTTAAAACTGAGCAAATTAATTTTGGTAGCTTTGGAAGAATTCATTGTATTCATAATTTTCGTGGATAAATGATACTTTTACTATTTTTTGAATAAAACCGGTTTAATGGTGAGCATGGCCCAGGCCCAGTTATTCAGCTCACTCTTGTCCCCACCTTTGATAATTTCCATGGAGTCGCTTGCAAAAAGCTGGGAATAGCCTAGTTTGAAGTTCACTTCTTTGGCAATGTCAAGATTATAAACCAAGTCTATTTCCGTTCCAAGAACGGAAGACGACTCATTGTTATCACCGTCCATGATGGTGGCATTGGACAGGAATTCGTGCAAGTGGATGATCAACCCGGATTTTTGGCCGGTCTTGATTTTTGATTTAATAAAGAAGTCCCGTAAGCCGACATTCCCATGGCCATTGCCCACATAGAAGTAATCCATGAAGCCGTAAAATTTATGATTGGTACCATAGAGTGGTGTAAAGGCATTGCTTTTGGATGACCCCGGATCAGTGCCGCTCAGTATATCCGCACCAATGGTAATGGGAAGCAAGCCTGCCTTAAATTTCAAGCTCAATGATGCCAGGTAAGCGCTTAAGTCCCTGCCGGAGGGATCATTGCCAAACTGGTAGTATAATTCCCCTTCCAGGTTGATCTTCCCCAGGGACCTTTTTCCAATAAACCCGAGGGTTTGGCTGAAATTTACGGAAGAGTCTGCTAGCGATTGTACGCCATTATTAAGAAAAAGCAGGGAGAAATCGCTTTTTTCATAATCTTTATGGAACCAGGCAAATTGCATGGTTTTATAGTTGCCGCCGGTGGCGTAAAGCGTGCCGCTCAACCTTCTGGGTTCAGGGTTGCTGATCACGTCTTCCTGATTGAAGGCAGCGCCTACATGAAATTGCAGATCACCTGCATCGTACGTGAATTTTGCCAGGTCATGGCTGCGACTCTGCTGCGCCCAGGCAAGATTTCCCAGGAATCTGGCATTGTCATAGTCAAGCTCCTGTCTCCCTACTCTCAGGGCGGATTTTTCACTGAAATTATATTGACCCCAAGCTTCGTGTACATTAAAAAGGGCATTGTCAGCTTTGAATATCTGTGGGTTTTCTCCCCACAGCCTTATGTCCTGAAATGTTAACCTGAAAACAAACTTTTCATTTTTGTAGTCAAGGTACAGCCGAGACCGCTGTTCAATAAAGAAGGCAGGATCCGTGCTCTCGTTATTTAATGTTTTAAAACCGTTCCTGAATTCTGCGCGCGGCCTGATTTCACCGGTTACGGTAAACTGTGCATGGACCTTACCGGCAATTATGAAGATTATTAAAATACTTAAGTAAAATTTTCTTTTCATCATGGTACATGGGTTTTGTTTCTATTTTACTACGTATATTATAAGTAATAATACGAAACAAATATATAAAAATAATCTATAAACTACGTATAAATTACGTAATAATACTTAATTTTTTAATTAAATATCCGTTAGGCACCTTTCATTAGAAAATCATTAATAATCAGGAAATACGGTTGAGATTTTTATGTATTTGTTAATGGAGATTGGAGGTTATGGTTCCAGGTATTAAGAGTGATGAGAAACAGATAGCATCTCACAGGCGTAAATGGGAGGGAGGCTGAGCGGTTTATACGATATGCGTAGATAAGCAGGAAGTTAAGAGGGAGTAGAACGCAATTTGCCGGTAGATCACATTGCCAGCAGTACGGTGCTGACCAGTAAGAGCAGGAAGCTTCGGATTTCGTTTTTGAGGGCTGGTTCTCTTTCGATCTTTTTCATGAGTTCCAGGGCGCTGCTGACACCTAATTTTTTCATGATGTTAAAACGGTGCGTCTCAATGGTGCGTATGCTTTTGCCTAACTGCTTCGCGATTTCTTTGTTGTTGACACCTTCATACAATAAATGAAGGATTTCTTTTTCCCGTTTTGTCAGGTGATACTGCTCGTCGTCAACGATCGCCTGGTTTTGAACGGGACGGTTTTTAATAGTCAGGTAATTATTTACCAGGATACTTGAGATATCGCCGCTAAAATACTTTTCTCCTTCACTCACCGTGTCGATGGCCTTAATGAATTCCTCCTTGCTGGAATCCTTTAAAAGATAACCTGCGGCACCTACCTCAATCGATTGGATAATATATTCTTCATCATCGTGCATGGATAATACGAGGGCTTTGGTGGAAGCGGAGAAATCGGGAAGATTTTTTACAGTTTCAATGCCATTCATCTCAGGCATTCGGATATCCACAATCAATACATCTGGTTGGCTTTGCCTGCACTTTTCCAACGCCTCTTTGCCATTGGAAGCTTCATCGATCACCTGGATACCACCTTCATTTTCTAACAGGGCCTTAATGCCATTTCTAACAATTTGATGGTCATCAGCCAATATAACAGTGATTGGATTCATTTTTTTAATTTAATGGTATGGTCAGGTCGATTTGGGTACCATTGCCCGGTTCCGAGTGTAGATTAAAATTACCGCTGATAAAAGCCGTTCTTTCTTTCATATTAAAAATTCCGTGCCCTGAGGCTGAGAAATGTCCGGATTCTTTTAGTTTTTTTACATCAAAACCCTTGCCGTCATCTGCTATGGTAATACGTAGTTGGGAACTGCTATGCTCCAGCGAAACTTTAATATTTTCAGCTTTGCTATATTTAACGGCATTATTAACAGCTTCCTGGATGATGCGATATACGTTTGTTTCGATATGCTTATCCAACCGGTTGATAAAACCGGATTTATTGTCGAATATAATGTTTATTTCAGATAGTTTTTCTACCTCATTGCAGAATTTCTTAATGGCCGGGGCAATTCCAAAGTCGCTCAGACTGCTGGGCGTCAGATTAAAGGAGACTCTGCGTACCTCTTTGATGACATTTTTCAACATTGATTTTGTTTCATCAAATCGCCGTCTGCTGTGTACGGAGCTCGACGGATTAATGGCTTCCATATTGAGTTTCATTGCCGTCAGCATCTGGCCGATCCCATCATGAATTTCTCTTGAGATTCTTTTTCTTTCTTCTTCCTGTCCTTCCAATATTAAAACGGAGCGATATTCCTGCTCCTTAACGCGTTTTTCAATTTTTTCACGATTGATTTCCCGCGAGCGCAGCTGGGCTTCCTTGATCTCTGTCATGTCCCTGGCGATCACCATCAATTCGTTTTTGTTTTCCTTCCGGTTATTTACGGGCACAATGCTGGTATCCAGCCAAAAGAAATCACCTGACTTTCCTGTCAGTTTTATCTCCCCGTTCCAGGTTTTGCCGGCGGTCAATATATTCATCACCTCTTTGATGAATTCAGGATTGTAACCATCTCTTTCAAGTAGCTGGATAATGTTTTCCGGCAACTCCTCTTTCTCATATTCCAACAGCCGTTTAAAGTTTTCGGAGACATAAGTGATTTTTCCAAAATCATTGGTTTTCAGAAATATCATGGGTTGTTCCGGTTCCAGGTTGACGGCCTCCAGATCCTGGTATGATTTTTCAAGCTCGCCATAGAGCTTATTAATTTCGCGTGTCATGTTCTTGGACGCCTCCTCGGAAATGATAAGACTCGCAATGGTTTTCCTGACGTTTTTAGCTATCGGGCGGAAGATGAAGATAAGCTCGATGAGGATAATACCCAAAGAGATCGCCAGCAATATCATTTCAACCTTTTTTAAGCCCTCAACTTTTGCTTTGGCCTCGCGGTCATATTGGAATACAATATCATCCATAATCGCTAAAAAGTCGCCTTCATTAGCCAGAATGTTGTTGATAAAAGGATTTAAATCCGGCTTTGATCCCACCTGCTTCATTTGATCTATGAGGTCTGCGATAGACTGTGCATTGCCTACCATAGCCACAAAATGCGGCTCGATCTTTTGAAACATGTCGGTGATAACAACGGAGTTATTTTCGTTTAAGGGATGTGCCTCATCGCCATTCACCAAGCTGTTGTGGGCCTCGCTCCACAGTTGCAGGGTCTCCTGGAGCTCATCCCGATGTGATTTGACGGTTGACAATTCGGTTGCTTCCCTGATTTGTAAAACAATTTTGCTTATTTTTTGACTCAGCATTCGTTGCCGGCCGGCAATGTTGATTATTCGGGAATCGTTTTGTTGCCTGTCAATAAAGTTTTGGATGAAAATCTGGCTGATGATGATGCTGGCAGCAATACCGGAAAGTGCCAACATGTAAAAAATACCCAGCCTTTCAAATTTAATCTTAAATGGCATATTATAAATTTACGAATTCTTGGTTATACGATGTTGTTGCTTATTCGGCAAACCCAATGTAAACATAACCATTTTCAATTTTAACCGGATAAGTAGCCAAATCACATTCGTCTCCGTTGAGATTTTTGCCGCTTTTTAATGAAAATGTTTTTTTGTGAAAAGGACAGGCTACTTTTGGTTCATCGCCTGTTGAGCCAATCATGCCCCTTGAAAGAATCATTTGTTTTTTATGAGGACAAAGGTTTTGGCTGGCGTACCATTCCCGGCGGCGGTTAAAGTTGTAAACGGCTACCTGCAGATCATTGTATAACACGCAGGCACCGCCATCAACCGGAAAGTCGGATGTTTTAGCAGCCTTGAACCATGTTTTTACGTCCTCGGGTTTTACGGTTTTATATTGATTTAGCAATGTTGTCATGTTTTGTTACTTTCTGTTTTTCCTGATTATTTTTACCTTATCAGCCCCATGCAGCTGGCACTTTTTGATCCCTGACCACTTCGTAGTGAAGGTTTGAATCTGTTTCTTCGGAATTCACAAAATGCTTAAATCTGGCTCTTAGGCTTGGGTTATTCACCACCTCCTTCCATTCGCACTTGTAGGTATCAATCATGAATTGCATTTCTTGTTCGAGTTGTTTGGCGATGCCAAGCGAGTCATTGATCACCACGTCTTTCAGGTAATCAATTCCTCCCGGCAGTTTATTGAGCCAGGTAGCGGTTCGGTTCAGTGGTTCGGCTGTCTTTATGTAAAGCATTAAGAAGCGATCGATATATTTAATGCAGGTTTCATCATCGAGATCCCCGGCCAGCAGCACAGCGTGTTGCGGGTTAGCGCCGCCGTTACCGCATACATATAAGTTCCAACCTATTTCCGTGGCGATAATACCAAAATCTTTGCTTTGAGCTTCGGCACATTCTCTGCGACATCCAGATACGGCGCTTTTCAATTTGTGCGGCGCCCTTAACCCACGGTATCGCTCTTCAACCCTAATGGCAAATGAAACAGAGTCGTGCAGGCCATACCTACACCAGGAGGAGCCCACGCAGCTCTTAACTGTTCTTAATGCCTTTCCATAGGCATGGCCGCTTTCAAACCCGGCATTGATCAATTCCTCCCATATGTCAGGCAATTGATCCACGCGCGCGCCAAATAAATCAATGCGCTGTCCACCGGTTATTTTGGTGTATAACTCGTATTTTTTGGCCACCATGCCAATCACAATCAATTTGTCCGGTGTAATCTCACCGCCGGGAATTCTTGGTACTACCGAATAAGAACCCCCTTTTTGAATATTGGCTAAAAACCGGTCATTGGTATCCTGGATCGTATCCTGATTTACGATCAACTCATTCCAGGTACTGGCCAGTATCGACGCGATAACGGGCTTGCAAACTTCACATCCATCTCCCTTTCCATATGCGTTCAACAGGTCGTCGTATGATTTAATTTTTTTTACCTTGATGATGTCAAGTAATTCCTGACGGGTATAGCTAAAATGTTCACAAATAGTTTGCTTTACCGTTTTACCCATGGCTTTATGACAGTCATTCATGATATCCTTGACCATTGGCGTACAGGCGCCACAACCTGTGCAGGCTTTGGTGACCGCCTTTACCTGCTCTAACTTTTCCAGTCCGCCTGCTTTAATGGCTTCGACAATATCTCCTTTGCTGATGTCCTCACAGGAGCAAACCTGGGCGTTGTCGGGCAGACTTATGCCCTCGTGAGCGTCGGTTTCCGCTCTTTTACCAAGAATCAGGTCCTCCGGGTTGGGCGGAAGGGTAAGATTGTTTTTAGTAATTTGAAGCAATTGGTTATAATCCCCGGCATCTCCAACCAGCATGCCGCCCAGCAGTTGGCTGCCATCTTCAGAAATATTAATTCTTTTATAAATCCCTGACAACGCATCCTGCCAGATAATAGGCCGGTGAGGGCTGGATTCTGCCAAAGCATCTCCGAAACTAGCCACCTCGACACCAATTAATTTTAGTTTGGTGGACATATCGAATCCGTTGAATTCCTTTTTGTCTTCTCCTGCCAGTTGTTTGACTACCACATCGGCCATTTCATAACCAGGGGCCACCAGGCCGTATATCATATTATTGTGCAAAGCCACCTCGCCAATAGCAAAAATGTGCGGGTCGCTGGTTTGCATTAAATCATTTACAATAACGCCACCTCTTTCACCGGTTTTCAGACCGCTTTTTTGAGCCAGTTCATCCCTGGGCCTGATACCGCAGGAGATAATCAGCATATCGACGTCAAGTTTGGAGTTATCCGTGAAAGTCAGGGCATCTAACCGGCCGTTGCCGCTGATTTCCCGGGTGGACTTATTCAGATGAATGGTAAGACCGAGCTTTTCCAACTCATGTTGCAATACCCTGGCCCCGTTGGCATCCAGCTGCCGCGGAATTAACCTTGAAGCAAACTCTATCACATGAGTTTCCAGCCCCATATCAAAAGCGGCTTTGGCAGCTTCCAGGCCTAATAATCCACCCCCCAATACAGCTGCTGACTTTACTTCCTTTCCAAATTGGATGATATTTTCCAAATCCTCTATGGTTCTGTAGACGAACACACCCTTTTTGTCTGTACCGCTGATTGTGGGAACAAAGGGTACAGAGCCGGTAGCGAGTACCAGTATGTCATAATGTGCCTCGGTGCCTTTATGCGTCACTATTTTCTTATTTTCCCGATCTATACGCGTTACCATGGTACCCGTAATCAGCTCGATATTTTTCTCTTCATACCATTCTTTTGACGCCAACAAAAGACTATCTGCGGATTGTTTGGTGAAATATTCGCTTAGATGAACACGATCATAGGCCGGTAGGTGCTCCTCACCGTAAACCGAAATTGAAAAACGGGAATTCTGGTCAGCTTTGTGTAGCTTTTCACAGAATTTGTAGCCTACCATGCCATTACCAATAACAATAACTTTTTTCATAATGTCGCTAATAGAGTATTAAAATTACGTAAATTTACGTAATTATTTTTATAATCATAATGTATTTTACGTAAATATTAATTTATTTTACGGATAAATACGTAACATATACTAAGATGAAAATGAAAGAACCTCAATTAATATTAGTGGGAGCAGGGCCTGGAGATGCAGATTTGATTACTTTGAAGGGAATCGGTGCTCTGAAAGCAGCAGATGTGGTTTTATACGATGCTTTGGCCAATAAAACCTTGCTGGACTACGTAAAACCAGAGGCTATCAAAGTATTTGTAGGCAAGCGGGCTGGGTTACACCATTACCAGCAGTTTACCATTAACAAGATGATTGTCAAATATGCGATGCAATTCGGGACTGTGGTCCGCTTAAAAGGTGGAGATCCCTATGTTTTTGGCCGAGGGCATGAAGAGGCCGCCTATGCCCGCCGTCACGGGCTTAAGGTGACGGTAGTTCCGGGCGTGTCCAGCGCTATTGCAGTGCCTGCGCTACAAGACATACCGCTTACGAAAAGAGGCGTTTGTCATAGCTTTTGTGTCGTTACGGCCACCGGGAAAGATGGGCAACTAACCGGAGATATCAAATGGGCAGCCACTGGCAAGGGGACGGTGGTCATCTTAATGGGTATGAAAAAGCTGCCGGAGATTGTAAATTTGTTTAGGAAATTCAGGGCTGATGTTGAACCGGTTGCTATTATCCGGAATGGAACCTGTGCTAACGAGGCTATGGGCCTCGGAACACTAAAAAATATTGTCAAGGTAGCTAACGATTTATCGTTGCAAGCGCCGGCAGTTATCGTTATCGGTCAGGTGGTAAAAGAAAGAGCAAAAATCGAGGGCAATTATTTATGGCAGCATAGCATGAATTTAGGGGAAAGTTCGTTTATTTAAGTATTGGTTTCAGGACTTAAATTGATTCTATGGGTGATGGCAATGTTTTATTCCCGGCTTTCTTTAAACTTCATCAACTGAGATTATTGATTGTTGGCGGTGGTTATGTGGGCCTTGAAAAGCTTGAGGCTGTGCTGAAAAACAGTCCGGAGGCACGGGTTACGCTCGTAGCTAAGGAGATCCTGCAACCCAAAATCAGGCAGCTGGCCAGTGAATATCCGTCGGTTAAACTGATTGAACGAAAATTCAAGAAAAAAGACCTCAATAAAAAAGATTTGGTAATTCTGGCTACTGACAGTAGAAAATTGCATGAAAAGATTAAGCAGATGACCAGCAAGCGGCATCTGATGACCAATGTGGCGGATACGCCAGACCTGTGCGATTTTTATTTGAGTTCCGTGGTGAAAAAAGGAGATCTGAAAATAGCAATTTCCAGTAATGGCAAATCTCCCACTTTGACAAAAAGGATGCGACAATACCTGGAGGAGGCTTTGCCGGAAGACGTTCAGAAATTGCTAGATAATCTGGAGGAATTACGGGGCAGGTTGAAGGGGGATTTTGAATATAAAGTCAAAAAATTAAATGAAATAACCCAGGACTGGCTGGAAAAACCGCAGAAAAATGATTAGTAACTCCGACCGATTCAACGCTACCATAAACGCCATCGACGCGGCGAATAGCGAAGATCCCAATGTAGAGGTGAATGACGGCGAAACTATCGCCAGAGAATTATTGTACAGCCAGCGCATGTCAGAGACGCTTTTCCAATATGATGAAAATCCGGACGAGGTTTTGCAACTGGCCGCCAGGGCCCAACACATCCGGCGCTGGAGTATTCCCAGGAACGAATATCCAATGGACAGAAAAGGTTATTTGCAATGGAGAACCAAGCTGAAACTGATGCATGCACAACTGGTGGAAGAAATAATGGGTAATTCCGGCTACCAGTCTGAGATGATTGACAAAGTAAAATTGTTGATTACTAAAAATAAGCTTAAAACGGATCCAATATCTCAGCAACTGGAAGATGTGGTTTGCCTGGTGTTTTTAAAATATTACTTTTCAGTGTTTCACCAAAAACACGACGAAGCCAAAATAATCTCAATTTTACAGAAGACATGGGGCAAGATGACCACGAAAGGCAGGGAGATGGCCATGAAAATAGACTTCGATCAGACCGGCGCTGACTTGATCAAAAAAGCATTAAGCTAACCTGCGACAATCACTAAACACCAACCGGGGCTGGCAACAATAAATCAATTTCTCAGGATTTTTCAGCCAAAGGATTCGGGAAATTATCAGTTTCGTTTTCGCCAGGCCTTTTGTGCAGGCATTGAAAATCTTTTTCAACACTTATGGAAAGTGTAGCCTCCGACGCTGTTGATTGCTCATGATATAACCCGGTTTGACCCGATGTTGCCCAATCACCTGCTAATTCCTGGGGAATGGTTACAGTTATTTCACCTTGCTGACATGTGGCCAGCATGGCTGTAACCTCACCGGAGATTTTAAGTTTATAGTAAAAATTAGCCTGGTCACCTCCAAAATGCACCTTTTCAACCAGCTCGTTTTCCGCCATTAGCTTTTGCAGATCAGATTGAGATACCCTTAATCTTATGGTATTTTTATTAAATCGTAATTTCATTTTTTTTACCGTCAGCTTAGTTGTAAACTTAGGGAGAACTTTTTATTAATTGTTAAATCTTCACACTTTTGTTGTCAATTAACGGCTTAATTTTAACAGGAGGTAAAAGCTCCCGGCTGGGACAGGAAAAGGCATTTATTAATTACCACGGCAAGCCCCAGGTGATGTATCTTTACGATTTGCTGCAATCGCTTGGATTGGATGTATTTATTTCCTGTAACCCCGATCAGGTAACGAGCTTTCAACGTACGGACCGGCTTCTTATTGATAAACGCGAGTTCATTGGTCCTATAGGCGGTATATTTACTGCCATGTCTGCACAACCTGATCGTGATTGGTTGGTAGTGGCCTGTGATATGCCTATGATCTCAAAAAAGACCCTGCAACATCTCCTTGATCACGATGAGGGGCAGCGCATTATTACCTATAAAAGTAAGGAAAAAGCTTTTCCGGAGGTATTGCTAACGATTTATAAGAAAGAAATATTTCCCGCTATCCGCCAGGCGGTTGAAAATGAAAATTACAGTTTACAGCGTCTGTTAAAGGAAGTAGAGACCCGGTTTATTGCCCCGGAAGATGAGATAACATTGGTGAATGTAAACACAGCCGAGGATCTTGCTAAGATCAACCGGTTGATTAAGGGGAAATAGGGGCCGAGGGTGTGGATTTCAAATAAGTATAAACTTTTTACCTGGCAATGCTTTTACAATCCCTTTAAACTCCATTTGCAATAGTAGATTGGCTATCCGGTTGATAGGCAATTGCGTTTTAAAACTGATTTCGTCGATAAGCATACCCGCGCTTTTAAGTTTAATAATCTCTACAATTTTTAATTCTTCATCAGTACAGCGTAATTCGTGATTTTTGAAGCGATCGGATCCCGTTTTAGGCGCGTTGGGCATATCCCAGCCCATATGCTTTTCAAGGTCTGCTATCTGCGTGAAAATATTGGCTTTGTGATGCCGGATTAGCAAATTACAGCCTTCAGAATACTGATTGGTAATATTGCCGGGTACTGCAAAAATATCTTTATTATAGGTATCGGCAATATTAGCGGTTATCAATGCACCTCCTTGTCTTGCGGCCTCTACAATAATTAAAACATCCGAAATGCCAGCGATGATCCGGTTCCTCGCCGGAAAATTATGTGGGTCCAGCTTGACACCGACCGCATACTCTGACAGCAATCCGCCCTGTTGCGTGATCATTTCATTCACGGTAGATTTATGATGAGAAGGATAAATAATATCCAGGCCGCTGGCCATTATTCCAAGTGTAGGCAGGTTTGCTTTTAATGCCTGACGATGTGCGTGTATGTCGATACCATAAGCTAATCCACTGACGATTAATGGTTTGTGTCTCCTTAACCCGGAGATGATGCTCGCTGTGATTTCTTTTCCATACGACGTGGCATTCCTGGTACCCACGATGCCGACAATCTTCTCCCGGTTCAAATCAGCCTGACCTTTTACATAGACCACCGAGGGAGCATTATAAATCTGCTTTAGGTTATGGGGATAGTTTTTCTCTGTATAAAAGTATACCGCAATACCTTTATTTTCTGCATTTTTAAGCGTTTGCTCAGCCTGGTCAAAGGTGTTTGCATTGCGAATGGTGTTGGCATGGACTATCCCGATGCCTGGTATTTTGCTGAGAAGATGTTTTTTACTTTTGAAGACGGCCTCAGCAGATCCGCAGTAGCTTACCAATTGTTTGATGAGAATATTGCCGACACCTGGAATTAGCGTTAATGCTATCTGGCAAATTTTTTCATTAGGCATAAATATTCACCCTGCATTTTAAGTGTATAAAACTTGACTATTCGGGGGAATACTTTAAGCTGGCAAGATTAAAAATAAATTTGATATTTGGAAGCCCTTGCAGGCAATTAATGAAGCGCGGAGGTAAAAAAGTGTTAGCCGATATCTTCTTTGATCTCTACCAAAAATGCTCTTACTCTTTTTAAGGATTCGATCATTTGCATTTTATCCTTAGCCGCTTCATTGCCCTTCTTTAACATTTCCTTGGCACCCTGCAGCGTATAACCTTTTTCTTTTACAAGATGATAAATGAGCTTTACGTTGTCGATATCATCTTTGGTAAACTGTCTGTTGCCTTTTCTGTTTTTCTTTGGCTTTATAATGTCAAACTCACCTTCCCAAAATCGAATTAAAGAAGTTGCGACATTCAACATGTCAGCCACCTCTCCAATTGTATAATATTTTTTTTCTATTACTTTTTCTTTATACGGCACTTTCTCCAGACGATAATATGACTAATAATTCAATTTAAACTTTTGGCAAAAAACTTAAAAAAATCAAATAAAAAAAGGCAAAGAGCGGGACTATCATACATTTCACCAATAGTTACATTTTATTAAAAATATAGTCCTAAATTTGATGATTTTAAGTCGTTTAATCAAATGAATTTCGATCGATAGTTTACGATTCTCGATTAAATGATTAAGAAATAGTTAAATATACCCATTTATTGCGTGACGTAACGAATGTAACCCTGCTCATCAAGGGAAACCCGGTTTTCCGGAAAATCCAGGGTCATCAGCTCCCTCAACTTTTGGATTACGCTTTTACTTTCGTCAATTTGGGGCCCACCGGGGCTGATTTGTAAGAATGGAAAAATTTTGGCATATAAAAACTGGCCGTCAGCTTTGGTGAAAACCTTGACGATAGGAGCCAAACTATTAGGTCCTTTAAGGTTAAAGCGGGCGTAGGTACAAAAATTGCCCAGGCTGTAACAGATAAACCGGTCATTATATACTTCAATGGCCCGAACCACGTGGGGGCCGTGACCAAATATTACATCGGCTCCGGCGTCGATCATATCGTGTGAAAACTGATAAACATTACCCCTGTTTTCACCATAAAAGGTTTCGGTCTCCCTGGTCACATGTTCATATTTTTTTCCTTCCGCACCACCGTGAAAGGAGACAATAACAACATCGCTTATGGAGTCCAGATGTGTTACAATTTTCTTCGCTGCCTCATGATCGTGAATGCTCATAGTGCCTGAATTCGGCGCAAATGCCACAAATCCGTATTTCATACCATCGATCATAAATGTATCGTAAGGCTTCGTTTGCAAGCCGGCATGACGGATATACACGCTGTCCAACACCTTCATTGTGCTCATCCTGCCAATGTCACCAAAATCTCCGGCATGGTTGTTTGCCGTGCTGACCACGTCGAATCCCGCCTCTTTTAAATGGCCAACCATATATTTGGGAGATCTGAATAGATAACATAAATCGGGGTTTTTGCAATGTTTTGGTGTACCGCCATCATCCAGTATGACACCCTCCAGGTTGCCGAAAGTCACGTCTGCATCCCTGAGAAACGGCTGCGCCTCAGATAGCAAAAACCGGCCACTATCAGGAGGCAAATAGTCTGGCTTTGGAAAGTTTGTGCCCAACATAATGTCTCCTACGCCAATAATACTTAGCGTGTCCTTTATCAGCCTTTTGATGCCGATTGCCACTTCTTTGTCCAGGCTGGTAAGCGTGTCGCCCTTTGAAGTGACAAAAATTGAGTCCTGTTTCAGGGTGGGGACCAATGCGGAAGTGCTATCTATAGACTGGTTGCTCCTGCTGCTACTTACCCGGTTTACTTTACATCCTGTGGCCAATATGGCTGAAATCAGGCAGACGAATAAGCAGTATTTTATTTGCATTGGTTCGTGTCGAATTTATCAAAAACCAGTGTTACATCAGGTTATATTATATAAAAAGGCAGTGCCATTCTAAAAAAGCACTGCCGTTTATCCAATAGTTTAAAATGTCTTTTATCCTAAAGATTGATTTTCCCTGGCTGCCAGCTCCAGTAGTTTTTCGTATTCCTCGGCAGTCACATCCATAAATAAATAGGGAGCCGGATCTATTTTCTTGCCGTCTTTTATAATCTCATAATGTACGTGTGGGGCGGTAGAGGTCCCTGTACTTCCTACATAACCAATGCATTCCCCTCTTTTCACCTGTTGCCCAACTTTTACATTAAAGGCACTCATATGAGCATATTTAGTGACAAAACCATACCCATGATCAATCTCAACCTGTTTCCCGTAGCCGCTGAAACTATTTCTCACCTTGATAATTTTACCATTTCCGGCGGCGTAAATAGGCGTACCCTGTGGCGCCGTGAAATCAATGCCATAATGCATTTTTCGAATTTTATGAATGGGATGGATCCTCATACCAAATCCCGACGCCAGCCTGGTCAATTCTTTATTTGAAACCGGTTGAATAGCGGGCATACTAGCCAGCAGATCTGTTTTATTTTTGGCCATATCCACGATTTCGTCATACGACTTTGATTGGATAAACATTCGTTTTTTGAGTTTATCAAGTTTTTGCAAGGTCCCGAGCAATAACTCTTCCTGTTTCAGTCCCTTTTCCAACAATTCCTTGTATCGTTGTGTGCCGCCGATACCGGCGCTTCTCACAGCAGAAGGGATAGGCTCGGCTTCAAAAATAACCCGGTAAATATCATCATCGCGTTGCTCCAAAGCGGATAAGACGGAAGAAATCGTCTGCATTTCTTTGTTCATCAGGTCCACATGGAGTTTTAATTCGGAGTTTTCCTTTTTTAAGGAGGCCTCCTTTGGCGAATCAAAATAGGCATCCCTTCCAAAAAGAATGATAATCGCAATAATAAGGGATACCGCAAAAAATCCTAAAAGATTAAGGGTAATGTCCCATTTTGAGACTTTTACTCTTTCATATTTACACGTCTCCGTGTCGTAATAATATTTTATTCTAGCCATTAGTTACTACTATTGTAAAATCTTCTATTTTTGCAGTCGATTTAAGCGGCAAAAGTAATCAAATTACCTGTGCGAATCACTACAATTTAAGGAAAATTAAAACAAAATAAAGAATATATTTTATTTATATAAACAGATAAAAATTCAAAATAGTATCTAAGTAAGATTTAAATGGATTCTAAATCAATAAGAACCAGTTTTATAAAATTTTTTGAAGATAAGCAACATCAATATGTGCCATCATCTCCGCTTGTTGTGAAAGATGATCCCACCCTGATGTTTATCAATGCCGGCATGAACCAGTTTAAAGATTTGTTTCTCGGTAACAAGGAAGCGGACTTTACACGGGCAGCCAATAGTCAAAAATGTTTGAGAGTCTCCGGCAAACACAATGACCTGGAAGAGGTGGGCCTGGATACCTACCATCACACCATGTTTGAGATGCTGGGGAATTGGTCATTCGGTGATTATTTTAAAAAAGAGGCTATTGCCTGGGCGTGGGAGCTGTTGGTAGATGTCTTTAAATTGCCCAAAAACAGGCTTTATGCTACTGTTTTTGGTGGTGACAAGGAGGATGGATTGGAGGCCGACCAGGAAGCCTATGATTTTTGGGAACCAATTATTGGTAAGGATCGCATTATTTATGGCTCAAAAAAAGATAATTTTTGGGAAATGGGCGATACGGGCCCCTGTGGACCGTGTTCCGAAATTCATATCGACCTGCGATCCGAAGCGGAAATTAAACAAAAACCGGGGCATGAACTGGTCAATATGGACCACCCACAGGTGGTGGAAATATGGAATCTGGTATTTATGCAATTCAACCGGCTATCCTCCGGAGAACTGGTGAATCTCCCCGCAAAACACGTAGATACCGGTATGGGATTTGAGCGGCTTACCATGGCTATCCAGGGAAAGCCGTCAACTTATGAAACAGATATTTTTACACCATTAATTGATTTCATAGCCGACAAGGCGGGAACAAAATATGGCGAAAATGAAGAGAATGATATTGCCATTCGCGTCATTGTCGATCATATCAGGGCTATCTCCTTTGCCATTGCGGATGGTCAGCTACCTTCCAACAACAAGGCAGGCTATGTGATACGCAGGATTTTAAGAAGGGCGGTGAGATATGGATATACGTTTCTGGATTTTAATGAACCGTTTCTGTTCCAGCTATTACCGCTACTTGCCGGGCAATTTGGTGAAATATACCCTGAAATTGCCTCACAGCAGGCATTTATCAGCAAAGTGATCCAGGAAGAGGAGTTGTCTTTTCTCAGAACCCTTGAAAACGGATTGAAGAAACTGGATCAGATAAAACGTGATTTAAGGGGAAAAGAGCCCGTAATTGACGGGAAAACGGTATTTGAGCTATATGATACCTACGGATTTCCGGTGGACCTGACCTCCCTGATAGCCCGTGAAAATGGGCTGAGCGTCGACGAGGAAGGTTTTACTAAGGAAATGCAACAGCAAAAAGACCGCTCTAAGAAAGCGGCAGCACAGGAAGCCACCGATTGGATTGTACTATCCGAAGATGAGGCCACTAACTTTATTGGCTATGAGCAGTTGGAGTCCACCGCCCAAATTATCAAATACCGCGAGGTAAGGGAAAAGAATAAGACGCTATATCAAATTGTATTAAACAATACCCCGTTTTATGCCGAAAGTGGGGGGCAGGTTGGCGATACCGGCTACTTACAGGCAAGAGATAAGAAGATTGCCGTCATAGATACCAAAAAGGAAAATGAGCTCATAGTTCATTTTACCAAGGAGCTACCAAAGGATGTGGAGGCAACCCTTCATTGCGTGGTTGATCGCAAAAAAAGATTGCTGACTGAAGATAATCATAGTGCCACCCACCTACTACACGCCGCATTGAGAGAGGTGCTGGGTAATCATGTTCAGCAAAAAGGCTCTTATGTTTCCGACGAAGTGCTAAGATTTGACTTTAGTCATTTCAGTAAAATGAGCCCTGATGAAATAAGCCAGGTGGAAAAAAGGGTTAATGAAAAAATCAGGGAAAACATTCCATTGGAAGAGCAAAGAAATGTGCCCATTGAGGAGGCAAAAAAAATGGGCGCGACGGCTTTGTTTGGCGAAAAATATGGAGATTTTGTACGTGTTATAACATTTGATAAGGATTATTCGGTTGAACTTTGCGGAGGAACCCACGTGGCTGCTACCGGGCAAATCGGACTTTTTAAAATTGTATCGGAGAGTTCCATCGCAGCAGGTGTCAGAAGAATCGAGGCGCTGACCGCTGAAGCGTCAGAAAAATTTGTCAACCAAAACTTAAATACTGTTCACGCTTTAACCGAGGTTTTAAAAAGCCCAAATGATCTACAGCAGGCTGTTGAGACCCTGATCAGCGAAAGAAACCAACTGCAAAAGGATCTCGAAAAAATACATGTTCAGCAAGCCAATGCCTTAAAAGATGGATTAATTGGGAATATTGTCGATAAAGGTGGGGTAAATGTGTTGATTGAGAGGGTAAGTCTTCCCTCGGCAGAAACTTTGAAAAATATGGCTTTTGGTTTGAAAGCAAAAGTTGATAATTTGTTTCTTGTCTTAGCCGCGGAAATAAAAGACAAACCTCAGATTGCCGTGATGATTTCTGATAACTTGGTGACAGCAAAAGACTTAAATGCCGGTAGTTTGATCAAAGAGTTAGCCCGCGAAATCAAAGGCGGCGGCGGGGGACAGCCATTTTTTGCAACCGCCGGCGGCAAGGATATTGCCGGACTGGATAAGGTGGTAGCCATGGCCCGTGAAAAAACAAATGTATTATTTGCTTAATTTTTAACAAATAGAATATATATTTGTAAATTATTTACCAAAAGCCGACCATTATTGTGAAATTGGAAAAGAATATCAGAGACAAGTACATTGTAGTGATCGGACTTGAAGTGCATGCTCAGTTACAGACCGAAAGCAAGATATTTGCTGCCGATGCCACCACTTTTGGAGATACCCCTAATACCAACATCAGCGCCATTACCCTTGGTCATCCGGGCACGTTGCCAAAATTTAACAGAAAAGCGCTGACCTATGCTATCAAAATGGGCCTGGCGTGTAATTCTGAAATTACCAGGGAAAACATTTTTGATCGTAAAAATTATTTTTATCCAGATTTGCCGAAAGGCTATCAGCTAACGCAGGATAAGACCCCGATTTGCAAGGGTGGTTATATAAAAGTGAAAACACGGGATAACGTCGAAAAACAGCTAACCCTGCATAAAATTCATCTTGAAGAAGACGCTGGTAAGTCTTTGCACCTGGCCGGCGAAACGGATACATTGATTGATTATAACCGGGCTGGCGTTTCATTAATTGAGATTGTTACGGAACCCGTTTTACGGTCTTCAGAAGAGGCGGGCCTGTTTCTGGCCGAGGTGCGGAAGCTGGTGCGATACCTGGAGATATGTGATGGTAATATGGAACAGGGCTCCTTACGTTGTGACGCCAATATTTCGGTGATGCTTAAAGACGCCGCCGAGTATGGTGAAAAGGTGGAAATTAAGAACATGAATTCCATCAGAAATGTACAAAGAGCCATCGAGCATGAGATTGAAAGACAAATTGGTGCCGTAGAGGCCGGCCAGCAAATTATTTCCGAAACCAGAACTTTTAATGCTGATAAAGGGACTACCGCCGGTATGAGAACCAAGGAAACATTAAACGATTACCGCTATTTTCCCGATCCGGATCTCAGTCCTGTCATAGTAGATGAAACGCTGCTGGAATCCATAGGGCGCGAAATGCCGGCCTTGCCAGAGGCTTTATTGGAAAAGTTTACCGCTCATTATAATCTCCCCGAATACGATGCCCTGTTTCTTACTGAGACGAAGGAAATGGCGGCATATTTTGAAGCTATTTGCAAAAAACAGGGGCATCCAAAAGCGGTATCTAACTGGATGATGGGGCCTGTGAAGTCGGTTTTAAATGAAAACGGCTGGCAAATCACCGACTTTCCTATTAAAGCCGAGACAATGGCGGCGCTCATACAATTGGTGCGGGAAGGTAGTGTTAGCTTTTCCGCTGCTTCCCAGGAGATTTTTCCGGTGTTGCTTGAAAACCCCGACCAGACACCGCTTACTATTGCTGAAAACCACAATCTTATTCAACAGAGTGACTCCAATTCCATCCAGCCCATCATCGATGAGGTGATCGCCCAATTCCCTGATAAAGTCAAGGCTTATCGACACGGTAAAAAAGGATTGATAGGCATGTTTATGGGTGAAGTGATGAAAAAGAGCAAAGCGAAGGTGGATCCTAAACTAACTAATGAGCTTTTGCGTAAGACCCTAGGATAATTTAATCTTGTAAATAACTAACTTAGAATGGCATTTGCCGTTACTAATAAAGAGTTTGATTGTCCACTTGTATTTGATGAAGATGAATATTACACTTATGAAAGCAATTACCTACATTCTAGCACCACTCTTGATCATATCGGCTTGCAACAGTCAGCCAGCCGGTGAAACCGGTAGTTCGGATGTTATAATATCGGGAAAGGTCAACAACACTTCGGAAGGTGATATTGTTATTGAAAGTATTGTGGAGCAGCAATTTCAGCCAGTAAAGACAATCCAACTGCAGGACGACAATACATTTTCTGATAAACTGACCGTAACTGAGCCAAATTTATACCGGATCAACTTTTTTAATAAACAGTTTGCTTTTCTGATTTTGGATGAAAAACACTCCGAGGTTTCTGTCACAGCCGATGGTGATCGCACCGATGGCTTCATTGAAATAAAAGGATCCAAGGACACTGATTATTTAAGAGAAATACAGGAAATAAGAGCGCGTATCGGCAAAGTGGCTGAGGAGATCAACCCCGCTTTCATGAAAGCCAATCAGGAAGGCGATAAAGAAGCAATGGAACAGCTGCAATTACAGTACATGAATAAACAAAAGGAAATTAACGACCAGGTCAAAGATAAAGTCAGGGAGATGGGTAATTCCCTAACAGCGGTTTTGGTCACACAGGAATTAAATCCGGACGAAGATTTTGCCTTTATGGAAGAAATGGCTCAAAAGTTTAGCCAAACGCTTCCCAACTCGTTTTTTACCAAACAATTGGTGGAAAAGGTGAATAGTTCCAAAAAGTTTGCTATCGGCCAGGTAGCTCCTGAAATAACCTTGGAGGATCCTGACGGAAACATGGTTTCCTTATCATCCTTGAAAGGAAATTATGTGATGATAGATTTTTGGGCCGCCTGGTGCAGGCCTTGTCGTGCTGAAAACCCAAACGTAGTGGCCTTGTATAATAAATACAACGCCAAAGGCTTTGAGGTTTTTGGTGTTTCTTTGGACCGGAAAAAAGAAGATTGGGTGGCCGCTATAGAAAAAGATGGTTTATCCTGGACACACGTTTCAGACCTGCAATATTTTAATTCTGCAGCCGCAAGGTTGTATAATATTCAGGCTATTCCAGCTACCTATTTATTGGATAAAGAGGGCAGGATTATAGGTAAAAACCTAAGAGGCGCTGCCTTAAGAAAGAAATTGGAAGAAATTTTTGACGGAGCCTAAAAGATTATGGAATGGCTGTTTCTAAGTTGTTCCTCTAAATTGTCATCAATTTTAAAATGTATAGTTTGCAGGCCCAGTGCCTGAGCAGCTTTTATATTGCTGAGATTGTCATCAATAAAGAGGGTTTGCTTTGGCAACAAGCTATGTTTTTCCAATAGCAAATTGTAAAATCCAGGGTCGGGCTTTTTCATTTTTTCAACCCCAGACACCACGATATCCGAGAATAATTGTAAAAAGTCATAACGCTCCTGCGCAACGGGGAAGGTCTCATGCGACCAGTTGGTAAGAGCGTAAAGCGAATAATTGTTACCTCTGTGTATCGCTTCGAGAATGTTAACGGTTGATTGAATTGGCCCCACCAGCATTTCTTCCCACCTTCCATAAAATGCCTGTATTTCGTTTTTAAACTCCGGATATTGATCAACCAGCAGCTGCGTGCCTTCCGCCAATGGCCGCCCGGCATCCTGACAATCATTCCAATCTGAGGTACATATGTTTTCCAGGAAGTAATCTCTTTTTTGCTTGTCCGGAATAATCTTTTTATATAAATGCTGCGGATCCCAATCTATCAGTACACCGCCAAGATCAAATATGATGGTTTTAATCATTGAGTGTTGACCTATTTGTTAAAAAGTAATTTCAATTGCTGCCATAACCGGACTTTCATGTCTTTATCCCCGGCGATAGATTTGAGCGGGTGTCCCCATAAAATTTTGTTTTCATCATGCTGGATGGTTTGGTAGCGTTCCGTAGCCAATGTGGCCCATGGCGCTGGTAATGCTTCCATAAAACCAAGACACAACCAATGTGGGACGGCTTCTATCTTTCGCGCCTGCTCTTCACTTAAGCTACTGTAGTTGACAATGGCTATATCAATCAAATTTATGTCGACGGCTTTTAATACTTTTTCCAAAAAAGCTTCATCTTCAGACTTTAAATAGGATCCATTCGGTTCTTCGATCAGCACCAATATATTTTTCAAATTTTCACCCTTAAAATCGATCCTCAAGCCTTCAGCTTCAGTATTTTCTGCTTTGCCAGGCATTACCTCGGGAGCCGTTTCTGTGTGAGTTTCTTTATTGTCGGTTTGGATCAATGGGCTCTTTTCGGTGGAAGTATGTGTTGATTCCGACTCGATATAATAAAGGTCTTCCTGGATTAAATTGGGCAGGAAAGTATAGTCTTTGGACATATGAACGGATGGTAGATTAATCGATATTGAAAATGGATTTAAGTTCGATAGCCTCATTGGGCTTCATTCTTTTGGCCAATACAAGCCTTAGCTGTCTTCTCCTGAGGGCGCCATCAAATAACAGCACCTCCTCATCACTTTCGGGCACAAGCTCAGGTACCCCGGTCGGTTTACTGTTTTCATCCACGGCAACAAAAGTGAAAAAAGCCTCATTGCTATCAAACCGCTGTCCTGACGGGACATCTTCGGCAGAAACTTTGATATGCACTTCCATTGATGAGTTAAAAGCACGTGTTACTTTGGCAACCAGCGTTACCACATTGCCTAAACGGATGGGTGCGTGAAAAGAAACATTATCTACGGATGCCGTAACAACGATCCGGTTTGAGTGCTTTTGCGCAGCAATGGCTGATACAACATCCATCCAATGCATTAATCTGCCTCCCATCAGGTTGTTTAAGGTATTGGTATCATTGGGAAGCACCAGTTCTGTTTTGGTCACCAGCGATTCTTTGGCGAATTTTTTCTTTTTTGACATACAGCTAAATCATTAATTTCGTGCTAAGCGGATATGGAGCTTATTTCCATCCATACTCACCCAGCAACGGAACAAATTTAAAATTTTGAAATGATTCTTCTTCATACTCAGTCTCTGACAGCCTGGTTATTCTTAACATTTTTTGAGATTTGTGATCACCCACAGGAATAACCAGATATCCACCAACTTTCAATTGATCTTTAAGGGTTTGCGGTACAATCGGGGCTCCTGCGGTAACCAGTATTTTATCAAAAGGCGCAAAAGCCGCCAAACCTTTAGAACCATCGCCACAAATAAATTTGGGTCGATAACCCATCTTATGTAAGAGCGCCCTGGCCTTATGACTTAACCGCTGGTTATATTCGATGGTGAAAACGGTTGCCCCGAGTTCAAGTAAAATGCAACACTGGTAACCCGAACCCGTGCCAATTTCCAAAATCTTATCCCCTCTGTCCACTTCCAGCAACTGCGTTTGAAAGGCGACCGTATAGGGCTGAGAAATCGTCTGGCCTTCCTCAATGGGGAAGGCAATATCTTCATAAGATTTTTCGAGAAAAGCAGTGTCTAAAAAGAAATGTCTGGGAACGGTGTTAATTGCCTCCAGAACCCTTTCATCTTGAATTCCCTTGGCTTTTAGTTTTTTTACCAATGCCCTACGTAAACCTTTGTGTCTGTAAGAATCAATCAATACGCTTTGATTTAACAAGTGACTTTAATCAGACAAATTTAAATGATTATATTTGATTAAGTGATTATTTTAAAAAATCCTTTAAATAAACTATTGGCCGGTTTCTAAATGTTCGCTTTTCTATATTATATTGTGGCCGCTAAAGATTTATCAATATTTTAGAAGTAAGCGGTTCAAATTGAATTAATTACAAAATATGTTCACGGGAATTATAGAGCAAGTCGGAGAAATAGAAAAAATTGTGAGCGAGGGTAGCAACGTTCATTTTACTGTAAAAAGTAGCCTGATCCCCGAATTAAGGGTGGACCAAAGCATTGCTCATAACGGTGTCTGTTTGACAGTTACCAAGTTGCTGGAAAGGGCTTTTGAAGTCACTGCTGTCAGTGAAACTTTGTTAAAAAGTAATATGGGACGGCTGGTTGTAGGCGACAAAATCAATCTTGAAAGATGCATGCCGGCAACGGGCCGGTTTGACGGACATATTGTACAAGGGCACGTGGACCAAACCGGCATCTGTACAGGTATCGCGGACCAGGATGGCAGTTGGATATTCGATTTTGAATTTGATGTGAAAAATGAGAATATTGTGGTTGAAAAAGGGTCGATTTGCGTTAACGGTGTAAGCCTGACATGTTTTAATGTGACGAACCATGGTTTTTCAGTAGCAATTATCCCCTATACTTTTCAACATACTAATTTCCATCAGCTAAAAGTTGGTGATGAAGTCAATCTTGAATTTGATATAATCGGTAAGTATGTGAAACAGTTACTAAACAAAAACACCAGTTGATTAAATTTTTTATAATATGAGTATCAGTTGTATGATCGTTGATGATGACGAGGTTTCAAGAAAAATTGCCCGGCAATTTATTGAGATGACCAATTTTCTTGAATTACAACATGAGTGTTCCAACGCCATCGACGCAGCCAACATTCTTAATGATGATGAGGTTGACGTGGTTTTTTTGGACTTTTTTATGCCTGGCATGAATGGTATGGATCTGGTAAAAGGTATCAAGAGTTCCCCTGAGATCATAATGATGACGGCAGCTCAGCAGTTCGCCGTAGAAGCCTATGAACATAGTGTTACAGATTACCTGGTCAAACCGCTGGAGTATGGAAGATTCTTAAATGCGGCCAATAAAGCCAGAAGGAATATTGATTCTTTTAAGCTCAGGGTCGAAAAACAGAATGACATATATGTCAAAGCGGATTCCAAGTTGGTAAGGATCGGGTTTAAAGATTTATATTATGTGGAAGCTATGGCCGACTATGTGATCCTGCATACTAAAGGCAAGAACCATATAGTACATTCTACCATGAAAGGTATTATGAAGAGATTGCCAGCCTCCATTTTTGCCAGGGTTCACAGGTCCTTTATAATAAATATTAACCACATTAATTTTATTGAGGACTATGCCGTTAAAATGGGTGACAAAGTAATTCCTATAGGCGCTTCCTATAAGGAAAGCTTTATGGAGATTCTGAATACCCTTTAGGTTTCTCGCAGGTCAAAACATTGGTGATGATAACTCCTTTTTCACCTTTCTATTCCAGGCCATTGGTATCTGGCTATTAATTTTTCGTATACTTTAAAAACTAAATTAGCCATCAATATACCTACCAAAGCACCTACAATAACGTCTGCGGGGAAATGAACACCCAGGTAGATGCGACTGTAGGCTACTATGGAAGCCCATATAAATAAGTAACCCACCCAACGTTCTCTGTGCCGCAATGTAAGCCATAAAAACGTGACCAGCGCAAAGGAATTGGAGGCGTGTGATGAAGCAAAACTATACAGTCCTCCTCGGTATCCATTAATAATGTGAACCAGGGCGCTTAGCTCTGGATCGTGGGTAGGGCGTAAACGGCCAAAAAAGGGCTTCATAAAGCCCGAGGTAACCTGATCTGTCAAAATAATCGTGATAATCAAAGCGACCAGGGCGATTAACCCGGCTTGTTTGTATTTGTATATCAGTCTTATGATGATAAAAAGGTATAGTGGGATCCATTCCAGCTTTCCTGAGATGGCAAACATAATGGGATCCAGCCAATCCTGGTGAAGACCATTCAGGAACAAGAAAAATGCCTCATCAAGTGCCAGCAGGGAATCAATCATGGCGGGTCTCATTATTTATCCGGCTTCAATATTAACAATATTGAATTGGTTTTTTACTATGATTGGAAAGTTATCTTTTGAAGATAAAGGCAAACAGCAGATAAATTACAGGAGGTACCAGGAGCTTGTATTGAATTAACTGAATAAGATATGATTTCATTTAAGCCAAAACCTTAACATCATATTTGCTGAAATAAACTCGTATTAACAAGCACCTACACCCAGTCGATATCCTTTTTTAACTTTTCCAGTGTGGCTGCTTCAGGGCTTCCGTTTTCGGGTATATAATTGTAAATCCAATTGGCTTGTGGCGGCATGCTCATCAAAATGGATTCAGTGCGACCATCAGTGTCCAACCCAAATTTTGTTCCTTTGTCCCAGACCAGGTTGAATTCCACGTAACGTCCTCTTCTCAGACGTTGCCACTTCAATTCCTCCTCTCCAAAAGGTAGGGCATGGTTGGCTGTCATGAGCTGGGTATAAATGGGAGCAAATGCCTTCCCTACATCCTGCACAAAGTTAAACCTTTGTTCTTTCGAAAAGCCCTCGTTGTCACTCAACTGGTCAAAAAATATACCGCCAATTCCCCTGGTTTCATGACGATGTTTAATGTAAAAATAGTCGTCAGCCCACTTTTTAAAGGCGGGGTAATAATCAGGGTGATGACGATCACACACCTCTTTCAGTGTCTGATGGAAAAAAAGCGCGTCTTTTTCATCAACATAATGAGGTGTCAAATCAATGCCCCCTCCAAACCACCAGGTTCCGTCCGACATTTCAAAGTAGCGTACATTCATGTGAATGATCGGCACCATAGGGCTTTTAGGGTGAAGTACAATGGATACGCCGCTGGCATAAAAATCTGATTCCGGCAGCTTCAAAGCTTTTAAAATGTTTTCAGGTGTTTTACCATGCACCGCCGAAAAATTTACGCCGCCCTTCTCAATAATTTTTCCATCGCTGAAGGCCCGGGTGAGCCCGCCGCCACCGCCTTTTCTTTCCCAGGGATCCGCCAAAAATTTACCTTTGCCATCGGCCGTTTCCAAATCATGACAGATCTCACTTTGAAGGGACTTAAACCATTCGCTTATTTTTACTTTATTCATGTTTTTTTTATGTAAACTGGCCCCCTTAACATCAATATTTGTCAAAATTACGCTTTATATTCTACTAATTGAGTAATTCGGTTCGTTTTGAGTCGGTAAATTTTAAATTTTTTAGTATCATTAACACAAAATAAGAAAGATGTCAACGATTGTTGCCAAAAATAGGTCCCAAATAAGCAGAAGAATATTGACCAAAGCCTATCGATTGATGTTCACTGTGGAAACGATGACCAGTATATGCGAAGACAATAAAGAAATTTCCGGGAAGTATATTCACGGTGCCTATCACGGACAGGAAGCTATTCTTCTAGCCGTGGGACTGCAGCTTGAACCCCATGATTTTGGTTCTTTCCATGATGGTGATGTCGCGACCATGCTGGCTTTGGGAATTACTCCTCATGAATTGATGCTACAAATACTGGGCAAGGCGGGAGATCCATTTTCAGGAGGTAGGGCTTATTATTGCTATCCCTCTCTGAAAAGAGCGGAGTTTCCGACGGTTCCCTGTCAAAGCCGTTTGACGGGAATGCGGACAATTCAAGGCACCGGTATGGCTCATGCTATTGCCTATATGGAGCAGCAAAAATTAAGAAAAACGGACAAAACATCCATCGTTATATGCTCAATGGGCGATGAAATGAAGGATAATATGATCGCAGAAGCGTGGCATGTCGCCATATCAAGAAAACTACCGATCATATATTTGGCGTTGAACAATCATCATGTGAGTCCGGATCTTAACGAGCGGTTAGGGGCTATGGATGCTTATGAATATGCCGGTCGTTTTAAAGGGATGAAACGCATGAAGGTGGATGGCAGTGATTTTGTAAGCGCTTATGAAGGGATCAAAAAAGCGATGGCTGCTGTACGAAAGGATATGGGCCCTCTATTGATTCAGGCAAAATGTCCTTCTTTCAGCTATGTCGATTCCACCGGAAACACGCAGCATATTGGCGATCGGAACCTAAAAAGTCACAACCGGTCAGCATCCTTATTTAGATTGAGAGATCATTTATTAGCGATCGGTGCGCCGGAATCCAGTATTATGGAAATTGAGTCTGCTGTAAAGGATTATGTACAGAAAGCCTTTCAGCAAGCGCTTAATATGGCAGAACCCGACCTTGGCACAGCCAGATTGCACGAATTTGTCGAAACGCCGGTAAAAGAAGGGCAGGGGAAAAAGAGACGAAGAGCGTCTTCAAAGGTAACCATGGCACAGGCGGCATCCAGCGCTATCAATGAAATCCTGGGTAAACACCCTGAAGCCTTGTTTTATTATCAGGACGTGAGGGAGGAATCGGACGGTGCTGCAGAGAAAGCCGAAATGAAAAAAAGATTTGGCAAGCACCGGGTTTTAGGTATGCCGGAGTTGGACGCTTATATGATTGGTTCTACAACAGGTATGTCGGCCGTTGGTGCAAAACCCATTGTTGAGGTACAGTCTGGAGGTGGTCATCAGAATCACTTAAGCAGGTGGGTTGAAGAAATAGGCAGCAGCTGTTATTTATCAATGGGGCAATTTCCGGTGCAGGCTTTAATCAGAGTTCCGGTGGGAAACTATGAAGATGAAAAGTCTTATAGTTTCGGTCATTTGGACTCAGCCTTGCTAAACATCAAGGGGGTAAAAGTAGTTTACCCATCCAATGCGGCGGACATGAAGGGATTGATGAAAGCTGCTTTTTATGACCCTAATCCGGTGGTAATACTGGAAAATAAAGGGCTATACAAGGCGAAAACAACAGAAATTAATGGATCTATGAGTTTTGAACCCGACGATGGGTACATGATTCCTTTAGGGTTATCCAACAAAATACTGGAAGCGGAAAAAAAGAAAACCCAAGAAGGCAACTCTGTTTTAATAATTACGTATGGTATGGGAGTACATTGGGCGAAAGCGGCATGTCAACCTATGGGTGGTCAAGTGACCATTTTGGATTTGCGCACGCTAAGTCCTTTGGATTGGGAAACAATAAAAAAAGAAGTCAAGATTCACAGCAAAGTGCTGATCTTAACAGAAGAACCCTTACTTAATTCATTTGGAGAGTCCCTTGCCGGAAGAATTGCCGGCGAATGTTTTCAATTTTTAGATGCGCCTATTCAAATTGTTGGTGCTGAAAGTTTACCAGCGATAGTAATGAATGTAAACTTAAAGAGTGTCATGTTGCCCAGTTCGGACAGGGTGGGTGAAGCGCTTAGTGAGTTGTTAGCTTACTAAGAGTATTTTTTTTGACAATATAGACAACAGTGGTAAGATAGTACAGACAGCTTAAAAATCAGGGAAATACTTTATGTTTTCTAACACTTTATGTGATCGTTTATAAGGTGCTATATGGTAATTTTTTATGACAACTTAATATGTTGCAGCGATAAACATTCATTTTTATAATTTTTTTAATTTTTTAATTCACAAACAAAAGAGCCTTTTTTGCCATGGAACAAAACGAATTCAAGAATGAACGATGGAAGCAGATAGATTTTAAGACCAATCTGCCACATGCCAAATATGAAATTTCCAATTATGGTAGGGTGAAAAGTTATGCACTGAACAAGGAGAAGGGGAAAATCATAAATGGAGGAAATGTAAATGGCTACCGTTCAATTTCTGTGAAATTTGATCAGACACTTACCAGGCAGTTTTATGTCCACCGACTGGTAGCGGAAACTTTTTTAACCAAACAAGATCAAAACCAGTATTTTGTAATCCACCTCGATTACAACAAAGAAAACAATAGTGTTTACAACCTTAAATGGTCAACCGAAAAGGAATTGGCGGACCATAATAACAAAAATCCCCAGGTTTTAAAACGAAGAGTAACCGGATACAAATTAACTGAAAGCGATGTAAGGGTTATCAAGCGGTTGCTTAAATCTGACAAAACCAGACTGAGCATGATTGCCAAGCGATTTGGTATCACACATACCCAATTGAATCGCATCAGGTCAGGAGAGAATTGGGGGCATGTCAAAATTTAATTGATAGCTGGATTTTGGCCTCTGGCTAAAACGGATACCCTATGCCGATGTTAATGACAAACACATCCTGGGTGTCAAAAACCTCATTTTTAAATTTTTTATTGAAGATAAACCGGGAGCCTTCTGCCCGGGCTGGGTCATAAATCTTAAATGCTCCGTCGAACCGTAGCACCAAAAATGAGAAATCAAATCTCAACCCAAGTCCGCTGCCAATGGCCAGTTCCTTGTAGAAACTATCAAATTCAAACTTTCCACCCTCCCGGTCTTCTTCCTCCTCAAAAGTCCAAATATTTCCGGCATCGATAAAAAAAGCACCATCTACAAACCCAAACAGGTTCCGGCGTATTTCTAGACTTGCTTCCAAAATGATTTCACCAAATTGTTCAAACCGGTCATCGTATTGGTTGGCGGAATCCAGCGGAGTGAATGACCCCGGACCTAACCTTCGGGGGCGCCATGCCCTGATACCATTACTGCCCCCGGCAAAAAAGTATTTTTCGTAGGGTAATACTTTATTGTTACTATAGGGTTTTGCCATTCCCAAATTTAATCGGTAGGCTAAGGTGCTTTGACGAGAGACCGGTAAGGTTCTTCTGAAGTCAAGATTCAACTTAATATATTTGTAATATTCCAAATCGCTAAAAATGCTGTCCAGCCTCGCCTGACTGAGAAGATTCAGCGTGGTACCGCCACTTTCAAAAAATATTTTAAGGAAAGCGGCCTTCTTGTTATTTAACCCATAGCCATTGAAGTTAATATTGGTGAGCAGCGACATGCTACTGACAAAAGAGGGTTCAAAGGAACGGAACAAATTACTTCCCTGCCTTTGTCTGTCTTCTAACTCCTCCCGAAATTCATCGCTGATGCTACTATTGATCAGACTCAATTCGTCAAGCGTAAAAATAAATTGTTTGTTATTCTTCAGCCAGCTATAGCCAATAGATCCATTTAAATTATTTCGCCTGTAGTCGGGCCTGTTGATGTAGGTGTCTCCGACGGTGATCCTTGTTTTCGGGTTTAATGTTCCGAGACTCGACCTTATCCTGTTGCTAAAGGGCACAATGAACTGCGGGAAAGTCAAAGAAAAATTACCACTGATTTCCTGGCTGCTGTAAATTTCCTGCTGCTCACCGGTAACCGGAAGCCCTTCTACCCCTAATCTTCCGTTGAATTCCAATATTTCCAGGCCGCCAAATAGATTGCGATTTTTGAAGACCATGTTATAAAACGGTCCCGGAAAACCCTCCGTTACATTAATACCAATGCCGATCTCGTTGGAGGTTTGAAATTTTTTCAACGGACTTGCAAAGATATTGGCAACCATGCGTCCGCCGGTGGTGTCGTAATTGATATTGACAAACCGGAACATGTCAAGATTGGCCAGCTGCCGCTGGGTATTGAAGGTTTTGCTGCGGCTGTAGGTTTGTCCTGGATAGATAAATAGCCTGCTGTCCAAAACCTTTTTTGAAAACCTCTTACGGTAATATTCATAGATAACGTTATTGTATTCCTGTTGCGTTCTCTGATTATTCAAGGAGACAATATTGGCATCAGTACGAAACTTTACCGTATCGATCTGGTACACTTCATGCCTTGATTCCCCAAAGGGAGTGTTGACGATGGTCAGGACATCCAGCTGGTAATTTCCCTTAAGGCTATCGACTTCGAAAACAATATATTGCTTGCTAAAGTTAAAATAGCCATTGTCTTTCAGTAAAATATCAATACGATCTCTTTCGGCGGTAAATGCTGACTGTTCGTAGTTTTTACCGGTTTTGAGGAAACTTTCGGGTTTTTTCTCGTCGAGTAGCCTGGCTATAGTGGTGTCTTTGGTTTGATATGCGATGTTGTTGATTTTAAAGGATTGGCCCGTGGTGATGTTATACACTACCGTCGCCTTTCTTCCTTTGTAGTTGATGGAATAGTCGGTCACTGCGTGGAAATAACCTTTTGAATGTAGGTAGCGATCAATTTGTTCCCTGGTTTCCTTAGTCTTTACACTATCAAAAACGGCCAGCGGCTCGCCCCATCTCATGGGTAAATTTCCCTCTTCCAGCACCTTCTCCTTAGCTTCTATTTTTGCCGCCTTTTTAGCATTCAGGTTATTGAACTTTCTGGGGTTGTCAACATTTTCCGCGATTTTTTTGTCGAACCTTGATTCTATGGCAACGATTTTTCTCCTGATTTTGGCGGTATCATAGGCTTTTAAACCTTGTTGGTGCAACCACACAAATGGTATTGGAAATTGGTGGTTGGATTTTTGACGAAAAAGCGAGGCAATTTCCTCCCGGTTTAAGTCTTCCCCTCCTTTTATTTCTTGTTTATATAATAAGGATTCGCCATCTTTCAGGTAACGGATTCCCAGGCAGTTGGTAAATAGGATTCCTAATAACAAAAAGCTATTCCTGACGAAAAATTTCAAATTGCAGACTTTTAAATGATCTCTAAGAACACTGTAAAATTCATTAAATCTCTTCAAATAAAGAAATATCGCCAAAAAGAAAATGTTTTTCTCGTAGAAGGCGCAAAAAATGTACTTGAATTAGTTAAATCAGATTTTAAAATTAACCAACTGTTTCTAACCGAGACTTTCCTGGAAGAAAACAGGCACCTAATACCTGATAGTAACTTTCCGATAAACGTCGTCAAAGAAGGTGATTTAACCAAAGTTAGTACTTTCAAAACCAACAATGCCGCTCTGGCAATTGTGGAAATGCGGCATGAAGAAAGTTTGTCATTTGACAAAGACGAATATGGTATTGTCCTGGATGATATTCGCGATCCCGGCAACTTAGGTACTATTCTTCGGGTAGCTGACTGGTACGGTATACGGAAAATCATCTGTTCGGAAACATCAGCCGACCGGTACAATCCGAAAGTTATTGCTGCTTCCATGGGCTCCTTTACCAGGGTCAGGATTTCCTATCAGATCCTTGGCAACTACCTGCCCGGCCTTTCCATACCGGTATTGGGTGCTTATCTTGAAGGAGAAAATGTTCACCAATTTAAATTTCCAAAATCCGGCCTGATACTCATAGGAAATGAGTCTGCGGGAATTAGCCAGCCGCTGGAAAAAATGGTAGCTCATAAACTTAATATACCACGATTTGGCGGCGCCGAATCCCTTAATGCCGGCGTTGCTACCGCCGTGATTTGTGATAACCTGCGCAGAACTGTGACAGTTTAATCTAAAAAGCAAAACACCACTACCACCAATAAACTGCAGAAACTTAAAAAAACACTTGCCTTCCAGGCTTTCAACGGTAGGAAAACTCCAGAATATAGCCGTGACCATCCTGGCCTTCACTGGCAATAAACATGGTGCCATTCGGCGAAAAACAAATTCCTTCCGGCTGCTTGAAAATTTTAGCATCCAACGGGATCACCTGCACCAATTGCCCGTTTTTACCGATGATTACAAGCACCTTGCCGACAGAGGCAATCACAAAGGTCTGCTGGGTTTTGGGGTGCGTGGCAACGGCGGAGGGCTTAAACTCCTTGATCTTCTTAAATTTTATTGGTTTTGTTTCAAGAAAATCGTTAAGCTTTTTGGTTTCAAGGTCTAAAAATGCGTCCGGATGTAATTGCTTTGAATGGATATCAAAAAGGTATATTGCTTTGCCTTTTGACTGCCGATCGTCAATTTTACTTTTCTCCTTACAGGCCAGCATCAGTTGTTTCCCCTTTGTAGAATAGCCAAGCCCCTCTACATCGTTTTTTGAGGACAAAGGCGTTTTTAAGACGGTAGCGCTGACTTCCTCCATATCCTGCATATCCCGCACGGAGAAATTAAAAATTTTGCCGTCGCTTCTTAAAACAAACACTTCCTTACCTACAATTTCAATACCCTCATAATCTCCTTTTTTTCCAAACTTGATGACTTGACCAATGCTTTTTTCTTTCAGATCATAAATGTATACGCGACCGTGTTCATCTTCAACACAGGCCAATTGGTCTTTTTTATAATAAGAGAGACCTGATATTTCCCGCAGCTCCTTTTTCAGCACATACTTTTGGGTATAAGCACCGAGATTATAACCAATGATCCCGGCAGCCTGGTTATAATAGTCTTTTTTGCCAGCGTTTTGCGCTAGACTGTGATGGCATGTAAATATCCAGGCAATACCAAAAGACAAAATGGCGACGCATGTTTTCAAAGTAAACCCGTGCATAGTTTAAAGATCAGTGTTCAGTCCGTAAAAGTAATACAACCTTAGACTGTCAAATATACCGATTCGATTAAATACCAAAAAATAACCCAGATTGTTCCACATATTCTCGTCAAGCGCTCACTTAATTTCCATTTTCATTCTCATTTTTATTTCCATTCTCATTTTAATTTTCATTTTTAATCACCCGCCAGCGCGCATGGTTTATACTGACGGTTATAGAAAATCTTCCAGTGATCAATATTTATCGTTTTGCAATAATTATTGGCCAGCCACTTTCTATTTTCGGGCAAATCGTTTTTTACAATTAAAACGGCTCTCTTTTTTAAATAACCTTTCAGGCGATCAACATCCTGGCGGGTATTTAAATTCAGCAATAGGTTACGCCAGTTTTCATCTAATTCAAATTGTGTTTCCCTTTTCAAACTGGGATGATTATCTGCGATAGAAATAATATCCTTGTTCAGATGAAAGGCAATCGAGGGAAGCCTGGTGTTATAGATCAGAATGGGGCGATTGTCAAGCTTGTTTTCCTTGATAAAGGCTGCCAGATGTTGTGTGGAGTTGATGGAAGCAGGGTTTGCAGAGAAGATAAATGTGGCTATCACCATCAAACTTAGCGTAAAGACCAAAGCACTGACGGTGATCTTTGAAGGTGTGGAGATCCTTCCAGTGGAGGATATAATTACCAGGCATATCAACAGCATAGCCGACAACCACACAACTTCCCAAATCCATGGAATATTTAAAAAAAACGGGGGAAGAAGGATAAGGGCGGCAATGGCAAAAGTATGGTAGATCAATTGAACGCGCAGCAAGACCTTAAGGGTTTTTAAATTAATTTTAGTCAGGAAATAGGCACTGGCCAGGGCTATACCCGGGAAAATAGGCAATATATACAGTATAAGCTTTGAGCTGGAAAAGGAGAAAAAGATCAGCGCCGGGAAAACCCATAAAAACAAAACTTTCTGAATGGGGGAGGCTTTGATGCGTAGGGATCCGCATTTTATGAACTGCATTGTAACCAGAAAAAACCACGGAAAAGAGATGCTGGGTGCAATCAGTAAATAATACCAAAATGGTTGTGACCGGTTAAAAGCAGCTGGATCGGTGAGCCGTTCATAAAGATGACGAACCAGGAAATAATCGATAAATTGTGGATTATCCAGGGTCAGTTTAATAAACCAGGAAAACCCCAGCAGGGTAGAACCAATTATAGCTATAAAATGATGCCTCGTATTCCCGGTTTTGCCAGAATAGTATTGATTGAATCCGCAGACCACCACAACCGGTACTACAAAAATAAGCGGTCCCTTGGTAAGAAAGCCCAGCGCCAGGAACCCATAAAAACCATAAAGAAACGGCAATTGTCCCTGGGTGCGGTATTTCATCCAACTGAAAATGGCCAACAAGGCAAAGGTAGCAAGAAAGGCGTCGGTAGTTAGTGCACGTGTGGAAATCAATACTGCCGGTAACGATATATAAATAATAGCTGATAGCAATGCCGTTCGTTTATCCTTAAAAAGGATCATACCTATACCGTAGACCAGGACCATCTGAAAAATGGCGGCAAGCTGTAGAAAAAACCGGACGGCAAATGGATTGACGCCCCAAAGTTTATAGGAAAAAACGGTGATGATATAAGTCAGCGGTGGTTTGTGATAATGACCTATACCGAGTAATTTTGGATGTAGCCAGTTTCCGGACAGCGCCATTTCGCGGCTTATTTCGGCATATCTTGCTTCGCTGGTTTCCGACACACCCCAGCTTCCCGATTTGAAAAAGAGCATAGCGGATACGCCGGCAATCAATACCACCAACGCGTTATTTTTAATTACTTTAATGAACATGGAGAAGTATTTTTATTTATTACCAGTGAGGAGGGCTGGTTTGAAATCCAGATAGCTATTTCTGATATAGATGATCAGACCGAATAGCTGGCCAACTAACAGCACCGGGTCATGCCGGTAAATGGCATAGGTCAAAATTATTAGGGAGCCGGCAATGCTGAACAGCCAAAAGCCGAGTGGTAGCTTTGATACTTTTAGTTTTTCGGAGTAATACCATTGATAAACAAACCTGAAGCCGAATACTATCTGCCCCATACTACCCAAGGCCATCATGACATTAGTGATAGCTTTGTTGGTAATGATTTGATGCAAATTGTGCGTGCCTGCAAGAAAAAGCCAGCTTATAGCCAGTATTGGAAAAATCAAAACCAGGAATCTGAAATATAGAGGAATCAAATACCAGGTATTCTTAAACTGCAAATTCCTGATATATATGTAATAAGTAAGCGCCTGGCCTAACAAAATTACCGGATCTTTTCTCAGAATCCCATAAATTATCATCAGCGAGGAGGCCGCCAGGCTGAACTGCCAGAAAAGTATGGGAGAAACGATATGACCGGCCCTTTCCGATTTGACCCACTGAATCAAAAGTCTGGCAGCAAATAGCATCTGGGCACTAAAACCCACGAGATATACGATCAGGTTATTCATGAATAATCCTTTTTTGATCTTTTTGCTGTACGTTCTGAGGTTGGTCCTGGAGTATGTAGCTAATGTGTCTTTTTTTCATCCATACGAAAGCCAATGTATCAAAAAACGGGTTGATCAGCCGGTTAAAAAAATGATACTTTGCCTGGCCGGCAAGACGCGGAAAATGACGGACTTCCACCTGTTTGACTTTACCTCCCTGCAATAGGACCAGAGCCGGCAGAAAGCGGTGCATGCCTTTGAAAAACGGGATTTGCCGTGCGTGATGTGTCTCTATAATTTTTAAGGGACAGCAGCTATCTTTAATACCATCCCCAATCATTATTTGCCGGAACAGATTAGCTATCCTGGAGGAGATCTTTTTGATCAGGTGGTCTTTTCGATCGGCCCGGATGCCGGTAACCATGTTGTACTGATCCAGGTATTTGAAAAACAACATGAAGTCCTGCGGTGAGGTCTGCAGGTCTGCGTCCATATATCCAATCCATTTCGTATCACAACTGTCGATCCCGGCTTTTAAAGCGCTGCTCAGGCCGTAATTTCGCGCGAGTTTTATAAAGCTGAAATCTGGACATTCCTGGCAAATACCTTCAATGGTTTTACTGCTGCCATCCTTTGATCCATCGTCGATAAAACGAATTTTTGTTCTCACGGGCGTAAACCTCAGGTATAATTTTAAGTTCTCTGCCAATTTCCGCAGGTTGGGATTCTCATTATATACAGGGATAATGATAGTTAATTGATGGCTGTTCATAAGGCTGTCAGTTCTTTTAGTTTTTCAATATTTTGTTTGAGATGCGCTGCCTTTTGTGAAGCGAGAATGCTAAGGCCATAAGGCGTATGATAGTGATGATGACTTAGAAAGTTTAAGTTTTCCAGGTACCACTGGTCATTTCTGATGGGCCGGTTAAATACCAGCGATAATTCTTCTTTTAATAATTGGTTCTTTTTCCAGTAATTCCGGGTCGACAGGTGATACATATCTGCGTCACATAGAATAGCTTCCAATAGGTTTTGGGGCCGTTGCGGCAACTTTGTGGCACCTATACAATCAAGGATTTTGGAGATACAAGCGGGGTCATAGTCAAAGGACTCGAGGAATTCTTTGGCCAGCCTCATTCCATGCTCTTCATGATTTTGATAGCTTATGGTGAAACCGGTATCATGAAACAGGGCGGCGAGCTTGATTATTTCAGCATCCTCGGCGCTGATGCCACTATAATGGCCTATTTTCACAGCGGCCATGACTACCTCCCTTGTATGTTGTAAATTATGAAATCTCAGGTTATCCGAAAGGTGATGGTTCAATAACCGGGTCACATGTTTGGTCGCCTCTAAAAGTATATCGCCAGCCGTCATACTCAAAAGCTTAAGCCCGCACCCATTTTTATTTGCCAGCTAAAACCAAAGTCACTATACCCCCTGTAATCAAAGTTTTCAACCTCCGGAGCATTAGCACTTAGTTCATTGCCCTTTAGTTTTGATAAATAATACCCTATGCCAACACCTTTGATAAGATACCAACGGCGTCCAACATTTAGCTTGAAACCGTAGCCGAGGTAGTGTTCAATCAGATATTCAATATTTTGATACCTGAAATCTGCAAAATTCCCAATGCGCTCGTCGTACGCATTTGCGTCCCATCTGTCAACAATTCTTTGCACTATCAGGTCACTGGCCAGGTGGAATACAAACCTCCTGGCTACAGCGGCGGGAATATAGCGAAATGAAGATCTGATACCGGTCAGTTTAGGAGATTTTGCGGTATTTAGTCCATTATTTGACGCAACCAGAAGCGTCGGACCAAGCAGGAGATTTGTCTTGCCCTTTTGCCAGGTAAGGTATGGATTGATAAGGCCGCGAAAAGTATAGTTATAAATAGAAAACGAGGTGGTTATTCCGAGTTCCTTCGCTTTTTCCAATGATTTTTGACCATATAGGGTGAAGCTGAAAAGTAGTAATAGGATTGAGCATACAAAATTTTTCATGATATTCCAGGCTTATTTAAATAGTTCTGATAAGAACTCGCCCCTGGCGTCAGGCATGGTGAAGCCCATAAGCCGGGCCACGGTTGGGGCCAGATCCGTTAATTCTCTGTAAGTGTTGATGGTGACGCCTGCCTTGAAATCAGGTCCGGCGGCAAATAGATTTATATGTAAACATCCCTCACAAAGATCTCCGTGATTTACAAAGCCGTCCCTGACATTATCCAGGTGACGACCATGATCGTTGGTTACAAATAGGGTGGTGGTATTTTGATAATGTGGATCGTTTTGCAAAAACTCCCAGATATCATTGACATACCGGTCTGTCTCTATAATGCTGTTCAGATAGGAGGTCCAGTCATTGGCATGGCCGTACTGATCGGGACCTTTGAATTGAATCAACAATAATTGCGGATGATGTTGTTCCAACAGCGATCGGGCTATCTTGAGCGTTTCGGCATCCGGCCGGTTATCTGCCACACAGATGGGGTTGAACTTGCCTCTCCATTGGTGATGTGAGCAGTCTGCAAGGACGTTTAATTTTTCCTTACCGGTAATAATAATAGCTTGGTTAGGATCTTCCCTGGTCTGGCTGAGCCACACTTGAAAGAGGGAGGGGTAATGAGGGAACTCCGTGCCATCGTTTTGCATAATTTGATAGCGTCCGGTTGTAAGAGCGGTGTGGCCTGATGTGGTATAGGTAGGGCCATTGTTGTAAAACCAATTGTATTGAACCCCTTGCCTGGCCAGTTTTTTACCCAAATTCGGAATGTATTGCTTGCTGGGATCACCCCACGTTTCGCTGAATCTCGGACCGTCAATAACAATGATTACAACGTTTTTGGTTTGGTAAGGTGTCTTTCCGGGATCATTGGGCAAACCACTATCCGATTGTTCACAGCCCATCAGAAAAGCCAGGAAAACCCATATCATACCCGTTACCGGGTTTAACCGGCGATTGTTCATGATTATCATTTGATTGATTTTAAGAATTAATCTATTTAAGACATAAACCGTCCGGTCAATGGCCTGCTAAAACCATTAAAGATGGTATAACCACTTGCACGGTTGTATTTACAGAAGCCAGACTGCCCTAAAAGTTGTCTGAATAAATTGAAATCCTTATCAGCTGATGTTTTTATGGATTTGTTGACCAAACGCAGCGGCCGGCGAAAAGGTTGGTTGGAGGGTATTTAAAATTTTAATCTCAAAGACCAACCAACCGTTTTGAAAAACCCTTCGTTTGGACTGTGAATTGAACTGCAGTGACTAAAGACGTTAACCATCGGCTCCGGGCCTTGATCGCCTCCTGTAAAAGAGGCAACAGGCGAAAACAGGAAGAGCTTTATTTACAATTTTATAACTATGCCCTTAGTATTTGTCTTCGTTATTCGAGGGACAGGGAGGAGGCTATAGAAATTGTAAATGATGGTTTCGTAAAGATTTTCACAAAGCTGGATAAATACACCAAAAACGTTTCCTTCAAATCCTGGATAAGGAAAATTATGGTTAACACAGCCATTGATTATTATCGGCGACATAAGGAACATTATCATCACGTGGATATTTCCTATGCCAAATATGAGCAGGTCAGACATTGGGATGTGCTGGATAAAATTTCGGAAAGGGAGATCATAGGTGTTATTCAACTGTTACCTCCTTCTTATCGACTCGTATTTAATTTATATGTAATTGAAGGATACAAACATGAAGAGGTAGCAAGGAAGCTCAACATAAGCATTGGCACATCAAAGTCCAACCTGGCCATGGCCAGGAGCAAGTTGAAAAGAATGATATTGAAAGTCTGTACTGAAAGAATAGCTAAAGTAATCCAACCGGGTACTGCAGGAAACAAGCAAGGGCCCTCTGCCAGCTTGCCTGCGGATAACCGGATCGCCAAAAAAACCTCGATGGTTAAAGACTAGTCATCTGTAGATAGGAAAATTTGTGTCCGCAGGAATCGATCAAACGGATTCAATATGATCGCTGGCGTTGGCGATCAGTTCATCACTTTCTATGGCCCCATCTACCAGTGTAATGACCCGATGCGCCCTGTCAATGACTCTCTGATCATGCGTTGAAAAAATAAAGGTGATTCCTTCTTCCTGATTCAGTTTGCTCATGATGTCCAATAAATTGGCAGCAGTCTTTGAATCTAAGTTGGCAGTTGGCTCATCGGCTAATACAAACTTTGGCTTTGATGCAAGGGCTCTGGCTACCGCTACTCTTTGTTGCTGTCCTCCCGAAAGCTCGTCGGGCCTGTTATTCATCTTATCTTGCAGTCCAACTTCTCTTAGCAGTTCCAGTACCCGGTGGTTACGTTCTTTTTTTGATGCCTTTTGAAGTAACATCACAAATTCTATATTTTCCCGTGCAGTGAGTACCGGAATTAAATTGTAGGCCTGAAAGACAAAACCAATATTGTGTAATCTGAAATCTATCAATTGATTCTTTTTCATTGCACCCAGATTCTTTCCATCTACCCAGACTTTGCCGCTGCTCGGCCTGTCGAGTCCGCCAATCATATTAAGCAGTGTAGTTTTACCGGAGCCGGAAGGACCAACCAGGGCGGTAAACTCTCCCTGGTCGATCTGAAGGTTTACCTGATTGACAGCTTTGACAGGAATGGCGCCTTCGTCATAAACTTTAGTGAGATCTTCGGTAATAATAACAGGTGGCAAGTTGTTCATAATTATTGTGGTTATTTGCACATCCATCAGATCTTCCTGATGGCTTTTATAGGATTTAACCTGATAGCGGTTATGGCCGGATAAATGGAGGCGAGTAATGCCGTAACAATTACCATACACATAACCCTTATGTAATAAATATCTTCAAGCTTGGGATATATGTAGGATTGAACACCATAGGCGGCATATCCCTCCTGATAAATGGCTGACAGGTCCATCCCGGTTTTTCCCAGGTACTGTACTGTAAAGTAGCCCAGGAGCATGCCAAATGGTGTAGCCGCCATTACAAGACAAATCGTCTCCAGGGAGATCATGAAAAACAACTTGGTCCTGTTCATGCCGATGGCCATCAAAACCCCAATCTCCCTGACCCTTTCTAACACTGCCATCAACATGGTGTTAATAATGCCAAAGGAGAGCGCCAGTAAAATGATGATCAAAAAAATGATCATATATTGATCAAATGATTCGATCATCAGACTTATTTCCGGTGCAATGTCTTTCCAATCCTCTGTTTTGGCTTTTGGGTAAGCGACTGTCAGGTCTGTGATCACGGTGTCAAGTTTCCCGGGATCATGGATCAGGGCAGCGATTTCATGATATTGGCCAGGAAGGTTAATCAGTTGGTCAATATCCATTGCCCTGACGAAAATATTTGTCTCATCATAGGTAGCGTTATAAGTTTTATAGAGACCTCTGATCCTGAAGGCGCCTGCCAGAATATTGCCGGTGCTATCCTGAAAGGTAAGCACAATTTTAGACCTTAACTTCACCTTTAATTTTTCTGCCAGCCTTTCTCCAATGATCACTTTATTTCTGGAATTTTCATCAAAATAAGCGCCCTCGGTTAATTTATCCTGTAATCCTGTGACTTCGTTTTCAAAAGCAGGTATGATACCGATGAATCTGCCGCCGGTGCTGTAGTTGGCCGACGATACCATTCCATTTACAATTACCCTTCCGGTGGCCGCCTTTACTCTTTTATCAAGCCGGATCTTCCTGAGCATTTCGGGGCCTTCACTGAGGAAATATTTAACTTCATTGTCAATTTCGAATTTGGGATGGTGTGATTGAAAATGTGAGATCTCATTTTTCACAGCATCCTGAAGTCTTTGGTCGATCATACCAAAGGCATAAGCCATCATAAAAGCGCCAACCCACAACCCCATGACAACAGATCCCATGACCAACAGGCTGCGGGTCTTATTTCTCCAAATATTCTTCCAAGCAATTTGAAACAACATATATCTTAACTTTTAGCTATGCATAGCGCTGACAGGTTCCAGTCTACGGATTTTAATAAATGGGTAAAGGGATAAAAACAGGGCCAGAAAAAAAACTACGAGCCCTTGTGAATAAAATACACGGGGAGCCATTGAAAAATAGAAAATGGGTTCGATCCCAAATTTTTCATAGGCCTCCGCCAGTTTACCACCCAGTTTAATGGGATAGGAAAACAAATAAAAAACAATGGGTATGCTTAGTATTATGCCCCCGATTGCGCCTAACACAGATATTAAAACGTTTTCTAATACCACCAAAGTGGAAAGCCGGAAGTTCTTCATGCCAATGGCAATCAATACGCCAAACTCGTATTGTCTTTCCAGTGTCATCATCAGGACCGTACCAAAAATTCCGAAGGCTATAAGCAGATATAATACTACCTGAAAAATTACATTTTCAGCTTTTTCTCCTGCTATCACCTGGTCCAACTCAGGCATCATTAATTGCCAGTTCATAACTTCATAATCGTCAGTAAGCTCCAATTGAAGAGAGTGGACCAATTCCTTTACTTTATCGGTCCTTGTAGGAGATAGCACCAGCGCCGTTAACTTATTGTCGGCAGCAAACAGGCGCTGACTTTCTTTCAATGGCAAATAGACCAGCCCCTTATTAAGATCGGGCGAACCAAATTTTATCAGACCTTTGATTGGAAACTTTCCGGCGGCGCTTACACCGTGATATCCCTGGCCGATCAACACCAGGGTATCGTTGACATCAAGCTTCAGATAACTGGCTAACCCTTCTGTTACCAGGACCGCTTTGTCGGATGATAAGAGGTAATTTCCTTTTGTTATCTTTTCGGCCAGCGATGTGACACTGGATTCTTTTTCAGGATCGATGCCCACCACCATACACCCCTTGGAATATTTTTCGGAAGCGGCCAATATAAACGACTCCAGGCGGGGAATTGCAAGACTTATGGACTTGTTGCGCTCAAGGTTATCGATCAGTTCGGGTTGCCAGTCAAAACTGTTTTCCAAGGTTTTATCGTCCCAGTAACCCTTCTTGTGAATCTGAATATAGCCCGTGTAAAAACTGACCACATTTTCTTTCATTTTATCCAGCAAGCCTTTTTTCACGGAGTCCAGCAAAATAGACAGCACTACCGCAAATACGATGGAAAACATTGTGATAAATGTTCGTTTCTTATTGCGCCATATGTTCCTCCAGGCCAGTTTTAGTAGCATTGCTCTATAGATCTTAAAAAGTGATCAGAAACGGAGTTATCTAACTCTCTTCATATTTTGTAAGGAAAAAAAAGCCTCATCGATAGTAGCGCCGTAATTTACTTTATGGTATTGAATAACCGTTTTTTGTCCTTTTTTATCGGCGGGAATATATTCCATTTTTGCCGGAAGAAGTCGGCCATCCAAAAGCTTGATATCCGAAAATAAAACCTGGTTAACCAGGTATCCGTCTTCATCATACAGTTCCGTTTTTAGCTCCATGCAGTCGGTTTTGTCAATCCATGAATAGATTTTCCCCCACACAACCGGCGCTTCAGGTTTTGGTAACAATTCGATTTTATAGCATACTCGTCCGAGAATAACTGAATCCGTCAACAGTTTATGTTTGTAATCTTCTACAATTGAAGATTCTTTGATAAGATCATCATTGGTAAAGTCGGAACCCATCCAGGATTGCATCATCATAGATGGCGGCAGCTTAATATTTCGGTCAATAGAGGGGATCCAGTTCCAGATCTCTTTTTTTCTTTTTAGAAAAACCGTACCCCTGTCTCTGGCAGGTTCGGTAATTAGCAGTAATGAATAGTCATTATCTTTTGACCAGGCCTTGATGACCATTTTCCTTGACCACGTAGGCCTGACAATAGTAATACTCATTTCAGCTTCAGAGGTATTTCCCCTCCTTTTTTGATCGGCTTTTTGCACTATTTCCCTGGCGGTAAGATTTTCAGGTTGTACAGGTAATAGGCAACTCAGCGCAACCAGGTGACCAATGATCAACATTGCAACCATAAGCGTCATTTTAAGGTATCCTGGGCAAATTATATTGGTTTTCGCATTTGTTAACTATATCATAATACAGTTAACAATCATTTTGGATCTAAATTAAGCCGACACCCACAGGGGCTCAATGATGGGAATCAAACGGTGCCATGATTTGAATCATGTCTACGGAGGTTAACGGATCTGCTAACCGAAGTCATGAAAAAAGATCAGGAGGTTTTTGTTATAAGGTGTGACAAGCAAATAGTCTAATTCACTATTGCCAGCTGGTTTCAAAATGAGATATTTTGATAGTGATGACAGACCATACGGAAATAGATTGCCATATGGTCTGCCGGGTTAATGTGGACACTAATTTTTCTAATGATCCACATGCTACATCCTCGTATTTTTAATTGACGTGTTTAACCTTTTCAGGGTAAACCGGAAAAGTAACATGCCTTCAGTAAGATATAAATTTACTAATACTTCTAAACCTTCATATCCCAACCCGGTGCATACTCACGACCCCAGTGCTCCATAGCCTCCGGATCATTGAGAATATGGCCATTGGAAGCGTCCAGATTGAGTTTTCTGCCAACTCTTTGTGAGATATTTCCCAAATGACATAGTAAAGTACTGATGTGACCCTCCTCAATGGGCGAATGTAGCTTTTCACCATCTTTTATGGCATTGATGAAATTACTCATATGGTAAACATCCAATCCTCCTACACCAGTGGTATCGGTGGTGGCGCTAATGTCTTTTGCGGCCATTTCTTTGATAACATTCTGATCGTTGTCGTAGGCTATATAATTGTTCCGATCCAACAGAATGGTTCCTTTGGTTCCGTGAATGGTGGCGCCCCTGCCACGTTTATATTGTCTCAACCCATTGCAGCTTCTGCCTTCCCAGGAGAGCATTTTGCCACCATCAAATTCAAAGTTTGCCACCTGGGTATCATAAAATTCCCAGTCGTCTTTGAAGTGGAAACGCCCGCCGCTGGAAGCCACAGTTTTAGGGTAGCTGGCGCCTAATGCCCATCGACAGATATCGATCTCGTGCGTGCCGTTATTACAGATTTCGCCGGTACCCCAGTTGGTAAACCAGTGCCAGTTATAGTGTACAAAATTATCTTTATACTCTTCGCGCGGTGCCGGACCCTGCCACAACTCCCAATCGAGCCATGAAGGTACTTCTACCGCTTTTCCGGTGCCAATGGATTTTCTGTCGTTGGCATACCAGGCCTTGCCGTAATAAACATCTCCAATCAAGCCTTCCTGAATATCTTTCATGGCCTGTATTGAAATGAGGCCGGAACGCTGCTGGTTACCCATTTGGATGACTTTACCATATTTTTGGCGCGCCTCTACCAGAAGCTCGCCTTCTCTGGGGTTGTGGCTGCAGGGTTTTTCTACATAGACATGTTTGTCAGCCTGAACGCCCATCAAAGACATGGGCGCATGCCAATGATCGGGAGTAGCGATCAGGATGGCGTCAATGTCCTTATCTTCCAAAAGTTTTCTTATGTCAGTGTAGAATTTTGGCTTTTTACCGAATTTGTCCTTGACAAACTTTCCGGCGATATCCGATTCCCTTTCATCCACATCGCATATGGCTGACATGGATGTATTTTTCTGTTGAGAGGCGGCAAGTATAAGTGCCTTTCCACGTCCATGAACACCAACGGCCGCAAAGTTCATCCGATCATTGGCTCCCAGAATATTAGCATAACTCTTTGCCGAAGCAGCCACGGAAAATCCTACGGCGCCGGCAGAGGATTTCTTAATAAATTCTCGTCGGTTAAATTTGTTCGTTTTCATAGTGATTTATAGTTCATTTATCTTAATGCTTCTGAAATGTACCGTATTACCGTGGTCCTGTAGTAAAATAGGACCCTGCGGCCATCGTCCAAAACCTTTCCAATCTTTGTATTTGCTATAATTTACCAAGGCTTTAAATGTTTGAGACCAGCGGTCGTATTCCACCATTTTCTCATTGTTTAGCCAGTGTTCTACCTTGCCATCCTTGGAAACAATTCTGGCTTTGTTCCATTTGCCAACACCTTTAAATATCCTGGACTTTGGCACTTCCTTAACCGCGAGGTTCTCTGCTGGAATCAAATCATATAGCGAGGCAAGCGTTCTGTTATTTCTGACACCCATCTTAGCATCGGGATGCTTTTTATCGTCCAGGATCTGAAACTCGCAGCCGATAGCCGAACCCGAGCCTTTGTTAATGCTTGGATCTACAAAATATTTGATGCCGCTATTGGCACCTTCGGTAATCATAAATTCCAGTTCCAATACAAAATTACTGAATTGGTCCTTGGTAATGATATCGCCGGGTCCCGTGGATTCACCACCGTCGGTAGCCAGTACTGTGAGTACGCCATCTTTTATTTCCCAGCCTGATTTGGGAAAATCTTTTAATTTCGCGCCTTGCCAGCCGTTGGTCGTTTTACCATCCCAAAGCAATCGCCAGCCCTGTCTTTGTTCTTTGGGCGTCAATTTATTGACAAGATAACTCACTTCACGCACGTCAGTATCTACCGGCCATCGCTCGTCTTCAAGGTTTTGGGTTTTAATGCGAATGTTCCGCCATTTAACCTGTGTCCCGACTTGACTTTCATTGCCGATACTATGGACCTGTAAGGCAATAAAACCTTCCGCGGTAACTTCATCAACGAGGTTGGTGCACATTTGTCCGTTTATCCAGGTTCGGATGTGATTGCCGATGGCTTCAACCCGGTATTTATTCCATGATCCGGGTCTGAACGCTTTCCTTCCCTTGGGGTTAGCACCCAGGGGATACAACCAGCCTCTTCTGGCCTCATCGTAGATGCCGCCGCTATAAGCCCTGGGACTGGGATCGATCTCCACCTGGTAGCCGTGCACCCGGCCGTCCCTATAATCTTTTAAACTATTGCTTCTGATCTGTATGCCGGAATTAAGCTCGTTATCCACCTTGACTTCCAGCTCTAAAATAAAGTCACCATAATTTTTTTCTGTAGCCAGGAAAGTATTGGGTGTGTTCAATCTGGAATAACCGGTGATCGTATTATCCTCAACCTTGTATTCGGCCTTTCCGTTCAGCTTTTTCCAACCGTCAAGATTTTTACCATTAAAAAGTTGAACCCAACCTTGCTCGTTGCTTTGAGCTTTAGCGGCCTGGAGGAATAATCCGCACAAAACCAATGTTACAAAAATTTTTCTCATAAAAATCATTTAAAATATTTATCGTGTTTTATTAATTTCCTTTTATAAACTTTCCATAATTTCCTTTTATTGCGCCAATTAAGCATAGGAAATTGCAGCTTTGTTGTCCCTGTTCACTAAAAAGACATTTTCGCCATGTAATAAGCTGCTCTTAGACTTCCCGAATGGCACGTTATGACATCCGATATGCTTAAGACTCCTTTTTCGACTTTTTCCATTACAACTTAATAAATTTAAATTAATAAAAGTTATCGTGCCAGATGAAGGTGGCTTTTATTGTCCTAAAAATTATATGTATGGAAGAATACGGTAGGCGTGCCCTTGCATTTCTCAGCTCTTAAAAGAAGATTCCCTGATAATTAAATCACTTTTAATTACCTTTTTCTGGATAGGAAACTGGTCATCTGCAATGTGCTGCAGCAATAATTCCGTAGCTGTTTTTCCCATTTCAAAGGCCGGATGATCTATACTGGATAGCGGCGGATCAAAAAAAGCTGAGAACCTCTCATTATTGAAACCTACGACTGCAATGTCTTCGGGCACTTTCACCTGCCGCTGTTTGATCAGGTGGATCATTTCAATCGCCGTTCTGTCGTTAATGGCAAAAATGGCGTCTATTTGCCGATTCAGGTTAAATAAGTAGTCGGTATAGGTTTTAACATTTTCACCCTCGTAATGAGAGGCGATAATCAGATCATCGTCAATGGGTAATTTATATTTTTGAAGTGCCGCCTTATAACCTTCTAATCTTTTACGACTATTATACAGATTTTGCGGCCCGGCGATGTAGGCAATTCTTTTTCTTCCGGTTGTAATCAGGTGCTCGGTAGCACGAAAAGTAATGGCAAAGTTGTCGGCGACTACCTGCGTGGATTGGAGTTCCTCGCATATCCTGTCGAAGAAAACCGTAGGCAATCGCTTATCGAGAATTCGGGCCAGGTGATTGACATCCTGTGTTTCCCTGGATACCGAAATAATTAACCCGTCGACACGGCTGTTGAGTAGGGTCTGTACATTTTGTCTTTCTATATCAACAGAATCATGCGAGGAGCATATCATCACCTGATAACCTGCCTTGGAAGCCACCTCCTGAATACCGCTGATTGCTTTTGAGAAAAATGAAATGCTGGTCTCGGGAATGATAACCCCTAATATGTAAGTGCGGTTTTTCTTCAGGCTTAACGCTATGGGATTAGGTTGATAATCCAATTCTCTGGCTAATTTTAGCACCAGTCGCTTGGTCTCTTTTTTAACATCAGGGTGATCGGTTAAAGCACGGGAAACAGTTGAAGTGGATAGATTCAACTTGGCAGCAATGTCTTTGACAGTCGGATTCATTCCCATAAATATAGCTTTAATCTTGGCTACTCAAAGATAAGAAATTCCCGGGAAAATCTGGGAACGATCCCGGGATCGTTCCCTTAAAAATATTGAAATAAAATGCAAGTAATTTGGGGTTTTTTTGAGAAAAAATTATTAGACTCGTAGACAGTTCAGGGTTTTCCTGACCGATAAAATCAAGAGTCTTTAATTAAGAAAAAAGCTGAATATAGCCCTAAACGTTTACAAATTTATGCCGTCTTCTACTGCTACTCAATACCTTGACTGGTCGTCAAAAGGTTATGGTTCCGCGACTACAACCGCTGACCACCACGTTCCCTATAAGCAAAAAGAACGGTATCCCGACGAAATTAATGGTGATCTGCTATTTAAAAGAGTGGTCAATGAAAACAGCTTTGATGATTTTGAACTAATCTACAAACACTATTATGATTATTTGTGCCACTATGCCTGGAAGCTTGTAGACGAGAAAGAATTAGCCGAGGAGGTAGTTTCCGAGGTTTTTTACAAGCTTTGGAGAAATATCAATAAGATTGAAATTAAGACCTCGTTTAAATCTTATTTATTTACAGCGGTGAGAAATCAGTCATTTGATCATCTAAAGAAATCCAGAAAGGCCAGGTACCTGGAAGACATGGAGATGATCGGACCCAAATTTGCCGACCGGCATTCCCCCCTCGATGAGTTGATTTTTGATGAGTTGTATTATAACCTGGAGCGTACCATAGAGAAATTACCGCAACAGTGTCGGCTGATTTTTAAAATGAGCCGTGATCAGGGCTTAAGATACCGCGAAATTGCCTGTGCGCTTGATATCTCCATCAAAACTGTGGAAACGCAAATGGGCAGGGCATTGAAAAAGCTGCGGAAGGTTACTAATTATAATTGAAATTAAAATTATAATCAAAATCAAAATGTTTGGGTTTTAATAAAGGATTCCGTTTATCTCTTTCATTGGGGAGGGGATTTCTTTTTCTTTTAATTGTTCTTTTAAATCTATTTCTATGGACCGGCACAGTGTAGACATGGGAGTATCACCTGGCTGGTTTTCGAAGGGGTTTTTTAAGGATTTGCCTAATTTATTCAGCGTTAGAAATACAACAGCAACCAGCATCCGGACAGTTAGTGTCTGCCACTCATACTCATCGATCAGGCTCAATACGAGGAGGCTGACAAAAATCCACGTGAATGCCGAAGTAAAATAGGAGTAGAGGCGAGGGAATACTGTATTTTTTATGCGTTCACACCCACCCATAATATTGGTGAATTGGTTGAGCGTGTTGTCTAATTGAAGGTAGCGGAAGTCTCTGTTTGGTTCCGATTCAAAAATTTTGCGAAGCTTTTCTCCCTGGATATGTAAAATTTGATGGGGAATATTGCTTAATTCCTTTACCTTTTCCCAATCGTCCTGGGATAAGAATTTTGAGACATCCTGCCAGTCTTTTTGTTTGCGCAAATGAATGCGAAGTGCATTGATAAATGCCAGGTGTCCATAGATTAATTCTTTTTGTATCTCCAGAACTTTTGATTCGGAAAGGGATTTGAAAATCTGCGGTGTAACGATCAACAACACCTGTCTGGCGAAATTTCTGCTTTGATTAACCAACTGTCCCCAAAGCGTTCGCGCTTCCCACCAGCGATTATAGGCTTCGTTAGTTCGAAAAGCCAGGAAAAGAGAGAGCACGGTGCCAAATACGGTCACTGACGGAAGTAATAATGTGGCATTTTCTACTTTTATCAAATGTTGTAACCACCAGACGACGCCACCCAAAAAAATCACATAGGCCAATTCCAGACCAATAAAACCAAATAGAAATTTAAGGGAGACTTTTTTCAGAACGATCATGGTTACTCAAACAAGTGGTTATTGGTATGAAAGTATGTAATTTTCTCAACAACGCGAATTTGTATAAAATGTGTTAAATTGATTAAAGAAATTGTCCATTATTAGCTACTCAAACCGTCTTGTGGTTATACGATCGTATATTATTACCGAAAAGTAATCGATACCCGGATCAATATTTAATGCAAAAAAAATTCTATGAGCGAGATAACCTATCCCAACGAAACGCCTTCTTACCGTGAAGCGCGCAAAGCACTTCTGGAAGCTGAATTGGCCTTACGCAATCAAATTGAACGCGTGGCAGCACAACGCCGAAACCTTCCGCCCGGTGGAATAATAAAGGAAAACTATATCTTTCAGGAAATGGTTGGAGGCACGGTTAGAGATGTAGACTTTTCACAGTTATTTGAGCCTGGAAAAGATACGCTGTTTTTATACAATTTCATGTATGCGCCTGATATGAATGCCGCTTGTCCGATGTGCACCTCATTATTGGATGGAATCCATGGCCAGGTAGTCCACCTAAAGCAACGAATTAATATCGCCGTAGTCGCCAAACACGCTCCCGAAGTGCTCGTCGATTTCGCGGCAACAAGAGGCTGGTCGGATTTCAGGCTCCTGTCATCTGCCAATAATACTTATAACAGCGACTATCATGGAGAGTATAACGGAAGGCAAACTACCAATGCCAATGTGTTTGTCAGGAATGGCGATGAAATACGGCATTTTTGGGGTTCCGAGATGACATTTTCGCCTATGATTGAAGGTGGGAATATGCGCCATCTTGATTTGGCATGGCCTCTGTGGAATGTGCTGGACATGACACCGGACGGGCGCGGGCAATGGTATCCCAGCTTATCTTATGATTGATGTTTGCCCGTCGCTGCTTCCAGGCGTGCAGTGATGATTTGTCGGGATAATAACTACTGACTTTGTAAAATGTCAGCAGACCTCTCCGCAACTGATCCAATCCCGGGTCGGGGAGGGTGTTTTGTCTTCAATGCCATATTTATTATCTTCGTGGCTGCAATCGAAACATCGACAATTAATTATGAAAAAAATCATTTTTAGAAGCTTTTTAACCATTTTTGGAATTGGATTATTTGCCTGCTCATCTTCAAAATTTGATTATCAAAGTGCCTATAAATTTAGCCACTATAACTATCAAAAACCGACACCCATTGATCTAAACCAAAGCGAAAACGCTCCGGTTCAAGCCCTGGCAAGCGCGGATCCAGATTTTGGACCGGTGCCGGTTTCACGTCCCCGGATTGATTTTGTAAAAGCTGAAAATGAACCTGTAAACAATGTTGATGTTTCCAACAAATCGAGTTTTAGCGAATTAACCCGCGAGGAAAAGAAGGCTTTCAAACAGGATATCAAACGACAGCTGAAAAAAATATCCCAGGAGCGAAAACTGGCGAAGAAAGAGGCCGGCAAGAAGGCAGCCCAGATGAACCGAAAGATCTATACCGGCCTGATCATTGCCGGCGCAGGTATTGTAGTGGCGATTTTGGCGTCCGGTACCGTCGGAGGACTGGCCATTATTGTAGGTGTGGCATTGATCGCCTGGGGGTTGATAGAACAGGGTAGTTTTTAGTCTCTGGTTTTGAGAATAAGGTAAGGAAGCGTAGTCAACAGAAAACGGTATGGGATGACATTTGTCAATTTTGCAAATGACATATATCATCTGGGGAGTAAGAACAAATCTCCTCTTTTGTAAAACATTTAGCAGCAAGCATATCTCCTTGAGGTATGTGATGGTTTTGAAAAAACAGAAAGTCAATGACTTTAGAAAATCTCATTAAAAAATATGACCTCCCCGTTCCCAGATATACCAGTTACCCGACCGTTCCTTTTTGGGATTTGGAAAAATTTGATAATCAAAAATGGATAAAAGCCATCACCAGGGCATTTAATGAATCGAATACGGAAAAGGGGATCAGCCTTTATATTCATCTTCCATACTGTGAAAGCCTTTGTACCTATTGTGGTTGTAATAAAAGGATCACTAAGAATCATTTGGTGGAAGAAAAATATGTGGAGACGGTTTTGGCGGAATGGGATATTTACCTGAGGCATTTTAAACAGCGACCGGTCATAAGAGAGCTTCACCTGGGTGGCGGAACACCTACTTTTTTTAGCCCTCAAAGCTTAAACAACCTGATTACCAGATTACTGGCTGATTGTGAGCTTCATCCACAACACGAGTTTAGTTTTGAGGGACATCCCAATAATACGACGTTTGAGCATATGCAGGTGTTGTTTGACCTGGGGTTTAAAAGAATAAGCCTGGGCATTCAGGACTTTGACGAAAAGGTGCAAAAGACCATCAACAGAATCCAGCCGTTTGACCGTGTCAGGGAAGCCACAGAGAATGCCCGCAAAATCGGCTATGAGTCCATAAATTTTGACCTTATCTATGGATTGCCGCATCAAACCAGGGCGAGTATTGAGAAAACAATGGATTTCATCAAATTACTCAGACCAGACCGCATTGCTTTCTATAGCTATGCCCACGTTCCCTGGAAATCGCCGGGACAAAGAGGGTATTCCACCGATGATTTACCTGGAAATGTTGAGAAAAGAGCGCTCTATGAATTGGGTAAGGCAAAACTAAGTGAATTCGGATATTATGATATTGGAATGGATCATTTTTCCTTACCGCAAGACGATTTATACAAGGCGGCAAAAAACAAGGCATTGCACCGGAATTTTATGGGATACACAATTTGCAATACCGACCTTCTGATAGGACTGGGGGCCTCCTCTATCAGCGATGCCAAATATGCCTATGCCCAAAATGCCAAAAAAGTAGAGACCTACCAGGAGATCATAGCAACGGATGTGCTGGCCACATTCAAAGGGCATTTTTTATCGGATACAGATCTTAGCATTAAAAACTTTCTGCTAGGCATATTATGCAAAGAAGAGGCAACGTGGGACCAATTGGTATTTAAATCACTGGCCACAAAAGCTTTTACCGATCTTAAAACCATGAAAAACGAGGGGTTGCTGCTGACCTCATCTCAGGGAATTAAAGTAACGGCATTGGGCAAGGCTTTTATCAGGAATATTTGCGCTGTTTTTGACAAAAAATTGCAGGATGCCAATACGCATTCTTCCGAGCTATTCAGCAAAGCGATTTAACGGTTTAACCTTTAGTGATTCGTAAAATCAATAATGGCACCAGTTTCAGGTGGTCTTAACCACCTGCATTCAATACATGCGCGAAAGTCCCGCCACAAACACATTTGTACCGGACCGTGTAATTCCCATGTCTGACTAAAACCTTCCCTATTTCAGGAATTTCTTAAAGATCCTGTTATTAGATCGTTTTGTATTTTTTGATACGTTTTTAGAAATATTCAGATTGCCCCTTCCATTAGTGTTTTCCGGGGTTAATACTTTTTGTGTAACCTTTCTATTGTGGTTTGAATAGATTATTAATACTGCCATAATCAAAAACTGTTATTCCTCATTCTCTAAAACTGCAAGTTTGTCTTTATATTCTTTGGACTTATCGTAATCCCTCAGACTAAAATATATTCCGGCTAATCCTTCCAGGGTATTTTTGTCATTGGGGTTTTGCTTGTAGGCAAATTCCATAAAGGGCAGGGATTGTTTAAATAATTCAATTGACTTATCCTCGATTTGACTGATGGCGATTAAATCCACTTCGTCATAGTCCAGCCGGGTAATCAGGTTGACGGCTTCATTATAATACAAAACCCCCATATTGTAATTAGCCTTTACGTGGTTCGGATCTATGGACAAGATGCTTTCGTAAGCCGTTCTTGCGCCGTCTAAATTTACCTTGTTCTTAGTGCTGTCATTTTTATACACCTCCATATAAGTGGTTCCCAAAGCCAGTAAAAACCCGGTTTCCTGTTCCTTTAAATCGGTACTGGTATCACGGGATAATATCAATGCATTTTTGAAATGTTCAAAATATGCCTTTGCCTGGTCAAAGTCCTTTTTTTCTACCTTATCAATGGCATCATTGTAAAAGGTGGAAGACAAATACTTAATACTTTTCAGGGCATCGGGCAGGTATTTGGCGGCATTCTCAGCCTCAATCAAATGCTTGAATGCCTCTAGTGAGGTTAACCTGAAGAACAATGCCGAATCTGCCTTTGGCGTTCTTTTGTACAAGTCCTTCATAATAAATCCCATCAGATACCAGGTGTTGGGATCCTGCCGCCATTGTTCATCGGTACTACTCTTGACAATGAGGCTTCTGGCTTCATCCAGTTTGCCGGATTGATAAAGTTCAAGGGCTTTTTTCAGTGGGTTATCCTGTGCCTGTAGCCCGGATGCCCAAAAAAGCGATAACATTAAAATTATGACCTTTCTCATGCCTTTGTTATTTTACGACGGTAGCCAAAGCCACTAATTGACTGCTTACCTTTAAATTGTACTTTTCTAAATTGTCGGGATTGATTTCCATTTTCTGCTTGCTTTGCATTTCATAAAAACTTATTCCCGCTCCTTGCTTTGCTAATCCGGGGCCATCGCCCACGATTAGGGTACTTTTGCCCGACCTGTCATTAACGACGTTCTGGAGCTGATCGCTCTTTGTTGCCTCGATATATAAAATATGGCATTTAGAAACCTCGTTGGCATTTTTGTAGTTTTCAATCTTGAAACTCTGATCACCCCTCGTCTTGGTCTGAGCCATCTTGCTTAACTCGCTGTGAAGTGTAGGGTGGTCTCCCAGAATACCAATAACAAAATCCCCATCTTTCATTTTACCCGGCCACTCTACGTACTTGGCGAAGTTATAGATGAACAAAGATTTTATTTTCGCATTCGTATCTATTTGCCCCGGCGCCTTTGAGGAGGAGAAACTTATCATCACCAGCCCCAAAAACAGGACACAAACTGTTTTTTCTAGCTTTTTTAAATAAATATTAGTCATTGCTTTCCACGATTTTTCTAACTAGTTTATTTTTATGGTTATAAATTAATAAAGCGACCCTGTGCCCCCTGTAATAAACAGACACAAACGCATCGCTGACACCTTTATTAAAGGCTTTCTTTCTTAGTGCTTCGGCCTTTTCCAATTCATCGAAGTTGCCGATCAGAAATTTTGTCAACCCCCTTGATTTGATAACATCAATTTCCCCTAAATTCAGGTGTTTAAACAGTCTTTTTGAAGGTTTCCGAAAGGCACCGATCTGCACGCGCAGGTTGACGTCCTTCGTCAGGTTTTCGCCTTGTTCCTTTACCAGGTCATTGTATTGCTCATAGGTCATAGTCGGTTTAAACATCTGCCTGAGCTGGTCAGCCGGACTGATCTTACGAATACGGCTTTTACCGACGGATGCTGTCCGGGCTGTCTCGTCCCGATACTTAAATTGGGTATTGTTGGCAGCAATTTGTTTGCGGGGTATTACCTGGTCTGATAGGTCACTGTACTCAAAATAAATGGAATTGTCTTCGGAATTAGTACTGAGTAGCAGGTTATCATGCATATCAAAAAAGCCCATGTTTGCCTTCAGGTTTTCACCGTCATCCATTCTTAATATGTATTTTTCCGAGTTGGCTAAGTGCTTAAAATTAAATTTACCATCCTTGTCCGTATACCCCCCATCAATCATTTTGCCACTGGCATCCACCAAAATCACCTTTTTATTGCCGGCCGGCTGTCCATCTTTCAACAGGCTTCCCGATATGTTGATGTGGTCCTCCGTCATTTTTTGGGTAGATAATGACTGATCCTGCAGATTTTCGTAGTTAAAGAATGCTGCGTTATCTTTTGAGTTGACCGCAAGTAGTTCCTGGCCATTGTCATCGAGGAAGCTCATGTTGGCCTGCAGGTCACCGCTGTCATCCATTCTCAGTGCGTACTTTTTGGAATTGTCTAAATTTCTGAAATGGAATTTGCCTTCGCTGTCAGTATAACCCTCAGCCACTACATTGCCATTTTCATCTACCAGTACGACGGGCTGATTTGCTGCCGGCTGGCCATCTTTCAGGAAGCTGCCGGAGATAGTGATCTGATCCTCCTCCAGTTTCTGTAAAGCAAATGATTCGTCCTGCAGTTTTTTGTAGTTAAAAAACCCTTCATTATCCTTTGAGTTGACCGCCAGCAATTCCTGGCCGCTGTCATCGAGAAAGCTCATGTTGGCTTGGAGATCATCGCTGTCATCCATTTTCAGTGCATACTTTTTGGAATTGTCTAAATTTCTGAAATGGAATTTGCCTTCGCTGTCAGTGTAACCCTCAGCCACTACATTGCCATTTTCATCTACCAGTACGACGGGCTGATTCGCTGCCGGCTGGCCATCTTTCAGGAGGTTGCCGGAGATGGCGATCTGGTCTTCACCCAGTTTTTGCAAAGCAACTGACTGGTCCTGTAATTTTTTGTAGTTAAAAAATCCTTCATTATCCTCTGAGTTGACCGCCAGTAATTCCTGGCCGCTGTCATCGAGGAAGCGCATGTTGGCTTGGAGATCATCGCTGTCATCCATTCTCAGGGCATACTTTTTGGAGTTGTCTAAATTTCTGAAATGGAATTTGCCTTCACTGTCAGTGTAACCCTCAGCCACTACATTGCCATCTTCATCTACCAGCACCACGGGCTGATTCGCTGCCGGCTGGCCATCTTTCAGGAGGTTGCCGGAGATGGCGATCTGGTCTTCACCCAGTTTTTGCAAAGCAACTGACTGGTCCTGTAGTTTTTTGTAGTAAAAGAATTCTTCGTTATCCTCTGAGTTGACCACCAGTAATTCCTGGCCACTGTTATCGAGGAAGCGCATGTTGGCTTGGAGATCATCGCTGTCGTCCATTCTTAATGCATACTTTTTGGAATTGTCCAGGTTTCTGAAATGGAATTTGCCCTCGCTGTCAGTATAACCCTGTGCTACAACATTACCATTTTCATCTACCAGCACGACGGGTTGGTTAGCTGCTGGCTGGCCATCTTTCAGGAGGTTGCCTGAGATGGCGATCTGGTCTTCACCCAGTTTTTGCAAAGCAACTGACTGGTCCTGTAGTTTTTTGTAGTAAAAGAATTCTTCGTTATCCTCTGAGTTGACCACCAGTAATTCCTGGCCACTGTTATCGAGGAAGCGCATGTTGGCTTGGAGATCATCGCTGTCGTCCATTCTTAATGCATACTTTTTGGAATTGTCCAGGTTTCTGAAATGGAATTTGCCCTCGCTGTCAGTGTAACCCTGTGCCACAACATTACCATTTTCATCTACCAGCACGACGGGCTGATTTGCTGCCGGCTGGCCATCTTTCAGGAGGTTGCCGGAGATGGCGATCTGATCTTCTCCCAGCTTTTGCAAAGCAACTGACTGGTCCTGTAGTTTTTTGTAGTTAAAAAATTCTTCATCGTCCTTTGAGTTGACGGCCAGCAATTCCTGGCCGCTGTCGTCGAGGAAGCGCATGTTAGCTTCCAGGTCGTCAGCGCTATCGATCAACAGAGAATATTTGTTATCTCCGGGAAGTTTGCGAAAGCGAAACTTTCCGTTCTCATCGGTGCTGGTAGAGTCAATGATGTTTTGGTTTTCATCCAGCAGATACACCATCTGATCGGCCTTGAAACTATCACCTTGCAGAATAGATCCGTCAATGTTGATATCCTCTTCACTTAATTTGGAACCATCTTCACCATTTACTGCCAGATCTTTATAGTCGAAGCTTTCGCTAAATAATTTGAAGGCAATGTCATGCTCATTAAAGGAGTTGACTTTGCTTATATAATCAGGCAAATTTTTGTAAGTAAAAGGGGCTTTAAATGACAGTCGATATATATTATCCGTAACCGAGTATTGATTGCCGGCGACACTGCCTACCCTGTTTGATGATACATATCCGGAGGTGGCATTGTTGGCCATGCTAAAATAATAGTCGTCTGTCCTGGAATTAATGGGCGCGCCTACATTATAAATGATACCCTGGCGCGAGATGAAATCAATGGAAACCATGTAAACATCCAGTTGCCCTAATCCCTTATGTCCATTTGAGCTGAAAAACAATAAATTGGATTTTTGATCAAAATACGGCGTTACCTCCATCTTGGAGGTATTGATAGTAGGCCCCAGGTTAATGGCTTCAACCGGTGTGCCCTCTTCATCGAGCAGGGCATACCAAATGTCAAATGCTCCCTGTCCTCCGCGACGATTTGAACTGAAGAAAATGTATTCCCGATTAGCTTTATCCCTTCCTAAAACCGCGTGACGGCTATCGGAGCCTGGAGCATTAATGATCTCATTGAGTTTGACAGGATCAGACCACTTATTGCCTGATTTTTTTCGGCTGTAATAAATGCCGCAATCCTTGTTGCCGTTTTGGCATATGGTGTAATACAGCTTGTTGCCATCCTCAGAGAGGAATGGACTGCCAACGTTTTGATTTCCGGCTGGTAGCTTTATTTTCAACAGATCTCCGCTTAGAACACCTTTATTGTCAAGTGTCGCAGAAAAGAGCCGGTTTAAGTATTGATCGTCATAAGCGGCTTTCGTTTCCCCGATATTTAACTTCCTTGCTTTAGGAACCTTACTGACTCCTGTATAGATCACTTTATTGTCACCAAACTGGGTAACGCCAAATTCAGACATATCGTTATCGTTGGAAGGATCGAGGATCCTGGCGGTAACGTCATCGGTATTTTGCGAAGAGACAACACCTCCCTGGCACGATTCCAACTCCCATTGGGCGATTTTTATTTTATCCGGATCCTTGGTAGCCCCCTGATTAAGAAAACTTTCAAAAGCCTCGATGGCCTCTTCGCAATTACCAATGGCTTTTGCATTAATACCATAATGAAGGCTCAGCAGAGGATAACCTTTGACCCGGCGATCATATATTTTCTTAAATTGATCACGGGCCTTTTGATAATCCCTTAATTTTTCATAACTCATTCCCAATTGGTAGATGGCGCCTGTGTGTGATTCTTCTTCCTCTAGCACCTGCTGATAGAAGTGCGTTGCTGCGTAATATTTTCCCTCGGCAAATAGCTTATTACCGAATTCATAATTTCCCTCAAGATTTAAGGTTGGACTCATATCCTGGAATCGCCTGATATTTTGCCCATGGGATATCCCAACGGAACCGGCAATAAAAAGCGCTATGAATATGTATCCCCTTCTCATCGACATCTACAATCTTGGATTAGGGTTGGCTAACAACCTGGTGGCTGTTGAGATAGATTTTCGAAAATTATAAGTCAGACCAATTTCCACACCACCGCGATTGGTAGCCGTCCGGATGTCCGAAATAATAAGGTCGTAACTTAAACCGATTTGAAAATTTTTAATTTCCAGACCGGTATTGATAATGACGGCACTGGTATTTCTCAGCCATGCGCCGGCGGTGATAATTTGGTTCTGGTTTTTTACCGACAGATCATATTCCAGCAGTAAGCCGGTGTTAATGACGTTAGAGCTACTTTGTTGCATAAAAACAAGATTGGGTACAATGTTTACCCTGGGCCCAACACCAAACTTGCCACCACCATGAACAACATAGCGCCTTGAAAGCTTTGAACTTTCATCTGTAATGGATTTTTCGGGCTCGGTAATATGATAGACCGAGGACCCGGCAAACAGCGTTGTACGTTCACCAATAAATGAATACCACATCAAACCAGCTTGAAAATCAAGCAACACAGTATTATCACCGGCAAACCGTTCCCCGTTATCCAGATTCTGGTCGATGCCTCTTCCGTCCACCCATTGGGACTGTGTGGATAAATTACCAAAATCCAGGTTGGTCTGATCTATACCACCCTGGAACCCAAGCGCCAGAAAGTGATTACCGGAAGGCCCAAGCGATTTATGATAGGCCAGTGACAACATGGCCTTCAGGTTTTTTAAGCCTATTCCCGAAACGTCGTTGACCATCAGTATCCCCAACCCTCCGAAATCATTGTTTAGTTTGTTTTCAAGCATAGAGGCATTTAGCGAGAATGCGTAGGTTTCAAAAGGATCGAAAGTTGACAAATGATTTCTATAATTGGCAGTCACCTGGATATTTCCGTAAGATATCCCGGTTAAAGCCGGGTTGAGAGTTAGCGGTGCATTGTAAAACTGGGAGAAAAATGGATCTTGTCCCCGGGCGCCCGCAGTGATAAGGCTGATTAAAATGGTGAATATTAATGGTAAAAACTTTGTCATTTATTCCGAGTTATCTTATCAACTGAAAAGTGCCTTTGTCCGTAACATTTTGATTGCTGTAAGTCCTTGCGGAGACCAGATAGACATACGTGTCTATGTTTTGGGCCTCCCCATTGACCCTGCCGTCCCATCCATCCGAGCTGCTGGCTGATTCAAATATGAGCTTACCGTGGCGATCAAAAATTTTGAAAGTTAATGTTTCAATACCGATGGTGTTGACAAACAAAATGTCATTTGAACCATCACCATTCGGTGTGAACATTTGCGGCACAAATATTTCATAATTGTCATCGACTGTTACGGTCACTGATTCTCTGGCAGCACATCCAAACTCATTTTCAACTTCCACGGTATAAGTGGTGGTTTGGATAGGGGAGGCAAAAGGATCCGAAGCTTGCGGGTTGTCTAGGTCATCCGTGGGAGACCAGCTATATAAGTCCCCTCCCGAGGCAAAAAGTTGAACACTATTGCCGGCTTGAATGGTGGTGTCATTGCTAATTCTTACAATAGGCAACGGGTTGACAACGACGTTGATGTTAATAATCTGATCGCTGCAAGTGCCATTTGAAACGGTTAGCTCGTAGTTAGTGCTGGCGGTAGGGCTTAGTTGGGGGTTGGCGGTGTTTGGATTGCTTACACCATCCTCAGGATTCCACCGGAAGGAACTGCCACCGGTGATTTCGATATCTACAGATTCTCCCTCACAAATTTCGGCGCTGTTGATATTTACGGAAGCCGCGGCTCGTACGTTAATAGACATTTCATCAGCTACCCGGCAACTTCCGTTAACTATCTGCCATTCAACGGTTGTGGTTTGACCCACGACCAGCCCTGCTATCGCAGTAGATGCCAGGTTAGGATTTGCAATATTACCAGGCCCTGCAGTAATGCGCCAGGTGCCTGTACCAACACTCGGTGTATTTCCATTTAGCGTAGTAGTGGTGACGTTCCCACACAGGTCAATATCATTTCCCGCATCGGCTGCCAGGGGTGCCTCATCAAATGTAACAGTTACTTCATCGTCAGTGCTGGTGCCACATAATGCGCTATTGATGGTCCAGCGTATAACGTAGGTTTGACCCGCGGTACCACTGAAGTTTGTATTGAACAAGTTTTGATTGGTAAAATTAGCCAGCCCGTCACCAGATACCACTGACCAACTGCCCGCTGCTCCATTCGGGTCATTCCCTTCCAGTGTAGTCGCGGTTCCGCAAACTGCCTGATCGGGCCCGGCGTTTGCCGTGACGGGTGTTGGATTAAAAGTAATGCTAACGTCATCCCTGGATTCGGGGCAACTACCGTTATTAATGGTCCACCTAAGTTGATAAGTGGTGCCAATGACGCCGGTGAAGTTACTGTTTTCATCATTTATATTCGTGATGCTTCCGCCGGTTCCGCTGATAATACTCCAGCTTCCGATCCCAATAGTTGCGATATTACCTTCCAGGTTAGTGGAGGTCCCGCAGATATTCTGATCCGGCCCGGCGTTGGCGGTAGTTGGCGTTTGATCAAACGTAATGGTCACATCATCCTGGGAACCCGTACAGCTGCCGTTACTGATGGTCCACCGTAGCTGGTAGGTGGTGCCGGCCGTTCCCGTAAAATCGCTGTTTTCATCATTGATGTTCGTGATACTTCCACCGCTTCCGCTAATGATACTCCAACTTCCTGTCCCAATAGCTGCGGTATTGCCTGTGAGGCTGGTGGAAGTCCCACAGATATTTTGATCAGCCCCAGCGTCAGCGGTTGTTGGCGTCTCGTCAAAGGTGATGATTACGTCGTCTTGCGAGTCTACGCAACTGCCATTGCTGATGGTCCACCTGAGCTGATAAGTGGTGCCAATAACCCCGGTGAAGTTACTGGTTGCATCGTTATTGTTAGTAATACTTCCACCCACTCCGCTAATAATGCTCCAAAGACCCGTGCCTACGGCAGCGTTATTGGCTTCCAGATTAGTAGAGGTGCCACAAACGTTTTGATCTGCTCCTGCATTGGCTGTGGTCGGTGTTTGATCTAACGTAATAATGACATCGTCCTGAGAGCTGGCGCAGCTACCATTGCTGATCGTCCATCTGAGCTGATATATTGTTCCGGCTATTCCGGTAAATGCACTATTTTCATCATTTGGAATGGCAACACTTCCACCGGCTCCGCTGACAATACTCCAGGTACCTGTACCAACCGTGGCGGCGTTGGCTTCTAAATTGGTTGAGGTACCACAGATACTTTTATCGGCACCAGCGTTGGCGGTGGTTGGTGTTTGATCAAAGGTAATGTTAACGTCGTCCTGGGAGTCGGCACAGCTTCCGTTGGCAATGGTCCACCTAAGTTGATAAGTCGTTCCCGCAACTCCGGTAAAAGCACTGTTTGGATCGTTCAGATTGGTAATATTTCCGCCGATTCCACTGACAACACTCCAGGTACCTGTCCCAATGGTTACGGTGTTACCATCCAGGTTGGTTGACGTTCCGCAAATGCTCTTATCTGCGCCCGCATTGGCCGTGGTGGGTAATTGATCAAAAGTAATGTTGACATCGTCTGCGGAGCTGGTGCAGCTACCGTTGCTGATGGTCCACCTGAGCTGATAGCTATTGCCGGGAGTACCGGAAAAATTGCTGGTTGGATCATTTACGCTGGTAACACTTCCCCCGGCACCACTAATGATGCTCCAGGTCCCGGTCCCAATGGTAGCCGTGTTGGCTTCTAAATTAGTGGTATTACCGCAGGCACTTTTATCTGTACCTGCATTTGCTGTGGTTGGTGTCTGATCAAAAGTGATGTTGACATCATCCTGAGAGTCGGGGCAGCTGCCGTTGCTGATGGTCCACCTGAGTTGATAAGTGGTTCCAGGCGTCCCGGTGAAGTTAGTGTTTTGGTCAGTCGGTGTTGTAATACTTCCGCCTAACCCGCTGATAATACTCCAGGTACCTGCACCAACCGTAGCGGTGATTCCTTCCAGGCTTGTGGAAGTTCCACAGATACTTTTGTCCATGCCTGCATTGGAAATAGTAGGTGTTTCATCAAAGGTAATGGTTACGTCATCCTGAGAATCGGCGCAGGTGCCATTACTGATGGTCCACCTGAGTTGATAAGTTGTGCCGACAATTCCGGTGAAGGTACTGTTTCGGTTATTCGGTGTAATAATATTTCCACCTAAACCGCTGACAATGCTCCACATCCCCGAACCAACGGCGGGGGTATTTGCTTCTAAATTGGTTGAAGTGCCACAGGCACTTTTATCCGTACCCGCATTGGCAACAGTGGGTGATTGGTCTAAGGTGATGGTAACGTCATCCTGTGAACTGGCACAACTACCATTGCTGATGGTCCACCTGAGCTGGTAGGTCGTGCCGGGCGTTCCGGTAAAGTTGCTGTTTTCGTCATTTAGATTGGTCACGCTTCCGCCTAAACCACTAACAACGCTCCAGGTTCCTGTACCAACAGTGGCTACATTGCCTTCCAGGTTGGTTGAAGCACCACAGACACTTTTATCAGCACCGGCGTTGGCAACGGTAGGTACCTGATCAAAAGTGATGTTAACGTCATCCTGAGAGTCGGGGCAGCTACCATTGCTGATGGTCCATCTGAGTTGATAGGTCGTTCCGGGTGTTCCGGTAAAGTTGCTGTTTTCGGCGTTTACATTGGCGAAACCTCCTCCTGCTCCACTGATAATACTCCAGGTGCCGGTTCCGGTGGAGGCAGTATTGCCTTCCAGGTTGGTGGCATTTCCACAAACGCTTTTGTCCGTGCCGGCGTTGGCGATGGTGGGAGGGGGATCAAAAGTGATATTAACATGGTCCCAGGAATCAGGACAACTGCCATTGCTAATCGTCCATCTGAGCTGGTAAGTGGTTCCCGGTGTTCCGGTGAAGTTACTGCTTTCGTCGTTTAGATCGGTAATGCTTCCACCCAAACCACTGACAATGCTCCAGGTGCCGGTACCAACTGTGGCTATATTTCCCTCCAGATTGGTTGAACCACAGACATTTTTATCCGCGCCTGCGTTAGCAACGGTTGGGGATTGATCAAATGTAATGTTAACATCATCCTGGAAACTCGTGCAACTTCCATTACTGATGGTCCACCGGAGTTGATAGGTGGTGCCGGCAGTTCCGGTAAAATTAGTATTTTCGTCGTTTGCATTGACAAACCATCCCCCACCTCCGCTGATAATGCTCCAGGTTCCCGTGCCTACAGCAGCGGTATTACCTTCCAGGTTGGTAGCTGTTCCACAAACACTTTTATCCGCGCCGGCGTCTGCTGTAGTTGGCGGTTGATCAAAGGTGATGTTAACGTCATCCTGGGAGTCGGTACAGCTGCCGTTGCTGATGGTCCACCTGAGTTGATAAGTGGTGCCGGCAGTTCCGGTAAAGCTAGTGTTTTCGTCGTTTGCATTAACAAAACTTCCTCCTGCTCCACTGATAATGCTCCAGGTTCCTGTGCCAACGGTGGCTGCATTGCCTTCCAGGTTGGTAGAGCCGCAAACGTTTTTGTCAGTACCTGCATTGGCGGTGGTTGGGGCTTGATCAAAGGTGATATCAACTTCGTCCCAGGAGTCAGTACAACTGCCATTGCTGATGGTCCATCTAAGGCGGTAGGTGGCTCCGGCCGTGCCTGAAAAATTACTGTTTTCGGCGTTTGGTGTGGTAATATTTCCCCCGGTCCCACTCACAATGGTCCAGGTCCCCGTACCAATCGCGGCTGTATTACCATCAAGGTTGGTGGAACCACAAACGTTTTTATCAGGACCGGCATTGGCAACCGTTGGTGTCTGGTCAAAAGTGATGAAAACATCGTCGGCGGAGCTGGTGCAGCTGCCGCTACTGATGGTCCACCTGAGTTGATAGGTAGTACCGGCAGTTCCGGTAAAGTTGGTGTTTTCGTCATTTACATTGGTAAAACCTCCTCCCGTACCACTGATAATAGTCCAGGTGCCAGTGCCTACTGTAGCCGTATTGGCCTCTAAATTGGTCGAGGTACCACAGACACTTTTATCGGCGCCTGCGTTAGCCGTGGTGGGCGATTGGTCAAAAGTGATATTAACGTCATCCTGAGAGGAAGGACATCCACCATTGCTAATAGTCCACCTAAGCTGGTAGGTAGTTCCCGCGGTTCCGGTAAAGTTGCTGTTTTCATCATTGAGGTCGGTAATGCTTCCCCCAATTCCACTGATAATGCTCCAGGTGCCTGTGCCGATGGTAGCAGTAATCCCTTCCAAACTGGTTGAGGTTCCGCATATGTTTTTATCCACGCCTGCATTGGCAATGGTAGGGGTTTGATCAAATGTAATCGTTACATCATCCTGAGAGTCCGGGCAGCTGCCGTTGCTGATGGTCCACCTAAGTTGATAGGTACTTCCCACAGTTCCGCTAAAGTTACTGTTTTCATCATTGAGGTCGGTAATGATTCCCCCAATTCCACTGATAATGCTCCAGGTGCCTGTACCGATCGCAGCTGTGTTAGCCTCCAGGTTGGTAGCTGTTCCACAAACATTTTTATCAGCCCCTGCATTTGCTACTGTAGGTGCCTGGTCAAGGGTAATGGTTACATCATCTTGAGAGCTACATCCACCGCTAATGATAGTCCACCGGAGCTGATAGGTAATTCCCGCGGTTCCGGTAAAGTTGGTGTTTTCGTCGTTTGCATTGGCAAACCCTCCTCCTGCGCCACTGATAATACTCCATGTGCCTGTCCCTGTAGCTGGCGTGTTGCCTTCCAGGTTGGTTGAGGAACCACAGACACTTTTATCGGCGCCTGCATTAGCTATAGTCGGTGCCGGATCAAAAGTGATGTCAACATCGTCCGAAGAACTACACGCACCCGCACTGATCGTCCATCTGAGCCGATAAGTTGTGCCAGGTGTTCCGGTAAAGTTACTGTTTTCATCATTTACATCGGTAATGCTTCCCCCTAAACCGCTGATAACGCTCCAGGTACCTGTCCCCGAAACAGCCACGTTGCCATCTAAAGTGGTCGATGTTCCGCAAACACTTTTATCAGGACCTGCATCCGACCCGGTGGGCACCTGGTTTAAATTAATTGTAACATCGTCCTGGGAAGTACAGGTACCGGTGGTGATGGTCCATCTGAGCTGATATACGGTATTGGCAATTCCGCTAAAGGTGGTATTTTCAACATTTACGTCAGTGAAGCTTCCGCCACTGCCACTAATAACGCTCCAGGTACCTGTCCCTACAACAGCTGCGTTGCCTTCTAAAGCAATGGATGTTCCACAAATACTTCTATTTGAACCTGCGTTGGCGGTAGTGGGTTCCTGATTAAAGGTGATGGTAACATCGTCTTGTGAGCTGGTGCAACTACCATTGCTGATGGTCCACCTGAGCTGATAGGTTGTTCCGGCGGTTCCGGAAAAGCTACTGTTTTCATCGGTTAAGGTGGTTATACTTCCTCCGGTCCCGCTTATAATACTCCAGGTACCAGTACCTATGGTGGGTGCATTGGCTGCCAGGGTGGTAGAAGTGCCGCACAAGTTTTGATCCGGACCGGCATTAGCAATCGTGGGGTTATCATAAAAAGTTATTTCAACATCGTCTTGTGAGCTGGTGCAACTACCGTTGCTGATGGTCCACCTAAGCCGATAGGTTGTTCCGGCGGTTCCGGTAAAGCTACTGTTCTCATCGGTTAAGGTGGTTATATTTCCTCCGGCCCCGCTTACGATATTCCAGGTACCAATGCCTACGGTGGGTGTGTTGGCTGCCAGGGTGGTAGAGGTACCGCATAGGCTTTGATCCGGACCGGCATTAGCGGTAGTGGGGTTGTCATCAAAAGTTATTTCAACCACGTCTTGTGAACTAATACAGCTGCCATTGTTGATGGTCCACCTGAGTAGATAGGTCGCGCCCAATGTTCCGGTAAAGTTGCTGGTATTACTACCTCTGTTAGCAATATTTCCTCCGATGCCGGTGACAATGCTCCAAATTCCGTTACCAACGGTTGGTGCGTTTCCTTCCAGGTTGGTAGATGTTCCACAAACATTTTTATCAACGCCGGCGTTGGCTACAGTAGGTTGTTGAGCCACATAGACGGTCATAACATCGTAGCTGACGGAAGATGTTGAACTGGTTACCTCCACCTGGTAGTGTGTGGTAGTTGTCGGTGAAGCATTCGGATTGGGGGCCGTTGGATCATCCAGGCCAGTCGATGGAGACCACTCATAAGTATACGTACCCGGATCGCAGGAGGCGACGATAGCGCCACCAAGCGGTACCGTCTCACCTTCGCAAATATATTTATCAGGCCCCGCCCAGGCTATCAGTGAGGTGGTTGGTGTGATATTGACAATGTCCTTGGAAACACAACCAGTATTATCCTCCACTGTTACAAAAAATTCAGCGTTTACGTTTGTAAAGGCTTGTGGATTGGGATTTGTGGTAGTGACCAAATTTCCACCGATGGAGGTCCAGACGTAATCATACGGTCCGTTACCGCCAATAACAGTCGGTGTACCGCCCAGGGTTATATTGGCACCGGAGCAAACAACCCGGTCCGGGCCCGCATTGGCAATTTGCGCAACGCAGCAATCAATGATAAAATCGTCAGGTGGGTTGGTGTTCTCATAGCTACTTTGTGGACCGATGCACAGAAAAAGATCACCCACTAATGTGTTATTGTTGGTAACGGTAACGGTACTACCCCCATCAAATATTCCCGGATAAGCACCGGGGCCAGCAATACTTTCGAAAGACCCGTCATTGACAAAAAAAGCGGTTCCTCCTACAGGATTGCCATCGTTATCCCATAACCCTAATTTTATTTTGCCTTCCAGTTCCAGCTGGCCGCTGGCGGTATTTGAAAGCTCCAGTCCGATTCTGATCAGTGAGTATTCGGCCTGACTGCGCAGCCTGCCATGGTTTATAAGCCTGCCATCAACCGCTAACGTCCTTTGGTTTAAAAAAAAGCCACGTATTGTAAGATTCCCCGTTACGTGGAACCTGTTGTAATTGCTAACAAGGGTAATTGCCGACCCACCACCACCGGTGTCGGGTCCCAACGTTACGTTTGCAATACGTACCCTTCCATAATTTTGCATATTCTCGATAGGACCCCCTGAAACAAGATCTAACTGATCGCCGATCAAGGTGCCATCATTTCTCAAAAAACCGACGAGTTGGAGATTACCAAAAGTTAAACGGCCGGAGAGGCCGATATTCAAAGTGCCGGCTGGTCCTATAGCAATGTTGGTAGCGGCGTTGATCAGGTGATTAATTATAATGTCATCTCCTGGCGATGGAACCGCACCCAGGTCCCAAACCAAAGGATCGTTCCAGCTCCCGTGACCAACGGTAGTATACGTAGCTGCCTGTGTGTCAAATCCATTGAATAAGACAATGATAAAACACACCCATAATGACCTAATTACACACTTTTTCACTGATGCTGCGTTGTTGGTAAGTATCTAGCAAATGATCAATATTAAGGAGATCAGCAACAATGAGAAAGACCGTTACCTAGCTAAAATTACAAAAGTAATTTTTAGTCAAAATATGTTAAAAAAACCGATAATGCCTTCACCGGTCTGATACTGGTAATTAGTTGATTTATTTAGGTTTCTATACCAAATTATGGAAGGTGGTGCCGTAAACTACTATTTTCTGCTTCCGAATAATTTTATAAATTTAATGATGTCAGCTGTCGGTATCGCTATACATTTCACTGAATTTTGAATTTTTGGCTGGTCGGTGCGGGTTTACTCATACACTTCATTGTCAGAATTACCGGTTTATTTGATTTTAATTCAGCCTTGGCAATAGCCGTAGCCAACGATGGCAAGACACTGTGAAAACAAAACAAGTATTTGTCAAACCTTCAAAAACCAAGCTGAGCCTTGATGAGAACATTTTTGATCATTTTTCAGATTTTACTCCTTTTCACCGCTTGTAGAAAAAAGCTGCCGATCTTCCAGCATGTTGCGTGTAAACCACCGGCGCAAAAGGTCAATAACAATCTTCACAGGGTCTTTAAACCATGTCGGCAATATATTTTCCATGCAGTGTATTCGGATGATAAAAACAAGCTGATTTCGGACGAATATATTTGGCTGATGGCAACCGGCGCAGGGTGGCAATATCAACCGGAATCGCAGGATGAAGTGGTGATTCAGTATGACTTTGATACGACACGGATTGATTGGGTAAACCAGTTTAGCCTCAATGCCAAACTAAGCACCAAAAATTGGGTGAGACAGGAGGTTACGGGAGTCATCGAAAATGGGCAAAAAACCTGGATGCATCCCTTTCGATCAAACCAGTACGTATTTACGGAAGTGGCCGCTTTTCCGATGGTCAAATTTCCAATGAAGACGGGCGAAACCTGGGAAGGTAACTTAAATATTCATCAAGGTTGGGGAAAATGGTCTGATACAACAATCAAAAACAAATACGAAGTTATTGGATATGAGACTGTTGAAACCGAATTCAAAGTTTTGAATGCCTGGCACGTCAGGGGCAAGACATTGGCTGAATTCGGTCACTCCACCCATGACTTTTGGTATAACAAAGATTTTGGTTTCATCAAAATGCTGGTGAAAAATTACGAAAACCAGACACTGGCAATTGAGTTGAGCGCAGTTAAAGAATGAAAGCTTAAATACGGATTTCAAGTCACGCGCCTCTTCAAAATTAATGTGGCCTAAGGATTATCTTTCCATTTCTCCCGGGCGATTCCATATGCTCAATGGCCTTGATAATTTCTTCCAGGGGATATGACGCTTCTACATCCGCTTTCACCTGTTGTGTGGCCAGTGCTGTCATTACTTTTTTAGACACCAAAATCATTTCTTCTTTGGAAAGGCTTCCCAGCCAGGAAGTCAGCCAAAATCCTCGAACAGTAATATTCTTGAAGATCAGCAAGCTGGTGTTTAATGCCATGTTTTGAAGGCTAAGCATGCCATAGGCTGTGAATGTTCCGCCGCGTGTTATGCATTCCAATGCCGTGGTACCCAATGAGCCACCCACAGCTTCAAATACGTGTTTTACGCCGTTTTTAGCAGTAATTCTCATGACCTCGGCTTTCAAATCATCTTTCTCGGTATTAACCACCTCGGTAGCTCCGGTATCCTTTAATGTGTTTATTTGTTTATCATCTCTTACCGTGCAAATTGTATTTATTTGCCTTTCGCGGCACATTTGCACGACAAACTTTGAGCATGCCGAAGCGCCGGCTGTTAACAGTAACCAATCGCCGGCCACTAATCCCGATGATTCCAGCATGCCGTACGCTGTAAAGGGGTTCACAAAGGCCTGGCAGGCCACCTCATCATTGAGCTCGTCAGGGATTGGGATAATTGTTTTTGCCGGCACCCGCACATATTGCTGCCAGGCGCCGATCGTTATGAAAACAACCCTTGTACCCTCAGGCATTTGTACCCCTTCTCCGCAAGTGTGGATGCTTCCTGCTCCCTCAAAGCCTGCTGCCGATGGAAGCTCCGGCCGGATGCCATACATGCCCTGGACAAACATGATGTCTGCCGGATTAATGTTGCACGTATTTACCTTTATTACTACTTCTCCGGGGCCTGGCTCCGGAATGGGAATATCTGTTAGTGTCAGTACGGTTGTTGGAGGGCCAAGTTTCTCAAATTGAGCGCTTTTCATCTGGTTTAGGTGTTAGTTGTCTCCTCAGTTTTAGCATCATAAAAGGACGTGAAATCCAGTTTAATTGTTATTCATGCATACTAATTTTAAAGATAGGTATAAAAATGATTTCTACGATTGATTGGTTACATTTTTTGGTTTTACAGTATCTATAATTACAATTTCTTTCTTCTCATAACACATTACTGATTTAAAAGTAACCGTCTTACAAGTTGTTTAGGCGGTTTCTTTTTTTATTGCTATATTTTAGCAATAATGTCTAATTCTTCAAAATATCTGTTAAATTTGAAGACCAGGGAATAATCGTTATATTTTCTGAATACAGCATATATCAAAGTTTTACTTCTTTTTTTATAAGATGAAAAGGTTAGCCTGGCTCATAATTATTGTCACCCTTCCAATAATAGCTTTTTTTCAATATAAAAAGTATACTAAGTTTAATCCGCCCTCAATTTATCAATACCCTGTAAATGATAGTGTTGACGTCAACTATTACGATCCGCTGACGGTGCAAAAATATTATGAGAATATCTACAACATTGAGAGCTTAGCCAGGGAGTTATGGTATAATAAAGGCATTGACGTAAAATTTCCCGATATGGATATTGACGGAAGCAGGTCGGAAATAAAATATTACAATCAGCTGTGGGCTACCACCAAAGTGCTCCAGGAAAAGTTGGTATACTCCACCAAACTCAAGCAGGAGGGATTTAACAATAGTGACATCAGGTCCATCGTGGAGAATGGCGTCACCCCGACTTTTTTGCAATACACTGAAAAGCAGTCATTACTTCAACTCAAAATTGGAGATGAGGGACAAGGCGTATGGGAGCTGCAGCAGATTTTATTGAAAAAATCTTATGAGATTCCTTTCGACGGTGTATTTGGCATTGAAACGGAAGGAAGCTTAATTGATTTTCAAAAGAAACACAACCTAATACCGTCGGGTATTGTCACAAAAAAAACATTAAAAAAACTAATCGAATAAAATTATCGCTATGTCCAAGCAAGCAAAAACAACCGAAGAAAATAATATGAGTCCGGAAGATCCCAAATTAGCGGCGATTAAGGAAATAATTTTCGGTGAAAATATTAAGGAATATGACCAGGAATTTCGCAGCTTACATGCCTTGGTAGACGAACAGCGCAAGGATTTTCAGGAAAAAATTAATCTATTGAAAAAAGATTTAAATGAGCTAATCACCGAAACAAAAAATGATTTTTCCAAGCAGATTGGCGCCTTAAAGAATGAGGCTTTTGACAAGCTCAATCAGTTGGGAGCAGAGAAGGAGCAGGATAAGCAGGCTTTGGGTGATATGCTTATTGAAGTTGGCAAAAAACTAAAATCCGAATAATACATCGAACTTAAAATAGGTTGTGATTGTAGGATAATTTGGGTTCATGCCATCCGGGTCTAACAAATTTGCGCTGAATTATGGATAAACAAAAATTTGAAGTACTTAAAGACATCTTGTTTGAAGATGCCCGGAAGCGCAATGAAGAATTGGATAATAAGGTAAAGGCTATTGACGAAATTATCAGTGACAGAGCCAAGCTGGAACCTCGTATCGCACCTATACTGGAAGATCAGGTACATTACCTGGAGAAAAACTTCCCCACCCTTTTTGGCGCCGCCATCACCGCCTCCATACGAAAGCAGATCAAAGACTCACAGGACGAGGTGGTTGATGCCCTTTATCCCATCATTGGGAAGATGATTAAGAAGTACATATCTTTGGAATTGGCCAGGCTCTCTGAAAGAATTGACAGACAATTGGACAGAGCTTTTTCATGGGAAGGCTGGATCAGAAGGATAAAGGCCTGGTTTGGCGGTGTTGATGAACGTGATTTGATAATGACAGAACTGGCGCAGCCCGAGTTGGAGGAGGTTTTTGTAATACAACAGGAATCAGGTTTGTTGATGGGAAGTTATTCAAAACATCAAACCCTCGACCAGGATATGGTAGCAGGCATGTTAACGGCTATCAAAACTTTTGTCAAGGAAGCCTTTCCCGGAGGTTATCAGGAGCTCGAGACCATTGAATATGAAAATTATAAAATAATTATCAACAACCTGAAATCCTTTTACGTGGCAGTTGTGATTTCAGGTAATATGAATACTGATTTTAAAATGAAACTGGATGATATCATGACCGATTTTGAGCAGCAAGTTATGGAAAAATACCTGGGCGATAAGGAAAACTTTTCCGAAGACCAGTTAACTGAATTGATTAAAGCTAATTTCGGCAAATTAAATAATGGGGAATAGTAAAAAAGTCATCCTTTTAGGAAATTTTGGCGTTGGTAAAACCTCGCTGGTAAGACAATACGTTTTTCGCAAATTTTCCGACGATTACATGACAACCATTGGTGTCAGGATCGATAAAAAAATGGTGGCTGTCAACGGGCAGGAGGTGTCCATGATCATTTGGGATGTAGCCGGGGAATCCACCCATCAAAAAATTCCCAACTCTTACAAATTGGGTGCCCATGGTATTATCTATGTGATAGATGTATTAAGGCCTTCCACCTATTTGTCGATTGAGAAAGAAATTTCAAGCCTGGAAGATCTGCTACCCAACGTGCCAATTGTCAAGGTGGCCAATAAAATTGATCTCTTAACCGAAAAAGAACGCATTGAAATAGTGAATAACCTACCTTTAAATGACTATGTTTTATGCAGTGCAAAGAATGGTAGTAATGTAGAAGATGCATTTAATAAACTGGCGGAAAGCTTAATCTAATGGGTACGCTGTAATTTTGTTCAAAGGCTTTCGAAACCAGGAGCGTAAATTTTTAATATGTTCAATGGGATCTCTAAAAAATTTTATTTGAATGAAACTGCAGGATTTTAAATCTAAATTTCTTCAGAGCTGGGTGCAATTTGTTCTGATGGACGAAAAGGGTAACCTGATGGAAACCTGCAACACTTTGTTCAGCTTCCCTGAAAATTATGGAAACCTTTTTGATGAAATTCCCTTTCTGGACAGCATCAGTCAAACACTGGCCGATCTCAAGCTGGGAGCCGAGGTAGCTTATCCTTGCATTAATGTTGAGCTGTTGGATTTTAAGGGGTTCTGCGACTATGTGTTTTACAAAATCGACTATAATAACCAGCATCGTATTTTGTGGATTCTTATGAATTTTTCGGACCACTATACACATTTAATTGATTTGCAGCAACAGCGGAATGAATCTGTCATCCAGAAAGAGCTGCTGGAAATCGAAAAAAAAAACGCCATACTGGCAGGGGAGTTGCTTAAGTATAAAAACGAGGAGTTAAAAAGAATACAAAAGCTTAAAACAGCTTTTTTCTCAAAGGTTAGCCACGAAATAAGAACGCCCATCAACGGTATATTAGGTATTGCACAATTGCTCAGGGAAAATAAAGATCCCGAAACAGTGGAGGAATATGCGGGAATCATTTTTGAAACCTCAAAACATTTGTCCACCATTGTGAATGACGTATTGGATCTGTCAAAAATTGAGTCTGATAAAATCTCATTTGAAAAGATAAGTTTTGATATCAGGTCGGTTGTGAGTGCTGTGACGGCAGCATTTGTATATCTGGGTAAAGAAAAAGGAATTCAGGTGATCTCTAATGTCTGGGACAATGTGCCAAAGCTAATTGTAGGAGATCAGGTAAGGATCTCTCAGATATTGTATAACCTATTGAGCAACAGTCTCAAGTTTACAAAAGAAGGTAAAATCAGCCTGGATGTGCAGGTACATTCAATTCAGGGTGATCAAATTGAGATCCGGTTTGAAATAAAAGATACCGGCATAGGTATCTCTGCCGAGAATCTTGCCAGGATATTTGAACCGTATGAACAGGCCACCGCCGACACCACCAGAAATTATGGAGGAACAGGCCTGGGGTTGCATATTGTACAACAACTTATCAAACGCCAAAACGGATCGATCGATGTGGCCAGTGAGCCTGATAAGGGAACGACTTTTACCTTTGTAATTCCTTTTGAAATTTCCGCCGCCGAGCCATCCAAGGTGACAGATGATACCAGTATCAACAGAAACCTTAAAATATTGGTCGGTGAAGATAATCCGTTAAACCAGAAAATATTAACCGAATTTATCAAAAAATGGGGTTTTCGGCATGAGACCGTTGACAACGGCCACGGGGTTATAACAAAATTGGGCCAGTCTGCCTTCGACCTGATTATTCTGGATTATAAAATGCCGGAGATGGACGGCCTTGAAACGTTGCAATTCATGAGGGCTAATTTTGGAGAGGAAATAAATGCCATTCCGGTAATTTTATTTACAGGAGAGCTTGATCAGGCTATATTGGATAAATTTAATAAGCTGAACGTTAGGTCGGTATTGAATAAGCCGATTGAACCAAAGCTATTATTGGATACCATTGCCAAAATTTTTTACAATGAGCCAAGGGTTAGCCATTTTGATTTACACTATGCCATTGAAATGACCGACGGCAACAAGATGCTGATCCACGATATGATTGATATATTTATCACCACCATGCCTGAGGAGTTTCAAAAAATGAAGGAGCTGCTGGCGCATGGTGACCTGGCTGCCTTGAGAAAAGCGGTTCACAAGGTGAAACCAAATTTCCACTACATGGGAATTCGAAAAGCCAGAAAAATCCTCGATTTGCTGGAGAAAGACCTGGACTCCGGTAAGCACAAGGCGCAATTACCAACCAAAATAAATTCCCTGCAACAAATTACAGAAGCTGCGATTGAACGGTTGAAGGTAGAGAAACTGAACTGGGTAAATTAATTCCAAAAAAAGGGTCGGTTTTTAATTGATAATATACTTTTACTGAGTAAATTAAGATCATAAAATATCACAATACCTAATAAACACAAAATAGTCAATCCGGAGAAACCAGCTGCATTGTCTATTTGCTGATTATCTTGTAATAATGAAAAAAGTAATGAATTGCATTGCGGTAGACGACGACCAGCTATCGCTGAAGGTTTTGGAGGGTTTAATTGCCAAAACTGAAATGTTGCATCTGTTGGAAACATTTAGTAGTGCTGCCGATGTGGCCAATGCGATGAGAAACAAAGATATTGACCTGATATTCCTGGACGTAGAAATGCCTGAAATGACAGGGCTGGAATTGATCGAAGTATTGGATAAGAAACCGCAAATAATTATTGTCAGCGGCAAGAGTAAATATGCGCTGGATTCCTATAACTACGATGTGGCCGATTACCTGCTTAAACCCGTAAAGAATTACGCCCGGTTTTTACAGGCCGTTAAAAAAGCTTATAAAAACTTTGAAAAGGAAGCTGCCAAAGAGGCCGACGATCATGTTTTTATCAAAGTGGATTCCCTGTTGCTGAATTTTAACTACCATGATATATTCTGGGTGGAGGCTTATGGCGATTATGTCAAGATTCACACCAATCAAAAAGTTTATACCGTCTACTCGACACTGAAAATGGTCGAAGAGAAACTCCCGAAGGATGACTTTTTTAGAGTACACCGTTCTTATATTGTAAGAGTAGATAAGATAAAGAACGTGGACCAAACCAATCTGCAAATAGAAAATAAAATTATTCCCATCAGTAAATCTTATCGCCATTCCTTTTTTGAAAGAATAAATACGCTGTAAAATTAGTACCGAAGCCGTTGTTGATAAACGGTTAAAAGGATATTCCCGAAAGCCTGAATAACGTAGGTCAGCGCGGGACAATGTTCCGGCGCATATCACAAAAATATACCCATCTGGCAAATACTGTAAAACACCGAGCAGGTGTTTATACTCATCTATAATAGTAAAATGGTTATTTATTTAATCCTAACTTTGATAAGAATTGAACCTTAAGTGTAGCGCCATGGATAGAAGTATTTTAGCTTTGATTGTTGAAGATAACGATGTAGATTTTCAGATAGCCGATTTTATATTCAGAAAGATAAGCAACAGAATCTTTGTGAATCGATGTAGGAATGGTGAAGAAGCCGTTTCCTATCTATATGATTTAAAGACCAGCATCCCGGATTTTATTTTGTTGGATATTGATATGCCCATCATGAATGGCAAGGAATTTTTAAAACTGAAAGCGAAAAATGAGGCCTTTCGGGATATTCCCGTCATTATATTAAGCTCTTCGACCTTGTCAGTTGAAAAGGAAGAATGTTTAAAACTTGGTGCCGTTGATTTTATTGAAAAACCATTGACCGTTGAAGCCGTTGATGAAATTCTGAGAGTACATGCTTTTATCAACACTAGTAATAGTAACTGAGCTTGTACCCTTCAACACCTGACGATCATTTTAGTGGGCTGCTTGAGTTGAAGAGTGGAAAACCTTGGCTGGGGTTTCACTATAAATCCCGTCAATGGTCAATAATCTCAAACTCATGCTCCAGGACCTCCCCATATTGATCCACCAGGGTGAGCTTGTGAGGACCAGCTTTTGGATGCAGTGCCATTTGATGAATGCTATGAGTGCTGGCCATAAACTTTTCATCAAGATGCCAGAATATTTCCGTGTTCGATCGCGTGTGGGCTACATCAAATACCACTGCGCCGGGCTTTCCGTCCAATTCTGTGGGAATTAAAAGTTGTGCCCTGTTTTTAGGGTAGATGACCTGCATTGACCCTTGATCGCTGGCCAGATTTCTACAGTCATGACGATAAGGTGGCAGGCTCCTGTAATGAGCGGTTTTGGATCGGTAATAATAAGCCTGTACAGGTGGAAGTACCAGCCAGGGTTCATGAATTATGTTTTGGATATCCTCACACTGCGCGTTGACCCTGTATTTTTTAGAAACATCCAGATGGATGAGCCGGTGATAGGGGCACACATCCGTAAGCAAGCCTTTTTTATGACTGTAAATCGTGTCTATGGTGGGGCAAAATTTGTTGTTTCTGTGCCCAGACTCACGGCAAATGGCTATTTTTCCCAAATCGCTAGTAGGCGTCGAAAACCATTGGGAAGCCGGCAGTTGATCAAAGACATCAAATAAAATAGGCCCGGCGGTATTGATTCCGGTTAGGCCAGGCCGGCCCTCGCCATCGGCATTTCCAACCCAGACACCTACGACATAGGCCGGCGTAATACCCACTGCCCATCCATCCCGGAGCCCAAAGCTGGTGCCGGTCTTCCAGGCTATTTTTTGTGATGAATCGTAATATTGCCATGAAGCATCCTCCCCTGGGCGGTATACCTCCAACATGGTTTGGAAGGTTTGCCATATGGCCGCCGCGCTGAAATCACTGCTGGATTGATAGTTTTTTTTAACCTCATTTGGTAGATCTTGTCGTTCGTAAAATGGCGGATGAAGATCCCCATCGTGGTAGCGCAAAGGTTCGGGATACTTAAAATAATTGTTTAAAGTACGGGCCATATTGGCGTACATACCGCAAATTTCCCACAAACTCCCCTCAGCGCCACCTAATATAAGTGATAAGCCGTAATGACTAGCCGGAAAGGTGAGGCTGTTTAGGCCGTAAGCCTTTAATAAATAATGAAATTTTTCTACACCATACGTTTTCAACATATTCACGGCAGGAATATTCAGCGACCTTGACAGTGCTCTGTCGGCAGGTACCGCACCGTCATAGGTTTTGGAAAAGTTTTTTGGAGCGAAGCCCTGGATAAAGGTTGGAATATCCGGCAGCAAAGTCCCGGGAAGTATCTGGCCTTCCTCTAACATGGCGGCAAAGAGGAAGGGCTTTAAAATGCTTCCGGTACTTCTTGGAGCGCTGATGATATCGACATGTTGTCCATGTTCACCCCGTGCGCCATCCCCGATATTTCCAATGTATGCCAGGGTTTCTCCGGTATCTACCGAGAGCACCAGCAGCGCGGCATTGTGTATTTCGTTGCCTTTCAGGCTTTGATGATGGGAATTTAAGATTTCGCTGAATTTTTGTTGCCAGTTATTATTGATGGTGGTATTGATTTTTTGCCCCTTCTTACCATCTATTATGATTTTATCAATCAGATGGTTGCTTAATGCCGGCAGCGGAAAAGGCTTGCCCGGCAACGGTTCATCAAAGGCCAATGCCATGGTCAGCGAATCAATGATCTGCTTGCGATAAAGCTTGGTCAGCAAAAAGTTGCGTTTTTTTCGGAGCTGTTGATGGTTTTTGCCGGGAAATATTAACCCGGGCTGATTGGGTAAAACAGCCAGTGTAGCGCTTTCTGCCCATGACAATTCATCGGGTTTCCTCTCATAATAACGCCAGGCAGCTGTTTCCAAGCCGACGGTATTACCACCAAAAGGTGCATGCGTTGCGTACAGTTGTAAAATCTCATCTTTTGAATAGGTGAGCTCCAATCTCGTTGCCAGGATAATTTCCAGCAACTTTTCAAAAACTGTCCTGGGTTTATTTTTACGACTTAACCTGATTACCTGCATCGAAAGCGTGCTGCCACCGCTTACAATTTTGCCGGCGCTGAGGTTTTGCCGTAACGCGCGAAGTAGTGAAACCGGATTGAAACCAATGTGTTGATAGAAATATTCATCTTCAAAGTGCAGCAGGCATTGCTTGAAATTTTCGGGTATAATGTCGGAGGGAGGAAATCGCCACTGGCCATCATCCGCGATTCGAGCGCCCAACAGCTGGCCGTTGCGATCTTCAACGATGGTGCAGGTAGGGGCTTTGAAAAGGTTTTGAGGCAGGGAAAAATAATAAATGCCAGCCAATAAAAGTAAGGCGACCAGAAAGACAATCCTTTTTTTCTTTTGACCGGTAAGCATTTTTCCAAAGCGTTTCACGCCTTAAAGATAAGCAAATACCAGGATGCCTGGATCTCGATCGAGCTTTTTGATAGAGGATTTGAAGAGGTATTTAGCTAGGTTTTTATTTTCTATTTGGTGTATATTTAAATAACCCGGATCGCAGATCCTGCGTATCCGCCTAATAAAATAAAAGGGTGTAGTCGCAGACTGACACCCAGTTTTTTTGTTTTTTATAAATCATTGCAGTTCAGTGGGGGATCAGATATCTTCATTCTTGTCTTGTAAAGAGAACATATTTATGTGAATGTCCGTAATCGGCTCAAATTAAATATAGCTCCTGTTAACAACCGTTCTATTTATCGATGACTGCTAAATTCACTATTCTGGGGAAATAAATATTTTCATTAGTAATTAGTTCATTTAAGATCCCGTTATTAACATTATATGTTACTATCAACCCACTATCTGAACCTAATTCAGGATGTGCATTAGCTGTATAGACAAATTCTTTGGGATGGCCTAAAGCAGGAGTATAAAGAGTAACAGGGTCGGACCACGGTCCTTCGGGATTTTTTGATAGTCTATATCCAATACTGGCTTTTCCATGGCCAAATGTTTGTATTTGAACATATCTGTCAAATTTTTTATCGTAGTGAACAGAGAACTCTGTCTGTCCCCAAAAAAGAGAGGACTCGATAGGTTCCTTATTTATTTTGTTTTTCCAGGAACCATCTACCCACCAATGAGCATTAGAAAAGTCACCTTGCATGAACTTGTTACTATCAAATCTTAATAAATATACGCGATGTTTTGACGGTTCTTTTACACCATATGCGTAGATGTATTGATCACTTTTTAATACAGCTGAAGATCCTACAATAACCCCAAAAGTATCTGTCCCTTTAAAATAATTAATGTTCCAGTCATTTGGAGCATCTTTGGGATTGTCTACAATTGCTACGTGCCATCCTACTGCTTCAAATCCTATACCTGTCTTCGTGGAACGTTCTTCGAATAAGAATATGATCAGTTTATTATTAACCATTGTTCCGTGTCCCGTCCAGAACCAATTGTCTCCTGGAAGGTTAAAAAAGTCTTTAGGTTCTTTGTTTGTTCCTTTGTAGAAAAAAGTTAAATCGGCAGTTTCAAGATTATGACCACGTTGTATTGCAACACTATTTCTGATCATAGTATTGGCATTAGCGCGTTTTCCGGTTCCTTTCTCATCTATTATAGAGTCGCTAAATAACCATAGTATTCTGCCTTTTCCTAAATTAATGGAGGCTGCACCATCTGCTCCTCTCCAGTATTTATCCTTTTTGAATATTGAATTATCTAGCTCGGTAACTTGTCCCGAAAAAGTGGATCTTACAGGTTGGGCACTAACTAATGTGGGAACAAAAATCATTAGTATATAAAAATTTTTTTTCATTTTAGATTTTATTGTTACTAACGTTTTATGCATGATTGGTCGTGTGTTTTGGTCATGAAATTAGTGAAATACTTGAAACTAAATGCTTGCTGGATATGTTCGTGCGGAACAAACCTCCTGAGGCAGGTTCTCCGGTCCTGTGCCATTTAAGGTAGTATTAATTTGGTAAAAGTATTTTGGGACACAGGATTATAAATATTCAACAGCCTGTGGATTGTGGATATCAGTGGATAGATTGGACCGAAGAAAATAATTTTTGTGGATTGATCAGGCATTTATGGTTTTCATTGGTGTCAGATCAGCGAAGGATCGGCGCCAGTGATGTTTTCATTTTCTACTTGATGTTCATTTAAATAACCCGGATCACAGATCCTGCATATCCACCTTACAAAATAAAAGGGTGTAGTCGCAGACTGACACCCAGTTTTTTTGTTTTTATCGAACATTATCGCCCGGTGGGGCAAAAATAACCTTCAGACTTTTAGTTGGACAGCTCATTAATCAACGCGATGTATTCAAGCATCGCCTGCTCCGCGGATTTTCCTTTCATCGATTCCCAGGCATTAAATTTAGCGATGGCTTTGAAATCAAAGCCACCCGGTCTTTCCTCGTTTACATCACCCACGGTGGCCTGTTTATAAAGCGCATAAATTTTTAACAATATATCATTTGATGGTCTCTCTGTTAACCTTTTTGACTGATCTACGGCTTCCTTAAAGCTTTCTTCTACGCTCATTTAACTAAATGACCTTTAAATAATATGTTTCTTAAAAAATGATTTAGTGGCTAAAAGCCTGAATTACCTGCTTATCGCTGATCGAGTGGGATATATGCCCGCTCGTTGTTCCCGGTGTAGATCTGCCTGGGGCGACCAATGGGTTCCTGGTTTTCTCTCATTTCTTTCCACTGAGCGATCCAGCCCGGTAATCTACCCAGGGCAAACATAACGGTAAACATATCTGTGGGTATGCCCATGGCTCTGTAGATGATGCCGGAATAAAAATCGACATTCGGATAAAGCTTACGCTCAACAAAATATTCATCCACCAGGGCTGCTTCCTCCAGACCTTTGGCTATTTCCAGCACAGGATCATTCACTCCCAACTTTTCCAAAACCTGGTCGGCAGCTTTTTTAATGATTCGCGCCCTGGGGTCAAAGTTTTTGTATACCCTGTGGCCGAATCCCATCAATCTGAAAGGATCATTTTTGTCTTTGGCCTTGTCCAGGTACTTTTTGGTATCGCCGCCATCGGCTTTTATATTTTCCAACATCTCGATCACTGCCTGGTTGGCACCGCCGTGTAAAGGCCCCCACAGGGCGTTGATGCCTGCGGATATGGAAGCGTATAAGCTGGCCTGTGCCGATCCTACTATTCTAACGGTAGATGTGGAACAATTTTGCTCGTGATCCGCATGTAATATCAATAGTTTGTTCAGTGCGTCATTCACCACCGGGTCAACTTCATAATCCTCGGCGGGAACGGCAAACATCATTCTGGTAAAGTTAGAACAATAGTCCAGATAATTATTCGGATAAATGAAAGGGTGGCCCAGCTCGTTTTTATGAGCCCATGCTGCCATGGTTGGCAATTTTGCCAAAATTCTGATGATGCTGAGATAAACGCCGTCGCTTGACCGGTTTGGATCCAATGATTCTGGGTAAAATGCGGTGAGAGAACATACCAAAGATGACAAAACTCCCATGGGATGTGCGTTGGACGGAAATCCTTCCAGGATGGCTTTAATGTCCTCATGCAACATGGTATGCACCTTGATATCATTTACAAATTTGTCATAAGCTTCCTTTGTGGGCAGTTCACCATAAATTAACAGGTAGGAAACCTCTAAAAAATCAGATTTTTCCGCTAATGCTTCAATAGTATACCCTCTGTATCTTAATATTCCCTTTTCCCCATCCAAAAAAGTAATCGCGCTGGTCGTAGAACCTGTATTTTTGTAACCGGGATCGAGGGTAATTACACCACTTTGCCCTCTTAATTTACTAATATCTACGGCGACTTCTTGTTCAGATCCTTTAACGACCGGGAGTGTATAAGACTTATCATCAATCTTTATTTCAGCTGAATTAGGCATTTTTTAATTTATTATTTTTAGAGAATTATTTTCAAATCTTGTGGTGTAGACAGTAGCGAAATTAATTAAAAAAAGGAATATTTTAAAACGCTTGAATAATATAAAAGCTGTCATCAATTATTGCCTAAAATAAGTGGTAAACCCGCGTCTCCGCTTCCAATGACGATTACTTTTGAATTCGGGGAATTGGCCAGACTGGTGGTGGCCTCGATACCTCTCATCTTCAATAAATTATTGGTCAAACTGCCATTGATGATGTCATTCGCCTTGGCTTCACCTTCCGCGGCGATTCTCTTTCTTTCTGCTTCGCTTCTTTCCTTATCCAGCCTGAACTGATAAGCCAGCGCTTCCTGCTCCTGTTGTAATTTGCTTTCAATAGCCAGCTTTATAGGCTCGGGTAATATGATAGACCGTATCAACAACGCCCTCATGGAAATATTGTTTTCTCCCAGGGTTTTCTCGGTTTCAGTTACGATAGTTGTTTCAACTTCCGCTCTTTTGGTAGAGTAGATCTCCTCTGCGGTATATCGCCCCATCACCTGTCTGACTGCCGACCGAACTTCGGGAATTACCAACTTGTCTACATAGGCCTTTCCAAATACTTCATGCAGGTAACCAATTCTCTCATATATGGGATGAAAGCGTACGGTGACATCCACGTTAACCGATAAGCCGCTTTTGTCTAATACATCCATTTTTTCTTCCGCTGTATTTTCTTTTACATCATACCGGTATAAATCATTCCAGGGAGCTTTGTAACGAAATCCGGGCGATATTACATTGTCCCGGTCCAGGCCGCCCCCAAATTTTTTGAAAATTACGGCTCTTTCTCCCGGGTGAATAGTGTAGAAGATGCTGGAACCGAATCCTATAATAATAATCAGGACGACGACGGCTATAATAATAAATGGTAAAAATTTTCTATTGTCCATATCGCAATAAATTTTATTGTGTCTTGCGAATATACTATAAAAATTTTGTCTCTTCTGTTATAAACTTAATTCCCTACCCAATCCAACCGGAAAAAACTAAATTGTCATCATTAACAGGGCAACTTAGCTTCAATTGTTTCCAATTACGAGCTATTAAGGTATCGGCATAAAACTATAAATGATTAAAATATATATACACTCCGTTAACTATTGGTAACATCGCTCCGGAATTAAAGGTGATAGATGTAATAATTTGTCAACCAAAATGTAACGACAAAATTGATGAGTTTGTTCATTGACCCGGTTATTTTGGTGACGGAATTTATCAGGTACCGAATTTTTAGCTCAGCGCTCATTGGAAACGCTTAACCAAACCGTTATACAATGGTGTTTATCCGGCATGTTGGTTTCAATTGGAAGGGCATTTAGAAAAAAAATAAAAAAATTGGAATACGTGTCTCCAGACTATTTTAAGTGGCACAAAGACGTCCCTGTCAGTAAGCACCAGGCTTGGAATCAAAGTAACGTTGCGTAGTTACCAGTGTTAAATAATTGCTATTCAGAGAGATAGAGGAAGGGACTGCTGAACCAGATGGGTCGCTTTAATAAGTAACCCATTTTGGGTTATAAGTTTTAAGCTCCTTTTCTGTCGATCATAATTTAAAAAACCTTTATTTTTTTAAATTAATACTTGGTAAAATGCCAGAATTAATTGTATATTGACATATTATAATAATTTTCTGATAATTATTATAACAAAAGCGAGAAACCCCAAACAATAAATTAGATGAACCATAATCGACTATTGATAACAATAGCCACTGGCATTGTTATGTTATTTTACGGATGTAGTTCGGATGATGATGGCCCCGCCTCTCCGGACGCATTAGACAATCAGTTACAAGACGCACTGGTACAGGCCGGCGGATCCCAAGGCCTGGATTTATTCAAGCAACCCTCTAGTACGGATTTTAGTAATATCCCGCAGGATCCACTAAATCCGATTACAACGGAAAAAGTAGCATTAGGAAAGCTTCTGTTTCACGAAACAGGTCTGGCTATTAACCCTAAATTACCAAATGGTGAAGGGACTTATTCATGTGCCAGTTGCCACCACGCAGCAGCGGGCTTTCAGGCGGGTATGGCGCAGGGTATCGGGGAAGGAGGCTCCGGATTTGGTACCAAAGGTGAGAATAGATCCCGGCATGATGACTACCAGGGGGAAGAGCTCGACGTACAACCCATTCGTACACCCTCAGCTATGAATGGCGCCTATCAGGAGGCCACGCTGTGGAACGGCCAGTTTGGCGCAAAGGGAATCAATAACGGAACCGATGCCTACTGGACACCCGGTACTCCTAAAGAAGACAATCAGTTTGGCTATGAAGGTTTGGAAATTCAGGCCATTGCAGGCCTGAAAGTCCATAGAATGCAGATTAAAGAATCATTATGTGAAACCAATACCGATTACATTCAGTTATTTGCCGATGCTTTTCCCAACGTGCCGGAAGATGAAAGAATTGACCGGGAATATGCCGGTTTGGCTATTGGTGCCTACGAGCGGACCTTGCTGTCTAATGAAGCTCCCTTTCAGAAATGGCTAAACGGTGACAAGGCCGCAATGTCTGACAGCGAGAAAAGAGGAGCCTTGTTATTTTTTGGCAAGGCGGAATGTAATTCATGCCATACCGGCCCTGCTTTGAATGACATGGCGTTTTACGCCTTGGGCATGAATGATTTACGTTCACTAAGCAACGTTTTTCAGACAATGGATGAAGATCACAAGGGGCGTGCCGACTTTACCGGTTTGGACGGAGACCTTTATAAATTTAAGGTGCCCCAGCTTTACAATCTTAAAGATTCCCCTTTCTATGGTCATGGTGCTTCTTTTAATACCATCAGAGAAGTGGTTGAATACAAGAATAACGGCGTAGCGGAAAATATCAATGTTGATGCCGGCCAAATTGCCAGTGAATTTAAACCCCTGGGACTAACCCAGGATGAAATAAGTGACTTAACCGTTTTTTTGGAGAACGCTTTATATGACGCTAACCTGGCCAGATATGTGCCGGCGTCAATACCTTCGGAACAATGTTTTCCAAATAACGATGTACAGTCAAAAGCAGACTTAGGATGTAATTAGTCTTATTATACATAAAGGTAACATGGTCGTGGAAGATCAATGTCCATGATTAGTTAGTGTTCAAAGTAAGAAGCCCTGATACTATTGGTAATTGTCGTCAGGGCTTTCTTTTTGATATTCATGAGGGTGGACACTAATTGATAAAGACCCTTGACGCCAGGAGTCGATTCCTTCCTATCTCAAAGCAAATCGATTGATCAATAGCTGTTTGGCTGCCATTAAAAATTGGTGCTGACATTATTTTTGGAATTAACTTAAGCATCATTTACGGATCAAACCTGATTGCTTTATTATAGATAATTAACTATTCATTATATATTTGATTTATTAATGATCAACTATAACCTTTGTTATACAGTATGCGCATTTTAACCTTTTATAAAGACCGGGCCCTGAAACCTGGCATTAAACGCGATTATGGTATATCGGATGTTGAACAGGCTACAAAGACCTTGTCTATTAATTACGTACCCAACACGCCGGAGGAGCGCTATCAATCCGGCAATGAAGAGGAAGCAATCGTCAAAGCAGGTGACTTTGGCAGGCTGATCAATACTTTTTGTTAATAATAAAGCGAATGTGAATATGATTTTTAACAACAGGTTTAAGAATAGAGTAGCCATTGTAACCGGCGGCGCAAGCGGTATTGGACTTGGGGTGAGTGAACGCATTGCTTCCGAAGGAGGTACGGTAGTGCTGGTAGATCTCGACGAGGAAAAGCTACAGGAAGCAAAGAATAAACTAAGTGAATTCCACGACAGAATACATATCCAAAAGGTTGATATTGCGGTAGAAAAAGAGGTGGCAAGTGCGATTAATAAGGTGGTTGATCAATTTGGAAACCTGGATATATTGGTAAACAGCGCAGGAATAGTAGGACCAACGGGGGTTAATATCCTCGACTTTGAAGCGGAGGCATTTCAAAAAGTGCTGAGTGTAAATCTGGTAGGCTCTTTCAACCTCATTAAACATGCGGTAAAAGTTATGCAACCACGGGGGTATGGCAGAATTTTGATGTTGGCATCCATTGCAGGCAAGGATGGTAATCCCGGAATGGCCGGATACACTACCTCCAAGGCAGGTGTGATTGGTTTGGTAAAAGGTATTGCCAAAGAATATGCACAAACTGAAATTACCATCAATGCGCTTGCACCGGCAGTGATTGCAACCCCTATGAACCTGGATACTTCTGAGCAAATGCTGGAATATATGACAAGCAAAATCCCCATGGGGCGATTAGGCACTGTCGAAGAAGTGGCTGCCCTGGCCTGTTGGATAGTCTCAGAGGAGTCGTCTTTTAATACTGGTGTGGTATTTGATATATCGGGAGGGAGGGCCACCTATTAGCACGGTTTAAAGAATATGTCAGAAGAGAATTTGATAAACAGGCTCTTCGAAAAAGGGCTAATCAGGAAAAAACAAAATGTGGCGACTCAGCTCACCGGTGGTGTCTCTTGTCAGATTCTGCTGATTGACGACGGCGAAAACCGATTCGTGGTGAAGCGTGCGCTGGAAAAGCTGAAGGTAAAAGACAACTGGTACGCCGATACCGGCAGGAACAAGACCGAGCAGGCGTATTTATCATATGTAGGAGAATTTTTGCCCGGGGCCGTACCAAAAGTGATCTACAGCGATGACACATTGAATTTTTTCTGTATGGAAATGTTGGAAAACGGACTTTCCAACTGGAAAGATCTGCTGATGACAGGGCAATGTGATCAAAGGTACGCAGAAAAAACAGGAGCTTTACTTGGAGAAATCCACGCCCATTCCGCCGGAGACACCAAAGCGAAGGCATTATTTGATACGTCGGCTAATTTTCACCAATTGAGGATCGAACCTTACCTGCTTAAAACCGGTGAGCGGAACCCGCAGCTACAGGATATTTTCCGAAAAGAAGCGGAAAGAATAGCCAACACGAGCACCTGCCTGGTTCACGGTGATTTTAGTCCGAAAAATATCATGGTACGTCAGGATAGGATTGTGGTGTTGGATTGTGAGGTAGCCTGGTATGGCGATCCCGTGTTCGATATAGCTTTTTTACTTAACCACTTCATGTTGAAGGCATTATATCTCCCCAAACATACGGAGACATTGTTAAACATGGCCGCCAGTGTCTGGGACAACTACCGGCATAAGGCGCAAAAAATTCTTGATGTGCAATTTGAGAAGCGAATGACTCATTTGTTATTGCTGTTGATGCTCGCACGCGTCGATGGAAAATCACCCGTTGAATACTTAAATGATAAACAACAAAATCAGGTCAAAGATTTTGTTTGTGGCATGTTTCCTCAATCATTTGGCAGCTTCAGAGGGCTGCAAGATCAATGGCTGGAAAATCTAAAACAATAAACTATGAGGATTAAGGAAATTGATGCATATCAGATATATGATTCAAGGGGTTTCCCTACGATAGAAGTAGAGGTCACGTTGGAGAATGATATCAAAGGTTATGGTCTTGTTCCTTCCGGAGCCTCCACCGGTCAGTTTGAGGCCCTGGAGCTGAGGGATAAAGAAAAAGGTTTTAGGGGAAAGTCGGTATTCAAAGCGATTGGTAATGTAAAAAAAATTATTGCTCCGGAATTAGTGGGGAAATCTGTTTTTGACCAAAAAGACCTGGATGAGCAGATGATAAAGCTGGATGGCTCCAAAAACAAATCCAACCTTGGCGCCAATGCTATTCTGGGCGTGTCCATGGGCATAGCAAAGGCCGCGGCAAAATCCAGACAAATTCCACTATATGAATATCTTGGCGAAGGAAAAGGAAATTTGATTCCCTTAAATGAAATCCAGATTTTGGGTGGCGGTGCTCATGCGGCCTGGGCCATTGACATACAGGACTTTTTGGTGATTGCGATCGGTGCGAAATCCTACGAGGAAACACTGGAGATGACTTATAACATCTATCATGGGGCTGGTGAGGTAATGAAAAGCAGGGGGAAATGTGTCGGCATTGCGGATGAAGGAGGCTGGTGGCCGGATTATAATAATAATGAAGAGCCATTCGAGGTTTTTCTGGAAGCCATTGAACGAGCGGGTTATGTAGCTGGAAAAGATGTAGCGATTTCATTGGATATTGCCTCCAGCGATCTTTTTGATGGTGAAAAGTATCATTTCAGATCAGAAAACAGATCCTTCACCAAGGAGCAATTCTATGAGCTCATGGTTGAATGGTGCGAAAAATATCCGATCATTTCCGTTGAGGATCCTTTTGCAGATACTGATTTTGACAACTGGAAGCGATTTACCAAAGCCTTTGGAACTAAAATACAGATCATCGGCGACGATCTGTTTACTACCAATATCGAACGCATCCGGTACGGTATTGAACACCAGCTTGCCAATGCTGTCCTGATCAAGCTCAATCAGATAGGTACCGTTTCCGAAACGATCAGTGCCATCAGGTTGACACAATCGGCCGGCTGGCTGCCGGTAATATCTGCCCGGTCGGGAGAAACGGAAGATGCCTTCATCTCGCATCTCGCCGTTGCTACCAATGCCGGACAGCTGAAGGTTGGCTCCTTTGCACGAAGTGAGCGCATGGTGAAATGGAACGAAAACCTAAGGATCCAACGGAGCCTGGGTTCAAATGCCAGATTTGTGGGTGCGGAGATTTATGAAGAAATCTTCAGGCAGTAAATACTCCAGGGCAGCTGATTGACATTTTTAGAGGTCCGGAATAGCTTCAAGCGATACCCCCAGCACTTTTTCCTGACTTCCGCGGTTAATTTTAGAAAAAATCATAAAGGATTGATATATAGTACATTGCCTTTTTGGGGAGCTGATCTTGGGTGTTAATTTGAGGAAGTCAGGGGAGCCTGGGGGCATCGCTAGGGGATAGCTCCACTACCCACCCCTTACCCCTCCCGGGAGGAGGTTTGATTGGGGGATGGGGATATTGTTTTTTTTCATTTGTTCAATTTGGTAAAACTCCTTCCCTGGGGAAGGTGCCCTTGTGGGAATAGGCAGCTTAGTTGGAACAGTGTGGGCGGAAGGGGTGAGTTGATGTCTAGGGCAACAGTGCTTCATTTCTCAGATTTGGTGATTTGGATGTTAGAAAAGATATTGGATATGTTTTGGATACTACTTCCTGACTTCTGCAGTTAATTTGAGGAAGTCAGGGGAGCCTGAGGGCATCGCTAAGGGATAGCTCCACTACCCACCCCTTACCCCTCCCGGGAGGAGGTTTGATTGGTGGATGGGGATATTGTTTTTTTTCATTTGTTCAATTTGATAAAACTCCTTCCCCGGGGAAGGTGCCCTAGTGGGAATAGGCAGCTTAGCTGGAGCAGCGTGGGCGGAAGGGGTGAGTTGATGTCTAGGGCAACAAGTGTTTCGGTAGCTAAATGACATTTTTGGAAGTCCGGAATAGCTTCAAGTGATACCCCCAGCACCTTTTTGGCTATTTTGTCAAGCTGTTTTTTGTCTCCTTCAAAATGGTAGATGCTTCACCATTTAATCAATATGGATCTTTTGGCATGCAAAACAATGTAGCTTAAAAAAGTACTGGTGAGCGAGACGGTAATTACCGTTATTTCAATGTAGCCCTGTCTCGGAGAAGTGATTCATTCATAACGTAAAGCCTTGGTTGGATTGATAGATGCGGTTTTTACTGTTTGACCGCCAATGGCAATTAAGGCAATAATTACCACAAGAATCGCGGGAACGATGAAAAACCAGCCGTTTAGAGGGATTTTAAAAGGATATTGCCTAAGCCACTCAGTGATCATGTAATTACAAAAGGGCAATGCTATTAGAAAAGCTATCAGTAACAATTTTATATAACCAAGCGATAGCAACGTTAGAATCCTGAAAGATGAGGCGCCCAATACTTTTCTGATCCCAATTTCTTTGGTACGTTGGCGGGTAGTGTAGGCAGACAGCCCAAATAAGCCGAGACATGCTACAAATAAGGTGAGTAGGGTAAAAAGTGAGAATAGTCGCATAAAGTGGACATGGCTTTTAAATTGTCTGTCAAAAAAGTCATCAATAAAAAAATAACTGAATGCATCGGCTGGAAAATGGTTTTTGAAGATCCTTTCAATCGATTTCAATGTATTTTTAAGATTTGCGTCATTATTTTTGTGATTTGCCTGAAACCTCACGGAGATATAATCTGATGTGTTTGGATTCATCGCAAACATTAGTGGCTCATAGCTTTGAATAGGTGATTTTTGATGGTAATTTTTAACCAGGCCCACAACCTCCCTAACTTCCCCCGTGGCTGATACGATTTTTGTGTGGAGCGTCTTATCTGCATTTTGAAATCCCAGTAACAAGGCAGCAGCTTCATTAATTAATAAAGTTTTCCCTTGTAAATCCCGGGAGTTGATTTCGGAAAACGCTCGCCCCGCGATTATTGTCATACCGTATTGATCGATAAAATCAGTGTCAATATTCATTAGGCGAATAACCTTGCCGTTTTCCCAATCAGCTGGCAGGAGTTTATACATCATAGCCTGATTAACCTCTGTTCCCGGAACAGCACTACTGAGGCTTACGCTCCGGACAGCCTGTTGCTTCATTAAACCTGCTTTAAATAAGGCCAATGGATTCGTGGGATTTGATTGGTTTGTTGATATTTTGGATCCATTTACTACCAACGTCTGCTGAAGGTTAAGTCCAAGTTCCTTGTGGCGCAAGTAATCGATTTGCTTATGGACTACTATGGCTCCGGTAACCATGGCTATGGAAGTTGTAAATTGGAAAACAACCAGTGCTTTTTTTGAAATGGATCGGTTTGGATTATTCCTGAAGCTGCCCTTTAGAATTTTCCCGGGCTTATAACCGGCCAGAATGAAGGTGGGATATATGCTTGAAAGCAAGGTGCCTAGTAAAAACAGTGCAACAACGCAACACCAGAGAATTGGCCTGTTTTCATTAAGTGAATTTGGAATATTCTCCCCTGTGAACAGGTACAAATTCGGAAGGACGAGGTGATATCCTATAAATGCCAGAGAAAAAGCTATTGAATTAAGTAGTAATGACTCCAGCAGGAATTGTTTTATCAACTGAAGCTTTCTAGAGCCCACCAGCTTTCTAACAGCAACTTCCCGGGCGCGTTGCATAGATCCGGCTATCGATAAGTTGATGAAATTGATGTAGGCCATTAAAAGCACAAAAAGGGCTATTAAACTTAAAAAACGGATAGATTTGATATCGCTGTTGACGGATATTTCATCACTGAAATAAGAATTAAGATGAATAGAACTCATCCGCTGTGCATAGAATTTAGGTCCGCTGTTATGCTCACTTTTTAATTTGAAACCGGTATACTTTTCAGTCAAAACCGCTAATTTGGATTCAATGACGGAAGGATTCAGCCCGGCAGAAACTAAAATGTAGGTATAAAATCCAGGCCAGCCCCAATTTTGCGACAAAGGGACCAGGCCATTTGCATCCAAACTTTCAAGCGTTGAAAAAGAGAAAAGGAAATCAAATTTCAGATGAGAGTTTTGTGGAACGTTATCGATGATACCCGTAACAGTAAAGGTGGCTTCGTAATTTCCATCATTCCAATATATCTCTTGTCCGACCGGATCTATTTGTTTTCCGAAATATTTTTCTGCCGTACTTTTTGTGATTACGGTCGTATTGTTTTGCCCAAGCGGATCTTTGCTGTCTCCGGAAAGGGTTGTAAAGGAGAACACCTTAAAAAAATTGCTGTCGGCGAAATAGATCCGTTCTTCTTTAAATCTTTTGATGTTGGGCGTGTCCCCACAGGTTACCGTTCCTGTGACCGGGTGAACTCTTACAGCCTGCCTCACTTCCGGAATTTCAACCATCATAGCTGGTGCCAAAGGGGCGTACGCGGCTGCGGATTTACTCTTTAATTCACCTTTTTCGTAGAATTCATGAGTTATACGGTAAATGTTGTCCTTTTCCTGGTGAAATTCATCGAAACTGGTTTCAAAGACCACATAATTAACAATGAGTAAACATGAACCCATTCCCACGGCAAGGCCAAAAATATTTAGCAGCGAAAAAAAGTTGTTTTTAAGAAGGGCTCTAGTGGCGATTTTAAAGTGGCTTCTTAGCATTGCATGGCCTTAATTTTTCACCAATTTCCGACTTAATGAGCAGAGTCAATAGTTTTTTGCAGTAAACAGAAACTATGTTGCAGGGAACAATAGCATGTGTTGGATGCGTCCTCTGGCCTGAATATACGGCTATTATCAACCTATCTGCCTATTCATATCTTAAGGAATCCACTGGATTGGCCAGTGACGATTTAATGGTTTGATAGCTGGCCGTTAATAATGCAATCATCATCACGAGCAATCCCGGAATGGCAAAAAGCCACCATGACAATCCAATTTTATAAGCAAAGCGCTCCAGCCAATTGTTGATCATCCACCAGGAGACCGGAATAGCAATCATGACTGCAACTAATACCAACCGCGTAAAATCCTTTAATAACAGGCTCAGAATATTGGATACTGTTGCCCCCATTACTTTTCTTATGCCTATTTCCTTGGTTTTTTGCACAGCCATAAAAGAGGTGAGTCCAAATAATCCCAGGCACGCGATAAAGATGGCCAGGGAGGAAAAAGTACCGAATACCCGGCCAAACTGTAAATCGGCCTGGTATTGTTGATTGTAGTGATCATCCAGGAAAAAATATTCGAAGGGGTCATCTGTAAAGAAAAAATTCCACCGGGACTGGATTTGCGAAATGGTTTCCCAGGGGTTGTTAGCATTAAGTTTGATGGAGTAATAGGGCCTGGCTCCTGGTATTAAACGGAATATTAAAGGTTCAAAAGATTTTTTCAGCGATTCCTGGTGGTAATCCTTAAGTACCCCCACAATGCGGAAAGTATCTCCCCAAAAGAATATGTCTTCGCCCAGGGCTTCCTCTATTGTTTTGAACCCCATTAGCTTCGTAGCCGACTGGTTAAAAAGCACCGTTTCCCGGTCCGTACCAAATTCTTTGGAAAAATTTCTACCGGCCAGCACCTCCAGTTGAAAGGCATCCTTGAAGTCATAGTCAACGCCAATGACACGGTATTGATTACTTTGGCTTTCGTCTTCATGTACCCGCCTGATCCCGCCGGCATTCCATCCCGGCTGTCTTCCGGGAACAGCCGTTGAGGAAGCTACTTTCGAAATGGCTGAAATGTTTAAAAGCTCATTTTTGAAGGCGCTGAATTTATCATTGTACGTGGAGTCGGTCACATTGGGAGCGCGCACCACCAGGGTTTTATCCACCTCAACACCCAGGTCCTGACTTTTCATAAAAGTGATCTGCTGATAAACAGCATAAGTGCCTGCGATCAGAATTACGGAGGAGAAGAATTGGAAAATAACCAGGCCCTTGCGCAGGCTGGTTCCCCTGGAAGAAGTTTTAAATTTTCCTTTGAGCACGGCAATCGGCCTGAAACCGGAAAGTACGAGGGACGGATATAATCCGGATAAAAAGCTTCCGACCAAAAATAAGGCGATCAAAGCCAGCCAAAAATCAAGCTGGGCGAACAAAGAAAATGTCAATGTCTTGCCGGTTAACTGGTTGAAAGCAGGTAGCAAAAGTATAACGAAAGCAATAGCCAGAAAGACAGCCATGACATTTAACAGGCAGGATTCAAAGAGGAATTGACGGATTAGTTGCCGCCTGAAAGATCCCATAACCTTTCTGATCCCCACCTCCCTGGCTCTTTCCAATGATTTGGCTGTAGCCAGGTTAATGTAATTAATCCAGGCAATAACCATGATAAAAAAAGCCACGATCAACAGGAAGAAAGTTGTTTTTCTATCACTATTCGGCTCAAATTCTCCCATATAGTTGGGAGAAAGGTGGATGTCATCGATAGGTTGCAATAAAAATTGCACGTCAGCGCTGTACTGACGTAGCGCTTCACCTTGCTGCTGTTCCACAAATGCTGGCAGCTTGTTTTCAAAGGTTTTGTGATCCGTACCGGAAGCCAGCTGGATGTAGGTATAAAAACCATCCCAGTTCCAGGCGGTCAGGGCGCGTTCATTGGTCAATGCCACGTAGGTGTCAAAAGAAAACAGCAAATCAAATTTCATATGCGTATTTTCCGGAACATCTTTAAAAATGCCGGTAACCTCATACTCGACGTGGCCATTATGCTTGATGCGTTTGCCAATAGGATCCTCTTCATTGAAATACTTTTTGGCTGTACTTTCAGACAGCACGACGGTGTTGGGCCTGTTCAAAACCAAAGAGTCCACACCGCTGATCAGGGGGTAAGAAAAGACCTGGAAAAATGTCTCTGTAGCGTAGTAAGCTCTGTTTTCTCTAAACCGATTGTCCTTGTAGGAAATTACACCTTCTCCGCCATGTAGCTTTACAAATGCTTTTACCTCCGGAAAATTCTCTTTCAAAGCCGGTCCGATCCCCGCACAGCCCGCTGCCCACTGGGTTGTTAAGATCCCTTTGTTGAATCGGTTTTGTTGTATCCTGTAAATATCCTCTTTTTGTTGATGAAAGTTGTCATAACTCAGCTCGTGGGTTACGTATTGTAAAATGAGCAGGCAAGCTGTCAGGCCGATGGAAAGCCCCAGGATGTTGATGAGCGAAAATACCCGGTTTTTTAGCAGACTCCTCCAGGTAGTTTTTAGGTAGTTTCTGAGCATGGTCTTACGTTTAAGATTTTGGGGGTATCAAAAGGCTTTTTCGCTACCTCCTATACCCGGCTGCTAAGATTACCTCAGTTATTGCTAAAGGTTACAGGCTGTCTGAAATTTAATGATACAACGGGCCGGACATTTTGATAAGGCCGGTTTTAATCTTTGCGATCAGCTACCTTTGAAGAAAGCTATGGCCTTGTTGAACTTTTCCTGTATCTGACCGGTGCAGAGATTGCCGATACTTCCCTCGTGCGTATGATTGAGATGTTTTTGAGGCTGATAGCGATCATTGGCTATCTCCTCCGCCACCTCCACATAAGCATCCCGGAAGGAGAGACCATTGACTACCTTTTCATTAACTGCCTCCACACTATATAAATACTTATAACGATCTTCGTTGATAAACCCCTCCTTGATGATAATTTGATCCAATGCAAAAGTAGTGATGTGCAGACATGATTTTAAAGTTTCTATGGCGGGGATTAAGGATTCTTTTAATAATTGAAGGTCCCGGTGGTAGCCGCTGCTTAAGTTGTTGGTGATGTAGCCTAATTCTGTCGGTAGCATTTGAATTTTGTTGCACTTTCCCCGTACCAATTCAAATACATCCGGATTTTTTTTATGAGGCATAATGCTGCTGCCGGTGGTTAACTGATCGGGAAAACTTAAAAAGCCATAGTTTTGTCCCATATACAGGCAAATGTCCATGGCCAGTTTGCCTACTGTTGCGGCGATGGAAGCCATGCCCACTGCCATCGATTTTTCTACCTTCCCACGGCTCATTTGAGCAGCTACCACGTTGTACTTCAGATCCTCAAATCCTAGCTGGCGTGTTGTGAAAGTTCTGTCGATAGGAAATGAAGATCCATAGCCGGCGGCAGAGCCCAAAGGATTTTGGTCAGCTATCCTGTAGGCTGCCTGTAGAAAGTACAGATCGTCGACCAGGGATTCGGCGTAGGCGCCAAACCACAAACCAAAGGAGGAAGGCATAGCTATTTGCATATGCGTATACCCGGGTATTATATTGTCTTTGTATTGTTCGCTTAGTTTGGTAAGTACTTTAAATAGTGATTCGGTTTGACCAACGATATCCTTGATCTCATCTTTAATGTATAAATGCATAGCCACCAGCACCTGATCATTTCTCGACCTGCCCGTGTGAATTTTTTTGCCGGTTTCACCCAGGCGTTCTGTCAGCAGGTACTCAAGCTTGGAATGAACGTCCTCAAAGTCCGCTTCGATAGTAAATTTCCCGTCTTCTATTTCCTGCAAAATCTCTTTAAAAACTTCGAGTATGGCGTCTAATTCGGTTTTGGTGAGGATATTTATCTTTTCCAGCATACTGGCATGTGCCATGGAGGCCAATACATCGTATTTGGCAATGTTTTCATCCAATTCGTAATCCTTGCCAACAGTGAATTGTTCTATTAATTTTTCAGTAGAAAAACCCTTATCCCAAAGTTTCATAATTTTATGTATCTAGCTTATTTTGTCAATATTGCTTAATAATTTCGTATAAATATCAATGCCTTCCTCAATCTCTGCGACCAGCACAAATTCGTCGGCCGTATGCGAGCGTGCCGATTCGCCAGGCCCTAGTTTTATGGAAGGGCATGTTAACAACGCCTGATCTGACAATGTCGGCGACCCGTAGGTTTTTAAGCCCAGTTTTATACCTGCCGCCACCACAGGGTGGGTTTTGCCAACCCCGGATGGATTAAGTCTGGTCGACCTCGGCTTGACGGTCGCATCAACATGGCTGGTAATAATTTTGAGAACATCCTGATTGGAGTAGGCATCTGTTGTTCTCACATCCACCACAAAGTGACAGGTGTCGGGAACGACGTTGTGCTGTGCCCCGGCCTGGATTACCGTAACACTCATTTTAACCGGCCCCAGCGATTCAGAAACCTTGTCAAATTGATAGTTGTTAAACCAATTAATGTCTTTTATCGCGTTGTAAATGGCATTTTCTCCTTCCTCTCTTGCCGCGTGTCCGGCAATACCTTTTGCCTCGCAATCCAAAACCATTAATCCTTTTTCAGCGATAGCCATATCCAGGGAAGTAGGCTCACCTACGATGGCAAAATCCAGCGGTCCAAGCACGGGAAGAATGGATTCAACACCGTCTTTGCCGGAAATTTCTTCCTCGGCAGTGGCGGCAAAGATGAGATTATAGTTCAGGTTATCCGCCTCATAAAATTTTAAAAAGGTTCCTAAAAGTGCTACCAGACATCCACCTGCGTCGTTACTGCCCAGTCCAAATAGTTTCCCGTCTTCCACTGCCGGATCAAAAGGGTCCCGCGTATAACCGGGATTTGGTTTGACGGTGTCATGATGGGAATTGAGTAATAAAGTTGGTTTTTGCGGATTAAAATGCAGGTTTTTAGCCCATACATTATTTTTTTGCCTTTGGGTATCAATTCCAAAATCTCCCAGAAAACCCGATAGAATATCCGCAGTTTTATCCTCATCTCTGGATAAAGACGGGGTGGCAATCAACTGTTTTAACAGGTCAATGATTATCTGATGGTCAACTTGCATCACTTATACAGGGTCGTTCCGATGTCGTTATTCAAATTTCTGGCGTGTTTGATCACAATGGATGCTACGCCGGCGCCAATCGCTTCAAAAGCATTATCCAGTTTGGGGATCATCCCGTCTTTAATGATTTGCTCGGACTTGTACTGTTGATATTGTTGCCAGCTAATGTTAGGGAAATAACTTTTTTCATCTTCGGGATCACGAAGGACACCGGATTTTTCAAAGCAGAATATGAGGGAAGTCTCATAGAGATTTTGCATGGCAATGGCCAGGTTGGTGGCAATTGTGTCGGCGTTGGTATTTAAAAGCTGTCCCTTTTTGTCATGGGTAATAGCGCAGATGACGGGGCAGATGTTGTCATTCAATAACGTATCCAGCAATTGGCTATTAACCGATTGGTGGTCAAGGTCACCCACAAAACCGTAATCTACAGCTTTCACGGGTCTTTTGACCGCCTGAATGGTATTGCCATCCGCACCGGTAAGTCCCAGGGCATTGCACTGTTTACTTTGCAACCGGGCTACCAGATTTTTGTTAATTAAACCGGCATAAACCATCGTCACTATTTCAAGCGTCTCCTGGTCGGTAACCCGGCGGCCCTGCAACATTTTTGGTGCTACGCCCATTTGGCGACTCATAGCCGAAGCTTTTTTTCCGCCGCCATGCACGAGTATCTTAGGGCCCTTGACCTGAACAAAATTATCAATGAAATTACTTAAATTCTGTTCATTGTCAATCACATTACCACCGACCTTAATGACTTTCAATGACTTCATGTTGTGCTTCCAATAAGGTTTTGAATACTGTTTGCGCAGAATAAACGCGATTTTCTGCCTGCTTGATAACCAGCGATTCATTGATTACGGCGTCAGTGGCAATTACATTTCTCCTAATGGGAAGGCAGTGCATAAACCGGCCATGATTGGTCAAAGCCATTTTTTCTTTGGTGATGGTCCACGATGAGTCCGCTGATATTTTTTTTCCATAGGGTTCATAAGCCGACCAATTTTTCACGTAGACAAAATCGGCTCCCTGTAACGCCTGATCCTGGTTTTTGTTAATCGCCACATCTTGCGTATATTTTTCACTTAATTCATACCCTTCAGGATGTGTTAATACCACCTGTGTATCCGTTTTGGTGATCCATTCGAGGAATGAGTTGACCACTGCCTGCGGTAAGGCTCTAGGGTGGGGCGCCCAGCTTACAACAACTTTAGGCCTTACAATGCCTTGTTCCCTGATCGTCACCAAATCGGCCAGTGATTGCAAGGGATGCAAGGTGGCTGATTCAAGACTGACAACCGGAACAGTGGCATGAGTTATAAAACTTGATAAGACTTTTTCCTGATAATCTTCCTCCCGGTTTTGCAACCCGGCGAAGGTACGAACGCCGAGGATATCACAATACTGGCTGATTACCTCTACGGCATCTCTGATGTGCTCCTGGCTGCCCTGGTCCATAATGGCGCCATCTTCAAATTCTATTTTCCAGCCTTCCTTGTCGACGTTGAGCGTGATCACATTCATACCCAGATTGTAGGCTGCTTTTTGGCTGCTTAACCTGGTTCTGAGGCTGGGGTTAAAAAATAGCAAACCTAACGTTTTGCCACTTCCGATGCTGAGGTTGATCGGATTTTTTTTGATCTCGATCGCCTGATCGACCAAATCCGGCACGTTGCTTACGTCGTTGACAGATGTAAAGTTTTTCATGTGTTTATAATCTATTTTCATTGGTCACATGGAACCTCGCATATTATTATCATTCCCTTATGTGCTGATTATGTCATGCTCGGTTTCATAATCTATTATATTTCCGCTGCCGCGATGCTGTCCAATTGATTCAGCGCACTTTGGAGGGCAGTATTAAATCGAATTAGCTCTTCCTTACCGATGTTTAAAGCCGGCAAAAGTCTCAATACCTTGGGGTCGGAAGATGATCCTGTGATAATGCGTTCGTTTGTCAATAAGAATTTCCGCAGCTCTTTGATCGGAAAGTCAAACTCCAGCGCTATCATCAGCCCTTGCCCCCGTATTTCCTTTATATTATCTATTTGTGCCAGCGCCTGCAGCCACCAATCGCCTAGTGTTTTAGCGTGATCGACCAGGTTTTCATCTTTAATAATATCCAGCACTGCAATCCCTGCTGCGCAGGCCAGATGGCTACCTCCGAAGGTTGTACCTAACATACCCAGTGAAGGTTTTATTGCCGGGTTGATTAACACACCTGCCATTGGAAACCCGTTCCCCATTCCTTTGGCGGTTGTAATAATATCCGGACGAATGCCGGTATCGTCGTGGGCAAAGAACTTTCCGGTTCTGGCATAACCCGATTGGATTTCATCAAGGATGAGCAAAGCGCCGTATTTTTGACATAGTTTTTCCGCCGATTGCAGAAAAGATGGGGAGGGGGTGATAATACCGGCAATCCCTTGAATACCTTCAACTACTACGGCGCAGTACGTTTCCGTTTTTAAATGTGTTTCCAGGGCGTTCAGATCATTTAAGCCAATAAAGGTGACCTGATGATTTTGATTGACCGGCGCCTGTATTTTTGGATTATCCGTGATGGATACAGCCGCGGAGGTACGGCCGTGAAAACCCTTGTTAAAAGCGATTACTTTCTCCTTATTGGTGTGAAATGAGGCAAGTTTCAGGGCATTTTCGATGGCCTCGGCACCGGAGTTACAAAGGAATAATTGGTAGTCATTATAGCCTGAGAGCTCTCCTAATTTAGCAGCCAGCTCGGTCTGCAAACCATTGATAACGGAATTGGAATAAAACCCCAGCCGTTTTAACTGTTTTTCTATCATATTGACATAATAGGGGTGGCTGTGCCCGACTGAAATGACGGCATGTCCGCCATACAAATCCAGGTACGCGTTACCTTTACCGTCAAAAATATAAGATCCGGATCCTTTTACAGGTTCAAGGTCAAATAATGGATATACTTCAAATAAGTTCATGGTACAAAAATTAAAAGGTACTGGATTTAAGTTGCAAGCCGGCTTTTTCGTCAATATCACACATTAAATTCATGTTTTGCACCGCCTGGCCGGAAGCTCCTTTTAATAAATTATCTATGATGCTGGTAGCCAATATGTTGTCGCCGTGTTTTTCCAGGTGGATGAAACATTTGTTGGTACTTACAACCTGTTTGAGGCTGATACTTTTGTCGGCAATGTGTGTAAAAGGCGCCTGATCGTAATATGCCCTGTAGATATCTTTGGCTTCATCCAGTGACAAATCGGATTTTGTGTAGGCAGTAGCAAATATGCCTCTGGTGAAATTCCCACGCACGGGTATAAAATTGATCGCCTGATTAAACCCGGTCTGCAGTGCACCAAAGGTTTCGGTGATTTCGTCCAGGTGTTGGTGGTTAAATGCCTTGTAAATAGAGATATTATTATTTCTCCAGGTGAAATGGGTAGTATTTAATAACGACTGACCGGCGCCGGTAGAGCCGGTAATCGCATTTACGTGAATGTCATCTTTTATCTGTTGCCCGGCCAGTAATGGTAGCATGGCCAATTGTATGGCGGTGGCAAAACATCCGGGGTTAGCAATATTTTTGGCATGCCGGATGTCCTTTTTGTTAAATTCAGGTAAGCCGTAAACAAAGTGCCGGTCTCCTTGCCGGGCATTGGCCTTCAGGCGGAAATCATGGCTCAGGTCTATAATTCTGGTCTCCTGATCAATGGCATACTTTTGTAATATCTCCTTTGATTTTCCGTGACCGCTGCAGACGAAAAGGACATCTACATAGCCTTCCATAGTCCCGCTAAACGTCAGATCGGTCTCTCCCAGCAGGTCGTGGTGAATGGACGTGACAGGATTTCCCTGCTGGCTTTCACTGCAAACAAATTCAATAGTTACTTCCGGATGAAACAGTAAAATTCTCAACAATTCTCCGGCGGTATACCCGGCTCCTCCGATAATGCCCACCTTAATCATATGGCAAGTGATTTACGTGCTGATAAATTTTAGTTTGGTTGGCCAGGATCTTGGTAAAACCCTTCACATCCTCGGCGGTCCACGCATTGTTCATTTCACCATATTGTCCAAAATCACTTTGCATCAAGTCATATTTCGATTTGATCCCGGCAATCTGAAAACGGTAGGGCGCCAGGTCTATATACACCGTTCCTTCTACATTGGCCTGGCTATCCTGCAGGAAAGACTCGATGTTACGCATCACCGGATCAAGAAACTGTCCCTCATGGACCATCATGCCATACCAGTTGGCCAGCTGTTCTTTCCAGTATTGTTGCCATTTGCCCAGCACGTGCTTTTCAAGGCTGTGGTGTGCTTTGATAATAATCAGGGAAGCGGCAGCCTCGAATCCTACTCTTCCTTTAATACCGAGGATGGTATCACCTACATGGATATCCCGGCCGATAGCATAGGGTTGAGCGATTTGCTCCAGTTGTTGAATGATGTCAACAGGGGAAAGTTCCCGGTCATTTAGTCCGCACAGTTCACCCTGTTTGAATTTGATTTTGACCTGTTGAGGTTCGGTGTTTTTGAGTTGTGTGGGAAATGCTTTTTCCGGCAGGGCCAAATGTGAGGTTAAGGTTTCATCTCCGCCGACACTGGTTCCCCACAATCCTTTGTTGATAGAATACTTCGCTTTTTCCCAATCCTGGGCCGCGCCATGAGCCGCGAGGTAATCAATTTCAGCCTTGCGGGAGAGCTTTTGGTCCCTGATGGGTGTGATAATCTCTATTTCAGGAGCCAGAATTTGAAAAACCAGATCAAACCGCACCTGATCATTTCCCGCGCCGGTGCTGCCATGGGCAATAAAACCGGCATTTATCTTTTTTGCATAATTTACGAGCGCAATGGCCTGGAAGACTCTCTCGGCACTCACGGAGAGGGGGTAGGTATTATTGCGAAGGATATTTCCAAAAATGAGATATTTCAGGCAGTTTGTATAAAAATTTTCAGTTTCTTCCAGGACTGTGAATTCATCGGCCCCAAGCTGGTAGGCTCTGTCCTTGATATCATCTAGTTCCTCCTTATCAAAGCCGCCGGTGTTGACAATGGCAGCGTGGACCGATAATTCTTTTTCTAACTTCAGGTACTTGACGCAATAAGAGGTATCCAATCCGCCGCTAAATGCCAATACGACCTTATTATTATCTTTCATAGGTATAAGTTTTTCACTATTTCTTTTTAAGAAACATGTTCTCTTTAATATTTTTCAGGCGCTTAAGGATTTTGTCCTTGCTGCCAAAGTTGAATTTTTGTCCATTTTTTTTGCTGTCATATAGCATCCCCGTACACAGACACATTTTTTGCTGGTTTCTTTGTAGAATGTCATAGTTTTGGCAGCTCTGGCAACCTTTCCAAAAACTTTGATCATCGGTTAAAGCGGAGAATGTGACTGGTTTATAACCCAGCTCGGAATTGATTTTCATCACAGCCATGCTGGTGGTGATGCCAAATATTTTTGATTCCGGATATTTTTTTCTAGAAAGCTGAAAGATTTTGCTTTTAATCTTTTTACCCAAACCCTTCCCGCGGTATTGATCTTTGACAATAAGCCCTGAGTTGGCTACAAACTTTCCGTGTCCCCAACTTTCGATATAGCAAAAACCCGCCACCTGATTGCCTTCCAGCGCGATTATCGCATTGTTATCCTCTATTTTTTTCGAGATGTAATCGATACTTCGCCTGGCGATACCGGTTTTTCGCTCCTGGGCTGACTTTGCCAGCAAATCACAGATCTCGCTGGCAAAATGCACGTGCTCATGTCCCGCTACGATAACTTTTATTTTCATGACTATGATAAATTAACCGAGAAAACGGCTATTCAACTTTTAAGAAATATGACAAAATAATAGATGAGTATTGAGCAAGGTACGTAACCCTGCATAGATTTGACTAGCCCCAGACGGGCCTATTCCTCCTTATCCTAAGTACCGGAGCAGCCTGGCTTAGGTTTATATCATGGGCGATATCTGTATTAAAGGAATTCATTACTTATTTCCTGCAAAGAAAGCACTTTTTTACGGAACCCAAAAATGTTTTGCGAATTTTATTCATCTTTACGGCATTGAGTTTATGAACTCAGCAAGCAAAACTACTGCCAAAAGATGACATATTGCCCAAGTTATGAAACCGGAAAAGCCAAACCCTGAACTCGAATCGTTGCTTACAACGGAGATGCCTTTTGGTAAATACAAGGGGCGAAAGCTCGCGGATTTGCCGGAACATTACCTGATTTGGTTCAGGCGAAATGGTTTTCCCCGGGGCAAACTGGGCAGGCAATTGGCCCTGCTTTATGAAATGAGACTAAACGGGTTAATGTATTTGCTGCAACCTTTCAGGAATAAATAATATATCATGTGCCATCAGGGGATGAATGTTCTCTATAATTACAAATTATAGATCTCCCACCATATATTGAAAAATGACTTAGGTCATTTTTTAACATGACGCATTGCCATATTTTTGGGGCAAATTAGGTCTTAATTGAAAATTACTTCATGATCGGAATTTCAGGGCCTGAAACAGATCAGGCATTGCGTTGTTACCATTGCGGGGAAGAATGTGACGACAATACTATCAGGATTGACAGTAAACATTTTTGCTGTCAGGGCTGTAAGACGGTTTACGAGATCCTTACTGAAAGTGGCTTGACGCAATACTATCAGCTGGAAAAAACGCCGGGAACCACCCAAAAGAAAAGGCCTCAAAATACCAATTTTGATTTCCTCGACAACCCAGAAATTCAACAAAAACTATTATCGTTTTCTTCCGACAGCTTTCAAAACCTTTACCTGAAACTACCGGCCATACACTGTAGCTCCTGTATCTGGCTGTTGGAAAACCTGAAGTTATTGGAGGAAGGCATTTTGGATGTAAAGGTAAACTTTTCCAAAAAAGAAGCCCTGGTAAGTTACAATCCTCAATTGCTAAGCCTGAAGGAGCTTGCCGTGCTGCTTGATATGATCGGCTATCCCCCGGAAATTAAATGGCAAAACGATACTAACGGCAAAGGTAAGAGAGCAGGGGATAGCCTGGCCATTAAGGTGGGTGTCGCCGGGTTTTGTTTTGGAAATATCATGCTGCTGAGTTTCCCCGAATATCTTGGGTTTACCGGTGAGTTTAGCAGGGAGCTGAAATATGTATTTTCCTACTTATCGCTGCTATTATCACTGCCAGTGGTATTTTATTGTAGCCGGGATTATTATACATCCGCCTATAAAAGCCTGAAAAGCGGCTTTGTGAATATAGATGTGCCGATTACGCTGGGCATTACCGTTTTGTTTCTCAGAAGCGCTTACGAAATTGTATTTGATACCGGTCTCGGTTACATGGACTCCCTGGCCGGATTACTTTTTTTCCTACTGATCGGTAAATGGCTGCAGGCTAAAACCTATGAAGGACTCTCGTTTGAACGCGACTATAAATCTTACTTTCCTGTTTCAGTCACCAAAATTAAGGATGGAAAGTCGGGCCATGCCACTTTAAAAGAGATCGAGGCGGGAGACCGGCTATACATTCGCAATCATGAGATCATCCCGGCAGATGCGCGCTTATTGAGTGAAGAGGCCCTGCTGGATTATAGCTTTGTCAACGGCGAAGCCACCCCGGTCGCCGGCAAAAAAGGCGATTATATCTTCGCCGGAGGGCGAGAGGTAGGTAAAGGAATAGAAGTCGAGGTGATAAAAAAAGTTTCCCAAAGTTACCTGACGCAATTGTGGAACAATGAGATATTTAAAAAGACAAAGGAAAATTTCAAGAGCCTGCTGATCAATCGTATCAGCCAGTATTTTACTATTACGGTTTTAATTATAGCCCTGGCAGCGGCAGCCAGCTGGTTTTTTATAGACGCCTCCCAGGCCTGGCTGGTATTTACTGCGGTATTGATTGTGGCTTGCCCCTGTGCGCTGGTATTATCTTCGCCATTTACCAATGGGAACGCGATGCAGGTATTTGGTCGTATGTCTTTTTATCTGAAGAATTCAGAGGTCGTCGAAAAGTTGAATCAGATCGATACCATTGTCTTTGATAAGACGGGCACCATTACACACAGTGACCATCACGAGGTGGAATATGTTGGCGAAGAACTAACCCCGCAACAGCAGGCCTGGATAAAAAGGGTGGTAGGCAATTCCACCCATCCGCTAAGCCAGGCGGTTCATGCAGGGTTGTCGTCGGCGCAGGATGATGTTGAACTGGATCAATATACAGAAGTACCGGGCAAAGGTGTTTTAGCGAAAGTAGCCGGCCATGCGATTAGAATTGGTTCGGCTGATTTTATTGGGTCAGACGCAGTGGCTTCCAACCAGACGGTTAGCCGTGTCTATGTGATGATTGATGATGTCTACTTAGGTTACTTTAATGTGGAAACCAGTTATCGCAAGGGACTGAGGGCATTGTTCAAAAAACTAAAAGACCATTACTCCCTCCTTTTATTATCGGGCGATAATGCGCGGGACCTGGAGACGGTGGCCGCCAATTATATTAGTAGAGACAAGATACATTTCAACCAATCCCCTCAGGACAAGCTCGACTTTATCCGGGAACTCCAACGGGATGGGAAAAAAGTAATGATGATTGGCGACGGCTTAAATGATGCGGGGGCATTGAGACAGAGCGATATTGGCATCGCTGTCACTGATCATGTCTCCAATTTTACGCCGGCCAGCGATGCTATTCTGCTGGGGAGTAACCTGAGGAAGCTGGATAAATTTATGGCCTTTGGCCGGTATGCGAACAAGATCGTAATCGCCAGTTTTATATTGTCTTTTTTATATAACCTGGCGGGTATAAGTCTGGCGGTACTAGGCTATCTGGAGCCCATTGTCGCAGCCATTCTGATGCCGCTAAGTAGTATCTCGGTAGTGCTGTTTGCTACGCTGACAATTCAATTAACCGCTAAAAAACGTAAAATGTATTCGCCATGATTATCATCGTGCTATTGATATTTATCAGCCTGTGTATTGCAGGCTTCTTTTTATTGACTTACATATGGGCCGTTAAATCGGGGCAATACGATGATACCTACTCACCAGGAATAAGAATTTTGTTTGACGAGCAGTCAAGAAATGAGGAGAAAGATGAGCCCGGGGAGGACCAGAAGGTTTGAACCGGGCTTAAAATTTTTATTTAAAATGATTCTAAATTTTTCCCAGGCCTGGTGATTTGTAGTCGTAGGTTGACGGAGATGGCTTAAAATTCCCATAAATGGCTAAGCAAAGCGCAAAGGGTCTTCAACCACAAAGAACAATGACATAAATCAGTTTTTTAAATAACATAGATCATCAAAATATGTCATGTCCGACTCTAGTTTAGCACCGAAATTCATCATTTATCATTTCTATTCATGGAACTAGAAAAATTCAGTTACGATAACAAAATAGTAAAGTATTTTACCATTGCCACGGTGGTTTTTGGGCTAGTTGGTATGTTGGTTGGTTTGACCATTGCTATCCAGTTATTCTACCCATTGTTTAATTTTGACCTGCAGTATACGACGTTTGGGAGAATCAGGCCGCTTCATACCAATGCGGTGATATTTGCTTTTGTGGGGAACGCTACATTTGCCGGTACTTATTATTCCATGCAAAGACTCCTGAAAACCAGGATGTTTAGCGACCTGCTGTCCTGGGTGCACTTTTGGGGCTGGCAATTGATCATTGTGGCGGCGGCCATTACCTTGCCGCTGGGATATACTACCTCCAAGGAGTATGCCGAACTGGAGTGGCCAATCGATATTGCCATTACCATTATCTGGGTAGTATTCGGGATCAATATGATCGGCACGATCCTGAAAAGGAGAGAACGACACATGTACGTGGCGATATGGTTTTACCTGGCGACCTTCGTGACAGTAGCCGTATTGCATGTTGTCAACTCATTTGAAATACCAGTGACGTTCATGAAGAGTTACTCCTGGTTTGCCGGTGTACAAGATGCGTTGGTGCAATGGTGGTATGGGCACAATGCGGTAGCATTTTTTCTTACCACTCCCTTTTTGGGTTTGATGTATTACTTCATGCCCAAAGCCGCCAACAGGCCGGTTTACTCGTATAAGCTTTCGATTATTCATTTCTGGGCACTTATTTTTATTTATATCTGGGCCGGACCACACCATCTGCTCTATACATCACTTCCCGATTGGGCACAATCTCTTGGCGTGGTATTTTCAATAATGCTTATTGCTCCTTCCTGGGGTGGTATGTTAAATGGCTTATTGACCCTGCGGGGCGCCTGGGACAGAGTGCGCGAGGATCCTGTTTTGAAATTTATGGTAGTAGCAGTCACTGCCTATGGCATGGCCACCTTCGAAGGGCCCATGTTATCGTTGAAGAATGTTAACGCCATTGCTCATTTTACAGATTGGATTATCGCCCATGTGCACGTTGGCGGCTTGGGATGGAACGGGTTTTTAACATTCGGGATGCTCTATTGGATGATCCCCAGAATGTGGCAAACGAAGCTTTATTCCGTAAAATTAGCGAATGCCCACTTTTGGATAGGTACTTTGGGAATTATATTCTACGCATTACCCATGTATTGGGCAGGCTTTACTCAAAGCTTGATGTGGAAGCAGTTTGGCCCTGACGGATTTTTGGTATATAAAAACTTTCTGGAAACTGTTGTGCAGATCATTCCCATGTATATGCTCCGGGCCCTGGGTGGATTGCTTTACCTGGTAGGGGCGGTAATGATGTCTTATAATCTTGTGAAGACGGCCAAAGCCGGAGATTTTCTGGCCAATGAACCCGCGGAAGCCCTTCCCCTGGAGAAAAAAGTTATCACCGGCGGATACTGGCACAAAACTCTGGAAAGAAAGCCTGTTTTATTCACAGTCCTGACACTGATAGCTATTTTGATAGGTGGCATATTAGAATTTGTTCCCACCTTTCTGATAAAATCCAACGTACCTACGATCCAGGCTGTAAAACCTTATACGCCTCTGGAAGTTCATGGCAGAGATATCTACATCAGGGAGGGGTGTAACGCTTGCCATACACAAATGATCAGACCATTCAGGTCGGAGGTATTACGTTACGATCCCAATGATATGGAATACTCAAAGGCCGGGGAGTTTGTTTATGATCACCCCTTCCTGTGGGGCTCCAAGAGAACCGGCCCGGATTTGCACAGGATCGGCAAGAAATATGGTGACTCATGGCATTATAACCACATGCTTGATCCGCAGTCGATGTCTCCCGGTTCTATTATGCCCAGGTATCCCTGGCTGTTTACACAGCAGGTTGATCTGGAAGATACGCAGGCCAAGATCAATGCATTGCGGACAATTGGTGTTCCCTACGAAGAGGGGTATGAGTTCATTGCTAATGACGATCTCCTCAAACAAGCCGAAATCATTACCAATAACCTGGCGAAAGAGGGGCTGGAAACTCAAAAAGAAGCTGAAATTGTAGCCTTGATCGCCTATTTGCAACGATTAGGCACAGATATTAAAACAAATGATAACCTGGCAAAAGGAGGGCAATAATTATGTTTAAGCACTATTTTGAGCAAATACAAAATGTCGCCGTATGGCCGATAATATCGTTAGCAATATTTTTCATTTTCTTTTTGGTCCTGCTCATTTGGGTTTTTAAGGCGGACAAAAACCATATCATGAAAATGAGTAAACTTCCCCTCGAAGGGGATCAAATAGGAAATCCTTCATTAAATGAATTAAAGCATGAAGAAGAGAATTAAAAGCTTAATAGCTAGCATCCCCAAGACATTTTTGGGCTTGTATTCCAGACTATTAATTATATTAATGCTGTTATTTTGTTTACCAGCCAATTCCTATGGTCAGCAATTACAGCAACCCACATCCGGAGAAGAGAACTTCCTTTTCTATACAGTGATTGCCATGGTGTTTTTTGTGATGCTGCTCGTGTTGATTGTAGCTATTTACACCCTGCTTATCTTAAAAAGGATCATCAAAAATGAAAAAGGAGAGGCTGAAGAAGTGGAAGAAACGGAGTCTGGATGGGATATACTAACAGCAAAACTCACCGACGCCGTGCCCGTCGAAGAGGAAGAAACGGTGCTATTGTCACATGATTATGATGGCATTCACGAACTGGATAATCACTTACCACCGTGGTGGAAAGGCTTATTTTACATCACTATTGCCTTTGCTGTAGTTTATATTGCCATTTATCATGTTTTTGAAACGGCACCACTCCAGATACAGGAATACCAAAATGAATTGCTGGCAGCAGCTGAGCAGGAAGAGGAACGAAAAACAGGCGACGAGGACTTGATCAATGAAGACAATGTGACTTTTACCGATGAGGTAGCTGTCATAGAGCAGGGAAAATCATTGTATGAAGTCAATTGCGTCGCATGTCACAGAAAGGACGGAGGTGGATTGCCCGGATTGGGTCCTAACCTGACTGACGAATTCTGGATACATGGCGGCGGTGTAAAGAATATCTATAAAACGATACAGAATGGCGTGCCGGGGACTAGTATGATATCATGGAAAACACAGATGAGCCCCGAAGATATGCGTGCCATTGCTTGTTATGCGATCACACTGTTTGGCACGAACCCTCCTAATGCAAGGGAGCCTCAGGGTGAGAAATATATTCCGGAAGAGGATACCCCTGCGACGGAGTAGACTAAAGATTGACATTGAATGTAGACATTTGTAGTACGATGAAAGCCTAGTGTTGCGGATTATTTAAATGGAAGATTTATATCAATTTGATGAAGAATTTCGGGATACTATTGCCACCGTTGATGAGCAGGGCAAGCGTGTTTGGATTTACCCGAAAAAGCCTCGGGGAAAATTCCATGTCCGAAGAGTTGTAGTAGCGATTATTTTGCTGGTGGCCTTGTTTGTAGGCCCTTTCATAAAGATTGACGGGCATCCGCTGATCTTGCTTAATATCTTCGAAAGAAAGTTTGTTCTGTTCGGCCAGGCATTCTGGCCGCAGGATTTCTTTCTGTTTGTGCTGGCAATGCTGACCCTTTTTGTTTTCATCATTCTTTTTACCGTTATCTACGGAAGGGTCTGGTGTGGATGGGCTTGTCCGCAAACTATATTTATGGAAATGGTATTTCGAAAGCTGGAATACCTAATCGAGGGAGATGCCAACCGGCAGCGAAAACTGGATAAGTCTCCATGGAACTTTAACAAAATATGGCGGAAATCGGTCAAACACCTGTTGTTTATATTGATTTCAGCGCTGATTGGTCACATGGTGATGGCTTATTTAATCGGGATCGATGATGTCAAGGAAATTGTCACCAAACCGCCCACAGAGAATCTGGCAGGTTTTTTAGGCCTTCTGGCTTTTTCGGGTGTATTTTATGGGGTTTTTGCTCGTTTTAGGGAGCAAGCTTGTATTGCCGTTTGTCCGTATGGCAGGTTGCAGGGCGTTTTGTTAAGCAAAGAGTCAATAGTTGTTGCTTACGACTGGCTGAGAGGAGAACCCAGGAAAAAGCTTAAAAAGAATCAGGCTGACAGTGAGGCGGGAGATTGTATTGATTGCAAGCTATGCGTTCACGCCTGTCCTACCGGTATTGACATTAGAAATGGCACGCAGTTGGAATGTGTCAATTGTACCGCATGTATCGATGCCTGCAACGACGTGATGACCAAAATTAACAAACCCAAAGGCCTGATACGATTTGACTCACACGAAGGCATAGAAACAGGGAAAAAATTTAAATTTAATACCAGAGTATTGGGTTACTCAGTTGTGCTGACGCTCTTATTAGGGCTTTTTGGCTTTCTGCTATCCGGCCGGACTGACGTTGAAACTACCGTTTTAAGAGTTCCCGGGATGTTATATCAGAAACAGCCGGGTGATCGTATCAGTAATTTGTATAATATTCAGTTTGTCAATAAAACCTTTGAGCCTGTCAATTTGGAGATTTTGTTGAAAGATCAGGCCGAAGGTACCATCAAGAAGGTTGGAGAAAGTGCTTTAATGGTACCGCCTAATGAAAAAACGGAAGGTGTCTTTTTTGTAGAACTACCAAGGGAAGCATTGACAGGCGCCAAGACAAAAATCGTTCTTGGAGTTTATCAGGATGATAAGCTGATTGATGAAGTTAAAACTAATTTTCTGGGACCAATTGAAATTAAAAAGCCATGATGACTTTTGAAAAAAGACTATTTATAGGCGCGGCTATGTTTATGCTTTTTATCATAGCATTGGTAATAGGTTGTATGCGACAGGATTTTTTTCTGGTAGCCAAAGACTATTACCGTGATGAAATCAATTATCAGCAACACATAGATAAGGTTAATAATACGCAATCTTCACAGAAAACCGTAAACCTGGAAAACCGGGTAGGCGCCGGGTATATTAACCTGCAGTTTCCTCCGGCTGCCGCCAGGAGTAAAAGCGTGGCCGGGGAGATTACATTATTCCGTCCGTCAGATGCCCGGAAAGACATTATTATTCCAGTGAACCTGGATAGCAAAAATCAGCAGGTTATAAATACCGGCAAACTGGACAAGGGCCTGTGGAAAATTAAAGTAGATTGGTCCGAATCCGGTGAACTTTACTATGATGACTTTACCCTGATTATACCATGACCCTTTATTGGATGGCATTGGTCATTGGCGTAGGAGGAAGCGTGCACTGTCTGGGTATGTGCGGTCCTATCGCTTTGGCGATTCCTGTAAAAAATCATGGCCTCAATACGGTGCTTATCAACAGGTTGATCTACAATCTTGGCAGGGTTACCACCTATGGTGCCATGGGATTGGTGGTTGGCGTGGTAGGATTGGGAATAGAGATTGCAGGCATCCAAAAATACCTCTCTATCATCCTGGGCGCCAGTTTAATTTTTTATATACTGTTTGCTTCCGGCCGGTTTTCCGCATTTTCAGGATCGACATTATTTAATCGTATTTTACTTAAAATAAAAGCGCTTTTTGCGAAGAAATTGTCGCTAAAAGGTAAACGAAACAATTTTCTGATCGGCATGTTGAATGGCCTGTTACCCTGCGGTTTGGTATATGTGGCTTTGGTCAATTCCTTGCTGGTCTCAAGCCCCTGGGAAGGTTTTTTGTTTATGATGGTCTTTGGGCTGGGTACAATACCCGCCTTGGTAATCCTACCGCTGGCCACCCGGATTTTCAATATCAAATCGCTTACTTATTTTAAAAAGTTTGTACCGTTCCTGGTTTTTGGTTTGGGGATTTTTTTGATTTTCAGAGGACTGAATTTTGATGACCCTTTCTTTACTTCGCCAAATGGCGTGATTAACAGTTGCCTCCCCTAAAAAGCCTTTTCGTGCCATTTTGTCTTGAAAAGTGATTGGCAATAAAATTGTATAGTGATAGTCATGGCAAAGTTTAGCGAAATAATTAATAAGGATAAACCAGTACTGATAGATTTCCATGCAACCTGGTGTGGGCCGTGTAAAATGATGGCCCCGATGTTGGAGACCCTGAAGAGAAAAGTTGGGGATAAGGCTACTATTATTAAAATTGACGTAGATAAAAACCAAAACCTGGCTGCCAGCATGGGCATCAGAGGCGTGCCTACGTTGATGCTATTTAAAAATGGAAAGGAATTATGGAAAGGATCAGGCGTCAGGCAAATAGCTGAATTGGAAGGGTTGATCAATGCAAACTTGTAACTAAGCTCCTCAATAGGTGGGACCACTAAGCTTTTTCCAGCTCCAGGGATGGTAGCTGAATATTATCCGTCAAGTTTTCTTGCAGCAAATCTGCCCACGTTCGCATATAAAGCACCACGTCATCCCTCACATTATGTCTTAAGGGACGTTGTTGAAGAGGGATCTTTTTTAAAACCAGGGGATCCGACAACTTCTCCAAATGGCCAAAATCCTGAATATCCAGCCCTGCATCCAACATTTGACTGATTACCAGGTCAAGTGGCTGACCGCTGGTGGCACAATAATCAACACTTTGTTCGGTCCAATCACCGTATTTTCGCATAGCGTATTCGTGGATCTCTGATCTTGTTAGCCGGGTGATTTGCTGAACCAGATGGCCACAATTGCAAGAACCCATATGTCCCCATTGATATTTTGTGCCGGTTTTGATTGCCTTGGCGGCTTTTCGGATGGAAGAAATTAATTCAAGATTTGCTCGTGCCATAGTTCCGGGTTTTCAGTAAAACGTATAAATACTAATTTAGTTCTTTTTTCGATTCTTTAGTAAATCCTATTTTGATTTTAATAGCACAATCTTGATATTTGGCTATCACTAATCTAAATAAAATATGGGAAAAGGCGACAAAAAGACCAAAAAAGGAAAAATCAGAAAAGGAAGTTTTGGCGTAAGGAGGCCACATAACAAAAAGAGAAGTACTACCGGGGAAACAAAAACCAGCGGTAGCAAAAAAAAGGATAGCTAGAACAAGCGACCATCAAGGGAGGCAAGAAAAGGATCATGAGAAAGTTCTATTTTTTAAACGGGGAGATCTTACCAGCAGATGAAACTAAGTTACATATTTCCGATCTGGCGATTCTGAGGGGATATGGGATCTTTGATTTTTTCAGGACCAACCAGGGAAGACCGGTTTTTATTGAAGACCATATTGCCAGATTTAATGCCTCGGCTTCTGAACTGAAGCTAAATCAGGCCTATTCAAAACAATACATCTCCGATTATGTAGAAAAATTAATTGCCCTCAATGGGTTTTCCGAATCCGCCATTAAACTGGTGATGACAGGTGGTTATTCACCCAATGGCTATGATTTGAGTACACCCAATTTTGCTATTCTGGTGGATGAATTCTTATTACCAAATCAGGCATATTATAAAGACGGCGTCAAATTAATTACATTTCAGCATGTTAGAGAATTTGCAAAGGTAAAGAGTATCAACTATCTGACCGCTATCATGACTGCCGGTAAGTGTAAAGAATCCGGCGCCATAGATGCATTGTTTCACGATGGCAGTGTGGTATCTGAAGTAACCCGGAGTAATTTCTTCATCATCAAAAATAACATAGTCATTACTCCAGATAAAGGTATTCTCAAAGGTATCACCAGAGCTAAGACTTTGCAATTGGCGAGATTACATTACAAAGTAGAGGAAAGAGCGGTAAACCTGAAGGAGATTTATGCTGCTGATGAAGCTTTTATAACCAGTAGTACCAAAAGGCTGATGCCAGTTGCAAACATTGATGGCACTGTAATTGGTGATGGAAGTCCCGGCCGCATCACGCAGCATTTAGCAGAATTATTCCTGGAAGTCGAAAAGTCCTATTTGGCAGAGAACTGTTGAAGACCTTCCCTCTTCAGCTATTCCTGGTGAATGGCGGCATTATAGGCCTTGCGATAGTGGTTGGCGAAGATATTCCAGTCAAATTTTTCGGAGGCATCTTCTGAGCGATTGCGCATGTTAATTCGATCCCTTCTACCTTTGATGACAAACGAAAACAGGAAGTTTGCCAATTGGCTTGTAATGCTTGAAAAGCTTTCACTCTTTCTGTTCACCACATAAATGCCCGCCTCCTGATGTTCGGGGAGATATTTTAAAACATAATCTCCAAAACCCGAGAGGTCACTGGTAATGGCCGGCACACCACTGGCAAGGCACTCCAGGGGCGTATATCCCCACGGTTCGTAAAAACTGGGGAATATTCCAAGGTGGCAACCTCTGACAAATTGCCCGTATTCCATACCAAACAAGGGATTCATTGGCGATATAAAATCGGGGTGATAAACGATTTTTACCTTGTCCTCCTTTTTATTGTTTAGTTTTCTTTTTTGTAAAAAGTTGAGAATTTCATCGTTCTCTTCATCCACCAGCTGGTGGGTCGCAAGCAGGGGCAAGGATTCCCTTTTCCAGGACTGAAGCGTCCGTCTTAACCTTAATTTCCAATAATCCTCTACCAGCTTATTGATTTCCGGCAGCTTTTGATTTTCGTTCGCCACCGTTTCATAAAACAGTTTATCGCCGATCTGTTTTTCAATTTTTTCACAGGTTTGTCTTACCTCCTCCAGGATCCCCCGGGACTCCAGCGCCTGAGGCCTGATGTGATTGCAGGGCTTCCTGGTAATGAAAAACATGACTACATTTTTATCGATATTTTCCTCAATGAGTTTTTTGTTCAATTTACTCAATGCTTCCAGGGTGAGATCAAATCCCTTGTTATGGTATTCATACCTTCCCGAGGTGAAAAAATAAAGTGTTTTGTCCAGGTCGAAGGTGTAATGTTGAAAGAAATGGGCAATCACAAACTGATGAATTTCTTCCTTAAATTGCTGGTGGATATTCTGCACCTCGTGTAAGATGGAAAACCTTTCAATACTCAATCCATTTGGAGAGATAATTTCGGGCTTCCGGCCCAAAAAGTATTGACACTCCTTGGCGGTAATTTCGCTGACGGTAGTACAGATTTGCGCAGCATTAGCGGCATTTCTTTCTATCCGCGCCTGTGGTTCTATGTGGTACTTTTTGGCCTCCTCTAACCAGTTGAGGTTTTTTATTTGCTCGTAAAATTTGTCATTGTTACCCGAAATATACCTTCCCAGCATGGTGGCGTGGGTTGTGAAAACGGTTTTGAGATTGGGGTTTTCCTTGTTAATATCCGGCAGAGTGGTAGCGCTCATCCATTCGTGAACATGCCATATAACCGGCTGTTTTGTCTTTTTTTGGCCTTGGCCAAACTCCTGAGCCAGTATTTGTAACAAATAGCCAAATCCAATGACCTCATTTAACAGTTGATCACCGTGATGACTTTCAATTCTATGCTTTTCCCACAGCCTGAATTTTTCACTTTCCAATACGTCTTCTTTAATATGCGGGTTTAGCAGAATTGCCTGGGGCCTTCCCGCGATTAACCATTTGCCGTAATGAGCATCGATTCCCAACCTTTGCAATTTCTTAACAACCCGGCCGTAGGGTGTATTCATATCCGTCAATGGTTCAAATTCAGCTTCCGCATGACTTTTGAAATACGGACCCACCAGGCAGTAATTGTCATGCCAGATATTGCAAATTTCCTTGGCCTTGGTTTTGATAACGGTATAGATGCCACCTACCTGGTGACAAACCTCCCAGGCAACTTCAATCAGGAAGCTATCTTCTGCTTTATAACGGGGTTTTTTTCTCTTGTTCACTGGCCGGCCGGCGTTTAGGGTAGTTGGTGTCATCTAGTACAGGTTCAGAATTTTAAGTGATCATTAATTTAATAAACATTCGTTAATAAACATTGATTTCTGGCATAAAAAAGCAGAAGAATGCCAGGATTTGTTTGCTATTTTACTATTATCATAAAAAATAAGAGATAAGTTTTTGCTATTTGGAATCGGTTGTTTATAATTGTGTCTCCAATGAAACATTTTACGCTACATAATGACTATTGGTGGCACTTAACTGAACTTTCAATTAAGTGAATGAGATAGCTATAAAGTAATAAAAAATATAACATAAGCTCACTGTTCACAGTGGGCTTTTTTTTTGGCAATAAAATGAATAAACCTTGAAACAGTATCAATTAAAGACCGAGCACCAAAGCTTCCTGGCCGATACCATCACACCGGTGAGTATATATCTTAAACTTCGGGATAGGTACCTTAATACCATCCTGCTTGAGAGCTCGGACTATCATGGAAACGAGAACAGCTTCTCCTACATTTGTTGTGAACCCCTGGCCAGTTTTGAAGTAAACAAGCGGGAAATAAACATAACATTTCCTGATAAAAGCGTGCAGTCAAGGGCAATCGAAGATAGAAATGAGGTCATCAGCCATCTCGACACCTTCAACAACGCTTTCAAAGCAGAATCTAACGGATTCGGTTTTATCAGTAACGGATTGTTTGGGTACATGGCTTATGATGCTGTGCAGTATTATGAAGATGTAAAGCTTGACAATAAAAAAGATAAGGTGGATGAAATTCCCCAAATCGTTTATCGCGTTTACAGGTATGTTATTGCCGTAGACCACTTTAAAAACGAATTACATGTCTTTGAACATCAATATATCAATGACCCGGCTGAAAGTGGTATCGATAAAATTGCCACTTTAATTAATAATAAGAATTATCCGGGCTATTCATTCACCACCAACGGGAATGAAGTTTCCAATTATTCCGACGAGGAGTTTTTAGAGATGATCAATAAGGGAAAAGAACATTGCCACCGTGGCGATGTGTTTCAAATTGTCCTGTCCAGGCGCTTTGAATCAACGTTCAGCGGCGATGAGTTTAATGTTTACCGCGCCTTGAGGTCCATTAACCCATCGCCCTATTTGTTTTATTTTGATTATGGCAGTTACAAAATATTCGGATCCTCGCCTGAGGCCCAGATTGTGGTGAAGAACCGGAAAGCTACTATCTATCCCATCGCCGGTACTTTTAAAAGAACCGGCAATGATCAGGCAGATGCGGAATTGGCCAGGAAGTTATATGATGATCCCAAGGAAAATTCAGAACATGTGATGTTGGTGGATCTGGCCAGAAATGATTTAAGCAGGGCTTGTGAGGAAGTAGAAGTAGAAACTTTTAAGGAAATTCAATACTATTCTCACGTCATTCACCTGGTATCGAAAGTCGTGGGAACTTTAAAAGAAGGCATACCTCCGGCCAAGATCGTAGCCGATACTTTCCCTGCTGGTACGTTGTCTGGTGCCCCCAAGCATATGGCCTTACAACTAATTGACAGGTATGAAAATGCTGCACGTGGGTATTACGGGGGAGCGATAGGATTTATGGGATTTAACGGAGATTTTAATCATGCCATCATGATCCGGTCATTTCTAAGTAAAGATAATACCCTGTTCTATCAGGCTGGTGCCGGCATTGTAGCCAAGTCAGATACAGAAAGCGAATTACAGGAAGTGCATAATAAATTAGGTGCACTAAGACAGGCAATCACAATGGCTAAGGAGATTTCCGGGTAAATAACCGGTCGAATTTAAATGAAAAAAGGAAAGTGGTAAAATAAATTGTTATGAAACTGTTAGTGCTGGATAATTATGATTCATTTACCTACAATCTGGTCCACATCATCAGAGAGTTGGGATATAGCCGCCATTTAAGCATCTATCGCAATGATAAAATTGCCCTGGAGGAGATTGATCAATATGATAAAATCTTGCTTTCACCAGGTCCTGGGATACCGGCCGAAGCCGGCGTTATGCCCGAATTGATCCAAAAATATGGTCCCGCAAAATCTATCTTAGGGGTCTGCCTGGGGCATCAGGGTATCGCTGAAGCATTTGGCGGCGAGATATTTAACATGCCGGTAGTATTACACGGGGTGGCGAATAAAACCATCATCACCGACGAAAATGAGCCGATTTTCAAAGGGTTGCCCCAAAGCTTTATGGCCTGCCGCTACCATTCCTGGACAGTTGTCCCGGAATCCCTGAATGGTGACCTGAACGTTACGGCTGTGGATGAAAAAAATAATATTATGGGGTTGTCACACCGGGAATATGATGTCAAGGGGGTGCAATTCCATCCCGAATCAATCCTTACGGAACACGGTGTTGCAATTATGAAAAACTGGTTGGAATTATAAGTTAACCACTCATTACTTCAAAATCTATATAGAAATGAAAGCAGTTTTAAATAATCTATTTGAATATAAGTCTCTGAATAAACAGCAGGCCAAAGAAATTCTCATCAATCTGGCCAACGGAGAGTATAACCAAAGCCAGGTAGCGGCATTTCTTACAGTGTATCTGATGCGTAGCATTACGGTGGAAGAGCTGGAAGGATTCAGAGATGCCATGCTTGAATTATGTATCCCCCTGGAGATTGACGATTACAAGGCGATCGATCTGTGTGGTACCGGGGGCGATGGAAAGGACACTTTTAACATCTCCACGCTTTCTTCTTTTGTTGTGGCCGGCGCCGGGCAAAAGGTGGCTAAGCATGGTAATAACGGCGTTTCATCGGTTTGCGGCTCCTCCAACCTGTTGGCCCATTTTGGTTATCAGTTTACCAATGACAAAGATCAGCTCATAAAAAGCCTGGATGTGGCTGGCATCTGCTTTCTGCACGCGCCATTGTTTCATCCGGCGATGAAAAATGTGGCTCCCATCAGAAAGGAGCTGGGTGTTAAAACCTTTTTTAATATGCTGGGGCCGATTGTTAACCCATCTTTCCCCAAAAAACAATTGGTAGGCGTTTTTAATCTTGAGCTGGCCAGGTTATATGGTTATCTGCATCAGAAGACAGACAAGCAATATATTATATTGCATTCTCTCGACGGCTATGATGAGGTGTCCCTCACAGGGCCCTTTAAGATGCTGTCGAACAACAATGAAAAAATGCTTTTCCCGGAAGACCTGGGTTTTAAAACATGGTCCCAGGAAACTTTGTGGGGTGGAAAAACCGTGGAGGACTCCGCCAAAATATTCACAAAGGTGCTAGAGGGAGATGGTACCGAGGCGCAAAACCAGGTGGTAACAGCCAATGCCGGGCTGGCAATACATTGCGGTAAGTCCGTAAGCATTGAGGACGGCATTGAAGAAGCCAGGGAGTCTTTGCAATCGGGCAAGGCCCTGCAAACCTTTAAAAAGTTACTGGATCTTTAGAAAAAAATGATTAAAGACTATTCAGATGGATATATTAGATAAAATACTGGCCCACAAGAAAAAGGAAGTCGAAGAGCGAAAAAGCCTGTTTCCGGTTAAATTACTTGAAAAAAGTATATATTTTTCAGGAAAAACGGTTTCTCTCAAAAAATACCTGAGAAGACCTGATAAGTCCGGGATTATTGCTGAAATTAAAAGAAAGTCCCCTTCCAAAGGCATGATCAACAAGCATGTGTCGGTAGAAAAAACATCTATTGGCTATATGCAGGCTGGCGCTTCGGCGCTTTCTGTGCTTACTGATTATCATTTCTTCGGTGGAAACAATGAAGACCTGAAATTGGCGAGAAAGTTTAATTTCTGCCCGATCCTCAGGAAAGAGTTTATCATAGACGAATACCAGGTGATTGAAGCCAAGTCAATAGGAGCAGATGTAATTCTGTTGATTGCTGCCGCCTTGCCCGTCCCGGCGCTAAGGCAGCTGGCCATATTCGCACAATCCCTGGGGTTGGAGGTGCTTATGGAGGTACATAACGCAGACGAATTAAATCAAAACCTTCACGATGCGGTAGACCTTATTGGGGTTAATAATCGCAACCTCAAAACATTTGAAGTTAGCATAGACACCTCCAAAAACTTATCCGCCGCCATTCCCGATCAGTATGTGAAAGTGGCGGAAAGCGGGATCAGTGCCCCTGAAACCATCGTGGAATTAAGACAATATGGGTTCGAAGGCTTCCTGATTGGGGAAACCTTCATGAAAAGCAGCAGGCCTGAATTGGCTTGCCACAGGTTTATTACAGCCGTCAATCAAATTGATGAGACAAAGACGGTGGGAAGTTGATATTTTAAAGGTGCGAATCATGAAATTGAAAGTTTGTGGCATGAAATACCTGGAAAACATGGAGGAGGTGATTAAACTTTCTCCGGACTTTTTAGGGTTTATCTTCTATCCCAAATCTCCACGATACATGGCAGACACCCTGAACCCGGATGAAGTAGCCCGCATTCCGGCCCACATTAAAAAGGTGGGTGTTTTTGTGAATGAGACCACAGACCTGGTTTTGGAAAAGGTAAACCGCTACCGGCTTGACCTGGCGCAGCTTCATGGTCATGAAAGCCCTGAATTTTGCGAAACAATAAAAAAGGCAGGCCCGGGTGTTATTAAAGTATTTTCTATTGACAAGGTCATGGATTGGAGCGTGCTTGACAGTTATAAAGACTACGTAGATTATTTTTTATTCGACACGAAAAGTAAGCACTACGGCGGCACGGGTAAATCATTTAATTGGGAGGTGCTGAAAAGCTACGACTCGGATATTCCCTACTTTCTCAGCGGTGGTGTAGGGTTGGATAATATTGGGCTAATAAATAAAATGCCTATAAAACAGCCATTTGCGCTGGATGTAAACAGCCGGTTTGAAATAGCACCGGGAAACAAAGATATAAAACAACTGGCCGGCCTGAAAGAGAAGTTAGCATTGGCCTTTTAGTGAATCTAACATGAAATTAAATACAGTTTTATGCAATATACAGTAGACGACAACGGATATTACGGCACATTTGGAGGCGCCTACATTCCCGAAATGTTATACCCAAATGTTGAAGAGCTCAGGCAGCAATACCTGGCCATCATGGAAGAATCGTCATTTCAGAAGGAATTTAATATGCTACTGAAAGATTATGTTGGCCGGCCAACCCCGCTGTATTTGGCGCAAAGACTTTCAGAGGAGATTGGCTGTAAGATTTATTTGAAAAGAGAAGACTTAAATCATACAGGTGCACATAAAATCAATAATACCATTGGACAGATATTACTGGCCCAAAAGCTTGGTAAAAAGAAAATAATAGCTGAAACCGGTGCAGGTCAGCATGGTGTTGCTACTGCCACCGTCTGCGCGTTAAAGGGTGTGGAATGCGTGGTATATATGGGTGAAATAGATATCCGCCGTCAGAAGCCGAATGTTGAAAGGATGAAATTGTTGGGCGCTCAGGTTATACCGGCTTTAAGCGGGAGCAAGACCTTGAAAGATGCCACCAACGAAGCCATGCGACATTGGATCAATAATCCCGTTGATACGCACTACATCATTGGCTCGGTAGTTGGACCGCATCCTTATCCTGACATGGTCGCGCGGTTTCAATCGGTTATCAGTGAGGAAATCCGATGGCAATTGCAGGAAAAAGAAGGCCGTACCCAGCCTGATTATGTGGTAGCCTGTGTTGGGGGTGGAAGCAATGCTGCCGGCGCTTATTACCATTACATGGACGATGAGCAGGTAAAGCTTGTCGCCGTTGAAGCCGGGGGTGAAGGGGTTGACAGCGGCAAGTCAGCCGCTACCACCTTTCTGGGAAAGCCCGGTATTTTACATGGCTCCAAAACACTGTTGATGCAAACACCTGACGGACAGGTAGTAGAGCCCTATTCCATTTCCGCCGGGCTCGACTATCCCGGCATCGGGCCTTTGCACGCTCACCTATTTGAGAAGAAGAGAGCAGATTTTATTCATATTACTGATGAAGAGGCCATGAAAGCAGGTGTCGGGCTTGGCAAACTGGAAGGCATTATTCCCGCCATCGAATCAGCGCATGCATTGGCAGCGCTCCGGAAAATGAAGCTAGCTGCTGATGATATTGTGGTTGTAAACCTTTCAGGTAGAGGTGATAAAGATTTGGAAACCTATATCAAATGGGGAAATTATTAAATATTGATTAGCATTTAGAGACTATAACAAATGAAAACTGCCCTTACCGTAAATAACAGGATTAACCGGTTGTTTGAACAGAAGCAGGGTGACATCTTATCTGTTTATTTCACCGCCGGCTACCCCAAAGTTGATGATACCAGACTCATTGTGGAGACCCTGGCAAACGCAGGTGTGGATTTGATTGAGATTGGTATTCCCTTTTCCGACCCTGTTGCCGATGGTCCCACCATTCAGGCCAGCAGCCAGGTGGCCCTGGATAACGGCATGACCCTGGAAAAGCTTTTTACCCAGATAAAAAATATCAGAACATCGGTCGACATACCGTTAATTTTAATGGGATACCTGAATCCGATTGTTCAGTATGGCTTGCCGGCATTTTGCGATGAGGCCAAGGCAGTGGGCATCGACGGATTGATTATTCCGGATTTGCCTATGCATGAATACATGGATCAGTACAAGGCCTTATTTGATCAGAATGGATTGCACAATATTTTCCTGGTGTCCCCACAAACCTCTGAGGAAAGAATCAGGCTGATCGATAAAAATACCGACGGGTTCATTTATATGGTTTCATCGGCTAGTGTTACAGGAGCAAAATCCGATATTACCACAGCCCAGGAAGATTACTTTAAAAGAGTCAATAACATGGGGTTAAAAAACCCGGCTTTAATCGGATTCGGAATTTCCAATAAGGTGACCTTTCAAAAGGCCTGTGCCTATGCCAAAGGGGCTATTATCGGTAGCGCATTTATTAAACAATTAAGCGCGGAACAAGACCTTCAAACCTCAATTACTGGTTTCATAAAGACCATAAAAGACTAACCATGATTATTCAATTTAACAAAGACATAGCCCCGAAGCAAAGGGAAAAAATCATTGAAAGAGTGGAAAGCCTTCACTATAAGTCCACGTTGGTTACAACTCAGAAAGGGGATTATCTGGTGGGTATCGGCAAACGTGAATTTGACATCCGGGAGCTGGGGCATTTCCCGGGAATTGACGATATCCATATTGTTTCCGATGATTATAAACTGGTATCCAGGAAATGGAAAGTGGCGCCCACCACCATCAATTTGGGTGATGATGTCCTGATCAGGGAGGGTGCACTGGCGGTGATGGCAGGCCCCTGTTCCATTGAAGGTGAGGAGCAGATTGCCAAAACTATTGAACACCTTAAAAGCAATGGCATACGAATAATGAGGGGAGGGGTATATAAACCCAGAAGTTCTCCCTATTCTTTTCGGGGCATGGGCATTGAGGGGCTTAAAATATGGCATGACCATGCCAGAGAAGCCAATATAAAGATAATCACCGAGGTGATGCAGGTTTCACAAATTGAGGAAATGTATGACTACATCGACATCTACCAGGTAGGCGCCCGTAATACGCAGAATTTTAATTTGCTGGATGAATTGGGAAAGGTCGACAAACCGGTGATGATAAAACGGGGAATATCCGGAACCATTGATGAATTGTTATATTCGGCAGAGTATGTTTTCTCCGCGGGAAATGAAAGGCTTGTGCTCTGCGAACGCGGAATACGTACCTACGAAAGGGCCAGCCGAAATACGATGGATTTGAACGCTATTCCTATCCTGAAGGAAAAAACACATTTGCCCGTCGTCGCCGACCCTTCGCACGGCGTAGGGATCAGGCATCATGTCGAGCCTATTGCCTTAGCCAGCATCATGGCCGGAGCGGATGGCATCATTTATGAAACCCATGAAAAACCCGAGGAAGCTTTCTCGGATGGGCAGCAGACTTTAAACTTCACCGAGTCCAGGCAGCTGATCCGGAAGATGAAAGAAGTGATTGATTTGCGGGAAAAATTATGAAAATTGACAGCTATATAGGGTTTTGATTAACATTTTATTAATTTTTGCAGATTATCTTTTTATTTTCGAATGGCTTTATTAGTTTTGTAACAATGAAATTCTTAAGCAGAAAATATTACTTTTATTACCACTATTTTAGAAACAGCGTGTTTCGAACTGGTAAAAGTCTGTTTAAGTTGACCTAGAAAAATTTAAATTAAGATATACAGAGCCTGGTTCGAAAAAAGAACCAGGCTTTTTTATTGTGAATAAATAAGGATAAAACTTGTGATATGATTGTACCACAGGCCCACAGATTGGATAACGTCAAGGAATATTACTTTTCTAAAAAACTGGAGGAAATCCGGAATATGAACAGTAAGGGTATGGATGTTATAAATCTTGGCATAGGAAATCCGGATTTGAGCCCTTCGCAGGAGACTATCAAAGCCCTGCATGATTCTTCGCAACAATCGAAAAATCACGGCTACCAAAGCTACCGCGGTATTCCGGCCTTGCGCGAAGCGATGGCCAGGTGGTATATGCGTTTCTACGGGGTGACCTTAGATCCGGTCAGCGAGATTTTGCCGCTGATTGGATCAAAAGAGGGTATTATGCATATATCCATGGCATTTCTCAACCCGGGCGATGAGGTATTGGTCCCTAATCCGGGATATCCGACCTACACGTCAGTTAGTGAATTGGTGGGAGCCAGGATCAGGACTTACGAGTTGGATGAGGATCAGTCGTGGTCGATTAACCTGGATCAGTTGAAAAGAGATGACCTAAGCCGGGTGAAGATTATGTGGATCAATTTTCCAAATATGCCCACCGGTGCAAGAGGCAGCAAATCGCTGTTTAAGGAATTGATAGCCCTGGCCAGGCAGCACAAGTTTCTGATCGTTAATGACAATCCCTATAGTTTAATTCTCAATGATGATCCGCAAAGTCTATTGTCAATGCCCGGCGCTGAGGAAGTTTCGCTGGAAATGAATTCCCTGAGTAAGTCTCACAATATGGCCGGCTGGAGAATGGGCTGGGTGAGCGGCCGCAAGGATTATATCGACACAATTCTAAAATGCAAAAGTAATGTTGATTCCGGGATGTTTTTACCGATCCAGCATGCGGCAATCGAGGCGATGAAAAACCCATCATCGTGGCATCAGGAACAAAATCAGGCCTACGTAAGCCGGAGGAACCTGAGCTGGCAGTTGCTGGACCAACTGGGATGTACCTATGACCGCTCCCAAACCGGGTTGTTTATCTGGGCAAAAATCCCTGCAAGCGAGCCTGATCTTAAAACTTTTGTTGATAAAATATTAATGGAGGCAAAAGTTTTCATAACACCCGGTTTTATATTTGGCTCCAAAGGCGCGCGTCACGTACGTATTTCCCTATGTAATAAGGAAGCGGTAATTACCGAAGCCCTCGAGAGAATAAAAAGACATATCACACACATTAAAGTTGAAGAGTTATGAGAGTGGCAATTGCCGGTATAGGATTAATTGGCGGATCACTGGCCCTGAGTTTAAAGCGCAATGGTTTTGCCGCCGAGGTGATTGGGGTAGACACGAATGAAACGCATTGCCAAAAGGCGCTGGCCCTGGGTATTGTAGACAGCATCCAGCCGCTGGAAGCAGCTGTGGATATGGCAGATATTATCATTTTGGCCATCCCCGTCGATGCTTCTATTAGCGTATTGCCGGGAATATTAGATCAAATTAATGATCATCAAATAGTTGTGGATATGGGATCCACAAAAAAAGATATTTGCCAGGCCATCCACGATCATCCAAAACGAGCCAGGTTTGTGGCTTCCCACCCCATTGCTGGTACTGAAAATAATGGCCCGGAGGCAGCTTTTGCCACTTTATTCTTAGACAAAGTGGGAATCATTTGCGACCGGGAATTAAGTGATGCCAAGGCACTCGGCGTTATTGAAAAATTGTATAAAAGTCTTTTTATGCGACTGACCTATATGGAGTCGGCAGAGCACGATCGGCATATCGCCTATGTATCACACCTGTCTCACATTACTTCTTTTACATTGGGGTTGACGGTGTTGGAGGTAGAAAAAGACGAGAAAAATATTTTTGATATGGCCGGAAGTGGTTTTGCATCTACCGCCAGATTAGCAAAGAGTTCTCCGGCTATGTGGGCGCCTATATTTGATCAAAATGCAAAAAACCTGTCAAAGGTTTTGACGGCCTATATCAAAAACCTGGAAATGTTTAAGCATTTGATTGATACCGGAGACAGAGATAAGGTCTTTGAACTGATGGAAGAAGCCAACGATATTCGTAGGATATTAAATGGTATTGAACTAAACGAAAATAATAAAATTAAAATTTAGATATTATGCAACCTAATTTGAACACAGTTCCCATGAAAGATTGGGGCTTAGGTCTTGATGAGTTTGTGGTCATCAGCGGACCTTGTAGCGCGGAAAATGAAGACCAGGTGGTCTCGACCGCTAAAGCCGTTGCCAAAAGCGACAAAGTAAAAGTGTTGAGAGCTGGCATCTGGAAGCCAAGAACCAGACCTAACTCCTTTGAAGGTGTAGGAGAGGTTGGCCTGGAATGGTTAAATGCTGCCAAGGAGGCTACCGGGCTGCCCATAGCCACAGAAGTAGCTAATGCACAACATGTAGAAGTATGCCTGAAACACAATGTTGACATCCTTTGGTTGGGCGCGCGAAGCACTGTAAATCCGTTTACCGTGCAGGAAATTGCCGATGCCTTGAAAGGAGTTGACGTGCCGGTAATTGTAAAAAACCCGATCAATCCTGACCTGCAACTTTGGATTGGCGCCCTGGAAAGAATTAATCAGGCCGGTATCACCAAGCTGGCTGCTATACACCGCGGATTTTCTTCTTTTGAAAAAACGCCGTTCAGGAATGTACCCATGTGGGAGATACCTATCGAATTAAAGCGACTTTGTCCTGAGATTGAGATAATCTGTGATCCCAGCCATATCGCCGGCAACAGAGATATCATACCCTTTATTGCTCAAAAAGCGATTGATATGGACATGCACGGTCTGATGATAGAGAGCCACATACAACCTTCTATTGCGTTGAGTGATGCGCAACAGCAGCTGAAGCCTGCGGCGCTCGTAGCAATGGCAGCTGAACTAAAACTGCGCCAGCCGGAATCTACCAATAAGGAATTCAAAAACCTGCTCGAAGAATTTAGGTCTGAAATCGATGAACTCGATGAGACTTTGATCCAACAGCTAAGTGTCAGAATGAATATTTCAGAAAAGATTGGTGAATATAAAAGAGATAACGACGTGACGATCCTTCAGGTAAACCGCTGGAATGATGTCATTAAGCGTCGCCTCGATATGGCCAAAGCTTTGGGATTGAGCGATACCTTTATGAACAAATTTCTGGCTATCGTTCACGAAGAATCAATTAGAAGGCAGACGGATGTCATGAACAGTACCGTCGTAAAATAAATATCCTTATCTTTCTAAAATGAATTATTATATATGAAAGTTGCCGTCATCAGGTATAATGCCGGCAATGTACAGTCAGTGGTTTATGCATTGGAGCGGTTGGGCGTTACACCTTTATGGACCGATGATCATGAAACGATTAAAAGTGCTGATAAAGTCATTTTTCCCGGTCAGGGAGAGGCCAGCACGGCCATGGCTTATTTGAGGGAAAGAGGTCTGGACCAGCTTATTGTTAATTTGAAGCAACCGGTACTGGGTATTTGTATAGGACTTCAATTGATGTGTGGCCATTCGGAGGAAGGAGATACCAAATGTTTGGGTATTTTTGACCTGGAGGTCAGGAAATTTGTAAGCCGGCAGTCGACTACCGGTAACACGAAGTATAAGATACCTCATATGGGCTGGAATCGTTTAGAGAATTGTGAAGGAAAAATATTTTCAGGCTTGAACAATCCGTATGTTTACTACGTACATAGTTTTTATGCGGACAAGGGAGACGATACCGTGGGTACTACTGATTATATTTTGCCCTTCAGCGGTGCATTACATAAAGATAACTTTTATGCAGTGCAGGCCCACATTGAAAAAAGCGGTACAGACGGACAGAAAATATTAACAAATTTTTTAGAACTTTAGGAAAAGTTTTATGTCTAAATTTTAATCAATGCATATTATTCCGGCGATTGACATTATCGATGGTAAGTGTGTTAGGTTGACTCAGGGAGATTACAACCAGAAAAAGGAATACAACAGCGATCCGTTGGAGGTGGCTAAAATGTTTGAGGGTGCGGGGGCGAAAAGGTTGCATTTGGTGGACCTGGATGGTGCCAAACAAAAGAAAGTGGTCAACCTTAAAGTACTGGAATCCATTGCTGCACACACAGAATTGTCGATAGACTTTGGAGGTGGTATTCAATCGGAAGAAGATTTGAAAGGTGCGTTTGGCGCCGGGGCTAGCCAGGTGACAGGAGGCAGTATCGCTGTCAAAAACCCGCCGTTGTTTGAAAGTTGGTTGCAAAACTTCGGCAATGAACAAATAATCCTGGGTGCAGACGTGATTGATAAACAAATCGCTATCAATGGCTGGCAGGAAAAAACAACAGTCAACTTGCATGTGTTTTTGGAGGAATACGTTCAAAAGTCCATCAAATATGTGATCTGTACAGATGTGAGTAAAGATGGGTTGCTGGAAGGCCCCGCCATGAATTTATACCGGGAGATCTCCAATTACTATCCGGAGATTTGTCTGATTGCCAGTGGTGGTGTTTCCTGTTTGGAAGATGTGCACGAATTGGCAAGAATTGGGGTCGAGGGAGTAATTATTGGCAAGGCCTTTTACGAAGGCAGAATCCAGCTTTCAGACCTTGATATCTATTTTAATGAATAAGAATTTAAACCGGGAAACTGCGAAGGACAGTAAAAGGAATTGACCATGTTAGCAATTTGTAAGGATTTGGAAAAAACTATTGAGGAGGTAGATGCACGCTTGTCGTTGCTGAATGAAACGGATTTAAACCATAAACCTTCTTTACAAAAGTGGTCAAAAAAAGAGATATTAGGCCATTTGATAGATTCCGCCAACAATAACCTGAACCGGTTTATAAGAGGGCAGTACCTGGATGAACCCCACATTGTTTATGACCAGGATCAATGGGTATCCATCCAGAATTATCAGGCCATGCCGCTCGAAAACGTGCAGCAACTGTGGAAAATAGCTAACCTGCAAATCGTCAACGTGCTAAAAAATATGCCTCAGAAGAGCTTTGAAAAAAAGTGTGATACCGGAAAAGAACAAAAGGAGTTGCACACCCTGTCGTGGCTTGCTAACGATTACCTGGCCCATTTGCACCACCACCTGAATCAAATTTTTTCACATTCCTGAAACTTACTTTATTTAAATTTAGAAAAGTGCTTACCAAAAGAATTGTTCCTTGCCTGGATATTAAAGACGGACGTACGGTAAAGGGTGTTAATTTTGTTGAACTGAGAGATGCCGGTGATCCCGTGGAACTCGCTGCCATTTACAGCGAGCAAGGGGCGGATGAATTGGTATTTTTGGATATTACCGCCACCGTTGAAAAAAGGAAGACCCTGGTAGATTTGGTGAAACGAGTTGCCAGGGAAGTTAATATTCCGTTTACGGTCGGTGGTGGAATCGGCAGTAAAGAGGATGTATCGGCCTTACTTGGTGCCGGAGCAGATAAAGTATCTATCAATTCCGCCGCTGTCAGAAATCCCGGACTGGTCAATGAGCTGAGCCTGGAATTTGGCGCTCAGTGCATTGTCGTCGCGATCGACTCAAAATATGTTGACGGAAAGCACCTGGTACATACCCATGGGGGCAGAACACCTACAGATATTGAAACTATTGGATGGGCCAAAGAGGTCGAAGATCGCGGAGCAGGGGAGATCCTGTTGACATCAATGGATCATGACGGGACCAAAGGTGGATTCGCTAATACGCTGACAGCTACTATTTCCGACCTTTTAACCATTCCTGTGATTGCTTCGGGAGGGGCCGGTAACATGGTGCATTTTACAGATGTCTTTACAGAGGGAAAAGCTGATGCCGCCCTGGCCGCCAGCATATTTCACTATAAGGAAATAGCTATAGATGAGCTGAAAATGAAATTGCAAGGCGATGGCATAGCCATCAGGATTTAGACTTTAAAAGGATAACGTATCTAATTGAATAATGGACATAGATTTTAAAAAAGGACAGGGCCTTGTACCCGTAGTAATCCAGGACCACCTGACTTTAAAAGTCCTGATGCTGGGTTATATGAATGAGGAGGCACTGACCAAAACAAAAGCCGAGGGCAAGGTAACATTTTACAGCCGCACAAAGGAGCGACTATGGACCAAAGGTGAGACATCCGGGAATTTTTTGATGGTGAAGGAGATTATGATCGATTGCGACCGGGATACCCTGCTGATAAAGGCGGAGCCCTGCGGACCTGTCTGTCACACGGGCGCAGCGACCTGTTTTAAGGAAGAAAATGACGATAAACTGTATTTTGTCAATTATCTGAAAGACATTATCAGGGATAGAAAAAATAGTGATAGCGACCAATCTTATACTAAATCGTTGTTTGAAAAGGGTATCAACAAAGTAGCGCAAAAAGTAGGAGAGGAGGCCGTGGAGCTAGTTATTGAGGCCAAAGACAATAATGATGACCTCTTCCGGGGAGAGGCTGCTGATCTGTTATTTCATTATCTTGTACTGCTGGAAGCGAAAAATATTGACCTCAATGAAGTACTGGCTGAGTTAATAGCAAGACATAAAAAATAGATTTTGCCTGTTAATAATGTGGTGATATATCCGCTTCATTCTCTGGTTTGACAGGATTTAGAGATAGGTTATCTTAAATGCAATCCTCCTCTATCTATGCACGTCATTGCGAAAAAAGGGTAGGCCAATGGCGCTGGTTTTGAAGCAATCCCTTTGCCCGAGCCGCAGTACCTGGCTGTATATCCGATAGCGCGCGTTTGAGTGCAGCGGAAACGCGTGCACTACGTGATAAGCAGGTTCATTCCTTTATGATTTTTCCTGAAACTAAGCGCGGAAGTCAGGAAATAGTATCCAATGCATATCGAATGTCTTCGCTAACATCCAAATCACTAAATCTGAGAAATGAAACGCCAGTTGGCTTAGGACGTTAACTCACCCCTTCCGCCCACCCTGTTCCGGCTAAGCTGCCTATTCCCACAAGGGCACCTTCCCCGGGGAAGGATTTTTATCACTAGCTGTGCGGGTTAAATATGATTTGCGAATTTGCACTGCCTTATCTAGTCATAGTTGCTTTCTTTTGGTTATCACTTTTTTTCACGATTGGCATAGGGCAGGAAGACCTGCCTAGAGGGGATAAAAAAAGCATATAACTATCAGTAATAGGTCTTTTCTGCTATCCGAAAAGTCAGAGCATTTTAGTATCTTTCACGTAAGTAGATTCTATGGCAGGTTTCCCACGCTCCTACTTATGCATGGGACGTTATGCTCAACTATCAAACATGATACGATATATTGATGATTTAAATGTTGATGTCCTTGACATAAAGGAACTAAACGAACTTAGAAAGCAAAAACATGCCTTTATAAGGAATAAGAAGAATTATTATCTAAGAAAGAAGCTTGTTGAAAAAACTACGGTCTTTTTTGACTGGTATATCGCATATTGCAAAAACGAGATCGGAACTAAAATTTATAAGGACAAGCAACTGATAGAATGTATTTTAAGAGCAACATTTAAAACTAAAAATCAATGGAAAGAGTACCTGCTTAAAAGCCTCTACTTATCATGTAAATATGTGGAATACTTGCGCGACAAAGTAAGTACTAAAAACATTAGTGCTTTCGAACATACATTAATAGATTTAGAAATAGATTTGGAATGGTTAATCACTCACTTTGAAGTTCAATACAAAAAATCAACCTCGAAGCTTTCATTGAATAGTGGCAGGAGAAGAAATTTATCACCGACGGATATTTACTCTGCAGCTCGTACTTTATTTCATGTCGAAGAGTTAACAAAAATTGAAGATTTATATCTAAGAGATTTGAAGCCGAATGTGATGTTTCAAATTAGACAACTACTTGAAGTATTTGGACGAGAGTTAATTGGCTACCATTCAATTGAAGATAAAGACGGAAACCCTATAAAAAAATTCACTCAAATCTCTTGGGGCTTTATAAAAGAGGAAGTTAAAAAAACAAACTCCAGAATTCAGTTCCCTTTTGATGTCAACATTATTTTGCTGATTAACAAGTGGTCTAACAGCTTTGTTCATACTACATACTTATATAGTAGTTATGTTCAATTTTTTGTTTTAAAAACAATTGGAATCCTTTTTGCATCTAAAACAAAAGGGATTCAAACATATACCGGAAAAGTTGTACAAAAATTCAATTGTGCAGATATAAAGATTAGTCAGTACAACTCTTTAAAAACTGATTTTGAGAACTATTTATCAAGCAGGATGTCTGATATAACAGTAACAGTTCAATGGATGGAAACAGATAAAGTAGTAGCCTATATTATCTCTGAATAAAAAGAGCTTAACAGGTTGTATAAAATCATGGCTGGTTGGCACCAATCATGACTTTGCTGCTCCATTGAACATCACTAGGCAGGTCCTCCGGTCCTGTGCGGGTTAAATATGATTTGCGAATTTACGTTGGCCTTATCCAGTCATAGACTGCTTTCTTTCGGTTATCACTTTTTTCACGATGGGCATAGGGCTGGAAGACCTGCACCAGAGCGTACTTAAGTGTGTTTTAAATAATTAATATTAGCATAGCCTTCAGGAAATTGGTATCTTTCCAACGCGAATTACAAGATACGAATCTATGAAAATTTATTATCAAAAATGGCCGGAGTGGAGTAGCGGCAACGCCTTCAAATTACTGATACCTTGCGTATCTTGTAGTTCGCAGCTCCGGCTTCCATATGCTATACAAACATGCGAACTACGAAAAAGAAAAGACCACCAAAACGACCGGAATCCCGTAGTCTGAAGATCCAGGCCAGGCACCGCTATAACCAATGGAGCACCAGCATTGTTCCGGAAATAAAGCTCTGCGGTAACTGGCTGGAAAAAATAGGATTTACCATCGACAGCCGCGTAACTATTCATGCTTCCAAGGAACTGATCGTCATACAACTACAAGAACAGGAAGATTAAAATTCCCGCATTATTGCGAAAAAGTGGTAGGCTCATCGCGCTGGTTTTGAAGTAATTACTTAGCCTGAGCCGCAGCACCTGGCGGTGTATCCGATAGCGTGCGTTTGAGTGCAACGGAAACGCACGCTATCGAAGTCAGCCTTAGACATCAACTGACCCCTTCCGCCCACCCTGTTCCGGCTAAGCTGCCTATTCCCACAAGGGCACCTTCCCCGGGGAAGGAGTTTTACCAAATTAAATCACTAAGGCAGGTCCTCCGGTCCTGTGCGGGTTAAATAGGATTTGCGAATTTATGCTGCCTTATCTAGTCATAGGTTGCTTTCTTTTGGTTATCACTTTTTTCACGATTGGCACAGGGCTGGAAGACCTGCGCCAGAGGGTGGTGGAGCAATCCCCTTGCGCGAGCCGCAACACCTGGCTGAGTACCTCACGCCAACCTACTTTTGTTCGGACAGAAATGTAAGCAAAGAAGCAAATTCGTGATAAGACAATGAATTAACCAAGCCGGCAGGCATCATAGAAGTTTCAAGCTCTTTCCGCTCTGAAATATCTTCCGCTTTGATTGTAAAAACCTGCCCGGCAATGTTTCGGATCACTACTTTATCGGCGCTTTCTTCCGAAACAAATCCGCTGTAAACCTTATTGTCTTTGGTGGTAATATTAACCGATGCAAATCCCTGCGAAATGGAGGCATTGGGTTTTAGTATGGATTCCGCTATTTGATCTCTGCTCATAATCGAGCCAATTTGCCCCATAAAAGGTCCCTTCATGGTCTCGCTGGCTTTTAATTGGTGACATGCCTGGCATCCCTGCCGCGTGAACAATTTCTCTCCAAGCACGGCATCTCCTTTAATTTCATTGACAGCCAGTATAATATCTTCTATAGGGCTTTTACCGACTTGCCCTTGCTTATTTTTTATTTTTTCGAAATTCACTTTAGGTTCTTCTGTAGCTGCAATTTCCACCTTTTCTTCACCGCCAAACGCACTGATTCCCATACGAAATTTGCCGTTCAGATCGGCGAAGAATTGTTTTTCAGCTGCAGTGGCTCCGGTCCAAACTTTCATTAAGAAATCCTTGATTTCCTCAGATGCCTCCCAGGTGATGGTTTTGTAATAAGGGCCATGCGTATCTGGCCGTGTGCTCCACCACCACGAGCCGTCATAAGGTGCTTCCTTTTGGTAAAGACGCGATAAGGTGGTGATTATTTGGGTTTTTAGCTTTTTGTCATTGGTTGATTCATAAGCCGTTATGAGACCAGTGACTGCTCTGGGATCATGCATATAGCGCAAAGCCCATAATGCCAACTCCGCATTTTCGCCCTGGATAGCACGCACACAGGCATCGACGGCATGAAGGTTCACCAATGACCTCACCGCAACGTGTGCCGGAATTACAGTTGCCTTAGGAGTGGCATGAGGACCTTCCGTCCCTTTTGCCGGGGCCTCCAGCGGTTCGCCTATCTTTACTTTTAACAATGCCTCAGCTGCTTCGGGATGATTAAGCCGTCCCAGACCGGCTGCTGCTGCCACCTGAACTCTTTCAGAAGTAGCTGTCAGTCCCTCGATAAACGGCTCCAACGGTACGTTTTTAAAGCGACCCTTGCGATCGGCAAGAGCCCGCAATACAAATTCTCTTACCGCGTTATCGGATACGAGCGACAGAAAGTTTGTAATATCATTTTGGGTAGCAATTTGGGCATAGCCGAAAATTCCGGCCACGCGTGTGTGCAGGGGGAGGGCCTCGTCAGCGGCAATTTCCCACAAGGCCTTTGACGCCTGTTCCCAGGGACGCGTAATCAACTCCTGTTGCGCATGAAGGCGCGCCACCGCGCTACCGGATTTAATGTAATCTGTAAGACCGTCAATGGATAGCTTTTTAAGATCCGGAAAGGGGGTGTATTCCCAGCTTTTGGGAACAACACGTACCACAAATCCTTTCGTGGAATCACCGCGATAACCCGCACCATCCCAGGCAGCCATGTACATCCTACCGGAAGCATCCACATCCAGGTCGGTAATTTGAGGGAATTTGATAAAGTCCTCCTGGTCCTGTTGAAAACTTGCACCGTCAGGGGTTATCCGGTGGATGTAAAGATGGCTCCTTCCCCAGTCTGCCATCATAGGAACGCGGTTGTATTGAGTGGGCCAGGTGGGATCGTCCATAAACAGCGCACCGGTACCGGATCCTCCGCCAACATCGACCAGTGCCGGAAGGATTTCTTCTGTAAAGTGCTTAAACAAAACAGGATAACCATATTCCCCCGATTGGATGTGATGGGTGAAACGCACATTCCAACCACCGCCATCATTGGTATTTCCCCTGGTATATATATTCATATAGGGATCGATGGCGACATCATATATATTTCGTAACCCATGTGTATAAACCTCCATTTCCGTACCATCGGGACGCACCCGTACCACACCGCCGCCGAGCATGGTCATTTCTTTACCTGACCGGTCAACGGCATTATGAAATCCAAAATCGCCAACAGCAATGTAAATCCAGCCATCGATACCCATTCTGATGCCATTGGTAGCATGATCGGTTCCCCTGCTACGTAAAAACTTTGAAGTACTGATGTTGTGGATCAGTACCTCCGACGGTCCATCTGCTACGCCGTCCCTGTCCTCATCGTTAAAAACGGCAAGATCCATTCCACTTGCCTGTCCTGTGGTTTCGGAGAAGGTAGTATACAACACAAATAACCGGTCACCAAGCGGAAAAAGACCCCTGGGATTATCTAGCGTGGCAAAAGTAGTTTGTTTGTCCAGGATGCCATCATTGTTACAGTCGATGAGTTTTACGATCCTGCCTTTTCCGGGATCTTTGCCCAATGATCCTATCATATCCACACCGACGAAAACCTCTCCCGTAGCCGCCACAGCCAGGCACGCCGGACTGGGTGTTATGTCCGGACCTGCAAAATTTGTTATCCGTAGTTCTTCTGGCCAGTTGAGGGCCTTGGATAAAGAGTCAAGGCTGATGTCTACACCAGCACTTTCGGCCGGCTCACACGTCGGCGCTTTTTCAGTACAACTTGCAAGTACCCAGATGGCACTTAAGATTACGTACCCAACTTTCATCATTTTCATAGAATGTGTTTTTGGCAAATTCCGGAGGACGAAAGGTTCGCATTTCCTTCTTTTGCATTGATTAGGCTTAAAAAATTTTTAAGGTCAAATTAACCCAGCGAACTTAATAAAATTAAGCATGGCCTCACAACAAAAATTTCCTCAATTATCAGTTAATCCGCTTTTTCGTCAATTAAATATTATGTTAAGTCAATTAAGTACCATATAACAACGGACTAAGAGGTGACCGCTGCCACAAAATTGGCATCAAATATTTGCAATCCTCTTTCTAATGAGCGCTTTAATTCATCGTAATTTTATATATTGGGCTGATTTTAATGATCCACTATTCATATTTTCCAAAGTAAAATGAGCTGTATGCCCCTCAGGTTTTCTGTCAAAAAAGGCATTGTGAAACTTTATCCATGCCCGATTATTTTGATTCCATTATTGATCGCGGTCTCCTGTTCGGATCCTCAAACCAAAACAACAAAAGATTTACCGCCTAATGTGATTATCATCTTTACAGATGATCAGGGTTATCAGGATGTAGGCTGTTTTGGATCGCCGGACATTAAAACGCCTCACCTGGATCAGATGGCCAAAGAAGGGGTAAAGCTTACTAACTTCTACGCGGCGCAGGCAGTCTGTTCAGCTTCTAGGGCCGCCTTGCTAACCGGCTGCTATCCGAATCGTATAGGCATTCACGGCGCATTGATGCCCAATCACCCAAACGGGCTGAATCCGTCGGAAACTACCATGGCAGAAATGCTAAAAGCCAGCGGTTATCGCACCGCCATATATGGTAAATGGCATCTTGGGGATGCGCCGCAGTTTATGCCTAACAACCAGGGATTCGATGATTATTTTGGTATTCCTTACTCCAATGATATGTGGCCATTCCATCCACAGCAAGGTACTATATTTAATTTTTCCCATTTGCCTTTGTATGAAAATCAAAATATCATTGATACCCTGGAAGATCAATCGATGTTAACCACGCAAATTACCGAGCGCAGTGTCAAATTTATCGAGAACAACAAAGATCAGCCGTTTTTTCTTTACGTGGCCCATCCACAGCCACACGTGCCCTTATTTGTATCGGAAAAGTTCAAAGGAAAGTCCGAAAGAGGTTTATATGGCGATGTAATCATGGAAATAGATTGGTCGGTGGGACAAATTTTGAAGGCTTTAAAAGACAACGGTATTGATCAACAGACACTGGTGATTTTCACGTCGGATAACGGACCCTGGCTTTCTTACGGGGAACATAGCGGTAGCGCGTTACCGTTGAGAGAAGGCAAGGGAACCGCGCTGGAAGGAGGACAAAGAGAGCCTTGTATTATGCGCTACCCTGGAAAAATTCCCGCCAATAAAACGGTAGAGGTGCCTATGATGACCATTGATTTGCTGCCCACGATTGCGGGACTGACCAATGCCAAACTGCCGGAGCGCAAAATCGATGGGAAAGACGTGTGGCCAATTTTAACCGGGCAATCTGTAAAAAGCCCTCATGAGGCCTATTTCTTTTATTATCATGTGAATGAATTACACGGGGTAAGATATAGAAACTGGAAGCTATATTTCCCCCATACCTACAGAACCCTGAATGGACGTGAAGGGGGTAAAGGTGGCCTTCCGGTGGACTATGAGCATAATACCATGGAAGAAATTGAGTTATATAACCTGGAGACAGATATCAGCGAAACTATCAATGTAGCGGCCGAAAATCCTGAAATTGTGAAAAGCATAAAAGATCTGGCAAACAATATCAGAACAGAACTGGGAGACAAGCTTATGGACATGCCTGGCACGGAAGCAAGACCGGTAGGTGGTGTCGAGTGATTTATCAACGGTTGGTTTGCAGAAGCGAGCAAATAATCAGTTAATTGATCCCTGAACGATAAGTGCCATGATGATCCACCGGCCAGTTGGAAAATGGATCTATCAGCTCGCCGAGTAGTACACTGAACATCGCTCTGGTGATCGACACCTCCGGATCCATTAAGGTATCCATATGATTTTTCCAAATTTCTTTGGCTTTTTCATCCATGGCTTCCCGGGATGAAAAGTGGGTGTCACCGGGGCGTAATTTCATGAGATCATATATGACTTTTAATGCTTCATTTACTGTTAACGTTTCTTTTTTACTGGTAATGACGAGCCCTGCGGCGATATCCTGCAAGCCGGTTTGCAGCGCAGACTTTGATACAAGACTATCCGGATAAAACAAAGTTTGGTTTTCCCACCCTATATTTTTTCCTTCCCCTCTTAAAATTCCTGTTGCCCCTGTTTTCTGAATGGCTGAAAAAGAGCTACTGGTGGGTGATACGTCCAGGTAAGGCAAAATGTAAGCCTTGGAATCGAGCAGGGCCTGCTGTACTTTTCTGACGGGAACGTCCGCCGGTGAAACGCCTTCATCAACTGCCAACGCTGCCAGCGCACCGGCGGCCTGACCAATGAGAAGACAAACGGGTTGCAGCCGTGTGGTGCCGTTTACAAGATTGGTTACAGATATTGATTTTTCCGCTACGATGAAGTTTGAAACGGATTTGGGTATTAGCGTTCCAAGGGGCAGCGCATAGGAGGGGACAGGGTAAAAGTGCAGGTCGGGAAGCGCTTCGCTTTGAGGGTAAGCAGCATGATGATGATCTACCGGATAGTCTCCTACCGCCACACCCGTGCGATAAAGAGCGTTGGTTTGCGCAAAAGGGCGCGCCAGGTCATTGAGATCAAACCTGACAATACCGTCAATTCTTCTGGATTCCCTATGGTATGGAATAAATGGAAGGCCGTCGGCAGTGGGGAAAACGTCGTCTGCAATACCCAAATGTCTGAAACCCAAGGCATCCTGCAGGTAGTACACATAACACATGGTATACCATTTAGCTTGTTCATAGGCCTGCTTGCGCTCATGTGGAGCCATTTCGATGACATTGAGATAAAAGTCATTGCCAAATATCGGCCAGTTAATCATATACTTATCACCAGGCAGGCGTCCGTACCCCATCATATGCTCACAATCCCAAAGTTTGCGCCCGATACTATCCTGATTGCATCGGCCGGCGCATGTGCAGTAGAAGGGAGATGGATCGTAGCCTTCGGGCTTGGTAATGGTCATATCAGTTCCTTTGCCGTAGTCTTTCAATATGGCCACATAAGTTAGGTCCTGTACGATGTCATTGGCAGTTTCAGGGGCAATCTTTTCATTTGACAGGTGCCTGGAATCCATGCCAATCTCGTAGGGAATCCCCACCAGGGCGGCTACGTCTCCGAGCTCCGTGCCATCTATGACCACCTGAGTTTCGACCCTGATGGTATCGGTTTGGTAGGCGATATCTGCTATCCACCCTTTTTGAGTTTTTTCAATGTGCCCGAGGGTGGAATTTAACATTAATTCAATGCCATCCTCAAGCCCTGCCATGTACTTCAATATGCTGTCTCCAACCTCAGGTTCGAAGAGTACGTTGCTGACCCAGCCGGTTTTTACGCCTTCGGGTCCTCCGTAGTGATTATATAAATTTTTTCTAAATTCCTCCCAGAGTCCTGACTGTAACTTATAGTTACCGTCAATCGCACTCACCCCGGCTGCGGTAAGCATGCCACCTAGCCACGGTGTTTCCTCCGCTACAAGCACTGAACTGCCCATTCTTGCGGCCTGAATGGCGGCCATGGTGCCGCTGGCGCCTCCGCCAACGATCAATACATCCACTTGTCTGATTTCAGGTATTTCCGGAGACCTTTTTTGGCAGCTGCAGAGTAAGGTAATCCAAAGAGCAGCCAGCACATAGTTTGCTTTTATTTTAACCATCTCGATTGTTTATCAATAAATTTTTTACCCCTAATATCCGGGTACCATCCATCAACGCTATATTTTCCTTTTCATCAGGAAATATGATTCGCGCTAAAAACCAATAACCCGATAGCTTAAAAAATGTTTGGCAAGTAGTAAAAAGTTTAGAATATCAACTATTCATAAAACTCGCTGATTTTTTCCAGTGGCCTTCTTTCTAAGCTGGGTACATAAATTTCATCTGCAGGGTACCCAACGGGGATCAGCAGAAACGGTCTTTCATTGGCTGGCCGCTCCAAAATTTTTACCAAAAAATTCATGGGACTGGGGGTATGCGTCAGCGCCACCAGGCCGGCATTGTGAATGGCTGTCAGCAGGAAACCTGCGGCGAGTCCTACCGATTCATTCACATAATAATTATTAGACTTTTCGTTATGCTCATCAAAGTCAAAGGCTTTCTTGAATACAATAATAAGCCACGGGGCAATTTCCAGGAAGGGTTTGTGCCAGTCGGTGCCCAGCGGTTGCAGGTCTTTTAACCAACGTTCACTCATGCGACTATTATAGCTTTCATATTCCTCTTTTTCCGCCGCTTTTCTAATCTCACTTTTGATGTCAGGACTTGACACCGCACAAAATTTCCAGGGTTGTTTGTGTGCACCGCTAGGCGCTGTGGAGGCGGTGAGGATAAGGTTTTCTATCAATTCCTTCGGAACGGGCTTAGAAGAAAAGTCCCTAACTGTTCTACGGTTATCTAACCATTGATAGTATTCCCGGCTGCGTTGCAAAGCGACGTCTGGTTCGTAAGTTTTTTTTTCGTATAAGGTATATTCAAATCCGTCAATTTCTTTAACCTTGGGTTTTGCCATGAGTTTTATAAGTCGTTTATTTTGAACGAAAATATTCACTTTTTAAAGCTGAAACAAAATTTGAGATTAAAAAGTAGTGCATTTGAAATATAATGCGCTGTCTTTTGAAGTTGATGATGGGTATTGTGGGAGACTATCAGGTAACCGGCAAGCTGATGACAGGAAATTATTTAGATCTTTTCCTTAATTTTGGTAAAATCTTTAAAGCATGTCTGGTCAGGCCATACTATTTTCTGCCCTTGTGTTGTTCAATACCTTTCATCAGTCCTCTCTTCCTGATGATCATGCTATTTATATTGCCGTAATCCAATTAGAACACCAACCCAATGATATAACCGCTAACCTCCAGGTAAAAGTTTTTACCGATGACTTACAGGACGCGCTGAAAAATAAATTTCAAGGGGAAATAAGGTTAATCAATGTATCGGAAAACGGGGAGGAAGCAAAAAGAATTACAGCGTACTTTGCCGGACATTTGAAGTTTGAAATTAACGATCAACGGGCTGACTACCAGCTCCAACGAATCACCGTCGAAAATGATGCACACTGGTTTGATTTTACCCTGAAAGGTCCCCGGAAGTGGGATAAACTTGAGGTAACAGCTGATTTTTTGATGGAATTATTTCCGAAACAATCCAATATTTTTCAGGTCACGGAGGGAGACAAGAGGTTATACTATCGTTTGACCATTGGTCAAAAATCCCAGACCATCACATTTTCTGATTGAAGAGATCGATCAGGGACTGGCTTGTTACTTTCACACCGGTTTTTATGGTATTGGCAACCTCGGGAAAATAATAGGGAGAGTGCAATCCGGGTAAGTTACCTGACTGTATTCTTTCCTGAGGCACTGTTCCTAACCAATATAATACAGTGGGAACCTGGTGTTTGGTTTTGCCGTAACGTGAAAAGTCTTCGCCAACCATCATCGGGGCAGCCTCGACAACATTGTCTTTCCCAATGACGCTGGTAGCTGATTTTACCAGTCGATCAACCAAATGGGGATGGTTATAGTTGGCAGGGGTAAAATCCTTGGGAAAAATCACCTCGGGCAACTTATCTTCCGGCAACCCGGCGGCCATTGCCACGCCTTTGGCAATTTCCTCTATTCTTTTATGTACGGTTGCCTGTACCTCGTCAGTATATGTCCTTACAGTTAATTTTAAAGTTACCTCACTGGGAATGACGTTATGCCGTGTGCCTCCATTGATGGCTCCTACCGTGACCACCGCTGCATCTGTAGGATTGAGTGACCTACTGACGATGGTTTGTAATTCCATTACCATCATGCTGGCAATGACAACGGGGTCAATGGCCATATGTGGTGTCGCGCCATGGGCACCCTGTCCGAAGACTTTAATATCAATGCTTTCTGTATTGGCCATGGTGAATCCTTTGCCAAATCCTACCTTACCCGAGGGAATGGTGGGGCTGCAATGCAAGCCGATGCCATAGTCCGGTGGCCCAAACTTGTCATATAAACCGGCTTCCAGCATCATTTTGGCGCCGGCGCCTATTTCCTCGGCAGGTTGCCCTATTAACATCAAAGTCCCCTTCCACCGGTTTTTCATTTTAGCCATGACCCTGGCCGTTCCAAGCCAGGTAGTCATGTGCATGTCATGTCCGCATGAATGCATCGCACCAACTTCCTTGCCCTCATATTGGGTGGTTTGCTGACTGGCATATGGCAGTCCGGTTTTTTCAACCATGGGCAATGCATCCATATCGGTCCGGTATAGGATGGTCGGTCCCTTGCCGTTTTTCAGGATACCTACTATACCATAACCGCCAAAGTTTTCGGTTACCTCAAAGCCGGCAGCTCTTAGCTGGTCAGCCAATATTCCAGCGGTTTTTTCCTCTTTCAGCGATATTTCAGGCGATTGGTGCCTTTCTTTATAGAAAGCGGTAAGAAATGGGATATCATCTTTGATGAAGGCCTCCATTTCCGGCAGGTCGCGAAGACCCCCAAAAAGAAAACCAATCAACAGAAAACCGGGGATGTAATAAGCTTTCATGGGTGATCGCAGGTAAGATGGTTTGGGATAAAGTAAGAAGGATAAATTGATGTTTACTTTCTTACTATTTTTATCAGACTTCCTTTATTGACTTTATCGGTTAATTTCATACTATTTAATAAAGCAGTAGTTTCCATCATATCTTTTTTTACCTTATATGACTTAAACGCCTGCTCTGCGGTGCTGTTTGATTTAACAGACACTACCCGTACGCGATCAGGTTTTACATTGAGTTTTGCAGGATCTGTTAACGGCTTAAAATTTTTCATGGTATTGACAAATACGGGCGCATAACTGCTGTAGTCTTGCTGCGATGATATGCCGTGAAATTTGTATATATATTTACCATGTTGAATCAGGTAGGTGAGAAACCTGATGGTTGTACTTTGATCTGCAACCATGGTCATGGCGGGTAGCCCGTTAACCTTGACTTCCTTTTTCTCTATAACCTTTATGGAGTCGAGTTTGATCACTGCTGCCAAAGCTTCCTGAAGCGTTTTTTCCTGGGCCAGGCTGAACATAATGGCAGCTTTACCATTATCAGGGGCTAGTTGTACCTGTTGTGGGGTATTGACGGTTTTCCATTGTGTAGGAACCGGAAATTGAAATTTTAAAACAGGATGATAAAACACATCATTTTCAAAGAATCCCTGCCTCGGGTCCTCGCCAAAAACCAGTCCATCAATCATGTTCAGATATTGATTTCGGTTTACTTTGAGGTTGGTAGCATTTAGTTTGGTCTTCCATTCCGAAGCGAGTCTGCCTACATTTTGAAAACGATCTACCGGATTAGGGTGGGTAGACAAAAAATCCGGTACCGGCTCTGCGCCGCTTTGCTTACGCATCCTGTCCAGGGTACCGAAGAAATTTGCCATTTCCTTAGCATCATAGCCTACCCTTGTAGAATATTCTACGCCCAGGCGATCTGACTCTGTTTCATGTTCGCGACTAAATTTCAGAAATAAAAGGCCCAGGCTTTGGGAGGCTACATCAGAAAATGTCCTGAATTCCTTGGAAGCTACCATCCCCACAGTATACAACCCCTGATATATCATTTGCTTGCTTTGCTGCCTGGCGGAATGCCTGGCAGTAACATGACCAATTTCATGTCCCAGTACCCCGGCAAATTCCGCTTCGTTATTGAAATGGGCCAGAATGCCCCTGGTGAAATACACATAGCCACCGGGAACCGCAAATGCATTAATTACCGGAGAATCCAATATGCGAAATTTGAAGTCCAGATGAGAGCGGTGAGAAATGGCTGCCATTTCTTTGCCTTTGGTATTTATAAAATCCTGTAATTTCTGATCGTCATAAAGGCCGAAATAAGAAATTACACCCGGATCACTTTCCTTACCCATGGCGAGCTCCCGCTCTTCGGAGATCAACATCAGATCCCTTTTCCCAGTCACCGGATTTACAGCACAGGCATTTATCAACAACAAAATAACGGCACCTACAGCGGAGGCCATAAAGGATTTGGTTTTCATATCAGCTTTTTTAAACAATTTCCGAATTATCTCACAAATAATAAAGTTTGACTAGTTAAGTATTCGCTATGACTGGTTAAAAGAAAGCTTTTACCAGATATAACGCCCATTTAACGGAGATGCCTGCTTTATATTTTGCCAGACAGGTTGTAAGCCCCTTTTTTTAAGTTATACGACTATAGAGTCATAAACCTGGACCCTTTCCCAAAGAGCTTCACTATCGGTGACAAACTTTTGATGCAGCGCATGCTCCTGGTAAGCGTCGTGATCGTCCTTGTTGTCAAAAGAAACGATCAGGCAGTAGGTGTAGGAATTATCTACCACCGTTCTGTTTGTACCCGCTGCTGTACCCACATGCGATGACCTGATGTAGTCAATACCGCTGATAAAATTATTCAGATTATTTTCAAATTGCTTTCTTTCGGCTTGGTCGTCTGGGTTTTTAAGCCAGAAAAATACAACGTGTACAAATTTACCATGAACCGGCGCGCTGGAAGAGCCGGCCGATGAAGATGAAGCGCTAGCGCCTAAAATCCCGGTCATAACAGTTAGTTTTTTGTAAAAAAGGATCTCCGGATGGAGATACGTTTATTAATAATTTCATTCATTTCAATAGGGTTCAAAGCTAGCTATAAATGCCATAAATTAAAAACACATCGGACACCAATTCCACGTCCTTTTCTATTACCAGTCAAAACGCTAAAAAGGCATTTAATCAATGAAATCTTTGTGGCCTGCATCTTCTGGTGGAGGCCTTGAGCCTGGTTAAATTTTGGATGTTTATTAAAAGTCACCCATCATTAGTGAAACCAGCAAAGCCCATAAGTGGTATATTAGGGAGGGGCATTGGTTTTTGTGACAGATCAATGCCAACGGATGCAAGAAAATTGATAACAGAATGTCGCCTCTATGATTACAAGAGTTAAACAGGTGAAGACCCTTGAAGAGTTAACGCAAGCCTTTACAATCAGAAAAGCCGTATTTGTCAAGGAGCAGGGAATTAGCGAAAAACTGGATTTTGATACGTACGATCCTCAGGCTTTCCATATACTGGTGTATCATGGCGAAAACCCGATTGCCACCGGCAGGTTGCATATGGAAAATAAGCAAGGACATATTTCCAGAGTTGCCGTGCTTAAAGAGTTCAGGGGCAAGGGATTGGGACGCCTGGTGGTAGAGCATATGGAAAAGCTGGCCATTGAAAAAGGAATGACCTCGGTTTTCCTATATCCTCACGACTACCTTAAAAAGTTTTATACAGAGTTAGGCTATTGCGAAGTGCCGGATTCGAAGTTCTGGCTCGGCCAACACACACTCATTAAAATGACTAAAAACCTGTAATCCCGGCATCCATGGCTAAGACCTATCCCAACTTTGGCAGGCTTTGAAAGCGTCTAGGATGGTTTCTGGGATTTAAGTCTGATACGCTTACGCAGGTGCCAGGAGGTGGTGATAATGACGGTTAAGCCTATCAAAGGCCACAAGTAAAACAGGGCTATGATCAAATCCTTCAATAAGGTCCATCCCGCTGAAAAGGCGGTTTTTGCTTTTGTGCCAAAACTATCTTCGTATATCACCTGATTTTCTATCGGCGAGAAGGAGATTTGATAAACAGGATCCTGATGCAATGCTAAATGAATGGTGCTCATGGCAACGCTTTGATTCAAGTGCTTCAGTTGATGCTCCATCATCTCAATTTCTTCCCGTATTTGATCAATTTTAGTTTCGACTTCCAATACCTCTTTGAGATTGCCGGGCCTGGTCGCCAGGATATCAATGTATTTTTTTTCAATACTAAGTTTAATCGCCTTTCTGGCAGCGAGATCCATCATTTTTCCAGTAACGTCTTGTGCATTGCTGGTTTTATAGTCCATTAGCAAAGCCCTGGACTCTATTGACGTTAGGAATTCATCCAACCGGCCGGCCGGAACTTTTATCACTGTTGTCACCTGATGCACTAAACTGATCGTTTGCTCCAGGGAGTCCCTGCCGGTCTTTTTTGAGGCGACGACATGACTATTTGTCTTATGATCATAGTCTTTGACATATCCACCCATTTGGACGGCCTGCCCGGAAATGTATTGCAAGTCTTCTTTTACATCCTTTACCTTAAAACCCATACGAACGGTTTTGATAAGTTTTATACCAGTGGTATTTGCCCCTTCAGCTGCGGTGGCGTTTTCCTTGTCATCGGGATTCCCGGAAATGATAGCATGCTGTTTACCCGCACCTTCAGTTTCATCAAAAATAGCCGGAGGTGAAAGCTCGCCATCGGTGGTGGCGTCGTAGGTTGATTCCTTGCGAGACGTCTTGTCACAGGAAGAAAATACAAAAACAATAACAAAGATTAAATAATGACGATTACCCATGATCTGCTGGATTTGGTTCGCCCTTATAATCCCCTGTCGCAAAAAAGTCACAGCGATTTTCTAGTATTTAGATTCTTTTTTGTCTTTTAAATGCATTATCTTACATAAGGGAAATGATACGATAAAATGATAAATACCTACAAATCATGCTATTACCAGATGTTTGCCTGGAAAATCATAAGTTTTTGAACAAAATCTTGCATGTGAATGGTTTTTGTTGTATTATTGTATTTTTCTTATAAAAAATTGAATCTAAAAAATACTTTTAGAGTTCTTTATTATTAGGGGACAGGAATAATAAAGACATTTAATACTAACTAAACTAATCCTAAGTTTTCTAAGACCTGGTCTTATCACTGTAAATTTATCGAGTACACTTAAAGTTAACACTGATGAAATTGAATAACTTATTCTTAATGACTTTTCAAGGCCTTCCCCGAGTGACCCTTATGATGGTATTTGTATTTAGCTTAGGGTTCGTCCATTCCAATGTAAACGCACAGGATTCCAATGAAGAAATGAATTGGACCACCTTCAGCAACAAGCAGAGAGCACAGAGCTCCGAAGGAGAAGTGCGTGAAAATACGGATTACGTATTGGTGACCTACGATAAGGAATCCATCCAATTCATTTACCCCGACCGCAATGATTTAATCATCAAATTTCCAATTTCATCAAAATATAATGGCATCGACGACGTGGTTTTGTATACCGATGAGGAAGGAATTTCCAATATTCGGATAGATGATGAGAGAAATGTGACAGTGTACTACGAAGATCAAACGATCATTTCTTTCGAAACGGATCTTTATTTTTACTGGACCGATCAATCCAAGAAAGACTCTACCACAGTGGTGGACCTGAGTGGGCGTAAGGGAAGATAGTCAATCCGGTTTTACTCGTTATTGACTTCAATGCGATAATAGTTTTCCTGCTCAGGGTTGTATTTGTATTCTTCCACATGCTTATTTTCAGCCTCGAATAATTTTCTTGAGCCTTCCGCAAAAGTTTTCATTTTGAGGAAGGAGGCGTTATCAAAAAACGTAGGTATGTTTTCAAATTTGGAAATGGGCAGGACATAAAATTTCTTTTTCTGGTTGATTTTCGGTGGATAGACCCAAGTTAGGTAGTAGCCGGCATTTTTGACCCTACTGACACTATCCCGCTTATGTAAATTAACCTGCAGTATGGCACCACCATCTCTGGGGCTTGTTCGCTGATTAGAGATGAAATTCCCAAGGGAGTACGCTACGAGGTGTGGATTTTCATTGTCGGCATGAAACTCCATTTTTTGCACCACATGTGGATGGGAACCAATAATCATATCTGCGCCGTTATTTTTACACAGATTATAAAAGCTCACCTGCTGCTTGCTGGGATATTGTTTGTATTCCAATCCCCAATGCATGAATACCACGATATGGTCCGGATTGATAGATCTGGCTTTGGCCAGGTCTTTTAGAATGGTTTCTTTATTGATCAGATTTACAATATTTGGAGGCGAGGCAGGTATACCGTTGGTGGCGTAGGTATAGTTTAACAACGCAATGCGAAATCCATTTTTTTCAATTAATAGTGGATATTCCTTTTCCCTGCTGGCTGCATCCAGGAAAGTACCGGTATGCTTTATTTCGAGGCTGTCTAAAACTGCAATGGTCCTCTCTAAGCCCACTTTTCTACGGTCGCAGGAGTGATTATTGGCGGTTACCATGACATCAACACCTGCATTTTTCATAGCTACCGCTAATTCGTCCGGCGAACTGAATTGCGGATATCCCGAGTAGGGCCAACCCGCTAAGGTTACCTCCAGGTTTGCAATAGTTACGTCGGCTTTGGATAATATCGGAGCAATGTATTTAAAGCAGGTGTCATAATTGTATTGCCCGGTATTATCGTCAAAAGCGGCGTTAATCTGTGATTGATGCCCCATAATGTCTCCGATAAACAGCAGTGACAATTCTTTTTCCTCCTGGGGTTGGGTGTCCTGACCATTGACCTGGTAAAGGCAAAAACAGGCTAAAATATATAATATTGATTTTGGCATAAAAGCTTCCTTAAAACGTACTACTTAAGCAATGCAAATACTGTGCTTGAAATATAAGCATTTATTTTCCGCGACCCGGGTGAAAATAATCCCCATTCATTACCTGTCGGGAATTAAAACCATTGATCTGTTTTTTTAAACGATAAAATGGCGGGACGATTATGATGTTCAATGCGAGAACCAGGGGATTTAGCATAAAAAAACACCATGTAAATCTAATACAGCACAAATTTCAAGGTGATAGGTGCTTGATTGCGACCCTGGATTTTGACAATATACAGACCCTTCGGCTGATTTTTCAGGTGGATATGATTTGCCTTTTCATTGGTTAAAGTCTTAAAAATTACTTGTCCCATCGGATCTATTACCTGGATAAAAGTTGGGGAAATGGGGATTTTGTCCAGGTTAAGTGTAAAAGTTCCACGGTTTGGGTTGGGAAACAGATGATCTTTTAACAGCGGAGGGGTGCCGTCTCCAAGGCCGGTGATTACAGGTTCCTCATCGCCGCACAATGTCAGGTTTTCACCTTTTAAAAACCGGTCTTTGGCAGGAATTGAATAAAAATTTAATTGTCTCGGTAAGCCGATCAACGGCCACGGATAATTACCCAGAAAATCAGGTTTTTCACTTAAATAATAGGAAGTATCGGAAAGTGTAGTACTTTCCGGAACAATCTCCCCCTGGACTTGATTGCCATGTATCAGGTGGTCGTTGCCCATGGTGAGAAAAACGCCGGTAGGATTTTCAATACTTGTCACCTCATTGCCAATGATATTTTGCCGGTCGCTTGCAGGGTTAGGAAACATGATAAATCCGAATAATTCCGCCCGGTTTCTGAAAAACGTATTGATAGGCCCGTTAAGCTCGTGAGAGTTATCAATGACGATATTTTGTGCTATGTTGCCCTCAAATAAATTGGCATAAGGATAATTCCCGTGTAATACGAGGTCACCGGCTGTATTGGTAGGCGCAAGGGGCTCTTCCCAAAAGGGATCTGTGGAATAATTATAGGCAAACACATTGCCATTGGCACCTGCCTGTAGTAACATGGCATGGCGTAGGTGTTCAAATATATTGTTTTCCACCAGGCAATTCCCCGAGGAAAATTGTGCGACCACTCCATAGGCCCTACCACCGCAGCCATAAGTAAAGCCATGATGAAAGTAGGAAGCTGATATTTTAATGTGACTGCTGTAAGACAAGGCAATATGAGAAAAGTTGCAGCGGTCGCTTTCCACACCCTGTACCTGGCAATTGATGGCATACCTAAAGACTATATTGCTGGTTTGGTCAGGGGTTGCGTCGTTTCTTTCTATTTTAAGACAATGGATCCCAACGCCGGCGACAGGCTGTATTTTTTCAATGGCCGGTAATTTTTCAATATGGTAGTCCATACGTAACGGATCAGCCAATGTCAAGCCATCCGTGCCGGACAGGCCCGTAATCTGGTTGATCTGGCCTGTTGAATTCAGCGCCCAATCGGAAGCAACGACAGCGTTGTCCTCCTGATAGATGCGGATATAATCTCCCGCTTTTAGACCATCTATGTTGTTAAGTGTGATTTCTGTAGCCCCAAAAGCAGCATCGGCAGAAAGTTCATAGCGGCCGCTGACAGCACCTTCTGCTGTAATAAGGTGGCCTTGTCCGCCCAGGTCAAATTGAAGGCTGGTTTCCAGCGCGCCCTCTCCGCGGAGGATGGTACTGTCTCCTAGCCGGATGGTTTCTTCAAACAGGTAGTTACCGGCAGGAAATTGAATGATGCCATAGCCATTTAAACTGGCAATAGCCTGGCGCAAAGCCTCGTCGCTGGCTGTTTTTCCGGTATTATCGCCACCAAAGTCAAGGATGTTCAAAACCTCACCCGGCACTGGCAGGTCTTGTTGCAGACCGGCCTTTTCCCATGGGACCCTACGGTTTGGGGGTAAAATTTGGTTTTGAGCGTAGAGTTCGCAGGTGAGTAGGAAAAAAATAACTATATATATGACTATTTTGCCCACCACGAATTTTTATACAAAGATATATAAATATCCACTTTGGAGGATGAAAATTAAGTTTTGGTTTAAGATGATTAAAGTTCCTTCTATAAATAAAGTATTTTAGGATAATATTCTTATATTATATTTTTTGAAATGCTCATCTTTGGTCAAAATGATCAATTTCTCGGTTTGAGCCTGGGCAATTAACAATCTATCAAAGGGATCTCTGTGATAAAAATTAAGTTTTGAATTAGATATGATATGCTTCACGGTAATCAGAAGGGAATCGAAACCGGTTGCGTGGATAATCTCAAAAATCTGTTTTAAATCCACGCCAAGCTCCAGTCTGTTTAGTGCATATTTTATGCTCATTTCCCAATATGAGACCATACTGACAAAGCACTTATTCTCTTTGTTTTCGATTGAAGCTTTATAATTTACAGGAAGTTTTTTGTCGTTTGTAATGAACCAAATCAATATGTGCGTATCTAATAATAACTCCATTACTTACAATGCATAAAATCATCTAACGGTTCATCAAAATCTTTCGACATTTTAATAAGCCCCTTTGCGAGTCCGGGAATTCTCTTTTTTGCAATTTTTTTTTGGTTAATTTTAAGTTTTAGGAAATCAATAAATTCAAATGTTTCCTTTTTAAGATCAGCGGGAATCCCGGAAAGTTTTGTAAATAATTGGATATCGGTCATATACAAATATAACCAGTTGGTGTGATTAAAAGATGTTTAAAAGCATTTAAGAAACATTTAAAAACCAAATAGGTTGGTGAGATTTTAAGGACCAACGCTAAAATTTTTAATTCTTCCATTAAATGCATCAATTTATAAATGATGCCTCTATCTTTACGGCATGTTAAAGGGATATTATTTTCTGATTATTCTGATGGCCGGGTTTTTTGGTTGCGGGGACAGGGAATTAAGCCGCAAGGCCAAGTTCTTTTATAAGGCGAATGATCACCTGTATGCCAAAGAGTATAAGGAAGCTATTGAATTATATTCGGAAGCTTTAAACGTGGACCAAAATTTCAAAGACGCCTACAACAATCGGGGTATCGCCTATTATGAGCAGGGGAAGTATTTTCAAGCCATCGAAGATTATACCAGGGCCATCCAAATTGATTCAACCTATACAGACGCTTATTTTAACCGGTCAAATGCCTACATCCAAAACAGGAAATGGGAAAGGGCATTGAAAGATATGATGGTCGTGTCAGGAGTTTACCAGGATTCGACGGAAGTATATTTAAACTTTGGCGTTATCTATAACAACCTCCGGCAGTATGAAAAGGCGTTGGAAGCATTTGACCGTGCCGGACAATTGGATCCCGACAATGCCGAAAATTATATCAACACGGCCGTGGTTTACTACCATTTAAAGGATTGGGAAAAAGCCAGGTCATCATTGGATGCAGCGCTTGAAATTGACCCGAAACACGGTCATGCCTATAATGTGAAGGCGTTGATTTTCATGGAAGAAGGTAACTATCCGGTGGCATTATCCCATATTAATACGGCGCTGGAACTGGATCCTGACAACCCTTTTTTTCTTAACAACCGGGGCTTTGCATTCCTTAAACTAGATCAGCTACCGCAAGCGGAGGAGGACATCAATAAAAGTATTGTGTTGAAATCGGATAATCCCTGGTCTTACCGTAACAAAGGTATATTCTATTATATGTCAGGGAATTACGACAAAGCTATTACATTGTTGACGCAGGCTTTTGAGATGGACAATCAGCTGGAACGGATCCATTTTTATTTGGGACAATCCTATTCGGCGAGTAACCAAAAGGATGAGGGATGCCGCCATTTTCAATTGGCTGCAGATACCGGTGACGAAGAGGCCGGGCAACTTTACCAGCAGCACTGTCAGTGAAAATGTCAACGTATCCCGGAGTTGTAAAATCTAATTATCAGAGGGAATCTGAATCTTAAAGGTGGCACCTTTATTATATCCGGGACTTTCAGCGTGGATGCTGCCATCGTGTTTCTCGACTATTTTTTTTGTTAGGTACAAGCCAAGGCCATTGGTGGGCTCCCCTTGCGTACCTCTTTTTCTTTCAGGGGTAAACCGTTCAAAAAGCACTGCCGTGTTATCCAGCGAAAATCCGATCCCCTGGTCTCGCACACTTATTTTAACGGTGTCTCCACCGTTGCTGGCATTCACAAATATATTGTCTCCTTTCTTGGAGAACTTGATAGCGTTATGTAACAAATTGGTGATAACCTGGGAAAAAGAGTAGGGTTCAACCTTTACCTCCAGGTGCGGTGGAACATTTTGACTGATTTCCAACTGCTTGTTTTTTAGTGTCAATTCAAATTGACTTAACGACTGTGCCAGGAATTTTGAAAGATTTATGGAGACCTTTTTAGGTGTTTTACGGTTTTGACTCTCTTCATTGAGCAAGGATAATACCGACTCCATTAGCTTTAGCTGATGGTATCCAAACTCCTCCGCCTTGTTGCAAAAATATTTTGCCTGCGCGCTTTCAGGCTCCTCCCGGATGAGCTTCAGCAAACCGATGATAGAAACCATGGGGCTTCTCAAGTCATGGGAAAGCATGGCTGTAAAATCGTTTTTTTCGGTAATCAGCCTGCTGGTAGACTTTGCTCTCTTTTTTATATCTCTTAATATTAATCCGACTTCATCGCGAAAGTGGGTAGGCAGATCAGGAATTTCATTGGTTGTGTTGTATTTGGTTAATTCCCGCTGCGCCAGTGTGATGGGATAACTCAGCTGGTTTAATAACCAAACATTAAAGATAATACCAAGCAGGGTAAAGGCCAACACCAGAAAAAAAATATCGGCGATTGCAATATGTGTTTGATTAAAATACAGAAAATAAAGGCTGATCCCAACTATTGGCGTGACCATCCCAAGTAGGCTTACAAAAATAATTTTGTAAACGTATTTGTTAAAAAAACCACTTTTAGATAAAAAATTGTAAACCCACATTGGCGATTATTTTAATTTCAGAACCTATAATCAAACCATCGGCTGAGCTGCTACATAAAGGTTTTATAAAGGTAATAAGCAGGGAAATTAAAATGTATCAGAAAAGATCGCAAAAAGTACTTCGGTGTTTAAAGGTTCTTTATTGAAGTAAATGCTTTTTTTTAGTTTAAACGAGGCTTATTACGCTGGTATTGCAAGAAAATCGTCCTCCTGAAAAGGCTCCAAATAATCGATAATCTTGATAACTCACAAGTTTTTAATAAGTTATAAATTGAAATTTGAATTAATTGATAATGCGAAAAAACAATATTTGCATTTCTTTATTTTGAACAAATTGCTAAATTATTCCCGATTTCTAATCCAAACAAACTAAAAAAACCTATGAAAGCTCTAAAAATCATTGGAATAATTCTTTTATCCATTATTGTGCTTATTGCAATTGTCGTTGCAGTTTTGCCGTCAAAAGCACACGTGGAACGTTCCGTAGTGATCAATGCTAAGCCTTCGCTGGTATACTCCCAGCTAAGCAGTATGAAGAAATTTAACGAATGGTCTCCCTGGACAGGCATTGACCCTGAGACTGTATATAATTTTGAAGGCCCTGAGTCAGGTGTTGGCTCTAAAATGTCCTGGAAAAGTGACCATCAGGATGTAGGTAGCGGCACCCAATCTATCGTAGAAGCTGTTCCCGATCAATTGATTAAATCGGAATTAGCGTTTGATGGTTTTGACAATACCGCTCATGCAAGCTTTACCTTAAACCCGGAAGGTGAAAATACAAATGTTACCTGGTCTTTTGACTCTGATTTTTCAGGCCTCGCGAAGATATTTGGCGTCATGATGGACGGGCAGCTAGGGCCGTACTATGAAAAAGGATTGGCGCAATTAAAAGAAGTAGTCGAAGCTCTTCCACAGTATTCCATACAAATTACACAGGAAGAAACGGAGCCTATTTACTATATAGGCATAAAATCCGAAGTTAGCCTGAATGATCCCAATGCCATCAAGGAAATGATGGGGCAGTCTTTTGGGGAATTAATGGGTTATGTAGCCGCTGCCGGCAAGCAGCCTGCCGGTATGCCTATTTGTGTATATCATGATATGGGCAGTGATATGATCGTGATGGAACCTGCCATACCTACCGCAGAATCGATGGATGTGAAGCACGACAAAATCGAAGCCCAGCAAATAAATGCCTCGAAAGTGGTCAAAGGTATACACCTGGGAGATTATGAAAAACTTGGCGCTTCGCATGATGAAATAACAGCTTACATGCAGGCAAATAATCTGACATTGAATGGAAGTCCATGGGAGCAGTATGTCAACGATCCCAGTACTGTTGACACCACCAAATGGGAGACACACATATATTATCCGATTAACTAATATCTGTCTCCGTTAGAAAAGGCCTTATCAACCTGTCCTGGTCGATAAGGCCTTTTTTTTGTCCGGCGGTGAAATTGCCTGATTTAGCACCTGCCGGAATTTTTCCGGCCCACCCGCAAAAATGTCTTAGAATTTTAAAAATCTTAAAAAAATCTGCCCACTGCTTTAAACCCTTTGGCCTCACTATAGTCAAAGCGTTAGATTAAAGAGATACAAACCTGATAGCGCGTATCTTCCACCCACTTTTATATTATCTGAAAGCGATGAAAGTAATTTCATCGCTTTCTTTTTTAAGCGGACAACAGGTGGTTGTTCTTTTGATTATTCATCCTTTAGCGTATCCGCCGGATTGACTTTTGCCGTCTTATAGGTTAAATAGCCCAGTGTCAGCCAGGTCACCAATAGCAGGAAGGCCCCGGTGACCAGAAAGGTGATGGGATTAATGGCCACGCGATATTCAAAATTCTGAAGCCAGTTTTTCATCACCAGCCAGCAGAGTGGGATGCCTGTAAAAATGGCTATAATGACCAGTTTTGAATAATCCCTGATCAACAATACAATCAGCCCCAGCGGCTGCGCACCCATCACCTTTCTGATGCCTATTTGCTTGATTTTTTTTGCAAAGCTCAATTTTGCAATACCTAATAACCCCAGACATGCCAGCATAACCGCCAACACGGCGAAACCGTTAACAGCTTTTCCCAGGTTATTTTCAGCGCGGTATTGCTGATCGATGGTTTCATCAAAAAATGTATACTCAAATTCGTGTTGATGATCAAAGCTTGTCCACACATCTTCGATTTTACTGATGATTTCCGTTACATTTTTATGGCCGATGTTGACAATGGCATGATTGAAGTCTTGACGAATGGTCATTAATATGGGCCTGACCGGTTCGTGAAGCGACTGAAAATGAAAGTCTTGTACTATCCCGATTATTTTACCTTCAATGTATTTCTCGTCCAGCTCCCAGGTAATGGGCGTCCCTACGGGATTTTCCAGCCCAAAGCTTTCCACCGCCTTTTGATTAATCACGAAAGAAGCCATAGAATCCGTGGCAAAATCCAACGAAAAACCCCTACCGGCAATAATCTGCAATTTTAGGGCGTCAATGATATCGACATCAACCAGCCAATCGCTGATATCAATCCTGTTTTGTGGGTCTTCGTTTAAAAAGGCAGCATGCTGGTTATACTGTTTGCCGGGAACGTTAGAACATCCGGCAACGTTTTTTACGCCATCTATGTTCTTTAATTCGCCTTTTAGCGTTAAAAACTTGTTCCTTATTTCATCCGATTTTACAGGAATTACCAATAAGTGCTCTTTTTGAAATCCGAGAGGTTTATCCTGAAAGAATTGTAGCTGGCTGAAAATGATGATACTTCCTGAAATTAACATTAAAGCAAGCGTAAATTGGAATACGACCAAAAATTTAATGATGGTTTGCCCCCTGGGACCGGATCCAAATTTTCCCCGCAAAATACCAGACAAAGAGAGAGATGAAAGGTATATAGCCGGATAAAGACCAGGCACAAGGCCTGTAAATATAAATATGGCCAGGAAGTAAATGACGAGATCGGGTTGTTCTAGGTAATTTAAGCTAAGCTGTTTTCCGAATAGACCACTGAGCCAGCTAGAACCCACTTCCAGCATCAGACCGGCTATTACCAAAGAGATAACAGATATCAGCATGGACTCAACCAGAAATTGCCTGATTAGCTCGGTTTTAGAGGCACCGCTGGCTTTTCTAATCCCGATTTCCTTTACGCGGTCCAGCGATTTTCCCAGGCTTAAATTCATGAAATTGACACAAGCCATTACCAGGATAAAAATAGCGGCAATGCTCATAATGTACACATAACCCATATGTCCATTAGCTTCCAGCTCCCATCTTATATTAGATTTTAGATGGATATCGGTGAGGGGTTGTAGTTTAAACCCTTCCTGCGCCTTGCTTAACCTTTCCAAGTCATCCCGGTCCCAACCTACAAACTGTGCTGCCCATGCCATTAATTTGTTTTCCAAGGCCAGCGGGCTGGTTTTAGGATGTAACTTGATATAATTAAAATGCCCAAAGTCGTGCCAGGTATGAAACTGGCTATTTTCATCTTCTATGGATTTCAGTGTGACATAAGAGACTAAAAAATCAAAATGGAAATGTGAATTTTCAGGTACTTTTTCAAAAACACCCTCCACCTGGGCGAGGAATTGGTTGTCATTAATTGACAGTTGCTTACCTAAAGGGTCTTCATCCCTGAAATATTTTTTTGCCATTTGATCAGATATCAAAATACCCCCGACATTTCTAAGCACTTTTTTAGGGTTTCCTTTAAGCAGGTTAAAGGAGAAAACATCAAAAAAAGTGCTGTCGACTCCCAAAATCGCCTTCTCATCATATTTCAACGCATTTTGAGGGTTGGCAATTGAAAAAATGCGACGGGTTAATCCCGGTCCCCAGATCGGTGTAATAGACACGGCGCTTTCCACTTCCGGGAAGTCCCGTACCAACCCCTGCGCCATGGGATGGGGTGTCCTGGTTTGTGGGTTTTCTGAAAACCAGGAGATCCTGTAAATATCATCTTTGTGTTGATGAAACTGATCGTAACTTAATTCATCCCTGATGAATAGAAGGATGAGTACGACGGATGCAAAACCCAGGGAGAGCCCTAATATATTAATAGCAGCGGTAACCGGGTTTTTTGAAATATTCCGCCACGCAATTTTAATGTTGTTCTGTATCATTTTGTTTGGGGTTATTCGGTTCTAAGTGCATTTACCGGGTTGGTGTAGCTGGCTTTTAGACCATGATAGCATACGGTAAGAAACGCAATGATCACCGCGGTAAGGATCGCCAATAATATCATCCAAAACTCAATATTGATCCTGTAGGCAAAATTATCGAGCCAGCGTTCCACAAACCACCAGGCGGCCGGAAGTGCTATGAGGCAGGCGATAACCACCAATTTTAGCAGGTCCTTTGACAATAAGATAAAAATTGTCGCTACCCTGGCTCCGAGAATTTTACGGATCCCGATTTCCTTGATCCTTCTTTCCACCGAATAGGTGGTAAGTCCAAACAATCCCATACAAGCAATCAATATAGCGATGCCGGTGAAAATGGTGAATAACGCCTTTTGCTTTTTTTCCGCACGGTACAGATTATCAAACTGTTCGTCCATAAAATGATAAACAACCGGATAACCTATCGCAAAACTGCTCCAAATCTTTTCTATCTCTTTTATGGCAGGCATCGTGTTTTTGCCATCTATTTTAACAGCCATTTTAGCCAGGTTGGAACCTATTGTAATTACCAACGGGTCGATTTTGCGTTTTAATGAGGCAAAGTGGTAGTTTTTGATCACGCCAATTACTTTTCTTGGAATAGTGTCTGTGAAATTATTTTGTATGTATTTCCCCAACACCTCTTCCTGTTGCCAGCCGAGATACTTAACAGCCTCTTCGTTGATGATTATCGCCTCACCTGCATCAGTACGGAATTCTTCGGAGAATGTCCTTCCTTTTACCAGCGGGATGTCAAAAACATGCTGAAAATCGTGGTCGGTGAAAACAGTGCGCATTTTAATGTTTTTTCGCTCTTCTCCGGGAAGTGCAAAAGAATGATTGTCGTGAAAACCTCCCGGCTCACCGGAAATAAAAGTGATATGTTTAACAGAGGTTAAGGATAAAAGTTGTTTTTTGATTTGTTCTCTTTTCTCATATTGCGCACCCTCCATAAAAGGCAGCAGCACTATATTATCCTTGTTAAATCCCAATTCCTTATTCCTTACATAATCCAATTGGACGATGACGACAATCGTCGCCAGCATTAAAATCAAGGAAACGGAAAATTGAAAAACCACTAGAAATTTTCTAAGCGTCCCGCCTTTATTAGTGGTGAATAAATTTTGCCTCATAATTTGCGATGGCTGAAATGAAGATAATACCAATGCAGGGTACAGGCCGGATAAAATGCTTATGGTAAAAACAAAAGTAAACGCCAGTAATAAGTAGGTGAGTTTATTAAATACAATGATTATTTCTTTTCCGATGAACTGATTAAACAAAGAAAACCCGATTTCTGCCAGAAAAAAGGCGAGGATGGTAGCGACAAATGAAAAAATGAAGGACTCGATCAAAAACTGCACAATTAAATCCTTTCTTCCCGCGCCGGAAGTCTTTCTTATCCCCACCTCTTTAGCCCGGCTGGCAGCTGTGGCGGTAGCAAGATTCAGAAAATTGATACAGGCAATCGCCAGTATGAATATGGCGATGAGGATGAACACGGTGGTTCTGGATTTATCGCCATGGGCTACTTCGTCATATTGAGTTTGGTTGTTAAAATAGATTTCGGATAGCGGCTCCAGGAGTAAATCCATTCTGGTACCGGTATTTTCAAAATGATCGCCAAAATATTTTTCCATAAATTCTCCCAGCCTGCTATCTATCAGGTGGCGGTCTCCGGGATCTTTCAATTTCACATAGGTGTATAAATTATTGCTCCACCAGTCAGAAAACCAGGACTTGTTTTCAACAATAGCCATTGATACCAAAAAATCAAACTGAAGATGGGAGTTACCCGGAAACTGATCCAAAACACCCGTAACTTTAAGTTCAAATTCCTGGTCCAGCACTATTATCTTGTCAATGGGATTCTGATTGCCAAAGTATTTTTTAGCCATTTTTTGGCTGATAACTACACTTTTGTCCCCATTCAAGGCAGTTTTTGGGTCTCCGGAGACCAGCGGAAAAGAGAACACGTCAAAAAAGGTAGGATCAGCCAATGATATCTTTTCTTCCATAAAAGATACACCCTCACTGGTAATCAATCCTTCAGTGGCGAGTATCCGTGTGGTGTTAACAATGATATTTTCAAAATCATTCGCCAGGGCAGGGGCAAAAGGCGCGCTGGTTATCCCAATTTTATAGGCACCCTTATCGTCATTTGATTTTCTGATGACCCTGAAAACCCGGTCCCCGTCAGCGTGAAACCTGTCGTAGTTATATTCATTCTGAACGTATAAAAAAATTAAAAGACAGCAAGTGATGCCGAGTGTCAGTCCTGTCAGGTTGATAAGACTGTATAATTTTTTCCTGAGGAGGTTTCGATAGGCCGCTATAAAGTAGTTTTTGATCATGAGGTCATAGCTTTCGTTTTGCTAATAAAGCCAAATCATATGCCATTAAATGTAAATATCTGATAATCAATTATTTGAGGTTTTAATAAAATTATGAATATATTTATATGTTTCATTCTGAAACATATCTGTGTTTATATATGGAACACAAGTTATTGTTTTTAATATTCTAAAGTTATGAAGCTACCGGCAAAAATACTGGTGATTGAAGATGATTTAGATGTTTTACAGTCAGCGAGAATAGTTTTAAAGCAGCATTTTCAGGAGGTAGTTACTGAAAGTAATCCGGAACACTTAAATTATTTAATTATCCACAACAATTTTCACGTGATTTTGCTGGACATGAACTATGCGCCAGGCGAAACCAGTGGAAAAGAAGGATTTAAATGGTTAAAGCAGATTTTAGCTTTGAATCCTGCCCAGGAAGTAGTACTGGTTACAGCCTACGCCGATGTAAAATTGGCGGTAGAAGCCATGAAATTGGGCGCTGCGGATTTTGTGGTGAAACCCTGGGATAATGAAAAACTGGTGGCAACCCTGATGGCTGCCTTCAGGCACAGCCAATCCAAGGATGAAATAAAGGAACTTAAAACCAAAAATAAATTCATCAGCGAGGCCTACGTTGAGACTCAACAGCCAGTTGTTGGAAACTCCCGGGCCATGCAGGAAATAACGGCAACCGTCAACAAAATCGCGGATACGGATGCCAACGTGCTTATACTTGGTGAAAACGGCACTGGCAAAGAGCTGGTGGCGAAATCAATTCACCATAAATCTCACAGAAATAACGAGCCATTTATTAAAGTGGATGTTGGCGCTATATCGGCCTCGTTGTTTGAATCCGAAATGTTTGGGCATGTTAAAGGCGCATTTACTGATGCCCGGGAAGATCGTATCGGAAGGTTTGAATTAGCGCATGGCGGCACCGTGTTTTTAGATGAAATAGGAAATATTCCAATAAGCTTGCAGTCAAAATTATTGACTGTGTTACAAAACCGGGAAATTGTCAGGTTGGGTTCCAATAAGGTCCAGGCTATCGATATCCGGGTGGTCTGTGCCACCAACATGCCGTTGTATGATTTAGTGGTAAAAAATCAGTTTCGGGAAGATCTGTTATATCGCCTGAACACCATTGAGATAAGAATCCCTCCGTTGCGGGAAAGGCCGGAGGATATTCCGGAAATTGTCAGATACTATCTCAATTTCTTCAAAAATAAGTATCGAAAAGAGGTGCTCGAAATAAGTGAACAAGCTATGAAAGCCTTGCAGAGATCTTACTGGAAGGGCAACGTGCGAGAGTTACAACATGTGGTGGAGCGGGCTGTCATTATGTGCGACCACCAAAAGCTGACAGAAGCTGATTTTTTAATTCAGCGGAATAATTATGCGTCAGCCGACACTTCCTTTAATCTGGAGGAAATTGAAAAAAGAACGATCGTGGAAGCGATCAAAAAAAACGGTGGTAATATGAAAAAGACGGCAACCGAATTGGGGCTTGGCAGAACTACATTATACAGAAAGATGAAAAAATATGGTTTATAAAAACTTTAGAATTAATGTTGTGCTGAGAATTATATTGATGCTTGGAAGCATTGGTATTTTGATTTATAGTCTGTTAAATACCTCCTGGCTTTTCACGCCCATTGTCGCAGGGGCGATATTGCTTTTGACGGTTTTAAGTTTAATAATCTATGTAGAGCAATCGAATAAAGATTTGGCCAATCTCCTGATATCCATCCGGCAAAGGGACTTCACCACAAAATACGCCTCCGGACAAAAGGGGAAAAGTTTTGAAAGGTTAAGCGAGGCTTTTAATTTGATTATCAGGGAGTTTCAAAAAATAAATACCGAAAAGGAATCCCAATATCAATATTTGCAAACACTCAACGAAAGTATCGGCGCCGGGATTATCAGCTATAAACCCAGTGGTGAGATCCAGCTATTTAATCAGGCGGCCAGACAGATCATGGGAAAGCCCTATCTCAATAACCTCAGCGAGTTAAAACTAATAAACCCCAATTTGTACCGGCTGATCGCTGGCCTGAAAAGTGGCGACAGGGTTTTAACAAAGTATCAGCTCAATGATGATACTATGTCTTTATCCATTGATCAGAAGGAATTTAAGCTGGGCAATCAGTTATACACCGTATTATTGTTACAAAACATTCAAGATGAACTGGATGAGAATGAGGTGCGCGCATGGCAAAAATTGACAAAGGTATTGACCCATGAAATTATGAATTCCGTGACGCCCATTGCTTCTTTGACGGCTGCCGTCAATCAAATGATCCACGATCCCTCAACGCAGACTAAAACTATTCATCAACTTGACGATGAAACGTTAAACGATATCTATGGCAGTCTGGAAACGGTCGAAAAACGAAGCAAGAGCTTACTAAAGTTTGTGGAAGCATACAAAGATTTCTCCAGGGATCCCGAATTAAAAATGAGGAAAGTAAATATCATCGACCTCATTGATCGGGTATTGAAACTTTTTAAACCTGAATTTGATAAATATCAGTTAAGTGTTCTCAGGTCATACCAGGAGGTCGATGCTTATACACTAGCTGATCCGGTGTTGCTGGAAGGCGTTTTTATAAACTTGTTTAAAAATGCCATAGAGGCATTGTCGGATAAAAATCAGGGAGAAATAGCCATAAAAATTCAATCAAGTGATGCCTATTATGTCGTTGGTATTCAGGACAATGGACCGGGAGTTGACCAGGAAACACTGGAAAAGATGTTTATTCCTTTTTATACTTCGAAAAAGGGTGGTTCCGGTATCGGGTTGAGCATTTCAAAAAAAATAATGCGGTTACATGGCGGTTTTATCGGCGTTGAGTCAGAGCAAGGTAAGGGAATGAGTGTTCAGTTGAAATTAAAAAAGTATTCGTAAAACATTAGTAAAGCGCATGGCGCCTGTAACAAATTTTTCCGGATTGGAATGCCCGATGTCTACGAAGAGTCACAAGACAAAAAAAGCTGCCAAAGGCAGCTTGCAATATTTTTATTAGATAATGTTCCTGTTATTCTCCATCCGGCTCTTGACTTGGATCTTCCTCACCGCCGACCGGATCAGTACTATCGTCTCCTCCTGCATTATCCAGGTTTAGGTCAGGTGCAGGCACGATAGCGCGATCTTCAGCTTTTTGAATGTTTGGGCTGGTGCTTACATCTGCATCGCTGCCATCATTATCAATCAAAAAATCAGTTGATAAGGTCAACACCAGCAGGGCAATGGCCAGTCCCCAGGTAAATTTTTCGAGGAAATCTCCCGTCTTCTTAACACCAATCAGCTGGCTGGTTGAAGATCCGCCAAACTGGCTGGACAATCCTCCTCCTTTGGAATTCTGGGCCAAAATCACCAGAATTAACAGAAAACAAATAACAGTTATTACAATTATCAGTGCAACCATCTTATGATTTTTCTAATTCTTCAATTCGAGATGCAAAGTAAGCCTTTTTTTGCGGAAACTTCCAAATTAATTTTTTATAAATGTCTTTGGCTTTCTGGGTTTTTCCTTGTTTTTCCATAATAATGGCAAGGTTCTCAGAAATTAAATCTTCTTTAATCTCAATACTTTTTAACGACAAATCTTCCTGCGGTGTATCCTGCGCCCCCTTGACAGGCTTAGGCTTGGCAATGCTGGGTTCTTTTTTTATGAATTCCTCTATGATCTCGATCTGTTTGTTTCTACTACCCGCTGCCATTGATTTACTCTTTTTTTTTGTGTCTTTGGTTTCGCCTTTACTTACTGGTTTTTGGAGTTTTTTTTTAGAAGTTTCAGTTTTTTTGGCGGCTGAAGCGGTAGATTTTGTGGTACTGGTTTTACTAGCAGTCCTTTTCCCGGCTGCCTTTGTTGTAGTAGCTGGTTTTTTGGCCGCGGTGGTACTGGGCTTCGCAGTTGTCTTTTTAGCAGTTGTAGTTTTACTAGCCGTTGTCTTTTTGGCTGCGGTGCCGGTTGATCTGGTTGTTGTAGCCCTTTTTGTAGCGGTGCTCTTTGCCGCGGTAGTTTTTGTGGCCGTGGTTTTTGCTGCTGTAGTTTTTGTGGCTGTGGTTTTTGATGCCGGGGTCTTGGCTTTAGCTGTTGTAGTAGTTTTTTTGGTCGTGGCAGGTTTTGCTTCTGAAACTGGCTTTTCGGTAGCCTCCGCCTTTGGTGTCCGCTGTGATTTCCTTCTTTGCAGAGATTTAAGGTTTTCCTCCAGTTCTTTGTACAAACTCTCTTTTGGGTCTTCCGACTTCTCCTGGTCAGCGGCAATGTTAACTTTTGCCCGGTCGACGTCCGAAGAGGCCTTAATATTGAGATCTCCCAATGGAATAGCCGGCTCTTCTTTTTCCTTGGCCGGTTCCTCGATACTTTTTTCCTCGTCGTCAGTGCTTTCCGAAACGGTATCTGGCTGGACTTCGGGTTTTTCCTCAATTTTCTCCGCGATTTCCGGTGTAGTTTCTTCAGGAGTTTCCGTTACAATTTCAGAAGCCGGCACTTCCGGGGTTTCTTCCTCAATCTTTTCTGCGGCTGGTTCCTCTTCCACTTCGGGTTCGGGTGTTTCGATGACAGTACTCTGTGTAGTTTGTGGTGAAAGCTTGCCTTTTATCAGTGCCTTTAAAACGTTTCTATCGGGTGTCGTAATAGCTGCAAGGTGTATCTTATCTCTGTAATCAAGTGTTTTATTATCGGATTTGCTTTTAGCGATCAGCGCGTGCCCAATTTGAAAATATGGATACTGATCAACCAATTCCTGAAGCTCTTCTAGATCACTTTGAGATATTTGATGTGGGTTATTAATTAATGTTAGCAGCTTTTGTTTGTTCACGTCACTGGTATTTTTTAAGGAAAGTTAAAGATAATAAAATTTACCAATTAGCCACAGTGGCATTGAATATATCCAGTATAATCTGTTCAAATATCTCGTCTATCAAGGCATCCTCCACCGCATTTAAAGTCTGGGTATTATCAAAGTCAGCGAAAAATGAAAATGACCTGTCGAAATCTTCTTCCTCATTGGTTGTGTTGATAAACGAGACCTTGACAGTAATCGTCAGCCGTGTTTGACTAGCTATATCAACGCCATCGGTATTGTCAGAAGCCTGTGGGGTGGAAGGCGCCGTTCTATACCCTACAATTTCACCTTCCAGCTGTAAATCGCCTTCTTCATTTCCGGACAAAACAGTCAGTCTGGTGTTTTGCTGGTAAATATCTCTTATTCCTTCTGTCAGGGTCTGACTGATGGTAGGAGGGCCTCCCGGGGATAGGTTTTCAAATCTTTTAACGGAAATTGTGCTTACTTTGTCATAGTCGATGTTAGTCCCCGTGAAAGAATAAACACCACATCCCTGCAAAAATGGAATTGCTGTCAACAGGCACAAGGACAAAATCATGAAAATATAGCTACTCTTCAATCTCATATTGCTTTATTTTTCTGTATAAAGTTCTTTCTGATATCCCCAAATCCTGTGCCGCATATTTCCTTTTGTTATTATTTTTCTTTAATGCTTTAATAATCAGTTCTTTCTCCTTCTTTTCGATAGACAATGATTCATCCTGCTCTTCGGCGATATGATAAACATCCTCAATTTTTTCGTCCTCATACAGGTTGCCATTGTCGGCTTTGGGCTCAATAATCAGGGTATTGTTAGACTCTGTCTTTTCAAAGTCATTATCCATCGATTCAAATAGCTGTGAGTGATCTTTTAGTATTTCATAGTTTTCATTTTTGATGACCTCATGAACCAATTTTTTCAAATCGTTCATGTCCTGTTTCATCTCAAACAATACTTTATACAGAATATCTCTTTCATTAAATTCATTTTCGGTGTCATCTTTTAATTTGTACAAGGCGGGTAGGTTGCTTTTTACGGTGGGAAGATATTTTCTCAAGGTTTCAGCATCAATTTCCCGGTTTGTCTCCAGCACTGAGATCTGTTCCACAAGATTTTTCAATTGCCTGATATTGCCTGGGAAAGGAAATTTTAGCAGGATAACCTTTGCCTCGTCCGTTAAATGAATAGGCTTGGCCCTGTACTGCTCGGAATAGTCGGTGGCAAACTTTCTAAACAATAAGTAGATGTCTTCGCCCCGTTCCCGAAGTGGGGGGATTTTGATAGGGACCGTGTTTAAGCGATAATACAGGTCTTCCCTGAATTTGCCTTTTTGAACCTTCTCGAACAGGTCCACGTTGGTAGCAGCAACAACTCTGACACTGGTTTTTAGCACTTTGGAAGATCCAACCCTGATAAATTCACCATTTTCCAACACCCGCAGTAACCTGGCCTGGGTACCCATAGGCATTTCGCCAATTTCATCAAGGAAAATGGTTCCTTTATTGGTGACCTCAAAGTAACCTTTCCTCGAGTCGGTGGCGCCGGTAAAAGCACCTTTTTCATGTCCGAATAATTCTGAGTCCATCGTCCCTTCTGGTATAGCTCCGCAGTTAATGGCTATAAAGGTGCCGTGTTTTCTGGCACTCAGACTGTGAATGATTTTTGAAAATGACTCCTTACCACTGCCGCTTTCGCCGGTAATTAATACAGTCATTTCGGTTGCGGCCACCTGAATAGCTTTTTTAATGGCAAGGTTCAGCAAGGAAGAATTGCCAATAATGCCAAATCGCTGTTTAATATTTAATACTTCTGAATCTACCACTTTTAAGCTTACATTTAATAAAACAATGCCGCGAAAATTGCCTTTTGTTACGCTTCCACTACTTTCCCCTTCAGGGTCGCAGCGGTGCACGCTTCCACCAGCACATTCACGTACTGACCCTTTTGATAATTTTCCCTGGGGAATAACACAACCTTATTGGCGGTGTTTCTCCCCTGCAAATAATCGGCGGATCTTTTGGATTCCCCCTCGATCAACACCTGATGTACTTTGTTTACGTCCAATTGATTCCTTTCCAAGGAATGCGCCCGTTGCTTATCAATTATTTCATTCAGCCTTTTCTTCTTCGTCGCCAGCGGAATATCATCCGCTAATTTTTTAGCGGCCAGGGTCCCGGGTCTTTCAGAATAGAAGAACATGTAGGAAAAATCAAACTTCACATAATCCATCAGACTTAATGTATCCTGATGTTCTTCCTCTGTTTCCGAACAAAATCCGGCTATCATATCAGAAGACAAGCCGCATTCATCGCCAAGAATGCTTTTTATCTTGTCAACTTTCTGCAAATACCACTCTCGTGAATAAGTTCTGTTCATTAATTCCAGTACCCGGCTATTGCCACTTTGTACCGGTAAATGGATATATTTACAAATGTTGTCGTAGCGCTTCATGACATGGAGCACATCATCAGTAATATCTTTGGGGTGGGAAGTTGAAAACCTCACCCTCAGCGCAGGATCGACTTTGGCTACCATTTCAAGTAATTGAGCAAATCCCGTTGTATCGGCCGTACCTGATTTTTCGATTTGTGCCTTCCCCTTTAGCTCTGTATTTGATGACCATTTGTAAGAGTCTACATTCTGCCCTAACAAGGTAACCTCCCTATACCCTTGATCGAATAACGTTTGCGCTTCATTGACAATAGAATAAGGATCTCTGCTTCTTTCCCTTCCCCTTGTAAATGGTACGACACAGAAGGAACACATATTATCACAACCGCGCATAATGGAGATAAAAGCCGTAACGCCGTTGGAGTTTAGCCTAACGGGATTAATATCTGCATAGGTCTCTTCCCTGGATAAAAAAGTATTGACAGCCTTTTGCCCGCTTTCTACTTCATCTACCAAATTTGGCAGATCACGGTAGGCATCGGGACCTGCCACCAGGTCTACAATTTTTTCTTCTTCCAGCAGCTTGTCTTTTAGCCGTTCTGCCATACAACCCAGGATACCCACTTTCAGAGCTGGTTTCCTTGCTTTGACAGTGTTAAACTGGCTTAACCTGTTTCTTACCGTTTGTTCGGCCTTTTCTCTGATCGAGCAGGTATTAAGAAAAATAACGTCTGCCTCATTGAAGTCAGTTGTGGCCTCAAACCCGTTTTCCTTCATGATAGAGCTCACAATTTCAGAGTCAGAAAAATTCATCTGGCAACCATAACTTTCAATGTACAATCTCTTCTTTTTTGTGCCGGATTCAGGAGCAGCATCTTGTGCGGAATCGGGAGAGACCGCTGACCTATCTTCTTCTATGGCAGGTGTTTTTAAACTCATATGCTTATTTTACTTACAATTCCGGTAGCAACAAAAATTAAAAGGTCTGTGACTACCAAAAATTCAATCTTATCTTTTCAAAATTACCACAAAAATAACACATAAAATTGTAAATACTGACAAAATGTCAATGAAATGAGTGCAATAAAAAAAGCATTAACCAGGAGTGGTTTTATGGCTCCTTGATTTATTTAATACGGTAATATTGGTTACGGATGTATGCAGACCGTTAAGTAATTTTACAATTAAATGCGTGTATTTAATTCGCAAAAATCAGGCTGGATAACAGTCGTAAGATAAGAGACTTTAATGAACCTTATATGTATCAAAAATTTATGTAGATTTGAAAGTTATAATTTTAGGTAGAATGGAAAAACTAAATTACATTTCATGAAAAAGGTTGGAATTCTTCTCAATTCAACAAAATGTAATAAGTATATATACCAGACGTTTAAGGAATTAGCAAACAGTAACCAAATAGAACTTTTTGTCCTGATCAGTAAAAGACCTCCTGAAAGCTCAAAGAAAAGGTTAATTTCCAGGTTAAACATCAATAACCTTTTCAAAAACGCAGGCAGGGTTCTTTTTCGGCTCGTGAAGTCGGTTGAGCTGAAAATTCTTTCAGGTGATTCCCAGGCCGTTAGGGAGCACGCCAAAACGTTTAGCCTGGAGGAGTTCATTAAAAATGATATTATTCATTTAAACCCTAAATTTTCTCCGTCAGGACTGGTAGTAAGGTACACGGAAGGAGATATTGAAAAAATAAAATCTCTTGACCTGGACTTCATCATCAGGGGTAGCGCGGCGGGCATTTTTAAGGGGGAAATTCTTAGCGCTTCCAAAATCGGACTTATCTCTTTTCATCATGGTGATAACCGTTGGAACAGGGGAGGTCCCGCCGGGTTTTGGGAGGTATATTTACAAAGGCCGTCGACCGGTTTTATCATCCAATTATTATCAGAAGAGCTTGATGGGGGATCTGTTATCTTCCGGGGAGAAGTAGCCACCTGCAAATCATTTACCGAAAACCAGATCCGCCTTTTTAATGAAAGTAATCCATTTATGGCCAAAATTATTTTGGATTATGCTGCCACCGACCGCATCCCTCCCTTGCAGGAAGATACCCCTTTTGGCGAGGCTTTGCTGATAGCGCCCTCCCTTGGCCAGACGATCAAATACGCTTACCGAACATCGCGTATATGTCTATCCAAGGTCATAGATCTTTTTATCTTTGGTAAAAGATGGCGTTGGGGGGTCGCCTATGTTCGCGGATCCTGGAAAACCTCCGTCCTGCGCAAAGGTATTCGCATAAAAAACCCTCCGAAACGTGCCTTTTCAAACCCGTTTATTATAAAAAAAGATGGGAGGACGGTGGTATACGTCGAAGATTATTGTTTTCGCAAGAAAAAAGGGCAGATCACAGCAGTTGAAATCAAAGACCGGAAAAATTACGAAATACTCGGGCCAGTCATTGAAGAATCTTTTCACCTGTCTTTTCCTTATTTGTTTTCCTATGAAAACGCGTTATACATGATTCCGGAAACATCCGGGACCGATTCGATCAGGCTTTATAAATGTTTGGAATTTCCTTCAAAGTGGGCATATCAGAAAGATATCTTAAGTGGGGTCAACGCGGCAGGATCAATGATATTTAATCATCATGACCAATGGTGGTTACTTACCAATATGACCTCAAAAAATAATAAGGATCTTTGCTCAAAATTATATGCTTACCACGGAGATAACCCTTTGTCCGACCATTGGATCGCTCATGAACAAAATCCCTTGGTTTTCAATAGCAATGTTGCCAGAAACGGTGGAATTTTAAATTTAAAACAGGATTTCCCGGTCAGGGTCAGGCAAAAGCAGGGTTTTGATATGTACGGGGCCTCCCTGACCCTTGCCAGGATCACCGACCTGACACCATCGGCATTTAAAGAGGAAAAAATAGGTGAGGTGCCACCAAAATTCTTTCCCAAAATCCACGGATGCCATCACATAGATAGTAATAATGAATTTACCGTTTATGACTTCGTCAAAAAGGACAGGTTGAAATAGCAAACCAGCATTATCACCAGCTGAAAGAATAGCGGAAATAGAAGCAATTAATGAACAGAAAATACTTACTTTGGGATAAGTAGAAATGACATTTTGTCATCTATAACCATAATTTGGTGATTAAGGTTTACCTGGAACTTTTAGCCCGGAGATTAAAGCCTACATTAACGGTGTTATAGATCAGGCCATCTTTGGCTTTATCAACAAACTTGCTTTCCTGATTGTAAGAGACACCCCATCTGGTCCGGTCAATATTAAACCTGGCTTCGGCGGAGATAGAGTCAGCGGAAAGTTGAATTTTCACGGGGAAGGTAATGCTTAAAGTAACGTCTTTTATGGTTAGGTTACCGGTGATCAAATGATTTGGATTTTCAATGGTAAATTCGCCTTTGGCTTCCTTTCCAGGCCATTGATCTCCTTTCTTGACGGCCGACAATTCTGTGATTTCAAATAATGCTTTGGGGTGGCTGGCTACATCAAAAAAATCAATGGATTTTAGATGGGTGGTGAGCTTGGTGTAGTCTTCCGAACCGACAGGTAGGTCCATCACATCAATCCCCTTTAAATCCATAACAATAGACCCTCCAATTATTTCGCTATCCTCGGTGGAGATTTCGCCGCTGGCGATGGGAATGATTCCCTCGTGCCTCCCGGTGGGCTTGGTCCCGACCCATGTTATTTTACTGGTTTCATTATCAACGACATAGCTTAAAGCTTTCGAGGTAATTTCTTTTACCTGTTGGGCGTTGGAGACAATGGCCTCATGACTCTTTGGGTCTGAAACACAGGCAGTAAGGCAAATCGCTATACAGAAAAAAATCTTTCTGAAACAACCTTCCGTGGTCAACATGATTTGTAAATTCATCTCAATAAGTCAACTTTAATAAGTTACAAAAATTAATGTTCTGTCAAAACCTTTAAATAAAAAATAATATTCAGTAAAATTGTTTCTTCAATCTGTATTTTTTTATAATTTGTACTGTTCTAAGAAATTTTTGAATTAAGAGGTTAGTGTAAGTAATTTTGAATGGCCATCCTTAAATCGGTGAAGGGTATACACCCTGTTGTTGGAAATGATTGTTTTATAGCCGAGAATGCCACGATTGTCGGCGAGGTGAAATTAGGTAAACAATGCAGCGTATGGTTTAATGCAGTGGTCAGAGGTGACGTTAATTCGATAACAGTTGGCGACTATACCAACATTCAGGACGGAGCCGTTATTCATTGTACCTATCAGAAGGCAAAAACGATTATTGGAAACCAGGTTTCTATTGGTCACAACGCCATTGTACATGGCTGTACGGTAGAAGATAATGCGTTAATAGGGATGGGTGCCATTGTGATGGATCATGCCCATATCGGGTCCTATGCCATCATTGCGGCGGGATCGGTGGTGCTGGAGGGTACTGTTGTGGAGTCCGGGGCCCTTTATGCGGGGGTGCCGGCCAAAAAAGTGAAAATGGTGGATGAGGATATGAAATTGAGTATGCATACGACCGCGCAAAATTATTTGAAATATAGCCAGTGGTTTAAAGATTGATCATTGGTCTGAAAGCAATTACATACGTGTATGATTACAAAACCCTCAGATGCAGAATATCCGGATTTTTACAGCAGGTATATTGCCCTGGTGCCGGATGGAGATGTTTTCAAATTCCTTAAAAAGCAGAAAAGGATGTTTACGGCCCTTATTGATTCAATTCCGGAAGACAAGTTAATGTATAGCTACGCCGAGGGGAAGTGGACCATTAAACAGGTTGTGGGCCATGTTATTGATACGGAAAGAGTAATGGCCTACCGGGCGCTCGTTTTCAGCCGTGGGGAGCGACAGGCGATTCCCGGCTTTGACGAAAATGATTATGTGGAAAAAGCCTCCTTCAATAAAAAAGATATACAGGACTTAATCCAGGAATTTGTAAAGCTACGGGAATCCAATATGGCTTTGATCCAAAATTTCAGCAGCGATATGATGGAAAGAAAGGGAAATGCCAATGACTTTTTATTTTCTGTAAGGGCGATTATTTATATCATTGCCGGACATGTAGAGCATCATATTAACGTTATTAAGAATAAATATTTGTGTCAATAAATTAAAACATGCCTTGAAGTTTATCGTCAAAATACTTCTTTATGCCATAGCCGTGCTTGCAACAGGCTATCTTTTACCGGGGGTGTCGGTAGCCAGTTTTACGGTCGCCCTGATACTTGCGCTGGTGTTAAGCTTATTGAACGTTACTTTAAAGCCGATTTTGGTCATACTGACTATTCCGGTAACACTTTTTACGCTTGGCTTATTCCTGCTGGTAATTAACGCTGTCATTATCCTGGTAGCCGATTATTTTGTTACCGGCTTCAGCGTTGCCGGATTCCTGTGGGCTTTGCTTTTTAGTATTGTGCTTTCAATTATTAATGCCATCCTGAACGGCATTTTTAATAGCAATTGATACGACACTCATCCCCAGGGATTTAGCGTAAAACAGAGCGGTCAAACATCCCAAAGAAGATTCTGATTTTTATTGCATCAGATTAATTTATTTGTTACATTAAAAATATAAAATCAACTTGCGTCATTTATTTAACTACATTTATCTTGTATTTCCAGAGGCCGTGAGAAATGGGTGTAAATAATCGAATTAGTAGCTATGCATTTGACAAACGAAGGATTCAAAATTGATAAGATCAAAGCATTGAAGGACCAGATGGCTGCGTCTCGCTTGCCCTATATTGTGATCGATAGTGAGGAAAATAGCGATGAGTTCCTCAATTTTTATTTTATCGGATTCCACGAGGGCAAGGAGGTTATCTACGATGCAGCGATGTACACCTTGCGATTGCAACATGAAAGTGAATTGTACGAAATCGCAGAACATGAGGCTGCCAAAAGGTTTTCATCCTTCAAAAAAATTCAGTATGAAGAAGATGAAAATGGGGATATGATAGCATTGGACGTAGAAGAAGAGGAAATAGGATTGTTTATGGCTGAAATTATTTTGGAGTTGGAAGAAGAGGAGACCGTAAAAGTGAAAGAGCACGTTGAGATGGATACTAATCTTGATTTTGGTATTGGCCTGGATATCGGATTAAACGTTACCACGATCACCGATGACGTTGTTATTAAATTTATCACTGATTTTAATCAGGACAAGCTTTCGCTTGATGATACACTTTATTCTTTTCAAATGGAGCAGGATTCCTGACCCCAATAAAATATATATTTATCGTTCAGTATTTTTTGCCTTTTGAACACATAAGATGTAATGGTTCCTTAGTCTAAAGAGATCTAAATATTTGTTATTTTTGTGGCGAAGGGATACGCTTGAGGCAATCCTGGTAATTTACTATTCCCTCATTTATATTACCTGATACTAAAAGATTGGCCAAAGCAAAACATATCTTGCGTTTTTTTTGTATATTAATGTACCTGATGTGTTTATTTATAGAAGCTGGATAGCGCATGAAATCAGACTTAGTCAAATTTAAGGATAGTGTTTTTTATTCTCTGGCATTTATAGCCCTGCTATGGATTGTAAAAGCTATTGAATTTAGTGTTTCGGGAGACTTTGGAGATTATGGTATTCTGCCGAGAAAGATTTCCGGGGCCATTGGCATTATCACCGGTCCTCTGATCCACGGCGACTTTAATCATTTATTTTCCAATACAATACCGTTGCTGATTCTCGGTATTGGGGTTATTTACTTCTATAACAAAATTGCCTTCGAGGTGATCGCCCTCATCTACCTTATGACAGGTGTTTGGGTGTGGATTGCTGCCCGGGAAGCTTATCACATTGGCGCCAGCGGGATAGTTTATGGGATGGTCTCTTTTCTTTTTTTTAGTGGTGTTTTTCGTAAGGATCCAAAATCAATAGCTGTTTCCCTGGTAGTTACGTTTCTACTCGGAGGTATGGTTTACGGCATTTTTCCCACTAATGAAAACATATCCTGGGAGTCACATCTGCTAGGCTCGCTCGCAGGAGTATTTTGCGCGTTTTATTTTCGCAGTGTGCAAACATTTGATCATAATAAAGGTAAGGCGGAACTGGTAGTGGAAAGTGTTCGTGATAAGGAACTAAAACACACACTGAACTCCGATTTAAGCGATAAAGACATATCTTTTCAATACGACTTTGTACCCTCCAAAGCTACTAATAACAGTAAGGAGGAAAAAACTGCCACCAATACCAAACCGGATCAGGATAAAAAGTATGTCAACACCTACAAGCTTTAACGTCCGGCAGACATCCCCCCGTTTTGGGGTGCAACTCACTCGGATATCTTCATCAAAATTCTTCCAAGCGCCGGATAAAAAGTATACCTGCCATTTTATTGTCACATCTTGCCGGAAATATTAAATTATTTAATAGTTTAAAGGCAAATTAGGTAAACCCAATTAGAACGTTATGAAGAGAGTCTTGTCATTAATTTTAATGATAGGGATTGGTAGCTTTACCCTGCGTGGGCAGGTGACCTTTCCCAGAAATGATGTTAAAGATGAACGAAGCCGCGCATTTATTTTTAAGAACGCCACGATTATAGTGGATCATCAGCATACGATAAAAAATGGTATGTTGATGATTAAAGATGGCAAAATACAAAATGTGGCGCAAACCCTGAATGTTCCCGAAGGATACACTGTTATCGACCTGGAGGGGAAATTTGTTTATCCCGGCTTGATTGATATCTATACCAGTTACGGCCTGCCGGCAGTCAAAAAAATCCAAAATAATTTTTGGGGTAGGGAACAGATCCAGTCCGCTACAAAAGGTGCTTACAACGCTAATCAGGCCATTAAGCCCGAATATGCAGCCGCGGAAGAGTTTGCGATGAATAGCGAGAAGGCTAAAAAATTAAGAAACCTTGGGTTTGGATCGGTGCTGAGTTTTCGCGCTGATGGTATTGCCAGGGGATCCTCGGTATTTGCGACGTTAGGCAATGATTCTGAAAACGTATCGATGCTTAATACGGCGGTCGCGGCACATTATTCATTTAACAAGGGTAGCTCCACCCAGAGTTATCCGGTCTCTGCCATGGGCTATATCGCCTTGCTACGGCAGACTTACCTTGATGCTGAATGGTACAAAAGCCTGAAGACAAAACCTTTTACAGATCAGTCGTTGGTCGCATGGAATCAGCTTCAGTCGTTACCCCAAATATTTGAAACAAACAATTGGCTGCAATTACTGAGGGCCGATCGGGTAGGGGATGAATTTGGTAAACAATATATTATAAAGGGCGGCGGGGATGAATACAAAAGAATTCAGGAGGTAAAAGCTACCGGCGCATCTCTAATCATTCCATTGAACTTCCCGGAGGCCTTTGATGTGGAGGATCCACTGGATGCCATGAAGCTTTCATTAAAACAAATGTTACACTGGGAGTTGGCTCCAACCAATCCCGGGATCCTGGAGAAAAATGGGATTGAATTTGCCATAACCACTCATCGTGTTGAAAGCGGTAAGTTCTGGAAAAACCTGAGAAAGGCCATCGGCCACGGGTTGTCCGAAGAGACAGCGCTGAAGGCCCTGACAACCATCCCGGCAAGACTGATTAATATGGATGACATGGTCGGCAGCCTGAAAACAGGTATGGTGGCTAATTTTCTGGTAACCTCCGGTAACCTGTTTTCCAAAGACGTTGTCATTTACGAGAATTGGATACAAGGAAAAAGGTACGTCATTAATCCAATGGATCAGTTGGAACTGGCCGGGAAATATGATTTGAATTTTATGGGGAATAGCTACAATCTCGAGATAAGTGGCAAACCTGGTAAACACAGTGCAAAGATTATTATTAATGATACTACCAGCGTTAAGGTGAAGATGAAAGTTCAACGTGAGCTGGTAACTTTAAACTTTGATATCGGAGACAAAGAGATTTCTGACAAGGAGATTAGATTTTCGGGTTGGGTCGACGGCAAAGATATTCAAGGAAGGGGGCAACTGGGAAATGGCGATTGGGTTAGCTGGCAAGCCCTTCACCGGGATGACTTATCAGAGGAAGACAAAGCAGATCCGGTGGCTGATAAAGCAGATAGCGACTATGGAAAGGTTTTATATCCCTATCTCGGATATGGAAATGCGCAGGTACCGACGCAAAAGTCGTTGCTATTTAAAAATGCTACTGTCTGGACAAACGAGTCGGACGGCATTATGCAAAATACCGACGTTCTGGTAAAACAGGGCAAAATCGTCAAAATAGGAAAGAACATATCGGACAAAGCGGCAGAAGTAATAGATGCCACCGGAAAGCACCTGACTTCGGGGATTATTGATGAGCACACCCACATAGCCGCCACCAGCATTAACGATGTGGCTACCAATTCGAGTATGGTGCGGATTGGCGATGTGATTAATCCCGATGACATCAATATTTATCGCCAGTTATCAGGTGGCGTTACAGCTGCCCAGATTTTGCATGGATCTGCCAATCCTATTGGGGGACAGTCCGCCCTGATAAAATTTAGATGGGGGGCGTCGCCGGAAGCCATGAAAATCAAAGGTGCTGACAACTACATTAAATTTGCATTGGGAGAAAATGTGAAAAGGTCCCGAAGCACAGCTTCGAGACGTTATCCCCAAACCAGGATGGGAGTGGAGCAAGTTTATATGGATGCCTTTACCAATGCCTTGGAGTATGAAAAGGAATGGAAAAGCTATAATAAGCTTTCAACGAGACAAAAAGCAACGGCTGATAAACCCAGGAGAGACTTGGTTCATGAAGCCATGCTGGAAATCATCAGGGGACAGCGATTTATTTCCTGTCACTCCTATGTTCAATCGGAAATAAATATGCTGATGCATGTGGCAGACCATTTTGGATTCAAGGTAAATACATTCACACATATATTGGAAGGTTATAAGGTGGCCGATAAAATGGCAGCCCACGGAGTCGGCGGATCAACTTTTGCAGATTGGTGGGCCTATAAGTGGGAAGTAAGGTATGCCATTCCCTATAATCCAATACTGATGCAAATGGCGGGCGTTACCGTCGCCATTAATTCGGACGATGCGGAGATGGCCAGAAGATTAAACCAGGAAGCTGCTAAATCAGTGAAGTATGGTGGTATGAGTGAAGAAGATGCCTGGAAGATGGTAACGCTCAACCCGGCCAAGCTTTTACATTTGGATGATCGGATGGGCAGCATTAAAGTAGGCAAAGATGCGGATCTGGTACTTTGGATTGATAATCCGCTATCGATCTATGCGAAGGCCGAAAAAACAATGGTCGATGGCATCATCTATTATGATATGCAAGAAGATCTCAAAAAAAGGAAATTCATTCAACACGAAAGAGCAAGGTTAGTGCACAAAATGAAAGAAGCAAAAAAAGGTGGAGCCTCCACGCAGAAACCCTTTGAAACATCCCACGTCGAATTTCATTGCGACGTCATTGTAGGAGATCATGTACTTTATCTGGGTGAGCATTAATGTATCAAATCGCGAAAATTATGAAAAGATCTATTTTATTAATTTTTCTGCTGGCTGGTTTTACGAATTTAACGATGGCGCAAACCATGGTTATTCCAGCCAACCCTCAATCAACACCCTTGCTATTAGTTGGTGCTACGGCCCATATTGGCAACGGACAAGTCATCCAAGATGCCATAATCGGATTTGATCAGGGTAAATTAACGGTAGTAGGTGATGCGACGCAAAACTTCGATAAAGCAGGTTACAAGGTCATTAATGTGGCTGGAAAACACATTTACCCGGGCTTTATTCTTCCCGCCACAGACCTGGGATTGACTGAGGTATCGGCCGTTAAAGCCACCATAGACAATGATGAAACCGGCTCCATCAATCCTAATGTCCGGTCCATTATTGCTTACAACACAGATTCAGAGTTAATTCCTACTTTGCGATTTAACGGCATCCTGATCGCCCAGGTCCGTGCCTTTGGCGGGTTGATTTCGGGAAGTTCCTCCATTGTGCAGTTGGATGCGTGGAACTGGGAAGACGCCCTTTTTCAAGCCGACGATGGTATTTATTTAAACTGGCCTAACAGGGAAAAAAGACTGTTTGATGAAAAAACATTTACCTTCAAAACAGTTCCCAATGAAAACTATTCCCCGCAGATCCGGCAACTGGAAGAAATATTTACCGAAACCCTCAGTTACAAAAATAACGAGCAAAACCAAAAGGCTAATTTAAAATTAATGGCCATGAAAGGCCTCCTCGATGGTAGCAAAAGATTGTTCCTGAATGTCAATGACGCCAAAGGCATCATAGAAGGCGTGAAATTCGCCAAAAAGATGCAGGTTAAGAACATAGTGATTGTTGGAGGTGGGGAGGCGTATTTGATTAAGGATTTCCTGAAAGCGGAAAACCTGCCGGTTATCCTTGGAAACGTTCACAGTCTGCCCAGAAGAGAGGATGACGACGTAGACCTTCCCTATAAAATGGCCTATTTGCTGCACCAGCAGGGTATTTTAACAGGGTTATCTTACCGGGGAACACAGAGTTCCAGGAATCTGCCGTTTTTTGCAGGTACGACTGGCGCTTATGGCTTGGGAAAGGAGGAAGCTTTGAAACTGATCACTTCCAATACCGCTAAAATTTTAGGTATTGATAAACGCGTAGGGTCGCTGGAAGTGGGAAAGGAAGCTACATTATTTGTCTCGGAGGGCGACGCGCTGGATATGCGGACAAACAGGTTGCTTCATGCTTTTATAAACGGCCGTCAACTCCAGCTCGATGCTACACAACAGGCCCTGTACGAAAAATATAAAAATAAATATCAGGAAGAATAGCGCGCTGACCTTTCGGCCATTAAGACCTAAAGCATTTGCGAATCAACAAAATTTAGTGTTGTTCCGCTTCCGTGGTTAATCTTTTGTCACCATCTGGTAGGCAATGTGTAAAAGCTGTAAACGAAAAACTATGCATTGGGCATTATCTTATTCCATCAGCATAATCCGTTTACTGAAGCTTTTTCCACCTTTAAATATTCGTAACTGATAAATGCCCATAGCCAGGCCGGTGATGTCAAACGTAGCTGAGTTTAGATCTGTTTTGAGGACTTTCAGAGGGATCTGCTGTCCGCTGCTGCTGTATAGGATAACTTTGTCAAAGGCACCTTCAATATGAAATCTTCCCGACGATGGGTTGGGAAATATTTTTAATACCTTATCCGGTTGTCTGTCATCATCAATCCCTGTAACTACCGCCCCCCTGCCAAATCGCGGCCGCATAAGTAAACTGCCGGCAATCTCCGTGTTTTGTTCCCATTGCCCCAAAACATTAAAAAAGATCCTGTCCCCTGTATCCGTATTCATATCTAACCCTACCGGCAGTCTTTGATCTGTACTTTGCCGGTAACCGATGTAAATATTTCCATTGACCACAATGGGTGGGTTAAGCTCATAGGATTGCACTTCGTTGATACCAATCGTGCTTTTAACCGTGGTAGACAACTCCGCTAAAATAGATGTCTCACTGTCTTCAAGATCCCGCCAAACGAATAATTCAATAGGGGTGCCTGAAAAGTCTGCACCGATATTCGGGAAATAAATGTCTACTGCCGTCAACGTGTCTTCCGTAAATAACTCATATTGATAAGCCAGCCGTCCACCGGTCTGATTAATGCCAGCTCCAAATTCGGCGCTCCCATCATCATAGCTAAAGTAGTCATTGATGGTAAAATAGGTTGTGATGGTGTCATTACTTCTGAGATCAAACCGATCCGTAAAGGTGGTGTCTGTTCCTATTACCTCGTCGACCAGCAGCGTATCGCCGGTGTTGATATAGAAGGTTAATTCTAATACAGCACTATCCACATTCCCTACCTTACCGATGTCCAGCAGATTGGTGGTGTAAGTGTCACGAGCAAACGGTCCGGGGATGGAGGGGTCGGGCTCGTTAAAATTTAAGGTGTCCAGAATCTCGCCCCGGATGGTATCTGTTACAAAGGCGGTGTATTCAATAGGTTGCAAAAACTTGTCCAGGTTAAAATAACCAACCGAAGCCCCGGTTAGTTTATCAGCAGCATCAAACCCCTCAGAATAAAACTGAGTGGTGGGAACGGCTGTATACCTGCCGAATAAGCTGGTTGGATAGGAAGTGATGGCATGGTCCAAATGTGATAGATCCGTGCCATTTCGGCCTTTGTTCAACAGTATGTAATCAATTTGCCAGGTGTCGAAAACACCAGTTAAGCGACTAAATGATTCAAATTTGAATTGAAAGTTTTCATGGTAAAATAAAACCGGATCCAGTTGAAATGTTTCTTGTGTGAAAACGTCAGAGATGGTCGGGTCCCCTCCAGTCATACTCCAGATAGTTACCCAGTTATCATTGACATCTCTAAACTGCAACCTTATGGAGTCTTCAGGGTCAGGGATTTCCCCAAAACCTTCCAACTGCCAAAAAAAGCTCAGATAGACAGTATTTTGGAAGTTCAGGCCAATACCACTTAAGTCAATGGGCTTTGACAGCAACGAGTCGGCGAGGCCTACCGAGATCTCATTCTCAGAATAGACATTGCCGTTAGCATCCGTGCCATCAAAAGTCGCTACGTTAAAAGTAGGTGGCTGGATCCCCGCACCGCGGGAAATACTTACGTTCTGGCTTCCCAACCACAGGGCGGTATCCGGAAATTTGTGGGAGGTAGAGAAATCATCCCAAAAGGGCAATGCCAAAGGCCCATCCTGGGTAGTTCTTGCCTGTCGATGGTTTAAATGGGTATTTTTCTCTTGTTTTATAGGAATAGGAATGATCTTGAATTGTGCCAGGAGGCCTTGATTGATAAAAAGTAGTAATCCTAAGAAAGATAAAAGTTTTGGAACGGCACTGCTAACCATAAGTGGCATTTATCTAATTAACGTTTTAGGATTCACTTTCTTCCTTTTCACTCAAATATTTTTCGTATTCCTTCACCCAAATATCCACCACTTCACCAATTCTTATTTTTTCACCTTTTTCCGGCGTCTGTTGAATGATAGTACCGGCGGGGAGTGTATCGTTTTCTACCTCGGGAGCTTCCAGGATCGATCCGGTTTTCAGACCAACACCTGCCAGTACAAATTCTGCTTCTTCCAGTTGCATGCCCAGTAAATCGGGGACCGGAAAATCTCTTTTACCGTAACCATCACCCACTACCAGATCGATGGCCGATCCTTTGAAGATGCCGGTACCCTCGGGAATTTCCTCTCCCTCAAATTCCTGCCTCAGTACGGCATTAAAGGCCATATCAGGTTCATATTTTATGTCACCCACTGCCAATCCCAGAGATATCAGTTTAATTCTGGCAATTTTTACCGATAAATCGGTTAATCTTGGCATTTTTACCTTGGGTGGGTTTTGGGCGTTTAGCGTGAGATAGATCTTTCTTTTTTCCTTCACCAGTGACTGTGGATTAGGATATTGCTTCAGCACCGTTAGCGGTTGATGATTTCCCGAATAACCGGAATCTACAGAAACCTCGTAACTCAGGTCTCTTGCCGACAGATAGTCGGCAATCTCATCAATATGCCTCCCCTCCAGATCGGGTACCGTGATCGTCTCTCCGTGATTGGTAGCATTGGGCAGGTACCAGTAAAAAAATAGCAGGATCAACCCTATGCTAATAGCTATCATGATACCGATATGTCCGAGGATGTCTTTTACCGAATTAGGTTTAAATATCATAGCTCTATGATTACCTTAATATAAAATTATTAATGGTTGTTTAATTTGGTTTTTTCCCAATATTAATAATATTTTGATCAATTCTGATATTCTATGGTGTCAAATTGATTTCCATCACCGACCACGAGGTCGATTGTCGAGCCTTTGTAGATGCTGGCACCTTCTGTAATTTCTTCTCCCCCTAATTCCTGTCTTAGCACAGCGTTAAAGGCTATATCTGGTTCATATTTTATATCTCCCACTTTCAATCCGAGAGATTGCAATTTGATTCTGGCAATTTTCAAAGATAGATCAATTAACCTTGGCATTTTCACCTTTGGCGGGTTCTTAGCATTTAGCGTGAGATAGATCTTTCTTTTTGGCTTTATCAGTGACTGTGGATTAGGATATTGCTTCAGTACTGTCAGCGGTTGATGATTACCTGAATAACCCGAATCTATGGAAGCCTCGTAGCTCAGATCTCTTGCTGACAGATAGTCGGCAACCTCATCGATATGCCTTCCCTCCAGATCGGGTACGGTGAAAGTCTCTCCGCGATTGGTAACATTGGGCAGATACCAGTAAAAAAATACCAGTGTCAACCCTATGCTAATGGCTATCATAATACCGATATGCCCGAAGATGTCTTTTACCGAATTAGGTTTAAATATCATAGCTCTATGATTACCTTAATACAAAATTATTAATGGTTGTTTAATTAGGTTTTTCTCCATTATTAGTAATATTTTGATCAATTCTGATATTCACGGGTGGCAAAATTGGTTTCCAATCGATGGCTCTCTTTGGTTCGCGCCATGGCCATTTCGATTAATTTTGTGATCAGGGCAGTGTAGGAAATACCGGAATCATACCACAGCATTGGAAACATACTGGCGTCCGTAAATCCGGGGATAGTATTTATTTCATTGATAATTACGGTGCCGTCTGGCTTTAGGAACAGGTCAACTCTGGCGTAATCTGCACAATTCAAGGCCTGGTATGCTGCAATGGACCAGGATTTGATTTTACTTTTAACGTCGTCCGTTACCGCTGCCGGTACAATTATCTGAGCGCCGTCTTTGTCCAGGTATTTGGCTTCGTAGGTGTAAAACTCATAGTCGCTGCTAATGACCACTTCACCGGGATTGGTAGCTATCGGTTGGCTATTGCCAATAATGCCGCATTCCAGCTCTCTGCCTTCTATAAATTCTTCAAATATGCCGGTGTTGTCATAGGTAAAGGTATTTTCCAAAGCTTTTTTGAATTCATCCTCATTACTGACTTTACTCACCCCAACAGATGAGCCCAGAGAGGCGGGTTTGATGATAAATGGTGAGCCGACTGCGGATACGACATCTTCGTAACTCAGGTTGTCCCGCTGTTGAAAGTCGACATATAAAAACTTGCTGACGGGAACTCCCGCTTCCTTTAAAAGTCGTTTTGACGTGAACTTGTTCATGGCGTTGGCCGAACTTTGCACGTCGGAACCGACACAAGGTATTCTCGAAGAGGTCAGCATGCCCTGGATACTGCCGTCTTCACCATCTGTACCGTGTAGTACCGGAAAAATAATGTCCGTCAAAATTGCCTCATTTGTGGAAAGGTTGTAAAAATGATGACCGGCTGAAGATAATCGTAATGAAATAGGGTCACCCGCCTCGATGTCGCTACTTACCTTGTCACAGTGATACCATCCTCCTTTTTTATCAATTCCGATCAGATTTACATTGTATCTTTCCCTGTCAATATTGGCAGCGACATTGGTGGCTGATTTAATAGAGATTTCGTGCTCCACAGACCTTCCTCCAAATAAAATTCCCACATTTAGTTTTTCAGACATAAATTTTTTCTTTTACATTTCCATCAGGATGCACCGTAACATAACTCATGCAAATATAATCAATTAAAGCTTTGGGCAAACTGCCGGTATTGTACCATAGAATTGTAAAAAAATATTAAATTTTAAAATAAACGTAAACCGGGGAATAATCTTATGCTATAAATTGTTAAACAATCTTAAATAGCATGCGTTTTTTTATAAATAAGACCTTATTAACTATGAAACTTGTGAAAAATTACCTGATGTTGATGCTGGGAATTCTTTTAATCAACTGCCAGGGAAAGGCCCAACCTGATTTTAGCGCCGAGCCTTTACAGCCGCAAAAATTTAATAATTACTGGTTTGCAGGGAAAGCGGAATTAACCAGTTATCACCTGACCCAATCGAGGTATGGTAAACTGCACGAGGGAAATGCGGTACTGATTTTTGTGACGGAAGATTTCTCCAGGGGGAAACAAGTAAAACTGGATGATCCCATTAAAAACAGGAAGGATGCCATAAAAGTGATGAAACTAAACTTCACAAAAAAATTTAACACCGGTATATATCCTTATTCTATGATGTCCTCCTGTTTTACACCGGTAGACCGGGAAAATAACCCTCATTCTATTAAACTTACCACCTCTTCGCAGGAATGGTGCGGACATACTTTCACACAGGTAAACCTGGGAGAAAATAACTATGAGGTAAGTGGATATTCCTATTTTGAATCGGAAGGAGACAAACAAAAGAAACTGGCTAAAACGGTGCTGGAGGATGAATTATGGAACTTGATTAGATTGAGCCCGGATCAATTACCGGTGGGAAAAGTGAAGATAATACCAGGGACCTTTTCAGCAAGACTCATGCACAATCCTTTGGAAAATACAGAGGCAATAGCCAGCCTTACCGAAAATCAAAATCCAACGTTTGGAAAAGAAGGTATCATGGAATACAAAATAGATTACAAAGGCCCTAAAAGAACGCTTAAGATCTATTTTGAGTCGTCTTTCCCCTACGGAATTACCGGCTGGGAAGAAACTTATAAGGGCATCGGTGGAAAACAATTAACCAGCCAGGCGATTAAGAATAAATCCATACTTTTAGATTATTGGACTAAAAACAAGCCGGGCGATACCTCTTATCGTCAGGAATTAGGTTTAGAATAAACCCTTTTCGCTTATCCGGACCATTGATTGTTGTCAAAAAATAATCTGAGTAAGTTTTCATACCAATTCGCGATATATTCTTCGTTAATGATGGAGAATTATTACATATTTTTGTTTTCGGAAAATGTGTGGACTTTAAGATAAATCACAATGAAACTGACTAATATAAAGCAAAGTATATGCTTACTGCTGACAACAACCATTTTTACTGCGGTTTCTGCCCAGCAGCCCGTAAAAATGAGATTCGATCAGCGTACTTACAAATTTGGCAACATCAACGAAGAAAACGGTCCGGTCACACACGAGTTTCAATTTACAAATGTGAGCAATGACACTATCCGGATCACCAGCGTTAAAGCCTCCTGTGGGTGCACTACACCTGGCTGGTCGAAAGAAGCGGTTTTGCCGGGAGAAAAAGGCTTTGTGCAGGCACGTTACAACCCAAGAAATCGTCCGGGAGCCTTTAAAAAGTCCCTGACCGTAAAATCCAATGCTGGACCGGCCATATTGTTTATCGAAGGAAATGTTATACCAAAGCCAACGACGCCGGCAGAAGACTATCCCGCTTTGCTAGGCAACCTCCGTTTAAAGAATAAGACTTTGAATTTGGGCAAAATTGCCAGTCAGACCCCGGTGACGAAATCGTTTGATCTTTACAATGATAGTGATGAGCGCATTAGCTTTTTGGAGAATACAGTCGCTCCGGAGCACCTGACAGTAAGTTTCGATCCAAGGGTGCTGGGCCCTAAACAAAAAGGCAAGCTGTTGATTACGTTCAATCCCGCTATGAAAACGGATTTAGGTTATAGCATCGATCAGCTGATGTTAATCACAGACGATGCAGCCATGACTAATAAAAAGTTAAATGTGATGGTCACCGTGGAGGAGTACTTTCCGCCCATGACGGATCAGCAATACAGTCGCAAGCCTCATATTTTGATTAATGAGCCTGTTTATGATTTCGGGAAGGTGAATTTAGGCGAAATCGTCAATGGGAATTTTACCATTATCAACAATGGCGCAGACGTGCTGAACCTGAGACAGGTAAAAAGCAATTGCAACTGTGCCGTAGCGAAGCCCGATCAGGCATATATCAATCCCGGTGATTCGACAAATTTAAATGTTACTTTCAACACCACAGGAAGAAAAGGGACGCAGCATAAAACCATCACAGTTTACTCTAATGATCCAAGAAAATCCGTGGTCATGTTGACTATCAAGGCTTCTGTGAAAGATGCTGCTAATTAATCAGCACACGATAAATGGCTTATTTTATGAAAATGCGGCAATGCCGGTGATATCATGGCCGAGAATAAGCAGGTGGATGTCGTGTGTTCCTTCATAGGTAATTACGGATTCCAGGTTCATCATGTGGCGCATTATCGGGAATTCGCCGGTTATACCCATGCCACCGTGCATTTGGCGAGCCTCCCTGCTAATTTTTAATGCCATGTCCACATTATTTCTTTTCGCCAGCGATATTTGAGCGGTGGTGGCTTTTCCTTCGTCCATCATCTTTCCCAGTTTCCAGTTCAGTAATTGCGCCTTGGTGATTTCTGTCAGCATTTCAGAAAGCTTTTTCTGCATCAGCTGAAACGAAGCAATGGGTTTGCCAAATTGTACCCTTTCCAGCGCATACCTTCGTGCGGAGTCATAACAATCCATGGCAGCACCTGTAGCTCCCCATGCAATACCATAGCGCGCGGAATCCAGACACATCAGGGGAGCACCAAGCCCGTTTTTCCCTGGCAGCAGGTTTTCTTTGGGTACTTTGACATTGTCGAAAACCAACTCGCCGGTGCAGCTGGCCCGTAGTGACCACTTGTTGTGGGTCTCCGGCGTAGTAAAGCCTTCCATGCCTCTTTCCACAATCAGGCCATGTATTCTGCCCGCTTCGTTTTTGGCCCATACTACGGCAATATCTGCCTTTGGGGAATTTGAAATCCACATTTTGGCACCATTTAACAGAAAATGATCTCCCGCATCCCTGAAGTTTGTAACCATTCCCCCGGGGTTGGACCCGTGATCCGGCTCGGTCAACCCAAAACAGCCGAGAAATTCCCCGGATGCCAATTTCGGAAGGTACTTCTTTTTTTGTTCCTCTGAGCCAAACTTATAAATGGGATACATTACCAGTGAACCCTGGACTGAGGCTGTAGACCGCATTCCCGAGTCTCCCCGCTCTATTTCCTGCATAATTAAGCCATAGGAGATATAATCCAGTCCACCGCCGCCATATTCCTGGGGAATGGTGGGACCAAAAGCACCGATGTCGCCAAATTTCTTGACGATTTCTTCCGGAAAATGGGCATCTTGGCACCATTGCTCAATATTTGGCGTAATCTCTTTTTTTACAAAATCACGAATGGAATTTCTGATAAGCTTGTGTTCCTCAGTAAGCAGATCATCAATTTCATAAAAATCCGGCGACGAAAATGCATCGGTGAAAGATTTCCGGTTGATTGACTGATCGGCCATGGCGGTATTTCCTGACATAGGTTTATGATTGTTTATGTTTGTTCCGGTCAAATTTACAATAATAAAAACTAAGTTTTTTCATCTACATCGGTGAAAAGTAAGGAATTGTTAAAATTAGTTGGTTTATTAATAACATAATTGGATAACTTTGACATTGCTAATGTAACAACCTTATTTTTTTATAAATTACCGATAAAGGCTTAATCCATAGGTATGGTGGCTATGTTAAACACTATCTAACATCACTACGGGAATTTTTCGGGAGAAGACAGCCTTTTGTCAGGGAGCGAATATTGTAAAAACTAGTCAATTTGAAAGAATGAATGATTCTGATATAGATCCTAAGCTGTTGGACCAGCTCAAAAAGCTGGAAAAAAAGTATGAAGTCATGGGCCAGGATATTTCCTCGTATTTAGACGGCCTCCTGTACGCGGATTATTTAACGTACTGGGAATATGTGCACCTCGATACGCTTCTGAGTCTACAAACGCCAAAAACGGGCTTTGCAGACGAAATGATTTTTATAGGTTATCATCAAATTACAGAGTTGTACTTCAAGTTGATATTGTGGGAAATGAAACAGATATCGGAGGAGGAGCAGATCACGGAGGATTTTTTTATGGCCAAGCTCCAAAGAATAAATAACTACTTTAAACAACTGGTTTATTCCTATGACATTATGGTAAAAGGGATGGAAAGGGATCAGTTTTTGAAGTTTCGCATGGCATTGTTACCAGCCAGCGGCTTTCAGTCTGCCCAGTACAGGATGATCGAGATTTGCGCTACCGATATGATCAATTTGGTATATTGGGAATCCCGCGAATCGTTGATGAACGAGCGCGATATCAGAGTTTTATACGATAAGATCTATTGGAAAAAAGGAGCGACGGAGTTGGCAACAGGGAAAAAGACATTAACACTCAGGCAATTTGAGGAAAAATATACTTCCAGGCTGCTAAGAAAATCAGAGGCGATGAAAAATAATAACTTGCTCAAAGTATATGAGCGGTATGCCGAAAGTCATGGCAGCACGCCACAGTTGGAAAGTGCGCTTAGAGAATTTGACTTAAATGCCAATATAAACTGGCCACTTTCTCATTATAAATCGGCCGTCAGATACTTGCAGAAGGATCCGGATGATATTAAAGCTACCGGAGGGTCCAACTGGCAAAAGTATTTACCACCGAGATTTCAAAAAATTGTGTTTTTCCCCAATTTATGGACCGAAGAGGAGTTAAATAATTGGGGGAAGTCAATGGTCCTTCAAAACGATTAATTGGTATCAGAAACCAGGTATAGTTTGTATGTTAGTCTTCAAGGCACTAGATAATACTGTCGCTAAATGGGCATGGCTTCCGCTTTGCTGGATGATGGCGTCTGTGACTTTTGCCCAAAACATTCAAATGAAAAACTACTATGAAGGCGAAAAATCTTTGCGGGAGATTTATTACGTGAAGGATACTAATTCTTATGTGCTGGATGGAAAATATGTCGCTTATCATGCCAATGGCAATGTTAAAACCCAGGGATCATATCGCGACAATCTGTCCATCGGCAAATGGGAGTATTTTTTTGAAAGCGGCGCCCTCAAAATGAGTGGAGACCTGCAAGAGGACGGAACTACCGGGTATTGGGAATACTATTTTGAGAATGGCCAAAAAAGCATGGAGGGGATGCTGATCGATTCCAAAAGAAATGATCAGTGGATCTTTTATTACGAGCAGGGTGGTGTGAAGAGTAAAGGCACTTTTTCAAAGGGAAAAAGAAATGGGTTCTGGCAGTACTTTAAAGAAGATGGCAGCAAAAAGGCCGACGCCAGGTATAAGGATGACAAAGGTCTTTATACCGAATACTATAACTCCGGTGCGGTAAAGGCGCAGGGAATTAACAATGAAGGTAAGAGCGACAGTTTGTGGACTTACTTTTATGAATCCGGCAAGGTAAAAGCCAAAGGGCACTACAAGGAGGGCCTCAAGGAGGGGCAGTGGCAATATTTTAATGAAAAGGGCAATCTTTCATCTCAGGGTAGCTATAAAAAGGGATTGTCTGACGGGCAGTGGGCCTACTATCACGATAATGGTAAAATCAGCTCCGAAGGAATGGAAAAATCAGGCGTGAAAGACGGCTTCTGGAAGCTATATCACAAAACCGGGGTTTTTAAGGGTGAAAGCACCTTTGTGCAGGGAGATGGCCCTTATAAGGAATATTATGAAGGAGGAAACCTGAAGATATCGGGGCACATTAAAAAAGAGAAGAACCACGGGAAATGGTTGTATTATTATGAAGATGGTAAGCTGGAAGGTGAAAGCGATTTCGAGGATGGTGTGGGACAGTTCAAAGGTTATTATAAGGATGGTAAGTTGCGGATGGAAGGCACCATCAAAGATGGCATGAATGTCGGCCTGTGGAAATTGTACAAAAGAAATGGCGACCTGGCGGGTTATTATACAACCGTCTATGATGAGGAAGGTGTGGCTGAGTATGCGCCTGTAAAAAAAGAAGCAGCTGTCAGCCAGGGAGAAAACTATTATGAAATTCCGGAATTCCTTTTTAAGAACAGGAAGGTTAAATACTTTCAGCCACGAATAAACGAGTTTAAAGGAATAATCATTGCTTCTAACCCCGCCGCTCTGTTAATAGGATCCGTGCCGTTCTCTATCGAATATTATATGCAGGAAAGGCTGGGTTATGAGCTGTTTTTCAACTATATGCGAGATCCGTTTTTTACGGCAGATTCAAAAGTAGACTTCGGCGAATTATACAAACGGGGTTTTGCAGTCCGGTTCAGGCAAAAGTTTTACCAGAAAGATCAGAAGTTGGGCATGTCATATTTCGGACATGAGCTGAGCTTTTCCTCCGCAACCCACCTGGCAAATATCAATGATCCCGGCCTACCCAATGGATCTTTTTCAATAGAAGCTTCGGAAAACAAATATGAATACACCGTCATTGTGGGTAACAGAATGATGAAATTTGCCGGTAAGCCAGGTTTGACGCTGGATCTTTACGGCGGTCTGGGGCTTGGCTATCGCGATTACAACGAGAAATTCCCCGCGGAAGACACCTTTAAGGAAATCTTTAAAGATGTGAGAAAACCCAGGCTTTCAATCCCCGTCCGGTTGGGAATTAACCTGGGTTATGCCTTTTAAAGCTTAACGCCGGATACACCAGGCTTTCTTGCAAAATTTGTGATAAGTTTGTGAGGGGTTTGTGATGAATTTGTGATAATTAATAATATACCCTCTCAGTTATGTCGTAAGGCCGACCTAAGCCGTTTATTTTGAAACAATTGGCTATTTTCCCGAGTATATTAGTACATCTTCTTATATGTATGTTTAATTACCAAATAATAAAATGAGTTTTAAATTATCTTACCTCAATTACTTATTCCTTCTGTTAATAGTAGGTGGTTGTATTGAAACTGATATTGTTGACCAGGAATTGGTGCCCGCAAGAGTGGAGATCACGAGGAAAGCTACCAGCATCAAAATTGGTGAGTCCTATCAATTCCAGGCCCAGTATTTTGATGACCTTGGTAATGTTGTAAATGCTGACATCACCTGGGCAAGTACCGATCCGGGCATTATCTCTATCAACGATGCCGGGTTGGCCATGGCTAATTCAGCGGGAAATGTTACGATATCTGCCACGACTAATGATGCTACCGATATGATTCCTGTCGAGGCAGGGGATGTTACTTCAGAACCTTTGCTGGAAAGAACAGGTAGTTTCCGTGGAAATCGCGATTATGAAGTGACTGGCAATTTTACCCTGTCAGAGGAAACCGGTGATTTGCAGCTAAGTTTTTCCAGCGATTTTTCAACTTCCAATGGTCCGGGATTATACATCTATCTTACCAATAGCGAATCCAGCATAACCGGTGGTGTGGAACTGGGTGAATTGAAATCTAATACCGGAGCACAGACATATGATGTAGGTGGAGATGTGCAGTTGGGCACCTATGACTATGTGCTGGTTTATTGCAAACCATTTGGCGTTGCCTTCGGGTTGGGTAAGTTCGATAAATAATTTACCCGGAGTTTCGCAAGTATTTCTTATAGTTATTCTAAAATCATTAAGGGTTGAAGTCATAAAGCCGATACGCTTGCGCAGATCCCAGGATATACCGGGAGATGATTACAGTAAGCACAAAAGGTTCCAACTGACAAAAAAATTATAAACAGATGAAAAAACGTATTACACTTTCCATATTTACCATCTTGTTATTAGGTTCATCGGCGAGCTATGCCGGAGGAGGGTGGCCTCAAAAGAAAGGCCATGGATATTTCAAAATAGGTTTCTGGTGGTTGCGAAGTGACCAGTACTTTGCACCCAATGGAGAAATCATTGATATTGCCACCGCGGGAGTACATACCGCCAGCATCTACGGCGAGTATGGAATCACAGACCGGTTGACCGGCGTTATCTATTTTCCGTTTTTCAGCAGGGCCACACTCAACAGACAGGTGTCAGGCGTCACCGGAGATTTATTGGTAGATGGCGATGCGGTAAATTCACTGGGAGATACCGATATCTCCATTAAATATGGTTTACTACAAAATACCCCTGTAGTGGTAAGCGCCAGCTTAACACTCGGATTACCATTGGGAAATGAGGCGGGAGGAGATACCCAGGTATTGCAAACCGGCGATGGGGAGTTTAACCAAATGATAAGCATAGAGGCCAGCAGGTCGTTTCCGTCGATTGGGGCCTATGCCACGGTTTTGGTTGGATATAATAATCGTACTAAGAGTTTTTCGGATGAATTCCGATATGGTGTGGAAGCCGGTGTAACCGTGAAAAATTTCACCCTGTTAGGCCGCTTGTATGGCGTGGAGTCACTCCAAAATGGCAGCGACGAGGAGGCGCCTTCCAATGGTATATTTTCCAATAACATCGAGTATACCTCGTTTACACCTGAATTGATTTATACCTACAAGGAAAAATACGGCGTGACAGCCTCTGTGGGTACGGCTTTTTCAGGGCGACGGGTATTGGCTACTCCCTCTTATTCCTTCGGGCTTTTTATGAAATTATAATCTGTGTATTTAATCAATCAGGGATTAAAATCTGTTAACTTTGGTGTCGCAATATAAAACGTATATCTTTTTTAAGGATAGACACCTTAACAGATATGAAAAGATCCCTTGTACTTAGCTTACCTCCCCGGGAGGCCTACGATGAACGTTGCTTCGAAGGTATCGTTAAAAAGAAGCTGGGATTAGCCGATCTGTCTGACATAACCATTCGTATTAAACGACGCTCCGTTGATGCCAGATCCAGAAAAATTAAAGTTAATATCTCCCTGGACGTATTTGCAGATGAGCCCATACCCGAACTGATATCCTATCAGAAAGATTATCCTAACGTCACCAGTGCTGACCCTGTGATTATTGTCGGGATGGGGCCGGCGGGGATGTTTGCAGCCTTGAAGTTGATTGAAAACGGGATAAAGCCGATTATCATTGAAAGGGGAAAGGATGTCAGAAGCAGGCGGAGAGACCTGGCCGCTATTAACAAGGAACATATTGTAAACCCCAACTCCAACTATTGCTTTGGAGAAGGAGGCGCCGGTACTTATTCCGATGGCAAGCTGTATACACGTTCAAAAAAAAGAGGGGATGTCAACAGGATCCTGGAGATCCTCGTTGCCCATGGGGCTGCCAGCGACATTTTGTTTGAGGCGCATCCCCATATTGGAACCAACAAGCTGCCCAAAGTTGTCGCTGCTATGAGGGAAAGCATTCTCACTGCCGGGGGGGAAATTTTGTTTAATACGCAGGTTGTGGATTTCATCATGGGCGGGGATGAAATAAACGGGGTTGTGACGCAGGAGGGCGAAAAAATTACAGGTGCTGCGGTTATCCTTGCCACTGGGCACTCTTCCCGGGACATCTATCAACTGCTGGATTTTCGCGGTATTCATATCGAGGCAAAACCATTTGCTTTGGGGGTACGCGTTGAACATGCACAACAATTAATCGATCAGATCCAGTATCATTGTACACAGCGGGGTGATTATTTACCCGCTTCATCCTATGCATTAGCCCATCAGGTAGTGGAGAAAGATTCCGGGAAAAGAGGTGTGTTTTCCTTTTGTATGTGTCCGGGTGGGTTTGTGGTTCCGGCTGCTACGGCTCCGGGTGAATTGGTGGTGAACGGCATGAGCCCGTCAAGACGGGATTCCCGGTTTGCCAATTCCGGCATAGTGGTAGCAGTGAATGCTATTGATTTTAAAGCATATGAGCAACATGGCCCGCTGGCGGCGATGCAATTTCAAAAGGTGGTAGAACAGGCCGCCTTTAAAGCCGGAGGAAATAGCCAGCAAGCTCCGGCACAGCGACTTGTGGATTTTATAGACGGCAGGATTTCCGGATCACTGCTGGAAACCAGTTATCAGCCGGGGTTGACATCAGTAAAAATGCATGATGTTTTGCCCCAATTTATAGCGAGATCATTACGCACCGCTTTTCAGGCCTTTGGAAAAAAAATGAAGGGCTACCTCACCAATGAGGCGCAGATAATTGGTGTGGAAAGCAGGACATCTTCTCCGGTTACAATTCCCAGAGACAAGGATAGTTGCGAACACATACAGGTAAAAAGATTATACCCGTGCGGGGAAGGTGCCGGCTATGCGGGTGGCATCGTTTCAGCGGCGATGGATGGTGAACGATGTGCGGAAGCCTTCCTCCAGGTTTATGCCTGAATAACACCCAAAAGCAAACATCAATGGATGAGGATGGGAGAGGATATCTCTACAGACTTTGATCTCTTCCTGTTAAATACATAGTCAATTCTTCCCAACCTTATGCCTGCCCAACCCACCTGATTAATGATGGTCTCGTGGCCCTCCCGGTTTTTATATAAGGTTGGCATTTCCAGGAAAGTATGAGTATGCCCTCCAATGATCAGATCAATACCGCTTACCTGTTCAGCCAGGGTATGATCCGAGACCTTACCCCTGCTGTATTTATAGCCGAGGTGCGATAAACAGATAATTAAATGACAATTTTTCTTCTCCAGTTCAAGGACCATTTCTTTCGCAATCGCGATGGGGTCCAGATACCTGGTGCCACCCGACAAATGATCGTTGACAAGGCCTTTTAATTCAATGCCCAGACCAAAAACACCGATATTGAGCTGGTCTTTCTGAAAAATCTTATAAGGTTGAAAGCGGTTGTGGAGGATATTTCCTGAAAAATCATAGTTGGCGCATAAAAATGGAAAATTGGCGTGAGGCAGCATTTTATATAGACCGTCGATGCCATTGTCAAAATCGTGATTTCCGATGGTTGCCGCGTCATATTTCATTTCGCTCATTAATTTAAATTCCAGCTCACCTCCAAAAAAATTAAAGTAGGGGGTGCCCTGAAATATGTCTCCGGCATCCAGCAATAACACATTTTCTTCAGTGGCCCTGATTTTTTTTATAATAGCCGCCCTTTGCGCCATGCCTCCCAAACCAGCATACCTTCTGCCATCGTCTGGCATGGGCTCGATTCTTGAATGCATATCGTTACTATGTAAGATCGTAAGGCGGATACTCCGGTCCCGGGATACCGATCTTCCCGGCACCATCATAGCGCTGGCGGCCAGGGCGGCGTTTTTTACGAAAAGTCTTCGGTTCATAGCTAGTTGATTATTTTAATGCGACCATCAAGTTGACCCCAGGCCTTCTTTTTTTGTGCCGACAGGTCTTTGATGTGGTCGATGATCATGTCACGGGTTTTATAATTCAGGTCGGCTATTACCTTGGCCTGGCTTAAAAAACCAAATCCACCACCGCCATTGGCCAGATAGTCTGAAATTGTAAGTGTGTAGCGGCGGTTCGGGTCGAAAGGTTTACCGCCAATGCTGATGTCGGTGGCCTTATTTCCAACGACGGTAAATTTAGCCTCTGCAATATTGTTTCTTTTGGTTTTGGCGCAGTTATCAAAAAACTGACGGGTCAGAGAACCTGACAACTCCAGCACCAGCATATTATTTTCAAATGGCATTAATTCAAAAATGTTTTCCATGGAAATAGGCCCCTGGCTTATGGTTGACCTCAACCCTCCGTGTGCATTGATAATGGCCATGTCAATTGGTTCGCCGTATTTTTTTTCTGACTGGATTAACAACAGGTCTGCCACAAAGTTGCCAAGCTTTGATTCACCCCGCCCGGGAGCGTTATCCAGCTTTTCTCCGGCCCAGCCAATAATCATACTTATTTCCCGGTCCAGGTCGGCCTTGTAGGGTTGGATCATAGCGGTGATGGTACTGTCGGCTGCCAGGTTTTTGTTTACTTCCATATTTTGAGCCTTGACATCCGAGCCCGGCGTATAAGCAGGGCTGCAAGCCAGCAAGACCATCAATAGTCCCGGCAGGAAATAACGTGTGAATTCCCGGTATGGAGAAGGTAATTTATTCATCTGCACTTTTCTTTGCATTAAAATTAATACCAAACGTGCGATTTTTCAGTGTCAGTATATTAAATAATCATCATTAATGGTTTTAACCATCAACAAATGAGAAGTCCATAAGCATTTGAAATAATAAAGTGATGGAAAAAATGTAGTGGCCAATAAAATTTTTGTACGTATTTTCGGTTAAGAAGAAAAAACAATTTGACGAATGAAGCACTTTTCAATCATGGCTACCATCGCCATTTTAGCGTTAACTGCGCAATCCGTGTGGGCACAAGGCGGCCAGCCCAGGAATGTGCCGGTATTTAATGGCTTAAAAGTGTTTGGCAATATCCAGGTTACACTCAGAGAGGGAAACCGACAGAGCGTGAAAGTCCGGGCGCGTGGCGTAGACAATGATAAGGTCAACACGTTTGTGGATAACGGGGTCCTGAAAATAAAAATGCAGGAGGGAATTTATAACAAAATAGATGTGCGCGTAGATGTGATATACCGGTCGTTAAATGAGGTCACCGTCTCTGGGTCAGGAGAGGTGTATGTGGAATCGTTGATCCAGCAAAACAGTTTCTATGTCGATGTAACCAGCGGAGGATATGCCAGGATGAGAGTTGATGTCAATTCAGTGGAAATAAATTTGCACAGCGGCGGGCAGCTGGAGATTGCCGGCAAAGCTGAGCACCAGGAAACTAAAGTAGTCAGTGGCGCAAAGCTGCTGGCCTATCGTTTGGAAAGTGGTCACGTTACCATCAAGGCAAATACGGGCGGTACGGCTGAAATATTTGTCAGCGAGTCAATCACGGGTTCGGCTTCTACCGGTGGGGGGATCAGGTATAAAGGAAGTCCGCGGATTGAAAATATTAAAGGCAATCTCGGCGGAGAAATATCCCGTTATTAGTAACCTGTTATTACAGTATCCGAGCCTGCCACAGAGATTAGGTTTACAGATTTTTGGTTAAAAAAACAGATAAAAAAATCCCGGATTCCGGGCCCTTCATTTTCAGATCACTGCCAGGTTTTTAGCAACCAAAAAAAATAATAAATCAACAGTACAGATTTTAATATTTCCCGAACGATTAAGTGCAAATGCCTGTTGTATAATTGGATTTTAACATTTGACTAATAAAAAATCAAAATAAGGGGATGAAAAAACTTTTTGTGGCGCTTTTACTAACTTTTGGAATATTTGGGGCCCGGGCCCAGGATCTGTTGACGCAAGATATCAGAGCGGCTTTTTTTGAAGCTACCTTGGACCTGGACAAAGCCACAGCATTATTTGATAAGATCAATATGATATCGAACCCCTCACCCATAATGTTGGCTTATCGGGGTGTTTTGGAGGCCATATTGGTAAAAACCAAGTGGAGCCCTTTTGCCAAGTTTGCCCTGTTAAATAAATCCAGGGAATCTTTTACCAAAGCGGTAAGCGAAAACAGCAACGACCTGGAGATCCGGTTTTTACGTTTTGCCGTCGAACACAACACGCCCGACGTTCTTGGATACAGCCAAAACCTTGCTGCGGACAAAGATTTTATCATGGAAAACCTTGATTATTTTGAAAGAGATGAAGGCATCAGCGATCAAATGACTAACTACATCATCAACTTCATGATGGAATCGAAATATTATACACCGGAAGAAATTGACCGGATCCGCACAAAAATGAACCCTCGCATGGGTGGCATATAAGCCGATACGTTATTTATTTTCGCCTGGAGATACCTGAGATTTATCCCTCTGACCGGTATTTATCCTTGTTTCGCGTACTCACATCACTTTTTGCGCCTGGCTGCTGAACGGCGTAAACAAACCCGCTTTAACCTTATTTAACCAATTTTAACCACCCCTTAACAGTCTTCAAAACATAATTTGGTTACTATTGGAATAATTATTGAACCCCAGAATATGTCAAAAACAATTTTACAGATTTTTTCATGTCGAGGCAACCTGTTATTTGAATAGTGCATTATAGGTGATGAGTACGCAATATTTAGAAAATAAAACCCCATTGGTTATAGAGCAACTTATACAGGATTGCATTGCAGGTGATAACCGGGCTCAGAAAGCACTATACGAGCGTTATGCAGATAAAATGTTTCGGGTCTGTTATCGCTATGTTAAAAATGAGCACGATGCCGAAGACCTCTTGGTAAGTGGATTCCTGAAGGTATTTAATCACCTGCAAAATATAGAGTTTAGAGGCGAGCGCAGTCTTGAGGCATGGATCAAACGCATTATGATTAACGAATCACTAATGTTCCTGAGAAGAAATAACAATTTCCGAAATGTCGATACAAGTCTGGTGGTGAATGTGGGAGAAAATGCCACCATTACCAATGACCTGGCAGCCGAGGAAATTTATGCTTTGATCCTGCAATTGCCAATCGGCTACAGAACGGTCTTTAACCTATATGTTATAGAGGGTTTTAGCCACAAGGAAATAGCTGAGAAGCTGGATATAAGTGAAAATACTTCTAAGTCACAGCTTAGTAAAGGCAGGGCGCTGTTAAGAAAAATTTTAGAAAAAAACGGGATTCATTATGAGATCTGAGAATTTTGATGATTTATTTAGACAGGAAATAAGTGGACTGGAAGGGTTGCCTCCGGGTGTATCCTGGTCGAAACAGGATGGATGGGATAAATTAAATGCACAGCTGACCAATACGGGTGGAAAAAAGAAAATGCTTGCCTTTTGGCCTGCTGACAAAATGTTGGGTTCCTACCTTACCTATGCTACCGCCGCAGCCGTAGCGGTGATATTGGCGTCAACTTATTTGGTGGGGAGCTATTTGACCCGGCATGTCGGTCAAGCTGAGGTAGTCGCTGTAAGTGGTGAGGCCGATGCTACCCAAACAGATATCTCCGCCGGTGGGCAGCAGCAACCAATTTTAGAAAAAAGTATTTTGTTTCATCAAAACCTTGGAGAAGTCGCTGATGACAAGACCAAAAATGAGGTCAGTCCCGTTTTGATAGCCGATCCGGTGCTTTTGGGACAATTGTTAATGTACAACGGCACTGTACAAAAAAATAGCATCAATCAGCCCTGGTTTAATACAACACAGATCAACGCACTTAATTTTAGGCCATATGCCAACATCACGCCGCCATCAGTTGGTGATAAGTCCGAAGTACCGGCATTCAGACCGTTGGTGTTTCCGGATATCAGACATGACAAGGAAAGTATTACCCATATAGGCGCTGCTAAAAATACGCCCATGGCCCTGGTTTTCAATGGTACTCTGGGAGCCGTTAAGCAAAACATTAATATTGGTGTGGAGGGGAGTATTTTGTTTAAATTACCCGGCGTGAATGGAAAGAGCGAGAATGTGTTAGGCGTTGGTGTAGATACCAGGTATCAGTTTTATGCGGGAGAAAATGCTGGCCGGGGTCCGAATGATGCCAGTATTCCCGATGTCGATAATGTTAAAAACGGTTTTAGCACATTTGCAACAGCCAGTTACAGCCGTAATCTTTCTAAAAAGGCCGAAAAACCTTTCTGGATGGGTATGAAGGTAGGTTACCTCGTGCAGGACAACTCAAACAGTTTTGAGGATAAAACCCTTATGTTAGAAATGATTGTGGGTGGTAATGATACCAGTAAGTTTAAGGTTTCCCCTCAGGTTTACCTTACCGATGACTTTAAAAAGGTAATGCCTGGTATTAAACTTGGAATGACATTGGGCAAATACGAAAAAGAAGTCGCCATTTAAATAAAGTCCCTACGACAATAAAACAAATGATACCAATCCCAATATTTAGCTTGCACCAGGCGCTGAGGCGGCAATGCGAGCGCTGTCGTTGACAACTTCCCCAATAGTTTTCCGATCCTTATCCGCTAAGGATTCACCTTTCCGATTAGCTATGTAATTTTAGCGTGTTTAATGCCGTTCTTTTTTTATGGCAACTGCTTACTTTTACCTGAAACGTAGATAGATGGGAAGGATTATATTGGTTTTAACGGTGGTGTATCTAAGCACCCCGGTTTATGGGCAACAGACAAATAATGTGCGGGATAAGTTCAGGTTCAGGGATCTGTTTCATCCCTATGCACATCCCTGGTTAAGCAATACCTCTGCTAATGTTGGTTTGGGACTATCGGCCTACTCCGGGGAGTTAAGTAATTTTGACAATTTTTCGCGTCAGCGTTATCATTTGAATCCACATTTTAATTTGGGTTTGCAACGCAGGCTCACCGATTACATCAGCTGGCGACTGGAGGGAAGTTACTTCCAATTATATTCAGAAGCCGCTCATTCACTGTTGGAAAGACATCGGTTTTCCAGCCGTAATGTAGATTATTACACGGCAATTGTTGTAGACACCCAACCTCGCCCTTACCTGGATACGCGTTTCAAAAAATGGAATGTATATTTTTTTGCGGGAATCGGAATGACCCATTTTGACCCCAGAGATGCGGAAAGTGATAACAAATTGGCACCAACACAAAAAAAATCGGCTGTAATTTTTCCGGTAGGGGCAGGAATTATGTATTTTAAAAGTGACTTTATTAGTTTTGGTTTTGAAATCTCGCAACGATTTACCACAACGGATTACCTGGATGGGGTGGTGACTCCCAATACCCGTCCTGAAAAGGATTCTTACCTCATTTACGGGGCAAAGGTGAACTTAAATATTTTTAATAGGTTTAAGTATAATAAATATCTCAGGCGAAACGGGTATAAAAGTTAATGAAGCGTAAGATTTATGTAGTAATTATATACCTGATTAACAGAAACTGTCGTTTGACTTTGTAAGAAATTGTATGCAATTAGAACAATTGTTTCTCAATTTGGGGTTGATTTTGGCAATGTTACGCAAAAATATCTCTGTAATTAATCAACTTTAAGGTAGAAACTGAATTATTAATTATATTCACAGGATTTGCATTATTAAGAATGAAACTTTTGTGTGCCTTTCAAGGTTCCACAGTATTGCAAATTACGATGACCATAACGAGAGCCGGTTAAAAAAAAGTCGGCTTTAATTTAAGGGTAAAGGAAAAAAGATGCTGCTAAAGTATCGGAATATCAGAAATTGAATGAGAAAGTATTTGTTTTTACTAAATATCGTATGGTTATTGTATTTGACATCTTGTGTGCCAAACAAAACCTGCCCTGCTTTCCAAAGTTATTTTATTCTGGATGAAAAGACCCGGGAAAGTCAGTTCTCCAAATTTGATGTAGATTCAATTCCGAAGTTTGATTATGTGGTAAGGAAAAATAAGTACGGGATTATAAAAAAGGTTAGCTACAAGAAAAAACAGGATGAATGGAATACCGTAGAAATGGACATTATTATGCCCACACTGGACCAGGAGCTGGATTCTGTGCTCCTTGCCCAGGAATTTTATGATGACTCCGATTCCCTGCTGACAGATAATAAACAAACCCCTCAAAGCATTCGCCGGCGGGACCGATACAATGAAGATCAATTGCAATATATGCGCCTGTTTGGTAAATATTTAAGAAAACCAACAGAGCCGGGCCCATTAGATGTAAGCGAGGAACTGGATGCGCCAGCTGATGAAGAAGTTTTGGAGGAACCCGAGGAGAAAAAAGGTGTTTTTGGGTTTTTGAAAAAGAAAAAGAAAGACAAAAACAAAGAAGACAAACCAGCCAAAAAGAAGAAGAAAAAAAGAAAGAAAAAAGACCTCGAAGAAGATGTTGAGGAAGAGCCGGAGGCAGAAGACGTAGATATTTCCGACACTAACTTTTAGCCAAAAACCTTTGTGTTAGGAAATTTTGACTTTTTATTTTACGCCTTAAACCGGTTGAGGTAATTTTTTGCCCCTTATTATTACATTTTTAACACCCCCGGATTTTGAATATGCACTATCTTGATCCTGATAACCCATCGGGTTTAGAGGTTGTTCAATAGCTAATAATCAACAATAGGAGGTGTTCCTTACACCACAATATTAACAATCTTCTTGGGTACAATAATGACTTTTTTCGGTGTTTTGCCATCAACCCACCGCTGGATTACTTCAGAGGCTAAAACTTGTTTTTCTATATCCTCCGAAGGCATGTCAAGCGCAAAACTCATTTTTGCCCTCATTTTCCCATTGACAGATATAGGGTATTCATAAGTTGCTTCCTTGAAATAACTTTCGTCGTAGCTTGGGAAAGTGGCGGTTAATATACTTTCCTTGTAGCCCAATTTTGACCATATCTCTTCAGCAATATGAGGGGCGTAAGGAGAAAGTATGATAACAAAGCTTTCCAATACTTCGCGACTATTACATTTCAACCTGGTTAATTCATTGGCGCAAATCATAAAACTACTAACAGTAGTGTTAAACGAAAGCTTTTCTATATCCTCCTCGGCCTTTTTGATGGTTTGATGTATAATTTTAAGCGCCGCAGGATCAGGTGCTTTATCACTGACGGCGAAGTTGTTCCGTTCGTCGTGAAACAGGTTCCAGAACTTTCTCAAAAATTTAAATACGCCGTCAATACCATTGGTGTTCCAGGGTTTGAATTGCTCCAGGGGTCCCAGGAACATTTCATATAATCTTAAGGTATCAGCGCCGTATTTATCTATAATGTCATCGGGATTTACCACATTGTAATACCTTTTGGACATTTTTTCGACCTCGGCGCCGCAGAGGTATTTGCCATCCTCCAGTATGAATTCAGCGTCCTTGAGATCGGGCCTCCAGGATTTGAACTTTTCGATGTCAAGGATGTCATTTTCTACGATATTGACATCGACGTGCATACTGCTGGTTTCATACTGGTCTTTAAGGTTTTTGCTCACAAACCGGTTAGTGCCCTTGACCCTGTACACAAAATTCGACCGTCCTTGTATCATCCCCTGATTAACGAGTTTCTTGAAAGGCTCCTCCACGTTGACGTAACCTAGGTCATACAAAAACTTGGTCCAAAACCTGGAGTATAAAAGGTGACCGGTGGCGTGCTCTGATCCACCAATATATAAGTCCACGTTTTCCCAGTATTCCTGGGCTTCTTTGGCTACAAAGGCGTCGTTGTTATGGGCGTCCATATAGCGGAAAAAGTACCAGGAAGAGCCTGCCCAGCCCGGCATAGTGCTCAATTCATAGTGTGAACCTTCCCTGGGTGTCCAGTCGGCGGCTCGTCCCAAAGGTGGCTCTCCGTCTTCCGTGGGCTTATAGGCGTCTATTTCAGGTAGTTCCAGCGGAAGCTCATCGAGAGGGAGCGGGTAGGGTAGTCCTTCTTTAAAGTATATGGGCATGGGCTCGCCCCAATATCTTTGTCGGGCAAAAATAGCGTCCCTCATTCTATAGTTTACTTTGCCTTTGCCAATGCCCTTTTCCTCTGCTACCTCTATGGCCTTGTCTATGGCGTCCATTGCCTCCAGTCCATTGAGAAACCCCGAATTCATCATTTTTCCTTCCTTGGTTGGATCTGCGGCTTCTTCAACCTGCGTTCCCTCGATGATTTTGACAATCGGAAGGTCAAAATGCCTGGCAAAGGCGTGGTCTCTGGCATCTCCCGACGGTACGGCCATTACCGCCCCGGTACCATAGCCTGCGAGTACGTAATCCGCTATCCAAATCGGTATTTTTTCACCGCTGAAAGGGTGAATGGCATAACTACCGGTGAATACACCTGAAATAGTCTTAACGTCGCTCATCCGGTCCCTTTCCGACCGGTTTTTGGCAGTCTCTACGTAGTCGTCAACTTCCTGCTGCTGGCCCGGTGTGGTTAGTTTGCTGAGAAATTCTGTCTCAGGGGCCAGCACGATGAAGGTAACGCCAAATATGGTGTCTATCCTGGTAGTAAATACTTTAATAGTGACGTCTTCAACCTCCGTTGAAAAATCCAGTTCTGCACCGATGGATTTACCGATCCAGTTTCGTTGCATTTCTTTTAAGGGCTCAGGCCAGTCAATGTTGTCCAGGCCCTGCAAAAGCCTGTGTGCATAGGCCGTAATTCTCATGGACCACTGTGCCATGTTCTTTTTGACCACAGGATGGCCACCTCTTTCCGAGAACCCTTCCTTGACTTCATCATTCGACAATACCGTGCCCAAGGCCGGGCACCAGTTAACGGTGGTTTCCGACAAATAGCAAAGCCGGTATTTTAATAATAATTCCTGTTGCCTGGCAGCGGTAAAGCTCGCCCAATCCTCCGCAGAAAATGTCGGCGTGTCTTCGTCGCAGGCCGCATCGATCTGTTGATTCCCCTCTTTCTGAAAAATGTCAATAAGTGTGTCGATGGGGCTGGCGGTTTCCTGCTCTTTGTTATACCAGCTGTTATATAGCTGAATCGTAATCCATTGGGTCCATTTGTAAAAACCGGGATCGCAGGTTTGTACTTCCTTGTCCCAATCAAATGAAAATCCAATATTTTTCAGTTGCTTTTTATATTTATCAATATTTTCCCGCGTAGTGATGGCCGGATGCTGGCCGGTTTGGATTGCATACTGCTCCGCCGGCAGGCCAAATGCATCAAAACCCATGGGATGTAGCACGTTGAATCCCTTGATTCTTTTAAACCTCGCCACAATATCGCTGGCAATATACCCCAATGGATGCCCAACATGAAGCCCAGCACCGGATGGATAGGGGAACATATCCAGGGCATAAAATTTTGGTTTACTTTGGTCTACTTTCGCCTCGAAGGTTTTATTCTCGGCCCAGTAGGCCTGCCATTTTTTTTCAATGTCGCTGAAATTATATTCGGCCATGAGTCAATACGCTTTATAAATTGCCATTTAAAAATGCAAAAATAAAGTATTTCAGATGATAATAAATAGTATATGTTTGATTTTAAGAAAATCATCAAATCATATAGGGTAGAAGGGAATTATTGAGGTTGATATGGGGTTTAAAAATAAGAACATGATTTAATCCCGAATAAAATAAGTCCATGAAAAAAGTTATATTACCTTTATGGCCTCTGATTGTGCTGATCCTGGCTTTTACATTTTTGTCTGAAATGCCGGTGTCGAATGAAAATAAGGATAGCGGGTTTGCGCTGGTTGAGTTGTTTACTTCCCAGGGGTGTTCAAGCTGCCCCGCAGCTGATGCCTACCTGAGCCGGCTCATTGAACGCGCCGAGTTGAAAAACCAGCGGATTATGGCGCTGTCATTTCACGTCAGCTACTGGAACAGATTGGGATGGAAAGATCCTTTTAGTAATCAAAAGTTTACGGCCAGGCAACAACGTTATGCCCGGGTGTTTGGCAATAATACTATTTATACACCACAGCTGATTGTCAACGGTGATAAAGCCTTTGAGAGTTCCAGGCCAAATGTTATTGATAAGGGTATTGAAATCGGACTCAATACGGCGCCCGGTTTCCACATTAAGGTAGACAATATCAAAATGAAACAGGATGCCCTGCATTTTACCATAAATTTGAATGCCCCCGGAGAAGGTCTGGATTTAAATCTGGCGCTGGTAGAAAGGGGATTGACTACTGTCATTAGGGCCGGTGAAAATGGTGGAAAAACCCTGACACACGATAATGTTGTCAGAAGTTTTGACAGCTGGTCATGGAATTGGGGAAATTCCAAAACAGGAAAGCTGTCATTGCCGGAGGCTATAGATATGAAAAATGCGTCATTGATTGTGTATTTGCAATCGCCCGATAACCTGGAAATAATGGGGGCATCGCAAATTGACCTGGCCGGGTTAAATCAGTAAAGACCTTCCTGCTGGAGTTGTTTTTTGGTAATAATACCGACGGGCCCTTCATAAATTCCGCCCTTATCACCCATATCATAGACTTTTACGGCGATGGTATTGTAGCCATTGAAGAGCAATTTGTTTTTAGGTAGCGGGTAAACACGCAACTTCAAAAAGGAGCGGCTAATGCCAAAGCTTCTTCCATCCCATGTTTCGCCTATGAATTCACCATTTAAATAGGTTTTGTCAAAATCATCTATTCTTCCCAGCACGACATATAACTCCTCATTTTTCCATTTTTCGTCCAGGAAAAAAGTTTTTCTATAGCAGGCATAGCCATCCAGCTCCCACATCCCAATATTTCGCCACAGGCTGGGAGTGATAATATCTTCCCATTGTTCATCATTCCAGTATTTGTTTTTCCAGCGTTCGTCTTGGCCGGTTTTGAATTTCCAGACACCCTGGAGGTTAATGGCTGGCTGAAAATCGCTGACCATGGTGTAAATGCCAACCTTTCCATGAATAATACCCCCTTCACCGCCCTCATCGTATATTCTCACGGCTATCAGGTTTTCGCCCTCGGGATCCAATATTTCCAATGGTATGTAATATTGCCGTTTGGCCTTGTGTGCCGTGGCGTAGTGGGGAGGAAAGCCGCCGGAAAAACCGATTAACTTTCCATTAACGTATACCTCGTCGGCATCGTCGATATAGCCCAGCATGATAAATATGTTTTCATAGCCCTTGGTGATAGCGCCGTCAAATTTTTTTCTGTACCAGGCATAACCATCATAACCGTAAAACCCCTCATTTTCCCAGGAGGTGGGTACATAAATACTTTCCCAGTCTGAGTCGTCGTATTCGGGCTCCGCCCAATGTTTATCATCGCCGATTGAAAACTTCCATTCCCCTCTCAGGTTTAGCAGGCGTTCCTGATCGTCGGCCATCACAAATCCTGTGAATAGCAACGACAGAAACAATACCAAAACCGGGCAAGTGTGTTTATTCATGTTTGTATGATTGCTTTTATCTTAACGAACCATTTCTGCCAAAAGGTTCATTCACTGATGGCAATTCCCCATACAGCGGTTATTTTCTTATACTATTAAAACTCTAATGCATTGAATCAAGTATTTGAATATGTACCGCTGTATTTACGGGGAATTGTCCATGTGTGGAATATTAAATGATTGTTTATTTATTGACACTTAATGTTGGTTCATTTTCTACTTTGTTTTGTTTTTTGTCATAATCTACGCCCGTGAAGCTAACGAGCCGATTATCATAATCAATTTTAAATCCGTACTTTCTCATTACATCCGAACCGATAATTCCGGCAATTTTTATATTCGTATTTGCCCTAATGGAATTAACAATATTACCCAGGTCAAATGCAAAGAAATGCGTGTATATAAGACTTTCGTCCATATAAAGTTTTAATCCGGCGGCACGCTTAAAGTCCCGGTGGGACCCGCCTAAACCTTCAATCATTAGCGGCCTGTTTCTTCCCTGGACCAGTTTAAACCCATATTCTCTGGCACTTTTAGCGTGCAATATGGTGAGATCTGAGCCAGTATCCAACAGAAAATGGGCAACTTTTCCGTTAATGACACCCTTTACAATGGGCTTACTTCTTAAATTTACTATTTTCATTACGCAAGGGTGTTGCCCAAGTACTGCTAAGTTGATTGAAATCAATCCGATTGTTAAGATAGTTGTGAGTTTCATGACCAAGTGTTGAGTTTTGCTTTATTCAAAGAAACTCGATTTTCATGTATCAGTTGTCATTGCGGCGTAAAGCTTTGTAAAAAAATGTCACAGAATTGTTGACAACTGGAAAATAACAGTATTAGTGCCCTTAATCTTACCCATATAAGCTAACTAATCACGCCAAAAGTTTATAACCAATACCGTGTGCGGTCAGAATAATCGTTGGATGATTTGGATTCTCTTCAATTTTTTGTCTCAGTCTCATGATGAAGTTATCAACGGTACGGGTAGTAGGTTGCTCCTCGTAACCCCAAATCTTTTCCAATAGCTTGTTCCGGCTTACAATTTCATTTTTGTGGTCCAGTAAAAATTTTAATATCTCAAATTCCTTGTGAGACATTTTGGTGTTTTTTCCACCAATGTGGGCTGAGTAGGTGCTGAAATTGACGTTGAGTTTGCCGATGGAAACATCCAGGGCTTTGTTTTGATCGGCCGGAGCCGGGCGGCTCCTTCTTAAAATTGCTTTGATTCTGGCCAAAAGTTCCCTCAGGCTAAAGGGCTTTGTGATGTAATCGTCAGCCCCCAGCTCCAGTCCCAGCACCTTGTCAATTTCTTCCCCTTTGGCTGTTAATAAAATAATGGGTGTTTCAATGTTTTTACTTCTGACGGTGCGACAAATGTCAAAGCCCGATAGCTTAGGCATCATCACATCTAATACAATCAGGTCATAGTTGCCGCTTATGATCTTGTTTAGCCCCACTTCACCGTCCTCGGCTGCTTCCACCTGATAGCCTTCAAATTGAAGATTATCGATCAATCCCATCCTCATATTGGGCTCGTCTTCGACAATTAATATTTTAGGCATAAGCAATAATCTAGGTACTACATCTATTGAGCGTTGATCCTTGGTACTAATACCCGAAAAGTACTTCCTTCTCCCAATTGACTCACGAGGTCGATTTTACCACCATGAGCATCCGCAATGTGTTTTACCAGGGTTAACCCGAGACCGGTGCCTTTGGTATTGTGCACTTCGCCCATATCCACGCGGTAAAATTTATCAAAAATATGCATTCTATCCGCTTTTGAGATGCCAATTCCATGATCTTTTACTGATACGTAGGCGTATTCCCCTTCAATTCCCGTTTCAATGACGATTGAATGGTTTTGCCCACTGTATTTCATAGCATTATCTATCAGGTTAATGACCGCTTCTTCAATGGCCGACTTGTCCACATTCACCGGGAGGTTATCTTCGTTATTGATTACCTGGTAGGCAAATCCGTTATTCTTAAGGTGGTAATCATATATCTTCAAAACCTCGTTGACGATGTCATTCAAATCCTCACTTTGAAATTGGTAAACTTTTTTATTCGCTTCCATTTTTGAAAAGTTGAGGATTTTATTCACAATCCCGGCCAGCCGGTTAGCCTCCTGTCCAATAACTTTATAATATTCCTTTTTCTTGTTCTCATCCTGGAGCCTGTTCATCTGAAGTGTTTCGGCGAACATACTGATCAGAGATAGTGGCGTCCTGATTTCATGCGATACGTTGGAGACAAAATCCGACTTTGCCTGTGCCAGCTGTAGCGCCTTTTTCATATTTCTAAAGACCAGCCAGAGCCCACCAAAAAGTGCCAGGTTCAGGCCTAACAGCAGCAATATATTAGTAGCGGCTCTTTCCTGCACTAGTGTTTCCATGGTTTTCCCTTTTAGAACAATACCCAGATAATAGTCGGGAAATAACCAAAATGTTCTTTGCTGCCGGCTTAAACTGGCCTGCGTCGATTCTGTAGCATATACCAGGGAATTGTCTAAACTATTAATAGCCGTGATAATGAATTTTTCCTGGCTGATTGCCTGCATTTTAGGAGCCAGGGCCTGCTCGATGAAATATCGTGGGTCTATCAAAATACCGGCATATTGATAAAAATCTTCACCGCGGTCCACCACAAACACCAGCAGGTTATCATTGTACGGATTGTTTTTACCATTACCTATATTTCCCAATGGTTCTAACTTGCGGTACCCATTTTCCATAAATCCCATAAGTTTATCAATTTTGGCCTTATTGCCACCCAGGCTGAGCTTTAATTGATTTGTATAAGTCTTGAGGTCAATGGTATCTGATTTCATGAAAACCTTTGACTTCTCCAGCCAAAGGTCATCAAATAATACAACCGCATTTAAGTATAAATTGTCATGGAGAATTTCCTCAAAATTTGGGTCATCACCTTCGTGGCGATCGTCTATCTTCTCCAATACTTTGTTGGACCACGCTTCAGCGATGTCATTGGATGATTGATTCACTGAAAACAGGATGGCATCAAGCTGGTTGCTATAGATCTCCTTGATCATTTCCTCATCTTCCGTCAGAGAGTTAATTTCAAAAACGGTATAGGAAATAGCCGGGATAAGAAAAACTATGATTAAAATTATAAATATTTTAGCGTAAGGGCCTTTCATTCAGAGATGTCTATGAAGTAGTATACTGATGCCACAAGCCTACAATTAAATAACTTTATGTGTCTTATCCTACGAAATGACCGTTGATAAAGATACATTTGCTAAAAGTTGCCATTTAAACTAACTTATAAAATGTTTGGTTTGTTTAAGAAAAAATTAGATGACGGAAAGAAAACCAACCTGCCTGAATTATATGATTTGGATGATAAGCCCCTGCAGGTTGGCGACACGGTGGAATCACTGCGGTATGAATTAGGTAAAAGTAAAATTGTGCTCGAAGATGGCCAGTATTATTATGAATCCATTGCCACCGGCAAAAAGGTAATATGGCTGAAAATGGTCGATGCTATTACGGAAAAACAGAAGGTCAAAAAGCTGGAAACATAATCGAGTGCTCGGTTATTGAAAAAAAATGTCCGTTTTTGATACACTTTTGGATTAAAATTTTTAAGCTTATATAATGTATATTTCTGATAATTAGATACTTGCAATAAGTGGTATATTATTTGGATAATTTAAATGGATCAAATAATTTCATAACATGAATACAACACAACACAAACTTACCAGGACAAACAATGATAGAATATTAGGCGGCGTATGTGGCGGCATTGCGAAATACTTTGGTTGGGATGCCACATTGGTTCGGATACTATATGTAGTGGTTTCTATCCTGAGTGCAGCTTTTCCAGGTACCCTGGTTTACATTATTTTATGGATACTGATGCCTAAAGAATATTAAGAGTAAGACCGGTCCGGTGGGACCTTCCACCGGGGTCAACCTTCAAATTTACGGATTATCCGGCAGGCATATTTTTTCTTTCGCATCCGAAAATGGCCTCCGGAAAGTTTTTTTTGAAAAAAATTATTCTCCCGGAACGACAATATAAATCCCTGATTGTCAATTCTAAAAAGTTCGTTTCCCTATTTCACAGGTATGCTTTTATACACCTGGTCGAAAAAAAATTATCCATCGCATTAAACCTTTCCGGCCCGCTATCATCTAAGGTTCGAATTCGAATTTAAGACACTTAGAAAATTAATGTGGAACTAAAAATGATAGATAAATGAAAAATTTTGCGATGACATTTGGATCTATGAAAAGTCTCCTCTTTTCTCTGATAGCGATAATGTTTTTAACCTTAACTGCCTGCGACTCCAACGATGATGCTATTCCAGCCGATAATTTATCAGCGGATTCAGGTGATGAAGAAGTGATCGATGGCTATTTTGAAGATACCGACGATGTGGTTTTTGAGGCAAACGATCAGGTTTCAACCACCAATGGCAGGATAGCCATAGGAAGAGACCATTCCTTGATCAGATGTGCCGAGATTACGCATGACACAGAAAATAAAACCATTACCATAGATTTTGGAGATGGATGTGAAGGTCCCGGCGGAAAAATAAGGTCCGGTAAGATCATCATTACTTATACCGACAGAAAATATGTCCCTGGTGCTATTTGGGTTTATACTTTAGAGAATTACACTGTCAATGGCATTGCCCTGGAAGGCACCAAAACACTTACTAATGTTACCGGCGAGGAAAGTGATTACCTGAGCTTCAATAAGGTACTGGAGGGTGGAAAAGCTACCTGGCCTGATGGTTTATTTGCCACGAGGGAAGTCAATAAGACTTTTACCTGGATCCGTGAACCCAATCCGATTGATGATGAATTTCATGTGGAAGGTGAAGCCAGTGGTGTTACCAAAAACGGTATGGCCTATGAAATGGATATCGTTTCCAAACTAATCTACAAAAGAAAATGTAGAAGGGCCGGCGTACACATTGCAGTTCAGGGTTTGAAGTCAATCGTCAAAGGGGATAGCGAAGTCTTGATAGATTTTGGTGATGGCGAATGCGATAATTTGGTGACAATTACCAAGGATGGAGAAAGCGAGGTAGTGGATCTGACCGATAAAAGAAGAGATAAAAACAGTTAATACCTATTTTCTTTTAAAAAAGCCCCTGGTCATATCGTCAGGGGCTTTTTTTGATAATTATTTTGCCAGAGCCCGATAATGTAATCAATACTTTGACCCCTATCAGGCTTTTTTTATGTTTTCTTTTCCTGTTTTTTACTTTCCGTTACAAAAGGTTAGTACAGAATTTTGGACTTGATTTCGAAAAATGGAAACTAATGTGATCGTATTTTGGTTTAAGTTATAAAGATTATAGCATTGCGAGGGTAAATAAATTTCAGGATGGTTTTGGCAGTAAATAGCTGTCTGTTAGTTTTTTTAAAATTTTGATAACCAGTATATTAAGCTGAAATTTTGAGGTTTTTTTTGAATTTAATTAATAAATGTTGCAACATATTTATTTTCTTGCCGTCTGAATATATTATCTAAATTTATAGCCAAACTTAATTACCAAAATGTATGAAAAAGATTAATTTAATCATTCTATCGGTTTTGTTTATTGCTGTTGGTTCAGCGTTTACTTTCAGCCAATTTAACACGCCGACTCCCAGTAATAACGATGATTTAGTGGAGATCGAGGCCGGTGCTTACAATGTTGATACAAAGGCCACTACGGTTGGCTGGATAGGAAGAAAAATCGCCTACAGCCACAACGGCACTGTGGGACTGGCTAATGGTGTACTGGAATTTAGTGATAGCGGCTTAAGCGGAGGTTCATTCAAGCTGGACATGAACAGCATCAAAAATATTGACCTGACAGACCAAAAGAAAAATGCCAAATTGGTAGGACATTTAAAATCCGCAGATTTCTTTTCGGTAAAGGATCATCCTACCGTGTCATTCAAGATCACATCAGTAGAGAAAAAAGCTGATGGCGATAACAACTACAAAATCAGTGGCGATTTGACCATCAAAGGCATTACACACCCACTTTCATTTCCTGCTAAGATTCAGTCCAAAGGGGGCGAAGTGACTGCTTCGGCAAAAATGACTTTCGATCGCGCCAAATACAACGTTAAGTTTCAGTCCGGAAGCTTTTTCGAAAATCTTGGCGATAAGGCTATTTATGACGATGTAGAAATGGAAGTATCGCTGGTAGCCAGGAAATAAGCTGGGAAACTGTTAGCAGAAAATATATTTAAAAAACTATTCGGCATTGTTTAGAAGGGAAAACCACCTCAAAAAGGTGGTTTTTTTGTTGCTGATGGTTTAATGCCTGACTTCTGCGTGGCTGTCCGAGAATACTGTGGCCGGTTTCTTTTACTTCCGCGCTCAAATCCCTAATTTTCTGTCACCAACACTGGAAACCAAAGTCATGAAGATAGGCAAGATCATCGTTTTAATTGGGGTAGCACTTTTGCTGAGCATTATTTATATCACCTTTACCCAACCCGGTGAAGAGAGGTATGCGGTTCAATTCAAGGAGATTGATTTTTTAAGAAATGAAAATAATACCGGTCCTATCAACCGGATTTATGCCATTTATGTTCAGGATTCCGTTTGGCAGGACATGGCGTCTTATGCAGCTTCAAAACCTTATACCAAATATGGCAGCACCAAGGTGTTTTTCTTCATAAAAGATTATTCGGGGCAAACTTTTTTATCCTGGGACGATGATCATATTCCCGAAAATTTCAGGCAGGATTGTATAGCTTCTTACCACAAAGAGAATAACGGCCGTGTAAGATTTCTGAAATACCCTTTTCCCAGGTAAATTCTTGTGTTTGGGAAATATTTCTATGTTAAGAAATGTTAAAATCATCTTTTAGGCTGGTACCGGAAAAAATAAAGTGATACATTTAAGATGTAAACCACCTTCAAAATGTTAAAAGCCGGCGCATCAATGTTATTGATCATGGCCCTGGTAGTAGCTGTCAAAGCACAGGAGCCTGGTAAAGCCTTGCCCCAGGGATTAAAAGTCGGCGCCACCGCACCCTCCATTAATGCAGTAGATTATCTTGGAAACAAAGTGAATTTGAAAAAATTGCTTAAAAAGGGACCGGTTGTACTGATGTTTTACCGGGGTGCCTGGTGTCCTTACTGCAACAAGCAATTGATGAATCTGCAAGACTCTTTAAGCCTGATCAATGAATTGGGTGGTACGGTCATTGCCGTTACCCCTGAGACAATTGAGAGTATTGACAAGACCGTGGAAAAAACCAACGCCAAATTCAGGATTATACAGGATGAAAATATCTGTATCATGAAAGCCTATGAGGTGGCGTATGAATTAGAGGAATCGGTACTGCGACGTTATAAAAAAACAGGCATCGACCTGGAGCAGGCCAATGGTACCGATGTCGTGAATTTGCCGGTGCCGGCCACCTATATCATCAATCAAAAGGGAAAGATTGTCTACGCATTTTTTGATCCCGATTACAAGAAGCGAGCTACCGTCGGTAAGATCCTGGAAAATCTTTAGTGGGTTGATGCTTTGAAGGATAGGTTATTGTCTGGTAAATCTATTTGTTTCATCCGCCATTGTGATGAGCGAGGGTACGAACGAAGAAGCAATCCCCTGGCTTTCCTCGCCACACCGAGCCTGGCTTCAGTTTCTAACCATAGCCGTCAGTTTAAGGGTGAGTATTAGAGAACCTTTAGCTCCTTTACCCAAACCCAAAGATTATTAACCACCTCATTTTCCACTTCTTTTTTGGATGAATGTGCCCGCAGGGTGGGCTTTA
>JAUJEB010000036.1 GCA_030442055.1 Agaribacillus aureus | reverse complement strand
CGCCAAGGCATGTTTCAATCCCTTACCGGGAAACTGAAAAATGCATCACCCTTTATGTAGTGTTGATAAGGATAAGGAGTCACTACCGACTTTAGATATGATCACAAACGCTGCCGCGATCGACTTACACCTCTCTGGTAGTTAGGTTTCGTTATCCCAATCCTGGTTAAATTTGTTTTGTCATAGGCTTTTAATTTCGCTTCGCTTAAACTGTAATTTTATTATTTGTGTGTCGCTGTGATTGAAATTATTATTGCTTATTTGTTTCTTTCTTTTTTTGTTTCCCCGATCCGATCAACTCAAATCCAAACCGTAGGTTCCAGGGTTTGTTATAATGGCTTTGGTCATCGTACAAAAAATTATACAACATCATGACATTCCCTTTAATCTTATTTTTTATTTGATAGCTCTTGCCCAGTCCCAACAATGCCCCGTCACGCCAGGTATTGGCGCGGTTATCCTGCGGTATATTTTTTTTGGATAAGTCCGTCCCGTTTAACCGTTCGTATTCTCCATGGACATAGAATCCTTTATAGACATCGTGCTCCACGTAGCCCCTATAGCCAAATACTTCTTTTTCATCAGATAGCAAAAACTTTTCCTTCTCATCAAATGTGGTACGATATGTTCCGCCCAGGCCAATTCTGAGCATTTTTGTCCATCGGTACCCTACTATAGGCGATATATCCAGTGATACCAGGTCTCCGGGGTGTAGTTGAAAATTACCGCCCAGAACCAATCTTTCTCCTAGCGGCTTCCCTTTCATTTCATTTTCTTTTTTAAGCTTCCCTCCGTTCAATGCACCAAATTTACCCATCTTTTGTTTTAGCTTGGTCAGTTTACTTTGGGCCGCCAACAGTTTCTCTTGCTGTCCGGCAAAATGGTCCTTGGCCATG
>JAUJEB010000035.1 GCA_030442055.1 Agaribacillus aureus | reverse complement strand
CTCATAGCCGTCAAGTTAAGCGGAAAATCTTGTGCAATGTTTGAGATTGGGATGAGGAAAAAGTATCCATTAGGGATACTTAGTGTTTTTTCCCATATCTTTATATTTTAATGTTAATTATGATTGAAAAAGGGGTTTAGTTGGAGTTAAACCCCTTTTTCTTGCTATAAAGATACGCAATAGGGAAAGAACCAACTAACCACTTCAGTAAAAAAGTATGGTAAAATTTTATCAGAAAACTTTAGACAAACCCTCGATGCAGCACTTATAGAAGAGTTGGCAAAAAAAACTGGTTTTGTACAACGCAGCTCAAAGTTGACAGGAAAGCATTTTCTGGAAATGATCATGTTCTGTAATCTTCAAGCTGTACCAGCCAGTTTAAATGATTTTAGCGCTTATCTGTTTGAGGAACATAACATCAAGATTAGCAAACAAGGCCTTGATGAACGTTTCAATGAGACTGCTGTTAATTTTTTAAAACGTTTGCTGACCGTCCAACTTGAAAAGAGCATTCAGTCATATTTGCCGAAGGGTTACTGTCCAACATTCAATAGGGTACGGGTAAAGGATTCTACCAAGTGGACTTTATCGGATACCTGTATTGATAAATACAAAGGGTATGGAGGAAATAAGCAGCAACCCTCTTCCATGGTAAGTGTACAATATGAATACGATCTATTGAGTGGTAAAATTATTGATCTTTCTGTTCATAGTGGTACTAGGAACGATTTACAGGATGCAAAAGAGCTCAAAGATAATATAGGGCCTGATGATCTGATTATTCGCGATTTGGGCTATATATCAAGCAGTTACCTGGAAAACATTAAGAAAAAAGGCGCCTTTTTTCTTAATCGATTATCCCCTCAATTAGGTGTCTATCATGTTAATAATCATCAGCGACGTATTGATTTTAAGGATATTGCAAAAACCATGATCAATAAAAATCTTGATTATTTTGATCAACAGGTATTAGTGGGCAGTCAACAATATCACAGATGTAGAATGATCGTCACTAAAGTGTCAGAACAAATCTATCAACAACGCATAGCTAAAGCAAAAAGAAGGGCAAAAGATAGGAGACACAGGATCAGTGAGGAGTATAAATCGCGTGCAAAACTGAATGTCTATTTAACCAATGTGGATGAAAAGAAAATGCTTGCCGACATGGTAGTAAAACTTTATAAAGTCAGATGGCAAATAGAACTAATATTCAAGGTATGGAAGTCTTTAGCCAAGGTCAATGCCGTATCAAGGGTCAAGACTGAACGCTTTGAATGTCAACTACTTGCTAAGCTCATATGGCTGCTAACAAATTGGAAGGTCTTTTCTATAATAAATGACTGGATGCTCAATCAGAAGCTAAAAAGCATGTGCAGTATCTGGAAGTTCTTTAAGCAAGCCATCAGGAAGCCTCTTCAACTAAGGGATGTTCTTTGGCGACAAAATAGTATAAATCTATGGTTAAGATCTATTTTCGAAAAAGCTCACACCTACCTTAGCGTAGAAAGAAAAAAGGGGAAAATCCCCTTTTTCGACCTTTATTGCTACTTGTCTCAGTTAACTTGACGGCTATG
>JAUJEB010000034.1 GCA_030442055.1 Agaribacillus aureus | reverse complement strand
AGCCTTCGCTGACCGTGGGAAACCAAATAATAATCCTGATATGACACAGGAACAATAGCTTCATAGTGGGCCTGTCTGCCTGCCGCCTGTGCTCGCTCTAATTGATCGGCTAAACTACGAACAGTAAAATAAGTGAAAACATCCCGTAGCTCCATATCTACTCCCAATTGCTGCTGTACCCTGCTTACCAGTTGGACTGCTTTCAATGAATGACCCCCTAATTCAAAAAAGTTATCTTCCACTCCTATCTCCTCTCTACCCAATACCTGCTCCCAGATCTCCACCAACTGTCGCTCCGTGTCGGTAGCAGGTGATACATAGCTCTGATCCCTTTCAAGTTGATCTATACCAGGCAACGACTGCTTGTCAATCTTGCCATTGGGAGTCAGCGGTAAATGCTCCAGCGCTACCAACACACCCGGTATCATATAAGCAGGCAACCATGCCTGAAGATGATCTCGTAATAACCCCTCATCCATATCGCCGCCCTTAACATAGTAACCTACTATTTGCTTCTCATCATCCAACCCCTCTTGCAATAATACCACCGCCTGGGATACCCCAGCGTACTCCAACAACACCCGCTCTATCTCTCCCAGCTCAATCCTGTATCCCCGAAGCTTAACCTGGTCATCCTTTCTCCCAAGGTACTCTAAAGCCCCTTCTCCGTTCCAGTAACCTAAGTCTCCTGTCTTATACAATCGCCCCTCTCCAAATGGATTCCTGATGAACTTCTCTTCTGTTAAATCCTCCTGATGAAGATAACCTCGTGCCAACCCTGTCCCGCCAATCAATATCTCTCCTACTACCCCGATTGGTTGTTGGTTCAACCAATCATCCACTACATAAATCACTGTATTGCCAATAGGACGTCCAATAGTGATCTGTTCAGCATCACTCATTACCTTGCATACACTACTACCTACGGTAGCTTCCGTTGGCCCATACTCGTTGTAGATCTGTAGTTGATCATTAAGCAACTCAAGCTCTTTGACTTGTCCCTTGCTCAACACCTCCCCGCCTACAATAACTACCTCTACAGCCGTCTCTGACAAACCTAACGATGAAAGTAATTGTAGATGGGAAGGGGTAAGTTTAACTACCCCAGAATGACGAAAAACTTCCTCAATCGTAACGCTTAGATCTGTAGGTGATAATACCCGTAAGATGTCTCCTCGAAAAAGGGTAGCAAAAAGATTGGTAATCGTCAGGTCAAACGACAACGAGGTGAACAATGTGCTGCTTTGCCCCGAACTGAAGTAGTAACCATTAGCCCAGGTAATATAATTCACCACACTAGTATGCTCTACCATTACTCCTTTGGGCCGGCCTGTGGTACCGGAGGTATAAATGACATAGGCCAGATCGGTAGGCTTGTTGACCCTTGGAGGATTATCGGTCGGTGTGGCAAGCCCTTCCAGTTCTTCATCCAAAGCAAACAAACTACCATCATAATGGCTCAAACCCAACAAGTACTCACTCTGGGTAAGAAGCAGGGCAACTTTACCATCCTCCAATAAGTAATCTATCCGCTCATTTGGGTAAGTAACATCAATGGGAAGGTAGGCAGCTCCCGATTTGAGTATCCCCAATATCCCCACTATCATCTCAATGCTGCGTTCTACCAGTAAGCCTACCAGGTCTCCTG
>JAUJEB010000033.1 GCA_030442055.1 Agaribacillus aureus | reverse complement strand
CCGGTCGAGTAGGTAAGGGGAATTTCACCCCGAACCTCTCACAGAACCGTACGTGACAGTCTCCCGTCATACGGCTCTTCTTATACATCACTATACCCTTATCGGTTTTATTCCCATTTTCCAATGGGCAAACAGTTTAGGGTTTGCGCCATAATATGCTAACATTTTGTCTATGACCTTCCCTACACTGTTCTTCAATTTATGGCGCCACCTCACCCATTTTAATAGCCTGATATTGAGTTGATGAAGTATATATTTGAACTTGTTCCCTCCATAGGTCCTGTAATAACTTATCCAGCCTTGGAGTTTTGGATTCAGTTCTTGAGCTAATTGCTCTACGCTCATCCAAGTTCGCTTATGGATTTGCATCCGCCTCAATTCGGCTATTATTCTTTTGCTTGCTGACTTCCCTATTTCAGGTCCAAAAGAAAGAAAATTCCTCCCGCTTCTGTTCCTGGACTTATAGGGACGGAAGTAATGCCCTAAAAAGGTGAACGACACCTCCGGATATCCCTCCCCCCTGCCTGTACACTTGCAGTAAACAATTTTGGTCTTGCTTTCTTGTAGGGCTAGTCCTAAGCTCCCAAGACGTTCCTTAAGTTTTGCAAGTAACCTTACTGCTTCCAATTGACTGTTGCAATGCAACACACAATCATCTGCGTATCTTTCGAACTTTATCCCTGCATAATGAATTCTTAACCATTCATCTAGCGCATAATGTAAAAACAGATTCGCCAGCAATGGGCTGATCACTCCTCCTTGTGGGGTGCCCTGTGTTCGCATCCTGGATACCCCACCTTTGCCCACCTGGGGGGCCTTCAACCATCGTCCTACATACAATAAAACCCAGCTTTCTTTAAAGTGATGTCTTACTGCTTGCAGTAGTAATTCATGGTCTAGATTGTCAAAAAATCCTTTGATGTCCAGATCTATTACCCAACTGTATCTTCTACTGTTTTCCGTACATGCCCGTAAAGCTTGATGGGCATTCTTGTGCGGTCTGTAGCCATACGATGAGGAATGAAAAACCCTTTCCAACTTTGGTTCCATGTAGTCTTTGACAACTCTTTGTGCGATCCGATCGGTTATCGTCGGTATACCTAGCTTACGCATTTGGCCAGCGGTTTTCGGTATCTCATGCTCCCGTACCGGGGGTGGCATGTAACTACCTGAACTAAGGCGGTTCCACAGTTTGTATAAGTTACCATTCAGGTTCCGCTCGAAACCCTCCATGCTTTGCTTATCTACCCCTGCTGACTGACCGCCTTTCCTGACCGTGCGATACGCTTGGGCTACTCGATAATATTCAACGGGTTGTGATTTTGTCGCAATATTCATAATCATCCCTACTCTACGGTAGGTTGTTATAATAATTTTAACTGTATAAGCTTGTCCCTTCGCTTTTCCCCAGTTTCCTGAGATGTTATACACTAATACGGACTAGTCCGCCCCTGATTGCATTAATTTTTAATCCGCCTTACTTGTGAGACCTCAGCCTTTTTTTTTTTCTTGACTGCTCGTTACCCCAGTGAATCTTTTAATCTACATAGAACAATCAGGTTCTCCTGTTCCTTTGTTGAGCCCTAATAAAAGTCATGCCTTCTCTGTGCCGGACACCCTGTAACCAATATTTCGGTAATCGTCACAGTCCTCCTACCTGATAGATCATACAAGTAGTTTTGATGCCGTCTTTGGATCTTTCGACACTTCATGCAAAGGTTCAATCATTCATCTCTTTTATTAATATCTAAACATCATCGCTCACTACCGCTCCTTGAAAGATTGGCAGCATGATGTGATTTGGTAACTCTTCCGAATAAGCGTTACCGAAGGATCATTTCTTTCGAAACCCCTTCATCTCAACAAAGACAGCCATCTGAATTACTTACAGATGGGTCAGGACACACGATCACAGATCCTACATATCCGCCCTAAAAAATAAAAG
>JAUJEB010000032.1 GCA_030442055.1 Agaribacillus aureus | reverse complement strand
AGATGGTTTGGGCGGCTTTGATGCGTATTATCCATATGAGAGTGGGTTGTATGCCGACGGAGATGTAAAGCAGACTTCATTGATCCGTATCAAAGGGCAACCTCATTTATTGCTGGCCATCAATAATAAACCAATGAAAATTATTCGAATAGGTAAAAAACGTTTAACTGAAAATGAAATAGCTGACCTGGCCCAACAATAATCTCGATGCGTAGTTATTTGTCACATAGCATTCTGTTATTAACCATCTCTGCAATTTTTGGCTGTAATATGGCATCAAAGGAGAAAGGCCGACTTTTCACACGAGTAACACCTGAAGAATCGGGCATAGATTTTAAAAACAGCCTTAGAGAAACTATGAGGGACAATGTCCTCATTAGTGAATACTTCTTCAATGGGGCAGGCGTTTCTTCAGGCGACATCAATAACGACGGGTTAGTGGATTTGTATTTCGTTTCCAATCAGGGTAAAAACAAGCTCTATTTAAACAAGGGCAATTTTAAATTTGAGGATATAACAGAAAGCGCTCATATTGGAGGGCGTGAATATTCATGGTCGACGGGTAGTGCTATGATTGATATCAATGCAGATGGTTTGCTGGATATTGTACTGGCGCAAAGTGCTACCATGAGATCTCACAATACGGAGAATTTAGTTTTTGTCAATAATGGTGACCTCACCTTTACTGAACGCTCCGGGCAGATGAGACTAGCCGTGAGTGCACAATCTACACAAACTACTTTTCTAGACTATGATTTAGATGGAGACCTTGATGCATTCATGCTTAATCATCAAGTGAGAGAACCAAAATACGAATCCTTTGAAAAGGTACTCAAATCGGTCAGTGAGTTGGCTGGTGATAAATTATTCAGAAATGACAATGGCCAATTTACGGATGTATCTCGAAAGGCAGGAATTATTTCCAATCCACTCGGCTATGGTCTTGGAGCTACAGCAAGTGATATAAATCAGGACGGTTATCCCGATATTTATGTAAGCAATGATTTCATTGAGCATGACTATCTCTATATCAACAATGGAGATGGTACATTCACCGAATCCAGCAAAACAGCTCTCAAGCATATGTCTAATTTTTCTATGGGTAATGATGTGGGAGACATCAATAATGACGGTTTGCCGGACATCATCAGTTTGGATATGGTGGCGGAAGATAACTACGGCATCAAAGCCAATATGAGTGGTATGGATATTGAAAAGTTCCGGACTGCAGTGAAAAGCGGCTTTCACCATCAATACATGTACAACACCCTTCAGCTAAATATGGGGAATACCCAATTTAGCGAGGTTGGTCAACTTGCCGGTGTTTCCAGCACTGACTGGAGCTGGGCACCACTTTTGGCTGATTTTGACAATGACGGTCATAAAGATCTGTTCGTCACCAATGGATTTCGCCGCAACTTTCGAAACAACGATTTTGTAAATTTTAAAAAGACCAGGTATGAATCCAAAAAGTGGACGAAAGAAGAACTGCCAAAATTAATGCTGGAGTATTTAGAGAAGATGCCGATCAAGCAAATATCAAACTACATGTACCACAACCAGGGCCATCTGGCATTTGTCAATAAGGCTGAGGAATGGGGGTTAGCGGAACCTTCTTTTTCCAATGGAGCAGCCTACGCAGACCTGGACAATGATGGGGATCTGGATTTGGTTGTGAACAACATTGACCAGCCGGCATTTGTATACCGCAACAACAGTGTAGAAAATCTCGATCACCATTATTTAAAATTCATTTTTAAAGGATCAGATAAGAACCCCGATGGAATAGGAGCTAAAGTTACGGTTTGGCATGGGGGCCAGCAGCAATATGCCGAACACTACCTGACCAGGGGTTATATGTCTTCAGTAGCCCGTGGATTACATTTTGGTTTGGGCAAATCAACTGTCATAGACAGTATGCAAGTCGAATGGCCCGGCGGTAAAGTACAAAAACTAAAGACACTGAAAGCC
>JAUJEB010000031.1 GCA_030442055.1 Agaribacillus aureus | reverse complement strand
AAAGTGAATTCCAGTGTCTTGCCTCGCAGGCTCGGCAAAGAAGGACGTGGGTAATCTGTCGGCAATTCCAGCACAGGTAATTCACCTGATAATTGATCCATCCAGTACTGCCGGTGTCCCTTGAGACGCTCTCCGGATAACTGCCGCTCTTGCCAGTAGGTGTAGTCCTTGTATTGAATACGAAGAGGTGGCAACAACACAGCCTCCCCGCTCACATAAGACCGGTAAAGAATGTGTATCTCATTGCTGAGCAACTCCATGGACCAACCGTCTACTATAATGTGATGGACAGTCAGTAAAAGATAATACCCCTCTGTATCCACCTGTAATAGCTTCGCTCGCAACAATGGACCCGTCGATAAATCAAAAGGAGTCTCAGCTTCCCGTTGAGCTATTTGCTTTGCACGATCAATTGCCCGGGGATCAGCTCGTAAATCTTTATAATCCAACTCAAATCCACTCTCCTCAACAGAGAGTATCTTCTGGCGCGGTTCCCCCTCTACTTCCACAAATACGGTCCTCAAACTCTCATGACGAGCTACTAAACTCTGTAATACCCGACCCAATATTTCGGGGTTTAAATTCTTGTCTATTCTACATAACCACGACAAATTGTAAGAAATCTTGCCTACCTGCAGTTGGTCGAGCACCCAAAGTCTTCGTTGAGCATGGGATAGCGCATAGTCTTCCTCAATAGCTATCGGCTTAATCTCCTCATAGGCTTTGTCATCAGCCGCAATATCCATAAAAAAAACAATGAGTTCTTCTTTATGTCTCTGCAATTCGGCTGTCAGCTCAGGTGTTAAACTTCCTTCGGGAGCATTTATTTTCAGTTTCCCATCAAGATACCTGATCTCAATATTTAAATCTCTTAGTTTGGATAATACAGAAGTTAGCGTCATGATTATTAAAGTATAATTTCTTCTGTCTTATTATTACCAGCCCCATTCGAACTGGTATCTTTGGCCCACATAATGATATCCATCTCAGAGGCCAGGTCTGCAACGGTAGGATGAGTAAACAAGCTGCGTAGCTCCAGCTTGATAGAAAAATGTTTGTAGATATAAGATACCAGCTGGGTCGCTTTCAGTGAGTGACCCCCTAACTCAAAAAAATTGTCCTCTACTCCTATCTCCTCTATACCCAATACCTGCTCCCAGATCTCCACCAACTGTCGCTCTGTATTGCTGGCAGGTGCAACATACGCTCGCTGTCTTGGCAAATGATCTATCCCCGGCAGCGACTGCTTGTCAATCTTGCCGTTCACTGTTAGCGGTAAACGCTCCAGTTCTACCAACACACTCGGTACCATATAGACCGGCAACCATGCCTGAAGATGCTCTCGTAATGACCCCTCATCCACCTCTCCTTTCTTAACATAGTAACCTACTATTTGCTTCTCATCATCCAACCCCTCTTGCAATAATACCACCGCCTGGGATAACCCCGCGTACTCCAACAACACCCGCTCTATCTCCCCTAACTCAATCCTGTATCCCCGAAGCTTAACCTGGTCGTCCTTCCGTCCCAAGTACTCTAAAGCCCCATCCCGGTTCCAGTAACCTAAGTCGCCTGTCTTATACAACCGCCCTTCTCCAAAAGGATTACTAATGAACTTCTCTTCCGTTAAATCCTCCTGATGAAGATAACCTCGTGCCAACCCTGTCCCGCCAATCAATATCTCACCCACTATCCCAACAGGCTGAGGCTGATGGTACTCATCTAGTACATATACCTTTCGATTAGCAATAGGCTTACCAATCGTTGCCGCTTCTGACAGATCCCTGATTGGCTGATAGGTACTACAAACCGTACACTCTGTAGGTCCATAAGTATTGTAAACATCTACTCGCTCCAATAAATTATCAACATAATGAGCCTTCAGCACATCTCCCCCACTGATAACTAAACGCAGGTATTCCAAACCTTCCGCCATCTTGTTAACCTCACCTACTACCTGTGGAGTAGTACTCAGCAAAGTTACTCTTTCCCTACCTAGAGTAGCTACTAACTGCTCAACATCCCGACCCCCTTCACGGGCTATTACTAACTTGCCTCCCACCGAAAGAATAGGAAAAATCTCTTCCACTATCGTATCAAAGGCTACCGAAGATTGTTGTAAAACCGTATCATCAACTGACAAACCAAAGTAGCTGCTGAAGGTCTGAACATAGTCCACTAAAGCAGCATGTGTAATCATTACGCCCTTAGGCCGCCCCGTTGAACCAGACGTATACATCACATACGCTAACTCATCCCCATGATGTCCAATACTTAGATTAGACTCAGGATAAGTGGACAGCTGTTCTGATAAAGTATCCAACAATACCAGTTCGGGGGAAAATACTGATCCTGTTTGCTGCTCATTGAGTTGGCCTCGCTCACTCAGCAATACTTTCAAACCACTCTCTCTTACCATAAAGTCAACCCTCGCCGGTGGGTACTCCCCATCAATAGGTAAATAAGCCGCTCCGGTTTTGAGCACTGCTAGTATAGCTATTACTAATGCATTGCTACGGGGAAGAAGCAGCCCCACCAACATACCCCCCTCCACTGCATGATAAGTATTTAAATAAAAAGCCAACTGGTTGGCCCGATTGTTCAACTCCTGGTAAGTAAGAATTTCTCTCTGGCATACCAATGCCGTTGAATGTGGACTCTCCATTGCTCGCTTTTCCAGTAACGATAATAGCGTCGGAGATCCTTTATAATCAATGTCTGTGGCATTAAACCCTTCAAGTAATCGCAACCGCTCTTGTGCGCTGAGCAGTTGATACCGGTAAAGCTCTTGTTCCGGACAGGCAATCACCAACCTGGTTAGGTTTTCCAAATGCTCAATCAGTAACCCAATAGTGGTGTGGCTAAATAAATCAGTATTGTAGCGCAACCTAACCCGTAACCGACCCCGAATCTGGCGGAACTCAAACATCAAATCATTCAAACTCGTCCCATTGTCAATCACCATAGGATCTATGAATAATCCTTCTTCCAACTGCCCCTGACCGTCAAAGTCCTGGAAGATCAACAGTATGTCAAATAGTGGTGACCGGCCCAGCTGACGACTCACCTGTAACTCCTCCAATAGCTGGTCAAATGGATACAACTGATGTTGATAAACTTCCAATACCAGCTCCCTGACCTGCTCCAAAAGGTCAGAAAAAGTAGTGTCCGATGAAAAACGAATCCGCAAGGCCAACAGGTTCAGGTAATATCCTACCTGATCTTCCAAATCCTTATGCAGCCTACCAGCTGAATCAGTACCAATAATCAGGTCCCGCTGGCCGGTATACTTATAAAACAAACTACTCAATAGCGTAACTACGGTCATAAACAAGGTAGCATTGTGCTTCTGACCCAATTGCCGCAAACCTTCTGTAGTTTCTGCCGAAAAAGTGAATTCCAGTGTCTTGCCTCGCAGGCTCGGCAAAGAAGGACGTGGGTAATCTGTCGGCAATTCCAGCACAGGTAATTCACCTGATAATTGATCCATCCAGTACTGCCGGTGTCCCTTGAGACGCTCTCCGGATAACTGCCGCTCTTGCCAGTAGGTGTAGTCCTTGTATTGAATACGAAGAGGTGGCAACAACACAGCCTCCCCGCTCACATAAGACCGGTAAAGAATGTGTATCTCATTGCTGAGCAACTCCATGGACCAACCGTCTACTATAATGTGATGGACAGTCAGTAAAAGATAATACCCCTCTGTATCCACCTGTAATAGCTTCGCTCGCAACAATGGACCCGTCGATAAATCAAAAGGAGTCTCAGCTTCCCGTTGAGCTATTTGCTTTGCACGATCAATTGCCCGGGGATCAGCTCGTAAATCTTTATAATCCAACTCAAATCCACTCTCCTCAACAGAGAGTATCTTCTGGCGCGGTTCCCCCTCTACTTCCACAAATACGGTCCTCAAACTCTCATGACGAGCTACTAAACTCTGTAATACCCGACCCAATATTTCGGGGTTTAA
>JAUJEB010000030.1 GCA_030442055.1 Agaribacillus aureus | reverse complement strand
TTACTGTTCGTAGTTTAGCCGATCAATTAGAGCGAGCACAGGCGGCAGGCAGACAGGCCCACTATGAAGCTATTGTTCCTGTGTCATATCAGGATTATTATTTGGTTTCCCACGGTCAGCGAAGGCTTTGGGTGCTCGACCAATTAGATAGCCAACAGCTTGCTCACAATATTTCTTTAGCGTATGGTTTGGAAGGTTCCTTATCAGTGGCGTCCTTGCGGTCTTCATTTTCGAGCCTGGTAGGGCGTCATGAGAGTTTGAGGACTGTATTTGTGGTTGTGGAGGGGGAACCGCGTCAGAAGATACTCTCTGTTGAGGAGAGTGGGTTTGAGTTGGACTATGAAGACTTGCGTGATGATCCACAGGCTGTTGAGCGTGCGAAACAAATATCCGAGCAGATGGCAGGTACGGCATTTGATTTATCGACCGGTCCGTTGTTGCGGGTGAAGTTATTACAGATAGAAGAGACATCGTATGTATTTGCGATGAGCATGCATCATATTGTATCAGATGAATGGTCGATGCAGGTGCTTTTCAAAGAGATATTGTTGTTATATAATGCCTATGTATCGGGAGAGTCTAATCCTCTGCGGCCACTGTCTATCCATTACAAGGATTATGCACACTGGCAGATGGGTCAGTTATCTGGCGAACGGTTGCGTAGTGATCAATCTTACTGGATGGATCAATTATCAGGAGAGCTGCCGTTGTTGGAATTACCGACAGATTACCCGCGACCGTCAGTGAAGACTTACAATGGTGATAACGTGTCGCTGGCTTTGGACCCGGGGTTGAGTGGCAAGCTTAAGATGATGGGAGACCAGGAGGGCGTTACGTTGTTCATGGTATTGCTGAGCACGGTTTATGTGTTACTATATCGTTACACGGGACAAAAAGACCTCATTGTAGGGACCCCGGTAGCAGGCCGTGAGCACCTGGACTTAGAGGATCAGATTGGTTACTATCTGAACACTTTGGCCTTACGAATGCAGATCTCAGGAGAAGAGAGTTTTAAAGAGTTATTGGATAAGGTGAAGACAGTTAGCCTTGAAGGCTTTGCGCACCAGCAGTATCCATTTGACAAGCTGGTTGAGGAACTGGGAGTGGAAGAAGATCCATCCCATGCTCCTCTTTTTGATGTAGCGATGATTTTACAGAACGTAGAGGTTCACACAGATGATTTGCCAACTATGTCCGGTGTTGAAGTATCGTCATTGGGGGTAGGTCTGAAGATCAGCAAGGGCGATTTACGTTTTCAGTTCTTTGATCATGGCGGCGGTCAGTTGGGTGTTGACCTGGAATACAACACAGATATATTTAAACCGGCTCGCATAGAGCGGATGGCCCATCACCTGGAAGCTTTGCTTGCAGCGTTGTTGGAGTCGCCAGCGCTGGCGATAGGACAGGTCCAATATGGTTTTGAGCAGGGGAGTCATCATGAGGAAGGTTTTGTTGCTGCGCTATCAGCTGCTGAGGATTGGCTGGCTGTAAGCGATGTTTTTGAGCATTGTGCTTCAGCGTATGGTCAGGCAATAGCAGTCCGGGAGGAACATCATCAGATCAGCTATGCTGAATTGAATAATAAGAGTAACCGTCTGGGTTATCTTTTGCGCTCGTTGGGAGTGTCCCAGGGGGATGTGGTAGGAGTCATGGTTCCCGCCGGGATCCGGTCGATCCTTGGGTTACTGTCGATTTTAAAGACAGGAGGTGTCTACATGCCGATGTCTATGTCTCATTCCCAGCGGCGTTTACAACAGATGTTTTTGGAGAGTGAGTTACGGGTTTTATTTATAGAATCCGGGCAGCTGGCAGCTGTTGAAGTTCTTTTAAAGGATTTACAGATAAAAGTTCCATATCTGTTAGTATTTCCTAACCATTTGGAAGACTTACAGAGTGTTAATTCCTCGGAGGAGTTAGGAGGCGATGGTGTTGTGATGGCTCAACATTTGCGTGTGCTGGGTTATAGCGATGAGGGGTATGAAGAGTTGTCCTACAGGATGGAAGACTATTCAGCGGATAATCATGATTTGGATTTATTGCCAGACTCAGCCAGCTATGTATTCTACACCTCGGGGAGTACGGGATCAGGGAAAGCGATTTTAGGTATTCACCGGAGTTTGAGTCAGTATGTTCACTGGCACATTGGTCAGTGGGATGTAGGACCTGGTAGCCGTATCAGTCAGTTGGCACCTCTGACTTTTGATGCCTCTTTGAAAGATATATTAGTGGGTCTATGTAGTGGGGGGACGGTTTGTGTACCTGGCGAGGGTACCAGGATGCATCCGTCTCAGTTATTGGATTGGTTGGATACCCAGCGAGTGACGATTTTGCAATGTGTACCGTCGTTGTTCCGTTTGCTGACCAAATGTCTTTCCCAGACCGGAGCTGAAACAGCTGATGTATTACCCTACTTACGGCATGTATTGTTAGCGGGAGAGCGTTTATATGGGAAGGACGTTGCTCGATGGCAGTCCCTTGCGGGGCGAGATATTGAGTTGGTGAACCTCTATGGTTTGACAGAGACAACGATTTTGAAGACCTGTTACAGGCTTGATTCGGAACATGTTTGGCAGCCTGGAGAGCTTATCCCGGTAGGGTATCCGATCAGTGGAACCCTTGTAGGAGTGATCAACGGTGATCACATTTGCCAGGTAGGAGAGCTAGGTGAGATTTACCTGAAGAGTGGTTACATGAGCAAGGGTTATTGGCATGATGCGGCTATGACAGCGAATTTATTTGTACAGAACCCTTTGGTAGAAGACCGGGAGGACATAGTTTGTCGTACAGGAGATCTTGGTCGTTACCGAGAGGATGGGAGTTTGGAGGTATTAGGTCGTAAGGATGATCAGGTGAAGCTCCATGGAGTACGTGTTGAGTTGTCGGAGGTGTCTTCAGCATTATTGGGGTTGCCAGGCGTGGATCAGGTGGAGTTGGTGGTAGACCAGGATGAAGATTACCAGCAGGAGTTGATATGTTACTATACAGGTCAGGAGCGCGTATCGGACTGGTTCAGGACGGAGTTGTCGATTGGGTTGAATGCTGAGTATTTACCGTCCTACTATGTTTGGCTGGATGAATTTCCGTTGAATGTGAATGGGAAGGTAGACAGGAAGTTGTTACCTAAGCCAATAGCTTTGGAGGATACGGATTACGAGCCTCCTCGCGATGATTTGGAGTTGCGTTTGTCGGAGATCTGGCAGGTTGTTTTGGGAGATCGCCGGATTGGTCGTAAGGCATCGTTTTTCACTTTGGGAGGTTCTTCTTTGAAAGCGATGCAGTTGGTGTCACATATCTACAAGGAGTTTGAGGTTTTGTTAAAGATCGGAGATTTGTTTTCCCGTCCGACGCTGGCGGGTCAGGCTGCGCTTATTCGTGCGCAGCGACGAGAGGTATATGAGGAGATAGAGCCGGTAGCTATGCAGGAGGACTATGCGCTGTCCCACGGTCAGCGAAGGCTATGGGTGCTCGACCAATTAGATAGCCAACAGCTTGCTCACAATATTCCTTTAGCATATCGTTTGGAAGGTTCCTTATCAGTGGCGTCCTTGCGGTCTTCATTTTCGAGTTTGGTGGCGCGTCATGAGAGTTTGAGGACTGTATTTGTGGATGTAGAGGGGGAACCGCGTCAGAAGATACTCTCTGTTGAGGAGAGTGGATTTGAGTTGGACTATGAAGACTTGCGCGATGATCCACAGGCTGTTGAGCGTGCGAAACAAATATCCGAGCAGATGGTAGGCACTGCATTTGATTTATCGACCGGCCCGTTGTTGCGGGTGAAGTTATTACAGATAGAAGAGACATCGTATGTATTTGCGATGAGCATGCATCATATTGTATCAGATGAATGGTCGATGCAGGTGCTTTTCAAAGAGATATTGTTGTTATATAATGCCTATGTATCGGGAGAGTCTAATCCTCTGCGGCCACTGTCTATCCATTACAAGGATTATGCACACTGGCAGATGGGTCAGTTATCTGGCGAACGGTTGCGTAGTGATCAATCTTACTGGATGGATCAATTATC
>JAUJEB010000003.1 GCA_030442055.1 Agaribacillus aureus | reverse complement strand
AGATGGTTTGGGCGGCTTTGATGCGTATTATCCATATGAGAGTGGGTTGTATGCCGACGGAGATGTAAAGCAGACTTCATTGATCCGTATCAAAGGGCAACCTCATTTATTGCTGGCCATCAATAATGAACCGTTGAAAATCATCAATATTGGTTCTACTAGCATTGGAATAGTGGAAAATCAGATCGCTAATGATGTTGAAATAAACCAGAAGAAAAATTGAAAATAATTGGAGTCTTACTTTTGTTATGTGTGCCCATCTCATTGCGGGCACAATTCCTGGAAGAGAGTATGAGTGTGGGTATAGAGCATGTATGCCACGATCCGATACAAATGTCTGCGGGGGTAGCCTTTTTTGATTTTAACAATGATGGGTTTGAAGACATCGTTATGACGGGAAGCGTGAACCGAAACAAGATATTCGAGAATCAAGGAGATGGCACGTTTAGTGACGTAACAGGTGAGTTGGGGCTTGGAAAAATACGCAACTTCAATACCACAGGGGTAATTACCGCCGATTTTGACAATGACGGGTTTACTGACCTCTATTTCGGTACCTACCTGGGTGACCGGAGTTATCTTTTTTGGAATAATGACGGCAAAGGCTTTGAAGAAGCTGGCGTGTCAGCCGGTTTGGCTGATACATTCTTTGGAACCTCCTTTGCGGTGGCGGACTATAATCTGGATGGTTATTTAGATCTGTACGCCGGAAATTATGGAGGATCAGATTTTTTGTATAAAAATAGCGGTGACCGAACATTTAGTGATCAGGGTTATCTCCTGGAACATGGAGAAGGTGTTGGTTCAGCTTTAGCCGTAGCATTTTCAGATGTAGACACAGATGGAGACATGGATATTCTGTTAGGAAATGAATTTGATCAAATACCTCAACTTTCTAATAAACTCTTTATTAATAACTATCCGGAGAATTCATTTACTGAAATGTCCGAGCTTATGTCCTGGGATTTGCGGATCAATACAATGGGAATAGCTACCGGGGATTATGACGAAGATGGAGATTTTGACTACTATGTAACAGATATATCGGATAACTATTTTTTTCAAAAGAATGAAGGACTTAACCTTGAAGAAAAAGCATATGCCCTAGATATAGCCAATGATGGAAGCACTAGTTGGGGAACTGTTTTTTTTGATTTCGACAATGACACATACTTAGATCTCTTTGTAGCAAATGGTAACATAGGAGCATCTATCACTGATTCAGAAGAAGATAGACTATTTAAAGGCAGTGATACCGGTGTTTTTTTGGATATATCTGAATCCCAGGGAATAAACAGTAGTTTTCGTTGTAGGGGAGTGTCCATGGGCGATTACAATAACGACGGAAGAATAGATATCCTTGTAGGTGTAATGTGGTACGAGTTGGCTGAGCTTGAGGGCTCTCATAACCTGCTTTATAGGAACCTTAACCAAACGGGCAATTGGCTCAAACTAAAGTTGGAAGGAGTTGAAAGTAATCGGGATGCATACGGAGCAGTCATTAAAGTGACTGCTGATGGCAGAACCTTTATTCGAGAGCAAACAGGCGGAGGTAGCTATATGTCACACAACAGCAAAACCATTCATGTTGGTCTGGGAACCTATGATAGCGTGGAAAAGCTGGAAGTCCACTGGCCTACAGGTGCCATAGATCGTTATGAAAACCTGGAGGTGAATACTACCTACCTTGCTGTTGAGCAAAGCCAATTGTTTGCTTATTCCAGTGAACGCATCGACTTGTGCCAGGAGGGCTCTATTACCATTGGTGAAAAAATCTATACTGAGGAGGGGATATATCGGGATACCCTCCGTGACAATACAGGGCTGGATAAAATTGTTATTATCAGAGTAGAGCAGACAGAAACCCCTTGTGTCATCACAGCTATTGATGACGAGGTACTGGGAAGTCAATCTCTGAACCCCTATCCAAATCCTGTGCACGACTATTTTAACATTGATTTACCCTCAGAGAAATTCGCTTTGGGATCAGAAATACAATGGACCTTGATCGACATGAATGGCAGGGTGGTACGACAGGGTTCTCAGCGATTGAATCGTTCATCTCAATTGAGGGTTTTGGGGCTTGGAGGCTTATCTAAAGGTACATATGTTGTCAAAGTGAATCAATATCGAATGACGTTGGATTATAAAATGGTATTGAAATGAACAAGCTCATTATTTTTTTAGCGATTTGTCGTAGGTTGGCTGCCGGCACATTGCATACTCAGTTTACCCAACGATCTGAGACTTTGAGAATCAATCATCTGGACTATGATACCAACTTCATATCAGTTGTAAGAATCCTCCTGGACCACAACAACCTTGGCTTAGAGGATATTTACATTTTTGGAGAGGAATCGAAAAGCAAACTTTATGAAACAGGCCCCTGGAGCTCTTAGAATCATCAAACTTGTAGAAAGCCAGGGCATTGAAATTGACAAAGTAAAAACCTAAACAACGATAAAACGAATGACTATAAAAAAAACGAATAACCTATTGATCTTAATTGGCGTGCTTTTCCTGTTTATTACATCTTTCGGAGTAAAGCATCAACCTTTGAATAAATTTATCCAAAACATAGAAAAGGGTCGATCTGGGAATAATACGCCTGATAAGGAAACAAATAGAATATCAGATGATCTTTATAAGGTAAGTGTCCCGGTTGATCCTGATGACGCCATAGCTCAAAAGAGCACGACCAAGGTGACTTTGCAATCCCTTTTGGAAGAAATGGTTTCCAGGGAGTCCATTGCCAAATTGCCCATGCCAGCATACAAAAACTTACAGGCTTCAAGTTATGACAGACGCACGGTAAGCCGAAATGAGGGCTGGCACGCCAACGGGGACCGCTCTTATTTTGTGAATGTGGAAGAAAAAGAGGATGGCAGGCACGAGCACGTGATGATGGATGTCAAGGGGCCTGGCGCGATCGTCAGGTTTTGGAACGCCGTCAGCAACATCGACCTCCACGGGGGAACTTTGAGAATCTATATCGACGGTGACACCGGCCCTACATTTTCCGGTACGCTTGAAAACCTTATCGGAGGTGACTTTTTCGCCCTACCTCCCTTATCCATGGAGCTGGCCAAAGAGAGTGAAAAATTAAAACGCGGGCGCAACCTCTACCTGCCTATTCCCTTTGCAAAATCCATTAAGGTAACCTATGAAAGGCCCGATGGTAAGAAGCTGGTGGAAGGTGAGCCGGCCTGGCCCAATGATGGGGTCTTTTACAACATCAACTACCGGTTATATGAAAGTTCGGTTCAAGTGGAATCCCTCACGCCCGAAAACCTGAAAGCGGCAGCGGTACTCATCGAATCAACCCGAGAGAAATTAATGTTGGCGGAGGCCGCCAGGGGTTCAACGGTGAAAAGCCTGAGCGGGAAGATCCTTCCCCAAGAAACCAAAACGTTGGAACTGAACGCACCGACTTCCAAAGGGGGGGCGATCAATCGCATTTCGATGAAGATCAGGGCAGAAAACATTCCGCAGGCATTGCGCTCTACTGTTTTGGAGATTTCCTTTGACGGGGAGCGGACGGTGTGGGTACCTGTGGGGAGCTTTTTCGGTACGGGGTATCAAATACGTAAGTCAAAAAGCTGGTATGGTTCCGTAGATGAAAACGGGTTGATGCTCAGCCAATGGATCATGCCATTTGCGGAGAAAAGTATCATAAAGCTACACAATTTGGGCGATCAGGAAGTCAATGTTGACCTGGGAGAGGTGTCCATGGTCGATTGGGAATGGGACGAACGCAGTATGCATTTCGGTTCGGCCTGGCGCCAATACACGAACATCAACTCCAAACCAGATCGAGACCTCAACTATGTAACACTTCAGGGCGAGGGGGTTTATGTCGGTGATGTATTGACCCTGTTTGATATCAGCCCTAAATGGTGGGGTGAGGGCGATGAGAAGATCTTTGTGGACGATGATACTTTCCCTGTTCATTTCGGCACTGGCTCTGAGGACTATTACGGCTATGCCTGGTGCCTGGGTGCCCCCTTTTCAACACCCTTCGTGATGCAGCCCGATGGCTCCGGAAATGAAACCATAGGCTTTACCATCAATGCCCGTTATCGGCTTTTGGACGGTATCCCATTCAGCAAAAAATTTCACTTTGACATGGAGTTGCAACACTGGACGGAATCGCGTTTGAATTATGCACCTACTGTTTATTGGTATGCACGCCCCGGAGTAAAAAGTAATATTGCCCCAGCACCTGAAGCTGCTAAATATCCGGTGGCTTTGACAGCTGAAGATGTGAAATAAATTAGTATCAGCTATCTTTGTAATAAAACCTTGTAAGAACACGAGTCTTAATTTTTGAACGACTTGTTTATTGGAGTGCGTAAGTGTTTTATCAGATAGTGGAACACTGTACCTGTATTGTCATCAAATTAATAAGTAATAAATCAACAGGTCATAGTCAACAACAAAGACTATGAAAAACAATTGTAACCATAGCCGTTAATCAATTTAATAATAATATTAATGGTTAAAAATTAAGGATTCGATTAGGTCATAATGTTGGCTTACTTGTTTTTGTGCCACAAATTGAAGGAGACCGTATAGTCTGCCTTTTGGTTATTAGACAAACCATTGGCTTATTGAACCCTTTTACCTACCTTTGCGGCTAATTTAAAAACAGATGCAAACATTCGAGGAGTTGGGATTGTCAGGTGAGTTGATACAAAGTCTTTCAGAATCTTCCATCTTAAAACCCACAGAAATACAACGTTTGGTAATTCCCACCTTATTGGGAAAGCAAACGGATTTAATAGGTTTGGCACAGACAGGTACCGGCAAGACAGCGGCATTTGGCCTACCGATGCTGGATTTGATAGACGCAAAGCAGGAATGTACACAAGGCGTTATCCTGGCGCCTACCAGGGAGTTGGCGCAACAAATTGCCAAAAGTCTGAAGGCCTTTTCTTCTTTTAGAAAGGACATCATTGTGGAGGTGGTGTACGGCGGGGCCCCTATTATTAATCAGATTAAAGCTATCAAAAAAAATACACCGCATGTATTGGTCGCCACCCCAGGCAGATTAAAAGATTTGCTGAAAAGAAAAGTGGTGTTTTTTGATGATGTGCGGACATTCGTTTTAGATGAAGCGGATGAAATGCTGAATATGGGCTTTAAGGAGGAAATCTATGAGATACTTGCCTACGCTGACCAGGAGAAAAATATTTGGCTGTTTTCTGCGACCATGGCTTCGGATATTCGGGCCATAGTCAAGACTTTCATGCATAAACCGGTAGAATTTTCGGTTAATTCCTCCCAAAAAATCAATAAAAATATTGATCACAGGTATTGTGTGGTCAAGGCCACGGACAAACAAGCCGTTCTGGAAAGGTTTATTGATTGTCTTCCAGATTTATATGGGGTGGTATTCTGTAGAACAAAGCGCGATACGCAAAAGTTGGCGGATAGCTTAAACAAGTCCGGCTATCCGGCAGATGCCTTGCATGGCGATTTAAATCAGAATCAAAGAGATGCGGTCATGAACAAGTTTCGAAGCCGCCGTACCAGATTGCTCATCGCGACCGACGTGGCTGCCCGGGGTATTGACGTAGAGGATTTGACACACGTTATCCACTTTGCTTTGCCGGATGAAATGGCTTTTTATACCCACCGCAGCGGAAGAACCGCCAGGGCTGGCAAAAAAGGATGGTCGCTGTCAATTATGAATGCCAGCGAAGAGCGGAAATTAAGAGTTTATGCCAAAAAGCTTAAATTCGAGTTGAACGAGATGCCTATTCCAACGGTCGAAGAGGTTAAAAAGCAGCACGTGCTTGCCTGGCAAAGAGCATTGGATGAAACAACGGTTTCAGAGGCACTTACGGGCGAATTGATAGACCGCACCATGGCTTTTGTAGACCAGATTGGTGTCGAAACATTCGTGCAAAAGGTGATGAGCCAGGAATTGAATAAATTGAGCAGCCTGGAGGAAAAGGAATTTCAACAGCCTACCCGGCATGGCAAAAAAGAAAAAGACAAGCATCAGAAAACTGAAAAACGATCCGGGAATAAAAACGCTTCCGGCCAAAATGGCCTTCGATTCTTTGTCAATATTGGTAAAATGGACCAGACCACCAAAGGGGAGCTTTTAGCCTTTCTTTGTGATGTCGGAAAAGTGGAAGCGCATCACATCAGCAATATCAGTATGGAAAAACGGTGTTCCTACTTTGAAGTGGAGGCTTCTAAAGCCAAATCCTTTGCGCCAAAGTTCAGGGATATGCAAATTGATGGCAGGGAGTTGCGGGTCAACCGAGACAATCCGAAAGACCAGAAAAGAAAACGAAGAAAATGAATACCGGAGATTGGTTTTCGTTGATAAAGGTAATTTTGAAACATGGCTCGCCGACCATTCCGTCATATAACTACGAACAATTCCAACAGGATGAGCTGGAAAAAATCAGTCACCTTGTTAAACCAGTCAAAAAGGTTAACAAAAAAAGAGTCAAGCTTGTCCGAAAGCTCCTGCCTGTCCCTTTCATAGGTCCGCTGATTGCCCTGGTCAGTTATTACAGGGCACAAAAACAATGGCCTACCTATATATACCATTGGCCTGAGAAAAAATTGGCTTACGTGCGAATCTCGAAGAGTGGCTGCACATCACTCCAGGGAGCCATTTTACAAAAACAATATCCCAACCTGGATGTCGGCCAGCTGTCCTGGGACCAGATCCACAATTTAGGGAAACAATATATCAGGCCCGCACTCTCAGCTGGCTACACTTGTTTTACAGTGGTCAGAAACCCCGTTGACCGGTTGATCTCCTGCTATCATGATAAATGTCTGCCGGTGCAAAAGGACTTCTACTATTACCAGGATTATCTGTTTCGGGTCATTAACCCTAATTTATCCATAACACAATTTGTGAAAAGGATCAAAGAGATACCGGATTTCGTGAAAGACATGCATTTCCGGCCACAGTCTGGCTTTGTAGAAGGTCTGGCAGGAATTAAAATATTTAAACTTGAAGAGGATTATGCGGCACTGGAAGCTTTCTTAAAGTCATATGATCTGTCTTTACCGCACCTGCATAAAACTTCCATGAAAAAACTAACAGTCGAGGACCTGGATGCCGATACCAAAAATAGGATTAAAGTGATCTATAAGGAGGATTTTCAAAATTTTAATTACTCCATGGACTTTTGATACAGGTAACCGGGTCACCCTGTATCTGCCATTATCAGGGCAATCAAGGATTTTAGTTTTTTAACCTTTATCTCTAATTTTGTAATTAAATTTATCGAGTCGCATCATGCCAAAGTATCGTCTGTTAAGCCTGGAAGAATTGAAAGAACTGGAAAAAGAGTTTATTGATTACCTTGTGGTCAATGGCATTACGGCCGATGATTGGGGAAAAATTAAGGACGAAGATTCGTCAAAAGCCGCGCAGATCATTGAGCTATTTAGTGATGTTGTTTTCGAAGGTATCATGCGGAAGGTTAAATTCCTCGAGCTCAGAACACGCAGTGAATTAAAGGTGTTTCAGTGCCTGGCTGATAAGCTGGTGCTGGTAGGCATGTCCGCCGAACCAAATCAAGAGGTCGATTTTACCAACCCTGATTTTGTTAAAAATGCCATGGTTGAGCCACCGTCAGGTTTAAAGGTTTATACCTCAGAAAAGCCATACGAAGATAAAAGAGAAATAGAGCTGTTCAAAATTATCCAGGCGGGCGGTGTCATTGTCGACGACCGGTTATTTAAATCACTGTGCATGGCATTGTCTGCTTAGCCGGAACTTTTTAATCACATTATCCAGGCTCCCGGAATACGTATGCGGATTAAATGGCCTATATCGATTGCCTGGATAGTGTTAAAATAGAAGGCTTTACATTGGCATGAATAAAACCATCCTAAAATGCCGGTATTTTAGTATATTAAGGGTGGACCTGTGGAAGACTGCGCGGCTTTCCAGGTGCTGACCTCAAACACTAGTAATCTTTAAGCCTCTAAACACCATGGCATCACACGTATGATTAGCATAGACTTCACGACGCTTCTCGCTATCTTTGGTACCTTTCAAGGCTTTCTGTTTGCTGTTTTTATTTGGTTCAGAAATAAATTCACCTTCAACCGCCTTTTTTCCCTGCTACTGGTAGCGACTAGCATTCGCATTGCTAAAAACATTATCGTACATGCCAGCGATATTGATCCGCAATTTTCCATGGCACCCTTCCTGTGGCGATTTTTAATGAATTTTGGTATTACCCACCAATTTGCCATAGGCCCATTGTTTTATCTGTATTTTCTGGCAAGGCTACGGACGGATTTTAAGCTACAAACGGTACACCTTTGGCATTTTGCGCCTTACCTGTTGCTATTGTTTGGAAGTTATCATATTCAATGGCCATTTTGGCGGGATGTAGGCCTATGGCTTTCTTATATTTCCATACTGACCTATTATTTATTGGCTTTTAGGGCTTGTTATCTCCCACGACAAGGGCAGTGGCAAAAAGAACAGGGATCTGCCCGCACCACCGTTACCTGGTTGCGAAGCCTGCTATTAATCACAGGAATACTTTTATTGGCCTATTCCCCTGCGTTGTTTAAATACCTGGGTTATATTGGCGGCGCAGTGTTATATGCCATAGGCATTTATGTAGTTTCTATGATTCTGTTGAAACAGAAACGGACTAATTCCTTGTTACAGACAAAATACCAGGGGACCTCCATAAGCAGGAGATTATATGAAAATACGATTCGTGATCTGATAAAATTAATGATGGAGCACAAGCCCTTCAAAAACCCGGATCTCACCTTACAATCTTTAGCAGAGCAACTTAATGTAAAACCACACCATTTAAGTCAGGCCATTAACCAGAAGTATCAAAAAAGCTTTTCCGAATATATCAACGAACATCGTGTGGAAGAGGCCAAAATTCAATTAATGGATCCCCAAAAGGCCCATCTAAAAATAGCCAGTATCGGATTTGACAGCGGCTTTAACGGATTGTCTACTTTTAACAGTACCTTCAAAAAATACACTGGCCAGACCCCATCTCAATTCAAAAAGCAGCAGCAAAAGTCATAAATACAATCCCAGCATTATAATCCTGAGAGGTTTTTTGGGGATCAGCGTTTTTTTTTGTTTTAAAAAAATTAAACCTATGAAAAAATTATCACTGCATTTTGCATTTATACTAACGTCTTTGTTCATCGCGCTTCCCCAACTCAATGCCCAGGATAAGGAAGCCATTATTGAGACCATCGACCGGGAGGTTTGGAAACCTTTTGTAAAATCCTGGGAAGCGCTTGATACCGAATCATTTAACGCCCTGCATGCCGACAATGTGCTCAGAGTAAGTAAATGGGGTGTCAAAAGCGGCAGTCAATACAAAGAGGGAATTGTAACCGGTTTTGCCATGGCCCGGGAACGAGGTGATAAAAGGACCATCGACTTCTGGTTTGAGGAAAGAAATGTAGGAGAAGGCGTTGTGTACGAGGTGGGCTATTACAAAATTACTGTGCAGAAGCCGGGAGAGGACGCAAAGGAATACTACGCGCGGTTTCATATTGTGACGAAAATGATCGATGGTCAATGGAAAATAGTCCAGGATTGGGATAGTGCGGAGCTAAATGGTGTGAAAATCTCAAAAACCGATTTTGAAAAAGGGACACCCATGGCTTACAGGGAGTAAGCCGTAAATCTCCTTTGAGGTTTTTGGTTGCTCGATCACAAAATTAATTTGCCGGACGTTTTTTAATCTTCAGGGCAGTTATAAGAATTGGTGAAAGTCACTGTAGACAAATCAAAATTGGTTTGCTTGGTGGTTGCCGGGTATCCTTCCGGATTATAAGTCAATTCAAAGGTTTTTTTATCTACCTCGTTACCATCGGCATCCCTGGTGATGATAGAGATAATATTGTTAATATTATTGCCGATGGGCGGTGGCGCGAACTTTAACGTGTTGAAAGGATTGTTTTTGTCATCATATTCGTATGCAACTGTTAACACCAGGGTATTTGTACCAAAAAAATTAAAGGTTTCGAGGGAAACGTTGTCGTTATCATCATATTCGTAGGTAACATCGAATGCAGTGAATCCTCCTATCCCGTCACTTTGTTGCGTAATTGATGTGATGGGATTTTCCGATCCGGCCTCGTAGGTAAAATCGGTGAAGAATTGGGGCGCTCCTGTTTCGTCAAAAAGACTGTAACGGGAAACCTGGCCATCGTCATTGTATAAAAATGTTTCAGTGGTGACCAGTTGGTTCAGCGCATCGAACTTTTCAACTTTGTCCAACCTGTCGTCGGTGTAGCTCGCCAGAAGATAATCAACCAGGTCATCATTGAGAAATTCATCCAAACGCTGCCATCTGAAATCAATGTCGTAAGTAAAAGAGCTAGAAGTGCCATCTGAACCCGTCGTTTCGGTAGGAAAACACTGAACAGTTCCGGGGGCGGCTACTACGGTGATGAATTCGGTTTTTAGCTCTGTATCTGTACTTAGTTCGTTGGAAACGGTAAGGCTGGCATCAAATTTTCCCGGCAATATATAGGTGACGGTTACCGTCGATTCCGTAGAAGTGGCCGGGATGCCGCCTTCAAAAGACCAGTTCCATGTCAGGCCTTCCATAGGATCTGAAGGTGAGGCTGTAAATATTACCTGGCCATCGACATCAATCGTGGTCACATCTGCTGTAAAATCCGCCATTGCTTCAGCCAGCACTTCAATGACTCCGTCTTTGGTAGTTTTGTCTCCTCTGGCGTCTGTAGCGGTTAAAGTCACATTGAAGGAACCGGGCTGGTTATAGGTCACAACCGGGTTTAGGTCGGTGGAGGTACCTGGGGACCCACCTTCAAACTCCCAGCTCAAGGCCGATACATCGCCTGTTGACCTGTCCTGGAAATTGACCTGGCCACCAACAAGTATTTTTTGTTCTGTAGGGCTGAAGTCTGCCGCTCCGGACTCCGTCTCCTCGTCATCATCTCCGCAGCTGAGAATAAATGTCATAAAAAGAAATAAGATGGTGATGTTAGCCAGATAGGCCAATAGTCTGATCAGATTGCCCATTTCCAAGAAGGATTAGTTTATAACATAAAAGCTACGAATTTTTGGGTATGAAAGCAACCTGGGTTATAAATTTCAGCAAATTACCTTAGCTAAACACCATTTTTAATATTTTTTCCCTTAGGTTTTTGCTGAACGGTATGTCTACACCATTTATTACCAAATTGTTACCATGCAGTGATTCCACGCTTAATTTGTTAATGATGTAAGACTTATGCACCCGCATAAACCTGGATTGGGGAAGGGTGTCCTCCAATCTTTTCAACGAATCGAGGCTGATGATTTTACCCTGTACGGTGTGAAAGGTCACATATTCGCGGAGCCCCTGAATAAAATAAATATCTTTTAGCAGGATCCGGTAAATTTTTCTGTCCGACTTGACAATGATGTGCTCCCTGGCATTGGATGTTGGCGTTTCCTGGTGATGGGAAGGTTTGGTTTTTAACGTCAACAGTTCCTTCGCCTTTGATACCGACTGATAAAACCTGTCAAACTTAATAGGTTTTAGCAAGTAGTCTATAACATTCAACGTATACCCTTCCAGTGCGTAATCGGCATAAGCCGTGGTTAGTATTACCATGGGCCTTGTCTCGAGGGCATTAATAAATGCCAACCCGGATAATTCAGGCATTTGAATATCGAGGAATATCAGATCTACCGCCTGATCCTGCAGGTAATTAAGCGCTTCGATTGGATTGCTGAAAGCGCCAAGCAAGTTTAAATGGGCCACTTGCCCGATGTATTCTTTCATCAAAATCCTGGCGGGGTATTCATCATCTACTACAATACAATTCAGGATCATGACGAATAAATGGTTAGATAAACACTAAATGAATTTTCTTCCTGCTGAATAATGAGCCGGTGCCTGTCCGGATATAGCAGTTGCAGCCTCTTTTTGCTGTTAGCAAGTCCTATGCCACCTGTCTGGTCTTTGGTAAACGCTTCCTTCGGTATACTGTTACTTACTTTTAAATCAATTTTGCCCCCTTCCGAAGACAGGCTGATGTCAATCCAACTCCCACTACCTTTTTCAATTTTGCTATGTTTAAAACTGTTTTCGATAAAGGGAATGAATAACATAGGTTCTACCTCTATGTTTGGGTCGGCATTTTCAAGATTTACTTTAATATCTGCCTCGCCCTCAATTTTAAGCGTTTGAAAAGCGATGTAGTTTTCAATATATTCTATTTCCTTGGCCAGCGGAACTTTCTTCCCGTTACTTTCATATAGCACATAGCGTAACATCTCGGAAAGTTTCATGATCATTTCCGGGGCTGCCGGCGCCTGGGTGTAAGACAATGCATAAATGTTGTTGAGGGCGTTAAACAAAAAATGGGGATTGGTTTGAGATTTCAGAAATTTCATTTCAGCCTCCAGGTTTTCGCTTTTAAGCGCAATGGCCTGCTGCTTTCTTTTCTGACTTTGTGCGTTTATCCAATAGATGCTGCTGATAAATAATATGGCCAGCGATGAGGCGAAGCTAACATATAAACCGCGTCCGAAAAATATTCTTGGAAAAAGCGCGGGTTTTCTTAATTTTCTAAAACCACCCATGTGGTCGCGGAAGGGTAACCATTCATTGGAAAATTTGATGAGATAGAATATGGCCATTATCAACAAAATAATGGCTGCCAGGTAGATCAGGTATTGTCCTCTTTCTACAAAGCGGGGAAGCAGAAAATAGGTGTTAAGATAAAAAAGCAGGCCGTGTATAAATACGATCCTGAAGCTGATCAAAGCCGCGATCTCGGGGTCATTTACCTGAGCGAACCAATAGAAAGCCAGTATATAATAGCCTAGCCAAAATAAAAGGTGCAGCATAATCTTTTTAAGATCCGAATCAAACCTGACCATTGGATAAAGTTACATACTTTTGGAGGATTAAGATTTGTTTTTCAATCAAATGTCCGGATTTTTCAACCACCGGACAGTTTTCCTCAATTTGATCAGCTATTGTGCTTCCAGGACAGTAAATGAATGACGTCAAATAGTTCCATACTGAACAAAACCGGCATTTGGTTGAAAAATCCCCGGCATAGATTGAATTGATTTTACGGGCTATTCAATTATGCATATGTTTAGATAAACAAACGTAAATCGAGTATGCAAATCTTAAAACATAGGAACAGGATATTTTTACCGGCATCGATCATTGGCTGCCTGATGTTCTCAATGAGCCTGGTGGCGCAACCCAGAATGGATCCCGATGCCATGGTAAAAAAGGAAAACGAGCTGGTTTTTACGAACATCGAAGGATTGACGGAAAAACAAAAGGAAAAAGTAACCAAAGTTAATGAGGATTTTGCGGCTTCAGTAAAAGATCTAATAGCTAACAGAACCGGGGACCGCGAGGAGATGAGGGGTAAAATGGTTGCATTAAGAGAAGAGAAGGAAAAAGCTATGCAAAGCATTTTTACCGAAGAGCAATTTAAAAAATACCAAACCCTCATGGAAGAGCAAAGGCAGGAAAGGAGGGGGAGGAGAAAGAGGAAGTCCTCGGGAGCTGGTACCTGAAAGCCGTTAGCGGTCACTGTATGATAACTCAAATAAAACGATGTTAAATTAACTTCAACAACCTCAAAACTCCCGGGAATGATTAAAAATTGTCTTATTCTATCGTGGTGCTGTTTGGTTTTTCTGGACGGTATGGCACAAAATGGTGTGATATCAGGAAAAATCACCGACTACGAGGAGGAAAACCCACTTATCGGCGCTAACCTGATTCTCAATAAAACGAGTGATACAACCAGACTTTATTACGCGATTTCCGATGTGAACGGGAATTTCAGGTTTGAAAAACTTGAAGCAGGGGATTATAGGCTACAAATAAGATATCTGGGCTATCAGCTCCGTAAACAGGTCGTAAGTTTAACAGGTGCTTCCAGGGATATGGGTATTTTGACGTTAAAAAAGGATGCCACGCAATTGAATGAGGTGGTCATTGAAGAAAAGGTGGTGCCGGTGACAACAAAAGGGGATACGACACAGTTTAATGCCAGGGCTTATAAAACCAGCCCGGATGCCAGTGCCGAAGATCTGATTACCAAAATGCCAGGTATCGTGGTCGAAAACGGCACCGTGCAGGCCCAGGGAGAAAATGTGCAAAAAGTGCTTGTGGACGGCCGCGAGTTTTTTGGAGAAGATCCTAACCTGGCCCTGAAAAATTTGCCGGCAGAGGTAATTGATAAGATCGAAGTCTTTGACGAGGCAAGTGAGCAGTCCCGGTTTTCGGGATTTGACGATGGGCAAACGACAAAAACTATTAATATAGTTACCAAGGTGGAGATGAGAAATGGTGTCTTCGGACAGGTTTATGGCGGGGGAGGGACCGATGAAAGGTATAAATCAGGGGGAAATATTAACCAGTTTGACAATGAGAAAAGGATCTCTATCATCGGGCTGGCCAATAATATAAACCAACAAAATTTTTCCAATGAGGATTTACTGGGTGTATTAAGCAGCGGCAGCAATCGCAGGAGAAGAGGCTTCGGAGGTGGCTCAGGCAGAGGTGGAAACCGGGGCGGAGGATCGTTTCGGGGGAGAGGAAATAATGCTGGTGACTTTTTGGTAGGTCAACAGAATGGTATTACCACCACGCAGTCTTTTGGCATTAACTACACAGACGAATGGGGCGAAAAATTAAAGTTGACAGGCAGTTATTTCTTTAACAAATCTGACAATACCGCCATAGAAAGCCTTTCGCGCGAAACATTCCTGACCGATGGCATGAATCAGTTCTATGTCGAGGATAATCAAAATGAAACCTTGAACTTTAACCATCGCCTGAATCTAAGGATGGAGTATCAAATAAATGATTATAACTCTATCATTTTCACGCCGAGAATTAGTTTTCAGGACAATGAAACCATCTCCCGGTTTTTTGGCGAAAACGCTTCTTTTATCAATGAACCCATCAGTGAAACCACTGATTTTGCATCCTCCGATAATACCGGCTATAATGTCAATACTAACTTACTTTACCGGCACCGGTTTGAGAAAAGGGGCAGAACTTTTTCGGTGAACTTTAGTAGCCTGTTTAATCAAAGAGACGGTAATGATCAGCTGCAGGCTTTTAACAAATTCTTCAGTCGCCAGACCGTTGAAAATGACAGCTTAAACCAGGAGACATTAAGTGAGGTCAATGGTTACACGTTGTCGACCAATTTGGTATACACCGAGCCACTATCTAATAAGATGCAATTGCAATTGTCTTACAATGGCAGCTATTCAGAGAACATGTCTGACAGAAAAACATACGATCTGTTTAATCAGCTCAACGAGGTTAATCAATTGGATACCGCCTTGTCAAACGAGTTCGAAAATGACTACCTGACGCATCGCATGGCAACCGGGGTGATGTTCAGAGATGGAAAAATAATGTTCAGAGGAAATGTATCCTATCAATCTGCCAGTTTGCAAAGTGAGGAGTTCTTTCCGGAAAACACCTTTCTGGAAAGAAAGTTTGATAATATTCTACCCACATTCATGTTGAGATATAACATTTCGCGCGAAAAGAATCTTAGAGTTTTTTATAGGACCCAGACTAACGCACCGTCGGTTAATCAGTTACAAAACGTTATCAATAACGCCAACCCCTTACTGATAACCGGTGGCAACCAGGCATTGAAACAGGATTATACCCACATGTTTGTTTCCAGGTATTCAAATACAAATGCCGAAAAATCAAGTAGCTTTTTTGCCTTTCTTATGCTCCGGAAAACCAGTGATTATATTGGCAACAGCACATTTGTAGCGCAGGCGGATACTACCCTGCAGCAGGGTGTTGTGCTGAATCAGGGCTCTCAATTTACGCAACCTGTGAATCTGGACGGTTATTGGAATCTGAGAAGTTTCATATCTTTTGGTATGCCAAACAAGCTGTTGAAATCAAATATTAATCTTAACACCGGCATTACTTACACACGCACGCCGGGGTTGATCAACCAGTTGGAAAATGTTTCTAAAACCTTAAACCTAAGACAGGGAGTGGTGATAGGAAGCAATATCAGCCAAAATGTGGATTTCACCTTGTCATACACCGCCAATTATAACCTGGTAAATAATTCCTTGCAGTCGGATCTTGATAATAATTACTTTCTTCAAACGGTGGGTGTAAAGTTTAACTGGATATTTTGGAAGGGAATTAATTTAAAAAATGAATTGAACCATCAGCTATACCGCGGTCTTTCCGATGAATTTAACGACGACTTTTTGCTGTGGAATGTGAGCATAGGCAAGAAACTTTTCAGGCATCAAAGAGGGGAACTAAGAGCCACAGTGTTTGATTTGCTGGGGCAAAATATTAGTATCGCAAGGTCTGTGACTGACAGTTATATAGAAGATGTGAATACCCAGGTATTGCAACAATATTTTATGCTGTCATTCATTTATAATATCAGGAATTTTAAAGGTGTGGAAGGGAACTAATTTTTACCGATTTTCCTTTTATTAATACTTGTTGACTAGTCATCAATAGGTAAGTAATCAAAGGACTATATTTAATTGGTTAACAAAAGCAGGCCCTAAGGCCTGCTTTCGTTTTTAGCTTGTATTCCGGGTTATGTCAGCTTTTTAATTCCACTGACCCCGGAAGCTCGTAGCCAAAGCTTTTTGCCCCTTCCTCGATGTAGGGTAATATGGCGGCTATATCGGTGTGGGTCAGGTTTTCCTGCCATCTGCCTACCTTTTTTGCATGATCTTTTCGGGAATATGGTTTGGAGCATTCCGCCTCTACAAATTTTTCATTATTCTCATTCTGGATTCGGTTTACCCATTCCATAATAGGTGACCGGTTTTCTTCAAAGTTGATATCTGCCTGCTGGCATATGTTTTTAGCGGTATCCAATGGGTCGAGCACCATGGTTTCAAAGGTATTGATCACAGTAAGGTCTTTTACCTGCCGGTAGCCATGGGTGTTGATAAAATTCCAGTGGTAGGCGCATTTCTCAACCAGTGGTTGTGATAGCCGGTCCTTCCAATCCCCTGGCCTGGGATGATGACCCCAGTTATCGTCAATGCCAATGCGCAGTGAGCTGATGGCATCCAACGGATGCCTTACCTGCCAAAAAAGCTCATGGTCCTTGGGAAATATCTGGAGAAAACGATCCAGATCAAACGAGAGTCCGTCAAAAAAATCATTTTCGTTGTCCTGCGTTGGTACTTTAACAGCGACCGGTTGGGAATAATCAATGCGCTCCAACATCGAAAACTGCGGCTCACTATAATAGGTGTACTGTGGCAGGTGGCTAAAGAACTCTCCAAAGATAGAAGTGCCGCTTCGACCACATCCCAGTATGCATATGTGTTTGCTCAAAATATAGAAGTTATGGTTTTACCGACGGTAAATTTAACCAATATTTTTAAGAACCCCCGAGTCATTTAATAAATGCTGTTTTGCTGCAGTGGGCTTGTGGTGGGACTTATTGAGGTTTGGTTGTTATAAATGACCAACAGCGTTGGGCGACTACCAAAAAAATAAGCACCCATAAAAACCATGGGTGCTATTTTAAAAATGCATAACCAAAACTTTGTTGTGCACCTTAATTACCAGGATTGCGATACACTAAAAAACGCAATTATTTTTTGAAGAGTTATCACAAAATCATAACATTTTTGTCGGTAGGCGACAATTGTGTAGTTTATTAAGAAACCGCCTACCCTGTGTTAACTTGTCTTTAAGCTTTACCGCTCCCGGTTTACCCCCGGCCATTTTTAAAAATATTTTTTTCATATTGAAAAACTGTTTGATAAACCTGGTGTTATGATATACCTTATGAGATTCCTGGCGATTATAATGGTTTTGGGCATTATCGCCTGCGCCGATAATAATGGCAGCTCATCCCATCAGTCAGCCAATGCACTGACCATCGCCTTTGGTTCTTGCAATCGCGCAAACAAGGATCAACCAATGTGGTCTGAAATATTGCGACAGGAGCCGGATTTGTGGATTTGGCTGGGGGACAATATTTATGGCGATACCGACAATATGGATACATTAAAGCATAAATATCAAAAACAGCTGTCCAATCCGGGATATCAAAATTTTAGAAATAATGTGGAGGTTATTGGCACCTGGGACGATCACGACTATGGCATCAATGATGGCGGCAAAGGATACAGGCAGAAAGTGGAAAGTCAACAGCTTTTCCTGGATTTTATTGGCGAATCCACACCTAGCCAGAGAAGAAGCCAGCGAGGCATATACACCTCCTACCTGAAAGAAGCAGGAGATTTGCGGATAAAAATCCTATTATTGGATACCAGGTATCACAGGGACACGGTTCTCACCGAAAACCGGGCATGCCTGCCTAATGAATCGGGCGACATACTTGGACAGGAGCAATGGCAATGGTTGAGTCATGAGCTAAAAAAAAATGAGGGAGATGTTCATATAATAGCCAGCAGCATCCAGGTAATACCGGAGGAGCACGCTTATGAAAAATGGGCTAATTTTCCCAAAGCCAAACAAAGATTGTTTGATCTCGTAGTAGAAAGTAAAGCCAGCGGGGTCTTTTTCCTCAGTGGCGATCGTCACATGGCCGAATTTTCCAAGGCTGACCTGCCCCGGCTTACGTACCCGATATATGACCTTACTTCCAGCGGTCTGACACACGTCAGAAGCAAAGACGCAAAGGAGTTCAACGAATATAGGCTTGGTCCGATGATAACAGAACTTAACTTCGGGCTGCTGCAAATCAGGAAAGACCGGGAGACAACCTCCGTTAAAGCATTTGTCAGAGGGCTCAATAATGCTGTTTATCTTCAAAAGGCTTTTCAATTTATTAATCGTCAAACCGGGGATAGCTGATTTTTTTGATGAAGCCGTTATTCTTCATTTAGTTAGCCCCGATTACTTCGAATTTTTGATAATATTCAATACATTTAACCTCATACAACATCTGCGGAGGTCATAGTCTTTGCAGGTGTGGCGATATTTTAAGGTACAGCAAACGACGATTATACGATGTCTATCAAATCAATTCAGGATTTAAACGGGATGACCAGGGCGAGTCAGATCGTAGGGGAAACTTTAAATAAGATGAGAGCATATGCCAGGCCAGGCATGTCAACCATGGCGCTGGATGAATATGGTTATAACATTTTAAAGTCATATGGAGCCAACCCGGCGCCAAAGAAAATGTATGGATTTCCCGGATGGAACTGTATCAGTGTTAACCACGAGGTGGCACACGGGATCCCTTCAGAACAGGTTATATTGGAAGAAGGTGACCTGGTGAATATTGATGTTTCTGCTGAACTAGATGGTTATTACGGGGATAATGGCGCCTCTTTTGTTTTGGGCAAAGATTACCGGCAACTGGAATCCCTGGTCAACTCATCAAAGGAAATACTTTATAAGGCAATCAATCACATCAGAGGTGGCGTGAGAATTGCGGCAGTCGGCGCCTTAATTGAAAATGAAGCTAAGAAAAGAGGTTATACCACTATAAAAAACCTGGTTGGCCACGGCATTGGGCGAAGTTTACATGACAAACCCCACGAGATCCCCTGCTTTGCAGACCGGTTTAACCGGCAAAGATTCAGAAAAGACTCGGTGATTGCGCTTGAAACTTTTATTTCCACCAAGGCAAGAATGGTCAAACAAGCCAACGATGGCTGGACTTTGAAAACCACCGACGGCAGTTTTGTAGCGCAGCACGAACACACACTGATTGTGACAGATGAATCCCCCATTATCTTGACTGCCAATAATGGTATATAAAGCTGCGGTGCGACTGTCCCGGAGCAAATGGTAGGGCAGGAAGCCTAACCGGGAGACCGGTGGTATACCCGTGTGGCTAAAACAGGCACGGGCGCCTTAATCCTTAGGCCATCCCTCCAGTTTCTCCCCTACAAAATTCATACTAATGGAGTTAACGCAATGTCTTACATTCTTTGGTGTCAGATATTCGCCTTCAAAAACATGTCCGAGATGTGCGTTGCAATTGGCGCAGAGTATTTCTGTTCGCCTCCCGTCGGCATCCGGTTCGCGCCTGACGGCTCCGGGGATCTCATCATCAAAACTGGGCCAGCCGCAGTGAGAGGAGAACTTGTGTTCGGAATAGTAAAGAGGAGCATTGCAACGTTTGCATATATAGGTACCCTTAGGTTCAAAATGTTTGTCATACTTGCCGGTAAAAGGCATCTCGGTTCCCTTGTGCACAATGACCCTTTCCTCTTCGGGTGATAACTCATTAAATTTTTGTTCCATGGGTATACATTAGTTTTAAATTCAGCGCTATTTCCAGGAGTCACCACGTAACTGCCGGCAAGATTACGTACCGCAGGCAAGTACCATACTTGCGCCTGTGAATGGCTATTTAATGATAACCCCTTTGGCCACAAACGCTACTTCCCTTTTGGGTTCCGTAATGGCATCAATTTCTTCCTGCGTTTTTCCGGCATCCTTAGCATAATGTTTTAAAGTGGCAACGTCTGTTTCTATTTGTGTTGCATATCCTTCAATGATGGTCTCTTTTCCCTCCATACCTTCCTTGGGTACAAAGAAACCATAATCCTTGAAGGTAACCCGCATATCCGAGTTCTCGGCGAGGTTTACCTTCATCCAGCAACCTTTCACTTTGCAGGTAGATAATATTTGGCTGGTGAGTTTTACGGCAATGGAATCTTTTCCTTCCAGCGCCGCCAGTAAGTCCTCACTTTTTATAGCACCTTCAGGGCTTATTTTTTCTCCATAATAATTCAGAGTTGCCTCGGCATTAGATACTTCGTCTTTTTGTGTGCTGCTAGCCGTTTCCTGGTTTTCCTGCGCTTTTTGCTGACAAGCTGCCAATACCAGTGCAATGGCGATAAACCTGGCGATGTTTTTCATGGGTTTTCGGGGTTTAACTGATACAATTTTTGGTTTAAATTTAAGCATTTTAATACCAAATTAGGTAAAAGCAGCAACAGAATTAAGGCTTTCCTGGCCTTTAGTTACCACCGCGACGAGTTACGGGTCACGTGGTTCCTATCAGGTATTAAACCAGGCTGTCATATCTTAGATTTCAACAGCTGATGATCTATTCAAACAAGGACGCTAAATCCGTATAACCGGATTTTTCCAGGTTTTCTTTAGGGATAAATTTCAAGGCAGCAGAATTGATACAATAACGCAAACCCGTAGGCTTTGGTCCATCCGGAAATACATGGCCCAAATGACTATCGCCATATTTGCTTCTTACCTCCGTACGCGCATAACCGAGATGGTGGTCAGTTTTCTCTACAATATAATGATTGTTAATGGGTTTGGTAAAACTTGGCCAGCCTGTTCCGGAACGATACTTATCTCTTGAGCTGAATAAAGGTTCTCCGGAAACAATGTCTACATAAACGCCTTCCTTTTTATTATCCCAGTATTCATTGGAAAAGGGGCGCTCCGTAGCCTCGTTTTGTGTGACATCGTATTGCAAACGCGTCAATTGCTTTTTCAGTTCTTCCCGCGAAGGTTTGTCGTACGTCCTGGAAGATTCATTGGTGGCAGAAGTTTTTACTTTATACTTCAGGTCATCACCCCAAATTTTTTGTATATACTGGTCTCTGCCGGAACCTTTGCGATAACGATAGTAGTTATCCGGACTTTTTAAGTAATAATCCTGGTGATAGTCCTCCGCCTGGTAAAATTTTTCAAATGGTGTGATAGCGGTGACAATGGGTTTATCGAACCTTCCAGAACTGGCCAGTTTATTCTTTGACGCCTCTGCTTGTTTTTTTTGATCCTGGTCGTGATAATAGATTTCAGACCGATACTGCGGTCCTCTGTCCACAAACTGGCCCCCGCCGTCGGTAGGATTAATTTGTCGCCAAAATACTTCCAGCAGGTCATTGTATGAAATTTTGGCCGGGTCATAGTATATCTGTACGGCCTCGGCATGACCTGTAGCGCCTGAAGATACTTGCCGGTAGGTGGGGTTTGGTTTTTTACCACCGGTATATCCTGAAATTACAGCCGAAACCCCAGGTAATTTTTCAAAAGGCTTTTCCATGCACCAAAAACAACCTCCGGCAAAGGTGGCTTTATTGAGGTCCTTATTCTGAGGAATTACGGTAGTATTATAAACTTTTTTGGACTCGTCTTTGGCTACAGAAACCGCGTAAACCAGGCCTGCCAATACTATGACGACACCTGATAAGAATAATTGCTTCTTCATCATATTTAAATTCATGTTTGTAGTAAGTACGAGGTACTAAAGTTAATGAATGTTAAATTGTTATCTAATTATTAGTTTATGTAATAGACACGACATTTAAGGGCCTTTACCATAAAAAACAATTATAGGAGGAAAAAGTTCTTCTGCGTCGTCAGTCATATAAATATTCAAAAGCGCTTGAATACCTGCCGTTTTGTTCTATGTAGTCAATCATTTGCTTGTAAAACATATTGCTGGCCAATGTAGCAGAATCGCCAATGATGACCAGTGTCGATTTGGCGCGTGTCATGGCGACGTTCATGCGACGGTATTCTTTCAGGAAGCCAATTTCCGCTTCATTATTTGACCTGACGAGGCTAATATAAATTACGTCCCGTTCCTGTCCCTGAAAAGCGTCAACGGTGTTTATCCGTATGTTCCCGGTGATGTTTTCCAATGCGTGTTCTTCCTGCACAAATTCCGTCAGCAGTTTGATTTGTGCCTTGTAAGGTGCGATGATACCAATTGTCATGTCCGGGGCAGGCTGGTTTTGACTTAAGTGTTTTACCAGCAGGTGCGCTTCTTCCTTGTTATAGGTAGAAAGTGTACTATTGTCCCGGCTTTCATTGAAACCACTTCCCGCTGTGTCAATGAATTCACATAACACCGGTCCGGTCCGGCTGAGAACTTCTTCGGCTGTTTGCAACTTGTTTTGGTAAAAATAGCGACTGGAAAAACCCATGATGGCAGGCGCCATCCGATATTGCATTTCCAGCATAACATCGGATTGGGTATTGGTGATGGCCTTTTCAAACAGAGAAACCTCCAGTCCTGCCTTTGCAGCTTTAATGGATTTGACCGTAGGCGGAAGCTGACAATGATCTCCGGCCATAATTACTCTTTGTGCTTTGATAACAGGTATCCAGCAGGCAGGTTCCATGGCCTGAGAGCATTCGTCAATGAATATAGTTTTAAATGTCCGGTCCTTCAGGAACATTTGGTTGGCGCCCGTGACGGTACAGGCAATGACCTGGGCCGATTCCAACAGGTAACCAATGATATAGTTTTCAATGTCCTTGCTGTAATTTTTTAATGCCCTGGCCTCTTTCAATATCCTGTCCCGCTGTTGCCGTTCCTGTTTGCCAAAGTTCCGTTTGTATTTATAACCCAGCTTTCTCAGCTCTTCCGACTTTCTCCGGCTCTCTTTCAGATCCTTAAATTGAGGGTGCCGGGATACTTTTACGTCCAGGCTATTTTCGATGACGTTCTCAGTTAGCCGGGCCGGATGTCCAATCCTAAGCGTATTGATCTCTGCTTCCAGGAGCTTTTCCACCAGCAAGTCAACAGCGGCATTGCTTGGTGCGCATACAAGCACCTGTTTTTCTGTGTCAATAGTCGTTTTGATGGCCTGGATCAAGGTCGTTGTTTTGCCGGTACCGGGCGGACCGTGAATAATGGCCAAATCGGTAGCATTTATGATGTTGGTTAGAGCCTGGTTTTGTTTCTCGTTAAGAGATACGGTGTTGTAATCGTAACCTTTGCGAAAAGTCGCTGGGTTGGCGCCGTAGAAAATCTCTCTTAACTCGGCTATCCTTCCCCGCTCAGCCCCGGCGACTATTTGCAGGGCCTGATCCATTTCTTTGTAAGACGCCTCATCAAATAACAGGTTGACCCCTAGTTTTCCCTCATCCAACCATTCCGGCGGCGCCTCATTTTCCCGTAGGACCACGCGCATTTTTTCTTTGTTCAGATAGCTGATGACACCTGAGACCTGCCTTTCCTGTGATGCTTCAGACTTGAATATGCTCACCACTGCGCCTACCTGAAAGCTTGACTGGTACTGGCCATGGGTGGTTTTGGTCAAAGACAAGGTGGTGCGCTCCCCGGTGCTAATAAATTGTCCGGACTTGACAATGGGATACCAGGTAATACCGGCCTTTTTTCTATCCTCGATCGTATTAATTTGAATTTTTTCGCTGTATTGCCGGTAGTCTTCTTCCTTTTCAATTTTCAGCAATTCCTGTAATTTGATTAACTCATTCTGCGATGCTGTGGGCATGGAAGTAAAACGTCTTAAAAGTTGTTTTTAATTATTTGGTCCGGGTAATGGTATCAATCCACGAATTATCTCAACAGGTCAAAGATATATTTTTGTACTAAAAAACACTAACCGTTAAAATCCACTGCCAACCTGGTGCCGATAGCTCTAGCCAACGGTGTGGGCCCATCAATAGTTTTATAGCCAGGGGATAAGATATTGGTCTATACACTTTTAATTCCCAAAGCGACAATACCGGGCTTTAACGGCTCACCAAAACCGGCGCATGTATTTCATTGGATTTATAAATAGCTTCCTGCACTGCCAAAGATTTTAAATAATCTCTGCCACCGGTTTCGAAAGGCTCTCCGGCAATAAATTGTTGTGAAAAATGTGTTTGGGTGGCAAAAACACAATCGCCGGCAAAATTGATGTCCCGGTGTTGGTAAGGATGATCTTTTTCCTTTTGTCCTAAAGGTTGAATGGTTAACCTTCCGTTGGAATATAGTCTGACGCAGCCCTGGCTTCCTTCGACTAAAAATTCGCCAAAAGTATACCGGGGATTGCGGTAATTCGACTCGTGGTACCGGCTTCCATCCAATACGCCGACCGCCCTGTTTTCAAACTCAAAATTTACTAATACACAATCTTCGCCTGCGATGTTTTTATTAATTTTTCGGAGTATAGCGTATACTCTTCTGATTTCGCCGGAAAGATACCTGAATGTGTCTATAAAATGGATGCCGGTTTCGTAGATAAGAAGTTTTGGCATTGCTCTGAAATACGGTTGCCGGGCCAGATATGCATCTTTTTGCCAGCCGTCTCCCATACGCATCCGAAAGTTTAGCGAAAAGATATCCTCACCTAAGATGCCGCTGTCGATTAGTTTTTTTATTTCCCGGTGCCATGGCTGAAAGCGAAAGTTCTCGTGTACCATAAAACGGATGTTGGCCTTGGAGACGCAGGCCACCAACGCTTTTGATTCTGCCAGGGTGGGGGTTAGTGGCTTTTGACAGATGATATGTATTCCCAGGTCTGCCGCTGCCTTACAAATTGCAAAGTGTGTATCCGGAGGGGTAATAATATCGACAAAATCAGGCTTTTCCTTTTCAAACATCTCAAGGTAGTCTGAGTAGGTGTTTGGAATCTCATATTTGGAAGCCATTTCACGGGCCTTGCCAACATTGTTATCGCAAATGGCCGCTATATGTACTGTTGGGATCCTGGTCCATGCCTCACAATGAAAGTGGCTGAAGTATCCGGCACCAATACAGACGCCTTTTAGTGTTTCCATGTACTGAGTTATTAATAGTCTTCCACAAATCTTTTAGGTTTGATACCAAGCCATATGATGACCGCAATGATATTTAAAGCTGCTCCTACAAAAAAGAAGGGCGTGACCGACCCTGTCCAGTCCTTTAAATATGGAAATGCCAGGGCGGTGATAAATGAACCGACGTTTCCCGCCATATTCATGGTGCCGCTGACCGCGCCGGAGTGCTTCCTGCCTATATCCACGCAGGTAGACCAGGAGGGAGGTAACGTCATATCGGCCCCAAATATAGCCATGCTCAGAAAACAAACCGCAGGAAAAACACTTTCTGCATAAACGCTAAAGACCAATCCGGCCGCCGCCAGTATAAAACCTGTAATGGCAGGAATGATTCTTGAATATTTCCAGTGTCCCTGCCTGTAAATATAGTCAACAAGCCAACCGGAAAACCAGTTTCCCAACGCGCCAAATATCAGGGGAGCAGAAGCATAAAAGCCCGCTTCCAGAGAATCCAGTTGATATTTGTTTTTTAAATGGGGAAAAAGCCAGGTCAGGGCAAAGAAAAAGGTAAAATTGCTGGCGAAATACTGCCCCATAGCCAGCCACATATTTTTAGAAGAGATAATGGTTTTAAAAGAAAGTTTTTGAACCTTTTCACTAACCGTTTGCCGGTTTTCGAGAATATATTTTTTTTCTTCAGCAGATAACGAGGGGTGGTCTTCAGGCTCGTCTCGGAATAGCAGAAACCAGACCAAAGCCCACAATATCCCGATAACGCCTAATAACGCAAAGCTGACACGCCAGCCGAATACATCGATCAACCAGGCTACAGCAGGCAACGCAAAAGCGGCGCCCAACCTTGACCCGGAGAAATTGATGCCGGTTATCAACCCTCTTTCATTTAACGGTATCCAGGAAAAAATAGCCCTGGACATGGATGGGAAAGCGCCGGCTTCTCCAGCGCCAAACAACAGCCTGACTGCCAGCAGAGCGATAAAATTCCAGACAGCGCCTGTTAAAGCTGTAAAGAAAGACCATAGACTGACGATGGTTGCCAGCGTTTTCCGCGGACCGTATTTGTCGGCCATCATGCCCGATGGCGTTTGCATCAGCGCATAGCCAAGGGCGAAAGCGGATAACACCCAACCCATCATTTTGTCGTTGAGACCTAAATCACCGGCAATGGGGTCTTTAGCAACCGATATACATACCCGGTCAATATATAGCAGCAAAGCCAGTAAAAAAGTGCCTAAGACAAGAAAGTACCTTTTATTCATGTGTAAGAGGGGTTAATTGTTGATAGATGGTGGTCAGTGACTGGTCGTCTCCAACATTGCCTGGGTACACAATATAGGAGATCCCCGGAAATTTAGCCTCATTTCCCAATTGCCAGACCGGTACACCCGGGATTATTTGTCCCAGTACCAGCGCCCTTTTTACCTTCAGGCTTTTAGTGGCAATATCGCTGGAGGTAATGCCTCCCTTGGACAAAATATAGGCTGGCCTGACCACTATTTCAGCCACAATTTTGGTCAATGCTTCAGAAACCTGGTTGCCGATAGTAAGACTTGCTACCCTGTCTTCGGCAGCGATTAGTTTTCTACTGGTGTACAGCACAACATGCTGCCCTTCGCCAAGGTAAGTGTTGATATTGTATACCGCACTCCTGATGACTTCGTCCCTCTGACCCTCGTCCAGAAGTTTCATTACATCCACCTCAAAACCCTTGATATCCGTATTGTCCAGCAGATGGGACAACTGACTCGTCGTTTTGGGTACGTGAGATCCCACGATCCAAAGTGAGCCCATTTTGTGCTGGGGATTGAAATCTTGTCTCGATAATAGCGCTTTTTTATCAATGGCTCCAACCGAAGCTACAAAAGAGGCGGCGGTTCTCCCTAAAAAAGGAACCTCAGACCTCAGTAGGCCAAGAACAAACACATCGAGGTCGGCCTTTGTCATGGCATTGACGATACAGGTACTCCCGGCCTTCAGCGTTTTCAGTTGGCTGGTGACAAATGATACGCCGCCGGATCTCAGGTCTTTCAGATTAAAGGCATATACATCTTCCGATCTGATCTTTCCGTTGCTTTTTTCTTCTACCCACTTTTTGAGATTGGCATTTTTATAGCCAAACGTTTTATCTTCCGCATAGGCGGTTTCAGAGACCGGAACCAGTTTTTCTCCCTCCACTATATAGTGGGTATCGTCCACGGTGATTCTGTGGCCTTCAAAGAAAGCCGGAATAATAATTTTCAGGGATCCGCTATGTCCTAACCCCCGTTCCAGCATATCTACTTCGTAAGGGTAGTGGCCCCGGAGCGTTGAGTCACTGCGGCTGATGACATAAAATTTTCTTTGAAACTTATCTCCGGCATTTCTTAAAACCAAACCGATTTCTTCCGCCAACTGGCTGGCTGACAGGGGGCCCAGGCTTCTGGAATTGGTTAACAGGTAAAAAAGTGCTGTTTTAGCCTCAAACTCTTTTTCAATGGCTTCGCGACCCCAACTGGTCAATACCGGTATATCGTGAACAGTTTGTGTGCCCGTAGGGTCATCGTCAAGAACTACGATGGTAACGTCAAGTCTTTTCAACTCCCGGTGAATTTCCAGGCATAACTCCTCGGTGTCTACAGCCACGGGTAATTTACGGGTAATATCATCTATAGTGATATGCATAAGTGGATGACGATATGGTTTGGTTTTTCAAAAACACCGCAATAACTATTTTAACTTCTGGCTGCAGCAGTCCATCTTTTTTCATACAACCAACGGCTACAGGGACCGGCAAACAAAAAGGCTGAGTAACATTGATGACTTCCATGAAGGTTTATCCATTTTCAATTTGATCCTCCAGGGCAATGGCCCTGGCCGGAGCGCCGTCCCCGCCCTCGATTTTAAGAGGGAGTACGATCAGTGTAAATGTCTCTTTTTCAATGGCTGAGAGATTGGTTAAACCTTCTACAATGGTTACATTTCCGCTCAAAAGAATTTTGTGAATATGGGTAACCTCCTCCAGGTTGTTGACATCAGCCACGGACGGTGGTTCAACACCCAGCATTTTTATTTTCTTTTCAACACACCATTGGGCCAGGCCTTCACTTATTCTGGGAAGTTCATGCCGGTATTTATCGGTTCCTGAAAATTGACTCCAACCGGTTTTTATAATCAGGCTATCACCCTCCCCGGTCTTGTCAGCCACAGGCCCCAGGTCTTCGACAGTAATCAAATGTTTTGGAGTAACCGCACCGAGGTCGGCTATACGGCAAAGCCCTATACATTGATCCAGCGACAGCTGATCAATAGTTTGGTTGCTCACACCAAAATGCCAGGGAGCATCCATGTGTGTTCCCGCGTGGGAGTAAAGGTGCAACGTTTGCGCATTCCAGCCGTCAGCGGCAAGGGTCTTGGCCTGCTCAATTTCAACGCCGGGCATGGCGGGGTTATAGGGTAGGGTCAGGTCAATGATTTTCATATTTTCGGAACCATTCAACTTACTTTGGTTGATAAATGATCGACTATCGAATCGGCAATATCGCTGGTACTGGCTTTGCCACCGACATCCACGGTCAGTGTTTGTTTCCTCGTGGTTTCCTCTATGCCGGAGATGATATCGGCCGCCGCATCCTTTTCGCCCAAATGTTCCAGCATCAATGCGGCCGACCATATGGCACCGATGGGATTGGCGATGTTTTGGCCGGCGATGTCTGGCGCGGACCCGTGAATTGGTTCGAACATCGATGGGTATATTTTCTCAGGATTAATGTTGCCGCTTGGACCAAAACCCAGACTTCCCATGATAGCTCCTCCCAGGTCACTTAAGATGTCCCCGATCATATTAGTGGTGAGGATGACATCAAAAGTCTCGGGTTTTAGAACGAAAGAAGCTGCAGCGTTGTCCACATACATTTTGTTATAAGTCACATCCGAGTAATTTTGGGCCACCTCGGCGATAACCGTGTCCCAATATAATAAACTGTTTATAAGGGTGTTGGACTTTGTTACATTGGTTAACTTTTTTCTTCTTTTTTGAGCCAGTTGAAAGGCGTAGTTGGCGACGTTTTCAATTCCTTTTCTTGTAAATAAGCTTGTATCTGTCGCGTAACCTTCCGGCGTGTCCGGGTTGACGATCTCCCCATTTTGAACAAATTCACCCTCATTATTTTCCCTGATGACGACAAAATCTATATCTTCCCGTTGCTTGTACCTCAAGGGACTTTCAATGCCGGGAAGCAATCGCACCGGTCTGTAATTCACATATTGTTCAAAGGATTTTCGGACTTTAAAAGTATATAGCTTTGCGGGGAGCGTATCATCCACCTCCGGCAATCCCACCGCACCAAAGTAAATGGCATCAAATTTTTGTAGAGTTGCCAGGCCGTCTTCCGGCATGAATTCGCCGTGGCGCTTATAATACCCGGCACCCCAGGGATAAAATTCCGTGTCGATTTTAAAATTATGGTTGCTGGCTACTGCTTCAACGACTTTGAGCCCTGCCGGCACGATTTCGTGGCCTATTCCATCTCCGGGAACAACAGCAATCTTGTAATTTTTCACGTGAGTAGTTTTTAAGTTATTTGTTTTTGTTCTTAGTTCTCAATTTTTGGTATCTGCCAACTAGGCGCGTTTAAGTAATACTACCCAATCCTGGTTGTCATCTAATTTGGGGAGATCCTGCCAGCCTGATCCTTCCAATAATAATTGGGGACCTTCCTTCAGTGGTCCGCCTTTTAAAGGATCAAACCACTTGACATGAAATTTCCCGGTATTTTGCTCCAGGTTAATCCTGGTATGATCGCCTTGGCGCAGGTAGATGGCATAGACTTCGTCTTTCTTGCCGAAGCAATAAGCGTTTTCAGAACTCGTGAGGTCATTTAAATTGCTCATTTCCCAGAAAGGTAGGTGCTGCTGAAAAAACGCAAGCGCATGGGCCGTTTGTCGCCAAAGGTTTTTTCGGGTTCTCCAATCTTCAGCGTTTAGGTCATTGTGCGCGTATTTGTAGCCGAAATACCACTCCACACCGGCGCCTCCGGCCATTAAATTACCCCATAATACTTCCTGCCGGAGCGTGTCATGGACGGGATCAACATCATCAGGTACGGCACCGGCATTGGCAGGACCAATTTCATCCTGGAATAATACCCAGGTGTGCCCCGATTTGATAGACTGATTTAATAATTTCAGCGTTTCCCGGTGGACGGTTTTTTTGTTGCCTATTTGTATTGACAAGCCATCGAGCGCTTTGTATCCGAGAAGTGAATCGACAATCGGCTCTCTTGCCTTGAGTGCTGCATGCGTATGTACTACGGTAAAGTTTTGGTACGGGTCATGGTGATCAAAATAAGAGGCCATGGCCTTGCGTTGTGCATCATTTTGTCCGTGTGGTGTGAAGGAAGCAGGTCCGTTTTCCTCTCCGAGATTCCAGGTAATCGCCAGGTGGTGGGCAAACCGGGCAATCAGCTCGCGGTAATAAAGCTTACGCTGGGGACCGACATCGCCATTGTCCAGCAAAAGTTCGTTTTCCGTTTCCTGGGTAACGAAATGAAGCATGAGCCCCAATTTATCTGCGTGGGTAAAAACCTTCTCCCATTGGTCCAGTTTGCTGCAATCAAATCGCTCAAAGTTCTGGTGGTTTACGTAAGGCCACACATCTTTGCCATCACCACCGATATTCATGGTCAGGAAGTAAACGGCATTCATTTTTTCTTCCGCCAGATAATTTAATGCGCCGATGATACCTTTTCCTTTTCCGCCTTTCCAGGTAATATCACCCGTTTTCCAATCACCGATATGAGCGGGATAGGATTTTATAAAGGTTTTGGTAGAGTCGGATGAATAAGTGCCGTCAAAATCCTGGTATGCCAGAAAATTCTCCGGACTGTCGGCACCCCCTTTTAAAAAGTACTGCTTTGACCCGGCAAATTGAAGATATCGGAGCCCGTTGTATTGCAGCCGTCCGTGTGCCCTGAGATCACGTCCTGTTTTGTCGGTCGCTATCACCTTAAAACGGCCGTTGGTCCCGTCAAAAGCCACAGGTTCGCCAGCCTCGGGGGCATCATTTATACTGATCGACGGCCCTTTTCTGAAGGAAACGCTATAATTCCAGTCACCTTCCTCATCAGCTACAAATTTAACCTGCCAGATTTTGCCACTATCCGCACCGGTGTCACCGGTGTTACCATCTGCGGCATAATATCCCGGTACCACCATGTCTCTGCCGTTCCTGGAAAAGGTGACATTTAGCCGGTAGTCAAGGAAAGGGTTTTCGGCTGCCATCTCGGAGGTGGCAGGACCTTCAAAGTTAAGTGTAATAGTGTGCCATTGGCGGTATTCTTTAATGGCACCACCGTCATTGGCCTGCTTGCTACAGCTGGCGAACAAGGTAAAAATCAACAGTGCCAGCAGCGGTTTTTTTAATGTGGTGAATATTGTTAAAGTACAATTTTTATAAAAACTATGAGATAAAACTAACATCGGACAGTAGATAATATGAGAAAATTTTTGCACATACTTTTGAATCTTGCTTAAATCGATTTATTCATAGATAATAACAAATAGGCTAAAACAGAAGAAAAATAGTAGCTTAAAATTTAAAAATTTTTGTGCAAACAGTTGCGCAGTGTGCAAATTGATGTTTTATTGCACTTGAAATTTATGACAACATATTTTTCTATCTACTGGCTACACCATGGATTTGCTACCAAAAGAGGAAAAAATATTGGTGGAGACTTACGGATTTGGAAGAATTGATAAGGTGTAATATTGGAATAGTTTAATTTTTGACAATGAATAAACGGCAAACGACACTCAAAGATCTGGCTGAGAAACTGAACGTCTCTGTGGCCACGGTTTCCAGAGCTCTGAAAGACCATCCCAGGATCAGCCAAAAAACCAAGGAAGCTGTATGGCAATTAGCCGCTGATTTGGATTATGAGCCTAATCAATTGGCACTAAGTTTTAGAAACCGCCAAATGAACGCCATAGGAGTGGTGGTGCCAAAAATAATATATCATCTGTATGCCACTGCCATTAGTGGTATAGAAGATTATGCCAATGCCCAGGGGTACAATATCATCATATGCCAAAGTAATGAATCGATGGAAAGAGAGAAGGCCATTATTAATGAACTGATTACCAGCCAGGTGGCGGGATTTATCATTTCCTTGTCCAGCGAAACTAATAACTTCGATCATTTTACCCGCTTACAAAAAAAAGGCATTCCCCTCGTGTTTTTTAACCGCGAGTGTGAAGATGTCGATGCGGACAGGGTCATTATTGACAACTTTCAGGCATCCTACGATGCGGTGGACCATCTGATTTCAACCGGGTGCAGAAGAATCGCTTACATGGGGGGGCCTGCGGAAGTTCAAATTAGTAATCATCGCTTGAAAGGTTATCAAAAAGCACTGGCCGATAACGGCATAACCGTTGATGAGCGATTGGTACAACATTGTGAATTCGATAAAGAAAGTGTACTTAGCCATGCTCGCAGGCTCGTCTATGGGCCCCAACCACCTGAAGCCATCCTGGCCTTCAGTGATCAGATAGCTATAAACACCATGATCGCCTGCAAGGAAAGAGGGTTAAAAATCCCGGAAGATGTTTCTATTGTAGGATTTAATAATGAACCGGTAACGGAATTGATCGAACCGCCACTGACTACCATAGACCAACCGGGATTTTTGATGGGTAAAACAGCAGCTGAATTACTGGTTCGCCAAATAGAAAATTCCGACACTGTGATTAAGCCTGAAAAGCGCATTTTGAGCTCCACTTTGATCATCAGAAAGTCGACCAACAGGAACAGATTATAGACAAATATCCGACTGTCAAATAAGCCATCAACCACCCTGAAAATTTATATCTGGGATAACAAAATATTCTTTCCGTTTTGCTATAATTTAGCGCTTGTTTTAAGACAAGTACTTAACCTATCCATGAATTAAATGACCGATGAATAAATCAGTTTATATAGCGACCATTGAACCGTATAGTGGCAAATCTATCCTCGTTTTGGGACTGATGACGATGCTTTTGGGAAAAACTGCCAGGGTCGGATATTTCCGGCCCATTATTGATGATATCCCCGAAGGTGAAATAGATAATCATATCAACACGGTTATTTCTCATTTTGATCTAAAAATTGATTTTGAGACCGCGTATGTTTATACACGAAGTGAGGTATTGACCAAACTGAATCAGGGGGCATCGGGTGAAATCATCGATACCATCATTAGAAGATACAAAGAAATTGAGGCTGATTTTGATTTTATACTGGTCGAAGGGACGGATTTTTCAGATGACGGAAGCATCACCGAGTTTGATGTGAATATACTAATTGCCAAGAACCTGGGTATTCCCGTTATCATCATTGCCCATGGTATTGGAAAAAGTACCGACGAATTGGTAGGCAGTCTTGGCTTAGCCTGCAAAACGTTTAAGGACAAAGATGTCGAAGTACTGTCGGTATTTGCCAACAAAGTATCCCGGGATCATGTCAAGGAAATTTCCTCGAAGTTAAGGAACAACTTACCGGAAGAGGTGGAGGTATCGATTATACCCGAGATAAAATCGTTATTAAATCCCACCTTAAAGGAGATCCAGACGCAACTTGACGGAAAGGTGTTGTTCGGAAGTGACTTTCTGGACAACCACGCTGAAAGCTTCAGTGTGGGAGCCATGCAATTGCGTCATTACCTTCCTTATGTCAGCGACAATAGCTTGGTGATTACGCCAGGAGACAGGGCGGATATCATTTTAGGTGCCCTGCAAGCCAATGTGTCGGTCAACTATCCTAAAATATCGGGTATTATTTTGACTGGCGGACTGGTACCGGAAGAGCCTATTTTGAAATTAATCGAAGGTGTTTCAGAGGTAGTGCCCATTATTTCTGTGGAGCCGGGAACCTTCATTATTGCCAATAAAGTAGGTGCCATCAAATCTAAAATATATGCCGAGAGTAAACAAAAAATCGCCACATCTATCACTGCCTTTGAAAAATATGTCAATACGGATATGTTGGCCGAACGGCTGATTACCTTCGACTCTGATAAGCTGACCCCGAGGATGTTTCTTTATAACTTGATGATCAGAGCTCAGCAGCAGAAAAAACATATTGTGCTTCCGGAAGGAGAGGACAGCCGTATATTAAAGGCTGTATCCAGGCTGATAGCTGCCGATGTGGTAGACATTACCTTGATCGGCGATGAGGAAAAGATCAAAAACCTGTCACAAAAATTAAATATCCCCATAGATTTTGATAAGCTGAAAGTGATATTACCGGCAGAAACGTCCTACTATGAGGATTATGTGGATACATTTTATGAGCTCCGCAAACACAAGGGCATGAACCACTCAATGGCCAGGGACATGATGTTGGATGTATCTTACTTTGGGTCCATGATGGTATACATGGGGCACGCAGACGGCATGGTTTCCGGGGCTATCCATACCACCCAGCATACGATAAGGCCCGCCTTGCAATTTATAAAAACCAAACCGGGAGCTTCGGTAGTATCCTCGGTGTTTTTTATGTGTATGGAAGACCGGGTTTCTGTTTTTGGAGATTGTGCCATTAATCCTAATCCCAATGCTGAGGAGTTAGCGGAAATTGCTATCGCTTCGGCTGATTCCAGCAAAGCATTTGGCATTGAACCAAAAATAGCGATGTTGTCCTATTCTTCAGGTGCCTCCGGAAAAGGGGAAGATGTGGAAAAAGTGAGAACAGCCACAGAAATCGCAAAACAAAAACGCCCTGATCTCAACATCGAAGGCCCCATACAATATGACGCTGCCGTGGATGCCAGGGTTGGAAAAAGTAAGCTTCCCGACTCTAAGGTAGCTGGTCAGGCCAATGTCCTGATCTTCCCCGATCTGAATACCGGTAACAATACCTATAAAGCCGTGCAAAGAGAAACCGGTGCGTTGGCCATCGGTCCGATGTTGCAGGGATTAAATAAGCCGGTCAATGATTTAAGCCGGGGGTGTACGGTTGAAGATGTTTACAATACGGTAATTATTACAGCCATTCAGGCACAACAGGAATAAGTATCAAAACACATTTTATGCGAATATTAGTAATAAACTCAGGTAGTTCTTCGATAAAGTTTCAGTTAATTGTAATGCCGTCTGCCGAGGCGATTTGTGAAGGAATGGTAGAAAGGGTAGGGCTGGAAGATGCTAAAATTCATTTTCATTCCGCACAGAAAGAATTTGAGAAGGTAATCCCGGTCCGCGACCATAAAGAAGGCCTAAAAACCATCGCTTCTTATTTAATGGATCCTGATTTTGGGGTGGTCAAAAGTGCTGATGAGATCGATGTGGTGGGGCATAGAGTGGTACATGGCGGAAGCACTTTTTCCGGTACCACTGTGATTAATGAAGCGGTCAAGGATAAAATCAGGGCGTTATTTGCGTTGGCCCCCTTGCATAACCCTCCTAACCTGGAAGGGATCCTGGTGTCAGAAGAAGTTTTTCCCGATGCTAAACAAATTGCCGTATTTGACACGGCATTTCACCAGACCATCCCCGTTGAAGCATTTAAATATGCTATTCCCAATCGCTTTTTGGATGAAGATGGAATCCGGGTATACGGATTCCACGGAACCAGTCATAAATATGTCTCCGAAAGGGCCATGGAGTACCTGGGTAGAACATCTTCGAAAATAATTACCATTCATCTCGGGAATGGGTGTAGCATGACAGCGATAAAAGATGGTCAAAGCATTGACCACACGCTTGGCTTCAGCCCGATGAATGGTTTGATCATGGGAACCCGCAGCGGTGACATAGATGCCTCCATTATTTTTTACCTGGTAAATTCGCTTGGTTATTCCCTGGACGAGGTAAATAGGATTTTGCAAAAAGAGAGCGGTATGCTCGGACTTACCGGTTATAGCGATTTGCGCGATATTCAAAGGGAAGCGCAGGATGGCAATAACACCTGTCAATTGGCGCTGAAAATGTATGCCTATCGCATTCAAAAATTCATAGGGGCCTATGCCGCTGCGATGAATGGACTGGATGCGATTGTGTTTACGGCCGGCGTCGGTGAAAATTCCGATGTGCTGCGCTCATTAGTCTGTGAAAACATGGATTTTTTGGGGATAAGTATAGATCAGCAGAAAAATGAAGTGCGTTCCGGGGAATTGCGTGAGATCAACACCATTTCCTCAAAAGTGAAAGTGCTGATCATTCCAACCAATGAAGAGCTGGAAATCGCCAGGCAGGCCTTTGATTTAATGGAATAAATAAACACACCGGTGAATGATCTTATTCATTTTATCCTGGAAATCCTCTACTTTTTGGATAGATGAATTTCACCGAATCAAGCAAAAGCTTGTAATTTTTCTATCACAAATTCGATAAAAATAATGCCCTGCCGGTGATTAAAAAAGGCTGGCGGCATCCCGTATCAAAATCTTAAAAGTTGCGTCTTTTGGATATAATTCCTAATATAGAATGATTTTCAGGGCTATTATTTAATGTTTGCCTTGAAAATCCGGTCATAAACTTCGCTGGGTATTGTCGGAACAAATTGCTTGAAAGCTAACTAAAACTTGGTTTGACCCTAAATGTAACACATAACAAATACACCGGGAAGGTACTGGATAAGTTTACTTCCAGTCAAGAGCTATGGGATGCATTTAAACTGGGAAGTAAAGAAGCTTATGCGAAAATTTATGAGGAGCACCTGGATGCCCTGTATGATTACGGCATGCACATACTAAATAACCCTGGTTTTATAGAAGATTGCATTCACGATCTTTATGTGGGCTTGTGGAAAAATAAGGAAAACCTGGGAAATCCTGAATCTGTCAAAGGTTACCTGCTGACTTCCATGAGGAGAATCATATTCCGCAAGGTAAAAAAAGAACGCAAATACACCTCTTTACCCGACAACTCATTTATGCCTGAAGGTTTACCGGAAATAGGCGGTGAGGATAATCTAACTAAAAATTCAATAAATACAGGGAATCAGCTGCGATTAAAACGGGCGCTGACAGCGTTAACAAAAAGACAGCGTGAGGCCATTTACTTGAGGTTTTATCATAACCTTGATAGTGCCGAAGTAGCGTCTGTCATGTCTATTTCCCTGGAAGGTGTTTACAATCATATTTCCAAAGGGGTTGGAAGACTAAAGGATTTATTAAAACATTCCACCGTCGCAATTTTTGCCATTATCCACCACCTCATTTAATCACTTAAAAAGGGCGCTTAGGGATAAAACAGCGATACCTAAGTCCCAAGTTTTCATCAGCCGGCGTCATTGCGAATAGTATCCCAGCCACTCATTAGAAGTAGAAACTGAAAATATTTCGAAAAAATATTTTAAAAGTGATGAGATTTCAAAGATACATGTCTCTGGTAGTGAAAATTACTTCAGCATGTACAAAAACTTTGATATTGAAGATTTTGTCAGGGACGATAAATTCAGGGAATGGGTATTGAGACCCAACCCAGAAATTAATTATTTCTGGGAAAAATGGCTGTTGCAAAACGCTGATAAAGCAGAGATCATTAATGACGCCAGGCAAATCATATTGGCCACCAAGTTCCAAAGACATGAAATCAGTCCAGGAAATAGAGAGCGCTTATGGGAAAAAATTGATCGAAGCAACCAAACCTTTGACCAGCAAACGCAACTTCCAAAAACTGTCAACATCAAGCCACTTTATCCATCCGACACCAATAAACCGGACCGCTCCAAACCCATCCGCCGGATAGCTTACGGCACCATTGCCGCTGCTGTTGCGCTTGTGTTTCTGATTTTTAATTGGCAACAACCCAAATCCGAGGAGGTGGCGGCCAAACCCGAGGCAAGGCTGATTGTTAAATCCAATTCCCCCGGTCAAAAATCTGAATTAAGGCTTCCCGACGGTTCAATAGTGTATTTGAATGCCGAGAGTAGCCTTCGCTATGTAGAATATTTTCAGGAAGACAAACGCCAGGTCTTTTTGCAGGGAGAAGCTTTTTTTCAGGTGGTTAAAGATTCCTTGAGGCCGTTTACGGTATTTACCAAAAATCTCGCTACAACAGCGCTGGGTACCTCATTTAATATTCAGGCGTTTGGAGAGAAAGAGCAGATCAAGGTAGCCTTAATTACAGGAAAGGTAATTGTACGGGATACCGTTACAAATAATAGCTTGTCGCTGGACCCGGGAGAGGGAATGGTTTTGAAAGAACCGGCAGCGGAAATGAGCAAAAACAATATTGATATTGAAAAGACCCTGTACTGGAAAAACCAAACCATCCACTTCGACAATACAGATTTTTATGAAGCCATTGACTATCTGGAAAGATGGTACGGTGTTCAGTTTGAGATAGAAAATTACTCACAAAAAGCCCCATTGACATGTTCGGGGGTGTATAAAAATCAAAGTCTGGATAATGTTCTAAATATTCTGGGGTTTGCCCTAAACTTTGATTATGAGATCGACAAGAAAAAAATCAACATTATGTTCAAATCAAAATGATCAGGCCTATGATATGATACCTTACTACCATGAACTGCCGGGAGAAAGACTTCTCCCGGCAGTAAGCAGCTACCTTATGGTCATACTACCATCGCCAAATGAATAGAAACGACCAAATGAATAGCTGGAGAATAAAAGTTTAACTAAGTAAACAGTACAAATATATGAAATCTAAAACTATACTAATTATTTGGATGGTATTGAAACATGCTTCATTTGTTTTATTGATTATTAACCTTAGCTTAAGTACGTTGATGGCCAATGTCGGTAAGGCGCAAGTTAAAAGCCTTAATGACATTTCGATCAGCATTAGTTTAAGCAATGCAACAGTCAGGCAGGCATTAAAGGCTATTGAGCGTAAGACAGACTTTATTTTTACTTATAGCAATGAAAAGCTAAGTAAGGATATAAGGATTGACCTGTATGTGGAAAACGAAACACTGGCAACATCATTATTAAGCATCGCGAAGCAGGCAAACCTGGAGTTTCGCAGGGTAAACAATGCAATTAGCGTCAAACAGATGGCCAAAAAGATCCCTATAAATAAAAGGTTAATTGAGGTGCTTGAAACCGTTATCTCAGGCACCGTAACTGATGAGAATGACGAAGGTATACCCGGTGTGAATGTGTTGGTAAAGGACACTGATATTGGCACAATCACAGATGCTGATGGTAGCTATGTTTTAAACGTGCCCGATGATGCGACTACTCTTGTATTTTCTTACGTAGGTTACGTATCTGAAGAAGTGGAAATCGGGGGGAGGACCGCCATCGATGTTCGCCTCGTTCCGGATGTTTCCACACTTTCGGAAATTGTGGTTATTGGTTACGGTACGGTTAAAAAATCAGATTTAACCGGATCGGTAGCCTCGCTGAAAAGCCAGGAAATAACAGCCACCCCAACCGCCCGCTTAGATGATGCACTGCGGGGAAAGATAGCAGGTCTTCAGGTTGTTCCAACTTCTTCTGCGCCAGGTGCTGCAGCATCTATCCGTATCCGGGGAAGTAATTCTGTTTCGGCAAACAATGAACCTTTGTTTGTCATCGATGGCTTTATCGGTGGCGGCAACCTGACGGATATCAACATCAATGATGTGGAATCTGTAGAAGTGTTAAAAGACGCCTCGGCAACAGCTATTTATGGTTCCAGAGGATCCAATGGGGTAATACTGATTACTACCAAACGAGGCAGTGCCGGAAAAGCGCGTTTTTCATATGATATGAATGTCAGTTTTCAATCGCCCACAAGGTTACTGGATGTATTGAATGCGACCGAGTATGCGGAGTGGATTAATGAAATAAAAGGGATCACCATATATCCCGATCCGGCTTCACTGGGCGAAGGAACTGACTGGCAGGAAGAGGTTTACCGGGACGGAGCGCCTATGATCAGCCATACCCTGTCACTGTCTGGGGGCAACGATAAAAGCCGCTATTTTATTTCCGGCAATTACTTTGATCAGGATGGTATTTACATTGAAAGTAACCTGAAGCGTTGGCAATTCCGGGTAAATACCGACCATAAAGTTGGAGAAAAATTGAGAATAGGCAACTCTCTGACCCTGAGCAGGCGCACGAACACACCCAGAAGTTCCAACATTATCAATACAGCAGGCTGGGACCCGACGCTGCCGGTAAGAGATAGCGATGGTAATTTCACTATCCAGACCGTTAGTAGCGAACTAAGTGCTGACAACCCTGTGGGCCGCGCTATACAGAATATAGATGAAAACACCAACACCAGAATTCTGGGAAATGTATTTGGAGAATTTGAACCTATTAAAGGGTTGAAATATAAATTAAGCCTGGGTACTAACTTAAATCTCTTCAAAAGAGAACGGTATGCGCCCTCGACTTTGTTTAGTCAACGAAATGATGGGGGAACTGCCACTATTGACCACTCCGAAACGCTGGATTTACTGATTGAAAACACCCTGAGCTATGAAAGGGAATTTGGAGATCACCGGGTAAATGCCCTGATGGGTTATACCCGGCAAACCATTGATATTTCAAGCAGCAATGTACAGACACAGGGATTTGTAACCGATGCTTTTGGTTTTGATAACCTGGGTGCCGGCACAAACCGATCTGCCGCTGGATCCAGTGCCTCAGAGGAAGGCTTGCAATCGTATCTTTTCAGGGCCAATTACGCCTATAAGGGTAAGTACCTGTTAACGGTATCAGGTCGTGCTGATGGGGCTTCTGTCTTCGCTAAAAATAATCAATGGGGAATATTTCCGTCAGCAGCCGTTGCCTGGCGTGCCGGAGATGAGGAGTTTATTCAGGATCTTGGCATTTTTGATGATTTAAAAGTACGCGCAAGTTATGGCCGGTTGGGCAATCCCGGCCTGGATCCCGGCGCCTCCCTCACCCGCCTGGCACAGGGAGGAAACAATTACATTTTAGGGGTTAATCAGCTGGTGGTGTCAGGTATTGCCGCCAATGCCCTGGGCAACGACAACCTGAAATGGGAAAGTACCAATCAATTTGATATTGGCGTAGATATGTCATTCATGGATAACCGCATACAGGCATCGGTAGATTATTACAGCAAACGGACTGATGATTTACTGGTTTCAGTGCCGATACTATGGCTTACCAGCTTTGCCAATTCTCTGACCAACTTTGGCGAAGTATCCAACAAAGGTTTTGAGCTGTCATTGAACTCAGTAAATGTAGACAGGGCAGGCTTTAGATGGGAATCGAATTTCAATATTTCTACTAATAAAAATGAAGTGGTTGATATTGATGCCCCCGAGGGATTTATTTTTATTAATCCCATTGGCGGGGTAGAAGCTGTTACTTCCGGCGTTTTGCAGGAAGGCGAACCCATTGGAACCTTTTACGGCATGGTCCAGGATGGTATCTGGAACAGCCAGGCTGAAATCGATGAATCCGGGTTAAGCGGTTTTTCCGTGTTCCCGGGTGGTAAGCGCTATGCCGACCTTAACGGGGATAATGTGATCAGTGAAGAAGATGACAGAGAGATCATCGGCGATGCCAATCCCGATTTTTTTGGCGGTTTTGGAAACACATTGAGCTACAAGGGATTTGAATTATACTTTTATTGGTCATTTGTTGTAGGCAATGATATTTTTAATGAAACCGATAGCAGAATAGCGATTGCCTTCGATAATAATGTGCCAAAAAGATTTGCCGATCGGTGGACCCCTGAAAATACTGATACGGACGTTCCTTCAGGCAGTGGTGTGGAACGGCCGCTGATCACTTCCAATACCCAGGTACTGGAGGATGGGTCCTTTTTAAGACTCAGGAACGTTAGCCTTGCCTATAACCTGCCTGTTCAAAAACTTTCATGGCTGCAATCAGCAAGGGTTTATGTTTCGGGAACCAATTTGCTGTTATTTGACAACTATAGCGGTTATGACCCGGAAGTAAGCAGGGGGTTTAGTAACCTGCGCCGTGGTTATGATCAGGCGCAGGATCCAACTGTCAAAATGGTCACCTTTGGCGTGACATTGGATTTCTAAGGGTTAATATGTCACAATAAAATATTGTAAATCATGAAAAAAATATTGCAAATATTTATAATAACGCTGGTGTTGGGTGCAGTGCTTTCATCCTGTGAAGATATTCTTACCGAAAAGCCGACCAGCTTTTTGACGCCAGGTACTTTTCCAGGTTCTGAAAAAGACGCAGTTGCCGCGACTAATGCAGCATATTCACGCTTATACAGTACTATAATATCTTTTTATTATTCATTTACGCCGAGCGATGTAGCATTTCAGGGGCAACACAATACCAGGCCCGTGTCATACTTCGTAAATCTGACGTCCCTAAACGGCGACGCTGTTGCCATGTGGCGGGAAAACTATGAAGGTATTTCACGGGCAAATACGGTGATCGACTTTGTCCCGGAGGTGGATATGGATGTCGATCTTCGCGCCAGACTGGTAGGAGAAGCCAAGTTTCTACGGGCCTTTTACTATTTTGAACTCGTAAGGATATACGGCGGCGTTCCAATCCTCGACCAGGTATTGAGTGGTCCTGATGAATTGCAGGGAATTCAACGCAATACAGTGGCGGAAGTCTACACCCTGATAAAACAGGATCTCACCGAGGCTATGGCCGTATTGCCTACCGTATATCCCCCGGTTGAGGCCGGCAGGGCCACCAAATGGGCGGCAGCATCCCTACTGTCCAAAGTGCATATGACCAATCAGGAGTGGAATGAGGCCAATGAGCTTTTAAAGCAGATTATTGACTCCGGAGACTTTGGCCTGGTAGCCAACTATGAAAGCTTATTTGGTCAGCAGGCCGAGCACCAACTGATGCCCGACAAAGATGGAAACCTGGTGAATGAAAATATTTTTGATATCCAATGGGAACAGGATGAGCGGAACGATTTTATACAATCATGGGTAGGCTCCCGGGATGTGGAAGTAGGAGGTGTGACCGCTGTTGGCGGGGGATGGGAAAATATGCTTCCTACACAAGATTTTCTCGCCATGTTTGAACCTGGAGATCTGAGACAGGATATCAGCTACCTGACCGAACTTGACGGCAACGTCCTGGAATCTCCAAGAACACCCGGTGCCGGGCCGATAACCGGAAAATATCTGAACAAAGAAGGCGATGCCCCAAAAGGTAACAACGGCAGTCAAAATACTTACGTTCTGCGGTATGCCGATATATTACTTTTAAGGGCGGAAGCGGAGAATGAATTGAACGGGCCGGCTAATGCCTATACTTTTATCAATTTGGTTAGGGAAAGGGCCGGTTTGCCAGGATTGGCCGGGCTGGATCAGGAGGCATTCCGGCAAGCCATCCGAAAGGAGCGTGCCACCGAGCTAAGTTTCGAAGGACACCGCAAGTATGACCTGTTGCGGTGGAATATATTCGTCGAGACCATCAGAAATACCACAGATCCCAATATGCAGATTCCCAGGGATAATATACAGGATTTCCATGTGCTGCTACCGGTACCCCAAAGGGAAATTGACATATCCAACGGCAGTATCGTCCAGAATACAGGTTATGAGTAATAACATTCGTGTTATCCGGTCATAACCAGGGGCAAGCTGTTGATGTTTTACCGTAGGCGTGAAATTGATACCTATCAATTTCACGCCTGGCGGTCTATGAGAATTGAATTATATGTTTTTACCGAATGATATGGGCGCTATGAGCAGACCCTCCTGCAAACTAGTCTTTGTTTTGGCAGTTCTTTTTTTTGCATGTCAAAAAGTGAGTCATGATCCGCCGGTTAAAAAAGCGAATCAATTTGTGGTGTTAAAAACCGGTGCTACAGGAATTGATTTTAGAAATGACCTTCGGGAAACGCGTTATATGAATGGTCTTTTCTATGAATACTATTATAACGGTGGCGGTGTGGCGGCAGGAGATTTTAACGACGATGGTTTAACAGATATTTATTTTATCTCCAACCTGGAAGCAAACAGGTTATATCTTAACCTGGGTAACCTGACCTTTAAAGATGTTACAGAAACAGCTGGTGTAGCAGGTAAGGCTGTTTTTCCTACCGGTGTCACAACGGTAGATATCAATCACGACGGCAGGTTGGATATCTATATTTCAGCCTCGGGAAAACTAAAGGATCCTGAGAAAAGAAGGAATGAATTATATGTTAACACTGGCGTCAACCAGCAAGGTATTCCGGTTTTCAGGGAGGAAGGACGGAAATACGGTCTTGATTTGCCATTGCTCTCCACGCAGGCCTCTTTTTTCGACTACGATCGTGACGGTGACCTCGATTTGTTTTTGATCAACCACGATGTTGATATCTACAAAGACGATCAAATTGAAGCATTTCTTCACATGGAAGCGCCATTGAGCAGCGAAAAGTTATATAGAAATGACCGGGGCAAATTCACAGATGTAACGAAGGAAGCCAATATTATCAATAACAGGTTGAGCTTTGGACTGGGAATAGCGATTGGCGACTTGAATAATGATAGCTGGCCCGATATATATGTCAGCCATGATTTCTCCGAAAAAGATCATCTTTATATCAACAATCTTGATGGAACATTCCGGGAGGTGTCGGCAGGCGCCTTGCAGCATTTGTCAAATTTTTCCATGGGCAATGATCTGGCAGACTTTAATAATGACGGCTGGTTAGATGTTCTGAGCATGGATATGGCCTCCCAAAGCAATTACGAAATCAAAACCAGCATGAGTGGGATGGACCCTGACAAATTCAACAGGCATGTTGAACTTGGTTTGCATCATCAATACATGTATAATACACTTCATCTGCACACAGGGTTTGTTTCCGGCGCAATTCCACACTTTTCAGAAATCGCGCAATTGGCGGGGATTGCCAGTACCGACTGGAGCTGGGGGCCGCTGTTTGTTGATTTTGATAACGATGGATATAAAGACCTGTTTGTTTCCAATGGTATAAAAAGAGATTTCAGGAATAATGATTTTGTGAATTACCACAAGGCCTACCGGGAGAAGTTATTGCAGCAGAAAACAATTGACCAGGAAAGTTATATAAATCATATAATGGGCAAAATGCCCTACCGCCGGAAATTGAACTACTTTTTTCGCAATAATGGAGACCTTACCTTTTCGCATATAAACAATAATTGGCCGGATGATACCCTGACCTGCTCCAATGGCGCTGCCTACGGAGACTTTGATAATGACGGAGATATAGACATTGTGGTCAATAACATGGACGACGTAGCCTTTGTATATAAAAACAATGCCATGGAGAATGAGCTGGGGAACCACTACATCAAATTCCGGTTTGAAGGACCGGATAAAAACAGGCTGGGCATCGGTGCAAGGGTTGTGGTAAAGTACCGGGATAAACTACAGATACAGGAGCATTATGTTACCCGTGGATTTCAATCTTCTGTGGAACCGGGTTTGCATTTTGGGTTGGGAAAAGATGTTATCTCAATAGATCAGATCGAAGTAATATGGCCGGACGGCAAGCGCCAAATCATGGATCATGTTTCCGCCAATCAAACTATTACGCTTAAATATTGGGAAGCTGGTAGCCAACATACTTCCAAAAACAGTGGTCGCGGATTGTTTAAGGACATTACCAGGCAACTGGAAATTGAGCATGCCCATAAGGAAAATGATTTTAATGATTTTGACAGGGAAAGCCTGTTGCCTCACAAAATGTCTCAGATGGGGCCGGCTTTGGCTATTGGGGACGTGAATGGCGATGATCTCGATGATTTTTATGTTGGAGGAGCACTGGGGGTCGCCGGCAAGCTATATATACAGCAACCCGATGGGCATTTCTTGCCGATAAGCAATCAGGACTTTTTTAATGATAAAGCCTGTGAGGATGTGGGAGCTCTTTTTTTTGATGCGGATGGGGATCAGGATATGGATCTGTATGTGGTAAGCGGTGGTAATGAGTATCAGGAGGGAGCTTTGTTGTTGCAGGACCGGCTTTATGAAAATAATGGACAGGGGAAATTTACAAAAAACCACACCGGATTACCCGGATTTAGTGTAAGTGGTTCGAAGATAAGGCCATCGGACTATGATGGCGATGGTGATTTGGATCTGTTTGTTGGCGGAAGACAGAAACCTGGTAAATACCCGATCCCACCGGATAGCTACTTGTTAAGAAATGATTCCAAAAATGGCGCTATTAAATTTTCTGACGTTACTGATGAAGTGGCACCGGCGTTGCGATTAATGGGTATGGTAACTGATGCCGAGTGGGTAGATATCGACGGAGACAAACTGACGGATTTGGTTGTTGTTGGAGAATGGATGCCAGTCAAAATCCTTAAAAACCGAGGTAATTATTTTGAGGACATCACAGCGCCCTCTGGCCTGTCCCGGCAGGTTGGCTGGTGGTTTGATGTTGTCTCGGCCGACTTTGACCAGGATGGAGATATGGATCTGGTAGCAGGTAACCTGGGATTAAACTACAAATACAGGGCAAGCGAGACGGCACCATTTGAGATATATGCCAAAGATTTCGACGACAATGGAAGCCTGGACATTGTATTAGGCTATCATAACAGTGGCAACCTGTATCCGCTGAGGGGGAGGGAATGTACGTCGAATCAAATGCCTTTTGTCAAAGAGAAGTTTCCTTCCTATGATGCCTTCGGAAAAGCTACATTGAGCGAGGTTTTTGGCGTTGAAAGCCTGGAACAGGCAGTGCATCACCAGGCTACCAATTTTGCTACTTGTTACCTGGAAAACAAAGGGACTGGCACCTTTAAACTCCGTCCGCTGGTGAATCCCGCCCAGCTATCATCCATAAACAGTATGCTGGTTGAAGATTATGATAGAGATGGGCACCTGGATTTGGTAATTGCCGGAAATATGTATGGAGCTGAAGTGGAGACACCGAGAAATGATGCCGGAGTCGGATTGTATTTAAGGGGAGACGGTAAGGGGGCTTTCGAGGCGGTATCCCCCGGTCAAAGCAACCTGTTCATTTCCGGGGAAGTCAAAGATGCTGGTTTTGTACGGTTGCCGGGTAGGAGAAGAGGGATGCTTTTTGCTAAAAACAACGATTTTTTGCAGGTGGTAGAAATTGATTTAAAAAAGCCTGACGCAAAAATCACCAATTGATCAGGACCTAAGGTCGTGATCGTAAGACAACCAATATTTAATATAAAAACAAATGAAGAACTACTTGATTTTAAGTGTATACACTATATTTAACAACTATTTCAAATTGCCTGTTGCGACCTTAATCCTTATTTCCGGGATGGTAGGGTGCAAGGAAAACAACGATCGACCTCCCGGGCAAGACAAACCGAACATCATTTTATTCCTGGTCGACGATATGGGGTGGCAGGATACATCCGTGCCGTTCTGGACCAGGAGAACACCATTTAATGACCGGTATCATACACCAAATATGGAACGCCTTGCCAGGCAGGGAATGAAATTTACCCAGGCTTATGCCACACCCGTATGCTCCCCCACGCGCATCAGCCTGATGACGGGCATGAATGCAGCCAGGCACCGTGTGACTAACTGGACCCTTAGGAAGAATACCTCCAACGACAGGAAAAACCCCCGGTTAGACTTTCCTGCCTGGCATGTTAACGGCATGAGTCCGGAGCCAGGCATTGAACGCACTGTTTATGCCACAGCTTTACCGGCCCTGCTTCAGGAGGCGGGGTATTTCACCATACATTGTGGCAAAGCACATTTTGGCGCCATGGAAACACCCGGAGCTAACCCGGAAACACTGGGCTTTGAAGTGAATATTGCCGGTCATGCTGCCGGAGCCCCAAAAAGTTATCGGGGAACGGAAAACTTTGGTAATATCAAAGCATATGAAGGCACGCCATGGGCAGTGCCCGGACTTGATAAATATCATGGAAAAGACATCTTTCTGACAGAAGCTTTAACACAGGAAGCCAAACTGGCCATGGATAGCGCCATTAACAAAAATCAGCCATTTTTTCTTTATATGGCCCATTATGCCGTCCATACACCCATACAGTCGGATCCGCGTTATTGGCAAAAATATCTGAATACAGGGCTTGATTCCATTGAGGCCAGTTATGCTTCTATGGTGGAGGGAATGGACAAAAGCCTGGGGGATTTAATGGATTTCATTGAAGAAAAAAAGGTCGATGAAAATACCATCATACTTTTTATGTCTGATAATGGAGGGTTAAGCGCTGCCGCAAGGGGAGGAGAACCCCATACCCACAACCGCCCACTTTCAAGTGGAAAGGGATCTTCCCATGAGGGAGGTATCCGGGAACCGATGATTGTTCGCTGGCCGGGACTGGTTAAACCCAATACCGTTAATGATCATTATTTGATTATTGAAGATTTCTTCCCCACCATCCTGGAAATGGCCGGCAGCACCAGGTATGAGACAGTACAGCAGATAGATGGCATCAGCTTTGTCCCCTTGTTAACAGAAGCGGCAATGCCATCGGAAGACAGACCATTATTTTGGCATTTCCCCAACGAGTGGGGGCACGATGGTCCTGGTATCGGTGCATTTAGTGCCGTGAGAAAAGGCGACTGGAAGTTGATCTATTTTCATGCGGATGGGCGTTTCGAGTTATTTAACTTGACTGAGGATATTGGTGAAACCCATAACCTGGCAGCTGAAAATGATGAAAAATTGCGGGAAATGTCCACATTACTGACGCGATATCTGAATGAAGTCGATGCTCAAATGCCTGTAGACAAGGAAACAGGCAAGCCGTTGGATTATCCCGAAGACGCCCGGTTGAAAATGTGAAAATAAGAACCCAACCGTTATAACCCTCCGATATTATTTAACATACAAGGCGACCGATTATAGCCGGAATACATAAAAAGCGAGGGTTATAAGTAAATTCTTGCCTATAGGAAATCAGAAAACGGATAATAGTGCTAATTTTAACGAACGTAAATTTTTAATAAGACCCCAATTATCAAAATGAAAAAGGTAATCACCCTATTGTTCTCGCTCTTTTATTGTTTCGCAATAGTGGCCCAGGAAAGGGTTTCTATCATACCAAAACCAAACCGTGTGGAAATAAAACATGGGACTTTTCTTTTAGATACCAAAGCGCAAATAATTCACGATAAAAATACGAGGGAAATCGCTGAATATTTGCAGGTTCAACTTGCAAAAGATGTAGGGTTATCATTACCATCTTCCCGCGGTGAAAAGCAAGGCAATTCCATATTATTACAATTGGATAAGCAGGGGGATAGAGCGCCTTCATCCGGGCATTATACTTTGGAGATTGGGACCAGTCAGGTTTTGATCAAGGCGCCGGATCACCAGGGACTTTTCTATGGCATCCAAACGCTTAGGCAGCTGGCTTTGGCCGGTGAGAAGAAAGGTAAGGGTATTGTACTTTCCGTACTTCATATCGCAGATCAGCCCAGATTTACCTGGCGTGCTTTTATGCTTGATGAAGCCAGGAATTTTAAAGGCATAGACCAGGTGAAAAAGTTGCTGGACCAAATGGCATTACTTAAATTGAATGTATTTCACTGGCATTTAACTGATGATCAGGGTTGGAGAATTGAGATCAAAAAATACCCTTTGCTCACCCAAATTGGCTCTAAAAGGAAAGATACGCAAATTGGCGGCTGGAAAAGTGAGGAAATGACGGGGGTACCTCATGATGGCTTTTACACCCAGGATCAAATTAAAGAAATTGTGCAATATGCTGCAGATCGATATATAACGGTTATTCCCGAAATTGAAATGCCAGGGCATTCCAGTGCCGCAATAGCTGCCTATCCCTGGTTGGGTACTTCCGGCAAGGAAATTGAAGTGCCGGTAGTCTTTGGTAAAATGCCTGATACTTACAATGTGGTGGATCCCAAAGTTTATGAATTTCTCACCGATGTTCTCGACGAGGTGATGACGCTTTTTCCTTCCGATGTCATTCATATCGGGGGTGATGAAGTTAAATATGATCAATGGAAGGAATCAAAAGCGGTTGCCCAATTTATGAAAGACAACGGACTCAACAGCCCGGTCGATTTACAAATTCATTTTACCAATAAGATTTCACAGTATCTTCAGTCAAAAGGAAAGAGAATGATGGGATGGAACGAGATTATGGGGCATAACGTGCATGATTATCAAAAGAAGGAAGATACCAGGGTAGGACAACAGTTAGCTAAAAATACCATAATCCATTTTTGGAAGGGAGATCTGGCGCTTGCGCGAAATGCCATAGAAAGTGGCTACGACATCGTTAACTCTCTCCATTCAATGACCTACCTCGATTACAATTACAAAAGCATTTCCCTGGAAAAAGCCTATGGGTTTGACCCTGTACCGGCGGGACTGGAGATAAAATATCACGATAAGGTAATTGGTATGGGGTGTCAGATGTGGGGAGAGTGGATACCGACGGTTGAACAGATGGACAGGCAGGTATTTCCACGTTTGGCTGCCTATGCTGAAGTTGGATGGACCCAAAAAGCCAATAAAAACTACGATGACTTTTTTAAAAACCTGGATGTATTAAAAAGTGTCTGGGAGCGGGCGCAAATCTCTTATCCTGCGGATTTGTAGTCACGTGTAGAAAAATAGCTTATAAAAGAATATAGCAGTTAAAACGGCACCAGCTATTCAATATAAATCTGGATTTCTACGCGCCGGTTTAACTGCCGTTTTCTTTCGTTGCGATTATCGGCTACCGGGTTATAGGGGCCAAAGCCGGCAGTGATAATGCGTTCACCGGATATGCTTTTTTGTTGAACCAGGTAATTTTTGAGAAATTCCGAACGCTTTTCGGATAGGACTATGTTTTCCCGAAGCCTACCTCTGTTTTCTGTATAACCATCCAGCTTTACCTTCCATGTTGGGTATGCCTGAAGCATGTCACCCAGCCGTACTAGCTCCAGGGAGTCTTTGCGGGTAAGCAGGTCGGCTTCACCCTGTTTAAACAGGATGTTGTTGAAGATGGAATCAGATTGATTAAATGCCTGTACGGTGTCTGGCCGGATAGTTTTTTTTGGTTCAGGTTTTAAGGGCGCAATACGTTTGGCATAGATCTTTACCGGTCCTTTCAAACCTAGAATGGCTGTTGTAAAAATCAGAGAATCACCCAGGCTTTGAAAAGACTTTTGCGAAGCGAAATCATACTGGCCATCGAGAATCAGCACGCCATTGTTATTGGTTATTTTTCCGGAAAAATTCAGGTCATACAACCCGGACACATTTGCCGGCGTATAACATCCTTCCTTAATGATCCCAACGGTTTTTAAAGTCAGGAAGCCCGCTTTATAGGTTCCTTTTACGTGCGTGTGTTTTTGTACAGTGCCCCCGCTCATGAATACTCTCATCAGGAAAGTTCCTTTAACACTTGATTGTTCCTGCTTGAGGGTAAGTTTAAAAGTTGACTCCCTCCGAACGTGGCCGTTAAAATCATAGGCGGGTACTTCTGTGGTATTTTCCCAGATCCCGCTGATATCTTCAGGAAAATCCGGATTGCCTGCATGCCTGGCTAATTCTGAGTCAGATTGGCTGCTGCTGTTACTAAAGGTGTTGGGATTTTTTCTCTTGGTTTTGCGAAGCTCCACCGGTGATTCCTCCGTATTGGCCAGATCATTACCTTGACCGTGGCACAGCGGAACCGACACAAGACTTACGACGATATAGCATTTGAACCATAACCAATTTTTACCTGAAAAAGCTTGAAATTCTAGCATGGTAGCCTCCGTGTCTGTGTTATACCGCTCGCGTATTGAATTGCTTTGCTTCCTTTAATTTAAGGATTTTTAAGGATAAAAGGGCGAGGTAGCTACAAAATTTTTGCCGCTGCCATAAATTTTAAAATCTGTTTTAAGTATGTTCAGGAATCGGAACCTATGAGGTTAAATCCAAGGCTTAATGACCACATCCAGTTTCTGATGGCTGCATCGGGTTGTTTAAGTGTAGGCAAAATATCAAAATTGAGATCTCCCTGCAAAATCATTCTTTGGTGCAACTTTATACCCATACCGGCGATACCTCCAAGCCCAAGCGGCCTGAAGTCACCCCGTTTAATAGGTTGGGTGCCTTGCGGATTGCCGAATTGTTCCGGCATATTGTCGCTGATCAGAACATCACCGCGAATCCCACCGATGATATAGGGTTTCGAATCGCTTTTGCCAATATTGTATTGAATTAATTTATCAATGCTGACATAGTGCAGGCGGTATCTCGATGAAATATCTTTTAGAGGATAGCCGGGACCGATGGCATATTGGGCATTGTGTTTAAATCCTTTTTGGGAATAGATTAACCTATTTCGCAAAGCGAGGCGGTCGTTGAAGTGATGATTTCTGTAAACGCCAATGCCCCAGGTTTTAATAAATGTCCAGCTAAAGGTTCCGTCATTTGGCACTGCCGGGTTTTTAACAAGCTGGGTGGCTGCATTTGCCTGGACCTGGAGCCCAAATTCGGAATGTTGCTGTGCGTGGATTCTGTAAAAAAATGAAATAAAAAAAATAAAAAATACCAGCGTTTTCATAGGATGATGTATTTACTTCTTTTAAACTGGCTATCCCCATGCCATATTGTTTGAAGTGGGTTAAATATAATAAAAAAAGTCATAAGGTGTTGAAGGCCAAATGAATGTAAAAGGCCGGCTGCCTGAGGGTTGGTGAAACCATAAGCACGCCTCCTCACTATAAAAGGCATCCAATTAGACCTTGACCGACTCCTGCATTTTGTGGGCTTCATCGAGGCACGCCTGCAACTGCCGGGCCAGCGGCTGCACATCCGGTTCTTCAAACAAAGTCAAGTGCTTTCCGGGTACAACGTAGGTGCTGAGACCACCCAGGGCGATGGCCGTCCATCTTTCGATATGAAAATCTTTGTCAGGGTCGTCATTGTATTCACTGCTGCGAATTAGCGTGACTTTTTGCTGACAGGGCTCCCAGAAATAGTCTCCATAAAGTTTGCCGAGATGCTCCTGCATTTCGCGCAAATTACGGGCCTGCTTGGTTTCCGTTAAAATGATCCATTTCTTTTTTAACTTTTCATACCTCTTGGTAATTTTTTTCAATACCGCATCCCTGGCCTCTTTAAATTCCAGATTGACAAATCGCTTCAGCCGCTTCTGAATAGGCGGCGCAGGTGTGGGCACCCATACGCGCCGTCCCAGCTCCCTGCCACCTGAATCTACAATAACCAATAGAGAAATGGCTTCTCCCATTTTTCGCAGCTGGTGGGCAATCTCAAGACATACCGCATTGCTGAAGCAGGTTCCCAACAATGCGTAAGGCCCTTCCGGCTGAACGCTCTGGATTTCTTTTATATAATCCGCGGCCATGTCTTTTATGCTTTTGTGATAAGCGCTTACACCATCCAGCCCAACCGGTTGCATGGAGTACACCGGCTGATCTTCGTCCAGGTAGGTTGAAAGTGCATGGTAAAAATATACATGGCCACCGCCGGCGTGCATACAGAAAATGGGAGTTTTGCTGCCCTTTGTACGCAACGGCACCAGGGCCGACCACCCGGGGCCTGCTTCATCTTCGTTAAGCAATTTGGCCAATGCCTCAATGGTTGGATTTTGCAAAAGGGCAATGGGTGGTAAATTTCTACCTAATTTTTGCTCGATCAGGGCCAACAATCTCACGGCGAGAATGGAAGTGCCCCCGATTTCGAAAAAATTCTCAGTGATCCCAATAGGGCTCCGGCCAAAGAGCTGTTCCCAGAGTTTGGCGATCTGCAGCTCCGCATGATTTCGAGGCGTGATAAAACGCTTATCTATTTTCTCCTGAGATAAAAGTGTCGATCGCTTTTTGCCCGCTGTTTTTTTAAAGTTTTGGGTACTTTTTTCAACCGGTGGGGCCTTGATACTTTTACCCAGGTCACCTACTGCTGCCGTTGCCTGGTCTGGCAGGGATAGGAGCAACTGGTAAAGCTGGTTTGAAAGCCAGCCGACAGTGGCCTTGGAGATGCGGTTTTTGTTGTATTTAACTTCAAACTTAAGCGATTTTCCGGGTACCACGATGACGGTGATCGGATAGGTAGATGTAATACCTCCGGAAAAATCTTTCACCTTGATACCTCCGGCTTCCAGGGTGCTCCAGGGAAAGTTTTCAAAGACCAGCAAACTATCCAGCAGCGGCAGCTCTCCAGGCCAGCCGATCCAATCGGTTATTTGATCCAACGTGGTATATTCAAAGTTTTGTGTACCCGACTGCGCTGATTGCGTGGTTTTCAGCCATTTGGGTAAGGTTGTGTTTTTGTCCCAGTTTACTCTTGCCGGCAAGACATTGGTAAACATACCGGCGAGAAGTTCCATATTAGTCAACCCGGTATTACGCCCGGAAACGGTCGTGCCAAAGGTAGTGTCGTTCGTATCCGAATAGCGACCGAGTATAAGCCCCCAGCTACATTGAATAATGGTGCCAAGTGTCACCTGGTGCTGCCGGGCCAAGGATTGCAACCGATCCGTTTCCCCATCTGATAATGAAAAAACCTCCGTGATAAAAGCATTTGAATTTACAGGCTTTCTGCCTGAATTTTCAGCCAGCAGCGCCGGCGTTTTAAAGCCTTCAAATTTCTGTTGCCAAAATGACTTTGCCTGTTTAAGATCCTGGTTTTGTAACCAATGCAGGTAGTTTGGATAAGTGGGTAGCTGAGGTGGTGAGATGGTTTTTTTATGGCATAGTGCATCATAAAATGCAAACACATCCTTAATAATAAGCGCCGCAGACCACCCGTCGAGGAGCAGGTGATGACAACTCCATAACATTTGATAGAGATCTGTATCCAGGCGAATTAACGCCAACCGGGAAATTGGCGCTTTAGTCAGGTCAAACCCTTGATCGCGATCTTCCTTTTTCAATGCTTCGACTTTCTTCTTTTGCGCCTTGTCTGACAATCCCGTCAAATCGTGTACCATCCACGGCATCTGGCCTTCGGGGTGAATAATTTGAACGGGTTTTTTTATTTTTTCCCAATGAACTGACGCCCGCAAGGCCCAGTGCCTCGTGACGCATTGCTGCCAGGAAGTTTTTAGCAAATCGACATCCAGCGACCCCTCCAGTTTACAGATTACCTGGAGAAATCCTTGATCTTCACTTTCATGCAGTTTATGCAACAGCAGGGTTTGCTGCATAAATGTTAATGGATAAATCGCTTCAACTTTAGGTTTTGACATTTTACTTTACGTTTATGAGTCTATTTCTCCCAGCAAGTTGTCTAGATCGTCCTGACTGAGTCCCGCTTCAGGAAAATCTGATGGGGTAAAGCCCCCGCTATTCGGCACACTGCAATGCTCGATAAAACTCTGCAATGTTTTTTCAAACGCCTGCACCAAATTATAAATCGTATCTGGCTGATGCAACTGCCTGCTGTAGCTCCAACGCATTTTGAGTTGCTCCTCCTGGATAAAAGCGTTGATTTCCAACATGTGATAGCGCTCGCTTTGCTGGTGCCGGGTATCATCCGGCATTTCTTTTCCAAATCCCAGTATGCCAGCGTCGAAGGGTGACAGGTTGCCCAGATAGTTAAAAATTATGGGAGGACGGTGTTGCCTGTCCATCCTGCTGCCATTCTCTTTACAAAGATACCGAAGTATCCCATAACCAATGCCTCCGTTTGGTATTTTCCGTATTCGTTCTTTGACAGATTTTAAGAGTATGCCGGCATCTGCATTAGCCGGATAGTCCAGTGTTAATGGAAAATAGGCCGTACACCATCCAACGGTGTATGAAAGGTCTATGTCACTGTTCATGACTTCCCGCCCATGGCGTTCAAGCCCCAGACAGATGTTATGGCTATTTGACCACTTGACGATAACTTCTGTGAGTACGGCTATTAAAAATTCATCAATCCTGGTGTTATAGGTATTTAATGCATCGGTACGTAATTGACGTGTGGTGGATTGGTCCAGAGCAAAGTCGATGGTGGCTGTGTGCTCCTCTGATACTGGAAGTTTTGCTTCCAGGTCATATGGCAAAGCATTGACACCCTGCGTTTGTCGATGCCAGAATTCATATTCCTTCTCAAATTGGCCGCTGTCTGCCATTCCCAGGAGATGAAGCCCCCAATCCTTATAAGATACCGTCTTGGAAGGTAGCGATATATCAACACCGTGTTGTAATTGTTCACATATGGTTTTTAGGTCTTCCACCAAGATACCCCACGACACAGCGTCTACTACCAGGTGGTGGGCAAATAGATAAAGTTTACCGTGTTGTTCTTGGCCACAGTCAAAGTAAATCCCCTGAAAGAGTCTCCCCTCCGAAAGATTTAAGCCACCCTGTATTTGCCCAGATTTTGCTTTGATTTCTTTTTCCTGCGCCGCAAGCGATAGTGCGCTTAAGTTAATATGCTGAAAAACTTCCCTGTTTTGCGGTTCCTCAATAGACGCTTTCCAACGGTTGCCATCCTGGACAAATATTGTCCTTAAAGCATCGTGATGTAAAGTCAGGTGCCGCACGGCCGTTGCCAGGAGTTCGGTATTAATACCCGAAGTATTGGTGAAGATCAACCCCTGATTCCAGTGATGCGGTGCCTGTTGATGTTCTTCAAAAAACCAGTGTTGAATAGGCAGGAGGGGTATTTCGCCGGTTACAACTTTATCTTCCCCAGGCTTTTCAGCCCCGGTTTCGGCTGACTGCGCCAATGCGGCGATGGTTTGATGGTCGAACAGCGCATTGGGTTTAAGTTTGAGTCCGGCCTTGTTGGCTTTGGCAATAATTTGGATGCTAAGAATGGAATCCCCTCCGATTTCGAAATAATTATCATGTATACCTACGGGCTCGAAATTCAACACCTCGCTCCAAATGGCTGCAAGTTTTTTTTCAGCCTCCGTTCCTGGCGCTGCGTAGTCTCCCGCCGTTTGGTTGGAAACTTCATCGGGGCTGGGCAGGGCCTGATTGTCGATTTTGCCGTTTGGCAGCCTGGGGAATTCCTCCAACTGTACGTAGGCGGTAGGTATCATATAGTCAGGCAGCAAATTTTTTAGATGATCGCGAAAATCGTCGGAGATCAAATTACCGTCATCAATAATATAAGCCACGAGTCGCTCCGTATCATGTCCATTGTCCAAACTCGCGTCAAGGTGTTGCGCCTTGAGTTGAAGAGCCAGCAAAGCTTTTTGCTTTGGAGACAGTTTTTCTATCCGTTGTTTTAATTCCTGCTTACTCATTTTACGGCTTTAACAATTACCATTGAATTGGCCCACCACGTGTCCTTAACATCATCCGGAACCTGTAGTTCGACGGTTTTAACAGAAAAAGATGAAAAATGTTTTAAGAGCAAGCGTTGGTGCTCCCTGCTCAGGGAGTCTATTTCGTTGGAGAAATAGGTAAACACCCCGTTGGGTTGCAGGTGTTTTACAGCCGTTTGGAAAAAGTGCTCGGCAAAGGTAACGCTGCCATTCACATAATTCATGTATTCATCCTCATTTAAAGGATAGGTGTGAAAAAAAATACTGTCAAACCTCCCTAAATCATGAATAACATCCTGCCACATGCCGTGCTTAAGTCTGATATCTTTGCCTTGATAATTTTCTTTCCACTGATGGAAACGGTCTACGATGGCGTCATTACATTCGATAATCGTATGTGAATTTATGGCACGAGCCTGGATCATATCGGAGGAAATGCCTCTGCCAAAGCCAATTTCCAATACATCTCCCTGGCTTTCAGTGACAATATCGGCCATTGCCTGCATAATCGGCAGCTGCCAGTCCTCCATAATTTCCTGGTCCGAAAGCAAAGCCTGGGTTCGGTCTCCAAAGGTATCCTGGACAGCTCCTTCGACAAATTCGGCAGCTTGCTGATTCAATGCAGCAAGATCCTCCGCGAATTCCTTAACCGCTCTGTTTAGCAACGCATTGCGCTGGGCGTCTCTCGGTGGACGGATAAACTGATCATCCTTGATCACCAAAGAGATTTCAAATTTTTCTGATCTTTTAATTCTTCGGGTCATATCCCATTTTGTTTATTTGACTTCTTCATCTCATCCAACATGTAATCCAGCTCGTTTTCCGAAAGGATCTCCACGGACCTTAACAGTTCAGAAGCTTTCTCAGCATCTAACACTGTCATGTAGTCCACAAGTTCCTTTACATCCACACTATTTATATCTTCAATCGGTGCAGACTTTTGTTCTTTGTGTACCAGAACAGCGGCATCCTGAATGCCATCTAATGTTTTCAGGGTTTCCTTAATTTCATCCAGCTCAATACGAAAACCACGGATCTTTACCTGATCATCAGCGCGCCCCAAAAACTCGATAAGGCCATCGGCTCTATACCGCGCCAGATCACCGGTTTTGTAGATTTTATCTGTGGGATCAGCACTAAACGGATTGGGCAGAAATTTGATATTTGAAATTTCCGGCTTTCCCAAATACCCCTGGGTCAGGCCGGCTCCTGCAACATATAATTCGCCGGGGACACCCACCGGCACAGGTCTCAATTTTTGATCCAGGATGTAAATGCGCGCATTGGCAATAGGACGCCCAATCGAGACCGGCCCCTCCTTATCTTCTGCCGAGGTTTTATGGACTGTACACCAGACCGTCGCCTCAGTGGGGCCGTATTCGTTGTAAAGCGTCGCGTGCTCCATGGTGTGGGCGTGAAGTTTGCACAGGGAAGGCGGGCACGCCTCACCCGCTACAATAATGGTGCGCAGGGAGGTAAGACTCTTTTCCGGGGCGTATTGTAGTAACAAATTATAGAGCGAAGGCAAAAGCAGCGTATGGGTTATCCGATGGTCCTGTATCAGGTTTGCTAACTGGCTGATATCCTGTTCTATACGCTTGTCGGATACTACCAGAAGTCCGCCACTGCTAAGCGTCCAGAAAATCCCCGCGACCGAACTGTCAAAAGAAAATGATGACAACAACAGAAAGGACTCAGGGGTGGTGGGGTAATATTCAAAACGAGCTTGTGTCGAGCGCAGTAAATTACCATGGGTAACCGGCACGCCCTTTGGTTGCCCAGTACTTCCGGAAGTATAGATAACATATGCCAGGTTGTCTGCAGATAGGTCGTTGGGTAGACCTTGGGGCACTGTCGAAGGCCTTGTTTCGGCCTCTTCAAAGGTGAGTAACGATAAGGTTGTATTTGAAAAGTTTGCGGTTAATCGATCATGCGTCAAAATAACATCGATCCCGGCATCTGCGATCATCAGGGATATCCGCTCTGCGGGGTAGTCGGGGTCCAGCGGCAAGTAAGCACCTCCGGCCTTTAAAATTCCTAAAATACCCACCGGAAACTCGGTAGAGCGTTCGGCAAATAATCCAACCAGGCTGCCTTTGCCAACCCCTTTTTCATGCAGATAGGCAGCTATGGCATTGGACTGCTCATTTAGCTGTTGATAGGTAAGCTGCTTTCCTTGAAAAGCTACAGCCGGTGCATTAGGATTATCTATGGCCTGACGTTCAAATAATTGATGGATCAGAAGGCCATCCTCAAATGGAACCCCGGTTTCATTCCACTCATCTAACAGCTGATGTTGCTCGGGTTGGGTCAGCAGCCGCAAGTCTTCGATCGCAGTTTCCGGGTTTTCAGCGATACCTTCGATCAATACTTTCAAATGCCGCTGTATTCGCTCAATAGTGGTGCGTTCGAAAAGATCCTTTGCATATTCAAAGGTAGCGGTCAGCACACCGTCTTTTTCCGAAACATGCAAGGTGAGATCAAATTTTGCTGAAACAGCCTCAAATGGCACTTGCTCAAAGGTCACGTCGGGACCAAAGGAAGGAAGAGTAGGAACCTTGTGATACACGAACATTACCTGGAACAATGGATTTGCGCTCATATAACGATCGGGTTTCAATTCCTTAACAAGCGTTTCAAAAGGCAGCTCTTTATGAGAGAACGCATCCAGGGATGTCTGACGAACGGCAGCCAGCAAATCGGTAAACTTCGTATTGCCACTGAGTTTGGAGCGAAGCACCAAAGTATCAATAAAATAACCGATCAGTTTTTCCATTGAAACCTGGTCCCGTCCGTTGAAGGGAGTTCCTACCAGTATGTCTTCCTGGCCCGAATAGCGATAGAGTAAGACCTTGTAAACTGCTAACAAAAAGACAAACATCGTTGTATTTGTTTCCTTGGCCAGCTCCTGTATCCGCCCAGATAATGCTATGGGAAATGACTGCGTGCAAAATCCCCCCTCAAAGGAAGGTATGGCAGGGCGGGGCCGGTCTGAAGGTAAATTTAAGACAGGTAATTTTCCTTGCAGCTTCTCCTTCCAATAGGCCAAATGCTTCGGATCAACGGGGCGTTTCTTTTGCCAATAGGCATAGTCTGCATATTGAATGGTCAATGTCTGCAGTGTTGGGTTGTTCCCCGACTGCAAGGCTTGATAAATCATGGCCCATTCCTTTTGCAGAATTCCCAAAGACCATTCATCGGTAATAATATGATGCATGGTTATCATGACCAAATGATTATCCTCCGACAGTTTTACCATGTTGAGCCTGGTAAGAGGACCCCTCGTGAGATCAAATGAATGGCTTGATTCTTTGGATATCAGCGATTGTATCTCTTGCTCGTGTTGCGCGACAACAATATGCCGGAAATCGTGGTTGACGACATCAACAGCGACATCGTCGTTAACAATTTGAACCGCTTCACCATCCTTCAGCGCAATGGTTGTGCGTAAGATTTCATGACGGGCAATGACCTGCCGGAAACTCTTCAGCAAAATTTCAGTATTTAGTTTTCCGGTGAAACGATATATTTCCGTATAGTTGTAAAATGGGTTTTGAGGATAAAGTTGCTGTAAAAACCATAGCTTTTGCTGGCCCGATGAAAGCGGACTTATTGTACCCTCAGGACGGGGAGCGACGCCACCGGGAGTTTCCTGGGATTTGTTGAGTGTCAACCACCTTTCAAGTAGCGAACCCTTGTTTTGAGATGACTTATTTTTGGATGTCATGAATACCTATTTTCTTTTTTTGAATAGAAGCCATAATTGCTGCTTCTATCGTTCTTTTGGATCAAATAAATCTATTAAAATACTAAACTATAAAGCCAAAAACAAATTTGCCTAGCAGCAGATCTACTTCGAAAAACCGCTCTGTAAACCAATAGAGTGATATTAAAATAAGTAAAATGGAACCCGAAAACAGGAACTGAGGATAGAACTTCAGATTGCGCATCAGATAAAGTACCGGAAAAATAAGGCAGATAATGACGACCTGTCCTATCTCCACGCCGACATTAAACCCGAATAAGGTCAACGTTAAAAATTGCCCACCCAGGCCGATGTCTCCGAGAACGCTGGCAAAACCAAAACCGTGAAAAAGCCCGAAACCAAAAGCGATGAGCCAATCTTTCCCTTTGAAAAGGGGATAAATGTTATGTAAAGCGGCCAGTGCGATTGACAAGGCGATAATGGATTCGACAATGCGTGAAGGCAGGCTGACAATTTCCAATGCGGCCAGGCTCAATGTAATGGTGTGCGCAATGGTAAAGAAAGTTACAATTTTAACGATATAAATGAAGGCCGGCTTGAAGCTTTCAACCGGTTTCCAGCTATTGCTGATGCTGGATAAAAATCCTAATTTGCCAGAGGTTGTCCCGGAAGACTTCTTCTCTGAAAAAAGTCTTGTCAACACGGAAGGTAGTATCAGGGCCAGTAAAAATAGTATATGGTCAAGGCCAATCCAAATGTGGTGTATTCCCTGGCCCACCATCATAGTAAATCCTTGCCATAAGGATCCCTCCGCTATTTCCAAAGTTTTTTGGCGCTCATCGGTGCTCAGGATCAACGAAACCATAGCTTCGTTATTAACGATCCCCGCCTTCCAGTGTTCTGCGATTACCATGAGACCCTGGTGGGAAGGATCTTTGTCAAATAAAACCTCGTACCTGATATCTAATTTTTCCGGCACTTCCGAGAGACTTTCCAGGCTGAAATGAAGCTGGACGTAATTGCCCAGACTGCCGCCATTAAACAGGGTAGTTTCGTTGAATTGAATGGTATGGCTGCCTTGTACCGACTTAAAGGAAATATTTTCAAGCGCATATGCCTTTATCTGAGGCAGGTATGCATTCAAATCTTCCAAAGCTATTTCGCGGGGCAACGAAAGGTTTAGGGCCCGGTTGATGTCGTCAGTGGTAATCTCTATTATCCCGTCAATACCGTCTTCATAAATGTAGAAGAAAATGTAGCTCTGATTGGGGGCATGCGCCTGCACGGGTCGGGGAGCGGCGATAATAATTAAACCTATAATGACAACATAGATGAATCGTAAATGTATCCTCATTTTCTTAAATTTATCTTACAAAATCAATTTGCCAAACAAAAGGTTTCAGACGTTTGACAAGATTATTTTCTATGTATTTCAGAACAATTTTTTCGTCAATATGTTCTGTTGTGTAGTATAGTTGATCTTACTGGCTTTGGGACGAAAAGTGTACAAAACTAATTAAAAATTGCATTAAATATAGTATATTGCATTGAGAAAAGTGCCCAAATTACAAATTTCTTTCTCGATAACGTAATCATTTAATCATGAGATTCAGTCAAAACAAAACGATAATTTTATCTGGCCAGGATGTGCAAAAAATTGTGCAACATCATGGTATTGACGCAGTTATGGAGGCGCTTATTTCAAGAATGTGGAAAGCTTTTAGAAAATTTGACCCTTTGAATACCATCATACCCAAACGCTCCGGGTTTAATTACCAGAATCCGGAATCGGGATTGATCGAATGGATGCCTTTACACGGGAAAGGGGAGAAAGTAATCATTAAGGTTGTAGGGTATCATCCCAACAATCCTGAAAAGTATAATTTACCAACTATCCTGTCAACTTTGTCGGCTTACGATACGGCTACAGGACACCTGTTGGGACTGATGGATGGCGTCTTGCTTACGGCGCTCAGAACAGGAGCGGCCTCAGCTATTGCCAGCATGCTATTGGCAAATCCTGATAGTACTACCCTTGGATTGATTGGCTGCGGTGCGCAGTCAGTAACACAACTCCACGGGTTGTCTTGTAAGTATGACTTTGACCGGGTGCTGATTTACGATGTCGATGACGTCGCTTTAGCTTCCTTTGAGGATCGCTGTGCAGCCCTGCAACTGCATGTTGAAATTGTTCCGGCTTCCATCGAGGAGATTGTGGCCAGGGCCGATATATTGTGTACCGCCACTTCCGTTGAGGTAGGCAAAGGCCCGTTGTTTTCAGGGCTTCGTACCAAACCCTGGCTGCATATAAATGCCGTTGGTGCCGATTTTCCAGGCAAGGTAGAATTGCCCTTAAATCTTTTAGAAAACAGTTTCGTATGCCCGGATTTTAGGGAACAGGCCATTGTTGAAGGGGAGTGCCAGCAATTAGATCACAGTAAAATAGGTCCCGATTTGGTAGAGGTAGCTCAAAATAAAGAGGCTTATGCTCATGTACAAAATCAATGCACCGTATTTGACTCTACCGGATGGGCATTGGAAGATCAGGTAGTGATGGAATTGTTTTTGGAGTACGCATCCTCGCTGGGCTTAGGGCAGGAGATAGAAATAGAATTTATGCCTGAAGATGCCAAAAGCCCATATCATTTTATAAATGCCATAAGCATGGTCGAGCGAAAAGACTTGTGAAAGGGCCTGCAAGGAGATCTTGACTTTTAGCATGGGTATTTCTGAATTTTCAAATATCGGTTATTATTAAAAGTCGGCCCATAGGGCTGGTACCAAAAGCGGGAATTGCTGGTTGCCGAAGATTTTTCTCTGAGAAGCGAGGAATGTAAATGGTTTTTGATAACTTTCCAGTAGAAGTCCCGCGGGTAATTGCAGCGACCGGCTGATGCCTATAATTAAATCGACCAGTCTTCCAGGCGTAGAAGCAAGTCCCATATTTCGAGTTCCGGGTCAGATTCTTTAAAAATCTAAGGTTTGGTCAGGTTGTGGAGGATGTCCTCATAATCGAAAGATAGACGTGATTCACTGAATAATTTGTATAATTTGTATAAAAAATTGTATTAAACATGAGGTATTATTGAGGGATAATGATTATTTTTGAAAATTCTATTGAACACTTTCAATACTTTATTGTTTAGTTCTTGTCAAAACTAAACTAATTGAATTCAACATAGCAAATCTGCAAATTATTGTCACAGCTGGCTCGGATGGTTGATGTGTGGTTAAAATTAGTCCGTTATAAATTTGAACCTTAAAAGTAAGTATGAAATCTATATTTACCATTTTTATTTTTGTTATTGCACCATCCGTTATTTATGGACAAACCATAAAAGGATCAGTAACTGATGCGAAAAACGTACCCATTGAAGGAGCTTACATTATTCATAATCTTTCGGGGAGACATGAACATACCAACGAACTCGGTAAGTTTTCTATGAAGGTAAAATCCGGCGACACTTTGCTGGTGAGACATTTGGGATACAAGAGTATGGAAGTAGTTGTCGACGATTTATCCAATTACCTCGAAATAGTACTTTCCGAAGCTTCCTTCCGGCTGGATGAAATAATGGTGACCCAAAATGTGAAGGCTGTTAATCTTATTTCGGATATTAACACCGAATTGTTCCCGGTTAATTCCTCCCAGGAAATTTTAAGAAAAGTGCCGGGGCTGTTCATCGGGCAACATGCCGGAGGAGGCAAGGCGGAGCAAATATTTCTGCGAGGTTTTGATATTGACCACGGCACGGATATACGTATCGACGTGGATGGCTTACCGGTCAATATGGTTTCGCATGCGCATGGACAGGGGTATTCCGATCTTCATTTTTTGATTCCGGAGACAGTTGATAAAATTGATTTTGGAAAAGGAGCTTATTATGCAGACAAAGGTAATTTTGGCACCGCCGGCTATGTCAATTTTAAAACTAAAGACCGGTTAGAAAAAAGTTCCGTGAGCGTGGAAGCCGGACGTTTCAATACATTCCGTTCGGTTGGATTGTTTAAACTGGCAGATTCTGATCATCATGACGCTTACGTAGCTGCCGAGTATCTGAGCTCCGACGGTGCTTTTGAGTCGCCCCAGGATTTTAGTAGGATCAACGTGATGGGAAAGTATACCGCCAATTTTCATAACCTGGACCGGTTTTCGTTAATGGTTTCTCATTTTTCCAGTGATTGGGATGCCTCCGGACAAATTCCTCAGCGAGCGGTGGATGCGGGACTTATTTCGCGCTTTGGTGCCATTGATGATACCGAAGGCGGCGAAACACATCGCACCAATGTGATGCTGAAGTATATGAAAAGTTTTAACGACGGTACTTTTCTTAAGAATAAGCTCTATTATTCTGCTTATGATTTTAGGTTATTCTCCAATTTTACCTTTTTCCTGAATGATCCTGTAAATGGTGACAGGATCATGCAAAGTGAGGATCGCCAATTATTCGGTGCAGAAAGTGAATTGAATCATCATTTCGATATTAACAACACCGAAGTCCTGATGCAGGTCGGAGTGGGAGTGCGGTATGATAACAACGACGATGTGGAACTTTCGCGAATGCGGGATCGCCAGACTACTATTGAACGCCTCCAGTTCGGAGATATAGATGAAACCAATTTATTTTCCTATCTCAATTTTGAATTTGATTTGGGATCGCTGTTGATCAACCCTGGTATCCGGTTTGACTATTTTGATTTTAATTATCGAAATGGTCTTCTGTCTACCGACGATAATGAGCGCCAGCTTTCGAAGTCCGCTGTGAGCCCCAAACTTAATTTTATCTACAACTATGATGAAAATGTGCAGTTTTTTCTAAAATCAGGTGTTGGATTCCATTCCAACGATGCCCGTGTAGTGATCGATGGGGCCAGGTCGGTGCTTCCTGCGTCTTATGGCAGTGATTTGGGAGTTATCTGGAAGCCGGTACCCGATTTGATTATAAATTCTGCATTGTGGTACTTATCGCTGGAGCAGGAGTTTGTCTATGTAGGAGACGAAGGGATCGTGGAGCCCAGTGGAAAAACCAGGCGTCTTGGCGTGGATTTTGGGTTACAGTACCAGCTTTTGGATTGGTTGTTTTTTAATGGAGATATTAATTATACCTATGCCAGAAGCGTGGATGAACCGGAGGGACAGCGATATATTCCGCTTGCACCGGACCTGACAGTTATGGGTGGGTTTAGTGTCCAAAAAGAAAATTTTTCCGGTGGCCTGCAGATGCGATACTTAAAAGACAGACCTGCCAATGAAGACAACAGCATTGTTGCCGAAGGCTATTTTATTACAGATGTGAATGTTAACTACGAATGGAAATCATTCACCTTCGGGCTGGCTGTCGAAAACCTTTTTGATCAGGAATGGAACGAGACGCAATTTGCCACGGAGTCCCGGCTAGCTTCTGAAGCGACAAGTGTCGAAGAAATTCACTTTACACCAGGTGTCCCATTTTTTTTGAAAGGAAAAGTGAAATTTGAATTCTAAATATCACAGGGTTTCATATAATTCGAGACCCATTTCATACAACTTTTAAGTTTTTTGGAATATTTTAGATTTTTAACAAGGATACATTAGATGGATTTTTCCTGGTCAGAAGAACAAATAAAATATCGCGACAGCGTTGTTCGGTTCGCCCAAGAAACCTTAAATGACGATCTGGTTGATCGTGATAAACAGGGGAGTTTCTCCCGCGAACTATGGCAGAAGTGCGCTCAATTTGGGATCCAGGGACTGGCCGCTCCGGCGCAATATGGCGGGCAACGGGAGGAAATAGATATTCTTTCCGGGATGCTGGCCATGGAAGGGTTTGGCTATGGCTGTCGCGATAATGGCCTTGCCCTGGCCTTAAATGCCCAGATGTGGACTGTTCAGGTTCCGATTGCGCAATTTGGAACGGAGGCACAAAAAGAGAAATACCTCAACGCATTTACCAGCGGACAACAAATAGGCGCACATGCATTGACCGAACCCGACGCCGGATCGGATATTTTAAGCATGAAAATGACAGCTGAAAAATGCGACGGCGGCTATGTACTTAATGGCGAAAAGCGCCTGATTACCCTGGCACCAATAGCAGATGTGGTGTTGGTTTTTGCCAATGTCAATCCCAAGTTAGGTAGATGGGGGGTATCGGCTTTTCTAGTTGAGAAAGGTGAAGAATCTTTTAAGGCCAGTCCGGTACGAGATAAAATGGGTATGCGCACCGTTCCATTTGGAGAATTGAAATTTGAAAATTGCTTCGTGCCGGAAGAAAACCGGCTTGGCAAAGAGGGCGCCGGTTTTAGTATATTAAACCACTCTTTGGAATATGACCGGTGTTGCATTCTGGCAAGTCAACTTGGTGCCATGGAGCGTCAGCTTGAGCAAACGATTAAGTATGTGCAGGAACGCCAACAGTTTGGACAACCCATTGGCCAATTTCAGTCTGTTTCCAACAGAATAGCCGATATGAAATTACGTTTGGAGACATCCAGGCTATTACTGTACAAAGTAGCATGGCTCAAGAAAAACAACAAACCTGCCACACTGGAAGCAGCGCTCCTGAAACTGCACTTAAGCGAGTCTTTCATCGCCTCAAGCCTGGATGCTATTCGCAACTATGGTGGCAGTGGCTACATGACCGATTTTGAGGTAGAACGAAATTTAAGAGATGCTGTAGGCGGTGTGCTTTATGCAGGTACATCTGATATTCAGCGCAATATCATTGCCAAATGGCTCGGTTTGTAGCTTATAAAGCACCTAACATTTGTATTAAAATATGAATTATCTATTACCACATTCGATTGATCAAGCCGCCGGAAATTTTCCGGACAAAGACGCATTCCGTTGTGGTAATAATCATATATCTTATCGTGAGTTATCTGCGAAAACCAATCAACTGGCACATTTGCTGGTTAGTTTGGGAGTCCGGAAAGGCGACCGGGTAGGAATTTATCTTCGCCGGAGTTTGGAGACCGCCGTTGCTGTTTATGGTATTATGAAAGCCGGCGCTGCCTATGTCCCGTTGGATCCCGATGCTCCGGCAGCCCGTACCCGTTTTTTGCTGGAAGATTGTAGCATCGAACATTTAATCTCACACAGGTCCCAGTTAAGAGGTTTAGACGATATTTTAAAAGAAGATGTAAAGCTGAAAACCATCATTGGTATCAGTGAAGAGCAGGTGATCAAAACATTGCCCTGGGAGGTGCTGGAACAATTTCCTGCCGGAAATGGACCGGCCCTGCGGATACTGGAACAAGACCTGGCTTATGTAATGTACACTTCTGGTTCAACAGGAGCTCCGAAAGGAATCATGCATACCCACTACAGCGGTCTGAGTTATGCGAGATTATCCGCACAACTATATCACCTAAGCCCGGAGGACCGGATTGGTAATCACGCAGCATTACACTTCGATATATCCACAATGGGTTATTTTTCAGGTCCGCTGGTTGGAGCAACGACTGTCATCATTCCCGAGGCTCATACAAAAATGCCCGCCAGCCTGGCACAGCTGATGGAAAAAGAGAAATTAACGGTTTGGTACTCCGTGCCGCTGGCCCTGGTACAGTTACTTGATCAGGGACTTTTGGACCAACGTGATCTGCGTGCGATTAAATGGGTTTTGTTTGGCGGTGAACCTTTTTCGAGCCGGCACCTGAAGGCGCTGATGGAACTTTGGCCACAGGCAATATTTAGCAATGTTTATGGTCCCGCGGAGGTCAATCAGTGCACTTATTATCACATGACCACACCACCCGACATCAATACTGCTATTCCGATTGGCCAGGTTTGGGACAATACGGAAATAATGATTGTCGATAAAACCGATGCTATGGTGCCGGAGGGTGAGCAGGGAGAGCTGCTCGTCAGGTCTGCTACCATGATGAAAGGCTATTGGAAACAGCCACAGCTTACGGAAAAATCATTATATGTTTCCAGGGATGAATGGGGATTCGAAAAGGTATTTTACCGTACAGGTGACCTGGTTCAACTTAACCCAAAAGGAGAATTGATGTTTTTAGGCCGGAAAGACCGGCAGATCAAAACAAGAGGGTATCGTGTGGAACTAGATGAAGTCGAAGCGGCGTTACTCAGGCATGAGGGCGTAACGGAGGCCGCTGTCTTCAGTGTTTCCAATGATGTGGAAGGTTTGCTGATCGAGGCTACAGTAATACTCAAAGACCAATGCACTTTGTCTGAAAAGGCTTTACAAAGTTTCGTCGGACTTCATTTGCCACTATATGCCATGCCTCATAAAATCAATTTTGTGTCATCACTTCCCCATACATCAACGGGAAAAATAGACCGGGTAAAACTACAGGAAGAAGGAGCAAAGATTAAAGAAAACAAATAATAATTATGCGTCAGGTTTTAATAGATTATATTGAAGAACAATTACTTAGCGGCAGGTCGGGGATAAAGGTAGCGGCGGAAGACGATCTGATGGGTAGCGGATTAATAGATTCCATGGGCATGATGCGATTTGTCAGGTTTATTGAGGATCATTTTGAGATTACTATTCCCCCGGAAGATCTGGTCATCGAAAATTTTATGACGGTTGAAGATATTGATAATTACCTGAAAGGGCGCAAATCAGCATAAACAAACAGTGAATGAGCCAAATTGATACTTCTTTAAATACTTCCAACTTAACGCAAAGTCAGTTGCTGCTTTGGACAGGACAAAAATTGAGTCCCGATGCGCCACTGTATAACATGGTTTTGACCTTTGACCTGCCGGGGCCGGTCGATGCCCAGCGTTTCCAACAGGCGTTTCAGCATTTGATGCGACAAAGCGATGCATTGAGAACGGTCTTTGTAGAAGAAGGAGGAATCCCGCAACAAAAGGTACTGCCGGAGCTTGACTATCAACTCGAGATATTGGACTGGTCGGCAAATGCGGCAGCTTTGGAAAACGAAGCATCATGGCTTGCCAACCGGAACCGGGTAAAGTTTGATCTGTCGCACCGGTTGTTTGATACGGTGCTCGTCAAAAAATCGGAACATCACTGGATGTGGTACCTTAACCAACATCACCTTATTACCGATGCCTGGGGCGTGTCGGTGCTGTATCAAAAAATGGCGGAGCTATATCAGGGTCTGTCATCAGATACCCTGGAAGAGATTTCACCTTTGCCTGGCTTCCAAAATTACGTGGCTTACGAGCATGAAAGCAGGTTTGTTGATCAAAATGAAAAGTCCGATACCTATTGGCAGGAAGTAACAACCAAACTTCCTCCGCCTCCGGGATTATACGGTTATACCGGTTCTCCGTCCACCACCGGAGCTACCCGGGTTTCTATCGACCTTGGGAAAGATCGCTCAGATCGTTTGCGACAGCTGACAAAGGAAAAAGATTTGCGTTCCTGGACGCAGCACCTTTCCTTATTTAACATTTTTGCATCCGTTCTATTTGCGTACCTGCACCGGGTAAGCACCCAAACGAAACTAGCCATCGGGACGCCTACGCACAACAGGACCACCACTGATTTTAAGGAGACACCAGGTGTTTTTATTGAGGTTTTACCGTTGGTGGCTGAAGTATGGCAGGAAGATACCTTTAGCACGCTGCTAGAGCGCGTTCGTACGGAAGTCAATGAATTTATGATGAATGCAAGGGCCGGTACCGCAACCCCGGCGCTGGGTCAGGGCTTTAATGTGATACTGAACTATATCCACGCTACCTTCGGTGACTTTGGTGACATTCCTGTTAATGCCGAATGGTTACATCCCGGTCATGTCGACCCACGTCATCATATGAGGTTGCAGGTGTATGATTTTACCACTGATGGGAGCATCCAGCTTCATTTTGATCTGAATCATGAGGTATTTGATAGATCGCTGCTTGAAAAAGTGCCTAAGCATTTTTTAAAAATTCTGGATGCTTTTATAGAAGACCGCTTTCAACCGATAGTCCGAATTGGCTTACCGGATCAGGAGGAACAGCATCAATTAATGGCCACCCTGGATGCCGGAAAAACGACAGACCATGATCAGACAACGGTCGTTGAGTTATTTCGAAAACAGGCCATTGAAAGTCCCGATGCCATTGCGGTGTGCTATCAGGGTACATCTTTGAGTTATCGCGATTTGGATGAAAAATCAAATCAGCTTGCGCAATATCTTGGCAAAAGAGGAATTTCACCTGGAAAAAGACTGATCATTTACCTGCCCAGGACACCTGAATTTTTGATCAGTGTGCTGGGAATATTGAAGGCTGGTGGCACTTTTATTCCGATAGCCGCAGATAACCCGGATCATCGCGTGCAGCAAATACTTGAATCGGCGAACCCAACCATGATATTGACCAATAGTGCGTTGGCCAAAAACCTGGGTAACTCCAAGGTATCGTTGTTATCGCTGGACCTCGATAAAGAAGAAATCTTTTCGGAAAATGCAGATAAACCCGATGTTGCCCCGGCACCTCGCGATTTGGCTTACATCATGTATACTTCCGGCTCTACGGGAAACCCCAAGGGTGTAATGATCTCTCATGGTGCGCTGGCGCATTACGTACAATGGGCCAAAACAAAGTATGTGAATGAGGAGTTGCCGGTATTTCCATTGTTTACCTCCGTCGGTTTTGATCTGACGATTACTTCTGTTTTTGTGCCCTTGATTTCCAGAGGACACCTGGTAGTATTCAGAGACTCAGATGCAGGTCCGGATTTATCACTGCTAAATGTTATTGAAGACAAAACAATCAACACCATTAAACTGACTCCGGCACACCTGGCGTTACTGCGGGATAAAGATCTGGCAACTTCGTCATTAAAAACCGTGATCGTCGGCGGTGAGGACCTGAAGTTGGAGCTGGCAAAGGCAATTGCCGGGGCTTTTGGTTCAACCATACGGGTATTCAATGAATATGGACCCACCGAAGCCACCGTTGGTTGCGTGGTTCACGAACTCGATGTGAGCCGCGATGTGCAAACCTCGGTGCCCATTGGCAAACCCATTCCCAATATGCAGGCCCTGGTATTGGATGCCGGTCAAAATCAGGTTCCGCAGGGAGTACCGGGTGAATTATATTTAAGCGGAAAAGGATTGGCAAATGGATACTGGGAGGACAAAAAACTTACGGAGGATCGATTTATCGATCACAAGTTTGAGGCCGGGTCACTAATGTATCGCACCGGCGATATGGCCCGTATGAATAAAGATGGCGAATTGGAATTTTTAGGGAGAATAGATCATCAGGTAAAAATTGGGGGTATCCGCGTTGAACCAGGTGAAATTGAATCGGCGTTGAACGCGCATCCCGATATTCAGGATTGTGTGGTAGCATTGCAGACCCATCCTGGTGCTATTGAATCAGGTGAAATTAGTCATTGTGTTCGCTGTGGGCTGCCGTCCAATTATCCTAATGTGGCATTTGATGAGACAGGTACCTGCGAACTATGCCTCTCTTTTGATAGTTACCAGGAAAAGGCAAAAAAATATTTTAAAACCACAGAAGATCTAGGTAACCTATTCACGGAAACCAAAGAACAGGAGAAGAAAAATTATGACTGCATGATGCTGTTGAGTGGCGGCAAAGACAGCACCTATGCCCTGGCACAATTAGTGGATATGGGCGCAAAGGTGCTTGCCTACACCCTGGATAATGGCTACATCTCGGAAGAGGCTAAGGCCAATATTGAGCGGGTAGCTGCACATCTCGGCGTGGATCATATGTACGGGACTACCCCCGCCATGAACGCCATCTTTGTGGATAGCCTGAAAAGGCATAGCAACGTCTGCAACGGATGCTTTAAAACCCTGTATACCTTAAGTACAAAAGTAGCGCTGGAGAAAGGAATACCTTTTATCGTAACCGGACTTTCACGAGGTCAGTTTTTTGAAACGAGGCTAACCGAGGAGTTATTCTGGAAAAAAGATATAGATATTCAGAGGATTGACGACATCATCCTGAATGTGAGAAAAGCATACCACCGGGTAGATGATGCTGTAAATAAATTATTGGATACGTCCGTTTTTGCCGGGGATGAGGTGTTTGAGAAAGTGCAGTTTATTGACTTCTATCGCTACACAAATGTAAGCATGGATGTAATGATGAATTATCTGCAGCAACATTTGCCGTGGATACGGCCATCAGATACAGGACGCTCCACAAATTGCCTGATTAATCAGGTAGGTATTTATGTGCATAAAAAAGAACAGGGGTACAGCAATTATGCCTTTCCTTACAGCTGGGATGTTCGCCTGGGGCACAAGACCAGGGAAGGGGCCCTGGACGAGATCAATGAGGAGATAGATTCGCAGGAGGTGCACAGAATTATGCGCGAAATCGGCTACACCGAAACAGCCGAAAACCACACCCGGGATAAAAAGCATCTTGTAGCTTTTTATAAGGCTTCTTCCGGTATAACCCAATCAGCGCTGAAGGCACATTTATCCAGGCACGTGCCGCCTTATATGATACCCACATATTTCAAACAACTGGAAAATTTACCCTTATCTGCCAATGGTAAAATTGACCGTAAGGCCCTGCCGGATTTAAACATAGAGCAGCCAACAGTAGAGGTGCCCTATGTGGCCCCTGAAACCGAAATAGAGGAGATACTTGCCGGAATCTGGGCGGAAGTGTTGCAAATCAGCCAGGTGGGTGTAAATGACAACTTCCTTGATCTGGGTGGAAACTCGTTAGGCGCTATTCGAATTATCGCGCGCATCGAAGAGACGCTGAAGCTGGCACTTCCGGTCAATTGTATTTTTGAAAAACCTACCATAAGTGAACTGGCAGCCCACGTCGAATCGACCATTACAGCTATGATGGATGCTTATAGGGAACAGCAGTAATCGTATCCCAAACAAGGATAACGCCGTATGCAAAAGATAACTGTTTTGGGAAATAACACCTGTTTTTTTTAATAGTCACGATATGATAAATATGCTGTTCACATTTTTTGACCAACAATTAGACCGGGCGGACTTTGGCAACCACCTTGACAGCGTCCCGCAGGCCTTACGGGAAAGAATAGGAAAATTTCGCAGATGGCAGGATGCCCATTGCAGCTTGTTTGGAAAACTATTGTTGATCGAAGGGTTGAAAAAGTATGGGATCAGCCGGGGAATATTAAATGAAATTCAGTACACCAAGTACAACCGGCCGTTTCTGACTGGAGAAATAGACTTTAACATATCTCACTCAGGTAAGGCTGTTGTATGTGTCATTACCCAAAATGGCGATATTGGGGTGGATATCGAAGAGATTAACCCTATCAAGCTTGAATACTTTACCAGGCAATTCACGGAGCGGGAATTAGCTATCATCCGTAATGCCAAAGACAATGACCGCGAATTCTATCGGTGGTGGACCCGGAAAGAAGCGATCATCAAAGCCGATGGCATGGGCTTGAGCCTGCCACTAAAGAAAATACGCTTTGATGGTTCCGGACAGGCTGAAATTAATAACCGGACATGGCAAATGCGTGAAATAGCTTTGCCGCATGAAAAATATTGCTGCCACCTGGCTTTTGACGGAAAGGCGGATACTCCCATGAGTATAGAGCAATATTATATAGGGGCGAAACTCACAAGCCAAAAGCTTAATCAATAGAAAAAGCAACAATGATGTAAGCGCGCATCTCCTCAAAAATTTTGTGTATTTTTTGATTTTGGATCCAAAAGCGTTTAATTTACGCTTTATACCTGTTCTGCATTAAGTAAAGATCAAGGGCCTCTGATAGGTAAGATCCTGTTAACTACCAACCTGAGGGTCGACTACACAAATGATAGATTGGCTAAAAAAATAGGTAATTACGCCGGTCAACATTTTCAAACTTTAGGAATTGGTTTTTGCACTGGTTTTAATAAATTGTATCCTATACGTTGCCGCAAATGGATTTAAATGTTAACAATAACATAAACGTTAAAGGGGATAGTTCCGAGTTCTTTTTCAGCGCCAAGGCCGAAACGGCTAAAGAATCGGTGATTGAAAAAAAATGGCTGAGTTTTGTAGCGGGCAGGAAGAGCGACTTTGAGTTTATTTATCAAAGTTATCATCAACATCTGTTCAACTATGGCATGCATCTGTGTTCAGACCGGGAGCTGGTCAAGGATTGCATTCAGGATGCTTTTGTCACCCTGGTTAAAAACAAAAATGATATTAAAAAAGCTGCGTCGATCAAGTTTTACTTATTCAAATGTTTTAAGCGAAAAATAATAAATTCAATAAAAAAGAAACGGGATCTGACACTTCATCAAGCCGATGTTAGTCGTGATAATTTTATGCTGGGTGTGACCAACCAATTCCATGAAATTGAGGAAACGCTTTCGGCGGATCTGAAGAAACAGCTAAAAGATACCATTAATGCCCTGCCAAACGCACAAAGAGAAGCGATAATTCTATACTTTTATGAGGGGATGGATTACAAACAAATCGCAGTGTTGATGAATATGACAAGAGTTAAATCCGCAAGAGCGCTGATCTATCGGGCGCTGTCTTCTATATCTCAAAAATTAAATCCAGCCTGAGGCGATACATTGGCTCTGGCCTGCCATACCTCAATGTACACCGGCTCCACCTGTAGATCCAATACCAGGTTTATGACAACTTCAGGTATAAGGCAATAATCTACGCCTACAAGTACAACAATCTCTGTTGCGATGTATTCAATTATTTGATAAGAATGATGATAAATCATTAACTAAAGTGTCGCTTTAGTAAAAATAATGTATTTATTGTTAAAAGTCATGGTCATTTGAAGGACTTGCAGCCCTCTATTATAAGGTCAAACCTAAAATATACAAGTAGCCGAATGTCTCAAAATCAAATATTGGCATTATTAGCTGACGAGCGTTTTGTCAAATGGGTGAAATCAGATGACCCTGCCTTAAAGGAGTATTGGAGTGAGTGGCTGCGGGAACATCCGGAGTTTGAAACGGAATTTAAGAAAGCGCAGCAACTGATAAGATCCGCCCACTATCAGGAAACATATAGACTGCATGAATCGGAAAGCAGCCAAATTTTAGAATCGATAGAAGGCCAATTGAATGTAACCAATCCCCGCCGGTCTTATGTGAAATACTGGATCAGAGGTGTCGCGGCAGTTCTGATCCTGGCCTTTGGTGTAACCTATTATATCAATTATAATAATGAAGACCTGGTTGCCGGTGGTGGTCAATCCGAACTTGTTGAAAAAACTGCGGCAATAGGCTCAAAAGTCACCATTACTTTATCGGATGGATCTACGGTTAAGCTAAACTCCGGTAGTAAGTTATCGTATCATTCGCCTTTTGGACTGGAAAACAGGGACGTTGAATTAGACGGCGAGGCGTTTTTTGAAGTCACCAAAGATCCGGATAAACCATTCATCGTAAGATCAAAGTCTTTAAAAACAGAGGTGTTAGGCACCTCCTTCAACGTAAGGGCATATCGGGATGACGGCGACCTCGATGTCGTATTGGTCACCGGCCTGGTGAAGGTAGATTTTTTTGATGAAGAAACCCGCGTTGAAAAGATCCTGAACCCCAACGAAATGATCTCTTATTCCAAAACAACCAAAGAAGTAAAGATCAGGAGAATTGAGCCGGAAGCATTCATTTGCTGGAAAGATCAGGTATTGAATTTTACAGATGAATCGCTACCGGAGGTAATCCATAAGTTGGAAAGATGGTATGGGGTGAAGATTACCGTGAGTAACCCCCAAAAACGCGAGTGGGAGTATACCGGGCGGTTTGACAAAAAAAGCCTGGAGCATGTGCTGCTAAGGATGAGCTTTGCCGAAAAATTTACCTATAGTATCAATAAAGATAACGTAACAATTAAACTAAAATAAAAGCCATGAAAAAATTTACAAATACAAGCTGATCCCATCCTAAAAGAAAGGAGAGTGCAAATTTTTGACGGAATCACACTCTCCAATGTATCATATTATTAATTAAAATAATCTAGCAAAGATATGAAAAAAAGTATACTAACCTTAAGTGTTTTCATAATGAAAATATCTCTAATTGCAATCATCATTAATGGGATGTTATTCTCATTTGTACTTGCTGGAGGTGTTGATGCTCAAAATACACTCAAAAATACCCGATTAAATATTACCCTTAAAAATGAAAGTATTTTACGCACACTTAGAAAGATTAAAGATAAAACGGAGTTTGATTTTTCATATGATAAAAAGGTATTAACGAGTAAACAAACTATTAATTTTTCTAAAAAAGACGTTTCTCTGGCAGAGGTTTTAATTGAAATATCAAAACAGACCAACCTGCGCTTCAGGCGGGTTAATCAAAGCATTGATGTCAGTTTTGCAGACGAGCCCGTTTATGACGGGCCGGAATTTGTATTGGCGGTGGAAATCTCCGGGAAAGTGAGTGATGAGGGAGGCGAAGGATTGCCCGGGGTTAACATATTAGTGAAAGGTACTACTATAGGCACAGTAACAGACGCTGTAGGAAACTACACGCTGGCAGTCCCGGAGGACGCTACCACTCTGGTATTTACCTATGTGGGCTATTTGGCGGAAGAGGTAGAAATTAATGGTCGATCTCAGATCAATATCTCACTAGCGCCGGATATATCCACACTTTCGGAAATTGTAGTGGTAGGCTTTCAAACTTTGAAGAAGGAAAATGTGGCCGGGTCTGTTTCGCAGGTAAAATCAGATCAATTAACCATCAATACCGTACCGACTGTTTCCGGGGCATTAGTGGGAAAAATTGCAGGGGTAACACAAAGACAATCTGACGGCCGCCCTGGTGCCGGTGCCAACATCAGAATCAGGAATTTTACTGGAAGCCCATTATTCATTATTGATGGTGTACAAAAAGATGAGGGGCAGTTCAACAATCTTGATGTAAATGATATTGAGACCATCTCGGTCCTGAAAGATGCAGAGGCTGCTGTTTACGGAGTCAGGGGAGCAAATGGTGTTGTCATTGTCACTACCAAGTCCGGTAAAGATATTGACGGCGTTCAATTTAATGCTCGATATTATACCGGTAAACAGGAATGGACAAAATTCCCCAAATTTGCCGATGCACCTAACTATGTTCAGGCACTGGTAGAGGATGAAGTCAACAGAACTGGAACCACCACATGGGATAAAGCGGAATATGATAAGTGGCAGGCTGGCACAGAGCGAGGTTATCAAAGTTTTGATTGGAGCTCTTTTATAGACCCGGCTCCCATAAATTATTATCACATTGATGCCCAGGGCGGATCAAAAAGGATTAACTTTTATACCGGATTGAGTTTTATTGACCAGGAGGGCACATTGGCAGATTTTGAATTCGAGAGAATTAACCTTCAATTTAATACAGATGTCAAGTTAACCGATAACCTCACCTTATCAACAAGGGTGAATGCGAGACAAGAAAGCCGTTTAAACCCGGGTTTGCCCTGGGGCGATGATCTGTTATACCCATTATGGGCCTTGTCCAGAAATGTTCCTACTCAAAGACCATTTGCCAACGACAACCCGGGTTTTCTGGCAGATAATGGAAGCAGAACCTTTTTGAATTTTGCTTATCTTACTTACGACAATTCCGGCAATCATACCAATATTTGGAAAGTATTTCAGGGCAATACCAGCTTAGAATATAAAATGCCTGAAAGTTCCTTCCTACGTGGATTAAAAGCAAAGGTAACCGCCAGCTACTATAATGCTCAAAATGCTCAGAATTCTCATGAGTTCACATTCGACACCTTTACTTACAGGGAAGCTACTGATACCTATGAAAGGACGGGGGGCAATGATAATGATTGGAGGGACGAGCGCACTGAATTCATTTCAGAGATCAATTTGCAAACTCAATTATCCTATAATAATATTTTTGGTGATCACGAAGTCGCCGCGGTTCTGGCTACCGAGACATATGACAGAAAGGTAGAAACCAGGTGGTTAGTTATTGATCCTCCCAGTAACTTTTTGTTTTTGTATCCTACAAATGCGGAGTTCAGACTTTCTAATCATAACATAACAGAGACTGCTACACAGGGATATTCAGGTAGGATCAACTATAGTTACAAGGGCAAATACATTGCGCAGATTGTTGGGAGACGGGATGGTAGCTATCTATTCCCTAAGGAAGGCAGATGGGGTTTCTTTCCAAGTTATTCTTTAGCTTATAGAATTTCCGAAGAGGATTTCTTTAAGGGATCGTTTATGGGTAACATAGTCTCTGATTTGAAAATACGAGTTTCTTCGGGAAAGCTGGGTAGCGATGATTTACGGGATTTCGGATACAATGATTTTGATTATTTGTCAGGCTATAATTTTGGGCAGAATGGTTCGTTTATTGGTACGTTCAGGAATAGGGAAGTTCCTTTTACAGTAATCAGGGACAGGGGTGTACCTGTACGGACAATTTCCTGGATTGTAGCTACTACCCAAAATGTTGGTATCGACTTTGGGTTATTGGATAATAAGGTCACAGGTACCTTTGATGTGTTTAAAAGAACCCGTAATGATTTACCTGCCAGGAGAAATGATGTAGTGATTCCGGTAGAGGTAGGGCTTGATGTTCCTCTGGAAAACCTGGAATCAGATCAAACTTCCGGTTTTGATATGAGCCTGAATTACGCAACCAGTATTTCTGATTTACAACTCAATATTGGCGGTGTTTTGACCTATGGACGTACGAAGGTTATCGATAGGTATAACCCTCGGTTCGGTAATTCCTGGGAAGCGTATAGATTTGGTGATGAAGGACGTTGGAAAGATCGTTGGTGGGGTTTTGAAGCCATTGGACAATTCCAGACTCAGGAAGAGATTGATAACTACCCTATCGAACTGGATGGTAATGGAAATCAAAGTTTATTACCAGGTGATATTATTTACAGGGATATTAATGGCGATAATAAAATTGACGAACTTGATATGAGACCCTTAGGGTTTGGTACTGGTGATCCGAACCTTGGCAATGGTAATCCGAATTTCTCTTATGGTTTGACGACACAAGCTACCTGGAAAGGTTTTGATTTGGTGATGGTGTTTCAGGGAGCTAGTGGATACACCACTTATTTGAGTGGGGATCACGGGCGTCCCTTGATTTCATCCTTTGGCTTTGGTAATGGAAATATTGCGGAGCATTTGCTGGACAGATGGCACAGAGAAGATCCGTTTAATCCCGAGAGTGCATGGATCCCCGGAAAGTATCCCGCGACAAGAGTGAACGGACACAATTCCAATAACAGGCCATCTACCTTTTGGATGAAAAGGGCCAGGTACCTGCGGCTGAGAAACCTGGAAGTAGGGTATTCATTACCACAATCAATCATAGAAAAGGTCGGTATCAGGAAAGCCAGAATTTTTGCAAATGGAACCAACCTATTTACCATAACCAATGTGGAGGTACGTGACCCTGAGGTGACTGATTCAGAGGGAGCCTCGGGAGTAGGCCAGACCTACCCCCAGACCAAAATTATGAATCTAGGTATAGATTTATCATTCTAATTAATACATCATCAAAGTAAAAAAAGAATTATGAAAAAGCTGATAATTGTATTAATAACAATTGTAACCGGACACGTTTTTATAGGATGTTCGGACGATTTTTTGGATAAGGAACCATTTGATATTTTAAGCGTCGAAACGGTTTGGTCAAACGAAGATTTGGTAATATCCCTATTAGGAGATTTATACAATCGTGTTCCTCGGGGAGCTTTTGAGCAAGACGACATGCAGTATAGCAATGAGGCTATATGGAGTGGAGGTGGAAACGGCCGTAACGGCGGAGGCGATTTCGACCTGGATTTGTATACTTATTGGGACTATGGCCTTGTAAGAGAGATAAATCTATTTATCGAAAATGCCGAAACTTCCTCTCTGGATGCCGCTATTCTTAAAGGGCTGGTGGCAGAAGCGAGATTTATCAGGGCTTCGGTTTATTTCGAGATGGCGAAGCGTATGGGTGGCGTGCCTATTATCACCAGCACTTTTTCATTTGAAGGAAGTAATGAAGAAGAGCTTCAATTTGCCCGGGTTACAGAAGCGGAAGTATATGATTTTATTGGATCAGAATTGGACGTTATCAAAGATGATCTTGCGAATTCGCCGACCGAAATAAGAAGGGCCAGCAAATGGGCTGCGTTGGCACTGAAGTCCCGGGCTATGCTGTACGCCGGTTCTATTGCCAAATACAATGCCGCCCTGGCGGTGCCAGTTACCTTGCCGGGAGGAGAAGTCGGGATATCTGCAAGTCAGGCCAATACTTATTTTCAAGCTTCATTGGATGCGTCTAATGAAATAATCAATTCCGGAAATTTTTCATTGCATGAGGATTATTATGATTTGTTTGTGCCGGCAGGCAAAAATGCGGTTAACGAAGTGATTTTTGTTGACGACTTTAGAAATCCTGTGAAAAGAAGTTGGTTTACCTATTGGAACACAATGCCGACCACGCGTGAAGATGATAACGGAGGAAACTTATCCCCCACATTAGAAATGATTGAAGCATATGATTATCTTGACAATTCTTCCGGAGAATTACGCATGAAGGATGCTTTGGGAGATCCTGTTTATTATGATAATCCTGAGGATATTTTTGCTGATAAGGACCGGAGGTTAAATTCAACGTACGTATTACCGAATACTCAGTTTAGGGGATCCAGGGCTCAGATTCAGGCAGGTATTATCCAATGGAACGGCTCATCATATGATACGCTAACAACAACCGTGCTGGGAGATAGGGATGCTGATAACAACATCATTACCGGACAAGATGGGCCAGCGGATGAAGCTTCCGTAACCAATACCGGGTTTTATATGAAAAAGTTCGTTTCAGAAGCGCCGGGAGCCGGCTCGCGAACAATTCTGGCAGATAACTGGTGGCCTGTATATCGCTATGCAGAGGTGTTGTTAAACGCCGCCGAGGCACTCCAGGAGCTTGGTCAGACAGGAGCCCTAATCCACATTAACGCGATCAGGGAAAGAGCTGGCTTTCCGGCCAATAGTCTTGGTTCAGTTACGATAGATGATATCCGTAAGGAAAGACGGGTCGAATTGGCCTATGAAGGTCATCGGTTTTTTGACCTGAAAAGATGGAGAATAGCCCACCTGGAATTTGATGGAGCCACGAAGCCTACTGGTGCATATCCTTACCTGGTTCTGCACGAAGGGCAGCCTTTCCATAAAAAGTATGTTTATGTTCAAAAATCTTTATCAAGATTAGGAGTAAATCCTGCCAGAAACTTCCGGGCCGATGTTAACTACTATTCAGCCATTCCTGGAAATGCGCTGGCCAATAACCCGAAATTGGTAAAAAACCCCAATCATTAATTAAAATATGTAAATGCAACAATTATGAGAAAAATAACATATATAATTTTGTCAGCTGTATTGATTGGTTTGGTAGGAACAGGTTGCAATGAGATTGATGATGTGGATCCGCCTTCTTCTTTGGTGCAGGGAACGCTAATGTATAATAATCAGGCCGTAGCTGTTGAACAATCCCAGATATGGTTTAATCTTATTCAGTCGGGGTTTGCCTTTGAAAGTGACCTTCAAATGGCAGTAGATCAGGATGGTCACTATAGCGCCTTGCTCTTTAACGGAAATTACAGGGTTGAAATAGGGGGATCGGCACCATATAGTTTTCAGGGTGGGGCTACAAGCATGGATTTAAATGTTTCTGACAATCAGACATTCGATATTTCGGTTGTACCATTTTTCTTTATTCCTGAAACCTCTGCCAGTTACAGCATCTCCGGTAATACCCTTACCGCTACCTTTACGGTAGAACAGCCGGACGCTGCTAAAACTTTGGATGAGGTAGCCGTTTTTGTTGGCGATACCAGGATTGTGGATGCTTCCATCAATCAGGATGTTGTCATAGAATCCGTTGCCGCCGGCGACTTGCCGGGGATGACCGGTATTTCGATAAATGTCGATATATCTGGCCTGAACAAAAACTATGTGTTTGTCCGGGCAGGAGCAAGGGCTGCGGGAGCGCCATGGAATTACTCGCTGACCCAAAAGATGAACAAATAAATATTCATAAATATATTTTCCTGAAAAGAAGGGCGATGTAGCATCGTCTTTCTTTTTTATCTGTAAAAACAATGATGCGTTACATCGGAATGCTAACACTTTGGTTGATAAGTTGGAATCTGTGTGGCCAACACAAAAAATTTCAGCTGCTACCTTCATCCGTAACTAACATCAGGTTTACCAATTGGGTGGAACCAACCGCCCGGATGAACGTTTTTATTTCACCCTATTTCTACAATGGAGGCGGAGTGGCAGTAGGTGATATCAATAACGACGGATTATCCGATATTTTCTTTGTTGCTAATTTTGGGCCCGATAAATTGTACCTTAACAAAGGGGACATGATTTTTGAAGATATAAGCCTAAGTGCCAATGTGATTGGTGTAAAAAGTTGGGAGACCGGTGTTACTATGTGTGATATTAACAATGATGGCTGGTTGGATATATACGTTTCGCGATCGGGCTTGATGCCTGATACCCCCTCTCAGAACCTTCTTTATGTGAATAACAAAGATAATACTTTCACAGAACAGGCAAGTGTATATGGGCTGGCGGATATTTCACACACTACCCAGGCATCATTTTTCGATTACGACCTGGATGGAGACCTTGATGTTTTCCTGCTCAATCACAATGTGAAAAGAATTACCCCCGAAAGTATGACATTTACTTTCAGGGATATCTTTGTCGGTGACAAACTTTACCGGAATGATGAGGGTAAGTTCACGGATGTGTCAGAAGAAGCTGGGATCCTGGGTAGTACAATTGGTTATGGGCTTGGTGTTATGATAGGCGACGTGAATCAAGACGGCTGGCCGGATGTTTACGTAAGTAATGACTACATTGAAAACGATTATTTGTACATCAACAATGGAAACGGGTCGTTTTCCGAATGCATAAAAGAGCAGATGCCGCATATCCCATTGTATTCCATGGGCGGGGATATGGCCGATTTTAATAATGACGGTTTACTCGATCTTATGACGCTGGATATGACCGCCGAAGATAATTTCAGGCAAAAGGCCAACATGGCGGGCATGGATCCGGAAAAATTTTGGGCTACGGTCAATGCGGGCAAACATTACCAATATATGGTCAATTGTTTGCAACTGAATAATGGCAAAGGTTCTTTCAGCGACGTTGCTGCCATGGCGGGAGTCAGTTATAGTGATTGGAGCTGGGGAGCCGTGTTTGCTGATTTTGATAATGATGGCTTGAAAGACCAGTTCATAACCAATGGTTACCGGGTAACCCTGTCCAAAGATTTTATCAATTGGTACAAAGAACGGGAAAAATTCTTAAGCATGAGACCGGTCCATGAAAGAGATTATGCGGCGGAAACCCGCGAGGCCATGAACAATGTACCCTCTGAAAAAGTAAAAAACTATATGTTCCGCAATAAAGGGAATCTGTCATTTGAGCCTGTCACAGAAAGCTGGGGATTGGATGAACCTTCATTCTCAAACGGATTTGCTCACGCAGACCTGGATAATGACGGAGATCTGGACTTAGTACTGAACAATCTCGATCACCAGGCTTTTGTTTATGAAAATATGGGTATGACAACCAATAATTACCTGCGCATAAAGTTTCAAGGTCCCGCGCAGAATAAGCTGGGCCTGGGTGCTAAAGTAACGGTCAGGATAGGTAGCCGGGAGCAATTCCAGGAGCATTATATTACCAGAGGATACCAGTCTTCCGTCGAGCCGGTAATGCATTTTGGGCTTGGCCATACTAGGCAGATCGACGAGATTGAAGTAATATGGTTTGATGGAAAGGTCGAACTCCTGAAAAATGTGAAACCCAACCGGTTGCTTACCTTATCCTACACCAACGCCGCCGAACCTGTCAATAGCATTAAAAAGCCTGAAGCTAATCATTTCCGGGAAATCACCGGTGAGTTAGGAATCGACTTCAGACATATTGAAAATGAATTCGATGACTTTGAGGAACAAATACTTTTACCTCATAAGCTATCTCAGTTTGGTCCGGCTTTAGCCGTTTCGGATGTAAATGGAGATGGCTTGGATGATTTTTATGTAGGAGGTGCCAGAGGGCAGGCCGGCGTGCTTTATTTTCAGGGGAAAGATGGGAGATTTAGCGCCTCAACAAATGCCCCATGGCAAATACACGATCAGTCGGAAGATCTGGATGCGCTGTTTTTTGATGCCGACACCGATGGCGATCCTGATTTGTATGTGGTAAGCGGAGGAAATGAATATGAAATAAATGATACCTTGTTGCAGGACAGATTATATCTCAACAATGGTCTTGGAGCATTTACTTACGCAGCTGAAGCCCTGCCCGCGATGTTGGTGAGTGGAGGCGTGGTCAAAGCTGGCGATTTGGACGGTGATGGTGATCCGGACCTTTTTGTGGGTGGCCGTTTGACACCAGGTCAATATCCCAGGTCACCTCGCAGCTATATTTTGGAAAACAATATGGGTGTTTTTACAGATATCACTGCTGTGGCTGCTCCATCTTTGAACAGGCCGGGAATGATCACTGACGCCACCTGGTCCGATTTCAATGGTGATAACAGACCCGACCTGGTGGTAGTGGGAGAGTGGATGCCTGTTCATATACTTTTAAATAAAAAGGGAAAACTTGAAGAGCTGCCTTTCCGGGAAGGTTTTAAGGAAAATACAGGATGGTGGTTTTCGGTGACTTCCGCAGATATGGACGGTGACGGTGATATGGATCTTATTGCGGGAAATTTAGGGAACAACTACAAATACCAGGCAAATAAGCAGGAGCCATTTAATATCTATGCCAAGGATTTTGATCAAAATGGACGGTGGGATATTGTACTGGGTTACTACAATGATCACGAATTGTATCCGGTGAGAGGACTGCAGTGTTCCAGCCAGCAAATACCCGGCATTCAAAGGAAGTTTAATAGTTACAATGCCTTTGCCGGAGCTACTTTGATGGATATTTATGAAGAAATGAACATTGATCAGGCGTTGAAATATAGTGCGACAAATTTTTCATCGTCCTACATAGAAAACCTGGGCGACGGAAAATTCAATATCCGCGCTTTACCACCAAGGGCACAGCTGGCGCCGGTCAACGATATCATCATTGAAGATTTCGATGATGATAAACACAAAGATATTTTACTGGCCGGAAATCTGTATGGCAGTGAAGTGGAAACGCCAAGAGCAGATGCGGGGACAGGGCTTTTGCTCCGCGGAGATGGCCAGGGAAATTTTTCAGAGGTCCCGCCGCACCTTTCAGGATTATTGGTCAATGGGAATGTGAAGAAAATGCGGACCATACAACTGAATAAATGGGGAAAAGCGGTTTTGGTAGCCGTAAATAATCAGCCCTTACGCGTTATTGCGCTTAAATGAATGACAAGAGGCCAACGGCCTTGTGAGAATAATAATAAATTGCAAACCATATAAAAAACAAATAATGTATAGAAATTTTAGTTTGATGCTGATAGCCGTACTTTACTTTGGAGGTTTAAAAGCACAAAATTTGCCAGGTAACAAAGCTAACACCCTACAGTCAAAATGGGCTGCCGAGGTTAATATTTCGAATCCCCTGCCCGAATACCCGCGACCACAGATGAAGCGGAAAGCCTGGAATAATCTCAATGGCTTATGGGATTATACAATAACTTCGGAAGGCAGCAACGTTCCGGAAAGTTATGAACAAAAGATCCTGGTGCCTTTTGCGATTGAGTCGGCCCTGTCCGGTGTCCAAAAAAGAATTTCTGAAAAAGAAGTGCTGTGGTATCGCCGCTCTTTTACTTTACCTGAAAATTGGAATGACAAAAGGATTTTATTGCATTTTGGTGCAGTGGATTGGGAGGCTACTGTCTATGTCAATGGCAAGAAGTTGGGTACTCACCAGGGGGGCTTCGATCCGTTTTCGTTTGACATTACCGATGCATTGACTACCTCCGGACCGCAGGAACTTATAGTATCAGTTTGGGATCCTACCAGCAATGGCACCCAGCCCAGAGGCAAGCAAGTGACAGATCCCAAAGGCATATGGTACACGCCCGTCACCGGTATCTGGCAAACGGTTTGGCTGGAACCTGTTCCCAGGCAATCTATTACCTCATTACGACTAACACCCGACATTGACAAGGAACAACTGGCTGTGATCGTTAATGGCAGTGGGTCATTCCCTGAAGGTTATGAAGTTACACTTACTGCCTTTGATGGCAAACGGAAGGTGGCTACTGCAAAAGGAGATTTGGGCCAAACCATTACCATGGCTATTAAAAAATCAAAGCTCTGGTCTCCGGGCGATCCTTTCCTGTATGATCTGAAGGTAGCACTCACTTCCAATGGAAAGAACGTTGACGAAGTAGATAGTTATTTTGGGATGAGAAAAATATCAACACAAAAAGATGCAAACGGTTACGTCCGCCTCATGTTGAATAACAAATACTTGTTTCAATACGGAACCCTGGATCAGGGGTGGTGGCCGGATGGCCTGTATACGGCCCCTTCGGACGAAGGACTTAAATATGATATAGAGATCACCAAAAAAAGTGGGTTCAACATGATAAGAAAACATGTAAAAGTAGAACCCGCCAGATGGTACTACCACTGCGATAAACTAGGGATGCTAGTCTGGCAGGATATGCCAAGCGGAGATAAAAGTGCCGATTGGAGAGGGCCTTCGGGATACGACGGTAGGGAGATGCAAAGAACGGCACAGTCGGCCCATCAATTTTACAGGGAATGGAAGGCTGTGATGGATGCCAATTACAATAAACCTTCAATTGTCATGTGGGTGCCATTTAATGAGGCCTGGGGCCAGTTTAACACGGTTGAAGTGATCAACTGGACAATGAATTACGATCCCTCGCGCCTGGTAAATGGTCCGAGTGGGGGCAATTACTTTCCGGTAGGTCATACGGTCGATTGGCATCAGTATCCCGGACCTGGTATGCCCGATGCCAATAATCATGCGCCGGCAATTTTAAAAGACCGGGTTTTGGTATTGGGAGAATTTGGTGGATTGGGTTTACCGGTTAAAGACCATCTGTGGCAAAAGGATAAAAACTGGGGATACAGGAATCTTATTGACCGGGATGAATTAGTCCGGAACTATGAGGCGCTGATCAATAAGATCCCGGAGTTGATTAAAAGAGGGTTATCAGCGGCCATTTACACCCAAACCACCGATGTGGAAGGGGAGGTAAACGGTTTGATGACTTATGATCGGGGCGTTATAAAAATGGATGAGAAAAGAATGAATGAGATCAATGCTCCATTGTATGACGTGGTTATTGAAAACCGGTAGAAACATTTAAACTTAAAAATCCAGCGTACTATAAAATATTTAATGGGTAATGGGAAGCTATTTTTAGATGTAAAATTGTTGTAAAATCAGCCATCGAACCTCCACACCAGGTGAAGGTTCGAACAGAACAATTGGAAACGAAATGAATCAACCAGGTACCTTTATTCAAGAGAAGTACATTATCAACGTGCTGCTACGTCATGCCAGTTTCATTGATAATATCGGACTGATGAATGGAAAAATGGGGATTGCTATATTCTTTTTCCATCTCGGAAAAATGATGAAAATCCAAGTCTATGAAGACTATGCTGAAGAGCTTGTCGATGATATTTATCAAAAAATTGGAACCACTATTATACCCATGGATTTTGAAAACGGACTGGCAGGTGTTGCTTGGGGTATTGAACATCTTGTGCACAATGGATTCATTGAAGCGGATACAGATGAAATCCTTTCCGATTTAGATGATAAAATTTTCCAACATCTGACTAATTCCGTGGGACTTTCCATTAGTGTTGAAAACGGTCTTCTAGGCTATGGGTTTTATCTGCTTTCACGCCTTCGGAACAAGGATTTAAAAAAAAATGTTGATCATAATTTCATTCTGAAGCGATTACTGATAGACCTTATTAATTGCTTATATGAAACAATAGAAGAAAAAGAAGAAGTATTAATAGAACCGGTGACTTTTAAGATTACCTGGTCTTTGCCTTTGACACTTATTCTACTATCGGAAATAAGAAGACTGAATATTTACAACCGCAAGATAGATATTATCCTTAACAGGCTTTCGCACATTACTTTGTCCAGGTTCCCTATGAAGCAAGCTAACAAATTGTTTTTGTTGACAGGCATGCAAGCTATCCTAAAACAAGCAGATTTAAAAGGTTGGCATGAGCATTTCCGTTTATTGAAGGATACTCTTGATGCGGATGAAATACTCAGGGAGTTCCCTGACAAAAATATTATGGTTAGTGATGGTTTGGGAGGTATAACCTTGATTGCAAAGTTGCTTGAGGATGCTAATAAAGAAAGTGCACTCCTTCAACTGTCATCCAAAATAGCAGAGAAGATCGTGCGATCTGCTTGCTGGAAAAGTTTTGAGGGAAAAGATAAGCTTAATGCTAAGAATTTAGGAATACTTGATGGTTTATCCGGGATTGGATATTCATTGCTTGGTATATTCTGATAAGGACTACCACGATGACGAAATACTGAAATCAACTAGTTAAAATACTTAATATCAATTTTAATGTATGAAATATGGGAAATGAAGATAATGCGGTGGCCGTTGTAAAGAAGGCCATTAAATACTATGAAATACCGGTTTCAAACAATACGATCGCTGAAAGTTTGAAATCACATCCTGAATATCCTTCCTTAAAAAGTATTTGTGATGTTTTTGACGAATGGCGAGTCGATAATTATCCTATGAGGATGGATAAAACCGAGCTTATAGAAACAGGTGCTCCATTTATTGCTCATTTAAATGAAGAAGGAGAGAAACTGGCTTTTGTCCCTGGACTTAACAGTGATCCGGAATTAAAATATTTTGATTCATCCGGTAAAAACAAGGTCTTGGATGAAGATGTTTTTTTTGAAAGATACACAGGTATAGCACTCTTTATAGATCCGGATAAAAATGCCGGTGAAGAAGGATATGTACAAAAAAAGCAGGTTGACCTATTACACAAAAGCATACTTTATTTAGCAGGAATCGCTCTTATATTGTTTATAGGTTATTCGATTTTATCTTTTAATGACCGCCTGAGTATCACACCCGTGAATATAACACTATTTTTCACCAGATTGATAGGGCTAGGTCTTTCTCTTTTACTGGTATTGAAAGATTTGAATATCGATAGTAACCTGACTGATAAGTTATGCGGTTTGCATAAAAAGACAAATTGTAATTCCATGGTGAATGCCGATGCCTCAAAAATTTTTGGCTGGGTGCATTGGAGCGATATAGGACTCATTTACTTTCTATCAGGTTTGTTGACATTGACTAGCGTTTCGAATCCAGGCGACCTCAAGCTCCTGGCGATATTATCTTTTGGTGCTTTGGGATTTGTAGTGTTTTCTATTTACTACCAGGCAATTGTAGTAAAAATATGGTGTTTACTCTGTGTTTTGATACAGTTTGTACTTTTGACAGAAGCAGCACTATTCTATACTTATTTATTACCAATAGATGTGACATGGATTGCGGCCTTGAAATACGGAAGTCTGTTAGTAACAACTACTTTTGGTGTGGTGTTATATAAAACGTACTTTAAAAACAAGCAGTTGTCACAACATGAAAAGTTGGCACACCTCAGATTCAAAAGAAACCCCAAGGTTTTTTCCAAACTTCTTTTTGAGAACAAACACAAAATTTTTGACCTTTCAAAGGAGGTTTTTGTTGTGGGAAACCCTGAGGCCCCAGTAGAAATAACTGCTTTTTTGAGTTTGAATTGCGCCCCCTGCCAGAAAGCCTTCAACCAGTTAAAAACGGTATTTAATAATGAAAACATAAAAATTAACTTGATATTTTCCTTGCACGATCATGACAAATCCTTTGTGAATAGGATTGCGCAATTGTACAACGAGAAAAAACACCGGGAAGCTACGGAGTTACTTGATGTTTGGTACCATTCGAAAGGTAATTTACCGAATTCGTTAATAAAACAGGCTAAAGAAAGTGAACCGGATGATCATTTTGAAAAAATACAAAAAGCACATGGAGAACTTTTTCTGTTTGCTGGGATATCCGAAACACCCACCATTTTTGTGCAAGGCTATAACCTTCCGGAAGAATACCGGATAAAAGATATTGTTTATTTTATTGATTTTCTCAAAAAACAAAAACACTGAAATGTTATGGATATCTTAAAATATCTGAATAGGATAAAGCTAATGGACAATCTTATTCGTAGGAGAGCTACCGGGACCTCCAGAGAATTTGCAGAAAAATTAAACATTTCACGAAGTACACTCATGGAATACATTAATCTTTTAAGAAAAATGGGGGCGCCTGTCGCATACGATAAATTTAGAAATAGTTATTACTATCTTTTTCCATGTAAGTTGAAAATCGGTTTTGAAAGCAAGATGCTGACTGAAAAGGAATTAATGAGCATTAACAAAAAAAGCCTGAAAAAATTTTGCGAAATTTTAAAAGTCCGATAATGCTAGACTCAGACCATTTACTTTTACCTTGATACTTCTAACATGCGCGCTACCAGAAATATCCGGGGAAGCCGAAAACCGAAGAGAGTAGGTATAAATAAAGCTATTAAAGAAATGAAAAATTTAAAAAGGCTTGGCAAGCTAAAATTAATGCCGGAAAAAATGCTCAAGCAGGATGAACTATTGAGTTTTAGAGGCGGGTCTGGTGATGGTGGTGGTTGTGCTCCTGGTCAAAATAAATATTGCTGCAAAAGTACATTGGCGCCGTGGCCTTCACGTGATTGGACATGTTACGCACCTAATGTACAAACATGTAAAAATAATAATCCGGTAGGAAGTTCTGCTACTACCACCTGTAATCAATTAACTTCATGTAATGATACATGTACAACCTATGGATAATTAGTATTTCAGTTCCCCTATTTTATTGGGGGAACTGGTTGTAATCAATTTTCAATGATGAATTATGCGTTTTCCACTCATTACGTGTTTTATACTGGTCTTTTTTGAAACCACGGGACAAACCGTTCCATCATATTTAGTTTCCAATGATGTTCCTTATGCAAGTAAGAGTTCTTCCTTAACTTTTTCACCAGTGAATTCCGATTATGTATTAACTTTTGATGATGAATGGAAATACAGACAAACGCACCAATATGCGCCCGAGGATACAACAGAATGGTTAAGTATAAGAGAGCTAAGCGGGGCATATTCATCTGCTTTTAAAATTGCTTTTAAAAATAAATTGTCTATAAATAATTTTGCTCAAAGAGGAAAAGTGATTCTGCACATTCCAAGCAGCCCTTTTCAATATGATATTAAGATAAATGGCCAAAAAATACCAAAAAATTTCCCATACCAACTCTCTAATAATATTGAATTGACCTCACAAATAAAAGAAGGATCAAATTTTATCACCTTACAATGCAAATTGAGTGCTAACTTAAAAAGATTTCTTAAGGGTATTTATGTAATCATTTTAAGGGATAAGCATATTGCTAATATCTGCGCAAGAGGTTATTTTAATACGAAAACAAATTATCATGATTTAAGTATCCTGGGCAAAACATTCAATTTTGCTGAAACATCGGTACAAGGTTATTCAATAATACCTTCTATGTATAATGAAAATGATAAGGATTTAAAAAATTATCTTAGCTATCAAACTAATAAGTTGACCTTTGATTCCGCAGGTCACCCCTTTCCTCATAATAAATATAAGTTTCATGATTTTTCTTTACCTCAGGAAAGCAAAGATTTTTTTAGTGTAATTGTTCCAAAAAGTCAAAAATGGAGCTTAGAGTATCCTAATGTGTATAATATATCGGAAGAATTATTGGATGACAAAAATAACTTTGTAGCAGCGTATAGCACGAAAACAGGCTTTAAGAACATAGACATCACACAGGGGAAATTATTTGTAAACAGGAAAAAGGCAAAAATAAAAGCCATTAATTATGCCCCGGAGACTCCAGGGGATTATGAAAAAATTAAAAAAGAGATTAGCTCTTTGAAAAAAAACAATATTAATGCCTTATACCTTTCCATTACAGATATTAACGGCATTATAATTGATTTTTGCAACAAATATGGGATTTATGTAATGCTGGATGTCTCCCCATCAAATTTTAAAGATAGCGATTACCTGGCTACAACTAAAGACATATTTACTCATGTGGTTTTAACCTATGGGAATCACCCATCACTATTTGCTTTGGCAATAAAAAGCCCGGAAAATACTGATCCTCAAAAATTATATGACACTTATAAAATGATTGATGATGTTTTGAATGATTACTCTATGGAACTACCATTGGTAGTTAGGCTATCAAATCCAGGGCTTTTAAAAATATTAGAAAAAAAAGACAGGTTAATCCTTGGTTTTGATGATCACGGTGATCCTGATGTTGTTAAAATAGCAAAAAAATACGATTACCCCATCCTTATCTTTAATCAGTCAATAGCTGACTTAGGAGTAGGTCAATCTGTTGAGCGGTATATAAACATATTAAAACATGGATACCCATCCAATATTCAGGGCCTTGTGTTTAAAGGCGATATTTTAACTGATAGTCTACAAGCGCAAAAGTTGAAATATGAGCTACAGGAAATGGAATTACAATGGATCCAAAATACTTCTTTTCAAATTGCTATTAAGAACAAACTTGAATACACGAATTTTTCAGAATTTAATTTAGGGGTAGTATTAATGCTTGGCAATAGAAAGGTTGCAGAAATTGAAATCAGCGACATACATGTTTCTCCGGGGACACTAAAATTGTATCAGGCAAAATTGAATTGTGAACTACTACTAAATAAGGTTTACGAGCTGACAATGACTGCCAGACTGAAAGAAGATAATCTTTGGGGAAAAAAAGGATACATTTTATCGGAGGAAAGGGTATTAATTGAAAAGGAAAAGAATGGTACATTAAAAAAAATATTAATTGAGTAGCGCGCTCAACCAGTTCAAAAGTCGGAGACTAATGGTTTAAAGTATCATAGTACAAAAATTGTTAGATTTTTAATCCAAATAGCTGATAGGTATGAGTCAACCGATGGAACTAATGGATATTTATATAAAAAATTAATTTTTCATGTAAAATTTTAAGAGTCCGAAAATACCGGACCCTTACTTGTTAATTTTATAATGATGTTTCCAAAATATACACTATAAGAAATATCCGGAGAAGCCGAAAGCCGAAAAGAGTAGGTATTCTTAAAGTAAACAGAGAAATGAAAAATTTAAAAAGGCCTGGAAAGTTAAAATTACTGCCAGAAAAAATGTGGAATTGTGATGAGTTGATAAGTTTTAAAGGAGAGGAACAGGAGGCATTCCATTCTGTGATGTTTGTACTGCATTGAAGTGCCAATTGTGAGGGAAAACGTCTTGGTGAGTTGCCGTCAACTGTGAAGATTAACCTCCGGACCATGAAGAGAAAGGTTATAGATGGTGTGGGTTATTGTGGTTCCAGTATTCGGTATACGTGTGCTGTATTAGACACGAAATATCTGATAATTCAACCCAATCTACTAGTAACAAAGAATTTATTAAAACTAAATAATAAATTCTTTGATCAAGTCACTAGTTTACAATTTGTATATTCTCTATATCAGATTCATAATATGTCTGCGGGCAATTGTAATCATCAAATTAAGACACGTCCAAAATGTTCTGGCGCTAATTTAAACGTGAGTTCAATGAAGGAATACATTATAAAATGCGTGTTTTAGGATATTTCCCAAAAAATTACTGTTTGAGCGCAGCGAGTTTAAATTTTTCGGCGTTGTTGTTTACCCTTTTTGGCAATGCAAAAGTAAGAGCCTGCCCGGCTTGAGGGCAAAAGCTCAGCATAGTGCTTATAAAAAACATTGGTAAGCTCAGAAACAAAATAGATTATACTAATACTTCATTGAATACTTTGAAAAAGCTTAATTCCGATTTGAGATTGGTTAAAAGAATAATTTCCACAGACTGAAAGTTAACTGTTTCAAAAATGCCGTTTGATAACCATATCAATTATTTAATTATAGGGTTTGCCTTGTTGATACCTGGTATTTTAGCAATGATATCAACATATAAAATTAAGTACGAATCTGAATCACGGGTGACATTCATTATGCTTTTGTCAAAGGTCAGGAAATACGAACTGGATCATTTATTAGGTCTTGTCCATTGCTGTTACTTAAAAAACCGCTTAATGATTTCAGTATATGACGAAAATATATGCTAAGTCCAAATTATGAAACCTGTGAAAATTGTATCGCTAAAATTATGGAACTCGGAAGAGTACCAGCTATAAGTAGGGAGACCAACTCAGTATATGAGCATAGCTGATTTTGATATAAGTCTGGTGTGCCAGGAATATTATTAAGATCTTATGTGGATAAAATCTTATTTCACTGTCTTGATGGATCACATTACAAATCAATCAAATGTAATTCTATAAATCCCAGTTTTTAGAAATTAAGTTATATAAGCCTTTTGAAATTTCCTCACTACAAACAGCTTGACGCTATGGACTGTGGGCCAACATGCCTGCGCATTATAGCGAAATATTATGGTAAAAGTCATAGCCTGGCATTCTTACGCGAACGCAGTTACATTACAAAGGCAGGTGTGTCTTTATTAGGTATAAGTGAAGCTGCCGAGAGTATTGGTCTTCATACACAGGGGGCCAGGCTTACCTGGGAGCAACTTTGTAATGAGGCTCCATTACCTTGTATTGTGCACTGGAAACGAAACCACTTTGTGGTAGTGTATAAAATTGGGAAAAGAAAAAAGCTTTTTAATTTACTTGGAAAGAATAATTCTGATGATGTCGTATTTATATCTGACCCTGCACTTGGCCTGCTAACTTACACCAAAGAAGAGTTTTTTGAATGTTGGATAAGTAGCAAAGAAGAAGATGGAAATAATGGCATCACCCTGTTGTTTGCAACAACACCTGATTTCTACAAAGAAAAACAAGATAAAGAGGGAAAACTAAAGTTTATGTATTTGCTGGGCTATCTAAGGCCTTATGCAAAATTCATGGCTCAGCTTATGCTGGCGACTCTTACCGGTACACTTCTTAGTTTAGCTTTCCCATTTCTCACACAGTCTATAGTAGATTTTGGTATCGGTAACAGTGACCTTGCCTTTATAATCATGGTTTTGGTGGCCCAGATGGTGCTTACTTTAGGGCAAGCAGCTAATAGCCTTATACGTAGCTGGATTATGCTTCATGTCACGACCAGGGTAAGTATTTCTCTGATAGCTGGTTTTTTAACTAAACTTATGAAATTGCCTATATCTTTTTTTGATATAAAGATGGTTGGTGACATCATGCAAAGGATAGGTGATCATAGCCGTATCCAATCTTTCCTAACAAGTTCTTTGATCAACATTGTGTTTTCCACATTCACCCTGGTCATGTATACCTTTATCATGGCCGGCTATCATATGGGGATATTAGGCATATTTTATTTAGGCAGCCTTTTGTATGTACTTTGGATTTTGTTATTCCTAAAGAAAAGACGTGAGCTTGATTATAAACGATTTCAGCAGTCATCTGCCAATCAAAGCAATCTTGTGCAGTTGGTGAATGGCATGCAGGAAATAAAATTAAATAATTGTGAAAAGCTTAAACGCTGGGAATGGGAACGTATCCAGGCACAATTGTTTAAGGTAAGTGTAAAAGGGCTAACACTTAATCAAAATCAACAAATAGGTTCGATTTTTATTGACCAAACGAAGAATATCCTTATTTCATTTTTAGCAGCCAAAGCCGTGGTACAGGGAGATATAACCCTTGGGATGATGATGGCTATGCAGTACATCATTGGCCAGCTTAATGCACCTGTCCAACAATTTATCGGGTTTACACAGGCAGCCCAGGATGCTAAAATAAGCCTTGAAAGACTTAGTGAAATACATGAGCGGGAAGAGGAGGAAAAACCTGAAGATAATAAAATCAAAGAGATCCTCCCGGGCAATGGGTTGTCTATTAACAATCTGGTTTTTCAATATGAAGGACCGCATTCGGAAAAGGTACTCAATAAAGTATGTTTGAAAATTCCATCCAATAAAATAACCGCAATCGTAGGTGGGAGTGGTAGTGGTAAAACAACCTTGATAAAACTATTATTAGGGTTCTATGATTTTGTGGAGGGTAAAATCGAGCTGAATGGTCTTTCACTTGATAAATACAGCCCTGGAGAATGGAGGCGAAAATGTGGGGTTGTTATGCAGGAAGGATATATTTTCTCAGATACCATTGCTAATAATATAGCAGTAGCAGATGAAATACCTGATATGCAAAAGCTTGAAAAGGCTATGGAAATAGCAAACATTAAGGATTTTATTAAAGCACTTCCTTTAGGTCTGAAAACCAGGATAGGTAATGATGGACATGGCTTGAGCAGCGGCCAAAAGCAAAGGATTTTAATCGCCCGTGCCGTGTACAAGGACCCGGACTATCTTTTCTTTGATGAAGCAACTAATGCACTGGACGCAAAAAATGAACGAACAATTATGAAAAACCTTAAGGTTTTCTTCAAACATCGCACGGTGTTAATTATTGCTCACAGACTCAGTACTGTCAGGGATGCGGATCAGATTATTGTATTGGAAGAAGGTAAGATAGCCGAAAAAGGAATGCATAATGAATTAGTAGCTGCACGAGGTGGCTACTATAACCTCGTGAAAGATCAGTTAGAATTAGGCGGCTGATATTTTAAACAATAAAATATAGTGTAATGCCAAACATAAGGAACCGGAATCTGGAAGAATATAGTGAAGAAATTCAGGAAATCATGGGCTATGTGCCACGCTGGGTCGTTCGATGGGGAGTCACAGTTTTCTTTTCAATATTTCTGGTAACCATTGCCGGGAGTTACTTCTTTAAGTTTCCGGTAGTAGTTTCTACCCCGCTTGTACTGACCACCATTAATCCACCGGCCCCATTAATTTGTAAAAGTAGTGGCAGGATTGCTAAGTGGTACATTTCCGATGGCGAAGATGTGTATAGACAAAAAGTAATCGCATTGCTTGAAAATTCTGCGAACTATACACACATAAAGTTACTAGATAATTTACTCGAAAATTTTACCGGAGATTGGGTAAAGGAAGTTATGGCGATAAGATTTCCCGATGAACTCTCATTGGGCAAAATACAAAATACCTTTGTTAATTTTCAAAAAACCTGTTACAACCTCCACCACTATCTAAAACAAGATGTGATCGGTAAAAAGATAACATTGCTACAAAACCGGATTTTAAACCAGGAAAAACAGTATGATTTGATCTTAAAACAATGGCAGCTAAAGCGGCAGGAATTTGATTTAATCCAGCGTATTTTCTTTCAGGATTCATCAGCCTATTTTAAAGGAGGGTATGGAATTATCAAAACAGAATACCAACAGTCCTTGCAAAATTTCCTTAATCAAAAGTCCGCATTAATATCTGTTGAAGCATCGGTTAGAAATACTGAAGTTTCACTATTACAACTAAAAGAAAATCTTTTAGAACTAAACTTAACAAAAGAAAGTGAAATAAATGCCTATCAAAATTCATTGGATGAAGCATTGGTATCGCTCCAAACTCAAATTAATAATTGGATTGAAAGTTATGTGTTGACCTCTCCAATTGATGGTAAAATTACTTTAACCAATTACTGGAGCGAAAATCAGGTCATCAATGCCGGTGAAAGATTAGCCACCATTGTTCCAAACGAAGAAACTATCATTATTGCCCGGGCATTTATACCTTCCTCAGGTCTCGGAAAAGTGGAATCTGGACAAAAGGTAAATATCAAGCTTTCCGGGTTTCCTTATATGGAATATGGTGTTCTGATCGGTCGCGTGAATACAATTTCGCTGGTACCGGAACCGGAAGGTTATGTTGCTGAAATCAAACTTGAGAAAGGTATGAAGTCAACTTATAAAGAAACGTTGAAATTCATACAGCAAATGGATGGCACGGCTGATATCATTACTGATGAGACAAGATTGATATTCAGGCTTATCAACCCTCTTCGAACATTACTAAATAATGGACATTACTAAGTCTTAACAGATTATGACAGCTAAAACAAATTTAAAAGATGTAACCTTTCTAATTCCTCTAAGGCTTGATTCAATTGACCGCCTGGAAAACCTGTTGGAAATCGTTGATTTTATTAATAGGAATTTCGATACCTACATACATGTGTTAGAAGCCGATGAGTATAACAATACCTTACTCTCCCGGCTATTACCTGTGGAAGTGAAGATCACATTTGAAGAAGATTTTGATCCTGTCTTTCACAGAACATATTATATAAACCAATTAGTAAGGAAAACCTTTACACCTATAGTTGCTATTTGGGATTCGGACGTATTGGTTACAAAAGAGCAAATATTAGAAGCAGTAGGCATAGTGCGCGATAAAAAAGCAGATTTTGCCTCTCCTTATAAAAAGAAGGCTTTGGATACTTCCAAAATTGTAAGGGAACTATATTTTCAAACTAAAAACTTCAATGTTTTGAAGGAAAATGAATTGAAAATGAAGGAGTTATATGCTCCAAATCCCGTCGGAGGAGGATTCTTTGCTAATCGATTGGCATATTTGGCTTCCGGCTTGGAAAACGAGTTTTTCTATGGCTGGGGCAAGGAAGATGGCGAACGAATCAATCGATGGGAAACCTTAGGCTATAAATTTAAAAGGGTAGAAGGTTATATGTATCACCTTACTCATGAAAGAGGAATCAATAGTGGGTTTCATTCCAAGAGACAGGTAGAAATTAAACAGGCCGAGCTTGAGCGGTTAGCGATGATGTCTAAAGAGCAGTTATTAAAGGAAATGAGTACATGGTATTAATGATTGTGAGCTGTATGTCTCTAAACAGATGAAGGTCAATAAACCATATGATTATTTAATAGTTGGCGCCGGACTCTTTGGCGCGACGTTCGCTCACGAGATGCATAAGCTGGGAAAGAAGTGTTTGGTTATAGATCAAAGGAATCATATAGGAGGAAATACATATTGTAAAAACGAAGATGGTATCAATGTACATCAGTATGGAGCGCACGTTTTTCATACTAATGATGAAAAAATTTGGAAGTATGTAAATGGATTTGTCACCTTTAATAGGTACACTAATAGCCCAATTGCTATTTATAAGAACCAGATTTACAACCTTCCTTTTAATATGAATACATTCAATCGATTGTGGGGAGTGGTTACGCCCAGGGAAGCTAAAGAAAAAATAAAACAACAGGTGGGTAAGCTAGCTATTAAGGTGCCCATAAACCTGGAAGAATATGCCTTGTCTTTAGTTGGAAAGGATATATATAATTACTTTATTAAGGGATACTCCGAAAAACAATGGGGCAGGAAGGCCACTGAATTGCCTGCTTTTCTTATTAAAAGAATCCCAATAAGGTTTAATTATGATAATAACTACTTCAATGATAAGTATCAGGGAATTCCTATTGGAGGATATAACATGCTATCAAATGCCTTACTGAATGAGGTAGAGGTTAAATTAGGAATCAATTATAATGTAAACAGATCATGGTTGGCACATTTAGCTAACACGATAGTGTATACAGGGCCTATTGATGAGTTTTTTGAATTCAAATTGGGGAAATTGGAATACAGAAGTTTACGTTTTGAACACGAGAGATTGGAAATTGATAATTTTCAAGGCAATGCGGTGGTAAATTATACCGATCTTAATATTCCCTACACCAGAATCATAGAACATAAGCATTTTGAATTTGGAAACCAATCTCATACCATTATAACCAGAGAATACCCGAACGCATACCAAAAGGGTACTGAACCATATTACCCTGTAAATGACAGGAAGAATAATTCAATTTATGAAAGTTATAAAAAGATGGCAGGTGGCTTAAATAATATAATTTTTGGAGGGCGTTTAGCGACCTATAAGTACTACAATATGGATCAGGTGTTAGCGGCAGCGCTGAATGCTGTTAAGCGGGAAAAACAGAATATGCTGTAATTATGATAGAAAAAATGCAAAAAATAGTAGTTTTAATACCATTTAGAAATGTAGGAGGCTACATTGTCGATTGTGTTAACTCCTTGCTGAACCAAGAATATATAAACTACGAAGCATATTTATTAGACGACCAATCAGACGATGGAACTTTAGATTTAATCACGGAAGAATTTGATCATATTCATAAGATCCGAAATGAAACTCGATTAGGGCCTATGGGTAATATTTTCCGTGCATTAAAAGAGCTATCTTTTGACGAGGAGGACATAATCGTGTTGCTGGACGGTGACGATTACATTTTTGGAGAATTTGCATTTCAGATTTTGAATGACAAATACCAAAAAGGGACGCTATTAACACATGGTCAGTATATCACCAATTACGGGGTAGTCGGGAATTGCTCGGCTTATTCGGAAGAAGAATTCAGGCAGTTAAGAAACGCACCATGGAAAGCTTCACACCTCAAAACATTTAAATACAAGCTGTTTAAAACTTTACTTAAAGCAGATCCCCAAGGCAAAAACTTCAAGTATAAAGACGGTTCTTTTTTTAAGGCAAGTAGTGATATGGGTATCATGATTCCTTTGATGGAGATTGCTGGTTATCATAATGTTGAATTTATTTCCAATGTTGTTTATTGCTACCGTTTACATTCTCAAAATGATCACGCCTCAGCCAGAGGGAGGCAATTGCAGTTGGAAGCCGAGAATTATATAAGGAGACAATTACCTCCTTTGGAACGACTATTTTAAATTTACATACACACATCTATGGCCAAACTGAATGCCCCATGATCTGGCTAATTCCCATCTGTTGTAATTATATTACCGCGGGTTGCACGAAAGAATCCATTGTGAAATGTTTGTAAACGTGTCTTTAGGATATTTTCCCGAAAGTTTACTGTTTGAGCGGAGGGTGATTTTGAATTTTCAAGCGTTTTTGGTTACTTTTAGGTTTAAGTTCTTAAGTTTCTTTGATGAATTTTTTGCCACCATGTTGAGATTAAAGGTGTCGAACAAAGATGGTAAGAAGCCTGTGTTTACCTAAAATTAACCAGGAGTCTTATTTCAGTTTTTTTAATGAATTTCTAGCAAATGTAAGAAAGCCTTATCAAGGCGATGATAACAAAGATCACATAAAGATATATTTACTGGCAAGACCACCTGATTGGCCCGGATCATTGTAATGGTTGATCAGGGGATTTTAGACTGTTTTTTTACCGGTCTTACCTCATTTAAAGAAAATCGGGAACACCCACACTTAAATAAAAATTTGATGAAAACTATTAAGCCACTTGTCAAACTTGCGCTCTATTGCATGGTATTATATTTTTGCACTTCCTGTAAGGAAGATGATGACGGTAATGTGAATCAGCCACCCACAATAGAAAATCAAAGCTTTTCTATACAGGAGAACAGCGCAAAGGACGCCGTTGTAGGAACGGTCAAAGCTACCGACCCCAACAGTGATGCCCTGACTTTTTCTATAACCGCCGGCAATACCGGTGATGCTTTTTCCATCAATGCCGCAACGGGAGAATTGATCGTAAATACTGCGTCAGTATTTGATTTTGAAACCAATCCCACTTTTACCCTCACTATTCAGGTAAGTGACGGAACAGAAACAGCCCAGGCAACGATTACGGTTAATGTTACAGACGAAAATGAAAATTCAGCGCCTGTAATTGACAACCAGGAATTTACCATTGATGAAAACAGTGCCGACGCCACTGCCGTAGGTACCATATTAGCCAGCGACCCTGATCAGAATACCTTGACTTTTTCTATTACAGCAGGAAATACAAATGACGCTTTTGCGATTGATGCTAACTCCGGAGAGTTGACTGTCAACACTTCCTCAGAACTGAATTATGAAGTGACACCTTCCTTCTCGCTTACCATCGCGGTAAATGACGGGCAGGTGAGCAGCACCGCGGTAGTTACAGTAAGTCTGAATGATATTGAGCCTGAACCACTTACCTCACCGGCTGAAATACTGCAAAGTCTCGCATTGAGGTATGAGGAGCTCACCGCGTACCTGGAGTTCGCCTCCATCTTTGATGGGGTATATGCGAATACCACGACAGCCCCGTCAACGGATTGGGATAATGTACATGCTCATACGCAAAATTCGCTTGATAGTAAGGTCAATGAGCTTTGGTCCGGAGCCTTTGATATCATATTTGGTTTGAATAATATTATTTCAAGCGCTGAAACTGTTTTTAGTTCGGCGCCAGAAAAAGACGATGTTACACCCCAGGCTTTGGCCATGAGGGCCTATCTGAATTTTAATTTGGTAATGTGGTTTGGAAGTATTCCGCAGGAGACGGGAATTGAAGACAGCCAGGGCGCACAAGTCGCACAACAAAATATGATTGCCTTGATTCAAAGTGATCTTAATACCGCTATCACCGACCTTCCCACCAGCTGGACGGCGGAAAATGAAGGCAATGTTACCCAGGGTTTTGCACGTGCCTTACTGGCCAGGACTTACCTTTTTAGTGAAGATTGGTCCAATGCCCTGAGTCAGGCTGATATCTTAATCGGCGATCCTATGTACGAATTAAGCGACAATACAACTAATTTTACTTCAGATAATGTAGAATTAATTTGGGGATTTGATAAAAGCGCAGATGCGGAATTTTCCGATTTTTTCTCAAAGGGAGCGCATGTGCCGGTATTCCGGCTGACAGAGGCATATCTCATCAATGCCCATGCAAATACCGTTATGGGTTCTTTAGGGACGGCCAAAGACACGCTTGACGAATTAAAACTACGTGCCGGTGAAGCGGCTCTGCCCGGCGGGATGTCGCAAGGAGAGCTTTTAGAGGCCGCCTTTGCACAATCGCAAGCTGAAATGGAGAAGGAAGGTATTTCATTTTTAACGCTGAGAGTATTTGGAAAGGCAACAACTCAACTTTCCATCACAGACATGCAATTGATCCTTCCGATACCGCAGACAGCTATTGATAACAACCCTAACCTGTTTCAAAATCCGGGATACTAGGGGTTATTTATTGATATAGAACAGGCATGGATTCCCCTGGTTCGGGCAGCAGACCCGGGCCAGGGGAATTTTGGTTTTAGACATTACCACCCAAAACTGAAGCGGTTAAAACCGTGGTAGTCCCACAACGTTACCCTCACTGTAGGTATCTATGTCTTGCGAATTTTCCCTGCCTGGCCAGCCATAACACCCATATTTATTCGTCCGACTGCAGGCCTCGCTTTTGTCCATCGCAGATCTTCTTTTTTGAAATTTGATAAATATTCAAACCGCTCTGTTAATAGAAATTAATACCATTGAGCTTGTGAAAATCGATTATTTTGAATATTGATAAATAATTGATTGATTTTCAGATATTTGAATATTAACCTAATGTGAAAAAAGTTATTATATTGTTAAACATCTTCGCAGCCGTTTCGCAAAGAATTAATCTTAATAACTTTACAAATATGAATTTTTTAATTCCGGGAATAAAAGACTGTTTACGGAATTGGATTCATAAAATAAACTTTAAAAAGCTTGACACTATTTGTACCCGGATTTTTCAAAGAATGAAGAATTTGACTGTTAAAATACAAAGTAGCTCCTGGTCTAAGGTGAATTTGTTCTTCATCAAGGCCATAAATGACTTCCCCTTCAAGTACGTAAATCAGTTCATAAATAAGTCCTTTGGAATCGTACCTTATTGCTTCGTCGCCTTCTCCACTTCCTATCAACGTATATGATGCTTCGGGTCTGTCATCTACCGGTTTTACAATTTCTGAAAGGGGCTTTTTTAGTGCTACAGCGATTTTATAGAGGTCTGGCAGCGAAGGAGTGGTGCGAAAGTTTTCAATTTTTGATAGCAGGCCGGCTGTTATGCCGCTTTACCCGGTTACTTCCACAAGACTCAGGCCTTTTTCTTTACGGATCTCACGAAGTTTCTTACCAATTACGCCTAATATATCTTATTTCAGCCCGTGAATTTTACGGCCAAATTAGGAAAAAATTAATACGCAAAGCGCTTTGCTAACAAAAATTTAGCTATGACTGATACCGGAACTAACACCCAAAGAATTAAAGCCGTGGTTTTTGATATGGCCGGTACTACTGTCGATGAAGGAAAAAAAGTGTATGACTGTGTCCGCAAGACTTTACAAAAATACGATCTGTACTTTTCACTGGATGAAATAATGGAATCCATAGGGGGTATGAATAAGAAAGAAGGTATTAAAAAGATGATGTTATTGAAGTGGGAATCCGCGACGGACGAACAACTGGATGAGGCGGCAGCTATATTCACGAATATGGTCGAGGAAGCCTACCGGACCAGCAATAGCATCAAAGAGATGCCCGGCGCGTCTGATCTTTTTGCGCACCTGCGGAAAAATGATGTAAAGGTGATACTTGACACAGGCTACGCCAGGTCTACCGCCGACCTGCTGATCTCAAAAATGGGTTGGGACGACAGGAATCTGATAGACTTTTCTGTTACCTCCGACGAAGTGAGCCAGGGCAGGCCTTCGCCGATGATGATTGAAAAGGCTTTGACTCATTTTAACATTGATAGTGCCCGGGAGGTCGCCAAGGTTGGAGATACACGGTCGGATGTGGAAGAAGGCTTGAATGCTGGTTGTCGTTATGTTGTTGGTATGATCTCCAGCCAGTATACCGAAGATGAAATGCTGGCAATGGGAGCTACACATGCCATTAGTTCACTCGGGGAACTTAAAGAAATTGTTACCACTTAAAATGACCCTGCAAGAGCATCTGACCGGTAAAAACGAAAAACTTATAGCCCTCATAGCAGCTGTCGCTGCCTTTGGCACCTACTCGTGCATGTACGCATTTCGAAAACCATTTACGGTGGCCACTTTCGATGCCATGGTTTGGCTGGGAATAGATTATAAAATCTGGTTGATTTTTGCACAGACCGTAGGTTACACACTTTCCAAGTTTTACGGTGTCAAATTCATTTCCGAAATGGGGCAAAATGCCAGGTCGAGGGCCATTTTGATGTTTATTCTGCTGTCCTGGCTGGCGTTATTGATGTTTCCTCTGATACCTCAGCCTTTTAATATCTTGCTGCTTTTTGTCAACGGCTTTCCACTCGGCATGGTATGGGGACTTGTTTTCAGTTACCTGGAAGGCAGAAGGTATACCGAGTTTATGGGAGCCTTCCTAAGCGTGAGCTTCATTTTCTCCTCCGGATTAGTAAAATCAGTGGGCGCTTACCTGATGGTGAATTTTCAGGTAAGTCAATGGTGGATGCCCTGTCTGACGGGGTTGGTTTTTGCTGGTCCACTGCTATTATTTACGTGGCTTTTGGATCAAACCCCCCAGCCTACCAAAGAGGACATTACGTTGCGAAATAAACGGGTACCGATGACGAGAGAAGATCGTCTGACTCTGTTGAAATCCTATGGGTTTGGTATAGCCATGCTCATAGCGGGCTATGTGCTGCTTACCCTGCTGAGAGATATTAGGGATAACTTTGTTTCCAACATCTGGCTGGAGCTGGGTTTTGAAGGGGAGTCTGCTATTTTTACAACCACAGAGGTGCCTGTTTCCATTGCTGTTCTGGTAATTATAAGCTCATTGGTACTGGTGAAAAATAATATAAAAGCACTGATAATCAATCACATAATTATTATAATTGGGTTTTTGATTATACTGGTAACCACTATTTTATTCTCGAAAGCTCTTATCACGCCGGTTACCTGGATGATCGCCATTGGCCTGGGTTTGTATATGGCTTATGTCCCTTTTAATTGTGTGATTTTTGAACGCTTTATGGCCGTATTCAGACATACGGGTAATGCTGGATTTTTGATATACCTGGCTGATAGTTTTGGTTATCTGGGTAGCGTGAGTTTCTTGTTTTACAAGGAGCTGGGTGGCTTCAAACATACCTCCTGGACGGAGTTTTTCAGCACAACGCTGGTGGTAGCGTCGGTGATTGGTGTAGTTACCACTTTCGTAGCCTCCATCTACTTCTATCTTAAACACCGGGCAGGTTTAAAAATATTAGAAAGACAAATTGTTTTAACCCCTTGAATATGAGGAAGAAAAAAGCCATCGTTGTCGGAGCCGGGGTCGTAGGGCTAGCCACTGCCAGAGCGTTGGCACTCAAAGACTTTCACGTGGAGGTATTTGAAAGAAACCCAAAAGCGCGGGGAGCATCTGTTCGAAACTTTGGTATGGTGTGGCCTGTCGGCCAACCGGCAGGCAAGCTGTATGAGCGCGCGTTGAGATCAAGAAGTATATGGAAAGAAATGGCCGGACTGGCAGATATCTGGTACGGAGAGGTGGGAAGCCTTCATTTGGCTTATAGGCCCGAGGAGCTGGCCGTGATTGAAGAGTTCGCTAATAAAAACCCTCAATACAAAGTGCTGACGGGAGCGGAAGCCTTGCAAAAATCAGAGGCCGTTGTTAGTAAAGGTTTAATGGGCGCGCTGTGGAGTAGTGAAGAACTTATCGTCGATCCACGTGAGGCCATTGCTGCTATTCCAGGGACTTTGGAGCAAAAATATGGCGTTCGCTTTCATTGGGGTAAGTCGGTAACGGAAGTGACTTATCCCAACATAAGAACAGGCCATGAAACGCATGAAGCCGACCTGATATACATCTGCAGCGGTGCCGACTTTGAAACCTTGTTTCCCGAAGAATTTAAACAGGCCAACATCACCAAGTGTAAATTACAAATGATGCGCCTGGTGTCCCAGCCGCAAGACTGGAAAATAGGTCCGGCGCTTTGTGGTGGCATTACCATGGTCCATTATAACTCATTTAAGGCCATGGAATCTCATGAGGCTATGCGACTGTATTATGAGAGCAATTTTCAGGATCACCTGAAATGGGGGCTGAACGTGATGGTATCACAAAATGGCCAGGGAGAACTCACCATTGGCGATTCACATGAGTATGGACTGGATTTGGAACCTTTTAACAAAAAAATTATTGATGATATGATCCTGCAATATCTATCAACTTTTGCCCAGTTCAAAGACTGGACGATTGGCACCCACTGGAATGGCGTGTATTCCAAAATGCAGGATGGCACTACGGAAATAGTCCTGACACCACAAGATGGTGTGACGATTATTAACGGACTCGGCGGAGCCGGAATGACCTTGTCGTTTGGCCTTGCCGAGGAGGTAATTGAACCTGTTTAATTGATTTAGAAGATTACTAAAACCAAACTAGCCTATGTAAAAGGAAAACTATGAAGAAGAAGGAAGTGCCGGGTAGCACTTCCAAATTGATTATTTAAAGCCAAGGAAATCTTTGCACGGATACGTTGGCTTTCAACAACCCTAATATTTCACTTAAGCATTCCACTTAGTAAAACATGTAAAATTATGAAAAATTGTTTAAAAAGATCAGTCTTTCTAACGGTCCGGACCGTTTTGTGCATTGTACTGATTCAGACAATAATTATCAACAACCTTGTGGCTGGGGAGTCAAAGGATCCAAAAAACCAGCGAAAAGACATAACCATAACCGGAAAAGTAACAGATGCCAGCACTGGCATAGAACTTCCATTTGTAGCTGTCACCGTCAAAAACACAAATATTGGCCAGGTAACCGATGTCAATGGAGATTATAGAATTACTGTACCTGAGGACGCAGAAGCCTTAATATTTTCGTTTGTTGGCTATCTGAATGTCGAGGAGGTCATCGGTAACAGGACGGTCATTAATGTGCAGCTAAAGGAAAATGTCACCTCACTGGATGAAGTAGTAGTAACGGCGCTCGGCGTGGAAAGAGAGCAAAAGGCACTTGGTTATGCAGTGCAGGAAGTGCAGGGCTCTGAACTTACCGAAGCGAGAGAAACCAATGTGGTTAACTCATTGTCTGGCAAAGTTGCTGGTGTGCAGGTAGTAGGTGGTAGCTCGGGCGTGGGTTCCACGGCATTAATCACCATCAGAGGAGAAAGCTCTTTGATACCAGGTCAGAATTCTCCGCTTTTTGTCGTTGACGGTATTCCGATTAATAACAGAACAGTAAGTAACCGTACGGAAGGAAACCTGGAAACAGATTTTGGTAATGGCGCACAGGATATCAACCCCGATGATATCGAGTCTATTTCAGTACTAAAAGGACCCAACGCAACTGCCTTGTACGGTTCAAGAGGCGCCAATGGCGTTATTCTGGTCACTACCAAATCTGGCAAAGGGAGCCAGGGTTTCAGGGTTGATATTAACCAGAACGTCACCTTTGAAGAACCATTGAGAATACCCAGATATCAGAACCAGTACGGCCAGGGTGCGGGAGGAGAATTTGCATTTGGCGATGGCTTTGGCGCTGGTATCAACGACAATATAGATGAAAGCTGGGGCCCCAGATTTAATGGTCAGCCTATTGTGCAACACAACAGTCCGACCTCTTCCGGTGTGAGAGCCGGAGACTTTGCACTGCGCCCAAGAGATGAAAATGGTAATTTTACCGATGAGGCTACGCCGCTGCCATGGACAGCCAGCCCGGATAACATCGAGGATTTTTTCAGAACCGGCTATACGACAAGCACCAATGTGGCACTCAGCGGTTCTAATGAGCAAGGCAATTTCCGGACGGCCTACACCAGGATGAATAGTGAAGGCATCCTTCCCAATACTGATTATAAAAGAGAAAACTTTGCGTTAAGCGGCTCTTATCAGTTAACTGACAAAGTGAAGGTAACTTCATCACTTAACTATGTGAATAGCAGCAGTGGGAATCGGCCAAATAACTCCTATGGTACTGAAAATATCATGTATCTGTGGGTGTGGTTTGGAAGGCAAATTGACATGAGCACACTGAGGGATTACTGGCAGCCCGGATTGGAAGGTGTTCAGCAGTTTAATTACAACTACAACTGGCATGATAACCCTTACTTTACCATGTATGAAAATACGAACAGCTTTAATAAAGACAGGTTGTTTGGTAATGTAAGACTGGATTTTGAAATTACAGACGAGCTTTCGTTAATGGTACGATCCGGGCTTGACTTATTCAATGACCTGAGAATTGGCAAAAGGGCGTTCAGTACACAGCGATTTGACAGAGGGCAATACCGTGAGGATGACATCTATTTTAAAGAGCAGAATACAGACTTCCTGCTTTCTTATAATAAAAAACTCAACGGTGATTTTCAACTGGGCGCCTCACTGGGCGGAAACCTCAGACGGGAGGAAAACCGGTATAAACGAATCAGTGCCAATGCACTTTCCGTCCCTGGCATTTTCAATTTTGGCAATGCCGCCGAACCACTGTCAAAAAATCAGTTCAACGATGAAAAGGAAGTCCAAAGTTTATACGGTTTCCTGAACCTGTCTTATAAAAACATACTTTTCCTTGATGTAACGGGCAGAAACGACTGGTCAAGTACATTGCCGGAATCTGACAATTCCTATTTCTATCCTTCGGTTGGTTTAAGCGCCATCATCTCCGATATGGTTGACCTGCCACCGGTGTTTTCATTTGCAAAACTTAGAGCAGGCTGGGCAATTGTAGGTAATGATACCGATCCATATGCCCTGATCAATACCTTTAAATTCGAGGAGCCTTTTGGCAATGTTCAGCAGGTAAGTGCCTCTGAAACCTTGAAAAACTCTAACCTAAAGCCCGAGGAGTCAAATTCAATTGAGGTAGGAGCTGATATCAGGCTGTTTAAAGGCAGACTTGGATTGGATGTGACTTATTATAAGGCAAATACCAAGAACCAGATCCTGACCCTGCCTGTTTCCATTACCTCAGGCTATAAATCGAGAATTATCAACGCCGGTGAAATTGAGAACCAGGGTCTGGAAATAATGTTGAATGGTCAGATTGTCCAATCACCATCAGGATTTAGCTGGACATCTTCCTTCAACTTTACCAGAAACCGGGGAAAGGTAAAAGAACTAATTGATGATTTGGATGTGTATACCATTTCCAATAATTACGTCGAAGTGCAGGCCCGCGTAGGTGGCAGGGTTGGCGATGTTTACGGAACCGGATTTGCCACCGTGGAAGATGAAAATAGCCAATTCTTTGGACAGGTAATCCACAATGAAGACGGCTTTGCAGTGCGCGACCCTACGCTGAAAAACCTTGGCAACTATAACCCTGATTTCATGCTTGGCTTCCAGAACACCTTCACTTACAAGAATATATCCCTGGGTGTTTTGTTTGACTGGCGACATGGTGGTGTTGTCAACTCAAGAACCGTATTGATTGGCGGTACATCAGGCATGATGGATTTCACTGCCGAAGGCAGGGAAGAGGGAATCATTTCAGAAGGTGTAATTGACAATGGCGACGGTACCTACAGAGTAAATGACGTGCGATTGAGTGGTAGAGACTTCTACTGGTGGAGATACAACAGGGGCAACGAGGAAGTGGGAATGTTTGATGCTTCTTTCCTGAAATTAAGAGAAGTAAAGCTTGGATATAGCTTACCTCAGACCCTGATAGAAAGAACGCCATTTAAAGCGCTGACTATTTCCGTTGTTGGTAGAAACCTGGCCTTGTGGACGGAAAACCCACACTTTGACCCTGAAACTTTATCATTTAACGGTGGAACTATTGTTCCGGGTGTTGAAGATATGGCCACACCTTCTTCAAGAAGTATGGGCTTTAACTTAAATATTACCTTCTGATGAATTCAATTAAAATTAAAAATATTCTTGTGATGAAACAATTTAAAACAATGTTGCTCTGCATTCTTATTTTTGCAGGCTGCACTGATGATTTTGAAGATATCAACACAAACAACAATGAGCCTGAAACAGTAAGTCCTAATTTACTGTTATCAACTGTTCTCTCCAAGACCCTGACAGATCAGGTTAACACCGGATGGAGTAACGGGAACATTGTAGCTCAGCTTACCGCTAAAATTAACTTTACAGATTTTGACCGTTACAATTGGGGGTCGGAAAGTGGCAAGTGGAATGACTATTACGGCAATCTTACGGAAGTGGAATTGATTTTAGAGTCTGCCCGTGCCGAAGAATCAAAAAATCCTAGTTACGAGGCCATGGCACTAATTGTTAAGTCATGGATATATTCCAACCTGACCGATAGCTGGGGTGAGGTGCCTTATTCCGAAGCTATTAAAGGCCAGACTGATGGAGAATTCCAGCCAAAATACGATTCTCAGGAAAGTATTTATAATGGCATACTGGCTGATCTTACCGCAGCTGATGGTTTATTGACACAGGGTGTGCCGATTTTTGGTGGTGACTTGTTGTATGACGGTGATTTGTTAGCCTGGAGGAAACTGGCTAATTCTCTTCAGCTGAGATACCTGATGAGAATTTCAAGTAAGGTCGATGTATCCAGCCAGATGCAGCAAATCATTGATAACAAACCGATTTTTGAAAGTAACGAAGACAATGCTGTGCTAATATATCCGGCCGCAAGCGTGGCCACATCTTTTCCAATAGGAAGAGGCAGAATTGGCGGTTTCGATGAGCATCGTTTAAGTGAAACAAGTGAGGCAGTGTTAAAAGGATTCGGAGACAACAGGCTCAACACCTGGTTTCAACCAACAGATAATCCAAATGACGATCCAACCTTATTTGTAGGCTTGCCCAATGGACTAAGTGAAAACAACGCTTCTACCTTTAATGGCGGTGCGTCTAATGTTTCAAGATTGAATCAGGGATTGTTTTTTGATTCGCCGGATGCGGTGGGCGGAGCTTTGATGCAACACGCTGAATTGCAATTTATTTTAGCCGAGGCTGCCCAGAGAGGAATGATTACAGGAGACGGCCAAACCTATTATGAGGAAGGTGTAAAGAGCTCTTTTGAGTATTGGAACACCGAGCAGGATCTCACCGCATACCTGTCACAGCCCGGCGTTGCCTACAACGGCGAGCTGGATGTTATCATGAGACAAAAATGGCTGGCCTCCTTCATGGTTGGGCTGGAAGCCTGGTATGATTTCAGAAGAACCGGCTTGCCGGAAGAGATACAGCCCGGGCAGGATAATGTAAATGACAACCAGGTGCCCGTAAGGTTTTTATACCCGGATCAGGAACAGTCATTGAATGCCGAAAATTATCAGCAGGCGATACAAGGCCTGGGTAGTGACAATATCAATGCCAAAGGTTGGTGGGAAAATTAGTAGGATAATTGTTTAGAATGTAGAGAGGGCATATATTGCCCTCTCTATTTTTATATACCACAAAATTTTAACCTTAACAATAAAATGACCTTATGAACAGGATAGCTGTTTTTGCACTTTTGGTATTCATAACTTTCCAGGGATGTGCTCAAATGTCCCGCACTGAAAATGTGTTTTTAATTACCCTGGATGGTTTGCCATGCTTTGATCAAGGCTGTTTTTTGAATATTTTGCAGTGGCATCACGTCACCTGGTGCTTGTAAACAACATTAGTAAGCGCAGAAACAAGACATGTTATAGCTAGCTCAGGTTAAGTAGTATTTTTAATAATAAGAAATCAATGAATTGGAAAATTAGCAGGAGGAAGTTCATAACCCTGTCAGGAAGTGCTGCCGGGATGTTTATGCTGCCTCCCGGTATGATTGAGGGCGATCACAGATCGACGGTAAGATTTGGAATTATAACTGATTCCCACTATGCTGACTGCGACCATGCCGGCACGCGATATTACCGCGATTCATTGGAGAAAATGCGGGTGTGTATCGATGTTTTTAATAAGGAAAAAATAGATTTTGCCATACATCTGGGAGATTTTAAAGATCAGGATCCCAATAAAAGAACAGAAGATACGCTGAGTTATTTAAAAGCGATTGAAACAGTTTTTGCCCGGTTTAAAGGCCCCAGGTTTCATTGTGTAGGCAACCACGATGTGGACAGTATTACCAAGCGCCAATTTTTACAACATGTAGAGAATACCGGCATTGCCAATGATCAGAGCTACTATTCTTTTGATCAAAGTGGTTTTCATTTTGTGGTGCTGGATGCCAATTACCATAAAAACGGAAAACCTCATTTTTATAAAGAAGGAGCTGACTGGCAGGATACCAATATTCCTGAGGAGCAACTACAATGGCTTAGAGCTGATTTGACCAAGACAATCCTGCCAACCATAGTTTTCTGTCACCATCCGCTGTTTGAATATATAAGGCATGATCATAAATATCACGTGAATAACTTTGAGGCAATTCAAGGCATCCTGGAGGCTTCAAAAAAGGTGAAAGCCGCGATTCACGGACATGTGCATGAGGAACGCTTCCAACAAATTAAGGGTATCCAATACATTACACAACTGGGTATGGTTGATTATCAAGGGCTTGAAAACAATAGCTTTGCCATTGTCACCTGCACCGGTAATGAAATATTGCTTGATGGCTATAAGAGAACTACGGATAAAACATTTCCTTTGATCCATTAGGCCATCCAGGAAAGTCTGTCCTCTGTTAGCTACCCAATACCAAAGGATTATTTTAAGCCCCGAATACCACATAAAGATCCTTTTATCCCAAAATAATTCTAAAATTATAATGCTACTGTTTTATAATTGTTGGTTAAAGATTATCTTGGAAACTTGAAGTTGTCTGAAGCATTACGGATCAGGACTGACTACTGCAATCAAAAGCTGCAAGTAACCTGGACCTGTCAGTAGCCAGACATTCAATAAAAATCGGGATACTTTGAAAAAAGATCAGAATAAAACAGGAGTTAACCATGAAAATACAAGATAGTCTCTTTGGGGTAAATAAGCTTAGGGTGATCAGAAATTACCCATTAAACAATATCAAAATCGCTAATGCTTTTGGGCGAGGAATTTTGGCGATAGGTTGCAGCTTGCTGTTAACCTTTGGCGCCTGTCAGGCGCCGCAATCAACGGATACCGGCACAGATGGTGATGGTGATGGTTTTGTGCAAATATTCGATGGCAAAACACTGGATGGATGGGAAGGCGATGAAAATCTCTGGAGAGTGGAAGATGGGAAATTAATAGGAGAAATAACTCCGGCGACCCAGCTGGATCGCAACTCATTTATCATATGGAAAGGAGATATGCCGGCAGATTTTGAGTTAAAAGTGGAATTCAAAATTTCGAAAAACGGGAACAGCGGTATTAACTATCGCAGCGAAAGGGTAGAAGAGGTGCCTTATGGACTGAGAGGATACCAGGCAGATCTGGATGGTCAAAAAAATTATACCGGCAGCAACTACGAAGAACGCCGGCGAACTACGCTGGCTTCCCAGGGAGAAGTGGTGGTTGTACCGGCAGTTGAAAATGCCGATTCGATAAACAATTACAGCCAAGGAAATCAATGGACCCCCCGGAACGTAACCAGCTCACTAGGTAGCCGCGAGTCCATGCAAGCTGCTATTAAAGACGAGGATTGGAATGAATACCACCTCATTGTAAACGGCAACCGCCTGCAACATAAAGTTAATGGTGTTTTGATAAGTGATGTGACTGATAATGATACCATTAACCTGAGAACAGATGGCTTACTGGGAGTCCAGGTGCATGTAGGCCCTCCCATGAAAATAGCGTACAAAAACTTTCGTCTGAAAGCGCTAAAATAACCGGTAACTTTGTTTGGCAACTGTTAATCCCGCCAGGCTTTTTCCTTATTTCAGCATGTTATTTTTGAAGAAATAAATAAATAGACAATTTTGGACGCACCATTAATGGATCATGGGTAAGATTACCTTGAAATATTATCTTGACCGACGGCTGAAATCAAAGCAGGCGTCGAAAGATGAAGTTTTTTTGAAAGCCGCCGACGGGTATTATTACCCATTATATGTGCAGGTTATCTGCAAGCGCCAAAACACCAAATTCAGGAGTTTTATCAAACCACCCCGAAAAAGTACCGATTTTGGTGTTTATGAAATCGGTCGCGACCTCGGAGATACCGACAACAAAAAACTGCGCGGGCTCATTGAACAAGAAAAAAAAAGCATCCGCACAGTGGTTTTATTGCTAAGACCATTCGAAAATGAAAAGTTCTCCCTGGCAGGATTTAGTTCAGTGTACAAGAGATCAGTGGTGGAGATGAGTTTTTTGGTGTCAAATCATTGCAAACAGGCGTTGAAAAAAGTGATGGCAGGTTCCAAGTTCAAAGCCATGACTGAAATTATTGATTGGCAGTTAACCTATGTGGTTATTAAATCTGGTTTGAATGGTATGTTGCGCTTTATTGCCAGGCGCAACAAGCAAAAATTTTTGAATCAGGTTGAGGAGATCGACAAAATATTTACCGCCTTTGGAGATTATGCCGGGAAGAAAACCATTACCCTAAGCCAATGGATCGCAGAGGATCACGGACAAAAAATAAAGAATTTTTTAATACGCCATAAGTACAGGGAGTACGACAAAATAAGCGCTGGGATTCAGGCAGTCGTTCACCAGCATAACCTGGATTTTAAATAAGCCTTACCTTGAATTTACAGTTTACTCAAAGCCTTGAACATTGTCTGATTTGCCAAAGCTGACGACAATAAATTTGTGACGATTAGCATAAATCAATAAAAGTGGTAATCCATTACCGCAAGTTTAGGTATTCGCTTCCCGAATGGGCTATAAATCACCATTAAAAGTTAAAAAAACAGTGGCCCACTGGTTATCTCATGGGTATTTTTATTAAGACATCATGTAACAGATTTTTGTATTAATCGCATTTGTAAAAATGAATTATTAAGTGTGGTATAATAGGGCATATACCATTTTGTACGCCATTTTTTAAAAAATAAAACCAGCTTTTGGATGAATCCTAAATGTAGATCAGCCTTCCTTGATCTGGCCATATTAGTTGGGCAACCTGACTGATATGGCCAGCTTAAATTCAAAGGTTGCAACCAATCTAACTTAATGATATTTATAAGACTTTCAGTAGCGTCTTAAATCAAAAAAATCTAGTTATTCAAAATGAAAAAGTTAAGCAAAATTTTAGTAATGGCAATGGGGGTTTGCATGATCACCGTTGTTGGCGGTAGCACTGATCCTCAGCAATTAAACGAATTCATGGAAGCTGAAACGGCTGTCACAGTTAGCGGGACAATAAATGTTTTTGTCGATGGTGGTTTGGAAGAAACCCATTCCGTAAGTGGTACGCAAGGTGTTAACAACACGATTAACAGGCTGGATTGTGGCAGTAATAACGCAGAAGGAACCTATACGTATTTGACCCAGTCAGGGGCTACGATAATCTCTATAACTGATGTAAGCCCTCATGAGGTTAAGTTTGTGTATAATCCTTCCAGCAATGGGTTTTTGCTTGAATTTGACATTGAAACCGGTCCCTGATCTGATATTGGCTGAAGTACAGGAATAGCAAATATTCCTGACCTGGGTATGTTTGCCTTTTGCAGGGCTGTCTCAAATGGTCAATCGATAGTAGTTAAAACAGATTTCATTTAGCTTCACTTTTTGTGTCCTTCTGTGTTTTTAGGTAGCAAATGTGACGGTCTTTGAACTAAAATGAATTTGTAATAAGCTTTGTCAAGGTACTTAAGGGACAGCCCCTTACTTTAAACGCAAAAGCGACCTGCCCATAATTTTTATAAAACAGCCGGTGCAATAATCAAAATATGGAAAATGGAATCCACAGGACATCAAAAGTTAAAACAAATTATGTTAAACTTTTGAAGCCTCATGTTTACACCTTTAATCATTGGTATATAGCCGATAGGACGAAGGGGACTTTCCGATCACTTTTTTAAAAACCCTGGTAAAATAATAGGGGTCATCATAACCAAGGCTTTCTGCAATCCTGTTGATTTTCAGGGTGCTGAAATTGAGCAGTGCGCAGGCCTTTTGCATCTTAATAAATGTAAAATACTCCAGGGGCGATCGCGAGGTTTTCTTTTTGAATATCAGGCAAAAGTGGGATACCGATAACCCGCAGTGGCTGGCGATTTGCGACACGGAGAGTTTGTGTTCTACGTTTTCTTTCATAAAATAAATGGCGTTGGAAATTACATCCTTCTGGTATATTTCCGTCGCTTTTCCGAATTGTGAGGAGTACTTTAGTGAACCTAGCAAAAGCACCAGCAAAACGCTGCTATACTCCAGATTGTCGATCGAGTAGCCCTCATCAAGAATATAATAAATCTCCTCAAAAAGTTGCTTTCTGTCTTCAAACCTGGCGTTGGCAGACTCCTTTAAAGTTCTCGGATAACCCAATGGAAAAACAAAGTGATCAGTCTTGTTTCCAGCAAAGTGGATCCAATAGATGGTCCAGGGGGCATCGTAGTCTGCGGCATACCGGTGTGGCGTGTTTCGGGGAATAATAAAATATTGGCTTTTGTTAAGAATTTCTCTTTTCCCGTCCACCTCGATCCACCCGCGTCCTTCTACACAGAATAAAAGAATATATTCCAAAGATCCTTCCTTTCTTTTCCGGTAATGATATCTTGCCTTTGGAAAATACCCGATATCGGTAATGTATAAATCATTGGTAAATTGGTTCTGTTTGAGCTCTTTTATAATCTTGCTGGGTAAGACCAGCATTTTTTGCCCTTCAAAATCATCTTTCTTTTTCACAGGTTTCGTCTGGATAGAATAAGAATATAATCCATCAAAATAAAAAATTTATCTATTTTATTCCAAAACTCCGATTGGTATTTTTATGATAGGTTGGAGCGGGATTTCGCATCCGACCGGCCATTTCAAATGTTTATCTATGCGTAATAATTACAATTTCAAATACATCGCCGCCATTTCTATGGTTTCCGCATTGGGAGGATTGTTATTTGGGTATGACTGGGTAGTAATCGGTGGCGCGAAACCTTTCTATGAACAATTTTTCGATATAGCAACTTTTCCCGAGTTACAGGGTTGGGCAATGAGTTGTGCCTTGATCGGTTGTATCGGGGGAACGGTCTTGTCCGGTATGTTGGCCGATAATCTGGGAAGAAAGAAGCTATTGATTGCCGCCGCCGCATTGTTTGTTGTATCAGCTTTAGGCACAGGTCTTGCCAATCAGTTTTGGGTTTTTGTCCTCTACAGGGTGATCGGGGGTGTTGGCATAGGGCTGGCATCAAATCTTTCACCTATGTATATCGCCGAGGTCGCTCCGGCGAATATCCGGGGCCGGTTTGTAGCTGTCAACCAGCTGACCATTGTCATAGGTATTCTGCTGGCGCAAATTATTAACTGGATGATCGCGGAACCTGTGTCTGAAAATGCCACCGCCGCCGATATCCTAAACTCCTGGAACGGAAAACAAGGCTGGCGTTATATGTTTTGGGCCGAAGCTATACCTGCGATGTTATTTTTTATATTAATGTGGTTTGTGCCTGACAGCCCCAGGTGGTTGATGAGATCTGATAAAACGCCAAAGGCCAACGCCATTTTGAAACGCATAGGCGGAGAGCTTTATGCCGAAAATGCCATTGCCGAAATCAAAACCTCGATCTTGTCTCAGGACAAACAGCTTGGACTGTCCGCCTTGTTAAATAAAAAGATATGGCCCGTTCTGATCATTGGTGTAGTGCTGGCTGTTTTCCAGCAATGGTGTGGCATCAATGTAATATTCCTCTATGCGGAAGAAGTCTTTGCTTCCGCGGGATACCATGTTTCGGACATGTTATTCAACGTCATCATCATTGGAAGTGTAAACCTGCTGTTTACCATCGTGGCCATGACATTAGTAGATAAAATAGGAAGAAAGTCGCTGATGCTTATCGGGTCGTTTGGGCTGATGGTGATTTATGCCATCATGGGCACTTTATATTTTCTGGGGGTCCAGGGAGCGCCCTTGCTGATCCTGGTGGTATCGGCCATAGCATGTTATGCCATGACGCTGGCGCCGGTGGTATGGATTGTCTTATCAGAAATATTCCCAAATAAGATCAGAGGGGCGGCAATGGCTGTAGCAACCTTCATGCTTTGGACTTCTAATGCCTTGCTGGCATTCTTTTTTCCTATTGTAAACAAGCTACTAAATGCCTCGGGCACCTTCTGGCTCTTTGCCGTGATTTGCGGGGCGGGATTCCTGTTTGTGTGGTTCAGAACCACCGAGACAAAAGGAAAGACACTGGAAGAAATTGAAAGAGAATTAAACCTGTGAACTTTAACCATAGAGCGCTCATAGGAAATAAATGAAATTTAAGATTTGTCGAAAATAAAACGGTAGCAGATGAAAGTAAAAGCCTGGTCAGAGAAAGTGATCATTCCCACCTATGAAATTGGGACACCCGAGAAAAATCCGATTTTTCAGGAAAAGCGCGTTTATCAGGGCAGCAGCGGTAAAGTCTATCCCTTTCCTGTCATCGAGAAAATAAAAGATGAAAAAGTAGATAAGGAGTGGTTAGGATGTTTCCTGGAGAATGATTTTTTGAAGATCATGATTTTACCGGAGCTTGGCGGGCGGGTACAGATGGCCTACGACAAAACCAGACAACGTCATTTTGTTTATTATAATGAGGTGATTAAACCGGCCTTGGTTGGACTTACCGGCCCATGGATATCGGGCGGTATTGAATTTAATTGGCCGCAGCACCACCGGCCAAGTACTTATGAGTCGGTTGATTATCATATCGAGGATAAGGGCGACGGTAGCAAAACGGTTTGGTGCAGCGAAATTGAGCGGATGTCCGGAACCAAGGGAATGGCCGGTTTTCGGCTTTATCCCGATAAGGCCTACCTGGAAATAGATGTTAAGCTATACAACCGAACGTCGCAGCCTCAGACCTTTTTATGGTGGGCCAACCCGGCAGTGTCAGTGAATGATGAATATCAATCGGTATTTCCGCCTGATGTAAATGCGGTTTTTGACCACGGGAAACGGGATGTTTCCAAATTCCCGGTAGCAACAGGTACCTACTATAAGGTTGATTATTCTTCCGGTGTAGACATTTCCCGCTACAAAAATATTCCCGTTCCGACCTCCTACATGGCCATACAATCCGATTACAATTTCGTAGGAGGGTACGAAAATGACAGCAAGGGGGGCCTGCTTCATGTAGCCAACCATCACGTTTCTCCCGGTAAAAAACAATGGACCTGGGGCCATGGGGACTTTGGCAGGGCCTGGGACAGGAACCTTACAGACGAAAATGGCCCCTATATTGAATTGATGTGTGGCGTGTACACGGATAACCAACCTGATTTTTCATGGTTAATGCCTTATGAGGAAAAATCATTTAACCAGTATTTCATGCCCTACAGGGATCTGGGGGTTGTCAAAAATGCCTCCAAAGAGGCGATGTTGAATTTGGAATTCAAGGGCGGAAAGGCTTTTGTGAAAGTATATACAACCGGCTTATTTCCCAATGCTACTGTCAAACTTGTTGGAGCAGACCAGGTGTTTCTCGATGAGCAATTTGACTTTAGCCCAGAGCTATCATATCAGAAGGAGATTGTTATAGACCCAAATATTGCCGAGCATCAGTATTATATCTCTGTTATCTCAGAGGAAGGTGATTTATTGATCGACTGGGTACCTGAGAAAGACACAATTAAACTGGTGCCGGAGCCAGCCTCGCCGGCTAAGGCGCCTGCGGATATCCGGGAGAATGAAGAACTTTACCTCAACGGATTACACCTCGAGCAATATCGTCACGCGACGTATGATCCTACGGATTATTACCTGGAAGCCCTTCGGCGCAACCCCCGGGATATTCGTTGCAATAACGCGATGGGCCTTTGGCTGCTGCGACGGGGAAAATTCGGACCAGCCGAAAAATACTTCCAAACGGCCTGTCAAACACAGATACAACGTAACCCGAACCCTTATGACGGGGAACCGCTTTTTAATCTTGGACTGTCTTTACGTTACCAGGGCAGGGATAAGGAGGCCTATAAGGCCTTTTACAAATCGGTCTGGAATGCAGCCTTCATGGACAGCGGCTATTTTCACATTGCCCAAATCGATGCCGCCAACGGCGACTGGCATTTGGCCCTGGATACGGTTGATCGATCTTTGGTGAGAAATTGGCATAATCATAAGGCGCGACACTTAAAAATAATAATCCTCAGAAAAAAAGGAGCATTTGATGAGGCATTTAAACTAACAGAAGAATCACTGGCACTGGACAAATTTAACGTTGGTGTTTATTTTGAAAGATACCTGCTTGGAGACAAAACATCCCTGGAAGAGATGAAATTGTTAATGCGAGGCAACATTCATAGTTATATAGAAGTTTCACTGGATTATGCATGGGCCGGTGGATATGATGAGGCTATAGCACTGCTCAATATTGGTATAGGAACACAGGTTTCAGGTTATCCGATGGCATTTTATTTTAAAGCCTGGTATTTATCAAAGTCCGGAAATACGAATGAAACCCTTCAAACTTTGCAGGAAGCAGAAAATTGCCCTCCAGGCTATTGTTTTCCCAACCGGATTGAGTCGGTTCCGGCGTTGAGGTTGGCAATGGAAGCCAATCCGGATGGTGCTATGGCGCCTTATTATTTGGGTAATTTCTGGTACAATGCCCGCCAAGACGATGACGCCCTGCAATGTTGGGAAAAATCAGTGCAAAAGCATGATGCATTTCCTACGGCGCAAAGGAACCTTGCCCTTGTCTATTATAATAAGTTGAATCAACCGGAAAAGGCCCTTGACCTGCTTGAAAAAGCCTTTGAATTGGACCAGACTGATGCCAGGATTTTGATGGAGCTCGACCAGCTTTATAGCAAGTTGAACAAACCTACCGGGTTTCGCCTGGATTTTCTGGAAAATCATTTGAACCTGGTTAATGAGCGTGATGACTTATACATTGAGCGGGCTTATCTATATATCCTGAAAAAAGATTTTAAAATGGCCTATGATTTGATTATGAACAGAAAATTTCATCCGTGGGAAGGGGGTGAAGGAAGGGTAACCGGCGCCTACGTTGGCAGTCTTGTCGGCCTCGCCAGACAGGCCCTTGATGCTGGAGACGGTGCCCGGGCCGTTGAATTGCTCGAAAAAGCAAAAACATACCCCGATAATTTAGGAGAAGGCAAACTCGCGGGAACGCAGGAGAATAACATTGACTACTGGCTTGGCTGTGCCCATGAAAAGATGAATAACCCCGAAGCCGCCAGACAGGCATGGACCGATGCTTCCACCGGGTTGAGCGAACCGTCATTTGCATGGTTTTACAATGATCAACAGCCCGATACTATATTTTACCAGGGGCTGGCATTGTTAAAACTTGGACAAAAAGAAAACGCTTATGGCCGATTCAATAAACTGGTTGATTTTGGGGAACAACATGTTTTCGATGAGGTCAAAATCGATTATTTCGCGGTTTCTTTGCCAAATTTGATGATTTGGGAAGAAGATCTCAAGTTGAGAAACAAAATTCATTGTTACTATTTAATGGCATTGGGTTATGCCGGTAAAGGGATGAATTTAAAAGCCGAAGAGTGCTTTCAGAAAGTTTTAGCGCATGATAATGCTCACGCCGGTGCCAATGAAAATTTACATGTTAAGCGTTCCTGACAGTTTGAAGACAGGAGCCGGGGGGAACACCGGGTAAAGAAAGAAAATCCTTAAATCTTGCCCGGATGGACAAGATATTAAACGGATTTCGGTAATGATAAATGCCTACAGGGGGAAGATTTTTATTTCCAGGCCATCAAAAAGTCTTCGGCAATGTAGTTGAAACGTTGGGTGGGATAAAAAAATCTATGACTTCCGTTTAATTGAATTTTTATTATATTAGTACGTCATAATAGTGACTATAGCCTGTTAACGCATATGAATGTCAAATCTAGTGAGTCGGATGTAGTGTATGTTGAACAACTCAAAAAAGATAATATTGAAGCCTTTGAAGGCTTGTTTAGAATATATGGCAAACGGTTGTACCACTTTGCACTGGGATACCTGAAATCTGAGAGTGAGGCAGAAGAGTTGGTGCAGGAGGTTTTTACCAGGGTTTGGGAAAAGCGCGCAGGTTTAAAATCAGAGCTTTCTTTTAAATCATATATTTTTACCATTGCCTTTAATATCATCAGGAAAAGTTTTATCAAAAAAGAAAGATTTAAAACGTACCTGGAATCAAGCTATGTAAAGGCAGATTTTGACATCGATACAACCAACCAGGTAGATTACCACTCCCTGCTTGATTATTTAAAACAGCTTGTCGATAAATTACCGGCCCGCAGGAAGGAAGTTTTTATGAAAAGCCGCCTGGATGGTTTGACCGTCAAAGAAATTGCCGCTGATATGGGTATCAGCCCCAAAACAGTAGAAAACCAACTGACCGAGGCAATAAAATTTATCCGGCTGAACTGGAGAACTGAAAACCTGTCCACCATTCTGTTTTTCATACTGTTTATAGGATAATTTTTTATCAGTTTCATCGGTATCTGGGTGCCTGGCATAAATGAGGCATGGTTGAAGGGAAGAGGTTACCACCTGCAAAACATGACGCTTTTTAATTAGAACTGTTTTCGAACACAACCATTCCAATTCCTTGTTTTTGAGAAATTAGTTTGTCGTGAATACCAACTTTATAAGGTGAAAGTATAAAAAATATATGGTGACCGTTAAATGGAATTTAAATAATATAAAAAAAATTAGCTGGCGATAGGGGGTTTTTCTTTTTCGCGGATATAACCATTAATAAGTAGATCACAAAATTCGATAATTGCATTTAGTATAATGAAAGAAAAAATTGATAAGGAACAGTTAAGAAGATTCTTTTCGGGAGCTTATTCTGAGGAAGATACGTCAGGCGTTGAGGAAGTGTTTCAGGATGACAGCAGAAAAGAAGCGCTAGAGACATTTCTTTTATCGGAGTGGCATAGGTTTGATGAAACTACCATGGCTCAGGATAAAAATCTTGATCACATCTTACATAAATTGTATTACAAATTTCAACACCAGCAGGAAAGGAAAAAGGAGGGGCTGGTTATCAGGTTATGGAATACTTATTCCCGCGTAGCGGCGCTTTTACTGATACCGTTAGCGTTGACGTTGGCTTTTTTATTACAACAGGATGATCAGCAACTGAAAGTATCCGAAACGTGGGCAGAGATCGAGGCGCCATTAGGTTCCAGGGTGAAATTTACGCTGCCCGATGGTAGCGTTGGCTGGTTAAATAGTGGATCCTTCCTGACCTATCCCATCAAATTTGGCAATGAACGAAATGTCAAGCTGACCGGGGAAGCTTTTTTTGATATTAAAAAAGATCCCACAAAGCCATTCAACGTAGTTGCTACCGATCTTAATATCTCAGTGCTTGGTACGCGGTTTAATGTTGCCGCCTACAAAGATGTGAATGAGATACAGGTGGTATTGGAATCCGGAAAGGTGAAATTGAACCATATACATGGAAAAAATGAGGTGGATATGGATCCGAATGATAAAATTATCTATAACAGCGACACCAGAAAACTGGTCAGATCTAAAGTAGATCCCTATAAATATTCCTCCTGGACTGAGGGGAAGCTGGTCTTTAGAAATGATGATATAGCGGTTGTTGGCAAACGCCTTGGCCGGTGGTACAACATGGATGTCGAGGTGCGGAATGAAAAGAACAGGGACCTGCGCCTGAGAGCCACTTTTGAAAACGAAGCCATCGAAGAGGTGCTCAGATTGTTGAAAATAAGCTTCCCCATAGAATATGAAGTGGAGAAAAGAAAAATGGATTTAAATGGAAAATATGAGAAAAGAAAAGTAATAATAACGGTCAGATAAGCCGTCTGGCCATAACCTAAAACCTTGGTGCCTATGAGAAAAATCAGATTTACAAATTAAAAAGTGCAGGAAAGTGCTGAACCCACTTTCCTGCCAGAAGTAGCAGCGTTAAAATGAATAATTGTATGATGTAACACTACTAAACTGTTTAAAATTATGAAAAAAATACCATTAAGGGAATTTAATTCTGCCCTTAATTTAACCAAAATCGAAAGATCTATGAGATTAACTGTATTATGTCTTGTAGTAGGGATTTGCAACGTATTTGCCGGTAATTCCTATTCACAGAATACAAAATTGTCATTGAGTATGTCGAACGTCACGCTCGAAAAAGTGCTTGACGAGATTGAAAAGCAAAGTGAATTTTATTTTCTTTTTAATCAAAAGCTTATAGATACCGAAAGAGTTGTTAATGTAGAAGCGGAAGATAAAAAAATAAGTGACGTATTGGATGGACTGTTTAAGCGTACAGATGTCAATTACCTTGTGCTTGATAGACAAATAGTCTTGACTACCACGAAAGTCAAAGAACTTGACAGATATGTAGGGGCAAATACTACCAACCGGTCTTTCTTGCCCAGAAAAAAAATAAGAACGTTAAGGATAAATGAAATTGCAGATAGGACCATCACCGGTCGCGTTATCGACAGCGATGGTGAGCCAATTCCCGGTGTCAACGTGATTGCCAAGGAAACGACGGTAGGTACTATCACAGATGCTGAAGGGAAATACACCCTGGATATTAGCAATGAGGTAACAACATTGGTATTTTCCTATGTGGGAATGAATAGTGAGGAGATCGAAATTGGTAATCGAACCGTGATCGATGTCACTATGATCCAGGATATTTCAAGTTTGGAAGAGATTGTCGTTATTGGTTACGGAGCTGTTAAAAGGAGTGACCTGACCGGTTCTGTAGCTTCAATTACCAGTGAGGATATCCAGGAGATCCCAACGAATACGGTTAGTGCCTTATTACAGGGAAGGGCTGCTGGCGTCCAGGTGACCACAGGAGATGCCGCCCCTGGTGGTGGTATTAACATCAGGATACGGGGTACAAGTACCATCACAGGTTCAACCGAGCCGTTATACATCATCGATGGTTTCCCGGTTAATAGTGATAATGATGATTTGTATGTTTCCGGAGGATTCAATGAAGGGACTGTCGAAAGTACTAATGCAAATAAAGTAAGACCCAACGCTTTGTCGTTTATCAATCCAAATGACATTGAGTCCATTGAAATTTTGAAAGATGCGGCGGCCACGGCCATTTATGGTAGCAGGGGCGCAAATGGCGTTGTGCTTATCAAAACCAAAAGAGGTGTTGCCGGTAAGACCAAGGTCAGCGTGAACTATTCCTATGGAAGCCAGTCGATTATTCGTAAAATTACCAGATTGGATGGCCCTGCCTTTGCTGCCAGGAGAAATGAAGCGGAAATCAATAGCGGTGTAGATCCCGCCAACGTAGGGTTTAATGGATCTGATCCATTTCATCCGCTACCGCAAAATGCCGAGACCCACAATTGGCAAGACCTGTTATATCGCACAGCACCTGTACACGACATGTCGGTATCCTTTTCAGGAGGAGACAATAATACCAAATATTTATTATCCGGAAAGTTTTATGACCAGGAGGGAATTATGATTAACTCCGGCTTTAAGGATGCGCAACTCCGGTTAAACCTCGATCAGAATTTGGGTGAATTGGTGAGTGTAAGAACTAACGTGCTGTTAAGTCATTCGATCAATGACAGGGTGCCTACAGGGGCTGGTTTCAATTACAATACGGTGACTTTTGCATTGGGTTATAGCCCCGCCATCAATCCGGATTGGTTTGATGAAACCACAGGGCTGTGGTATACTGACACTAAATTAGCTAATCAATACACGAATCCATTTAGAATAGTGGGCGCTATTGATGATCAGCTGAAGACCAACCGCGTGTTAGCGAACACCTTTGTTGATCTTAAATTCAACGAATCTTTAAAGTTGACAGCGAGTTATGGTATTGATTACTCCGATGGAACAAGGGAAACATTTATCGATAGAACGTTAACCATTTTCGGTAGCCCGGTTGCTAGAGGTGATGCGGACATAAATACTATTGAGTCATTAAGAACCAATGCTAATGCCTACCTCACCTGGACCAAAAGTTTCGGCCAACATAATATAAATGCTGTAGCCGGTACGGAATTGATAGAGCAGACCATTTCTAACTTAAATATTGGTGTCAGGGATTTTGCTACAGATGATTTGGGAACTGAAAACCTGGCGGCCGGCGATGCGGAAACCAGGTCAATAACCAACGGCAAAAACAAATGGCAAACAGCCGGTTTTTTTGGCAGGGTAAACTATGATTATCAGAACAGGTACTATGCCAGTGTCAATTTAAGACGCGATGGTTCTTCCAGGTTTGGAGCGGCGAACAAATGGTCATTTTTCCCTTCTTTAGCACTGGCCTGGAGGCCTTCTGAGGAAGCTTTCATGCAGGGACAGAGCCTGATAACCGACTTGAAAATCAGAGCTAGTGTGGGGCAAACCGGTAATGGGGCGTTGGATCCATACAGTTCCATTGGTCTTTGGTCGATCAACCGGAATTATAGTTTTGATAATCAGGTTGTTAATGCAGCAAGTTTATCGAGAATATCAAACCCCGATCTGAAGTGGGAAACTACCACGCAGTGGAACGTGGGTTTTGATGCCAGGTTTTTGAATAACCGACTAGGGTTTACCTTCGATTATTTTATTAAGGACACCGATGACCTGATACTTCCGGTAGTAATTCCCAAAAGTACAGGATTTCAATCGTCTATACAGAATATAGGGTCACTAAGGAACAGCGGCCTTGAATTTTCAGTGGACTATGTAGTGCTGGACGGTGATTTTCACTGGGACATTAATGCGAACCTCACTTACCTCAAATCGGAGGCAACAGACGTAGGAGAGGGTACTACCATCGACCCCAATACAGGAGAACCCTATGTTGAAGTAGCTACATGGCCAAGAAATGGAGGTCCGAGGCTTTATAACGGACGACCTGCCGGAGAAATTTATGGCTTTATCATAGAAGGCGTTTTCCGTGATCAGGCGCAGGCAGATAGCTGGCCGGTTGATATGGATCCCAGCCGAGCCAATAACCAGGAAGGCTTTTGGATATACAAGGACGTGAACGGTGACGGTATCATTACCAACGATGATAAGGAGTCCCTGGGTACCGGGCAGCCTGATTTTATTTTTGGATTTACCAATCGCTTTAGCTGGAAAAACTTTGATCTTTCCCTGTTCTTCCAGGGAATCACAGGAGCAGATGTATTTATGTTTTATGGCGGAGATATAGATGCGGAGTTTACTGATGTATGGACGCCTGATAACCGAGATGCCACCAGTGCCATCAACAGATCAGGAGGAAATGGTTGGAGAGGAGAAGGATTCCATAACAGAGGAATGGAGGATGCGAGTTATTTAAGGCTGAAAAATGTCCGGCTTGGATATAGCGTTCCTACCAGCACTATAAATTTCTTGGGAGGGCTTAATGTTTATTTAAACGCCACCAATGTATTCACCATTACCAGTTATGACGGGTATAATCCTGACGTCAGCTCAGGAGGTACATTCGCGTTTAGTGAGGGTTTTGATACCGGTGTTTATCCCCTGGCCAAAACCTATACGATTGGTGTAAATATTAACTTCTAAATTTGATTGAGATGAGAAAGATACTTTTATATTTACCTATTATAGTAGGCTTGCTTATTTTCCCCATGGGGTGTGATCAATACCTCGAGGAGGATCTCTTTAGCTCTTTTGGAGAAGGTAATTTTCCTAATGAAGCTACCGTTGAAACCATGGTGAATGCCACCCACAGATTTATGGGAGTGCTGGTTGTTAACAATCACAGAATGTTTTGGGCCACTGAATTTCCTACACCCTCTGTGCATTACCGCTTCAGACAGGTACACGAACGGAATCACCTTTCTACCTGGAGCTGGAATAATACCTTTACAGATCCTGCTTATTTTGAAATCATGGATCATATTTGGAATACGATAAGAATGTCAAATGACATCATTGGCCTTGTTCCGGACATTGAAATGGAGGACACGCAGCGACAGGCAGAAATTGTTGGTGAAGCTAAATTTCTCAGGGCCATGACCTATTTTTATGCAGTGAGGCTGTGGGGAGGCATGCCGATCATTGATAAGGCACAGACATTGGATGATGAATTATTTCCTGCCAGATCTTCTATAGCAGAAACTTATGCATTTATTATCCAGGACCTTCAGGATGCCGCCTCGGTACTGCCCACCAGAAGTGAATATACCTCCCGGGGATTTAACGCGGGCCATATCACAAAAGGTGCCGCCCTGGGTACTTTGGCCAAAGTATATCTTACCATGGCCGGCGAGCCGTTAAATGATAATTCTAATTTGCAAGCTGCTAAAGATGCCCTGGATCAGGTAATCTCCTCCGGTGAATACGCCCTGGTTCAATCGGCAACACCATACCAGGATCTTTGGGATTGGCAAAATGATAACAATGAGGAATTCATTTATGCTATACAGAAACAAGGTACACAGCAAAATTTCAGAGGTATATTCGGTTATATGACGCCCTCAGATCCTACCGAGGGTATTTGGACTACCACTACCGATTTTTCAGCGGGTTCCGCATTAGATGGCGTACCCCCTGAATTTGCCAAATGGTACGAATCTCATGATTCCGGCCCCAGATATGATTGGACTATTATCACAGAATATACCTTGACAAGAGATAATGCTACGCATAGTGCCGGTGAGGTATTTACTATGGAAGATGGTGACAGAGCCCAGGGTTATATAGGTAAATACCGGGCCGTGGGTGCCGAGTTGGATAATAACTTTTTCTGTCCGAATAATTTTCCTGTATTAAGGTATGCCGATGTATTATTAATGCACTCCGAAGTAACCAATGAGCTGGGATCGGCAGATTATACAGGGCTTAATGCGACCAGGGCAAGGGCAGGACTACCACCGTTAAGTGGCTTGTCGCAGAGTGAATTCAGAGATGCTGTATTCCTGGAAAGAGACCTGGAATTGACATTCGAGCAGAACATGCTTTTCGATATGCGCAGAAGAGGATTAGAATATTGTAAGGCAAAATTGGAGGGTTTTTATAACCCTAATCAGAATGAAAGTTCACCAGGAGCCGGCGATGGCTATCCGCAGGATTTTCAATTTACCATTGAACCTCATAGGATGCTATACCCTTATCCTCCAAGGGAATTGGCTTCCAATCCTAATTTAGAACAGAATCCAGGCTATTAATTGGTTTATTTTTTTTAGATTTAGATTCGTAATAAGTAAAAAGCTGTGCAAGCAGCTTTTTACTTATTTATTGATGAAACGCCTCCATCATGACGCTGATTTTTTACACTTATTTTTTTGTCATAAAACTATCAAACACAATTAATTGACGCGTCAAATCACCCGGGGCTCCTCTTAAAGAAAAATACACTTCAACTAAGATTACATAAAAATGATTAGAAATTTCCTGACCGCATTTGACAAAATTACTTTTTACCAACTTCTGTTGTTGCTGACAATTATAACCGCTGCCTGCACTCCCCAGCAGCATGAAGTTACCGTTCAAAGTCCCGATGGTAACTACCAATTTACATTTCAGCTGAACGAACAAGGTACACCTGCCTATATGGTAAATTATAAGGGGAAACAAATTATTGGAAAATCTGCATTGGGATTCGAAATGTCGGGAGTGTCGGGAAATAATAAAAAAATCAAAATTGGTCATGAGGAAGATACGGCGGTTGACGCCAAGTGGCGCCCGGTTTACGGTGAAAGGAACGAGTACCCTGACAAATATTCGGAGACATTGATCGTACTTACCGGCGAGGATGCGAAATTTAATCTTAGGGTAAGGGCCTATAATGAGGGTGTTGCCTTTCGCTACGAATTCCGGGTGGACGATATTCAGATCCAAAAGGAACTAACGGAATTTGCCTTACCACCGGATGCTACGGCATGGGCTTCGGTGAGAGCCCAAAGTGAAATTCTTAAAATGCCCGTGGCAGATATAAAGGAAGCGGTGGAGAGACCTTTATTGGTAGCGCTGAACAACAACACATTTATTGCCCTGGGAGAAGCCGCTTTGGTGGATTATGCCCGCATGAAATTTACCGGCAAACCCGGTAAGCCCGGAACACTGGTAGCCGACCTGAGTAGCGAGGTCAGGAGTGAGCAACCCATTGAAACCCCCTGGCGGTTTATCATGGCAGGCGAAAAGCCGGGACAGCTGCTGGAGAACAACTACTTGCTGCTTAACCTCAACGAACCGAATAAAATCACCGATGACTCCTGGATAAAGCCCGGGAAGGTCATCAGAGAGGTCACCCTTACCACACAAGGAGGTATGGCTTGTGTCGATTTCGCGGTTGAAAATAACCTTCAGTTTATCGAGTTTGACGCCGGGTGGTATGGTAACGAATACGACGACGCTTCTGACGCCACAACCATTACTGTGGACCCCAAACGTTCCAAAGGACCATTGGAACTTCTTAAAGTCATTGACTACGCAAAAAGCAACGACGTAGGCGTGATCCTCTACGTGAACAGACGGGCGCTGGAAAAACAATTGGATGACGTACTTCCCCTTGTGAAATCCTGGGGTGTCAGTGGCCTCAAATACGGTTTTGTGAATGTAGGACCACAGGAATGGACCAGCTGGCTGCATGATGCCGTAAGGAAAGCAGCCGATCATCAGTTAATGGTCGATGTCCACGATGAGTACCGGCCTACCGGCTATTCCAGAACCTATCCCAACTTTATGACCCAGGAAGGTATCCGTGGAGATGAAGAGTCACCTGAAAATTCTATGGTGCTGAATACAATTTTTACCAGAATGATAGCAGGTGCCGGAGACCAGACCAATTGCTACTTTGCCAGCCGGGTGACTGAAAAAATGGGCTCCCATGCCTCTCAATTAGCCAAGGCCGTATGTATTTACAGTCCATGGCAGTTTCTTTACTGGTATGATCGCCCCCAGGGATCTCCCGCAAAAGACGGAGGAGCGGGAGGAAGCGAAGATCATATTATCGATCTACCGGAGCTTGAGTTTTACCGGCAATTGCCAACAATCTGGGATGACACCAAGGTTATTGACGGATATCCGGGCGAATATGCAGTGATAGCGCGAAAAAGCGGAGAGGATTGGTTCATTGGCGTGGTAAACGGAAGCGATGCGCGTGATATTGAGATACCGCTGGATTTTTTAACAGCCGACAAAAAGTATGAAGCAACAATTTATGCCGATGACAAAAATGCCGGTACCAGAACCAATGTAGTGATTGAGGAACAGAAAGTTGCTTCGAACGATTTGATAACACGTTCGATTGAAGGAAGTAATGGCGTGGCTATACATATTAAGGCAGTTAAATAATGATTTAAACCAGGGAAATTATAGCATTGAAAATATCGCAATTTGCAGGTATAGGGCGTGATCAGGGCCATTTGTGATGGCCCCTGAATATGTTTAAATCGTAGCCGGAAAATTAAACTGTGGTGGCCATGCTCCGGTGGATTTTTAAGAGTATTTTGTCAATCCGTTATATTTTAATCTTTGGCTAATTACTTTTTTTTTACCATATTAACAGTCTGTTAATTGTAAAAAAAGTAAAATTTGGCTAATCCAATGCAGTTCATCAAAAGAGAAGATCAATGGGCTGATGGAAAGAAGCGTCTTCAGAATGATCAATTTGAAACACGCTGCGATGGAGAATGGTGGGAAAAGTTTAAAAAAGGACACAAAAGCGCGTTTGACTATATTTATCACACCTATAGCCGCCAGCTTTTCAATTACGGGTGCCACCTTTGTAATGACCGGGAACTGGTAAAGGATTGTGTGCATGACCTGTTTGCTTCCTTGATTAAAAACAGGTCGAGACTCGGGAAAACCGATTCCATCAAATTTTACCTCCTGAAGGCATTTAAAAGAAGACTCCTGCGACTTTTAAAGAAACAATCCAATGCAAAACAGCGGGAGGGAATATATGGAAGAGAAAATTTCAGACTGAGCATTTCCGATGATTCCATATCTCTTGATAACACAATCCCCAAAGAAGTGAAGGAACACATTCAGAAAACCGTCAATAGACTACCGGCTTCACAAAGAGAGGCAGTCATATTGTTTTATTATGAGGGGCTAAGCTATGGGGAAATTGCGGATTTAATGAATCTTAGCCGGGTAAAATCAGCCAGAGCCCTTATTTATCGCGCCGTAGCTTCTTTAACAAAAAAGATAGGCCCCGTTCAAAAAGTTTTTGTACTAGCGGCGATGTTGCTGCATCAAATATGGTTTTGGCATTTTATGTCAAAATAACCAAAGAACACAGCCCATAATTCAGCGCACCCAAACGTCTATCGCGAATACTGTGTTGGCCTTGCGGGTCAGCTATGAAGCGATCCCTCAGCGACCGACCACACAAACCTACCTGACCACCGTGCCTGCTTATAAACCGCAGGTAGTGGCAGGGTGAGTCATGTAAAAGCATCAAAAAGCACATAAATTCATTGCCCTCATCACCACAAGGTAGGTTAATCCAATTTAAAACAATAGCCCTGTGGAACTCATCCAATTGCGATATTTTTACCAAAACGCATTTTAATTAACAAAATATTCATCGATCGGATTTGATAAATGAATTTTTTGTAAAATTTAAAATTTTCTGTGGGCATTTAAAAGTCGAATGCCTTTATATGAATGTTAAGTGAAATTATAAAAATGGATTGCCGATATGCTAGATGATGAGATAAAAGAATTGTTGACAAACGAAAGTTTTGTGAATTGGGTAAAATCTGAAGATGCCTCCCAAAATCAGTATTGGGTTGACTGGCTTTCAAAGAACCCCGAAAAGAAAAAAGCATTTCACCAGGCGCAACAGCTGATTAGATCCATGAAATACAGGGATGACTATCAAATGAACCCTGACGACTACGACGGCCTTTATTATGATTTACTCAACAGTTTCCAGCAGTCAGGCGCGAAAAGGTCTACGACCCGGTATTGGATATCCGGCGTGGCCGCTTCCCTGCTATTGCTATGCGGATTGGTTGGCTATTTCTGGTTAAATAACAATGCCAACGAAGCCGGGTACCAGGTTTATGAAACCATAGAAAAATCTACTCCCAATGGTACCAAACTAACGGTTAGTCTACCTGATGGATCGATGGTAAAACTTAATTCCGGCAGTAAACTGCTTTTTCAAACCCCCTTTGGACTTAACGGTACCAGGGAGATCAGCCTGGAGGGAGAGGCGTATTTTGAGGTGACCGAAGACGAGTCAAAACCCTTTATTGTCAAAACAACGGGTGTGCAAACAACAGTGTTGGGCACGAGCTTTAATGTAAGCGCTTATGAAGGGGATGATCAGGTAAATGTGGCGTTGGTAAGCGGCATGGTGAAGGTGAATGTCAATCATGCTTCACAAAAAACAGAAAAAATACTTAGCCCTACGGAAATGATGATCTTTTCCCGAAAAGACAGACAAGTCACAGTCAAAAATTTTAAAGTGGATCAGGTGATAGGATGGAAAGATCAGATCATACACTTTGAAAAAGAATCCCTTCCCCGGATCGTGGACCGGCTCGAAAAGTGGTATGGGGTGGATATAACGGTTGATAACCCCAACGATCGCATATGGAACTACACCGGTAGGTTTGAAAAAAAGAGTCTGGAACATGTGTTATTGAGAATGGCCTATACGGAAGGATTTACCTATAAAATTGAGAATAACAAGGTGAATATCAATATAAAATAATGTCAAATGAAAACTAACCCTTACTTCGACACAAGCTAAAGCGATCTGAAAACCAGGGGAGCGTGAAGGTTTGGTCACTCGCACACTCCCACCAGTTTAATTATTTATTACTTAAAATAATCATATAAAGATATGAAAAAAAAGATACTACTAACAGGTATTCATGTCATGAAAATGTCTCTATACGCAATTTTAATCAACGGGATTTTTATCTCGATCGTGTTTGCCGGAGGTGTTGACGCCCAAAATACGCTTAAAGAAACCTATGTACGGCTTGATCTGAAAAACGAAAATCTGTTAAATACTTTTATGGAAATTGAGCATCAGACGGATTTCGAATTCTCCTACGATCACAATATCCTGCTCGAGGATTTCAGGATTAATCTAAGCAATCGACACATAAGTGTAGCCAAAGCGTTAGCCGAGGTTGCAAAACAAACTAACCTAAGATTTCGAAGGGTCAATCGAAGTATTGATGTCCGGATGGCAAGTAAAAACACTGCGAGGCCTCAGGTTGAGGAAGTCACAGCAGATAAAAATATTTCAGGTAAGGTTAAAGACGAAAACGGTGAACCGATTCCCGGCGCCAATGTAGTGGTTAAAAATACCACAATCGGCACCATTACGGATGCAAATGGGGAATTTTCCTTACAAATTCCCGATGATGCTACTACACTGGTATTTTCTTATGTTGGTATGAATGAAGAAGAGATAGAAATAGGAAATCGAACGTTTATAGAAATATCTATGATCCCCGACATCCAAAGTTTGGAGGAGATTGTGGTCATTGGTTACGGAGAGGTTAAAAGAAGTGATTTAACCGGATCGGTTGCTACGATCACCAATCAGGATATACGTGAGATCCCGACAAATACTGTAAGTCAATTGTTTCAGGGCAGAGCCGCTGGCGTACAGGTGACCACCGGAGATGCAGCTCCAGGTGGCGGTATCAATATCCGGATACGTGGGACCAGTACGATCACAGGTTCAACCGAACCATTGTACATTATAGATGGATTTCCGGTGAACAGCGATAATGATGACTTGTATGTACCGGGAGGTTTTAATGAAAATGACGGGGGAGGAGCAGGTCCGACAAGAGGAAATGGTACCAATAAAGTACGACCAAATGCTTTATCATTTATTAACCCGAATGATATTGAGTCTATAGAAATATTAAAGGATGCGGCAGCAACGGCGATTTATGGCAATAGGGGAGCCAATGGCGTTATTATTATTACCACCAAGCGGGGAGAGGTTGGAAAAACCAAGGTTAGTGTAAACTATTCATTTGGTTCTCAGTCAATTGTAAAAAAAATCGTAAGACCTGATGGTCCGGAGTGGGTAGCAAGACTGACGGAAGCAGAAATAAATGGAGGAATAGCACCGGAATTTGTCCGTTACAATGGTTCCGATGAGTTTCACCCCCTTGCCGAGAATGCCGAGACGCACGATTGGCAGGATATTTTGTACAGGACAGCGCCAGTTCACGACCTGGCTGTAAACTTTACAGGAGGGACTGAAAATACAAAGTATCTTTTTTCCGCAAAGTATTATAACCAGGAAGGAACGATGGTAGGCTCGGGCTATCAGGATTTACAAACCCGGCTAAACCTCGATCAAAATATTGCCGACAGAGTTACTTTACAAAGTAATCTTTTATTAAGTCATAACATTAACGACAGGGTTCCGACAGGTGCAGGTTTTAATTATAATGCAGTTCAACAGGCTTTGGGGTATTCACCGGCAATTAACCCGGATTGGTTTGATACTGCCACGGGGTTATGGTATACTGATCCGAAGACCTCAGGGCCAAATGTCTACACCAACCCTTTGCGTTTGATAGAGGGTATACACGATGAGATTGTAACTAATCGTCTTCTAGGTAATATCCTGGCTAAGGTAAAAATTCTTGAGTCATTAAAATTTACCGCGAGCTACGGTATCGACTATTATGATGCTGACAGGGAGACTTATATTGACAGAACGTTAGTAACAGCCGGCAGCCCCACCAATAACGGGGAAGCCGGTATCAACGAGGTGATATCCACCAGGACGAACGCAAACGCTTACTTAACCTGGAATAAGAGTTTTAACAAGCATAATTTAAATGCTGTTTTCGGCGTCGAAAGGGTTAAACAAATCAATTCAAATTTGACAATTACAATCTCTGACTTTGCTTCAGATGATTTAAAAACAGACAATATAGCCGGTGGAAACTCAGATAACTTAAGAGCCAGTAATGGTAAAACCCAGTGGCAAAGTGAAGGTTATTTTGGCCGTTTTAATTACAACTACGCGAGTAAATATTATGTAAGTATTAATGCTCGATATGATGGCTCTTCTGTTTTTGGAATTGACAACAAATGGAAGTTCTTTCCTTCTGCTGCCTTTGCCTGGAAACCTACTGAGGAGGAATTTCTTCAAAGTCAGGAAATACTATCCGATTTAAAAATCAGATTAAGTGTCGGACAGACAGGAAACGGCAATATTCCCGCGTATAGTTCGCAGGGTTTATGGACAATTGCGGCCAACCGGTACAGTTTCGGAAATGGTGAGCTTGTCAATGGGGCAAGATTATCCAGGATTCAAAATGAGGAGTTACAATGGGAAACAACGACCCAGTACAATGTAGGTTTTGATGCCAGATTTCTGGGAGGTAGACTCGGCTTCACATTTGATTATTTTTTGAAAAATACGGATGATTTAATCCTGGATGTGGTAATCCCGAAAAGCTCGGGTTTTAAGTCTTCGAGACAGAATATCGGATCCCTTCGAAATACCGGATTGGAGTTTTCCACTGATTATGTCATTTATGACGGTGAGTTCCACTGGGACCTTAATGCCAACATGACCTTCCTGAAAAGTGAAGCAACCGATGTGGGAGAGGGAACTACAATAGATCCAAATACTGACGAACCCTATATCGAAGTTTCCGAATGGCAAAGAAGAGGGGGATTGCGTCTCTATGAAGGGAGACCTGCCGGTGAAATTTACGGTTTTGTGATTGAAGGAGTTTTTGATAATCAGGAGCAGGCAGATAACTGGCCGGTAGCTATGAATGCCGATCGAAGCCTTAATCAGGCAGGTTACTGGATATACAAGGATATCAATGGCGACGGAATTGTTACAGAGGATGATCAGACCTCGTTGGGAACCGGGCAACCGGATATGATCTTTGGTGTGACTAATAGGTTTAGATACAAGGCTTTTGATTTATCTGTGTTTATCCAGGGGGTGACAGGTGCGAATATTGTCCAGTTTTATGGAGGTGATTCTGATGATCCCTTCTATTCTGATTTTTGGACCCCGGAAAATCAAGATGCTGAAGTGGCTATTAATACTTCGGGCACAAATGGTTTTAGATTCCTAAGATTTGATAACAGACAAGTTCAGAATGGTAATTATGTGAGGCTCAAAAATGTAAGGTTAGGCTATACCGTGCCTACTCAAAATATCGGTTTTTTAAGCGGTCTTAATTTGTATGTAAATGTATCCAACCTGCTTACTATTACCGGGTATGACGGATACAATCCCGATGTGAGTTCAGGTGGAACATCGCCATTTAGTCAGGGATTTGATACCGGTGTATATCCCCTGGCAAGAACATTTACCTTTGGTTTGAACGCGAACTTTTAATCTTTAAGCAATGAAAAATTCAATTTATAAGATACTATTGATAGGGGTATTCACTTTTTTCTTTACAGGATGTAATGAATACCTGGAAGAGGAACTCCATAGTTCGTTCGGAAATGGAAATTTCCCCACGGAATCTAATGTGGAGACCTTGTTGAATCATACTCATGGAGAAATAGGGAAATTTATAATGCTTGCGAATTGGATGTTTTGGGCAACGGAGTTTCCTACCCCTTCTGCGCAATATAGATACCGTCAGAATCACGAAAGAAGCAACCTTTCCGGATGGAACTGGGGTACCACGCGTACCGATCCGGCGTATTTTGATCTGATGGAATGGATGTGGGATGCCATCAGGCCCGCGAATGAAATAATCGCAAAGGTGCCAGATATTGAAATGGAGGATACCAAAAGGCAGGCCGAGATCATCGGTGAAGCTAAATTCATAAGAGCAATGTGTTATTTCTATGCCGTGAGACTTTGGGGCGGCATGCCAATAATTGACATTCCTCAGGGGTTGTCTGATGATTTGTTTCCAAAGAGGGCCACGATTGCCGAAACTTATGACTTCATTGTCAAGGATTTAAAGGACGCTGCCGAGGTTTTGCCGACCAGGAGTGAATATATAGCCAGGGGCATCCCCTTGGGTCATATCACAAAAGGAGCGGCTAAAGGTACTTTGGCTACGGCGTATATTACCATGGCCGGAGAGGCCCTGGGTGATGATTCCCATTTGGCGGAAGCCAAAACGCTTTTGGAAGAGATCATCAATTCGGGAGAATATGCTTTAGTAGGTGTTGGAACACCAGACCCTTATGAAGTACTCTGGGATTGGCAAAATGACAATAATGAAGAGTTTTTATATACCATTCAAAAGGAAGGCGGTGCTCAGAATTACAGGGGAATATTTGGTTACTTTACGCCACAACACGCGACCTCAGGAATTTGGACAAGTGGTGATGGCGATAAATTTGCTAAAGGGGTTGGTCTTGATGGGATTCCTCCCGAGTTTGTTGAGTGGTATGCCTCGCATGATTCGGGCCCCAGGTTTAAATGGACCATTATCTCTGAGTATGTTTTGCAGGAGGATATCACAGGGTTCAATGCAGGCGATACACTTAGATATAACGCCAGCCCGGAAGCGCAGGGTCATATTGGAAAATATAGGGCCAAAGGGGCTCCGCTTACCGATAATTTCGGTAACCCCGGAAATTTTCCTGTATTAAGATACGCGGACATTTTGCTGCTGCACTCTGAAGTAAGCAATGAATTAGATGCACCTGACTACACAGGCGTCAACGCTACCCGCGAGAGAGCCGGTTTGCCCCCACTAAGTGGTCTTTCAAAAGATGAATTCAGGGATGCTGTGTTTTTAGAAAGGGATCTGGAACTTACCTATGAACAAAAAATGCTATTTGATATGCGAAGAAGAGGTTTGGAATATACCAAATCGAAACTGATAGGTTTTTATAATCCGACGCAAAACAACTATCCGCGTTCTTTTGATATTCAGGATATTGAGCCACATAGAATGTTGTATCCATACCCACCAAGAGAATTGCAATCGAATCCTAATTTAGAACAAAATCCAGGATACCAATAACCAAATTTATACCCCCGTTCCAGTAATTTGATGGTATGGAACGGGGGTACACCATAGGGGCATATAGCGTCAGCGTTAATAGATTTTACCAGGTTTTTCATCACATGGAAATGAACGGTATCACCTGTTGCGAATTGGCCGCATACATCAAATCTTTGGCTGAGTTACTGTAAATGAACAATTCTCTTGGATAAATGTATATAGTTAGTTAAATTCCATGCTAAACTTTGGGATTTGAGTACTGACAAAAATACAACTTATGATTTCGATTTGCTCGAAAAAATCAAAAAGGGTGATCGCAAGTCCTTCGAAAATCTCTTTGACAAGTATTACAAAAGACTTTGCTTATTTTCCTACAACCTGCAACATAACCGCGAATCAGCGGAAGAAATAGTAGCTGACGTACTCGCCAATCTGTGGATAAAAAAAAACGCTTTAAATATAAGCTTAAACCTCAAATCATATTTGTTTAAGGCGGTTAAAAACAGATCTCTTAATTATTTAAAGACTAGTCACGGGTCAAACATAAATTTAATACAACTCGATGATATTGAGTTGATTGCCAATGAAAAAGCCGACAATTCAGTACTAGGTAGTGAAATCAGGGAGCAAATAGACGACATCATCAAACTGATGCCTCCAAAACGCCAGGTGGTCTTTCGATTAAACAGGATCGAAGGATTCAAGTATAAGGAAATTGGAGAGATCATGAACATCTCCGAAAGGACCGTGCAAAATCATATGGTGGAAGCGATCAGATTTACCAGCCAGTTCTACCCAAAATTCAAGATGATCATGTCAAGCCTGATGTTTTTCCTCGCTGGCTGCTTGTCTAGCTTATTTATCTAGAACATCCCTACTTAAAAATCAGCGTCTGATAGCGGCACAATTATCATTAATTCACACAGATTCTATCAAAAGACAAAATAATTAATAAGCCACTAGTAGGTTTTTTACGGTTTTACTGTCTATAGCGGTGAACGGGCAAAACTATGAGTAACGATTTATTTTACGAGCTGGCGGCTAAAAAGCTTTCCAACGAGATTACGCAGGCAGAACTCCGGGAGTTTAATCAACTAATAAAAGAAGACAGGAACGCCGAACTGTTCAGATGGTTGACGAAAAAGTGGGAGGAGGGCGAATCACCAGATCCGCGCTTTAATGTTGATAGCGGAAAAGCGCTGGCGGAAAGAAAAATTCAACAATACGATGCCGGATTCACTTTTGACCACCAACCCCAACCACGGCCGCGTTATTTGAAATTATCTCCCTATATGAAGGTGGCGGCTTCAGTGCTATTGCTCCTGGGTATGGCTTATTTATTAAACACCTTCGTAGGTATTGATGAAAAAGAGCCGGCTGCCGCCGTCATTTGGAAGGAAACTTCAACGAAATCCGGCCAACAATCCAGTATCACCCTTTCGGACGGAACCAAAGTCATTCTGAATGCCGAAAGCACCTTAAAAAGACCTGCATTCTTTAGTGACTCAACCAGGGAGGTAACACTTTCGGGAGAAGCTTATTTTGAGGTGGCCAAAGATGCCAAAAGGCCTTTTGTGGTTCATACCAATGATCTCACCACTAAGGTGCTGGGTACCACTTTTAATATCAAGGCTTATCCGGAAGAAAACAAAGCCATTGTATCACTGGTAGAGGGGAGTGTTGAAGTGAGAATGAAACAGGATGAAAGGGGCGACAAAGAAAGTTTCATGCTGGTGCCTGACCAGCAGATCATACTGAATAAATCAACAAAGATTAGTAACATCGTTAGCTTCGACCAAACAGCAGTCGCGGGATGGAAGGACAACCAATTTGTCTTTGACAATATTCCATTGAAAGATGTAATAGCCATTATCGAAAGAAGGTATGGCGTGGATATAGACGTAGAAAACAAAACCATACTCACCTGCATGATCAAATCCAGGTTCAATAATGAGACCCTGGAAGCTATACTGGAGGTGATCTCCTTCGGAACTAACGCCACCTACCGGAAAAAGGAAAACGGTACCATTCTTTTTACCGGAGGAGGATGCTAATAATATTAACCTTTAAACGCCCTGCCTATGTAAATATGCTACACTAAAAAAAAGAGAGTCAAAAGATTCCGCAATATTCTGACTCTCTAAAATTATTTAACAAAACAAAGTTTTATTAAAAAGCACCTAAAATTATGAAAAATTCATACTTAAAGGCAATTATTGTAATGTTTAAGTACTCGTTTTTAATATTTTTCATCAACTGGTTGTTCATCAGCCTCATATTTGCTACTGATCCTGCGAGAAGTCAGAATCTGAAAAATACAAAGAGTCTTAAAGAAATTAATACCTCAATTCAGGTTGATAATAAAAACCTGGCTCAGGTGTTTTCAATCCTCGAGTCAAAAACGGATTTTAAATTCTCTTATATACCCAACAATGTTCCCCTGAAAAAGAGAATATCTCTTAATCACGTAAATACAAATTTATACGATATCCTGATCGACATTTCCAGGAAGTCCGATATTCATATTAAAAGGGTAAATGAACAAATTGTAGTAGTCGAAAAAGCAGGAGGGATCGATCACGTTGAAGAAATCGCACTGCCGCAACAGATAGAGATACAGGGCAGGGTTACGGATATGGAAAACGGTGAAGGTTTGCCGGGCGTTAACGTATTGCTGAAAGGCACGCTGGTAGGGACCATTACCGATACCGACGGCAGGTATAGTATCGAGGTGCCGGAAACCGGTGGCATTTTGGTATTCAGTTCTGTAGGATACCTGTCTGAGGAAATAGCTATTGATAACCGGACCACCATTGATGTGGCGCTAGCCACCGACATCACCTCGTTAGAGGAAATTGTTGTGGTAGGGTTTGGAACGCAGAAAAAGGTGAATCTTACCGGAGCGGTAGCCACCATGAATTCTGAAAATATTGAAGGTCGGCCGGTGACGAATGTTTCATCTGCCTTGCAGGGGCAAATGCCCGGCGTAACGGTTATACAGTCATCCGGCGAGCCCGGCCAGGATGCCGCGGCTATCAGGATCCGCGGTATTGGTACGATGAATAATTCCAACCCTATGATATTGGTCGATGGCATTGAGTCTTCCATGAACGACATTAATCCCAACGACATAGCCGATATCAGCGTATTGAAAGATGCCGCTTCAGCGGCCATCTATGGTACAAGGGCCGCCAATGGGGTCATTCTGATCACTACCAAGAGGGGAGTAGAGGGAAAACCTACGTTTTCCTATAGTGGCTATGCCGGCTGGCAAAGCCCTACTTTCAAACCTGATTTCCTGGGCTCCTATGAATATGCAAAACTTAGAAATGAAGGCCTCATCAATGAAGGAAGTACGCCGCAATTCAGCGATGAGGATTTGGAGAAGTTTAGGACCGGGTCTGATCCCGATAATTTCCCCGATACGGATTGGATAGACCTGTTGTACCAAGGATCCGGCGCCATACACAGTCATGACTTTAGTGTTTCGGGAGGAACTGAAAAATCCAAATACATGATTTCTCTCGGATACCTCAGTCAAAAAGCGATTACTAAAAATACTGATTTTAACCGGTACAACCTTCGTTTTAACTTCGATACAAAAATCAGTAATTTTTTTAGCGTGGGATTAAATACGGCAGCGTCTTATCGGGACATTAGCAGGCCTAACGGCGATTACTTTGTTTATCCACATCGTACACCTCCGACGATTCCGGTCAAATTCCCCGATGGATCCTGGAACCATTATCTTAACCACAATCCAATTGCCATTCTTGAAGAAGGAGGAAGACATGAAACCCAGGAATCTCACCTGATTTCCCAAGTGTTTGGTGTATTTACGTTGACGGAGGGTTTGACGGTAAAAGGTGTGGCAGCGGTAGACTTTAATTTTAATGATCAGTCCAGGCACACCAAAAGTTTTGTGTGGGGAGATGGTACAACAAGTGGTAACAATGCCTTGGATAACAGAATACGGCGTACAAGAAATATCACTTTGCAAGCTTTTATGAACTATGATAAAAGTTTTGGAGATCACAATTTAAGTTTGTTAGCGGGTACTTCTCAGGAATCATTTACCGAGGATTATGATAGGTTGGCCAGAATTAATTTGCCCAATAATGAACTAACCGAAATCAATGCAGGATCTAACGAAGGTATGACTACAGAAGGTTTTGGGGTAGAATCAAGATTGAGATCCTTTTTTGGAAGGGTGAATTATTCCTTCATGGACAAATATTTGTTCGAAACCAATTTGCGCTATGATGGTTCATCAAAATTTGCCAATGGTAACCGTTGGGGATTGTTTCCTTCCGTTTCTGCCGGTTGGCGGATATCCGAAGAGGCATTTATGTCAGATATATCCTGGATGAGCCATTTGAAAATAAGAGCCTCCTGGGGAAAATTAGGAAACCACAGAATAGGTGATTATGAATTTATCCCCAAAATTGCTATCGGAAATAATTACGCCTTCTTTGGTGCGGTGGCTGATGGTGTGGCACAAACAGAAGCTACCAATGAAGACCTGACCTGGGAAACCAATACTACTTATGATATTGGAATTGACATGGAATTGTTTGAGGGGAAAATACAGCTTTCAGCCGATTACTACAACAGGCTGACAGAAGATATCCTGACCCCCGTCCCGGTTTCCAGCATTTTTGGACTGCCGGCTCCCCTGGTCAACGCGGGATCCATGAGAAATAAAGGTGTTGAATTTGTCTTGGGAACTTCCAATGTCAAAGGAGATTTTAGCTATGATATATCCTTTAATATAGGTTTTAATACCAACAATGTCGTAAAATATGATCAGCCGGATAAAAGTAGAGATAGATTGAGAGAAGAAGGGTCTCCCTGGAATGCCTACTATGGATACGAGGTAATTGGTTTTTTCCAAACGGACGAAGAAGTACTAAATGATCCGAAAGTGACAGGAGCACCCATACAACCGGGAGACCTGAAATTTAAAGATCAAAACAATGATGGTGTCATCGATGCAGATGACCGGGTGGTTTTGGGAAGTGATATACCAGGTACTTCTTATGGTATCAATTTGAATTTTGGCTATAAAAATTTTGACCTAACGGTATTCGGTGTCGGTGCAGCAGATGTATCCGGGCTCCTGAACGATCAGGTTGAATTTCCGTTTGTCAATGGCGCCAAAGCACAAAGAAGGCATTTAGACAGATGGACGCCCGAGACACCCAATGCCCGCTATCCTATTACCCATATCGATCAATGGCACAACTATGAGACTTCCTCTTTTAACGTGAGGAACGCAAGCTACTTTAGGATTAAAAATCTGCAGATCGGTTACAACTTCCCACAGCAAATGCTGGAGTCCATGAAAATTACCAAACTTAGGGTATATGTTAGTGGCGAAAACGTGTTGACCTTCTCGGGATGGTCAGACGATTTTGACCCGGAAAGCCCTGATGGGGCCTGGAGTAATTATACGCCGGTCCAAACATTTACAGGGGGAGTTAGTGTGAATTTCTAAATTTTGAAAATTATGAAAACTTATAGCTATATCTTAATAATTGCCTTTACCACATTATTTTGGTCATGCTCTGAAGACTTTCTGGAGGTAGCGCCAAAAGATCAACTTTCCGATGCAACGTTTTGGCAAACCGAGAATGACGCCGATTTGGCGCTGGCCGGTGCCTATGGCACACAAAAGTTAAGTGCATTTCCCAACTTTTACCGCTGGAATGAGAGAAGTACAGCCTGGGAATCGATGTGGAATATCAATTTTATGGACCTGATGACCGACAATGGATTTTCACAGTATATATGGGATGGCGTTAAAACTGCCGGAAATGGACAGTTAAATCCCGCCGATAGAAATATGCATAACTTTTTTAAATACAATAGAATTACCAAGTACAATACTTTTTTGGAAAACATAGACAGGGTAACGATGGATGAGGCTAAAAAAAACCGGTACAAGGCGGAAGTGCGGTTTTTGAGAGCATATGACTATTTCAAAAAAGTGATGTGGTATGGCGACGTGCCTTTGGTGACGAACAGTATTGCCGATCCCAGAGATGCCAATTTATCAAGGGATCCCAGGAGCGAGGTCGTTGCTTTCATCCTGAAAGAGCTGGGCGAGATCGCAAGTGATTTGCCGGCACAAAATGCTATTGAATCCGGCGGGCACGTTACTCGCGGGGCAGCACTGGCACTGAAGGCCCGTTTAGAATTGTATGAAGGCATGTTTGCGGAAGCAATGGTTGATGCCAGGGCAGTTATGGACATGGGGGTATATGAGCTTTACGAGGATGGCCCCATGGCTTATTATGAAATGTTTCTTCCCGAAAATGAAGGCGTAAACGAGGAAACGATCTTGGCCATTGAGCATATTCAAAATGAATTTCCAAGCGTAGCGTGGCAACACTTGCTACCTGCTCAGGAAGGCGGCTGGTCATCGATCTGTGCCGCCCAGAGTATTGTGGACGCCTATGAGACGCTGGATGGTAAAACAATTGACGACCCAACCTCCGGGTACGATCCGGATAAACCGTTTGAAAACCGTGATCCAAGATTGGATATGACGATACTGCACGCCGGATCAAGCTGGAATGGCAGATTTTTCAACCCGATAAGCCAGTTTCTGGATGATGCCGAAACTATTCCGAATCCTGATTTTTACAATGCCGCCTCTGCCTCTCGAAGTGGTTATAATGTTTACAAATATACAAAGCCGGTACCAACCGCGGACCTGCGTAATGGCGATGCCAATACAATTGTTTTTCGCCTTGGAGAAATGTTACTTACATATGCAGAGGCTGCCATAGAAAGTAACCAGATTACCGGCGAAGTATACGACGCCCTGGACAGACTAAGAATTCGGGCAGGAATGCCTCCTGTAGATCGGGCGGTATATAATTCGCAGGATAAAATGCGGGAACTGGTTCGCAGGGAACGACGGGTTGAACTGGCCTTCGAAGGCTTACGTCATTATGATATCAAACGCTGGGACATTGGCCAAGAGGTACTCAATGGTCCCTTGTATGGGACCAGAGGTGGAGATGTGGATCCAAATACGGGTGAAGTAACCTTGAACAATGATCAGGTTGTGTTGGAAGAACGGGTTTTTATTCCTTCCCGCAATTATCTGTTACCAATACCCCAGGCGGAAATGGATGCTAACCCGAACATGGTTCAAAACCCGGGATATTAACTGTGCCGGTTTAAAAAAGTAATCTCCGTTTTTCGGAGACTGGACAAAAAACAAAACTGAATGAAACGAAGAGACTTTATTGCCTTAACAAGCACCGGGATGGTGTCCTCTGCATTGAATGCCTATCCTGTAATCAATCCTTTTTCAATGGATTCCATTAAATGGAAAAAATCTTCGGATGGCAAATTATTTCATCAGGTAAACTGCGACGGATCGCCCCTGGTTAGTTCACAACAGTTGGGCTTACTAAACGTGGTTGTTAGTGTTGGTGAAAAAAAATCCGCCGGAAACGAATTAATGCTGAATCCGGGAAATAACGAAGGGAAAGTCGGTGGTTTGCGACTGAAACTTAACCACGTTTTAAAGACCTCCCATTTAGGATTGGGGCAGGATGTTTTGGAAGGAACCCTGTCTGTTAAAAACGTTACCGGTAAACCCATTGTGGCTGATATTGGTTTTACATCTGCTGCGCAGCCCGCTGAAAATGTGGCTGATCAGGAGATTTACATCCCAATTTCCGCTAAAGGGCTGAACAGGGATTCCAGGTATGCGGATTTAGGCAGTAAAGTCTTTTTTCAGGAATGTGCGCAATCGATTGGTCGAAATGATTTTAGTTGCCATTATTTGGAGCCCATGGCCAGCAGCCCGAACGAACGACAAACCAAGGCGCTTTTGCTGGCGCCAGTAGTAGATATTCTGAATAAGGCTTCCTCCTGGAAAGTTGCCTTGTTCACACCATCCGACCAGCCTTTCCGTTTTGACACAATCAAGGATAGGGAAAATAAAACAGGCTGGAAAGCAGGTCGAACCATGGAGCTGGCCGCTAATCAGGAAGTGAATTTGAATTGTTATCTACTTTGCCATAAAGGAACTGCCGACAAGGCGTGGGAGGCGTTCCACTATTTGGCGCATGATGAAGAATTTGGCCAGGTAGACTGGCTTAGCAAAGTGAAGGTTCATTATTATGACTTTTTATCTTCTGCCCACGGGAAAAATGGACTTAGAGGAGGTGGATACGAGGCTGACATCCCACACTTCAAGGACTTTCATGTAGGATTGGCTACGCAGCATGGCTATTATCCCTATATCGGTGATTTCATGCATCCCGACCGAAAGGAATGGTTGGCAATGCAAGGTGACGCGCAGGGAGCGGCCAGGATGTCAATCGGAAAAATGAAAGAGCGCATTGCGGCTACCAGGAAAGCTGGTGCCCGAGCGGGAGTTTATATGCATACGGTACTTTTTGACGACGCATCGCCTTTATTTGACGTCCTTAACGATTCTATTCTAATAGATCAATCCGGGCAAAAGAAAAAATTTACCTGGAAGGGGCCGGATACTGTCAAACAAAATTGGTGGATGTCTTTTGCCTCGGAGGATTGGAGAAACCATTTACTGAAACAGGCGGAATACATTATGGATGTACTGGATCCCGATGCCATTGTCTTTGATGAAACTTTTGTTTGTCTTGGCTATGACTATCACCCTGAGCGAGGCGGCCCCTTGTCAGCCTACAGCATTGACTTCTTTAAAAAGATGAGGAGGCTTGTCCATTCCTATGGCCAGGACAAGGTTTTACTTACCAGTGACTGCGGTGGGTCTAACCTGGTAATGTGGGCCGACGGTGATGCGGGAGATCATTCTTACCCGGCGCTTTTGGGCAACCCGCTATATAGAAAAAAACCAATAAGATATAAGGCGGCCATCGGTCAAAAACCATGGGTGCCTTGTTCCTGGCATTTTCTGAAAATGTGGGAGGAACAAATGGATCTGGCGCGAAAGATGGGCACAGGTATCGGACTCTCCAATGGCTGGATAGAGTTTAATGGTTTGAACGGACTTGATGCCGAAACCAGCAACCGGCTGATCAAGGATATAAAGGGCTTGTATTGAAATCAATTCCTAGGTTCCGGTACATAAAATTCAGAACATATGCAGATTTCTAAGATGGTACTTCAACTATGTGGTTTATAAATAGGCGACCGCAGTTACCCCGGAACCCGCGGTAACCAATAATAAAGATGACGCCACCATTGACAGAAACACGTAAAACATCTTTTACCGAAGCCTTGAAAAATTCATGGAAGGATCCGGTAGGGGTTTGAGAGGTAGTTTAACCGTATATTTTTACAAAGTGAAGAAGCTATTAGTTGCCTTCATTGTGCTTTCCGTTTATTGCTCGTGTGAGGATCAACCCGACCGACCGCCGCGATATTCAGGTACGAAAACCACATCCGCCAAAATTTTTGAACTATTGCCCCCCTCCGAAACAAATGTGCATTTCAAAAATTCACTGCCAGTTGATGTGCATTATAATCTATTGAATTATGAATATTATTACAACGGGGGAGGAGTGGCCATTGGCGATATCAACAACGATGGACTGGATGACATCTATTTTACTTCAAACCTTGGCAATAATGAACTTTACCTGAATGAAGGGGACCTTTCCTTTAAAGAGATTGGCCGGTCAGCCGGCGTGAATGGTAAGACTGGCTGGTGTACCGGTGTGACGATGGTGGATGTTAATGCTGACGGATGGTTGGATATTTATGTTTGTAGATCCGGCAGGTTATCTCCCGGGAGTCGTCAGAATGAGCTTTTTATTAATAATGGAGACCTCACTTTTTCGGAAAAAGCGAGGGACTATGGCATCAATGACCCTGCCTATTCGACGCAGGCCCTGTTTTTTGATTATGACAGGGATGGTGATCTGGATATGTATTTACTAAATCACGCTGTAGAATTACTTACGCCAGCCTATGTGCTACGATGGAAACACAAAAAGCACCCTTATGCCGGCGACAAATTGTACAGGAACGACAATAGATATTTTAAAGACATCTCCGAAGTTGCCGGCATAAAACAAAATGCCATGGGATACGGGCTGGGTGTAGCCGCCGGAGATTTGAACAATGATGGATGGCCTGACCTTTATGTGACCAATGACTATACCGAGCCGGATTACTTATATATTAACAACCGTGACGGTACTTTCAAGGAAAACATAAAAGCCGCCACAAAGCATATCTCCAATTTTGGCATGGGCGTGGATATCGCCGACTTTAATAATGATGGCCTGGCCGACATTGCCGTGGTGGATATGGTGGCGGAAGATAACTACCGGCAGAAAACCAATATGAAATCTATGAGCCCGGAAGCGTTTTACAAGGCTGTAAAACTGGGATTTCACTACCAGTACATGTCTAACACTTTACAATTGAACAGAGGGCAAGGGGTGTTCAGCGAAATGGCCCAAATGGCGGGTATATCCAATACGGATTGGAGCTGGTCGGTACTCTTTAGTGACCTGGATAACGATGGCTGGAAAGATCTGTTCATTACCAACGGGTTTAGAAAGGAATTCAGCAATAAAGATTTCGTGGAATTTAAAACCAAAAAGATTAAGCAGGCTGCCAGGGCAAGTGAGGAAGTGCAGCTGGCAGTCATGAAAGAATTGCTGGACACACTTCAAGAGGGAAAAATCAGCAATTACATATATCAAAACACCGGGAATCTGGGCTATGCAAAGCGCAATTCGGATTGGGGCATAGCTATTCCATCCTTTTCCAACGGCGCGTCTGTTGCGGATCTGGACAATGACGGCGACCTGGAGCTGGTTGTTAATAATATTGATCAGGAAGCGTTTATTTTCAAAAACAATAGCCGGGAAAAATCCCGGACCAATTATTTAAAAATTCAATTTGCAGGATCCGAAAATAACCCTGATGGCGTGGGAGCCAGAGTAATTGTGGAGGAAGATTCCATGCGGCAAATGCAGGAAAATTACCCGACGCGCGGCTACCAGTCCTCTGTGCCTCCGTCGCTTCATTTTGGTTTGGAAAAATATGATAAAATCAACAAGTTAATGGTAGTGTGGCCGGACGGTAGATCAGAGGTAATCAAAAATGTCAAGGCCAACACAACAATTACCTTAAAATACCGGAATGCCGGGACAGGTGGTACCCAAGAAATTATTTCAGGGGGACTTTTTAAAAATATCACGCACCAAAGCAATATTGGGTTCAAACACAGGGAGAATGATTACAATGATTTTGAAAAAGAACTCCTGCTGCCTCATAAAATGTCTCAATTCGGTCCCGCGGTGGCAGTTGGGGATGTGAACGACGATGGGCTGGATGATTTTTATGTCGGCGGTGCCAGCGGCCAATCGGGTTGTTTATTGCTCCAGGATGCCAGGGGTGCTTTCATCAAAGCAGATTCCCAGCCATGGGAGCAGGATAACAAGGCGGAAGATGTTGCCGCCGTATTTTTTGATGTCAATGGAGATGGGCTCCTGGATTTATATGTGGTCAGTGGGGGGAATGAATTTTTGCCAAATGATCCGCTGCTGTTAGACAGGCTGTATATCAATGAGGGTAAGGCATCTTTCCGTAAGGATAGGCATCGATTACCACCAATTAAGAATAGTGGGTCCATTGCGCTTCCCGCAGATTTCGATAAAGACGGTGACCTTGATTTATTTGTAGGAGGGCGGCTAACTCCTCAAAAATATCCGACGCCTGCAAGCAGTACCTTACTACAAAATAATGACGGTGTGTTTACAGATGTTACCAATACCCTGATCCCGGCTTTAGAGAACATTGGCCTGGTAACCACGGCATTATGGACCGATTATGACAATGACGGCTTGCCGGATCTGTTAGTAGCGGGAGAATGGATGCCTTTAACCTTGCTAAGAAATGATGGACATCGTTTTGATAAAGTATTTGTCCAGGCCTTTAAAGACAATGTAGGGTGGTGGTATAGCCTGGCACAACACGACTTTGACGGCGATGGAGATTTGGATTATATAGCGGGAAATCTTGGATTGAATTATAAGTATAAAGCCAGCCAGGAAGCACCGTTCCATATATATGCCAACGATTTTGATGACAACGGATCATTTGATATAGTACTGGGCTATTTTAATGAAGGAGAATTGTACCCGTTAAGAGGGCGACAATGCTCTGCCCAGCAAATGCCCTTCATCAAAAAAAAATTCAAATCATACCACGAATTTGGACAGGCACGGCTCATCGATATCTACGATCAAACGAAATTGTTGCACTCGGTTCACTACAAGGCAACGAATTTTGCCCATAGCTATATCGAAAATCTCGGGAACAATAATTTCAGATTTAAAGCGCTTCCCCCCTTGAGTCAATTGTCGGCGGTCAATGGAATTTTAATTGACGATTTTGATAAGGATGGCTACACTGATTTGGTAGTTGCCGGTAATCTTTACCCTGTGGAAGTTGAGACGATAAGAAATGATGCATCCTACGGCCTTTTCTTAAAAGGTCAGGGCGGCGATAATTTTAAGCCCGTTGACCTGCACAAATCAAACCTGAATATTTCCGGAGATGTAAAAAATTTAAAGATGATTGGAATCGGTAATGTCGCTAACAACATACTGGCCGTTACAAATAATGATGGTATCAGTATATTAACTGTCGATCCTCTAAAACAATACGAATAGCACAAATTGCCTGGCAAAACCCAGAATTTGATGCCAAAGCAATGCTTCCTCCGAGTATATCTTTTGCCAATCCAGATCCTCTATCATACGGAAAACAGGAACTGACAGGATTACCCCCCTTTGAACAATTTATACCCCCTCCTGAATCGTTTGTCACCCCACCTCTGGTACCGAACAATAATTTAAGTAAATAGAAATATCTGCTACCCTCAGACCTACCTGTATATTTTACATTTATTATCTCAAAATATCAAAACTAAAAAACCGAGAACCAAAAACTAAAACCTAAAAGGCCTATGAGCAACTTTACATAACCACCCTTTTGCTATAAATATATACTGACCGGATTTTGAGTCGCGTATGAGAATAATAGTTTGTGGCGCTTTCCTAATTAGTTACCGTCTCATTTATTTACCCTAATAGGACTTCCACATAGATAGTTGACTTATTTCATTGAAACATCAGAAATACCAATCTGAAGAGCAGGCTTACTATGCTCTTTTTTGGCTGCAAATCCGGACCTGTATCAAACAGTTTTATTACAAAACCCTAAGCAACTATGAAAAAAAAGGTAAAGATTTTTCTATTGATATGTATAACCCTCTTCATTTACCTCCCGTCGTGCAAAGATGACGACGAGGCCGTAATCCCGGTGGTACCAAAGCTGTCTTTGACAAAGCCGGAAAACAATAGCGCAGACATTGATTTTGCCCCAACCTTTGAATGGAAGGCGTTGGAAATGGAAGGCGAGACAGTTACCTACGATTTTTTATTAGGTATGGACAGCCTGAGATTATTTGCGCAGCAGGAAGGGCTAACATCTCCTTCTTATACACTGGAGGGCTTCCAATTTAATAAAGGCAAAACATACTACTGGCAGACCGTCGCCAGATACGGCGGCACCAGCGCCGTTAGTGACGTTTGGAAGTTTACCACAATTCCACCGGGTATTCCTCCCGCACCGACCCTGGTGGCGCCTGCAACGCAGATATTTCTCAGAGAAGAAGTGAAGCTTTCCTGGGATCCGGTTGAAGATCCCGACGGAGATTTGGTTCATTACGTTGTTTATCTTGGCGAAGCTGAAAACAGCCTGATCAAAATAGATACGGTGACTGAAGCCAGCTATGAGGTCGATGTTGCTACCCTTGTGAATGAACAGCGCTACTTCTGGAAGATCCTGGCTACTGACTTACAAAACGGGACGGAGAGCGATGTTCGAAGCTTTAAAAAACTAGCAATTGGTGCGCCTGATGAACCGTTTTTATTGTCTCCCTCCAACAAAACCGGGAGCTATGATGATGCCGTAAAACTCACCTGGGAAGAAGCCGAGGACCCGGAAGGCGACGCGGTTGTTTATGACGTTTACGCTGGTGAAAACGATCCGCCGGTTACCCTGGTTTCAGCTGACCAGTCGGCAACCTCCTTTGAACTTCCCCCGCCACTCACCGGCGGAACCACCTACTACTGGAAAGTGGTAGCCAAAGATGGATCGGGAAATATTACCAACAGCGCTATCAACAGCTTTGTGAAGGTATCGTCCGGGGCTCCTGACGCGCCGGTGCCTACATCACCTCAAAGTGGTGTGGAGCTGGGATTGGATGTACTGTTGGAATGGGAGGCAAGCACAGATCCAGGAGGTTTATCGGTTACCTATGATGTGTATATTGGAGAGGCCAATCCCCCCGTTACCAAAGTAGCCTCAGATCTTACCGACCTTAGCTACTTGCCAACCGGTGCGGATGTAGCCTGCGATATCACCAATGTTAAAACCTTCTATTGGCGGGTTGTTGCTAAAAATACCGAAGGCAAAGAAACACCTTCCATTCCTTCCTCTTTTACCCCTCAAATGACCGGTACTCTTACCGACGTCAGGGGAGATGAAACCGAAGAGTATAGCTGGGTACGTCTGGGAACTCAAATCTGGCTGACACAGGGATTGCGAGCCAGGAAATATACAGATGGAACGGACATCACGCATATTGGCGGCGTAAAACTGCAAAAAGACAAGTACGACGAATATTACTGGGATGAATACAAGCATGGTGATGTCTATTCCGGAGACTGGATAAAGGAAAGAGGACGTGTTTATTCTTACGGTATCGTAGGGCACAACAAAATGGCGCCGGACGGGTGGCACGTCGCTTCCGTCAATGATGTAGCTACGCTAAGAAATTATACAAATCAGGATTGGAAAGGATGTGCTTCCGAATTTCACGGTGGTACGGATATCTATGGGCTTAATTACAGCAGTTCGGGTTGGCGTTACCCCACCAACTGGAGAACAGACCAGGTATTCATAGACCGGCCATTTATTTGGATAAACAGCTTCCAAAATGGGGCGGCGTTTTTAGAGCTCCGTCTGGACCTGGAAGAGTGGCGTGAAGCCAATTATCATTCGGAGATGATGTTCGGTATTCGCCTGGTGAAAGATTAGCAGTTGATCCGGTTTTAAAGACCAACCTTTAAATTATAACAACTATAAGAATATGTTAAAACAAAAGATCACATTTTTCATTTTAGCGCTGCTGGTCTTGCATGGCCTGAAGGCGCAAACGACCCAGATCACCGGTAAGGTAGTCGGTGATTTGGGCGAGCCTCTTGTAGGGGTGAATGTAGTCATTGTGGGTACCACTGTTGGAACAATTACCGACATCGATGGTAACTACGCACTTTCTATTGGGCCGGAGGATGTCTTAAACTTTTCTTTTATCGGGTATATTTCTCAGGAAATTGAACCCGCCGGCAGGAGTGTGATTAATATTACGCTGATGCCCGACCTGCGACAACTGGATGAAATTGTCGTTGTGGGATATGGCACACAGAAAAGGAAAAATATTGTGGGCGCGGTAGCCGACGTCTCGGGAGAGGAATTGATGAAGACCGGCACTATTAACCTTTCCCAGTCCATTCAGGACAGGTTGCCGGGTGTATTTACGGAGGTTATTTCCGGTCAGCCCGGGGCAGATGATGCCAGTATTACGATCCGGGGCGTGTCTACTTTTGCCAGCGGCGGTAATGACCCGCTTATTCTTATTGATGGCGTTGAAGCTACCGGCGGATTTTCGCAACTTGATCCAGGGGAGGTGGCTTCCATGTCTGTGCTGAAGGATGCCTCTTCGACCGCCATTTACGGAGTACGGGGCGCTAACGGCGTTATCCTGATCACCACGAGGAGAGGAAGGATAGGCGCCCCAAAAATTACCGTGGCAGGCGGTGTTACCGCAAAAGTAATGACGAATATCCCAAAACAGATGGGATCTTATGACGTACTGATGTTGGGCCAGGAGGCTATTAAAAATTCAGGCAAGTATGACGGCTTAAGAGCACAGTGGTACATTAATAATTTTCTTGATCCCACCAGGGATCAGATCGCCTATCCCGACATTGATTGGTATGATGAGTTAATAAGAGATGTAGGTTGGGAATCAAATGCCAGGATCAATGTATCCGGAGGTACTGACTTTGTACAATATTTTGCGTCCTTCAGTGCCAATCATGTGGGAGATATTGTCAATACTCTTCACGACGATGGCTATTATAGCCCGGAGTTCACCTACGACAAGTATAATTTCAGAACTAACCTGGATTTCAACCTTACAAACACCACCGTGCTGAAAACCGATATCTCGGGTCGCTCGGAATTGAGAAAGACACCCGACACTGAAGTTAGTGCCAATCAATTCAGCAATGTTTTCAAATTTATTAATGAGGCCACGCCATATCTTTTTCCCCTGTATTACACAGAAGAATTTATGCGTTCACACCCCGATCCGCTTGCTCCAAATGATACTGGAGTCCGGTTCTCCTCAGCCATTGGTGAAACACCTTACCAGGAAAATGCCTACAACGCCTTAAATAATTCGGGGATGAGGAAATTCAGAAAGGATGTGGTGGATATCCAGATCGGACTTCAACAGGATCTGAGCAGTTTGGTAGAAGGATTGAGAGCATCCGCAAGATTTAACTACAGTACCGCATTTCAATACAAAAAGATTGAGCGATGGAGACGCAGCCAATGGTTATACGATGTGGAATTTGATACATGGAGGCAGCAATCCGGACCTGGCTATAATTCATCGGACCTCGATTTCCACAGCACGGGCGGTGAGGGATTTGATAACAGTAATAGAAATATCTACTATGAATTTAAACTGGAATACCAGCGAAGTTTTAACAACCATAATGTAGGCTTTACAGGCGTATTCAACCGTACCGAAAGAAGATCGAAACCTAGTGTATTGCCTTCTTATAGTGAAGACTGGGTAGGAAGGGCATCTTATGATTACAACCAAAAGTACATTTTGGAGGTGAGTGCCGGTTATAATGGTTCTGAAAAATTTGCGCCGGGTAAGCGCTTTGGTTTTTTCCCTGCTGCCGCCGTGGGTTGGAACATTGCCAGAGAAACATTTTTAGAGGGTAGGTTTCCCTGGCTGAATACACTGAAGGTGCGGTATTCCTACGGAAAAACAGGAAGTGAGAGAGGAGCTCCCAGGTTTTTGTATCAAGGAGGCTGGGAAGGCGTCGGCGATGGAGCAGGGTATATGAGATTTGGATTACCACTTGCCCCTGTTACCGACAGATATGCTGAGGTAAAGGTAGCCAACCCTAATGCTACCTGGGAAACGGCTTATAAGCAAAACCTTGGTTTTGATGTAGCGCTGTTCTCCAATGAGCTCACGTTCACCGTCGACCTGTATAAAGAAAAAAGGGAAGGAATTTTTGTCAATACCCCTCAACCTTCTTTTTACCATCCCGGATTTGGATCCAACTTTGGCGGGAAGAGAATAGTCAACATAGGGCTGCCTCCGGTAAACCAGGGTAAGACCAAAAACCAGGGAATTGAAGTGGTTGGAAATTATAGCCACCAAAATTCCAGAGGATTTCAATACTCCATAGGAGGTAATTTTACAATTGCCGACAGTCGCATCGTGGACAGGGCTGACAGACCCCTGGTGCCGGATTACCAGAAACAGGCCGGTAAGCCGATCGGTTGGCTTAAGGGATATAAAACCAATGGATTTATCAACGATTTTGAGGAGGCCATCAACGCACCCGATGTGACAGGTGGCAATAAACCGGGCCGTTATTTTTACGCGGATTTCAATGGGAATGGTGAAATTGATAATAATGACATCCTTCCTATGGAGGAGACGAGACAACCGTTCATTACCTATGGATTTAATGCCAGCTTTTCTTACAAAGGGTTTGATGTTGGCGTCAGATTTTTCGGGAAAGGCGGTGTTTCATATGTCTCGCGAAATTGGTATCCCAGCTTTTTTCAAAACCTGCTTTCAGCCAAAACGTTTCATGTTGATCGCTGGTCACCGGACAATAAGGATGCACTTTACCCGGCATTTATCAACACCGGAGATGCTTTCTTCCAAAAAGATAACGACCTGAATATAGTGAGTACCGCCTATTTGAAACTTCAGACGGTTACTATTGGCTATACGCTAGAGTCATCATTGCTCACCGAACTTTTGAGAATTCAAAGTGTCACCTTTAATCTTTCGGGACAAAACCTTTACAGCTGGTCTGAAATTCCATTTGGAGATCCGGAAGGAGGTAATAGCATCGCCGGCACCTATGGCAATTATCCCCTGGTGAAAAGGTTTATGTTTGGTTTAAACGTCAACTTCTAAAATATTTTGAGATGAGAAAAATCTATATACTACTTACGGCATCTTTAATCTTATTTGGAAGCTGCGAAGATTACCTGGATAGAAAAGATGAAAACTCCGATTTCCTTTCTGAAGAGGATGTTTGGAGAGATAAGAATAAAATTAACAGCATTGCCTTCAGGCTCTATGATTGCACCGAGTGGTGGTTTGAAACCCGCTATACCTATCAGCGCAGGCAAAGTGCCGGCACTGGTAAAAACTATGCAAATACCTGTCAGTTTTCCGGGGAGGTCATTACCACCCGAAGCCTTGGGGGTAGCGATGCCGTTATGCGAGGCGACTGGTGGGAGGCGGTAAACCGCCATACCTTTGCCAACCCTGATTTTCACATGGCCTGGGAGGACATGTGGGAAGCGGTATATGTGTCCAATACCATTTTGGACCAGATTGACAATGTTCCGCTCGATGTCATGACCAATGACGAGCGAAATCAGGTAAAAGGGGAAGCTCATTTGTTCCGCGCACTAGCCTATCATGAAATCTCCAAGCGGTGGGGAGCTATGCCTTACTTTAAGGAGAAAATATTCCCCGAGACCGATTTGAACCGGGTGAGACCCACTTACCTTGAACAAATCAATGATATTGTGGCAGATTGCGACTCCGCCATTATGTTTCTGCCGGAGGTAAGTTATTTGAACCATGCTTCAATGATGGGGCGTATGGGAAAAGCGGCGGCCATGGGCTTGAAGTCAAGGGCGTTGACAACGGCAGCGAGCCCCAATTATACCCCTAATAATGGCAGTGATCCTGACCTTTGGGAAAGAGCAGCCGTGGCAGCCTGGGAGTTGATCCAGCTTTCCAGAACCTCTGATAAAGTAGGCTTGTACGATGGAGAGTATACCCATATTTTTCATACCGAGCCAGGGACGATAGAAGGCGTTTGGCCTCGATATTTTGCAACGGAGAGGCCCAATCTTTATACTTTGTCATGGATGTGGCAAGGGGTCGACGGCTACCATGGGCTGAGCCCGACACAGGAAATGATCGACCTTTTCGAAACGGCCGACGGCTGGCCCATAACCCATCCCAGCTCGGGATACAGTGATCAGGATCCATACACCAACAGAGATCCCCGCTTTTATGAAGACATTTTGTATCATGGAAGTACCTGGTCAAAAACAACTGAAAACCAGACCATGGATATGCGAACCGAGCCATTGGGAGCAGACCGGACCACACCTAACGGATCAGATTTTGGAAATTCAAAGACGGGTTACCTGGTGAGAAAACTCATTCCGGACCGGTGGAATCGTAAAAAATACGATGTTCCAAAGTACGTCAACGCCCCCTACATCAGGATGGCAGAGATTTATTTGAACTACGCCGAGGCTGTTAATGAAGCCTACGGCAACCCGCAAGCTATGGCCCCCGGGGCGGATATTACAGCGGTTGATGCGCTTAATGCCATACGGAACAGGGTTGGACATGTAAACGTTCGGCCGGAGTTTACCACCGATTACCAATTATTCCAGGATAGGGTAAGAAATGAGTTTCAGGTAGAGCTGTGCTTTGAATACCACATCTGGTTTGATCTGATAAGATGGAGAACTGCCAGGGAAAAGCTGGATAATCACAACTTTCATGGCGTGAGAATTATCGAAGATGCCACCGCGCCAACCGGGGTTAGATTCGAACGATTTGAAATTCCCTGGGAAAGACGTTTTGAAGACAGGCATTACCGATATCCCCTGCGACAAAGCGACCTGGAAATTTTTGAGTTACCCAAGCTTGTGCAAAATCCGGGATGGTAAAGAAATGTTAATAATCAAAGATTTAACCATGAAAAAAATAAATATAGCATATCTGGTTATAGCAATTTTACTCGGCATGCACCCCGGCCTGGTAAATGCCCAATCAGATACGAATTTAAAAACAATTACCGGTACCATTACGGATAAGACGGGCAATAAGATTGCTAACGTCGCCGTAAAGGCCTCCGGTTCGGAACACAGGACTTTCACAGATAAGGACGGCTTTTTTGAAATCAATACCGAGAACGATGATTTTATTATTGTTTCAAGAGAAGGTTTTGAGAAATCGGTCATTACCGTAAAGGACGGCGCCATAGCCGCGGGAATAATTATCATGGACCGGTGGGACGTGATGAATGCACAGGAAAAAATCCAGATTGCCCATGGCGAACTTCCTTTTGAACGCGTTACTGGATCTATAGAGAGAATTACAGGAGAAGAGCTGAAAGATTATCCCACGGTATTTTTGCAGGAAGCCCTGGCAGGCAGACTTTCGGGTTTATATGCCGTTTATGGAGACGCCTCTCCGGAGGTGGAATCCTTCGGAAATGTGGTAAGAGGCTCATCATTTGGAGAGATCTATGTAGATGGTGTTCCGTCTAACCTGGTGCTGAATCCAAGAGAGGTAGACGATGTGATCATCGCCAAGGATTACGGATCTTCTTTCCTCTATGGCGGAACCGCGGCAGGAGGTGCCATGATTGTCAATACCAAAAGAGGTATCCCGGGAGAACGTCTGATGAGATTTATGGTAAGGGGAGGCCTGCGGACGCCTACCTTCATTCCGGATATGATGAATGCCCAGGATTATGCCCGTCATTATAATACGGCCTTGGGCAATGACGGCTTTGCGCCGATATACTCGCAGGAGACCATTGACGCCTATACCAACGGCACTGATTCCATCAGAAACCCGAACAATGACTACTATCGTCAGCTGGTTGATGACCCTGCCAATTATAAACATATTACCGGAGATTTCTCAGGAGGGGGCGAAAAGGTCCAGTATTTTACTCATCTCGGTTATTACACGGCCACCGGCATTGAAAGTGTGGGCAGCGGAAGGAATATAGCCAGACTCAGGCTTAACAATAATGTCCAGATGAAATTCAGCGAATACGGATCCATTAACCTGGGTATTGGCGGAAGTTTTAATCGAAGAAAGGCGCCGCTGCTCAATGGGAATAGTATGTTTAATACAATTTATGAATATCCCGCAAATGCCCTCCCATATCAGATCAACGATACGATATATGCCAGAACACCGGAATTTAATACAAACTTATTAGTAGGTCTCGCCCACGGATCGGTCATAGAAGATACCCGAAGAGATGCCTTTGCCCGTATCGGCCTGGACCTGGATCTGGGTAGTATTACACAAGGATTGTCTTTCAGCGTGCTGGGTGGTCTGTATACTTATAATAACCTTTCAAGGCGTCTCGATCCTTCCGTGGATATGGCTGAACCGTTTTTTACCCAAACCGCTTCGGGAGCCGATACCCTGGTTTTGAGAAATATCAGCAGAGGTGCCCCTGATAATGTTTGGGGAACCCTCGGAGACCGGGTTGACAGAAGTCAGTTTGTAAATGCAAATTTTAAGTACAGGCGAAATTTCAATGATAATCATCAGGTAATGGCAGACCTGATTTATACGCAACGAAGGGTGAGTGGAAGCCAACTGAACCAGGAGGAGCGACTTCGAAATATTGGTCTGAGAGTGAACTACTTTATCAATAAAAAGTATGTGGTGGAAGGCAATGTAATGAATTCTGCCGTCCGTCAGCTGTCTAAAGAGGAGAGGAATAAACTTTCCTATGCCGGCGGCCTGGCGTGGTTGGCACACAAGGAGTCTTTTTTGGCCGATGCCTCATGGCTCACATTTCTTAAAGTGCGGGCAAACTATGGAATTTTAGGCGAACCGGTGAGTTCTTTTTTCCTGACGGACGATCAATATACCGGTTCCGGAGCGGGAGGTAGCTTTGGGATTGTTGGCAACAACTCATCCGCCGGAGGTCATATTCGTATCTTAACCGGATCAGGTAATATCAAGCTACCCAGAAGACAATACCTCAATGTCGGTGCTGATTTCCGGCTGTTCGACAATAAGATTACCGGACAGATCAACTATTTTAATATCAGAAGAACAGATCAGCTGGTTTTACCTGGGAATCTCTATGCTTTACTATCCTCCAATGCCAGTTACCTGCCGTTTATGAATTATTCGGATAGCGAGCAGCGGGGAATTGATACCAGGATTTCCTATCATAGAACCATTGGAAATATAGAATTTACCGTGAGCGCCAATGCTACCCGGCGCGTTTCCTACATCTCCAAAGATAACTCGGTGGTCTATCCCGAAGCAGACAGAAACCGCATAGGCAATAAGGGAGATCGTATCGTCGGATTAGAGGCAGATGGCATTTTTCAAAATCAAGCAGAAATAGAAGCAGCACCTTTACAGATGTTCGGAGAGGTAAAACCCGGAGATATTCGATACAGAGATCATAACGGCGATGGTGTAGTGGACGAAAAGGACTACCATGAAATTGGCCATTTTGCTAGAATTATCTACGGTTTTAGTTACCGGATGCGATACAAAGGCTGGAGCCTGGGGATTTATACAGATGGCATAACCGGCGGAAGTTTTATCGATTCTCGCCAGTGGCGGCCAGGCATGCAAGACTATACTGCTGAAATGGCTAAGAGCTGGCCGGCCAGTAATGATTTGCCAAGGTTAACAACCTTAAATAATGATAACAACTACCGAAGCTCCACATTCTGGATGAGAAATGTAGGTTTTTTGAATTTGAGAAGTGTCACCCTCTCTTATACTTTACCACCGTCCATACTCCAAAATACAGTAGTCCGAGATGCTTCCGTATTTATCGCCGGTAAAAACCTGCTTACAGTTTCATCAGTTGATGATCGATTCATGCCTAGCCAGTCTAAGGGTTATGAACAACATCCGGTTCTAAATGCTTTTGAGGTGGGACTTGAGGTATCATTTTAATTTTAAAAAATGTCAATAATGAAAAAATTAGCAATATTTTGTTTGGGGATTCTGTTTTTGACAAGTGCCTGCTCAGATGATTTTTTGGAGGTGGTGCCCTCAAATAACAATACATCTGATGAAGTGTTCAGAGATATCACCAGGGCACAGCGGTTTTTGAATCCCGCCTATGGAGGTGTGCGTTCCCAGCCATGGATTTCATTGGATACTTATACCGATAATGCGGTAAGTTACGATGGAGCCAAAAGGGCGGCAGTCTCCGGCGCTACTGCCGAATCTTCAGCCGTAGCCGGTGAATGGACCAGAGCCATTCAAAGAATTCTGCACATTAACGAATTTTTCGATAAGGGCTTTAACGTTGTATATGATGCCTTTGACGAGGACCTGGCGATAGCCTTAAAGCAAAGGATCAGAGGAGAGGCGTTTGGGTTGAGGGCCTATTACAAGTGGATTTTGCTCAAGAATTTTGCCGGCCCGTCTGCCCAGGATCCCAACATTATGCTCGGTATTCCTGTCATTGATCGCCTTCTCACAATTGAAGATGCCAATAGAGTCGGAAGGAGTAATTATCTGGACAGTTACAATAATATTCTGAAGGATCTGGATAGCGCCGAAACATATATTAACACGTTGCGCTATGCAGGAGACGGCGACGTTGATGGCGCTCAATTCACAAGCAGAGTATCCGGAGAAATGATATGGGCTTTGCGCGCGCGAATGGCTCTTTTTGCAGCCAGTCCCGCCTATGTCCAAATTACCATGGATCAGGCAGCCCAGGCAATTTATGAAGCCATAAACGCTATTGACGGCGCGTCAATTGTACCGCTTCAATCTTTTGGGGACTTTAATGACGTGAGTAACCCCGATCACCTGTGGAGAAAAGGATATTCTGAAACCAACAACCTGGAAGTTGCCCACTTCCCACCGTCGCTATTTGGCAGAGGGGAGTGCAATCCCAGCCAAAACCTGGTAGATGCATTTCCGGATATTTACGGCTTTCCCATCGCCAACCCTTTGAGTCAGTACGATCCAAATAACCCCTATGAAAATCGCGATTTGCGGTTTGATAGATTTGTGTTTCACAACGGGTCAGACGATTTCAACAATACTACCATCGAGACATTTGTAGGTGGCAAGGATGCTCACGGAGGAATTCGTAAGCAGGCTTCCCGTTCCGGCTATTACATGAAAAAGTTTTTGAGCTCAAAAATCAACCTCGACACGGAGGCAACTTCAGGTAACAGGGATTTCAAAATGTATCCCATTTTTACACGCGAAGGTTTATATCTTGATTTTGCAGAAGCGGCGGTTGAGGCCTACGGCGTCGCAGGTCAGGGACCTGGCATGGCATTTTCAGCCAGAGACGCCCTACAGGTCATCAGAGATCGCGCCGGCATTGTTCAAGATGATTATATGGATATAGCTGTAACCAACATAGATACCTACAGGGAGCTCATTCGCAACGAACGCCGTATTGAGTATGCTTTTGAAGGCGAACGTTATTATGATGTTCGACGCTGGCAGCTCTCGTCAACGGAACTCGAGCAGCCGATTATGGGTGTAAAAGTTCTTAAAAATTCTGATGACTCATTTGACTATAGCTATTGGGAAATTGAGTCCAGAAATTTTGAACAATACATGTATTACAATCCTATTCCCAGAACGGAGGTATTAAAGTCGCAGGCCATTGTGCAGAATTTTGGCTGGGAATAATTCTACATTTTTAAATTTTTACCAAATGAAACGATATTACTTATTGTCCATCATAGCACTGATCCTGTTTTCTTGTGAGGAATATGAGGATTATGTTGTTGACACGGCCGGGTACACCAATGTGTATTTTCCGAAAGACGTGCTACCCAGATCAATAGTTTCAGGTGAAGGCCTGACCATCAAAGTGGGTGTTTACCTGGGAGGTGTCAGAACCAATACCACAGAGCGAAGGGTGACATTTACCTTAGATAACGAGGTACTCAATGAGACTAGCTATACACCGCTACCGAGCGATTATTTTACCCTAAGCGATCCCGAAGAGATCGTCATTCCGGAGGGCTCCTTTCAGGGATTGGTATCCATTCAATTTGACTCTTTGAAGTTAGCTGCGGATACTTTGCTCAAGGATTTTCATTATGCGCTTCCTTTTAGAATTACCTCGGCTGCCGGAGATTCCATTTTGACTGATCATGAAACAACGATCATACCATTAAAATTGATGAATACATTTGAAGGTAACTTCTACCAGGTCGGTTCTGTGAAGGAGTTTTTGCCCGGATTAAATGTCCTTGATACGGTGTATGTCTACGGTGATACCCTGGATGGCCCCAAAACACCATTGCGTTCGCTGAAATCGATCATGATGGACTCGGTAACAGTCGATGGTATAGGAACACGTGGTGGTGCAGGGTACTTTATGAAGCTGAAGGTAAATAGCGAGGACAATTCTGTGAATGTAATCGCAGATCCTTCGTCCATTTATCAGGTGGAGCCTAATGGAAAGAGTACCTGGAACCCGGTAAAGAGGAGGTTTACCTTAAGCTATAAATACAGTTTCGACGGTCGCAATTTTGAAGTTGAAGAGACGCTCACATTCCGGAATCGGGTCAGAGATGGCATTGATGAATGGCGGTGGGATGGATTCCCCGGAAACTAAACGGTCTGCCGGCATGGAAAGTGATTTTTTTGTACTACGGTTATAAAAAACCGCTTTTTGGAATGCTATGGATGTTAAGACAGAAGTGCAAATTTTTACCGGCAATGGGTTTACTGAGGGTGTCACATCAATTTCTTCAGTAAACCCCTTCTGTCCTCAAAAAACAATGAAAATGATTGAACCGGCAACAGACCAGTATTTAACAGTAACAACCTGGATCATTGAAAAACTATTAAATCACAATAACAAAATTGCCTTACAAGTCCAGAACAAGACCAGCTATTACCCCCTAAATCTCTGGAGCAAAAACATGTATGTAGGGATATAATTAAATCAGAAAGGATTTTTATGCTATTACGCCCCCGGTTATGGCAATGGCGGAAGTGTTACAGCATGCTAAGACAGCTGGGATAATGGCTAACGGTACCTGACAATAACTCAAATTATAAATAAAACTCTAATTGGAGTAAAGCTCTTTTACTTGATTTTTTCAGCTATGGAAATCGGGAGTGCACGCCCGGCCCAAAGAAAAAAATCACTTTTTAACTAATTTTTAATTTTTAAATTTTTCTACAATGAAAAACTTGTTTTTTTTGCTGTGTCTTTTCATCGGCTACAGCACTTACGCTCAAACCAATGCCCTAGGACCAGCTCCAGAAAATGATTCAAAAACGTCTTCAACTGAGATTCAGCCATCCAATACCGGAGAAGCGTTTTGTACCAATGGTATGCAAACAACCGCTGTGAGTTTAGTAGCGGCAAATAACTGGACCGACGACGCCATACGGTGCCCGGACTACGTTATCAGTTATTACTACTTTGTACTTGATCCGATTTTTTCCGGCGGGCAGGTAACAATAACCCAGCTGCCGGGAACCGGCGATTTACGTTTGGTGGGAAGTGACCCTAATAACCTGAGTTTTTTTTCAGGAACACTATATGTGGAAACGATTGGAGGGCCCTTTAACCAGGGTTTTACGGCCGAAATAAGTGTTGTTTATGACCAGTTTTAATGATCCGGTAATCTTTTGAATGATTAAAGCGAGCAGGGAGGTTTGATTGGGGACCTTTAATACCTCCTTGTTCGCTACCATCGAATTTTTGTTGGCTTATTTGTATGAAATAGGGTTTTGCAGGGTACGCCGCCCTTGAATCATATTAGGCGTGATGTAAAACCGGCTTTTCAGGGCTTCTGAAATGGTTTTAACCATTTATCCAATGCTAAAAAAATCCCACTGAACAATTTATCTACCCTGTACTTCAACACATTCTATCCCTAAAAACGACGAACAAAATATTGAATAAAAAGAGACATCCGTAAACCTCCGAATAAAAACGGATCGATAGCTTTATCAGGTTTCCTTTTTAGATCAAAGCATAAATTATTATCCACATTAAAATGCAAATGCAGCTATGAAACATTCTACAAATATCTTATGGCTTATGCTCTGTTTTTTTCTGGCAAGTACCGCGTTTGTTCAAGCCCAGACTGAATTGTATGTGGCCGTAGATGGCGACGACAATGACAGCGGCTCGATCAATGCGCCGTTGGCTACCTTAATCGGTGCCCGGGACAAGATCAGAAGCATAAAAGCCTCTTCGGGTATTCCTTCAGGAGGCATCACTGTCTGGATCCGAGGGGGCAGATATCCTTTAACCGCAACCTGCCATTTGGGCCCGCAGGACTCGGGTGAAGCCAACAATCCAATCACTTACAGTGGTTATCCGGGTGAGCAGGTGATTTTCGACGGGAGCAAATTTGTTGAAGCGGACAGCTTCAAAGTTGTTACCGATCCTTCCTCGCTCAATAAATTACACTTCAGGGCGCAAGGCCAGGTTTACGCCCAGACAGTAACAGATGTTGACCTGATAGACCTGTTGAAGAAAACTACTTCACAAATGTCCATGAATGACAGGATGTTGACAATATCACGGTTTCCCAATCTGGGTTTCGCACATATTAATAATGCTTCCATAGTCCCTGGTTTGGAAACCATTAATACCCCTGGGACAGAGACCGATCCCAAGGGAGCCCAGTTTAAGCTTAGCGAGAGTATTGATGGCAATAAATGGAATATCGAACTCAACAGGATAAAAAAAGCTCAGATCAGAGGCTATGTGTCGGCAGATTGGAACAAAGAGACCCGCCGAATTCATTCCGTGGGCAGCAATGGCGCTATACGGCTGATGGATGGATCAAGATATGGCATTCGAAACAGGGGTTCCAGTCCCAACAGGTTATTCGCATTCCATTTACTATGTGAATTAGATGAGCCGGGAGAATGGTATTTTGACAATCTTGACAATAAACTGTATTTATGGCCAATTCAACCGATCGACAGTACCTCTGAAATAGGGGTATGGGCTGGACCCCAGTGTTTTGATATCAATGGCGGCAATTATATCAATATTAAAAGAATGACCATACAAGGTATAGGAAAAGGTGTCAATGGTGACGGTGCGATAAATATTGACGGTAACAGTAGCCATTGTTTTGTGGCAGGCGTTACTTTCCGTTATATCGCTGCCCCGGTTTTGGCATTTAATATTTGGCATAATGCCAGGAATTGTGGCGCTTTGAGTTGTGACTTTTACGACATTCCCAATGCCACACGATTATATGGCGGGGCATTTACCGCTAATTCAATCGAATATGGCAATAATTATATAGAGAACTGCCATTTTACCCAAATTCATTCCAAAGACTTTTACGGGAAGGCCTGTGGTATGAATGGCGCCGGCAATAAATTTAAGAACAATTTAATTCACAATATGAACGGCCAACCGGTGACCCATGCCGGTTTTGACCATGAAATATCTTTAAACGAAGTCTTCAATGTAGGCATTGAAGAAGGCGACGGCGGCGCCTTTTATACCGGGGCAAATGTATGGAGCTACGGCAATGTCATTAAGCACAACTTTGTACATCATATCATGAGTGTTCCTAAATTGCTGGGGCGGGCGGCTTTTTTCTCAGATGACTATGACGGCGGAGAAATCGTTACTGAAAATGTCGTTTATAAGGGCGGTTGGGAAGCCATTAAAATGAATAAAGGAGGTGGCCATACCATTACAAAAAATGTGGTTATGGAATGCTACAGGGGAATACGGCAGGGAGATGGTGGCAGTGCGGGCTACAATTCTGCCATTAATTTTTTGATTAACGACCCCATGTCAAACACCAAGGCCAATTACCTGGGACGGATGCTGAAAGCTATTGGTATTCCGGGATGGGAAAACGGTCTGACCGCTGATAACTGGAATAGTCGCGTAGAGCAATTTTGGCGTGACCGCTATCCTTTTATGAATACCGTATTCAACAAATATGACGCCAATGACAAGATGAATGCCTATGAATGCAGGTTCTATGAAAACCTTTTTTATAGCAACAACACAGATATCCTGGGCGGACCAACGGTGGCGATACGAGACAGCAGGACCATCGGTCTCGACCTGTTCGTTGATCCGGGTGTCATGAATTTTAGCTTTAAGAGCCCGCGCCCGGCCTACGCACCAAACATTCCCTTTAACAACATTGGTCTGTACCAGGATGAATACAGGTGCGGGATGCCGGACAAGAACGCATATAGAAGAAACATTAAAAACCGCTTTATCGATCAGGATTCACATACCAATGATCCCTATGATTTTAATACTATCAATGATCGACTGTATTATAATACAGGTAAAATGGTGGTCAACACGGTGCCATGTACCAGGTGTGCCCATTCAAAAGATCCCGAAACCCCATCGAATGCTGTGCCCGGTTTAAATTATAAGTATTATCATGGATCCTGGGACAAGCTTCCAAATTTCAATAAGCTGGCAGTGGTGGAATCAGGAGATGTGGCTACGTTTGATATTAGCCCTAAAAACCGGGACGATCACTTCGCATTTGTATTTGAGGGTTTTATTGACATTCCAGCAGATGGCGAATACACATTTTATACAAACTCAGATGATGGCTCCCGTTTATTTATTGGCACTTCTGTCATCGTAAATAACGACGGTCTTCACAGTGACCAGGAAAGGTCGGGCACCATTTGTTTGAAAAAAGGAAAGCATCGTATCAAAGTCACTTATTTTGAAAGAACCGGCGGAAACGTACTAGGCGTGAATTGGGAAGGCCCCGGGATATCCAAAGGGACAATACCCGCAAACCGGCTTTTCAGGAAATCAGAAGAAACAGAATACAAATTCGATGTGGGTACACCCACCTCGACTGTATTTGATGGTTATACCGGCATATCTCATATTACTGCCGGAAAATTTGGCTGGGTAGATACCACTAACCTTGATTCCAGAGACCGCGGGACCTCGGGAGGCGTGAATCATATTAATCGCGATTTTGTTTTTTCATCTTCACCAGCCACATTCGAGACGGAGGTAGATTATGGAACCTGGCATGTGCTTTTTACTTTTGGAGATAGAACACATGCCCACGATGATATGATTGTCAAGGCCGAAGGCGTGACGCAGCTTACGGATATCGATACACAACCCGGCGTTTTCTTTAACAGGGATTTTGTCACCGACGTTACCGATGGAAAGTTATCCCTGGAGTTCTCAGATGGTGGCGGCGTGGATCCAAATTGGCAGGTTACGCGGATATGGTTGCGAAAGACTAACCCTATCCAGGCATCTTTTGGTGGCAATCCGCTGGCAATTCCCGGAATGATTGAGGCCGAGGATTACGATATGGGCAAAAATGGCGTGGCCTTCCATGATACCTCAAATGGGAATACCGGAGGATCCTATCGCAGCGATGACGTGGATGTTATGGGCACCCAGGATGCCGGAGGGTACTACAATGTCACAGATATCGAAGATGGTGAATGGCTGGAGTATACTGTTCATGTAAATGAGACGAGCGATTATTACTTCCACTTCAGGGTAAATAACCAGGGGGAGACGGGCACTTTACACGTAGAGGTCGATGGCGTTGATATTACCGGACCGGTGAATATCCCCCCAACCCAGTCCTGGTCCAATGTGGCATTAATTTCCGATGTGGCTTTGTCGGAGGGAGACCATGTAATGCAGCTCTTTTTCGACGTTGGCAATTTCGACCTTAATTTGGTGGAGATAGAAAAAGTACCTTCCAATTGCGCCAATGCACAGGAATGGGACGCCACCACGATTTATGACCATGCAGGGATTGCCGTCAGATATAATGGTCGGCTATTCGTGAGCAAATATTATGCGCATGGCACAACACCCGATACACCATACGGACCCTGGGAACTGACCGGTTATTGCGGAGCTTCCAAACCGGACTGCTTTGATACACCCAGATGGAATCCAGCCAATATCTACCAAATTACTGGCACAGAGGTTATTCACAGTGATATTCTATATAGAAGTAAGTGGTACGTTGAGCCGGGAATGGAGCCTGGCGTCGATCCCGTCTGGGAATATATAGGGCCTTGTTCGGCAAGTTCCCTGAGTGCTGATCCTTCAGCCTGTACTGAAAATGTGCCGACCTGGGGAAACCATATAGTTTATGAAAACCCCGGTACGGAGGTCCTTCACCAAAACCATTTATATGTAAATCAATGGTATGCCTCGGCAGGGCAGGAGCCAGGGTTAACAACCGTTTGGAAATTGATCAGACCTTGTACTTTACCGGGTCAACAATCCCAGCACGCGAGGATTGCCGGCGAAAAAGTGGAGAAGCGCGTTGAAGAAAATATCCGCGATCGGGGATTCTTTTTCTTTCCAAATCCATTGAATACGGATCAGTTGACTGTAAAGTTTCTGGATCCCAAGGCATATAACCGGTTTATGATACTCAGTCTGGAAGGGAAGGTGCTGTTTGAAAGGCCGCTAAATGGAGAAGAAACCATGCTGGTAGGCAAGAAGGAGATACTTGGTCATTCGGCTAACCAATTGTTGATTATTAGAATAATTGGGGACCAAAGCGTGATCAATGAGACGCTCCTCATTAAATAGAAATACAGCTTAATATATTAAAACCCGGAATAAGCTGGCGACATCTTGTTTTGGGTTTTTTTATAGCTAATGAAAATATCTGATTTGCCTATTCAATAGTGGAAACAACCTAATCCTGGAGGCAGATTACCTTTTGCAAATGCTCTTAATTGGGAATGGAAGCCGTTCAAGGCTTTATGGCATGCTGAGGGTTTGCTCCTCGGAAGCATATTTTATCGCATATTCAGAGGGTGTCAGCTTATACTCCCGCTTAAAGCACTGACTAAAATATTTCGGATCATTAAATCCACTCTTAATACAAACTTCTGCGATGAGCAGGCCACTGTTTTGTTTAATGATTTGAGCGGCGCGCTTCAGACGGTATGACCGGATAAACTCATTGGATGATTTGCCCGTCAATTGCTTCAGCTTCCGGTAGAGTACCGAATGACTCATATTCATTTCTTTTCTGAATGTATAAGCGTTAAAGTCGGGATCATCAAAGTTCCGTTCGAGTACCTCCTGGGTTTTCCTGATGAATTGACTGTCAAATGAGTCTATGCTCTTGTCATCCGGGATGAGGCTGATTTTTCTTTTGGATATCTCAGATATTTTTTTGCCGTTTTCTACTATGTTAACAATTTTTGATTCCAGTATTTTAATACTGAAAGGTTTTTTGATATAGTCATTGGCACCAATTTCCAAACCCTTCACTTTAAAGTTATCAGATGTCCAGGCGCTGAGAAAAACAAATGGAATATGGCTTGTTTTATCATTACTTTTTATTTGCTGGCATAGCTCGATGCCATCCATGATGGGCATCAGGGTATCGCTCAAGATCAAATCAGGAAGATATTTTAAAGCTTTAAAGAGACCCTCCTTGCCATTGGAAGCCTGTATGATCCGGAATTTTTTAGAAAGCGACTCGACGATATAATTTCTGATGTCGGTTTCATCTTCGACCACCAGTATTCTGGGCGTATCTTTTGCATGTTGCTTAAGACAAACCTTACCCATACCATTGTCATTTATTTCAGCAGCTGGTGTAGCCGGCATTTTAGCGCTGTCTTCGGCGATTTCTTTCGCTTGATAGGCCTCCTTGTTGATCGGTATGGTCACTGTGAAGGTTGAACCTGTACCAAGGGTACTATCAACTGAAATGGTGGCGTGATGCAGCTCTACCAGGCGCTTTACATAAGCCAGCCCGATGCCATTGCCTATGGAAGTTTGTGTTTTTGCCGTTTTCACCCGGTAAAATCCATCAAATATTTTAGATAGTTGATCTTTGGCAATGCCGATACCGCTGTCTTTTACCTGAATAATTGCATTGTCTCTTTCCTGGCTTAAAGTGACCGTAACCTCTCCCTTTTCCTGCGTAAACTTCATGGCGTTGGAAAGAAGGTTGTACATGATCTTTTCAATTTTATCCTCATCCACCCAACCCTCAAGGTTATCCATATCGGTTTGGAATTTGAAGGCGATCTCTTTTTGGAGGGCAAACTCGTAAAACGCCCCAACTGTTTCTTCTACCCGCTTTAAGATGTCTTGCTTAGCTACCTGCAGGCTCAAAGTATCTCCTTCAAATTTCTTGATGTCCAGTACCTGGTCAATTAATCTCAAAAGACGCGAAACACTTTTGTCAATTAAGTTGAGAATACGCATATCCTTGGTATCTCTTTTATTTTCCATTAATTGGTGCAGCGGGTCTGAAATTAAAGTTAGTGGTGTACGTAATTCGTGCGATATATAGGTAAAAAACCGAAGGCGCATCTGACTGAATTCTTCATCACTTTTCAGCTTCATCCTTTGCAATGTGAGATCGTTCTTCTGTTTGATACTGATCAAAGTATATTTTTTATAAGAATAAAATAAGAGTGCTATCGCCAAAGCTATCAGGATTTTAAACCACCAGGTGGCATAGAAAGGAGGGGCTATAACGATACCGAGGAATTTTTCATTTTCCCCTGATGTGTTATTGGTTGTCTTGATTCTTAACACATATTCGCCGTGATTGAGGTTGGTAAAACCTACAGTGGTTGTATTGCCAATATATGCCCATTCATCCATATAATTTTCCAGGATGTAGGCGTACTGATTCATGCCGGGATTGTTAAAATTCAGCGCGGCAAAATCAATGGAAAAGTCATTCTGCCCGTATTTAAGCGATAGCTTCTCTGTTTCAGAGATACTTTGCCGCAAGGGCGAATTAGGGCCGTTGACGGTCACAACTTTGTTATCGATTTTAAGAGAGGAAAGCATTATTTTAGGATTTTTTCTGCTTGTCCCAATACTGTCAGGGTGAAAGACCACCAGTCCTTTGGAACCTCCGAACCCGATAGTACCGTCAGGCAATTGCACCGAGGCTTTGGGTTGGAACTGATAGCAAGGCAGTTTTTCCTCCAGTCCGAAATTTTCAAATGTTTTAGTTTTCTTATTGAATTTGGACAATCCCTTAAAAGTGCTTATCCAAAAAATATCTTCGCCGTCGGCTTCTATGCTTGCCACAAAATTACTGGATAGCCCATCCTCCTCTGTAAAGATGGTATATTTGCGGTTATTCAGGTCGAGGAGGGCCAGCCCACCTCCCTCTGAACAAACCCAAACCGACTTTCCGTCTTCCTCCAGCATTAGTTTGTTAACGGTGAAGGAGGTTAGTTTCGGCGAATAAAAATGTTCAAAGGTTTCCGTGGAAGGGTTAAAGAATAAAACACCTCCTCCGGTGGCTAATATCAGATTATCATCCTTGGTGACCACAATATCCCTGATACCTAACCCGCCAAATCGCTTAAAATCGTTTGTAACCCGATTGTATAAGTTCAGGCCTGCCAGTGTACCCACCCATAGATTTGTCTTGCTGTCTTCGGCAATACAGTAAACATTGTCATTGCTTAGTGAATTGATATCCCGTGGGTTGCTTTTGTAGTGGACGAAACCCTGCCTGTCCGGCTTCATCAGGTTAAGCCCACCGGAATAAGTGCCTACCCACAGATTTGCCTCGCTGTCTTCAAAAACAGCGGTGACGGTATTGAAACTTAAAGAGGAGCTGTTATTTTTTTGACAGGCATAGGAAGCGTATGTTTTATCGCGTTGATCGTAAACACTAAGCCCCCCCCAGGTACCGAGCCACAAACGGTCTTTACCGTCCAGGAAAAGGCTCCTGATCCTGCTGGCACACACGCTGTTGGAATCGTGAGGTTGATGTCTGATAATTTTGAATACATTGTTTTTGGAAGTATTAAAACATATCCCCGCAGCATAAGTACCGACCCATAAAATGCCTTCCCGGTCTTCAAATACGGAATAAACAGAATTACTGACCAGCCCTCTCATGTTGTCAGGGTTGTGATCAAATGTCGTAAAGGCGCCGCTCTGTTGGTGCATTTTACTCAGGCCACCACCATTGGTGGCAATCCAGATATCACCCTCCTGCGTATAACAAATATCCTTGACATAGTTGTTTGGCAGATCGCTGTTTTTCGAATTGTAATTAATAAATCGCTGACTTCCGCGGGCGTGATAAGAAATCCCGCCGGTTTCCGTGCCTACCCACAGTTCGCCGGCTTCATTAATCGACAGGGTCATAATGACATTGCCTCCCGGAGAGTAGGGGTCTTCATCTTTATGAAAATAATGTGTGGCATTTCCGGTATTTATATCCAAAAGATTCAAACCATGATGGGTACCGACCCAAAGCATGTCACCATCTTTCGCCAGACTTAACACATCGGAATTCGACAGGGAATGAATGTCACTGGCGGCATGTTTGTAATGTTTTAAAATCTTTTGTTGGTGATTGTACAATAAAAGACCGTTAGAAGTCCCTAGCCAAAGCAGAGAATCGTTTTCAGGGTAGATACAATTGACCCTGATCCTCCCTCTTGGATTTTTAAATAATGAAAGTTTACGCACTGTTTCGGTGACAGGATCATATTGACTCAACCCGTTGTCACCGGCAATCCATAATTTATCTTTTTTATCTTCAAATAGGTCGAAGACCGTCACGCCGCTCAATATTTTTGACCCGCCCTGCCGGCCTTTAAATACGGTGATGTCATAACTGTTATACCGGCTGATACCATCATCAGTACCAAACCATAAATAGCCGGACCGGTCTTTTAAAATACAATGCACCGTATTTTGAGACAGACCATTCTCTATCGTCAGAGAGAGAAAATCACCGGTAGAATGATCTTCTATGTACTGCGCATTGATAGTGGCAGCGGAAAAAATGATGATAAAACTTAGGACCAGAAATCTAGATAACATATAATTCAATTAACATATTCTCGAATCGACACCACTATTTTAAGTCTTAATTAAGCATGTTGAAAATGGAAAACTTTTCCGAAAACACCAGAGCTGTCAGTGACATTTTTAAATATCAAAAAGCGATATTTTAAAAAAATTATTAAAAAAATAAATCCTGATATTGTGTTGAGAATCGCTATTTCATATCCATTAAAATTAACAATTTATTAATTCTTAACAAAGGCAAAAACAATAAATGTACAGGACCCCATCAGGGGCAATCAAGTTTTTAAACGGATTGAAAAAATGTAAATCTATACGCTGTTTTTCCTTCCTTTTGGAAAAATAAGATAGCGCAAAACACCCTGCCTGATTATAGATGCAATCTGTATAAGTTCAGTCGGGGGATGCTGGTCTTTTTAGGGAAAATCTGGGTTTTAACAATTTTGTCTACCATCCCGAACATTTTGTAACCCTTTTTCCACCCGGAACAATTTCACCGTGTAATCTGCCATATTCACAAACGCGCTGTAACCGGGAAAATAATATCTTTCCAAAATTAAATAAATAGATAATTGGTAATTGTTTGTTCCATGAGCCCAGGCTTTGACAATGGTTTCCGGGCATTACTTATTTAGAAATGATTGAAAAATATTGTAGAAAGCGTTTCAGTGTTATAATGCTGTTAGCCCTGTTGGCCTGCGGAAGGTCGCAAGCTCAAAATATTTATGTTTCTCCCCAGGGCAGCGACACAGGTCCGGGAACTGAAAGCGCTCCGCTGAAAACACTGACTGCGGCATTGGCAAAAGTACGTAATGATGCTGCTGGTAAAACAATTTACCTCAAAGGAGGGACCTACGTCATTGATGCGACCATTAACCTTGACGCCGACCACTCCGGGGCAGAGGGAAACCCGTTGGTCATAAGGTCTTTGCCTGGTGAAAATGTGATTTTTACAGGAAGCTCGGCTATTCCAAGCGATCTGTTCCGAAAATTGAGTAACACGGCGTTGTTAAACCGGCTCCCAGAAAAGGCACATGGACAAGTGTATGTCGCTTCATTGTCAAAAGAGCATTTTTTTGATAACACACCTGGCAAAGGAAACTACGGCCTGCTTTCCTGGAATGGCAATATACTTACCCTGGCGCAGTGGCCCAATCGCGGATTCGGTTACATTCAGAAAACGCTGGATGAGGGCCCCGCCACACGTTGGCTCAAACCCGGCGAGGATGAAGCGCCGTATAGCTTTGAAAAACCGGCGGGTGGAACCATTGAAGTACGCATAGGAGATGATCTCGACCTGGAGGCTTTAATGAAAGAAATAAAACGGACAAAGGATGTAGCCATTGAAGGTTATTTTTCCAATGACTGGCAATATGAGCACGGTATTTTTGGGAACGCACCCACCAACCTGGGCAATCTTGTCGCCAAGGTAGATCCTTCGGCTGGCACGATTCAATTGCTGAGGTCTACCAGATATGGTATAGATATTAGTAACCTGTCATTGCCGAGGCGCATTAAAATACGAAATTCGCTGAGCCATCTTGATGAGCCCGGAGAGTGGTACTACGACAGAACCAGCAAGCTTCTTTACATATGGCCCGTGCAGATACCAAATGATTCGAGGCCCTTGAGTGTGGTGGGCGCTACTACGTTAATACACGGTAAAGGCACCAGCAACATTATCGTCAGGGATATTATTTTTGAGAATATGGGTAAAGAAGGGGTGACCTTTGAGAACGGGAATAACATCCTGGTTGCCGGTTGCACCTTCAGAAGTGGTACCGGGAGGGGTTTACAAATTGCCAATGGCATTAACAATGGCATCCATGCGTGCAATTTTTATGACCTTAACAATGCGTTTCGATTATATGGTATTGGCGAAAACCGCAAAAACCTGATCCCGGAAAATAATTATGCTACCAATAACCACATCTACAATTGCCGCCTGAAAGGTTATGGCCTGATTAGCCTTGGCGGCGTGGGGCTGAAATTTGCCAATAACTTATTGCACGATATGAATGGTGGTATACTTGTAGCTACCAATGACCTTGTTTTTGAACACAATGAATTTTATAACATGGGATATGCCATGGGTGATTGGAATGTATTGTACTTTGGTGGCAATCTGACTTTTTACAATAATCTGATACGCAACAATTTTGTACATCACCTGATGGAAACGCCCAGAGCCTACCCTGTGGCGGCCTTCAGAACTGATGATGGCGCCACCGGCTTGCGCGTTGACGGCAATATATTTTATAAAGCAGGTCGCTCAACCGTCGAGTCTTCAGGGCCGGATAACCATATTAAAAATAACATTGTGATGGAAACCAGGTTGATCTGGGGATCACATCAGACCCCAAGAAAGAAGATAAGCAAAGCGCAGTATTTACAAGATAAGTGGAACCGGCACCTGGAAATACAGGCAGAAATAGCCGCCGGAAAACTTTCGGTCCACGAAAAAGAGAATTACATTGGCAGGGCCGAGCTTGTTTTTGGCAAAGAGGGCTGGAAAAATAATACGAGATGGATCACGCGTTACCCTATCATTCCAAAGATTTTTAATTTTTTCGATCCGGATGGAAACCCCTGGATGCCTTGCTACGATACCATCAGGACAAACTACATCGCAGGCGGGAAAGACTTTCCTTATTACGCCCACGGCGAAAATCCGGCTTCAACCATCACCGACCTGCGAAATCATTTACCGGCCACCTGCTACCTCGAAATGCCCGTGCAGTTTGACCCGCAGCAAATGTTTGAAGATGCGGACAACTTTGATTTTCGGATTCGGAATGATTTTGTATTGATGGACGGGTTTAAAAAGATAAAGTATGACTCGATTGGATTATATGTAGATGAGTTCCGCCCGGTTGTACCGAACAAAATGTTATACAGAACGGGGATTAAGGAGAAATACGCCGGTATTCCATCTTCCGGAGGAGCCTTTGACCATGATAAAATCAATCAAAGGTATCCTGTCCCCCCGTATATGGCCGATACGGTTACGTATAAGTTTACATTGAACGCCAAAGACTCGGAGGGCACACCGGTGGACGGTGCTTCCCTGCTTATCGATAACCGAATGTATCGTGATGTAAATTATGATGGTTCGATTGAAGTACCGGTTATGTATGTAGGAAATTATTCCTATACGGTGCAACATCCGCATTTTGAGGATGGAAACAGTACGTTGGAGGTAATTGATGACCACATTATACGAAACATCAATCTAAACAACCGGGCGAATCCGCCGTTAACATATCCCGTTATATTTAAGGTTATTAACCAGGATGGAAATACATTAACATCGGCCGAAGTCAGGTTTGAAAACATTATTTATCCCGATTTTGATAACGACGGTACCATAGAGGTGAAGTACATCGAACCGGGAACAAACATGGCTTATGAGATTTCAATGCCTAGTTATCTTCCACAGGAAGGGCAGCTGGATGTTGCCAATAATGCGGTGACAATGACTGTTACGCTGCAGCCGGATGTCGTGACCGGGCTCGGAAATTCTATAGACCTGGGCCAGATTGAGGCTTACCCCAACCCAGTCACGGTTTATGAGATGATTAAATTGAAGCTGCCTTCAAACAGTCATTCTGGTGTTTATCATGTTGAAATTACCAATACACAGGGAAATATCGTTCGTACCGTTCGTGCTACCGCCCGACAAAATAAAATTGAAATCTCCACACAGCGCATGAGTCCCGGATACTATCATGTCAACATAGTATACCCGGGACAAAAAAGAAAAATTGCGAGCGTCCGGATTGTGGTGGTGAAATAATCTGGCGCGGTCAAAGTACAATCATCAAAAGCCTGAAACTGCAATAGCCCGGGCCATCCCAGGCTAATCTTTTAAGGTATTTTTAGGAGGAAATACCGCTTTAACAAAGCATAGATGATGAGAAGCCCATAACGCGATGCCATTCGACCTTTTATTCATGTTCCTCGAACAAAAAATACAGGCCCGAACAATATGTTTTGGTGCTGCCAAAACTTCAGGTATTTAATGCGAAGTTGTGACCTGTGGTATTGCGCATTTTATAGTAAATTGTCTTCTGAAGTAACCAGAAATATGCTCGCCGGAAGTTTAGGTCATTAATTTTGAATGCTTAAAAATTTAAGATCTTACCGGCGTTTTGTTTGGTTTTGGAAATTCAGGCAAAATCATTAATCCAAAAATATCGAACGTCAAATTTTTGCCAAAAATTAGGTTTTTGAACAATTTGTATACCCATTTATAGCATTGTGTCAACCCTCCGTTACTGTTTTATAAAATAAATTTGTGGGCTCAGACAAATTGATGTGAATAAGTAGCCTGCATGACTGAACCTTATAATACCCCCCGCAATCATTTCAAAAAATCTGCTATAGGTTTTTTAGTATTTGGAAATGGTAACTACCTGTACAGGTTGAACAAATTCAAGCATCGGCCTATTCGTTAAAGCCCGGCTGTTCCTGGCCATGGGGCCCCGTGTTTCCCTGTAAAAACTTTAAGTGTGTAATCTAATTCCTGTTAAATCCCGAAATAATGGCAAATGTGATTTTTGAGCAAAAGAAAATACTAACCTTTCTGAGTTTTTTCTTCCTTTCTATATTAACACCGCCACAAGACAATCCGGGAATCTATCATCAAAACTGGATTGACTTTAACAAAAATGGTAAGAAAGAGGTCTACGAAGACGCTTCAGAACCGGTAGACAAAAGAGTAGAAGACCTGCTCTCCCGTATGACGCTGGAAGAAAAAACCTGTCAGATGGCCACATTATATGGCTTTGGCCGTGTATGCAAGGAGGAATTGCCTTCACCTGAATGGAAAAATGAGATATGGAAAGATGGTATAGGCAATATTGATGAGCACCTCAATAACCTAGCCTACCATCCTAATGCCGAGACCGATAAGGCCTGGCCTCCTTCCAATCATATCAAGGCCTTAAATGAGGTGCAACGCTTCTTCGTAGAAGAAACCCGCCTGGGTATTCCTGTTGATTTTACAAATGAAGGAATACGGGGGCTTTGCCACGAAAAGGCGACCAGTTTTCCATCCCAGATTGGCATTGGAGCCACCTGGAACAAAGAGCTGGTAAGCCAAATTGGTCACATTACAGGTAAGGAGGCCAGGTTGCTGGGTTATACAAACGTATATTCTCCTATCCTCGACCTGGCGCGTGATCCTCGCTGGGGCCGGGTGGTTGAGTGTTACGGGGAAGACCCTTATCTCGTGGGAGAGTTAGGGTTTCATATGGTAAAAGCTTTACAGGAAGAAAAGGTAGTCTCCACACCCAAACATTTTGCTATCTACAGCGCTCCGAAAGGCGGTCGCGATGGGGATGCCAGAACCGATGCACATATAACCGAACGAGAGCTATTTTCACTGTATTTGCATCCTTTTAAAAGAGCCATCAGGGACGCCGGCGCTATGGGCGTTATGAGCTCCTACAATGACTATAACGGTGTACCCGTCAGCGCTTCCAACTATTTTCTGACTGGGATCCTCAGAGATTCGTGGGGCTTCAACGGTTATGTGGTATCAGACAGTCGGGCCGTTGAATTTATTGCCGATAAACACCGGGTAGCCGAAGATCATAAAGGTGCGGTTTTAAAAGCGGTCAAGGCCGGGCTGAACATCAGAACAGACTTCACCTTTCCGCAGGATTACATTATTCCTGTCCGCGAGCTGGTAAGGGAAGGGCAATTGGATGTGAAAATCGTGGATGATCGCGTCAGAGATATTCTAAGGGTAAAATTCTGGCAAGGGCTGTTTGACAACCCATATGGAGATCACTTTGACGAAGCTGACCAAACTGTCGCCAACCCCGACTTCCAAAAAGTAGCCTACCAGGCTTCGCTTGAATCCATTGTTTTATTGAAAAATGAAAACCATACCCTGCCGCTGGATTTTAATAAATACAAATCGGTAATGGTTACCGGTCCCAACGCAAAGGCCATTAATCATTCGGTAAGCCGGTACGGGCCCTCCAATATTGAGGTCGTGTCAGTCCTGGAGGGCATCAAAGAAAAATTCCCTAAAAATGTGAAAGTGAAATATACCAAGGGTTGTGATTTTTTCGACGAACACTGGCCCGATAGCGAAATTATTCCGCAGTCACCCACAACCTCCGAACAGCGGGAAATAGACAAAGCTGTGACGATGGCCAAAACAGTAGACCTCGCGATTGTGGTGGTAGGTGATGACGAAGAAACCGTAGGAGAGTCCCGGTCGCGTACCTCGCTGGAATTACCCGGGCATCAGCAATTATTGGTGGAATCCATTTATAAGACAGGCACTCCTGTGGTAGTGGTATTGATCAACGGCCGTCCAATGACTATCAATTGGATCAACAAATACGTTCCGGCAGTCGTGGAAGGATGGTTCCAGGGAAAATTCGGAGGTGCGGCCATTGCTGATGTGTTGGTCGGAGCTTATAATCCGGGTGGTAAGTTACCGGTATCATTTCCAAAGACGGTCGGGCAGCTTCCAATGAATTTTCCCTCAAAACCCGGAGCCCAGGCCAATCAACCGGCAAAAGGACCTAATGGATCCGGTAAAACAAGGGTTGGAGGTTTTTTGTATCCATTCGGATACGGTTTAAGTTATACCACCTTTCAGTATGATAAGCTAAGGATAAATAAGAAAAAGCAAAGCGGGATAGGGGATATAGCGGTATCAGTGGATATTACCAACACAGGTAAGGTGAAAGGAGATGAAATCGTGCAGCTCTACTTTTCCGATGAAACTTCGAGCGTTACTGTCTATGAACAGCAATTGCGGGGATTTGAAAGGATAACCCTGTCTCCGGGAGAAACCGGAACAGTTAATTTTATCCTTAAACCCGATGACCTGGCACTTTATAATCAGGACATGGACTTTGTGGTTGAGCCCGGTGTATTTAAGATAATGGTGGGCAGCTCTTCCGAAGACATCCGATTATCCGAAAACTTTGAAATAAAGGAATAATATGAAACGCTTGAAACTGATGCTTTTTTTGATGATCGGCACCGTGGCTATTCCATCGTGTAAGAATTCGGATAGCCGGGGATCCAATACCTCAAAACAAAGAATTGAAGCGCTGATTGACCAGATGACGCTGGAGGAGAAGGTGCATCAGCTGGCCACCCAATATCCCAACGCCAATATGCGGCTGGGCATTCCAAATCTAAGTGCCAACGAATGCCTGCACGGAATCAAAATGGATAGCGCCACTGTTTTTCCGCAGGCGATAGCCATGGCAAGTACCTGGGATCTGGATTTAATTGAACGTATGGGACATGTAGTAGCAAAAGAATCAAGGGCTTTTGGCATCCATCAATGTTATACACCCATGCTGGCCGTAGTGCGCGATATACGTTGGGGAAGAACCGAAGAAAGTTATGGAGAAGATCCTTATTTGGTAGGAAAAATTGGCGCAGCCTATATCAAAGGGTTGCAGGGAATGGGTGATGAAAGGTTTGATAAAAATCATATTATGGCCACCGCAAAGCATTTTGTGGCTGATGGAGAACCCATGGCCGGGGACAACGGAGCGGCCCATGATATATCCGATTATACACTTCACAATATACATTTATATCCCTTTCGAATGGCCATTCAGGAAGCTGAGGTTGGCGCCATTATGCCGGCCCATCATCTGCTGAATGGGGTGCCATGTCATGCGAATAATCATATTATGAATGATGTTTTGAGAAACGAGTGGGGTTGGGATGGTCTGGTGGTTTCTGATAATGGTGACCTGCGTTCATTGAAAAGGGTATTTAATTACGTACCCGATTGGCAGCATGCAGCCAGAAAAGGTCTTGAAGCCGGTATCCATCAGGAACTGGCGCTCTTCCAGGGATGGAGTGACCATCGCATGTATGGAGATTTTCTGATCAGTGGTGTGGAGAAGGGAGTAATTCCGGAGTCATTGGTAGACAATGCTGTCAGCCATGTGCTACAGGCCAAATTTCAAATGGGGTTATTTGATAAAGACGTTTCAAAAGATGAGCGGTTTGATGTTATAAAACACCCCGATCACGGAGAGCCTGATAAGGTTTCACAACAGGACGCCGAGATGTTCAAAAAAGCCCTCTATGTGGGTATACCAAAGAAGGATTGGCGGGAAACTGTTTTTGACAAGGCTCACGATAACCTGGCGTTGGAAGTAGCCCACAAATCTATTGTGCTTCTTAAAAATGAGGAAAACCTGCTTCCCCTCAAAAAAGGCATGTATAAAAAAATTGCTGTGGTAGGACCCAATGGAAAAGCCATGCGGTTAGGCGGCTATTCTCCGGATTTGCCGAAATACTACGTAAATATTGTGGATGGACTGCAGGCCTACCTGGGAGACGGAACAGAAGTTGCGTTTGCACAAGGGTGTGATTTTACAGCTTCCACAGCCGATATTCCCGAAGCCGTCAGGCTGGCGAGTGCTTCGGATATAACGATCGTGACCATTGGCGGATCCGAAGAAACCTGCCGGGAAAACCAGGACAGGGATGAACTTGGATTACCGGGACCGCAGCAGGAGCTGGTAGAAGCGATTCATGCTACGGGCAGGCCTTATATAGTTGTTTTGTTGAATGGTCGCCCGCTTTCCATAGAGTGGATTGCCGAAAATTCAAAAGCCATTGTGGAGGGGTGGTATTTAGGCCAGGAAACAGGCAGGGCAATTGCCAATGTGCTGTTTGGCGAAGTGAACCCAAGCGGAAAACTGCCCATCAGCTTTCCACGGAATGTAGGTCAGGTACCATTGTTCTATAATAAACTGGAAACCGGCCGTCCGCGAAATATTTATAATTCCAACCATGAGCCATTGTTTGCCTTCGGCTTTGGACTAAGTTATACTTCCTTTGAGCTGAGCTCCCCCGTACTGAGCAGTAAAACAATTGCTGTGGGAGAAAAAGCGACAGTAACTGTAAAGGTAAGTAATACAGGACCTTACAAAGGGGAGGAGGTTGTCCAGCTATATATTCGAGACCTGATGTCTGCCCGGGTGAGGCCATTAAAAGAATTGAGAAATTTTGTGCGGATTACCCTGGAGCCCGGTCAAACCGGTGAGGTGGCATTGGAGATTGGTCCGCAACAATTGGAGTATTGGAATGACGGGGAGTGGAAAGTAGAGCCGGGAGACTTTGAAATTATGGTGGGTGTAAATTCCATTGACCTTAAAAAAACACAGTTAACTGTTCATAATTAAATAAAATTTTAAAATCCATAAATAGTGAAAGACCTTAACTTTATTTTTTTATTCTTTTTACTACCCCTGTCGCCTCAATCCCTGGTGGCACAAACCATCACACTGGCTAAACCGACACCTGAACAAATAGCATTTGCAGACTGGGAGGTGGGGGCATTCATTCATTTTGGTTTAAATGTATTTACCGGAATGGAACACGGCGACGGTCAATTTCATCCGTCAATGTTTAACCCTACCGATTTGGATGCTGAACAATGGGTGGTCACGGCAAAAGCAATGGGGGCAAAGTACGTGTGTTTAACTGTAAGGCATGAAGGCGGTTTTTGTCTTTGGCCTTCCAAAACCACTGATTATACCATTGCCAATAGTCCCTATAAAAATGGAAAAGGAGATATCGTGCGCGAATTCGTGGATGCATGCCACAAACACAATTTGATACCCTCTTTTTATCACACAGCTGCTTTTGATGCCAACGCTACGCTTAAAGACTATGAAGGAGAGTTGGATCTTCCGCTGAAGTGGATGTCTACCTGGGGAGAGGCTATGTCGGCGGCACATAAAGCTGATCCAAAGCTTAAAGAACGTTTAAAGAAAATGCAGGTAGCGCAGATGCGTGAATTACTTACCAACTATGGCCCCATTGGCTTTATGTGGTCTGATCACTGGAATGCCATGGATCCCGATGGTATCTGGCGGGCGGTGACGGACCTGGCAAGGGAACTTCAGCCCGATATGGTATTCATGGGCCCGGACACCTGGGTGCCTGGTAATGAAACCGGCCATGTTGTATACCCTATGTGGAATGCGGTTAATACCGTAGACGGAACAAGGAATTCCCGGCCTGCCGCCACCAAGGGGGATGCTTCTGTAAACAATAGTTATGGTTTATTGGAAACAGAAGTGCGTACCGGACATCCCCTGGGAAAATTCTGGCGGGTGAGAGAATGCACGACCAATAGCGGCTTTCATCATGGAGGATGGTTCTGGCATCCTGATTCAGTAAAAAAGACATACCCCAAAAAGCATTGGGAACATCTTGACCTCTATTACCGAACAGTTGGATTAGGAGCCAACGTGATTATTAATCTGCCCCCTGATAATCGTGGTTTAATCCCCGATGATTTTGTTAAAGCCGCCGAAAAACTGGGGAATGCGATTCGCGAACGGTTTTCTGATCCAATAGGCGAACTAAAGAAGGTAACCAGGGGCGATATCGTTGAGGTGTCGTGGAAAAAGCCTGAAGAAATTAACACTATCGTTACCATGGAGAATATTGCCAATGGCCAAAAAGTTGCAAAATATACTCTTGAGGCTTTTGTAGATGGCCAGTGGATTGAACTGGAACCCCGGAATAAACTGATTGCTTTTCCCCCTTATAACAACAACCCCGGCTTTGAGACCATCGGGCACAAAAAAATTGACCGGGTGAAACCTGTTAAAACTAACAAGGTGCGCTTCCGGTGCCTGGAATCTGTGGTGAAACCGGTCGAAATACGAAGCATGAAAGTGTTTAATTGTGAACCGATAGTTCCCGATTTTGCTTCGCAATTTCCATACCTGAGCGGTATTGAAACGGTGACTGAATCTGCTCATAACGGAATGCGGCGTAATGTAAATTATGTGGGTGATTCAATATATCTGAGTGGCAAATATTACGAGCACGGTCTAATGATTTGTCCGGTAGAGTCGGACAAAAAAGGCTATGCGGTGTTTGATCTAACCCGGCTGTCAAAAGTCAAAGGCATGAAAGCGCAAATAGGTATTGAAGACTTAAGGAAAAACCTCGGTTCCTGCGTCTTTGTGGTGGAAGGACTGATTGATAACAATTGGAAAGAATTATACCGCAGCAAACTTATAAAGGGTACCGACGAAAGCATCCCCATGAAGGTGAATTTTCCCGAAAAAACAAAAAAAATAAAACTTGTTGTTACCGATGGCGGGGATATGCACTGGAATGATCATGCTGTTTGGGGTAATGCCCAATTTTTTGAATAATTGACAAAAACTATATGATGAGGATTAGAAGTTTTATTGCTGTAACAGCGCTTTTACTGTTTATACAGTGCAAAAACGAAAACAAAATACAAGTGGCATTGGCCAAACCATCCCCAAAGCAAATTGAGTTTGCCGACTGGGAGGTAGGCGCTTTTATTCATTTTGGGTTAAATGTATTTACTGGTCAGGAACACGGTGATGGAAAAGAACCACCATCAAAATTTAATCCAACACATTTGGATGCTGAACAGTGGGTAAAAACCGCGAAGGCCCTGGGGGCTAAGTATGCATGTTTAACGGTACGCCACGAGGGAGGCTTCTGTTTATGGCCCTCAAAATCTACCGATTATACTATTGCCAATAGCCCCTACAAAGAGGGAAAGGGTGATATCACTCGTGAGTTTGTGAATGCATGTCGGAAATACGACATGAAGGTGGGATTATACCATACTTCCAGCCATGATACGAATGCGGCGCTAAGTTGGTATGACGGGCCTATAGGTTGGGGCAAAGACAGGGATTCTCTGGTGAACATTGCTTTTCAGGATAAAGAGCGTTTTGAAAGATATAAGAAAATCCAGGTTCAGCAATTCACCGAGCTGCTAACCAACTATGGACCTGTCGATTACATGTGGTCCGATCATTGGGGTTGTAAAGGTGGGGAAGAAATGTGGCAGATTATTACTGACCTTGCTGCCGAACTTCAACCCAATATGGTTTTTATGGGACCTGAAACCTGGGTGCCGGGAAATGAATCGGGCCTCGTAGTTTATCCTATGTGGAATGCTGTAAATACAGTTGATGGCACCAAATACACACGTCCTAGTGCGAATGAAGACGATGTAACCGTTGAAAATGACTACGGCTTATTGGAGAAAGAAGTCCGTAAGGGGCATCCGCGCGGGAAGTTTTGGAGAGTTCGTGAATGTACCACTCACCTAGCCTTTCACAAAGGTGGCTGGTTCTGGCATCCGGACGTTACCATTCCCCGGACTTTATCGGAACATATAGATCTTTATTATCGCACGGTAGGTTTAGGGGCAAATACGATTATTAATCTGCCACCTGATAATCGTGGGCTTATACCTGATGATATTGTTGCAGCCGCGACGGCTTTTGGCGCTGCAATAAAGGCAAGGTTTGCCAAGCCGGTCGCGGAATTACTGGAAGTCCAAACCGGCAATGAAGTTGAAATATCATGGCAGGAGCCAAAAGAGATTAATACCGTGATGCTGATGGAGAATATCGCCAATGGACAAAAAGTGGCAAAGTATACCCTGGAAGCTTTCATTGACGGGAAATGGCAAACCTTAAAAGCGGCTAATCATTTTCCCATAGCAAAACCTCCCTATAACCCGAATCCTGGCTACGAAACCATCGGGCATAAAAAAATTGACCGCGTAGAACCCGTAGTGACAAATAAAATCAGATTTAAGTGTTTGGAATCTGTCGCCGAACCAGTTGAACTAAGACAGTTTAAGGTATTTAATTGTGAACCTTATTAAATAATATTTTATCTAAAACCGATTGCTAGATGAAGATGAAGAAAAACCTGTTGACGGTGATTATAATAGTTCTGTTTACCAATACTACGCTTTCGCAGACTAAAATTGATACCATTGGAAAATTTGATATCTGGAACCTGCCTGCCTTACAGGTTTATCCCGGAGCCTATGAGGCTAACTGGGAGTCGTTAAGCAAATATGAAGCTCCGGACTGGTTTCGCGAAGCAAAGCTCGGTATTTGGTCACACTGGAACCCGCAATCCGTTCCCGAAGTAGGTGGATGGTATGCCCGGTGGATGTATATCCAGGGGGACAGGCGTTATGAACATTGTTTGGAGAATTACGGCCATCCATCCGAGTTTGGCTACAAAGACCTTTGTGCTCTGTGGACTGCCGAAAGCTGGGATCCGGAGGCATTTATGAAAATGGCTTTAGAGGCCGGGGGTAAATATTTTGTCGCCATGGCCAATCACCACGATAACTACGACAGCTGGGATTCAAAATACCAGCCCTGGAATGCGGTGAACCTGGGACCGAAAAAAGATGTGATTGGTATCTGGAAAAAAACAGCCGATAAATACGAGATGCCATTCGGCGTATCCGTTCACGCTTCACCTGCGCGCACCTGGGGACAGTTTATGCCTCATTGGTTTGACAGCGACACAGAAGGCCCCAAAAAAGGCGTGCCTTATGATGCCGCCACCATTACCTTTGCCGATGGAAAAGGAACCCCCTGGGAAGGGTTGGACCCCAAAGACCTTTACGGCTTTCCTCATAAGAAGGAGGAGGACCCGAACCAGTCTCCTTATGCTGATCAGTTTATGTGGAGGGTTGATGACCTGTTAAAATACAATCCGGCATTGCTTTACTTTGATGAAAGTGTTGGTGTGAACGGGATTGTGGATCTGGGTGTAAAAATGGGATTCGGGTATTTGGCTCCGCAAATCGCAGCCAATTATTACAATAAAAGTATGGCGCTCAATCAGGGAAAACAAATCGCGGTATTGAACATGAAGGCGGTTGGCGGAAAGCACAATAGCTTATCTACCCCGGAGGAAGCTGAGATTGTCAGCAGGTCATTAGTGGAAGACAGCGAGAAGATTATTGAAGGGGAGATTGAAGCCTATCCGTTCCAGACAGACGATGCGATTGGCCCCTGGTTTTTTGATAAAAGAAATCCAAAGTATCGCGATGCAAAATGGGTGATCCATACGCTCATCAATAATGTGAGCAAAAATGGCAACCTGCTTTTAGGTATCCCCCAGCGGGCACAGGGTAATGTCGACAGGGAAGCCATTGAGATATGTAAAAATGTGGGGGCATGGTTAAAAGAAAACGGGGAGGGAATTTACGGAAGCCGCCCTTTTGAAGTCTTCAAAAGTAGGGCAGGTAATTTCTATTTTACCCGAAAAGATGGTAATGTCTACATGTTTTTCCTGACATGGCCTGAGGACCGGAATGTGGAAATTCCGGAGTTGGCAAAGGGAGGGGCCACTATTGGCAATATTTCAAAAATGGAGCTTTTGGGAGCCGGCGAAAAAATTAAGTTCGAGCAGGGCAATGAAAGTCTAAACATAAAATTGCCTAAAAACGCACCCAACAAAATTGCCTCAGTATTCAAAATTTATCACGATAAAACCTGGATAAATGATGACGATCCGGGAGTACATTATTTTGGCTGGATACATCGTGTGAATCGGAATAAAGGCGAATTTAACAATGATGTTTATGAATCATACAACCCAGGCGACCGCTGCACTTTCCAATTTGAGGGAACTGGAATCGATTTGGTAGCCAACGTTAGTGCCGGCATGGGTAAATTAATGATTATTATCGATGATGATTTTGACAGCATAGTTGAGCTGGACCGGGGAGCGGCTTGTGGCGTTCAGCAAATTGTCTACAGTTCGGAAAAGTTAAAACCTGGAAAACATAAAATAGAGGTCATTAATGCTGACAATAAACTGGCGTTAATCGATGCCTTTATTGTAAAAAAAAGTGAATAGGAAAGACGCGTTTTGATATTATCAAAGTATGATCCGAAAAATTAGTAAAACCCTGTCGTTAATACTGGTGATCGTTTTAGCAGGTTGCTCACCTGCAAAAGAAAGTCCCGGGCAACCCGACCTGAAATTATGGTATGATGAACCTGCCGGGATTTGGGAAGAGGCCTTGCCGGTAGGTAATGGCACGCTGGGAGCTATGATTTTTGGGCATCCAATTTCCGAACGCATTCAATTTAATGAAGACACCTTTTGGGCAGGTGGTCCCATCGATCCCAGTAATCCGGAGACAAAAAAGCAACTACCAAAAGCCAGAGAGCTGGTGTTTGCCGGTCAATACAAGGAAGCGCATGATCACATCAACAAGCACCTGATCGGACCGGCACAAATGCCCTATTTGCCAATGGGTGACCTGCACATCGCATTGGATGGGATCGGGGAGGTGACGGACTACCAAAGGTCACTTGATCTAAGAACAGCTATTGCTGAGGTCAGCTACACCTCCGGGGGAGTTAACTATCGCAGAGAGGTATTTTCCACACCCGTAGATAAGGCCATTGTGATCCACCTGGAGGCCAGCAAAAAAGAAGCGTTGAATTTCACGCTTTCATTTAAAAACGAGATAGGAGCCCGGTCTGGCGCTTTGGATTCCAAACATTTAATATTGTCGGGAAATGCGCCGGATAAAAAAGGAAGGAAAAGTGAATTACAATTTCACAGTATACTCAATGTGCTGGAGAATGATGGAAGCAGTAAAGTAAATGACTCCACCATTCAGGTGTACGGAGCCAGTAATGTTACCTTACTCTTGTTCGCTGCTACCAATTTCATAAATTACAAAGACGTATCCGGTGATGCATCTCATAAATGTAATAGTACCCTGTCATTAATTGGGCAGGATAACTATGAAATTATTAAGGAAGATCATATCAGGGAATACCAGCGTTTATTTAACCGGCTTGAATTCAACCTGGAATCGACCAGGACCTCGGACTTACCCACAGATGAACGTTTGTCCCTCTTTCAGGAGGAGGTGGATCCGAGTTTGGTGGCTTTGCATTATCAATACGGCCGCTATTTGTTAATCAGTAGCTCCAGCCACCATAGCCAGCCGGCAAATTTACAGGGGCTGTGGAATCATCAACCAAGTCCCCCGTGGGATAGCAAGTACACCTGCAATATTAATTTTGAAATGAACTACTGGCCGGCGGAAGTCAGTAATTTGGCGGAATGTGCGGTGCCCTTTTTTACGGCGATCCGGGAACTGGCTGAAGCGGGAAGTGTTACAGCGAAGAATAACTGGGGAGTAAACGGTTGGGTTGTTCACCATAACACAGATATCTGGAGAACAACCACCCCCCTGGACGGCGCCTCCTGGGGAATATGGCCAACCGGTGGGGCCTGGTTGTCTACGCACCTTTGGGAACATTATCTGTTCTCAGAAGATAAGGCATTTCTGCAATTACACTATCCGGTGATGAGGGCGTCGGCACGTTTTTTTGTAGAAAGCCTGGTAAGGCACCCGGATAACAATTTCTTGGTTACCTGTCCGTCCATTTCTCCTGAAAATCGCCATATGGAGGGCAATATAAGTGTTTGTGCCGGACCGGCCATGGATACACAGCTAATCCGGGATCTTTTTGATTACTGCATCAAAGCCGCAGAGGTTTTAAATACAGACGAAGGATTTAGTGATACCTTAAGGCATACACTTACGCAATTGCCCCCCGATAAAATAGGTGCGGAGGGACAATTGCAGGAATGGCTGGACGACTGGGATATGAAGGTGCCCGACGTCCGGCACCGGCATGTCAGTCATCTTTACGGGCTTTATCCCGGCGCGCAGTTTACCAGGGAGGAAACACCAGCGTTATGGAATGCTGCCCGCAGGTCCCTGGAAATTCGTGGCGACGGAGGGACAGGTTGGTCATTGGGATGGAAAATAAGTCTTTGGGCGAGGCTGCTGGACGGTGAACATGCTTTCAAAATATTAAAAACTTTGCTTAAACCCACCCGGTATGTAGGACACGGGGGACCGGGTGGCACTTATCCTAATTTATTTGATGCATGTCCCCCCTTTCAAATTGATGGTAACTTTGGAGCGGTAGCCGGTGTCAACGAGATGTTACTCCAAAGTCAAAATGGAAAGATCAGGTTGCTGCCCGCTTTACCAAAAGCATTGCGCAACGGGAAAATCAAGGGAATACGTGCCAGGGGAGGATTTGAATTAGCTATGTTTTGGGAGAATGGGAAATTAAAAGTTGTCAAAATTTTATCAAAAAGGGGTAATCCTTGCCATTTGGTATATGGAGACAAGACGCTTAAGCTGGAAACCGTGGCGGGCAAATCCTATTTGTTGAATGGCGATCTTGAGCCGCACCCTAAAGGTTAAAAAATATTCAGGACTTGATGATAATCCGTAAAGGGCATGTCAGGTCATTGTTTCAGGATACCGTCTTTTTAGTATTGATCCAGGATGTGAAAATAGTTTTATAGAAATAACAACAATTATCATTTCAATGAATAAAAAATACATAGGAAGAATACTTTCACCGACAATATTCAGTCTCGCGTTATTGATAGGCGCTTGTTCCACTAAAGTGGTAAAAAACACCGTACAATCTCCGAACGAGCAAATAGTTGCTTCCTTTAATCTGCAAAATGGGAAGCCATTCGTTTCACTGAAAAAAGAAGGCAAGGAAATATTAAAGCCCTCGCCGGTTGGCCTCCGGTTAGAGCACCTGCCGGATGGTCCTTTCAAAGTGACGGAAGTGATTTCCGGTAGTGGCAATACTACCTGGCAACCGACCTGGGGTAAGTTTTCAAGCATTGCCGACGTGTACAATGAAGTGACTTTCTGGCTACAGGAAAAGGGCGAGAATTCATATAAGTGGGGCGTTGTTATACGCTTATACGATGATGCTATGGCCATTCGTTACGTGCTTCCAAAGCAAGAAGGTTTTCAGGATTTCACGATAACCGAAGATCAAACGGCCTTTGTTTTCCCGGAAGATCACACATTTTGGTCCGCTAATGGAGAAAGACATAACATTGGACCTATTCCATTGAGCAACTATCCGGAAGAGACAAGGTATACACCAACTGTCATCCGACGAAGTGATGAGGTTTATCTTGCCATATTGGAGGCTGCGATTTATGATTTTGCCCATTTTAATTTAATTAGAGGAGAGCAACCATATTCCTTAAAATGCGCAATGGACGTCTCACAAGGACAAACTCCCGCACAAACCTCATGGCGGGTCCTTTTACTAGGCGACAAACCCGGAGATCTTGTGGAATCGAATACGTTGGTCAACTTAAACCCTCCCTGCGCCATAGAAGATCCATCGTGGATAAAGCCTGGCAAGGCGGTATGGGATTGGCGGGTTTGGGGTTACGAGGCGGCCGATGGATTTACGTATGGATTAAACACAATATCCCATAAACGCTTTATTGATTTTGCCGCTGAAAACAATATTCGTTACCTGTTAATGGATGCCGATTGGTATGGGCCCGAGTTTTCCCCTGATGCCGATCCGACATCAGCTACCGAAGGTATTGATATTGAAGAGAATATGGCCTATGCTAAAAGTAAAGGTGTTGGCATAATTCTTTATTTAAATGACGTGGGGGCCAAGAAGTTTGGACTTGAGAAGATCTTAAAACAGTTTAGCGACTGGGGAGCGGCCGGGGTCAAATATGGGTTTATGACCAGCAAGGGACAGGAAAAGGTGACGTATACCAGGAAGGTAGTAGAGCTCTGTGCCAAATACAGGCTGACCGTAAACTTCCACGATGGCCCATTACCGCCGAGCGGCGATCGCCGAACCTGGCCAAACCTGGTTACACGCGAATATGGGCATTCTCAGGCAGATGCCAAACGCTCTTACTTTCCTGAAACTGTAGTTAACCAGGTTTTTATTAATATGATTACCGGTCCCCTGGATATGTGCAATGGCTGGTTTGGTTTCGAAGGCGCCGAATCCCGCCACCGGGTTTTTGAAAAAATTCCGGGGACAGTTGCGGCCGAAGTGGCGAAATTGGGGGCGTTGTTTAGTGGCATTCATGTGTTACCGGATGCGCCGGAAGAATATGCTGAAAAATCGGATTTATTTGATTTTATAAAAACATTGCCCGACACGTTTGATGAAATTCGGATTTTGGATGGTGCGCTTGACGAATTTGTGACGGTCGGAAGAAGACATGGAGATAATTGGTATGTAGGTTCCTTAACCAACCGGGAATCAAGGGAAGTGACAATCAATTTATCATTTTTAGAGGAAGGTGCGAACTACAAGGCAACCCTGTACGAGGATGCCGCTGATTCTCATTATTTACACAACCAGGAAGCCTATAAAGTGACTGAAATTACTGTCGGCAAAGACGACATCATCAACGCGAAAATTGCACCTGGTGGAGGACATGCAATACGTTTGATTAAACAATGATCTGAAAATTCAACACACATTTTAATTTGACTATGAAAAAACTACTGCTTATAACAATTTTGTTGGTTTCGAGCCAGGCATTTTCTCAAACCAAATACGAGGCAAACTGGGAGTCTATTGACAGTCGACCTATGCCTTCGTGGTACACAGATGCTAAATTTGGCATTTTTATTCATTGGGGACCCTATTCCGTTCCAGCGTTTTCTAAAGTCGGCGCATACTCCGAATGGTACTGGATGAATCTGGTAAACCCAGGCAGAGAAAGGCAGGGGCATACCCTTACCAAAAATTTTCACAATAAGGTATATGGAGAAAACTTTACCTATCCCGATTTTGTGCCTATGTTCACCTGCGAATTGTACGACCCAGATCAATGGGCGGATATTTTTAAAAAATCAGGGGCAAAATATGTGGTTTTGACATCCAAGCACCACGATGGATATACCTTGTGGCCAAGCAAGGAATCTGACCAATCCTGGGGCAGGCCGTGGAGTTCTACCAATTCGGGGCCTGGACGCGACCTGCTGGGTGAGCTTACGGAAGCGGTAAGAAAAACCGATGTAAAGATGGGCATTTACTATTCGCTTTATGAGTGGTTCAACCCATTGTACACAGCAAATGTCGACCTTTATGTAGAAAAGCATATGGTGCCCCAATTCAAGGATGTAGTTCAGAAGTATTCACCTTCGCTGATATTTACCGACGGCGAGTGGGATTATCCACATACCACCTGGAAGGCCACTGAACTGCTTTCCTGGTTGTACAACGAATCAGCCAGCAAAGACGATGTTGTTATCAATGACCGCTGGGGAAAAGAGACGCGGCATCATCACGGCGGCTATTATACCACCGAATATGGCTCGGGGATGCCAAATGCCGATAACCCATGGGAAGAAAACCGGGGGATGGCACATTCCTTTGGGTATAGTCGGACAGAGAATATTGAAGATTATAACTCCACGCAGGAATTACTGTACATGCTGATCGACATTGTAAGCCGTGGAGGAAACTTCCTGCTCGACATCGGGCCAACTGCCGACGGCCGCATTCCTGTGATCATGCAGGAGCGCCTGCTGGAAATGGGCAAGTGGCTGGAAGTAAATGGTGAGGCTATTTACGGTACGGACATTTGGACGGAAACCTGCCAATGGACCAAGGGAAAAATTGCCGATGCCGAAAGAGGGCGATATAAGGTCAAATATGACGTGATGAAATTGACTGTCGCCCCGGATCCGGGTTTTGCCACGAAAGAGATATTCTTCACGAAAAAAGACGATGTGTTATACGGTATTTGCCCGGTATTTCCCGAGGGCCAGTTTGTAGTGAAAAATGTAACGGCCAAAGCATCAGCGAAAGTGCACCTTCTGGGAATAGCGGAAAATTTAAAGTGGAAACAATCAGGCAAAAATATAATTGTAGAAATTCCACAGGTAAACCCTTCCAGATTGCCTTGTGAATATGCCTGGACTTTAAAAATTGACGGTATCAAAAAGTGATTTTCTACTAAACCGAAGGTATAGAGGTGGTGATCAAGAAATCTTTTAAACGAGCATTTATATGCGTAGTGTTAACTTTTTTAGCACCATGGCTACTATTTCAATGCAGTAATAAATACCAGGAGCAATCCGGGACATATCAACGATTGTCCATGGATCAATTGCAGGCGTGGCAGGATTTAAAATATGGCATGTTTATTCACTATGGCATGAGCACCTTTGTAGGGGAGGAGCTGCCGGACGGTAAGGCTCCTCTCGACACCTACGCCCCGACCGAACTAGATGTCGGGCAATGGATCAGCGTGGCCAAAAAGGCCGGCATGCAATATGCCGTGTTAACAGCTAAGCATGTAGCGGGCCATTGTTTGTGGCCTTCGGCTTATACCGACTATTCAGTTGCTGGAAATAAGGACACTACCGACGTTGTCGGAGCTTTTGTGAAGGAATGCCGCCGTCAGGGCATAAAGCCTGGGATTTATTATTGTGCCTGGGATAACCACCATTTATTTGGCAGCCTCACGCCTGATAAAAGCGAGAATTATAGCGGCTCCATGCAAACACCAACCGAAAAAGAGCCGTTGGATGGGGCCCCTTACACGACGCACCTGTATCAGAATTTCATGACGGCTCAAATTGACGAATTGCTGGAGAGGTATAGCCCGTTGGTCGAGTTTTGGATCGATATTCCCATAGTGCTGGGAAATGGTTATCGAAAATTTATTTATGACCATATCACCGAAAAATATCCGGATATACTGGTCATCATGAATCATGGCAAAAAGCAAAAAGGTAATCAACTGATTTTTCTACCCGAGAAGGCATGGCCTACCGACGTGCTTACCTTGGAGCGGTACTATCCCTCGGAACCTTATAACCCCGTTTGGAACATCCTGGAAAAGCCGGTGTGCTTACCTGCTGAGTCAAATATGCCTATTGGCAATGAATGGTTTTGGGAAGCCGATGATAAAGTGAAGCCAATGAGCGAGCTCGTAGAAAAATTCAGAAGTTGCCTGGATAATCGCGTAAACTTCCTTCTGAATGTTCCGCCCGACAAATCAGGCCAAATTCCGGAAAAATGGATAAAACCATTAATGGAATTAAAAGCACAAATGAAAACCGAGTTGGACAAATAAAACTGATGCGTTTGCTAAGATTAGTGCATACACGAACCCAGCTGATTATTGACAGATGCCTCCGCGCCACAAAACTAGACAGGTGTGAAGGCGCTGCAATTAACCCGATGAGTGCTTTAAAATTCGAACTGGCACAATCCTCCGGCATTGGGGCGGTAGCCATCGGTTAACTAGTCGTTTTAATGAAATAGTTTAATAATTAATAACTTCTTATAATTGTCGTCTCATTAATTAATAAAGAATAATATGAGGATTGCCTGGAGAATAATAATACTTGCCTTTATTTTTGGCTGTTCAACGGAAGAAAAAAGTTTTCAAAATCAATTATGGTTTTCGTCGCCGGCTCAGCGGTGGTTTGAGGCCCTTCCTATTGGTAATGGCCGACAAGGAGCTATGATATACGGCGGTGTAAAGGAAGAATTGATTAGCCTTACAGAGAATACTTATTATTCCGGTGCAGTTTCAGATCATCTGAAAAAGGGGGCATCCGAGCATCTTCCGGCCATTCGACAGGCGTTGCTTTCGCAGAACTATCAACTAGCTACTTCTTTATCTGAGAACATTTTAGCCAATAAATCCAATTATGGTACTAATTTGCCGATGGCTAATTTGAAAATTACTTTCGAACATGAGAGTACGGCTACCGCTTATAAAAGAAGCCTAAATCTGGAAAACGCCTTAGCCATAGTTGATTACCAAATAGACGATGTTACTTATACCAGGGAATACCTGGCATCTAATACGGATGGTATTATTGCCTTTCATTTTAAAACCAATAAGAATGGAGTCCTTAATTTTCAGGTGGAAATAGATGGCTTTGAACGTCCGGTCGAAATCTCAGATTCCGGCAAGGATTTAATTTTTAAATGCCAGGCCAGAGAACAAAAGCATAGTGACGGTCAGACCGGTGCAGATGCTTATTCGATGGTTTCTGTTATTGATAATAATGGTTCCACCGTATTGAAAGATAGTAAGTTATACATTGCCAACGCTTCGGATGTCACTATTCTGGTGGCAACAGCTACAACCTTTGGTGATAGCGATCCGGAAAAGTACTGTACTGAGAAAATAGCTGTTGCCGGAAAAAAATCTTTTGATCAAATTAGAACAGATCACGAGATAGATTACAGGAAATTGTTTAATCGAATGAAGTTCTCCCTTGGCGTCGATTCTCTGCAAAAAATTCCCACAGACGAACGCGTCAAAAATGTTGCTGGCGGAGGGACTGATCTTGGCCTGATTCCGCTGATGTATCAATATGCCAGGTACCTGACGATATCAAGCAGCAGGGAAAACTCTATATTACCCAGCCATCTTCAAGGTATTTGGAACGATAATGTTGCCTGCCAAATTGGTTGGACCTGTGATATGCACCTGGATGTCAACACACAGATGAATTATTGGCTTACCGAAACAACCAACCTTCGTGAATGTGCTGCTCCCCTGTTTGATTGGATTGAAAATACGCTGGTGCCCTCTGGCAAAAACACAGCAAAGGAGGTATATGGTGTTAATGGCTGGGTTGCTCATACCGTTTCCAACCCCTGGGGGTTTACCGGGCCCGGTTGGTCAACCTATTGGGGGCTTCATCCTACTGCCGGTGCCTGGATTGCCTCACATTTGTGGGATCGTTACACATTTACAAAGGATCACCAATTTCTCGAAAAACATGGTTATCCGGTATTGAAAAGTAGTGCCGAATTTTTCATGAACTATATGTTTGAAGACCCTGAAACGGGTTATATGGTAACCGGACCGGCCTGTTCACCGGAAAACAAGTTCAGGGTAGGTAGCGAGGACTATACGCTGGATATGATGCCAACAGGCGACCTGGCAATTATCAGGCAATTGTTGGAATCTTGCGTTGCGGCTGGTACCGTTTTGGGTGAAGATACCTCGTTTACCAAAAAGGTACGAGCGACGATCAATAAATTGCCTCCTTATAAAATTGACGCCAACGGAAAACTTCAGGAATGGTATTTCGATCATGAGGAAGCCTTGCCACATCACAGGCATATGACACATTTGCTTGGTGTTTTTCCATTTGCGTCTATCCAACCGGAAGTCACACCCAGGTTGGCTGAAGCTGCCTGGCAATCTGTTTTATCTCGTTTAACGCCAAAGGACAAATGGGAAGATACCGGCTGGGCGAGATCTTTGTTAATCCTTAATGCTGCACGTTTGTGGAAGGCTGAAGAGGCGAATAGTCATGTAGAGGAAATGATGCGCTTACTTACGGAAGATAACTTAATGGTAATTCATCCTCCAACAGCCGGCGCTAAATCGAATGTATATGAATTGGATGGTAATACCGGCTTTTGCATGGGTGTCACTGAAATGCTTCTGCAATCGCATTTTACAGCTAGCGATATTAAATCCAATATGTTAAATTGCGATGCGGAGACTCCGGTGCTTCATTTCTTACCAGCCTTACCTAGGCAATGGGATGAAGGAGAAATTTGTGGGTTGCAGGCCAGAGGAGGATTTGAGGTGGACCTAAAATGGAAAAATAATACCTTAAGAGAGGCCCGGGTTATATCGAAGTTAAATCAGACTGGTGTGATAAGATACGGGAAAAGCTTCGAGACAATTAAATTGAACGCAGGAGAACCCTACTATTGGAAAATGCCATAGTATCAAACCTGTACTTGTTGAATGAACTGTTATCAATTACCAATTGTTTTAAAAGACATGATAAAAAGCCTGATCTTCCTGACTTTCCTTATTTGCTCGGTCGTCTCACAAGCCCAGCAGCCGGAGAACTCAAAAAAAGTTATCAAAGTACTTATTGTAGACGGGTTTAGCAATCACGACTGGCAACAGACCACCAAAGTGACCAGGCATATCCTCGGGAAGGCCGGTTTGTTTGAAGTCTTTGTGTCAACCGCCCCTCCCGACATTGACGATGAGCAATGGGCTGAATGGCAACCCGAATTCACCGATTATGATGTAGTGATCCAAAACACTAATAACATTAACCGGCAGGAATGGCGGTGGCCCGCCCGGGTTGAAAAAAAACTTGAGGATTATGTTAGAAATGGGGGCGGCTTGTACATACTTCACTCGGCCAATAATGCATTTGCCCACTGGGAAGAATACAACCGGATGATTGGATTAGGTTGGAGAAAAAAAGAGCAGGGTGTGGCATTGGTGATTGATGAACAGCAAAAAGTGGTTCAAATTGCTAAGGGAGAAGGCAAAAATACTTTTCACGGTGACCGGTACGATGCAGTAATACAACTTCTTGACAGACACCCTATCCATAAGGGATTTCCCAATGCATGGAAAACCCCGAATATGGAACTTTACAAATATGCGCGGGGACCCGCTGAAAACCTGACGGTACTGTCCTATTCCCACGATTCGGTAACCCGTAAATCCTGGCCGGTAGAGTGGATTGTAAACTACGGCGAGGGACGTGTTTATAACTCCAGCTTGGGACATTTGTGGAAAGGAGAGATTTATCCGGATAGCTATCGCTGCATTGGTTATCAAACGGTCCTGATCCGGGCGGTAGAATGGCTTGCAAGAGAAAATGTAACCTACAAGGTGCCTGCCGGCTTTCCAACGCGGGACACTATTAGTTTGGTTGATGACAGCATTAGTACTGATTAATGTCATTCTGATCTTCCAAAAATAATTTTCCCGGATAAGATTTAATTTTTCCAGTGACACAGCGTTGGGAAAATTGGTGAATTCCTGTGGGTATATGCTGAAGCAACTCGCAAGTATAATTTGTTTTACTTTTATTTGTAAATCACAACCATATACACATCAATATACAGTAAAAAATGATTGTGGTGCTTAAGGAGATCTCTCTGGCTTTGAAGTACCCCCAAAATTCCACCTCAACGATGAGAGTATGGCGCCGGAAAGTGCCAAAACAACAAATAAGTAAAAGAGACCATCCCAACCGAAAGTATTAGACACGAATGCGACCACAAAGGGCGATAATAGTTGCCCGGTCGAGCCTACGCCGTTGATAACACCAGCGGCTGTGGCAGCTCCCTTTTTACCTCCGATGTCCATTGCCGCAGCACCGGAAATAATAGAATCAGGACCATATGTCGTTAAACCTATTAACCCGATGGAGATAGCGGTGGCAACCATCCCCATTTGCGAAAGTATAGGTTGCAGAAAGCATAATACAGCCAATCCGGCTAACATAATGGTAGAAATAGGAAACCGCTTGGAACTAAATATTTTGTCGGACAAATAACCGGCTGCGATGACGCCAAGAAAACCCGTCAGTTCATATACCGACGACATGTAGCCCGCAGTGCTGTTATCATAGCTCAGCGCTTCGGTCATATATAAAGGTAACCAGAAGAGAAAGGCATAACGGGTCATTTTCAATAAAAAATAAATGCCGGATGCTATCCATATGGTAGGGTGGTTGAGGACCTCCCTTAATATTTTTTTGTCAAATCCGGTACTGGCCGAACCGGTGTCTTCCTCTTTTACAATGACAGGAAGCCCTGCGTCAGGTGGCCGGTTTCTGGTAAAAAGACCATATGTTATAGTAGCAAACAAGAGGATAACAGATGGAGCCCATAAACCAGGTTTCCATCCAAGGTCTGGAAAAAGTGTTTGACTGGTGGCCCAATAGGTCGCAAAAATAGTAGCCACAAAGGAGCCGATTACATAATTGGTGGTCCACCATGACATGACGATACCGCGCTCATCTCTTCTAAACCAGGTTGCCATATTTTTGATAAGCCCAGGCCAACCTGAAGATTGGCCTAACCCGTTTAAACCCATAAAAAATAATAAAAGCCCAAACGTGCCTGATAAACCCATCATTATATTGGCAGTAATAGAGACAATCATACCGGTGGTAACAACCAACCTGGGGCCAAATTTATCAGCCAGAAACCCATTTGAAAATTGTCCGAACATATAACTGAGGCTGTATCCGCCAATAAGAATGGCCAGATCATCTTTGCTATAGTTAAAATCCTCAGAGATCATCGGCATAATCACGCTGAAATTTTTACGGCAAAAATAGAAGGCTGCATAGGCCAGCCAGGTGACGGCAAAAATCTTTATTCGCCATTGTTTTTGTTTTGTAGATAACATACGATTATTTAATATTTATCAAAAATATATTAAATAATTTTAATATTAGTAAAATAGTTTATAATTTTAATTCCTTGTGAAAAAGCAATTATTAGTTCTAAGATAATTAATATGATTACAGACAACTTTCCTGAAAATCCCTATATGCTTTTAACCCCCGGACCACTGAGCACTTCCAAGTCTGTAAAGGCCGTGATGTTAAGAGACTGGTGTACCTGGGATGATGACTATAACCTCGGAGTAGTCCAGAAAATCAGAAGCGGGCTAGTGGATATAGCCACCGCCAACACCGCTGATTATACCTCGGTGTTGATGCAAGGTAGTGGAACATTCAGTGTTGAAGCCACTATTGGTAGTGTGGTGCCACCAAATGGTAAACTGTTGGTACTCGCAAACGGCGCCTATGGCAATCGGTTAGCTCAAATTTCCAATAGACTAAAGATCGATACTTTAATACATGATAGTGGGGAAATAGCGTTGCCGGACATGGAATTACTGAGATCAACCTTGCAACAGGACAAAGCCATTACCCATGTGGTAGTAGTACATTGCGAGACTACAACAGGAATGTTGAATCCCATTGAGAAAATTGGGGAGATCGTAAAGTCCTATGACAAAGTATTTATAGTAGATGCAATGAGCAGTTTTGGTGGGATCCCGATAGATGTTGATAAGATTGGGATAGATTTCCTGATTAGCAGTGCCAACAAATGTATACAGGGTGTCCCCGGATTTGGTTTCGTGATCGCCCGTCAGGGACAATTAGAAAAGACAAAAGGATTTGCCAGATCGTTGTCTTTGGATCTCTATGATCAATGGAAAACAATGGAGGATTCACACGGAAAATGGCGATATACTTCTCCCACCCATACCGTTCGGGCATTTATGCAGGCCATGAAGGAGCTTGAGGAGGAAGGAGGGGTTGCAAAAAGATATGAAAGATACCGGTCCAATCATAAAAAATTGGTAGAAGGAATGCAGCAGCTAGGCTTTAGCTGTTTACTACCTCCATCTTATCAATCCCCGATTATTACTTCCTTTAATAATCCTAAAAATGACATTTACAATTTTAACAAATTTTACGACAGGATCAAGGAAAACGGCTTTGTAATTTATCCGGGTAAAGTTTCCGTAGCTGATACTTTTAGAATTGGGAATATAGGGCATGTTTTTCCTGATGACATTGAAAATTTGATTCGGAATATAGAAAATGCCATTTACTGGTAATATGCAGGCTGTAATTTGATCAGTTGTTTTTTCCACTCCATACTGAAATTATGATTTGAAGCACTTGCTGATCTCATAAAATACCAGGTTATGCGGGAGCCGCTGTCACATAAGAAATTTGATATTTTCCAGACGCCATATTAAATAAATAATCATACTTTCAATATTTAAAAAATGATCATAAGCGTACCTAAAGAAATAAAGAATAACGAAAATAGAGTAGCAATTACCCCGGCTGGTGTAAAAGAGTTGGTTAAAAGGGGACATGAAGTTTATGTCCAGAGTACAGCCGGCCATGGTAGTGGCTTCATAGATGACGACTATACCGCGGCCGGGGCCAAAATTACCCCGGATATTGAGGCAGCCTATAAAATGGGGGAAATGATAGTCAAGGTCAAGGAACCGGTTTTCCGGGAATATAACCTAATTACCAGTGGGCATGTTATGTTCACCTATTTTCATTTCGCCTCGAGTCTTGAACTGACGCAGGCTATGATTAATCAAAAGGCCGTGTGCATCGCATATGAGACCGTTGAGCATGAAGATAGGAGTTTGCCGTTATTGGTGCCGATGTCTGAGGTGGCCGGACGAATGGCTGTGCAGGAAGGAGCAAAATATCTCGAAAAACCAATGATGGGAAAAGGGATCTTACTGGGAGGAGTGCCCGGTGTATTGCCGGCAAAGGTGCTAATTATCGGCGGGGGCGTGGTTGGTACTGAGGCGGCAAAGATGGCTGCGGGGCTGGGAGCGGATGTCATCATCATGGATTCGAATTTGAAAAGACTCAGGTATTTGGCAGATATTATGCCGGCAAATGTTAAAACCATGGCCTCAAATGAGTATAACATTCGCAAAATGATCAGGGATCAGGATCTGATTATCGGGGCAGTGCTGATACCGGGAGCCAAAGCACCTAAATTGATAACCAAAGATATGTTGAAAGATATGCAACGGGGTACGGTCCTGGTAGATGTAGCCATAGACCAGGGTGGATGCATAGAGACCTGCAGGCCTACAACGCATGAAGATCCTACTTACATTGTTGATGGGATTGTACACTATTGTGTGGCAAATATGCCGGGCGCGGTACCATATACTTCGACATTGGCACTTACAAACGCGACTTTACCCTATATTATTGAACTGGCCGGGTCTGGCTGGAAAACAGCAGTAGCACAGCATATGGAATTAAGCAAAGGCCTTAATTTATGCAAGGGACAAGTTTCTTGTTCAGGAGTGGCTGACGCATTTAACCTTCCTCATCATGTTAAGCCCCAATTACAATAATAAGGTTTTTTAGGCGCCGTTTAATTTTAATAAATATATCTTAAACAGGACTGCTTCGACTTCCAGGTCATTTCTCACTGAATGGGGAAAGCTGCCGTCAAAATAAAATGTATCCCCCTGATTTAGCAGGATCTCATTATCGCCAATACCGTAAGTTACTGACCCGCTGACTACGTAAATCGACTCCATAGCATCTGTAGCGATTGGCTCCCGGTAAGTGTTCGGCATTACTCTGACTATATTGGTACGAAAGTTAATGTTGCCAATATCCTGGTGAATAAGTGACTCGTAGACGAGGCCGACAGAATCTTCCCGCTCCTCAATAATACCTTCATTGTTTCGGATCAGGAGAAACGAAAACTCCTTGTCGTTCTTTACATCCTCTACCAGTTCAGACATTTTTACCTCAAGCGATTTGGCAATGTTAAAAAGAACAGGCAAGGAGGCGACTGCCCTAAAATTCTCAATTTTGGAAAGTAATCCTGCGGTAACACCACTTAACTTTCCTAATTCTTGCAGGCTTAACCCTTTCCTTCTCCTTTCTTCCTTGATCCTTTTCCCAATATTACTGAGACTGTCATCTTTAAACATATTACTTTTTTTATTCCAAATATTAAAATTACTTAAACAAAATAGGAGCAATAGTAAATATAATACTTATTAAAAATATAACAATTTACTAATATTTAAATAACACATGATTGTTTTGACAAATATGATAAATTCGTATCTGTATTGTGTGAACTTTTCAAGATCTGAGTTGATTAACCAAGCGCCATAAATACACCTATCCTCACCTTAATTTACTCAAAATTTAATCTAATAGGAACAGGCTGCCGGAGAACATCGCAGCCGGTGTACAATCAGACCCAATTTGCTTTAAATCTTCGGGAAATATCTGGTGGTATGTTGAACCAGGTTCGAAGTAATTCCTTGACTTTAACCTCACAATTAATTACAAATATTAAACTTTTCTTTAGCCAATTACTTCTAATTCGCAATTTTAAGCGATTAAATAAAAATTAATTTTTTAGAAATATTTAAATGAAAAATGGGCCTTCGTTAGATTCTAAATGATTTAAAATATTGATAATCAGTAATTTAAATATTTTGTTTAGATCAATATATTATCATAACAGGCAATTAAGATTAACAAAATGAAAAATGTATTGAATATTAGTAAATTTTGTTAAATATTTGTATAACTTAAAAAAAATTTACTATTTGTAACAATTTTGTGCTCGTGTACCTTAAAGATTAAACTGATGATCGAGGCTGTGATGGACTGACAATAACTAACAAAACCATATATAATATGATAAAACTTTTACTAGGCCTTAAAACATTTTCAAATCAAAAATCATCAGATTGGAAATTGAATATGGGACTGCTTTCTGTTATGCTTATAGCAGGTGTCATCGTAATTTCCTCCTGTGAAAGTGACGAACCGGAGATTATTTCAGCAGCTCCATTAAAGGATACCCCGAAAGATGACAGGCTTACCGGTAAGGAAGCCTATATCTCCCACGACAATCCCAGAACAGGGGCCCCATACACTGAGGAGGAATTGGCTGCCCTATCTTACGATCCGGGTAAAGAAGATCAGTATAATCCGGGCGGCAATGTATCATTGGATATAGTAATACAGCTTGAACCCCAAAAGATAGAAGTTCTGATCGGAGACAATCAAAGCCTGATGGTGATCGAGAATCCCACCATTGACGGTAACGATCAATATGTAGCCAATTTTTCAACAAATTTCGATGATCTGGGATTTGGACCTGGCGAAGACCGGACATTGTCGTTTGTTATTACTTACAATAACGCTTCTGATGGCGTAGCGGCCTCTGTACAAACATTGGATTTTACATTTCGCATGGCCAATGTTAGGCCGAGGGCCCTGGCATTTCTAAAGAAAAGCAATGGAGAAACTTTAGAAATAAAATCCCAGGTTACCGGTGTGGCACAGAAAGAAGATCTTAAATATGGTCATATCTTCACATTCGATGGCACTGATGATTACCTCTCGCTGATAGACTCCGACGACCTGAGCTTCAGATATACAGATGATTATTCTGTCTCAATTTGGATAAATACAACATCTTCCAACAGCGACCCTGTCATCATTGGGGATAAGGATTGGGGGAGCGGTGGAAATCCGGGATTCCTGTTTGCCCACATAGGCACTGAGTGGAAACTCAATTTAGGAGATGGTGCTTCCAGGGTTGATATTACCGGAGGGACCATAAACGACGGCCAGTGGCATAACCTGGTGGCTACATTTAACAGAGATGGTGATGCCGTAATTTATCAGGACGGCGAGGAAGTAGGAAGAAGTGACATGTCGGGAATTGGTAATATGAATAGCGGTTTTCCGATCAGATTGGCCCAGGATGGCACTTCTGGCTATGGGCTTTGGTATGAAGGAATGACCAGTGAGCCGGTAATCTATGATTATGTGCTAAGTAGCGGCGAAGTCGCCGGTATCAATGAGGATAAGGAGCTATTCAATGTACAATTAAGGAAAAATGATGGCACTGTATCGCTTTTAAATGTTGATCATCAGTCAGGTACGGCAATTGAATTGGACACTGTAAGGCAAAAACATAGGATCGTCAGGACTTTCAACGGCGACCCCGATCTGGCAACAATTAATGATGGTGGCGACCTTGATTTCAGATTTGCAGGCGATTTTTCGGTAGCGGTTTGGGTGAATACCACAGTTTCTCAAAGTGATCCTGTCATTATCGGTGACAAGGACTGGGGTAGCGGAGGAAATAAAGGCTTCCTACTGGCTCAGATAGGCAGCAATTGGAAACTGAATGCCGGAGATGGGAACGGTAACCGTATTGATGCAAACGGCAATGATATTAACGATGGCTTCTGGCATTTGATCGGGGTGACCTTTGACCGGGATGGTAGCGCAGTTATCTACCAGGATGGCGTAGCATTGGAGGCTGTTGATATGTCCGGTTTGGGAGATATGACCAGTGGATTTCCGATGCGATTAGCCCAGGACGGAACGGGTGGCTATGGACTGTGGTATGAAGGAAAAACCTCAACGGCTTATGTTTTTGATTACGCGCTTTCCGAATCGGAAATGGCGGCCCTTTACGGAGAATAATGATTTGTCAAAGTAAAGGACGGCTCTTATAAACTGACTTACAGCACCAGAATAATTATTAAAACCTATATTAATATGACAAAAATTTTACGATCAAAAACCAAACTACGTTTTAGGCTTTTGGCATGTTTAATTTTGTTACAATGTGCCTTGGCAGCCAACACCTGGTCCATTGGCCGACATGTAACAAAGATAGATCGGGAATTGAAGGATGTAGCTATACTGGAAAACGATTCAATTCCTGAAAGCGAAAATCACGGTATTAATCACAAGATTGTTAAAGGCAGAGACCTGCAGGATATACCAGCTGCTGACCTGGAGAACCTGCTTCAGGGACGGTTATCAGGTTTTTTTGTGCAAAACTGGACCGGATCCCCGGGAGTACAAAGTATAATGTCCGTCACCTCGGTCAATACCCTGCCCCTGAATATTGATAACAAACCGCTGATTTTGATTAATGATATCCCCATCTATCTGGATCCTTCAATGGCCTCGCGGATCAACCCGTTAAGTCAGGTTAGCCCGGAGAACATTGAATCAATTGAACTTCTTAACAGGGCGACTTCCCTGGCGTTATATGGTGCCAGAGGTTCCAATGGGGTCATACGAATTACCACCAGGGATGGGAGCGGGTTTGACCGGACCAGGATCTCTTTAAATGTTTCAGGAGGTGTTAATTTTGAACCGCAACTGAGACAAACCATTAGCGGGAATCAGGAAAGAATTAGACTTCGCCGTCTTTACGACAAGGCGCTCGTTTTACCAGGTGATGTCAACGGGATAACATTGCCCCCGGCGCTTACCGATAGCTTGAATTCATTCTATGGGTTCAAATCCGATTGGCAGGAACAGGATTATGAGCCTAAGCTTACCCAGAATTATAATTTGAATATTGGAAATAGTGGTGTCTATGGTCATTATTTTTTGCACCTGGGATATTATAACGAGGAAAGCTCAAGAGTTGATGTTGGACTAAAGCGGTATAATCTTAATTTAAATACCAGGTATAACGTGACCAACAGGCTCTTTCTGGATGTATATCTTCATGCCGGACTTATCAAGAGAGGAAATGCCGTTAGTAATCTTTTCTCACATTCTTTCTTCCCCCAAAATGACAATTCGACGTTGTTTCCACCCACGATATTTATTGATGATGATGAGGTCAGAGATGAGAACACCAATAATCATATCATTTATTCTACCAGGATCAAATACAATTTAACCGACCACATTAAACTCAAATCACTGGTGGGGCTTGATTATGAAACCGGCAGAAGAGATTTTTTTCTTCCATCTACCATCAACAATGGCGAAATATTTACCAGCTCATTTACCTCCAGAAGGCTGAGAATTATCAATGAGAATACCATTAACTATTTTAGAAATATCAACAACAGGCCGCTTAATTTTACATTAGGCCAAAGTATTATCGCCAGTGACCTGCAATTTACAGAGGTTTCCGCCACCAGGGACGGGGAAGGGACCAGTAATTTTGTAAAAACTATCGGCGACAATTTTTCCCTACAGGATATTGATGCCGGCAGTTTTCTTTCGAAAAATAATTTATTCTCATTTTTTGCCGACATCGACTATGAAGTGATCAACGGCCTGACGCTTAGAGGTGTTGTACGATTGGACGGTACCTCTAAGTTGCCAAAGGACGAAAGGTGGGGGGTATATCCTGCGTTGGGTATGGACTGGAAATTTGGCGGGATCGATCTGTTAAGCGGTTTGACCTGGCTTTCATCGGCTACCTTGTCTGCCGATTTTGGGTGGTCAGGTACACTACCGGTTGAGGATCATTTATGGAAAAGTGATATACGCACCGTTGGGGATTATGGTGGCATAACGGGAGTGACAAGGTACGCCAGGAGAAATGACAGTTTCACCAATCCAAAATCCACCAATGCGAATGTTGGCCTGAATATCGGCCTGTTGCAAAATAAAGTATTTGCATCTGCCGAATACTTTATTAACGACGTAGAGGATTACTACTATCAGGCCTTATTGCCTAATACCGTTGGATTTTCACCTGAATTCAAAAATGGAATCGGCATGAAAACCACCGGCCTTAATTTTAGCCTTTCCTCCCAATTCAAGATAGGCGGCCTATTATGGCACGCCCAATTGAATACCTCCATTATCAGCAATGAAGTTACAGCACTGCCTTCTGACGTTAGCCCGCAATATGGTTCTCTGACAGTTGGGAAGCCAATAAACGGATTGTATGCTTTTGCCGCAGATGGTCATTATGCTAATGACGCCGAGGTTCCTGTAAATCCTAAAACCGGGAAAAAATTAAGCTTCAGTGGGGTAGAATTTACAGAAGGCATGCCCAAAATATTGGATAAAAATGGCGATTACATCCTGGATCAAAATGACAGGTTTTTTGTTGGAAGCCCACAGCCCGATTTTTACGGTGGTTTCGCCAATCATTTCGAATTCAAAGGGTTTTACCTCGATGCCTTGTTTTCTTTTTTCTACGGTGGCAACATCTTAACCGAATCGGTAGAAAACAGGCTTACTTCCAATATGAATGAGTTGAATAGAGGGATGTTTCAGTCACTTGGTGTTGAGTCAAATTATTATTTGATGAATACAGACGACAACCACGTAAGCATTCAAGGTATTGCCAAAGTGGAAGAGGCCACCCACATGAGGTTAAACAATTTAACCGTCGGATACCGCCTGAATGAGGCAACGTTATCAAAGCTGGGATTCAGCCAAGGTCGCATTTACGTGACCGGTCAGAATTTGTTTGTTGGCGGTAGCAGTTACAGTGGCTTGGATCCTGAAGAAAACTGGAATGCCATCAATAGGTTTGACCTGTCTACAACCGGAATACCGCGGTATAAATCAGTTTCATTAGGTGTAAGTATAGGATTGTAATAATGACAAATATGAAAAACTTATTAGTACAAATAAGCCTGGTCGCATGTGTTATTTTCTTTGCCATGTCGTGCGACGATCTTTTTGAGGTAAATGATCTCACCAAGGGAGAGGAAGAGAGCTTTTTCAAAGACAGGGAGACAGCAGAAATGTCTGTTTCCGGCGCTTACGTATTGGCCAGAAGGGCAGTTATGACAGGGTCCTCCTGGGCACTTTATAGTGATGTAAGGTCCGGCTTGCTGAAGATCAACGGACCGGAACTCGAGGATTTCTATAACCAGCGGCTGAACTCAAATCAGGCGATGTTCAAAAACCTCCAGGATTGGGAAAGATTCTACAAGGCCATTACGCAATGCAACGTCGTGATGGAACAAGTGCCAAAGATCGAAGAATTTATAAAGGAGGAAGAAAAAAGCCGGTTTGTCGCCGAGGTGAAGTTTATAAGGGCATTTCTTTATTTCAATATGGTGAGAATTTGGGGAGATGTGCCGTTGGTGACCAACACCAGTGAAATTGATCCCTTGCCACGTCAGGATCAAACGGAAGTATTGGGTTTTGCCATTAAAGATCTAACGGAAGCACTTGAAGTTTTACCTGCGGTTTATACCACACCTACCGGTCTTGAAGACAAATTTACTACTCGGTCGAGAGCATCAAAAGGGGCATGCCTTGCTTTAATGGCCCATATCCATGCCTGGGCAGGTAACTACACACTTTCTCTGGAGGCTGTAAATAGCCTGGTAGCCCTTGATCTTTATGAACTGACCCCTGTAGAATTGCTTCAAAATGCTTTTGAAGGGATTACCAATGAAAATATTTTCGGGCTATTGCCCGCCGATGATTTTAACGATGATTTCGAGTTTTCGACAGAAGATAATCTTTTTGATCAGGATATCGCCTTCAACGGAAAGGTGCTGCCACGTGTGGAAGGTTTGTCCTATGCTGATGTAAATGCGCTATACAGCGGAAGTGATGGCAGAAAGGCAAAATACTTTGAAGTAAACGATGTTGAAGAAACCGTCAGGTTCAGAAAAATTACCGGCAATTCGATGATCAACAGCGGGTTTTTCAGGTACGCCGATATTTTACTGTTAGGCGCTGAGGCCACCGTCACTGCCGATCCCGCAACCGCGATCGCATTCTTAAATCAGGTAAGGACCAGAGCTGGCCTCGCCGAGTACGATGTGACGGTTGATGGAGCGTTAGAGGATGCAATTTTAACAGAAAGAAGAAGAGAACTTTATGCGGAGGGACACGATTTTTTTGACCTGGTAAGATTTGGCAGGGTTTCCGAAAAAGTGGCTAATATTTCTCCGGCTGATGTAAGGGATGGCATTATACTCTGGCCGGTTTCCAGCGAATCTTTTTTAAATAATTCGATGATTGTACAAAACCCATTTTGGAATTAGTAAATGGATCTAAATTAAAATGACTATGAAGCAAATATTTAAGACTAAATGGCTACTCCTGCTTGTGCTGACGTCTTTTGCCTGCAATGACGATTACTTTGTCAATGGCGGAGATCCCGATGGAACAGTAGATATGAATAATTATGATTTCCTTCTTTCCAATCCCGATGCTTTTAGTGAACTGATTAAGGTAATCGATAAAACCGGGCAGCAGGCCGTGGTCAATAAGGAAGACATAACATTTTTTGCAGTACAAAATGAGTCAATTTTGACTTTTCTGGGGAGCCAGGACATCAAGTCAGTGGAAGACGCCGATGAGGTACAGCTTACCGATCTACTGCAGAAATATATTTTTGATGGCAAGCAACTGAGGAATGATTTCTCCACGGGAGTAGGAGATGACTACCTCACAGTAGGTTCCGACGACATGAATGTCAAAATTGTAATCGCGGACTATAAGGGAGTCCAGAATGTTGGCGCAAGAAACATTGTTTATACCGACAATAATTTGTTTGACAGCCTCAAAGCCGCCAAAAAAGATACAAGGCCGGCAGAGACACTGGTTACAACAGGGGATATACAGACCACCAACGGTGTCATTCATATCATTGAACCCTCCCACAAATTCGGATTTTGAAATTGTCACTTGTAAAGGACATCATTAAATAGATTTTAATATGAAGAAAAGATTACTATTATTCATTTTGCTCTTACACGGCATCTCCTTTACCATTTTGGCGCAGGAAGTAACAGTCAGCGGGAAAGTTACAGATGAAAATGGTACAGGCCTGCCAGGTGTATCGGTAATTGTTAAAGGCACCACCAAAGGAACTACCACCGACATTGAGGGTTTATACAAGTTGATCGTACCCAATGATAAGGTTTTACTTGAATTCTCCTATGTGGGATATGTGAAACAAACCATAGAAGTTGGTTCGAGGTCCGGCATTGATGTTTCATTGAAGGCTGAAATATCTCAATTGGATGAAGTAATTGTGGTGGGCTATGGCGAGCAAAGTACGCGTGACGCCGTCGGGTCAGTTGCCAACGTAAAGTTTGAGAATGTCATCGAGTCCCAGGTGCCTGAAAACATGGAAAGTCTGCTTCAGGGCAGGATTGCGGGTGTTAATGTTCAGGTCAATTCGGGAGAACCGGGCGCGGCCCCAATCGTCATAATCCGCGGTCTGGCTGCGGTAACCAGGGGTGGGGAAGATGTCGCCAGTGAGCCGTTATATGTTATTGATGGTATTCCAATACTATCAAAAGCCACCAGTGAGTTCAATGTTACAGGAACTAATATCCTGGCCGATATCGATCCAAGCGATATAGAGAATATTTCGATATTGAGGGATGCTTCGGCGGCAGCTATCTACGGCTCAAGAGCAGCTAACGGGGTAATATTGGTGACCACCAAAAAAGGAAAAAGAGGTAAACCGCAAATAACAGTATCTTCCGTATCAGGTATCAGTCTTGTGCCACAATTGCGCAATGCCGCCGGCGGCGCTAATGAAAGGAGGATCAAGGTGGGTTTATATGAAAGATACAATCCGGATCTGGCATTGCCCATCTTGTTGTCGGATAGCTTAAACCCGTATTACAACAACGCTACTGACTGGCAGCGTGAAGTATATTCCACCGGCTTTACCCAAAATTATAACGCATCGATTCGCGGTGCGGGAGAATTTGGGGATTATAGTTTGAGCGTAGGACACTTTGAAAATAAGGGGATCGCCATAAACAGTAAATTTAAACGATCCAACATCCTGATGAACAACACGTTTTACGGTTTGGATAAACGGCTGTTGATCAATACGGTGTTGGGCGTTTCTTCTACTAACAATTCCAGGCGCCTTTCACTGGCTGAACCCGGATTTACTTCCTCGCTACTTCCCGCACCAGATTCCCCGTTGCTGGAGGGGTTTGAAGATCAGGTGAAATATACGGACCGGAATATTAATAACAGGATCAGGGCTAACCTGAATGTTTCTTATGACTTTTTTAATCATTTTACTTTTAAAGCAGCAGGTGGACTGGATTATTCCAGGGCTATGAGAGACCAGTCTTATCCCGAACAAATTGTCAGAGGCGATGACAATGACGCGATAGACAGGTCTTCTGCGTCATCTCTTGGAGAAAGTCAGAATTTTATATTGGAAAATACATTGACTTACAAGAACACAATCAATGAAAATCATTATTTGGATGTACTGGTTGGTCAAAGCTTGCAATATTCAAAAGCTGAATCAACTAAGGCTTCAGGCAAAACGGCTGAAGAGTCAATTGCTGAAAATGTGAATGTACCCAAAGCTATTGCGGATGGGGGCACCAACTTTTCAGCTTACGCCATATTATCCTATTTTTCGAGGGTCAATTATATTTTCAATGATAAATACCTGATATCCGGCTCACTGAGGGCTGATGGTTCTTCCAAATTCGGGGACAATAAAAAATGGGGGGTATTTCCATCAGGCGCCATTGGGTGGACCTTTTCCAATGAGCCGTTTTTAAGTGACCTGTCATTTTTAAACTTTGGAAAACTCCGGGCAAGTTTAGGCTTGTCGGGGGGGCAGTTTGATGATGACTATTTATCACAGGGGATTCTCCAGGCAGCTGCCGGTTATGGAGGACAGGGCGGTTTTACGCCGGTTTGGGAAGACGGCTACAGAAATGCTGAACTTACCTGGGAGCAAACCGTCATGTATGATATTGGGCTCGACCTGGAACTCTTTAATAGCCGGGTCTCAGTGACCGCCGATTACTATTACAAACTCACCAAGGGTTTACTGCTTAACACAGATCTACCCAATACCTCCGGTTATGTAAGCATCTTTAAAAATGCCGCTGACGTTCTGAACGAAGGTGTGGAAATAACCCTTAACACGTTTAACGTCCAGACGCCCGATTTTACATGGAGCACCAATTTGAATTTTGCCTTTAACCAGAACAGGGTTACCAAAATTGGAGAAGGTAATGAGGACATCATCAGAGATAATGGCCGCGGAACCATTATAAGAGTTGGCAGGCCTATTAACGGCCTCTTCCAGTTTGAGTCAGACGGCATATATCAAAGTGAGGAGGAAGTTCCGGTAAACCCGCAAACAGGTAGAAAGTTAAGGGGATGGGACGGGAAGGACCTGGTAGCCGGAGATAAAAAGCTCATAGACCAGAATAAAGACTTCAGAATAGATGCGAACGACAGGATATTTGCCGGCGATCCCAACCCTGATGTCGTAGGTGGATTTAGTAATGACTTTACTTACAAAGGATTTTATCTCAGTGTACTGGCGTCTTTTGTAGTGGGAAGAGAGATTGTAAACACTGCCCAATTAGACCGTCTCCAACTGGGCAGCGGTTTTGCTTCCGGCAATATTGCCGACCTGTCCAAATTCAGCATTTGGCAGCGCCCTGGAGACCAGACTACTTACCCCAGTATTAATCCATGGAATTCTGTGGCGCAGGTGCTGGATAATGACGATGACTACATTGAAGACGGTTCGTATTTCAGGCTTCAAACTGTAACGTTAGGATACAATTTCAGGAGGGATTTTCTAAACAAATTAAAGCTTCGCAGTCTCAAAGTTTATTCAACAGTAAACAACGTAGCTATTTTTCAAAATTACAGTGGCCCTGATGCCGAAGCAGTTACCTTGTCGGGATTTGACAATTCTGACGGGTATCCTAAGCCACGATATATTTTACTCGGTTTAAATATAGGTTTATAAAAATTAATCATATGAAAAATATTAGATTAAGCATATTGGTTTCTTTGACCCTGACTTTATTGATGGTTGCGTCCTGTGATGATATCCTGGAGCAGGAACCGATCAATACTATATCACAAAAACAGTTTTGGCGCAACAACAATGATGCGCAACTGGCTGTAACCAGTATTTATTCTATCCTCCGAAATTCAATTAGCGGATTAAACAGGACCGACGTTCCCTCTTCAGCGCGTGGTAGCGCCTGGGGTGACTATATGATCTATGGGGATGCCAGAAGTGGCGATTGGGTCAACCCCGCTGATAATGATTCCGACTGGAAGAATATTATTGCCAATAACCTGCGCGCTTTTCCCACTTTAAGGGATCTGCACAATTGGAGACTGTTTTATCGTGTGATCGAACAATGTAATCTGGTGATAGAGAATGTTCCTGGAATTCAGTTTGATATAACAGAGGAGCAAAAAAAGCTTGCATTGGCCCACGCCTTTTTCGTGCGGGGGTTTGTCTACTTCTATATGGTAAGGATCTGGGGTGACGTGCCGCTGAACCTGGAGGCTGAGAATATTGAGCCTTTGCCAAGAACCGATCAGACTATTGTGTTAAGACAGGCTGTGGAAGACCTTACCAAGGCAGAGACCGACCTTCCGGAAGAATATTTTTTGGATGGCGTACAGGATAAATGTCTGACTAAAACAAGGGGTACGAAGGGGTCTGCCAACGCGGTCCTGGCACATACCTATATGTGGTTGGGAGAGTATGCAAACGCTGTTGCCGTCATAGATAAGATCCAAAAAAGTAATGTATACAGGCTGCTTCCAACCGAGGAATTCAGGGCCCTTTTTGATGATGGTTGCAGTGATGAAGGTATTTTTGAATTATTTTACTCATTCGAAGCAGGCGAATCTTTGGGTTATTATGGCTCGTCGGTCAATTGGTTTTTTGTGAGACCGTTCACCAACAGGGAAAACGGATCCTTTGGAATCCCTAAAACCAAGATCCTTGAAACCTTTACTTACCCAAATGACAAGCGGCTGGCAGAGTTTTTCCTGAGCATCGGCCCCCCACCGTTATACGAGTTTAACACCGATCCATTGGCTAATGATGAAAACAAGATCATGTTTGCCAAATACAGGAAGGCACCCAATTTTACTGCTGAATATGATAATAATGTGATGCTGTTCCGCTATGGCGGGATTCTTCTCCTGAGGGCAGAGGCTTCCGCTCAACTTGGCGATGTGGGAGACGCATTGACCCACCTGAATATGGTGAGACAAAGGGCAGGTATCATAGATTATACTTCAACAGATCCACAACAGATCCTGGCAGAGGTACTTCAGGAAAGAAGAAGAGAGCTGACCGGCGAATCCCATCGCTTTTACGACCTCATGAGAAATAATTTAGTCCATGAATTTACCGGGTTTATTTCTGAAGATGATATAAAGAAAGGTGGGGCTTTGTGGCCGGTAGCGGATGAGGCATTCCTCAATAACCCGGGAATGACACAAAATATTTTCTGGGAATAATTTTAAACCTTTATTGAATAAGGAAAATGAAAAAATATATATACCTGATGATAGTCCCTTTCCTGGCTGGCATTTGCTGCCTTTCAGGATGCCAGGATGAATACTTCTTTGACGGAGGTACATCTGATGGGGCGCTTAACACATCTACCTATGACTTTTTAGTAAGCAGACCCCGGCCGTTCGATACCCTGCTGTGGGTGGTGGACCGAAATAATTTAAAGGATCAGTTGAATCAAGCCAATAGCACCTTTTTTGTTCCTCAGGATGGATCGATCAAGTTGTTTTTAGGACAATTGGAATTAGATCCCTTCCCAAAGTCTTTAGAAGACCTTCCGGTTTCCGTGGTCGATACTTTAGGCCTGTTGCTTAAAAAATATATGATCACAGAGAAAATTATGAGAGCGGACATTCCCGAGGTTGGAAATCAGGAGTTTACTAATGCCAACAGTGAATTGGTCAATGTCTTTTTTCAAAATAATCCTAGGGGTGGAATACCCGGATTTGGGCCAAAAATTCTCAGTTACAGCGTTCCGGTAAAGGTAATCAACCCTTTTACGGGAATAGAAGAAGAACAGACGAGGTTTGGTATTATCAGCACCTCAGATCTGGAGTCTACTAATGGCGCCGTTCACGTCATGGCTGCCGGACATATTTTTGGATTTTAAACAGGCGAAACATGAAAAATATTATATACATTTTAGCAGGACTTTGCATGATAGGTATATGGGCCTGCGAGCAGGATGATACCTCCGGAACGCTTTCTGTTGATATCAAATATTTAGATAAGAAACAGACCACCGTAACGGGGCTTGGAGGGTTATTTGGGGAGTTCCTGCCTTCCAAGTCTTCCTTGCCTATTAAATTTGAAATCTTAAACGTTGTCGCCGAAAACGGAAGTTCCACAGAGGCTGTTTTTGAGGAAGTTGACGTACCCACATTTATCAAAAAAGTTACGGGTCAGGAAACGCCGGCCGAGCTGGCTTTAAAGGTTGATACCGTTAAACTGCCGGCGGTCAGCATTGAAGAATTTACCGGGCAATTGAATGTCAGGGAAGGCAATAGATTATTAGCAGATAAATACCATTTTGACATAAAAGTATCTAATGTTTCTGGGTCTGCTATATTAAAAGATGCCTTGATTCTGGAGGTAAAAGACTTCGAAATATTCGGTTTTAGCGATTTTCAGGGCGGGGCCCCTGTTATTGAAAGAATTGGGGATTCACCTGATCAAATATTGTTTACCGCTTTTGACGAAGGAGTCGTGATCCCTTCTGATGAAATTGATTTTGTGGCTCAAAGAAAAAGGGGATTCAAAGGGGTATTCGTTGATGATATGCCCGATGGCGAACTCTGGTCCGTCAGTTTCCCTGTGCTCCGGTCAAATACTTTTGTCTATTTAAAAGGCGAACAGAGAGAAATCGATTTTGCACTGGGCAAACCGGGTAGCTATAAAATTACTTTTTTCAAATAAAATATTGGAAGATATGAAATTAAACTTACTGTTCATATTGTTTTGCCTGATCCTCATTTCATTCAGTGGATTCTCACAAAATAATTCAAAAGTGCTGATTATTAGTTTAGATGGATGGAACTCTGATATATGGGATGTTGCCCATACACCGAATATCGATAAGCTGATAGAAAACGCAACTTATACGTACGATGGACTTACACTGGCGCCGGCCTACAATTCCACAACCTGGTCATCTTTATTGACAGGTGTGTGGCCTGAAAAACACAAAGTGCAGGATTATACTTTTAATGGCAATGATTTTGCGAGTCACCCTCATTTTTTCGATTACATCGAAGCCCAGGGTATCAGGACAGCGATGTTTTCCAGGAATGATTCCATCACCACACAAATACCTACTAATGCCTTTCACAATGTCTCGTTCTCAAGTGACGCCGCCGTGATCACAGGTGCTTCCGATTATATAAAAGTGAGCGATGAAGTAAGCGCTTTTTTCGTGCAGTTGGATGCGGCCTCCCTGATTGGTGTACAAGGTGGGTTTGACGCCAGATATGCTGAATATCTAAAGGCTATCCAACTATATGATGAACAGGTAGGGTCATTACTAACCGCCGTTATCTCCAGACCGGATTATTCAAGTGAAAACTGGATAATTGTTGTCACCACGAATCATGGCGGACAAACCGATGGTACGATAGGCAGTAATACCAGAATTGAAACTACACCCATGATTATTTTTAGCGGCAACTTTGTGCGAAACAGGCAGTTTTTATTAGATGTTTTAACTGCCGAGAAAGACAAAGACAATGCCGTTTTTCTAAGGCCGGACCGCTCTGAATATGTAGAAATTCCGATAGCTGGCACAAAGCTGGAAGATATGAGTGATTTTACGGTTGAGCTAAGAGTAAAGCCAAAAGATGCCTCTTCGGATCCGGTGATCATTGGGGACAAGGATTGGGGCAGCGGAGGTAACCCGGGATGGTTAATTGCAAGACAGGGAAGCGCCTGGCAGATTAACATCGCCAACCAAACCCGAACCAGAAGAGATATTGACTTGGGGCCGGACGATCGCATTGAAGATGATTTGTGGCATCACCTGGCCTTTACTGTTGATAAGGATGGTGACGCTGTAGTGTATACTGACGGCAGGGAAAGTGCCAGAACATTTTTGGGATACGGCGATGCCGATTCCTTTAAAAGCCCCTATGATAAAATAGTAATGGGGCAGGATGGAACCACTACCTATCCCTCTGAGTGGAAAGGGGTCATAGACGAGGTCAGGATATTCGATAAAGTAGTAGACAGCCTTACCATTGTGAATTGGCTTGGAGAAAAAAATGTGGAGAATACCCATCCTGACAAAGACCATATCATCGGCTATTGGAAGATGGATGAGCATGAAGGCACTAAGGTAACCGATTACAGTGGAAATGATTACCATGGAAACACGGTGGGAACGAAACGGGTTCCGGCAAATGGCGCTATTACACATGTGGATATTGCACCGACGGTGATGGCTCATTTGGGCATTAACATCAATCCTGGCTGGGGGCTGGATGGCGGAGTCGTTGACCTGCTGATTCCGGATATTGTATTAGGTGTCGAACATTCCGGATTCAGGACAAAAGATGTAACCATTTATCCCAACCCAGCCAGCGATCGGCTTAATTTTAAGTTCCATGAAAATTTGAAAAACGGGGAACAGGTTGTACTGGAGGTATATAACATGCTTGGAGAAAAATTTCGATCCGAAACGCTGGTAAGAGGTGTAAACCAACTGGTGCTGGATATATCTTCACTGCAGCGGGGACATTACATCTACAGGGTAAGCGGTAAGCGTTTTAAATATACCGGAACATTCATTATCAATAATTAATCAGATACCAACATGAAAATATATAACCTGCTTTTTTTTATGGTTGTGCTGCTTTTTATGGGTTGTGAGGATACAAAAGTATCGACCCATGATTTTTCAGAACAACAGATCCTGGCAAAGAACCTCGACGGGTCCTGGGGTAACGCCTCAAATATTCGTACAGGAAATGGTGTCCCCATCGGGATATTGGAAAACTTGTTGATTACTTTTACAGTGGATACCGAAGGAAATCCCGATAGTTTTTTAGCCGAGGGCGCTAATAAAGTTTTTACCGATCAATTGGGTACCTGGCAGTGGTTTGATCGTGATACTTTAACAAAAATTGTACTATCCGGGGAAAGACCTGTGACTGTTATCAACATAGATCTTGATAACAATAAATTGACCATTTCATTTGATGTTGATACGCCTGGTGGTGGTCGACAAATGGGAATTGGGAGCTATACGGTTACTTTGACGAGACTTTAAGGCATTGCCGACGCTGGAAACAATTAATCCAAGGCGTGCCATGAAATTAAGATCTGCCGAAGTTTGGCAAATTCATGCATTTGAATTAATAATACCTGGTGGAATATGGATAGCTAATAGTAACAAACAACCATGAGACAATTGTTGATAGCCTGTATGGTGCATTGCCTTTTTAACGCGACGGCATGGGCGCAAAAAACTAACAAAGTTTTGATCATTGGAATAGACGGATGCAGACCCGATGCCGTTGTAAAAGCCAATACGCCTAATATTGATAAATTGAAAGCTCAAGGCACCTTTTCATGGGATGCTCTGAATGAAGGCGTTACCTCCAGCGGTCCCGGATGGTCCAATATTCTAACGGGTGTCTGGGAAAATAAACACGGGGTTACAGACAACTCATTTAATGGGAACCAATATGATAATTATCCCCATTTTTTTAGTTATGTTGAACGCCATGACCCGGATCTTCATACAGTATCTATTGCCGAGTGGAATCCGATAAACAATTTTATCGCTATTGGGTTTGCTGATAAAGTGATCAACACGGCTGGCCCTGAAGAAACAGTAAATCGCACCGTGTCCTACCTGGAAAGCCAGGACCCTGATGTGCTGTTTGTTCACCTAGATACACCTGATCGTTATGGGCATAGCTATGGGTTTTCTCCTGAAATAGCCGAATATGTGGCATCCATCGAAAAAATTGACGGTGATATCGGTAAGATCATGGCAGCCGTTGATTCCCGGCCTGACAGGGCAAACGAGCATTGGCTGGTGATACTCACCACCGATCATGGCGGAAAAAATACCTCTCATGGCGGTAATTCTATGGAGGAAAAAAACGTCTTTGTAATATTAAGCGGAGATGGTGTCGCCAGGCAACAGATTGCCAAAGACAGCACAAAGATGGTCATTGAACCGGTAGCCAACTGTTTTCAGGATTCCGTAGAATTATATTTTGACGCTACTGATGTAATCCAAATGCCACTCAATGATGCCCTTAATTTTGGAAACGATCAGGATTTTTCGGTAGAGGTGAGAGTAAGAACAACCGATCCCGTGGATGTCAGCATTGTATCCAATAAAGACTGGACCACCGGGCTTAACAAAGGCTGGGTTTTTTCATTTAAGCCTTCGACCCAACAATGGAAAGTGAACGTTGGAGATGGCAATAGCAGGGTAGATGTGAATGGTAATGTGATCTCTGACGGTGAGTGGCATATGCTCAGCGCGACGTTTGACCGCGACGGCGATCTGAAAATTTATGAAAATGGTACCTTCATAAATTCCGTCGATCTGGCAGGCATCGGGAATATAGATACGGGTTTGCCATTGTCCATCGGTGCGGACGGGTTAAAGGCCTATGCATACGATGGATACATAGCCGAGGTAAGAATATTCAATACCCTGTTGGACATCCGGGAAATTGATAATTGGAAATGCAAACCCCTCGATGAGACGCATGCTAATTTTGACCAGGTCACAGGTTATTGGAGACTTAATGATGGACTTAACACTGAGACAGTGGAGGACCTCGGACCACTGGATATAACCGGTACAATTTCTGGCGCCACATGGCAGAACGCATTGGATTCAAAACAGGAATGGGTTTACGACTACTCAAATACACCCAGGCTGGTAGATCTTGTCGTTAGTGCATTGGAGCACTTATGCATACCGGTAAACCCGGATTGGAACCTGGATGGTAAGGTGCTTGGTGTAATATGCACCGAAGATAAAGTTACCGGTATCAGTGATTTTAACCTGAAAACAAGTGAAATAAACATTTATCCAAATCCGGTAAAAGGAAATCACCGGCTAACCATTAAAGGCCTTGGTTTCATAAAGAAAGAAAAAGTGCGCCTCGTGTTACACAACAGCCTGGGGCAGACCGTATTTAAAAAGAGTATATTGACCAAGGATCATATCGCTGTGGATTTGAAAAATGTTCCCGGGGGCATTTATACATTGATCCTTGAAGTGACTTCCAAACGTATCGCAGGTAGCGTGAAGATAGTGATTGCCGAATGATTCGAAACATCACCTTTTAAAAAGACAAAATGCAGGACCAACTAAAATCTGAAGGAGATATTAACATTTCTGAAAACAGGAAAAAGTGGCAGGAGAATCAGGCTTATAGTGATGAGGCAAAATTTATTCTCAGGGAAGATGCCAAATACTTTTTGCATCAATCGATGTCTACGCCATGTCTTGATGTCCTAAATAAATGTGAGGGTCCTTTCCTCGAAAATGTTGATGGTAAACGTTATTTGGATTTTCACGGCAATAATGTCCATCAAATTGGCTTTGCCAATCCCTTTGTTATTGAACAAATAAGACAGCAATTGACCATTCTGCCATTTTCAACAAGGAGATTTACCAACAAAGCAGCAGTAGATTTTGCCCGAAAACTAATATCACTGCTTCCGGCGGGACTGGATAGGTTACTGTTGGCGCCGGGGGGTACTTCAGCAATTGGGATCGCCTTAAAGATCGCGCGATTGGTTACCGGTAAACATAAAGTGATATCTAACTGGGATTCTTTTCACGGAGCGTCACTTGATTCCATAGGGGTAGGAGGAGAGGCTGTATTCCGGCAAAATATAGGGCCATTATTCCCTGGTGTTATGCGTATTCCCCCACCTATGGGTAACCGTGGTGTATTTGATGATGAAATGAAAAATGCCAATTACCTGGAATATACTATTGAAAAAGAAGGTGAAATTGGTGCATTCATAGCTGAGACAATAAGAAATACCGATGTCAGGATTCCATCTAAAGAGTATTGGCAACGCGTGAGGGAGATTTGTACAGCCCATGATATTTTATTAATTCTGGATGAAATACCAATCGCCCTAGGCCGGACGGGAAAAATGTTTGCCTTCGAAAACTTTGGTATTAAGCCGGACATCCTTTGCCTGGGCAAGGGTTTGGGTGGTGGTATTATGCCCTTGGCCGCCATGATCTGTAAAGAAGAATTTAATGATGCTGCCGGTAATATTTCGCTCGGCCATTACACACATGAAAAAAGCCCGCTGGGTTGTGTTGCAGCCCATGCCGCGTTGGATTTTATTGAGAAAGAGGGTATACTGAAAAAAGTGGAGAACGATGAAAAATGGATGAAACAAGAACTTATCAAGCTCAAAAATAAGCACGCTATTATAGATGATATTAGGGGAATAGGGCTTTTGTGGGGCGTGGAATTGGCTAGCCCCCAAACCAAAGCGCCAGCTGCCGATCAAGCGGAAAGGGTAATGTATCGCTGTCTCGAAAACGGATTAAGTTTCAAAGTATCACAGGGAAATGTGCTGCAACTATCTCCTGCACTTACCATCACACCTACGGAATTAAAACAGGCGCTGAATATCCTGGATGAAGCATTAGCTTATGTCAGTAACGGTGAAAAATGATTGCTTTGTTAGCTCTTTTCTTATCAAATTAATTATCCGGCGCACCGTCTTCCAGCCAGCAGGTGATCATTTTAACTTCATCTTCTGTTAACGTGCCGTTTTTAGAGATAGGGTTGCCATTTACTATTTTTTCAATGATCAGGGAGTCGCCCTCTCTAATGGCCTCCAGATCGGTCATATCCAGTAATTCATTCTTACCGGCATGGCATTCATCGGCAACACACCCTCGTGTAATGAGCGGTTTGATATTGGAAAAATATGAAATGTCACTGAAAATTTGATGATTTTCATAAACACTACACCCGGTGCCATCCATGACAATAATCTCATACGTGCCGGCAGCTTCAATGGTGAGGGTGCCATCTGCTACATCGCAACCGGGAGGTGTACCATCAATGCTAAGGATCCTTAATTCATTTCTTTCCGCTATGTTCACCGTTTGTGTCACCGAGCATCCCTTTCCATCTCTTACAGTGAGTGTATAAGTTTTTGAAGTTAAATTTTTGAATTCATTGCCGGGCCCAAAATCAGTTTCATCTAGTTTATATTCGTAATGGCCATCGCCACCTTCCACCATTACTAGCAATGACCCATCCACAGCGTTGCAGCTCGACGTTCCGGAACTGATTATTTCCGTTATTGCTATTTTGGCCTCCTCCGTTATATTTACTTTGGTCGAAGCTTTACAATTATGAGTGTCATTTACCGTCAGCAAATAGCTGCCTGCCTCCAAATTGCCGAATTGACCATGGGGTTGAAGATCGCCGTTTTCAATTTTATATTGGTAATTACCGGTTCCCCCTGTTGCCTTTGCCTCAAAACTACCATCATCAGCACCACAACGGGCTGCGGTAATATTGATAATATCAAGGGTGATGTCCGCTTTACAATCCATTGTAACAGTAAGTGATGAGCGACACTGCTGCTCATCCATGACGGTAATTTCATAACTGCCCATGGCCAGGTCTTTAAATTCCCGGGTTTCCCCAAAATTACTTCCTTCTATACTAAAAGATAGCTTCCCTTTTCCCCCTAGTGCCGAAACCAATATAACACCATTACTTGCTCCACATGAAGTTTTGGTCGCCTTTTCCAGGTTTATAGATAAGGAGGATAACGAACAATCAATGACCAGGTCTTTTTCATCTTCTTTGCAGAAACAAAACGCCGCCAATATTACTATAAATACAAAGGTTTTAATGGTGTGTTTCATCCCTTAAATAATAATACCTTGTTTTCCACCTCATTTCCGGATCAGATCACCGGATGTGTGATAGTTTCGTAATCCCCAATGTCTTGTGCGTGGCAACCAGTGTTCCATTAGTTAACCACCGGTTTTCCTTACCTTTTGTTGTTGCATCGTCTTTTTCTCCTTTAATGCCTAACCATAGGTCCACTAACCAGGGCGAAGGAAACACTATATAAATTGATTTATCAGGATCATAAGGCATATATTGACAAATACTATATTAAATTTGAAGCAAATTTTGAATAATATGAAATTAATCACCCTATAATTTGAATAATATTATAAAATATATCTATTTTTAGGTATTATTAAAAACATTTTAGTGGTTATTTTTACTTACAATTAAAGTTTTATGAAAATTAATGTGAACAGTATCGATTACAATATCCGGAAAACCCCCGTGGTAGGAATTTGTATGGACGGTACTTCTTACGATTATTATGAGGCCGCAGCTTCCGTGATGCCTAATTTACAAAGGATCATAAAGAGCGGTAGTCAGGGTCTTGTACAGTCGGTAATTCCTTCATTCACCAACCCCAACAATATGGCAATTGCCACGGGTGTCACGCCCGACCTTAATGGTATATGCGGTAATTATTATTATAATACCGAGACAGGGGAAGAGGTAATGATGAATGATCCCGCGTTCCTGAAGGTTCCCACAATATTTGAAAAGTTTAGCCAGAATGGCCAAAAAGTAGCTGTGGTTACCGCGAAGGATAAATTGAGAAGAATGCTCAGTAAGAATCTAAATGGCGTTTGTTTTTCAGCTGAATTTGCCGGCCAGGTCAGCGCCGAAGAAAACGGCATTTCAAATGTGATTGATGATCTTATGGGTAAGACAAACCCCGGGATATATGACCCTGACATATCGGTTTATTGCATAGAAGCAGGCGCCAAACTGCTTCAAAAAGAACCGTATGACCTGATGTATCTCACTACTACGGATTTTGTACAGCACAAATACGCCCCTGACGACCAGGAAGCAAAGCAGTTTTTGAGCAAAATCGATCATTGGATTGGAGAATTAGACCGCATGGGTGCCATTGTGGGCGTAACCGCCGACCATGGTATGAGCGCAAAGACCAGGAATGATGGTAGCCCAAAAGTAGAATTTCTTGAAACCCTGTTAGAGAAAGAGGGTAACATAAAATCAAGGGTGATACTACCAATAACCGATCCCTACGTGGTGCACCATGGTGCCCTGGGATCATATGGGACGGTTTACCTGGAAGATGAGTATACCGAAAAAGCAAAAGACATTATTCAAAATGTGCCGGGTATGGAGCTTGTGTTGACCAAAAATGAAGCGGTTGAAAAGTTTAATTTACCAGGTAATTTAATTGGAGAATTAGTGGTGCTGTCTGACGAAGAAACGGTTATAGGCAGATCTGAAGACTGGCATGATTTAGAGAAGGTTAAAAGTGGCCTGCGATCACACGGTGGTTTGCATGAGAGCGAAGTTCCGATGATAATAAACAGACCCCTGAATGACACTTATATGAAGCAACTAGAATCCGGAAAGGCCAGGAACTTTCAACTTTTTGACTTTTTATTCAATGGGGTAATCGATTAAAGTATGGAAATTTTAAAAAGAAAAACGCAACAAAATAATTTAGATGAAGACGCTGTTTTGGAATATGGAAGTATTGTAGGAGGAGAAGAAATCACAACCGGGAGCTGGATTGACGTTAAAAATCCATATACCAATAATTTGGTTGGCAGAGTGGCATCAATTGATGAGAAACTTTTGCTAAAAATTATAGCTGATACTCGTAAAACAAAATTAACGATGACACGCTATGAGAGAAACCGGATTTTGAATAATATGGCGGATGCAGTTGAGGGAAGAATTGATGAAATAAGCAAACTGATAACAGATGAATCCGGCTTGTCTTTAAAAGACACAAGATATGAAGCGAGTAGGGTAGTAGATGTACTTCGGTTTGCAGCTATCAAATCGTTCGAAGACGACTCGGAAGTCTTTCCTTGTGATATTTCAAAAAACGGAAGAAACAGGAGGATTTACACTACCAGGTGCCCCCTGGATTTAATCACAGCAATAACACCTTTTAATCATCCGATGAATCAGGTGATTCATAAGATCGCCCCGGCGATTGCAACCAATAACACGGTTATCCTTAAACCATCGGAGAAAACGCCACTGTCCGCCTATTATCTGGCTAAATTAGCGCTTGAATGTGGACTGCCGCCCCATGCATTAAATGTGGTAAATGGGCCAATCAATGATATAGCGCATGAATTGGTGTCAAATGATCTGGTGAGTTTGGTATCATTTACCGGCAGTAGTAAAATAGGAAAACTTATTGCTCAAAACTCCGGATACAAAAAAGTAATTCTGGAATTGGGAGGAAGTTCGGCGCTATTGGTTTTGGAGGATGCCGATATAGAAGAGGCAGTGTCCATTACCATTTCAGGTATCTTTAAAAACAGTGCACAAAGGTGTACTGCCATCCGACGTATTCTTGTGCATAAATCCCTTGCAGATGACTACGGACGGAGATTGGCGGAAAAAGTGAGTGAAATTTCCTACGGCGATCCATATGATCCAAATGTGGACATGGGCACGGTAATCTCAGAGTCTGCAGCTCAGGAGATTGAAAACCGTGTAAATGAGGCTATAAAACTTGGGGCAACGCTTTTGACAGGCCATGCAAGAGATGGGGCTTTGTATGCACCTACCGTGTTGGACCATGTAAAAAATGATTTCCCGCTGGTGGCGGAAGAGACTTTCGGCCCGGTAGCGCCAATCATTAGATTTGATACCCTGGAAGAAGCAATTGACATTGCCAATGACACACCCTACGGATTATCAGGTGGCGTTGTCAGCAATCACTGGCCATCTATTCAAAAAGTTATCACTTCTTTGGAAACCGGCACTGTTAATGTCAATGAAGCGCCAAGCTATCGGCTTGAATGGTCTCCTTTTGGAGGTGTAAAAGATTCAGGTTTGGGTTACAAGGAAGGAGTTATTGAAACCATGAAGGGATATACCTACGTCAAAACCTATTCACTGCCCTGGGATATGCCATAAATCGGCTTGGTTCTAATTAATCCTTCCTCGAGGAAGGTGGCCCTCGCGGGAATGTTTCAGTTGGTGTGAACGTATCAGGCCGGAAGGTGTAACAAACGATGTTACAAAACCATTTCGACCTGGTATTGATCGAAATAGGTTCTAATTAATCCTTCCTCGAGGAAGGTCGCCTTTGCGGAAATGTTTCGGTTAGCATCAACGTATCAGGCCAGAAAGTGTAACAAACGATGTTACAAAACCATTTCGACCTAGTACTGGTCGACATAGGTTCTTAGTTCATTTTAATCCTTCCTCGAGGAAGGTGGCCCTTGTGGGAATATTTCAGTTGGTGTGAATGTATCAGGCCGGAAGGTGTAACAAACGATGTTACAAAACCATTTCGACCTAGTATTGATCGAAATAGGTTCTAATTAATCCTTCCTTGAGGAAGGTGGCCCTCGCTGGAATGTTTCAGTTGGCGTGAACGTATCAGGCCGGAAGGTGTAACAAACGATGTTACAAAACCATTTCGACCTAGTATTGATCGAAATAGGTTCTAATTAATCCTTCCTTGAGGAAGGTGGCCCTCGCTGGAATGTTTCAGTTGGCGTGAACGTATCAGGCCGGAAGGTGTAACAAACGATGTTACAAAACCATTTCGACCTAGTATTGATCGAAATAGGTTCTAATTAATCCTTCCTTGAGGAAGGTGGCCCTCGCTGGAATGTTTCAGTTGGCGTGAACGTATCAGGCCGGAAGGTGTAACAAACGATGTTACAAAACCATTTCGACCTGGTATTGATCGAAATAGGTTCTTAGTTCATTTTAATCCTTCCTTGAGGAAGGTGGCCCTCGCGGGAATGTTTCGGTTAGCATCAACGTATTAGGCCGGAAGGCGTAATAAACGATATTACAAAACCATTTCGACCTAGTATTGGTCGACATAGGTTCTAATTAATCCTTCCTTGAGGAAGGTGGCCCTTGCGGGAATGTTTCAGTTGGTGTGAACGTATCAGGCCGGAAGGTGTAACAAACGATGTTACAAAACCATTTTGACCTAGTATTGATCGACATAGGTTCTAATTAATCCTTCCTTGAGGAAGGTGGCCCTTGCGGAAATGTTTCAGTTAGCGTCAACGCATCAGGCCGGAAGGTGTAATAAACGATGTTACAGAACCATTTCGACATAGTATTGATCGACATAGGTTCTAATTAATCCTTCCTTGAGGAAGGTGGCCCTTGCGGAAATGTTTCAGTTAGCGTCAACGCATCAGGCCGGAAGGTGTAATAAACGATGTTACAGAACCATTTCGACATAGGTTCTTAGTTTTTAGGAAATCTGAGATAGCAAATAATGTTGGTATTAAAGGAGATATTATATCGAAAATCAAATTTCATTTTAGCCTTACTGGCGTTGGGGGTTGCTGTCTCTCTTTTTGTGTCTTTTTTTAGTTTGAGCCAGGCATTAAAACGGGAGACAATTCGCCTTACCCGTGATATGGGATTTAATTTAAGAATTATATCAGCTAAAACCGATATGAATGAATTCTGGCTTACGGGATATTCCGATAATACGATGCCACAGGATTACCTCAAACAGCTGATTTCATTTAAAGATATTTCCTATGCGCATCTTACCGCTACTTTATATCACAAAATTGTCTGGAATGATCAGGAGGTGATATTAACAGGTATATCACCCGAATTTGAACCTTCCGGTAGGAAAAAAACGGCGATGCTGTTTTCCGTGACGCCGGGTACCGTCTATATAGGTTATCAATTGGCGAGGCAATTTAATCTGCAACCCGGCGATTCCATAGAACTTGAAGGTACAAAGATGAAAATCGCAAAAACCATGGCCGAAACAGGAACAGCAGAAGATATAAAAATATATCTTGAACTCTCCGAACTTCAGACCCTCCTTCATATGGAAAATGAGGTCAATGAAATCAAGGCAATAAATTGCCTTTGCCTGGCTGAAGGTGTGGACCCCATAGAATATCTACGGGAGCAATTGGAGGAAATCTTACCACAAACGCAAGTGGTTATGAATAAAACCATTGCGCTGGCCCGCAAACGGCAAAGACATACCATTGACAATTATTTTTCCATGGTACTTCCGGTGATCATATTTGTATGCTTGATATGGGTTGGGGTGTTGGCTATGATTAATGTAAATGAAAGAAAAAAAGAAATTGGCATATATAAGGCGCTGGGATTTCAACCATTCAATATAGCCTGGTTATTCATTAGCAAATCGCTGTTACTGGGAATTGTCGCTTCTTTAATTGGTTTTGGTCTGGGGAACGTCATGGCTTTTAGGTTTGGCCCCCGGATTTTTAAAATTACTGGCGATTCGATGCAGGTAGACCTGACCTTGTTATGGTGGTCATTACTGGCGGCTCCATTATGTGCCATGATGGCCACCCTGATTCCGGCACTACTTGCTTCCTTTCAGGATCCTGCCAAAATATTAAGACTTGAATAAGATGGTAAGCTTAAAAAGTGTAGGAAAAGTATACAAGTATAAAATGCAGGAGATTAATGCTTTGAAAGCCATTGATCTGGAAGTAAATCAGGGAGAATTTTGGGCGATTAACGGCAGAAGCGGCAGCGGCAAAACGACCATGCTTTTAACCATTGGAGCTATGTTGCAGCCGAGTTACGGCGAGGTAAAAATCAGGCATAGAAATATTTACACTTTAAATGATAAAGAAAGAACAAATTTCAGGAAGGAAAATATTGGTTTTATTTTCCAAATGTTCTACCTGATCCCCTATTTAAATGTTACTGAAAATATAATGATCCATCAGCAATTGAGATCTGATGGCAATTATGTTTCGGCAATGCGAAGTCTGACGGAACAGCTTGGTTTGGAACATAGATTGCTGCATCGTCCCTCTGAATTAAGTGCAGGAGAAAAGCAACGGGTGGCGCTGGCAAGAGCCATGTTGAAAAAACCGGAGTTAATATTAGCGGACGAACCAACCGGCAACCTGGATGAAGAGAACAGTCGTCAGGTCTTACAATATCTGCAAGATTATACAAAGAGTGGTGGCACCGTAATCATGGTAACCCACGATCGGTCTGCAAATGAATATGCCACGAACACTATGAATATTAGTAACTGAAATCATCAAATAAGCAAAACGGATCTTTTTGTAAAATACCAACTAAATAATACCGATATGCACCTTAAAGCTACACTCACACTCACACTCGAATCAGGGAAATGAAATCCGGTTTAAAAAAATGCCTGTTTCTGGCAATCGCGATCCAAACAAGTTGTCAGTTTTTCGATAAAAGCTCTGAACATGGAACTGAGGCGTTGACTGTTTATTGTGCCGCTGGGATTAAGCCTGCCATGGAAAAAGTTGCCAGGGAATACCAATCCAAGTATGGTGTACAAATCAATTTGCAATATGGTGGGTCAGGAACGTTATTGACAAATTTGACTATTGCTCAACAAGGAGATTTGTATTTAGCTGCCGATGAAAGTTATATTGAAAAAGCTGTGGAAAAGAGCCTTTTGGCCGAGGTGCAGCCATTAGCGTTCATCCGGCCGGTTATCGCTTTTGCCAAGGAGAATCCTTTAAATATTGAGAATGTAGCCGGTTTGAAGCGTCAGGGGATTAAGTTGGCTATTGCCAATCCGGAGGCGGCCTCCATTGGGAGAGTAACTAAATCGATGCTTTCGAATAGCGGTGATTGGGAAGAGGTATTCCAAAATGTTATGACAACCAAGCCAACTGTAAATGAGATAGCCAATGATATCAAAATTGGAACAATTGATGTCGGTATAATCTGGGATGCCGTAGCCAGCCAGTATGAAAACGTTGCATACATTGAGGTCCCTGATTGGGAAAAGTATAGGCAACAGGTGACTATTGGTGTTCTAAAAACTTCTAAAAATCCTAAAGAGGCGCTTAAATTCATGAGATATGTTTCTGCCAGGGACAAGGGCCTACGGGTTTTCAAAAGCCTGGGATACCATCCGGTCAAAGGAGATATATGGGAAGAAAATCCCCAACTATTATTTTACAGCGGTGGTGTAAATCGTTTGGCTGTAGAAAAAACAATTAAAGGATTTGAGGAGCGGGAAGGGGTAGAGGTTGTCAGAGTTTATAACGGTTGTGGCATACTGGTATCACAAATAAAAGCTGGGCAAAACCCTGATGCCTACCTGTCCTGCGATGTTTCTTTTATGACACAGGTACAAGGTCTTTTTCAGAATATTGAAAATATATCTTCGACCAGGATAGTTATCCTGACGCGTAAAGACGATAGTCACCAACTGAGCACTTTGCAGGATTTGACTATTCCCGGACTCAAATTAGGCGTATGTAACCCTCAGCAAAGTGCGCTGGGTGCTTTAACCGAATCGCTGCTGCGGGGATCGAATCTCTTAAACGAGGTAATGGAAAATGTAGTGGTGCAAACGCCAACAGCGGACCTGCTGGTAAACCAACTGCAAACCGGTGCCCTGGACGCCGCGGTGGTATATGAAGCCAATGTAGCCCATTTAGGAGATGAGTTTAAAGTGGTTTCGCTTGACCTGGAGAAAGCCTTAGCGATCCAGAATTTGGGTATAAGCACTAATTCAAAACATAAATTTTTAGCGAGGAGATTGTACCAGGCAATCGTTAGTGACTCCTCCAGATCAATCTATTTGAACAATGGATTTGATTGGCAGCATTATTCAAATTAATACAAATTGATGGTGACCAAAGAGCAGCCCACCTCCTTTAAAGTTAAATCAGATATTCCATTTTATCTGATCATGGGTGTTATTGGTAGCTTTTATATTATTCTGATAGTGGCGATGATAATTGCAGATTTTTCCTACACCTCCAGGGAGCATTTGCTTTTGTCACTAAAAAGTGAAGAAATAAAATACGCTATAAAGCTTAGCTTGTTTAGCTGTACAGTCACCATGATATTGTCCGTGATCGTTGCCATACCCATTGGTTACGTATTGGCTAAATTTGAATTTGCAGGGAAAAAAATATTAGATGCTATTATTGACATTCCTATCATTCTTCCACCACTGGTGATAGGTCTTAGCTTATTGATACTTTTTCAAACGCCTTTCGGGCAATTGATTGAAAGTGGTTTTCAGGTTACCTACGCCGTACCCAGCATCATCTTGGCCCAGTTTACAGTTGCCTGTGCATTTGCCGTGCGAACAATGGCCGTTACTTTTGGGAAGATTAATGATCGGCAGGAGCAGGTTGCGCTGACGCTTGGGAGCAATAAGGCGCAGGCTTTTTGGTATATCGTCTTGCCACAGGCAAAAGAGGGAATCCTGACCGCAGCATCTCTTGCATGGGCACGTGCGCTGGGAGAGTTTGGGCCCATTCTTATTTTTTCCGGAGCTACAAGAATGAAAACAGAGGTATTGTCAACTACTGTATTTCTGGAAATGTCGGTGGGTAATATAGAAGCAGCGGTAGCGGTTTCATTATTGATGATTATAGCCGGGTTTATGGTGTTAATGATCGTAAGAATGTCAGGAAGACAAAGGTTTAAAAAACCAATATATGTAAATGGTTGAAGGTATTAATATCTCGATTAAACAAGGGGCCTTTGAACTGGAAAACCTCGATTTTTTAATTCAAACCGGCGAATATGCCTGCCTTGTAGGATTGACCGGGTCGGGAAAAACCACCATTTTGGAAGCGATCTGCGGGTTGAAACCCATAAGAGCTGGTGAACTCATCTTGGATGGAAAAAACATCAGCTTCTTAAAACCGGCGGAAAGAAATATTGGCTTTGTGCCACAAGATGGGGCCTTATTTGAGACAATGACTGTGGCTGAAAATATGGAATTTGCACTTAAAATCAGGAAATGGAGCAGCCGTGACCGCAAAAACAGGGTAAACCAGCTGGCAGATTTGCTTTCCATCAGGCATTTGATAAACCGGCGTCCATTGAATCTGAGCGGAGGAGAAAAGCAGCGGGTGGCGCTGGGCAGGGCTATTAGCTTTTATCCCTCGGTTATCTGCCTGGACGAACCCTTAAGTGCATTAGATGATAAGACTAAAATGGAAATGTTTCAATTGATTGACGATGTCAGGAAAGAGCTTAATATTACCGCCCTGCATATCTCACATAATATTGACGAGGTGGAGCGGCTGGCTGATAAAGTCTTTCAACTAAAAAATAAAAAATTACAATCATATCAGCCCTCTTTTTTTTTGCAAAACAAGAAGAGACTGCTTTATGAAAACGAATAATATTAACACATAAAATAATGAGTTGATGCAGATAAAAATGAAGTACAGTGCCCAGCTAAAAAGGGAAGCGGGTATTAGTGAAGAACTGGTGGATTTACAACCGGACCAAAGTTTTGATCATCTCTTGGCAACTATCGCCAATCAACATTCCATTGGCTTCCGCAATGTGATTTTTGATGACCAAAACTCCCGCAGAAAATCTTTATTGATCATTCAAAACGGAAGGCAGGTTAATAGCGAAGAAACTTTGAAATTGAATAACGGTGATGAAATTTTACTCATGTCACCAATCGCCGGAGGATAGGTCATGACAGTATTATCAAATAAAGAGAAAGCCGTATATGCCTGGCAATTTACAGTTCCAGGATTTGGAGAGGAGGGGCAAAAAAAGTTAAAGGAGTCTTCAGTACTGGTATCCCGCGTTGGCGGTTTGGGAAGTGTCGTAGCCTATGAGTTGGCTGCCGCAGGGGTTGGGAAACTTGTGTTGGCCCATGCCGGCAATGTCAAAGAAAGTGATCTGAACAGGCAATTGCTGATGACGGATGATTGGTTAGGTAAGCCCAGAGTAGCGTCAGCCAGGAAAAGGTTATTGGAACTAAACCCACGACTTGACATCGAGATTATTCCGGAAAATATCAACGAGCACAATGCTGCCGATATCGTTTCAAAATCAGATCTCATTGTTGACTGTGCCCCCCTGTTTCAAGAGCGGTTTTTAATGAATAAAGAGGCCGTAAATCAAAATAAACCTTTAGTGGACTGCGCAATGTACGAATTAGAAGCCCAGATTATAACAATAATTCCGGGCGAGTCAGCCTGTCTGTCATGTCTGTATCCCGATTGGCCGGAAGTGTGGAAAAGGGAATTTCCTGTCTTTGGGGCCGTATCAGGCACTGTAGCTTGTCTCGGCGCCATGGAAGCGATAAAAATAATTTCAGATTTGGGTGAGCCATTGTCGGGAACGTTGCTTACTATGGACCTGAGGGACATGTCTTTTTTACGAACTAATATTAAACCGCTAAAGCATTGTCCGGTTTGCAGTCATAAATTTTAAGAGAACCAACATGGCTCATCATTCGCAATGGCTCTTTTTAGCCTCAATCAATGTATTTCTCAATTTCCGCAGTATAAAAAAATCAAGCAATGAAAACTGATACTTTAATTTTTTTAATGGTTTTATTGGCCTGCATATTTACAGGTTGTAAGCAAAATCATATTGTTGGTGATAATGATTGGCCCAAATACCAGCGTGATAACTACGGTAGCGCGGTAAGCCCGGTTAATCTGGAAGTCGGCAAACTGGCCACCTCTTGGGTGTATGAAACGAAGCAGGAACCTGCGCCGGCCTGGTTTGGCCCCGCCAAGTGGGATGCTTATGCCGGTGCATTGGCGTTGCCTTCTATGCGAAATTATGACCCCGTCTATCACCCTGTAATTGTTAATGACAGACTTTATTACGGATCAACAGCCGATGATGGGGTACATTGCCTTGATGTGAAAACCGGCAGGGAGATCTGGACATTTACGACCGATGCCCCTGTACGTATAGCGCCGCTTTATTATCAGGGAAACCTGTATTTTGGTAGTGATGATGGATTTGCCTATAGTATCAATGCCCTTTCAGGAACTTTAAACTGGAAATTTAGTCCCACGGAAGGAGAAAGTTTAATCCTGCATAATGATCGGTTAATTTCACCATATCCGATAAGAAGCGGTATAATAATTGAAGACCGCACAGCGTACTTTGCAGCTTCTCTTCTTCCATGGAATACATCTTATGTTTGTGCGATAAATGCGGAAAATGGACGACCGGAGGGAAAGGGGAGATATGTAAAGGCTTACAATGAACTTTCTCTCGAAGGTGCCCTGGTATCTTCAGGCCAAAAACTGATTATGCCCCAGGGAAGAGTGGCACCGTTGATATTTGATAGGAAGACAGGAGAAAAGGCCGGTAGCTTACCTGGAGGCGGAGGATGTTTTGTGTTAATTACCCCCGAAAACGATGTTGTCCATACACCTGCTACAAGAAAGAAGAACATTGCCGTAAGTTCCTTTAATGATGCTGAAGAAGCCTCGCTGATGACATATGAACATGGTAAGGCTATGGTAATTTCTGGCGATACGGCTTTTATAATGGCAGATCACTCCATTTCGGCCTATGATCGTAAAAATCAACAAACCGTTTGGGTGAACAGAAAGTATAGTGCTTTAAGTATTATCAGGGGAGGCAATACTTTGTACGTGGGTGGTGTGGACACGGTTTATGCGATTAGTACCGGTTCTGGTGTTACGCAATGGAAAAAAAATGTGGAAGGAATGGTTTATGGCATGGCGCTTGGCGACAGTGCCTTCTTTGCTAGTACCAATGAAGGTAAAATATATTGTTTCCGGTCCGACAGCAACCTTCCGGCTTTTTTGCCGGAAACAGAAGTGGTCGACACAGGCCAGGTTAAACAATTAAATAAACCGCGGTTGCAGGCAGCTCAAGTGGCCATACTTAAAGGAGAATCCAACAACCAAAGTCTTAAAAATGGCCCGTATGCAAATTTTATAGGTAAAAATGAAGCACGGGTTCGATGGTTTACGAATAGTCCTTCTCCATCCTTACTTGTATATGGAATTGATACCCTGGATCATACTGTATCTGATATGGCATTGAAAACGGAGCATGAACTGATCATAAAGGGCTTGAGAAAAAACTACAGCTACAATTATAAAATCAAGACTAAGATTGCCGGTGAATGGAGCGAAACCAAATCATTTGAATTGGATAACTTTTTCAACCACCATACATTTCAATGGGCAGATATCGACGATCCGTTTGAGCATGCTGAAAATAATAAGCTGATCATATCTCAGGCAAAGGAGATAGTTTCATTGGCAAATATCAGCAGGGGAAGTTGCATCGTCCTTGGATTTGATGAAGGCCAACTGGCCTATGAAGTAGCGCGCCAGAGTCAGCTGAATGTCATTGCCATTGAACCGGCGGGAAAAGTTAAAAGCCTAAGAGAAAAACTTCAAAAAGCAGGTGTTTATGGAAAAAGAATTTCGGTACGGAGTTTACAGGATCTGACAAAATTTCCTGCCGACATCGCTAACCTGATGGTAATTACTACTTCAGCCGAAGAGCAAAAAGAAGCTATTAACAGGATATTGGCACCAAGGGGAAAGGTATTAATCAAAACAGGTAACAACCAAAATAGCGCGGAACTTTTCAACTTTGCTTCCTATTCCCCAAACAGATCAAACGATACCAATTGGAAAATTTATACCAAACCGAAAATCGAAGGTTCGGGTATTTGGTCTCATCAGTACGGAAAGCCGGATAACTCGGCATTTGGCGGCGAACAACTTTGGGGAGTAACCTCAACTGAAGATTTTAAAGTACAATGGATTGGTCGTCCGGGACCAAGATTTCAGTCTGACAGGAGTGGGCGTAAAACTTCACCATTGGCTATCAATGGCAAACTGTTTGTGCAGGGGCTGGAAAGAATTGCGGCAATAGATGCTTATAACGGTCATTTACTTTGGACCAACAGTTTGCCGGGCTTCATGCGTTTTAATGTTCCGAGAGATTGCAGTAACTGGTCGGCAGATGAAGATTTTCTGTATGTTGCCGTTGGCGGATTTTGTGAAAAAATTGAGGCCTCCAGTGGCGAAGTAGTAGGGCATATTCCTGTAGTGCCAGGTGCCAGGTCGGATGCGGCTTTTGATTGGGGCTATATTGCCAATACGGATAAATTTCTTATCGGCAGCGCTGTGAGAAAGAATACAATTTATACCTATTTTGCCAGTAATGCGGGTTGGTACGATGCTCAAGAAGGAGAACTTACGCACAAAGTAAGTAGCGACAATATTTACGTTTTAGACAAGCAAACAAATGGCCTTGTCTGGAATTATGAGCGGGGACTTATTATTAACCCAACCATCACTGTTAGCGATGGTAAAATATATTTTGTGGAATGCAGAAATAAAAGCGCCCGCCTATCCCAACAAAGAAGACTGGATTTGGCAAAGCTTAACAAAGATTTATATTTGGTGGCCCTGGACATGGCATCAGGCCGGCAGGAATGGGAAAAGAAAATTGCCGTAGAGCCAGGTGTTTCTATCTTCTTTTTAGCCTATGGTAAGGGTAAGTTGGTAATGACATCTTCCCATGCGGGCAATTATTATATATATGGTTATGATGCCACCAATGGATCGAGAATTTGGGATCAAACCATATCCTGGTTTAGTGGTGACCATGGCGGACACATGTCAAAGCCTGCCATTGTTAACGGCAAGGTGTTAGTGAAACCGGCCTTGCTGGATTTATCGACAGGTGAAAGGTTGCCAAATGACATGCCAAAAGGTGGTCACGGTTGTGGCAGCTACGCCTGTACCGCTCAATCGGTATTCTACCGGGGCGGAAGCGTTACCATGTGGAACACAGAAAGTAATAACCTATCCAAATGGGAAAGATTACGTCCGGATTGTTGGATAAGTACTATTCCGGCCGATGGACTTATATTATCTCCTGAGGGAGGAGGAGGTTGTAGTTGCGGATCATGGCTGGAAACTTCCATTGCCTTTGCTCCAAGATCCAGAGCGCCTATTATGTTTGATAGTAAGGGTATCAATGAATATGAGGATTCACTGCGGGTTGAAATTAAAACCCAAAATGTTGGTAATGCTATAATTCGTTATACGCTTGATGGAACACAACCCAGGGCTAATGATCCGGTTTATGAAGGTCCTGTCACACTGTATCACGAAACAACAATTACTGCGGGCCTTTTTACCGCGGATAACAACAGCCTTGGAAAGATGAGAAGTAAACACTTTAAACGACGCTATCCGGCTCCCATTATTCGCCCTGGAAATAAAATTTTAAATGGGAGTGCTCAGGTATTTTTGGACCTTAAGGGAGCAACAGGTAGCTTGCGTTACACCACCGATGGGAGTGCTCCGACCATTAAATCTCAAAAATATAAGGGTCCAATAACAATTTCTGATTCTACCACCATTTCGGCAGCCACATTTTGGCAGGACCACAATGGAAGATGGGTCAAAAGTAAACCTGCCATTGCCTCCTTGGGTGTCCCAAAACTTCAGGAAGCGGTAAGCGATCAACCCGTTTTGCCAGGTTTGACATACAATTATTACCTGGGGTCATTTAACAACGTAACGGATTTTGCCGACCTGCCTATTCTAAAAACCGCAGTGGTATCAACCTTTTCAACGAAGGAGCGACTTAGAGATGAAAATTATGGATTTAGCTTTTCCGGATTAATTAAAATAGAACAAGACGGCATTTATGAATTTAGTACGGTAAGCGATGACGGCAGCGTGCTCATCATTGATCACGAGTTGGTGGTAGACAATGACGGTGTACATACCCGGAATGAAAAAGCGGGCAAGATCGCCCTGGCGGCGGGCTGGCATACGATTGAGGTGAAATATTTTCAGAGAAACGAAGGCCATCAGTTACAGGTTTTTTTTGAAGGCCCCGGGCTGGAAAAACAGGAAATACCGGCAACAGTATTATTCCATGCTGTGGAGAATGGTTATGGCGAAGAGGACCCACAGGGAGAATAATATAATTGCATTGACATGAATTTCGCAAATAGCATTTATACAAGCAGGCCATTGGTATTTACACTGCTGATCGTAATGGCATTGTTAAGCCTCAATTGCCGTTTCAATATCAGGGAAATTGGATTTGCGGAAATATCTCCAGATCCTTATATTTTCTATTATTTCCATGATAATAACCTGGCGGAAAATCACCTGGAGGTATTCAGGAAGAATGCGGGAAAAATTTTCAATTATTCGAATGTCAAAATCAAGGTTGTTAACGTCGCCTCCGGAAATGACCCGGCGATAAATTATTTGTCAAATGCTGAAAGTCAAAGGTATCCGGTGGGCATCATGGTATCTCCCGATGGCCGAAGCCTGCCAATTCCCATAACCGACAGCAACGGGAAATCCATAGCCTATTTAAAATCAATCATAGATTCTCCTGTGAGAAGTGTCATAAAGAACAAATTGATCAACAAATACGCCATCGTTTTATTGTTAGAGGGTGAAAAGGCCATTGAGAATCATCATGCAAAAAAGATGGCTGAAAAAGCGGTGGATGAACTTGAGAAAATCATGCCTCTCATGCCTAAGCAGATCCATGAAGGGCCTGAATTGATAACATTGACCAGGGAGGAAATGGAAAAAGAAAAGATGCTATTATGGAGTCTTGGCGTGAAGGTTTCGCAAATACGGCAACCATTAGCTATCATATTGTATGGCAGAGGACGTATGATGGGAGATGTGGTGGAGTACGAACAAATTCAGGATAACGTTCTTTTCAAATTGCTAAATATCATTGGCGCTGACTGTGAATGTGGTATTGACAGAAAATGGATGTTAGGAAAGTTAATTCCGCTAAGCTGGGAACCAAGGCTTCGGGAAGAACTTTTCAAACAATTGGAATTTGATGTTGATAACCCGGCGATACTGGCCGAAATGAGTCAGATTATTTCTATCGAATCCGGAAAAGCCGGTACCAGGGCCAGTGACCTGGAGCTTTTTCAGCCAAAGGAGTACAGCCTTACAAACGATCTGGTCCCATCCGATCAGATACCAACGGTTGTTCACAGCGGGTCGGAGGCAGACGCTGTTGGAGAGGACCTGGGGTACGACAAGCGTCTGGTGAATAGAAGTATTTATATCATCCTAAGTGTTTGCCTGCTTGTAGTTATCGCGGTAATTGGCATATTTATAAAAAAGAAGTATTCCTCAGACAATATTTGATTTCATATTCTCGATCATTCTTTTTTCATTGGCGAGGTCTTTTTCATCAAAGGTGGGGTGGGGCAGTGCCAGGCATTCTATCGCATCATTGGGGCCGGACACGTAGTCAATAATTTCTTTGTTGATATCCTCGGAATAGCTTGTTTTTTCATAATAGTGAGTGGCGATTGTCTCGAAATTTTCCAGGCTACAGTCATCCTCTGTTTTTTGGAGGATAATTCTCCTGGCGAGCGGTTGTTTCGAATAGCTTAGATTAAGATAAATACCCCTTAATAACTTGACAGATTTGACAAAGGGCTGCACCAACTGTATCAAGCCAGACTCCTGGATATTATCCGGATCATCCAATAAATGAATACTTATCAAATGACTTCCGGCCAGGAATATAAAACCCTCAAATGAACATTGAGATAACGTATTCCCCTTTTTGACTTCAATGTATTTCTTTTCGTCATTATACCTGATCAATATGGGTTCTTCCTTTATCAGGTCGGCATTGGAAGAGCGGGTATAACATTTGTAAAGGCCGGTAAAATTCCTGGCAATGACCTCGTGAGAGCTGGCAATAGCATTTTTATAAGGCTTAAACAGGTCGTGGTCAAGGTTATATTCCTTTTCATCTATTTTAACGTTTTTGAGCTTTTCGATGTAGGTCGGCAAATGATATAAGACCTTTTCTTTGGAAAGATTATTGACTAACCGGAACGATTCCCGGATCAATTCTTTTTCGTCTGCAAAACCACCTTTATTATCCAGAATAGCCGGGAACACGGTTTTTGTGATACTGGAAAGCACCGGTGGATGTAATTCCAGAATAGCAGCCATCTGACGCATTTTTTTCCCTTGTTCCTTATGCAATTCAATAAGTGATAAGAACTCCTTTAATTGATCTTTGATTTTGCCACTATCCATATTTGATGAATTGGTATTAATTGATTTATTACTGGTTTTGAAGTTAGACAAACGGTTACCGTTGTCCTGTTAAGATCCTGTTAAGATCCTGTTAATTTAATACTTTTTCATAATTAATAATAATTAATATCAGTAGATTATAAATTATCAATAATTATTGGGTTTGGGAAATGCCGGACCCTAAATTCATTTCTGAAAGAGTCAATAAAATTCGGCACTCAAATCAAGTAATAAATCTTAATTAGAAAAAAACATGAAGATATTGGCATTGGGAGGAGCAGGTAAAATTTGTCGGGAAGCAGCTTTGGACTTGGTCCAATTTGGTGATTTTGAAAAAATCACTATTGCTGACTATAATGAAAATACGGCCAGGGAAGTAGCCACCTGGCTCGGTAGCCCGAAGGTTGACCATACTTGCATAAATGTACTGGATCGTGAAACCACTGTTAAATTGATGCGGGATTATGACCTGGTCATGGATGGGACTACCATTTCCTTAAATGATCAATCCACCGCTTGCATAGCCGAGGCGGGTTGTCATGGTATTAACTTGAATGGATTTGGGGAAGAATACAAATACAGTAAGTTGTTTGAACAAGCTGGAAAAGTTTTTGTCCCTGGCTTTGGGATGACACCAGGCACCACCAATATGATGGCCGTTCATGCTGCCAATCAACTGGATTCTGTAGAAATTATCAGGGTAAGTCATGGCGCTTTCAGACCCATAGCGTTTTCGGCCTCCATTGCGGAAACCACTACCTACGAGTATGATCCGGATTTGCCTGGAAGGATTGTTTTCGAAGACGGAGAATTTAAGCAGGTCAAACCATTTGCCAGACCCCGGGACATTGCATTGCCTGAACCCTACGGCACCCATCCCCAATATATAATACCCCATTCTGAAACGGTTACCCTGGCAGAATACCTGTCTGATAAAGGAGTGCGGTTAATTGAGGTTAGAGGAACCTGGCCACCCGAAAATATGAAATTGATCAGAGCTTTGTATGATTGGGGATTTATGCAAAATAATAAAGTCAATGTTAATGGTAACGAGATAGGTATTATGGATGCTATCGCGCAATATCTTATTCAGTCCCGGAAAGGCAAGGAAACACAGCTATACGGTTATGCATTGCATGTGGAAGTCATTGGAGAAAGAAATGGTAAAAAGTATCAGCATATCCTGACCCATACCCATCCCTTGTCCGATGGTTCGGAAAAGGGATGGGAAAAACTCAGGGCATATACCAGGTGTGTGGGTATCCCTATGGCCATTGGTGTACATTTGATATGTAAAGGCCAATATAGAGGAACGGGCGCGCTGATCCCCGAAAAGGTTTTCAACCCTGTCGATGTCTTTGCTGAATTGGAAAAAAGAAGAATAATGATTCACGAAGAAATCAATGAATATAGTCAGGAAATTGATGTAAAAAATACTGTTATTCCCCAATAAAGCCTATCTCAGGATATTCAATAATACCTGAAATGTAGGTCAATCAAAGTTTCAGCAGTTTAGATATAGCCTTTCGGTCCGCCTGGAGCTCCAGGGCATCCAACTGGTTTGAATTGACCCAGTACACTTGCTCGGCTTCCAGCGGTTGAACTTCACCTTTCCAATCAGTACAGACAAAATAATGTATTCTTTCATAATAAAGGCCATTGTCGTGTAGCTCTTCTGTAAGAAACTCAAGCTTTAACGGCTTAATATTTAATTCTTCCTCCATTTCACGTTTGCAAGTAGTACGGATATCCTCCCCGGCTTCTGCTTTTCCACTTGGGATCGCCACTTTGCCGGGATCGGTTTGTTTTGACATTTTTCTTTTCTCCACCAATATTTCCTGACCTTTCAATAAGATAAAGGCAGCACAGTCAATTGTTTTTGTTCTCAGGGGGCCCATAAAAAGATAAGAGGATAATTTATTGGTTAAAAATTTACAAATATTAAACTATCTATCCTTAAAATTTATTTATACTATAAATATCCCTAATTTTAATGAATAAAATAAGATGGAAATATAGAATATAGTAAACCTATAAGATTTTATGACACTATTTGTTAGAAGAAAAGTATTTATCAAAATATCATTCCTGCTGTTGGCCGTGTTGCTTTGGTGTAACGCCGCCGCACAGGTAAGTGCCGATTCCTCCAGGATAGTCCGGGTGCTCACCTTTAACATTCTTCACGGCGCTACGATGAAAGGTAATTTTGATTTGGATACAATTGCCAAAGTAATCAAATCAGTGAATCCGGATCTGGTGGCCTTGCAAGAGGTAGATTTCTATACAAACAGGGCTAAGAAGATGGATTTGGCTGCCGAGCTGGGCCTTCGTACTGGGCTTGCGCCGATCTTTGGCCAGGCCATGCCATATGATGGTGGCGGTTATGGAGAGGGTGTGTTGTCTGCTTATACCTTCTTCAGCACTCAAAATCATGCACTATCTGCCAGGCAAGGTAAAGAGCCAAGAGCGGCTTTGGAAGTCAATGTAATTTTGGCAAGTGGCGACACCATTCGTTTTATAGGGACCCACCTCGATCATACCAAAGATGAGACTGACCGAATTAACCAGGCCTATCAGCTTAACCAACTTTTCACCAAAGACAACCGGCCAGCAATTCTTGCCGGGGACTTAAATGCGAGACCGGAAAGTAAAACTATGGAAATACTGTATAAACAATGGACGAAGTCATTCACGGAAGATATACCAACTGCCCCTTCTGTAAATCCTAAAGCGAAGATTGACTATATACTTTTCAGGCCCGCCAATCGATGGAGAGTACTTGAAACCCGGGTAATCGATGAGAAGGTAGCTTCGGACCACAGGCCGGTATTGAGTGTATTGGAACTATTACCTGAAAAATAAACCTGGTGATATGATCACACAAGCTACCAGACAGATAATGCGGTTTTGAGAAATTATCAACACAAATAAGCAAGATTTTAAATTATGAATATGAAAATGTATAAATCGTTTTTCTTGATTTTATTATGCCTTACTTCCAACGCCGGATACGGCTATGAACCGGTAAACCAAACGGAGCCTTTGATAGCCGTTAATATGGAGGAAGGCCGTCTTAACGCTACACATTTTTCCCTTTCCTCATTCGGAAAGGATTCTGTGACGGAAGGTATTAGTGGTAATGCCAAATATTTTTCCCGGGAAAATGATAACTATACCTATGTTGAAATTAAGACCGGGAAATCACTTGATCCACTTTGGGAAAGCCGTGATTTTTCTGTTGGAGTTTGGGTTCAAACAACAGCGGCCAATACCGATTACGAAGTTATTGCATCCAACAAAGATTGGAATTCAGGTAAAATAAAGGACTTTACTACGCACCACGAATTTGGGTTAAGCAGAACCAGTGGCCAGAATAAAGGATGGGCTATTATTTGTCAACCGGATGGCAGTTGGGCCTGGAATATGGGTAATGGAAAAAATCGCCTCGACTACCGGCCCACAGCACCAAGACAGCAAATAAATGACGGGGAGTGGCACCAGATTATTTTTACCGTCAACAGGAAGGACAAAGAGGCACGAATGTACTTTGATGGTTTGAACGTGGCGATTTACAATATGGCGGGAATAGAGGATCTAAACAGTCAACTTCCCGTATGTTTAGGTACAGACGCCATAGCCGGTAAAGCCGCTGCTTCATTTGAGGGAGCCCTGGATGAGTTTAATGTTTATGATTATGTCCTGAGTGCCGGGCAGGTAGCAAAAAACTATAAACAGTATGTTCCCGCTGCCAAATTGCCTGAGCCCGGAAATCAAGCAGTAAGCAAATTGAACCTGATGGCATGGAATATCTGGCACGGCGGACGCAGACATGGGCGGGAAATCGGCCCGCAGCAGGTAATTGACTTCATAAAAGATACCGGCACAGATATCATTATGATGCAGGAAACATACGGTTCCGGCCCTTTGATCGCCGACGCACTGGGTTATTACTTTTACCTGGCAAGTACCAATATCTCGGTAATGAGCAAGTATCCGATTTTAGAAACGAAAACCGTTTACGATGCTTTCCGTTGTGGCGTGACAACCATTCAACTAAGCCAAAAACAAAAAATTAACTTGTCCAGTTTGTGGATACATTATTTGCCTGCCTGGAGAAGAGACAGCCAGGATCCTGAGGCTACGGCTGAAAAGCTAATCAATGGAGAAGGAGAGACCCGCCACAAAGAAATAAAGGAAATTGTAAAGCTATTAGATCCGTATATCAGGCAAGCCGATGAAATACCTTTCATTATTGGAGGTGATTTCAACAGTCCCTCCCATAAAGACTGGACAGCCAATACGGCAGAATGGCACAATGACTTGGCGGTGGAATGGCCTGTGAGTAAAGTGATGGCGGAGGCAGGTTTTAACGATTCATTCCGGGAGATTAGGAATGATCTTAAGTATGCATCGCCTACTATGACTGCGGAAAAGATCACCTATCGGATTGATTACATCTACTACAAAGGCAAAAGCTCAGAGCAGTGGATTCGGACATGCATTTTAAGTACAAGGGAATATGGCCAAGCGACCATCCGGCTGTTACTACCACACTTTCCATTGATTGAAAGCAATAAAATGATAAGAAATGTTTTAAAAATTTTGTAATACACCTTTTTACTGCAAAAAAATTATCAGTTTATGTATATAAGCAGGTAGACTGAAAGATATTTGTGGACCTAATTGCAAGGTCAGATTTTTATCAGTTTTAATCACTTGATCACTCCGATCGATATCCATAGGACTAACGTACTGACACAATAGAAGGTGTATTATTTGTCATTTTACCCATTTAAAAATAACTATAAACTCAATGCTTAGAATTCAGCTCAAAAACTTTATAATACTTTTGACCATAGGGGTGTTATTCTCCACCTGTAATGCCCCAAAAAATGAAATTAAGGTTTATAATAAGGGCCTGCATATTGTACCGCTTCCTCTGGAAATAACTGAAAATGAAGGAGTGTTTAGTTTAAATGCCAAAACTAAAATAATCGCTCAAAGCAGTGATGGACTAGACCGTGTAACAACATTTTTCAATAAAAGAATGGCAACGGTATTTGGGAAAAAGTTGGCTATTGCCACAGACGCACCGTCAAAAAATTATATTCAATTCTCACTGGATGAGTCGTGTGATCAGGGTGTTGAAGGCTATTGCCTTTCCGTAACACCGGATGGTGTAAATGTGAAATCAGTATCTCCGCGCGGTTTGTATTATGGTATGCAAACACTTTTGCAATTGTTGCCTGCAGAGGTGGAAAGCAAATCAAAAGTTGCCGGCATAGATTGGGATATTCCCAGCGTTGAGATTATGGATAAGCCCAGATTTAAATGGAGAGGCATGCACCTGGATGTTTGCCGTCATTTTCTTTCCGTGGACTTTATCAAGAAGCAGCTCGACGTAATGGCCTTGTACAAACTCAACACTTTTCATTGGCACCTTACGGAAGATCAGGGGTGGCGGATTGAAATTAAAAAATACCCTAAATTGACAGAGATCGGTTCTATAAGGCTGGATGAAGGGAAAGAGTATGGAGGGTATTATACGCAGGAAGAAATAAAGGAAGTGGTCGCTTATGCCGCTGAGAGATTTATAGATGTAGTTCCTGAAATTGAGTTACCGGGGCATTCTCTCGCAGCTTTAACCGGATACCCGGCGTTATCTTGTGCAGGCGGGCCCTTTGAAGTGAGGAATGTATGGGGGGTAGAACCCGATATCTTCTGTGCTGGTCAGGAAGAGACCTTTGGATTCTTGGAGGATGTGATCGATGAGGTAACCCAGCTGTTTCCTTACGAATATTTTCATATCGGCGGTGATGAAGCGCCAAAGGATCGCTGGAAAACTTGTAGCAAATGCCAGCGGCGTATAAAGCAGGAAGGCCTGGCCGACGAACATGAATTGCAAAGTTATTTTATCAAAAGAGCCGAAACCATTTTGCAAAAAAGAAACAAGAAATTGATTGGCTGGGATGAAATTTTGGAAGGAGGGCTGGCTCCAACGGCGGCAGTGATGTCCTGGAGAGGAGAAAAAGGGGGCATTGAAGCTGCTGAGCAGGGGCACGATGTCGTGATGACGCCCGGGAATTGGGTTTACCTCGATCACTACCAGGGAAGTAGCAAAGTAGAACCTGTAGCTATTGGCGGCTATACCACGTTGGAGGAATCTTACGGCTACGAACCCATTCCTAATGAGCTGGAGCCTGAAAAAGCAAAACATATCCTCGGCACCCAGGGAAATGTATGGACTGAATATATGTATACCCCGGAAATTGCCGAATATCGTATTTATCCCAGAATAATTGCGCTGGCAGAAGTTGGTTGGACAGATAAGAACAGGAAGGATTTCACCGGATTTTTAGCGAGAATGAATAACCAGTTTGTGAGACTGGATCATCACAATATTAATTACCATGTGCCTCTACCTGAAGGGCCTTCGAACAATGTGGCCTTTCTGGATAGCATTGCCCTTACCTTCACTACTACAAGACCGGTTGATATGATATATACTACTGATGGTTCAGAGCCGGGTGAAGGTTCCTCAGCGTACACAGGGCCGCTGAGCTTTTCTGACCATGCCACGTTGAAAATAAGATCCGTGCTTGCTACAGGCAAAATGAGCGAAGTGCGAACCATCAATATTCGAAAAGAAATACCCCATCCGGGCTTGACCGTGGACAATGCAAAACCGGGACTTAAACTCAGCCGAAAAGAAGGTGCCTTTTACAGTGTTGCCAGTCTTGGTGTCACCGATAGTTGGGAAGAGAAAACGTTGTCAGATTTGAAGGAGGTGCTTGGCATGTTTGATTATAAGGAACCTGGCGCAGCAATTTTTTCCGGTTATTTGGAAATTACTGATGAGGCAGTGTACGAATTTTCTACCGACCTGGATCAATTTTTTATAGGCGGTAGAAAATTAATTGATAACGATGGTGAGGTAAAACGATACTCAAGAAACGACGCATCTATTGCATTAGGTAAAGGCCTTCACCCCATAAGGATCGTCTTCCTGAATAATGTTTACGGAGGATGGCCGCAAATATGGAATGGATTTAGAATAAGCTACCGGAAACAGGGAGCTGAGAAATTTAAACTGGTTCCTGTGGAAAGATTTAAACATTAGATAGCGCGACTTTACTTTTTATTAACAATTCAAAAAGGCCCGGAAACACAATCCCAGGGCTTGTGACTAAAAAAAACAACATTAAAAAATGAATATTAAAGTCATCCTTTACAGTTTATTGCTGATTGCAGTAGTGTCTTGTACGAAGCCTGACGGTTTGTTAATGCCTTCTGCCAGTACCATCAGTATTACAGATACGGATTCCAATGATTCTATAATCATCAAAGCAGCCCATGTCGTGCCGACCCCCAACCAGTACGAGGCCTTGAAAAATGAATTTATAGCTTTTATTCATTTTGGCCCCAATACCTTTACAAGAATGGAATGGGGATCAGGTATGGAGGACCCTGCCATATTTAATTTGCAAAACCTGGATACAGACCAATGGTGTGAGGCCATGAAATCGGCGGGAATGAAAATGGTGATCCTTACGGTCAAACACCACGACGGTTTTTGCCTATGGCAAACCCGCTATACGCAACACGGCGTTATGTCATCTCCTTTCAAAGACGGGCAGGGCGATGTGCTCAGAGAGCTTTCCGAATCCTGCCAGAAGTATGGATTAAAATTAGGGGTTTATCTATCGCCGGCAGACCTTTATCAGATAGAAAATCCCAAGGGACTTTATGGCAACCTCAGCAAACAAACAGAGCGGATTATTCCGAGACCTGTTGAAGGTCGTCCCTTTGAAAATAAAACCACTTTTAAATTCACAGTGGATGACTACAACGAATACTTCCTTAACCAGCTATTTGAGCTCCTGACGGAGTATGGCCCCATCCATGAAGTATGGTTTGACGGCGCACATCCCAAAAGAAAAGGCGGACAAAAATATAATTATGAGGCGTGGAAAGAACTCATTCAGACCTTGGCGCCTCAGGCCGTGATATTTGGGAAGCAGGATATTCGCTGGTGTGGGAACGAATCAGGGAAAACCAGGGATACGGAATGGAATATTATCCCATATCCGGAAGATCCAAATAAAATGGGTAGTTTTCCCGACCTCACGCGACCATCCCTGGGAACCCGCAAAGAGCTTTACGAAGGTAAGTATCTCCACTATCAGATGGCTGAAACCAATACTTCGATCCGGGAAGGTTGGTTTTACCGCGACGAGGTAGATCAAAAAGTACGCAGCGCCGATGACGTTTTTGATATTTATGAAAGATCGGTTGGTGGAAATAGCATTTTTCTGCTAAACATTCCCCCCAACAGAGAAGGCAGATTTTCTCCGGAAGACGTTAAGGTTTTGGAGGAAGTTGGTCAACGTATTGAAGATACCTATGCGAAAGACCTGCTGGATGGTGCAAGTGGGCCGGGCAACGTACTTGATAGCGATCTGGCAACTTATGAATTGCTATCAGACAATAAAGGCACACTGGAGGTGACAGCGCCGCAGCCCGTTACTATTAATCGTTTTGTAATACAGGAGGCGATCACCTCTCATAGCGAACGAATCGAGGCGCATGCGCTGGATGCCTGGATCAACGACGATTGGCAGGAAATCGCAACAGCCACCAACGCAGGCTATAAAAGAATCCTTCGCTTCCCTGAGGTTACCACGGACAAATTCAGAATCAGGGTTTTGGAGTCCCGCTTGCCTCCGGCCATTGCGAAAGTGTCTGCCCACTATTACAAAACGCGGCCGCCACAGCTTTCCATAGAAAGGAATATAGATGGCATGGTCGACATACAACCCAAAAGGCATACGTTCAGATGGAAGCCCCATGGAGAAGACATAGCCGGCAATATAAATAGTGATATTGAGATCAGGTATACGCTTGATGGCACAGCTCCTTCAAAAGAATCAAAGCTATATGAAGAGGCATTCTTTGTGGCATCAGGTGAAGTCAAGGCCCGGGCATTTGTCAAAGACCAGGAAGGCAGCATTGCATCCAACCTGCTTGGTGTACTCAAGAAGGAATGGAAGTTGCTTGCAGCAGATAGCGAGCAAAGCGATCATCAGGGTGTAAAAGCGATAGACGCAAATGTGGATACCTACTGGCTTTCAGGTGAAAAAGGCAATGGTCATTACCTGACCATTGACATGGGCAGCGATTATACCCTCAAAGGATTTGCTTATACTCCCCAAAACAATAATTCCCAGGGGATGATAGAAAAGGGCGATATTAAAATTAGCCGAAACGGTAAATTGTGGAATGTTGTAGAAGAGTTTGAATTTGGTAACCTGATCAATGATCCAACACCCAGAAGGCATTATTTTGAGCAGCCTGTAAAAACAAGGTATATAAGGATTGAATCGAAGGTAATAGCCGGTGGCGGAAGAACCGCGGCTATCGCCGAGATAGATTTTTTTGAAGAAGAATGACAAGGCAATAATTGAAAAAAAACAATGCTTTTAGCTTTTGATAGGATCATTATGGCCATTAGGATTAATTTTACGTATGCTGTTATAATGAAGTCAAAGCATCTGGTATCATCGACTAAAAATAACATGGACCAGGATGTAGCTGTTTATTAAAATTAACCCAAAATATTTCGCATTAAAAATCATATTTCATGAAACCGAGCATGACATAATCGACACACACCGCGTGTCGCTGAGTCCTTCGCCATGCGCCTACGCTGAAGCTTTAGCGTAAGAGACCGGGGAAAGCTACTCTGCGGACTGCGTACGCCGTGGGCTACTTCGTCAGCCAAAGGCGGAGGTGCTAGCGGAGGCGCAGGGAATGATTATAATATGCGAGGTTCCATCTGACCAATGAAAATAAATTATAAACACATGAAAAAAAGGCACCTTTTGATGATCGGTTTTGTGTTTGCATTTACCCTGCTATATGATTTGGCGCAGGGTCAAAAAAAGAATAGAAAAAACGCTGCCGAAATAGTCTACACCTATAAAAACAATGGCAAGGAAATTAAAGGGCGCTCCCTGAAGGTATTGTACAAAGATGGCATTGTCGCCTACCTGCCATTCAAAGAAGATGAAAAGGAAAGAAGGTTTGTGGATTACAATAACGAGGTCATTATACAAAAGCTTGCTACCTCGCAAGGCAAGTACGTGCTCAAAAAAGGTTTTCAGGAGCTGAGCCAGCCGGAATTACTAAATGATACGGACGAAATATTGGGATATAAATGTAAGAAGGCCAGGTTTTCTATCAGGTCCAATAATATAGAGGTATGGTATACAAACGACCCTGCCATTAAAGCATCCCCAAGCCAGTCGCTGGTCGCGGGTTTGGGACTAATATTGAAAATGGTCAGGAATGGCAACTTTGAAACCATCGCCTCTGACATTACCTTCCGAAAGGTCAATGATGAAGAGCTTAATTACAGGTTGGATGATGCCATTGAGGTCAATGATGCCAGCTATAGAAGAAAACAGATTGACGCGCGCTACCGGACCATAGAAATTTTCAATCGCGAGAAAATCAACTTTGGGGATGACATCACCAACCCCAACGAAGTGATTGATGACGTGGTTTACCGGTATTCCAAAGGAACGGTTGTCTTGAAGAAAATAAGATTGCCAAAGTGGACTGGGCAACATGTACATGCGGAAGTGAGTGCCTGGTCGGAAGGTGATGCCTATGACAGGACAGGTTCGCTTTTTATCATTCCCACCCAAAGCGACACGAACTTTCTACAGGCTTTCCAGGATGGTATAGACCGCGTTCCGGTGTTTGAAGATAATCAGGGTAAAAAGTATCAGGGGGTAGTGGCGACAGATGACTATTTACCCCCACTGGAGCTGATGAGGTTCTTCACCTCCTTTGGCGCAGGCCATTTTAACAGTGAGGTGCAGATTGAAGGATACCCCTGGGCTGACTCCATTGTATATAGACAGGAAATTACCGATGTTATTGCCGGAGCAGGGGAAGAAGTCTGGATTGGTGCTTTTATAGGGAATTACGCTAAAAATGGTCATAGATTGAGCCTTAACCTGAAATATTATCCGTCATTTGGACAGCAGGACGGGAAAAAAACCTGGGTGCAGCCAATTTTTAATACCTTAAATATCATGGAGATGTCCGGGCAAAGTTACGGGCAAATGTTTTTAAAGGATTCGCTGGAGGTAACGGTTAATATCCCTGAGGGACTAAAAAATCTGCAATTGCGCTACATCGCCACCGGGCACGGCGGATGGGGTGGAGGAGATGAATTTAATCCCAAACTGAACGAAATTTTTGTAGATAATGAGCTGGTTTACAGTTTTATACCATGGCGAAATGACTGTGCCACCTTTCGCCTGAGCAATCCGGCATCCGGCAACTTTGGCAACGGTCTTTCCTCTTCTGATCTGAGCCGCTCCAACTGGTGCCCCGGCACTGCCACCGTTCCGGTAAACATCCCGCTGAATTTGCCCCCCGGAAAGCATACTTTCAGAATCGCTATTCCCATGGGAGCGCCGGAAGGAAGCAGCGCAAGTTCATGGAATGTTTCAGGAACACTGATAGGTGATCTCTAAAATGACTATTGTATTATCTGACATCTCCAAATGGAGAAACGACGTGAATTACCACTGATCAAATGAAAATAATCTTAACAACATTATTATTGGTTGTTTCCTCGGGCTTGTTGGCCCAGGTTAAGTTATGGTTGGTGGATCCATTGGAAGCTATTTATCCGGATACTAATTTGCTTTCGGACTACGGAGATTCCTGGTCGGCAGGTTTTCCACAAGGTACGGTGGTAGATGTGCATATAGTTCTTAGACTTCCGGTTGGTGAGCCATTTACCTTTTCAGCCATAAATGATGGAAAGTCATTGCCGTTAAATTGTTGGAGCAAACTGATAGATGTTCCGGTAGAACAAAACACGGGACTTGACAGCCGTACCGAAGCCTTCAAGGGAAAAGTAAATCCTCACGTTATCCGGAAGGCGCCCTTTCGGGTATATGAGGTGATCCAACCGGCCGGGACTAATCGCATGGTGGGCAAAAATGAATTTTCAGCCATTCGCCTGGCCATTCCTCCCTCGGAATTCACAAAACCGGGCATTCACAAAATTCAAATTAAAATTGAAGGAAAAGACTGGAGCCGTCAGGCTATTTTTCGCGCTGAAATCCATGAGGTAAAAATTCCGAACCTTTCAGACAGCCGTTTTTTTTATACAAACTGGTTTAACCTGAAGCGCATGGAGGAGAAACATGCCGTGGAGCGCTGGACAGATGCATGGTTTGAGATGTTAAAACAATATGCTGAAATGATGGCGCATGGGCGTCAGAATGCTATTACCGTCCCCGGTGAGTTGATTACCCTGGAAGACGATAGGATCGTGTTGGATGAGGCCAGGATGTTGCGATTTATCAATGTATTCAGGGATGCCGGGTTTCAGTATTTTGAATCTCCTCACCTGATGTATAGAGGTGACAATGACGATTGGGGAGACCCGGAGTTAAAAGTCGTGTTGACAAAAAAAAGATATTATAAGGAGGGAGGAAAAGAGGATGTTGGGACCATCGTTAAACTTATCAAAAAATTTGCCGACAAAAACGGTCTTTCGGACAGGTGGTTACAACATATTTCTGATGAACCCACTGAAATCCAGGCCGAATGTTATAAAGACATAGCCGCCCAGGTCAAGTCCATTTATCCGGACATCAGGATCATGGAAGCAACAAATGACCGGGATGGTATTGCCGGGGCAATTGATCTGTGGTGTCCTTTGATCAATGATTTCCAGGAAAACGAGGTGTTTTTCCGGGAAAGAGAAAAGCTCGGTGAAAAAGTATTGGTATATACCTGCCTGATACCCGGAGGCAAGTGGCTTAATCGCACACTTGATATGGAAAAACTTCGGCAGGTCTATTTCGGCTGGGGAGCCGCACATTATAATACCTTTGGCTATCTGCATTGGGGACTTAACCAATACCTGGCAAATCCCTTTGAGCAAAGTGTGGTGCCTCATCCGTCACCAGCCGCTTCCGCAAATAATTTTTTGCCGGCAGGAGATACTCATGTTATTTATCCAGGTAAGGACGGGCCACTTTCTTCCATTCGATTTGAGGCCCATAGGATAGGAATTGAAGACTATGAAATGTTGATGAAGCTGAAAGAACAAAAACCGGCATTGTCGCAAAAACTGATCAGGAAGTTGTTCAGAAGTTATACCAACTATAACACATCTTTAAGTGATTACAGAAAGATGAGGAAAAAGCTTCTGAGGTTGCTGTAGGAGGTGAACCCACAAGCTGTACATTAAGGTAAAACCGAAAAGTCTATATTTGGAGCATTTTTTCCTGAGGACCTTCTTGTAAAGGATTGATCAAAGGCTACTTTTTCATTGAAAAAGCCACAGTTTTTAAGAAAAAAACGATCGTGTTCATCCCCTCCGGCATAATCCATTCTGGCATTTTTTCTGGCGGTTGCATCCGCCGTGTATTGGGCCCGGGTTAGCTCGTGCCATTGACCTTTCTGATCATAGATCCACTGATTAGTAAAGAATACTTTACGGCTCTTATCTCCCGTTTCCGGAATGAAATTCTCCAGAAATGAATGTAGTCTTGTCAGGTGGGTGTTTGTTTTTGGGCGTCTGAAACTAGCGATCAACTCCCATTTTCCAACCTCGGGATCATAAAAATAAGCGGTATAATCTGTAGAGTTATTTCCGCTGGGTTCTCCATTGAGCAAAAACCGGTAAGTGATTCCTGCTCTCCAGTCATACCTCCTGAAGCTTTGTCCACCTGACCCTTCATTCCCGAATTCTCCGGTGTTGACATCCTTTCCTTTTTTTAATAGTTGTATGCGATAATCTTCCGGTATTTCGTCTGGGTTGTCTGTTTGGTAGGGACTCCAAACTGAAAACAGTATTCTGCGTTCCGTCGAAGAATTGACCTGGATCCCAAAATAACCTTCTCCAAATCCATTGGCCATATAATACGAGCCAATTACATCTTCACCTTCCGGAACTGTAATTTCATTATAAAACCATTTCACAGACATATCTGTTTTGGGCAATGGAAACGATAGATGTACAGAGGGCCCACGCCTGCCCCAATAAAACTCATCCTTTATATAATACAGATCTGTTTTTGTGGCTGATCCTCCAATTAGAATATCTGTTATCTCCGCATAGGTATTTCCCGACTTCTCGAGACCCTGCAAGTCAAATTGATGATAGCCGATCTCTTCGATCGTAAATGTACCGATAGGAACAATTTGGAAATCGGTATTTGAAATGGCTATGGTTTTGAAATCATTGTTGTGACTGAATTTAATTTTTGAGGTTCCGGCGTCTACTCTAACACGTATGGCAACGTTCAATGCTCCTTTGACCCCAAATCTTACGAAGGTCCTGATTTTTACATGATCACTTGCCCAGTTACGAATTCCTTTTTCTCCAATAATTGAGCTTGTTGCTTCGCTATTGCTTATCACCCAGCTGTTTCCAGCGGCCGGAATGTAGATGTTAGTGTCTAATTTGGAGGCAGGTAATTGCGTTTCCATATGGTTGCCGCAGGCAGAACAGATAAAAAATGCTAAAAAAAGAAATGATACTTTTTTCATAGGCGGATAATAACAATGAACATGCAATTTCTAAAACTTTACGATTTTTTAAATGCATTCTTCAGATTTTGGTGATGAAAGTTAGCTTTTATAACAGATGCCGATTTGATTCATTGCAATACATTTGTATTTTGGGTGAATATTGAATCTACGGTAGAAGAAGGCTGTGTTATGACCTACTATCACATCCTTAATAGATAGGTCAGTGGCCTACAGCAGTAATTTGGTTTAAAGTCATTATTTTATTGCCCGTAAATCAATGATAAACCAACTTACAGTTGCTTTTACCAATAGATATTAATAACTATCGAAGTAAACTATCACGGAGAAGGACTTCATAATTAGTGAATGCCTGCCTGAAAGAGATCATTTTAATAAACTTGTAAACGCTGACCGATGAAAAATAAAATGAAAGATTCGGGCGGAAAAGATCCTCATCTGTTTTTAAGCTACAAATCTTCTGATTTCGATGGACAGAGTGATCTGGAGATTTTTCAGGCGCTTAAAAACGGCAGCTCGGTGGCATTCAAATACATTTACAACAAGTATGTCGATTTTCTTTACGATTATGGCTTAAAATTTACATCGGACAGCCAACTTGTAGAGGATTGTCTTCACGACTTATTCCTAGAATTATGGTCAAGGCGGGGGCTTAATGATATAAGAAATCTTAAAGCCTATTTGGCGACCTGTTTCCGGCGAAAAATTATCAGTGCAGAAAAGAAATTATTAAAATTTGAAAAAATTACCGGCGGCAAAGAATTTGAAATAAAATTGTCCGACCAGTTAATGGATCTGCCGGAAACACAGCACCTTGACATGGACGCATTGAAAAATGCCCTCAACAATCTTCCGGCAAGACAAAAAGAAGCCCTCTATTTACGGTTTTATGATCATCTGTCCTGTGACGATATATCCCAGATCATGGCTATCAGCCGCCAGTCCGTCTACAATATCCTGCACAAGGCATTGATCAAATTAAGAAACAAATTAACCATCATTTTAATTTTTATTATTTCCATATAAATGCTGAAATAGCCGGTGTTAGGGATTAAATCTGGAAAAACCGGGAAAAAACATCCTTTGTGAATAATTTTCAATTCATGGGAGGGTAGATTTTGGAATGTTTTACTCTTATAGGTAGAGACAGACAAAAATCAATCTCGAAGCTACTCACTTTATGAAGCGAAAGAAACATTTGAATTACTCTTTGGCAGATCTGCTGAAAGATGATTACTTCCACAAGTGGATCATCGATAATGACCCTGAATGTAACGAGTTTTGGGAAAACTGGATGAAGGAAGATGCCACCCGTCCGGGGCTGGTATCAAAAGCCAAAACGATCCTGTCGGGCATTGAGTTTAAAGCCGATCCAATGCCGGGGGAAATAAAGGCAAGGCTTTGGAAACAACTTGAAAGTGAAGTCATTGTATCCAAGAAGAAACGCCGTCATTTTTTCAGGCCGCTTAAGATCAGAAGTTATCATATAGCCGCAACGGTTGTTTTGATGGCGGTAGCGTTTTTCACTTTTTATTATATGCAACCCGCCTCTATTTTTATTGAGGATCAGCCAATTACATATATTGAAAAGGTATGCCTGCCCGGACAGAAAATAACTGTTCCATTGGAGGATGGGAGTAAAGTCAAGTTGAATGCGGGCAGCACGCTGAGATTTCCTTCGGCATTTTCTAGGAATGCCAGGGAAGTATACCTGGAAGGTGAGGCTTTTTTTGAAGTGCGTAAAGATCCTGATCGTCAGTTTAAGGTAAATACCTCTAACATCACCGTCTCCGTTCTTGGTACTTCCTTCAATGTTTCCGCTTATGCTGAAAACAAAGACGTAAGTGTGGCTGTCCTGACCGGAGAGGTGATGGTTAGCAGTACCACCCACCCAGCGGGCAACCGGGTAAACCTGCAGCCCAGGGAAATGGCTGTTTACCACAAAGATGATCACATAACCACCAAAGGCTTATTTGACTACGAGGAGGTGCTGGATTGGAAGGACGGGGTACTCAATTTTGACAATGCCAGTTTTGAAGAAATCGTGGTAAAGCTGGAAAAGTGGTTTGGTGTGACCTTCGATATTCGGCGTGAGATCGTTACAGAAAAAGACTTCTCCGGAAGGTTCAAGGATAAATCACTTGAATATATTTTACAAGGGCTCAGCTTCTCTTTTGATTTTGAATATCAAATAGCCGGAGAACAAATCATTATTAAGTAAAAATTTAAACAGATGACACCCTATAATACCAGTTAAGAGGTAAAGCCGATATCAGATACCGGCTTTATTTCCATACGTCATAACTACATGAATATTGGCGAATACACATTAGAAAAGACGTATGGCCCAGATTTTTGATTAACCTATATGAATTAACCAAAGAATTAAAATTATGAAATATAAAATTCTACAACAAATTTATGTCATGTCTAAATACAATCTTTACGGATTAATCATTCAGGGGCTTTTGACCGGGATGCTTTTTGCAGAACCCAGCAAGGCGCAAAAGAGCCTGGAGGATGTCCCTATTTCGATTTCTCTGGATGGGGTCAGTATTCACGACACATTTGCTGAGATCGAAGAAAGGACAGGTTTCTCTTTTTACTACAGAAAAAGCATATTAAAAGATAAACCCAAACTGTCCGGAACTTTTGAGAACAGCTCACTTAAATCTTTGTTAAAATTGATCTCCAAAGAAACGGCATTGAAGTTTAAGCGTGTAAATTCAAACATTTTTGTCAACGAAATTGAAGGTAGAAAAAAAAGCAAAAGCGAGGTAGTTGAGGATTTTGTGTTTGATGTTGCAGTAAAAGGGGCTGTTACCGATGAAAATGGCCTGGCACTTCCGGGCGTAAATGTTTTAATAAAAAATAGCTCATTAGGGGTAATTACCGATAGTGATGGTAATTATGCCATCAATGTGCCTGATGAAGAGTCGATATTGGTTTTTTCCTATATTGGCTATTTAACTGAGGAGATCAGGGTCGGCGATCAATCGGTTATCAATATGCAATTGGTACCGGATGTCAGTTTACTCGAAGAGATAGTTGTTGTAGCCTATGGTGAGCAGAAAAAGAGTGCTGTGACGGCCTCGGTATCAACCATTAAATCGGAAGAATTGATGGGAGTCACAGTTCCCGATGTGTCCTCCATGATCCAGGGTAAAGCTGCCGGGGTACAGGTATCAGCCTCCAGCGGCGCCCCCGGAGCGCAACCCGATATTCTTGTCAGAGGAATGGCATCTTTAAATGGAAGTATCGTACCCCTGTGGGTTGTCGACGGGGTAATTCAACATACCACACCAATTGTTAACCCGAATGACGTAGAGTCCATCTCTATCCTGAAAGATGCTTCCGCTACCTCACTATATGGTTCCCGCGGCGCCAACGGTGTGATCATTGTAACTACCAAAAGGGGAGAGGCAGGCACCAGTAAAATAAGTTTTACTTCAAAAGTCGGTTTCAACCAGTTCAACGACGGCAATTTCAAGGTAATGAATTCCCAGCAATTCTATGATTACCACACACAACTGGGAACCACACAACCCTGGTTCACCCAGGACGTGCTCAATCGCGATTATGACTGGATCGAAGGTGGAACACAAACCGGGATCGTGCAGGATTATACGGCGTCTTATTCAATGGGTAACGAAAAGTTAAACTTATATCTGACCGGTGGATTTTATGATGAAACCGGAACAATAAAGGGGGCCGACTTTGAGAGGCTTACTTTCAGAATGAATCTTGATTACGCTCCAAGTAAGCGGTTGACGTTGAAACCTAAGTTGGCCTTTAGTTTTGATGAAAGGTTCCGGGGAGAACATCCGAGGTATGAGCTGTATCTGAACTTGCCATGGGATCTGCCCTTTGATGGGGATGGCAACCCTGTAAATGCTCAAACCTCGCAGGATTGGATTGGCAGAGACAGCCGCAACTATTTTTACGACCTGCAATGGAACTACGGCACCAGCAATGAATTCAATATGAGTGCCAATGGTGATTTCGAGGTGGCTATCACCGACGAGCTGAGTTTTGTTTCCACTAACAATTTCACCTTGTTGCAATCCAGAACGTTTGACTATACAGATCCTCAATCTACCGGCGGAGAAGCGACCAATGGGAGCATCAACAATTACAGGGCAAGAAGATTGACAAGGCTATTCACTGAAATGTTGCGTTATCGCAGGAGTTTTGGTGAACATTCCGTCACAGCCCTGGCCGGTTACGAGTATAATGATTACGAGTTTGAGAATTTAAGTGCCACGGGTGAAGGGATCATTCCCGGAGGTGACATCCTCGATATTGCCTCGAAACCAGCCAATATTGGTGGTTTCAAAAATGAATATGCGCTGCAATCGATCTTTTTGTCCGCAGATTATGCCTATGGCAACCGATACTACGGAAAAGCCTCTGTGAGGAGGGACGGCGCCTCTAATTTCGGGCCCGAGGATCGGTATGGCATGTTTTTCGCGCTCGGCGGCGGATGGAACATACACAATGAAGACTTTTTTGACAGTAACGTTTTTAATGAGTTAAAGCTAAGGGTAAGTTATGGCTCGGTTGGCAACAGGCCTTCATCGCTTTATCCGTACCAGGGAACCTATGGCGTCAACCAGCAATACGATGGTGTGCCCGCAGCGGTTCTCAGCCAATTTGGAAACCCGGATCTGACCTGGGAAAAGTCGTTTGAAACCAACATAGCTATTGATACCAGATTGTTTAAGCGCGTTGATGCCACATTTGAGTATTACAATAAAAATACCTCCGACCTTTTATATTTTGTGGATCTGCCATCGACCTCTGGTTTCCAGGGTTTCTGGGAGAATGTAGGAGGACTAAAAAATACAGGCTTTGAAGTGGCGCTGTCCGGTGATGTTTTCAGAACGGCGGATTTTGTGTGGAATTTAGGTTTCAACATTGGCATTAATAACAATGAAATAACCGAACTTTTTGACGGGCAAACTGAAATACCACGCGGAAGCAAGATATTTAAAGTCGGCGAAGATCTGAATACCTGGTATTTGAGAAAGTGGATCGGCGTGGACCCTGATAGCGGTAATCCTTTGTGGGAGCGGATCGACGAAGCTACCGGAGAGGTAACAGAAACAAGCGACTATAACCAGGCTACCTTGCAACCTGTAGGCAGTGGCACCGCTGACTTTATAGGTGGCGCAAGTTCACTATTGCGTTATAAAGGCATATCACTTACGGCGAACGTTAGTTTTGCACAAGGAGGGTTGGTATATAATAGTTCCCGCGAATTGTTCGACTCTGACGGCTTTTACATCACCTTCAATCAACAAATATTTGCCGACGGATGGAAGAGATGGGAAAATCCCGGAGACGTTGCAACACATCCGCGGGCCATAAGCGGGGGAAACAATAACTCTAATAAACCTTCTTCGAGATACCTGGAAGACGGGAGCTTTATCAGACTAAGGAACGTGACATTGGCCTATGATCTGAGTGAAAGTTTGTTGGATCCAATTGGCTTAAGCGCGGCACGCATTTACTTTTCCGGCGACAACCTGCTCACTTTTACAGACTATTCCGGCCTGGATCCCGAAGCGCGGATTGTAGATGGCGGCGGAGAAATAGCTGGGAGATCAAGTCTGCAATACCCTGTTCCAAAACGCTTTGTGTTTGGGCTTAACTTTTCCTTTTAGACGATTAATGATCAAAAATATAAGAACATGAAAATTTTATATATCATTCCAATTATTGGCGCATTGTTTGTCGGCTGTGACCTTCAAAGAGATCCTTTTGATGAAATCGATGCAGACCGCCTGTTTGAGAGTGAAGGCGCCATTGAAACAGCAACGCTGGGAAACTATGCCTTGCTGAAAGGGGGTATAAACGGAGAAAACGGCTATAATGGATGGTCTGATGATCTGCACCGGATCTCAGAATATGCCGGGGATAATGTAAGTCTTAGCGGAGGAACTACCGATCATTTATTTTTCCTCTATAATTACCAATCCATTGCCTCTAACTCAAGAGTAGCCCGGTTTTGGGATAATTCCTATAAAATTGTTGTAGGGGCTAATAAGGTGCTGGAGTCTATTGAGGAAGGTGAATCTGAGGAGCTTGATCAGTTGCTCGGTGAGAACTACTACCTGAGGGGGCTGGTTTATTTTCAAATGGGTAACGTTTTTGGCAAGCCTTATAATCGGGGAGGAGCTAATTTATCTGTTCCCTTAAAATTGACTTCCGATGTTGATGATATTCCTGACAGGCATACGGTGCAGGAAGTTTATGATCAGGTAATTAGCGACTTGTTAAAGGCGGAGTCTTTGATGACCGTTGACAAATCAGCTTCTTTCGCTACCAAAGAAGCGGCACAGGCCTTGCTTTCGAGAGTCTATTTATACATGGAAGACAATGATAATGCAGACCTATATGCCGATAAAGTAATTTCGTCAGGCAGGTACTCCCTTTTATCCGCGGATCAATTCCGCGAAATGAATACATTGAAACCCACTGAAAATTCCGAAGCAATTTTTGCCATTACCCTGAACGATGGTGCAGACCTTAACGGGCAGTGGGACCACTGGTTTACGTTAGGTTCCTTTTACGCCAGCATCGAGGGCGTTGGCTGGGGAGAAATGTACGCCTCCAGAACGTACCTCGACCTGTTAAATCAAAACGACAATGATGCCAGGAGTGCCTTCATTGAGCCACAATATCTCCTGGATGATAATGGCAATAAGATCCCGGCTGTTTTCTGGGTAGATGACGCTTTAGTGTACCAGTTCAGGGAGACTACTGAAAATGGCGGTGATCTGACCATTGAGGAAGATGGCGCCACCTATACAGTGGAATCTGAGGTCGCAGACGGAAAAACAAAGTATTTCTTTAATGGACCTGAAGGCAAGCAATATGTTCAGAAGGACTTTGATATGCAAAAGCGAAACGGGCATCCTAAGTGGTTTATTTTAAAGGCATCACAACAGGAGGGGAACGGACACCTCTGGTCACCCCTGGTATCTCGCCTGGCCGAAATGTATTTGAATAAGGCGGAAGCTTTGGCTAAAAGAAGTATGGACCAGCAGGCATTAGATAATCTAAACGTGATCCGAAATGTAAGAGATGTACCGCCCTATACCTCGGTGGGAGATATTCCTGCTGGAAAAACGGTACTGGATATAGTACTTGAAGAACGCCGGCTGGAATTGGCATATGAAGGACACCGTAGATTTGACGTTTACAGGAACAACAGGACCATGGACCGTCGATATCCCGGCACGCACCTGAATGGGGCAGATCCTTTCACTGAAATTCCCCCGACACACAATAGGATCATAGAGTTTATACCTGAAAAGCAGATTGTGCTGCAACCCTCTTTGATCCAAAATGATTAAAGGCGGCGGTCGACAAATGTTTTAAGTACTATTTTAACCTGGCTTACATTGAAATGCCATTATATGCTTCCTGCAAGGAAATATCGGGCGATCTGTAAGCCAGGTTAAATTCATTTTGAATTACTTCCTTGAAATTTTTAGTTATCACGATATCGAGATTTTTAAGGGCAATAGCCCTTTGCCTGCTGACGGCATCTTGCTACAGATCCGCAAGTGAACTGCCCATGGAGAAACTATTTACCGAGGTGCCTCCCGAAATCTCTGGTGTGGACTTTCAAAATAAGATGTTGGAGTCCGAGCAGCTGCATTATTACAAATATCTCTATATCTACATAGGAGGAGGTGTGGCCACGGCCGATTTTAATAATGATGGGTTGGTGGATATTTTTTTTACCTCCAACATTTACCACAACCGTCTGTTCCTGAATAAAGGCGATTTTAAGTTTGAAAATATCACTATCAGCGCCGGCATTGAAAAAAGAATTGGGTTCAATACCGGCGTATCAGTGGCGGATGTGAATGGGGATGGCCTGCTTGATATCTATGTTTGCAGGGCAGGTTGGTTTGATGACGACGAAAGACTGGCTAACATGTTGTATATCAATAATGGAGATCTGACTTTTACAGAGCAGGCGGAAGAATATGGCATCGCCGATAAGAACCGGTCCATTGCTTCCACCTTTTTCGATTATGATAAAGATGGTGACCTGGACCTTTATGTCGCCAACGCCCCTTCGGGCTTTTCACTTTCAGGGCAAATTTTGGACCTAAAGGATATCCAGACAAATAGTAAAACAATCTCCTTTCGGGGAAGTGACAGGTTATACAACAATGATGGTAGCGGTCACTTTACGGATGTTTCTATTCAGGCCGGTATTTTGCCGGACCTTGGCTTTGGCTTGAATGCACAGGTGGGAGATTTGAATAATGACAATTGGCTGGATATTTATGTTTCTAATGATTTTATAGGCCCTGACTTTGCTTATATCAATAATGGGGACGGAACTTTCAGAGAAGGGCGTGATGAGTTATTTAAACATATATCCTACTACAGCATGGGCAGCGACATAGCTGACATAAACAATGATGGTTATGATGAATTGGTGGTGATGGATATGAGTCCCGAAGATTATATAAGATCCAAAACTACCATGTCTATGATGCCGGCTGAAAGGTTTAATGAAATGATCGAAAAAGGCTATCATCATCAGTATATGCACAACGTATTGCAATTAAACAACGGCAACGGGACATTTAGTGAGATCGCCAACATGGCGGGTATGTCAAAAACCGATTGGAGCTGGTCGTCACTGCTGGCAGATTTTGACCTGGATGGATACAATGACCTGTATGTCACCAATGGGGTTTACCGGGATGTTGTTCACCGGGATGTCAATAATGAGATAAATAAAAAAATCGACCAAAACAGGAAGTCCCTGAAAAAAGAAGACTTTTATCATTTCACACAAATGCTTCCCCAGCAGAAATTGACCAATTATCTCTTTAGAAATATCGGTGCGCTGACCTTTGAAAATAAATCAACGGAATGGGTCAATGATAAACCGACATTCTCCAACGGCGCCGCCTACGCCGACCTGGATAATGACGGAGACTTGGATCTGGTGGTTAATAATTTAGATGAAAGTGCCACCTTATTAAAGAATAACGCAAGGGAACTTTTTGACACCAACTTTTTAAAATTCCGCTTGGCAGGCAGTGATCGCAACCGGTTTGGAGTGGGTACACAGATTGTGCTGTATCTGCCAAATGGTAAGTTACAATCGCGAAGAATGATCAACGCGCGAGGATATTTATCAGCGGTTTCAAATGAGCTGCACTTTGGTTTGGGAAAAGAAGCGGTCATCCCAAAAGTGAAGGTAACCTGGCCCGACGGTAAGGTGCAGGTGCTTGAAAATATCAGCGCCAACCAGCTAATTACCCTGAAATATAAGGAGGCCATAGATGAGACAATTGTAGCAATTCCAGAATCGCGCCCTCAGAAATTGTTTGAAAGGCAGGTATTGGCGTACAGACATGAAGAGATAGCATTTGATGATTACCAAAAACAACTGTTGTTACCACACAAGCTGTCTCAAACCGGCCCGGCCCTGGCGAAGGCCGATGTCAATGGCGATGGCCTGGAAGATATTTTTGTGGGCGGCGGCGCGGGACAGCCGGCGCAATTACTGTTTGGACAAAAAAACGGGAGATTCAAAAGTAAGGAGATATCAGAATTCCTCAGAGATAAATCGTTTGAGGATACAGGCGCCTGCTTTTTTGATGCTGATAATGACGGAGATGAGGACCTCTATGTGGTAAGTGGTAGCTATGAGTTCGATGAAAACGCCGGGCTGCTAAGAGACAGGCTGTACATCAATACAGGAAACGGAAACTATGTGAAGTCTGGCCAGCTTCCCGACATCAGACAAGCCGGCTCCGTTGTATGCGCGGCTGATTTTGATAAAGACGGAGATGTGGACCTGTTTGTAGGTGGACGTGTGATACCAGGGAAATACCCGTATGCGCCGTCCAGCTATCTATTGATCAACAGCGATGGGAAGTTTTCAGATCTTACAGAACAGTTGGCTCCGCAAATACAAAGTATTGGCATGGTGACAGATGCCACCTGGAGCGACATCGACAACGATAACGATCTGGATCTGATCGTGACGGGTGAATGGATGGGCATTGAAGTATTTATCAATGATGCAGGCCAATTGGTCAGCGATGAACTTTATACCGGGCTTTCAACTGCCAGGGGATGGTGGAATAAGATCTTAACCGCCGATATTGATCAGGATGGCGATAAAGATATTGTCGCTGGTAATCTTGGGTTAAACTATAAATTTCATGCAAGCCGCGATAAACCGTTCCATGTTTATACCAATGATTTTGATCATAACGGTACTGAGGACATTGTGTTAGCGAAATATTATATGGAGAAACAAGTGCCGGTCCGTGGCAAGCAGTGCACAGCTGCGCAAATGCCATTCCTGAATGAAAAATTTAAAGAATACGCTGCATTTGCCAATACAGATATTACAGGCATGTTGGGAACCGGCCTTTCCTCCTCGCTACATTATCAGGTAAATGAATTCAGGTCGGGGATATTTCTCAATGCCGGCAGCGGGCGTTTTTCTTTTTTGCCCTTTCCGAATGAGGTGCAGATATCACCGGTCAACAGTATTTTGTACGATGATTTTAGTGGTGATGGTATCAAAGATCTTTTACTTGCCGGGAACAACCATCATGCTGAAGTGGAGACCACCAGGGCCGATGCCGGCAAGGGTTATTTTTTGAAAGGCCATAAAGACGGAACTTTCAGCTACATACCCAATATGCAAACAGGCTTTTTCACAGATAAGGATGTCCGGGGAATGGTGAAGATCATGGCGGATGATAAACAGTTTGTTTTTGTAGCCAACAACAACGATGTTCACGACCTGTTCATGTTAAGCAAAAAGTAATAGCTATCTTAAAAATATTAAGGTGTATAATTATATAGTAATGTTAGATTAAACTATTAATTTGGGAAAATTTTTTCCAAGGATGATGATACAAAACACAAAAAACCTGCTTCCATTGCTATTGGTAACTTTTCTTTTTACCACAACTTGTTTTGCTCAGGATGACAGTAAAGTCAATTTCGTTATTATCATGGCGGATGATTTGGGTTATAACGATATTTCTTGTTTCGGGAGTACTACCATTAACACCCCTAACCTGGATCAATTGGCCTCGGAAGGCATTAAATTCACCGACTTTCACTCCAACGGAACTGTTTGCAGCCCTACACGGGCTGCTTTGATAACGGGAAAATACCAGCAAAGAACAGGAATTTCCGGTGTGGTAACTGCAAAAAGCCACAGAGATGTCGGACTGCCCCTTGACGAATTGACGTTTGCCGAAGCATTGAGAGATAATGGCTACACCACAGCCATGTTTGGAAAATGGCATGTCGGCTATGATTCGAAATATAATCCGGTAAAGCAGGGGTTTAAGGAGTTCAAAGGATATGTTAGCGGTAATGTAGACTATCATGGACACATTGATCAGGAAGGTTATTTTGATTGGTGGAGTGGGGATATTTTGAAAGATGATAAAGGATATTCCACTGATCTTATTACCGATTACGGTGTTGACTTTATCAAAAGGAACAAAGACAAACCCTTCTTATTATACCTGCCGCACGAATCTCCTCACAGTCCCTTCCAGCGGAGAGTGGGGGAGGCAATAAGAGTGGAAGGCAAGCCCGGAGAAAATGCCGATTATAAAAAGCTGGTGAAAAATAAAGACAGTGTTCTCGCCATTAGAAAAGAAATGATTGAAGTAATGGACGAGGGGATTGGCAGGATCATCAGTACCCTGAAAACATACGGAATAGAAAAGCGTACATTGGTTCTGTTTTGTTCCGACAATGGCGCTCCGGTAAATCACGGCAGCAACAAACCGCTTAGAGCCGGAAAAGGAAGTATTTATGAAGGTGGACATCGGGTCCCGGCTATTGCCTGGTGGCCCGGTAAAGGCCGCCGGGGTGTACAATCAGACCAAACGTTGATGACCATGGACATTTTCCCTACCTTACTGGATATTTCGAAAGCCGCAACGGCCTCCAAACTAGATGGTATAAGCTTTGCGCAAATTATAACCGGAGACAAAAAATTAAAGAAACGAAAACAATTCTGGAAGTATAAGAACCAAAGCGCAGTCAGATCGGGAGATTTCAAGCTGGTTTCCCAAAGAGACAAAAATAAAACAACCGAAGAACTTTACAATTTGAAATTGGACATCGGTGAAACACAAAATATCATTTCCGATAATCCCCGAATTGCTAAATCCCTGAAAAAAGCTTTGGCGAAATGGGAAAAGGATGTAATGCAAACTAGCAGTTTAACCGATCAAGCCCGGTGATAAAATAATAATTGGCGATATTCCTTATAATTACGCTCTGTAGCAGGCTCTTCAAAACGAGATTAGGAAACTTAATAAAGGGACGCAGATTATTCACCGGCCCTTAGTAAAGAAATCAATTTAAGATTTAGCCAGGTGTCTTTTCCTATTATCTTTCATGTTTAAAATGGCCATTGGCAATACCAGCAAAAGTGCCAAAATATCCATAAAATTACCTTTGCTATATTATCTCCGACATTCCATTCGCCAACAGGATCATCTGGTTTGCAAGTGAGTTGAATGAAGTATACAGACGTCAGTGGAATACCTGAAATTTCATCGTTTTACTTCATAGTCAAATAACCAAATGGAAATGGCCGTAATCCAAAATATTTATGAAACCTGAATACCGCTGTTTTTAAGCATCAGCAAAAAGAATTACGGATTTGTATAATCTGGTGGCAATGTTCCTTTATGCCATTTTCATTGATGGCAGTGATTCAAAACTTAATTTCTTATGCGCGATCTTACATCTAATGCATTAATACCCGGTTACATAAAAAATAGAAATTTTGTTTATTTGGGGGATTTTTATCGGCTTAGGTGACGCCTTTTGATTATATGGTTGACTAAGATAGTTTGCTTTTATTGGAGCAAATGGAAACGAAAACAGTCACCTAATTTTTTAATTTCAATAACAATAGATTCACAACGACAATCGCATCATGTGCATTTCAATATTTGCGACAGCATTAAATTTTTTATGAGAAAGTTCAAAATACTCCTGGCATTTTTACTATCCATTTTCTTTTCTTTCAAGATCAGTGCTCAAACCCCTGGAAATATTGGTGGTACCAATCTACGTATTTGGTTAAAGGCGGGTACCGGTACCAATACAATAGTAGATGGCGAAAATATTTCGTCCTGGATCGATCAAAGTGCACAAGGGAATAATGCCTCACAAAATGTGGTTTCAGAGCAACCTCAATATGTTTTGGATGCTATTAATAGCAACGCTGCTCTTTTGTTTGATGGGACCGAAGATTTTATGGATATTACCACTAACTCCTTCCCCTTTGGTGCCAATAGTCGAACGCTTTACCTGGTGCTAAATTACGATTCTCTTACCAATCCAACTTTTTTCCAAATGGCATTTTCTTATGGTAATCCTGCTGCAAATCAAGCCAATGGGTTCGGGCTGAATGGTAACGGTGATCTGTTATACTTCGGTTTTGGGAATGATGAAAGGATCAACAGTTTTGGGGACCCGGATAATTCACGTATCTATATCGGTACCTATGACGGTACCATAGCCAGTATTTTCGTGGACGGTTTGCTTTCTACCAGTACGGCAAGATCATGGAATACCGTGCAGAATCTGGCTTATATAGGTCAACAAGTTTTACAGAGAGAACACTATAGTGGTGAGATCGCAGAAATACTATTGTATGATAAGGTACTAACAGAGGCGGAGCGTTTTAAAGTAGACAGCTATCTGGCGGTCAAATATGGTATAACTTTAGCCCACGATTATTTTAATACTTTATATGACGGGACCAACTCAGCTTCAACTCGTATTTATGATATAAGTAATGGTTTTGGTAATGATATTGCTGGTATAGGAAGAGAAGACAGTGAAGAACTCAATCAAGTCACTTCAAAAAGTGAAAATGACGATGCCATCATCACCGTAACCGGGCCCACCAGCCTCGATGATGGAGATTACCTGTTATGGGGAAACAATGACCTCACTGGTACTACTGCAAGTGACCTGCCTATAGGGTACGACGAGCGTTTGGAAAGAATATGGTTCTTTGATGAAAAGGGAGATGTTGGAGCGGTGACAATGAGATTTGATCTTAGTCAAATAGGCGACAGGTCTGATAACCCTGATGATTATGCTATCCTAATTAGCAACAATACGAATTTTAGTTCAGCTACTGTAGTTACTAATGGGGCGTCCATCTCAAATAATGAATTAACCTTTACTAATGTTAATATCGCAGATGGGGATCACCTTACACTGGCAGTTTCAGCCGTTAGGGGACCCGGAGCAATCAGCAGTGGAATGGGATTATGGTTGAGGGGAGACCGGACAACGCTGGATGGCACTACGCTAAATGTATGGCCCGACCAGAGTGGTAATGGTAATAATTTGGTACCTGTGCCCTTTGACAGACCTGTATTGGAGATGGTGATGAATGTTAACGCTAATCCTTATCTGAAGTTTACCAATGACAATGGAGGGACTACCACACTATCCTCTAATTCCAATCAATCAGCATTTATCGCAGTACTGAGAAACGCTACCAATGGTGTTGATGTCTTCGAACAGGACAATGATGTTAATCCGAGATTAGAAATTGAGGGAGGAGTGTACCGGGGAAATGGAAATGCAGGGTTCGTTTCTACCTCCAATACAGGGAATTGGAATATTCTTGGATTCCTTAACAACTCCTTAACTGATCATCGAATATATGTGGATGGTAGTCTCGAAGATACAGATATCAACGCTATTGCTATAGGTGCCAGTCTGGACTATAATCTTTTCATGGATTATACGGGAGATGTAGCAGAGGTGATCTACTATGAAAATACTTTAAGCGATGTCGAAAGAAGGCAGTTGGAAACTTATCTGGCCATTAAATATGGTATTACACTTGATATTTCTTCGCAAGATTACCTGAATGGGGCAGGTGCCACAATACTGAACAGAACGGCTTTTACAGGATATAACAGTATTATTACCGGTATCGGACAGGCCAGTGCTAATTCAGGTGAAAATGCCCAGGGTTTAAATCAGACGCAATCTAAGAATGTGAATATTTCGGCTATTGTAACCGTTAGTAAAGCTTCTAACCTGGATGATGGGGAATATCTTATATGGGGAAGCGATAACGCCACGGCAATTGGCTCACTTTCCGAATCTTCTCCTTCTCCGGCTATTACCGATGTTACCATGATGCTGAACAGGAAATGGAAGGTCACAGAAACCGGCGAGGTGGGGACTGTTACCCTGTCTTTTGATTTGGAGGGGACATCAGTTTCCGGTAGAGCATTGGCTCAGTATACTTTGGTAATTGATGATAATGAAGATATTAGTAGTCCGCTTAGTATTGTGAAACCCACCTCTCTTAATGGCAATGTTGTTTCATTTGAGGATATAAACCTGAATGAAGGTTATTATTTTGTTTTAGGTACAAATGTATCAGCTGCTCCTGGAGATATTATCACAGGGTTGTCATTGTGGCTTAATGCGGGAAGAGGCACAAATACAACTGTTGACGGAGAGAATGTGAATAGCTGGACTGATGGTAGTGGAAATGGGTTCAATGCTACTGCGGTTAATGCTCCCAACTACGAATCGGCATTTGTAAACAGTAATCCTACCCTCCGTTTTAATATAAATGAAGGAATGACTGGGAATGATATTGGTATTGCCGGAGATGTAACGTACGCCGTTTATTTGGTTCTAAGGAATGCTGGAAATACGGCTACAGGATTTCCTGATGTTTTTAGGGCATCTGGCAATGGTAGAATTGAAGCGAGGAATTTGAATGCATATGGTTTGGCTGGTTCAGGGGGAGCAAGTACGCCCACCTATGCCGACTTAAATAGCTGGCATATCGTATCTATATTAGCTGATGGCACAAATGTATCAGGCCATGGAGACGGAGTGTTTGGCACCGGTAATACTTCGCCAAATGTATTTACTGCGGGAGGATACACCATTGCTCGCGATAATGGTACTGATATATATTTGAGCGAAATGATTGTTTTTACAGAAGACCATTCTACTGATGGATCTCAGGAAATCATTGAGACTTATCTGGCCATCAAATATGGTATCACTCTTGGCCACAATTACTACAACACTTTATACGATGGTACCAACGCAGCTTCAACTACAATTTACGATATCAGCACTTTTCCAAATAACATTGCCGGAATTGGAAGAGAGGATAGTGAACTACTTTACCAGACTCAATCCAAAAGCGAGAATAGTGATGCTATTTTAATGATAGGAAGTGCATCGGACCTGGATGATGGGGAATACCTTATTTGGGGAAATGATAACGGAGCGCTAACGGAGACTGTTTCAGGGGTTCCATCCGGCGTTAATGACCGACTGACAAGGAAATGGAAGGTAGAACAGACCGGAAATGTCGGAACAGTCACCGTAACATTTGATGTGTCCTCAGTGATCGGAGTAGGCACCGCCGCGACGGATTTTGCTTTGATAGTCGATACGGATGCGGACTTTACATCGGGCGCTACATTGATAAATGCGGATGACTTTACAGCCAATATAGTTACATTTAATGGGGTGTCTCTACCGGATGGTACAATTTTCTCCCTTGCTACCGGAGTGAATCCTGCCTTGACAGAAATCTCTAATACATTGGGGAATTATGAGATTTCTTCCTCCTGTCCTGCCCTCAGCGGTTCATCATTTGTAACATTAAGGGATGCTAGTGGCAGGATTGTAATGAGAATTAATCCCAATGGCAATGATCTTGGCCCGACATGTTGGGGGGTGAATATTCGGACTTCAGGAAATAATACGGTTATCGTGGAGGGAGAGGATTATTATTTGGACCGGAACTTTTACATCACACCTACAAATCAACCTGGCACCAGCGTTACCGTACAGTTCTATATTCTCAATGATGAGATATCGGACATTCGGGCCCACCTGGCGACAGATGGAAAATCCAATGGAACAGATGTTAATGAATACTTACGGGATTTCTTCAGGATCACCAAGAGAGATGGAAGTGGCTTAACCGTTGGTGGTGAATCCTTAAATGCACAACTGATCACACCAACAATCAGTAATTTTGGTGCAACCGGATATATTGCTCAGGTGGAAGTCAGCAATTTTTCGGAGTTTCTGCCTGGTACAAACTCAAACGATCCTGGCATGACCCTGCCAGTTTCACTGGTCTATTTCAAGGCGATGCCTGAAAAGGACAAGATATTACTGGAATGGAAAACTGTAAGTGAGCAGAGCAATGATTTCTTTGCTGTTGAAAGAGGTACGGATGGTCAGCACTTCGAAGAGATCACCAGGGTACAGGGCTCAGGAAATAGCAGTCAACCGAGGATGTATAATACAATCGACAAACAACCGGTGACGGGCACATCATATTACCGGCTTAAACAAACAGATTTTGATGGTGAATTTGCCTATTCACAAATAATTCGTGTCAAATATCTTCCAAAAGGTTTTCGATGGCGTTATTATCCTAATCCGGTGTCAGATTTGATTTACTTACAATTTAATACCAAATTGCTTCCCATCTCTTTTTCCATTCAGGCCACGGATCTGGCTGGTAAAGTACGAAATATCCCATTCACCCGCGAAGGAAATCAAATTCAAATTGATATTTCGTTACTTCCGCAAGGGATACATATTTTGAAAATATTTGATGGTGATGTTATTGGCAGAATTAAAATTATAAAAAAGTAGGATTGAGACATTTTTTATGGGAAAGAATCGGCCCATTGTCTTGAGGGATTCTTCTCTGCTTTATCCGGAGATTCCTATGTTACAAGTTTCGCAAATCGTCGCGATCTTATTTTATTTAAATAATGCTACCATAACCCCATTTAAGGTGTTAAATCTACAAATTGGTATATATTAACCTGGAATTTGATTGGTTTTTGTAAATAATTGATCATATATTGGAATCACTAGGATTATGATCAACATCCAGGACACTTGGCATAAAATTGTAGCAGATAATGACCAAAGGGCTTTTGAGTTGTTTTTTGATTACTTTTATCCAAAATTGTTCAATTTTTCCCTGCAATACGTTAAGTCACCTTCCGGTGCCGAAGAAGTCGTTTCGGATGTTATTTATAATTTGCTAAAGGATAAAGACAGGCTTGGAAGTATTGAAAGAATAAGTGCCTACTTGTTTCAATCTGTCAAAAACAAAAGTTTGTCCTGGTTAAGAGATCAAAAGAAAAATCTGAAATTTGAGCGTATTGAACAAGCGGAAGACTATGTGCTTGAAGTGTCTAATGATCCGGAAATGTTGCCCATGGACCGCAATATTTATCAACTTTTGGAAGGTGCTGTAGAAAAATTGCCTGATCAGCGTAAAATGGTATATAAACTGATCAGAGAAGAGGGGCTTTTGTTGGATGAGGTAGCAGAATTACTTTCAATCTCGGCCAGAACAGTTGAGAAACACCTTGAACTGGCAGTTAAAGAATTATGTCAGCATCTTAGGGGCTACCTTCAAGATCAAAGGCAACATCCTAAAATCAGGAAGTTCTTTCCCAGGAATTTCATTTTCATCTTTTTTTAAAAAAAATCCATCTTCGTTACGGAAAAGTTTCGGTCGTGAGTCCTAACAATAGCATACCGAAATTATGTGATGAAAAAAGAGGATATACATGCAATTATTGCTGATTATTTGACAAATACGATCAGTGCCGACGATAAGGAAGTCCTTGAATGCTGGATAAATGAAAGTGAAGAAAATGAAAAGGTCTTCGAATTGCTGAAAAACCATTGGAATGTGCCTGATCATAAAAAGTTTACCATTTTAAAAAGCGATGAATTAAAACAGGATATTTGGGCAAGGGTCAATCAGCAACAACCATTAAACACTGGGGCCAGGAAAAAGAAAAGATTTAATGTCCTCATAAGATATGCGGCGGCGGTGCTCATATTGGCTGTTTCCATTTCATTTATTTATTCATATTTGGAAGAAGGAGGCCCAGAGCAAGAAGCCGTCAGACTAATTTCAAAATCAAACAATGCCGGCAGAAAATCTACCATCCACCTTGGGGATGGAACTATGGTGAACCTTAATTCCGAAAGCCGGATATCTTATCACGAAGTATTTTCTGACACGGCAAGGATAATTTGGCTTACCGGGGAAGCCTTTTTTAATGTTGCTCACGACCCGGCCAGGCCCTTTTATGTCATATCACATAACCTGAAAATTAAAGCGTTAGGAACATCTTTTAATGTGTCAGGGTATTCCGATACGGAAATGGTAAAAGTCAGTTTATCGACCGGTAAAGTATCCGTGAGCATATACGAACCTTCTAATAGCGATGCTTTACGGAATAAAATCGAATTATTGCCTGGGCAGGAAGTCTCCTGCCAAAAGAAGTTGAATGTTCTGTCTTCTGTTGCCATTTACGATGTGATTGAAGTAGAGGGTTGGAAAGATGGTATTTTACATTTTAAGCAAGCCGGTTTGGAGGAAATTATCAAAAAGCTGGAAAGGTGGTACGGTATTAAAATTGAGCTGGATTCCCAACCAGCCAATAAAATCAGTTACTCCGGCATATTTGAAAAGCAAAATTTAAAAAATGTTCTCAAGAGTATTGGTTTCGTGATCAACTTTGACTTTGAGATCAACAATAAAAACGTAATGTTGAAATTTAAAAATGATGAATATGAATAAACCGGAGACCTAAAGAAGACCGATAATAATTCCCCAATTATTATCGGTCAATGCATCGCATTGCCTGTAAGTCTGTAAACCGAGGCAATGCATTCAATTATTATTTTAATAATCAGTTTAAAAGTATGAAATTAAAATTACTAACCCTATTGATTTATGCCATGAGATTATCAGCAATTGGTATATTTTCACAATTTTTATTAATTAACCTTCTTATAGCAGGGGACCTTGAAGCCCAAAAATACGCAAGTGTCAAGGAAATTGTCGTAAATATTGACATTCAGAACGCTTCCCTGTTCCAATTATTCAGAGAATTGGAACAAAAAACAAAACTTCAATTTACGTATGACGACAATGTTGTTTCCAAAAGAAAAACGAAAATCAGCATCACAGGTCAGCGTAAAACCGTTGAGGAAATTCTCTTGTATGTTTCAAAGGAAGCCAGACTTCGTTTTAAGCAGGTTAACAATAACATCAACGTAAATTCGCTGAAGGGTAAATCGAATGAAAATCCGGTTGAAGTGGTCACCCAACGTATTACCATTACCGGTAAAATTACTGATGAAAGCGGGGCCGGGCTACCGGGAGTGAACGTGTTGGTGAAAAATACAACCATTGGCACGCTTACTGATATTAATGGTGATTATCGACTGGATATACCTAAGGAGGCGACAACATTGGTTTTTTCTTATGTGGGTTATTTAACGGAGGAAGTGGAGCTTGCCGGAAGAACAACCATTGATTTGAAGCTAGTACCAGATATTGAGCTGCTTTCCGAAGTGGTAGTAATTGGGTACGGAACCGCCAAAAAGAAAGACCTAACGGGAGCGGTAGTTTCATTTAAGCCTAAGGATGAAGAGGCCGCTGCCTATACTTCCCTTGACCGACTGATTCAAGGAAAGGTTGCAGGGGTTAATATCAGCTCTACGACGGCCGCACCGGGAGCAGCTATTTCGGTGACCATAAGAGGGGCTAATTCTTTAAGGGGTGATAATCAGCCATTATATGTAGTAGATAATATTCCTCTTCCTTCCACCGCCAATACTACCGCAGGCGTTTTTTCAGGTTCCGATTTTCAAACCGCCCAAAACCCATTGGTAAGTATCAATCCACAGGATATTGAGAGCATAGAAGTGTTAAAAGATGCATCTGCCACTGCTATTTATGGCTCCCGTGGTGCTAACGGTGTTATCATCATTACCACCAAAAAAGGCAGGCAGGGAAATGCTAAAATTAATTTCAATTACAATACCAGCTTTGCCAATGCCGCCGAAAAGCATGAAATGCTGGGCTTGAAAGATTACGCCGAATACCAGAATGCCCAAACCGATGTGCTGGCAGATCAAAGGTTTTTTTTTGAAGGAGATCAGATACGGTATGTGTTTGATGGAGAAGGTGAGGACTATAATCCCAATGATCCGGGAACCTATAGGCTAATAGAAGCACGTGACTGGCAGGAAGAGATCTATCGTACTGCCATATCTCATAACTTTGGATTATCCGTAAATGGGGGCACCAACGATTTTAAATATTATATATCGGGAAGTTATAAAGATATCCAGGGTATTGTTAAAAGTACCGGCTTAAGGCAGGGAACACTCAGGGGCAAGGTTAATGTCAACATCAGCGATAAATTATCAGTGGATTTAGTGCTGGATGGGGCCATCAGGCAAAACGACTTAACGCAGGGAGTTGATATTTTAAGGGGAACTTCATCGGGCTCTATTGTCAGGACTTCAATTGACAGTCAGCCTTTTGTTATACCGGAGGGCGAAGTATTGGATGAGGAAACCGCTACCACCATTTTTAGCTGGCTCGACGATTATGATGATCTGACCACCACTGAGACCTTCAGAGGATCGATCCAGACCAAATATCTTATTTCGGATGTTTTTAACTATACCCTGCGCCTCGGGGGGAATTACAATAATCTTGAACGTTCCAGGTGGTGGGGAACGCAGCTGTTTAGAGGTCAGTTAAACAATGGTGCCCTTGGTATAAGCAATGTGAAAAACCAAAATTATACTATTGAAAACATTCTGGGCTTTCAAAAGGTATTTAATGATTTCTTTCAACTCGACGGAATTGTCGGAGCTACCTATGACCAATACACGCGGTTGAATATGGTAACCGAAGCTACGCAATTCGATATTCTTTCGCTTCGCACAGACGGCCTTCACCTGGCAAATAATGTCTCAATCCGCCCCATACAGGGAGATTTTCAGATAGCTTCATTTCTGGCCAGAACCAATGTAAAGCTTGCGGGTGGAAAGTATATTGCTACCGTTAACTTCAGGGCTGACGGTTCCAGCAGGTTTAGAAATGACAGATGGGGTTATTTTCCGTCTATGGCACTGGCCTGGAAAATTGATGAGGAGCCATTTCTCAATAACGTCGAATTAATTAACCAATTCAAATTACGCGTGGGTTACGGCGTAACAGGCAATCAGGCTATTGCCCCATATTCAACTTTATCTGACTTTAGCATTAATCCCGATAACTCCTATGCCGATACCCAGGGAAACCTGCTCCTGGCCACATCTTCTTCCAGGCTGGCCAACCCTGAATTGACCTGGGAAACCACAACTTCTTACAACTTGGGTACAGACTTTGCCATGCTTGATAACCGCATTTCCGGAAGCATAGATGTGTACCGCAAAACGACAGAGGATCTGTTGTTGAACAAAAGTATTCCGACTTCAAATGGATTTTCCAGGTTGCCGGTAAACCAGGGAGAAATCCGGAACCAGGGTGTGGAGCTTTTGTTGAATGGTGATATAATAAAAACACAGGATTTGACAGTAAGTCTGAATGGTAATATTGCTTTTAACCAGACAAAAATAATAGATGTCGGGTTAGACACAGCCGCCTGGGGTGTCCATACACTCGCCGCTTTTTTAGGCAATCCTATTGGACAGTCCTTTTTTACGGAGGGAGCTAACATTTTTGCTGAAGGGCAGGAATCCGCACTGTTTTGGGGCTATCAGACCGATGGTATTATTCAGGATCTGCAGGACATCACCTATTTGGATGAAAATGGCGATGAACAAATTACCACCTATTCGGTCATAGCCGGTGGTGGTTCTCCCGAACCCGGCGATGTTAAGTTTGTTGATCAAAATGGTGATGGTGTAGTGGATGTTAACGACCGGACATTTTTAGGCAATCCTAATCCCGATTTTATTTACGGGTTTGGTATTAACGTGTCTTACAAAAGGGTTTCCTTAAAAGCCAGCTTTTTTGGCGTACACGGTAAAGATGTTTTGAATGCCAATCGCTATTTTGAAACGCAACCTATAGGGCGGGGGAATATCAGAAAAGAGGTATATGATAATTTGTGGATTGCTGAAAACCCGGGCAATGAATACCCCTCTATTAATACACCCCCTATAAAAGTAATTACCGACAGGTTAATTGAAGATGGTAGCTTTTTAAGGTTGACCAACATTACGCTTAACTATCAACTTCCCAAAAGCTTTGCAGAAAAGTTATCAATAGGTAGCGCGAGTGTCTTTATGACGGGAAAAAATTTGCTCTTGCTTACCAATTATTCTGGTTATGACCCTGAAGTAAATTCATTTGCATTTGACGCATTGAGGCAGGGAATTGATTGGAACGGATTTCCAAACCAAAGGTCCTTCACCCTGGGAGTTAACGTCAATTTTTAAGTTTTACAAAGATGAAACCGACATGCTTGATATAACTGCGTAGCGCCAGAGCTTTAGCAGAGGCACAAGGGAATGATTATAGCAAGCATCAAAGGTTCCATGTGACCGATGAAAATAAATTATAAACACATGAAAAAGTATATATTATTCAATATTATAGTCTTGACAGCTTTATTGGGATGTGATGATCTTTTGGAGGAGAATCCTTCCTTTACACTTAATGAACAAACGCTTTTTAAGACAAAGGAAAGTGCTCAACTAGCATTGAATGCATGTTACGGGTGGGTAGCTCACCATCAGATGTATGGGCAGGGATTAATAAATGTTACGGAACTAGCCTCTGGAATTGCCTGGGCAAGAAAAAACCCTGGTAATGACGAGTCGAACATGGCGGCTTTTGAATTTTTGCCGGATGGTTTTTACCCCACCTTTTTATGGGATGGTTTGTATAAGGCTATTTCCGAAACTAATATTTTTATAGCTGCCGCTGAAAACAGTAGTATAGAGAATAAGGAGCATTTGATGGCTCAGGCTAAATTTTTAAGAGGTTTGGCATATTATAACCTGGCTTATATCTGGGGAGGTGTGCCGCTGAAACTTACCCCACCAACTGCAGAAACTACTGACGTGCCCAGAGCAACCAGAAAGGAGGTAATTGAACAGGTGATAAAAGATTTTAACGATGCTGCTGAAAATTTGAATGAGACAGAAGAGGATAGCTCGATACCCTCAAAGTTGACTACCTGGTCTATGCTGGCCAAGGTGTATTTCCTGGAGGCCAGTGCAGAAGGTGTGGGGTCATCGTTGTGGAGTACAGCCAGGGACTTTGGAGAAAAGGTATTTGCCGTTGTCGGAACAGCACCACCTCTTGAACCTGTTTATGCGGATTTATTTAATGAGAATACCCGGGAGTCAGTGGAATCGCTGTTTAAGTTGAATTATTCTCCTCAGGGAACAGGAAGGTCGTTCAATAAAAACGGGTGGATGCAGTCTCCTTACTTTAGTACGGTAGGGGGTAAGCATTTTCCAAACAGGCGTGTGTCAAAAGCACATTTTAACTATTTCAGATCAAGACACCCGGGAGATCCGAGGATTGATGCATCTTATTTTCATACTACCTATGTTAATGCATTAAACGGAAATACGGAAAACACTTATCCGATCATTGCCGCAACCGGAAATAGAGGCACCTGGCCGTATTTTAAAAAACATCATGATTCCCGAATAGCCGGTCAGTTTACTTATAAAAACTTTATTGTATTGCGATATGCCGATTTGTTGCTTTTGATGGCTGATGTTGAAAATGAATTGGGTAATACGGGTGTAGCGGTCGGTTATGTTAACCAGGTGTTGGCCAGGGCGCGAGCGTCGGTAAGCCCCGCGGCATTGGAACCTGCCGATGTACCGCTTACCATATCACAGCAGGATTTAAGGCAGCTTATTTTTGATGAGCGATTGTTTGAATTAGGGAATGAAGGGCATTCATTCATAGAAACAAGAAGACGTGGGATCGAGTACCTTGGCAGTATTACGCAACGTCATAATGCTGAACCTGATGCAATTCCGGGCTTTGAAAGCTCGAGCCCCTGGTCCGGTCACCGGCTACCTGAGAGTGGTTTAACATTGGAGCGCACTTTATTGATGCCTATACCACAAAAAGAGATCAATAACAATAAAGCCATTGATCAGTCTAACCAAAATATAGGGTGGTAGCTTTATCCGATCCTATTAACATAATTTTTTAAAACAAATTCAACAATAATGAAGTCTTTAGCTAATTATATTTTTTTGCTTAAACAAATAACCGTATGCTCCGTATTTTTCCTTCATCTTAAGGTTTTTGCCCAGGTGAAGAATTATGCGGCAGATTTTCCGGGCGCCCCGTCATCTGAAATAAATTTTGGAGATATCAACGAAGCCGACAATGCCACCGCCTTTACATTTGAATGTTGGATCAAGTTGGATTCCTGGAATGAAAACAGCTATGTTTTCAGCAAGGCGTTAAATGTTCAGAACAGGATTGACATTCAGTTAGGGCCTGCAGCCAATAAGAGGATATATTTTCATGTGGCCAATGGCGGAAATAACTATGCGGCAGTAGAGAATGCGCCTGTTTCAATCGGTCAATGGCATCATATAGTAATGGCCTACGATGGTACGCAATCGGCCTATAACCAAATCGATATATATATTGATGGTGTGGCGTCTAGTAAGTGGTATATGAATGGAAACGGGCTGTTGCCCGGCAGTACCCCGGCAACTTCAGCCTCTGTCATCCTGGGAGCGAACTTTGACGGAAAGATCGACGAAGCGAGGTTATGGAACATAAAGCTGTCCGGCTCCGATATCGTCTCGGACAATACCGTTAGTTCCAGCCACCCGTTATACAATTCTTTGATCGGGTATTGGAGGATGGATCAACACACAAGCACTTCCTCCATTTTGGATTACAAGGCAAATTATAATGGTTCGATAGCCACCGGTGTCAATCGCATTGTTGTAGATGATAATAACGACTTTAAGTACAGGATCGTGAGTGCCTATATTCGTCCCCAATTTTACCAGGCTGGTGCTGTTGACGATGAATACCTGCGAAACAACAATGATATCATAAATCTGATAACAGCTCCCTATGCAGATGGGGAGTTGTTTTTTGAATTTCCCATCAGCGACGGTGTGCTGAGTAATGCTACGCATTTAAATACATTTAGCGGACGTAATGGTGTATTGGACTTTAACGGGTCGGGCTCGAAAATGAACGGAGGCAAAGACTTGATGAATCTTGCAAACGGGGGAGTGAGGAACTTTTCTTTCGAAGCATGGGTGTATATTGACCAATGGGTAGAAAATAGCTGTATTTTCAGAAAAACTTTAGATTGGCAAAACAGAATTGATTTACAACTGGGGCCTGAGAATTTGAAGCGATTATATTTTCATGTCGCCGATGGGGGTAACAATTATGCCGCGGTGGATAATAGTGGCCTTACTATAGGAGCCTGGCATCATGTGGCGGTTGTATACAGGGGTAACCAATGCGCCTACGAGCAGGCCAAGGTATATATAGATGGCGTTGAAAAAAGCCTGTGGTATATGAATGGAGACGGACAACTTCCTTCGGCAGGCCCATTTATAAGAAGTGATTTTGAACTGGGCCATAACTTTGATGGAAAAATAGACGAAGTGCTTGTCTTCCGGGTGCCTGTCTCACCTGGCAATATCATTGACCATAAGAACAACGGGGTTACAAATTCAGCATGGCCTAATAACCAAATTACCGCTTATTGGAAATTTGATGACCCCGGCAGCCCGGGCAAAGATGACAGAAGCTGGCTCAATGTGCATAATGCTATAAACAATGTAATAGCCGGTTATGAAGGCGTGGAATACCGCCCCGGAGTTTATAATGGTGACTGGACAGAGATGATTAAAAATCCAACCGCCAGGCAGAACTTTGCCAATAATATCCGGAATTTAATCGACTTGTACGGGTTTGATGGCGTGGATCTGGATTTTGAATGGTGCTATAACAACACCCAGTGTTGGACGGATTACGGAAATACCGTGATTGCGATAGACAATGTATTGCATGCCGATGAGACGTTCAGTGTTACCCTGCACCCCGTATCTTATCAAATGCCTGCAAATGCACATACTTTACTCGATTTCATATCTATTCAATCTTATGGTCCGCGGCCCTCTACATTTGGTTATAATAAGTATGTCTCTGATATTCAATTATTTTTAAATTATGGCTTCCCGAAAAACAAACTTGTCGCAGGATTGCCTTTTTATGGCGTGAGTGACCCTCAGGGCTTGGATATTGCCTACACCGGCATTCTCAATGCTTTTCCGACCTTGGACCCGGCCACAGATCAGGTTAATATGCTGAGAAATGTAACCATAGGATCAGGTTGTGAGCCCACAGTAGTGCAAGATTCACTGGTAACGATGGTATTTAACGGTAAGAATACCGTTATAAATAAAACAAAACATGCCAAAGATCAGGATTTGGCTGGTGCTATGTATTGGGATACTGCAACCGATGCGGACTATACACATCCCTTATGCCTGCTAAAGGCCTTAAATTCCGAAATGAATGCTAACATTCAAATACCGGCGGCCGGTTCACCTTCTGCGGCCAGGGTGAGCAGTTTTAATGAGGAAATTGCTGGTGTTGTTTCGAAGAATAAAAAGTTTCTATTGTATCCGAATCCTTCCAGGGAATACTTTACCATTCAGTTACCATCAAATTCAGTGGGTGGTTTGATTCAGGTTTTTGATCTGCAAGGGAAAGCTCATTTCTCATCTAAGGTAAAAGAAGAGGGGAGGCTTCGAATAGCAGTTCAGGATTTTCTACCTGGGTTATATATTGTAAAGTTGTCAAATTTGAATACGGGCAAATCTGATTCAGTAAAGTTACGGATTGAGTAATGCCATATACGCCTTTCCCTGCTGTTTATTTAATGGCATTTTCATTTTGATTAACGGTGAAGCTTTTTTTGGTAGTGATGGTTAATTTTTTTGCCGGGACATTTTTAGTTCCGCGAGCTTACTTGACAAATAACGTCGGTAATTTTTGTCGTAATCCCGGTTTGCAGGATCAGCGGTTTGGCGATGCCTTTGTTGCCAGCGTCAAAGGCTGCTCCTGCAACCATCACACCAAAAATAAATTTAGTTCCCTTTGAAGGGTTATTGAGTATGATCTTTGATTTGGGATATCCAATGTGTAAAGTAATATGAAATGGATACCTCCCAAAGCGGACACTAAGCTGAGCGTTGTTAGCTGTTTGGAATCAAAAAAAAGCCACTTCAAGCCAGCCAGGCCACTATGTTTTTTTGAGAAGCCATGGCAGCTACTACCGCGCCATAGCGATTGTGAATCCTATGGTAGTATCAATTTTTTGTTACTCATTTTCCCTTTAGCGTAACTTGGTCCGTGTTATACGTCCTCCTTTTTTACATGATAACCCTTGTTGCCAAAGGGTTGTAGCTTTTCTATAAGCATAGCTTCAAGCCGTTTTGCTTCTTTGCGATAGTCGGTAGCCTCCTCATTGTCCTCCTGCTTGATTTCGCGCAGTATTTCATAAACAAAATGGTCTTCACCGAATTCGTTCCATTCTTTTTGCAGGGCAGTATTTAAGTGTAAGCCGCTGCGCAATTGAAATTTATGCCTGTTCCAAATAGCATCAAGGTTGAGGCTGCTTTCAATGTATATTTTGTTATTAATTGTATTCCTTATTTGGGCTACGCCTATCTTAAATTTCCTGGCTTTATAGCTGTTCTTTAACGCTTTCCTATTCTTCATTTTTAACTAATTTCATTGATCGGAAGAATTCTGGAGTCCTCCAGCGCGGCTGTTCTGTGTCCCACACCTTTCAAATAATCCTGGTTTGATTCAAAGGCAAGAAAACTATCGACACTATGCTGTTTTACAAGTAACACAACATCCCATTTTTCATCGTTAGGGCCAATTAAATAATCTCCGCCTTCTCCCATGAACACGATTTCCCCTCCTGACGCTTTCAGGAACGGCAAGGTGTGGTCCATATAGCGCTGGTAGGCTCCTTTTCCACTGATAGGGGTGGCGGGCTCAAGTTCCGGAGTCGCAGCATAGTCTGCCGTTTGGCGAAACCGAAGCAGGTTAAGCATAATTACGTGGCCCTGAATTTGACGCATCACAAATTTCTGCCCCGCCTCTTGCGTGGGCATTAAATAGGTCGGTTTCATAGCATTATTTCGAATTTAAAACGTGACTTATCTGGTTACTGGAATTTTCAATAAATTCCGGATACGACTCCGGGCTTATCCTGTTTAGGTAAAAGAGGAGTAAACCTGTAACCGTATATTTTAATTGTGTTTTCAAAACTTCCATTTCAGCTGGCTGGATGATGCCGTGGGACAAACAATAATCCCAATCATAGGCACATACATTTTCCAATGAGTTGTTGATGACATGGATAGTGGAAGCCTTATTGCCAAGACCATCCATTTTGACCAGGTAGAATAGGTCAAATATGCCAGGATATTCTATAAAATAGCGCATGTAAGCCAGGACCGTAGCTTTTAGCCGCTCGATTCCTTTTAGCTCTTTTTGGGTGTGTTCTTCCGTAAATAATTGGCATTCTTCCTGAAAATCATTGATACAATAAAACAATAGATCATTGATATCCTTGAAGTAATTGTACAGGGTAGCGTAGGAATAACCTGCCTGGTCAGCAATATTTCTAACGCTTAGATTTTGAATACCTTCTCCTTTTAGTATTTCTTTTGTCGCTTGAATGAAATAGCCTTTCATTCGCTGCTCCTGTATTTCTTTGTTTTTCATTCAGTGATAATTAACAATGTTCTTATTTTTAACAATGCAAATATAATTAACATTGTTAATTTAAAAAACGATGTTCACAAATTATTTGAATGAAATGCGAAGTGCCTGGCTTCTAATTCAAACAGTAATGATGTTTTTGCTGAGAATGTTAAGGAACCTGTTCTTCTGAGAAATACTTGACAACGATCGTCATAATCGTTTGTCTTGTATTCTCAACAAAACCTCTCAAGACAAATAATACGTAAAAATCAAGGTGGAGCCATTAAAAAATAATTAACAAATTAGCATAAACGCATTTCCGGTGATGAAATTAGCATTTGTTGTTATGAGAGGCAATTTAAGACGTTCACACACAGATGCGCCGGCACCATCCTCAAATAGATCAATGGAAATAAAAGTCGAAACTCTCTTTAAATTAAAAATTTGATAACCTATATTGTTAGTATCTCATTCCCGGATTCAATTAATTTTGAATTGATTTTTAAAGAGAATAGTTCTAAGCAAGTGTCAAAATTTACGCGGTTATCGGATGAAGCATTAAATTCCCTGGTAAACAAGGGAAACGACGTTGCATTCCGGGAATTATTTGACAGGTATTGGGAAAAATTATATGTTGCTGCTTACAAGGTACTTGGCGATGAAATGGTTTGTGAAGATATTGTTCAGGACATCTTTCTCGATCTCCTGGTGCGATCCTCCGGCATGAACATTGAAAATGTTAAGGCCTATCTTTACCAGGCTGTACGATTTCAGGTTGCTGGTCATATCAAAAAACTCAGGTTCGTAGATAAAAGGGCAGAAATAATTGAAAATCATGTTTTCGGCAATAATATCGAAGAACAAATTTCTTCCGGCGAGGTGCAGAGTATTTTGGATGAATCAATTTCTTTATTGCCTAACCGCTGCCGGGAAGTGTTTTGCCTGAGCAGGTTTGAAGATCTTTCCAATAAGGAAATAGCAAACAAATTGGGCATTTCTGTATTCACCGTTGAAACCCACATGAAGAAAGCCCTCAAATACCTAAGGAAATCCCTCGGCCCTGCCAGCCTACTGATGTTTCTGGACCTGTTTCTTCGATAAAATCTTATTGGATCCGTGTCCATCATTACCTGATTGTTAACCCTATATTAAAAATAAAAAATTTTCAATATTGGAATACCCAATCTTGGTCTTTTCGAATACTTCCTAATAAAGATGTACATGAAAAAGGAAGAATTCATAGCGCTCGCCAAAAAATATCGGGCTGGTCAATGCTCAACCGAAGAGCAAATCCTTTATGAAAAAATATATGATAAATTCATAAATGAGGAATCACTAGTCCCCGTCTGGGATAATCAAGAAAAAGAAAATACAAGAAAAAAAATACTTTCAGGGATCGAGATCAGAAGATTTGAGAATAAGAGAAAAAGCATCTGGCTAAACCAAATAGCCTGGCGGGTGGCAGCTTCTGTACTGTTGTTGGTTGGCGTCGGCCTGACATTCTATTTCGTGGGTAGCAGTGAAGTCGAGGTGAATTACTTAACGAAGTCTACCACCGCTGGACAAAGATCCAAGGTTACGCTGAGTGATGGGTCGGTTGTCACGCTTAACTCCAAAAGTAAATTAATCTATCCTGAGAATTTTTCCGGCGATACACGGGAGATCACCCTGGAAGGTGAAGCCTTTTTTGAAGTTCAAAAAGACGCAAGCAGAACCTTTATGGTCCGTTCTGGTGATGTCGTTACCACTGTCCTTGGTACCTCGTTTAACGTTAGGGCCTTTGGCGCAGAGCAGGTAGAGGTAACCGTTGCTACCGGAAAGGTAAAAGTGGCCGCCAATGCCAGCGGTAAGGAGGTCTTATTAGTGAAGGGGCAACAAGCTATTTACTCCAGGACATTAAGTGATATTACCGTACGAGATATCAACCTAAGCCGGTATACCGCATGGATTAGCAGGTCGCTGGAATTTGATATGATGCCTTTCAGTGAGGTAATAAAAATTCTGGAGCGAACATACAACACTGAAATCAGGATACGAAGCCCGCGCTCTGATGACTGTCTGATTCGCGGAAAGTATGAAAATGAAAAGCTAATTAACGTGCTCAGCGGCCTCAAATTCGTGGTCAGGTTTGATTACCACGTGACCGAAAATGATATTATTATGATAGATGGAAAAGGATGTATTAATTAAAAAAATAAATGCCTATAGTAAAATCCGACTGAATCCGATACAATTTTATTGCTTACCAGGTAGGCAATAAAAAAGTCCGAAGCTGTTGGCGCAGCACTCGGACCCGTTTCTTTTCCCGACCAATCGATTCGGGAACAAAACTAATTGTTTATACTGATAACAAAATTATGAAATTTGATTTACTAAAACTATTGATGTTCGCATCAAAACAAACAATTTATGTTTTTTTAATACAGGTGATTGCCATGCAATTCCTGTTTGCGGAACCCTCCAATAGCCAGAACCTGAGGGAGGTAGGCATTACTTTACTTTTAAAAAACACTTCCCTTGAGAACGCTTTTGGAGAGATAGAGAAAAACACTGACTTTAACTTTACCTATGGTCGTCATATACAGGCCGACAAAGAACTTATTGACCTGGAGGTAAAAAACGGAAATTTGCGGGAAGTGCTGGAATCCATCGCGGCCCAGAGCAAATTAAATTTTCGAAGAATTAATCGGACAATTTATGTGATTCCAAGGAAAAACCGGTCCGTGGAAAAGTTTATCACTGAAGAATTTACCGACAGGGAGATTAGTGGAAAGGTCACGGATTCGGACTCTAATGAGCCTTTGATCGGAGCGTCAGTCATGGTACTGGGGACTAATTTAGGGACAATCACCGATATTAATGGAAATTTTAACCTCTCTATACCGGATAGCGCTCAATATTTGGTATTTTCTTTTGTAGGGTATGAAAGGGTTGAAGTTCCCGTAGGGAATCAGACAACTTTTAATGTATCTTTGAGACCGGATATTTCAGCGCTTAGTGAAATTGTCGTGGTTGGATATGGAATCCAGAGAAAGAAAGATGTAACGGGTTCAATTGGGTCTGTAAATAGGGAAGATTTCAATAAAGGAGTGGTTACAAATCCCGGACAGCTTTTACAGGGTAAGGTTGCAGGTGTAAATGTTTCCAATGTTAGTGGCGAGCCAGGCGCGGCGCAGGATGTTATTATTCGCGGGGTAGGTAGTTTGCGATCCGGCACAACGCCGCTTTATGTAATTGATGGTTTTGCCCTGGACAATTCCGGGACAGGGGTGGCCACAAACCCCTTTAATTTCATCAACCCACAGGACATAGAAAGCATTGATGTGTTGAAGGATGCCTCAGCGGCCGCTATTTATGGGGCGCGGGCAGCTAATGGGGTTATTGTGATCACCACTAAAAAAGGTGCAAGCGAAAAAACGCAAATTGATCTGACTGTTTCTTCCGGCATTTCCAAATTAGCCAATAAAGTGGATGTTTTTGGGGCTGATGAATTCCGCAATCAGGTAGTGGCCGTAGGCGGCACCTTGGATGATGGCGGTGCTAATACGGACTGGCAGGATGAATTAACCAGAACCGGGATTACCAAAAACGTCAACCTCGCGCTAAGCGGAGCCACTGACAATTTCTCATACTATACCTCTCTGGGGGTAGATGATCAGGAGGGGATATTGAGGGGTAGCGATTTACAGCGATACTCAGGACGTTTAAATTTAACCCAAAGTGCTTTGAATGATCGTTTTCAATTGACTTTTAATTTAAACGGTAGCAGGACTGAGAATTTAAGAGCCGATTCGAGGTCCATCGTTGGTAATATGCTACAGTTGAACCCTACCACACCTCTCTTTACCAACGGAGCGCCTACGCTTTTGGATAATATGCTCAATCCTTTGACCCGTGAAGAGATCTTCAGCGATGATGCCGTCAACCATCGCATTTTGGCCAATATTGCCCCTTCTTTTGAAATTATAGAAGGTTTGACCTATAAATTGAACCTTGGCGTGGATTATTCCACTACCAGCAGGGACGTGCAATTCAAACCCTATTCCTTATTGGAGGATTTCATCAACGGATCGTTGAATACCATAAATACAGCCAACAAGAACGTTCTGGTAGAGAATACATTAAACTACCGTCTTGTTAAAGAAGACCATAGTTTTACAATATTGGCAGGGCATACCTACCAGGAAACCTTCGTGGAGCAAAAGAGTTTTAGCGTCGAGGGTTTTGCTGACAATGGTATTGATCCAAAATATCAGGATCAGATCAGCGGGGAAAGCACACCGACCTCCATGGGAACCTTTGCCGTTAGGAACGAGCTGCAGTCTTTCTTTGGGAGAGTAAACTATGGCTTTGCCGACAAGTACTTGTTGACTGCGACCATGCGCGCTGATGGTTCTTCAAAATTTGGTGGTAATAACAGATACGGTTATTTCCCCTCTGTGGCCCTTGGATGGAACATCATGAATGAAGAATTCTTTGGATCCTCCGATGGCATCAGCAATCTTAAATTAAGAGCCAGCTGGGGTAAAACAGGGAACCAGGAGATTCCTTCCAAGATCACAAAATTGAGTTTTACCGATAGCAAGGACGAAAATGATACGTACCCCATCAACGGAACAGAAAACTCTATTGAGGACTACCCATTTGGTACAATTTTTACACGTTTGGCCAATCCGGACATTCAATGGGAGGTTTCGGCACAAACTAATATTGGTGTGGACTTTGGGGTGCTCAATAATAGGCTGTCCGGTACCATAGATTACTTCCATAAAGTATCTGAGAACATTTTGTTAGAAGTTACGCCCGCAGACCCTATTCAGCCCACTGATAGATTCTGGACTAATATTCCCGATATGAAGATAAAGAACAGTGGTATTGAAGTTACATTGGATTATCGAAGTGATTCGAACAAGGATTTTGCCTATAATCTGGGTGGTAATATAGCCTATACCGATAACAAAGTAGAAAATTCTCCATATAAAGTATTAACCACCGGTGCTGCGCAAGGAGCTGGCCAAACAGGTGCTACCATCAACGGCAATATCAACGGAGAACCTATCGGATCTTTTTATATGCAGGAATTTATGGGAATAGGAGAAGATGGGTTGAGCATTCTATCCGACGATCGCACCGTCGTAGGCAGCGCTTTACCGGATGTTATATATGCTTTTTACCTGAACCTTCGATACAAAGACTTTGATTTTGGGTTAAACTTTAATGGGGTTTCCGGTAACAAGGTCTACAACCACACGGCCATGTCTTTATTCAAAAAAGGGCTTCTGGCCTCAAATTTCAATGCAACGGGTATAGCCTCTGAATTTCCCAATGAGGATATTACCAACTCTAATGAAGTATCTACCCGCTACCTGGAAGATGCTGGTTTCTTACGTTTAAATAACGCTACGCTGGGATATAACTTAAAACCGGAGCTATTCGGTCTGGAAGGCCTGATCAATTCGATCCGTTTTTCCGTCACCGGACAGAACTTATTTGTGATTACAGATTACAGTGGGTATGACCCGGAGATCAACTCAAACCTTACCATAGACGGGATCCAGACCTTTGGAATTGACTACTTCAATTATCCAAAACCGAGAACTGTTGTATTTAGCTTAAACGTATCATTCTAATTAAAAAAACTTCAAAATGAAGAATAAAATTATAATTGCACTATTCGGGATCGGTTTATTGTCAGGCGTAAGTTGCACCGATTTGGAAGAAGAAGTTTTAGACGAATCCCTTCAGGGAAGCGGACTGGCAGAAGCCGTTAGCGGGGCCATTGCACCGGCATATGGGCAGATTTCATGGGCCTGGAGACATACCAACTATTATGGTTTACAATTGATCCCTGCAGATGAGGCCATATTGCCATATCGCGGTGGAACAGACTGGTTCGATGGCGGAAAATTCTTAGAAGCCCATACACATAACATTTCGCCAAGTAATGATTTGGTGGGCAGTTCCTGGAACGAAGTAACCAAGAATATCTCCAGGGCCCTTTCAGCCATTGAAGTGCTGCAACCCCTTGCTGAGGGTGGCAATGCCGAAGCAGAAGGGGCGCTTCACGAAATGATAGCCCTAAGAGCCTATTTAAACATGTTGATGTTGGACAGTTGGGGTCTGGTTTTCCGAAAAGAAACATCGGGAGAACTTTCAGAAATTCTTAGAGGCCAGGAAGCCATTGACTACATTGAAAGTGAGCTCCTGTCTGTTGTGGATGTCATTAATACAGATAAAGGACCCGGCAGAATAACCCGGCCTGCGGTCTGGGGCTTTTTGGCCAGGTTGAACCTCAATGCCGCCGTATACCGCGACCCTTACGGAACCCCAAACTTCACCAATGAAGATATGGACAAGGTAATCACGTATACCGATAACATTATCAATTCGGGTGTATTCACGCTGTCACCGGAATACTTTGATCTTTTCAATGATGAAAACCACGGCAATCCCGAATTGATCTTCGCCTTGGATCAACGCGGTGTGTTAAGACGGGAGCATAGCCGCTGGGCCTATTGGTCCCTAGCTGGGTCCTGGTTTCCAAGACCGGAATTTCCGGGCGCAGATGGTACCGATGGCCCTGCGATTACACCGGATTTTTACCAAACCTGGGTGGATGCCTATGCCGGGGTAGATCCTTCCGAGGCCGATGCGAGATTCTACAAGAAAAACCAGCTGGTTCCTGATGGATTGCAAGACCTTACAGGACTTTCGCCACTGAACGATGAAGATCATTACTACTGTATGGCTGCCGAGGATTTTGAAATCGACAGAGGTATTATGCGCGGTACCATATGGGGTCCAAGAAAGGACGAAAACGGTTCCTTTTATACCTGTGACGATGGTTTTAGAATATATCCGGTAAAGCAGATCAAAGGGAACGGTCCCGATAAAGATGTAGGTTATGTAGACCACGAATTGCAGGTGGACTTTACCAACGAGGGCAGGAGGCACTCAAAAGGATACCGGGTTTCAAAATACCAGTTCAGCCGTACTTCACCTAATGGAAATAATTTTAGTAGTGTGGATCTTGTTTTGATGCGCTATGCAGAAATATTCCTGATGCGCGCAGAGGCAAAACTGAGGAAAGGAGACAACGGCGGGGCTTTGAACGATGTTAACACCGTAAGGACGTCAAGAACCGCCCGGGACCCAATTCCAGCCGCGCTCTCAGCCATCGACCTGGAAACACTTTACCGCGAACGCGGGTTTGAGCTCTACTGGGAAGGTTTCAGGCGCGGAGACCAGATTCGCTTCGGTCACTATGAAGATTCCTGGACCGAAAAGACGGATAATGACGTGCACCATAGATTGTTTCCCATTCCACAGGACGCCATTGATGGCGCATCAAACGTGGAAGGCTATCTGCAGCAAAATGAGGGTTACTAAACAACAAATGACTTAAAGCATATGCGGCAAGATAACTTAAATCTTGCCGCATTTGACTTGTATGTCACCAATGGGGTTCCTGTATTTCTTTGTTTTTCATTTAATGGAAATTAAACTGTCCTAAAAATTAACAATGTTAATATTTTTTAACAATGTTCAAGAATAATGAAAATAATTGCGAGATGAGTTTTTTGTTGATGTACATACGCTGACATCTCCCAACGTCCTTTTGGCCCGGCATAGGTTATATGATAAAGAAGGTGCTCATGCATTGATTAAGAAAAAAATAAAAATATTTGTACCTTGCTTTGCTTTAAGTATTCAAAAAAATGGGAGAGGGGAATCAAAACACCGAAAAAAACATTTTAGCTTCTGTCAGTAAGGGCTCTCATAAATCATTTGAATTTTTATACAATAAGTACAGTCATATGGTTTTCGGTTACGCTTTTAAATCCTTAAAGTGTAGGTCTGAAGCGGATGATATTGTACAACAAACCTTTGTCCAAATATGGCGGAATAAAGACAAACTTAGAAATATTCATTCCCCAAAGGACTACATATTCATAGTATCTAAAAATTTGATTTTCAAGCGGCTTAGGTCCGTTATGAAAAGTGAATTACTCAGTGAGGAACTTAAGCTCTATATTGAGTTAAGTCATAATAGAAATGAAGAAGATTTAATTTATTCCGATTTAGAAAAAATAGCTAAGGAAGCCATTGAATCCCTGCCAAAACAAAGAAAGCTAATTTTTAAGCTAAGCAAAGAAATGGATTATTCGCAGGAAGAAATTGCTGAAAAATTGTCTATCTCAAAAAATACAGTAAAAGAGAGCCTTCGCAAAGCATATAGCCACATTAGATCTCATCTCTCCAGCAAAACAGATATTGCCTTACAAATATTAATCGTATTAATTTCCGGTTTATACCGCTAAGGTCAATTTTTTTTTTTGAAAGAATAGTAGTCCAATCTTTTTTCTGACTCTTTACTAATAGAGGCAAGGTATAAAACCTTGAATTTCATTGATATGAAATCAATGAGTGATACATGCTAAATCAGAACGTTTTTAGTTTTTTAATTTGAAAAAATGAACACCAATAAAGAAGAACTAATTGTCAAATACTTGAATAATGAATGTTCGGAAGCCGAATTGGAAATGATAACCGAACTATTCAGGGATGCTACTAATGAAGAAGAGCTTTCTGAAACCTTTGACAGGGCTTTGAAAAAGACAGGATCTGATCTGGAAATGACACCTGAACATAATATGGAAATTTGGAATAGGATAAGATCGGATATAAAACCAAATTTTGAAGATAGGCTATTAAGTTCCGGGAAATTCTATACGCGTTCATGGTTTAAGGTAGCTGCTTCGTTGCTAATACTTGTTGGTATTACCTATTTGTTCTTTTCCAAATCTCCAGGCTCGAAATCAATAGGTGAGATTACGGATTATATAACAACAGGGAGCCCATTGGGAAGCAAGAAATTATTGAAACTCCCTGATGGTTCAATAGCTTATATGAACTCAGGCACAAGGATCACTTATCCCACTGTCTTTGAAGAAAACCTTAGACAAATCGAATTAGTGGGAGAAGCTTTTTTTGAAATTAAAAGAAATGAAAACAGACCATTTGTCATTGAGACCAAAAGCATTTCTACAAAAGTTTTAGGTACTTCCTTTAATCTAAGTTCATATGAGGATGATTCTTTTGAGCTAACATTGGTTACGGGAAAAGTTGAGGTTTCTTCGAAACAGGAAAACGAAATTGTAACACTTCTTCCGAATGAGCAGGTATTTTATGATACGGCTACAGGTTCATTTGACAAGCAAAAAGTGGATATTCAACCTTATACCTCGTGGAAAGATGGAAATCTTGTGTTGAAAGGAGATCTTTCGATGGTAGCCAGAAAAATTGAAAGATGGTACGATAAGAAAATTGTTATAAAGAACAAGGCCCTGGAGAAGTGCATGATAGATGCTACTTATAAAAATCGATATTTGGATAATGTCTTGGAGGGACTAGCCTTTTTACTAGACCTTAAATACACCATCGATGGAGACACTATTATTCTTGATGGAAACGGATGTTAAGAACTAAACCTAAATACACTAAAGAATTGCCAATGATAAATAACTGACCTTAAATGAAGGGCCGCAATACTAGGTAATGCAGCCCTAAATGATGGTTCCAATATGCATTTGGAAGTGAAATTGGAACCAAATTGAATTATTTGATAATCCAAACTTAAAATTATGAAAAAAAACTGTACAAAGTTAATCTATAACATATTTCTGCTAACAGTGAAAGGTTTTATACTACAATGCTTGTTTGTGACGATTGTGGCGGCTGGAACTACAGGAGCTTCGAGTGCACAAAGCGTGTACGAGGTTAATATCGATCTTGAATTAAAGAATGCTACTTTGAAAGCAGCGATTACAAAAATCTCTGAAAAGACCGATTACACCTTTGCTTTTAATATCACGGAAATGAAAAGAAAGCGAAACCGGATAACGAAAAAGTTCTATAATGAAAGCGTAGGGAATATATTGGAATTTTTAGCTCAATCTTACCACCTGGATTTCAAACGCATCAACGAAACCATTCATGTCAAAGAATCCCATCAGCTGGAAAGGAAACAAACACCGGTTGACGAAAGATTCGTATCTCTAAAGCAAATTTCAGGCAAAGTAACAGACGAAAACGGCCAGGGACTTCCCGGTGCCTCTATCATAGAAAAGGGAACTACTAATGGTACGACCGCAGACAGTGAAGGAAAATATAGACTGACCGTTTCGGAAGGTGCTATACTTACCTTTAGTTTCATTGGTTATCAGGCACAGGAAATACCGGTAAACAACAGAAGTGTAATCGATGTTCAAATGGTTGCTGATATAAGCGAACTAGAGGAAATTGTAGTAGTAGGTTATGGTACTACAAGAAGAAGTGATTTAACTGGCTCAGTAGCTTCCGTCACGACCACAGAACTTGCAGAGCAACCTAATAATAACATTCTTACTGCCTTACAAGGTAGAGCCGCAGGGGTGCAGGTTTTTGCTGGAGATAACTCACCCGGCGGTGGCATCAACATCAGGATTCGAGGTACATCGACTATCACAGGATCTACAGAGCCATTGTATATCATAGATGGTTTTCCTGTCACCAGTGATAATGCGAGTTTGAATATCGGTGGTGGTCGCGGCGAGGGTGCAACTAGTGAGGGACCGGGAACCAATGTCTTTCCTAATGCCTTATCCATGATAAATCCATCGGATATTGCCAATATTGAAATATTGAAAGATGCCGCAGCCACTGCTATTTATGGTAGCAGAGGGGCGAATGGGGTTGTGATCATTACCACGAAACGAGGTAGTATAGGAAAAGCTAAGGTTAGTGTAGATTATTCAGTAAGTGTGTCTACGTTAGGAAATAAGCTTGAACGGCTAGAAGGTAACCTTCAGGGGCAAATAAGCAATGAAAGAGCTATTGAAGATGGTGCTGACCCCGCAGATGTACGATGGAACGGTGCTGACGAATTTCACCCAATACCTGATGGAACAGCACCATCCTTTGATTGGCAAGATGTTGTGTATCGAGAAGCCTTGACACATAACCTTGCAATAACGTTCAGCGGGGGAAACGAAAAGACAAAATACCTGATATCTGGTAATGTTTTGGATCAGGAAGGTATTATGAGGGAGACAGATTTCAAAGACTATAGATTCAGAATTAATCTTGACAATGAAATAAATTCATTTCTTTCTTTTAAATCAAGTGTTTTGTTGAGTACGTCAGAACGTAGAGCTCCTCCAGGTGGGGGATCAGGTTTTGGATACAATGTAGTCACACGTATACTAAGCTTCCATCCGTTAATCAATCCGGAATGGAGGGACCCGGACAACCCTAATTTATGGTATGTTGATCCCGAATTTGGGGGAGATATCTCACAAATCTATTCCAACCCATTAAAAATGTTGCAAGACATAGAAGACCTCTATAAAAGAAACAGACTATTGGGTAATATTTCAGCAACTGTTAACATAATTGACAACTTAAAACTTGTAGGTAATGCCGGTATAGACTATATAGACGGTCAAAGAACGATCTTTGAGAGGAATACTTTGATATTGGCAGGGCAAGAGAATAGAGGAAGAGGTATTCTTAGAACCAATGAATCGATACGTACAAATTTCAATGCGTATTTATCTTGGGACAAGTCATTCGGCGACCATACATTTAATGCCTTACTTGGAGCAGAAAACACAACAACAAGAAGAACTACAGTGAATCTTCAAGCAGCTGAATTTGCTGTGGATGATCTACTTACAGATGATTTTCAAGTGGCAAATTCAGAAAGCTTTAACATTGATAATAGTACTGACCCTAATTTTGTACTTATTGGTTTTTTCGGTAGAGCAAACTACAACTTCAAAAATAAGTATTATGTAAGCTTGAATGCCAGACGAGATGGATCTTCTGTTTTCGGGCCAAACAATAAATGGGGCTTTTTCCCTTCTGCAGCATTGGCTTGGAGAATTACAGAGGAATCTTTCTTGCAAGGTCAGGACATCCTATCTGATCTGAAAATCAGGACCAGTATTGGACAAACAGGTAACGGAAATTTAGCTACCGGAAGCTCTGAAGGGGTCTGGAGCCTTTCCAACAATCGCTACAGTTTTGGTGGGAGTGCTGTATTAGGGGCAAGTTTATCAAGAATTAGTAACCCTGAATTAAAATGGGAGAGTACTACACAATACAACATCGGGTTTGATGCAAGATTGATGGAAGGAAGATTTGGGGTGGTATTTGATTTCTATATCAAAGATACGGAGGATTTGATATTACCAGTTGTAATACCTCCTACCTCAGGTTTTTCAAGCTCGATTCAAAACTTGGGTACATTAAGAAACAGAGGAATAGAGATTGCTGTGGACGCCGTTATATTGGATAAAGGCGATTTCAAATGGAGTGTTAACGGAAACATCAGCTTCCAAAAGATGTTTGCCACAGATGTCCAGGAAGGAACCAATGAGGATCCGCGAACCGGAGAGCGCTATCTTGAGGTTTTTAATTTTCCAAGAAGAAACGGTCCAAGGTTGTATGAAGGCGAAGATGCAGGGCAAATGTATGCTTATGTAAGAGGAGGCGTTTTTGCTACTCAAGAGGAAGCAGATGCGGCACCGAAACAGATTGAAGGTAATGTAGAAGGATATGCTTGGTACCGGGATATCGATGGAAACGGGGAGATCGATTTTGCGGATCAGGTGGCGGTAGGTAAAATTACTCCTGATTTCATTTATGGTTTTTCGACAAATTTATCTTACAAGAATTTTGATTTGTCACTTTTCTTCCAAGGTGTAGAAGGAAACTCCATTGTATCTTGGTATAGAGGAGATATAGAAGATCCTAGAAATATTAACTTCTGGACGGAAGAGAATAGAAATACCAATGTTCCTGTAAATGCTATTCCAAATGGAGAGTTGGGGGGGGGTGAGTTAGATAGCGAAGATGTACAAGACGGTAGTTATCTACGGCTTAAGAATGTTAGGCTAGGATATAGAGTGCCTGGTGATGTGAAGTATTTTGGTGGTCTCAATGTCTTTTTTACGGGTACAAACCTGCTGACTTTCACAGATTATGATGGATATGATCCGGATGTGAGTGCCGGTGGTTCTACACCATTCAGTGAAGGATACGATACAGGGGTTTACCCGTATGCTAAACAATTTACGCTAGGTTTCAACTATAACTTTTAAAATAATTTAGAACATGAAAAAGGCATATTTATATATAGTCGTTCTTATAGCTGGAAGCTTCGTAACGACAAGCTGTGAGAATCTGCTAGTTGAAGAATTTCCAAGTGCATTTGCAGGCCCTACTTTTCCAACGGAGGCTACTGCAGAAATATTACTAAATGAAGCTTATGGAGACTGGATGTTTGCTTATAACAACCACCGCATGGGTTGGGGCATTGAATTCCCAACACCTGCGATGCAATATAGGCACCGCCAGGCGGGCCAACCACCGGAAAGGCATAACTTAAATACCTGGACCTGGTTAAATACTTCTCGTGAGCCAGCTTATTATGAGTTGATGACCACCATATGGCAAGGTGTACGTACGGCCAATGATGCCATTGGGTTGATTGGAGGACTCGGCGATGAAGTAGAAAGAAGAGATGCGATGGTGGCAGAAGCCAAAGTACTACGGGCTTTAGCTTACTTCAACATGGTTAGAATGTGGGGTGGTGTTCCTATTATAGATAAGGCACAAACCTTGGATGATGATTTGTTTGTATCAAGGGCAAGCATTGCCGAGACGTATGCTTTCATTGCACAAGATCTTCAGGAAGCCATAGAAGACTTGCCTACAAGAAGTGAATTTGCGGCCCAGGGTATTCCCCCGGGACACATCACGAAAGGAGGAGCGCAAGGACTTTTGGCAAAAGTGTACCTTACCATGGCTGGTCATCCTTTGCAAGATGATTCCAATCTTCAAGAGGCGAGAGACTTGTTAGAAGAAGTCATCAATTCCGGAGAGTGGGCGCTTGTCCAATCAGCAACACCATATGCAGATCTATGGGCTTGGGATAATGAGTTCAATGAGGAAAGAATGATCGATGTACAAAAAGAAGCCCAAGGTAACCAAGGCCAAAATTTCAGGGGAATTTGGGGTTATATGACACCCCCTGTGGAAACTGAGGACATCTGGGCTACGGGTGTTGACCCTGCTGCTCGAGGAGCTGGTCTGGATGGTATTCCTCCAGAGTATGTCGAATGGTACAGGGCACATGATAGTGGTCCTAGATTCGAATATACAATTGTTACAGAGTTTGTTGCGCATTCTGATTATCGAAGTTATTCTGCGGGAGACACCATGCGCTACAACCTGGGACCAGATGGACAGGCGTATGTAGGTAAGTATCGAGCTATTGGGGCTCCCGAATTGAACGATAGGTTCCGTTGCCCTAATAATTTTCCGGTCCTTAGATATGCAGATATTTTGCTAATGCACTCGGAGGTAACGAATGAGTTGGGTGCTCCTGATTATACCGGCATTAACGCCACTAGAGCACGCGCTGGTTTACCCGCATTGTCAGGATTATCCAAGGATGCTTTTCGGGATTCGGTATTTATTGAGCGAGAATTGGAACTGGCTTATGAACAAAACCTATTGTTCGACATGAGAAGAAGAGGATTTGAATACTGTCAAAGCAGATTGAATGGTTTCTACCGACAGCATCAGAATGAAAGCGCACCTGGTGCAGAGGATGGTTATCAGGTAGACTATTCGATTACGAATCTTACCGAACCTCACAGAATGCTTTTCCCATATCCTGTTTTTGAGTTAGCGGCAAATCCTAACTTGGAACAGAATCCAGGCTACTAGGTTTTTTCTTCAAAGACGGAGTATGATAAACATAAACAGATTTTGTATCTGTTTATGTTTATTTGGCTTGAATACTAAATTTTGAAACTTTTGTGGAGAGGTACCAGTGCCAATTATATTTCAAATCTTACCATGAGGCAAAAGAAAAGTGAACTGCGAAATACGATAATTTCGCTACTAATACTTGTTTTTATATCTGCTTGCGCTGGAGGAACACAAAAAAAATCCGCCATTGTACAAGAGCAAGACGAAAACACCAACAATAACCCCTTCTATGAAAATTGGGATGTCTCACCTGTGGAAGGTGCCTTCCGAATGGACGATTACATCATATGGGGTGGGTCTGTGATCAAAGCGGATGACGGCAAATATTATATGTATGCCAGTCGCTGGCCTAAAAAGCTCTCCATGAGAGCATGGGTGACCAACTCTGAAATTGTAGTGGCCTCCTCCGATAAACCTGAAGGGCCTTACGAGTTTGAAACAGTTGCCCTGCCGGTGAGAGGAAAGGATCATTGGGATGGACTCATGACCCACAACCCGAGCATCCATTACCACGAAGGAAAATACATCCTCTTTTACATCGGGGTAACTTATGATTTTGATCAGCCGGTAGACTCGATACCTACCCGGCAAGACTATGAAAACGCCTGGAACAACAAGCGGATCGGCGTAGCGGTTTCAGATTCACCTGCGGGTCCTTTTGTACGGCAAGAGGCACCCATTCTTGAACCACGGCCTGATAATTGGGACGGGGCCATAACCAGTAATCCGGCACCCCATGTGCACGAAGATGGAAGTGTACTTCTGGTTTATAAAAGCGCTCCTGTTCCTTATCCCGAACGTAACAATAACCGCGCCCTGCAATTTGGGGTAGCGCGTGCTGATCATTATCTGGGAGAATATATACGCGTTTCTGAAAACAATCGTATCAAGTTTGCCCCTATTGACGCTCATGTAGAGGACCCTTACATCTGGTATGATGGCGAAAACTATAAATTATTGGCCAAGTGCATGAATGCGGCCATCACTGGAGAGGCGGGTGCCGGGTTCCTTGCTTCATCGAAGGACGGTATTAACTGGACTACTGCGGCCCAACCCATTGCCTACAGTAAAACATTGAGCTTGAGCGACGGTACAACTGAAAAACTGAAAAAACTCGAAAGGCCCCAGGTATTAATCGAAGGTGGCAAGCCCACACATGTGTTTTTTGCTTGCCACAACCAGGAAGATGAGATTTTCAACATGGTAAGACCATTAAAGAACCAAAAATGAGAAATGTCCAAAGAGTGAAGATAACATTAAACAAAATAGATAAGAGTATTCAATCTGGCTCTGGTGTAAAAGATATTAAAGGTTTCTTTATGCACTTTGGTGTCCTTTGCCTATTGTCCTTTTGCGCAATACCCCTAGCCGAGGCTACTACCTATTACGTTTCACCGAGTGGTGCGGATACCAATCGGGGCTCATCAAGCAGCCCTTTCAAAACGATCAGTAAAGCGGCTTGGATCGCTCAACCAGGTGATACGATTTTCGTTCGCGAGGGTATTTATAGAGAACGGGTTACACCACCAAGAGGAGGTGGAGAAGGAGCTCCAATCGTGTATATGGCAGAGCCCAATAAGCGGGTAATTATCAGAGGTTCAGAATTGTGGTCTCCTCAATGGGAGTCAAAAGGAAATGGGATTTTCTCCGCAGTGCCTGATGACGCCTTATTTAATGATATAAGATCTGATTACGTAGATCACTATAATCCATTCAAGGTCAATTTATCCTCTACACCTTATCAACGGGAAGGTAGGAGAGAGTGGGAAAGAGGATATCCCAATGCTGATTCCACAATAGTTTATACGTGTGGGCAGGTTTTTGTTAATGGAAAGCAATACAAAGAGGTTCCATTTAGAAAGGAACTGGAAAAAGAAACCTGGTATTATGAAGCAGCATCAGAACAACTTTATATCCACTTTGGTGATCTTAATCCAGAAAATCAGCAGGTAGAGATTACCACCAGACGTAGGATTTTCGCACCAATCACCAGGGGACTGGGCTACATTGTAGTACAAGGCTTCATTATGGAACACTGCGGAAATAACTATCCTACCAACTTTTGGGTCATGCCCAAATGGGGCCAACGTGGAGCAGTTGGTTTAGGGGTGGGGCATCATTGGGTCATTCGAAAAAATGTAATACGGTATGCAAAAACGTTTGCATTAGATGCAGGGCATGTGGATCAGGTGGGCAAAGCTCAGGCTGCGCATGATAATCTGATCGAGCTGAATTATATTTTGGAAAACGGATCGGCAGGCATACTTTCCAATAGTTCAAAAAACATGGTCATTCGAGATAATGTGGTCATGTACAACAATACTATGAGATTCCTGGGGAGGAAACGGTGGGAGCAAGCGGGCATCAAATGTCATAATATTTTATACGGGGAGGTTTGCGATAACTACGTAGCTCATAATTACCTAACTTATGGCGTTTGGTTCGACAATAAGTTTCCCGACAGCCGGGTTTCAAGAAATATTTTACTTGGCAATGGTCGCGCCGGGCTGTTCCTTGAAATGAGCGACTATGATTATGATCGCCTTTTTGCAGATAACAATATTATTATTGAAAATAAGGAAAACCCGGTATATATTCACGACGCTTCCGGGGCAACTTTTATGCATAATTTGATTGCCAACAGTCCTCAACAAAATAAGTATGGACAGGCGGTTATTGTTCACCAGGTAGATGATAGAACCAGGACTTATCATCATTCCTTCTACAATAACCTTTTCATCAATAATCCCATCACCATGGATATTGATTACCCGTCTCAGTTGGGAGGTAAACAGCGGTCGGATTTCAACGTGTACGATGCGAAACCGAAAGATAAAGTGTTCAGGATCAATAGCGCTACCCAGGATGTGCCGCCGTGGACGGAAGAAGAGTTTCTGGCGTTGATCAAGAAAGAAACAGGTTCAAAAGATTTGACCCTTGCCAGACCGGGATTTTCGGGAAGAGTCCCTTTGACCTTAGAAGAATGGAAGACCTTCTGGAAATTTCACGATGTGGAGCTTGATGCCAATAGCTTGCTCAAAAAAGGAAGCAGCGTTCAATACTCACCAGATTCCCATGAGTTAGTCATAAATATCCCTTATGATCCCGAAGAAGTGGGTTCAAAAAACCATGAATTTGTGGATGTGGATTATTTCAATAACGAAATAGCCCAAAATGGTAAAGCGCTTCCCGGACCATTTCAAGGTTTAAAAAAAGGAACGAATAAGTTCAAGATTTGGGAAGGACTACCCATTTTGGATAAGGGTGAACTTCCTGATCCAGTGACCTTCTCATCATTTGAACCATAATGATTAGGATTGGATAATAATGAAATAATCAATGCTTTTTAATGGGAAACCCTCAACATTTTAATAACAAATAATAAAAACTTAACTCTAAATTTAATTTTCTCGCATACACTTTAAAAATGAAAAGCATCAAGAATTTTTTAGGAGTAGCCGTGGTATTTGGACTATTGGTATCGTGCTCTCAAATCAGTCAAACAAGAGAAAATGACGAAACCAACCAGGTAAGTCAAACCAACGAGCTGGCCAAGCCTTTGCCAAAACAAATTGCCTTTGCCGATTGGGAAGTGGGCGCATTTATCCATTTTGGATTGAATCCTTTTACCGGACAAGAACATGGTGATGGTAAGGAATCTCCATCAAAATTCAATCCTACGGAGTTGGATGCAGAGCAATGGGTATTGACGGCTAAGTCCCTGGGTGCAAAATACATTTGTTTAACTGCCCGGCATGAGGGAGGCTTTTGTCTGTGGCCTTCAAAGACTACTTCCTACACCATTGCTAATAGTCCCTATAAAGGTGGTAAAGGCGATATTGTACAGGAATTTGTAGATGCCTGTCGTAAACACGGTTTGAAAATTGGCCTCTATCACACATCCAGTCATGATACCAACACCGGTTTGTCCTGGTATGACGGCCCCATTGGTTGGGGACCAAGCCGCGATTCGCTTATGGGTATCGCCTTCCAGGATGCAGAGTTTAAGAAACGGTACCGGGAGGTACAAATGGCACAAGTGCGAGAGCTGCTTACCAATTATGGTCCTATCGACTTTATGTGGTCTGACCACTGGGGAGCTCCTGATACTGAGCATGTGTGGCATCCGATTACCGATTTAGTGGCAGACCTGCAACCCAATATGGTTTTTATGGGACCGGAAACGTGGGTTCCGGGAAACGAATCGGGTCATGTGGTCTATCCCATGTGGAATGCCGTTCATACCTTAGATGGCACTAACTATACGCGTCCGGCACCAAATAAAGGTGATGTGGACACCGAAAATGACTATGGCTTACTGGAGGGCGAGGTTCGCACAGGGCACCCCTTAGGAGCATACTGGAGAGTGCGGGAATGTCCTACGAGTTCAACCTTTCATAGTGGAGGTTGGTTTTGGCACCCAGGACGTACTCGTGCCAAAGAACTTCCGGAGCACATAGACCTGTACTATCGTACTGTGGGGCTTGGCGCAAACGTCATTATCAATCTTCCTCCGGATACCAGGGGTCTGATTCCTGACGATATCGTAGCTGCAGCAAAAGCCTTTGGCGATGAGATCAAAAACCGATTCGGTAATCCCATTGCCGGATCCGATGCGATTCCTGCGGGAAATACTTTTGAACTTTCATGGGAAGAGCCTACAGAAGTCAATACCATTGTTTTAATGGAACATATTGCCAACGGGCAAAAAGCAGTGCGCTATACACTTGAAGCGTTCTTAGACAGGGAATGGGTAGAGTTAAAGCATGCCAATAAGTTTCCAAGTGCAAGACCGCCTTACAATTCGGTGCCAGGTTATGAGACTATAGGTCATAAGAAAATAGACCGGGTAGAACCAGTCGTCACCAATAAGATTCGCTTTCGATCCTTGGAATCTGTGCACGACCTGCCAGTGGAATTGCGAAAGATGCAGGTTTTTAATTGTGAGCCTTATATGAAATAATGATCTGAAAGGGCAAACAGCATCGTAAATTCCTCCTAACACTAGGGACATTGAAAATTCAATTTTTTTTTCACTAATAAACTTCAAAATGAAATATATCAAGATTTTTTTAGGGCTAATTGTGGTATTTGAACTATTGGTATCGGGCTCCCAAAGCAATCAAACTAATCAAACAAGCCAAACCAACGAACTGACCAAACCTATGGCCAAACAGATTGCCTTTGCCGATTGGGAAGTAGGCGCATTTATCCATTTTGGACTGAATCCTTTTATAGGACAACAACACGGTGATGGTAAGGAACCTCCCTCAAAGTTCAATCCAACAGCGTTGGATGCGGAACAATGGGTACTTGCGGCCAAAGATTTGGGGGCAAAATATGTTTGCTTGACTGCCAGGCACGAAGGAGGTTTTTGCCTTTGGCCTTCAAAGACCACTGACTATACTGTTGCCAATAGCCCCTATAAAGATGGCAAAGGCGATATTGTCCAGGAATTTGTTGATGCCTGTCGCAAACACGATATAAAAATCGGGCTCTATCATACAACAAGTCATGATGCTAATTCCGCTTTGAAATCGTACGAGGGCCCTGTAGGTTGGGGGGCTAAACGCATTGCACTTTTGGATAGCGTTTTTGAGGATGATAACCGCAGGAGACGCTATATGGAAGTACAAATGGAACAAATGCGGGAGTTGCTTACCAATTATGGCCCGATCGATTTTATGTGGTCTGATCACTGGGGTCATATATCTACCATAAAGATGTGGACGCCAATTACCAATTTAGCGGCAGAGTTGCAACCCGATATGGTTTTTATGGGACCGGAAACTTGGGTTCCGGGAAACGAAACAGGCCATGTGGTGTATCCCATGTGGAATGCGGTCCATACCGTGGATGGAACCAACTATACGCGTCCGGCACCAAATAAAGGTGATGTGGATACTGAAAATGACTATGGCTTGTTGGAAGGTGAGGTTCGGACAGGACACCCTCTGGGAGAATACTGGAGGGTAAGGGAATGCCCGACGAGTAGAGTTTTTCACACAGGAGGTTGGTTTTGGCAACCCGATCGTACTTTTGCCAAAGAACTCCCCGAGCACATAGACCTTTACTACCGTACTATAGGGCTTGGCGCCAATGTTATCATTAATCTTCCTCCGGATAACAGAGGCCTGATTCCCGACGATATCGTAGCTGCGGCAAAAGCCTTTGGCGATGAAATCAAAAACCGATTCAGCAACCCTATAGCCAAATCCGATGCGATTCCTGCGGGAGGGACTTTTGAACTGTCTTGGGAAGAACCCACAGAGATCAATACCATTGTTTTGATGGAGCAGATCGCTAACGGACAAAAAGTAGTTCGTTACACACTTGAAGCCTTTTTGGACGGGAAATGGGAGCCCTTAAAGCCAGCAAACACGTTTCCAAGTGCAACACCGCCTTATAATGCAACACCGGGTTATGAGACCATAGGTCATAAGAAAATAGACCGGGTGGAACCTGTGGTCACTAATAAAGTCCGTTTTCGATCTTTGGAATCCGTAAAAGATCTCCCAGTGGAATTGCGAAAGGTGCAGGTTTTTTATTGTGAGCCATGGTAATTTCCTAAATTAGGAAACCGGATAAACTTCAATTCAAAAGTAAAACGGACGATGGGAAAAAGGTCCATTCAGGCAATGTTGTAATAAATCAAATAATTACCATACAAACAACTCATCAGAATAACATCAACCAATTTGTAGACTATAGTATGCGACAATTAATAAATCTTTTCACCCTTTTAATACTCTTGGTAGGATGCCAGAATAAGAAACAAGCGTCTGCGCAAAAAGCAGATTCAGACGAAGAAAAGTTAGAAATATATGCACTAATGGGGCAGTCTAATATGGCTGGTCGAGGTGTGATAGACAGCATTGCCAACAGTTATTCATCTGATAACGTATTGATGATGAACAAAGAGGGTAAGTTGACTCAAGCTACGCATCCCGTTCATTTTGACAAGCCCAAAATTGCGGCTGTAGGTCCGGGCCTGAAATTCGGTTATGAGCTTTCTCTAAAAACGGATAATAAAATAGTCATCGTACCATGTGCGGTAGGAGGTACCAAAATTGATTTGTGGGAACCTGGTAAGTATGATGATATCACTAACACACACCCTTACGATGATGCAATTGTTCGGGTAAAGAAAGCAATGGATCTTGGAGCGTTGAAAGGTGTGATCTGGCATCAGGGAGAGGGAAATAGATTGGATCCGTTATACATGAAAAAATTGACAATCCTTATCGGAAGAATAAGAGAAGTTGCTGGAAATCCGGAACTACCGTTCATAGCGGGGGAATTGGGGTATTTCTTAGGGGATGTCGAGATGTTCAACGATAATCTTCAGGAATTACCCAACCTGGTTAATAATACCGGAGTCGTAAGCGCCGAAGGGTTGGATCATAAAGGAGACGACGTGCATTTTGACGCAAGATCAGCTGAGCTCCTTGGGGAACGATATGCCAAAGTTATGTTGGATTTGATTAATTGATCTATTCGAAAAGAGGTGACTTTCTAAAGGTCATAAACTTGGCAAATAACCTTGATTAAACCCCAAAATCTGACTTAAGAGCAGAAATAACAACAAGTACAAAAAATGAAAAAGATGAAAATGAATATAACCAACAAACTGTTCCTGGCAGGATTGTTTTGCCTGATCACCCTGATGGGGGAAGCCCAGCGTGCCGGCTTTACGAATGCGGCGGATTTCGGTTTTTCACCAGATGCCACCGGGCTGGAAAATGTGGCTGCATTGCAAAAAGCCGTAGATCAGACGGGAACTATCATTGTAAGCAAGCCCGGGATTTACAAAGTGGCGGGTACCACCTACGTAGGAAGCAACACCACGCTCGAATTTGGTAATGGGGTGATTCTACAAAAAGTGGATGAAAAAGGTCCATTTTCACATGTCATTTTGAATAAAGGAGCACTCACGAAAACCTTTGATGAGCACATCACCATCAAAGGGCTGTATGTAAGTGTCAACGGTATGGATCTGAGGTTCAATGAAGTTTTTGGACTGAGAGGCCAGATAGCATTTTTCTATGTTAAAGATTTGAAAATAGAAGGTTTTCGATGCTATGATATCATGTCACTACAGTTTGGGATCCATGTATGCACCTTTGAAGATCTCATCATTAATGATACCATTTTGGAAGGAAAGAAAGATGGCATTCACCTGGGTCGTGGTAATAGGTTTACCATATCGAATGCTGTATTGACCACTATAGACGACGGGATTGCGCTAAATGCACATGACTATGCCACCTCAAACCCGGAACTAGGTTGGATCGAAAACGGGGTAATTGAAAAATGCTGGGATATGCGGGGCGATCAGCAATTGATCGGTTATTTCTGCCGAATATTGGCTGGTGGCTGGGTAGACTGGAGAGCAGGCATGGAACTCCAAAATGCCGACGCAGTAGTTTCCGAAGGTAGAATTTATCGAATTGATGGAATTACCGAAAATGGCACTCCGGATGGAAAAACCTATACCTCTGTAACTCGCCCCACACACAAAGAAGGAATGCAGGTTTTAGACGGGATCAAATGGGTAATGGTACAAGAAGATGTCCAGTATGTTGCCGGAGTACGAAACGTGACATTCCGAGATATTTACCTGGAAAAACCACGAACAAGCTTCTCAATACATTTTGACAATGGAAAGTGGAGTCGTTCCTATTATCCTGGAGCTCAGGTACCTATGCAAGAGCAATTGGTGTTTGATAATGTCAGGGTATTGCATGACGAGCCCGGCCATTTTATCAATGTAAACACGCCAATAGATGTCATTAACATCACCAATACCAGTTTTCGTAAAACAGGTATTCGCTTTCATGCAAATGACGCCATGAAAGACTATTTACCAACCAGGATCAATATCCATGGCAGTGTGTTCAATGCCAATGGCGAAATGTCACTTTTAACCAATAATGTTTCGAACAAAGTGATAGACCTGAAAACAGCCAATAATATTGAGGTACACGACAGCTTTTCAGCCAAAGTAGTGACGGGTAGGGGCAAAGTGACAATAAACTCTGACCTTACAGGATTAAATAAATAACAGATAGACATAAAATTCTATAAGGCGCAGAAGCCTGGTTTGATTATCATTCTTGTTAGTCCATTTTTTTTGATGGAGTTTATGCTTAGAAAAAAGACATAAACAAAAAAGGGGGATAGATTTTAACAAAAACGGCAAAAGGATGTCTACCAAGACCCTGAAGCGAATATAGATGATCGAGCCAGATGAAAGTAAAAAGGAGCTGCAAAATTTGCAACTCCTTCATTTTTAAGCGGTCCGGACGGGACTCGAACCCGCGACCTCCTGCGTGACAGGCAGGCATTCTAACCAACTGAACTACCGGACCAACCTTTTAATATTTTATCTTCTTATTATGTTAGTTTGAAGCTTTTTTGTAAAGCCCCATCCTTATCATAAGAGGTGCAAATGTAGTAGCATTCATATTTATTTCCAAAGCCTTTTAGCAAATATTTCTAAAAAAAAATTACCGCATTAATTTGTGGGAAATTGTTTTTACTTTAGCGCCCTGCATCATCGATTAATGCATGCTTTAAGCGGATAAATTATGGATTAACTTCCATAAATGAATTAAAATTTTAAATTTGTAACGTAAACCAAACAGGAAATGCTCTTGGATTTTGAAAAACCGATAGCGGAGTTAGAAGAAAAGCTTTCCAGCATGAAGCAATTGGCCGACGAAAACAAAGTGGATGTGACCGAGGCAGTAAAATCGCTGGAAGAAAAAATAAACAGCCTTAAGAAAGAGACTTTCAATAACCTGACCCGCTGGCAAAGGGTACAGCTTTCAAGACACGCCGACAGACCCTATACCCTCGACTATATTTACGCCATTACCAACGATTTTATTGAGCTGCACGGCGACCGTCAGGTGAAAGATGACAAGGCGATGGTAGGCGGCTTTGCCACGATTGGCAAGCAGACGTTCATGCTTATAGGCCAACAAAAAGGGCGGAATACCAAGCAACGCCAAATGAGAAATTTCGGCATGGCCAACCCGGAAGGATACCGGAAGGCTTTGCGCCTGATGAAGCTGGCGGAAAAGTTTGATAAACCCATTGTGACCTTTATAGATACGCCGGGTGCCTACCCGGGATTAGAGGCAGAGGAACGCGGCCAGGCAGAGGCTATAGCCAGAAATCTCAAAGAGATGTTTACGTTGAAAGTCCCGGTAATCTGTATTGTAATAGGTGAGGGGGCTTCCGGAGGAGCTTTAGGCATTGCCATTGGCGACAGGGTTTTGATGCTGGAAAATACCTGGTACTCTGTGATCTCTCCCGAGAACTGCTCCACCATCTTATGGCGAAACTGGGACCACAAAGAGGCGGCTGCCGAGGCTTTGAAGTTGACAGCCAGGGATATGCTTAATTTTAAGCTCATCGATGGTATTGTTAAAGAACCTCTGGGAGGTGCTCATATGGATCCTCAGGCCATGTATGGCATTATGAAAAGAGAAATTCAAAAACAGTATAAGGAATTAATTAAACTCACTGCAGAAGAAAGAATAAGTCAGCGTATTGAAAAGTTTTCTGCAATGGGTGAGCTTAAGTAAAGGTTTTACCTCCCGTCCCTGCATCATTGCCTAATCGGAGAACGATTAGCATTTTTTTTGTTTAGTTCAACAGGGAAACAATCCAGGTAAACGCAACTGATCGGAAACAATTCAAGGCTGTATCGATACAACCAATTTCAGGTTGGCAGTTTTAAAATTGAAAAGCTTGTAATGCCATGAATCTACATGTTATAAATACCGGATATATAAAACTTGATGGTGGTGCCATGTTTGGAGTAGTGCCCAAATCGCTTTGGCAAAGAACCAATCCGGCTGATGAAAACAATTTGTGTACCTGGACTATGCGCTGTTTGCTGGTGGAAGATGGCGACAGGTTGATATTGATCGATAATGGCATTGGAAACAAGCAGGATGCTAAGTTTTTTGGTCACTACTACCTTCACGGCGACGATAGCCTGGTCAATTCAATAAGCCGCGCCGGTTTTAATTTCGGTGATATTACCGATATGTTTCTTACCCATTTGCATTTCGATCATTGCGGCGGCGGTGTCAAAAACGGCGCTAACCCGGATCAATACCATATGACTTTTGAAAATGCGAAGTACTGGTCAAACCAGGCCCACTGGCAGTGGGCCATCAATCCGAATGCCCGGGAAAGGGCGAGCTTTTTGAAAGAGAATATACTACCCATGCAGGAGCAGGGGCACCTGGAACTGTTGGAAACAGGGCAAGCAAGTCCCTTTGATAGCTTCGATATCATTTATGTCGATGGGCATACGGAGAAACAGATGTTACCCAAAATCAAATACAAAGATAAAACCATCGTTTTTGTAGCCGACCTGATGCCATCGACCAGCCATGTACCGATTCCCTATGTGATGGGATATGATGTCAGGCCGCTGGTCACACTGAAAGAGAAAGCCGACTTTTTGCAGGAAGCTTATGATAATGATTATATTTTATTTTTTGAACATGATCCGGTCGTGGAATGTTGCAACCTGAAGATGACAGAAAAAGGCATCAGGGTCGACGAAACTTTTGCGTTAAAAGATATTCTGTAGCATGAAGATTGGATTAGCTTTATCCGGAGGTGGTGCCAGGGGGATTGCACACATAGGCATTATCAAAGCGCTGGAAGAGCATGGGATAAGGCCAAGTGCGATTTCAGGAACCAGTGCTGGCGCTGTTGTCGGCGCTATGTACAGTTACGGCTATACACCGGACGAGATCTTGCAGATTATTTTAAAAACAAGTTTTATAAAGCGAATGCGGCCGGCGCTGGCTAAAACCGGGTTATTGAAAATTGAAAACCTCAGGGATACATTTTTAAAGTATTTGCCAGAAAATAATTTTAGCGCCTTGAAAATACCCCTTTCCGTAGCCGCTACAGAACTTAAGCGCGGGAAAACAACCTTTTTTTCGGAAGGAGAATTAATCACTCCCGTGCTGGCTTCCTGTTGCGTGCCCGTACTTTTTAATCCTGTCAAGTTCGGAGATGGTTTGTATGTGGATGGAGGTATTCTCGATAACCTGCCGGTGGAACCGATTATGGATAAAACCGATTTTATTATTGGGAGCCACACCAATCCTATAGATGACGATTTTGATGTTAAAAATGTAAAAGTATTGATTGAACGAAGTTTGTTAATGGCAATAAACGGCAACACGCAAAAACGTAAGGAAATGTGCAACTTGTTAATTGAGCCTCCCGGGTTGAAAAAGTATGCGGGATCTGAACTGAATAAGGCTCGGGAGCTGTTTGACATTGGCTATCAATTTACAAAAGAAAATTTTGATAGGTTTAGTATTCCCAAATAGCAAAAAAAAATTGACCATGACATTTAAACCGGAAAAAGACTTTGCAGCATCAATTCTTCAGGGCATCCCCGAGGAATTGCCACCGCCAAGGGAATTTGATGACCAGATAAATCATGCGCCCATCCGCAAAGATATTCTGACCATTCCCGAAAAGAAGCTGGCCATTAAAAATGCCTTGCGCTATTTCCCCCAGGAACACCACCTTACCCTGGCCGTCGAATTTGCGGAGGAGCTTGAGAGATACGGACGTATTTATATGTATCGTTTTCGGCCTGAATACAAGATACATGCAAGGCCCATTGAAGCTTATCCCCATCAATCATTAAAAGCCGCTGCGATCATGCTGATGATCCAGAATAACCTGGATCCTGCCGTGGCGCAGCACCCCCATGAGCTAATCACCTATGGCGGCAATGGTGCTGTTTTCCAAAATTGGGCGCAATACTTATTGACCATGCAATATCTGGCGAATATGACAGACGAACAAACGCTGCATATGTACTCCGGACATCCGTTAGGCCTGTTTCCCTCCGGTACTAGCGCTCCCCGGGTAGTGGTCACCAATGGCATGATGATTCCTAACTATTCGAGGCCTGATGACTGGGAAAGGTATAATGCCCTGGGAGTAACGCAATACGGGCAAATGACCGCGGGTTCCTACATGTATATTGGTCCACAGGGAATTGTCCATGGCACTACTATTACCATATTGAATGCCGGTAGAAAAATCACTGAGAACGGAGAGGATTTAAGTGGTAAAATATTTGTGTCTTCAGGCCTGGGCGGTATGAGCGGAGCTCAGCCTAAGGCGGGAAATATTGCTGGTTGCATTTCCGTGGTGGCCGAAGTTAACCCAAAAGTTACTCACACCAGGCATAGCCAGGGTTGGGTGGATGAGGTGATTGAGGATATAGATCAGTTGGTGAAAAGGGTCAAACAGGCCAAAACAAAAAAAGAGGTAGTCTCGTTGTGCTACCAGGGAAATGTAGTGGACGTTTGGGAAAAATTTTACGAAAAGAATATTTTCATTGACCTGGGTTCTGATCAGACCTCTTTGCACAACCCATGGGCCGGGGGCTATTACCCGGTCGATATTTCATTTGAGGAGGCAAATCGATTAATAGCCGAGGAGCCCGAAAAATTCAAGGCATTGGTAAGAGAGTCCTTATGCCGGCAAACCGAAGCCATTAATAAGCACACCGACAGGGGGACCTACTTTTTCGATTACGGCAATGCCTTTTTGCTGGAAGCCTCCAGGGCTGGGGCAGATATTATGGCGGAAGATGAGATAAATTTCCGGTATCCATCCTATGTCCAGGACATAATGGGCCCCATGTGCTTCGATTACGGATTTGGTCCTTTCCGCTGGGTTTGTACCAGTGGCAAGGCGGCTGACTTGAAAAAAACAGATACGTTAGCTACCAGAGTATTGCAACGAATGGCGAAACAAGCCCCTCCTGAAATTCAACAACAGATGGCAGACAACATCCGCTGGATCAAAGCGGCCGGCGCCAATAAACTGGTTGTTGGCTCGCAGGCCAGAATACTTTACGCCGATGCCGAGGGAAGAATGGAAATTGCACTTGCCTTTAACGAAGCCATCAAATCCGGTAAAATAGGCCCTGTGGTATTGGGACGTGATCACCATGATGTTTCCGGCACAGACTCGCCATATCGAGAAACTTCCAATATTTATGACGGATCAAGGTTTACGGCAGATATGGCTGTCCACAATGTGATTGGGGATGGCTTTAGAGGGGCAAGCTGGGTATCGATCCATAATGGCGGTGGCGTCGGTTGGGGCGAGGTGATAAACGGAGGTTTTGGGATGTTGTTGGACGGCAGCCAGGAAGCTGAAGAAAATATTAGAAGTATGCTGTTTTTTGATGTAAACAATGGCATTGCCAGAAGAGGTTGGGCAAGAAATGAAGAGGCGCTGTTTGCCATCCGGCGAGCGATGCAGCAAAATCCTTCGTTAACGGTAACACTACCAAATATTGCAGACGACCATTTGCTAAATAGAATATTTTAGCCTAGACTTGGGAAATTTTTTTCTATGTTCAGAGCGTTTTGCAAGTTGGTGTTTAAACTTATTGGCTGGGGTTTTGAAGGCCACGCCCCACAGGATATTCCAAAATTTGTATTGGTAATTGCCCCCCACACCAGCAATTGGGACTTTGTGATAGGTATTTTGGCCAGAAGTATCGTGCGATGGGGCAATGTGAAATATTTGGCGAAAAAGGAGTTGTTTGTCTTTCCGTTTGGCATGTTTTTTCGTGCCATGGGAGGATACCCGGTAAACCGCACGAAGCATACCCGGCTGGTGGATAACGTGGTGCAACTTTTTAACAGCAAGGAAAAATTTGCCATTGCCATCACGCCCGAAGGCACGAGGAAAAAAGTAGCGCAACTGAAAACGGGATTTTACTACATCGCCTCCAAAGCAAATACAGCCATGATTCTGGTTGGATTTGATTTCAGCAAAAAAAAGGTGATCATTTCAGATCCTATGTATGCCAGTGGAAACCAGGAGCAAGACCTGGAAGAAATCACTGCCTTTTTTAGAAATGTGACCGGAAAAATTCCGGAAAACGGCATCGACTGACCTTAGCCAGGCGTAACGCTAACACTAATGATACGTTATAGGCTGTTTGGCAAAACGCTTGAAATAAAAGTCGATAGCGTTCCGGCGTTATATTTAAAACCATCTATCCGGTAACCCCACGTAAACAGGCCGGAGCTATTTTAGCTAATTGTCACTCCTCAACCAATTGATGGCCTGCTCATAATTGTTGAAAACTGAATGATCGACATCGTGATTGCCCTGTTTCGATTTATTTACAATCGATTTGACAGCCACGTTTGAAAATACTTCATCCGATACCAAAACAGCAATTTTGAGTTTATGATCCGGAGACATTTTAAGTAATTGCGGGATCACCTTGTTGGCAATAAACTGTTGATCCTCGATACTTACCACACCCATTTTTGAAGTGTCGGCCAGGTGCTTGCCGGGGCGTTTGCCGTCGTAGAGCTCCAGCGTTTTGTAATGAGCCATTCGGAAGTGCTCCGAATCACCTTTTCTTTTAATCACCATGTAGGTAAATCCTTCAGCTTCATCATAGCCTACATTAGCGTAGTCGCAGTTATGATATTCCATGTCCTCGTTGTTTTAATGATTAAATTGAGCATAGAAGTTCGAGAATAAAAAAAGCAATTTCCAGCCAGATCAGGACCTTAACGTATTCGAGTAATGTTTTAACACAATCAACTGTCTTTTGCCTGGTTTTGGAATGGTAAGCCATATCCGGTGGCAAAATAAAAAAGGGATGCTTTGCAACATCCCTTTACAAGTGATCTAAATTTAGGCTTAATTATTATGCTACTGTGGTCTCTTTATTTTCTTGTATTTGTCGGGTACCGGGTTGACGGTTAGTCCAAACCTTTCCGCAACGGCCCTGTAATCGGAGTAATCGGTTGCCAGACGGCCGTTGTTCTCAAATTGTGCGGGTATTACAACAACCCTTAAAACCCAGTCGTCTGTAAAGTTAGGTCCCAGCGTGGACAGGGGAAATTCTGCATCCAGGAAAACCGAGACATCGGAGACGGTAAAGTCAAAGTTGTACTGCAACAATCCGTCATCTGTGAAAATATTTTGTGGTAACTGTCGCCAGATTTCCAGTTCTTCACCGTCTACAGTTTCCGTATCCCATAACGCATATACAAGAGCAACGTCCGAATCAAGCATGGTGAAATCATCAGGAAAGGGCAGGAGCACTGAGTAATCGGGATCTTCAAAATCCACAATCCATTCGAAAGTATAGGCCTCTTCACCATCTTTTCCGTCTACACCTGGCAGACCCTCTGGGCCTGGAGGGCCAGGTACCGGTACCTCATCGGTACAGGCAAATGCAAATGTGGAAAGTATCAGTAAGGTAAGTATATTGCGTAACATGATTTCTATATTTTTAGTGGATAATCTTCTTTTTAACTTTTGGTAGCTCTGTGTCCAAATGCTATGCCAAAAATTGTTGATCACTATAAGGAGTACTTGTTTTGCTGGATATGAGATTAGTGAAAATGGCCGTTTTTGCGATATTTAGGGCTATTTTTGAAAAATTGGAATTTTTTGAAATTTTAAAATACAGGACTCAAAAAAAGGGGAAAGAAAGGTTTGAAGGAGAAACAGTCACCGGGATTTTTGTCTGAACAATCGGCCGAAATTTAAATTTTCCGTTGTCATCCACTTATCCCAAAATGTAAAATACAAACCGTAATTGGTATTGAAATCTTTGTGGTGCAGGCTGTGGTGCGTCGCGCCAATGATCCATTTTCCAAGCCAGTGATTTTCGAAATTGCGCGGGTAGATTTCAACATCCAAATGATTGATGACGCTCGATATGGTCATGATCACCAGGTGCATAAGGATAACGATGGGGTGCATTGGCAGGACTATCAGTATAATGGGTAATATAATAGCCTCCAATATTGCTTCCAGCGGATGAAAAGAAAAGGCAGTCCATGGAGAGGAAATGAGACTTTCGTGGTGAATTTTATGGACATGCTTAAATACTTTAGGATGATGCATGCCTTTATGCACCCAGTAGTAATAAGTTTCATGCAAGAACATAGCCATGACGAGGCTTACAGGCATATACCAGATATCCGTCCAGTCAAAGCCTTCATAGATCCTGGTATACCCATTTTGCCATAGCCATATCGTCAGTGTTCCGGCTATGGCAAAAATTAAGGAGGCAGCGATCGACCATTTGATTTCCCTTTGAAATTGCCCTTTTTTATAAGGTTGCTGATTTACTTTCCGGCCCTGCCATTTTTTGGACCGGTTTTGATAGAAAATCAGGTGAAATATGCCAGCCGCCACGAAATATCTTACCACGACAATCACCAGTATGACCAGCGTAGTCAATGCAAAAGTTTTGAAATCTGAAATTTGCAGAAAGTAAATCAATGGTTTTATTGTTTGGCTTAAACGGTTTGAATTTAATCTTAAAAGTTAATATTGAAAATGATTAGTATCAATATTGACCGGAAACTAATGCACTAAATTTTTCGCTTCCCCTTTGATAAAAGCAGCCACATTGTCGACCACAATATCCAACAGTCGCTGCCTTGACTCCAGCGTAGCCCATGCATGATGAGGCGTGATCAGACAGTTTTCAAGCGTAAAAAGCGGATGGTCCGTATAGGGAGGTTCCTGGCATAGAACGTCTAGGCCTGCGCCGCCGATACTTTTGCCCCTTAAGGCCTGTTCCAGATCTTTTTCATGAATGAGCGGTCCGCGGCTGGTGTTGATAAGCAAGGAGGTAGGTTTCATCAGTGCCAGGCTTTGTGTGTTGATAAAGCCTTTGTTTTCTTCTGTAAGCGGACAGTGCAGGCTTACAATATCGCTATTTTGGAGAAGATGATCCAGAGACACGTACTCCACATCATTGCTTTCGTCTTTTTTTGGATTTTTCCTGTTGGCCAACACCTGCATTCCAAAACCCCGTGCAATTTGCGCCACCATTTGGCCAATGTGACCAAAACCCACGATGCCGATAGTTTTTCCAGCGAGCTCGGTCATAGCGCTTAGCCGGTAACTCCAATCTTCGCAACGCGACCATTCTCCATTTTTCACACTGGTACTGTGTAATCCGCATTGATTGGTCAGTTCCAATATTAAAGCGAGGGTCTGCTGGGCCACGGAAGCGGAACTATAATTTCTCGCATTGCAAACCGATATGCCCAACTCATGGGCGGCATGAACGTCGATATTGTTATAACCTGTGGCGGTTACAGCGATCAATTTTAAGTGTTTCAGTTTTTGCAGGGTGGATTTGTCCAATATGGCTTTATTACTAAGCACAATGTCTGCACCCTCACTTCTTTCGAGGATTTGTGCTGTGGTGCTGCGATCGAAGATTTTAGTCGTTCCCAGGTTTTGCAGCGGAGACCAATCCAGGTCACCGGGATTAAGTGTGAAACCGTCTAATACCACTATTTTCATGTGTTTATAATATATTTTTAAGGTCAGATGGAACCTTGCATATTATAATCATTGCTCTGCGCCTCCGCTAGCACCTCCGCCTTTGGCTGACGAAGTAGCCCACGGCGTACGCAGTCCGCAGAGTAGCTTTCTCCGACGGCCGTAGCCTCTGGCGAAGGACTTAGCGACACGCAGTATGTGTCGATTAAGTCATGCTCGGTTTCATGAATCGTATTTTTAAAACAAAAAAGCAATTTACAAAGTAGGGCCAATTTTCATTTGTTTCAGATGGTTTTTATTTATAAAAGTGTCAGGAAGGAATGAATCTGAATGTGGGGTAGCCTTTTAAGGCATCCCCAACCACCCTGAAATATTTAGGAATTTTTCAAAAGAATCCATTAATTTGAAAATTAAACTACATTGTTATGCCTGCTGGATATTCTGGTACGCCGTTGGTGAAAAAATTGGGAATAAAGCCCGGTTTTACCATGTTGGTAAAATACAAGCCTGACAACTACTTTTCTCTCCTGGAGACGTTACCGGACGATGTGGTTGTTCGGGAAAAAGACGGTGATCGGCCCGTTGATTTTATTCATGTCTTTGTGAAAGATGCGGGTGTGCTGATCAATGATTTTCCGTCGCTAAAAAAACAGCTGGCAAAAAATGGATTGATGTGGGTTTCCTGGCCTAAAAAAGCGGCAAAAATTCCCACGGATGTGGATGGTAACCTTGTCCGTGAAATAGGGCTCTCCAACGGTCTGGTGGATGTAAAGGTATGTGCGGTAGATGAGATCTGGTCGGGGTTGAAGTTTGTGTACCGGGTAAAAGAAAGGTAACATGACCATGTGGGTGTAAACAACCAAATAGATGGCATTGGAAAAGAAATTATATTTAATTGCTGTCACCTTGCCCGCAGCGCTGAATGACAAGGTTCATGCGATCAAACAGCAAATTGCCAGGGACTATCACAGCAAACATGCCTTACGCCTGCCTGCTCACATTACACTCCAGAAGCCTTTTAATTTTGCCGATGAGAGCTTTTTAATCAATAGTCTGGCGAGATTTAAAATAAATACGCCGCCTTCTGATTTGGAATTGGAAGGTTTTGGGGCTTTTGCACCCAGGGTGATTTATGTCACTATCCATAAAAATAAACATTTGCAAAATCTGTACGGAGCGCTTAAAAACTGGCTCCTGACCGATACGGGTTTCGAACCGGGCTGGGTGAGTAACGGGCCTTTTGTGCCCCATGTCACTGTAGCCTACAGGGATCTCAGCAAAGCGAATTTTACAGCCGCTTGGGCGCGGTATAAAACGGAGGGTTTTAGCGGGAATTTTTTGGTGAACGCCATAGATTTGTGGCGGCATAACGGGAAGTATTGGCAGTCATTGCATAAATTTTATCCCTACCAGGCATGACGATATTGAGGGGATGATAAACCTCAATGCTATAAAAATTAGCAGATATATGGTTATATTCAATAATCTGTTTCCTTTTTAATCAAAAACTTAAAAAATGAACATCATGAGAATCTTTCGCCACCTGTTTTATATTTTATTGCTTTTTGTTTTTGGCACTCAGGCGCAGGAAAGGAATATCAGTGGCCGCTTGACCGATGAAATTCCCGTGGACCCTGATGTAAGAGTCGGCAAGCTGGAAAATGGATTAACCTATTACATTCGAAAAAACAGCAAGCCTGAGAAGAAGATAGAATTCAGATTAGTAGTTAACGCAGGCTCTATCCTCGAAGATGAAGATCAGCTTGGACTGGCGCATTTCACGGAACATATGGCTTTTAACGGGAGTAAAAATTTCCAGAAAAATGAGCTGGTTAATTATCTGCAATCCATAGGCGTTGAATTCGGCGCAGACCTTAACGCCTACACCAGCTTTGATGAAACAGTCTACATGTTACCGATTCCCACGGATGATCCGGCGGTAGTAAAAAAAGGATTACAGGTACTGGAAGATTGGGCGCATCAGGTTTCATTTACCGATGAGGAGATAGACAAAGAAAGAGGTGTGGTGCTCGAAGAGTGGCGGTTGGGCCGCGGTGCTTCCCAGCGCATGCGGGATCAATGGTTCCCTATCATGTTCAAAAACTCTCATTACGCTGACAGGCTTCCCATTGGTACCAGGGAAGTAATTGAAAATGCCAGCTATGAAACCGTGAGGCAATTCTATAAGGAATGGTACCGCCCTGATTTAATGGCCGTTATAGCCGTAGGTGACCTCGAATTAGATAACATGGAGCAGATGATCCATAACCAATTCAATAAAATTCAAAAAAGAACCGATGTCCGGGAAAGGAAAATATTTGATGTGCCGGACCACGAGGAAACCTATGTAGCCATTGCCAGGGATAAAGAGGCGCCTTTTACCCAGATCCAGCTGATCACTAAAATGGATATGGAAGAATCTAAAACGTTGTTCGATTTTAGAAAATATCTCGTTTATCAGTTGTACAATGGCATGCTGGGGCGAAGAATGAATGAATTGAAGCAATCGTCGGATCCTCCGTTCATATTCGGTGGCAGTGGCTATGGTAGTATGGTCCGCAGTAAAAGCAACTACTCATCCTTCGCTATGGTAGGGGAGAACGGAATTGAAAAGGGCTTGCGTGCCTTGGTGGTTGAAAATCAGCGGGTAAAACAGCATGGTTTTACACCGGGAGAATTGGACCGGTATAAAAAGGAAATGTTGAATAGTTATGAAAAGGCGTTTAAAGAAAAGGACAAATCCGAATCCGCAGGTTATGCGGCTGAATATGTTCGCAGTTTCCTGACCAATGAGCCAATCCCCGGCAGGACTTTTGAATATGAATTTGCTAATGACATGATACCCGGAATAAGCCTGGAGGAGGTAAATGCCCTGGCCAGCAGATGGGTAAAAAACACCAACAGGGTAGTAGTGATAACGGCGCCTGATAAAGAAGGGGTGACTATTCCCAATGAAGATGAAGTGTTGAAAATGCTCGCGTTGGCTTCAAGTGAGGAAATAGCCCCTTATGACGATGGAATCGCTGGTACTGCCCTGATGGAAACCAAACCAACGGCCGGCAAGGTGATAAGCGCCGATACGATTGCGGAAGTAGGCGTGACGGAGCTGAATCTTTCCAATGGTATTAAAGTCGTATTAAAACCGACTGATTTCAAAAATGATGAGATCCTTATGTCGGCGTATAGCCCTGGAGGACACTCTCTTTACAGGGATGAAGATTATTATTCTGCTTCGTATGCCAGCAATATTATTTCACAAAGCGGTGTGAGATCATTTTCGCCAACGGACTTGCAAAAGTTATTTGCCGGAAAGAATGTCAGAGTGTCGCCTTACATAGCCCAGCTCAGCGAGGGCTTTTCAGGAAACGCGGCGCCCGAAGACCTGGAATCGATGTTTCAACTGATTCACCTGTTTTTTACAGACCCGCGAAAAGATGAAAAAGCATTTAAGTCGTTAAAGTCCAGAAATGTGATGTTGTATGAGAACCTGATGTCAAATCCTCAATACTATTTCCAGGATCAGGTGAGTAAAATAATGAACCAAAATCATCCCAGGGGAGGGGGATTCCCAACCGTTGAGGACCTGGAAAAAATTGACTTCGAAAAGGCCTATGGAATTTATAAAGACAGGTTTAGCAATGCAGGAGATTTTGTATTCTTTTTTGTGGGAAATTTTGAAATTGACAAGATCATACCGCTTATCAACACCTATTTAGCCAGTCTCCCCAATACGGGAAGAAAGGAGACCTGGAAAGATTTGGGAATCCGGAGCCCTAAAGGTGTGATTGACAAAGTAATCAAACGAGGCGAAGATCCAAAAAGCTTTGTTTCTATTAATTACACCGGTGATTTTGAATACAGCCGGCTGAATAATTACCAGCTGTCATCCCTCGGACAGGTCCTGAATAATCGTTTGATCGATATTATCAGGGAGGAAAAAAGCGGCGTCTATACGGTCAAGGCTTCGGGTAGTGGACGCCTTTTTCCAATCCCCAACTATTTTTTTGGAATTTCTTTTCCCTGTGGTCCTGAAAATGTAGAAAAATTGGTTGCTGCCACCCTGGACGAGATCAAAAATATTAAAGAAAACGGTGTAAGTGAGGAAGATGTCAACGAGATAAAGGAAGCCCAAAGAATTGATCGCACTGAGAATTTGAAGAAAAATACTTATTGGTTGAGCCAGTTGAGAAGTGCTTATTATCACGGCTTTGAACTCAAGGAATTAGATCAATACAATACTATGGTAGATAACCTGACGGCTAACGATATTAAACACGCCGCCAACACCTACTTATCGGGAGATAACAAGGTAAAAATAGTGCTGATGCCTGACAATTGATTACTGGGTATAATAAAGGTTTAGACATGGAGAGATCGGCCGGATTTTTTATGAAGAACGTAGTTCGCAATTATCGAACTATTTGAATTATTCGTCTAAGATAAACCGGTGATCGCAGAAATGATTTTTTTTTAATTAACTTTGAATTTAGAATTGCCATTTATTAAATAAAGGTAATTTCCTTTTTTTGACGCAGTAAAAGATAAGCGGTCGCGTAATATAATAAATCAAGGGATGGTTATAAGCCTCAGGATGGGTTCTGCACAGGTTTTCCGGCACCGGTAAATAGGTCTGAGCCAAGCTTGAAAATTGCCATGTTAGTTTACGGTTTATGTTTATATAAAGCCTTATCCGGGCCTTGTGTGATGATTTAACTGATGGCTACGACGGGAGTGTCGGCCATTCATAAACATTTGATTCATTAATGATAAAGTGTACTGTGCGACCGGGACGGATAGGAAGATGGAACCGATGCGTCACTATTTAACAAGATTGTAGTCTGATATGCATTTAACTTTACGAGGCTTAATATTTTTTTCATTCCTCCTATTTTGCGCAACCACCTCGCTGGTTGCCCAGAATCGAGTGGTGGGGTTAAGTCCCGACAAGGTTATCACGCAATACAACCACGATTACTGGGACCTTGATAAGGGGATGCCAAGCAATACGGTGTTGGATAACCGGCTATCGTCCGAGGGCTATATGTGGATTGCAACTTTTGATGGTCTGGTAAAGTTTGACGGTGTTAATTTTCAGATCTTTAACGAAAAGAATCATCCTGCCTTCAAAAAAAACGGCGTGTTGAGCCTGTTTGAAGATGACGACAACCTGCTGTGGATTGGTTCCAACGGGGGTGGATTGATAAAAATGGAAAACAATAATTTCGTTTTATTTCAGGATGATACGCTTCAGCAAAGCAATATTATTGCCGATATAGATCAGGACCGGGAAGGCTTCCTTTGGCTGGCAACCCGAAACGGGGTTAGCAAATTTAAAGACGGGGACTTTATCCGCGATCCTCAGTTGGAATCACTTTCCAGCAGCGCCATATTATCGCTGATGATTGATAATGAGGGTGGCATTTGGATTGGTACGCTGGGCGAGGGATTGTATTTGCTTTCGGAAGGAAGGTTGGAGCATTTTGATACTGGGTCGGGACTGGATAATAATTCGGTAAGGAGTTTATTGGAGGACAGTCAGGGAAACATTTGGATAGGCACCAATATTGGGATAAATCGTTATCGAGATGGTGCTATTTCGACGTTGGAAATTCCGGGTATCAGTTCCGGTTTTTTTGTTAACGACATTATTGAGGACGTTTACGGAGCGCTTTGGTTTGCTTCAGATATTGGGCTCATTAAGTCTTACCGGGAAAAAATTGAAATTCTTGACCAGACCAATGGATTAATTGACAATAATGTACAAAGCCTTGCTTTTGACAACGAGGGAAGCTTATGGATGGGGAATTACCGGCGCGGTATTAGCAGGATAAAAGACGGTAAATTCAAAAACTTTGGTGTTCTTGAGGGGTTATCCAATGAGGTAATTAACATTGCTTATCAGGAAGGGGATAGGATCTGGATCGGCACAGACAACGGGCTGGCAAAGTTTGAGAATGAAAAAATCACATCCTTCTCGTTAGGTAGTGGCTATCAGAAAAACAGGGTCCGCGATGTATTGAGAGACCGTCAAGGAAATCTTTGGATATGCACTTATGACGGGTTGGTGCTTTTTGATGATGGAGTCGTTAAAAAACGATATTTTCAAAAGGATGGCTTAACCAATAACAAACTGAGGGTGATGGCCGAAGATACCGAGGGGAACATTTGGATTGGCACCAGCAAAGGATTAAATAAGTTCCGGGACGGAGATTTTGTCCAATACGGAAGAAAAGACGGCCTCCAAAATGAATTTATCATGTCCATTTTTGAAGACAGCCAGCAGAGACTCTGGATAGGAACTGATGGCGGGGGCATTCATCTGTGGGAAAATGGGAGGTTTAAAAATTATAGTGAGCAGGAAGGGTTGGCTTCCAACGTAGTCTTTCAGATAAGCGAACATGCCAACGGTGATCTATGGATTGGCACCAACGGCGGTGTTACCCGGTATGATGGCACTTCCTTTAAATCAATTACTTTCAGGAATGGTTTGTATAGTAATTCAGTCTTCCAGATAATTATTGACTCAGATGATGATTTTTGGTTAATGACCAACAAGGGAATTCAGCAAACAAACCATCAGATGCTACAGGCTGTACTCGACGGAGAGATTGCACAGATTAAAGAAGCAGTAACCTATGATCACTCCGAAGGAATGCGCAGCAGCGTGGTAACTGGGGCCTCTATCGGGGACCTGGGAAAAAACGGAGAAATACTGGTGCCCACTTTTAAAGGGCTAACCATCATTAACCCGGAAGAAATTAGAATAAACAATTTTAAACCTCCTGTGCTCATTACCGATGTATTGCTAAATAATCAACAACGCCCGTTTTTAGAGGATATCACCTTGCCCGCAGGTTCGGAAAGTCTGGAGATACATTATACCGGACTCAGCCTGTATGCTTCCGACGAGGTACGCTTTCATTATAAACTAGAAGGTTTCGATGAGGATTGGGTCGATGCGGCCAATCGTCGGGTGGCTTATTATACCAACCTGCCACCGGGAAGTTATATTTTCAGGGTAAAAGCAGCCAATAACGACGGTGTCTGGAATGAAGAGGGGACCAATATCACCTTAACCAAGGAAGCTTTCTTTTATCAAACCAAATGGTTTCCGGTGATGATATTGTTGTTTGTTTTTCTGGCCGGCTTTTTGACCTATTACCTGAGAGCACGTCAACTTAAAAACAAAAATAAAGAGCTGATGGAACTGGTGGAAATACACACCCGGGATATACATAAACAAAACCAGGAGATTACCGAGCAAAAAGAGGAACTCAAGCAACTCAACGCTATCAAGGACAAGTTATTTTCCATTATCTCTCACGATCTAAGAGGCCCTATCAACTCATTTTCAGGGATTTTGGGGCTGTTGAGCACCGGGAGTATTACCAAAGAGGAAACGGCAATGTTATCCAAAAACCTGGAGGGCGACTTAAACAGGCTTAAAAGTTTGTTGGATAATCTGCTGAACTGGGCCAAAACGCAAATGCAGGGTATCAAGTCGAATCAGGTGCCAATTGCGCTAAGTGAAGTAGTGAAGGAGAATATGGAGCTGTTAGGCCTGGATGCCCATAAAAAACAAATAGATCTCATCAATAAGGTGGCGGTCAACACCAAAGTCATGGCGGACCTGGATATGACAAAGCTCGTATTCAGAAACTTAATTGGCAATGCTATCAAGTTTACACCAAATACGGGCGATGTTATTGTTCAGGCCCAACAGGTAGAAGAGAATTTTGTAGAGATATGGGTAATTGACAACGGCGTCGGAATCCCCGATGACATTGCCAAAAAGCTCTTTAGCAATGACTATCACTACTCAAAACTAGGCACTTCGAAAGAGGATGGGTTTGGCCTCGGGCTATTGCTTTGCCGGGAATTTATAGAAGAAAATGGCGGCAAAATTTGGGTAGAAAGCGAAGAGGGTAAGGGAAGCATATTTAAATTCCGGCTCAAAAATGCGGCTGACCAATTTGGCCAAAATTAAAATAAACCGGACCAGGGATGTCATCTAATTAATGGGTGCCGACCTCATCAATTTTCCAATACCTTAAATTCCACACGACGGTTGATCTGCCGCCCCTCATCTGTTTCATTGGTAGTTTCCGGCATGCTTTCGCCATACCCATGGGCCATGATCCTGTTGGCGGGGATCCAGTTTGTTACCAGATAGTCTTTTACCGCTTCAGCTCTTCCCTGCGACAAATTCTGATTGTAGGTATCAGATCCCTTGCTGTCGGTATGCCCTGCGATTTCAATTTTTAGTTTAGGATTTTGCTCCATCATTTTGACCACCTTATTTAATTCTTCAAAAGACTCACTCCTCAAGGTCGTTTTATCGAAGTCAAAATAGATTTTATCAAGCCTGACTGTTAAACCTACTTCAATAGGCTTAAGATAAAAGTTCTTTTCTAAAACTGTGTCTTTTTCCGTCTTGAATACCATTAGACTGTCTGAGGCATTTAAAAAACCCGGGGTTGAAATCTCAAATACGTATTTCCCCGTTTTTACAGCTTCAAACTCATAATACCCATCTTCGGGAGTAGATTCAATTTGTTGCTGGGTTGTATCGATTTGCCGGTAAGTAATGTTGGCGGCAATGGGCTGTTCATTCTTTTCATTGTAGACAAAACCAGATACAAAGGTTTTAGGGATGATCTTGGGTTTGGGAACGACCCCCAGAATGTCCATGCTACCCCCGTCCGCAGACATATAGGTACGGGTGGTGAATCCGTGCTTTCCGGATTCATCAACTGAATAATAGGCATCAAATCCACCCGTGTTAATCGGTTCCCCGATATTTACCGGATCGGACCACTTCAGCCACGTGTCATCGAGGCGCGTGGTTTTATATATATCCATGCTTCCAAGCCCACCTGGTCGGTTGCTGGCAAAATACATGGTTTTATCGTCGATGGTTAGATAAGGACCAAATTCATCCAATCTGGTGTTAATATTGGAGGGAAGAGGCTGCGGTTTGGTAAAAACGTAGCCTTCCTTTTTAAAGCTTACGTAAAGATCGCTATATTTTGCCCTTTCATTTTCACTGAAATACATGATCAGCACTTTGCCATCATAAGAGAGAAATCCTCCGGAAAACCTGCCGATATTCATTTTATCATATTCTTTCACCTGCAAAGGAATCGGCTTTTGCCATATGCCGTTAGCCCTGTCAACGACCGAAAAACCTTTCTTATTTTTTCCGCTGCCACCTCTTATCAACAAGCGGTTGCCGTCGCGGGAAATACTCATTACCTGGTTGAATCGGTTTTTATTAAACGGCGCTTCCATCCGTTGGGCTTTTTTCCACTGACCGCTACCATCCTTTTCAGAATACCAAATATCCTGGCTATTGCTGGTGCCAAATGTATTGTCAGGATGATTGGCGATGAAAAAATATAAGGTCTGGCCATCCGGTGAAATGATGGGGGCCGTGTCGTGGTATCTGGAATTAACTTTTCTATCAAGCTTTACCAATTCATACTCCTCTTCGGGGGTTTGGGCAATGACAGTGATAGATAGTAAACAAAAAATGTAAGTGATGGTTGATTTCATAACTTCAAATTTAAAGCCTTCCGCCAGCCCGTTCAGATGAAATCGGAGCGAAACATTACGCGGGTGAACAAATGAAATTTGTTTTCCAAGGGATCGTAAAATTTGTTATTCTTTAACAATCAATGGTATTATATTAAGAAATACCCGGAAGATAATGCTTTCAGTTCCCCATTTCTATGATTATATTCGCTATGACCATCCGGAAAATGACTAAAACTCACGATATTTCTTGCGATGAAAAACATAATCAATAGGTCATATCGCATGCTATTCCCACTGATCTTATCACTGGGAATTGTCGATACCTGGGCTCAAAGCAAGCCAAAAGAGCTGTTGATCACTATTTATAAAAATGAATCGGTGCCTGCGACAAGTGGAAAGGAAGAAATCAACCTTTACAAAAGTCACCAGAATAACTTACAACAGTTGCTGGATGATGGATACCTCAACCTGATCGGGTTCCTGAAGCCCGGAGGAGCTATTTTTATGGGAAAAGCCAAGGATCAGCCGTATATTCAGGAAAGGCTGGATCAGGATGGAGCCATTGAAGCAGGGATCTACCTTTACAAAATCAAAGCTTTTGAAAAAAAGACAGGATCGATTTGCCGGTTCAGGCAAGGATGCCACCAGGTGAATTACCAGTTGATAACCTTTTGGCCCAACCTAAACAAAGAAACTGTGAAAATCGCCGCACTGATGGAGTATAAACACCAGTCCTTTCTCGAGGCTTCTTCTTCCGCCAATGAGGTGGTACTAATCGGAGCATTTGATGGTCTGCAAGGAAACTTTCTGATTTATCAGGGAGAGGATTTCAAAGATTTTATATCTAGTGATCCGGCCGTTGTAAACGATTATTTACTGCCTGAAAATTTACCTTTTACCAGCTGTGACCTATCAGACTGTTCCTCACCATAAGTGAAAATGCCACTCGTGAAATAACAATAGTCTGTTTGATGGTGGTCATTGACATGGCCGTGTAAAAGGCTTCCAAAAATTTTTGTAATTATTAAGGGCAGACTATTTCGCTTGAAGTTGAACAATTGCAGGTCATTTTCGTAGTAAATGGTAAGATTACCAACCATGAATTATCAGGATATGAGCAGTACACGACAAGCGCCGGCAGATTTGCAGTCACTGACAGAAAACGCCAATAATTTAAATTTCAGCTTACTTGGGTTTCCGTTTGCAACAAAGCTAAGTTTTGAACCACTATATAGCCGATACAAAGAACAGTTGAAAAAGAATGATAATTCTTTTTTACACCTACAGCAGGATATAGTCAATACATTGAAGCAGGTACCTAAGATACTAAAGCCAATCGGTGACTATAGCATTCTTGAAACTCATAAGCAGACCGTAGACATGATTATGGCTACACTCCTTCCTATCGCAGAGATGGAGGATGCCATTACCGCAGTGTCGGCTCCCTATAGCATTGATCCCATATTTAATACGGCCAAATTTGATGAACTGATTAAGTTTGATCAGTTTGCTCAATGCGATAAAAATGCGATGAACCTGGGCAAAACATTTAATGCCTACAAAAGAATATTAAATGAATGCTATGGAAGGACGATAAATGTTCAAAAACCAATGGTTTTCACTTTTATCGATGAAAAAACCAAACTTAAAAAGCATTACAAGCTATCCATCAACGACCGGCTGATGAAAGTCGTCGCTAAAAGACCTATAAAGCCGCTGACCGATGAAGAATTGGATCTGTTGGTAGACAATTTTACGGACCTGAATTTATGGATGGAAAAAATTCCACCAGAGAACTTTGAGTTTCATGGGCTGGTGGTATTTGATTTTACCGATGTTACCGAACAGGAGGCTTTATCTGAATTGAGATACCAGTTGTTGGATCCCCATGCCGTAATTACCTCATCGGGCTTTAACAAGCTACAAGCTAATTTGAGGGACTTATTTGGTTTGGCTAAGCTTAAGCTGGGTTTAGTTTCTTTTGCCAATGCCAGTGAGGGAGAGTTTGAGACCGGCCGAAAAATCTGGAATAGCATTATACATAATGCCGAAGAGATGGAATGCAGCGATTATATGGGTAGTCCTTACGATTTGGCCTGGTGCCAGAAAGAGGCGGTTGTGGTGAGTGATACTAAAAATATTCAGGGAACAGATCAGTTTAAGAAGGTAATTAAGGACCAAAAAATAAAAAGCCTGATTGTTTCCCCACTTATTTATGACGACCGGCTTATTGGTATTCTTGAGTTGTCATCGAATAAAGGCAATGATCTGGATGCTTTTTCATTGATAAAAGTGAAAAAGTTGGTGTCACTGTTTTCTTTGGCCGTGCAGCGTAGCCTTGATGAGTTGGAAAGTCAGATTGAAACGATTATCAGGGAGGAATATACGGCAATTCACCCCACCGTAGCCTGGAAATTTGAAAGCGCTGCGAACACGATTTTGGAAAGCCGGCTTAAAGGAGAGGAAGTAGAATCGGAGCCGATCGTTTTTGAGAATGTATTTCCGTTATTCGGCCTATCAGATATAAGAAGCTCCTCAACCCAAAGAAACAACGCTATCAAGGATGATCTGGTAGAGCACCTGACCCTTGCCAAAAAGGTTATTAACCAGGCCATGTTCCAAAAGGCCTTGCCAATATTGGATCAACTTAAGTTCAGGTTGGGACAGCGCATTCAAAAGGTAAAAAAAGGTTTAAACTCCGGCGATGAGGTAGGTATACTGGAGTTTATTAAAAATGAGGTAGAACCCATCTTTGATTACCTGGTAAAAAATGACTTTTACCTGGCCGATACCATGCATCGCTACAATAATGCGCTGAATGCAGACTACGGCACGCTCTATAAAAAACGTAAAGATTTTGAAGAAAGCCTGACCAGGATCAACCTGTCGATTTCCAATTACCTGGAAGCAGAAGATGAAAAAGCCCAGGCTATGTTCCCCCATTACTTTGAGAAGTATAAAACCGATGGTGTGGAATACAACATTTACATAGGAGATTCTATCGTGCCCAACGAGGAATACCATGAATTACATCTGAGAAACCTCAGACTGTGGCAGCTTAAAACGATGTGTGAGGTGGCGCGACTGACCCATGACCTCAAGGCAGAGTTAAAAATGCCGCTCGATACCACCCACTTGATCCTGGTACAAAGCATACCGCTTTCTATTCGATTCAGGCAGGATGAAAAGAAATTTGATGTGGATGGTGCCTACAATATTCGTTATGAGATTATCAAAAAGCGAATTGATAAGGCATTAATCAAAGACAGCAACGAGCGCCTGACACAGCCCGGAATGATTGCCATCGTCTACGCGCAAAACAAGGAGGCGCAAGAGTACAGCCAATACATTGAATATCTTCAGTCCGAGGGCTATTTAATGGAAAAGGTTGAATATGTTGAGTTGGAAGAGCTACAAGGAGCCAGTGGACTAAAAGCCTTGCGCGTAGCTGTCAACATGAAAGTCAAATCTAATGATACCAAGGTTGACGAGAAAAACATTAAGTTAGCCGTTTCTAAAATGGTCAGTTAACAGATCACTTTTAAAGAACCGGCTGTCAGTGCCAATTTTAGGCTTATCACCGGTTGCCGGTGATGAGCCTTATGTAGTCGCACCGCCGCAGCTTGAACCGGCGCCGGCCGTACAGCCATAGCAATGATTTCCGGTAACTATATTCCTACCCTGAATAGCATCGGCATCAAAGTTACTGATATGGTTAGCGCTGCCACTCGCAATTTTCAGATCAAGCATTTGATTGAAATCGCAGTCAAAAATGTAACCGTCCCATCCAATTGAAAGCGTGCTGCGGCACATGAGGTTGGTAACGGCGGCCGGGTTAAAAGCATTAACCAGCTTTTCCATATAGTTTTCATAGTTGCCGGATTTTATCAGATAATCAAGAAACCGGCTGATTGGCAGGTTGGTGATGGCAAATAAATTATTAAATTCAATATCGTAATCCTTCATGAGCGCGCGTTTAAAATCTGCTTCCAGCTGTGCCTGCGAAGCGGGGAGAAATGCCCCGGAAGGATTATATACAAGGTTTAATATCAAGCCTGAGTCTTCTTTTCCATAACCCACCTTGTTGAGCATTTGCAATGCCTTGATAGATTTGTCAAAAACACCATTGCCTCTTTGCCGGTCTGTGCGCTGAGCATTGTAAAAAGGTAGCGAGGAGACCACTTCCACATTATGTTTTTTAAAGAAATCCGGTAAATCATGGTATTTGGGGTTTGCCAGGATGATGGTCAGATTACAGCGCACCATTACATGTTTCCCCAATTTCTTTATTTCTTCCACAAACCAGCGGAAATGGGGATTCATTTCAGGCGCTCCTCCGGTCAGGTCAACAGTTTTAAAGTCGTTATTTTTTAATACCTCCAGGCACTGCTGCATGGTTTCGCGGGTCATAATCTCCTTTCGGTCGGGGCCCGCGTCGACATGGCAATGTGCACAGGTCTGGTTACACATTTTTCCTACATTTACCTGGAATACCTCAAAACCGGTGGGTTTAAGCGGATCAAAGCCTATGGCGTTTAGTTTATCGGTAAATTTGGGTATGTTCAATCCTTCAGATTCCTCCTCCAGTATAGCCACCTGGTGTGAAAAATTCGCAATGGGGTGGTTACTCGCTTTCAGTGTCTTCATAAATTCTACATCGTTATTTCTTTCACTTTGTTCATCATCTGTACGCCATGTACCAACGACGCTCCCCCTCTGATAGCTGTTGCCACATGAACGGCCTCCATCATTTGACCTTCGGTCGCACCTTTTTCCACAGATCCCTCGGTGTAGGCATCGATGCAATAGGGGCATTGGATGGTATGTGCAACCGCCAAGGCAATTAAAGCCTTTTCTTTGGCACTCAATTCTCCTTCTTTAAACACGTCACCGTAATAACTGAAAAATTTATCTGCCAACTCTTTTTGGAACTCCGACACGTTTCCAAATTTCTTCAAATCTTCCGGATTGTAATAAGTTTTATTCATAGTAGTTAATTAACGGTTTAAACCAAAATTAGATCTTTACAATAATATCAATTGTCTTTCAATTGACAAACGCTCGGTCGTTATAATATAAACGTGGACGATAACTTCACTTTTGCTAAAAAAATCATTTTAATTTTCAAAAATAAACCTTTTAAAGTCCTTATTTAAACGTACAAAGCAACATGCTGATGATCAGCATTAAACAAGGCAGTACCTTTTAATACGCAACATGAAAGTCTAATTAAAAGTTTATTTTTCATACCGGGGGCCTTTAAATGATTTCGAATTGTTGTTATTTTTTAGTAAATTCAAGATTACAAATTATTTTTTTGTCCTAAATTAACCCTAAAAGCAGTGTTTAAAACTAACCTATCTTATATAGTAAGAGTATTTTTTGCATATACTTTTATAACTATATCAATATTAAATTGTACTAATTTAAACGCAGAAATTAGAAATCTGGAAGCTATTAACTTTCCTACCAGTGGTGAGCCAGAAGCACAGGAGCATTTTATTAAAGGGATTTGGCTATTGCATAACTTCGATTACAATGGTGCCGAGGAAGAATTTCTGAAGGCCCAGGATTTGGATCCTGACTTTGTGATGGCGTATTGGGGTGAGGCTATGACCTACAATTATCCGTTATGGTTTAGGCAAGATAAAGACGAAGCGCTTATGGCGCTCGGATTTATTGATTCGGAAGCTAAAAAGAGAGTAAAAAAAGCAGTGACACCGCTTGAAAAAGATTTAATGCGGGCCGTTAATATTTTATTTGGAGATTTAAGAAAGAACCTCAGGGACATTACTTATTCCAATTTCATGGGGGTACTTTACAAAAAATATCCTGAAAACCACGAGGTGGCATGTTTTTATGCTTTGTCATTAATGGGTACCAGTCATGGCAGGAGGCATACGCCAACCTACCTAAAAGCCGGGAAGATTTTAAAGAAGGTTTTGGAAGAAAACCCGGATCACCCCGGGGCCTTGCTTTACACGTTATATGCCTACGATGAGCCTGGCCTTTCTCATCTGGCCCTGGACGCAGCAGATGCTTATGCCAAGCTGGCCCCACCTTCGTCTCATGCCTTGCACATGCCTTCTCATATCTTTATTGCCTCCGGCATGTGGGATAAGGTGATTAAGTCAAATGAAGCTTCCTGGCAGGCCAGGGAAAAGATATTTGAGACCGGTGAGTTAAATCATGAGGATAGGGCCTACCATTCGCTGTTATGGCTTACCTATGGTTACCTGCAACAAGGCCGAATAGAAAAAGCCCGGGAATTGATAGAAATAATTCAGGATGATGTTGCCTACCATACCTCCGACAGGGCAAAGATGAATTTTAATGCCATGAGGGGTGCTTATCTTGTCCACGTCAAAAAGTGGCATGACCCCCTTGCCAATTACAAGGTGAATGTCTCATCTCTTGGCCCGGTTTTTCAGGCCACCGGTTACTACATAGAAGGCCGGGCAGCCATTGAAGGCGGAGAATTTGACAAGGCGGAAAAATTGATTAAAAAAATCAGAAATAAACAGAAAAAGTCCCAGATCGTAGACGTCATTGATGACATTGCTTCGATACCTCCTGAATATGCCAAAAAGGTTGAGGAAAGCATGGTTATAAAGATTTTTGAAAAGGAATTGATGGCTTCATTGATGATGGAAAAAAGAAAATATCACGCTGCCGAATTGCTGATCAAAGAGGCCATCGGACTGGAAGAAAAACTGCCTTTTAGATTTGGACCACCAACGCTCATAAAGCCTCCATATGAGCTGTATGGCGACTTTTTGCTGCTAAACAACAAACCGCAGGCAGCACTGGAAGCCTATGAAAAAGTTTTTGAAAGATCTCCGAGAAGAACCCTGGCCATCCAGGGTGTGTTGGAGTCTGCCGCACAACTTAAGAATTATGATAAGATCGAAGAAGCCAACCGCGCTTTAAACGCGATTACTATGTATGAGTAAGTGACACAGTACTGGTCTGGCTGAAAGTATCTGTAAAACGAACAGATATCAGCCACAAACCGCTTAAAGTATAGTAATTAGTCTTCTGAAGGCGGAAGAAATCTGCCTGTTTTATGGTCGTAGTCTTCATAAAAGTGACCGTCTGAAAACTTCTTTTTGGAAGGTTGCCCATCTTTTAGGATGTTTATCGTCATCCAGATCATGACAAATGGTGAGAAGCAAAAGAGCAACATGGGAATTGCTTCATCCACGTTAAGATGAAGAGATAAAAGAAAAATTATCAGGAAAGCAGTTGCGGAGCCTATAGTTACTTTAAGATGCTTCATTTACCGTTCAACATTATAGGTTCTTATAATGTCTTCTCCCGAAAGAAGAAGTTATTGAAGTTCATCAATGTAGGCCAAAGAGGCCTTCTGATACTTATCCCGCTTTACAAAATCGCGTAATTTTACAAAACTGTTGTACGGTCCGGAAGTACTTACCAGGTTGACCAGCCAGGGTGGTAACCATCCTCCCGGGTCCAGTTTGACAATGTAAGTCACATCTACCATATCAGCGCCTTTGGGGACTAACAGGTATTTGCCATCAAACGCCGGAATTCTGACAATGCCATCACTCATGGGGCGATATTGCGGAAGGCCTTTACCTTTGAAAATAACGGTTTTGGTAATACTGTCTTGCTCTATGACCGAATGTACGATAAGGTCCCTGCTTTTCACCGGCCACGGGGCTTTAAATTTTGTATAATAATATTCCTCGTGAGGACTGTTTTTGTAAAAATAAGCATCGGTGCAGGTGTATACCCACTCCGGATAGGAGGGAACATCTTTTAATGCGGCAACCAGGCCTGACAAAGAACTCTCGAGTTGCATGGTGACCTTTAACTCCTGGTACTCCCACCCGGGGGCATTGCGCGCATAGATCTGAATGCCATTCTTATCCTTTTTAAGCTCCCATGTTGAAGCGTTATCCTTTCCCGGGTAGGTGTCAAACCACAAAAAGGTAATGATAAAAAGTGCTATCCCTGTCTTCATCTTGAAATACTTCTTCTTTTATAAGTGCTTTAATAATCCGGATTTTGGGGACATAAAGAATACATAATTGCTAACAGCGTTTGTGCTTAAATTGTTTCACATTTAAAAACTAAATTTAGAGATTTCAAAAGGTCCTGCAGAAAGACCTGTTTCTGAGCTTTGTAATGTCTGTGGCATAGACCAGAGCTAGCTGCCCCAACCTGTCATATCGTCATAAATCCTGCGTCGATTATTCATAATCCGTACTGCCTGAAAACCAGCTACATCCAGGTTATTTTCCAATTAACATAAAATTTTTATTTCGTTAACAATTAATTAATATGTATATTTGTAGCTCTCCCCAAGCCCTAATTGCCTGATTTTTTGATCAAATAGACTTTTTAAGTGATGATAACTATTAGGAGTAAATCTGTTTTGAAAACCATACTGGGTATGGTATGTTTTTTTGTTTTTTTAAATGTATCGGTATACCTGCTGGTACGGTTCAATGTAATCCCGGAAAGGTATTTGTTAATGGTAAACCTCGATGGGGAACAAAATTTACCCACTTTTTATGCTACCGTATTGCTGTTGACAGCTTCCATTATATTATTGCTGATTGCCTTACGGGGGAGACAAAAGTATAACTGGTACCTGCTGAGCGGAATTTTTTGTTTTCTGTCACTGGATGAAAATATTGAAATCCACGAACAGTTAACCGCATTAACCAAGTCTGCTTTAGCGACAGAAACACAAGGCATTTTTTACTTTGCCTGGATAATTCCATATGGTATTATTACTATTTTATTAATGATTTTTCTCTTCAAATTTGTTTGGAATTTACCGAATAGAACCCGAAGACTTTTCATAATATCAGGATTTATATTTCTGTCGGGTGCTTTGGGATTGGAAATGATCGCAGGAAGCTATTGGGAAGAATCAGGTTGGTCTTCCATGATTTACAAAATACTGGCCTTCAGCGAGGAGACTTTGGAAATGACAGGGGTCTCTTTGTTTATCTTTGCACTCCTGGATTATATCGAGGAGAACTTTGGGGGCCTGACTATTTCCATGAGCAGATGAGAATTATAGCGAGTATCGTGGTTTTCCTGTTTGTTAACAAAACCATCGATGCCATATTTGATGTCTTAGCAGAAAGTCATCTATATCGTCCTTTTCCCTTGCTGAAACGGCCACCAATACCTGCCGTGCTCCTGGCTTGATCAAAAGTTCAGGATGATTTATAAGTGTGCCATAAATGTTATGGCCGATCTTCTTTTCATTATTGCAGACCCAACCAAAACTCAAACCCATCCGTTGCAGCTTTGTAGCCAGTTTTTTGCCTTTCTTTCCGGCTCCCCAGACAATGAGGTTGGCATTTTTGTCCAAATCGAGTTTTACAAAGAAGGAGAGCTTTAGATCGTAATAAAGCTGATCTTTATACCGGTCATCCGTTTTTGAGATCCGTCCGGTGTGTTCCCTCCATAAATGAAGCACTTCATTACTGGCAACAATTTTCATATTACCGCTGTAAAATCTAAAACACAGATTGTAATCTTCCGGGTAAACCATTTGTCCGAACGCGCCGCATTGCATGAAATCCTGTCGATGAACCATCCAGCAGGAAGAGGGAATGACACATTCCCGGTAGATTTCCCGGTAGTGACTGCCTGAGCGCATTACCCGATTGATCCAGGCATCATAGCGCCTGAAACCCTGTAATACCTTTTCATCCGAAAAATGCCTTACACAACCCGTGACAACATGTCCGGGGCCATTTTCCAGTAGCAAGTTTACCAATATCTTTAATTTATTGGGTGTCATTAAATCATCTGAGTCCATTCTGGTGATAAAACTTCCGGAACTTTGCGAAAATCCATATTGTAGTCCGGGTATGATTTCAGGAACTCCAGGATTGGTAAAGACTTTAATTCGGGCATCTTTGGTGGCGTAATTATTTAATATGGCAAAAGTTTTATCTGTAGATTGATTGTTGACTACAATCAATTCCCAATGCCGATAGCTTTGGCTGATAATAGAGTCTAAAGTGGCCTGAAGAAATTTTTCCGCATTTCGTGTGGTCATGATAATACTTACCAGAGGACCTTCATCCGCATTTAAAATCATAGCACTAAATTTAGACTACCCGTCGGTGAGTTACAAACCCAGAGACACCGGGTAGTATTAAATGCTAAAATATGTTATACCTGATTTATGCGCAGTTTTAAAATTTTTAAAAAATGGGTGCGTAAGAATATGGAATAGATGGCGGAGTTCAGAAGGAAGGATTTAAATTAAATACACGTTTAATGCCGCTATTAATATATTATACATTTAATTATTTATATATTCGCGAGGTAGTTTATAATTTCCAAACATATAAACATCGCAGTCCAGGCGTACTTTTGATACTTAACGACTAAAAAATAGTGAAAGAATATCTCACCGTTGAACAATTAGATCAGATTGGATTACCACCTATTATTCCTTATGCAGCTCCTGTCATGTTTGCCCTGGTTTTGGGTGAATGGGCGCTCGGCCTTTATAAAAAGAGGAATGTCTATCACAACAAAGATTTTTGGGCGGCTACGGCCATTGGCCTGACAAACGTAATCATTAGCGCATTGATCAAGGTGGCTACGTTTGGCTTTGCGCTGTTTTTTTATAACCTGGTACCCTGGACCGTACCGTCCAAATGGTGGTCTTACGTGCTTTGCCTGATTGTTATTGACTTCTGTCGTTATTGGGCACATCGGATTGCTCATGAGCAACGCTTTTGGTGGGCGACGCACGTCACGCACCATTCATCCAAACAGTATAATTTTTCCGTATCATTCAGGTTGGGTTGGACGCAGCACATAAAGATCATTTTCTTCATCCCTGCGTTTTTGGCAGGTTTTCATCCGGTGGTATTTTTCATTTGTCATCAAATAGAGGTTTTATACCAGTTTTGGATTCACACGGAATTTATCAGAAAATTACCCAAGCCCATAGAGTATATTTTTGTTACCCCATCGCATCACAGGGTTCACCACGCTATAAATGATAAGTACCTGGATAAAAATTATGGCTCTACCCTGGTAATCTGGGACAGGATTTTTGGTACATTTCAACCGGAGGAAGAAAGGCCGATCTATGGAATCACCAAACCTGTCAATTCCTTCAACCCCGTATACCTTGTGTTCCATGAGTGGATGGACATATTTAAGGATATAAGCAAGGCGGGGTCTCTCAAAAAAACTTTTAAAATTTTGTTCGGCCGGCCGTAAAAAAACTACAAATTTTAGGCCGGTTCTGGAATTTTAAATATGCGCTTTTGTCCTGAAGAAGACATGTAAAATTGTCTACATCTCAGATTGTGATTTTTTTATGTTAAAGATGCACAGACTGCAAAATTTATTACATGCCTTTTGAAGTGTCAATCAAATCTCCGGAGGACTCGATTAAGTATAAAAAATACTATTCAAAGTACGATATACCATGGCTTGGGAGTTAAATTACCTTGATTTCCGGCTGTAACATCATTTCCAAATCAGCGGGTCCAAAATCTATTTCCATCGTTGATATCATAACAGTATTTTTATTTAAAGTACTGTTAATCAATATGTTATATTCTAGTCGATGAAAAAAAAGCTAAATCTATTTTAATGCTTAATCTTACATTTTCAATCTTTAATCATACATCTTTCGCTATAACTTAAAATTGAAAATTTATTTTTTCCATTGATTACTATTTTTGATGTTATTGAAATGGAACCCAGAATTGTAACAAACGATTATTTAATTGATGCCTCTTTCTTTTTTGAACAATCGAAAGATGCTATATTCATTATTGACCAGCACAAGCTGATTGACACCAACCAGGCTGGGGTAGAGCTGCTGGGATTGAAAGACCGCGATGATGTAGCCGACGACGGTGTATTCAAGCTGATTAAAGATCAGAAAGGTAATGACTTTAGCCTGCTGTCCTTTATTAAACAACTGAATAATTATCCACATCAAAACAAAGTTTTTCAGTTTATTACGCGCTATGCATTTTTCTGGGTAGAGATTTCCAATACTATTTATGAAAAAGATGATCAAAAACTTCTTTTTTCAATTTGGCGCGATATAACCGAATCCAAACAGCTGGAAATAACCTTTCAAAGCAATGAAAAAAAGTTAAATGAAGCCTTGCGCCTGGCCAATTGCGCCACGTGGGAATACGATTTCGAAAAAGATGCTTTTGTAATTAGCAAGGGCATGGTGGATATCATAGGTGTTCGGCACCAGTGCCAGATCATCGATCAGGACCGGTATCTTGTGCCAATAGCACAATACAAAAAACTGATTCACCCGGATGATCACAAGGTATTTAACCGTACCCGGAAAAAAATAATCAACAACGAGGTAGATAACTACATCGATCATACTGAATATCGTATTATCCATCCCGACGGTCAGATAAGGTACCTTTATGCCACCACCAGGGTCTCTCTGGAGAAAGACGGTAATTTGCTTAAGCATCATGGTACGGTACAGGATGTAACTGAAATTCATAAAATTGAGGGCGAGCTGAGTAAAAGCAGGGAGCAATTGTCTGACGCACTGACAATCGCCAACCTGTCTACCTGGGAACTGGATAGGACGACCGATTGTATGAAGATGGGCGAGAACTTTGTCAAAATGCTGGGCGAAGGACTGCCGGTAAAAAAAGGAAACATCATCGCGGTGGACGATTTTATCAACCTGATTCACCCGGACGACCTGCACACCTACTATATGGCGCTGGACAAAGCTGCCAAATCCAGAGCAAAGGACTATATTGATTTCATTGAATACCGGATTGTAAGGCCCGACAATGAGATCCGTAATATTTACATAAGTATAAAAGTACAAAAAGATGACAAGGGAAATCATCTTCGACATTTTGGGACTATTCAGGATATAACACCAATCCGGGAGGCCATTGCAGAGAAAGAGAGATTTGGTACTATTATCGAAGCTACCTCCGATATTGTTTTAATGCTTGATAAACAGTTGAACTTAATTTATCTGAATCAGGCCGCGAGAGATTTCTATGGATTCAGCCCCGAAGACAATGTGGCCGGTTTTCCAATAAAAATCCTGCAATCCGAACATTCTCAAAAGCTGACACGTGATCATGCTATACCTTTAGCGGCCAGCCAGGGTATATGGAGCGGAGAAAATGTTATTCAAAGGTATGATAAAGAACTAATTACAGTTTCTCAGGTGATTATATCCCACAAGGGAGTAGACGGGGAAGTAGAATATTATTCCAGTATTATTCGCGACATATCTGACCAGAAACAAATTGAGCAGGACCTGAAATACAAAAATAAAGAGCTTGACACTTTTGTGTATAAAGCTTCGCATGATCTCAGAGGACCTATTGCCTCACTTTTGGGATTATATAGAATCGTGGAGAATGAGATAACCGATGAAAAGTCACTGGAATATTTTGACCTGTACAACAAGCAAATAACCAGGTTAAATGACATCATTCTGACCCTGATACAGCTCACCAAAATTAAAGAAGTAGATATAAAAAGGGAAGAGATTGATTTCAAGGATGTGGTCAACAGTTGCATTAATTCATTCACCAATCTGCCCAATTTTGAAAACGTCAGATTCAACATATCTGTGGACCTGGAATGGCCTTTTATCAGTGATCGGGGATTGATTACGACAATTCTTCAGAACCTGGTGGAAAATGCGATTAAATACTCCAAGCCGGGTCAACTTAGTGATGTTGAAGTCGCCATTAAAAGAAACCTCAATGACGATCTGCTCATCAAGGTGGAAGATCATGGCATAGGCATTGAAAAAAATATCCAGGGCGAGGTTTTCAATATGTTTTTCAGGGCCAATGATCAGGTAATCGGGTCCGGGCTGGGATTGTATATTCTGAAAAATGCCGTCGAAAAGTTAAATGGAAAGGTAAGTCTTTACAGCAAGGTAAATGAGGGAACTACCTTCTCCATAAAATTAAAGGACGAGCCCCGTCCGTAGACACAACCACACAAAGGGTCTCATCTATCAACGGTTTCAATCAACTAATTTTTTGACATTGCAACAAAGCAATTGATAGCTTAAACAGCTGTAAGAAACAGCTAACTAAAATTGAATGTTCTCACCGCTTTAGTTTTTTTTAACTAAAAAATAAAAATATTTCAGCAGGAGTAACACTAAAATAATTTGTCCGCTTATATTAGCGCTTAAAATGGCGACACCTACTGAAACATGGCCCAGTCTTTCGATCAAGTATTACAATCTCTAAAAAACGGTCAATACGCGCCTGTTTACTTCTTACAGGGAGATGAGCCTTACTACATTGATGTTATTGCAAACTACCTGGAGGAAAATGTAATTCCGGAACACGAACGGGGATTTAACCAAATTATCATGTATGGCAAAGATGCCACGATAAGTGGCATCGTCGGCAATGCCCGAAGATTTCCTATGATGGCCGAAAGGCAATTGGTATTGGTCAAAGAGGCACAGGAAATTCAGGACTTCAACAAGGAAGAAGCAGCCAAACTTTTAGAGGCTTATCTCCGGAAACCGCAGCCATCGACTTTGCTGGTTTTTTGTTACAAATACAAGACGCTGGACAAACGAAAAGCTTTGACAAAGCTTATGGATAAAAGTGCCGTTATGGTCAGCGTCAAGAAGCTTTATGATAATCAGGTCCCTGACTGGGTCAATAATTATGTCGTTAATAAGGGACACACCATTACACCTAAAGCGACATTTATGATCACGGAATTTGTGGGAAATAATCTGGAGAGAATAAGCAATGAAATTGATAAAATGCTGGTTAATTTCGACGACAAAGTACAAATTACAGAAAAAGAGGTAGAGAAATATATTGGTATCAGTAAGGAATATAATGTGTTTGAATTGCAAAAAGCCCTTACAGGTAAAAACGTGCTAAAAGCCAATCAAATAATTAATTATTTTGCTGCGAATCCCAAAGGCAATCCGGTGATACCTATCATAGCCATGTTATTTTCTTTTTTTAGTAAACTACTGATCGTTCATCATACCAAGGACAAGTCAGACAGAAACCTGGCATCCGTTTTGAAGATAAACCCATTTTTTGTCAAGGACTATAAACTGGCCGTCAATCATTATCACTTGTCCCAGGTTATTAATAACATTCATCACCTTAAAAATGCTGACCTGCAATCCAAAGGTATTAAGGTTGGCACGGTTAATGAAGGGCAAATATTGAAGGAGCTGGTATTTAAACTATTACATTAACTGGTGATACGCGGCAATGTTTCGCGGTAATTAATAAAATCAGTGTAGGTAATAATCACAATAATTAAAATATTATAAAGTTATTAGTAAGATTGTTCTGGCTAACTTTTATGGATAAAAAAATCTATTTTATACTGATCCTAACTTGCTTTCAACTTAAAACTTTAGCGCAAAATACCATTGTACAAATTGATAACGACCGGTATTTTAGAGAAGGATTGGATCTATTTGATAAACAACAATACGCGGCTGCAAGGACCGCTTTTGAAGAATATACCAACCACGACCCCGAATCTATCAAGGCCATCGATGCAAAATATTATATTGCGTTTTGTGCCATGAGCCTTTATCACAATGACGGGGAATTTCTGCTCGATCAATTTGTAACACAATACGAAGGACACCCCAAATCAGTATTTGCCTTTTATGAATTGGGCAATTTTTATTTCAAAAACAAGGACTATGACAAGGCGATTGCTTATTTGGAAAAGACAGACATCAATAAGCTGACCGACGATAAAAGGCTGGAAACCAGGTTTAAACTGGGCTATTCACATTTCAACAAAAAGAATTTTAGCAAGGCGCTGAGCTATTTCAATAATGTAAAAAAAGGAAATAGTCCCTACACGGCGGCGGCTAACTACTACGCCGGATTTCTGGAATTTCGCAATGGTGCTTACGATGAAGCATTGGTCGACCTGAAAAAAGCGGAAAAGGACCAGGCTTACGCGGCCATTGTGCCTTACATGATCCTCAATGTATATTACAAACAGGAAAGATATGATGAGCTGCTGCGATATGGGGAGCAGGTGGTTGCCAGTGGAAGAAAAGTTAAAAATTTGGAGGATTTCAGTTTGTTGATCGCGGAATCATATTTCAGAAAACAACAGTATAATAAAGCCGCCAGTTTTTTCCAGACCTATATCGAAAGCCAGTCTGCAAAAAAAGATCCCGAGGTTAAATACAGGTTGGCATTATCCTATTACAATCTGGAAGATTTTGATCGGGCGGAACAATACTTTAAAGAAATAGCATCTCAAAAAAATGCCATTGGACAAAGTGCTTCCTATTACCTGGGCAATTTGTATTTGAGAAAAAACAATAAAAACTTCGCCATAACGGCCTATGCCAATGCCGGAAAAATGAATTTTGACCCGGTGATCCAGGAGGAAGCTATCTTTAAATTGGCCAAGATTAATTATGATCAGGGCAATTTTGATCAGTCCATTGAAGCGCTGAATAATCTGGCCACTACCTTTCCAAATAGCACCCGTTCCAAGGAAGCTAACATTTTGCTAAGCGAGGCTTATCTGAAAACTAGCGACTATGACAAGGCCATTGAGCACCTTGAGAAAATTGGAGATAAAAGCGCAAGAATGAAAAAAGCCTATCAGCAGGTGACCTACTTTAAGGGCACGGAAAGCTTTAATAATCGCAAATATCGCAGAGCGGTGCAAATGTTTAACAAATCCCTCAACTATCCGGAAGACCAGGAGTTGGTGATGAAGGCGCACTTTTGGTCCGGAGAGGCCTATTCTATTGGCAAACGCTATGAGGATGCCATCAGAAGTTATAACAACGTCATCGGAAGCCCGTTCGAAACCAACAGCAATGAATATCTCCGCTCTCGGTATGGCATTGGCTATGCTTATTACAATTCAAAAAGATATGACCGGGCACTTGAGCACTTTGATGGATTTGTAAACAGTCCAAAAAGCAATATCAACAAACAATTTTATGATGATGCGCTGATCAGATTGGCAGATTGTCACTATGTAGGAAAAAACTATGATCAGGCCTTAAGCAACTATCAAAAGGCGATTAACACAAGAAACCCGGATCTCGCTTATGCTTATTTTCAAAAGGCAGTGATACTGGGTTTAATGAATAACGTTCCCTCGGCCAGGGAAAACTTTGACATTGTCATCAACAGATATGCCTCTTCAACCTATGCAGATAATGCGCTTTATCAAAAGGCACAGCTTGATCTTGAACAGGGCAACTATCAGACGGCGGCAAATGGTTTTGGCAAGCTGATTTCCAGCAAGCCACAAAGCTCATTTGTGCCTCATGCCTTATTAAAAAGAGGGTTTTCAAACTATAATTTAAAAAAGTATAATCAGTCCAAAAGGGATTATAAAAGGATTCTCGATGATTACCCCACGCACCCAACCGCCAGCAGTGCCATTTCTGCGCTACAGGAAGTGTTGGCGATGCAAAATCAGTCTTCGGAGTTTGAGCCTTACCTGGCCAAGTACAAAAGTGCCAACCCCGACAATAAATCCCTCAGCAACATAGAATATGAAACTGCCAAAACGCTTTACAACAACCAGGAATACCAAAAGGCCATCCAATCCTTTGAGCGATATATGAGCAGTTATCCGGGGTCTGCAAACGCCTATGAGGCAAAGTATTACATCGGAGAATCTTATTACCGCCTGAAGCAAAATGACCAGGCACTGTCATTTTATTACCAGGTCGAAAATGATAATAAAACCAGCAGAGTAAACAAATCGGTACAGCGAATTGCAGAAATTGAATTTAGTCATGCCAACTATGATAAAGCCATTGTCTATTTCGAAAAACTGGCTGGCATTGCCAGAAACAAAAGACAATCCTATAATGCTTGGTCGGGTTTAATGCAAAGCCATTTTCATTTGAGAAATTACCCTTCGGTAAAGGAATACGCTAATTTGATTTTGGAGAAGGGTAACATTTCCGCGGATGCGGCGAATAAAGCCACCCTGTACCTGGGGAAAGCCGAATACGCCACTGGTAACCTGGATGGCGCCATGGATCAATTTATGGCCACTTTAAATGCAGCCAAGGATGAAAACGGGGCAGAGGCGCAATTCCTGCTGAGTAAAATATTGTATGAGCAAAAATCTTATCAACGATCTATTGAAACCTTGATTGATTTGAATACTAATTTTGGGGTGTATGAAAATTGGATAGGAGAGTCTTTTTTACTGATCGCTGATAATTACGTCGCCCTCCAGGAATATTTCCAGGCTGAAGCCACGCTTAACTCGGTTATTGAAAAATCGCCAGTTGAGGATGTGGTACAACGGGCAAACCGTAAATTGCGAAAATTGCAGGACTTAAAAAATAGGCAACAGGAACCAGTGGAAGCAGTGGAAACCGACACCACCTTCCAGGAAATTGAAAATTAAAGGGTTAAGAATAAGATAATATGCGTGTTAAACATAGGTGTTTCATGTTTTTTTTATGCTGTCTTTCGGGGCTGGTGGTGCGTGCGCAGGAATGGGAGGACCAAACCGGGGAGATCGAAGATGCAGAAATTGTCATTGAAAAAGACAAAAAAATTGAACTTCCACCGGCGTCCAGGTTGTATGAAAAAATATCCCCGCTGCCTCTCAAAAATGATGAAGGCCAAATGCAATTCCAGTACAAGGATTTTAATTATCAATTGACCGACCTCGAACCCAGGATTCGGGTATTAACGATCAAAGATCCTTTGCTGAAAAAATTATATGCCAATTATCTTAAGGCCGGAATAGGCAATTTTGCCAGTGCCCACCTGGAGGCCTATGTCAATAGCAAAAGGAATGAAAATTTCTCCTATAGCTTTCACGGTAAACATGCCTCATCGTCCAGAGGGCCGGTGGACAAAAAAAATTCAGGCGCGGCGGAAAACTTTCTTGGCGTCAATGGTAAAGCCTTTTACGATGCGTTTATCCTGGGAGGTAACATCAATTATCAGGGAAGGAAAAACCATTTTTATGGATACGATCAACGCGTAGAGGCCTTTCGCGATACAATCGAGCAAAAATTCAATAACTTCTACGTGGATGGAACCTTGGAAACCCGCGATACCGGAAGTGATTTTTACTTTAAAATAACTCCTTCATTTAGCTTTTTGAAGGACAATTTTGATGCTAAAGAAAGTAAATTCGGTATGAAGTTCAAGTCTACTTTCTCCCTGGATGAAAATATAGGACTGGATTTGGGCAGTTACCTGTCTTTAACGAAACGAACGGACGGTACTTCACTCAATAGAAATCTTTTTAAGGTGCGCCCAAGTGTCAATTTTAAAGCAGGAGAGTTAAAAGTTAATGCGGGTTTAAACATTGTTTATGAAAATGATACGATCGCCGGTGGCGATAAAACCCATTTATACCTTTCGGGAAGTGTTACTTACGACCTGAATGAGGACGTCAGTATCTACGGGGGTATCGATGGCGATATTGAGGAGGTGAATTTGCATACCCTTGTAAACGAAAATCCCTTCATCAATGCGGAGATACCGCTTGTACATTCCAATAAAGAATTGGAATTATACGGTGGTATCAAGGGCTCATTGTTTCGAAGTTTTACCATAAAGACTGGTTTTTCCCTGGCTGATTACGAAAATTTGTATTTTTTCATTAACGATCCGCTGGATACTGCTAAATTTAATGTTGTATACGATGCCGGAAATACCACTGCCTTTAATTTCTTTGGAGAATTTGGCGTTGACAAGACCAATATCTTCAGGGGAGCTGCAAGGTTTGATTTTTATGCATACAGCCTGGAAAGAGTGGATGAACCCTGGCATAGACCTACTTATAAATTTAGCCTGATGGGCTCTTTTAATTTGTTTGATAAAATATTGTTCAGCAGTGACTTATATACCATGGGAGGAATCAAAGCCAAAAATTTCATTACCGATGAGGAGGTAGAGCTGGATCCAATTGTTGATCTGAATTTTAAGGTTGATTATCGCTATTCAGACCAGGTATCCATGTTTTTGAACTTTAATAACGTACTTTCCAAAAACTATGAACGATATTACAACTATCCGTCGAGAGGATTTATGTTGATGGTTGGCTTGACTTATGCCTTTGATCGCTTGTAAAGGCGTAAAACTAAAAATTTTACTATTTACGCAATTATTGACTAAGGTGAGTTTATTTCAATTTTTTTGCTTTGTAACTAAGATTATAAACTTTACTTTTAGGAGGATTTTAAAGAGTCGTAAGGGATTTAGTTACAATAACTTAAAAAAATTATAAAATGGCTGAAGACATACATCAAAGTGAAGGTAGTCATAGCTTTGAAAGTGATCCGGATTATGGATTACCAGAGGTTTCTTTAACACCTATTGAAAGAGGAGGTATGGGTAGGCGTAAAGGGACGGTAAGGTCTGCGGGAAACAGCAATAACCTGGAAAGAAAATCAAAAGCGCCTCTGATTGTTACCTTATTATTCGTTTTCCTGGTGATATTGGCTGCTTTCTGGTACTTTATTGGTCAGGATCTATTTGATTCGGGACAGGTAAGCCAACAGAACGAGCAGGTAGACGATACACCCACAGATGATCAGAACAATGCCAATGTGGATAATGACCTCGGTGCCGGTGACACCGGTACTGATCCTGATGACAGCGATCTCGGCGACGATAATACAAATGATGCAGAAACCGGCCAGGATAATTTCGAAGTCGATGACCAGCCGATTGACACCGGAATAAGTGGCGAAACAACTACCAGGGGAACACTGACTACCATCAACGCGCCCACGGGTCGCACCTATGTCATAATTGGCAGTTTTTTTGATGAAGACCTCGCAAGGGACTATGGCGCCAAACTTGGCCGGGAAGGAGTTAGTACAACTTTGATTATGCCAAGCAGCAATAAAAAATTTTACCGTTTATCGGTTGAAGATTTTGGTTCGATTTCCGAGGCGGTGAATAGCCTTGACGGTTTGAAAGCCACCTATGGAAATAGTCTATGGGTGATCAAATACTAATAATATCTTAAACTTAATTTAAAAATTGAATAAAATTTGCCTTAAAACTTTACTGACAAAATTTTAATCAACTTAAAGGTAAGTATGAATTTATTACAAATTTCCACATCTCAGGCATTGGATACTGTGGGCATTGGATCCGGTGAACAGGCTATTTCTGTTTGGGACCTTATGCTAAAAGGAGGGTACATGATGATACCTTTGCTTGTGCTTTCGATGTTGGCAGTCTCTATATTTATAGAAAGGGTGTTTACCATTCGCAATGCCTCCAAAACCCCCAATCAGTTTATTGATAAAATCAAAAACCTGGTGACGGTAGGGGACATCAATGGTGCCAGACTGTTATGTGCGCAAACGGAATCACCTGTTGCTAAAATGATTGAAAAAGGCATCAGCAGGATCGGAAGTCCGTTGAAAAATATTGAGGTGTCGATTGAAAATGTTGGTAAAATAGAAATCTACAAGTTAGAGAAGAATTTATCTCTTTTGGCGACAATATCTGGTGCCGCCCCTATGATCGGATTTCTGGGAACGGTGACAGGTATGATACAGGCATTTATTAGTATCGCACAGGAAGAAGGCTCTGTTAGCCCCAAACTGTTATCAGCAGGTATTTACGAAGCCATGATTACCACCGCTGCCGGATTAATGGTGGGGATTATTGCTTATCTTGGCTATAACTATTTGGTAGCCAGAGTGCAAAAGGTGGTCCATAAAATGGAATATACCTCCGTGGATTTTATTGATTTATTGCAGGAACCGAGATAAAATGGACTTGAAATCTAAACATAAAGTCAATGCGGCGTTCAGTATGTCTTCCATGACGGACGTGATATTCTTACTGTTAATCTTTTTTATGTTGACCTCGTCGTTTATTACGCCTTCCGGCTTGCGGGTCAATTTGCCCAGCAGTAAAAGCTCAACGATCGTTTTGCAGAAGGTCACGGTCACCATCACCAAGGATTTAAAGTATTACGTCAATGATAAACCGACCTCCAGGCGTAATTTTGAAAATACATTGAAAAGAGAGCTGGAAGGGCAGGAGGGTATTGTCGTTTTGCATATTGACAAGTCGGTGCCCACAGAACATCTGGTCAGAGTAGCCGGTATTGCCAAAGCGTTGAGAGCTACTGTATCTATTGCTACAAAACCTAGTTAGTTGTGAGTGATCAAAAAGAAAAAAAGTATGATCGTGTCGGCGTCATTGCCTCAGTCAGTATTCACGCTATCCTGTTACTGATATTTTTCTTTTTGCTGGCCTGGCAGGCGCCGGATCCGCCTATCCCCGAATATGGACTGGTTGTTAATTTTGGTACTGATAATGCTGGAAGCGGGCGGGTACAACCAAAAAAACCTCCGGTAGAAACAAAAAAGATAAAGGAAGAGGAACCGGAAGAACCCGAGCCGCAAAAGGAATCCCAACAAGAGGTGAAAGAGGAAGCGCCGAAGGAGGTAAAACAGGAGCCTGTGGAAGAGACCGTAAAGGAAGTTCCCCAGGAATCTGTGAAACAACCGGAACCCAGTCCCGTGGTTGAAAAAAAGAAACCTAAACCAAAGCCTAAAAAGGAAGCGCCACCAGAGAAAAAGCCGGAAACTACAAAGAAAACGCCTGAAAAGAAACCGGTGAAGAACACGCAGACACCAAATAATAGTCAGGGTAAGAGTAAAAAAGAACCCGCAAAAAGCAATCAGGGAGATAAGCCTGGCAAAACCGGAGATCAGGGGAAACCGCAAGGAACGGTAGACTCAAAGGCCTTGTACGGAAGTCAGGGTGGCGGTGGCGGATCAAAGCTGGATCTAGCAGGATGGAACTGGGATGAGCTGCCCAATCCCGATGAAAATTCCGACGAAAGTGGCCGGATTGTTTTTGAAATCAAGGTGGACGATCAGGGTGAGATCATATCCGTCAGGACCATTGAGAAAACCGTAAGCCCCGCTGTGGAGAAGATTTACCGCGATGAAGTAGAAAATTTAACCTTCCACAAAACCGCACAGAATACCAGAACGGCCCAGGTTTCAACCGGCCGAATTACCTTTATTATCAAGGCAAATTGATTGATTTTTCATAGATTTTACAGCGCTTGTCATTGACATGGATTACAAGGAAACCCTGGATTTTCTTTACAACAGTTTGCCGATGTTTCAGCGACAGGGAAAATCTGCATTCAAAAAAGACCTGACGAATACGTTCAAATTTTGTCAACAACTGAATAACCCCCAGCAGCAGTTTAAATCTGTCCATATCGCCGGAACCAATGGTAAGGGCAGCACCGCACACAGCATCGCTGCCGTGCTACAATTAGCCGGATATAAGACAGGCCTCTATACATCTCCTCACCTAAAAAGCTTCACGGAACGGATTAGAATCAACGGCCGTGCGATCGGGGAACAAGAGGTTGTGGAGTTTGTGAAAATGCATAAAGATTTTATTGATCAACTAAAGCCCTCATTTTTCGAAATGACGGTGGTGATGGCCTTTGATCATTTTGCCAGAAAGCAGGTGGATGTTGCAGTAATCGAGGTGGGGCTTGGCGGGAGGTTGGACTCAACCAATGTTATTACGCCTTTGATAAGTGTAATTACTAATATTGGTCTTGACCATACTGACTTTCTTGGTGACACCCTTCCTCAAATAGCTGGAGAGAAGGCCGGCATTATCAAACCCGGAATTCCAGTGGTGATCTCGGAATATCAGGAAGAAACAGCGCCGGTTTTCAAGGACGTATCGCAGGAATTGAAGGCGGAGATATACTTTGCAGACCAGGAATATCAGGTGGAAAGCCGGCATGGCGGTGATTATCGGGTTAGCAACAGTGGTGGAGAAGTTTTATTCCCCTCCCTGTATGCTGATTTAAAAGGGGTGTATCACGCCAGGAATCTCCCCGGTATCATTAAAACAGTTGATTTGCTGAGAGATATGAGCTTTACAATCTCCGAAAAAGTGGTTGAGGAAGGGATCCGAAGCGCGGCGGCAGTAACGGGTCTTAAAGGAAGGTGGCAATTGTTACAGGATAACCCAACCATGATTTGTGACATTGCCCACAACGAAGACGGCATAAAGCCCATCATGGAATACATTGGCAGACAGTCCTACCCACAGGTTCATATAATATGGGGAATGGTCAATGACAAAAAAACAGAAGCTATTTTAAAATTGTTGCCGGCTGACGCCAAATACTATTTTTGCGAGGCCCAAATTCCCAGGGCATTAGCTGCCGATGCTTTGGCACAACAGGCAAGCGCCCGCGGCTTGTCCGGGAAAGTGTATAAAGATGTGAATGAAGCCATCTCTGCTGCCCTGAAGAACGCTCATAAAGAGGATCTTGTTTTTATCGGAGGCAGCACCTTTGTGGTTGCTGAGATTAATGATCTGTAGCCTGGCTACTCAATATTGGCCAGAATTTTTTCGTAGATGGCCTCAGGCTCGGTTGCATCGACAAGGTTGTTTTGAATAGCATTGACCAGATCCTCGACTATTTGTGGCTCGTATCCCATTTTCATCGCCACCCTTGAACATATGTGAACCTCGTTGACATCAATATTGCCGTCAATCAGCATAAGCCAAACCAAATCAAACACCATCTGAAAGCGAGCTCTTGAGTTTTGTGGTTCCTGAAACTTGATGTCCCTGATGTTCGCTTTGATGTCATCAATATCTTCATCTGATAAATTAAACTTTACGGCTATCTTATTGATGAACTGGTTTTCTTTTTCATCAATGTTTCCGTCCGACATGGCAACTTTTATGAGTTGCTTGAGATAATTTTTATCAGTATTATTCGCACCTTCCTTTTTGAATAAATCGAATAACCCCATTTGACTTTAATTTTTTTTTGAAAAATACGCCTTTATATACTGATTTTTAGTGCAAATTCGGACTTAACGCATGGATATACATATAACTGTTAAAATTGAAACTATTTGAGGTTTACCATTTCCGCCAACTCGGGAAATATTTGATCCAGGGACTCATTTCTTAATAAGTCAAGCCGCCGGTTCTCTTCAAGGAATTTTGAGATGAGATGAGTCCAATTGTCTGAATATAAGTAGGTTATAGCGTTATTGTACATGGCTGACATCCGCTGTCGTTCGGCATCAGACAAGTGTGGGTGCTGGTTTCTGTCTTGTATCCAGTTGGTATGAATTTGATATCGCAATTTTACCTTTTCTTTGTATTTGGCAGGTAATATTTTGATGTTTAAATAATTCGGCCGATGAAGAACATTCAATTCGACGTCATTTATGGCTATTAGGTTTGATTCGACCCACGATTGGTGATAATCAGGGAGATGCAGGACATTATAGATGCTGACGGTTGGGGTTATTTTAATACCTATATGCGGACATTCCGCTTTTATCTGTCGTATATTTTCAATCGTTTCATGCCATGACTGCCCCTTCCTGATATATTCTCCGCGTTCATTGATGGCGTCGAGGCTGGCTCCAATGGTAATATCCTGAAATTTTTTCCACCAGTGGAAAAAATGCTGTCCCTGGTATTTCAGACGTGATAAGTTGCTGTTGTATCGTAGTTTCACCTTGTACAACTTCTTTTTATCCAGTAATTGCAGCAACCTCAGATGTTCTTCCATCAATAACGGCTCACCTCCGGCAAAATATATTTCCTCTACCCCTGGAAGAAACGATTCAATCTGCTCAAATAGCCGGTCGCTGTCTGTCGTTGCTTTGATAAATGCCGTATTGGCAGCGGTTCTTCGCAATATCTTCGCCTCTTCAAACCAGTTTGAGCTGCTGCCGTGCCAACAGGTACGGCACCTGAAGTTGCAGATATTTGAGAACCTGATGTCAAGATAGACAGGGGATGTGCCCGGAGCGGTGCCATTGGCTTTTGTTTTTTGTACCAGCCCGAAATGGTGTGCATAATTGGTGTTAACTGTTTTGCGCATACTGATATTGCCGGATTTATCCAGGTCATAACACGTTTGGCAACGCGTGTCGGGCTGGTCCTGGCAGAGTTTCTGTCTAAATTCATTGATAGCCTTACCGTGCCATATTTTCTGGATAGTTTCCCGACCAACGTCTCCATAAGTAATGCGAGAAGAACAGCAGGCCTTGACCAACCCATCTGTATTTATATATAGGTGTACCCAGGGCATCATGCAAAATGTTTTGCTTTTATGCAGGAAATATGATTTTTCCATGGCTAATGGTAAAATAGGCCTTCTGATTTCGAATTAATTTACCGATATTTTTAAATCAAATTATAATTTCACCTGTTTTATAGAATTTTTACCGGTAGATATCTGCTCTTTACCGATTTGCTATTTTTATACCTCCGGCCCCAGGCTATATTTGATCCATCAAAATAAATATTTATTAATATTAAATTCAATGAAAGATAAAAGAGTATTATTAGGTGGTTTTTTCATACTTATCGGGATATTCTGGATCCTTGAGGTTGTAAATGTAATTCCATATTATATATTTAAGGAGTTCTTCTCCGTCCCCGGGTTTTCTTTCCTGCTAGGTATGTTTCTGCTTGCGACAAGCAGGCACAAATTGCTGGGAGCTATATTTGCCGTTTTCGGCGGTTACTTTCTGCTGGATGAATTTTTCTATATTCCCTATAACGTAGAAAGGTTGATAATTCCAACCTTTCTGATAATCATTGGAGCCTTCATTATTTTCAGAGGTAAAAAAAAATCATTTGATGATTATGAAATAGATCCTGAAAGCCTTGATTTTTTCGATGAGGTATCTGTTTTCGGAGGAGGTGAAAAAATTATCAACTCCAACAACTTTAAGGGAGGTAAAATTACTTCCATTTTCGGGGGATCGGAAATAAACCTGAAAGGCGCCAAACTCGGAGAAGGCAATAAGCTGATTGATATGTTTATATTATTTGGAGGAAGCAAGCTTTTAATTCCCGAGGATTGGAGTGTAAAGAATGAGGTAACGGCCATTTTCGGTGGATTTTCAGATAAGCGAAAATTAGATCCGAATGCTATTCCCGATCCGCGAAAAGAAATAGTTATCAAAGGTATTGTGCTGTTTGGAGGAGGAGAAATCAAAAGTTTTTAGCGAGAACAACCCAAAGGTCAAAAACCAAATACCAACAATTCGATATGTTAAATTTGGTACAGGTTTATTTTAGCTTAGATTTCAACAATCGCACAACACATGGTTAATCCAATCTTAGGAAAATTAAGATACTTGAGGAATTACCTTATCATATGGGCTTTGATAATCATAGCCCATATTTTAATTCTTCACCTGTTTTATGAGGTTGATGTGCTGATAGGGGTAGTGGATAGCCTCATCTTCAATAGCCTGTTTTGTGGATTGGGACTGGTTTGCTGGTACCCGGTGAAGTATAGCAATATTGACTCCCAAAATTTTGTGACAATACTCACCAATCATTTTGCCGCTGCCGTATTGGCCATTGGAGCATGGCTGTTTTTCGGGGAATATATATTGGATAAGTCTTTTTCGAAAGCAACCGAATACCTGGAATTTTTAAGTTCCTCGCTTCCCTGGAGGTTTGTGGTTGGTATCTTATATTATTTGCTGATCGTCTTGTTTTACTATATGATTTTGTATTATAACAATTTACAGGAAAGAATTACACAGGAGGTAGCCCTGAAATCGCTGGTGCAACAGGCTGAATTAAAAAGCCTGAAGGCACAGATTAATCCGCACTTTATTTTTAACGGATTGAACTCCATCAGCGCACTGACGATTACCAATCCCGAAATGGCGCAGGAAATGGTCATTAAGCTCTCCGGTTTTTTAAGATATTCCATAAACCAGGATGGCAACCAAAAAACGACATTTGATGAGGAACTCCGGAATATAGATCGCTATCTTGATATCGAAAAGATCAGGTTTGGTGACAGATTGCATTTTGATAAGCGAACCAGCTATGAATGTTTACAAAAAAAACTGCCAAACCTGATTTTGCAGCCACTATTTGAAAATGTCATTAAACATGGCGTACATGAAAGTATTGACGAAATCACGGTCAAACTGACCAGCTATTGTGAAAATGGATTATTGCATATAACCGTTAGCAATAATTATGATCCTGAATCGGTAGTGAAAAGAGGAGATGGAATCGGTTTGCGAAATATCAGGGAAAGATTGCAGCTTTCTTATCAGAGAAGCGATCTGCTAACGATCGATCAGACTGAAAACTATTTTGAGGTTAAACTTAAAATTCCTCAGTAACCCCAGGTAAAACATAATAGATCAATGAAACTAGGCACTATTATAATTGATGATGAAGCACCGGCCAGAGAGCTTATACAGGCTTTTTTAAAGGACGATGACGAAATTAACTTATTGGGAACTTTTCAAAACGGGTTTGAGGGGTTGAAAGCTATCAATGAGTTAAAACCTGATCTCGTAATTCTTGACATTCAGATGCCAAAGATTACCGGCTTTGAAATGTTGGAGCTGCTGGAGCATCACCCGATTATCATTTTCAGCACGGCTTATAATGAATTTGCCATCAAAGCATTTGAATTAAATGCGGTAGATTACTTGCTGAAGCCTTATTCAAAACAAAGATTTTCAGAAGCCCTGAGCAAGGCGAAAGATAAAAAACTAAGCCGGCAGTCGGAAAGCAACGAGGTAAGCGACCTGATCAATCACGTAAAAGAAAATGTGCCGGGTTTTTTGGAGAGAGTTGTTGTCAAAACAGGGGCAAAGATACACGTGATTACCATCGATCAAATTCTTTATCTCGAGGCGCAGGACGATTACGTGATGATACATTCCCCCGGCGGAAAGTATCTGAAACAAAATACCATGAAATTCTATGAGGAGCATTTGGACCCGAAGCACTTTGTAAGAATTCACCGTTCTTTTATTGTAAAAATAGCTGAAATAGACCGGCTGGAATTAATGGAAAAGGATTCCTACTGCCTGTGGCTTAAAGACCAGACAAAGCTGAAAGTCAGTAAAACCGGTTACCCAAAATTGAAGCAGGCCTTAAATTTTTAGCCTTTCTGGGTGGTTACCATAGAAAATTTACTTTGTGGAAAATCCTTCCTAATTGTAGAAAAAATACCCAAATTCGCGATAACATTCTTTCATATTTTAAGTCAGAATGTAATGTGTGAACGAACAGTCATTCTACAAAATCAATAAATTTTTAATAAAAATTGTCTTTAATCCACGAATAAGGACTTTTTTTGGATTTTTAAGGTTATGTTTGACGGGAAAATGGCATAGTTTTATCTCTGTTAAATAGGAAATGTAATCACCGGTTTTAATTAAACACCATATAAAAAATGAATATCAAAGAAGTCATCCCCTTTAAAACGTCAAATTTTTCGACAGGCAAACTACTGTTAGTTTTAATGATAGCAGCGATAAGTGTCGGGTCTGTAGGATGTAAAAGTCAGAAAAAATTGGCAAAGGAGGCTGCGGCAAAAGAAGCAGAAGCCAAGGCCATCCAGGTTGAAAAAGCAAAAGCTGAGTTAAACAGACTATTGGATCCCAATAGTGGTTTGTCACTGGAAGAAAAAGAGAGAATTTTGAACAGGGTGAAGTCTATGAATCTTAATGATCCAGAGGTAAATGCCTTGATTCGTCAGGTTGAAAACAAACTGGCTGAAGAAAGAGCCGCATTGGAGAATGCAGCCGGCGAAGCGGCCGAAAATATGGAAGCGGGACAGCGATTGAACCAGTATTTTGAAGCGATTGCAGGAGCCGGATCTCTGGCAGGTGCTAATAGAAATATCAATGAAGCGTTGGGAATGTTCAGCTCTCCCGATGCATTGGTGCTGATCATTATTAGTCAGTCCGGAGGGCAAAAAGACTACGATAGGCCCACGACTATCAAAAAATACCTTGAATACATTAAAGATCAGAAAAAAAATATCAATGCAGTTGATAAAATTGTTTATGATAACCAGGGTAAAATCAAGGAACTGGAATTAATTAAAAAATAATTTAACCCTTCTTCATTTCGTTTTGAATATTAATAAAATAATTATGTCAAAGTATAAATTTTTATTTATTGCCATTTTTGCCTTGTCGATATCCGGTCAGTTACTGGCGCAGGATGAAGTAAGCCCTGAAAGAAAACAGGCGATTGATTCGCTGGCCCTGGAAAAAGTAAAGGATCTGGGAAAATATATCAGCATCATTGGCAACAAAGATACGCCGTTCTCTGAAGCTAACAGAGTCATCAACAGGGCGATGGAATTGTTTGCAGAGGGTGCCCAGATGGGTGTTTCATCACTCAACCGTGAAGAAGTAAAATATTATGGCGCCAGAGAATATTTTGAAAGACTAATGGCCCTCAATTACGATCGCGTTACTATCAAATGGTTTAACATCCAGTATATCAGTGACCTGGAAAGACAACCTGATGGACGATATGTTGGGGTAATTACCATCTATCAACGATTTCAGGGAGAATCTGATGATGGGCTAAAATACATGGATACAACCAAAAAGGATATAACTATTTATGTTGAAAGAAAACAGACCCAAATCGGGGGACGCGTAATAGGCTTCTGGGACGTTTTATTGGGGGATATTAGGGTTACTGAAACTACATCATAAATTTAACCGTGGGAAGCTGTAACAAGAGAAACATGGCTTTGTGCAGGAAAATAAACGGATACGTTATTTTAAGTACTGTCTGAGGCAATGACTTTTGTTGTGGCTTCTTTTTTATCCATAACAGATATGCACCTAACAAAATTATTGATTTATGCCTTGATTGTAACTGCTTTGCCTTTCACGGTTAACGGGCAAAAAGGTGTGGGGACCTACCTTGGCGATGAAAGTGCATTTTATGCATCAACCAAACAGGTAAATCAATTTTTCAGGCGCTTTAACAGCGAGGAGGATGAAGAGGGAAACCGCATTTATAACGACTCCAAAAAATATCATAGCCCGAGGTTGAGAAGGAAGTACATTGAGATACTTTTTGACAATGAAACCTCTTCCCTGGACAAGGCACTCAAGGAAATATTTATTAAAGATGTGACCGATGCGACAGCGCCGATTTTTTTGGAGTTTCACGGCGGTGAATGGTTTGCCGAAGTACATACAAGGTTCAACTTTTACGGCAAGGAGTCGGCAGCCATCCTGTTTATGAAGTTGCAGGAGGAGCCGGTAGGATCAAAATGGGTGATCGACAAGGTTTATTTTGAACCTTTTAATGAACTTTTTAAAAAGAAATCTGATAAAGACGGAAAGTTTTTACACCCTCTAAGTCACGAATTGGATTTCATGAATCTGAATAAGATTTTTGAGAAAAAAGAAGATGTGGAATTGTACACAAGTCGTGAGCATAAGCCGGATCACCTCTCGCTGTTTTTACTGGAGCTGAAAAAGGGGAATTTGTCTTTTGTCACGATCAAAAACGTAAAATTTCACTTTTTCCAAATAGATAATTGGTATTTTGAATTATCAGAATTCAACCGAAAAGGTTATAACACGGGCTGGTTGATTTCGAACCTCGCGAAATTGGATGGTGAACAAAAAGAAAGTTATAAGAAGTTTATTTTCTTTGAGAACGATTAACCCGGCCAGTATCTCTGTAGATCAATTGGTTTTATATCACTAAAAAAATGAAAGTCAAAGCCTTACTTATAATTCCACTTTTTGCATTTTCATTAAGCAACAACGTGTTTTCGCAAACGGCCGCCCTGCCGGAGGAGGAGATCAAGGGGTACGAGGAAAAGGTGAAAAGTCTGGTTTCCTTTCTCAACTTTTCCATGAATACTATTGGCGATGAGCAGACTACTGCCAGGGAAAAGGAGGTTATTATTACACAAAGCTATTTAAAGGCCTTTCGCGATGATAAGGTACAGGTGGAGGACGACCTGGATGAAAACAGAGACGTGGTCACCAATAAAGATGTGCAAGCCTACCTTAAAGACATTGACTTTTTTTTCCAAAATGTCAAATTTGAGTTGAACATCGATAAGATCGAGCATTATGTAAATGCGCAAAATACGTTATTTTTTAAGGTGAGCCTGACCCGAAACCTGAATGGGACCACGGTGGAAGGAAACCCGATCAACAACACGGCTCCCCGGTTTATCGAGGTCAATGTGGATGATCAGCAACAGGATCTGAAGATCGTTAGCATTTATACTACAAAACTTAGCATAGAAGATGATCTTAAAAATTGGTGGGATGAGCTTAGCTATGAATGGAAATCCATCTTTAAACGGGCGATAGGGGCGGTAAGTGATTCCTTGAGTACCGAACAATTACTCCGCATTGTAGATATGCAGGATCTGGATATAAATAACAACCGGTATATCATGGAAATAGAGCCGCTGTCTAAAGTTACAGGGTTGAAGTCATTGAATATATCCAATACCCAGATATCTGACCTGAAGCCGTTAAGGAACCTCACCAATCTTGAAACCTTAAATTTTGCTTTTACGGTGGTTGACGACCTGTCTCCCCTGAAGTATGCAATCGGCTTAAAAGAGCTGGTGATGAATAATACCAACATTGAAGACATTTCAGTTTTGAGTAGCCTGGAAGAATTGGAGAAGCTGGACATCAGCTATACGCGGATCATTTCGCCGGATGCAGTAGCCGGGGCTATCAATATGAATGAAATGGATTTGTCTTTTACACAGGTTGGCAGCCTTGATTTTGTGAGAAAGATGAAAGGCCTGAAAACATTGATGTTATCAGGCACCCCTGTAAACCAGTTGAATGGTTTGGAAGAAGTCGATAGCCTGGAGGTGCTAAGTATCACGCAAACTATTATCGATAATTTTTATCCCCTTGAGGGCGCCGCTAATCTTAAATATATTTTTGCCGACAGCACTGAAGTGAGTTCACTGGACCCATTGGCCGGAACCAGCTCATTGGAAAAGATATATTGTGATCACACCAAAATAGATGATGAGGAGGTAAGCAAATTCAAATTGAAAAATCCAAAAGTGCTGGTAATCCATAAATCCGAGAACATGGAAACCTGGTGGTCTGGATTATCTTTTGATTGGAAAGAGGCTATGCGCAAAAACCTGGATTTCAAGAGCGATCCGTCAAAAGACGAGCTGGCCCGTATAACAGATCTTACTGCCCTGGATGTAAGCAGCTCCAATGTCGTTGATTTAGTGCCTTTAAGTGCGCTTAGAAGCCTTAAATCACTTAAGTGTAATAACACCACCATTACGAGTCTAGAGCCTTTAAACTCCCTGACACAATTGGAAGAAATAGATATTAGTAGCACCTCCGTGAAAACGCTACACAGTCTTTCTTCAATGATCAATTTGAAACGTTTGATCATTAATGAAACCTTCATTGATTCTCTGAACGCAATCGATGGATTAAAAACCCTGGAGTATCTGGGTTGTGAAAAAACGGAAGTTAGCAAAGACTTGATTGAAGCATTTGCCGACAATAATCCCCAATGCCTTGTCATTTACCAGTCCGAGGCTCTAAAAACCTGGTGGGAAAGTTTATTGCCCGCATGGGTCACCGTATTCAAAAGCCATATGGGTGTACAGGGCACGCCCGATGCCATACAGTTGCACACGCTGACCAATATTGAAAGTTTATCCATCGAAAATGATTTCGATATTAATAGCCTGGAACCCCTGGAGAAACTTAACAGGTTAAAGGAGCTGAGGATTAATAATACCGCTGTCAATAACCTGAGTTCGCTGCAAAGCCTCCATCAATTAACACATTTGCAGGTCACCAAAAGCCCTGTAAAAAGCCTTGCTCCAATCCGGAATTTGACCAGTATCCGCCACCTGGATATTTCAAATACGCCCATAGAAAGCATTGAACCCATCACTATACTCACAGAGCTCGATTACCTGAAATTTTCAGGTACCGAGGTCAAGAGTGTCAAAGCTTTGTCGTATCTTATAAAATTGAAACATACGGAGTTTGACAACACTAATGTGAGTAGTTTGTCACCTATTATGGATTTGTATGATTTGCAGACCCTGGTTTGTTACAATACAAAATTGAGCCAGAAAAAGATCGATAAATTCAGAGCTGTTAACCCCGGATGCAAGGTTACCTTTTACTAATAGCAAAAATTAATTGATTTTATGGATGAATTAGTTTACCAATAAAACCTTCGTTGCATGCCAAGACAAAAAATAACCACACCCGAAATTATCGGGATTGCCATCAATATCTTTAGAAACAATGGCTATCATGGCACTTCCATGGCTAGGTTAGCCAAGGCCTGCGGCCTGATGAAAGGAAGTTTTTATAATCATTTTACCAGTAAGGAGGATATATTATTGGTGACCATCAAGTCTTTGAATGATTATCTGAATGAAAGGATATTTAAAATTGCCTATGATAACGAATTGATGCCAGGGGAGAGGCTGCAAAAGATGTTAGATAAACTGAGCCATGTTTTACGATCCGACCAGGGGGGGTGCCTTGTAGGCAATATGACCCTTGAGTTGTATAACAGCAGCAATGAATTTAAAGCCTGCCTTGAAAAATATTTTCAGGACTGGTTAAATGCCTTTGTCCATGTTTTTTCCGAAAAATATAAAAGCAAAAAGGCCTTGAAACTCGCGCAGTTGTCTATTCAGGAATTCGAAGGTGCTGTAATGATGGGCAGAATTTTTAAAAATGACGAATTGATCAAAGACACCATCCAAAATATTACTGCCAGGGTTTGACTGTTTCTACTTCCCGTAATAATACTGCCAATACGCTAAAGCATCCATAAGGCACGCTATACCCACATGTATCAGGCAACCCGCAAATATACTGCGGCTATAATAGGCAATGATACCTAATAAATAACCGCCAAAAGCCGCGGCAATGGTTTCGGGCAGTGGCTTTCCAAAATGAAGGAACACATATACCGATACCATGGGCAGGATAGCATGTTTTCCTAAAAAATTAGCCATACCAATTACCAGTGCTCCCCTGAACATCCATTCCAGAAAAATAAAATTAATGCCATAGGCAAATTCAAATAAAACAGCTGGTTTTTTTGCGTCATAGCCAAGCACCTCCGGGTGTAGCCACGGTTTGAAAAAAGGGTATTTCATTAGAAAATCCGGCTGGTAGGAGGCGTAGATAATAAACGGTGCGGCTAGCAGAAAGAGTAATAAATAGGGACGGTAGTTAACCCCGGAAAGCTTAAAGCCATAGATAGTCTTTTCCCCGCGATCAAAAAAGTAATGAATCAGCAATAAAGGGATCAGATAAAATACCCATCCCTTCATGGCGTTCGACAGGTAAAAGAGGTAAACGCGATCACTATAATCCGGCAATGCCCTGATGAATCCCGGAAAAAGGTAATATCCATTGAATAAACCAATACTGCTGATTAATAATATGCTTTTCCACCAAAAAGCTTTATTGGCAATAACTGGTTTTTGATGGTTTAAAAAAGCAACCGGGATCACCATTCCAAAGTAGGCGAGGCTAAAAAAAAGGGTATTGAAAAGGATGCCCTTTAGGGTTCCAATATGAATATCCAGATACCGGTTCTCAAAGTCAATGGCATAGTTGACAGTTGTGAATATGACGAGAAATATAAATGCGTAAAAATATGATTTGGGATTAAAATCATATTTGAAATGATCGCGGATATAGGAAAGGATAACTTTGATAATTTCTCTTTTAAGGCGAAAATAGGTAATAAATCGATTTGTAAAAAAAAATGCGGGAGGATCAATACGAATTTTTATGCTGTTTGAAATCCCTATCACCCTGAACGCAGGTGTTCCGGGAATTTTTGTGCCATTAATTTTGTATACTAATTAGTGGCTATGGCCATTTGGTAATCCGGGAAGGAACCATTTTTTTCAATCCGCCTAAAGAATTTCTTATCATCCAGCAACCATTTCCGATTCCCGTGTGTCTTCTTTATAAACAATTAGTAAGTTGAAAGTAAGACTGTTTATAATTATTTTGTCCATAGTGCTGGCCATAGGTGGCAATTCGTGCGACTCGGTAGATTGCCAGGCAAGTTGTGCACCGCCACCGGCCGGAGAGATAGTCCCCGATAAGATCAATGTGGTTACAACCATATTGATAATCAACAATGACGGGGAGGCTATTCAGATCGACGGGCCCATTGAACTAGTAGCCGGAGGAGACAGGATTGATTTAGCCAACTATACCTGGACGCAGGTAGGACGCGACCAGTTAATTACTGCACTCAGGGTTACCATAGACAATGTTACGTATACCGTGGTTGACGACAAGTTCACTTTTGTCAATATGGAAAAGTTTGAAGCCGGATCCTTTTTAATAAATATAAGACTGGACAGTTCGGATACAACGATCTCTAATGATCTGCTGTTTTTGCGAATTGCACCTTTTGACGGAAGCTGTGACCCGGGTTGTTGATAGCACGCATTTGTCAGAATTTGTCAGGAATGTTTGTTTCCTACCAAACTATTACTAAATTGGATGCGTTAATTGTCTTTTCTATCCGGGCCTGAAAGACAATTGCATTAAAATAGAGAAATTTCGAATATAAGAATATTCTATTAGATCACTACTAATTCTAAAATGATGGCTATCCTTTGTGGCCATCATTTTTTGTTTTGGTTGGATTATTCCTTCAAACAAGTAGAGAAAGCCTGAGCATTAAGTCCCTGGCTTATTTTATGTAAGCCAGGGATCTTAGCTGTCCAATACTGGAAATAGGGTAGTAATTTTATTTAGTCAGGATCATTCTGCGACTTGCTACTTCTTTTCCGTCAACTACGAGCGAATAGATATAAAGGCCCGCTTCAAGTTCACCAGCGCCAATGGAAACACTTCCTTGACCATTACTGGATAAGGCGTAGTTTATCAATTGCTTGCCGCTGAGATCATAAATAAAAATAGTAGCTTGTGCTGAGTTGGCCGGCAAGGAATATCTTATTTCTGTATTTTGATCAAAGGGATTTGGACTATTTTGTTCCAGCATTGCTGGCTCAAGACGCTGCTGCAATAAATTATTTTTGTCCACCGCAGACAACTTATTTTCTAACGCTAAAATTTGATTTTGTTGATTGGCGATAGTTTGGTTTTGCTCTTTCAACGCTTCAATTATTACCGGAATCAATGAGATATAATCCACGGAAAGAAAGCCCTTGGCATCTTCATGAACCAATTCAGGGAAAACCTTTTTAACTTCCTGAGCGATTAATCCGATCTTGTTTTGAGCGGTAAAACCATTGCTTTGAAAGTTACCCTGATCCATGTTGTATTGAACCCCTCTCAACAACGTGAGTTTGGAGGTGCTGTTTTCAACCTTTCTGATATTCTTTTTATATCTTTTATCAGAACTAGTGAGATAGGAATTGGCTAAAACGCTACCTGAAACATGAAGTTTTTGGCTTGGGGTAGTATTGCCGATACCGACATTAGTGTTTTCATGCAAAAATATGCCATCGAGAAAGGTCGAACCATTATTCGAAGAAATTGAAAGGCGGAGTCCCGGACCACCGAGGTTGTTAGAACTAATTCCAATTCTGGCCTGTGTATCGGTATAAATGTTATTGTTCCGCTCAAGGAGAAGTCCCAGGGCACTGTCGGCGTCTACCCTTAATTTTGCACCGCTTGTTGTGGTGCCGATGCTAACGTTACCTTCTCGGCTAATGTTACCGGTACTTCCGCTTGAGCCTGTCCACTGTTGCGAAAAAGAGGGTTGGCTCCAAAATAAAAATAAACTTAAGATGAGTGCGGGAATTTTTGAGTTTCTCATGATTTGTATAGTTTAAGGTTAAAAAAATATTAAGCGTTTTCTTAAATGATTAAATACCAGTAACAAACAATTGGTTAAAAGGCCCTTGATGTGGCGTTGCTCTATTAAGTTTGCCTGGTAGAAAAAATCCAGGATACCGTAGCTGATTTCAATGCTGTTATATCTGGTAAATAACAGCTCTCCGGTTTATCAAAAATATTTACTGTGTCACCTGTTTTTGGCTTGTGTTAATACAGTCTTGATTATGCTTGAGAGTTTTTAGCTGAAACTCTTTTACAAAAGCAAATTTAGAATGTCCAATATCCTTGCGCAAATTTTTGAATTACTTAAAAATAAATTTAGTAGATATACTATGTCTATTCCAATATGGAATTGTATTTAGCTGATTTGGATCAACAGTGTCGATAAAAGTGATTGATCCGGCATATTTTATTGATACTTTGCCCATTGTAGAATCGCGTAAAAGAAGACTTAATGTTGCTTATTATCGTCCTTTTTGTTTAATTGGCTTCGGCAACAACTTTACCATTATGGCCCCTGAAGACCCTCAAAAACCGTCTGTAGGCTTAATCATTCTGGCAGCAGGTGCTTCGGTGCGATTGGGACAAGCCAAACAACTACTGAAATTTGATGATCAGACCTTGATATTTAAAATGACAAGGGCGGGGTTAAGGTCCGTGTGCTTCCCCGTGCAAGTGGTTTTGGGTGCGAACCATTTTCAGGTTTTACGGGAAATTGAAAACCTGCCCGTGTACATTGATATCAACAACGATTGGTCGAAAGGCATGTCAACTTCGATCAGTTTTGGGTTAAAAAAAATTCTCGAGGCCTACCGTAGTTTGGATGCGGTCATTATCATGGTATGTGATCAACCCTATGTAACCGCGCAAACCATCAATGATTTAGTATTCAAATATGTGCAGTCCGACAGCCTGATCGTCGCTTCCGGTTATAATGGATTACTAGGCGTTCCGGCACTTTTTGATAAACGACTTTTTTCAGACCTGTTGCGGCTATCCGGTGATACAGGAGCCAGAAAGCTGATCAAACAATTTGATCCAAGGTTTGTTCAAAACGTACCCTTTGAGCAGGGAGAAATTGACATTGATACCTATGAAGATTATTTTCTGGCGTTAAAAAAAACAGAAGGGGAGTAGTTTTGACAAAGCCAAATCCCGGTGGTCCCTTTAATATGGCCATTATTTTGTTCTTGTTGTTGAAAACACTTTATTTTGGCACTTTTTCTGCCTTTTACTTGTAAAGAATAGTAATGATATCCTGGTAAAAGTATTTCCCAAACCAAATATGCATCGAAAAAATGGATAAAAATATAACAGACAAGATACACCCTTTTAACTTTTTCACCTCTTTGCGGAGTTACTGGTTGCTTGTGTTTGTGGTGGCCATTCAGGCTTGCAGCAGTGATGAACAACCGGCTCCCATGCCGGCGGAAAATGAATTTTTTGTATCATCAACTGAATTACTAACTGTTTCGCAGTCCGATATTCAGCAGCTGGCGGTGTTAGCAGGTTTCGGTCAATTTACCGGGTTGATTGAAAATGGCTTTACCATTCATCGCGTTACCTACAAAACGACTTTCAGAGATGAACCTATCACCGCCTCAGGCCTCGTGGTGATTCCAAACGGATTGGATGGACCGCTTCCTTTGCTTAGTGCTCACCACGGAACCATTTTTTCCAATGACGAAGCACCTTCAGAGTTCTCGCTGACTAATGGGATCTCAGGATTTGAACTTCTTTCAGCTGCGGGGTTTGTATCTATCATCCCCGACTTTATAGGTTACGGGGAGTCAAAAGACATTTTGCATCCATATTACAATTTCAAATATACTTCCTCAGCAATCCTGGACATGATTTCTGCGGCGAAAGAATTTTTGGACGACCAAAATATAAGGTATAGTGAAAAACTGTTTTTGATAGGTTATTCCGAAGGGGGCTATGCGACTTTGGCCGTGCAGCGGGCTATTGAGGAAGACCCAGATGGAACGCTGTCAGTGACTGCCACGGCCGCCGGCGCGGGCGGATACGATATTCCGGGCGTTATGGATGAAATTCTTAAAAATGATACTTACGACTCGCCAGGTTACCTGGCCTTTATTACCTACGCGGCTATAGAAACCAATCAATGGTCAGAACCTTTAACCGGTTTTTTTCAGGAACCTTTTGCCAGCCGAATTCCGGATCTGTTTGATGGAAGCCTTACACAAAGTGGGGTTAACAACGCCTTATCGGATGATCTGGGTGACCTGTTTAACCCAACCCTGTTGGCCAATTTAAGGAACGGAGTGCCTACGCAACTTTCAGATGAATTCAGATTAAACAGTGTAGATGATTGGTTGCCGACCTCCCCGGTGAAATTATATCATAGCCCAGGTGATAATATCATACCCATCGTAAACTCTATTGATACTGCCAACAAGTTAATTGCCAACGGAGGAGATCAAGTTGAATTTGTTGAAATTGGTGGTAATTCCCATGGTAGTGCCCTGATCCCAATGTTGGAAAAGGCAATTCCCTGGTTTATATCGCTTAGGTGATCCAATCAAAGTTGCAAAAGGATTTTCAAAGACGGATGAGCAATAACTTCGAATAGTAATGGTTTATTTTGTACATTGCCGGTCATTTTTTTGCTTTAATCAATCCGTATGTTAAGAACACTTGATCTGAATTTTCAGGGAATAGAAAAGACTATTGCCTCCTTTTTAATAGAAACTTCCGAAGGGCCAATATTGATTGAAACCGGACCCTATTCTTGCTTTAAACAATTGCAAAAGCTAGTAGAATCATATGGTTACAGTTTACAGGATATACAACATGTTTTTATCACCCATATCCACCTCGACCATGCGGGTGGCGCCTGGGCCCTGGCTGAAAGGGGTGCAACGGTCTACTTGCATCCTTTTGGAGTAGCCCATATGGCCGATCCAACCAAGTTATGGAAGTCCGCTCAGCTTATTTACGGTGATAAGATGGAATTTTTATGGGGGAAGATGGAAGCTATCAAGGAAGATCAATTGCGCCCGGTAATGCATGGAGAATCAATCAATATTGGTGAACGTACCATTACGGCATGGCATACACCCGGCCATGCGAATCACCACATTGCCTGGCAAATGGAGCGCGAGGTATTTTGTGGCGATGTAGCGGGAGTAAAAATTGATAGGGGACCCGTAGTTCCACCTTGCCCGCCTCCGGATATAAACCTCGAAAAATGGCGTGATTCGATCGCACTGATTAAAGACTTGCAGCCTGAAAAGCTTCATTTGACCCATTTTGGAGAGATAGTTGAGGTTGAAGCACAGTTAAATGAGTTATGGGAAATCTTAAATAACTGGGCCCAATGGATAAAACCGAGGTTTGAAAATAATGAATTACCCCAGGAAATTATTCCGGAATTTCAAAGGTACACGGAACAACAGTTGAAAGCGTTGGGACTAAATGAATCGGAGATAAAAAAGTATGAAACAGCCAATCCGTCCTGGATGAGTGTGGCAGGACTTTTGAGATATTGGAAAAAGAAGAAGGAAGCGGGTGAATAGGCCGGCCATGCCCTTTAACACAAAAGCGCACAAAAATTAAAACATTTTTAACAGAATCCGTAAAAGATAAAAGCTAAAGCTATTTTAACCTAAAAATATTACTATGAAAAAATTAATTTTGATCGCAGTTGCTATGCTGTTAGCAGTTTCCCTTCCTGAGTTCGTATCGGCTCAAAAATATTCATCACTGGATAAAAGCCCGGCAGATATTGCCTATTTCAGGCCTGGAGGAAGAAACTCGCAACCAGTAGCGAAAGTAATCTACTCCCGACCCCAGAAGAAGGGAAGAAAAATGATAGGCGCAAAAGAGCCATTTGGTAAAATATGGCGGGTCGGAGCCAACGAATCTGCTGAAATCAAATTTTATCGGGATGTAACTTTTGGAGATAAGTCGATAAAGGCAGGAACTTATACTTTATATGCCATTCCCAACGAAGATAAGTGGACGGTTATTATCAATTCCAAAATAGACACCTGGGGTGCCTACAGCTACGATCAAAGTAAAGACGTTGCTCGTGTTGATGTTAATGTGGAAAAACCCTCCAAAGAAATAGAAGCATTTTCCATTGCTTTTGACGGCGACGGTGCCGGCAATGGAAAAATGTATATGGCATGGGAAAATTATCAGGTAGCAGTCCCTATTAAATAACGAAGATAGGGATGCTGTTTTTAAACTGTTTTTTAAACCCGCACCCAAATTTCTAAGACCTGGTGCGCTAAAAAACTTTGTGTCTCCTATGTTGAAAGGCGATGCTGTACGCCGTTTTTTGACATAGGAGATATACCAACCTGAAAACCATCAAACCACCTTCTCGCGGCGTACTAAAAACGCTTTGTTTCTGGCAGCAGCTTGTTGTCAGCAATCAGCCATTAAACTTATTGATTAGATACTTCAGGGCATGAACGATGATTCGCGCTTCCTCTATACCTTTGGCTTTGATGGATAACTTATCGACGAATTTATCGTCTTCACCGTTTTTGGTTGATTTGATTAAATCCTGCTTACCCTTGACCTCAGCCATTACCAATACCTCTTTGCCGCGTGTGTCAAAACTAACCTTTTGCTCGTTTAAATCTTTCAGGTTTAGTTCATAGCTCAGTTTGTCATCTTTGTCCAGATCCACGATTTCAAAAGTAATGATCTCGGGCTTATCTTCTTCATAGAAAAGCGATTGCTTATAGGTTTTTTCATTGACTGAAACATCAATGATGTTGTGAATTAAGTAGTCTAATGATTCCTTAACAGCGGGATTTTCCTTCCCCTGGATCAAGAAAGCCTGGTTTTTTTCATTGCTTAACTGTACCAGTCTAACCAGCGCTTTTTTCATAGCTCTCGCTTTTTCAATGCTTTCAAAATGAATGTTGAAGGAACTTTGATAATTCCCCAGTCCTCCATTTTCCTGCAATTGAATCAGGGATTTTTTTCCCTTGGTCTCGCAATTGATCATGATGGCAGTCCCTCTGGTTGAGAAGCCGATTTTGGCCCCATTCAGGTCTGACGGGTTAAATATATATTTACTCGTTTTATCTTTGTTTTTTTCAATGCTTTCAAATATCAATTGATTGTCAATCCGATCATGCTCCTGGATAGATTGGTCGTAAACGATCTCATTTCTGGTGACTTTTTTTACATTGGCGCGAAGGTAATCAACCGTGGTTGCCCAGTCCGCATTTGGGTCGTACAGCTCCTTTTGGTTTTGATCTGCCAACTCTTTTAGGTTGAGAAGCGCGGCAGCAATCTTTCTGCCCTCCTCGATACTGTTACCCCTTAGTACAATTTTATTTTTGAACCCGGAAATCTCTCCATTTTTAGTCTGCTCGATTAAATTTCTTTTGCCGTTTGTTTCGGCCTCTATATAAACCGCGTTTCCCCTGGTGATAAAATCTATTTTCCTTTGGTTTATATCACCGAAATTTAAGGTCATTGATTCGCTGCTTGACTTGTTGACATCATTTGTGGTAAAAGTTACAATGACGTTATTATCTTTCTTAAAGGAAAAAGACTGTTCATATACGTCGTCATTTACCTCTACTTTGCCCAAATTACTTTCCAGAAATCCTAAGAGATCAACAAGAGATGTCATTTTCGGAAAGAAATCGTGTTGAGCCTTGTCCGCTTCCTCAACCACTGCCTTTAATTGATCATTCAGCGACCTGGCCGATTCTACCCCCTCAGCCATGATGCTTATTTTGTTCAGGTAGCTGGAGACCTTCTGGTCGATAACATTTTTGATAACCTTCTTGTCGGCCTTGGTACCGATTTGAACAATGGCGACATTTTTTTTGGTATCGAACTTTATTTTGTTTTTTTCCAGGTCAAACAAATTAAAAGTGTATTCTGTTACCTTTCCTCTTTTTGACTCACTGACGGTGACGGTAATGATATAGCCTGATGATTTTTCGAACTTTAGTTTTTGATCGTATTCTACATCTTTTATAATTACCTTCTTAACAGACGATTGTAACTGTTCAAGCTTATCGTCTAAAGATTGAGCCTGTGTGTGGAAACCAAAAAAAATAATAAGGAAAAAGGTCGCTAAATTTCTCATAACAGCGTAAGGGATTAATTTTTTTTAAATTAACAAAATTTATAAAACTTGATAATACTATTTTGACAAAAATCGGGCAAAGAGATTAAGACATATACCTCATTTGGGTAATTGACATAAATTATTTAATGGAATATATTTGCCCGAAATATACAACCTTGAGGTGATGGAATAAATAGTTACACGTAGATATTTCCACCCCCTTATTGGTTTTTATCAAGATTAAATAGTAATATTGGTGTAAAAATTTGGGAATTTACTTTGAACCGGGTGGTAAAGACCAATAATTTACCATTTTACTTATTGAACCTATAAATACACTTGAATCAGACAATTAACTTTAAAATCAATTAACATGAAAAAGATTATCGTTGCAACGTTTTTTTTTATTGGCTTTTTAGCTTACTCCCAAAATTCCCAGGCACAAGCTCAAATCGGCGGAGGACTCGTTTTTGGCTTTGATATTGGAACTGTTGGCATCAACGTAAGGGGAGATATTCCTGTCACGGATGAAATTGATGTCGTACCTGGGTTTATCTATTATTTTGAGAGTAATATAAACATCTTTGAAGTCAACGCCAACGGACATTATAATTTTGACGCAGGAGACACGGTGCAACCATACGCGTTGGCAGGATTGAATATATCGCACTTTTCTTATGACACGGAAATATTAGGATTTGGTATTGAGGCTGACGGTACCGATGTCGGATTGAACCTGGGAGGTGGTATAAACTTTGATCTTGGAGGAATCAGCGCCTTTGCCGAAGGCAGGTTGTTATTGGGCGGCTTTGAGGATTTCTCATTGACCGGCGGTGTTTTGTTCCCAATAGGAAATTAAGGAATACATTATATTTTAAAGACTTTGCAAGGCCAGGAGTTCTTCCTGGCTTTTTTTATCTCCTTAAAACAGTTGATTTTGGTAGGACCGGATATGGCAATAAAGCGATTATCCTGGGTTAGCGAAAAAAAACTTGTCGTACCTAGTCGAAGGTAACCAAATAATAATTGCGCCGGCCTTTTTGAACCAGCAGGTATTTATCCTGTAGTAATTCAAAATCCAGCTTTTGATCAATGGCGGTGATTTTGTTTTTATTAATACTCACGCCTCCTCCCTGTATCATTCTCCGGGCCTCGCCTTTGGATGCGAAGACAAGCCCCTGCGTGGTTTCGGAAAGAAAAGTGAGCATATCATTTTCCTGGCCAAGCGAATCCCGGGAGACCGTTACCTGAGGAACTCCTTCAAAAACTGACAATAAAGTAGCTTCATTGATCGACGCAAGATCGTCGGTAGTGGATTTGCCAAAAAGAATTTCAGAAGCTTTCACTGCCATCTCAAATTCTTCCCTGGAATGCACCCGAATTGTTAATTCCTCGGCGATGGCTTTTTGAAGTATTCTTAAATGAGGTGCTTCCTGATGCTTTTTTTCCAGTTCTTCCACTTCCTCCTTGCTTAAAAAAGTAAAGACCCTCAATAGCCTGGGAGCCTCCTCATCAGCACAATTTAATAGAAATTGATAAAATTTATATGGGGAGGTTTTGGTGGGATCCAGCCATACATTTCCTTCCTCTGATTTTCCGAATTTGCTTCCGTCGGACTTGGTCAGCAATGGTGTGGTCAGTGCAAAGGCCTCCTTGCCTGCTTTTCTTCTTATCAATTCCGTTCCCGTTGTGATATTTCCCCATTGATCTGATCCACCCATTTGTAATTTGACATTATGGTGGGTATTCAGGTAGTAAAAATCATAACCTTGCAACAACTGATAGGAAAATTCAGTAAAAGACAAGCCCGATTCCAGCCTGTTTTTGACGGAGTCCTTGGCCAGCATATAGTTGATCGAAAGGTGTTTCCCTGTATCTCTGAGAAAATTGAGAAAACTGACATTTTGAAACCAGTCGTAATTATTGACCATTTCGGCCGCATTCGAAACAGAATCAAAATCCAGAAAATGACTTAATTGCTTTTTAATACATTCCTCATTATACCTCAACTGTTCTTCGTCCAACAGCTGTCGTTCCTGTGATTTTCCGGAAGGATCACCGATCATTCCAGTGGCGCCACCTACCAATGCATAGGGCTTGTGCCCGGCGCGTTGAAAATGAGCCAACAGCATGATAGTGGCCAGATTGCCAATATGAAGCGAGTCTGAAGTCGGATCAAATCCGATGTAGGCGGAGGTAACTTCTTGCTGCAATTGCTCCCTGGTACCAGGCATTATATCGTGTAACATACCCCGCCATTCTAGCTCTTCAATAAAATCTTTCATACTGTTCGTTGTGGTTAAGCGCTGCAAATATATAAACTTTGCGTTATTTACAGGGCCATATCGGGGAGGATATTGTCATAAAAAATGCTACCAACGAAGAGCCGGTAGCATTTTGAAGTTAACCATAATGAGACTTTTAATCATAGATTTTAAAACTTATCAATTAATCCTAACTTGGGCATTACTGATTAATTAATTCTTCCTTCTTTAACTTTTCAAAATTTTTAAAACCTATAATTCAAATTTAATCCTTAGAAATAAATATGTTAATTCAATATTCTCGAATAAGCTACTCGCAAAAGCTATTGTTTTTATAAGAAAAATTATAATTAATCAGAGTGTAAGATTCGGGATTTATAAATTAAAAATTTGAACTATTTACCTATAAAAATATAATTATTTTAATAAAATTCGGGTAATATGAACATTTCAATTGCACAGGCCCTTTTAAAATTTACATAAAAGTGTTCAATTTTTTTTAGAATATATTCCGGTCGATTGCAATATACATATCCTTTGATCATTTAATTTTCTTCTTTATTGATGCGATTTATTACACTTGAAAATAAGTGGGTTAACGGTATACCAAATAGCCGACTAACGGATAGATCCGGAACTTAACTTCTTAGCGACTGGCCCTATTTGGCGACGGATTGACGGTTAAGATATTTTTCGTTAGGGCGATAGACACTTTTTATCAACACCCGGTCTGCCTGTTGCAAAATTGATCGCTAAATAAATACCTATAAAATTGGATATTTAAAAAAATTGTTATATATTTAATAATTCAAATAATTTTTAGGACTATTTAAAGTAATGTCGAATATCTTTTATTTTTAATAGTCTAGGTTTTAAAAGTTTTTATTGGCATATTTGTATTTACGAAGTGTAGAATAAAATATTCCAAGATATAAAAACGTTGACTTAGTAACGAACTAAGAAAACTTTCTAAAAGGAAATTGGATGTTTTGGTTGTAATTTTGGTTTAAAATCCAATAGGCACGCGTTCCCAAGCGCGTGCTTTTTTATTGTCTCTACATTTGAAAATTAGAAAATAGCCATAGGACATAAACGCTACTTTTGAAGGCCTTGGCCTATTTTAGCGTTAAATGATTTCCACCACTGACAGCTATGCTTATGCACCTCCGCGCGTTGATGGTAATCCCTTGTAGGAATTAAGTATTTTCAAAGACTGAATACAAAGGTCAAGACCTAACCCCACAAAGGACTTGGATATGTACCGCTTTCAACAAATCTGTTAAAGGCTTCTTTTACAATTTCCTTATCTTCTTTGTAGGTGATACCAAACCACTTATCCTCGCAGGTTAATACTTCGATGGAGGCCATATCGTTTACAATCATGTGATTAACAACCAACGGAATAAAAAACTCTGCTTTAGGATTGTCTGTATTTTCGGCGACAAACCGGATGAATTGCTTTCTTAGCTCCTCAAATATGGAGGGTGTAAATCCCCAGAAGTTCATGGAGACCACAGTATTTTCTGCCAATTCATGTTTTTGCCCTTCATTATCTATATAATGTATTTTTCCACTATCCGCCTGGATTTTGGTCCTTTCAGTGACAGTCACCAGGTGATTTTCCGTGTTGGTTTCGCAAACACCCCGCGATACCGACCCATGATCAGACAATGTATTTTTTAAGATATAACCTACCATGGCATAGGCGTAGTCGTCGCTTCCGTTCAGCTGTTCTGCAAATGTAGCCAGCTCCTGGAATGCGCCGCGTCCGTAAAAGTCGTCGGCATTGATGACGGCAAAAGGTGTATCTATTTTATCAGCAGCTACCAAAACAGCATGGCCGGTGCCCCAGGGCTTTTCTCTTTTAGGCATGTTGTCTATCCCTTCGATGTGAACATCGATTTCCTGGATAGCGTAATCGACCTCGATCAGGTGCGAAAATTTATCTCCCAGGGCCTCTTTAAATTCTTTTTCAATACTTCTTCTTATTACAAATACCACCTTCCCGAAGCCCGCTTTAATGGCATCATAGACTGAGTATTCAATAATGGTTTCACCTGAAGGTCCGAGTTGATCAATTTGCTTAAGTCCTCCGTAGCGGCTACCCATTCCTGCTGCTAATACTAATAGTGTTGGTTTCATCAATTTACCTGTTTCCGGTTTTAAATTTAATTTTCTGCAATATTTAAAAATAGAAATTAATAGTCCTAAAAATGTTGGGAATTATTTGATGAATACTGTGTTAATTTTAATATATCGACAGGAAAATTGAAGGCTCGTTGGATGGGTTAAGCAAATTAGCGAAATGAATATCACCCAATTTGCCAATTATTTAGAATACATTGTTTATTTTTAAACGATCTAAGTCCTTTTATTACATCATTTAAAGCCAGCGGGCTTTTGGCCTGCATATTATTGGAATCAAATTATTTTTGTTAAAAGTAGGTATTGTTGGGTTTTATGAATATTGACGATTTTAAATCATTATTTGATCAGCATTATGAAGGTATTAAGAGCTTTCTATATTATAAGATCGGAGATATTGAAATAGCCGAAGACATCGTTCAGGAGGTCTTTCTGAAACTATGGGATAAAAGGGCATCGATTGAATTAAAAACAGTCAAAAGCTTCTTGTTTACTATAGCTAACAACATGGCTATCAATCATTTGAAACACAGAAGCATAGTCTTCAATTTTGCCAGAAATGAGCATCACAATGAAAAGGTGGATTCTCCTCATTATGAACTTGAAATGAAAGAATTCAAAGAAAACCTGGAGCGCCTGCTGGCAGAAATGCCTGAAAACTATAGAGTCGTGTTTTTGATGAATAGAATTGACAAACTTACTTATAACGAAATAGCAGAGCGACTGGAGTTGAGCGTGAAGGCTATTGAAAAGCGAATGAGCAATGCGTTGTCATTTCTTAGGGAAAAATTAAAGCATCCTATTTGAGATGAATTTTTTCAGGGGTATATTGTTATATAATTTTAATGACTTAACATAGCTATTATGTCGGGTGATACGTTTTTTAGAAAATGGCTTGAAGGAAATCTAAGCGACGAAGAGATTTCCTCAGAAGGGCCAAAGGTTTTTAAGGATGACAAGGAATTTGCCACCTTTAAAAAGTTGATCGATGGAAGCCAGGGGTTAAAAATACCAGCCTCTCAGGGTAAAGAAGATGCCTGGAGCAAGCTTGTAGATAAAATTGAATCAAACCCGTCTAAGGCTGAGCCCGGGGCGGTCGTTGTCCCATTCTATAAAAAACCAATCTTTAAATACCTTTCCATAGCTGCCTCTCTGGCCATTATCTTCATTGCCTATGCAACATTCTTTACAAACAATCCGACTACATATAAAACAGCAAAAAGTGAAATTAAGACCATCACGATGCCAGACAATTCCCTGATTACACTGAATGCAGATTCCAAACTTTCCTTTAAGTCAGGCAACTGGATAGACAATCGATCCGTCTCCCTTGAAGGGGAGGCTTTTTTTGAAGTAAAAAAGGGTACGAAATTTGTGGTGAATAGTGAAATTGGAAAAGTGACTGTTTTGGGTACCAGTTTCAACGTGAAAGCGAGAAAGGAAGGCTACGAGGTTTCATGTTTTACTGGTGAGGTTTCGGTGTCACTTTTCAATGATAAATCAGAGAAAGTCTTATCAAATGGCTTTGCTACCAAGATAATGAACCAAAAACTATCAGAACCCTTTACCTTTAAGCCGACAAATATAGCCGGCTGGAAATCCGGCGAATACTATTTTGATAAACAACCCCTGATTGATGTTTTTGAAGAGTTTGACAGACAGTTTGATGTAACACTTAAAATTACGACAGATATCAGCGGACGTATTTACTCGGGATACTTCAATAAAGTTGAGATGGAAAAGGCATTGGAGCTAATTTGCTTGCCAATGGATTTGCAATATGAAATTCAAGATAATACAATAATCATTTATTAATTGATTATGGATGTCTAAGCTTTCCATCATACCGCTATTAATCACACTTTTGTTGATTGACCTCTCCGGTTTTGGTCAAAGTGATGATGTGGTATTGATCAGTGAAACTTTTTATAAAGTTCCTCTTGTAAAAGTTTTAAAGAAGCTGAAAAAAAAGTACGACATCAAGTTTGCCTATGACCACAAGCTTTTAACAGACCATAAAGTCACCCAAAATATTTATCAACTCCCGGTAGCAGAGGCAGTCGGATTACTCCTTGAGGGAACGCACTTAAGGTTTCGGGTGGCGGAACAAGGCGTTATCATCTTGCCGCCGGCCCGAAGAAAGACATTTCCCATCAGCGCGGAGATCAGGAGTAGTAAACCACTAAATATAAAAGGTGTCATCAAAGATTCTCAGACCGGAGAAACGTTACCTTTTGCCAATATACGGGTACACGGCGCAGATGCAGGAACTACATCAAATGTGGATGGCTTCTTTTCACTGCTGGGATTACCAAGCGGATCTTCCACTTTAGAAATTACCTATTTGGGCTATGTCACCAAGCTGGTGTCACTCCGTGATTATGATATCAGGGATCGCCTGGTAATAAATTTGACGAGCAAAACAGAAATACTGGAGGAATTGGTAGTGGAAGAGAAAAAGTCCGATATGATCTATAACGGGGATAATATCGGTCAGATATCGATGAACCCGTCCAGGCTTCTGAGCTTACCCAGCCTTGGTGAGGTCGATATTTTCAGAACATTACAATATCTTCCCGGGATCAGCGGGACTGATGAAACTTCCGCCGGTCTTGTGATCAGAGGTAGTACACCGGATCAGAATCTAATATTATTCGACGGCTTTTCCGTATATCATATCGATCATTTTTTTGGAATTTTTAGTGCGTTTAATTCCAACGCCATTAAAAATATCCAGATTTACAAAGGCGCATTTGAATCCAAATACGGGGGTAGGGCGTCAAGTGTCATCGATATTACCGGCAAAACTGGAAATATGAATCGCGCTTCTTACGGTTTTGGTGTAAACTTAATTAGTGCCAATGCGGTGTTGGAGTTGCCAATAGGTAAGAAGCTATCTTTGTTTATGGCGGGAAGAAGGTCACACACAGATATATTGCAGACCGGGCTTTACCGCGAGATCTTTGACAAGGTAATCCTGGAGAACAGGGATATCATCAGCAACTTGCGTGAAGCGGAATTTGAGGATATCGAACCGGTATTTAACTTTTATGATCTGAATGGCAAACTAACATACAGACCATCCTCCAGGGATGTATTATCGTGGTCTTATTACAGTGGCAGAGATAATCTGGATATCGACGCTAACCAGGATTTTTCATATCGTACCATAGATGAAGCCAGCAATATTGGGTTTAGGGCCAACGTTGACTGGCAGGTAGATGATTACTCTAACTGGGGTAACGATGGTACCAGTCTTCGCTGGGGAAGGCAATGGAGCCAAAAGTTCTATAGCAACATCAACCTGGCTTATTCCGAATACCGGCTTGAGCAGGACAATTTTGAAAAGTTACTTTTCTCAATACCGGTACTTGAAATTGATACCTTATTGCGCGATCGTACGCAGCGGATCAGGAACAGTCTGTCAGATGTTAGTATCAGATGGGATAACCAGCTGAAAATTGGTAAAAAGTCCGAGTTAGCGTTTGGATCGCTTTATACAAAAAATGAAATTGATTTTCAGTTCTCCATCAACGGAGAATCTGCCGATAGTTTTTCCGATAGGGGAGAACAGTTAACTTTTTATGTGCAAAACACCTTTTACCCTTTTGATAACCTGGGTATCACCTTCGGTGTCAGAAACAATCATTACGACGTAATCGGTGAAGATTTTATTGAGCCCAGGGCATCACTTCATTACCAGGTATCCCCGAAGATAAAGCTTAAAGCGGCCTGGGGGAAACACAACCAGTTTATCAACAGGATTTTATTTGAGGAAAACCTCTACGATGTAAACTCTTCATTTTGGTTGTTGGCAGATGGCAATAATATCCCGCATGTTGTTTCGGAGCACCTGGTGGCGGGAATATCATATGAGTCTGATAACTGGTTGATCGATGTTGAGGCTTACCGTAAAGATACCGAGGGGATTACGGATTTCTTTCCCGATTTAAAAGTCAGCGACAGTGGTGAAGATGAGTTGGTCAATGTTTTTTTGGCAGGGAACAGCGTGGCTACCGGAGTTGATTTTTTGATACAGAAAAAAACCGGCAAGCATACCGGTTGGCTGAGTTATTCTCTTAGCAAAGTGGAAAACTCTTTTCCGGATTTAAACGGAGGAAGACCCTTTGCCGCCAGTCAGGATCAAAGACATGAGCTAAAATTGGTCAATATGATGTCTGCCGGCCGATGGGATTTATCTTCAACCTGGGTATATGGTTCCGGAAAGCCTTTTTCAGACCCCGGAAAAGGATCTCCACTCGTCACGCTTGACAGCTTAAATACCTACTACGTGGCAGTAGATAATATTAACACAGAAAGATTGCCCGCTTATCACCGACTTGATTTGGCCGCTGCCTACAATTTTAATCTTGGAAAGGGCAAAGCGCAATTCGGCTTGTCAGTATATAATGTTTACGGCAGGAAGAATGTAAAATACAAGCGCTTTTCAACTTTGGATATAGACGAAATTACCAACGATACTGCTACCACAGCCGACGATGAACCCGTCTATCTAGCCTCAGACGTATTATTGCTAGGATTTACACCCAACTTTTTCTTCAATTTCCGTTTTTGACGGTATTGGATCAATAGCATCCATCAACACCCGTATGACCATAAGGTCTGGCCCTGAAATAACCCTAGCTAAGAAAATTGGGATCTTTGAACCTGGGATTGGGATAGCTGTAAAACCCTTGACCAGATTTTACGCCTAATTTTCCGTCATCGATCATTTGCCTCAAAAGGGAAATGAATTTTTTGTTGACACGCCCTTCGTGCCTTTTGGCAACATGCCAGGCGGTATCCAGGCCAATAGCATCCATCATGCCAAATGGTCCTATGCCGGTTTTGAGATTACCCATCCAACTTTTGTCAATAGTCTCCACGGAACCTATCCCATCGGCCAATAGCGTACAGGCGCTGTTTAACACGCCGATCAGCATGCTGTTGAAAATATATCCCGGCGATTCTTTTTCAACGTAGACAGGTACCTGCTCTAAAACCGTGCTCAATGCTACCAATAATTCGGTTACCCATTTCTCCGTGCCGGCATGAGGCATAATATCAACAACATTAGCATGAAAGATATCGTGGAAATGGAAGGCGCAGAATCTACCGGGCCTGCCGGAAGCTTCCGCAAACATTGAAGGCAGCAAAAAAGAGGTATTGGTGGTGAAAATAGTATATGCAGGACTCAAAACCCCAAATTGTTCCCAAACCTTTAGTTTTACCTCCACATCTTCTGTAACCGATTCATTGATTAAGTGTACCTCCTGCGCAGCCAGTTGTGGGGATGTGGTCCAGGTAATGCTGTTTAAGACCTCTTCTGTTTTTTGGGGATTAAAAAGTTTCTTTTTAGCCAGGTATTGCAATAGCTGCGTTTGCGACGTCTTGGCGGAAGGAAAAATGTCCTTATCGATGTCATACATTTTTACCTGAAAACCACTTAATGCGAACCGCAATCCAACCCGGGCGCCCAGCGTGCCACATCCTAATACGAGTACATTGCGAATATCTTTTAGCGATAAGACCATGGCGGCTTAATATAAATGACTGATTCTGTTGAGTTGTATTGCCTTTTCCCCATTGGTTAGCAGTGCCTTTACTACGTGAATTAAGTGCTTGAATCTGGGATCATCCGTGAATCCCTTTTTGTAACGTGCGTAGATCTGCTGTACAATAACTGCCACTTTAAAACAACCAAAAACGTAGTAAAACAAAACGTTTGTCGCGGCCATATTTCGTTGTTGAAAATACGTTTCCACCACTGAATCCCGGGTCAGGTTACCCGGGATCCAGGTTAGATTAAAAGGTTTTAACAGGTCGTCATCATTGGCCTCAGCCCAATAAGCCAACGTGGTTCCGAGATCCATGAGTGGATCACCTACCGTGGCCATCTCCCAATCCAGAACAGCCATGATCTCTTCAGGTTTTTCGGGATTTAAGACCAGGTTATCATACTTATAGTCATTGTGGATCAACGATACCTCACGCGTGTCGGGAATATTTTCCGGCAGCCAATGCATTATATTTTTGGCAGCTTTTATATTATCGGTTTCGGCATTGATATATCTTTTTATCCACCCGGTCACCTGCCTTTCCACGTATCCCTCGGGCTTACCTAAATTCACCAGTCCGGTTTCATAAATATCCAGCTGATGAAGTTTAACGAGGTTGGCAACGCTGGCCTCTGAAATAAGCTGCATCAGCTGTGGGGTCAGCGAGTTGTTATTTGGTGGCCTGTTCCTTAAGATGATCCCTTTTACCCGTTCCATTATATAAAAAGGCGCGCCAATAATATCATCCTCTGCCTGGTACAACAGGGGTTTGGGAACCTTTTTATAATGTTGATAAAGCAGACTTAAGACATTAAACTCTCTGCCCATGTCGTGCGCTGATTTTATATTTGCCCCTCGCGGAGGTCGCCTAAGCACATATTCCTGTTTATCAGTTTTTATGAGATAGGTTAGATTAGAAAATCCACCTGGGAATTGCAGGATTTCCAGTATCTCACCGAAGTCTTCCGGCGCCTTACTTAAAAATTCATGCAACCTGTCCCGGTCAACTTCCTCTCCCGGGCGGATATTTTTTGCTTCATCAATCATAATGGTTTGTAAAATGGGTTAATTTATCCTGGTTTTACTTCTAGTCCGTAACCCTTCAATATCGACCTGGCCAGGGCGCTTTTATGAACCTCGTCGGGGCCGTCGTAAATTCTGGCGCCTCTTTCATGACGGTACCAGAAGGACAGTAACAAATCATCGGTCATGCCCAGGGCGCCGTGGGTTTGCAGGGCCCGGTCCAGTACGCGCATTAAAACACCGGCTACATAAAATTTGATTCCCGAAATCTCATTTTTAGCCTCCTTGGCACCAAAACGGTCTATTTTTTCAGCCGCAGCTAAGACCATCATCCTGGAGGCGTCGATTTCAACCCGGCTTTCCGCTATCCAATTTTGAATGGTTTGTTGATGCCCTAACCGTTTGTCTTCCGACAGGGCTCTGGTTGCTGCGCGATGACACATCATGTCAAAGGCTCTTTCACATATTCCAATCCATCGCATACAATGATGTATCCTGCCGGGACCCAGCCTTTCCTGGGCCAACTTGAACCCACTCCCCAATTCGCCGATGAGATTCGCAAGTGGCACCTTACAGTTTTCATAGATAATCTCGGCATGACTGTGATAACCTTCCCCGGCTTCTCCCATGATGGAAATATTCCTTTTTAAATTAAAACCGGGAGTGGTGGCTGGTACCAATATCATACTGGCTCTTTGGTAGGCAGATGCCTCCGGGGCTGTAATAGCCATAACAATCGCAAAAGACGCACCGTCGGCCGCAGTTGTAAACCACTTATGGCCATTGATAACAATTTCATCGCCTTCAATGATTGCGGTTGTCCCCATGCGAATCGGGTTGGAACCGGCAAATGAGGGTTCTGTCATTGAAAAACAGCTGCGTATTTCGCCGGCCATTAATGGTTTCAGGAATGTGTTCTTGATATCTTCCGAGGCATATCGCATCATTAACTCCATGTTGCCGATATCGGGAGCCTGGCAGTTTAATACATAGTGGCCGAAAGGTGTAGTAGCGAGTATTTCACTGATAAAAGCAAATTCAAATAAACTTAAGCCCAAACCCCCGTGTGTTTTTGGCAAATGCGGTGCAAATAGTCCTTTGGATTTTGCGATGGCCCTTTTCTGGGCTAAAACCTTCGCGGCTTCATTAAAAGGCATTTCCAAAAGTTCCAGTTCTCCCGGAATGATTTCCTGTGCCACGAATTCACCGATTTGTTGTTTTAATGCCAGGAGATGGTCTGGTAGGTTATAGGTCATATCGATTTTCCTGCTATATTTTTGAAATCTTAAGTGTTAAAAGACGCCGGATACGCCCGATTATTTTCGCCACATATACCATGCTACCATTTCGGAATCTCTATCTAACAATATCCTATTTTGCGATGATCAGAGATCTTTCGGCCGTCTACAGGTGGCTGGTTTAGATGGTATAACCTCCATCTGCTGTGTAAACCCCACCCGTACAATAAGAGGAGGCATCGGAAGCAAGAAACAAGGCCAGTCCTGCCATTTCACCTGCTTCTCCGGCGCGCTTCATGGGTATTCTGGCCAGCGCCATTTTCATCACCTTCTCATTGCTTGTTAGCGCCTCGCTGAATTTGGTTTTAATCAATCCCGGACAAATGGCATTACATCTGATATCGTATTGAGCCCATTCATTGGCAATAACCTTGGTTAACATGATAAGTCCGGCTTTGCTCACGCTATACATACCTAGACCATGTCCAGGGTTGAGGCCTTCTACGCTACTGATATTGATAATGGAACCCCCTCCGCGGGATTTCATAGAAGGCAGCGCGCTTTTGCAAAGATCAAAAGGTCCCTTCAGGTTTACATCCATGATTTTTCCATAGGCCTGGTCATCCACCTGCTCAATGGCGCCAAAGACAGGGTTGGTCGCGGCATTATTCACAATAATATCAATACCATCGTAGTGTGAGATGGTTTTGCGCACCAGGTCTTCCAGTTCCTGCCGGCTACCTGCATTTGCAGCTATCGCAATAGCGTTTATGCCCTCACCAGACAGCTGATGGGCAATTTGTTCTATTGCCGCTTGTTTTCTACTCGATATTACCACCTTGGCGCCATGTTTTCCTAAAAGGGTGGCAATGGAAAGGCCTATACCTTTACTTGATCCGGTGATTATGGCCACTTTGCCATCTAAATTGAATGTATTGTCCGGCATTTGCTAAAAAATATTAATTCTTAAATATAAGTATTTCGATATCAAATTGTAAAAAATGCAAAAGTTGTTTGGGAGTTGTTTTTATTAATAAGTAAAATATGTTAAGTTAAAGATTCGTGGATGATATTAGGTGAAGAGATATCATGTCAATTCTAAGGGTTTTATAGGGACGTTTCAATACTTATTTTTTAAATTTAATTGTAAATCACTGTTTAAACTTTATGATCCATCAGCTTTTAATCATAGAGAACAATGATACAACCTTCAAGCATTTAAGGAAAAGCCTGGAAGAAGATGATAAATCCTTCTGCCTTACCGCGGCGCACTCCATCCACGATGCCAAAGAACGGATGGAACAAAATTCCTTTGATGTTATTATTGCTGATCATCACCCGGATGACTACGATGGATTTGACATATTGAAAATTGCCGGTAGTGTTCCGGTGATCTTTGTTACCGGTCACGAGGATGTAGCCGTAGCAGTTAAAGCCATGAAGTTGGGGGCTTATGATTTTATCCTTAAGGATAAAAAAAATAACTTTCTGACCATGCTGCCAATAGTTGTAAAAAAGGCGCTACAAAGCAAATTGGATCAGCAATTGTTAAAAACTACCGAATTCAGATACAAGAGTTTATTTGAAAACACCAATGATTTAATTCAGTGTGTCGATGAAGAAGGGGTATTTCTGTATGTAAATCCAGCCTGGTTGTCAACGTTATCCTATGATTCCCGTGACGTAGCGTCCCTGCGGTTCACAGATGTGGTCCATCCCGATTATACTAAATACATCAAAACCAATCTAAGCCAGCTAAAAAAAGGAAAGGATTTTATTCACGTCGAACTGAATTTAATAGGCAAACATGGCGAGGAGGTATTTGTTGAAGGAAACATTCACAACGATTATACGGTAGACAACAAGAAAAGCCAGCAGGCTATTTTTCGCAATGTTACAGAAAAGAAACTAAGCCAGCAGAAGCTGGAAAAAAGCGAAAACATGTATAGGTTGTTGGTAGAGGAGTCGTCAGAGATATTTTATGAAACCGATTTCCACGGAAACTTCACCTTTATCAATGATGTCACCGCCGATATGATTGGTTTTACGCAAAAAGAGCTGCTTGGTAAGCCCTTTCACACCTTGGTAAAGGAGGAGTATGCGCCGGATGTAATCACGTTTTATCAGGATCAATTTAAGAAAGGACTGCAAAGCACCTACCTGGAGTTTCCCGTTAAAACTAAAAATGGTGAGTCGATTTGGGTAGGGCAGAACGTGCGCTTACTTTACAAGGAAGACGATACAAAAATGATAAAGGGTTTTTCTGCCGTCGCAAGAAATATAACAGAGCGGAAAAAGTATCAAATGGAGTTGGAAAGATTGTCGCTGGTCGTCAGTAAAACAGATAATTATGTAATGATCACCGACAAGCAGGATGTGCTGGAATGGGTAAATCAGGCATTTTTAGACATGACCGGCTACGACCTTGATGAAGTTATCTACAAAAAGCCGGAGTCGTTTTTGAGAGGGCCGAATACTGACAAGGAAAAAGCCCGAAAGTTAACTGAAACTGTCATGGTTTACGGTAAACCTTATGTTGGCGAGCTTTTGAACTATACCAAGACCGGGGAAGAAATGTGGCTTTCGATGACGGTAACGCCAATTTACGATGAAAGCGGGGGTATTAGCAATTATGTCACAATAGGAAATGATATTAGTGAAAAGAAAAGAGCCGAGAAGAAAATAAGTGAACAGAACAGGAAGCTCGAAGAGAAGAACAAACAAATCAGGCAAACCAAAACGCAGCTGCAGGAAACAAATAAGAAGCTTAAATCAATTAATAACCACCTGGAGGAGCTGGTTAGTCAAAGAACAAAGTCGCTTCGCACGACCAATGAAAAGCTGGTAGATGCCAATAAGGAGCTCGACTTGTATGTTTACCGTGCATCTCATGATTTACGCGGTCCGCTGGCCAGCTTGTTGGGGCTGGCAAAGATCGCTCAACTGGAAAGCAAGGAGCCTGTTGCACTGGAATACTTCAGCAGAATTGAAGACAGTACCCTTAATCTTGAAAACATCTTAAGAAAATTGCTTTCCGTAAGCAAGATCAGAAAACATACCGTCAGCTACGGATACTGGCCGGTAGAAGATCTGGTGATTCAGATCAATAAGTCCTATAGAAATTTTATTGAAGCGAGTAACGTATCCATTACATTCAACTACGAAGAAGATGCCAAAATCTTTTCGGATCATTACCTGATCCTGAATATTTTTCAAAATTTGATTGAAAATGCCATTTATTTCAGGAATACCTATCCTGAATTCAAGTCTCGCGTGAGGGTATCATTCGAGCAAAACGAAAAGCAGCAGATCATCAGGGTGTGGGATAATGGGATCGGCATCAATGAGATATACCACGAAAAAATATTTGATATGTTTTTTCGCGTCTCTGAAAAATCAAGGGGGAATGGCCTGGGATTATTTATCGTCAATCTGGCCCTGGAAAAATTAAACGGAACCGTTACGGTGGAAAGCGAGCCGAACACCTTCACCAGCTTCAAAGTTACCTTGCCCGCCGAAGGTATTGATGCCGGATATTACTAGTGTCCGTTGGTGCTAATGTGTAAAACGCGGCGATTTTAAGGTTTTAAGTCCAATTCCATACACACATCGCTACGTTGATAGACCGATTCATTTGTTTTTTTGTGTACATGATTAAACCCCAGTTTTTCGTAAAGCCGGATGGCGGGTGTCAGCGTTTTATTGGAGTCCAGGTACAGGGTTTTAGCTCCCACCGATCTAGCTTTTTCAATGATAGCCAGCCCCAGCTTCTTTCCGATTTGCATACCTTGATAATCTTCCAAAACGCCCATTTTAGAAAGCTCATACCGGTCGTCGGTTTCTTTGATCAGTGCACAGGTGCCCACGATTTTTTCCTGGAATTTAGCAAAAAGTATGTGCCCGCCACGCTCAAGTATATAGGCCTTGTGATGATCCAGTACCTCGCGGTCAATGTCTTCTATTGTAAAGTATTTCTTTATCCACCAATAATTGATCTTTTTAAAATCTTCTGCATAAATGTCTTCGTAATCGATTATTTCTATGGCTGCCAACTTTCGTTTTTCACTGATCAGTGCTACTCTGTCCGAAAGACTTTTGGTGGTTAATGCCTTTTCAATACCGCTGATGGCCTCCAGTAAATTATTTTCCTGGCTTGAAATTAACTCGTGAATACCTGCTGCTATATCTTCCCATACTACTTGCAATAGCGGTATCATGCCCTTTCCGGTAGTGGTCAGTGACAGTAATCTTTTCCTGCCGTCGTCCTCATCCCGGTGGGAGTGAATGAGTTTTTTCTTTTCCATCTCTTTCACCGATTGTATGACGCTGGGGTGGGAGACTCCCAGTGTTTCGGATATTTCCATAATGGCCAGCGATTTCTTTTGGCTTAGCAAATAAAAGATCGGGAAATGCTTTGGCTCGAAATCAATGTTATTGTTTTGATATATTTTTATCCCATCCTTCATAATACCGTCACTCAATCGCTTTAAGCGACTTCCCAGCGCCAATTCACCCAATTGATCAAATAAGTCCATTATTTTATATTTACGTAATCAACTACGTAAATATAAAAATAACTAATAATATTTAAAAACATCTCGGATCGATAGGGAAGTCTGGCGTGTTAGATACCCGCTAGCTGCAGGCAAGGGAAAGGAATTTGGGATTTAAAGACATCGGGGCGACAAGTCGGTATAATTTTAGACAATTTAGTTGATGCATTTCCAAATATGTTTTATTATTATGCTTTAGCACAAAACAAAGCCAATCAACGTCAATTAGGTTTGTTTTCGTTTTCTGCCTAAGCGGGTTAAACTGGTTGTAGGAAACCGGAGAAGTCGCAGGAGATATTTAAATGTCAACCAGGTCCAAGCATGAAAAGCGATACTACATATTTAAAGGAAGTATGGAAGATGGTTATCCCATGATCCGAAATGAACGCTTTTGCTAACGATCAAAAGATAAGGTGGAAGAAAATAGCAGGCTGATGAAGATCAAAAGAACGACTGAATAAACAAGCGCTAACGGAGGAGCAGGTTCAGGCTGATAAATGGCAATGACAATATTCTTTAGGTTAGCTGCAAAAGATCAAAATGAGCACCCACCGATAAAAACGGGTTAGTCAAAGATTTGGGTTGGTTCTTTTAATTTAATTTACGAAAAACAATGGTGTTTTTTGTGCGCTCCAAGGCCGGAGGGCTTAATTTTTAGTTAATAAATGTGTAAATTACTAACAAATAGTCTTATTGGACATGTGGAAAGTTAAGTTGTTGTTAATAATTCTGTTTATTTTTTTTGCGCAAGCGAGTCACGTTATTGGGCAATCAATATTGTCCCAAAAAATAAATTTTAAACGAATAAGCCCAGGCCTTTCCAATAGTACTATCACGAGAGTTTACCAGGATCGGTATGGCTATTTATGGATTGGCACCAGAAACGGCTTAAACCGGTATGACGGGGTATCCAACAAGGTTTATGAAAACACTTTTAACGATACCACAAGCCTGAGTGATAATTATGTGCTAAGCATTTATGAGGACAAGCAAAACAATCTGTGGGTTGGTACTAATTTTGGCGGCTTGAATCTTTTATCGCGGGACCATGATACATTCACAAGGTATAAAGCGGATAACCGGCCCGGTGATATCAGCGACAATGCCATATCCAGTATTATTGAGGACAGCGAAGGTAACCTGTGGGTAGGTACTAAAAATAAGGGATTAAATTTGTTTTTAGGTCGGGATAAAGGGTTTAAACACTTCCGCAACGACGTCAATAATTCCAGAAGCCTAAGCCATGAGAATATTTCCAGGTTATTTGAAGATCTCGATGGGAATCTTTGGGTAGGAACGGAGGGAGGAGGCCTTAATTTGTTTGACAAGGTTAGTGGCGAATTTATCCGTTTTGTCCATGATGTCGATGATGAAACCAGCATTGGCAGTAATTTTGTCACGACAATCCACCAAAGTAGCAAGGATAAAATATGGGTCGGGACCCGGGGCAACGGGGTCAACCTGTTGTATAAAGACACCCAAGGGGATTATCGGTTCGAGCGTTTTGCTCACAGGGAAAATGCTGAGAACAGTATTTCACACAATACCGTTTTATCTTTATGTGAGGATGTCAAAGGAAAACTTTGGATTGGAACGGAAAATGGAGGTTTGAACCGGTATGATCCGATTACGGGAGCATTCGATCATTATTATTATGATCCCAATAATCAAAATAGTATCAGTAATAATTCCATCTGGTCCATTTATGAAGATAATTCTGACATGTTATGGGTTGGCACCTACAATCAGGGTTTAAATATTGTGGACGTCTACAGCCACCGGTTTAAGCATTACGGGATCAATATATTTGACCAGGCTTCGATTAATAATGGTAATGTCACCAGTATTTATGAAGATGATGACCACAATTTATGGATTGGTACAGATGGTGGCGGCTTGAATTTCTACGACGCAAAAACCAACAAATTCACCTATTACAGATATGATCCCAACAATTCAAATAGTATCGGCAGCGATGCGGTAATAGGTATTTTTGAAGATTCAAAGAACAACTTGTGGGTGGGTACCTATAATGGCGGTTTAAGCTTGTTTGATCGAAAAACCAGATCATTTAAAAGATACAAACATGATGAGAGCGATCCCTCTTCCATTGACAGCGATAACATTTACAGCATTCTCGAAGACAGGAAAGGAAGGCTCTGGGTGTCCACTTATCGCAATAGCATTGACCTTTATGACCCGGATACTGACTCATTTCGTCATTTAAAGTTCGACAGTGAAGAGGTCGTCAACACGGTCAATTTGAATGCTATGAAAATTTTTGAAGACAGTGAGGGGTACATATGGATATGTACCGAAACCGGGATCGCAAAATTGCAGATTGATGATGATTTGAAAGTAAAGTTTGTAAAATATGAATATGATGAAAAAGATGCCTATGGGCTAAGCAATAACCTGGTTAATACCATTTTTGAGGATAGGAATAAGAATTTATGGATTGGAACGGGAAGCGGGCTGAATTTATTCGACCGGCCATCTGAGACTTTCAAAACTTTCCGAATGGAAGACGGACTTCCAAGCAATGTGATTTTTGGTATACTGGAAGATGATCATGGAAATTTGTGGATTAGCACCAGCCTGGGTATTTCAAAGTTCAATATCCAAAAGAAGACCTTTCGGAACTATGATAAGCTGGATGGCCTCCAATCAAACGAATTCTTACGGGGATCATGTTTTAAAAACGACGACGGAGAATTTTACTTCGGCGGGATCAATGGTTTTAATGTTTTTCATCCCGATAAGGTTAAGGACAATCCTTTTATTCCTCCTGTATATATCACCGGCTTATCTATTGACAATGTTGAAGTTACCCCGGAGTCTGAAAAATCACCGCTGAAAGGGTATATAGCGGACACCAGGGAAATTACACTAAATCATGATCAATCCACATTCAGCCTGAACTTCACAGCTTTAAGCTATTCGCAGGCCAGTAAGAACAAGTTTGCCTACAAATTGGATGGATACGACAGGAATTGGCAAGAGGTGGTAAATATCAGAAGTGCACATTACAACAAAATTCCCCCGGGTGATTACACATTTTGGGTGAAGGGTTCAAACAATGACGGTTTATGGAATGAAAAAATAACTTCCATGAAAATTACCATATTGCCTCCTCTTTGGAAAACGTGGTGGGCTTATTGTATTTATGTGCTGATGGCAGCAGCGTTTGCTTATATGCTTCATAAAAATATTATCAACCGGGAACGCCTGAAAAGTAATTTGGAGTTGGAAAGAGCTAACAGAGCGCATTCGGAAAATCTTTACCGGTCTAAAATTCAATTTTTCACAAACCTCTCTCACGAATTACGCACGCCGCTTACCCTGATCATCGGACCACTGGAAAAGCTTATCTCCATGCATGAGGGTAGTAAGTTTTTGAGAGAACAGCTTTATATAATAAACCAGAATTCCCATCGGTTGTTAAGGCTGGTGACACAGCTGCTGGACTTCAGAAAGGCGGAATCCGGTAATCTCAAATTAAAGGTGGCCCAGGGGAACATTATTAAATTTATCAGAGAAATTATACTGTCATTTCAGGGCTACGCCGCGCAAAAGCAAATTGAACTTAAGTTCAGCTCCAGCCAGGATGATGTTCAGGTTTATTTTGACCGGGACCAAATGGAAAAGGTTATCTTTAACCTGCTGTCCAATGCCCTGAAATATACCTCTGAACAAGGCCATATAAGGATTGATATACATCAGATAAAAAAGGACAAGCTAAACGATCACCCGGATTCCCCCAGTCAGAAAAATTCCTATTTCCAGCACGGATATGTTGAAATAGCGGTACGAGACGACGGAAAGGGCATTGCGGAAGAGCACTGGGAAGACATCTTTGAACGGTTTTATAGTATTGATAATCACGAAAAGCACGAAGATTTAGGAACTGGTATCGGTCTGTCATTGGCCAAAACGCTGGTTGAACTGCACCATGGAAGCATTGATGTGGAAAGCAAATTAGGGGAATTCTCATGTTTTAGAATCCGCCTGCCACTCGGCAGACCAGGCTTAAATTATGATAACTTCCTGAAAGGTTTCCGGGATAGTGAAGATATTTACAATTACCAAAAAACCGATGAGGAACTTCATGTTACCAATGGCGATTTGGTACAGCATCCGTCAGCAGTTGATTTTCAGAATGAAGATGAACAGCCAATTTTACTGATTATTGAGGACAATAATGATGTGAGGAAATATATCACCTCGGTTTTTGAGGCGGATTACAAGCTTTACGAAGCCAAAGATGGCTTGGAAGGTTTTGAATTAGCACAATCAGTAGTACCCGATTTGATTATCAGTGATGTCATGATGCCAAAAATGGATGGGATCACACTTTGTCACAAACTCAAATCAGAATTCAAAACCAGCCACATTCCCATTATACTGCTTACGGCAAGAACTTCTCTCATCTTTAAAATGGAAGGCCTGGAAACGGGAGCCGATGATTACATTACCAAACCCTTTAATGCCAGCCTTATTAAGGTAAGGGCCAGGAACCTGATTACTTCCAGAAAAATACTAAGGAAGCACTTTTTGAACAGAGATGGTATGAAAGTTGAACCATCCAATGTTTCCTACACCTCCAAGGATGAATTATTCCTAAATGACGCCATTAAAATTGTTGAAAAGAATATGTCGGATGCAAATTTTACGGTTGAGTATTTAGGCAGGGAACTGGGGATGAGTCGTATGCAATTATATCGAAAGCTGAAGTCCCTCACAGGCTTCTCGGCCAATGAGTTCATCAGACTTTTGCGACTAAAGAGAGCCGCTCAGCTGTTAAATCACAACCAAATGACCATTTCCGAGATCACCTATGAAGTGGGATTCACAGATCTCCAGTACTTCAGAAGTTGCTTCAAGAGGCAATATGGTGTCAACCCTTCCGAATACAACCAGGAGCCCATCGTAGAATAGCGGTTATGGATGGATACGGATGCTATTTCCGGATATTATTTTTTTTGATCCACACATTTGTCATACCCGCTTATCTTCATAGAATGTCTGTTCTGAAATATTTACCCTTCTCAAAAGGGAGATTTGTCATGGTGTGAAATCGCTAATTTTTGTCAATTTTCGGCCATTGAAATATTGTACTTAATTTGTAAGCGATTTTGGGAAATGATTGAACGATTTGGATAACTTGAACTAAACCACTTGGAATCATTTGTAAAATATACAAATTAACACAAACCGATGGTAAGATAGTTGCCATTATTAATTAGGTGGGGCCTGGCGCTTCACCTTTTTTTGTTGCCGCTTCGCCTGGCCGGGCTTTTGATAGCAGCTAACAGTTTGCCAATAGGCGGCGCCTGGGCTGGCCGTTTTACAGGATCAAAGCGACTTTCCTACTTTTTCAAGTAATTTTTTGGTGGCCATAATCCCTTCATCCTCACTCATCTTGCTGCCTTCATATTCAACGCCTATATACCCGGTGTATCCGGCTTTTTTGACAATATTTAGCATTTTGGTAAAGTCGGTATGTATTTCATTGCCGTTTTCATCAAAATCATGTGTTTTGGCGCTGACACCCTTGGCAAATGGCATTAATTCCACGGTTCCCTTGTACCTGTCATATTCATCCACACATTTTCCGGCCTTACGGCTGATACAAAAATTGCCAAAGTCCGGCAGTGTGCCACAGGTTGGCAGGTTTACTTTAGAGATCACACCTGACAGCCAGGCGCCATTTGACGAATAGCCTCCGTGATTTTCTACGATAACATTAATATTAAAATCTTTGGCAAACTCAGCTAAACTTCCAAGACCATCGACGGCAGCATTAGCCACCTCTTCGGCACTTCCTTGCCCGGCTGCGTTAACTCTGATCGAATGACATCCTAAAAATTTTGCTGCCTCGACCCATTTGTAGTGATTTTCTACTGCCTGTTTTCTTTTGCTGTCATCGGTGCTTCCTAAATGCCCTTCGCCATCAACCATGATGAGTACACTTTCAACACCGTTATCCGCGGCGCGTTTTTTCATCTCTCCTAAATAAGATTTGTCCTTGGCTTTGTCTTTAAAGAACTGATTTACATATTCTACCGCTGAAATGCCGAAGTCTTTTTTGGTTTTTGCCGCAAAATCAAGGTTATCTAACTTTTTGTTAAATAAAGTCTTGTGAAGCGACCACTGGGCCAGAGAAATTTTAAAGAAAGGAGCAGCCATAGCCTTGCCATTTGATAATAAGGGGCTCAAGCTTCCCAAGGCACCCATCCCAACCCCGTAGGTCATAGATTTTTTTAGAAACGTTCGTCTTTTAAGTGTCATTTTTCTATTGGTTTGTAAAAAAAATATCGGATAATTTACAAAAAAATGGATCAAAAATGCATTTTTTAATAATAACTGTTGTTTTTTTATTTAATAATAACAGCTCGCCTGTCAGGCACAAATTTGTTTAGCCATTTATTTTTCAAATCCGTTAAAAATTTTTAATGAGCTCTAAATTTTACTTAATCGTTATATTTTCATTTTTCACCTCTATTTTCGCTGCGGCGGGTCAGGATGTCTTGTCGGGAAAAGTAGTAGACGCTACCCACGGGGTGGCTGTTGAAGGTGCCTCGATCTCGTGGGGAAACGGACAGGGAACGGTCTCGGATTCCAATGGGAATTTTACATTATCCTCTATACAAACAGGAGATACACTGCTGGTCTCTAAGGTAGGCTACGAAGAAATGCAGTTACCATTAGCCGGAAATCTGAATTTTGTTAACATCAGACTTACCCCGTCAGTGACCCTGCTGAAGGAAGTCATTGTAGCAGGCTCCAATCTTGACAGGAAATTAATAGATGAACCCGGTGCCATTGGTGTCATTACGCCCCGCGAACTTCAGCGGGATAATGATCTGGTCATCACGCCTGGCCTGAACAGAATTCCCGGGGTTTATATGCACTCCGGCGCGTTGAATACAAATAGGATAACGATCAGGGGGATCGGATCGAGATCGCTTTTTTCTACCAATAAGATCAAGGCTTATATCAATGAAATCCCTTTGACTACAGGTGATGGTGAGACCACGATTGAAGATATCGATTTGCAGTTAGTCGATAGGGTAGAAGTGATCAAGGGCCCCAATTCCAGCATCTTTGGCGCCGGATTAGGTGGGACTATTAATTTTACAACCGTCGACTCCCCCTACAGGAATACCTCTGCCCAATTGGGGTATTCCCGTGGATCATATGGTTTGAACAGACTTACCTTAAAAACCCAACACGGGGATGATCACAAAAACTTCAGCCTTATCTACAATAAGACCCATCAGGATGGTTATCGTGAAAATAATCGCTACGACAGGGAGTCCATTACTTTGCTGGGCAAGATTTTCATGAACAAAGGCAATGTTTTGAACATATTCGGGAACTTCATCAGTTTGAAAGCATTTATTCCAAGCTCTTTGGATAGTGCGACTTTTGCCAGTAATCCCAGCGCAGCAGCTTTTACCTGGCAACAGGCCATGGGCTTCGAGGATTACAATAAATCCAATTTTGGCATCTCTTATAATCTTCATATAAATGATTACTGGAGCAACGAGACAAGTTTCTTTACCAATTTCAGAAACGCCTTCGAAGTCAGGCCATTTAATATTTTGACAGAATCGACTCAGGCATTGGGGGCAAGGACAAAAACAACGTTCAACGGTAAATTGGCAAACAAGCCGCTGCAATGGGTGTTTGGAACCGAATATTTCATTGACTGGTACGACTGGCAAACGTTGGAAAATGATGAAAATGCAGTGGGCAGTGTGCTGAGCAACAATATGGAAACCAGGTTTTATCTTAACCTTTTTTCACAGCTTGATTATGAATTATTTAACAACACCTTTGTTTCTGTCGGACTAAACCTCAATAAGACGAATTACGAGTTAACAGATCTTTTTGCGGACGATAATATCGATCAATCCGGTGATTACAGCTTTAATCCTATTTTATCTCCAAGATTGGCTATTCTTCATAAATTGAAGGAAAATAAGTCCGTTTATGTGAATGTTAGCCACGGGTTTTCACCACCGACATTGGCAGAAACACTGACCCCCGATGGCCTCATCAACCCCGATATAAAACCGGAATCCGGCTATAATTTTGAATTAGGCAGTCGGGGCAGCCTCCTTCAGGATAGACTGGAATATGATATTTCCATCTATACCATGAGAATTGAGAATCTGCTGGTGGCAAGAAGGGTAGGGGACGACCAGTTCATTGGTGTTAATGCCGGTAAAACCACACATGATGGTGCGGAGGTGCAGGTAAAATATGCTCTGATAGCAAAAAGTACACACAGTCTTCGAGGGTTTGTCAACCTGTCTGTAACCGATTATAAATTTGACGATTTTGTGGATGGGGAAAATAATTTTTCGGGCAATGAATTGACAGGTACGCCGGCCAACATCATAAATTATGGGTTGGATTATGAAATGAAAAATGGACTGTACGCTCATATCAATAGTCAGTTTGTAGACCGGGTTCCGGTGAATGATGCCAACACCGTTTACGCGTCTTCATACCAGGTAGCTAATGTAAAGGCCGGTTACAAAAAGTTATTCTATAACAGGTTGGAGCTTAACGCCTATGCCGGAATTAACAATATCTTTGATGAAAAATATGCTTCCATGATCCTCGTGAATGCCTCAAGTTTTGGCGGCAGGGCGCCCAGGTATTTTTACCCTGGCTTACCGAGAAATTTTTACGGTGGGATTTTTCTGGGCTATAAATTGAAGGCAGACTAAGCAATTGGCGCGTTAGTTTGATGAGCTAGGTTTGATTGCGGGCTTATTTTCAAAATGCCTGGGAGAGCTTTTAATGTTTTAAACTAATGCTTCATTTTTTCACTGTTAACCATCTGATTACCAGTTTTATAAATTCATATTTTTAGGTTCGTCTAAAAACGAAATAATGCTTTTATTGCAGGTGGTTGGCATCGACCAGGGACAGGAATCTCTTGAAACTTTGTTCGTAAGCCTGCCTGTATTTTTCATTGGGATAAAAGGCTAGCATTTGTCTGTTCAAGACAGGAATCTGATTGAAATCACTGATATGCCCAAGCGCTTTCAGGCCCAGTATGATCGCCCCAAAAGCCGATAGGTCCACCTTGGGAGTAACCTTGATGACCACCTTAAAAATATCGGCGAGCATCTGGCAAAAAAAAGTCGATTGCGCCAAGCCGCCATTGAAGTTGATCTCGTCTATTTTCCCGGAGAGGCTTTCCATAATTTTTGAGATATTAAGCAGATTGAAGCAGACACCTTCCAGTCCGGCCCGAATGAAATGTTGCTGCTGGTGTTGAAAGGAAACGCCGTGATAGATGCCTTTGGCTTCAGTCTCCCACACGGGCGCTCTTTCGCCAAGTATCCATGGTAGAAAAACCAGACCCGCGGCACCGGGCTCTACCTCCCTGACTTTTTCCAGCAATTCTTCAAAGCCGGTATCGCCATTGTGGTTGGTGGGAAAAAGACTTTGAAGCCACCTTAACACAATACCGCCGCTGTTGACAGCTCCCCCTGCCGCGTATAATTGATCGTCGATAATGTAATTGAAAATTCGCCGGTCCGGGTCTTTCAATATTTGCTTGGTAGTAACTCTCATGGCACCGCTGGTACCTAATGTCAGGCAACCCTGCCCTTTACCAAGCGTCAATGATCCCAGGTTAGCCAGAGGGCCGTCACCGCCACCGATAATGATTGGAGTTCCTTCTGGGATGCCGATGCTTTTGGTTTGTTCATGGTGGTTACTATTAATCTGAAAAGTTGTAGGAACGGGGTCTGACAGGTGGTCCGTATTGATGCCTGCCAACTCGAGCGCCAGAGGGCTCCAGGCTAATTTTTCGATATCAAATAACCCGGTGGCGGAGGCCACCGAATAGTCAACAAGGAAGGGAAACCCCAGGCGATGCAGTATGTACGATTTAATGGATATAAATTTGTAGGTTTTGGTAAAAACCTCTGGCATGCTCTCCCTTATATAAGCTATCTTACATAAGGGAGACATAGGATGAACAGGTGTGCCTGTTTTGTAATAGACTTCTTCGACCTGCCCATTTTGCCGGATATTTTTTGCTTGCTCTTTGCTGCGATTATCAGACCAGATGATGCAATTGGTTAAGGGTTTTCCATCCTTGTCGACGGCTATCAGGCTATGTAGTGCGCTGCTGAAAACAATGCCGGCCAAGCGGTGACGTGGAAGTCTGGCTACCAGTTCCCGGAAAGCTTCCTGGAAAGCGTCATAGATCAGGGCCGGGTTTTGCTCGTGTTGGTCTCCTTGATAATCAGTGGGGTAAAACCGCTGGCTGCTGTCTGCAATACCAGGGTTATTAATATTATAGGCAACGGCCTTTGTGCTCCCTGTGCCAATATCTATACCGATCAGGATTTCCACCATAAAGAAAAATTGAATTTTATTTATAAGAATTGTTTAAGACTACAAACTAAAGGTGTTTTTTTTCGGATTTAAAGATATGTATTTGCACCGTGAAAAGGTAGTGAGGAGTTGTTGAATCAGCCAAAAAGTCCCCCGATGGCAGCCTCAATATTTTGAAAAATCACCCATTTTTAGTCATTTTTCGGTGTTAATGGTACGAATGTCACATTTACCCCCCTTTATTGTGAGATTTCCCATGGTGCCTCATCTAGTATTTTCACCAACTTCAAGAAGTGTTTTATAACAAAACTAATATTTGCAGCATTTTATCTGTCCAAATAAAATTTTACTAAAGACAGATTTGTGTAGCATTATATTTTAAGAGTGGAAAAATACAATACAATAAAGCTAATTATCGGAGATTGTAGAAATAATCTTATTAATAACAATTGAATCAATTTATTAATTAAAACAAGAATGTCTATGAGAAAAAACTACTATATCTATTTTCTTTTTTAACGTCTCACATCATTTTCTGACACAGCTATCAGGTCTTTCTTTTCGGGTTTTGCGAGGCTCGGAGAGAGGGTGAGATTCGTTATTTCAATATTTGCTATTGAAACTATTACGCATATCTAAATAAACTATTTTATTAAATTTTTAACTAAACTTTCTTATGAAGAATAAAGTTTACTATTTATTAAGAGGAGCGACAGTTTTTGTACTTTTTCTATTCATTTGTTCAACAGCTTATGCTCAAGACAAAGTTGTCCAAGGGAAAGTATCTGACATCGACACCAATGACGGCCTTCCAGGCGTTAATGTCCTGATAAAGGGCACCAGCAGTGGTGTGATTACAGATGCCGCCGGCAACTATTCCATTAATGTTAATTCCGATGACGATGTATTGGTATTTTCTTTTGTGGGATATGAAACTCAGGAAATTAAAGTCGGAGCGCAGTCGGTGATCGATGTGAATCTGGGATTTGATTCCCAGGCACTTTCCGAGGTGGTTGTAACAGGTTATTCCGTGGACAAAAGGCGGGAAACCACTGGTTCAGTATCAACCGTTGAGGCAAGGGCATTACAGGTATCGCCGTCAGGTAACGTGGAACAGCAATTGCAAGGTAGGGTAGCAGGTGTAACGGTTATTACCAATGGCCAGCCTGGTACAACCAGTATCGTTAGGGTAAGAGGTTTTGGAGCCCTTGGAGGTAACGAACCTTTGTACATCGTTGATGGTGTGCCGGTGGGATCTACAGACTTCCTGGCGCCGGATGATATTGAGTCTACAACCGTCCTGAAAGATGCGACAGCAGCTTCCATCTACGGGGCACGGGCAGCTGGCGGTGTGATCGTTTACACCACCAAAAGAGGCAAAAAGGGTAAACAAAAACTGAAAGTTTCCTACGATGGTATGGTGGGTGTTACTACCCCCGGAGAAGGACCCCCGGTTTTAAATCCCCAGGAACAGGCTGAATGGACCTGGAATGCCATTAGAAATGCCGCCACACAGAATGGTGAGGCACCGGAATTTAATCATCCTCAGTACGGCACTGGCGCTCAACCTGTCATTCCGGATTACCTGTTGGTAGGTAGTCAGTCTGGTGTAGTTGGTACGGTCGATCTGGCCGCGGAGGAGCAGCTTTATAACATTGATCCCGAAGCAGGTTCCATTTATCAAGTGGTGCGGGCTAATAAGGAAGGAACTGACTGGTATGACGCCATTACAGGCAATGCCTTTGTACAGCGTCATAATATCGGTATGTCAGGTGGTGGTGAAAATAGCCGCTTTTACTTTGGCTTGGGCCTGTTAGAGCAAGATGGTATTCTGAATCACCAACTACTGCGTCGTTATTCATTCCGTGTAAATAGTGAATTTGATGTCATACCAGGTAAAGTCCGTATAGGTGAAAATATACAAGCTACTTATCGTTCTACCCGCCTTCTGTTTGGATCAGACGGAGGAAGAGGGTCTGCCGATGACGAGAATGTGATCCTGGATGCATCCAGAATGTCTCCGATCATTCCGGTTTTTGACGAATTTGGTGGATATGCCGGTACGGCGGCGCCTGGTTTCAATAACCCGCGTAATCCGGTGGCTAATCTTGACGGACAGAGAAACAACCGAGGTTTTTCCGCTGAAGCCTTTGGTAATGTTTACCTCGAGGTAGAACCCATTGAAGACCTGGTTTTACGTACCAGTTTTGGTGGGCGATTTCAATCGGTACAGGCGAAATTTTTCACAAGACGCCAGTACGAAAACTCGGAAAATAATTCGTCATTTGGTTTCGGACAAAATTCAAACTTCTTCACTTCCTGGGTATGGACCAATACCGCCAATTACAAGAGAAGCTTCGGAGATAGCAAAATTGACGTCTTACTTGGCCAGGAGGCTTTGAACCAGGGTACATTTAGTGTAGTTCAGGCTTCAGGTATTAACCCATTCTCTCAAAATCCTGATTTTGTAACATTAACTACTGTAGGATCCCAGGTGGTCAACGGATTTAATGATAACGGTGTGAATTTCTCTTCTTTCTTTGGAAGAGTAAACTACGATTTTCAGGACAAATATTTAGCGTCAGTTGTGGTACGTCGCGATGGCTCTTCCCGATTTGGTTCGGAAAATAGATGGGGAACCTTCCCGGCCTTTTCAGTGGCATGGCGTATGTCTTCTGAAAGCTTTATGGATGGTGTAGCTTGGGTCGACGATTTGAAAATACGAGGAGGATATGGAATTATAGGTAATTCCAATAACGTGGATCCCAATAACCAGTTTAGCCTCTTTGGCACGGGTCTTGGTCAATCCAGCTATGACATTGGTGGTACCAATTCAGGAGCGGCTCAGGGATTCTATCGTACAAGAATCGGTAACCCGGCAGCGCAATGGGAAAAAGCAATTACGACTAACATCGGTATTGATGCGATTTTATTTGACGGTAGGGTAGACGTAGTTCTTGACTTATGGCATAAAAAGACCGAAGATCTGTTATTCCGTTTACCGGTAACAGTACAAAGTGGTAATTTTGCCAACGCCCCCTTCGTGAATGTTGGTGAAATGGAAAATAAGGGGATAGACCTTAAAATCGTTACCAAGGGGAACCTGAGTTCTGAACTGGGTTACGAGGTTACCCTGAATGGTGGTTTCCTGAAAAATGAAATCGTGAAGCTAGCACCTGGTTTGGAAGATCTTCCGGATCGCAGCGCAAGTTATCGCGGTATAACACCAGTGCTAAACCAGGTTGGTCATCCTTTATCTGCCTTTTTCGGCTTTGAAGTACAGGGACTTTTCGCAGATCAGCAGGAAGTTGATAATGCGCCAACCCAGGAAGGTGCAGCACCTGGTCGTTTCCGTTTTGCCGATCTGAACAATGATGGTGTGATCAACCTTGAAGACCGCACAACATTGGGTAACCCCGTGCCGGATTTCACAGGAGGTCTTACGATTAAACTCAATTACAAAAACTTTGAGCTGGAAATGTATTCATTTGCTTCTATAGGCAATGAGATTTACAATATTTCCAAGTTGTTCACTGATTTTTATCCACTTTTCCCTGGTGCGGCTATAAGCTCCAGAGTGAAGGATTCCTGGACATTTGAGAACAGATCAGGGGAGATCCCGATATTTGAAAATATATCGAACTTTAGTACCAACACACAGTCTAACTCTTTTTATGTAGAGGACGGGTCTTACTTCCGTATGCAAAACGTCACTTTATCATATAATCTTCCAATACAAATCTTGACTAAGTTGAGGATGGAGAAACTGAAGGTATTTGTCAGCGCCAATAATGTGTTCACAATTAGTGGCTATGATGGGTTGGATCCAAGCGTAGGTGGTGCGGCTGATACAAATTTTGGAATTGATCTAGGTAATATTCCAATCACTCGTACATGGACAATGGGCGTAAATGTTGCCTTTTGATCAGCAAACTTCATTATTAACTAAATATGTCTAACGACTTAACGTATTTGTATAAAATATTAAGATTATGAAAATAACAAAGTTAATCTCATTGACACTTTTGGTATTGGTAATATCAACAGTGGCGTGTAAAGATTCTTTTCTGGAGGTGGCTCCTACTGGATCGTTGGGAGAGGCTGAACTGTCTACAGCGGCTGGTTTGGAAGGCTCCCTGATCGCCACTTACAGTATGCTTTTAGGTAGGGCAGGCGCCAACGGGATTGCAAATCCATTTTATTCGGACGCCTCTAACTGGTTTTGGGGTAGTGTTTTAGGAGGGGATGCCAATAAGGGTACCAATGCCGGTGACCAATCGCAAGTGAATGAAATTCAGGCATTTAGCGTTCAAACCAACAACTCCTCTGTGGCCCAGAAGTATACAATACTCTATGAGGGAATAGCCAGGGCCAATTCTACTATAAGATTGGCAGGTATGGCGGAGGAAGGCGTTTCTGAAGCTGTGAAGACCAGGATAATAGCGGAGGCCAGGTTTTTGAGAGGGCATTATTATTTTGATATGAAAAAGAATTTTAATAATACCCCTTACGTGGATGAAAGCTGGGACGGGATTGAGCCTGTGACTAACGATGCCGATCTCTGGCCAATGATAGAAGCGGACTTTCAGTTCGCATTTAATAACCTGCCTGAAACACAGTCTGAAGTAGGGCGGGCAAATAAATGGGCTGCCGGCGCTTATCTTGGTAAAACCTTTTTGTTTCAGGAAAAATTTTCTGAAGCCAAGGGGATATTTGACCAGGTGATCACCAGCGGTGTAACCACCGGAGGTCAACCCTATGACCTGGTTCCTTTTTATGCCGATGCTTTCAGGTCTACTAATGATAACAGTGAGGAATCTGTTTTTGCCGCCCAGGCGGCTGCGGGAACGGGCAGTGTACAGAATGCAAATGCCAACATGGTTCTGAATTTCCCACACGGTACAGCCGGACCTGATCGTCCGGGTGGATGTTGCGGTTTCTTTCAGCCAAGCTTTGATCTGGCGAATTCTTTCCGTACCGATGCCAATGGGTTACCGTTATTGGATAATTCCTACAACGATCCCGCCAACGCCCTGGTAACCGATTTAGGATTGCAAAGCGGTGATGCTTTCACACCGGATGACGGCAACCTTGACCCAAGATTGGATCATTCAATCGGACGACGCGGTATTCCTTTCTTGGATTGGGGACCTCACCCCGGATTTGACTGGATTCGCGATCAGGCTTATGGTGGACCATATTCCCCTAAAAAGTTTATGTATTATCAGGCGGGAGAAGGTACCGAAAATGATGCCAGCTCCTGGACACCTGGTTATACAGCGGTAAATTATAACATCATCAGATTTGCGGATGTGCTCCTGATGGCAGCAGAAGCGGAAGCTGAGTTAAACAACTTGCCAGCTGCGCTCGCTTTGGTGAACAGAGTACGTACCAGAGCCATCAATTCACCGGTGCAGAATGCCGGTGGTTCGGATGCTGCCAACTATGTTATTAATACGTACACCGCATTTGCCAACCAGGATGAGGCAATAACTGCCGTACGTTTTGAGCGCAAATTGGAGCTTTCAGGAGAAGGACATCGTTTTTATGATCTGGTACGCTGGGGGATAGCCAGTGATGTTTTAAATGCCTATTTGCAACACGAGGACCAATTCCTCAATTCACCTTTTGCAGGGGCATCTTTCACGGCTAATAAAAACGAATATTTGCCAATCCCTCAAAATGAAATAGATCTTCAGGGTAAGGATGTCTTAAAACAAAACAATGGATTCAATTAAATCCTACGATATCTGACTTTTTTAACAAAGGCGAGAAAGCATTTTCTTGCCTTTGTTAATTTAAACTTTTTTATGATCTATAAGGGGCGTTATTCGATGGGTATCAATCCCAGAACACATAAAGCATTTACAAAATGGTAAGATTTAAAAGTTCTTGCCTATTTATTGTTATTTTTGATAGAAAAGCGGATGAAGGCAGCATAGATTCAGTAAAAAAAGATCTTCGGCCATTTTGTTCCCTTTAAGTTTCAACAACATTCCCAGAGAACCCATAACTATGAGATTGACCATATTGACAATTTCGCTGATTCTGTGTATGTCGTCCTGCGTTAAAGATGGGCGCGAGACCGAAGCTGATCGTGATGAAAAAATTGTATCGATATTTGATAAGCTAAGCCCCGATCATAGTGGCGTAACCTTTACCAACGATATCATTGAGGACTCTGTCATCAATTATTTTACCTACCCTTATATTTACATGGGAGGTGGCGTGGCGGTCGGAGATGTAAACAACGATGGTCTCCAGGATATCTATTTCACCGGAAATAGGGTGAGAAACACGCTATATTTGAATAAAGGAGGGCTACAATTTGAGGATATTACCGACCGATCAAAAGTCGCTGGTGATGACCGGTGGGTTACCGGCGTTACAATGGCCGATGTCAATGCGGATGGCTGGCTGGATATTTATGTAAGTGTCTCCGGAAAATTTGCTTCCACTAAAAACCTGCTGTACATCAATGAGGGAGCTTCAGCCGGTGGGATCCCGACCTTTACGGAAAAGGCGGAGGAACTGGGTATCGCCGATGAGGGGCACAGCACACAGGGTACTTTCTTTGACTATGATCGCGACGGCGATTTGGATTTATATGTGGCCAACTATCCCTATACCAGCTTCAAAACCATCAATTTTGCCTACAAGTTCAAAATGAATGAAAAGAAGCCTGAGCATTCCGACAAACTGTATCGCAACAAGGGGGATGGCACGTTTGAAGATGTCACAGCGGAAGCAGGCCTGCTCAATTTTGGATTATCCTTGAATGCAACAGTAGGTGATTTCAACGACGATGGATGGGAAGATATTTACGTTTCCAACGATTTTGCCTCTCCTGACCACTTCTATTTCAACAACGGTGACGGTACATTTAGTGAGAAAATAAAGGAAACAACCCAACACACAGCTTTTTTTGGCATGGGTACTGATGCTGGTGATTTTAATAACGACGGCCTGCTGGATATCATACAGATGGATATGACACCGGAAGATAACCGTAGAAACAAAGCAAATATGGCCAGTATGAATCCCGCAGGATTTTATGAGATTGTCGGCCTAGGCATGCACTATCAGTACATGCAAAATGCGCTGCAACTCAACAATGGTATAACAGAGGACGGACTTCCCCATTTTAGTGACGTTGCCCGATTGACCGGCACCTCATCCACCGATTGGAGCTGGGCCGGCTTGTTTGCAGATTTAGACAATGATGGGTGGAAGGATATTTTCGTTACCAACGGGACCAGGAAAGATATTAATAACAAGGATTACTTTCAGAAAATAGATAAAGCCGATCGAAAGACAAGAGAAAGCTTTGATTATTTGGAACTCAGCAGGAATATTCCCTCTGAAAAGATTGACAATTATGCCTTCAGAAACAACGGTGATCTGACTTTTGATAACGTCATCAAGGATTGGGGATTAAGTCACAAAGGCTTTTCCAACGGAGCCGCCTATGCAGACCTGGATAACGACGGGGACCTGGATATCGTCGTCAATAATATCGGCGAACCTTCCTTGATATTTCAGAATAAGGTCAGCGACTTGAAGCTTGGCAATCATTTGAGGATTAAATTAAAAGGAAATCAAAAAAATCCATTGGGTCTCGGTACCAGGATTTTGGTTAAGACCCGCAGCGGCAGGCAACATCATCAGCATACCCTGACGAGGGGATTTCAATCATCGGTAGAACCCCCGATCCACTTTGGGCTGGGTGATGAAAAAATAGCTGAGGAGATAAAAGTGACCTGGGTCGATGGAAAAACGCAGACATTGACCAATGTACAGGGAAATCAGGTGGTTGCGATTGATTATCAAAATGCCGAAAATCCGCCGGTAAATCAGGTGGTGGCCGATAAAAAGAAGCCGCTTTTTGAAGATGCTACCCAGAAATTGGGAATTACCTACAGGCACCAGGAGAATAACTACAATGACTTTCAGTATGAGGTCTTGCTTCCACACGTTTATTCCAGGAATGGCCCTGGCCTGGCCGTTGGCGATGTTAATGGCGATCAACTACAGGATTTTTATATTGGCGCAGCTGTAGATAGCGCGGGGGCATTACATTTACAAAATGATGATGGTACTTTCACTGTTGCAAAAAACGGGGCATGGCTGGAGGACAAGGACAAAGAAGATATGGGCGCCACCCTGTTTGATGCCGATGGAGATAAGGATCTGGATCTATATGTGGTAAGCGGTGGAAGTGAATTTGAAGCAGGCGCTGAAGAACTTCGCGACCGGCTATATATTAATGATGGCCAGGGTAACTTTAAAAAGGCGGTTAATGCCCTTCCCAAAATGTTTTCCAGCGGTTCAAGAGTCAAAGCGGCGGATTACGATGGCGATGGAGACCTTGATCTTTTTGTAGGAGGAAGGGTTGTGCCTAGATCGTATCCCCTGCCTGCGAGGAGCTTTATTTTGAGAAATGACGGGTTGGTTGACGGAGAGGTTAGTTTTGTAGACGTCACACCCGATATTGCGCCCCATTTGCTGGAAGCTGGACTAGTGACAGACGCGGTATGGGTTGACTTTGACCTGGACGAGCAACTGGATCTCGTGGTGGTAGGAGAGTGGATGCCAGTCACATTCCTGAAAAATACCGGAAAGAGATTCGAAAATAAAACAAATGATTTTGGACTCGAAAAATCTACAGGTTGGTGGTACAGTATCATCGCGGAGGATTTTGATAAAGACGGCGACTTGGATTTGGTGGCCGGTAACCTGGGATTGAATTACAAATACCAGGCAAATGAAAAAGAGTCATTTGATGTCTATGCCTACGACTATGATAAGAACGGGCATTTGGACATCGTATTAGGTTATTACAACAATGGTGTGCAATACCCTGTAAGAGGTAGGCAATGTTCCTCTCAACAAATCCCCAACATTAAACTCAAATACAAGGACTATAACTCGTTTGCGGATGCTTCGCTTGTAGATGTGTATTCGAGCAATGACTTAGAAGCCTCCGTACACTTTCAGGCCTGGACCTTTGCCAGCACCTATATTGAAAATAAGGGAGGAGATAAATTTGAATTTAGAAAGCTCCCCAATGCCGCTCAAATTTCAAGTATCAATGGTATCATTGCTGATGACTTTAATCAGGATGGTCACAAGGATATTATTGTCGCCGGCAATTTATATGTAGCAGAGGTGGAAACCACTCGCAATGACGCGAGCTACGGCAATTTCCTGGCTGGCGACGGCAAGGGAAACTTTGAGGCAGTTCCCTATTCCCGGAGCGGCTTCTATCTAAGACATGACACCAAAGAGCTCGCAAAAATTCAGACAAAGCGCGGGACATTCATACTAGCCGGAAATAACCATGATCTTATGAAGGCCATTAAAGTCAATTACGGCGATGGAAATCAAGTATTCTTATCGGATAGATAAGTTGGATTGAACGATTGGCAATTACTACTTCTGGGATTTCAAAAGGTTGTTTCTGCTCCTTAAAGTAGCTGACCTTTCACCTCAATTCTACGGGTGGCCAGGTGTTTGTTTATACAATTGATGGCGGTTTACTGTTTTTTGCGATTTTTGGAACTATTCTGTTAATTTTTGGAACTATTCTGTTAATTTTTGGAACTATTCTGTTAATCCTTCCCTCGAATTCTCCCTTAGTTTTGTCATGTTATAAAACTTAAAACGATGACTGGGTTTCGAACAACATAAGCCTTTATGTAAAAGTGTAAAACAGAATTCCAAAAATTTGAAAAATAAGAGTTCGTCTAAATTCAAGTTATTCGTGATGTTGAGCCTAACAGTATTGCTACAGCTAGGCTCATGTGAGGAAAATCCCGAAGACGTTTGCCTCGACTGCCCGGTAATTACAGGTGTCAACCCTAATCACGGCAGCGGTGGTGAAATCATCGTGATTACCGGTACCAATTTCAGTGGATTTATTTCCGAGCTGGATCAGGTGACCATTAACGGGAAAAATGCTGTCCTGGTGGAAGCGGTTACCAATACCGAACTCAAGGTTCAGGTACCGGTAAATGCGGGTTCAGGACCGGTTATCGTACACCTTGGCGGACTTCGGTCTGCACCGGTCCGCGAGGCCAATTTTGTGTATAATTTTACAGAGACCCGGGTAGCTGATTACAATGACCGAAAGACAGCAGAAGGTGTAACGGTTGGCAATGCTTTTTTTCGTACCGTGTCGTCAGATAACGCAGTACAATTCGCCAATGAGACGGTAAAATTGGTAGCCGTATCTGAGAAGTCACCGGAGACGGTAGCAACTGCTAATAGAATAAACACCGGATATGACCGTATGATAGCTTACGGGGAAAAGTTTGCTGACGCCTTGTTAGCTTACCAGTCCGGGACATACCTCTATGTCAAATCTTCTGCCGGTGAAAATTCAGCAGTAGAAATGATCCGAAGTAACCTAAATGGCAGTTTTATTGAAAAAAACAATGTGCCTTTCCGCAAGAGGTCAAAGGCAACTATAAACCGCGGACTGGGAATGGGCAACCAACCCCCGAGAATAGCCGGTAAATATCCGTGGGCACCCACCGGATTTGAAGAACAGCTTTCTGTGGCTGCTACCTGGACAATAGACGAAACACCATAGATAGGGGATTTAAAACTTACCCAACGGGGAATATATATTTTGACATTGGCGGGCAAGATATTTTTTGTTAAATACCGTTGACCTCATATGCCTACCGTTAAATCAGGCGGATGCTTTGAATTGAAGTTAACATACCAAACATCCAATTTATATTGCATATCTTTGGGACCATGAAAATCTTGTCCGGAAATCTTAAAGCGGTATGTCGTCTGTCAGTCAAATATATAGTAGCATTGGTCGCATTATTTTGGGGTTATTATGCCATTGCTCAACAAAATACATTGAAACCCTTAAAAAAGTATTACAGTAACCAGGAACCTGGAACATGCCTGCGCATTTTTGAGGACCCTTCTGATAGCATCCATCAGATACTGCTCATACGGCATGGCGAACCTGACCTTAACAAAAAAGGTTGGCGGAGAAGACCTGCAGCCATGGAATATGTAAAAGCTTATGATTCTGTGGGGGTGATACCTTTTAATGAGGAGCTTCACTGTCTGGAAGGTATCAAAACCGATAAAGTATATCATAGCTCTTTACACAGGGCCAGACATACAGCGCAGCTGCTATTTAAAAATAAGCTTCAATTAATAGAAGATCAACGTTTTCGCGAGTTTGAACGAAAGGTAATGGGCTTTATCAATATGAAGCTGCCACTGGGATTCTGGCTCGGAGCCTCAAGAGTTCTTTGGATGATGGGGTTGAATGACAAGCAGATAGAGTCTTTCCGGGCGGCGAGGTCAAGAGCCAGGGAAAATGCTGCATTTCTGGCACGGCAGGCGCAAGACAGCGGTCAAGCCATTCTGGTGGCCCATGGTTTTCACAATAAATATGTGATGAAATACCTGAAAAAAGACGGTTGGAAACTGGTCAATAAGGGAGGAAACGGATATCTGGCTATAAACGTGCTGGCAAAAATTAAATCTCCTGACAATTGATGACGGTCAAGCTATCATTAATGATAGAAACACCCATAAACCCAAGTGGATCACCAATAACCTAATGATGTGAATGCAGGGATAAGAAGCGTTTAGGTATATTCATGAGGATCCCAGAATTCTCTTAATGTGTGGATGCCACTTCATATTTCAAATTATTTTATGGACAATGCAACCTTTTAATTTTTTGGGCGTCTTTTAAAGACAAAGGTGAAACAAATAACATGAAAGGATCACATTTAGGAGAGTTTGAAGAGCTCGTTTTATTGACAGTCGCCATACTATACGATGATGCCTACGGCTTATCCATTCTTGACAAGCTGGAAAAGCAGACAGACCGAAAAATTATGATAAGTTCTGTGCACAAAACTTTGGTAAGGTTGGAAGACAAAGGCTACCTGAAATCTCACATGGGGGGAGCCACGACCAGGAGGGGGGGAAGAGAGAAGCGCCTTTATCAGCTTACACAAGCCGGAATCGTAGTGCTCAATAAAGTAAAAGAACTACGGAATTCAATGTGGAAACAGGTTCCCAAAATAATTTGGCAGGGAGGTGGTATATGAAAAGTAACCATCGACCTCCGGAATGGGCTGTTCGGTTTTTCGAATGGTACTGTAACCGTCACCTGACGGATGCGGTGTTGGGCGACTTGCTGGAGCTATATGCCAGGCGGTGTGCTGTGATCGGCAGAAGAAGGGCTAATTGGCTTTTTGTGTTTAATGTGGTTCTTTTCCTTCAGCCCTTTGCCTTTAAGAAGAAACCTATCTCACCCCACACAAACTATATTGCCATGTTCAGAAATTTTACTAAGATCACCTGGAGAAACATCCTTAAGTACAAAATGTATTCGGCCATCAAAATTGGTGGGTTTTCGCTGAGTATCGCCATTTGTCTCCTCATCACCCTGTTTGTGAGAGATGAACTCAGCATCGACCAACATTATGAAAATGGGGAGCTGCTCTACCGCGTAATTTATAAAAGCGATGACCCGGCCGATAGTTGGAAGGGAACGTCTTTTCCCGCTCCTATCGCCGCCGTGTTAAAAGAGAATTTTGCCGACATTGAGCAAAGCGGCCGATTGATAGCCTTTGATGGATGGTTTCGGGCAGGCGGCAATTTATTCAGGCCTGCAGACCAGGTAACGAATGTCTTTGAAGAGCGTTTTGCCTACGCAGATCAGGAATTTATCGAAATGCTAGAGATCCCCATGGTCTATGGAAAAAGGGCACATGCGCTTTCAGAACCAGGTTCAATATTAATTTCCAGAAGAAAGGCAGAGAAATATTTTCCCAATCAAAATCCGGTGGGCAAAGTTGTCATTATCAATGATAACGAATCCGAACCTTTTGTAGTTGGGGGTGTCATGGAGAATTTGAGAAATACTCATATTGAAGGAATCGACTTCTTAATTACGCTAAGTGGCGTCGAATTCTGGAATGGGGAACAAACCAGTTGGTGCTGTTGGAATTACAGTCCATATATCAAGGTCCGACCCGGGACAGACCCGGATGCCCTGGAAGAACAACTCCTGTCCGTTCGCGATAATTATATCATCGATTACGGGGAAAAACAAGGGCGGCAAGGAGCTGATAAGGCCCGAAAATATCATTCGCTTGTTTTACAACCGGTAGGAGACATCCATTTGAGATCTAAGGATATTTCTGATTTTCTGGAGGTTAGTGATATACAAATTGTCTGGTTTTTCATCGCTATTGCCGCTTTCATAATGCTACTGGCCTGTGTTAATTTTATTAATCTTTCTACCGCAAAATCCGCAAACAGGGCCAAAGAGGTAGGCTTGAGAAAGGTGGTTGGATCCCATCGCGGCAGTCTTATTCAGCAGTTCCTGACCGAGTCAGTTATCTTTAGCACCATATCAGTATTGTTAGGTGTGTTATTGGCCGCAATGGCCATGCCTTATTTTAACGCGGTCGCGGGCAAAGACCTTGCTTTCCCAATAACCGAATGGTGGTTTATACCGACGCTGGTTTTGTTTGCGCTGGGTATCGGCCTGCTATCCGGACTATATCCTTCCTTTTATTTGTCCGCTTTTAAACCCATTAGTGTTTTAAAGGGAAGGCTCGCCGGTGGCAGTAAAAATTCTTTTTTAAGGAGTGGCCTGGTGGTGTTTCAGTTCACAACATCGACGGTTCTGATCGTTGGTGCCTTTGTTGTACACCAACAGATGCAGTTTATTCTTAATAAAAAACTGGGTTTTAATAAAGATCAGGTAATTATGCTCCACGGTGCCAATACTTTGGGAGACAAGTTGCCCGTGCTGAAGGAAGAGTTATTAAATCTTTCACAGGTAAAACATGCGGCCGTAAGCAGCTATTTACCTGTGAAGGGTACCAAGCGGAATGGTAACATGTTTTGGAAAGATGGACGCGACAAAATTGATGTGGGAGTTAGTGCGCAAATCTGGAGAGTAGACCCCGATTATATTGATGTCATGGGGATGAAACTGGTTGAGGGTAGAAATTTTTCCGATGATATTGCCTCTGATTCAGCAGCCATTGTTATTAATCAGACGATGGCTAAGGAGTTGGGTCTGGAAAACCCTGTTGGGGAATGGATCATGAATTTTGGCAGATGGGTCGTAGTAGGGGTGGTCGAAGACTTTCACTTCGAAACGCTCAAAGGGAAAATAGAGGGGCTCGCCATGGTGCGTAGCGGGAATGGATCAATTCTGTCTGTCAAAGTAGATACCGGGGATATGGCAAATACCTTATCTTCCATTACAGGCGTTTGGGACCGGTTCAAGCCAAATCAACCTATCCGATATACCTTCCTCGATGAAAGCTATGCCCGAATGTATGCCGATGTCCGGCGGACGGGCGACTTGTTTTCCGCCTTTGCTGTTTTTGGCATCGTAGTGGCCTGTCTGGGACTTTTTGGTCTTTCAGCCTTCATGGTCGAGCAGCGTGCCAGGGAGATCAGCATCCGCAAGGTACTCGGGGCATCGGTCCGGATCATTTTGCAGCTACTAACGCTGAACTTCCTGAGGCTAGTCACGGTTTCTTTGGTTTTGGCGGTTCCGATCGGTTGGTACATCATGGATTTTTGGTTGCGGGACTTTGAGTACCAGATTCCAATTACCTGGAACGTGTTTGTGATAGCAGGTTTTTTGGTGGTGCTCATTGCCGCCCTGACCGTGGGTTTTGAATCTGTGAAAGCGGCACTGATCAACCCTGCCAATAAGTTAAGATCGGAATAGTGAGAAAATAGGAGAAAACAGGGCGGAAAAGCGACCCATCCTGTTTTCTGCCATTGGATGGATCAGTGATTTTTCATTAAACCGGGAGAGGTCTGCTGAAGGTTTGGCTTGCGCATTGGTTGAAGTTTGCAGGACTTTTTAATTAACCCGCTCAAACGTCATCAGCGGACCATCTACTTCGGGATCATCGGCCAAAAATAATTGACCTTTTTCAAAATAATAATCATAGGTTACTGACTGAATGGTTATTTCGTCATTTTCAATTTTAAATGCGTAGCTACCGGTTTCTAGTATTTGAAGTGGTTTGTTCACACTATTGACCACATTTAATTGTTTTTTAGATAAGTCAAAATCCCATGTGTGATCTCCTGCCACCAAATTGGCTGGCATGCATTCACAAGTTACATTGGTCAGATGCCATTTACCATTTAAATCGTCGGCGACAGCTGGTTCATCGTCATCTGAGCAAGCGCTAAATGCACAAACCAATAGTATTAAAATCAATTTTTTCATTGATAAAGATTTAGTGTTGTCATAAAGACCCTGCCAATTTCCCGTTAGTTGCAATAGGCTTTTAACGGCATGTACCACATGCACTATTGGCGATTCCTGGTGCTATTTTCTATGATTGTCAAATTTTTTCACCCAACATTCAACCTTTTTGTTGAATGTTCGTAAAAGATAATATTGTTAACATTAAACCAAATAGTTGAATGAAAATCGTTAAAGTACAGTATACCGTAAAAGATGACTATGTTCAGAAGAACAAAGAAAACATCAACAAGGTGATGGCCGATCTGAGGGCTATGAACAATCCAAACATAAAGTACAGTTCCTTTTTGTTGGAGGATGGGAAAACCTTCCTGCATTTTGCCATGTATCCCGATCAGCAAACCGGTAATATCGTTAGTGAATTGCCGTCGTTTAATACTTTTCGTGCCGAGTTGAAGGCCAGCGAACCGGAAATACCGCCCAAAGCCGAAAACCTTTCTTTGGTCGCATCAGCCTGGGAGTTTTTTGAAAGTCCGGATCATGCCTAAAATTTATCAATCAAGATTAGACAGGGTTTTTGCGGTCTTATCCGATCCCACCCGCCGATCCATTATTTCGCGGTTGAAGGAAAAAGATTATTCGGTAATGGAAATAGCCAGTTACTACGACATAAGTTTTCAGGCTGTCTCCAAGCACCTTTCTCTAATTGAAAAAGCCAGTTTGTTAACAAGAAGAAGGGATGGAAAACAATTCATCTGTTCTTACAATGCGGCGCCGTTGGAAGAGGCTGCTTTCTGGATCGCCAAAAATCACGCTTTTTGGCAGCATAATTTTGATGCTTTACAAAGCTTTCTTGATTCAAAACCATCTAAATCCAAAAAATGAATACTGTCTTCCTGACCAGGAAATTTAATCAGCCTCCGGAAGTCGTTTTCGAGGCATTGACGACCCCGGATTATGTTGTACAATGGTTTGGACCACCCGGCATGCGAACGCGCAAGGTCGACATCGATTTACGCAACGGAGGTAAATACATCTTTTACCTGGAGGGTGACCATGGTCCCGCATTTAATATTGAGGGAACTTACAAGGACATAAACCCTCCCCGGATGTTAATGTTTACGCTGAAGTATGTAGGAACCACCATGAGCAGGATAGGAGAGAGCCTGGTTACCATACGTCTTTCAACCCTAAGTGATGGGAAAACACAGATGTCATTCAAACAGGAATTCACCCTGGTGCCTGAAAATATGGAGCGTCGTACAAAGGCCTGGGAAGCGATGTTTGATAAGATGTATGAATACTTAAATTTAAAACAAACCGACCATGGACAAAGCGATACAATCTGATGTGCTGGAACTATTAAAGTTTAACAGCCAGCTATTTGATGAACGAATAGCATCTCTGACAAGGGAGCAGTCTTTATTTAGAACGGCGGAAAAAACCAATGCCATTTTGTGGATCGCCGGACACCTGACCAATAGCCGTATCCACCTCTTGGAGCTTTTGGGAGAGAAACGCGAGTATGCCTGGAGTGCCGCTTTCAAGGAAGCCTATAACCCTGATAACCAGTATCCTGACCTGATGACGCTTTCAAAAGTATGGCAGGAGGTCTCTACCAGGATCTTCGATCAATTGACGTTACAGGATCGGGCAAGCCTGGAAGCTGAAATTGGCTATGAGCTACCCCACGGCATCAATACTATCAGGGGTGCTTTTGTCTTCTGGTTATACCATGAAGCGTGGCATTTGGGACAAATTGCTATCTTGCGAAAGGCACAAGGCATGGAAGGTTTGGTTCCTTACTGAAGGAGCACTAATTCTCACCCAAACCTACCTTGCCGGTGGGTGCTCTCATATTTTACCGGGTTCTGTAAGGCTTGTGTTCAGGCTTTACGTATGGCTTGTTTTTAAGTTGGTCATTCATGTATTCGATGGCGCGTTCTAATTGGGTATCGATGCCCTGGGCAAGTTTACCCGGATCTTCCAAAACCTCAATATCGGGGTCGACGCCATGGCCCTCCTTGAACCACTCCCCATCAGGATCGTACATGCTAAACGTTGGTACGGTAACGCCACCGCCATCGATTAAACTGGGTACACCTGATATGCCTATAAGACCACCCCAGGTCCGGGCCCCAATCAATGGTCCGATGCCTAGCTTTCTGAAGTAATCCGGAAAAGCATCCCCACCAGAACCTGCCCAACCGTTAATAAGCATGGCCTTCGGACCAAAATGTCCAAATGGAGGCCAGGCCCAGTCTTTGCCATCTCTTACTGCCCAGTAAGCCAGTGGTTTACGGTTTAACATTTCAACAAATCGATCAGGTATTTGTCCGCCATTGTTAAAGCGTTCGTCAATAATGAGCCCTTCCTTATCTATCTGCCCCAGAAACTGTCTGATCAGTTCGTTTTGACCATCCCTGCCTGTGCTGGGTACGTAGACGTATCCTACACGGCCATTGGTGGCTTTTTCAACTGTTAGCCTGTTGGCATTGATCCATTCCAGATGACGGAGCCTGGCCTCGGACCGGAGGGGTTTAACCACTTCAGTCCGGGAATTAGATTTTGTAGGAGCGCTGTTAATCGTGAGGGCTACAGTTTTATTGGCAAGTCCCTGGAAAGCCGCCGCCGGATCTTTGGTAATGTCCATTTTGACACCATTTACAGCAAGTACGTAGTCTCCCTCGTTTACATCCACACCGGGCAAGGCCAATGGCGATCGCACCTCAGCATCCCAGGGGGCACCATTGACAATATGCTTGATCCTGTAATACCCATTCACTATTTCCCAATCTACTCCCAGGTAACCGACATTGCGATAATTGCTGCTTTCGATGTCGCCACCAAAACGGTAGGTGTGAGACGCATTTAACTCACCTATCAATTCTCCGATTACGTAGTTTACATCCCACCGGGTAATGGCTTCATCAATAAGCGCTCCGTACCTTAAACGCATCCCATCCCAATCGACGCCATGCATTTTTTTGTCATAGAAATAATCCCGCTGGAATCGCCAGCTGTCATTAAAAATCTGCTTCCATTCCTCCTTGGGGTTCACTGCCATTTCCATATCGCCCATGGGTACCTTCTTTTCAATCTTCTGATTGGGCTTCACATCAATGATCGCTATTTTACTATCCTGCCGCACCAGCATTTTTTTCCCATTTGCCGCGAGCTGGTAGAAATTGCTGTTGTCGATGATGGATTTTTCCTTCCTTTCCTCCAGGTCAAAATATTTGACGGGGCTCTTTTTCTCCCTGGAGCCTGAATTAGGGTATTGCTGGTAAATTACCTTGCCTGAAACGGCTTGTACATTATTATAATTTCCGGGTGCCGGGGGTAAAATGACCATGCGTTCCTCGAATCCATCCAAAGCAATCTCCACCGGTTTTTCGTCATCGTCCTTTTTATCATCCTCCTTGTCGCCATTCTTTTTCTTTTTGCTACCTTTTTCAGGCGCTTTGTCTTTATCATCCTCCTTTACCTCAACTTCATCATTTTCCGGCGCCATAGGAGAGGGCACATCTTTTCTCAAAGAGGCAGCGGCCAGCTGAGTGGTGTTTGGATATATAAAGGTATTGTCCATATCACTGTAAACCGGAGAAAGGCTTCTGTTAGTAAGAAAATACAGATATTTTCCATCCGGATCGAAGGCGGGAGAATAGTCGTGATAAAAACCGCTGGTCAATTGGTGACGGCTTTTGTTTTTCATGTCAAATACAAAAATAGCATTATGCCGGTTGGCCAGCCCCCTGGAGTAGGCTATCCATCGACTATCCGAAGACCAGCTTACCTGGAAATTTGAAAGCCCACCATGGGCCATCCAAAGCCCTTTGTCAATGTCGGTAGTAGCGTTGGTTTCAGTGTCAAAAACCCTGATCTTTTGGGTTTGCTCCACAAACGCCAGTTTTTTACTGTCGGGAGACCAAAAAATGTGATATCTGAATCCGGGGCCGTAATTGGTTAATTTCCGCTTTTGATCGCTTTTTCTATCATAAATGTACAACTCGTATTCGCCTGATTCATCACTCCAAAATGCGATCTTCTTCCCATCAGGTGACCAGGATGGACTTCGCTCTGCCGTCCCGCTGGAATTTGTTAAGTTTTTGACATATCCCTTTTCAGCCGGTAGCGAAAACAAATCTCCCCGCGCCTCGATCACAACGCGATTTCCGTCGGGTGATACCCATCCGTTTTTCACGTAATTAGCTACTTTTTCATTTTTAGTAACCGTTGAGATATTGTCTGTTATAACATTGATATTCAGCTTTTTATACTTCTCATCACTCAAATTCATTAAATAGAGATCTCCCCCGGCTTCAAAAACAAGATCATTGTGACCAATAGAAGGGAAATGTATATCAAACTCTGTAAATTTTGTCAATTGGGTGTTACTGGCTTTGTCGAGGTCATATACCCAAATATTGTAACGCTTTGATGGTCCTTCATCCGATAAGTAATAGATTTTATTGTTGTGCCACATGGGGACTTCATCGTTGGAAGCGTTAGAGGTGATATTTTGATGGGTGAGGGTTTTGAGGTCAAACAGGAGAATATCAGGCGCGGCACCTCCACGATACCTTTTCCAGGTTCTAAATACTCTTGACCTGTCTGTAAAAGCTACGCGATCGCCGTCAGGTGCATACGAAGCAAATTCCCCATAAGCGATTGGCAGTTTCTCCGCCAGTCCCCCCTTCCTGGAAACGGTATAAAACTGGCCGAAACGCTGTTTGCCACTTTCCCGGGAAGAATTGAAAAGCACCTTTTCCCCATCGGGATGCCATCCCAGCACCCGGTCGCTCATGCCGTGATAGGTAAGCCTGAAAGGAACGCCACCGGCAGTGGGGATGGTATATACATCAACATTTCCCCCATAGTTTCCTGAAAAGGCAATGGATTTACCATCGGGAGAAAATTTAGGGAATGACTCCGCACCTTTGGGTGAACTTAGCTGTACTGCGGTTCCGCCGTCTTTGGGTGCAATCCAGATATCTCCGGCGTAAACAAAACAAATGTGTGTTTCGGATACATCGGGGTGCTGAAACATTCTGGCGTTGGTTTGGGAAAAGATCTCGAATGACAGGAGCGTCAAAAAAAATGTAAAGGCGATTTTATTCATCGGGTTAGTTGTTTTATATAAAAATGGTTTTTGACAGTAAAGCTTTAAAAATAATAAAAAGCTCCAGAAACTTCTAACAGTCAGCTAATAATTCCGGTACTTAAAAAAACTGTGTTCATCCCTAAACTGACAGGGGAGTATATAAGTTGTTAGGGAGGGTAAGGGGTTTGAGGTGGGTGTGATTGTGATTATGGATAGGTTGTGTGGGTGATCTTAGTTGCTTTTTTTATTCCTTATTTAAAAAGGGATAATTAATCCTTCCCAGGGGAAGGTGGCCCGGCGGGTATGGGTCGATTAGCATGAATGAATTGGCCGGAAAGGGTGATTCTTGAGGAATGTGAGCGTGTGGGTATTTGGAGGGCAGCAATATCATATAGATATCATAGTTAATTTACCCGCTATTCACGACAGCTTTTCTTTTCCGGTTTCGCGGTAGGATTTAGAACTTGGGGAGGTGATTTTTTTGGATAACTCTTTTTATTCTTATATTAGCTTCCAAATGACCCGATTAGGAAAAAAACCTAATTTTATTTTTCCAGAAAAACATTATTTTTTTTTGTTTAAAGTGGAACTAGTTTTGTAAGGTTTTAGCTATACTAATTGGGAGACGCTTAATAGGTCCTGCCGGATGGAAAGAAAACAATCACGCTAAGTCGATAGTATATCGAAGTAATAGGTATGTTTAAGGAGAATAAGCTAATTCTTTATAGATTCTATGAAGGATAAAATCAAAATATTAGTGGTTGAGGATTTAGGACTTATGAGGTTAATCATTTCCAACATGTTGTCCCGAAATGCCGAAATTGAAGTAGTTGGTGCTGCCAGTAATGGAAAAGAAGGTTTTGAAAAAGCACTTCAACGAAAACCGGATGTGATCGTCAGTGATATGGTCATGCCTGAATACGATGGCCTGCATTTGGTGAAGGCAGTGATGGAATCGATACCAACCCCAATCATCCTGGTTAGCGCGTTGGAAAAAGACAGTCCGCAAATTTTCGAGGCCTTGCAAGCAGGCGCCTTTGACTTTGTGGATAAGCCCGGAAGCCAGGAAAGTCGAAATGCCGATAACGATACTTTGATCAGGATTATCAAGGAAGCTTCAAAAGTTGATCTTGCCAAACTTCAGCGAAAGGAGGTAGTGATCAATCAGGTGAAACATGACTTCCCGAAAGACCTGATCCACGACATTGCGATAATTGGCGCGTCAACCGGCGGTACCAGTGCTATTGAAACTATTATCGGAAGTTTCCCCAAGAATTTGCCAATACCGATAATCATTGCGCAGCAAACACCGCAGCCGTTTTTGGAAAGCTTTGCGAAGCGATTAAATGGGCTTAGCCCGATACCAGTGAAATTGGCTGAAAATAAGGAGATTATAGTGCCGGGGAAAGTCTATGTGGCCCCTGGGTGGACAGATATGGTAATAAATAGAGCGTCAAACGAAGGAGAGCCGGTTATGGAATTTACCAGCGAAAAACTTAATCAATCCAATGTCCCATCGATAGACCGGCTACTTGAGTCAGCAACTCATATTTACGGAGAAAAAGTGATGGGCATATTACTGACAGGCATCGGTGCCGATGGAGCGCAGGGTTTGGCTTGCGTCAATGAGCGGGGAGGTTTTACTATTGCCCAAAATGAGGCGTCATCTTTGGTCTTCAGCAAACCAAAGGCCGCCATCGATTTAGGCGTGGTGAAGAAAGTGGCAGATTTGGCTGACATACCAGGATTAATCGTTGGTAGTTTATAAACCAATACCGCTTATACTGATAGCGTAAATAGGGAAATACGTATTCTTGGAATAGAAATTTAAAGAAATTTTTTGCCGGATTTGAGAAAGATAAATATTCAAAAGCGCTTAAAGCTACAAAGCTGGTTAATAGGTTTTATCCTCTTAAGCAGCACTATATTTTGCTGGATTATAATTGGGCACGTAAATTACTACCTGGCCATCTATACCGTTTTTGCGCTGGCGGTATATTTTGTTTTAAATAAAAAAATTAACCTACGGCTCAATTCTATTTACAATTCCCTCTTAAGTTTCAATAAACACAGCCTGGACCAGGAAAAGTACCGGGAAGCCGCCGACAGCGAGCCCATGGCTACGGAAATACTCTACGGTTATCAAAGAGTTACGGAGGCATTGGAAAATTTGAATGGCATATTTGAGACAGATAATGAGTTCTCATTTCAAAACCTTAAGCCGGAAGATCCGCTCCGGGTCATCATTGAAGATATTCGAAAAAAGCTCGATCTCCAAAAACAGGAAGAAGACAGGAGAAATTGGACGATACAGGGATTGGCGAATTTTGGAACGTTGATAAGAAATGAGGAACACGATTTATCAAACCTGGGCAATTTACTTATTTCTAAGCTGGTTGAATATACCAATTGCAATCAAGGCGCGATTTTTACGATAGGTGCTGAAGAGGATGGAAGTCAGTTTTTGGAGCAACTTAGTTGCTACGCTTATGACCGCAGGAGATTTGGAGAAAAAAAGGTGAAGGTGGGGGTCGGTCTTTTAGGACAGTGTGTCCTGGAAAAGCAGACAATTTACCTGAAAGAAGTTCCCGATGATTATGTTTATATTACCTCAGGTCTTGGATTTGATACGCCCAGAACCCTTGTTATCCTGCCATTGCTGGCCAATGAGAACGTGTATGGGGCCGTTGAACTGGCTTCCTTTGAGGTATTGGAAGATTACAAGATAAGTTTTCTCGAGAAACTTTCCGAAAGCATAGCGCTTACAATTGCCTCTCAAAAGCATAAAAGTCATACGCAAAAATTATTGGAAGAATCTCAGAAACTGTCTTCTGAGCTCCAAGAAAAGGAGGCGGCGATGCAGGAGAGTTTTGAGAAACTGGCTTCCACCCAGGACGAAATGCATCAGCATCAAATGGAACTTGACGGCTTATTCAGAGCTATTAATAACTATCTCGTTACGGCCGAGATAGACATGGAAGGAAAGGTGATGGGCACCAATAAAAATTTACTGCACTTGTTCGAATATAAATACGAGGAGGTGGTAGGAATGTCGATAACCCGTTTATTAAATGATGACAAAATGCTATCCAGTGAATTTTGGGAACGCCTGGCTTCCGGTAAGGCCGTTTCCCAGGACCATCTCTGTAAAACCAAAGCACAGATACCATTTTGGCTCAAGGTGTCTTTTACGCCGGTAGAAAATACAAAAGGAGAAATTTATAAGGTACTGATGCTTGCGGAGAACATCACTGAAGAGAAGTTGCGGGAGGCTGAACTACAGAGCCATATCCAGGCGATAGATAAAACCATCGCCGCTATCGAATTTAACATGGAGGGCAACATCCGCAGGATAAATCCTATCTATGCCGGCATTATGGGTTATAAACAGGATGAATTGGCAGGTAAACCTTATTCGGTGCTTTTGTCCCAAAGAGAAAAAAATAACCCACAAACCGCCCTGCTTTGGGAGAATTTGCAAAGAGGACAATTCTTTTCCGGTGTGTTTAAACAAATTGATAAGCAGGGAAAAGAACAATGGCTAAATGGTACGCTTAATCCCATTTTCGATGTCGGTGGCGAGCCCTATAAAGTCATGATGTTCGCGGATTTTATTACCGGTGAAAAAGAAAAGCAAAATGAATTGCAAACCCTGGTTAACGCCATGAAAGGCACCTTCCCTTACCTTGAAATTGATGCCGGAGCTACTTTTAAAAGTGCCAACAAGTTGTTTATGGAGTTGTTTGGATACAAGCGCCTTGATCTTCAGAAAAAGGATCTGAGTAAGCTGATGACCAATGCGTCCTTTAAAAAATTTAGTAAGCTGATTGAAAAGGCAGCTGAAAACAGGCTTGACGGCGAGTCGTTTGAATGGGTGACCAAAGACGGCCAGACAATGCCATTTCAGAACATTTTAAGCCCCATCAAAGACCTTGAAGACGGATTGGCTAAGATCGCACTCATATTTGTTGAAAATGCCGACAGCAAGGCAAAAGAAGCAGTGTCTGATAAAGCTTAAAATGTGATGGCCTGGTGGTCTTTTGTACTTCCTTCTTTTAACGATTAGCGGGCACATAGTCTGATACCGCCAAAATGAGATAACCTGATCAAACAGCCGCTTAAGGCAATTAATTGACATTGACCATAACAGCATGAGATAACCGATAATTCTCTTCGGCGTTAACCCCACAGGCCGCGATGGAATTTCTGTTGATGAAAAGGCGTTAAGGCTTTGATTTTTAAAAAGGACTCAATTATTCGGTACAAACAAGGCATTTGCCTGTCTTCTAAGTATATATCAAATCATTAAAATTATCTGTTTGTTTCTATGGACTATTTAGCATTCACTGCTGAAGATTTTGCTTCGGATAACTCTTTTCAAAACTGGCTTTTTAAAAGGAATGCGAAGGATTTTGAATTTTGGGAAAATTGGATTTCAAAAAATCCACAAAAAAAGGAAGAAATTTCGGAGGCCATAGCCATTTTAAGCAGCTTCAAAGTTCAGGAGCCCGAAGTCAGTCAAACGCAAATTGATAACTCATGGCAGAAAATGGAAGAGATCCTCGAGATCGGGGACGAGGAAAGCGGCGGAGAGACGCCACGCCATTGGATCAGGTACCGGTATGGCTACGCGGCGGCTGTAAGTTTGCTTCTGGCGGTTGCGGTGATTTACCAGGTCTTTTTTAGAGACCGGTTAGTAATCTACACCACGGACTTTGGAGAAACTGCCAGCATCACCCTCCCGGATAATTCAGTGGTTACACTCAATAGCAACTCTACCCTTAAATACAATACCGTATGGGATGATGACAAAGATCGTGAAGTATGGCTGAATGGGGAAGCTTACTTTTCGGTAGTCAAATCCGGCAGCAATCAAAAGTTTTATGTCAATAGCCGCGACGGTGTGTTGCTGGAAGTGTTAGGTACGGAATTTAACGTGACCAAAAGAGAAAGCCGTACGCGCGTGGTCCTGAATCACGGAAAAATTCGCCTGAATATTGAGAACCCATCTCTAAACGAGGACATTATCATGCTGCCGGGAGAGCTGGTTGAGTTTAAAGATACTTCCACTACCTATATCAGAAAAAAAGTAAACCCGGAGCTCTATACCTCCTGGAAATGCAAAAAACTAATGTTTGAAGATACCAAGCTGGAGGAGGTGGTTTTGCTGTTAAAAGAGATCTACGGGCTGGAAGTAGAGGTTTCGGAACCGGCTTTGTTGGAAAAAAGAGTTTCGGGATCAGCGCCCAGCGATAATATCAACCTATTGATAAACGGCCTTTCCGAGTCTTTTGGAATAACCATTATACGTACAAAAAAACATGTGAAGATTAGTAGAAAATAACTATAAGAGTAACAACTAACTAGGTCATATTGATTCACTTAAACCATTAGGTTATGCAAAAACTTTTACAAATGGCAGGCATAATTATATTGTTATGCTTTCAGAATCTGCCATCCTACACACAGTTTTTGGCTTCCTCTAAAAATGACCAACCGGAAATCAAAACCCAGGAAACGAATGGGGCCAAATACCTGAGAACCGCACTACAGGAAATGGAAGCTAAATACAAAGTTTCCATTATGTACAACAGCGAACTGGTAAAAAGCATAAAAGTACCCGATGATCATAAAAGTTATACTTCTGTGGAAAACGCGTTATATGATTTGCTGAGTACCAGAGGGTTATCTTTTAAAAAATTGGGAGAAAACTTCTATGTTATTCAATTGGATAAAAATGCCGGTGAAAACCTTCCGGCAAAGCTGGAGAAAAAAGCGTTGTATTTTCACAGTGAAGAAATGCATCACGACACCACCGTAAACAAGCTGCAAAAGATCTTACCGGATAGGCTTGGCAAAAACAAAAAGATCGCCATTATCTCCGGAAAAGTTAGCGATGTCGAAACCGGTGCACCTATCCCCGGGGTTTCGGTTTTGATAAAAGGAACGGTGAGGGGAACCATCACCGACGACCAGGGAATGTATAAGATAAGGGCCGATCCCGGCATGACATTGATTTTTTCTTTTATAGGCTATTTGAGCCAGGAGATTGTGGTTGGATCAGCCACGGAAATCAATGTGAGCCTGGAAGAAAATGTGACGGCGCTGGCCGAGATTGTGGTGATCGGATACGGAACCCAGCAGCGAAGGGATATTACGGGATCTGTGGCCTCAGTATCAGCCAAGGATATTAAAGATATACCCCTAACCAATTTTGAAAATGCCATCCAGGGGCAACTGGCGGGTGTGCAGGTGCAGGAACCAAGCGGAGAGCCCGGTGCAGGCGTGACAGTAAGGGTTAGGGGGTTGGGCTCCATCACGGCCGGCAACGAGCCGCTGTATGTGATTGATGGATTCCCGGTTTCTAAAAATGTGGATATTGGCGTACAGGGAGACGTAGCACGCAGAAGAGCAGCCTTCAGACCCCCGCCTTCCAATCCGTTGTCTACTTTAAATCCCAACGATATTGAATCCATCGAAGTATTAAAAGATGCCTCCGCGGCAGCTATATACGGTTCCAGAGGATCGAATGGTGTCATTTTGATTACAACTAAAAGAGGCCGGAAAGGGGAGAGCAAACCCACCATTGGTTTTGATGCTTTTTTTGGTAACCAATCGGTCGCCAACAAGATCGACCTCATGAACGCCTCCGAACTGAGGTCATATGTTTTGGATTCAAGAAATAATAATTACCTGCAAAATGTACCCGGTGCGGATATAAATGATTCCAATGCCATCCGCAATCAAAAGGCGCTGGATGCAGGCATTGCCCCCTCCGAAAATTACCGTATAGGAGATGATTTCCTCAACCCCGACGGAACTGACACAGATTGGCAGGATTTGATCTTTGACAATGCTACCCTCCAAAGTTACAACCTTTCCCTGTCCGGAGGCTCTGAAAAAATAGGCTACTATGTGGCCGGAGGTTATTATAGTCAGGACGGCATTATTGAAGGGTCGGGCTTTGACAGATATAGTTTTCGGGTAAACCTGGAAGCTGACATCTTACCCAAGCTACAGGTCGGACTGAATTTAAACCCATCATTCACCAAAACAGACCGCCTGCCTGCCGGCTCACCCTACTTCGCCAGGCCTCCGGGGATTGTTTATTCCGCGTTGGTGCATTCGCCGACCATTAACCCCTATAATGCAGATGGTACCCCCAATCAAAGAGATAATCAGGGCTTCCTGTTTACCGAGGATGGTGAGACTGCCGGTTTTTCGTCTGCAAGTAATCCGCTGGCGATTATTGATGCCATTCAGGACGACTTGAATCAATTTAGAACTTTTGGAAATTTTTATGCAGAATACGAAATTATAGAAGGTTTGCGTTGGAAAACTTTTGTAGGTATTGACATCAATAACTATAAAAGAACCTTCTTCAGAGACAATACCTTACTATTCAGGACGGCCACATCAGGAGAGCCTTACGGCCAATCGAGTTCTTCGCAAAGTATCAACTGGCTGGTTGAAAATACGCTTTCATACCAAAAGACTTTTAACGAAGCGCATTCCCTGTCCGCGGTTGCAGGATATACTGCCCAAAAAGCGTCTGTTGATGTCAACCAAATATTGGCAGAAAATTTTCCCGATGATTTGGTACCCACCATCAGCGGAGGACAGGTTACCAATGGGGGAGCTACCATAGAAGAATGGTCGCTGGTCTCATTTCTTGCCCGTGCCAATTATGGCTATAAAGACAGGTACCTGCTCACAGCGACCATCCGGACCGACAGGGCATCGAGATTTGGCGAAGGTAACAAAACCGGGGTATTTCCATCTGTTTCGGCGGGCTGGCGACTGTCTGAGGAAAGTTTTGTAAGTAACCTTAAGGCGTTGAGCGATTTGAAATTAAGGGCCAGCTGGGGAAAGACCGGTAATTTTTTAATTCCAAACTATGCCGCGATTGGCTTGCTGGATCCTTTTAATTATGTGTTAGGAGACGTTTTGGTCAACGGGATTGCGCCTTCAACCATCAGCAATGAAGATTTGAAATGGGAAAAAACCAGTCAGGTGGATATCGGCCTGGAATTCGGACTTTTTGAAGACAGAATTTTTGGGGTAATCGATTGGTATAAAAGTACCACTTCAGATTTGCTGCTCAATGTACAGGTGCCTTCTTCACTCGGCTTCACTACGGCTTTGCAAAATATTGGAGAAGTTGAAAACACCGGGTGGGAAATATCGCTGAGCACGCGCAATTTGGTAGGAGATTTTAAATGGAGCACAGATTTTAATTTTGCCACCAACGATAACGAGGTCACGCGACTCGGTAGCAGCGGGGATCCTATTCTCAGCTCCGGCGGGGCAGGCATTCGGCATATAACCAGGATAGGCGATGCGATCGGCAGTTATTTTGGTTATGAGGTGGAAGGTATTTATCAGACCCAACAGGAAATAGATAATGCACCGGTGGATACACAAGCGCCAGACGCCCGTCCCGGGGATTTTAAGTTCCGGGATGTAAATGGTGATGGTGTCATTGATCCCGACGACCGCACCGTGGTTGGCAACTACCTGCCAGATTTTACCTGGGGTCTCAATAACCGGTTTTCCTATAAAGGCTTTGACTTGAGCATTTTGCTGCAGGGCGTGGAGGGAGCTGAAGTGCTCAATCTGACCAGAAGACACCTGGGAAACGGCGAAGCTAATTTTAATAGCTATGCCGAATGGAATAACCGGTGGATATCGCCTTCCCAGCCTGGAAATGGCATCATACCCAGGGCCGACAGACAGACCGGTAATCATGGGAATAATAATCGCCCGTCTTCATTTCAGGTGGAGGACGCCTCTTATATAAGGCTGAGAAATATTACCGTCGGCTACAACCTGCCCTCAGAAATGTTGGGAAGTTATGTTAGGTCGCTTAGAGTTTATGCTTCCGGCACCAATCTGTTTACTTCCACGGACTACCTTGGATTTAACCCGGAAGTAAATAACCAATCTACCTTTACCAATGTACAAGGTGAAGACTACGGTGCATACCCACTTTCAAAAGTCTTTACAGTAGGTGTAAATGTGACTTTTTAAATGGCTTCGTCTTAACCTCTAAATTGTTAATCAAATGAACACGAAAATAATCTATATTGCTTTTTTCCTTGGCATTTTGGGAGCATGCAGTGAGGACTTTACTGACCTTGCCCCGATTTCACAGAGAAACGTGCAAAATTTTTATAAAACAGCTACTGACATGGAAGTGGCTGTGAATGCAGCCTACAGCGTATTGCTGAAATCCGGGACTTACAATGAAAGTTACTGGATCATGCAGGAAATGCGATCCGACAATACCGACCAGGGTCCCGGCTCCACAGGTTTGGCGAGAGAGAGGACTGTTATAGAAGAGTTTCAGGAGATTTCCACCAGCGAGCTGGTAACGAATGCCTATATCGACTCTTACTTGTGTATTTCCCGGTGTAATATCGTTATTGACCGTATTGAGGCCGTTGAAATGGATCAGTCATTGAAAGATCAGCTGACAGGCGAGGTACTGTTTCTGCGATCCTTAATGTATTATCACCTGGCAGTGGCGTTTGGCAATGTTCCGCTTATATTAACTGAAACCAGGTCGGTGGAAGAGGGTAACGATCATGTGCAGGTATCGGCCGATGTGATATATAACCAGATCATACAGGACTTGGCCGAGGCTGAATCATTATTGCCGGTGAGCTATGCAGGGAATGACATTGGCCGTGCCACCAGGGGAGCCGCCGCTACTTTACTGGCTAAAGCGCATTTGACGGTTAAAGATAATGGTGCTGCTGAAACCGTACTCAGGAGAATAATTAGCGATTATGGCTATAGTCTTGTCCCGGATTACAATGACCTGTGGGGCGTTGAAAATGAAAACGGTATGGAGTCAATATTTGAAATTCAATTTCAGGGTGGAGCTGTTGGAACAGGTAATGTATTTACCAATGATTTTTCACCGCTTCCCGCCTTGCAAACCAGTGTTGGCGCTTACCGTAACCGGCCCACACGCGATTTACTGGCCGCTTACGAGCCTGACGATGAACGATTGTTTGCTTCCATGGACACAAGCTATATTGACGCTCAGGGTATGCTTTTAACCAATACTTCCGATGATATCAGGTTTATTGTGAAATACGGTACCGACAATCCGTTTAATGAAGGGGATGCGCCAAATAATTTCATCGTCCTCCGTTATGCAGATGTGTTATTAATGCTGGCAGAAGCCATTGGAGAAGACGATGAAGCCTACGGTCTGATCAATCAGGTCAGGACCCGCGCGGGGCTGGGTCCGGTCGATACGGGGACGCCGGGCACTTTTGAAGAAAAGCTGTTGCAAGAAAGGCGGGTGGAACTTGCTTTTGAAAATCACCGATGGGCCGACTTAAAGCGCTTTGGTGTAGCAATCAGCGTCATGCAGGCTCAGGGGAAAGCGGCCAACCTGCTTTTTCCAATCCCTCAAAGAGAAATAGATCTGAATCCGGAAACTTTTATCCAAAATCCGGGTTATTAGTTACATAAAATTAAAATATTTGCTTAGTATCCGGCCTGTACTTAATCGTACGGGCTGGTTATTTTAAAATCTCTTTTGTCATGAAAACACTGCAAATGCGTTTGGCTGGTATGGCTGTGATCCTTTTGCTTTTAAGCCCCTATTCAAGCGCTCAAAGCCATCTTACCCTCCCTTTCGATGGTGGCAATCAAAAGTCTCAGGTCACCCAATGGATTGGACTGGTGGAAGTTACCATTACCTATTTTAGTCCGGATATAACCAGTCCGCAGGGTGAAAACAGACAGGGAAAAATTTGGGGACAGTTGGTGCCCTACAATGGGGGTGATCCTTATCCCTGGCGTGCCGGTGCTAATCGCAATACCACCATTTCTTTTTCGCACGATGTAACGATCGAAGGTGCCCCACTCGCTGCCGGCATTTACGGTCTGCATATGATACCTTCTGCTGATGAGTGGACGATAATTTTTTCAAACAACGCCACTTCGTGGGGAAGTTTTACTTATAATCAGGCAGAGGATGCCTTACGTGTCGCGGTCAGGCCTGAGAAAGGAAGCTATCATGAATGGCTAAGTTACGACTTCATTGTTCGCCGTCCCGACCAGGCGGTAGCTGCCTTAAAATGGGAAAACCTGCAGGTTCCCTTTAAAATTGAGGCAGATGTTAAAAACATCTATTTAAACAATATCCGCAACGAGCTAAGGGACGAGGCGGGCTTTAGCTGGCAGGCCTGGAATGAGGCGGCAAAATTTTGCCTGGAAAATGAGATAAACTATGAAGAAGCGCTAAAATGGGTAAACAGGTCCATTAGCGGTGACTATTTTTCATTGGAAACGTCGGCCAATTTGCAAACCAAAGCCGGATTACTGGAAAAAATGGGAAGGCATGAAGAAGCTGAAAAAGTCTTAAAAAAAGCGCTTGACCTGGGGACGCCGGATGAGCTTTACCAGTTTGCCAGAGGATTGATGAGGGAAGAGAAATATGAAGAGGCGCTGTCGGTATTTAAATTAAGTTACAAACAGCATCAGGACGCCTGGCCCGTGCATCTTGGTTTGGGAAGAGGTTATGAAGGTGTCGGCGATCGCAAAAATGCACTGAAGCATTTTAAGCTGGCCTTGAAGGATGCCCCTAATGCAAGACAGAAAATTAGCATCGGTAAGATGATTGAAAAACTGGAAAACCGAAAATAATGCAGATAAGGATTGCTACAGAGGCATCCCAATGTTACAAGGCACCTGTCTATGATTCACCAATCAAAAAATGTCTTTAAAGCTTCATCACATCGTTATTCTGGTTAAGGATCTGCAGAAAGCTACAGACGACTATCAAAAGCTGGGTTTCGTCGTGACTCCGGGTGGCCGTCACCTTGGAGGAATATCCGAAAACGCACTTATCCTCCTAAAAGATGGCACCTATCTGGAATTACTGGCCGTAAGACGTGGAATCAGAGCGCTGGTGCTGAGATTATTGTACAAGACCGGTTTGCTGACTTTTTTTCGCAAATCGAAATACGGCATTACTCTTCGTTTTTACGGCAGGGCTTTTGATCTGCCGGAAGGGTTAATTGACGTCGCCTTATTGAGCGAAAACCTCTCAAAAGACCGCATCCACCTCAAAAATCGCGGTGTTTTTCTGACCAAGCCATTGGCCGCCGGCCGCCGTACCCCGGATGGAAAATTGTTGCGGTGGAAAATGTCAGCACCCCTGACGGATGAATTACCATTTCTGATTAGCGGCCTGCACCCCTTGAGTCTACCGGATCCCAGCGCAACTGAACACGCCAATGGGGTAGTGGGGCTGGAAGGGATGGTGCTGGTTGTAACAGACCGGTGGGACCAGGTGGTAAGAGGTTTTCAAAACTTATTGGGTATTCGCCCCATTGTTCAGGAGCAATCGGATCATACTGTTTTCCGGTTTCAATTAAATGAACACTTTATAGACATTCTCAAGGCCGCCGGCGCTATCGGAATGTCCAGGGTAACGCATCAATATGGCCTGGGAATTTATGCGGTAAAATTCGACAGCTCACAGCTACCCCTGGAATGGGATTTAAAATTATCGCATGGATTGATGATATTTGGTTAATTTGCAACAAGTGATAACTTGCTCTCTTAATCTGTAAACCCGATTGCTATAGCTACAGGCATGAACACCAAACCAGACAGCGATCAACCGGTCACAACCGGAAATAATCCTACCTCCCAATTGGATGGTAACGCCACCATTGCCGTCATTGGGGCCGGAGCATTTGGGGGCTGGACGTCATTGTGGCTGCGGAGAAAGGGATTCAAAGTTATCAATATAGACCAGTGGGGCCCTGGAAATGCCTGGTCAAGCTCGGGAGGCGAGACCAGGTTACACCGATTTGTTTACGGAGCGGAAAGCATTTACACCAAACTGGCTGTACGGGCGCATCAGCTGTGGCTTGAAAATGAAAAAAAGTTTGGAAAACAGCTGTTTTTTCCCAACGGCGTGTTGTGGTTTACAAAAGATGTCAATAACTCCGATTTCATTAAGACATCTCTCCGGCACTTCCAGGAAGTGGGGTTATCGTTTGATAAATTGTCACCGGATGAAGCCAGAAAGCGTTATCCATTCTTGCACGTGGATGATTTGAGTGCGCTTATATTGGAAAAAACGGCCGGTTACCTAATGGCAAGAGAAGCTTGTCAGAGTGTTACAAAGGCTTTTGTTTCGGAGGGAGGTACCTACTTACAAAGTCCTGTTAAACCTGGTTCTATAAAAAACAATCAATTAGATAATCTGCTTTTAAAAGACAGCAAATTAAAAGCTGATGTCTATGTTTTTGCCTGTGGGCCATGGATAGGGGACATATTTCCCGAGGTGATGAAGGGTAAAATTACCATTACCCGCCAGGAGGTGTTTTACTTTGGGCTACCGCCCCATCTGTCTACCGACTTCGAAAATTGCCAGCCACCCTGGCTTGATCTTGATGGTGAAGATGTCTTTTATGGCTTTCCCAAAAACCAACACCGGGGTTTTAAAATTGCGGCTCACAGGCGTGGAAAGGTTTTCGATCCTTCAAATGATGATAGGGTTGTGTCCACTGAGGCGCTGGAAAGAGCTCGCGATTACCTGGCTTTCCGTTTCCCTTCCCTCAAAAAAATGCCGCTTATTGAGTCCAGAGTCTGTCAATATACCAATACGCCAGACGATCATTTTATTTTTGATTTACACCCCGGGGCCGACAATGTATGGATACTGGGTGGCGGGTCAGGGCACGGATTTAAACACGGACCGGCATTGGGAGAACTCGCCGCGGCCGTCATAGCCGGAGAAAAACCGGTGCTGGAAGCCTGTCTGTTTAAGAGGTTTCAAGCTTAGTTTGAAGCAGACGCCTATCGCGAGTGGTCGCAAAGCTGGTGATTGCTATGAGGAAGTTCTTTCCTATAGAAATTCTGGTACAATTTGCGACCTGCGGTGTCTTTGTTAGTAAGACCTGCTGGCAATATGGAGATTTCCGGTGGCCGCAACTTGCCAGATCTCGATTTTATGACCAAATTAATTTGTCAACACCTATAAACTTACCTATTATGAAAAAAATAGTATTAAGTACCCTGGCCATCATTTTGGTATTGGCAGGATATGCTCAAAGTCAACAGCTTAGAATTATCGCCATTGGCGCCCATCCCGATGATTGTGACAGCAAATTTGGCGGGGCTGCCGCAAAATTTGCGGAAATGGGGCACGCCGTCAAATTTTTATCGCTGACCAATGGCGATGCCGGGCATCAAAGCGAAGGAGGTGGGGCTCTGGCAAAACGCCGGCGGGCCGAGGCAAAGGAAGCCGGCCGCCGTTTGGGTATTGAATATGATGTACTGGATAATCACGATGCGGAGCTGCTACCCACATTGCAGGTAAGGCACCAGGTGATCAGAAAGATAAGGGAATGGAATGCTGACATTGTGCTTGGCCACCGCCCAAATGACTACCACCCGGATCACCGAAATGCGGGTAAAGTTGTTCAGGATGCTGCCTATTTGGTGGTTGTTCCCAATGTCACACCGGATACACCGCCTTTAAAAAAGAATCCCCTGTTCCTTTACATGCAGGATCATTTTCAAAAACCCAATCCTTTTAGCCCCGACATTGTGGTCGCTATTGACGATACTATTGAAAAAAAGGTGGATGGGATGGATGCCCATGTTTCACAGTTTTACGAATGGCTTGCCTGGGTAGGTGGCCAGTTGGAGGAGGTGCCAAAAGAAAAGGTCGCGCGAAGAGAATGGCTGGCAAAGCGGGTAAAGGCACGTCCTATTTCCGGTGAGATGAGAAAGTCGCTTGAGAAATGGTATGGACCGGAAAAAGCCAAAAAGATCAAACACGCAGAAGCAATGGAAATTGCCGAATACGGATTGCAACCCAATAATGATGAAATCAGAAAATTATTTCCTATGTTGCGATAGTGTTCATGGTGGTTGACAGCATGCGCTACAGGATGGTAAGGTGAAAATGTTGCCGTTAACCTCCTCAAAAAATAATAGAATGAAACGAAGCTACTACGCGATAGGACTCATCCTATTGACATTTTTTGTTATTTCCTTTTTGACGAATATCATTGGGCCGCTGGTTCCGGATATTATTAAAAGCTTTGATCTAAGTTTGACACTGGTAGCCTTTTTGCCTTTTGCCTTCTTCATTGCCTACGCATTTATGTCCATTCCCTCCGGTATCCTGGTAGAAAAGATAGGGGAGAAGAAAGTGATGCTACTGGCCTTTTTCATGTCTTTTTTAGGGGCTCTTTTTTTTGCGCTACTGCCTAATTATTTTGTTTACATGGTTTCTCTCTTTTTTATCGGTTCAGGTATGGCCATGTTGCAGGTCGCTATTAATCCCTTGCTGCGGGTTGCCGGTGGAGAGGAGCATTTTGCCTTCAATTCCGTTATCGGGCAGCTTTTTTTTGGACTGGCATCGTTTTTAAGTCCGCTGGTATATTCATACCTGGTATTGAATCTTTCGGAGATTGAGGAGCCGGCAAACGCATTGATCAATCTTTTGTCAAAGATTGTTCCCGAAGATCTGCCCTGGATTTCGATCTACTGGTTATTTTCAGTAACCTCATTGCTGATGGTCATCATCATTTATTTTTCAACCCTGCCGAAAGTAGCGTTAAAGGAGGATGAGCGTGTGGGGGCATGGAAAACGCATTTACAATTGCTCAGGAACCCCATGGTAGTTCTTTATTTTTTGGGAATTTTTGCCTACGTAGGTACAGAACAGGGGGTAGCCAGCTGGATATCAGAATTTTTACTCACCTACCACGACACAGACCCGCAGACCCAGGGTGCAGAAACAGTTTCGCTCTTCTGGGGATTAATGACGGCAGGTACGGTATTGGGTTTAATACTGTTAAAGTTTGTAGATAGCCGAAAAGTGCTCATTGGATTTGCATCTGCCGGCGTAATATGCCTGAGCCTCGCCTTGTTTTCAGGCAACGTCGACGTGGTCTTAATAGCTTTTCCACTGGTAGGTTTTTTTGCGTCGGTGATCTGGTCGGTGGTGATCTCTCTGGCGTTAAACTCGGTGCCCTCACATCATGGGTCCCTTTCCGGGATATTGGTCACCGGAATTGCGGGAGGCGCAATTATTCCTTTGATTGTTGGATGGCTTGGCGATATTTATGGTCTGAGAATAGGTATGATTTTTCTATATTTGACTTTTGGATATATTATCAGTATTGGGTTTTGGTCCAAACCCCTTGTCAATAATAAAACCATTAGTCTAAGAGAAAAAAAGAACTAAGTAAGTATGAATCATAAATCGATTGTGGGTGTTGACTTGGGAGGCACCAATGTTAGGGCGGGATTAATAATTGATAATCAAATAGTTAAAATAGAAAGTTGTAGTATTTCTTCAAGTAAGCCCGAAGCCTATGTGTTGGAAGAAGTCATTGCCACAATTGATAAAATCTTTGAAAGGGATGTGGCCGGTATCGGTGTTGGCGTGCCCAGCGTGGTAGATACCGAGCGGGGGATTGTTTATGATGTCCAGAATATTCCATCGTGGAAAGAGGTTCACCTGAAACAAAAACTGGAAGATTACTTCAAAGTTCCCGTCTATATTAATAATGACGCGAATTGTTTTGCTATCGGAGAAAGATATTTCGGCCATGGATCGGACTATAAAAACATTGTAGGCCTCATTTCCGGAACCGGCCTGGCCGCAGGAATAATTATCAACGGCAAACTGTACGATGGCTACAATTGCGGCGCTGGTGAATTTGGCATGATCCCTTACAAAGACCATAACTATGAATATTATTGCAGCGGGCAATATTTTGCCAAAGAGCATCAAATTCCCGGCGATAAATTGTTTCAGATGGCAAGCGACGGAGAGCCTGAAGCACTGGATATTTTCAAGGCGTACGGGGCAAATTTGGGAAATGCCATTAAAACTATCCTCTACAGCGTTGACCCGGAAATTATCATATTGGGAGGCTCAGTGAGTAAGGCCTATTCGTTTTTCGAAGATACCTTAGCAGAAAAACTCGAATCTTTCGCCTACACACCGGTAGTTGATCGCCTTACCATTCGGGTGTCAGAAACCCCGCATATCGCCGTGCTGGGAGCAGCAGCCTTGTATTTCGATAAAAGAGATAACTGACAGGATAAAAATTGATTTTCAACTGGTTTCGACAATCCGTGTCAGCCCCGTAATTCCTTTTCCGTTCCATCGGTAAAATAAAATAAAATTTCAGTACAATTTAATGCTGATCCTGTCTTAATAAAAAAAGGAACTACACTTAAAATGTACCCATTTTTATATGGCTGATATGTTGAAATTGAATTTATGGGTAATCTGCTTTTTCTTGCTGGTTAACCTTTCGAGTCGTGCTGCAAACCGCATTCCCCTCAAGGTGAAGAACTTTTCCCCTGGTGCCCCGATCACCCTGGGTATTCCTTTTCCAAGCGGGATGCTGCATTCGCCTGATCACGTAAGAATCCTGGATAAGGACGGGCGCGAGATCCCTTCCCAGATTACCGAGGTTACTTCCTGGGAGCCTTTGAACAATAGCGTTAAATGGATTTGGGCCTTCTTTTTTGCCGGGAGCTCCGACAGTTATACCCTGGAGTATGGCAATGATATTAGCCGATCGCGTATTAAAGGAGACAAGGTGGTTATTATTAATAGCCAACGCCAAAATGGTTTTGCAGAGATAAACACCGGCCCACTCAGGTTAACCATAAAAAAAGGTGAGGGTGGATTTTTAAATCAGGTAATGCTGGATTTGGATCGCGACGGCTTTGGAGATGAGGATATCATTGCAGAGGAACCCAATGCAAGAGGTTCATTTTTGGACCTTCTTGATGACGCGGGAATTGACCCGTCCAGGGCCATAGTCAAGCATACGGTCAAGGAAAAGGGCTCAGGGCCATTACATGGCATTCTTAGGATAGAGGGAGAATACCAATACGGTAGAGAAGACAACAACGTTTCCCCCTTTGTCATACGGATACACGCCTATGCGGGACAATCATATTTCAAAGTGCTACATACGCTTACCTATACAGGCGTTCCCGATAAACATACCAGGGTGGAAGGAGAGCATTCCGTAATCGCCACACAATCGGAAAAAATTATACCGGAGGACCGGGAAGATGATCCGGGATGGGTGCAACCTAACGATCAAATTGCCGGGACGGGGTTATGTCTAAATTACCGGCTGTCGGGAGATCTTGAATACCAAACGGGATATTACGATGGCACCTGGTGGGATCAGTCCCCTTCGAAAATCTTTAAATCCTCCCTGCGGCCCAATGACCAGGTCGCCGTCACACAAACAGGACCAAAACCCACACGTATGCCTCCTGTTCCCAAATCTTCACCGGATGAGCGCATTAAGAAAGGTTTTGTCGCCAATATATCATGTAACACCAGGACGGAGAAAAAGCTTGAGAAGGTAGCGGGCTGGATAGATGTTGCCGACAAAAAATGGGGAATAAGTGTCGGCATAAGAGACTTTATACAGGAGTACCCGAAAGCGCTTAAAATTTTTGGAGATAGCAGCCGGCTTTATGCCTACATTTGGTCACCGGATGCCGATCCTATGAACTTTGCCCGCTGGTCAAATAAACCCGAGGGACAAATGCTTGGCAATTTTGCACAGGGGATGACTAAAACCACTGAGCTGGTCTATCATTTCCACAGTGCTGGGCAGGATGCCGAAAGTATTGCGCGAACTGTTAATTATTTTCTGGATCCACCTATAGCCCACGCCCATCCTGCCGTGTACGCCGAGTCAAAGGTATATGGTTCCTTTGCCCCGCGTTCGGATAATTTTTCCGAGTATGAGCGAGGAATGGATTATAAAATGGATTGGATGCTTTTTAACCAAAACTGGGAGCCTTGGTATGGTATGTTTGACTACGGGGATTTTAAGACCCATTATTTTAATAAAGAATGGAAAATGTGGGCAAACAACGAGCCGGCGCAGGACTTTATGCTTTGGATGCAATTTGTGCGTACCGGCGATCGTAAATATTACCTGGCAGCGGAGGCTATGAGCAGACACGCGATGGATGTAGATAACATTCACTGGCCAAAAGCACCGAGGTATTATGGCGATACCAATCCCTCCCTGGATTTTTGGACATCAAAAGATCAACCGGCTGCCACGCCTTATTTGGGCATAGGGAGACGTCATGCCAGCCAGCATTGGATCTCATTATTAAGTGCCCACGTTTGGGTGCAGGGATGGCTGGCATCCTATTATTTATCCGGAAACCATCGGGGCTTAGAAGCCGCCAGGCAGACCGCCGACACCTACTCCAAAAGGATTTGGGGAGACCATGGACTCACAGGCAGAAGGCTTTATTTGTCGGTGTGGAATATGGTCGAAGTTTGGGATGCCACAAAAGATGAATGTTACTTCGAAGATTTAAAGGATCGGGTGCGGCGTATGCTAAACTATCAGGGAGGCACCGACCAATGTACCAGCCTAGTCATGGACCGCTACGGTTATTCACAGGTTTATGCATCCCAGGGATTGCGTAAATATTTGCAGCTCACCGGGGATCCAAAGGTGCGCAATGCACTGATACGGCATGCCCGGTCAGTAAGAGATGTGCCGCCGTGGAATCATAAATATGAGTCTTACCTGTCTACCATACACAGCTTATTGGTTGGGTATGAGCTGTCCGGTGAGAAGAGTTTTTTTGAAGAGGCCGTCGACCGGGCCAAATTTTTGAAAACCGACAAACTGCCAAAACCCATAGAGGCCATAAAAAGCCAGGGAGAAATGTCCGATGCCCTGGAAAGTGTGAGCCATCTTCCCGACGAAAAAAATTATCACGAGGGTGCCAATAAGGACGTAGCCATTTGGGACATTTCACAAGGGCTTCGCGTTTTTGGGTGGACCCACGCCTATAATGTGCCTTATCTTTTATACTGGCTAAGGAAAGAAAAAAATGAGAAATCCAATATTGTCCTGAAAAAAAGATAGACAGTAATATTTACGGTTATCAGCCTTTATAAGGGGTTTTAAGGTTTTAATGTTAGACCTACCTTTCAAATTGGGTAATAAACCCATCAGCTATTAATCCATCGTCAATTTTTAAAGTATTATCAACAATTGTCAAAATGCCTCTTTCCGAATTATCTATATAAAGAACTTGTGCATCGCCCTCCTGACGTATTTCATAGGGGTAGGTACCACTGTCCAATCCCGCATAAATATCCTCAGGGCCTGTTGAATCAATAAGGTTTTCAATGGTAAGATTTCCACTTTTGGGATCAAAATCCCATTTTACTTCTCCTTTTTTATAATCGATATTAACGCCTGCCAGTCCGCCTGAAACGTTGGTTAAGTGCCAGGAGCCGTTGAGTTGTTGGTCCGGAGTGATATCCTCATCGTTTTCACAACCTGCTATAAAACCGGCAAAAAATAAAAGTGCTAAAATTAAAAAGTTCCTTTTCATACTGTCAACAACTTTTGGTTTCATTTATCAGACACATCATCTGCGATTATTGTTGGAATTTGATCTCTGGTCAAGGTGTCAAATGTTACGGTTTGCTTTGTGTAAGTAGCTGGCAATGGGTCATAAAAAGTAAAAACGAAAGATGGATTATTTTTTAAAATGGAGGAACAATCAAAAATGAATTGGCACAAAAACTTTTAAATGATCAATGATAAGTCACATGCTTTCGCAAAATTTTGACCGCCTCATGCATGCAGTTTCTGACGGTTTGGTATTTGATGGGAATCACTTCGGTGATTTCCATATAACTCATGCCTTTAAAAAAACATAGATATATAATTTCTTTTTGTCTTTTTGAAAGATTGTTAAGCGCTTTTTCCAGGCTGGTCAGCTGTTGTTGGCTGGACTCATTTTTGATGAGAATTTCCTCGACGCTTAGATGTACATCATACTCCGCCGGGAGGTCGATCACGTTATTGTTTTTTTTATCGGATTTGATTAAATCTATCAGGATCCTTCGGAAAGACTTAAAAAGATATGCTTTGATGGAATTCACATCTCCCAGGTTCTTTTTATTTTTCCAAAGCTTTAAAAAGAGATCCTGGATACAGTCTTCGGTAATGTCCGTATGTCCTGAAAGTTTTAAGCCGTAATTGAAAAGGTGCTGATAGTAGGTGTAGTATATTAATTTGAAAGCCTGTCTATTACCTTGCTTAAATTTAATCCATAGTTGAATATCCGGTAAACGCTTTAGGGCTTTGTTCATTATTTCTTAATATAACGAATTAAGCTAAAAATGACAACGCTTTAACCCGTTATTTGGAGGGTTAGCCTGAAGCTATCTTTTATCTAAAAGGGCTGTGACACCACCTGGGTAACAGCCCGGAAAAGACCTTGCCGGAACGGAATTTTAATCAATTCACATTCTCAAACTGGAATCCACTATCAATCGTCAGGTTTGGCCGATCTTCGTTCAGGGCCTCAATGGCTTCCTGGCTTACATCAGTTTGCCAGACGTATAAGCTGTTAAGGGAGTTGATTTCCTTAATGCTTTCCAGGGCCTTGTCTGAAATTTTTGTTCCATACAGATTCAGGTATTGCAGATGCGCCAGTTTTCTAAGCTCCTGAACGCCTTCATCTGTAATTTCATTTTGTTCAATGCTCAGTTTAGTAAGATTTGGAAGCTTGCCAATTACCGGTAGCATAGCGTCTGTAATTCCTTTTCCTCCCAGGTTGAGCCATGTAATTTGTTCGCTAACCTCTAACAAAGCCTCTATCTGCTGGAAGGTAGGGGAATCAGCGGTTAATTCAACCTGTAAAAAGTTATTGTCTGCGGAAAGGGGCTTGGTACTAAACCCGACAGCAGTTAACTTGTCTATGGATTCCGCGGAGGCCGGCTCAACGGCTACGCGTTCATAATACGGTTTTACAGTTACACTGACGTGAAAATCCTTGAGCAAAAGGGTTTCAATTTCTTTTGGCAGCGGTTTGTCCAGCAGTTTTTCATCAAATGAAGCGCCGCCGCTGATCCACCATTCCAGCAGTTTAATCTCGCTGTAGGTCAGGGGCTCGCCTTTTGGAGGCATAAACTTTTTGCTGGTCTGCGGAAGCACCACCCTTTGAAAAAGGCCGCTTTCATAAGGATCTCCGGCCATCACGACCTCTCCCTGCTCTCCTCCGTTTAGAATATCCTCCTGGCTGGTGAGTATTAACCCGCCTTTCTTTTTGGATTCGTTATGGCAGGCGACACATTTATTGTTAATGATCGGTGCAATTAAATGTTGATATACCGCAATGGAATCGGGTTGGGAGGGAAGGGAGATGTCTTCGTTGGCCGTAGCGTTTTCAGAAAGCATTTTCTGGATAAACCCGGGAGCATATTGCACCAGGTAGGTGCTCCCATGAGTCAAAACACCGCCGAAGTGACCCGTTAACCCGATCAGGATAACGGAAACCCATAATGTAGCTGGTAATACCCGCTGGCTGGCTTTGATTTTCCCGGCATTGACAAGCCACGCAAAAATTGTCAGGAGCGCAACTCCTATTCCAAGCCAGCGATGCCAGAACAGGGTGCTGTCATCATACCCGCCGTCGCTGGCCAATAACCATCCCAGTATCACTGAACCCAAAGCACTTGCCGCACCGAGAAGAAGAGAGAAGCTGATAGCCTGATGAAATGAGGTGCTCTTTGACCTTTTTGCCCAAAGCATCATTAAAAAAGCCAGTAAAACAAAACCGATTGGCAAATGGACGATCAGCGGATGAAAACGCCCCAAAAATATTTCAATATTCATATGACAAAATTAGTAATTTAATTAGGTTAATAAGTCTTTTACAACGTTACCATGTACGTCGGTAAGCCGATACCTGCGGCCTTGAAATTTAAAAGTCAATCTTTCGTGATCGACACCCAGTAAATGTAGCAAAGTGGCCTGGAAATCGTGAATATGTACGGGGTTTTGTACAACGTTATAGCCGAATTCGTCAGTAGCCCCATAGCTGAAACCCTTTTTAACACCGGCTCCGGCCATAAAAATGGTATAACATTGTGCATGGTGATCCCGGCCAAAGTTAGTGGCAGTAAGTTTGCCCTGTGAGTAATTTGTTCTGCCAAATTCACCGCCCCAGATAACCAGCGTGTCATCCAGCAGCCCTCTTTGTTTAAGATCCATGATCAGGGCGGCTGTGGGTTGGTCTGTCTCTTTACATTGCGTTCTGATGGCATTGGGAAGGTTGCCATGTTGATCCCAGCCCTGGTGATACAGTTGTATGAACTTCACATCTTTTTCCGCAAGGCGGCGTGCTAGCAGGCAATTGGCAGCATAGGTGCCGGGTTTCCTGCTGTCTTCACCATACATTTCGTAGATGTGATCAGGTTCCGCGGAGGTATCCATTATTTCGGGAACCGAGGTTTGCAAACGGTAGGCCATTTCATATTGTGCGATCCTGGCACTGATTTCAGGATCTTCCAGCTCATCGTATTGTTTTTGCTGCAATTCTTTTAAATAATCCAATTGCTGCCTTCTGGCCATCGGATCGACACCCGGAGGATTGGTGAGATATAAGACAGGATTTTTTCCTGCCCTGAATTGCACACCCTGGTGCTCCGAGGGCAAAAAACCATTGCCCCAAAGCCTGGCATACAAGGGTTGACCGGTCTTATTTTTCGTTACCAGCACCACAAACGAAGGAAGGTTTTCATTATCAGTTCCCAGTCCGTAACTCAGCCATGAACCTATGGAGGGCCTGCCTGGAAACTGAGACCCTGTCTGAATAAAGGTCACGGCCGGGTCGTGGTTGATGGCCTCGGTATACATGGATTTTACAAAGCACAGCTCGTCTACAATTTGCGCGGTATAGGGCATCAGCTCGCTAACCCAGGCCCCGCTTTCACCTCGCTGTTGAAATGAAAACGGGGAGCCGGCTAACGGAAATGATGCTTGTCCCGCCGTCATGCCGGTGACTCTTTGGCCGCCGCGCACACTGTCCGGCAGTTCCTGTCCGTTCATTTTATTGAGCAGCGGTTTATGGTCAAATAAATCCAGTTGGGAAGGGGCGCCGCTTTGGAGAAGATAGATAACCCTTTTGGCCTTGGCGGGGAAGTGGGTTTTACCCAAAAGATCTGATCCCGGCAGGTTTAAGTTTTGAAGCTTATTACCCCCGAAAGCTTTCAGCGGATCGATCAGCGACGATAAAGTTAAAGCGCCCAGACCCAGCGACGTTTTAGTCAAAAAGTCCCGGCGTGTATATTTTTCGTTATGGTGATGACAGTGATGCATAACTCATCTTTTTTAATTAGTGCTTATTAATTTGGATGTCGCTTATCTTTTCATATAAGTTTCATCATGATTTTGAATGGTATTAACCAGCATTGCCAACGCGGCAGTTTTAACAACATCCAATGTTTTATCCTTTTTCTTTTCTCCCACAGCCAGCAATTGATTGGCCTGTTCCGGATCCTCGGTAAATCGTTGGCGCTCTTTTTCGTAAAGCGACTTCAGCAACGTCAACTCATCGGTCTTTGGCTTTCTGCCCGTAGTCAGGCGAAAAGCGTAGGTGATTTGGGTATCGAGGTTATCTCCTCCTTCCAGCTGCATTCTTTCCGCCAATACCCGTGATGATTCTACAAACTGAGGATCATTAAGCAGCACCAGCGCCTGCAATGGGGTATTGGTTCTTTCGCGTTGCAAAATGCATATATCCCGGTTGGGCGCATCAAACGTGATCATAAACGGCGGCGGCGAGGTACGGCGAATAAAAGTGTACATACTGCGCCTGTATAATTTCTCCCCGGAGTCAGGTTTGTAATGTAACAGTATATGGGAAAAGTTTCCCAGCTCAATCCACAGTCCCTCGGGCTGGTATGGCTTAACACTTTGGCCCCCAACTTTTTTTGACAACAGTCCACTGGCGGCCAGCGCATTATCCCGGATCATCTCCGCGGGCCATCTGTAGCTTGAGCCCCTGGCCAATAAGGCGTTATAAGGATCTTTTTCCTTTAACTCAGGTCTTACAACCGACGATTGCTGATAGGTGGAAGACATGACAATAAGCTTGCAAAGTGATTTCAGATTCCACCCATTTTCCATAAAGCTGATCGACAGCCAATCCAATAACTCAGGATGAGTGGGCAAATCCCCCTGGTTGCCGAAATCATATAGGGATTTTACTAATCCCTGACCGAAAAACATTTGCCAATAGCGATTCACCGTCACGCGGCTGGTGAGCGGATTGGCCTCGCTGAACAACCATTGGGCCAAACCCAGTCTATTGGCTGGTAGACTGTCCGGAAATGCCAGGACATGTTGGGGTGTTCCGGGATTGACCTGTTTTCCGGGCGCATCGTATTGTCCTCGTTCCAATACGTGCGTAGTCCGGCTTTCAGGCATTTCCTCCATCACCATTACTTCTGAAATAGTGTCCATGATGGCCAGCTTTTCCTGCCGGAGTTTTTTAAGATCGGCCAACTGTTGCCGATGTTTTTTATCTTGTTCCAAAAGGTGTACCGCCAACGCTTTGCTATCCGCCGGTGGGGATTCCAAGCCTGCTACTTTTCCTACCTCAAAATGAGACAATTTACGGTCGAAAATCTTTATCTCGTCTATTTTTCCTTTATAAATTCCATTCTCACCGGAAAATGCCCGGTAACTCTTACCCACCTGAAGGGCGCGGTTGTCGGGTTGATGGCTGGAAGAGGTGACGGGTATAACTGATTTGTACAAACGGTCATAATCGACCGTGACCGCAGCGAGCGATCCATTGATGAACAACTGTAGGCCTTCCGCCCTTCCTGAGCCATCATAAGTGACGGAAACATGGGTCCAGGTATTTGCCGGAATGGATTCATTGGAGGTAACCTGGATGTAATTGTGTGGCAGTGAATGGATCAACCTTGCTGACAGCTGATCCAGTGAGTCAAGAAAGAAATCCCACCCTCTCCAAAAGTTGTTTTTGCTTCCCGTATTGCCCAAAATAACCTGGGTTTTACCCTTTTCGGTTTTGGAAGCGTTAATCCAGGCAGCTGCGGAAAAAGGGTCTGTCATTTCAAAAATACCCATATCACTCAGCTGCACAGGATTGTAATCACCTTCAAACATCAGCGCCTTGCCAATTTTTCCATCCGTTATCACAGGATTACCGGGAGAAGTGGATTTCCTGTTTTCATCAATTATCAATACCTCATGACCGTTTTTGTTTTTGCCTTTTCTCACCTTGTCAAAGGGGTAGTATCCGATGAGTCCGGCAGGATCTTTTTGAGCGTGGCTGTTATTGCCAACAAAATCCCTGATGCTGTTGATATCTTCTTGCGAAAAGTCAAGCGCTTTTTCTTTATTTTGTATTTTCTCATCCAGGTCTTCGAGTAAAGCATCCGTCTCCTCATCGGTCAGAAGGAGCATGGGGCCGTAGTTTCCGTCATCACCTGTCATGCCAAGCTCCTTGATGTTATTAAAAAACGAAAACATTTGAAAATAGTCCTCCTGAGAAATAGGATCGAATTTATGGTCATGACACTTGGCGCAGCTCATGGTTAACCCTAAAAAAGCAGTAGCTGTGGTATTCGTTCTGTCAGCGACATATTCCATGCGGAATTCTTCATCAATAACACCGCCTTCAGCGGTCATGGGGTGATTGCGGTGAAAGGCGGTTGCCAAAATCTGTTCCTTGGTAGCATTTGGCAATAAATCACCTGCCAACTGCCAGGTTACAAATTTATCATAGGGCATGTTTTCGTTGAAGGATTTGATCACCCAATCCCGCCAGGGCCACATAAGCCGCCAGCCATCCGCATGCATACCGTGCGAATCTGCGTAGCGGGCCAGGTCCATCCATTCCATTGCCATTCTTTCCCCATATGACTCACTTCCCAAAAGCCTGTCAACTACTTTTTCGTAAGCATTGGGGGAGCTGTCTTCCAGAAAATTGTCTATCTCCTCAATTGTCGGCGGCAACCCAGTTAAATCCATAGTTACCCGCCGCAGTAATCGTTCCTTGCCGGCTCTGGGAGAGGGGGTAAGTCCCTGACGTGACAATTCTTGTAAAACGAAATGGTCTATGGCATTATCCGCCTGCCAGTCCGGATTAACAGGATCTGGTATTTCAACCGATTCGGGCGGAATAAAGGACCAGTGACCCTTCCATTCCGCGCCCTGCTTTACCCATTTGGCTATAATGGCTACTTCCTCCGCGGTCATATGGAGGTTGGATTCGGGAGGTGGCATAATAAACTCCGGGTCATGACTTAACATACGTTGAATAGCCATGCTTTTCTTGAAATTACCAGCCACAAAGGCCCTGCCGCCACTTTCCAGGGCTTCAAATGCTCCTTCCTCTGTATCTAATCTTAGCGAGGCTTTTCTGCTATTTTGATCTGGCCCATGACAGGCGTAACACCTATCGGACAGTATAGGTTTGACATGAAAATTGAAATCGATTTTTTCCGGAAGTTCCTCATATGCAGTTTGTACTTCTTCCGGAAGTTCTTGATGACAACTTCCCAGAATAAATACCAAAAAAAAACTACATAGCTGCAGTCGGTGGAATCTTAAAGCAATCATTTCAATGAAGTCATAACAGTTTACAATCTTAAAGATATAAAATTTATATCAAAAAGCCCCGGTTGCCAGGGAAGGAATTATGATCGATTCGTGGGAGCTGGTGGCAAAATATCTATGCTTATATAGGCGATGGAAAATTACGATACTTGTCCATTGATGTAAATACATAAGACCGGTGATTTGGGTCGGTTGCCAGTGAGGTTCGTTCCCTGTGAAAAATCAACCGGAGTTTTCAGGCTAAGTGTTCTGTTAATGAAGCCGTTTGCAATCATTCCTATGGGCCGGAAGTTCCTGGTTGGCGGCGCTGGCATCAGTATAAATTCTGCATAAACCAAATCGCTGGCCTGGGCGTCATATACATCATATATCCCCCAATATGGGGTTGTTATATTCCCTTTAATTCCTTAATATAAAGGTTATATAGAGGACAAAATGCAATGGCTATGTTACGTAAAAAATGGTTGATTACAATAGTATTAATTACTGCCGGTCACATGCTTTCCGAAGCCCAGGTCACCAGAACCGAGGGCATGTTGGATTTGAGTAACGACATGTCTCATACCCTGGTGGCGGAAATCCCATTTGAAAGGAAACCGGATAAGGGTACCCATTACTTTTTCGACGATTGGCATCAGGGACAAATTGAGATGATCGATGGCCGATCGGTCAAAAGTCCCCTGATGAGATTTGATGTTGAGAACAATAATCTGGAGATCAGATTCGGTGGTAAAGTCCGGGTATTAAGCGGGCGAAAAGTTAAAGAATTCTTTTTAATATCCGGAGACAGGAAGACCTATTTTATTGATGCAGGCAGTTATTCCATAGAAAATGCTCCTATGTATGGTTTTTTTGAAGTATTGGTCAACGGAAAAAATAAATTGTTTTCACGTACTTCCATTACCATCAAACAGGCAAACTACAATGTGGCGCTGGATATGGGTAGTGAACAAAACGAAATCGTGAAAGTTGAGACCTTGTATATGTTCGCCGATGACCAGCTTCACAAGTTGACAAAGAGCAAAAAAAAGACCCTGTCTTTGTTTGATTCAAAGAGCAAGCAGGTTGAACAATTTTCAAAGACAAAACGGCTTGGCTACAAAAAAAAGGAAGACTTAATTGAGATTGTTAACTATTACAATACCATTTGATTTTGGCTGCTATGGTTCGCTGGTTTTCCGGTTTAGCGGACCTTAAAAAATTGGGGATAAAACTAACTATTTTATAAGGGAAGATCGGAACCAAATATGTAGGTGCTCTGTTAACATAAAAGTAGGCCGAATCAATTACATATTTATTTCACTATGCGACCTTTATGTTGCGCCATCCTTGTAATCTTTTTGTGCCCGGTAATCGGCTATAGCCAAACGTGCTGTACCGGTGGGGCGCCATTAGTTGGTACCATCAACCTACAGAATCCGGATGCGGGGAAGTTAAGTCTTTCGATTAGCTATGACCTCAATAAGATAGAAGATTTTTTTCAGGAGAATGATAAGCTGAATGATGATTTTATAAGGAGAAGGACAAAAACATTATTTGCCCAGGTGGATTATGCATTTAATGATAAAATAAGTGTCACAATGCTTTTGCCTTATGTGTGGTTGTCAGAAAGTATTGATCAACCCGGTAGCATAGAAAAGAATTCCACTGACAATTTAGGCGATGTTACTGTTTTTGGGCAATACCAGGTGTTGAAGAAAGATGGGCTAAGTGCAGGTTTTGGACTGGGTGTAAAACTGCCTACCGGAGAAACAAAGGGCAGAGATGCGGAAAGTCAGTTTATATTACCGCCAACCATGCAATCCGGAACGGGATCCGTAGATTACCTGGCGTTAGCCCAGGTCACGGCCAGGCTACCTTTTAGGAAATCAGTGACAATTACCCAGGCGTTTTACTATAAGCTGAATGGTGATAGTCATCGGTTTACCTTCCATGATCGTTATCGTTTTGGGAATGAATTTCAGTCGATTTCGGCCTTCAGCGATCAATTGCTGATCGCCAATATGCTCAATTACCCCTCACTGACGCTGAGGGTAAGAACCACCACCAAAGACAGGGTTGATAATTATGATAATCCCAATACCGGAGGCATTTGGGCCTACATTGCTCCTGGCTGGACCCTGCAATTATTGCCGGAGGTCAAGGCTTCAGTCAGGTATGAGATTCCCTTTTTGAGGCGGTTGAAAGGTTTTCAAATAACCACAACGCAAAGAATAAATGTGTCTGTAAATGTAATTATTTAAGAAGCTATGCAGTTCCAGATAAAACAACAGCAACCCAAGCCAACCATCTACCGGATATTAGTGATTTTGACGCTCTTTTTTGCAGGGTGCAGTGATGAAGGCGAAGATCCGGCACCGCCTTCAGGACCGCCACCGGCTATTGTAAACATTATTCACGATGAGTTTGAATCGGAGAAATATGCGGTTTATGCCAATTCAACTTTCAGGACCATGGTCGCTTACAACAGGATATTGGAAGATGGAACCGAACTGGACCTGCAACCTTCAATCAACGCATTTCCAATCATATTTGAAGATCAGGAAGGGAATACCTGGGATATTTTCGGGGAAGCGACAGCGGGCCCCCGGGCAGGGCAAAGGCTTGTGCCAACGCAGGCAATGATGGGATATTGGTTTAGTTTTGCTTCATTTTTCCCAATTGTGACCATCTATGGCGAAGAAATGAATGAAAAGCTGGATAGTGAAATTTCCGGGCCGGATTGGCTCATCAACCAGGAAAATGTTTTCAGGGGAGCATTTAAAGATGCGATCCCTTCTTTGGATAATCCCGTCTATCAAAGCCTTTCGGGCCGGGATCTGGTGAATCCGCTATATGTAAATGATGAGGATTTGACTATTGTCATACCAGATCAGCAAAATTTAAAGGTTATTCCTCATAAAGTAATGGACTGGCACGAATCCTTAAATGATAATATTAATGGCAAAGATGTGGTAGTTGGCTATTGCCCACTCACCGGAACGTCCACCATTTGGAACAGAGCACTCAATGAAAATGTGTTGGAATTCGGCGTGTCGGGCTTATTGTATAATAATAATCTTATTTTGTATGACCGGCAAACCGACAGTTATTGGTCACAAATACTGCAACGCTCGGTACACGGCAATTTGATCGGCACCGATCCCGGAGAGATCAATGTCGCCCTGGAGATGACCTGGGCCGGTGTAAAGTTATTGGATAAGGGAGGTTTTAAATTATTGAGTGAAAATAATGGTTTTGACCGAAACTATTCCATATATCCCTACGGGGATTACAAGACCAACCACGAACGGCTGTCTTTCCCCTTGACCTATCAAGATAACAGAATTCCAAACAAAGAGCGGGTTTTGGCGGTCATCATCAACGAAAGATCAAAGGTTTATCGATTTGAACATTTTAAATAATCTGGTTGTAGCGAGGTTGAGATAGCTAATAGCTGGTTACAAGATTTTGGTGATTGGGAGACCAGTAAAATCAGCTCATACTTTCCTGGCTGAAAACATAAGCTTTCCGATAACATAAAAAAAAGAGCGCTGAACCAGTCAGCGCTCTTTTTCAGTTTATCTTAAACCTTTTACAGCGTATCCCACCATACGCGATTGCTCAGTTCTGCTCCTCCTTGTCGTTCGGAAGCGGCAGTCACGTTAGTGGCATTGGTAGAAGCTTCTACACTGCCATAAGTCATTCTTCGGGGAATAACACCGTCGTTTTGATCGTTCAATGCAACCGGAATATCAGGGAATCCTGTTCTTCTCCAGTTGGTCCAGGCTTCGATGGACTGTCCGTACAGGGCGATCCATTTTTGTTCTGCGATTAAACGGTCACCTTCAGCGGTTGAGTAGGCGATCGTCGGATCGGCTAGGAATGCATCGATCACAGCGGCATCGGTAATTCCGTTTTCAGCCATAGATACTTTTATCGCATTTTCATAAGCGGTTTGAGGATCATCAGCTATCCATCCGTTATGCGCAGCCTCTGCTCTTATAAATTCAACCTCAGAATAAGTCATGAAATAGGCAGGAGCATCGGCGCGAAGATAAAAGGTGCCGATTTTTGAGGATGACTCATTGGTAAGTCCAACATCGCCAAGCCCGTTGATACCGTTGGGAACCCCTTCAAATACGCCGGCGTTGTTACGCTGTGCGTAAACTTCCAGTCGTGGATCAAGCGGGTCGGCTTTGGTACCGGGACCTATCATTCTGCTGGTAACAGATAGACTAACCCTAAAGTCATTTTCTCTTCCTACGTGACGGCTATGTACAGGATTTTTGTTTCCCGCGGTGGTCGTATAGTGTATCGCAGCGGTTTCGTCCTGACTGGCAATCAGCGGTTTGCCCAGCATTTCAACAACACCTGCCTGAGCCTTTGCCGGATCTACATTTGATAAGTGGATAAATGCTCTTAACCTAAGAGAGTTGGCAAATTTTTCCCACTTTCTCATATCTCCACCAAAAACCAGGTCTTCTGCTCCAAAACCGTCAATGGCATTAAAATCCATGATACTTACCGCATCATTCAGATCTTTAATGATACCGTCATATACAACTTCTTGCGGGTCTAACACAGGGGTGGTGATCCCCTCCGTTCCCCTCAAAGCCTCAGTGTATGGAATGTCGCCCCAAACGTCGGAAATAGACATGTATCCGTAGGAGCTCATGATCAGGGCAACGGCTCTTTGGTTGCTGTTGCCGGATTCTTCAGACTTGTTAAGGATATGTCTAAAATCCTGCATGGAGTTATCATACAAGTTATCCCAGTAGACATTGATGTCATTAAGCCTGGGGCTGTATTGATCTTCTTCGGGATAGGCTCCTGAGCCGTGATGCTGAACCCATAATCCCAGATAGTTGACGCCTAGCTGGTAAGAAGTGTAATACGACAAATCGACCTGTGCACCTGGTAAAACAAACTCTGCAGGCACATCACTAGGCGCATTTGGGTTTTGTGCTAGTTCATCAAACCCGTCTTCACATGCTCCAACCCCTATTATCACAAGGGCCAGAAATACTGTTTTTAAGATATTTGATATATTCATTTTTAAATTTCTTTTAATCAATTGTACAACATTAATCAGATTACAAATCTACTCTTAGACTTGCGCCAAAGCTTCTAACGGAAGGAATGTTATTCACCTCAAAACCTTGTCCGTTGCTTGCGCCATAGGCGCTGCTTTCAGGATCGATGTTAGGCACGTTAGAATGAAGAATGGCAAGATTTCGTCCGATCAAAGAGAAATTGATGGCGGTGAACGGTGTTTTTGAAACCAGGCTTTTTGGGAAATTGTAGCTAAGTATTACCTCTCTTAGCTTGATGAAAGAAGCGTCATATACACCTTCTTCCTGTGCCTGAAAACTATTATGCCAGTAATCTTCAGCGTCTATCTGGATAGTGTTAGGGCTGAAGGTACCATCACCATTGTCAATTACACCTTCGGCAACATAAGTACCGTCTCTTCCTTCAACTGTTCTTTCCAGTACACCGGAGTAACCACCAAAGAATTCAGTGATTGAGAACAGGTCTCCACCTTTTTTCCAATCCAACAGGAAGTTGAGACTTAATCCTTTAAAAGAAATTGTATTTGAAAGACCCATTGTAAAATCAGGGGTAATATTTCCTAATAGCTGATTTCCACCCGGGGCTCTTGAAGGCAGACCATCGTTTGGATTAATGATTCTTTGACCTGCTTCATTTCTCAACCATGCAGTTCCATAGATATCACCGTAAGGTCTGCCGGGCCTTGCTTCGGTTTGAGCTCTGTGTCGCTCTATGATAATGGACTCAACATCAGAGTGCAATTCAGTCACTTCACTGTTGTTTTTGGCGAAATTGACGATTACATCCCACTGCAGGCCATTGCTAAAGCTTAGAGGCGTTCCGGATAACATCAATTCCACGCCATTGTTCTGGATCTCTCCGGCATTAACAAACTGACTGCTGAAACCACTTGAAGATGGCAGTGTCAGAGCCAGCAATTGATTTTTGGTGATACTGTTATAGTAAGTGAAATCTACATTGAATCGGCCGTCAAAGAATCTTAAATCGGTTCCGATTTCCCAGGAAGTAGTTTCTTCCGGCTTCAGGCTTTCATTGGCTAACTGATCTCCCAGCGCAAATGATGGTGCACCGTTGAATGGGAAGGTAATATCAGCCTGGTTGTTTGTTATCCTTTTGGCTACAAAGAACGATTCCGTATTGTAGGGATTCGTGTCGTTACCAACCTGCGCTACACCTGCACGGATTTTACCGTAGCTGATAATTGGAATTTCAAATGCATCGGTAAATACAAAAGAAGTACTTACAGATGGGTAGAAGTAAGATCTGTTATCAGCTGGTAGGGTAGAGGACCAGTCATTTCGGCCGGTAATATCCAGGAATAACATGTTTTTATAACCAACTTGTCCTGAGAAATACAGACCGTTGATACGTTTTTCACTTACGTAATTCCTGGCTTCAGGTGTACCTAAAGCGTTAGACAGGTTATAAATATCGGGTACAAGCAAACCTTGCACTCTTGTGAATTCATTGCTGATTGAAAGGTCATACCTGTTGGCGCCAATTAACAAGTTAGTAGAAATGTTTTCTCCAAAATTTTTGGTTGCATTTAAAACAAAGTCTACGTTAAATGTATTGACAGTATAGTTATCCATGATAAATCCACCCCTTCTCAATGGAGGAGGGTTATCTAAGCCAGACTTATATCTTTGCAGCCTGCTGTCCTCATAATAGTCAGTTCCTGCGCGAACAGAAGCATCTAACCAATCGAGTATTTTGTAGCTAACTTTAAAGTTTCCGATGAGTCGGTCTCTTCTGTCAGAGTTAACATTTTCCAATAGATCCGCGTAAGGGTTATTCTGCCATGCTGGTGTCGGAGATATTGGTTTGTTAAATGACTGTGAGTTATTGGGATCTGACAGGTTCAAAATCAGATTACCATCGGCATCCTTGTAATTTCTGAAATCAGTCCACCTCACCTGCCTGCCATGCCAGTTAAACATTTGCTGTAATGCATTGGCGCCATCATATCCGGTGCTGGGCCTGTTTTGGCCTTCAGTAATCGAATAATTTACAGACACATCGGCTCTTAACTTATCGCTTACCTGCATGCCGGCGTTCAAACCAAAGTTGGTTTTATCGAAGCCTGTACCAGGCATGATACCTTTTTGATCCAGGTCGGAAATGGACAACCTGAAATTGGCTACCTCGTTGCTTCCCTGAATCGAAATGTTGTTAGTGAAGTTATGACCTGTTTCCATAAAATCCTTCACATTGTCAGGATTAGAAACCCAAGGCACATCTTCGTTGAATACATTTCGTTTGGTAGTACCTACATCCAGCGGATCTCCCCAGCTTTCGTCAACATCCAGGTAATCTGGATAGTCAACCAGGCCGTAACCACCTTGTCCATAGCTATTTTGGAAGTTTGGCAGTCTTAAAGGAGTCTGTACTGAGTAGGCGGTGCTGAAAGTTACACCAATACCTTCCTGTCCTTTACCGTTTTTAGTGGTAATGATCACGGCGCCATTTTGAGCGCGAGAACCGTATAGGGCAACGGCTGTGGGGCCCTTAAGCACGGAAAGGCTTTCAATATTATTGGGGTCTATGTCCTGAGCGGCATTTCCATAGTCGGCAGCGCCCTGCTCTTCATCACCTAAACGGATACCATTGGAAGGCTCGTTGGTGTTATTTCGGGCACTTGAAGAAAACTGGGTGTTATCAATAGGAATACCATCAATAACAAAGAGTGGCTGGTTGTTTCCTAACAGGGAAGAGTTACCTCTGATCACAATTCTGGAAGAGGCACCTGGCGCCCCTGATGAGCTGTTTACTGTTACTCCGGCAATTTTACCGGCAAGACCGTTGACAATGTTGACTTCACGACCCTTTGATAACTCTTTACCTTCAATTTCCTGAACAGAATAACCAAGGGCTTTCTTTTCTCTTTCCACACCCAGGGCTGTTACAACAACTTCGGATAGCTGCTTTACATCAGGTATTAAGGCTATGTTAATCACAGATCGATTACCAATCTCCACTTCCTCGGTCACAAATCCAATAGAGGAAAATACTAATGTACCACCTGACTCTGGTACGATAATCTTGTAAATTCCATCAATGTCAGACACAACACCTTGTGTTGTACCTTTCAGTAAAATGTTAACGCCCGGAACGGGTCCGCTATCATCTTTGACCACTCCCGTAATGGTCCTTTCTTGCGCCCACACACAGAGTGCGAGCATACAAAAAACAAAAGTCAGTAAATGATTTTTCATTGAGTTTAAGGTTTAGATTAAAGAAAATAAAATTAAGTGTGAACCAGATTTGAAAACTTTTGGCAGAAATATGTAATAATAATCCCTCAGTTCACGTTAGTGCAAAGTAGCTAAATCAGGGAGTAAAATACATCCCCCCATATTCGGTAAAAAAATGTAAAAATGCAATAAATTATATTATGAAAGTTTAACAAAAAGGGTGAGTTATCCCCTGTTTTACGTAGGTAATTGGAGCTAAAAACCTTGAAATCTACGTATATGAACTGTAATTGAGGTTAATTCAAACGACGGGATATAAAACTTAAAAGTTGTCCCCCATTCTGGGGTATTTTTACATAAATTTTCAGAGAACTTATGATATTTTTGTACCGATATTACATGGTTGAAATAGAAAATAGGGTAGTATTACGTATGGTTTACACGACCGGCAGGCTTCGGAAAACAGATGGTTGAGAGGGTATGATTTTGGCTGTTATGATCCGGCAATACCAATGCACGCTCGACTTTTGTGATCTGTTAACATCATGGTGAGTGCAGATCAATTCCGAATTTGCAAAAAGGGTCAATAACTGCAAATTATCATTTGGTGGAATTCAACTGGGTTTTATTGGCAGATCATCCTTATCATCCCTGAGACTGACAATACACTTTGAAGGGCTATTACATTAATGAGGGTAGTAGATAACGCCTGATGATGAATCGGCTGAAGCCCCGGTAACCGACTTGAGGCAGTTGATTTCTCCTCTTAGCCGTTTCACACCCATGAATGCAAAAACAATGGCTTCTTTGAAATCTACAATTTGTGATTCCGGGATAATGACCTTAATGGACTCTTTATTCAGGTAGTGATTCAAGGTTTCAATCAAAAATGTATTTCTGGCGCCACCCCCTGTGGCAAACAACTTTGCCTCCCCGCCGCTATGAAATGCCGACAGGTCTTTAGAAACCTGAAAGGCTGTATGGTGTACCGCAGTGCACAGTTTATCGGCCAGACTGCAAGGATAATTATCAACAAGCGGAATGACCTCCGCGCAGAACCATTCGTAACCCAGCGATTTTGGGAAGGGAAGTTCATAATAGTCCAACGCATTTAAACTTTGTAGTAAATCATCGCAAACCTCGCCAGACCTGGCCATCTCCCCATTTTCATCATATACTTTTCCAACCTGCGCCATAAGGTGGTTGAGTAACATGTTGGCGGGACACACATCGTATGCGACCCTTTTACCGTCCAAATCAAAAGAAACGTTGGCAATTCCCCCAAGATTCAGGCAAAAGTCGAATTCCGAAAACAACCGCTGATCTCCAATTGGCACAAGCGGGGCCCCCTGGCCACCGAGGGCCACGTCCAGCGATCTGAAATCGCATATGACCTTTGTGCCGCAGCTGTTAGCCAGCTCCTGCCCGGAGCCTATCTGATAGGTTAGTCCTTTATCGGGCTGGTGAAATACCGTATGTCCGTGGCTGGCTACGAAGTCGATCTTTATATTTTTATCGGACATGAATTGTTTTACCTGGTCTCCCAGCCATTTCCCAAACTCAATATTCAAAAGCAACAGATCAATGGCCGGAAGGTTGACGCTGTTTTTCAGCTGATCTCTCAAAGTGTCCGGGTATTCGATCCCCACGCTGTTATCCAACGTAAACAACCACTCGCCGTCGCGCAATACAAAAAAGCAATGCGCAATATCCAGGCCATCAAGGGAGGTGCCGGACATAAGGCCAATGGCATTGTATTTATCTTTCATCATTTGAGTTTTTATTGAGAACAAATATAACAGATGTTGGCAATAGGTCATCGGTGGGCATCGGCTCAACCATAGACAAGAGCTGCAGGCCGCTGGCTTTAAAATCCTCCAGCCAGCTTTCAAATGTTCTGAAATACCAGCGGTGGGGTGCTTTAAAACCTCCTTTTAACCCCTTCCAGGCGTCATCCATCCACGTACTTTTGTAGGGGAGTCCGCTTTTGACCATGGCGAAAGGGTGTAAGGTTTGAATAAATACCAATCCGTGTTTGCGAAGACTTGCCCTGACCTGATTTAACAACGCGACTGTTTCTTCTTTTTCATATAAGCAGAAATTAAACACCATGGCATCAAACGGTGCAAATGGAATGGCGACGCCGGAGATCACCTCCTGGTAAGACAATTGAAAATATTTTTCACTTCCTTTCTCCTGGGCGTATGATACCAATGCTGCGATAGCATCGGCCCCATAGGCTTTAAATCCTTTTGCGGCCAGGGACCTGGTCAGCCACCCTTCCCCACATCCGAAATCCAGGATCTTATCCGGGCTGTATTTTACAATAGTATCTAAAATGGCAGGATTAGTAACTTTCCTGGAGAGAATTCCTTCGTTTTCTATGAGGTTGATCCATTCTTTTGCATTGATGTCCCAGGAATTGATTACTTGATTTTTCATTGTCAATAATGTATGATGAATAAAGAGGCTGTAGTTTTTTTAATTTTGATTAAGATAGGTACTCTTTTGGAAAAGAGGTTCAGCTGACCTTAATAAACAGGCCAGCTGAACATGTATTATCAATCCGTTTAGATGCCCGGATCGTCAGGTGTATTGGGATTGTTCAGCCGCTCCTCGAGCGGATAAGGATAAAAATTCCGGTTTCTTTCACTGGACAGATCCGGTGTCGCAGGAGGTTCCGGCCTGCCGAAACGTCTGCTATCTTCCAGGCTCACGCCGGTAAGGAAAAGCTCTGCTCTACGATTCAAGAATATTTCTTCCAACACAGCTTCAGCGGTGATAGCGCCCCCGTAAGCCGGCAGATCGGCGTTGATGCCAAAAGGATCATCGGTCTTGGTACGAACTTTATTAATTTCCGTAATGGCTTCATTCAGCTGATTTAACCGGGCCAATGCCTCGGCCTTATTTAGCAGGACCTCCCCGGGCACGTATACCGGGATGGGATCGTTGGCTCCAAAAAAACCTTTTAACCTCGCAATTGGCAGGCCGTTCTGATTAGTGGAATCGACAGGGTCATATAGCTCCGTATAAAAGTCCAGTCTACCGTCGGCAGGATCCAGCAGGGGCGTGCCAAAGTTCTGGCGGGCCGTATAGCTGGGAGGACCGTTATTGATCTGGTCAAATATTGGATTCAGGTTTTCACCGTCAAAACTAAAAATGGAGGTGGAAGAAAGGTCTACCGCATCGGCGGCATCAATGGCCGCCTGGTAATTTCCGGCAAATAAATTATACCGGGACAGGTAGGCATTTAATGTATTGCCCAGATCTATGTTTCCGGCCAGAACGGTAGTGCTGAATTCACTTGAAATCGGCGTAGTATTGATCAGGCTGATGGCTTGTTCGAGTAATTGTATGGCTTCTTCGTATGCAGCTTGTCTGGGACTAAAGGCGGCATCGTTGTTTAAGGAGTTATCGATGGGCACCTGTTCAAAGTTTTGTGCCAGATTACCCAGGCAAATGGCTTTGAATAAGTGGCCGTAGGCAATAAAGCCACTTCTGGTGCCTTCGATCAACGGTACGTTCGGGGCGCTGGCAATCAGGTTTTCCGCCATGCCTTTTACCCGGTTTAATCTAGTGAAAAGCCTGGTGGTATTACCATTATCATTAGGGAGAAGGGGGCCACCTTCCTCCAGGTCAATAAGGCTCTGGAAAGTACTGGTTATGGCCAGTTCCCTGGTAGTCACACCCGGTGTTAATATAACGTCGCGCAGGGCGCTTAAATTAGAACCGGCCGAATAGGTGGTCCTGATACCGATGCTCAATGCAAAAAGCCCCTCGGCCGTGGTTAATACCTGGTCTTCACTGGCAGCATTGGGGTTAGGAATATCAAAGTCACAGGCGCCGATCAGGAAGCTCATGACAAGGCAAATGATATATTTTATATTTTTATTTTCCATGATAATTCTCTTTTAAGATTAGAAAGTAGCAGTGACACCAAATTGATAAGTTCGGGGGATCGGTACAGAGGCAAAAATGAAACCTCTGACGCCATTGCTTTGCCCGGGCGCATTAATTTCCGGATCCCAACCGGTATAGTCATCTATAGAAAATAAGTTTCTTCCGATAAAGCTGAATCTAAGATTACTGATTCCCAGAAAATCCGGCCTGGCAGAATAGCTAATGCCCAGCTCCCGCAGCTTGATAAATGATCCGTCTTCTATAAACTCTTCGAAAACGTTGGCTTCCGCTCTTCCAAATCCTTTCACCTGCTCACCAGCAAGCTCTCTTCCGACGCCTTCACCACCTCCGAAAATGACATTATTTAATAAGCGCCTGTCAAAATTAAAAACATCGAAACCCTGAATAGCATCAAACTGGACCCTGAAAGAGAAGTTTTTGTATTCTAATTCATTAATAAGAGAGGCCGTAAAATCAGGATTGGGATCTCCTATGATTTTCCTGTCGATAGACCCGTTTGAATCCAACGCTCTCAATGGGCGCTGGCCGCTGTCAAGACTAATGCTTCCATCAGACTCACGCGCGTAGTAGGTACCGAAAAATACACCCAATGCTTCGCCGTTTTGGGCAACCGAGATATTAAAACTCCCCGGCAACCTTAACAGATCATCGTTGGCAATGCCGTTCACTTCATTTTTATTGCGGCTATAGGTCGCGGTAATATTCCACCTGAAGTTGTCTCTTTGAATGGCGAGGGCCCGGATAAGTAACTCAATACCGCGGTTCGACATTTCACCGACATTTTCTGTTCTTAAACCAAAACCTGTAGTTGTGGCCTGCGTGTTGGTTAATAAAAGATCTTCAACATCCTGGTTATAATAGGTGAATTCAAGGCCCAGGCGATTGTTCAGCAAGCCCAGGTCAACGCCAAATTCAACTTCTGTCTGTTGCTCCGGCCGGATGGCGGAATTTCCCAACTGGTTGCTGGGAACCAGCCCCGTCTGGCCATTGATAGGAACCGGGTTGTAGTTGGTAAACCTTTCGAAGGGTCCCAGGCCGGTGAGATTACCTGATTGCCCCCAGGAGGCTCTTATTTTAAAATTATTTATCACCGGTCCAAAGCTGCTTTTCCAGAAGTCTTCTTCGGAAATCACATAAGATGCACTGGCTTTGGGATAAAATTGCGAACGTTCATCCTCGCCAAATGACGAGGCGCCATCTACTCTGATAGCTCCTGTAAGGAAAAGTTTGTTAAAAAACCCGAAGGTCTGCTGTAAGAAAGCACCCCTGATGACTCGCTCTGCTCTGAAATCGATTCTATCGGTGACCGACCCACCGTCCGTCGTTTTAGATACGGGGCTTAGAAACTCCGAAGAAACGCCTAAACTTTCTCTACGGTCAAATTGTACCGTTAATCCCGCTGAGCTGGTGGATTTTATCGATTCGGTGATATCCTTTTCATACCTGAAGTTCAGATCATTATTGAGTTGAAGGAAATTCAACTCAGCTCTCCTGGCAAATCCGTTGGGGTTTGGAGAGGTATTACCAACAGGAATAAAACCTATGCCCGATTGGTTGTAAGTATCTACTCCCAAAATGTAGTCAATTCCGAAGCCCTCGAATGGTGTTAAATTAAGCTGTAAGTCTCCGATCAGTCGATTGGTTTTTTGTCCGAATTCAAACCTGTCTACGGCCTCCCTGGGATTGGTTCTTGCCACAAGGGGAGAGGTTACCGGGTAGATACCGGACTCATCGGGCCGGTCGTCAATGGAGTTATCGCTGAAAACAAAGCCGGTCAGCGCACCGTATGCAGCACTTATACCGCCGTTGGGAATGTCATTACTTTCACTATAACTATAGTTAAGACCAAAAGAAAGAGCAATCCAGTCATTGATCGTTTGATCCACCCTGGCCCGGCCGCTGATTCTTTGGAAATCGGTGTTTCTGATAATTCCCTCGTTATCGAAATAAGAGGCTGACAAAAAATATTTGCTTTTGTCGTCGCCTCCGGAAAGGGATAAATAGTTATCTGTTCCGGTACCGGTCACAAAGAAGTAGTCCTGGTAGTCAAAGCGCTGTGCCGGGCGGGTATTTAAATTATCATTGTCAAAAGCATCCTCCCAAACCAGAGGCGTTTCATTGACGTCTATTTTTTTTCTCACCTCGCTAATCAGGAAATTGGTAGAAAAGGTAAACTTTGGCTTGCCCTGACTGCCACGTTTTGTGAAAATTTGTACAACACCATTGCTCGCCCTCGAGCCGTAAATGGCGGCAGCGGCAGCGCCTTTTATCACTTCGATTTTTTCAATGTCGTTTGGGTTAATATCCACCAGCCGGTTTTGAGAATATCCTCCCAGGTCTAACAATTCCGTGCTGCCGTCATTAATAACACCTGAGCCATTGTTAACGATAACACCATCAACAATGTATAAAGGATCGGATTGACCATTTATGGTACTGGCTCCCCTTAACCTTATACTAATCCCACCTGCCGGATTACCGGAGTTCTGGGTGATGACTGCTCCTGTGATCTTACCCGACAACGCGCCATCAATACCCAAAGAGCCGGAGGAAGCAATGTCATCTTTTGAAATTGTAGAGATAGCATTTCCCAATTGCCGTTTGCTGGTAGCCACAGAGGTACCGGTTACCACCACCTCATTTAGCCTTAGATAATCCTCTTGCAACGAAATATCCAGGCTGATATCCACCTGATTGTTCAGGGAGATATTCTGAGACAGAACTTCATAGCCAATAGAACTTATTTTAAGCTGATAATCTCCGGATGGCAGATCAATGTTGAGTTTGTAATTGCCATCCACATCGGTTACGGTACCAACTGTGGTATTTTCCAGTTGTAGGGTGGCGCCTATCAGCGGTTCGCCGGTAGACGCATCGGTAACCTTACCAGATAAGGTGTAGGTCACCTGAGCCATTAGAGTGGTCGAATTTTGCAGGCAAAGTACTACCACCAAAATTCTCCAAAAAATGGGCCTTTTTAAGGCTTTGTAGTTTTTAAGCATGAAGTCAAAATTTAAGGGTTAGAATTTAATTCAGTCTTGTTAAAAGACTGTTGTCTGTTTACTATGGCTATTTCAGAACATTGAAAACTTCGTAAAACTTTATAATAATCAGGCCGTCGCTGTGAAGCCCCTGCCAGGCTTGCAATTTCCCCGGGCATTTTGACCGGGTGTCTTCAGGAGGCTGCTAAGATCAGAGTGATAATTTCCCCCAGTCCCTTTGATCTGCCTATTATTGATTTCATTACCGGCTGTTTTCTTTTCTCCCATGGCCTGAAACTGAAAATATCGGCGTGCCAGCCCCTGCCGATATTTTGCCATCTTATTTACTAAAATAGAGGCAATTATTTGAAAATGCAATTTATTGTGGCATAATAAGTACAAATAAATCGATATTTTGCCGTTTTTGTTTGCAAATTAATGAAAGGATTATAAAAGTTATTCGCTATTGACAAGCAAAAAAACTATATTAGCATACTATTCATTGCTATTATCTACGGTATCTATGACGAAAAAGGAGGAGAGGCATAAGACTATTCTACATGAGGTCGAGATTCACAACAGGCTGCTGCTAGGCGACCTGGCCCATATTTTAAAAGTGTCAACCGACACGGTAAGACGGGATATTAAAGAGCTGGACGAAGCGGGCAAACTTAAAAAAGTGCACGGTGGCGCCATCTCCAATGGATTTCAGCTGATTGGGAATGGGCGCTCAAAACAAAATGTTTATGCTTACGAAAGTAAATTGGCTATTGCCGGCAAGGCCATCAAACTTATCGAACAAAACAGTGTGGTATTAATGAGCGGGGGCACTACCAACATAGAATTGGCCAAGCAACTTCCCGCCAAGCTGAACGCAACCGTGTTTACCCCAAGCCTTCCGATCGCTGTAGAATTACTGGCTCATCCCGGCCTGGAGGTGATACTCATTGGCGGTAGGTTATCACACGACGCCCAAATTGCCATTGGAGGCCAGGCACTGAATACGCTTTTTGATATTAAGGTAGACATTTGTTTTCTCGGTACCGGTTACCTGGATCATCGCCATGGCCTGACGGAATTTGACTGGGATGTTGTGCAAATAAAAAAGGCAATGATTGGTGCCTCCAGGCAGGTTATTTCCCTGAATATTTCAGAAAAGCTAAACTCCGTCCAAAGGTATAAAATCTGCGACATTCAATCCATCAACACGCTGATTACGGAATTGGATCCCGATGCTGAGGTACTGAAACCCTACCGGCGCCAACGCATTAAAATACTGTAGCTCAATCATGATAAAAGCGCTGATATTAGACCTGGATAACACAATTTTTTTGACAAAATCCATAGATAAAGGCGTAATAAATCCTTTTTTTGAGGCATTAAAATCGGCGAATGATGTGTTGCGGGAATCTGATCTTGAAAAGTGCAAGCAGGCGCTTTGGGAAACACCATTTTTTGAAGTGGCGAAGCAGTACAATTTTAGTAAATCTATGATCGCTGCCGGACTCAATGCGCTGAATGAAATACCTGAGGGCTTAAAAATAAAACCATATCAGGATTATGATTACCTGAAAACATTGAAACGCATTAAATACCTGGTGACCACAGGTGTGACATGTGTTCAATGGAACAAGATTAAATCTTTAAAAATTGAAAAGGATTTTCAAGAGATATTAATAGACGACCCTTTTGTGGTGATGGGAGGAAAGCGAAAATTATTTGAGGGGATTATGGAAAAATATGGCCACAATCCCGGAGAATTGCTGGTAATTGGTGATAACCCGGCGTCGGAGATATCGGCCGGTAAAACTTTGGGGATAAAAACCGTATTGATAGACAGGAGCTCGAGGTATGAGCCTGGTATGGCGGATTATCAATTTAAGTCCCTGTATGAGGTGCAATCTATTTTAAACTAATTGGTGACAACCCATGTCTGTTCAGCGGAATTTTTTATAAATTTATAACCGAAAACTGCCGCGTCAAACCAGCGCCTTGATTAAGCTTGCGATATGGAATTAATCCACCCAATTGGCCGGGTTGGATTAAAACTATTTAATAAATGATGTCATTTGGCATTTAACCTGCTTATAAGATTGAGAAACCTTATGAATTATTAACTAAACACTATGATGATTTCAACTTCACCCGCTTTCAGGACCTTAAAAAGAATGTTACTAACCGCGTTGTGCTGTATAGTCTTACAGGTCAGCTACGGGCAATCCCGCGGTGCCATGTCAGCCATTGATTTTTTAAATATTCCAGGATTGGGTAGCCCGGCATTGTCGCCCGATGGAAAGCGCTTTGTGTATGTGTTATCCGAAAGCAACTGGAAGGAAAATAAACAAATCGGACATATATGGAGGAGCGATATTTCAGGGGAAAATTTGATACAGTTAACAAATGGCCTGAAAGGTGAGTCAAGCCCGCTATGGTCACCGGATGGGAAATACATCTCTTTCCTCGCCAAACGGGAACCGGCAAAAGATAACCAGATATACGTAATCAGAAATATCGGTGGAGAGGCGAGACAACTTACCAATCACGACGGTGCTGTCAAAAGGGTGCGGTGGGCACCGGACGGAAAAAGCTTGTATTTCCTCGCCAGCGATCCAAAATCCGAGGAAGAGAAAAAAGACGAAAAGGTAAAGAATGATGTGTATGCCCTGGATGAAAACTATAAACACACCCACCTGTGGCGGATTGGATTGGACGATTCGGTTGCCACTAAAATTACGGATGGCGATTATTCGGTAAATAATTTTGAGTTATCAAAAGACGGGCAATTGATCACAATCCTCAAAGGAATCAGCCCGTTATATGATGAAAGCACTACTAACGAAATTTGGCTGATTGATCAAAAGGGAGAAAACGAGTTACAACTTACCTCCAATAATGTCTCCGAATCATCGGCAAAGCTATCCCCGGATGGCGGTCAGATTCTTTTTATCGCCAATGCCAATGAGAAATTTGAAAAATATCATAACCGCAAGCTTTTTTTAGTCGATGCTAAAGGGGGGCAGGCGCGTGTACCGTTGAAAAACATTGGTCACGAGGTTTTAAATGCGGAATGGTCATTGGATGGGAAAAGTATTTATTTGCTCATGAACCTGGGTGTCGAAACCCAGCTATTTAGCTTCACCTTATCCAACAATTCGATTACCCGGATTACCAAAGGGGATCATACAATTTCCCGCTGGGACTATAATTTCTCACGGGATGAGCACCTTTTTGCTGTCAGCAACGCCGAAAACCCCGGTGATCTTTGGCTGATGAAGGGGCGCGACTTCAAAAACGCCAAAAAATTAACAGGGGTGTATGACTATCTGGGTGAAAAGTTTCTTTTGCCAAAGCAGGAGCGGGTATCCTGGAAAGGAGCTGACGCGGTGGATGTGGAAGGCTTACTTTTCTATCCGGCCAATTATACCCAGGGGAAAAGGTATCCGCTGGTTGTTCAAACGCATGGAGGACCTGCTGCTTCCGACAAGTTCGGCATTTCCAGAAGTTATACGCAATATATTCCGGTCTTGACAGGAAAGGGTTACATGGTGTTTAGACCCAACTACCGGGGAAGCACCGGGTATGGAGATGAATTTTTAAGGGATATGGTCGGCAGTTATTTCAAAAACTCCCATTTGGATGTGATCAGAGGTATTGACCACCTTATTGGCAAAGGATTGGTTGATCCGGATAAGTTGATTAAAATGGGCTGGAGTGCCGGCGGGCATATGACCAATAAGCTGATTACCTTTACGGATCGGTTTAAAGCTGCGAGTTCCGGCGCTGGAGCTGCCAATTGGGTATCTATGTACGGACAAAGCGACGTGAGGATTTACCGAACACCCTGGTTTGGCGGAACCCCATGGCAGGAGAACGCACCGATTGATGTGTATTGGGAGCAATCACCGCTAAAGGATATTCACAAAGTAACAACTCCTACACTCGTTATGGTAGGCGGTAATGACGTCAGGGTGCCACCGCAACAGTCAGTGGAGATGTACCGGGCATTAAAGAGTAACGGTGTGCCGACACATTTGTACATCGCACCCCGGGAGCCCCATGGCTGGAGGGAGCTGCGACATCGATTAAATAAGATTAACCTGGAATTGGATTGGTTTGCAAAATACGCCTTGGATAAAGATTACGCCTGGGAATCAGCAGATGAGGAGGTCCCGGAGGAGGGAACGGACTAGCTATATAAGCTCCCTTAACAAATGGTTTGCTTTGGGAGCTACTGTGTTTCCTTCAGTTCAACCCGGTGGCCCAGGTCATCGGTTGCATAAAAAGTCTGATTTTCTATCCATAGCGCGTAACCTCTCTGATCCGCCTGATTGTATCGGGGATAGGGGACGTTGATATTGACAAGATTTCTGCCGTGAATTAATTTTATGGCCTCTACCTCTGTGTGCCCAATAACGATGTGATCGACTCCAAAGGCCTGTTGAATGCTTTGAATTTCCTGCAATACCGTGTCTTTGGGGTTTCTCATATAACCGCGGTACCACAGGGGACCCCATTTGCCAAAGACCAAGCCGGCCATTGGATCAGCGCGGATGTGGTCGTAGTCAACACCGTAATAGTGTCGTGCATATTTGTTCAGAGAATCAATGGAAATTTTTAAATTAACGATCCGCTTACTGAGCCCTCCGTGTACAAAGAGATAGTTGCCAATTTTTTCAACCACATTTTTTTTCCTCAGCCATCTCCCCAATTCACTGTTCTCGCCTAAAATGTCTCCGGAATAATCCATTCCCAATTTTTCAGCCAACCGCTTGTATTTGGACCGCACATGTACCAGATCACCATACATATTCATGGCTTCATGATTGCCCAGCAGAAAATGAACGGCGCCCCCGGCATCCTTTGCCTGTTGTTCAAGCTTGTAACACAACCAAAGGCATTGTGTTACATTCAGGCCCCGGTGAACAAAATCTCCCATAAGCACCAGGTGCCCTTTCCCGAAGGCCCAGTTACAATCTTCGTCAATGATACCATTGGCTCTTAAGAGTTTTCGAAGGATGTAAAAATTGCCTTCGATGTTGGAAATGGCCATTATCTTTTGAGATGCAAGGTATTCGGAAGGGGTGGCTTCCAGGGTATCTGCCAGCGACACACTAAAAATTTCTTTTTCTTTTTGATCGTGGGTGAAAACCTTCACTTCCACTTTCCTGTCAAATTCATCTATACTGGTTTTATGCTTTTGGATGGCATAATCGCCTTCTTCATCATCCACGTATATCGTTTGTACCGAGTCTTTATCATACAAAATATAGGGCCCATCAGTAGAGATATGGGCACGCGGCTCCAGTATGGTATCGGTAATCCTTTCGTCGTATTCGTTTATAAAATATTTATATCCCAGGAATAGCCCTGAAAATCCCAGGATAAGCAGAATTGACAAATATCTGACAATATTTTTGAACAAGACGGTTTGGGTGTCTGGTTTGAAAAAACAGGTGCGTGGATCAGATAATACATCTCAGAGATATCCCCATGACCCAAATCACAAAGTTTTTGAACCAAATATAAAAATATATCAAACTATTATTGCGCAAATTGGCAGGATTTAAAGACTAAATGGACTTTTTATGAAAACATTGACAAAAAAAATTGAGGTGGATGTAAGCAAAGAGGAGGTCTGGGAAGTTTTGTTTAATCAGTTTGGCCAGGTAAGCAGGTTTAATCCCTTAATCAAGGGATCGGCTCATTTGTCGGGGGCAGCGGGGGAGGTGGGCGCCACCAGAAGTTGTGATTTGAATACCGGTGGTACCATTAAAGAGGAAATAATCTCAGCAGAGCCAATGACGCGTTTTGAGTTTGAAATTATTGAAGGCTCCATGCCAATGGTTAAGAAAATGTTTGCTGCCTATTCATTGCGGCCACTGGCCGACACACGCACGGAGGTCACCTTTATCGTAAAATTTATGGCCAGCCCATCGTTTATGGGAGGAATTGTGAAAATGATGATGGGTAGGATGTTCCTGAAAATGCTGGCCAGCCTGAAGGATTACCTCGAAATAGGCATAGAAGTAAATCAAGGCAATCACACGAATCGCTAACGAGGCGATCATTTATGACTGCGAGGCAGATGCATCTTAACGGGATAAGAGAAAGGACCGGAAAATCAACATTCTCTAATCTCCGAAGCCTCATCTCTTTTTAGTGTATAAGCGGTGGTACCCAATCACAAAATTGGGCGGTCAACGGTCATCGTCAATAATTTCTGCCATATAGTAATACCTCCTTGAGCATACTTCTGGTGAACGCGTAAGACAATCCCTTGCCTACATAAGAATTCTCGGGTGTGCTTAGAAAGAAAGAAGCCGAATTTGGCACATTGAATCCCCAGGAACCGGAAGGCTTCAATTCTCCCGGAATAATGAGAGATACATGCCCGATGTTTTCCTTATTTAGATAAACGGCTACAATTGCTTTTTTTGAATTAGCATAGCTTTGTGCGTTGTCCAAAGCCTGCTGCTCGTATGCGTGTCCCAGCAGTTCCCATTTATTGGTTTCCTTTAAAAATTTAGCGATTTCGCTCACCAGCATGTGCCTGCCGGATGATTGAGAATAAAAATCGTTGATTTTGTAAACTGTTTTAAGCATGTCGCCCACAAAAGCAGTACAAGGGTTAATGCCATTTACAGGTGCATTTTCGCAACTCTTAAATTCCTGAAGTTGCTCCGACAAATCTTGCTTCCAACTGTTATTAATACTTTGACCGTAAGAGGCCGCAAACAGAGAGGATAATAATATGGTAAGAAAAAAATGTGCGTGAATGAATTTTGAAACGTTCTCCGGTGTTTTCATGATTTAAAAAAAGTCAATGTTTGAAACTCAAATATGCCGTTAGATTATTAAATTTTGGAAAGGCAAATTTGACGATAAGGGGTTATTTGTTACATATGTTCATCTACGATTTAAAATTGAATGGCTTTTGGTATCAAAATATCAAGCATCTCGATCTTTTGGATATTAAGCAGACAGACCCACCGGTTCTTCACTATTTCAATAATCCTGGTAAATGCCCTTTAGAGATAAAATCAGGCATAATTCAGGGTTGTGATTGGCAAAAGCCGTCCGGATAATGTAGTCACTATTTAGAAGCATTAAAATTTAGGCTAAATAGTGATATTGTAGGAAGAAATTATGGAAAGTGTTAGGCGAAATGATTAACTTTTAAAGGCAATTACGCCATCAGCTTTAAATCGGATATATAAAAAATCCAATTTTCGCCAATTCATAGGGATGAAAAACGGTTTACCGGTTATTTATTCCTTTGGCTTTTGGCCATTTTTGGTAACTGGATTTTGCTAAAATCTCAACAAAATGAAAAAAGACAAACCAAATTTAATCACCAAAAGATCTGAAAATGGGAAACCAGCTAATGGTATCAGCAGGCGGGGCTTTTTAAAAGGCGCCGGGCTGACCACAGCTGGCACTGCCATGGCCAGTACGGGTGTCCTTGGGTTTAATCAACCGGAAACCGTATTGGATGACGAGACAATGGGCCCGGAGGCGACGACGATCGCATTGAAAGTTAACGGTCGCACGCGTCGTGTGAACGTAGAACCGAGAACTACATTGGCCCAGGCCCTCAGGTATCATCTTCAACTTACAGGAACTAAAGTGGTATGCGACCGCGGTGCCTGCTCTGCCTGTACCGTATGGTTGAACGGCGAGCCGGTCAACTCCTGTATGACGCTTGCGCTGGATGTCGGGGACAAGGAGGTCACTACGGTTGAAGGGTTGAAGCGCGATGATGCGTTGCACCCGGTACAGCAGGCGTTTATTGACCACGATGCTTCACAGTGCGGCTTCTGTACCCCCGGAATGATTATGTCGACTGCTCATTTATTGGAAAAAAATCCAAACCCTACGATTGACGACGTGAAACACGCGATAAGAGGCAACCTTTGTCGTTGCGGCACCCACCCTCATGTATTTAAAGCTACCTTGGAAGCAGCTAAAAAAATGTAAATCAAAAGAAATGGATACCAAAAAAGTAAAATTTCCACATGGCATACCCGGACATAATCTCAGTGAAGTTGAGCGTGAAATACCTACTGGTGAACCACCGGCATGGCCAATTAATGACGATCTCAAGGTAGTCGGTAAAAGGGTCAAAAGAACAGATGCCCTTGCCAAAGTAACCGGCGCCGCTAAATATACTTCAGATATACAGTTACAGGGTATGTTATTTGGCCGCATGTTACGGTCCAACTACCCTCATGCCAAAATAAAATCTATAGACACCAGTGCCGCCGAGAAATACGATGGTGTGTACGCTGTTCACGTATTTAAAAATGCTGTCGGGATGGCCCAGGCAAAGGACGGCGGCAATTCAGCCGGTTTCCCTGATGTCAAATTTGCAGGACAGCCGATTGCAGGTGTGGCTGCTATCAGCGTAGATGTGGCCGAAGAGGCCCTCAAATTAATAAAGGTAGATTACGAATACCTACCCTTCGTGGTCGACCTGGAAGAGGCCCAGAAACCGGAGGCACCTGTTGTTTTTAAAACCGACGTTGACCAGGAAGATAGGGGGGGCGGCGGCGGTGGACAAAGCGGCCTGAAAACAAAGGGTAATTTAAGAGGCCCCTCCACATCCAGTTTTTTTGGTGGCCCTAGGGGAGACGTTGAAAAAGGATTTGAGACAGCTGATTTTATCGTTGAGCACGTATACCGAACCCAGGTTCATACCCATTGCTCGCTGGAAACACACGGCGTGGTGGTTGATTGGAGGCCCGATAACGTCACTATTTATGCTTCCACACAAAACACCAATAGCGTAAGGCATGAATTTGCGGAAATGTTCGACCTGCCAAAGAGTAAAGTAAGGGTAATTACAGAATTCATGGGGGGCGGATTCGGAGCAAAACATAGCCTGGGAAATTTTGGTGTAATGGCAGGACATTTGTCAAAAAAATCCGGCAGGCCCGTTAGCATGATGTTAGACAGAAAGGAAGAACACATATCCTCCGGAAACAGACCCAACTCCGTTCAATACCTGAAAATCGGCGCTAAAAAAGATGGGACACTTACGGCCATTAAGCAGAAATCTCACGGCACTGCCGGCGTAGGCCTGGGTGCTGGTGTAGGCAGGATCGCCCAGGTGATGTATGAATGTCCGAACTTTTCCACGGAACAATACGATGTTTTCACCCATGCCGGTCCCGGAGCGGCCTGGAGGGCACCTGGTAACGTGCAGGGCGCCTTCGGCCTGGAACAGGCCATGGATGAATTAGCAGAGAAGCTGAATATGGATCCGCTGGCCTTAAGAGATGTCATCGATAAGAGTGACGTAAGGAAGGTTGAACGCCAACGTGGCGCCAAACAGTTCGATTGGTCCAGGAGAAAAAAGCCGGGATCAGACAGTGGTACGGTGAAGAAAGGGTTGGGCATGGCGCAATCCACCTGGCCCCGCTTTGTAAACCTGAATTCCACCGTTGAAATAAGGGCTTATAAAGATGGTGCCATAGAAGTAAGATCGGGAGTGCAGGATATTGGTACCGGCACCAAGACCATTCTGGCCCAGGTCGTGGCAGAAGAGCTGGGGATGAAACCGGAAGATATCACCATTCGCATTGGCGATACCTTATTTCCCACAGGTCCCGGATCAGGCGGAAGTATTGTGACGGGTTCCATTACACCTCCTGCCAGAAATGCGGCTTACAAATTGAAATTGGAACTTTTTGACCAGGTAGCCAAAGAACTGGAAACAGTGTCCTCCAAATTGTCAATGTCCGGTGGTTTTATTGTATCGCAAGAAGATAATTCGAAGAAAATAGCCGTGAAAGACGCCCTCAAAAAAATGCGGACGGAACAGATAACCACCAGCGCCAGCCGGTCCGATGATTACGGCGGGTTTAAAATGGGTAGCTTCCTTGCTCACGGTGACCTGGGATCCGTTCAATTTGCTGAAGTGAGTGTGGATACGGAGACAGGGTTTGTTAAAGTGGATAAAATTGTCGCTGCCCACAGCTGTGGCAGACCTTTGAATATTACCCAACTTGAAGGGCAGATCAATGGGGGAGTGATCCAAGGTGTCTCCTATGCACTTTACGAGTACCGGGTCATGGACAATGAGACCGGACATCAAATGAATGGAAACCTGGATCAATACAAGCTGCCCTTTGCCATGGAGATCCCCGAAATTGAGACGATCATCGTGGAAGATTACGGTGGCAGATCCTCCACAGATGCTTATGGCATCGGAGAACCCGCCAACATAGCTACTGCCGTGGCGGTGGCAAACGCTGTATACAACGCCATTGGTGTGCGTATCTATGAATTACCCATTACACCCGATAAGGTATTGAAAGCCTTAAACAAAATCTAAATTCCTGAAAAATGAATAAATTTAGTTGGTATGACGCCAAAACTGTAAATGACGCGCTGGAGCAGGTAAACGCTACTGTTTCAGAAGTTTTAGCCTCCAAGGTATCAGATCAATCGGCGGTCTTTAAGTGCGGAGGTACGGATTTGCTGGATATGATGAAAGAAGGGTTGGTAGCGCCAAAGAAAATCGTTAACATAAAAAATATAGCCGGACTTGATGCCATTTCCTACCATCAGAAAAGCGGATTGAAAATAGGAGCTAATGTCACGCTGGCACAAATGGAAGCCAATGCTGAAATAAAGCAAAATTATCTCGCCCTGCATCAGGCAGTAGCCCATGCCGGTACACCGCAAATCAGAAATATGGCCAGCCTTGGCGGCAATCTTGCCCAAAGAACGAGGTGCTGGTATTTTCGTTCGTTGGACCACGAATGCCTGAGAAAAGGTTCCGGCACCTGCTTTGCCCGCAATGGTGAAAATGAGTTTCACGCTATTATGAAGAATGGATCCTGTTCAAGTGTTCATGCCTCATCCGTGTCCACGGCTTTAATGGCGTTTGATGCTTCTGTTGAAATTGCCGCTGCGGATGGAAAGAAGAGAACGGTGAAGATGACGGAATTTTTTGTAACACCGGGAGATGATAGCAGCCGGGAAAGTATTTTGGAAGCCAATGAATTGATAACTGCGGTCATCATTCCACCTTCCGGTAGTAAAACAAAAAGCTACTATATAAAGCAAGGCGCAAGAGAGTCCTACGACTGGGCCATCGCCGATGTCGCAGTAGTGCTGGAGGTATCCGGCAGCAAATGCAAAAATGCAAACATTGTATTAGGAGCCGCTGCCCCTGTACCGATCAGGTCAGAGGCTGCTTCCACTGCCTTGATTGGCAAGGAAATCACTGAACAAACCGCCAAAGATTCGGCAGAGGCTTCCATGAAGGGAGCAACACCCCTGTCAAAGAATGCCTACAAGGTACCTTTATTTAAAGCAATTGTTAAAAGAGCCATTTTAAAAACCACTTAATTAATTGGTTATGAAAAACATAGAGCCTTCAAATATTAAGTTTTGCCGCTTTCTCAGATCAAAAAATCCCTACGGGTCCCTGGAGGGGGGCGAAAATGAGTGGTACCTGATTGATGATGCCAATTCAATCTGTTGGTGTATTAAGGCTACCGGCGGCGCCGGGCCCGACAATGGCCTGGTCGACCCACCGCTGTGTGTGTCGGGCAGAGCCTGCTATGAGCCCCCGGTTAGCTAAATTTAACCACTAAAGCATAAAGTATACTACGGCGGGCTTCCCCAACTGAACCGGAACCCGCGTAGTACTTTTGTGCATTTGTGAAAAAACATCTGGACAGGGAGAATACTACCGTCAACTTTCCATTAAAGACCGTATCGCTTTAATGCTTCCTGTTTGTTCCTTCTATCGAAAAGTGTATTCCCTAATACTCAGATTTAGTACAGTTTAGTGCAACTTAGGCAATAAACTGTAACGAAATGGAAGGACTTCTGACCTACTGGTATTTATTGCCTATTTCAATTATCATTGCCACCATCGCCATGTCTAGCGGCATTGGCGGGGCTGTGTTTTTTTCGCCACTTTTTTTATTGTTACTGGCACTGGAGCCGGCCGTTGCCATCGGGGCGGCGCTGATCACGGAATTTTTCGGGTTTAGTTCGGGTGTTTACGCCTATAGCAAAGCCCGGTTAATAGATTATAAATTAGGGATAAACCTGCTGCTATTCTCCATTCCGCCTGCCATCATCGGCTCCCTGGTGGCGGATTATTTTGACCCCGATATCCTAAAAACCATTTTTGCCAGTGGTATTATCTTTATTGGATGGCAATTATTTGCCGCCTACCGGCAGGAAGAAAAAGAAAAAAACGATCAAAGTATAAAAATGGAATTTCAGGAAAATTTCGAGTCTTCACTGACCGACAGGGGAGGCAATGTCTATCGATACACTGTTTGTAACAAGCCCATGGGCAGATTTTTTGCATTGGTCGGCGGTTTTTTCTTAGGAATGATTTCGGTTGGCCTTGCAGAATTACAGGAATATCACCTGGTGGGCAGGTGCAGGGTGCCGTCCAGGGTTGCGGTGGCTACTTCGGTCTTTGTGGTTGTAATCACGGTATTGGTTGCCTCTGTTGGGCATATCACTCATTTTGTCACGCAGGCTGACCCATCCAAATTACAGACCGTTTTTAAAGTAGTTATTTTTACCGTACCTGGCGTGGTTTTGGGTGGACAACTTGGGCCATTATTGCAAAAAAGAATAAACCCTGACGTTATGAAAATTTCTATTTCCGTTCTTTTCGTGCTTATCGGCTTATTTCTATTGGGAACCCTGATTTTTTGACTTTCCTAAAACCAACTTTTCCCCGCTATCATCGATCAGACATTGAGGTCACAACAAAAGTGCATCTCTGGCCCGTAGCGGCTTTGCACCCGGGTGGTAAAAAACAAAAACACAGAGATAGGCACTGGTAAACTACCAAAATTTATCGCGTTTAATTGCTACATTTGAAATAAAAATAAGAGACCATGAAAAGGTATGTAGCATTGCTTAGAGGCATTAATGTAAGCGGTCAGAAAAAAATAAAAATGGCCGAATTGAGAGCGCACCTGGCCGAGCTGGGCTGGCAGGATATACAAACCTATGTTCAGAGCGGTAATGTGATATTTGAAAGTGATGCTGGCGACCGGCAAGTGCTGGGAAGCCAAATTGAGAAAAAGATATTGGAAAAATATGGCTTTGATGTAGCGGTATTGGTGAAATCCGGAGAGGAGCTGCGTTACATACTGGAAAATAACCCATTTATCAAGCGTGGTCAGGAAGATACTTCAAGGTTATACGTAACCCTGCTCGCCAACCAACCGACACCGGAAGCCCTTAAAAAACTTGAGACCATTGATCACAGCCCTGAGGAGTTTATACTGGATGGACAAACCATATTTTTTTTCTCGCCCAACGGATATGGTAAGGCTAAAATGAGCAATAACTTTTTTGAACAAAAACTAAAAGTAGCCGCCACTACACGCAATTGGAACACCATCAATAAACTGGTGGCCATGGCGGAGAACTAATTATCAGATATCGCCGCAATTTGATTACTCCGGCAATTTTGCTGGCCCTTGTATAGGTCCATTTGAAGGCCTTTTGAGTTAAAAAAGAGCCCCATTTTCCTCACAATAATAGCGTGATGGTTAAATTAATTAACTGATGCGCAAATTAAGGTTTATTATACGCAATTTGCGTCACACACTATTCCCGTATTTCGATAATTTCCCGTATATGTTTGCTTGCCATCTAAGATTTTTTTAGCGTGCGGGTGCTGATAACAGGTTTTCCGATCACAACAGCATCTGCCGCTTATTTGATGACACGCAATTAGCCATCGGATCTGAGTATCAAAATAAATGGTGGTTTCTATGACGTACAGGATGATCATTGCAATGTTTTAAAATTCACTTATTAACGAAACGATCATAACATTTAAAATGCAAAAGTTAAAAAAGGAATTACTTGAAAGGCTTTTATCAGGAGATGCAAATGCGTTCGAAGAGTTATACGACTTATACAGGGAGCCTGCGATCCGTTTTTGCAACACCATTCTAAAAGATGTAGAGGAGTCTGAAAACATTATCCAGGAAGTATTCCTGAAAATATGGAACAAAAGGGAGACGATAAATCCTACGTTAAATTTCACTTCTTATCTTTTTACCATTATCAAGAACAGCGTTTTTGATCAATTGAAAGAGATCAAGAAAAATGAGGCCTTGAAGGAGATGTACTGGCAAAACGTTTTGGTCTACAAGGCGGTTGATAGTGACATTAAAGAAGAACGTTTATTAAAGGTCAAAAAGGCCGTAGAGGAGCTGTCTGAAAAAAGAAAAAGAATTATCAAACTTAATTACGAAGAAGGAAAATCCTACGAAGAAATCGCCAATCAATTAAATATTTCTAAGAATACTGTAAAAAATCAATTGATTAAAGCCAAGCAAATAATACGTAAGCAACTGGAGGTCGTACCGGTTAGCTGATAAGTCAATTATTTGACGGCATATTGACCTCCTGAAACTTTTGCAGGTATTTTTTAGTTTTTTCAGCCGTTTCAATAAATACCGGCGATTAAAGTGCAAGACAATAGTCCGATTTAATAATTTTTAAGTAATAGAGATGAGTGCTTAAGAAACTGATAGTCATGAATCAGGAAGAATTATTCGGGAGGTTGATGAAAAACCAAATTTCCAGAGATGAGTTCGAGTGTCTGTTAAAGGGAATGGATGATGAAAATATACTGGCTGTATATGAAACATATTTGAAATCTCAGTTTGAAAAGGAAGTGAACGAGTACTTTGAAAAAAGAAAACATAGAAGCAAAATTTAATAGTGTCAAAAGAGCTTAAACATAGAAGCGGGTCATGAAACATGGATGTAGTTGTCAACAAGCTTCTGAACTCGCTTCTTATTTAGGCGTTTTTTTAGTACAAAGTTGGGTAAGCCACCTGCAAAATTGCAGTGTGGCTTTTTTTATTAAAATACTTGGAGCGATATTTAACCCGTGATTAAATGAAGATTAACCGAAGAATTGGCATGATCGTTATTGGCAAAAACTATTTAAGCGTTTTCACGACTGTGGTCGTAATTTTTTTTCTGAATGCTACCATCCTTAGCAGGCAGGATTGTTTTGGAAGTGTTATTCATCATCATATTGACCACCCGGACGGTGAGAATGGGTTATTTCCGACAAGTAACCCGGACCACATTATCCTCAACCTGACCAGTGATCCGATACATTCGGTGGCGGTAAATTGGAGAACCGATACCACTGTGAGCAAATCAGTGGTGCAATATGCACTTGCTTCGCACGGCCCTGAATTTATAACCCAAAGCAAGGAAATCGAGGCGCGCACGGAGTACTTTCACCATAAATCTTTGAGGGAGCCTGAAATTCATGCAAATTTTCACTCCGCCATCATTGATGGCCTGACGGCCGGGGAAATTTATGTGTACCGGGTAGGTTCTAAAAGTGGTTGGTCGGAATGGTTCCAGATCAGGATGCCAGAGGCGGATAAACCGCTCTCATTTATTTATTTTGGTGATGCCCAAAATAATGTGAAGTCTATGTGGTCGAGGGTAATCCGGGAAGCCTATAGCACCATGCCGGAAGTAAACTTTATGCTGCACGCCGGAGATTTAATCAACCGGTTTGACAGCAACCGCGAATGGGATGAGTGGTTTTATTCAGGTTCTTTCATTCATGCCATGGTGCCGAGTGTGATGACGCCGGGCAATCACGAATATAAAAATGTGGTATTGTCTCCGCAGTGGAAGCCACAATTTAATTTACCCCAAAATGGACCGGAAGGTTTAAAGGAAACGTGTTATGAAATCAATTACCCCAACCTTAAAATCATATCACTTGACGCGGAGCAAATTGATGAATCAGAAGAATACAGAAATATCCAACGCGATTGGGTCGACTCAGTGCTTACCCACAATCCTAGAAAGTGGACGGCTATTACCTTCCATTATCCCATGTTTTCTACTAAACCGAATCGGGATAATGTGGTGCTAAGAACGGTCTTTAAACCAATTTTCGATAAACATAAGGTAGATATTGTATTGCAGGGACATGACCATGCCTACGGACGGGGCATGGTGCATAACGTGCCAACTGGCGCCAGGGTAAAAGATGGTACTACGGGAACCATGTATGTGGTTTCAGTGAGTGGCCCCAAAATGTATGAGGTCTCTGATGATCCCTGGATGGAACGGCGGGCGGGCAATACACAATTGTTCCAGGTCATTACCATCGATGGCGATACACTTACTTATGGCGCTTATACGGCCAGGGGAGAATTGTACGATGCATTTGACCTTGTGAAATCCAAAAAGGCAGGGAATCAGCTGATCAATAAAGTTCCTGATTTTCAGGAAAGACTAAAAGATCATTAAATTTTGATTGTCAGGCACTATTTTTTTATTTAAATAGATAGTCTGATACAGCAATAACCTGGTATATAAATTAAAAGCTATTATGAATTCGAAATTAATATTAACCATACTGTTTGCTTCTGCTTTGCTGTGGTCCTGTGGGCAGAAGCAAAGCGCGGAAAGTAAACAATTAGTAGTAGAAGACAAGCCCGAGCCGGCGAATTGGGCGGAACGATTGGGTTATCCTGCTGGCAAAAAGGTCATCATGCTTCATGCCGACGACATCGGCATGAGTGAGGAAGCCAATATAGCGGCCAAGAAATCTTTACTGGCCGGACACATACAATCAGCCGCCGCCATGCCACCTTGTCCTCAATTCGAGGATATCATAGCATGGGCAATAGAACATCCCGAGATTGATATGGGATTACACCTTACACTGACCAGTGAATGGAAAACATATCGTTGGCCATCCGTATTGCCTGTGACCGATGTGCCGGGTTTGATCGACAGTGAAGGAATGCTGTGGCGAAGTGTTCCGGAAGTGGTACAAAATGCCACTCCAGAGGAAGTTGCCAAAGAAGTACGCGCCCAAATTGAAAAGTCTATTGCTCTGGGATATCGGCCTGATCATATTGATACACACATGGGAACACTTTACGGGCATCCTGACTTTGCCCTGGCTTACCTGAAAATAGCAATGGAATACGGCATCCCGGCGAATGCCATAGACTTATCGGATTCACTGGTTGTGGCTCGTTTTAAACAAGCGGGTTATCCCATAACAGATGAGCTGATCAGCTTTATGGACACCTACAGCCTGCCTAAGGTGGATAACTTTACCAGTGCACCGAAAGCAGAAACCTATGAAGAAAAAAAGGAGGCCTTTAAGGAGCTAATCAGATCTCTTGGTCCCGGTCTCACCGAAATCATTTTTCATCCTGCGGTTGAATCAGAGCAGTTAAAGAGCATTACCAATTCCTGGCAACAGCGGGTATGGGAAGCACAAATGTTTGGTGACGCCGATATGATCCAGTTCTTTAAAGACGAAGGGATTATTTTTACCAATTGGAAGGAGATCATGAGACGATTTGAAAATAAATAATCCATTCAATAAAGTGAATGACCACCCAAACCCCTTGTCGTGAAAACTAAGTCTTTCAAAATTATTGTTCGCCTGGTATCGGTTACCATGCCCATGATCCTTTTGGTTTTGCTGCTGCAACGCTGTCAAACCATCCCTGAAACTTTCGCACTTTCGGATAAGTACCGCCTGGTGTGGCGGGACGATCCCACCACCAATTTAACCATTGCCTGGGACCAGCACGAAGATGTCAATCCCGTGGTGATGTATGGATTACGGGATCATGGAAGGGCCTTTTGGAAATATAAGCATTCCCAAAAAGCAGAAAGGGTTTTGGAAAAATATGAGATGAATACGCACTTTGCCAGCCTTACTGATTTAAAACCAGACAAGGCTTATTACTTTGTGATCAAAGATGATAACGGCGTGAGCGAGCGCTACTGGTTTCGCACGGCGCCTGATAAACCTAAACCATTTACCTTTGTTGCCGGCGGCGATACAAAAAGTGATGATGAACCTTTGGAAGCAGGTAGAGCCTCCAACAGGCTGGTGTCAAAGCTGAGACCGCTCTTTGTTATGTTCAACGGTGATTTTTGCAGCGGCAATGGTACCGATGCCAAACGCTGGCATACCTGGCTAAAAGACTGGCAGGAATTGACAACTACTGAAGATGGAAGAATGATTCCCGTATTTCCCGTTCATGGGAATCATGAAAATGGCGATCACGCTAATTTGAATTACATTTTTAATGCGCCTTACCAGGATAACGATTCCTCCAGGATTTATTTTTCCCTGTCCTTTGGCGGTGATTTTTTTCATATGATTTCCCTGAATTCCGAAATTGATGAAGGTGGCGCCCAGCGGGACTGGTTGAAAAACGATTTGAGGACGCACAAAGATTTCAGAATGAAAATAGCCGGTTATCATAAACCTTTCTGGCCTCATACCGCTAGAAAAGCTGAGAATGAATATCAGTTTAACCAGTGGGCTTATCTGTTTTATGATTACGGGTTGGATGTGGCTTTGGATGGTGATTCGCATATGAGCAAGATCACTTATCCGCTTCGCCCCGATAGCACCAGCGCCGATTCGTTCATGGGATTTGTCAGGGATGATGAAAATGGTACCATGTTCCTGGGAGAAGGAAGCTGGGGGGCTTTCCCGCGTGTCAATGATGACGATAAACCATGGACCCTGCACAGCTTTTCAGGTAACCAGATAAAATGGATCCACGTATTACCCGCAGAAAAAGCCTTACCTGACAGGATGAGCATATATACGGTTGTCAGCGCCACCTATGATGAAGATGAAAAGCAGACACTTTATCATTCAGAAGTTGAAAGCCTGCAGGAGGACAATCTATTTAAGATCCCCGCCAATATCACGTTGGTGAAAAATAGACAATATGGTGAAGAGATCAAGTATCCGATGAACCTGAACGGGGTAGCTACTGGTACTGAATAAAAGATGGAAGTCCGCATGATGACGACCAAATTATAGCTTTATATAAAGTGACAGTGTTGGTATCCGGGATTTTAGAGAAATAGGGGAGAGTATTTTAGCCCCATTTGCAGGAAGAGAGTTGCCAGGGTTTAAGTCATTTGCCCTGATCAATTAAGTACTTTTTACGATATTGAGTAGGCGTACAGCCCTTAATCTGCCCGAACTGCCGCGCGATGTTCTTACTGTCATTCAATCCCAGGTCCATGGCAATTTCAAAAATAGATAGGTCGGTCTCCAGCAGCTTTTGCGTGAATTTTTCTATCCGCAGGTTAAAAATGTATTCATATACCGGATAACCCGTTACTTTGTAAAATCTTTTTTCCAGCGATCGCCGTGCCAGGGGTACCTGCTTCAATACATCATCTACCTTCAGGTTTTTTTCAATATTGTTATGTATGAATTTTAACGCCATCCCGATATATTCGTCTTTGGTGGCGTAGATATCAGTGGAGTTTCTGGTGACTACCTGGGTTGGCTCAACTACCACGTCGTAAAAGTCTTTATTCTTAGACTTGATCATATGATCCAGCAGCCGGGCCGTTTCATAGCCGCCTTTTTCAGTGTCCAGGGCAATACTGCTCAATGGTGGATCTGAAAGGTTGCAGAGCATTTCGGAGTTATCAACGCCCAATACCGCAACTTCCTCAGGAATGCGGATCTTGGTTAATCTGCATGCTTCGGTAATATGCATCCCCTGGTTATCGTCACATGCCATCAGGGCGATAGGCTTGGGGAGTGATTTTAACCAGTCACTCAATGCCGAAGGCTTGTAATACCAAAGTTTCCGCGACTCGAGATCACTGGTGTGTTCAAAATAATGAACCTTATAACCTTCTTTCGCTAATTCTTCTTCGAAACCCTGGCCTCTTTCTCTCGACCAGACAATATTTTTAAATCCGTAAAATGCAAAATGTTCATATCCCTTCCTCAGGAAGTAAGAAGCTCCCATTCGACCGGCCCTGGCATAGTCACCGGTGATATTCGGGACATTGTGCTGGCGCTCCTTGAAATCCTGGGCGATGACCGCAATGCCTTCTGCCAGGAATTTTTCGAGATTTGAATTGTTGTAAAATTGTCCCACTATACCATTGGCTTCCCATTCCTTGGCCCATTTTAAAATACCTTCCGTGCCCATGGTCTCGCGGTAATAGGTGGGCATTCTGCAAAAAGCCCACGGGCCGAATTCCTGGGAATACTTTGTGATCCCTTTTAAAAGGCTGGTCCCATATTCCTCTCCCAAATCAGTTATAAGGATTATTTTATTCATGGTATAGCTTTTCAGTAAATATACTAATTTACATATTTAAAGCATTTCATGTAGCAGCTAACTGACTTAAATCATTTACAACATATATTTGATCCCTGCCATTTGCGCTTTTTTAATCAATTTTGTTAAAAATTTTTACTTTTACACCGGCCTGAAGGTCAGACTTTATATTGAAATGAAATTAATTCTTCCATCCATCAAATGCTTGTTCTGCCCTCGCCGGACTGGTATTGATCGCAAAATGTATTGTACAAACAACTTACTATGAATACACACGAACTTATTGAATTTGATCATAAACACATCTGGCATCCCTATTCATCGGCCACAAGGTCTATAGATTCCCTGGTTGTCAAAAAGGGAAAAGGTGTTTACTTTGAGTTGGAAGACGGGCAGATGCTGATCGATGGGATGTCAAGCTGGTGGTCGATCATTCATGGCTATAATCATCCCGTGCTAAATGAGGCATTGCAACAACAGGTCCGGGACATGGCCCATGTAATGTTTGGCGGGTTGACACACAGGCCGGCTATAACATTGGCAAAGACACTTTTGAAAATAGTCCCCAAAGGGTTGGACTATATTTTTTACTGCGACTCCGGTTCGGTGGCGGTCGAAGTGGCTATGAAAATGGCTTTACAATACTGGCATGCCAGAAATAATCCCACAAAAAACCGCTTTGTCACCATCAGCAGGGGATATTATGGTGATACTTGGCATGCTATGTCCGTTTGCGATCCGGAGACCGGCATGCACCATATTTTCAATAATAAATTACCGCAGCAGTTTTTTTTACCGGCGCCTGAATCCGGTTTTTCCGACGAGTTTAACCCTGAAGAAATTGATCGGGTAGAAGCATTGCTGGCAAAGGAAAGTAATCATATTGCAGCATTTATCCTGGAGCCTATCGTGCAGGGTGCCGGAGGAATGCGTTTCTATCACCCGGATTATCTGAAAGCAGTGAGGGAGTTATGTGTCAGGTATGACATTTTGCTTATAGCCGATGAAATAGCGACGGGATTCGGGCGTACGGGAAAACTTTTCGCCTGCGAGCACGCCAATATTTCTCCGGACATTCTGTGTATAGGAAAAGCGATGACAGGGGGGTATTTGTCCTTTGCCGCCACACTTTGCAGCAACCAGGTGGCCAAAACCATATCCGATGCCTTCCCGGGGGTTTTTATGCATGGCCCTACATTTATGGGAAATCCTTTGGCCTGTGCAGTGGCGCAGGCGAGCATAAATTTGCTGCTTGAGAATAACTGGCAGGAAAATATTGCACGAATTGAGGAACACTTAAAAAATACACTATCGGAACTGGAGGAGCTGGACGCTGTCAAAGCTGTCAGAGTGCTGGGAGCCATTGGCGTCGTTGAAATGGAAAAACCGGTAGATATGAAGGTTATTCAAAAGGAATTCCAGCGGCACGGTATCTGGATGCGACCTTTTGGAAAATTAGTCTACACGATGCCGCCTTTTGTAATTACCAATGAAGAACTATCAAAACTAACAACCGGTATTTGCCAGACCATCAAAGAGCTTTACGCAAAAAAAGCCTTGAATTAGTCAAGGCTTTTGCAAACTTTTATAGGCACAACACCATGGCATGATCGCTGCTGACCATCGAGGCAGGCTACAGCTCCGCAGCTTCCATCGGCGGACCGATGACTTCCAGGTATCTGCCCATCCAATAAGGCAACAACCAAATATCACCGGCGCTATGCTCAGAGGTGCCATTACCGCCGTTCCTGTCCAGGCGAAACATATTTCCATTGTGGCGGTGGACAGGTGTTTCGTCCGGCGGCAGAACTTCCCTGGTGGTTTGTCCCCGGAAATTTGGATCCAGGAGTTCAATGTCTTTTCTGTGACTGTTCGTAATAACCCAATCGATCAGGTCCATTGGATGTTCTTTCAGGTACCAGACGGCTTCATTGAGATCAAACTCATTGGTACCGGTCATGGCGGTCATAATGTTCCATAAACCTTCCTTTTCCGGTCGCTCGTAAAGCCAGTGATCGATGATCGCTTCCTTGTAGATGTTTTTTAGCGAATCGTTGAAAGCGTATTTATATAACCCCCAGTAGCCAACATAATACATTTCATCGTCGGAATGATTCCAATCTCTGGAAAGCATTTTACTCCACGCATCGGCATCTTCCGGCGCCTGGCCGATTTCTTTCATGGGTCTTCGGAGGTTTTCCAGGTACCCGAAGTCGATCATCAATTCGCGCGCTTTTTCCATGTACTTTTCCTTTTTTGTAAAATGATAGGCGGTTTGTAACATGCCCACAATATTTGAGGAGTTAAGCTTTCTGTCACCTACCATGATGGGCCGTGCATTCACATAATCGGGATGCCAGCGACCCCAGGTAGTGGGTTCTCCGTCATAGTCGACCAAATACATGTCGTTGCTGACGACGTGGTTCATTAATGTATCAATAAGTACAATGGCTCTGCTTTTTAAATCCTCATCCTCGATTAAGTCGGCTATCACGCCAAAGGCAAAAATATGTCCAATGGCTTCATCGCTACTGGTCGTGGCTTTCCAGTCCCATTCTGGGTCGTTGGTATGCTGCCACCGCTCGGGATCTGACAGACGCTCGATATAGCCGCTGCGCTCAAATGATCGCGAGGGGAACCCTGGAACAGGATTAATACTATACAGCCTTTCCATCGCATCCAGAGACTCCCGGCAATTTTGTAGCGCCTCTTCCGATTGGGTCACCGCGTAGCGAAATACCTGGCCAGCCAGATACATGGAAGTCCAGAGGCCATCATTATCCGAGTCCCTTAAACGGCCGGAGTCGATATTTCCCTTTTCCATAGCCGACAAAGAAGCATTAAAGCCATTACGGATATGCCTGTCCCTGACTTGTTTTTCATAATACATGGCCTTATCGTGCAAGGTCATTTCCTTGAAAACAATTTTTCCAAGACCGGCTTCTGTAAGAATTAACACGGAACGCCCGCTACCTTTGGAGATATGTTTTACATGATTTCCCGGTAGCCAACGCTCTCCATTGTAATAGTTAAACTTATTATTCTCCTTTAACATAAAAGCTCCCTTGGTCGAGCCAAACCAAAGAGCGCCTTCAATTTCTTCTACCGCTGTAATCTCCGGCCAGGGCAGCTGATTGTGGATTCCGCCTACCTGCTTTTCCGAGGATGTGTCGATCTCCAGGTAACCATTCATGGTGCCAATAATAACTTTTTTGCCGGCTACAGCCAGGGAGGTAAAACCGGATCCCTGTGCTACCTTCTTAAGTTTTTCCTGGCCCGGGATAAAAACCGATAAGGACGATGGCCCCAGCACCCAGAATTTTTTGGTTCCGGCATCATATCTGATACCAATGATTTGTTCTCCGGTAGTAAGCCCTTTTTGAGCAACCCGGTCTTCCGCCAGGTACCTTAGTGACTTGCCATTGCTGACCAGGAAATTAAACCGGTCACCGGCAGCAAAAATGTTGGCGCCGGGAAGATCGTGTTTAATAAACAATTTTCCAGCCCAGGCATTGCTCAGCACCGCCTCGTCGTCCAGGTAAACGAATTGGTTTTTATACAATAAAAGATCTTTGATGTTTTTGTCCGTAAGCGGGCGGTAGGTCCTGTCGGCTATTAGTTTGCCGGGATAAAGAAATTGACCGGCATGGGTCCGCAATAAGCTTTGTGACGACAGTACCTGAACCACGCCGTTGCGATCGGCAAAAACTTTCGAAAGTTCCGGATTTTCATCTTGCCGGTAATACTTAATACTCAGGTCCTGGCTGTAGGGAGTGTCCTGGTAAACCGGTTGGGAATTTGACGGCTCTTCAACCGAAGGCGAGGCGCAGGATAAATAAAAACCACAGGTAACTACAGACAAATAAAAAATGATCCCTTTCATAAATAATACTTAATAGATGAATACTTGAACTACAAACTACTGATAATATTACGATCGAAAGGGAGAATCAGGCTATTGCCCTGATCATAATATCATTTTTAAATTGAAAGGGGAGAGGCCCCCTTTGAAGAAGCAAGGGGGCTTGTTGTTGAGAAAATTCGATTAAACATCTTTGAGATTAACTATGCCTAGTAAACGATGATAGCATTTAAAGAATCCGTTTATGGGTTTATTCATTTTTTAAGACGTTGGCCGGATTGGTAAACGCAGCCCTGATGGCCTGGTAGCTGATGGTGGTCACCGCTACAACGAGAGCCACAGCGCCGGCAATCATAAATACGTCGGGCTGAATCCGGATCTTATAGGCAAAGCCGGATAGCCAGGAATTAAGTATCCAATAAGCCAATGGACACGAAATGACAAAGGCAATTAAGATAAGTCGCGAGAAGTTGCTTGTCAGCAGCCACACGATGTGAGGAACAGTTCCCCCCAATACCTTCCGGATGCTGATTTCCTTTTTCCGCTGCTCGGCCGTAAAAGTGGCTAATCCAAACAAGCCAAGACAGGCAACAAAAATGGCAAATCCGGAAAAAATAACACTTACCTTACTTAGTTTCTCTTCTGATTTATATAAGCTTTTGAGGTTCTCATCCAGAAAGAAATAATCAAAGGGTCTTTCGGGCATGTTTTTCTTCCAGACTTTTTCAAGCCTGGCAACAGAAGCTTTGACATTTTGCCCGGAAATTCGAACGGCCATGTATTTTATAAATAAATCAAAAGCCTGGTCCCGAAGGTCAAGATCCAATACCAACGGTCGAATAGGGTGATGTTTCGAGACAAAATTAAAATCTTTTACTACGCCAACGATTTTTCGCCCGTTCTCGTCGCCAAACCACCGGAATTTTTTACCTACGGCTGCTTCGTTGGATGGCCAGCCCTGTTGTTTCACTAGTTGCTCGTTTACTAAAAGGGCCAACGTATCGTCAGTGGGGTAATCCTCTGAGTAATCCCTTCCGGCTACCAATTCGACACCAAATGTCTTGGCAAAATCATGCCTGATAAATAGCCTGGGAAAGGGCTTTGATTCCTCGTTACCCTCAAACTGGTAATTGCCAACCTGGTGTTTAGCCCCGATGATTTCTTCAACCGCCGTAACGCTCAGGATACTAGCGTCGCGTACCACTTCATTTTTGTAGGCTTCATAGTGCTGTGCTATGGGAGAGCGGGACACCGGGATCATCAAGACATGTTCCTGATCAAAACCGGTATCATTGCTTCGTAAGAGCTGTAGCTGTTTCAAGGCAGTACCGGCGCTAATGATTAATATGATTGAAATCGAAAACTGGAGGACTACCAGCACCTTTCTGAAATTTACACCATTAGATCCGATTTGTGCAGATTTTAATACTTTAACCGCCTTGAAAGAGGACAGGACAAAGGCAGGGTAAAAACCTGAAATGATCCCAATCAAAAAAGTCAGCAAGACCAACCCGGCGACAAACAATGGGTTCCATAAAAGGTTGAAGGCAATTGACTTTTCAGTAAGCTGATTAAAAAACGGTAATGATACTTTCAACAGTATTAAAGCAAAACCTACGGCAACGACAGTTAAAAGCAGTGATTCTATCAGGAATTGTTTGATCAACTGATTTCTGTGACTGCCTATGGCCTTGCGCATACCTACTTCCTTCGCTCTTTTGCCGGCGCGTGCGGTTGACAGGGTGATAAAGTTAATGCAGGCTATCAGTAACACGAAAATTGCGATTGAAATAAATACACGGATGTTGGCGTAATTGCCGTTTGGTTGAATTTCATAATCCAGATCGGAATGCAGGTGAATATCTGTTAATGGTTGCAATTCCAGTGTCACATCATCTTTGATCAGCTGGTGGAAATACTTTTGCACAAATTCCGGAAACCTCGCTTCAAGATCTTCAGGACTCCTATGCTTGTATAAAACCAGGTAGGTCCAGCAGGGATTCCAGTACCAGCTTTGCGGGTATTGACCATCATAAAATGACTTAAGCGTTGTGAAAGATACAAGGAAATCAAACTGGAAGTGTGCGTTCAGCGGTGTGTCCTCTACAATCGCGGTCACCTTAAGGTTTTCCTGTCCCTGAAGCTTCAGGAATTTGCCTAGCGGTTCCTCATCACCGAAATATTTATGTGCCATGCTTTCTGTAAGCAGGATGCTGTTGGGTTCCGAGAGTGCGGTTTTAATATCACCCCTAAGCACCTTAAAATCGAATATATCGAAAAACGTAGAGTCGACAAAAAACAACCTGGATTCATTGAATTCCTGATCGTTTTCCTCGTTGACAACCGCTACCGAAGGCGCCTGAAAGTTAAAAAATCTCACCACGTTCTTGACGATAGACGGATAGTCTGTCATTAATGCTTCCGCTAACGGGAAGGGTACACTGGCGGATCTTTCGCCAACGCCATCACTTTCAAAAATCTCTTTTACCCGGTAAGTCTGGTCGGCCTGGGAATGAAAACGGTCATAGCTCAGTTCGTCCTCAACATAAAAAGAGATCAGGATAAAGCAGCAAATACCGACGGCCAGTCCGGCGATATTAAGCGCAGTGTAACCTTTATTTTTGACAAGACTTCTCCAGGAGACTTTTAAATAATTTTTAAGCATGGCAGTGTTGTTTGAAGGATGGTATGTTGTTTTTGACCTTTTAATATTAGACCAGCGAAAAAAGCGTAAGACCTCCCACACAAATTTTCTGTCAGCTACGGAGCGGCCTTTGTTTGCCAGTCGGCGTTGGTATAGCTCGTAGACATCCCCCTGAATCTCTTCCAGGAGTTGTGGATTACAATACCACTCCAAAAACCGGCACGCCCATTTCGGCGGTTGTATTTTCATTGACCAGAAAAGTTAAATGACATATTTGGTATTTGATTATAGAGATGGCTCCGCACCTGCATCGAGGCATCCAGCACTTTTTTACCCGACGAAGTCAGTTTAAAAAGCCGTTTCCTTCGGCCACCTCTTTCATTGGTAGCGCCACCCATTTCGGATTTTACGAAGCCTTTTGCCTCCAGGCGCTTGAGTACCGAATGTACGGCGCTTATGTTCAAACGCCGGTTGGTTTGGCGTTCTATCTCATCCATGATGGCGACACCATAGGCGCTTTCAAATAATGCGCCTACCGTTAGCAATATGAGTTCTTCCAACTCCCCTAAATAGTTTCCTTTCATTAGATTCCAAATATTTTGGTTATACAAACGTGAAAGTAATAAATATGTTTCATGTTTGTATAACTTACCGCAGTAATTTTTTGGATGGGTTTTGTTTACAGGTTAAGGTGATACTCATTTGAAGTCAGGCGGTTTTGCCTTAGCTGGATTTTAGTATATTAATAATTATCTTTATTCAAAGTTCCGCAAATGAAATCGGTAGCTCGACCTATATGCATACTGCAAATTGTTCTTCCCTTAATGTGCTTTGGCCAGTCCGGTGCGGATACCACCACCGTGAAGGAATATTTGAAAACAGGGCGTGACTTGCTGCATCAGTCTGTCTATGATAGCGCTAACTATTATTATACCGAAGCGGAAAAAATTTCGAGGAAAATCGGCTACCAGGAGGGATTGGTTACCAGTATCTACAGCTTTGGACTGGTCAAACACTACCAAAGAGCGTACGAGGAAGCTTTGACCTATTATTTCCAGGCGCTTAAACTTTGGAACGACTCCCTTGGCCATATCGATCCGATAGTTACAAAGCTCCATAACAATATTGGGGGTGTTTATATTGACATGGGGTACCGGCTTAAGGCCCGAAAATATTTAGAGCGAGCGATTGCGTTGGAAAAAGAACTTTATCCCGAACCGTCCATTGAAACGGCTATCACGCACTATAACTTTGGTTTGCTCAACATGTATTTTGGAGAAAATAAGACGGCATTGCACCATTTTTTAGAAGCATATCCACCGTATCTGAATACCTATGGAGAAAATGGAGCGCGGGTAGCACAGCTATATACCAATATAGGCCTGCTTCATCGTAACTCGGGGGATTTTGAGCATGCAGAGGATTATTTTAACAGGGCTATAACAATCCATTTGGAAAATCACGGCGTTACCTATTGGAACCTTGCCTATCCCTACCTCAGCCTTGGCGAAATATATATGGGAAAAGGGGACAAAAAGAATGCACTGGCCTATTATCTGAAAGTTCTTGAATTGTGCCGCAATAACCGGAAAAAGTTAATCCGCGTGGAGGGTATTGTCAACGGCGCTCTGGCCGGGTATTATCTGGAGGTAGAAGACTACACAGCCAGCCTGACCTATGCGCAGGCTGCTGTTGATATTATATCAGAAGCATATTATGACCGGCATCCGAAACTAAACGACTTTTACCGTATCATTGGCAGTGTTTATACCAGGCTGGGAAATTACCAGGCAGCCAACCAGTGGTTTGATAAGGCAAAGGAGGTAACTGTGAACGCCTATGGCGCGATACACCCAAAGATCTCTTCCGTCCATCTCAAGCAATCGGATATCTATCTGAAAAATGGGGACTATAAAAGTGCCTTATCGTCGGCGCAGGCGGCTATTGCAACTTTATCGCCTTCCTTTGATTCATCCAATCCATCCGACAATCCTGCCAGAAATGAGGTATTGGATGAAAAATTTTACAGTCAGCTTCTCACACACAAAGGAGCAATATTCCAGGCGCTTGCCAGCGTGGGTGATCCCGTGCAAAATCTGGAAAAGGCTCTGGCGCAATATCAAACGGCTTCCGATATCATAGATCATATCCGGAGAGGGTATCTGTCCGAAAATTCCAAACTTTTTCTACAGGAAAACACCGCCAAGGTATATGAAAAGGCATTGTCCGCATGCTATCAACTTTACGACCTGACGGGCTCCGAGGTATATCTTAACAGGGCTTTTTTCTTTTTTGAAAAGAGCAAAGCAGCTGTATTATCGGAAGCCATCCAAACGTCGGATCTTAATCAGATAAAGGGGATTGACCAGAAAGTGCTGGAGAAAGAAATGGCCATTAATCGTCAGGTTAAGTCACTGGAATTAAAACTGGCAGATACCAGGGTTGAAGGTGACACTGCCGCGCAGTCCCAATTAAAAAAGGATCTTTTTCATGCCAAAGCCCGTGTAGATTCGCTGGAAAAAATCATCAAGCTGCATTTTCCGGATTATCATGCCTTGAAATACAACATGGAAGTCACAACCCCGGACAATATCAGGGCCGGACTCGATCAGGCCAGTTTGGTTATTTCGTTCTTCGAGGGGGATAGTACCTGGTACATGGCAAGTCTTACAAAGCGCGATTTCAGGCTTAACAGGGTTTCCAAATCTTTACTTTCTTCAGAGGAACTGGAATCATTCCGGGCGGTGGTAAGTGATTTCCAGTCGGAACCTTCGACCTATTATGCCAAAGCCCAAAAGATCTATGAAACCTTATTAAAGCCGGTTCTTGAGAAACATCCGGGAATCGACCGGCTTATCATTGTACCGGATGGCATTCTGAATTACATTCCTTTTGATGCTTTGATTTCCAAACCGGTAGAAGACGGAGCAACTTTCAGGAGCCCTGCCTATCTGATCAGAGACTATGCCATATCTTATCGCAATTCGCTGACCCTTTATGCCCGGCAAGTCGGTGTGCGAAAAAATTACGATAAACGCTATGTCGGTTTTGCTCCCAATTATCTTTCCAACCCGTTGACCTATCCCAACAAATTATCCAGGCGCCAGGAGCTGTCGCCGCTCATGGGAACAAGGGAGGAGGTGAGGGTCGCAGGAGATTTGTTTGAAGGTGTCAAATTTCTGGATGCAAAGGCTACCGAGTATAACTTTAAAAATCTCCCGTATTCCACTTCCATCATACATCTGGCCATGCATGCCCTGGTAGACGACCGGGAGCCCATGCGGTCGCGGTTGCTTTTTACGAATGAATCGGATTCCATTGAGGATGGCAGCTTAAATGCCTACGAGATTTATCACTTACCCCTGGAATCAGAGCTGGCAGTCTTAAGCGCCTGCAATACCGGGTTGGGAAAAATTAACCGGGGAGAAGGTGTACTAAGCCTGTCCAGGGCTTTTATGTATGCCGGCTGCGCCAATATCGTTATGAGTATGTGGAGGGCACAGGACCAGTCTAGCTCACAAATCATGGGCAAACTTTTCCAAAACCTCGAAAACGGATTACATAAAGACAAAGCCCTCCGCCTGGCCAAGCTTTCTTATTTACAGGAGGCCGACCCACTCCAATCCCATCCTGCTCAGTGGGCTACCTTCATGCTTTTCGGAGATCAACAGCCACTGTCGGCAAGATCAAATCGCGGCTATCTTTGGGTTTTGGTATTGATTGGCGGTCTGGTGATAGCTTTAGTTGTCTTTAGGCGCAAAAGAATTGCTTAGAAGTAGGCAAGATTTAAACGTAATTAGAAAGTTGGCATAGACAATACACTGGCCCTCCTGACTTTATTGATCCAAAGGCTACGGGGCTACATGAGGTATACAACATCACCATTTTTACGGAAATGTCTGGGATTGTATGGCAGTTTTTGAAAACTTTGATCCTGGATTCCAACAATCATAAAACAATATTTCAATCAAGCAGACAAAATTTTAGCATCATGGCAAGATATAAGGCGCTGCTGTTTATCCTATGTCTTTTACTGGTTAAACCGGGCCGGGCGCAAACTGATGGGCAAATAATAGTACAGAAAAAGATTACAGGGCTGGACCAATACATGACTTACATCGTGGAAACAGAGGAGCGGCACAAAGATAGCCTGAATTTTGACCCTAACCGTTTTGAGCATTTCAAAGAGGTAGAGATCTTTGGGATAACCTATTATAGCGACGGTCTCAAGGTCAGGGGCTTTTTGCTAAAACCGGGCAAACCTGGTAAATACCCGGCCGTTATCTATAATCGTGGCGGAAGCCTGGACTTTGGTTCTTTGACCAGTCATCACGCATCTATCGGCCTGGGGGAGCTGGCTCGGCTGGCCAGGGCCGGCTATGTTGTTGTAGCCAGCCAGTATCGGGGTAATGGTGGTAGTGAAGGACAGGAGGAATATGGTGGAGCGGATATTAACGATGTGCTGAATTTGATCCCCCTGCTGGCAGCAGTGCCGGAGGCTGATACTTCCAGACTGGGAATGTTTGGGTGGAGCAGGGGAGGAATGACGTCTTTTTTAACTTTAAAAAGGACCAACAAGATAAAGGCTTTGGCAGTAGGAGGGCCCTCAACCGATATTACCAGAAGCAGTATCGACCGCCCGGAATTACTGAAGTGGTGGCAAACCTTTATTCCCGGCATCATGGAAAATGAATACGAGGTTTTAAAGAAAAGATCAGCCATACACTGGGTGGATGAGCTACCGACAGATGTGCCGATGCTAATTTTGCAGGGTACTGCTGACACCTCGGTAAAGGCGCGTTACACACTGGAGTTTGCTTTAAAACTCGACCAGCATAAAATCCCCTACAGACTGGTGATGTATGAAGATGGGGTACATTCTTTAAAAGGACACCGGGATGAGGTATTCGATCAAATTATCCGGTGGTATAAGAAGTATCTTTAGGCGGGCACCAGGTGCATGGCTAGCTTAACCAAAATCTTCAGGATCTGTCACAATTATTCCTTTTTTTTATTCTAAGAGGCTTTTTATATATAAACGTTTGTTCGTTATTCAAAAAAGAACGTTAGCCATAGTAGATACTGTCAATAGCATTTAGGGTACAACTTAAATGAAACCAATTCCGTGTTGTATCTTGTGCTGATACTTATCTCTGTCAAACCGATATAAGTAGGGCGCCTTGTGGGCTCCGCCGGTTTTGAGTTTTTCCAGGCGGACCAGAATATCCAGCTTCAATATCTTTCGCTGGAAGTTCCCGCGATCCATTTTTTGATTGAGGATACATTCATACAATCGCTGCAATTCCGATATCGTAAATCGCTCAGGCAACAGGTTAAGGCCTACAGGAAAGTAGTTAAGCTGTCTTCTGACATGGCCAATGGCTGTATTTACAATTTCATGGTGATCCAGGATCGTCGCCGGCAGCTGGTCAACCGGTAACCAATCACACGCTTCCGACAGTATGTCGGGCTGAGGAACTACCTGATCTATTCTCACCAGGGCAAAGTAGCCAACGGTGACGAATCTTTGGTTCAGCCAGTTTCTGGCATCGGCACTTAATTTGGCCGCATGGCTGGACTCCTGCAAAAAGCTGGCATTTCTTCCCGTTTTTCCAAAAAGGTGAAATTGATTAAAATACAACTTTTCCAACCCCGTTCTCTCTTTCACAATTTTATGCGTGGCCGCATCCACATCTTCGTTTTTGGCAATGAAACCTCCTGGCAGAGCCCAAAGATTGTATTCCTTTAATTTTAATAATAATACCCTGATAGCGTTTTCCGAATATCCTAATATCACCACATCCAGCGATACACCCGGCAAAAATATTTCGTGTGCATTTTCAAGGTATTCCGATATTTTTTTTTCAATCATATCGACATGTATTATTGTGTCTTTTTGACAAAATAGAAAAAACTAATTATATTGTGTTAAAATAACACAAAAAAAACTGCTATGCGAAAAACTTTAAAAATCTTGGGATTTACAGCCGGAGGAGTGGTGGTTTTGATCTTATTGCTGTGGGCGGGTTTTGAAATAAACTATCAGGTAATAAATGCAAAAGCCCGGTCGCGGTTAACTGAAAAACAACTTCTGAATATCGAGGGCAAAAAGATGAGGGATTTGAATGGAAATGGAAAGTTGGATATTTATGAAGACTTCAGAAAACCGGTTGACGAAAGAATAGCCGACTTGCTCGCTCAGATGAACCTTGAAGAAAAGGCCGGACTTATGTGGCAGCCTCCGCTTGGTGTTGGCGAGCTGGGAGAGGTGCTGGGTAAACCTGATCCGACGGTTTTTAATATGGCTTCTTCCTACGATTACCTCATCAATAAAAAACTGCGTACGTTCAATTTATTCACGATCCCCGCGCCGGAGCATCTGGCCAGGTGGCATAACGAAATTCAAAAAATAGCTGAACAAGACCGTCTTGGCATACCTGTTACCATTTCTTCAGATCCCAGGCATGGTATTAACAACTTCATCGGCGGCGGATTATTGAATGGAGACTTTTCGGAATGGCCTGAGCCTCTTGGTTTGGCAGCGACCAATGATTCATCCCTGGTGTTTGAATTTGGAAGAATAGCTGCCCAGGAATTCGCAGCAGTGGGGATCAGGGCCGCATTGCACCCTATGGCCGATCTGGCAACAGAGCCGAGGTGGGCGAGAATAAATGGCACTTTTGGTGAGGATGCAGATTTGTCGGCCAAAATGACGGCGGCTTATATCTACGGATTTCAGGGTGCACAGCTTGGCCCGCAATCCGTGGCGTGCATGACTAAACACTGGCCCGGCGGCGGACCGCAGGATGACGGCCAGGATGCCCACTTCAGATATGGCATGGATCAGGCTTATCCCGGTGATCATTTTGATTATCACCTGATCCCTTTTAAAGCAGCTATAGAAGCCGGTACAGCCATGATGATGCCCTATTATGGAATTCCGGTGAATCAGACCAGCGAAAATGTAGGCATGGCCTTCAACAAGGAAATTATCCATGATTTGTTGCGGGAGCAATATGGGTATGATGGCATTGTCTGCACCGATTGGGGCATAATAGAAGGTTTTGGCCTTTTGGGTTTTGAAATGTTCGAAGGGCAAAGTTGGGGTGTGGATGAGCTTTCCATTAAGGGAAAGATCAAAAAAGCAATCGAGGCAGGTGTGGATCAGTTCGGAGGTAACAGTAACACGGAAGAATTAATAGCACTCGTGCATGAAGGCCTGGTAGCTGAGGCAAGGATTGACCAGTCTGTAAGAAGAATATTAAGAGTTAAATTTCAAATGGGGCTTTTCGATAACCCATATGTGGACGTCAACGTCGCCCGGGAAATAGTAGGCAAGCAAGCATATATGGACCTGGGAAAGCTGGCGCAGCGAAAATCCATTGTGCTGTTAAAAAATAAGATGAATCGCGACAGCACCATGACCTTGCCGTTTTCCGGTAATATCAACATTTACATAGAAAACATTGACAAGGAGGTGGCTGGCAAATATGCGAATGTGGTGGATAGTCTTCAGCGTGCAGACATTGCTATACTGCGCCTGCAAACACCATGGGAGCCCAGGGATGGCAACTTTATAGAATCTTTTTTTCACCAGGGATATCTTGATTTTAAGGAACCTGAACTAAGCAGGGTGCTGGATATAGCCGCCAGTAAACCTACGATTATCAGCTTATATCTGGACAGGCCCGCAGTGATCCCGGAAATAGCAAATGAGGTGGCCGGTTTGTTGGGTGAATTCGGTGCCAGGGATGAGGCCGTATTGGATGTTGTCTTTGGCGCGTTCAATCCGACCGCCAAACTCCCCTTTGAATTACCCGCCTCCATGGAGGAAGTAGCCGCGCAAATGGAAGATGTGCCCTATGATACAAAGGATCCGGTCTTTCCTTTTGGTTTTGGACTGTCATATGAAATAAAATAATAATTAGATAGTAGTTTTAAGGTTGATATGAAAAGGTGCTATGAAAAAGCTGATTAAAGTATTGCTGATAAGTATCCTGGGCTTGTTGTTGACAGCGGGTATTGTCCTGGGAGTTTTTATTTACAAAGTGACCTACGGTTTTCCCATTTACGAGTCGGACCCGCCGGAATTGCCGTCCGAAATGGCGGATTTTTCTATTTTACTTTTCAACAAAACCAATGGTTTCAGACATGGTGAGGCTATTGAAGCATCTACACAGGCCCTTCAGGAAATGGCCAGGCAAGGAGGCTGGACAATTTTTACCACAGAAAACGGCGCCGTTTTCAATACAGCTCAACTGCGGAAATTTGATATGGTGATCTGGAATAATGTGACAGGGAGGGTGCTGAAGGAAGACCAGAAAGCGGCTTTTAAAAGCTACATGGAGAACGGCGGTGGTTTTTTGGGTATCCATGGCGCCGGCGATAATTCGCATCACTGGGAATGGTATGAAAAAACACTGCTCGGCGCGAATTTTTCTCATCATACTATGAATCCTCAATTTCAGGAGGCGACAATGCACTTACAATGTGATTCTACCGCCAACTTCCAGTGCAATGGCTTGGGGGCCGTCTGGCAGCGAAGCGATGAATGGTATGCCTTCTTCGAGAATCCCGCCAGCAATGGTTTTGAGATACTTTATACGGTAGATGAAAATACATTTAACCCCAGTGGTTATATCAAATTCCTGGCGGAAGATAAGGATTTTGGGATGGGGACCAGCCATCCGATCGTTTGGTACAAAGAGCTTCCCGGGGGTGGCAGAACCTTTTATTCTGCTTTAGGCCATTCGGCAGCGCATTACAAGGAAAACCAGCATCTGGACATGTTAAAAAAGGCGGTTCTATGGGTGGGGAATAGATAAAAATTGCATCATCTGTATTTTGCCATTAGATCCTTGATTTGGGCAATATTTGCTATTTAGTAATGAAACCTGCATTGTACTATGGAAAGTAAATCATCCTCAATTTTATAAACAAGTCTGTGCTCCTGGCTAATCCTTCGGCTCCAAAAACCTTGTAAATTTCCTCGGAGCGGTTCGGGTTTACCAATGCCATCAAATGGGGTTCTGGAAATGGTTTTTACTAATTCATTTATTTTATTGACAATTTTTTTGTCTGTCTTCTGCCAGTAACTGTACTCCTCCCAGGCATTCTGGGTAAAAAGAATGTTCATAAGTCATTCAAATGTTTTCGTATGACGTTTTGATTCTTCAATTGATCCATAGATTCAAGTAATCTCTTTGTATTTGCTTCGGTGGACAAAAGGTATGCAGTTTCCCTTAAGGCATTAAAATCCCTTAAAGACAGCATCACCATATCTTTATCACCTTGCCTGTTTATGATCAATATGTCATGATCCTCATAGATTTGATCCATTTTACTTTTAAAATTTTTTCTTAAATCAGCTACAGTTGTCGTTTTCATGGTCTTTTGCAATTTGTATCTTATTATGTACAAATATAAATACATTTTTTGAATAACCAATTTCACCAAACAATTGGCTTTTAAATTACGTTGCTTGCTGGTCGAAATTATCGTTTAAAAATTATGCCTCTGCTGAAATGGTAAGGCTTTTCAATCTATTTAATATAAACAGTTTTAATATTAACGAATTCTCTGATACCATAATGAGATAATTCCCTGCCATAGCCACTTTCTTTAATCCCCCCGAAAGGAAGTACCGGATCAGATTGCACAAAGGAATTAATATAACAGCTACCGGCTTCAATGTCTACAGAAGCCATCTTTTCGGCCTTATCCAGGTCTTCGGTAAAGATAGCGGCACCTAACCCGAAGCTGGTATCATTGGCGATGGCAATAGCCTCTTCTTCACTGTGAGCAGTGATAATGGCGGCTACGGGCCCGAATAATTCTTCTTGATAAGCCGGCATACCTCTTTTGATATTGGTAAGCACGGTGGGTGGGTAAAAATAGCCTTTGCCAGCCGGTATTTGGCCTCCTGTCAGACATTTGGCGCCGAGATCAATGCTTTTCTGTACTTGCTCATGTAGCGCTGTTCTCAGGTCGGCGCGGGCCATCGGTCCGGCTTTCGTTTCCGGGGACAGCGGGTTGCCCGGTTGAATCCCTGCCATTCCAGCGACAAGCCTGTTTTCAAATTCACTTTGAATAACATGTGAAACGATAAACCTTTTTGCGCTGATACAGCTTTGACCGTTATTGATCATCCGGCTGGTGACACATGCTTTAATGGCTATTTCCAGGTTGGCATCTTCCAGGATCAGGTAGGGATCACTGCCTCCAAGTTCCAGAACTGTCTTTTTTAGATTCTGGCCCGCCTTTTCTGCCACAAGCCTGCCTGCCCGGGTGCTGCCGGTGAAGGTAACGGCGCTGATAGCAGGGTGGGCAATGACTTTAGCGGCCATATCGGTATCAATGATGAGATTTTGGAATAATCCCTCCGGAAACCCTGCTTCTCTAAAAATACTTTCAATGGCTCCGGCACAGCCAAAAACGTTGGGGGCATGTTTTAACATGGCTCCATTACCGGCCATCAGCGATGGGGCGGCAAATCTGAATACCTGCCAGAATGGAAAATTCCAGGGCATAATCGCAAATACGATACCCAGCGGTTGGAAGGTTACTACACTTTTACCGCTATGAGATGGAACGGGCTCATTAGCGAGAAAATCAGCGGCATGGTCGGCATAGTAATGGCAAACACGAGCACATTTTTCTATTTCTGACTCACCATCGGGAAGAGGCTTACCCATTTCCTCAGCCATCAACCTGGCGTAGGTCGACTTGTGTTTTATCAGTGTATCCGCTGCCTTCCTCATCCCGGCCGCGCGATCCGCCATACCGGTTTCTTTCCACACCCGCTGTGCCTGCTGCGTTTGGTTTATGAATTTTTCTACTTCAACCTGGTCGAGAAAGCGATATTGAGTGATAACTTCCTCTGTGGTTGGATTGATAGTTTTTATCATTTTCAAGAATATTTTTAAGTATTTAATCCTTAAAAGTCGGTAAAATACTTAATCTTAAAGTTTATATTTTTTATTTAAGTATCTTATTTTCAGTAAACTATACTATTTTGAATATCAAAATACTTCAAGCATTTGCCTCCGGTTAGATAAATATTTTAAATTTCATAAAAAAAGAAAAGTCCTAGTCAAAGGATTTTGGCTGTTGCGATTGAAACGGACAGCATTTTGACTTTCAAATACGCGGCTTGATGATCTTTTATTATGTCAATGTACTGGTAAACCTGGGCTGTATTTTTCTAAAAAAACCGTAAGGAACCAGAAATATTAAATACCCGCAAAATGCGGATTTGAAGGAAATTAAAAAAAAATCTTAAATTGGACCTATTTAACGGTTCCAATTTTATGAAATCCCTTGTTCTCTCATTATTTTTTTTATCGCTTGGGCAGCCTCTTTTTGCGCAAAACAGCATTGATCTTTTTACGGTCGCCTGGCAATACGGTTTCCCCCAACATTATGAAAATAATTTACCGCAAAAGGCCAGGGACGATTTTTGGAATGTAAACCTTAAGGTCCCAATTGTTTTATCCGAAACCAATACCTGGTACAATGAGATCAGCTACTATAATTTCCACATCAAAGGTGATGATGAATTGCCAGTCGCCGTAAACAACCCTGCCAACCTACACGGGATCATCATGCAAACGGGGCTTATGCACCGCTTTAATGAAAAAGATGCTATGATACTCCTGTTTGTGCCAAGACTCATGGGAGATCTCAGGCATCATAATCCTAAAAACTTTCAGTTTGGTGGGATTGCACTTTTTGAAAGAAAGATCAATACATCTTTAACCATGCGCTTTGGCGCTTCATTTAACAGAGAACTATTTGGTCCATTTGTAGTACCCCTGATCTACCTGAACTGGCGATTGTCGGATAAGTGGTATATTGCCGGCCTGCTGCCGGTTTACAGCAAAATAAACTATCGGCTTAATGATGATGTAACATTAGGGTTCCACCATTTTGGCCTGGTGACCACCTATCATCTGAGCACAGAAAATGCTTTTAATGATTATATGGAAAGGCGGAGTATTGACTTCAGTCTTTTTGCACGTTTCCGTGTTGCCGGGAATGTTCATTTTGAATTACGGACCGGCGTTGCGTTGGGTAAAGACTACCTGCAATATGGCGATGGGGACAAGGTTGATTTCGGATTGCCGCTCATTAACTTCGGAGATAACCGCGTGCAAAAAAACGTTAGCTTCAACGGCGGCCCGTTTATAAGGGGCCAGTTGGTTTATAATTTGGTTTTGCCATAGGCAAGTGATAACAAGGTGATAAACTGTTGGCAGCGGGTTTGTGATTTTTAGTTTTTGGTTCTTTGTTCTTAGTACTTAATTTTGCCAGTCGATAGCTACACGTGCTGTGTCAGCGCCAAAAACTAAAATTAAAAGACAACACAAGCAGGTTGCTTTCACTTAATCTCGTATTACCAATGAACAGGTTTCTAAGAGGGGACATATTTTTAAAATTTTCGATCTTATTTTTTTGCTTCGCGTGTTCCTCAGGGAATGAGCGACAAGGAACAACACAGGTGAATAAAGATGCTGCTGCTTCGTGGCGATTTGTAGTTACCGGAGATTGCCGCAGCGGTAGTGACGGAAGCGGGGTCAATGAAGTTATTTTAGACAAAGTGGCGCGGGCCGTATCAAAAGAAGACATTGAATTTGTGCTTTTTACCGGAGATTTGGTTTATGGGCATGCAGACCGGAAGAACAGGGGTGATGAGGGAGCACTGCAGCGACTGGAAGAAGAGCTGCTGCTTTTTCGCAATACCATGGAACCTATCTACAGCAAAAATATTCCTGTTTATTGTGTCAGAGGCAATCACTCCGCCACCCAAAGGAATCCCGACCACGCCGGACACCCTGATCACAGACCCATCTGGCCGGAAACTAAAAAAGTATGGGACAAGGTAATGTCCGGCAAGTACGCAATGCCCGGAAATGGTCCCGAACGGGAGAAGAATGTTACATTTTCGGCCAGCCATCAGAATGCTTTAATTATTGGAATGGACCTGTATACCCCTCACATAGATTCTGCCGCCAATGCGGATGGTAGCTTTCCTAAAGATGCCTGCAGACGAGTCGACCAATCATGGCTTAATGATCAATTGGAGCTGAATCAACAGCAGCATGTTTTTGTTTTTACCCATGAGCCGGCATTTAAGGTACAGCACAATGACTGTATGCACGGGGACAACGCTTATGGTATGGATTTTTCGCTTTATAGAAATCAGTTTTGGGAAAGCATTGCCGCCGCCGGTGCCAGGGTCTACTTTTGCGGTCATGATCATGGTTTTGCACATGCGAGGATAGATGACGGAGATGGCAATGTTAACAATGACATTCATCAACTGGTCGTTGGAACGGCCGGAGCCGGGGTAGATATTTCACCCAATTACGATGGGTACAATGCCCCTTACACCCCCATACCTCAACGCCACGCCGGCCTGTACGGCTATGTTTTAGTGGAGGTCCAGGGCGCCGAGGTAAGTCTTGATTTTAAATACCTGGATGAGGCAAAAGATGTTTTTGAGACCTCGCGGTTACTTAGTTATAAAAGCGAAGAAGTAAACTAACGGGTATACGCATTAGTTTTTAATAACCAACCCTTTCTCGATTTTATAAATAGAAGGTTTCAAGTTGGTGCTTTTCTGCTTTTTAATAAGATCTTAACGGTAAAATGGCAGTTATCATTAACTGAAAACAGGCACCCATTAGGTCTCGATCCGGTCATAATTTCGAATAACATTGAAATTACACAGGGGAAAATAAACATTGCGTGGTGATTGTTTTTTGAGTAATATTGTTTAAATACTCATGTGTTGGTTTAAAATTGCACCTGATGGACAATGCCACTGATGAGAGACTAATCATCAAATTAAAAAGGGGTAAGGTAACGGCTTTTGATAGCTTGTTTCGAAAGTATAGCAGAAAGCTTTATTCATTTGTATTTAGTTACACCGGATCCCACGAGGATGCTGAGGATATCACGCAGGAAGTTTTCTTTCGCGTATGGCAGAACAGGCACAATATTAATCCGGAACTTTCCTTTAATGCATACATTATCGTCATTGCCAGAAACCTGATCTTTAATTTATTCAGAAAGAGATTGCAAAATAATAAATATGCGACCTACAAGCGATCTGCAGCCAACACATTAAATCACACAGAAGACTATATTATTTTTTCCGAATTGCAGCAGCATTCCAACATGAGTGTGGAAAAACTGCCGGCAAGATGCAAGCAGATTTTTATGCTTAGCCGGGAGAATGGGCTATCGATTAAGGAAATAGCCACCCAGCTTAATATATCTCCAAGCACGGTTGAAAACCAGATCAACAAGGCTCTGAAATTGATAAGGAAAGATCTTGGGGCGAAAAAGATGTTAGCGGTGATGATGATTATTGCTTCCTTATAAAGTTGTTTTCCTGACACCCCTTTTTTCAACAAGTTTATCTGAGGGGCCTGCACCTCGATATCCGTCAATTGCATTGATTTTAAGCTGATTAAATCGCGATAGCTAAGTACAAAGAAAGCTTTACATACTCTCAACTCGCTGATTTCTGATAAAAAAATACAACCGGCATAGGTGCTGGGGGCGACATCTTTGTATTTACTGTATCAAAATAGAAAATTAAAGAAATATTGTGGATAAAGAACTCTTAAGAAAATTTATGCGAGGTGAATGTACCCATGAAGAATTTCAAACCGTGATATCATGGTTCAACGAGCATGGAGAGGAGAAATTTTTAGACCTGATTGAGGCAGATTGGCACCGCTGGGAAGATCATACGAGCGATAACAATGAAAGGATCCCGCGTATTCTGACAAAAATTCATACCAAAATCACGGAGAAGGAATTGGATCTTGTACATAAGGAAAAGCAAATTTCGCCGATGCCCATCGCTTACAAACGCCATAATTACAGCAAATATTCCGTGGCAGCTGTGATAAGCTTACTACTTGTTGCGGCCGCAATATTTGTCCTCAGGTTTTCAGTTGAGCCGGCTGATCAAAGCGTGGTTGCTCTGAAAAGGAAGGAAGTGCCCACTGGTCAAAAAGCTACAATTTACCTGGACGATGGAACAAAGGTGAAATTGAACGCGGGAAGCAATATTGAATTTCCTGAAAAATTTTCTGAAAACGCGAGAGAGGTTTTATTGGAAGGTGAAGCTTTTTTTGAGGTTGTCGAAGACCAAAAGCGACCCTTTACCGTCATTAGCGGAGACGTGACAACCACCGCCCTGGGTACATCATTCAATGTTAAGGCTTATGACAATGAAGGAAACGTCGAGGTTGCGCTTGCTACGGGGAAAGTTAAGATAAAGGATAACAGGCATAACTCGGTTCCTATAATATTAATTCCCGGAGAGATATTGAACCTGGATACAAATAATGGGAAATCCAGCAAGGCGAACTTTATATCTAAAGAAAAGTTGGGCTGGACTGAGAGCCTGCTCTATTTTAAAGATGCCGGCGCCCAACAGGTATTTACTACCCTGGAGCGATGGTACGGCGTCAAATTCACATTTAACAAAGAAGTAAGAGAAGGTTGGAAATATAGTGGCGAATTTAAGAACAAAAGCCTGGAGATTGTCCTGGAAGGTATTTCTTATGTCAAGGAATTTGAGTTTTCCTTTAGAGACGGAAAACAGGTCGAAATATATTTCAAGTAAAAAAAGCCAAATATGAAATTAGATAGCTCATAAAATTAAAACCTGGCAGATAAAGTATCCACCAGGCTTAGAACCAAAACTCTTTTTGAGAAAATATCATTGGCGTGATCACATTTGCTCTTGAGTTTTGGTGCGGATTATTAGTAAAAATTACTAACTACCTTAACACAAAGATATGAAAATAAAAGTTATACAATTAATTATGATACTTTCAAAATATACCATTTACAGTATCATTATTCAGTGTGTTTGTTATAATATTCTTTTAGCCAGTGAAACACTGGCGCAAAAACAACAAGCTTTAAAAGAGGTTTATGTTTCTATAAATGCCTTCAGGAATGCGCCTTTGGAGGCAGTATTTGAAAGTCTGGAGGCACAGACCAATTTCACTTTTAACTATGACAATGAGGATCTGAAGAAAAGAAGATTAACCATTGGGAGAAAAAGCCCTAAAGTCAACCTCTATGATTACCTGCTGGAAGTGGCAGAACGTTCAAATCTTAAGTTTAAGAGAATCAACGAAAATATTCATGTAAGCATGAGGGATAAGTCCGAAAGGAAGCGGACGGAAAAATATTTAACTGAGATAGTCCTGGAAAGAGAAATCACCGGGAAAGTGACAGATGACAATGGCATAGAATTACCGGGAGTAAATATTTTGGTGAAAGGTACCGGCATTGGTACTATTACCGATGCTGCTGGTAACTACCAGTTGAATGTACCGGATGACGCCCTGGTATTGGTATTTTCCTACGTTGGATATATTACCGAAGAGGTAGAAATATCGGGAAGGTCTGTCATTGATCTATCTCTCAGCCCTGATCTTTCCACCCTTTCGGAAATAGTCGTGATAGGCTACGGTACTCAGCGAAAGCAGGAGCTTACAGGATCGGTAAGTTCGATAAGCGGCGAAGATGTTAGCAATGCGGTGACCGGAAATCCGACCCAGGCCCTGATAGGGCGGGCGCCAGGGGTAAGAGTAGAAGTGAACGGAGGAGCACCTGGGGCTGGCGCCAACGTAATTATACGGGGCACGGGCTCTTTGAGTAACCAGGACCCATTGTATGTCATTGATGGTGTTTTTTCCAATGATATGAATTTCATCAACCCATCGGATATTGAATCCGTCGAAATATTGAAGGATGCCTCTACTGCCTCCATTTACGGGGCGAGATCAGGTCAGGGTGTGATCATTATTACTACCAAAAAAGGAAAGCAGGGACAGCCAATGCAGGTAGATTTAAATGCGAGTTGGGGAGTGGCCAGCGTAGTCAGGCAACTGGATTTTTTGAATGCCGCTGATTATATCGAAAACAGGAGGCAAGCCTTTACAAACGATGGTACTCCTCTTCCAGGTAATTTCAATAATTTCGATCCGTCCGTTGATTCCGATATACAAGACGCTTCGTTGCGAAGTGCTCTCACCCAAAATTATGGTATAAGGATCTCCGGAGGAGGAAACGAAAGCACCTATAGCATTTCAGCCAACAGGCTCGAGCAGGAAGGAATTGTCAGGGCCTCCGAATTTGAAAGAACAGCCTTCAGACTCAATTCTTCTACTAAAAAAGGACGATTTAGTTTAAACCAATCTCTGTTTGTGGCCAGATCCATCAACCGGCCAAATACGGATTTTGGAAGCGAGTTTGGTCATATTCCTGTGGTACCCATCCGGGATGAAACATTGGATGGAGGCTATGCCGCCGCCAACACCGGAGTCGCGGGTATTTCCAGATCTACCAACTGGTTAGGAGTGGCAATGCTTACCGAGCGTAAAAATACTAATGACAATATTCTGGGAAACCTTGGTGGCGACTTTGAGATAATTGAGGGCTTGAAGTATAAATTAAACCTTTCAATCAACTACAACAATAACCGGAATTTCACCTTTGTACCTACCTACTTTACCAGTAACTCTGACGTGGGCTCCAACCCCGTGGCTGACCTGGAGGATGAGCGCAGTACTTTTGTGTCTACCATTGTAGAAAACCTGCTGACCTACAAAAAGAGCTTCAATGATCATAACATTGATTTATTAGCCGGTTATTCCGAGCAGAAAGATAATACCGAGACGATCAAGGTGGAAGTAGAAAATTTTCTGAGTAATGATACCAGAACCATCGATGCCGGAAGTGACTTCGTCGGCAGGGGCGGCTCGAGCTTGCCCAGGAAGATCAGAAGTATATTTGGGCGAATGAATTATAATTATGCCGGGAAATACTTGTTTTCAGCATCAATCAGGAGAGACGGCTCCTCAAACTTTGGAGAAAAAAACAGGTTTGGCGTGTTTCCATCCATAGCGGCCGGATGGAATATTTCCGATGAGTCATTTTTTAATTTGCCTTTTGTCGATGATCTTAAATTGCGGGCCAGCTGGGGCAGATTGGGATCGGATAATCTTGAGCCTTTCCAGTTTGTTACCGCACTTAATATTACCAGCCAATATACCCTGGGTACCTCGCAAGACAGGGTAAATGGTGTTGCCCAGATCCAATTTTCCAACCCCGATCTCAAATGGGAGGAAACCACCACTACCGACATTGGATTGGAGGGTAGTCTCCTGGAAGGAAAAATTGATTTTACCATTGATTATTTCAAGAAGACTTCTGAAGATATTCTTGTGTCCTTGCCTGTCAATCCGAGTTCAGGAACCAACGTATCCATACCGTTTAATGCGGCAACAGTTGAAAACCAGGGGCTGGAGTTTTCATTGACTTACAAGAAAGCCACCGGCGATTTTCAATATGCTATAAGAGGCAATTTCAGCACGTTGGACAATGAGGTCATAGATTTGGGAGAGGGTGTAAATCCAATAAGAAGCGGCACCTATACCGATGAGACTTTTTCCGCTACCAGGACGGAGGCTGGTTTCCCCGTGGCTTATTTTTATGGATACAGGACTAACGGGGTTTACCAAAACCAGGCCGAGATTGATGCGGATGGACTTTCCGGAAGGAGTGCCGTACCGGGAGACCTGCGTTTTGTAGACCTTAACGGAGACGGGATCCTAGATACAAATGACCAGACATTACTGGGAAGTCCAATTCCGGATTTTGAATATAGCCTGAATTTTAATGCGAGCTATAAGAGATTCGATATCGACATATTTTTTCAGGGTGTTGAAGGAAATGAAATATGGAATGGAAGACTTTTTGAAGGCGTATTCGTGCCTAACGGCAGTAAAAGAGGAATCGTCAGGAATGCCTGGACGCCTGACAATCCTTCTAATATACCCCGCGCAACCATTGGCGACCCAGGTGTAAATAGAAGGGAATCGGATTTTTATGTGGAAGACGGTTCCTACCTGAGGCTTAAAAACGTCACTTTGGGTTACACATTCCCACCTTCGCTGATGGAAAAGATTGCCGTATCAAAATTAAGGGCTTATATAAATGTTGAAAATGCATTTATCATTGACAACTACTCAGGGTACTATCCGGAGATCGGTAGAAATGTGAGCAGAGGTAACAATCTATTTAACAGGGGTGTAGATGAAAATGTCTATCCGGTACCCAGGACCATTACTTTTGGCATCCAGTTATCATTCTAGTAAAATTTCAAGATTAGAGAAATGAAAATTCTAAAAAAAATATTCATAGTTTTTATCATGTTGTTGTTTACAACAATAGCATGTGACAAAGATTTCCTGGAAGTCACCGATGAAAACAGGTTGAATCCGGACGTGTTTTGGCAAACCGGAGATCATGCCAGACAAGCTATTATAGGTGCTTACAGCCCTTTGGCCAATCAATTTGCCTGGGGCAGAATGATGATCGTTCATACCATGTACAGATCTGACGCCACCAACCCTATACCAGCCCAGGGTATTGTAACCGATGCTGCTAATTTCTCCATTGAACCGACATTTGGCAGGCTTCAGGAGATCTGGGGCGAGTTTTGGAAGACCATACTTCGCGCCAATACGATCCTGGTACAGATACCCAACATTGAGGACCCTTCATTTTCCGACCAGGAACGCAACAATATTTTGGGAGAGGCACATTTTCTCAGAGCATTTCAATACTTTTATTTAATAACCCTGTTTAGAAATGTGCCCCTGGTTACGGAACCAGCCCTTTCTCTCGATGAGGTAAAGAATGCGCCGGCAGACCCGGAACAAGTATGGCAACAGATCATCAGCGATCTGAAAATGGCCCAGTCATTGCTTCCCGAGGCCTGGGACAACGCCAATATTGGCAGAGCTACCTGGGGGGCGGCCACCGGGTTACTCGGCAAAACATACTTATATCGTTCTGGTATCGATAATTCCAATGAATACAGTCAGGCAGCAGCCGAGTTCAAAAAGATCGTTGATACCGAAGGCACCCTATATGATTTGATGCCCGATCATGCCGACAATTTTGGAAACGATAAAGAAAATAATATGGAATCACTTTTTGAGATTCAACACGATGATAACACCATTGGTTGGGCTGCCGATACGGATGGTGATCTTCGCACGGCTGCCTGGGAGCCAGACCTGGCCCCCCCGGGTTTTACGAGCCAGTCGGGAATGCTCATTAACACATGGGTAAGGGAAGCTTTCCTTGCCGAACAAACAACCGGAGGGGAAATTGATCCCAGAACGTTTAACACAATATTGTGGAATGAGCCGGGAATAATGGTTTATGAAGTCCCGTTTCAGGAGGCTTTTAGTGATTTGAACACAGTGGGCGTGCGGAAATACCTCGATTTCAGACCGGGAAAAGAGCAAGCTGATTTTGGTTTTGCCGGATTTCCTTCGGTGATCAACTGGCGCATCATGCGTTATGCTGATGTGCTTTTGATGTACGCGGAAGCTGAAAATGAGGCCAACCCCGGAAGTCCTTTGGCCCTGGATGCGCTAAACAAGGTAAGGGCACGGTCTGACATGCCTCAAAGGGCAGCCTCCAATCAGGCAACTTTGCGCCAGCAGATCAGGGATGAGCGTGTTTTGGAGTTATTATTTGAAGGTGATCGCTTTCACGACCTGCTGAGATGGGGCATGATACCGGATGCAATAACCGATGAGCTGAAATCCAACATGGGAGGTTCTCAATATAAACCAGGCAGAGAATATCTGCCGATACCCCAGATAGAAATAGATACAAATCCGGAATATGATCAAAATCCCGGTTATAATTAATACATTTATTTTTCATTAAAAACACAACCCGGTGCTGCATACCGGGTTGTGTTTTTCAATTTTACTTTTATAAAAAAGGTATGTAGCCCCAGACAGAAGAAACATGTTTTAACCCGGATGTAGTTGTTGGCTTGGAGAGATGTAATAGTATATTCGAGTAAAGCAATTTGTCTGGACAACCAGCTCTTTTGCCTATACGAATACTAGGCTTGTTGGCAGCAGATTATTGGGCGCTCTTCCCCGAATAAAATGATCCGTTTTGCAAAACTGGAGCTTTCAACTTAGCTGGCAACGAATCTCGTGAGCAAGACTTTATCCCAACCTCATTGATGAAAATTCACGGGTAACCTGAAACCTCATAACAATTTCAATAATTAACTGAACAAAAAGAGGATATATTTAAAAAATGCATTGACCAGCCATTTTTTTGCTATCAAAAATATATCTTTAGTTCATATCAAATTTAAAAGAAATTGAACTTTCAAACGGGTATTTGCGGAATAGGTGTCCGTTTGCTATTTTTAACACGACTTTAAAATCCTTCTCATGAGATCAACTTCCCTACTACTCCTGGTTTTTATTTTTATAGCCTGTAAACCCGACATCAAATCAGACCCTGATATTTTTGTAAAGGAGGGGTTTGTAGTACAAAAACTTTTTAGTCCCAGCGCCAACGGTATGGGCTCCTGGGTTTCTATTACCAAAGACAACCAGGGAAGGCTCATCGCTTCAGATCAATACGGCGGCATGTATTATATTGAGGTGCCCGCGCTGGGAAGCTCAGATTCCGTTAAGGTATCGGCATTTCCACTGGAAATCGGCAATGCACAAGGGTTGTTATGGGCCTACAACAGTCTTTATGTGATGCAAAGCAGCGGCGAGAGAGAAACCAGCGGGCTGTATAGAATTACCGACTCAAACGACGACGGCGAGTTAGACAACATAGCCTTTCTCCACAACTTTCCCGGCCGTGGCGAACACGGCCCCCATGGCCTGGTGCTTGGTCCCGATGGATATATTTATATGTCAGGAGGTAATCACACCGATTTACCACAGGATTTTACCTCCATCCAAAAACCAATTTGGCAGGAAGACCAGCTTTTTGACGCCATTAAAGATCCAAGAGGGCACGCCAACAGCATTAAAGCGCCCGGAGGCTGGATAGCCAGAACAGATGAGGAAGGAAAAGAGCTGACAGTTATTGCCTCAGGCTTTAGAAATGCCTATGATATGGCTTTCAACAAAGATGGAGAGCTGTTCACATTTGATTCGGATATGGAATGGGACATGGGATCGCCGTGGTATCGCCCAACCAGGGTATGCCACGTGACACCAGGCGCTGAATTCGGCTGGCGAACCGGGTCCGGTAAGTGGCCCGCCTACTACCCTGATAACGTACCAGGTGTGATTGACATCGGGCAGGGGTCGCCGACCGGTCTCGTAGCCGGTAAAGATTTGAATTTTCCAGCGGCCTATGAAGACGGGTTGTTTATATTTGATTGGAGCTTTGGAACGATGTATTACATAGCTTTGTCACCCGAGGGGTCAAGTTACACCGGGACTAAGGAGGAATTTTTGTCCGGCGCTCCCTTACCACTGACCGATGGGGTAGCTGGAGACGATGGCGCTATGTATTTCACGACAGGTGGTCGCAGATTGGATTCTTATCTCTACAGGGTGTATTACAATGGTACCGCGGCAAATGAAAAAAGTGGGGAGGTTACGGTTACACCGGAGCAAGAACTTCGGCGAAAAGTGGAGTCCTTAGCTCAGGGCAATGCAGCTGATTTTGATATGATATGGGAGGCTTTGGGAAGCCAGGATAGAAGGATTCGCTATAGTGCCAGGGTAGGGTTGGAATATCAGGATATCAACACTATCGCAGAACGATTTGCCGCTGAGAAAAATGTGGATGTGCTCATCAATGCGGCATTGGCCATCGCGCGGGTGGGGGATGAGAACAGTAAAACCAAGGCTTTAGAAACGCTTCTGGGCCTGGATGTTGCACAATTGAACGAAAACCAGCAACTCGATCTATTCAGGGTGTATGGACTGCTTTTTATACGAGGTGATTTTGAGCAGACGCAGCAACGTGAGGCTGTTGAAAAACTCTCACCCTTGTATCCTTCAGATTCCAAACTTGTAAACTGGGAGCTGGTACAGTTACTTGCCTATTGGCAAGATCCTGAAATAGCCGCAAAGACACTCAACCTCATCGAAACGGATTCGCTGGGATCAAACGCAGAAGCATTAATAGCGGGAGATGTGTCGCAGAGAAGCTCACAATACGGAGATATCATTGAGTTAATGAAAAAGAATTCTCCACCCTCGGAGCTGATGCATTTTGTGAAAGCTATCAGTTACGCACAAGAGGGTTGGACACCGGCATTGCGGGAGGAATACTTTAAAAACTTTGCAAAATTATTATCGGCAAATGGTGGTGAGAGTTACAACGGATTTGTTATAGCCATAAGGGATATCGCACTTGACCATGCCCCCGAGAAAGAAAAAGAAAAGCTTAAACAGCTATCAGGTGAAGAACTGCTGCTGATAGGTAAAAATGATCTTGCCAGTTTGCCTCAGCCCAAGGGACCAGGCAAAAACTGGGATATCAATGAAGTGGTGGCATTGGTCGAGTCCGATGAAGCAACGGGAGACCTGGACAATGGTGCCCAAATGTTTCGGGCCGCCCTTTGTTCCTCCTGCCACAGTATCAACGGTCAGGGTAATAGCATCGGCCCCGATCTGACACAAATAGCAACAAGGTTTTCAACCAAAGATCTTGCCGAGGCTATTATTATGCCAAATAAAGCGATCTCTGACCAATACACGGCCACAGAGCTCGTGCTGAACGACGAAAGTTTTATATGGGGTACGGTAGTAAATGAAACGGAGGATACACTCTTTGTAAATCAAAACCCCATGCTTTCGGATAAACTGAAAAAAATTGCCAAATCAGAAATCAGCGAAAGAAAACAATCTGACAAATCTGTTATGATGCCCGCTTTAATTAATCGGTTGAATGCGCAGGAAGTGAAAGATCTTATCCATTTCATTCAATCAAGTGCCAAACGATCAAATCCCGATAGCTGATTTATTGTTGATTGAAAAAGAAAATAATTGGTACATTTTCCTTGACAATTAGGTATCTTTAAGATTACCTGGGATTAAGAAGAATATTATTGATACAAGTTGACCAATGTCGGTAAGCCGTGCTCATTATTTTCTTAAGGTTTTAATAACAGCTGCATTTTCATGTTGCTTCTGGTCGTCTTATGCCCAACAGTACCTGGATGAAGGGTGTTATTTGGCCACCTCCTCGCCGCATAATATTCCCGCGAAGTTGGAGGCCGGTTATCGTGTTATTTTTTTGGGTGACACAAAAATTTCCGATGGAGACATTGATGTCTTCACCAAATTTTTAAATGCAGACACGGATCCTCTGATCCTTATTTTTGACCGTGTTGATCCGGGCCGGTTCAATAAGTTGAGCGCATTTGTTTACACCGGACCCGACGATGATCCGGTATTCGGCCCAAAATTTAACACTGACAAAAGATTATACATTTTTAGCTATGATGGCAATTTTTTGAATGCTAATAATTACCTCAAAGCATATGGTGGCGATATTGACAAGCGGACCAACAACTTAACCATTTTCAGAGACAATGCGTCTTCCTTGCAGGAACTTCGGGATCAATTACAGGATATGTATCGCACATCTGGCAATTTACCTAATATTTTGATCTCGGATCGCCCGGCCACTACCATGCCTGTTATTGATTCACTGAATCAGAGGCCTTACTTTAATGCCATTGTGCTGGAGAATGGTGTGAAGTTGGAGCAGGTATCCTGGGATACCACAGCGCTGAAAAGTGACGGGAAAATACATACCCGGGTAAATCGGGTCCGGCCTTACAAGCGGGGTTATATGTTTTCACCGGACGTTATCAATTTCAATCAAACCAATGCGTCAACGGTCAAGATATTCAGGGCGCACAGGCGAAGACTAAGCGATGGTCTTAGTTTACAGCTGGACTTTGATGAAAACCTTTTTAACAAGGTCGATCCTTCTTCGGTTTACCGGTTTGCTAATATTGAGTTTGTCAAAGATGATGAACGAAGTTGGGTAGGCGAGTTTTCAGGTAGGGAACAATACATCGATTTTGGAGATGTTCTCGGAAGCGACCTGAGTGAGGTTACCATTGCAGCGTGGGTCAAGCCCCATGAGCTGTCTTATAACAGAAGCATAGTGGGCGTCGGTGAGTCATTTTCGGCAAAAATTTTAGATGGTAACCTCGTATTTACGACACCTGACATAAGAGATCATGTGAATAAATCTCATGCGATCGCGATGAATGAGTGGTCTCACGTTTCATTTGTTTACGATGCTGATGGTTTTATTCATTTTTACGTAGGGGGTAAGCTGATGAACTCGATGCCTGCTTCCACTATAAATAGTACCTCCCAATCATTGATCATCGGAACAAATCTTTGGGATGAGTTTTTTCTCGGCAAAATGGATGACCTTAAAATATGGAAAAGGGCCCTGAGCGATGAAGAGATCGAGTTGGTTTATAACGAGGATATCAATCCGCCGGCGGAAAGTGTTTCCGCCTACCGGATCATTTTGATAATATCCCTGATCGCCGTGTTATTGGCCGGGGTGTGGAAATTCAGGAATAATATAAGTTTAAAACCGGGCAAAAGCGTCAAAATTCCACCATTAAAAACTAGTGATCAGACCATTTATAACCTGAGGTTATTTGGAAGCTTTCAACTAAAAAACCGTAATGGCGCCGCGCTTACCAACCAGTTTTCCCCGCAAAGAAAAGAGTTATTCCTGCTGATCCTGATGTATACCATCCGAAAAGACGGCATCGACAGCAACCAGATGACCAGGATATTATGGGAAGGATGCAGTCCTGAAAGTGCGAAAAATAATCGCAGTACGCAGATGGTGAGATTGCGGGAAATCCTTTCAAAAAATACCGGGATTAGCCTGACGTATACGGATAAGTTATGGAAAATACAGTTTGAATCGTCTACTTCCTGCGACCTGGTAGCTTATCAGACGTTTAAGCGTGAATTAGATAACGGCTTGTTGTCGGAAGATCGATTAAGTACCCTTTTAGGAATACTGGGCAACGGCGTGTTACTCCCCAAGCTGGAGTATGAGTGGCTCGACCGGTTTAAAGGCGAAATCACCAATGAAATTCTGGAGATGTTAACCCCTTGCTTTGAATCTCCCAAATATCTCAAACATAAAAAATTGATGCAAAGACTAACCGATACAGTCATAGCATTGGATCCGCTAAACGAGCAGGCGCTGAGCTATCGGCTTACCAGCTTTTTAGAAGATGGGAAACACGCCCTGGCCCGGCATACTTTTGAGTCCTATCAAAAAGCCTATTTTAATTTTTACAACGAACCATTCTCAAAAAACTTCACGGATTACACCGCAAAAGCCCATCAATCTTAATATTTACATTAAATTTTTTTAGCTAATACCCCGTTTGTTACCCGTCCTGTTTGGCTGTTTGGCGCATATTTGGGTATCTAAATCTAAATATCTGAAAAATGGCAAAGTATAGTAACCGAAGAGGGTTTATCAGAAAGGTCGGGTTGTCCACTGCGGCGGCAACAGTTGTTGGCAGCTCATTTGCCTCCGACAAAAAAACTGTAAATTACCTCAAAAGAGTAAAAGTAAATAATATTGCTGACGACCTCAATATTGCTTTGATAGGGGCCGGCGGCATGGGTACGGAAGATACCAATACTGCACTCCGGCACGAAGGCATTAAATTGGTCGCCGTTTGTGATTTGTACGAAGGCAGGCGCCAACAGGCGAAGAAAAAATGGGGCCAGGATATCTTTACAACGGATAACTATAAGGAGATACTCAAAAGAAAGGATGTCGATGCTGTCATTATTGGCACTCCGGACCATTGGCATAAGCAGATCTCCATCGATGCGTTGAATGCGGGCAAACACGCCTATTGCGAAAAGCCGATGGTGCATTCGGTGGATGAGGGTTTGGACTTGATTGCGGCATGGCGAAAATCCGGTAAAGTTTACCAGGTAGGAAGCCAGGGAATGTCTTCTCTCGGCAATGAAAAGGCGAAAGCACTGCTGGCGGAAGGTGCGATCGGCGACCTTAATTATGCCGAAGGTTTTTGGGCGCGGCATTCACCCACCGGCGCCTGGCAATACCGCATTCCGGATGACGCATCTGAAAAGACGGTTAGTTGGAAAAAGTATATTTCAAACACGACAAAACGCCCATTTGATGCCATGCGGTTTTTCCGGTGGAGAAATTACCAGGATTATGGCACCGGCATGTCAGGGGATTTGTTTGTACACCTGTTTTCAAGTCTTCACTTTATTACCAATTCCAAAGGCCCCAACCAGGTAAGTGCCATGGGCGGGCTGCGTTACTGGAAGGACGGACGGGAGGTGCCCGATGTATTATTGGGTATGTTCCAGTACCCGAAAACGGAGGCTCACCCGGATTTTAACCTTTCGCTGAGATGTAATTTTGTGGATGGTACCAGCGGATCTACTTATCTTAAGCTGGTAGGCAGCGAAGGTTCCATGGATGTAAAATGGAGAGAGGTTGTTTTAAAACGAAATAAATCCTTTTCTTCCGATGATGCTTTTGCTAAGGCCAAAGCTTCCGAAAGTGAGACAGGTTATACCGGCAGAAAGAAAATGCTCCCGCCGGAAGAAATAGTATATAAAGCTGAAACTGATTATAAGGGCGCCCACTATGATCATTTTGGGAATTTCTTCAGGGCTATCAGAACCGGAGGCACCGTAGCAGAGGATCCGGTATTTGGCTTCAGGGCGGCAGCACCGGCACTGTTATGTAATGATAGCTACCGCCAAAATGACTTCATTAACTGGGATCCGGAAAACATGAAAATTGTAAAATAATATGGAATATATTATGCAAAAACTATTGACAAGTTTCACCAAAGTACTGGCAATCACAGCGGTGTCCGTTTTGATAGTCAGCTGTGGTGGAAAGGAAAAGAACAAGACCGTGCAAGACAGCGCGGAAGCACTGGTAGAAAAAGAGGCAAGCCCGGCGGAGGAAGCATGGATTTCACTTTTTGATGGCTCCTCCACTGATGGCTGGAGAGGCTTTAACAGCGAGAAACTCCCTGAAAACTGGATTATCGAAGATGGATCTTTAAAGTCGCTGGGCACCGGCGGAGACATTGGTGGCGATATTGTTTACGGTGCCAGGGAATTTGATAACTTTGAATTACGTTTCGAATGGAAAATAAGTGAAGGTGGCAATAGTGGCGTTTTTTACCATGTGCTGGAAGGTGAAAAATACGAGGCTCCTTATGAAAATGCTCCGGAATATCAGGTGCTGGACGACATTGGCTTTCCAGAACCATTGAAGGACTGGCAAATGGTAGGTGCCGATTATGCCATGCATCCCGCCGACCCGGAAAAGAAAGTCGTAAAACCCGCAGGCGAGTGGAATACGTCGCGCATTATTTTTACGCCACAAAAAGTTGAACACTGGCTCAATGGCAACAAAATCGTAGAATTTGAGCCATGGACAGAAGAATGGTATGCGAACCGGAACAGTGGCAAGTGGGAGGATTATCCGGATTACGGACTAGCTAAATCCGGCCTAATCGCCATCCAGGACCATGGAAGTTTTATTTGGTATAAAAATATAAAAATTAAACCGTTATAACCGATGATTAAAAAAGTGAAACTGATCGCCCTGATGCTCATAACCTGGAGCGCATCTTCTCAATTATATGCTCAAAGTATTAATTTATTTAACGGCAAGGATCTCACGGGTTGGGAAATATATGGCACTGAAAAGTGGTATGTGGAAAACGGCATTCTCATTTGCGAAAGTGGCCCCGATAAAGGTTACGGATACCTGGGTACAAAAGAGACCTTCAAAAATTTTGAATTAACGCTTCAGTTCAAACAGTCGGCCGATGGTAACAGCGGCGTATTTATCCGTTCGTCTATTGAGGGCACTAAAATTACCGGATGGCAGGCCGAAGTGGCACCTCCCGGTAAACATACCGGCGGTATTTACGAGTCCTACGGCCGTGGCTGGCTCATTAAGCCCGACCCGGAGAAAGATAAGGCCTTAAAGTACGGTAAGTGGAATAAAATGAAAATACGGGTGGTGGATGACCAGATTACTACATGGCTCAACGGTACCGAAATGATCTCGTTGACGGATGAAAAGATTGGCGCAGCAGAGGGCAGTGTGGCATTGCAGATTCACGATGGCGGTGGCATCAAAGTATCCTGGAAAAACATTAAGATCAAGAAACTGGACTAGTTTTAAGAGTGATAAGGGAGTCGAAACGTTAACGTTTGGCTTCCTTATGTTTTGTCTTTGGTCCTGAAAGGCATTTTCAACCTTACCACAAAATTAAACATCTGTTATCAAGGCACTTCTAAAAAAACGACTGCTGAAAAAAACTGCGTTGAGCCTCATTTTGGTATCGATCAGCGGGCTGCTATGGGGCCAGAAAATTAATGAATCTTATATTCTTAATATTAAAAAGTCCAGGCACGCCATGGTGGTGGACGGGCTCCTTGATGAATCAGATTGGTCCGCGGCCGAGGTGGCCAAAGACTTTTTTATGGTACTGCCTATGGATACCAGCCAGGCAGTAAGTAAGACCGAGGTGAGAATGACTTATGATGATACCAATATTTATCTGGCCGTTATATGTTTTGATTCATTGCCCGGCCGGGTTACGGTTGAATCAATGCGGCGGGACTTTAGCTTCGGAAAGAATGACAATTTTCTGCTGTTTATGGACCCATTTGACGACCAGACCAATGGGTTTAGTTTCGGGAGTAATGCCGCAGGGGCACAGTGGGATGGCTTGATGTACGATGGTAGTCGCGTAGACCTGAGTTGGGACAACAAGTGGGTTTCGGTTGTTAAAAACTATGATGATCGCTGGGTATTTGAAGCCAGCATTCCGTTCAAGACGATTCGCTATAAAAAAGGGATAACACAATGGGGCATTAATTTCAGCAGACTTGACTTAAAGCTCAACGAAAAATCAAGCTGGGCACCGGTACCCAGACAATTTCCGACAGCACAGCTGGCCTATACCGGTATCCTGCAATGGGATCAACCGCCACCGGAGGTAAACGGCAATGTTTCTGTCATACCTTATTTTTCGACGCGCACACAAAAAGATTTTGAAACGCAGGACGGTTCCGACAGTGATTTCGACCTGGGATTGGATGCAAAGGTTGCGGTCACCTCCAGCCTGAACCTGGATCTCACTGTCAACCCGGACTTCTCACAGGTAGAGGTGGACAGGCAGGTAACAAACCTGAGTCGCTTTGAATTATTCTTTCCCGAAAGGCGGCAATTTTTTATTGAAAACAGCGACCTGTTTGCCAATTTTGGTTTTACCTCCATGCGGCCTTTTTTTAGCCGCAGAATAGGATTGGAGAGTCCCATTACGGCGGGAGCCCGGTTAAGTGGCAAAATTAACAAGAACTGGCGCATCGGAGCCATGAATATTCAAACCGGCAAAGTAGACAGCGTGGCATTGCCGGCCCAGAATTTTTCGGTCTTATCACTACAAAGACAAGTCTTTTCAAGATCGAATATTTCGGCTATGATTATTAACAAGCAATCAGTTGACTATGAGCCGGAAAATGATAGCGCCGCCTTCTCAAAATATAACCGTTTAGTGGCGCTGGAGTATAACCTTGCTTCTACCGATAATCTTTGGAAAGGGAAATTTCTATTGCATAAGACTTTTAGCGAGAATAGCCGCTCCAAAGATTTTGCACATGGTGTAAATTTGGAATATAACAGCAGAAACCTGAGGGCGGAGTGGAACTATGAGATAGTCGGAGAAAACTTTAACCCCGAAGTTGGTTTTGTACCCCGCCGAGGGTATATTAAAATAAACCCGGAAGTAGAATATAAGTTTTTTCCAAATTCAAGAACTATCGTTACACATGGTCCTGAAATAGAAACGACCTTGTTTTTTGACCAGTCTTTTGACTTTTTGGACCGTACCTCCACATTAGAATACAATGTTAGCTTTATTAACCGAAGTCAGGCTACCTTGTGGGTGCGCGATGATTTTGTGACGCTAATTGACGACTTCGATCCCACCAATTCCGGCGGAGAGCAGCTGCCGGCAGGAACCACCTATCAATGGAATTCTATTGGGTTCGGTTATGAGTCGACGCAGGCCCACCTGTTCACCTACCTGTTTGAGATCAGGCAAGGCGGCTATTTCGGAGGAACCCGTTTTAACGTCAGCGGCGCCGCCGGATACCGCATTCAGCCCTTTGGCAATATTACCATGGACTTTTCCTATAACAGTATCCGATTGCCGGAGCCCTATGAAGATGCTGACTTTTGGCTGGTGGGACCGCGAATAGATATGACTTTTACCAACAAGATATTTCTGACCACCTTTGTGCAGTACAACGAACAGCTGGATAACCTCAACATAAACGCCCGATTCCAGTGGCGCTACAAACCCGCTTCCGATCTCTATATCGTTTACACGGATAACTATTTTCCCGAGACCTTTAATGTTAGAAACAGGGCGCTAGTGCTGAAGTTGACTTATTGGTGGAATATATAATACACTTTCCCTTACTTTTTTCAGTATAATGAATGGGTAATACAGCCGATGTTTGGCAATAACTTGATCTGCCGGTTGATAGCACTCATATTACTTGTTAAATTATCGACCGGACATTAAATTTATTTTTTTATTGCTTACAATCCGGATTTCATACCATGCTTAAAAACTATCTAAAAGTTGCTTTCAGATCTTTCGTCAGAAAGAAGTTTTATGCCTCCCTCAACACCCTTGGCCTGGCCATTGGATTTGCCGCCTTTGTCATTATTTTGATGGATGTGCACTACGAGCGAAACTTTGAAAGCTTTCACGATCAGGCCGACAGGATTTACAGGGCGACTTACCTTTACAAGAAAAACGATGATTTTCAGGTGCATTGGGCCAGGATTCCCTTTGACTTTGTCAATGAAATGCCAAGGGAAATACCTGAAATAAAACATTTTATCAGATTTCAGAATCGCGAACGTAAATATGTCAGAGTTGGCCATGAGAAATTTTTGCCGGACCACGCCTATGTAACCGATAAAGAAGTCTTCAAAGTTTTTAATTTTTCCCTGGTGGCTGGAAATCCTGAAAATGCATTGGCAAATCCCAATTCGGTCGTGATTTCCAGCAAGTTGGCAGAGCAATATTTCGGAAGTACGGATGTTTTGGGAAAAAACCTGTATTTGACCGGCGAATTTTCGCCGGAAGAGGTGAATTACACCGTTACCGGTGTGATGCAGGATTTACCCGCCAATACCCACCTTCCGGTTGATATGTTGATTTCCTTCAATGATCCTTCCGAGCGATCGGGTTGGGCCTATATCTACACGCTTTTGCAGGAAGGCGCAGACATCGCTGACGTCGAATCCAAAATGGCTGATTTTGTCAGTAAATACAATAGTGAGAACCAGGCGAATAACATCTTTATAGCTTTTCAACCATTGGCTGATATACATTTGCAATCCAACCTGGCCAGGGAAATAATCCCAAATGGCAATGAACAGTATGTCACCATTCTCTTCTATGTGGGGCTTTTTATTTTATTGATTTCAGCTATTAATTTTATCAACCTTAGCGCTGCTATTTCGGTAGGCCGGTCAAAGGAAGTAGGCGTAAGGACAATCCTTGGCGCCCGGAAGCCGCAGCTTATTGGGTATTCCCTGATCGAATCAACATTGCACAGTGTAGGCGCTGCCTGGGTTGGCCTGTTGATCGCGTATTTGGCTTTGCCTTACTTTAAGACTTTAACGGCGATAGAATTCTTATACAACCCCTGGTCTTTTGTTGCCGTGGTGACCCTGATAGCGGCGCTTACCGGTTGCTTGTCCGGACTGTATCCCGCCTTTTTACTTACGGCCAATAAAAGTCTGGACGCGATAAAGCAGAAGACCTCCTTTAAGCTGGTAAAAAAGAAGACTGACTTTAATGTAAAGCGGTTGATGATTACCTTGCAATTCTGTGTATCAATCTTGTTGGTAGGCAGTACCATAACAGCCTACAACCAGTTTCGCTTTCTTCATGAAAAGAACCTGGGAATAGAAAGACAGCAGGTGCTCGCTATTCCCAATTTGCCAAATTCGGTCGTTGAGAAATTTAATACTTTTAAAAACCACCTGGAGCCAATGTCAGGTATCGAAGGCGTATCGGCATGTATGGAAGTGCCGTCCAGGGAAATTCGCGACTCGGGGCCAGTGCTAATACAAGGCGTAGACAATGATCCCGAAACGGCGCCGGTACTAGATATCCAGGTCATAGAACCCGGTTTTATAGAAATGATGGGGATCAAATTACTTGCCGGCAGAAACCTGACAAAAGATGAGGTAGCGAATGGAGGGGCTTATGACGAGGAGGGGTATCTTGGAACTGCGAATAGAACCTATCTCATCAATGAAACAGCTATGAAAAAACTTGGCTGGCAAAACGCCGGCGAGGCGGTCGGACAATACATCAGCTGGTCCATAGACAATATAAAATTAGCACCCGGCCCGATCACCGGCGTGATACAGGACTATCACCAGGAGACATTGAAAAACAAAATAGATCCCGTAATCATGGTGGCAGAGCCTATCTGGCTGCGAACTTTTTTAGTAAAAGTGAACACCGAAAACATGCCGGAGACCATTCAAGACATTCAAACCGCCTGGGATGAATTATTCCCCGCTTACCCCCTGGAATATCACTTCCTGGACGATCTGTACGGTAACCTCTACAAAAATGAGCGGGCGCAGATTCAGCTGCTGTACGTATTCTGCTCATTGGCTATTTTCATTGCCTTTATGGGGCTGCTTAGTCTGGTGGCTTACTCGCTCAAAACAAGGATCAGAGAAATTGCCATTCGCAAAGTGTTGGGCGCCGGGTTGCCGGACCTCATTCACCTGATAGGAAAGGAGTACCTCGTGGTGATGATTCTCGGAGGAATCATTGCTATCCCGCTCAGCTATTGGGCCGTGACCAGCTGGCTAAATAACTTTGCTTACCGGGTGGATATTTCAGCGGGTACCTATGTGTTAACATTGCTGCTAACAGGCGCTTTATTATTTATTACAATAAGCGCCCAGACCTTAGGCAGCAGCGCCATCAATCCGGCGGAGACGTTGAAGGAGGAACAATAACGTTTTCTTTTGTTATGCCGGATAAAGCAGGGTAGCGGGCAACATAATCACTTTCAACTGTAGTCAGAAAAAGCGCTTGCCGATGCAACCTTTTAGTGCTACCTTTGTCTTATAGGCAAAGGTGAAACTAATATTATGAAAGGAACACATCTTGGTGAGTTTGAAGAACTGGTATTACTGACGGTTGGGATCCTCTTTGATGATGCCTATGGGTTGGCCATCACCGATGAACTTGAAAAACGCACCGGTCGCCGTGTGATCATCAGTTCAGTCCATAAATCTTTGGTGAGATTAGAGGAGAAGGGGTATCTAAAATCTCATATGGGAGGCGCCACCAAATTGCGTGGAGGGAGAGAGAAGCGGCTTTACCTATTAACCAATGCCGGTATAAACGCAGTAAACGAGGCAAAGCAACTGCGCAATACCATGTGGGACGCTGTCCCCAAAATTGTTTGGGAGGGAGGGATGCTATGAAAAGGTATCAGCCACCCAAATGGGCTATCCGGTTTCTTATTTGGTTCTGTCGTGATGATTTGTCTGATGCCGTGTTGGGTGATTTGCAGGAGCTATATGAGAGACGTCGTAAAAAAATCGGAAAGCGTAGGGCCGACTGGCTGTTTATTTGGAATGTGCTCCAGTTTTTACGGCCATTTGCCTTCAAACATCAAACTAAAAATTCATCAAAGCTAATCCCTATTGACATGTTTCGACACAACCTGTTGCTTACCTACCGGAACTTTAAACGTTATAAAAGTTCTTTTTTTATCAACTTGATAGGTCTCTCTACCGGTCTTGCCTCCGTTCTTCTTATTTTTTTATGGGTAAATGATGAGATGTCATTTGACAAGTTTCACGAAAAGAATCATCGGCTATATCAAGTCATGAGAAATATTGGCGAAGAAAATAATATCCGCACCAGGGAAAGCAATTCGGATCTACTTGCAACAGCTTTAGCAGAAGAAATGCCGGAGATCGAGTATGCCGTTCCGGTTTCACGTGTAATCTCTCGTGGAATATTGTCCTCCAGCCAAAAAAATATCAAAGCCGATGGGCAGTTTGTCGGAAAAGATTTTTTTAACACGTTCTCTTTCACGCTTATTCAGGGAGATCGCAACCAGGTTCTCCAGGACAAATATTCAATGGTTGTCTCCAACGATTTGGCCGTTAAATTATTTGGCTCCCCGAAAAAAGCAATGGGCCAAACCGTTAGCTGGGACCACAAGATTTTTGGTGGCTCGCATGTCATCACAGGTATTTTTCAAAAACCGGCAGGCAATTCAACGGAGGTATTCGATTTCCTGGCCACTCATGCATTGTTTATGGAAAAAAGTCCCATGGATGTTAGTTGGCACAGCAATCCTGTATATATCTACCTGACCCTGAAACAAGGGATCCCGGTTGATCCATTCAATGATAAAATAGCTGACTTCATCAAAACCAAAAATAAAAGATCAAAAGAGAAATTATTTCTTAGACGCTATTCCGATAAATACCTTTTTGACCACTATGAGAATGGTAGACAAGCTGGAGGCAGAATAGATTATGTGATACTATTTTCTGCGATAGCCTTATTTATCCTTGTGATTGCATGTATCAATTTTATGAACTTATCGACTGCCAGGGCCTCAAGAAGATTAAAGGAGGTAGGGATTAAAAAGGTGGTGGGTGCCCGGCAACAGTCATTTATTTTCCAGTATGGAGGAGAGGCTATGCTACTCAGCTTCATTTCCCTGACATCGGCCATCCTCCTGGTTTTCCTGTTTTTGCCCCAGTTTAATTTTATTACCGGCAAAGCGTTAAGCATTGAATTGGATTGGAATTTGATTTTCGGAGCGTTGATCATAACGGTTTTTACGGGATTTGTATCAGGTAGCTATCCAGCCTTGTATCTTTCAAGATTTAAGCCATCTGAAGTGCTGAAGGGTAAATTAAAAACTTCTGCCGGGCAATTATGGACCCGCAGGGGATTGGTTATTTTTCAATTTAGCATATCTATTCTACTGATTGTTTCTGTGGTAATTGTTTATAAGCAAATAGACTTTGCCCAATCAAAACACCTTGGATACGAAAAAGACAATGTGATAACATTTGAAAAACAGGGAAGATTAAATGAAAGTTTAGCGTCATTTCTGGCAGAAGCTAAAAATATTTCTGGGGTAGTTAACGCGACTGCCCTAAATGGTAGTATCACTAATAATAATAGTGGATCCGGAGGGCACTCATGGGAAGGGCAATCTGCTCATTTACCGTCAATCACGTTTACCAGTACGACAGTGGGATATGACTATATTGAAACGCTTGGTATGGAAATGAAGGAAGGACGATCTTTTTCCAGAAAATTTGCCAACGAAGAAGAAGCAAAGATTATCCTGAATGAAAAAGCAGTTAAAATGATGGAGCTTTCCGAGCCTGTTGGCAAATGGGTAAAGCTTTGGGGAACGAAGCGCGAAGTTATTGGCGTGGTCAAAGATTTTCATTTTCAATCGCTCTACAAGGAAATCAGACCCATGTTTTTGTTATGCGATCCAGGGCATACCACAACCATTGTTGTAAAAATTAATGCAGGGTTTGAAACAACAACCGTTAAGAAGTTGGAAGAACTTTATCACCTATACAATCCCGATATCCCTTTCGACTTTAAGTTTCTGGATGATGATTACGAGGCACTGTATAGATCTGAACAAAAAGTAGCAGATTTATCTCGTAGTTTCGCCGGCATTGCGATACTGATTTCCTGCCTCGGTTTGTTTGGGCTGGCCGCCTTCACGGCGGAACGGCGTGTTAAAGAAATTGGTATAAGAAAAATTTTAGGTTCAACTAGTTTGGGCATTGTGCGGCTCTTGTTGGCGGACTTCACAAATATGGTGTTGATAGCTATTGTGGTGGCTTTACCGGTAAGCTACCTGATCGCTAAAAGCTGGCTGAATGGTTTTGCATATAAAATAAGTTTAGAATGGTGGTTTTTCATAGGGGCAGGGCTGATGGTTTTGGTAATTGCCTGGTCTACGGTAGGTATACAGGCAATAAAAGCAGCCCGAGTCAACCCGGTGAAATGTCTGAAAGATGAGTAAAAATCCCCACTATTTTAAGCGAACGATCGTTTTAATCTTTCGTAATCGCTCCACGGACTTTTAGTGTTTCTTTCTTTTGATACCCCGTATAGCGGTCTCCGTCCACGGGTCATCCGGCCACACATGTTTTGGGTACCTTCCTTTCAGATCCTTTTTCACGTCAAAATAGGTGTTATTCCAGAAGCTTTGCAGGTCGCTGGTGATTTGAACCGGTTTATAACCCGGAGATAACAGATGCATGATAACACCTGTTTTTCCTTCATTGATAGTAGGCGTGGAAGCCAGGCCAAAAACCTCCTGCAACCTGACGGCTAAAATAGGCGGCTCACCATTTTCCTGGTATTGCAACTTAATATTGGAACCGCTTGGCACCTTAATGGTCTCCGGTGCCAGCTGCTCAAGGGCCTGCTGCTTATCCCAATCGAGGTGGTACTTCAACGCTTCCAGCAAATTGATCTTTTTTAGATCTTCGGGCTTTTTAACCCTATTTAGGTATGGGCTCAGCCATTCTTTATTCGTAAGCAAAAGGGTCGAGGTGCTGACATCCGGCCACCTTTCCATCGGACGCCACTTTTGAAGGCTTGCAACACGGCGTTGCCACTGGACCACCTCCTGGTCGAAGTTGAGCAGGGTTTTTCCTTCTTTTTTAACTGCATCGACAATAGCATCCAGCAATTTGGATTCATCCGGGGCGGGTAGCGGCTTGGACTGCAACACAATATTACCTATCCTCAAATCCCTGGTGGCAGATAACCCGCCTTTTTTTGTATCCCAGGTAATCACCTCCTGTTCTTTTACCATGGGTGCAAGGTCCTTTGGATTAAGGGGAGCGGCCATGAATATTTTTCCCAGCCCATCTCTTGCATCCAACTGTGCAATGGCCAGCCAGGGTTCGTGGGCGAGGTCATCCCGGTGACCCGCCATGGCATAGTTACCATTCGATAATTGGAACTGGGCATTATTACCGGGTCTGGCAAAAGCGATCCGTTCGGGGTAGGCGTAGGCCAGCAATATGCCGGTTTCATATGGATCAAAAACACCGTTGTCGGGCGCCACGTCGAACATTTGGCGGTATGCGCCGGCGACTTTTTCGATCCGGCCAAACTTTTTCCCCTGCCCGGAATTAGAACGGAACCGTCTCAGCGCTTCAATTCTCAGGTTAATGTCAATACCTTCCTTGTTTGAGAGGGGATCCCTCTCCTCCAGCAATGCCGCGAGATCGGTGGCAAGCGGAAGCATATCCTCTTCTTCAGCCATCAATAACAGGTGGGCAATCCTGGGGTGGCAGGGGAGTTTATGGATTTTCTCTCCATGCCTTGTTATCCTGCCGTCTTCGAGCGCTGATAGCTGGGTCAATATCTGGCTGGCTTGGTTGATGGCGCTTTGCGGTGGCGGTGTTAGCCAGGTGAGCCGGCCGATATCTACAATGCCCCACTGTGCCATATCCAGCACCAGTGACGCTAAATCTGTCTCCAGGATCTCAGGTGTGCGGTGAGCGACCAACCTGTGGTCTGTCGCTTTTGTCCACATGCGGTAGCAAACCCCTGGACCAAGCCTGCCCGCCCGGCCCGCTCGCTGATCGGCGGAGTCTTTGGTGATCTCCACGGTCGTTAACCTTGATAACCCGGACCGTGGATCGAATTTTGAAGCCCTCGAATACCCGCAGTCTACCACAATCTTGACACCTTCAATCGTTAAACTTGTTTCTGCTATTGAAGTAGCCAATACGATTTTTCTTTTGCCAGACTTGTTGGGGACAATGGCCGCATTTTGCTTTGCCTGGGGTAATTGGCCATAAAGCGGGTGAATGGCAAAGCCCTTTAAGGCCGATTGCAACAAAGCCTCACATTTCAGAATTTCTCCCTGCCCGGGAAGAAATGCCAAAACATCGCCTTCGTTTTCCCTCGTGGCTTTCTGGATGACTTTAGCGACCATCTCAGGCAACAAAAACGGGTCATTTGATCCGGTATATTTAATGTCCACGGGATATTGCTTACCGCGGCTTTTAACGGCAGGGGCATTCAATAGCGCTGTCAGCTGATCCATATCCAGTGTTGCCGACATGATCATGATGCGCAATTCAGGCCTCAACACTTGCTGCACTTCCCGGCACAAGGCCAGGGCGAGGTCCGCATGTATGCTTCGTTCGTGGAACTCATCAAAGATAACCAAGCCAACACCTTCCAAGGTATTATCGTGATGCATCATCCGGGTAAGAATGCCTTCCGTGAGCACTTCTATTTTGGTCTGGGCGGACGTTTTTTGCTCGAACCTGATACGATATCCAACCGACTGGCCCACAGCCTCATCAAGTAGATTAGCCATGCGGTCTGCAATTGATCTGGCGGCTAGTCGCCTCGGCTCCAGCATCAGGATTTTTTGCTGATCCAGCCAGGCCTCATCTTTTACCGCCAGGGGTAGGAGGGTACTCTTACCCGCCCCGGGTGGGGCTGTAATAATTAACGTGTTTTGAGCTTTCAGCTGTGTTTTTACCTCCGGTATGATCTCTGTAACAGGTAAATTGATCTGATGCGGATTAAAAGTCAAGTTCTTGTAATTAAGATTTTTCGGCAAATTTATTGAAAAGTAGTCAAAAACGTTTCTCAGAATTGTGCAACTTTTTCGGCTTGGCAAAACTCTCTATTAAAATAGGCACAAAACAATAGGTAAAAGTGAGTGTAACCTTTTGAAAATTTTTGAGTATCCGAATAAACCAAAATCTATGAAGCATGATCCCCAAAATCATATCTCACCTCCAAAATGGCCTCTTCAATTACTTAAGTACCTGCTGGAGAATGACTATCTGGAGGAGATTGAAGGTGATCTGGCCGAGAGCTTTGAGGAAAACCTGAAGGTCTGTTCCCGCCGCCGGGCCAGGACCTTATATATCAGAGAGGCACTGAGATTTTTAAGACCGGGGATGATTGGCATGACAACGGGAATACGGGAATCAAATCGATACAATATGTTTAAGCACTACCTACTCACAACCTGCCGGAATTTTTGGCGCCATAAATCCTATTCATTCCTCAATCTTATTGGATTGACGGCTGGTCTGATCGCCTTCATTTTAATTGTCCTATACGTACAATACGAATTTAGTTTTGATCAACATCACCAAAACAAAGACCGGATTTACCGGGTAATAAAAGAAAGGAGCAATCAGTATTACATGGGAACTAATCTTAATGCCCTTACCCGTGCGCCAATGGCTCCGACTTTAATGGAAGAATATCCCGAAGTGGAGGCTGCCACACGCCTTTATCTTCATTTGGGTAATGGTAGCAGGGAAAATTTGATCGGGGTAGGAAATCAAACCTACCTGGAAAAGCTGGTTTTTGCTACCGACCCGCAAACATTTGAAATATTTTCTTTTAAATCAATAGCCGGCAATCCGGAAAATTTTCTAAAGGACAAATTCACGGCCGTGATAACCAGATCAGTGGCGGCAAAATATTTTGGAGATACCGATCCAATGGGCAAAACTCTTAAATATCTGAATAAACACCCATTTACCATTGTAGGCATTGTTGAGGACATGCCTGAAAATTCCCATTTCAGAATGGAAATTATGCTCGATTTTGAGTCTATGGCTGTGCTGGAAAAACGGGACATTAGCCAATGGAGTCACTATTTTGTTTATACTTATTTGTTGTTACACGAGGGCGCGAGCCCCGAAAGTTTAACAGCTAAATTTCCCGCTTTATTGGATAAATACACGGAAGACAAGCTGGATAGTGATGGGCAGGAGAGCCGGTTATGGCTGCAGAAATTTTCCGATATTCATTTGCATTCCAAGGTCAATTTCGAGATTGCTATAAACAATGAAGCGCGAAAGCTGTATATATTTCTGCTTATAGGCTTTTTGATCCTGCTTATTGCTTGTATCAATTATGTCAATTTAAGCACGGCTAATGCTTTAAGGCGAGCAAAGGAAATAGGTATCCGGAAAGCTGCCGGCGCTTCCAGGCGTGAGTTGGTGTTCCAGTTTTTATGTGAATCCGGTTTATTAAGTGCTATGGCATTGCTTTTTTCTTTGGCCGTCATCGCTTTCATACTGCCATATTTCTCGCAGTTTGTGGATCGGAATCTGAGTTTGAATATCAGGCAGCAGCCCTGGCTTTTAGCATTTTTGGCAGCCTCTTGCCTACTGGTTGGGGTGTTTTCCGGGTTATACCCCGCTTTTGTACTCTCTTCTTTCAGACCGGTAGCTGCGCTAAAAGGATACCGTATCAAAGGGAAAAAATCGAGTCTCCGGAATGCATTGGTAGTTATTCAATTTACTATTTCCGCGGCACTGATTATAAGCGCGTTGGTCATTTCAAAACAATTGAACTATATCCGGGACGCTGATATGGGCTATGCCAAAGATCAGATAGTTATTTTGAAAATAAGAGACCGGGAATTAGGTAAAAGATTACCTGTCTTTAAAGATGAACTGCGAAAATTGCCGGGCATCTTGCAAGTTGCTTCTGCAAATTCGATGCCCAACAACATTACCGCCGGGTCTTCACCCAGGTGGCCGGGACAGCAAGAGGAGAGTGAGCTGAGGTTATACACCAACTTTGTCGACTATGACTACACCGAGCTTTTTGAACTGGAGGTGGTCCGGGGGCGTGATTTTTCCAGGGAATTTGGCGATGAAAGAAAGTCAATGCTTCTGAATGAAAGTGCCGTGAAAGCGCTGGGTTGGGAGGATCCCATTGGGCGGCAAATGCTTACCTGGGCAGATGATACTGCAACCATTGTCGGCATTATCAAAGACTTTCACCAACATTCATTGCATCTTGAAATAGCACCTCTACAGGTGTTTTTCAAAGACACGTATAGTAACATTGCTATTAAAGTTTCTACCAAAAATATAAATGAGATCATTGAATCCGTCAAAGAAAAATATGGGGAATTCTCCGACAATTACCCATTTGAATATAGTTTCTTTAATGAACTTTTCGAACGGGCCTATCTGAATGATATCAAAACTTCTGAAATGGCCAACTGGTTTAGCTTTTTGATCATTATCATCGCCTGTCTTGGTTTGTATGGATTGTCCTCTTTTATTGCTGAGTTACATACAAAAGAAGTAGGGATCCGGAAGGTGTTTGGCGCTTCCATAGCTTCCATTCTTATGCTTCTTTCCAGGGACTTTATGTTACTTGTTTTACTGGGGTTTGTATTAGCTGTCCCGATTGCTTATCATGCGATGAGTCATTGGCTCGATAATTTTGCCTATCATACCTCTATAGGATTTTCCACTGTGATATGGGCACTTTTGGCCATGCTGTTAATTACCATTATCGCAGTCGGGCACAGGATCTTTAAGGCCGCGCTTAACAATCCGGTAAGTGTTTTGTATCAGGAGTAATCTAAGTGAAAAATAAATAATTGATACAGGCAAGTGAAATGAAAAATGGATTTTTAAATTTATAATGTATTCATTTGCGAAAGAAATAATTTATTATTAGTTTCATAAATGAATACAAAATATCAAAAAAATGAAAGGATCATATCTTGGAGAATTTCAGGAAATCGTATTGCTGGCGGTGCTGGTGCTGGATGATAATGCATACGGTGTAGCGATACAGGAAGAACTTGGCCGCCGCATTGGGAGAAATATCAGCCGGGGGGCGTTGCACAGCGCGCTAAGCAGACTGGAAGCAAAGAGTTTTTTGGAATCGGAAATGGGTGGAGCCACCGCCGAAAGGGGAGGGCGCCAGAAAAGGTTTTACTTTTTAACCAACCTGGGCAAAAAAGCGCTGGTAGATGCGGAGCAATTACGCCGGCAATTTTATAATTCCTTGCCAGGCCTGTCACTAGACTTTTCCATGTGACCAATGAAAATAAATTATAAACACATGAAAAACAAAAAGCAAATTCCGGCTTTTTTTTCGAGATGCTTCAGGTGGTTCTGCAGAAAGGATCTGTACGAGGAGCTGCAGGGAGACCTGGAAGAGACTTTCTATAATAATGTCAAGACGCATGGATTGTCCTTTGCCCGAAAAAAATACAGGTACGAGGTTTTTAAATTAATCCGGCCCTCAGTTGTCGGGAGAAATAATCCAGGAATTTATACACTAAACAGATATGGCATGTTCAGGCATAACTTACTAATTACCTACAGAAACTTCAGGCGGTTTAAAGCGTCATTTTTCATCAATTTAATTGGTCTTTCCACGGGCATCGCCTGTGCTTTATTAATTTTCTTATGGGTGAATGACGAATTAAGCATCGACCGTTTTCATAAAAACGGTAGTCAGCTGTATCAGGTCATGGAACATTCGGAAGAGGCCGGATATATAACGACAAGCCGGTCGACGGCAGGACCTATCGGAGCTGCATTGGCAGAGGAAATGCCCGAAGTGGTAGCTGCGGCAACAGCTTTAAGGATGGGTAATAGTAATTATACGCTTTCGGTTAATGACCGCGACATGAAAGCATCCGGACTATATGTAAGTGCCGACTACTTTAAGCTGTTTTCGTATGAACTTATCCAGGGGCAAGAGGATTTGGTATTATCAGATAAAAAGTCCATGGTTATATCCGAGGATTTGGCGATGGCCTTATTTGGCACCACTAAAAATGTGATAGGCGAGGTTGTTGAGTGGGAACATGAAAAACAGTTTAGTGTCTCCGGCGTTTTCAGGAATATAGCAGCCAACTCTTCCGTCCGGTTTGATTTTGCGCTGTCTTTTGAAGGATTCAGCGATGAGCACGAATGGGTAACCAACTGGTACAATTCATCACCAAAAACATATGTGTTGTTAAGGGAAGGTACTGATATCGATCAGTTTAACAGCAAGATCGTTGACCTTATCCGCGATAAGACAGAAGGAAAAGCCAGTCACCGCTCACCATTCATTACAAGCTATGCAGACGCCTACCTGTATAATCATTATGAAAACGGCCAACAAGCCGGAGGCCGGATAGAATATGTGTGGTTATTTTCGGTTGTTGCCTTATTTATCCTGCTCATTGCCTGCATTAACTTTATGAATTTATCCACGGCAAGAGCATCCAGGAGAATGCGGGAAATAGGTGTTAAAAAAGTAATGGGGGCTAATCGGGGAACACTCGTTTTGCAGTATCTGGGAGAGTCTACGGCGATGGCACTGCTTTCGTTGGTGGTAGCTTTGGTGTTTGTAGCCGTATTTTTACCCCAGTTTAACCTGATCACGGAAAAACAGCTCTCCCTTGATTTTAATGTGATCCTTATTTTATCACTACTGGGCATGGTATTGTTTACCGGACTGATGGCTGGTAGTTATCCGGCTTTATACCTTTCCGGCTTTAGTCCAAATATGGTGTTGAAAGGAAAATCAGGTAATTTCATGGGGGAGCTATGGGCGAGGAAAGGCTTGGTTATTATTCAATTTACACTATCGGTCATCTTAATTGTATCGGTTTGGGTAGTATATAAACAGGTTGAATTCGTTCAGACAAAAAACCTTGGGTATGAAAAAGACAACATTATATTTTTCCGAAAAGAAGGGTTGCTGTGGGAAAAGGAAAAATTCAAAACATTTTTGCTGGAACTTAAAAATATTCCAGGAGTCATCGATGCTTCCGCCTTAGCGCATAATATGACAGGTCACTATTTTAGCACCTATGCGGTGAATTGGGCAGGAAAAGATCCTGAAGACAGAACGTCGTTCGAGAATATTACGGTTGACTATGGCATGATGGCGTTATTAGGTATAGAAATGAAAGCCGGAAGAGGTTTTTCCGAAGCGTTCGGAGCGGATACCACAAAGATCATCTTCAATGAGGCGGCCATTGAATTTATGGGGCTTAAGGATCCTATAGGTAAGATTGTCAAACTTTACGGAGAGGAAAAGGAAATTATCGGGATCGCCAAAGACTTTCATTTTGAGTCCTTTCACGAGCAGGTAAAGCCGCTATTTTTTAGACTGACGCCAAGGTTCACCACCAATGTGATGGCAAAGATTGAAGCCGGAAAAGAACAGGAAACCGTAAACAACCTTCGGCAATTCTATCAGACTTTCAATCCGGGGTTTCCATTTGATTATAAATTTTTGGATTCGGAATACCAGGCACTTTATGCCGCTGAAAAGCGCGTTGCTATACTGTCGCGGTACTTTGCCGTCCTCGCCGTCCTTATTTCCTGTTTGGGACTGTTTGGTTTGGCAGCTTTTACAGCCGAAAGACGCCTCAAGGAAATCGGCATCCGGAAAATTCTGGGATCCAGCGAAATTGGTATCTTCTACCTGTTGTCCGGTGACTTTACCAAAATGGTACTGGTGGCGATTTTAATTGCGCTACCCTTAAGCTATTACCTTACGGGGCAATGGCTCGAAAATTTTGCTTTTCATATTGACTTGGAATGGTGGCTTTTTGTGAGTTCAGGGGTGCTGGCGCTACTGATCGCCTGGCTGACCGTTGGCATTCATACATTTAAAGCCTCCAGGGCTAATCCGGTGGACTGTTTGAAAGACGAATAAGTAAAGTAGCTGGGAATAAATTTTTTGATCGCAGGAAGTTTCATAACTTTGGTTAAGTTTTATTGTAACCAATTTTTTTAACTATAGCTATGGGAAAGTTTTTTTTATGCACCTCGATATTTCTATTGTCATTCAGGATTTCAGGTTTTTCATTTCAGGAGAGTCCTGTGCCCGTATCCGTCACAGATCAATTTGTTCTTACATACGTTAGCGCCAACCAGTTTAAAATTAAACACGTCCCGACTAATGTTGAGAAAACTTTTAATGAAAATAGCTTCTTTTTTAGTCAGAATGAAACAGTTCAGGCTGTTGGAAATCTTAGCAACACGGTGGCTAACCGCGCCGCCAATACGAAAGCTATTCAAGCTGCGGTACACTTTCAGAACCATAACGGCTCAGTATATTTTCCTGCTGGGATTTATCATTACGATGAGGTCCAGATAAGGAAAACCAGAATAAGATTATTTGGAGAAGGAGATTTAAGTAATGGAACGTTGTTTGTCGGTTACGAGAATATACACCAGGGGCATAGTTATTTTGAGGTTGATGGATTAACCTTTAGAGAAGGAGGATGGATTCCAGATGCTATAGCTAATACAAAGCCACTTATTGTATTGCGAAATATTGAAGGGGGCACCATTTCAAACTGTCATTTTTATGGTGGAGTAGCTGCTATAAAGGTAGCGGGTATAGATTATGATGACACGCAGTTATGGTGGCATGCTGGTAAGATTATCGTTACCAACAATCAATTTTTTTCGAATAATCATGCGCTGAAAGTTGAAAAGCATGCGAATGTTGCACCAGGTAGATATTCGGCAGGTGATTTCCACTTCATAAATAATATGTTGCGAAGCATGCAGGGCACCTCGATAGATAGTGAAGGACAAGATGGGCTCGTTGTTCAGGGTAATACATTTTTTAGCGCAAAGGGTAGACACATTTATATTCGACAGGGGCATTATATTAAAATTACCTGCAATCATTTATTTGAAAATGATCAGGAAAGCATTTTTCTTCAAAATGTCAGGGATTTTCAAGTTAGTAATAATACAATTGTTAAGCCCGGTTGGGTGGATTGTGGCACTAACAAATATTCTGGAATTAGAATTCAAAACTGGGGCCTTTATGGAGGCGGATCAAATTATAATTCTGATGAGGCATTGGCCAGAGGCACAATTGCCAACAATTCAATCCGATGGCCGAGCCTTTATGGTATCGATATTCGAGGTGGTAGGGGTATAACTGTTTCAAATAACATAGTAGATTTTCCAACGATTTCCGATTGGCAATCCTGGAATATATGCCCTGCCAATACAAGACCCCCTGATACACAGTGGGCTATTTTTGCGGATGACAATTCAACCTTTTGCCAGTTTATAGACAATATAACACTTGGACATCCAAATCAAATTCTTAATTGTTGTGGTGGTCCTTCGCAAAATTTTTCACGTCAAAATGCACAAATGGGAAATTAGTAGCGGATAGAATGTCTAAAGGACTTATTACTTCTTTGCAAAGTTCTTAATGCCGGCATCCTGCTGAACTACTGTTTGGTAGTTTAGTTATCTAATACCAGGAATTAAGGGCGAGAGGCAATTAGCGAGAATTTTCCGGAAACCATGTTGACCTTGATACAATTGGTGTCAGGGAAATGTTTGGTAATAATATAGAAAGAAGAGATTTTAGTTTTTTTAGAATATAAATTTAGGCATACTTGTTAGTATTAATAAAAGGTCAAACCATGAAAGTTCTAACCATACTAGTCCCTCTGGTCTTACTTGCTGCCAAAATTACCCAGGCACAGGATCTTAGAAAACAGTCGTTAAAATACCTGAAACAATCACCGCCCGGGCTCACCCCAAAAGTATTCGCGCCGGGTATCGTTTCCAAAGAGAATCAATATGAATTCGGCTCGGTATTTTCAAAAGATGGCACCGAGTTCTACTATGCTGTTACTGTCGATGGCAAGGCTGACATCCGGTATATGAAACTCGAAGGCAGTCAATGGACCTCACCTGAAAAAATAATTTATGACGACCTGTATGGATACAACGACCCTTTTTTATCGCCCGATGAAAAAAGACTTTTTTTCATCTCAGGTCAACCTTTAAGCGGATCCGGAAAAAAGAAAGACATTGATATCTGGTACGTGGAAAAAGAAGGCAATGGTTGGTCAACACCAATAAATGCAGGCAAAACCATTAACTCTGATAAAAACGAATACTATATTTCCTTTACCAACAGCGGCACCATGTATTTTGCCTCCAATGTGGGAGCCGGAGAAGAAAACAAGCGTGATTTTGATATCTATGCCGCTGCCCAGGTTAACGGGGAATTTCAGCAACCTGTCAGAATGGGAGAATCCATCAACACAAAAGGATATGAAGCCGATGTATTTGTGGCCTATGATGAATCATACCTCATATTTTGCGCCGAAAGAAAAGAAGGTTATGGCCGCGGGGATTTGTATATCAGCTTTAAGAACAAAGACGGCAGCTGGACGCAGGCAAAGAACATGGGTAGTGCTATTAATACAGCCAATTATGAGTTTTGTCCCTTTGTAACAAAAGATGGTAAATATCTTTTCTATTCAGGCAATCAGGATATTTACTGGGTAGACGCCAAAATAATTGACGGGCTCAGGTGAGTCGCAGGGTGTCGGACCTAACCAGCTAAATTTTGAACAAAAGGATGAGCCATTGCCCCGTGCAACCTTTTGCAGAGAAATTACATCTTTCCGGTAGGCCTTCTTTTATAGTGCTCACTCAAATGGTTAATAAAACTTAAAATACTACTGACGATGAAAAAGAATTTATTTACTTTGTTTTTTCTATGCTTTTGCTTTACACAATCATTTATTGATCATGCAAATGCGCAATCCGAAGAACTGGTGTTGAAGAAAATAGACGAGAAGGAATACAAGGTTCTTTTTTATAAGGGGTTCACAACCAGCAAAACCCTGCAACTATCGGCCGATGACTTAAAAGCACTAACCGTTAATTCCGGGGCGGGACATGTCACTGTCCGCGGCCACGATTCCGATGTAATTACTGTAGAAGCGGATGTCGTGTTATCAGCCGTTAGTATCAAGCGCGCCGTACGCATTGTTGAAGAGTTTATGCACCTTTCACTTTTTAGAGAAGGTGACAAGGCTATTTTAGAGAGTCGTTTTAATTTCCAAAAGAGAAATGATTTTTTGGAAGCCATCAACCCGGATGGATTCTTCAGCGCGCCGGCCAGAAAAATTGATCTGGTAGTGAATGTTCCTAAAAACCTGGCACTGTCCATCTATGATCGTTCAGGTGATCTGGAAATTGCAGATATTGAGAACGACCTGACGGTGGATGATCGTTCGGGAAATCTTCATATTAAAAACATCCATGGCAACCTCAACCTTAAGGACTCCTCCGGAGATATGGAATTGATCGACATAAACACCAACAATGGCGCTAAAAAAATGGTAAAAATTAACGACAACTCAGGAGCGATAAATTTGGTGCGGGTAAACGGAAATTTAACGCTCAGAGATTCTTCCGGAGATATGAGACTGGCTAATATCAATACCAACCAGGGTGTTGAAAATATGATAAAAATTACTGATAATTCCGGGTCGATAAGTTTGGAAAACATAAACGGGAATCTGAACCTGAGGGATAGCTCCGGCGATATCGACATGAGGAATATGAATGGAAATATCACTTTAAGAGATACCTCAGGAGGTTTGAATATTGGAAAGGTTGATGGTGACTTAAAACTAACAGATTCTTCCGGCGATATCAGAGCTAATAATATCAACGGACACTTCACCCTAAATGATTCCTCCGGCAACGTCCACGTCGATTACGTAGCAAAGAATGTGCACGTTCATGGTGCCGGTTCCGGAGACCTGTTCATTAAAAAGTATGACGGAAAAATATCAGGAGACCTTCGCAAGCTCGGTAAATAGGGGAGACAGCCATACAAATTTTTAGCCATACCGGAGTTCCGCATACGATCGACCCGGCATGCCCACCTTACAGTAAATGTAGGGCTGAGCCAAAACCAGCTTCAGCAAGAGCGCGCAACGAGTCGAAATTGGGGAATAGATGCATGGGAACTTTACAGATCGTTGAGATAGCGATGATAAATTCCTGCGCAGTAGTACCGGTTTCGGGTAACACATTTGTCCCGGCTTTAGCAATGAAGAGCGTTTTTTTACTATTTCATCAATAATGCTTTCAACTATCTGCATTAAATAGTAAATTAAGAATGGACGGTGAAAACGGGTGTGGGGGCTCACAAGCTAAAACGCATGGAAATGAAAATACTTAAATTTACTTTCCCCATTGTTATTTTTTTGGTTGGCATGCTGTTGCTTTCCTGCGACAACCACCGGGAATTGGATAAGGTCTCGCTGGAGCTATTGGCAAAAAAAGGAGCCGTTAAAGATATTAAAATGGTCAATAATGAATTTGTTGAAATTTGGTTGGATGAAAAGGCATTGAAGCAGGGCGGGCTGGCAAAATCCTATGACAGTGGCTCCATCTATAAAATGACGATTGATTCACCCGATTTGTTTAAGACTTACTATGCAGATCTCAAAACACTAATGCCTGAAGGAAAAAAAATCAACTACGGCATAGAGCACAGATATGGGATGTCATCATATATCTGGAACTGGGTAGCTTTGGCCATCATATCCGCTATTGTGTTCTTCATCCCGCTGTTTATAATCCTGTTTCTGTTCGGAAAACTAAAATTTAACAATAAATAAATTATGGTGTTTCCATTGTGGATCAGATTATTCCCGCTGATCCTGCGCAAGATCAGACGCTAATAATCGTAACTTTTGATGTTTGATAAAAAAACGTGTTGATATTGTAAACATGTCACCATCATCACCCTATGGCACGTCGGCTTAACTTTCATTAATCTCACTGGCACATTTTCACTGAAATCTTCTTATTCCCGAAAAAATAGTTTATTTTCTTAGCAAAAGTGAAACTAATATATTAAATTCATATTTGTTAAGTAAATAAGGTTGAATTAATGAAACATTCCCTTGGAGAATTTGAAGAATTGGTGCTGCTCATCGTAGGAGCATGGCGCGACAGGGCCTATGGTGTATTGATCCTCAAAACCCTGGAAGAGAAAGTGGAAAAAAAGGTAAACATTAGCGCAGTTCATGTGATCTTAAAGCGTCTGGAAAATAAGGGTTTTGTAAAGTCCCGTTTTGGGAGCCCTGCCAGCAACCGCGGTGGCCGGAGAAAGAAGTTTTATGTGATCACGGCTTTCGGAAAAAAATTATTGGATCACCAGTATGCTTTGAGAGACAACATCTACCGGCAAATTCCTGAAATTTCCTTTGGCTGATGAAAGCGAATCCACCTAAAACTGCCTTAAAATTCCTGCGCTGGTTTTGCCGGGAAGACTACCTTGAGGAGATCGAGGGGGACCTTATCGAGCTTTATGAGGACTATTATCAATGGTCTCCACGCAAGGCGAGCTGGAAGTTTACCTGGAGTGTAATTCGTTATTTCAGACCAACCTTTATCAAACCTTTCAATAGATATCCGTCAAATAATATAGCCATGTTTCGCCACAACTTTTTACTCTCTTTTCGAAGTTTCAAGCGTTATAGAAATGCTTTCTTTATCAATCTTATAGGGCTTTCTTCAGCGTTGGCCTGTGTTTTATTAATATACCTGTGGGTTAATGATGAGCTTCATGTCGATAAGTTTCACGAAAAAGACCACCGGCTTTTCCAGGTGATGGAACACCTTCAATACGATGAAGTTATTCGTACCACCAAAGAAACATCCGGACCCATGGCTGAAGCCATCATGGAAGAAATGCCCGAGGTGGCTTACGCAGCAGCCGTGGCACCGCCGCACTGGCCCGGGTTTGATGGCTTCATACTTTCTGTTGGTGAGAAAAATGTGGAAGCTACGGGGCAATATGTTGGCAAGGATTACTTTAACATATTTTCCTATGACCTCATTCACGGGAGTGCAGACCAGGTGTTGACACATAAGAACGCTATCGTTATTTCCGAAGCGTTGGCGATAAAATTATTTAATACCACTGAAGGGATAATGGGCAAGGAAATAGTATTTCAACACGAGCAGCCATTCCTTGTTTCCGGTGTTTTTAAGTCAGTTCCCATCAATTCCTCCACGCAATTTGATTTTGTCATGTCATTTGAGCTCTATAAAGACATTAAGTTTTGGGTAGACGATTGGGGCAGCCTGGGGCCCCATGTTTACGTAGTCTTAAAAGCGGGAACCGATGTCAGTTTGTTTAACGAAAAATTTGCTGGTTTGATTAAGCGCAGATTCCCCGAATCGATCCGGTCGCCATTCCTCAAACGCTATTCGGACAATTATCTTTTTAGTGCCTATGAAAACGGGGTGTTGGTAGGAGGCAGGATCGAATACGTCAGATTGTTTTCTATAGTAGCTGGTTTTATCTTGCTCATCGCCTGCGTTAATTTCATGAGCCTTTCCACGGCGCAGGCCTCCAGAAGATCAAAAGAGATTGGTATCAAGAAAGTAGTTGGTTCAAGAAGAAAAGACCTCATACTTCAATATTTGAGCGAATCCGTATTGATGGCATTTTTTTCAATGATAATGGCTTTTATGCTGGTAGCCCTGTTTTTGCCCCAGTTTAGCGAAATTGTGGAGAAGCAGCTCTCCCTGACATATGACCACGCACTTCTTTTTTCAGCCCTCGTGATCACTTTATTTACCGGCCTGGCCGCCGGTAGCTACCCGGCATTTTATCTTTCTGGCCTGAAGCCTGTAAGCACCTTAAAAGGAAAATTAAATGCCGGCTCAAACGCCGGCTGGATACGGAAAGGTTTGGTGGTTTTTCAATTTACAATTTCCGTCATATTAATGGTAAGTGTCTGGGTTGTGTACAGGCAGATCACGTTTGTTCAGGAACAAAACATTGGCTACAATAAAGACAATATCATCTTTTTTGATGTAGAGGGTAACATAATGGATAATATGGAGACATTTTTAACGGAGGTGAGACGCCTTCCGGGTGTCGTAAATGCTTCCGGTACGGGACATCGTATGATTGGTCACAACTGGTCTGTCAGCGGCATACAGTGGGAGGGAAGAGCGCCCGATGATATGACGCGATTTGAGGTGGCCGCGGTGAATTATGATCTTATAGAAACATTGGGTATTGAAATAAAAGAGGGGCGGTCTTTTTCAAAAGAATTTAGTGCCGAGAGCGCAAAAATTATATTCAATGAAGCCTCCATCAAAGCCATGCAGCTTCAGGAACCGATTGGCAGGATCGTCAACTTTATGGGCGAAAAGGAAATAATTGGCATTGTTAAAGATTTCCATTTCGAATCATTGCACGAAAAGGTGAAGCCTTTCTGTTTTATACTGGCACCCGGATCGGAAAATAAGATCATGGTAAAAATAGAAGCCGGAAGAGAAAAAGAAGCCCTGGATGGACTTCGGGATTTTTATGAAAGCTATAATGCCGGCTTTGCTTTTGACTATCAATTTCTGGACGAAAGTTATCAGGCCTTTTATGCAGCGGAGCAAAGGGTTGCCACCTTGTCTAAATACTTCGCGGGAATTGCTATTTTGATCTCATGCCTCGGTTTATTTGGCCTGGCAACGTTCACGGCAGAAAGAAGACTCAAGGAAATTAGTATCCGGAAAATATTAGGTGCCGGGGAGTCCGGTATCGTGCGTCTTTTATCGAGAGACTTCACCGGCATGGTGTTGGTAGCCATTGCTATTGCCACACCGCTTAGCTATTTCATAGCCACCACATGGTTGGAAAACTTTGCTTACCGGATTGACTTAAAATGGTGGTATTTTATTGGTGTAGCATCGCTGACGTTATTGATTGCCTGGCTCACCGTTGGACTGCAGACCCTAAAAGCGGCTAGGATCAGTCCGACTGAATGCTTAAAGAACGAGTAACCATGAAGCCGACACCTCCTAAAGGCGCACTTCGTTTCCTGCGCTGGTTCTGCCGGGAAGACTACCTGGAAGAGATCGAAGGAGATCTCACGGAGCTTTATGAAGGCCATTATGATACATCTCCCTTCAAAGCAAAGTGGAAATTCGCAGGGAATGTAATGCGCTATTTCCGACCTTCCTTTATCAAATCGTTTAAAACTAATCCTCATTTAAATCCAATAGCAATGTTCCGCCATAATTTTTTAATGACCTATCGAAGCTTTAAACGCTATAAACGTTTATTTCTGATTAATCTTTTTGGACTATCCACGGGTATGGCCTGTGCTTTACTTATTTTCCTTTGGGTGGATAATGAAATGAATATTGACAAATTTTTTGAAAAAGATGACCAACTTTTTCAGGTCATGCAAAACCTTCATCACACCCACGGTGTGGAAACCATTGAGGCAACTCCGGTGCCTTTAGCCAAAGGACTGGCTGAAGAAATGCCGGAAATTGCATTCTCAGTAGCGGTAGTTCCTCCAACCTTCAACATCAGTAAGGGAGTGATAGCTGTTGAAGATACCAGGGTTAAAGCAACCGGGCAATATGTATCCGGAGATTTTTTTAACACATTTTCTTACAGACTAATAAGAGGCAACAAAAACAAGATCCTATCAAACAAAAATGAAGTTGTCATATCAAAAGCGTTAGCATTAAAGCTATTCAATTCAACCGAAAGTGCTATTGGCAAAACCATTAATTGGAAAGCGCGGGATATTAACAGGTTATGTCTTGTCTCAGGGATTTTTGAGTCGCCACCTTCCACCGCCACCAACCATTTTGATTTATTGCTGAGTTATGAATTGTTTCAGGAAATTAACCCCGGGGCAGGTTGGGGAGACAGTTCCCCCCGAACCTACGTCCTTTTAAAACCTGGGACCTCCATCGGGCAATTCAATGATAAAATAGGCAGTTTTTTAAAAACCAAGGACAAAAACTCGAAGGCGACCTTGTTCCTGCAACGGTATTCAGATCGCTACCTGTATGGTCTCTATGAAAACGGTGTACCGGCTGGCGGTAGAATTGAATATGTGAGGTTATTTTCAATTATTGCCATTTTCATATTGCTGGTAGCCTGTATTAATTTTATGAGTTTATCTACTGCAAGATCATTAAGAAAGATTAAAGAGGTAGGTATCAAAAAAGTTGTTGGCGCCAGACGAGGGACGCTAATGATGCAATATATGGGAGAATCGGTTTTGATGGCTTTTTTATCTTTGGTAGTAGCCATGCTGCTGGTTGTACTTTTCCTTCCTCACTTCAATTTAGTTACAGGAAAGCAACTTTCCCTGAATTTTGACGCGGACCTTATTTTGGTGTTGTTGGCTATTACACTGTTTGCAGGGATTGTTTCCGGCAGCTATCCGGCATTATACATCTCTTCATTTAAACCGGCAAGCACATTAAAGGGAAGGCTCGATTCTTCATTGGGCGCAATTTGGGCCAGGAAGGGATTGGTGATATTTCAATTTGCTGTAGCGGTAGTATTAATTGTATCAGTCTGGGTTGTTTATGAGCAGGTAAAGTTTGTCCAGTCCGAAAATCTGGGATATGACAGGGATCACGTCATCTATTTTGACACCGATAATGTGAATGAGGATTTCATGTTTAAAATCAGGAGCATTCCCGGGGTATTGAATGCAGGAGGTGGCAATATGGTGGCAGGAAAGCCCCTGGGCGGTACTAATGGTATTCATTGGGAGGGGAAAGATCAGGGAGATGCGCCATTTTTTTCAAGGCTTTGGGCCGGTTACAATTTGATCGAAACGCTTGGAATGGAAATGGTGGCTGGGCAGGCTTTCTCCGAGGACTTCGGTTCACACAATCAGATCATATTTAATGAGACGGCAATTGAAAGGATGGCATTAAAAGATCCAATTGGCAAAATGGTAAAGATAGATAATAGCGAAATGCAAATTGTCGGGGTAGCTAAAGACTTTCATTTTGAATCGCTTTATGAAGAAATCAAACCTTGCGTTATTTTTTTGGCGCCTATAATTTACGCACCAAAAGTGTCTGTTAAGATCCGGGCTGGAACAGAGAATGAGACTATCGACAAGCTAAGAAGGATTTATCAAACCCATAGCCCTGAGGAGGTTTTCGATTTTAAATTCATGGATGACGACTACCAGCGTCTGTACGCATCAGAAAAGCGGGTAGCAATATTGTCCCGCTACTTTGCGGGATTAGCTATTGTGATCTCAGGCCTTGGGTTATTCGGTTTATTGGCTTTTACGGTTGAAAAAAGGTTAAAAGAAATTGGCATCCGGAAAATATTAGGCGCCACAGACCTTGGTATAATACGGCTTTTATCTGGTGACTTAACCAGGATGGTATTAATAGCGATTATCATTGCATTACCCCTTAGCTACCTGATTGTAACAAAATGGTTGGATGACTTTGCTTATAGGATCGATTTAAAATGGTGGTATTTCATCGGTGCCGGATTGTTGACTATGCTGGTCGCCTGGTTAACGGTAGGGACACAAATGCTGAAAACTGTTAGGATCAACCCTGCAGCATCCCTTAAAAACGAGTAATCTATGAAACCGACACCTCCCAAAAGGGCACTTCGTTTCCTGCGCTGGTTCTGCCGGGAAGACTACCTGGAAGAGATCGAAGGAGATCTCACGGAGCTTTATGAAGACCATTATGAGCGGTCTCCCGGTAAAGCGAAATGGAGATTTGTTTGGAATGTAATTCATTACTTCCGGCCGGCGTTTTTCAGACTATCCAAAACCAATAATTACCTAAATCCAATAACCATGTTTCGTTATAATTTTTTATTTACCTATCGGAATTTTAAGCGTTACAAAAGCTCATTTTTTATCAACCTGATTGGCCTGTCTACCGGTCTGGCCTCGGTACTTCTTATTTATTTATGGGTGTATGATGAGCTGTCATTTGATAAATTTCATCAAAAAGATGCTAGGCTGTTTCAAGTACTGAGAAATATTGACAAGGGTGAAAGGGGCATAAAAACCAGTGAAAGCAATTCTGATCTTTTGGCACCGGCGTTGATTGAGACGTTTGGCGAGGTGGAATATGTTGTGCCGGTAGCACACGAGGCCACCAATTCGATCTTGTCCGCCAATGATAAAAAGATCAAAGCCAAGGGCCAAATGGCCGGAAAAGATTTTTTCAACTTATTTTCCTTTAAATTAATCGAGGGGGATAAAGATCATGTCCTTTCAGACAAAAATTTTATAGTTATATCGCAACAACTCGCTGCCAGTTTATTTGGTACAGATGAAAGTGTTTTGGGCAATGTTATCGGTGTCGTTGATAATTCGGATGGACAAGTTGTTTATAAGGGCAACTATGTGATCTCAGGGGTATTTGACATCACTGATGTCAAATCGTTACAGGAGTTCGATTTTTTATTAACCAACAAATTATTCCTGGATAAACGTGATCCCGGCGATCTGGATTGGGGTAGCAATAACGCAAGCGTTTACCTGAGCCTTCATGAGGGGGTGGATGTAGATGAGTTTAACGTCAAGATCAATGATTTCTACAGATCCAAATTGGAGCCTTTATACGGTGAAAAACATCCGGAGTGGATCGGTAATATGTTTGTTCAACGTTATGCTGACAGGTATCTGTATGACCGTTATGAGCATGGTGTTCTGGTAGGGGGCAGGATCGATTACGTATTACTTTTTTCGACCATAGCGTTGATCATTTTAATTATCGCCTGCATCAATTTTATGAATTTGTCTACCGCGCAGGCATCCAGACGACTAAAAGAGGTGGGAGTCAAGAAAATAATAGGTGTTCCCAGGATTGCACTCATACTACAGTATGTTGGTGAGTCGATAGTGTTGGCGGTTGTATCATCTCTAATGGCGATTTTAGTAGTTTTTTTTCTCCTGCCACAATTTAATGTAATCACTGCCAAACAACTATCTGTGGAGTGGAACTCACATCTGATCCTGGGGGTTGTTACAATTGTCCTTTTTACCGGCATCATTGCTGGCAGCTACCCTGCCTTTTTCCTTTCAGGATTAAGGCCCATTGAAGTATTAAAAACAAACTTGAAAACTTCTTTGGGAGAATTGCTGATACGTAAGGGATTGGTGATCTTTCAATTCAGCATATCAATCATACTCATCGTGGCTGTGCTAGTTGTTTCTAGGCAAATTGACTTCGTGCAATCCAAAAACCTTGGATATGACAAAGACAATATATTGACTTTTGAAAAGGAAGGGAATCTGGTTGAAAACCTTGAGCCATTCCTTTCGGAGGTAAAAACTACTGTAGGTGTTGTGAACGCTACCATTCTCGAAGGAAGTATTTCGGAATTTGAGAGTTCTACCAGAGGCTTTACCTATGGATCGGTAGGCTATGACTATTTGGAGACGCTAGGTATCGAATTGAAGGAAGGACGCAGTTTTTCCAGAGAATTTGGTCAGGAGGGTTCAAAGGTTATACTCAACGAAACAGCGGTTAAACATTTTGATTTAGTAGAGCCTGTCGGCAAGATCATTGATTGGCGTGGAAAAAGGGAAGTCATAGGGGTGGTAAAGGATTTTCATTATAAATCGCTGTACGAAGAAATTAAGCCCATGTTTTTGATCTTTCGTCCTGAATGGGCCAATACGATTGTTGTTAAAATACAGTCAGGGAATGAAAAGGCAACAATCGCCAGGTTGGAGAAGCTTTACCATAAATTCAACCCCGGTATTCCTTTTGAGTTTACATTCCTCGATGAAGCGTACCAGGCGATTTATGCCTCCGAACAAAGAATTGCAAGTCTTTCCAAATACTTTGCTATCATTGCCATCATTATTTCATGTCTCGGGCTGTTTGGCCTGGCGGCCTTTACGGCTGAAAGAAGATTAAAGGAAATTGGCATCAGGAAAATACTGGGTTCCGGCGAATTAAGAATCATCAATCTCCTGTCAAGAGATTATACCAAAATGGTGCTCATATCCATTCTGATTGCCTGGCCAATCAGCTATTTCATCGTCAATTCCTGGCTATCGGGATTTGCTTACAAGATAGAGCTGGAATGGTGGTTTTTCATCACCTCTGCATTTACCGCGTTGTTCATTGCCTGGTTTGCCGTGGGAACACAAACTGTTAAGGCAGCCCGTGTTAAACTCACCGAGTGTTTAAAAGACGAATAACTGGTCAGGAGAATCTATAAAATACCAAAGTTCCTGCCCCCATTCACTCATACATCAGTGAGCGGACAGGATTGGAAAAAGCAACTTTGACCACATGGTAGCTAATAGTAAGTATGCCAATGGCCAGGGCACTTATACCTGCCAGCATAAATACGCTAAAACTCAAATCGATGCTGTAAGCAAAGTTGTTTAGCCATTTTTCCAAAGCAAACCAGGCAATGGGCCATGCCAGGATTACCGCGGTTATAATCAATACCACAAAATCTTTTAAAACCAATGTAAAGATATTACTGATGGAAGCACCCATCACCTTTCTGATCCCGATCTCTTTTATCCGGTTCATAATAGTGAATGAGCCCAAAGCAAACAATCCGAAACAAGCAATAAGGATCGCTAACATGGTGAAATAGTTAATGGTGGCGCTCAGCTGCTGCTCATTGGCATAAAGCTGGTTCAGCTCGTCATCAAGAAATTTGTATTCGGGGACCCATTCCGGCGAAAATCCTTTCCACGTAACATCGATGAATTGCGATAACGCGTCAAAATCATGTGTAGATACCCTGGCGAGGTAGTAGTTAAAGTCAGGAAGGTAAGCCATGACCAAAGGTTTTATCTCGTGATGAAGTGACTCGAAATGAAAATCGTCTACCACACCAATAACGTGTCCCGACACGATGATGTCATTCACCCCCGGGCCAAATAGCTCCAGCTTTTTCCCGATGGGGTCATCTTTCCATCCCAGTAATTCCGCGGACTTTTGGTTCAGTACAAACGCCTGATCGGCATCTGAGGGGGAATCCTTGGACAAAAACCGGCCATTGGACAGGGTGGCTTCGGTGGTATTCAAAAACTCATAATCCGTAAAAGTCAACGGAAGCATGACCGGCTCATCATAGGACCCGCCTTCCGGCACAAAGCGCCAGGCCCCGGTTCCTTTTCCGGGAATATTTGAAACGCCTGCCAGGTTAAGGATACCGGGATGTTGCAGCAATTGCTCCCGGAATGCTTCATACCTTTTATTGACGTTTTTTCTGGCAGTGATGACCAAGAGACCATCTTTTTTAAAGCCCAGTTCCTTTTGATTCAGATAGTTTAGTTGCTGGTGGATCACACCTATCCCCACCATCAGCACAACCGAGGCCATAAACTGAAAAATTACCAGGGACTTTCGGAAAGACATCGACTGACGGCCGAGGCCTTTTTCTCCTTTTAATGTCTTAATCACCTCAAACCTGGAAACCAGCCATGCAGGATAGATACCGGCGCCAAAGCCTACAATGAGTACCAGCAATAGCACAGCAATCAATGATCCCGTTTGCCATAGAATCCCTATCTCTAATTGCTTATTGGTCAATACATTAAAAACCGGCAGGAAAACTGCGGTGATGACAATGGCGATACCAACAGCCAACAGGCTGGAAAGCAGGGATTCCCCAAGGATCTGGACAAACAACTGCCCCCGGCGCGCTCCCAACGCATTTCTCATGCCCATTTCTTTCAACCTGCCGATAGACAACACCGTTGCCAGGTTAGTGAAATTTATGCAGGCGATGATCAGGATAACGATGCCTATCGCTAAAAAAATGTAGACATATAAAAGATGACTGTTCGGTGCGATTTCATACTCCAGGTTCGAATGCAAATGAATAGCCGTTACCGGCTGCAACCCTAAAGTAACGCCGGCTTTTATCCGATCGGGGTAATACTTATCCACAAACTGCGGCATTTTACGTTGAAGCCCGGCCGCAGCATGTTGATCGCGTAGTTTCAGGTAAGTCCATGAGCCTGTCCAAAACCACTTTTTTTCCCGGCCTTCGTTCCCGGTTACTTTTTCCCACTGTGCCATCTGGAATGCCAGGGGCGCTATAAAATCAAATTGGAAGTGGGTGTTGGACGGCACCTTTTTGACGACACCGCTTATTTTGAAGTGATGGTTTCCCTGGTAGGTTATGAATTGATTCAAAGGGTTTTGATTACCGAAGTATTTAACAGCCATTTCCTGGGTGATTACCAGGTTATTTACTTCATCTAAAGCCGTTTGAGGATCTCCGGCGATAAACTCGTAATGAAACAAGTCAAAAACCTCCGGGTCGGCGAAAAAAAACTTGTCTTCGGTAAACATTTTATCACCTACCCGCAGCAACGATGTGTTATTCGCTTTGTGCAATCTGAAAGTTTCGATCACCTCGGGATAATCCGATTTAAGCGCTTCAGCGGCGGGAAAGGCGATGGCCGCCTCGTCGTAAGTTACATCGTTTAACTTGATCTTTGTGTGAATGCGGTAGAGCTTCTCGTGATCCGAATGAAATTTATCATAGCTGATCTCATCGATCACATATAGGCCCAGCAGCAGGAAAGAAGCTGTGCCGATGGCTAATCCTGCCATATTAGTGGTAGCGTAAATCTTATTCCTGCGAAGGTTTCGAATAGCCACAAGGCAATAGTTTTTAATCATTTCTAATTGAAGCATAAGATCAAACCGTTTTTGTACATACCTGATGGAGCGCTGGTTTTTTTTGTGGATAATCTCATTCAATGCCTCATCCAGGGACATCCCGCCTTTCATCTTTTCAGTGACTTCGCAACAAATGTGGTCGAGGAGTTCGTGGTCAAGGTGATTCAGGCCCAACGCTTTTTTAAGCTTTTTAAGAATCAGCGAGATTTGGTCCTTGGTCAGCATCAGTTATTGGATAAAATGATAGTATGCATAATTCTGGCGAAAGATTCATATTCGTTAATCTTCTTGATGGCCGCTTTCTTGCCTTCAGCAGTCAGTGCATAATACTTTCTCAAACGGTTGTCAACCTCCACCGATCTGGATGAGAGCAGGCCGCCTTTTTCGAGTTTATGCAAAGTAGGGTAAATGGCGCCTAACGTTAACTTTAACTTACCCTCTGATGATTCTTCGACCTGTTTGGTAATTTCATAGCCATACATGCTGCCATGCTCATATAAGAGTTTTAATATAATGGTCTTGAGCGTGCCTTTAATTAAACTTCCTGAAAACATAATGGAATGTTTTATATATAAGAAAATTATGTATATGAGATAAAACGAAATTGTCTTCTAATGGTTTCGTACGCTCACCGGTTTTAGTAAATAATTATCCTCATCGTGAACCTTTCACCAGCGAGGATTTCAGGGAAGGTGCGCTTGTTTTTAAAGTGTTCCAATAGCTCTCCGGTCTACGATGCTGATGTTGAAGTAATCCACTTGTGAGGAAGAACCGGCCCTGACCAGCCAAGGTACAACTGAACCGGCGACAAACTAAAGATCAGAGGCTTTAGATTCGCGTTTTACATACTTTCTGGTGAGCAGAAGGCCACCCGTTAAAAGCACTGTAATGCCAACACAAAGCACAATCAACTTACCATCGCTGGCTATGACGCCCAACAAGCTGATCAGTGATCCTGTTAATAAAAGGGCGATTGCCAGTACCCGGATGGCAAATGTGTTTTGAGCGGAGGTTTCGTTTTTTGTCGTTTCTGCAGCTTCACCCCCGGTCATTTCGTCGTTTTTTTGGAGAGAGTGATTTGATGTGCCATTGAACCTGTAGTACATTTCAAAGCCGGCTAGGATGGCGATTGGAATAAAGACGCCGGTTAACATTTCCTCAGCCCTGTTTAATGAAAAGCCCAACAAGCCGGGGGCCATGAACTTCAGGAACAAATTGATCCCTAAACTGACCAGGGTGGTGGTCATCATTGAAAATGAAGTTTGCCAATTTGAAAAAAGCGCCCAAATGGGAGGACCGAATAAGGGTGCTCCCGTAACGGCGCCCACTGTTAATACTACCTCCACGATGCCACCCAGCCGGGGTACGGCCAGTGCCACGCCGATAGTTATTATTCCGAACACAACGGTAGAAAGGCGCGCAATTTTCATGATGGTTGCCTGCTTTAAACCCTTTTTAAGCTTTTTGTAAATGTCATTAGTAAACACCGCTGCAGACATATTTAGCGTGGTATTTACTGAACTGGCCGTGGCAAAAATCATTCCCCCCAACATCAGTCCCAGCAGGCCTTTAGGCAGGACCGCCTTACACATTAACAAAAAGGCGCCTTCGTTTTCGTTGCCTGTCAGATTACCATCCACCAGCCTGAAAATCATTGGAGGCAGCATCCACAATACCGGACTCACCAAATACAAACTGCCAAACAGCAAACCAACTTTTCTGGCATCCCGGGGCGTACGAACACTGGTGTAGCGTTGTACATATGCCCAGTTGCCACCAATAAAAAATGTGTTGTAAAAGGTGAAAGCCATTAAAAAACCAAATGAATAGGCGCCATTGGTCATGGAAAAGAAACCTTCGGGGGCGTGGTGGATCAGAGCGCCGGGACCACCAATTTTTTCCAGGGCGAGAGGCACCACGATAATTACTGCTGCGAACAAAATGACAAACTGCAACACGTCAGTGATTACAACAGCCCATAGCCCTCCGGCGGCGGTGTAGATGATGATGAGTAGTCCTAATATCAATATGGATAGCTCAATTGAAAAACCAGTCGAAACATTGAATATTTTAGCGACAGGGTATAAAAATGCTCCGGTGGTGACAAAGCTTAGTACCAGGAAAATATAACTGTAAAATTTTTTTAAAGACGGGCTAAATCTCTTTCCCAAAAATTCACCTGCGGTTAAGCTATTGGTTTCCCGCCATTTGGGTGCGATAAAGTAGCCGATGATAAAGCCACTCAAAGCCATCATCCATTGAATGGTAATACTTACCCACCCGTATTGATAGGCAATCGAGCCCCAAATAACAAAGGTGCCTGCGGAGAAAAAGCTCATGAATAATGACAAGCCACTCAACCACCAGGGTAAGGAGCCTCCTGCCGCAAAATAAGACTTCATGTTGCCACCGGTTCTGGAAAAAGCAACACCAACGACCAGGATCATGACTGTAAACAGGGCAATAACAATATAATCCAGTAAGGACATATTTATGGAATTAGTGCTTATTTATAAATGTTTAAACCGAAAAGTGCTATCGGTACTTTTTTGGACGGCTGTTGAAATCTGAATTTTAGTGTATCCGAGATAATCGTATTTTCCAAAGTGATCTCATTTCGGGTCTGGTAATTATCCGACCGGATATGAATCACCTGGTCGTCTTTGTCCAGTACCTCGTAGTTGTTGATGACAAAAGGCATGATGTGCTCTTCATGGGTCAGTAAAGAAGATTCCATTGGATGATCCCAATCCGTATCGAAACTTAATGTTATCTTCCTAATTTGCTGTACCTCATGCCACTTTACTATTATTTCCGATGTCTCGCTTTGCAGGTCTGCCACCCATGCATTGGGTTTAAGGTAGGGTCTGAAAAATCCATTGGTCAGGTTACTTTCACCAAAACAATCGAGTGGGGGGTCAATTTTTATGGCGAAATTGGGACCTTGTGGCCGGCGAACCGGAATCCAGAACTCAAAACTTTCGAAACCGAGTGCAGGGTCAGGATCCTGACGCCCAAAGTTTGATACAGCTTTATTTTGTTTATTAAACACGCTGACAATGCCTGAAATTCTAGTCTGGCTCGTTTGAATTAAAATTTTTTGGTTTTGATGAAAACAAAGAAAAACATAACAATTGGTTTCCAATGATGCGTCAAAATGCAGTGTCAAATGCTGCTTCCCCTTTTTAACGGCGTAGGTTTTGGAAGCAAGTGTGACATCTGGCGTATAATTAAATGATTTGCTGCTTTTTCTCAGACTGACTACCAATTCTGTATCCTCCAGGGCATTAATAGCAATTTCAAACGTGGGAACGGGACCTCCGCTAATCGGAAGCAATTGCGCAGAGTTGTATTCCAATGGTTGCAGCTCCCCGTCAAATGGTATTTCAGAAAGTACCAGGTGATCCTTTGCAAGAATAGTGCAGTGCTGGTTTAGCAGATCCTCGTTGTCGTGGTAAGCAAGATGCGGAATGTATTGGCCTGTTTTTAAAAGTGCCTGTTGCAGGACTTTCATACGATCCGGGACCAGCAGATCTGCCGGTAAACAATTGTTTTTGATGGTCAAAGCCGCCGCCATACCTACTGCCTGTCCATTGTGGCCACTGGTTGCCATCACCCTGGTAGAACCAAAGGCCACGTGGCTGGAGCTCAATATTCTACCGGCTAAAAATAGATTATCAATACCCTTGACAATCATGGAGCGATAGGGAATTTCATAGATCCCTTTACTATGCCATTGGTTACACCCCGGTTTTTCGCTAAAGATACCATCGGCAGGATGTAAGTCGATAGCCCAGCCGCCAAAGCTTACAGTATCGTCAAAGTGTCGCTGTTCGACAATATCAGCTTGTGTTATGGTAAAATGGCCTTCAAACCGCCTGCTTTCTCTTTTCCCCGGAATTTGCCCTACCCATTCCAGTGTCATAGTATTGGCCTCGGGAAATTTTCCTGAGTTTTTAATATAATCCCAGACACCATATATTACCTTCCAAAGCTCCCATTTAATCGTTTCTGTCTCATGTACGGTATCCAGCCTTCCGCCGTATTCTATCCACCAAAGTTGGCACCCATGCTCCTGGGTGGAAAACTGCTTATATCGGGGAATTTTAGTAATATCGTTGAGGGCATAAGCAGGAGGAGTGAAAGCAACCGGTTTGCCGACGTCCTTTGTCATAAAATACATGGTATGTCCCAGTAACTCGCCGTAATCTTTGGTGGGTGCAAAAGCCTCGTCAAACTCATCGGAGGATTCCGCGCCCATACGAAAAGCTGCGCCGGACTGAAAGGCCACAATACCATCTCCCGAGGCATCGCAAAACAGGGAGGCGGTGATTTCATATTCCATAGAATTCTGGCTGCAAAATGCGTTAATTCCCGCGATACGGTTAGCTTCGGATTTGATGGTATTATAAACAGCCGTATTTAAAAGTAAGGTGAGGTTGTCTTCCTGCCAGACCTTCTCCAGCAATATGGTATCAAAAATCAACGTATTACCGTCGGGATTGCGGTACATGTTTTCTACCAAAAGTTCGTCAATAACACCCCCCTCGCGTGCCCAGCGATTGTTATTACCCATGTGAGATGTGGCGCCCAATATCCATAACCTCACTTCGCTGGAGGCGTTGCCACCCAAAACCGGACGATCCTGTACGAGTACTACCTTAATTCCCTTGCGGGCAGCGGTGATGGCGCAGCATACACCGGCAATGCCACCTCCGATTACTACCAAATCAGTCTTTAATTTTTCGAGTTTAGAGGTACGGGCACCATTGTTTGAGTATCTCAGCATTATAATGAATTTCTAAAGATGAGCTGTGTCGGATTGGCAATGGTGTGGATTTCCTGATCCAACAGCATGCTGGCAGCTTTGCTTCCCATATATTTCCAGTTAGTGTTGATGACCGTTATACCATCTTCCAGTACCTCTTTCACAGGAGTATCATTGTATGAAATGATGCCAATGTCTTTGCCTATTTTATACTTTCTGGAGCGGCTTAATTTAATTACTTCAACTAATTCCATGTCGTAGCCTGATAATGTCAAATAAACGTCGCCTTTATGAAAATCATCTGTGTCCACACTCCGTACAACCTTGGTGGGGAACCCGCTGTCTTTTGCAAATTTTTGGAATCCTCTGACCACCAGATCAGAGTGAAACAGGGTGCCGGGCGCTACCAGTACCAATCGTTTATATTTTTCCAGTTTATCGCCTGCTTTTTCAAGCGCATTGTAAATGTCACTGGCAAAGTCCTGGTAAATCATAGGGTAATCCCCGCTGAGACCAGGTTCGTAGCTATCGATAATCAGCCTTTTATTTGACGGAATAAGATTCAGAATGTCGCTGACGTCTTCTCTTAAAAAGGTCAAGATAACAAAATGGGTGTAGTGAGGGAGGTTATCAATGATCAAAGACCGGAAAACACTGAGATTATGATGATGGAAAAAGATCTCCACATCGCCTTGATCCCCAATGGTTTTTTGAAAACTCAAATACATCTGCTCCTTAAAAGTGGTGAACTTGTCTAACAGAAAAAAAATCCTTGCCTTTCTCCTGACGTCGGTATTGATAACAAAATAACCCTGGCGGTTGGCAGATTTGATGACACCTCTTTCACTGAGGTAATTCAAGGCCTTAAATACGGTTTCTCTGCTAATACTGAGCTCCTTGGACAATTTGTTGACTGAAGGCAGCGGCTGGTTTAGCTTTAATTTCCCAATTTCAATATCTGCAAGCAGGGCATCTGCCAACTGCAAATACTTGGGGCGGGAAGGGTGCTTTTCTATATCGAAGTCAAATATATACGGTTCCATAGTTTCAATTTTCATTTGCAATAATAAAATATATTACTCATATTTACAAACCAAACCAGAACAGACTAGGCAATACTAGACCATACTAGATCAAGGTAGCCTAGACTTTTTGGCGGTTTTAATTGATAACTTTAAAAACTATGAGATGAAAAAATTTTACCTACTGGTTTTATGTATTTTGGCAGCTACCGGGCTCTATGCACAAAATAGAGTGGTCAGTGGTCTTGTCAAAAGTGAAACAAATGAAGGCCTCCCCGGCGTAAACGTGCTCGCCAAAGGGTCAACTAATGGTACCATTACTGATGTAAATGGTAATTTCAGTATTAATCTGGCACCAGATCAAAATGTTTTGATTTTTTCCTATGTCGGCTATTTGTCCGAAGAACTGGATGTCACCAATCAATCCCAGGTAACTATTCAACTGGTGCAGGATCTTGAGACCTTGCAGGAAGTTGTGGTCGTGGGATATGGCACGCAGAAGAAAATAAATTTAACTGGCTCTGTAGAAGCTATAGAGGGGCAGGAAATTGCCCGTCAGCCGGTTTTTCAAACGTCTCAGGCGCTAGCTGGTTTAGCACCGGGATTGGTAGCTACTCAGACCAGCGGCCAACCCGGAAGTGATGGCGCCTCTCTTCGAATTCGGGGTATCACCACACTGGGAAGTGCCAGTAAAAGAGATCCTCTTATTCTGGTCGATGGTATTCCCGATAATCTCGATGGCGTCGATGCCAATGATATTGAAAGTATTTCCATATTAAAGGATGCCGCTGCTGCCGCTATCTATGGCTCGAGGGGCGCCAATGGGGTTATCATTATTACCACCAAACGTGGAAAAACAGGAGACCTGAGGTTAACTTACAATAATTATTTCGGGACGCAAAGAATTACGCAAAACCTGGAATTTCTGGATGGATTGGGCTACATCCAAAATTTAAACAAAGCAAACCCGGGTACCTATGACGATGCCTTTATTTCTAATTACACTGCTACGCGAGGTTCCGACGCCAGTCCAGATACGGATTGGGTGGATGAAGTTTTCACAGAAGATGGTTTCCAGCAATATCACCGGCTTGCTATTTCGGGCGGGTCTGAGAAAGCGCAGGTGTCGGCGTCCATATCTTATATGGACCAGGACGGCAATATTCCCAATTTCAATTTCAAACGCTATAACGGCCGGATTAACACCGATTTAAAAATAAATAACAAATTCGATATCAGCTTTGACTTGAATTTCAGAAGATCACTGCAGACAGACCCAACAGCCGGACTTAACGAAATTACCAGGCAGGCATACCGTATTCCTCCATTGTTTACCGCCATCAATGAAAACGGATCATGGGGACCGGGGTGGAATGGCCAAAACCCGGTTGCAGGCGCATTGGCAGGTGGATTACGGGAACGACAATTTAATTATTTCCGGGGCGTTTTGAAAGCCAATTTGAGACCGGTAGAGGGACTGGTGCTATCATTGACGTACTCACCTCAGTACAACGACAACGAAACAAGGGCTTTCAGAGCGCAATATGATTGGGAAGATCTGTCGCAAAGCGGCACTTTTCCAAACGAAAACTCTTTTAGTCAAAGTAATGGTAGATCGTTTCAGGACAATTTTAATGCGATTGCTACCTATTCCAAAAGCTTTTCCGACCATACACTGGGTGCTACCGTGGGTTATGAATTTCTCAAGCTTAACTCAAATAGCTTCAGCGCGAGCAGGAGGAATTTTGTGCTTCAGGAATTCCAGCAATTAAGCCGTGGAGATGCTGACACGCAACTTAATAGTGGGGGAGCGACGTTAAACGGCCTCGAGTCAGTATTTGGGAGGATAAATTATTCCTTTAAGAACAAGTACCTGGCGGAGGCTAATCTGAGAAGAGACGCCAGCTCGCGCTTTGCCCCTGAAAACAGGACCTCTGTTTTTCCTTCATTTTCAGTGGGATGGCGGATTGCTGAGGAACCCTTCTTATCGTCCTCGTCATTTATTGCCGACCTCAAACTGCGCGCCTCCTGGGGAGAACTGGGCAACCAGAATATTACCGACGCCAACAACAACCCGATCAACTTTGCCTATGTCTCGTTATTTGGATTGGGAACTTCCAACCCCATCATTGGCGGCGCCCCTATTACCGGAGGAGCGCAAACTATTCTGGCAAACAGGGCCATTCAATGGGAAAGTACCACAACGGCAAATATTGGTGTAGATGCCGCCTTTCTTGATAACAGACTTGCCTTAACTGCAGAGTATTATGTCAGAACAACCAATGACATCCTGATCCAGGCCAATACAGTGCCTCCTTCAGTTGGTTTAAGCGCACCGGTGCAGAATGTTGGAAGTGTTGAAAATAAGGGATGGGATTTGGCGCTGGACTGGCAGGATGATATCAATGAATTTTCTTATGGTGTGAAGTTCAATATCTCCAATTTTAAGAATACAGTAACAGATCTCGGGGAACTTGATGAACTGCCACCGGGTGGACAAATTACACGGGTAGGGGAGTCCATAGGTTCTATTTTCGGATATCAGGCCCTGGGATTCTTCCAAAGCCAGGATGAAATAGACAACGCCCCTGTACAACAATTTGGAGGCGTACAACCCGGTGATATCCGCTATGCCGATCAACTTACCGTAGATACCAATGGTGATGGCGTTCCGGATGAAGCCGATGGGATTATCAATGGGGATGACCGGGTAATTATTGGCAATTCCCTGCCAAGACTTAACTATGGGTTGGATCTATTCGCACAGTATAAAGGGTTTGACCTTTCGGTTTCTTTATTTGGGGTTGGAAAACGTGACATCATCCTGCAAGGTGACGTGGCTTATGCTTTTTTCAACGCCGGAAAAATTCAGGCGTGGCAGGCAGACTCTTGGACACCAGAAAATACTGATGCTTCGTATCCAAGGCTTACTCCCAGAAGTGCTCATAATAATTGGAGAACCAGTAGTCAGTGGCTGTTTGATGCCTCTTACCTGAGACTCAGGAATGTTACTTTAGGTTATACCCTGCCCAATGTTTTATTGGATAAACTAAGTATAAAAGACCTGAGGGTATTTATCTCAGGCCAGAACCTGATCACTTTTGACAATTTACCGGATGGCATAGATCCCACCGTCCCCAACTTTACCTCGGGGGGATTTTACCCGGTTACTTCGGTATATACCGCAGGTCTAAGTGTTAGTTTTTAAATTAAATAATTAAAGCAATGAACACCTTAAATAAATTATTGATAATTTGCTTTGTGGGATTTGGATTAGGCGCTTGTGAAGACAAAGTGCTCAACCTGGATGATCCCAGTGCTCCTACCGATGCTGTTTTTTTTACCTCTCAGGATCAGCTTGAGGTAGCTTTGGCAGGCATTTACGCTACTGCCAATTATACCCTGCCCGATCCTTTTCCACAGGTTTTGGACCATGCCACGGATTTTGGTTTTAGCCGGGGCAATGTATCCGGTACCGCTACGGTGACCACCGGCGGAATGACTTCCACCAATGGCCTTGCCAGTGGTTTTTGGAACCGGATGTACCAGGGCATTCAACGGGCTAATAACCTGTTAAACAATATGTCAAAGGCGGAAGAAAATACAGATCCCACACGCTTTAGTGAGATCAGGGGAGAGGCGCTTTTTTTGAGAGCTTTTTTCTACAATTACCTGGTGGAATTATTTGGAGACGTGCCCTACCGGACAGAGGTGGCGACTTCGCTGGAAGGCCTGTCCCTGGAAAGAACACCTAAGGCTGAAATTGTAAATAATATATTGTCAGATCTTCAGACCGCTACCGGGCTGCTTCCCGATACCTGGGGAAGTAGCAACAGGGGAAGGGCTTCGGCCATGGCAGCGCATACACTCAGAGCGCGGGTGGCACTATACAACGAAAACTGGACGATCGCCGAGGAAGCTGCCGAAGCGGTCATGAATGGTGGGGTCCACAGCTTATTCGCAGATTACGAAGCGTTGTTCACAGCGGCAGGTTCCGGCTCGGAAGAAGTAATATTCGACCTTTCTTATCAACAAGGTACCCGTACACATGGGCTTCCCAGAAGGCAAGGTACCCGGTTTGGTGGTTGGGCACAGTTTGTTCCTTCCCAGCAAATGGTAGATTCTTATGAAACAGTCAACGGACTCCCGATTGATGAAGATCCTGCATTCGATCCGGCCAATCCTTACGAAAACAGGGATCCAAGACTCAAGGCTTCCATAGTAGTACCCGGTGAAGTGTGGACAGGAAGAATATTTGAAACACATTCCGATAGCGTGGCAACGTGGACTGTGGAAGGTGGTGTTAATATTGCCAGAACGCTTAACTTAAATTCCGCTGATTTCCGGGGGATCACAAAAACAGATCTGGTAAGTGGAGCATCTTTTACAACTTCCGGAGCCAATGAGTTCGGCGCATATACCGGTTATAATTGGAAGAAATTCTCCGATGAACCCGCTTTGATGGGCGATGGTAATGTAGATCAGTCGGAATTATCCATAATCCTGATGAGATATGCTGAAGTGCTGCTGATCTATGCCGAGGCAAAAATAGAGGCCGGAACTATCGATCAAAGCGTACTCGATGCCATTAACGATGTGCGGGCCCGCGCATACGGTACCGACAGAGGTGATGTGGCCAATTATCCGGCCATTACAACGATGGATCAATCCGGGTTGCGAAAAGTAATCCGAAGAGAACGCCAGGCAGAGTTGGCCGATGAAGGCTTCAGGCTGTTTGATATCAGGCGTTGGAGAACGGCTGAAAAGGTTATGAATGGTATTTTATTTGGTTCTCCCGCCAATGGCTGGAGTAAGATCGGTGGAACACTAGGTTTTGTACCGGATATTGATGACGATGGTTTTGTCAGTTATGCCGGGGCGCCGTCCCAGCCACGTGCTATCAAAGGCAATCTGGACTATAGGGAAGTGGAGGTCCGTTTGTTTAATCCTGCCAGAGACTACCTTTGGGCAATACCCCAAAGTGAGATCGATGCGACAGAGGGTGTGGTAACACAGAATCCGGGAGGTTATTAAGCGACTTTATGATATCATGTGAATTAACTGTAAGTACTAAGGGAGCATTGTCTTCCTTAGTACTTGTCATTTCGTAAGTATATGAAAAAACAGGGTAAGTTGACAAACGTGGCAAGGTGGGTATATACCTTTTGGATTCCAGGGATTATGCTGCAGGGATGCGATCCTTCACATCACCGGACAGAATCAGGTCAGGGGGTGCATGTAAGTGATAGCGGGTTTTTGTTTGACATCCTTTCCGATTCCGTCACAAACATTAATTTTAACAATACAGTCAGGGAAAATGCGGTAATGAACGGTTTTGCATACGAATATCTTTATAATGGCGCTGGCGTATCCGTTGGAGATCTGAATGGTGACGATCTTCCTGACTTATATTTTGCTGGTAATCTTGTTGACAACCGTCTCTATGTGAACAAAGGTAATTTGAAGTTTGAAGACGTTACCCATGATTCGGGAGTAAAGGGAACATACGGTTTTTATCAGGGCACCGCCATGGTAGATATTAATGGCGACGGGAGGCTGGACATCTATAGCTGCAAGTCGGGAATATTCAACGATCCGAATAAAAGGCGTAACGAGCTTTATGTCAACACCGGCAATAACAGCGCAGGCATACCTGTGTTTAAAGAAGAAGCCAAAAAATATGGTCTGGATCTGCCGCACTATTCCACCCAGGCATCTTTTTTTGATTTTGACAGAGATGGCGACCTGGACCTTTTTTTATTGAATCACAATGTGAGTGCGCAGTATGTGCAGGAAAACATGGAACGCTTGCGTTTCGAAAAGTCAGCACTAACCAGCGAGAGGCTCTTTAGAAATGATCGCGGAAAATTTATAGATATCTCCGATGAAGTGGGGATCATTAACGATGGTATTGGTTTTGGACTGGGTGTTGCCATAGGGGACCTCAATAATGACGGATGGCCGGATATATTGGTTGGTCAGGATTATACGGCAAAAGACCGGCTATACCTCAACCAAAAAGATGGCACCTACCGGGAGATTATCAATGATGCTACCGGTCACATCTCTGCATTTTCGATGGGCAACGATATAGCAGATTTTAACAATGACGGCTGGCTCGATTTCATTTCAGTGGATATGGTATCGGAAGACAATTACGGAATGAAGGCCAGCATGAGCGGTATGAATCCCGAACAATTCACTTATCTGGTGGAAAATGGCTACCACCATCAATATATGTACAATACCTTACAAATGAACAACGGCACTCCTCAAGGGGCAGGCCAGCCTTTATTCTCTGATATAGCGGCATTCGGAGGTATCTCAAATACTGATTGGAGTTGGGGACCTTTGTTTTTTGATATGGACAATGATGGAGACAAAGACCTGTTCGTGTCAAACGGTATCAAACGCGACTTCCGGAATGTGGATTATACTATTTACAAAAACAAAAAACACCAGGCGCTGGAACACAAGCTTGCCAGGGCTCCCGAAAACCTTCGGGAAACGTTGTATAATATGTTTGTGGAGGACATGTTACAAAAAATGCCCGGCCGTAAAAAAGACAATTACTTTTTTGAAAATAAGGGCGATTTATCTTTTTCCAAAAAAAATAGGATATGGGCGCCGGACAAGTTAACAGCCACCAATGGCGCAGCCTATGCAGATCTTGACAACGATGGCGACCTGGATATTATCACCAATAACATGGATGACAAGGCCTTTATCTACAGAAATAACAGTATAGAAAGAGGATTGGGGAATTATCTCAAAATCAAATTAACAGGTCCCCGCAACAATCCTGACGGGATAGGCGCCAGGGTGATGGTGCAAACAACGGAAGGCCGCCAGATCACTGAACAATATTTATCGAGAGGTTTTCAATCTTCCGTCGACAGAATACTGCATTTTGGATTGGGAAATACTGAAGAAATTGAGATGTTGATCATTACCTGGCCTGATGGCAGCAAACAAACCTTGTCGGCCTTACCGGTCAACCAGTTAATAGCCCTTGATCATGCGAAGGCGGCAAGGGATAGCATACGGTCTGAAGATGTAAAAAGAATATTTGAAGATATAACACAACTTGTAGGTCTCAGGTACAAGCCGGTTGAAAATGAATTTAACGACTTTGCCAGGGAAAGCCTGTTGCCCCACAAGTTGTCCGAGGACGGGCCGGCAATGGCGGTGGGAGATGTAAATAATGACGGCCTTGAAGACTTTTACCTGGGAGGAGCTAAAGGTTTTATCGGTAAACTCTATCTGCAAAATTCCCAGGGAAAATTTAATCATGCCCGCCAGGTAGTTTTTGCTCATGAACAGGAGTACGAGGACGTAGATGCGGTGTTTTTTGATGTAGATATGGATAACGATTTGGATCTCTATGTAGTCAGCGGCGGAAACGAACATCCTCCTGGATCACCTTATTACTCAGATAGAGTTTATATCAACGAAAAAGGCAGTTTTACCAAAGCTGGCAAGCCTTTTGAGCAGGCGGTCAAGGCAAGTGGTTCTGTTGTGCGATCTTATGATTACGATCTGGACGGCGATTTGGACCTCTTCGTCGGAGGGCGTCAAATGCCGGGAAAATATCCTTATCCGGGAAGGAGTTTCCTGTTTAGAAATGATTCCAAAAAGGGCAATATTCAATTTGTTAATGTGACGCCTGAATCACTTAAGGAAATCGGCATGGTGACTGACGCCACCTGGGCAGATATAGATGGAGATGGCATCAAGGATTTGATCATCGTAGGCGAATGGATGCCGGTGAAAATACTGAAAAATAAAAATGGTGTGCTATCAGATTTTACGGAGGCCGCGGGTTTAAGTGAGGAAACCGGCTGGTGGTTCAGTGTAGGGTCAGCAGATTATGATAACGACGGCGACATAGACCTGATGGCTGGTAACCTTGGATTAAACGCAAAATACAAGGCATCAAAGGCCGAACCTTTTGAAATTTACGCCAGGGATTTTGATCAAACCGGTACATTGGACATTGTGCTTGGGTTCCACCAGGATGGTAAAGTATTTCCTTTGCGCGGTCGGTCTTGCAGCTCAAATCAAATGCCGTTTTTGAAAGAGAAATTTCCCAGCTATCATGCCTTCGCACTGGCTGGACTCGAAGAGGTATACGGCGGAGAAAATATGAAGAATGCCCTGCATTATAATGCCACCAATTTTGCCTCCTGTTATTTTGAAAATAAGGGAAATGGTGTGTTTGATATTAAGGTCCTGCCCAATTCGGCCCAAATCACCGCTGTGAGACGCATTATTTCAGATGATGTAAACAAGGATGGTAACTTAGATATTATTTTATTTGGTAATATGTATGGCTTTGAGGTAGAAACCCCGCGACAGGATGCCGGATATGGTCTGTATTTAACAGGCGACGGAAATGGAAATTTTACACCGGTATTGCCTTATGATAGTGGCTTATGTATAAAAGGGAATGTAAGTGATGTGGGGTTGATCTCGGCGCCCGAGGGTAGAAAAGTGCTGGGTGTGGCGAGAAACAACGATTTTTTTCAGATAATAGCGATAAACTGATATGATAAGCATCGCATTCAAAAAGATGAAAATAAATGCTATGTGGCTCCTCCTGGCGTGCTGGTTTGCGGCTTTTGGCTGTTCAAGTAAACAAGATCGAGCCAATGATCAGCAAGTGCCAGCGCTAAAAGGAGCGCAAGCCCGGTTGTTTGTAGAGAAAAAGGGTTTTAGATATGATTTTAGAAAACTTGACGGAACACCTCTGGTACCGGCACATCCGGTATCCGGGATTGTATTTATGGGAAGTGAAGTGGTGTCGTCTGAGGAAATAGAGCAAACGGCCGGCAATGTCGATAAGAAAGTATTTCTGGTAACCAACGCAACCGGTGACAAGGCCAGGGTAGAGGTTTCCTTTATCAATAACCTGGCAACCTTTAAAATAATACCGCAAGCCAAAGGACTGGTCACTATATCCCTTCGGCTTGGAGGCATGCCATTGGCTCATGGGCTGGGGGATGCCGGGGCATACGGTGAAAGTTTCAACCTGATTGAAAACAAGGCGAGTGAATATCCTATTGAAAATAACGGGGGTATCCAGCGCTGGGCCAGCACATTTACAATTTTTCCTAAAAACTCCCTTGCCGGTGTCTTTTTCGATGATGGAAAAAAAACGGTTGTTTTAAGTGCGTCTGAATACGAAATGAACATTACCAGGGCAGGAGGCGCAACTTTTCATTATTTATTGGGAGATCCTGCTGCCATTTACAAAAGTTACAAAAAATTGCGTACGCTGGCCGGATACAAGGATGTCCAACCAAAACCCAGGTTTTTTGAGTTAGGCTGGGAATCGTGGGATGCCCTTGGATGGAACACGAATCAGAAGACGGTACAGGCCATCCTGCAAAAGTTTCATCATCATGGGTATCCAATACGCTGGGCAGTAACAGGTTCAGGTTTCTGGGAGACGGGAGGAACGACCACGAGTTTCGGTAGATGGGGTGAAAAATTTCCAAACCCGCAAGTATTCAAAACATGGATGCACCAGCATGATATTAAATGGCTGATTGGATTGAGAACTAATTTTGTGCCAGCCGGTGGACCTTTTTACCCCGTCACAGAGAAAAGAGATAAAAACCTGGTGGTAAAAGCTTTTAATGGCAATGACTTGTCCGTCGAGGCAAAAGAAAAAGGGTTCCTGGTAAAACACGCAGATGGTGAGGCGCTGAAGATCACCTCAAACATATTTCCTATCGTCCCAAGCTACCTGCTCGATGGAAACACCCCTGGTGCTGCACTGTGGTATGAAGACCTATTCAGAAAATGGGAAGTTGACGGTATTAAAGAAGATACCATGATGGATATTGACTCCCTTACCGATATTTTTAATTTACCAATGATAGAAATCGCCCGCAAGGGCGGATTGGTAATGGCCAGAAATGGGGAATTTATAGCGCCTGGTACTTTACTCCGGGTTAACGACACCAATGTTGGACAAATTACTAAACGCATACCGATCAACTACCTGCAATATGCGGCATGTGGATTTCCAAATGTGTACTCCGACGTCGCCGGCGTCCATAATATGCATCGGGTGGAAGACGCCGACAGGTCGGTAAGGCATACCTGGCTTTTGGCCCTTACCTCCGGATTAGCCGTAGGCGCCTATCCGGATAAGTGGCCGGTTGAAAAAAAGCAGGCATTTAAAGAAGCAATTGATTTTCATGCCAGCATGGTGCCATACATGTACAGCGCAGCCATGAATGGTTATGAAAACGGCTATCCATACACATTAACGCCAATTACCATTGCCTTTCCTGGCGATAGCACGGTCGCCAAGCTGGCCCATTTTCAGTGGATGATCGGTGGATCATTAATGGCCGCCCCGTTACTTAAAAATCACACTTCCAATAAGATGGATGTCTACCTTCCAACCGGCATTTGGTTTGATTACGAGGGCAAAGACAAATACATGGGACCGGTGATGCTTGAAGACATTGATGTGCCATTAGACAGAATTCCTTGTTTTATTGGCGGTAAAGGTATACTTATAGAGAGAAAAAATAACCAACTGTTGGGCAGAATCTATCCTGTAGCAAAAAAAGCTAAAGAGACATTTATTGGATTGGATGGAGAAACTCAAAATATCATTACCATTGACAATCCGGATTGGGAAAATTTTAAAATTGTCGATACAATTACCGGTCAGGAAGTCTCCTTCACGAGTGTACACCATACTTTTCAGTTTGAAATTATTAGCGGGCATAATTATTTGATTAAGTAACGTTTCTATGTTAATTATTGATAAAAGATCGAAGTCAATCTCACAAATCATTAGCCATGCCTTTGTATTTGGCATGGTCCTCTTATATTACCAGACTGCATGCGCCCAGAACAATCTATCTGCGACAGGTACAGCCACGGCCGGTTCAGGCGGCCCGATAGGCAATGCCGCCGATCAGGCTATAGATGGAAACATGGAGACCGCCTGGGTAAGTGAAAAGACAAAAGGTACCAAGTGGATCACGGTGATTCTTCCGGGTGCTACTGAAATCAAAGAGGTACACGCCTTTGTAGAAACTGATCTTGGCAAACCGGTACATCATTATGCCATTCAAACTTTGCTTAATGGCAGTTGGAGAAACCATACCTTGAACGCCAGTAACCAGCAAAAAGACATTGTCGTAGCCTTTAAAAAAGCCCTATTGACTGACAGAATTAGGCTGGCCATCGAAGATGAAGGTTTGGTGAAGGTAAGAGAGTTGGAAATTTATGGTGAACAATACATCGACAGTACCGCTACAGAAGTCAAAAAAATACTGGTCAATCAAAGCGGTTACAATCTAGACAAACCCAAAAGATTTACTGCGCCGGAAGTGCCTGACCAAACACCCTTTTTCATCAAAGATCTGATTACAAAGGAAATAGTCTATAGAGGTACCGTTCAAAACGGCATAGGTGATTTTTCAGGTTTTAATCCATTATCCGACGTAGCGTATATAGTAACAATAGATACCCTTACTTCCTATCCCTTTAGAATAGGGCCATTCTGGCTGGAGCGTGTTACCTACCGAAATATGGTAGACTTCATGACTGGAGCCAGGCATTATTTGGGTACCACTGACAAGATAAGACGTTTATCATGGGCATGGCGAGATGGTGATTTTTTTAACTGGGCGCTACAAAGTTTAATTGCACAGTTTCTGTCCAACCCGTCGGCCTACAAGCGCATGGAACGTAAAATTTCCTACCGGCCAAACGATTCCTTTCCACCTCCTTATAAAGACAAGTGGGGAAGTCTGGCACCCTATGCGGAGGATGCCCCGGACATTGTTAAGCTCATTCATTGGGATGTAGATGTGAAAATATCACAACAGCTCGAACACGAGCACCAAAAAGCGGAATTGGCACATTTTCTTTACGCCTTTCCCTATTTGAAGCAATGGCTGCCTCAACAAAATTTTGACATTGTCTATGCTTATTTAAAGGAAAAATGGACCAAAGCAAATGTGGATAAAAGATCAACCTCGCAATACGACAAAAGCCCCGAACACAACCTCTTGTCTTTGAAAACCAAGCTGGGTACTACTAAGGGCGAGTTGCCACCGGGACACACTGTCATTCCTAATCTAATGATGTTCGAAGTGGCCTCCAAACAAGGCGAACCTGACGCCGATAAGTATTTCAATGCAGCCTATCGGCAGATGAGCTGGATGATTGCCCATCTTGACTGGCATGATTCGCTTTCCACCAAAGGCCAGCGAATGTCAGAGCATATGACGATGCGGGCATTTGCTTACTTTTATCACCAGTATCCCGACAAGAGACCGGAAGGGTTGTATGATAAGATAGAAGAATGGGCAAAGGTGGCTATTGACAGATCTGATAATATGTGGGATTTTAGGAAATTTACAAAAGACGGTGACTGGGTTCCCGCCGGGTGGAATGAGACAGGAAATGTATTGGGGTTTCCCGCCTGTGCCCTGGCAGCGATGAGTGTGATAAAAAATGAAGCATTATCAAACGCATTGAATAGGCTTGTCTGGGCACATTTTGATAATGCCTTTGGCAGAAATCCCACAGGACGGCATTTCTCCTATGATGGTCCCACTGAGATCGAGGGCGTAGATCAAGGTTGGTATTCAGCCCATCATGGGGGTGTTGGCTTGTTGGAACCCGTACGTTTTGTCTTTGACGGCTCGCCTAAAAATAATCATTATCCCAACCACCCCGAGATAGGCAACCTTGGCTGGACAGAAGGATGGGTGCAGTTTAATACGGCTTTTAATATAAGCATGGCCTATCTGGCACATGGCGAAGTAGCCATTTTCCTTACCCGGTCGCGCAAAAATAGCTTGTCGGTCCGCCTGCGTGTGCCACTTAATTTTGATGAGCAAGTGGTAGATGAAATGAATGTGGTGGTCCGCGCATCAAATGGTGATGAGGTTGTGTTGAAACTAACGGAAGAAGGCCCCTATTCCAAATACATGGTGGGCAGTGTACGCTACAAAAAACATAAGGTAAAACGAAATGACAAAGTACTGCAAGCGAAAAAGGGCGATGTGATTACGGTGAGTTATGGGTTGGGTTATTTTGAGAAAAAAGCAGCTATTACAATTAAAAACTAACGGACATGAAAATTGCAAACTTTTGTGTAACCACTTTTGCGGTCTTATTAATACCAGGACTATTTTTGAAATGTGGAACCTACACTGAAAAAGAAGACGGATCTATCGGTGATTTTTCAGCCTTGTTAAAACCAGTACCCAAAACATCGGTATTGGAAGCGGATGAATACTTTATCTGGGGAGGCTCTGTTGTAAGGGGAGATGATGGGTTATATCATATGTTCTATTCCCGCTGGCGAAGACAACATGGTTTTAATGCCTGGGTAACCCATTCCGAAATCGCCCATGCCGTCTCCAGGCAACCTGGTGGCCCTTTCCAATTTAAAGACGTGGCCTTGCCGGCCAGGGGCAAAGCGTATTGGGATGGTTTGACAACGCACAATCCAACAATCCACAAACTCAACGGAGAATACTTTCTTTATTATATGGGTACTACCGGTGACGGAAAAGCCACTGAGAGCCTGAATTTTGTACATCGTAATAACCAGCGTATTGGTGTGGCCCGGGCCAAAAACCCCAATGGGCCCTGGCAAAGGTTGGATCAACCGCTCATTGATGTATCTCAGGATCAGGAAGCCTACGATGCGCTTGTGACAAATAATCCTTCTGTCACTTTGATGAAAGATGGCAAGATACTCTTAATTTATAAGGCGGTAGCCAGGCACCATGAACTTCCCTTTGGAGGCCCGGTCACCCATTTGGCTGCGGTTTCAGAAAATCCAGCCGGACCTTTTAAAAAATACAAAGACCCTATTTTTTATATTGAGGGACAAAAGTTTCCGGCTGAGGATCCCTACATCTGGTATCAAAAAACAGAGGATCAATACTATGCTATTGTAAAAGATATGAGGGGAGGTTTTACCAATCATGCCAATGCCCTAGCCTTCTTTAAGTCAAAGAATGGCCTGGATTGGAAACCGGCTGAAAATGCCCTGGTTTCAAAGACGGAAATTCACTGGGTCGGCGGAGCGGTCGATGACGTACACCGGCTCGAACGCCCACAATTGTTAATAGAAAATGGGCGGCCTGCCATGCTGTATTGTGCCGTTGCCTACGGAGATCCTTTCCAGGGCTCTGCAACGGCTAATGTGCATATACCACTGGATCAGTTTGGAAACAAAGAATAAAAAAAGGAAATTAATAAATGTTACACATGGAAATTAAAAAACTATTAACCCTGGTTTGCCTGCTTACCGTTTTTTGGCAGGTAAGAGCCCAACAGGACGTGCTGATAGAGGCGGAAAGCTTTATCGACAAGGGCGGATGGATCGTGGACCCGCAGTTTGTTGAACAAGTGGGATCTCCCTATCTCATGGCCCACGGCCTGGGCGTTCCGGTCGCCAATGCCACCACTAAAGTCGACTTTAAAAATAAAGGAACCTATCACGTGTGGGTGAGAACCAAGAATTGGGTACCCGGCAACTGGGAGCCACCCGGAAGGTTTAAGTTGATGATCAATGGAAGGGAATTAGAAACTACCCTGGGCGTGACACCTGGGTGGTCGTGGGCCTATGCCGGCAAGACAAGCATTCGATCAAAACAGGTTGAAATTCAGCTGGTGGACCTGACCGGTTTTAATGGAAGGTGTGACGCCATTTATTTTAGCCAGTCCCAGACACAGCCGCCTTCATCAGTGAAAGCGTTAGCTTCATGGCGGCAGGACAAGTTAGTGGAAAATGCCGCCCCCGAAAAAGAGCAAACGTATGATCTGGTAGTTACCGGGGGAGGATTGGCCGGTTGTGCTGCCGCCATTGCCGCCGCCGAACAAGGCTTAAAGGTTGCTTTGATCCATGACCGGCCGGTGCTGGGCGGAAATGCCAGCAGCGAGATACGCGTCCACACCCTGGGTATCTATGGTAAATATGAGCGAATTTTGAAAATGATCGACACCGAGCACTATCCCAACGGCTCGGCCGAGGCCAAATATGATCAGGAAAAGAGGGACAGAAATGTAAAAAGTATTAAGAACATCAGCCTTTTCCTCAATTGGAGGGCTTATGACGCCGTCGCAAAGAACAATACCATCCAATACGTAGATGCCCGCCATACCGCGACAGGGGAAAGGATCCGGTTCTATGCGCCGCGTTTTGTCGATTCTACCGGGGATGCATGGATTGGCTTCTGGGCCGGAGCGGAGTTTTCTTATGGTCGTGAAGGTGTAGATACCTACGGCGAGGCGTGGGATGAATGGGGTGAACTTTGGAGCCCCGAAACACCAGATGATTTTGTCATGGGCTCCTCAGTACTTTGGCAAACGGAAAAAACAGAGGAAGAGCAGGTGTTTTGCGATGTTCCCTGGGCTATGGAAATCGCCAAAGACCATGTCGCCATAGCGGGGGAGTGGTATTGGGAGTTTTCGAGGAATGATCTGCATCAGATACACGATGCCGAAGAGATCCGGGATCATATGCTGCGTGCTATATTTGGATCATTTGCCAACGCCAAAAAGTTGGAAGAGCACAAAAATGTCAGATTGCAATGGGTATCATACCTGGTTGGCAAGCGGGAATCGCGGCGTTTGGTGGGAGATCATATCTTTACGTTTAAGGACGTGGCGGAGCTCAGGAAGTTCCCCGACTCTGTGGTGATGGAAACCCGGGCGATTGATGTGCATTTCCAAAGAAATTTACAAGATGAAGCGGTGCCGGATTTTCTGTCAGAGGCCATCTTTTATAGGACTGAAAAATACTATATTCCGTATAGAAGCCTGTATTCAAAGAATATTACGAACCTGTTTATGGCCGGTCGTAATTTTAGCTGTTCTCATATTGGCCTGGGTGGGCCCAGGGTCATGAGAACCACCGGACAGATGGGTGCTGCGGTCGGGCTGGCGGCTGCCATATGTAAAAAATATAACGTCACTCCGCGAGAAGTCTATACCCATCACTTAAATGAATATATGACGCTTATTGAAAATCAACAGTGATTGTCAAAAGTAGCCTGCCAATTTTGATACTCTTGCTCCTTGCCGGGTTTCGTTTAGATACGGAACCCGGGAGAAAACCCATGTTTTTTACCATGGGGGAGGAATGGAAACTGGCGATCCGGGAGCGGGAGGTATTCACATTCCAAAGCCAGGATACCCTGCTTTATCACAGTGTCAGCCTCCTGTCGGATACTACCGGAAATCCTTTGCTGTTTTTTGCCGACCTGGAAACACCTGTCTGCGCAGACGGAGAGTGTAAGCTGGCCAACATCAAGATTTATTGGAACTTGCTGGGCAATTATGTGGGCTATGGTACTTCCCCGAAATTTCCCCTCACCAAGTATGAGCACGATCCTTTTGACCACGATGATTATGCCAGGCTTCATCATTTGCTGCTGGACGACAATTCTATTTTAAGGCGAAAAAAGATTTCTGACCTCGTAGACCGGGTGCCGGCAGAAACTTATAAGCCCGGTTTCGGGAAAGTGGATGGTATGTCGGGGGCTACCAAAAAAGAAATCAAGGAAGCAGTGGTTGATGGCGGACTGTATTCATGTTACACATTATGGCATTTGGTGCACGGAGAGGTAAAAAAGCAGATGATCGCTTATCTGGAGTCTATCCACTCAGAGGCGCTTAATCACTATTTTTTATACACTCCCTATGAAGACTATCAGGCCTATGCGCTTAAGCAACTGGATAAGGAAAACTTCAGCGCGCATACCCAGCAAATTATATCGATATTTAAAGAAGGTTCCCCGCTTATTCGCACTTATATTCTTAAGAAAATGCCGGTATCTGTGTTAAATGATCAGGGAGTCACAGCGCAGCTATTCGGGATATTTCCATCATTAGACGTGAATACAAAAACATTGTTGATAAAAAAGATGGATACGGCAGATGCGACTGCTGCGCAGCTCCTCGCTAAACATGTAACGGCTATGACTAAGAATCAGCTAAGGAATTACCTGGGTTTTCTCGATGATAACCCGGGATGTTTGACTCCTTCTGTTACAGCTGATTTAATGGAGATCACCAGGTCGCGCGAATACGCCTATAATTATTTGATAAAGGTATTTTTTGATAACAAAAAATAATCCAAAGGTTTAAATCTATGAGAAGCTCTTTATACGTGCTTTGCGCATTTTTGGTGCTTAGTTGTGGCCGTTCGGATGAGAAATTGACTGATCTGAACACCGGCAGCCCTAACATTGTCTGGATTATCGCCGAAGATCTTTCGCCTGATCTGGCGTGTTACGGTAACCGTCTCGTCAAAACACCGGCCATTGATGCCCTGGCAAAGCAAGGCACCCGTTACACCAATGCATTTGCTACAGCCCCTGTCTGTTCGCCCAGCAGAACAGCCCTGGTTACAGGCTATTACCAGGATGCCTTAGGCGCCCATCATATGCGCTATCCCGACCATCTGAAGCCGGATTTACCCGATAGTATTTTTCCTATCCAGGTGCTCCTGGAAAAGCATGGTTATCAGACCGCAAACATCAGATCCTATCCCGGCAATGGTAAGACTGATTGGTTATTCAGGTATGATGCTGACAGCTATCAACATCAGCATTGGGACAGTTTAAATAATGAAAAACCCTTTTTTGCAAGGATATGTCTGGGTTTAACACATCGCGGGTTTTCCAGAGACACGATCAATCCGGTGGCCCCCGACGTTATAAAGCTTCCCCCTTATTATCCGGATCATTCGGTGGCCAGAAAGGATTGGGCCTTATATTTTGAATCTATCCAGGTATTGGACAAACAGGTGGCACATATCGTCGGTGATCTGCAAAAACGCGACTTATTGAAAAATACGTTGATATTCTTTTTCTCTGATCATGGAAGACCGATGACCAGGGCAAAAAACTATCTCTATGATTCCGGATTAAAAGTACCGCTGATTATTTCCTCATACGATCCTGAAATCAGAAAAAAATACCTCGACCATACCGACACAGATGAGCGCCTGCTAAGCCTGATCGATGTAAACGCAACTACCCTCAGGTTAGCCGGATTAAGATCCAATCCAACCCAGGGGATCCCATTTTTGGGTGAACCTGGAGCAGACACAAGAAAGTATGTCTTTGGTGCTGCCGATAGGATCGGCGAAACTTTTTTTAAATCCAGGAGCGTCAGAAGTCAGCGTTTTAAATATATAAGAAATTATCATCATGATTTTTCTATCAATAGCACTGCCACCGCTTACCGAAAGGCAAATCATCCCATTTATCACCTGTTGAATATTTTGGCAGCAGGTGATCAACTAAACCCACATCAGGCCAGGTTATTAAAGCCGATGGACGCAGAGGAATTGTATGACCTTCAAAACGATCCCTACGAACTAAACAACCTGGCGACCAATCCCGAAAGTTCGGCATCCTTAGAATCGATGAGAGAGGTATTGGATCATTGGATCTCGAAAATCGATGACAAAGGAATGTTGGAAGATTCTCCTGAAATTGCGGCAGCTTTTGAAGAATATGGTATAAAGTCTCACCAAAGGCATCGAGAGGCCATAGAAAGATTGCGCCTGGAGGTGCAAGATCAGGTCGGAAAATGAACCGCGGTTTTTACTGATCGTTATATATGGGTTAAAACCTCTATTAAATTATCCTCGGTTTCCAGGTCGAGTTTTTTACGAAGGCGATACCTGCTCATATCCACACTTTTGGAAGAAATGCCCGTAATGGAGGAAATTTCCTTTGAGCTAAGTTTAAGCCGCAGCAGGGCAGCCAGTCTCTTTTCGTTTTGGGTCAAGCCCGGATATTTATGCTCCAGCTTATTGTAAAATGACTCATATATGCTGTTGACATGGGCATCAAACTCTTTTTGATGCTTGTTAATAATGCTGTTTGCCTTGAGTTTTTTGGAGAGTTCCTTGACGCTTTCAGTACTTTTCAGACCATTTTTAGACCATTTATCTATTTCCCTGGTTACTTCTCCTATAAAGTCATTTTTCTCTACGATTTGAAGGGAAAAATTAACCAGCTCCCGGTTCTTGAATACCAGCTCCTTCTCAAGGTAGTTTCTTTCATTTTTCTCATTTACCAGTTTCTGATTGGTGAGTTCACGTTTTATCTTATTCCGCTTTAGCGTAAGGTAAAACACCCATATGGATAGCAGTAACACGACGATAAGTATACCTCCTACAATGTATTGAAATCTGATTTTGGCTTCATTTAATTCTGCCTGTTTACGCAGCAGCTCGTTTTCCTTTATTTTTTCCTCACTCTCAAATTTCATTTGTTGTGCGACGATTTCCTGCCGTTTGTTTTCATTGTATACGCTATCGTGATACTGCTTATGTTTTCGGTGATAAAAAAGGCCATTTTCAAAATCTCCCTTTTTTTCATAGGTATTCGCAAGTACCTCTGAAGCGTTGCTCAATAAATCATAATTTTGTTCCGCCTCATTTACCTTATAGGCATTGAGGGCCAGGCTGATTCCATCATCATAGCGGCCGAGCTCTTTATTAACGCCGGCGAGGTTGATCCTGGAAAGACTTGCCTGCTCTTTGTAACCATGTTCTTCCTGAATTAGTAAGGCTTTTTGGTGGTAATTCTTTGCAGTGTCAAATGCTTTCAAATCGTAATAAACCGCTCCCAGGTTGCTGTAAATAGTAGCAGTGCCGTAAGGAGACTTAATGTAATCCAGCGCCTGTTTGAAACAGGTCAGGGCGCTATCGTATTGTTTGGTGCTGCGATAGATGAGGCCCATATTGTTATAATTGGAACCGATGTTGAATTTTCGCGCTAATTTACGGTTCATATCCAGTGCCATCCGGTAGTATTTTTTTGCATTTTCCAAATCGCCCTGGAGTTTGGAGATAATGCCGATATTGTTGTAAGCGTTTGCCACAGATTTCTGTCTGTCCAGCAATTCTGCCATTTCTTTGCCTTTCAACGCATTTTCCAATGCTTTTTCAAAGTTCCCGATTTTGCGATATATCTCTCCGGCCACCATATAAACATCATCAACACTTAAAAGCTCGTTGACCTGGGGTTTACCTGTCTTGGCGGCTGTCAGTATCCTGTCGCTTTCCTGCCTGGTGAAATTTTCAAGTTTAGCCATATAATCGAGCGCCTTTAAAAAGTCACCTGTTACATAATAGTTTTTGGCATATTCCAGGTGGAGCAAAGGTGCGAGGGAGTCTTTTGCGACGGGGATCGCCAATGCCTTATCCAGGTTTTCAAAGGCTTTGTCGGGCAGTCCTTTGCTGGTGTAGCGCCTGCCAAGTGTAATCAGCAGATTTTTTCTTTCGTAATCCGACAATTCCTTGTCCAGCAATTGATTTTCCAGGCTATCGATGACTTTAGATTGACCAAATGTCTGCAAACTAATGATGAAAGAGAGTAGGCATAACAGTAGGTTTCTCATAAGTTTTGGTGACGTTTAAAAATGTAGAGATGTTTGCTTTAAAAATGTTGGATAATCAGCTGCATAGTAAATAGTTTGTAAAGAAATAAGCAAGTTAAACATACCGAATGTAGAGAAGGTGTAGAGAAACATCTTAAGGTTTCTGGCCTGTTAAAGCCGTTTCTTTGCAATATTCCAAAAAAGGAACGCGTAGTCGTGCCTAGAAAATTGAAAAGACTGTCCTCAAATTTAACCTGTTGACAAATTATAAGAGGAAGTTAATAAATTATTTTTAGACATGACAAAATTGATTTTTATTGTTTCACATCTGTTAGCATATACATGCTTTGCCCAGAAAACAGATGTCATTTTATTTACAGAACAAGGGGAGAAGTTTTACCTTGCTGTCAACGGGGCTCAAATTAATACATCACCGGCTTCAAGAGTAGAGGCCCTGGATATTTCAGGAGATTTTGCACAGCTCAACGTCAGATTTGAAAAGGCAGGCGCTCCGGCGCTTTCCAAACAAATGATGTTAACACCCGGTAAGCAAATGACAGCTATCCTGAAAAGAGGAAAAAAAGGCAAATATGTATTCAGGCCTGTCAGCACCTCAGCAAAACCGGTCAGGGAAGAACAAACTGTCAGTATTCCTGTGACCACCCATACCGAAAATTCAGAGTATGTAGATGAAACATCCGTGGACTACGCTGACCAGGGCGGGTCCGGAAACCTGGTTGATTTGCAGGTAAATGAGCGTGGAGGGGTTAACCTTAGCGTGAATTTACCGGAAGATGGCGCTTATGCAGGCCACGAAGACAGCTACACTGATCGTAATAACGATACCAGCCCTGGGCCTCATGGGTCCAATAACCTGACCGCAAGGGTAGAAGGAAAAAAGATTGTTTTAAGCGATGGACGGACTTTGGATTGGAAATACACCAAAACAAAAAGTCTGACCGGCGTGGAAATAGAAATGAAGGAACCGCTTAATGCCCAGGTAGCCGTATCCTACGACGGAAAGGTGGCTTATGAAACAGAGGTACCATTTTATTATCGTGAAAAGGACTGGAAGAAATTTAAGGAATATTTTAAACTTACCGTGAAAGAAACCAGCGGTGCAACCTGGAGTGTTAAACTGCAACATAGCAATAATAACAGAATTCTTATTAACAACCTTGTTGGGGGAGGTACGAATGAAACCACCCTGGTGACCGGACCGGTAACAACTTCCCACACCAACGATTGCTCAGGAATGGCTGACGGCGACTTTCAGAGGGCTGTAAGCTCCATCAAAAACAAGTCTTTTGCGGATGAAAAGATGGCTATTACCCAGCAGGTACTAAGAGCCAATTGCCTTTATGTCTCCCAGGTCAAATCGGTAATGGATCTTTTTACCTACGAAGAGGACAAAATCGCGGTAGCTAAAAAAGCCTATCCAAGAACAGTAGACCAAAATAACTACTACCAGTTAAACGATGCATTAACGTATTCCGAATCCGTAGAAGAGCTGAATCAATTCCTGGAAAGTCAATAATGATGAGATTTAAGGCTTTATTGATGGTCATAGGCTTCCTGTGGCCTACAGTCGTACTATGTCAAAAAAAAGCGTATAAACAAGGGCTCGCCTTCGAAGAGCGGGGTGAGCTCACCCTTGCCATGGAGCGTTACAAAGCGGCTTTATACAAAAACATGTACTTCTCCAAGGCTAAAATAGCCTTAAAAAACTGCGCGGAACAACGGGTGGAACATTTGTTAAGTGATTACTTCGTTGCCCGCGAAAAGCGGGAATGGGAGGAAGCCAAACAGATTTCCCAGGTTGTGACACATCTTAGGGAAGAGATGAATTACTTCTCCATCGATATCGAGTTGCCGGCTTATCAGGAAGATCGTTTTCTGGACGATGACAATAAGTTATTGGAGGAGAAGTATCAAAAGGCTCAACAAGAATACCAGCAAAAGCATTATCAAAAAGCAAGGGACCGGTTGGAGGCCATTTTGGAAATGTACCCGGCCCATGATGCTTCCAGCCAGCTGCTGGCATCTATCGACCAGCTTGAAACGGAAGAAAAGGCCGTGAGCGCTTTTAAGGCTGGAAACTATTTTCTGGCTTACGACCTGTACAGTGAATTATTGAAGTCCGATCCCGAACATAAGGATTATATCGAGCATTTAAACCGATCAAAGGTAAACGGAAGCATGTCGGTAGCCATCGTGGATTTAACCGAAGCGAAAAACAGCCAGTCGAAGGCGTTGAAGACAGCGGTGCTGTCTGAAATGACCGGTTGGTCTCACCCGCTTTTAGCCATGATAGAGCGGGAGGACCTGGATTTATTGGTTCAGGAACAAAAACAGGCATTCACAGGCCTCTTTGATGAAAATACAGTAGCTGCACCGGGTTTGCTAAAAGGCGTACAACAGCTACTGATGATCCGACTGGAAGACATACAATACAATAAGTTGCCGTCGCAAACCAGGCAACTGACTGCTTACGAAATGGTGGAGTCCAAAGTCTTTGATGGCGACGGAAATTGGCGTGTAAAGACCGAGTTCTTGCCCCGCCAATATACCGAAAACCTGGAACAGGTGTCCGTAACAGCATCGCTGCATTTTAAGCTCCTGGAAGTACAAACGGGCAATATATTGATGGCCAAAAAAGTAGCCGCCAGTATCGCGGACGAAATTGTGTCTGCCAACTACACCGGCAACCCAAGTTCCCTTCTTCCAACAAGAAACGACCAAATAGTGCAATCCGGGCCATATCTGGAGAACTTCAGAGCGACTTTCCATCAATCAAAGCCCCTGAAAACTGAAAGCCAGCTGTATATGGAACTGGAAGCAAAACTGGCGGCAGATGTAGCGGCAGGTATCAAAAAATCGTTGTCAGGAGGTAAGCGGTGAAAAGAGGAAACACGTTATGCTGGCTATGGTTATTGATGACCGCCTGCGCTCCGCACATTTCCGGTACCCGGCCGGAAAATTCAAAGGTTCCCGTGGTTGAAACGGAAGGAGGGAGCAGGCCCGGTTGGGTGACTTCAAAGCCGGTCATGGATGAGTACTACGTGGGCATCGGCAGTGCTAAAACGTATGTTCCGGATTATCGTCGCATAGCCAAGGACAAGGCGCTGGAGGATATGTCGTCGGAAATCAGCGTGACAATCGATGCAACCACCTTTCTGTATCAAAATGAATTCGGAAGTCGCTTTTATGAAAAGTATGAAGCATACATCAGATCCAGTACATCAGAAGAACTTTCAGACTTTGAAATTTGGAATGAGTGGCAAGATGACAATACCTATTGGGTGGCTTACCGGCTATCCAGGTCCAGGTATCATCAATTAAAAAAGGAGGAGATGGAAATGGCCATAACAATGGCTGTCAAACACCTGGAAATTGCCGGCACGTCGGAAAAACAGGGAGAATATTTAACAGCTATTAATAATTACCTCAAAGCAGTGGACATGTTAAAAAAATACCTGGATCAGCCAATTGCTGCCAACATAGAGGGTGACAGGCAATTAATAATTCCTTATTGTTCCAGAGCCATTCAGAAAATCCTTCACGATTTGAAGATAGGAGAGAAAGCGATTCGTTTTAATCCTGTAAAAGCGTCATCGCCAGTTATTACACTTGTTTGTCGAGGGCATGCGGCCAGGGGGTTTTTATTGTCCACTGAAGATAGGCAATTGATGACCAATCAAAACGGGCAGGTGGTTTTGGAGGTGAATGAATTGGCTGGGCAGTCGCTACTCACCCTGAAAATACCGGTGGACATGTGGCGGTCGTCCTGGAAAGACAATGTGATCTTGAGTAGGTTCACAGCGTCCCTTCAGTATCCAAAATTTGATATTCCCGTTTCGTTGACCACCACCGTACTGCATGTCGAAGGAGAGGAATATAACCTGGGAACCAATGTCAAAAGACAAAGAATTAAGCCGGAACTGATCAATTTACTGAGTGCCTATCGCTTTGTTTTTACCGATAACCCCCAAAAATCTGATTTTAGATTTACCTATAAAATTACCACCAGGCAGGGCAATGAAGCCAGCGGACTATATGTATGCTGGGCCGATGTTGAAATAAGTCTTTACAATGCCGCCAATGAGCAAATTTACAGTGACCAATTACTTAATGTAAAAGGCATTCATTCATCCTTTCCTGCCGCAGGTACCCGGGCCATAGAAAATGTGGCCCCATTGTTAAAAGAAAAAATTATTTATCCATTTATCAAAAACGTTTTTTAAACTACAAAAAAATGAAAAGAATTATTTTATACTCGTTTATAGTTACTACCGGGATGATTTTTTTAAATGCCTGTAACTCATCAAAAAAAACCGCCAGGAAAAACCCTACGCCGGTAGGGGAGACCGCCGTTATTGTGCCCTGCTCCGGAACGTCGTATTTTAGCACCAAAAAGGCTTTCAGGGCGAATTCGTTGGGAGAGAGTCTGGATCAGATGGCTTCTCGTAAAAAAGCCCTTACTAATGCCAGGGGAGAGCTGGCTGGCAATATTCAAGCAACAATTAAAGCTGTTACTGATAACTATCTTAATTCCAGGGAGTTTAATAACAAAGAGGAAGTCGAAGAACGTTTCGAATCGCTCAACCGGGAAGTTGTTAACCAGGAATTGTCAGGTACCAAAATAATTTGTGAAAAGCAGACAAGAACAGCGGAGGGAAAATACAAGACTTACCTGGCGATTGAACTATCGGCAAGTGACCTGGTAGCCAATTACAATAAAAGACTATCCAAAGATGAAAGGTTACGGATCGATTACGATTACGAAAAGTTTAAACAGACATTTGAGGAAGAAATGAGTAAAATGGAAAATTAAACCGCAACTGAACCATAGGATGGGATTAGCCGTTAATTCTATTTTTACATGCAAAATTTAACCTAGGTAAAAATGAACATTAACGGAATTGACGGCGCTGTATCATTGAATAACGGTGTCAAAATGCCCTATTTTGGATTGGGCGTTTTTCTGGCAAAAGATGGCAATGAGGTAGAAAACGCCATTGCTCATGCTTTAGAGGCCGGGTATCGACATATCGATACGGCGGCTATTTACAAGAATGAGGAAGGGGTAGGGAAGGCTATCAAAAACGGCAACATTAAAAGAGAAGACGTTTTCATAACCTCCAAAGTCTGGAATACGGATCAGGGATATGAGACTACCATCAAGGCCTTTGAAGAAAGTCTTAAAAGGCTTCGGATGGACTACCTGGATCTTTATCTTATACACTGGGCGGTAAAGGAAAAATACAAGGATACCTGGAAAGCCCTTGAGGAGCTTTACAGGCAGGGAAAAGTCAGGGCCATTGGTGTCAGCAATTTTATGCAACACCACCTGGAAGACCTGCTAACGGAAGCAGAGCAGGTCCCTATGGTTAATCAAATGGAGTTCCATCCACGGTTGGTTCAGCAAAACCTGTTGGATTTTTGCAAGGATCACGGCATTCAATATGAAGCCTGGTCACCGCTGATGCGCGGAGAGATATTCGATGTTGAAGCGCTGAAAACGCTGGCAGAACAACATCAAAAGACAATTCCACAAATTGTTCTGAGATGGAATCTTCAAAAGGGTGTTGTAACGATCCCTAAATCTGTAAAAAAGGAAAGGATTGTCAGTAATGCAGCTATTTTTGATTTTACCTTAACACCTGAAGAGGTGGCCAAAATAGATGCGCTGGATCAGGGACGAAGAATTGGGCCGGATCCCGATAATTTTAGTTTTTAGACGGCGGTGAAAAGTTCGCGACAGCATAGATAGCTGAAATCAACCGATACCCTTTATGCCGCTTTCGGTCACCTTTTCAATAGCGTATATGTTGACGGCGGATTGTTTTCCCTTTAATTGAATTTGCCCTTTTAAATCTGATTTTAGCCAGGGTTCCAGATCCAGCCGTTTTAACAGGTTTTCAGATACCAGTAAGTCGGCATTTAATCGGTTGCAGGAGGCTTCAAGCCTGGCGGCTGTGTTGATGGTATCGCCGTGATAGGCAATTTCCCGTTTCAGTTCGCCGACCTCGGCAATGGTTACCTCGCCGATGTTCAGGCCGGCTTTGAATTCGGGAATCATATCGTATTTGCTTTTGTAAATCGCAGCCCTTTCTTTGATCCTGTTTTGGAAGGCAAAAAAGGCTTTGACACAATTAATAGCGTTATAACCTATATTAGCCGGCCATACCAAAACCGCTTCGTCTCCTACATATTGATAAATTTCGGCTTTATAATCATGTACAATCGCCAGATCATAAAAACAATCCTGGATTAACCTGCTATACCGGATGTGGCCCAGACGCTCGGCAATGGTTGTAGAACCGCGCAGGTCGAGAAACATAAATATCCGAATGTCGGCTTTGGGTGTGTAGAATTCTCCCCGTATCAATCTGAGCAGGTTTCCGTTACCAAGCATCATATTAATATAGACCACAACGCTAATGCAGAAGTTGACGATCATGGCATAAACAAGGGCAACAGGAATTACCGGTAATTGGATAAATCCTCCTAATGTTTCAGGCAAATTAGCGAGGCCCATGGCTTTGAAGATAAAAAATAACAACACGATTAAAGCCATCATCACCAATAGTTGCAGTGCCAGGGCCGAGAGTAATAGTTTGATAAAACGAACTCTTCCGAAGATGTAATGCTCAATAAAAATATCCAGCAAGCCAAAGAATAGCCCCTGGCTAAGCCAGGTGATGATGAAAACAATTACGCGCGTGGAGAAGGTCAACTCGGAAGCAAGTGACGCGGGTTGACCCACGTTTCTAAGTAATTCCCATACAAGGCTGGCGACAAACCAGCCTATCAGGTAATCTCGGAGTATTCCCCGGTATTTAGGCTTTATTACTGGCATATTTGGGGAGCAAAGTTATTTCATTCGAGTGGTATCGGCAAGCAGATCGGTGGTAAAGATAATGATCTTGTTTTTAATAACCTGTCGACTAACGGTCACTACAACCAACCATATAGTTACCTTGTGTGATGCAAGTTATCGAAATTGTCCGGATCGGACCATAGCGGTAGCCGATAATCCTGGTAGCTTTACTTTTCATGGAAAACTCAATCCAAATTAATCGTCTGAAAGCCTGAAGAGCCGAAGAACCTGGCAAAGATAATGAGAACCAATTTATTAGGGGTATGCCTAAAAGCCATTGTGCTTGTTAATCATCAGGAACTCCATAGGTCCGTCATTTACGCCAAACAAGATCAAATTGGTGTTGCGGGTAGGTAAAAGCGCCATGCGTTTAATATCGTAGGGGAGCATAAGACCACTTTTTGTAGCGGGAACTGGCTTAAAATTGTTTTGTCCGTCTCCCAAAAGCAAAAGCCCGACACCGGCATCATTCCTGGGGGTTTCGACCTCAGCAGTAAAAAGATTACCGGCCAGGATCAAGTCTTTGTGGCCGTCCTTGTTGACGTCTGTCACTAAAATATCATTTACAGATGATATTTGCGCTTCGTTTGGCAAATCAAACATTTTTAGTGCTCCCGATCCCTGATTTTCAATAAAGACGCTGGCAAAGGTTTTAGCCTCATAATGCAAGGCCGGTTTTAATTTATCCAGACCGTATACGTCCAACAAATTTGCAGATGCAAACTGGGTATAGGTGGGGAAGTCATATTTGATATCAGGCACTTGCTGCGCTGAACAGGCACGCCCTCTTAAAGGATACCGGTCGCCGAAGTTGTAGTAACTAAGGACGATATCTTTTTGCCCGTTTTCATCGAAATCGCTGTAAAAAACTTCAAAAGGTTCACCTATCGTAGCATGGTATTTATAGTTCAATCCCAAATTCCCAACAATCAGATCTTCATCGCCATCTTGGTCTATATCATCTGCGGTAATGCTATACCACCAACCTTCGGAATTTCTAATACCCTTTTTCCTGGTTACATTGCTAAACTTTTTACCGTCATAACTTATAATGGTGATTGGCATCCATTCTCCAACCACCACCAGGTCAGTCAAACCGTTGCCGTCCAAGTCTGTCCATACCGCGTCTGTCACCATACCTAACCGGTTCAGATCCGCTGCAATGTTCTCGGTGACATCGATAAACTGTCCGTTTCGGTTTTCCAGAATCCGGCTGTCTGCCGGCGACGGGTATGACCAGGGTACATGTCTGCCCCCGATGAACAGATCCAGATCGCCATCGTTATCGTAATCGAAAGGCTTTACGCAAGATCCGCTTTCTGTGAGTTCAGGTAGTCCGGTGGATCGCTCAAATTGGCCGGTTCCATCGTTTAAATAAAGTCGATCCTGGTAATTAGTATTGCCGGGCTCCCACTCATTACCTCCACTTACTACATAAAGGTCAACATCTCCATCATTATCGCAATCGAAAAAGGCCGCATCGACATCCTCTTGATCCTTGTCGGCCAGCAGGCTCGAGGAATCCAGCTCGGTAAAATTTCCTTTTTTGTCCTGTAGCACTAGTTTTCCACGCTGACCTTTGGCTCCTCCGATAAAGAAATCGCTATAGCCATCACCATTGATATCCGCCACTGCCAGGGCCGGGCCGAATTGTGACATTTTGTGTGGCAGTAGCACCTGTTTTTCAAAATCATCAAATGTGTTTTCCCTATGTTCCGGTTGCAACCCTTCAAAATCACTAAAATAGGTGATATTTGGTGATACACTAACTTTGGAATCAGCTGCTTGCTGGTAATCTATAACTATTTCTCTGTCTACCCCCAATTGTTTATGTTTACTGATGCTTCCATCCGGCCAGGTCACCACAAGCTCTGTGACGGTGGTTTCAGGACCTAACCCGAAATGAGCTACGTTTTCACTGGTGGAATACATACCCCTTACGTTAGTAAATTCGTACCATTGGGATTGGTTCTTTTGTGACAATTGGATTTTGGCTCCAAATACGGGCCGATTGGATTTTTTGTGGGTTAGCTTCACCCTTAGGTAATGATTGTTGTCTGATATTTCCGAATTGTTTCTATAAAGAAAGGCTTTTTCATTTACGTTATTAATGACCAGATCCAGGTCGCCGTCGTTATCCAGATCGGCGTAGGCTGATCCGTTGGAAAACGTAAGCTGATCCAGACCCCACTCGGCGGTAACTTTTGAGAAAGTCAAATCGCCGTTATTTTTATATGCATAATTGGCTAGCTTCTGCGACGGAACGATTTTCAATGCTTCATCCAGATCAAGAATATCCCAAATACTGATTTCCCCTGCATTAGGGTTCTTATCGATCCAGTCATAAGCCACCTCATCAACATAGTTGGAGAATTTCTTATCGGCGTCGGTGTTTCGGATATCGCGAAGAAGCCCGTTGGTAACATGAATGTCTTTGTACCCATCGTTATCAAAATCGGCGATAAGGTTGGACCAGCTCCAATCAGTGCTGGGAACCGTGGCTAATTGCGCAATATCGCTGAAAAAAGGCAACTGTTTTGAAACGGCACCCTGGTTGATTTGCAAGGTATTAAACATATATTGATAATATCCTCCGTTCGATACGACCTTCCAGAAATTATCGGGATCCATCCCGCTCATATTCGCTTTCAGACGATAATTGTCTTCGGCAACCATGTCCAGTACCATCAGGTCCAGACGGCCATCGTTATTTATGTCGGCGGCGTCTACTCCCATGCTAAAATAGGAAATGTGATTTGTCGACTGCTCCAACCCATTTGTAAAGGAACCGTCTCCATTATTATAGTAAAGAAAATCAGGCGCTTCAAAGTCATTTGCCACATAAAGATCGGTCCAGCCGTCGTTGTTGAAATCACTGGCGGTCACACTATTAGGATAACCCGCCTTGCCTACACCTGCCTGCTCGGTGACATCTGTAAAAGTCTGGTTCCCGTTATTTCGATACAGCTTAGGCGCGAACTCCGGACCGGGTTTCGTACCGTACAATTCTGAGAAATTACCTGGGTTAGGGGGTTGGTTTAAAAGGAAAAGATCAAGGTAGCCGTCCTTGTTATAATCCAGAAACGTTGCATGTCGGGTTCTGCTGTCATCATCCAATCCATAAGCAGCCGCACTTTCTATAAAAGTCGGAAATGGTTTCTTACCTGCCTTTCCCTGATTGATGAAGAGCTGGTTTTTCCGCAGATCAGGTTGATTGTCATACAACTCACGGCATATATAAACATCCAACCAGCCATCGTTATTTACATCCGCAATAAGCACTCCACTTGACCAGCCACCGTTACTGCGAATTCCCGATGCTTCGGTCACATCCTGGAATTTCAGATCCCCTAAATTGCGATAGAATTTGTCATTTTCGAGGTTGCCTGCGAAGACGAGATCCTGGAGACCATCGTTGTCCAGGTCTCCGACGCCAACGCCGGCACCGCCATAATAATTAGAATAAATAAGAATATTATGGTCTTTGGTGTCTACAACGGTGTTTTCAAAATCAAGACCCGTATGCGTACTTTCCAGCAAAGTAAACAGGGTGTGATTATTTTGAGCCTGGTGTTCCAGGGAGTAAACAGACAGGACTATCATCAATAGATAGCTTTTCAGGAATAAACCCTTACCCTGCCTCAATATTTGTACTGTATGGCTATATTTTGTGAAGTTCATAAAATATCTGCTATTCCCGCCGCCCTCTTAGAGCAATTAGTAGAAATTTACTTTTTTTTTTACAAAAACCATAAGTTTTTAAATGCAATCGGTCATTTAATCGGATTTATCGACGTTTGTTACATTTACCCCCGTAGTTTGTTACAAATACCCTCGTGCCCAGGTTTGGAGAATAGCTAATTTAAGCTATCGTTGGAAACTTTACGCTATCACATATTTATTTCGGTCAAGTATTTTATTAAGCCAATCACTAACACCGTTCAAATAATTATTTAACTAAATCTTATGCAAGATGAACAAACAATTACTATTATTACTACTAGTATTGTCTTTTGGGATTGCACCATTGCAGGCTCAAAACGTCGTCACCGGTAAGATAACGGATGACCTGGGGCAGTCGCTTCCGGGTGTAAATGTCCAGATTACCGGTACACAGCGGGGTACTGTCTCCGATAGTAACGGAGCTTACAGTATCGACGTTCCTGATGGAGCATCCTTAAGCTTTTCTTTTATTGGGTTCTTGGATCAGCGACAGGAGGTTGCTGGTCGCAGCATCGTAAATGTAACGCTGGAAGCTGACGTTCGACAATTGTCAGAGGTGGTGGTTACCGCCTTGGGTGTAGAAAGACAAATCAAGGCTTTGCAGTCCTCGGTGACGCAGGTTGACGGTGAGAATTTCACCATGGCTCGTGAAAACAGCCTCGTCAACCAGCTGGCCGGTAGGGTTGCCGGGGTCAATGTATCTAACATTAGTTCGGGACCTGCCGGGTCCTCACGTGTCGTTATTCGGGGTGCTAAAACCCTCGGTTCCAATCTTAATCAACCTTTATATGTGGTTGATGGAGTACCAATGACCAACAATAACAATGGACAGGCCGGACTTTGGGGTGGAACTGACCGTGGAGATGGCATGACCAGTATCAATCCTGACGACATCGAATCTACCACCGTGTTGAAAGGAGCCAGTGCTGCTGCCTTGTATGGTTCTCGTGCGGCGAATGGGGTAATCCTGATTACCACTAAAAAAGGTACGAACCGTAAAGGGATTGGTGTTGAGTTCAATTCAAATTATGTTTTTGAAACCATCAATGATCAAAGAGATTTTCAAACTTCTCATGGAAGTGGTGCCGTAGTGGGACCTACGCTTGAGGAAAGAGTTGCTACCAAAGCCACTGATCCAAACAATCCATCCGACCTGACCAACGCATTTAGCGGTTGGGGACGACAGGCCTGGGGACCGAGATTTGACGGATCGCAGGTTTTACACTGGGACGGAGTGGTAAGAGAGTACAGCTACCAGGGTGATCAGTGGGACAAGTTTTTCGAAACGGGTTATACCTGGACCAATAGCTTGGCTTTCAGCGGAGGAAACGAAAAACAAAACTTCAGACTCTCCCTGGCCGACCTAAGAAATGAATCAGTAGTTCCCAATTCCGGGTTTGATCGTTTTAACGCATCACTGTCCACACAATCTAAATTTGGGGACAAGCTGAGTCTTTCGGCAAATATCCTTTACTCTCACGAAGATGCGCAGAACAGACCAAGATTATCGGATTCACCCGGTAATGGAATCCTGGGTATGTATTATATCCCCGGTGATATGGATATCCTCACCTATATAGGTGATCCTTCAAAACCCGGAGCAGTTCCCAGTGAAGAACAGCAGGCGGCACAGGGTATCACCATTGTCGATGGCAAGTCTCCCGGTGAAGAATTCCAGCAGTCCACTAATTTGTGGGGTCAAAATCCTTATTGGGCAGTGCATCAGTTCGTTGACTCTGATATCAGGGACCGGGTTATCGGTAACGGTCGTTTGAGATATGACATCACCGATTTCCTTTATGTTCAGGGTCGCGCCGGTATTGACTGGTCGACGCAAAGAAGAACTAACCTGACTCCTCAGGGAACTGGTTACCAGCGCGGAGGATCTATGAATGAAGAAGAGACCAGGGTAAGGGAAACCAACTTGGAGTGGATCGTGGGATATGACGAAACGTTTGGAAAACTTGGTGTAAATGCATTTGTTGGCGGTAATAGAATGCGAGCCAGTTGGGAACGCATTGGCGCTAACGGTAACGGATTTAACGTGCCATTTTTCGCGGCAATCAACAATGCAGAACAACGAAATTTCAGTTTCGGATTTAACGAAAACGGGATCAATTCAATATTTGCTTCCGGCGAGGTATCATGGAATGGATTCCTGTACGTAACCGGTACCTGGCGAAGGGACTGGTTCTCTCAGCTGAATGTTAATAATAACAGTATCGACTATCCATCGGTAGGATTAAGTTTTGTAGTGTCGGATGCCGTTGATGTGCTACCTGATTTCATCAGTTTTGCCAAAGTCAGAGCCGCCTGGGGAGAAGTGGGTAACGCTAACTCTGTTGGAGCTTACCAGACCAGGCTGACCTACTCACTAAAGAATCCGCACCTGGGAAGACCGGTGGCTTCTTTCTCATCAGCAGGAGGTAACCGCGGAAACTTACCAAATGCCAATCTTGTGCCGTTTACTTCACGGGAGTTAGAATTTGGTTTTGACGTGAGATTCTTCAATAACCGACTGGGATTGGATTTTGCCTATTATGATCAGAAAACGACAGATGACATATTAAATGCAGGTATCTCAGAGGCTTCGGGATTTGGCACTACCAGTGTGAATCTGGGAGAGATCAGCAACAAGGGAATCGAGATTTTACTTTCCGGAACACCCATTGAAGGAGAAGTTACCTGGAACGTGTCATTGAACTTTGCTAAAAACGATAATGAGGTAGTTTCACTGATAGAAGGGCAGGATGAGTTGTTTGTGGAAGAACCAAGAACCCGTTCTGCGGCTGTATTCCATGTAGTCGGAAGCCCTTATGGAACGATCAGGGGAAGAGTTCAGAAGACATCTCCTGACGGACGGTTGGTTTTTGATGAAAACGGAACGCCGATAACTACCAATGATTTTGAAATTATTGGTAATGGTGTGGCAGATTTCACGGGAGGTATAAACAACGACTTGAGTTGGAAAAACTTTAATTTAGGATTTTTGATTGACTTTAAGTCTGGAGGTGATATTTATTCAGGAACCAATGTAAGGATGACCCAGGCTGGATATCATAAGCAAACACTTCAGGGCCGTGAAGGCGAGGCTCCCCTCACTGTGACCGGCGTCATCGAAACCTCACCCGATGTATTTGAGCCGTTTACCAAGACACTTACTCCCGGTGAGGCACAAAACTATTGGAACCAGTTAGGTAACAGGGCGCAGGAGAACTTTATCTACGATGCCTCTTTTGTCAAATTGCGACAGGTGGTTTTTGGATATCAGTTACCTCAGAAATGGTTGGCCAATACACCACTTCGCAGCGTGTCGCTGTCATTTGTAGGTCGAAACCTGGCCATTATCCACTCAAACGTGGATAATATTGATCCTGAGTCAACCTACAGCAGTAACAACGCTCAGGGACTGGACTACTTCGGTATGCCTGCCACCAGGAGCTATGGGTTTAACTTGAGAGCTAAATTCTAATTAAAAAATGAAGATCAAAATGAAGTCTATATATAAAATACTGTGCATGATGATCACCTGTGGATTTTTGGTGGCCGCATGTGACACAGACGAATTACACGATCTGGATATTAACCCTCAAGCAGTTAACGAGATCGATATGAATTTCCTGTTTACCGCAGCCCAATTGAGTGCGGCTTCCGGTGGTTCCTCAGGTGATAACCGGTTTATCGATTGGCGAACCAATATTGGCATGTGTTCCTATGCCATTCAGCACCTGGCCAATGGAGGTCAGGGAGGTATTTTTCCAGGAGACCGTTACACGCATAACTCGGAAACTTCGCATGCGCCATTTCGGTGGGGATACGGAGATCAGTTAAAAAACCTTGCCGATATTCTGCAGCAAACCGGACCCGGTGGTTTTGCCGAAGGTAAAAACCTGAATATGCGTGAGGCATCCAGGATCCTGAGGGCCTGGAGGTTTCAACGATTGACGGATTTTTATGGAAGAATTCCTTATTTCGAAGCATTGAAGGCCACTGCTGAGGACCAGATATTCTTCCCTCAATACGATACGCAATCTGCGGTTTATGCAGATCTTTTAAGGGAGCTGGATGAGGCTAGCGCCGCGTTAAATGCTTCTAACCCCGATGAAGGTTTCAGCGCTGCTGATCTGTTCTTTGACGGAGATATAACCAAATGGAAAAGATTTGGCTACTCCGTGATGTTAAGAGCAGCCATGCGTGTTTCCAACGTTGATCAGTCTTTAGCAGATACTTATGTGGCTAAAGCTATTGCCGGAGGTGTCATGGCCAGCAACGACGATAACGTATGGGTACCCCTGGATATAGGGCCATCAGAATGGCAAAATCAGAATGGTATCTCCCGTGCCTTTTTTCCTGGCGACGGTGGACAGCCTTCCTACTTAAGTAATACTTTAGTAGACTGGTTGAAGGGAACAGATCCTAATTCCGCAGCTGACGATGACCCGCGGTTGATGATACTCAGTGGAGGAATTGTCGACTGGAGCCCTTCAGAGTATGTGGTAAAGGATGCCGATCCTTTGAATCAAAAAGGTATGCCCAATGGCCAGGATCAGGCAGGTCTTGATGTCATTGAAGGATTCCCTGTTGTGGCTGCCGATACCTATTCAAGGATCAACTTCCTGTTGATGCAAGATGACGAACCATACATGATTATGAACTACGGTGAAGTTGAACTGTTGCTGGCAGAAGCCGCTGAAAGAGGAATAGGAGGCGCTTCTGACGCTGCAACCCACTATGAAAATGGCGTAAGGGCATCTATGCAACACTTTACCCCTTACGATGCTTCGCTGACCGTTGATGACGCAGCCGTCGATGCATACTTAGCCACCTATCCTTACGGAGTGACTAAGCCCGCATTGGAAATGATCGGTGAGCAGTTATGGGTCAACGGTTTCCTGAACTGGTGGGAGTCATGGTCAAATTGGAGGAGAACTGGTTTCCCTACATTGACGCCTGTAAACTTTCCTGGCAATGAAACCAATGGTACCATTCCGCAAAGGTTGCGTTATCCGGAATTCGAAATTGCTAATCCGAATTTTGATGCCGGCAAAACTACCCCGGACGAGTATACTACTTTAGTCTGGTGGGCTGGTGGAGCGGATTGATTAAGCCTTTTAATTAAGTTTAAATAATACATAAAAGCCCTGGCCTTTAAAGGTCGGGGCTTTTTTAATGATTATTTTGAATGACCGCTGGAGGGGAATAGTTAGGGAGCATTTTGGCAAATCAATGAGATTGATAGCTGTTAATTTAAATTGCTAACTACGGTTTCTGGAAATACAAAACCGTATCATTATTTCTGGCAATCAATAATCTTAAGCCCTCTGTAGTAGTTACAACCTGAGCATCTCTGACCTCTCCGGTTACGTATATTCCAGCATTTTTTGGTGGAATATGAACAAAACTCCTCCCTGGACCGCCCTTTAGGAAAACTCCCCTGCTGGCATCATGACGTCCCGCCTGAGGTTTTAAGGCATAAAAATTACCACCGAGCCAAATGTCAGTTTGACTGTCGCCATCAAGATCTTTTGCAACAATAGCAAATACCGGGGAAACCTGGGCCTCCAGGGGAAGAGGGGCTAAATTCCATTCATTGTTTCCTTCATTCCAAAGTATGGCGCTCTCAAGAAAATCCGCCTTATAGGGGATTGCTTCCTTCCTGTCTTGTGAATTGAATAATGAATCATAGGTTTTAGGCGCGTAGTCCTGATATTTCAATATATCCTTCCGAATTCCCGGGAGTTGCGTAGTCAGTTCCATTTTTGTAGCAAAAGGATATAGCTGGTTATCCAGCGGTGGATACCAGTTTAGGATAAATTCGCTTTTTCCATTCTGATCAAAGTCATTGACGTACATGGTAACAGGCTTGCCCTTGGAGGCTTTGAACTTGGAATTAAGGCCCCAGTTACCTAAAACAAAGTCTATGTCTCCGTCAGAATCAAGGTCCGAAGCTTCTATCCGTTTCCACCACCCATTACTTGCTGGAATCCCTTGCCTGGTACTTATGCTACCGGTCTGATTACGGAAAATGGATACAGACATCCAATCTCCAACCACCACCAGCTCAGGGTAGCCGTCAGAATCAAGGTCTTGCCAACTGGCATCAGTGACCATTCCGGCGTTTGCTAATGCCTGTGGAGCATCGTCCACATAGGTGCCATCTACGTTTTTTAGCAGATAGCTTCTGGGGGGGAGTCCATAATTCCCCGGCACCGACCGAGCCCCGAGAAATACATCCATCCACCCATCCTGGTCGTAATCTGCAGCTTCCAGGGTGGAAAAGTTTCCGATAATAGGAGGTAGGTTCCCCGGACTTCTGCTAAACACGCCCTGTCCGTTATTTTTATACAGCCGTACCAGGAAATTGCTTCTGTCCATTTCAATCTGGTTGCCTCCCGAGCCAATCATCAGATCCAGATCTCCGTCTTTATCGTAGTCGAGCAGGACTCCACAGGTACTTTCAAACATATGATCCTGGTCAAAAACCAGGTTCCTAAGTCCGACAAACCGACCATCGGATTTTTGGATAAACAGCTTATCAGGATCTCCTGAGGCTCCCAGCAGTATAAAATCTTTTAACTGATCCCCGTTAACATCCCCCAATACAAGCCTGGGACCCTCGGTCGATAGCATGTATGGCAGTAGTATTTCCCGGTCGAAGTCGTTATATCTATTTTCCCGATGACGGGCAGCTGCAGGTAAGGCTGCTGATTGGAATATCGACGGGGAGGGTGTCTCTTTTTCCGTAGTTACAGGCAATTTCGCGTTTGCATAAGCCAGCATTATTTCTTGGTTTACCCCTACATCTTCAATAACCTCTACTTTGCCGTCGGGCCACTCAACTTTTAATTTTTCAATATTTTGCTCACCGCCCAAACCAAACAATAGCGATGGTTCAATACTGCTTTGAAAGCCCCGGGTATTATAGTTTTCCAGCACCCAAACCTTGCCGGCATTTTTTAAAGTTACCTTACAGCCTATCCCAAAAGCGTTCTGAGCATACCCCTGGAAGGAAACTTTTAAATAATGGTTCGATGAATCCCGTTCGCTATGGTTTTTAAATATAAAACTGGTTTGATTTACATTATTTACCACCAGGTCCAGATCTCCATCGTTGTCCAGATCAGCGTAGGCAGCACCATTGCTAAACGATGGTTCTCCCAGGCCTAAAGCCGAGGCCTGATCCTCAAATAGTAATTGACTGTTCCCTTTGAAGGCGTAGTTGCTCAAAGGGTTGGAGGGCATATGGGAAATAAAATCACGCTGGTCGTACTTACCTTTTTCCTGGACGATGGCGTTTCGGCTTTCACTGTCCGCCAGAAAATCCCTGAAGTCATTGGACATAAGATCTCTGGCAATGCCATTGCTGACAAAAATATCCTTGTGGCCATCATTTTCATAATCGAAGATCAGCGCCCCCCAGCTCCAATCCGTGGCAGCAACTCCCGACATGAGGGCAATCTCCTGAAAGCCGCCCTGGCCATCGTTCAAATGAAGGCAGTTCTGGATCATCTGATAGTGGAAATTGGCCCGGTATTTCAGGTCTTCCAAATGATACGGGTCAAAAACCATGGTGGTCTGCAACCTGTAATTATCAGCTGGAAGCATATCAGTTGTAAAGATTTCGGGACTGCCATCATTGTTGATATCTGAGATATCTGCTCCCATACTTGAAATGGAGCAATAATCTATTCGATTGATCAAATCCTCGGAAAAGGTACCATTTCCGTTATTGAGATAGAGGTAGTCTCTTTCCCAAAAATCATTGCTAATATAAATATCCGGCAGGTTGTCATTGTTTAAATCTCCCAGGGCCACGCCCAGCCCAAACCCGATGTCGCTACTGTATATCCCGGCCTCTATTGTAACATCTTTAAAAGTACCGTTATCATTCCGCATTAATTTATCTCCACCAGGATCGTTTGCTTCTTCACGTACCTTCCTGTATAACTCTATTTTGCTAGGATCCCGGAAGCTATTATTTAAAATGTAACAATCGAGATCCCCGTCAAGATCGTAATCGAAGAAGGCTGCATGGGTAGAGTAACCGGCGTTGTCAAGGTTATATTCTTTTGATCGCTCAGAGAAGGTTAGATCCCCATTGTTTATAAAGAGTTCATTTTCCTTTTGTCCGCCTTGAATATCACCTGAGTTGCATACGTACAGATCCAGCAAGCCATCACCGTTCACGTCGGCCATGGTAACGCCGGTACTCCAGGCCTTCTTTCCGCCTACACCGGCCTGCTCGGTAATGTCTTTAAAAACAAACCCTCCCTGATTTAAATAGAGCTTGTTAGTGTGCTGATTTGCAGTAAGATATATGTCCGGGAGCGAGTCATTATTTATATCGCCAATGGCCACACCACCGCCGTTATAGTAGTTTCTGTAGGTGAGAATATTAAAATTTTCTCCATCAATTACCTGGTTGCTAAAATTGACGCCGGTTTGATCAGAATCGAGCAATTCAAACAAGGTTTGTTCTGTTGATGTGGTCGTCGGATCAGAATCGCCTAGTTGGTTGCAGCCGCATAGCAAACTCAACAATACGCATAAAAAAGTATTAGGATATTTCATCGATTAAATCAATACAGGATTATCAAGTTTAAGGTTTTTTGGTGAGTTATGCAATGACACGGTTAATTCAATGACAGAATGAAATGATGATAGCATGATGACCTTGGTAATGATCTGTTATTCAATCGTTCAATCCTTTTCCATGGGAAAGACACCATCACCGTTGACACCCATATAGCCCCCCCAGGCCGGTGTTTTATTCATACGGATGTTTGTACTTATCCTACGGACGTTCATGCCAAGAAAAGAAAGCAGGTTGTCGTTATGGCTATAGCACTGACTGTTGACAATGTCCAGGTACCCATCGTTATCCAGGTCGCCAATCCAGGGAGTAGAAAATACATTTTTAAACCGCTTTTTTCTGTCTATCGGTATTACAGCGTGATCCCGGAAATTTATAGCCACCAGGAAAGTCTCTATGTCCAGATTACTTAGATCGGTGGAGTCGCGGTGACAGTTGAAGTCATGGTAGCTTAAAATGGCTTCATCAATTCCGTCTTTATTCAGATCGTAGGCCACCGGAGACGAAAAGGTTACACATCCCATACTGTCCTGAAAGCCTATGGTGCCATTTTTGCCATCCAGCATTACCTGAACTGCCGCCGTACTATTAGGCCAAACTCCTTTGCTGACAAAAGTAAAAAAGTCGGGAATATCGTCCTGGTTAAAATAACCAACGGCAAAACTATTGCTGGATTCTGTACCGGGGATAGTTGTTTTCCAGTAAGTTTTAGCAGTTTTTCCATCAATGGCAAATACCGTACTGGCATGGGAAATGGCCACAATGTCGTAAAAACCATCTCCCGTAATATCTGCAATGGACGGCGGCGCTATAAACCCATGGCCGGTTTCTGATGCCAGTACTTTCGCAGCTGATAATCCTGCCGACATAAAATCAGACAAGGCAGACTGATACAGGTTTCCGGAAATGGTTTCTCCCCCGGTGCCAAAGATAATCTGGTAGTCTTCACTTCCGGGTTGCGTAAAACATACCGGCGATAAATAGGTTTCTCTTCCATCGGGCATGGTATCTGCGGCCAATATCGCTCCGGTTTTGCTGTCAAAAACCATCATCACCCCTGGATATCTTTCTTCAGTATTGTAGGGTAGTGCCTTTACATTACCGCCGTTAACCGTTAGTAACTCCGGGTAATCGTTTTGGTTCTGGTCGGGAATAAGCGCGCTATTGTAAAAGTTAAACCGGGCATATTGCAAAATTGAGTCATCCTGGTGCTGGAATTGATATTCCCATAGTACCTGTCCGTTTGATCCGTCCAAAGCTCTAAATTGCGGGGATCTTCCTCCAATAAAAACATCGGGAATATCGTCACCGGTTATATCGTGAAAAGTTGCTGAGCCAAAAACCTGATCGGCTGCTTCCTGTTTCCATAAGACTTTACCGGACTGCCCATCTATTGCTATCACTCCCTGATTGGTATGCTGATTCTCATTTTGCGCCGCTCCAATGACGATATCTTTAATCCCGTCTTTATTCAGGTCCGCAGCTCTTGGCGAGGACTGCGATCCGATGGTGTATAGCTTGGTTTCCCATGCCAATTCACTTTTCTTTTGAGAACACTGAATCAAAACCAGCGTTCCGGTTAAATACATAATTAAATACTTAGGTAACCTGATCATATACAAGTGTTTTCTATAGCTAATCAAAAGCTAAAGTTAAACAAACCTAGGTTTTCACCAAACACAGGATTCACCTCTCTGTCAGAAAGGTCGTTGGATTTATTATTCCGGTGTTTCTGACGAATTTGATATCTATTAAGCTTGCAGGCATTAGTAAAATACCCCGTAATTATATGATCCCGTCGCTATTGGTGGTTACAATTCAACCGTTGGTAACGACTTAAATAAACAATGCACAATTTTGATTTTTTTTGCGTAATAACCAACGCATAAACACGAGAGGTTTTTTCATAATAATCAGCACACCCAACCCGGGTGTGCTTTTTGCTTAAATAGTGCCCTGAAAACTTAACCTGGCTAAAAATATTACTGTCATTCTTTTAATTCACCGTGTGTTTTAGGAAGTTTGCCTAACAATGATCAAAACAGCTGACTATGAAAATATTGATTTATGGAACGGGTGGGGTAGGAGGATACTTTGGTGGCAAACTGGCGCAAGCGGGAAATGACGTCACTTTTATAGCCCGGGGGGAGCATCTGAATGCGATGAAACGGCAAGGCTTAAAAGTATTGAGCCCGAAGGGGGATTTTACTGTTTCAAATCCGAAAGCCACTGATGATGTATCGGGCCTGGAGGCGATGGACCTGATCCTTTTGGGGGTGAAATCCTTCCAGGTAAAAGAAGCGGTTTCAGCCATTAAAAATTTAATAAAATCGGAAACAATCATTATCCCCCTTCAAAATGGCGTTTTTGCCAACGAGGAAATTATGGAGATTGTTGGAAAAACAAACCTGGTCGGTGGCTTGTGTAAAATTATTAGCCGGATAGAAAGCCCCGGCGTCATCAATCATATGATGTATGAACCGTCCATTGCGATCGGGGAGCTGGATCATGAGGTATCAGACAGGGCTGCGCGCATACAATCACTTTTTCAGCAATCCGGTATTCAATTGACCGTTACCGACAATATTCAGGCCGCATTATGGAAGAAATTCATGTTTATTTGTACCGGAGGACTAGGGGCTCTCACCAGGTTTCCCTATGGTGTAAACCGGGAAATGACCGGCACCAGAGACTTGTTGCTGGCGCTGATCGCAGAGATCTATACCGTTGGAAAACAGCTTGGAATAGCTCTACAGGATCACGACAAAGACAATGCTATGAAGATTGTGGACAGTTTGCCACATGAAGCCACTTCTTCCATGCAAAGAGATATCATAGAGGGCAGGCCCTCGGAGCTTGAATATCTCACCGGCGCCGTAGTTAAACTTGGAAAGACCAATGGTGTCGACACGCCGGTTAACTCGTTTATCTATCATTGTTTATTACCGGCAGAACATAAAAACAGAGGGATTTTGTAAACGGCCCTGACCGGCAAAGGCATCAAAAGATATGGCTCACTTCACCTTCAAGCAAACCATCGGACAACTGGAAAAATGAAAAGGTGGTTATTATTATCTGAAGATAGATGCTGCGACGGTAAATAAGTTTGAGAAAAAACGTAAGACGCGGCTGAAATGTGTTATTGACAACAAAATCTCCTACTCCTGTGGGTTAAATCATTTTGGCGATGGAAATTTCTTTATCATTGTGGCCACCAGGCAATTGAAATCTCTCGGGAAAACGCTGGGAGATCCTGTATCCTTTGAGATTTTTGAAGATCCCAACCCATTAGGGGTCGAAGAACCGGAAGTTTTGCTGGTATTGCTTGATCAGGATATAGATGCTAAAAAAGTTTACGATCAGCTGACTGACGGCAAGAAAAGAAGCCTGATTTACACTATTCGCGGCGTAAAGGACATTGATAAGCAAGTACAGAAAATTTTGACTTTTCTAAATCAGGAGAGAATAAAAGCTGCGAATAAGCGGTAGATGGCATATTCCAGGATGGAGGCCAACACCGGAGCCCATATTATATAATATTGTACGCACTGGCGCAGGTCCTCCGGTCCTGTGCCCCGATCATGAAAGAAGGTGATAACAAAAAAAGAGTGTTTATCAATGTGTTAGGTATATTAGTACTTCGCTGATACCACTTAATCCGCACAGGACCGGAGGGCCTGCGCTAGTAGGGCCCCCGACCTGCACCGCTCATTGCCTACCCACTACACTAGGTTCTGTCTTTGACTGAAGCTGGCAATGTGGGAAAGATCTTGGCAGTTGGTTGACTATATCAATTATAATACATACATTTAGTGAATAAATAAATAAAGTATGAAAAGAGCGCATTTAGGCGAATTTGAAGAGGTGGTATTATTGTCTGTGGCGAGTCTTAATGACAAGGCGTATAGCGTGGCCATAGTCGACCAGTTAGATCAGCAAATTTCTCGTAAAGTGAAGCTCGGCGTCGTACATGCGATTCTTCATCGGCTGGAAGAGAAGGGGTATCTTAAAAGTGAGCTGGGCGAACCTTCAGCAGAAAGAGGGGGAAAGCGGAAGCGTTTTTATAGTCTTACGGCTGCAGGCTTTGCCGCGATTCGCCGGTCGTATGAGGTCAGGCAGCAATTATGGAACATCATCCCAACTGTAGTTATAGACCATTTCAAATGAAAAAGAAAAATCAGCCATCCCCACCCTTATGGGCAACCAAATTCCTTCGCTGGTATTGCAATAAACAAATATTGGAGGACCTGGAAGGCGATATTCATGAGTATTATTTGCGTAATATCCATACCAAAGGAGTCCGGATGGCCCGGTTGATCTACATCCTGGATGTGCTGAAATTTTTTAGGATTTACACGATTCGTAAACCGAAGGTAACCACGGTTATGAGCCATGGATTATTGCTCCAAAATTACCTTAAAACATCTTCGCGTAACCTTCGGCATAACCCATTGTTCTCATTGATCAATGTGGTGGGCTTGGCTATCAGTATGTCCGTGGGGCTGCTACTTGTTGCCTTTATTTCAGAGATAAATACTTTTGACACATTTCATAAAGATGCTGAAAGGATTTACCGGGTCAATAATAGTTATGCATACCTTGGAAAAGAAAATAACTCCCGTTATGCGTCCACCTCTCCCATAGCAGGTGAAAGAATACGAGAATCGATTTCCGGGATCGAGCATTTGTTAATTCTCCGAAGAAACCCTGACAGAGATATTACTTATCAGGATAAAACGGTTCCTCTTGAGTTTCTCTGGACCTCGGATGAATTCTTTAATATTTTCTCTTTTCAGTTATTAGAAGGTAATCCGGCTACTGCCTTGAAGGAATTAAATTCATTGGTAATCACCGATAAGGCGGCTACAAAACTATTTGGTGACAAGTCCGCAATCAATAAACAGGTGACACTGGATGATGAAATTTACACCATCACCGGGATAGTAGCCGCGCCACCGTTAAATTCCCATCTGCAGTTTGAAGTACTGGCATCTTACACCACCTATGCGAATGCCAACAAGGAAAATGATAATTTTTATCAGTGGTGGAACATGTGGAATCACTATGTATACTTCAAACTGAAAAAGGGGCAAGATCCCTTAACGATTCAAGCCGGTCTTGACAGGATAAGCGCCGTTGAAAATAATAAAATTGAGAACACGGTTATCCAGATGTACATGCAGCCATTGCTGGGTATTATTCCCGGAGACAATTTAAACAATACAATCGGTACCAGCATGGAAAGAAAGATGGTTTGGATGTTATTATTGCTGGCGATCATTGTCATGATCTCGGCTTGTTTTAACTATACCAACTTGTCGCTGGGCCGTTCCATCAGACGATCAATGGAGGTAGGCATTAGAAAAGTTAATGGTGCATCGCGCTTTCAGGTATGGCTGCAATTTATAGTGGAAGCCACCATTATATCGCTTGTTGCGCTAACTGTGGCCATTGGACTATATATGGTACTGCGCAATTACTTCTTTATTATCGATCAACGTATGGATCATATCGTTACATTGGAATTAACGTTACCATTAATGGGTTATTTTGTGCTACTTGCCCTATGTGTTGGATTGCTGGCCGGTTTTTTTCCGGCGTTATTCTTTTCCAGGGTACCGGTATTTAAGGTGCTTAAAGACCTTTCAAAATCAAAAGTACTCGGGCAAATAAGTTACAAAAAAATCCTTATTCTCATCCAGTATACTATCTCTCTTACTTTTATTGTGGCAGTGACCCTTATTTATAAGCAATATCGGTATTCGGTTTCTTTTGATTTGGGATATAATACGGAAAACATTATTAATCTTAAACTATTTGGCGAAGATCCCGCCCCTCTGATAAATAAATTAAGACAATTTCCTGAAATTAAGCGTCTATCGCGAAGTGGTTTAGTAACCAGCACAGGTAATTACTGGGCTAAAAGGGTCAAATACCAGGACCCACTGGATTCCGCCAGTGTCCACTACAATGAGGTAGATGAAAATTACTTGCCTATACATGGTCATAAATTTTTAGCCGGCAGTAATTTTATCAAAGGTAGTGAGCATGATAGTGCAGAAAATAATCAGGTTATAGTGAACGAGGCACTTTTAAAACGGTTTGAGATAGGTACACCTATTCAGGCGATTGGGGAGGAAATCCTGGTTATGGGAGAGAAAAAAATTATTCAGGGTGTTCTTAAAGATTTTCATTATGGCACTGTATATAGTGATATTAGCCCATTCGTGTTTGTTTATGAGAGACCCCGCTATGGCTATCTGAATCTTTCAGTTAGTACCACCGACATTTTTACTATGATGGAAAAGATCGAAAATGCATGGGAAAAGGTTGACCCAGTGCACCCAATGTCAGCTTCATTTTATGAAGACCAGATTAAAGAAATCTATAATGAGGAAGCTTCCATGATAACCATCGTAGGCTTCATAGCTTTTCTGGCTATCTCAATCGCTTCTCTGGGATTATTAGGCATGGTAATATTTACCATAGAGTCCCGTCTGAAAGAAATTAGTATCCGTAAGGTGTTTGGAGCCTCCGAAATGAACCTGATCTATAAGTTGGGAAAAGGATTTATCGTGCTGCTGCTTCTGGCTGCTGTGATTGCTATTCCAGCAGCTTATTATTATGTCAATACGATCATTTTTGAGGAAGTTGTTTATAAGACAAGTTTTGGTTTTTTCGATATCGTACCCGGTGTATTGATAGTCTTTGGCATTGCATTTCTTATGGTCTGCTATGAAACACTCAGAGCCGCGAGGTCTAACCCTGCCACCATTTTACGTAATGAGTAGCTACATAGTAGTTGTCAATGCCTTTTTCTTCAGGTAACAACTCGTTATGGCAAGTCAGATCCACATTGATTTCAGCTGCTTTATAATACATTGAATATCCTTCAACGTTGTGGACTTAGGAGGGAAAATCTCGCTAATTATAAGGAATCCCCTCAATCTACTTTTATTATTTGGTTATAATATTCATATTCAGTAAATAAATAGCCTAAATATGAAGTGTTGCATTTAACCAGTAATAGATACGATGAAAAAACGAACTTTTTTGAAAACTACTTCTGCAATAATGGCTGGAAGTGTTTTTACTCCTATGATTGCTTGTAAAGAATCGAAGCCAGGACTCAAGAATTGGGCAAAAAATCTCACTTACAGTACAAATAATATTCACCATCCAACCTCCCTGGAGGAAGTGCAGACATTGGTAGCAAAGTTACCATCCCTGAAAGGACTTGGTTCGAGGCATTCATTCAACACTATAGCAGATAGCAAACACCAGCTGGTATCTCTCAAAAACATGAAAAAAGTTGTTTCATTGGACAAAACGGGAAGAAAGGTTACGGTAGAAGCAGGCAGCCGTTACGGTGATATTTGTGAATATTTGGAGCGTCAGGGTTTCGCGTTACATAATATGGCTTCTTTACCACATATATCCATCGCAGGAGCCGGCGCTACCGCCACCCATGGTTCGGGAGTGAACAATCAGGCATTATCCTCGGGAATTAGTGCCGTTGAGATCGTTAAAGCCGATGGTGAAGTAGTTAATTTATCCAGGGAAAAAAACGGGGAGCAATTTTATGGGGCGGTTGTTGGCGTAGGGGCGCTGGGAGTGGTTACCAAAGTGACTTTAGACTTGTTTCCCACCTACAAAATGCAGCAGATAGTATATCGAAATATACCCATGAGTTCTCTGGAGAATGATTTTGATACTATCATGTCAAGCGGTTATAGTGTTAGTCTATTTACTGATTGGCGAAATAAAAACATCAATGAAGTTTGGATAAAAAGCCGTACTGATGCTACAGAAAGCGTTTCGGGGAATGAGTATTATGGAGGAACGCTGGCTGATCGGCATTTGCATCCCGTTGAAAGCCAGTCTGCGGAAAGTTGTACTGAACAAATGGGCATAGAAGGCGCCTGGTATGAACGCCTGCCTCACTTTAAAATGGAATTTACGCCCAGTAGTGGTGAAGAATTACAGGCGGAATATTTTGTTCCCATGGAATATGGCTACAAGGCAGTCATGGCAGTTGAATCTTTAAATGAAAAAATATCTCCGCATTTATATATTTCCGAGGTTAGAACAATCGCCGAAGACAATCACTGGATGAGCCCGGCATATAAAAAGCCGTGTGTCTCCATACATTTCACGTTCAAGCCTCAATGGGAGGCAGTTCAAAAAATTCTACCACTTATTGAACAGGTACTGGACCCGTATTTTGTCCGGCCACACTGGGGGAAATTGTTCACAATGGCACCATTCGTGCTGCATTCCAGAATTGAAAAATTGACACAGTTCAGGGAACTCGCGCAGGACTTTGATCCGGATGGGAAGTTTAGAAATGATTTTCTGAGAAAAAATGTATTTTAAAAAAATTAGGAATGCCGGTATTCGGAAGGTACCACACCATATTCTTCCTTAAAGACCTTGCCGAAATAGGAAACATTTTCAAAGCCCACAGCATAGGCCACCTGAGAAACCTGTTCGCCGGCGGCCAGTAATTGCGAAGCGCGAATTAATCTTTGGTGCCGTACAAAAGCGGAAGTTGAATGGCCGGTCATAGCTGTCAGCTTGCGGTGTAATTGCATGCGGCTCAGGCCTATTTCAGTGCAAAATTGAGCGGCGCTGAATGAGGAATCATCCATGTGTTTATTGACAATTTCCATTGCCTGCTTAAGGAAAGACTCCTGGGTGCTTGAAATTTCAATTTCCGCCGGTTGCAACAATAAAAGCTTGCTGTATTTGCTTTTTAGTTTTTCCCGCTGGCTTAAGAGATTTGAAACTCTGACCTTCAGCTCTTTTGGGTCAAAAGGTTTTAGCAAGTAATCGTCCGCACCGGTAGCCAATCCGCGCAGTTTACTTTCCTGATCGGCCCGGGCGGTCAGTAAGATAATCGGTATATGATCGGTCTCAGGACTTGTTTTGAGTACCTTGCATACTTCCATGCCATCTTTTTCCGGCATCATAACATCACTTATGATCAGATCGGGAATGATCTCCCTGGCTTTTTCAATCCCTTCAACACCATTGTTGCTTTTGTGAATGGTATAGCTATCGAATAATAAGGTGCTTAAATAGTTCCTGAGGTCGGGATCGTCTTCTACGATAAGAATAACCGGTCCCTTTGTCTGATCGTCTGTTGCCACATCGTCTTCGATCGATAATTGATCCTGACGAAATTGGTTTGGGTGAGTCTGGACGCTTAATGTTTCAGATGCTTCTGCCGCCGAAACCGGTATTTCCACGATAAAGGTGGTACCTTCATCCGTAGCACTGTGCAGCCAAACCTTGCCCTGATGAAATTCTACCAGCTGTTTGGTCAGAGCCAGGCCAATGCCGGTACCCAATTGTTGGCCATTGGAAGATTGAAAGAACCGGTCAAATATTTTTTCCTGATCTTCTTCAGCTATTCCGGCTCCAGAATCTGATATGGTTATTTTTAGCCATTCCGCCTCTACGTTCACCAGCAAATTGATCTCGCCACCCTCCGGAGTAAATTTGAATGCGTTGGAGAGCAGGTTGTAGCACACTTTCTGGACAATGTCTTCATCAAATTGCAACCAGATTTGTTCTTCGGGTATGTCACTTTTGAAGTCTATCTTTTTGTATTCGGCCATTGAACTAAAAGAGGCAATGATAATTTTAAAAAAATGGGTCACCTCTACCTGCGATTTTTCAAGCTGAACACTACCGGCTTCCAGCTTGGAAAGATCCAGCAACTGGTTGATCAGGTTAAAAAGGCGATCCGCATTTTTATACATCATGTGATATTCAGCTGTTTCTTTGGCATCGGTCGACTTGTCTATTTTATCCTTTAACGGGGCCATAATCAAGCTGAGCGGCGTGCGAAATTCGTGGGAGATGTTGGCAAAGAAGTCTGATTTGAGATGATCCAGCTCCTTTAGCTTAGCATTGGCTTTTTGTTTGATCCTGTATTGGTTGTAAACTAATCCCATGAGTAATAAAATGCCGACTGCAAAGCCAATCAGATAGTTGCGCTCACTTTTTTGCTTCCGGATCTGTAATGCCTGAAATCCGTTTTGGGATTCTAATAAAGCAATCTCCTGTTCTTTCTGCTCGTTTTGATATTTAGCTTCTATCTCATTGGCAAGGTCCCTTTTTTCCTTCGTGTATAAGCTGTCCCTCAAGATTGCATACTGATCCATGTTTTCAAATGCCCTGGAAAAATCGCCTTTTTTGGCATAGATTTTTGCTAATGTCTTGTGGGAGTCCATAGCTGTCAGCGCAGAGCCGATGGTAGTTGCCACCTCAAGGGCTTTGAGCAACATGTCCTCAGCTTTTGCGATGTCGCTGAGTTGTCCATAGCATTTACCCAGGGCATGGTAGGTGGTGCCAAGCGCCAGCGAATCGCCTACTTCAATATAAATATCGAGGGCCTCGTGATAATAAGGCAGTGCCCCTTTAAAGTTATCCTGACTCCAGTTGAGGTTACCGATAACCAATTTGATATGCCCGATCTCACGCCGGTTACCCAGGCGCTGATTGACCTCCAAAGCTTTGATATTGTAAAATTTCGATTTATCAAAATCACCCATGTTCTTGTAAACGATCCCGAGATTTCTCAGCACAAAGGCTCTTCCGGGTTCAAAACGAAGCTTTTTAAAGCTACTGTCACTTTGGGCGAAGTAATCGATCGCCTCGGGATAGTTTTCCAATTTTTGATGGGTCAGACCAATATTGGCCAACGTGATGGCATAGATCTTTTCATCGCCTAATGCTTTATACTTTCTGGAAGCCAATGTATAATGCTCCATGGCCTTGGTATACTCACCAAGATCATTATAAATATTGCCGATGTTGTTGTAAGAGCTGGCCACGCCTGCCTGATCATCAATTTCTTCCGAAAACGCAATGTTCATCTCGTGATATTCGCGGGCTTTTTGCGTATTGCCTTTACTTAGATAATTGTTGCCAAGACCGATAAGCGCATCGCCGATACCGTAATTGAAATCAATTTCCTTCGCCAGTTTCAGCCCCTTTTCGTAGATCACAATGGACGAGTCATAGTCGGCCTGCGAATTTAGGAAATCGGCATAATGGTTAATACTGAGTACGCTCAGGTATCCCACCCCTGTTTTTTCAGATAAGTCGATCGCTTCAAGGATCGCTTTTTTGGCGTTAGCAGGTGATTCATACCAATACGCCTCAAAGAGTTGATGCAGAATTTTGACTTTAAGAGAGTCGACAGTGGTCTGTTGCAGGGCGGTTTCAAGGCTGTCGGCTTTTGACTGGGCATTAACGCCCGTCCCGGCAATTGACATGATCAATAGGAGCAGAAGCAATCTAAGCATGATTCAATTTACGAATTCTACTTGGAATTGCCATCAGTCAAAAAAGTCCTGTTGGAATTATTGAAATCGTAAATAAGGGTAGGGCTATGTTTAATCCAGCACCAGCAGCTTATATCCTTTGCCTCTTACATTGATGATTTCCACGTTGGTATCTTCCCTGAGATACCGGCGGAGTTTGGTAATGAACACATCCATACTTCTGGCATTGAAAAAGTTGTCGTCTCCCCACAGCTTTTGAAGTACGGCTTTCCGGTCAAGGGTCTGGTTGAGATTGTCGCAAAGGTACTTCAATAAATCGGCTTCCATAGAGGTCAATTTTTTTTCTTTCTTTCCCAGTCTTAAAAGCTGGTAGGTATGGTCGAACTCATAGCGGCCAATACAGTAGGAGGTATTTGTATTTGACTCCAGCGCACTGTTACTTCTTCTCAAAATGGCTTTTACCCGCACAATTAATTCTTCCATGCTAAATGGCTTTTTGAGATAATCATCGGCGCCGATATCAAAACCCTCCAGCACATCCTCCTTCAACGATTTGGCAGTGGTGAAGACGATGGGAATTTGCTTATCGATAGACCTGATCTCTTTAGCCAGGGAGAAGCCGTCTTTTACCGGCATCATCACGTCTAATACACAAATGTCCGGCTTCCATTCCAGGTACCGGTTGAATCCCTGGTTACCATCCAGCACATGCGTGGCTTTAAACTGCCTGGTTTCAAAACATTCCTTCATCATCATACCCAGGTACGGATCATCTTCGACAATAAGAACCTTTATTTCACCCATGTTTAATCTATTGGAATAATGACACTGAACTCACTTCCTTTGCCAGGTTCACTTTCGACTGTAACCTGTCCACCATGCTGATGCACTACCTGTTGTACATAACTTAACCCAAGCCCGAAGCCTTTGGCATAATGAATGTTTCCGGTTGGTACACGAAAGAATTTATCAAATATTCTGGCCACGTGCTTTTTTGAAATACCAATCCCGTGATCGCGAACAGTAATGTTCAATTTACCATTTTCGCTGAATGTCGACACCAGGATTTCAGGCTTGCGGCCAAAGGAGTATTTGATGCCGTTGTCGATAAGGTTGAAGATGACATTACACAGATGCTCGTAATCACCAATGATTTGATTTTTTACAGCGCGGAGGTCTGCGGTTATGGTTCCTTTCTGGTTTTCAATTTGAATAATAAAAGAAGAAATAACCTTATCGATGATTTGGTGCATATTTACTTCTTCACGCTTCAGCTTGATTTCTTTATTATCATGAAGTGCCGTTTTAAGCACATTCTCGACCATACCCGCCAGCCTGATATTCTCTTTTTTGGCAATATTAAGATACTTTTCCGCTTTTTTTCGATTCTCCAACACATTGAAATTCAGCAGGGACTCGATGGACAGGGAAATATTGGCCACAGGTGTTTTGAATTCATGCGTCATGTTGTTGATAAAATCAGACTTTATTTCCGAAAGTCTTTTTTGCTTTAAAATAGTCGTAATGGTCAGGTAATAGCCGCTGGCCACAATCATGATTAATAAGAGGGAAACGAGCATTAACGGTACCATCCGTTCCAGAATCGCCTGATTTTGCTCAAATACATAAAGTTTAAGAAAATAATTGCCCCTGGCGGATTCCGGCATTGGAATACGGGCGGAGTAGGCATGGTCACTTAGCAAAAGATCATTGGAGACTTCATTGTCTGAAATTTTTATAAACCGCTCCTCCCTTTGTTTAAATATGCCATACACATAACGGTCTGTCAGGTTCAAAGCTTTAAATTCAACCTGCAAAAGTGAATCAATCAGTTCTTTGTCGATTTGGTTGAGTACTAACTGGGAAATTCGGTTGGCTTCCTTGTTCTTCAACATTTCCAGCATGAGGCTCTTGTGGGTTATTGTATCCAACTGCTCAACCAGGTAATCAATAGCAATTGTATTTTCAAATTCCTTGTTATCATTCCACGGACTATCGGAAAACACTCTTATGAAAACAGAATCAGTGGCTATCCTTCTTTCATATTCCTGGTAGAGTGCGTCATTATCATGGTCATTATCAAAAAAAATTTGCACATTGCTATCGGTATTGCGCAATTTTTGTTCAAGTTCGTTCAGCGTTTTCATCAGTGCGGAGGTCTTAACGCTGATGGTGATCGATTTGTACTTGATCTCTGTGGTGGTACCCACCACGCGTTTCACACTCCGGTTAATATCTTCAGCCAGCCGAAGCTCATTAACCCGGTAGGAGTTCACGATCCAGTAGGCCTGAAAACCGATGAGGCTAATCAGCGCCACACTTACCAGCAGGACAATAAAACGTATCTTACCCTTGGTCATAAACCAAATTTAGTAAATAAATTGCCCGTTTCTACCAACTTTAACACTCGTTAACACTGGTTAACTATGCATTAACCATCACCGGTTTTAAATCCACCTAATTTAGGGTCATAGTTTTAGTACAGTTAGTATCATAGCTACTTCTTTTGTCTGAATGAGGAGTTTAATGCGTTCGCTTCTCTTCAGACATTGGAGTCGACAATTGCATTTTAAACCATTACTCATCTAAAAAATTTGAATCATGAAAAAGCTTTTAACTCTATTGCTGATAGCCGCTCCAATTATAACCGCTGCACAAGAGTGGCAGGGCAAAATAACCTACAACAGGAAGCAGCAGCGGGAACTGCCCAAGGAAGTTGCGGCCCGGCAAACCAAAGTGGTTGAAGGGATTACAGAAACAAACATGGACGTTGAATTAATGTTCAACAAAACGAAAAGCCTTTACCGCGCCAGACCACTTCCGGAAGATCAGCGATACCATGAAGGTGACTTTGAAAGCGGCCGGTTTTCGTCTTCGGAATTGCAGAATGCCGAGTTATTGATAATGAAGACCAGACATGTGGACAACCATCACAAAGTTTACAGGGATTTGGAAAAGCAGGATATCATTATTAAAAAAGTCTTCAGAAAAAAAGACTTCTTGCTGACAGCTGCCCCCAAATCGGGTAAATGGAAACTCACCAATGAAAAAAAGGAAATTACGGGCTTTAAATGTAACAAGGCTACGAGAATTGATGGCGATCAAATAGTGGAGGCGTGGTATACCACTAAAATCCCGGTTTCGTCTGGTCCCTCGGTATACGGCGATCTGCCAGGACTCATACTGGAAGTAAATATCGACAACGGCAAATTGTTGTATGTCGCCAAGATAGCAGAAGTAGGCCCCGATTTCAGTAGTGATATTAGAGCACCCTCAAAAGGCAAGAAAGTAACTTCCGAGCAATTTGATAAAATCGTCAATATTAAAAATGCAGAATTGAAGGAGATGCGCAGAAGAGACAGAGATAATGAAGAACGCGAGTCAGATGAAGGAGAACGTAGAGAGCATTGATTTTTAAGGGCAGTTGGTGGTAAACACTACTTTAAGATTCTCATGACGATCCCATTTTCACACTTATTTCTTTCAACATGAAATTTATTATTTGCGCACTTATTGTTTTACTGATATCCGGCGGCGTGGCAATGGCACAGAACAGTCCGGTTTTTATTAAGGGCAAGGTGGTGGATTCGCTGGATCAGGGCTTGCCATTCAGCAGTATTGTTTTGCTGGAAGCCCGGGACTCAACGGTTTATCAATTCACCAGCTCAGATGCCTTGGGTAATTTTCTGTTGAAGAAAGTCCATAGCGGGAAATACCTGTTACAGGTGTCATATGTGGGCTATCAACTGTTTAAAAAACTATTATCCATTTCCGGGAATACCACCTCATTGGAACTCGGAAGGATTACCCTGGCCCCCGAGGCAAGATATCTTTCTGAGGTAACCGTGGAAGAGGAACGAATACCAATACAATTTAAAGCTGACACGCTGGAATACGATGCCCTTGCTTTTAAAACCAGGCCGAACGCTGTCGTCGAAGACTTGTTGAAAAAACTACCGGGCGTAGAGGTTGACAGAGACGGAAAAATCATGGCACAAGGTGAAGAAGTAAGAAAAGTGCTGGTCAACGGAAAAGAGTTTTTTGGTGATGACCCGAAAATTGCCACCAAAAACCTGGAGGCGGAGGCTGTTGACAAGGTTCAGGTATTCGACAAAAAATCAGATATAGCTGTATTTACGGGGATGGATGATGGCAATCAGCAAAGAGCCATCAACCTGAAATTGAAGAAGAATCGCAACCAGGGCTTTTTTGGAAAAATACTGGGGGGCTATGGGACTGACAATCGCCACAGGGGACAAATGAATATCCGCAGTTTTACAGATGAAACCCAGCTATCGGCCATCGGAATGTCCAATAACATCAACGAAAGGGGGTTTTCTACCATGAGAGCCCTGCAAAACCAGGCGCTTGGTGCGGGCATTCAAAACGGTCTCGTGGCTACCCATGCCGGAGGTATTAACTTCAACCATGAATTTAGCAAACAAAGTGACTGGCGAAGCAGTTATTTTTATACCAATGTCAATCAGGCCGTGAATAGAGATGTCTTCCAGAACAGCATTCTGGAAGAAGATATCTACACGTTGAGTAACCAGTCCAGGGAAACAACAAAGAACCATGCCCACAACCTGAACTTTCGGTACGAGCACGAATTTAACGCCACCAACATCCTGCTTTGGAATGGGCGGGGCAGAATCACCGATGAACGCAATACCAATCTTAGCGGCATTAATATCCTTGATGATACAGAGCGTCAACAGTCCGATAACAGGTATGGCACCAATTTCGACGATTTGAGCGTTGATTCTGATCTCTTATTCAGGCATAGGTTTAGAAAAAAGGGTCGCTTCATGGTAGCAGACCTTAGCATACATTATAGTGAAAACGAAATTGTATCAAGGCTGGAATCAGAGACCAATCTACTGGCAGGCATGGAAACGGAACCATGGCAAACCACGTTATTATGGCAATTACAGGATCGTGGAAAAGACCGGAAGGAAATTACGGCTGGATTTTCCTATGCCGAGCCTGTTGGCAAAAACAGTCACTTTGAGATTCGCTACCAGCGTGGCACAAGACAAAGAGCCATCAACCAGCTTTTAGAGGAAAGCCTCCGGGTAGGGGAAGCGCCCCCCGATGAGACGGGTTTACTGGATAATGCTTTTGAAAGTAATTATGACTATCATCAACCTGGTTTCAGCTTCAAATTGTTTAAAAACGGACTGTCTTTTTCAACCGGTTTATCCACCCATTTGAGCGAACTATCGTCACAGGAACCATTCCTTGCCGAGCACAATGTTCAAAAATTCGAGTACCTGCTGCCGCAGCTTAATTTACGTTATCCCGTTAGTAGATCCAGCCAGCTGAGTCTTCGCTATGATGCTAACGTTATAGAACCACCGGTAGGCTTTATGCAGCCGGTTACCTATAATACCAACCAATTTACCAGGGTTATCGGAAATCCTTCCCTGAAGGTGGAATATCAACAGAATGCCAATATAAACTTCCGGTCTTTCAGTGCTTTTTCCTTTACCAGCTTTTTTGCCAACATGGGCCTGACACGCACCAATGACAAAATTGTCCGGTCGGTGCGTATCGATCCGCAATTAGTACGGAGTGTGCAATGGATTAATGCCAGCCATGAAACTACGTATTTCTTAAATGCGGGTTTCTCAACACCGATCAGGTCGGTTGGGGCTAAAATCAACATAAAAGGGAGTGTTAGCAATACACATAGTTTCGCTTTTATAAATGGGCCTTCGGACAAGGTAAATCACTGGAATTCGAGTTTTGACCTGAGTATAGAAAATAGAAAAAAGGAATACCTGGACCTCCTGGTGGGCGTCCGGCTCAATAATAATTCCAGCAGCTATGCCAATAATAGCTCGCTGGATTATGACTTCATGAGACAGACCTATTATACCGATATAAGCATATACTTCCTCGATACCTGGGAGCTATACAGCACAATGAACCTTATGATATTTCCTGAAAGTGGTGCGTTGGTGGAAGAACGCATTCCATTGTGGACAGCTTCTATCTCAAAAAGTTTTTTGAAAAATAACAGGGGACAACTGAGTCTCGCAGTATTTGATATTCTGGGGGTCAACAAAAATTTTAGCCGGACAAGCAGACTGAACTTTGTAGAAACGGCGCGCACTAATGCGCTGGGCAGATATTTTATGCTAAGTCTTGCCTATAGATTACACGGGCTGAAGTAACGTAGCGGGAATTAAGGAAAATAACTCCCTTAAAGCTTTCAACAGCTTTTGAAAGGAGAGGAGCCTTCATATTTGAAATGCATAAAGCATCAAAAAAATAAATCATTTAATTGCTAACCTTTATTAATACTTTCCGTTACTTCACTATATTACTAGACGACTGGTCTAATATTGTCATGAAAGAAGAAAACATAAATCGCATACTGGATCTTGGAGTGGAAATTATAAGCCGTAAAGGATATCATAGCTTAGGATTAAAGGAATTACTGGATGAGGCCGGAATCCCTAAAGGTTCGTTCTATTATTACTTTAAAAGTAAGGAGGATTTTGGCCAGAAAGTCATTAACCACTATTCGGAGAACACGTTGAAATACATAAAAGAAATATTACAGGACGACAGTAAAAGCCCGGGTGAAAGATTCAGATACATGTTCAAGGAGCGGGAAAAGGTTTACAGGATGTCCGGATTTAAGGAAGGATGTCTGATGGGAACCTGTAGCACTGAATTGGCGGGACAATACCAATCGATGCAATTACTTCTGGAAGATAAATTCTCAGATTGGAGAGAAGTCATCAGTCAGTGTATCCGGGAAGGGCAGGAGCAAGGTGAGTTTCAAATAGATTTACCCTCAGACGACCTGGCGGATTTTATCATAAACAATTGGGAGGGGGCCATGGTGCGCATGAAAGCGGCAGGCGCTGTTAAACCCTATTTATTATTTGTCGATTACACGATGAGACTAATTTTAAGATCGTAAAAAATTTTTGCTTAATTACTAGACGACTGGTCTAATATAACATATTTTCAAACCAAAAAAATAGAATAATGACAATGGAAAAACAAAAAGTAGTGGTAACGGGTAGTAGCAATGGTATCGGTTATTTAACCGTGTTAACCTTGGCGCGACAGGGCCATCGGGTTTTTGCGACCATGCGTGGTACCGAAGGTAAGAATGCCAACAAAAAGCATGAGTTATTGGAAATCGCGAAAAAAGAAAACCTGCTCATTGAGGTAGTTGAGCTTGATGTCACCAGCGACGATTCTGTCAATCAGGCCACAGACCTTATTATCAAGTCGGCTGGCAACGTCGATGTTTTGATAAACAATGCCGGGATAATGTATGTCGGTGTCACGGAAGCTTACAGTCTGAGTCAGGTACAACAGCAATTTGATACTAACTTCTTTGGCGCCGTCAGGGTTTCCAAGGCTTTTCTGCCTCATATGAGAGAAAAGGGTAGTGGGCTGATCGTGAATGTATCGTCACTTGCCGGCAGGCTGGCATTTCCCTATTTTGGAGTATACTGTGCCAGTAAATGGGCACTCGAGGCGTACAGCGAATCCTTGAAGTATGAGTTAGCGCCATTTGGCATAGATGTGTCGATTGTAGAACCAGGACCTTTCCCGTCGGGTTTATTATACAGCGGACCCAAGGAGGCAGACAATCAGGTTTTAGAGGATTATGGCGATGCGGCAGAAGTTCCTGGAGCAATGTTATCCAACTTTGATAATATGTTTAAGGGGCCTGACGCGCCTGTGACCCAGGATGTCGCCGATGCCATTTCCGGCCTCATTCAGACTAAAGCAGGTGCAAGACCTTTGCGTACGGTATCCGGATTGGATTTCGGAACTATTGACCTGAACACTGTCACCGCGCCAATTCAGAAAGAGTTGCTGAAAGATGTATTGCAAATGGGACATTTATTAGAGCTGAAAGCATAAGGTATGCGATGATAGCAAAATAGAAAAAATCAAGTTAAACATTTAAGTATAAATTAAAATGGAAACACAATTGGCCATAAAGAAAGAAGCAAAAGGGTTGGGTATGCCTTGGGAAAGTGACTACGGCTATGCTCAGGCCGTAAAGGTTGGTGATACCATCTACCTCTCAGGTCAACTGAGCCATGACGATCAGGGAAATCTGGTCGGCGAAGCGCCGCTGGACAATCAGGGGCAGATAACGGACTATTCCAATATGGAAGTTCAAATGCGCCAAACTTATGCCAACGCCAAAAAGCTTCTGGAGCAGTATGGAGCCACTCTGGATAACGTGGTAGAAGAGGTTATCTATGTAGTCGATATGGACGCAGCATTTGCAGTGGCCGGGAAGGTAAGAAAAGAAGCATACGGAACCGAAAAACCCGAGGTGGCAAGCACCCTTCTGGTGACACCGCGCCTGGCATTTCCTCCCCAGCTTGTAGAAATCAAATTGATTGCGAAGGTTTAATGATTGGGCCTGCAATTAATTGCAGGCATACTCGGCCTTATGATAAACTATTTCATAGCTGTTAAATCCCGCTTTCAACCACAAGTCCGGGAGCTGTATCCCTCAATTTTGCAAGTCCCTGTTCACTGATTTTTGTTTGCCATACATACAGTTTTTTAAGTTCCGGTAGCTGAAGGAGGTAATCGACCGATTCATCGGTGATCTCGGTCCCGTAAAGGTTCAAGTATTCCAGGTTATCAAGTGTTACCAGGTGCTTGATGCCCTCATCGGTAATTCGGGTGCCATTGATCTTAAGTTTGGTCAGGTTTGGAAAGTTGGCAATGATGGATAGCCCGTCATTTTGCAGTGTGCTGGCAGACAGGGTAAGCCAGGTGATGTTTTCGCGGGCGTCCGATAATGTCTTCAACTTGTCAGCACTTAGGGCCTCGGGATTGTGGGGCATGTAGCTCACTTCGAGCAGAGTGCTGTTGCCGGTAATATTGCTTACGCGGAATCCCTGTAACATTATGGAATTAAATGTTTCAGGGGCTACAGCCGGTAAATCCAGGCTTGCCAGATAGGAAACTTCCTGACCTATGCCGATTTCCTTGAGGCTGATTTTAATATCGTCGGAAAGCGGTAGATCTGCCACTTTTTTATCAAAAGGAGCACCTTCCGTAATCCACCATTCCAGGATTGCTACTTCTTGCCTGGTGAGCGGGGTACGGCCTTCGGTTGGCATGAATTCTTCGTGATGCGGGTCCAGGGTAACGCGGCGAAAGAGCTCGCTGGCTGCCGGATCGCCGGGTGTTATAACAGCCCCGTTTTCTCCTCCCGCTAAAATACTTTGCGGGTCGATCAATAATAACTCCCCTTTAGACTTGTCCCTGTTGTGGCAGACGTTGCATTTGGTTTCAAAAATGAAATGGACAGCATCCTCATAGACCAGGGCCGAATCCAAAGCAGTTATTCGCGTTCTGGCCGGCTTCATTCCTGCCATTTTCCTGATAGGGCCGGGAGCATACTCCAGCAGATAGGTAGAGCCATGTGTTAAATTACCCCCGTAATGCCCGGCCACCGACAGGAGGATTAATACCACGGCCAGAGAGATAGGGTAGGCCTTTGCGGCCCAGGTGAACTTTTTAAGATTAATTTTGAGGAAGTAAGCAACAAACGCCAGGGTGGTGGTGGCTATCCCCGTCCACTGGTGGGTTGCCAGGGTATCTTCATTGTAGCCACCGTCCGAGGCTAGCATTAAACCCAAAATGACAGCAATGACACCAAATAACCCACCGATCAGCAGCCCATAGGTAGCTGCCAGGCTCAGGTCTGCCTTCTTTCGCCATGACAGCAATTCGAACATAATAGCCAGGATGATAAATCCAATGGGAAGATGAACGATCAGGGAATGGAATCTGCCAAAAAATAAGGTTACGTTTGTTTCTAAAAGTACGGTCATTGAATCAGTCTAATTTTATTATTTCTTATGCAAAATACAAGTATATTTTTGATCTTATAAATATCTTTTCCGCCATTCATTCATCATATGTGCGTTTATACCCCATTGGTCGGCAAGTGGCTGTCGCGTATAGGGGGTAGTCCACATATAGTCAGCAGGACCGAATTCAGGTGTTACGGTCAGCACTTCGCCGGCCGCCTTCTTTCGGGCTACTACTTTGTCCCACCAGTCGTAATGAGCGTTCCTGGCTTTTTGCCATTCCGGCGCCCGTGGATCGCTTACCTGAGGTCCTTCGGCATGGCCAATCCGGGCATGGACATGCTCGCTTCTGGATATGGCCAGGTCGATGGCTTTTTTTTGATTGGCCAGTAACGATTCGGCTACCGCACACCAATGTGAAATATCCAATGTCAGCCTAAGCTCCGGAATAGCCTTGAGGTAATCGGCGCAAATGTGCGCGGCAAATAACATTCGACCCCGGTGGGTTTCCTGATAGATCGGGACACCCGATTCTTTTGAGGTACGAACGGCCAAATCGATTATTTGCCTGTTTTCGTCAAAGGAGAAAAAATCCCGTCCGGCGTGGCAATTGATAAAATCAGGTTTTTTCGACAAGGCCTTCTTTAAATTTCGGGAAAAGTCGTCTTTATGTTCGGAGAAGGTGTTTTTGCCGGAACCGCAAAGAGCCGCATATGACAGGTCATATTTTTCAATGGCTTCAAAAAGTGCCTCTTCCTGCTGCTTATCACCCGGGATCCAGTCTTCAACACCATCATACCCCTCATTTTTGGCCTGTTTGCAGAATTCGTCCATAGAACCTTTGTGCCCCCACCTGGTAGCATACATTTTGATTGCAAAGCCCGCTTTAGCAGCGGAATGGGCAGGTTGTATATTTATTCCCGGCAGGGCTATGGCTGTTCCGACGGCGGAAGCATTGGTTAAAAACTGTCTTCGGGTTTGCTTCATGAATGAGATATCTTTTTCAATTAATTTAAGTCTAAGCTTTTGGTGGCTGGTCATAAGGTAGCAAAATACCGGTTATTTACGAGAGGATCCCTTTCACCACATGTCCGTGTACGTCTGTTAACCTGAAGTCACGCCCCTGGAAGTGGTAAGTGAATTTTTCGTGATCCACACCCAGCTGGTGCAGAATGGTAGCCTGCAGGTCGTGGACGTGTACCCTGTCCCTGATGCCGTAATAACCTATTTCGTCGGTTTCACCATAGGTAAGCCCTTCTTTGATGCCGCCGCCGGCCATCCAGATAGAAAAAGCTTCGGAGTGGTGATCCCTTCCATAAAAATCCATCACCCGGCCACCGCGATTCTCCCGCATTGGTGTTCTTCCGAATTCTCCTCCCCAGATCACCAGGGTGTCGTCCAGGAGACCTCTTTGCTTTAAGTCTTTGACCAGGGCCGTCATTGGCTGATCCACTTCCCCGCATTTCTTTTTTAACCCTTCATTCACCGAGTTGTTTTTGTTATCACCATGCATATCCCATCCCCAATGATACAGCTGGATGAACCTAACGCCTTGTTCCAGGAGCCGGCGTGCCAACAGGCAATTGTTGGCAAAGGATGCCTTACCGGGTTCGGCGCCGTACATCTCCTGTATCTTTTCAGGTTCTTTGCTGATATCCATAATGTCAGGCACCGAAATCTGCATTTTAAACGCCATTTCGTACTGTGATATTCTTGACAGGATCTCCCGGTCGCCAAACTCTTCGTACTGGCTTTTATTGATGGCGTTAATCGCGTCGAGCGATTTCCTGCGAATATTCCTGCTCATACCATCCGGATTGGATACATAGAGAATCGGATCCCCAGAATTGCGACATTGCACGCCCTGGTATTCCGAGGGAAGAAAACCGCTTCCCCAGGCGTTTTTGCCAGCACTGGGGTTGTTTCCACCGGAAACGAGCACCATGTAGCCGGGGAGATTCTCATTTTCCGATCCCAGGCCATACGTCACCCAGGAACCTATACTTGGCCTTCCTGCACGAGGGCTTCCTGTTTGTAACAGCAGTTGGGCAGGGGCGTGGTTAAATTCATCGGTATGCATGGACTTGATGATGGTTACATCATCTACAATGCTGCTGAAATGCGGAAGAATATCGGATATATAAGTGCCGGATTCCCCGTATTGCTTAAAGTCGTGTTGGGGCCCCAGCATCTTTGGCGTCCCCTGGATAAAGGCAAACCGCTTGCCCTCCAACAAGGATTTTGGACAGTCGAGGTTATGCAACTTTTTCAGCTTTGGTTTGTAGTCAAATAGCTCCAATTGAGAGGGGGCACCTGCCATGTGCATGTAAATTACGCGTTTGGCTTTTGGTAAAAAGTGCGGTAGCGCTTTGTTAGAGAGCGCCTGGGCCGGACTTTTTGCCAATAAATGATCTGACCCAAATAAAGAGGCCAATGCAATGCCGCCCAGTCCAGTGCCACATTTTTTCAGAAAATGTCTCCTGGTGGTGAACTCTAGTTTTCTTTTTTGTGCTTCGTTATACAGATCCATTTTCTATTTAATTTTTTACGATGAATTCATCCATATTCATTAAGGCATTGGCCATTACGGTGAGCGATGCCAATTCCAGATTTTCAGATTTAGCCAACTCGAAGGCTTCCTCCTGGTGCTCCTGATAATACGTTTCCGTATCATCTAGCAGTTTTATCAGAATTTCAGCCTTTTCAGTCGTCGGCATTTTGCCCATGGCTCTCTGGTAGGCCGTTTCAACTTTTTCTTTTTTACCACCTGCTACCTGTATTATTTGCCCGGCCAGACTTCGTGCGGCTTCCAGGTAAACAGGGTCATTTAATGTCACCAGCGCCTGAAGCGGGGTGTTGGTATTGATTCGTCTGGACAGGCATAGTTCCCTTTGTGAGGCATCAAAAGTTACGAAGGAAGGGTATGGGCTTGACCGCCGTAAATACGTGTACAGACCTCGCCGATAGGCGTCTTCTCCTTCGCTTGTAATCCATTTTTCGCTGCTATAGGGGATGGTCCATATGCCTTCCGGCTGGTACGGTTTCACGCTGGGGCCGTACATTTTTTCACTGAGCAGCCCCGAAACTGCCAGCGCCTGGTCCCTGATTTGTTCTGCTGAAAGTCTTACCCTGGGGGCTTTGGACAGCCAGCGGTTGTCGGGATCTTTTTCTTCGGCTTCTTTTGCAACCCTGGAAGTTTGCCGGTAGGTTGACGACATCACAATCGCCTTTAACAGCTTTTTCGTGCTCCATTTCCATTCGCCCGTAAATCTCAATGCCAACCAGTCGAGCAGCGCCGGATGTGAGGGGTAGTCTCCGAGTGTTCCAAAGTCCTCCACGGTAGCAACGATACCTCTGCCGAATATTTTTGCCCAAAAGCGATTGACTATTACCCGGCCCGATAGCGGGTTTTCCTTGCTTACCAGCCAATTGGCCATATCCAACCTGTTTCTGAATGCCAGGTCGCCACCGTCAAATAGTTTGGGAATGCCGGCAGATACCGGATCACCTTTTACCATCCAGTTTCCTCTGATGAATACATTGGTTTGCCTGCTGTGATCTTCCGGTTTTTCAACCATCACAGGTGTTGAATGTTTATAAGGCGCATTTAAAATTTCATCGATCTCCGCGTACATATCTTCATATTCGCGGTCCTTTTCCCCCGGCAATTTTTGTCCCAATAAAAAACCGTCAATATCACAACTGTAATTCTCCGCGCCACTTTGGAATTCGAAATATAAGTTTGCTATTTCCGCAGTGGTAGTAAGCGGTATAGGAATAGTCTTAAAACTCCCGGTTTCCGCCAATGAAGCCTTGCCAATAACCGGACCTGTAAGACTATCTGTTCTGATCGTCAAGGTGCCTTTGGACTTTGTTCGCTGCCTGTATTCAAAATAGATCCTGTCAACATCTTTAAGCACTACGTCCTGAATATTTATATAGGCTCCTTTGAAAACCCGCATATAATCCTGGCCGGATCGGTTTTGATGGACTACATTTTCTACTGCATCAAAATCCTCCGGCCTCAATTTTGGCTCACCTGTCAATACAAATCTTTCCCATTTATTTGAAACCGGGGCGCCTGAACGGTCTGCTATCCAGTTCTTAATTTTATCTAGTTTATCCTGATCTACTTCATGAAGTTCCTTAAGTAAGGGCTCCTCGCTGTTTATGTCCCAGTCAGCGGTATTGTTAAAAAACGCGAAGGAAGAAAAATATTCCTCCTGGAGGATAGGATCATAGGGGTGGCTGTGGCATTGTACACAGCTGATAGTGGTAGATTGCCATACTTCCCATGTCGTATTTACGCGATCAATAACCGAAGATACGCGGTATTCCTCATTATCGGTGCCACCTTCGTCATTGTTAAGGGTGTTTCGGTGAAAAGCTGTGGCCACCAGCTGATCGACGGTGGGATTAGGTAGCAGGTCTCCCGCCAGCTGTTCGATGGTAAACTGATCGAAGGGTTTGTCATCGTTAAATGCTTTGATTACCCAATCGCGGTATTTCCATATGTTTCGGGTTCCGTCTTTTTCATAACCTTTGGAGTCGGCATACCTTGCCAGGTCAAGCCACATACTGGCCCAATGCTCTCCGTATTTTTGAGATTGCAAGAGCTCGTCCACCAGATTTTCATAGGCATTTTCAGAAGTGTCATTTACAAAATCAGCTACCTGTTGGGTGGAAGGAGGGAGCCCGGTCAAATCCAGGTAGATACGCCTTACCAGATCGTGTTTGTCTGCTTCCCCCGATGGAGACAAATCATTTTCTTCCAGTTTCTGAAGGATAAAATTGTCGATTTCATTGGTGCCCCACCCGGTATTGTCTTCAGGTATTTCCGGCTCTTCGGGTGCCAGGTAGGCCCAGTGTTCTTTCCATTCTGCGCCCTGCTCTATCCATTTAGTCAGGATATCGATTTCCTCCTGTTTGAGCGGATCTCTTTCCTGCGGCATGCGCATTTCGGGGTTTTTGTGATTGATCCGGGCGATCATTTCACTTTTTTCGGGATGTCCGGGTACTATACCTATCTTGCCGTTTTTAGTTTCTCCCAGCGCATTTTCTCTGAATATCAATCCAAACCCCCCGGATTGTTTGACACCGCCATGACAACTAATGCAATTTTTATTCAGGATAGGCCGGACGTCTGCATTGAAATCAATCTTTTTTTCCTGGCACGATGTGGTCAGCAATAACAGGACTACTATGACCAAAAAGCTGGCCAATAAGTTTAAACGAAATAAAATGTTCATCAGTAGGTAATTACAATAATCCTGGTAAGATGCCATTTTCAGATCAATTTCGTTTGATTGATCGTGTCAAGGGTTTGTCTGAACGTATTTTGAAGGATTATTTTTGCTGCTGGGCGTATTCTGAGGGGGAAATTCCGAATTTTTCCTTGAAGGAACGGGTGAAGTGCGCATGTGATTTGAATCCGATCATAAAGGCTACCTCGCCTACGCTTCTGGGGTTGGCGTCCAGGTAGGTTTTGGCTTTTTTCAATCGGATATCCTTGATAAAATTGGAAACGGTATGGTTTGTAAGTGCCTTAATTTTTCTGAACAACCGGGACCTGCTGAGTCCTAACTCGGCACACATGTTGTCAATACTTAAATTCTCGTCGGCGATATTTGTTTCTACGTAGGCAATGGCTTTTTCCATGAAAACTTTATCGTGGAACTCTTTGGAAAGGATATTTTCCTCTTTTGGTTTATAATCCCTGAAAAGAAGCTCCCCAAGCGATTTTTGCCTGGCCCATTTTGAAATATTCCTTTTATAAACTACAAAACCCAGTGCAATAGCAAATAATCCAAAGGCCAATAAAATGAACCTGAATCCAGCGGTGTTCCACATAACCGGCTTAATGTTGATGACAAGCCTGGAGCCCAGATTATTCCAGACACCGTCATTGTTGGCTGCTTTTACGTTCAGCCGGTAGTTGCCGGGAGAAAGGTTTGCATAGGAAATCAAACCCTTATTTCCTCCGTAATGCCAATGGTCGTCATGTCCTTCGAGGATGTAGGCGTACTGATTTTTTTTGGATTTTATGTAGTTTAAGGCCGCATAGTGCATATCGATTGTCGAGATTTCCTTTTCCGAAAAGGAAATTTCTTCCAATTCCGATAAATCCTTTTTCCCGCCGGCATCAAACTTCCGGCCATTTAACCTGATTTCGGTCAACACAACCGGGGGAATATTGGGGTTAAGATTCATTTTTTTAGGATTAAACACATTTAACCCATCAAGGCCTCCCAGTAGTACGGTGCCTTTATGTTTGCTTAAAACGCCGGCATTGATATTAAAAACCTCTCCCTGTAAACCATCATTTTTGTTGAACGAGTTCAAAATCCGAATGGTATATGCTTTATAATCTACCTGACATTTGAATAAACCCTGCCGGCAGGTAATCCACAACGCACCCTGCCTGTCTTCGATGATGTTGGTGACTTCCGCAATCTTGTAATTGTCGCTGGTAATGGTAAAATGGCACGGTTGACGTTTTTCGTTCAGCCAGGAGAGGTCCCCTTCCAGGTGGCTCACCCACATATGGTGTTGACGATCTTCGTAAAAGTAGGAGACCCAGGCCGGCTTGTCAGCTTTATCTGCTACTGGGTATTGATGTTGTGTGAATGCTTGCTGCTTTTTATCAAAAAAATGAAGTCCGTTTTCCGATGCCACCCACAGCCGTTTTGCGTGATCCAGCAATAGTCCGTTTACCTGTCCGATTTCCCTTTTTTCCTGGTTTGAGATAGCATAAGGGTAATGTTTGAATATCTTATTTGCCGGATTAAAAAGGCTTATTCCGGCATCTGTACCCACCCACAATCCGGTATTATCGACTGCCAGGTTTTTTACATTGTCGGTGTGAATTGTCCCTGAATTTTGAGCCTGATGCTGGTAATATTCAAATTGGCCGGTGGCTTTAAGATACCGTGCCAATCCGTTTTCCAAAGTCCCGATCCACAGATCATCGTTATTGTCAACGGCAAGTGCGTGAATGGTTTTATCCTTGAATGTCGGAAAAGCCTGGAAGTTGCCGGTTTCGGTTTCCATGCGGCTCAGTCCTCCTCCCGATGTGCCTATCCAGAAATTTCCATCGGCATCTTCACAGATAGCCGATACATTATTCATGGGCAATGATTGTTTATTGCCTCTGGCGTTTTGGTGTAATTCAATGGCAGTAGGATAATTGTCCTGTATTTTAACACCGCCATTGGAAGTAGCAATGATCACCTCGCCGGTCTTTAGCTTATAATGACAAAATACACTTGCTTTGCTGCCAAACGGATTGTAATTGCCATGCGTATCATACCGGTAGAAATTGTCTGTGGCACCGTTGTATACGCTGATTCCCCCATTCATGCCGCCGACCATCAGATCACCTTGTTCGTCTTCTATGATGGAATATACGGTATTGCTGGCAATGCTATGGGTTTTTCCTTCATTGAAATACCATTTGAACGTTTGTGAGGCTTCTTCAAATCTGTTTAGCCCACCTCTTTCAGCGCCCACCCAAATCTGACCCTTTTCATCCTCATAGATAGCGCTGATGCTATTACCGCTGATGCAGTTTTGCTTGGCAGCATTTTTTTGAAATCGCTGAAATTTATCGGTGGCGACATCCAAAAGATTCAGGCCTGAATAGGCTGTACCCACCCAAAGGCGCCCTTTGCGATCCTCCATAATGGCTGTTACCACATTGCCGCTGATGCTAAACTCATTTTGGGGATCGTGGATAAAGTTTACAAAATCATTGCTGTCTTCCCGGTAAAGACTCAACCCGCCCCAGGAGCCAATCCACATGCGGTCTTTGCTGTCCCGGAATATGATTTCAATGTTGGCGTTGCTTAAGGTGTTGGGATGGCTGTTATTATTAAGGTAGGTTTTAAAATAATTACCCTCTTTTATTAATACATTAACGCCATACTTGGTGCCGACCCAAATATTTCCGTGTTTGTCCTGGTTAATGCTGTTAATGTAGTTGCTTGATAATCCGGGATCGTTGTCATCGTCGGCAAGAAATACTTTGTAATTAACCCCATCATACCGGTTAAGCCCATTGATGGTACCAAGCCAGATGAAGCCTTTATCGTCCTGAAAGATGCTGTTTACAGTGTGATGGGAAATCCCGTCGAGGGGTAATTGCAAAAAATTAAGTTTTTTGGACTCCTGCCCATTGGTCATAACTGACCAGGAAATGGAAAGAATAGTAAGAAGCAATTTAATATGGAGGGTGTAAGAATTCATGTTTCCCTACTTTTACCATTTTAACAAAGTTAGAACTTTTACACTTTAATACCATCATTCGAAACCAGATAAAGTCCTAAAGTATTAAGTTTGAAAGAATCCGGTTTCGTTTCGTTGAAATATTAATTTTATCAAAAATTAAGATAATTAGTCAAATTAACCACTTAAATTAGTAGCTGAGGGCTATCTATATTTGATGGCTCAAAAACAAATACTGACCGGAAAGGGGCTTTATGAGATGATCAGATCAAAATAACATTTAGTTGCTCTTCGACATGCGGCTACCCTTAACAAATACATTTAAATCTCAGCTATCCAAGATCCTGTGGATTACTATTAGCTGGACCTTCGTATCGATTTTCCATTTTTTTACTATCTATGCCAGCTTGATAGATCTTGGCCGGGATATTTCTGATATGGAGCCATGGCTGTATTTTTACGGTAGTCTTTTTACAGGTATACTGGCCGGCATTCTGGGAGGCAGCGGTGTGGTTTTTTATTGGGAAAAATGGCTTAGAACCAAAAATTATGGCTGGAGCTTGTGGAGTATCCTATGGACCTACACGGTGATATATTTTATAGTAGGCATTCCGGCGGGGATCTTTGTAACGAGCGGTGAGCTGGGGCTTCCATTTTATCACCGCGATACATTACAGTCGGTGTGGTCTGATATGATTACGGTTGGAAGTCTTCATAGCTATTTTTTGTGGCTGTTTATTGTCATTGCCACCTTGATCGTATTACTGGTGAATGATAAGTATGGCCCGGGTGTGTTCCGTGATTTTTTATTGGGAAAATACTTCCATCCCAAGCGGGAAGAACGCATTTTTATGTTTCTTGACCTGCGATCGTCTACCACTATCGCCGAAAAATTGGGGGAGAAACGTTATTTCAATTTTTTGAGAGATATTTTCGAGCGCGCCACCCCAAGTATTCTTGACGCAAAAGGGGAGATCTATCAATATGTTGGCGATGAGATCGTCATTAGTTGGCCCATGCCCGCAGGTGTCGCCAATGCCAACTGTCTGCATTGTTTTTTTAAAATCCAGGAAGCGCTTCTGCTCAAAACCGATTATTTTAAAGAAACTTATGACGGTATTGTACCTGAGTTCAAAGCCGGCTTGCATTACGGCCATGTTATGGCCGGGGAAATTGGGGTGGTGAAAAGAGACATTGCCTTCTCCGGCGACGTGCTTAATACCACCGCCCGAATTCAGGAAAAGTGTAATGAGTTAGGGGTAAATATATTGTTGTCAGATTATTTGCTGGATAAACTTAAATTACCATCCAACACCTTTGCCCCCAAGAGGATGGGGGATATGGAACTTCGCGGAAAAAGGCAAAAAGTGATGTTGTTTACCTTGTAAACTACGACTTTTAATCATGCAGCCCCTTTTTTCTTAAATAATCCAAAAGCAGCGCCGGCCGGTCTGTTTGGATAATATCAATGTTGTTTTCAATGTACCAGTCATAAGTGCTGGCGTCGATAACAGCTTTTTCATCGTCGTGTCCGCCATTGTGATGAGGCCAAAGCGCATTTACCCAAATGCTGGCGCCTTTGCTGCGTATGTCGGAAAACTTTTCAAGAAATGGCAGTGTGTCATATCGTACAGTAAACTCAAAGGCCACTGGAAATCTATGTTGATGATATCCATTGATTATTTCTGCCGCATTGGGATCCGGTAAACGGATGATAGGCATAAAATATACCTTGTCTAAAAACACTCCGAATTCCTGTGCCAGTTCCTGATAGCTTTTGGCTCCTTTGATAATGATTTGATCAAGTGTTCCGGTTTGCTTGGCTATTTGGTAACATTTATCAAATAGAGGATAGCTTTTATCAAGGTTCACCAAAATTTTATCTTTGGTAAGGTTGAGCGCCTGTTCCAGGGTTGGAATTTTATGCGCCGTCGGGACCCCAAGCCCGTCGAGCAGATACAAGGTCTGTAAGGAATCCAGGGTCCAGTCCGTGACCTTGCCGGTGCCATTGGTGGTACGGTCGATGGTTTCATCATGCATCAAAACCAGGTGGCCATCCTTTGTTTCACGAATATCTATTTCCACCATATCGACGCCCATTTTGATGCAATTGTCAATGGCCTGCAGGGAATTTTCCGGCGCATTTCGCCAGTCACCACGATGGGCGACGACGATGATTTCGTCATTTTCAGCGTCTTCCAGGTTTTGGATCAAAGCTTCGATCCGCGACAAAGGATGATCTGCTGACTGAGTATTGGATTTTTCATTTTTGCCGGGAACACATGATTGAAATATGCATATCGCGACAAGCAGTGATTTTATGATCTGTGACATTTTATAAAGTGGTTTAATGGCATTGTCCCAAGGGTATTACAGGGATTATTAAAGTCCTTTTTAGACAATGCCATTATGTAATAGTTTGAACAGGTCAATCTTAGTAACCCGGATTCTGCTTGATAGCCGGATCAGTGTCTATCTGGCTTTGAGGAATAGGTAATAGCAAATCGTTTTCATCGATCGTGATATTTTTTCCATTATTTGCAAACCAGGTATTCATGGTTGTAATGGCTTTTCCCATTCTGAGCAGGTCAAACCAACGGTGGCCTTCGCCAATTAGCTCAAACCTTCTTTCCAACGCAATAGCATCTCTGAGTGCCACCTGGGTGTTAGCTGCGGTGTTCGCCAAGCCGGCGCGGTTTCTGATACTGTTTAATAAATCAGCGGCATCCACTGTGTTTCCGGTTTCATTGAGCGCTTCCGCCAACATCAGCACAACATCGGCATATCTGATTACCATGTAATCGCTGCCACCATCATCGGCATTGCTCGGATTGACCGTCCATTTTTTTGTAAAAGGCACACCGTTATCGGTCACTCCCACAAACACACTTTTCCTCAGATCATTGTCATCGTAAAGATTATAAAAATCTACGGTCGGGAGATTATGACCTTTCGCATTTGACACAGTCCCCGACGGGCTGAATTGCGAATGAGCAGGGGTTCCTTCGGAATTGCCATTTAATCCGGCAGCAAACTGCACGGCAAAAACCACTTCACTATTATTTTCATTTTCCTCCCCAAAAATGTCAGCTACATTAGCGACGAGCCCATAGTTTCCGGAGTCAAAAACACTTTGAAGCTGCGTGGCCGCCTCACTGTATTGCCCCAGGGTCAGATAAACCTTTCCCAGCAAAGAGCGGGCAGCTCCCTTGCCGGGTCTGGCCGCGCCGTTGATGGCGGGAAGACCGGTGATGGCTTCCGACAAATCCGTTTGTATTTGTGTGTACACTTCGGCAATGGGTGTGCGCCCCTGGCCGAAGAAATCATTTGGATTGACGGTTTCTTCCAAAACGAGAGGTACATCGCCGTAGAGTCTTACCAAATTGAAATACAGCAGTGCCCTGATGAACTTCATTTCTCCGATTCTATGCTGTTTTACATTGTCGTCTTCGAAATTGATATCACCTATCCGGTTTAATACCGTGTTTGCTCTTTGAATGCCAATAAAAGACTCCTTCCAGATATCACCGACAAGGTCGTTGCCCGGAATAGCCGTGAATTCATCTAATTGGCCAAACCTGCCGCCATCATTGGCTGGCACCTCATCAAATGTATTGTCAGACGAAATTTCGCCTGCACCGATCAGGTCCAACCCGTATAACCCACGATTTTGGAGCTTGGCGTATACCGCCAGTACGGCGCTTTCCAGCTCCTCTTCATTGGAATAGAAATTGTTAGATTCTCTTTCTGTAATAGGGCGTTGGTCGAGTTCATCTTCACACGATGAAAGGAAAATTGTTAGAGCGCCCAAACTCAATATGATCGTTAATATCTTTTTCATGTTTATTTGGTTAAAAGCATTAGAATGTAACATTTAGGCCTCCGGCTATCAGTCTTGGAATGGACCCGGCACTTCGGGCGTAACCATTGGTGAGGGTTCCCGGCCTGATGCCTTCAGAATTTAACCCCCTGTATTTGGTAATGGTGAACAGGTTATTCGCCGTAGCATATACCCTTAATTTGGAAATACCCACAGTCTTTAACATGCTTTTAGGAAAGGTATAACCTATTTGAATATTCCTTAGCCTGAAATAGTCGCCATCGGAGACTGTAATGCTCGACATCCGGGTATTTCTTCTGGCCGATGAAAAATTGCCCAGATTTGGGGCCGCAAAGAAACCGTCGGGATTTCTTTCAGGGTGATAATAGTTGTCAAAATAGTATTGACTGGCTGTGGTAAACCCTTCCCCGACTTCCAGGCCCCTGGCGGTCAGGTGATCATAAACCTTGCGTCCTTCTACACCGGTGAAAGAGAGGCTAAGATCGAAGCTTTTATACGCCATGTTCACCCCAAGAGCATAAGTGAAATCCGGATTGTAGGTGCCCAAAGGAATCCGGTCATCTGAGTCCACGTCACCGTCACCGTCGGCATCTCTCACTTTATAGTCTCCTACCAGGGTACCCGACAAATGAGGTGTACTGTCAATGTCTTCCTGCGTTTTGTATACACCGATAATATCCCATCCGTAGAATTGCGCAATGGGCTCTCCAATTTTGGTGAGATAGGTAGAACCACCGGAAGACGCGATGATTTGATCCTGATCCACGCCCAATGCCAAGACTTCGTTAACGTTGCTAGTCAGGTTGGTATTAAAGCCCAGCAGCAAATCACCAAGTTTGAATCCTTTGCCCCGTAGTTCAAATTCAAAACCTTTATTTTTCAATTCTCCAATGTTTTGCAGGGAAATATCAAAACCGGATTGCTGGGGCACAGGTACCTGGAGCAGGAGATCTTCTGTCCTGGCAGTATAGTATTCTGCGCTGATAAAGATTTTATTTTCCAATAGTCCGAAATCAATACCAATGTTGGTAGAAGTGTTTGTTTCCCATGAAAGATCGGGATTCGGAGAGGTGGTAGTGGAGAATCCTGAAAGCAATTGACCGTTGATGGTATAATTGTCTTCATTTACCAGTGCCTGAGAGCTGTAAGAGCCTATTTGATTGTTACCGGTTTGTCCCCAGCTGACCCTTAATTTTGCGTGGTTGAAGATATTGCTTAAAGGAAAAAATGGTTCATCACTTATAAGCCATCCGGCTGAAAAGGCAGAGAAGGTACCCCATTTGGAATTAGCGCCAAAGCGAGATGAACCGTCTCTTCTAAGTGCGGCGGTTACGAAGTATTTGCCTTTATAGTCATATTGCAACCTGCCGAAATAAGACAATTGTGTCCACTTGAACCTGTCGGCGTCTACGGTAAAGTTACTTCCTGCCGATATATTGTCAAGGTTGTCATCAATGATCCCTGTCGCTGCCACTTCGGTAGATGTAAACTTTTCCTGCTGGTAGCTTTGCCCTAACAGGAATTTAAAGCCGTGATTGCTTACTTGCCGGCCGTAGTTGACGGTATTTTCTATGAGATAATTTTCAATACGGATTTTTGTTTCAGTGCTGTTGGATTGATTGTTGACAACGTCCGTCCGATACCTTCCAAATGTTGAAGGCTGGTAATAGTCGTAAAAGTTTGATCTGAAATCCGCGCCAACAGATGTTTTGAACCGTAAACCTTTTACGGGTTCGTATTCAAGAAAAGTGCTGCCAAATGTTCTGAAACGACTTTCGGTATTTTTAGTTAATGTGGTCATCGCAATCGTATTCTCGGAAAGGGAGCCATCTTCCGGTGTATTGGCTCGTATCTGTGCGCTGATCGCAAAAGATCCGTCTTCATTGTATGGATTAAAGAAAGGATACATCAGATAAAACGAAGACCCGGGGTCGGGGGGAAGGTTATTCCAACCGTTATCATCGGTAACATCAAGGTCAGCATAGGAGGTGTTAAGATTAATGCCGAATTTCAGGTTATCAGTAAAAACCGTATTTAACCGGATGTTAGAGGTGTACCTGTCCATGCCGGTGCCGATGACCATTCCTTCCTGGTCCAGATAACCGAACGACACAAAGTAATTGGTTTGCTGGTGGCCGCCTGAAACAGATACATAGTAATTATTAAAGTGGGCATTGCGATAGACCCCGTCCAGCCAGTCGTAATCGGTGAGTCCCTGTACGCCGTCCAGGTAGGGTTGTGTGTAGCCTAATCTCAGCTCCCGTTTGTTGGCGCCATTGGCGACTCTGGTATCGCGGTCATCGGCAATGCTTCTGTTTTCCGGATCTCTGGATACGTAACCATTGTCACGCGCTTCTGTAAAAAACTGTGCAGCGTCATAAGCATTGACCAGTTCAAGCTCGTCCGTCCGGCTCTGAACACCGGCAAAGGCATCAAAATTGACTTTAATTTTTCCTTGCTCTCCCTTCTTGGTTGTGATCATGATCACGCCATTGGAAGCCCGCGACCCATAAATGGCGGCGGAAGAAGCATCTTTCAGGACGCTGATCGATTCAATGTCCTGCGTATTGATAGAACTCAATGAGCTCCCTTCTGTCAGCGGCACACCATCCACGACGATCAACGGATTTACACCCGCCGTCAGTGTGCTGATCCCACGGATAGATATTTGCGAGTCTTCGCCCGGGTTTCTGCCATTTTGAGAAATTTGGATGCCCGCCATGGTGCCTAAGATGGCCTGTTCGAAATTGGCGGTTGCGTACTTGCTTACTTCTTCTTCACTTACTTTTGAGATGGCGCCATTGACTTCGGTCCGCTTTCCAGTGCCATATCCAACTACCAATACCTCAGATAAGGTGGACAAATCATTTTCCAAGGCGATTTCAAAAACGGTTTTGTCGCCTAGCGATACTTCCCGTGAGGTAAACCCAATGAAGGAAAAGATCAGCGCTTCGGCGTCGTCAGGAACCTTGAGTTTAAAATTCCCTGCTACATCAGTCACAGTTCCGATCGTGGGGTATTTTTTAACCGTTACGGTAGCGCCGATCAAGGGCTCGGAAGTCTCTTGATTGATAACTTTTCCTGATATCTCTTTGTCCGGAAGGGCATCGGAACTCATCTTTTTACTGGATTTCCCGGCGGCTTTCTTCACCGAAAGTGTATTATTGATCTGTTTAAAAGTTAATCCGGTTTGTTGTGCAATAAGCTTTAAAACATGTGCGACACTTTTGCTCCGTACCTCAACGGTTACCTTTTGAGGGCTGGATTTAATGTTTTTCTGGTACATGAATTTAAAATTCGTCTGGTTCTCTATCGCCTGGAAGGCTTCTACCAGGGAGGCATTCTTCAGGCCCAGAGAGATCTCCACTTCTTTTATATTTTGGGCGTCAGAATTGTTGGCAATCAGCATGGCTGAGCTCAGGAATAGTAATATGGTTGTTGCCAAAAAATGCATAGTAATCCCTAATGCTGTTTTTAACAGAATTTTTTTCATAATTTTGAATAGGTTTAAATGACTTAAGGTCGTTTGAAATTTTTGTCCGCTAAAGTTTGTGCGTCATCACGGGCTTTGGCGGATTTTTTTATCTTCTCTACACTTTTAGTTTAATTTGTTTTTCATAGGCATCTGCTTTAATCAGTTGGTTTTATTATTATTGATGGCATCCTCCTCCGTCAATTTCGACGTGGTCGGGAGATTTGAATGTATAGTTAAAGTCAAGCACGAATTGCATCGCTTTCAACACATTTTCAAGGCTCTCATTCCCGTGTTCTCCAACGATGATACAGTTTTCGAGACTTTTGTTTTTTATGCTGATTTTGGCGCCATAGCGGTTTTCCAGGATAGCCATGGCTTTCGCCAGACTTATTTCATCAAAGACTAGTTTTTCTTCCTTCCAGCTTAGATAGACATCCAGGTCTACGGCTTTCATGGAAAGTTGCTGCGTGGCGGTGTGGTAGGTAGCCTGCTGGTTGGGCGTGAGTAATACCGTTTTATTTTCGGATGGCGCAACTGCGGCTACCTGCACCTTGCCGGTAGCCACGGTAACTGTAATGTCTTCGCCGGCAACTGCTTTTACGTTAAACGAAGTACCCAAAACGGTAGTGGCAATCTCCTTTGACTGTATAATAAAAGGATGCTCCTCATCTCTGACCACGTCAAAAAATGCCTCACCCTTAAGGTATACCTTGCGTATTTCCCTGTTAAATTCATCGCTATATTTTAATTCACTGTTGGCGTTAAGCCAAACTTCGCTGCCATCGGGCAACACGATTTTTGACCGCTTGTTATCTTGTGTACTGTGTACCTCATAGGCCACCGGACTAATCCCCGCCTGAATCTGTGTCCGGTAGTTGGCGACCAGATAGATCCCGCCCAGCATTATTATCAACACAGCTGCTACTTTCCTCAGCTCCCACATTGACGCCAGAACCCTATGATGGTAGGGTTTTTCGGTGCGAATCTCGTTTTGAAGTTTATCAAACATCCTGGCCTTGATGCTATTTTTGTGTCCGGCCATTTCACCGGTTACGCTTTTCTCCTCGATTATATCGTGGGAATCATACCAATCATTTAATTCCCGTGCTTCCTCGGGTGAAATATCTCCACTGAGTAGTTTACGGACCAATTGTTGAATACGTGTGTTATCTTCCATCTGTAATTTACCTAGTGACCGGAGATCTGCTGAAATCCCTGAAACGGGCCGCTGATCTTTGGGGCGTCAATAGTATAGTGAGGTAAATCGCTTACAACAACTAGTTAGTTTTAAAAAAAATGCAAAATAATTGTGGTCCCTACGAAAATATCACAGTGTAGGAAGGCACAAAATGATGAGAATGGTGAGGTAATCCTGGAGGTCAATCCGTAGCTTTTTGAGGGCGTAGTTAATATGATTTTGCGCAGTATGCGGCGATATGTTTAAGGTTGTTGCGATTTCTTTTACGGTCTGATGATCGCCGCGGCTTAATCTGAAAACGGATTTACACTTTTGCGGTAGCTTTTCAATGCTTTCTTCTATAAGATCATAAAGTTCTTCAAAAGAAAGCTGGTTTTCAGGGGTGGTTTCCATGTTCCTACTTTCAAAACTTACAGATCCCGCGTGTTTTTTCCGGACGTTTTGGGCGTCGATCAGCCGGAAAATCTTATACTTGAGGGCTGTGGCAATGTAGGCGGCAAAGGATTTGCGGATCTCGATGTTTTGACGGTTTTTCCATAGATCCATGAAGACTTCATGCAGCAGGTCTTCGGTTTCCTGCGATGACCCTGTTTTCCGGTAGGCAATGGAATATAGAGATTCCCAATACTTATCATATATAGCCGCAAAAGCCAGTTGGTTGTTTTTCTTTATGAGCGCAAACAACTGATGATCTGATAGTCCGGCTAAGTTCTTGGAATTCATTGGGTAAATCCTAAAACACAACTAAAACAAAATCAAAGATAAAAATAAGATACGAAATTGCCGATTAAGGAATTATTAAATTTGGGTTAAACGTATGTACACCAAATCCATGGCGGCTTACTGAAATAGGTTTATAACTTTTACCACCCTGATATTTTCTCAGGCCTTTTGAAGATGCCTATTTATAAATCCAGGGCTAATCTAAGCATGTCTTTGTGCTGAATACCTGACTCTATCAGGGGGAAATCATAATTCTTTAGAAAAAAATCCTGCGCTATGGCGTAAACCCTAAATCCCGCTTTTTGATAAAAGGCAAGTTGATAACCGAAGGTACCTGTACCCACCTCGAGCCTTCCGGCGCCAAATCGCTTTGCCTCTGCGATAGCATGAGTTAACATTTTTGAGCCGATACCTTTGCCCTGATAGCCGGCATGAACAGATATATTCATTAATTCAAAAGTAGAGGGGTTCAGTTTTCTCAAGACATAAACACCTGCCACTACGCCGCTGGTTTCAGCGATGTAACAGGCAGAATCATTTAAATATCCTTTGACTTTTTGCTCAGAGGGATCGGCCTGTAACAACAAAGGCAGGGGCACCTGATCACCCGGCACCTGACAAATATGTAATGACATCGTCACTAGTCTGCTTACTTTTAATATGGAACCTCAAAAATACAGGCATTGGAGGAAAATATTAAATATAAAGCAGGGATCTCTCATCAATCAATGCCGCTAAGGCGAATTATAAGCCGGATAATATGAATGTAATGTTTCAAATCTTTTCAAGTTGAACACAGCCGTCAGGATGTCTAATATTGCTTCAAGGATATAAGAATACGTTCCGAACTACAGTTTATTCCATCAAATATAAGGTTATGTATAAGCAAATTACCGTTGCCGTCATGATATTTTTGGGGCTGACTTTGTTATCATGTCAAAGCGATGATACCGGAGATACCCCCGATGGAGATTTTACTTGTGAGGTAGTTGATGCAGTACCCAAGGGGGACCGAAAGGTTGGCATTGACCTTTTAGATTTAACAGCCTCCAATTCCTTTGATGACAATATTAACCTGGCATCGCAATTGGGAGTGGAGTTTATCGCGCTGCATGTAGCCTGGACCTCGATTGAAACTTCCCCGAATAACCTGTCTGACCCAGGCGATGCGCTATCATTGTTAAGTACTGTTGCCGCTGCCAATAACCTAAAGTTTAGCCTGACCCTCCGACCAATTGATCTGAGCGGGAAAACCGTTCCTCCAGACCTGGATGGGGTAAGGTTTAATGACGACCAGATGATAGATAGATTCAAGGCGGTCATTGACTTTGTTTTTACCAAGGTCGATCCATCCGTTTTATTGAATCTGCAGATCGGCAACGAAATTGACGGATACGACACTGCCGGTGAGGTGTCAACTTTTTGGGAAGATTACGGCCACTTTCTTAAGGCAATGACCGGCTATGTTCACACTAGTCAACCTCAGCTAAAAGTTGGTTTTACCGGAACCTTGTACGGCCTGATCGATAGACCTGCGCTTTTTAACGACTTGCTTGAAAATGTAGATATTTTAGGGGCTACCTATTATCCGTTGCAGGCTGACTTTGCGGTTAAAGATCCGGAAGTGGTCATCGATGAACTTGATTTGCTGGTTAAGGCTTTTCCGGCCGCCCCCATTTATTTGCAGGAGGTTGGCTATCAATCCAGCGCTCAAAATGAGAGCAGTGCGGCCAAGCAGGCAGCATTCTATTGTAATTTTTTCAAAGCCTGGGACCAGCAACAACATGTCATAAAATCGGCTAATCTTGTCAGGTTAAATGATTTGTCGGAAGCCGGAGCTCACCAAAGTGCCGGGCCCTATAATATCTCAGGCACAACGTTTATCGAATACCTGAGAACATTGGGAATCAGGAATTACGAAGGTGAGGGGAGTAATAAACAGGCATTTGACATCATACACAATAACCTGTCTGAGAGAGGCTGGTAGATAGCTTGATTATAGGTTATGTTACATTTCCGTTAATGGTTGATACAAGAGGAACAATGCTTTTATGGCAATCAGACTAGATTTGGATGGTATGGCAGGAGACACCTGCCAATTGTCAATCTTAAAGTTTGAAATCATGAAAACCTGTAAAAACCAAATGACCCCATTATTTTATGGCACACTTTTTTTCTGCATTGTTTTTCTATTATTGTTTAGCGGCTGCAAGGATGATGACGGTGGACTAAGTAATAGAATTACCATTACCAGCATGGATCCTCCGTCGCCCGCACAATTGGTATTTTACCAGTCGGCGGTTACCAATGACCGGGTAATTATTACCTACGACTATACAATTGCAAATGCCGATGGCGCACGCATGTGGGTGCAACCTTATACCGATGGCAAAATCTCCAATGAGTTTTTATATACAAGTTCAAAGGTATTCACAGGTTCCGGTAGCAGGACTGTGCTCATTTCTATTGACGATGATGCGGTAAGCTCTGTCAAGGTGGATCAGCTAAGAATTGTTATGTCAGATCCGGATCAAAACGAAGATCTTTTCGAAACATTTGTGGATGTTGACTATACATTTGGTAACTAAAAACCATAGTCATCTGCGGTTACACCTTTATACCAAATCCGCATTTTAAATTTGGCGTCCGGCACCGGGCTAAGAATAAAGGTACAACCAATGTCAAATTAACTGTTAAATCGTAACTTTGACCGGTTGAACTTTTAGGACCAGTACAATTTACTGAAAATGAATATTGAAGAATACCGGTTTTTTTGCCTGTCGCAAAAGGGTGTAACCGAGTCGATTCCTTTTCCAAAATTGCCCAATGTTTTAGTGTTTAAAGTAAAGGGCAAAATGTTTACAGCTACTGACATCACCACCTTTGCCAGTTTTAGCATTAAATGCAAACCGGAAACAGTTGACGAGCTTAGAGCTACTTATGATGCCGTACAGGAGCCCTCGTATTTTAGTAAAAAGCACTGGTGCCGGGTGGTGGTAGATGGCTCTATTCCCAACAAGATATTGTATGAGTTTCTGGAGACATCGTATCGTTTGACAGTCGCCAATTTACCAAAAAAGATAAGATTGGAACTGGAGAATGAAAATGACATGTGAACAGGATAACATAAAGGCGGCATTTTGATTTGATGCAGGGTTTATTCATCTTTCAGACATTCCGCTGGATTTACGCGCGCTGCTTTTACAGTTTGTATTCCGATGGTAAACCAGGCGATGAAGAGTACCAGTAAACCCGCCCAGATAAAATGCCATCCTTTCAAATCAATGCTGAACACGAAGGTGTCCAACCATTTCTTTGCCATCAGATAGCAGATAGGTAAAGAGATGATGACAGCTATTACAACTGATTTAGTATAGTCAGCCGAGAGTAAACGAACAACGCCAAATACGCTTGATCCCAGAATTTTTCTGACCCCGATTTCCTTCATTCTCCGTTCCGCTGTAAATGTTGTTAAACCCAGTAAACCCAAGCAGGAGATAATAATAGCCAGACCTGCAAAATATTTAGACAGCGCGGCGGTTCTGTTTTCAGACTCGTAAAGCGCCTGATATTCATCATCCATAAAGCCATATTCAAAGGGGACCTTGGGATTAAACTTATCAAATATCGTGGCAATATGTGCAATTGCTTCCTTTTGTTGTCCAGCTCTCATTTTTATAGCTATCAAGTCACCATAATTATCTTCGCCACCAAATAACCTGAATATGCAAGGCTCCACTTGATTGTAGAGCGATCTGCATTGAAAATCTTTTACGACACCAATAATCTCAACTTTTTCACGCCAGAAAGTTATCGTTTTGCCGATGGGATCTTCAAAACCCATCCCCTTTACAGCCGCCTCATTTAATATCACTTTGGAGGTCTCTGACCCAAAATCGCGCGAAAAACTCCGTCCCTTTTTCATACTTATTCCAAAAGTTTCGATGAAATCGTAATTTGTAATGAAGACATCTATAACAAAAGACTTATCTCTGCCCTCCCAATCCAAATTACTTGTCCAATTATAATGGCCAACGAGCGACCCCACCGCGCTGGTGGCACGAATCACCTGTGGCAGGGCACGTACTTCAGACAGAAAGCTTTCCAGGTGTTGATCCAGGTCTCCGTCGTTTTTGATGGTTAGTATATTCTCCCTGTCATAGCCAAGGTTTTTGTTATGAATATATTCCATTTGCCTGTAAATGGTGAATACTGCCGCAATCAGAACGATAGACATGGTCATTTGGAAAATCACCATCCCTTTTCTTACCCAAATTTCACCAAAGGAAATATTGAGTTTTCCCTTCAACACCTCAATAGGTCTAAAACCGGAAAGGTACAGGGCTGGATAAGTGCTGGAAAGAATTCCCGTAAGCAAGGCAATGCCAATCATGGTGATAATTGCTGAAATAGAAAAATCAAAACCCAGCTTTTTGCCCGTAATCAGATTAAACTGAGGAAGAATGGCTATTACAATAAGTCCGGCTACCAAAAGAGCGCATAGTGAAATGAGCAGGGATTCTGTGACAAACTGAAAAATAAGATTTTTCCTATTGGAACCCAATGTTTTTTTGATGCCTATTTCTTTTAGCCTGGTGCTCGCTCTGGCAGTCGACAAATTCATAAAATTGATACTAGCTATCGCCAATATCAATAAGGCAATGGCTGAAAACATCCGGACATACACGATACGACCTCCGACAGCTACGCCATTTTCATAGTTTCCATGAAGGTATTTGGAAGAATATTGCTTCAGTAAAAACTGATTTTTCCGATTCCTACGAGAGGCTACTAGGTCTGTTATTTTCGCGTTGAGATCATCAATATCCGGGTTCGAGGTCAGCACTACATACGTAGAGGCACCATCATTGTTCCAATTTCTCGGTATTTCACTCAGCGAGTCATAAAAATCATAGGTGAATACAACGTCAAATTCTTCCGTAGACTGGGAAGACAAATTGTCAAATACCCCGGTAATGACGAAAGACTCGCTTAAATCTACGATATCTCCCATTTTTTTCTTCCAGGCAATGGTTTTGCCGATGGCGTCTTCCGTGCTATCGAATAATTTTAGGGCTATTTCCCTGGAAATGACAGCGTCATGTTTATTAACCAAAACCTGTCCCTTATTCCCCTGAATCAGTGGATAAGAAAACATGTCAAAAAAGCCGTTATCGGCATATTTGGGTGTCGCCTTTATTCCTTTTTTATCTTCGTAAATGAGTACCCCCCCAAAAATCTCATGAGACTTGCCCGATATCGCAGCCACTACTTCGGGTATTTCTTCTTGCAGGGCCCTTGCCAACGGGGCAGGGCTGGCGTCATACAGCTCATTTTTGCCCCCCATAGGATATATCTGCATTACTTGATACAACTGCTTATCCTTTTCGTGGAACTTATCCATCCTCCACTCGTCTTGTATCCAGAAAAAAATAAGTAATACACAGGCCAGGCCGGTAGATAAGCCTAGTAAGTTGATGAAGAACGTAGACTTGTAACGTTTGAAATTTCTGAATGAAATTAAAAGGTTGTGTTGTAACATAATGGTATAATTAAGTTTTTGACCTGTTTTAAAGCTTCGCATAAGGCTTGGCCTGAAGAGCAGTAAGACATCTATGGCAAACATCCGATCTGCCTTTCTTCGGCCTGACTGCCTTATCCTGTCCTGATATAGTTCCAAAAGATCTCCCTCTATATTAGTATGAAGGTCAGGGTGGCAAAACCATCGGAAGAAACGAAGAAAGAATTTTGGTGGTGTGGGTCTCATTATTCAATCAATTTTAAATCGAATGCTATTTTAGGAATTGCCTCCCAGAGCTCATTCCGGGTACTTCTGGTATATTCCAGGGCTTTTTTCCCAAGAGCGGTGATTACAAAGTATTTTTTTGGTCTGCCTGCTCTTTCCTGCGTAGATTCACCTTCATGTGATTTTAAATAACCTTTATCTTCTAACCTTTTCAAAGCTGATTGCAGGGCTCCTACACTAACCTTTCTGGATAGGCGGGATTCAATTTCCTTTTTAATTGATACGCCATAAGCCTCACCAAACAGCACGCCTACGGTGAGCATAACCACTTCTTCAAACTCGCCTAGCTGATATTTTTTCATTGGTAAAAAATTAGATCTTCTGTGATTTGAGTGTTTTCAAACAAATAATTAATTCCTAAATGTAGTATTGTAAAGAAAATGCTTTTTTTTATTAATTCCTAATTGTAGTATTATTTGGCCGCCGGGAATCTGTCGAAGCGGGTGCAACAGGAGCTGGAGAAGGATGGTGACGTTTAAGTAAATTATTATGAAAGTAGTAATTATTGGTGGTATAGGCCTGCTGATTTTTAGGTTAACTACAGCGCACCTTTTGATTTGAGGTAGAAGACTTAAGGTGTTATTTTTGACTAACTTTGTTATAACAAAAACAGAAAAGTTTGATTTTATCTGATAATTTAGTTCCCGAAGAGGTATCGGTAGGCCTTCCGTTTTGACAAAATTGATCTTGAAATCTATGGAATTATCAAATACTTCGGTAACACCAGGCTCATATGAATGTACAATGACCGTGGATTGTGCCATTTTTGGTTTTCAGAGCAATAAGCTCAAATTACTGTTGGTAAGAAGGTCCACGGATCCATTTAAAAATGAGTGGTTGCTCCCGGGAGGGATTATGAACGATGGGCAAACCCTGGAAGAATCCGTAAACAAGGTCCTTTTTAACCTGACGGGGATTGATAACACGCACCAGGAACAGGTGAAATGTTATAGTGCCCTAGAGCGCCACCCGGTCAAGCGGGTAGTAACCGTATGCTTTTATGCTTTAATAAAACCTGAAAATCACCCTGTCATTGCCAAGAACTATGTCTCCGAAGTGAAGTGGTTTTCGCTTGATGGATTGCCAAAAATGGCCATTGACCATAACCAGCTGGCATCAGACGCCTTGTTGAAGCTTCGGGATAATCTAAAACAAAAACTGATCTTTGGAGAGTTATTAGCGAAAAAGTTTACACTTAAGGAATTGCAAGACCTGTATGAAAGCATTCTGAACGAAAAACTGGATCGAAGAAACTTCCGGAAAAAGATCAAACAGATGGATTTATTATTGGAAACAAAGGAGAAAAAGGCAGGCGTGAAAGGAGGTCCCAACCTCTATATGATCAAAGAATAGGTATCATATCCGGCGTTACACCTCGCAAGCTTAAAGTAAATTTTGAGGGAAAGAATTGCTATTTATGTTTTCTGTGTATAAATTACACAGAAATTACATTAGGCAAGAAGAGAGTTTGAGAAATATTAACAATTTACTAAGGTTTTTAACTATTCCATTTGCTGTCAGCTTTATAACAGTTGGCTGTGGGCCTAAGAATTCTTTTGAGCTGATCAATTCATCGGATTTGTCTTTGGAAGATCACCCGGTCATCGTTGACAGACAATCATTCAAGGATGTGAGGGGATTGCCAGTGGTCCGAGGGGAAGACAACAAAATCATACCTACCCAGTTAGAGGACGTCGATCAAGATGGGGACTGGGATCAATTAATATTTCAAAGCTCTTTTGGGCCAGGAGAAAAAAAGGTCTTACGATATGATTGGGTGGACCGCGATCAGTATCCTGCATTTGCCTCCAGAACGCAGGTTTATCTGGGGCATTCACCTGAAAGGAATAATGTTTTTAATCCTGTTAAGAGTCACATACGCCCTCAGGACCATATTGCGGAGAGCCAACCTTATTTATATCAATATGAGGGGCCTGGCTGGGAGAGTGAATTGGTAGCTTTCAGAAATTATTTCGATAGTCGCAACGGTAAAGATATTTTTGGGAAGGCAAAACCCAAATTATATGTTGATTCCATAGGTCTGGGTGAAGATTATCATGCACTGCACGACTGGGGCATGGATATTTTAAAAGTTGGTACTTCCCTGGGTGCGGGAGCCCTTGCCATGCTCAAAAATGATTCCTTATATCGGCTAACAGGTACCGGAAAAGCTTCTTTCACGATAATTTCCAATGGCCCGGTGCGATCGGTTTTTGAACTACGATACAAAGACTGGAAGGTTAACGGATCCTCCTATGAGCTGGTCGAAACAATCACCATCTGGGGTGGGAAACGATGGTATGAGAGTCATGTTCAACTTTTGGGAGGGCACCCTGAAGACACCGTGGTGACAGGGATCGTCAATCTAAAAAAAGTCCCGTCCACTATGCTTGAATCTGCCGGTTGGCAAGTGTTGTATTCACACGGCAAGCAGAGTGAAAACAATGATATGCTTGGTATGTCATTGCTTATTCCCAATGAACATTTTGCAGGATTCGACAAAGCTCCTGCTGATGGCAATGGTGTAACAAATACTTATACCGCTTATCTAAAACCACAAGACGGGGCCTATAAATTTATCTTTTACGCAGGGTGGCAGGGAGAGGATCCCGGGTTCCTTGATAAGAACTTTTTCGAGAAAAAACTGATGACCGAAACAGCGCAGCTTAGTCGAACTATAGTATTAAATTTTAATAAATGATCAAAGAAATACGATTTGCATCTCATCCGGAGGACGTGAAAAAATACACGACCAAACAGCTAAGAGATCACTACTTGTTGGAAAATGTAATGGAAGCGGGAGAGATAACTGCCTTGTACACGATGCATGACCGCCTCGTAACCCTGGGGGTTGTTCCCACTGAAAATACCATAAGCTTACCGGCCATAGATGATTTCACCAAGGCATCTTTTTTTACAGAGCGAAGAGAGCTTGGGATCATAAATGTCGGTGGAGCCGGGACGGTGGTGGTGGATGGTGAAGCGTTTTCACTGGATAAAAAAGAGTGCTTGTACATTGGCAAGGGAAAACAGGAGATTAAGTTTGGGAGTGAAGCCGGGAATGCGCCTGCAGAATTTTATATTAACTCCTGTCCGGCTCACAAAACTTATCCTACCCAAAAAGGCACGATAAAGGATGCCAACAGAGTGGACCTGGGTTCCAAAGCATCCTGCAATGAAAGAACAATATTTCAATATATTCATCCGGATGGGATCCAAAGCTGCCAACTGGTCATGGGTTTTACAGAACTCAAAAATGGTAGTATATGGAACACCTTTCCTCCACATACCCATCTTAGGAGAATGGAAGTTTACTTTTATTTTGATATGCCAGAGGACCAGATGGTATTGCACCTCATGGGAACGCCCGAGGAAACCCGTCACCTCGTATTGAACAATAAGCAGGCCGTTATCTCGCCGGAATGGTCTATTCATTCCGGCGCCGGTTCATCGGCCTATTCATTTATCTGGGCAATGGCAGGTGAAAACAAAGAATTTACAGACATGGACGGTTGCAAATTGGAAGATATCAGATAGTATTTAATAACAATGCTTGATTTATTTAAACTAACAGGAAAAACAGCGCTGGTTACCGGTTGTAGCCGGGGAATAGGAAAAGCAATTGCGAAAGGGTTGGCAACGGCGGGAGCGGATATCATCGGTGTTTCAGCCAGCCTTGAGTCATCCGGAAGCGCCGTGGAAAGTGCCGTTGTTGCAACCGGTCGATCCTTTGCAGCATACCAATGCGATTTTTCTAGCCGGGAATCACTTTATTCATTTTTAAATAAAGTAAGAAAAGATCATCCTACCATTGATATACTGGTCAACAATGCGGGAACCATTCTACGTAAACCGGTGGCAGATCATTCCGACGACTACTGGGACAAGGTCATGGAAGTCAACCTTAATTCCCAGTTTATTGTTTCAAGGGAAATAGGGAAGAAGATGGTTGAACGGAAAGCGGGAAAAATCATTTTCATTGCATCGTTGCTTACTTTTCAAGGAGGGATTACAGTGCCGGGATATGCGGCAAGCAAAGGAGCCATTGGCCAGCTAATGAAGGCATTTTCCAACGAGTGGGCCTCGGAAGGTATCAATGTAAATGCAATTGCACCCGGATATATTGCAACAGACAACACACAGGCATTAAGGGAAGACCCTGGTAGGAGCCAGGCAATTTTGAGTCGAATTCCGCAAAACAGATGGGGCAGTCCTGAAGATTTTGCGGGACCCGCGGTTTTCCTGGCCAGTGCGGCTTCTGACTATATGAATGGTTCAATAGTAACAGTAGATGGTGGATGGATGGGCAGATAAGCAAGGACTAAAGAAAGGTAATTGTCGTAAAGTCAGTTTTAATTTAATTTCAATTTGCATAAATTATTAGATGTATTTTGATGGCATTTGAGAATAATGAATATTTTATGTCTTTCGTAAAAATAAAAGGTTGCTGATGTGTAACTATTGCAAATTTTCTTGATAAGATCTTTGGTAATTTATTTGAGTACTTTGAAAGATTGAAATATTCCCGGTACAACAGATCCTAAATGAACGCTCCGTTTAATACCCATATAGCATCAAAAAGTAATGTTGACAAGACCGAACCGTCAATAAAACTAAAGATGTCTCATCAAGAGATCCTCAAGGGTTTGGAAAATGGGGACGAGTCAGTGTTAAGCTATACGTATCATCAATATGTGCAGGATCTTTTCAGGTTTGGTTGTCAGTTCACCAACGATCGTGAACTTGTCATGGATTGTATCCATGAGGTATTTGTTGCCATTAGCACCAGGCAACGCAAACAAAACAAGATACATTCCATTAAATCATATCTTTTTACCGCTACCTACCGGCAAATAATTTATCATCTCAAAAGAAGAAAGTTTTCCGACATAGAAAACCGGAAAAATAATCACGAGGAGTTTGATATTGAGCTGAGCGTTGAAACCCGTTTGATTTTGGACGAGTCACATAGGGAAAAGCTGAATAAAGTAAAAAAGGCAATAAAAAAGATTTCACGAAAACAGCGACAGGCCATTCTCCACTATTATTACGACGGATTTTTGCACGAAGAAATAGCGGCTATCATGGGCCTGAAGAACACCAATTCCGTGGCAAAGCTTATAGCCAGGGGGTTGCGCGCCATGAAAGATGGTATCATCACCATAGCGATATTTCTTATAGTAGATGCCTGCCTTTTCTTGGGATAATACCCGGCCCAACTTTAATTAAATAAAAAAAATAATTACTAAATGGGATAGTATGAAAATCTCATTACTCTTATTATATGAAAGGCAGTAGTATTTCTTTATATTTAAACTAACCTGAAGTGAAATATAAGCATTTCGATGAATGGCAATTGGCAGAGGATGAGTATTTTGTCAACTGGGTGCTTCGTCCCGAAGCGCATTCCGACAAATTCTGGAAACAATTCCTGGAAAATAATCCTGAAAAATCTGCTGAGATTTTGTTGGCAAAGGAAATCGTAGCTAACATTCAGTATGCAAGTAATCCTCGGTTGGACCAAATAGAATATGTAAAACTATTTGAGCGAATTCTAAACAGCAAAAGAGTCCGTCAGTCTGCTAATGTTCAGTTTTCAGGTAAGCGAAAGCGGCTTGTATGGCTGAGGTATGCTGCGATTTTCCTTCTGATTTGTGCCGGCGCAGTTTTATACCAACGGCAAACCGCACTGACAATCAACCCGTCTACTGCCGAGAAAATTGAATTGTTAACTAAGGAAAGCCCGGAGGGAAGCAAACTGACAACGTTTTTAAGTGATGGCTCTAAAGTCATCTTGAATGCGGGCTCCAAAATTACTTATCCCAAAACATTTAGTGATAGTTTAAGGTGGATCTATTTGACCGGAGAGGCTTTTTTTGAAATCAAAAGTGATTCCACACGCCTTTTTCGGGTGAAAAGTGATTTCGTGAATACCGAGGTTTTGGGCACTTCTTTTAATGTAAAAGCGTATTCCGGTGCCACTGACATCAGCGTGGCGGTAGCAGAGGGAAAGGTGATGGTTAAGAGCACCCATGAATCTTCCTTACAATTTGAACACACGCTATTACCATATCAGGAAGCGAAGCTGGATGTTAAAAAAGGGGAGGTAGTTAAGAGAGAGTTTCTTGGAGAGCAACTTTTCGCCTGGACAAAATGGAAACTCATATTTGACAAGGAACCTTTAGGCAAAGTCATTCAAGAGCTTGAAAGGTGGTATGGTGTGAGGTTTGAGGGTACAGATACAATCAATACTTCTGAAACCTATTCCGGAAGTTTTGACAACGATCCGCTAAAAGTTGTCCTGGAAGCCTTAAAATCTCAAAATGCATTTAATTATAAGATTATTGGCAAAAAAGTATTAATCCTAAAAAATTAAAACTATGAGAAAACAAAATACATGCTCCTTTAACACGAGTTGAAAGATAAACTCCCCGATGCCAGCAGTATTACCACACACCTCTGGCATCGAGGGAGCAACTTGTCTTTAATTTTCAATTCTGTGAATCATTAAAAATTTAAAAACAAAATTATGATTACAAATTTACAAAAAAATATTTGGATAGTGTCTAAATATGCAATGTTGGTCATGATCATTCAATGCGCCTTTGGCAGCGTAATACTTGCCCATGAGAGCGCAGCGCAGAGCACAGATGAGGTTTACCTGTCTGTTGACTGGCGAGATGTAAAGCTGGTAGATGCCTTAGTGAATCTTAAGCACAAAACCGGTTATGATTTTTTTTATAAGGATGCGGAAATCACTGATCTTAGAAATGTTACATTAACTGCTGATAATGTATCACTTAAAGAGATCCTGATCCGGCTATCCCGCAAAAAAAATTTGATGTTCAAACGGTTGAACAATGTTATTTCAGTAATCAAGATCCAAAATAAAGGAAAACATCCTGTCATTGAAGAGCTGGACCTGGAAAAAGAAATATCCGGGAAAGTAACCGATGAGAACGGAGAGGGCCTTCCGGGCGTAAATGTGCTTGCCAAGGGAACTGATTTTGGCGCGATTACGGATGTGAAGGGAGATTATAGATTGAATGTGCCAGATGACGCAACAACATTGATTTTTTCTTATGTAGGTTATTTGACGGAAGAAGTTGAAATTGCCGGAAGAAGTGTCATTGATATAAGCCTTAACCCTGATATTGAAACACTTTCGGAAATAGTTGTAGTGGGTTACGGCTCGCAGAAAAAGGCTGATCTGACCGGTTCGGTAAGCAATATTTCTACGGCCGACCTGGACTCACGTCCAATTACAAGTTTGAGTGCCGGATTATCTGGTCTAACGCCTGGCGTTCAGGTTACGCAGGGAAGTGGCGGTAGGATCGGTTCCGATAATGCTGTCATTAGGATCAGGGGAGTCGGGACCTTAAATAATTCTAACCCACTCGTACTGGTCGATGGTGTATCTTCCTCTATGAATGATATTGATCCGAATGATGTGGCCAGTATCACCGTCCTAAAAGATGCGGCATCAGCAGCAATTTATGGATCACGGGCAGCCAACGGTGTTATACTTATTACTACCAAAAGAGGAGAAGAAGGGAGGCTGAGTGTTAGTTACAATGGCTATGCGGGATGGCAACAAGCCACCAAAAAACAAGACTACGTGTCAAATTTTGCCACTTGGATGGAATTAGCTAATGAAAACAGGACTAATGGCGGTTTGGCACCGATTTTCTCTCAGGCAGATATAGATGAATGGAGGAATTCAAATAACCCATTAACACATCCCAATGTTGACTGGTATGATATACAAACCGGGGACAGAGCTTTTCTTCAATCCCACTCTCTTGCTGTCGCAGGAGGAAATAGCAATACTTCTTACAGATTGTCACTTGGCTTTCTGGATCAGAATGGGTTGCAAAAACCCAATAGCCAGAAACGTTACAGTGTAAGGGCTATGGTGGAATCGGAAATCGCAAAGGGATTTAAGTTAGGAACTAATTTGTTTTATCGCTGGACCGACCTGGATCCCACTGTAAATACCAGCAATGGTTCAGGTGTCGATTTTAATGTCGTTCCCGCCATTCCGGATATACAGAGCCCTGAGGGTTTATGGGGTGGTTCACAACACAGTTCCATTGGCATTGTATTTAACCCTTTATGGAATTTGTCGACCCGAAACCAAAGCAATCGTCAACAACGCTTTCTGGGTAGCATTTATTCCGATTGGGAAATTATATCCGGCCTGACTTTTAAAGCCAATATTTCACTAAACAGCAACACCAGGTTTAACACCAGCTTTAGAGAAACCAGCCAGTCCTGGAATTTCAGGGAAGACGCAATTGCAAGGGAGATTGATATCAATTCCGCCAGCAGCGAGCATATTCAGGATTATCTGGTTACTAACTTCTATACCTTGGACTACGAAAAAACCTTTGGCGATCATAGGTTTAATGCCCTGGCTGGTTACCAATTTGAGGTCTTCCGACAAGACAGAGTACGTGCTACCATCAGCGAGTTCCCGGGAAATGCATTGCAAGTAATCGATGCCGGTTTGTCTAACCCCGGCGTGGGTGGGAATATTTCCGAATGGGCCATCAGATCATTCTTTGGCCGGTTGAATTATGCCTTTAAAGACAAATATCTGCTGGAAGCAAATATTCGTGCGGATGGATCATCAAGGTTTAGAGAAGGCAAGAAGTGGGGATCTTTCCCTTCCGTTTCAGTAGGCTGGCGTGTTTCCGAAGAGGATTTCCTGAGTGATGTGCCTTTCCTGAGTGATTTGAAACTAAGAGGTTCCTGGGGACAATTGGGCAACCAATTAATTGGAACTGCGAGCAATCCCAATAACTATCCATATCAAGCTACTTATAATTTAAACCAAAACTATAGTTTTGGTGGTACGGTCGTTTCCGGCATAGCGCAAAATGACCTGGCTAACCAGGACATTACCTGGGAAGAGACAACCACTACCAACATAGGTTTGGATGCCGGATTATTTGATAACCGGTTGGAAGTTACCTTTGAATATTTTAAAAGAGTAACAGATGGTATTTTGTTTGCACAGCCTATTCCTGATTTTCTGGGGAATAAGGGAGCGCCAACGGTAAACCTTGCCGAAGTTGTCAATAAAGGTTGGGAGGCCTCTGTAAACTATCGAAACGATATCAACAGGAGGGTTACATTTACCGCAGGGGTCCACATTACACAAGTCGATAACGAGGTCACCAAATTTTTTGGAGAGACTTTTTCAGGCGGTACCTTTATCATACAGGAAGGTCAGCCTTTCCGGGCCATAAGAGGACTTGAAGCAGTGGGTATTTTCCAAAGTCAGGATGAAATAGATAATGCACCTACTCATCCCGGCGCAGTGGCTCCGGGAGACATCCGTTACCGGGACCAACTGACGGTAGATACAAATGGTGATGGCGTGCCTGATGAGGCTGATGGGGTGATAGATAGTGATGACAGGACGGTTGTGGGAAACACAATACCCAAGTATTTATTTGGTGCCAATTTCAATGTTCAATATAGAAACTTTGATTTGGGGATCATCTTGCAAGGGGTTGCAGATGTTGATACATATGCAGGAGGAGGATTTGCCTATCAGGCATTTGCACAAAGCGACCGGGGATTGGTTTCCAGCCAATGGCTGGATCGATGGACGCCGGAAAACCCTACCAATGAATGGCCCAGGCTTATTGATGGTTCGGCTTATAGTGGCAATAGGCAAACATCGAGTTTTTGGGTGAACGATATCTCTTTTATCAGGTTGAAAAATATCCAGCTAGGCTATAGCGTTCCGCCCTCGTTACTCGGTAAAATCGGCGTCGAAAAAGCCAGAGTATATGTCAGTTCCGATAATTTATTAACATTTACGGATTGGGTCTGGGATTTTGACCCGGAAAGGACACAAACGGCAACTACTCCGGGTTTGCCAAACCTTACAACATTTATTTTAGGGGTAAATGTCCAGTTTTAATCAACAAAATTCCATTTAAAATTCAAAGACATGAAAAAATATAGGTTATTATACGGTTTGTTAATAGCTACTTGCTGTTTTTTATCTGCTTGTGAAGATATATTGGACAAACAACCTCCGGGCGCCCTCTCGGAATCTTCGTTTTGGCAGACACAGGATGATGCTACTGCTGGTTTAACGGCAGTTTATGATGCATTAGAAACCCCCAGAGGGAATTTCGGATGGGGCCATATGGGACTGCTTGATTTATTCACCCCCATAGGACATCCGCGTGACGGTGACAGAGTTGCCTTCTCAGCCGGTACACACGATCCTAGTAGTTCTGTTGCCAGCACACTGTGGAGAACTAGTTATAGGGGTGTTGTCCGTGCCAACGATTTCCTGGCTAATGTGGATCGCATCGACTTTGACCAAACCCTGGCCGCCAGAATGAAGGGAGAAGCGCGATTCCTTCGGGCGATGTATTACTATTTACTTGTTGATAACTTTGGCGATGTTCCCTTGTTTGAAACAGTACCCACGGTTGAAGACGCGCTGGCAGAAAGATCTGCCAGGTCGGAAGTAATCTCATTGATGAAGGGTGACATTGATTTTGCGGTCAATAATCTACAGGATAGTTATTCTGGCAATGACGTTGGAAGGGCTACGGTAGGGGCAGCAATGGCTTTACGGGTCAAAGTGGCGCTTTTGGAAAAAGATTGGGCTACAGCTGCTACTGCCGCTGAGCAAATTATGGGTATGGGCTATGACCTGTTACCTAATTATGAAGACGTATTCACGGTAGAAAACGAAAACAGCGAGGAAGTAATCTTTGACATCCAGCATATTTTTATGAGCGATGCCGAACCGGGAGGAAGGGCGGAAAAACTATTTGCTCCAAGGGGCGCTGCAGCCAGTGGATGGACCTGGGTACAACCAACCCTATTTCTTGTAGACAAGTTTGAGGTGATCGACCCTACACCAACGTATGTTCAGGAAGATCCAAGAATACCTACAGAGATCTATGAACACTTTGAGGGGCGGGACCCCCGTATGGATCACACGATTATACGTCCGGGAGCACACTTCGTAGAGGGGAGTGGCGCTGATGTGATCCATCCCTATGGGTTGACGAATTTTCAAAATTCACAAACCGGACTTCAAGCCCGTAAATACGTTCTTGAAGGTCCTGGTGTCTCATTGTCAAACAACTCTCCTTTGAACTGGATCATTTTCCGTTATTCGGATATCCTGCTTAATTACCTGGAAGCTGTTGCCCAGAGGGATGGTATTGGTGCTGTGAGCCAAAACGTTTTGGATCAAACTATCAATAAAGTAAGGTCTCGGGCATCCGATCAATTGCCACTCTATACAGCCGGCAGCATTACCTGGGATGATATATACGACGAACGTATCCGGGAATTGGCTTTTGAAGGTTGGCTGTATTCGGACATGAAACGTTGGGGAACCCTTGAGATCAATGATGGTAATCCGGTCCTGGGATTGGCAATAAGTAGTGATGAAGTGGCTTTGAGTACTAACCCTCTGTATGTCAGTATATTCGAGACCCCTAAGAATTACCTTATGCCAGTTCCTCAGAATGAGCGGGATATCAACCCTAATCTTAGTCAGAATCCGGGTTACCCTGAATAAATATCGCTTCAAGATTCCCTTTTTAATTGGCTAAAGCCTTGCGGGGGACATGAATTATAAGGCAGTCAGGAAATGTTTAATCCAAGGAAACCCAGTTTCCTTGGATTAAACAAACCTTATGGGACAATGCCAACATATGAGACTTTTACAGGTTTCCAGGCAGGTGGGTAAAGAATGTTGAATATGTTTTAAGTTGAATAACCAAAAGATGTGGTAAATAATGATAGATCAGAAACGAATACGACGGAGGACTTTTATGAAGCATTCGGCGGTGCTTGGCATGGCATCAGCCTTTGGATTGGATGGGGACAAAACACTGGGGCTTACTGAAGGAGCGACAGAGAAAAAAGAACAAAAGCGGCCTAACCTGCTTTTCGTCTTCCCTGATCAGATGCGCCGCCATGCCATGGGGTTTATGAAGCAGGATCCTGTAATTACTCCTGTATTGGATCGGTTTTCCGACGATAGCATTGTATTCACCCACGCTACCAGCACCCATCCCTTATGCAGTCCGTACAGAGGGTCATTATTTACGGGGCTATATCCCCACCGGTCAGGTTTGCCCACTAACTGCCATTCTTCGCGGAGGAATGTTTATTTGAGGAGGGAAACCACTACGTTAACTGATATTTTGGCGAGAGGTGGATATGATGTTGGATATATCGGTAAATGGCATTTGAAGACACCGGATGAAGGCCATGGCTACCATGGTCCCTGGATACCACCGGAAGACCGTCACAGTACTGATTTTTGGTATATTTGGTCAGATAAGCACCGGAACAACTTTCAGCCCAGCTATTGGAAAAACGATGCGCAACCTGATGAGTTGATCGTTCCGGGAAGGGTCTGGTCCGCAATTCATGAGACGAATGTTGCAGTGGATTACCTCTACAATAAAAACAAGGCATTCAGAGATGAAAACAAGCCATTTGCGCTTTTTGTCTCCTGGAACCCACCCCATGATCCCTATACCAAAGCCGAGGTACCGAAAGAATACTATGATCAATATGGCGATGCTGTCAGCAAAGAATTGTTAAACCGCGACAACGTAGTAGACTCCAAAAAGACTGAAGGAGCAACCCGGCATGCACGAGGATATTTTGCGTCGGTTACCGGTATTGACGATCAGTTCGGACGTATTTTACAGGCTTTAAAATCCACCGGACTTGAAGAAGATACACTAGTGGTATTTACTTCAGACCACGGCGAGATGCTTGGGAGTCATGGATTAATGACCAAGAACCAATGCTACGAAGAATCGTTTGGAATCCCTTTGCTAATGCGTTGGAAAGGCAGGCTCCTGCCCCGAAGGGATGATCTCTTAATAGGAACTCCTGATCTGATGCCTACCTTACTCGCGCTGCTGGGACTCGGGGACAAAATACCTGCCGGAATTCACGGCAAAGACCTTAGCGCAGCGGTACAAAACGAGAAGCAAGCCCATCGCCCGGAAATAGCCTGGTATTTTAACGCTTCAAATAATGCCAGGGGATTACGGACGCACAAGATGAGTTGTTTTTTTGACAGAAAAAAAGATGCAACCACCGACCTGCTATTTAATTTAAATGATGATCCCTATCAGATGCATAATCTGGCCAAAGCGAGACCTGATCTTTTAAAAGAGTTTGGGGCGCAGACCTATGAATGGTTAAAGAACATTGGCGACGATTTTTCCGACTATCAAAAGAAGGGGGCCTACTTAAACACCATTCCGGTTTAATCAACTATGGCATGGGATAAATTGATATACGCCAAGTTAGCTTTTTGTGTTTTTTTTCTGATGACATACTTGACCGGATGCCATCAGGAAACTGAATACAAGGCATACCACGGTCCGTTATTCCGGTTATTACCCCCGGAAAAAACGGCCATTACTTTTCAAAATGAATTACCGGAGTCACCCTATATGAACCGGTTTGTCTATGAATATTTCTATAATGGTGGAGGTGTCGCTATCGGTGATGTGAACAATGACGGCCTGGAGGATATTTACTTCACCGCCAATCTCGGAGATAATAAGCTTTACCTGAATAAGGGAGGACTGGTGTTCGAAGATATTACAAGCACCGCAAAAGTAGCAGGAAAAAAAGGATGGGCAACCGGCGTGACCATGGTGGATATTAACCAGGATGGACTGTTGGATATCTATGTAAGTCGGGCCGGACGGTTTACCGACGCCGAAAAGAGAAAAAATGAACTTTTTATAAATCAGGGAACCAGTAAAGAGGGGAAGCCGGTATTCCGTGAATCAGCAGCAGATTATGGGTTGGATGATGAGGCCTTCACCAATCAGGCCTCGTTTTTTGACTATGACCGTGACGGAGACCTGGATGTTTTTTTGGCTAACCACAATATCGAAGCGCCGCCGGTAGATATTAAGTTGATCAGGGAATTACGTCAGGCAGATAGCCCTCTGGGTGGAAATAAGCTGATGGCGAATCACAACGGCATATTCAGTGATGTAACCGGATCATCCGGTATGCTGTCACATGGGATGAATTACACCCTAAACGTCTCAATAGGGGACGTCAATAACGACAACTGGCCTGATATTTATGTAGCCAATGACTATTCTGAACCTGACCATTTATACATTAACAATAGGGATGGCACATTTAAAGATGCGATACAAACATCAGTGGGGCATATGCCGAATTTTTCAATGGGTTCCGATATAGCCGATATCAATAATGATGGCTTTCCTGATATTATGACGCTCGATATGGTCGCCGAGGACAATTATGGTATCAAAACAAGTATGAGTGGCATGAATACAAAACTATTTAATGACCATGTGAATGCCGGTTTACATTATCAATATATGTATAATGCACTGCAACTGAACAAAGGCACTGATGCAAATGGACTTCCTTTTTTTTCAGATATTGCTCAGATAGCCGGTGTTTCAAACACCGATTGGAGTTGGGCGCCGCTTTTGGCAGATTTTGATAATGATGGTTTTAAAGACATTTTTATTACCAACGGTATAAAACGGGATTTTCGTAATAACGATTTCAACATTTTCCTGAGAAAAGCCACGCAAGAAATTATCGATGAACAGAAGAACCCGTTGAAGTATTATGCCCAATGGACCCGGTTTTCGCCAATGCGGTCAAAAGTTAACTATGTCTATAGAAATAAGGGAGATCTTTCTTTTACGGACGTCTCAGATGACTGGGGGATGAGAGAATCTTCCTATTCGAATGGGGCAGCCTATGCCGACCTCGATAATGATGGGGATCTTGACCTTGTCGTAAATAATGTGGATGCTCCAGCCTTTATTTATGAAAACCTGGCAGATAAGCACAAAAGCCATCATTTTTTATCGATAGTGCTAAAGGGGCCTGAATCAAACAGGATGGGTATCGGTGTACGCATATCCTTAGTAAGCAATGGTAACCGTCAACATCTGGAACACTATCCTGTCCGGGGATATCAATCTTCCGTTTCGGGAAGGCTGCATTTTGGCCTTGGTAATTCGACAAAGGTAGAAGAGCTCATTGTCCGATGGCCAGATGGTAAATATCAGAAACTGCAAAATATAAAAGCTGATCAACAATTGATCTTGCATTATCGCGAAGCACAGTTTCCGGCTAAGCGTGAAGACGCTCACCTAAAAGCAAAGCTATTTGAGGATGTGACAGATGAAGCCGGTATTGCCCACTTTCATAAAGAAAATACTTTTGACGATTTCGAAAGAGAAAGCCTTTTACCACATAAAATGTCAACGATGGGGCCGGCGTTAGCCGTCGGAGATATAAACAACGACGGGTTGGAGGATTTTTATGTTGGCGGTGCCGCAGGTTACGGGGGAGAGCTTTATATTCAAAATCACTATGGAGGGTTCACAGCTTCCGGTCAAAAACTGTGGAAGCAAGAAAAAAAATATGAAGACGTGGACGCGCTTTTTTTCGATGCTGATAATGATAGTGATGTCGACCTTTATGTAGTGAGCGGAGGGAATGAATATAATGAAGGCTCAAAGTATTACCAAAGTAGATTATATGAAAACCTTGGAAATGGAAACTTTAAAAGGGCAAAAGGCACGCATGAACTGCCTTTAGTAAGTGGTTCCGTAGTGCGACATGCTGACTTTGATAATGATGGGGATCAGGACCTGTTTGTCGGTGGTAGACAAAAGCCGGGAATGTATCCTCACCCCGTTAGTAGTTTTTTGTTGAGAAATGATAGTGAAGAAGGAAGCATAAATTTCACGGATATAACCTCTGAAGTTATTCCCGGCCTCAACAACATTGGCATGGTCACCGATGCCTTGTGGACAGACCTGGACCGCGATCAATTGCCTGACCTGTTAATCTGCGGAGAATGGATGAGTCTGCGTTTATTTAAAAATAGATCAACCCGTTTTGAAGATGTCAGTGCCAATACCGGTCTGGATAATTTTACTGGCTGGTGGCATTCAATAGCGGCAACAGATTTTGATAAGGACGGTGATATCGATTTTATCGCCGGCAATAACGGCTTGAACAGTAAATATAAAGCCTCAGAGGCAGAACCGTTTGAAATTTTTGCCGGCGACATGGATAATAATGGAAGCCATGATATAGTACTTGGATATTACAATGATGGCACGTTATTTCCTTTGAGAGGACGCGAATGCAGTTCTGGTCAAATGCCCTTTGTAAAGGAGAAATTCAAGAGTTACGAAGCCTTTGGTAATGCCACACTGTTTGATGTTTATGGAAGAGAAAAGCTTTCTGGTGCTTTGCATTATCAGGTTAACACATTTGCCACAACCTATTTCGAAAATGAAGGGAATACAAAATTTCGTGCACAACCACTGGATAACATGGCGCAATTGTCCGTTGTCAATTGCCTATTGATAGATGACTGCAATAAAGATGGTTACCCTGATATCGTTCTGGCTGGAAACCGATACGAAACAGAGGTAGAAACGCCACGGCAGGATGCCGGTTACGGTTTGTTTATGAAAGGGGATAGTCTGGGTGACCTTCAATGTGTTGACGCATCGAAGGCAGGACTATTCGTAGATGGGAACATAAAGAAGGGCACATTTATCAATTTATCTGATGGCAGCAAAGGCATTTTGTTTGCAAGAAATAATGGCCCACTTAAAATGATCAGGATCAATGCTGTTTCTCTCTGACAGGACAGCAGAAATAGATTTAAATTAAAAAATAAAAGGGGATCTATCTGAAAATGGAATTCAAACAAATAACACCTATTGATAAATTTCGCCATATAGCCCCTTAAATCTTTAAAAACGACAATTATGACAACAGGTATTTACCTTATTCCATTCTTAAAAGTATTTCAACACTCCTCTAAATATAAGAAAACAGCTAATCTGGACCCAAGTAGAAAAAGATATAAATGGTTGGTTTATGTGCTGCTGCATTTAATAGCCGTTATGTCTGCTTCTGCGCAGGAAAACAGAGGGCTTTTACAAAAGTATTATAAAAGCTCCGCGCTTGATGGATGGATATTGCCTTTGAATGAATGGATAAAATACCCTTCGTATGAAGACCGGCAGGCCTGGGAAAAGTTGTCGTCCGAGGTGAGAAATGCATATATCAAAAAGGGAGAACAATATATTGATTTTTCGTGGCCATCCATCCCTGCAAGCAGTTATCTGGATTTTGTAAGAACGGGGAGCCGGGAAGTAATGCAGAAACCTTATGGTATACGGCAAAAAGCGTTGGAGTCATTAGTCATGGCCGAGTTAATGGAGGGCAAAGGCCGCTTTATGGATCAGATAATTAATGGCGTGTGGGCTTATTGTGAGCAAACTTATTGGGGACTTTCTGCACATCTGAATAGACAACAAGCCGGACTGGGTTTGCCTGATGCCAATGAGCAGACCATTGACCTTGGTGCGGGTAAGGTGGGTACTGATCTGGCCTGGATCTACTACTTTTTCAGAAAAGAATTTGATAAGATAAATCCATTGATCAACCAGCGCCTCAAAGAGGAAATAACCGATAAGATCCTGACGCCTTTCTACACCCGTAATGATTTCTGGTGGATGGGATTTAACACCGGCTTTGTGAACAACTGGAACCCCTGGTGCAATTACAATGTGCTGAACTGTATTTTGCTTATTGAAGATGAAAAGAAAAAGCAAATACTTGGAATCAGAAAGGTAATGCGCTCTGTTGATGAATTTATCAATTATTATCATGACGATGGCGGATGTGAAGAGGGACCGAGCTACTGGGGGCATGCAGGCGGAAAATTGTTTGATGTACTGGAACTCCTTTATCAGGTATCCGGGGGAAAGATCACTTTATATGACGATGAATTAGTAAAAAATATAGGAAGGTATATTCACAGAGCCTATATCGCCGATCCGTATTTTATTAATTTTGCGGATGCGGCCGGAAAGATCCACACACGCCCCGGTGTTATTTACAGATATGGTAAGCGGATAAACGATGCGGAAATGATGGGTTTTGGATCCTTTTTGGCGGATCAATACGGATGGGATGAGCACTACCAGTTTACCGGCAAAATAGAATTGGCGTTAAACAACCTTTTTGGGCTGGGTGACATCCTTAACGCGGAGCCTAAGGAACCCCTGTCCGGTCACTTTTGGTTACCCGGCACGCAGATTATGGGTGCTCGGGACAAACCCGGGTCAACAGATGGGTTTTATTTTGCTGCAAAAGGTGGATATAACGCAGAAAGTCATAATCACAATGATGCCGGTTCATTTGTACTTTACTATAATGGTAAGCCGTGTATCGTAGATGCCGGTGTGGGAACCTATACTAAAAAGACCTTTAGCCCCAGGCGTTATGAGATCTGGACCATGCAATCGGAATATCATAACCTTCCCCTGATCAATGGTGTAGGACAGCAGGCCGGCAAAGCTTATAAGGCAACCGATTGCCGGTTCTCGGCAACTGCCGGCCAGATAGATTTTAGTGCTAATATAGCTACCGCTTACCCCAAAGACGCTTCAGTAAAATCATGGATCCGTTCTTATCAGCTCAAAAGGGGAAAATCGTTTAAGATTACAGATGCTTATCAACTCTCTTCCAGGAATAAGGAAACTTCCATAAATTTCCTCACCTCCTGCAAGGTCGATGTCACCACCCCCGGAAAAGTGAAATTAGAGGGAGAGGGATTTTCACTATTCCTGCATTACAATGCTTCAAATGTCGCAGTGGTAGACGAACCAGTTGAGATAAATGACAACCGGCTTAAAAAATCCTGGCCGGACGGATTGACACGTTTGATTTTTTCCTTCAAGAATATTGGTCTGGTAGGGAAAAATACATTTGTAATCTCCGAATAAACAAACCGAGGCATGATGGCTGGTATTCTGACTATAAAATTTAATGATCGAAAAACAAATAACTAAAGAATGATAGCAAGGAAATATTATCTTCATTTCTCCCTGTTCCTGGTAATATCGTGTTGCACTGCCACCGGAGGAAAAGAAGAACATAGCGACAAAGGTGCGAGTTTACCTGAAGAAAATTTTCAGATAGCTGAAAAGCATTACACCAATATGCTAAAACAAATCGATGATCCCACACAAGTGCCCAGGACTACCGATAAACATGGTAATCTAAAAACCACAGGCATTGAAGCCTGGACAAGTGGTTTTTTTGCGGGCAGCCTCTGGTATTTATATGAATTTACGGATAATGACCTATGGAAGCGCGAGGCCACCAAATGGACCCAGGCATTGGCGCCGGTACAGTTTATAACCAGCAATCACGACGTGGGGTTCATGATTAATTGCAGTTTTGGTAATGGCCTGAGATTAGCGGAAAATGAGGCTTATAAGGCGGTGCTCATTCAGGCTGCGGAATCTCTCATTACCCGTTATAACGCCAATGTCGGAAGCATCGAATCCTGGAATTATCGCAAAGCCTGGGATGGTGAAACCGAGTGGTTTTTTCCGGTTATCATAGATAACATGATGAATTTGGAGCTATTATTTGTAGCGACTAAATTATCAGGTAATCCTAAATACAAGGAAATCGCCATCAAACATGCCGAGACCACCATGAAAAACCACTACCGCCCTGATTTTAGTTCTTACCATGTGGTGGATTACGATACGATCAGCGGAGCTGTGCTGGATAAGGCGACCTGTCAGGGTTATACTGATGAGTCGGCATGGGCTCGGGGACAGGCCTGGGGGCTTTACGGGTTTACAGTAGTTTTCAGGGAAACCAAAGATCCGAAATTCCTTGATTTTGCCCAGCATATTGCGGATTACATTGTCAGCTATCCCACCATGCCAGCCGATAAAATACCACTTTGGGATTTCAACGCACTCGATGCCGATCATCACCCGGAATGGGAGGTAGATAAATCCTTATATAGCTTGAAAGAACGTGATGTCTCCGCTGCTGCGATCATAGCCTCCGCGCTTTATGAATTATCGACGTTCTCCAATGTTAAAGGAGTCACTTATAAGACTTTTGCTGATAAAATTATTGAAAGTCTATCTTCTCCCGGGTACCGGGCGCAGGTTGGTCAAAACAACAATTTTATATTAACACAAAGCGTGGGTAGCATTCCACATAAAGTAGAGATAAGTGTTCCCCTGAATTATGCGGACTACTACTTTTTGGAAGGCTTACTTAGAAAAAAGAACCTGGAATTATAGTCAAAAAAACCTTACCTGTATTGTTCTTTTTGGTTCGAAATTCCCTGCAATAAATTGTTGATTAACTGCTTTTCTTGTGCACTTTCGTAAATGACATTATATTTTTCCCAAAAGACCTCTTGATAATGCTTTCCCTGCCGGTAAAGGCTGGAGGCAGGAGCCATGACATCGTGCATCTCGGAGAATTGATTTGGGTCGGTTGAAATTTTATTAATGAGTAACTCGTGCCGGTATTCATTGATGTGCACTACTTTCCGGGATCTTAAATTGTAGTCCCGGACCCAATCCGACCATCGGACATATTTTAAATAGTAGCGTCCATTGTAATTACTAAATTCGTAGACATGGGTATGTCCTGCAACGATCGAGGCAATGGAGTCGTTGGTGTGCGTTACATTGCGGAAGTGGGAGGGAGCATAATCACCCCTGGGACTGTATTCAAATATAACCTTTACAATCGCATATGTTTTGGCATCTATCAATATCTTGTTGACCCGGTTTTCGTCCTGCCCCTTTTTAAGATAACCTCTATTGACTTTTGGTGTCGCTGAAATAATGAATGTTGGCCTGCCATCGTAATAAAGTGTTGTATCCAATTCATAAGAGTGTTTGCCATGGTAAATATTTCTAAAGCTACCTGATGCAACCTGACGAATGGCATTATGCCTCAAGGAGATGACGAGGGTGTTATTTTTTTTGATGTAAGCTGTATCTGTCAGGCTGAGATACTTTTTAGTATTCAAATAATGACTCTTTCTGATGCCGGCGATTGCTACTTCTTCTTTTTTTCTAGCAGTGTATCCCGGATCATGAATTTTGACCGCTGCTTCAAGTATGGCAACATATTGTGCATCCGTAGTTTGTGCCTGTCTGAAAAAAGCTTCCATCATATGAGGTTTTATGGGATAATTCACATGGATGTTGGCTAAAGCTTTTTTTAGGATCTGTTCCGCATCCAGATTTTTTTCAAGGACAGTTACTTCTTTTAAAACAATCGGTTTTTGGATAAGTCGAATCTTTATCTTGGAAGGCAGGAGATGAATGAGTCCCTGGAAACTTTCGTAACCAAGCATGGAGATAATCAGGGTATCATTAACATACTTTTCAGGAATGTGAAACCCAAATTCCCCAAGGCCATTGGCAACGGTACCTATTGGTTTATCCTTGATCTTAATAGTGGCATATGGTAAAGGCTCCCCGCTATCTTCATCCAGAATCACTCCGTAAATGGTAAAGTGTTCTTGTGAAAAACAGGAGAACGCAGCTAAAAGTAATACCGAAATTAATGAAAAGGCTCGCATCATCTCGTTTACGGCTTTTTTATTGGTTTTTGGATAGTGAATTGTATAGCCTGTCCTCTGCGGGTGTTCGTTCAACTAGGTTATAATTGTCCCAAAAAACAGGGTTATTATCTTTGCTTTGGCTAAACAACGTCGATTGATAATCCATCAAGTTGGCATTGGCCTTCTTTGCTTTCATTTCTCCTACCTTTTGGGTCTGCGCTGAGTTGGCCAATACCAAAAAATTATGCCGGGTTTCATATTTTAGAGAATCATTATTAGTCCGATATTCCCGTTTGGCCTGTTGCCTGTAACTTTTCAGGTAGTAATGTCCGTCCAATCCATTGTATTCAATAACTCTTTTAAGTGAAACCAAACTTGACGTAATGGAATCGTGGTGATGCACAAACGCATTACCAAATGAGACATTAGTTTCAAACTCAACTTTCAAAATAGCATAATTATCCAGTCTGATTACATATCTGAAATAGGAGGGATTGGCACCTTTCAACTTATATGGCAATGAGATCACAACAACCGGTTGGTTGTCGATATATGTATATTTTTCAATTTCATAGTCACAGTTTCCACAGGGTTTTAATATCCTGCCTTTACTGCCGATCATCCCTCTGAAGTCCCGGAATGGATTATAGTCTGTCATGCTGGTAGGAAGTTCCGGCTGTCGATCGATCGCATGCCGGATTTGATCCAAATAAATATCAAATCCGGGTTTTGGAAATTTTTCACCAAAAAGTTCGGCAGCCGATTCAACCACCGCATAGCAGGAGTCATTAAAATAAAATAGCTCGCGAACAAACAGTTCAAGCATATAGTCAGACTGCGGAGAATTTTCCTTCTGTTTTTTGAAAGCTTCCTTCAGGATTTCTTCTCCTGTTCTTCCCTTGACAGAGATTGTGACTTCTTCCAATTCAAAGATCTTTTCCTTAAGCGATAATTTCAGGTTTTGGCTTATATCCAGGTTGCTAATCTTTAAAGCAAGTGATTCGTAGCCAAGCATGGAGATAATCAATGTGTCGTCGACATGCATGGCCGGTATGGAAAAAGTGAATTTTCCATCAAGGTTTGAAATAGTGCCTACAGATGAATTCTTTATAGAGATTGTTGCATAGGCTAGTGGCTCCCCAAGTTCAGAGACGACTACCCCACGAAGCCGGTGTTGTGCATTGGTCATATCGATAAACACAAACAGCACAGCAATTGTGAAACAGCTATTTTGGAAATCATTCATACTTCAGGGTGTCCACAGTATTGGCTTTGTTAGATCGCCGGGCCTGGACATATATTATTCCAAATACCGCCAGGCATATGGCAGTGGCTACCAGCATAAAAAGACCCGGTTGAAGCATTACCCTTAACGGATAGTTTGACAACCATCGTTCAAAACCAATCCAAAGGAACGGCGTGACCGTGGCGAGGGCAATCGAAAGAACCCCGATAAATTCTTTAGAGAATAACTTAAAAATATCCAGGCTGTCAGCGCCATTTACTTTGCGTATGCCCATTTCCTTGGTGCGAAAATGGCCGATCATTAGCATAATGGCATACATTCCCAGCAGGGCCAGGGCAATAACCAAAACCGAAATGGTACCCACTACCTTCATCGCGGCAGTTTCCTGTTTGAACTGTTGATCATAATCCAATTTTAGTAACGAGTATTCGAAAGGACTATCCGGAAAATGGTTTTTCCAGACCGACGCAGTTTGATCCATAACATCGGTAAGGTTACTGGTGGCATCGAATTTTAGCATGGCAAACGAACCATGGCCGGTGTATTCCAGTATCAACGGCTGAATGAGTTGATGGGGTGAATGAAAATAAAAATCTTGTATTACCCCAACAATCTCACCCTGAAGTCCATAACCGGAGATTTTTTTTCCAAGCGCAGATTCTGCCGTTTCCCATCCCAGCTCTTTCACAAATGCCTCATTTACCACCACCGAGCTTTGGCTTTCATTGGTCAATGCTGCTGAGAAAAATCTTCCTGCTGTGAGTGATATTTCTAGCACAGATAAGAAATTTTCATCGACCACAATGTTTTGCACAACTTTGGGAGATTCCATTTGCTCAATAAAATATTCATCAATGTCGATGTGAGCGCCGGGAATTGAATTGCCCCCGACAAAGGAAACAGATTGAATAGCGCTGATCCGGTGAAGATCTTGCTTCAGGCCATCTGTATTTGTCTTAGAAGCGCTAGTGCCAGACAACTCCATGCACAGTACCTCATGACTGTTAAACCCAAGGGCCTGATTGTGCATTAATTCTATCTGCCTTGCTATAACAATAGTAGCCAGTATCAACGCGAATGACAGCGCGAATTGAATGCCTATTAAACCTTTTCTCAGCAGAAACTTATGATTCCTGACAATGGAAACCGCCATGCTTTGCGGTTGACGGAAACGTGTCATGGCATAAAAGGCAGAAGATAGCACCAGAAAGATAAAAACAATCAAAAGGTAACCCTGGAATTTATAGGAGGGAGGACCATCAAAAAAAAGAAAGTTAGTGTAATGCCTCATGCCGGCCCTTGTCACAGAAATCAATATAAAACTTAACAGGGCGGCAATACCAAAAGAAAGGAATGCATGGACAGAAAACTGGAGAAACAAGTGGGTTTTGGACGCTCCGATGATTTTGCGAATACCTAAACCCCTGGCTTTTTGTACGAGCTGAGAAGTATCCAGGTTAATATAATTTACCAATGAGATAAACAAAATGATGTATCCGATCAGTTGAAATAAAATCACCTGGGTTTTATTGCCTTTGGGAGAATCAAATGATTTTGGCGTACTAAAGTGAACATCCACGATGTTTTCGAACTGGTATGAAAGATTGATTCCCTGGTTGGTGTAGTCTTCGAGGTAACCGGCTACCAGGTCGGGAAAGCCGGACCGCAGGTTTTCAATGGAAGCTTTGTTGTTAAGTAGCAAGTATGTCAAAGCCCAATCAATATTTTCAGAAGGAAAAGGTATTACCAGATCAAATTGCAAATCACTGTTTTTGGGAATGTCCCTGATAACTCCCGTCACCTGAAAGGTTTGGTTATTAATATCAATTGATTTACCCAAAACATCAGTTTTACCAAAATACTTTATGGCCGTTTGGTTGGTTAAAAGAACTGAATTTGGTTGGGTCAGCACGGTGGAAACAGTGCCTTCTATCAGTTCATAGGACATAACTTCCAACAATTCGGGATCAGAGAAAAAGAGGTTATTCTCCCTGAATTGTTGATCCAGCACTTTAACTTGTGCGGCTTGTTCCATTCGTTTCAAGCGAATCACGTGTTCTACACCATGTGAAACTTCCAACAACAAATCCTTTAAGAAACCATTGGCCCAAGCTGCTTCCTCTTCCAGCTCCGCAGAAGATATAGCGGTGGTTACCCTGAAAATACGATCTTTCTTTTCATGGAAATGATCATAGCTATTCTGAAAACGGATATAATCATGTATATAAAGAAAAGCCACAATCGCTGCGCTTAACCCCACTATTTTAATTGGATTGACTACGGGATGCTTTTTCAGGTTGCGGATGGCTATGGTTAATTGATTTTTGTAATTAAAATGGTAAAGCTCATGCAACCAATTGGACCGGTTGCGACGATTTGAAAAAGGATTAAAAAGCGTTAGCACATCCAGGGCAAATAACCAGTTTGCTTTCCACCTCGATGCCGCTAACCTTTGAAAATACACTTCATACAGATCTCCCTGTATATCCTCAAACTCAATTTGCCGGCAATACCAGCTTAATAGTTTATCAAACAATTTTGGAGGTTGATTAGCCATAAGTCACTAACTTTCAAAGTTCCATCGGATTGAAAAAGACGTTGCCGGAATGGCTTCCCAAAGCTTTTGACGTTGTTTCATCAAATCGCTTACTGCTTGTTGCCCCAATAAAGAAACCTTATAAAACCGCTTGCGCTTGCCGCCCCTGACTTTAGTAGCGTCCCCAAGGCGGGAGGTTAGATATTGTTTTTCCTCGAGCCGGTGAAGTGCTGAATGCAGTGCACCCATGCTAACACTTCTGTGGGTGCTTTCTTCTAATTTGTGTTTAATGGAAATGCCGTAGGCCTCATTCTCCAGAATACCAACAGTTAACAATACCATTTCCTCAAACTCACCGATATACTTACCTTTAGTTGTCATTGCCTAATATTTTTCTAAATGTATATAAAATATTTTATATACAAAAAGAAATTAATAAATTTTATACTGACGATAATGATAGGGAAGTGGTTGTAAAGTACGACTCGCTAAAAATCCTATTCATTCTGCCGTCATTATGAAGAAAGCGTAGGCCTTGCGTAGGTGGTTCTGAAATAATCCCTTGGCTACAAGCCACAGCCCAGGCAGGTGCCCACCGTGATTGCTGGCAGGTGTGGTGGTTTAGCAAAGTTTGGCAGCTTGTTGCCGAAGGATCACTTCATAACCCACCCGCAGGCCGGCGCGTTATTCGTGATGACGAGGCTTGTAGGATTGTCGTTGGATGATAGGGAGATATTAAAAAACAAACGATCGTTATTAATTCAATCATATTAAGATACATATTTTTGACCGGATCTTACCGAATAACTATATTAGTCCAAAATATTTTCTACGCTAATGAAGAATTCGATAGCCCTGCCTGTTTTTAGTGTTTTGCTAGTCGCCATCAGTTGTCAGCCAAAAACCGCTGCACCACCCGCTGGTTATTTCGATCCGGGCATATCCATGGCTTTAAGTGCGTATCGTCACAAGGTTATTGATCAGGTGAATTATGCCCTGGATTTTGTGATACCGGAGGCAAGTGGGGAAGCGATTACAGCAACCGCTAACATTAGCTTTAATTTGCAGGCATTGGATTTTCCAGTACTGCTCGACTTTGACACCACGCCCGAACGCATTTCAGATTACAAAATTAATGGAAACGAAAGCCCCGTAGTTCTCGAAGACCAGCATCTTGTGATTGCGCCAGGAGACCTGGTAAAGGGTAAAAATGAAATAATAGTGAGCTTCGGGGTAGATGATTTTTCCCTCAACAGAAATGAGGAATTTTTATATACGCTTTACGTTCCCGCCCGGGCCTCTAAAAGCTTTCCGTGTTTTGACCAGCCAAACTTAAAAGCCACTTATGCGTTGAGTCTGACTATTCCCAAATCCTGGTCGGCTGTAGCCAATGGTCGGCAGCAGGCGGTTATTGATAATGGCCCTGCCAAAACCATTCAATACACAAAAACTAAACCTATCTCTACCTACCTGTTTGCTTTTGCAGCCGGCAAATTTGATAAAATTGAGCGGCGTATTGGCGGCCGTGATTTTGTCATGTGGCACCGGGAGACGGATAGTTCAAAAGTGGCAAGAAATAAAGATATAATTCTGGATTTACATGCAAAAGCTTATGACTGGCTTGAAAATTATACTGGAATCGACTATCCTTTTGAGGACTATGAAATATTGCTAATACCGGACTTTCAATATGGGGGTATGGAGCATCCAGGCGCCATCTGGTACAACGCTTCCAGTTTGTTTCTAAACGATAATCCTACCCGCAATCAGCAATTGAGGCAAGCCCAGCTGATATCGCACGAAGTGGCCCATATGTGGTTTGGAAATCTGGTGACCATGGATTGGTTCGATGATGTCTGGTTGAAAGAGGTATTTGCCAACTTTATGGCAGAAAAGATCATTCAACCAGACTTCAAAGATATAGACCTGGATTTGATCTTTCTGAGCTCTCATTACCCGACTGCCTATCAGATTGACAGATCAGCAGGAAGCCACCCGATCCAGCAGGAATTGCCAAACCTGTCAGATGCCGGTTCTCTGTATGGCTCCATTATCTATCACAAGGCGCCCATTGTCATGAAGCACCTGGAAACCACCATTTCTGAAAAGGTCATGCAACAGGGGTTAGCGGAATACTTAAAGACCTTCAGCTTCTCCAATGCCACCTGGGATGATTTAATTAACATTCTTGGAAAAACTGCTGACATGGACTTGACCGATTGGAGCCGTGATTGGATCAAAACTGCGGGGATGCCTTATTTCAGTCATGAATTTGACCAGTCCGGTGAAGCCAGCCTGGTGATCAGGCAAACAGGAAATAAAATCTATAAACAACAGTTGAACGTTGAATTGATCCACGGAAAAAGCCGAGGCCAAAGGATCCTGATTGAAAGCGACGCAGCGAGTGTCAATATTAAACTAGATGATTCGGAGGTCGCTGATACCATTGATTTCGTCAATTTGTTTGGCAGCTTTTATGAATACGGCTACCACGCCCTCAATGAAGGCTCTGTACAATGGCTCCTCCAACACGTAAACCGGGAGTCGCAGGATGCTAAACGTTTTGTTTTGTGGATGAACCTATGGGAAAACTTTTTAAATGCGCGGGTTAAACCCCTGCCGCTCATGGAGCAGTTATTAATATCCTGTCAGCAGGAAACCAATCCTCGTATTTTGAGCTACACAACCTCCAGGTTTCAGCGTTTGTATTGGTATCATATGACCCGGCACGTAGCTTTAATCGATGCCGATGCGATATTGACAACCATATGGGCAAGGATCAAATCTGAAGAGTCGCGAGGGATCAAGCGCCAGCTTTGGAACCTGTATTCATCAATCGCCCGGACACCCGGCCATCTGGATCGTATTTATAAAATTTGGGAACATAAAGAAACAGTGGCAGGCTTAACGCTTTCGGAGGATGACTTTGTTACGTTAGCCAGAAATCTGGTTTTGTTGAAACATGCCAAATGGCAGGAAATTCTGGCGGCGCAGCCAGGGCGTATATCCAATCCGGACCGGTTGAGGCGATTTAAGTTTGTGACGCCGGCCTTATCCAATGACAGCTTAACGCGTTCCCGGTTTTTTGAAAGTCTGAAGGTCGAAGAAAACAGGAATATTGAAAGCTGGGTTTTGGACGGATTAAGTTATTTACACCATCCAACAAGGACAAAGCACTCGGTAAAGTTTATACCAGCCACACTACGGCTGGTCAGAGAACTGCAGGCCACCGGAGATATTTTCTTCCCCGGCAGGTTCCTGGACATCTCCTTTAACTGGCATGTAGACAGCGAAGTCAGCAATGCGGTGACCGAATTTTTAGACGATAACCCTGATTATCCAGGCACTTTAAAAAACAAGATCCTGCAGGGAGCGGATGTGGCTTTTAGGATGGAAAGGGTAAATCATTTATTTAAAGATGTTCAATAGAGCTGATAAACCATGGTATTAATTTACGGGGTGAAATTTTGTAGTTCTTCGTCAACTTTGGCGATTTGATTACTTCAAATAAAACAGAGAATGCTGGTTGCAAACCAGCATTCTCTGTTTTAGTGTTTGCAACGCCTTTTTAGGCTACATGAAAAGTACTTTGAAAGCAACTGCCTCAAAGCGGCTCCTGGCATTGCAAATGCCAAACCAGTGCATCCGCATTAGCCATCCCCGCAAGGCTTGCGCGCAAATGCGGACGATAGGGTTAAGCAGATAAGGCAATTTTATTTTGCTATATTATTTCATGACTTGTGAAGATTTTTGTTTTTGTCAGATAGTCAGACAGTTAGTGGCTTGACAATGATTTTAAGCAGGTCATTCCAGGAAGAACGCCCTTTATATATTCTGAAAATAATTTGACAAACTGTTGAAATTTACATAGATTGATATCAGATACTTTTTAGTCAACCAACACAACATAACCCGTTATGAAATCACTTTATACACCAACCAAGGTTGGTTTGGTGGCGTTGATATTATTACTCTCCGCCACAGCCAACGTACAAAAAATCAAAACTTCTCATAGCCAAAACCAAATATTTAAAGGGCATGGCTTATACAAAAAGTCAAAGATTTACGATAGCAGGATCGGCCCTTTGGAGGACCGGCCCACGCAACCCGGCGATCGTGCCGCTGACCGGTTTAGCTATGAGTTCGAATTGCTGAAAGATCCGCATACCGGAAAGATCCCCGAGGAGATCCGGGAAAAGGAAATCCGTTTCTCCAAGCGGATCCTGGTAGAAAAGAGCGAATCTAGTGCCCGTCGAAGTGACCGCTGGACCAGCCGCGGTCCCTTTAATGTAGGAGGCAGGACCAGGGCTTTAGCCTTAGACTTAAGAGATGAAAATGTCATTTTAGCTGCCGGTGTTTCTGGTGGCTTGTGGCGCTCCCAAAACGGAGGGGAAAGCTGGAGGGAGGTAACCGACAATGCCCAACCACCCAGCATTACCTGCATTGCCCAGGATCCCAGGCCCGGTCGACATCATATCTGGTATTACGGTACCGGGGAGCGGTCCGGAAACTCAGCGAATGCCCCGGGCGCTTTTTACACCGGTAATGGTATTTACAGATCGGTCGACGGAGGGCGTAGTTTTCGATTACTCGAGTCTACCGCCGACAATAATGTGAATTCCACGGCGCCGTTTGATCTGATCTCAAATATTGCCGTGCATCCCAAAACCGGGCATGTGTACGTCTCTACTTTCAACGGTGTTTACAAATCTGAAAATGGCAGGAATGAATACCGGGAAGTACTGGCCGGGGGATTTGATAACTGGACCGATATTTTGATTACTCCAGAAGGCATTTTATATGCTTCCATTGAAAGCTCCGGAACACCCAACAACGGGATTTTTACATCCGTCGACGGAGAAACCTGGACAAAAATAAGTCCCGACAATTTTCCCACCGCCTTTGGCAGGACGGTGATGGCCTATACGCCCTCTGATGAGAATATCATCTATACTTTTTCGCAAAACCCTGCCGGATTAGGTCATTTGTGGCGATATACAGCCAATGCTGATTCTACCGAATCATCCTGGGTTGATCTAAGTGTCAACTTGCCAAATATCGGTGGATTGGCAGGCAGCTTAAATACCCAGGGTAATTACAATCTCGTCGTGAAAGTGCATCCGACCCAACCTGAAGTAGTATTTATAGGCGGTACCAATCTATACCGTTCTTTCACCGGTTTTACCACGCCTGCCGGTCCGGAAAGCTGGATTGGGGGGTATGCGCTGGTAAATAACTTCAGTGTTTACCCGGATCATCATCCGGATCAGCACGCTTTGCTGTTTTATCCTTCGGACCCTAATAAGGCCTTATCGGGAAATGACGGTGGTGTGCAGGTAACAAACAATATACTGGCAGAAAACCCGGGGCTTGAACCAGTGGATTGGGTTTCGCTAAACAACGGCTACGTTACTACTCAACCTTATGCGGTAGCGTTTGATCCGGAAGGATCAGATGGTAGCCTGGTAGCCGGTTTCCAGGATAATGGTACCTGGTTTACCTCCGACCTTAACCCGACGACGCCCTGGATCGAAGACTTTGGGGGAGACGGTTCGTTTAATGCCATTGCCGACAACGGCAAAACGCGTTACGTTTCTTCCCAATTGGGTAATATATTTCGTTTCAACTTCGATGATGCTGGAAATTTTGCGTCATTTGCCAGGGTAACGCCCGCCTTAAACCTGGGTTTTTTATTCGTAGCACCATTTATCCTCGATCCGATCAATGACAATATCATGTATTTGCCCTCCGGCAATACTATGTTCAGAAATAATAACCTGGATGAGATCCCATTGTTTTCCAATGCACAGGCCACCAAAAACTGGGTGCAAATCCCGGAAGCAACAGTAGGGGCAGGGGTTATCTCAGCGCTGGATATTTCCAAGTATCCGGAAGCTAACAAGTTGTACTACGGAACCAGTGCCGGGGAGGTGTTTAGAATTGACAATGCCAATATAGACGGTCAGCCCAGTGTTAATTTAACAGCCGGCAAAGGACTTCCCGCAGGCTATGTGATCAATGTGACGGTCAACCCTTCCAACTCCGATGAAGTATTTATTGTCTATTCCAATTACGGGATCCCGAGCATCTTTCACACTGATGATGCGGGAGAAACCTGGACGGATATCAGCACGAACCTGGAAGAAAATCCCGATGGTTCCGGAAACGGGCCTTCTGTTCGATGGCTGGCGGTAAGTGGAAAAGAAGAGGGGTATTATGTAGGGACCAGCACAGGCCTCTATTTCGCCTATCGGATCAACGGAAAAAAGACCTACTGGTTTAGAGTTTCCAGATTCGAAATTGGCAATGCCGTTGTCAGGATGGTGAAAACCAGGAAGGACGGATTCATCGCGGCCGCCACCCATGGCAATGGTTTATTTTCCACAAAGACCAGGGTCATGCCCAGACCTGAACCGCAGCTGTTTAACGCTTTCACACTTGACGACTACGTGGTAGCTATGAATGCGCCCGATACTGTAATTAATATCGAGGGACTATTTGAACATAAACAGGGCAGAACTATTGATTTGTCATTTACCAACTCAAATCCGGATTTAGTGACCGCTGTCCTGAACGATAACAAGTTATCTATTTCATACACCTCAGACCTGAGAGGAGAGGCTACGATCGCGTTTACAGCAACTTCCGGAATAGAACAAGTGGCAGAAGGGTTTACAATTACTGTGGCTCAACCGGCCATATATGCGCAGGTAGGCACTATTGTCGGAAGCAGACCATCCCAGTTTTTTAGTGATTTCAACGCCCTTGTACAGGTGGCAGCGGATTTTTCCGTGCCGGCCAATACCACCTGGGCAGTCGACCGCGTGCTGGCATTTGGTGTCGCCAACGGCTCCCCACTATTTAACGACGCGGTGGTAGTCATTTACGAGGATGATGGTGGCGCACCTGGGAACGAGGTGTTTAATAGCGGACCGTTAACTGTTTCGTCCGTATCGTTTGACCCTAACCTGGAACTTACTTTAACCGCGCCGGTTGTATTGAGTAGCGGCGACTATTGGATCTCAGTCTATGCGAACCTGGCGTTTAATCCAGGAGCCCGGCAATGGTTTTGGAGCACGCAATCAGAGGTTATAGGAAATGAAGGCTCCATCATAGACCAAAGCAATCTGTTTGGCCTGGGGCTTTCGGACTGGACTCCCGTGTCGGCGGCATTTGGCGGTGCTCCCACTGATCAGGTATTTCAGATTTTTGGAAAGGCCGGTGCTGCTGGTGGTGCGTTCAGCAATTTGGCGGAAGCGATTCCGGATATGGAGCTAAACGAGAAATTGAAAGGCTATGCCATCTGGCCCAACCCCTCCGGAAATGTCTTTAACATCCGATTTAAGCCGGTTGAACAGGATTTTGTGGAATTGCTAATACACGATCTAAACGGCGCCCAGGTTTACAAAAACGACCAAATTAAAGCAGTGAACAGTACCCTGACCTGGGATGCGACAAATTATCCAAAAGGGATCTATTTTGTTCACATGGTTACTAATGAAGGCAGACAAACTTTCAAATTAATAAAACAATAAGATAGTATAAAACATCATTTGAGGCTGCACCAAGGCTATCGATCCCCGGTGCAGCCTCTTATAGTTATGAATAAAGTAGTTGTATTTAAAATATTTATTATCAGTTGTTTATGTGGATGTAATGCTGTGAATTCTCAAACACAGACACCGTCAAAACAGGAAAAATTGAAGTCCATGGCCAACGCCTATCCTTCACAGGAACAAGTAGATCCGGGAACGGTTAAAATTAAAGGAACAGTGCACAAAATTCAGCAGGAAGCCAGCGCATTGTGCGGGAGATCACTCACCAATATCGCCGATGTACGGGTGGATCAGCTTTTAGGGGAGGGTGCAGGAGTTGTTAATCCTGTCAGTACCGGAGATACCATTAGCATACAATTCCGGTACGGTTTCAAACCTCAAAAAATTAATAGCGGTGAAATAAACCTTCCCGGCATCAAACAGGGAGATACTTTTATCGGTCAATTAAGAGAAAAGCCTTGTTTCGGCGGAAAAGGATCTTATTTTGAAGTGTCCGTTTACGCGGTAGATCCGTGAAATCTCTTTTATTCTCACGCAGGACTGGTCTTTTGTTTCCTTTTCCTCAAATAAGCACCTGGCAGTTGGTGCGCGGCCGGTAATCACACCGTTTTGAAATCTTCAACACTACTTATCAAATTGGATTAAATTCAGATTATTCACTATTTATGTGGAAGTTAAATGAATGCTTTGCGCTATAGCTAAATTTTAAATAAAAACGATCTTAAATAAACAATAACTGATCCATGAATTACAAATTATTAGGAAAAACCGGTTTACATGTCTCTCCACTTTGTCTTGGAACCATGACTTTCGGAGCCGAGGCCGATGCCAGTGAATCCGGAAGGCTTTATGCCACTGCCAGGGATAGTGGTATTAATATTTTCGATTGCGCCAATGTTTATGCTGAGGGAGAATCGGAAAGAATACTGGGTAAGTTGGTCGAGGCACACAGGTCGGAGGTGATCCTGGCCACCAAGGCTTATTTCCCCACCGGTGAGGGCATTAATGATAGGGGAGGCAGCAGGTTTCATCTTACTAAAGCCCTGGATGCCAGCTTGAAGAGGCTTGGAACGGACTATGTCGATATTTATTATTTGCACAACTTTGACAGGGCGACGGCACTTGACGAAAGTTTATCCACCTTAAATGACTTTGTGCGAAACGGAAAGGTGTTATATATAGGGTTGAGTAACTTTGCCGCCTGGCAGGTAATGAAGGCCATTGCTATAACGGAACAAAAAAATTATGCTCCCATCACTTGCCTGCAACCGATGTATAATCTCTTGAAAAGACAATGTGAGATCGAAATTCTTCCTATGGCAAATGACCAGCAGCTTGGAATTTTCTCTTATGGCCCGTTGGCCGGAGGACTGCTCACCGGTAAATACCTTAGCAGAAATTCGCAGGAACCTGCCCGGCTGGATACCAGTGAAATGTATCAAAAAAGATATGAGGATGAGCAAAATGCTGTATCCGTAAAGGCATTTGTAGACTTTGCCCAGCAAAATAACTATGAAGCTATCAGCCTGGCGGTAGCATGGGCGGGAAGTCACCCTTCAATAACAGCTCCTATTATCGGTGCCAGAAACGCCGGTCAGCTGAAGCCTGTTTTGGAATCGATGAATATTCAGATAACTGCGGAGCTTCGGGACACCATCGCTGGGTTTTCGCAAGCACCAGCACCTGCAAATGATAGGTCGGAAGAGAATCAAAGATAAGGAAATATTAAAGTGATAAATTATATATTTGTTATTAAAATATTAATAATTAAGTAATTATGTTCAAAGATTTCAATATTTAATATTTCCAAATTTCATTTTAATCCGGTCCGTATGTCGGCGGCAGAAAAGTCCTCAGCATCAATTGGTTTATTATTAATTCTTTGCATCATGGCGATTTGTCCAATATGTGTCAGGATATCTGAAAAAGGGCCTTGCAATAATTTTTTTGCATAATCAATTCCCAACTCAGGGCCGGAAAGGGTATTATCCATACTTTTCAATTCCAAATTGAACCTTTCGATTTCCTCCGTTAAACTTAACCTTTCAAGCATCACTTTTTCAAAGCGCTCCTTTTCGATAAAAATCCTTGTGGCAGTTAAGACCTCGCACATATGATTTATAATTTCATTGGTACTTCTGCTTCCTTTGCCCAAGTTGAAATGACCAAAACTATCTTCGCAGTCCTTGACTGATTTCTGGAATCTATAACTTATGGTCGCCACGGTATGCCGTAAATATTCGTTTTTCATTATCTCGATTTTAATATAGCTTCAAATTTAGAATTTAGCTGCCGGCTTTGCTAATATTTTAGCGAGTCGTCGAAAGGTAATATATCCACTGTTAGATAGCAAAAAAATAAACAGTTAGTGGAAGGGACAGAAAGCCATTCCAACCATGGCCCCATTAATGGTGTCCTTGAAAGGAATAATCGCAGAAAGCCATGAAATACCTATTCAAGTCAGCACTGTTTGTTATCATTCTGTTTGCCTCCATTAGCTGCTCAGAAGACGAGGTACCAGACCCCGTCGATGAAGCAACTGTTATCGGACAGGACCTAAGTCTGTGTATGTGCTGCGGCGGGTGGTTTATTGATATTGATGGTGAAAGGTTAAGATTTGATGAGGTTCCTGCCGGAAACATCGATTTATCCAAAGAAACATTACCCTTAAAGGTCCGGGTAAAATGGCAACAGGATCCGGACCAGTGTTTTGGTAATGAAATATTAATCCAAAAGATGGAGAAATTATAGCTATCAGGTTACCAGGGTTTTTATGATTGGTTTGCCACCTCATTTTGAAGTGTATCAATTGTTATACCGTGATGTTCCATCCATCTTTTAACCAATCCGATATAATGCTTCAGGTAATTATTGGTAAAGAATATGTTCGACCAGTTGTCAAATCTTTGTGCCTGAACCCCCAGGTAAAATATCCAGCTGGCCATACCTGCGTAAGGGAGGATTTTTTTTTCATCCGGGGTGATGGGCGTTATGGCCTCATATCCCTGCATAAAATTTTCCATTTTCTCTTCATATATTGCCTTGTCTGGTGTGGTATTGAATAATTGAAGATTAAAATAGGCGATATCAAGTATCAACCAGCCATTTCCGCAAAAGTCGAAGTCAAACAGGGTTACCAACGACTCGTTCTTAATGTTCATATTGTCGTACCACATGTCCATATGGACTATGCCCGGCCGGATCTGGCGGACGTTGGCCCGCTCAAACAGCTGGGTTATGGCCTTGCCTGCGGCCTTGACAAATTGCATTTCTTCCATGCCTTCGGCATAATGCCGGCAGGCATATTGGTACGGTAACAAGGTCAATGTCTCAGGATTGTATTTTATTCTGTCCAGGGTCTTGTGCACTGTCACTTTATGAATCCGGGCCATCACAGATCCGATTATCTGACATGTTTCCTTACTTAAATCCCGGATCTTCTCACCCTCGGCAAAGGAGAAAAGCACCGCATATCTTTTCCCCTCAGGCGCATGCAGCGTTTGTATATAATTTTGATTTTTATCCATGATTGGATAGGAAACAGGTATGTCGTTTTCTTTCAAAATATTTAAAAGTCGCAACTCTTCCAGGATTTCAGTTTCAGAACGCCAGTTGTAGCTATATACTCGCCATACGTACTTTAGATGATTCCCCGAAACCATGTACGTATGATTAATTCCGGTTCTGAATACCTTGCAGGTAGTTTTTTCTGCCAGGCCATAGGTTTCACGAATAAAAGATGCCAGATGGCTGGCTGAAAGGGTAGAGTCTGTAACTGGAAAAGTTGTCATGGTGGCCGGGCAAAATGAGGTCAAATTTATTCGATTACTGCCAAACTTCCAATTGATGATTGGCAGATCGCAAAGCAATTATTGAAACTATTGCCTTTGCCTTGAAGATTGGCGCCGCAGTAATGAAATTATCGCTTTACTTCAATATTGTGCAGCCTGCTGGCGCGGCAATCTTTGGCTTGTATATAGTAAAACATATACTGATGATCATAATTTTGAGGATATACGGAGATCGAATTATCATGGGTCTCAAGAATGTCTACAAACCCTTTGCTGAAAGCGTCACGCACGATCACCAAATAGGGGCCCCGATACTTTTTGTCCGGGTTATTCCACTCAATTAGCACGGGGTCAATAGCATCACGGTCCACCTTTATTAACTTTCCGTTGAGCACCGATATGCGATCGGCCTCGTAGGGGCGGTCAGTGCCAGGCACCACCCATACCTTATATCGAAATTTGCAGGGTAACAAGCCTCTTTGTTCCAATACATGCACCAGGCTGTCATGATTTTTGTACCTGATGGTATTCAAAGTGTTTAGGGAATCAATATTATGTACTCCCGGCGATAGGGCCAGGTCAATGGTCGACTCCACGTCCAGTATCATTTTGCCGTTTTTCCTGATGGTGACAATTTCTTTTTTATAAAGAAGCTCTCCTTTCTTGATCTTTTTGCCATTTTGCCTGAAAGCCCGTTCCGCCTCCAGTACCAGAAAGTCCTGCCCGTATCCATAAAAGGTATTTACTAACATAAAAAATATGATGCCTGTTCTCATAATCGCTAAAAAATGGTGTCTGGAAATTTTCAAAAATATTAATTTACAAAACTATTCCAGTGTATTAAAACAAGCGGGCCGAAAAATAATATTGAATTGGCATGGGCTTATGATGGTTTTTATGAGAAATTAAAATGTAAGTAAAAATTAAGCTATTTTTGATTTATAGCCCTATTCCGTAAAGCCATCGCTGGCATCCTTTGTAAAGACAAAATTTTAAACATTCCCAATGGTTTGAATTAACACCTACTCAAAATGAAACACTCGAAAAGGCATTTCCTTAAAACATTGGCAGCTTTCCCTGCTGTGACCACCTTCGGTGCATTATCCGGAATTTCACCGGTTTCTGGTGTGAAAGAATCACTTTCCCATAAATTTAAGCTTAGCCTTAACCTCTATTCATTCAATAGCCTGCTGCGTAACGGCGAGATCGATTTAATGGATGTATTGGATTTTTGCGCCCAATGCAATTTTGACGCCATTGACCCTACCGGCTATTACTTCTCGGATTATCCGAAAGTGCCATCAGATGACTTTATCAATGCCTTCAAAAGAAAGGCATTTCTCCTGGGACTGGATATTAGTGGTACCGGGGTCAGAAATGATTTTGCACATCCCGACGCCACTCAGCGTAGGGCAGGTATTGAATTGATCAGACAATGGCTGGAAGTGGCCGCTAAACTCGGCGCTCCCCATGTACGGATTTTCACCGGCCGGCATCCGCACCCTGGCTTTTCCCGGGAGCAGGTTTTTGAATGGATGGCAAAAGACATCCAGGCTTGCTGCGAATATGGAAAGCAATACGGTGTTATGATAAGCCTTCAAAACCACAACGAGTTCCTGAAAACTGCCGATGACGTGGATCTGCTTTTCGAGATGGTAGATTCCAGGTGGCTTGGATTAAATCTGGATATTGGTAGTTATCGTGAAAAGGATCCGTACCAGGAAATCGCACAAAACATCAGGCATGCCATTACCTGGCAGGTAAAGGAGAATGTCTGGATCGATGGCAAGGAGGTGCCTACCGATTTTGTGAAACTCTTTAAAATCATTAAAAATGCCGGTTACCGCGGATATCTTCCTCTCGAAACGCTTGGACAGGGAGATCCCTATGAAAAGGTTGAAACACTATTGGTAAATGTCAGAAGTGCTTTGTCAGTAATTTGAGCCCTGATACCAGGTCTCATCGTGTCTCTAATGGTTTTATGTTTTGGACAAAAGGCCAACAACAAATACATTTGTCAATAATTTTGAATATTTAATTCAGAAATGCTTTAATTTCAGGCTTCTTACGAATTTCAAATGATGCAGGAAAGTGCCTTTGAACATTTATTTAAAACACACCATGCTTTTTTGTGTAATGTGGCCTATTCGGTAGTGAAAGACAAAGATGAGGCAAAGGATGTCGTACAACAGGTGTTTTTAAAACTCTGGCAAAGTAAGACCGAAATCCAATCAGCCAAGTCTTATTTGCATAGGGCAGTAGTAAATGCTGCTATCAATCACCTTGATAAAAACAAAAATACGGTTAAGGTAGAGCTTCCTGAAAACATGGCATCCGTCAACGAAGACGGGCAAGGTGTTGCGCTGAAAGCCCTGGCTGATATCGTTCTGGCGGAAGTCAGGAAGTTACCGCCAAAATGCCAGACGGTGTTTTCCCTGAGTCGCTATGAGGGGTTGAATAATCAGGAAATTGCGGACTATATGGATATCTCTGTCAAGACCGTTGAAAACCAAATGGGCAAAGCGCTGAAAATATTGAGACAGGCGGTAAAAGATAGGAGGGGAGTGATCTTTGAAACGCTTATTTTAATATGCATGATCCTGTATGCTTTTTTTAATTATTAAAAGAAAAATGAAAAAAAATAGGGGTTTGATAAAATTTGTCTGTCTTAACAAATGAAGCGGTAGATTTAATTATGGAAAATTTACACATCTGGGAAATTATTGGCAAGCAACTCAAGCAGGAGGCAACCGCTGAGGAAGTACAACAGCTTGAGCAATGGTTGTCAGCATCGAAAAGCAATCAAACCATATTTGATGAATCAAAAAAAATATGGGAGGCCAGCGGGGTCTTTAAATTTGACATGCAAACCGATGCGGATGAGGAGTGGGAAAGCTTCAAAGCCATCAGGGATGCCAAGCCGGCGGGCAAAGAGGTTCCTACCATTCATAAAACAATGACGAACTGGAACAGGATAATTTACCCGGTGGCGGCGACTGTATTGTTATTGATAGCAGCCACGGTGTTTTACCTGAGACAGCCGGCTGAAGGAAAGATGGTCACCAAAGCCACGACAGATCAAAGGATTGAATTTAAATTACCCGACGGATCAAACATCTGGCTGAATAAAAACAGCAAAATCTCTTATAACGAAAGCGAATTCTTATCAAACAGAAGGATAAACCTCTCGGGGGAGGCATTTTTCGAAGTGGCCGAAAATCCTGAAAGCCCGTTTACTATCGTCGCAGGTGCTTCCCTGACCAGGGTGGTGGGAACCGCTTTCAACTTAAACGCCAGCAACCCGCAGCGGCGCATTGAACTAGTGGTGGTCGCCGGCAAAGTAACTTTTGGCAAGCTGGACGGAACCGGTGAACCTGTTGTACTCACCAAAGGCTTGAAGGGAATTTATAATCCTGCAGATCAAAGTGTTACCAGCGAACAAAATACATCAGCCAATTTCCTTTCCTGGCAAAATGCCACTTTACAATTTGACAATTTAACCATGGCCAGCGTCATCGAAGATTGTGAAAAATACTTTGACGTAAAAGTACAGATTCAGAACCCGAAAATCTTAAATTGTAAGTATACCGGTAATTTCACCAACCCATCGGTTGAAGTTTTTTTTACGGTGATTGCTTCTACCTTAAACATAACTTATAAAATTCAGGATGGGGTGGTTACGCTGGATGGTGAAGGCTGCGAAGACGCTTAGAAACAATTATTTATCCCTCTGCAGGCTATTTGATTTTTTAGCCGGGAAGTTGCCTGCAGATTTGCTCAAATCCACTACTTTTGTGACTTGTCAATGAGCATCCGGAATATCATATTGTTTGTTTTAGGCCTGAGTATAACTTTTATTGGGAAATCTCAACAATCCGGCATTCAAAAGATAATTTCTGTTGATTTTAAAAATGAGTCTTTAAAAGGTGCCATCCGGAAATTAAGCAAGGATCCTGATATTCATTTCTCTTACAGCGAAAGTCTCCTGAATCTTGAAAAAAGAATAAGCCTGTCTTTAAAAGGCGTTCAGGTATCGCAGGTATTGGATAAGCTTTTCAACGGTGCTAACGTCAGCTATGCAGAAGTTGGCGATCAAATCGTGCTTACCCGGAAAATTGCCACCCGGAAAAAGACGGGATTCAGAACGCTGAGTGGATTTATCAGCGACCGGGAAACCGGCGAAAATCTCGTGGGTGTATCTTTATTCATTGCCGACAAACATCTGGGAGTCACAACCAATGAGTATGGATATTACATGTTTACCTTACCGGAGGGAGAATACACTGTGAGCATCAATTATCTTGGTTACAAGAGCCAGCAATATAAATTATTGATAAACAAAGATCAACGCCTCGACCTGACCATGGAAGTAACGGAGTTCGAGCTGGGTGAAGTGGTGATCCAGGGGCAGGCGGAGCAGGATATTCTCAAAAGTACATCCATGGGGCAAGTCCGGTTGACACCAAAAGAGCTCGGGGAGTATCCCGCATTTTTCGGGGAACCTGATATTGTGAGGGGCCTGCAGCAATATGCCGGTGTGCAGACCGTAAATGAAGCGAGCAATGGTCTCTATGTCAGAGGAAGCCCCTGGGATCAGACCCTGATACAGCTCGATGAAGCAACCGTATTTAACGTATCGCACATGGGCGGTTTGTTTTCCGTTTTTAACCCCGATGCGGTTCAAAATGTGAAATTATATAAGGGGTCTATGCCTGCCGCGCTTGGTGGAAGGTTATCCTCGGTCCTGGATATTCGCATGAAGGAAGGCAATAAATATAAATTCTCGGGCGCTGGTGGTATCGGTACTCTGGCCAGCCGCCTGTTTTTTGAAGGACCCATTAAAAAAGGAAAGTCCTCCTTTATGATTTCAGGACGCCGCAGTTACCTGGATTTGATTTTAAAAAATATTAATGATGAAGATGTCAGGTCCAATGAATTGTATTTCATTGACCTTAATGGCAAGTTTAATATCGAGGTCAATAAAAACAACCGGCTTTTTATATCGGGTTACTGGGGGCGCGACCGTCTGGAATTACAAAATACGTTTGGTGTCAACTGGGGCAACAAAAATGGCACATTGCGGTGGAATCATATATTTAACCAGAATCTTTTTCTTAATACTTCCCTGCTGGCCAGTAGTTTTGATTATCAATATACAGCAGATGATAACAACAACAACTTTAAGTGGAACGGAAGATTCAATGCTTACAATGCCAGGTTGGATTTTTATAGATTTGTTAGCCCCAGGTGGCAGGCTGACTTCGGATATCATATCAATTATTTCCAGTTTTTTCCGATCAAGATCAGACCGCTTAGTGAAAAATCTTTAATTGATCCATTTGACCTTACGGAAAATAATGCCCTTGAGCATTCGTGGTATCTTCAAAACGATTTAAAGCTATCCGAAAGGTTAACGGCCAGTATTGGACTGAGATATAGCTTATTTCAGAATGTCGGACCCGGCGAAATATTTACCTATGAGGAAGGATTACCTAAATCCAACGCTACCATTGTAGATACCTTACGGTTTGATAGCTGGGAAAAAATCACCAATTACCATGGCTTCGAGCCCCGCCTGGCCATTAATTATGAAATTGATTCCAGGCATGCATTAAAAGCATCCTATATTAAAACAAGACAATACCTGCACGCCGCCACTACGTCTAGTTCCGGGTTGCCTAATGACAGGTGGTTTGCCAGCAACTTTCATATTAAACCGCAAATAGCCGATCAGGTGAGCATCGGTGTGGTCAGGAAATCTCCGCAAAAAAAATTCCTTGGTTTACTGGAGATTTATTACAAATATATGCAAAACCAGTTGGACTTCAGGCTGGAGAACAATGCCCTCCTGCGCCCTAACCTGGAAACGTTATTCCTGGCTGGCAAGGCCTGGTCTTATGGGGTGGAGCTTTCGCTGGAAAAGACTATCGGAAAAACGATCGGCAGGCTGAACTATACATTATCAAAATCTCAAAGGAAAATAGATGGCATTAATGAGGGAAGAAGTTATAGCCCCGTCTACGATCGACGTCATGACCTGTCCATTCAGCTAATTCACCGGTTTAACAGGCGGATCACCCTTTCCAATAACTGGGTTTATGTATCAGGCCGGCCGATCTCCCTTCCGGTGGGAAAATATGAAATTCAAGGTATTCCCGTTATCCAATACGATAATGCTTCCAGAAACAAGGATCGACTCAGGCCTTACCATCGCCTCGACATCTCACTGGAGATCAAGGGAAAAAATAAAAAGCAGCGAAGATGGCATGGCTCCTGGAATTTTTCCCTATACAACGTTTATTTCAGAAAAAATCCCATTGGACATAGATTCAGAAATGTGATCAATGGCGACGTATCTATAGATGAAGATGACCCTGATGTTGTTGTGGAGTCCAAAAAGTTTCAGGCGACGGAAATTTTTCTTTTCCGTTTTGTGCCGTCTGTCACCTATAACTTCAAATTTTAAAATGAAAAAAAGTCTGTTCAACATATTGCTGGTATTTCCTCTTATTTGTGCATTGTATGGCTGTGAGGAAACGACAGAGTTGAAGATCGGGAAGAACGTTCCGGTACTGGTGGTAGATGGACTGATCACCGACGACGCCCCTCCGTATTTCATTAAATTGAGTACTACCACGGATTTTAATGATGAATTAAACGGTAAAGCTGTGAATGATGCCCAGGTGAGATTGTCGGATAACACCGGACAGGAAGAAACACTGGTTTTGGATGGCGAAGGCCTGTACAAAATTAGCGAGATCAATGGCATACCTGGCAGAACCTATTTTTTGGAAATAAACTGGCAGGGGAAAACATATACAAGCAGCGATTTATTGCACCCGGTAGGTGATATTGACAGCCTTAATTACAGATTCCGGGAGGAATCTATTATCTATGATGAAGGTTATTTTGTATCCTATTTCGGTGAAAAATCAAACCCTGAATCCATTAACTACTATCGCTGGATTATATCAAAAAACAACGAACCGCAGACTTTGAGGTCTGAACTGATTGTAGACTCCGATGAATTTGTAAATGGTTTAAGGGGATTGGAGTTTGACTTTCCGTTTAACCTGAACGATACCGCAAGTGTGGCGGTTTATTCCCTTTCAAAACCGGTATTTGACTATTACAGTGCACTTTTTTTACTGGTAAATAACGATGGCGGTGTCTTCAGTGTTTCACCCGAAAATCCGCCTTCAAACATCACAAACGGGGCTTTAGGCTTTTTTCAGGCCTCCTCGGTTAAGTCCGATACGGTGATCATTAAATAATTTATTTAAAATTTCTTTCTTAAAAATGGGGGTTTGCGTTTTAGGGCCTGTCTTGAATGAGAACAAGATAAATAGGTCTTAAACAAAACTATCTAAGAATGAAATTTACAAGATTAGGATTATGTCTGTTGCTGTTTTTCACAGCCTTTATGACGGCAATGGGACAATCTCAGCGAAAAAACAATTTTACCATCAGTGGCTACGTCAAAGACAGGGCCTCCGGAGAGGACATTATTGGGGCCACCATATATATCGAGGAGCTGAAAACCGGCGTTGCCACCAATGTCTATGGTTTCTACTCTATTACGGTTCCCGCAGGAGATTATCATTTGCAATATTCTTTTGTAGGCTACAAAACGCGTAGTATGGAAATCGCGCTTGACAAAGATCAAAGCATCAACATCCAATTGCAGGAAGCCGTCGTGGAAATGGAAGAGATCGTTATTTCTTCGGAAAGGCCTGAACAAAATGTGACGGAGGTGAAAATGAGTACTGAAAAGCTCAGTGTGGAGAAAATCAAAACTATTCCGGCTATGTTTGGAGAGGTGGATATCATTAGAAGTATGCAGCTCCTGCCAGGCGTACAATCGGCTGGTGAGGGTACAACGGGATTATTTGTAAGAGGGGGAGCCGCAGATCAGACGCTGATCCAAATGGATGAGGCCACAGTTTATAACCCATCCCATTTTCTGGGTTTCTTTTCAGTTTTTAACCCCGACGCCATCAAAGAGGTGGAACTATACAAGGGTGGAATACCCGCAAGGTTTGGCGGAAGAATTTCATCGATTATGGACATCAGGATGAAAGAAGGTAACTCCAAAAAGTTTGCTGCTTCAGGAGGTATAGGCTTGATTTCAAGCCGCCTTACACTGGAAGGCCCCATTGTAAAAGATAAATCATCTTTTATTGTATCAGGAAGAAGAACCTACGCTGATGTATTTTCTGCCTTTGCAAAAGATACAAGCGCCAGAAAGAACATTCTCTATTTTTATGATTTGAACATGAAGCTGAATTATCGATTCAGCGATAAAGACAAATTATTTGTTTCAGGCTACTTTGGGAGGGATAAGTTTAAATTTGAAGATGACTTTGGCTTAAGCTGGGGAAATAAAACCGGAACTGTGCGATGGAATCACCTTTTTAATAATAGGCTGTTTCTCAATACCACTTTGTTGTTCAGTGATTTTGACTATAATTTCGATATCAATGATGACGTACTTAGCTTCGACTGGACCTCCAACCTAAGGGAATTTAGCGGGAAGCTCGATTTTACCTATTTTTTGAACCCAAATCATCAGCTTGAATTTGGTTACAAGGCAGGCTATTTCCAGTTCAGTCCCGCCACCATTAAGCCGGTTGGCGAGAAGTCGGTTATTGACGCTTTTAAAATCGATAAGAAATATGCGCTGGAACACGGGATTTTCCTCAGTAGTCAATCAAAATTCTCTGAAAAATTAAGCGTGGAATATGGCATACGTTATTCTTTATTCCAAAACATAGGTCCTGCTACAGTGCTTATTTATGGCGATGAACAAAACAGGAGGGAAGACAACATTATCGACAGCGTCAAATATTCGAAAGGTGACATTTACAAAACCTATGGTGGGTTAGAGCCAAGGATTGGCGCCAGGTTTATGCTCAACCGTTCCAGCTCTATCAAAGCGTCCTACAACAGGACCAGACAGTACCTGCAAATCGCTTCAAATTCTACCGCTGGCCTGCCTATTGACCGCTGGGTGCCCAGTGACAAATACATCAAGCCACAGATCAGTGATCAAATAGCGGCGGGATATTTCCGCAATTTTAAAGATAACACCTACGAGTTCTCTGTCGAAACTTATTACAAGTGGATGCAGAATCAAATAGATTTTAAAGATCAGGCTGACATCCTGCTCAATAGTACGATCGAAACGGAATTGCTTTCCGGTAAAGGATGGTCATACGGTGTTGAGTTACTGTTGAAAAAGAATGTGGGAAAAACCACCGGCTGGATCGGGTACACCTGGTCAAAAACAAGGAGGCAAATTGATGGCATTAATGGTGGCAAGGCCTACAGGCCACGCTATGACCGCCCACACGATATTTCCGTTGTGGTCAATCACGAGGTCAGCCCCCGGGTGTCAGTATCCGCCAACTGGGTTTATGCGACGGGAAGCGCTGTTTCCATACCTAAAGGGAAATACGCCTTCCAGGGCCAGCCAATTTCTTATTATGATCCCCTGGACAGAAATGGTGACAGAATGCCGGCATACCACCGCATGGACCTTTCCATTACCCTCAAGCAAAAGAAGAAATTATTTGGCAGAGGGCAGGGTGAATGGAATTTATCTGTCTACAATGCCTATATGAAGAAAAACCCGTGGATCATAGACTATAGAAATGTGATCAATGGAGATCCAAAAATCGACCCTGAGGACAATGTAACTGTAGACACCGAGGAATTCAAATCGGTCACGACCTATCTTCTCAAAATTATACCTTCCGTTAGCTATAATTTTAAATTTTAATTAATCCAAAATATTACGAAAATGAAGCAATACATCAATATACTCTTTGTGATAAGTTTGTTTTTATGGTCATGCGAGGAAGTCATTGAGCTGAAGCATGGCAAAGCCGAGCCTTTGTTAGTCGTTGACGGGAAAATAACGGATGGTCCGGGACCGTATCAGGTAAAACTAAGCCAGACCACCAATTTCAACAACTCCGAGAACGACACCAAGGTATCCGACGCCGAGGTAGTTATTTCTGATGATGATGGTAATTCAGAGACGTTGATCCACAAAGGCAATGGGGTTTATGAAACGGTGAATTTGCAGGGAGCCATCGGCGTTACTTATACTTTGGATATTAATCATGGAGGAAAGCAATACGAGGCTTCGTCTACGTTGTTGCCGATCAGTAAAATAGATACGCTAATTTATAATTTTGAGGAAAAAGTGGAAGATTCGACAGGGTCCATGGTCAATGCCTACCGCGTTGTTTTTGTGGCGCCGGTCACAAAGCTCGGCCAGATCAATTACTATTCCTGGGATGTTTACAGGAATGGAAGGCTGGAAAACAAGCTGGCGGAAGATATTATTGTATCAAGTGATGAGTATTTTGGAGAAGACATTGCCTTTGAGTTCGACTATGACTTTTTTATCGACGATCATGTACGGGTTGAAATGTCATCCATTACCGAAGAGGTTTACAACTATTTCGAGGGGCTTGACGAGGTGCTGGAGAACGATGGGGGACTCTTCAGTTCACCACCGGCCAACCCGCCAAGTAACATCAGCAATGGCGCACTGGGTGTTTTCAGGGCATCTTCAGTTACCAGCCGCGAAATGACTATCAGGAAACCATGATATTTCAATTTTCCCGGTAACAGTGAGAAGGGATTCTTGTAAAGCCTGATATGCGGTAAATGGGGGTCAGTTGGATACCCAATTAAAAATTGAAAGCTAATTGTTCTGTTCTATATTTGGATAGCCGGTGACACATCGTTACCGGTTATTCATTTTTATTGAGGTGCTGTTTTACATATTCGGTTGGTGAGACGCCAAAGCTCTCTTTAAAGGGGCAGTGACCACATAGCTCCGATTTCGGCCATCTGAGATTAAAATCCCTTAATTTGAGCCAAAAAAGCTATGAAACACTTATGGGATGCAGAAGAGTTAAGTCTATATTGGGCCATCTCGTTTGACGAATCTGCTAAATTATCAACTATTAATAGGAACAATAGACTTGGGTTTATTCTTCAATTGAAATACTACAGGTATCACGGATCGTTTCCATCTTCGGCTTCAGATATTGGATCTGTTCCAGTTCAATATATCTGCGACCAATTAGATTTTGAAAGCAATCTTCTAATTGACTATGATTTTAAAGGACCTCTTAAAAAAATGACAAACTTATATCCAAGTCGCTGGTATCCAAACAAGGCTTACAGATGCGTTAAAAACCGGGAATTCCAATAGTGACTACCTATTCATACCCGGTATACAATACATTGAAGGTTTTAGCACATACATTGGAGAATTTAGCACATCCAAAGGACATCCTCTTCGCTAGTTTTACTTTCCTTTAGTTTGTATCCATTAAGGGGGTATTTGTAGATGATCGTGTTGTATTTGAAGCTTTTAAAGTAAAACATGAGAAATACAATTTTAATATTTCGAGAAGTGAAATCCTTGAAGCAAAAAAATGGGGAGCTTTTATTGTTCCAAGCCCTTGGTTTTTACCAATTATGGTGAGAATTAAGAGAAGTGATGAAAAGAGTATTGTTTTGGTTACAGCCAAAAGGAAAAAATAATTGTCGGTTTTAAATGCAATAAGCCCATAACATTAGATAAGAATGAATTGCACCTACTTTCTTCATAGAAAAGTTAAAGTCAAACCGAAACTTATGAGCTTTTGGAGAGTGTGGGCGCACTCAATTTATCAAGACGTTAGGCTTCATTTAGCGTAACCTTAAAAATTATTAATTATTTATAAAAAAACAGAAATGAGAAAAAAACAATTATTTTTTGCTTTTTTAGTAGTATTAGGACTTTGTTCTTGTTCTAGCGATGATGACAACTCATCTTCAAATGAGGAAGATACTTTAATTGGAAAATGGAAATTGATAAGTATAACTGACGAGGGGCAATTAGAACAAGCATCAGTGTGCGAAAGTAAATCAATCATAGAATTTAAAAATGATAATACATTTAAGGATATTGCTACTATAGAATCTGATAATTCGAATAATTGCGTTTATGATGGGTTTGGTACATCAGGAACTTTTACCTTAAATAATGGAGTATTAATAAGAACTACCATTGATGTCATAGCTATTCCAGATGAACTTAATAATCCTGATTGGATAGAAGAAGCTAAAGGAGAGAATGATCCTGAAACTGTTTCTTTCGAAAATAGCAAACTTACCTTAACAGAGATATACGAAGAACAAGGAACTACTTTTACTACAGTATATACTTACGAAAAAACTTCTGAGGACTTCTTTTCTGAATAAAACATGAAATCTCATTTTTAAATAGAAAAACGAAAGCCCAACAATGTATAAAAAACATAGGGCGGGTTAAGAGTTTGTGGTAAGAGTTGGGCAGCAACGTTTGTTATATTTACCGTTAAATCATCTCATCTCTTTTCAAGATGGCCGAAATCGGAGCTATGTGGTCACTACCCCTTAAAACAGGTAGAAAAGTAGGCGTGCTGGTTGAATCCGACCAGGTAACCAATATCCGAAATATTAATATTCGATTTTTTCAATAATTGGCTGACCAGCTTTAGCCGGAAATTGGTGGGTAGATTTGTCAAGTACTATCTGAATGCTCCGGTTGTTTTAGGCTCCTTAATACTCCAAGTCACTTTAGTATTATATAGAAAGGAGTCATCGGACGCAAAAGTAAAGGCGGAAGTTATGTAAGCAGGCCCAGTGGTATATTCAATTTTTGATAAGCCATATTTCGGAAACCTGAGCGCCTCGTTCGCCAGGAGCGGCGATCCATTTAAATTCCACCACACCTTCCGAAACAGCCTGCTGCGGGATCTGGAATTCATAAATGGGCTGGTTTCCAGTCTTAAGATAGTCGTGAACAAGGATATCATTAGCTACCATTTTAACCCTGGACCTGAATCGCCCTGTGTACGCTACCTTAATGGTATAGGAGCCCCTGGGATCTAGGTTGTCGTAAACAATTTTCAAGGGCTGGTCATAGAGGGCGGTTACCTGAGTCATCCATGGTCGGGGTGATGCTTTTCCTTCAAAACCTTGGGCTGTCACCTCATGTACCCATGGCTGGCCTACCAGCCCGATGCCAAAAGTTATGCGTGGGGACTCAAGGTTTCCGGGGTCTTCTTCACGGCTTATTGCTGATTTAACCCTTGCCCAGCTTCCGGGCGTTCCAAAATTATCATAAAAACCGCCGGGACCGGGGTTATTTCGTTGCAGTATTTTTTCGATCTCCGCAATCCGGGTAGCTTCCTCCGGTTCCTTCGCTATCATCGCCATGACATCCATCAGCCAAATAACATCATTCAAAGGCCGGTCGATATAATCTATAAAGTTTCCACGTCCACCCATGGCATGATGTTTTTCCACCGTCAATTGTGCGCCGATGCTTTTGAAAAGTGAATCAGCCAGGGCTAAACACCGTTCCTTTAGTGCGGATGCCACAGGGGCTTCCCACGCTTTGGATAAGATCGCCTTCGCTTGGTTGATAGCCACTTTTGATCCCAGGCTTTTGGCTTCTGCTAATACATCCCGCGCCTTTTGTTCCAGTTCGGCTTCGTAAAGCAGGCGCCTGTAAATGTAGGCATCAAAATAAGCCCTGAGCAATCCCATCTGAAAGCGGGCATTGGTAAGGACCGATTCAGAAGCCTTTTTCTCCATGTCCTGCCATTGTTGCAAAGTCCTGGTCACACCTTGATTGACCAGCAGCGGGCCTTGCAGGTTTTTTTCCAACCGGATCATTCCCTGGGCGATGCCTTCGGTAAAATCCGGACCGATGAAATATCGCCCGTAATCTCGCAATGTTTCGATGACCGGTGTTTCGGGATCCCAATCCTGATCACTCCATATGAATTTATTAACATCATCATTAGACCCTTCGGAATAGCTAATACTACCCTGTGCATACTGATCCAAGGCATTGTGGATCATTTTTTCATCCGCAGGCCGTGGATTGATACACTCGCGCCCCAGGGTGATGGCATAGGCCAGGTCCCACTGTGGAACCGGGTATTGGCTGCTGACACTGTGTGTTATGTCAGGATATTTTCGGATAGGTATGTCCGGGCCGATTATCTTTCTAATTTCCCGGATAGGTGTTTTTACCCAGGGCCCGAAAACGACCCCGCCAAACCAGGGGTATTGCTTATTGACATGCTCGTAAAAGACATCAAACCACGCCTGTGTCGGTTTAAATACCTGCGGTGAAACCCAGATCTTGGCTTGGGGATGATATTGGTTTAAGACTTCCGCCACTTGTTGAAGCCAATTGAATAGTACGTCTGGTTCCAGATCACCCGGATCTCCTCCCGGCACAAATAACGCGTTGAGTCTGGGGACGGCTTTAAAAACCTGGCGACGTTCCGCCAATTCCTTCTGCACGGAATCTGGATGGGTATAGTCTGTTCCCATATTTGGATACCACATCCATACGTCCATGCCATAGGTATCACAGCTTTTTGATTGCTCCGTTATCATTTCCATGGCTGATAATTGCATATGAACACTGGTAAAATCATCATCTGTACGGGGTGGCATGATCTCAATACTGTTGGCTCCAAAAATAGCCAGATCCCTGATGTAGCTGTCAAACTGTGCCACCGACCAGGCGTCATAGGCATTTGTTTTAGGGCGATACCCCAACTGATGTCCCCGGATGGGATACCTGGGGGTGGAAGAAATTTCAAGGTCAGCAGGAAGGAATAACCCGCCCTGACCCATTTCCATTTTCCTTAATAATTTGCCAATGCCATATAATACACCCCGCGAGTCATGTCCTATGATAAACACCGTTTTGGTATCTTCAAATACCAGCATTTTGTATCCTTCTTCTCCAGTGTTCTTCATCTGTGAAATAGCTGTACGATATTTATCTGGAAATCTGCCAAGATCGACTTCCCGGCCAACAGCGATAATCGGCTGTGACTTGTTTGTCCATTTTTTGCTTGCAGGGAGTGATATGTTGGTTCTTTTTTTAATTTCTTCCTGTAGAACCGCCACTGACTTCAATACGAGCTTATCTTTCTTTTCAAAGCAAATAATCTTTGCATCAGAAAGGTCAAGCATTTGCGCGTAGCCGCTTGTTGTTAATAAAACAGTAAAACTTAGAATCAGAAAGTATTGCCTTAGTATGCTATTCATTTTTTGCGTTATTATTTATTGGTGGTGTGTGGCTTGCTTCTTTTGATTTATATGGCCTGTCAAATATTTGCCATACCGGAAAGTCAACTAACGGGATAGAAATATTCAGATCAAAGCAACCCATTTTTACTGTTTTATTATTACCGGTTATTTACATATTTGGATCCCAAATAGAGCATCCAATATATCTTTCATGGTTTTCCTTGTCGTGGAAATAATAGACAGTGGCTATTTTTCCATCCGGCCGCTGCACGCTTCTTACATAACCAACATCGCGCCCCGCTCCATCAGCTCTCAGAACAATTTGTTTGCCCCATGATCTGCCATTGTCATCACTTATTTTTGCACAAATGCTGTAAGGTGCTGCTCTATAGCCGTAGGTTAAGCACAATCGCCTGTCTTTAAGTTTAATGAGGCTTGGTGGATTTCCTTCACCTAAATCCTCAACAGGTCTACCCAGTAACTCCCAGCTCTTACCGTTATCGGCGCTTAACCAGGAATCAATAAACCGGCTATTCTTTCTTTCACGCGGTGTTAACTCATTCCAATCAGTTAATTCCTGCCTTACCCGGCTGGTAAGTATCAACTCATTTTCAGCCGTACGCACGGTGGACGGCATGATCCTAAAACCATGGTCCGGTTCGGGACCAACCCATGAAACCATTTGCCAGGACAAACCTCCGTCATCAGTTCGCGCAGCAAAAACACGTCCTTCGCGGTCATCTGATTTTGCCGCTGTAAAAAACGCCATGCAACTATTGTGATCTTCAATCATGTAATCAATCCGGGCTGCTATTTTCTCCATGCCATCAACAGTAAGGCTGAACGGACCTTTCCACGAGTGTCCTTTGTCGTAAGAGTAGTAAAATATGGATGGGCCATAATTCATATTGAGAAACCAGAATTTTAGGGTGAAGCCCGGGTTAGAGAAATCCATCGGCTCCTGTAATTGAGTGATAGGTTTCATATTTTCCGGATCGGGTTCTGTTCCATGCAGTGAAGACCCCCGGGCGATCATTACGCCGTCTTTTGAAGGGTCTTCAATAGCCCAGGTTTCGCCACCGTCGAGCGAGCGGGCAAACATGTGCTCTTCTGGTTTTTCCCGGTCAATATTATGAAGTTGCGGCCCCAGATCTTTATGATAGCCTCTTGCAAAACCAACTAAAATTTCGTTGTCCCACGACCAAATACCATTGTTTGCCGGCCAGGCGCCAAAGCGTCCCTTTTCGAAGTAGACCTTTACGTTTTTCACTTCATTTTTTGGGGCTTGTTGGCACGACAATTGGCAGAGCAGGTTTGCTGCAACAAATAAAATTGTTTGAAAATACCTCATAGCAATAGAAACTTGCTTACAAATATCTTCCGGAATTATATTTTTTATTGAAAGTTAATTTTCAAATTTTAATCAAATTTTAACATCGAAAGTTGTTTTTGATTAATACTATTGATGAATTTGGTTAAATCCACAGCTTCATAGGCTGACACGTCATCAATTTCAAGACCGGTAATTTGGCTTGAAGGAAGTCATTACTTTTTCAACGGTTTCTTCTAAAGATAAATCAGGTGGGATTAAACATTCCGGGAAATGATATTCAATAGCTTTATTCTTTGTTCCGTTTCAGGTACGCCTCTTTATCGGCTTCATATGAGTCCACCAGCTCTTTGTCATAGCGCTCCCCAAAATTTATCGTTGGAATTAGCGACTCTGGCATCAGGTTGTCTTTTACTTTGAAATTGAGCTTCCCACTTTTATCCCTGATAATGGTAAAATCATCATAGACTTCACCTACAACCGTCTTTGCCACATAGTGCAGTGTGTCGGGAGAAACATGTATCTCCTGATACAACTGCAAAGACGTGCCTGCTCTTTCTATCCAATCACCAAATTGAATGGCATTCTGATAGGGGCCTGCGACTGAAACTACATAAATGGGAAAATCAGCCCCCATTCTTCCTCTGGCATAAACATGTTCATGGCCCGTCAGCAGAATGGGTACCTGATATCGTTCATACAACTTCTTAAATTCCGGAAATCTGATACCTGGCTTCCGGTTTCTGGCAGAAGCATCCATAGCATAATGATGCGTGATAAATACCCAGTCGCCGGTAAACTCTTTTAAACGGCTTTCGGTCCATTTATAAATTTCTTTTCGGTCTTCCTTGAATTTGTAGCGGCAAAGGTTTAGTGATATGACCCTGATATTATTATAATCAACATAAAAGGTTTCTTCCAGGTGATTCTCAGGACCGTTTTTCGGGAAAGCAAAGTTTAGATACCAAAGGTCGGCCAGATCCTCACCACTTTTTGCATTGACATGCTCGTGATTTCCCGGAGTAGCGATAGTGGGAATGTTTTTGAATATCCATCCACCCGCCGGAAAAAATTCGTTCCAGTTTTCAATATTCAGCGCACCCCTATGCACCATATCTCCTCCATAAAGCATAAATTTAGCATCGGGGTTGGCAAGAATCGCCTGGCGAATGGCACGGCTTCCCAGCGAATAGATATCTCTTTGTACGTCTCCAAAATAAATGAATTTAAAGGGTTCCAGACCACCGGTGGCCGTCCTGAATTCCGACCATTCCGACCAGGAGCTATCGCTACCCACCCGATAGGAGTAAAGTGAATTAGGTTTCAACCCCTTAATATTGACCGTGTGGTAATTCCAAAGCCCGTCATCGGAGGTCAGGGAGTCGCTTTGTGCCTTTATCTGGATTATGTCATCCTGGAAAAATGGAGAAGCTGTTGCCTCAGCATATTCAAGGTACCCTTGCGTTACCCGGGCTCCGGTCCGCCAGGAAACTGCCTGGCTGGTTGCCGGTGATGTCACCCATGAAAGTTTGATATGATGGGGAAGAGGAGGACCTGAATCGCTGCGGGATTCGTTTGCGGGTTGGGTACAGCTAGCCAATATAAATATTATCAGACATGGGTAAGTTCGTATTTTCATAATCTAAAGGGAGGAATCAGGGCTTTTTATTTTAGGCTAAAAATGCTATTATAATGCGTTTTAAACGGTCTTGGCCATTAAGAAACTTGCTTACAAATATCTACCTGTAATACAATTTTCACTAATAGTTAATTTTCAAATTTAAATCAATTTTTAACTCTCAAGGGGATACCAAACCATGGTAACCGGAATGGTTTCGGGTTGGGTGTTGATCATCGTCATTTATTTAAATAGTCCTTTTTATTAACTTTTGGGTAATATTATATACTACTATTGTCTTCCTATAAATATGAATCCGCTCAAAACCTTTTTATACCTATTGACGGCCGTGGCTTGTGTGAATTGTCAGCAAAACCAAAGAGCCGACAGCCAGGAAAAACCATCCCCAAAATTCGAGCGACTGATCTACCAGGACCCAAACCTGGTGGTAGACCTTGGCGTTGGCTTGTGGGCCTGGCCATTGCCGATGGATTATGACGACGACGGTGATTATGATTTGCTGGTTTCATGTAGAGACGTACCTTTTAACGGGCTTTACTTTTTTGAAAACACAACAGGGGAGGCCTTTCCGGTTTTTAACCCACCTGTCAAAATAGGAGACGCCCTCAAGGACGTTCAGCTTTCATATGTCGATGGAAAACCCAGGGTACTGCTGCCCGGCAAGGAGCTTTTGGACTTTAAAACCGAGATAGCCGGCAACCCGAAATCACTTTTTCCGGAGGACACCTTTAAAAAGCTACACAAGAAGATCAGGTCTAATCAATGGAAGTATGTGGATTATGAAAATGATGGCGATCTGGACATTGTCGCTGCCATCCAGGACGGGGAAGACTACGGTTGGGATAATGCATTTGATGAACACGGGGTTTGGACCAACGGTCCGCTACATGGTTTTGTGTATTTAATTGAAAATATCGATGGCGCCTATCAGCTAAAAGATAAGATCATGGCAGGCGGTAAGCCAATAGATGTTTATGGGACACCGTCGCCAAATTTTGATGATTTTGATAATGACGGAGATCTCGATATTATCTGTGGCGAGTTTATCGACAAATTTACCTGGTTTGAAAACATAGGCACCAGAGAAAACCCGCAGTATGCGGCAGGAAGATATCTCCAAAATAGTGATGAAATACTAAAAATGGATTTGCAGATGATCGTGCCGGTTTCTTTGGATTGGGACAAGGATGGTGACGTCGACCTGATTGTAGGTGACGAGGATGGACGGGTGGCCTTTTTGGAGCATACAGGAAAAATAGAGGATCATATGCCGGTCTTCCGTGAGCCCAGATATTTTCAGCAGCGGGCGGAATATGTAAAATTCGGAGCGCTGGTCACCCCATTTGGTACGGACTGGGATGATGATGGCGATGAAGACCTGATATGTGGAAACTCCGCCGGATACATCGGGTTTATTGAAAACCTGGATGGAGGAAACCCTCCGAGCTTGGCACCGCCCGTATATTTAAAAGCCAATAATGAAGTTATTAGAATTCTGGCTGGCGAAAACGGATCTATTCAAGGCCCCTGTGAAGCCAAATGGGGTTATACAACCCTGTCGGTAGCCGATTGGGATCACGATGGGTTGAAGGACATCATTGTCAATTCGATTTGGGGCAAGGTGATCTGGTACAAAAATATTGGAACCAGAGGCGATCCTCTATTGGCGGCAGCACAGCCTATCCGGGTACAATGGGAAGGCGACACGCCCAAGCCGGAATGGTTCTGGTGGGAACCTGAGCCAAATACGCTGGCAACGCAGTGGAGAACTACACCCACCGCGATTGACTGGAATGCAGATGGCCTGACCGATTTAATCATGCTGGATCCTGCGGGATACTTAAGCTATTTTGAACGGTATAATTCGGTGAGCGGCTTACGGCTAAAGCCGGGGAAAAAGATTTTTCACGCTCAGCCTGCTTCCTACACCCGCAGAAACAAGGTGGCTGACAGTGTGGCCGGAAGCCTGAGGCTTAACACCGACAAATATGGTGCAAGTGGCCGTCGGAAGCTGGCATTTGGGGACTGGGATCATGATGGTGACACAGATATATTGTTAAATAGTCTCAACGCTCTCCTTATAGAGAATCTGAGTGAGCAGGAGGGTAAAGTACATATGAAAATGAACGGATCCCTTTCGGATCAAAAACTGGCAGGTCATACCACTAGCCCAACATTGGTGGATTGGGATAAAAACGGTATTCCCGATTTAATTCTCGGTGCGGAAGACGGGCATTTTTATTATTTAAAAAATGAATGAGTAATCCCAGCACATAGTGATATGCATTAGCTATTGCTGGCGTTCATATGTTTCTATCTCTTTCAGAAGTCTCTCAGCATCTTTCATCTTTTCATCATAAAAATGCTTATTGATCCATATTCCAAGCGGATAACTAATACCTAAAATCAGGATTACTTCAATGATAAACAGCTTTAAATTATGATATAAGTTAATATCATAGAGAATTTTATAGGTAATTGGTAAAATCGTATTGGTTAAAACAGGAACCATAATTAATTCAATTCTTCTTAACCTTATTAGCAAAATTCTAAGCCGGGTGAGTTCCTTTTGCAGTTTGATGATAGATGAATTGTAATAATCAATCCTTACAAGCTTATTAGCTTTGATAAAAGCAAATATCAAAAATACACTGCTTACTAACGCTGAAGCCAATCCTGTTAGATTGAAATGAAGCTCGTAGGAAAACCTGATGGAAAATGTGATAGCAAAAGCAACAAGGAAAGTGAAAATTATTATCCCTGCCAGCTCAAAAACCAGCGGTTTTTGCATTTCTTTTTCTGATTTCTCCAAATTGATTTTTCGTAATATGGCCTCATTGAATTGCAAGTTTTTATTAAGCTTTAGATCGTATGCTACCCAATAGTTTTTTAACTCATCTAATTTCATGGTTATCGATTTTTTGGTGATTGGCAAATTGGTCTTTTAAATATTTTTTAATCCGGCTGATTTTTGAGCCTACGTTCGTCTCGGAAATCCCTAAGACATTGGCGATCTCCTTATATTTATAGTTATCCAGATAAAGCAACACAAGGGCTTTATCAATTTCATTTAACTTTTCAATAAATTGATAAACCAGGGCGATTTCACGATCCAGATCCGTGTTATATTCCTCATCGGGAAGCGATATCACAGCCTCATTAATGGCGATGCCCCGGGTTCGTTTGCGATCATTCCGGTAGTAATAAACGGCGGTATTTAAGGCTACCTTGTAAATCCATGTAGACATCTTAACACGCCCATCAAATTTTTGGAATGATCTCCACAGTTGCAAGAGGATCTCCTGCTCGATATCTTTGCGATTATCCGGATTCTGGCAATAGGTACTGCAAATCTTATAAATCAGGTTCCGATGCTGCTTAATTACTGAAATGAACTCGTTTTTTTCCACGTTAAGTATTATGCTTTCATTTTATTATTAGCAGAAATTAAAAAAAATCACAGTATTTGTGCTTTTTCTACTTTTGTGATTATTTGGCGATACATATCGGAAAAAGAGCAGTGGCGATAGCTTGCCGTAGTTGCCACTTTTGAAAGAAGCATATTGCTACTAATCACTTGATTATGAGTCTGATAAAGCTGGAAGATAGGATAGCATCAAGTGATTGTCAAAATATCATCTGGGCCTGAAAACCACCGCCACAAGCATCCCTATACCAAAGAATAGGGCACCCATTGCCCCAAGGATAGTGATCGCCAACCAACGATCAGGGAAGCTATCAATCAGCAGGTCATAAGGGTCATTCGGGTTTACGTACATGGATACTACCTCGCCAATTTCATAGCTAGGGGGATTGGTGGTTACATCTGATTGGTATTTATATATTTCCCCATTCACTTCATATTCAAACAAGGGGCTGGAGGGTGTACTTATTACCGTGGCCTCTATCACCACACCTTCATTGATCAGCCGCTGGTTGCCAAAGAATATAAAAAGGGCAACGCCTAATAGAATGCTGCCAACACCCGCGAAAATGATGCCCACTAATTGGCCGCCTCTCTTCATAGAATGCCTGATGACTTTGCCGCGATCGTATTGATATTCATCTTCGCGAATATCCTTGTCAATTAAATCTATCAGCCTTTTGCTATCTTTCAGGCCCAGGCCAAAATGCTGCCTTATATATTTTATGGCCTCAATTTTCCGGCCTTCGACAAGGAGACCCCGAACATGTTGCTTTTGTTCATCAGAAACGTTCATGTTCCAATTTAATAGTTTAACTTCATATATTCTAAACATCAGCAGGCTGGTATTTCAAATTAATTTATTTCTTTGCCACTGTTGATTGAAAACAAGCTGGTATGATTATACCACTCAAAATGACCTTAAGATTTGATTAAAAACTGGCGGTTATGACTGATAAGATTTCTACGAAAGAAAGTATGGGAACACAATATGTTATTAATTACCTTAATGAGGAGCGGCGAATTACGGTATCTCCGGAAGAAACAATCCTGGAAGCTTCATTGAAAGCAGACATCCGTCACCCGCATGTTTGCGGCAGCAATGCCAGGTGCTCTTCTTGTCGCGTTGTTGTAGAGCGGGGAATTGAAAACTGCTCTGAACGCAGTGAAGAGGCTGGCCGGGTAGCTACGAAACTAGGGTTTGGTCCTGAGCTGAGGCTGGCCTGCCAGACAACAGTGAAGGGTGATATTGCTATCAGAAAGCCGAAGATGGATGCCACAGACATTGAAATTGCCAGTCTTACCATTGCTGAAAGCGGGGAAAATAAAATAGGGGAGGAAAAGCAATTGACGATCGCATTTGTCGATATTGAAGGATACACGGCCTTTACGGAGTCTGTGCAGGCCTATGACCTTGTCCACGTGCTCAACCGCTATTATTATGTGATGGGGAAAGTTATCCGCAAGTACAACGGACAAATTATTGATTACTACGGAGATGGTTTGCTGGCGGTATTTGGGTTTAAAGATCCGGAACAAATGGCGCACGATGGTGTGGCGGCAGGTAAGGCCATGATGAAGGAGGTTGAGTCATTTAATGATTATTTGCATGGGTTTCTAAAACATAAATTTAAGATAAGAGTAGGTATTCACACCGGAAAAGTAATTGTTGGTAATATTGGTTTTAAGGGAATGCGCAAACTGGCCGTTATCGGAGATGCAGTGAACTTTGCCAGCCGTATAGATCACGCCAATAAAGAGCTTAATACACGCTTTCTGGTCTCCGCAGCTACGTATGAAAAAGTGGGTGGGGATTTTTCTTTTGTGAAAGAACATGAGGTAGAAGTGAAAGGTAAAAAAGGAGTGCACAAACTATATGAATTAAAAGAGATGTAGGTGTAAGTTATCCCGGAATTCGGATTTGTAGTTGATTCCTGACATTTTTTTGGTTAATTAGGAAATGTTTTTTTTAAATATTGAGTATTATTTTTAAAAACTGTGTTTTCCACAAACAGCCAAAGTGAAATTAAAACAGTTTTGTGGTTCGACCCGACGGAACTTAAAGCCTCGCCGGCGCCATTTTAGGGGCTGGTAATGATGAGAATAAAGGTAGAAACCAAGAGTAAGAAAGATCTTACTTCATTCACGTAAATTGCCGCGGATAGAAGACAACTATCCTCATAAAGGCACCATTTTTAAAAAAATGTAATGAAAAATGTAACCCTGTTTTTAATCATTTCGGTTGTATCAATCAATTTGTCTTCCGACGTTCTGGGTCAGACCGTCCTGGATTTGGATTACTTCAAATCATTGGCTTATAATCATGATTTGAATTTGCCTGATTGGGGTCCATATACAAAGAAATATATTGGTGTATCTCACATACCGGATCTCAAAAAAGGGATCCGGTTTGATCTTAGCGTCTTTCCGGGTTTTTATCGCAGGAAGGTGGATGTGCCCAATGTGTTCTTCGAATCAGGATTTCACCCATGGGAAGCATCTCCAAACCTGGAATATTTCTCTTTTCGGCATGAATTGGAGTGGAAGGATAAGGTGTATACAGATATCTCTTATTCATTCATTAATGACAACGCGCGTCTTATACGAATGGAATGCGTTAATAATACCGGTAAGGCACAAAGCATCGTTTTGCACATGATGTCGTCTATTCATTTTCCTTCAATCAAAGAATATAACCCTCATACTCCTTTGGATTACAGTATTGTCAACCTGCCCGAATACGCCTTTTGGGTAGATGCGTTGGACTATAAGGAACTTAAGTTTGCCGTTCAAAATCCGCAGGATGAATTGGTTTATGATGGAAAGTTGCGCGGTGAAATCAGGGATCACGGCCTTATCAATGGGTCTGGAATAGGGAAGGGCTTCGGAGCAAACAATGGGGATATAGTATCCTACGATATCCGACTTTCCCAAGATATAAATAATCCATTACTCTGGTTTCGCTATAAACTTTTGCCTGGCCAAAACGCCAATCTACGGTTAAAGGGAATTGTAAATGAAACCATAACACTCTCCGGAAATGGAGATTTTAACATAGAAAAAATCCGGCTGGATGACCTGAAATCCGGGAAGCATCAGTTAAGTATAACGACCGGAGGTAATACCGCTATCGTCATAGATGGATTTGCTATTGTAAACGAAAAAGATGCCGAATCCATTAAGGTGGAAACTGTTGACTGGGACTATGTTCCTGAAATTATACAAGGTCCGGTGAAAAATTCTTTGGTACTTAAATACAGAAACATAGATAACTACTATGGCATTTTTTGGGATTATCCCGATTTTCAGGTAAGGAAATGGAATTTTAAAGATTTAAGTGATGACTTTAAAAGGAGGGTAAACAGTCATGTGGGTGATGAATTTAGCGATGGAACCAGGGGGCATTTTACAAACGTTTTTATGCGGCCCATTAGCCTTGCTCCTAACTCAAGACGTGTCATCAATGGTATCGTTTGTACCGGAAGCAGGATAGCAGTAGAAAACTATCTAAGGCAGAAATTCACCGAGGACGATGCATCCGCAATATATGAAAATGCAAGAGCGCACATTTTCAAATATAATATAGTTCCTGCCGGTAAGAAGTATGTTTTCAGCAATGAGCGAATGGCTGCTACTACCATTACCAACGTCGTTTACCCTGTTTATACACAACGTCAATACATTAAGCACCATGCCCCCGGTCGTTGGTGGGACTGTCTATACACGTGGGATGCCGGTTTTATCGGGATCGGACTCGCACAGCAAAACATTCAAAGAGGTATTGAAAGTTTGAATGCCTACGTAAATGAGCTCGACGAACAATCTGCTTTTATACACCATGGCACGCCGTTGCCGGTACAGCATTACCTGTTTCTTGAATTGTGGAATAAAACCCATTCTGAAGAATTTTTAAAAACCTATTATCCAAAATTGAAGAAGTATTATGAATTTATTGCCGGGAAAAACAGTAGTTCTACAACCAGAATGCGTTCAAGTTTGCTAAAGACCTGGGACTATTTCTACAATTCCGGTGGCTGGGATGATTACCCGCCGCAACATCATCTTCGGCAGCACCCGTCCATGTACAAGCGTGTCACCCCGGTAATAAGCACCGCCCACTGTATTCGGATTGCAAAAATATTGAAGATGGCTGCGTCGCATTTGGCACTGAAAAATGACGTCAAAGAATATATGGTTGATATCAATCAAATGAAGGAGGCGCTGCAAAAGCACGCCTGGGATCAGGAAGCCGGATATTATGGATACGTTGTTCATGACAAAAATGGACAGGCTCAAGACATACTTAAATTTGACGGGAAAACTAATTTTAATATGGGATTGGGAGGAGCATCTCCATTAATAGCCGGAATTTGTACGGAGAATCAACGGGAAGTTTTACTAAAGCATTTGAAAACCAAAGGACAGATATGGTCGGATGTAGGTCTGTCAGCGGTTGATCAATCCGCACCCTATTACTCCAAGGAAGGCTATTGGAATGGAACTGTGTGGATGCCTCATCAGTGGTTTTACTGGAAAACAATGTTGGACTTAGGAGAGGCGGATTTTGCTTTTAAAATTGCCGATACCGCTTTAAATTTATGGAAATCGGAAGTGGAATCTACATACAATTGCTCAGAACACTTTGTGATTGAATCGGGAAGAGGGGCCGGATGGCATCAATTCGGAGGGTTGTCAACGCCGGTTCTTGCGTGGCTTAACGCTTATTACCAGCAAGGAACATTAACTTCCGGATTTAATACCTGGGTACTGGAAAAGGAATTTGATGAGACAAACAGTTCTTTAAATGCCAGGTTAAAATTATTTGACCCCAACAGTCCGTCGTTTTCCCTTGTTGCCTGTCTCAACCCGGAATTTACTTACCAGGTATATTGGAATGATAAAATGCTGACTCATAAGGAAATTAACAGGGGAACGCTAAGCATTAATGTGAAAAACAATGCGGATGAAGGAATATTAAGAATAGAGAAAATTGATAAATAATTTTCAAATGTTGTAGGTTGATTGTTTTAAAATTGCGTAGGGTTTAAGTGCACAGACAGGTAGATGATCGTACATCAATATCCGGTTATATGAGTAGTGGCGACTTTTTATCTGAATCCTTGGTGATGGAATAAATGGTTAAATTGCCGGAAATTTTTATTTGTCATAATATTATTTTATACTAACAAATTAAATTGATTGGGGCCTCTTTTGCATCTCACTGACATTTAAGCCACAGCTTTCTGCTGGTGCCGGAGAGAGGGTTAAATATTAAATATTTTATGAAAATAGTAACAATTTTTATCTCAGTGATCTTTCTTTTTGGTTGTATGAAAAATGAAAAATCCGCTGTAGTGTCGGAAGAATACATATACGAGATTGCTGCTGCAAAAACCCCGCAATGCCACGCATCAACCGTGGCCGCTTCCGGTGATTATCTGATCGCCTCCTGGTTTGGTGGTACCGCCGAGAAAAACAAAGATGTTGGCATTTGGGTTTCGCGCCACGATGGCCGCAGTTGGTCGGCGCCGGAAGAAGTAGTCAACGGCGTACAAAACGACACTTTGCGCTACCCTTGCTGGAACCCGGTACTCTTTCAGGCTGAGGAAGGCCCTTTAATGCTTTTCTATAAGATCGGTCCGTCACCAAGAACCTGGTGGGGTATGGTGGTCACCTCACAAGACCAGGGAAAAACCTGGTCGGAGGCTACCAAGCTTCCCGACGGTATCTATGGCCCCATTAAAAACAAACCCGTACAATTAAATAATGGTGACCTGCTATGCCCAACCAGTACCGAACACGATGGATGGAAAATACAGATCGAGCGGACAAGCGACCTGGGTAAGACCTGGACATCTTCCGGCGATCTGAACGATGGATTTGAGATAGGCGCTATTCAACCTACCATTCTGGTTCACCCGGGGGACAAATTGCAGCTCCTTTGCCGCACCAACAAAGGCTTTATCTCAGAATGCTGGTCGGAGGACAACGGTGCTACCTGGAGTCCTATGAAAGCCATATCGCTTCCAAATCCAAATTCCGGAATCGATGCGGTGACCTTAAAAGACGGAAGGCATTTGCTGGTATACAACCCCACAGGCGGTGATTGGGGAGACAGGGTACCGCTGTCAGTAGGAATTTCTGCTGATGGTAAGGCGTGGGAGGAAGTTTTGGTGCTTGAACCTGTAACCGACCCCGGCAAGACGGCCGAAGAGGAGTACTCATATCCATCCGTTATCCAAACCCATGACGGCTTGGTGCATGTGGTTTATACCTGGAACAGAAAAACCGTAAAGCATGTGGTGATTGATCCAAAAAACCTGTAATCAAGTAGCGTATTTTATCTGTATAACTGATCCGGAGCTTTCCAGGCAGTAGTATGGACGGGGATATTTTAAGCATTTTATTTACCTTTTATTATTAACATTTTGATGGACCGAAGAAAATTTATTACCAGTGCCACCACAGCAGGGCTGGCGACCGCAGCCCTGGGTAGTTCAACTACCGAAATTGAAGATCGCAGGAAGAAACGTTTTCAAAACGGAAAGAGCCCCTGGCCGATATGCCTGGACACCGCTACCATCAGGCCGGCAGATGGCCTGGAAAAGAAGGTGGAGATAGCGGCTCAGGCCGGTTATGACGCCATCGAACCATGGGACTCGGAGTTAGCGGATTATGAAAAGAAGGGTGGGAACTTAAAGGAGCTTGGGAAAAAAATTAAAGACCTGGGGCTGTTTGTGCCCAGCATGATCGGACTTTGGGGTTGCATTCCTGAAAACGAGGAAGCCTTTCAGAAATCACTGCCGGCTACGCGTAACCGCATGCGAATGGCTTCGGAGATTGGCTGTGAGCATGTGCAGGCCATACCCAATAAAGTAGGGGAAAATTATGATCTAAAGTTTGTGGCCTCCTGTTACAGGCGGTTACTGGAAATAGGTTTGGAGGAATACAATCTGAATCCCGCCCTGGTGTTTGTCAACTTATTTCCGCTGAAGACAATGGGACAGGCAACTGCCGTTGTGCTGGATGCAGACCATCCTCAGGCCAAGATCATTCCGGATGTATTTCACATGTACATCACTGATGGGGGATTCAGCGGTTTGAAATTATTACACGGTGACATGTTTGCCATTTTCCAATTTAATGACGCGCCGAAAAACATGGCCGTCAAAGATATGAAAGACAAACACCGCGTTTATCCAGGCGATGGGATCCTGCCGCTACCCGATATTTTAAGGGATCTGAAAGCCACAGGATTTTCCGGATGTGTGTCGCTGGAGTTGTATAATCCGGAATATCATCAGCAGGATCTGTTGCAGGTTGCCAAAACCGGATTGCAAAAAACTTTGTCGGTAATTAAGCAGGCCGGCGTGTAGGCCATTGCCGTTTACCTGCTGGGATTTTAGGTGTCAAATGTTTCACCCGTAGCCGAAATAATGATCGGTGTTGCTTGCGTTTATATCAAATGGGTTTTTCTTGGCAATGGATGGTTTTTTGACATTTGTTTTGTAATTTAAAAACTTATATTAAATCGATTTTTCGAAAATTCAATTTCATGATGCCTTAAAATTCAGATGGTCATGATCAACTTTCGAAAACCATGTTTACCATCAATCCTTAACCCTGTAAAAATGAAAAACCCTATATCCAATGATAAACCACGCAGAAATTTTATCAAAAAATCTGCCATGGGTATTGGAGGCATTAGTATAGGCCTACCTCTCACGTCTGCATTGGCTGCGGACAAATATACACAAACTAAAAAGTTGGGCGTGGCCCTGGTCGGATTAGGCAACTACGCTACCAATCAGCTGGCACCGGCATTGCAGGAAACAGCGCATTGTTATTTGGCTGGCATTGTTACCGGCACCAAATCGAAAGAAAAAGTGTGGATGGACAAACACAACATTCCCAAAAAGAATGTGTATAACTATGACAATTTCGAGGAAATCGCCAATAACAAAGATATAGATATCATCTATGTGGTGTTACCGAATTCCATGCACGCCGAGTATTCTATCAAAGCAGCGAAAGCGGGCAAACATGTTATTTGTGAGAAGCCCATGGCTGTGTCCGTAGAAGAGTGCGAAGCCATGATCAAAGCCTGCAAGGAAAATAAGGTAAAACTTTCCATTGGCTACCGGTTACATTTCGATCCCTACCACAAAGAAATCATCAAATTATCAAAAGAGGGGTCTTTTGGGAAGGTCACTTATGTCAGCTCGCAGTTTGGTTTCACGATAGGGGATCCAACACAGTGGCGATTGAAAAAAGCACTTGCCGGTGGGGGAGCACTTATGGATGTAGGCATATACTGCATTCAGGCCGCGCGTTATGCATATGGAGAAGAACCTATTGCCTTACAGGCACAGGAATTCCGGTCCGGGTCAGAAAAATTTCGGGAGGTGGATGAAACAGTCAGCTGGCAGATGGAGTTCCCTGATGGAAAAATATCCAACTCAACCACTTCCTATGCATTTGGCACCAACCATTTGGTGGTAACAGCACAAAAAGCCAGAGCCGTGATCATGCCGGCTTATAGTTATAATGGCCTGGGTGGCATTTTCAATAACGAAAAATTAGAATTTCCCCGCATCAACCAGCAAGCTTTACAAATGGATGATTTTGCTAAAAATGTGGTGGCCAATACAGAGTCAAAGATATCGGGAGAGGAAGGCCTCAAAGATATGAAGGTATTGGAGGCTATTTACAAATCACTGGCGTCCGGTGGTAAAAGGGTGACAATCTAAACCGGCAGGGGTGATCACCACTGATTTGACAGCGCTTTTTCCCATCCTGCCAATTAATGCTTTTATGGTGAGTACAGACTACATATCCGTCAGTTTGAAGGGTTTGATGTGTGGTTAAAAAGATGGATGGGAATAACATGTGTTATCAGCTATTGAAGGGAACATAAATTAAATTATAATTTTAAATCATAACAAAACTCCGATATTGCGACGCACACATATGCCCTTGAGATTGCGGATGACTGTAGCAGTAGAGATTGTTGCAACGACAGTATTTTTACTTTCTGCCTCGGCCGTTGATTAATCGGCTGATATCTTTTTGCTGATGGAGGGCATCGCTACCTGTATGAAGATTTAAATACATTTTATAGATAATTTCAAATTTGACATGAAACCGAGCATGACGTAATCGACATACAGCGCGTGTCGCTGACCGCGTTCGCATAAAGCTACTGCGGTTGCGAAAGCTAAAGCGTAAGAGACCGGAGAAAGCTGCGCCGTACGCCGTGGGCTACTTCATCAGCCAAAAGCGGAGGTGCTAAGGAATGATTATAATATGCGAGGTTCCATGTGACCAACGAAAACGAATTATAAACACATGAAACCGACATGCTTGATATAATTATTAAACTCTCAAGGGAATGATTATAGCAAGCATCAAAGGTTCCATGTGACTGATGAAAATAAATTATAAACACATGAAAAAGAAGTACATTTTACCATTTATTTTGGTAACCAGTCTGTTCTTTCTATGGGGCATTGCCAACAATATGACTGACACGTTGCTGGCTGTTTTTAAGAAGGTTATGAGCATGACTGACTTTCAAACCTCCTGGATCCAGGTAGCCTTTTACGGTGCCTATTTTTGTTCGGCTATTCCGGCGGCCCTATATATTAAAAAATATACTTATAAATCCGGTGTATTGCTGGGACTGGGACTATTTGCGTTTGGATCGCTTATGTTTTACCCGGCCAGTTTCACCATGTCTTACGGTCATTTTTTAGCGTCATTGTTTATTCTGGCAAGCGGGTTGTCTATTCTGGAAACCACCGCCAATCCATATATTATTGCCATGGGTCCTCCTGAAACAGGTACCTATCGGCTAAACCTGGCCCAATCGTTTAATCCCATCGGATCGATTACCGGCGTTCTTTTAAGCAAGGTATTTATTCTTTCTCATTTAAATGCCGCCACCAAGGAGGAGCGGGCACAGATGTCGGCTGAACAGTTGGATGCCATTCAATCGGAAGAGTTGTCTGCCGTGATGGGACCCTACGTAGGGGTTGCCGTGGTTTTGCTGGTGTTGTGGGTTATCATAAAATTCACCAATATGCCAAAAGCCTCGGATGCGGGTCCGGATTTAAATTTTATACCTACGTTTAAGCGCCTGATTAAAATTCCGCATTATGTGTGGGGTGTTGTCGCACAGTTTTTTTATTTGGGAGCCCAGCTGGGAACCTGGTCATTCACCATCCGTTATGTCATGAGCGAATTAAATTTGAACGAGGACGATGCCTCGAATTATTACCTGGCTGCATTATTCCTGTTCACAGCTTCCCGCTTTGTTTTTACTTTTCTGATGAGGTTTATCTCCGCCCGTAAATTATTGATGATGGCTGCGATTTTTGGTGCTTTGTGTACTACAATTGTCATTTTTGGCCATGGCTATATCGCCGTATATGCGTTGGTAAGTGTATCGTTTAGTTTATCACTAATGTTCCCAACCATATTCGGGCTTGCCGTGAGAGGACTTGGCGATGATACCAAAATCGGAGGTGCCGGTGTAATTATGGCTATCCTGGGAGGTGCTGTATTTCCACTAATTCAGGGATTGGTTTCCGATGCTACGAACATACATTTTTCATTTGCCATTCCGTTGGTATGCTTCATCGTAGTGGTTGTATTTGGAGCTACAGGCGCAAAACTGGAGCCGCAAACCGCGCCACAGCAGGAATAGCTTTTGAATTGAACCAACTGTAATTCCACGCACTTGTCCGGCTGGCTTGACTGCATCAGGCAGAACAGATCGGCGCCCCGTGCTGGTATTACAGTTGAATCCATATATACCCATTACAATTTTCATTGAATTTTAAATTTTCATTGAATTTTAAATTTTCATTTTCATTTTTATTTTAATTACCGCCTTTGGAACATTTTTTATAACGAGAGAAAACAAATGGTCATCTCCGCTTTAGATCTCCGCAATAAAATCCGCCAGACTTTTATCCCGTCCGATGCCGAGTTTTTTGCGGAGTCGATAACGTGATGTATGCGCACTTTCAGGTGAAATTCCCAATAGCCTCGCCATTTCTTTACCGGTGAAGTTCAGCTTCAAAAGGGCGCAGACTTTTAGGTCATATTGGCTCAGGTTGGGGTATTGCGACTTTAGGCGATCATAAAATTCCTGGTTAACATCGATAAAGCGGCTTTCAAATTCCTTCCAGTTGTTGTTGCTGTCAAGAGCGATCTTTTTTACAAGCTTGGTGATTTCTTTAGACTCCAGGTTTTTGCTGATGGTTTTCAGGCTGTCTTTCAGTTCCGATAACAGTTCATCCTTTTCTATCAGTTGCAGGGCCGACTCCGTTAACTCCTTGTTTTTCATATGAAGGATCTCCCGGGATTTCTGTGCTTCCATTTTCTGTTTTTGCTCAAGCATGCGCCGCTCTGATTTATGCTTGGATCGCCAGTACCTGAAAATGATAAAACCTGTAATCAACAAGAAGATAATGGTAACAACCAGGATGGTAAATTTCAAAAGCCAAATACTTTCCTCCTGTTCCAGCAGGGCCAGCCGCTGTGCATTAGCCAGCTTTTCCTGCTTTTCTTTTTCTAACCTGAAGTCATCCTTGATTTCCAGCAGATACCGGTTGTTTGGACTTCTGCTGCTGTAAAGTGTAGTATTAATGGCATTGGCGCGGATTAGGTTTTCATAAGCTAGTGTAGGCTTATTCATCAGGGAATATAATTCCGAAAGTTTTTCGTAAATATCAGGGACATAGTTTAAATGCCGCTTGTATTTATCTGCTTTGTGCAGGGCAGTTTGGTAGTAATATTCACTTTCGTGATACTTCTGCCACCCTTTATAAAGATCGCCCATCAAAGTATAAAGAATGACCAGGTAACGGGGTACCTCTTTTTCTATGATGGGTTCTGCAGCCAGTAAAGTCTTTTCCGATGACTCAAATTTTTCTTCCTGTATCTGAAGGTAAGCGTATTCTGCTTTCACCAAGGTGCCATCCAGCGACGTACCTGGGAGGACCATGGTGCAGCTGTCAAGATAGGCTCGGGCTACCGGAACGTTTAAATCATAACGGTAATGAATGGCGAGTAGAAAGTAGTTGTCCATTAGCACAGTGCTGTCCAACTGATTGTGCCCAATGAGTTTCTTATTGACATCCAGCGCCAACAGGTAGTATTTCAGCGCCTCATCTCTGCGTTCATAGAGACTATACAAAATAGCCAGGCCATTGTAACTGTCAGCTTTGGTGGATTCTTCTCCGATTTTATCGGCAAGTAGCAGGGCCTTCCAATAGCCATCATAGGACTTATCATAATTTACCCTGTTGCAATACAAAGCAGACAGCTGGTTCAGCTGATTGATGGCGGAAATGGTATCTCCGGATTCTAAATAATCCAGCCACCTTTTTTCTGTGTTGACGATGGCGCTGTCCTGACTGCTAAAAGTAACCGAATCTAATTTTGGTAACTGGTTTAGATGCCCATCCCGATTGTCACCTTGAGAAAATACATAGACTGTTGCCGCCAGGTGAAAAAACAAATGACAGGCGATCAGTCTAGGTATTATTAGGATAATTGTTTTCAAGTGGTGATAGCAAGTATTTAAAATTCAAGGATTAATAAAGATCGTTCAGGCCAGAATACAAAACAAATCTATATTATAAATCATTTCAGTCTAGTTCATGTCTATGTCTTTTTTTATTGATTGAGATATAGATAGGCAATATTTGTAAACTGCTATTATTATAAATTCTAAACTTTATTCACAATGATGAACAGATCATTACGAAAAAAGTGGTATCAATTCACGCTATGCATGGCTTCCTTGGCACTGTGGGCTTGCAATACTCAATTGCCTGAAGAGGTAGCCAAAGAATACAAAAAGCTGCCAACGGCGTTGGATTTCAATATTCATGTCAAGCCGATTCTTTCAGATAAATGTTTCTTATGTCATGGACCGGATAAGGCCAAGCAGCAGGCTGATCTTCAACTGGATGTGGCTGAAGCTGCTTATGGTGAATTGCCCAATAACCCGGGAAAGGTGGCTATCAGGCCTGGCAAAATTGGGAAGAGTGAAGTATTTCACCGGATTATATCTGATGATCCGGAATTCATCATGCCTACGCCCGAATCGAATTTAACCTTGACAACATATGAGAAAGCCGTATTGACCAAGTGGATAGAAGATGGTGCGGAATACAAACCTCATTGGGCCTTTTTAAAGCCTGAAGAAAAGAAAGTGCCAGAAATAGAAACTACTGATTGGACACGGAACACCATTGATAATTTTGTTATCAAAAAACTTGAAAAGGAAAAACTTACCCCTTCAAAAGAGGCATCGAAGGAACTTCTATTGAGGAGAGTATCCTTTGACCTGACAGGATTGCCTCCAACGGCAGCGGAAACAGCGGCCTTCCTGAAGGATGACTCCGAGGATGCTTATGAAAAACAGGTCGACAGACTCCTTGCCTCTGCTCATTACGGAGAAAAAATGGCTATTGACTGGATGGATTTGGCACGTTACTCCGACACGCATGGTTATCAGGTGGACAGGTACAGAGATGTGAGTCCATGGCGGGATTGGGTGATTAGGTCGTTTAACGAAAATATGGCTTATGACCAGTTTATTGAATGGCAGCTGGCAGGCGATCTCCTGCCCAATGCCTCTCGGGAACAGATATTGGCCACCACTTTCAACAGACTTCACCCCCAAAACCTGGAAGGAGGGATAGTCGATGAAGAGTTCAGAGTGGAATATGTAGTAGAGCGGGCTTCGCTGGTAGGCCAGGGATTTATGGGGTTGACAGTAGCTTGCTCAAGGTGTCATGATCATAAATATGATCCAATCTCTCAGAAAAATTTTTATGAACTATATAGTTTTTTCAACAATGTCAACGAGACCGGTCAAATTCCCTGGGAGATGTCTATGCCGGTTCCCAACCTGCAATTGCCTACGGACGAGCAGCAGGAAATTATCGCTTTCCTTGAAAAGGTAGTTAATGAAGAGGAAGATGAAGCCCGTAAAATTACAGAAGAGGAAAAGCTAACGGCTGATAAATGGATCGACGAAGAGCGATATAAATCCATTTCTGCTACCCTGCCAACCAGGGGATTGTTGGGAAGGTTTGCGTTGAATGGCAATTTGAGGAATAGCTTGGACCCTTCGGAAAAGGGAAAAATGGACCGTCCTTATTCCAATAAAGAGGTGCCTGATTATGTTGAAGGACATGAAGGCAAAGGGCTTTTTATGAATGGAGAAGCATGGTTTGAAATGGAGGAGTTCGGAATTTTCCAACGAAAAGATCCCTTCAGTATAGGTGTATGGGTAAATATTCCCAAAGACCTGAGTGAAGGTGTCATTTTTCACAAGAACAAGGGCACCATGCTCCACGCATACCGGGGTTATCATTTATACCTCAAAGATGGTAAGCTGGAACTGATGCTTTCCCATACCTGGCCCGACAATGCGATCATGGAAAGAAGCATTGCTAAAATACCGAAAGATGAATGGGTGCACGTTATGCTGACGTACGATGGATCCAGCAAGGCCTCAGGGGCAAAGATCTATATGAATGGTCGGGAATTGGAAACGGAAATTGTTATCGATAACCTGTACAAAGATATCATATTCTTTGACTACGAAGATCAGATTTATCCTGAGCCAATAGAACCGGGGCTGCATGTTGGGGCTCGCTGGAGAGGGGTAGGGTTAAAAAACGCTAAAGTTGACGATGTATTAATTTATGATAAAACACTTACAGGTATTGAGGTGCTTCAAATTGCCGATCCGAAATCGCTGCGTTCTCTGCTTTCGCTTTCCCCGGATCAGTTGAGTGATGTGCAAAAGGGTTTATTCAAAAACTATTATTTAGCAGTAAACTCTCAACCGGCAAAAGCGTCACAAAAGCAATTGATTGATGCAAGATCCAGGCTATTTGCCCAACAGGAGGAAGTACAGGAAATTATGGTCATGAAAGAGATGCAGAAGCCCAGACAAGCCTACCTGTTGGAAAGAGGACAGTACGATGCTTATGGTGAGGAAGTATTTCCCGATGTTCCGGAAAGTATTTTGCCCTGGAAGGCAGACCTACCAAAGAACCGCCTTGGATTGGCACGCTGGCTTACGGATCCCGATCACCCGTTGACCGCAAGGGTTGCTGTCAATAGATACTGGCAAAACTATTTCGGACAAGGATTGGTGAGAACGACAGAGGACTTTGGAAACCAGGGAGAACTGCCCAGTCACCCCGAACTGCTAGACTGGTTGGCGTTGGAATTTATCAGATCCGGCTGGGATGTCAAGGCGCTTCAGAAGCTGATCGTGATGTCAGCCACCTATAGGCAAAGTTCTTATGCGCACCGGGAGCTGTTGGAAAAAGACCCTGCCAACGTATTACTGGCCAGGGGACCAAAAGTCAGGCTTACCAGTGAGATGATGCGCGATAACGCGCTGGCGGCCAGTGGACTATTGAATCGGCAGGTCGGCGGTCCCAGTGTAAAACCTTATCAGCCACCGGGCTTGTGGAAAATGAATGGCGGCAAATACGTTCAGGACATTGGTGATAAGCTTTATAGAAGAAGCCTTTATACCATATGGAAACGCACGGTTCCTCATCCGACACTCTCGACCTTTGACCAGCCGGAACGAACAGAGTGTACCGTCAGAAGACAGAAAACAAATACACCGCTGCAGGCATTGGTCTTGCTCAATGATCCCACCTATTTGGAGACGGCTAAAGTGATTGGAGAAAATATCACCAGGGACGGTAGTAGTAAGGAGAGCATTGCCAGTGCTTATAAGCGAATAACAGGGAGGAAGCCCGAAACAAAAGAGCTGGATATTCTAAAGGATTTGCAGGCTTCCGAGTATGAAGTTTTTAAATCCAAAAAAGGGAAGGCCAAAGGATGGCTGGAGGCCGGAGCATACCGGGTGGATCGGTCGCTGGATTCCAATCTGGTGGCTGCCAATGCCGTTGTGGCCAGCGTAATTATCAATTCAGACGCAAGTATTACTAAAAGATAAAAAACATGTGTGATCATCATGGAGATACTTTCAGATCCGGAAATGTGGATCTCGACAACGAAAAGAAAAAAATCGACAGGAGACAATTTCTTACTAAAACTTCTATGGGACTTGGTGCCATGGCATTGGGCTCATTATTAGGAACAGAAAAGCTATTTGCCGGAACCGGCCTGCCCAATCCGGTTTCCGGCCCAAATGGTCTCCCCGGTCTTCCACACTTTGTTCCGAAAGCAAAAAGGATTGTGTACCTTTTTCAAAGCGGAGGTCCTTCCCAGTTTGAAACCTTCGATTACAAACCGAGACTAAGCAAAATGTTTGCCGAGGAGCTGCCGGAATCTGTGAGACAGGGGCAAAGATTGACGAGTATGAGCGCTAACCAGGCCTCGTTTCCCATTACCCCTTCTTTATACAAATTTGATCAATATGGTAAAAGCCGTGCATGGGTAAGTGAACTAATGCCATATACCGCTGAAATTGTGGATGACCTGTGTTTTATAAAATCCATGTTCACAGAGCAAATTAACCACGATCCGGCCATTACTTTTTTCCAGACCGGCCATCAGCTGGCGGGAAGGCCTTCGATAGGCGCCTGGCTGAGTTACGGTTTGGGATCGGATAATCAAAACTTGCCGGCCTTTGTAGTATTAGTATCTAAAAAGGGGGGAGGGCAACCTTTATATGCGCGTCTTTGGGGAAATGGATTCTTGCCCACCGAGCATCAGGGGGTGCAGTTCCGTTCCGGGGCCGATCCGGTGCTATACCTGAATAACCCTGAAAATTATGACGGAAAAGACCGAGGCAGAATGCTTGACTATCTCAAACAAATCAACGAAGTCCAGAATACTGTTTACGGAGACCCTGAAATTGAAGCAAGGATAGCGCAGTACGAAATGGCCTATCGCATGCAGACTTCTATTCCCGAAGTAACCGACATGTCTGATGAGCCGGATTATATATTCGACATGTATGGCACGGAGAGCCGGGATCCAGGTTCTTACGCGGCGAATTGCCTGTTAGCGAGGAAGCTGTTGGAGAAAGGAGTGAAGTTCGTTCAACTCTATCAAAGAGGTTGGGATCAACACTCGTATTTGCCGGGAGGGATTAAAAGACAATGTGAAATGACAGACCAGCCTACGGCGGCCCTCGTGAAAGACTTGAAACAGCGTGGATTGCTTGAAGATACACTGGTGATCTGGGGCGGGGAGTTCGGAAGAACCGTTTATTCCCAGGGAAAATTGACGGAGACCAACTACGGTCGTGACCACCATCCAAGGTGCTTCACCATGTGGATGGCAGGAGCGGGGGTAAAACCTGGTTTCACCTATGGCGCTACAGACGACTTTAGCTATAATATCACTGAAAATCCAGTACATATCCACGACTTCCACGCTACGCTGATGCACCTGATGGGCATTGACCATGAAAGGTTGACCTTCAAGACACAAGGCAGGCGATACAGGCTTACAGATGTACACGGACACGTGGTAAAAGGCATTTTGGCTTAATCAATTATAGTCAAGCTATCAGCTGAATGATAAACCTATCTGGCACGGACAGGATGTCTGCGTGGATGAGGATAAAAACATTTATGCCTGTCAGAGGAACACCAATCAGACACTTCCGCTAAAGCTGGAGCGTGTTTAACCCTTCTATTTAGGTGTTATTGGATGATAGTGACTGTGTACGCCTTGAATGGTGAATATAGCTCATGAAATTGAGTGTTCCAAAGGGTGAAATTCCCGTAAGCGGGGGAGTCGTTACCCCAAGCTAAGCAAGTGGCAAGGTTGTTAACTGTGAGGTTAGAACTGAAGTAAGCCAGACTGCGGTGTCTGTACTGACGAACAGGAACTACATACGGCCCCTCCCTAGCTATCGCTGTGGTAGTGATATTCATAATGTTGCAAAATGTTGCCCTCGTGGTCCTTGATGAGTTTCAAGCGATTGAGGTCGTCGTATTCGTAAAAAGTTGTAAGCCCATTAGGATCGGTTTGGGAAGTCATGCCGATGAGGGGATCGTAAGTGTAGGTAGTAATTTGGGCCTCCGTAAGTGATGTATGATCTCTTAACGCCTCCAGATCTCCGTTAACCGCGTCGAATGCAGTTTTTAGCGTGGTGTAATCTACTCCATCAGCTTTCACAATGGGTAAGGTGTTATTATATCCCCATATATATGAAACATGGATATCATGCATTCTACTGATCTCAAGTAAGTTTCCATCAAGATCATATTCATGAAATAGCTCTACTTTACTGGCGTTTGTTCCGTTAGCAAAAGTTCGATTACTAATTGGAATGAGTTTGCCATTTTCGCCATATTCAATCTCACTTTTTGAAACAAGTAATCCTTCAACGTATTCCTCGGTCTTTAATATCTGATTTATTTTGTGGGCATCGCGCAATAAGTTGCTGCCTAGTTCACTATCATCAGAAGGGTTTGAATTGTAAGTAAAATAATTGGGATAATAATATTTTGTTTCAATAATATCTCCAAACTGATTTGAGGGAGTGCCATTATGGTAAGTTATTTTTGTAGGTAGTTTATTGATTAAATCGTCATAGGCATACCTCTTGGTTGTGGCCATTGATTTGTTGATATCGCCAGGCTCGTAAATGGTGGTAGTCTCATAATTCAGGTAGCACCAATCTGAATGGTTATCGTAAAAATAAAATTGATAACTTGAATTATCAGCGGCAGGGAAAGTATATTTTATGATACCCTTTACATTTTTCCTTGCAGACGTCTTCAGTTCATAATGATAATTTTGCTCTTGCAATAAATTGGGCGGATTGGCATTATCGTAGTGTTCGACTTTTATTAACTTGCCGTTTTTTGGATTTGGTACTCCCGGTAGGTGAGGGAATTCTGTTTGTGGAAGTTCATCAGGATCATTGCTGTAGTAATATATGGTCTTACCTCCGTCACCCAATTCTCCCCAAAGCTCAGTAACTTCATTATAACCTACAAAATTGCCCTGCGCCGATGCTGCCAAAGGGATTACACTTGTTGATGAACCTGTGATATAAAGAGATTGAGATATACACTGACTTACACAACTATTAACCCCAACCGCAGTAATTATATCTACCGCGGAACCATGATAATAAGTGATTGGACTCATCAAAGTTCCAGTAGACGACCCATTTTTGGAATAATCATATTTTTTGACAATAGTATTACTACCCTCACTGATACTTACCTTACTTACTCTTAAACCGGCCGCCTTAACGTTTTCAAATATAGGTACAGGATCAATGTTGGGGTATGATATGTAGGCCTCGGCACATAAATCCTCGGCTGGTTCAATAAATATCTTATAATGTCCTGCTTCTAAAAGATAGGCAGGAAAGTTTTCTTTATATGTTAAAATTAAAGCGGTGGGATCATCATCAGTATATTTAAATAGTTTATGATTAATCCATTTTTGGTCCATTTCATCCCACTTCCTTATACCTGCATAAGTTTTACCTACCGGTTTTTCATAATCAGCAGGTACAAGATTGCCATTCACCCAAACAGCATGGTGCGTGTATGATTTAACGTCTATCGTTATTTTTGTGGATTGATCTAGGGTAAAAGTTTCTTCGCCGTATAATCTTACTCCATTAATATCAAAATCGCATAAAGCTGGGAGATCTACATTAATCTCCGGGTCAGGCTTTCTTTCACCATAATAATCATTCAGTTCCCACTCAAAGGTATGTGTTCCGCCAGTGGGATACTTAATTTGATTCAGGCTAAAGATCTTTGCTGACGTTTCATGTGGCTCGCGGTTTGCTCCGTGGATATAGGTAGCGACTGGATTTCCGCTATTTACGTAAAGGAAAGATAGCCCAGGCAATAAAGTACCTGAACCAGGCTGTTTGTCCCAATTTTGTATGGTATTGTTAGAAGTTCCATTGAAATAGCCCCAATGATCAACAGCATACGAATCTTTGGCCGGTATATTAAAACCAGGATCTATATATTGAAATTCATAAGGCGGATGGCTCACATTTTGACTGCCTATTAATTGAAAACCATCCAGTCTAAGCCTCGAATAAAGGGAATTATCTTCCTGACCCTGTTTTTGAAAATAATCGTATGTGAAGGCTCCCGTCAATATTGGGTTTACATCTCCATTTCTGTAAACTTCGATTGATTCCAGTCGTTGTGGATTATAAGTATTTGACTCAGAATCCATATCAAGACGATCTCCTGTAACGAAGGAAACGTATCCATTTTCAAAATTTATTTTCTTTAAGTAAACATCTTGTACCAGATCCACCGAACCTGAGTAGATGTTGTACCTTCCATTTGATTGCGGGGAAATCGATGCGCAAGAGCTGGAACAACTGTGTGAGAGGTCCAGAAGTTTAAGGCTTTTTTGACTCTTGCGTAATTGGCCGGTTGTTTCGTGAGAAAGGGCCTCATATTCAAATAGTATTTCGTCAGTGCTAACTGGAGAAGTAATTTTATCTAAGTACCAGGAAGTGACCCATGCAGGAGGAACGAAATCCGGGTTACTAATTGTATTCTGTTTTGTTACAAAATCATTATCGCTGGATTCGCTTTTAGAATAGGTCTTGGTTATCTCCTGGGTTGAAAAATAATATTTATTGCCATCTCCGTCGGTTATAACCCATTGTTGATCAGCGGTTGAATAACGTATTTCCACACCATTCTGCTCTAAAGGGATCCCTACAAATTCAGGGTTATTAGTCCAGCTGCAATCGCATTTTTCCAAAATGAATTTTCCTGAAAGGGTGCCAAAATTGTAATAGAAAATATCTGGTTCAAGATCATAATAACCATCAGCCATCTCCCTGTAATAGGGGATCTGAGCAGCAGTGATATAAGGTGAGTTGTCTGGATTATGCGGAGGCAAGTCGGGGGCATAAACATATCCCAGAGGATTGATCCCGTCATTGTTGGCATTTGGATTCAGATCATCACCACCTCGGATCGTTCGTGAAATGACCCCTCCCGCTTGTAATGACCAACCCAGACCTACCCAACTTGCTTCCTGAGCAACTTTAATACCTCCGCCATGATAAGACAATATAATCGGAGCGGTCAAAACTCCCGATGTGGCTTCATATATTGGAATATTAATACTGGGTGTACCTGTATATGTTCCTACTGGTACGTCCGCATATTCACCTAGCGAGGCAGCAGTGGGAGAAGGAGGAATAGCATTTCCATCTGAAATAGATTGAGCTTGAGTTTTGCTATTATAGGACATTATTGTCATGCCTGACATTAATAATACCTTTAAAAAAGTTTTCATATTTTCTGTTTTTTAAATAAAACTGATGCTTAATAAGATTAAAGTTGGTTCTCCAAATATTAACTAGTACTACTTTGTCAGATTTAACTATTTAATATTTTATTGCCTATATTCTGTTATCAAAAAAGGCCACTTTAAAAGATTGGCCAAAAAAAATTGAATTATGGAAACTTCGGTTTCATTTAACCCTCTGATATTATAAATATCAATCAAATTATTCGTTAGCCTGACGGCTATGAGTCCCAGACATACACCCAGTTATTTTACTTTTTTATTCTACGCCCAGAGAGGGGGGATAGGAAACATACGTTTTTCGAATTCAATTTTTCTCCCATCAAAAATTGTATCTTCATTAACAAGCATGCAAGATATTGGCAATATTTTACAATCATTTAAAATGATTTTCCAATAATAAAAATAGCCAACCCCCAAAAAATCCATGCGTTTATCATATTTAGGAGGAGAAACAACTTTTACCACCCTTTCAATCTCCTCTAATTTGAATTTCAGTTCAATAATTCCATTGTTAAACGTATATTCACCAGAAATTGAATCTAAATTAAAAAAACTATTTTTACTTCTCCTGTAATGATAAGCTGCCAAGATGAGCAAAGGGAGAATATGAATTAAACCAACCCAAACCCAAGTTATAGCTACAACAACGATCATATCTTGAGCCCTAACACCAAACCAGTATGTTGCTAGAAAAGTAAAAACAACTACAACGCCAATTAATTTTGTCAATGGCAAGACCAAAAATTGTCTTAACTGCACTGCTCCAAGTTTATATTTTAAAGTCATAGGCACTGGTATTTTATTATCTCCAAAACCATCCCCATTTATTGTATCTTCTAAATTCCCTTTTAAGGTCATCTGTTGAATTAATTTCTTTTCTAGGATCCTTATACATCATATCGTTTTGTTTTTGTATTTGATCATAAACTGCATCAGCCGTAATAAATATTGCTCCCACAGCTAATCCAGCAGGCCCGCCATATGCGAAAGAGACATAAAAGCCAGTAACTGTCCCAACTGAATTATAAGCATATTCACCTGTACCCATTGATTTGTATTATATACAGTAAGCACTACATCTCCCGCTGGGCCAATAAACTCAAACGCACCTTTGACAAAACGAACAAACTTGTAAGCAAAGGCACCCTTTCCTTTTGGTACCAACCCGATTACTTCTTTACCCGATGCATCAAAAAGAGGAACAAAATTAGCACTCATATTATCAAGCATATTGTTTGCCTTATTTGCTGCTATTTTAGATATGCTTACCGCACTTATACTATTTAAATAGTTCAAGAGACTAGATGGATCGTAGTCATTTGGATGATAATATTTATATTTTTCTCCCTCTCTATAATCCACGTTAGGATTTTCTTTTCCCACAACGGGAAGATCATCTTTTGACCCATTCCAATTGGAGGGATCATTAACTAAATAAACATTATCGTCTCCATCATCACGATGCTCTATAATTGTGCCATCAGGACCGATAAAAGTGGAAGCTAAATTATCATTGATATTTTTACCGATCATTCCAGTAGGATCATTGCTTAAAATCGGATTATTGCTAACATAGTTATAAACTCCTTCACTAATCAAAAATTCGGCCATCGGATCCACTACATGCCACCTTGTCTTTTTAATTTTGTATTCTACACCCAGATGGGAAAAATAACTCAATTATATTGACTTAATCATATTCAAAAATAGTTTTTGATTGTATATATTTGATCTTATCTTGATCCCAATTATCCTTTGATATCCCAAAGAAACTACCTTTTTTAGGACTAACGAAAAAGCTTAATGCTTGTTGATTTACTTCTACTGTGAATTTTGATCTATTTGCTTTCAGGTTATTTGTCACCAATTTAGGCATTGAATTTCGATGTAATTTTGATACAGAGACAAAATACTTTTTATTAATATGGGGTGCAATAATTACAACGCAATGAGCAATCCCTAGTATACTATCGCTTTTCAAAACTTCATTATCAAGAATAAGCACATCGTCCCAATACAATGAAACCGTATCATTGATAAATCCATCTTGAAACTCAATGTACCATGAACTTTTACCTTGTGCACACAGACTTAAGGGAACTGATAATAATAAAAGCTTGATTAAAAGCAGTGTTTTGATGCTAATCTTTTCGTAAATCATTAAACTTTTGGATTCCATTATTTAACCTTTTCCTATTTATATAAATAACTTTCAGCTGCTCTTTTATAATTTGGTTGCCTGCTTCAGATTGTCTACGAGCCTGAAACATCAAATTTCGACCATCATTTTGAGATTGAAATTCTTCTCGGGTAATCCGTTCTTCTCCTCTACGTCTCGATTGATCTCTGGGATGAAATAGAAAAGCGTTATGTCCAGTCTCGTGGCTGGCTACCCTTTCCAAAGTAGTTAAACCATTCTCGGTTAAACCAGTTCCCGCAAAACTTCCAGTTTCAGCAGGCTTCCTATCTATAATATCATCCGTTATATAAACAACTTGGGTACCCGGCACAGATTTCCCTTTAGCCGTCTCACTTTCCTCATTTGGAATTTCTCCAGGTTTTACAATTCTGAAAGCGTGATCAGATGATGACAAATCCTCATCTCCAGCTTCTGCTACAGAAATATCGGCTGTGGTGTTCCATATGTCATTTCCACCACTCCCAGAAAGTGAACTTTCTAGCGCACTTTGAATTCGCTCAGCAACACTTTGTAGCTTATCACTTGATAATTCTCCAGTTTCATCTACAACTTTACCAGTTATTGTAATAGTATAGGTGTAACCACCATTTTCATTTTCAACTCTACTAATTGATATATTTTTCCCATCAGGATCAATGAATAAAATCGGATTATTCGCAGTATAATTATAAGGTGAAAAATCCCAATACTTATCCGCCAAAGGATCCACCACATGCCATCTTCCAATGGCCGCATCATACATCCTGGCCCCGTAGTCGTGCCAGTTTAGCCCTAGCTCTGGCTGCAACTCCTTGCCATTGTACTTATACCGCTGCTCTGTATCGCTCTCCCTCTGATAGCTATTCTGTTTTATAGCCAGTCCGAAAGGATAATAATCATCCGCTGAGATAATAGGAGACTTGGTATGAGTGATTTTAAAATCATCAAAGAACGTTTCTACTATCTGTCCACTTTCGTTGGACAGGTAGATATAAATATAACCAGGTTTTTGGATAGTTACACTTTTTGACATTAATTCATGGGTCACATTTGGATCTATCATCGCATTGGCCGTTCCCTTCATTTGGGCAAAGTGACCACCTAAGAAGTTGTAATCTTCATCAAACAGCAGGTAATTCAAAAATACCTGGTAGCCACTTGCAGCTTTACTGCCGGTTAAAGCGGTGTACAATGGCAATGACATCAAGCCGTTGATGGCATTGTAGGCCTGCAACCCGTCTCCAGTGCTGGTAGCTGATATGCCAAAGGCTTCGGCAATAGTAGCTAATATGCCCCCCAGACCAGGACCATTACCCGGCCCATCGAGATACTTGGCATAAACTTCCATGTCTATCACATCGCCCGGTACAACGGCCAGTGATTTAGCCAGGCCAATTACCTCTCCCTGTACCCCGCTCAAACGCTGTGATCTTGTTGCACCGGAGACCACCGTATCCGGTGTGTGGTTATATATGTTGACATTGTTAATGACAGCATCCCCATAATTCTGAAAATCCAATGCCTCCGAGGCCTGAAGGCTGGTTTCAAAGGTCGCTTTGTACGCTTCAGGTGTCTCCTCTTTGGTCGTAAAGGTAGCTCGTACATTGCCCAGATGATCGGTTAGGTTGTACTCATAATTATAGCCAGTAGTCGATGCCAACCCATCTTCAGGGGTTGCCCGGCCTTCGGAAGTCATCACAAAATCAAGGCTGGTAGTCTCCCCGGCAGCCCCGTAGTTATTAATCGTGTATTGCACACCACTCATGTAATCGGTAACAGTTTTTACGATCACACTATTTACTGTTTCCCTCACCTCTTTTCTTAACTTAACGCCCGCTGCATCATAGGTGTACAAAATCTCGTTACTGTTGGTAAACAGAATCCTTTGAGGCAAATTAAGCAGGTTATACTCAATGGTCTCAATGTTCTTATTAGCATCACCTGCCAGGTTACCATTTAGGTCGTAGTCATAATCTACCGCACCTGTAGCCCCATCATCAAAGCCTTCTTTGTTGGCTGCACTATCTGACACTGCCTGCAACCGGTTGGAGCGGTTATTATCCTGGTAGGTATAGGTCAGATTATCCATTACATAGGTGGTGGCGTCCGGACTGCCGGCATGTCTTTTCAAGGTCTTGATATTGCCATTACCATCATAGGTAATGCCTCCCACATTGAAACGCCGGCTGGTCGTATTCCAATTGCCATCACCGCCGTGTGCATAGCTTGCACTTTCCAGGCGGTTTACAGGATCGTACTTATAGGCATAGGCCTGTTTCTCCTCTCCAAACCTTTTCCAGCAAACCGCTGAAATGTTCCCGTTGTGATAGGTCTGCGAGGTAAAACCCAACCCGGTCCCCGGTGGGGAAGCAGGATAAGGAAGGCCAGGAACCTGTCTGTTATAAAACAGTTGCTGGCCGAAATAGTCCCTATTCTGATCACCAACATCGATGCCTGTCCCGTCCAAAGCGCTGTCATTGATATGGGTCAGCCAGCCACGGATATTGTAGCGGTAATCTACGGACTGAAAGTAGTTGGGACTTTGCATATCAGTGGCATGCAGGTTTTTCTCTACTTGCTGACCTAATTCGTTGTAATCATGCCCCACCAACAACACCGAGTCCTGATCATTGATACGGTGATAAGTGGCAAGCAGCCTTCCATCATGGTCGTAGGTAAAGCTTTGGTTGATCGTTACCACAGAAGTATTATTGCTGTTGTCCCGTTTAAAGGTCTGTCTGCTCCTTAATAGCTGCCCTATAAAGTCGTATTCACTGGTAAGCCTGCTGTACCCACCGCGGTGGGTTTCTGTAATGTGCTGGATCTCCCGATAGCGGTCATCATAATAGATCACCGTATTAAGCCAGGTATCTTTTCCCAATATTCTTATCTTACTGCCCGTTATCTGGCCCCTGACCATATCCTGGTATGATAGATTGTTCAATGAATTGGTATACCCCAACTCAGCAGTAAACGTGAAGCTGTTTCCCTCAGCGTCCCAGTTCCCATGGTCCCTGAAACCATAGTCATCATAATAGGTAATGGTTAGCAGCTTGCTGATATCCCCCTGGTTGAGGACCGGGTAGGTGCGGTTAATCGTATACCCGGTAGCATCGCTGGCATCTACTTCAAACCGTACCTCATGGTTCAAGACATCAGTCCTGATCACGTCCTGTACCCTGTTATCCATATATATCCCCGTAATCACCGGACGATTCAAATTATCATACTTGGTAAAAGCCCATTCATTTTCGTTCCTCTGGTTACCGTCCTGGGTTAATACCAGCCGGTCCCAACGGTCATACACCATATACACCGGGTCTGCACCCGGTACTTGTTTCTCGACCATCCGTCCGCGGGCATCATACTGATAGCCAAACAACCATTTTTTAGCAAAAGTCACATCATTCACCAAGCTGTAATTATTGGCGCCGTCCATTTCACGCACCGCCTGCGGGGGAATGACCGCCCGCAGCCTGTTAAAATCATCATACACATAATAAGTGCATAACCACCCGGTGTGATTAACTCCGGGGACATCGGCTTCCTGCACTTTTTTTAACACTACCAGGCCCTGCTTATCTATATATTCCCTCATCTTGTACCCTTGCTCGTCAATGATCACATTTACTTTTAGCTGGCCCCCAGCAAAGCTCGCCTGCCGGGTTATACTGTTGCTGGCATGATCGTATTCCCACTGGGACACATTTTCTTGTGCCTGGTTGACTTTGTATTGGTATTCGGTAACATGATCAGTGGAAAGCTGCCAGTCAGCACCCACTGCACCCTGTTTTCTGACCCTGTTTAATGGCGAAGGCTCAAACTCTTTTTCCGCCCACGGGTGGGTATCATGGGCCACTTTCATAGCATTCTGATAAAAATTAGCCTGTTTTGTCAGCACGTCTGTTTTCAAATACCCCGGACTGCCGTTATTGTCCGCATAGGAAAGGTATTCTGTTTTTTGACGGCCAAGGTGGTCATACACAACCGGCTGCACGATATCATGCCCCATCGCAGAGGCCTGCTGTCTTACTGTTTGTAGGGGCCTTCCCAAACCGTCAAAATAATTCCAGGTATCACTCTTTTGCCCTACAGACAGATTGGCTATTTGAGGTGCTTCTGTAATGCCCGCCACTCGGACAAGCTGCTCATGCACGTAATTCTCACAGTTGGAAAGCGCGGTAGCTGTGATCGTTGCATACCCGCTTTCACAGCCTCCCGCAGAAAAACCCGTCACCCTGTATTGCACGGGTGTGTCCAGCTCGTCTAACTGCACCTGTACCCTTGAGGTGGTTTCATTTGCCATAGCATTGCCATCAGGGCCGTACCACTGGTAGCGGGAAAAACCCCCCAGTACCTCTAAAGTGATAGCTCCTGTATCGCAACGGGTTACGGTCCCTCTAACTTTAGGGACTGTCTCAGGTAAAGCAATGACTGAGATGTCTATTTTTCGTTTGGGGCCTTCGCAAGTGACATTATTGGCCGTATAGACCTGCTGGACTTGCGATACATAAAAGCTGGCACCTTCTGTCAGGGGCCCTGTATTGAATACCGGGCCGGTTACTCCTTCAATCAACTCATTGCCCCTGTACCAGCGATAACTATTGCCCCCGCTGGCTGTCAGGGTAGTGCTGCCCCCTGAACAGATATTAAGGTTGCCTGACACGCTGGGTGCAGTAAGCCGCACTACTTGCAGATACACATTGGAATAGTTACTGTAACAGCCCGAAGAAGCCCTGCCCCGTACATAGTAATCCGAAGCCTGGGGGGACGCATTTCCCTCGGACTGGTAAAAACCATTCACCGTAAAGCTGCCGGTGTTGTTACTGGCTATCTGGTTGTAGATGCCATTTTCCAGTTTATACAGGTAGTAAGTTGTAATGTCAGATGGACTGGCAGCCTGGATGTGGGCGGCACCATCCGTGCAGGAATACCCTTCAGCGGATACTGCAGGCCTGCTGCCTGTTCTGGCTGTAAACTGTACCCTGTCCGAGCGGCAACTGCTGCTGACATTGGGGTCGCGGACGGCCACCCAGTAATCGGTGTCTTGATTTAAAATCGGGGAATAGGTGGCTACATATTCATGTTGACTAACCAGCACAGCATGTACCGGGGTGCTACCTGCAGGGGTGGTGTACCACTCAACGTAATAATCCCCATCAGTGGAGTACGGATAAGCTACCTCAATGGGGACGGTAGTGCCCGGCCCGCAGGACACCCCTTGCGAAACGATGGGTGGTTGTGTCAGCTTTCTTGTTACTGTGGCACTGGCAGAGTATCCGCTCCAGCAGCCATAATCGTTTTTTACCTTTACGCTGTAAGCGGTAAGGTTTTCAGCACTCACTGAAAAGGAATTGCCCGGAGTGGTGTCCAGTAAGGTGTTCGCCTGGTTATACCACTTATATTCAGCAAAGCCAGCACTGGCAGAAAGTACCACAGAAGACCCACATGCGGTCCTGTTAACAAGGGTGGGTGCTGTAGGGGTTTGGATGGTGACCCTGGCAAGCCTCTTGGGACTTTCGCACATAGCATTGGCCGTATAGACCTGCTCGACATAGGACACATAAAAGTTGGTGGTGGTGGTCAGGGTCCCGGTAGTATAGCTGGCCCCGGTGACCCCTGCTATTAACTCATTGCCCCTGTACCAGCGGTAGTTGCCCGGTGTTCCCCCGCTGGCTGTCAGGGTAGTGCTGCCCCCGGAACAGATATTAAGGTTGCCCGACACGCTGGGTGCAGTAAGCCGCACTACTTGCAGATACACATTGGAATAGTTACTGTAACAGCCCGAAGAAGCCCTGCCCCGTACATAGTAATCCGAAGCCTGGGGGGACGCATTTCCCTCGGACTGGTAAAAACCATTCACCGTAAAGCTGCCGGTGTTGTTACTGGCTATCTGGTTGTAGATGCCATTTTCCAGTTTATACAGGTAGTAAGTTGTAATGTCAGATGGACTGGCAGCCTGGATGTGGGCGGCACCATCCGTGCAGGAATACCCTTCAGCGGATACTGCAGGCCTGCTGCCTGTTCTGGCTGTAAACTGTACCCTGTCCGAGCGGCAACTGCTGCTGACATTGGGGTCGCGGACGGCCACCCAGTAATCGGTGTCTTGATTTAAAATCGGGGAATAGGTGGCTACATATTCATGTTGACTAACCAGCACAGCATGTACCGGGGTGCTACCTGCAGGGGTGGTGTACCACTCAACGTAATAATCCCCATCAGTGGAGTACGGATAAGCTACCTCAATGGGGACGGCAGTGCCCGGCCCGCAGGACACCCCTTGTGAGACGATGGGTGGTTGTACCAGCTTCCTTGTCACTGTGGCACTGGCAGAGGCCTCGCTCCAGCAGCCATAATCGTTTTTTACCTTTACGCTGTAAGCGGTAAGGTTTTCAGCACTCACTGAAAAAGAATTGCCCGGAGTGGTGTCCAGTAAGGTGTTTGCCTGGTTATACCACTTATATTCAGCAAAGCCAGCACTGGCAGAAAGTACCACAGAAGACCCACATGCGGTCCTGTTAACAAGGGTGGGGGCTGTAGGGGTTTGGATGGCGACCCTGGCAAGCCTCTTGGGACTTTCGCACATAGCATTGGCCGTATAGACTTGCTGAACCTGCGATACATAAAAGTTGGTGGTGGTGGTCAGGGCCCCGGTGGTGTATTGGGCTCCAGTGGCCCCTGCTATGAGCTGATTACCCCTGTACCAGCGATAGTTGCCTTCGCTACCCCCACTGGCTGTTAGCGTAGTGCTGCCCCCCTGACAGATATCACGGTTGCCCGATACGCTGGGTGCAGTAAGCCGCACTACTTGCAGGTACACATTGGAATAGTTACTGTAACAGCCCGAAGAAGACCTGCCACGCACATAGTAATCTGAGGCCTGGTGTGATGAATTTCCCTCGGACTGGTAAAAATCATTCACCGTAAAGCTGCCTGTGCTGTTATAGGCTAGATAATCGTAGTTATTGTTTACACGTTTATACAGGTAGTAGGTTGAAATGTCAGATGGACTGGTAGCCTGAACGAAGGCTGTGCCTTCCGTACAGGAATACCCGGATGCGGATACTGTAGGCCTGCTGCCTACCCTAGCTGTAAATTGTCTCTTTGGCGTATAGCAACTGCTGCTGACATTGGGGTCGTGGACGGCCACCCAGTAATCTCTGTCCCCACTCAGGTTCACCGTGTAAGTGGCTTGATTATTAAACCGGTTGACCAGCACCGAATGTGCGGGAGTGGCCCCTGCAAAGGTAGTGTACCAGTTGATGTAGTATTCGCCGTTTCTTTCACCGTGATAGGTGGCAGTCATGGTCACAATACCGGGCCCACAGGGTGCTGTCTGGTGCACATAAGGGGCCTGGGGGTGCGTCACTGTGACCGTGGCACTGGCAGAGTATCCGCTCCAGCAACCATGACTGTTTTTCACCTTTACTTTATAAGAAGTGAGGCCCTCAGCACTCACTGAAAAGGAATTGCCCGGAGTGGTGTCCAGTAAGGTGTTCGCCTGGTTATACCACTTATATTCAGCAAAGCCAGCACTGGCAGAAAGTACCACATTGGAAGTTCCGCATACGGTCTTGTTATAGGGGGTGGGGGGCGTAGGGGTCTGGACGGTGACCCTGGCAAGCCTCTTGGGACTTTCGCACACAGCATTGCTTGCCGTATAGACCTGCTGAACCTGCGATACATAAAAGTTGGTGGTGGTGGTCAGTGCTCCGGTATTATAGCTGGCCCCGGTGGCCCCTGCTATGAGCTGATTACCCCTGTACCAGCGATAACTATTGCCCCCGCTGGCTGTCAGGGTAGTGCTGCCCCCGGAACAGATGTTACGGTTGCCAGACACACTGGGTGCAGTAAGCCGTGCTACTTGCAGGGACACATTGGAATAGTTACTGTAACAGCCTGAGCGTACCCCACGCACATAATAATCCGAAGCCTGGGGGTATGAATTTCCCTGTGACTGGTAAAAATCATTGACCGTAAAGCTGCCGGTACTGTTGCTGGCTATATAATTGTAGTTATTGTTTACACGTTTATACAGGTAGTAGGTTGAAATGTTCGATGAACTGGAAGCCTGGATGTGGGCGGCACCATCAGTGCAGGAATACCCGGATGCGCTTAGGCCGGGACGGGGAGAAGGGCCCACGGTGATTGATACCTTGTCTGACTCGCACCAGTTATTGTTATCATAGTAACTTACCCCAAAAGTAGTGCTAGAGGTGACATACACCTGGTAGGAACCTGAACCATTATTTGAAGGACTCTCACCCAGATATTGCCAGGAGCCTGTAGCAGAACGTCTGTACCATCTAAAGGAGGACGCAGACACGCTGATGTCAAACACACTCAGTGTTTTGTTATTGCCACAGCCCCCTGAACTGCTGACATACAGGTCACTGGCATTGCACTGGGCCCCTGCTTTGAAAAAAGGCAAGCATATAAGGGATGTTGCTAACAGTAGAACCCGTACCTGTTTTTTTGCAGGGTAATTCATCTTGATTTAAGTTAAAACATGAAATATTCATTTTTATGTACTTTGTCCACGCATTGCGGGTCTTTTATGAGTAAGGTGACTAAAAACCCACAACTAACTACTTTATGATGAGCCTCTTTTTTATAACCGGCCCATCCCCTATTTTGATCTGTATGAAATACAGGCCAAAAGCATTATCAGCAAGATCAAGCTCGTAGCTACTTTCATCAATTCGACGGAATGAGGGGATAATCCTGCGGTTAGCCATATCAAATAACTGAATATCTACCTTACCTTTTGAAAATAGAGAGGAGTGCATAACCATCAGGCCATCCGAGGGGTTGGGGAAGAGCCTTACTGCAGTACTCTCCCTGTCATCAATCCCCACCACTGGGGCTAACACCTCTACCTTGAATACATCACTTGCCATACCACCGGAGCGATCACTTGCTGTCACGGTGATCTCAGTAATGCCCGGCCCTACTTCAGTCAGGGTTAGTTTATTGTCCGAAATGCTTACCGTAACAATCCCCTTATTGCTTGAAGTAGTGGTCAAGGTGAGTACCTTCTCATCCTTGTTATTAAAGACGCCAGACAGATCAATGATCTCTATACCAAAACCACTGCTCAGCGTTAGATCCGGAATTTCATTTACTACCCCTGAACAGATATTAAGATTCCCAGATGTATCTGGCATATCGGGTCGAAATACGTGCAAGTATACATTGGAATAGTTACTGTAACAGCCTGAGCGTACCCCACGCACATAATAATCCGAAGCCTGGAGGGATGAATTTCCCTGTGACTGGTAAAAATCATTGACCGTAAAGTTGCCCGCGCTGCTACTGGCTATATAATCGTAGTTATTGTTTACACGTTTATACAGGTAGTAGTAGGAGACCTCAGATGAGCTGGCAGCCTGGATGTGGGCGGAACCATCAGTGCAGGAATAGCCTGATGCACTTACGCTGGGACGGGGAGAAAGGCCCACCGTGATGGCTACCTTGTCTGACTCGCACCTGTTGTTGTC
>JAUJEB010000029.1 GCA_030442055.1 Agaribacillus aureus | reverse complement strand
CCTGCACCGCTCACAATACTCCATGCTCCCGTGCCTACGCCCGCACTCACATCATTTCCCGTCAAAGTCGTTGAAGTAACGCCACACAAAGTCTGGTTCCCGCCAGTCGTAGCTGGTGTCGGATCCGCCTCTAAGTTAATCGTCACATCATTACTGCTTGGACTACATACCCCATTGCTGATCGTCCAGCGGAGCACATAACTAACGCCGGCTGTCCCTGTAAACCCACTTGTCGAACTGTTTACATCTGTTATTGCTCCAAAGCCATCCGTATTACCACCAGGGGCAAAACTCCATTGGCCAGTCCCTATCGTTGGTACATTCCCTGCCAGGCTCGTACTCGTCCCACATAAAGTCTGATCTGAGCCCGCATTGGCTGTTGTTGGGTTCTGATCAAAGGTCACTGTCATGTCTGCACTGCTCGGAGTACACGTACCATTGCTAACCGTCCAGCGTAACACATAGCTGTTGCCAGCCACGCCGTTGAATACCGTATTAAATAAGGCACTATTCACAAAACTGCCTCCTGCCCCACTCACAATACTCCATGCTCCGGTGCCTACGCCGGCACTCACATCATTACCCGTCAATGTCGTTGAAGTAACACCACACAAAGTTTGGTTTCCGCCAGTTGTGGCTGGTGTTGGATCTGCTTCTAAGTTAATCGTTACATCATTGCTGCTTGGGCTACATACACCATTGCTGATCGTCCATCTTAATATATAGCTAACACCTGCCGTGCCTGTAAACCCACTCGTCGCACTGTTTACATCTGTTATCGTTCCAAATCCGTCCGTATTACCACCCGGAGCAAAACTCCATTGGCCGGTGCCTATCACAGGAGTGTTAGCTGATAAGCTCGTATTAGTCCCACATAAAGTCTGATCTGAACCTGCATTGGCGGTCGTTGGGTTCTGATCAAAGGTTACCGTCATATCTGCACTGCTCGGAGTACAGGTACCATTGCTCACTGTCCAGCGTAACACATAGCTGTTGCCCGCCACACCATTGAACACCGTATTAAATAAGGCACTATTCACAAAGCTACCACCGGCACCGCTCACAATACTCCAGGCTCCCGTGCCTACGCCGGCACTCACATCATTTCCCGTCAATGTCGTTGAAGTAACACCACACAAAGTTTGGTTTCCGCCAGTTGTGGCTGGTGTCGGATCTGCCTCTAAGTTGATCGTTACATCATTACTGCTTGGACTACATACGCCGTTACTGATCGTCCACCTTAATATATAGCTAACACCAGCTGTCCCTGTAAAACCGCTCGTTGCACTGTTTACATCTGTTATCGCTCCAAAGCCATCCGTATTACCGCCGGGAGCAAAACTCCATAGGCCAGTCCCTATCGTTGGCACATTCCCTGCCAGGCTCGTACTCGTGCCACATAAAGTCTGATCTGAACCTGCATTAGCGGTCGTTGGGTTTTGATCAAAGGTTACGGTCATATCTGCACTGCTGGGGGTACACGTACCATTGCTAACCGTCCAGCGTAACACATAGCTGTTACCAGCCACACCGTTGAATACCGTATTAAATAAGGCATTATTCACAAAACTACCTCCTGCACCACTTACAATACTCCATGCTCCGGTGCCTACGCCGGCACTCACATCATTTCCCGTCAATGTCGTTGAAGTAACACCACACAAAGTTTGGTTTCCGCCGGTTGTGGCCGTTGTCGGATCTGCTTCTAAGTTAATCGTTACATCATTACTGCTCGGGCTACATACACCGTTGCTGATCGTCCACCTTAATATATAGCTGACACCAGCTGTCCCTGTAAAACCGCTCGTTGCACTGTTTACATCTGTTATCGCTCCAAAGCCATCCGTATTACCACCAGGGGCAAAACTCCATTGGCCGGTACCTATCACAGGAGTGTTAGCTGATAAGCTCGTACTCGTGCCACATAAAGTCTGATCTGAACCTGCATTAGCTGTTGTCGGGTTCTGATCAAAGGTTACTGTCATATCTGCACTGCTCGGAGTACACGTACCATTGCTCACCGTCCAGCGTAACACATAGCTGTTACCAGCCACACCATTGAACACCGTATTAAATAAGGCATTATTCACAAAGCTGCCTCCGGCGCCACTTACAATACTCCACGCTCCGGTGCCTACGCCGGCACTCACATCATTTCCTGTCAAAGTTGTCGAAGTAATACCACACAAAGTCTGGTCTCCACCAGTCGTGGCCGTTGTCGGATTTGCCTCTAAGTTGATCGTCACATCATTGCTGCTCGGGCTACATACACCATTGCTGATCGTCCATCTTAATATATAGCTAACACCTGCCGTGCCTGTAAACCCACTCGTCGCACTGTTTACATCTGTTATCGCTCCAAAGCCGTCGGTATTACCACCCGGAGCAAAACTCCATTGGCCAGTCCCTATCGTTGGTACATTCCCTGCCAGGCTCGTACTCGTGCCACATAAAGTCTGATCTGAACCTGCATTAGCTGTCGTTGGGTTCTGATCAAAGGTTACTGTCATATCTGCACTGCTCGGAGTACACGTACCATTGCTCACTGTCCAGCGTAACACATAGCTGTTGCCTGCCACACCATTGAATACCGTATTAAATAAGGCATTATTCACAAAGCTACCTCCTGCACCGCTCACAATACTCCATGCTCCCGTGCCTACGCCCGCACTCACATCATTTCCCGTCAAAGTCGTTGAAGTAACGCCACACAAAGTCTGGTTCCCGCCAGTTGTGGCTGGTGTCGGATCCGCCTCTAAGTTAATCGTCACATCATTACTGCTTGGACTACATACCCCATTGCTGATCGTCCAGCGGAGCACATAACTAACGCCGGCTGTCCCTGTAAACCCACTTGTCGAACTGTTTACATCTGTTATCGCCCCAAAGCCATCCGTATTACCACCAGGGGCAAAACTCCATTGGCCAGTCCCTATCGTTGGTACATTCCCTGCCAGACTCGTACTCGTCCCACATAAAGTCTGATCTGAGCCCGCATTGGCTGTTGTTGGGTTCTGATCAAAGGTTACTGTCATATCTGCACTACTGGGAGTACACGTACCATTGCTCACTGTCCAGCGTAATACATAGCTGTTGCCCGCCACACCATTGAATACCGTATTAAATAAGGCACTGTTCACAAAACTACCTCCTGCACCACTCACAATACTCCACGCACCTGTTCCTACGCCGGCACTCACATCATTTCCCGTCAAAGTCGTTGAAGTAACACCACACAAGGTCTGGTTTCCCCCTGTCGTGGCCGTTGTCGGATCCGCCTCTAAGTTAATCGTTACATCATTACTGCTTGGACTACATACACCATTACTGATCGTCCAGCGGAGCACATAACTAACTCCGGCCGTCCCTGTAAAACCGCTCGTCGCACTGTTTACATCTGTGATCGCTCCAAAACCATCGGTATTACCACCAGGGGCAAAACTCCATAGGCCAGTCCCTATCACAGGAGTGTTAGCTGATAAGCTCGTACTCGTGCCACATAAAGTCTGATCTGAACCTGCATTAGCTGTTGTTGGGTTCTGATCAAAGGTTACTGTCATATCTGCACTGCTCGGGGTACAAGTACCATTGCTAACCGTCCAGCGTAACACATAGCTGTTGCCTGCCACACCATTGAATACCGTATTAAATAAGGCACTGTTCACAAAACTACCTCCTGCGCCACTTACAATGCTCCACGCTCCGGTGCCTACGCCGGCACTCACATCATTACCTGTCAAAGTCGTTGAAGTAACACCACACAAGGTCTGGTTTCCGCCTGTTGTGGCCGGTGTAGGATCTGCCTCTAAGTTAATCGTTACATCATTACTGCTTGGACTACATACACCATTACTGATCGTCCAGCGGAGCACATAACTAACTCCGGCCGTCCCTGTAAAACCGCTCGTCGCACTGTTTACATCTGTGATCGCTCCAAAACCATCGGTATTACCACCAGGGGCAAAACTCCATTGGCCGGTGCCTATCACAGGAGTGTTAGCTGATAAGCTCGTATTAGTCCCACATAAAGTCTGATCTGAACCCGCATTGGCTGTTGTTGGGTTCTGATCAAAGGTTACGGTCATATCTGCACTGCTGGGAGTACACGTACCATTGCTCACTGTCCAGCGTAACACATAGCTATTGCCTGCCACACCGTTGAACACCGTATTAAATAAGGCATTATTCACAAAACTACCTCCTGCGCCACTTACAATACTCCACGC
>JAUJEB010000028.1 GCA_030442055.1 Agaribacillus aureus | reverse complement strand
CGGGATTTATTTCTATCGGCTTGTAGCGGGTGGAAAAGTAATTTATACGGAAAAAATCATTTTCGAAAGATAAATTATTCATGGATCGGGGCTGAAAAAGGTTTTTTTCCTCTTTCGTTGCGTTATAGTCATACTATGACTTGCTATGAGTGATGACCGGCCAATTTAGCGGTGATTCCTGTATAAATTAACAGGTAATACATTTTGCAACTTATCTAAATCCTGATGTGAAGTATCCGGGTTGAAAGACAATACCTGCTTGAGTTGTTCTATAGTTCTGATGCCTACCACAGCGCTGGTGATGGCGGGGTTACCTAAAACAAACTGCAAGGCTATCTTAAAGAGATGCTCGTGTGATGGGGCAATTTGCCCTAAAGCATCCTGCATTTTCCGGACAGCTTCTACCCGATGATCCAGGTATGCCGAAGATGGCTTGCCGGCCAGCAGGCCCTTAGCGAGGCTACCCCTTGCCAATACACCGATTTGGTTTGACTTTAACAGTTCAAACATCTCCTCTTCCGGTCTGCGGTCAAGTAAGCTGTACTGCATCATTACACTAACTATGCAGGATCTTTTCACGTATTCCCTGATCACATTAGGGCGAATGGAAGAAATGACGTAATGCTTTATTTTCCCCTGTTTTTTCAGCAGCTCAAAAGCTTCAATTGTTTCATCAATGGGGTCTTCAATGGTTCCACCATGTAGCAGGAGATCGATATAATCGGTTTGCAGTCTTGATAAGCTGCTTTCAACGGCCTGCAAGATGTGTTTTTTGGAAGCATCCCAGTGCCAGCCTTGGCCGTCCGGATTCATTATGCCAATCTGAATTTCCTTTTGGTCGTATGATAACTCCAAATTCATCTTGTAGCTTTACTTTCATTCCTATTTGAAATCCATTCCCCATTTACTTTTTAATGTTTGTTACTGTCGTAATATGTTTTTATTCTATCTGAAAAATTCATTTGTGATTCTAAGAAATTCAGTTTTGTTAGTATTATCAATTGGAATATGTCCCTTATCAGGGACAATCCATAAATTTGAAATTGGTAAATTTTTATGCAATTCAAATGCTGCGTTTATTCCCAGCAACTCATCATTATCTCCGTGTATGATTAATGTTTTAATATTGATCCGTTTTAAACTTTCCTCTGTAAGCTTAATTTCATAATTCAGTGTTGGATCAAACATAGCTTTAATTTTATCTTCGTCCTGGAAATGTATTTTCTTTAAATCCTCAATAAACGCTGCGGGAAGGTTTTCAAATCTGAATTGTTCACTTAACGTTTTATTATCTTGTCCACTATAATTATGTGAGGTGCCTATAAGCACCATTGATGCCAATCTTTTAGGATCCAGGCTTGCAAGCTGAAGAAGTGTTAGTCCTCCATAGCTTAATCCAATCGATTTAACATTTTTTAGATCGAGATAATCCAGCAGCGCCGATATGTCGTTAGCCGCCTTTTCTATCGAAAAATTCTTTGTCAAGGGGGATGATTTGCCATGACCCCTTAGATCAATGGCATATACATTATAGCTCCTGGCATATTCTTCAATATAATCTGCCCAAAATTGCGATGATTGCGTCCATCCGTGAAGAAGTATTAAGGGTTCCCCCTCTCCGTATTCTTCATAATACAAGTTAACCTCCTTCAGCTCAACTATTTCCGTATTTTTAGGGATTTGTGCATAAACCTCAGCGAATATCAGACTTACAAAGATGAAATGTAATATCTTTTTCATTTGAATGGTTGGCTAAGGAATGAACGTCAACTACCAGGATGAGGCACGTGCCTCCGGTGTTCTTAATAACCTATTAAAGTATAGGGTTCATATCGTACTTTCAAGCTACGACCTAAGGCATATGCTATATCCTTTGTAATACTCTTTTTAATACTCTTGAACTAATACTTCGGTTGGAATTCGTAATGCTTCACTAAGTTTTCTAATCATTTCAAGAGTCAACTTTCTCTTTTTGTTGAGTATTTCGCTTACCCTGCTTTTAAAACCAATGATATGAATCAAATCACTCTGCTTTATATCCATTTGTTCCATTCTGAATTTAATCGCTTCAATTGGGTCAGGAAGATCAATCGGAAATTGTTCATTTTCGTATTTGTCTATAAGAATTGACAAAATCTCTAATTCATCACCATCTTGTGTACCTTTTTTTGCATCGAATATTTCCTCTAATCGATTAAGGGCAATCTTATAATCTTCCTCGTTTCTTATTGGTGATATTTTCATTTTCAAATTTCGTTTGCGTCTATTTTATCATATTCAGCGTGAGTGCCAACAAATCGTACCCATCCGATACCAAATTCGAAATTGAATTTTACAATGAGTCGATAATGGTTTCCCTTTATGTTGAATACAATTCTATTCTCATTTAATATCCTTGCACTGGGATATTCGGATCTTGGCTCATTAATATTCGACCATTGAGATTTTTCAACTTCCTTGTACCACGCTTTTAATTGTTCTTCACAATCCGCATGTTTTTTCCAAAATTCTCTTAGCGTTCGTTTTGCTATTATCCTCATGCATAGATCTTATTACGCAATATACTAAAAAAAGTTCCCAAATTGGTAACCATCAACAAAATTCTTATTGAGCACGGTGATCTTGTATATGAAAAGTAACCGGTTTCGATACTAACTTTTCGGTTTATAACTGACCTATGTTTTAGTACTTATTCTTTATTTAAGCGCCAAAACCACTATTTTCTTAAATACCTTGTTGTATGTCGTTTTCTTGTTCATACTTACTCGAAGATTAAAAAACTACCTAAGAGTTTAGTATATATCCGAGACTGCCCGCCGTCGCCTTTCAGGCTATGGCGGGCAAAGCCAGTGGTATACTACTGCGGTCGAACTTTTTGATGGAGGGTTTGGAGAGGCGCTTTGGGGCAGGCAGTAAATGTTTGTTTGAAGGAAATAGGATTGGTTTTTATTTGAGCTGATAAATCAGTCAAACTACGATCCACTAATCCTCCGAATATCGTTTTTGATATGCTCTCCAGGTATTTAGGGATTTGGTTAGCGCCACCTCACAGTCTTGTTTGATGTTGTAACACTGCAAACCGAAAAGTCCATCATAGCCGTTGTCTTTTAGCAGCTTAACGATGGCGTAGGTATCAAACGTGCCTTCCCCAAGTGGCTGGATCAATTGGTCCCAGCCCATATCCTTAGTGTTACCCGCGTCGGCGCCATTGATAGAAACCATGTATAAATAAGGCAAGGCATCCAGTATTTTTTCCTTCCAGCCTTCCTGGCCTTCAACCTTCAAAAAATGGCAAGTATTAAACACCACGCCAACGTTTTTGCGATCAACCAGCCTGGCAAGTTTTACAGAATGTGCCGATGTTTCACAATAGTTATTTACATGTGGATAAATGGCTAGTTTCACCTGATACGGCGCAGCGAAATCTGCTAGTTCTCTTATGCCTTTTGCGACAAGCTGATCCCCCTTAGCCTTATCGCTCATGTGATCTTTTGCCGTGAGTACCAATGTTACCAACAATTCACGGCCTTTTGAATCCTTGATGGCTGCTTTCAATCCTTCTTTATAACTGACTTCGCCATTTGGTCCAACACTAAATCCCCAATACATTTCAGGCATTTTCACACCGGCTTTGTCCAGGGTTTTCCTTCTTTCAAAATAGTCTTCGCTCACATGACCGCCAAGTCCATCAAAACCTATTTTTTTGATAAGGGCTGCCTGATCATCAAAATTTTGGGGAGCATTTGGAAGTGTCCGGATGCCGTTGTTAAAACAGTAAAAAACATTGTTTAGTTGCTTTTTTTCGACAGGCATCAAACCGGCAATAAATAGTGCGGACAGGATAATTAATAGTACCTTGTACATGGCTATAAGTTTATTATTTCAATTCAAATTGTTGATATTTATTGATCCAGTCCACCACATCCCCATCGATCCACTTTTCCCGGAAAGGGCGGGTTAACATTGAGTTTGCCGCGTTGTCACCCACAAATTGCCCGCTCTTCTGATCCCATGTCAGCTTTGATCCCAGGGTAATTGAAATCAAACCCATCATGGTGAGTAAGTAAACATTGTATCCCACTTCTAAAGGCTCAAGCGTGGGTTTGCCTGTTTCAATTCCCTTCAAAAAGTCAGCTTTGTCCGAAAGCGTATCTTTATAGGAAATATCATTTTTGCCAGGTTCAAATTTGAGAATTGAATCATTGCTGGCGGTTAACTTGTTGGGATATTGGATCCTGATCCAGCCATCTTTACCGATAAATTTGACAAACGGCACATCGATTTTGTATTTCAGTTTTAAACCGTCAGCATATTCATAATTCAAATCAAAGGCTGATATGGTATGCCAAATTCCTTTATCAAAAGCTCCTGTTCCTTCAACAGTTACCGGATGTTCGTACTCTTTTTTCATACCCCAAAGGGCGATATCATTTAGGTGTGCTCCCCAGTTGGTAATCATACCGTTGCAATAATCTGAAATTCGCAGCCATCCCGGACGGGAATCTATGGTACCCGGCTCGTGCACCCGCTGCATGGTATAAGGTGCGGGAAATGCCGGACCGAGCCACATGTCGTAATTCAGCTCTTTTGGAACAGGCATATTCTGCTGCGGGCCTAGCGCGCTTCCGTTCAGCTCACCGGGCACACCCACCTCCACTGATACCAAATCACCTATTACATTATTATGCACCAGCTCCACCGCCCGATTGATTTCGCGGATAGACCGGAACTCACTGTCCAATCTGCCCGTTACTCCTTTTTCTTTTACCGCTTCAACCACGGCTTTGGCATGCATAGGCGCTACGCTAAAAGCCTTTTCCATGCAGACATGTTTTCCCGCAAGCGTCGCTGCAATTGTCGCCGGGGCATGCCAGTGATCGGTTGTGGAGATCATAACGGCGTCTATATCTTTATCTGCTATCAGGTCGCGATAGTCGTCGTATTCTTTCACACCGTCATAAGGCTTACCTTCTTTAGCATAGATATCGTTAATTAATTTCGTGGCTAGATTCATTCGCCAGGAATCCACGTCGTTGGTGGCTATTACCCGACAATTATCCAGCTTAAGAAACCCGTTTTTTAAATTTACATGAACCGCCTGCCGGCCTGTGCCAACCATGCCTACATTAATTTGATTACTGGGCGCCGTTTTTCCAAAAACGCTGGATGGGACAATGGTCGGGGCAACCAGCGCTCCGGTAGCGATTGCCGATGATTTTTTAATAAAATCTCTTCGGGTACTATTTTTATTTGACTTCATCTGAATTTTTAGTTGCTCGTTTACGCAGTTTTTCATAAAACCTAATCATGTACCATAAACCTCCTGCCATTCATGCACACCTCCCTCTCGCTATTCATTTGCTCCATTTAAAGCTTTATTGAACATTTAACTTCCGGTGTCAGGATAACCATCGGTTTTGTTCATGTGCTTGAAATTAAGCAGTTTCTTTCATAAATATTAGGTTAATTAACCGTTTCGTTTACAGTTAATAATGGTGTTTTCATCGGTTAAAAACATTAAATAATGTGAATTCGGAATTAGAATGTGACGAGTATGTCCTTCGCGGGAAGGCCAAATTCAGACTGGTAGGATAGCATGTAGGCATTTAATGGAGAGGCTAATCTTCTATTCTATATTTATTTAAATAACCCGGATCACAGGTCCTGCATACCCGCCTTGATAAATAAAAGAACGTAGAAAATTCTCATAGCCGTCAAGTTAACTGAGACAAGTAGCAATAAAGGTCGAAAAAGGGGATTTTCCCCTTTTTTCTTTCTACGCTAAGGTAGGTGTGAGCTTTTTCGAAAATAGATCTTAACCATAGATTTATAC
>JAUJEB010000027.1 GCA_030442055.1 Agaribacillus aureus | reverse complement strand
ATGAAGATTACCAGCAGGAGCTGATATGTTACTATACAGGTCAGGAGCGTGTATCGGACTGGTTCAGGATGGAGTTGTCGATTGGGTTGAATGCTGAGTATTTTCCGTCCTACTATGTTTGGTTGGATGAATTTCCGTTGAATGTGAACGGGAAGGTAGACAGGAAGTTGCTACCTAAGCCAATAGCGTTGGAGGATACGGATTACGAGCCTCCTGTTGATGAGTTGGAGTTGCGTTTGTCGGAGATCTGGCAGGTTGTTTTGGGAGATCGCCGGATTAGTCGTAAGGCATCTTTTTTTGCTTTGGATGGTTCTTCTTTGAAAGCGATGCAGTTGGTGTCACATATCTACAAGGAGTTTGAGGTTTTGTTAAAGATCGGGGATTTGTTTTCCCACCCGACGCTGGCGGGTCAGGCTGCGCTTATTCGTGCGCAGCAACGAGAGGTATATGAGGAGATAGAGCCGATAGCTAAGCAGGAGGACTATGCGCTATCCCACGGTCAGCGAAGGCTTTGGGTGCTTGACCAATTGGAAAATCAACTGGGAGCGTATAGCCGACCTATTGCTTACCGGCTTGAAGGTTCTGTATCGGTGAAGTCTTTGCGAGCTTCATTTTCGAGTCTGTTAGCGCGTCATGAGAATTTGAGGACTGTATTTTTGGTTGTAAAGGGGGAACCCCGTCAGAAGATACTCTCTGTTGAAGAGAGTGGATTTGAGTTGGACTATAAAGACTTGCGAGATGATCCACAGGCTGTTGAGCATGTGAAACAAATATCCGCGCAGATGGCAGGCACGGCATTTGATTTATCGACCGGCCCGTTGTTGCGGGTGAAGTTATTACAATTGAGTGAGACATCGTATGTATTTGCGATGAGCATGCATCATATTGTATCAGATGAGTGGTCGATGCAGGTACTTTTCAAGGAGGTATTGTTGTTATATAATGCTGATGTATCGGGAGAGTCTAATCCTCTGCGGCCGCTGTCTATCCATTACAAGGATTATGCGCAATGGCAGATGGGTCAGTTATCTGGCGATCGGCTGAGGAGTCATCATACTTACTGGATGGATCAATTATCAGGAGAGCTGCCGTTGTTGGAATTACCGACGGATTACCCGCGACCCTCGGTGAAGACTTACAATGGTGATAACGTGTCGCTGGTGTTGGACCCGGGGTTGAGTGCCAAGCTTAAGATGATGGGAGACCAGGAGGGTGTTACGTTGTTCATGGTATTGCTGAGCACGGTTTATGTGTTACTATATCGTTACACGGGACAAAAAGACCTCATTGTAGGTACCCCGGTAGCAGGCCGTGAGCACCTGGACTTAGAGGATCAGATTGGTTTTTTTGTCAATATCCTTGCCCTACGAATGCAGATCTCAGGGGAAGAGAGTTTTAAAGAGTTATTAGGTAAGGTGAAGGGGGTTAGCCTAGAAGGCTTTGCCCACCAGCAGTATCCATTTGACAAGCTGGTTGAGGAGTTACCCTTGGAGCGGGACCTGTCTCGTTCACCTTTATTTGACATAATGATGGTTTTACAGAACCAGCCATCAGTGGTCTCACCAGTTACCATGCAAGGAGTGGATGTGTCAGCTGCTGAGGTAGAGGTTCAAACCAGTTTGTTTGATCTGACTTTTTCATTTTTTGAACAGCCGGAGCATATTCATCTGGTACTTAACTATAATAGTGACCTTTTCAGCCAGGGGTCTATGGAGCGGTTACTGGAACACTATAGACAATTATTAAAAGGCATTGATAAAGATATTATGCAGCCATTGCATTCTCTGCCATTACTAACACATCAAGAGGAGCATTTTTTAGATTCCATCAATAGCACCGATCAGTCTTATCCTGAGGAAGAGACGCTTGTAAGTCTTTTTGAGCAGCAGGTTGATCGTACTCCAGGTCAAATCGCTTTAGTTTTTGGGCAGCGGGAGTACACTTACAGTGAGCTCAACGATCAGTCGAATCAGCTGGCTCACTACATAAGAGATCAATACACTTTGCAATCAGGAGATCTGGTAGGCCTACTGGTAGAACGCGGCATTGAGATGATAGTGGGGATATTAGGGATACTCAAAGCGGGAGCTGCCTACCTTCCTATTGATGTTACTTATCCTAAGGAGCGGATTGATTACTTATTAGAGGATGGTAAAGTTGACCTGCTTCTTACCCAGAGTGAGTATTTGTTGGGTTTGAGCCACTATCATGGTAGTTTGTTTGCTTTAGATGAACAACTGGAAGGGCTCACCACACCGACTGACAATCCCCTAAGGGTCAACAAGCCTACCGATCTGGCCTATGTCATTTATACCTCCGGTACCACAGGCCGGCCCAAAGGTGTAATGATAGCGCATAATAGTGTAGTCAATCGGATCACGTGGCAATGGAAGCACTATGGCTTTGATGCGAAGGAAGTCATTCTTCAGAAAACACCTTTTGTTTTCGATGTGTCGGTGTGGGAATTGTTTATGAGTCTGTGCTACGGGGCAAGGTTAGTGCTCTGTCAAAAACATGTCGTGTTGGACCCACTACTGATAACGGCGCATATTTTGCGTTACGGCATTACAACAATACACTTTGTGCCGAGTATGTTGGAGCTATTTTTATCAGCAGTTGAAGAGCAAACACAAACTTTGGTCAAGTTAAAATCTTTACGTAGAGTATTCAGTAGTGGGGAAGTCTTAAGCGTTCAGCAAGTAAAACGCTATTATGCTAAACTAAGCGTACCACTCCATAACCTATATGGTCCAACTGAAGCAACGGTAGACGTAAGTTACTACCCCACTCAGGCCAATGATTTAACAATTCCCATTGGACGTCCTATTGGCAATACAGTGATTTATGTAGTGGATGATTGGTTGAACCAGCAACCAATTGGGGTAATAGGTGAGATATTGATTGGCGGGACAGGATTGGCGCGGGGATATCTTCATCAGGAAGCGTTAACTGAGGAGAAGTTCATCAGGAATCCGTTTGGAGAAGGGCGATTGTACAAGACAGGAGATTTAGGTTACTGGAACCGAGAAGGGGCTTTAGAGTACCTTGGGAGAAAGGACGACCAGGTTAAGCTTCGGGGATACAGGATTGAGTTAGGGGAGGTAGAGCGAGTGCTATTGGAGTACGAGGGGGTATCCCAGGCGGTGGTATTATTGCAAGAGGGAGGTGGCAATGAGAAGCAAATAGTAGGTTACTATGTTAAGGGAGGCGATATGGATGAGGAGTTATTAAGAGAGCATCTTCAGGCATGGTTGCCAGCTTATATGTTACCGAGTGTATTGGTAGAGTTGGAGTTTTTACCACTAATGGTAAACGGCAAGATTGACAAGAAGTCCTTGCCTGGGATAGATCAGTTGCCAAGACAGCGAGCGTATGTGGCACCTGTTACTGACACGGAACGACAGTTGGTGGAGATCTGGGAGCAGGTATTGGGTAGAGAGGAAATAGGAGTAGAAGACAACTTTTTTGAATTAGGGGGTGATTCTATAAAAGCCATTCAGATTGCAGCAAGGCTGTACAAACAGGGTCTACAATTGGAGTTGCAGGATTTGTTTCAGTATCCCAACATCCATCAAATAGTTGGAAAGGTCAAACAGGTGGAGCGATTGGCTGAACAAGGGGCAGTGGTTGGATTAGTTCCCTTAACCCCTATTCAGCGGTGGTTTTTTAGCAGATCTTCAACTCAACTGAATCACTATAATCAAGCGGTGTTATTAACCTGTCCGCCAGGGTTGGATAAAGACATACTTGAGAAAATGGTAAATAAGCTGCAACTACACCACGATGCTTTACGCATGCGCTTTCGGCAGGTAGGCGGGAGATGGCAACAATATAACGAAGGTGAGGTGTATTCCAGCTGGGTCCGGGAATACGACCTGAAAACGTATGAACAGCCAGAAAGGGAACTCGAGCTGCTAGCAGACCGTGTACAGGCAAGCATTGAGTTGGGGCAAGGACCCCTGCTTAAAGCAGCCATATTTCACTTACCAGAAGGAGATCGTTTACTGTTGGTAATTCATCATTTGGTAGTTGATACAGTTTCTTGGCGAATAATACTGGAAGACTTATCCACGCTTTTCCAACAGTGCAAACAAAGGCAACCTCTGCAGCTAGCGACTAAGACGGATTCCTATAAATACTGGGCCGAGCAACTGTTAGTTTACGCACAAAATGAATCTTTGCAACAACAGCAGGAATACTGGCAGCAGATAGAACAAGCATCGGCAGATGAATTGACATTGGATTACCAAGGGACAAATTTCCTCAGAGACGCAGCCAGTGCCAGTTTTAGTTTGGATCAACAACAAACCCAGCAACTGCTCACAGAAGTGCCCAAAGCTTATGGGACAGAAATTAACGATGCATTATTAACAGCATTGGCATTAAGCTTGAATGAGTGTTTTGGCATTTCAAAAGTAAAGATAGCTTTGGAAGGTCACGGGCGGGAACAGATCTTGGAAGGGGTGAATGTAAGTCGAACAGTGGGTTGGTTTACTACCATGTATCCATTATTGTTGCAACTGGAGCCAGCTCAAAGCATGAGCTACCAACTCAAGCAGATCAAAGAAACCTTACGGCAAGTACCTCTGAATGGAATTGGTTACGGAATATTGCGCCATTTGCACAATTGGCAGTATCATCCACCAGCGATAAGTTTCAACTATCTGGGGCAGTTCGATCGTGATTTTAGCGAATCTACTTTTGGATTAGCACCTGAGTCGACCGGACGCAATGAAAGTTTGGAACGAAAACGTAGTTTCCAGTTAGAGGTAGATGGATCGGTAGTGGAAGGACAGCTAAGGATTAACCTGGCTTACAGTCGGCAGCAGTATCGACAAGAAACCATTGAACAACTGGCGATGAAGTACCAGAAACAACTACTTAATTTGATTATCGACTGCGTAAGTAAACAAGAAAGAGAACTTACCCCCAGTGATCTTACCATCAACAAGCTTTCCGATGAGGAGTTGAAGGCTGTGAGCAAATTATTTGGTAACTAATTGTAACCTGTAAGATTAAACAGTGAGATTGTTTTGATCCAATAGACAAAACAAATTAACATAGACGGTGTAGGGTTTTACTATTTAACAAGTTGATATAAATGCTATTTTCAATGAATTAAGGGGAATAGTTCAAATCATTACCTGCATCATGCGGAATGCTTATTCCGATTATCAAATCGGAATCATTTTCTTGATGATTCCACCTTGGATACTTGAGCAATCGGTCATTTATTAACATGAGGCGTCATTTTTCCAGCTAATGATACAAATATATATTAACTAATAATTTATAGAAATGGCGCCATTGTGAGATGAATTGTAGAATAAAATGGAAAAAAATTATTAAAAGCACCAGCACGACATCAATTGCCACCGAGATTAAAAATAACGAAGTACAGCTTAACAGTTTCTAATATTCTCAAAACAAGAAAAATAGAATCCACCGCTTCGATCATATATTAATTTGTAGTCTAGAATTAAATCGTACGTGTCTATTCGTTGCCACAACCATTGCAGTTATTAAAACTTGTGAAAGATGCAAAAACAAAGTAACCTCCACGACATTTATGAACTTACTCCGATGCAGAAAGGGATACTATTCCACTGCTTATACAATCCCAGCTCCACAGCATATTTTCTCCAGACCAGTTATCGCTTAAGGGGAGAAGTTGAGGTGGATTTAGTAAAAAAGACACTGGAGACCTTATCGGAACGTCATGAAGCACTTCGTGCGGCTTTTGTATATCGAGAATCAAAAAAGCTTTTGCAGGTGGTACTCAGTGAGCGGCCAATGGGCTTTGATTACCAAGACATCAGGGAACTGGATGAAGCTAGTCAAAAGGCTTATCTGGAGAGCTATAAACAAAAGGATAGGAAAAGAGGTTTTGACCTGACATGGGATGTTTTGATGAGGGTAGGGTTACTGCGACTGAGAGAGCAGGAGTACGAATTGGTTTGGAGTGCTCATCACATCACCCTGGATGGATGGGGGTTGGTAATTTTAACGAATGAATTTTACCAAATCTACCAAGCTTGCAGGCAGCGGCAAGAACCGCTTTTACCTCCCCCCAAGCCACACCGGCATTATGTGCAGTGGCTACAGCAAAGGGATCAACAGACGGCTGGTCAGTATTGGCAACAGTATCTTAGCGGTTATGAACAGCAGGCCCAATTGCTGGGACAAAAAGCCAGCGAGAGTCAGGATTATGTGCACAAGCAAATGGATTTACTTTTGAGCAAAGAGCAGACAGCAACGTTGGGAAGGCAGGCTGCCGGTCTGCAGGTGACTTTAAGTACCCTGATGCAAACGCTTTGGGGAGTGCTCTTGGGTCGCTACAACAACACGTGTGATGTGGTATTTGGGTTAGTGATATCAGGTAGACCCAAGGAGATTGAAGGAGTAGAGCAGATGGTGGGACTGTTTATCAATACAGTGCCGGTACGGGTGCGGTACCGGAAGCAAACCAGTTGGGCTGAGCTATTTAAACAGATACAAACTGAAGCATTCGAGCGGGAGGCACACCAGTATTATCCCTTGATGAAAATACAGGCAGAGAGCATACTTAAGCAGAAACTGGTTAATCATATAATGGTTTTTGAGAATTATCCGTTGGCCCAGCAACTTGGACAGGTAGAAACTAGTAGCGACCGGGAGATTTTTCAAGTATTAGCAGAAGAAAATATTGAACGGAACAATTATGATTTTACGCTGGTTGTTGTGCCTGGAGAGCAATTGCTGATCCGTTTTGATTACAATGAGAAGGTGTATCAACGGCAGCAACTTGAGCAGTTGAAAGCCCATTTGATGGTGTTGATAGATGGGCTGCTGAAAAGGGTAGATCAGCCCATTAGCAAGATGAGTCTACTCACTCTCCAGGAGGAAAATTTTTTGAAGTCTATCAATAGCACTGATCAGTTTTATCCTGAGGAAGAGACGCTTGTAAGTCTTTTTGAGCAGCAGGTTGATCGTACACCAGGTCAAATTGCTATAGTTTTCGGGCAGCGGGAGTACACTTACAGTGAGCTCAACGATCAGTCAAATCGGCTGGCTCACTACATAAGAGATCAACACACTTTGCAAGCAGGAGACCTGGTAGGCTTACTGGTAGAACGCAGCATTGAGATGATAGTGGGGATATTGGGGATACTCAAATCGGGAGCTGCCTACCTTCCCATTGATGTTACTTACCCAAATGAGCGGATAGATTACTTATTGGAGGATGGTAAAGTTGCCCTGCTTCTTACCCAGAGTGAGTACTTGTTGGGTTTGAGCCATTATGATGGTAGTTTGTTTGCTTTGGATGAAGAACTGGAAGGGCTTGCCACACCGACCGATAATCCTCCAAGGGTCAACAAGCCTACCGATCTGGCCTATGTCATTTATACCTCCGGTACCACAGGCCGGCCCAAAGGAGTAATGGT
>JAUJEB010000026.1 GCA_030442055.1 Agaribacillus aureus | reverse complement strand
CAAACAATCTGGCTTATGTGATTTATACTTCGGGGACTAGTGGCAGACCGAAAGGGGTTATGATAGAGCATAAGAGTGTAGTGGAGTTATGTTACTGGCACCGGTTGGCTTTTAGTCTGTCAACCGATAGTAGGGCCAGCGTCTATGCCAGTATTGGTTTTGATGCTTTTGGTTGGGAAGTGTGGCCTTACCTTTTATCCGGAGGGAGCTTGTTCCCCATACCACAAGCAGAAAGATTACAAATCATTGAATTGGCTGATTGGTTCAAAAGGCAGCAGATCAGTCATAGTTTTCTACCAACTCCTATCTGTAAACAGGTCGTGCAAACTGGCTTGCTGGCTGAGCAGGACAAGCTGCTGGTATTAACAGGCGGCGAGGAGTGGGGTAGTGTAAGAGGAATAAATCGACAGGTGATCAACAACTATGGACCTACAGAGTCAACAGTAGTAACTACCAGTGCTTCTCTGCAGGAGGTTGAGTCAGGCAAAGCAACGATTGGTAAGCCTATTGCCAATCGAAAGGTATATGTACTAGATGAGAGCCTCCAGCCTCAGCCTGTTGGGATAGTGGGTGAGATATTGATTGGCGGGACAGGGTTGGCGCGGGGTTATCTTCATCAGGAGGATTTAACGGAAGAGAAGTTCATTAGTAATCCTTTTGGAGAAGGGCGGTTGTATAAGACAGGAGACTTAGGTTACTGGAACCGGGATGGAGCTTTAGAGTACCTGGGGCGA
>JAUJEB010000025.1 GCA_030442055.1 Agaribacillus aureus | reverse complement strand
AGAGCGGGTGTTGTTGGAGTACGCGGGGTTATCCCAGGCGGTGGTATTATTGCAAGAGGGGTTGGATAATGAGAAGCAAATAGTAGGTTACTATGTTAAGGAAGGAGAAGTGGATGAGGGGTCAATACGAGAGCATCTTCAGGCATGGTTGCCGGCCTATATGGTACCAAGTGTATTGGTAGAACTGGAGCGTTTACCGCTAACAGTGAACGGCAAGATTGACAAGCAGTCGTTGCCGGGGATAGATCATTTGCCAAGACAGCGAGCGTATGTAGCACCTGCTACGGACACAGAGCGACAGTTGGTGGAGATCTGGGAGCAGGTATTGGGTATAGAGGAGATAGGAGTAGAGGACAACTTTTTTGAGTTAGGGGGTCACTCACTGAAAGCGACCCAGCTGGTATCTTATATCTACAAACATTTTTCTATCAAGCTGGAGCTGGTCAATGTATTCAGTGCTCCCACTGTGCGTGAGCAATCCTTACTGATTGATGAGCAACAACGCCAGGTTTATGAAGAGATAGAGCCGATAGCTATTGAGGAAGACTATGCGCTATCCCATGCTCAACGAAGGTTGTGGGTGCTCGACCAATTAGATAGCCAACAGATCGCTTACAATATTCCTTTAGCATATCGTTTGGAAGGTTCCTTATCAGTGACCTCGTTGCGGTCTTCATTTTCGAGTCTGGTAGGGCGTCATGAGAGTTTGAGGACCGTATTTGTGGATGTAGAAGGGGAACCCCGTCAGAAGATACTCTCTGTTGAAGAGAGTGGATTTGAGTTGGATTATAAAGACTTGCGTGATGATCCACAGGTTGTTGAGCGTGTGAAACAAATATCCGAGCAGATGGCAGGCACGGCATTTAATTTATCAACCGGTCCGTTGTTACGGGTGAAGTTATTACAATTGGGTGAGACATCGTATGTATTTGTTATGAGCATGCATCATATTGTATCAGATGAGTGGTCGATGCAGGTACTTTTCAAAGAGATATTGTTGTTATATGATGCCTATGTATCAGGAGAGTCGAATCCTCTTCGGCCGCTATCTATCCATTACAAGGATTATGCACACTGGCAGATGAGTCAGTTATCTGGCGAACGGTTGCGTAGTGATCAATCTTACTGGATGGATCAATTATCAGGGGAGCTGCCGTTGTTGGAATTACCGACAGATTACCGGAGACCCTCAGTGAAGACCTACAATGGTAATAACGTGTCGCTGGCTTTGGACCCAGAGTTGAGTGCAAAGCTAAGGATGATGGGAGACCAGGAGGGCGTTACGTTGTTCATGGTATTGCTGAGCACGGTTTATGTGTTACTATATCGTTACACGGGGCAAAAAGATATCATTGTAGGGACCCCGGTAGCAGGCCGTGAGCACCTGGACTTAGAGGATCAGATTGGTTTTTTTGTCAACGCCCTTGCCTTACGTATCCACCTATCCGGGGAAGAGAGTTTTAAAGAGTTATTAGGTAAGGTGAAGACAGTTAGCCTAGAAGGCTTTGCCCACCAGCAGTATCCATTTGACAAGCTGGTTGAGGAGTTGCCCCTGGAGCGGGACCTGTCTCGTTCACCGCTATTTGACGTGATGATGGTTTTACAGAACCAGCCATCGGTGGTCTCACCAGTTACCATGCAAGGAGTGGATGTGTCAGCTGCTGAGGTAGAGGTTCAAACCAGCAAGTTCGATTTGACTTTTTCATTTGTTGAACAGCCGGAGCGTATTTATCTGGTACTTGACTACAATAGTGATTTGTTCAGTGGGGATCGTATTGAGCAATTACTGTCTCACTATAACAATTTACTATCTAGCCTGTTGGATGATCCGGTTCAGCCAGTAGGGATAGCAGAGATGCTAAGCAATCATGAGCGGACTCAATTACTGGATGGTTTCAATGCAACATTTGTTGATTACCCGGAACGGCATACAGTAGTAGATCTTTTTGAACAGCAGGTTCATCGTACCCCAGATCACATAGCCCTGGTTTTCGAAGACCAAAGTCTTACCTATGAACAAGTCAACCAAAGGGCGAACCAACTAGCTCACTACTTTCGCAGACATTATAACATAGAGGCAGATGACCTGGTTGGCTTGCTGTTGGAAAGGAGTGAAATGACAGTGATTGCGATGTTGTCTGTGCTGAAATCGGGAGGGGCTTATTTACCGATTGATGTAAATTATCCTTCTCACCGAATAGGGTATATGCTGGCAGAAGCCAGGCCAAAGCTTCTGCTTACGCAGGCAGCGATGTTTGATATGTTGAGAGCATCTACGACAGGATTGTCCTTTTTGGAGGTATTATCAATGGATTCATTGGAGGAGAGAATACAGACACCGACAGACAACCTGGTGCCAATAGCAGGATCAAACAATCTGGCTTATGTGATTTATACTTCGGGGACTAGTGGCAGACCGAAAGGGGTTATGATAGAGCATAAGAGTGTAGTGGAGTTATGTTACTGGCACCGGTTGTCTTTTAGTCTGTCAACCGATAGTAGGGCCAGCGTCTATGCCAGTATTGGTTTTGATGCTTTTGGTTGGGAAGTGTGGCCTTACCTTTTATTCGGAGGGAGCTTGTTCCCCATACCACAAGCAGAAAGATTACAAATCATTGAATTGGCTGATTGGTTCAAAAGGCAGCAGATCAGTCATAGTTTTCTACCAACTCCTATCTGTAAACAAGTCGTGCAAACTGGCTTGCTGGCTGAGCAGGACAAGCTGCTGGTATTAACAGGCGGCGAGGAGTGGGGTAGTGTAAGAGGAATAAATCGACAGGTGATCAACAACTATGGACCTACAGAGTCAACAGTAGTAACTACCAGTGCTTCTCTACAGGAGGTTGAGTCAGGCAAAGCAACGATTGGTAAGCCTATTGCCAATCGAAAGGTATATGTACTAGATGAGTACCATCAGCCTCAGCCTGTTGGGATAGTTGGTGAGATATTGATTGGCGGGACAGGGTTGGCGCGGGGTTATCTTCATCAGGAGGATTTAACGGAAGAGAAGTTCATTAGTAATCCTTTTGGAGAAGGGCGGTTGTATAAGACAGGAGACTTAGGTTACTGGAACCGGGATGGGGCTTTAGAGTACCTGGGGCGAAAGGACGACCAGGTTAAGCTTCGGGGATACAGGATTGAGCTAGGCGAGATAGAGCGGGTGTTGTTGGAGTACGCGGGGTTATCCCAGGCGGTGATATTATTGCAAGAGGGGTTGGATAATGAGAAGCAAATAGTAGGTTACTATGTTAAGGAAGGAGAGGTGGATGAGGGGTCATTACGAGAGCATCTTCAGGCATGGTTGCCGGTCTATATGGTACCAAGTGTATTGGTAGAACTGGAGCGTTTACCGCTAACAGTGAATGGCAAGATTGACAAGCAGTCGTTGCCGGGGATAGATCAATTGCCAAGACAGCGAGCGTATGTTGCACCTGCCAGCAATACAGAGCGACAGTTGGTGGAGATCTGGGAGCAGGTTTTGGATATGGATAAAGTAGGGGTGGAGGACAATTTTTTTGAGTTAGGGGGTCACTCACTGAAAGCGACCCAGTTGGTATCTTATATCTACAAACATTTTTCTATCAAGCTGGAGCTACGCAGCTTGTTTACTCATCCTACCGTTGCAGACCTGGCCTCTGAGATGGATATCATCATGTGGGCCAAAGATGTCAGCTCGAATGGGACTGGTAATAATAAGACAGAAGAAATTATACTTTAATAATCATGACGCTAACTTCTATATTATCCAAACTAAGAGATTTAAATATTGAGATCAGGTATCTTGATGGGAAACTGAAAATAAATGCTCCCGAAGGAAGTTTAACACCTGAGCTGACAGCCGAATTGCAGAGACATAAAGAAGAACTCATTGTTTTTTTTATGGATATTGCGGCTGATGACAAAGCCTATGAGGAGATTAAGCCGATAGCTATTGAGGAAGACTATGCGCTATCCCATGCTCAACGAAGGCTGTGGGTGCTCGATCAGTTAGGTAGCCAACAGATCGCTTACAATATTCCTTTAGCGTATCGTTTGGAAGGTTCCTTATCAGTGGCGTCCTTGCGAGCTTCATTTTCGAGTCTGGTAGCCCGTCATGAGAGTTTGAGGACTGTATTTGTGGATGTAGAAGGGGAACCGCGTCAGAAGATACTTCCTGTTGAGGAGAGTGGATTTGAGTTGGACTATGAAGACTTGCGTGATGATCCACATGCTGTTGAGCGTGCGAAGCGAATATCCGAGCAGATGGCAGGCACAGCATTTAATTTATCGACCGGTCCGTTGTTACGGGTGAAGTTATTACAGATAGAAGAGACATCGTATGTATTTGCGATGAGCATGCATCATATTGTATCAGATGAGTGGTCGATGCAGGTGCTGTTCAAGGAGGTATTGTTGTTATATAATGCCTATGTCTCGGGAGAGTCTAATCCTCTTCGGCCACTGTCTATCCATTACAAGGATTATGCGCACTGGCAGATGGGTCAGTTATCTGGCGAACGGTTGCGTAGTGATCAATCTTACTGGATGGATCAATTATCGGGAGAGCTGCCGTTGTTGGAATTACCGACAGATTACCGGAGACCCTCGGTGAAGACCTACAATGGTGATAACGTGTCGCTGGCTTTGGACCCAGAATTGAGTGCAAAGCTTAAGATGATGGGAGACCAGGAGGGCGTTACGTTGTTCATAGTATTGCTGAGCACGGTTTATGTGTTATTATATCGTTACACGGGGCAAAAAGACATCATTGTAGGGACCCCGGTAGCAGGCCGTGAGCACCTGGATTTAGAGGATCAGATTGGTTTTTTTGTCAACACCCTTGCCCTACGAATGCAGATCTCAGGGGAAGAGAGTTTTAAAGAGTTATTAGGTAAGGTGAAGGAGGTTAGCCTAGAAGGCTTTGCGCACCAGCAGTATCCATTTGACAAACTGGTTGAGGAGTTACCCTTGGAGCGGGACCTTTCTCGTTCACCTTTATTTGACATAATGGTGGTTTTACAGAACCAGCCATCAGTGGTCTCACCAGTTACCATGCAAGGAGTGGATGTGTCAGCTGCTGAGGTAGAGGTTCAAACCAGTTTGTTTGATCTGACTTTTTCGTTTGTTGAACATCCGGAGCGTATTTACCTGGTACTTAACTACAACAGTGATTTGTTCAGTGGGGATCGTATTGAGCAATTACTGTCTCACTATAGCAATTTACTATCTAGCCTGTTGGATGATCCGGTTCAGCCAGTAGGGATAGCAGAGATGCTAAGCAATCATGAGCGGACTCAATTACTGGATGGTTTCAATGCAACATTTGTTGATTATCCGGAAGAATATACAGTAGTAGACCTGTTTGAACAGCAGGTTCAACGCACACCGGATCACGTATCTATAATCTCATATCAGGGCCATTTCACTTACCGGCAACTAAATGAACAAGCCAATCAAGTAGCTCACTATCTGCATCAGCATTATCATGACAGGAAGCTTATTGTTGGGCTAATGATGGAACGATCTCCTCAATTGATTATTGGCATACTAGGGGTGCTCAAAGTGGGAGGAGCCTATGTGCCCATTGATTCAGCTTATCCAATCGAACGTATTGAGTATCTTTTGGAGGACTGCCAGGCACCACTGCTGCTAGTGCAGGACAAATTCAAACATTATAATAGCTTTACTACAGATACATTGGTCATTGAACAAATACTGGCTGATGATTACTTGCCCAGCGATAAACCTAAGATTACTACAAGTGCTGATGATTTACTTTATGTACTGTACACGTCGGGTTCAACAGGCAGTCCTAAAGGAGCTAAGATTGCAAACAGGAGTTTTGTTAATTTGCTTAACTGGTACATCAAATTGCTGGATCTGAATGAAGAAGACAAGAACTTGTTAGTGGCTTCTGTCAGCTTTGATTTAGCCCAGAAGAATTTGTTTGCCCCGCTACTATCAGGGGGTAGTTTATGCTTAATGAGTGCGGGTTTGTACGACTATCAACAGATGGCATCTGACATTTCGCAGTTAGCTATTACAGTTATTAATTGTGCTCCGGCAGCTTTCTATCCATTGCTTGAGCAATTGGCGGGTGATTACCGTCCGGTATCCTCTCTGAAGTCAGTTGTGTTGGGAGGAGAAGCCATTTCCATACCACAAATCGATTTGTGGCTTCAAAGCGAGCATTGCCAGGCAAGCGTGTTTAATACGTATGGTCCTACTGAGTGTACAGATGTAGTAAGCTTTTTCCGTATAGATAAGAGTAACTATGCTCATCTGAGTAGTGTTCCGATAGGCAATCCGATTGACAACGTTCAACTATTTGTGTTAGACGAGTCACTGTCGTTACTGCCGCTGGGAAGTACCGGAGAATTATGTATTGGAGGAGTTTGTTTGGGAGAGGGTTACTTTAACAATGAGCAACTCACCGACCAGCAGTTTGTTGAAGCAGCTCACCTTCCCGGAGGAAGGGTTTACAGGAGTGGGGACTTAGTGCGCAGACAGGCCACGGGTACTTTAGAATTTATTGGGCGCAAAGATCACCAGGTTAAGATTAGAGGGCAGCGGGTTGAATTGGGCGAGATAGAGAGTCGTTTGCAGAACTACCCTTCTGTTGCAAGAGCGGCCGTAGTGGTAAAGCAAGATCAGCAAGGCGGCAAGCAATTGGTGGCTTACTTTACAATCAAGGAAGATTCTACTGGAAGTCAGGAGGTTTCCGGCGACAGGTTAAGGCAGTATCTTCAGGAATGGTTGCCGGCTTATATGTTACCGGGTGTGTTGGTAGCGTTGGAGAATTTACCGCTGACACCCAATGGCAAGGTTGACAAGAGGTCCTTGCCTGAAGTAGATCAATTTGAAAGGCATCAGGCTTATGTAGCACCTGTTACCAATACAGAGCGACAGTTGGTTGAGATCTGGCAGCAGGTTTTGGATATGGATAAAGTAGGGGTGGAGGACAACTTTTTTGAGTTAGGGGGTCATTCCTTGAAGGCGACGCAAATAGTTACTCGTATCTACAAGCATTTCTCTGTCAAGCTGGAGCTGGTCAATGTATTCAGTGCTCCTACAGTGCGTGAGCAGTCTTTACTGATTGATCAGCGACAACGTGAGGTTTATGAGGAGATTAAGCCGATAGCTATTGAGGAAGATTATGGGCTATCCCATGCTCAGCGAAGGCTATGGGTGCTAGACCAATTAGATAGCCAACAGATCGCTTACAATATTCCTTTAGCATATCGTTTGGAAGGTTCCTTATCAGTGGCGTCCTTGCGGTCTTCATTTTCGAGTTTGGTAGCGCGTCATGAGAGTTTGAGGACTGTATTTGTGGTTGTGGAGGGGGAACCGCGTCAGAAGATACTCTCTGTTGAAGAGAGTGGGTTTGAGTTGGATTATGAAGACTTGCGTGATGATCCACAGGCTGTTGAGCGTGCGAAACAAATATCCGAGCAGATGGCAGGCACTGCATTTAATTTATCGACGGGTCCGTTGTTACGGGTGAAGTTATTACAGGAGGAAGAGCAGCATTACTATTTGTTACTAACTATTCACCACATTATTTGCGATGGACGATCCATCCAGAAAATGTTACAGGAGCTTTTTACACTATATAATGCCTATGTATCGGGAGAGTCGAGTCCTCTTCGGCCACTGTCTATCCATTACAAGGATTATGCGCACTGGCAGATGGGTCAGTTATCTGGCGATCGGTTGCGTAGTGATCAGTCTTACTGGATGGATCAATTATCAGGAGAGCTGCCGTTGTTGGAATTACCGACAGATTACCGGAGACCCTCAGTGAAGACTTACAATGGTGATAACGTGTCGCTGGCTTTGGACCCGGGGTTGAGTGCCAAGCTTAAGATGATGGGAGACCAGGAGGGCGTTACGTTGTTTATGGTATTGCTGAGCACGGTTTATGTGTTACTATATCGTTACACGGGGCAAAAAGACATCATTGTAGGGACCCCGGTAGCAGGCCGTGAGCACCTGGACTTAGAGGATCAGATTGGTTACTATCTGAACACTTTGGCCTTACGTATCCACCTATCCGGGGAAGAGAGTTTTAAAGAGTTATTAGATAAGGTGAAGGGGGTTAGCCTAGAAGGCTTTGCTCACCAGCAGTATCCATTTGACAAGCTGGTTGAGGAGCTACCCTTGGAGCGGGACCTGTCTCGTTCACCTTTATTTGACATAATGGTGGTTTTACAGAATCAGCCATCGGTGGTCTCACCAGTTACCATGCAAGGGGTGGATGTGTCAGCTGCTGAGGTAGAGGTTCAAACCAGCAAGTTCGATCTGACTTTTTCATTTGTTGAACAATCAGAGCGTATTTATCTGGTACTTGACTACAACAGTGACTTGTTCAGTGGGGATCGTATTGAGCAACTGCTGTCCCACTATAACAATTTACTATCTAGCCTGTTGGATGATCCGGTTCAGCCGGTAGGGATAGCAGAGATGCTAAGCAATCATGAGCGGACTCAATTACTGGATGGTTTCAATGCAACATTTGTTGATTATCCGGAAGAGTATACAGTAGTAGACCTGTTTGAACAGCAGGTTCAACGCACACCGGATCACGTATCTATAATCTCATATCAGGGCCATTTCACTTACCGGCAACTAAATGAACAAGCCAATCAAGTAGCTCACTATCTGCATCAGCATTATCATGACAGGAAGCTTATTGTTGGGCTAATGATGGAACGATCTCCTCAATTGATTATTGGCATACTAGGGGTGCTCAAAGTGGGAGGAGCCTATGTGCCCATTGATTCAGCTTATCCAATCGAACGTATTGAGTATCTTTTGGAGGACTGCCAGGCACCACTGCTGCTAGTGCAGGACAAATTCAAACATTATAATAGCTTTACTACAGATACATTGGTCATTGAACAAATACTGGCTGATGATTACTTGCCCAGCGATAAACCTAAGATTACTACAAGTGCTGATGATTTACTTTATGTACTGTACACGTCGGGTTCAACAGGCAGTCCTAAAGGAGCTAAGATTGCAAACAGGAGTTTTGTTAATTTGCTTAACTGGTACATCAAATTGCTGGATCTGAATGAAGAAGACAAGAACTTGTTAGTGGCTTCTGTCAGCTTTGATTTAGCCCAGAAGAATTTGTTTGCCCCGCTACTATCAGGGGGTAGTTTATGCTTAATGAGTGCGGGTTTGTACGACTATCAACAGATGGCATCTGACATTTCGCAGTTAGCTATTACAGTTATTAATTGTGCTCCGGCAGCTTTCTATCCATTGCTTGAGCAATTGGCGGGTGATTACCGTCCGGTATCCTCTCTGAAGTCAGTTGTGTTGGGAGGAGAAGCCATTTCCATACCACAAATCGATTTGTGGCTTCAAAGCGAGCATTGCCAGGCAAGCGTGTTTAATACGTATGGTCCTACTGAGTGTACAGATGTAGTAAGCTTTTTCCGTATAGATAAGAGTAACTATGCTCATCTGAGTAGTGTTCCGATAGGCAATCCGATTGACAACGTTCAACTATTTGTGTTAGACGAGTCACTGTCGTTACTGCCGCTGGGAAGTACCGGAGAATTATGTATTGGAGGAGTTTGTTTGGGAGAGGGTTACTTTAACAATGAGCAACTCACCGACCAGCAGTTTGTTGAAGCAGCTCACCTTCCCGGAGGAAGGGTTTACAGGAGTGGGGACTTAGTGCGCAGACAGGCCACGGGTACTTTAGAATTTATTGGGCGCAAAGATCACCAGGTTAAGATTAGAGGGCAGCGGGTTGAATTGGGCGAGATAGAGAGTCGTTTGCAGAACTACCCTTCTGTTGCAAGAGCGGCCGTAGTGGTAAAGCAAGATCAGCAAGGCGGCAAGCAATTGGTGGCTTACTTTACAATCAAGGAAGATTCTACTGGAAGTCAGGAGGTTTCCGGCGACAGGTTAAGGCAGTATCTTCAGGAATGGTTGCCGGCTTATATGTTACCGGGTGTGTTGGTAGCGTTGGAGAATTTACCGCTGACACCCAATGGCAAGGTTGACAAGAGGTCCTTGCCTGAAGTAGATCAATTTGAAAGGCATCAGGCTTATGTAGCACCTGTTACCAATACAGAGCGACAGTTGGTTGAGATCTGGCAGCAGGTTTTGGATATGGATAAAGTAGGGGTGGAGGACAACTTTTTTGAGTTAGGGGGTCATTCCTTGAAGGCGACGCAAATAGTTACTCGTATCTACAAGCATTTCTCTGTCAAGCTGGAGCTGGTCAATGTATTCAGTGCTCCTACAGTGCGTGAGCAGTCTTTACTGATTGATCAGCGACAACGTGAGGTTTATGAGGAGATTAAGCCGATAGCTATTGAGGAAGATTATGGGCTATCCCATGCTCAGCGAAGGCTATGGGTGCTAGACCAATTAGATAGCCAACAGATCGCTTACAATATTCCTTTAGC
>JAUJEB010000024.1 GCA_030442055.1 Agaribacillus aureus | reverse complement strand
TTTGGGCGGCATTTACTGTGTAAACCGCTTCCGTATCGGGGTCAATCACAATGCTCACCGTCTGGGTGGTCACACCACCATCTGCATCGGTCGTAGTAATATCTACTGCGTAGGTGCCATCGGCTACTTGTGTGGCATCATTTACTGTGATTTCTCCGGTAGTTGCATTCAAGCTCATCCATGAGGGCAAAGACCCAGATGCTATTACTGCGCTTGTTATTGCCCCATCTACATCGGCTACTGAAGCCAGCTGATCGCTATTGCTGTAACTATCTTCGTTCTGAGCTGCGTTTACTGTGTATACTGCCTCTGTATCAGCGTTGATTACAATGCTCACAGTTTGGGTGGTCACACCGCCATCTGCATCGGTGGTAGTAATATCTACTATGTAGGTACCATCGGCTACCTGGGTAGCATCATTCACTGTGATTTCTCCGGTAGTTGCATTCAAACTCATCCATGAGGGCAAAGACCCAGATGCTATTACTGCGCTTGTTATTGCCCCATCTACATCAGCTACACTGGCCAACTGATCGCCGTTACTGTAACTATCTTCATTCTGAGCGGCATTTACTGTGTAAACCGCCTCTGTATCTGCGTTGATTACAATGCTTACTGTTTGGGTGGTAACGCCTCCATCTGCATCGGTCGTTGTAATATCAACTGCGTAAGTACCATCAGCTACTTGCGTCGCATTATTGACTGTGATCTCTCCCGTGGTCGCATTCAAACTCATCCAACTTGGCAAGGAACCTGACGCTATCACAGCACTGGTTATTGCGCCGTCAGCATCAGCCACACTGGCCAGTTGATCGCCATTACTGTAACTATCTTCGTTCTGAGCTGCATTCACCGTGTAAACCGCTTCTGTATCCGGATCTATCACAATGCTCACCGTTTGGGTGGTGACCCCACCATCTGCATCGGTGGTAGTAATATCCACTGCATAGGTGCCATCAGCTACCTGGGTCGCATCATTTACCGTAATCTCTCCGGTTGTAGCATTCAAGCTCATCCATGTGGGCAAAGATCCTGATGCTATCACAGCACTGGTTATTGCCCCATCGGTATCAGCTACACTGGCCAACTGATCGCCATTACTATAACTATCTTCGTTCTGAGATGCGTTTACTGTATAAATCGCCTCTGTATCTGCGTTGATCACAATGCTCACCGTCTGGGTGGTAACACCACCATCTGCATCGGTGGTAGTAATATCCACTGCATAAGTGCCATCAGCTACCTGGGTCGCATCATTTACCGTAATCTCTCCGGTTGTAGCATTCAAGCTCATCCATGTGGGCAAAGAACCTGACGCTATCACAGCACTCGTTATCGCACCGTCTGCATCGGCTACTGAAGCGAGTTGATCACCATTGCTATAACCATCTTCATTCTGAGCCGCATTCACGGTGTAAACAGCCTCTGTATCTGGGTTAATTACAATGCTCACCGTTTGAGTGGTGCTGCCGCCATCCACATCGGTCGTAGTAATGTCCACGGTATAAGTACCGTTAGCTACCTGAGTCGCATCATTCACCGTAATCTCGCCGGTAGCAGCATTCAAACTCATCCATGCAGGCAGTGTGCCCCCGGCAATGACTGCGCTGGTTATTGCACCATCTGTATCAGCTACACTAGCCAGTTGATCGCCATTGCTATAACTATCTTCATTCTGGGCCGCATTCACTGTGTAAACAGCCTCTGTATCTGGATCTATCACAATACTCACCGTCTGGGTGGTAACGCCTCCATCCACATCGGTCGTAGTAATGTCTACTGTGTAAGTTCCATCGGCCACTTGTGTCGCATCATTGACTGTGATCTCGCCAGTAGTAGCATTCAGGCTCATCCAACCTGGTAAGGAACCTGAAGCTATCACAGCACTGGTGATTGCTCCATCGGCATCTGCTACTGAAGCCAGTTGATCGCCATTGCTGTAACTATCTTCGTTTTGAGCGGCGTTTACTGTGTATACCGCCTCTGTATCAGCGTTGATTACAATGCTTACTGTCTGGGTGGTCACACCACCATCTGCATCGGTGGTTGTAATATCTACTGCATAGGTACCATCAGCTACTTGTGTGGCATCATTCACCGTAATCTCACCGGTAGTGGCATTTAAGCTCATCCAGCTTGGCAAAGATCCTGAAGCTATCACAGCATTCGTTATTGCTCCATCAGCATCAGCTACCGAAGCCAGCTGATCGCCATTGCTGTAACTATCTTCATTCTGGGCTGCATTCACTGTGTAAACTGCCTCTGTATCTGGATCTATCACAATACTCACCGTCTGGGTGGTAACACCTCCATCTGCATCGGTCGTTGTAATATCAACTGCGTAAGTACCATCGGTCACTTGTGTCGCATCATTGACTGTAATCTCTCCCGTAGTCGCATTTAAACTCATCCAGCTTGGCAAAGATCCTGAAGCTATCACGGCACTCGTTATTGCCCCATCAGCATCAGCTACTGAAGCCAGCTGATCGCCATTGCTGTAACTATCTTCGTTCTGAGCGGCATTCACCGTGTAAACCGCTTCTGTGTCCGGGTCGATCACAATGCTCACTGTCTGGGTGGTGGTACCACCAACTGCATCGGTGGTAGTAATATCTACTGCGTAGGTGCCATCAGCTACCTGTGTCGCATCATTTACTGTAATCTCTCCTGTGGTCGCATTCAAACTCATCCAACCTGGCAAGGAACCTGATGCTATCACAGCACTCGCTATGGCACCATTTCCATCGGTAACGCTAGCCAGTTGATCGCCGTTGCTGTAACTATCTTCATTCTGAGCAGCGTTTACTGTATAAACTGATTCGTCGTCAATAGTTATGGTAATTGTCGCATCGTCTGTTAACCCATCATTGTCCTCAACAGTGACTGTCAAGGTAAATACCGGTATAGAAAAATCCAGTAAGGTGTTGTCGTTGACGGTTATCTCACCGCTACTCATGTCAATGTCAAAGGTGGTTCCTGTATTACCCCCTGTAATACTAAATGTTCTGGTAGCACCTACATCCGGGTCGCTTGCCGCTACAGTATGAACACTGGTTCCATTGGAACTATTTTCATTCAAAATAACCGAGGCATCAACGCCAATAGGTGGCGATTGGCAGTCCGTTATAGTTAGTGGTCCAAACAGGTTGTTAGAAAAATCACATTCCCCGACATGCGATTCCACATAATCCGGCGCAGCGGGTGGAAGGGCCAGGCCGTTATGATTAATCAATACATACAGGTCAAAATCCTGATGTTGCTCCGGAAGTGTGTAGGTAACCGACGTCATATTGCCCGCGTCTAACTGCGAGCCCAATTCATCAACCAACATTAGGGTAGCACCGCCGGCGTAAGGATCTCCATTGTAAAAGGAAATAGGCGTTGAAGCCGGAAGGGGCCAATCACCGCTATTTGAAATATCTACGGTTGCATCAATTTCATAAGGTGCGGGACCACAATTGGTCTTATCGATAGGTGCAGTGATTGTAACAGTAGCATCCGGGGCCGCCAAAGCCGCTGAACCGTTACTTAATCGATAAGTCGATTGTGCCAGGAAATTATTGGAACCGGGTACAAGTGAGTGATCCTGCAATTCAATAGGAACCGTGAGATCATCGTTTATGCTCACTTCAAAATAATTATGTTGGTTCCAAACACTTCTTGCCGCCACCCAGGGATAGTCTGTTGACCTAAACATTGAAATGTAGTTATTCCCCGAATTACCTGGCCCGTTTCCATCCTGGCACGGACATATAATTTCGGATTGCCCGTCATCATTTGCATCAGCTACCACGGGATATTCCATACGGGTTCCGGCACCACAGGCAATCGAGGCCATCACTGAACCATCCAGTCCGTTATACACATAAAGCGTCTGCTCATCGCGATAAATAACCTCGAAAAAACCATCGGCATGAAAATCATATACGGTACTACCTGTTCTTTGAGAATTATCTACTGTGGCTGTTGACCACAATTCTCCCATTCCGGAACTAAAATCATCAATAACTACATAAACATGCCTTCCGGCAAGTCCGATTTCAGGTCTACCGTCAGAGTCAAAATCGGCAATATTTGCATGTCCCCCATTAGCCGTTGTATTTGCAACAGAAGCGCTTCTAATATCAAAAGTGGTCCCCAATTGTGCAGACGTTTGGATATCCCAGGCATAAACGTATCTTCCTTCATTGACGATTGCATCCAAATCACCATCCAGATCCCAGTCGACAATACTGGTAACACCATCATTGAGCGTTACCGGTGCACTCACTTCCAGCGTAAAGGTGCCAGTTCCAATATCAACTGAGTAAACCTCATTTCCCGCTACTAATTCTAAACCCGTGCAATTGGCACAAGCAGCATCGGGCAGTACGTCTGCAGCTACTGAAAATGGTTCTCCAGCCGTATGCTCACCCCGGCTCCCGCTTCCCGATACTATTCTGGCCCCGGTAGTACTATTAAAAATCTGATCTCCCAGGTAAACCTCCGGCACACCATCTTCATCAAAATCTGCTATTTCAGGCGTGTACCGGTCATCATTTGAGCCCCCGTGACCAACATCAGCCGTTGAGGTCCAGGTCGCTGTGCTTAAGGTGGCAGCGCCATCGGGATCGTACCTAACCAATTTTGGGGATCCTCCATTTTGAATAACAATGAAGAACTCTGAGAACCCGTCTCCATCCACATCGGCAAAGGCCGTTGCATTGGTTTGAACATCCTGGGACGGTGTCGTAATCTGCATTACCAGGGATCCATCTACGCCGCTAAAAGCATAAATCCTTCCGCTGTCGTCTATACCCACAACTTCGGTGTCACCATCGCTATCAATATCACCAACCAGCGCTGTTTGACGAGAGTCCATTGGATACATAGTAGCATCCGTATCCCAAACCTTAACCAGTGTAAAGGGCTCCCCGGGCGCCGGTGTGCTTTGACAGGTGCCACTCGACCCGCCAAAATAAAATCCATCACAATCCACTGAACCCGAACAGTCCCCATCGTAACAGTCAATTAATCCATCACCATCATTATCAATACCATCCCCGCAATTACCTGCCTCCTGTGCCCATGCGGTCGACATGGATATGATACATAGTAACAATAATAAAAACCGAATTTTCCCAGGTTCCATCAAACCAACAGTCTTCCTTCCCATAACCAAAATCTAAATTCCTTTATAGCAATCCTCCCAAGAAGACTTTATTTAAAGGCATTCCAACAATTATTTATGCAAACCAACCGGATTTTTCGGCGAATGGTATTGAACAAAGTATATTGCCACTGGCAGGTAAGTTAACCCGACTTGTATAAGTACCCTGACGACAGCAGAAGTTTCTTTAAACCTTTTCCAGTCTAAGGCAATACGGGAATTGGCGAGTACTTACAATGAAAGGGTTTATCAATTTTGTTTTGATAAAAGGTGGAAATACTCCATCTGTCCACCATGCATTTCCGAAAAATATAAAGTAAGTTTATGAGATTACCAGCACCGGCCAAAAAACCTAAATTGCCGGCAAAGCATTTAACATTTTCTAAACAGAATATGCAGACAAATGGCCTTACTTTTATTTGATTTTGGATTGGTCGTACTCATCTGGATGGTACAACTAATTGTGTATCCGGGTTTTGGTTACTACGATGAACAGCGTTTGCGCTCCTGGCATAAAAAATACACTACCTATATCACTGTCATCGTCATGCCGTTGATGATCGGCCAGGTGGTCACGCATCTGACAGATATTATCGAAGCATTTACCCTGTTAAAATTGATTACAGCTATCATGATTTTGGTCATATGGCTAATCACTTTCCTATATGCCGTGCCACTTCACCGGAAAATCGACAAAGGGAAAGATATTGATCAAACCATTTTGTCCCTGCTCCGCATCAACTGGTACAGAACTATACTTTGGACATTGGTTTTTTGTTTACAGTTAGTGCCGGTAAGTTGAAAAATCGCAAAACCAAACAAAACGACTGCTCACCGGTTACATAGATTAATCAATTAAAAATCGAATGGCACATTATCTGGTAATTGGCGGCTCATCCGGCATTGGGCGATCATTAGTTGAACAACTTAGTGAGCAGGGACATCATGTATATAGCACTTTTCATAAACATGAAATCAAATCCTCCAATACTATTCATTATCAACACCTTGATGTCACGGCAGATCCCATAGATCTATCATTTTTGCCAGACAGGCTCAACGGGTTTGTGTATTGCCCAGGCAGCATCAACCTGCTCCCCTTTCCAAGGATCAAACCTCAGAGCTATGTAGAAGACCTTCAATTGCAAGTAGTAGGCGCCGTTAAAGTGCTGCAAAATATATTACCAAAGCTAAAGAAATCCGAAGACGCCAGCGTATTGTTTTTTTCGACGGTGGCGGTTCAGACCGGTTTTAACTTTCACAGTCAGGTGGCGGTCTCAAAAGGAGCGATAGAAGGGCTTACCAGGGCACTGGCGGCAGAATTTGCACCCAAAATCCGAGTTAATGCCATTGCTCCTTCCATCACCGATACACCACTGGCTTCTAGATTCCTTAGTTCCCAGGAAAAAATCGACGCTAATGCCGAAAGACATCCGCTTAAAAAGATCGGAGCCCCTGAAGACATTGCCAACCTGGCCTGTTTCCTGCTATCAAAGCAAGCAAATTGGATTACCGGACAAATTTTAACCGCCGATGGAGGCATATCTTCACTGAGGGTATAATATGAAAGGTTTCTTAAAAAGGTACAGTGACTTATGTCATGCCAACTTATCTAAATGCAAATTCGGTACTAGCGAAGAAAAACACCAGCAAAATATTTCTACTACACAAAAACAAAAAAACCTCATGCATTGGACAAAAGAAGCTATCAAAGCCCTGGATTTTAAATTCCGATTGAATCTTATCAATTCGATCACAGGCATTAAACCCGCCAATTTGATCGGTACCATTTCCGAATCCGGGACTACCAATCTAGCCATTTTCAGTTCGGTTGTTCACCTGGGCAGCGATCCGGCGCTTATAGGTTTTATCGTGAGGCCAACCGGCGAGATACCCCGCCATACTTATCAAAATATCATTGCCAACGGCCTGTACACCATTAATCATATCCATGAATCTTTCATTGAACGCGCCCACTATACTTCTGCAAAATTTGCAAGTGAAGAATCTGAATTCGATATGTGTAAACTCACCGAAGAGTACCTGGCCGGTTGGAAAGCCCCGTTTGTCAAAGAAAGCAAGCTTAAGATCGCCATGGAGTTTATGGAAAGTATTCCTTTAAAACGCAATAATACCATCATGATAATAGGCCAGGTAGCCCATATTTTCATCGATGATATCGCCGTCAACGACAAGGGAAGAATTGACCTCGCCGCGCTGAATGATGTAGGCCTTTCCGGGTTAAACAGATATTACAGACTGGAAGAAATTGCGGAGCATCCCTACGCCCGGGTAAATGAGCTACCGGATTTCTGAAGCGCTACTATCTGCGGTCTTTGCGATAGGTCTTGGCGGTCTCTGCGTGAAAAAGGCAATCGTCATTGGTAGCTTAACCTTACCGGTATTGCTGAAAGGGTTTCACGCAAAGGGCGCAGAGGTGATTACGCAAAGTATCGCAAAGCGGGTGTCATTAATTAAGGTCCAGGTTCCTTTGCGGTCTTTGCGATAGGTCTTCGCGGTCTCTGCGTGAAAAAGACAATCGTCATTAGTAGCTTAACCTTACCCGTATTGCTGAAAGGGTTTCACGCAAAGGACGCAGAGGTGATTACGCAAAGCAACGCAAAGGGGATGTCATTAATTAAGGTCCAGGTTCCTTTGCGGTCTTTGCGATAGGTCTTCGCGGTCTCTGCGTGAAAAAGACAATCGTCATTAGTAGCTTAACCTTACCGGTATTGCTGAAAGGGTTTCACGCAAAGGGCGCAAAGGTGATTACGCAAAGCAACGCAAAGGGGATGTCATTAATTAAGGCCCAGGTTCAATTGCGGTCTCTGCGTGAAAGATAACCGCTCAATAAATCACAGATTATTCACAATTCTATGTATTCCACTTTTCAAAACTTTAGTATTAAAATTAATCAGTAAGCCAAGTTTTAATCCTGAAAGCCTCAAATATGTCAAGGTCTGGGCAAAATGAACCGGGGCAAGGCTTTCTAAGGATTTAATTTCCACTAAAACTTTTTTTTCAACAATAAGGTCAATTCTGTAACCTACTTTTAGTTTTACGTCTTTATACACAAATGGCATCGGAGCCTGTTGTTCCACGCTAAATCCTATTTGTTCCAATTCAAAAACAAATGCATTTTCATAAGCTGACTCCAGTAATCCCGGTCCAATACTTTTGTGTATGTCTATAGCCAAGCCGATGATTTTGTAGGAAATTTCATTTTCATTCATTTAGATTATAGGCAATAGGTAAAAAAATCTTAAGGATTATTTCTTTAAAAAAAATAGGGGGAAGGATGATACTAATAAACGAGGTTTATTGACAAAAATCAAGATGATAAGGTTTAATTTTCTAAAAAAGGTTTCACGCAAAGGGCGCAGAGGTGATTACGCAAAGTAACGCAAAGGGAGTGTCATTAATTAAGGTCCAGGTTTCTCTGCGCTCTTTGCGCTATGTCTTCGCGATCTCTGCGTGAAAAGGCAATCGTCATTGGTAGTTTATCGCTGACGGAAGTGGTAAAGGTTTCACGCAAAGGGCGCAAAGGTGACTACGCAAAGTAACGCAAAAGGGGGTGTCATTACTCCCTCGCCTCGCTTCGGGTTGAAGCTAAAACCAGACAAGGGGATTGTTAAACAAGCATGCCAAATGCCGGTTTACTTGTCGTCACTAAAATCTGAAGGTGCATTAAATAATTAATTTTTATTGTTTAATGAACCTGATTAACCTTTTCTCTCTTTCTCCGGTCAACATCACAAAATAAACACCTTGATGCAGACCGGAAACATCCAGGCGCATCTGAAAATCTGAATTTGCCAAATGCTGGTTAAAGTGCGTCTGTCCGAGCAGGTCAATTATTTTCAAGGATTTATAACCCATGTCCCGTTTAAAAAGAACATTTAAAAAATCTTTCGCCGGATTGGGATACAGAACCTCTCTTAGATTACCTGGACTTATAGCCGAAGCCGAATTAGTTGTCCTGGCGGTAGCATTTGAGTACAGCTCTAGTGCCCATTTCTGGTTATTGTTACCACTTGCAAATCCCCACAAATGTACATTAGCGTCGGTAGCTCCGAAGTCTCTGTCAGCGGCTGTTGGGGTGCAATGTGATGGTTTTAAAGCATAGAAGCTGCCATTTTGCTCTATTCTCCACTTTTGGTGCGACTCGGAAGCGGCAGTCCAGGTGGATACATTCTTGGCATTGCCACATTCACCAAAGGGGACTTCAAGATATCTGCCGGTGCCTTGATTTTGAATTGTATACAAATCATTGCCCAGGTGATTGATGATCCAGCGTTGGTCACTGAAATTACCCGGATTATGCATTCTGGCGTTATAATTATCCCATGACGGGGCAATGAGGCGTTGGGAATTCTGGGAAGATTTGATGTGATAGGTGCCGTTGGCAACCAGTTGGCCCCCACCGGTTGGCACAGGTTTGTACACTCGCACCCAATCAACAAACATTTTATTGATATTATCATTAGCAAGTTCCTCATCGGTAGCGACAATTCCCTGATTTGATCTCCAGTCGTGATCTTCGGTATCTATGATAATACGCATTGGCCTGTCCAGGCCTTTTCCCTCAGGGTCTTCAATACCGCTTTGTGTTAATGTTCTTACCAACACGCCGTCAAGATAAAATTCAACGTTCCAGGCATCCTTCCAATAGGCGCCAAACCTGTGGAAATCATTTCTCAATGGTGCATTATCAGGTAAAGTAAAAAACTGTTGATCATTGTAATTGGCTATGATATCGTTAGTGACAGGATCGCGTTCGAAGATATGGTAATTGGTAGACATCCGCTGTGCAAACCATGCACTTCTGTCACTGCCGTATGTCTCGTCAATGTCCAATTCGTTGCGGTCATCCTCACTCAATAACCAGAAATTGGAAGACAAAACCAGGCCGCTGACTTTCATATTAATTTCCATAAAAATTGGATATTGAACCGTAGTCTTGGAGGATATTACCCCACAAAAGACTTTGTTGGTGCCGGGCTTTCTGGCTGCTTTAATGATCAGATTTCCTCCCGACACTTCTGAGTGGTTGGAGGAAAATTCCGTCAATCCAGGGCCATCCCAACCGTTGATATAACTGTCTTGCCAATTATTGGTAAACTGGCCTCCTTTTCCGGTATAGTTAAAATCATCCGAATAGTTGGATTGTAATTGCCAGGTTTTGCCGCTTCCTGCACTGGCGGGGACCGGAACTCCTGACCAGTCTTGTGCATAGGTATAAAAGGATATACCTATAAAAACAATTGATAAAAAGTGTATTTTCTTTTCCATTGTGTTTTAGTTTTGGTTAATTCTAAAAATTGTTTTCAGCTGTTTGATCCTTTCTAAAAAATTTAGGTGCAGCTGGTCTCTTATAAATTTAGCACCTAAGTATGCAAACCGAATGAAAACCAACTTGATTAAAACTTGACACGCTATGCAATTCCAGATTATACCCGGCAAGGTATGGCAGAACAAGCCAGGGGATTGCTTCTTCACTCACACACTCGCTTATCGCCATGACGGAGAGGGCGGATGGATAGGTGGTAAATAATCATATGAACATCTATACTAGCCAAACCTCGTCATCCCGAACAATGCACTGGCCAATGCGCCGGTTGTGAAGGGATCCCTCAGCGACGAGTACCAAAGTCCTGCCCGACCACTGCGCCCAAGACGTTACGGCTACCTACGAGCAATGTATAGCGGCACAAGCCTGGGATTGCTTCTTCGCTCACACTCTCTCATTTCAATGACTGAGAGGTTGGGTGGATGAGGATGTGAGAAAATATCACTTACGTCCTCAATCCGCTATCCGTGTTTTGATGATTTATACCGTAATCTTACGTTGCCTTTTATTTCCAGTATTTCAAGATTTTTAAATACCATATATGCTTAATTTAACGCCCGATGAAAAACATCTCCAGGTTATTTCGTTTTATAAAACGGGCATTTAGCAGTCGTAGGAAGCGTTTTTGGATGCATGCCACGCTGGGAACAATCTTCATTTTCCTGTTGATTGGCTTCGTGGTGCAGGTATTCAGCCGCCTTAATTTTCTGGACCCTGTTGGAGACGCCCTAAAGGATATTGAAGTGACCGATCTGGTTTTTTCCCGGCTGAGGGGAGAACCTGCCGCCGATGAGCATATTGTCATTGTGAATATCGCCCGGCTGGACCGGAGAGGTATCGCGGAGCAGTTGCGGATCATTAATAAATATAAGCCCAGGGTAGTGGGTATAGATGTCCTTTTCGAAGGAGAAAAAAAAGAGGACCCTATGGGTGATGCGGTGCTGGCCGAGGTGTTATCCGAAACCAATAATCTGGTCATGGTCAGCAAAGTAAACGACTATGACGAAGGCTCCGACGGCTATCGACAATTAGAAAAGTCTCATCCTATGTTTAGCCGGTATGGGGTTACAGGTCATGCCAACCTGACGACCGAAGCACTGTCCCAGGAACAATACAAGTCCAGTAGAATGTTTATGACCAAACCCATCGTAAACGGGGAGGAAGAGCTGGCATTTGCCATCAAAGTAGCGGCTTTGTATGATCCAGATGCGGCAAAGGCATTCGTGGACAGAAGTAACGATACGGAAATTATAAATTTTAGAGGCAATGCCTTGGGTGGTACAGGGGGTTTTGGTAATAAATTCTATGCATTGGATGTGGCGGATATTTTCAGGGAAAATTTCACCCCGGATCTTATAAAAAACAAAATAGTGTTGATGGGCTTTATGGGTGAAGGCTTTAACGATCTTACGACGATAGAAGACAAATTTTATACCCCCCTCAATCCTCAATATGCCGGGCGGGCCTTCCCCGATATGTTTGGCGTGGTTATCCATGCTAATATCCTCGCTATGATTCTCAACAAGGATTTTATCGATACCATGCCTGCGTTTATCAGCACGGTGGTCAATATTCTGCTTTGCTTCTTTAATGTAGTGCTTTTTTCATGGATTTATTTCAGGTTTCCGCTATGGTACGACGGCGTAACAAAAACACTTCAGCTAATTGAGACATTTTTATTACTCCTGTTGGTTATTTTGTTTTTTCACTGGTTTAACTATGCTTTAAATTTTACTTTGGGAATAGCTTCGATATTGTTGGCAAGTGATGCTTTGGAGGTGTATCACAGTGTGATAAGAAATGCGCTGACTGACAAGGCAGGTAGGTTATATTTTTTAGAAAAGAAGCGTCGCAACCAAAACCTTTAGAGTCATGAAACATTTGAAGACCACCACCGCCGTTTTATTTTTTTCGCTTTTGATAACACCTGCGATGGCGCAGGATTTTGTGTTTAGAGTATTGGCCAACAATGGCGATAATCAATTAAAAGTCCCGGGACAGGAAGACAGCTGGCGACCTTTGAAAACAGGGGAAAAGTTAAAAGCCGACGATGAGATAAAGGTTGTTGGAGAAGCTTACCTGGGCTTGATCCATCATAGCGGTAAGACTCTGGAAATTAAAAAAGCAGGAAATTATCAGGCAGAAGAACTATCCAGTCAGGTAAAACAAGGGGCCAACAGTGTTATGGAAAAATATGCTGACTTTTTAATAAGCAAGATAAGCGAAGAGGAAGAAGATGTGGTAAAAGACTATAAAAAATATCAAAATGCTACAGGAGCTGTTAAAAGGGCGTTGTCAAAGGCGACAGCCCTTAAGGTACTGATGCCACAAACCTCAACCGTAATGGGGCCCCAGGTAACACTCCGCTGGATCGAAGCGGGCCTCGCCAAACCACCGGTTTACCTGGTTACTCTAAAAAATGAATTCAGTCAAACCATAAAAACCATAAAAACAAGGGAACCATTTATCACATTGGATTTGCGGGAAGATGTATTCAAAAAGCAGGAATTGGTGATATTTGATGTACAGGTAGTAGGTAAAAAAAGATATAAATCAGACGAATACGGGATCAAAAGAATGGCCGGTGACAACAGCGACCAAATCAAGGAAGAGCTGGCCACTTTCGCCGGAAAGAACGGTGGCGACCAGGCCATGAGCCATCTGCTAAAGGCTATGTTCTTTGAAGACAAAAACCTGCCGCTTGATGCCATCACCGCCTACGAAAGAGCCATTGCCCTGGAGCCGGAGGTAGCGGAGTTTAAGTTACTTTATAGCCGGTTTATCACCAGCCAAAAATTTTGATGATATTTAATCGTAAGGGTATTGCCGTTATAAAAAAGCATACTACTTATTATTTTGGGATGACTTCGTGGGGTATAGACGGATGGTTTTTGCTCTCGTATCATTATTTACCCCTACGTCACGTCATTGAGCGAGTGTACGAGCGAAAAAGCAATCCCCTGGCTTGTTCTGGCTATGCTTTGCTCGAAGGAAGCCATGGCGTCCTGCGGCGAGGTGCTTAGATAAGAGTTAATCTTTCATCGCCGAGGGATCCCTTCACAACCAGCGCACTAGCCAACGCATTGTTCGGGATGACGTGATATGGTAAAGGTTAGGTGGTACAGGTTTTATAAAATCTGGCAAAAATCAACAATTATCTAAAAATCTCCCTCTGGCTTCAGTTTACAACCATAGCCGTCAGTTTAAGGATTATGGTTCCCATCATAGGGAAGTCTCATACACTTAAAGTGTCCGGTGTTTGTGAGTTGCCAACCGGCCGGACTTTCCGTGTTGACTGCTCTAAAATAGCATAA
>JAUJEB010000023.1 GCA_030442055.1 Agaribacillus aureus | reverse complement strand
AGGAGAGAATACAGACATCGACAGACAACCTGGTGCCAATAGCAGGATCAAACAATCTGGCTTATGTGATTTATACTTCGGGGACTAGTGGCAGACCGAAAGGGGTTATGATAGAGCATAAGAGTGTCGTTAATTATATTACCTGGGCTAACGAATATTACTTTGACAATCAAACCGGCTGTTGTTTCGCCCTGTTTACTTCAATTGCCTTTGACCTCACCGTCACAAGTGTCTTTAGTAGCTTGCTTAGAGGGGACACCCTCTACGTTGCCTCAAAACGGAACATTGACCATATTCTCGAGGAGATTTTTAGCAGGCAAGAGGTCAACGTCTTAAAGGTAACTCCTTCTCATATTAACCTGCTAACCCAATTATCTATAAAAAGCACACCAACAAGCCAGGTGATCATAGGCGGAGAGTCTTTTAGTGAAGCCCAGGTGGCAATTTTGAAGACACTCAATGAACAACTAAGAGTATACAATGAATACGGTCCCACTGAGGCAACGATAGGCAGCACAGTTGCACAAATAAAAATAGGACAAACTATTACCATTGGAAAGCCAATTTGGAATACACAGTTATACGTGCTAGATGAGAGCCTCCAGCCTCAGCCTGTTGGGATAGTGGGTGAGATATTGATTGGCGGGACAGGGTTGGCACGAGGTTATCTTCACCAGGAAGCGTTAACAGCGGAGAAGTTCATTAGTAATCCTTTTGGAGAAGGGCGGTTGTATAAGACAGGGGACTTAGGTTACTGGAACCGGGATGGGGCTTTAGAGTACTTGGGACGAAAGGATGACCAGGTTAAGCTTCGGGGATACAGGATTGAGTTAGAGGAGATAGAACGAGTGTTGTTGGAGTACGCGGGGTTATCCCAGGCGGTGGTATTATTACAAGAGGGGTTGGGTAATGAGAAGCAAATAGTAGGTTACTATGTTAAGGAAGGAGAGGTGGATGAAGGGTCATTACGAGAGCATCTTCAGGCATGGTTGCCGGCCTATATGGTACCGAGTGTGTTGGTAGAACTGGAGCGTTTACCGCTAACAGTGAACGGCAAGATTGACAAGCAGTCGTTGCCGGGGATAGATCATTTGCCAAGACAGCGAGCGTATGTTGCACCTGCCAACAACACAGAGCGACAGTTGGTGGAGATCTGGGAGCAGGTATTGGGTATAGAGGAGATAGGAGTAGAGGACAACTTTTTTGAGTTAGGGGGAGATTCACTAAAAGCAATACAAATAGCGTCCAGACTATATAAGGCAGGATATGATGCCCAGACTCGGGATGTATTCAAGTATCCGAAGATAAGAGAACTTGCGACAATACTAAAAACGGAAGAGGAGATAAATCAGAAGGCAACAGACAGTGCAACCCCTCTTACGCCAATTCAACACGAATTGTTTACGCTTATTAATGCAGTACCAAAATATTCATCCCAGTCCGTGACCTTACGCAGAAAGGAGCGATTTAACAAAAGAGCACTTGTAGAAGTTTTCACCAGGCTTCTGGAACACCATGATGCGTTACGGATAACTTTCAGAAAACAAGAAAGGATAATGCGACAGATCAATCATGGCTTGAATTATCCGTTTTTAATTGAAGAGTATCACTGGAATGACGTTAAAGATGAAGAAACATTGGAAAACGTACTTAGCAGAGAAATGGAGGCAATTTGTTCACAGTTCGATCTGGAGAGAGGCCCACTTTTCAAGGCAGGCTTATTTCACCTGCCGGACGGTGACGAACTGCTTATTTGTATTCATTCCCTGACTGTGGATAGACTTTCATGGAATATTCTACTGAAGGATATCGATAGTTTATACTGGCAATATCAACATGGTGAAAAGCTGAATTTACCCTCAAAAACAGATGATTACATAAGCTGGACAAAATACTTGTCTGCGTACGCTCTGAGCGAAACATTTGAGAAAGAACAACACTATTGGATCAATCTGGCGGGGGCGCAGGTGCAGCCGATTTCTACAAATAGCATAGTAGAAAATAATCTTGTGCCGGAAACTACCAGCCAGTTTTTTGAATTAAGCAGTCAAGAAACAGAAACAATGTTGAATGAAGCAAATGTGACCTTCAACACCGAACCTACTGACATTCTTCTAACGGCGCTTGTGTTAGCTCTACGCAAGAGCTTTGGAAAGGAAAGGGTTTGGATAAATTTGGAAAACCAGGAACGCCAGAATTTGACAGATGAACTGGACTTAAGCCGAACCGTAGGCTGTCTTACAACAATATATCCGGTATTGTTTGATTCTGACCATGGCCAACTTCCTAATTTGATCATAGAAGTCAAGGAGCGACTACGCCGAGTTCCAAACGGTGGAATAGGATATGGCGTACTAAAGCAGTTAGAGGTCAAAACCACCAAAGAACAGTGGGAAATAAAGCCCGAAATTGGCTTTAGCTACCTTCCTCCATTGGATCTGGAAATGGAAAATGCTACCTTTGAAGTGATATTGGAACACTTTGGCATAGGTACAGAAAGGTTATTTAACCAAAAGCATGATTTGAATATAATATGCCATATTTATAAGCAACAACTTCGCGTAACAGTTGACCACAGCCAGTGGCAATGCGAAGAAAAAATAATTAGTGACTTTCTGAATATTTACAAAACCTCTCTGCTAGAGACCCTTGCCTGTTGCATTACTCATTCGCCAACCTTGACACCATATGATCTGACTTATAAAGGGTTATCAGTAGAAAAGCTGGACGTTTTAGGCAGACAATACCCAATAGAGGATATTTACCGGTTATCTCCTACCCAGGAGGGTTTGCTTTTCCACACCCTGTACGATCAATCTTCTGCAATATATTTCGAACAGTTAACCTACCGCTTGAATGGACCACTCAATCCTGAACTGTTAGAAAAAAGCCTCAATCAACTAATTATGAGGTATGATATCTTGCGGACGGTCATTTTGTATAAAGATGTTGACCATCCACTGCAATTGGTATTAAAAACTCGCAAAGCTAATTTTTACTACCGTGATCTACGGGAACTGAAAGATGCCAAAGAACAGGAAGTGTGGATTAAACAATTCAAAAACAAGGATAAGGCACGTGCATTTGACTTAACCAGGGATTCATTGATGCGTGTCGCCTTGTTACAATTAGATAATGATTCATATGAAATAATTTGGAGTTATCATCACATTTTGATGGACGGATGGTGTTTGGAATTGCTTACCGAGGAGTTCTGGCACATCTATGAGAGCCTCAGAGACCATAGGGCGGTTTCTCTTCCAAAAGTTAAACCTTACCGTGACTATATTCAATGGCTGGAAAAACAGGATAAAAAGAAAGCCCTCAGCTTCTGGTCCAAATATATTGGTGAATATCAGAGCGCAGCAGGAATTCCTAAACGAACGAACCGTGTTAAACGACCTGTAAACTACAGGCAGAAGAGAGTCTTCTTTCATTTGGAAGAGGAACAAACACTTTTACTCAAACAATTAGGTATTGCACATGCCGTTACCCTCAATACAGTGATCCAATGCATTTGGGGAATATTATTGGGAAAATACAATAATACTACTGACGTGGTTTTTGGAGGGGTTGTATCAGGGCGTCCTGTAGAAGTAACCGAGGTAGAACGAATAGTTGGCTTGTTCGTTAACACTATTCCGGTACGCATTTGCTATCAGCACATGACCCGCTTTATCGATTTATTGAGACAGGTTCAGGAGAATGCGATTAGTAGTGAGCCGTTCCACTACTTTGCATTGGCGGAAATCCAGTCCAAAAGTGAGTTGAAGCAAAGGCTTTTCGATCATATTGTGGTTTTTCAAGATCTTCCCGATATCGGCGCCGTCAGTAAATTGGGGAACAGCGAAAAACCTGATTCCGAGACACCCATTTTTGTGTCAGACGTAGAGTTGTTTGAGCAAACCAATTACGACCTCAACCTTAAGATCAATTCAGGTGAACAAATACACTTTACGATTTCTTACAACGCCAATGTGTATGACCACGGGCAAATGGAGGGAGTTGGTGATCATTTCAAAGGCATCGTCAAACAAGTGCTGGCTGACAGTAGCCGCGCTGTTGGCAGCCTCTCAGTCGTGACGCCATCGGAAAGGATACAGATCTTAGAAGATTTCAATGCCACTGCTGTTGCTTATTCGGAACAGAATACAGTGATAGATCTATTTGAACAGCAAGTTCAACGGACACCTGACCAGGTAGCGTTGGTGTTCGCAGAGCAAAGTTTTACCTATGAACAGGTGAATCAAAGAGCTAACCAACTAGCTCATTACATGCGCAAAAGGTTTGATGTGAAGGCCGATGAGCTGGTGGGCATGCTGCTGGAGAGAAGCGAAATGACAGTGATTGCTATATTAGCCGTACTTAAAGCTGGAGGGGCGTATTTGCCTATCGATCCTACATATCCGGCCCAACGAATTGGCATTATACTGGCAGATGCCCAGCCAAAACTTCTCCTCATCCAATTGGACTTGTTGGATTTGGCCTTTGGTTATACAGAGCTGCTACCTTCTTTACAGGTACTCGCTATGGAGATAGTGGAGCAGGAACTGGAGAATGAAGTAGCGAATTTGCAGCCTCGGGCTACTAGCAATAGTCTGGCCTATGTAATCTATACCTCTGGTTCAAGTGGTAAACCCAAAGGGGTGATGATCGAGCACGGAAATCTGGTGAATTTATTGTGGAGCGCGCGGCAAATATTGGCTGTAACCGAAAGTGATAGGGTACTTACCATCACCACATATTCTTTTGATATCTCCGTGCAAGAGCTATTTGTACCGTTATTGGTTGGAGCAACCGTTATGATAGGTACTAAGGCGCAAGTGAATGATACAGTTAAACTGCAAAAGCTTATGCTTGTCAATCAACCCACTTTAATGCAAGCTACGCCCAGCTTTTGGAACTTGCTGGTAGAAGACGGATGGAAAGGAAATCCGCAGTTAAGAATTATATCCACCGGTGAGTCACTACCCTATGTGCTCGGCCAAAAATTGCTAGAGCGTACCGACTACCTTTGGAATATGTACGGTCCGACGGAGACCACCATTTGGTCTATCGGCAAAATGGTAATAGACACAGAGGGTTTGCTAACTATTGGCGCACCCCTTCATAATACCCAAGTGTATGTTCTTGATAAGCAAAGGCAGCTGCTACCGATAGGTGTAGTTGGAGAGCTTTACATTGGTGGGGCTGGACTCGCGAGAGGCTATCTTCATCAAGAACAACTTACCAAAGAGAATTTTATTGCCAATCCTTTCAGCCCAGATCCGGAAAGCCGGCTCTACCGAACGGGTGATTTGTGCAGATGGATGCCACAGGGAGAGATAGAATTCATTGGTAGATCCGATACTCAGGTAAAACTAAGAGGTTACCGTATCGAATTGAAAGAGGTGGAAGTGGCACTCGTAAACACTGGTATGCTGGACCAAGTCCTGGTGATGGTACGACAGGAAAAAAACGAAGATAAATACATGGTTGCTTACTATACCAGCAAAGAAGAACAGGATATTACTACTTTGAGAGGTTTGTTGGCAGAAAACCTTCCGGTCTATATGATCCCTAACCATTATGTGCATCTTGAAATTTTTCCAATGACGCTGAATGGCAAGATTAACAAAAAAGCGTTGCCTCCTCCAAAACGATCAACGCCAGAAAACAAAAAGTCTAATGGTTTGCATTTAAGCGTTTTAGAAGAAAGCATACTGAATATCTGGAAACAGGTATTGGGGAATGATGAAATCGGTGTGGAAGATAATCTATTTGAAATAGGAGGACATTCTCTACATGAGATGCAGATCATAGCTCGGATTAATAAAGAGCTTGGCGGAGAGGTAGTTTTGAGAGATATTGTCACCTATCCTACCGTAAGAAAATTAGCCGGATTTATCAATAATGGTGAGAGGACACTGGAAAGAGGTTTGGTAAGCGCCTTGAGCAATATCATTGCGAATCGGCCTAATCTTTTCTTCTTCCCACCACTAAACGGAACATCCTTAGGCTATAAAGAACTGGCAGGCCTGCTTGCGGATAAATATAATTGTTATGGTTTGCAAAGTTGTGGGTTTGATAATGACGAACCATTTGATAAAAGCCTGGAGCAGATGAGTACCAAGTTTGTACAGGAAATCTCCAGAATTCATACTGAGAAGGAGATAACTTTATTTGGTTTTTCGATGGGAGTGCTCACCGCATTTGAAGCCGCAAAGCAGCTGGAAGCAAGAGGAAATGAAGTAAAACTGATCTTAGTAGACAGGGGAACCAATAGCGCACTTGATCAAGGCTTCATTGAGGACCAAACATGGGAGGAATACGAGGCGGATGACCAGGGATGGGGGAAGAATTTTGAGCAAGTATTAGGTCAGGAGGCAAGAAAAGCGGGCATTGAGGTTGAGCGGATAGAAAGAGCTAAAGCAACTTGGATTAATAATGCAAGACTATCAGCTCAACATAATTTATTAGGCCGGATACGGGGAAATATAGTTGCTTTCGAAGGTAAAGAAAGCAAGTATAATGGGCAACATACCAATATGGCAACATGGAAAGACTATACCTCGGGTAGTTTTGTGAACATTTATCTGGAAGGAGATCACAATCAAGTACTCTCTGAGGCCAAGAATTTGGTTACAGTATCGGAGACACTTCTGGGCGAAGAGAAACAGCGCCTGCAAAAAATCTCAAATTGAATCCACAATTTCCCCTGGATAGTGAGAGATTTTATTCGCCTGGATATTTATTGATGGCGCCTGAGTATTAGATTTTTACTAACTGCCCAATGATTAGATAGAAATTTGCAACTGTCGATTCCGATGTTGTTATTATTATAACAGACTTTTCATATTATTTAAACTCTTTTGTTAACCCTAAAACTAGATCTATGAAATCAGAACTTTCAAAAGTCATAATTGGTAAAAATGAATTACCAGTGACTTTCTCATTTGAACCAGAAAATGATCCTGATAGTTTCATTGAGTGGTTTAGCGAAAACCGTGATTTTGTCGAGAACAAATTATTGGAAGTAGGTGCTATTTATTTTAAGGGGACACAGATAAATACGATTGAGGATTTTGATAAAGTTATGAAATTCCTTACACCTAATGCACCTAGTTTTCTGGATGGAAATTCTCCTCGCACTAAACATACATCCAAAGTGTATAACGCCTCGGAGTATGATGCAAGCGCTGCAATTCATTTGCACACAGAATATTCATATTCTAAAATATGGCCTTTGAAAATTTATTTCTGCTGTATTAAGCCCGCCGCCTCCGGAGGTGAAACCACCGTAGCCGACTGTCGCGTAGTATTAAAAGAGATTGATCCTGATGTAGTAGATGAGTTTCAAAAAAAAGGAATCTCATACATAAGAAATTTACATTCGGGACAGGGTTTTGGTCCGTCTTGGCAGGAAGCATTCGAAACAAATGATAAGCATTTTATGGAAAAATATTGCAAGGAGAATGGTATCCAGGTGTTTTGGCAGAAAGATGGATCAGTTCGGTTGATTCAGGACCGTCCAGCAATCAGAAACCACCCCGTAACAGGTGAGAGGCTTTGGTTTAACCAGGTAGACCAGTTTTATCCACTGGTTTATGGGGAAGAGATGTATCAGGTATTGATGATGATGTCAGACAATGACGTCGATGCGCTGCCAATGTACTCCAGGTACGGCGATGGAAGCGAAATTCAGAAAGAATCTATTGATGAAATTATGCGTGTACTTACCAAAGAAGCAATTCCGGTTCCCTGGCAAAGGGGAAATTTACTAATGGTTGATAATATGCTGGCCTTACACGGGAGATTGCCTTATTCCGGGGAGAGAAAAATACTGGCGGCAATGGGATGAAAAAGAGTGCAAATAATTCGTGAAATTGAATCGAGAAAAGCATAAAATAAATAGAGATGAAATGACTTTCTAAATTTGAACTTTTATTTCATTTGGCTTAAAAATTAATCTTAAGAACTACCAGGAATTTTATTTGAGAATAAACAATGACAGTCACTCCAGCGGATAATTTTTTACAATGGTCGTGTTCTTGGGTATTCCGAGTTTGCAAAAGTGGCGCTTGAGATTAAAACTTACTGGAATCAAATATAACCTTGAACCATTTGCAGGGAAAACCAGCAGTTTATGGCTCCTATTTAACGGGGTTGAAAATTTATCTGGCCTAATCAAAACATAATCTGTGTAACTTAAGTCACCTAAAATGAGACATATGAAGGAGGGCTATTTAGATGAAACTTCATCCGTGCCGGTAATAATTTAATGAATGGCATTAGATTAGAATAACAAAACGGTGGATCAATTTGAAATATAATAATGTGATTAAGAAAATATTGTAAAAACTCCCAGTTTTATGAGAAATCAACCAGTGTACCTAAAACCTAATGTGGTAATAGAGCCTTTAATTGACCGATGGTATGCCTGGAGCCACCTGGTGTCTCCTGCCACAGCGGCTATGAACATTACGGGCCGGCATTTGAGAATTATGAATTCCTATATTCAGTCTCCGGAAATTCATGCAGCTGCCGCGAAAAACCCTAAAATGTTGGGTGGTCCTTTTATTAATTTGGAAGGAAATCATGTTGAAGAAATAAAGCAGTTAAGAGATAATACATTGAGTACACACAAAGATCTGATTGCATTGTCGGATGCTATAAAAGAATTGGACAGGAAGCTGATATCTAAAGCAAAAGGTTATTCCCTGGAACCTCTATACAATGAGGTTCCTGAATTGTTGAAAGGGTATGTCGAGTTAACATACGATTTAAACAACAATCCTTCCTTCCGGTTTTTTGAGTCGCTACTTTACCAGAGCCGATTGTATAAACCTCAACTACAAAGCATAGCATTATGGCTTACTGATAATGATGAGCGGCCCTTTGTGCTAAGTACTCCGAGAATAGATAAACCTGGAATGGTGCACCTGGATATTCCATTTGATCATCCTTTTATTGATGCTATAAGCAGCATGAAAAGAACTCCTAAATCTATAAACGCACTCGTTGAAATGATTGATCTGGACCCTAAAGCCGAGCCTGTCTTTGAATCTTTTTTTACCGATACACCCCCTATGCCTTACAGGAAGTATCAAGGAAAAAAGATAAGAATGAGGTATTTTGGCCACGCCTGCATCTTAATCGAGACCGAAGAATTGAATATATTGATCGACCCATTGATCAGTTATTATGGGTATCAGCAAGAGGTGGCCCGCTATTCAGATGTGGATTTGCCGGATATTATTGATTACGTGTTGATTACGCATAATCATCAAGACCATATTCTGTTCGAAACTTTACTACCCCTGCGCCATAAAATAAAAAATATTGTAGTGCCCCGTACCAGCAGTGGGCAATTACAAGATCCCAATTTAAAGTTAATGTTTGATCAGATAGGTTTCAGTAATGTGATCGAAATTGGGGAAATGGAGACCATTACATTCGAGGACTGTACAATTACCGGTATTCCTTTCATAGGAGAACACGGAGACTTGAGTATACAAACAAAAATATGTCATCATGTGGTGGTGAGTAAGTTCTCCATGCTGTTTATGGCGGATTCCTGTAACGTTGAATCAAAACTTTATCAGCATGTGCATGACATAATTGGCGACGTAGATGTAGTGTTTTTGGGAATGGAATGTGATGGAGCGCCACTTACTTGGTTATATGGTCCTTTATTGACGGAAGAGTTACATAGAGATAAAGATAGTACCCGAAGGTTCGCCGGTTCTAATTACGAACGGGGTAAATGTTTAGTGGACATTTTTAACCCACAGGAAGTCTATGTGTATGCTATGGGATTGGAGCCTTGGCTAAAGTTTATTAGTAGTATACGCTATACAGAGGAATCCAATCCAATAATTGCATCCAATAAGCTGATAAAATACTGTATTGAAAAGGAATTGGTTGCCGAAAGGTTATACGGAGAGAAGGAACTATTCTACGAAAAATACCCGATTACTTTTCCCTGATATAGGCCACCTTTGATTATCTCGAAATTTTATGGAAGTATTATTCCGTTTATATTCAAAAACGTTGTATTTGGGGAGATAAGTTTAGCTATACCGTAGCTAAATGCATCTTTGCAATGGTTATCATCAGATGGTTTCCCTTAGCAAATAGATATCTTTGAACTAGGTAAAAGATCTTTTGATAAAGGCAGATTGACGTCATAAGTCAGTGAAAATATTTTACAAAAAAGATTTGCATTTATTGTTTTTATAAAATAATTTAGAAAACAGATCAGCTATTTTAATGGTTCCTCTAATTAGCCATTAATTATTTTCCAAAAGTTAAAAAACAGACATAAAATCAAATCGTGGGAGTGATGGTGGCATAGCCCTGTTCAATTTAGATTTTTACAAATCTTCAAGAGTATTTTTATCACCCAATCATGGCAAATCAATATGACAAGGCACAATAACTGGTATGTAGTGTACACCTATCCTAACAGCGAAAAGAAAATTTACAACGAATTAAATAAGCGTGAAATAACCGCCTATCTACCCACTAAAGGAGTGGTACGACAATGGAGTGATCGAAAGAAAAAACTTGAAGTGCCACTATTTCCTAATTATGTGTTTGTCAATATACCTCCCAAAGACATGTGGATGGTTTTAATGGTAAATGGCGTCGTGAAATTCGTATCATTCAATGGAACACCAGCGGTGGTGAGAGATAGCGAGATTGATTTGGTAAAAAGATTAAGCTCGAAGGCAAATGTCGTGAGTAACAAAAATTTTTATATTAGAGGAGAGAAAGTGCAGGTCAAAGAAGGGGTATTTTCGGGATTAGTAGGAAAAGTTATGAATAAAAAGGGCATGACCAGACTTTACGTGGAATTAGAAACAGCACATCTGATGTTTTCAATTGACATTGAAGCAGCACTTCTTAAGAAGTTGGATTGACATTATCACACAAAAAACTATTACTTAACTTTAGAGATTGCTTTGTTTTCATCTTTTAAGTAAATCTCATCAAACCTTAAAATGTCAAAATTACCTCTGTTAAACAGTATAGTCTGAAAAAAACGTGAAAGATTGTTCAATTTCGTACAAAATGTTCATTATCGGACATTTTCGCTTTGTGCAATCTCCTAATAATCTGTCTGCATATACAAAAAAGAATATTGGGAAAGTGGCAAGAAAGTTGTATCATCGTTTATATATTTTTTTATGTGGTAGATTAGTTATGGAAAAGAGAAGTACATCTGCGAAGAACGACATGTGAATGGATGATAAATTTAGTAATCAGAAAGTTGTTCGCGTAAAGCCTTCCTTTAAGTGATAGAAAGAGTTTTCAGTTTTTTAAATGGCTAAAATGATACCTTGTAATTCTTTCTTCGGCGAAATCTACTATAATTAGTCACACGAATCAAAACTAATTAAGAATGTTAAGAAACTACCTATCTGTGGCCTTTCGTACGCTCATCAAGGGTAAAGCCTACTCGGTTCTTACCATCTTCAGCTTGGCATTAGGACTTTCAATCAGTGTTCTGATTATGCTATATGTGGGCGATGAACTATCCTATGACCGCTTTCACAAGAATGCCCAACGGATTTATCGAATTAACAGTGACATTAGTTTCTCCCAAAATTGGATTAAAACTGCTGGTGCCCCTACTCCTATGGCCGTAACGCTAAAGGCAGACTTTCCTGAAATAGAGGAAACTGTACGATTAGGTAAGTATAACAGTCTTTTGGTGAAAAGCGATGGTGAAAGCTTCTGGGAGGAAAGTGTGCTTTATGCCGACTCTACTATTTTTGACGTATTTACCATTCCTGTTATCGTAGGTAATCCCAGGACGGCCCTGGTTGCTCCGCAGTCGGTTGTGATTACAGAACGCATGGCACAAAAATATTTCGGTACCACAGACGTTTTAAGCCGAACGCTCACTTTTGCCGGCGAAGATGTCCGTGAAATTACAGCGGTAATTGAAAACATTCCTCCTCAATCTCATTTCCAAGCCGATTTTATCCTGCCCCTGCATGTAACGGATGATGCTGTTACTAACAAGTGGACTAATCACATATTCTCAACCTATTTGCTGCTTAAACCTGGCATAGAACCTGAGTTGGTGGAGTCTAAATTTGAGGTCGTGCTTCAAACTTATATGGATCCCGCACTACAACAGTTCTTTGGTACTACGCTAGAAGAAACCAGAAAGGCTGGAAATGGCTTCGAGTATACCTTGATACCGCTTACCAGAATACATCTTTATTCAGACCGGCCAGGGGAGCTCCTTCCTGGTGGTAACATACAGTATGTATATCTATTTTCAGCAATTGCCGGTTTTATATTGCTAATTGCCATATTCAATTTTGTCAATCTTACCATCGCCAGATCATTCAAACGAGCAAGAGAGATTGGGGCTCGAAAAGTACTTGGTTCTACTCGCGGTGCCCTGGTGGCCCAATTTCTATCCGAGTCATTAATTACAACTTTTCTTGCCTTAGGGGGAGGCATTATGCTGATTTTTCTATTTCTACCAGTCCTTAATGATTTAGCGGCCAAACAGTTGTTATTATCCCATTTTTTTAATGGGTCTGTCGCACTTGTGTTGTTCCTTGGAACTATACTGGTAGGTTTATTGGCAGGGGCATATCCGGCGTTTTACCTATCTTCTTTTAAGGCGACCTCGGTGGTGAAAGGAAAAATAGGTGTAGGTATAGGATCTCAACACCTTGGTTTGCGTCGTATTCTTATAATTTTTCAATTTTCGCTCTCCATCCTGCTGATCTTGGGTACACTTATTGTGAGTGGTCAACTAAACTATATTCAAAATAAGAATCTAGGATTTAATAAAGAGCAGGTTTTAATTGTCAAAACGGCCGAATCCTCGGAAGGTGAGGTTAGGCTTTTTAAGGAGGAAGCTTTACGGAGTCCCTGGATAGAAACAGGTACTATCAGCGGGTTTCTACCCATTACATCCCGTAGAGGAAACGATGGTTGGTATCCGGAAGGACCCACAGATCAACAATACCGGGTGCAAATGGAGGAATGGAGGGTAGATCCCGAGTATATTCCTACGCTTCAACTGGAACTGCTACAAGGCAGAAATTTTGATCGAGAGCGGACGACTGATGGTAAAGCTGCAATTATTAATGAAAGTGCCGCAAAACAATTAGGATATCAGCAGCCAGTGGGCAAAACCATTCGTAAAACTGGGACAGAAATGTTAAATATTATCGGAGTAGTTAAAGACTTCAATTACGAATCATTGCGCACAGAAATTGCACCACTATTGCTTCATCAGGATAACTTCCTGGCCAATAGTTGGGAGGCAGTCTCTTTCCGGCTTATTCCAAATGATATTTCCACTACACTGGCTAGGCTTGAACAAATTTGGAAAGGGATTGCACCGGAGCAACCTTTCGCATATTCATTCTTAGATGAAGGGTTTGATGCCATCTACCGTACTGAGCAGCGAATAGAGAAGCTTTTTATCACTTTCGCTACTATAGCCATCCTAATTGCCTGCTTTGGGCTTTTTGGACTAAGTGCCTTTACCACTGAGCAGCGAACTAAAGAAATAGGTGTTCGTAAAGTCTTCGGAGCTTCCATACCACAGCTGGTTGCGTTACTGCTGAAAGAATTTCTCCCGCTTTTGCTGCTAGCCAACCTTCTGGCTTGGCCAGTGGCATGGTGGGTAGGTCAGCGGTGGCTGGAAAATTATGTTTATCGGACAAGTATCGAATTACAGATATTCGTTCTGGTGGCATTAGGCTCAGGAATCGTTGCTCTGGCAACAGTTAGTTTTCAATCTATAAAAGCCGCCCAGGCCAACCCCATAATTTCTTTACGAAATGAATAGGAGTATATCCATCTTGAGCATAGAATATAGATGGCAAAGTATATAGTACTTTGGGCTTATTGTTTGATGGTTGAGGAACCTCATACAACAGAATATGAACTTTAAATGGGATTTATCTTTCCTCCGAAGCAAATCACAAGCTTGACTTAGGTGAGTGTAGGTAAAAAAAATGATTGGTTCACCCCTGGTGACAAAATCAGAGTTTCTTCCTTAAAAATAAACACTAACTGAGTGCTTTGCGATAAGTCTTTCAGCGATATCCTTTCTTTATAATCTGATAGAAGGTTTCAAAAATGGAGATGTGGTTTTGAAAGTCTTTTATTCCTGTTTCCCGATGATTTTGTGCTAATTTCAGATCAGATGACCTTACTCTTTAGGTGGCAATAAAATAGTTTCATAAGGCAGAATGCTGAATTAGAAAGCCAGAAACCAGGATGGGACATATGGAATGTATAAGATCTTTACTTTCGTTTTATGGGTTAGAAAATATTTAAACAATAGAATAGTATATCACTTTACATGGAGAGCATAGCTTTTTTGTATTAACGTGATGAATGCTTTTTTTGCTAATTTAATAAGTTGAGTAAAATTGAGGAATAGCTTATAACCTCAGAAAATATATAGTTTAACAAAATTTTTGACTTGCGAAAAGTCAGTTAACCAAATCAAAATGATTAAAGAACTTCTTCATACGCTTTTTGAGCATTGTGCTGTAGCGTATGGTCAGGCAATAGCAGTCCGGGAGGAACATCATCAGATCAGCTATGCTGAATTGAATAATAAGAGTAACCGTCTGGGTTATCTTTTGCGCTCGTTGGGTGTGTCCCAGGGGGATGTAGTA
>JAUJEB010000022.1 GCA_030442055.1 Agaribacillus aureus | reverse complement strand
GCATAAAAAGTTGGCATAAAAAAAATGAATTATGGAAACTCAAGTTTCTGATTAACAGAAACAAAAACCATCAGTGGTTCTACAGTCTATTCCCCTTAGCCTGACGGCTATGAGTTTAAACTACACCTTCATATCAGGACAACGTCTATCAATGCATCCAATTGAACATAGTTCCTGAGACCACAATATAAACACTTCTTTGGTTTCTTAGCTCAATATTTTATTTTAAAAATGCTGTCCCTAAAATATGGAATATGTCAATTGTCTTTTGAAGATCAATTATCTAAGGATGGTTATTTTAGGACGATTTTGGTTGGTGGCCGGTATTCAAGTGCCTCGTCTCAGTTCCAAAATGATAAAAGGACGTAGAAAATTCTACGCCCAGAGGGGGAGATACAACAACTCCCCGAAGAAGATAAAAACCATTTGCTCTATTTACTGGATAATGTCTTGCAAAATGTAAAGGCCAGAAAGGCGTTTGCTTCTTAAATACAAAAAAAGCCCGACATTAATGCCAGGCTTTTTATTTCTCATTTCATTGCAGTAAAGTAAAACCGATACTGCACAAACGGCACAGCCTCCCAAGGACCTGCGCTAGTGGAGATCGCTACTAAAATTGCCAATGCCTTGGAAGTTTCGCTGGATTATCTGGTAGGAGCATCATCTGTGCTGATAAAAGATAAAAAAATGGCCTACCGGTTGGAACTGCTTCAAAAGCTTGGACAGGAACAAAGGGACAAAATCCTTTACGTTTTGGATACCCTGCTCAAAGATGCTCAAACCAGTGATGTGCAACAAAAACTAGCGCAATAAAAAAGCCTGACATTCCTGCCAAGCTTTTTGTTTCTCATTCAAAATTCAATATTTATTTAAATTACCCGGATTGCAAATCCTGCGTACCGGCCTTAAAAAATAAAAAGGTGTAGTCACAGACAAACGCCCTTTTATTTTTTATTCTAGAGTAGCTGGGGAGTTATTTTAAAACCCAATAAGAAACTCGTCTACTAAGCGTAATTTCTCCTTCATTTGTTGCAAAAGTAAAATCACAATCAAAGAACCTTGGATTATAGCCATCTGCTAAGTCATATTCTTCGTCTAATTTTAAACTGTAAGTGGCAACATATTTTTTATTTACCTGAATTTCATTTCCATTAACTTTTACTATTGGCAATACGTAGCCATCATATTCTTTAAAATAATACAATGAAGAATCTGATGATAAATAAATACTTGCCACATAAACTTCATCAATGTTTAATGTATCTTTATTTGTTTCAATAATCAATTTTGGTATACATTGTTTATTGGCATCTTTTGAGCTACATGAAACAAAAATTGATAATATTGTAACAATTATGGTATTTTTCATAGATTTTAATTTTTCTTTCTAAGTTTATAGAAATCTTTCCAAAGGGAACTTTTAACATGAGTGGTATCACCATTATTTATAATAAATTGAGTACCATGACTAGTCGTGACGGTGTCAATGCCACTAGCTGAATTTTGCTTTTTCTGTGCTTTACCAAACTGCTTAATGGCTGACTTTGTAGCTCCAAAATTTCCTTTATCTACTTTACTTCTTGCAAAGTCATTCATACTTCTATTTCCACTTGTGCCACGAGCAGTCTTTTGAGGTGTGCCAAATTTAAAATTCTTTTTGGTTAAAATAGTCTCTGCCTGACCAACTTTATCCATATCAACAGTAACTTGTTCTGCGTCCGGATTAGCTTGGGGTAAACCACTTTCATCAATTTCCCCTTCCTCTCTTAAAATCGTCACATTCACTATATCGTTTCCGATTTCATCATTTTTTTTATCATCTTCCCCGTCAGGAACAATTTTATCTATCGCTTCCCCTATAGGAGTTAAAAATTTCCCTATGGGTTTCGCAATATCTGAAACAAAAGCCGCACCCAATCCTTTAAACCCGTCTATTATATCGGCCGGAGCAGTTCTTAAAGTCTCCAAAGCCTGACTTACAATTGTAGAGTCCCCATTAACATCAACAAAAATTATAGGATTGTTGAGCGTATAGTGATAAGGTGTCATGTCATAATAGTCTTCAGCAAACCTATCAATATTAAAAAACCTTCCTAAATCAGCTTGATACATCCTTGCCCCATAGTCATGCCAGTTTAATCCCAACTCTGGCTGTAGCTCCTTCCCGTTGTACTTATACCTTTGCCCTACAGCACTTTCTCTTTGATAGCTATTCTGATTGATTGCTAAACCGAAGGGGTAATAATCATCTGCAGAGATGATCGGGGACTTAGTATGGGTGATTTTCAGGTCATCAAAGAACGTTTCTACTATCTGTCCGCTTTCGTTGGACAGGTAGATGTAAATATAACCAGGTTTTTGGATAGTTACACTTTTTGACATTAATTCATGTGCAACATTGGGGTCAATTACGGCATTGGCTGTTCCCGCCATTTGGTCATAGCCGGCATCCAGGTAGTTGTAATCTTTATCAAACAGCAGATAGTTCAAAAATACCTGGTACCCATTGGCCGCCTTGGTATTCGCTAAAGTCATGTAGGCTGGAACTGATAATAAGCCGTTAATGGCATTATAGGCCTGCAATCCATCACCGGTGCTGGTAGCCGATACACCAAAGGCTTCAGCAATAGTGGCTAATATGCCTCCAAGCCCAGGACCGCCACCAGGACCATCCAGGTACTTGGCATACACTTCCATGTCTATCACATCACCGGGCACCACAGCCAGTGATTTGGCAAGACCAATCACTTCTCCCTGTATCCCGCTCAAACGCTGTGATCTTGTCGCACCTGTAACCACGGAATCCGGTGTGTTATTATATAGGTTGACATTGTTGATAACAGCATCACCGTAATTCTGAAAATCCAATGCTTCAGAGGCCTGCAGGCTGGTTTCAAAGGTAGCTTTGTATGTTTCCGGTGTCTCCTGCTTCGTTGTAAAAGTAACTCGTACATTGCCCAGGTGATCGGTGAGGTTATATTCATAATTATAAGTTGTACTGGAAGCCAATCCATCCTCAGTGGTTGCCCTGCCCTCCGGGGTCATCACAAAGTCTCTGCTGACAGTTTCTCCGGCTGCCTCATACTCATTGATGGTATATTGTACACCGCTCATGTAGTCGGTAACGGTTTTTATAATCGTGCCATCCACATCTTCCCTTACTTCTTTTCTCAACTTGGCACCGGCCGCATCATAGGTGTATAAAATCTCATTGCCGCCGGTAAAAAGAATCCTTTGCGGCAGGTTGAGGATGTTATACTCAATGGTATCAATTTGTTTGTTGGCATCACCGGCCAGGTTACCATTCGCATCATAGTCATAATCTACCGCACCTGTAGACCCATCATCAAAACCTTCTTTGTTGGTTGAAGCGTCGTTTACAGCTTTCAGTCGGTTTGATACGCCATTATCTTCGTAGTCATAGTCCAGATCATCCATCACATAGGTACCGGCCAGGTTTCGCGCCTGCCGATTCAGACTGGTAATGTTGCCATTGTAGTCATATTTGATATTACCTACATTAAATCCCGCATCGGAAGTATTCCAGCTACTAGGACCTGTCGCCTTAACATGGCTGGCACTCTTAATCCGATTCACCGGATCATACACATAGGTGTATCCCTGCTCCTGCCCGGAATTATAGGTTTGCCAGGTGATCGCCGAAATGTTTCCGTTATGGTAGGTGTCAGATTTATATTCCAGATTAGGATTGGAGATCACTAATGGCAAGGTGGACGCCCCCTCCGTATTGCTATAACTGGAGCTACCATTAGCATCAATGGCCTTCACCCGGTAGAAATAAGTGGTTTCTGCCAGTAAGCTGTTATCCTGGTAACTAGTCACATTCGCTCCCAGGGTTGCTACTTCAGCAAAACCTGAATTACTGGATAAAGAACGCTCCAGCACGTACCCCGTCTCAATCGCGGTATTATCCACCCAGCTGATATCGATCTGAGCGGCCGATACCGGTGTCAATGATAACGATGTCGGGGGATTTATACCGGTAGTAACTGTTATCTCATTGCTGTACAGGGAATAATTGGTGCCGTTCACCGCCCTGATCCGGTAGTCATAACTTGTCTCAGGGGTCAGTGTATTATCGGCATAGATCGCTACATCCGCTGCGGTGGTGTGTACCAGTGCATAGGTCCCACCAGAGGTCAGTTTTCTTTCTATCTCGTACCCGGCTTCGTTTTGCGCTACATCCTCCCAGGATAAATCTACCTGGTAAGACAAATGAGGCTGGCCAGCGAGTGTGGTTGGCTCCTCCAAATAGGTAGTAGCATTGACCACATTGCTATAGCTTGAATTACCTGTAGAATTGGTGGCCAACACCCTGTAATATACTGTTTGCCCAGCAGGTAAACCGGCATGTTCAAAACTGTTGGTAGCTGAGGGCAGACTTACCAGTGTCTGGTAATTCACACCACCATCGGTGGAAACTTCTATGAGGTAATTGCCCTCATTGGTAGCGTTTTCCGTCCAGCTCAAATTGATCTGGGATTTGGAGATCACACTGGCAGCCAAACCTGTGGGAGCTGCCGGTACGGCGGCGGTGCTCATATAACGATCTTTGTCGGCATTGTAATTTTGTAATACCTCTGTATCAGTGAGGGTTTTGTCATATACCTGCAAGATCTCAAAATCACCATGACCACCGGAAAATATCATAGCCTCAAAATCGGTATCCACCGCACCCTGGGCTGTGGGGCCATTAAGCAGGCTACCATTTTTATACAACCTGCCATTGCCATTGTCATAGGTATAAACCATATACACCCAATTGCCTAACTCATAAATATTGTATGGTCCAAAGCGGTTATTGAGTACCCCTGTCACCATCCGGGTGCCGCCTTCATTAAAGGCATAATACACGCCCACCAGGTTGGCTGCGTTCACCGAACTAACGTTGTTGTAGGCATAACCTTGCGCATCAGGGCGCATCCAGAAGCCTACCGAGAAATTGGTGATGCCAGACAAAAACCCAGGCAAAGGTGCTTCAAATCCCTGGTCGGTAAAATGCAGCCGGCTGTTTTCCTTTGCCACACCTGCATCCAATACGGCATCATTGCCCTGCCCACTCAGATCAAACCAGTTCACGCCGGCGCCATCATAACTCATGGTTAGCGTGGCATCCAGGTACAGCTTCATGCTATCCATCACTACGGAAAAATCAGGCATAGAAGTCGTGGTACTGTTTACGGTATTGCTGACAGGGGAACTTCCAATCCAATTCAATGCCTTAACCCGGTAATAATAGGTGGTGTTGGGATCGAGCCCACTATCTTCATAGGAGGTGGTGTTAAATGGCAACGTAGCCAATAAACTGTAAGTGTTCCCATCCAGGGATCTTTCCACCTGGTATTCATCCTCCTGAGTAGCTACATCGTTCCAGTTCAGTGAAATCCTGTTATAAGATTGTACATTGGCACTCAACCCGGTCGGCGCTGCCGGGACTACAGTCGCTGCCGACAGCGTTTTGGCACTGATCACATTGCTGTATGCCGAACTGCCGATACTGTTCTCGCCTTTTACCCGGTAATAAAACACCTGGTTGGCATTGAGGTTGCTGTGTGCATAGTTATTCACATTGACAATCACCTCATCCAACACAGCGAAAGGACCGGTTTCAACGGTGGCCAACTCTACCACATATTTGTCCTCGTTGTCTGCATTATCGGTCCAGGTGATCTTGATCTCATTTTGGGTGGTCTGATTCACCGCCAACGCAGTAGGTGCAGGTGGCGCCTCGGTAGGTACAAAATACCTGTTTTTGTGGATTTCGTAATTTTGAAATACTTCTGCACCTGTCAGGGTTTTGGAATATACCTGCAACACATCGAAGTCGCCATAACCTTGCTTTAAAGCAATCCCTTCAAAATCCAGGGTTACAGGATCCTGTGCCTTGGGGCTGTCGTTAAATTCCACGCCGTTTTTATACATGCGCGCCGTGCCGTTATCGTAAGTGTATACAAAATAAGCCCACTCATTCAGGATGTACGTGCTGTAGCTATCAAACATATTGGTGTTTGTCACTCCCGTCAGATACCTGAAATTCACAGCGTCATTACGGCTGAAAAATGACCCGTACCCGAATTCCGAGCTGGTGGCCTGCACGCTGTTATAGCGGTAGCCGGCGGCTGTGGGCCGCATCCAAAAACCGATAGAGAAATTGGTAGCTCCGGCGGTAAGTGCCGGAATTGTGGCTGAAAAGCCCTGGTCGGAAAATTGGAGATGACCTCCAACGACTGTCACCCCATCGTCAAGCATGGCATGATTATTTTTTCCACTGATGTCGTTTAAAGCTTTGCCTGTACCAGCACCATTGAAGCTGGAAGTATTGCCCGCATCCAGGTAAAGTTCCAACGCATCGGAGGCAATGTTGATGGACGGCAGGTTATCGGTGGCGGTGGCTTGTGTGTTGGAAGCACCTGAGCTTCCTGCGGTATTAACGGCTACTACTCTGTAAGTATAGGTGGTAGCTGCATTCAAGCCCTGGTCCTCGTAGGAGGTAGTACCCGCCGGGAGGTATTTGACCGGGCTGAAATTAACACCATCGGTGGATCTTTCCACCAGGTAATAGATCTCATCGGTAGCTACATCATTCCAGCTCAGGGCGATCTGGCTGATGGACAAGGCGGTCGCCGTCAGACCGGTCGGGGTAGCCGGCACGCCAGTAGCAGTATTCCCATAGCCAATGAAATAATTATGTAAAATCTCATCAGGTGTTAACACCTTGTCATACACCTGGGCAGCATTGAATTTACCAACCATGTAGCCTAGTTTAAACTGGGACCAGGCCGTGGTCATAGCACCGATGTCTTTGGCATAGACAAATTCCCCGTTTTTATAAAGCGAAGCGATGTTGTTATCGTAGGTATACACAAAATATTGATCCTGGTTATTTTCAAGCAGTCCGGCCGGTAGATCTGTTCTGGCGATCCTGGTAGCATCGGTATTGCCGATGCCCACCTCTATAGAGCCCGGATAACCGCTACGCACACTAAAGTTAAAAGCGCCATAGTCATTACTACTTTTTACATTAGTCGGCCTGGAGTTATCCGAAGGATTGATCCAAAAACCAACGCTAAAAGCCTGATTCTGGGCAATGGCGACGTCCGCATCGGTAAGGACCTGGGTGCCAACATAAGTGAAACTCAAATCTGTGCCATCAAAGGAATAGCTGGAAAGTGTGGCGTCGTTGGCATTAGGGCTTAGATCAAACCAGGTAGCACCTGAGCCCGGATAGCTGCCTGCGCTTCTGGCATCCAGGTGCAATAGTAACTGGTCGGTTACCACACCCGGGTTAGCCAGGGAGGATACATTCAAAGACGTCGTAAAGTTAGAATTTCCCAGGTGGTTATTGGCCCGGAGGCGGTAATAATAGCCGGTCCCTGCCTGGACGGTATTATCCCGGAAGGATAATAGGTTACCTGCCGGTGTTGCTACCGCTGTGAAATTGGTATTGTCGACAGATCTTTCAAGCGTATAATCATCTACGATCTGGGCATTGGCATCCCAGGCCAATTCAACGTAACTGTAAGAGGTACGATCTGCCACTAATCCTGTAGGATCTGCCGGAGGGGCGGTAGCCACACAGTTAGTAGCGGCACTGCCTGTGCCGGTGGGGGTCGTGCCGGTATCTGAAATATATAATTTATCTAGCTTGGCACCGACCTCCCTCAGGGCGATGTCGAAGGTATGGCTGCCTGCCGTTAAGTTGAAAGTGACCGCTGTACCCGAATTATCAGAGTCGTGCACATCATCCCATTGCCAGCTGCCCGAGGGAATGCTGTTCCATTTGATCCAGCTGCCACCGTCCATGCGTACCCAGAATGAGTCATCGTTGGCCGAAGTGGTCAATGCACGTCCCCAGACTTTAAAATTGCCCGTATTAACAATATTAAAAGTAAAACTTAAATGATCATCTGCGCTGGAGGGCGGTGTACTGAGTTGACTGGTGCCACTGGCAACCACCATGTAGTTGTTATTGGAAGCATCACCATCATTGACCATTGTCCAGTTCGCACCCCGGGTGTCGCATTCGGCTTCCAGCCACAATTCCTCTGCCAATGGAGCAGGGGCTGTCTCCGGCTTATGGTCTAACGCCTTATCTTTGGTAAAATCCTCTTTTACCCATATAGTTTCATCTAAAGAAGCGGTAAGCGTACCTGGATCCACATTTAAGAAGACCGTTTCTGTTACGTATTGTGTCAACGGATTATCTTTCTCATCATTTGCAGCTATAAGCTCCTTTTTATCAGCCATAACGGGAGATGGGCTGGCTTTACCAGAAGTTCTGGCCGGTAAAGGTTTCAGATAGCGGAAACCCATCCCCGGTTTTTTATCAGCGGAAATTTTAGCCTTGATCAGTTTTGGGTTGATCGGTTGGAAAAGTTGGTAATCCACTCCAAATTTTTTACCCTGGTTTTGCGGTAGTATATGGAGGGGTTTAAATACATCGGGCTTTTTGTAGGAAATAATCGGCTTTACAGAAACCCCTTTCATGATTTGTTGAAAGTACTGTGTGGGCGTGTCGAAAGGGTCCTGCGAACCATCTGCCATAATATAATTCAGCCCCGGCACTTCTTCGTTGTAGTATAGGTTCATACCAAAATAATCCTGACCGGCATTGGCATCAGCAGTGGACAAATTGCTGTCATTGATCTGTGTCAGCCATCCCCGGATATTGTAGCGATAATCCACCGATTGTTTATACACCGGACTAGCCATATTGGTCGCATGCAGGTTTTTTTCCACCAGCTCGCTGATTTCATTGTAGTTGTTTGCGGTCAATAATACAGAGTCCTGGCTACCTATTCGATGGTAGGTATTCAGCAGCCTGCTGGCATGGTCATAGGTAAAACTTTGGTTGATCACTAGATCCTGAAAATTACCTTCTCCGCGACGATGCGTTTGCTTTGTGCGTAATACCCTGCCGGAAAAATCATATTCGGTAGTGACTCTCTCAAAGCCGCCGGTGTAGTTGTCGGTGGTGGTTTGGATCACTCTGTAGCGGTCATCGTAATAGGTAACGGTGTTCAGGTATTTGTTCTCACCTAAAACTTTGGTGCGGGAACCGGTTACCTGGCCTTTTAACTGGGTAAAGGCATCATCATTTAATAAGCCAAGTTCAGCTTCAAATTCATAGTTAACCGCAGAGCCTCCTAAAACAGCATCTGCACGGAAATCATAATTGTCATAGTAGGTTACGGTCAGTATTTTGTGGGTTCCCAGGGTCAACTCGGGATAACTTCTGTCTGTGTAACCCCAGGTATCAGTGGCGCTGAATGACTCATAGCGGTGGTTTGGATCAATAGAAAGATTGGTAGTATAATAACTATCAATGGCATCTTCAACGTTATTGCGATAGGCCATCCTGTCTGTTCCCCATGAGTTGGTTAAAACCATTGTTCCGGTCATCACGGGCCGGTTCAGGTGATCGTATTTGGTAAAACTCCATTCGCTTCTGTCAAACTGGTTACCATCCTGGGTAAATACCAAACGATCAAACTGGTCGTAGACCATGTAAATGGGCGCTGCCCCGGGTACTTTTTTGAAGATCATGCGTTGACGTTCATCGTAGCGGTATTGGAAAGCCAGGTTTTTTAGAATAGGATCATCCAGGTTAAGCGGTTCAAAATCCCCGTGATTGAGCACGTCAATGGCTTTGGGAGGGAATACGAAACGCAGGTTGTTAAAGTCATCGTAGACATAGTAAGTGCGCAACCATTCCACCCCATTCACATCCCTGAGATTTTCTACTTCCTTTAATATTGTTCTGCCTAGCTTATCTATATATTCCTTTGTCTCAGCACTTTCCTCATCAGTGGTTACGTTTAGTGTTAACTCACCAGGATCATAGAAGCCGGTAGTCTTGGGCAAAAAGGTGGTGGTATCTATTGTCCATAATCTCACACTATCACCATTGACCAGATATCCAAACTTAATGGTTTTGCCGTTTTCGTCAGAGGAATTGGGTTGCCATGGCCCACCGGAAGCGCCTTGTTCCACTACCCGGTTTAACGGGGAGGGTTCAAACTTTTTAAGGGCAAACGCGGCTGTGTCATTGGCGATATCCCCAATGTTTTGATAGAAAAGGTATTGTTCGCTGTCCGAATAATTTGTTGGACCCTGAAGTGCATTAGTCTTAAAGCTACCGTTGCTTGGATCGGCAGCCTTCAAGACGTAGGGTAAGTACTCATAGGCCTGTCTGCCAAAGGCATCGTATACTACAGGTGTTACCACATCATTTTTATCCGGTGAACCCTGCACGATCACTGATTGGATACCACGGCCGAGACCATCGAAGTATTGGACGGATTTATTAATATCCTTTGCTGAAAAATTATCCAGGGCGGTATCATCTACAACGCCTTCTTTTATTATTGTCCTTGCTACAATATAATTAAGCGCTTGCCCGGGAATTGAAGCCGGTGGTGCCTCATCATCCGAGTACGTTCTTTCATACGCTCCCAGATCCACCGAGTCGGTCCCGATGGTTGCAAAATCCTCAAATCTAGGCAATCCGGCTGCATCGGTTGTAATATTTCCAGGAACTTCGGCATCAACGCCTTTATCGATGGCAGGTGATCCAGCCTTCAAACGAAGATCGCCATAATCAGGCACCAGATCGTTGTAATCCCACACCCAGCCTCCGCCGTTAGGATTAAAAGTAGCATTATACAAGATCTTCTCAGTGGTGTCGTAATAAGCAGAGGATAAATCGGTGTCAGGCATTTGAGGAAAAATTTCACTGCCTTCGTCCCGAATATATAGCCGTTCTTCTCCGGAATTTAAGTTAATAGTAAAAAGCCCCCCTCGTTCACAAGCCACGTAGATCATGTTTTGCTCAGAATTTTTATCAATCTGGTTGATCAAATTATGAATCAGCGGTGAATTATCTTTATCATATACTTTACTGGTATTATTATTTCGATCCCACACAAAAAGTCCTGCATGCGTGCCCATGTAGAATTTATTATCTTCATGATCAAGAAAAACATGGGTAACCTGATTGGAGGGTAACTTAGGTTGCCCGGCAATAAGTGGAATACCACCATTGGTATCATAAACACCCGTACTGTTATCATCGCGATCCCACCACCACAGGCCTCCGTTGCTACTAAAGTAAAGTTTATTCTCAACCTCGTCCAAAAAAAGCTTATTTTGACTCCAATAATAACCACTACTAACATCTGGAATGGCCACTGGACTGGATGTTCTGGTAATCCAATTTTTAGTGCCCGTAACCAGGTTCATTTCCAAAATTCCATACAAGGTAGTGTTGCTATTATAGCGTACACTTGCATAAAGTAAGTTATTCGTGGTATCCACCAGCAAATCTTCCTCCCCTACATTGGTATATACCAGGCCCTCACCTGCAAATGGGTCAATTTTACCAGATAAACCTGTCGTCCTGTCAATCCAATAAATACCATCACGATTTGTAGGGATATATATTTTATTATCATAATCACTTACCGAATTTTCTAGCTGAGAGATGGTGGAAAACCATAGATCATCGTAAACCGTGGAGGTTGGCCTGCCTTCCACCAAATTATTCAAATCTATCATTTGGATACGATATCCTGTAAGGTATAATTTATTGTTAGGAATATCTTTGTAGATATCAAAATACCTTTTATCAGGCATGGTAGGTCCTTCCAAGGTCCACTGGTTTTCATAGAATTTCCTTGTTTTAATAGTTGGAATAATACTGGTCCTGGGATAAACTCCTTCAAAACTAGGCTCCATTTCAAACATTGGGTCCGCATCAATATTATTGTCGGAAGACGCACCATAACCGCCCTGAATGAGATTGTTTTGAATAACCGGGTTTCCGGAAATTATATTCAGTTGATTGACTGTGAGGTTTTCACTGAAGTTACCGGTGAAATTTTTCCAAAAAATATTATTCTTCAAAACAGGGGACCCCAAACTTGATGTGATCGCATAATTCTTATTCAATGTAAAGGAGCAGTTCTTTATTTGAATACTGCTGTTGACCATCCAAATGGCCCCGCCTAAAGAGGCCGCTGCATTGCCGGAAAATACACAACCGGCAATAACATGATTCATTTGACCCGATACATTCGTTATGCCGATGGCACCGGCTTTGTTTGACCGGTTGCCAAGGAACTGGCAATTGGTAATGGTGGTTGAAAGTGTATTGTTATCGTTGTTATCAAATATTGCTCCCCCACAAATCGATGCAAAATTTTCAAAGAAAGTACAGTTGCTGATGGTTGGTGAGGAGACCTGGGTTTGATTATTTATGTATAACCCGCCACCGGAATTTCCAGATGTATTATCATCGGCATAACCGTGTTTGATAATAAAACCATCAATAATCGCAGTGGCATCTACCCCGGCAGCCTTCAGTACATTAAGCGTGTTATCGGTATGGTCAAATCTAACGCCTATGTCTCCCGAAAGTACCGTCCGGTTGACAATCCAATCTCTTTCTGACAACAGTGTTTCTCCACCAACAAAGCCACCATACATGGCGACATTTGAATGCATGTTGAAAGAAATGGTGCGATCCAGGCTATCTGTTGGTCTGTATTCACCTCTGGCCACCCAGATTTCTACCGGTGTACCGCCAGCCGCCGCCTGGGCAATGGCATCTTGTAGATCATTGTAGGCATCAGTCCAGCTGGCACCGCTATTGGCGCCGGTGGCAGCAATATTCACATAGATTTGAGCCTGACCTTGGTTAATTGTCGTGAGCGCACTGAATAACCATAATGCGGCGACATAAATTAACTTGATTTTCATTTGTTTCATCCTCAAAAAGTTTTTGATAGGTGTTAAATTATTCCTTTCCATCTTACTGTGCCCCTCCCTGGCTTTCGTTATGGTAGTGATATTCGTAATGTTGTAAAATGTTGCCCTCGTGGTCCTTGATGAGTTCCAGGCGGTTAAGGTCATCGTATTCATAGAAGGTGGTGATCCCGTTAGGATCGGTTTGGGAGGTCATGCCGATGAGGGGATCGTAGACAAAAGTAGTTACTTGGGCATCAGCTAAGGAAGCGTTATTCCGGATCTGGTCCAGATTCCCACCCTCTAAGGTGTAAACAGCTGACAAGGTCGAATAGGTTGCTCCTATCGCTTTAATGATGGGGAGGGTATTGTTATAACCCCAATAATAGGAAGTAGTCAGCCCATCCTTGCCAATAATCTCTACCAGATTACCATCATGATAATGGTATGATACCTCTTCTTGGTACTGGCCATCCTTAGTAATGGCAGTATTGGTGCTGGCAGCTCCTGTAAAGTTGGTGGCGGGGTTGGCCACGCTCACCAACTGCACATTTTTTGGATATACCTGATCTGCAGGAGATATGGTGTAATCATATTCATTGTAGGTAGCCCTTAACAATTTATTTTGGTGCCACTGAGTAATTTCCAGGGGCGGGTTAGAGAACTGTTGTTGCAAATCCAGAATTACTTTTAACTCGGTGGTGGCAGAGGCCAATGCCACCGCGTAACAGGAGTCATAGGAGGTTGTATAACTATTACTGCAAGCCAAAAAGTCCACCCTAGCCTGCGTGTTACGTTGTATATAGTTCTGATACTCATTATGCCTACATACCTGCGTAGTACAACCGCCCACTGTTGCCAGGTAGTTTGTCAGACTGGCGCTGAGTTCAGTATCCAGATCTTCCTGGCAGGTATTGGCTATTCCGGAACAATCGGGAATTTGAAAATCTGCTGCAAAATGCCATTGGGTTTCCAGAGTATCTCCCTCGGAGGTAAAAGCCATACTCCGCGAAACCTGATTATGAAATGGACTTTCCATGAATTGATGGTTCGTAGAGATTATAGAGCCTGCTCCCGGATCTCGGTTTGTCTCTATAACTTTAGTCTCAGTTTTGCGTGCAGTTTTCAATTCGTAACGAGTCCCTAAAAGCTTGCCAGGTAGATAGCTCGATACTTTAAAAGCTGGAGTGACCCCGGTCGCATCAGAAAATACTGGGAAATAATCCCTGGACTGAAGTAGTTGACTGCTTTCATCAAAGTGTCCTTCATATTTTAATTCTCCTCGCTTGAATTCATGGGGCAAAGGTGCCGGAGGATAATTAGCCGTATTGATATCACAAGGATCAATATGTACATAGGCCACGCGATCATTGTTGTTATCCCAAAAATCTGATCCATAATAGCGGAATATACTGTGGCCATTTCCGGCCTGAGAAACTTTCACCTCATTGTAACCAATGTGATTGCCCTGCGTGCTGCCCATGGGCCTGATGCTACTTGGTGATTTGAAAAAAGGGTCAGGCCCGATAAGACCAAAATTAGGACACCCATTAGTAATTTGGGGTGGCTCATTAGGATCTGCTGTAAAGAAGCCAGCATCCTTAATAATATCATTTCGGATCACTTGAACATAACTGGGTCGGCCATATAATATACCAGTAGATTGGCCTCCAATTTCGTAAGTATAAGAGATTACCTGATTATTGGCTATAGCTATAGCATCATGATGGGTCATGGTTTTAATGCGCAGCCCTCCAACGGTAGCATTCTCCTGGTAATTAACCAAATTAGCTTGATGGAACCACACCTCTGTGCCATTACCGGTAGAGGGCACATCTTTCCTCAATTCGATGCTATAAGTACCAACCGGTAGTATTATTGATTTCTTATTGGTTGTCCCAGCGCTGGCCGTGAGACCATTCACATAATTGCTGTTGCTATCATAAATCTCCAGAATTCCCAAACCTCCTACGGCCGAACTCGACAAAGTGATATCATAGACCCCTCCATTACTGACCAGACTTCTGATCTGGGTTCCAGGGTTTCCATCAAAGCCGCTGGTGAAGTTCAATATTTCCTGAACTTCATTCACCGAATAAACTGTCCAGGTATTATGCGCCTCAAAATCAAACTCTGAGTAACCTCCTGTAGGATATGTGATCCTTTGTAGGCTTCCAGCTCTCATCTCCGGCCAGCTGGCTTCGCGATCGGCGCCGGTAACCTCCGTCATATCTACTTCGAAATAAGTGGGAATCAGGCCGTCATTATTCGTGGCTCCGTTATAAAAACCCCAGTGATCTTGAGCAAAAGTGAGCCTTCGGGGTACGAAATCTGAAAAGTATGTAAATGTGTGCGCTGGTTTACTCACAAGGCCATTGCAAGTCTGCTCCTGAAAACTATCTAGCTTCAGTCGTTTACGATCCGTATTAATGGTGATAACGGTAAGATCGGGAGGGAGGCTACTTGTGTTATCTTCAAAGTAACTGTAGGCGAATACAAACTCCTTACAGTAGCTGCCCGCATCACTTATTTTTATGGCATCCAGTCTTTTGGCTTGGGTGTTAGAATCCTCAGCAATATCTGCGGTGGTACCACCCAAGTCGAGGCGTAAGGTATCTGCAACGAAATCTACTTGTCCGTGTGAAAAAGTGATTTGACTTAGGCGTACTCCTTCAACAATATTCTTTACAATCTTGAATTCATCTTCGTTGGAGCCGGCCAGCACAGGAAACATGGAGATAGTCCAATAGCTGTAATCTTCGGCCTCATAACTCAGGTTAATTTCAAACAGGCTATCGGCAGAAGTGATCTTATGCAAATACCAACTGGAAAGGGCATTGCCAAAGTAGGCGCCAGCAGAGGCAGTGAAGGGCTTGGTTTTTTCTACAGGATCGGTATCCAAAGCATCGTCCGTCCTTCCAAAATAGTACTTGATACCGTCAGGGGTCGTAAGGGTGAAGCTGCTAATGCTTTCGTTACTTGTCTCGTTATAATCTACCTCTATTTTTATATCCTGTTCCGGTATTAAAACCGGGGTGCGATCGTCATCAAAATAAAATTTACCTGAATTTCCCAGGAAATTGAAAAAGAAAAAGTCGGGTTCTCCATCTTTAGTGCCAGCCAAAAAACTTTCCCAATCCGGGAAATTATTAATGTCATAATAATAATTGTTATAACCATGGTCGCTGAAATGACCGTGAGTTTGATCAGACACGTTATTGGTAAAACGCTCATCCGGTGCCCCGTTTACGGTTCTGGTAATAACGCCACCCGCATTCAAAGACCAGCCTGCACCTACCCAACTGGCCGTTTCCATAACTTTCATGCCAGAGGCGTGATAGCTCAGGCTGATAGGTAGCTGTAAAGGTCCCTCCGTAACCGTGTAGATGGGAATGGAAATGTTAGGAATACCCGTGTGGAAATTTACCGGTATGTCTCCATACTTACCCAGGGACGCGGCCGTGGGTGATGAGATGGTTACATCGTTATAAACATTATCATCCTGGGCTATTGTATTGACACTCAATAACGCGAGTATTAAAAACAGTTTAATTTTCATAGGATTCATATTTTTGAGATTTTAATAGGAAGGCTAATTGCCTATTTCCACAATTTTGGTTTTCTAATCTTTGGGATTTTGTATCAACTTCCCTGAATACAGATAGGATGTATGCGTATTATCAGCATACTCCACCACAATCAGCTTATCCTGTTTATGAATAGTAATCCTGCTATAGGCTTTAGGCTTGGGTACGAAATAGACTACATCCAACTCCGTTTTATCATAATCGGTTTTTACAGAGAAGCTGTTCTTTTTATCCCCAGCAATGTCAAAATCAAATTTCCCTTTATGGCAGGAAATGGTTACCTGTTGGTTTTGGGTTTGCAGCTCTCCATTGAACTCAGTGATCATCTGCTGCTCGGTGCTGGTCGTGCTCCAGGCACTGTTGGCCAGCAGGTTTTTGGTCTTAATAGCACTCCAGGCACTGGGTTTTGTTTTGTGTTTCACCTTTTGTTTCTGAGCATGCACATGGCCAGCACATAGCCAGGTAAGTGTTAATAATATTATAGTCCTTTTCATATTGTTGTGGTTTATTTTTTATGCTACTTGTTTTGCTTTATTGCTAAATCCAGATACTAACGGTTAGTATATAATTTTCCTGTTCTTCTATGGAACATCCCATGAAGCCCGGAAAGCTTGGCCGTTGTTTGTTGCCCTATGGACACACCACTGCTGTTCAGGAAAAATCGTTTCCTGCGGCAGGACCGATGTCAAATCCGCTGTCAGCTAATTTTTGACATGGCTTCGCCAAGGCATGTTTCAATCCCTTACCGGGAAACTGAAAAATGCATCACCCTTTATGTAGTGTTGATAAGGATAAGGAGTCACTACCGACTTTAGATATGATCACAAACGCTGCCGCGATCGACTTACACCTCTCTGGTAGTTAGGTTTCGTTATCCCAATCCTGGTTAAATTTGTTTTGTCATAGGCTTTTAATTTCGCTTCGCTTAAACTGTAATTTTATTATTTGTGTGTC
>JAUJEB010000021.1 GCA_030442055.1 Agaribacillus aureus | reverse complement strand
ATGAAGATTACCAGCAGGAGCTGATATGTTACTATACAGGTCAGGAGCGTGTATCGGACTGGTTCAGGATGGAGTTGTCGATTGGGTTGAATGCTGAGTATTTTCCGTCCTACTATGTTTGGTTGGAGGATTTTCCGTTGAATGTGAACGGGAAGGTAGACAGGAAGTTGTTACCTAAGCCAATAGCGTTGGAGGATACGGATTACGAGTCTCCTGTTGATGAGTTGGAGTTGCGTTTGTCGGAGATCTGGCAGGTTGTTTTGGGAGATCGCCGGATTGGTCGCAAGGCATCGTTTTTCACTTTGGGAGGTTCTTCACTGAAAGCGATGCAGTTGGTGTCACATATCTACAAGGAGTTTGAGGTTTTGTTAAAGATCGGAGATTTGTTTTCTCAACCGACGCTGGCGGGTCAGGCTGCGCTTATTCGTGCGCAGCAACGAGAGGTATATGAGGAGATAGAGCCGGTAGCTATGCAGGAGGACTATGCGCTGTCCCACGGTCAGCGAAGGCTTTGGGTGCTCGAACAGCACCAGCAAGATGCGCTTGCCTTTAATGGTTTGATAGCTTACCGGCTTGAAGGCTCTGTATCGGTGAGGTCTTTGCAGTCTTCATTTTCGAGTTTGGTAGGGCGTCATGAGAGTTTGAGGACTGTATTTGTGGTTGTAGAGGGGGAACCGCGTCAGAAGATACTCTCTGTTGAGGGGAGTGGATTTGAGTTGGACTATGAAGACTTGCGTGATGATCCACAGGCTGTTGAGCGTGCGAAACAAATATCCGAGCAGATGGCAGGCACGGCATTTGATTTATCGACGGGCCCGTTGTTGCGGGTGAAGTTATTACAGATAGAAGAGACATCGTATGTATTTGCGATGAGCATGCATCATATTGTATCAGATGAATGGTCGATGCAGGTACTTTTCAAAGAGGTATTGTTGTTATATAATGCTGATGTATCGGGAGAGTCGAATCCTCTTCGGCCGCTGTCTATCCATTACAAGGATTATGCACATTGGCAGATGGGTCAGTTATCTGGCGAACGGCTGAGGAGTCATCATACTTACTGGATGGATCAATTATCGGGAGAGCTGCCGTTGTTGGAATTACCGACAGATTACCCGCGACCCTCGGTGAAGACCTACAATGGTGATAACGTGTCGCTGGTGTTGGACCCGGGGTTGAGTGGCAAGCTTAAGATGATGGGAGACCAGGAGGGCGTTACGTTGTTTATGGTATTGCTGAGCACGGTTTATGTGTTACTATATCGTTACACGGGGCAAAAAGACCTCATTGTAGGGACCCCGGTAGCAGGCCGTGAGCACCTGGACTTAGAGGATCAGATTGGTTACTATCTGAACACTTTGGCCTTGCGAGTACAGATCTCAGGGGAAGAGAGTTTTAAAGAGTTATTAGGTAAGGTGAAGACAGTTAGCCTTGAAGGCTTTGCCCACCAGCAGTATCCATTTGACAAGCTGGTTGAGGAACTGGGAGTGGAAGAAGATCCATCCCATGCTCCTCTTTTTGATGTAGCGATGGTTTTACAGAACGTTGAAGTTCATACCGATGATTTACCAACTATGTCCGGTGTTGAAGTATCGTCATTGGGGGTAGGTCTGAAGATCAGCAAGGGAGATTTACGATTCCAGTTCTTTAATCAAGGTGGTCAGTTGGTTGTTGACCTGGAGTACAACACAGATATATTTAAACCGGCTCGCATAGAGCGGATGGCCCACCACCTGGAAGCTTTACTTGAAGTGGTGGTAAAGGAACCTGAACAGATACTCGATAATTATATTTACGAGACTGAAGAGGAACTAAAGCTCGAGCAAATGTGGATTAACCAATTCAGCAGTGAGACCAGTAAAAACTATTAGAGCTCGACTTCCGCTAAACCTTTAACCTTGGTAATCATTTATTTTATTGACTTTTCAATCTAAGGATTTTAGTCACCAAAACTATATATTTATGAGTTTTAATATTATCGGAATTTCTGCATTTTACCATGATTCAGCATGTTGTATTCTAAAAGATGGCATTCTGGAAGCAGCTGTACAAGAAGAACGCTTTACACGTAGGAAAAACGAGTCGGCTTTACCAAAACAGGCATTTTTGTACTGTCTGGAAGAAGCCAAAATTAGTATTAACCATATTGACTGTATTGCTTACTACGAAGATCCGGTGAAAAAATTTGCCAGACAGTTGTGGAGCGGCATGGACATAATCACGTCAGAGACAATCCATGATTTCAACCCGAACCAAGTTGAACAGCAACTGAGGGAGGAATTGGGCTATAAAGGATTAATTAAGTTTTACGAACATCACATGTCACATGCGGCAAGTAGTTTTTTCTACTCGGGCTTTAAAGAAGCCGCTATCTTAACTATCGACGGTGTGGGTGAATGGGCAACCACTACTTACGGTTTAGGGACGGGTAACCGTATTGAATTGTTCGAAGAAGTTTCTTTTCCGGACTCTCTTGGACTGCTTTATAGTACCATTACGAATTATCTTGGCTTTAAAGTAAATAGTGGAGAATATAAAGTAATGGGTTTGGCACCTTACGGCAAACCGATATACGCCGATAAAGTCAGGACATTGATTACATCAGAAAATACAGGGCATTATCGCCTAAATCTGAAATATTTTGATTTTATGCAAGGTGAACGAATGTATTCTGACGAGCTTATCGAATTGTTTGGCCTGCCACCTCGAATACACGAATCTGAAATTACTCAGGAACACAAAGATATTGCTAAAAGTCTCCAAATAGTGCTGGAGGAAGTCTTGTTGGAAAAAGCCCAGTATCTCCATCAAAAGACTGGGGCTAGAAACTTATGCATGGCAGGAGGTGTGGCCCTCAACTGCGTTGCAAATGGGAACATACTTAGGAAGGGCCCTTTTGAACGGATGTTTGTACAACCTGCGGCCAACGATGCGGGGTGCTCCTTAGGTGCTGCGGCCCTTGCTTATATTGATCTTTCAAATAACGATATGAAGCGCCCACTTACACATGTTTACCTTGGACCACAATTTGGGGCCAATAGCATAGAAAGACTATTACAATCTACTTCTTTAAAATATACCGATTATCGTGGCAATACCAATGAGCTAATGCACATAACCGCGAAGAAATTAGCTGCGGGCAAAGTAATCGGCTGGTATAATGGAAGGATGGAATTCGGTCCACGTTCGCTTGGTGCCCGATCTATTCTTGCGGATCCGCGTGACCCGGCAATGCGAGACCGGATCAACGCTATGGTAAAAAAGCGAGAGGCATTCCGGCCATTTGCTCCGGCTGTGCTTGAGTCTCGAATGCAGGAACATTTTGACCTAAACCATCCATCCAGGTTCATGCTAGAAACTTGCCAGGTAATTTCGTCACTGTACCTGCCGGCAATTACGCATGTAGACGGCTCAGCCAGGGTGCAGACCGTGAGTAGGGAAACCAATGCCAGGTTTGCCGATTTGCTAACTGCTTTTGACAATATTACTGGCTGCCCAATATTGCTTAATACTTCTTTTAATGTACGCAATGAGCCCATTGTCAACTCGCCTGAAGACGCCCTCGCCTGCTTCATTAACACTGACATAGATTGTCTGATTTTAGAAGACTTTTTTATTGATATTGCTAATAATGACTTGAGCATGCTGGAGATGATTCAGCAGAATTTTATAAACGCCCAAGAAGAAAACGCAATTAGCGTGAGCGTGTATACATTCATCTAATATCAAATCTTAAAAGACCAATACAATGTCAAAAAGACCTTCCGAAATATCCAAAGGAATTGCCTCTGATTTAGCGAACCTGATAGTATCAGGATCAGCAAATCAAGAAGCTGTAAATAAAATGCTTACTGCCTTAGGTTATAACAAACCAGACGAAAAAGAACAGGATCAGTTACAAGATAGAAAATCGAAGTGCAACATCGGGATATACAAACTGGAGTCCATTGATGGAAAGGAACAGTATGTGCGTGATATCGCACGCAAAGACCGATGGAGCTTTTTTGCCGATATTCAAAGTATTCCGGTAAAGAGTGATAAAACCAGAATTGTCCTGTTGGGAGAGTCAGTCGCCCGCGGATTTCTATTAGATCCTGACTATACACCAGGCTATGTCCTTGAAGTGCTGTTAAATAGTTACTCTGAATTAGGGGGAACCGAGGTCATCGATCTGGCTGAAACCAATTTAGGAATGCAAGAGCTCGAGAAACGATACCTGGAATGTTTTGCTTTGGAACCTGATTTGATTGTATTTCTTGCAGGCAACAACTGGCGAGATGCTCTGAGCAACGCCATCGCCGGAAATGTCACTAATTATCGGAAAGTTGCTGATATTATAGCATCTGGTTTGGGAATCCAGGCAACAAGAAATATAATGGAGGATTTATTCAGCAAAATAGTAGATTCCTTCCTGAAATCTGTGGGTAAAGAGGCCAAAAAGCATGACGTGCCTGTTGTATTCGCCATTCCTGAATTTAACTTGCTGGACTTTAAGAGTACTCCTAGTGAAAAATACATTTCCAAGCTACCGGGTGATGGAACCAGGGAATGGGTAAAAACGAAAGATGCCGCTGAAAAGGCTATTGACGCCGAAGACCTGAATGAAGGGGAGTCCCATGCTGCTAAACTGATTAACCTTGACCCTAGCCACCCGTCAGGTTACGAACTGATGGCGATATGCAAGCTCAAAAAACAGCGATACGATGAAGCCCGTAATTGTTTGGAACTGGCCCGTGATACAGCGCTTTACCACCGCTCCGATAGCAAACCGAGAATCTTTCGATCGATCCGTGAAACCATTTTAAAACATGCGCATTTGTATAACATTTATGTTGTAGATTTGCCGGAGGTATTCAAAGAATATTTAGGTGGTAAGATTCCTGGACGTGATTTGTTCCTGGATTATTGTCACTTTACAGTAGAAGGTATACAGGTGGCAGTTGGAGCCATAGCAAACAGTATATTGCGAATTCTGACCGGGAAGGAGATTGACACTTTATCCAAGGTCAAAACAATTAAGCCTGAATCGCGTGTAATTGCAATGGGGTATTTGTTCGGTGCTGTCCATAATGCCCATTGGGGGCAGTCCTACGATATTTTATACTATCAATGTCTACAGGCACTGAAATTATCTCGAGAAACCGCTAAAGTTATGTATTTCTATTGCGATATTTCAAGCCGAAGTGCCCCAAATAAGATTTGTAAGTCATTTGAACAGTTGATGGAGGCAAGAGCAAAAATGGATCGCTATTTCCATGCACTTTTACCTCCACGCGATGGCAAAATGTTGGAGGTGGATTTAGTGAACGCAATGGTAGCAGCTTTAAAAACCATCGGATTTAATCTTTCAGAGTATATCCTTCAATTGAGGGTGAAGGAACATGGTGTGATGCATCAGCCAATCAACCTGCTCAAGTCATTTTACAGTGCTACCAGCTACGACGAATATCAGGGCACAAAACCGGCCTTCTTCTGTGCCCGGACTGAAAAATCTGAATTCTTCCTTGTCTCAATGGAAGGGCAGAGCGTTTTGCTCCATATGACTTTACGCCTACCCAATTTGGGTAATAGCTCCGACATAGTATTAGTCTCAGTAAATGGATCGCAGGTAGGATCTTTAGAGGTTGGTAGTGAATGGAGTGACCATTTCGTGACCATTCCAGGAGAAATATGTGTTAATGGAATCAACAAAATTATCATCCATTGGCCACTCTCTCATCCATCTGAAGATAGAAGTTTAAGGGCTCTATCAGAAAAGATGGCTGCAACCAACTCAGTATTAGACTTCGCCTACTTTGTTTTTGGGGAGATTTATACCTTTACAGCAGAGAGTCAGCTGCCAGAAGATAAGCCCGAGTCAACTATCAAAGAGGATCTTAAGGTATCAAATATGTCATAGCAAAGCTCCTGGTGAATGTCGATCGGACACCTTGAGATTCTTGTTTAAGAAAACTAGCCAAAAGCACATAACTCATAATTAAAATATTACGGCACCCATGTGTGGAATAAGTGGAATTTACAATTGGGAGTCTGAAAACCAGGTTGATCGAAATGTATTGGTGGAAATGACCAACACACTTTATCACCGAGGTCCGGATGACTCAGCTTTTTATATACATAAGAACTTGGGGTTTGGTTTCAGGCGTTTAAGTATTATTGACTTGATAAATGGAAAGCAACCTTTTTTCAGCCCGGATCGCTCTGTTATCCTTATATGTAATGGGGAGATTTTTAACTACAAAGAGCTTCGGAAAGAGTTGATTGCTAAAGGACATGTTTTTACCAGTGATTGTGATGTAGAAGTGATCCTATACCTCTATCTGGAATATGGAGTAGGACTGCTCAATAAATTGAATGGACAGTTTGCTTTTGCACTTTTTGATGCAAATAAGCAGGAGTTATTTTTGGCAAGAGATCATTTCGGGATCTGCCCCTTGTTTTATTCTGTATCCGAAAATGCATTTCTGTTTGGATCAGAGATCAAAGCTATTTTGAAGTATCCGTATATAACAAAGAATGTTGACCTAACAGGGTTGGATCAGGTATTCTCTTTTCCGGCTAATGTGTGTCCCACCACTTTATTTGAGGGGATCAAGTCCCTCAAACCTGGGCATTACGCTGTGGTTAAAAACAAACAGGTACGTATTGAAGAATACTGGGATCTGGAATACCCCGATAAGTCACAACCCACTTCAACCAAACCCGAGACCTACTACGTGGAGCAATTAGAGGAACTGCTCCTCCAATCCGTAAAGTATCGCCTAAATGCCGATGTACCTGTTGGTTTCTATCTGAGCGGTGGTCTGGACTCTTCTGTAATCGGCTCATTGATTAGGCATGTTCAGGGTGAAAGTTCCCGTTCTTTCTCCATCTGCTTCCCTGAAAAAGAGGATCAGGGTATTAATGAGCGCAAGTTTCAGCGAATAATGAGCGGATACTTGAAATCAGAGCATAAAGAAATTGAGTTCAACTGGCTGGAGATAGATAAGAAGTTAAATGATGTGATTTACTTTTCAGAAGCCCCGTTGAAAGAAACGTATAATGTGTGTTCGCTCGCACTTTCCGATCGCGTCAGGCAAGAGAAAGTAAAGGTAATTTTATCTGGTGAAGGAGCGGACGAACTGTTTGGTGGGTACGCCGGTTACAAATTTGATTATCAACGAAGCAATACTCCGACCGACAAAGATCTTGATCATTTGCTGGAAGATCAGATAAGACAAAATTTGTGGGGTGATCCGGATTTTACATACGAAAGAAATGAGTATGACTTTAAAGATACGAAAACCAGCCTGTATTCAAATCGGTTGAACGAGTTGTATGAAAGCTTTGATTGCCTCAAACAGCCGGCAATTGACCATAGTAAAATAAAAGGTCGACATATTTTTCATCAGCGATCCTATGTAGACTTTAAACTACGGTTAGCAGGTCATTTGATTGCTGATCACGGTGATAGAATGACCCTTGCGAACCATGTTGAAGGTAGATATCCTTTTTTGGATGTAAACCTGGTAGAATTTGTTAAGCACTTACCAACGGATATGAAGTTGAACGGAATGATAGAAAAGTATATATTAAAGCAATTAGCTTACAAATACGTACCTGAAGAAATCATCAGTAGGGAAAAATTTGGGTTTGTAGCGCCTGGCAGTTCGCAACTACTCAAAAGCAACTCCGAATGGGTAAACGACATTATGTCCTACGAAAGAATCAAGCGACAGGGTTATTTCAATCCGGATAACATTGAGCGTTTGAAAAAGTTGTATCGACGAGATGACTTCATCCTCAATCCTCCTTATGATGACGACTTGCTAATCATCATTCTGACTTTCAACATATTACTGGAAACCTTTGGTTTGCCAAGTTTGTAATGTCGCCGGTCGACGTTATGATGTAGTAGGAGAACGGGGCGGAGACATTCTGTACGCATTATATTCACTTGTCCCCAAAGTAGAAATAATAATACCTGTATCATTCTATTCGGACAATTGATTCAGAACTTTATCTAACCAAGTTGCGACCGTATCCGACAAAGCCACAGAAATAAAGTTTTAATATTGAAACCAGACAAGATCTTTATAGCATTCAAAATCACCTTGTTTTTTAAGGATGAGCTATAATTACCTTCATCAACTTTCTAAATTGCTTCTGAAATGAACTCTAATATTATCAAAGTTTTTAGACAAAGATCAAAATTTATAATTCTCCTGATTGTATTGCTTGGTGGAGTGAATAGCGTGTTGAACGGTGGTTTGTTGATGTTTATTAATAATACTATTATGCAAAAACCCTTGCCATACTTTCCACAATTTGATTGGCTAATATTTATTTTAATGCTGTTGGGTTCATTACTATGTTCGAGAATGTTTCAAACTCACATGGTTAATATGACCAACAATATATTGTTTGAATTCGATTTGAATATTCTCAATAGGTTGAAACACGCCAGCTTTGAAGATTTTGAGAAGCTAGGCCATGAAAAGGTCTATGCTGTAATCAACGATACAAGGGTTTTGGGACATGCACCTGAGGTATTCATGAATGCCTTTAACTCACTGATCATCGCCATTTGTTGCTTCGCATATTTATTCTGGATCTCACCTGTGGGAGGTGCGATCATCCTTATGGTTATGGTTGCATTGTTAGTATTTTATATGATAAGGAACAAACAGATAGAAAAACAACTAAATCAGCAACGCGATTTGCTCAATTCCTATTTCATGCACCTCAACGATCTGTTACGAGGATTCAGAGAAGTAAAAATGAGCTTGCTCAAGAACGAAAATATTTTTACCAAATATCTTATTAAAAATAGGTTAATGGTAAAAGACATTTCTATCGATACATCAATCAAATACATGAACAATGAGCTGACAGGAACCTATAGCTGGTATATCGTACTTGGTGTAATTATGTTTCTGATGCCCCGGATTTTCGATTTGACAATTGCGAATACCACAGCTTTCCTTGTGACAGTATTGTACCTCATCGGACCGGTAGCAGTGCTGGTGGCCTTGATTCCCACATATACGGCTGTAAAGATAGCTGCCGAGCGTTTAAATAGCTTTGATAAAGAGGTAGGCATCATTGAAATGAAAAGCAGGTCCAATGAAAATTCCAATATCCTTGATAAGTGTGATTTCGATAATATCCGGTTTGAGGACGTCACTTTCTGGTATTCGAATGGAGACGATGATCGTTCGTTCGCTTTGGAACCGATCAATATACAGATAGAGAAAGGAGAGTTGATATTTGTGGCAGGAGGAAACGGAAGTGGGAAAAGTACTTTCGCCTACCTACTTGCCGGCCTCTATAAACCAAAGTCAGGAAAGATCTTTTTCAATAATCAAGAGATAACCGACGACCTGCACTTTCAATATAGCGATAAGATGTCTGCTATTTTTACCAATAATCATTTGTTTAGGGAGAATTACGACAATCTTAATTTATTGAGTACGAATAACGTACTGAAAGAACTTCTCCAAATGTTGCATCTCACCGATGTGGTCAGGTTTGATGATAAAAAAAACAACCTCGGTAGAGATTTTTCAAAGGGCCAACAAAAAAGACTTGCATTAATATATGCTTTGTTAGAAGATAAACAGATAATCTTGCTAGATGAGTGGGCTGCTGAACAGGATCCTGGATTCAGAAAGTATTTCTACAAGGAAGTGCTACCCATATTGAGAAGACAGGGAAAAACCATTATTGCTATTACCCATGATGATGACTATTACTCCTGTGCTAGCAGGTTGATCAAGTTTGATTACGGAAAAATAGTTAGTGACTCTAAACTAACTGATAAGAATATTGAAATAAACTGTCCTAGTCCTAAAATATAGGCCAACATCGGTGTATGGATAAAATTAATCTTTTTTGTTTCCCATTTGCAGGTGGAAGTAGCTATTCCTACCAATTATTTAAGGGATTAATTAACCGGAATATTGAGTTGCTGACGTTAGAGTTACCCGGAAGAGGAACCAGAATGCAGGAACCTTTACTAAGGGATCTTAATCAAATTGCCGGGGAGTTGATGCATGCTCTGGCAAATAGGCTGAATCAGCCATATGCGTTGTATGGTCATAGTATGGGTGCATTGCTTGGATTTCTGGTTACAAAGCGTATCATTAAAGCCGGCCTGAGAGAACCTTTACATCTGTTTGTTTCTGGCTGCCGAGGCCCCTCGGTTAAGTTACCTAATCCACCGCTATCTGCCTTATCTAGTGAAGAGCTGATTATGGAGCTGAAAGAGATGGGAGGAAGTCCCAACGAAGTGCTAGAGGAAGAAACCTTTTATACTTTATTTGAGCCTATCCTCCGGGCAGACTTTCAGGCCGTTGAGACATATCGTTACGAAGAATCGGAGCCTATGGCGATACCTCTTACCGCGATGTTTGCGGTGGAGGACGATATAACTGAGGAGGAGGTAATGGCCTGGCAAAGAGAAACAGTAAAACGCATAACCTTGAAACGATTCACCGGTAAGCATTTTTTTATTTTCAATCATCAATCTGCAATTACGCGGTTGATAAATCACCAACTGGTTGGGCAAAGAAAAGACCACATTGGCCATTTATCGTGATGAAAGATGTGCTGGTGTAGGGACAGGGATAAGACTACCTGGGCAGTCTGATAAAATGATATGGAAAGAATACTATTGTCTGTATCATACACAAAGGCTAGTTCTATTGGGTCTCTCAAGTCCTGGCACAGGATTTAGAAAATAAAAAATGTATAAACAGTACCTGAACTTCATTATTTAGTACCAATTCAATGTATATGTGAATTAGCAAAAGTTCCAAAAAGAGCCGGCCGCAACTATTAAGACATTGTTTTATGGCAGATCTTTTCTATAGGAATTGTTGAATTACAGGAACAAATATAGACTAAGTATAGTCACTTTTCTGCTGAAAGGATTTCATTTCTTTGTTTCCTTCCATAAATCCACTTCTATTTATCCACATTATGAAAAAGCTAATTTTATGTCTATTTGTATTAATATCTTCTGATGCTTACAGTCAGAGCAAATACTGGATCTATTTTACAGATAAAGCGGGAACACCTCCGGATATATCCTTTATTTCTGAGAGAACACGATTAAACAGAGCAACGCTTCAATTGGATCTAATTCAGTATTCGGATGTTCCGCTCAGTCATCGTTACCTGGATATTTTATCTGTCTTTTATCATGTGACGATCATTAATAAATCAAAATGGCTCAATGCCGCTAGTGCCTACCTGAATAGGCAGCAGGTAGAAGCCATTAGACACCTGGCATTCGTAAAGGGAATAGTACCGATTAAGTCAGGGCACTTAACGGGATGGAATAAGGGGTTAGAAAGCGTAGAATACTATGTCTCCGAGCAAATCAATGCAGGGGCACTCAGAAATGAAGCGCTGACAGGTGAAAATGTGATTGTAGGTATCATTGACGGCCGGTTTACCAATAGCAATATGCATCCTACACTAAAACATATTATTAAGGGAAACCGAATACTGGGAACGCGAGATTTTGTGGAGCCGGATAAAGTTGACTTTTTCAAGGAAGAAAAATCGCCGGAAGCACATGGTACGGCGGTACTGCGCAAAATTGCGGCCATTGAATCAAATAACCGCCGTTCAGGATTGGCTTCGGGTGCTTCCTTTTACCTGGCTCGTACCGATAATGCGGAAAGAGAGTTTCGTCAGGAAGAAGATTACTGGGTCGCAGCTTTGGAATGGATGGATAGCTTGGGGGTACGACTTGTGAACTCATCAATTGGTTACTCCTATGGCTTTGATAATCCTAAGGAAAACTATAGCCCTAAGGATATGAATGGGCACACCACGGCAATTACAAAAGCAGCCCAGATTGCTGCAGAAAAAAAAGGAATGATTATCGTAGTGGCTGCTGGCAATGATGGAGGAGAAAAATTATGGAGAGTTGTAGCGGCGCCTGCCGATGCTAAAGGCGTAATCTCGGTGGGAGCGACCAACCAGGATTGGTCCAAAGCTCATTACAGTGCTATTGGTCCGCAGAACCTATCTTATTTGAAGCCGAATATTGCCGTCTTTTCGAATCAAGGGACTTCATTATCAGCTCCCGTTATTACGGCCTTGCTTGCTTGTATAATGCAAAAACAACCCAACTTAACTCGTGAAGAGGCACAAAAGTTATTGGAAAAATCTGGTCATTTATACCCTTACGCTAATAACTATATCGGATACGGCATTCCCGATGCCCGCCGGATGTTAGATCATCTGAAGAAGCTTAAAGTACCCGTTTCAAGCGAAAAGATTGAAGCTACGGATGCAGAAGTACTAATAAAAAGAAAGGAAGGTGATGTTGGCAAAGGAATTGCATTTCACAAAAGCAATCGGCAAATAGTAGAATCACAAAATCAGATAAAATTTGATGCTAGTGGCACTTCGGTAATTAGGAAACAGCCAGGAGTTGAACGTACTACTATAGCATTTAATACCAGGGTAATCGAAATTATTTGGAAGTAGTGCCAAAGTAACGAAAATTGATATGTATCCCAAAGTGGCGATTGTAACAACTTTGATAAATGCAGGTCCGGTACTTGAATATTTTATCAACTATCATCTCCGGATAGGCTTCAATCACCTGTTTCTATTCTTTGATGATCCGAATGATTCAGCTATCCGGATAGCCAGGCAATACGATGCAGTTACAGTTATTTGCAAGGACGAAAAGTTATTGCGAAGGTGGCGGAAAACCAGACTATATCAGAGGAATTCGGCCTATCACAAATTTGTTCATACCGAAGTAATGGCGAGGCAGCTTCTCAATGTGGAGATTGCAGTTCAAATGGCGCTAAAAAAAAATATCTCCTGGCTGTTACATATCGATGTTGACGAACTTTTCTACTCACCTCACATGTCAGTGCAGGAGCATTTTCTGTCTTTGAGTGGAAAAAGGTCTGTTACATACCTTAATCATGAGGCAGTACCTGAAGCAATTGAAATACAGAATTATTTCTCGGAAGTGAGTCTTTTCAAGAAAAATACCTCTGTCCTTGATTTGTCTCAAATTGCTTTTATCAACAAGCAGGTAGCATTCAATTTTGGAGCCAAGTATTTTTTATACTATAGTGCAGGCAAATCAGCCGCTCAGGTAAACGAAAACTTGTTTCCAGTTAGTGTACATGCCTTTTACGATGATTTTGAACATATTAGTACAGATCCGGTGATCTTACATTACCCCGTATGTGGTTTCAAACACTTTTGGGATAAATATCGGACCTTGGGTGATTTTTCTGATAAATGGTTCGATGAAATCAGTATTGGAAACAACGTGCCTTTCCACCTTCAAGCCCGAAATGAAATCTATAAGAACGATCAGCAAAGCGCTTTGTCTTTTTACCGCAAGTATATTATGCTGGATAACGAAGAATTCATAGCTGAATGTATAAGCAAAAAATTGTTTTTTCGACGAAAGGAGTCGTACGCAGGGGAAGTAAAAGATTACTAAAGACATATCATCCACTATATAGAGTCCGGATAGAATGATAGATTATGATAGGGATATCCTAATCTTTAACATCAATACCATATAAACGATATCCTCGAAAAAAATCAACTTACACAACTCGTAACTTTAAAATTTATCCTAATGAAAGTAAAATATATTTCCAAAATATCTAAGGTACAAGAGTTAACCAACAAAGAGGTAGAACTTTATGAACCAGTCACAAAGAAATTTATGTTTAGAACAAACAGCTATTACAACGATTTGATTGACTGGTCAGATCCAAATGATCCTATCAGGCGCCTGATTATTCCGCAGACGGAAGAGCTTTTAAACTGGGGGCAACTGGATGCTTCCGAAGAGGCTTCATATCAGCCTATACCCGGAATAGAGCATAAATATAGTAGTACGGTCCTGCTGCTATGTAATGATGTTTGCGCTGCCTATTGTAGATTTTGTTTTCGAAAACGGCTATTTCAGGATGATAACGATGAGGTGGTCAAAGACGTGTCATCGGGTATCGCTTATATTAAGGAACACCCCGAAGTCAACAATGTGCTGTTGACTGGCGGCGACCCTTTGGTTATGTCAACCGCAAGAATCGAAAAGATTATTAAGCAATTGTGCGAAATAGAGCATGTGAAAAATATCCGCATAGGTACGAAGCTTCCGGCATTTAATCCTCATCGTATTTTAGATGACCCGTCGCTCGGTGAAATGATTAAAACTTATAGTAAAGTTAAGCAGATTTATGGAATGGTTCATTTCGATCACCCGACCGAACTTACTGACCTTACCGTGTCATCTTTGAAGTTCTTGCAGGCGGCGGGGGCGACGGTGGTGAACCAAACGCCTATTATTGCCGGTGTCAATGATTCACCGGAAGTGATGAATGAACTATTCAATAAACTGTCTTTTATTGGTATTATAACTTATTATGTTTTCGCTTGTAGACCCACCGAAGGCAATAAGACTTACGCCGTACCAGTAGAACAGGCTTACGAAATTTTTAATGAGGCTAAGAATAATGGGTCGGGACTTGCAAAAACAGCAAGATTTATTTTATCGCACAAAATTGGGAAAATTGAAGTACTGGGACTTACTGAAAAATTAATATTATTTAAATGTCACAACCTGGCTAATAATGGTCAGAATGGAAAAATTATGGCATTTAAACGTAATCCTAAGGCATATTGGTTTGATGATTACGAGAATTTCGAAGTAGTAATATGAGGTATAAACAGACAATAAAACGCTCTACCTCGTGAAGTCTCCTGTGTATTTATACCTGGTGGTATGAATCATGGCAAGACGCTTATTTATTATTTTCTATAGGTTTATGAATTCGAATACAACCAGCAATCATACAAATATGACAATGAGTTCCAAAACCTTGGTTAACGTTTTAGAACAGGCCCGTATAGGAAGTAAGGGTATTACGTTCATCGGGTACTTGGGTAAAGAAAGGTTTTTGTCCTATAAGGCCCTGTATGAAAAAGCTACTTACACTCTTTATAATTTGCAGAAAATGGGCCTTGGTCCAGGCGATGAGTTGGTTTTCCAGATTAATGACAATGAAAAATTTCTACAGGTATTTTGGGGATGTTTACTTGGTAAAATAATTCCCATCCCACTTTCAGATGGAAAAAAGCCTGACCATAAAAGTAAGGTGATCAATGTGTGGAAAAGCTTAAATCGTCCATATTTGATTTGTAATGTGGCAGAAATAGATCACCTGGGTGACTATGCCAGGGAGAATCAAAATGGCTCGGTGTTTGACAATATTGCCGACCGTTTGATTGACCTCAATGATGCGCTTAAGGAGTCGAAGGCCGGCCGGTTGGAAAAGGTATTGCCCGAAGACATTGCGTACATTCAGTATTCTTCAGGATCTACAGGAGAACCTAAAGGAGTCGTTTTAACACATCGAAATTTAGTTGTTAATACTACCGACATCTTTAGCCGATCTCAAATGTCAGCCAGTGACAGCATGTTGAGTTGGATGCCTCTCACCCATGATATGGGCCTGATTTGCTTTCATCTTACAGGAGTTCTGGCCGCCGTTCATCAATACCTGATTCCTGCTACATTATTTATCAAAAGACCGCTATTGTGGTTTGAAAAAGTAAGTAAGCACAAAGTGACTCAGTTGTATTCACCAAATTTTGGATACCAATATTTTCTTTCCGCTCTCAAGCCTTTGCATGTATACCAATGGGATTTATCAAGTGTCCGATTAATTTACAATGGTGCTGAGCCAATCTCAAAGTCTCTTTGTGAAGACTTTATGAAAACAATGGGTGAATACGGGCTGTGTAGGACAGCGATGTTTCCTGGTTACGGGCTGGCTGAGGCTTCAGTTGCCGTCTCGTTACCAAATGTCGGGGATGAACTTACTTTTTTAGCCTTGAATCGGAAAAAACTTAATATTGGGGATCTGGTAGAGGAATGGGACGATCTAACCCAGCGACCTATCTATTTTGCGGAAGTAGGTTACCCTATTGCTAACTGCCAGGTTAGAATTGTACATGACAATATGGTTCTTAGTGAAAACAGAATTGGTCATGTGCAAATCAAAGGAGCGAATGTGACCAAATGTTATTACACAAATGAAGAGGCAACCCAAAAGGTTTTTACTAAAGATGGCTGGCTAAATACTGGTGATTTAGGTTTTTTCAGGAACGGTAGGTTAGTAATTACCGGACGGTCCAAAAACTTGATTATTATTAATGGTCAGAATTATTATCCACAAGATATTGAACAATTTGCCTTGGAAGTTGAGGGCGTAAAACCAGGTGGTGTGGCCATCTGTTGTATCCCTGAAGCCGATGATCTTTTGTATCAAAAATTAGTTTTATTTGTTTTATTCAAGAAGTCAATGGAAGAGTTTCTGCCGTTGGCTCTCCAACTTAAAGAAAAAATATTTAACGCAATTGGATTGATTATTGACCAGGTGGTAGCTGTAAAAAAGATCCCAAAAACTACCAGTGGGAAGGTCCAGAATTTTAAATTGGTTGAAAATTATGAGGATGGTTTTTACAAGCAGGATAGTGCCAGGTTGGAATACCTGGAGAAAATGTACAATCAAAATCCAAACTTTCACAAGCTTTCTTTAACGGAAAAGCTACAGGTTATTTACAGAGAATTGTTTGGAAAACGAGTGCTAAGTAACAATGAAGATTTCTTCACAGCAGGCGTAAACAGTTTAATGGCAACTCGGCTGGCTTCTAGGATCCATCAGCTGTTAGGAATAGAACTGACTATTCGGGATATCTTTGAAAACCCAACAGTTGTTTCCTTAAGTGAATATTTAGCTGGTAAATCTGCGAGAAAATTTGCACCAATTCCAGTTAAACCACAGGCGGCCCATTACCAACTGTCATTTGGTCAGAAGCGGTTATGGTCAATTAGTAAGTTTGGAGAGAAAACCCCCGCCTGTAACCTGTTCTTTGGATTTCTTATAAAGGGTAGGTCTCAGGTGGATAAACTTGCCTTAAACCCCGAAATATTGGGTCGGGTATTACAGAGTTTAGTAGCTCGTCATGAGAGTTTGAGGACCGTATTTGTGGAAGTAGAGGGGGAACCACGTCAGAAGATACTCTCTGTTGAGGAGAGTGGATTTGAGTTGGATTATAAAGATTTACGAGCTGATCCCCGGGCAATTGATCGTGTAAAGCAAATAGCTCAACGGGAAGCTGAGACTCCTTTTGATTTATCGACGGGTCCATTGTTGCGAGCGAAGCTATTACAGGTGGATACAGAGGGGTATTATCTTTTACTGACTGTCCATCACATTATAGTAGACGGTTGGTCCATGGAGTTGCTCAGCAATGAGATACATATTCTTTACCGGTCTTATGTGAGCGGGGAGGCTGTGTTGTTGCCACCTCTTCGTATTCAATACAAGGACTACACCTACTGGCAAGAGCAGCAGTTATCCGGAGAGCGTCTCAAGGGACACCGGCAATACTGGATGGATCAATTATCAGGTGAATTACCTGTGCTGGAATTGCCGACAGATTACCCACGTCCTTCTTTGCCGAGCCTGCGAGGCAAGACACTGGAATTCACTTT
>JAUJEB010000020.1 GCA_030442055.1 Agaribacillus aureus | reverse complement strand
GACACACAAATAATAAAATTACAGTTTAAGCGAAGCGAAATTAAAAGCCTATGACAAAACAAATTTAACCAGGATTGGGATAACGAAACCTAACTACCAGAGAGGTGTAAGTCGATCGCGGCAGCGTCTGTGATCATATCTAAAGTCACAGTTTAAGCGAAGCGAAATTAAAAGCCTATGACAAAACAAATTTAACCAGGATTGGGATAACGAAACCTAACTACCAGAGAGGTGTAAGTCGATCGCGGCAGCGTCTGTGATCATATCTAAAGTCGGTAGTGACTCCTTATCCTTATCAACACTACATAAAGGGTGATGCATTTTTCAGTTTCCCGGTAAGGGATTGAAACATGCCTTGGCGGAGCCATGTCAAAAATTGGCCGACAGCCGATTTGACATAGGCTTGCCGCAGGATACGATTTTTCCTGAATGGGAGAGGTGTGTCCATGTGGCAACAAATAACCGCCATGCTTTCCGGGCTTCATGGGATGCTCCATAGAAGAACAGAAAAATTATATACTAACCGTTAGGTTTGGATTTGGTAATGAAACTTGAAAAAATAGTATAGAAAATAAACCATAACAATATGAAAAAGACCATCTTATTATTAGCACTCATGTGGCTGTGTGCCGGCTATGTGAAAGCCCAAAAAGTAAAGGAAAAAAGTAAAATAAAACCCAGTGCCTGGAGCACTATCAAAACTAAAAACCTCCTGGCCACCGGCGTCTGGAGCACCACCAGCACGGAACAAAGGATGATCACTGAATTCAATGGAGACCTGCAAACCCAAAACCAGCAGGTAACCATCTCATGTGACAAAGGCCAGTTTGATTTTAACATTGCCGGCGATAAGCAAAACAGCTTTTCAGTAAAGGCAACCTATGATAAAACCGAGCTGGGCGTGGTCTACTTTATGCCCGAATCCAAGCTATATAGTAGGATTACTATTCATAAGCAGGATAAGTTGATTGTGGTGGAGTATGCCGATAATACGCATACTTCTTATGTGTATTCGGGGGAGTTGTTGTGAAGCGCTTTTACTACCATCTACTACAAATTATAAGCATAAGTGATTTATAACCTGTCTATCAAAAAAATTAAAAATACTACCGTTATGAAAATTAAGTTATTTTTTCTTCTGAGCATCTTGTGCCTCAACGCTTGGGCTCAGGAAGATGCTTTCTTATCTAAAATTTTTCCTCCCTCCCCTAATGCCGCGTCTTTAGGAAAATATGCTCAAATTCCAGTAAGCAATTACACCGGGACACCAAATATTTCTGTTCCTATATGGAATATTCAACTGCAGGATTTTAACCTACCCATTAGTTTAAGTTACCATGCCTCGGGTATCAGAGTGGCCGAAAATGCTTCATGGGTTGGACTTGGTTGGGCATTAAACGCTGGAGGATTAATCACCCGATCAGTCGTAAACTTAGCCGATAATCCCACAGCCAGTTATTATGTGGGACCTCATAAAATTCCAGAACAGAATCCGGATTATTTTTTCATAGGTAGGGCGATAGGCATTGAAGATCCGTTAATCGACACCGAACCAGATATTTTTTCTTTCAATTTTAATGGTCGAACTGGAAAATTCACTTATGATCAAGAAGGAAATATTCATTTATTTCCTCATCAAGATCTAAAAGTTACGGAAGGAACCAATAGTCCGTGGGGAATAATTACCGAGGATGGTACAAAATATAACTTTGGGCAGGATTTTATTCAGGAATGGTCAAAAACTCGGAGATATGTTGATAATGGGATAGTATATGATCAGGAATATCATAACACCTGGTACCTGACTAGTATTGAACTTCCAAACGGTGATTCTATTACTTTTAACTACAGCCCGGAATACTACAGTTACAGGTCAGGCTTATCAAAAACTCAAAAAATTGAGAAAAATAATCCTTCATTAGTAAGTGAAAGTCATTCAATATACAATACCTACAATATCAAAGGCTATTATCTATCCAGCATAGTTTGGAAGACCGGTAGAATCGAATTTCAAGCCTCACAAAGAGATGATTTACTGGAATATGAAGACAGTACAAAGCCTCCGGTTAAGTTAGATTTGATTAAAATTTTTGATTACACAAATACTACGACACCTATTAAAGTTTATGAACTTAAACATGGTTATTTTGGTAATTGTTCCTCCTGCTCGGATGAATTAAAATATGAAAAACTGAGACTTCGTTTAGATTCACTGACCGAAATGTCCGGGGATATGACCCTTAAAAAACCTCCTCATGTTTTTAAGTATGATCAAGCAAACACCTTTCCAAGCAAGGATTCAGGATTGACTGATCATTGGGGTTACAATGGAGGTAGTACGGTAGTTCAAGGGTTTAATGGTTTTTTAGACATAGGTGAATCTAACTATTACTACTTGGCAGGAATGAACCACGATCTTCTTGTGGGAAATCCCAGGATTTATGACACACCTTTTAATGTTAATAGTAACATAAATAAAAACGCAAAATTTCCAGCTATGAGGGCTGGTACACTATTAGAAATTGAGTACCCCACCGGGGGCAAGACAATATTTGAATATGAACCGCATAAGTATGCTTTTTTCATAAATGGTGATACCGCCACCAAGGTAATTGAGAAAGGTATTCAGGTAATAGGTGAGGAATCTTCTCCAACAACGGTTGATACTCTTACCTTGTCAGAATTTACCAATGCTGAATTTACCTTTGAAATGGAGTTAACCTGTTGGGATCCAAACACACATGAGGAATTAGACTGCTTAGACCCAAACGCTCAAGTAAATTTTGATCTATATAAGGACAATCGGGTAGTACTCTTGGATGAATCAAATAACGAAGTGATTTCCGTAAAATGGATAACTGGTGATGGTGGTTTTTGGCTGTATAGAAATGGGTTGATGGATGTCAATCGCGGAATTCTGACGCCAGACGTAGATGGGTTTATCACTTTCGCGGTGGATCTGGCTTTGGATCAAGGTTCTTATTACCTGAAGGCAATCAAAGATGCCCAAAGTCCATTCGATGTGTGGGGCTGGTTAAGTTATAAAACAGAAGTAGCCATCACCCCTGGAATAGATGACCAAATAGCCGGGGGCCTTAGGGTCAAAAGAATAACCCACTTTGATGATACCACCAAGGTTTTGGAAAAAGAGTTTGCTTATGAGAAAGGTAAACTTTTTCATAAGCCTAAATATCATTCCGCAAAAATGCAATATAAACAAGAAGGGTTTAATCTAGGAAACGCAACTTTTGTAATTCAACGCTTTGTTTTTAACGATTGGCTTGAACTAAACTCCGGTAATGTTACAACCACGGGTATTGCCCAGGGATCCCATATTGGATATGAAAAGGTAAAAGTAACGGAAAAAAACATTGCTAATCCTACCTTAGGTAATGGATATAGCATTTATAGCTATAATAATAAGCCTTTTTACAGAAATCAATACTCTTATTGTGAGGTTTTCGATGGAAGGGAACAGTCGGATCCATTATTTAATTATCGCCAGGACTTTAATGTAGAGGATTCTTATCCTTATCCACCGCCTTTGTTAATTGATAACGACCTGGGAAATCTGAAGTCCGTGGAACATTTTAACAGCAGTGACCAAAAGGTATTGGAAGAAAGAAATAACTATAGGTTAACAAAAGTTGATACCGTCTTTGGTTTAAAGGTGATAGAACATCCTGTTAATGTTGTTACTGCCAGGGAAACTGGACCTCCAGATCACTTGGTGTACATGGGCTGGTATCAGTATATAAACAGTTGGAATACTCTAAAAAGCACCACCAGAATAACTTACAATGTCACTACCGGAGATTCATTGAAAAATTTGATCACCTATGAGTACGGGGGCAATGATCATATACAGGTAACTAAGACCACGGAGGAAAATAGTGATTCAAGACATCGGATTACAAAAGTGGAGTATCCTTCTGATAATCCCCTGAATACCCAAACGGACCCTACTGTGGTGAATGCCATGGTTACTAATAATATGCTATTCCCATTAGTATCCGAAGTTACTGGCGAGGGAAATTCTATCCTTTCCGGTGTCATAAATAATTACCAAATCGACAGTGGAAATGTCGTGAGAAAGAACACTCAAATAGCCACGGCCAATGGGACATATGAAGTAAGGTTTACTTATGATCAACATGATGCCAACGGGAACGTTTTACAATTCATTGATAGCAAAGGTGTGGTCAACTCCATTATTTGGGGACATAATCAAACCCTTCCTATCGTACAAGGTGTGGGAGTAGATTATGCCACTTTAAAAGGTGCTTACGATCAGGTGGGGGGTAATTTGAGTATTTTACACGAGCAGGCAACCTTATCTGATGCTCAAGTCACGACCTTCACCTACGATCCCCTCATCGGCATGACCTCCCAAACCGATCCGAACGGGATTACCATCTTCTATGAATATGACGACCTCAATCGCCTAAAACTAATCAAAGACCACGAGGGTAACATTTTACAACATTACGAATACCACTACCACAACGAAAGCCAGGGAGGGGCACAGTAAGATGGAAAGGAATTATTTAAAGCATATCAAAAACTTTTTGAGGATGAAACGAATTAAAAATATTTTAATGAATATAGGCACATGTTTTCTAGCAATGTGCCTGCTATTTGGTTTCTCTACCAATACTAACGCGCAAGGATTGGTGCCAGATTCAGTTGAGTATGTAGCTTTAAAAGCGTTATATGATAGTTTAGATGGTCCTAATTGGACAAATAATACCAATTGGCTAGTGGGAAATACCAACTCCGATTTTGCCAATTGGTACGGTGTAACCACTGCAAATGGTGATGTTAGCGCTATTTCATTAAACAATAACCAGTTAAGCGGCATAGTGCCAGCTGATATATCATACTTAACAGAAATAACATTTTTAAGTTTGTCTGGTAATAATATACAAGAAGTCCCTTTTGAAATTGGTAGTTTGACCAATTTAATTAGTTTGTATCTCAACACTAATCAACTTACAGAGCTCTCCATTGATTTTAATTCAGGAATGAATTTACAATCATTGCTGATAGCAAATAATCATTTATCTACTCTGCCATCAAATATGGCAAATCTTGATAATTTGGAATTTTTAAATGCAAATGGAAATGATTTCAACGAATTTCCTTTGGTGCTAACTAACATTACCAGTCTCACAAATATCTCAGTAGGTGGAAATAATATATCCCAATTGCCTCCGCAGATTGAAAACTTGGTAAACCTATTTCAATTATCTATGAATTATAGCAGGCTTTCAACCTTACCACTAGAGATTGCGAATTTGCCTTTGCTAAAGGCTTTAGCATTAGGATATAATGAATTTACTTCATTTCCTATGGAAGTAATACCTCTTCCTGCACTTGAAATTGTTAATCTAGCGGGAAATTCAATTAAAATAATTCCGCCGGAAATCAGTCAAAGCCTGAGCTTATTAACTCTGGCATTTAATGACAATCAAATTAGTGAATTGCCAGCGGGAATTGGTAGTATGACTAACCTAAAGTATGTTAGATTAGCTTCAAACAAGTTCACAGAATTTCCAACTGAGTTGTTAGATGTTTCAAATTTAGAATCTGTTGATTTAAGTAATAATCAGATTAAAACCATTCCAAGTGAGATTGGTAATTTGACGAATTTGCGGAGTATAGTTTTGAGTAATAATTTACTTACATCCTTACCAGTAGAAATTCCCAATAACCTGATAGGTCTTTTTACAACGGAAATTCAAAACAACAAATTGAATTTTGCCCAAATTGAGCCATTTTTCAATGGCCCTAATAGTACCATCTATTTTGGCTTAACATATTCACCTCAGGCAAGTCTCACCAATTCTGAAACTATAGGCTTTCAGGTAGGTAATTCCTTATTATTGTCTATTGATACTCCAGGACAATATAATCAATACCAATGGCAAAAACTAAATGGTACGGTCTGGGAGGACATTACTGGGGCCATCACTGATACCCATACTATTACCAGCACAACTGCAGCAGATGTTGGAACACAATATCGCTGCAAAGTAACTAATACCTGGGCTACTGATTTAACCCTCTATACCGGAGAGTACACTTTGGAAGAGGCGTTGCCTTTAACACCCAATCAGGCTTTGAACTATATTGTCTCCAACAGCATTATCAAAGAAAATGTCACAACGGAGAATGAAATCGATAATCTCACAGTAGATCAAAAGAACAAATCTGTAGAATACTTCGATGGCCTTGGTCGCGGTATTCAGTCGGTTATTGTGCAGGGCTCACCTGATAAAAATGATGTGGTGCAACATCGCCAGTATGATGCTTTTGGCAGGCAGGCCAATGATTATTTGCCCTACGCCGCCTACATGCTTGCCGGAAATAGTAAGGATGACGGGTCCTTTAAATCTAGACCGCTCAACGACCTGCTGGTGTTTTACAATCCTATCAACATCGACCCGGAGGTGCAAGACATCGCCAGTGATATCTACTACCTGGCCCAAAAGAAATTCGAGCCATCCCCCTTAAACCGTGTCGCCGAACAAGGTGCATTCGGAGAGGCCTGGCAACCCAATCCAAATGACGAAAATGGCAAAACCATCAAATTTGGCTATCATGTCAATGAAGCCACCCAGGTCAGGCACTGGTTTATCGGTAATGGGTTTCCGCAAACAAACAACTATTATTCTGCCGGACGGCTCACTTTAAATATTGTGACCGACGAGGAGGGGAATGAAACTAAGGAATATACCGATAAATTAGGTAGAGTAGTACTCAAGGAGGTGGAAAACCTCAAGGACAATGGTGATGTAGAATGGCTCAGCACCTACTATGTATATGATGATTTTGATAATTTAAGATTTGTATTCCCCCCCAAAGCTGTTGATGAATTAATTCAGGAAAACTGGGAGCTGGCCAACTTTTTTGATCCCATTTTACTAAACCTGTCTTTCCAATACAGCTATGACGAGCGTCAACGCATGATCATGAAAAAAGTACCGGGCGCGGAGCCGGTATATATGGTCTATGATCAATTTGACCGTCTCGTATTTACCCAGGATGGCAACCAGTTTGGCAGAAGTGAATGGAGTTTCACCAAATATGATCATCTTAACCGGCCTGTTATGACCGGAACCATGGTCTTAACCAACACATGGGGAACAGATAGGATGGCCTATCGCGATACCGTCGAAGATGCCCTTGACAATTATTATAATACCCATCTGTCAACTAATCAAAACCATCGATACGAATCATACAGCGCGGTGGATAACTGGGGCTATACCGACAGAAGTTATCCTCAGCTAACCCTAGGTGCTCACGAAATACTGACCGTTACCTACTATGACAATTATAATTTCGTAGAAGATGATGTTTTAGGCCGAAAGCAGGGCACCTATGATTTTAGACCAGAACTCGGTTTATTAAATAATGATACCTTTAGAGAATTAAAGGGCCAGGTGACTGGTTTGCGTACTAAAGTTTTAGGAGAGACCAAATACCTGAACACGGTCACCTATTATGATGACCGCTACCGGGTAATCCAAACTATTACAGATAACTACACGCTTGGCTTTGATAGGGTCACTACAGAATATGATTTTTCAGGGCGGGTATTACGCACTATACAAACCCATAGTCGCGGAAAAGGTAATTTTGAGGATCTTGTGGTCAATCAAAGTTTTAGTTATGATCACGCCAGCCGCCTGTTGAATACCTACCATCGCATAGGCAGCCAGGACTCTGTGTTATTGACCGCAAACAGCTACAACGAAATTGGCGAGTTGGTTGAGAAAAACCTGCATGCAACTGACATGGCTAGTCCCGTGTATAAACAGTCTGTAGATTACCGCTACAACATCCGTGGGTGGTTGACGCAAATCAATAATAGTGCATTATCTACCTCTGATGCCAATGCCACCGAGCCGGATTACTTTGGGATGAATCTGTACTATAACGAAAAGGTAGCAGGCCTAAGCTATGGTATGGTAAACAATTGGCAGGATCCGTTAAATGGACATTCACCATATTTTCACCATATGTTAAATGGTGTGCCTATAAAACCGATTATTTCCTATAAAAACCCCGACCTATACATACCGGCAAATACACAACCATTAAATTGGGATAATAAATTTGGCATAGATTACAAGCAGATCAACCCCAAGTTGATCAAAGCTAAAATCTCTTCTGATAAAAAACCGGGGATGGGATTCCGTTATCTGAAATCATCGCCAGTCAGGACTTCCGGTAAAGCTAGCCCCTCTCGCATAATTGCTGATGAGAAAGAGCTTATAGCTGAAAACGATTCGGCAGATGATCCACTGACGCAATACATCACAACAGAGGTATTCCTAAATGTGGATCCCGGTACGCTCACAGCTTCTTTGGATGCAAGTCCCTGGATTTATAAGGATTTTACGGAAGACAAGGACGCCGAAAACAATCCGGTAAACGCTACATTGGTGGAAGAGTTATGGCTGGAAGCTGAGTGCGGCACCCGGGGCGCCAACTGGACGATGGTCAACGATGGTGATGCTTCCAATAACAACTACATGGTGGTTGCCAGTGGCACCAGCCAGCTCAGCACACCGCCTGCCAGCGCAGATGACCATTTAAGTTTTACCTTTAATATTGTTAATACGGGCAATTTTAAAGTCTGGGGCCGGGCATTGACCACCTCAGCCAACGATGACTCGTTCTGGGTACGCATGGACGGCGGTAGCTGGATCAAATGGAACAGCATTCCCTCGGGCAGCTGGCAATGGGATGACGTACACGATTCTGATAATTCGGGTACAGCGGTCACTTTCAACCTAACGGCAGGCAGCCATACTTTCGACATTGCTCTTAGGGAAGTAGGCGCCAAGATTGATAAATTATATATTTCTGATACCGGCACGACACCCACGGGTACAGGCAGTGCTGCTACCAACTGTGTGGCTACCGCCCCTCCGGCAGACCCCACCGGATTAGTGGCGGATCGTACCTCTTACAGTTACATTGAATTGGCCTGGGATGCTAATGCCCAGATAGTAGATGATTATACCCTTGAAAGATCTGTCGACAATACTAATTTTACAGTAGTAGCGACTCCGGCAGGTAACCTGCTGTCCTTTCGGGACAATACCATCCTGGCAGGGACCAGCTACTATTACCGCCTCCGGGCTAATAACCACCTGGGAAGTTCTAACTTCACAACGTCTTTGAATGTATCCTCCCTGGCTAACCCGGGTGTGGTGACCGACCAGTTACTATTGCACCTGGATGCCAGAAGCACCGGCAGCTATCCGGGCTCAGGAGCGACCTGGTTTGATCTAAGCCCCAATGCCAATGACGCCACGCTTTCTAATTATTCTTTTAATGGCACCGATTTGAGCTTCACCTATTCAGGAACACAGGTGATCACCGATGAGGATATTGCGATTGCCCAGAATCAGGCTTTTAGCGTTGGTTTTTGGATCAATCCTTCGGATAACTCCCGGCCCAACAGTGTAAAAAGCAGTAATGACTATGGCGCTTTTAACTTTAGTGTGCGTAGTGGTTACCCGGGTTCTATCGAAGTAGGCATTGGCACTACCGACGCTACCAAGATCGCCAGAACAGATCTACCGGCGGGACTCCTTGTTAACAACCAGGATCAATATTTTGTATATACCTATGACAACAATATTGCTTCGCTCTACAAAAACGGAGAATTTGTCTATTCCAAAGATATCGGCGCAATGACCTCGGCCTGGACCAAATTTAAACTGGGCTATGCTCTTGGCAAATTCAATGCTGCCCAGGTTTATGGCAAGGCATTAACCCCCGATGAGATTTTACATAATTATTTCATTGGCTATGGGAATACCGCTACCGGCGTACCGGCTACACCGACGGGGCTGATAGCGACCGCCTTGTCCATCAGCCAGATCGCCCTGAGCTGGACTGATGTAGCTATCGATGAGATCTATTACCTGGTGGAAAGATCCACCGATGGTGTTAATTTCAGTCCGGTCAAATACCTCCCGGCGGGTACTACCTCCTACGAGGACCAGGGCTTGAATGCAGCTACTACCTATACTTACAGAGTAGTAGCCGTTAATACCGCAGGAAGCTCGGGTGCTACCAACACACAAGCCACCGCCACTGATAACCTGCCGTCAATCAACATTGCCTCTGATGCGTTGGAACTTTACCTGGATGCGGGCAATACTTCCAGCTTCAATGGTGCTGGTACCGGCAAAGCTTTAAACGACATTAGTGGAAAAAATAATCATGCCATGCTGGACGACGGGGTGACAGCCGTGGGTGGTCATCTCCAATTTTCCGATCAGGGCTTTTCAGCCCCACTTCCGGCACTTACTGCCGGAACTACCAATTTCTCTATCGGTTTTTGGATGCGGCCAACTGCCGCCGGCTACCGCTATAACAGCGTGCAGGCAACCAGCTCTGAGTTCGGCAATGGGGCGTTTTTCAGCCGCAATGACGCGGTGAATTTCAGGTACCTGACAGGCGTCACAAGCACCAATATGTTTGATAGCTACAGCACGTACATCCTGAATGAATGGGCTTATTTTGTATACACCTACGATAACGGCACCGCACGCATGTATAAAAATGGTGTAGAATTTAACGACAGCCCCAAGGCCCAGGATCCTGTTACCCTTGACTTTGAAGGGATTGCCCTGAAGCAAGGTTATGGTGATTTCGATGTACTGCAGGTATATTCCAAAACCCTGACCGGTGCAGAGGTGTTTCAAAACTATGAAATCCACAAAAACAGGTATTTTGTGCCTACCGAGGCACCACCGGCACCCACGGCACTGGCCGTGAATCAGACCACCCAGAATGAGATCAAGATCACCTGGACTGATAATGCGGACAATGAGGATAAGTATGTGGTCGAATTCGCAATTAATGAGGCTGGCCCGTTTGCTGTTTTGGATGAGGTAATTGTCAATGTGAGCAACTATGCCCACAGCAACCTCAATCCAAATCAGGTGTTTTATTACCGGGTAAAAGGCGAAAACAGCATAGGCAGTTCCGCCTACAGCAATGTGATCAGTGCCAAGACACTATCGGCAGCGACCGTAGTGCCGGCAGCACCGACCGGTCTGAGTGCTAATGTACAATCTTATAACAGGGTTTCCTTGAGCTGGAACGATGTGGCCATTCAGGAGGATGAGTACCAGGTCGAAAGATCCCTGGATGGGAACACTTACAGTTTACTGGCTACGTTGCCATTTAACACCACCTCCTATGAAGATAGTGGGCTCGATCCCAACACCACCTATTATTACCGGGTCAAGGCATTGAATTGGATTGGAAGTTCCCCCGTTAGCAATACCGTCAACAGTACCACGACTTCTATGCCTGATTTTTCCGTAGTGATGAACGGTATAAAGCTGTACCTGGATGCTACGCTTACGATGAGTTATGACGGAACAGGTACCAGCTGGTTTGATCTCAGCGGGCAGGGTAATGATGCTGTACTGGATGCGGGGGTAGCCAAAGAAAACGGCCGGCTACATTTTACTGACCAGGGATTTGAAGCGCCGTTGCCCGGATTTTTATCTGGCATCACCAATTTCTCCGTAGGCTTCTGGATGCGCCCTGACGCGCAGGGATATGCCTACAACGATGTCAGTTCCATTAATGCGGCCAATCTGGTGGGGGCATATTATGCCTTTAATGAAGGTGGCACCCGGATGGTGACAGGTGTACTCAATAACCGCTTTGGACCATACAACATTTATGAGTTAGGCAATTGGGTGTATATGGTGTATACCTATGATAATGGCACCGGCAGGTTGTACAAAAATGGTAGCCTGCTCAACGGCCCCACAGCCCAGGGTGCGGTGGATACCGATTTTGAGGCCATGATACTTTCCGGCGGCCATGGTGATTTTGAGATCCTGCAGGTGTATGATAAAACCCTCACAGATGCAGAGGTATTACAAAATTATAATGCCGACAAAGATCGTTATATGAGCACTGCGGCAGTGCCGGCAGCTCCCACAGGTTTGGCCGCCAGTGTGATCTCCAAATCCCAGATCAATTTGAGCTGGACGGAAAACGCTACCAATGAGGGCAATTACCTCATAGAAGTTTCCTCCGATGGTGGTGTGAATTACCAGACACTGGTAAGTCTGCCCTCAGCGACCAACAGTTTTGAACATGCCGGTTTGCCACCGGGGCAAACAGTGCATTACAGGGTATTGGCTACTAACTCTACCGGTAATTCAAGCTATAGCAATGTGGTCAATGCTACTACCTATTTGGAGGAGCCAACCACACTCGCTGGCCAGCCTCATTTGTCTTACCAGGTGGATCTATCATGGGCGGATGTAGCGCAAAACGAAGCGGGGTACGAGCTAGAAAGAAAGCTGACCTCAGGTGGGACCTATGCACTGGTGCATACCACAGCAGCTGATGTAACCACCTATTCAGATAATGGTCTGAACCCTGAGACAAGTTATGATTACCGGATCAGGGCGGTGAACGGCACCAATTATTCAGTGTACAGCAATGAGATAACCGTTACTACTGGCATCAATCCTCCGACATCGTTATCATTGACACCGGTATCGGCCGCTCAGATCGATATCAGCTGGGTGGATAATACCGCGATTGAGACGGGATACGTGCTGGAGCGTTCTTTATCCAGTAATTCAGGTTTTGCTGAAGTAGCAACCCTGGGAGCGAATGTGACCAGTTACCAGGATAACAGCTTACTGGCCGAAACCACCTATTTCTACCGGGTGAAGGCTATTAATGCTAACGGTAGCTCCAGTTACAGCAGCACCGAGGGGGCGTCCACCTTGCCATTGATCATCTCTAATCCCGACCTGGATTATGAGTCCACTACTTATTATAACGGAAACATTTCAGCGATCACCTGGCAGACCTATAACTCACAGCAGGAGCAGGGATACACCTACGTATATGATCCTGTGAACCGTATAAAAGGAGCCAGTCATGTTCGCGCGACGGGTCCTGGTACCTGGAACACTTCCGATGCGGGATTTAATGTGGGTAATATCAAATATGACTACAATGGTAACATAGAGAGTCTGAAACGGCAGGCACGAAATGTCGACGGCACCTATGTGATAGATGATTTGGCTTATACCTATGAAGATAATGGGGTATCTAACCGGTTGCTGGCTGTAGCAGATAGCGCTGCCAACAAAGAAGGCTTCGATGATGGGTCTACGGGCAGCGTAGATTATGACTATGATGCCAATGGTAATCTGGCTGGTGATGCCAATAAGAATATTGATACCATTGAATATAACATTCTCAACCTGCCGCAAAGGATTCTTTTTACCGGTGGCAATGAGATTTTATACACCTATGATGCGGCCGGTACCAAGTTGAGAAAAGAAGTAAGAGAAGATGTGGATGGTACGATTGTAAAAACCGTTACTGACTACATGAGCGGGGTGCAGTATACCATCAATGAGTTTGAGGCAGCCGGAGAAACTACTAGCAGGGACTTTGTGATGACTCCGGAGGGCAGGGCAACCCCTGAAGATGCCTTGGCAGCAGGTACCACTTATAATTATGAGTACAACCTGACTGATCATTTGGGCAATGTGCGGGTTACTTTTACAACGAAGCAGGAGACACCTGATGAGTACAATGCTACCTTTGAAACCAGCCTGCAGGCCTCTGAAGCATTGGATTTTCAGAATTATGGCGATGCGGTGATCAACAATGTCAACCTATATAATAACACACCGGATTCAGTGGTCACAGGTGCGACAAGATCACAGCGTTTAAGCGGGATACAGGGAGAGGTGATTGGTCTTGCCAAATCACTGGCTGTGGTGCCCGGTGATGTGATAGATATGGAAGTCTATGCAAAGTACCTGGATGGGTCCGGTAATGGTCCCGGGCTTGGAGGCATACTGACTACCATTGCAGAAGCCTTTGGTGTATCGGCTACCAGCACCGGTGATGGATTGCAGGCCTACAATGCCATTAACGGCTTATTATCAGTTCCATCCTACATGACTTTAGCGAATACCAAGGCAGCCAATGGGTACCAGGTATTTTTGAACTATCTGCTGTTCGATAAAGATTACAACTACCTGGATGCCGGCTATGACCAAATGGCGGGAACAGCCAATGCCGTAGTTGACCCCAATGTTGCACATGAATTGATGTCAAAAAGTGTAACTATCCAAAAACCTGGTTATATTTACATTTACCTGTCCAACGAAAGCGGACAGATCGTAGAAACGTTCTTTGATGATTTTAAGATCACGCATACCAAGTCACCGATCATCTCAGCCGATGATTATTATCCGTTTGGGTTAGCCATTAATCAGAATAGCTATCAGAGGGAGAGTGCTGTAGATCAGCGGTATAAGTACAATGGCAAGGAGTTGCAGCCTGAGCTGGGGTTGAACTGGACTGATTACGGAGCCAGAATGTATGATGCGGCGATTGGAAGGTGGCACGTGATCGATCCGCTGGCTGAGGCTTCTTCCGATCTTACCCCTTATAGGTATGGCTTTAATAATCCATTACGATTTATAGATCCTGATGGAACATACGAAAGTGTGTCTGACTTAATTACTGATGCCTGGAATAAAACACGTAGCGGGGAAAACCGACAATTTACCTATAAAAATGGGAACCAAACAGGAGATCAAGATGGTAAAGAACTTTCACCGAGAGAGATAGCATATTCCTTTTTTAATTCTAATACCCAGGTTTTACCGACACTTGACGGTCAGAATGAAATTTGGGGAAGAGTTAAAAACTTATTTAAGAGTAATAGAACAATTGAAATTGGAGATCAGGATTTCATCGTCAATCATGATGGATTTATTGATGATGATAATTTTAATGTAATTCTAGTAGTCCCTGAATTACCGATAGGGCCAGGAGCACCTGCAAAAGCTTTTAGATTCGCAAGTTATACTAAGGCGTTTATTAAATATGCCAAACACGTTAAAAATTTGCAATATGTTTGGAAATCAGGAAGCTGGAAGGCTATAACTAATGCCGGTAGTTTAGCAAGAGACATCAAAGGCCTTAGTGGATATATAAATGCAGCAAAAAAATTATTTACAAGCTCAAAAAACACAATATCCTTTGTTAGTAAGCAGGGAACAATATTTAAGTATAATTTAAAAACTGGTCATTTTGGAGTGGCTAATTCGGAAGGTATTATTCAAACATTTTATAAAATAGAAAAAGGTCAAGGACTAAAATATTTTGTTGAACAAATTGGAAAATATGGATACTGATAATTTTATTGACACGTATAACAATCAATTAGAATCGAAAAACATCAGTAGGAAATTCAGCCCTTCAGCATATATTGACGCCTGGAGTGCTTTTGTCCACTTATGTATTGAAGGTTATGATTCATCTATTTATGAATTTGATTATGATGTGCAAATTAGAGATGAAATTGAAAAGGTTCTAAACATAAAAGACATTCAGAAATATGATGAATACAAAGATTTTAGAGAAAAAATTCAAAATTTGGACAGAAAATTAAAATCAATATTGGTTTTTGATATTCAAAAAAATGAAAGCTCAGAACAATGGTGGAAAAAAGGGAGGTTAGCATACGCAGGTAGAGAATATGCGGAAACTTTAGAAATTGAGTTTGGACTGAAGATTAAAATAGTATAATCCCCTTTGGGCGTAGGGTAAAAAAACAAAATAACTGGTCGTACCATTTTGTCTATGCCTAGTTATCTTTTAAAACGGCCATGCAGGATCTGTGATTCTAGTTATTTGAATGAGTATCAATATTAAAAATGAGAATCGAAAAGCCCCGCCGTTTGGTTAGGGCTTTTTTATTGAACTGCTTTTATAAAACCTGGCTACAATTTAAGGAAGCAAATTGAAATGCGTCCCGGCCGATCAACGCTCATATCAATATAAATTGATATGAGTGGAGACTGTAGTTGGGAAGCCCGTTTGGACTGGCGATTAGGCAGAATAGTTACTGGCGAGAGCGTTCTATTCAGCAAAACTATAAGTACAATGGTATTGAATTGCAACAAGATTTGGGATGGAACAATTACCTAGCTGAATTTCGAAGTTATGATCCAACAATTGGAAGATGGAGACAAATTGATCCTAAAGCTTCTGGGAGAGAAAGTCCATATGTTGGAATGGGTAATAACCCACCTGGTCGTAGAATACAAAATAAAAAAAGGAAATAACTGGGCGTATGACTTTGTCTACGCACTTTTATTTGTTTTGGAGCGGGAACGAGGCATTTGAATGCCGGCTAGCAACCGGAATCGCCCTTAAATAACTGTCTTTAGATCATTGATTTTCAAGCGACAAGTGATATATTCCTTATTTCAAGGACAACATTTTTTAAACGAACCTATTGAGCTAAGAAACTGAAGAAGTGTTTTTATTACAGTGTCAGGGACTATGCTCAATTGATTGCATTAATAGACGTTGACCTGATATGAAGATGTAGTTTAAACTACACCCAGGTGGGTTGGATTACTAAAACCATCTGGACAGGACAAGACTTCTCAAGGCTCGGACATGTTTATCAATCCTAGCGCTGTTTTAGGCTATACCCAAAGGATAACTCCTCCACCAAGCAATCAAGTTGGTGGGCAACCAACTATTACTTTCGAGAGGAGTATTGGATTTTATAGTGGTAATGGATTAATTCATTCTGCCAAAATCAGTTTCAGATCATTCAAATCCATTGTAAGGAAAATAAATAAAGTGAAGAAATGAGACCAAAAGTATTACTAATATTAATACCCGTGGTGGTTATTAGTTGTAAATCGTATGTCGATAAAACTAGTACGAGTACTAAGAACTTTTCAATAACCCCCACTGAAACTAGGAACATATTTGAGTTTCATTCAAGCACAGTTGAATCCAGAGATAATGAGGTAATTCACCCTGCTAAATTCAGTTTATCGTTACCTATTGGAATTAGATCATATGGATTCACCAACTTGTCTTCTTTCGGCTTTTATTATGATCAGAAGCAGGTGATATTCATTTCTACAAATGATGCCCTTAGTGAGGTATTAGAGGGTGAGATTGAAATTAATCGAATAGTTGATTTGGTTGAAAAATTGCCATCAGGTTCAGGTAAATTCAATATAAGTGAAATCCAGCCAATAGGTGGTAGAAAACATTATCTATTAAAGAACTTTGGTGGCCATATTCTTCTCTTTAATGTCAAGCCTAATAACCTTGAGTCATGGAAAAACTTGGTATCTGATATTGAGTACCAATGAAGACTCCGAGTCAATTAAATGAACATAAAATTTTGAATGAGCAACAAAAAGTCTGGCAGGAATGTCGGACTTTTTGTATTTATGATGCCAGAGATTGGACTTTCTTTTTGGTAATAAAGGCGTCGATAAGTTTTTTAATGACTATTTTGTCCTCTTCATCCATTTGTTCAATGGCTTTAAATTGATTAATCAGTTCTGTATCTGAAAGCTTGTTAGTAGCTTTATGATCAACGGAGCCATTGACCAAAAAATCGGGAGATACGCCTGAGACATCTGCTATATTTTTTAATGCTTCGGCCGGTGGTTGCGCCCTCTGGGTGTAGAATCCAAAATAAAAAAAGAAAATAACTGGGCGTATGACTTTGTCTACGCCCTTTTATTTGTTTTGGAAAGGGAACGAGGCATTTGAATGCCGGTCACCAACCGAAAAAGCACATAAATGGACATTCCAGGTTCATGAATTTTTGTGCCATAATTAGTATTTTTCGCATATCACAAATATCATTTTTTAAACTTAAATATTTATCATGGGAACGGCTTATCAAATCAGAGATCAGGGAGGATCGTATTTTTTAACATTTCAGGTAGTAGGTTGGGTAGATGTATTTTCAAGGCAATTGTATCGGGATATCATATTGGAAAGCTTCAGGTTTTGCAGGGCATCAAAAGGAATGATACTGTACAGTTATGTGATCATGACCAATCATGTACATGTCATGATGCGCAGTGAATCCGGAGACTTATCAGGGTTAGTTCGGGATTTTAAAAAATACACTAGTAAAAAGATCCTGGATAAGATCAAAATGCACCACGGAGAAAGTCGCCTGGAGTGGATGGAAATGGTATTCAAATATCATGCAAAGTATAATAAAAGAGTATCTAAACTTCAGCTATGGACTCATGAAAACCATGCGGTAGAACTTAATACCAATGAGCTGTTTGATACCAGAATAAACTATATTCACGAAAATCCGGTAAGATCGGGTTGGGTTGAAAAAGCAGAAGACTATCTTTACAGCAGTGCCAGGAACTATGCTCAATTGGATGCATTGATAGACGTTGACCTGATATGAGGGTGTAGTTTAAACTACCCAGGTGAGGATTTTGATTTAAAAAAGGACCCAAAGAATATAAATAAAGGAAGGCGTTTAAACGGTAAGTTTGCTACGGCAAGATCCGCCGGAAATTATTTGGCAGGTTATAACGCGGCAACTCATACACAATTTGGTTTTCCGATCACATTTAATGCATTTCAGAAATTAGCCGGAGCATTGCATGTTAAAGAGAAACGTGGTGAGAGGTTATCCAAAGCTGACATGGCCGAAATAATGTTGACAAGAAAAGCATATGGACCGCCACCAACCTATGGTGAAAATAATTATCAATATAGGATGAGTAAAAAAGATTATACTGATGCAGTAAAGAATAGGCCTCCGAAAAAGCCCAGAAAACGGAAAAGTAGAAAAGTATATTAATGAATTATCAAATGGTAAAGCATACATTAAAACTCTTCGTAATTTTATTAATTGTGAGTTGCACAAATACTAGTGATCATACCAGTAATTTTGATCCGCATATTAAAGATTTCATGGTTGAATCAGATAAAAAAGAGATAATTGGCCATTTTAGGCTAGTTATTTGGGGCATCAGCGGAAATCACCGAAAAATAATTCTATCAGAAAATAAGAAAAGTAATACCAAATATGACTCTTTAACGGATTATATATTTAGCGATGTACCAGTTTTCTATAAAGTTAGCGGTGATACTTTAAACATCTATACCACAGGTTTATCAAGGATTCCCAAGAACCAGTATGAAAACCTGATTGTTAATCAAATCAAAATCAGTGGTCCAGAATACCATAAATTGTTGGATGATTATAAATCTAAGGGTTTTGATTTAATTCATTAAAATTGTTTTGAACAAAAAGAAGGTGTCATTCTGGGACATCTCCCCTCTGGGCGTAGAATATAAAAAAGACAATACTGGGCGTAGAATTTTCTCATAGCCGTCAGGCTAAGGATTTCAGGGATTAAATTACAGAAGAATTTAATTTTAGTTCTCGTTCTTTTGGCAGGAAGATAGGTAATTTTTTTTCAAAGCAACACGTTGAGCAAATTGCGCGAGATACCGGCTTTGTGAAACGCAACTCAAAACTTAAACCTTGGATGTTTTTAGACACTTTGATGTATCAATTCAAATCTCAAAAAGAATTGAGTTTGACTGATTTGTGCTGTGACTTGAATTTACAGCATAGCTTAGCTATTCAAAAGCAATCTTTAGACGAAAGATTTAATGGCGAGTCTGTAGATTTCACTAAACGCCTGTTTGAACAATCTCTTATTCATTTTTCTCAAAAAAGTGAAATCAGATCTATTTTCAAGGATTTTAAAAGCGTTAAAATCAAAGACTCTACTTCTTTTCAATTACCTGACAGCTTAGCTGAACAATACCCGGGAAATACGGGTACCTCATCGAAAGCAGGTATGAATATTCAATTTGAATACGACCTGAAAAACCACCATATAGTTGACTTTAGTCTACATTCGAAGCGAATAAACGATCAGATGGATGCTCGTAATTCTGTGCATAATATTAATGCAGGTGATTTAATAATTCGTGACTTGGGATATATCAGTGTGCCATTTTTAAAGCAGGTTTCCGCTAAAAATGCATTTTTCATTAATCGTTTGAAAACCCAAACAGCTGTTTATAGAAAAGTTGACAATAAATTAATCAAAATTTCCTTTACAGAAGTTATTCGATATTTGAAGCGCTCTGGCAAGAGGTATCACAGTGAAACATTATATCTGGGATCCAGAAAATATTTTCCGTGCA
>JAUJEB010000002.1 GCA_030442055.1 Agaribacillus aureus | reverse complement strand
GTGACATACACCTGGTAGGAACCTGAACCATTATTTGAAGGACTCTCACCCAGATATTGCCAGGAGCCTGTAGCAGAACGTCTGTACCATCTAAAGGAGGACGCAGACGCGCTGATGTCAAACACACTCAGTGTTTTGTTATTGCCACAGCCCCCTGAACCGCTGACATACAGGTCACTGGCATTGCACTGGGCCCCTGCTTTGAAAAAAGGCAAGCACATAAGGACTGCGCATAAAAGCAGCATGCTTATTTGTTTTCTTTCCCGATAAGTCTTGTTATTCAAATGAGATGATACATTCATGGTCATATGTCTTGGGTTAAGGCTTTTTAACTTTTAAAAAAGGTACTTTCCACGGCCCGTTTACCTCCAACCCAAAGCGGACATGCCAGGGCTGCTTGTAAGGGCCTTGCCCGTCATATAAAAAATTATAAAGCACCATCACGGTGCCCTGAATACCTTTCAGAAACCTGGTACGCCTGCCAATACCCACCATACCACCGTTTAACCAGGTACTCGACTGCCCGTCAGCCTGCCTGTCTGGCAAAGCTTTGGTCGTCTTCTCAAATCCCAGGTGGCCAAAGAAACTTTTATAAACATCATGCTCACCAAACACCCTGTACCGGTAATGCTCACCTATCTTGCTGAAAAGATATCTTTTGTCCGCATCGATGGCTATGCGGTAAGTACCTCCGATGCCTGCACGAAAATTCTTATTGATCCTGTAGGCCAGCAGCGGGGACAGGTCCAACCCCGAGGGACCGCCTCGGTGGACCTGTATGTGACCCCCTGTTACCAGCCGCTGTGAGAATGGCTTTCCTTTCAATGAGCTTGCTTTTTGTTTTTTACCTTCCTTCAGGCCCTCCATGCCGCTGTATTTCTTCTTGAGTTTTGCTAGTTTATCGTGGGCCGCCTGTAGTTTTTTCTGTTGGTTGGCAAAATGGCCACTGGCCTGCTGGCTGGCTGCTGAGATGAGTTTATGGCGGGCATACTTCTCCTCTTTAAGCTTTGCTGTTTCACTGAGCTGAGATTTAAAAGGTGCCTGCTTGCTTTTGAATGCTTTTATTTCTTTGAGGCCCTCGGCTTCTTTTTCCAGGATGCCGGTCAGCTGATCTGAGTAGCTACCTGTTTTAGCAGGTATTTTTAACTTTTTCGGTTCCCGGAGGGGGCGTTTTTCCCAGACCTTGCGCAATCCATCAGTGACCTTTATCCCTTTTTTGAAGCCTGCAGGTTTTATAGTGGGTAACAGGGGTACTTCCAATACATGGTTTTTTTCCAGGACCGGCTTTTTGGTTTTTCCGGTTTCTGCAAGCTGCTCTGATAGCTCAGAAGGTAAGTCTAGGTCTGCGTTTAAAGGACCAGGCATGGGCAGGATTGTCTTTTTCCTGGTCTCTGGCAGCATCAGGCCATTTAACTTTTCTTGCAAGGTGTCCAGGACGGGGGTGGTTTTATGATGCAGGCTGTCTGAATACCCGGAAAGTATATCACCAGGCAGGTGTAAGGGTTTTAAGCTGTCGGTTGGTTGCCATACCCCAGGAAGGTATAAAAGGCCCGGTATGGTTTTCTTTAGCAATGTATCTATTGCTAAAGATCTTTGAGTGACAGGTCCTGCTGATTGTTGGGCGGTAGCTGTCATTTGGCCAGCTAGCCAGGATGCATAAACCATAGTAGCCAGGTATTTTATGATGGGGTTATTTGGTTGGATAAATTTCAAGGTTTTCAATCGGTTGTTTAATTGAGAAAGTGTTGATATTCAAATCCAAACAAAGATTAAAAAGAGCACTAGACCTATATCGATTCTACTAATACAAAAATAACAAGGGAGGAGACGAATGGACTGTGCGAAAAATGTTTAAATCTATGCGAGAAACGTCCAATGAATAATTTGTTTTATTATATTCGTTCTTCATCACGGAAGAAAAAAAACAATTTTATTCCAAAATTTTCATTTAGGAAAAGCGAAAGAAAAACTTAAAAGAAGTTCAATTCTCATTACTTTGATTGCTTCATTCACCTCCTACCTAAGCATTTCTGAAACCCTAATAGAGCAGAATTGATTTCTCGCTGTGAATTCTGACAGCTTTAATTTGAACATGCTTGAAAAAGTCTTTGATCGTTCTCTATTTGCCATGATACAACTCAACCTCATTCAAACTCTCTTTATCTGTACCCTATTGTTTGGTTTTAACCACAAGTACAAAAGTTAGAAGAACAGTTTGGCAACAACTGATTTAAAAGCAGTAAAAAAAATCAAAACCTGAATTCAGCATTCACCAAAAAATATCTTGGATAGAGATTATATAATGATCTTGCCCCAGACAATTGGTCTACGGACAATATCTCAACTTAGTGGCAACTGGTAACCTGAATTCCAGGTTATGGTGTCAATAAGTATATTTATTGTCAGCTTCCCTTATATACATATTGAATTAATTCATTCGAAGCCATTCCCGGTTTCTACATCACTTTCTGCCGGTTGGATTTGTTGGTTTAAATATGTCAGGACACATCTTATCATTCTGCCGACTATTTTTAGGAGTCGTGATAAACCGCTCCATGAAAATGTTCAAAATATCGTGAAGTTATATTTTGAACATGTTTGATATAAGAAATTAATAGCTTGGTATTAGCAAATGTTTATGATAAAATGGCTGACTATCGCAAGCGTAAAGTTTCTGAAATCTCTTACATCCTGATTTTTGTAGTGTCCCTTTATTCCTGTGTTCCAGAAGGTGGTACCGGGAATGCAGAGCGATCGACTGAGGCCGGCGCAAAAAAATGGGATGACATTGTAAAACAGCACACGGATACCTCGGTTCAGGTTTACGGCCACTATGCAACCGTAAAATTACCCATTACAACGGGCGTGGCGCTGTGGAATCCAACCGAAGTAGCTATTGGGCCAGGCGGACGTATGTATGCCGCCAATTATACCGGAGAGATTTTCTCGTTGCATGATACTGACAACGATGGGTTGGAAGATCATGCCAAATTGTATTGTGATGTCAAAGATGATGATTTAAGATATCCCACAAGCATGTTATTCAAGGGGAACAAACTTTTTGTAGGTACTACACAGGAAATAAGGGTATATGAAGACACGAATGGAGACGAAGTGGCCGATAACAGTTACACGTTTTTCGCTGACTTTCCTTATACGATGCATCCGTTCGACTGGACCTTCGGACTTGAATTTGGGCCTGAAGGATACTTGTATGCAATTCTTTGCACCGATGCCTGGAACGACAACCCGGCGCCGGATCCGGAGAAACTTAGAGGGTCCCTGCTGAAAATTGCTCCGGATGGAAAAACCTACGAAAGTTTTGCGCAGGGGTTAAGGTTTGCCTACGGAATGCGCTTTAATGAGCAGGGAGATTTGTTTTTTTCGGATAACCGAGGTAATGAGAACAAATATGAAGAATTGAACTTAGCCATAAAAGGAAATTTTTACGGGACTAATATTCCAAAATTTCCCAATCACTCACCAGCAACTGAACCCTTGGTGAAATTAAAATATGGGTTTGCCCCAACCGGAATAACTTTCAATAAAAGTAACAATGATTTTGATGGCACCTCAGGGGATTTATTTATCGCATTTTTTGGCCCTGATGGCCAGTGGGATGATGGCTCTATATCGAGAGTGCGATTAGCCAAAAACAGCGATGGCAGCTATGAGGCCAGCGAGTACCCCGTAGCTGATAAATTCGCCAAACTTTCTGATGTCGAGTTTGGTAAGCAAGGTGATCTGTACGTGGCACAGTTTGGGATCGAGGGGCCACGTCACACACCTTACAGAGAACCTATGGGGGCCATATATAGACTCATAGAAGCGCCATGGGTCAAACTTGATGATCCGGGACGGAATACTTCCGTCGCATTCGGCAATATCAACGAGGGGAAAAAGATATTTAAAAAGAGAATTTGCAACACCTGTCATTCAGTAGATGGAAACGAAAACCTCCTGGGGCCGGATTTGTCTGGCATAGGTGCGTTGCTATCCAGAGATCAAATTCTGGAATCGATCAATGACCCGAACAAAAATATCAAAACCGGTTTTGATAAAAACTTAGTTACGAAAAAAGATGGAAGCATCATTAGCGGCAGGATGGTAACCAGTAGCAATGATGAGATTACAATGATGGTGGCAGGGAACCAGCTTGTTAAAATAAAAAGGGCAGAAATCGAATCAAATGAAATGGTAACCACCTCATTAATGCCTGCCGGACTGCTCTCCGGATTGACTGAGGAAGAAGTTAGCGACCTCTTAGGGTATTTGCAAAGCCTGAAAATTGAATAATGACATGAAAGCGGTCATCTATCTCATTTCTTCGATCTTATGTTTCGCTGGTGGGCTTTCAGCAGCATTGAAAGAAAAAGCAGGGCAATCAAACCACGCCTGGCAGGATTATGCCTGGCTGGAGTCAGATAGTTGCGCGGTACTTCTGAACGGCATGAAAACCATTTGGCAATTTAATTATGATAAGGCCCATGGAAAGCCATATTTTTATCCATTGTCCACCATTGACGGTCAAAACCTGGCGTGGCTAAGGCCTAAAGATCATCCCTGGCACTATGGTTTGTGGTTTTCATGGAAATTTATCAATAACAGCAACTTTTGGGAGGAAGACATCAACACCAGGAAATCCCAGGGTACTCCTGCCATCACCGGCATCTCCAAAACATTATCAGGTGATTTCTCGGCTACTTTCAAAATAGACCTTTCCTATACTCCAGAGGCCGGCCGTGAAGCCTTAAGGGAAAAAAGAACAATCAGGGTGTCCGCACCGGATAGTCTTGGAAATTATTTTATTGATTGGTCGCTTTATTATTTGGCAAAATCCGATACTGTTATCCTGGATAGAACCTTACCTGGAAAATTGGGTGGTCCGACCTATGGAGGTTATGCCGGCCTTTCTTTCAGGGCCTCAAAAAATTTGACTAGACACCAATATATTGATGCCAACGGTTGGGTCAATAAAGCAAACTACATAGGTCATGGAGAAAAAGCGAACTGGATGGACTTGTCAGGCACCATAGGCAATAGTAATGGACGTCCGGGAGTGGCCATGTTCAACCATCCGGAAAATGGATCTGGACAGGTGCCGTGGTATGTCTATAAGAAAGGCGATTTCGCATTTTTAAATGCAGGCATACTGTTTGATGAACCCATGGTCATCCTACCTGGCAATACCCTGAATTTAAAGTATCGGGTTTTGGTCCATAGTAGGGAAATGACCGGAGGCGAGATTAATGCCTATTACAAAAAATACATCGATCTCCAGGATACCGGCGATTAAATGATATCCAACACTAATTCAATTTATCAACTAAAATAAATAACAATGGCTATTAAAATAGGATGTTTCGCAGTTATTAACCCCTTTGAAACCCTGGATAAACAGGTAGATCAGATCCGGGACTGGGGTTTTAAATATGCCGATATAACCGACAATTCGGACGGCGCCTGCCTGGGATCTCATTTTGGATTTAATTCGGTGGCAAGTTTGGATGCCAACGCTTTTGATCTGAAACGATTGTTTGAATCCCGGGGCATAACCATTACCAGCGTATGTGCCCATGCCACTTTGTTGGACGCCAGTGCGCCCTGGCGGTATGGTACATCGCAAATTGTAAAAGCGATCAGGCTCGCAGCATCGATTGGCGTGGAGCATGTGATCACGACAGAAGGGGATGCGCATACAGCATTTGGGGAAAACCTTTCCGATGCCGAAGGAATATTCCAGATCAGGGAAAAACTGTATGAACCATTGCGAATGGCCCGGGACTATGGTATTAAAATATTGATCGAACCGCACGGTAAGTTTACAGACTCCGTCCAGCACATGGAAAAAATAATTGATGCATGCAATTCAGAAGCCCTTGGAATAAACCTTGATACGGGAAATCTTTGGCTGGGGGGAGGAGATCCGATTGAAATGATCACCAAGCTGGGTTCCAGGATAGAGCACGTCCACTGGAAAGATCTTCCCGAAGAGCTGATCGCACAAAGAGGCAAAATTTATGGTTGCGGTATGGCGCTGATACCGCTTGGAGATGGAGTAGTGGGTATTGAGGATATTTATAAGGCGTTGATGAATATTGGATTTGATGGATATACGACATTGGAAATAGCCGGAGAGGAGGCAGTTAAGAAAAGTTTTGATTATCTTAACAAACTGGGATCATTGCATGCAGCAGTGATCTGATGTTAAGTTTCAAAATGAAAAAAGAACCCAATAAAAATTTCTATCAAATCTATCAGGCGGATCGCTGTGTTCCGTTAATCCATGCCATGAATTCGGGGCAATTGGAGGTAAAAGGCCTGCGTCGCGTTAATTATCCCGGCTTGGATCTTCCTGAAGGTGTTTTGGATGGTGTCTACAGTCTTGGGTACTGGGATGCAAAAATAAGCCAGCATTGGGGGTTGGACTGGCATCGCAACGAAGGTATTGAATTTACTTTTTTATCCTCCGGAAATTTAAGCTTTACTACGGAGCAGGAGCAGTTTAATTTGAAACCCGGTGATTTTACCGTCACCAGGCCCTGGCAGCTGCACAAAGTAGGGAATCCTGATGTTACGATCGGCAAGTTGTATTGGATGATTATTGACGTTGGTGTCAGGCAACCACATCAAAAATGGAATTGGCCGGACTGGATTATCCTGTCACCGGATGATCTGGATTACCTGACCAAAGTCTTACGCCAGAATGAAATGCCGGTATGGAAAACGGGTGGAATGCTTCATGAGTTGTTTAAAGAGTTTGGAAAGTGCCTGGACGAAGCTGAAAAAGCCATTCCACATTCCAGGCTCAACATATTGATCAATGAGCTGCTCCTGCAAATGCTGAGTTTATTTAAGAAAGGGGAGGTGGAATTAGATGAGTCTCTAACGGTTAATTTAAGAACCATAGAAATATTCCTGAATCACCTTAAAACCGATTTTGAACGCCACTGGACGCTGGACGAAATGGCTGATCACTGTGGGTTGGGAATCAGCAGTCTCACCAAATATTGCAGGCAACTCACTAATTTGACACCCATAAATTATCTGATAAAGGTGCGACTGGAGGCCGCTGAAAAAATGTTAAGAGAAGAAATTGGAAAAAATGTGACAGAAATTAGTTATGAATGTGGTTTTTCCAGCAGCCAATATTTTGCTACTGCCTTTAAAAAACAATATAAGCTATCCCCTAAAGAATACAGGGAAAACCAGTCTGTGATTGATGACATGATGGTATAACACTATTTTAATTATAACCACCGCGATTGTTGTGGTTTCAAGTGTTGCCCCGCCAAACACCTGAAACCATCTTTTACCAGCATATCCGGCACTGGTTTGGTGTCGGTAATCTATGATAGCCAAACCAATGAATCTTAAAGTAAAAATTTAAAATACATTTGCAAATAACTGAATATAAGTTATTTAATGTAATGCAACAGCCTCAGTAGAAGAAAGCTCTGGCCCTCCGCCTTTATTGCCACTACCGGCTGCAATATACATTTTACCACCTATCACAACAGGTTGCGTACCATGCCGGCCTCTTTCCAGGGAGCCTTTTATTTCCCACTTTCTAGTGTTAATGCCATAAACCTGAATTTCGTTATGCGCGGCCACCTGACCGGTTTCTCCGCCCATATAATAAATCTTTCCCTTTATCATTACCGCGCCGGCACCGGCAGTAGCGACAGGCAGGTCCTCAGCCAACGTATCCCACTTTCCGGTGGAAAAGTTGAATCGGTCTACCTTATTGATGGTCTTTGCCATAAAGGCGCCGTAGTTGTCTTCCTCATGATAGTCCGTGGTTCTTCCTCCCAGCAAATACATGTATTGGTCATCGCCAACTGCGACAGTATGATCCCGCCGGTGGGGCATGTCTGATAATTCTACCCACTTTCCTGTTTTGGGATCGAATACATCGGTCCAGGGAATGGTACCGCTGTGGTGGCCATCGATAATACCCCCTGCAACATATATTTTGTCACCGACAGTCAAGGCACCGCCACCACCTCTTCTCCTGTTTTCAGGAATAACCGGACCTTCCCGCCACTTGTCGTCTTTGGGATTGTATATCCACACCTTTTCAAGAGGGGTTTCTCTTGGGAATTTTCCAGTAAAGGCCGACAAAATGTAGATTTCATTGCCATATACCACCGGTTGAAAATGGTGGATTTCGAAAGGAGTCTTGCCAGCTTTTTTCCAGCTATTGGTTTTGGGATTAAAAATTTCTACATGCTTTATCCCTCTGCCGCCTATTAAAAAGAGCTGATTGTCAAAGGCAACGGCCCCGCATTCATGCCTGGCCGTAGGACTGTTAACGGTTTCGATTATTTGCCCGGACTCCTGGGCCTGGGAAAAACCGCTGAAAAATACAAATGCTGATAATATAAGGAAAGTGGATCTCTTCATGTCACAATGTTGATTTAGGTTTAAATACAGTATTTAATATAAATAATTTTAAGATTATAAAAGTCATTTACAGCCGTGTAAATTTAAAACATACGCTATCAGGCAAAAGGCTACTCATTGCTTTTCATTTTTTGTAAGATGAGTTGCTTTGATATATCGAGATGTTCTTTGGCAAGTTTTTCGGCCAAGTCAGCATCTTTTTTTTCGATAGCCGCTATAATTTCCATGTGCTCCGGAAGCGTCTCATGCGGAGGTCTTACCAGCCCGATCAGATTAATACAAACCAGCAGATTGCCCTGGTGGAAAAGTTTGCGCAGGAACTCATTGCCGCACTTCGAAATAATGTAATCATGGAATTGACTATCGGCCTTCCGGTAGGCCTGGTTATCGATCGTTGTCCAGTCGCCGGGTAAAAAAGGCTCAAACAATTTTCTTAGTTTTGAAGGGTTTGATCTCGTGGTGAATAATCTGATAGCTGTTCCTTCAAGGGCAATCCGGCAATCATAAATTTCAACAATTTCCCGGTCCGTGAATTTTTTGACAACTACCCCTTTGGTGGGTAAAGACTCCAACAGGTATTCGGCTTCCAACATTTGAAGAGCTGATCTTAGAGGAGTTCTGCTAATACCCAGGTCTTCGGCCAGCTTGTCCTGTACAATTTTGTGTCCAGGCAGGAGCTGTTTTTTGAGGATCATATCCTTTACGCGCAGATAAGCCTTCCGTTCTAAATTGTCGTTTACTAACTTCATTCAGCTATAATTTGATTGCATTTTCGTATACGGTATACAAAATTAAGCAGAATTAATTAGATTTGCATCACTTAGGCATATTATAATTGGCTTTAGGGTCCGGTCATGGTACACTTTTCAATTAATACCACCAATATGAAAAAAGAAAGCGTAAAACAACCTGGTTTTGGTAAAGGCCACCAACGCGCGCCAAAATCACTTTATCATTTTTTTTACCTGCTACTAGTTCCTTTTATTTTTATGTGGGCTGGATGTAAACAGGAGATTCCTTACGAAATGACAGGGGAACAAACCTGTTGGCATACGCTAGCCATCGACTTTATGGGGCCACAAACCTCTGAAGAGGCTGATAACAACCCTTTTCTTAATTATCGATTAAACGTTTTATTCTCAAATGGCAGCGATTCTCTGCTGGTACCGGGGTTTTATGCCGCCGATGGACAAGCCGCAGAAACCGGCGCCTCACAGGGAAATATTTGGCGGGTAAAATTTACCCCTGACAAACCTGGTGAGTGGAAGTTTAAGGCGCAGTTCCGGGAAGGGGAGAACATAGCCATTGACAGCGATCCAAAAGCGGGTCGGGCATTAGCTTTTGATGGAGCGCACGGACAATTTACTATAAAACCAGCTGACAAATCAGCTCCCGGTTTTTTAGGCAAGGGCAAGCTTGAATACCGTGAGGAAAGATACCTGCAATTTGCCGGGACCGGCGAGTATTTTATCAAAGGAGGGGCGGGCAGTCCCGAAAATTTGCTGGCTTATCAGGACTTTGATGGAACCGTGCGGTGGAATGCAGAAAATCGGGCAGGAGAGGCATCTGCTGACGGGAAGCTTCATTCCTATGGGCCTCACATAAAGGATTGGAAGGAAGGAGATCCTACATGGCAGGGTGGAAAAGGTAAGGGTATTATTGGTGGCCTCAATTACCTGGCAGCCAAAGGTCTTAATTCTGTTTATTTTTTGACAATGAACATTAACGGCGATGGCAAGGACGTATGGCCCTACACAGGATATGAGGAAAGGTTACGCTTTGATTGCAGCAAACTCGACCAATGGGAAATTGTTTTTGAACACATGGATCGGCTGGGGCTGTTGCTACATATGATATTGCAGGAAACGGAAAATGAAACGCTATTGGATGACGGCGATACGAAATTTGAACGTAAATTGTATTACAGGGAGCTGATAGCCAGATTTGGCCACCATCTTGGCGTTACCTGGAATATGGGTGAAGAAAATGGCCCCACGCATTGGTCGCCGGACGGCCAGTCTACCCGGCAGCAAAAGGCAATGGTGAACTATTTTAAAATGCACGATCCTTATCAAAGCCTCCGGGTAATCCACACCCATGCCGCACGGGAACCGAGACACGAGATGTTTAACGCCTTGCTGGGCGACCAAAGCATGGATGGTATGTCGATGCAAATAGATCGTAAGACCGTGGCTCACGAGGAAACGATTTTATGGCTCAATCAATCGCGAAATGCTGGAAGACAGTGGGTGGTTGCCATTGATGAAATAGGGCATGCGTCCAGGGGCGTAGATCCCGATGATCGGGAGGTAAACAATCAGGACAGTGTGCGGGCCGAAGTGTTATGGGGTAATCTGATGGCAGGAGGAGCCGGTGTTGAGTGGTATTTTGGCTACAAAAATCACAATAACGATCTGCAATGTGAAGATTGGCGCTCCAGGGACCGCATGTGGGATTACACACGCATTGCACTGGACTTTTTCAATAATGAAATACCTTTTCCCACCATGGAAAGTAATGATGAAATGGTGATTTCAGGCAACGCCTGGTGTTTTACCAAAAAACAGGAGGTAATAGTACTGTATCTTCCTTACGGGGGCACCGCCTCGGTGGACCTGTCAAAGGCAAAGGATGAATACAGTATAAAATGGTTTAACCCCAGAGAAGGCGGTTCTTTTCAAAAAGGAAGTATCAGTACGGTTGTGGCAGGAGGACCAGCCGACATCGGACTCCCACCTTCAGACCAGGATAAAGACTGGGTTGTAGTGGTTGAAAATATTATTTTGAATTAAAGATTATTTCTGAACCGACCTGTTGATTTATAAAACACTCGCCTGAATCAGTGGTGTCTGTGCTATCTGTTTTTGATGTGGCCTGAATTTTACTATTTATGGCGGATTGATGTATATTAAATAATTGTTACTAATTCCATATATAGTATACGTTCGCTTAGAATTTTAATAATGAAAGGTTATCAATCATTTTATATAAACACTTTGAAATTGTAGCAAGCAAAAACATCCATGCTGGCAATTTTGTAACTCTGTGCATTATTTTCAATAAATCCCGGACCTTACCACGGAAAAAAACTTTAACCCGGCATGTGTTTCTCTCTCAAATATGGCTCGTGCAAAGGTTTGCACGAATGGGGAAAGCCCCTTGATTTTGCTCCTAAATTTTATAAATTCAGGAATTGATTTTAACCTCGGAGAATAGGGGCTAACAGCAATTTTGGTCTGCTGACATGAGAAAATTAATCGGTGGTGGCCTGATGCTTTAAAATTGCTGTTGGTGGTGTGGTCAAGGTTTGGGAAATGACTGAAGAGTCGATGTTTTTCCTACTGAGTTTGAGCACAGGTTTCTGAAAAATGACTTTTTTATTGATACCTTCCATCATATTCCCGAATTTGATTATTATCATAATTTTGTCTATATAGAATAAAAATTTATGTTAATAAAATTGGAAATGTTCTGAAAAACTATGTTTTAAAGGGACAAGTGCCATCCGGTTTTAATATAGATTTTTGGTTCTGCGTGATTAAATGAATATTCAATACCCTGAGTGACAGGCGCTGCCTGACGGTTGATACAGTGTCCGGACCTATACAAATGAATACAAAAAGTAAAATCAATAATATATCGGATCCAATACCCTTCAAATGTTGGTTTGAAAAAGTTTATGATGAATACTTTGAGCGCCTGTACCGGAATGCTTTTGCGATCACCAAATCGAAAGATCTGGCCGAAGATGTTGTCGAGGAAGTTTTTTTGAATATTTGGAAAGCGAAAAATGGACACCTGACAATCAAAGATCTGGATTCTTATCTATATAGTGCTGTAAAGCATACGGCTGTCAGGACACTTTCCAAGGAGTCAGACAATTTTTTACATGCTAAGCTCGAAGACTCCCTTGGTCTCACCGATACTATTGACCCGGAAAGCCTGCTGCTCGGTCACGAATTACAAAAAATTGTCGCCGAGGCTATTCGCGATTTGCCGCCCCATTGCTCCCTGGTTTATGACATGGTAAAAAACCAGGGCATGTCACACGCGGAAGTTTCCAGGGAATTGCAGATTTCAAAAAAAACCATCGAAAATCATATCTGCAAGGCGCTTGGCAGAATAAAAGATCAACTGGCTAAATATTTTGACCACTCCGATATGCATTTACAATTGGTTCAGGAGATCGGAATGATCCTGATTGTATTATGCTCCGTTCTGATAAACTGATAATTTTTTCTTCTTATTGTTGTTATATTTTTAATAAAGTTCTGAAAAATTTCTAAAATGATAAATTTCCTGTAGGGCATAGGGGAAGTCCAGCAAACTATACTCTCCATTATATATCTGAAAAAGAATTCAATGATCCAATTGATAAATGGAGTACCTCATATTTAAATATCTTAACAAAAACCTGACAGAAGCAGAGAAGCAACAACTGACTGAATGGCTACAAAAAGATAAAGTTAACAGGAAAGTTTTTGAAAATATGGTGGCTGAATGGTCGCTAAAAACTTCGGACATCGAAAGATCAAAAAGAAGTATTTATCACAATATTGTAGGCGCGTCAGAAGCTAAACCAAGAAAGGGAGGTATTTTTTCTTCATTTATTAAGGTAGCAGCGGCTTTAGCAGTGGTTTTGACAGCCACTTTTCTCATAGTCAGGCTAAATCAGCAAAATGAAAATAACAAAGTCGAACACCGTTCAGCCAAAATAGAAAGAGTGGCATTACCCGGTCAGAAGTTAAGAATGAAATTGCCTGATGGAACAGAGGTAGTGCTTAATTCGGATAGCAGGCTGGTCACTGAGGAGTCTTATGATGGAGCGGTGAGAAAGGTGTTTTTGGAAGGGGAGGCCTTTTTTGATGTCGTTGAGGATGCCTCAAAACCATTTATCGTCGAAACCAACGCAACCAATGTGGCGGTTTTAGGCACCTCTTTTAATGTACGCTGCTATGACGATGAAGAAAACGTTTCTGTCGCAGTCAACACCGGCAAGGTAAGTGTGTCGGATAGAGATGATTCCGATGAGCACTTTATACTTAAAAATGAAATGCTGGTTTATTCCATTAAAGACAAGTTATTTAATAAGCTGGTGAATTTTGACAGAGAGCTGGTATTTGGATGGAAAGATCAGCATTTGGTTTTCGAAGATGAGTCAATAGAAAAAATATTTAAGCAGTTGTCCAGGTGGTACGATGTGAAATTTAAGGTGCTCGCAAATATCGACAGAGAAAAAAGATTTACAGCGAGGTTTCAAAATCAGACTTTAGAGACAGTCATGAAAAGTATATCCTTTAACTATGAATTTGACTATGAAATAAATGAAAAGGAAATAATAATCAAGTAATTAATGTGAGTTAATAATAATTAAGAAGGAAGCTGAGTAGACTTTTTGGCGATAGTACTGGCTCAGCCTCCTGAAATTTAGTTTCTGAACAAATCAAAAACCGTATGAATGCAAAGTTACAAAAACATTTTATTCGCATGTCAAAATTTACATTTTATGCGATGGTCATGCAATTCTCATTTTTCGCCTTTGCCAAAAGTGAAAACTCCAGTGCGCAGCGGCAAAAGCTAGATGAGATTAAAGTTGAAATGACATTGGGTCAAAAAAGCTTTTTCCACTTTTTGACCGAGATTGAGCAAAACAGCAATTTTTTGTTTGCTTATTCCAAAAACGAGGTAGAAAACAAATCTGTTGTTCTACGCAAAAAGGACTGGTACATGAACGAGCTTTTAAAAGAGGTGTCCTTACAAACAAGACTACATTTTAAAAGAGTTAATGAAACCATTACGGTCAAAAAGATAAAACCCAATAAAAAGGCGCCTACCGTCATTGATATCCTGCAGCCGCAATTTGAGGTGACCGGTACCGTCAAGGATCATACCGGAGAGTCACTCCCAGGTGTGGCTATTTTAGAGAAAGGAACAAACAACGGCGTCATTACAGACGCAGAAGGAACGTACCGGTTGCTGGTAGCAGATGAAAATGCCATACTGGTTTTTTCATTTGTAGGTTATATGCCTGAAGAAGTATCGGTAGCTGGCAGAAGCAGAGTCGATATTACCATGGTGCAGGATATTAGATCTTTGGATGAAGTAGTGGTAGTAGGTTATGGTACTACGGAGAAAAAAGATGTCACCGGCGCCATTTCTTCGGTGAAAGGAGAAGATTTCAGAAATCTTCCTGTTTCCGGCGTGGATAAAGCCTTGCAGGGAAGGATAGCCGGTGTTCAGGTGGTGCCCAACGGCGGCGCGCCGGGAGCGTCAACATCGATAAGGATCAGAGGAGCCGGTACTGTTAACAATTCTGAACCACTTTATATCGTGGACGGAATTCCGACACAAAATATTGACGGTATCAACCCGAATAATATTGAATCAGTCGAGGTATTAAAAGATGCTTCAGCTTCGGCTATTTATGGAACCAGGGCAGCTAATGGGGTGGTCATTGTGACGACCAAAAGAGGTGCCGATGAGCGGGCGCTGAACCTGAACATTGATATGTATACAGGTGTCTCTAACGTCATTAAGACGGTGGACGTGCTGGATGCTGCCACGCTGGCAGAAATCAAAAGGGAAAGATATGCCAATGACGGTATCCCGGTAAATCCTATTTGGGAAGACACTCAATATCAAACCCAGCGAACCGACTGGCAAGATGAACTTTTTACCACCGGGAAAACACAGAATATTGATCTTTCTATTACCGGAGGAAATGAAAAATCATCTTTCCTGGTTGCACTGGGTTATTACAATGAAGAGGGTATCATTAAAAAATCCGAAGCAGACCGGTTTACTTTACGGGTGAATTCAGGTCACCAGGTAACAAAATGGCTCAACCTTGGGCAGAATATGGTGCTGTCGACCAGGTCCAGCAATGCATTTAATACCAACTCAGCACAAAGTGGGTTAATCTGGAGTGCCATACGTTTTCATCCGGGCCTTCCAGTGCGGGATGCCGATGGGAATTTTAGTTCCTCACAAATCAGTAGTGAATTTGGAGATATTAATAACCCCTTGTTTGAGGTAGATGCCAATGATGCAGATAACCGCGATACGAGGCTTCTGGGTAATGTAACTGCTGAAGTTTCGATTATGGATGGTTTGAAATTCAAAGCCAATTTTGGCGTAGATGGCAATATTCATGATGACCGGGTATTTTTTCCTCAGGTTTTGAACCAGATAAGACAGCGAACGATCAATTCGGCGCGCAGAAACTATTCGCAGGACTTTTCATTTCTGATGGAATATTTTCTTTCTTATGATAAAACGTTTGGCGAAGACCACAGGGTCGGATTTACCGGAGGATATACACAGCAATCATTCGATTCCCAAGGGTTTAGCGCCAGTGCCACAAACCTGCCTGACGAGGATCCCAGCCAGCGTTTCCTGAGTACAGGCGATGCCAACCGCACCGACGAGTTTAAGTCGCATGACGGATTAAGATCTGTATTTGGAAGGTTGAATTATGCGTGGAAAGATAAGTATTTATTGACAGCCACAGTGAGGTCAGATGAATCTTCAAGATTTGCCGATGGCAACAGAGCAGGGGTTTTCCCAGCCTTTTCAGTGGGATGGCGGGTATCCGACGAACCCTTCTTTGATGTACCCCTGATCAGTGATTTGAAAATAACCGGCGGGTGGGGCGAGCTCGGAAATCAGAATGTTGACAGGCTGCAATATTTGGCAAGAATTAGCCGGGGTCAAAGATATTCTTTTGGCCCGGATGGCAGTAACCAGGTAGTGGGGGCCAACCAGTCAAGTTTTGCCAACGAAAATATTTCCTGGGAAACGGTGATTATGACCAACATCGGTGTCTCTATAGGTTTCCTGGATAACCGGTTGATCTCGAATTTTAATTACTTCATCAAGGATACAGAAGACATGCTGCTTTCCCCACCAACCATCGGCGCCCAGGGTAATAATCCTTCGCCTTTCCTCAATGTCGGACAGGTTAGAAATAAGGGATTGGAAGTCGAACTTGGCTGGCGGGAAACCAAAGGAGCGTTTAGCTACAGCATTGACGCCAATGCCGCTTTTATAGACAATGAAGTGGTTAAATTGGTGGATGGCAGCTTTTTGGCATCCCGCCTTTACGGCCGCCCGAACCAGGAGATCACCAGAACTTATGAAGGAAACCCAATTGGTACTTTTTACGGCTGGCGGGCCGATGGACTTTTCCAGACACAGGATGAGATTGATAGCCATGCCGAGCAACCCGGCGCGGTACCTGGTGACGTCCGGTTCAAAGACCTCAACAACGACAATGTGATCGATGATCAGGACAGGGAAATCATTGGCAGTCCGCACCCAAAGGTCACTTACGGAATTAATGCCAATATCAGATACAAGGCATTTGATGTAACCATGTTCTTTTTAGGTGTTGGTGGGGTGGAAATTTACAATGCAGACAGAATGCAGGGGCTTGACGCATCTTATCCTTTTAATTTATATTCGGATATCACCGGTCGATGGACCGGCCCGAATACGAGCAATGACATTCCAAGAGTATCTACGCTACGTACGAATTTGAATCATCGAACATCTGATCTGTTCCTGGAATCGGGAGACTTTTTCCGTTTAAAGAACCTGATCATAGGCTATACGCTGCCTACGGCTACTATTGAAAAAATCGGACTTTCCCGGTTGCGCTTTTATGTGACCGGACAGAATGTATTTACCATTACCGGTTATTCCGGGTTTGACCCTGAGTTGGGATTAACAGATGGAAACTTACAGCAAAACGTTGACTTCGCTCAGTTTCCTCAAGCCAGAACATTCCTGATAGGTGTTAATGTTGGCTTTTAGTTTAATGTTTGGTCCGGTTTACTTAAAATATAAAATTGAAATCACAATGAAAAATATAAAAAATAGCTACCTCATTCCATTTATCTGCCTGGCGGTATTTTTTAATGGCTGTGACGGCGATTTACTCGAAACGACACCTTACGGGGAATCTACCTCAGCCAATTTCTGGAGAAATGCAGATGACGCCATTGCCGCTGCCAATGCCATGTATACCCCGTTGAGGGAAGAGGCCGCTTTTGGGCATAGCGAAAATGTATTCGATAACTGCTCCGACGATTTGTACAGGGCCGGAGATCATGGTTATGAAGAAGCCATGGAAAATTTTACCCTAACACCAAGCAATAATGGGGTAAGAGCAGGTTGGAAAAATAAATATGAAATGATTACAAGGGCCAATGCCGTCCTTATCAACGTCCCGGACATTGAGATGGATGCTACTTTGAAGAACAGGATTCTCGGTGAGGCTCATTTCATCAGGGCCTTTGGGTACTGGCGATTTTCTTTAATCTACGGTGGCGTTCCCTTGATTACAGAGGAAAATGTAAAGGAAAGCAATTTCAACGTGCCCAAGTCAACACTGGCCGAGGTGCAGGCTTTGGTAGAATCAGACCTGATAGAAGCGGTCAATTTATTGCCGGAGATGCATGCGGACAGTGATTTGGGTAGACCCAATAAAGGAACAGCCAATGGGTTGTTGGCCAAGCTATACTTGTACCAGGAAAAATTTAATGAAGCAATTACTGCCGGTACCAATGTTGTCAACGGACCGTATCCGTTAGCTGCAAACTTCAGGGACAATTTCACACCTTCCACGGAAAACAACCCTGAAATGCTCTTTGCTGCCCAGGGTTCGGCGAACTGGGCCGATGTTCCCCAATACTACATTGCCCCGAGGCCTTGGGGAGGATGGGATTTTCACAATCCCACACAGGATATTGTAGACGAATTTGAACCCGGGGATCCTCGACTTGGCTATTCCATCTGGCAACCCGGTGATATGGTGGATCGGGGTGCCAACGGCATATCGGAATTCACGGCGGATTTAACAGCTACCGGCTTCGGTCAAAATAAATATGCCACGTTCACAGCCGATGGAAATTTGGATCAAAATCAAAATGTACCTATTCTCAGAGCTGCAGACGTTTATTTGATCGTGGCAGAAGCCAAGATAAGATTGAGCGGAAATGGCGCTGGAGATACGGAAATAAATGCCGTCAGAGACAGAGTGGGTATGCCACCGGTTGCTAACGCGGGAATGCCTGAACTAATTCATGAAAGGCGTGTGGAGTTGTTCGGTGAAAACCAGCGGCATCAGGACCTGATGAGATGGGATAAAGCGGGCATTGTGGATATTGTGCAAATCTACGGTGAAGACAGGGGACAATTTGACCCGCCCAGAGTTTTTATAAAACCAAAACATTACTATTTTCCAATACCCCAGCGCGAGATCGATCTGAGTAATGGTGTTCTCAAACAAAACGAGGGTTATGCCAGTGAAAACTAGCATTTAATGATCAAGAAAGGTAATTGTTTAAATATAATGAAATAACTGTATAGAGATTATCGGTTATTGGTGAAACGGAAAGGATGGATAGTTATAGATAGGTTTAAGGTCGTGGCTTGCCTCGATCTCCTTCTATATCTATCCATATCCGCTTTATAGGGAAGGGGAGCTTAGACCCATAACACATTATGATTGCAAAGTCCGGTAAAAGGATACGGCTCATGACTTGGTTGTAAATTTGACTAAAATTTGGGAAGGACATGAAATTTTAAAGGTTGTAGATGATGAATAAAGGTGTCATGATTTTGATTACAATTTTTCTTTTTAGCCATTGCGGTGGAAAAAGAGAACAGGCATTACCCGAAAATGACAAAAAAGGCAATACCCAGGCGCTTTTCACTTTGCTGAGCCCCAAAGACACTAAATTAAATTTCGTCAACGTGATCAATGAAAGTCCAACCGTAAATGGTGTGTTATATGAATACCTTTACAACGGGGGAGGCGTTGCCATTGGTGATCTCAATAGCGATGGTTTGCCTGATATATACTTTATATCCAACTTGTATTCAAACAAGCTTTTTATCAACAAAGGTGACCTGGTTTTTGAAGAAACAACTTTGGTCTCCGGGGTGAAAGGGGCCAAAGGTTTTCCTACAGGTGTAACCCTGGTAGATATCAATAACGACGGACTGCTGGATATTTACGTCTGCAAGTCCGGAGATTACGCTGATTTGGATTACCGTAGAAACGAGCTGTTTATAAATCAGGGTAATAACGAAAACGGCATACCGATATTTAAGGAAGAGGCAGCATCATACAACCTGGACCTACCTCATTATTCAACGCAAGCGGCATTTTTTGATTATGACCGGGATGGAGATCTTGACATGTTTTTGCTCAATCACGGTATTGATCCCGGGGCTGTTGAACCTAACCTAAAAACATTGCTTCATGAAAAATCAGAATACAGCAGTGAAAGGCTGTTCAGAAACGACAATGGTAAATTTAACGATGTCTCTGCCGCTGCCGGGCTTGTCAATAACGCCATTGGATTCGGGTTGGGCATTGCCATTGGTGACCTGAATAATGACCGGTGGCCCGACATAGTCGTAGGACAGGATTATTCGGAAAAAGACCATTTATACATAAATCAGCAGGATGGCACATTTAAGGAAGTCATAAAAGAATCTACCAATCACATATCAAATGCTTCCATGGGCAATGACATTGGCGATATCAACAATGACGGTTGGTTGGATTTTGTGTCGCTGGATATGGCGTCAAACAATAATTATGACCTGAAAACCAGTATGAGTGGTATGAATCCCGAACGGTTTCAGCGTCTGGTTAACATGGGTTTACACCATCAGTACATGGTCAATACGCTGCAATTAAATAATGGCAATATGCTGGATGATAATATACCTGCATTTTCAGAAATTGGTCAGCTTGCCGGCCTGTCAAATACAAACTGGAGCTGGGCGCCACTTTTAATGGATATGAACAATGACGGTTGGCAAGATATATTTGTATCAAATGGCATTGTAAGGGCTTTTAGAAATAATGATTTTGTAGCCTATAAGCGAACAAGGGTAACCCGGTTGTATGAAGAGCTCGCGTTATTCAAAAACAGGGATTCACTGATAAAAACTTATTACGAAGATATCTTGAAGGTAATGCCTGAGAAAAAGGAAGTGAACATGCTGTTCCTTAATAATAAAGACTTTACCTTTTCATCCATGCACGAAGCGTGGGACCTTGAAGCGCCAACCTGTTCCAATGGCGCTGCCTACGCCGATTTGGATAATGACGGTGATTTGGATATTGTTACTAATAACATCAACGATGCCGCTTTTATCTACCGAAACAATACCATGGAGTCCGGATCAAAAAACAATTACCTGAAGGTTAAACTGTCTGGACCACCGGGCAACACACATGGAATCGGATCCAGAATAACCATTGAGGCCGGTGGCCCGAAACAAATAAGAGAACTTTATCTGTCGAGGGGGTTTCAGTCGGCTGTCGACAATGTGCTGCATTTTGGTGTAGGTGACCTGGCATTGATCCCCAAACTTTTAGTGGTATGGCCGGACGGAAAGTCTCAATCCCTAAACAATGTAAAAGCCAATCAGCAAATCACCCTTTACCATGATCAATCGGCTGATCAAACCGTACCGGTTCAGGATAAAAAAAGCATTGTATTTAAAGAGGATACAGGGGAAACGGGAATTGCCTATCGACACAAAGAGAACTTATTTGATAATTTTGAAAGGGAAAGCTTGCTGCCACACAAATTATCTCAAAGCGGTCCTGCCGTCTCGGTTGGCGATATCAATAACGACGGGCTGGATGATTTTTATATTGGCGGTGCTAAAGGGCAGGCCTCGGCATTATTTGTGCAACAGGAGGACGGTAAGTTTGAATCAGTTCTGGAATCACTGTGGTTAGCAGATAAAAAACACGAGGATGTGGCTGCCGTATTCTTCGACGCAGACAATGACGGAAACCCGGACCTATACGTGGTTTCCGGCGGCAATGAGGAATCTGAGCGCCACGAATACTATCAGGACCGTTTTTATAAAAACCTTGGCAATGGTAAGTTTTTAAAAGTTCCAAATGCTTTGCCGGAACTTCGGGAAAGCGGTTCATGCGTCGTCCCGGGCGATTTTGATAATGACGGTGACCTGGACTTATTCATTGGTGGAAAACTCATACCCGGCAAATACCCACTACCTGCCAGCAGCTATCTGTTAAAAAATGAAAGTGAGGGGCAAACTATTAAATTTACGGATGTCACCGATCAGTTGGCGCCGTTTTTCGCCAACCTGGGGATGGTATCTGATGCTCAGTGGGTAGATATCGACAACGACAAAAACCTTGATTTGGCCATAGTCGGCGAATGGATGCCGATCAAACTTATCAGAAACACAGGACAGGATTTTGTTGACCTGACCCCTGAGTCGGATCTTGCAAATCATACCGGTTGGTGGTTTAGCATTGCCAGCGCCGATTTTGATAAAGACGGTGATGTTGATTTTATAGTGGGCAATTTGGGGTTGAATTATAAATACAAGGCTTCGGCAGCGGCGCCTTTCGAAGTGTATACTGATGATTTCGACGACAACGGTAATCTTGATATCGTATTGGCCTATCACGAAAATGGTACTGTTTTTCCCCTGAGGGGAAGAGAATGTTCCTCAAATCAAATGCCCTTCATCAAAGAAAAATTCCCGAGTTACAATGATTTCGGCCTGGCGGGTATGAAGGAAGTATTTGGCATTGAAAAACTGGAAAACTCTCTGCACTATGCTGCCACCACTTTTGCTACCAGCTATGTGGAGAATCTCGGAGATTTCAAATTTAGTATTCAGCCTATTAGAGGGATTACCCAGTTTTCATCGGTGAACAGCATATTAATTGATGATTTTGACGGAGACGATAACCTGGATGCACTGCTTACAGGTAATCTGTATCAATCGGAAATCGAAACTCCCAGGAATGATGCCAGTTACGGAGTTTTCCTTCAAGGGAACGGTAAGGGGCAATTTACAGCCCAAGGCCCAAACGAAAGCGGTCTCTTTGTCAAAGGTGACGTGAAAAACGCGGCTATTTTGGGTAGCGCAGCAAAGGGCAAAAAATACATTATCTTCGGTAAAAATGACGATAACCTACAGGTGGTCCAATACTGACAGAATTATCTAACCGGCTTCAGGTGCCGGGTCCATGTATACATAATAGGCGCCTAAGCTATCTCCGGCAGTATCGTAAAACCAGGTTTTTAGGAAGTAATCTCCTTTATCCAGCATTACCTCAAATTTCACCTCTTTTTGTCCCTTGCTTACCGGAGCCGTTTCATCGAAGTTCCCAATTTGAAGGCGTGCGGAAATGATGTCAATGGCCTTGCTTTTTAGTTTGTATAAGGTATAATTTTTGTAAATTCTAGTGGTGTCAAAATCAGGTTTTGGCACGCGGTCCTGCATGGCTTTGTTTGCTTCTTTAGGCCAGCGTCTCAAAGTCACTATATAAGCTCCCGGTTTTTCCACACTGATATCCCAAAAGCCATTGGCCTTCATAGCGTTTCTCACGTGTTGCTGGCTGTAAGGAACATCATCTCCATGCCAAAACTGGCAGCTGAGCACTACCTGCTCCTGCTCAGAGGAGCCAATAATGGTACGGTTGTATCGCCCAAAATTTTTAGAAATATCTTCCCACCAACCCTCATAGTCATGACTTAGCCTTTTGGCTACATCCGGAAATTTAGAGGCGATGTCATATTTTTGGCTGGCGTCGGCCTTCATATCGTATAACTCACCATTAACCAGGCGCCACCTGTCGGTCATGACAGCGTATTTCTTGTATTTCACTGGCAGGTCATTTTCCAGTTTCTGACCAAAGGTAATTTGGTTATGTACATAAAGTGTTCTGTCAGGCCAGTTATCTGCGTCATTGGTTTCTAACAATGGCACGAGGCTCTTGCCATCAAATTTCAACGGCCTCTCCATTTCCAATCCTGCCAGGTCGATTAGTGTTGGAAGCATGTCGATATGTGCTGTTAACGGGTTAACTTCCTGAAATTGCTGATAGCCACCAGCCGGCCATTTAAGTATGCAGGATACCCTGTGACCTCCTTCGTAAGGTGTTCCTTTCCTTCCTCGCATTCCGGCATTGTATCCCGGTGCCGGCCCGTCTGAAAATCCATCTATGGTTCCGTTGTCCGTCATGTAGATAAAGATAGTATTCTCCGAAAGGTTATGCTGCTCCAGAAAGCTTTTAAAAGCACCGAGATTTTCATCGATCGCGGCAATCATTCCATAGAACCACGCTCGTTTTTCAGGGATTTCCGGGTTATTTAGATATGGTTTGACATATTTGTAAGGAACATTCAGGGGACCGTGCGGTGCATTGGGTGCCAGGTATACAAAGAATGGGTTGTCTTTATTATTTAAAATAAACTTTTTGGCTTCCTCAAACCAGACGTCTGTACAATAGCCCTTAACTTTTTCATTTTTATTGTTTCTGATATAGGTATCATCATAGTAATCATTTCCCCAATAGTCAGGCGTTTCCCCGATAACGCCGCCGCCGTGTACAAGTGAATAAGCAAATCCCCGGTCGGAAGGGCGAAAGGGGTAGTTATCACCTAAATGCCATTTGCCGAATATAGCTGTTTGGTAGCCATTGTGCTGAAATACATCAGCCATAGTGGTCTCTTCCCGGCTTAAGTGATGCCTCCCCATATAAGTCATCCAAACCCCAACCCTTGCGGAATAGCGGCCCGTCATTAAAGCGGCCCTGGTTGGTGCACAGGTAGGGTCTACGTGATAATTTTGAAATACGACACCCGTTTGGTAAAGCTCATCGATATGAGGGGTTTTCAACCAGGGATTCCCGCTACAACTCATATCCCCATAGCCCTGATCATCGGCAAGTATCAAAATAACATTCGGTTTTCTACGCTGACTGACAGGATCTGATTGCTGGCAGGCTGTAAACAAGCCCAATAAAGCTAAAAAATAACAACCAGCCGAGAAGGGCTTTACAAACCAATGATAAACCTTATTTCTCATATAAACCGAATCAGCTGAAGGGATGACAAATACAGTAGTCCTGTGAAATGGAAAATTAACATAATCGTCGCGAAAATGCAATCTCCTCAGACTCGTAACGTCACCATTTATGGTGACCCCTACCAAGTACCTTTTAACTACCAATAATTTTTTAGCGAAACACAGCATTTTTTAAGTTCAGATCGTCTCTGTCATAAAAAAATGATGCGATATTCTTACTTGTACATAGTGGCGCTGATGTCGGTTATAGTTTGTGACACTGAAGATCCCGGCCCCAAAGCCATTAATGAACCAAAACAACTGCAACAGATGGAACTTCATTATGATCAACCCGAAACTTATTACTTTTTCTATTAAGTGATTTTTCGCCTCCCTTGGAATGGCAGCTGAGGGAGTTATTGTTTAAGAAGATACCAGCGTGACGCTCACGCTGGTATTTAATATTAGGGGTGGGTGTAAATTTTTATGTTTACTTTCAAATGCTACAATTATTTCTAGTTTTGTACTGTAAACAATTACTTCTCTAGTTAACACAGTGTGTTTGATCGGGAAATAACCTGTCAACACTTTCAGTTGGTGAAAATGACCAAAGCATTGTCAGAGGGGTTTTCATCTAATTGGTGACAGGTTTATAATGACAACCTTAATCCTACCATTATGTTACGAAATTATCTGACCGTTGCCATCCGAAACCTGGCCCGCGATAAGACTTTTACACTTATCAATGTTTTGGGTCTTGCCTTGGGAATGAGCGTTTGCTTATCAATTTATCAGTACATCCGTTTTGAGTTGAGCTATGACAAATTTCACAGGGATGCCCAAAATACCTATCGGCTAACACAAAATGAGATTAAGAATGGCGAAGATTTGGGAACCAAAATTTACACGACTTATGCGCTTGGACCCAGCGGAAAAGAAGTTATCCCGGAGATCGAAGACTATGTCCGGGTTCGCCCCTGGGATATAGGACCAGTGATCTCTAATCCCGAGAACAATGAGATCCATCAGGAGGATGAAATATTTTATGTGGATGATAATTTCCTGCAAATGTTCGACTTCCAGCTCCTGTATGGGGAGCGGGAATCCGTGTTGACTGGCAAATATAACATGGTGATTAGTGAACAAATAGCAATTAAATATTTTGGAAATACAAATCCCATTGGTAAAAATTTAAAAGTGAGTGAGGACCCACTTAGTGGAGAGTTTGTCGTGACCGGCGTACTCAAAGCGCTTCCTGTAAATAGTCATCTTCAATTCGACTTTCTGTTACCTATTACATTCCTTCTTGAAAACTATGGGTTTTATCGAAGAGGCAGTGGCTGGGAGATATCGGACTTTGTGACTTATGTTAAATTGGCCAAAGACGTTGACCTTGCGCAAGTGGGTAAAAAGTTCGACCGGTTGATCGATCAACACGGGGGTGACAATTTAGGTCATGGCAGTGGCGCCATAAAAACAGGTTTCCAGCCAATAACTGATGTCCATTTACACAGTGATTATTCCGCCGACTTTGTCAGTAATAATGGTGACATTCAGCATGTACACATTTTTTCGATTATTGCCATTTTTATTCTTTTCGTAGCATGGGCTAACTATATCAGCTTGTCCACAGCGCGAGCTATTCGTCGCGCGAGGGAAGTAGGGATAAGAAAATCAATTGGTGCTCAGAGGATGCAATTAATCAGTCAGTTTTTGCTGGACTCATTTTTGATCAATTTGGTGGCAGCAATACTATCTCTTGGGTTGGCATTTTTGTGGCTTCCTGTCTTGAATAATATTATTGGAAAAGAATTGGTATTGTATGTATTGGAGGAGCCTGAGTTTTGGGGACAGTTGTTAGCCATAACTATTTTCGGGTCCATACTCTCCGGACTATATCCAGCGTTTATTTTGTCCGCGTTTAAGCCGGTGAGCATGCTAAAATCGGCTAAAACAAATTTGGCTGGAGGTTTTGGTTTGCGTAAAAGCCTGGTTGTATTTCAATTCCTGATTTCTGTTTTACTCATAGCCGGCACCTATTTAGTGTATCAACAAATCAGTTTCATGAAGCATAAAGATTTAGGTGTTAATATGGAAAAAATATTGGTTGTTAATGGCCCCAGGGAAATTTTGAAGACAATAAAACTGGAAGGTTCTTCATTGGAATCCAAATACCAGTCTTTCAGAAATAAAGCGACAAGTCATTACACCATTTCGGATGTATCTGCCACGGTTACTGTCCCCGGCAAGGGATTTTATTTTACGGAAGGGTTCTGGAGATCAGGAAAGCCGGTAGACTCTAAGAAAACCGGGAATGTTGTTATAGTAGATACCGACTTTGCGAATACGTATGACCTGGAATACCTTGCGAGGGCACCGCATTTAAATGAGATGTTCCGGGAGGAAGGAGCAATTATCAATGAAGAGGCGGTCAAAGTATATGGTTTTGAATCAGCAGAAGATGCGCTGTACGAAACGTTGACTAATGGAGGAGACTCTTTAAAAGTACTTGGTGTTGTTAAAAACCTGCACTGGAATTCATTGAGAGATGCCCATTCACCCATCCTGTTTGCCCTTAACAATGAGTGGGGTGCCTATTTATCACTTAAAATTAATTTATCTGATATTCCTGAAACTTTGGCGCATATTAAATCCAGTTTTCAGACCGTATTCCCGGATGACCCGTTTCATTATTTCTTTCTGGAGGATGACTTCAACAGACAGTATCAGTCAGATCTGCAATTTAGAAACCTGTTTATGGTCTTTGCCATATTGGCCATCTTCATCGCTTGCCTGGGGCTATTTGCTTTGGTTTCATTTTCGGCGACACAACGGGTTAAGGAAATTGGGATACGAAAAGTTTTTGGCGCCGGTGTTGGAAAGCTAATGATTTTGCTTTCGAAAGAATATGCGATACTGTTACTAATTGCCAACGTTGTGGCTGTTCCTGTCATTATATTGGGAGGGAAAGCCTGGCTGGCTAATTATGCTTTTAAAGTAGCTATGGGAGTGGAACTCTTCCTAATTCCGGCGCTTGCTTCCATTGTTGTTTCTTTATTGACAGTGAGCTACCGAACATATGCTGCAGCCAATTTAAACCCGGCAAATTCTTTAAGGTCAGAATGATCAAAAGATTTAAAAATTATATTTTCTGACAAAATAATCCAAACATATGACAGTTTTATATGCATGTTAACATTAATCTGCCTATTTTTGCGAAATAGGTGGGCTTTGGTTGTATTTGGATGTGAGCAGATTGCTTATGAAGGCCTTTACATAATGTGTTGGGCTAAAGATTAACAATCTTGTTATTCATGTCAAAGGCTATTTTTAGCAATGCGTGTAACTGGAAAAAATTTCCCCTTATAACTAGTCGTCACTATACATTTTTTCAGTAGTAAAGGAGAAGATTCTTAACAATTATGACAAAGGTATTAATTTGGATCACCCTGATTATCGCAATAGGTGCTATCGTAGCAGCGGTGGTCTGGAATCCGCTGGCTCCGTCAATAGCGTCAACAGAATTAAAAACGGCAAAAGTTGAAATAGGCTCTGTGATTAAAACCGTTCCTGCCAACGGTGTTGTTGAGCCGGCTAATGAAGTGTTGCTCCTGAGCCCTGCTCCGGCCATCGTGGTAGGCATTCGAAACGGCGTAGGCAGCAAAGTGAAAAAAGGTGATGTCATATTAAAGTTGGATGATCGACCGATCCGGGATAAAATTGAATCCATAGAAGATCAGATTGAGGTGAAAAATAATAACCTTGAAAAGACCTTGCTCAACGACAGGAATATCAGGGTAGACCTTGCCTATAATGTTGAAGTGAAAAAACTGAAAATCGCCTCTATTAAATCCGAACTGGCCGATCAGGAGCAACTTTTGGAGGTTGGTGGCATATCACCTGCAAAATATGAGAAAACCAAACAGGAGCTGACATTGGCTGAAAAAGACCTGGAAACCATCCAGGTTAAAAACCATATCCGGCTTAAGCAGTTAGCTGCTGAGGAAAAGGGCCTTAAACTTCAAATTGAAATTCAGGAAAAACAACTTACCCAGCAAAAAGAGTTACTTTATAAGATGATAATCCGGGCTCCTTCTGCAGGCATTATTTTGGAAATAAATGGCAAAGAAGGAGAAAAAGTAAGCACCGACAGATTGCTGGTACGCATGTCTGACCTCACGCGATATAAACTAAGCGCATCGATTGAAGATACCCATGCCAACATCACCAAGACCGGTCAGGGTGTATTTGCCCTGGTTGAAGGCACCAAACTCGCGGGAAAGATCGGAACCATTAGCCCAACAGTGAATGATGGGAAAATTGAATTCGATGTGTTCCTGGAGCATAGTAGCTATTCCAAGCTTCGCCCCAACATGTCGCTTGACCTGGAAGTGGTGGAATCTCAAAAAGATAGCGTTCTGAGAGTCAAAAAGGGCCCGGCCTTTGGGGAATCAAAAAAACATAACATTTATTTTAAAGAATCCGGAAAAGCGCTTTTAAAAGAAGTGGAAACCGGTTTGTCAGGAAGTGAATATTATGAAATAAGGGAGGGAGCCAAACCAGGAGATGAATTGATCATTTCAGATATTTCCTCCCTGAGACAATTAAAGGAAGTCGAATTAAAATAAGTATAAAATTTTACACTGTTTCATGCTAAAAAATATCACCTTTTCATTAGCCCTCTTTTTTTTATTTAAAGCCAAATGTAATGCCCAGGACTCTTTGAATGTGATAAAACTTACGTTATCCGATGTGGTGCTGTTGGCGATCGAACAATCCCCTTCGATTAAATACCATCAAAACAGAAATGTTAACAATCATTGGCGATGGAAAAACTTTCAGGCTAATTTCAGGCCGCAACTTGGAATCTCCGGGGACCTTCCTGATTATCGGGTTTCAAATGAACCCATAACCCAGCCGGACGGAAGTCTTGAATTCAGGCAGATATCGCAGCTTCGAACCACCGCCGACCTGTCGCTGACGCAGATTATTCCTCAAACCGGTACTACCATCTACGGCGCTTCATCTTTGTACCGCGTGCAGGATTATAATAAAAATAGCACGGAGTGGTCAGGATCTCCTTTCTATATTGGATTCGTGCAACCACTGTTTGCTTACAACTGGTGGAAATGGTCCAGAATGACCGAACCATTAATTTATGAGGAAGCGCAGAAAAGGTATGTGGAGTCTGTAGAGCGCGTGTCATTGAGCTCTGCCCAGCGTTTTTTCTCATATTTGCGGGTTCAAACCAATTATAACCTGGCAGCTAATAACTTAAAAAACAGTGAAGACAACCTGAGAATTGCCGAGGTAAAACGAAAATTAGGAAAAATCTCAGAAAACGATTTTTCACGTATAAAGCTTTCTGTTTTGAATGCGAAGAAATCGCTCACGAATTCCAGCATAGCCCTGAAGAATGCTGATTTCGAACTTAAATCCTATATTGGCATGGATCAAAATACCAATATTCAATTGGTCGTGCCCCTGGAGATGTCGCTTTTTTACATAGATCCAGAATTGGCCCTGGTGCAAACACTCGCAAACCGGAAAGAAGGCCCTGAATTTGAACGCCGGTTAATTGAAGCCGACAGGGACCTGACGAAGGCTAAAAGAAATACCGGGCTTAGCACGACCTTGAGGGGAAGTTATGGTACCTCCAAAAATGCGCTCTCACTATCTGAGGTATATGAGGAAACGGAGAAGCAACAAATGCTGCGGCTTACCCTGAAGGTACCGATCCTGGATTGGGGGAAAGCAGCCTCAGCAGTGAAACTTGCGGAGTCCCGCAGGGAGCTGGTACTGTATGATGTGGAACGCGAAAAGCTCAACTTTGAGCGCGAAGTGGTGGTGGAAGTAGAGCAATTCAACCTTTTGAAAGATCAGCTTGAAACGGCAAAGGAGGCAGACAAGGTGGCGGAGAATGGATACCTCATTGCCTTGAAAAAATTTCAAAACGGCGAGATAAGTATTACCGATCTGAATATCTCTTTGTCGGAAAGAGAAAAAGCCAAGCGGGACTACATTGCCTCTATTGAAGACTACTGGGAGTCTTACCACTACCTAAGAATACTTACCCTCTACGACTTTGAGCTAAACGATAAGATCGTTTATATCAACCCCACGCTTTCTCCAAATTAAGGGTACGCAGCAGTTATAATCCTTTTTCTGTCTTGTTACAGCTATTTTTTAGTATATGAACGTTTGTTTTTAATAATAGTATTTTCTCTATTCTCATCCGTAAGATTGCCTTAACAAAAGCGTAACGCAAAGACAACTTTTATTCTTTGCCTGACTTTTTTGAATCAAATACTTTCACGTCATCAATCACATGACATAGCATTTGATAAGGCTTGATACGCGCTATACTGTTAAACAATCTGTCAATCCAATTTTTTAAATAAATACTTTTTTTAACCTTTAATTTAATCATAAAACCATGGTATTTAAATTTACCCCGACTTTAGGAGGAATACTACTATGTCTAAGTGTTCTGGCAATTTGCCATACAACACAAGCTCAAGGCACCGATGCTTCAATTGCCGGAAAAGCAATTGATATTAAAAGCGGAGGCGTTCCTGGCGCTAGTGTTGTCATTCGAAACGAATCAACAGGATTTCAAACCGGTACCGTCACCAATGTCGACGGCAAATATGAATTAAAGCAATTGCCGGTAGGAGGGCCTTATTCTGTGGAGATTAGCTCAGTAGGGTATGGTACCCAAAAAAAGACCGGCTTCCAGCTGAATCAGGGGGATAACGTCATCGTCAATTTCGAGATGAGTGAATCTACTACAGCCCTGAAGGAAATCGTCGTAACTGGGAACAGTTTTAAAAGCCGCAATGACCGGTTGAGCGGCGCAACCTCAGTAAGTGCTCAGGATGTGCAGAAACTGCCTACGGCCAATCGTAACTTCAACAACCTCGCTGCACTTTCGCCCCTGGTGGGGTCCGGTCAGAATATCGGTGGCCTGGATAGTCGCACCAATGCGGTAACTATTGACGGCATTACCGCTAAAGAGTCCAGCTTCGGCGGACAGGGCTCGGCTCCTTATACACTTTCTCTGGAAGCCTTAAGAGAATTTGAAGTCGTTTCCAACGTCTATGATGTCACCGAAGGCAGGAGCACAGGTGGGGCGGTAAGAGCGGTCTCAAAGTCAGGCACAAATGAATTTCACGGCAGTGTTTTTGGCTACTTCTGGGATGCGCGGCTGGCTGCCGATGAAAACTTAAGAGGACAGGAGGTTATTGGGGAAACCAAGAAGCAAAGAGGGTTCTCTCTAGGAGGCCCCATTATTAAGGACAAACTCCATTTTTTTGTGGCTTACGACGGTGAGCGGTTTGAAGAGTCGTACTCGCTTTGGAACAACAGTGATGATCCGGACGTTTATCTTACCAGTGGCAGCGTAGCCAGAAGCGGAAGGATCTCGCCGCAAGACATGGACCGGTTATTAAATATTTTGAGAAATGGTCCTTACAACGTAGGAGATCAACAGCAGATCGGCCAGTTTCAGCGAGACGTTAGTACAGATACTTATTTCGCCAAGTTAGATTGGCAAATTAATGACAATCATAAGTTAACTGCCAGATATATTGGCTCCGAATTCCTTAGACCCTCCAGAAACAACAGCGATATTGGCAGACAAGGTATTCTGGAGTCTACCTATGACTTTGAAGATAACAGTGATAATTTTCTGCTTTCATTGCGTTCCCAGTTAAAACCGAATCTCTCCAATGACCTGAAACTCGGCTACCATTTTCACAACCGGGGTAATTTTTTGAGCACCGGCAGAAGCCCTCAGCTGTGGATTGCGGGACAATCTCTTTTAAGCACTGGTGAGATGGCAGACTTTCAGTTAATTGCCAGGTATAATCGCTGGACCCCTGAATTGCAGGAAAATCAAATATACACCTTGATCGATAACGTTTATTTTACAAAGGGAAGGTTTGATTTTATTTTTGGGACGGAAAATACCATTACCAGAACGAACGGTATCTACACCCATGATACTGCCGGAAGATTTGATTTTTCCAGCATTGAAGCACTGGAAGCCAATGAACCGGACCGTTTTCGAAGAAAACATCAAAATCCCGGGCAGGAACTTGACGGTCCTGTTGAAACAGGTCTGGTAGAGTTATCGCTTTATGGACAAGTAAGTACCGAAATAAGTGCAAATGTAAATGCCTCCTTTGGTTTGCGATATGATCTGGCGATATTTTCAACGGCCGCAGATTACAACCCGGTATTGGATCAGGAACTGGGATTGCGTAACGATGTGAAGCCAGTGGATGTGGATAACATCCAACCAAGACTTAATATCAACTGGGATGTCAACGGCCGCGGTAGAGACATTGTGACTGCCGGTGCCGGCTGGTTTATGGGCCAGACTACCACGCGTCCTTACATTTACTCATTGATCGATAATGGCATTCGTTTTACCGGCGTTGACATCAGCAAAGGCCAGTTAGACGAGAATGGCAACGAAATTATCCTGCCCAAACCGGATTATGAGCAATACGATGGCGATTACGGTTCAATTCCCGGTGATGGATTGACCACCAGGGATCTGTATCCTTCCACTGGAAGTGCTTCTCAGGTGGTGCGTTTTATGGATGAAGATCTGGAGCTTCCTATGGCTTTTCGGGCGAATGTCAGCTATCACAGATACCTTAACGATTGGTTAAGGGTGGGTGTAAGCGCCTATTATACCAAGACAACGGACATGTTTGTGATGGAGAATGCTAATCTGAAAAAAGAAGCGGCATTTAAATTAAATGGAGAAGGAGGCAGAGAGGTTTATGCACCGGTTGATCAGGTAAGTGACAATGGCGCCAGTCAGAATGCCGCCAGAATTTCCACCCAATTCGCCGATGCGCTCATGTTTACCAATGGTATGGAGACTTCCAATAAAGCTATCGTATTCGATGCTGCCATGCGTCTTCCAAAAGAAGGTAAACTTAATATCAGCTATACGATGAATGAGGCCAGAGGGGCGGATCGTTATCGAAATGAGGACGACCAGAGATTTGTGGGTGATTCTTACTATAACTATGACTTTATTAACAATGGTTTGTCGCCTGACGATTTTAAGCACAAGTTTTTGGTTAACCTGGTAACGCCGAAAATTGCCGGCTTCACCTTTAGCGCATTTTTGAATGTTGTACAAAGAGGAAGGTTCTCTGCGCTGCTGAACCGCACGGATGTGAGCGGCACCAGGATCAGGGAAAGTACAGGATATGCAGCCTACATTTACGATCCCGATGATCCGCAAACCGCTGTGATTCAAGGCGAACAATTTGTTACCGACATGAGAAACCTGTTGGACAATGCCGATGAAAACGTGAGGGAGTATCTTACAGAGAACTTTGGCAGATACGCACAACCCAACGGTGGCATCCAGCCATGGCGTTACGATTTAAATGTGAGTATTCAAAACGAATTGTCTTTATTCAAGGATCAGAAATTGGTGTTGTCTATGGATATTTTCAACCTTGCGAACTTAATAGACAAAAATGAAGGAGGACACAGAACTATTTTTAACGATCAAATTTACAATGTAGTCGGTTTTGACGAAGCGACACAAACCTATCAGTACGAGGTGAATAAAGACTACGGCAGCAGGAGGTACCAGGGAGATGGCTTTAGCATTATGCTGGGCGTAAAATACGAATTTTAAAAATGGATGAGCCAGGGGTGACAGGAAACATTGTAAGGAAAAGTTGATGTATTTTTGGCGATTTCGCGCTTCATAATAATTATATTTGAAAATGATCAAGATCCCTTGTTTAAAATATTTCCTGTTACCGCTGTTATTGCTGACCGTGGACCGGGCCTGGGCGCAGGTAGTGCCATTGCCCGGTGCACATGCTCATAATGACTACAAACATAACAGACCCTTACTGGATGCCGTTGCCCACGGATTTACCAGCATTGAAGTTGATATCTTATTGATTGATGGTGAAATTTACGTAGGGCACGATATGCCCACAGGTGCTCATTCGTTGCCTACCCTGACCGATGCCTATTTGCAACCGCTGGATTCAATCATCAGGCAAAACGGAGGAAACCTATATCCCAACTTTGAGCAGCCCTGCTATCTGATGATTGACATTAAGACGGAGGCGGAGAAAACTTTTTCCCTGTTAAGGGAACAGTTGCTGCCTTATGCGTCATGGATCAGAAAATATGAAAACGGAAAGACCGGGAAAGGAGCCATTGTCATTTTCCTGTCCGGAAACCGGCCCTATAAAGCGGTATTGTCTGATCCGAAAGGCTTGGTATCGCTTGACGGAAGGCCTGCCGATCTGGGCAAAGGTTATGGCTCGCATCAGATGCCGGTCATTAGCCAGGCTTTTTACCGTTATTCCAAATGGGACGGGGAAGAGCAGATGCCCAAAGCTGATCAGCAACGGATTTCAGACCTGGCCGGGAAGGTGCACCGGGAACATAAAAAATTTCGATTGTGGGCCACACCGGATTCCGAAAAGGCATGGGAGACACTTCAGTCTCTGGGCGTAGATTTGATCAATACTGATGATCTTGGCGGGTTAAAAGCATATCTTCTGAAAGAATAGATAAAGAGGGTCGAAACTGTTAATAGTGTTTTCTGAGGAAAACCTTTTTCCAAAAAGAAAAAAGGCAAAGGCAGTAAAAAATTGCCTTTGCCAGCACTATTATATATATATTCCGAATAATATTAAACAAGTCTTCTTTTAGGCGTGATCAAAGCTTTTCTCTCCGTGATAGCCAATATCCATACCCTGATCCTCCAGAGCATCTTCTACACGTCCGCCACCGGTAATCATCGTGGTAACTCTGAACAATACGGCGGCACCTACTCCTGAAAAAACGATGGTAGCTACAACGGCTACAACCTGGGTCCATACCTGGCTTGGGTTTCCATATAATAAACCAGCCGCTCCGTTGATTTCGGGATTGGCTAAGAAACCGGTAGCGATGGCGCCAAATATACCTACCAACCCATGAATACCAAAAACATCCAATGTATCGTCATATCCAAGCATGGATTTCAGTTTCACTACCCCAAAATAGCCGATAGCTCCCGAGAAAATGCCAATGATCAGGGCACCGGTAACGTCAACATAGCCGGATGCAGGGGTAATACCTACCAGTCCGGATACCACACCTGAAGCAGATCCTAGCAGGGTTGGCTTTTTATCAGTTGACAACCATTCTATGATCAACCAGCAAAGACCACCGGCAGCTGCCGCAACATTTGTCACAAGGAGTGCATTGGCTGCTACGAAATCAGCAGCAAGTTCACTTCCTCCATTGAACCCAAACCATCCAAACCAGAGAAGAGCACTGCCTAATAGCATGAGTTTTGTAGACGAAGGTTTATGATCTGTATTGTTGTGTCCCTTTCTGTTTCCGAGCATGTAAACCAATACTAGCCCTGAAATACCGGCATTTATATGGATAACGGTTCCTCCTGCAAAATCAAGTTCTCCATGGTTGCTAAGTATGCCACCTCCCCAAACCATATGGGCAATAGGTGAGTAAATAAGTGCTACCCAGAGGATAGAAAATATAAACCAGGTGGAAAATTTAACCCTTTCAATGATGGAGCCACTGACCAGTGCCACCGCTATCGCGGCAAATGTGCCTTGAAACATAACAAACAGCAGATGAGGAATACTGCCACTCAGATCATCGATCTTAATATTTCTAAGCATAAAATACTCAAAGCCGCCAATAAAGCCATTTCCGCTGCCAAATGCCAGACTGTAACCCACCACGATCCAAACTACCGTGGCTGTACAAAAGGCAGTGTAGCTCATTCCAATAGTATTGAGCACGCTTTTTCGTTGTGTTAACCCGCCGTAAAATAAGGTCAATCCTGCAGGGGTCATGAGCATGACCAGGGCTGTAGCCACCAACATCCACGCTGTATCACCCGCGCTGAAAGCAGCCTCCTGGGAATAGCCAAAAAATGGGATGGCCAGCATAACCAATAATATTGTAAAAAACTTGGTTCTCATAGTTATAAAGAAATTAAGGTTTAATTTTTTATCAATTATCAATAGTAATGTCTAAAAATGACTAAATAAGATTATTTTTTAACCCTTACTTTGATATTAATTCACAATATTAATAAAAATAGGATTAATTTTTACCCAATTTTTACAATAATTACGAATTTATGCTGCTAATCGCAGTCTGATGTAAAAAATCCATGCTGGCAGGCTAATAAACCCTTTTGTGAAAGTTCAGGATATTTTAGTCAGGTGCATTGGTAGTTGCAGGCATAATTTTCGTATTTTACCCATATGAATAAGCGGAATTCATATCAAGACTATACCTGCAGATAAGCATATGAAGTATCTACTACTGATTTTAATTATGATCTCCTTCATTTTCAAAGGTTATACACAAGATCCGGCAGCTATTGAATCCAGGGTGTATCATTGGGAAGAGATTGGCATTGATACCAGCCGGCCTGGAGCAATGAACCCTGTATTTGAAGGTGTTTCCGATGGATTCGAATATCTGAATATATTTCTGGCGACGGTTGGCAAGGGCGCTTCCTTTAAATTGCCGATTAACAACGACAGCCTCGAGTCACTGATAATTATGAAAACAGGACAGGTGAATCAGCACGTTGGCCACAAAAATAGGGTAATGGGACCCGGAAGTGTAACACTGGTAATGCCCGGGGAAAAGCCTAGGATTGACAATAACGGCGATAACCCCGCAAATTTTTATGTGATATTATGGCGGGTAAAGGACTTTTACAACGGTCATATCCCCGAGTCAAACCAGTCTATACCTTCTCACCTGATCAATTGGCAGGAGCTGACTTACGAGAAAACGGCCAAAGGAGGATACAGACACGTCATACGCCAACCTACCAGTATGTTGACAGAATTTGAAATGCACGTAACCACCCTGGAAGAAGGGAAGCGCAGCCATCCCCCGCATACGCATTTGGACGAAGAGATTATCCTCGTAAGGTTCGGGGAGGTCGAGGAGTCTATTGACGGGAAGCTTTATGACGCCGATGAAGGGTCTTTAATATTTTTAAGATCCATGGTTCCCCACGGGATCCGCAATATTGGTAAAGGATCCTGTGAGTATTATGCTTTTCGCTGGATACCGAAAAAATAATCGGTATAACCCGCCAGATTACTCGAACGACAAAAGCGCGCAAAATTAGACCTGCTGCGACTATTCCTGGGGTATCGCACCCTCTACCAAAAGATTAGCCATATCGCCCGCCAATACGTCCCCCATATCGGAATTGGTAAAAATGACGTAACCCATCTTCAGGTCCTGATACACTTCAAACAGACATTTAAAATCTCCGTTGTTCCCTCCGTGCGAAAATGTATTGCCATAATCTGATTCCCTGATAAAAATCCCCAGACCGAAGCCTTCCCTGTTGTTTTTCTCTTTCCAGTATTCAGCCGGAATTTCAGTATGAATCTCCATTAACTTAAGATGAGTATCCGATTGCAGACCTTTTCTTTCCAATAACGCAATGGCAAATGCGGAAAAAGCCTTTGACTCCGTATGCAGACTATAAGCCATGCCGGCGTGTTCAGGTATTGGCCACGCCGTGGGCCGGTTATCGATGTGGCCGCTGGAAACTACCTTTCTAAGTTCCTCGTTATCGCTAAATTCCATATGGTATAATCCCAGCAAATTGATCAATTCCTCGTCTATGATGTGTTCAATATCTTCTTGCATTATGTGGACCACAACTCTTTTTAAGTATTCAAATCCTTCTCCGGAATAACCGTATTTTGTTCCGGGTGTATTTTTTAATTCCACTCCCCAATTGGGAAGTCCGCTGCGATGGGTAAGCACGTGTCTGGCAGTCATTTTTTTGTATTCCGGATAGGTTTCAAGTGCGTCAAAGGGCAAATATTCAAACAAGGGCTTATCTAAATCAATGATGCCTTTTTCCGCGAGTCTTAAAACGACAAAGGCAAATACGGGTTTGGTGACAGAGGCGGCCTCAAAAAGCGTATTTTCATCAACGGGTTCATTGGTCATTACATTCTTTACCCCATAGGTTTGATGATAAATCACCTTTCCGTCTTTAATGAGTGCTAGCGAGACACCTGGGATGCCGTAATATTCCCGGTAGGTGTCGACAAAGTGGTTGAGGGCCGTTTCCCGGTCTTTATCGAAATTGTGTAATAATCCTTTTGCAGGCAACAGATCAGGCCTTGGTATTTCCCTGGGAGTCAAAAGGGGAGGGGTGTTGGCTTGGTTGGCATTAACAGTAAATGTTATGGGTTCACCTGGAGCTACCCGATAGTATTTATCATCTTTCCGGATCAATGTGCCGGGTACTTCGAGATGGTAGCTGCCAACCGGGACCGTTGCTGAATAATAACCCAACGAGTCAATTGCTGTCTGTAGCCACATTTTTGGGTTATCAATGGCGTTTAGCCGGAGTTTACCTGATGTTATGTTGGTGGTAAGGTTTGAAAAATCTACCTGACCGCTTAGTTCCGCCAAAGCCGTACCTGCATCCAGCAATACCAGGTCTCCGCAGCGATCGGGATTATTCATTTTATGAACGTGTTTCCCCCAGGCAACCCAGGAAAAAGTTTTGTCTTCATCTTTATCCATCACCACCACATCCATACCCAGCGATTTACCTGGTTCAATAGCCTGCTCAAGGTTTATACGCCACTCATAAACCCTTCCAAAATCTGTTTTCAACATCACCATTTCGATAGGGTCCCAGCTACCTCCCGGGCCTGATACCAGTCGCTTATCACCATGCTGGCTGTATTGAATAACCGCTGAGCCGGATTTGACATGGGCTGCATCCAGGTAAAGTTCAATCCCATCCTGGGAATTCCAGGTAGCCTGCGAGGTGGTATCATAGACCGCAGACTGATCAATTACTTCCACTGCGAGGTAGATGGCCTTTTGCGCCAGGTTATAACCCACCCGGAAATACGCCTCCAGGTCTTTTTGGTCGCTGAAAGGATCTCCTAACTCTATTCTTTGAATAGGGTACAAAACTAAATCCTGCGGCCAGTCGCTTAAACGACCATCTATTGAGATGCCTTTGACAGGATAAGCGTAGGCAATGGCGCCGTTGTTAGCAAAGGCACTTTGGCCTGCTAATAGCAACAGACACAGGTTGATAAGAAGTGCGGGACATAAGATCTTATGGAATGTTTGACTGAAAAGACTGGATGGATACATGGTGATTAAATTTAGTGGTAAGCCTGGTTTTTAGATTTTTTCAATAGGGTATTTAATAGGATAGAGTGCACTGATTATCCGAAGGTTGCATTGACAGCCATAATTAATATTGTTTGACTATTTATATAAACTACCCATAGTACTCTTATCAGCATATCCGATATTAAATGTTTACGGCACTGCGACTGCTCGGATACTAGCCAATTAAAACTGCCCATTCATGGACATTTTTGTTCACTCATGCACAAGGCAATCTTGTCTATTAAAAAAAATGATGCCTTAGGCCTTTCAAAAATCACATTTTTACGATTTGGCACAGTCCGTGTTTTGCCTGGGCTGGGGAATTGATATATTTAATTTAAGATGTCAATTTTGCCTTTAGCTAAGTTCAAAACCAAAGATTACGGAAATCAAATGATTCAGCATTATCTAATTATCGCCTGGCGGCATCTCACTGGAAACAGGTTCTTCACCTTGATTAATATCGCAGGATTTGCCATTGGTATTGCCTGCGCTTTATTGCTGGGCCTTTACAGTTGGCATGAAACTCATTACGATGGTTTTCATAAAAAAAAAGATAATATCTTTTTGGTAGGTGTCAAAGGCAAGAGCGCTGAGGATGAATGGGAGGTAGGCTGGACTACGCCGCCAGTGGGTCCCGCACTACTGGACTATTATCCTGAAGTTGAAGCCTTCACCCGTTTATGCCTTTGGTTTGATGAGGTAATGGTGACCAGTAACGATAAAAAGGTTGTTGAGACAGGACTACTGGGTGCCGACTCGTCTATTTTTAATATTTTCACCATCCCTTTTATTGAAGGAAACCCGGCCACGGCCCTTACCCAACCAAATGCTATCGTTATTACGCAGTCGGCCGCTAAAAAGTATTTTGGGGATCAGCGTGCCTTGGGTAAAACGCTAAATTTTGATCATTTTTTTGGTGAATGTAAAGTTACGGGTATCGTTGAAGACTATCCGGACAATAGCCACTTTGATTTTGAGATCTTACTTTCGCTATCATCTTTTCAAGCCATTAATTTCAATTTTGATGACAGCTGGGGTAATCACACTTTTGTCACTTATGTTTTAATGCACGAGCAGGTGGATCCTATGAGGGTTGCCAACAGGTTTGATGAATTTCTGAAGGACCGCTATGAGCCATATCTGGTAAAAACGTATGAAAAAACTTATGATGAAATGTATCAGGGAGGCGATTACTATAGCCTGTTTCTGGAACCCATTGATCAGGTTCATTTGAGTACCTTGGTCTTTGAAAATCGCGAAGGGAAAAAGCTACAAACTTATGCATTGGGCATCATTGGCCTGGTAATTTTACTGCTGGCAGCGATCAATTATGTAAACCTGTCCACGGCAGTCTCCTCTAACAGAGCCAAAGAAATCGGCATTCGAAAGACAGTTGGCAGTGGACAATGGTCCGTAGTAAAACAGTTTATTACAGAATCGATCCTGATTACTTTAGCGGGGTTGGTGCTCGGTATTTTGTTACTCGATTTGATGATGCCCTATTTTAATCAAATTGCAGGGCAAGATCTAAGCTTTGATTTTACCAATCTCACCACTCTTGCCGGACTTATAGCCTTTGCCATCCTTATTGGTTTACTGGGTGGCTTTTATCCTGCCCTGGTGATTTCTTCCTTTAAGCCTATCAGCATTATCAGGCGTAAGAATGGCGGGAGAGGAAAGGTGGTTTTTCGAAATATCCTGGTGGTATTTCAGTTCGCCATTTGCATTGTTATGATCATCAGTACCATCCTGGTTTATAAGCAGCTTAATTTCATGCGAAACCTGAACCTGGGATTTGACACCGAGCAGGTCCTGGTTATAAGACGACCTGGTTTGCTTGATAAAAATCAGGAAGTTTTTAAACAGGCATTGTTAAAAAGAGCAGATGTGATGAGTGTTTCCTACACCAACACCATTCCGGGAAGGCACTTTAATGGTCACGGTCAACATTTTCAGGGAAGTCCGATCGACGACATCCCTACTATTTACCCGCTGGTGGCTGACGTCGACATATTGGGGACGCTCGACCTGCAGGTCGTTCAGGGAACAAGCTTTGACCCGGCACATCCTGACAGGAAGGTGGCCCTGCTGAATGAGGCGGCGGTAAGCCAACTGCAGTTGGAAGATCCTCTTCGTATGATCATCGACAAAGGAACCATGGGAGATGAACCCCATACCGTCATCGGTGTGGTCAGGGATTTTCATTTCAATTCATTTCATCACGAGGTAAAACCTTTGGTAATTTTTCCGTTAGCTGACCTTCAAAATCACCGGTTTGACTATATCCTGATTAAGATCAATAGTGACAACATGCAACGCACGCTGCAGCAAATTGAGGAAAGCTGGCAGCGTCTTTCCAATCATGATCCGTTTGATTATACTTTTTTAGACCTGGATTTTAAACGTTTGTTTGATCGTGAGCGCATTACAGCCCAGGTATACACCGTGTTTTCGCTTATCTCAGTGTTTATAGCCAGCCTGGGCTTAATGGGGTTGATTTCTTACTTTACTTTCAAAAGAACCAAAGAAATTGGAATCCGGAAAATTGTAGGGGCGTCGACTGGTCACATCATATTGCTGTTGAGCAAAGATATTTCCAAATGGATGTTAATCTCCTTTGTCATAGGCATGCCGCTGGCCTGGTATTTAATGCAAAAATGGATTCAGGATTTTGCCTATAGGACAGCTTTTAGCTGGTGGATATTAGGGCTCGCGGGAGGCATAGTTGTGATAATCGCATTGCTTACCATTAGTTTCCAAACCATCAAAGCCGCCCTTGCCAACCCGGTCGATGCGTTGAAAAATGAGTAGTTTTTGAGTTATCAGGTGTTATTGCCTACTTTTTCATCATCTCCGCTTTTGAAGGCCTCGGCCTGATGCGGGCTGCTGTAGGTGTCCCGGTTTCCCTGTCAAATTCGTCAGGCGTTCGCACTTCCGGAAGTTTGTCGTTGGTGATTTCACGCATTTTGTCCAACTTACCGCGCATATCTGTCAACACTTCCGAATAATCAGGATTAAGGGCCAGGTTGTTGAGTTCATTGGGGTCTTTAAGAATATCATAGAGCTCCTCGGTCGGCCTCGGTACTTCAAAACATCGCAATTGGGCCTCATCCAACCGGTTCTCTTTTTTTAATGCCAGCATACTTTTAAATGTAAGACCCCGGAGCGCATCGGCAGGGGGCGTATTTGGAAGTTCCGGGAAAAAGTTTTTGATGTATTTGAATTGTGTGGTACGGATGGCCCGCGTGTAGTCTTCAAAATCGTGCCAGTGATCTTCGGCGTAAATATGGTCCCGGATCGGTTTGCCAGCCGGTTCCAAAAGCGGTGTAAAATCCATTCCCTCAAAACCGGATAGTGGGGCAAGACCCGCCAGTTTCATAAAAGTAGGGGCAATGTCCACCGAGCTGATAAGGTTATCGTTTTTACTACCAGCGGCTACTTTTGCGGGCCACTTGATAATCCAGGGTGTTTTGATCCCCCCTTCATACAAGGTCGTTTTATCTCTGGGAAAAGGCCGCCCGTTGTCGGAGATAAACAAAACAAAGGTATTTTCGGCAATACCCTGCTCCTCCAGTGCCGCCGTTACCTTGCCTACATAACCATCCATTCTGGATATTTCATCGTAATAAAGTGCCAGATCTTTCCGTACTTCCTGATTATCCGGAAAATAAGGTGGTACAATAACATCATCGGGCCCATGTGTTGCCGGTAAGATGTTTTCCTTATAGGGCCGGTGAGGATCAATAGCCGCGAGCCAAAGGAAGAAAGGCTGGTTATCAGGCCTGCTTTTAAGTAGAGGAATCCAGGATTCACAGCCGCTGCCATCACCAACTGTTTTTTGTGGCTTGCCATCCGGACCGACCTGGAATCCGGCAGTTCCGAATTCCATGATGGCATCAAAATCATCCCTTACCGCATCGCCCAGATGATATTTCCCGGCGAGTCCGGTCCAATAACCGGCGTCCTTGAGTTGCTCTACAAAAGTCAGCTGACCTTCCGGCAAGGGCCAGTGAAGCTGCTCGGCATCGGTGTTATGGGGGTATTTTCCAGTAATAATACTGGTACGGCTGGGACTGCACGAGCTGGTGGTCAGAAAGGCCTGTGTGAAACGCATACCGTCATGAGACAGCTGATCAATGTTTGGCGTCTTGATGTGCGGGTGGCCATAAGCACCGCTATCATCCCAATTCATATCATCGGCAATGATCAAAATAAGGTTTGGCGGGGTCCTGGCGATTTGTTCCTTCCCGGATTGACATGAACAAAAGCATCCAATGGCTAAAACAAAAAGCAAATTATTGATTGTATTGGGAAGACGCATAAGTTAATTTTTTACATAAAAGGTATGGGTCGGCTTCTAAAAGCTATACCACCGAAGATAACAATATAAGAGAAAAAGGTGTACCTAAGAAACCCGTTGGTGATTTTTTTGTTTAAGACGAAAAAGCACGATGATCAAGTCAGCTAAAAGTACCCCGAGCACCAGCCAAAGATAATATTTATTGGTATGCGAGGTAACAGGTCCCGAATTGCCCTGCACTACAAAACCGGCCCAGTAGAATGGATGGGAAAAGATTTCATCGGCATTTTTTAAATAATTTAATTTGGCCTCCTGTAAAGCCCTGTCTTTGGAATATCCCTTGGAAAGTCCCTGATAAAAATAGGTCATCAGATCGGCTGTCGAGCGGTCCTGAGCTGGCCAAAGACTCATCACTATGCTACGGCAACCGGCATACGTGAACGCCCACCCGAGGCTTTTTACACCTTCCCCTTGTTGCAACTTGCCCGAGCCCGTATTACAGGCCGACAATACAGCCATTTCAGCATTAAGTCTCATGTTATACAGTTCCCATGCATATAAGTCTCCGTCTTCGATAGAATCCTGATTTATAGTAAATAAAAGTCTTGAATTCATGGGGTGCTGGTCGTCGACAATAGCGTGCGTGGCCAGGTGAAGAATGCCGTAATTTTCTGCCAGTTTCTTGAATTGCTGCTCAGTGGCGCGGCTGCCTTCGTAAAAACTTCCTTTAAACAAGCCGTCTATGACGGAAATCTCCCTGCTGGTACCCTCTAATTCAACCAGCGCACCGCGGACCGGCTCAGCCAAAGCCTGCATCGCTATTTCACTTCCGGCGAAATTCTCCCGTTTGTTGAAATCAGGTGCAAGGGCCAGGTATTCATTTGCATGAGGATTGCTTCGTTTACTTAACACTTCCTGCCACATCGAAGCAGAATAGGTGTAGCTTACCGGATGGTCATTGATCAGATAGGGTAGCGCAAAAAAATTCGAGCCAGCCCCAACCTCATTTTTCACCAACAACTCGAACGGGAGATAACTTAATGCCCTATCGGGTGAAATGATAAGCTTGAAATCTTTGATTTCCGGGACTGCCGGAGCCAGTAGGGATAGGTAAAGACCGTGAGCCAAGGTAGCAAAGCGATCCGGTTCATCTTTTTTTTCCGTAAGGATATCGCGCAATGCCTCAATATCATGCTCAAAGGTGGCGCTCTTTTTGAGTCTGACGAATTTTGTTTGCTGCTTGCCAATGGCAAATACGAAAATACTGGAATCGCTGATAAAATACTCAACCAACAAGTCACTAGCGGATAGCAGGTCTGACTTGACCTTTTCAATACTTACGACCTCCGTATTGTATTTGAGGCGGTAATAATCTGAATATGCTGTTTCGAGCTTCGAAACCAGCGTATCATATCTGCGCTTTAAAGCAAACTTCTGGTTTTGATAAAAAGCAATTTTGATGCTGTCGCCATCTTGATTTTTTTGTGTTTCTTCAAACAATTGCCGGTCGTAAAAATTAAGGTCTTGTTTCAAACTTCTTTCCGCCTGTAAAAGTGTATCTGGAACACCGGCAAATTTTTGCGCTTTGGATTCCTGCACAGCGGCCATTAAAAGGCCGGCTTTACTCTTCTCGGCAAATTCAAAGGCCTTTTCCATGTAATTGGCTTCGCCGGTTTTATGATAGCGTTCATAAGCAACTTCTACCGCCGTTTCCAAAATTGGGTTTATCTCGTTTCTAAAGATCTCTACGGAGCTTTCGGATTTGTAACTGGTGCGTACTTCGTCGATAAGACTGACGGCTTGTTGCAGGACATCAAATGACAAACTCAGATCTTCCGCATTCAAAGAGTTTTGGTAAAGCCTGTAAAGGATATTCCCTTTTTGCCCAAGAATGTCTATCATATGCGATGCGTTGATAGCATTTTCAGGGAGTGGGTTGGATTTAATGTCAAGGTTATCAAAATCTTTGCTAATAGAGATCAGTGATTTCTGAATGGTTATTAAAGCTTTTTCATAATCCCCCTGGCTGTTGTACACCGAGGCCATGTATTGATAGGCCCGTGCTGTCAAAGGATGAAGATCCCGTCCGGCCTCTCTATTGATATCCCGGGCAAGCTCGTAGTGTGCCATGGCTTTTTCCAGGTCATTGGCATCCTTGTGGATATTGCCTATGAGCATGTGGTTTTCCGCCAGATAAATATGATCCGGATCTACGAAGGAGGTGTTGATATGCAGGGCCTTTTCCGCATAGTTCATGGCTTTTTGATATTCCTGATTTTTTTGGCAAATGAGCGCCAGGTCGTGATAGGTAGGCCCCAGGGTAGGGCTGTTTTTATTGGTGCGCAACAAAACTTTCTCCGATTCCCTGTAGTATTTTAAAGCCTCGCCGGGTTTTCCCAGGTCGAGAAAAATACCCCCGAGAAGGTTATAAGTGGCCCCTAATTCAGGATGGCTGTCACCTAACGACTTGAGTTCCAGTTGTAACGCTTTTTGCAGGAATAACAATGCCTGATCCGGGTCTTTTCTTATTTTATAAATTGACGCTAAGCCCTTATAATCATATTTCAGGGATGGGTGATCTTCGCCAAGAGATTTTAGCTTGATGTTCAAGGCCTTATGATGTAAATCCAAAGCCTGATTATAATCTCCGATAAGCTCGTTAAGTATACCGAGATTGGTGTAGGTTCTGGCCAGATCGGGATGGCTATCTCCAAGGCTTTTTTTATCAATGACCAATAACTTATTGAAATAGTCCAGTGCCTCGGTATACCGGCCTGTTTGAGCATAGATGATGCCCATGCCATTATAGCAAGGTGCCAGGGAGGGATCATCGGAATCGACGGATTGTAAGAAAATGTCCACTGACCGTTGGTAAAAATCCATGGCAGAATCGTACTCACCACTGTTTTTATATACTACCGCTATTTCGCAATAACTTTTTGCCACATAAGGATGGCTCTCTCCAAATGTCGCTTTGCTGATCTCAAGTGACTTTTGGTGGTGGGCCAACGCCTTTTCGCGTTTCCCTTTTATCCGCCACACCATACCGAGTTGATGATAACTTTCTGCGAGTGCTTCCTGCGGACCCTTGTTTTTCTCTCTTATGCTTAGCCCAGCTTCATAATTGACTAAAGCCTGATCGTAGTTACCTAGACCTCTATACACCTTGCCTAACAGTGTATATATATTGCCTATCTCGGGATGCTCTTTTCCAAGCTTTGCCTGGGCCTCAGGCAAAATTTTAAGGAGGTTCGATTGGGCCTCATCGTAGGCCAAACGTTGGAGTTTTATTTTATTAATAGCGAGTATAGTATTGATATGCCTGGGCCAGATATCTTTGTTTTTATAGGCTATGGCAGCTTTTTGATAAAATATAAGGGCACTATCATATGCTGAAGATTTCTGGAATTCCCGGGCCTTCACAAAATGCTGATAGGCCAAAAGTGTATCTGATGGCAAGGGGACAGAGGCATACGAAGGCAGGCACCCAAAATAACCTAAGACCAGCAAAACCGCTAATTTTGAACGCATAAAGGTTGGATTTAACGCGATTCAATTTAGTCATTTTATGACGTAAAAGAAATAAAGCGCTCTCTGTTAAATACGAAGTGCTGAAAAGACGGGCCGGGTAAATTTAATAGAAGCTTCTATGCTTAAAATCTGTATTTTATTTAATTAAAGTGCTGGTTAATAAATATATAGATATTAGTACTTGAAGTGTTAATAAAAGATTTACTTAACAATTTATCAAAAAGCACAACGTCAATAAAAAGAAGATAATTGTTGCGTAATCGAATGGTTACATATATATTTGTAACCATTCGGTAACATATTTAATGATATCGCCGGACAAGAGAAAAGGGAGGAAGAGGCATTCAGTACCTATGTGGGCGACATTTACCACTTCTTGAATTATCTGGAATATATAGCCATGATTTACAGTCTAAAAATTTAAAAAGATGACAGAAAAAAAAGAGCTAATGAACCGCACTTTGCTTTTACAGCGGACTTTTAACGCCCCCCGAAAATTGGTTTGGGAGGCCTGGACCCAGCCTGAGCATATAGCCGCATGGTGGGGCCCCAGGGGCATGAAGACAGCGGTTGTAGAGCTGGATTTTAGACCCGGAGGCCGATGGAAGTATATCATGACGGCACCGGACGGTTCCGAATTCCCAGCGAAAGGTGTTTTTTCCGAAATTATTGAATTTGAAAAAATCGTATCCTCCGCCGACTTTGCCCCCGTAACCGAAAGTGTGATCATTGTGGCATTATTCGAAGACCTAGGAGATCAAACCAAGTTGACATTTAGTGTTATTCATGCTTCCGAAGAATATTGCAGGAAACAGGAGAACATGGGTGTCATGAACGGCTGGGGCGCTAATTTTGATGGATTAGAGGCTTATCTTGCTAGGATGACTAATTAAGATCTCCGAAGATCCTGTACTTTATTCCGTTGATCCAAGGCTTGAAAATGGTCTGTCCATCTCCAAAACCAGGGATCAAGAGAATTCATATCAGATTTAAAACTATGTCGATTTCGATCAACTCCATTGCCTGTCCGCCGAATCAACGGTATCCCATTCCTTGGTAGGGGCAAAATATTTTGTACCCTTTTTCAAATGAGCTTTTACAACATCTTCGTTGAGGGAAATACCTAATCCGGGTTTTTCCGGTACCTTCACGTGACCGTTCTGTACCAATGGTTTGTCCCCAATTACCAGATCTTCCCACCAGGGAATATCGACCGAGTGGTTTTCCAGCGCTATAAAGTTTTGGGTAGCGGCGGCGCAATGCACATTGGCCATCAGTGATACCGGTGTCCCGGCAAAATGCATTACCATAGGAATACCATGTTCCTCCGCATAATCGCCTATTTTTTTAGTTTCCAATATGCCTCCCGAGGAAGCCAGATCGGGGTGGATCATATCGATGGCTTTTGCATCAATTAATTTAATAAACTCCTCCTTTAAATAGATGTCTTCGCCGGTGAGTGTGGGTGTATTGATAGCATGAGTGATCTGTTTCCACTTGTCAGTATATTGCCATGGCACCAGATCTTCCAGAAAGGCCAGTCGGTAAGGTTCCAGGGCCTCACCCAGGCGAATGGCTTCATTGGTATCGAAATGGCCAAAATGATCTGCCGCCAGCGGGATCTCATAGCCGACAATATCTCTTACTTGTCTAACGTAGTCAACCATTTTTTCCAAACCCGCGTCGGTGATCTGAATACGGGTGAAGGGGTGAGCCGTAGCCCCATAGCTGCCATAGTTCCGGTCCCATTGCTTGCCAATGTCATACATTCCCTTGTTGATCACCATGTTCTCCTCATTTTTTAGCATTTGTATGCCAAAATCCATTTTTAAAAATGTAAATCCCTGGTCAACCCGCTCCTTCATTCGTTTTGCATAAGTAATCGGGTCGTCAGAACTGGTGGTATCGCAATACAGCCTAATTCTGTCTCTGAATTTTCCACCGACCAGCTGATAAGCCGGCACATTGTAAGCTTTTCCTGCCAGGTCCCACAAGGCCATTTCAACACCGCATACCCCGCCGGCCTGTCTGGAGTGGCCTCCGAATTGTTTTATTTTTTTAAAAATCCTGTCCACGTTACAAGGGTTTTCTCCCAGTATGCGGCTTTTTAGCATAAGGGCATATTTTGGACTGGCATGGTCTCTTACCTCACCAAGGCCATAAATACCCTGGTTGGTATCGATTTTAATAATAGGGCAGGGCATAGGAGCACCTGCGACTTCGGCAATCCGCAAATCCGTAATTTTCAGGTCGGTAGGGGAAGAGTGGCGGTTTACCTTTTGGGTGGTATATTCCAAGGTTTCTTCAATAGGTTTGTGCAAAAAAGCGCCGATACCAAGGCCTCCCATACCCGCCTTTTGCAGGAAATCACGGCGGTCGTAGTTTTTAGCTTTTGGTGGCTTCAGGCGTTCCAGAATATTTTTCGTCTTCATGTTATTAAATGTTTTTAGATAAGTTAAAAGGTGTACACAATGCCAGAAGGCTTACGCATATTCCGGTAATCATCGTGTTTTTTATAGGCCGTATAGGTCAACCTGTATTCAAAGTAAGAATTTGATGGCTATTTAAAAAATGGAAGGTCTTTATCCGCATATTTTGCCAGACCTTCATCATTGATTTCAACCCCAATACCTGGCTTATCGGATACGGGGATGTAACCATCAATAATCATGGGTTCATCATAATTAACAATTTCCCTGAACATAGGATTGGTATGAAAATAGATTTGCCACTCGAGTATCAAAAAGTTTGGAACGGATGCACAGACGTGGGCGGATGCCATGGCGCCTAAATAGGAAGCTACCATATGGGGTGCAAACGGTGTATAATAAACATTGGCAAGGTTGGCGATGCGCTGTGCTTCTCCCAGTCCGCCTGCTTTCTGGAGGTCGGGCATGATAATGTCTACAGCTCCTATTTCCAACAATCTTCTGAAACCATAGGTGAGGTAAAGGTTTTCGCCCGCGCAAATGGGTGTGCTGGTACTTTCGGTAATCCGCCGGTAAGCATCTGCATTTTCAGCCGGAATAGGTTCCTCCAGCCACATGAGCTGCAGCGGTTCCATGGCTTTTGCCACCCGTTTTCCCGAAGTTGTGTCAAAGCGGCCATGCATATCCACACATATGTCTATATCCGGACCCAGCTCCGCCCTTACCGCGCTGATCTGGTCCAGCATGCGTTGCAGCTCCCCTGGGCTTACGGTCCAATTATACGGATCGTACTTATGGGGATCATTACTATCGTCAATATCAAATTTAACCGCTGTAAATTTGTGCTCGTCAACCGCTGCTCTGGCACGTTGTGCCATGATTTCAGGCTTTTCCCGGCTGCTGGCGGTATCGCAATACACTCTAATGCGGTCCCGGAATTTACCTCCCAGAAGTTGATACACAGGCAATCCAAGGGCCTTCCCGGCAAGATCCCATAAAGCGGACTCAATGGCCGTTAATACGGAGATGTACATGCCACCTTGCGCCCCCTCAAAAAATCCACGTCGCCGCACGTCTTCAAAAATCCGGTGCATGTTCAAAGGGTTTTTACCCTTGATCCGTTCGCCCATGATTTTTACTAGGTGGTAGGTGCCAGGGGTAGCGTCGACCGCCTCCCCATTTCCCCAGATATCCTGGTTGGTAAATACCTTGACAAAAAGGCTATGGCCATTGCGGATATAGGCGCAAACTACCGAGGTAATTTTTAAATCGCTGGGTGTCGAGTACAAAGATTGTTTCCGGATGGCCATGAAAAGATCATTCCCAAATTGCGTCATAAGGCTAAAACCCATTGAGGCCCGGGCTGACTTACTTATAAAGTTCCGGCGACTGGTTAGTTTTTTCATTGTTAGTGTTTAAATATTTACCATGTTCGTTCCTTTAATATGGATTGGATTTGTGCGCGAGGCACCGGTAGCTCATTAATATTTTGCTCAAGCCATTGCGAAAAATCCTTTTCAATCTCGCCGGTCCAGCGGGAGTCAATTTGTCCCGCTGTATACTTTTTTTCCCGCAAACGCAAATGTCCAAACATATCCCTCAGCCGAATGACTTCCGAGGTGGTTACTACTTTTTCAGCCAGGTGCGCTGGAATTACCGATATGCCCCCATTCTTACCCAGGATGATATCACCGGGGATTACCATAACGCTGCCAATGTTAATGGGTACATTGATACCCATTAATGTGGTGTTTATGTTGTGCGCGGGATTATGGTGGGAGGGGTGGTAGCTTCGTACGAATGCAATAAAGCCCGTCAGTGCTTTGATGCCTTCAATATCCCTGATGGCGCCGTTGTATACAATGCCGTTGCCGGAATTGGCAAAGATGGCATTCGCCAGGTTATCGCCGATAGTAGGGCCGTCGATGTGCGCTCCAAACTGATCAGCCACGTAAATATCGCCAGGTGACAAGGCATCCACAGGCCAGGCGTTTTGGCCTTTGACGCGCCCTTTTTTAAGTATAGCCTCATAAACATCAGGCCTACCGGGCATAAACTGAGCGGTGAAGGCCCTTCCTACCAGTATGCTATCGGGTTGCACTACCAACCAGCCCTCTTCATACTGGTGTTTGTAACCTTCATTCTTCATGACTGACCATGCTTCTTCGTGCGTCACAGCACGCATGCGTTGCAGCAGATCATCAGGAACTTTGGGGCGGCCATCTGCAAAGCGTTCACCTTCCCAATGGCCAGTATAAAAAATCATTTGCTCTTTGGAAAGGGTCTGTGCGGTAGCGCTGGGGGTAATAAGAAAGGCTAGGAGCAGGATGAGTGGTATTTGATTTAAGTGGTTTTTTATATAGAGGTTGTTATTCATTTGACAGTCAGTTGGTTATATCTTTTTTGGACGAATGGCACGAGCGGGACGCTCGCGCCGAATGGGCGAGCGTCTCGTTTATTGGTCCCACCAGATGCGGGTATCTAAATTGTCGGGCCCCTGGCGGGCAATGGCAACATTGACGTTTTCTGTATTTACGGAGATTTCTGAGTTTGGATAGGTAAGACGGCGTATAAAATCCCCGCTTATATCCTGGCTTGGGAAGGGATTAGGGGTCAGATTGGGGAACCCCGATCTTCGAAAGTTCGCAAAAGCCTCCGGGCCATTTAAGAAAGAAGCAATCCAGTATTGGTCGTTGATCTGTTCCAGGGCAGTACCTGCGGAAAATGGATTGTTGTTAAGATATGTATCAATTGTTGCGGAAGGAATGGTTGATGCGGCGTCATAAAGGCTCATTTGCTCCATATGCGCACGAACGCCTGCATTGTAATAATCTGCCGGTGATCCGGTAATCCAACCCCTCTCCGCGGCTTCTGCCAATAGTAGCTGTGTCTGGCTGGCCGTTATTAAAAACATGGGTGCATCCTGCTTCACAACCCGGGTACGATCGGCCTGGGCAAATTCATAAAAGCTGGTCAAACCCAGGTCGGCGGCAACGCCGACAATGGAATTGTTATCGTGGCCCATAGGCATTCCCACCTGCGTGGCAGGATCGTTGGAGCCATTGCCGTCAGGACCGGGAATCTGTTCCGGTCCCGACGCTGCACCTACATAGGTTACGGCAATGGCCGATAGTCGGGGATCATTGGTGTTTTTTAGAAAATCGATGAAAGGCTCTGTCAGGTAAAAGTTGTTGGCTTCCGTGGCGTTTAATAAACGGCCGTAATTATTGTTGTAGTTGGCATCATGCCGGATTATCATGTTGTCATCATTGGCATTCATAACACCTCCCTGGAATGCGCGTTGGGCCACCTGGGCGGCGGTGCCCGGGTCGACTTTAGTCAGTCGCATGCCCGCCCTGAGCAATAGGGAGTAACCTAATTTTTTCCACTGATCAATGTTTCCCTCATATAAAATGTCGGATGTTTCAACGACGCCCGCCTGATCGAGGGCTATGGTAGCTTCTTCAATCTCCTGGATCAGCTCGGCGTAAATCGCCTGCTGATCGTCATAACCCGGTAGTAATATTTGGTCGGGAAAAGCCATTCCCGCTTCTGAAAAAGGAATGTCGCCATAGGCATCGGTTAAAACCATAAATGCAAAAGCCTGGATAATTCTGGCCATCTGCTTCAGGTTGTTCCGGTCCGGTTCATCCGCGTCAATTCTTCGGATCACATCGCGTGTGTTGCGGATCACTGTTCGAAAATAGTCTTGCCAGAGCCCTTGGGTGGAATTTCGGTTATCCTGGTTGTAATTCGCTCCGGTGAGCACACCTGAGTTAGGTGAGATGATCTGCTGAACAATCCCAATGTCATATACCAGGGTACTCACGGGAAAAGAAGTTCCCAAAATAGCACTGTTTAACAAAAAGGCCGGGTTAACGGCGGTGGGGTCAATTTCATTGACGTTAAGCTCTGCCAGGTCGTCTTCGCAGGAAGTCACAATAGTTAGTGAAAACGCTAATATTCCGTATGTAAACAACTTTTTCATGTGTTTATAATTTATTTTCATTGGTCACATGGAACCTCACATATTATAATCATTCCTTCATGTGTCGATTAAGCCATGTTCGGTTTCATGACATTTCTTTTAAAATTTTACATTGAGATTAAATCCAAGCCCGCGGGTGGAAGGAAGGCCGGTAGATTCCAGGCCTGCCAGGTTGTCTGAGCTGAATCCAAAGGTTTCAGGATCGATGTTGGGGATCCACTTTTTAAGTATTAGCACATTATTGGCTACTAAACTTAAGCGAGCTGCTTTGACAGGAAAACGTTCCGGTAATAATTTGGTGAGGTTATAGCCCACTGTAATTTGCCGGAGCTTCCAAAAGCCGCCATTGTAAACAATAGGCTCCACCAGCTGTTGCGAACGCACCACTTCCCAATATCTTTGCACTTCAGCGGCGACGGTATTTAGTTCTCCCTGCTCATTGACACCGTCTCCAACCACACCACCTTCTCTACCGTCCAGGGTGATTTTATGGAGACCGTGACGAACGGCGTTGAAGTTAGTTCCCGACATCATTTTGTTACCCAGCTTAAAATCTATCAGAAATGAAAAACTTAACTCTTTGTAGGTAAAGGCATTGGTAAAACCACCTACCCATGTTGGCAGGGCACTGCCAAAAGAAATGATTTCCGGCGTTCTCAAAGCTACCCCGTTTGCTCCGAAGACCTGGCGTCCCTGGTCATCCCTGAGATAGCCAAAGCCGGCCAGCTGTGCAATTTCACTGCCCACGATTTGCCGCAGCTCTCCGTTGAATACGTGACGGCCTACCGTGATCCGGTCTCCCGGTGTATCGGTCAGAAGGCTCAATACTTTTGTTTTATTGTAGGCACTGTTGAAGGTAAAATCCCACGTGAAGTCAGCGGACTCATAAGGAATCACATGCAATAGCATTTCAACACCGCGGTTACGGCTTTCCCCGCTGTTGATGAGCGTATTTGTAAACCCGCTGCCATCGGATATTTCAGCAGAGACGATCTGATCCCGGGTCAGCTTTTGATAGGCGGCAATATCGAGGTTTACCCGTCCTTCAAACATCTTAAGTTCCAATCCTATTTCTGTTTCCGAAGCCCGCATTGGTCGCAGGTCGAGGTTGGGAACAGTGTTTCCCGTGATGTTTCCCAAAGGCTGTGGATTGCCTGAGCCATTGGCCAGGAAATTAGCATTTATGCTGTAAAACAATACGTCTGAATATTCCTGGACATCGCTGTCACTGCCGACATCTGCATAAGCCAGCCTTAGTTTCCCAAATGAGAGCCAGGAGGGTAGGTTTTTGAGGGATTCGGAAAAGACGTAGCTTAGCGAAATTGAAGGATACAGAATGCTGCGGTTTTTAGGGGAAAGGGTTGAGAACCAGTCATTCCTCAGGGTGCCATTCAAATAGAGCAACCCCTTGTAGGAAAGTTCCGCCGACCCGTAAAGAGAATTAACACCTCTCTCTCTTAGCTGGTACAGCGGATCTTTCACTCTTCCGTTTTGTACGGTATACAGATCTCTGATCACAAAGTCGGTCACCTGCACGCTATTGAGGTCAGACCTGCGGTACATATGATTGCCACCAAAACTAAGGTCTACGCCAAAATCGCCTAGCTCACGGTTGGCAGTTACTAAGAAATCAGCATTGATCTCTCTGAAACGACGGGATTCCTGGGTATAAATCCCATTGGAAAAGCCACTGGGTGCAGGGGGACGGGAGGCCTGGCCGGTAGGGTAGTTATTGTAATCCTGATCCCGTGACCAGTAGTCCTGCCCGATCCGTCCCTGTACTGTCAGCCAGGGTAATAAATTATATTTTAAAGCGATATTCCCAAAAATGCGATCGCGGCGGATGTTTTGAAATTGTCTTTGCAGGGTAAAATACGGGTTGGTCCGATTGCGGAATCTGGAATATACATATTCGTCCCCGGCTTCATTGAAGGCGTTGGCTTCCAATACTTCCAATGGCATGGAGTTGGCCAGGTTGGAAATGGTAACCGGAATGGTATTATCCTGTTGCGCCACATTTGGTGGGTTTCTATTGTATTCGTTGGAGTAATTGACATTGGCTGAGATATTGAATTTCTCATTGAAATTATGTGTCAGCCCTAAGTTGACCGTTTTCCGGGAGAATGTATGATTGGGCACAATGCCCCGGCTTTTTAAATTGGACAGGGAAAGGTTAAAGCCACCTTTTTCACCTCCTGAAGACAAGGTTACCGTGTTGGTAACATTCTGACCATTCCTGTAAAACTTTTTGACGCGGTCCCTTACCGGCGCATAAGGCAGTACCAGATTGTCAAACAAAACCTGGGTCATCCCGGGTTGAAAACGTTCCCCAAAAGACCACTGGCCTGAGGTAGGGTTAGGCGAGGTCGGTCGCACCCCGTTTTCACCCTGACCATACTCGTACTGGTAGTCTGTAAAATCCAGCGGAGATTCGTTGGTGTAGTTAATGTTATAGGTGATGGCAATGCCTTCTCCATCTCCGCGGGTTTTAGTAGTAATCATAATAACACCATCCTTGGCTCTTGAGCCGTACAGCGCGGCAGCGGTGGCGCCTTTTAGAATGGTCATGCTTTCTATATCATCCGGATTAATGCTTGAAAGTCCGTCGCCACCATCAGAGGTATTCCCTCCACCGCTTCTAACGCCTATGGAGCTATCCGAGGCTTCATTTCGGGGGTTGGTACCAAAGTTAGTGTTATCGATCGGCACACCGTTGATGACAATTAACGGATTGTTCTGACCGGCAATAGACGATTGTCCCCTGATACGGATCTTCGATGTTCCCGCTGGTCCTGTTCCAAGTGCGGAGATATTGACCCCAGCCACTTTTCCTTGTAAAGCATTGATAAAGTTTGGAGATCTGTTTTCTGTGATCTCCCTGGCATCCACATTGCTGGTGGCGTAGCCTACCTTTCTGGATTCTTTCCTGATCCCCAGAGCAGTAACCACTATTTCTCCCAACTGTGTGACATCAGGAAGCATGGCCACGTTGATGATGCTTTGGCCATTGATCATGACCTCCTGGGAAACGTAGCCCACAGAGGAAAAAATCAGCACGGTAGCATCGTCCGGCGCCACGAGGGTGTAGCTGCCGTCAATACCTGTTACAGATCCGGTATTGGTACCTTTTACAAGGATGTTTACACCGGGAATCGGCGTATTGGAACCTGCCTCGGTGACTTTACCGCTGATGGTTTTTTCCGCTGTTCTGCGGGTGCTCCGATACTGCCGGTCTTTGTTTAGATAGGATTTGAATTGCCGGTTGAATCCTGGAGCTCCGTTCTTATTTTTGTCTTGCGCCGGAATCGGATCGAGCATGTTAATAAGCGGATCTTTGCGGTCTTTTTTCAAAATAATGTAAGTCTGAAGGTCGATCTTTTGATAGGTAAGTGTACTCGTTCTGTGAAAGATCTTCTTGAGATTGCTTTCAATGCCGGCCTTTAAATCGAGCTGAACCGCCGTCGCCTGCCCTTTGATGAGCATTTTATCATACAAAAATGAGACCTGATAATGCTCCTGGAGTAACGCGATGATGTCTACAAGCTTTCTTTCATCCGGGACTTGCTGATCCTGCAAAAGTGCTACCTGTAAAGCAGCATGGTCCTGGGCTATTACCACCGGCCAGGTGATCGCTAGCCAAACAGTGCAGGTTAACCGTTTAAGTGGAATGGAAAGAGGTTTCATGGTAGTTTTAGTTAAGGTTCATCATGGTTTCGTCATTTTTTTAAAGTGGACCGCATGCCTGGAATGTTCAATGTCAAGGTCAAAAAGCTTTGATAAAGCCAATAAAAGCGTTTCCAGGTTTTTATCAGAGATCTCACCGGTAACGCGGATAAGCCTGAGACTGGGGTCTTCAAAAGTTACATCAACCCCGTAATTATCTTCAATGACCAGCGCCACCTTGCCGAGAGGGGTATCATCAAATTTTAAAAGGTGTTTTCGCCAGGAGGTGAAGATCTCAGTATCCACCTGCTCTTTGCGTATCTGATTATCCAGTGGCGTGTATTCGACAAGCTCTCCGGGTCTCATGGCAGTTACCGCTTCGGTAGGTAGCTGCAACTGCACGTTGCCGGCATCGAGTACCACACGGGTAAGTCCCCGCCTGGTGCTCACATTAAATTCTGTTCCCAGCACCCTTACAGTCAGATCCGGCGTTTTTACCAAAAACGGAATAGCTTCGTTTTCCCCAAGGTGAACCACCTCAAAATAGGCTTCGCCGTTCAGGGAAACCTCTCTTATGGGATAAGGGTCGTCTGATACGCTGTAGGCTACCTTTGAGTGCGCGTTTAATGTGAGCTTTGAGCCATCCGGAAGTTGCCAGGAGGCGGTTTTGCCAAAAGGTGTTTGATAAACCAACTCATCCGCTTCCGTGCCAAGCCATAGCCATAAGGCAGTGGTAATGATCGCCAGTCCTGCCAGAGAAGCAGCATGTAGCCAGGTATTCCGGAGTCTTTTCGGTTTACCTATTCTATACCGGAGATCTTGCCATGCCTCGTTGATTTCGGCAGGTGAAAGTTGCTTACGGGAAAACTTTATTCCCCGAACGATTTCAGCCGCGATATCAACCTCTTCCCGGTATTCAGGGTGAAGGGAGATCCATTCCTCCCAATAAGCCTGGTCGGATGTGTTTGATTTAACGGCCCATGCCTGAAAACTCTTGTCTTCAATTAAACGGGTCACGATCGTGGGTGCTTTTTTCAATGCTTCAGAGGTTTTTCCTTTAAGAGGCATCACCAGCCCTTTTCATACTCCCTGCCTTTGGCTACCTATCCGGGCAATGAAAAACTATTTGCAAAGAATAGCGATTTTTTGTGTATTGATGTTAAAGAAATGGCTGTTTTGTTGATAACTTGATGGCTAACGCTGACTTCTAATGGCAAAAAAATATTTTTGCAATTTGTTTAAAAAAGGAAGTGCCTTTTGTTGCCGATTGACATTTTAAAGCAACTCTGCACTCAATATCAAAAACGGAAAAGTGTTGTAATCATCGATGAGCCGTTTCAGTGCCGTCTTGAGACGTAGTCTTTTGAAAGCTTTATACATGAGGTTGATGACAGACTGGTAGTTGATATGTAGCGTTTCGGCTATTTCCGCATAACTTAACTCCTCATAGTATTTAAGATAAATTACCTCTTTCTGCCTGGCTGGCAAAGAATTTAAGACAGTAGTCAATGTTTCACGTTTGTGTAAGTCGTCTTGCTGTTCAATAAGTAAATCCTCCGGTGAAAAGGCGATATCTATTTTGGGTTTTGTTGAAAACGGACCACCGTAAAAAGATGGCGCGGATCTGGCTACAAGCCGGTTCAGCGATTTAAAAAGATAAGGTTTAATGCTGGAGATATCTGCCAGTCCCTTTCTTGTTTTCCAAAGTGTTACAAAAAGATCTTGTACACATTCCTGTGCCAGGGACCTGTTGGCGGTCATTTTTAACGCATAAAAATACAGCGAAGCATAGTACTCATGGTAGATTGCCTCAAAGGCCTGCCGGTTTCCTTTTTTGAATTTTTTCCAAAGTACTCGTTGATTAAAGGCTGGAGACATGACATAGTTGCTAATACATGTCATATCAATTTAGCCTATTTTTGCCATTTATCCAAAACACGATGGTCAGGCAGTTGGTTGCCGGTAGCAACTTCTCACTAAACAATTTCAACTACAAATTTGGTTTTTTTATTGGATTTTGCTAACTATACATTTTATCAGCAAAAATAGATTTAATGAAAAAGCGTTCCTTTTTAGGCGAATTTGAGGAAATAGTGTTGCTCACCGTCTCGGCCTTGGGAGACCATGCTTACGGCGTGTCCATCATGCATGAAATAAATGAACAAACCGGCCGCTCTGTAAAACTCAACCAAGTGCATGCTGCTCTGCATCGGTTGATGGATAAAGGCATGGTTAACTCAACAATGGGCGCGCCCACGGCGGTACGAGGGGGGAGGCGCAAACGTATGTTTACAGCATCTGAAGCGGGGATAAGGATATTACAGGAAATTCAATTTGTGCGCCAGAGACTATGGAATATGACATCAATAAAACCTATATCCGAAATATGATGGAAAAACGTCAACACCCTCCGCGTTGGGCCACAAAATTGTTACACCGGATTTGTGCCCCACATCTACTGGAAGAAATATATGGGGATTTATTGGAAGAATACACCTATCAGTTTCACAAAAATGGACCAAGAAAAGCTTATTGGGATTATGTGTTTACTGTATTAGGATTCATCCAACCTTTTGCTGTCAGAAAAAAGCTAATTGATCGTCGTTCACCCTTAATCAACTTTACCATGTTAAGAAATTATTTTATCACCGCCCTCCGAAACATAGCGAGATATAAAACATATTCTACCATCAATCTGGCAGGTCTTACCCTGGGGCTCGCATGTAGTATGCTTATCTTTCAGTATGTTACGATGGAGAGGGGCGCAGACCAGTTTCACGAAAAAGTAGATCAAATCTACCGCGTGGCTTTCAAAACTGAGGTGAATGGTCAAACAGCCGAAACCTTTTCCCATATTTTTTATGGGGCCGGCGAGGCGTTTGCTGCCGAGATACCGGAGTTAGAAAACTTTACCAGAATACAGGCTGATTTTTTCCAGGAAGGTCCGACCGTAAGCCATACCGAAGGAGAAAATAAACAAACCTTCAAAGACATCCGAGCGATTATTGTGGATACAACTTTCCTGTCCATTTTTTCCTTTCCGCTCCTCTCGGGTGACCCAAATACGGCGCTTCAGCAACCTCAGGCAATTTTATTAACCGAGGGCATAGCTCAAAGGATGTTTGGCCCGGAAAATCCTGTTGGCAAAATTGTTGACTACGCATTGCTGGGTGCTCCTCAAAGTTTTGTGGTTACCGGTTTGCTTAAAGATATCCCTCAGAACTCCCATATTCAATTTGATGTCGTTATACCAAATCTGAATTTTCTCAACAATCTTTCCGAACAAGCTTTAAAGAATATGGCCTGGGGTCGGGATGAATACACCACATTTGTCTCTATTACCCCGAATTCAGACCTGGAAAAAATAGAGAAGATAATGACAGATATTGTAGACCATCATATCGGTGAGAACCTCCGACGGAATAACATCAAACTGAGCACGGTGCTACAACCAATGAAATCCGTTTATTTTGACAGGGAGACCGACCTTGGTGTGACGGGATTTGGTTCGGTACAGTTAACCACCAGAACCGGAAATGATCAGATCGTTTATTTTCTTACGGTCATTGGCATCATTACACTTGTGATAGCTTTTATCAGTTACGTTAATCTTTCTACCATCCGATCGTTAGATAGAGCCAAAGAGGTTGGTATTCGAAAAGTTACCGGTGCAAACAGGTCAAATATCCAATGGCAATTCTTTTTCGAAGCCGCTTTAATAAATTTCACAGCACTTGTACTGGCGCTTTTGCTGTTATTGCTGCTAATGCCTACTATCAACGCCTTCTCCCAACTGGGTTTTACACCTACTTTTTGGTTGAGTAAACCCTTTTTAATTTTATTCGGTGGGGTCTTTTTATTGGGTGTAGTGCTTTCAGGGGCATACCCTGCTCTTGTTCTTTCATCTTTTCGGCCAATCACGGTGTTGCGGGGAAACTTCTCATCGCCGGCGGGGCGTTCCAATCTTAGAAGGGTATTAATCGTTTTACAATATACCCCTGTTATCGCCCTTCTGGTTTGTACCACCGTAGTTTTTAAGCAATTAAACTATATGCAAAAGAAGGATATTGGCCTGGAAATGAGCGAGCTGGTCACGATAAGAAGTCCAAGGCTATTGCCGGAAGGCATGAATAACAGAAGCGCTGAACCTGCATTAAAAAAGGAGATCCTCGCACTTTCCTCTGTCGCCAGTGTTTCTTTCACCGGTAATCAGGCAGGACGCGGACTAAACTTTCCACATCATTTCGAGGTCGACAGTGCCGGGCAAACCGGCATACAAACTGTTACAGGTACTGGAGTTGACCATGACTTTGCCGATGTTTACGGCCTCACAATAGTGGCCGGAGCGCCATTCACAGAAGGTATGTCCAGAAATACCGGTGGTCAGCAGAAAGTAAACAAGGTGCTGGTTAATGAGACCGCGGTCAAAACCTGGGGATTCAAACGTAATGAAGACGCTGTTGGACAAATTATTACAAACCTCGATGGGGGCAAATTTTACATCCTGGGTGTGCTCGAAGATTTCAACTGGTCATCCGTTCACAAGGAAACACAACCGGTAATGTTTTGGTATACCCCTACCAATAGATTTATGACCATTAAGCTTAACACGGCCGATTTGAATAATTCCCTTATGGAGGTAAAGTCAATATATGACCAGTTATTTCCGGAAGACGTATTTCATTATGAAATGACTGACACCGTATTTAAAGGTCAGTACGATGAGGACAAAAAGTTTGCCCATATATTCGGGATCTTTTCCGGGGTGAGTATTTTGATTGCTTCTTTGGGACTATTCGGTCTTTCTGCGTTCACTACTGCCAGAAGAAGTAAAGAAGTCGGTATTCGAAAAGTGTTGGGCGCTTCCGTAAATCATATTGTGAGACTGTTGAGCAGGGAGTTCCTTTTTCTCGTTTTTATTGCCTTTGTTTTAGCATGCCCCATTGCCTGGATGGTTATGCGCAACTGGCTGGAAAATTTCGCTTTTAGAATTGATTTGACCGGAGCTCCATTTATCGCTTCAGGCCTCGGTGCACTACTGATTGCAATAATAACCGTTAGTTGGAAAACCTTTAATGCGGCAACTACCAACCCGGTTAATGTACTTAAAAATGAATAACCACCTAAATATAGTGTGAGGGTGAGAGTGAGTGTGTAGTGTGTAAGGGTTAAGGCAATTGGGGATATTCGCTTTTTAAAAAAATCAAAGAGCTGTCAGGTGGCTTATCCTCCAAAATGGTCCTCAAATACCATTTTGCCATTTCCGTCGCTGAGCCTGGTATAATCTATGGAGCCGGTGCCGTCGAAGATATAAATGAGTGCCTTGATCTTTCCCAGGTCCTCCTTGAACTGCTCTTCGTAGGTCAGTGCGCCATTGAGATAGATAGCAGCATGCTTGTCCTTAACCCGCACTTCCAGTTCCTGCCAGTCATAGACCTGGCATCCCAGCGCCGAAAGGTCATTGTTTGACCCCGACTTTCTGATCTCTCCCAGCTTATAGCTCACATACTTTTCACAGCCATTTTTGTTCAGAGATACGCTGAAAATATGTACTTCTGTGACCAGGACAATATTCATCCACGGACAAAGGGAATCGGATAAGCTATCGACTTTCATACGGGTCAGAAAGCTAAAATTGTCAGAGTGCACGTCAAAAATCCGGCTATTGGAAATCCTTGAAAAAAAATCTTTTGAAAAATCAACGTATCGTTTGCTTAACATGGCAGAGTCCAGGTGTAGCCGGCCGTTGGTAACAAACTTTTCATTCTTGAAATCAATAGGACGTGGATCAGCTGAGCTGTAGTATACGTGAGGCTCCCAGCCATTACTTAGGATATGTATGGGAAGCATGGCTATGATGGAGTCATTGGCCATGAGCCTTGCCCGGTGAAATCCCGATTCGTAATAAATACTGGCTACCGCACTGCCTTCCGGATCTATTCCAAGCCTTTTGTGTTTGTTCCAGGATTGCTGAATGTAAATAGTATCCGCTATTACGTTGGACACGTCGTATTTAAAAATAACGGTATTGGGAATACCCGAGGTTACGGTCTTGGAAGCTTCAAAATGCACGGGTCCCGTGATGATCAGCGATTTATCGGCGTCTTTTTTCTCAGAAGGATTTATAGATCCGACCGAAGTGGTTAAAACCCAGATCAGCGCCATAAAAAGCAGACCCGCTGGTGCTACCCACTTGAGGTGAGGTATGAAGATGTTAGATTTTTTTTGATTGGCCTGCTTGAAAGCATGCCAGTCTTTGTAATCCAGAATACCGGCCAAAGCATTGAGCGATGCCAGCTGTGGGCTTTGTTTATAATTGTTTTTCCAAAGCCGCTTCAGGGTAGAGAGACTAATGGTAATTCCGGTTTTTTCCTCGATGGTCGCCGATAAGACCTCCAGGTCACGCTGTGTATAACCCTGGCCATTGCCAAAGGAGAACTTTTCTTCTATCTGTTTTTTACAGAGGTCAATATACGCGCGCTCGGTTCTTGCCATAAGGTAAATTTAGCCATTATTGAAAATAAAATAGACATGTTTGCCCTATGATCTCATTTTGACCGGACTTTGACCGCGATAAGATTTGGTTTGGAACAAATACATCGACTACCATTGCCAAAAAAAACTTATGAAATCAACAACAATTTTTATCGCGACCATAGGCATCCTGCTGGGTCATTATCTGAATGCACAAACTTTTATCGAGGCCAACTCCAAAAACTGGACTGAACACCGTGGTAAAGCTACCTTCGAGGGAGATGTGATCCATCTCAAAGAGACAGGGGGAACGGCTATACTCTGGGTCAATGGGGTGAATTTTAAAAATGGTACTGTTGAATTAGATATAAAAGGAAAAGACGAAAGGGGCAATAGCTTTGTAGGCCTGGCCTTTCACGGTGCGGACGACGAAAACTACGACGCTGTTTATTTTCGCCCTTTCAACTTTAAAAGTGTGGAAAAAAAGAATAACGCCATGCAGTACATCGATGCTCCTAAAAATGTCTGGCATGTATTAAGAAAAAAATATCCCGGAAAATACGAAAGCGCCGTCCAACCGGTTCCAGACCCGAATGACTGGTTTCACGCCAAAATTGTCATTAATTACCCGGAAGTGAAGGTGTACGTAAATGATTCTACCACACCTACTTTTGTTGTCGAACAGATAAGTAAAAGGAGGGAAGGCAAAATCGGGTTGTGGGTAGACAGTGAAGATGGCTGGTTCAGAAATGTAACCATAACGGAGGATAACTAAGCGGAACTACATTTTTTGTATAAAATTTTTATCTTAATAAAACCGCTTAACGGCGGTTTTGTTATTAATAAGTAACCTTGAAGCTTTGTCAAGCTACATTAACCAAAATTAAAGCGTACCCGAATGCAACCTTTCGCCAGACATATTACTCTAACAGGTATAGCTTTAAAAAATACCATATTATAACTGCTCCACAATGATTAAGGATTATTTGAAAATCACCTTCCGCACACTTGCCAATCAAAAATTTTACACCGGTTTAAACATAGTAGGTCTCAGCATAGGGATCGCCAGCTGCCTGCTCATTCTCCTGTATGTTCACCATGAACTCAGCTATGATACCTTTCATGAAAAAGCCGAGCGGGTGTATCGCGTAGGCCTGAACGGTAAAATCGCCGAACAGGAAATTTTTACCACCAGTTCCTGTCCGCCCCTGGCCTTTACCGCCGTGGAAGAGTTTCCCGAAGTTGAAAATGCTACCCGTATCTTTCCTTATTGGGCACAACAGATTATCAGATACGGGGAAACGGCCATTTTTGAAGAAAAGGTGTATTTTGCGGATTCCTCCTTTTTCGACGTGTTTGGTTTTAAGCTATTGGAGGGTAATCCCGCGACAGCATTGGTAGAACCCAATACGGTAGTAATTCCGGAGGATGTAGCCCAAAAGTACTTTGGAGAAGAATCGGCTTTTGGAAAGACCATACTGATTGGTGCCGAAAAAGTCCCGCATAAGGTAACCGGCGTTCTTGACAAGCTTCCGCCCAACACGCACTTGCATTTTGACATGTTGCGTTCTATGGTATCCTGGCCCAACCACAAGGATCAGGTCTGGTTAAACAACAACCTCGTTACCTATCTTTTATTGCATGAGGGAGCCTCCCCGGCATCGTTGGAGGAGAAGTTTGTGTCTATGGTTATTAAATATGTGGGGCCCGAGGTGCAGCAATTTATGGGGATATCCTTAGAAACATTTGCGCAACAGGGCAATAAATACGGTTTCTTTTTGCAACCTTTGCTTGACATCCATTTACATTCTGATCTTAAAGATGAATTGGAGCCCAATGGAGATATTACTTATGTCTATATTTTTGGTGCTATTGCCTTCTTTATCATTTTATTGGCTTGTATCAATTTTATGAATCTGGCCACTGCCAGGTCTGCCAACAGGGCGAAGGAAGTCGGTGTAAGAAAAACACTAGGATCATTGCGCAGCACATTGGTCTGGCAATTCATTACTGAATCGGTGGTGCTAAGTCTTATCGCCACCTTGCTGGCACTGGGTGCGACAGCTTTACTGTTGTCTCCCTTCAATGATATTTCCGGGAAGGAAATTTCAGCTGCATTGTTTGGCAAACCCTGGTTCATCATGGCCCTGTCCGGGTTGATGTTGACCGTAGGCGTTATTGCCGGAAGTTATCCCGCGTTTTACCTTTCCTCATTCCGGCCGGTGGAAGTGCTGAAAGGAAGGCTGAAAGCAGGTATGAAAAGTAGCGGCATCCGGAATGTACTGGTCGTTTTTCAATTTTTTATATCGATCACCTTAATTATCTGCACTATTCTGGTTTATGAACAACTCGAATACACACGCACTAAAAACCTTGGCTTTGAGAAAGAAAATGTTGTGGTAATCGAAGGCATGTGGCCTTTGTCAAGAGGACAGCAAAATACGCTGAAGCAGGCATTGATTGATCAATCACAGGTGATCAATGCTTCTATCTCCAACAATGTACCTCCGGGAGTCAACAATACGACAGTTTTCAGAAAAAAGGGCACGGAAGACGATATATTGATTTCCACATATAATGTGGATTACGACCATCTGGCCACCATGAAAATTGAACTCCTGGACGGGCGAAATTTCTCCCGTGACTTCCCCACAGACACAACGGCCATATTGCTTAACCAGGCGGCGGTGAAAGCATTTGGCCTTACCCAGGCCGTGAATGAGACCTTGGAGTTTTTTGGAGGGGACAATGGCAGGCAGGATTTTAAGATTGTCGGCGTATTTAAGGATTTTAATTATGAAACTTTGAAGAATGAAATCAGCCCCCTGGCCTTGTTTCTGACCAGACAGGGAGGCCTGATGTCCGTACGTGTGAGAGGTGAGAATATGCCTGCTACGCTGGCAATGATGGAGGAAGCCTGGAAGAAACATACGCCGGGCGAGCCTTTTCAATATCACTTTCTGGATGAAAGTTATGATGCTTTGTTCAGGGCGGAACAACGCTTAGGAAAGGTGTTCTCTATTTTTACCGGCCTGGCTATCCTGGTGGCTTGTCTTGGATTGCTGGGGCTGGCCGCTTTCATGGCAGAGCAGCGAACCAAGGAAATCGGTATTCGAAAAGTACTTGGTGCTTCGATCCCCGGTGTTATCCTGCTGCTGTCCAAAGACTTTACAAAATTGGTGATTTTTGCTTTTGTGCTGGCTATTCCCGTCGCTTATATTATCGTGGACAAGTGGCTGGAAGGATTTGCTTTCCACATAGAAATTGGCCCGGGCACCTTTGTGGTAGCCGGTATTATGGCCTTATTGATTGCCTGGCTTACTGTCAGCTGGCAATCTATCAAAGCCGCCGCAGCCAATCCCGTGCGTTCGTTACGCAGCGAATAAGCACCGAAACGTATGCCATGGTGGTTGGGTGGATTCGATAAAGTTTTTATGGGTTCAGTTCGATGCAAGCGTCTTCGAAAAATTCATAACTACTAGACAAAAAGACACTTATGGTTTATTATCTATATCAATACATTAAATAGTCAGTTTGCCTTAGCAATCCAATAAGCTTACGTATTTCATGCGATTTATACATCCGATAATAGCGGGTGTGAAAAATCAAAAATCCTTTCTCTTCGCCGGATAGCAGTATAACCAATTGCCAAGACAACCTTTATCGCCCTCGCTGCATTCTAGGATCAGAAACTTTAAAGCCAAGACTGTAAATCCAATTTGAACTATGAAGAGTGTAGTTATTTTTTTGCTGGCAATCCCGTTACTCACATATGGACAGGGAGAAGCCAATTTCAAATTAAAAGGAGCCATCAGGAATGCCAGAACAGGTGAGCCGGTGCCCAATGCCCACGTCAGGTTGCCAAATCATCGCCTGGGCGTTAGCGCCAATGAAGAGGGCATATTTTCAATGATTATTGATGAATCCTTTAAAAACCAGTCTCTGGTATTTTCATGTATTGGTTACAAAAATAAAACGGTTAAGATTCAGGATATTCTGAAAAATGGGGTTATTCAATTGCAGGATACCATTATTACATTGCAAAATGTAGTAGTAACTGCTGTAGATCCGGAGGCGATCATGCGTTCTGCCATCCGCAAATCAGCAACCAACTATGCTGTAAACCCTTACCATTTAAAAGCTTTTTACAGAACCTCCTTCAAAGAAAATGATAGCTATGTAAGACTTTTTGAGGCGGCGGTCACCATAGCCGACAAAGGTTTTGAGCAATCAGGCGGATACCAGGCAGTGGTGACGCAATACCGGAAAAGCCATGATTACCGGCAAATCAAATGGCGACAAGGGAGCAATTTCCTTTTTAATTATTTGAAAAAAGACCGTATCCGTAACCGGAGATTTTTCTTGAATAAGAAGTTAACCAAAAACTATCATTACGCACTGGAAGGGATTACAGAATTTGACGGGCAGGAGATCTATTGGATAACGGTAAAGCTCAAAGACTCCGCTGCAGTAAGCTATAAAGCCAATGTATACCTGCGAAGTAAAGATCACGCCATCGTAGCCATTGATGATGCTACGATCATCAAAAGACCTAAGCCTTATGGTTTATCGGACAGCCTTCAGATTGCTTTCACAGGTGGCGAAACACAGGTGAAATACGTTGATATAGACGGCAAGCTTTATCTCTCTTACAGTTCCGCACTTTCCAGACACGATGCCTTCGATGCCGCGGGCAATTCCAAGGGTACCCTCGATATGTACGATGAAATGGTGGTCTATGAGACCGCCCCGGTTGCCTATAAGGTAGCGGGAAAAGTTAAGAAAGGAGGGGATATTTATCTCGCTGATTATCCCTATGATGAAGAATTTTGGCAAGGCTTCAATATCCCTGTTGACACAGAACGCTCTTTGAGAATTAAATATGATTTGAATAAAAGGGAGGACCTGGAAATGCAGTTTAAAAAGAATAGTGGCGCCATAAGCAAAGACTGATGTTTATAGTCAGCCGAGGCTTGCCCATCGCGGAACTGTGTAAGAAAAATTATAAATCCACTGAATAGTTTAGTATATTTATTTTAAGCCATTCGGCTTAAGTTTTGTATAAAAAACATTAGCAGCTAGTTTTAAACGCTATTTTGAAGTTGCCATTCATGAAAGAAACCATTTCCATCCGTGTTAACGGTCGCCAGCACAACATTCAGGTTGATGATGCTAAAACACCGCTCCTATATATTTTGAGGAATCAATTGGCATTGAATGGGCCGAAATTCGGATGTGGCCAGGGACAGTGTAGCGCCTGCCTGATACTGCTCGACGGCCAACCGGTGTCAAGCTGTATGATACCGGCTTCCACGGCTGCCGGTAAGGAAATTGTCACCATTGAGGGATTGGCCAAAGATAAAAATCTGCATCCGGTTCAGGAGGCATTCGTGGAGCACCAGGCAGCCCAGTGTGGTTATTGTTTAAATGGCATGGTGATCGCCGCTGTTGCCATCCTGAGCGAAGATCCAGATCCTGGCGAGGAAGTTATCAACCAGGGGATGCAGCGGGTGCTGTGTCGCTGTGGCGTCCATAACAGGGTGAAAAAGGCCATTGATACCGCTGCCAAATCTTTAAGCCGTTAGCTATGGAAAAAGTAGTATCATCTGCAAGGAGAAAGTTTCTGAAACGTTCCGGGAGCCTGGTCATAGGAATACCTTTCCTGCCAGGTTGCCTATCCTCAACCGAGGGAGCCCGAACCAATGTGGAACCCTTGCAACGCGACCTTGACCCAACCTTTGTCAAAGCCTGGCTCGAGATATTGAAAGACGGAACCATTCGTATTTTTACCGGCAAAATGGAGCTAGGGCAAGGCATCAGTGTCGCAGTAGCCCAGGTAGCGGCGGAAGAACTGAATACTGATATTAATAAAGTAAGCGTGCGCCTGGCCGAGACAGAGGTAACACCCGATGAAGGCTTTACGGTTGGTAGTAATTCCATCGAGACCAGCGCCATGTCCATACGTTATGCTGCTGCGACGGCAAGAGAGCAGCTGCTCCAACTGGCTGCCAAACAATTGAAGGTAACGGCGAGTGATTTGCATGTGAAAGACGGAATGGTTTATCAAAAAGGCGGTAAAACAATTTCATTTTATATGTTGCTGGATGGAAAGCAGCTGGATGTCGCTTTAAACAGAAAGGCAAAAATTAAACCCAAAAATCAACGTCAATGGGTAGGAAAGCCGATTCCAAGAAAGGAATTGGAACTGATGGTCAGGGGTGAGCAGGTGTTTATCCAGGATCTCCGTTTTGAGGGGATGGTTCATGCCAGGATCGTAAGACCGGCGAGTTATCACGCCACGTTGAAAAAAGTAAATGAAGACGCATTGCGGATCGCCGTACCAGGGATCCACAAGCTGGTAGTCAACGGCAGCTTTATAGGCCTTATTGCCGCTGATGAGTATGACGCAGTAAAGGGCCAGGCGTATTTGAAAAAAAACACACAGTGGTCAGTCAAACACCAATTAAGAGTGGGGGAGTCCCTGCAGCAGCAAATTGAAGCCCTGCCCAATGAACAGGAAAGTGCCATTGAGAAAGGGAATGCCTTTCAACCTTCGAAAGAAACCATAAAAGCTACCTATTTCAAGCCCTATATCATGCATGGGTCGATCGGTCCCTCTTGTGCCCTGGCAATCTTTAAGGATGGAAAACTAACCATCTGGTCCCATAGTCAGGGTGTATACCCGTTGCGTAAGGCGATTAGTGCATTGGTGGGACTTACGGATGAGCAGGTACACATAAAAGGTGTGCCCGGTGCCGGATGTTACGGGCACAACGGCGCTGATGATGTGGCTGCCGACGTCGCTATATTAGCGATGGCTTATCCCGGAAAACATATCAGGTTGCAGTGGTCGCGCAGCGATGAACATGGCTGGGAACCATTTGGTAGTGCCATGATCATGTCCTTGCAGGCAAAATTAAACAGCGTGGGCAAGATTTCGGACTGGTACGGCGAAATCTGGTCCGACACACATACGGCGCGGCCGCGAGCGGCCAGCAACCTCCTGGCAGCCCAATACCTTAGCGAGCCGCTCACACCTCAACCTCCGGGATGGAAAGGAGGGAGCTACCGGAATGCAGCGCCCTATTACCACATCCCTAATGTCAATATCGACATTCGCTCCTTTAAGGGGCCATTGCGGACCTCTGCATTAAGAAGCCTGGGGGCCTATGCCAATATCTTTGCCCTGGAGTCATTTATGGATGAACTGGCGGAGAAGGCAGGAAAAGACCCGGTCACCTTCAGAATTATGAACAGTACCGACGAGCGTTCCGTGGCCGTGCTTGAGCGACTTCGCGATATCACCTCCAAAGACACGCTAAGCGATGGAGAAGGAGTAGGTTACGGGTTCACCCGATACGGGAATGGGGCTGCCTATTGCAGCGTAGCAGCCAAACTAACGGTAACTGTAAATGGAGAGATAAAGTTGCGAAAATTGTGGGCGGTCATAGATGCGGGTGAGGTAATCAACCTGGACGGGTTGAAAAACCAAACGGAGGGAGGTATGATCCAGGCAGCCAGCTGGACATTGAAAGAAGCCGTGAAATATGACGAAACACACGTTACCAGCCTTAACTGGAACAGCTACCCAATACTAAGATTTACCGAGATACCTGAGGTACATGTTACCGTAATCGACAGGCCTTCCGAACAGCCCGTTGGTGCAGGCGAAGCCGCACAAGGCCCCACCGCCGCCGCCATTGCCAACGCGGTTTACCAAGCCTCCGGAAAGCGTATCAGATCACTCCCAATCCCCAAAATCCCATCCTAACCCCCACACACTCACTCTCACACTCCACACTCAACTCACGGGTAGACCTGATAACAATCATCCGGGTCTCCGGTCGGAGGGCAGAAAGACGTTTTGCAACTGCGACCCTTTTCCTCCCCCATTTTCATACAATCTGATTCGGTGGTGCCGGGATGGTTGGTTTGTACAAACGGTTGCCCTGTGCCAAAACCGCCGCAAGAGATACTGCAATTGCCTCCGCCGCCTTCATCCGAAGCACAGGAAGCAATAAACAAAAGGCAAGGCCATGCAAGGCTCAGTAAAGCAATGGTTAGTTTTTTCATGTGTTTATGATTTATTTTCATTGGTCACATGGAACCTCACATATTATTATCATTCCCCTATTTGCCGACTACGCCATGCTCGGTTTCATCAGGTTTTGGTAAGGCGACTAAAAAATGAAAGTTTGATCATTCAAATTAGGGATTAATTCGTGGAATGGCAAATGGATAACAGGCTTGACCAGTTATCTTATAAATAATGTGCAACATTTTTGTTGCATATCAAGTGACTGTTCTTTATATTCGCAACAAAAATGTTGCGTATTGTGAGCAAAACAATTTCAATTGAACGTCATCTTAAGTATCCCATTCAAAAAGTGTGGGAAGCGCTGACAACCCCGGCCATTCTGGCAAAATGGTTCATGGAAAGTAATTTTAAACCACAGATCGGGGCGGAGTTTTACTTTCATGGTATAGCCAGAGATGGCTGGGATGGCATTATACAATGCAAAGTGACGGAAATAATACCGCCATACAAACTTGCCTATACCTGGCAGGGAAACCATCTGGACAGTGTTACCTATGTACAATGGGAACTTATTGAAGCGGGTAGCGGCACCTTGCTCAAACTTCAGCACTCCGGATTTTCTGAAACCTCTGTTTCACCCATAGATTGGTTTGAAGAACATGTTAAAGGCTGGACCAGAATTCTTGGCCAGTTACAGGATTTTTTAACTACTAAAGCATAACTATCGTGAACGAACGGCTCTTTAAAGCAATATCAGACCCTGCCAGAAGGCAGATTTTTCACATGGTTTTTATGACCAGTGCTATCAGCATCACGGCTATTGCCACTAAATTTGATATTAGCCGGCAGGCTATTTCAAGGCACATAAAGATATTGGAAGAAGCCGATCTGCTGGAAATCAAGAAGCAGGGGAGGGAGAGGATATGCTCCGCTAATCCCAAACCCTTTAAAGCCCTTATCGATTGGAGTTCATTCTATATGAATTTCTGGAACAATAAAATTGACAATCTCGATAATTATTTATCTGATCATTAAATATGGAAAACTATGCCTAACATCCGACACGTATTAATCATTGATGCCCCCCCTGAAAGTGTGTATCAGGCCATTACTACCGAAATGGGAATCAAAAACTGGTGGACTACCGAAGCCAATGCTAAAGCAGAGGTAGGCTACATTAATGAGCACCGTTTTGGCGATAAATATTTTAATAAAATGAAGATCACCAAACTCCAGTCTCCAACCCACGTGGCGTGGAAATGCGTAGACGGCGATCATGAATGGATTGGCACCGACCTTTCATTTGACATCGAAAAAGGAAATGGCAACACAATGCTGCGGTTTTCCCACCTCAACTGGAAAGAAGAGTCTGAATTTTATGGCTTCTGCAACCACCATTGGGGCAGGTATCTCGACAGCATGAAATCCTATTGCGAAACCGGCAAAGGAACTCCTTTTGTACCAGATGAACAAAATAACTGAGTATATGACTTGATCCATTACCAAAGTCCAACACAATTGTATAAAAGAAAGCCTGCTATGTTAAAAAAACAACAGCAGGCTTTTTGTATTACAATGTTCAAAAAACTTCAAGTACACTCGCCCTCATGCTCACACTCAGGAATCACCCCTTCCGACCAATTCATTCGTCTTAATCGACCCATACCCGCAGGGCCACCTTCCCCAGGGAAGGATTAGTTTTCCCTTTTTAAATGGGGACCAAAAAAAGCGACTATGACTCTCCACATAACCTGTCCACACTCACGCTCACACTGTGCTACCATTCATACACCACATCTAAAGCGGGATTCAATGCTTCATCTCCGTTGTCTGAGGAGTAAAATGAGATGGCAACACTTTCATTGTTATTGTTGCCAACAAGGGCAATGCTAAAACCGTGGTGGGTTTTTTTGTTGGTGAATTGATCGTTGAGAATTTCCGTCACATCTATCTCGTACAGGTCTCCGGGCTTTAGGTTATCTGCATCAAATGTGGTGGTAATCATTTCCTGTGCCCGGGGCTTGCTGGCATGACTTAAAGTATTTTCATTCCATCCTTCCTGCAAAGCCGAGATGCGCAAAGTGTAATTATTGGGGAAAAAGATATATGGCTTGGGGTTGGCCCTGATGTATAATTTTAAAGTGGCCTCCTGCACATATTGTTTAACTTCCGTAAAATCATTAAATCTGATAAAACCCTCCTCGTAAAACCTGGAGGAGCCACCCAGATTATTTCGGATCCTGATTTCCTTTTTGGTGACGGGATCAAGTTGTGATATAAAATCCGTTTCGAGGGCAGATGTAAACCCATCTTCAATGTTATTAGTTGGATCAGGTTCAATTTCGCAATCGTGTTCATGTATGCAGCTACTTAAAATAGTTATAAAAGCCAGATACATAAATGTAAGAGATATTCGTTTCATATTTTGTGTTTTATTTCAAGTTATCAATTGTTGGACATTAGCTAACATGCCACACTAAACGGGTACCCAAATTTTAAGACGTCTGCTAAAGTCTTCTGCCTATTAGACGGCAAAAAGAAAAAACGTGCCCGGTTTCGTAAATAAAAAATTGAAAATATTTTTTTTTGATCCGCGTAATTTCTTTTAAAACATTGGAATTCAATAATTTATTTCTTGAAAATATTTCCTTGAAATAATACCTGTCAATAAAAAAATGTTGTAAATACGAGTATATGGCATTTTTTTTCATTTATATTTGGCTAATAATTTAAAAGATAAGCGCTCCGGCTAGATGGAAGAAGACGAACTGATTAAAGCCTGTATACGCAATGATCGTGCAGCTTACAACCACCTTTTTGACAAATATGCTCCTAAAATGCTGCTGCTATGTACCAGGTACATGGCCGATGAGCAGGAGGCTAAAGACGTGTTGCAAAATGGGTTTATTAAGGTCTTCAATTCGATTAAAAAATTTAAATTTCAGGGTTCTTTTGAAGGCTGGCTTAAAAGAATCATGATCAATGAAGCACTTAGTGCCCTGCGCCAAAAAAAGAGGCTGATAACTCAGAATAGTACAATTTATGAAAACATGGATGTGCCGGAAGAGACCGTCGATGAGCTCATTGATTACGATTTTACCCAGGAAGAATTGCTACAATCTTTGAAGGCGCTTCCGGAAACATTTAAGGTTGTATTTAACTTGTATTGTTTTGAAAAATATTCACATGGCGAGATTGCGGAAAAGCTTTCCATTAAGGTGAGCACTTCCAGGTCCAGGCTGCGAAGAGCCAGGCAGATACTGAAAAGAGAATTACTTGTTTTAGAAAAAAAAAGTAAGTCAAATGAACGAGGATGAACATATAGACGATATCTTCCTGAAGGGACTGGAAGGAAAATCCATTGAAAAACCTGCCGGTTATTGGAAAGATATCAGCTCGCATATTTTAAATAACCTTTCAAAGCCATGGTGGAGCACCCTACCTGTTTTGGTAATGGGTATTGTTGCAGTGCTGACGATTGTAGTCATTGCCTGGTACAACACCAATAGCTCAACTTCCATTCAAATGGAGCCGAAACAAACGGATGGCACTACAACAGATACGGTGATTATTGATCGAGATACTTATGAGGAACCAAGGCAAAACGACAATGTGGTTAATGCTGATACATTAGAGGAAGTACGTCAAAATGAAGTCACCATACCGGTCGAAAAAGCCCCGGTCATCGAAGTTGACAAACCGAAAGTCTCCGAACATTTGGTTGATAGCCAGGCACTTCCTGTATTCGAAGATAGCATTATTGTGGTACCGCCGAACTCAGTACCGCTAAATATCTTTGACTCGCTGGGTTCCAGGAAAATCCAGCAGCCGTCGCCTAAAATTTTGAATGAGCAAAAAGTACCGACCGTTATTATTATCCAGGATACCGTCATCGTAACTGATACCGTCAAAATAGAGAAAAAGAAATGATCTTGTTAAGAGTTTTTGTTAGCTTATTTTTTCTGGTCATTACTTGTCTGACAGCTTTAGGGCAGGAGAGGGACAGCATTATCATCAGGAACGATACGGCCTATATCATCAAAAAACCGGTGGTCATCACCAAAAAAGTATACGTAAAAACCTCAAAACCAACCATCAAAAAAAAGCCTGGCCATTTCTACCTGATGCCTTATTTTCAGGTTTCCTATAGCTTGGATTACATTACCGTGTGCGACTTGAAGCGCCGCTATTATGACTTAGTGGATGAATACACCCAGCCGAGATTAAACTATACATTTGGTGGGATGGTCATGTTCAGAAAAGACCGGTTTCTCATCAATGCAGATGTGGGTTATACAAACTATCGCGAAAGATTTGCCATGCAGGAAACCAGTACCTTAAACAAACACCAGGTGTTAACCGCCACGCTTGATTTCGGTTATGCACTATTCAAAAAAAGGAAAAAATATCCCTTTGAAATACTCGTTATGGGTGGTGTTGGTTATCTAAGAACGTTGGAATACAGCGGCAGCACTGTAGATAAAAATGACTACATCAATGTCATTACTTTATCCGAACTGGATACCTACGATAGCTCATCCTTAATAGCGAGCGGAAAAATCATAGGTTCCTACCAGCTCACAAAAACGAAGACCTTGCTTTTCGGGCCAACCTATTCTACCAATATCCTGTCCATTACCCGCGAAAGTGTGCCATTTGGTAAATGGAGGCATAATATTGGTTGGATGGTGGGGGTGGGGATTGGATTATGAGGAATAAAAAAGCGTTCCTTTATCCTGTCGAAAGAAGCTTTGTCTTAAAGTTCAAATTCAGCCATTACCGGATAATGATCCGATAAATAAAAAGTTTCCCTGCCATTCAAAACACGGGCATTTATACTGGTAGTTTGCAAGTAAGGAGAAACCAAAATATAGTCGATACGCTTGGCATTAGGGCTTCTGTTATTCTCAATTTGTTTATTAAAGATCCGGGTTGGAGAAGTCAATCGTTCTTCAAGTCCGGATGTATAAATTTGGGTTACATCCAATAATGGAAATCCTAAAAATGTGCTCAAAACACCGTATTCAAGCTGTCCCTGAAATAGGTTTCGGACGTGCTCATGCTCTTTTTCCGACGCGCGCATGGCGGTCAGGAGACTTTCATTACCATGATACAAATCAGCATCGAAAGGAGACACTGCATTAAAGTCACCCAATACAATATATTTATCCCGGTTTTTGGCCACCTGAGAAAGTTTCTCTAATACTATCTCGGTTTCCTCTCTTCGTTTTTTATAACTGAAAGGTGAGAAATGCACCACCATAAAATCAATATCCCAGGTACGACAATGTAATGCGCCGTGGTGTAAATCCTCCAAAATTTTTTCCCGGATCGCGATCGGTTTACTGGAAGTGATTCCGACAGGATATCCGGAGGTTTTAAGAATTTCGGCATAGTTGTGCCCCCAATCTTTCGCATCTCCCAGTAATTTTTGCTTCGTATAACCACAAAGCTCCTGGAGCGCCACTACGTCCGGTTTCTGGGAGGCTATCCAGGCAACCAATTGGTCTCTGCGCGTCAGATCCTTACCCCAATCAAAACCATTCCAGATATTGTAAGAAATCACTTTCAGGGTATTCACCTTTTTTTCAGGCGGCTCCTGGCCCTGAAGCTGCAAGGCAAATACCATGGCCAAAAATGTAATAATAATTTTTATCATTTTCTCAAACAGTCAGAAGGTCAGGTTTCTTTCCGTTATTGATGGATGCATGGTATCGGCATCTGGAATGCCAATATCGTTGGGAGTAGGGGCGATAAAACTGGTGGCGCGTCCTTCCAGGTGCATTTTTCCGCTGTTGCCATCCAAAGTAAGCACTGTGTACAAAGGGTCTTTATAAGGGCAGGTATTTTTAACAGCCGGATAAGCTTGCTCCACATGGGCAGCAAAACGTTGCTTCTTAAATCTTCCGCCTACCCATTTGTATGACATGCTATTGATCTGGATATAAGGTATACCATTGATGTCTTTTACATAGTCGGTATGATGATGTCCACATAAACAGGCTATCACCTTGGGTCGGCTTTCTGAATTCCTGGCTTGCTCCAATATATTTCTGATCTCGGCTCCGTTAGCTATGCCGCCGTCGGCCTCCAGACTTTGATGAACAAAAACCACCGTTGGCTTAGCCGTTTGACGCAGGTCATTTTTAAGCCATTCTTTTTGTGTGGTTCCGATGTAACGATCGTAACCCTGCCATTCGCCGGGATTTTTATCATTACCATCCAGCACGATGAAATGAAAACTTCCATGATCGAATGAATAGTAACGTTCTTTCATTTGCCACCAGGCCATGGTTTGTTCTCGGGTGAACCCAAAATCGCGCATATCGTGATTTCCTAAAACATGGTAGGCGGGTCCCTCAAATTCATTCCAGACATCCAGGAATGGTTGATTTTGCGGTCTTGGCAATGAGAAATCGCCCATCTGTATAATAAAGTCAGGATTTCTTTTTTTCATATCATCCATGAAGAAGCGCAGCCGCGCATAGCCGTCGTGAATGATATCTTGGTGTACATCTGCGACGATCCCTATTTGCAGTTTTTCAGAATCCGGAAGTTTAAATCCGGCTATTGGCAATGAGACAGATGAAATCACGCCTGCCTGGACCGATTTCTTCAAAAAGCTTCTTCTTTTCATATACTTATATTCTTCTCAATTTGGTTAGATTAAACCTTGACATTTATACTTAATAATTGTTCTAAAAAATGATCCTTTCCCAGAGCAAGGTTGGGGAAAAGTAAATATACCACCTCCTGTCAGTTTGACTTAAAGTATAAATACAATCAAAAATAACCTACATTTTTGACAAATATTATAATTTTAAAGGTAATACATTTTATGAAGAAAAGACATTTTTTGAGGTAATCTCTTAAATTTTCCATGCAAAGAGTCCTCCTATGTTTTAAAGGTGGCAAAAGATTAGTTGGTAGATCAAGCGGGTAGGCCCGCCAAAATTCCGGGCCGGCGGTGGCAGGTGGGTGGAAGGATAATTTTGGCTTGATTTTTCTTTGCTTCATTTCTTTTCATCTAAGGAAAAGAAATGAAGGCTAAGCTCTGCACGAAGCTCACAATATGTTATTTAGGGAAAATCTCATCTCCGAAGAGATTTAAATGAACCCCAGCCGAGCTTCGCCAAAAACAATTTACATTGGTTTTGGCGAAGCTTGCCAAAGGGTGGATAGAAACAAGATTTAAATGAGCCCCGGCCGGGAACTGCGAAAATAAGTTTGTACCTATTTTTGTGAGATGATGATTTTAAAAACAGAAAAAGGAAGAGGCACCGCTCAGTCAACCTTTTCCTTATAATATTGCTGTAGGATATAGAATGCTTCCTTTTTGATACCACTATCTGAAATCAGGCCTTTTCGGTTATAATCCATCTGTATGTGTCTTAAGTTTCTTCTGGGAGACCGAAAGTCTGTTAAAATCCACGGAGAGAGGCCCTGAACAAATTCAATGTTTTCAACCATTCTGAGGTTATGTCGATATACTTCCGCCTGGTATTCTTCTGTCCATCGTTCATTGACAGCGCCATGAAGACCTACCAGGGCACCAGCGCCTACTTCGCTCAATATGACGGGTTTGTCAAATTTGTTTTGCCAGCTTAGTGCGCCACATTCTCCCGGCTTTTTGGAATACCAGCCGCAATAATTGTTGATACCGATCACATCCACATGTTTGCCAAGCTGATCATCAATAATAATATTATTGCCTTGTCCTTTTTGGCTGTTCAGCGCAGCGGTTATCAATCTTGTGTTGTCCAGTGATCTGGCCTTGGCAATTAACTTTTTGAGGAAAGCCAATCTTTCTTCGTTGACCGGGGTTTCATTAGCCACAGACCATAGCCCGATGCCAACCCTGTTTTTATCCCTGGTTATCATCTCTTCCAGTTGGTTTTCAGCGTTTTGGTAAGTGCCATTGTTATTAAAGAGCACCGTCCAATAAACAGGGATTTCTGACCATATTAAAAAGCCCATTTTTTCGGCCTGCTTAACCATATGTTCACCATGGGGGTAATGTGCGAGTCTGATAAAGTTGCATCCTAATTCTTTGGCCCAGTTAAGCAAAATACGGCATTGTTCCGGTGTCGTAACCCGGCCTCCGCCAAAAGGGGCTTCCTCATGAATGCTTATTCCTTTCAAGAAAATTGGTTTGCCATTTAACAGGATATCTGTACCCCGCACTTCAATCCTTTTAAAACCAACCTCATCCTCTAAAACATCCCGGTCGGTCACCAGTTTTATTTTATAAAGTTTCGGATTTTCGGGCGACCACCTTTCTATCGCTGATTTTACCTTGAAGGTGGCAAATCCGTTTTCATTTGTTCTGATGTTAATTTTCTTTTTTAATTCGGGAATTGACACTTCCACATCAGCTGAGAGGTTATCTCCATTCAACTGGACCCAGCCCTCTATCACATTTGCCTCATTTTTTGATAACCTGATCGCATAGTCTTGGATGAATAAGTTTGGTAACTCCAGCAACTTAACAGACCGGGTGATTCCTCCATAGTTCCACCAGTCAGTATTAATGGTAGGTACTCCTTCCCGTCTTCTGGAATTTTTGACCTTGACAATTAAAAAATTATCAGTTTTTTGCAGTAATTCGGTGACTTCAAAGCTAAAAGGGGTATATCCCCCGACATGATCCCCAAGGTGCTGCCCGTTTAAATAAACCTTGCACTCATAATTAACGGCTTCGAAATGAACATATACCCGTCCATTGATTTCTTCCCGATAATCAAATGATTTTTTATACCAGATACAGCCTTCATAATAATAGAGTTTTTCCATTTGCGTATTCCAGTCACCGGGAACATTTAGCTGGTAGCTATGATCAAAATTGTACTCTATCAGGTCGTCGGGGTTTTTAATTTTTTCGTTTTTAAAATACCCGTTCTTTCTTGGTTTTAAGCTGTGGTTGTAAAATCCGTTTTCCAGGGGGTCAATAATGATTTGCCATACACCATCGAGACTTTTATACTTTCTGGCAGATACATTTTGAATTATATTGTTCTTAGCATCAAGGCTAAACAAAGCCGTAACCTGCACGATTGTACAGAGCATGGCCAATTTTAATATCTTCATAACATTAAATCTTTTGCTCATCAGTTGATTATATTTTGTAAGCCTTCAAATCCAAATATTAAAAGCGACACCATTTGAGAATTCCCTACCGATTGCTTACCTGATGAACACCAATATCCACCGGAGCTTTAGAATCAATTGTATTTTGGTAGTAATCCTTTTCCGGATTAGTTAAGAGCTGCAAACCTTTTGTCAGCGCCGGAGAGCCACCCTGAAGCTGATAACCGTTTTCTCCATTGCCTGGATTGGTCAACAATGGATCCGAGTTAATTTTATTTGGATCAGATGGTTCCTTGGTATAGGAATTTCCATAGTAGATATTGTTGGAAAATACATTTCCGGTACTGGAACCCAGGTTGAATGCGGTGTTTGTACCTTTATTGTAAAAAATATTATTCTTATAGAAAGATCTATCCGGCCATCCTCCCCAGTTTTTGTGATATACGATAGCTGTGTATTCCTTTGAGGGGCCAATATATATTACATTATTATGAATCCGGGTATTGGTGGCCAATCCTGATATTTTGAAAGACCAGGCGCCGTCACCCGAAACCTTTAATATCCCGTCATTTTCAAATATGTTGTAACGCACCACGGTTCCATGGTTAAAGCCATTGGAGCTGGAAGGTCCCCCGGTAATTAATATGCCAAAATCGTTGTCATGAACATAATTATATTGCATGATCGTATATCGGGTTCGGTAATCACTGTCCAGCCCTCCGGCATCAACATCTCCCACATTGTACTTGGTGTATCTGGCCTCATTGAACTGCCAGACCGCACTGTCAGTGTTAAAATTAAATGCGGCATTGCCTGTCTCTTTGATGGAACAATGATCAAATAGATTATGCTCCATCAATGGCTTGTCAGCAACTCTTACGATAAGTGCATTGGCTCCTGTTCTTTCAAAAGTATTATTTCGAATGACTATTTTTTTACTGGGCGTCCAATCTGTATTGGTCATTAATGTACGATGCTCATAATCAGATCGATTTGAAAAGCCAGTTCTATCCACATCGTGGATATAGCAGCTATCCAATAATAAATCGTCAAAGTAGGTGGCTATATCGCCTGGATTAAAATTGAATACTTTCAGGAAAATGCCCCCATTATTTTTCTCAGAGATCTTTCCATTTACACCATGTACTTCCAGGTTAATAAAATGTAAATGATGCAGCGCTCCGCTGTTGTTTGCTTCTACCAATATGCCACATTTCTTTGTATTGGTTCCGGCATACTTGTCTGGTTTATCAACATTGGCATAATCCGATCTATTATCAAGTTCCCATTGACTCAATGACTTTCCTTCTTCCTCCCTGGAATCGTAATTGGTAATTTCCAGATCCCTGATTATCCAGTATTCCTGGTTGTGGAGAAAAATGGTACAATACTTTGTTTGTCCCGGTTCAACCGTACAGTTTACACTGCCATTGCCATGGATTGCCGGTCTGGCACCTGCACCATATTTTCCGATCACAATAGGACTTCCTGCGGTACCTGATCCTAGCGGTTTAATGGTGCCGATCCAGAATTGTCCTGCTTTGAAAAGTATGGAGTCGCCAGGCTGAAAAGTGGTGGCATTGATATTGGCAAGTGTTCTCCAGGCATTTAATTTGGCAGTGCCGTTATTGGCGTCGTTACCTCCCGTAGCATCGACATAGTAATTTGTTGCGCTGCCTATGTGCCAGGTTAAACCTAACCATAAGGCCATAAAAAATCTTGGTAGGTATTTCATATTTTGTAATCAATGGCCTCCCGAATTTGGGAGGCCAAAAAAATCTATTCTGCAGTATATCCCGGATTTTGTTGCATTGGGGCGGTGAGGTTTGCATCAATTACCGACTGGGGAATTGGGAGAAGCCGATCCTTTTCTCCAGCGGTTGGCCCTCCGATTTTATTGTGCATTTGCGTTCTTTCCAACCACTTACCCAGGCGCACCAGGGTATATCGTCTGTGCTCTTCAGAGTAAAGCTCCCTGGAACGCTCATCAAGTATAAAATCAATCGTGACATCACCGGCACCTATCTCACTTGCATTTGCGCGCCTTCTTAAAACATTAATGGTCTCTGCGGCTCCTGGGGCATCACCCAATGCCAATTGTGCCTCAGCGACCAGGAGATAGGTTTCCGCTAATCTCAGGTAAACCTGATCATTGTAATTCCTGCTGCCTGCAGGATCTGCCGGGTTGAAGTAATCCCATTTTCGGGTACTTGGCCAGTAGGTATCTTTGATGATTTCATCTCTGCCCTGCCAGTCAAACCAAACAGTATCTCCCAGGACCCAGCCATCGGGAATTTTACTAGGGTTATTCAGGACCTCATACGTTCTCCAGGCAAAAACACCACCTCTGTCATCGGATGGTTCATATAATTCCATGGCAAAGCGGGTAGGACCGATCCTGCCGAGTCCTCTGCCGCCATTGGCTTCATCGAATACGATCACACCGGATACGCCATCCACTTTTACGGAGTGCGACCGGTTCCTGTGCCATCGGCGCATAATGTTGTCGCCACCGCCGATGGTTTCAAGTTCGTGTTGCATTACCCAAAGTGCCTCGGTATTGCCCTGATCTTTGTTTGAGTTTCCAACAAGAAACATATCGGTAAAAGGTGTGCCCGGTTCATTGGCCCTTACACCATACCTTTCGGTGATCAATTCAAATGGACCATTCATCACAGCCTCTGCCTTTATTCTGGCATTGGTTGGATCACCCATGGCCAGGTATAGTTCGGCCAAATAATGAGAAGCTACGCCGCTAACTGCCTTTCCGGGATTTGATGAAGTCGCTGGAAGATGTGTTTCCGCAAAAAGCAAATCTTCCTCCATTTGCGCTCTTACCTCCGCAATGGGTGTGCGATCCCAATCTGTCTTGATGCCTGATCCGGATGATTCGTCGAGGTTCAGCGGTACATCTCCCCACATATACGTAGCATGACGATAAGCCCATGCCCTAATAAGGCGTGCTTCGGCGATTACACGATTTTTATCATCTTCAGTCCAGCTAATATCAGGATTATCGGCTCTGACAATGATGGTATTAGCCGCGTTGATGGTCTCGTAGATCCATTCGAAGAAGTTGCGGTTGTGTGCTTCGGTGGTGACATTTCTTCCCACAAAATCATTTCCCACCTGGTTCCAGCCGGAACGCTGATTGCCGTAACAATTATCTACGCCGGTAACAGCCGGATCTATCATAAGGTCATTGGCGCTGCCCAGATTTTCACCGCCACGCTCTCTTCTGAATTGGGCGTAAAGCCCGCTGAGACCGGCTTCAAAACCCGCCAGATCGACGTAAAGATTGTCGCCGGCAATTATATGAGGTGGGTTTTCATCAAGGTAACTGTCTGAGCAGGCAACCAGGGTAGCTGCTACCACACTCACTATCATTATATATTTGAGATATTTCATAACATTAATTTTAAAATCTTGTAAAAATCACTACTTGATTAGAAGCCAAGATTAAGGCCGAAGATAAATTCTTGCTGAAGCGGGATCTCCCGGTCACTGTTTAATTCGGGATCAAGTCCCTCAAATTCAGTAATCGTCAAGAGGTTGCGACCGGTGAAATATAGTTTAAAGCGATCAAAACCAAACTTTTCCAACATTGCCGTAGGCAGGTCATAAGATAAGGTCACATCTTTCAGCCGCCAGAACCCGGCATTTTCATAAATTCGAACACCGCGCGGGTTGGTGTCAAGACCATTGGCCCAAAACTCATTGGTCGGATTATCGGGTGTCCACCAATTCTTTCTAATGGTGTTTCTTCGTACATCGGCCCAGACATCATCGCGCATTAACGAATTGACTCTGGTCATACCATGAGCGCTATGGGAGAATATGTTTAAGGTGAAGGATTTATACCTGAAGTTCATATTCAAACCGCTGATAAATTTAGGATCCCGCTGCCCGATAATTGTTCTGTCGTTATCGGCATCGATCATACCGTCACCATTCTGATCCACGATCTTTGCGTCGCCGGGCCTGGCATCGGGTAGGGGGGAGTTTTCAATATCTTCGCCTTCCTGGAATACCCCGTCAAATTCAAAAGCGTAATTGACCCTGATCGGCTGACCGATGAACCAATTGTTTAATACATCGTCCTGACCATCGCCATACAGCTCTACGATTTCGTTTTTCATATAGGAGAAATTGCCCGAAACATCCCAGCTAAAATCTCCTGATTTGATGACATTGGCTGAAACGGTAAATTCCAGTCCCCTGTTTTTTGTCTTACCTATATTCTGTGTGACCTCCGTAATCCCATGAACAGGGGATATTTCTCTTTCCAACAAAAGTTCATCCGTATTGGACTCATATATATCGATGCTACCCTGTATTCGATCTTCAAAGAAACCGTAATCAATGCCCAGGTTAAAGGAACCTGTTGATTCCCATCCTAATTCCGGATTGCCTAATTGCGATGGTACATATCCGGGAGCTGTAGTGCTGCCATTGAGATAAGATCTTTCTGATAGCCTGGCCAAAGTCTCATAAGGGGAAACGGCCTGATTACCATTTTTACCATAGGAAAGTCGCAGCTTTAAGGTGCTCAACATTCCGGTAGCAGGCATGAATGACTCCTGATCAATATTCCATCCCAGCGCGACAGACGGGAAGTTTCCCCACTTGGAATTAGCGCCAAATCCCGAAAACCCATCTCGCCGGCCTGTAAACGTCAACAAATAACGGTTATCATATCCATAATTAACCCTGATCATAGAAGAGAGAACCGTAAAATTCCGGAATTCATAAGACGGCTCTACCAGGTTTCCGACATTCGCCTGATACCAGGTCAAAACATCGTTTGGGAACCCTTGGGATTCCAGCCTGTCCTCTGTAAACTCATCTTCCTGGTAACTGTAAAGTCCGGTAATAAAAATACTGTGCTTGCCTATTTCCCGCTGATAATTAAGAATGTTTTCTACCACCAGGTTGGTTGCCCTGGAGGTCCTGGTATCAGCGCGACCGCCTGTTTCCAGGCCTGTTTTTGTGTTTCTTCCAAAATAAGTGCCCCTGTCTCGGTGCGTATATTCAACACCGGTATTTAATTTATAAGAAAGACCTGGGAGAAAGGGGAAATCGATATTCAGATAATTATTGGAAAATATCTTGTAGGATTTATCCTCATTATCTGCCAATGTCGGCGCCAAAGGGTTGCCCCAAAACACTTCTTCCGGCCAGGGATAAATAGTCAGATCTCCGTTTTCATCATGAGATGAGGTGAGTGGATTCATATAAAACGCCCCGTCGGAACCTCCGGACCAGCTGCTGGCGAGCCCACTTCTATCGGCCAGCGATAACTGTGTATTCGTTCCGGCTTTGAGCCATTTGGTAATATTGACCTCCAGGTTGAACCGGGTTGAATATCGTTTAAACAAATCATTTATGGCGACACCTTCGACATCGAGAAAACTGCCTGATATATAGTATTTAATATTCTCAGCACCTCCTGAAACGGAAAGTGTATGTTGTTGTTTATAACCATTCTGTGTAGTTAGGTCCAACCAATCCGTACCGCCTCCATTTTGAAAAAGTAGTTCCTCCGAATTAGTTATCGACCCAGGTTCTCTGGTATTCTTAAATTCATAGAACTCGGCCGGAGAAAGCAAATCGGGTAGGCTGGCAATTTTTTGAATGCCGTAAAAACCATCGTAACTGATCATTGGTTTTCCTTGTTTACCTTGCTTGGAGGTAATTAAGATCACACCATTGGATCCTCTTGAGCCGTAAATAGCGGAAGCAGAAGCATCCTTCAATACTTCGATGGATTCGATATCGGTAGGGTTGATCTCCGAGATACTGCCGCTGTAAGGCATACCGTCCAGTACAATGAGCGGTGAGTTGCTGGCCGTCATAGAATTTCTTCCCCTGATAAGGATAGAAACATCATTTCCCTCTGCGCCGGCCGAATTGGATACAACCGATATACCGGGGATAGCTCCTTGGATTGCCTGCGCAAAGTTATTGTTGGGCACTTGTTGCAGCCGTTCCTGGGGTATCGAGGCCACGGAACCGGTTATATCGCTTTTCTTTTGAGTGCCATAACCGACAACTACAATTTCCTCCAGGGAGGTGATATCGGGAACCAGTGAAATGTTGATAACCGACTGACTACCCACTATGATTTCTTCAGACACGTAGCCAACAAAACTAAATATCAGGGTCTCCGCAGATTCAGCCTCCAGGCTATAATTCCCATCTACATCGGTGGTGGTACCAACGGAAGTTCCTTTAATGAGTACACTTACCCCGGGTAATGCGCTGCCACCATCTTCGCTTGTGACATTTCCCGTGATGATTGTTTGCGACTGTGCAAAAGACACAAACATCACCAGCAGCGCGATCAAACCCGGTTTGATTTTCAGGTAAAGTTTTTCCATAATAATAAATTGTTTAGTTATAGAATAGAGATAATAAATACGGTGACAATCAGTCCAATAATTGATATTGACAATAGGAGGATCTTGATCATCAGCTTTTTTCTTTGACTAGTGCTTATTCGATTCACTTTAAGCAAAAATGTTTACCTGGTAAAGTTAGATGGGGGAGGTGGAAAGGGCGCCTTGGATATGTTACCACTTTGCCTTGCGGATGTTACATGGGCTGGTTTGGTGTTACAAAAAGACCTTGTAAATGTTACAATGGTTTGTTTTATTGTGAAGCCTAGTACGGTATGTTTTAAATTGGCCTGGGTTCGGTATCACATATTTTGTTTTTGTGCTTAACAATTTAGTTTATAAGCACTGTTCTTAGTTTTTGTCCTCAAGCCGGACGGGCTCATACTTTTTGCATTGCCAAAAAAGTATGCAAAAACGCTAGAAAATTTAAACTCGCTTCGCTCAGACAGTAAATTTTCGGAATATTGTCCTAAAATTTATGTTTAAAGCATTTTAGTCGGTGTTTACGTTGAATCAATGTTAAGTTAAAAAACTAAACTCGGGCGTTTGGTAGTTTTTTGAGGTTTTGAGAATCTCTTGCAAAATTTAGGATGGGCTTTCAGGTGTATGGTTTTTGACAAAGTCGGTAGGGGTGGTGCCAAAGTATTCTTTGAAGGCGTTGCGGAAATAATCGGCTTGCTGAAAACCAACGGCATAACGTACATCTGATATATTGTGCTTTCCGGTTTTAAGTAGTTGTGCGGCACGCTCGAGTCTGATCATCCGGATAAATTCTACGGCGCTGAGATTGGTAAGCGCCTTGATTTTCCGGTAAAAATGCACGCGACTCATCCCCACTTCTGTGGCCACCTTGTTGACGCCAAGATCGGGATCGGCAATATTTTCATTGATGAAATCAAGCGTTTTTTTCATGAATGTTTCATCGACTGAAGTGATCGATATTTCTTCAGGGATCAGCTTGAGGTTTTTGGCCAGTTGCTCTTTGAGCAATTTTCTTTGGTCAATCAGTTTTTTAACACGTGCTTTTAGTATTTCACCACTGAAAGGCTTGGTAATGTAATCATCGGCGCCAGTCTCAAAGCCCTGGATTTGGAAGGTAACGGCTGTTCGGGCGGTGAGCAGGATGACGGGAATATGACTGGTTCTTGGGTCGGTTTTTATCCTTTTACAAAGTTCTATGCCATCGAGTTCCTGCATCATGACATCGCTTAAAATCAGGTCGGGAATTATTTCCATCGCCAGCTTAAGCCCGCTTTCCCCATCATCGGCCATTTCCACCATATAATCCTGCTCAAATAGACTGGCAATAAAATTCCGGACTTCGTCATTGTCTTCCACTACCAGCAGGGTTGTGGTGTCGGTGGTATCCTGATTTTCGATTACCGGTGAGGGATTGTCTAAATCCAGCGACGTATCCACTGTTTCAGCAGGAATCAACGCGTGCTTATATAGGGAAATATCCTCACTATTTTTAAAATCTTTAATGATTTGAGAATCATCCAAATGCTTCCTTCCTAACGGTATGGTTATAGTAAATCTTGTCTTGCCAGGTAGACTGTTTTGGGACTCCACACTGGACACGGTAATCACACCTTTGTGTAACTCTACAAACTTCTTAACCACCTCTAATCCCAGACCAGAGCCATATACTTTTTCATCATTCTTTTTGTCAGACTGGTAGAATCTGTCAAAAATTTTATCCATCTGATCAGCTGGTATCCCGATCCCATTATCTTCAACTGATATTTCAGCGTATCCATCTTCAAAAACCTTATCCTTGTCAGGCATGGCAGTGGGTTTTTCACCGGATCTCTTAACAGCCAATCCGATACGGCCTCCGGATGGTGTATATTTTATAGCATTGGACAGTAAATTATATAAAATAACTTCCATCTTATCCCTGTCGAACCACACAAATATCAATTCATTGCCAACATTAACTGCTAACCTGATGTTTTTCTGGCGCAGGGATTCACCGAAGGCCAATGAAATCTCTTTGACAAATTTTCCGATATCTCCCTCGCCGGCTTTCAGACCTAAGTGACCTTTTTCAAGTTTCCGGAGGTCCAATAATTGATTAATCAACTGGAGCATCCGTTCACCATTGCGCTGGATCATTTGCAGCTGATTTTTAAGCTTTGGGCTACCAACATATTGTGCCGCCAGGTTTTCCAGCGGTGCCAGGATCAGGGTCAAGGGGGTTCGGAGCTCGTGTGAAATGTCGGTAAAAAACTTTATTCTCAGTTGGTGCAATTCATTTTCCTTTTCCCGTTCAAAGTGTTCCCAGGCAAAGTCACTTTTCAGTTTACCCCATTTAGAGGCAAAAATGAAGAATAAATACAGCAAGCCCGATAATAACAAGGCATACAAAATATAGGCCCACCATTTTCGCCAAAAGGGTGGTGCAACGTTGATGGTTATTTGGCTATAATCATTACCCCAGGCCAGTATATTATTGGTGGCCTTTACTTTAAATTCATAAGTTCCGGGTTGGAGTTTTGAATAGTTTACCACGCGCTGGTTTCCGATGTTAATCCACTCATTACCTGTGGGTTCCAGTTTGTAGGCATAATTAATGTTTTCCTGCTTCAAATAATTTAAGGCAGCAAATTCAATCGAAAAATCAGCTTGCGCGTATTCCAATGAAATAATGCTATCTTCTTTGATCTGCCTTGACTTAACCGGATTCGCGTTTGCCTGTTCGCTGAATTTCACCTCTTTGAAAATAACCTCGGGATAATAATTTGTCAGCTTAATATTTTCCGGATAAAAAGCATTAAAACCATTGGTTCCTCCAAAAAACAGCTGGCCGTCAGCCGCCCTAAATGCGCTATTCGGATAGAATTGGAAGCCTTGAATGCCATCTGTTTTATCGAAGTTGATAATTTGATCGAAAATTATTGAATCGCGGCTATCGCCGGACCGCAGGAGTTTTGAAATCCCTTTGTTGGTGCTCACCCAGAAGTCCCCGGAATTATCCTCCAAAATGCCATTGACAGTATTATCGGGCATACCATCTTCTATGTTCACATTATGGATATAACCCAATTTAGTATCATAGACATATAAGCCCATGCCGAGTGTTCCGATCAATAAATACCTGTTGTTGGAGAGGTGTAAACAATGAATTGGTAACTCAGCAGTCTTTGCGAATACGCCATCTGATTTTAATTTGGAGCGGGAAAATAATCCCTTTTCCGCGTCGAAGTATTCCAATCCGTTTTCTGTCCCCACCCAAAACTTGTTGGTGCCAGCTTCCTCTATGGCCCAAACATGGTTATCTATCGTTTCAACAGATTCATTTTCAAGCTTGAGGTACCTGACAAAAGATTTGCTTTCCGGCCTATATTTGTTTAACCCGCCACCATGTGTACCTATCCAGATGCGACTATTTGAATCTTTGAATATCACCTGAATGTGATTATAGCCGATGGAAGATTCATCCGTGGGGTCATGGATGAAATGTTGAACGTCCATGGTGGCAGTATTCAGTAAGCTTAAGCCAATCAAGCCGCCGATCCACAGGTTATTATGGTCATCCAACAGCAGTGTTTTTATAGTGTTTTCAAGTAAATTGGTGGCCTTATCCTCTTTTAATAGGTGTGAGAACGACTTGGTAGATTGATCAAAATAGTTCAACCCATTTTCTGTTCCGATCCACATATTTCCCTTTTTATCCTGGGCAAATGAGGAGACAAGATTATCGCTGAGGCCATCTTCCTTGGAAACTTCCTTTTTATAATAGCTAAACCTGTCTATCACAGGGTGTGTATAGTTTACGCCGCCATTGAAAGTGGCTATCCAAATGCCGCCATCACGGTCTTTATAAATATCTCTGATGGAATTCTGGCTAAGCGCATTGTCATCAAATTTATTTGACTTATAAGTAAAAATTTCCTCCGTCGCCGTATTAAAAGTGCTCAGGCCATCAAATGTGCCTATCCAGATTCTTTCGTCGGTAAATTGTTCAATGATCCTTACCCTGTTTCCAGCCAGTTCATGATTGCCATCACCATGTTTAGAAAAACTTCTTATATAATTTAATTGCGGGTCAAACTTTATAACACCTTTTTCCAGAGATTCGGTGGCAAACCAGTAATTTCCTTTCGCGTCAATGAGCAGATCTCTGAATGTTTCTCTCGACTCAAACATTGGATGTGGACTCAACTGCGAGGCTTTCGAAATAGCGCCGTCATTGTACAGGTACAATCCTTCGTTGGTGCAAAGCCATAAAGTGCCGTTTTTATCTTCAACAACCTTGTAAATACTCCTGTCAGTAACCAGGTAGGGTAGGCCTGGAATAGTATTATGTTTTATGAATGTGCCTTGTGCAGGATCGAAATGATATAGCCCCGAAGAAGTGCTCAGCCACAGTTTACCGTGTTTGTCCTGGGTTATATGGCGAATAAAAATATCCTGTTGGCTGCCTTTGGGACCTGTAAGCGGGAATCTCTTAAATTTGTCTTCTTCAGGGAGATACAGGTTGAGTCCCTTTGATGTGCCGATCCATAGCTGTTCTTCTCTGGATACTAGCAGATCAATTATCTTACTTCTGATCAAAGAAAGCGAATCTTGGGGGTTGTACCGGTAAACAGTGATGTCATAGCCATCATATCTGTTCAATCCATCATTGGTGCCAAACCACATGAAGCCCTTATTATCCTGGGCAATGCTCCAAACCGTATTGTTAGACAGGCCGCTTTCAATATTAATGTGGCGAAAATTGATTTTTTCGTTTTGCGCCGTTAACCCGTCGATTTCAAATATACATAAGAGCAGAAGGTAATATCTCATTTAACCGGTATTGTGCGGTAACATGCATTTGCGAAGGCACTAAGACTGGCTCCATATAAAATATGAAGGCAAAATTTCGCAACATTGTTTCCTAAAAATAAGGTAGAATTACTTGCGGCACAAATTTAGGCAAATGATGAAAGCATGATGTCAAGTAAGAGTAGGGGAGTGCGACGAGTAATCAATTGTACTTTTTTTGGCTTTATGGTAAAATTATTGGTTAAATGCAGTTTTTTAGAACCCATAACAGTTGAAAATTAGATTATTACACTAATAATACCCATTTTTGTGATTATTCAACCAATAATATTACCATGTTAATAGAGGAAGCCCAAAGAATTTTTGACATACAGGTAGAGGAATTTTCAGTTTGGCGAAAAAGACCCCATAAGCATAATTTCTTTGAAATAGTGTATGTCGATCACGGTAGGGGGTATCAATGTATCAATGACCATGAGTTTGCGTACCGGTCCGGCAACATATTTCTGCTGCCCCCGCTGGATTGTCATTCCTTTAGAATTGAGGAGCCGTCCCGTTTTTACTTTATCCGGTTTACAGATCACTATTTTTTGAATGATCAGAAACTTACCAATTATAAAGACTGGTTTGACAGAATGGCCTACATTCTTGCTAACTACAACAAAGTGCCAGGGGATATTATCAGTACAGATAGGGAGCGAGATTACATCATCCAAACCATCAAATCCATGCACCAGGAATACCTGTCGACTGATACCTATTCGGATGCCATCATTTCGGGCGCTATGGCTTCCATACTAAATGTTTTAGCTAGGAGCATCGAGAAGCAATACGTAGAGCAGGCAAATGAATCGGACAGCCGGTTTGGTGAAATCCTGCGATACATCAATACTAATATTATTGATTCGGAGCGGCTTAGAATTCCCGTGTTATCAGAAAGGTTTGGAATATCGCCAACATACTTTTCCGAGTACTTCAAGAAACAGGCCGGCGTTAATCTGGCGGAATACGTTAATAAAACCAAATTAAAACTGGTAGAAACTAAAATCCTTCACACGGATCTAACGCTTAAGGAGATTGCTTATCAGTTGAACTTTACTGACAGTAGTCATTTGTCGAAGACTTTTAAGAGTGTTTATGGGATGACGGTTAGAGAGTTTAAGGGGGGGAGGTGAATGTTGGTTTTGGGTGGATTAGGGGATTTGTTAATGGTGATTGGTAAGGTTTAGAATTTTGTATTTAACATAATATTTTTAGTTACGGTCGTTGCTTCCCAGCAGAGCGCCGTAATTCAAGGATAAATGGTTTTTTGGATTTTTCTAACAAAGAATGAATTTTTTGTTTTGGGAGGGTCAAAAAAAAGTTTCCCGGTTATAAAAAAAATCGGGAAACTGATACACTGTTAAATAATAACTAACCGTCTAGATCTCCAAATCTGACGGCCTTGCATATAAATAATACGATACAAGTATAGGGAAAAGATTTGATAATGGACTGTGCGAAAACCATTAAAATCTATGCGAGAAACGGCAAATTTAGGGGCTGACTCTAAACGAGTAGGGCCATTGGTGCGCCATGTTTTGCCAAAGCTTACAAGCCTCTTTGTTGAAAAGTTTGCTATGTTAGAAAAGTTATTATTTAACATAATATAAATTATATAACATTCGATAGCGTGAAGAAGGTTGCCGGTGGCAAGCTTTATGTCGCGGTTTTTTTAAAACGTGAATTTATGTAGAAGATAACTAAAAATGTCGTGCGGATATTTAAAGATGTCTTTGTTACGGTAAACAAATTGGATTAAATGAATGAACTTATTGAATGTAATAAAGATCTGAGGAAAATCAGCCTCGAATTACTCATAGGACGTTTCTCGCATAGATTTAAACATTTTTCGCACAGGCCATTCGTTCCCTCCTCGCTATTTTTGAATTGGTAGAGTGAATACAGGTATAGTGCTTTTTATAGAGAGCCATGTTATCTGAATTTCCGTTAAATCTGAATGTTCATGAAAAAGATCTTCCATACCTGCTCCCTGGTTTTTTTCGCCATTTTTCTATCCTGTAGCTCGGATAATGAGGATAATGCCCCCAAGATCTTATCCTTTGAACCCAGTCAAGGGATATCGGGGGATATCATAAATATCACGGTCGCCAATCTTGATGCCAGTACCATACAAGAAGTCAGTTTTGATGATAATATAGCCAAATCCTTCGAAATAAACGGAAACATCGTTTCCGCCGTGGTTCCAGATGGAATCCGGGACATTAGTGGCCCGATACGGATAGTGGTGGGAGGTCAGGCAATCAGTTCGGAAAGCTCCTTTAACATTCCTAATATAGTTTTGGGAGCCATGAACAAACGATATACCTATAGGGGAGATACCATTGCAGTGGCGATCAAGAACCATGATTTGAGGGAAGAGTATTTTGCGGTTCTTTTCAATGAAGGCAATTCGAATTATTCGAATTATTTAGTTCTGGAGAGTGTCCAGATTTCTAAGGACAGTATCGAATTTGTGGTTGGTCCAACCATCGATTACTACAAGGAACATCGTCTTATAATTGGCTATGGCGAATCTAATGGAATAGCTCCCGTGGAAAGCACCAATACGATCATCTACACTGGTTCTTACGAAATCAACACGGCACGAAATGCCAATTCCTATGCTCCCGGAAGTATGCTGACCTTGAATATTTATGGTCCAAGTCCCATTGATTATTCGATTTCAATAGGAAACGAAGCGGTGACTTCACGGTCAAGCTGGCCAGAGGCCTCTTTTAAGGAATACTCCTTTGATGTTCCCGAGACAACCCAAAATGGGGAAACCCTTGAGCTTAATGTTCTGGCTCCGAATACTTCGGGTATACCATTGGTTCCCAGAAATAATAAAAGCAGGACCATAGACATCGAAGAGGGCAAGTTTGATTTTACGGTTCTGGGAAAAGATGGTAGCAATCTGGAGCTGAAGTTCGATATCAGCCATTATTATTTCAACAGTTTCTTGGATTTTACATTTACGGACGTTACCGATGGCCGAGAAACCGTGGTAAGCCGCACTAATTACGATGTCACCGCAGGGTCGAATAACGTAGAACTGTCCTTTACCGTACCCTTGGAAAATGGGACATATTTGATTGAATGTGCAAAACGCGGGGGTAGCTATGCCCTTGAACCCCTAAATGGAAATCAACTTGTTGTAGAGTAGCCTTACCCTTTTAGGGTAAGGCTTCATTGGCACCACAAGGAAGTATCCCCATGTTTATGAAGAGTGTCAATCTGCAACCTTGTTTACACTTGCAGACCTCATTATTTTCGGGTCATTCATCAAGATGGGTAGAAATGATAGCCTATACAAGTACTTTTTTTCTTCTGTGATGAAGAACGAATGTAATAAAGGTCTGAGGAAAATCAGCCCGGAATTACTCATTGGACGTTTCTCGCATAGATTTAAACATTTTTCGCACAGTCCATTCGTCTCCTCCTTCGCTATTTTTGTATTAGTAAAATGAATATAAGTCTAGTGCTCTTTTTAATCATTCTATGTTTGGAGCACTAGATCGAGTTAAAATTAGAATGGTTGGTGATTAACTTGATAGCAATTCCGAAAGGGGTTGCTATCTGTCCATTGATAATTTGAACCTCAAAGTGTTTTTTAGCTAAATCTTGCACGATTGCTGGTATTAGCTTATTCATAATCATGTAATAATTTTTGCGCTACTATTATTATCCAGATACAATCAAAAAATTAACATCGAGCATGAAATTTATTTTCAGAGCCTTTCGGAAAAACGATCTTTTAAACGTCCGTTTTACCAGCAATAAAAAAAGGGGAGTATTCCCCTTAAATTGTAATCGGTTTAGTAAGGTCAATTTCAAACCATGAAATATGTTCTTCTTTATCAGGTTCAAAGTCCCAATTAATTTTTTCAGCTATTTGTTCCTAGGTGAATTGCTCCAGATCCTTTGATAACCGGTATGCCCCCAAACTCACTGGCAGACCACCGTTGAATCCACGTGTTGTGATAGGTGCACTCATCATCAAACATCTCTGTAATCTCGATGATAGGGAAATCGTTGCCCAGATCACTGAAAATATTTATATGCAATACTTTTTAGGTTACGTATACTGCACCCGTGATAACAGGCGATGGCTTAAAAGCAAAAACATTAAACTTGCGGCCAAGCCCCTAGGTCGCCCTTCGGCCCAGGCAGTGGAAGACCACGTAAGACCGGGAGAGCAAAATCCGATTGAAGGTAAGTTTGAACAGGCTAAGAATGGATACGGCATGAACCGAATCCGCGCTCGGCTCAAACAAACCAGTCAATCATTGATCGCTTCCATCATCTTGGTGTTGAACCTGGTCAAATTGGCCGGGATGACATCCTTGTGCCTGAGTTTTTCAGCAAACCCTAATTAACCCAAATCATGAAAAAAATAAGATTTAAACATATCATATTTATAGTAATACTCTTACCCGCAATACAAGCTTGTGATCTTAGCTATTTAGATAAAGATATAGAAGATTTTGACACAGAGGCAAGTTTTGCAATTGCCGTGGGAAATATTACGTATACGGTCGGTGAACTGTTTAATGAAATTGATGCAAAAAGTGTAGAAATTAAAGAAAATAATGAAGGGATAGTTTCCTTTGTATATTTAGACACTTTAGCATCGGTTACCGCCGTTAATGCTATAGAAATTCCAGATCAAAGTTTCCCTTCACGGGATTATAATCCGGGAATAGATATTCCTTCCCCAGGGTCATTGATCAATGAAACCCTAATTCTTGACCAGATACCCCCTTTTACCTTTTCATTGAGTGGATCAAATGGTGAAGAATTTAATGAAATCGTTTTTAGTGACGGAAACTTACAGCTTACAGTTCAATCAACATTTACTGATGTTGATATAGATTTAACACTAACTTTTAATTCGCTAAGATCTAAAACTGATGATACTTCTCACGAAGTAACAATATCCATAAATGGAACTACTTCAGAAATAATAGATGTTGATCTAACGGATTTCTGGGCAGACTTAACGGATGATGGTAATGGAGGAAGTACGACCAATACTTTTGTATTAACAGTCTCGGGTAGTATTGATCTTGAAGTTGGAGATACAATATCACCTGAACAAAAATTGTCATTTTCATTGGGTATGACGAACCTCCAATTTGAAGCGATTTATGGCGATTTAAAAAATCAAACTATAAATAGCGAAAGCCTAACCATTGACTTTGATGTTTTTGACGATTTTGGTACTGGTGCTCTTCTATTTGCTGACCCAACATTGCAATTGATTGTTGATAATAGTTTTGGATTTCCTTTGGGCATTGATTTTGGAAACATAGCTGCAAGTAATGCCAGCGAAACCAAGTTCTTAATGGGAGCTATTACAGATACGCCTCAAATTATTAATAGCCCTACACTTGCACAAGAAGGGCAAACTGTAAGAGATTTTATTACCATAGAAAATACAAACTCAAATATTGTTGATTTATTAGCTTTAAAGCCCTCTCAATTTACAGTTGATATATCTGCAACATCAAATCCAAATAGTGGTTCCAATCAAAATTTTAGTCTAAATACAAGTGCATTAAGTGCCTATGTAGAAGTTAACATGCCTCTGGATGTTGTTTTTGAAAATATTGAATTTGAACACGAACTGGACAACATCAACGGAGCAGATTTTGAAGATTTAGGTGAGACTACCTTAAATATACATACCATAAATACCATTCCGTTGGGAGGAACTCTTGAAATGGTGTTTTATAATGACAATTCGATTGTTCATACAATAACCAAACTAGTTGTATTTGCTGCCGCACCAGTGGACACCAATGGCATCAGTACGGGGGCAACCGAAAATACAACATCATTTGACATTAAAGGAGACGAGATAAAAACAGCCACAAGAGCAGTCTTAAAACTGAAAATGAATACTACAAATGCTAGCTCAAACAGTCCTGTAAAGTTGCTGGCAGCTAACACTTTAGATATTAGTATTACAACGGACGTAAGTATTGAAATTAATAACAACTAGGTCATGCAAAAAAAAGGAACGCTATTAACATATGCTCTTATAGCTTTTACTATGTATAATGTAACAGCACAAGAACATTTCTCTTTTTACCAGCTAAGGGATTATGTATTACAGACACAAAATATTTCACCTACCTACATGCCACAAAATACATTTACAATTGCAATTCCTGGTTCGAATTTTGGTGTAAATTATCAGAATGGTTTTCGATTAAAAGATCTTTTAGTGGAAAATACAAATTCAGGGTCATTAGAAATTGATCTTAAAAACCTTTTATTGAATGTTGATGATATCAATCCCTTAAAATTTAATTTCACAGGTCACCTGTTTCATATGGGTTTACGTAAAGGAAAAAATGCCTTTTCTCTGTTTTTAAATACAAGAACAGACGTAAATGCTCAGCTTACCAAACCTTTTTTAAATTTTCTAGCTAACGGCAATAGTTCCCAGGTTGGAGAACTTATCGATTTGGGCCATAATAAGTTTAGTGCTACAGTATATCGTGAGATTGGTTTTGGGTATGTAAGAACCTTTTTAGACAATAAATTTAAAGTGGGATTCAATCTAAGGTTCTTAGGTGGCATTTTTCATGCATCGACACAACATAATGCAGAACTTACATTATTGACTAAAGCAGATACTTATGATTGGGAAATGACAGCCCAAAATGCCACTGTAAATACAGCAGGACTTGATTTAGTTATAAATGAAGATAATTACCCCAATAATGCATTGAATTCATATGTTTTTAGAAATAAAAATAAGGGGGCAGCTTTTGATTTTGGTGCATATTATCAATTAAGCAAAAAATTTATAATAGAGCTCTCTGTTACTGATATAGGAAGTATTACATGGAAAGATCACGTTATTAATTATAATATTGAAGATGGAAGCGGAACATTTACCGGTTTGTCTTTAAAAGACATAGACGATGTTGAACAGGCTTTTGAAAATGAGTTAAATACTATTTTTACAACCAATGAGACACAAAGCTCTTTTCAAACAAAATTAGGCGTTAAATCATATCTTTCTGCTTCTTACTTGCTGAATAAAAAAAACAGGTTTAGTCTTACTGGTTTTAACAATTATACTTTTAATGATTTTTCTCCCTCTTTTGCATTAGCCTATAATCGCACCTTAAAAAGGACAACTTTTGGTGTGACAAGCAGTTTTGGTGGACGCCAAAAATCCATAGGCATTGGAGGCAATTTTGCAGTTTCTTTGGGTGCATTACAAATATATGCTGCAACAGATAATATAGTAAGTAAGATTGAGAATGTATATAGTGTTGATTTTCGGTTTGGAATAAATTTGAATTTAGGATATAAAAAATGGCTAAAAATGGCTAAAAGTAGATAAACCTGAAGGGTGAAAATCAGACAATAAAGAGTTTATTTAAAAATATTGTAATCATGAACTCGTTTAAACTTTTTTGAGTTTAAACGAGTTCACTATAAGTAGGGTTTGCTGAAAAACTCAACGCAGCCAAAAACATTTGGGAGAAGGGTGTTCTCCCTGATCATCAACGTAAAGCAGTGGCTTAAGCGTCGGTCAGGATTCTCATACCTTTTCAAGGATGGAGCGTACGTCAAACTCAAATTTTCATCCCAGAAGATCTACCTCTATCAATTTTCTTATTCAGTAGTATCACAAACTCCAAGTCAGAAAATGCATCTTCAATAGGAAAAGTCCATACTTTTAGATCAATGTGGAGACCAGCCCAAGCCTGCCTGGAACACTCTTTTACCTCTTCTGCCGAGCGAGGAATTACCATGCCGCAGTGAGGGATGTTGGGTTTTGGGAAAGAAAGTGGCAAATGTGTGTGAAAGGCTTACCCTGCATCCTGGCTGCTCGCTAAAAATGTCCACTGGACATTTTCTTCACGCTCCCCCCTCTCCTGCTTGTATAATTTCCTCTTTCTTCAAAAAAACTTTATACCAACGCTAGCTCTCCAAGCTGATTTAACATAACACAATGCCATTTTATAATATTGGCTCTCAACAAATGTAGAGCATAATTCGCAATCAGATGCGTTAAAAACCGGGAATTCCAATAGTGACTACCTATTCATACCCGATATACAATACATTGAAGGTTTTAGCACATACATTGGAGAATTTCGCACATCTAAAGGACGTCCTCTTCGCTAGTTTTATTTTCCATTAGTAAGGTGAGAACAACTAATTACAGCCAACAATGTATAAAATGCATAAAAACTCATTTTATACTCAACGTTATATTCATTTTCACCAAACCATAATTATCCATGAAAAGAATCGTGCTACTACTGGTTTTCCAAATGTCCGTTGCACCAGTGATTTTTGGACAGACTGCAACTAAAGTTGAAGTGCTTGATACAAGATCAACTAACGAACCGCCAACCTTTTATAATAGAGAAGCAAAGTTTGAATTTAAAAACAGAAATACAGTTGGTGCCCCTGGTACCGGAATTTATTCGGGTTTATTAACATTTGCACCTTGGGGAGATAATTCAGGACAGAATCATCACCAGCTTAATTTCAATGACGGCGGCCTATTTTATAGGTCTGGTCTTCCAAATAATACTTCATGGAACAATTGGGTAAGAGTTTTAACAACCGAAACTGATGAAAGTCTTTTCTTATCAGGAGTTCTTTCAGTAAATACCAATTCTGATGCAGTTTTAACTTTTAACAATACCGATGATTCTTGGCAATATTTTCAGTTCAAACAAAGTGGAACTCGCAAAACATGGCTGGGACTTCACTCAGGCGGTGATTTTTGCATTAATAAGGAAAATGGTGGCGATATTGTACTAAACGGTGCAAACGTTGGTATTGGAACATACTCTCCTAAATCCAAACTCGCTGTAGAAGGTCAAATTCGAGCAACTGAAGTTAAAGTTCTCGCAGATATCAGTGTGCCTGACTATGTTTTCGAGCCTGATTATGAACTCCGAACTCTCAAGGAGACGAAAGAATATATTGAAGAGAATAAACACCTTCCGGAAATTCCATCAGCCAGAGAAATTGGTGAGAATGGTATTGATATCGGAGATATGAACATGAGACTTTTAAAGAAGATAGAAGAGCTAACACTCTATCAGATCGAACTACTGGAACGTCTTGAAAAAGCGGAACAAGAAATATCTCAGCTTAAAAACAAATAAAAGAATATAACAAACACTAAAATGAATATGCGAATTGAGCTATTTGAAGGGATATTGCATACCAGAAATTTGGTACTTCTAGCAACTGGTGCGCATACTCATTTTAGCTAGGCGTTATAAGCAAAAAGCAATTTTTATTTTATTCGTATTTAAATGAAGATTATTAAAGTTTTTGCTCTCCCATTAATTTGCTTCATCATATTTGTGTTGCAATCATGTTCTGGTGATGATATTAATGACCCATGTATCGATGAAAACCCAGTATCGGCTTCATTCACCATATATGAGACTTTTCAATTAGGGCTGCCTGAAAAATGGGAAGCTTATGATACTGATACGGTAAACACAAAATATGTATTATTTACAGCTTTGGAAGAAGACGCAAGCTATGAATGGATATTAGGAGCGGAAGTAATATCGGATCAAAGTTTTATACGCCACAGTTTTCCTAGAGGTACAAGTATTGAAGTTGAATTACGGGTTAATAAACAACCGAATGCTGATTGCTTTCCTGAAGATGATGGGTTTGATACTCTAAAAAGGACTTTTTATGTAACTGAAACCTTATTTTGTGATGCTCTTCTTAATGGTAGCTATGTAGGTCATGATCTTGAAGATGAAAACTCTGAAAGGACCATCGCAATTGATGTGTGTTATGAATACCCTAATCCCTTCAACGATACTGAACCTAGAATCTTCAATCTTGTCCCGGGATGTGACATCTATGGTTTTGGCAAACAAAATATAGCCTACAAACAAATGTACTTTGGGGATAATGGGGTATTGGAGTGCCTTAATCCGACAGGCTTCGCATATATATACGGGAAATCAAACGATAGCATTCGAATTGATTACAGCATAGATAAGTCAGCCGGAGATATCGAAAATAGCATAACAAAAACTTTCATCGGAGTTCGAAAATAAAAGACCAATATGAAATACCGCTACCTTTTCCTTTTACTCATCTGCATACTTTCTACATCTCTAACTGCTCAAAATACCATAATTTCTACCGATCCGGATGATCCGAGCAACTCTGAACGACCAGAAATGCTGAATCATTTTGACTGGAGAACGAGCACATTTTCTGTTTATCATCCAAACGAATACGGAAGCAATGGTAATCCTCTTACAATGACAAATCCGTTTTATACGATTGATGAATATTTAGGACATCTGAATTATTATAATTTTTCCTTTGCAGACAGGATACCGGATAATTTAGATTTTAAGCCTGAAGACGGATGGGAATTAATACATAAGGGAAATGGCTATGCACTAAATGAAGTGGATTTTTTAGCTACCGAAGAAAATAGGATAGGCCCCTACTTTATTTTGTATAATAGATATACCGGGACGTTGAGAACTTTTGCAGCCTTTGATAATATTGGAGCAAATGATGTGATGCTGACAATAATAGAGCTAAAAGCTTCATCTCCACAAAACCCTAATCTTGAATACTCTGGTTTGCTTGCCAGGTATGAAGATGTAATAAATCCTTTGGATGAGGAAACAGAAGTACCAAAGGTAGTTCAGGGTTCAAATGCAACTATTGGTGGGAAGTTTTTCTCTGCAGATTTCAAAGTTAATTATGATCCATGTACCTGTAACAATACTTCATACCTGAATTTCAAATTCAAGACCAAAAACACAGGGAATATTCAATTAAATGGCAGACTGATTGGTACAAATGTCCCATTGGATGGTTCTGGCAATTCTCCCTTACTAAATGGAAGAGATTTTTTGAATGCGGTATACATGGATGGATTTGATGTAAAAGGAGGAATGCTGACTTACAACAATATTGATAAACTTGTTGAACTATACGAAACTCCAGAGACCCCGTTGTTTCAGGAATTGGCCATTGCTTCTTTAAAAGCGATAATGAAAGGAGCAGCTAAACCATTAGATAAGATTTTTGATAAGGTTGCAAGCAAATTTCTAACTCAAAAAATCGGTGGCACTGAGATACTTGGTATAACACTAGACGATACCTTAAAGGTTGGCTTTGGAGCGATAGGCGCTGCAACAAAGCAGCTTTCCACAAAGCTTTTCAGTGAGGATAAAATCCCGAATATTGGCTTTATAGAGGCAGAAATGTCTTTGTCTGGTGAGGTAAGACATGAGATAAGCTTGGGAAGCGGTGATGTGGAGATTGCTCTGCCGGGTAGTTTTGGCACAGAAAATCCTTTGATAACACCAAATCGGTATTATCCTGCATACAATGAGGTTTTAGGCTTATTTTCTGTACTTGAGAAACCAGTGGTCTTAAGGGATCATAATGTGGTAGCCACGCCAAGAGGCGGGGGTCCGAATGGCGGTGGATTTGAATATGATATTGACAGTTATTATCAGTTTTCACCATCGGACTTTAAGTTTTACTTCAATCCGGCGGCTGAAGTAAACATCGACAAAACGAGGATCTATGCAGCACTGGTTATAAAAATTGATAACCCAAATTCAAATCTATTGTCTGTGAATCATTTAAACGAAATTCAATCAGAAGGTACGATTAAAACTTATATTACAGATTTTTATCCAGTTGAGAGCCTACAAAAACTTATACCACACTTTTACACGAATAGTACTACTCCTGATATTGTGGATATTAATTTGCGTTTACAAATTTTCTACGAGTTTCTACCCAATAAATATGGTAAGGTAAATCATTACTACGAGATTTTGACTTATCCAATGGAGGTTGTTAGTGTAACAGATCTGATAAATGCTGGTTCTTTAACTGAGTTGCCAAATACCGCTACCGTTTCGGGTACCCATTATGCATCAAATACTACTATTAGAGCAGTGGATGAAATAATCGTTAATGGTAATGTTACCACTGCCCCAGGCGTGACCGTAGAATTTATCTCAGGCGATAAAATTACCCTTAATCCCGGTGCAAATCTGTCACCCAATATGATACTTAAAACTGGGTTGCCTAATGTATATGGAGATGAAAAACTAAGTCCGGTAAGTGCAAATTATGTCGAGAATTTTTGTAGTTCCAGTGGAGCGTATTTAGCCAATAACCTTTCTCCGGCATTAAGGACAGCTTCTTGGAGTGATCTGTCAAATGAGACTCTTAATTCTGAAAAAGGTAAGTATCTCAATATGTTTCCTAACCCTGTAGAGGATGGAAACTTACAAATGAAATTTTATTTGGAAGAAGGTAATTTGACAAAAATTGATATTCTGAATTTACAAGGACAAGTAGTACATACTGTTTTAAATGAAAGATTGGATGAAGGTAATTATGAGTTGCAAATAGAACTACCAACTTTAGCTGGTGGTATCTATATACTAAAACTTGAAACATCATACAAGATAGAAACCCAAAAGCTAATCATCAAAGACTAATTCTACTGAAAATTGCTTTAGCTTATAACAGATGCTAAAAATGAATATGCGAACAGAGCATTTTGAATGGACTGTTATGTTAACCAGCAGAGCTGGACTATGACGCCTGCCGTTCTTATCTTAATTCTTTTTCGTTTAGGGTCAGAACTGTTATATAATTTGTTGTTATGTATAAATAGCCACCGCACCGCCCAGTGCTGTGCCCTGACCAGCTATTAATAAAGTTTTCCCAACCGCTTTTCCGCCCTTGCGGAAGTACCGTCCCAAAGCCAAGAGATTTCAACGCAAAGCATATCGTTCAAATTTTCAGTATCCGGGATTGTATAGCTTTTAATTGAAATGTGTTTTTCCAGGTCGATTGCCTTTTACAGAGATTAGATTTAAGATAAAATATCTTTTACCACATGCCCACGTACATCTGTCAGTCGATATCTTCTGCCCTGATGTTTGAAAGTAAATTGTTCATGGTCGATCCCCATAATATGCATAATAGTCGCCTGCAAATCATGGACGTGTACCGGGTTTTCTACAGGGTTGAATCCAAAATCATCAGAAGCACCATAAGAGAACCCGGGCTTCACCCCTGCACCTGCCATCCAAAGACTAAATACATAAGGATGATGATCCCTTCCCCAACTCGCGTAGTCCTTGATATTCCCTTGAAGAAATGGGGTTCTACCAAACTCACCTCCCCAGATGACAAGGGTATCTTCCAAAAGGCCTCTCTGTTTCAGATCCTTGATTAATGCAGCACTCGGAGCATCGGTATCCTGGCATTGAATTTTTAGCTGATGGTTGAGATTATTATGCTGATCCCAGCCCGCGTGCATGCATTGAATAAACCGCACCCCTTTTTCTGCCAATTTTCTTGCCATGAGACAATTGTAAGCAAAACTTCCCTTGCGCTGAACATCCGGACCATACATATCCAGGATATGTTGAGGCTCTTTCGACAAGTCAGTAAGTTCAGGGACACTCATCTGCATCTTATAAGACATTTCGTATTGTGCGATGCGTGTGTTTATTTCGGGATCTCCAAATTCCTGGTAATTGAGTTCATTAAGTACTTCCAGGTCATTAAGCACGTCTCTACGAATTTTACGACTGACCCCTTCAGGATTTTTTAAATAAAGCACCGGGTCACCTCCTCCTCTAAATTTCACTCCCTGAAATTTACTGGGCAAAAATCCACTTCCCCAATAGTAATCGTAGAAAATCTGCCCACAGCTAGCTTCTTTGTCCCGGGAGGTCATTGCGACAAAGGCAGGCAGGTCTTCGGAGCTACTGCCCAATCCATAGTTTAGCCAGGCACCCATACTTGGTCTACCGGGTTGCTCCGACCCTGTCAAAAAGAACGTAATAGCAGGCGCATGATTTACCTGCTCTGTATACATTGATTTTATAAAACAGAGGTTGTCAGCTATCTTAGCGGTTTCAGGCATAAAGTCGGATATCCAAGCTCCACTTTGTCCATGCTGCTCAAAATTGCTTATTTCACTAATTATGGGTCTCTCGGTCTGTTTTCCGGTCATGGTAGAGAATCGCTTTCCACTGGTTAGGTCGTCGGGAATTTGCTTTCCATGCCATTTCTTTAGTATCGGTTTATAATCAAACAAATCGATATGGGAAGGTGCACCGTTTTGAAACAGGTAAATTATTCTTTTTGCCTTAGGAACAAAATGTGGAAGTCCAGGGTTATTGCGTGTGGAGAAATCTGACTTCCCTTTTGTGGCTGCCGAGAGAATTCTTGGATTCAACATGGAACCCAGGGCCATAACACCTATTCCTGTCGCCATCTTTCCAAAAAAATTTCGCCGTGTCATTGAAGAAGTATATTCTTCAATTGGGTGTATATTCGTTTTTTGTGTCATTGCCTTGTAATAGTTTCATCTAAATTGAGTATTAAAGAACAGATCAGGGTAAAGGATGCGTGTTCCGCAAAATCTATCTTATCACCCAACTCATATTCCCCGATTAAGCAAACTTTTTTAGCTTCTTCTAAAGCGTTACTGTAGTACGCTTTCAATTGGCTCAACCGATTTTCAAGAACCCCAAGTTCCTGTTGTCGTGGTTTTCTGCTAGTTGCCAGTTGAAAGGCATATTCCAATCTTTCTCGATCAGAATTGTTATTTTTCAACACAGATTCTGCAAATACTTTGGCTGCCTCCATATAAGTCACATCATTGAGAGTTGTCAGTGCATGTAAAGGAGTGTTGGTTCTCAAGGGCTTAACCGAACATACCTGACGATTTGAATTGTCAAATAGAAACGTTGGGCCTACTATACGCCTCCAAAAGGTATAAATAGTCCTTCTGTAAAGTGCATCGTCGTGATCTTGATCATATTCAATTTTCCCAAAAGTAGCTTCGGACCAGACTCCTTTGGGTTGGTAGGGTTTTACAGGTTTGCCTCCGATAGAGTCCTTCATTAGCCCACTGACGAGCAGTGCTTGATCTCTTAACATCCATGCCGGTAGCCTAATTCGTTTTGACCTGCCTAAATATTTATTTTCCGGGTCTTTTTCGAGGGCTTCCTCCGTCACTTTTGAGGATTGCCGATACGTGGCACTCATAACAATTTTTTTAAAAAATGCTTTCAAATCCCAACCCGTTTCCTGAAAATCAACGGATAGCCAATCCAATAATTTAGGATGGGTGGGCAAATCTCCCTGGACACCAAAGTCTTCCGCGGTCTTCACTATACCATTACCGAAAAAAGCTTGCCAATATCTGTTAACGGTAACCCTTGCCGTTAAAGGATTTTTGCTTGACACTAGCCAGTTCGCCAAAGCCAACCTATCATTTTTGGTACTTTCCGGCAAAGGAGGAAGTACCTTAGGCACATTTCGAAATACTTGTTCTTGAGGAGCACTGTATGTGCCACGTGACAGTACAAAGGTAGACCTTGGTTCTTCCCGCTCATCCATAACCATTACCCTAATACCTTTGGCAAGCTCCTTACTGTGTTTTAACTTTGTGTTTCTCAATTTATCCAAAATCTGAGCATAAAATCGATCCTTCTTTTGAAAATAAGCATACATTAAGGACAATTGATGAGGGTTTCTAACCTCTGCCCTGTTATTCAAAGCACCAAAAAAGCCTTCTGTCACTTTCTCTGCTTCCTTTGATTTGGAAGGCGGTAAATCTTTGTTATCTCTGGGAAACTTCTTCAGTTCATAAGCATCCACTTTAGCAGCCAGGTTTTCCACGAACTGCTTTAGCCTTTCGATAGTTTGTTTGTCTTCTATCGGACTAAGATCAAGCAAGGGCTCAATCGCACCCGAAGAGCCTCCTCCTGTTTCAGATGTCTGGTTGAAATAGTCAAATAATTGATAATATTCCCTTTGAGTTAAGGCGTCAAATTTATGGTCGTGACACCTACTACAATTCAGGGTAAGACCCATCCATGTGGTCCCTACTGTTTCTACTCTATCAAATACATTTTGCACTCTGGTTTCTTCAACAATTTTTCCTCCCTCGCCATTAAAAGGATGATTTCTATTAAAAGCTGTAGCCAGGATATCGTCATCTGTTGCATTTGGGAGAAGGTCTCCGGCCAGCTGTTTGATTGTAAATTCATCGTATGGCATGTTTTGATTAAATGAGCGAATCACCCAGTCTCTCCATGGCCACATGATTCTTGTTGGGTCACCCTGATAGCCATTTGTATCAGCATATCTAGCCACGTCCATCCACTCCCAAGCCCACCGTTCGCCATAACGCGGAGAAGCCAATAAATGGTCCACCAACTCTTCATAGGCATTTTCGGATTTATTGCTTATAAAAGCTTTTACTTCATCAAGACCAGGAGGCAGTCCAATTAAATCCAAATATAACCTGCGTATTAAAGTTTCACTATCGGCTTCTGCTGAGACCGGCAAGCCAAGCTTTTCAAGTTGAGCAAGTATAAAATAGTCAATTTCATTTCTTACCCATGATTTATTCTTCACATCTGGGAGCGCTTCTTTTTCGGGTGGTATAAATGCCCAATGATCCTTCCATTCAGCTCCTTGCTCAATCCATTTGATCAACGTGGCTTTTTCCTGACTTGTTAAAATTAGTTTAGCCTCTGGTGGAGGCATAATTAAGTCTGGGTCATGAGCGAGTATCCTTGAAACAACGGCACTTTTTCGCAGGTTTCCAGGCACTATTGGAAATATCTCCTTATCGGTTATTTTGGATAAGGCTTTTTCACGAATATCAAGCCTTAAATCAGCTTTCCTTCCCTTTTCATCAGGTCCATGGCAATGAAAACAACGGTCAGAAAGAATAGGTCTTACATGAAAATTAAAATCTATTTTTTGTGGAAGGTTGTCGTAAGCAATTTTTACATCATCGGGCATATTGGTGCTACATCCTAATATAATTCCACAAAATGATACTGTTAAAATAAGTTTCTTAATAGTTCTAAGACTTATTTTCATACATATCTTGTCAAAATAAATCATGATTTTATGATTATTAACAGTCACCGAATGAATCCAGGGTTTAAAAAGAGAAAGGGTCTTTCACCCGTAGTTTGTTGCTGATTTCATATCAACAATAAACAAATTTTGCCACCCTTCATTATTGATATCGCCAACAGCCACTCCTCATCCGTTGTAAAAATTGGTGTAAGAAAGTGTATTTCAAATATTCTAAGTACAGGTGATATGATCCTACCTTAGCCCGAATTTGGATTTATTATATTAAATTTATAATAAAAACTCGCGATTTAAAACCATAACCGACTTTTGGGACAGAAAATGGCTTTTGTCTGTAACGGTTTTTTTAAAAGACCTGTGTCTATAAGAGAACACATGGTTTCAACAGCTGTTCCTATAGCCTTTAATAAGTATTCTTTTGTAGATTTTACTTCACTCTTGTAAAAGACAGAAGAGTGTTTCCAATCATTCAAAATAGCATAGACATCAGCTTGATAGCCAGCTTCTTCAAATAACCTTCGGAAACCTACCAATGCCAATTGTATTTTCCTGAACCAGATTGTAGGCTAATTTTAGAGTTTAGATACCGAAATATTGGTCTTAAAAGCGATAAATTTATTTTTCGTTTTGTCTGCACTAGGAGCATTGGACCGCTCAAAATAGAAGCTTGAAAAATTCTTAAGTTTTAATTTAAGATTAAGAGAGTCTACCACAAACTCAGGTTTTAAAACATAAAAGCTCAATAAAATAGCAAGAACATTGGCAAACGCTACCACAAATTTGAATATCAAAGAGCTTAATGCTTCAACAATCTTATTGAATGGGAATGGAAGATTTGATACTATTCTCAATCCTCCAGCATCAAACTGACCAAGTACTCGTACCCCATTAGCAGAAAGAATTTTCACCTTAAGCCCTGGCCTTCCAGCTATAGCAAGGGCAAGTTTTGAACAAGCCCATCTCCACGAACAATCCCAAAACTTTTTGACACAAGCATGTATTGACCCCCCTAAGTTCACACTCACATTACCCTTAAGAGTTGCGTCAGCATTAACCGAAATATCAGGGTTTCGAAAAGAAGACCAATGACATATATAACCTTTGACTGGTCCAAGTCTTCTTTCCTTTTCACATCTATGTTTGGGTTTCGGGATAACTGAATTAACGATAGTATCAAAGAAATACTCATTTATACCGATGGCAAATGAATCTGGTCGTTCTGGCCCATCATCAAGGGTAAGATGAACAGTATCTTCGGCTTCAAATTGGTTAAGCCATTTCTCCTGATCCGCAATAAACCCATTAATGTTTTTGAAATTTTGTTCGATTTCCTTTTCGTCTCGTAGCAGTAGTTGCTTAGAAGTTTTAATAGACTTTCCTTCTGCGTTTCTATACATTGCCTTCAACAATCCGCCGGCATCCTCTACATCCTGATTTAGTAAATAGTCAATCTTTTGGGAGTTGGACTCAATCGCTTCTTCGTTGTACTTCTCCAGTACTACTTTGTCAATTCCAAAACCTACCGATAACATATCATTTGAAATGTCAAAAGCTGCCGGCTGAACAGGTCTGTCATTGATAGTAGGAATTGGTAAATTGATGCTGGTTACCAGTTTTGGAGTTTGTTCATAAGCAGCGATATTGGCTGCTATTATAAATAAGTCTACAAATTTTTCCTCACAATCAGATTCCTCAATGAGCTCCGTAGAACTAGAATTACTTTCCAAGATTTGAATTATTTGCGCTTTCAGTTCGGTTCTTGGGATATCAATTTTAATCAGCGTAGGTATGATCTTTGCAAAAAACTCGCTACCCTCCTGTTCTAACTGGATTTTTGCTTGACCTAGCACATTAAAAGGAGGAATACTCCATTTGTGATCTGGTTTTGTTGGATCAAGATTGGGCCATTGCATCTCTACAGCGACTTCTCTTGCCAATACTTCAATTACACCATCTGTTTCATCTTCTGCTTTAGCAATTAATTCCGGACCGTCAGTAGGATAATCAATTTCAGACCAACCCGTTATATTCCCAAAATCATCACTTAGACGATTAAGAGTTGAAAAGGGAGGAAACTTTACAAGAAGTGATTTTTGTAATTCGATGGTTACTTTGAATTTTCTCGGATCTGAGAAAGTATCAAAAGTACGTTCAATTGATAATCTGTACTTCCTTTGATCGTCGGGAAGTGTTTGGTCGATTTCAAAGGATTTTTCTAAAAAGAAATTGATACCGTCTTCATGTATCGATGAAATGATATCCACTTGATTTTTTGAATCTCCGGCTAATATTCGGTTCCATTGGTTTTTAAATTGTTCCATTATCTGCTAATATTAATTTTAGTGAATTGATCCCAGTTTTTAAGTAATCCAGAATAGGATCTTCGTCCTCTGAATAGTTTTCAATCTTCATACGGTAAATTGCGTGCTGTATAACGTATTTAGCCTCATTTTGCAGTTCGTTGTATTTTTCCTCAGATAACTTCCCAGAAATAAATAGTTCTAATCCAATATCTGATAGCGACTCGATCTGTCTTAAGGCTTTTTTCCGATCACGATTTTTATAAAAGCTCTTCTTGAGGATGTAGAATTGTTTCTTAACAGATATATCCCCTCTAATAAGGTTTTTGTCAGGTGCGGTATCAACCGAATCAGTAGCTAAGTGAATATAGCTTTTTGAGCTGCAGGAACATACCAGAAGAATAATCGATAAATAATGAAGTCTGAATTTGAATAAGTTCAAAGGAACAAAGCCCCAATTGATTGAGAATAGAGGGGTTATTGTACTTGTCCACCACCACAATTGAAAGTTGGAAAAGCTGTAAAGCGATTGGTTGTCTTTCGAAGACCTCAAAATGTTAGTTGTGAAACCCAGAAATAAGGAAACAAACAACGGAATTCTAGCCAGGATGATGGATAACACTTGCATACTCCACTTTTTTAGTTGGATTGAAAGGTACAATTCAATCTACTAAGGCTCAATACCCAGCCTTGGGCATTTTTTTGCTCTGAATTCTAAAATGAACTTTTTACTTAAAACCGTGTGATTTACACTTTTTAAATGAGCTTTTAATTCAAAGTAGATTTTAGTAAAAAAGCTGTTTGAATGATGTGAAGGGTGATTTTGGAGCAAAATTCGGGAATTGTGTATTCATCTTTTAAAAAAACTGCGACAGAATTATCGTACAGCTTAGATTATATAATGATATTATGTTACCAACAAAGCTGGACTTTGACGCACACGTTGATGATTGATGATTTTTTTGGTTCAGTGCTTCTAGCCGGGTTGTTATACAATTATTCGTTATATTAAATAGCCGCTCGGCCAGCGCATGCCCTGACCAAACGGCTATTATTTCTCCGACCCGCATTCAGGCTAAGGAGGACTCTTTAGCCTATACAGGTGTAATGTACATTCGGATTTTTATTAGAAAGCTGTTTTTTTCTTATGTTTTTGTATAAACATATTGCTTTATCTGTTCCTTGGAATCTTCATCCTTATATTTGAATATTAAATTTATGGTAGTATCATCTATAATCTTAAAAGTCAGGCTGGAAGCTTCTTTGATGAGTATGGTTTCGGCATCCTGGACCAGATAACTTAAATTACTTTCCTTTTTAAACTGGCAATCCGCAGTATTATCAAAAGTTATCGTGTTGAACCCTTTTGTTACGACGCCAGAAAAATTCGCTCCCAAAGGATAATTTACACTAACATTGTACTTCAGTAGGTCATTCCTATTGAACGTTTCTTTATGTTGCGTGAAAATAACTTTTTCTGAATCCACAAATTCAAGCGTGTTCTTTTTTTGGCATTCATCTTCCACACCGGTTATCTCCCAAACTCCCTGTATTTGTGAAATGATCGCTGAGCCATCAAAAGAAGGGTCGTCAGGTGGATTTGAATCGTTATCTTCCTCCACCTCCTCTAATAAATCCCCGTTACTTTCTTCATCATCCACAAATTCTTCACTATCACCTCTTATAAAAATATCAACCTGTGTTTTATTATCATCCGAAGTGGAGGTGATCTGCAGCGCCCCATCCATTAATTCAATTTCAGATGTGGAATCCAAAAAAGTCACGCTATTTATACCATCAACTTTATATGTTCCGGATATAATTGATGTTGAGGATGAATTACCGCTGCGCTTCATATAGACAAGCTTATAAGTATTATCTTCATTAAAGGTCGCTGTTGATTTTTTTAGATATGAGAAATCTTCTTTACCTACCGCTTCTCCATCAATTGTGCTGCTCACAAGCCTCCATTCTCCAATTAATTTTTGTTTTGTAGCTGCATGTTCTTCAGTTTCAAGATCATTTGCTGGATCACCATCGTCCTCACAAGAGACAAGACCGGCAAATAAAATGCTTAACAGTAAAATTGTCCAATTTTTGCTTTCCAGTATTTTTTTCATTTTCTTAATTAGTTTGTTAAAGATACCCTACTTTGTCAAGAAGCAATTTGCAGATGTTATAATGAATATTACTTTGACCTATAACCTCACACTTGCCTTAGTTAACAGTGACCTACTAAAGAACTTTTTGAGGGAGTGTGGTCACTATATTCCCTCATAGATCCCCCGCTTATCGGGGGATGTTTACTCAACCTCTGGAGAATTATTGTTTAATGAATTTGGTCCTGAAAACGGAGCCGATCCCTTGTACTTCCAATAAGTAGAGGCCTGTTGCCAGGTTCGATATGTCCACGGAAAGCACTCCTTCATCAGCCAGGTCGCCTTGCGAAACCGTCATTCTCCTTAGCACCTGGCCAGAAACCATTCGGATGACCATCTGCTGTATCTTTCCATGATTCGCGTCCGGGACGATGTTCAGCTGTTCCTTTACCGGGTTTGGATAAACCTGCACGTTTCCTGCATTAGGCGGAGTGATCGTTCCAGTGACCAGATCGATCTCAAATGGCAAACATTTGTCACCAGAACTCTTGTGATCATTGATCATCCAGTTACGATTAGTTTCTAGTTCATTGATCGCGTCAGAGATATCGGTCCCGTATTCCATGCCATCAGCTCCCAGTTGGACATCGCTTGCGCTCGTATTATTCGCCCATCCAAACAGGGTTAGCGAATAGTTGGTACAGTCCAAACCTGAGCCATCGAACATGTCATGTCTATTGATAGCATGAGACGTCCAATCCCCAAGGTCCTGATTGAACGAAGTAGCTCCCTTGAACATCCCTGTCATGTATATTACATTGCTCACATCCCAACCACTTATATCCTGATTGAATGAAGTTGCTCCATCAAACATCGAAGTCGTGCTTTCTACATTGCTCATATCCCAACGACTTATATCCTGGTTGAATGAAGTAGCATCCTTGAACATCCCCAACATGGATATTGAGCTACTTACATTCCAATCACTTATATCCTGATTGAACGAGGTAGCTTCTTCGAACATCCAAGTTATTGATGTTACGTTACTTACATCCCAACTACCTATGTCCTGATTGAATGAAGTTGCTTTCCAAAACATGTTACGCGTGATTTCTACATTGCTCACATCCCAACCATCAATATCCTGATTGAAAGCAGTTGCTCCATGAAAAGTTGCATGCATGTTTATTACCTTACTCACATCCCATCTACCTATGTCCTGATTGAATGAAGTAGCATTCTGAAACATCTTAGACATGTCTGTCACTGCAGACAGGTCAGGGGCATCAGTGGCGTTGATTTCCAGGTTGCTACATCCTGCAAAGGCCTCCTTCATACTTTTCCACCGGATGTCTCCCCACTGCTCGACCGCCTGTATTTTGTCCGATCCTTCACGACCATCAAAATGAATATGAGGAAAATCTCCAGTGATTTCTACCACGTGCTCTCCCGGGCTGGAATACTTGTGGGTAGCATTGCCGGTTTGGTGAGAATCAATAGTACCATCACCCCAATCGACGGTGTAGTTGTAATGACCGCTGCTACTATTGGTAGGGATGGTAATTTCCTCGTTATCCACTGTTGTTTGCCAGATAGTGATAAAAGGTCGTATTTCATTGCTACAACTTGGATTGAGTATATCCCCGGAGATGGTCCATCCCCGATCGATGAGCGCTGCCCGGGCATTCGTGGCCTGTGAACCATAGGTCCTATCAGCAGCTCCTAAATTGACACTTGTAACAGATGTATTGGCTGCCCAGCCAATCAGGGTTGCCGAATAGTTGGAACAATCCAAGCCTGAGCCATCGAACATGTCACGTCTATTGATAGCATGGGACGTCCAATCCCCAAGGTCCTGATTGAAAGACGCGGCCCCTTCGAACATCCCTTTCATGTTTGTTACATTGCCTACATTCCAACCGCCTATATCCTGATTAAATGAAATTGCTCCTTCGAACATCGAAGACGTGTTTTTTACGTTGCTCATATCCCAACCACTTATATCTTGATTGAAAGTGGTAGCCCCACTGAACATCCCATCTAAGCCTGTTACCTTGCTCACAACCCATCTACTTATGTCCTGATTGAACGCAGTAGCTTCTTCGAACATCCAAGTCATGAATGTTACGTTACTGACATCCCAGCTACCGATGTCTTGATTGAAAGCGGTAGCCCCACTGAACATTAAACGCATGACCTGTACGTTGCTTACATCCCAATTGCCTATGTTCTGATTAAAAGCCGCAGCTCCTTCGAACATCTTATACATATTTACTACCTTGCTCACATCCCATTTACTTATGTCCTGATTGAATGAAGTAGCCCCACTGAACATTTCTGACATAGATTCTACCTGTGACAAATCAGGTGCATCGGTAGCGGTGATTTCCAGGTTGCTACATCCTTTGAAGGCTCCCGCCATGCTCTCCCACTTAATGTCTCCCCACTGCCCGACGGTCTGTATTTTGTCCGATCCCTCACGACCATTAAAATGAATATGAGGAAAATCTCCAGTGATTTTTACCACGTGCTCTCCTGAACTGGAATACTCGTGGGTAGCATTGCCGGTTTGGCCGGTATCAATAGTTCCATCACCCCAATCGACGGTGTAGTTGTAAGTTCCACCACTATTGGTAGGGATGGTAATTTCCTCGTTTTGCGCTGTCGTTTTCCAGGTGGTCACAAAAGGTTCACACCATATACTGAGTATATCCCCGGAGATGTCCCATCCCCGATCGATGAGCGCTGCTCGCGCATCTGTGGCCCGTGAACCATAGGTCCTGCCAGCAGCTCCTAAATTGACATCTCTAACAGATGTATTGGCTTCCCAGCCAATCAGGGTTGCCGAATAGTTGGAACAATCCAAGCCTGAGCCATCTAACATGTTATTCATGCTTACTACCTTGCTCACATCCCAACCACCTATATCCTGATTGAGTGATATAGCATTCTGAAACATCTTAGACATGTCTGTCACTGCAGACAGGTCGGGGGCATCAGTGGCGATGATTTTCAGGTTGCTACATCCTGCAAAGGCTTCCTTCATACTTTTCCACTGGTTGTCTCCCCACTGCTCGACCGCCTGTATTTTGTCTGATCCCTCACGACCATTAAAATGAATATGAGGAAAAACTCCGGTGATTTTTATCTCGTACTCCCCTGCAGCGGTATACGTGTGAGTAGCATTTTCAGTCAGACTTCCTTCTGCTGGAGTACCATCACCCCAATCGACGGTGTAGTTGTAATCACCGCTGCTACTATTGGTAGGGATGGTAATTTCCTCGTTATCCGCTGTTGTCTGCCAGACAGTAATGAAGCTTGAGTTTTCTTTTGTTGTAAAAAAAACTGAAGCAGTATAAGCAGAAATACTATTGTTTTGGCATTTACTCCTTACCTGGACTTCATATTGGGCACCACTTTCCAGGCCATTCAGCTCAAAAAAAGAAGCATTGGAAGAGGAAACAGTTATCCAGTCAGCTGATCCTAATTTTCTATATCGTATATCATGTGTAGCATATGGAATTTTGTCCCAGGATATGGTAGCTGTATTCCTACCCACAGTGCTAAGATTAAGATTAGTAGGCGTGCCAGCTATACCATCGCAGCTAATATTCACTCCTGTGACGATTAGTGAATAGTTCTGAGATCCGCCTGAAAGTGAACCCTTGTGAGTAACAGTAACGATGTAATTCCCACTGGCTTCTTTCACATCAACCCGTTCATATGGATCTACGATGTTGTCCCCTTGATCATTGGTATTTACTCCAGTCAACCGATAAGGGAAGAAGGTACGGGAGGCCTGGGTCACTCTAATGTCCAGGTCATTGACTAATTTGGGTGTGGGGTTGTTGGGAGGAGTATGACAGACCGCACCGTCAACTGTTGTTCCGGGAGGATCCGTCCACGAAATGGAAGCGATCAAATCATTGTCATTGTCCCCATCTGCCTCAACTGGCAAGGAGTATGTTTGGCCAGGGGTTAATGTGAGCTCAGCGATAATAGAAGTTTCGCCATTGGCTGTAATTTCCTGCGCTGCGGCTTTTGCGTTGAGCAGTCCCCACCCGAAGATGGCATCAGGTCCTGGTATGCCTGCATCGTCCGCGGTATGCAAGGCCAGACCTTTCAGTGTGGCCGCTCGCATGAATGAATCATTCAGATTATTGTAGTGTTGCTGTAGCAGTAACAGACTTCCTGTTACGTTTGGAGCTGCCATGGAAGTTCCCCACGCGCGACGATAATCCGCATCACTGTCGACATCCGTGGAGTATACATCCACTCCATTCCCAGTAATATCTGGTTTGATCCTGAAATCATCCGTAGGCCCCTGACTGCTTCCGGGATAAATAGAGACACTTGTCAATGAGCCATCGTCTTCAACGGTAGCGTCATATGCGTTAGCCACCACTAGATTGTTTTTGGCTGTTTGCCAGCCCGATAACTTGTCAAAAGCTGGATTATTAACATCCAACGGAGCATCATTGACGGATTTGTTTCCGTCATTTCCGGCGGCAAACACAGGCAAGTACGCAGGGGCATTGTACATCAATTCATCCCAGGCCCTTGCCGTATGCTCATATGCTCCAAAGTACCAGCTGCAAAATCGCCCGGTTTCCCATCCATAAGAGTGGTTGGATAAGAGCATGCCCTCACCCGCCGCCTTGATTGCTTCTCCATAGTCATTGCTCCAATTATGGGTAAACGCTTGTGCCAGGGGAGCCATGCCTTTGGCCTTTGGAACTACACCAGCTGCCAGAATGGTCCCGGTCACGTGTTGTGCATGCCAGCTATTTCTATTCGGTGTTGTTACACCATCCTTAATGTTCACTCGACCGTTAATCTGATCATTAAATTCCTGGTGAGTGGGTACGGTAGGACCACCATCCCATACATAAACTTTCATGCCTTGTCCATTTAAATGAAGCCCCAGCGAACCGCCTGTATTCAAGTGATTCGTACGCGTTGACCTGGCGGCATCTGAGTTATACAGTGTATAATAAATGGGACTGCCATCATCTCTGACCCCCATGAGCTCACTGAAGGTGCCATCCTCATTGTACTTAACTGGCTCCCATCCATGTATTTTAGCCAGCGCTAGCGCTTCCTGTCTATTTGCATGAGCAGTAGCAGTAAAATCCTTAGCCATTACCTGAAGCTTGCTATGATCGTAATTCCGGATAATCGCACGGCGCTGAGTAGGTGTCTGAGCCTGCACTAAAAAATGGGAAAGAAGAACTACTATTAGTAGTATTAACTTTTCTAAATTCAATATGTTATTTTGTTTCATCTCTATTGACGTTTATTTCAACGATAGGATAGAATGTCTTAAAACTGATTCAGCATCAAAAATCAATTTTGATGCCTACAATATTCTAATTAGTATGGCCCAGCTTATGGACATTCCATAATTTCAATAGGTTAGATTTTACTAATTGAATTTTTGTATTGCAAATATTCAAAGGTAGAAGAGGCAGGTCAAAACAACTGTGCGAAAAACTCCAAAACCTGTGCAAAAAACGTCAAGCGTGAGATTGGTTAGAGAATGATGGCACCCAACAAACAGGTTAAGCCTTCCCTCCTAATAATGTGTAAATCATCAAGTTATAAATTTTATTTCATGTGTGGGTTATCAAATTTCAGTTTCAATGCGGGTGCATTGTACATTAGGGGTTTATACAGATATAGGCCATATTTATCATATAACTGATTATCAGTAATTGGCCTTTATGGATAAATCGGTGGTAAACTGCTATAGGAAGAATGTGGGTTATTTATGCCCAACCTTGGGTGTTTTCCGTTACCTTAATTCCATCATTTAAAGGAACTTTTTGAGCAAAAAGTCATCATTTTATAAATTTTAAATGAGCTTTTAATTTCAGACTTTCTGTATGAAAAAATCACCTAAGGAGGCTACAAGTGAGGTTTGACGCAATATTATTGAAATTGGAGATTGCCATATTAAAAAAACTATGACAAAGGTGTCCCTACTAATTCAAAATGTTGAATTGGTAGGAATATTTAAGTTATATGGAGGTATGAATATTTAGTCTACAGATGAGAAGTAATTCTTTCTAGAATCATTTTAAAATATGGAGTTGAATAAGTTCTTAGGATTTTCGAGTTAAATTGGTCATATTTGTTACATAACATATGTTACATAACATGGCTAGAGGAAAATCTGGACGGATCGTTATTGAAACTGATCCGAAGTTAAAGGATAATTTGTATTTGGCATTGGCTAAAAAAGGTCTAACACTTAAAGGTTGGTTTCTTCAACAAGCTGAGGACTTTGTAAAGAATAGTGATCAAATTAAACTCTTCAACTAATGAAGTTCTCCGGCCACGAATCATTTCATTGTAGGTCTCTTTGGCTCAAGAAAGGCTATGACCATTTGAAATCCGGATACGATTTTAAGGATGACGCCCCTATCTTACTTGGGGTTGGTAAAAATATGGTATCCTCAATTAGGTATTGGGTTAAGTCTTTCGGGCTTGTGGATACTGAAAGTGAAGAGCTAAAACTAATTGCCGATAGAATATTCGGCGAAGATGGTTGGGATCCGTTTTTAGAAGATGAGGGAACGCTTTGGCTGTTACATTATTGGGTTGTTACTCAAGGGTACGCCTCAATTTATGGAATTATTTTTAATGAGTTAAGAAAACGAAAACCACTTTTCACCACAGATAATTTCGTAGATTTAGTCAAAGAACTTGGTGACAATACCAGCGAAAGTTCATTAAGGAAAGATTTTCAAGCTTTGACGAGAACATATGTTTCAAAGAACAATGACAAGGATTTAGAAGATAGTTATTCTGGTATTCTTACTGAGTTAAAGTTAGTCAAAGAACATAAAATTGGTCTTGAGATAGAGCCTATTAAACGACCCAATATCCCATTGTCAATCCTTCTTTATTGCATTCTCGATAATCATAAAGATAGCAACTCATTAAGTTTCGAATCTTTATACGGTGATAATAACAGTGTTGGGTCTGTTTTCGCTTTAAGCCGTGAAGGATTGAATGATTTACTAGAAGGAATATCGGAGGAATTTAAAGATATCACCTACTCTAATGAAGCCGGAATTAGAGAGATACAGTTTAAGAAGAAAATTGATTCACTTAACACCCTGAAGGAATATTATGAAAACTAAATATTCACCTTCGGTTAACATCATTCGAGATGCCCGGTATAAACTTAACTATACTGTAACTCCTAATGCCAGAAAGATTGTTAATCAGATTAACGACCTTTTCCATAAAGGATTCCATTCTTTTAACATCATTGGCTCTTATGGCACCGGAAAATCCTCATTCTTATGGGCATTTGAGAAATCCTTATTGGGGAAAGCAGATTATTTCAAAGTAAACTCACTTGGTTCGAACCAAGTGGGTGTCATAAATGTTGTAGGAGAATTTGACTCTCTAAAGTCAATATTGGCTGAGAAGCTAGGTATTATTGCCAGTAGTGACGTAAATGACGATATACTCATCGAATTTGTCTCTCGATTATCTAATAAAAGTACTCTTACCGTTCTGGTGATTGATGAGTTCGGTAAACTATTGGAATATGCCGTGAAAAATAACGCACAAGCTGAGATTTACTTTTTGCAACAGCTAGCGGAGCTTTTCAATGACCCCAATAATAATAGTTTATTTATTACAACACTTCATCAAAGCTTTGAAGCCTATGGTCATGTATTGAGTGAAGCCGAAAGAAATGAATGGGTTAAAGTCAAGGGACGTTTCAAAGATTTGACCTTTAATGAACCGATTGAGCAACTTTTATTGCTTGCTGCAGATAACGCTAAATCAAAAGCTCTTGGGTCGGCATCAAAAAGATCAGCACAGGTTCTTGAATTACAAAAACGGTTTTATATTACTAACCTTGATAGTAATTTTGGTGAGCAAATCGCGAATAAGTTATGGCCGCTTGATGTTATTTCAGCGTATTTGTTATGTGTCGCACTTCAGCGATACGGGCAAAATGAACGTTCGCTGTTTACGTTCCTGGAAGCCGAATTTAAAACACTTAGTAAACATCATAGTGAAAGCGCTCAGTTAGGTATACCTGAAATCTATGATTACCTATACCATGAGTTTTACTCCTATCTAAATTCCAAATACAACTCTGACTACACTACATGGTTAATGATCCATACGGCATTGGATCGAATTGATGCTGATTTTGATGGAGAATCAATTGTGGCTGAAGACATCATCAAAGTAATTGGCTTTGTCAATTTGTTCGGTCACAAAGGAGCACATGTTGAGGACGATTTTATTATAGAATACCTCTTCTACCTTCATGACAAGAAAGCCATTAAGGGTGCTATAGAGCAGTTGGTAAATCTCAAAATTTTGAGATTTAATAGATTTAGTAAATCCTATAAGATTACCGAAGGCACCGACCTTAATATCGAAAGTGAGTTACTTCAAGTCTCAAATGAGATTGAAACTAAACTTGATATCGTCCATAAACTTGAGGAATACTTCGAATTCGCAGTTATCAATGCAAAATCAATTTCTTACAAAACGGGAACGCCAAGGTTCTTTCAATACTATATTTCGGAAGAACCTCTGAGCGAATTGCCAAAAAAGCAATATCAAATCGATGGCGTAATCAACCTTGTTTTTGATTCAAATTTAGACAAACAGCTTCTAGTGTCTGTATCTGCTGAAACTGACGATTTTATTTATGCCTCTTTTCAAAATATAAAAGACATCAGGGAGTCAATCTATGAGATTGAAAAGACTGGTCAGGTCATGAAGAAATATGGCGATGATAAAGTAGCTGTTAAGGAGCTTCAAAGTATTCAAGAAAGTCTAAAAAGTCTTTTAAATCATCAGGTTATTGATGCCTTATTTACGAACGCAGTTGAATGGTATTATCAAGGGCAAAAAATTAAGGTTCCTTCCAAAAAATCCCTTTACAAGAAAATTTCTGAGGTATGTGGGAAAGTATATAACAAAACTCCAGTATTTAGAAATGAATTGATCAATCGTCATTTTATTTCTGGTAATATTGCCAACTCGAAAAAGATACTTTTCGAACGCTTAGTAAATAGCTGCCATAAAGAAGATCTAGACTTTTCGAAGGATCATTTTCCTGCTGAAAAAACAATTTATCTAACACTATTAAAAAACACAGGAATCCATTCTATTTATGGTAGCGGCTACTCACTAGTTCAGCCTACAGAAAAAAGCTTTATCCCTGTTTGGGAGCACAGTGAAGCATTTCTGGATTCTGCAAAAATGGAAAGGAAAACGGTTCAGGCGTTTTATGAACATTTTGAATCCAAGCCATTTAAATTGACGACCGGCTTTCTTGACTTCTGGATACCTATTTTTCTATTCATCAAACGAGATGATTTTGCCTTATTTGGAAAAGAAGAAGGCTACCTACCTGAGCTTAATGAAGCCATCCTGTATCTATTTACTCGAAACGCTTCTAAATATGAGATAAAAACCTTTGACGTTCAAGGCGTTAAACTCGATTTATACAATAAATACAGGGAGTTCCTACAACTCAAGGATGTCAACAAAGTCAATAATAAAAGCCTGATCGAGAGCATTCGTCCATTTCTCGTATTCTATCGTGAGCTCAACGCTTATACTCAACATACTAAGCGATTATCTAAAGAAGCTATCAGTATTCGTGAAACAATTCAAAAGACGCAAGATCCTGAGAAACTATTTTTTGAGGAATTCCCTAAGGATGTAGGAACAAGTCTTGCGGAAATACTTAAGTCCGAGCGGGATTTGGAAGAGTATGTAAACAAACTTCGATTCGCCATTAAAGAATTGCGAAGTTGTTTTGATGAGCTGGTAAATCGAATTGAGGTTTATTTGGTCGAAGAAGTACTTTCTCAAAAAGATGTTTCATTTGGTGAATACAAAGAGATCATTTCGAGGCGATATAGTAATCTAAAGGAACACATGTTATTGCCTGCTCAGAAAAGCTTATTGATTCGACTTAGGTCACCTATTGATGATAGATCCTCCTGGCTAAATTCTATTTGCCAGGTTGTACTTGGAAAAAGCTTGGATAGACTAAATGACAAAGAAGAAGACACCTTGAAGGTCAAGGTTAAGCAGGCATTCTTTGAATTAGATAACCTCGTATCAATCGCCGAAAAACAAGAAGACAATGATCAGGAAGCAATCAAAATTCAACTAACCAGTTTTGAAACCGGACTGCAAGAAGAAACTATAATTATTCCAAAGAAAGATCAGAAGGAATTGGAAAAGAAATTGAAAGAGGTATCTATGTCATTAGGTACCAATAAAAAAATCAACCTATATTTATTGACCACTTTACTCAAACAACAGCTAGATGACTAAACTAAGGCATGTAATTGGTATATCAGGTGGAAAGGATAGCGCAGCACTCGCCATTCATTTGAGGGATAAATATCCAAAGTTAGAATTGATATACTATTTCTGTGATACGGGAAAGGAACTTGATGAGACTTATCAGTTGATCGAAAGCTTGGAAGGTTATCTTGGAAAGCCTATAACTAAGTTAGAGTCTGAGGAAGCCGCTCAATCAGGCAAAAATCCATTTGATTTCTACTACAACTCGTATAAAGGGTATTTACCTAACAATGTAGCAAGATGGTGTACCAGAAAGATGAAACTTGAACCGTTTGAGAAATTTGTAGGGGACTCCCCTGCCGTTTCATATGTAGGGATTAGGGGGGATGAAGACAGGGAGGGATATATATCAACCAAGTCTAACATACAATCCATTTTCCCTTTTAGAAAAAATATATGGAGTGAAGAAGTAATTACATCAGTTCTTTCCAATTCTAACAGAAATGAAATAAGTGACATTTATGCAACTCTTATAAATGGCTCTGATCTTGATAGGGTCACCAGTGTTGTTAATAAAGAGCTACGTTTATTTGGACGTAATCAAGAACCAAAACGTACAGATATGATGGATAAGCTTGATACATTATTGTATGTAGACGTGGTTACTTTTAATCATGTAGTGTTCAAATTTTTAAAAACACGAAATTACCCACTTTCTTTTGAAGAGGACTATCCTTTATTGAATGACGGGCAAGTCTTAGTTCGGGATGATATCTTTAAAATTTTGAGAGATAGTGGTGTAGGCGTGCCAGGCTATTACGAGAAATTAGATTACGAGGTAAACGGTGAAATTGGCCAGTATGCACGAAGTAGGTCAGGTTGCTATTTCTGCTTCTTTCAGCAAAAAATTGAATGGGTTTGGCTATATGAACAACATCCAGATTTGTATCAACAGGCCATGGAATATGAGAACGAGAAAGAGGGATTTACTTGGAATCAGCATGAATCTTTGCAAGACTTACTAAATCCAAGAAGAATGAAACAAATCAAAGCAGATCATCTAAAACGAATGAATAAGGAGAAATCCAAAGGTTCTAAGTTTTTAATCGATATTCTTGACGATACGGAAAGCGAGGGGTGTACTGCCTGTTTTATTTAGTTAGCTTATAATATGACTGCAAATCCATCTAAAGTATTCTCTGCTGAAGCAAAATCTCTTCATGATTTGTATATCCTAGAAGGCGGTGTTGCTGGTTTTAGAATTCCACTCTATCAAAGATTATATAATTGGGACAAGGAAAACATACAAAGGCTCTTCGAAGATGTAAGTTCGGGCTTAACATGGTGTTCTGAAGATGAAGATTCACTTACTTTTTTAGGGACCGTAATTGTTGTGAATGAAGATACAGATGAAAGTTATTTCGATGGCCAATCATTAAGTGTTATTGATGGTCAGCAACGTCTCACAACAATTTCATTACTGGCAACAGTATTATACGAACGATTGAAGTCAATTGATGCCTTATTTGAAAATTTACCAGATTACTTGACTGACTGGATTGAGAAAGAAAGTTCATTTGTAAGCACCCAGCTGCTTGATTTAATCTATGGTGAGATAAAAGTGTCTGGAGGGGAAAGATTTCACTTTCCCAGAATTGTGAGGGAGTTTCTAGATAACAGAGGGAATAATAATCAAAATTCTGAATACAGATCAGCTGCCGCCGCCTATCTATTCTCTTTTGCCAATCATGTTATTCAAGATAACACGACGCCGTTCACTTTTAACCAAAATGGACTAGAGGGAATAAAAGAGTTGAATCAGAATGTCAAATACATATCAAATTTTATAAGTCAAATAATTGAAAATTCATCAGATTTCCCTGGAATGCTGCCAAATGCAAATAATTTAACTAAAGGTGGGATCAGGAAACTGTTTCAAAAGCTGCCCAAAGATCAAGATGAAACAAATCGGATTTTTTCGCAAGTAAAAGAAGACAGTCCAAATCTTATTTCAATTTTAAGATTGCTTTCATTTTCTCATTATTTACTAAACTCTGTTGTAACTACCATTGTAAAAACAAGAGAAGAAAAGTACGCATTTGACATTTTTGACTCTTTAAATACTACAGGTGAACCACTTACTGCGATTGAGACATTTAAGGCACAAGTCATTAGGTTTGAAAAAGATCAAGGTACGGAGTTTTTAGGTTCGAAATCAGAAGAATATTTCAAAAAGATTGAATCTTATATAAGTAGTTTTTCTGGCTCGGATAAAAAACAAAAAGAGACTAAGGAGCTAATTACATCATTTGCTTTGTATATAACTGGTGAGAGACTTGGATACAGTTTAGATGAACAAAGACGGTTTCTTTGGACACGATTTGAAAAAATAACCGGACAATATTCTGTTGATAATAAAAGGGGTTTCATAAAGAAAATTTCAGATATCTCAGATTATCGCAGTAGATTCTGGTTACCAAAAACTTTGATTAACCAACTGTCACCAGAATACAATGATCGAGACATACTTTTGGGTTGTTTGCATTTTCTATACGATCTAAATTCTTCTCTTACAATCCCAATTCTTTCAAGGTATTTTTTTGCTTCAGTTGAAAATGATCAACCTGAGATTTTTGAAAAAGCGGTAAAGGCAATAACAGCTTTCGTAGTACTTCGAAGATCAGCGACAGGAAGTACAGCAAGTATTGATAGTGATCTAAGATCACTCATGCTGGTAGGAAGAAGAATTAAAAATCAAGAATCAACTCCGCTTCATTGTGGCCTTGTCAATCAAAATGACTTACTAAGCGTTGAAGATCTAAGATCATATCTCCGTGAATGGTTGGCCAAATCTCGTATTGAAATTCTTGATAAAACAACTTGGGTCTCTAAAGTTATAAATACAAGCTTGTATACATCATCTAAACCTTTGTCAAGATTTCTAATACTTAGTGCTTTTAATAATTCAAGACAAAAAAGTGAGCGTCCTCAGTTCTTAGAGAAGTCCAGGCGATCACCAGAAACTCAATTTCTTAATATACAAAGCTGGCATGACGAACTATTTGCAACGGTAGAGCATATAGCACCTGAAAGCCCTGATAGAGGCAATTTAGAGTGGGATCCAGAAATATATTCTCAACCATTCATAATTCACTCATTAGGCAATCTGACCCTACTCCCACAAGAAGAGAACTCATCTGTTGCAAATAGAAATTGGGCCACTAAGAAAAAGATATACTCAGCATTCGCTGCAACTACACAACCCGAAGTTGATGATATCATTAAGAAGTCAAAAGCTGATGGTTTTATTTTCAGCAAGAAGAATATTGACATGCTGAAAAAAGGCTCTCATTTGCCTTTTTGCAAACCTTTAGTGGAAGTAGTGGATTGGGATTTGGATTTTATCAAAGAAAGATCCTCTAATATGGCTGAATTGGCTTGGGATGAAATATCTACCTGGTTATTCTAGTTGGATTTAATTCAAATTACCCAAAGGTCATTTAGAATTTACGGTCATTAAGATCTGATTTAAAGGCTCAAGTATATGAAATGGTTACATCTTGCGAAGTAAATTATTTGCTGAATTGCTAATATTTTTTTGTTCGTGATTTAAGAGAAGTCAATAATTCAAAACCTCCGTTTCTCTGCCTTCCTCCATATTTCAAATTGATATAACACCGTTCATTTTATATTAATTCAATAACAGAATTAATTTCAGCTAAGCTTTTTTCTTGCCTGACAAATTATCTGGAACAGATTTGTTTAGCTATCAGCTTAGCGGGAATTTGATTGTGGAGACCGTTGAAAACAACTTGCAGACTAAAAAGCTTGTCATAACAAACTTCTAAGTCTTTGTTATGCATGCCATTAATCTTTTCATTCCACTGAGAGTCAAAATCACTTAAACATTCATTAATAGTCAAAATAATCTTTTAATCTCCAACTCCAATCATCATTTCTTCCATGCCACCAAAATTCAATATGAACGTTGAGTAGAAATGATCGAAAACATCTTTTAGGTAATCTGCCACATCTACTGGATCTGGGTTTGGTTTATTCTCCAACACTTTCGAGATTTGATATCCCCTATTTTTTGTAATGGTATAGAGAAATAGTGTGTGAAAGTAGACTGAAGAGATATACTTATTCTCAGCCATTTTGATCTGTTGTTCGTTTGGATGCTTGGTTTTAGACATGAATGACTTAAAGACATTGCTATCCATGTTAATGTAAATTCTTTCTAATTCACTGTCTCCCTTGCCCAATGGGTACATTACAGTGTCATAATTCATTTCAATCGTTTGGGCTTCCAATCTGTCCCAAGTGATTACATTCTGATCCCCTTTTTCCTCTTTGTAGACAAGTACAAATTCCGGTAGGCCTAAAGGCTCGCCTTCTTCTTTCTTATTAACTGTTTCCTTTTTGGCTTCAGGCTCAGTAATCTTAGTCCAAAAGAGTTCTTCCAAATCTTCACCTGGCGCAGTTAATGTGACTTTCATTTCGATTTCATCGCCAACCCTCACTTCAGCTTTCGGGTTAAGACTTATCCGGAGCTTGCCATCTTTTGGACTGCTCTTGTTGATATTAAAAAGCTCTTCAACCGCTTTTGGTTCTCCCTTATCAGTTCCACCTTTAGTATCATCGGGTTTATAGTTAATCAAGGCAATCTTCATTTCACCAGGTTCCTCGATCCTATCAAAATAGGTATTTTCTACGTCGGTATCGAACTGTATGGTTTTTTCTGTTCCTCTAGGAATATTGATTGCCTTAACGCCATTATTAGAAGCAGCTTTCATATTAAAGTGTGTAGGAAACCTTTGAGGGTTGAATGGATGCTTTTCTTCTTTAGATTCCTTTTTCTTTTTTGGTTGGTTATGGTTTTTAGGTTTCTTATCAGTTGCAAGATCAAGCTTGAATGTCTGATTTAGAAGCTTCATCAATTCACTATCCATTGGTAAATTTTTAGTGAATGACTTTAACAATTCTTTTGTATTCCCTGCATCGGCGGTAATAGAGTCTTTACGGAGCTTTTCAATTTCAGATAATGGGCTATCCTTCTTTGACAATTCAGTAGCCAAAAATCTCCTTAGAGCTTTTGTTTCCTCTCCGTCTTTCAGTCGATCTCTTGAAGCCATAAATAGCTCCTTTCTGAAATCATAATTCATCTCAGTGCAATCCACATGAATGAGAAGATGGCTCTTAAGGAGGTTCAGTTTTAATGATCGAGTTATAAACTCAGAAGTAAAATGACCATGAACCTGTCCATTCAATGAAAACAAAACAGACATATCATTTTTAAAGAATCTTTTTCTTATTACGTCTTTTGATTCCTTAGCATTCCTCTTCTGAAGTTTAGCTTTAAAAACATAAGCTTTGATCTTGCACTTACCAAACAATTCATTTGAACTGTCCCATGAAGAAATGCTCTCTACATAGTTATTGTTTGGTTGTTCCAATCTTCTTTGTAGCCCAAACAAATCAAGTTCGAGGATTTTATTGTTTGGGTACCTGTCAGCATTATCAATCGTGTAAACGGGCAAAGCAGGCCTGAACAGGTATTCGTTTATACTTTGGTTAAGGTCCTGAGCAAATCCAGCGTATCCCGCAGGAAATTGATAAGAGTAGAGTTTAATAATACTGCCGGTCTTGAATTTTCGATCAAACAATTTCAGATCAAGCTCATCGATTTGAAATCGTGGAATCTGACCATCAATCATTAAATACTCATACCATGTTTCTTTATTGTCATATTGCTCATCCTTAGATAATGGATGCTCTCGAACCAGCGTAAATCCAAATTCACCAGTTCCATCGTATTTCTTTGAAGCAATAAGTTGATATCGTTTCTTTCCACAAAATACCAGTGCACCACTCCCACCCATATTGTACTTTCCTTGCACAAAATGAATGTTCTTTTTGTTTCCGCTAATTAAAGAAAGAAACGTGTCCTCAAACTTATATGGGTGTTGCCCTTCTCCATTATCATAAATAATTACAGAAGTATTTCGCGGTGTTCCGTCTGCTACGATCTGTATTTCTTTTGCTTGTTTTTTTCTGAATGAATCCATATCCCAAGTGGTGCTATCGTCACCGAAGAATTTTTGAACTGCCTCATTGATGGATCTGGGAGCTTCAGCGGATTTAGGATCAATTCCAGCTTCTAAGCATTTTTTGGTCAGTATAGCATCAATCGAATTAGTCAACTTTTCAATTAATGCAGCAATTGGATTAGCCTGCTGGTTCTTGACAATGCTGTAATTACTTTGATTCTTTCCAAGAGGATGCCAACTATCATCGTTAAATATATCTTGATTGGCGAAGATTATTTCTTCAACATCTTGTTCTGTACCTGCTTCGAAGAGTTGCCTAAAAAGTTTCTCAGGATTCATAAAATACGGCGGTTTCAGTTAAAAATAGGAAGCTTTAATTATTAGAATATACAAGTCAATTTCTATACTATATTTCAAAATTTAAACTCTACATCTTTTCCTCTATTAATTTCATTACTAAATGACTTAAGAATATTATTTAGTTTGTCTTTTAAGGCTTTCTCCATCTTCTTCACATCTTCTTGAGAATATTCATAATTGTTTTTATTTGAGCATTTCTCAAGACTATCTAGATTTTTTAGAATATTACTTACTCTATTACCTGCTACCTTTTCAAATCTTGTTCTCCTTACTGATTTTGTCATATTTCAAATAATATATACTATAAAAATATAAATAAATATATTATATACCCTATATAATTAAAAATGTAGTGCAATAAAAAATAATATGATAATATTTTTTCCTATTAATGAATTGTATACAGGAGTTACTGTTTGGTCTAGTCCTTAGCTTTTCTCTGGTGTTGGTCTCCTACAGTCCGGCACTTTACTAAAACTATTCTCTGGAAGGTTTTATTTTACACAACAAGAAAATATTAAATAACATCCAGTTTTGTATAGCAGATTACCGATGGCGAGCTTTAGCTATTAGGAGGCCTTTAGGGCTGGTTGCTACATTTCATTGAAAATGGCTAGATAATAATGTTAAATAAACGCTTGTATTCCTATTTGTCGTTCTATTTAAAATTTGAACTTAAGTGAAATTTTATCGAACTCTTGATCCTCTAATCCCACAATTGGATCTTCACCATTTACGTGTTCCCAACCAACTTTTAGTTCTGCGTCTTTTATTTTCTTGTCGTTTCTATCACTGATCTTTATTTTGAATTTGAGATTAAAACCATACTTTTTAATCTCTCTATTTCTAGTGTCTTCAAAAGTATTACTCCTCCAATCAGAACGGTATGTATAATCATAATATATCTCTAGTATATTCCCAATTAATGCAGATGCTGGATAAATCGTTGCTTTGAATCTAAAATATCCTGAAGTGATACCCCCATCCAAGCTGTCAATTTTGCTTACAGTTTCACGATGTTCAAATCCACCTAAAACGTCATATGAATACTGAAAGATTTTGGCGAATTTTGGATGTTTAGCTTCTGGAGGATGGACATCATTGGGCCTTAATATACCCGGAAACTTACTTGAAAATATTGGCGCGAAATACGATGTAAAAACCCAACCTTCTGTATTTTTAATCCTATCATTTGAATATTTAAGACTAGTATTTTTGTCGATTGCCCACCATCTGCAATCAGTATTTGAAATTCCTAGATTCCAAGTCATTCCGTGTAAATCCTTTTTCTGTTCTTTATCGATTTGGGTATTTCTATGCCATTCACCATTGATTGCTAATGTGCTTTTCGGAGATTTTACGATATTAAATCCGATAGCCAGATCTAATAAATAGGTACTTTTGGAAGTATCTCCCGGATTGGTATAACTAAAAGTCGCTGGTTCTGATTTTTTTAGTTTGTCTTGAAATGTTTCAATGATTGTAATCCTTTCTAAAATCATTTTTGATTTTCCGCCTATTTCAGATTCACCAGACTCTTGTGTTACGTTAGCATCTTGTGAATTATCAATATCTTGAGCTACTGTATTAAATACCAAAAGGAAAAAGAATATGTATATCAAATTTTTCATCTAGATCTTGCTTTTGATAAGACTTATACAGTCTGAAACCTTAATAAGATCAGAGCATTCGGATCTATTTATCTTAGCACCTGATTTGTATTTAGAAGCGAGTCTCGTAAAAGGAACGGCCAAATCAAGTTTTCGAGAATCGCCGATTCCAAGTCCAAATTTTAACGTGTGGGACTTTTTTATGTCTTCAACAGCGACTCCCGAAAAGCGAGATAATATTCCTAAAACTTCAAGATCTATTGATTCATCCAATACTTTTTCTATAGTTGTCTTGGCACTTTTGGCAACTTTGGCTTCGGAAGAAGCTGTTTGCGGATTGGAAATGAATTTCTCTGCTATTGATACCAGAAGTTCCAATTCATTTCGTTTAAGTTTGATTTCTAATTTCATAACAGTTTTATCACCGATGAATTATTTCATGCGTTGTTGACTTTGGTCATTAAGTATTAATTGGAGATTTCCTTTATAGGTAAAGATTATACCCGTAATTAGGGCCTCTTGACCTTCGAAGTCAGTGATGTCTGGGAATAGATTTTTTTTGCCAGAAAAGATTACTCCGTTTAGCTGATTATTATCATCATCAAAATTGATGGAAGTCGGGCGACCGCCCATGTTTTGACATAGGTTTGTAGTTGCGACAAGAGAAAGTAATAGTTCAATTAAGACTTTAGCCATAATGTTTTCTTAGCAATGTAGAGGTCTTATTGCGTTAAGTAAATACCCAACCTTGGGCATTTTAGAAATGATACTAAACATATTTATTGAACGGACTGCCCCTAAGCTTCCACAGCCATTTGCTACACTTTAGCAAGCTTACCTCGCCTGTAGTATTGAGTAAAAGTTTTGAATGATCAATTGGCCTATACTTATACAGAATATCTTTATTTTGTTTCTTTAAAATACCCAAGGTTGGGTATTGATACCACCATCCCATTCATATAACTTAAATAAGAATTTAACGAAGTTATCTTTGAACTAACATCTATCTAGAGAATTGTATTTTTTTATTAACAATTTATAAATCAACATATTATGTCATGGTATTACGAGGGGTTCAAAGAACGCCTAAAAACAAAACTAATAGCCACTGAAGAAGAATTAGCAATGTATGTTACTACCGAAGAGGGCAAAGTAGGCATACAGTTTGAAGATAGTCTTATTCCGTTGGACCTGGAAGGCGAAGAGGACAATCTAGATCTATTCGAAACACAGCGATCGGTGGAGGATAATCCCTTTTGGGATATTATAAACAACACTCCTGATTGTGGAACAACTCCAGATAGTGTCGATCACCGCCCTAACCAAACAAGCATTAAAAACCAACTTGACAGGGGAACATGTGTATGCTTTGCTTCATTAGCTTGTCTCGAAGCTTTACTTATAGGAGATGAAAAAGATTTCGATCTGTCCGAACAATATGCCAATTGGATGTACATGAGAAATCAGGGAAGAGATCAATGCGATGATGGATTACGAACCACTAAGTCTGCCGTTTATCTTAGCCAAAGTGGGGTTTGCCTAGAAAGATATGCTCCATATGAGAATAAAAATACAGTCCAAAACCATTGCAATATACCCCCTAGTATAGATGCCCAAAACAATGCAAATTATGGAATTGGAAGTTACGCTATTATTCATCGTTTGGGGCCACTTGATCCCAGCATTTCTAATCCCTATTATTTGGAATGTGTTCTAAAAAATGGATATGATATTGTATTTGGTACACATGTTGCTTGGGGTTACCCAGATAGAAATGGGGTGCTCGATATAAAACTGGATTCGAATGGTCAACCTATAGAATCTAGAGGTGGTCACGCTATGTTGCTGGTTGGCTACAACAAGATAGCGCCTGTTCCTTATTTCATTTTCAAAAATAGTTGGGGGCAAAATAAGAGTAATGCGGGTTACTACTATCTTTCTTACGATTATATCATAGAATATGCCAAATATGGCTACATTATTTATGATACTCGAGATGATATGAATCAAAATTTCTTAACTTAGGTGTCATGGATACGATGGCAATAAATGAACTCCTACACAACAATCAAAGTGAACATTATCGAATAAAGGTGGGCGAATCTTTTGTTATAAATCTGCCAAAAATTCCTTTGACAGGTGATACGGAATTCATTCGCCTTACTGTTGACAGTGAAAAAAGTGACTGTGTAGAGGAGTATACTGGAAAAGATTCAGGTGAAGGGATCTTGTCTCCGGTAGAAATTAAAGGTAAGGGGGTAAAGGCTGGCAAGAAACAGTACACTATCAAGTTGGTAAATGCCTTAACAGCAAAGGAAATTGAGAATGTCATTCCTCTTAAGATTAGTCTTGAAGTAGAAGATTCAGATTGATTTTAGGCTTTTTTCATAATCAATCTATTACAAATCCAACTTTTGCTAGATTCGATGCTTGATAACTATTCTTTGCTGTGTGGCACTGCCTTGTTGACAAGATATCCCGTGTGACTGATCGCAAGCAAAGCAAGCATGCTATCGTCAAGTGCAGGAAAATTGAATCCTGCCTTATTCAGTATTTTTAATGTCTCAACTTTAGTCGCTTTATCAAGTATTTCATAACCTACTATGTCGGTGCAAAGAAGAACTATATATGCCATCATAATAATAATGGTAAAAAAGAACATTTGAATTTTGGCCAAATCAACAGCAGCAGCATTTCCGGTTTCCTCACCTTTAAAAAGGTCTGAAATTCCAGCATTGTCGATGCTTCTATTCACGATGATCTGCCCATTCGTATTAACCAAACTTGTTGTGGACACTACTCCGGTACTATCTGTTGTACCACCAAGGAGATCTACTGTCTTCTTGCGCTGGGAAGCTTCTGAACTTTTGTTTGTTTTAGTGCTTCTTATCAATGGTGATCCGACCAATGAGGTGGTGCTAATTCCCATCAATATCCAGAGTTCTTCGTCAAGCGTAATTGTTAATGGACTAGAAATTCCTTTGTATATGCGTATCAATCCGATGGTAATGAAGGCCGACAGCAAAATTACGGTCCAAAGGAGTAATTGAAACCTAGAAAGGCTTACTTTATTCCTCTCATCCACAAATATTCCCTTCCAGGAGCCAGTAATTCCGTGACCGATAGTTAACGTAAATAGTAGAAGGACTGCCAAGTTCAGGAACCAAGCAATGCTTTGAGGTTCAATTGAGCTGAATAGGAAAATTGCACTTAACATTACTAATAATCCTATTGTGTGAAGGGCTTTCCAATTCATATTTTTTAATTTTGGTGAGTAAACTTCAAAAACTAAGACTAATCCTTTCAAGTGTTAGATAAACTCTACAATTGAAGAATTAACTATTACATATTTAGGATCTTTTGGTCCCCTTGTTTTATCAGATTCATCCAGTTTATCAGTTTCTATTCTTTCAAAAATAATTTCCACAGGGGTCTCCTCCTGAAATAATTCATGTGCAGGAGTAAACTTCAACCCAGTGATCTTTTCAATCAATGATGAGTTGATAATAAATGGTTTTAGCTCTTTATCAATTTTTTCAAAGGGATCGACTGCCACACGTACCGTGTCTTCTTCGTAAAATTGGACAAAATCTAATTCCTTCATTCTACTTTTTTGAGACATTGCAAAGGCAATTTTTCTCAACTCATTTTTAACTTGGTAGTACACTATTTTCCAAAATGCTATTGGAATCTGAAAATTGAGGACTTTATTTGTTTTATACTCTTTATAGGTTGCAATTGGGTCTTTTTCATTAAAGAAAATTCCAGAAAAAATTGAAACTCGGTCAACCTTGAGTTTTCCATGTTCAATAACAAACGCTTCCAGTTCTTCCCACTCGTACTGGTTCAACTCCCTGGTTTGCGGGGCAATGTTTGTGAAGTAGAAGGTTTTATTTGCATTCTGTTTGGCTTCTTCCGGACTATCTCCCCATTGTGTATAACGCCTACTAAGTATATGCCCACGATCAAATGAGTTTTGATTTTCCATCGTTTCGTGATCGTTGGTTTCGGACTTGTAAAAGCCTTCTCCTAGCTGAAGAGACTCATCGAGATTGCTATCAGCTTTAAAGAAACCTCTTTTTATCGCTTTCCCAGATTTATCTTTGGCAATGAACTTTGCTTTATTGTAATTGCATGCCACATATAATGGCAGCTTCCGATAAATATTGAAATTGATGGTCATATGAGTATGATCAATTTTCTCATAAATCGAGGTTCCATCGATCGTTGGCATGTTGATGGCATGGCCATCTATAAAGCCTGTGGTAAATCCGTTCGACATTTGTATACTCTTTATTTTGTTTTACTTTTTTGTATCATAGCAGTCATTTTGTCTATGACATCTGGTAGAGATGAATCAACAATTGGTACATCTTCTCCTTTATTCCTACTCTGTATTGTCTACCATGAAAATAGAGCATAATATTCTTAGTACCTTCCTGTAACAATAGCTTGAAAAATCTTATTGATATCTTGAGGTTTTCGATTCGTTTCCGGATGGGTGAAAAGTGCCGTTTGGTCCAACATTTACGTAATAATTCTTATTAAGTTCAGCCATATTTGTGATTGATCAAATTAACTTCCAGTCACTTATTCGAATTTCCTTATTGATCTTATTTCTTCCCTTAAGGCTGATCTTAACACTATTGGATCCATAATCAATGATTCCATAGTTGTTAAGAGGTTTCCTATCTCCTCTGTGTTTACGGCCTACACCCGAAGAATGAACTTCGTAAAATTTTCCGTGCTTCTTGAATTTATTAGAATGAATATCACCTGCTACGAAAAAAAGTTTAGGTATCTTATTTAATTCTGCTTCTAATCGCTTCGAAGCGTACTCATAAGCACTCCAATCGTCCCTATTTCCGCGGTTCTTTTCACCAAACCCCACGCCCGAACACACAATTGTAAACTTATGTTTATGATCTAGTTCTTTCTTCAACCACTTTTCCTGGTTATCTCCTAGAATGGTAGAGTTCCTTCTACCCGCTGCATTACGATAATATCTAACATCGAGCATTATGATTTTAATATTGTTAATGATATGAGTGCAATAAACTTCGGGCCTATTATCATTTATAGAATCTTTCATGTATTTGTGAAATAGTTTCCGCGATTTGTCCCTCCTCCCACCTTTAATGCCATCTGACGTTGCCCCTCTCGAATTATTGGGACCAAAATCGTGATCATCCCATGTTGCCATAAATGGAACTTTGTTGATCAATGAGTAAAAATGTGGTTCTTTAAATTGCTTTTTATATTGTTCCTCTAAGTGTGGAAAATTCCATCTCGGACGGCTTTGCTTCATATATACATTGTCTCCAAGTAACAAAAGTATATCTGGAGTTTCATCCTCAATTTCTCTCCAAGCGGTTTGATTCTTCACATGATACTTGCCCTCAATTTTGCAGCAGGACGCTATTGCTATTTTTGTCATAACACAATTAATTGATGCTTAAAGGTCCACAATTCTGTTAATTAAAATCAATACCCAATCTTGGGTATTTTTGATGTAAATCAAATAGGGTAGATTAGTTTGATCACTCCCAAGCAATCACCCCTATTTACCATTCCTCTAACCCATACACAAACAAAAATGCCAAAACGTACGTGCCCCACTCCAAATCCCAAATATCAAGACGTCACTAAATTCACATTTTGAAGATCCGATCTCCTATTCATCGACACCAATAATTTGCCACCAGTTTTCATTTTTCATCTTATCTCTTTTAGCCTCCCCTTTCACAATCGCCCCCCAAAGCCCCCACCATCACCTTTAGGATTATCCCCCACAATTTATTACATTGAATAACACTATCGAAGTGACAACCTATATGAAAGCACTCAAAGCTGATTTCAAAAGAAGTTCCGGGGAATTAGAAGATGACGAGAAAAAAGCAGTTTCCCAGGAAAGATCGGAATTTGAGCACCAGGAGGACGTTAGTATCTGGAAGGAGTTCAAAAAGGGCAATGAAAGTGCATTTAATTTCATCTATGAGAGGTATTTCGCCATCTTATATAATTACGGCTGTCAATTCACGAAGGACCGGGAATTGGTAAAGGATCATATTCAGGATTTATTTGTTGACCTTAAAATAAAAAGAAGCAAGCTTGGAGATACGACTTCGATAAAGTTTTATCTTTTTAAATCCTTGAAGAGGAAGATACTCAGAGCCCTTGGTAAAACTAACTATTTAGTTTATGATAAAAATGCCTACAAAAACTACGATTTTGAAATAGTGCTTTCCCATGAGTCACATCTTATTCATAGTCAGTTGGACATTGAAGTGAAGGAGAAACTGGAAGAAATTTTCAAAAAGTTAACCAAAAGGCAAAAAGAAGCCATCCTTTATTATTATCATGAAGGACTCTCCTATAAAGAAATTGCCTCATTAATGAATTTTTCCAGGGTGGAATATGCCCGGATGTTAATCTCCAGGGCCAAGGCCAGGCTAAGAAAAGAGATCCGCAATCTGAAAGATGTATTCTTGGCGATTCTGCCAATGATCGTTTCGATACTCTACCGTTAACGCGATTTCCATCTTCATAATTTTTAGCCGGATTAAACGATTTTAATAGCAAATTTTTCCCAGAACGGCTTTTTCTTAAAATATTTTAAAATAATCTATATACACTTTTTAACCTAAGGTCTTTATATAGGTAGAGGTACCAATCTAACACGGCCAATATGAAACGTATGTCAAAGGATTTTCACGTCAGGTATGAAAATTATGCATTAGAGGACTTTTTGGCAGATGATTTTTTTATTCAATGGGTTAAAAACCCCCGCCCGGAAAGCGAATACTTCTGGAAAAGCTGGTTAGCTAAACATCCTGAAAAAACAGCCATTATCACCAGGGCTAAAACGATTGTTTCATCTGTAAATTATAAAAATCATCAGGTACCCAGTGAAGATGAATACATCGAAACCCTGGAAAAGATCCATAAGACCTATCTGCAAAAGACCTTACAAAAGGAAACCGGTACAAAAAGATATTTCCGTTCATTGCTGAAGTATGCAGCAAGTATTATGCTATTAATCGCTACCGGCAGCCTGGGTTGGATCCTCTATGACAAATATAATAGCACAAGGCTTAGCGACCGGAATAATCAACCAACCGAATACAGGACAAAAGCAACTGATAAAGGCCAAAAGTCAACGGTCGTATTAGCCGATGGTTCAGCGGTAAAGCTAAATGCGCAAAGTCAGATTCGTTTTCCGGAAAAGTTTGAGCCGCATGTCAGGGAAGTGTTTCTGGAAGGAGAAGCTTTCTTTGACGTGAAGGAAGACGCGGAACGGCCTTTTATCATCCGCACCGGTGAAATAACCACTAAGGTACTGGGAACTTCCTTCAATATCAAAGCCAACCCAAATGGCCATAAAATTCAGGTGACGGTAGTATCCGGTAAGGTACAGGTAAACAGCGGCGCAAAAGACCAGGATGCCAGTTTAACCAGCGCTGTACTGCTACCAAGCGAAATGCTCACCTTTTACCCGGCTGAAGAAAAGATAGTGAAGGAAAAGGTAGCCACACACGATTTTGTGGCCTGGAAGGACGGCATCCTGGTTTTTAAGAAGGCAACTTTTAAGGAGGTCATTTCAGAACTTGAAGCATGGTATGGTGTAGAAATTTCAGTGAATGAAATACCCGCGGACAGAAGGTTTAGCGGCGAGTTTAATAAGATGAGCCTGGAAAGTGTGTTAAAAGGGATTGGTTTTTCCTTAGGCTTTGAATATGTGATCGAAGGAAAAACTGTAAAGATCCGCGTTTTTTAAAATAATCTGTAAAGTGTAAAATATAATAAGATTTCATCCATGAAATATTTTGATACAAGCTAAACAACAAAGCCAGCAACCTACAGGCTACTGGCTTAAAGATCTTCCCGGATTCCCCTTTAAAAGTGCTGGGGAGTACCTAAAAAGTGAATCCTGGAAAACAGCCTTTGACAAACATAAATTTTATCATCAAAAGCATATAAAGATATGAAATGTAAAATTCTACCACAAATTATCGCCATGTCCCGATATAGCCTTTATGGTATCATTCTGCAGTGTTTCCTGGTCGGATTAGTGTTGGCGGAAACGGGAAATGCACAAAATAAAAGCCTCAGGGAAATCTATGTTAATATCAAACTTGAAAATGTATCCATAGGCGATGCTTTCGCTGTGATTAGTGAAAAAACCAATTTCAAGTTTGCTTACGATCCCGGAGAGATCAATTTCGATGAACAGATCAATGTCCATGCGGAAAACCAGTCCATGGACTATTTGCTAAGGAGTATATCCCGCTCGACAGGCTTATGGTTTAAGCGCATCAACGAAAATATTTTTGTCGACAAACCGCCCTTTAAGACTAAAAATCAAAATCCTGTGGTTGAGGATACCATCCTGGATAAGGAAATTACCGGCAAGGTGACCGACGCCAATGAAGAACCGCTGCCCGGAGTAAATGTCCTGGTAAAAGGCACCACTATCGGGGCTGTAACCGACGTGGACGGAATCTACCGCCTTATGGTGCCGGAGGATGCCACTATTTTGACTTTCTCTTCTATCGGATACGTTTCAGAAGATATTGAAATTAACAATCAGACCGTCATCAACGTAGCGTTGGTGCTCGATGTCAAACATTTATCGGAGGTAGTGGTGATCGGCTACGGAACGGTCAACAAAAGAGACTTAACTGGCTCTGTCACTTCGGTTTCCTCTGAAACTTTGAAGGACTTGCCGGCTACTACGTTCGACCAGATGTTGGCCGGCCGGGCACCAGGATTGCAGGTAACCCAGGCTTCCAGCGCCCCCGGCGGTTCGGTTTCCATCCGGATCAGGGGTAGTAATTCGGTAAGAGGTGGCAACGAACCTTTAATTGTGGTCGACGGTTTCCCAATTTATAATAACGACTCGGAATTGACCAGCGGTATCGTTTATGCCGGCGGTGCCGGCACACCTCCTAACACCCTTAGTTCCATCAATCCCAATGATATTGAATCCATCGAAATTTTGAAAGACGCCTCTGCCACGGCTATCTACGGTGCCAGGGGTGCTAACGGGGTCATTATGATTACTACCAAAAGAGGAAAGTCCGGAAGAACCCAGATTGATTTTGATGCCTATTATGGTGTCCAGGAAGTAGCTAATAAAATAGATATGCTGAATGCCAGTCAATATGCTGACCTGGTAAGGGAAGCCAGGGAAAATTCCGGGTTGTCTACCGATTTTGACCTCCCCACCAATATCAATACCGACTGGCAGGACGAAATATTCCGCGCAGCTGCCATACAGGATTATAACCTGGGGCTTAGAGGCGGGGATGATAAGACAAAATTCGCCCTCTCTGCCAATTATTTTGAACAGGAAGGCATTGTCAGAGGCTCCGATCTTCGAAGGGTTTCTTTACGGCTTAATCTTGACCGGGAGATCAATGAGAAATTGACGATCGGGACCAGTCTGCTGGCATCGCGGATTGATGATAATGTAACCATCACAGACCGGGACCAGGGTGCGGTTGGCGCTGCTTTAAAAATGGCGCCTAATCAGGTGCCGATAGATGAAAATGGCATCTACCCAAGAAATGTTTTTCCCAATACGGGTATTTCCGAAATGACCAACCCTCTGTATATCACCGATGCCATTGAATTTAAGAGAAATACCAACCGGGTCCTGGCCAACCTGTTTGGCGAATATAAAATCGTGGAGGGCCTAACCTACCGGTTAAACCTGGGAGCCGACATCGCCGATAATAAAGAAAAGTATTTTGCGCCCCGCAACGGCGATACCGGAAAAAATGATGCGATCGTTTCTCAAAATAACAATATCAGTCTATTGATTGAGAACACGCTCACCTATAAAAAAACCTTTGGTGACCAGCATCATTTTACCGCCCTTATCGGCCAAACGGCCCAAACCTATGAAAGGGAAAATTTACAGGTGATTGCCGAAAATCTGAGTAATGATACCCGGGTTTTTGACCTGGACGGCAATACCCGTATCCAGAATAACATGACCTCCGGTTACAACGAATGGAACCTGGCCTCTTACCTGAGCAGGGTCAATTACAGCTTTAACGGGAAGTATCTGGCTACCGCCTCTATAAGGGTAGATGGCTCATCCCGCTTTGGGAGGGACAATAAATTCGGGGTATTCCCTTCCGGATCCGTTGCCTGGGTAATTTCAGAGGAGCCTTTTATGGCCGGGCAGGATTTGATGGATCTTGTCAAGTTAAGGGTAAGCTACGGAACCACAGGAAACCAGGAAATCGGTACCGGTTTGTCACTGGGTATATTAAACAACTCACGCGCCGTTCTGAATAATGACCTCGCCCTCGGCAAAAAGCCCAGGCAGATTCCCAATCCCGACTTAAGTTGGGAAAGCACCGAACAGTTTGATATTGGTGTGGATTTGAGCTTTTGGAAGGGACGGATACAAGCTACTTTGGATTATTATATCAAAACTACCAATGATCTGTTATATACACTGCAAATTCCAAATACGACAGGTTTTTCTACCATTGTTTCCAACATTGGCAGCATGGAAAATAAAGGTTTTGAACTGGACATCAATACCCATAACCTGGCAGGAGCTTTTGAATGGAATACCAATTTTAACCTGTCCATGAATCGCAATAAATTACTGGATCTCGGCGGACAGGTGACAGAATTTGTGGAGACTACCAGAAATGTTACTGCCATTGCCATGGTAGGAGAACCACTGGGTAATTTTTATGGCTATGAAGTGGCGGGAATTTTCCAGCAGGGAGAAGATATCGCCGGTAGCCCACAGCCACAGGCAGCGCCAGGTGACAGAAAGTACGTGGATCAGAATGCAGATGGTGTCATCAACAGCCTGGACCGCACCATCGTTGGGAATTCTTTGCCGGATGTTATTTTCGGATTGAACAATACCTTCTCCTATAAAGGATTTGACCTAGCTATCTTTATTCAGGGGATGCAGGGATTTGATGTTTATAACCGCACATTGAATACGACCTTATCCCTGAATGGTCAGGTAAACAATACGACCAGGGCTTTGGACCGGTGGACACCGCAAAACCCAAACACCAATGTACCGCGGGCACTTCAAAACCGGGTCGACCCTTCCGTTAATCCGCAACGCTCGGTCCTGGGTGATTTTATTGAGGATGGTTCTTTCATCAGGATCAGTAACTTTACCCTGGGCTATAATCTGCCATCCGATATGCTGGATAGATTAAAAATACAAAAAGTAAGAGTCTACTTAGGCGCTCAGAACTTAGCCACGTTTACCGACTACTCCGGTTATGATCCGGAGGTAAATTCTTTTGGTCAGAATAATGTCATACAAGGTGTGGATGATTTTACCTACCCCAGGGCAAGGACTTATCTGGCCGGATTGAATGTAACCTTTTAAAGCAACGACTAAACGAACAAGAAAATGAAAGCGAAATTGATAATTCTTTATATATTAATTGGTGGAATAATTGCATCCTGTGGTGAGGATTTTTTGGAGGAAGATCCAAAATCCTTCCTGGTGGCAGAAAATTTTTATGAAACTGAAAATCATGCCATACAGGCCATCAATGCCGTATATGCCAATATTTCCACCTTTGGCACCTACCGCCTGAATTTTATCCACTATAACGAAATGCGGTCTGATCTTGTAACCCTTGGCCCGGATCCTGTAAGTGGCGTAGCCGATGCGGCCAGAGAATTTGAAGAGTTTACCCTGAACTCCGAGACCGGAGTACTCGCGCAAACATGGCGTGATGTTTACCAGGGGATCAATAATGCCAACCTCGTGATTACGAAGATACCCAATTCCAATAGTCTGAATGACGCATTCAAGGACGATATTTTGTCGCAGGCTTATTTCCTTAGAGGGGTCTACTACTTTGACCTGGTAAGGTTATTTGGGGAAGTGCCTGTGATCACCGAACCTACCGAAGGTGCCTCTAACAGAGATCTGGAGCGGAATCCGGTTTCGGAAGTATATGATCTGATCCTTAGCGACCTGAAATATGCCGCCGGCGAGGGAAGCAATACCCAGGATGGCTTACCCGCCAGTTGGACAGGTGCCGATAATGGACGGGTTACTTTAGGAGCTGCGCATGGCTTGCTGGCCAGGGTGTATCTTACACTCGGTAGTTGGCAGGAAGCCGCTGATTATGCCCAAAAGGTGATCGAATCGGGCAACTATAGCCTGTTCGCCAATTTCAGAAATAATTTTGATTATGAATACAAATATACCCCAGGAGGTGAAATAGTATTTGAAGTGAATTTCCACAATGACATCGACCCGGGCATTCAGATTACCCGGCTGATTAGCCCTACCGGCGCCAGGCTTTTCAATACCAACCTTGCCGGTCGTGGCATCTTTGTCGGCAGTCAAAAGGCGTGGGATCTATTTAATGAGCCCGGGGACATCAGAAGGGAACAGACCTTTTTATATGAGTATTTTGATACCGGGACGAATGAGCAGGTTACGCTCGATATTACGCAGGCTCCGTATTACATTCTTAAGTTCAATATTGAAAGCCAGTCCAACGTAGTGCCTACACCATGGGGTTGGTCGGCCAATAACTGGCCAGTTATTCGGTATTCTGGGGTTTTGCTGATGTATGCCGAGGCTTTGAACGAACTGGGGCGCACGGGTGAAGCATTTACTTACATTAATCAGGTAAGAGAGCGCGCAAGAATAGATAAGAATGATCCTGCACATGTTCCGGACCTGGTTGGTTTGAGCCAGGACCAGCTGCGGCAGGAAATATATGATGAAAGAGTGAGAGAGCTGTTTTTTGAAGGGCATACTTTTAATGATTATGTCCGGACCGGTCGCTTTACCCAGCTTGGCCTCGATGAAAAATTCAGATATCTGCCCATCCCGCAAAGAGAGCGGGATCTGAATGAAAATCTTAGCCAGAATACCGGGTTTTGATGGAATTGACAATCAACACTTAAAAAATAAGAACTGTCATATGACCGTCGTATAAGGTCTTAGTGCCTCCGTCTCCTATGTTAAAGAACAGCACTTTCACTTGCTTTTCAACATAGGAGACGTCAAGAGGCATAAAGCGTGCTCCGGTCCTACCCTCCTGTCTGTATAAAAAGGGCAACTCAAACCCTCACCGGTCGCGGCACCTTCCGGATCTTTGCTTATTCACTTTGACATTCACATAGACCGCTAAAATAGCGCCTTACTTTTCCAAGATAGTGTTTTTAGACATTACCGATCTCTCCTTCCTTTAGTTGTTAGCTAATCTCAGTTCCATACATATTTCCTCCATAAATTAATGGACCGATGCATAAACCCAGGTCGAATTCATTCTAATGCCTTTCTAATTCCATTCTTAAACCGTTCTAATCACTCAAACATATATTTGGGAAGTATATTAAACATAGGAATCCATGATACAGAAGGTTTTAATTCCCACGGATTTCACGATTGAATCGTTAAATCCTGTCAAATATCTGCTAAATAGTCATCCCCCGGAAACGATATTTGATGTTACTCTTTTTTTTGGGTTTAGATTGCCTGAATCAACGATCGAACTCATGTATTTTTCAAAATCAAAACTGATTTATGATGTCTCTAACTTTGAATTCGAAGAGGCTTGTGTACATATCAAAAAAAATTATACCCAGCAGATCCACGCGCTGAAGTTAGATATTTTCACGGGTGTAAACGACGCTGCATTTCAAAACTACCTTGAAGCAAATCATATTGAGAAAGCATGTGTGCCTGTTAAACACCAACTCAAACTACCTCATAAAAGAAGCTTCGACGTATTGCCATTTATTTATAAATGTAGTATTGACATTCAAGAAGTAGACCAAAGTACAATAACCTGGCATAAGGTTAAGGAGATAAGCTCACCCGAAGCGAAAAAACGATCGGGTTATACGCTGTTTGGGAACAGACCGGCAGGCAATAACTGAAAAATAATTAAACGCTTATGAAATTTACAATTTTGTATATGACAGCATTTATGCTGGTAATCCTCAGTTTTCTATTAATCCTTCAAAGCAGGCCAAGTCCTGAAGCAATAATCTCAGGTGAATGGGCGGAAGTTTCATGGAAATATGAAAAAATCAATGCTACTGATAACCTTGACTTTAAAAATTACGATAGTGAACAAGTTAAAAATCTTCTTGGTAAGGATCTGGTAATTTATGAAGCGGAAAAATGGGAATTTTTGCCTGATGGTAAATTGAAATTGATAGGTGGAGAGACTATTAGAATAGCCGACTGGAGAATTAAAGGAAGAGGTCATATTCTTCAAATTAGATACCTCGATGGACTTCAGGAGAACTATAATATTTTCCACCTGAAACACCGCAAAATGGTGCTCAACTTTGATGCCGATGCGAAAGTGCGAGGTATTGGTCAATTAACATTTACCAGAATTTAACTGTTGTGCTTAGAAAATACAGCAATAGCAGGACACTCAAAGACAATGTTAAGCTGGGAGCATTAACGGCATTTTCCGCGGGTATGGTAAACATAGCTTCATTAATGATATTTTTTTCATTCAGCTCAAACGTAACCGGCCACTATACCATTTTGGCTTCAGAAATTATTCTTGGGAACTACTACCAGATAGCAGTGGTCTTTGGTTGGATATTTCTATTCTTTTTTGGAGGTTTCGTGTCCAATATGATTGTGATACACTTCAATAACAAAAGCAAGTATCTTGCCCATGCCACCCCAGTCGCCATAGAAATTATTTGCTTGTTAACCGTGGGATTTTATGGCCAATACTTTTATCAGGATACACTTGCGGAAACCGAGATACTGCTGTCGCTTATGGTTTTTGCCATGGGGTTGCAAAATGGCCTAACGGCAAGTATCTCAAATTCCGCTGTTAAAACTACCCATTTAACCGGCACCACTACTGATTTGGGTGTCCTCTTTGCTATGTTTACCAAGTCGAAATACAGAAATAACAAGGAGCTTAGAGGAAAAGCTTTACTTTTAAGCACAATTGCAAGCGCTTATATCTCAGGGGCTGTTTCGGCAGGTTTTGTTTATGCGCATATAGGATTCAGGTTGTTTTATATAGTAAGTATTTTTCTGGTAATAGTTATCTTTTATGATTTCTATAAAATCAGCTTTAGAAGATATGTTAGTTTACATCGGTTCAAAAAACCCGTTGCGTTAAAAAGAGAACTTAGGTAAACCTAACTTGGCAAAAACAGTTGATCTCGCTTACTTTATGGTGCCTGACCAACCGGTTAGCAAATAATTAAATGGTCCTTGGATAGCAGGTTGGAATGATTATTTCATATTAAATAATTACTGTAGATTATAGTACCTAAAATAATGATTATAAGTATGTTATAATTTTAACTTGGAATTCCAATATGTGGCAAAGAATTAGGTAAAGTAACAAGAACAAGTGTCCCGGCCCCTTCGGTGGAATTAATTACCAATTGCCCGCCGTGAATTTTTATTATTTTATGGGCAAGCGGTAACCCTATCCCAAAACCTTTAAAGTTGCGTGCGTTTGATGCCCTGAAAAAAGGTTCTACAATACTCTTTAATTCATTCTCTGGAACACCGACGCCATAATCCATGATTTCAATTTTAACATTCATGTCATCAGCTTTAATTTTTATAATCACCGCCGTATTGTTAGAAAATTTACAGGCATTATCCATGATATTGGTAAATACCATTTTCAGTAAACTTTTGTTACCCTGAATGATCAGCTGATCAGGATCATTAGGAAATGTGGCAAAGTCGAAAGTAATATTATTGTCAGGGTTGATGCTGTTCAGATCATCTTTGACATCCAGTAATAACTCATCAATCCTCAAACTTTCAATATTCAGTCCTTTTTTGCTGTCATCAGTTTCGGCGAGCTTTAGCAAACTTTTAACCAGAAGCTCCAGCCGTCTGGCTTCTTTCCCCACGGTCTTTAATGATTGACTATAATAACTTTTGGAACGCTCATGTCTCAAAGCAATTTCAACCTCTCCTAAGATGGCTGTTAATGGGTTTTTCAATTCATGCGAGGCATTATTGACAAAGCTCCTTTGAATCTCAAAAGATGCCTCAAGCCTGTTCAGCATATTATTAAGTGTTGTGGCCAGTTCCGTCAACTCATCTTTTTTATCACCGGTTTCCAGTCTTAAGTGCAAATTCATGGCACTTATCTGATTGGCCTTTGTTGTAATTTTTGAAATGGGTTTTAAGATTTGCCTGGCATAATACGACCCTACGACATAAATTACAACCAGACCGGCTAAAAATATGGCAATTAGTATACGCAACAAATTACTTAGCTTGGACTGACCGTATTTATCTACTGCAGATATCACTACTATAAAATCTCCCTGATTATCTGAATAGGGAATTCCTACATAATAAGTGTCATGCATTTTGGCCTGGACATATTCCTCTGATATTATTCCTTCCAAAAATGAAGGTGGAAATTGATTTAAATTTTCATCACCATTTGACAATTCCTTTATAAGTTTTTGAAACATCAGAACCTTAGGTTGTTCCTTCAAAGAATCAGCCCTTGATAATTCCTCCATCTGGCTCATAGAAATGATATATTCTTTCTCCTGGGGCAATATTTGCAAATGTCTTTTACGGATGTCATCATAAATATTTAAGCTCATTTCATCTTTTTCAAGTGATGCCTGCGCCGCTATCGTAGCCCTTTCTTTTAATCGTTGATAAAAATTGTTTTTGGTATAGAGATTGGTAAAATAAAAAATTAATACAAATGCCATCAATAATAGACTGGCTGTTATTAATGTGAAAATGAGCGTTATTTTATTGCGGATTTTCAGTAGATTAATTTTATTCTTTCATGACATATCCCATTCCAAATACTGTCCGGATCAATTTCTGATCAAAGGCTTTGTCAATCTTGTTCCTAAGGTAATTGACATACACATCAACCACATTCGTCCCCATATCAAAATCGATGTCCCATACATTTTCCAGTAGGTCAACTCTTGAAAGAACTTTTTTTTGATTCTTCATAAAATACACTAACAACCTGTACTCGGTAGGTGTCAACATTATCTCCGAACTTGCCCTGTATACGGTTTTGGCATTGAGATCGAGCTTCATGTCTGCAATGGAGAGAATTTGTTCATTATCTTTAAAAAGTTCCTTTCTTCTTGAAAGTGTTCTGATCCTCGCCAACAGCTCAGAAAATTTAAACGGTTTTACCAAATAGTCATCGGCACCTCTATCTAGTCCATCCACAACACTTTCCGTAGTACTCAATGCACTTAACATTAATACCGGCAACTGTTTATGTCCACCGTCTCTAATTTTCTCACAAACGTCTAAACCCGTCATTTTGGGAAGAATAACATCTAAAATCAACAGATCAAAATTATGGCAAGAGAGCATTGCCAATCCCGATTCCCCATCGTGGGATACGGTTACTTCATACCCTTCCTCATCCAACCCCTTTTTTATAAAGGATGCCACATTTAATTCATCTTCTATAAGAAGAATTTTTTTTACCATACCACTCAATATCATTTTATGTACGGTGCTACAAAACTTATAAGATTTAAAATCCTCAGGACAAAAATCACAATAATTCTTTTATTTTTCAGCTTATTACCCATCAGATTAAAGATATGATTTACCAGTTATGAAGTCGATTTTTTAAGATTAGAATAGTATTAGAATTGCTTTGTCGGTTAATATAGTCTTTAGAATGCCAAAAGACTGTTCCAGCCCTTTTCATTCACCGAAGCTTTAGCGTAGGTGAACCCCTCCTGCTCGTAGAATTTCCCTCCCTCCAAAACTTTATTGCCAGCCCTCGGCTCGTCCCCCCTGCCCGCTTCGCTCTCTGGCTCCTCACTAAAATGATTCACTAGATCATTTCTTAACGTTCGGCCCTCTCCGGGTTAGGTAAAAATAACCTTTCAAAAAGCTCCAAAGCTAGATTTAACATAACACGAATACATTATAATATTACAAAACTAGTAATCGCGGCCAGATGCATGGCGGATGGTTAATGTAAAATCAGATATAACGCTGCGTTGATCTGTGTGTTGGCATAAGGCATGTCCTGATCAACAATACATCAACATAATTGATGGATCTACCGTTAAACAAGTATATTCGTATGCTATGGAACTAGTTCAAATGAGAATCTTTCTAAAGGAAAAACTCGCTTTTATTCTCGTTTTAGGACTGATTAGTATCTCGTGTACGCGGGAGCTTTCTTATAAAGTGACCTATGATCCAATTTCGCTGCCAACTCAAATAGATAAGATAATAGTAGCTAGCAAAGCAGATACCCTGGATTTATCTCAGTTTAAAAAAAAGCAAAGGAGAAGATTAGCTTTTAGTCAACAAAGCCGGGATTTCCTGATCAAAAGTATAACCGACGAGTTCGCAAATGATCCAAACTATAAATGGGTATTGGATAGCCTGTATGAATCAAAAATGGAAACTTTTTTAACAGGGTTTGATTCTTCTACATTAGTCCTTATTCCTTCATTAAGCATATCCACGTCGGACGGATTCAGGATCAGTTCTGACGACGACAATGTCAATTATACCACTTATCACGCGAGAATGAGTGTCTCAATATATCAGCGAACCAAGCTTATAAATAATATCACCCTGAATGATAAGGCCGAAGTAGAAGGAAGTGAATTCGTTTTTATAATTGATGTGTTCGGCAAGGAAACTATAAGGTTTTCACCTGAAATAAAAGGTATGCTATTAGGTCTGGCTAATGATTACCACAAAAGATGGTATCCACAGACTGAAACACTAACCAAAGTTGCATTTACCGGGAATAAGTTTAAAGGCTTTGATAAACTCTTTGACCAAGGGGAATACGACAAGGCCGGCGCTCTGCTCACCCCACATTTGGCCAGTAGCAATTTGGCCTTGCAGATGAAGGCTTCATACAACATGCATATTCTTTGCGATGCAAAAGGGGATATAGAATGTTCCAATAAATGGTTGGCTAATTATGAGCGTTGCAGAAAAGAGGTAAATGCGCAATATGAACGATGATTTCCTGATCGTTTTTGTGAGAGTTGTTATGATTTGTTTTAATTATCCAGGCACACGCAATAAACGAGCTGGCTGGGTAACGTTTGAGCGATTTATTCAACCATCTTGCCGATTACATCGAGCATATCCCGAAGTGTCAAAGTTGTATTTTTTGGCATAGGTGCCAGTTGCCATTTGGTTTGCAGGCTCGCTTTTTGGCCGGGAGCCAGCCTGGTATAAGGGCCTTGTATTTCGATCTCCACATAATCGGTGTCGTCATCTATATAGAGCTCTAATTCACCCCCGCGTGGCGAAAAATCGGCTACGGATAGCGGCATGGTACCTGCGCGAACTATCAGCCAGTCATCGTTAACGTATGCGATCCATCTTGATTTACCATCAAAGGAAACCTTTTGTGATCGTTTAGCATACGATTTTGGGATTGAACAGTAGAAGTAACCATCCTCCGATATGGTAGCATTCAGGTAGTCTAAGCGTTTGTAGGGCATCATAGTAGTGTCAACATGACAAATTACCTTTGCTCCCTTTGGATGCCTGTTCACCTCCCATGCGGCTACGGATCGAATGGTATCGGTAATGTTCTCAATGTCATATCGCGCATGTATAATCGGTTTATCGTACTCCACCCAGATTTTTTTATGAAACCTCCAGCCAAGCGGCGATACGGAAGTACTGCGAAACACAAGGGTGTCGCCTGCGGTCTCAACCATATAGGGTACCCGATCTATGTCCGGATGAATTGGCCACCCCAGACGTTCTTTAGATGCAGGCCAAAGTGTGGAACCAAAGGCCAAAGTATCTTCAGATTGTTGTACCAGAACTTCTTGACCTCTATAGGTTAATGAAACAATACGAGCTCCCAATTCCGGATTTATTTGCAGTCGAAAAAAGCGGTTTTCAAATTCATATATATTATTATCCATTTTTTGGGGACCCGAAGGATAATAATTACAGGATATCATAGCCAGGATGCAGCTGAATACAATGGACGTTTGGTAGCGGTTCATACTAATGATCTGATTGATTTGTCAGCGATCGGTTTTTAAATGGACTCGAATCACCGTCGCTAATTTATCCGGCAGTGGATAGGTCAGCGGTACAGGCTTGCCAAAGGCTAAGAAAATATCGTCGGGTTCATCAAAGTCAGAAGTCTCATCATTCCAAAAAGGTGTGACAATAACTTCAGAGCCGTCCTTGACCAGCCGTGCTTTAATCACTTTGTCTTTGAGTCCCTTTAAGCCGATATGTCCAAAATGTTTTTGAAAAAGAAAAGCGTATAAGGTGTCTCCTTTTTGTGTGAATCGCCCCCATTCCGGTTTGTCAAATTCAGAGATACCTGCGCCGTATATTGCCTCGCCATTGACTGACATCCAATCGCCTACGCTGTGCAATATTTCCTGCGATCTCTTTGGGATCTCGCCATAGGCATTTGGTCCGACATTGACCAGCAGGTTTCCTCCTTTACTCACCGCATTTGTTAAATACCTTATGACATCTTGAGCTGTCTTGTAATTGTAGTCCTTCGCCTTATAACCCCATGAATCATTCAAAGTCATACAAGCTTCCCATGGCAAAAGATACCCTGATTCATTTCGTATAGGCTCACGGGGAATGCCTTGTTCGGGACCATCAAAATCACCTGCATAAACATCGGGGTCATTTTTTTCCATGTCTCCGCCAAGGCGATTATCTATGAGTATGTGTGGTTGTTTTTCTCTAACCATTTGTACCAATTCGCTGGCACGCCACTTTTCTCCCCGGTACGACCAGTAACTAAAATCAAACCACATGATATCGATTTCCCCGTAGTTTGTGACAAGCTCATTTACCTGCTCATGCATGTAACCCACATAATTGTCCCATTTGTGAACTTTGCCTTTCCAATCTTCATTGTCGCGCATGGGGTGTTGTCTATCCCCGTAAGCGGGGTAATCAGGATGATACCAGTCTACCAATGAATAATATAGCCCAACCTTTAAACCTTCATCTCTGAAGGCTTCCAGAAAGGTCCTTACCAAATCTTGATTGGCGGGCGTTCGGGTGCTTTTATAATCGGTGGTTTTCGTGTCCCACATACAAAACCCATCATGATGTTTGGCTGTCAGTACGGCATATTTCATACCCGCTGCTTTAGCTAATTTTGCCCAAACATGCGGATTGTAATTCACCGGGTTGAATTCGTCAAAATAGACCTGGTAGTCTTCTATATTCATACGCTCCTGGGCACGTACCCATTCGCCTCTTGCGGGGATACTATAAAGTCCCCAATGAATAAACATACCAAAACGGGCCTCCCGGAACCAGGCCGTGCGCTCCTGAAGATCTTCGTAATGCGATGTTGGAACGTCCTGACCTTTTAGTCCGGACCCCAAAGACAGCAAGCCAATGCATATGAGTAGAGAAGGTTTACAAATACTTTTATTCAGGCTGGTTATGATGCACTTTACGTAGATATAAACCTTCATGTGTATATAATTAATTTTCAAAGTTAATTTGTTTTAATGGCGCGTATTAACTACACCCAACGTCCCTCTGATAATGTCTCCATTCATTTTATCCTGTCTCGCGGCCGGTGGTTTTGGGTATTGTGTTGCAAGCCATAAACCAGCGATCAGCAGAGGAAGTATTGGATCAAGGATATAGATATTCATGTATTCGCTATTGAAGTGGTTGAAACCTGGGATTCTCGATTGGGAAGCGCGCATGCATTTGTTTGAGCTCCGCATCTAATTCCATTGCCAGTCTCTCAACTTCTTCAGGCCTTGCCCTTGCGAGGTTATTTTTTTCTGAAATATCATTCTTCAAATCATATAACTCGTAACGTATCGGGTGTTCATAGCTTTTGATCAATTTCATATTACCTTTTCGTATGATGCTGTAGGGGCTTAGATTGTCCCAGAGGCGGTAATGCGGATAGTGCCATATACTTGTTGTACGTACCTCTTCGTGGGAAGTACCCAGTAAATGACTTGCAAAACTCACACCGTCAATCGTTGTTTCTGCAGGCAAAGACACATCGGTCAGTGCACAAATAGTTGGCAGAAAATCAACGGTATTTAACACTATATCGGAAGTACGGGAAGGGGCAATTTTTCCAGGCCATTGCACAATAAGAGGAATACGTAAGCCGCCTTCAAATGGAAATCCTTTACCGGATCGTAAAGGATAATTATTTGTCACATTACCCTTTGCCAAGCCACCATTGTCTGACGTGAAAATGATAATAGTATTTTCAAGTTGATCAATATCCATGAGTGCCTGAACCACCTTCCCTAAAGATTGGTCCACACTTTCTATCATAGCGGCGTACGTGGCATTTTTATGCCGATCGCCTTTGGGTTTGTTCCGGTATTTTTCTATGAGACTATTTTTTGCCTGAAGCGGCACATGCACCGCATAATGACAGAGGTGCAAAAAGAAAGGTCGTTTACCATTTTTAATAAAACCGGTGGCTTCATCAGCTTCTCTATCGGTTAAGTATTCACCTGTTTTCCTCGGTGGTAGATGAGGAATACCGGGGATGCTGTCGTAATCATACTCGGGCAAAGGTCCCCGGGTGTACGGATCAAAGTAACTCGGTGGCTCACCAAAATCACATCCGCCAATATTGATTTCAAAGCCTTGATCTTGCGGTTCGTAGCCATCAGCCCCAAGGTGCCATTTGCCGATATGACCGGTACGGTAACCCGCATCACGCAGTAATTCGGCTATGGTAGTTTCCTCGAGCTCCATCCACAATGGATTGTAGGGCACTAAAAAAGGGGCGTCCTCACCTCCTTGCGCCCAAAATCCTTCCGGGTTTTTTCCGCTGGTCGGTCGGTCTTTTGGTTTTCCGCCGGGCTGAAACACGGCACGGATCCAATCAGTGATGCCTAGTCTCGCCGGATATTTGCCGGTCATGATGGACGCCCTGGTAGGCGAGCACAAGGCTGCCGCGGCATAACATTGCGAGAATTTCATGCCATTCGCAGCAAGTCTATCTATGTTGGGTGTTTCGTAAAAATCGCTGCTTAAGGTAGCCGCATCAGTCCACCCAAGGTCGTCTACATTAATGAGCACGATGTTGGGCCTATCTACTATAGCACTTTTGTCCTCTTCTTTCATAGTATTGCAGGCAAAGCATAGAAGGAATAAAACCATGGATCCGCAGATCTTGTAACCAACATAGCTTATATTGTTATTCCTTAATGATCTCTTATTATTAATTTCTGGATGTAGTACCATTCTTAATATCAGCAAGTACTGTTTTTAATTTTCTTGAAATCTCCGTCTGTTCCGGAAGTCTGTTCAATTTTTCACCCGGATCATCAACCAGGTTGTAAAGTTGCCCCCCTGCGGCAACTCCCTTAGGTAAATCCGATTCGCGATCTGTTTCTCCACCTGAACCGCTACCGGCAATATATTTCCAATCCCCGGAGCGAATGGCAAACATTCCATATTGCGAATGATGCACCATATGATCACGTACCTGCACTGTTTCAAAATGGTCATTAAAAGTATGTGCAAAACTAAAGCTGTCTTCGCCTTCATCAGGGCTTAAGGGTCGTCCTAATATATGGGCTATGGTAGCAAACCAATCAGTCAGAGAAATCAATTGTTTTGATCGTTGCGCTGCATTAATCTTATCTGGCCAACGTACGATTAAAGGTACCCGGTGCCCACCTTCATAAATGTGCGTTTTATATCCTCTCCATGGGCCACAGCTGGCATGACCATACATATTCCAATTGCTTGACAAATTTCCGTCCCGGGATATTTGATCCCCTGGTATGGCACCGTTGTCGCTGGTCACCACGACGATTGTTTTCTCACTGAGTGAAAGGCTATCAAGTGTTTTGAGAATCTCTCCAACCGTCCAATCAAATTCAGCAACCATATCTCCTCGCTCTCCGGCCTGGCTTCGACCTTTAATAAAATCAGGAGGCAAACATGGCCGATGTGGCGCAGATGGAACGAGGTGCAAGTAGAAAGGCTGTCCGGCTCTTTGCTGCACATGTTCATGAATGAAATGTACGGCTTGCATCGTTACTGCTGGCCCTACCCTGGAATATTCCCAAGCCGGCAAAGTAGAACTGTATTCCCTAAAAAGGCTATCCGGTCGGCCAATCTGATACTGGGCTTTGGGATGTTCATTTTCAATGAAACAGGTTGGAAGCATGTTAAGAGAAGCTGGAATACCAAAGAAATAGTCGAATCCAAGCGCCAGAGGTCCTGGAGTTAGCGCTTTGGTGTAATCAGTTGGCTTGGTCGATCCGAGGCCTAAATGCCATTTCCCAATCAGGCCGGTGTAATATCCGTTTTGTTGTAGCAAGTCGGCGACTGTGCTTCTAGTTGTATCAATGAGGAGCGCATCATTGCTTCTCAACGATTTTGATTTCAGACGAGTTCGCCAGCAATACCGTCCCGTCAATACGCCATACCGGGTTGGCGTACAGACACCAGACGGAGCATGTGCGTCGGTGTACATGATCCCTTCGCGCGCTAAGCGATCAATGTTAGGCGTAGGTATGCGTGAATCAGCATTATAGCATAAAGGATCACCATAACCCATATCGTCGGCCATGATAAATACAATGTTGGGCAGATCAGACCTAAACCTTGTTTCCTCATAGGCGCAACCCATTGAAAACAAATAGCATGTCATCAAAAGAAATGAAATCCTTTTACAAGTCCGATAGAGATATTTTTCACCCATAGTAAACATTAATTGCATTTTCTACGGTGACTGCTCTAACACCTTGCTGCGTTGTTTCCGGCTATTCATAGTATTATTCTTTTTGGCAATTGGCCAGAGAATAAAGGAATTCAGATTTTCTTTAGTGGATTTTATATGATTATAGGGACCGCGAAATTCCAGCACCTTTGAACGGTCTTTCAGCTCACCGTTCATCTTCAATTGTTGAAATGGACCTGGCAAAGGCTTATCAGGCATGGGATTTCCATAAAAATCCCGATCAATCTCTTTGATTTTAGGCGCTTTGATTTTTTGAGGGCTATCATCAATGATAAAATTCAATAACAGCGTTTCTTCCCGTAAAAGCGGACGCAGGACTTTGGGAACCAGACTGTGCCGATCATGGCCGGTAAATTGTTGCCATTCTTCTACTTGCAGCAGAGGGGACGCTGCCCAGCCCCCATCACCTGACTTTTGCCCATCCACCGATCCGTCGTCTACAATTTTTTGTGCCCGTTTGTCGGCTCCCAACGGCCATGCTACCCGTCCTTTGTTGGTGTTCATTAAGAAGAGCGGATGATCCAGCTCCAGGGCATATGTCTCCGAAGTTACCCGGTTATAGCCCGCTGTGATCAGGTTGTAATCAGAAAAATTATTTTTTGATCTTTCGGATATTGCTGGTAAACCAATAGCCCCTAAATGATTCCCAATAATCATGTTGTTGACAATTTTCCAGTCCGAGGCCTGGGTAAGGCTTCTCTTTTTATTACCCTCCCCCCTGCCACGAACTTTTCTGTCCGTAGCGACATGGGCCCAGACACCGAAATTAGCATTGAAGAAAATCAGGTTATGCGCAAGGGTAACCCCGGAAGCATCATGGCTATAAACGCCATCTCCGGCTAACCCCAACGTATTATGTGTGAGCGCTACGATATTATTATCGACAAGCAGGGGTCCGTTTCCCAGCTCAATGAAAATACCGGCACCCTGGTTGCTTACCAGTACATTGCGGGTAACCCTGGAGTGATGCCAAACGTTGTCCAACCAAATACCATAGCAATAATTATGACGCAGCAGGTTGCCCTCAATAAGTCCTTCAGTAAAAAAATGCAGCTTGATAGCCCCAATTTCAGGTGCCGAGAAACCTAAACGGTTATTGCGTTCAAATTGATTGTTGATAATCCGTGTTCTATAGCTGCGAATACCGATGATACCGGCTGACCCATTATCCATAATTTTATTATTCCGGATCAGATGGTCCCCGGTATTTTCCGGTTGCGATTGCTGTAAACTGTCTGCATCAATAGGACCTTCCGAACCGATATCCATGCCCACCGTTTTAGCAAGCCGCACCGTGTTATCTTCAATAACCCAGTGATGCCCCCCTCTGCACCCAAGGATCCCAGCTTGGGGAGCGCCGCTTGTCGTCCAGAAATTTGCGGGAAAATCAGTGGCCCCATGTTCCATAATAAACCCTCTTACATGGATGTAACCGAGGCCACGTTTGTAAGGGGCAAACACCCTCGGACGTACGGTAAGTTCTACCTGAAAATTTTCCGGGCCCGTACTGTGAAGTTGAAAATGAACGTACAGCCCTGTCTTAGCCTCATTAACCATCCAGGAGCCGGGAATCTTGCGCAGACTCTCCCGATTATCAACCTCCAGGAAGGGCTGGCCATTTACAAATAACTGACCTAAAGTAAGCATTTGCCCTCCCGGCGCCGATCTTAATTTCACGGTGTAGGGGTTAAAGGTGGAAGGGAAATTTTTGAAACCTTGCGTGACAAGATCTTCTGTTTGAAACATATCAGCCTTGAAAGCGCCAAAATAGATTTTTTCCTCGTCTTTAACCGGTTGCCAGTCGGGCTGCCAGAGGTCCGAACCTTTGATGTATACCGTCTCGCCTTTTGCGGCCTGGTAAACTATAGGCCTACCTTCCGCACCACCCCTGGCGGGTGCCACTCTTTCCCGGTAAACCCCGGAATAAACTAAAATCGTGTCCCCAGGCCGGGCCAGCATAGCGGCTTGACTAATGGTAGCAAAGGGCTCCGATGCTGTTCCATGTCCATGGTCGGAGGCCCGGGAATGTTTTTGATCAACAATATAGGTTCTTCCAGCGTTGCCTTGCCCAAACACGCAAGGGTGAAGTGTAAAAAGGCAGATGACGATACTGATGTAGGGTTTAAAGCATCTCATAATGTCAGGTCAGGTAAAGGTGATAAAGCGGTGGATAAACACTGGTGGCTATAATCTGCCACCAGTGAATAAGAGATAAGGCCCCAAAAAATGAATTTAAAGCCATCTTAATATCCGGGATTTTGAGTCAGTGCTTTATTTTGATCTAAAGCACTTTGTGGTAACGGATAAAGATTGTGGGTGGCACTTACATTGGTTTTTCCATCAGCCTGGTTAACCGACACCAGTCTTCCGGTCCTTACCAGATCAAACCAGCCATGGGCTTCAAAACACAACTCCCACGCTCTTTCCTGATAAACGGCCTGACGAAAGCCCTCCTGATCAAGACCAGCCAGGTCAGGCAGGGCAGCAAGATCTTCGGTACCATCGGCAGAGGTACGAGCACGCTTCCTTACGGCATTAATAGCATCATAGGCCTGCTGGGAAGGGCCACTTACTTCATTTTCAGCTTCGGCGTACATGAGCAATACATCAGCGTAACGCAATATAGGAAAGTTATTTTCACCACTAAAGCACCCACCCCGGTCCAGTTGAGACCAGGCAATATATTTTTTAACGAAGGGTCTTTCATACACCTGCACCGTATCGCCGTTGTCGTTTACAAAAGCCGTCATCATAGAGATCTCTTTGCGATAGGTGTCGGGATAGCTATTATACCAATCCGGATTAACCGTTCCCTGGTTAAAACCGCAAGGCACCGAGCCGGCGGGGCTTATAATTGATTCAAACCAAGCGCCAACCCGGAATTTTTGGTATTGGGCGGACAGGATATGCTCTTCGTTATTTTTTGTGTCTGGATCAAAAACATCCCGGTAATCATCCATCAGGCGGTATACACCCAAATCCATGACCTCTTTGGCCTTATCTCTGGCCTGTGTAAATTCCCCCCTGGTTAAATGAACTTTGGCCAACATGGTTTTGGCCGCCCCTCGCGTGGCTCTTCCGACTTCTTGTGAAGGGTAGGTAATCGGCAGCCATTCTTCTGCAAATGCAAGATCTTCGAAGATGAGATTATAAATAGTTTCTTTATCTACCCTGGGATTGTCAGACGCTTCTTCCAGACTAATGTCCACCTGGGTGCGTAAAGGCACATCTCCGAAAATACGTACTAAATTGAAATAATGCCAGGCGCGAATACATCGTGCTTCTCCCAGAATGGCATTGCGTTCATCGGTATTCATTTGTATTCCAGGTACATTCTCCAGTATAATATTAGCCCTCACAATGGCCTGGTAAGCTTCCCCCCAATAATTGACTTCGGAGAGGTTCGCATCGTAGGAAAATTGATCCAGGGCAATATTGGTGTTGTTGGTTCCTCCATCCAGTGCGGGAGTGCCGTAATCATTTAATCTCCACAAGGCAATATTATAAGAGTTTCGATTCACCAGGGTATTGTAGAGCGAATAAGCGGCAAACCTGGCTTCTCTTTCGTTCTGATAAAAGTTTTCAGGAGAAACAAAATCAAGGGGTTGTTCCTCTAACAGGTCATCACACCCAATCGGCAAGACGGCAGTCAATATAAGAGATAAGATTATATATTTGATTTTCATTTTATTTCTGATTTAGTTCCAACATGCTAGAAAGTGAAGTTAACGCCAACAATATATCTTTTTGGCATTGGATAAGACCATTGATCAAACCCCTGCAGAAGTTGGTCCTGGCCCCCGGCATTTACTTCAGGGTCAATACCGCTGTAATCGGTAATGGTGAGCAAGTTCTGTCCGGTTAAATAGATACGAGCCTTTTTTATCCAATTCCATCCCAGCGAGGTCGTCGGTAGGTTATAGGCCAGGGTCAAGGTGCGAAGACGCAGGAATGATCCTTTTTCCACGTACTTATCGCTCAATAAGGGGCCTGGTGAACCTCCTGAGGTAGCCCGGGGAATTTCGTTGCTGGTTCCCGGCCCCTGCCAACGGTTCAGGGCTGAAACAGCTACATTGCCATCGCCGGAAAATTGTTCCAGTCCCTGGCGGGTCAGATTGAGTATATCCGCATCGGCTACTCCCTGGAAAAATACGTTAAGCTCAAAATTTTTGTAAGAGAAATCGTTTGAAATTCCGTACAGAATGCGAGGCGTACCATTGCCGGTAATAGTGCGGTCTTCACCATCAACGGCGCCATCGCCATTCAAATCCACATAACGTTCATCTCCGGGAAGAGCATTAGGCATGGTTCCTGCGGCGTCAATTTCTTCCTGGGTTTGCCAGATACCATCAAAGCGGTAGGTATAGAAGGAAGTCACCGGAGATCCTTCGCGAACGATAATAATATTTCCCACCTGGCTGGTGGTATTTTGGAATAAGGTGGCCAAAAGCTCGGTATCGTCTCCGGAAAGATCAATGACCTGGTTATCGTTAATGGATAAGTTGGCACTGGTATTCCACTTAAGCGCTCCGGTCAGGTTGCTGCTATTCAGGGAAAACTCAAATCCTTTGTTTTCAATTTCTCCAATATTGTCCCAGATGAAACTAAAACCTGAATTTTGAGGCACCTGCAAGCGGAATAACAGATCGTTGGTACGCTTGCGATAGTAATCAACGGTCAGACTAAGGCGGTTCTGAAAGAAGCTCATATCCAATCCGATATCCAGCTGGGAAGTTTGTTCCCAACCAAGCTCAGGATTGGGTAATTCATTACTGGGATTAAAACTGGTTACAGCCTCTTCGCCGATGATTACACGACCGGCCCCTAGTCTGGCCAGCGAGCGATAGGGAGGGATTTCCTGGTTTCCGGTAATACCATAGCTGGCTCTGAATTTGAGGTCGCTGAATACGTCCAGGTCCTTGATAAATGGTGTATCACCCAGCCTCCAGGCAAAAGCCCCCGAGGGGAAAAAACCGTATTTCCGGCCACGGCCGAATTTTGATGAACCGTCGGCTCTCCCGGTAAAGGTGAATAAATAACGATCATTGAGCGTATAATTTATTCGACCGAAAAAAGAATTAATGGTAAATTGAGAGGCCCGTGAACTAATATTCTGATCCTGGGCCCCAGCTGAAATATCGCGATAAGAAGTAGCATCAGTAGCAAACTCCGTACGTGTTAGCCCATATGCTTCGATGTTTTGGCGTTGTACCGAATGCCCAATTACTGCATTGATATTATGAATTTCACCAAAACTTTTAATATAGGTAAGGGTGTTTTCATTAAGCCAGGAAATATTCTCTACGGTGGACTGACTGGCCGAACCTCCTAAATCCAGGCCAGCGATGGTATTTTGTGGCTGAAAACCATTGGCCTTATTATAAATCATATCGGCACCTATCATGACTTTACCCGTAAGTCCTTCAATAAACTCATATGATCCATATAAATTACCCAAAGCCCTGGTAGTAAGGGCTTCATTGGTTTCTTCCTTAGCTACGGCCAAAGGGTTATCAATCCTCGACCCTATACCAAGCGTAAGTGCTGGTTCTGTATTCAGAAAGTAGTTCCCGTCCTGGTCAAAAACCGGTAATAGCGGCAATGCACGCAAAGTGGTGGCTAGTATATCACGGATATCATTAGCGGTTCTGCTCACCGCAATACTATTGCCTATTTTCAATCTCTCACCAATTTTTTTATCGAGGTTGAAGCGTACGGAAAATCGCTCGAATTGTGACCCTGTGATTACCCCTTCTTCCTTAAAGTACTCTCCGGAGACCAGATAGTTGGTAGTCTGGTCGCCTCCAGTGAGACTGATGGAATGATTCTGTATGATCCCAGTGCGGAAGACTTCATCCTGCCAATCCGTATTCACCGTAGAGGGCACCTGATAAAGGGGGGACAAAGGGTCAGGGATGTTTTGTACCGCTTCATTGGCCAATGCAGCAAATTGGCTTCCGTTTAGCAGATCGTATTGATTGCGTGTTTGCTGAACGCCTACATAACTGTTTACGGAAATCTGATTATTTCCCCTACTCCCCCGCTTGGTGGTTATCAACACTACGCCGTTGGCCCCACGGGCTCCATAAATAGCGGTAGCCGAAGCATCTTTCAGCACCTCGATCGACTCGATGTCGTTGGGGTTGATAGAAGCCAGGGCATTGGGGGTGATACGTGAGGCCCTGTTCCGTAAAGTGGACTGATTATTTTCACTGTAAACCGGAAAACCATCGATCACGTAAAGCGGTTCATTGCCAGCATTGATAGAGTTGGAGCCCCGGATTCGTACTGTAATACCACCACCCGGAGCGGCAGCGGCCTGGGTTACCTGTACACCGGCTACCCGTCCCTGAATAGCCTGGTCAGGTGATACGACCGGAACAGCGGTTACCTCCCCGGCGGAAATGGACCCAACGGAACCTGTTAAATCCCTTTTTTTTACACTTCCATAGCCAATAACCACCACTTCTTCCAACGATGTGATATCCGGCACCAGGATGATATTAACTACGTTCCTGGTTCCTACCGTTACTTCCTCTGATATAAAACCCACAGCACTAAATACCAACACGGCGTTTTCGTCAGGCACATCAATTTTGTAAATTCCGTTGACATCAGTTACGGTACCCTCAGTGGTCCCTTTTAAAATTACATTCACACCGGGAAGTCCCTCCCCATCTTCTTCTGAAGTAACCTTTCCACTAATCGAAATATCTTCCCGGATCGTGATGATCCGCTTGTCATCCTTTACATTGTGCCCCTTTTCAATTTTACGTACATCAAGGTTGTAATTGATCTGCCGAAAGCTCAAAGCCCCCAGACGGGAAATAACCAGTAATACCTCTTTAAGGGATACTTGCTTGGCGCTTAAGTTTACGCGGACATCCTGGTTGAGGTCACTCCAGTCATAGGTAAAATAAAAGGCCGTCTGCTCCTCAATGATTTTAAAAGTTTGCTGCAGATTAGTATTTTCCAGATCCACATCAAGGAAAACCGCTTCCACACTTTTAGGTCTTTGTGCCAAAGAATTATCCGCAAAAATCAAGTTGATAAAGAAAACCTGGATACAGATTCCAATAAATAAATAATACGAGGCCATCTTTATTAGTCTTAGTAGTTTGTTTTTCATAGTTTTGAAATGTTTTTATGTTTAACATAAGGCGTTTGGCTCCGGACCCAGCCCCCCAGCTTTCGTTCGGAGTCATTTTTTTTATGATTGCTTAATTATGTTCCATAGACATCAGCGATTTATTTTGGTTAAAAAAACTTCATTATTTTTTATTTCAAATTCAAATGCTTTAGCATAGGACAAATGCTTTAGTACTCTTTCCAGGCTTTGATTATGATATCGGCCATCTATGTCCCAGTTCATAGCGAGTTGCTCATCGCGTACTTGAATCCTGACACCGTACCAACGCTCAAGCTTGGCTTTTACCTGATCAAAATTGGCATGGTCAAAAATCAGGATGCCATCCTTCCAGCCCACTTCATGGACAGGATCAAAAACTTGTTTTACCAAATGATGCGTTTTATCATGCATCACTGCCTTTTCACCTGGAAGAAGCTGTAAAACGGCGTCTTTATTGATGAGGCTACTTACCAAAACCTCGCCGGTCAGTAAGGCTACCGCCGGATTAGATTCGGTTTTAAAAGTCCTCACATTGAAAGAAGTACCCAAAGCCTGCACCGACCAAACGCCTGCCTTCACGATAAATGGTCTGGAGGGGTCGTGTTTTACCTCGAAAAGCGCTTCCCCCAACAACGTCACCAATCTGATAGAATCAGCCATGTTTTCTTTGTAAACCAGTTTGCTTTCTGCATTTAACCAAACCGTACTTCCGTCCGGTAACCGGGTTTGTACTTTAATACCCGGCGGTGACTCCCGTATGAAAGCCTTTGCTTCCGTATCAATGTTGTCTTGATTCCTCCATCCACTATATTGATAAAAGGCATAGGTAACCCCTGTTAATAGCACAACCGCGGCAGCTACGCGCCACCAACTATGTTTGCGCTTCTGGCGCTCCTGAAACGCCGCTCCAAGTTCATTTTCATTGATTTTATGAACAATGTTTTCGAGTATGTGCTGCTTGACACCAGCCGGCGGCCGATCACCTGATAGTTTCAGGGTCTTGATCAATTCCCGGGCTTTAAGCATAGCTGCTCTGCTATCGGGATGGCCATTGACAAAAGAATTCCAGAACTCCGATGATTCTTTATCTGGATATCTGACCCACTTGATAAATTCCGGATCTTTTAAAAAATCCTCTACGTCATACTTTCTTCTCATATTTAATGCCTTTCAATAGCAAAAGGAAGAAAGGACTGAATTTTCATCAAATAAGGCCTTTGGCGTTTGATTTTTTAAGAAAAAATTAAAAAATCAGCTAGAATGATGATAGAAATGGCAAGAAAACATGGTTAGGATTTAAAATTTCCTAATTAGATCCATGCTAAAAAAAATAAGGTGATAAATCCCAGGATTTCCCTTAGCTTTTTTATGGCCCGGTTTAACAGGTTATGTGTGGCCTGAATAGAGTTAAAACCCATCAGCTCCTGAATCTGTTTGATAGAGAATCCTTCAAAAAAATGATAAAAGATAATTTCCCGTTGGCGGTGGAGCAGGCTGTTGGCAGCATCCCGGATTGCGTTGACCGTGTCCTCATTCTCCTGCCTGTTGATAAGAATCTCCTCTGCCGATATCTCATACTCAAAGCCTCGCCCTTTTATGGATTCCAGCTTTCTGACAGCTTGTTTTTGCCGCTTCATCGCATGGATGATTTCTCTTTTGATTGATTTATACAGGTAATACTTGATGGAGGAAGTTCCTGACAGCCGATTCCTTGATTCATTTAAACGGATGAAGACATCCTGAATGCAATCCTTAAGCAAATCCATATCCTGTGTAAACTGAAGACCGTATAAATAGAGTTGGTCAAAATACTGATTATAGATATAAATAAACGCCGACCGGCTTCCTCTTATGAATTCATTCCACAGCTCCTGATCGTTGAAAGAATCAAACTGTGAAGGTTGGGTGGCAGCAAATACAGCAGAGGAACCTGACAATTTATGGTCATCCCCGGTTATATGTGGTTTGTCTGTACTTGGCGCCATCCTCGTGTTTTAATCTGTTATATGCTAACCAGTTAAGGGCAGAAATTCGGCAGGAAAGAACTACTAAATTACAGGGTCAGTCATGTAATAGGTGGTAATTTAAAATGGAATATGGGAAAATTATGTAAAAATAGCAAACACGACTTCTCAGAACGGTCGCCACATAACACGAGTTTATATAATCTCAACAGCGTAGTAGTAATCCTACCCACGCCCAGGTATTTTGACTAGCCGACCCTCGGAAGTTGTAAACTATGCCACTACAGCAAACTTTCCTATTTACATTTTTGGCTTCCTTCAGAATAAATAAACGCAACAATATGGCATTAACATGCGTTTCCTTTATATTTACAACTAAAGGGGATGAATGACCGGTATACTAACATACAGCGCAACATTTATTTTAGGATTGATTCATGCATTTGAACCGGGACATGGCAAATCTATTTTGGCAGCATTCTCGTTAAGACAAACCAATCTTAAAATATTCGCTTCTTTAATCCTCAGTCTCTTTTTATCTCATTTTCTGGTATTAGGTTTATTTGCATGGGGATTACAGACATTGTCTTCATCGGAACTTTTGGAAGACTATAGCAGGCATCTGCAATTAATTTCCCCAATATTGGTAATTGCCTTTGGTGCCTACTTATTTTATAAGGCAAAAAAGCATCATAAAACAGAAACGGGGTGTTCGTGCGGACATCATCATGCTACTGACACAATTTCAAATACAAAAACAGCATCAATTACAGGTTTTATTGCCGGATTAATGCCTTGTCCAACTGCCGTTGCCCCATTAATTATTTCCGGAGTACACGATGGCTTTAATTCTACGATTGTACACATTTTAATCTATGTTTCGGGAATGACCTTGGCTTTATTTGTTTTCACTGGAATACTGTTATTAATGAAGTCCTTTTTTCAAAGACAAATAAAACGCATAGAAGGCAGGCTAAATTTTAACTTTCTTTCTGCGCTGATAATGATTGGAATTGGTTTGGTCTATTTAGTAATAAATATGCTATCCCCCGATACACATCATCATTTTTGATTGTAACAGGCATTTTATGAGAAAAAACGCAGAAGCTATTATAACAGTTGTCGGTTTTTTGGGAGCGGGAAAAACGACGTTACTAAAACACTTGATGACCAGCTATATTGATAAAGGCTGGAATCCATTTATAATCCTCAATGATTATGAAAATGCCAATCTTGATGTTCAACAGTTTATTGAACAGATGGAGGCGAAATGGGTCAGAGCACTTAGTGGTAGTTGCATTTGCTGTAGTGGCATAGTTGAGCTTAGAGATTTTGTCAATAGTATCCCTGAGCGGGCAAACGGCGTTACGCTCATTGAGGCTAACGGTACTTCTGACGCTTGTTCATTGATGGGATTCCTTGGTGTGGGACTTGACGATCGGTTTTTACCACCTATTCAAGTATCTGTTGTCGACGTTAAAAACTGGCAAAAGCGAGGAGTTCACAACGAGCTGGAAGCAAACCAGATTCAGGTATCTTCTATGATCGTATTGACTCACGTTGAAAATACTTCAGCGGATAGACAAGATTTTGTCGTTAAGGAACTCCGGAGAATCAACCCATTGGCAGAAATTATCTACATGGACAAGATCGATGTATCGCTTCTTCCAAAACTCTCTCCGTCTGAAAACAATGCGCAAAAGCTCGACCACCTAAAAGCTCATTGGTCCTCTTGCTCTGCTGATTTACCTAATTTACCAGACTTAAGTTGCGTCTATGATATTTGCAAAGCGTTTCCAAAGAGTATTCTTCGCGTGAAGGGATGTACTCAAATCGGGAACGAAGAACAGTATACCTATTTTGAACGCACCCCGGACGGTAAAGTGTATATCAGACCATATCATGGAATACCGGTGACGGGGGCAAAACTTCTAACGGTCGGCTTAGGGAGTGAACTTTCTCTACTTGAAAAAGCTATTGAAAGTAGCCTCATTGCAGCAGAATCACGCACCTAGCCAGGGCTTCCCGGGAAGCCAAATTTTTTCTTATTCAAATATTTTATTGGACAGAGCGTCAGATTTTTATGTTCTTTTATATTTCGAGATAGATATTTAAAGGCAATACTATTGCGTTATAAAACTAATTTGTATGTTTGCAACAATGTTGCGTTTATTGAAGGCATATTTAACCCTATCTACAGAGAAACTAAAAAAATGGTGTAGTATCCTGCCTCTAATACTAATGCTTGTGAACATATTTAATCCTGTCATCACACTGATGACATTCCATTGGCAGTTTGATAAGTATTTAGTGGAATGCGGGCACCTTCGTCACCATGATGAATACTGCCAGGCCAGTTGTATACTAGAGGAAATGATGCCCGAACAGGCAGAGGCTATCCCGGAAAAGGCTATTTCCATTACCTACTTTTTCTCTGATTTATTTTTGCAAAACCGTCAGTGGATTCCAACTTTTCTATTAAGTGAGATTTTGATGGCTAATCTCTTTTCCAACTATCTCTTGCTCTACTCACCCCCCGTTCTGGAGATGCACTCACCCCCGCCCCAATTATCCTAATTCTCATTCAGACCACCTCCCTTACCGGTGGGTAAGCGCCCTTGCCTCAAAAGCTGGTCTGGCTATAGCCTATGGCTTTTAGGCAGAAGCGCTAATATTCATTTTCAAGAAGGCTTTCACAGGCTGAATTTCACTGGCCGGTTATACCAAAGGCCAGTGTAAAATGTGGATTTCATCGCGTGTATGTAGGCAGGTACTGGTGTAACCTACACCAGGCTGATGCTTACCAGGAAATGGGTGAAAAGAAAGGTGATAGAAAGTCAAAACTCAATAGAAAAACAATGAAAAAGTATTAAATGAAAAAGATGGAGAAGTATCTTCTGTTTGGTTTGTTCCTTTTCCTGGCATGTCTCTGTGTCCATCCCACACAGGCTACGCAGTTTTCAGATTCCTGTACCTATAAAATCCAGGGCAGCATTGTAGATGCTAAAACTAAACAGCCTATCCCCTTTGCCGCGGTGATGATTAAAAACAAACAGCAAGGGGTTGTGGCCGATAAACATGGCAAATTTTTGCTGGACAAACTTTGCGGAAGGGAACACACACTGGTGTGTTCCAGTGTCGGTTATAAGCCGGCAACTCACCATCATGATGCTCATCATAAAGAACCGGTGATCTACATGGCTCCTTCGGCTTCCGAACTGAAAAGTGTAGTGGTAGAAGGAGAAGCTATTGTAGGAGATATGCAATCCATAGCGTTAGATAAAATTGATGGGGCTGAACTGGCTACCAAAGCCACACGTTCACTGGCTTCTGCCATTGGTGATATACAAGGAATTACTTTTATTTCCACCGGATCTAATGTGCAGTTACCCGTCATTCACGGGCTGTATGGCAACAGAATTCTTATCATCAACAACGGGGTGAAGCACGGTTTTCAAAACTGGGGCTCTGATCATGCCCCAGAAATAGATATTACCAGTGCCGACAATATATCCGTGCTTAAAGGGGCTGCAGGCGTACGATACGGGCCGGAAGCTTTAGGTGGAGCGGTAGTGGTAGAAGGCCATCCCCTTAATCTTTCAGAAAAATTGCATGGAAACATTGCCTCAGGCTACCAGACCAATGGTAAGGGCTATCACACCAATGCACATCTTGGTGCGGGTTATGAGAAATTCAGCTATCACCTGGGCGGGAATTATCTGAGAATGGGTGATAGGCACGCTCCGGATTATTCGTTGACCAATACCGGCATGGCGGAGCGTTCGGCCAATGCCGGGTTTCGCTACCACCTGCCTCAATGGGATTTTAAAGTGTATTACAGTTATGTAGATCAAGATCTGGGGCTGCTGCGCTCGTCAGTCGCAGAGAGCGGAAACCTCTTTGCCCGCTCCCTAACGGCCGATGAACCCCTGATCATCCGGGATTTCTCTTACGACATCAATGAGCCCCGGCAGAATACTACCCATCATCTGGCCAATTTGGCCATTGACTGGCATTCAGACCTGGGAAAGCTGGCATTACTGCTAAGCCGGCAAATCAACCAGCGACAGGAGTATGATGTAAGGCGGAATGCAGACCTGCCCATCATTGATCTGGATTTGCGTACCACAGATACACGGCTGGAGTGGTCTCATCCGTCATTTGGCGGTCTGGAGGGTACGCTTGGTCTACAATATTTTTCCCAAAACAATGACAACAACCCTGGCACAGGCACTACGCCATTTATCCCGAACTACAATACGAGCAGATTCAGCGTATTTGTTATTGAAAGCATCCAAAAAGGCAGCAACCTCTTTGAGTTGGGACTAAGGTTGGACCATGAATATAATTCGGTGCGGGGACGTGAGACAAGTCAGGCTATTTTCAGAAATGACTATTCCTTCACTAACGTCACCGCATCCCTGGGCTTTGTCCGTGATTTATCTGCACACTGGCAATTGCGTACCAATTTGGGCTCGGCATGGCGGACGCCCAATATGGCAGAGCTCTATAGCTTTGGGCAGCATGGTTTCAAAACCCAGTTTGGCTTATGGCGCTATTACACCAATGAAAACGGAGAACTACGTACAGACAGGGTACTAACCGAAGAAGATGACGCGGCTGAACCGGAGAGAGGTTATAAATGGATTAATGAACTGACCCATCAAAAGGATGATCACACATTTACCCTGACGGCTTACGCCCATCTTATTGACAATTATATATTTGACCGTCCGGTAGCTGTCATTGGGACCATTAGAGGCCCTATGCCGGTATTTATCATTGACCAGGCCGACGCGCTTTTTGCCGGTGCAGACCTGACCTATTCGCGCACATTTACGAAAAATCTGAAAGGTACACTTGGCGCCAGCTACCTGTGGTCGCAGAACATAAGAAAAAATGAAACCCTTATCAACCAGCCTCCGGTAAATATCAATACTGAGCTGTCCTGGAAAACGCCATCCTTTTTAGGTTTGGATGCCTCCAAACTCACCTTGCAGACTTCTTATTCTTTCAGACAGTTTCAAGCCCCGCGAACAGTTACTCCCGGGGAACTGATAAGCGGGGCGGTGGAAATTACCCCGGACGCTGAAATTTTTGATTTCAAGGATGCTCCGGAAGGATATTTTCTGGGTCATTTTCGGTGGGAATGGGGACTCGGTAGCTTGGGTGGACAGGTTGAGATTAGAAATATACTCAACACCCCCTACAGAGATTATCTCAACCAGATGCGGTATTTCGCAGACGAACCAGGAAGAAACTTTCTATTTACAATTAATTATAAATTTTAAACTAAAATCAAATGACAATTAATCTATTAAAAAATGTAAAAAAGTACGGAATGTATGCGCTTTTACTGGGAGGAGTTTTACTGGCATCATGTAGTGATGATGACGAAGCTCCTGAGCCAGAGAATGAAGTGGAGGTGTTTACCGATGTAACGCTCATTTTTACCAATACTGCCGATGCTTCTGACGTGGTGAAAGCCCGGGCTAAGGACCCGGATGGAGAAGGTGTGCAGGAATTACAGATCCTGGATGATATTACGCTGAGCGCTGGGACCACATATACGCTTCATTATGAAATACTCAACGCACTGGATGCTGATGATCCGGAAGATATCGGTGCAGAAATTAAGGCAGAAGATGACGAACACCAGTTTTTCTTCAGCTTCTCAAATAATGCCTTCACAGACCCTGAAGGGGATGGGAATATAGACGGCAATACAACCGGAGCTGAGGCAATAAATTATATTGATACTGATGATAATGGGGATCCTGTGGGTTTATTTACCTCTTGGACAACCTCATCTTCTCCATTGACAGACGGTTCATTCAGAGTAAGGTTACAACATCAACCGAATGTTAAAACATCTAGTTCTGGTGTAAATGATGGTGACACTGACTTTGACCTGACTTTTGATCTTGATATCGAATAATTAATTGTATAAAGCAGGTTGCCTTCGTGCAGCCTGCCTTTATCTTTTAAATTTAATCTACAGCTCCTCCACCGAGGCATCTGCAATCACAAAGGCAAGTTGCTCTAAATTTGTTGCGTTGAGCATTAGCTTTCCCGTTACTGTAAGTCTTTGATCAGTACGGTATGATTTTCGGTTTACCTTTTCCATCTCTACCATTGCCACAGACTCAATGCCGGCCTGTCCGCAAAAAAAGCAATTTGCATTGGGAAAACGGGAGATGATGATCATGGAATCTAACCTGGAATATGGCAGGTAATATCCGGTAAGCGTTACCTCTTTTCCTGTATGGGCCAGCAGTACGGGTGTAAAGATGGGTATGCGGTAATAGGCATCTGCCTCCTCTATATATTTTCGTTCCAGTGAGATGCCAGCAAACATTTCCCAATAGTCCACAGATGGAGATTTGGAAATTACCTCTGGCTTGGGCTGCTCTCTTTGCTGAAAAAAATAGAAAGTTATAGCTGCAATTAATAATACGGTTGAGGTTCCCCAGGTAATATATTGAGCTTTCTTTTCCAACGTATTGTAGAATTTACAAATTGGTGATTGTCATTGCAAACACTATTCTTTTGATAAATTTGACAATGGCACAAGGGCTATACCGTTTTTGTTTTGGCAGTTGCACATTCCGAGCACGTTCCTTCCATCAGAAAATACATCTCATCTATTTCATATTTTTCAAGCCTCTCCAGATATTCATGAGGTAAGGAGGGCAGACAGATAACCTTTTTACACTCTTTACAGCGCAGGTGAGGATGTGGGCTGATGTCACAGTGGTCCTTGTGGTTAAACATATACAGGCAGGTGCCTTTGTGGTCTACCATTTTTATAACCAGACCTTTCGCCACATAACTATAAAGTGTGCGGTAGATGGTAACCCGATCTATGGAAATAGATAATTGTTTTTCAATCTCCGATAACGCAAAAGCTTTGGGACTACTCATCAGGAGTTCCAACAGTGCCACCCGCCTATTGGTTGTGCGTTGTGCATTCTGTTTTAAAAGGTCTACGGCACTTTGCTTGTCCATGTTCTTAGCGTTCAGATAAGTTGGTAGAATTCATTCCGCAAGTCTGTATTTGCGAACTTCCCCCCATATTCCAACGTAGTGGTCCGGCTCGTTTTATCATTCACGCCGCGGGTAGATACGCAAAGGTGTTCGGCTTCTATCACTACAATCACGTCTTCGGTTTTCAGGGCGTCTTTAAGTTCGTTGAATATTTGCAAGGTCATGCGCTCCTGTACCTGTGGTCTTCGGCTATAGTATTCCACCACCCGGTTTATCTTGGAAAGGCCGATTACCTTACCTGATGAAATATAACCCACATGCGCCTTGCCTGTAATAGGCAGGAAATGATGTTCGCAGGCCGATGAAAAACTGATATCTTTTTCCACCAGCATTTTGTTGTACTGATATTTATTATCAAATACTGAAAGTGACGGCTTGCTTTCGGGATTGAGTCCCTGGAAAAGCTCTTTTACATACATTTTAGCCACCCGGTAAGGAGTGCCTTTAAGGCTGTCATCGGTTAGGTCAAGCCCTAATTCTTCCATGATGTTCGCAAAGAGTTTTTCTATGTTAGCCATTTTTTCCTCATCGGATTTTACAAAGGCATCATCTCTTAAAGGGGTATCTGCAGAGGTCATGACATGGTTGTCGCCGTTGAGATCGTGTTGGCTTCTTTCTATTAACTTTTCATCTATTTTCATTGCTCTTGTGAATTTGGCCAAAGATTTTCTGATAATTCTATTTTAAAATATTTATTGTATAAATTCTTCCAAAGTAACAGTCCTCGTTTATAAGTGTAATATTGATCATACTTTCTACTTAAAATCCTGATATAGTTTACTCGGCTGAATACCATTATTATTTTGATATTTTCCATTCTGGTAGGTGATACTGTCGCCATCTAATTGGTGGTAATAAATCTGGCATATCTCTACGCCGGGATAAATAACCAGTGGCTGTACCACGAAAATCTCCAGGGTCCAGTAACCATTGAAACCCACATCACCAAAGCCTGCGGTTACATGGACGAACATGCCCAGTCTACCAATGCTGCTTCTGCCCTCGAGCATAGGCACCAGTGTATCTGAACGGGTATGTTCCAGTGTACGGCCCAGATAGAGCTTCCCGGGATCTAATTGAAAACCAGTGTCAGGGATGGTCAGTTTTGATGTCTTGTTTTCTATTTTCATATCGAGTACCGGAGCATCGTACACCAGCAATTCGTTATGAAGTCGCAGGTTATAGCTATTAGGATTGAGCTGAGCAGGATCATATGGATCTATTCCTATATCCTTCCCCATGCGGGCCGCTATCTCCAAACCACTTAATATCATAACACTTATTTCTTTTTGTTCCTTTCGTTAAATCTCAATACCACACTGCGGTCAATATTCTCGTCCCGGAAGGTTCTTCCAAACACAGCATGTATTTCCGGGGAGTGGGTTACCGGTGGTTTCTTCACACTATTTAACACCATTTTTTTTGTTGTCAATTACCCATATTCCATTTGTAGATTGATCGCTTTCACAACATCCCGCTTCACAGCGACATTGCCTTCTGTTTACCAGGTGTAAAACCACCAAAGCAAAAGCAGGGAAATACACCATATCGAAAGCGAATTCTATACCTTCGAATCGCTCGTTGAAAATAAAAAAGGTAAGCATAAGCCAGGAGATAATCAGGCTTATCTGTAGCCATCTCCGGGTGGATTGCTGAACAGATCTGAAAACGGCTATAGATGAAATGCCCAGGAATAATATATCCAGCCAACCCCACCATTCCTGACCTCCGTTATGAAGAACAGAGGAACCTGAAACCGTCACCAGCAAAAACGGGGTGGCAATGCAATGAAGCATACAGAGTGATGAACTAAGCATACCTAGTTCATCTGATTTTTTATTCAGGATAGATATCATAATTAGATTAATGCAACACAGTTGCAAATATAGTGCATATTATAACAAATGCAATATAGTTGCGTTTGGTAAATATACTAGGTAATTTTGCCGCAAATTTGTGAGAGAATATGTTTAAAACTCAGTCGTTATTTTTCACTTACAACCAACAGACAGCGTTCCGTTTCCCGGACATTGAGCTGGCGGCCGGAGAAAACCTGCTAGTGCTGGGAGAATCCGGAATTGGAAAAACCACTCTGTTGCACCTGATGGCCGGTTTGCTACGGCCTAAGTCCGGAAGCGTGGAACTGATGGGTACAGTGTTGCATGACCTTTCTTCCGCCAGGCTGGATAGTTTCCGCGGCAAGCATATCGGCCTGGTGTTTCAGCGCCCGTATTTCGTACAAGCCCTTTCCTTGCAAGAAAATCTGGCACTGGTACAGTTCCTGGCCGGTAAGTCACGGGACAAAAATCGGATCAAAGAAGTACTCAACAGTTTGGGGATTGGCCATAAGCTCCAGGAAAAGCCGCATCGGCTCAGCCAGGGAGAGCAGCAGCGGGCCGCCATTGCCCTTGCCGTGATCAACAGTCCGCAGTTGATCCTGGCAGATGAACCAACCTCCAGTCTGGATGATAAAAACTGTTCAAAAGTTGCTATATTGCTTAAAGAGCAGGCTTCTGCTACAGGGGCACAGCTCATCATCATCACCCACGACCAACGCTTGAAGGATCAGTTTCAAAACGCCATTACACTATGAACATATTCCGCCTTAGTCTTCGAAATATGACCAGCCGTCCACTCAGCACTACCCTGAGCCTGGTGCTGCTGACCCTAGGTGTGGGCATGATCGCTTTGCTGTTACAGGTGAGCCGTCATATTCAGGAACAGATGGAAAACAACATCCGGGAAATTGATATGGTGGTAGGTGCAAAAGGTAGTCCGTTACAGCTAATCCTGTCAGCGGTATACCATATCGACGCGCCTACCGGCAATATTTCCCTTCAGGAGGCCGAACAGCTTCAGAAAAACCGTCTGGTTGAATCTGGCATTCCGCTTTCTTACGGAGACAGTTACAAGGGTTATCGCATTGTAGGTACGAACCATCAATATCCGGCACTGTATGAGGCAACAGTGGCCAATGGCAGACTTTGGCAAAAATCTTTTGAAGTAGCAATTGGGGCCACAGTAGCCAAAAACCTGAGTCTCAAAATAGGTGATACCTTCACCGGGGCCCATGGGCTGGCAGAAGGAGGAGAAACCCACGAAGATCATGCTTATCAGATTGTGGGGATCCTGGGTTACAGCAATTCAGTGCTGGACCAGCTTATCCTTACCGCCACCGAAAGCGTTTGGGAAGTTCATCATCATGAAGATCACGAAGAGTCAGCGCATGAAGACCACGATGAGTCAGCACATGAAGACCATGAAGAGTCAACACATGAAGACCACGAAAAATCAGCACATGAAGATCATGAAGAGTCGGCGCATGGAGACCATGAAGAAGAGATGCATGAAGCACATGACGAAAGTAAGGAAATTACGGCGATGTTGGTGAAGTTTAGAAACCCAATGGCTATGGTACAGCTTCCGCGTTTGGTGAACGAAAACACCAACATGCAGGCGGCAGTACCTGCTTACGAGATCAGCCGCTTGTTTAGTCTAATGGGTGTGGGTGTAGATACTTTGAGCACCATTGCCCTGGTAATTATGGCCGTATCTGGTTTAAGTGTATTTATCAGCCTCTACAATGCGCTTAAAGACCGGCAGTATGAAATGGCCCTGATGCGTACCTACGGGGCTACTCGATGGCAGCTCGTCTGGTTGGTGCTCCAGGAAGGACTGCTACTGACGCTGGCTGGTTTTCTGCTAGGCATTCTTTTCAGCCGTCTCGGGCTGTGGCTGGTCTCAGGGTTGATGAAGGCCAGTTATCATTATGAATTTTCCGGTTGGGCCTGGGTACCGGAAGAAGGCTGGCTTCTGGCAATCGCCCTGGCTATTGGGCTGCTCGCTTCTCTGCTGCCGGCCATCCGTGTATTTCGTATTAATATATCCAAAACACTTGCCGATGCATAAACTGACTATCATACTCCTGCTTTTCATTGCTAATCCGGTACTATCGCAAACCGAAATTACCTGGCAGACCCTGTCCGACGTAACCTTTACTGACAAATACAGTGAAGAAGAGGAAGCTTATTTCTACTTTCCGCACTTCGGGCCTACGGTAAAGGCCCTGGAAGGAAAAGAGGTGTATCTAAAAGGCTACATGCTGGCTATTGAGCCGAAGGAAGATATTTATATCTTATCCCGTAACCCTTTTGCTGCTTGTTTTTTCTGCGGTAACAGCGGCCCCGAATCTATTGTGGAGCTGAAATTGAAACCGGACCACCAGGAGTTCCAGATGGATCAAGTGGTGACCATTAAAGGAAGGTTTAAGCTGAACGATCAGGATATCTACCAATGTAATTACATATTAGAAGATGCTGAAACTTACAACCCGGATTAATTGCTTTTCTGGAAACTATTGACGCAATGCTATTGCGTTTATTCAAGATAGTTTCCATATTAGTAAAAAGATTTAGAATATGTTACAGAGAAAATTTGACAAGATTGTAAAAGCACATTTTCCAAATGCGATGGATGCCAAGGATACATCCATTCATTACCTAGGGAAAATGCAAATCGATCACAAAATCAATGTTTCAAAGGTTTTGATGGCCACATCTGTGTGTTCAGATGACATTAACGTCCCTTCTACAACTTTCTTCAATGTGTTGTTCGGTCCGTTTATTATGGGAGGATTAGGCGGCTTGCCTTTTGCCGGGCAAACCGGTATGACCGCTTTTGCCCATCATATTCCCGATGAAGGCAGTGCATTTATTTTTTACGGCCCTCACATCGGCATCACACTGGAAGGAGATTTAGGTAAAATGTACAGGCCACGTCAGGAGCAAACAGGTAACTCCTGTGGTGCGCTGATGCTGGCATTGAGCCGATTTCAAGACGGTGGTTACAAACCGGTATTGAATGATGATGACTATCAGCAAATGAAACTGGAAGAAAGCTTGCTTCCTTACAGAGAGCAAATACTCGAAGGTGATAACTCCGCTAAAGCGATTACAGAAGCGACTTATGAAATTATCGACCAAAAGATCCACGATCATTTAAAGTCGTGCAAAGATGAATTCCATGTTGAAAAAGTGGCGCTTTTGGGGGGAATCATCATCAACACCGATTATGGATTGGATGACTACTTTGATGCCAGGAATTTCGAAGTGATTGACGTCAAGAGCCTTTAGTATACATAAATGATCTTCAATGCTACGGCACATGCCGTGCATTGAAGATCATGGGATATGGCAGGAAATTAGTTTTTTACCGCTATTCATGTTATTGATACAGATGCAAAAACTAATTGATAGAGAATTGAAAGTATACCATGCTGCTTTAGCAGCGACTCATAAGTATCGCACCAATGCAGAAGCACTTATATTTTATCTGCCCTACCGATCATCTTGAACCTATTATTAACAGTACGTTCAAGCAAGAAAACTATTATTTTACTTCGCTTGGTAATTCTATAGTATTTGATACGAATATGGTGTCGCAACTAAAGGAATTACTACAGACAAAAAACATCCAAGACATCTCTTTTGTGCTTTCAGATAACAATCGTATTGTGTCCGATGCATTGGGAAAGCAAGCGTTTTCAGGCATAACTGGATTAAGCAATTTTTACAACCAAATAACAAGGCAAAGGGAAAACTCCGAAGAAGTATGGCAAACCTATAATCACCAATTCTTAATCCTTTCGCACCATTTGAACGACAAAATAAAGGAATTGAAGCTTTGCTTAAAACAGTTATCGGTTGACCCACCTAAAATAAACGGCAAAATATATAACAGACACCAGGAGGTCTTTAGCGATATCTATTCTGATTTGATTTGTGGGGCATATGTTCAGGTAAATTAAAAGGGTTATGTTGCTCCCACCATTGTCCTTCTCTCCCGTCAATCCTCCCTAACCACGGCATGGTAATTCCAGGTTTGGAAGGAGCGACGAAAGCGTGCTCATTACTGTTTGGAAATGATGTAATAGTGTTTAATTTGATGCCAGGAAGCCAAGCCAGTTGGGTTGTTGCCTAAGATGCCATCAGTGCTCATGACGATGTACCCCTACCACATCCAGAACTGCTTGAAACAATGAAACTCCCGGAGCCTCTCCATTGTCCTTAATTAGCCCTTGTAATTGCACCACCTCGAAAGAAACGTAATGTAGTTCGGCTCTTGGCGTACCCGCGTGTCCTTCTCTGATTGTTGATATACCATTTTGAACTGCTTCATCAAAACTTTTTTCAGATGAGCCTATGATCCTTATTACATCCTGATGTTCAACTCCATGATTTGCTAACATGATTTAGTAGTTTAAATTGTCAATAATTATTTAAGACAATTTTCAACAATTAACGATCTAAAATCAATTCCCAACCTTTGGCATATTTTCGAAGTGAATTTCAGATGGATCAAGTGGTGACCATTAAAGGAAGGTTAAAACTGAACGACCAGGATATCTACCAGTGTAATTATTAAGAAATTGAAACAAGACCTGACCTCATGGCTTTCTTTATTAGCGATGGGGTGTTGTTAACTCCAAATTTGCTCAGAAGATTTTTTCGATGAGATTCCACTGTATGGGTACTAATAAACAGTTGATGAGCAATTTCAATGGTGGTTAGTCCTTCATACAATAGATTAAGTACTTCCTTTTCCCGAGTGGTAAGTTTTATTTGCTCTGCTCCTTGTCTATCAGCTTGCACCAGTGCCTTTGTAAAATGTTGACTATAATAGGTATCTCCTTTTACCAAATGCTCCAGGGCAAGCAAAAATTCAAGTCTGCCAGCATCTTTCTTCACAAAACCGTCAATTCCTATCTTTAGCAGCTCCTTTACAAATTGCGGCCGGTTGTACATGCTAAGGATCAATATTTTTACATGGGGGAACTGTTCCTTGATTCGACGGGAAGTGGCGATGCCATCCAGAATTGGCATTTCAATATCCATGCAAACAATATCGATTGGGTATTTGCTCAAAAACGATAATACCGCTTCCCCATCGTTTGCCTCACCTGCCAGCTCGACAAAGGGGGCATCTTCTATTATTTTTTTTAAACCATCCAGCACAATTTGATGGTCATCCGCTAATAGTAATTTTTTCATCATCAAAGATTGGGATAGCAATTTGCACCTTAACACCTTGCCGTGGTTCAGTGTTAATATGCAGATTTCCATGATATTTTTGTACTCTGGCATCTATATTTCTCAATCCGATGCCATTGGTAACCACGTCCTTATCAAAACCCGATCCATCATCTGAGTAAAATAGATGCAATTTGTTGTGATCCATGTTCATCCGGAGATCAACGTTATGAGCTTTTGAGTGCTTTAATGTGTTACTGATTAATTCCTGAATGATCCGGTATACATCTATTTCGATCATTGTATTGATCCGGTCATTGAAACCTGCTAAATTCACCGAAACCTGAATATTATGGTCATTTTCAATGGATCCTGTCAAATCTTCTACGGCCGCCTTTAATCCAAATTTGGCCAATACACCCGAAGCAAAGGAGTGTGACAGGGTTCTGGTTTCTTCTAAAGCATCATCCAGGAGTTGGCCTATCTTATCGTCTTCGGCAGCTTTACTATTTCCCTGGCGGGCATATTTAATGGCAGTAAGTAAACTGGCAACCCTATCATGTAGCTCCTTGGCAATTCTTTTCCTTTCCTTTTCTTCTCCGTCTAACATGGCGTTCAGGGAATTTACTTCCTGCTCGAGTAAAAGCTGGTTCACGCGTTGGTCGAACAATGACTTTTCCTTTCTTTGTAAAGCAACTACCGCTTTTTGCCGTTGCTGATAAACTAAGACCAATACGATGGCCAGGACTAAAAATACGGCCAAAGTGTAGAGATAGCCATCCCGTTCAGCAGTTCTGCGTAAGACCTCACCCTGAGCCTGGGCCAGCTCTTTTTCCGTTTTTTCGGTTTCATATTTTGTATTTAACTCACTTATTTGCAGCGCTTTAGACTCATTAAATAAAGAGTCGCTATAAGTATGATTGAATTTTTCCCAATAGAGCGCTTTTTGAAAGTTGCCCAACAGTTCATGAATTTCGGCCAGGTTTCCTGAGATAGAATGTATACTTCCCCGCATACGATGCTGCTGCGCTAATTTAATTCCTTGCTGAAAATAATTTAAGGCAGTTAATGGTTGTCCTAATTTGTTAGCCAGATTTCCCAGATTTCTATGGAGGGGCACCTGGGCAGCGGTCAGCTTTGCGGATTTAAGCAATTGCAGACTTTTCCTATAATAGAAATCAGCGCTGTCCAACACATTTTCTTGTTCATATACCAACCCCAGGTTTTGATATCCTCCGGCGGCATTGGCGATATTATTCCCCTCTTCGAATATTCTGATAGATTTGGCAAAATAAAAGCGGGCGGAATCCGGATTTGCTTTTTTATAATCTAACCGGGTAAATATATTGCCAAGGTTTTCTAATAGCAATGCTAATTTACCATGGTCATTTAATTCAATTGCCAGCGCGCGCCCCATCTTATTGAAGCTTGTTGCATTGGAATAGTCATGATTCACGGCGTAATAATTACTCAAATTGATATAGTTTTTAATCAAACCAGGTAAATGACGCAGCGAATCATTGATGCTAACGCTTTGGAAATAATGATAAAGAGCGGAATCATAAGCAGCCATTCTAAAATATACAATCCCAATCTTATTGTGGCAATCGGCTACCTCTATCGGCAAATCATGTGTTGAGAATTGAATAATAGCCTGTTGATATAAAGTTAAAGCCGAATCAAAATCCCCCTGATTTTTAAGCTTGAGTCCCGCTGATCGTAACGAATCGGCCAGGTCTCGATTAGTTGCAGGTTGACCAAACACCGTGAAAACGGCACCATAAAAAATGGCAAAAGCAAAAAAATAGCGATCAAGGGACATTTAAACAGAATGCTTTTTTTACAATTTCGAGCATTCTGTTTAAATATGCAAGTAAACTTATCTAGTCGGCATCACTATAGCGGCCTACGCTGGATCCGTCGTGGTTAACCTTTGCCGCACCCAAATGATCTTTCACGTCTAATATGACGTAAACTTCACATTCGGGAGCTATAATTGCTGTAACCGGGATATCAACAGAATAATCAATTACATTTCTAATTGATGAGCTTGTATCTTCTTCTATTTTAATTTCAAAAATTCTAGTTACACTATCCTGACTGAGTGTTCCTAAACCGGCTGGAGCACTAAGTAGTTTAATTTCTGAATTATCTGAAAATATTTTTACAAATAACGAATATTGCGTTATGCTCGTTCCTGTATATACTTCTTCCAGATAAATAAAAGGCTTAATCGTCTTACGATTGTGATGAATAGCTACACTTAAGTTCTTTTTCATGATTTTTAGGGTTGAGATAATATAAATTTAATTGGATCAATAATTCCGTGACCATAGTAAATGTTTGGGTTAGGTTCCGTTTTCTGAGATGCGGTTCCTCGCAATTTATTTTTAATGAAGCTGTGAATATTCTTTTTCCCCTTTAATTCCTTTTTGTACTTTGCTAAGTAAAGTGCAATTACTCCACTGACAAAAGGGGCAGCCATTGATGTACCGGATCTTACACCTTCCCCATAGGGTTCTGTTGATTTAACACTTATGCCAGGAGCGAGGATATCCAGCTCCTTACCTTGAGGTGATATCTTTGCTACCTCATCACCCAATGAAATACCTACCGTTATAACAGGATCGTATTTTCCTGGAAATTGAATTTCAGAGACTAATTTGCCTGCTGCGCACACTACAATTATTTCATTTTCTATTGCTTTATCAATCGCATCCTCGACTTCCTTAATATTGTCATCAAATGCCAAACTCAATGACAGTACATTTACTTTATTTTTAATTGCCCATTTAATGCCCTTAATCAAATTTTTAGGATTTCCCTTGCCGTTATCGTTAAGGGTTTTACCTATGTAAAGTTTTGATTTGGGTGCTACACCAACGTAGTTGATGTTATTTCTCAGGGCAGAGACTATACCTGCTATGTGTGTACCATGACCATCTATATCATATACACCAACAATACTTTTTGTGAAATTTTTGACTTTTGCTATGTTGCCCCTTAAGTCGGGGTGATTCAGAGCAACTCCGGTATCAAGTATGGCAATTTTTACACCCTTTCCCTGAGAAAAATTCCAAACGCTAGGGATTTCTCTATCTATTAATCCCTGATCTAAATTTTGACCAAGCAATTCTGAATTTGGATAATCTCTGAATGATTTTCTAATTAGGGTGCTTGGTATACTAATAACGTTTTCGGTTAAATTTGTACTCATTTCTCATTAATTTTAACTCCTAAATATCCGCCTGCACTTACACCAGCTAATACCAGCAGGTAGTTGTCCAGGTCGGGAAAATTCTTATTGATGATCAGGCCGCTGAGGTAAACATACACCAGCAACAGGGTGAAAATCACCTGCTGAAACCGATGGACGCTGATCCCCTCACGGTCAGATAATATGTCGATGATAAATCCTTTGGAGCACCCGTCAGTACCGGAACTGTTTTTCTGTGTGACACCTGACGTTTTATCTATGGAACGGCTGATGACCGTGGTGCCAGCACTTATACCCAACAACAGGGCTACACTTTCTGTAAATTTGATATCTTGCCAATCCGTTTTTGTGACCAGATATATATAGGAACAGAAAACAATGGTAGTCCATAACATCAACTGGGTCCGCCCCAAACTGTAGGTATTTCTCTGAACGGGGTTTGAACAAGAATTTGGATCCCGGAGTATCCCGGTTTTAAGGGCCAGCACAAGTACTAGAATAATGGTTAGTATGATAATAATAGTTGCGATCATTTTTATTTTTTTTATTTAAACAAAGCTCCGGAGATTTCATTTTCTTAAAACCACCATTACCAGTGAAATTGAATAACTGAAATCAGGGAGATTGAAATTACGGCCGATAGTGAATTTCTGGCAATACCAAATCTTGGGCATTTTTCGAAATGAATCAAACTGAATAAGTAAGTTAGATGGCACAAGCTTTAATACCCGTTATCTATGGTGCTGGCAGGTCAGATAGGTAGATGGTAAAATGATATTATGTTAGCCGGCAGAGCTGGGCTATAACATGTATGCCACCATATTTATTTCTTTTTTCAAATAAACCATGACAGTTTTTTAAAAATCAAAAATCCCTTAGCTTTAAATGCGCAAAGGGGGTATGATGCCTAAAACAAATGGTGCCCCCACCCTGGCCCATGTATTAACGAATCAAACGCCCATGTCAAAGGCATATCAGTATTTCAAAAAGGTTTTTATTCACTTTATCATATGGTTTCTGGCCTTCTCTTTTTGGGGACTAATGAGACAGTTTGGGCAGGATCTGGTTGATGGACCGGACCTGAGTGCCGGAGAGATGGTTTTAATTTATTTGATTTTAGGGGTAGCTGCCGGATTTGTTTTTGGGACTGTAGATGTCCTTTTGCCACCCAGTTTTTCCAAACGAACCTCATTTGGAAAAGCTGTGCTCTTTAGATCGGTGATATACTCGGTGATCTTTGTTTTTCTGACGGCTTTAGGGATTGCAGCATTTTCCTACTTTGACGATAAGCAGTTGGGGCTCCGTGAACGATATAGTTTTCTTTTTTCGAAGGAAATGTTATTAGTGCTTTTCTATTGTTTTATGGTAGTTTTTCTGGTACACTTTGTAAAGGAGGTCGATAGAAAGTTTGGCCGGGGAAACTTATTAAAAATGCTCCTTGGCTCTTTTCATAAACCCAAAGAAGAAGACCGGGTTTTTATGTTTATGGATTTAAAATCTTCCACTTCGTTGGCTGAAAAATTAGGACACCTTAAGTATAGTCAATTGATACAGGACTGTTTTTCAGACCTGGAGACAATATTCAAGTATAAAGCAGAGGTTTATCAATATGTCGGAGACGAAGCTGTATTGACATGGACAAAGGAAAATGGTGTTATACAGTCCAATTGTCTGTCTGCTTTTTTTAAATATAAGAAGCGTATTAAAGAAAGGTCGGGTTATTACAAAGACAGCTACGATGTTATTCCTCAATTTAAGGCGGGATTAAATGTGGGGCGAATTGTGGTTGCGGAAGTCGGCGAAGAAAAGCGTGAGATTGCCTATCATGGCGATACAATCAATACGGCTGCCCGTATTCAAAGTGAGTGCGGCGTGCAGGGAGAAGAAATTTTAATTTCGAGCGCATTGTTTGAACTTGTTTCCAAGGACGATAAGTATGATTTTAATGCGAAGGGCGCAGTACAATTAAAAGGTAAGATCCTAAAGACGGAGATTTATAGTGTAAAAGAAAAAAATGGGGGTCAATAACGCAACGCTCCTTTGGAAAGAACTGTCGTTTTGGACCTGAGGCGCTTTAATGCTTCGCTGGATTGATCTGCTAATTGGTTGCGATCTTTTAATTCTAATTTAGTCTAAGAGAACATTCACCGGGTAATCCACGGGATTTCCTGAAACCTTGTCGATAGGCATCTGTCCTCCGGTTTCAATTAGGTGGTCGGATAGCAACTTAGCTAATTCCTCAGCTTTGGATTTGTTTTCAACCAACAGGTCTTTTTCTTCCCGTAGATCATTTATTAGGTTAAACAACTCCAATTTCCTGCCTGCGTGATGATAGATCAGTTTCCAATCCCCTTTTCTTACCACACTGTAAGGCGGTTGATCATAAGTGTTAGGGTAATGCCAATAAATTGGCCTGTCTGATTGATAAGCTCCTTTGCCTGTCAACAATGGCTTAAAACTGACCCCATCCGTGCTTTTTTCGGCTTCGCTATCAAGGCCAGCCATTTCAAGGAAAGTCGGAAAAATATCCTCGATGATCAGGTATTGTTTGTTGATCGATCCGGCTTGTGTTACACCCGGCCATTTTACGATCATCGGAACCCGGATTCCCCCTTCATAGGGAGTTAATTTATGTCCCCTGAGCGGAAGGTTCCGGGCAGCTTGTTTAGGGGCTCCATTATCAGACATGAAAACGATAATCGTATGCTGATCCACGCCCAGTCGCTTCAGGTTAGCCCGGATATCACCTAACGATTTGTCCATACCTTCCAGCATGGAAGCATACACCGCATCAAATTTATTTAAACCTGCATCGACATATTTTTGATGGAAACGATCATCTTTTTCCCAGGGGGCATGGATGGCATAATGCGACATGTATAAATAAAACGGCTTCTTTTCCTCGACCGCTTTATCGATCGCCTTGTTGGCTTCTACAGTCAACGCTTCGGTAAGATAAGTATCCGAGCCGTGGTATTTTTCCAATCCGGGCACATCCCATATGTGATTATTGGGAGACCTCCAGTGAGCACTAAAGTTGTATTTGGCCCAATAACTGCCTGGTCCGCCGGCAGCGTGCCCTCCTATATTCACATCAAATCCTAAATTAAGAGGATCTTCACCTGACGTTCCTTTCGCCCCAAAATGTGCTTTACCCACATGAATGGTTTTGTATCCGCCCTTTTTCAGCAACTGAGGCAGCGTTTCGGAATATATTGATCTTTCCTGACCAGGTATAGCGCTTAACCCGTTAACATTCCATTCGGGAGGTCTCAATGTAGGGTGGTCAGGCTCCGGAGATTTATCCTTTCGCAATGTCCAGGTGGTAACTTTATGCCGGGCGGCATTCATTCCTGTCATTAAACTAATACGTGACGGCGAACAGACAGCTGTAGCATACGCCTGGGTAAACTTGACTCCTTCTTTCGCCAATTGCTCCATATTAGGAGTAAAGTACTGCCTGTTCAGATTAGTAGTTTCCGTATGAAAGGGCAAAGAGGTATCCTGCCAACCCATGTCATCGACAAAGAAAAAAACAATGTTAGGCCTTTGCTGTAGTGCTGATTCAGGTTTGTCTTTTTGAGAACAATTGAAAAGCGCCAAAAAAAATAAGCAGCTATAAATTGAGTTGTGCATTTGTTGATGTTATCCTATTTTCAATTATTTATTTCCTTATAAACCAACTCGGCAATTGCGCTGTAGCCTGCTTTGTTCGGGTGCACGCCGTCCCCTTCTGTAAATAGTGCCGGCTTGTGGTCCAATGGTGTATTAAGGTCTATGAATCCGACATTCTTCTCTTTCGCCACTTCCTTAACTATGCCAATTAACTCCTGAAGCCTGGACTTTCGAACCTCTAAACCATTAATGCGCTCATCGCTCAAGCCCGGTGTTTCCAAAACCATGGGAGATGGAGCACTTATCCAGATGCGTGGCTTTGATGGCAAGGCTTGTAAAGTATCTATCAAATCTCTGTAATCGCTACCATATTCATCCTTATATTCCCAACACTTGCGTCCTCCGCAGGTACCCATACCGCAAGTATCGTTTGTGCCCAGGCTGATCACCACCATATCAGGTGAAGCATTCCTTATTTCAGATAGCTGGTTCCAGACCGTTGGTATGCCTTTTCTAATAAGCGTACAGCCACCGATACCGAGATTGGTAACTATGTATCTTTTACCCAATAATTTCTGTAGTCGGGCAGGGTATGAATCCCGTACAGGGTCTTCAAGGCGGGCGCCAAAGGTTATGCTATCACCCACGCAGGCAACCTTAATCTTATTTTTTTTTGATTTTCCTGTTTCACCATTTAAACCAATCGAAAAGAAAATGACAAGTAAGCAGGATAGTAAAGGCTTTACCAGGTGCAAGTTCATAATTTCTATCATTGTCCGAAAGCCAAGTTATTAATATTTGCCCGGTTTGCCGTTATCACCCGCACATAAAATAAAACAGGGACAACTTGTCTGCTATCAGTCACCATAAGGGTAATGTTTGGTTGTAATTTAGTTTTCAACGGCAAGTTATTTCAGGATTATATTTATCTTATTCAACGCCATCAGTACCAGTTATAACCATCCTGCGATAACTTGTTAATGGAGGAATTCCGTTATCACGCAGCGTAAGAATGATATGCATGGTTTTTTCCTTGGCATTGTCAGGGATATCAACAGTAGCAACACTTGAAGAAGCGCCATGTATCTTTACATCGGCATCGTAGGTGCCGGCTTCTTTGTAAACCCACCAATTATAACGCAACTCATCACCGTCCGGATCAGAAGAACCTGTGGCATTGATCTGAATGGAGGTGCCAGTATTTGCTTTTCTATACAGCACCTGTTTGGTTTTATCCCCATTGATTATTGCTACCGGATTATGATTTGCCGCGTCATAGCTTTTCACGCACCAATCCATTCTGGCAGCAAAATCATTTTGAAAGTCACCGCGCCAACGAAAAATTGAACACCAGACATTATTATAGGTTTTTTCATTAAACGTCCAGGTGTCGGCAACATCGGCATACATCCAATAGTCCAGGTAAGGTTCTTCGTTTACCCAACACCCTTTGGAGCAGTCGGCGCCGGCATATTCCTGCGCAACGATATTTACATTTTTCATTTTCTGCCGGCTGAATCTTCCTCCCCAACTCCCCTGCCATTGCTGCCCGGGATCATTCAATCCATTTGGCATTAAATAAAAAAACGTTGGTGTATCACCTTCCCATATATGCAAAGCATCGGGATATAGTTTACCCATGGCGCCATGATTATCCTGGATATTGCGTTTTACCCAATCCCGGGTGACCATGGATTCATCTCCTCCCCGCGTATGATCCCATGCCCTACTGCTAAACCTGAATGACATGCCTTTAAAGGTTTGTACATTCCTGATAATAAATAAGTCGGGAAATGTTTTCGCCATCCAGGCGCCGGCATCATCCTGCGCTGCCAGGTCGTAAACGCGAATTTTACGCACGAATTTGTCCAGTTCATCCTGCTCACGGGTATGCATTACCGTCCACAATGCCTGTGCGATTGTGTTGGCCCCTCCCCACGCCAGCAGCCAAACAGGTCTGGGATCATCCTTATCAACAGCATCGATGATCATATTCGCTCCTTTAGATCCTCTGTAACCAACGGCGCTCATGCCGTATCCGGTATTGCCGGTAGCGGTTATGCTATGTAGATAATCGGCGGAAGGAAAATCCCGGTCATGCAAGGCAAGGTTGTTTCTTACCTTAGCATACGCGTCTATACATTCATGGATCACATTAGTTGCCGGATCACAAAGTTTCCAGATGCCGGTTGAGCCTATCAACCCCTCAATATCAAAATTATTAGCATAAACCAGGAGTCTTATCATTGATTCCTGGTCATCAGGCTCATTGGTGATGTCAGTAGTTACGATAATTCGCGCTTTATCGAGAGCAAAGGCAAACATAGAATCCAATGGTGCAATAATGCTTAAAAAACATAAAATGAATCTACAATGAGGTATGCGGTATCTCATAACAAGCTATAATTTAGAACTATTTAAAAATTGCTTTTACCATCCTATCGGCTTTTTAATATTCCAGGTTCACTCTCAACACCGCTTGCATTGACGGATTTCACCTCATAGGTGGCTAATTTATTCAACAATTTGCCGGTAAACTTTGTACCGTAGGCCCGATGTATCAATTTACCGTCTTGATAAATATTGTAGCCTACAACCCAACTACCTAGGGTAGTGTCAGCTGAAGGATCCCATTGCATTCCTCCATTCGGCTGCCAGCGTATATTGGTCGGGACTGAAGGGGGACTGGTATCCAATTTTGGCGTTTTCCCCATCATCAACGCCTCGATCTCCTGAGCGATCAAATGATCTTCCCTGTTTTTTTGAAGGTGCCCCTGAACACCATCCTTTGTGGCAATCCATTCACATTCCCCGGAAGCGGAAAGGGTTATTTTTCCATTTGTGAAAGCCTTGTAGTTTCCTCCCTCCCCTCTAATAGCATAGTGCAGGGCACATTGATCATTGCTATACCTGGTAATACTTTCGGAACCCCCGCGATACGCAAAGTGTTTTTCATAGCTGACCCTTATAATGTGGTTTTCCGGAAGTTTTTTTAGGCCTTGCCCCGACATGACATTGCCGTTATTGGCATTATAATAGTTACCGTTGCCGTTTTCCCAACCCGAAGCAATAAGGGGAGCAGGGCAATTTTCAATGACATAGCGGCACATTCGATTCCGTTCTTTATTGAGGCAGGACCATTCGGTATATTTGCACAGTACATCTGAACCACCCCAGTTCGTGCGATCCAAACCTTTGTTATTCAAAAAATTGCCGCCCATGGTGACTACCTCTTTTACCTTTTGCTTTACCAATTCGCGCCCCGTCTTATCACTGAGCGCATCGGGTTGCGATCTCAATAAGCCATAGAAATTGTGCATGGTCCCAACAATGACCACGGTAATGCTGGTGTCTTGCGCGCTTTCTAAAATTTCACGATATAGTTTGACGCCATCGTGCGAATCATCCCATTTTTTTAGAGGTCTGGGATATTCGTTGGCAATGTGGTAATCGTAGGTGTTCTCAGTGGCATTGATTTTTTTAACATACCCCTTGTAATCCCCTACGGGGATCGCCGGTCGATTGTAAAATTGGTTGATAGCGCTGATACAAAGAGCTGATTCTTTTTGATTGGTTGAGTTTACAATAGCTAGAATATTGCACTCCCCCTGCGAAGCCAGGGTATGTAACATGGCTATACAACCGGCGTCGTCCGGATCAAAGGAAGGATCGGTATCTAAAATAACTTTCTTTTGTGCAAATATGAGCATGGGACAAAGAAAAAAACAAATAAGAAAAATACTTTTTTTCATGATCTTTCTCTTAAAAATCACCTAACATAAACTTTTCTATTTCAGTCTCCATTTGTGCTTTAGGCCAATTCAAGACCAGATAGGACTGCTGTGATGTGTCTGAGGGTTCCCAGGTATTTCTTCCTTCCGGGTCGGGTACGCAAATACCGTTTGTGACACGCTGCCAATAGTCGTCAATGCCACCTCTGACTGCATAGAGAACTGCTGTTTGATCGTAGGTGGCGTTATCATAAATGTTCCCTTTGAACTGATGTTTCATCCAGGGAGCATATTTGCTAAAGTGGTAAAAGCCCAGATACAAAGGCGAATCTTTATCCAGATCATTGAACACTTCTCCCGTTTTAAGATTGACCCCGATTTCATAACCCAAAAAGGTGATAGGAACCTCCAATTTGCTCAAAACATACTGCGTAACCCCAGACATGTTGCCATCAAAGTTCCATTCCCTTCGTTCTCCGACAGGGAACTGACCACCCATAATCACAAACTCTTTGACCTTGGCTTTAATGAGTTCTGATCCGGTTAATGATGAGTGTATGTCTGCCTCTGAATCAATTAGTTTTTTGATGTTCATTAAAGGCCCGACAGTAACAATGGTGATGCTTTGATCATCTGATTTACCTAAGAGCTTCCGATACAATGCTGTGGTCTCAGGAACATTTTTGTAATCGGCATCATAAGACAGGTTATCGGCCAATACTTTGGTGTGGTTCCAGTCGGTAACCTGAGCTTCGCCTGCCCGGGCGCCTATGGGGATCTCCGGGTTTCCGTAATAAGTGTTGACAGCATCGATGGCACTAACCGCATATTTTTCAGTGTTCCAACACATGACGGCCAATAGTTCAATTTCATGCTTGTTCTGAAAATGGTTGAGCATGGCCAGGGCGCCAAGGTCGTCTGCATCCCCTCCAAAATCGGTGTCAAAGATGATTTGCTTTTGGGCATATGATAAGATACCAATGGTAAACATAAAAGCTGTTAACAGTGAAGTTTTAAGGTGTGCCCTAAGTTTCATGATCATTTATTTAGTGTGTTTTCAAATAGTTCGTAAGTGGTGGCATCATGTGTCTGGTACCTGAAAATATCTAAATCGCCATCTTCATCATAGTCAACAACCTGACCGTTATAAATGCCATCTTCGGAAATCAACATTGGCTCCCATTGGGTGTGATTTTCATTGGCCAGAAAAACAGTTACAGGAAAAGTGTCAAAGCCCAATCCCTGTGCTCTCGATTTGTTTACACCGGACAGCACGTCAAAATCGCCGTCCAGGTCAATGTCAAAAACCTGAAGTGTATGGCATGCGGGAATACTATCGGCAATTACATGCTCTTTCCATATACCATCGACATTTTTATAATAGGAAAGTGGGAAACCCGCCCGTTCGGAATGACTCACAAACACCTCGCTTTTTTTATCCCCATCTAAATCCCTTAAAAATATTTTAGTGCCATTTCTGGACCAATCTCCGGTTTGGTTGTTCCACTTCTTGTCTATATTTTCGGCTTGCCACGGAAGTGTCAAGTTTTCTCCCGGACTATAGAAAATATGCCCTCCGGCCACGATATCAATAAAGTTGTCAGCATTGATATCACCTACATCCATTCCTTCGTGCAGGTTGCCATAATTCTCAAATGCCTGTACAAGTTGCCAATCATCTGCTTCAATCTGTTGAAAGATACGCAAAGTACTCTCTTCAAAATTCAATGTTGCTATATCTATTTTACCATCATTATTGAAATCTGCCATGCTCACATCTTTGATGAAATTGGGCGCCTGGCCAATAGCATGTGCCTTCCAACCGGGGTTTTCATACCAAAAAATAGTTGAGGGCTCTGAAGCAGCTTCCCATTCACCAGTGTGTTGAGCAACAATGAGGTCTATATCTCCATCATTGTCTATATCACCACCCTCAATATCACCCATGGCAAATTCATGTTTTGGTAAATTTGAAGTGCTGATCAATTTCTTTTCCCAAACACCGTGTTCCCTTTGTCCTTCATAGTATCCTAATTTTCCGCCATGGCCGTTGTTGTCAATAAATAGCAGATCGGCGATGTTGTCCCCGGTCAGGTCAACAGGGTCGTGAGCCCATAAAAATTGTACAGAATCAGCAATGGTCCTTTTTTCAAAATGTAGCTCCTTGTTTGTCATACCAGACATTTGACGGGATTCTTTTGCCCTCTTTTCTTTACAGGCGCTACAAAATAGGATAACCGTCATAAGGATGTAAACTGCGGCTGGCTTTTTCATGGTCGTTTTATTCAAAGGTGTTTTTTAAGTATATTTCAAAGGCATCATGGGCTTCGGGCGAGTCGATTTTTTTAGGGTACAAACCGATAATAAAAGTGTTTTTGCCGCTGAGTAGTGCGTTGGTATCAGGCCCTCTTCCAAAGCCAAAAACAGTCATACCATCTTTACTTTGTATCCCGTTGGTAGAATTTCCTAGGTAAGAAATAATTCCGGGCTGTTTTGTTCCGTTTTTGTGCAGCATATAAAAAACCTTGTCATTATTTTTCACACCTGCATAGGCCCAGTTAAGCCGGGTAAATAAAGACTCACCATTATAAAAATCGTGGATCTGCGATTGAGGTCCTTTGTCATCAAAACCATAGTAATATTGGTCTGGTGAAAATCGCCCGCCAGGGATGCCTTCATATAGAAACCAATAATTGCTAGTAAGGTCTGCCACCAGGATTTCCAACTCGGCATGATCATCGGAAAAAGTCCAAACCCACTTCCATTTTTTGTTTTTGGATTCAGAATATAGTTTTCCATTTTCGAACCAAGAATTACACTGGTCAAAACCGGGGTGCCCGGCGCCGTTAGAATCGCCGTGGTATACCAAATTAGGAACACCCCTGAACATGCCCGCAGCGCCTTGCGGATATGATTGCCCGGAACTGGTTTTGAAAGAAACCCAGTCATTGCCATCAACATCGATCAACCTTGAAAATCCACCGCCCAATATATCATAATAGTAGGTGATGTGTTTCGTTTTGATGACAAAATGATTACGTCCCTGATATTGGGTAACCAAGGTGTCCCGTAGGGTTTTGCTTTTTAAAGCAACTTCATTGACGGTTCGTCTGCTGGAGGACTCGTTTCGCCATAAATGCATGTACTGATAAGCATCCCAGGCAGCGCCTATGATGTCTAAATCACCATCGTTGTCAAGGTCAAAGCATTTGGCTCCCAGGTGGTTTTCCTTGCCGTTGGAGATTACTTTTTTCTCAAAGGAGGCATTTCCCAAATTTTCCCAAAGTTGCAGTTCCAGGGAAGGGCCTTTGTGCTCTGCAGTAACCAAGTCCAAATCGCCATCGTTATCCAAATCCTTTATGTCAAGATTGTTTGTGGAATATTGCTGCGTCAATACACTCTTTGCCCAGGTTCCTTTGGCATCGCCGTTATTTGAAAACCAGTAGACATACCCATCTGGTTCGTGCCCCGGGTAACGTTCTTCGGTAATCACCACTTCGTTTTGATGGTTGTCGTTCAAATCGGCAATTTTAATGCGATCAATAGGATGCTCAGTTTCTCCAATAAGATAACTTGACCAGGATGTTTCTACCGAGCCTGAATTTTCAAACCAAACTAATTGTCTGGGTTCATCCTCCCCTTCCTTTCGACGTCCGCAGGCAATATCCAAATCACCATCCCCGTCCAGGTCACCCACGCCGATTCCCTCGTCAGAAGTGTTTCTTCCAACTAGATAAGTAGGCCACTTTTCTCCACTCCCGGGGTTTTCCGGAATTCGAATAAGATAAACATTGCCGTTGCCCGCAATCAATAATTCTTCCTTACCTCCCGGAATTAGCTGTACCTTTTCAAACCCTTGGCTGTTGATGTGTGAAGTAGCGGGGACTTCAGTTACTTTCTTTCGAACGTATCTCGTTCCCTCCGTGTCAACCGCTTCGTACCAATAAATATTGGGCAACGCTTGCGCAATCAGATCGGTATATGGGTCATTGTCGACATCCATGATAAAGATGCCGTCTACATTGTCATCCAAAACGGTTCTTTTCCACGGGCCATCCATCGAACCACCTGGATTGTGATAGACGTAACGACCTGAAAGAATATCTAAATCACCGTCATGGTCTACATCGCCGGCGTCCAGCCCGAAATAACGCAACCAATTTGGTTCGTTCCAATCACCCCACTTTTGTTTGTTGCTTTCAATTTCAATGTAATGCCATTGCTGTGCATACAGCGCAGTCCAAGAGAGAGAAACACATAAGGTTAAAATCAGATTCTTCATGGTTTTTGATATATTGGTGCTACCGAACTGCGTTCTACAAACAAAGGCTTAAGCATTTGATTGGGAGGATGGTTACCTTCTAAAAGTTCAAAAAGAGTTGCTACGGCTGCACGGCCTATTTCTGACATGGGCTGTTTAATGGCCGTTAGTGGTGGGGACAACAAATCAAAGTAGGGCTGGTCGTCAAAAGAGATCAATGATACTTCTCCCGGAACTTCCAACCTATGCTCTTTTAATGCTTTCATCACACCCATAGAAATTTGGTTGTTAAGGGAAAAAATTGCTGTAGGAACTTCAGGCAGCGATAAAAGCGTTTTGGTACTTTCATAACCATTTGCAATACTGTAATCCTCTCCTATGACCTTGATATAATCCGAAAGACCATTATCCAGCATTGTCTTTTTATAGCCCGATACCCGACCTTCGTTGGGTGTGGTCTTTAATAGTCCCTGAATGCATGCAATATTGCGATGACCTTTTTCTATCAGGAAGTCGGTCGCAATACAGGCCCCCAGAAAGTTGTCGGTAGTGACAAATGAGAGGTCCTGGTCTTCAAAGTAACGGTCAATCAGCACAATGGGAATTTCTGGCTGTTGGATCAGGTGGTGATGCTCTTTGCCGATGGGTGCGATCAACAGCCCATCCACTTTCCTTCCCATAAGCAGGGAAAGTGATTCCCTTTCCAGTTCGGTTTCATCTTTTGTATCACAAAGCAATACCATTTTGCCACGTTTTCGAAGTTCGACCTCTACCGTTCTTGCCAGGTTAGCAAAGAATGGATTCGAAATATCCGGGATGATCAGTCCAATGGTGTTGGTTTTTTGCAATCGTAGGTTACGGGCAATCTGGTTAGGAGCAAATTGATGCACTTTGGCCATAGCCCTTACCTTGTCAGCGGTCTTGTCGCTGATGCGGTATTTCTTCTCCTGACCTGTAAGTACCCGCGATACCGTTGTAGTCGACATGTTCAGCTCCTCAGCGAGTTCTTTAAGCGTCATTTTTAATTGTTTTTAGCGTACAAGATTGCAATAATTTGGTAGGTAATGTATTCTTTTTTATATTGCACAAACGATTGCGCAATATTATATATTTATTTTTAAAATAAAAAATGGCTTCAAAAAAAATCACGGTAATTGGTAGTTCAAATACTGATATGGTGTTAAAGTCTAGTCACTTGCCCGCTCCCGGGGAAACAGTATTAGGAGGCAATTTTGCCATGAAAGCGGGGGGCAAAGGAGCCAATCAGGCAGTAGCAGCTGCTAAACTTAGAGGTGATGTCACATTTATTGCCAAAGTAGGCAATGATATATTTGGAGAACAGGCGATTGCAAACTTTAAAGACCAGGGTATTGATACGCGATTCATCACTAAAGACGAGACGGTGGCCTCTGGGGTGGCGCTGATCATGGTGGACGCACAAGGAGAGAATTCTATTTCCGTTGCTTTAGGTGCGAACGATCGATTATCAAAAGATGATTTGAATCCGGCTATCGAACTATTAAAGGAAAGCAGCTATGTGTTGATGCAATTGGAAAGCCCTATGGCCTTGGTTGAACACGTGGCAATGCTTAGCCAGGAGTTGGGTTTTCGATTGGTTTTGAACCCCGCGCCTGCCCAGCAACTTTCAAATAATGTATTGCAATCACTGTATATGCTCACCCCAAATTCTGTCGAAGCCGAGCTCTTGAGCGGAATCAAGGTAATTGATGAGGCAACCGCAAGAAAGGCCGCTACCAAACTTCGGGAAACCGGCGTTGAAATTGTCATTATAACTATGGGCTCAAAAGGAGCCTATGTGCTTTCTGTAGCGTTGGACGAGTTGATTCCCTGCCCCAAGGTACAAGCGGTAGATACCACTGCTGCCGGAGACACCTTTAATGGATCGTTGTTGGTGGCTCTTTCTGAGGGGCAACACCTAAGGGAGGCCATTGTTTTTGCCAATCGGGCTGCGGCGTATTCTGTTGGTATTCTAGGGGCCCAAAACTCTGCCCCAAGTCGGGAAGACCTTGAAACAATCATTTAAATCAAGTTATATGTTCATTCCATCCAGTTATCTACTTGCCGTTGTCTTATGTATTATTACCATGCTATGTTGGGGTTCCTGGGCCAATACCCAAAAAATGGCCTCAAAATCATGGGGGTTTCCGCTGTTTTATTGGGATTATGTCATCGGTATCGTTTTGCTGACACTGGTGTTTGGCTTCACTTTAGGAAGTTCAGGTACTGAAGGCCGCCCTTTTTTGGAAGATTTGGGTCAGGCCCGGCAGCAGACTTATCTATCTGCTTTTTTGGGCGGTGTCATATTCAACTTAGCCAATCTGTTGATCGTGGCCGCCATTGCAGTTGCTGGTATGGCAGTTGCATTTCCGGTAGGCATTGGCATTGCCTTGGTCTTAGGGGTAGTGGTGAATTACATAGCCAACCCTGTGGGAGATCCGCTTTGGTTGTTCCTGGGCGTTCTCCTGGTGGTCATCGCGATTATACTTGATGCTGTGATTTATAAACGTTTACCCAATCAGCAAGCTTCCTCTACCGCCAAAGGACTGTTGCTTTCGATTGCCGGCGGTGTTTTGATGGGCTTTTTCTTTCGTTTTGTAGCTGCATCAACCTCAACCGACTTTGTAAATCCCGAGGCGGGTCTATTCACCCCCTATGCTGCTGTATTTGTGTTCTCGCTAGGTATCTTTGCTTCCAACTTTTTATGGAACACCTGGTTTATGTACAAACCTGTAGAAGGCAACAAGGTAACCTATAAAGATTATTTCAAACTGGGTACCTTAAAATTACATGTAATTGGTATTTTGGGAGGTATTATTTGGGGTATCGGCATGTCATTGAGTTTGATTGCGTCTGAAAAGGCGGGCTTTGCCATTTCTTATGGTTTAGGCCAAGGGGCCACCATGGTAGCAGCTGCATGGGGCGTATTTATTTGGAAGGAATTCAAAACAGCGCCCAAAGGAACCAACCCTTTGATTGCGCTCATGTTTCTGCTTTTTGTGCTCGGGTTGGGGATTATCGTATATTCCAGGACAGGGTAAATGCTTTATCATCTATGCTGTAAAAGCAATGGAATATAACCCTTTGCCTGCTATAAATTGATGGGGCAATTCGTTATGGCCAGCCAAACAAAAAGATCCCTCAGCGTTTTCCTAAAGATCCTTCAAACGTGTGACATAGACATAGTATGCTCCGCCAATCACCTTGCCGTCACGATCAAGCATCACACCCTTAACCTGGGTATTACCTGCCTTCATAGGCACCTCAAATACGGCATTTGTATCATCTTCGTTGATTGTTTTGATCCGGGAATACGCTCCAACGTCCAGCTTTATAGATCGAACCGGTAAAGCCACCATCTGGTCTCCGTAGATCAGCCTCTTGACACCGCCAGATGCATTCCAGGCGTCGGTTGCTTTGTACTCGAAATCAGGAATGCCGCGAATGTGGGCATTTGCCTCCCTGGGCCATCGCCGTATTTCAAATCGATAAACCCCATCCTTTGCCGCAGCAATTTGCCATGCACCTGCATGAGGACTCCCCGCCGCCACCTGGGCATGGTTCCAGGGCACATCGGGTAAATACCAGTCGGATGGTGTAAGAAATGTCTCAGGATCATTGGGATGACCGATGATGAATCGAGGCTGGTCTCGATCCGCTGGAGTAACTTTAGACCAGTACCGCTCGTGTTCCTGGCGGATCTTTGTTGCCACCTCTGGGAATTTATCTATAACATTGCTAGTCTGACCGGGATCATTTTCCATGTCGTAAAGCTCGGTGTTATCGATTAATCTCCAGCGGTTGGTCATACCGGCCGTTTTCACCCACCGCTTTGATGTATGGGTTCGCTGCGTTTCCACAAACAGTGTGCGCTCCGGTAACGATAATGCTGGCTTGATAAGTTGTTCTCTGAAGCTCCGGCCATCAAATGCCAGCGCTTGATCTACTTTCAACTTGCAAAGATCGATAAGGGTTGGCAATACATCTATATGTGATGTTAAATCATTCACATCGCTACCGTGCTTCAATTTCCCGTTGGGCCAATGAATGAAAAAGGGTACACGATGTCCACCATCATAGACCTGCCCTTTGCGACCTCGCATTCCTGCGTTAAATAATTTGACACCTGCTGTGCCACCATTGTCACTCATAAAAATCAGGATGGTGTTTTCTGATGCTCCTGAGGCGTCAAGTGCTTTTCGTAACTTGCCGATGTTCCGATCAATGCGCTTGATCCCTGCGAAGAAATAGGAGACATATTTTGATACCTTCGAATTGGCATTTTCGGCCCAGGCCGTGTCAGGCAAGGTGTGAGGATGATGTGGCAGGTAGGTTGGAAGATATATAAAAAATGGTTTGTTATTCCGTTTATTTTCCCGCATAAAGTCTATGGCAGCGTCGTAAAATACATCCGGAGCAAAGCCATTTATTTGCTCGCGCTGGCCGTTGTGCCAGTAGTAATCGTTGACCCGGTCATTATCAAACCAGTCATCGGTCGTACCTGTGCCACCGTCTCCCTGTCCCAGCCATTCATCAAACCCCCTATCCATTGGCCGGTATGGATAATTAGATCCGAGATGCCACTTGCCAAAAATACCTGTTTTGTAACCTGAAGATTTAAAGACATCCGCCATCGTTATTTCCGAAGCGCGCAAATGGTTACCACCGCTAACGGTATGCCATACACCCACATGATGTGCATATTTCCCTGTCATTAGCGCAGCACGTGTTGGTGCGCATGTGGGATCAACATGAAAATCAGTGAAACGAACTGCCTGTGCGTGCAACTTGTCCAGGTTGGGGGTTTCCAGGTAAGGATTGCCATGACAACTCAAATCTCCATATCCCTGATCATCTGTCATAATCAGAATTACATTTGGCCTTTGCAAAGCTCTGGTCAATGGAACCGATACTACAGTTACCAAAAGAATTAGTAAAAAATGCAAAGCCCACCGGGTATATGGTCTCATGGAAATTGTTTTGGTAATTGTCATGAGTAGAAAATTTTCATTTACATTAGAAGGCCATAAATCGGATATCAGCCCCCAAAAACCAATTTAAAAAATTGTCATCACCTCTCCGCTTCCTTCTCTATAGTTTGCCTTCCGGATAGATCTTAAAAACCCAGCCATGTTCTAATTCTGCATCCGAAGGATATTGAATAGTCAGCTTTTCCGGTGACTGGGCGAATTGAATTTCACCCTTGTATCCCAGCAAGTCTATCGATTTTATACCGATGTTGTTTGTGTTTAAATAATTGATATTAATATGGTCTGACGGTGGAACCAACACGGTGGCATAAAGCACATTGTCTTTTGTTGTGAAACGAATATCCTCTTCGGTAAAGCGCTTGTTTTTACCCTCTGAAAGATGGCCCGTGTTGGTTTTGGTTGGCCCCTCCCCGTATACTTCCCAGTACGTGGCACCATATATCGCCTCACCATTAACTTTCAACCACTTCCCCATGTCCAACAAGGTCTTTTGTTGATCATCGGGAATAATACCGTCTTTTCTTGGACCGATATTGAGTAAAAGGCATCCGTTCTTGCTGACAATATCAACCAAATCCGCAATTAACTCACCGGCAGATTTCGGGATCCAGTTTTTCGCATAATACCATGAATTTTTTCCAATGGAAGTATCCGTTTGCCAGTATTCATCGCGAATAGAATCCATTTTGCTGCGTTCCAGATCCAGCATATGGGTGCCTACAGGGTACGACTCATACTTGAAGTTTTTGGTTTGAAGCACTACCGTTTTGTTTCTTTCAAGCCCGGAATTATAGTAATAGGCTGCCAGTTTTTTGTGGTATGGGGCAAACTCAGGCCTATCTAAATAGAAGTCAAACCACAGAATATCAGGCTGATATTTATCGATAATTTCTTTTGTCCTGGGCCACCAGGTGTTAGCCAACCATTCTTTACTGGCCGGTTCTCCCAGTTTATGTGGCGGTGCATACAAATCGGCATATTGCGGATCGCCGGTATCAAAATAGTCCTTTTGGTTATAAAAATTCCAGTTGAAAGCCAGATGAGAGCTTACGCCACATATCAAACCTTGTCTTTTGGTCTCCTGAATAAGCTCCTTTAAAACATCACGTTTTGGCCCCATGTTCACAGCATTATATTGGGTGATACTTGATTCATATAGAGCGTAGCCGTCGTGATGTTCAGCGACCGGCACCACGTATTGGGCACCGGCCTTTTTAAATAACGCCACCCATGCCTTGGGATCAAAGTCTTCCATCGTAAACATAGGAATCAGGTCTTTGTAACCAAATTCTTTTTGGTCTCCAAATTTTTCTCTGTGATAGGCCACAGCAGGGTGCGGTTCATTGTCTATATATTTTCCTGTCTGGGGATCAATATCTCCCGAATCAAGGTACATCCATCTAGGATACCAGTCTGTATGCAGTTCAGCCACGGAATTAGGTCCCCAATGGATAAATATCCCGAATTTGACGTCCTTCATCCACTGGGGGATCTCATAATTTTTCAGACTCTCCCAGTTTTCTTCGTATTTCGCACGGTGTTTTTCTTTCTGCGCTGGTGAACAACCAATCGTTAGAATTATAAGTAATAAACCACTGAATCTTTTCATTTCTTTAAATTGTAGACTAAGGCCATCAATCGATACTTTACGCTTGCTCGTTTTACTTCACTATTAGTACAAATTCATTGTTTTCCATTTCTCCTGGATGGAGCTTTCCGGATCCGTTCGCTGGAACTTGCCAACATACTCCTGCCACTCCTGCTCTCTGGGAAGCTGCTGCCATTTCGGACCAACCTCTTCTAAATCGAAATCTGGTTTGGTATCCATAATGAGAATTGCCTGGCTTTCATAAAGATATATTTCCATATCCTTCACCCCAATCGTTTTCATGTTGTTGGTGATCTCGGGCCAGGCCATTCCGATCCCATGAACTTTTCGGTACTCCGCCATCAGTTCGGGATCTTCTTCAAGAAGTAATGTCCAAACAAACCGCTTATAGTTGCCAGCTTTGGTTTTTAATTGTCCGTCAACCGGACTGTATGCTACCCTCTGTTCGAGTTTATAAATGCGCTCAAGTGCCTTGTCGTGAGCTGGAAATTGGTGTTCATTGGATTCCAGTATCTCAACCAGGGCAGAAAATACAGGCTCTTTGGCTAACAGATCAAAAAGTGAATAACTGTTCAGTTCAGGAACAGCATCAATGACAAGAAAATAGTCACTGTCCTTATTGTAGACTTTTAAGTCAAGGATTTCTTTGGAATTGATTTTCTCTCTGACTTGCTTCCACTCCGTGGATTGGAAAAAATCTTTGATACGCTGTTCCTCTGTTTGAAAAAAATAGGTGAACCGCCGGTATTGATCGTCGGCGTATGACGTTGTCTTTTCAGTTGAAGCTCCCGATTTTTGTTCACCCTTTTTTTGTTGGTTACAAGCGGTAATCAGGGAAAACGCAACGAGGAGATATAATAAATTTTTCATTTTGATTATCCAATAATTTCAATGATCGTCCATAAAAAAATAAGCAAGCCCATCACTGCGGCGCCAATGATCCGGTAGTCAAGCAAATGCTGAATTTTGGTGAAATACTCAGAAGGCCTAAAGGTAAAACTCTTTTGTCGTTTGGTCGGTTCGGGTGTAGCAAGACTTATCGCAACAAAAACCACACAACAAATCACAAAGGCCCACCAGGCTTGCATCATGAAAATGATCCCCCATTCGTCGGTGATCATTTTAACACCATTTTCATCGGCAAAGTCCAGCCAGAACATCAATACGCCTAAGATCAGTCCAATCAAAAATGTCCATTTGGCCGCTTCCATGGTTCCTCTTCTCCAGAAATATCCAAGGATAAATACGGCGGAAATAGATGGTGCGATGCTGGAGCCAATAGAATTGACAATCGTAATAATAGACCCTCCTTTTGCGCCGGCCACCAACGAAAACATAATGGCGATGGCCATCACGATAAAAACGGTCACCCTGCCTATCCAGACCAGTCTTTCATCTTTGGTATCGGGCCTGAGCCGCTGCACGATATCGATCGACACCAAGGTCGACGAACTATTTAATGCGGCAGCAACTGAACTCATCAAGGCTGCCAAAAGCGACGCTATGACCAATCCTATCAATCCTACTGGCAGCAATTCATCTACCAGGATCGAATAGGTTTGACTGGTTCCTGCCGCTTCAATTTGTTCCTTGAACAAAATATACCCCAGCAATCCCGGCAGCAGCATAAAAAACACCGGCGCGAGTTTGAGTATACTGGTAAACATGGGTCCGATTCGCGCATCATTTTCAGATCTTGAACCAAGTGCACGCTGTACGATCGTTTGGTCAGTAAACCAATACCAAATTCCTAAAACAGGATAACCCAACAACACGGCATACCATGGGATCCCTCCGATCCTTTCCACTTCAACATCTGACCGGAACATGGAAAGGCTTCCTTCTTTGATCTGTGCTTTAAATGAACTCAAGTCTGTTACACCTGCCTCGGGTAGCATTTGCAGTCCAAAAATTGTGATGAGAATACAGCCACCCAGCAACATAACTGACTGAATAGTTTCGGTAACCGCCACAGCTCTCAACCCTCCCTGGATGGTATAAATGGCAGTCAGAATCGATATAATCAAAACTCCCCATACCTGATCCAGGCCGAAAAACTCCTTCATGATGGTAGCGCCGGCATATAGACTGATACCGATATGCATCAGTAGCGCCGTAATAATGGCAAAAATGACCATAAACGTTCGGGAGGCACCATCAAACCTGTTCTCAAAGTATTCGGGAATGGTTGCCACTCTTTTTCGGAAGTAAAATGGCGCGATGAAAATCCCAAGGAATACGAGGCAAGGAATGGCCATCCATTCAAAAATGCCATCTGAAAGGCCTGAGATGAACCCTGACTCGGCAAAGCCAACAATATGAATCGTAGAAATGTTGGAGGCAAACAACGACGCTCCCACTACACCCCACCCCAGTGAATGACCAGCCAGAAAGTACTTTTCAGACGTTTGTTTTTTAAAGCCGCCGCCAGCCCAAATGCCAATCACTACAATGCCAATGAGGTATAGAATGATGACGATGATATCGAAAGCTGAAATATTCATGCTGAAATCTGTTATAGGTCGATGATTGCTTTTATGAGATCAGGGCCATGATCGTAAAGTGTTTCGAATTTATCGGGGATCTCCTTAAAATCCAGGCGATGGGTGATGTAGGACGCGGGGTCAATTTTCCCTTCTTCCACTAATTGTATGATCCTGGAAAAATCCTCGCTCAAGGCAGCCCTGCTGGCCATCAAGGTCAATTCCTTCTTATGAAATGATGGATCGTGGAACACAACGTCCCCTTTAAACAATCCTATAAATACAATGGTACCCCCAGCAGCTGCATAATTAAAGGTGTTCATCATGGATTTAGGGTTTCCGGTGGCATCGAGAATGACGGTAGGAAGATCCCCATTGAGCATCGTTTTCAATTTTTTTTCCACATCACCATCTGCGAGTAATGTGTCTCGGATGCCAGTGATCTGCCGGCATTTTGCGAGTTTATTTTCGTCAATGTCCATGGCTATAACCTTTGCATCCGTCAGCATGGCAAATTGGATAGCGCCCAGCCCGATTGGCCCTGCCCCGATCACCAGTACGATATCTTTTTTGTTAATCCTGGCCCTGTCCACAGCGTGGCTTCCAATGCTCAACGGCTCAATCAACGCTAATTGATCCGCTGTTAGCCTGGATGAAGGATGCAGAAATTTGGCCGGGTAAGTAAGGTACTCTCGCATGCCACCGTCAACATGTACACCCAATACTTTCAGGTGTTCGCCACAATTGGTCTTACCTCGCCGGACTGCCTGTCCGATCACGTCATTGTAATAAGGCTCCACGGAACAGCGATCACCCGGTTTGACATTTGCTACCTCCCGTCCAATCGCCACCACCTCAACTGCCAATTCATGACCTAGAATCTTTGGATAGTTGAAAAAGGGTTGGGTGCCCTTAAAGGCGTGTAGATCCGTACCACAGACACCGATTTTGGTCACCTTCAATAAGGCGTGATCCACGGGCAATTCAGGTCGTGGATCAGGCAGTTCAATGGCTTCCCAATTGCCTGGATTGTTTAGTCGGATAGCTTTCATGTCCTTAAGGCATTTAAAATCTCATCAAATAATTCCCTTGACAACTTGCCTTGCTTCCAATCGGACAATGTCGCCCTGAGCTGATCCATAGTGCGTGCGCCCATGACTACCCTGTCGGCTTCTGCAATTGAAAATAAAAAGCGCTGGGCCAGGGTAGCCAGTGGCATATCATATTTATCCGCAATGGCCTTTACTTTTTTAGCATTCACCAAATCTGCCTGCGTTAGCCATTCGCCATCGACACCATTCTTTTGGTATTGTTCATACCGATTTCCGAGCAATGAAAAGTGAAGTGCTGAAGCAGCATAATACGCAATGTGTTCACGCTTGTAACGTTGAATTTCTCCCTGGAAAACAGAAAGGTTACAGGCATCCATTCTCAGGAAGCCCGAGACCACATCGAAGTTTTCCTTTGTCACAAATGGAAGAAATGCTTTATTCGGATTTCCTCCAACTCCAAGTTTTTTCACCAACCCCCGCTCCTTGAAACGCTTCAAAGTGTCAAGGATAGAGTCAATTTTTTTCAGAGGTACCAGTTGCGGTTCATGCAAGAACAAAAGATCAATATGATCCAGTCCAAGGGTTTCCAGGCTGGACTCCAGGCTTCTGGTCATGGCCTCTTCGGTATAATCCAGTTTGAAATCAAAAGCATCCTCTCCTCCGAGCCGGCCAACTTTGGTGCTGACAAAGGGTTTAGCGCCATGCCATTGTCTTAGGGCCTTGCCCAAATAAAGTTCAGCATTCACATAGGATGGCGCTGTATCAAACACAGAGATCCCATTTTCAAGTGCATAAAGTATAGCATTCACAGATTCCGTCTCCTTAACGGCGCCCCATACCCCTCCCAGTCCGGAGGTACCATAAACCAGGCGGTCCTGGCCATCGAAAGCGGCACTTCTCAAATGATCGTGTATGTATGTCGGTTCGTTGATCATATTAAAAATTTACTGCTGCCCCTCCGTCAACCGGAAGTACCACACCTGTGATATATCTTGCTGCCTCAGAGCTCAAAAACACGGCGGTATGACCGATATCCTCAGGCTGTCCAAAGTGATCCATAGCGATCCGATTGACTATCTGTTGCTTTCGCGCAGGGTCATTGTTGATGGCATTCAAAAACATATTGGACTCAATCCAGCCGGGAGCAATGGCGTTGACTCTTACATTGCTGGAAGAATATTCGGTCACCAGGGTATTGACTAATCCGGTCAAAGCTGTTTTGGAAGTTCCATAAGCCACTACCTTGTCAATCCCGAAAAGCCCGGCCATAGAACCGATCATCAGGATTGAACCGCTATTTCGTTGCAACATATACCTGGCACATTCCCGTGTGAGCGCGAATACACTCATCACGTTGGTTTGGAGAATTCGTTCGAAGTCCTCGTCTGAAGTATCTTGTGCAGGGGCCTTATGATGGATGCCTGCGTTATTGACTAAAATATCAATGGGTCCAATGGTCTTCTCAATATCTTCAACCAATGCAGGTATGCCCCTTTTGTCATTAATATCATTCACCCGATAAGAAGACTTATCTCCCAACACTTCGATTGCCTCCAGAAGCACCGTTTCTCTCCGGCCCGTTATCACGACTTTTGCGCCGGATTCGATCATAGCTTTTGCGATCCCCAATCCGATACCTGTTCCACCGCCCGTAATCAGCGCTAACTTTCCTTCTAATGAAAAAACCGATAATGCCATTTTATTTGATTTCTGTAAGCCTGTCATCTATAAAATTAAATCCCCAGCCAGGTAAATCATGCGGCTCCGCGTACCCATCCTTTATCACCATTGGATTGTCAATCAGGGGATCTACCCAATCAAATGACTCCGCTCCTACGCCGTTAGGGACGGTACACAATAGCGGCACATCATAATCCTTATAATAATGAGGCAACACCGGCAAGTGGAAACTATCGGCCAGCGCTGCGCTGTCCCGCCAGGCTTCGACCCCGCCAATTCTCAAAATATCCGGCTGCCAGATGTCAATGGCATTTCTTGTTGCTAATTCCCTCAGGGGCAAGGTGTCAAACTCACGCTCTCCCATGGCCAGGGAGATGCCCGTCTGATTTTTCAATAGCTGATATGCCTGAAAATCCTGGTGATTCACCGGTTCTTCAAACCAATGGATATTCAGGTCTTTGACGCTATTGGACAACTTGATCGCCGACGGTAAATCCATGCCCTGGTTAGCATCCATCATAATATCGACCTGATTGCCAACCGCTTCCCGGACTTTTCTCAAGCGTTCCAAATCCGTACTTACCTTTGGGGAGCCCACCTTGATCTTCACAGCTTTAAAGCCGCGTTCAGCGTAGTCGGTGACTTCCTCAATCAGTTCATCAATGGTATAGGAAATCCAACCGCCGCTGCCGTATAGATTGACTTTCTCTTTCGTTACGCCCAGTAGTTTATGGATCGGCTGATTCTGAGATTTTCCCCAGGCATCCCACATAGCGATATTCACGGCAGCCTGTGACCACCGCAGTAAACCTTGATTCCCAAAATACTCGGACAGATCGTCAAGCTTTTGATAGACCAATCCTGTCTCATAAGCCTTGTAACCTTTGATCACCGGAATGACATCCTTTAAGGCGCCGGTTATTGCGTTAGGTGAGTACTGGAATGATAAAAGATATGATTCGCCTAACAGGCCATTTTCCAAACGGATCCTCATGACCAAAAAAGAAATTTCTGTCAACGTATGGGTTGCATCAGAGATTGGTTTCTTGAGTTCCGAAGAAGCTTTGTAAATACTTACATCTTTTATGGCCAAATCATTCATGGAATAGTCAGCTTTATTTTATACAAAGATCATTTAATCTCTAAGCAGAATGATACAGCATATTGCACTTTTTATGTACAATATTGATTTTTATTAAAACAATTCATCTTAATAAAGTTAATAATTGTCATATTTGATTCTAATTTAACGAAGTTACAAACATGAAAGCCCATCTTAGAGAGGTCACTACATCGCCGGATAGTTCTTTTAAAGTTAAAGTCTTTGAAGACAGGGAATTCAAGGCGGAATGGCATTTTCATCCGCAGTACGAGCTGACCTATATGGTGCGTAGTTCGGGTTTACGCTATGTCGGAGACTCCATGCATCCATTTGAGAAAGGTGATCTGGTATTGGTGGGAAGAAATGTACCCCATTCATGGAAAACCATTGACGCTAAAAGCGAGCATGTGAAATGCATCATCATACAATGGGATGAAACACTGCTTAAGGACTGGCTTAACAAGCCAGAACTAACACCAATAAAGACGATGCTCCAGAAGTCATCACACGGCATTTCATTTGATTTGGATACATCAATATCTCTGGAAAAAGAATTTATTTCCATGGTTAACCAGGCGCCCTTCGAACGATTGATGACCTTTCTGAACATTCTCCACACCCTGGCTACCAAATCTTCCTTTGAACTATTGGCTGGTCCGGGTTTTGGCAGAGATCTTTCATCCAAAGAAAGCCACCGGGTCAATGTGATTAACAATTACATCAAAGACAACATTCACGATCACCACTCGCTAGAGGCAATTTCAGAAAAACTTTCGTTGAGCAAAGAAGCATTTTGCAGATTCTTCAAAAAGACCTTTGATAAGACTTTCTCGAATTATGTCAATGAGTATAAAGTCACTATAGCCAGCAAAATGCTCATTGAAACCGACCTGTCAGTGTCTGAGATTGGTTATCGCTCGGGTTTTAACAACCTGTCTTTCTTTCACCGGCAGTTCAACCGGTACAAACAGCTATCTCCAAAAAATTATCGTCGCCTGTATCAGGAGATATGAGCTATATTATGGGGTTTAGCGATTGACAAGGCGTATGATCGTGGAGCGGCAACCATTAACCAATAGCTCAACTGATAAACCTTATACAATACCCCACCTCGCGAACCAAAACGACATCAGCAAAATACAGGATATCAAATAATTAAATAGAACATTACATCTGTATGTTGAATGGGTATTCCCCACCCTGTTGAGTTTTGTTGAGTCAAACAATTATATTATACTGACCGCGAAACGACACTTGTCAATTAACAGCCACCATGTTATGAAAAAACAGCTTTTTTTTCCATTATTTATGAAATCAGCGGCTTTACTGCTGGCGCCATTTATTTTTTCTTCAGGGCTCCATGCACAGGTCAAAAAAATTCAGCGAGATCAGCGTATTCAGCGTCCGGCCAAGATCAAAGCCAACCCTAACATTCTTAAGCCAGGGAACGCAAATTCAATGAAAATCATTAAATCTGGTTCGCTCAATGTCCGTAATGGGGCCAAGGCGTACACATACACAGCCACCACACTGCCTGACGGCAAGGTAATGGTGGCCTGGTCCACCAATTATCCAAAGGGGGAAGCCACCTTTTTTACGCCAACCCTTACACCTTATGCGCCGGTGGTCTTTACCGATAACAATATCAGGGGTGGTACGGCTTTTGAGCAGCAGCAAGCGGTAACCTTGAGCGGCGGAAAAGTTTTGCTGGCATATTTAGAGCGATATGAACCATTGCCCAACAAACGGGCCTTAAGAATCAAGTATGTGGTCTTCAATAAAAACGGTGAAATAGCCTTATGGTCTGCTCCGATCGATTTTACGCCCAAGTCTCGCAATAGTTTAAAATACCTTAATGTCACTACGAATCCGGGAGGTTCCAGGGCATATATCTACTTCACTGAATCCTATCGGGAGTCCTTCCGCGGTGGCGCCAATGACAACTTTGATACTTACTATTTTGCCACCGATGAAAGAGGTAGAATGGTACATCCGGTAAAAAAAGTGCTTCACGGATACAACACGTTCGCTCCAAAAAATCTTAACGTAATTACCGCTACTAATGGGGGCCTGTTTTTAGGATATAAAAAAAGGGATCTTTTTGTGGATTTTCATTTAGGTCCTGATAAGTCGCCTGAATGGAAGGTGCAGGCGACTCATAATATATATGATTTGACACCCGTAGGTGTGCATCCCGTGAATTTTAGGGACGCCATGCTCATTTATGTAGAGGGAAAAGCAGCAACGAACAACCAACGGCTGGTCTGTCAGGTAGTCGGCGAAGGGAACCCGGGTGAAAAAAAGATCATTGTTGACAGACCGGTAAACCCTCTCAACGTAAAGACGCTTTCACTAAAAGATCGGTCGGTATTCATTTCAGTGACAGATGGCAGCAGTAAAGGATCCAGCGCTACCGGGTGGATCATAGACCAAACCTGCGCTGTAAAGAAAGGCCCTTTCCGATATATCGAGGATTTTAAATACCATACCTTAAACTTCGCAATGACTCAACTTATCAATGGGCAGGTATTTGTGATGTACCAGGATAAGGAAGGTCGACCCAGATATGTGGTGGTTGATTGAGCTTGGTAAAAAACACTGGTATCTGTTTATTTATTGTGTAAAGCATGGAGCAGTCAGACCTTAGGCACACTTTCGCCATTTGCTTTAACTGATTATATGGGTGAAAATGCCAAAAGCGTATTGTAATTCTTTTCATTCACAGGGAGTTTTAGCGAAAGTGTGCAGGCCTGTACTTTTAATTAATTTGTTTAATTACCAAGCGGGATAGGCAATCCCTCAGTCTAAAATTAACAACAGCCTTGACGCCCATTTACGAAAATTAATATGTGGCCTGTGTTAATTGATATAGCACCATTCCGGCTTGATATCAGTAAATTACGATGGCTTTATTTTGTCATTTACGCCGTCGTCCTACCTGGAGAAATAGAGGGCTTATTTTTGAAATCAACATTAATTTATATCTTTAACCAAAAGGAGAAAATACGTTTCTCCTGAAAACATCCTGTTTTGCTGCAAGCCAGATAAATAATTTTTTAGAGCTACAAGTTATGTAGAGGCCGATTGATTGCCTGATTATATTGATTAATACCAGACAACAATGTTCAATTTTTTTAATAAACGCGTGCATCGTTTTTACCTGCCCAGTAAAATTTATTATAACATTTTGGAAAAAGGAAATGATATATCCGCCAAAACCGTAAATGCTTTCTTAAATGAGCATGGCTTATCTGTGGGTGAGAAACAAATTACTGTTCAAAGCATATCTGAGTTTCTATTTTCAATAACAATTAAATTCAAAAAAAGAGATGAGCAGATGAGTTTCGTGACATTCATAAGTCAGTTTAAAGAACTGCTTCCACCATGGATGACATTTCCAGGCATTTTTCAAGGCGTTCCCAGATGGAACCAGGGGATCGAAGAGGATTATTGTGTACTTCACTGGCTGCCCTACTGGAAAAGTCTGACGCATAATGAAAAAGAAGTTTATATGTCCAAATACTCCTGTCCGTCACCGTGGGAAGCATGGTTAAGGACCACAAAATTTTGATATTATCAGTTTTAACGCCTGTTGAAATCATTATCTGTTGAGCAATTGGATTGGATCAGGAAGAGAATGAAATCTGAAATAGTTAATACGATAGTTGCCACTAAGACTAAATAGTATTGAAACGACTTTTTATTTTAAACACCTGCACCAATGAATAAAAAACTGGTTATGCTTATAATATTGTTTAATATTTTCGGCTGCGATTCAAATAAGCACAAAGAGCTGAGCAAGGAGAATCTCGTCAAATTGGAATCCGGAGCATTGGGAATTAGTTTAATGGTTCCGAAGGAAAGCACTTTTTTTGAAAATAGTAAAAAGGTTTCCATCAACCTGAATCCTAAGGGAAGGAAGGTCAGGCAATTTAGCATCGAGAAAACAGCGTCAACCATTCGAAATGGTAAGTATATTGAATCACTTACCTTTGGAGATGGCATAACCTTAAATTATTTCACCTTTGAGAAAGTCGGTGGAAGTGGCGGAATTCATTATATAATGGAAGGAACTTTTAAATTCAAAGGTGAGACATTTAAACTAACCTCCTATGATCAGGAAGAGCTTGGAAAAGGTCATCCCGAATTTTGTTTGACGTATCTGCGCACTATTAAAAGGCTGACACATGTACCGGCAAAAAATACAATGGATTAAGACTGAAATCATGTGTTAAACAGGTGCTGGGGGGCAACCTGTAACAGCCACCGGATTCAATAAATTGATTCCCTACCATTTTGTCGTTAATTGGTAGTAACAAAGAATATAGTTTTCACACAACCTTGTTACTGTGGATCAAAACTTCAATCGTACGCTTATATTAGGTGTGATGCCGATCAGCTGCCTGTCGCTACGTAGCAGAAAGATCGTGTCCTGGTCATCTTCTTCTATTGAAAAGGTACGGCTGTAGCGGTTATTGGTATTGAGTACATTCAGGATAGATATTCCTATTTCACCGGCCAACTTATAGGGCTTTTTCTTTTTGAATTTGTACCAGGCGGAAGCATCAAGTCGTTGATACGCAGGCAGCCTGTTGCTATTAAGATCTTCATATTGGATCTCAATAAATGGCTCGTCGTCGTTGCCAGGATCTATCTCCACAAATCCACTGGCATTTGTATAAGGCAGTCCTGATCTGAGCGTATAACCGAGAGAGAACTCCCACTGTTTGTAATTTGCGGTCTGTGAAAGTTGAAATTGATGTCTGATGTTAAGACCCGAAGGAAATTGTTGATCAATGGTTTCTACTTCAGAATTTTGAAAGGCATAGCTGAACCAGGCGCGATAGTACTTCCACCGTCGCTTGACGGTAAGGTCTAATCCTGTAATTACCTCAACGCCTGAAATCAGCCCGTCTTCATCTTCCGGTCGTGGACCAAAATTGCGGGCTACAGGGGCAAAAACACGTTTGAGATAACCATCTATATCCACTACCCATCCGGCCTTCGTCAGTAATGCACCCAACACCACTTGCTCATTTTTGATCACCGGTATTTCTTCTTCGCTGTCCGCAATAATCCAGTTTTGCTCGATCGTGTTAGAGAAAACAAAATCTACTTCTTTCAGAGAGCTGATATATTGATGATAAACGCCTGCCGTTGATTTTAACAAGATTCCAGGCGCCAGCTCATAGTTGAGACGCATTTGACGATCCAGCCTGGTATTCTCCAGGGCTTCATAGCTATTGTGCCGTATACCGAAACCCAACTGCAAGCCTGATCCGAATTTCCCGAAATAGTTAGCGAACAGTCCATGGGTATTTCCCTCGCTTGTAATCGATTCGGAAAAATCATCTTCAAAGAAAAAATCCTCATTAATGGTCAGGTCTGCCCCTACCCGATTGAATTGATAACCGGCATCAAAGACATGGTTTTTGATTGGTGCATAAGTCAGCGTAAACCTTGATTCCAGATTCTCCAGATCGTTCATTCGGCTCTGAATATCATCCTCTGTTCCATTCGTCTCGTTTCTTATGTTGATCAGGGAATAATCCATATAATAGTCGGCATAGGAAGTACTCCATTCAGATGACAACCGGCCCGACCAGCGCCGGTTCCAGGTAAAATTTCCTCCGAACGTTCTGACCCTGTGTTCCTGTATAGACTCAAGAAAATTCTCCTCATCCTGTGAATCATAGTCCAGTTTGCTTTGAGAACTTAAGGCGCTAAGTGAAAATTTATTTTTACCTGCAGCATTTAATTCAATAACCAGGTTTAAGTCACTGAAGGCCAGCTTACTATTGTATTCAAAGTCTTCCGATATTCCCTGTTGATCTTCAGTGAGACTTCCGTCGAATAGTTTATTGCTAATAGCATTGAAGGTAGGTGTGGCTAAAAGATCATTAAAAGATCTGCGGGCGGCTAAAGAAATACGGCCATTAAAGTTGGCAAATGGTACACTGGCATATACATCCCCATGTGTTAGATTCAGGTTAGACTCTACCACCGCTTTTTTAGCTGTCGGTGTGCGGGCGTTGATCAGTAATAGTCCGGCGCTGGCTCCTCCGTAGGGAACCGGTATATAGTTCTTGAAAACGTCCACCTTCCCTATGGATGAGGGTATAAAAGCCGAAATGTTCCCGAAGTAATGAGCAGATTGATAAACCGGTATTTTATTCCAGTATATAAACGTGTTGTCCCTGGAGGATCCTCTTACATTCAGCCCTCCTGCCGATTCGTCCGCAGATCCAATTCCGGCCAGGATCTGAATAGATGACAAGATATCCCTTTCAGAAAGCCCGGGAAGGATTTCCATATCCTGGATATCAATAGAAATCCTGGATGCCTGATCATCGACGGTTATGCCCTTGTTTAGGTATTCTTTCACAATGATTTCCTGTAATTCCCTGGGATCTCGTTCCAGTGAGATAGCTACGCTTTTTGCAGGCTCCAACGTACCCACTTGAATCTCTTTTTTCTCATACCCCAAAAACGAAATTTCCAATATTGCTTCGGAAGGATTAGCTACGATAATCTCAAAATTCCCATCCACATCCGCAATGTATCCCTGATCACTTCCTTTCAAACGAGCCGTTGCAAAAGAGAGGGCTTCGCCGGTTTCTTCATCGCGAACAAACATGCGTAGCAGTACAGAAGAGGCTTTGCTGACAGCAATAAAGTTCTCCTCGACGATTTCAAATGACAGTTGGTGCCCGGCAAGTAGTGAGGAGAGAAACGATGAGAGCTCCTCGTTTTCAGCTTTAATAGAGATCTTCTTTTCCTTCACCTCATCTACTGCAAACGCAAAATGAATGTTGTACGCTTTCTCCAGCTCCTTGAATACCCGGGCTAAATCCTTGTTTTCCGATTGATAGGTAATCATCCGTTCCTGCGCTAGCAGGACGTACGGAAAGATACTGAGGGCAATGAAAAAAAGGACTCGCATTATTGATTCAAACCAAGTATGACAAGGTTTTTGGAAGGAAGATCGTATGAATAATTAATATTCAATGGTTCAAAAACAAGCTTAAGTGCTGCTTCGGCCTGCTGATTTGGAAATGCACCCGTATACACCAAATGATCCAGCGAGCCATCGTATTTAATGGTTAAACCAAATACATAGCTTAATTCGTCGAGAACAACGGGAAGCGATACGTTTTCCAATTCGGTTACACCTCTTGTCCACGAGGGTTCTTTTTTCAGATCTATTTCCTTGAATTCAATCATTTCTCCATTTTTTATCCGTATTGTCTCGCCAGGGTCGAGTTGTTCTGTTATGCTTCGTGAGGTTACTTCCACTTTTCCGGTATAACATGTGACATCTAATATTTCTCCCCTGCTTTTCACATTAAAGCTTGTTCCTAATACTTGAACGTTTCCATTATAAGTTTTTACATCAAACCCCGAACCTTTTTTAACTTTAAAAAAAGCCTCTCCATCAAGCACCAGCAAACGTTGCACCGCCCAATTTTGGGTATCATATGAAATTTGTGAAGCCGCATTTAGTTTCACTTCCGATCCGTCCGGGAGTAACACGATTTCTTGCTTGCCGACGCCTGTTTTGATTGTTTGGTCTTCCGAGGTGAACAGGTATACCACCGCAATGATCAGGGCAACAGCAGCGGCAACAGCCAGCTGAAAGCCGGGTTGCATCCAAATGGCCCTTTGCTTCCTTTGCGGGTTTGATTGAATGCGATCCTGCAGCTCGGAAAGTGCTGAGCCGGTATCATAGGAGGAAGGTTCAATCAATGAAGCGGCTTTCATGATCCGTATCAGCTCTTGTCCTTCTTCGGTAGCTTCGAATGCGCGTTGTTCCTCCTGGCTTAATTCTCCATTAAGCCACTTGGAAAGAAAAATATCGTCTTTTTGCCAGTTCATTTACGCTACTGTTAATGGTACATACGTGAAATACTGCTTCACCCTACCCCTCATTCAAAGTTTTTTACAAATAGTCCTCAATTTAAGTAATGCCTTATGCATTCTCTTTTCCACTGCTTTTACGCTTATCTCCAACTCACCGGCGATCGTCGCATAAGACTTATTATCAAAGCGATGCATCAAAAACACCTCCCGCTGACCATCAGGTAATTGTTCTATGGCCACTTTCAATTTCTCACTCAGCTCGTGATACTCCAGGTAAAAATCGGGGCCAACTTCTTCCGCTGACTTGGTTTGAAAGCTCATGTATTTTTTGTGGACCTTATCCTTCTCCAGGCGCTTGATCATCTGATTTTGAGCCACCCGGTATACATAAGCTTTAGCGAGTTCCTTGCTTACATGCTTACAGTTTTGCCACAGCGTATAAAAAGCCTCCTGCACCGTATCTTCCGCATAACCAACATGCCGGAATTTATACATGAGGAAATTTCTCAGCGATGGAGCAAGTGTTCGAAAGAGATTTTCAAACACAGATTGGCTGCATACATTATTATTTTCTGTGGGTTTCAAAAAAGCGATTTATTAGACGTGGCAAAGATACTTATTATTCTTTCATATCCGATTTCAAAAAAACTGCCTGCTTTGAAACAATTATAAAGGTTTCAAAAAAAAAATTTCGTTGGGGGTAGGGTCACCACAAACTTTCGGGATTTACTTCCAAAACCCACTTGAGTCAATGCTTAAAAAACAAGTGGTGTGGCAAAATGAATACGTCATGAAAGAAAATAAAAGTTTGAGAGCAATAGCCATAGCATTAATAATGCTACCAATTCTTATCATCCTGGTACGAATTCACAAAAATGGTGGGTTCACAGCGTTGGGTGGCGATTATAAGTATATTATCAATTATGAATTTAATTTCCAATCAGATGCACTGTATAAGATCACAACCTTTCTTCCGGTAAATAACCGCAGACAAGAAATACATTTACATAATTCCGGACATATGAGCGCTGGATCTGTCTTTCTGGATGGCCCGAATAAACTGATCCAATGGCGTGGCTCGTCAGATGATGCTAACATTTCATGTCAATTTGAGTTCAGGGGAAAACCTGTGGCTTATTTGATCCGGGGCTCCTTGACCTACGAGCCGCGTTTTTCCGGAGACCTGGAAGAATATCTATCCGCTACGCAATTCATTCAGTCTGATGATCCAAGGATCAGGGAGTTGGCCACCGAGCTATCAGGACAGAAGACCAGGTTGGTAGAGATCATTCAGGCGTTTTACGATTTTGTTTATCAGATCCCTTCTTCTTCAAGTAGCGAGTTTACAGATGCGTTGATGGCACTGGATCGAAGAGAAGCTTCCTGCAATGGCAAAAGCAGGTTGTTCGTTTCACTTTGTCGCAGCATGGGGATCCCAGCAAGGGTCGTGGGAGGTCTGATACTGGAAGAGACTGCCAAGAAAACTTCCCATTCCTGGATTGAAATACTTATCGAAGATACCTGGGTGCCCTTTGATGCATTAAATGGTTACTTTGCGTCACTTCCGGCGCACTACCTGGAACTGTACAGGGGAGACCATTTCCTTATCACGCGCAACAAAGATCTGATGTTCGACTATTTATACGTTATAAAAAAAGACCGCGTCTATGATTACCCGGTTTTTGCGGTTCTGAACATATGGCAACTGATGGATGATGCGGGTATCGCGCACGACATGTTCAAAATGTTGTTGCTGCTTCCATTTGGCGCCTTTTTGGTGGCAGTATTCAAAAATGTTATTGGGTTTAAGACCTACGGTGTATTCCTTCCGGTGCTCATCAGTCTTTCTCTCCTCGAGACAGGTTTGGTACCAGGGCTTTTGCTTTTCACCATCATCATTGCAGTTGTAGTGCTGGTCAATTTTCCATTAACGCAATGGCACATTCAGTATAATGCAAAGATCTCGCTGATGTTGATCGCTGTGGTAATTACCGCTTTATTGGCTATCCAAATTTTGCATACAACCGGTTGGCTTGTGGCGTCGGCTCCTCTATTCTTTCCTATTATTATTCTTACCATTATCAGTGAGCGGATGGCCAGAAAGATTGAGGAAGAAGGAACCAGAAATGCCACCGAGCTATATGTAACCACCTTATTAGTAACCGTGCTGATCTACTTTGTTTTGTCGAGTGAATTTATTCAGCACTTTGTCCTCACCTTTCCCGAGATCATACTGACCATAGCAGGTATCAATCTATTGTTGGGCAAATGGATTGGCTTAAGGGTGATGGAGTACTACAGATTTTTAAACGTTACAAGTAGCTAAAATCATGAAATGGATACGTAAAATAGCTGGAATGCAGTCAAGCATTCTCGGGATAAATGAACGCAATCTGGGATTCATTTATCCAAACAACGCTCGCAAGAACTATAAATACGCTGACGATAAGTACCTGACTAAAAACATCCTTCACAGTCATCAAATTGCCTGCCCGCTTACTTATGCAATGATCGACGCTATCGGAAAAATTGAGCAGGCCTGGCAGGCAACATGTGAATGGAATGAATTAGTTATCAAACCTTCTAAGGGTGCCGGCGGCAAGGGTATCATGATCCTCAAAAAGAAGAATGACCAATGGTTTAGTCAATCTAAACCGGTTTCTGAACAAGACATATTCACCCACATTGCCAATATCATCTTCGGTATCTATTCCTTTGGAGATTCCGATGTGGCGTTGATTGAGGAATATATCAGGCCCCACGACATTTTCTATCAGATCTTTCCGGAAGGGGTTCCCGATATTCGGGTGATCTTGCTTAAAGGGGTGCCTTTGATGGGCATGTTGCGCATGCCGACAAGTCGATCCGACGGGAAAGCCAACCTTCATCAGGGCGGACTTGGCATTGGAATAGATATGAAGACCGGAAGACTGAAGGAGGCCTATGATGGTGAAAAACACATTACCTGTCACCCTGACACAAAACATCCGATCACCGGACTAACCCTACCCCACTGGGACGAAATCATCCGCATGTCGTTAAAAGCTGCCATGAAGTTTCCGCTCCACTATCTGGGTGTAGATCTGGTTATCGACCAAAGAAAAGGACCTATGGTGATGGAATTGAATGTAAGACCGGGACTGGGGATCCAGCTTGCAAACAGAGAAGGTCTGAAAGATGCCATTTATAGGGCAAAACAAGAAAATTTACTAAACTGATTTAAGTCAACATGAAGAAATCAAAAACACTATATATACTAGTCCTCATTTTGCTGCTCGGTGTGGCTTTGATGGATCATATCCAACCCGGTCGGGACAATCATCAAATTACATTGGGAGAGCGTAAAGAATACTTTACCACCTTTCTATTCGCGCTTTTAACCAAATGACTACTCAAATGAAAAGAATTATCATACTTACGCTAACCTGCTTTTCGACCATTGCCGGATACGGACAAATTACACGTACACATAAAATAGCGCTTGGTTTAGGAAATGAGTGGAACCCATTTTTAAGTCCCAACACCTTGGTCGAAGATGGAGAGACTACCGCAAGAGAAGAACTATGGGATAACGGGACTTACCAATCCTTATCGCTTAAAAATTCACTGAAAATAGAAGGAGAAAAATATCGCTTAAAATTCAAAGTTAATGGAAGCTTAGGCATTTATCAGACCGAAGAAGACGCCAACCGGTTTACTTATCGTTTAGGTGTCTCCTACCGGCTAAAATATGCATCAAAAAAATATTTCGAATTTGCTCCTGAATTGTTTCGAAAACGGCGGGAAGGCATCAATGCCGATAACGCGGTTTTAACTACGCCATTTTCCTACAGCTTGTTTCAAGCACCGATCGGATTAGATTTTTACCTGGGAAATAAGGCATGGCTTAAGACAAAGACAGGTTATTTGTACAAAAACTATGACAAGGCTCAAGGTGAAGAACTTTACTACCAGGCGCCATTTTTTGAGGCCTCCATCAGTAAGAAGTGGGATTCAAAAAACGCCGTCAAAAAAATATCTTTAAGAAGCGCCACCCAATTCAGGAAATATCAAACACTTTCATTGATAAATGCATCGGAGGAGGAAGAGGAGCCCGAAGAAGAAAATGTCTATAGAGAAGGCTCTCGTAACTGGACGTACCAGTTTACTGATCTCGTTTTAGATATTTCGGGCAATGATGGCCCTCAAAAATTAGGAATAGGGCTTTACCATATCTCAAGGATAGATGCCGACAAAAGGAGTACCTATCACGAGCTGGGTCCGGGCATTCAGTATCAGCTACAATCGGCCAAAGCAGGCGTTAAGGCGAGCCTTAAATTTACGATCCGAAGCTACCAAAGACTGGCTCCAGGATCAGATAACGATGTGCCCCTTCAATACGAGTATATACGAGCAAATATAGAACTGTACCATGCCCTGAGCAAACAAAGTCAGATTTACAGTAAAGGGAATATTGTCAACAGAACCTCTAACAACCCCAATCAGGAATCGCTCAGCTTTCGCGAATACTTCAACGGATATGCAGAAATCGGGATAAGATGGACGCTACTAAAGCCCAATCCTCCCCTTTTATATGGGCCGTAACCTGTTTCTGTTTCAATTTATGATTGAAAGTGCCTGGATCAAGAGGCATTGTATTTAATCTCAAACTCCTTTAGGGCTTCGTCCAAATCACCTTTGGCATCTATTAACTTCCAAAACCTTATAAAATCTGGTTTCACATTTTCTAGATTTATAGTTATTTTTTTTTGCTTATCAGAAAGAAATAATTCAATATTTGAATTCACATTTTCGATATAATCGTGACACAATTGTAATCTTAAATCTGATCCCATTTTTTCTAACGGTAACATTTTAACTCCTTCACAATATGCGCGGATCATACTTGCCCTGAATTCAAACCTTTTCACAAAACTATCAGCAGTGTCCTCCTTTGCACGCTTAAGGTGAACGTAGGTTGCGTTATTTCCAAATTTCTCATGCAACTTTCCTAAACACCAAGTTAGGCGATTATCAGCCTCTATATGATTATCTGAATACTCAAACCTTCGAGATCCGATTAATCCGCATAAGGTTTCATGCCCGGATGAATAATTTTCAATTTTACGACAGGCATTTATAAAAGTCATAGACCCACATCTGCCGGTACAAAGTATAAATACTCTCATTTGAATAAGTTTTATGTTCTTTAAATTTTATAAAATACAGTGCTATTGATTTTGTAAATTACCATTGAACCAGCCTATTCCATATTATATTTTGGAACTACCTGAAAGCCTCTGATTTATTGTTTAATATTATACATCTCTTTGCGCTTTTTCAGGTTTTCATCCTAAGCACCACTGTCTGACCCACTACGCAAATAGATACGTGGACAATGCAAAATGGATTAATTTTAATTACTTTTATTTTGTGGTTTCTCAAATAAGTCACTGCATTTAATTCCAAGCAGGTCAATAATTGTAGCCCAACTTATTTCATTTGTTATCTTAAATTGCCAAAACCTAATCCCGCAAACCATGCCTCTTTCCGGCTTGCTTAAGTTCAAGGGCTTCTTCTGCGCTTTAAGCTAAAAAAATCCAAATAGAAACAGTACCAGTAATATTTGCTGATTAAAATTTTTTATCGCGTTCTACTTCTCATTAAAATGGGGTATTTCTTCAATAGACCTGATTGTGATGTTCCGGTAAAAAACTTCGGCTCCTTCCGATTGAATCTGGATTTTGCCTTTGGTCAACGGCTCAATCTTGCCGTTCACGATCTGACCTATCTCTGATAAGTGCATGTTCTTTTGACCATTGATCACATGGACGCTTTCTCTGCCGTAAACATAGATGTCCAACTGGTTCCACTCACCATGCTTTCTTTCAAAGCCCCTCGATTTCTGGCAAAATCTATCTCCTCTCATGTCAATGGTTTGGAATGGGGCCTGAGGATCGTATTTAAATTTTTTGTTCTTCAGCTGTACGGTTTTCACCTGGGCGGTGGTGGAATCTACGCACCACAAATCTCCCACATCTCCTTCTTGCACCTGACATTCCACCGAACGCATCCATACACCGCCTCTCACTCCTTCTTTTCCAACAGAATGATAGAGTATCCCACTATCTCGTTTTCTATCCTCTCTTGGCGGATATTTTTTTTTACCCCATTTGAACGCTATACTCAGATGGTAGTTTTCGTATGCCTGATCGGTAACTAAAATACCAAAGACTTCACCGGAGATTCGAATAGCCGGCGCTCCATCCTCTTCGACCACCGTGAACACTTTTAACGGGTCTTCATTCAAACCAATCGGTTCAACATATTTGCCATTTTCCATTTTTAAGCCTGCCACTTTGGATGTTGGTTCGGGTTTTCTCTGATAGGTGTACCAGCCATTTAAATCTTTTCCATTAAATAGTGAAATAACATCAGCACCGGAATCTGATTGCGCGTGACTGCGGGAGATTGCAAAGCTTAATAGCACGGCAATCATACAGCTGGTGGTCATTGATAATCCGCTAAAAAAATTGTATCGTTTATTCATACCATTGGTTTTCTTCAATTTGTTAGAATCTGTCGCCTCGATTTCAGATGGTTTTTAGAGCAACAAACCAAGCTAAAAGTTACGCTCGACAATCGAAGTGAGCTGACCACGACGAGTTTCATGGGGAAATCATTTAATCAATCCCAACATGGTTTCAGCATACCTTTTCCCCATGGCCCGCTGCGCCGCCGAATTAAAATGTATCTTATCACCCTTATCTTCCAAATCGGAGGTTTCTATTACCGAACAATTTTCATCCGATAGTGAATAAGCTTCAATAGCGTTATTAATCTTGTCCCAACGCTCCTGGTTGACAGCAAAAGATCCCAGTTTACCAGCCACTATAGGTAAAGACTCATTTACCGCAATTCCTCTGAACTTCTCAAACAATATCTTCATATTTCCCTGATAAGATTGTATCGTTCGCTCGTGATGAGCATCCGACTCGCCCTGGTGCCAGAGAACTCCTTTTAATACGCCGTGCTTTAGAGATGTCTGCAACCGCCGCTTGAAATTACTTAAGAGCCTAATCCCTCTATGCGTGTCGTCATTAATCCATTGTTCTATTGAACTGCCGCCAACAGCTGTTGGGACGAGTAATATAGAGATGTTATCAGGTAAATGCTTAAGCATTTCCGTGCCGAATGAAATCCCGCAATCGAGACCCGCTCCGGACGGCTCATAAAAATGCAACGGCTCCCTGGCGACTACAACTTCATTTTCACTATTAATTGCAAAAATTCTATCGTTCCGGATTTTGTCCCGTGCTTCTATTGTTGCCCGCCCTGCCATATTCGATTGTCCTGCCATTATAAATATCCATAAATCATTCTTAGGCGGTAGCTCCGGCTCCTGAGGTTTTATTTGCATTTGATGACTATCTAAAGTATCACTACATCCTAACAAGATAATTAACAGGAAAAAAAGTTTTGCAATTTTATTCATTCGCTAAAAATTTAAAAATTAAAATGCTGCTGTAGCAGCCTGTTATACACCCGTTCTTTTAATTTCTATTACCCCTGCTCCTTTCAACCTGTTGGTCAGCGTACCTTTATAGAAATTATTTCCCAGATGGGTAAAGTCCATTTGGGTTGAACTTAATGTTCCTTTGCCGGAATACAAAATTACTGATCCCATCTCTGCGAATTTAAGTGTAATGCTTTCATTTCCAATGTCTACAATATCAACCGTGGATGGCGAAAGATATTTATCGGGTCTACCGATAACTGCCCATTGATTATTAATGGGGCATAACAGGAAAAGCTGGTGACCAAATCCATCGATTTGAAAGTTCATCCCGGCTTCATCCAGTTTCTGCCCTGTTTGCCGCTTCCAATCGTAGATAACCAGGCCCTCCACAGGCTCTTCCCAGAAACCTTCAAAAGGTTGCATCATAGCCGGTGCATAGGTATAATCATCTTTATCTATTGTTCCTGTCAATGGGTGTTTTGCGGTTACGCTTAAATTATAGGCGGCAATGGCACAGGCTTTATTTTTGAGTGGTGAAATGGTTTTATATACTTTTTCAGACTCATAAAGCGCATCGTTAAAGATACTTTCGGGTAATGGCACGGCGGGAGCTTCAGGCCTGATCAATAATCCATCATCGTAACACAATGTCATGATGACCTCATCATTAAAATCTGCCGGATCATCTGATAAATATATGGGTCCTCCGGACATGGCCTTTGTAACAGACATGGCCTCACCGACCTCTTTATCTGATGAATGGAACATATCATGATCCGGCCACAGTGTTTGCCCGAGCCAGGTTACGTTGAAGACAGATTGCAGAATTTGTGATTTTGAGGTAGCCAGATTATGCTTTTGATAATCAGGGCTGGTACGCATGGTGGCACTGTTAGTGGCATTCATTAGGCCGATGGTGTTTTGGGCGCTGCAATTCATCAGACCGATGCCATTGTCAATGCAGGCCTGCTCAAGTGCCAAAACATTTTGCCTTTGCGCTTCGGATGCGTTACTGAATCCAGTGTATTCCAGGGTGGACCTGGAGACATTATCTGTTTTCATAAAATCAAACCCCTGGGTCTTAATCGTTGTGACCAGATAGGCATAGAAAGCATTGCTGGAGGCCATATCGTCCTTTGGCAGCAATCCATTTTTTCGGTCCGGGTTAGGAACCAGAAACGGTGCAAGATCTTCCATCGCATGATTGACATGTACACCATCCCAGTGAGATAGAAACCCGTGCCAGATACCCATCCATTTGATACCGTCATCTTGTTTCCTGGATACGATCGGATTCCAACCGTTTGGGAATTTCTCCCTGTTGGGTGTAAGAGATTTTAACAATCCACTCTCATCATCCTGATGCCCGTCATCTATCAAAACCCAACGGACGGGAATCCCGGAATTTTCAATGTTATCTATCGCAGCAACCAGGGTTTCTTCATCAATATTTTTACGATACTGCTCCCAGGTGCACCACCCCAAATAATTTAATGGCTCCGGGTATTTTTTCTTCTCCCTTAAACTTGCAGCAGCGTTGACTTTACCTGATGTCAGCGCCATTTCCCAAGCCTTTGCAATGGACTCGTATACATTTTCAGACTCGTACCAGGATAATAATGGCACCTGCACATTTTCAGGGATTGGATTTGTACCGAGAGAGCCATAATCCAGGATCAGCTCACCGTCTTCTGTCACTTCCAACCAGCTTACACTGGCTTCTCCCGCAAGTGGCAATAGCGTGAGATAATTACCATTGCGCAACTGAAACACCATCGTTAATGCCCTGCGATTCGGATGGGGAATTCTTGGAGGAGTAGGATTTTTGGGTTGAAATGCAGATCTAAGGCTGTCTTTTCCTATCCATGGAAACATGCGGTTACTAGCTCCAATCCACCGAAAATGATTGGAATCTGCGGCCACATGAACATATCTTTCAAATTCTGGCAACATAATTTGCCGTTGCGATATTGTCCCTAAGGGATCCGGTGAATCGAGCACCATGAGGTTATTGCCTTGGCTAGCCGCGATATCAATTCTATTCTGTATACCGTCTTGGGTGTTCTGCTCTTCTGCACAACCCCCAAGCCCAAATATGATCAATAACAAAGTACTACACTTTCTTATAGAAAATGTCAGGTTCATACACTAGCGGTTTAACTATTTGTAAAAATATAAAGATTACAAACACTCTCTATCCTATTTGATAGAGAGTGTTCGCAAATTTTAAAGTCCAGGTTTAGTTTGAAATGGATCGGTAAGGGGTTCAATATTTGTCTCCGAACCGGGATAACCCATAGCCTGATTTATATGTCCCAAGGAATTTGCCCTGATTTCCTCTTCTTTGATAGGCCAATACACATGGTATGGTCGTATTCGATAAATATTGCTACCCTGCAGTATCTCGTCCCTGTAAAAATTATTCCTGCTGATGACCCGATCATAAAACCAATTACTTTCATGCATGCTAGCCAAAGAATAGCCGTTCGTTCCTGTCTGGGCCATGATATAGGCCACACGGGTAAGCTCACTTTTTCGAGGTGTTTCGGTGTACAATTCCCTAGCTCTTTCATCAAAAATATAATCAATGTCCACCGTAGCAACAGGCATGGCCTGAGCCCTGGCTCTGACGACGTTAACATCTGCCGTGGCATTGGCAATATTTCCATTCCACCAATGCGCTTCTGCTCTCAGCAAATAAAGCTCGGCCAATCTAAAGACATACTCATCACTGGATGCTCTGTCTGGTCGCGTGTTCCCAGTTTCGTCAATGTAGACCATCTTGCTATAGGCGATCGGATACCATTGGCGAATATCTGTGACGGAAGCTGGGTCAAATGGCTGCTCGAAAAAAGCCGAGTTTGGGTCATTATAGATATAGCGCTCCATGCCAAACCAATTGTTTTGAGAGTACCTCAGATCGTTGGGATCTTCCAAACGCAGGTCCCTTAAAAATTGAGAGGGCACCATTCTTCCTACTCCTCTTCCGAGCTGTTCTATCATCCTCAGCCCGGTGCCAAAGTCGAGGTCAGTACATGCTCGTGTACCACTTGGATCCCTTGCCTGCCACCACACCGGGACATAGTCTCTCATCTTGGCAGTTCCTCCATCACTCACATTTCCCTCCGTCAAATGTTGATCCTGCACTACCAAAATACCCTCTGTATTTTCCGGAAGGCTTTTATTGTTCTTTTGATGTAAATCCCATATAACATCAAACGATGAGGGATCCAGGAATGAATACTCTAAAAACTGAGATTCTGTGGTTCCGAATCGCTCCGTCATCAAAGCGTATTGTCCTCCGTCAATCACCCTGGATGCCTCTGCAATTGCCTTGTCGAACTCACGAAGGGCGAGATAACATTTAGTCAACAGGAATGATCCGGCTGCCCTGTTTACTTCTCCTGGAAGCACATTCTCTGGTAACCACTGAACCGCAAACTCCAAATCCTCTGTGATCTTCTCAAGAATGGTCTCCCTTGAATGTGAATAAAAATCAAGACGGGGCGTATTAATTTCCTCCAAAATCAGGGGGACATCCCCAAACTGATGCACTAATCTGTAGTACCAGTAAGCCCTACCAAAGTAACCTTGAGCGAGCAGCTCATTTTTGTCCTCATCACTTGCCTCTATCAGATCTACTCTTGATACCACTATGTTGGCATCCTTGATGGCCTGCCAGGCCAGGTTCCAGTACGCACTTACCTCTCTGTCTTCCGTAGAGTTAGGCGTCATCTGAAGCTCCATATTGTGTACGATGTCATTCGGAGGTGCCCCATTGACACTCATATCCGAATAATTCCATTCTCCCATTAAGTGATGATTTTCGCGTTGAGCATATTCACTTCTTAACCTGAGGTTCATGGTAACAATCACCGCCTCCAGCCCTGCCTTATCATTGAGGGTATTTTCAGGCGAAAAGAATGAAAGAGGGTCTGGTTCCAATCTTTCCTCCGAACAACCGGATACCAGCAATATGACGGCAAAAAATGTATATATAAATGTTTTCATTTTTCTACTTGTTTGAATTAGAAACTTAGATCAAAACCAAATGTGGCAATAAGAGGTGTAGGCAGGCTGGTTTCAACGTCCCAGCGGTAGTCCCATCCACCGAATGTAAATGCCGGAAGATTCTGAACATTGGCATAGACCCTCAACGATTGGATATCCCATTTCTCTAAAATCTTTTGAGGTATTGTATAACCCAGCGTAATGTTTTGTATCCGCATAAAAGACTTGTCGTCATACCACGATGTTGCAGGGCTCGAATTTTTCGAATCTAATCTTGCCCATTCATTTGACGGATTGTTTTCTGTCCAATAAGGCGTCTTGATCTTATTAAGTCTTTGCTGCTGAACCCGGCGGTTAAAGTGTTCATTATTGCCACCTTTATAGTCAAGTAAGGCATTCATCAAAATAGAAAAATCAAAATTCTTGTAGGTCAGATCATTCCTCAAACTAATCCGATAACGAGGTTGATCAAAACCCTGAAAAACCTGATCATCAAAATTGATGAGACTATCACCATTAACATCCTGGAGCTTAATGTCTCCAGGTACTCGTCCATAAACAGCGGCCTCATCCTCTTCGCCCTGCTGCCAGATTCCAAGGATCTTATAGTCAAATATCTCATCAACGGCGTGTCCGATATACCAATTGTTTTCTATATCGTCCTCTTCCCGTTGACCAATAACATTGCCATTTTCGTCAAACACATCTACCATATCGCCATAGAGGTGATTGATCTTGTTTCGGTTGTACCAGAAGGACAGATTTGAGTTCCATTTAAAGCCATTCCGGTCGATATTCACCGAATTCAACACAATTTCCAGTCCGCTGTTCTGCACTTCCCCGAGGTTGGCAAATACATCGCTGTATCCTGTAATTACGGGTAAGGTACGTTCAAGCAATAAGTCGGTAGTCACACTATGATAAATATCCACCGAACCGAATATACGTGAACCCATCATGCCAAAATCCACACCGGCGTTGTAAGAAGCGGTGGTTTCCCATTTCAAATCGGTATTGGCAAGATCGGTAGCATTTACTCCTACCACGGTGGACCGGTCGTAAATGTAGCTGGTACCCCCTAATCTTGAAAGCGCTGAATATACACCTATATCCCGGTTTCCATTTTTGCCCCAGGACAACCTCAATTTCAGGTTATCAAAGAGATCATTGTTTAAGAAAGGCTCATCGGATAACCTCCAGGCAAACGAAACAGCAGGAAATGTCGCCCTTGGATTATTAACACCAAAGGCCGAATAACCATCTCTTCTGAGGGTTAAAGTCAAATAGTACCGATCAAGTAATCCATAATTCAATCGCCCCATCATAGCATCTGCTGTTGAACGAGTATCATTGTTGCCTAAGTTCGGATTTGACCCTATGGACAAATTGTGGTATGAAAGATTATCATTGGGTGAAAAGTCGGAATTGGATTGGATACTGTTGAATGTCTCGGCCTCTTCAACATTGTATAAAAAAGTCACATCAAAGCTATGGATGTCGGCAAAAGTTTTATTCCAACTCACAATATTATCAACCATCCATCGTCGCTGAAACCCATCCCTTCTGGAACCGACATCTCCTCCTTCTCCCAATGAAGCAATGGCCGGTGTAAACCGGTAATCCTGGATAAAATGAGATCTGTTGGACCAGTTAAGCCGATAAGAAAAACCAAGTGGTAGTTGCACTTTTGCATATAAGTTTGAAAAAACCTCGCGACGCTTGTAAAGATTATCCTCATATTCATACAAAAAGGGGTTCCCGGCTAAAGCATCATCATATGGCAGGTGCCTGAAAGTTCCATCATCATAGAACAAGCTCCCGTAAGGACTTTGCCTTCCATAGATCTGCAAATGGGGTGGTAAGGTATTATCATTCCCACTTTGAAAGGGTTCCTCCTGTGAGGACCCTTGCAGGTTGAGCCCAACTGATAAAAAATCAGTAACATCCATCTCCAGGTTGAGCCGGCCTCTCAGGGCTTCATATTCCTCATACAATAAGACCCCTTCATTTTTCACATACCCTAATGAAGTATAATAACTTAATTTATCGGTCTTGCCTGAAACGCTGATGGTGTTATTTGTTCTGAGCCCGGTTTGAAATATAATATCCTTCCAATCCAATACTCTTCCGGCTTTAAAGTTTTCAATTTCAATTTCGCTCATCTGCATCCTGTTCAACCATATATCCACGGGATCGGTGCCGGACCCTGCAAGTCCATCATAATCCAGCCAGTCATTAAGCGTAACCCCTGCCGGTAGGTTGCCAGGGTTGTCGTAATAACCTACCGGGCTACCGGCATCTATCTGCTCAAACACATCTCCTTTATAATCCAGGTATTCTCCGGGACCGTAGACATCTTCAATTACTCCAGCTCGTGCCAAACCAACTGAGCTGCTTACATTTATGGTTGGTTTTCCGGTTGACCCTTTTTTTGTTGTGATAATGATAACCCCTGCCGCCGCACGAGATCCATAAACCGCTGCTGCGCTCGCATCTTTCAATACATTGACTCTTTCAATATCTGCCGGATTGATACTTGATATATCTCCCTGGAATATGACGTCGTCAACCACCAGCAAGGGTGAGTTATTGGCTCCAAGCGAGGTCGGACCTCTGACTTCCAAATTTGAGGTGCCATTGGCGTTAGTACTTAGACCAACATTCAGTCCTGGTAACGCTGACCTCATCAATTCCATGATATTATTGGCAGGCTGGCGCTCTAATGCCTTGGAATCAAAACTGGCGACGGAACCTGTGATATCTTTCTGCTCTGTACTACCATATCCAATGACAACGACCTCCTCCAATTTAGCCAGGTCCGGCTCCATCGTTATTTCTATAAAAGTCCTTCCATTTACAGCGATCTCCTGGGTTAAGTAACCTATATAGGAAATCTTCAATACAGCGTCTTCCGGTACCGTTAATTGGAAATTACCATCAATATCCGTAATGGTTCCCTGGTCGGTACCTTTGATCAAAATGTTAACCCCTGGCAGCGCCTCTCCTACTTCTGATATTACCTTCCCGGAAACCGTTGCTTCGCGCATTTTTAATAGCTCGGCAGAAGCTTCAACAGTCGTGGTATTATTCAATTTCTCTACATCCAAATTGGTGCTCAGGCGCTTTTTTGCCAGCTTTCCTATTTTCCGTTTTGACGACTTTTTGGCTTTAATGACGTAATGCAAGTCATCCAGCTTCTTATATTTCAGACCATGAGGCGTCAAGATGGATTCCAGGATCTGGTCCAGTTCTTTGCCCTCCCAGGAACCGGGGGCAACAGATTTGCCCTGCACCAGCCGGTCCTGGTAACCAAAAGTGACCTGGTACTCTTTTTTTATTTTCTCAAGTACCTTTCTGAGCGACTGCGTCCTTTTATCCTGATAGGTGTCACGCAGGTTCATCTGTTCGGCCGGGACATAAGACAGATTCTGCGCTTTCACATAGCTACCAAAAAAAACAAACGGAATGAGCAGTAGAATTTTACGATAATACTGTAAATTTTCATGCATAGTTTTTACATTTGAGTTAAGTATATATTAAAAGATTTGCCTGTACTTCCGTGAAAAGTTAAGTGCAGGCATTTTTTATTAGGCTTTAATCATCTTTGATCAGCATAATTTTTTTGTTTTCCTTTTTTACCTTAAGGTCGAACGTTTCGGATAAGTATTCCAGGATTAAATCAAGTTCGGTAGAATACAGCTCACCGGTAAAATCCAACTCCCGTACATTCAGGTTACCGGTATAAACAGCATATCCATAATTGTCCTCGATCATCCTGATCACTTCCTCGAGCGGTGTCTTATCAAAGATCAACACACCTTCCGTCCAGGATGTATATTTCTCCGGATTGACGATCTTTTTGGAAATTTCCTTTTCATCACGGTCGACTACTACCATTTCTCCCGGCTCCATCAGCAAATAAGATTCATTAGATTGATGGGTCCACTCCTGCCAGTCCATGGCCGACAGATCTAACCTGACACTGCCCTTGTTTAATATCACTTTATTGCTTCCCCGTCGATTGTTTACGTTAAATGCAGTTCCCAATACTTCAATGTTGAGATCGCCAGAGTGAACCACAAACTTTTGATTGTTTTTCTTGTGTATTATTGAGAAGAAGGCTTCTCCATTCAGCTGTACCGTTCTTTCCTGGTCATCATCCCAGGCTCCGGGATATTGCAACTTCGAATTTGCATTTAAGATCACTACAGAGCTGTCGGGCAGTATGATCTCCTTTTTCTCTCCAAAACCGGTTTGCCACGCCACCTGATCATGACTAAAAATCGGGTTACCGAAGAAAAGATAGCCAGCCGCCAAACATAGAACCAGGAAAGCGGCCGCCACACCGCTCCATACAAGCTTTACCGGGATACGTGGCTTGCTAAGTCTGTATTGACCGGTTCGGCGATCGGCGATAATGTCTTTCCATAAATCCTGAAAATCCTCTTTACTGAGCTTGTTGTTTTTAAATTTCAACGTTTTAATGACCCCTATGGCCTCCTCCACCTGCGCCTTTTTCTCCGGGTGATCCAGAAGCCAGGCTTTCCAAAAAGTGTCAGCCATCTCGTCTGACTCAAGCACCCACTTTTGAAAAAATGGATCCATAATAAAATCTTCTACTTCGAACTTTGAATATTCCATGTGTTTTTTATCAAAATGTAGCGCCCTCCGTTCAGGTCCTTCCAGGTCGATCACGGATTCTGTCTTTACTATATTGGTCCCCAAGCAGCTATTTTTACCCCACAGGTTTTGTATTTTTTTATGAGATTTGTGATTTGACTAAAAATCCGGAGCAAAAACCTTGTTATAGACAAAAAAAAGTGTCTTTTATTGAAAAAATAATATCTACCTGACGTTTTTACTTTTGGGGGAGCCTTAGCTGAAAATAGTCAGGAAAAGCAAAATAATACTGATCATTTTGTTTCTCAGCATTTGAATAGAACGCGCCAGTAATTTATAGGTCGCTTTTTGGGTGATGCCTACAACAGCGGCCACTTCTTTATAACTAAGTTTTTTATAAAACTTTAAAAAGATCGCTTCGCGTTGTCTTTGGGTAAGGGATTCCAGCGCCAGCCGCAGTTTTTTTCTTCTTTCCTCTGAAAACTGGTTGTGGATCATCAATGATTCGGAAGAATATTCGAACTGAAAATTATAATTATCCTCGACTTCGGCGCGTAGCGGTTTCCGCTTGGCCTTTTCTTTCAGGATCTTGTTACGAAGGGCTTTGAACAGGTACAACCTGATAGAGCTCACGTCTGCCAGCTTTTTTCTTCGTTGCCATAAGTCAAGAAACAGATCGTGTATGCAGTCTTTTACAAACGCGGAATCATTAGCAATACTGGTCCCGTAGCTATACAAATCCTGTGCATGGTTCTTATAGATAAAGGCGTAAGCCGTATCTTCTCCCTTCTTAAATTCCTGCCAGATCTGCTGATCGGAAACATTGACACCCGCATGGGGGCCGCTACCGGTCATCTCCTGCTTTACCGGAGAAGCACCGGACTGACCTTTCTTATATGTAATCTTAAGACTCAACAGAAGAAACGTTTTGACAAGGCATCAGGTAATAAGCACTCATCACCCTTATACGGTAAATTATCAAATTATACAGTTTAACGCTTTGCATTCTTGCGAGTGGTCCTATGGTACCTGGTGATAGGAGCATTTATAAACGGCCACTATATATGTATCTTGTTAAAGATTCTCATCCAAAAGCTCTAAATTATAAAAAAAAATTAGACTTTAAAAAGTCCTATTGTTAATAGTCAGGTGTATATGCCGGCAAAATCAATACCATGGACCCCACTGCGACAGCTATTGCAACAGCATACAACGAGCAACGCCGTTAAAATCTGACGGAAAAGTTTACTTTGTTATGAGTTGCTTTAAATGTTTGCTTAACCGAAGCGTTAGCGCAATAAGCGACAATGTCGGATTTGCCGCTCCCGCCGTTGTAAAACAGGATGAACCAGCTACGTGTAAGTTGTTGATGCCGTGTATGGTGCAATTGGCATCTACAACACCTTTTTTAGGATCATTATGCATCCTGGTAGTGCCCAGATGATGCCAACCACCACCAAGTGTAGCAGGCCATTCCAAGGAAGTATCGAACACCCACTCGGGCGCATGTAATCTGCCTACATCAGATTGGATCAATTCTTTGCCCAGAAGAGTATGCATATCCTTAATGGAATTTCTCTCCAATTCGGTTAATTGCCAATTTAATATGGGTTCAGCGATGCCGAGTTTATCTTTTTTGCTGTCAAGGGTAATCCTGGAATTGGGGTTAGGAGATTGTTCCATCCGTATCTGCATTTGATAAGCTAGATACTTTTTGGTGTCTACATCACTCGGGGGGCTTGCGGAAATTTGTTTTTCGGCTTGCACCCAGAAGTCATAACTTTCTTTGCCGTCTTCAGGCAATTTGTTAATCCAGGCCCAATCGCCTGATAGCTTTTTTGGATGAAGCGCTGCCGTCACATTTAATATACCATGTGCCCGCTGTGCTGCTTCCGCTATAGCCAGTTCGCTGTACATTTTGATTTTCGTATAATCAAAAAAATACAATTTCATTGATTGAGGCCGCTTTAGAAAAATTTGTCCGGTCTTGACCTCGGGGTGCTCCATAAAGTAGCGACCTACCAGGTCGTTATGATTTCCTATACCCTGTTTATGCTGTTTGTTATTGACCAACAACATGCGAGCGTTCTGAATGGCACCCATGGCCAGCACGTAGTGATTTGCACTGATGGTCATCTTATTGCCATTTAAACTTTTGGCCTGAACCTTTTCGACGACCTTTCCCTCCTCATCTAATGTTATGTCGGTAAGATTAGCATGTGTATACACAGTAATGGACGTTGACGCTACCAGGGCCTTTCGATATTTTGTTCCAAATCGCGTTGGTGGCGAAAATTTGAACAACTTGGAATAATATACGGATGGGTTCAAATCCAGGGGTGTATAATTTTCTTTGCCGGCGATGTATGTGTCAAGATCCCAGGTTTCATTGTCAATTTCCACCATTTTACTTGCCGCCGGTAAAAAAGCAGCGAATTCGGTAAAGCTGATGGGCCACCCCGAATGGAGAACATACGGTCTTGCTTCAAAATCTATGGGATCCAATGGGGTACAATACCCGCCCCAATGCATGGTTGTTCCTCCAAAAAACCGAAGACGAGTCGCCGGCAAAGCATAATAGCGTTGCCCGATGTTGGTACCATTATTCAGCGATTGCGTTTCAACATCAAATTCAAAACCTCCGGCTTCTAATAGGACCACGTTTTTTCCGGCATCAAGCCAATCCATTGCCATACTGATTCCTGCCGCTCCCGCCCCTACAATACACAAATCACAGGTTACAGTATGCTGATTGGTTAAGGTGGCCAGGTCTTTATGCACTTTCGAGATATTTTTTTTTACATACTTCCGCCTCCGCAAGGGTAATGACCCAACCACTGATTACAAGCATATCTTTGTCTATAAATGAAAATGAATTTTGAGCATAAGCCTTTCCAATAGCTGTGATTTCCGTCTCGGAAAGAAACCAGGTTACATCGGTTTCTTTGTCCTCAGTGACACACGCCAAAACCGGCAAAAAAACCGCGGACAATGAGCACGATCTCATAAACATCCTACGTGTGATCATATTCTTAATTTAGGGATAATTATCAAGAGTTCCAATTCATACCTACTACACGCTCACTATCGGCTTGTTATTCCCTAACAATATTTTACATTTTCCAATTCAAAATCCTAGTCACTTATTAGCTGGCTTCAGATCAAAATTCTTAAACATCGGTGCCCTCCCTATTTTGGAACAAATAGGGCATACATTAGGGTTGTGTCCCCTGGCCGGGCAATATTGGCGGCCAAAAAAAATAATTTGAAGGTGTAACTTGTTCCACAGCTCTTTATCGAAAAGTCTTTTGCAATCCTTTTCCGTTTGTTTCACATTTTTGCCGTTTGACAATCCCCATCTGTAAATAAGCCGGTGAATATGGGTATCTACCGGAAATGAGGGAACCCCAAAGGCCTGAGCCATCACTACGGATGCTGTTTTATGTCCGACGGCCGGCAACTTTTCCAACGCTTCCATATCGTCGGGAACTTCTCCATTATATTCATTCACCAGGATCTTGGAGAGCGCTGAAATACCTTTGGATTTCATGGGACCCAAACCACAAGGCTTAATAATTCTTTTTATTTCTTCTACCGGAACCTGCGCCATATCAAAAGCATTATCTGCCACCGCAAATAGATCCGGGGTAATTTTATTAACGCGTTCATCTGTGCACTGAGCGGATAATAATACCGCCACCAATAAAGTATAGGGACTGTAATGATCTAAAGGAACCGGTACTTCAGGGTAAATCTCCTCCAGCTTTTGGACTACAAAGTCTACTTTCTCTGATTTGTTCATAAGGTGTGATCTATATATTGCATTAAAGAAAAGCTTCTTCTTTCCTAAAAATCAGACTGTTATGTAAGAATATGTAGCTTTTATCTGTATATGAGTTTGGCTTTTCCGGCCTCACATTCTATGGCAATGGGTTCAGAATGAATTTCACAATCTGAGGTAATTCTCCATTTAAAATTATAATCGCTTTCTGCCTTTCTATGTTTTTCAACTTTTTGCAAAAATACGGCCGTGTCTATTTTTATAGAATATGCTAAATATCCCGATGGGCCTCCGCAGGCTTTATCTCCGGTAGGGGTATACACCCAATCCAAAGGATCTTCACAATCAACACTCCCTGCAATACTTTGTAATTCCTCAAGCAAATCCTGTAATTCTCTGGCTTCTTGTTCCTACGTCACTGGTTCCCTATTTAAATCATTTTCCTGGTCGCAGCAAACAATTCCCAACAATAATAATCCAATAATTAATTGTTGCTTCATAATGTTGTTTATGCCACTTTTGGATCTGCTTTTATTACGCAGAACAACTTGTAAGCAGGAAACATTAATGTTTATGATGAGGCATTAAGCAGATGGCCCTGATCATACAAGGCCACCTGAAAAATTATTCTACAATAAATTTCCCCTTCATCAACGCATAGTGCCCGGGAAAGCTACAAATAAAATCATACGTGCCTTTGGCCGGTGCCGTGAAGGTTATCGTGGTAGTCTCTCCTCCTCCTATAAGCGCAGTATGGGCGATGACCTCGTCTCCTTCAGGGATGTACTCATTGTCTTGAGCGGCAAAAGCCTTTTGACCAAAGGAAGGGATATCAGTACCCAATTTAAGAATCACCAGATTGTGCCCCATAGACTGTTTTGGTAGCTGGCCGGTATGGTTTAGTGTAAGCTCGACCGTGGCACCTGCTTTCGCCCGGAGCTCCTCTTTGTCAAAGCGCATCTGGTCATTACCATTGATTACCAGTGTGATCAGGCCATTTTCTGTAGACTCTGACGATTCGGCCACTTCCTGCTCTGAAGTTGATTCGGTTGCTTCTTGCTCCGAAGTTGATTCGGTTTCACTTTTTGAAGAAGTCGCACTTTCCTGCTTGGCACCACCGCCACAGCCTAACAGGAATGCAACTACCCATATCATTAAAGTAGTCTTTGTAAACCTGCCTTTGCTTATGTTCGTAATTTCCGTTTTCATAGACGTTCTAATTAGTTAAGTTATTAGATGCCAAAAATACTTCAAGATTTCAAAAAATAAAATCATCCAGCCTTTAACATACTTCTTTGCTAAAACCTTTCCTGCCTTTTCAGACGGCTTTCACAAATGATGTCGGCTTAAGTCTTTACATTATCCAAGATCTTCATTGAAATCTATTATTTCCAGGATATTACCGATCATACTGCTGAAGCTTTAGCACGGCGGTCAGTATAAAATAAAAAACACAAATAAGCGCGCTTGTGATTTGATGCTTATCGCCTAAATTGATCAACTTATTTTCATTTATTTGGATAATTACAACTAATTTCTTAGTTTTAACTAATTATTTAGTTGTTGATATATAAGATACCTGTCAATGAAAGTAATCTCTAAATCCGGCAAAAAGATTATGCAACAAAACAAAGGCCTTAAAATCAGTTATTTATGATCAATTATCTAATCGAACTTTCAGTAATCCATACGGTCTTGATTTTAGGATATGGGTGCTTTTTAAGAAAAGAGCGACAATACGCCAAAATGAGGTTTTACCTTATAGCTGCTACGATTTTGGCACTTACCATACCTTTTTTTAAACTGCCCAAACTGTCTTTCCACGGCGAGGGGTCAATTGATACCATACCTATAGAGGTGATCCCAATAGACGACATAGCCGTCTCCCCTGCCGGTGATATGTCAACCTGGAACTATGGATTGTTTATTTGGATATACGGGGTCATTAGTGCGTTCTTTCTTTTCAAATTTTTTGGCGGTGTACTTTATCTCTTTTACCTGGAACATAAAAGCAGTTATGAGAAGTTTAATGACCTGTATGTTCGCAAAGTCTCGAACATTAAAGGAAGCTTTACCTTTTTCAATTGGATCTTTCTGAGTGATAAAATCAATAAAAACAGGCAGGATTACGGCATCATCCTGAGGCATGAAAAAGCACATGCTGCTTTGGGGCATACCTACGATTTAATTTTCTTTGAGCTATTTAAAGTGTGTTTTTGGTGGCTTCCAGGCACGTGGTATGTTAATAAAGAAATTAGGAAAATACACGAATATCAGGCTGATGCGTATGCACTCAAGTCCTGCAATATTGACCAATATTCGTCGATACTGATCAGTACTACATTGAAATCAAATGGACTGGGCCTGGCCAGCTCGTTCCATGATGGTTTAATTTTAAAACGATTAATAGCAATGAAACAACAAGCAAAAGATTTAAGCCCATGGAAACTTGGAGCCTTATCAGTGTTATGCGCTTTACTCTTCATCGTATTTGCGTGTAGCGAAGAGCAAACAGATAGCCCCCACACAAACCAACTTTTTTCCCTGGTAGAAGAACTGCCGGAATTTGAAGGAGGAATGGACGCTTTCTACCAGTACGTTGGCAAAGAAATAAAATATCCGTTACAAGCCCGCCAGATAGGTATTGGGGGACATGTATTTGTTCGGTTCGTAGTAGAGAAAGACGGGTCCTTGTCAGGTGTAAAATCAGTCAAAGGGATTGGAGCAGGCTGTGACCGGGAAGTTATAAGAGCCATACAAAATGCTCCTTCCTTCAAGCCAGGAAAGCAAAGAGGCAAGCCTGTGCGGGTACAAATGGTCATGCCTGTCACTTTCACACTTCTCGAAGATAAGATCAATGGAAGGGTTGTTGTAGCGGAAGCCAAAATAATAGATAGTCAACTCAAAGTAGAGGCCAATTATAACAATGGCGCATGGTCTGGTACTGTCTATGATGAGGAAGGCGAGGGACTTCCCGGGGCTAACATTATGGTAGCCGGAACTACCACCGGAACTGTTTCTGATAGAGATGGAAATTTCATGGTGAATGCTGATGAATCCAGGGATCTCCGCGTTAGTTTTGTGGGGTATGAAAGCGTGAAAATAGCGGGGAATTAGAGGTTGGGGGCTGAGGGTTATTCCTTGACGAACTTCGCGGTAAATGACGTTTGCGGGGTGGTTAGTCTGATCGCGTATATACCGGGCGGCAGGAGTTGAATATCCAGAACTATTTCCTTTTTATCTTTGACATGCAAGGTCTTCAATACCCTGCCAGACAGATCGATCATTTGGACTGTGGCGGGTGTTGTTGTTTGACGGCTTATTGCCAATTGTGTGGTCAAAGGGTTTGGATAGATTTTTACATTTATATTTTTAGGGGGATCGATACCTGTCACAGGAGATGCCGGAAGGAAAATGTCTTTTAACCTGGCTTTCAGCATAAGTCCAAAATAGCCGGTAGCGTAAATAGTAGAATCCTTCCGCAAAAGGTCTGTAATTTGTGAAAGATAAGGTTGATCTAATGTTTCTTCCTCCCAGGTATCCCCACCATCGGTGGTTTTCCAAATAGAAGTTTCAGCAACGGATGTTTCGGGTAGCTGACTGCTACCTGCCATTAGGCCCAGGGTATCGTTGATGAAATATAAATCACTGACCAGTATTTCTTTTTCGGGACTAATTTGTACATCCCGCCATTGTGTGCCCTGGTCATCGGTTTTGATCATGGTGTGGTTATCCAGAAATAAAAACCCGGTTTCCTTATCGATAAAATAACTGTTCGTGATCCTTTCATTGGGAAACCGGGCGATTTCCACCCACGTCTTCCCATAATCGGAGGATTGAAATAGCTTCTCCACGGTCGACACGAATAGTGTAGTATCGGAAGTTACCGAAAAAGAGGTAGCGAAACCCGCAGCTGGATCAACGGTTACCTGGTCCCAGGTGGTCCCTTCGTTGGTCGAGGACAAAAAAACAACCCCTGGCGATCCAAAGGTTTTACCTGCTAACATCAGCAGGTCACCGATATTCTGGATTTTGGCACCCAGGAGTGGGGTTGATGAAACAGGGTCGAGTGTTTTCCCTTTGTCTTTCGACAGGAATACGATGCCGTTAAAAAAGCCTGGTAACGCCAGGCTGCCATTATCAAGCCGCACCACCTTTTGAAAGTTATCCAGGACAGGATCGCCATTGAGCACCTTCCACGGATTGTTGCGGGGGTCAAGATGATTGATGAGCAGGCCTTCCTGCGTAAGGGATATGATGGAGTCTTTTGCCATGACCGAACTGCGAAACTGGTGTTGGGGCTCGAATTTTGTTTCCCAGGTTTGTCCCCCGTCAGCGGTGGCTAACAGGCCCCATTCACCGGTGATAACGCCATGGTCAGGTGAATTAAAAGCGATGTCCCGGAAAACAAACTGCTGATCGAACAATACCCGGGTCCAGTTTGCACCGCTATCCACCGACCGGTACAGCACATCTCTTCTTTGATCGTCTTCGCCTATGATGAAACCAGTTTCCGGGCTGGTCCAAAACATTTTTTTCACCTTAAAGCCGGCCGGCAATGGGATCTCTGCCCACTGATCGGTCATGGCCTCCCATCGATAAATGAAATCGGGGGCAAATTGTGATCTGCTAAAACCGGTAAAGACTGATCCCCGGGTCAGATGGAGGGAAATTTTTCTATGATCGGACAGCAGGGTAATCGGAATCGGTTGCCGGTTCCAGTTGGCACCACCATCTTCTGTTCTCATGATAAAAGGGGAAAAGGCAAAGTTGTTAGCGATGTCCGGGGTCCGGTAGCCGGTGATGTATCCGACGTTTTCGTTCAGAAATGCGACATCCGTCAGCGACACATAAGGACTGGAAACTGCACTCCAGCTTATTTCTTCCCAGGTGGTCCCACCGTCATTTGTTTTAAAGATTTTTTCAAAATCCCCTACCGCATAACCTACCTGGGTACTGGCAAAATGAATCGCGTTAAAGGTGGGATTGTTGGAAAACTCATTTTTGCTTTCTAATGCCAATTGTCTTGTCCATGTTTCATTGCCGTCGGTGGTAGCAAATATTTCATGGCGATTTATCATAAAACCTGCACTGGCGGCAGGAAAGTGAATATCATAGAATCGATCAGTCGGGATCCTGTCAATAGACCTGAGCCCATTTTGTGCAATAATGTTCCAGGTCTCGCCATTGTTTTCGGAGCTGATCATCTGCGCACCGAAAGCGTAAAAGGCATCGGCGCCGGGTATGGCAATTAATTTAGGGGCCCCGTAGATAAATGGGCTTTGGGGAGAAAGCTGTTCCCACTGTGCCGCTACCTTACCACTACAGGCGCAAAGCAGCATGGCAACTAAAAGTTGTCTTCTCATTAAACTAAATCTTGTCAGGCTTACACTTCAGACCAGGGAACACTTCCCGGATACAGTTTTAGCTTTTGTAATTTTTAAATTCAAAAGGTAAACAAGCTTCGTGTTTTTCCCAGGGACCAATGGATATAGAGAATCGTATGCCCGACCTATTTTTTCTGGAGGACCTTTCTTCACAGGGGGCAGCGGAAATATACTTTACCTAAAACAGTGAATCGCTAGTTACTACTTTGCCGATTACCTTAACCAGTCCTCGGATTAAATTTATTTTTATACAGACTTGTCTAAACAAAAAATTGTTTATCTTTGCAATCCAAAACAGCATTAAAGTTGAAAGTCAAAGACAAAATATTAACGACAGCGACCGGCTTGTTTCATCACCAGGGTTATCGCGCCACCGGTATCAATCAAATCATCGAGGAAGCCGGAATTGCCAAGGGCAGCTTTTATTACAATTTTAAATCAAAAGAGGCTTTGTGTATTGCCTTCCTGGAGCGTCGCCATATTTATTGGATGGAGGCACTTGAAAAGTACGTTGTGCGCCACCGCCAGAAGTCCAATGAGGAGCCCATATTGCTTGCCTTTGATTTTTTATCTTTCATGAATAAAAAGGAAAATTTCAGAGGGTGCAGTTTTTTGAATATTTTATCAGAGATCTCAGATGATAATCGCGCTATTTTATCGGTGATCCAGGATCACAAAACAGACCTTCGAAATTATATCGGTACACTTGCCGTTAACAGCTTGCTCAGAGATCACCTTTACCTGTTGTTTGAAGGTGCACTGATTGAAAGTCAATTATTCAAAAATCAATGGCCAATAGATCAGGCCAAAAAAATTGTCAAATCTTTAATAAAATAAATCATGGAGCAGAAACAACCGTTACCACCATTTACAGCAGCCACGGCCGTTCAGAAGGTCCAGATGGCCGAAGATGCCTGGAATACGCAAGACCCTGAAAAAGTATCCAAAGCCTACTCTGAAGACACGGAATGGAGAAACCGCAATCAATTTATCAAGGGTCGTGAGGGTGTTGTGAAATTTCTGACCGACAAATGGAACAAGGAACTCGATTATAAACTAAAAAAACAGCTATGGGCTTTTACAGATAATAAGATTGCCGTTCGTTTCGAATATGAATATCACGACAAATTTGGCCAATGGTTCAGGGCCTATGGCAATGAGAATTGGGAATTCGATGAAAATGGTTTTATGAAAAAGAGATATGCCAGCATCAATGATCTCGCCATCGATGAGAAAGACAGAAGGTTGTAACATGTCGATAAACCGGGAATATCAGGGATTTTACCCCGAAGGGCATCAATGGGACAAGATTACTTTGGCATTCGCGAAATAATTTTAATCTTTTAGTTATTACCATAATAAAAAGAGCAGTGAATCATTCACCGCTCTTTTTGTTTTACACATACTCGCAGTTAGATGGTTGCTATCTGCAAAAAACCAGCTTATCTTTTCTGCAGCAGATTTTCCAGGTTGTTGGGATAGTTATCCGGTAATTGGTCCGGTGGACAGGCTATGACATCATTGTTGTCCGCCCCGGCATCCCGCATGAAAGTAATCTCTGCAAAGTTGTCCTCAATACCTCTTTCATAAGTAGGACCGGCATCGCGATATTTAATCATGAGGTCGTAGTATTCATTTTGATGACACACAGTTCGCTCAGGATGTTCCATAATCCACCGGGGAAATGAAACTGTGCCATGTAGTACCGGTACCCTCAAATTAATGGTGATGCTGACAAAGGTGCCTGTGGGTTCATCCCAGGAAAACTTGTAAACATCTTCGGCTATCTGATTGATATAAGCCTTTTGATCATTAACCCATCTCCCGCCGACCATTCCGCTATGGATCCGGTAATCGATAGTATCTTTGTTTTTAATATACATCTCATATTTCCACCCATTCTCATAGGTATAGAGAAAATGTTTTCCAATAAATCCTTCCAGGTTTCCTTTCATAATTTTTGTTTTCACTTTTTATGTTTTTAACTAAACAGTCAGATTTCTTTTACTGTATCCATAATGGTATTTCCATTGGTGATATTCATGGCAATGGCAGCAATATCAAAGTCCAGATTGCGGTCGCTGTCGTCCCATAGGAAAGGCCTTTGCCGGGAAGGATTTGATCCGATGACATTTTTTACAGCCAGGTAGAGCTCTCTTGTAGCAGGTGACAAATAGTCGGTCGCATCATAATGATCTTCCATGATCCTTGTTCTCAGGTCAACGGCCTGAATTCCAAACATTAGGGCAATGGACAGGTATTGCTGAAAAATTTCCACAGAGCGCCGGGCCAAATTAGCAGAGCCAAACCCCTGACTGTTTATATTTTGATTGAATTGTTCGGCGTGAGTAGGAAAGCGGTCTACCAAAGAATTACCGTAAAACGACAACAAAGGCATTAACGAATTGGCGGTGATCTGAACAGCTTTTAACCCCATGTTAACACTTCTATTACTATTCCCTACCAAAGAGGCCGGTAAGCCGTTGCTAAATTCCGGAGCAACCAACAAGGCTATTTGGGTATCCAGATGTTTGGAAAGCAAGCCTTGATAATACCTTAATTGATCCATCGCTATTCCTATGTGTTGCCCCAGAAAATTACCGCCGTGATAGGCGACATTGTTTCGAACATCGATCAATGGATTGTCTGTGGCTGCATTCATTTCCACCTCAACCTGTCTGGCTATCTGCTCTATTCCCTCGAAAACCGGCCCTATAAATTGCGCCAGACACCGCATGGAATAACGATCCTGAATCGGTTGATCACCCCGGTAATTGTGGCTTCCATCCAACTCATCCCGAATAAGCTTGGAACCTTCCAATAATCTCAACATAGATGTTGCCGCCCACTTTTGTCCCTCATGTGGCTTGCAGTGATCATGAATAAACGGGTGAAATGATTGATTGGTACCGTGCAAGCCCTGCATGATAAGGGCATGAGCGCCCATGGTCAGGCGGAGTAATCTTTTTGAATCATGGACGCAATTAGCGGCAATGCCTGTCATTACTGAAGTTCCATTCATCATAGCTAACCCCTCCTTAGGTCTTAGGGAAAGCGGTTCCAGCCCTAAACGACCCAGCGCTTCGATGGCGTTGAGCTCTTCGCCATCAAAGTCCACCCTGTAATCCTCACTTAACCCTGCAATACATCCGGTGATGTACGACAGCGGTGTCAGATCTCCACTTGCCCCAATGGAGCCAAACTCGTGAACATACGGTGTGACGTTTTCATTTAGAAAAATCTCCATTCTCCGGATGAGGGCCAGTCTTATGCCCGAAACGCCCTTCATGTGTGACTTTATCCTTAACAACATAGCCGCTCTTACATCCGCATTTGATAGCCTTTTCCCTGCACCTGCCTTGTGATAGGCCACCAGGTTTCTTTGCAATGCTACGGCCTGCTCTGATGAGATGGTGACATTGGCCATACCACCAAACCCACTTGTTACACCATAGATCGGCTTACCCTCGGCAACTGCATGCTCGATGTAATTAACAGAGGCTTGAATACTACCCAGAACGTCTTCTTCTTCTGTTATCCGGGCAGCATAACCATAACGTGATACATTCACCACATCCTCAATACTTAAATGATCATTGTTAATTAAGACTGTTAAATCTTTTTCCATTTTGTCAAATGACAAACTGTTCTTCGTCAATTCAGTACTCATACTTTTTTAAAAAATGTTTAATTGATAATTTTTTAGCTTCATCGGATTTTCGAAGCCTGAAAAGTTTTTTACAGATCAAAAAATCAATTGGATTGGATAATCCCCAATTTCCCTATTTCACGCTTAGTAAAAAAAGGTGAGCAAAGGTCAACGCTTCATAGCAAATTTAACATTAGGGTAACATTGGCCTTATAAAAACTATGCTATCAAAGTAAGCCGAAAATGATCTGGTGATCAGGAATGGATATCCAAGCATGAAGCCCACTGACCCAATCAAGGCTTAGTTACCTGGGACAGGTATTACAAAGTCATTATCCATATGATATGGGAGCTTCCAATACTGGCCTTGCATATTGCCGAAATACAGAAAAGACTGGCTAAATGTATCGGGGTTGCCATCCGCCCACAAATATTGAAAGGGCGCTTTGCCATTCACCACCCTGCGTACGTAATTGTGATTGCGGGGACTGGCGGAGGTGATCTGCTTCCCGACTTTCCAGGATTTCCCTGCATCCCGGCTAATAAATAGGGTTACTTCTCCCCCACCTCCATGTGCTTGAGGACTGCCCTCGACAGGTGCTACAATCCGCCAGGTATCGCCGTCTATAAAAAGGCTGCCCATGTCATAATTATGATCGGAGGTGGCAATAGTGTTTGTTTCCCACCGGTCATTTTTCCAATGCGTAATTTTCCACGCACGAGGACTATTTTCCGGCCCGGGCTCATGCCCGCCACTGGTAATATAAAGACATACGGGATTGCCATTGCGATCAAAATTGATATCTTTTAGATACACGTTTCTGGTCAAAGAGTCGTACGTCACCACACTGGCAGACGAGTTGTAATCAGTGAGAGGAACGCTGATTGCATTTCCCTGAATATCTGTCCAGGTTTCTCCAAAATCCGTAGTTTGCAAATAATAGAGATTAGTCCGCTGATCCACATTACCATTGGGATGCCAGTTGAAAAAGGTGGAAAGCTTGTTGCCATAATGATTGCTCACCTGATAATGTCCGCTTCGCTCACTTTCGGTCCTCTTTACCCCAGCCAGTTTCTGAGTTTTTGTCCAGTTGATGCCATCTTCACTCTTTTCAAAATATAATTCTCTTACCCCGGTATATTTCGTAAAAAAATGAAAGTAACCCGATCCCGGAATATGCCAGGGTTGAGGATAAGTCATTTCCGTTTCCGACACCTGATCAAATGCTGCAATGTCAAACGGCTTCCGGCTTTTATATTTATAACCCATTCTTTTTCTTCCCCTGCCACTGACAAAGACCCATAAATAGCCCTCATGGTCAATCAGCAGGCTTGGATTATCATGGGGGTCATCTACCCCTTTTTTATCGTAAACCACGGTTGGTTTGGCTACTGTCCCAGTGGTATGGTCATAGGATCCGATCATGCAAAGCAAATGTTTGCTGGTAGCTTCAGTAGTCCCACCGTACACAAAAAAGGTTTTATTTACCGCCGGCGCATAGATCGCCAGGGGAACATGCTTGGCCGTATAGGTGCCCAGGCCGCCTGAATACTTATCCCCATAAGGATAGGGCTGTCCCAGTGTAAACCATATTCCCCTGTATCCGTCAATTTTTTGGCCGGTAAGATCATTTTCACCAGATTGGGCGCAGGCCGGTGTTTGAAATAAACATAGCAGAGATATGATCCACAATACAGATGATGACACGGGGAATAAAAACCACCCGGTGCTGCATACTTTTTTTTGCCTCTTATGTTTCTTGCTAAAAGTCATACTAGTCCTGTAAATTTACCTCCGTCAAAATATCATCCCAATGCGTCAGTAGTAATTTAAAACAGGCTGATGGAAATCATTGGCTAAAATTGCAGATTTACTTGTAAATACCCATTTCTTCCCGGTCCTGACCGATATCAAAGTATTCCCTGTATGCGCTATTGACGACTTGCATATATGGTGACCAACCTCCTACAAATACACTTGCAAGCGTAAAACTACAATATGGCAAGTCAAAATAAAATAAATTGATATTTCTATAGGTTTTCAATCGGTTTTAAACCTATATTGAATTATAAATTGGAAAATATAAAAATATTTCCATGAATAAATATGAGACCACTGTTGTGGGAACAAGCAGGGCCTACTCAGCGACATTGCAGCAGTTAAAACTATCGGATTGATGCCAGTTACCCTTCAGCCAGGTGAAGTATTTCCGGATTTCGAACTTCCGGATCAGGACGGGCGACTCCGAAAATTATCCTCCTTCACAAAGCAGAGTGAAGCTGATAAAAGGTATGGTTTCAAGGATGGCTATCCGGTGATTGTTATCTTCTCCCGCGGCTTCTTCTGTCCCAGAGATCAGCAACAGTTTAAAATGATCAGGGAATTCCAAAACGAATTAAAGGTTAACTACTGCAGTTTAGTCTCCGTAAGCGCGGATACAACTCAGGTATCAGCAGCCTTTCGGGCAGGTCTCGGCGCCCATTGGACCTTCTTTTCGGATACTGACCGCAAGGTCATCAGGGAATTAAATATTCTGGACGAGACCGAAGGAGAATACGCCTATCGATCTCTACCATTTACTTTTGTATTAAGGCCTAACCTCGAAGTTCATAAGGTTTATAATGGTTGGTATTTTGTAGGTCGTCCAACATTAGAGGATCTTAGACAAGATCTCAGAATCATTATGCAGGAGATGGATTATTACACCTATGAAGCATTTAATACGCCGCACGTCAAAAAGATCCGTATTCCGCAACAAACCTGGCTTGAGGAGCAGGGTAATGATGAGGAGCAAATTAGTTTTGAAGGAATTGTAGAATCATTCGACATTAAAACCGGAAATGGTTATATAAGGAGTCGCGAATTAGAAGAACCCATTTTCTTTAACTTCACGGCCATACCGGGTGAAGGCTATCGGACCATCAGGCAAGGTGCAAAAGTACATTTCGAATTAGTGAAAACACATACCGGGTATTCGGCTGTAAAAGTGAAGGAATTTTAGGGTATCAAATAATATGGATAGTAATTGTTTGCCATTTTGCACCCATCTAAAACAAGCGTTCAATGGATGGGAATTCATGCCCAATGTACAGACAATTTATTGGTTTTAGCGGCGTTTGTTACTAACTCATAAATTGAGCTGGGAATATAATGCAACCTCTTTTAGCAATCGTTGTCTTTTGGTAGTAACAAAACAATTGTCTATTTAATTTAACACCATGCTAAAGCGTTACCTTCAAGTAGCCATCAGGAACTTATCTAAAAACATAGGGTTTTCCGTAATCCATATTTTAGGTTTGACTATTGGAGTGGCATCTTGCCTACTAATCTTTCAATACGTTAATTTCGAAATAAGCTATGACCGTTTTCACGACCAGGCTGAGGACATTTACCGGGTACCGATCCGATATTCCAAAGGATTCGGACAATTCGAAAAGACGGCCTCCAATCATCCTGGTTTAGGACCGGCCATGAAGTCTGATTTCCCGGAAGTTAAGTCGTTTACCAGACTGCTACACCCTTCGACGATTGGATCTAAACTGGCTTTGACTAACATCAATAAAGGGGGGCAACGCTTAACATTTAATGAAAATAAAATCTACCTGGCTGATTCCACGTTCTTTAGTATTTTTTCTTTTCCGTTCATATCAGGGGATGCCGCCACGGCTTTGGACAGGCCCGGCAGTATTGTGCTTTCCGCTGATATGGCGACAAAATATTTCGGGAACGATGATCCTTTGAATAAGACACTTCTTCTGAATGGGCGGGAAATAACGGTTACAGGAGTGATGGAAAATGTGCCTGCAAACTCTCATATAGATTTTGATGCCCTGTTATCTTTTAATACTTTTTTTCGCAATATCCGTGAAAGTAACCTTTGGATATGGCCTGAATTTCATACCTATGTGCTACTGGAACCGGGGACCGATCCGGATGTTATTGAATCCAGATTCCCCGCATTTACGGACCGGTACATGGATGCCATACACAAGGAGCACAATTTCAGAACTTACTTTTCCATGCAGCCTTTATTGGATATTCACCTGAAAACGGATTGCGCCAACGAAATAACCGTGCCCGGTAGCCAACGAATGGTTTATTTTCTGACGCTGCTTGGGGTTTTTATTTTAATAATAGCCTGGGTTAATTACATTAATCTATCTACTTCCAGATCCCTCGAAAGAGCCCGGGAGGTGGGGATCAGGAAAGTTGCCGGAGCTACAAGACGGCAACTAATTAGTCAGTTTCTGGTTGATTCAACACTTGTTAATGGTGTTAGCATCTTACTCGGTTTAACGCTGGCCAGAATACTATTGCCGGATTTTACCACCCTGGTAGGAAAGCACATTGGCAATACATTATTAAGTTTCGACTTGCTTTTACAACCAAATTTCTGGCTTATTTTGATCGGGAGTATTCTTTTAAGCGGTCTGTTGGCCGGCATTTATCCGGCGCTCGTTTTGTCCTCCTTCAAACCCTCTCAAATCCTGAAGGGGAGTTTTTATAGATCTTTACAAGGCATTTCAGTTAGAAAAACATTGGTAGGGTTTCAGTTTGTGCTTTCCATTCTTCTGATTGCGGCCACTATACTGGTCACCCGACAATTGGCTTATATGAACCGTAAAGAATTAGGCTATAGCAAGGATCAGATCCTAGTGGTGAAAGCGCCTGTTATTCAGGATTCTTTAACCTTTGTCAGGTCCAACGTTTTAAAGACCGAGCTAAGCCAACTTGCCGAGGTTAATGCGCTGGCCCGGTCATCAGAGATCCCGGGTAAGCTGATCGCTTTTAGAAGTGAGACCAGAAAAGAGGGCCTGGACAGAGAATACAATACACAAATGTTCTTGCATAGTATTGATGATCAGTTCCTCCCGACCTTCAATATTGAGTTGGCGGCAGGCAGGAATTTTGCAGCCACAGATAGTTCCAGAATATTTAATGCCGATAACAACAAGGTATTGGTGAACGAGGTTTTGGCAGCATCCTATGGATTTACCGATCCGGAAAAAGCCGTTGGACAAATGATCAGGTTTAAACTTGGGACCATAGATCACAAAGCTGAAATTATAGGTGTTGTCAAAAACTACCACCAGCGATCCTTAAAAGAAGCTTATGGTCCTATTTTATATTACTTTCCTGATTATAGTAACTGGAGCTATTATTCAATCAATATTAGTTCTTCGGACTGGAGTAATTCTGTTAGAAAAGTTGAAGAGAAGTTTCGTGAAATAATGCCAAATAGTGCCTTTGAGTATTTTTTCCTGGACGACTTTTTTGACAGCCAGTATCAGGCGGAACAAAGGTTTGGCAAGGTATGTGGCGTGATTGCCGGCCTGGCCATCTTCGTAGCATGTTTGGGAATTCTCGGTCTGTCGGCTATAACACTGTCACAGCGGACAAAGGAAATTGGTATGCGAAGGATATTGGGTGCCAGTTCAAAGACCATTACGGTCCTTGTCACCAAAGATTTTATTAGAATTTTAATAATTGCCTATGTGATCTCTTTACCGTTGATTGTATATTTTGGGCAGCAATGGCTTACGAATTTTGCGTTTAATTCAGGGTTGAGCTGGCAAATTTTCACTTTACCGATCGTTTTATTACTACTCATAGTGTTCATGATTGTAGGCATCCAAATATATCGGGGCACTGTTCTAAACCCTATTGAATCACTGAGAAGCCAATAGCAAGATCCATACAAATGGCATTGAAAATCGTTTTCCAAGACCCTGGCTATAGCTTTTTTACCATATACGCTTTACTCATACCTCAGCGCTTCTACCGGGTTTCTTTTAGCCGCCCGCCAGCTATGCCAGCTTAAAGTCATTATGGCTACCAATGTGATCAAGCCACCCGCGGCCGCAAAAAACCACCAACTCAATTCAATTTTATAAGCAAAGTTTTCAAGCCACCGCTGTGCCGCATACCAGGCAATCGGTACGGCAGTTAAAAAACCAATAAACGCCCATTTTACGTAATTTTTATTCAGTAAAACCAGAATATCTTTGATACCGGCGCCCGCAACTTTCCTGATCCCGATTTCTTTCGTGCGTTGCTCGATGGTCAACATGGAAAAACTCATGATCCCCAGACAAGAGATAAGAATAGCGACTGCTGTCATCTTCGATAAAAGACCTAGAGATTTGATCTCATAGGCATAAACGTGGTTGATCCTTTCGTCCATAAAATGAAATGAAAAAGGCCATTGCGGTGCTAGTTTTTTCCATACGGATTCCAAGGTGGCCATAGATGCTTTGTGATCATTTCGCGTTAGCCTCACAATAATGTTAGGTAACCTGTTCTGGTCTTTATCGCACTGAATATAAACACAGGCCCTGCTGGCCTCATGAGCGCTTTCGTGCTGGATATTTTTAACTACCCCTACCACGGTAAAAGCCTCCTTCCTGATATTGGGATATATAATTTCACGCCCAATGATCTCCTGTACGCCTAGTTGGGCATAAGCAGCTTCATTGATGATCACACTGTTACGGTTAAGATCAAAAGTCGACTTAAAGTTTTCTCCGGCAATAAATTCAACGCCCAATATTTCAAATAAATTGGGGGTGATTTGGATCCTGCCGGCATTAATCCATTTCTCCGGGTCAGAAGTGGTGTAAAAAGCCCCACCATTATTTATATTTTCCAGAGGAGCGTTACGTGTACCTGCTACGGCTTTCACGAAAGGATAGTGCAATATTTCATTTTGAAATCTTGAAAAACGATGCGCCATTTCCCGGTCCCACGGATTTTCAATGACTACCAGTTGCTCTTTGTCAAAACCCAATTTCTTTTCGGTAATCAGTTTTATTTGCTTGTACAAAATAATAGACCCTATCAGCATGGTTACTGTAAAAGCAAACTGAACGATTATGTTGGTACTGACAATAGTTTTTTTCCAAAAAACCGGTCTTTGCCTGAGCCTGGGTTTTAAGGAAAGCCTCAAGATGAAAAAGACCGGCTGAATGAAAATCAAAATAAAAATGGTGATTAATCCCAACAGAATATAAAACCAAAATGGAGAGGTCGTAAATTGTGTCAATTGTAACTGCGTGCCGGCGGCATTGTTGAACCAGGGGATCAATAAATCCAAGAATAAACAGGAGAAAAAACAGGCGATAAATATGGTAAGTAAAGTTTCAAATAACGTTTGTCCCAAAAGCTGCCATAGATTGGCGCCAATGACCTTTTGTATTTCCATACCGGTAATCCTGGCGGCCAAAAGGGCGGTATGCATCAGGATATGATTAATTATGCAGATAAGCAGTATGAACACACATAATACACCCAACCCAATGACTACTTTAATATCCCCTTTTTTCACGTTGTCCCAGTGAATGTCTACGGAATGCAGGTGAATTTCATCCAGCGGCTGAAGGGCAAAATTGGCCTCGTTTTCATAATCTGGTTTAACTTTGTTATGGACTGCCACTACCTGAGCGACAAATTCTTCAGGAATGATCTTTGGGTGGAGTGCCAGATAAATACGGGTTCCTTTGGAATACCAATACTTAAATTCATAAGGATTGATTTTTTCCCTGCTGCTAAAACTCGCTATTAAATCCCCCTGGAAAATTGAGTTATCAGGAAAATCATCATAAATGCCTTTGACGGTGAAGTGATGCTCATTTTCATAGATCAGGGTTTTGCCAACCGGATCCTGGTTCTTAAAGTGGGTATCGGCAAAACTTTTAGAGACAAAAATGTTGAACGGTTGTTCCAGATCGTCAGGGTCACCCTCCATCAGCCTAAAGGAGAACATATCAAAAAATGAAGGATCGGTAAAGATAAGTTGGTCAGGTGAAATGAGCCGGTTGGCCAAAGTAAAAACAGGCTCGGAATAGGTATTTAACCGGGTAGCATTTTCAATACCAGTTAAGGCAGGTGATACTTCCTGCAAAAAGGTCGCTGAAAAAATAGGGACTTTTATTTCACCATTATCATGGCTGTATAAAAGCCTGTAAATATGATCTTTTTTGGCGTGAAAACGGTCGTAGCTTAATTCGTGATATATAAAATACCCGATCAACAAGGCTATCGTTAAACCGATTGAAAGCCCGAAGGCCAGCAAGAGATATTGCCTTCTTCCTTTAATAACAACTCGCCAGGCTATTTTAATGTAATGCTGGATCATGGTTTATAGTTCATAGTGATATTATTTATCCGGATTGAAGGTAACCCATTTAAAATCCAGGATGAGTTTACCGCATAGCTAATCATGACAGGCATTGTGCCAAATCATAAAAAGCATGTTTAAGCGGAAATTTGACGCAGGCGGCTAAAACCTTTTGGATTTGCTTGTGCACCAATGGACAACGATGCCCATTGATGGACAATGACAACAGTTTATTATCAAGGAAAAACTCTTTCACTGTCAATCCCGATCTCTATTGGGATTACATAAGTATACTATTAGTTCGAAAGTTATTTTAGCAGGAACGACCAACTTATTGGGAACCTACCTAAAAATTTCTTCCCCTGCCTTAATCTTTTCCATCGTCGCATCTATGTAGGAATGCCAGGCGGAACCTTTTACTTTTTCGCGCCCGGATTTACAAAATTTCAGCGCTTTTTTCTCATCACCCAGGTGATAATAACCGCTTGCCATACCAAGGTGTGCATAAACATCTTCCGGGTGCTTGTCATAGTTTTTCTGGAAAATAGCAAAGGCTTTGTCGTGTTGTTGTATTTTATTCAGGTCGACACCGTAGTTGAATAGCTGCCTGACCTTCCCCATGGGGATAGCAAGTTGAAGGATCGAGTCTGCCTCCTGCTGGCGGTTGTTTTTCTCCAGTAATCCGGCATAGGTAGATAGCGTCTTGAAGTTGGATTCGCCAAAATAAGAATAAACCGACCGGTGCGCCCAGCCCAGGGCTTCTTCCAGGTTGATATTGTTTACCAGGCAATAATTGGCCGCTCTTTGCAAGTTTTGCCAATAGGCATAAAATATACCTGAGTTAACCTCCTTTCTGAAGGATTCTAGCTGGATTTTATTCAAATCAACCGATACCTTCAAGGGAACCTTTACTTTTTCCCATTGCATGGAAACGACGGCGCTATTGTCTGTCTGGTCTTCGAATTCATATTTCAGCCATTCTACACTTTGCTCTTGTTTAAGGACCGGCACTTCTACCCGCAAGGCATCGTCTTTTTCATCATAATAAAAACTGCCCCAGGCTGTATTGTACTTTGAAAAGATTACTGTGGCCTTTTCGGGTCCCATGGCTATAAAAAATCCGTACTTTCCCTTTGTAAGCGGCTGACCTTCAATAAATACATCCGTTGAAAACTCAATGGTGGTGTTTTCGTTGGCACCTGCGCGCCAGGGAGCGGACTTGCTGGTACCATAGCCAAAATTTATGAATCCGTAATGCACCAGCTGCCCCCAGATTTTACCTTCCCTCCCCTTTACACCCGGCCTGGAATAGTTAATTTTTACTTCGGTAATGCCAATATATTCTGAGACGGAAGCTTTTTTGTTGCCGTCGGCAGGAAAGGTTATCTGCGCCTTTGAGGTTAAGGACAAAAGCATAAAGAGTGTGAGGATAAAAATTCCGTTTCTCATGTTTTAACTATTTATGGTGATGTGTTTGGCTGATACCTGCTTAAGTATTTTTTATAGAATAAATATATGAAAGAAATTGTTATTAGTTCTATAAAATAGAAAATATCGTTTGATCTTAGTAGAGCGATTAGGTTTTTCGCAGGAGAACGCTATAGATTCACTACCAAGCAATGGGGATCATAAGGTTTTATCCTTTGCAATTTGAAAATTCTTAATGGCTATTGCATCACTAGGCAAACATACTATCTCCAAAGTCCGGATATGGCCTATTTTCAAACTCGTCGTCTAGATCAGCAAAAGAATACATCAAAAACTTATCTTTTAAAACTTGAAGTCTATCACTTGACATCGGTGTATTTCCGGGGTTTGACCCATCGCTAGATGTGCCAATAGGTTTCATAATAGACTGAATCGCCCACGCCAGACACATAAACCGATTTATTTCCAGCCAAATACCATCTGTGATATCATTTAAGAGACAATACGTTCTGATGAAGCCATGCCATCGATGATATCCTACTGGTGGCGACACTGAAGTTGCATCCATCGTGTGTATGATGGTGTTCCTATATTGTGATGTTGCACGCCTTGTATCATATAAAATTCCCTGTCCAAAATCTTCGAATAACCGACGGTAACACTCCAGGTCTTCATCAAAGTAATTACGGAATACTTCTAATTGCTTCTCTGCTAAACTATCAATGGCTATTTTTCGATCTTGAAAATACTGGATGAAACTAGTTGGAAAAGTTCCTTGATTTCTGGTTACAATCATCAAATTATAAAATCCATCTATTCCATCCGAACGAAATGCCATTTGATAGTCCTGACCAGTTTCAGGTGTTGGGTGCCACAAAAATTGATTGTCGAAATCGAACCAAAAATCATTGGCCAGATTTGAATTGTATTCAGCCATGCTATTTAATATTTTTGATTTGTGTTATGGTATTATCATATAAAAAAGTATCAAAAGTCAACGGTAAATGATCCTTTACGTCATTTACAACCCTCTTCCCTTCCTTCATGATTTCAACAATGAAATTATTGTTTTCGCGTTCGTCAATACCAGGGTTATATCCAATACTTAATCTATCGAAGGGCACTCCTATCCCTATTTCCGATAGCTTGTTTCCCAAAATGTTTAAAGGGCTCACCATATGCTTTTTGGCGATATCCATATATAAAGAACTATTCGATGCATATCTGTATGATTGCTCTAATAACAATAAAATTGTCCAATAGTGAATATTGCTCAACCAAGCAATACTGCGATCCACAAAACCCTCTATTGAATTTACATGTCCGATAAATGCGCTTGGGTTTTTTTTGAGCAAATTAGATGGATAGTCTTTATGATCCTCTGGCAAATCCCACACGTTATCAATTCCGTCAAAAGCTGGGTGCGACCCTAAAAAAACAGATTTAAAAAATGTAAAATGCTCATCTTCGCCCTGGTCCCGAACGAATATCATATGGTTGATGGATTGTTCGATTTTAAGAGCGCTATCCTGCGCCTTAACTTCCGTAGCCAGCTCAATTATTCGATCATACAGTCCTGAAAGCAAATTTATATTAAAACTCTGGCCAAGTACATTTTTTAATTTCAATTTAAACGGCATGTCTTGTCCATTGGATGGATCAATGTCTTTGAAACTTGCTTCGGTATAAACATATTTAGCTACTGTGTCAATTGTTAAAGGTTCCAGATTAAATTCAAAAGGATAAATGTCAGGCTCATATGGAAAATCTTGCCTGTCTAAGCTGGGCGCTATCCCTAACTTCTGAAGAAAAAGACAGACATATTGAAGGTGTTGCATTTCTTGAACGGCGATACCCATTAATGATTTTGATCCTGGAAATGCAAACCCTTTCAGGGTCCCATATTTGTTTTTTATTGAGAAACAAGCAAATAAGTATTGCAGCATTAAGGAGTGCTCAATTTCAGAGGCTTCTTTTAAAAGCCGTATAAGCTCGATCTTTGGGCTTCCAAAGTCACGCACGATCTCATACAAGATAAGTTCTTGGTTTTCTGTAGATTCTTCCATCTCTCTTTCCGAAGCCCTATTGAGGAGTCTAATCATGATAAGAACAATTAATTTCAAATTTCATAAAACCATAAGGTACATCTGCTATCCACAAAGATCTTCATCATTTTTGACATTGGTATTTATTGTTTAATCAGGCCTTGATATAAACCATTTAGTACACTTAAATTTAGCTTCGCCAAATGTCCTTCTCAATACCCAAGGTTGGGCATTTTAATAATAGTGTTTTCCAAGCGCCGAAATATAAACACTAGCTTAAATTGCCATTTTAAAAGAATGCCATGAAAAAGAAGGAGATTTATCCTATTTATCTGCTTAATTTGTTAATCCCTTTGAATGAAAGATCTTTCAGCGTAAATAGTACTAGGTGTAAATAGAACATCTTTGATCGATCCGATAGTATCTTCACACCATTTTTGAAAAGGAAGAAATTTGTTTTCTTTAAAGTACTGCCATCCTTCATTCAGGCTGGTTTTGTTCAGATTAGCCACCTGCCAATTATTGGGTATACCATAGGTATATGGCAGGACCTCTCCTTTTTCATTCATAACGAGAAGGTCGATCGCTTCCGCAGCTACCTCGATGCCATCTTTTGGGGTCATAGTTCTGATCGCAGTATCTTTGCTTAATGCATCGAATTGTACATAAAACGGGTATTGACTGCTAATAACACTGTTTAATAAGTAGGCGCGTTTCAGGTTATCTAATGATAGCGAAATACCATTTGACGATTTCGCTCTACCGACTCTTTCCAAAGGATGGATTTGAATGATCGACACATTCCTGGATTTTCCGTAACTAAAAATATCCGGCAAGAACTCCCATGACTGGTCGGTAAGCGCAAAAACAATCCCAATATTTTTGAAGTATTTAACTGAAAAATCCAAAAACCGATCCACCTTTTCAAAGGCTGACCGGTTTTTTCGTATGGTGTTATGCAGTTCTTTTGTTCCATCCAGGCTTACACCAATGACATCTACTAATCCTATCAACGACTTGTATTTTCCTTCCGGAAATGAACCATTGGTAATAAGCGAAGTACTCATTCCGTGATTTTTGGCCGCACTTAAAATGTCGGTTAAGTAAGGGTATAGCAAGGGCTCACCGCCTGAAACCGAAAGCCTTTGATAACCTAAACTGGCGGCATCTTTTATTGCACCTGCTATCAAATTTTTATCGACATAAGATCTGATATGTGGCGAAGATGATGAATAACAATGCAAACACGAGTAGTTACAAAATTGCGACGGATGAAGTTGAAACACCTTTCTAGACATGCCGGAGCTAATTTCCGCCAATCATGACCTCGGTGCTTACAAAATCATTTCTAATGATTCCCAAAGTAAAAATCCTCAAATCGCCAAAATCATCACGACTATTAATAAAATCAATTAGAGATTGGTGATCTTCTCCAGGTCTGGTAATAAACTTGACCACGGCTTTATTCATTTCATCTGGATTTGTTGGAATACCTAATGGAAATATATCCTGAGGGTTAAATCCATTATTGACAAGCAGATCAATTTTGCCAATGATCAAATCCATTTTTTCTTCAGGCATTCCTTTCAATCTGATTTTTAAGGTGTTTATTTGTTCTTCATTCATGGCGTTTTGTCTTTTGTTCATGGCGTTAAAACTTAATTTCTTTAAAGTTCATAGAGGTTATTGGTATAATCAATACCCAGTCTTGGGCATTTTTCCAGCACCATAATTTGGTGCAAAGCCTTGCGGCCGGGCAGTTATCCTTCAAATGTTTAAATAATTACCACTGGTGAAGAAGTTTGAAAATGGGAACAGGATCAAATCCGGCTTGGAGTCTAGTAGACCGATTTACACCTTATTTACGCCGGAAGCCGACGAGAGATAATTTAATGATCCCCCTCTCTGAATACGATCCGCTATCATCCCCGACTCCCAAGCGATTTCCCTTAACATTCCGGTAGGAGCTACATAATATCCACAGAAATACAGACGGTCTTTACCAAATTGTTTTCTGTTCGAAATCTTTTGTTTGATATCGGCTTTCCTGCCGGCATCCAGGGTTATGATTTGATCCAGTCCAGTTTCATAGCCAATAGCCGCAATAATTGCATCAAAATTCTCCTGGGTATCGTCTTCAAATAGTATCCTATTCTTATTAATGGATATCACGTCACCAAGAACTTTTATTTGTCCCTTTTTTATCAGGCCAATCGTACCAATGTCGAGTAAGGGAACCTGGTGATGCCCAACTATTTGCTCTATCGGACCATAAGGTAGTTTTTTGAGTCCGTATTTTTCAACATCTCCTATGAGCCATTGAATCAAAGGCTTATTCAAACTGTCTACCAGTCGCACCGGGAATCTGGACTGCTATATGCTGATTTGGAGCACCGGAATACCTAAAATATCTCTGGGGATAATATTGACGGGAGAACGAACCGATAGTGTAGGTTTCGCGCCGTGCTCATGCAGGCACATGGCGATTTCCCCAGCTGAATTTCCAAAGCCAACGACCAGAACCTTCTTACCCTTAAAGACCTGGCCATTTTTATATTCAGAGCTATGTAATATGGTCCCCGAAAAGCTTTCTAATCCCGTTTTTGTGTATTTCTTTGGCCTATTGGTATTGCCTGTGCAAATAATGACGTTGTTAGATTTGATTGTTCCATTATTGGTGTGAATAACCCATGTATCATCAACTTTTTGGATTTTGGCAGCTTTGACATTAAAGGATGGCCTGATCCCTAAAGTGTTGCAATAGTTTTCTAAATACTGAACTACCTTATGTTTAGCCGGGTATTTAGGCGTTTTTTTGGGGAATTTAACAAATGGCAAATCGGAGGCATGCTTATGGGTGTGCAAATGCAATCGGTCATAATGGTTTCTCCAGGCATGGGCAACATGGCTGTGTTTTTCAATTATTTTATAGCTGATCCCTCTTTTCTCCAATTGTGCTGCACAAGCCAAGCCGGCAGCACTAGCCCCAATGATGATGGTATTAGTTGTCTCCATATCGAATGGTCATAGGCGCTAGTTAACCTTAAAACAAATACTATCAAAATATACAGTTTAGCGGTAGTATTTCAAAACCGGTTTCAGCACTACTTGTTGGTTGTTGGTGGCTGGGCAGGCAAACCTAAAATCGTCTGGACCACTGCTCAAACCACCAACAAGTCAGGTTTTCCTATGTCACTTCTTATCTTTTTTCAGTGAAAAGCTGTAATATACCCCCATTGAAAAACGATTATCACCTTTTATACTGGCAAAATTATCAGTATTGAATGATTGCTGTAATGGGATCTGGTATTGCACATTCACGGTCAGCTTGTTATAGAAAAACTGGGCACCAAAAGTGCCAAGCAGCGAATTTCCTCCTGTGTTGGCCTCCTTAATACCCTGATTTTTATGATAATCTGCCCACTCATAATAGGCCCCAAAAAAAGGCAATACAGCCACTTTATTGGTTTCCAAATAGTAGAAAACATTGCCGCTTACATTGAACTGATTACCAAACCGGTAGTCATGCTTATTGTCGGTGTTGAACTTATGGGAATATTCCATATTCAATCCAAGGCGCTTGTATCTGATGGTATAATTGGCCGACACCAGATAATCCACACTTCCCGAGCCCAGCTGAAAATTCCGGTTTACCAATTCGCCGTTATCCTGCTTGTCAAACTCTCCCACCGGAAGTTTGAATCCTGCGCCAAGGTTCAGTGAGTGCTTCACATCCCTGGTGAAATCGCTCCCGGTGTTAAAAAGTGTATAATAACCAACAATGATCGGATCCCCTAACCCGGAGGACTTTACGTTCTGGTGAGAACCCTTCATGTTGTTGACCATATACGGCAGGATATAACGTATTTGAAATTTCCCGGAAAGGCTTACCCTTCCAATCAGATCAAATCTTTGATAAGTGTCGTTGGAAGACTCATCTTCAAAATAAAAACCGTCATTATCGATAAAAGCCCTGAAAGAGGCCCGGCTGTATTTAATACCTATAAAATGAGTATTCTGAATAGGCATAAAACCAAAATATAAGCCGGAAAGATTGCAACCGCACACATCACACGCTTTGCCGTTTAACGACCAGATGATGAGTGGAACGAGTAGAAGTAGTTTCCTAATCATTGTTTCTAAATTTTGGTTCAGCAATAAAATCCCGGTCGGTCAGTGTTTTAATAAAGGCTATTATGCTGGTTTTTTCCTCTGTCGTCAGCGATATGCCCACTACCTGATCTCCATCTTTGAATAGCGGATCTAAGGTAGGCGAGTCCACCATGCCGCCGTCATAGTGATCCAGTACCTCTTCCAATGTCAAAAAGCGGGCGTTGTGCATGTAGGGTGCTGTGAGCTCCGCATTTCTCAGGCTAGGTACTCTGAATTTCCCGTGATCTGCCTCATCTTCGGTAATCCTGCCACGTCCAAGATCGCCAAAGGAGTCGTTCAGGCCGTTATTCCGGTAAGAAAAATCAGAAAATAATTCACCCGAATGACAAGTCGCACATTTTTTTTCAAACAGCTTCATCCCTGCCATCTCCTCATTACTAAGTGCCGTACCCTCCAGCACATACTTATCATAGCGGGAACCGGCGGATACCATCATGGCGGTGAATTGAGAAATAGCATGTAGCATGAACGGAGAGGTGATCTCTTTGACACCAAAGGCTTTTTCAAAGAGAAGTGGATATTCGTCATGCTCATTCAGTTTTTTCACCACATTAACAAGCGTTTCATCCATTTCCACATCAGATTCAATGGCGTTAATCGGCACAAAATCCAGATGTGTGACCCCGCCATCCCAGAAAAACTCCTGCATAAAAGCCAGGTTGGCCAACGGTGGTGCGTTGCGTATACCCACTCTGTTGTCCACCCCGATGCTTGTAGGGTGTAATGGGGAGTCTGCGAATGCCCTGGACTGCTGATGGCAATTGTTACAGGACACACTTTTATCCCGGGAAAGTATCGGGTCAAAAAAAAGCTTTTTACCCAGTTCAAATCCTTCTTTGGTGATAGGATTGTTTTCAAATGTATAAGTCGCGTCGGGAAAGTGCGCTGGTTTTTCAAAGGCGTATATATCCTTTGGCGAGGCCGCATCATCATCGCTACAAGACCAGAAAAGAAAAAGTACCCAGCCATATACCAGGTACTTTTTGGTTTTACTAATCATGACCACTGGTACTTTGATGTACGTGATGTACACTGAATACCTGAGGCAGTTGTTCCGCAAAAGGTTTACCAGCTTTTGGCGCGTGCACGGAAAAAGTATTGCTGAAATCAATAGCAGCACCATCCAGTACTTTCATGGCGTCGGTCACCAAATGTGCCAATGGAGACAAATCCGGACCTACTTTAACAGTTGTTCCGAAATCCAGGGTTATGGTCTTGATATTGTTGATAAAGTTTTCATTATCTGCCACATCCTTCCAGCCGCCAATGTGGATCGCAAAGGTATTTTCCAGGGTTTCACGCCCCCCACCCCAGTCAACATATTCCTGTCCGGAGTTTTCAGCAGTTCCCTCAAGCGCAAAGCCAATATAGCCGGCATTCCAATTCCAGAACCAGGCACCATCGGCAGGATCAAGCACGCCTCCCGCAGCACCCTCCAGCACACCATCCTCTTCTACCCCTATGGCAAAAGTGATCTTATTGTAAGTGCCGGCGGGCACTTGCTCCAGCTTTATATTTTGTGACGCTGATTCCCCTTCTAATACATGGTAGTAGCCTTTAGCCTCACTGGCACTGGCTTTCATTTCATCCTGGAAATACTCCCCATTAGGACCTTCCAAAGTAATCTTGCTTACATAATAGCCAAGAAGTGAAAGGTTGAACTTCTCACCTGTTGACGTTTCAAAATCATATTCTGTGGAGCCGTTGTCTCTCCTGGTGATATCATCGGCACCTACCTTATTGTCAAAGTAAACCTGGAAAGTGCCAAACTCGGCGGGTTTTGCATCATCGTCATCACCACATGACCATAAAATTGCTAATAGCGATAGCATCGCTAATAAATTGATATTTTTCATTGTATTTTTTTAGTTGGATAAATAAATAGTTGGAATAATATGCTTCCAGGCATGGCTATGTCGTAACCATACTACATATTGTGTGACTGAAATAAATGAGATCAGCCTAAACGCGGGGGGTGAAAAATATCAAAGCAAAAAAGTGACTTTGGAAGCTGGTCACTGTAGGAAATAAAATTCAGATTTTGTCTGAGCATCCATTGTTTCGATGCCAAACCGGAATATTTCAGGACATTCAGGAAAAAAGCAAATTCCCTGGGGGATGTTTTTTCAGCTTCCTGCTGATGGTCCTGTGCTTTATTCAATTGTTTGGCCAAATAACAGCTTCCGCCACATACTGTAATCGGATCATCTTTTTTGATGCAGAGTACTTTGGAGATGTATCCTTTTCGTACCTCAAAATCCAGATATATCAGGGGAACCATCAAGGTACTTCCCAGATTGGAGAGGATAATAATAAAAATTAAAAAAGGTTTTAGCACAGACATCTCACAGCAAAAATCTGGCAACAGATTACCAAATCAAAGCATCTGGCCAAATTATTTTTACAGTACTACTAATTCTTTGTCCTTGCTACAGTTTTTAGATATAAGAACTTTTCTTTAACTTTAATAGTATTTTAATTTCAGGTTTTCCGTTGATTGTTTATTTCAAGCGGAGTTCTCGTGCGAGCGCGTTGATCAGTGTAATTAATAAAGTCCGCTTATTACAAAGTATAGATGATATAGCTGGCCTGAATATAACACTGAAAAGAAACAAAACACTGGTGCCTGCCTCTGCCTTTTCTGATGAGTAGATACCTGATGAACATTTCAAAGACAGAGTGCAGGGCTTAGTTTTATGAATAGTGCCGGTGTTTTAAACACCATACAACTTGCTCGCTAATTAATTACCAGTGCTACCTCTCCTTTGAGATAAGGGTTGATTGTAGCTTTGATTTTTGTAATGGATGCCGCACTATCGTAATTGCCTTTTAGCATTTCTTTTTCCAATGCAAAAAGCTTCATAAACAGCACTTTGCCATCAATTTTTTTCTCAAATTCAAGTGTTTTCTTGGTGGCAAATAGCTCATCCCAAACCTTGCGTACGTCATTCCAATACGCCTGCTTTTCCTGCCACCAGTCTTTGGCCAGCTGGCATTTCTTTTCGTCGGTTTTTGTGTAAGTATTCCACCCTTTCTCGTGGGCCAGCACTTTGTCAGAACTTTCCCGGAGTACCTTATCGTTGTCCTGCTCATGTACCCAGCCGTAATCGGTAATCTCCTGGCGGTTTCTGCGGACCATTACGTTATAGTCACTGCGCTTGCTGAATTCTCTTCTGGGCAATGGCGCATCGGCCGTATTTTCCCAATAGCTTTTGCCATCAACGTGGACCCAGGAAGAAGATCCTTGGTAACGCGGGCCGTCATCGACCTGATAAACCTTTTGCGTCCATTGTCCCTTGACAGCATCCTGGGCTTTGCTTTTGTATTTCCAGGTATTGTCTTTATGAAAAACATGAAGGTCGGTATTCTCATAGAGCCAGTCCTGTCGCCAGTGTTTGATAATCATGCTGTCACCAATAACCAGCAAATGTTGCAGCACGATCTTATCCTTGCTTTCTTCCACCGGAAAAACGTACTCCAGGGCACCGGAGCGATAGTTATCATGAAACTCGTAGTCCTTGTCCGTTGCAAATGTTTCCGCAAAATTAAAGGATACATCGTAACAGCCACACATGGCTTTGATGGCTTCTACGTCTTGCTTTTTCTTTTTTTGTGCCTGCACGGTACCTAACGTCAGGCAAAACATCAACAATAATAAGATTCTCATCAGAATATAGTTTTAAAATTTAAAAAGGTTGCTTTAAGAGATGGATAATACCATCCTATGATTGTTATATTGGCTAATAAATAAAGTGTTGTCATGATCAGATCCCCTGTATCATGTGGTTTTAAAAAGAGATGGAATAGAAAAATGTTTACAATGACGGGCATTAGTAGTACCGCACCAAGCAATGCCAGGTATTGGCTTACCAATAAAATACCCCCTGCCAATTCTACCACGCCCAGCATAGGCCAAAAGTATGGTGTCTGTTTTAAGCCACCGATGTAGGCCTTTATTTTCACGACGTGATCCGGCAGGTCGGCTGACACTTCTGTTTGCGGCCTGGGTGGTTTGGGAATAAATTTTTGTATGCCCCCATAGATAAAAAGACCACCTAATCCCAGTCGTAAAATGACCATCACTATTTTAAAAATTCTCATTACCAGCGCTTAATTTAGCAGTTCGTATTTAAATGCGCCTTCGCCGCGTTGATCAGACAGCGAGTACATACGTGTAAACTGAAGTTTGTAAATATTCTCTTCTCCGTCTTTAATAATATAGTATCTGTCAGTATGCAGGGCTGGCGGAGATGAAGGTCCTCCACCCATACGCCATGTGTTACCTATGGCATTAACGGCCGTTTCGAAAGTAAGGCCGGCGACATCGGCCGCGCTAAACGATTCAAACGGCGTATCAGCGATCATGATCATGGCTATTGATACATCGGAGCGGTTGATCGTAATCAGATCTTTAAAACCATAAGGAATGGAGGCTCCTGGTCCCAGGGGGAGAACCTCGGTATATGTACCGTAGCGAAAATCCCATTTGTCATTCTCCGGCTCAGCTTCTACGATGCCCTGATCCAAATCAACAGTAACCGCTTCAAATGTCTGGTCTTTGGTGATGTCCAGCGTTTCGAAACTGGTGGCGGCAATGTCTGCATGCTGCAATGTATAGCCTTCTCCATTGCGTAAAACCCTGACTTTTTTCCAGTTTCCTTTATTTCGTTTTACGATAAATACTTTGTTATCAGTGTCTGTGGCTGAAATTTCTCCGAAAGCAGTGGTACTTAAATCTCCGTCCGGTGTATCAACCCAGGCAACCGATCCAATAGAGGCATCAAAGTTTGGCGGAGGAATGGTCATTACCGCGGCGAAACCGGCGGTATCTGCTGCTGAAACATCATTTAAGTCATTTTTATCCAATGGCCTGGCCATAAGGTTGGCGCTGGAGTTCAGTGTGACATAGAATCCACTTCCGGTTTGGAAGCCCAGGTCAAAATTATCGACCGGCACTGAGGTAGATGTAGCTTTGCTCAGGTCAACATACGCTCGCTGCGTGAAGTTTTCATCGCCCGCACTCATCTCCAGCGAGGCGCCCGGAGAAATAAAATTCTCGGCGAATGTAATGCTTACCTGATTAGTGGTTCCAGGAATAAAAAGATTATCAGGATCATTTTCAATGGAGATGACCAAAGTTGCATCAGCAGTGCGATTAGCGGCAGATCCATTATTTACGGTAAAATTTACATTTTGATCTCCGGACTTAAATGCAAGGGAAATTACATCGTCTTGCGGGGCGACAGATGCATAAAAATCTTCCGATTCCCCGTAAACCAGGTCTCCGGAATTTAACCGCAGTTTGATGGTACCGTCCATTGTGGATGGCCTCGAAAAGGACACCGTAAGCTGAGCCTCCGGTGAATCCGATGAAATGCCTACTTCAGCACTGCTAAAATTAACCGAAAAAGGCGTCAGTGGGTCATCATCGTCAGAGCAAGCAGAAAATAACACCTGAAAAGTACAGAGTGTAAATATAAGTGTTGTTTTAAGTGTATTCATATTTGTTGTAGATATAGATCGTTAGTTATTGGATTTAAATTGATAGTTCAATCGAAAGAAATAGCTTGTGCCGTAACCGACGGAGGTACTTCCGGCGCTGCTTGAATGTGCACCACCTGAGCTAAAATTGTTATCTACCGCAGTTACATTAAAGAGATTGCGCGCCCCGAGTGTGATTCCCAACGAATTGCTAATTGCCTGACTGATCGTAAGGTCCATCAGGTGGAAGCTGTCTATTCCTTGCAATTCCGGTGTGAATTCCCCGTCACCATCCGGGTCAGTTAGTCGGTAATCACGCAAGGAGCCATTGAATTTGTAAAATGCTGAGATGGTAGTATTTGTTGCAGAAAAACGGTAGCGAATATTGGTATTGGCTTCCCAGTTAAATACAAATCCGGGCACAGAAGCAACTTCGTCATTTAACCGCTGGTACCTGCCAATATAGGTCGCCCCGGAATTAATACGCCAACCAGCACTACTCCAGGCGGCATTAATAGTTGCACCTGTTGACCTGAACTCTTCCAAATTTAGGTAGGTGGTTGCTGCATTACTTTCCTGCGGGGTGAAGAATGTAATCTGATCATTGATATGATTGTAAAAACCCGATAAAGACAAGGTGAGCTTTTTGAAACTTTGTGTCACATCAGCGTTGATGTTATGCGAGTATTCCGGTGTCAGTTCAGAGTTGCCTATGATGTTGTGATTGGCATCAATAAATTCGTGATACAATTCGCGCAGTGACGGCACACGAAATCCACGCCCGTAGCCAAATCGAACCTGAGTTGCCTCTGAGATATTATACTTAACATTCAGCGATGGCGCGGGCTCTGAGGAATACAAGCTGTTGTAACCATATCTTATCCCTGGCCTAAGCGCTATTTTTTCGCCTAATTTTATCTCCGCCGAAGCAAAGAAGGCAATGTCCACGGCTTCCTTTTCACCGTCGCTAAGGGTAGAACCGCCACCGCGATCGAAAGAGGCATCTGTACCCAATTGCAGACTTCCCCAATCAAAACGATTCGTACTAGCGGTATTTCTAAAGAATAAGGTTTTGTAGTAGGTATTCTGAATTTCCCGGCGATTTATCTCCAGGTCACTTTCCAAAAATGTAGTGAAGGCCTCGGTAGCCCTTTTATAGTCGGTAAATGACAGGACCGGATTCAATAGCCAGCTTCCCGCCTTCAACTCAGCCTGAAGCTGATGCATCCATCGATCACTGTTGAATTCCTGGTCACTGGAAAATGGCTCCGTGTCAGCATCAACATCGTTGATACTACCGAGGTTACTGATGGACTCATTAAGATAATCCATTCGGTAATGTATCGAAAAATCGTCTTTTTCGTAGCGCACAAGGCCGCCTCCGAAATGTTGGGTCTTAGGATACCACTGCCTGTTGCGATCGGTAAATCTGCTTTCATCACCAATCCATCCACCAAAGCGGTTGATGCGCGCTTCGGCCTGAACGAAAATACGATCGGATGGTTTGCCGCCAATGGTAAGTCCCGCATTGTGTACTCCCTCGTCAAATAGCGAATAGTTATCTTCAACCGTTTCTTCCTGCAAAATTAGTTCGGCAGATAACTTCGATGTTCCGCCTTTCCGGGTGATGATATTAATAACGCCTGCTAACGCATCTGCTCCGAAATTAACAGCCATGGGACCTTCCACTATTTCTATGCGCTCTATGGTATTAACGTTGATCTGATTGATGTCAATTTCATTCGCTACGCCACTTCTGCCGATCATCGGTACACCATCTATCAGCACCTTCACATTTTGCCCGGATATTCCCTGAATGCGGATACCGGATGTCCCAAGGGCGTTGTCTCTACCAAAACGGATGTTCAGCTGGTTCATCAGTACATCCTGCAAGGTATTTGCTCCCTGAGCCTGCAACTGCGTCCGGTCAATCGTACGCACTTTATAAACCGAGTTTTTGGCAGATTGCGGGGCAAACTGGCCGGTCACTACGACCTCATCCAGGGCTAAAGTAGAGACCTTCATCACTATCTTTGTATTGGATATCCTAACCGTATCATTAATAGGAATAAATCTAATATGCGATCCCTGAATAAATACCGGAGGACGAAAACCGCACCTGGCTTTTCCCTCGCGATCGCTGATGGTAACCAGCCGTTGGCCGGTACTATTGGTAAAAATTACCTCTGCGCCCTGAATAGCCTTTTGATGATCCTCTCCCACCAGTTGTACAACAACCTGAGCTTGCAGTGAAGTTGAAAATAAAAGTAGGATTAGTAGACCTCTCATTGTTTTATTTAGATTAATTCTAAACAATGCAAATGTAGGAGGGATAAGAGAATCTATCAATCGCCATTGATAGCTAAATTGTTATCACTATTAGTAGTGAAGAAGGTTTAGGTCACTATAAACGAGGCAATTAACCCTAATATGTTTTTGTGCAGTATGGGTAAGTAAGAATCAGCTTTAGCCCAGATGACACTCCTACGCTGATCTCTAATGTCAAGCTAAATATTGGATCCTTCGTCTTGCTGACTTCGGATTTTTCTCAATTTGTAATTAAGTTATAAGTCCTTATTTCTTCCTCAGTCATCCAATGAATATCTTCGGCTGGCGCGGCGTTAATAGTGAAATAATAAAAGTCTTCTGCCTGCTGCTGCGTGAATCCGATGGAGATATAATAATTTATATAAGGCAAATGATTTTTGTGACCAACCGGAAAATCTGTTGCTTGCAACGAGCCCCCATCTGACCAGGAATGCACGCCTATCTGTGTGTTTGTTCCCCTGGTACGTTGTATTCCCGACAGGAAAAAATCTACCCCTCCGGAAGCGATTAGGCCATTATCAAGTAAATGGGTATTAATGTTCAATTTGTGTACTCTGGCTGATAATTGAAGGTTGGTTTCATCATCTTCGGAACCGTCGCATTGTTTTATATTGATTGTTTTTACATTTGGAAATGCAGCATATAACTTGTTAAAATCACGTAGCGACGAACTTCCTATGACACCATTCATTTCAATAATTGTATTCCCCTCAAGTACCGTAAAAATACCTTGGATCCTGGAATTGTTTGCGGCATCATCATCATTCTTGCAAGACAATATGCCAGTGGTAATAAATAATGCTATTAAGACTTTAAGAATACTTTTCATAGAAAATTAATTTTGTGTTGATAAACTTCCAACTTATTCAGGATAGATAACAGCTCTCAACGCTTTGTTATCGTTTATATGTTCCGTCCGGCAGGACCGTGGGAAATTTATATTGAGAATCTGTCAATAGTTGATAAATTGCCACATCAGTACTTTGTACCAACGCCTCGGTATTTAAATCCCATTCCTGGCTAATCTCATTCAACCTGTTTTCCTGTGCCCCTAAAATCGAAGTCATAGCCCAATAGATATACTCTGTAACCATGCAATTATAATCGCACGTAGCGTCGTCGTAAGTATACCAGGCGCCACTTGGATAAGGATTAGGTATGGTTGTAAAATTTCCGCCCCTTGCAATGTCCATCGCATTGCTTAAAGAGGTTCCCGCACTTTCACCGAAAACATCCGGATAGGCGCTTGCATAGCCAGCATGTGTAATAATGTGCCAAACTTCTTCCAGGGCGGCATCAAATTGCCCCGCCTTTCCACCGGAAACAAAACCTGGAACCGTCTCGTCATTTCCTAAATCCTGCCCTTCCGCTCCTGAAGGTGGTTCTAAATTATCCAGGTCCGACTCCTTTTTCCACATAACTAAAAAAGCCTTGTTGTCTTTCATGGCCGCTAGAACCTTGGGATTGTCCACTACACCATCCTCATTGTTATCTAAATATTGTGCCATTAGATTTGCTGCATGCAATAGCTTAACATCTTCTACCGTAGCTACAGCATAAATTGATATGCCAAACACTTCCACTTTTCTATTAAAGCCCCCAAAGCCTGCATCCTTGTTAGCCACTATAGTAAAGTTAGGATCGTTGCCCGGTTGAATGGTAGACGAGGGGTTAACGATTGAATCATCGTCATTTGCACAAGCAACGCCACATATGGTAACCATCATCAACCAGGCTGTCTTTTTTAAAAACCTACTTTTCATCTGTTTATAATTTATTTTTAAGGTCAGATGGAACCGCGCATATTAATAATCATTGCCCTGCGCCTCCGCTAGCACCTCCGCCTTTGGCTGACGAAGTAGCCCACGGCGTACGCAGTCCGCAGAGTAGCTTTCTCCGGTCTCTTACGCTTTAGCTTCAGCGACAGCGTGCGGCCGTAGCCTTGCTCCTCCGCTGAAGCTTCGGCGACACGCGGATGGCGAAGGACTCTGCGACACGCGGTGTGGGTCGATTAAGTCATGCTTGGTTTCATCACCTAAAAGTTTTAATTTATTCGTCTGGTTCAAAGACAGGTAGATAACGGTCATCCCCTATGGATGCGTAAAGAAAATTACCGAATGCTTCTATCCCGGATTTTTAAATGACCTTTGCGCTGCCTGGGATTTATGTCCTTTAATGCTTCAAAGAAAGCCTAATACGTAGGTAGAGAGCAAAGATCAAACTCCGGCGTATACCAATAGGGAAGAATGGTTTGAGTTTATTTAAAAAATCATATTTAATTGATAATCAATTGATTGATTATAATATGAGAAGTGATAATTTAACTTTTATCAGCAGACCGCAAGCTACTTTATTGCTCTTCCAATGCCGGCTCCAGATTTTGATATGACCAGTTATAAATATGATATGTCTCCGAAGGTGTTTCCTTGCGGCTGGATCCGTTAAACCCAAGAAACAAATTTCCGGCACTGAAATCAATTAATTCGGACAGGTTGACTTCAGCTTCTACGACAGGATCCTTGGCGCCGTCGTAATAGACCTTCATGGATGGATTATCATAAGTAATGCGTACACGATGCTTGTTACCATCGTCGAAGCCCTTAACTATATTGGTCCCCAAACCATTTTCCAGGTCGTTGCACCCGGCTCTTTTGGCACCGGAGTGAATGGTAAAGTGTGTGCCAGATACGTCATACGGATCTGCTTTTGTATCGAATTCTACCACCAGGGTTCCGGGAATGTGCTCAAAGGAGCAATCTTTATTCACCAGTCCGGCACCGTCGCTCCGTCGCCCGATTAAAAGGGCAAAGCCATCACCACTTTCAGCTGATTTTTTATGTATTGAAAATTCAAAGGTAGTCTCAAAATGATCGGTATACCCGAGCGTATCCTTTAACATCGCCCAACCCAATAGCGATCTGGCATAGTCGCTGGCATCTTGATTAATCTCGATGACGCCGTCATTAATGGCGGCGGTACCGCCGATGCCAAAATCTTCCCGATTGAAGGTTGTAAAATGGAAGGCTTCTTTTTTGTCGGATTCACCGGTCTCGGCTGGCTCCAAAGGCAATTTGTCGCTCTCCTGAAAAGGGTTTTCAGGAGCTACGATCGGATAAAAAGGGCGGGCAAAGTCCTTGTCTTCTGTGAGTGCGACATCCAGGATACAGTTTTCCAGGGCTACGCCTGATTTGACGCCGGCGCTGAGGCAAATTTCTCTGGCCTGGTTTCGTTGGTCCTCGGTCAGGTCAGCGATGGAAGTTAAAGTTTTGGGGTAATCCCTGTCCGTATAGGTAGCGGTTGATGTTCCGTGAGCATAGGTAAATAATGAAGTGGCATCCGTGATTCGCCAGGAATTTCCGAATTGACGATACAATACATCGTGAAAGGTTTCCCTGTCTTCTTTAACCAGGAGTTGCGGTAAGGTTAGCTCCTTTCCCGACCTGGTAATAAATTCGTTGTTTGGATTGCCATCATAGTGTCCCAGCAATCCCACTGCTTTTCCTTTCCAGTTTTCGGAAAGTCCCAGCTGGTAATCTAAAAATGATCCGTGAATATCCACTTCAACCTCAACGCCCATAGCTGATTTGATGCTATAGCTACGCTCCATTGATTGGCAGATCCTGGTGCCATCGTCCAGTAATCTTTCTCCCTGAAAACCGGGCTGCTCTTTCCCGTTAATAATCAGGAGGTCGTTTTCCCTGTACAGTTCTATACGATCCTTGCCAAAACGCATCGCCACCGCGTCGTTGGCGCTTACCTGATGACCCAGAGCCCGTTGCCTGGCCTGCAACTCAAAACTATCGTCCCGGGCCTTTATCACCGTAAACTCCCCGACCGCCTGGAAATCAAACCTTCGACCATCAATCGTAACCATATGGGGATCTCCTAGTCCTGCAAGCCATTCACCGAGTACTGTGCCTAATTCCACCGCTGCATACAGTATCGCTCCACTTACCAAAAAAATCCAAAAATACATCATCATGGAACCAATTAACATACCAAAAGAAGCTTCAAATAAAGCTGTACCGGGTAGAATGAAATCCAAGAAATAAGCTGGCAATGCCGGCAGCCCAATGTATCCGCTGGCTGCGGAGGCTAGCAGAATCCCAAATGTTTTTTTGATGAACCAATCCAAATTAGGATATCCGGTAATTGATTGCAATCCACTGGGATCAATGCGGTTAACAGGGTCGTTGTTGGCATAAGCGTACAAATTAGACTGTCCTCCATCAAATAAAAGCGGATCCAGCGCAGTCCACCGTCCGGTTTCGGGATCATAATCCCGCGCGCCAAAACGCGTGAGTTTTGTGTGGTTGTCATAAAGCCCGGCCGCAAAACCAAGGGATTGAAAGTCGGGATCAGAGTTGGCGGTTATATTACCAAAGGCGTCATAGGAAATCTCCTGGGCGACCTCTCCCGATTCAACATTTACCCACATCAGAGGGCTGCCAACATGATCTACCACGGACTTAAAGGTACCTTTTGGTGATTCAATATACACGGGTACCCGATCATCGATGCCATATACAAACTGGTTCAGTAAATTTCCCTGCTCATCCAGCTCTGCAATGAGTTGATTGCCCACATACCGGTATTGACGAACGATATCGCCATCAATTTTTTTGGCCGTTCTTCTATGCTTCGAATCTATGACATATTCAATTTTTTCTCCGCTAGCCAGTGTAACAGCTACCAGATTCCCGTATTTATCGTAATCATAGGTCTCCCCTGATTTTCCCGATAAATACCCCGTAGGTGAAAAATTATAAGGAGCATCTCCAAAAGACAGCATCTGGTCATCTTTGTTAAACGAGGCTTTGGCTGTTAACAGGGAATTTTGACTAACAATACGATTTCCGTTGGCATCATAGGTGTACTTTTCAGCCACTTTGCCATTTTCCCGGACTTCCAAAAGATAACCCATTACATCGTAATGATAACTTTTCACTTTATCTCCTGTGCCCCCTCCAAAATTTTCGCGGGTCTCACTAATACGTCCCAACCCGTCTCTTTCATAGGTGACTTTATACAAATCCTTGTCCTTATGACGCACACTATACTGAATCAGCTCACCAAATTCATTATAATCCCGGTCCTCTTCCAGCGCGCCAATCTCCACTTTTCCTATGGCAGAGAATTTTTCATGTTTTTCGATCTGCGCTTTTCCCACTTTCGAAAATCCCGCAGGACCGGTTGTGTAGGCAACGGCCGGATCGTTTTTAACCTGGATCGATTTAAGGATGCCGCTTGCATCAGTTTGTTGCTCGACGTCCTTTTCATCTCCTGTGGAAGCCACTTTACTTCCGGGAGCTGTATCTCTGGACATTTCCTTTCCCTCGGGAGAAATGTACATTTTTTCATCGTCAAAGGCATCTCGTATAATCCGGTGTGCACTTCCTCCCGGGGTGCGAAAGTTGACCAGTCCGCCTGGGCATAGATAATCCATGCCCAGTGTCTTTCCATTGGAAAATTTCGCTCTGTTGATCTGACCAAATTGATTGTAGTCCAGGCTCACTACTTCGCCAATTGGATTGGTAATATTTACTCTTTGCGCCGGGATATCATAACTGACTTTTGATGTGCGATTGCTTTTACTCCCCACCTGGGTCACCGAGGTCAATTTTCCCTGGGCATCATAGTAATACTTCGTTGCTGCCAGTCCCGTTCTTTTTTCTTCAACAATCTGGTTGCGTTTGTTAATGATGTAGGTGATCTCATCAGGGCCGGAATTTATACTGTAGCGATTCTTACCGGGTTCCGAAAGGAAAGCTATTTTTCCGGATTCGTTGAACAAATCCGAGCTGTATTTCGCCAGGCGAAGTGGGTCATCATTGGTAAATTCAGCAGCTACGGTCTGTTCCCATGACATTGGATCTTCGCCGGGTTTGTGCACAGATATGCTTTTTGCAAACTTTGTTCCTACCACTGGAACGGTTTCCCATGTATAAGAACTTTTAGTGCCCTCTTTATTGATATATTCCTTAAGATAACCGGATTCAAAAAGTGCCTGTACCTTGCTGCCATCGTAAAAGTTTTGCGCAACTTTAACCTGGTTATTTTCTTTTGTTATGCGCACTGAAGTCTCACGTTCTTTATCTCCCCTCTTTTCCAATTTCGTGATCAACCGGTCATCTGCCAGCCCGGACGACTTAAATGTAACAGCCCCATTTCTATGCCTTATGCTTTCAATCAATCCGTTTTCATCATACTGGTATCTTTTATCATATTGTTTGATGCGATGCATTCTGACAAGTTTATCCTGCTCATAAAAGCAATGGAGCGGCTTACCTCCCGCTATTTCTATCCAGAGTTCCTTGCCATTGTCGTTCTTTGTCAGCGTGACCCTACTCCTCCCGGCAACTACCAGCTCCGTAGTGTTTTCATCGGGATATTTTACCAGATGTCTTTGGCCAACGTTATTTTCAATCAGGGCGAGCCGCCCTTCTTTATCATAGGTGAACTTATGGAGTTCGTTCATGGTGATCGCATCAATTGTTTTTTCATGTCTGCCCCACGGATCGAATTGAAAAAAGTGCTTACCGGAATTTGAGGCAATCAGTACTGACCCATCTTTTAGGCTGGGAGATGAAAGTATTTCTTTCACGGCCTGGGCTTTCCCATCTCCAAGATAAAGTGTTTTACTACCGGCGTCATAGGTATGATGTATGCCAATACCCCAACCTTTTTTATTAAACCCTGATGTGTTGAGTGTATCTTTCAAAAAGGCATCTTGTCTGATCCCTGAATAAACCAGGCTGTAAAAAAAACCTGGAATTCTAATTTCCTCCATGACGCTTTGCAGGTTAAGGTCAATATCAACCCCCTCGGGAACTACAAGACTTTCACCCGTTTGAAATTTTTCTGAATTGCCAACCTCTTTTTCCTTTTGACATGATACCAGAAGAAACAGGAAACTGCACAGGGTGAGTGCAGTAATTTTTTTACGATTTGTCATAGGGTTATAGATAAACGAACAATAACTTGTGAAGCAGCCCAATTCCCGGAGGGGTTGATATTGGCATCAGACCCTCCGGTGATGGTATATTAATTACCAATATAACATTTTGCAAGATGCATAGCAACTCGCCATTTTTAGGTATTTATTTAGGTTTAGGGCCGGGCTGATAGCTAAAGTGTCATCAAAGTTGCTCTAAAAGCAGGCAGATTAGCAGGGGAACTTGCTTTACCAGCGCGTGCATTGAGGTAATTACAATTACAATTACAATTACAATTACAATTACAATTACAAAATCTACGATCTGCTTTTAACATGGTTTGGACTATCGCGTCATTGCTTTCAATCTTACACAAGTTATGTAGAGCGTGATAGTCTGTTTGCTAAATACAGGGTTAGCGTTAACTTGGTAACATTCAGCTGGTTTTTTAGCTTATCGCCCAATGGCAAGCTAACGGTGTCTATCCTATTTTTACATATTATTACCCAAATACTTTATTGACCGGTCTCTAGAAAGCTATCCTTAAACAATAACAAATTCCTAAAGCGATGAACTTTCGATACGGGATAATGCCAGGCTTACAAGCACCAAATGTCGGCTGCATGCGATTTATCTGCCTTTTCATATGGCTATGGGTAATTGGGGCAACCGCTCAAGGCCAGCAAAAAGAACTGGTGGGCATCCAGTTTGATTATGCTAAAACCATTGATGGCTATCAACCTGGTGTTGGACCCAGTCTGGAAGCATGGTTCGGAGATCATTTTAGTGTGCGCTATTCCTTTCTTTACGCACCAACGGGATCAAATGAATATTATTTATATACAGGCGGCGGCCAGGCCGCAGGTTTTTACCTGATCAGGCGGGCAATCAGGAAGCGCAGCGGACTGGATATAGGTATTCCGTTGGGCATTATTGCTTTCGCATTACCAGAGCGTTATAGTTTTCGTATCCCTCTAGCCAATAACTCTCAACTGGCTTTCTTTTTTGAACCCTATGGGTTTGAATTCATAAAGCATACCGGCACGGGCGAGGAGGACCATGAGATCAGCTTTGAAATTGGCTGTAGCTATTATCTGGCTGCCGGTAAACGAATATATATTATACCACACTTGGGGATCAAACAGATTTATGGCGATAACAACCCAGGTATATCCTTTGGCGCCTCAGTTATGTTTGGATCCGGTAAATCTCAGGAGGAGCCGATCAAAAAATAAGCTTTTTTAAACGCAAACATCCCCAACGCTTACCGGTTTTAAAGTGTCTTATGCCAGGAGCAGAACCGGTAGCGGGTGCTGACAATTATCCGGTTCAACACAATACTAAATAACCCTGAATAATGAAGAAAAAGAATGTTTGGATTTTTGGAGTTTTGATGATGTTTCTTTTTAAAGTTGCTGTAGCCCAGTCACCGCCTCCCGCCGAGATACCGGATGTATTTAAGAACTACGAGTTAGACCACAATGGAACCGTAATACCCTACCGTCTTTTAACGCCGGAATCTGCAGATAAAGACCAGAAATTCCCACTGATTGTAGCATTGCATGGTGCGGAGAATTTTGGTGCTCCCAAAGACCGGTTCTTGGTTAATGCAGGGGCCTATGCCCTTGGGTGGCTGGCACCTGCGATTCAAAACAAATACCCGTCTTATGTCGTGGCTCCGCATCTTTACTATCCGTTATTTCTGGATGAGGGTTACGGCGGTTGGGATAGAGAAAAGTCGCTGGATTTTCTCAGGAAGCTTATTAACCATTTACTGGCAACGGAAAAAGTTGATCCGGATAGAATTTACCTGACAGGCCATTCCATGGGAGGAATCGGAACATTTATAATACCCAAACACCTGGAAAACTACTTTGCCGCACTGGTTCCTATGAACAGTGCCGGTGGCTGTCCGGAGGTCTGTGACGAAATTGATAATAATTTATATGACAATTTATCAATTTGGGCCGTGCATCATCGAAGCGACGACGCCGATTCAAATGTCAGAGCAGTATTTTCCAAGCTTGATTCGGAAGGGCAGGAAGTATATCCTACTCATTCTTTTGGGCAGGAACTTATCGACTTGCCGGCTGAGAGAATCGAGGCGTTGATCGATGAACATCAGCGATATATTTATACAGAGTACCACTATCCCTGCAATGGCGATCGCTTCTTTTGTCATACCAGTTCTATGGACACCATTTTGCAGGATACACTGTTTCAAAGATGGGTGTTCCGTCAACATAAAACCGATCCCGAAGCCATTACAATCACGTCTGTTGAAGAGGAAAACAATTATACAATCAATTGGGAAGTAAAAAATCCTTTGGATAGTGTAGAGGTTTGGTTTCGGACAAGCGAGGCGTCGACATGGTTAATGCTCAAGAAAATTTTAGGGAGCAAAAAGTCGTTTGATCTGGTTCCTACCATAAAGCTCCAAGATATTGGCGCTAATTCAAAGGTAAAGTTGGTGGCCATAAACGATGGGAATTTTGCCTATGGAATTTCGGAGTCCAAAATAGCCCGGATTGTAACGGGGCTGCCGAATGATCTCGAAAACCACACTTTACTCACCTACCCCAATCCCGCTACTAATAAGGTGCATTTAAGATTACCCGAGAAGTTATCCCGGATAAATCTGAGGTATCAGATTATCTCCTTGCAAGGAACTGTCATGCAAAGTGGCCATATTAAAGAAAAGACCATCGATGTCGCTGGTCTGCCAGCCGGCGTTTATTTAATGACGCTGCAATCTAACAGCCAGTATTTTAGGCAAAAACTAACAATTGCGGATTGAGATTGGCAAGTATAACAAACCCGTTAAGCGCTAAATTTGATATATCCGTTCTCGCCCTGCCCCCACCTTGCAGCGTTGCTACCAGGATAAAAATTATTTACTTAGCAAATGTATAGATAATTTATTATATTCACTTTTGTTAAGTAAAATACCTTTGCATATACGGCAATATAATATTTAAAATCTCCAGTGGATGAAAAAAGCTATGCCCTCACCTCCAAAAAAAGCCATCAAGTTCCTACGCTGGTTTTGCCGGGAAGATTGTGTCGAAGAGATCGAGGGGGATCTTACAGAATTGTTTCTCAAACAATTCATCCAATCCCCTGGTAAAGCAAAAAGAAGTTTCACCTGGCGTGTCATCAAATATTTCAGGCCTGAGTTTATCAAATCTTTTGAAGCAAACCACCACCATAATTCCGTTGCCATGTTACACAACTATTTCAAAATCAGCTGGAGGAACTTATCCCGGCAAAAGATGTATTCCACCATCAAAATCGGAGGATTTGCCATCGGCATTGCCGCCTGTTTATTGATTACACTATTTATCAGCCACGAGCTTAGTTATGACCGCCATTACAAGAACGGAGATCAAATATACCGGGTAGTTCGCGAGACAACTTTTAAGGGAGAAATGGGAAGGGGCGCTCACTTCCCTCACCCCTTTGCGGCCGCCCTGCAGGCAGATTATCAGGAGATAATGCAGGCGGGCAGATGTAATTCGGCTGTATTGTTTGGAGCTGGCAGCAGTGAAGTACGACGTGCCGATAAACTGGAAAGTAGCCATGAAGATAAAATCGTTTTTGTCGATCAATCGCTCCTGGATATTTTTCAGGTTTCATTTTTGCTCGGGGATCCTGAAAATGCCCTGACAGCACCTAATACAATTGTGATTACCGACCGTATCAGGAACAAGTATTTTCCCGAAGAAGATGCCCTGGGAAAGGTCCTATACCTAAATAATGATGAGACCAGACCCTATAAAATCAGCGGTGTTATCACAGACTTTCCTATTAAGTCTCATTTCCGATACGATTTTCTTATTTCACTGGCCGACAGAGAGTTCTATAGAGGAGAAGCGACAAACTGGCGTAATGACAATTATCTCACCTACATACGGGTACATCCGAAGGCCGATGTGATTGCTCTGCAAGAAAAAATACAGTCTATGGTAAACAAATATTTGTTGCCCCCACGTATCAAAGCAGGGCGGGCGGAGGATATTGCCTGGGTAAAAAGCTTCAGATTCAGGTTACAGCCGGTAAAAGATATTTATCTGAACGTCGACGAAGTTGGCGACGGTATGAAACATGGAGATATACGCTACATTTGGTTGTTTGGGGCTATTTCGGTCTTTATATTGTTAATCGCCTGTGTGAATTTTATTAACCTTTCTACCGCCAGATCTGCCAACCGAGCCAGGGAAGTGGGATTGCGCAAAGTCGTTGGCTCCCGCAGAACCAGTCTTGTGAAACAATTTCTGACGGAGTCTGTTCTGCTGAGCCTTTTTTCCTTCATCATCGGACTCACACTCGCCTGGTTGCTGCTTCCATACTTCAATAGCATACTTGGGAAAGAGATGGTGTTTCCCTGGTCAACATGGTGGTTGGTTCCTGTGTTGGTGGGAGGTGCCATAGTAATCGGTGTTATTGCCGGTATTTACCCTTCATTCTATTTGTCTTCATTTCAACCTATACAGGTATTAAAAGGCAACTTAAGCAGGGGCAGTAAAAACTCATCCATGCGCAATGGACTGGTGGTATTTCAATTTATCGTTTCAATCGCACTGATCGCCGGAACTGTAACTATCAACCGGCAGATGGACTTTATTTTAAATAAAAAACTGGGATTTGACAAAGAACAGGTGCTTTTATTGCAGGGGACCCATACACTTGGCGACAAGCTTTCGATCTTCAAGGAGGAATTACAAAGGCTGCCACAGGTAACATCCGCCAGTATCAGTGGATATCTGCCGGTGGAAGGCGCGCGCCGAAACAATGGTGGCTGGACGTCAGAAGGAATGTTGCCTGAGGAGGCTATCAGTGGGCAGCAATGGTCGGTGGATCATGATTATGTGAAAACATTGGGATTAAACATTGTAAGCGGAAGGGGTTTTTCAAAGGAAATGTCTTCCGATTCTCAGGCTGTAATCATCAACCAGTCATTGGCCTCTGCGCTGAATTTCCAGGATCCCATTGGAGAGCACATCTCTAATTATCGAGGTGAATGGAAAATTATAGGTGTAGTAGAAGACTTTCATTTTGAATCCATGAAAAGAGAAATACGACCACTAGGTATGTATATAAGGCCAAGTACCAGGACTGTGGCTGTCAAGATAAATACTGGTGATCTGCAAGAAACACTTCAGTCAATTGCAGGACTATGGAAAGATTTCTCTCCTAACCAACCTATCAGATACACATTCCTGAATCAAAGCTACGCGATGATGTACAATGATGTTAAACGAATAGGTCAGATGCTGAGTATTTTTGCAGTACTTGCCATCATTGTCGCATGCCTGGGACTTTTTGCACTTTCATCTTTTATGATCGAGCAACGGGTTAAAGAGATTAGTATTCGCCTTGTGCTAGGCGCATCGGTAAAAAGTATTTTACAATTATTGACCAGTAACTTTGTAAAACTGGTAATGATCGCCATGGTCATTGCAATGCCATTGGCCTGGTACCTGATGCAAAAGTGGCTTCAGGACTTCGTGTACAAGATTAGCCTTGATTGGGACATTTTTGTCATTACCGGCGTACTGGCTTTGTTAATTGCACTTTTTACCATTAGCTACCAATCAATTCACGCGGCACTTATCAAGCCGGCGGATAAGTTGAGGGCGGAGTGAGCTTTTGTTTTCCAAATAGATCTTTAATTAAATATTTACAATTAAGACGGGAACAAAGCAGGGTAACTATAAATATTTAAAAAAGTCCGGAAGCACTCCCCGATGACAGGGAGGCTTCTTGTCTTTTAAAATACCTATCATTTAGATATCGAGCAACCAATCATTCCAGCAACCACTGAAAAACCGCCTGCATAAACTCCTGGCATTGATAGTCTTTTACGTCTTTCCACGACGTCATATACAAAGATACCATACCGTCACCCATTACAGCAATCTTCCCTCCCCCTTTTATATCCCTAAAAGCGCCAAATGGTTGCTGTGATTGCGTGTTAAAGGTAAAAGGCGTACCTCCGGATAAGGTCCTCGCTCCGTGATAAGTAACCTTTAAAGCCTCACTTGTCAGGACGCCTGCTTTTGTAAATCCCCCAGACAGGGTATCCGCGCTATTAGCGCCAAACCGGATGTTGAACGGACTGATGATCTGATTGACATTGGTTTGTTTAAGCGTGGACCAGTAATCTGCGTCCATTATCAAAAATAGCGCCCCTCCATCCCGGACATAATTGATAATCGCGTTCACTTCATCAGCGTGATACGAAGTTGAGGGTATGTGAATAAACAAAAGATCACAGTCTATGAGATCCTCCGGCTTGATTTTGGATTTAAAGTAACCGATTGATGCACCTACTGCCTCGGCAGTAGTTTCCATTTGACTGGTTAGATATTTTACTCTCTCCAGATCCTGTCCGGCGCTGCCAACCATGTCCTGCGGGTCATTCCAGAATCGCTGACCATGTGCTATATCGAGAAAGATATGATGTTTCCCGGCATTGGTTTGTGCTGATAAAACAGGGGCATTGGTGATCATTAAGATCACGATGAAAACAAACTGTTTCATGGTGTTTGGTTTAGGTTAGTATTTATTTTAAGTATTGACTTTATATGCTCTCCCGGACATAAAAATGCGTGGTAACAAAAGTAAGGTCGACTGGATTGACCGGTTTTCTTCTGGTAAGAAAACGTTCAATTTACCGATAAAATCAAGATTCCCATCTCTGTTATTTGAAAGGACAAATAGCTTGCCAATTGGAAAAAATATCCCAAATTCGGCTGAAATAGATTTTTTATACAAAAAATGTGTCCGAAGATGATCATAATGTACGGGTATGAACGCCATTCAACTTCCTCGCTTGTTATTTACACGCAGCGCAGTTCCTGTCTCAGTTTTAGAAAAGGCCTTTTGCCAGCCTAATTTCTGGGAGGAAAGAGTGCTACTCCCCGGTCATGAAGTGTCCGGATCAGCGTTTCATAATTGTCATTTAACGGATTGGAGGGATCTATCTGGACCTCTTTGAAAGCCAATAATTCGAGGCTCTTAACATTCACGATTTCTTCGGGCAAAACAGTAATATCGGTATTCGTGAAATCGATGTATGTTAAATTTTCAAGGCCCAGCAGCTGAGCCGGGAATTCGGAAATGTAATTATTATCAAATCTTATATATCTGAGTTGAGACAAATTTTTGAACGATTCAGGAAGTGAGGTCAGCTTATTATTATACAGGTAAATCGCTTCCAAATCCATATCACCTATTTCTTCCGGCAAATATTCCAATTCGTTGTGAGCTAAATATAAAGCTGAAATTTTACGAAGTCTTGAAATACCTTCCGGCAGTCTTTTCAATTTGTTTTGTTGTAAATCCAAACTCACCAGGTTGGTACAGAAGAACAACTCATCTGGTAACGTGGCCAAAGCACTGCCATGCAAATCCAGTCCCTTAAGTTTATTGAGCTTACCAATATGGCTGGAGAAATACTCTATCCTATTGGCACTTAATGTTAAATGTTCCAAATTGGGCAGCATCGATATCTCGTCGGGGATTTTCCTGATACCAGCGTGATGTGCTGAGATTTCTCTTAATGATTTTAGTCTCCGGGCATATTTAAAATTTTTACCAAAATCTGTAAGATCACTCAGATGTATCCGCAGTGTTTTAAGCGATTTGAGTTTTTTAATCCTTTTTGGGATACATGTAAAACCGTTGGAGCCCACGTCTAATGCTGTAATCCTTTTAAACTTCTTTATCCATTGGGGGAGTTCTGCCAGGTCATTCCATGAAAGATCCAGATTCTTGAGATTTTTTAACCTCGGCGATTTCAATACCGTAGTATCCAGGCGATTTCCTGACAGGTTTATATACTCCAGGTTCTTAAGTTTCTTCAGCCGCCCTGGCAACCTGGAAATTCGGTTTTGTGATAGGTTTAACCTTTTCAGGTTTTTGTACTTAAAAATAAAGTCGGGTAAAGCAGTCAGTTGCCGATAGCTTAAATCCAATTCCGTCACTTCGGCTGCGGAGCCATGCTGATGGTTTTTATACCTCATTCGAATGCGCTTTTCCGATTCCAAAATCCGCTGCGATTCCAGATAACGGCTGGCTGAGTCCTTTCCATGCTTTATGCTAATGAGGCCCGCCTTTTGGATAATCTGATGATGGTTGGCATCGGTAGCATTCACCTGCTTAGGTTTTTTATCCTGAGCGTTAAGGGCAAAAACAGCAGATATGGATATTAGCGCAAGCGCACCTAGGGTTTTCATCTATGAATATTATGATTAAGCCAATATTATAACTAAATTTTTAGTTTAAATCAATAATATTCATGGTATTTTTTTAAAACGCGTTTTCCCTCTTTTGATAAGTAAAGGAATGTGCCGGCTAAAACCAATCTGATCAAAAGTTTAGCGCAATCTTATGGCACATTCCATACAAACTGATTTAACAGCTTGGCATCAAGGGCTTATCTGACAATCAGCCTTAATAGCTCGCTTTTATTAGTGCTCCTTACATTAAACAGGTATAGTCCATTCCCTGGGAAAATATTAGCGTCAATATACAATTTACCGGTGTCGGTGGTGGTTTTATGTACCAGCTTTCCCATGGCATCAAATACATTAACACGCGTGATACCCTCATGACCGCCAAGGTATAGTGTTACATGACCGCCGGAGGTAGGGTTGGGAAACATAATAGCTTTCGTCTTTTCAAAGGACTTTGCTCTTGTTTTGTCAGATGATCCTGACGTTTCCAGGTTACCGGCGATCCTTGCACTACTTGCAGGGGTATAAGTAATCACTAACTGCGGCGCGGTGAGGGTGTTTTCCTTGGAAGCGAAAGCCGCATCTCCCCCACTCGTCTGGGTGGCAATCAGGCTGACATTGCCGCCACCATTCAGCGAACCCGCCGATAAAGTCCAGGTATAAGTAGTACCAATATTGTAAGTACTGTTCAAGTTACCTAATAAAGCGCCCATGCCCGGTTTATTGGCATTGGAGAGATTACTTTCTGTCCAATTGTTGCTGTTGCCCAGGTTAATGTTGATATTACCATTTCCGGCATCTGAGTTACAGGTCATTTTTAGCTCGGCATCGGTAATAGTGCCGTTAACTCCACTCAGGTCAAACATAAGATAACTTACCCGGTTTCCCGATTCTACTCTTAAAATGGTATTGTTAAAGTTGGTGGCACCCTGAAGGTAGGCATCATGAATTGGTTCGAGGGTCGTTGTAACAGGTGTTCCACCGGCTGAGGTGACCGTAACGGCGCTTGACGCTGTAAAGCCACCGTCTACGGTAGTTACGGTAATATTGGCACCTCCGACCGCCACTGCTGTGACCACTCCTGTGGTGTTAACGCTAGCTACCGCTGTATTATCGGAGCTCCAATTTACCGATTGATTAGTGGCATTGGCAGGTATAACCGTGGCTGTCAAATTTCCCGTCTGTCCCGTTTGCAGGGCCAATGTTGCAGGCGCCACACTTACACCGGTTACAGGCTGCGAAGTACCTACCGATACGGATAATAGCATTTTATAACGGTAGTTTCTGCTTAGCGTAGTAATCGTATTCGTTCCTGCTCCAGGTGCCGCCCCTTCCGTAACGCTTCCGGAATTGCCGGATGCCGGACCGCCGGAATACCACAACTGATCTGCAGGGTTATTCTCATCAAAGGGGATTACCGACCCAATACTTCCACCGGAACCATCGGCATTGGCATCCAGGAATCCAGTGGCAATTGTCTCACCGTTGGCAACGGTAATTACTTTGGCATTTCCCGTGTTAAAAGCAAAGGTATTTTCTCCCACATTGTATGCTGAAGAGGTACGGGTGGTTCCCACTGCCAATACCGTAAAATCATTATCACCATTGACCTTCACGATAAAAGGGGTCACAGGATCTGCTTCACGCCAGGCGTAGAAAACAAAATCGTCAACCTGTAATTGCTGGCTGGATCCGGTGTTGTTGGTATAAGTGTCCGATTCATTGATAACCATATTCGAGTTCCAGCCGTCATGGGTGGCGTCAGTTGTGGTGCTATTGCCCAATGTTATATCACCACCCGATGGCGGATCAGATACCGTGATGGCACTCGTGTCGGTAAACCCACCATCGGTTGTAGTAGCCGTAATGGTTGCCGTCCCAGCCGATACTGCGGAAACCACCCCGCTTTCATTGACGGTGGCCACGGCAGTATTATCAGAGCTCCAACTAACGGATGGATCCGTTGCATTGGCAGGCGCAATCGTAGCGGTCAAATTACCTGTTTGCCCAACCTCCAACGCCAGTGTGGTGGGCGTTACGCTTACACCAGTTACCGGTACGTTGGTATTACCGGTTGAAACATTTAAGGTGAGTACCGGTATTTTCGATGCGTTTCCGTTTTCCTTGGAAGCAAAAGAAACATCATTACCAGAGGTTTGGGCAACTATAAGGCTTAGGTTGCCACCACCCGAAATAGCAGCGGCGTTTAAGGTCCAGGTGTAAGACTGATTGGAAGCATAGGTGGTGTTTAATGTTCCCAGCTGACCGGCGGAGGCTGGTTTATTGCTGTTTGACAGATTTGTTTCGGTCCAGTTGCTGCTGTTGCCCTCGTCGACATTGATAGGCCCGTTACCTGTGTCAGAACCTACGGCCAGTGTTAACTCAGCGCTATTAATAGTACCGGAAATACCACTTAGATCAAACATCAGGTAGCTTACCCGGTTATTCGTTTCTACCCTCAGATCCGCATTATTAAATGCCGTACTTCCCTGCAGGTAGGCATCGTTGGTGGGGTTTAGATTTATGATGGAACTTGCAGTAACGGTGATAGCGCTGGTGGCGGTAAAGCCTCCATCAACGGTAGTCACGGTAATGGTAGCATTTCCCTGAGACAATGCGGTAACCAGTCCGCTGGCGCTTACGGTAGCCACGGCGGCATTGTCAGATGACCAGGTCACACTTTTATTGGCGGCTGTAGGAGGAGCAACCGTCGCGATTAGGCTAGCGGTTTGTCCTTGTGCCAGTGACACAGTGGTAGGTGAAACACTCACACCTGAGACAGGATCAGTACCGGTCTGAGCTGTCACCAGGATCGCCCAATCGGAGGTAGTAGTATTAGGTGGGTTTCCAAGGCTCCTGGTGCCCCCACCGGTTACGGAGGTGACATTTCCATTTAACAAGGCACCGCCACTCCTGGGGTTAAACCACCTTACGTCAAACGTTCCCGATTGGCCATTAAGATTTAAATTGGTCGAACCGCCATTTTCAAGATAAATAGCATATGCCTGGCCAGCTTCTGCCAGGCAATGATTGCCAGAGCCAGAAACCAGGTTATCGCTATTCACCATTTTCCAGTATTCCAGGTTGTTCCCTTCAAAGAAATCCAGGATAGCGTAACGGGTCCAGTTAAACAGGGTAGAGAAACGATTAAAATTTTCTGTCTTGAAATCACCCTGTCCCCCACCGTACCACATGACACCTGCACCACCGGCTATTAGTGTTTTCCAAAGTACCCGTTTACGGGCTTGTACCGTTACATTGCTGTTATTGATATCTTCGGAGGTATAAACGCCGGTGCTTCCGGGATTCTGCTCATCGCTGGCAACCACCCATGGTGTTCCATCGTTTTTGGAATTGTTTATCCAGGTAAGGATTCCGGCTGGTCCGGAAAAAACCAGATTATAATTGTTGGTATTAGGGCTTTGGATGGAAGCGCCGGTTAGGTTAGCATTCAAATTCAACCATTCCTGGTACTTGCTGTGTTCTCCGGGGTAGGTATGAATTACTCTGTGATTTTGCCATGGGTCAATAGAAGCCAACCAATTAATGCGTGGCAAAGCTGAAGATGCACTACCCCTATATTCTTCGGAAATATTCCATTCTACAGCCAGGTGATGGCTGAAACGCGCCACCATTTCCCGGTAATATACATTGAGGGTGGTCGTATTAAGCGCGTTCCAATTTTCATTTTCCGCCAATTTAAAATGCAACAACAGTCCGCTCTTCTCGGCGTGGTCAAATACAATTTCCCATTGCTCCAGCTTGGAAACGTCATAAATGAATTTGCTGTTTACCGTGGTCCATGGGAAAACATTTTTATCATCTCCGCCGAACAACGACATGGATATCGAATTCATCTGCTGGTTTTTCAAATAATTAAGGGCACCAATCAGGTTCTGCCCCTTGCCGCCGTCCCAGGTAGGGTCACCGCTGTTAAAATTGCCGGCGTGGGGATTAAAGAAATGTTGCGTACACAACGCACAACCATTCCTGGTATCATCAAAATCAAAATCGTTGTAATCCAATAAATTCTCGGGAGAATCAGGTCCTAATTTCAGAAAGTATTCTCCTGTTTCGGCAAATTGGAGATACCGCCGTTCATTGTCAGTGCCGGTCGTCTGGTATTGCAAGCGCCCTTTGGACCGGAAGTCAGGGGCTGTTTTGTTGGAAGCGGTGACATTGCCAACCGTACCCGTGAGGTCGTGGACAGGCGATGGCAAACTGCCTACGGTGCTGATGGACACATCGGTGCCCGTATAATACAGCACCCTGTAGGTCCAGGTCCCCGTTTGGTCGGGTCGCAGATAGGCTTTAAGGACCTTGCCTTGGGTCGCATTGGTATTGGCCGCATCGCCGTCCGCGGCGAAAAAACCCGGTACGCGAATACTGCCACCACCGGGCCTGTTGAAAATAACATCCATTCTTGTGTTTCTGAAGGTGTTAGCCGTTTCTGTCAAATTGCCTCCCGGCAAGGTCAGGGAAACGGTAATTTTATGCCATTTCTGCAAGGTACCTGTAACATTAACGGTTTGGGAATAGGCCGTTAAGGAGCACATAAGCACCAATAAAAAACTGATTGTTAGTTTGTTATGTTTCATGATAGTTGGTTGTTTTAAAAGAATAAAAATCATCGGTAAGTTCTGGTACTTCCACCCAACCCTTTCCGGACGGTGGTGTCGGTGGGGAAAACACAAGGTTGAAAAAGTACCAGCATGGATAGAAAGAAGATAAATTTTCTCATAGCATTAAGTTTTGGTTTCTCTAGTTTTAAAAATCGAGACAAGCGCAGACAGTTGAAGGACTTAATAAATATTTCAACCGGGTATTGAGGCTTTTCTCTGTACTAAAGGTACCTATCCGCTTTTTTGCCTATGAGTGGTAAATCCAAAGATTTGGGGTGTATTTCCAAAGCTGGTAAAAAACCAACACCACCTTAAAGAGGTTTTTGGTCAATTTGTCACTTTTCGCTGGTATTCGCTTGGGTTAATGTCGTATTCCTTTTTGAAACATTCTCTGAAATATTTCAGGTCATTAAAGCCAACTTTGTAAGTTACTTCGGAGACTGTCAAAGGTTCATTCCGTAAAAGATGCATGGCGCGTTTCAAACGCATTGATCTGATAAAGCTATTGGCCGTCTTGCCGGTCAGAGACTTTAATTTTTTATTGAGGGTAACATCGGAGATTTTGAAATGATTGACCAATTGCTCCACCGACAGGTCCGGCTCAGCCAAGTTATTTTCTACGTACCGGGTTATTTGAATCATGAATTTTTTATCGAGGTTGGAAATGGCCAGCTCGCCCGGATCGATTTTGATCTTTTCCTGGAATCTTTGTCTTATTTTATTTCTTGAATCGATCACCGACTGAATATGGGCGTTCAATTCTTTCAGGTTAAAAGGTTTACCGATATATCCATCAGCGCCCTCTGTATAACCCCTTATGCGCCCTTCCGCTGAATCTTTTGCCGTAAGTAGTATTATGGGAATGTGGCTCGTTCGGTGATCATTTTTGATCTTATGGCACAGTTCGTACCCGTCCATGATCGGCATCATAATATCGCTGACAATCAAGTCGGGATGCTCAGCAAGGCATATATCAAAAGCGGTGGCACCGTTTTGCGCTTCTACCGTGAGAAAATCTGCCGCCAGCCCGTCACTTACCAGATTTCTGATCTCAATATTATCATCGACAATCAGAATTTTCAAATTGGTCTTTGCGCGTGTTGTTGATTTCTCCCTGGTTGGGGCGCCAATTGGCAGAACATCTTCGTAAGTCAGGCGGACTTTTTCCACAACAGGTGCCGCATCCTGATTCCGAGTCAATATCTGATCCTCGTTTAAGTGTGCCCTGCCCAGAGGAAATGTGAGAGAGAAGCTGGTTCCACTTCCTTCCCTGCTGGTAAAATTAATCGTACCTCCCTGGATCTCTACCAATTCCTTGGAAAGAGACAACCCAATACCGGTGCCTGACAAGTTTCCTGCCAGTGTATGCCTGAAAGCTGATCCCTGGTAAAACCGCTCGAACAGATGACGTTGCATTTCCTTGGGAATTCCAATACCCGTGTCTGTGATTTTAATCTTCACCTGGTCCTCTTCCATGGAGATGGCGGTTTCTATGGTTCCGTCTTCAGGCGTATATTTCACCGCATTGGAAAGAAGGTTATAAATTATTTTTTCCATTTTATCCTTGTCAAAATACAATAGGATGTTTTCATCAGAAACCTTGAAGCTGGCTTGGATCCGTTTCCTCGCCAGCAATACGTGAAAAGATTCCTGGATCTGCGCAATGAATTCGGTAACGTTGTCTTCTTCTGCCATTACTGTCATCTTACCCTGTTCTAACTTTCTGAAATCCATCAGCTGATTAATGAGTCGCAATAAGACATTGGCATTTCTGTTTATGATATCGAGGTCGGTTTTTATTTTTGTCTTGGACAGGGTGCTCCAGCTCTTTTGCAGCTTTTCATGGTAGCCGATGATGAGGGCCAGCGGGGTTTTGAATTCATGCGATATGTTGGTAAAAAAAGTAAATTTCAACCTGGTCAATTCATCCAGTTTCTCTTTCTCAAACCGGGCCATCAGCAATTCGTTCTTTTTATTATTGCGAATGATAGAATAACGCCTTAAAAACCAAAGGAAGGCCAGGAACAGAAAAGCATAAAAGAGTAATGCCCAGGCGGTGAGATAGATGGGCTTGGCTATGGCTATATGTAGTGTCTTGGGGATATCGGTCCAGATGCCATCATTGTTGGTTGCCTTTACTTTAAAAATATAATCGCCGGAGCCCAGGTTAGTATATTTGGCGATTCTGTTGTTGGCATTTACTTTAATCCATTGCTTATCAAATCCCTCCAGTTTATAAGCATATTGATTTTTCATCGGAGCGGCATAATGCAAAGCGGCAAAGGTAATGGCAAAACTGTTCTGATCGTGCGAAAGGAATATCTGGCTGGTGGCTGTGATGGAACGTTCCAGCACTACATTGCCGTTTACGCTTTCCCCTACGCCAACCGACTGGTGTGATAGCTGAAAATCAGTTAACACAATCCTGACGCTGGATGTGTCGTCCACGATCTGGTCCGGATAAAAGGCATTAAAGCCATTGATACCTCCAAACAGCATTTCTCCGTCATGTCTTTTACAGGCAGCCAGTTCCATAAACTCGAAATCCTGAAGCCCGTCGAAAATGTCATAGTTTTTTATGTCACCGGTGGTGGGATTAAATTTGGAGATGCCTTTGTTGCTGGATACCCATAAATTGCCCCTGTCATCTTCCAAAATGCCTTTGATCACATCATTTGGGAAACCATCCTTGCTACCATAAGAAACAAACGTATCGTTATCTGATTTATCTCCCTTGATTACTTTATTCAATCCCCCACCCATGGTGCCTACCCATATTTGCCCTGTGATGCTCTCATAGATGGGTAAGATATAGTTATGGCTCAGCGATGTCGAATCCTGCAGTCGATGGGTATACGTGATTATCCTCGGGTTATCTTTGTGTTTCTCTCCTTTTGGCAATTTACTTAAGCCGTTGCCCGTGCCGAACCAGAGGTTTCCAAACATATCTTCATGAATGCTGCGGATAATATTGGAGCCAATGGCACCCTTTCCATCTGCCTGGAAATGCGCATACACCTGTTTTTGTCCCAGCCCGGAGATTTTGTATAAGCCATCCAGATAAGTACCTGCCCATAGATTGTTTTCCTTATCCCGTAACAGCGCATGTATTTGATTATCCGGCATGTTATGCGTTGCAAATGTTTGACTTCCTTTAATAAGTTCACGGAAGGGAATAGAAGACATCGTCCTCGGAAATCCAGCGCCGATCCAGATGGTCTTTTGATGGGTTCCTTCGGTCGTTTCGGCAAAACAATAAATTTCCTGGTAATCGCCTGGTGTAACATGTAAGCCAAATCGCTTAAAACCTGTCTGATAATTATTCCTTGCCGTATCAGGCAGGAAATTTACCACGCCACGGTTGGTTCCAATGTAGAGATTATGGTCCCGGTCTTCGTAGATAGACCGAATGATATTAGCTGAAATAGATCCGGTATTTTCGGTATTTGTATAATGCCGGAACTTCTTTTTGTTAGTGTTTAATACACTTACACCGCTACCGTTGGTACCGATCCATATCAATCCGGATTTGTCCTGAAATAAGCTGGTGATAACGTTATTGCCAAGACTATTTTCGCCTTCGCTGCTAGTATATTGGGTCGTCTTTAAGATACTGGATTTGTCCTTGCTGAGTATCAACTTATACAACCCCTCATTATTTCCGCACCATAACGCGCTGTCTTTATCCATTAATATGGTATTACAAAAAAGATAGGAAATCCTGTTAAACACCCCTGCCGACCTGGAAGAATCGGTAAATTTATACCTGAAAATACCATGGCCGTAAGCGACAATTAAGCCATCATCCAAAGGCACGGCACCCATGACCAGGTTGTTCTGATTTTTCTGTCGGTTTTCTGTCAATTCAACTGGTACGGCTGGCAAAGGAGTCTGATCGATATCAGTGGTAAGCAAAAAAAGGCCTAACCGGCCACCTGCCCAAATATTCTTGCCATCAGTGACCAACGTCCTGACATCGTTAACGCCCTTGCCAAAGACCGTTTTTTCGGCAAACCAACGTGGCTCTGATTCCGATTGAGGCTGCGGTCTTTTGATAAAATTTAACCCGATTGCATTGCCAAACCATATATTGTCATTGTGATCGATCAGCAGAGAACGCGCTGAATTTTTGGTTACACGGTTAGGGAAGTCATCTGTATTTTTATAATGCGTGAATTGTTCCTTCTCCACGTCCAGCTGCGAGATACCTTCATTGGTTGTTCCAATCCACAGATTTCCCTTACTGTCTTCCGCCAAAGAGAGAATCAGATTACTGCTGATTCCCTGCGGATGATCCGGTCGAAAACGGTAAATTTTAAAATTATACCCATCAAACCTGTTAAGACCGTCATTGGTACCAATCCAAATAAAACCGCGTGAGTCCTGAAATATACAGTTGACATAGTTTTCAGACAAGCCCTCCAGGGTAGTATAACGGGAAAACTGGATTTCATCACTTTGGCCGAACACGCCAAACCATGTAACCAAAACACAGAAAATAGCTGGCATGGCTCTAAAAATAATACAATTATTCCCGTAGCTCATTGTAAAAAATAAGTTTTATGCATTGGCCTATAAAAGATAAAAATAATTATGGTGGCATGCAATAAGCTGGGTCACGGATTTAGTGGATGACACGGATGGCACTGATTATATTATGCTTTTAAGGTCATAATACTAATCTTTTGAAGGTAAGGCTTTTACTGCCGAAGTTGATTAACAGCCCTACTTCAAGCTGGTACACTTTTAAGTAATTCAATGTTTGTGCCAGGTGCGCGTCTTCCAACTGTATTTTCGCTTTAAGTTCAACCAACACTTTATTTTCAACAATAAAATCGGCTCTTCTGGTGCCTATCGGATCAGGTAAATCCTTGTAATAAATATCCTGTTCGATTTCTCGCGCAAATGCCAGATCTCTTCTACGCAGCTCATATGCCAAAGCCCTTTGATAAATTACCTCCTGGAACCCATTGCCCAAAAAGCTGTGTGCGTCAAAAGACGCTCCAATAATCTTCTCTGTAATATCCCTATATTTTAGTTTCTCAGTCATCCGTGTCATCTTTTAATCCATTAAATACGTGATCCAGACTATTTTAAATATTTCATGGACTAACTCGTTTCAGGCATGGCGGAAAACACCTCTTCCAAGTAAATCATGAAATTTAATTTAATGGGGGATTTGATTGGATTGAGACTTTTTTACCTCTCAATCTGTGCATCTAACTGCAAATTCTTATAGCCCATAAATTGAATTTAATAATTCAACATAGGCTTTTTATAGTAAGAATTTTCACTGTAAATGAGGGCTTCTAAAATACGCAATCTTTGTTATCAAGCAAATACAATAATGATTAAATTGGACAATCACATGTTTATTCAATATTGATGCATTCAAAAACGCCCAATTAACATTATTTTGTTATAGAAATCTCAATCCTCTTTCAGGCATTTTGCCGGGTTGATTCTGGCTGATTTGTAGGCTTGGGAACCGACTGTCAACCAGGCAATAAGAAATGCGCCTAACCCGGCCACCAGGAAGATCCACCATGGCAGATCCACATGATAAGCAAAGTTTTCCAGCCAGCTGGATGTTGCCAGATAGCTGATGGGAAGGGCAATCACGGCAGCAACTAAAACCATTTTGGAAAAATCAACCGATAGCAGGTAAACAATGCCAAAAGCGCTTGAACCCAAGACTTTGCGTATGCCAATCTCTTTTATTCTACGCTCGGTGGTGAAGGAGATCAGGCCGTAGAGCCCTAAACAGGAGATAAAAATGGCCAATGCGGCAAAGAGGCTTGATAGCCTGGATATTTGCTTTTCAGATTCATAAAGTTGTTGGTAGTCCTGGTCCACAAATTTAGGCTCAAAGATATACCCGGGATTAAATGTGTCATGCAGCGCTTCCAGTTTCCTGATCGTTGCCAGTTCCATACCCTTATTTAGTTTGGCCAGGACATAGTTGGCCCTGTCAGGGTTAATTAAGTAAACCATGGGCCTTATTTTGTCGCGCAAAGACAGGGGATTGAAGTCCTTGACAACACCGATGATTTTCTTTTCCCCGGAATAATGCCTGATGGTTTTACCAACCGGATCCTTCAATCCCATGGCTGCGATGGCTGTCTCATTAAAAATAACGCTCTGCTCTTCATTAAAATCGCTGGAAAAGCCACGCCCCTCCAGAATTTCTAGCCCCATCATCTCAATCTGCCCTATTCCCGAAAAGAATTGCTGAAATTGTACGCTGTTTTCCGCTGTTTTTCCCGGCCAATCTACGCCTTCCGTCCAGTTATAGAAACCTGCTCTGAATTGTGTGAGCGTAGCTCCTGAAATACCTGGCAGTTTTTTAACTTCCTCAATAAACGCCTGATGATTTTCCATCAGCTTCCCTTCCCGTTTGAAATAAATGAGGTTATCACGGTCATAGCCCAGATTTTTATGCATAACATAATCCATCTGGTAAAACACTACCATGACTGATGCGATCAGAATAATTGATAAGGTAAACTGAAAAACCACCAATGTCTTTCGCCCCCAGGCGCCGCCTGCTTTACCTCCGAGTTTTCCTTTTAGTACTGTCAATACTTTAAGCCTGGATAAGTAAAACGCCGGATAGCTACCCGCCACAATCCCCACCAGTAAAATGATCGATAGTGCCATCAGGATCGTTTCCATATTCAGGCCAATGGTGAGGTCTTTTTGTATCATGGTGTTAAAATAGGGAAGCAGAGACCAAACCATCATGATGGCAACAGCCAACGAAAGCAGACTTAAAAGCACTGATTCCATCAGGTATTGTCCAACCAGCGACCCCCTGGAAGCTCCGAATGATTTCTTTACGCCAATTTCTCTGGTTCGACCTATAGCCTTAGCCGTAGACAGGTTGATGAAATTGATACTGGCAATGAAGAGAATAAAAATACCGATTAAAATGAACAGGTGAACATATTGTATCCGTCCTCCCGCTACTTTACCATTTTCGTAGTTATCATACAAATACAGGTCGGCATATTTTTGAAGCATAAACTCCAATTTATTTTCGTCTCCTTCTTTGGCAAAATCGTCCTGGAACACGGATGACCTGACCTTAAATACCTCGTTGATCTTTGAGGTCACCATCTTTACAGCCTCGATATTCTTTGAAAATTCGGCATCCAGTACGACGGTGATCAATGCGTTATGCTCGCTCCATCCCCTGTATTGCATTAAATCGTCAAAATAGTAATCCCAGGACATCAGGTAGTCAAACTTGTTATCAGTATTTTTGGGTACCTCTACAATCCCGGTAACCACTAAGCTTTGGGATATGCCGCTGAAATGCCACTCCATTGCCTTCCCGATGGGGTCGGCACCTTTAAAAAGACGATCTGAAAGTGACTGGGTAATGACAATCCCGGATTTAGTAGAAAGCATCGTTGCGGGATCACCTTTTAGTAATCGATAGGAAAAACCATCAAAAAAGTCCTTACTGGCAAATAGGCCCTCAGTTTTATGGTAATTTCCATCTACCGATACGCTGACTTCCCCGGTAGGAGCCCAGGCGATTGTGTGGGCCACCTCGGGCACTTCCGACTGAATGGCTTCAAGGAAATCCGCCGGTACGCCGTAATGCGTAGCAATTCCATTGGCTTGCGAATGATTTCCCAGGAGCTGGTACAACCGATCTTCCTTTTCATGGAATCCTTCGACCTGAAACTCATGGGTCACCCATAGAAAAATAAAAAGCACACAGGCAATTCCAGAAGACAAACCGGCCAAGTTTATGATGAACTGGCTTCTGTGTTTTTTAAAATTCCTGATTGTTAACAGCAGGTTGTGACGAACCATAATGGTAGGATTTAAATGTTTTGACTTTCTTATAGCAAACGGCCTCATATAATTTACCACTTCGTACCAGTAGCTAATGCGGGCCAGAAAAAGAGACCTTTCTTCAGCCACCTGTAAAAATTTTTCTTCCAGGTCGCCAAGCACGCCTTCGGCCAGGTCATCACGAATAAACCATGTAAGTAGTCGCGTGGCAAAGTGTGGCGGTATTGCTATCTTTTTTTTCAAGGAATATTCAGTTGGCGTTTTTTAAGGTGATATTCCTAAACCATCCATCTGACCCGTTGCCAACCCACAGTCCAAATTTGCCTTCACGCCGGTCGCTGATCTGTTCCACTTCCAGACTGGGTTTATCGGCATTGTTCACATAAACCTTTACAACGGGGTAGTCGAGTACAATTTTTGCGTGAAGCCATTCCTCAGGCGCCGGTGCCGGGTCGATCTCATTTTCATATTTACCAGGAAATTTTTCTCTAAGTATTTTCCAACCGTTATCCGGTGCAGAAATATATTGAACCGAATGCGATTTTCTTTCCGGACTTCTGAAATTAAAGGGGCGAAAATAGATACAATCAAAAGTCTCATCATCTTTACCGTGAAAGGCTATGCCCACAAAACTCTTGCCTCTCAAATCTCTTCCTCTAAGTTCAAGTTCTATGGTGCCATTTTTGAAGTTAGCATCATTTAACCATAACAGCCCGTCGTCAGCTTGCTGGTTAAGGTAAATGGCATTTTCGGTAAAGGTGGCTTTCCGGTTATAAGCGGTCCAGTCTTTACGCTGCGGCTCCGCAACCAGGACGGATTGGGCTGTGGCACCCGCACAACTTAAGATCAGTAAAGCGGCCAGGGGTAGTTTTCTTTTTTTAAGCATTATTTTAAGTTTTTGATTTGAAATTCATGCTAAAGCCCCAGGCTCAGCTTGTCAATGGCTAAGTCAGGCAATTGATTCCAAAGTGACATCCTGAAATCCCGCGAAGTCTGGAGCGCTTGTCTGCCGGCAGCGGTAATGGTATAGATCCGTTTACGTCTCCCCCCGCGCGTAGCACCAGGCTTACCCATTTCCGAAGTGAGAAATCCCTTATCACCGAGCCGTTCAAGTGTGGAATGCACTGAGCCGATCGACGAGCTTCTGCCCGCCTGCACCTTAAACTCTTCGGCAATCCGGAAAGCATAGGCTTCTTCTCCCAGAATACCGACCAAAAGCAAAATAACCTCTTCAAACTCTCCTAAACGTGTTTCTTTCATTTTCTTTCTAAATTTCAGAACAAATATATAAAAAGAAATTTAATTTGTTCTTGTTTTTAGTAAGAAATAAGAATTAATTGTGAACAAGTGATTCTCAGGTTAAGGATTTTGGAATAAAGGATGGCAAAAACCGTGTGGTTAAACGCCTGGTAACAGACCTGTCACTTACCCAAGTTGTAATTACAAATAATTGATTATCAATATTTTATATAATAAATAGGTAACTGTCCACTACTTTGTCCATTCTCCATTTTAGCATATTTGCTCATACGGCTTTTATATTTGCACCTTCATCAATTAATTTTTTAAATGAAAAAAATACTATTTTTTGGTGTTATGCTTGTACCCACTGGATGAATGACAGGACCAGTTCTATTGTAATAGCTTGGAATTATGATTATAAGCCCACCAGTGTCAACCGTATGCTTTGTACTATTTTCGGTGGGTCATTATGTGCCCTTTAGCAGCTCATTAAGGGTCAACTTACCTACCCTCTACACTTATACGAAGTGTAGGGTATTGTTTATTTTTTAATACTTTGAGAAAAGCCTATCCTGTTTCTTACAGGATAGGTCTTTAGACACTCTTAGCTATGATGTTATTTTGACAAAGGCTATCTCCCCATCCAGCCACCATCTACTACCATGATGGCCCCATGCATGTAGGCTGCTGCTTCGGAGCAAAGGAAAACCGTTGGTCCGGCAAAATCGTCAGGTTGCCCCCATCGGCCTGCCGGGATTCTTGAAAGAATAGACTCAGCCCTTGCGGCATCATTGCGCAATGCCTCTGTATTGTCGGTGCTAATATAGCCCGGAGCCACCGCATTTACGTTTACCCCTTTTCCGGCCCATTCATTGGCGAAGGCCATGGTAAGCTGGCCAATTGCACCTTTACTGGCTGCGTAGCCTGGGACCGTAATGCCGCCCTGAAAGGTCAGCAGTGACGCCGTGAAAACAATTTTTCCGGCTCCCCGGGCTACCATTTCTTTGCCTATCTCTCTGGTGAGAATAAATTGCGCGTTTTGGTTAACTTCTATCACCTTGTCCCACATTTCATCGGGATGTTCAGCCGCCGGTTTGCGCAGAATGGTCCCGGCATTATTGACTAAAATGTCGATGACCGGAAAGTCAGCTTTAACTTCATCGATAAACTGATACAAAGCGCTGCGATCACTAAAATCGCAGGTATAGGCCTTAAAGCTTTGTCCGGCAGCTTTTACCGCCTTTTCTACTTCGCTGTTTTCCTTTTCAAGGCTGGCACTTACGCCGATGATATCTGCACCCGCCTCCGCCAATGCCACGGCCATGGCTTTGCCAATCCCTCGCTTACAACCGGTCACCAAAGCTATTTTCCCGTCAAGTTTAAATTTATTCAGAACACTCATTTCTGTTATTTTATTTGTCCAAATTTGACCATCCACTGGTCAAAGCAGTTTATTTTCTTAAAGTAAAAGGTTACAAATACTTGATAAAAAATTAATAATCAATTATTTATGATTGACAATTCAATAGATATTTCATGCCGGAAGGATTACCTGCAATGGTTTCAAAAACCTTTTGAATGTTTTCCAGCGGTTCTATCCGGGTAATCAATTTTTCAAATGGCAATTTGCTTTGCGTTATTAGCTGAATAGATTCCTCATAGTCCTCCTTTTCATAAACCCTGGCCCCTATCAGCTGGAGCTCTTTCCAGAAAAACTGGAAAAGGTCTACCTGTCTGGGCTGTGCATGGATAGCCACCATGACTATCCTTCCCCGGATACCGGACAGTTGCGTCATCACATCCAATGCCGGCTGTGCGCCTGATACTTCAAAAACTACGTCGGCTATGGAGGCGCCGTTCCTGGTCTCCACAAACCGGACAAGGTCCGTTTTGGTCGGGTTTACCACTGTAAATCCTAAACTTTCAGCGAGGGCGATGCGTGTTTCGTTTACCTCTGAGATAATTACATCGCCTCCTTTGTCCCTGGCAACCATGGCCACCAGCAAGCCGATCGGACCACCTCCCAGCACGACCACCTTCTCACCGGATTCCAGCTTTGCCATACGTATGTCATGGCAGGCTACGGCCAACGGCTCTATCAGTGCCGCCAGCTGCATATCTATATGATCAGGTAATTTGTGCAGGGTGAAAGCCGGAACGTTCCAATATTCCTGCATGGCTCCGGGGCTATCAATTCCGATAAACTTTAAATCTTTACAAATATGGCTATAACCTTTATCAGAGGGTTTCTCAGCGCGATTGTCCAGCGGGCGTACCACCACTTTTTCTCCAATTGAAAAACCATGTACCCCTTCTCCCAATGCATCAATTTCACCTGACATTTCATGTCCTATGCTCTGGGGTATTTGTATGCGCTTATCCATTGCCCCGTGATAGATGTGAACGTCGGTACCACAAACGCCGCAAAAAGCTACTTTTATGCGCACCTCGCCTGCTAATGGAGGAGCTATTTCTTTTTCTATCACCGAGAACGTTTTATTGCCTTCGTATAATGTTGCCTTCATATTAGTATTTTAATCTACAGGTAAATAATTCATTTATCTATGTCTATGCTTTACATCTGCCGCCGGTACCATTGATCAAAAAATATCGGATGGCGCCTGTTCCAATACTATTTTGATACCGGCCACATGTTTTACAGGATTTTGTTTTGGCAGTTCAATAATGAGACCTTCCTCTGATATTCGATACTTCAATGGCTTTTTATGGCCCATTATTTCTACGGCAGTGACCTTTTCCTGAACGATATGCATTTCAGGATCAAAGGCCTTTAGTCTGATGGTTTGGTTCTCGGGCCATTTGAGCAGAAACGCATAAATGTTTTGTCCTTTTTGTGTATAGCGAATATCGCCAGTCTTGAAGTCATTTTGACCTTTGAGATTGCCGTGCAGCACCATGGAAGCATTAGTAGGTCCCTGTCCAAAAACGGTGAAGGGACGGGTTTTATAGATGCCCTCACCATTTACCTTTAACCATGCGCCGATCTCTTTCAAACAGGCTACCTGATCATCGGAGATATTTCCCCCGGCATCTGGAGCTACATTGAGCAGTAAGCAACCGTTCTTACTTACAACATCGACCAAATCGATAATCAGCTCGTTGGGAGGTGTAGTCGCCCACGGGACGGTCCAACCCCAGCGCGATTGCCCCATGGACATATCCGTTTGCCAGGGCAGCTCCCTGATCCTATCCAGTTTTCCACTTTCAACATCTAATACTGCCGCTCCATCTGGAATCGGCCTGTAGGAAATGTTTTTATAATTTAACACCACCTCTTTGCCATTATCAATAGCCTTATTATAATAAGCAGCCGTCAGCTTTTTCAGATGATTTTGCCACTCCGGCTTACAAATACCGAAATCAAACCAAAGCAAATCGGGGTCGTAGGTATCAACCATATCCATGGCTCTGTAATACCAGGTATCCATATATTCCGGTGTGCTCGGATCATTGGCATCATGTGGCGTGCCGTAAAAGTCGCTATATTTTGGATCTGTGGTATCATACCCTTTCTTATAATGCCACCAGTTCCAGCCGTAGGCGAAGTGCGATGATACACCGGTCTTAATGCCTCGTTTTCTTGCTTCAGCAAATAATTCACCGACAATATCCCGTTTGGGCCCCATGTTGACCGCATTCCATCTTGTGTGCTTTGAATTGTACATAGCAAACCCATCGCAATGCTCGCCAACCGGAACCACGTATTTTGCTCCCGCCTCTTCAAACAAGTCCATCCAGGCTGCCGCATTGAAATTTTTTCCATTAAAATCCGGAATAAAGTCCTTATATCCGAATTTGCCTGGATCACCGTATTTTTTCTTGTGATGTTTGTAGACTTTCGAAGAATTTCGCACTACGTTTCCCTTTTTATCAGTTTTAAATTCGCGGTACATATTATGCCCGTACCATTCATTTTCAAATGCCGGAACGGCGTATGGCCCCCAGTGAATGAATATCCCGAATTTGATATCCCGGAACCATTCCGGCACCTCATATTTTTTTAGTGACTCCCAGTTTGCTTCATACCTTTCCTGGGCGACCACGGCATGAGAAAGCACCAAACCAACTAATGCCAAGAATACTGTTTTTCTCATAATTATGCTATTTTTTACCACTTATATTTCGTAAACAAGTCTTTGTAAAGCTTTAATTTCAATTTATTTTTCCTCAGCACAAAAATCAAAATTTCACACCTACTACGCTTGTTGTAATACGATCATTTTTTGCACTTTTCCGATAAAAGTAAAGAAGTTTCAAGAGAGACCTTCGACGGCTAATTACCTGGTTTCATAGGCGTAGCGATGAAGGCATGGAAAAATGTGGACAGGGAAACTTATGCCTCGCTGATCCTGGTGCTTTTAATACCGTTGGTTTCCTTTATATATTATGAGCTACGGCAGCCACATGGGTGAACTGGCCGATGGCAGTCATTGATAGCTCAGGAAGCACTTATATCCTGCTCTGATAAGTGAATAACTCATAATAACGCCCTTCTTTTGCTATCAACGCATCATGGGTACCGCGTTCGGCAATTTCTCCCTTCTCGATAACCAGGATCTGGTCGGCCTGTCTGATAGTGCTCAGGCGGTGGGCGATAACAAAGGTGGTCCGGTCCTTCATCAAAACGTTGAGGCTTTTCTGAATATAAACCTCACTTACAGTATCCAGATTGGACGTTGCTTCGTCCAGGATAATGATGCGGGGGTCGGCCAGTAAAGCTCTTGCAATGGAAATGCGCTGTCGCTGACCTCCGGAAAGTTTCACCCCTCTTTCACCTATTACCGTATCCAGGCCATCTTCAAAGCGGTCGGTAAATTCATTGACATAGGCCCCTTTCACTGCTTCAAAAAGTGCCGTCTCACTGGCCTCAGGTCTCGGAAAAAGAATATTTTCCCTGATTGTGCCCTCAAACAAAAAATCATCCTGCAGCACTACCCCAAGATGCTGTCTGTAACTCGATAAGCTCACTTTGGAAATGTCTTTGCCATCGATGGTGATTGTTCCCTGGTTTGAATTCAAAAACGTCGCCGCCAATCCGGCAATCGTTGATTTGCCTGATCCCGAACTCCCCACGAGCGCGGTAACACTTCCGGCAGGGGCCTCAAAGCTAATGTTTTTAAGTACTTCCTTGTCTTCCTCATAGCTAAATGAAACATTGTCAAAAACAATATCACCACGGATGGCTGTCAATTTAACGGGGCGTTTATCGGCCGTGTCTTCAGGTTCCATCCTCATGATCTCTTCCGTGCGGTCGAGGCCTGCAAAAGCCTCGGTCAGCTGACTCCCGATATTACTCATCTGAACTATCGGCGCGATCAGAAATCCAAGATACAGGGTGAAGGCTAGAAAATCTCCAAAAGTCATATCCCCCTGTATGATCAGATATCCTCCGATCCCCATGATGCCAGTACTGGCAAGTCCAAGCAGAAATGTCGACGAACTGGTCACCAGGGCCGTGGCGGTGAGGCTGGACTTAACATTTTCAAACAGTCTTTTTGCACCATCCTCAAAAACGTTATTTTCCTGTTGCTCGGCATTAAAGCCTTTGATGACTCTCACCCCGTTGAGCGTCTCTGTCAAACGGCCTGTCACTTCCGCATTGAGTTTTCCCCTTTCCCTGAAAATAGGCCTGATTTTACCAAAAGCCTTGAGGGCAATCACAGCAAAGATAGCCACGGGCACCAAAACGAAAAGTGTCATGGTGGCACTGATTCTAATAAGCAGGAAGAGAGAGATAACCGCAGTAAGCGTCCCTCCCACTAACTGTACCAAGCCAGTACCCACCAGGTTTCTGACGCCTTCCACATCGGTCATAATCCTGGAGACCAATGCACCGGATTTATTGTCGTCAAAGTAACCTACGGACAGGGAAAGTACTTTTTTCTGAACTTTGGTGCGAAGCTGTGCAATAAGATGCTGGGCTTCTACGCTTAGGATTCGCGTAAGCAGAAATGAGGTGACAGCCTGAACCAAAATAGCGCCAATAACCACTAACAAGAGTGTTTTTAGCATAGGTATGTCTTTTTTGGCAATCACGTCATCAATTAAATATTTACTGGCGCCGGGCAATACCAGGCTGGCCAGCCTGCTCAAAACGATAAGAATGAATCCAATAAACAGGGTTTTTCTTCGAGGCCATATGATGTTTTTTACAGCCCAGGAAAACGTAACGTTCTTTTTTTTACTCATGTCAATACCTTATCCGACTTTCAAGGCACCAATATATTAATATTACCTAGATAGTTAGCTGAAAGGTATTGATTAGTCAGTTCTTTTTTGAAATAAGAATATTGATCCAGCAGTTTAAAGCTGTTAAAATATTTAAATAAAAGATCTGAAAGTAATATGTTAAAACACTGTATTTCAGATCATTATAAATAATAATCAAATATTACCTCTATGGATGTTACTATGCCCTCGTATCAGCTTAAGGGGTTGGGGTAGCAGTTCTTACGCCGCGGCAGCCCATAAAAGAACTGCGATACACCATGACAAAAGACCGGTCGACCCCATAGCGGGAGCTTACGGGATCAAAGGGATGAGTGTCGTTGCCTACCTCGTTGTTAGAAAACACACCGCCTCCTTTAAAGCCACCGCCATCTGCTTTTTGGTTGGGGGCCAGCTTATCTAATGCAGGCCAATCTTCATTTCCTTTTTCGGCATAGGTGATCTCCACCATCCCGTCACCGTGGCTGCCTTTAAATTTTCTGCCCAGTTTTGTGGAAGCAGCGATCACAGGCTCAGCAAGTCCTCCACACAGATCCATGACCCAATAGTAAGAGGCTCCAAAGACCGCCCTGTTTTCGTCTACCAGCTGACCTTCGTGCATCCCGTTCAGCATGCCGAAGCTGCCATCGTCAAAATAGCCTCTCTGTAATTTTCCGATGTGGTCATTTCCCCAGGCATAGGCTTTTGGTACGGGAAAGCCGGGACCACGAGATGACTTTTCCATCTCAAGCTCCGTCATTGGACGCAGGGCGGCCCAATCTAAATAGGACATGACATCTCCCCAGTTAAGATAATTGGCAGGCCGGTTCGGGTCTTCTGCTATGTACCTATGATCTTGAACCTTTATAGTACCACGATTTTTCCGGTAACTGCGCCCACCAATAATTGACCTCAAATCAGTACCGTAGTCTTTCAGAGCATTAAGAAAATCGGCGTACTGCCCCTGGGTCAATTCATATTTCATGATATAGAAGGCCTCGTATCCTTTTGGAAATGTCCCGGGTATAGGTCCCTCATGATCGCCCTGAGAAATTGGGCCACCAAAATTGTGGTACCAAAGCTGGTCTTTCTCCGATCCGACGGGAATGGATGATTCGGATTCAATTTTAAATGGCCCCTTAAAAGCGCCGTTTGTTCCCGACTTATAGTAAGCTCCTAATCCTAGCATTTCTTCATCAGCGGCGCCCAGGTAAAATGGCGCTTTGGGAATATACACCATTTCCAAGGCATTCACTTCACTATCAAAACCGAATGGGCTGCCAAAACGATAAATATCCTGTGAAGATAGCGTGACAGATACCGTCCAGGTCACCTTTCCCCTACTCAATTCGTCCGGATAGATAAAAAATCCCAGCCCATCCTCGCTTAGGCTGATCTTTCCCTTCGGACCACCACTGGGGGTGTCAATGATACTGGCCGAAGTGATCGTAGCATGAAAACAACCTGTAGTATCGGTAGAAAACTCAGCATCCGCATCCGGAGATAATTTTATAAATACCCACGCGGCATCATAATTCCTTTTGGTTCGCCAGCTATGATCCCATGAAATGGAAAATGTTAGCTGGTGTTTTAAATCAGGGTAATTTTCCTTATTGATGGCCAGGTAGCCATCGGTCTTGCGATCGGGCAATATTCTAAAATATTTATTGTAAATACGTATGTTAGAAGCATCGGTCGCCTGGGAAATTAAAAATAAAAGTGAAAATAGAATAATAACGGTAGTCACTTTTTTAGCAAAAAATTGGCAGGACATAGGATTGGTCTTTTACGTTAACTGCTGGGAACTAAAAACCGCATATTACAAAATATTTCCTTATAGTACCATGCAATTTCGAAATTTTAACCTTAAGGGGTTTGATACTGACAATGAAGCAGTTAAAACCAAATTATTGTGCCAATCAATACTATCTTTGCCACATCAGAAGATCCACAGGCCAGGTTGGTCACATCCTATTACTTTCCCCCTTATTACTCAATTCTTAGAAAAGTCATGGTCCCCAGGGGCGCTACGACGTTGTTGACACCAAGCGGTGGATCTATTAAGGCTGTAATATTATCCGCCGGATTGGTTGGTTGGTTGGAAGCCCTGAAAGTGATGCCATGGTCCGTCCCTGCATCGTAACTATTGGCTACCTGCGTCAATTCCCCCACCCACTTCCCATCTTTATACAAACTTAAATTGTGGATGGCAACAAACCAGTCGGGGCTGGGGGCGATCATGGAAGTGATACTTACCAGGGGGTGTGAAATATTGATATCAAATTCAACCGAAACCCTACCGGGTAAGCTACCAACACCACCCCCGCTAATAATAAATTCACCCTTGCCGTTATCAATAATTTGTTGTATTTCAGTGGTCAAATTGCCTTTGGCACCAGTTTCCGCCATATCTTTAATTCCCAATGAGGCCGGGGTATTGATATAGAAAAGGGAGGTGTCTTTCGCATGTGTCATGCCAATGAGGCCGGAGAAATGAGCATTAGACGGAAAATCAGCCGGATGACTTTGCGCACTCCAGGTCGCGTCAAAGGTAACCCGGTATCTGGCATTTACGGTTTCAGGAACGGTCGTAAACGACCAATGTGTTGCTTCAATGGCATTGCCTGCGGTATCGGTCAAGTCAGTAGTTAACGCCACCGTATATCGGGTATTAAAATCCAGTACCCGGGAGGGCGTAAAACTTAATTTTGAAGACAGCGGCTGGTAAAGGAGATTCCCGACGATGGTCGTGCCTGCATTGGAAAGTGTAAATGCACTTTCGACGCTATTATGCGCAACAGGTTCATCAAAAGTAATTTCGATGACCACATCCCTGGGCACATTCTGCGCTTTGTCAGCCGGTGTCATTTGTAAAACGCCAGGCGAATCCACATCTTCTTCTACCTTTGGTTGGTCGTCTTCTCCGCAAAAAGTGAGTGTAAGCAAGACCAGCACAAACAAAATTTTCAAATATCTCATGGTTGATCCCTCATGTATATTGGTAGTTTTCACACATCTTTTTCATAGCCTTATATGGAATAAATCACAAGGTTCATCAGACACTATCTATTGACCGGTGACTTCAAACCCGGCAAGATCGATCACCTGGTTTGAGTGGTTGAAAGATATCAGATACACCCAAAATATTCATTCAGCTGTTTATAAGCTGACAATACAAATATAAGGTTATCTATTTACAGGCAGTTGCGGGGTATTTTCAGAATTAACGTTTAGAGCGCACTAATTTATACATTGTGACACATTTTTATCAAGTCATGTAATAATTTATTGTCCTGGTCCTTTGCAGTTTTCTTTCAACCCTTGTTAACTCCTCTTCCAGGAATTCGCTGTAGGCACAATCATAGCTTTCTTCAATGGCCTTATTTAATAATGCCACCGCTTTCCTGAAATCCTTCATCAATTCATATACCAATGCTTCCGTACATAACACCTGAGCACTCACGATACCCTTTAAGCTATGCGTGTGTTTAATTAATTTCAAGGCTTCCTTCAACCTGTTGGTTTTAATCAACAACCAGGTAAAACTTTCACAGGTATCGACATTTTCAGGATCAGCAGCCATGGCAGCAATAAAATATTCCTCTGCCATGTCAAAATTCTTAAATTCCTCCATGTACAATTTACCCATCAAAAAGTTGGCCCCGGCGTGCTCCTCATCATAGCTTAGGGCATAGTGGAGGTTTTCAATTACCTCTTCCAGTTCGTACGGATAATCATTTAATGCTTTCAGGTAATATTTGTCTGCTAGTGTAATTGCCATTTTGTACTAATTAAAAATCTAATCGTCTGAAGATATCTTGTTTCATTTTTTTTCTTCCGGACTTATACTTTTTAGGTTGGTGGTGCGGCTTGAAATCCGATCCTTTAAATGTTCTCACTGGATTCCCTCTTTCCAACTTATAATGATTTTGCCATTCAGCCTGCGCTTGTTCCTTGGCGTTTGTGAGTGCCCGGACCTTAAGCATTTGCTCCAGCCGGTGTTTGGCTTCTTTTTTGTTTTGTAACTGAGACCTGCTTTTTGAAACAAATACCACCTCGCCTGTTGGCGCATGCCTCGCGCGAACTGCTGTGCTGACCTTATTTACATGCTGACCTCCAGGTCCTCCGGATCGCGTAAATTCATAAATGATATCCCGGTCATCAAATGCAAATAATTCATTGTATGCCAATTGATTAACACCAACAAACCAATTTTTTCGTTTATGATATTTTCTAAACTTACTGGTCCCTGTCCACTGAATGGTCCCAACCCAGAGGTTTATAAATTTATCAAGCCCGGCTCCGGTCAGTTTAACAATAGCGGAAATTAAAGTACCATTCTCTGAGCCTTGTTGCCGGTGTAAAATAACAGTGTCGATTCCCCTGAGTTTTGCTTCTTTTATCATTGTCTTCAGTAGCTGGGCCACCACCTACCAACACTCAACGGGGCCACACCCTGCTGTAATCTGAAGTATCTTTTCATTCTTATTTTTCATTTCATTAAGATTATGCTTTGTCCATTCTTACAATTTTTGGTGTAAACCTGCCTATGACATCAACCAAGTCCGTTTGGCTGGCCATTACCTCATCCAGATCCTTATAGGCAATGGGCGCCTCATCAATGCCACCACCTATAAGGCTCACCCCTGCCTTGCTTAGTACCTTTTTCAAGGCACTTTTGGTATAGCTATTTTTAGCCTGAGCTCGGGACATCTTTCTACCTGCCCCATGCGACGCACTTGATAAAGAGGACTGTTCACCCTTTCCTCTAACAATATAACCCGTCGCGGTCATGGATCCGGGTATGATTCCTAATACTCCTTTACCTGCCGGAGTTGCTCCTTTTCGATGAATAACCAGGGTTTCTCCCGTCTCAATTTTTTCCTTCCAGGCAAAATTATGATGGTTCTCCACTGTCGCTACCGGTTTTATACCCAGATATTTGCACAAATGCCTGTGTATTTGGTCATGACAAGCTTTGGCATAATCACCTGCCAGATTCATCGCCATCCAGTATTCCATCCCCTCTTCCGTATCCAAATTCAGCCAGGCAAAATGTTGGGCATAATTAGGCAACAAGCATTTTTCCCTGGCAATACCGGTGTAGTGTCGGGCTATCCCCGCGCCCAACCCCCGGGATCCAGAGTGTGAAAGCAGGCCCAGGTATTTACCCAAGGGCATTCCAAAGTCATGGCCGTCCACTAATTCAACTTCACCAAATTCCACAAAGTGATTCCCCGACCCCGAAGTTCCAAGTTGTTTTACCGCCTTACCATGCAACTGCCTAAGTAAAGGTGTGGTTGTGAATTCCTTTCTATCTAATATCTCATGGTCTTGTTGAATTGAAAGTACGCCCCCTGATCCAAAACAAGTGCGCTCTTTTAAAGCCATTTTAAATTGATAATTTTTCCTTTTCAAATAGCCAGGAGCGATATCAAACAAGCTCAGACTCATGCGGCAGCCGATATCCAATCCCACGCCATAAGGAACAACAGCGTTCCTGGTGGCTAAAACACCGCCAATTGGTAATCCATATCCCATATGGGCATCGGGCATTAGCGCCCCCCTTTCTGCTATGGGTAGGCTCATCGCCAGGTCCATTTGCTGATAAGTCTGGTCAGCAATGTGCTTTCTCCCGAAGACTTTAAATTCACCTGGTGCCTTTAACAATTGAACTTCTTTTTTAGATTTTAAACTCCTGCATGTAAACTCGCTGGCCAGTACGCCCAATATGGGATCCGAAAGGTAATGTTCCGGATTATTCTTAACGTCCAGCAGCACCTTCAATTTTTCCTGTTTAGTATAATGCTTATAATGCATCGACATAATATCGATAGCAAGGCTTTTCGCCTTATCAGTTTCATAATTGATGTTTTTGAGGTCTTTGCCTCGTAATTTATGATTGCCCATTTTACTATTATTTCGTCCATACAAATGCAATAGCAAGAACATGGATTTATAAAACCATTTGTCCTTTCAGGGGACGTGGTCGATTTGTTGATAAAAATTTACTGGAAGTGTCGGAAATCTTTACACCTGAATTTCAGGCATAAAAAAACCCGATCTAAATGGACCGGGCAGAATACAGTGCTAACTGGCAGCTAGCTGCGCCCGGAATGTGATTCGATATGTATATTCTGCACCATCATAATTTTCCTGTGTGTAGGATTTAATGAAGGGCAAAGGTAAAACAATTATTTTGATAAATGCAAATGGCTGGCTAAAATCAATCGTGTTCAACAGCGACGCTGTCCTATATCAAACAGGACATTCTAAAGCCCAGAAGCTGTTATTCAGGTAATTGTCCATTGAATTGTCCATCACTACCTTCATGCCCCTTCACGGAATTTTTCTTACTTAGGGCATTCAGCAAATTCTGACCTCACTATGAAAATACTATTTTTTTCAAATCTGATAAAACTTGGAAGCCATAGGCAAATATATCTTTACCTGATCACCCGGGGGACCTATTTTTTAGCCTATGCAACCAGCTAGCTTGCCTTTTAGGATCATGGTAATGTCACTTCTATTGGGCCTGGCTTTGCAGCTTTCGGCACAGGAGTATACCATACGCACTGCCCTCGGTAAAGCCGGGGCACCTACAAAAGCCAACTCCTATTTTTCCGGATATCAAAGCATTGGAGAGTTTGGTGTGATCGGGTTATTGGTTGCCCAAGGCGCCTTTTTGCGTCAGGGCTTTATTCAACCCGGTATTGCCGGGAAGGCTAAAGCTGAAAAAACTAATGAAGCGCTGCACTGCTCCGTTTACCCCAATCCATTTTCCTTTGAAGTTTTCATTCAAACCCAGCGCCCCGGTGAGGGTATTGAAATTCTAATACACGATCCCATAGGAAGGGTTGCCTATGTGGGCTCGTTCCGTCCACTGCCAACCATCCGATTGGAGTTACCTTTTCTCAAAGCCGGCATGTACATACTGAATGTACGATCCGGTACAAAAACATTTCGTTCACCCCTTATTAAATCATAGCTTATGAGCCGAATCCTTTGGGTATCAATGATCTTTTTTAGCAGCACCGTCAGCGCCCAGCAGCTGTTTGTGGAAACCGGAAAGCTAATCTCCCGCTTCAATTATGAAAACTCTGGGGGAGAACCTCCTGAAAATATTCGACCCGGCTCTAACACATTTATCGGAGCCGGTGTAAGGAAGCAGCTGTCACTAAGTGTGCCGTCCTTACATGGTATTTTTGCGGCTTATTACAATCAATACAGCGCATCCGGCAGTGACACTACTTACCAAAATAAATACCGGTGGGATGTGAATTATGCATCAGTGAATCTTGGTTTTGACTTTGAATTTTTTGATGGTCCAAATTTGGTTGAGCGAAGGCGAGGTTTCACCAGCTACCTCCGGGTGATGGCCTCAACAGAGTTTTTGTTTCAAGGTACCCAAACCATCAATAATCAGGAGTTTGACCTATTGGGAAAAGAACAATTTGATAAACCTTTCATATTTCTGCGAGGAGGACTGGGGAGTACTTATTGTGTCTCCAAAAACCTGGCTTTGTTTCTTCAATATACCGGAGGCTTCAGCGTGGGAACATTGGGAAAAAGTAGCGAAGATGATGAAAAGCTACGGATCATCTCACATCAAATAGGCCTGGGCGTAATGATCAGTCTTGGCGATTGTAATTACTGCTATAGGGGATTTCGTTAACAGACCATTTTAATACGTATGAAAAAATTATTTAACCTCTTATTGTTGACCTTCAGCGCCAGTTATGCATTTGGCCAAACCCATGGTATTAGCTACCAGGCGGTGATCATTGATGAAAATGCTCAGGAAATCCCGGGTATCGATATCCAGGGAAATGTACTTCCCGATCATCCCCTTACCGTGCGATTTACCATCTCCAATGAAATGGGAGCCGTAGACTACCAGGAAGATCATGCCACCCGCACAGACAAATATGGCATGATCTATCTGACCATTGGACGGGGTATCCCTACGCCGGCAAGTCCCGATGTGTTTGAAGAGATCAGCTGGGATGGTACCGGAAAGGATCTGCGCGTAGAGATCAGGCTCGGTGAAACCGGCGGTGACTTCATTGAATTCAGCAAACAGGAACTATATTTCGTACCCTATGCTTTTCATAGGAATATTACCGCAACCGGCACACTAACAGTGGCAGACAGCACAACATTAAACAATGTGCTGCAAGTCAATGCCACCTCGTTTATGAATGAGAAGGTCACCATCAACGATACTTTGGAAGTAAATGCACGCGGGGTTTTGAATGGCGAGGTAACGATCAATGATGTCCTGGAGGTAAATGCACCTGGATTTTTAAATGGTCAAGTAACAGTATCAACTACTGTAAATGGCAGCGAGCGTCAATACAGCACTTACCCATTCAGAGTTGAGGGTAGCAACCAGGGAATCGCCGTCCGCGTGAACGGCTCGAGAGACAGCGAGAATAACTTCGTCTCTTTTTGGGATAATACAGGTATGCAGGGCCGGATAGAAGGACAGGTCGACAGTGATGTATACACCAACCCTCAATACATTTTTGACCAATCGATTTATGCAGCACAAACTGCCACACAAATTGCTAACAGCGCCACCGCCTCCGCCTCCGCGGTAGCTGATCCGGGAAATGCCATCATTGAAGTTGCCAATGCCGCTACGCTGGCGGCGGAAATAGCCTCCTATAATATTTTTGCCTTCCAGGATCTTGGCGTTACCTATGAGTCGGCAGCCGGCGATTATGCAGAATGGTTACCCCGCCTTGATCCTGAAGAAAAAATAGAGCCGGGTCAAATAGTCGGTGTGTTTGGGGGCAGCATAACAAAAGTGACCGAAGGCGCGGAGCAGGTGATGGTCATCTCTAAAAAGCCTATCGTACTTGGCAACATGCCCCCGGAAGGATTAAATAAAGATCAATGTGAAAAGGTTGGTTTCATGGGACAGGTCCAGGTATGGGTGATAGGCAAAGTAAAAGAGGGAGATTACATTGTCGCATACGCCAGCGGCAGCGGGCTGGGAAAAGCCATTCCCCAGGAAGAACTTACGTTGAATGATTTAAATAAAATTGTCGGACGATCATGGTCGAGCAGCGATCATGATGGTATCAATCTCATTAACACGGTTATTGGTCTTAAAACCAACGAGCTGGTAAACATTATTCGGATCCAACGGGAAAGGCTTACCCAACTGGAAGAACAAATTACGACTATGAAAGAGGAGATGCATCATGATCGAAAGTTATTAATGACCCTGGTGCCGGGTTACAAAGATGCCATGGAAGACAAAACGAAGAAGCAAGAAATTGAATCGATTACGAAACAAAGAAATACTGTCGAAGGTGAAAACACTGAATCGGCCTGTTTCAAAGCCGGGATTAAAAAGGAAAAAGCAATTAAAACACGCCAAAAAGCAAATATTGCTGTGGAAGAATCAAGGGAATGAAAAGGAAGTTTGAAAGCTTCAGAAAAAATGTCATAAAAGGGTTGAGGCTTTTACCTGGACACATTGCCATTAATTTGCCTTAGGATGGTCCGGTCTGTAATTTTGTCGTCAGCTGCCAGTAAAAATACCTTGCTTATAATTATTGATAATTGACGATCACCTTCAAATGGAAGATAGACTTTATCCGCACTTGATTTCCTGTCCGGAACGATGCATAAATACTGGTCATTGGGTTTCATCAATATATTGCCACTGCCAATATGGATTTTATAAATTCTAATTTTACCTTCCACTACCAGAAAATTGCCCTCAAATTGACATTGTTTGGCAACTTTTAATTTTGGGACAAGGTTTTGCAATACCTGTTTTCTGATTTTTGATGATTCGCTAAGGTCGCCAAAAGAGTAATCCTGCCAATAATGGTTATAGGCTTGTATACCTCCATCTACCCAATTCGGATCATTCCCTATACTTGTGACGCCCACAAATAAGTCTACATCACGCATGACCTCTGAAAATACGATATCGGGAGTTTCATTTATATTCAACTGCTTTTCCTTATCATAGAATCTTACCTGGTCGGTGTGAATAAAATTAAATATGCCCATTTCATTGGCAACCCCATCTCCATCCCAATTTGAGTCAACCCAATATTCGGCGGTCATTCCCCATTGTGGAATTTTTAGTGTCGGTGTATTGTGCGAGTCCCATTGGCCCATAAGACTATATGCCCACCCTCTGGTCTGACATAACGCTGCAAATTGGTGCTGATAAAGAATATGAGCGGCAAAACGATTAGAGTAATTTTCCGTTTCCAGCTCTGCATCTGTGACGAGATATACCTCCCGGAAAGCCTGCTTGAAAGGTTGCTGTATTTGTTCCTTTTCAAGTATGGCTCTCCATTTGACGATAGCGTCAACCGGGCTATTGATGGGATGCCAAAGCCTTACCACCGTTTTATCGGATGTCCAGTCAATGATATTTTCATTTTCATCGATCAGTCTGTTATTCAACCACATTCCTGTACCACACTTCTCATCATCCGTAAACTCCCAAATCAGATTTCTTGCAATGAACGAAATGAGATTATGATCGTGATAATATCTTTTCCAGTCGGCGAATGTCCATTTCCTTTTTTTAAGAAAAAAGCCTTCAATTCTATCCTTTTGCGAGGGAAGTATCGTCTGAATTTCTTTGGCTTTCTTTCTTAAATCACCGATTTGGGTTTTAAACTCCTCTTTGATGGAAGATGGAATTGATTTTTGTGCTTTGCCATCTGCTTTTAGCCAGGAGATTTCAGTTTTATTTATTTTAGTAATTTTTAAAACTGCCGTGCACTCCCCAATCTTTTGTTCAAATTGGTTATTAGCGTTTAATCCAAAATCGTTAATGGCCAATTCTTCAATCTGATCCATTGTCTTGCCTTCACTTTCCGCCTTCTTTCTTATCAATTTTTCGATCTGAGACCGGACCGAAGGGTATTTGATCTTCAACCTGAACTTTGTTAACCTCATGATACCAACCTCCTGGGGTAATTGGGAAAAAGTATATAAGCAAGCATTACCCACTTTTACCGAAAGTGCCCCGTGCCCCGGAAGTTTCCTGAAACACCAAAGCCCAAGTTCCTCTATCACCAGGTTAATGGATTCATCGTTGATGTAGGCAGTGATCCACACCATCCCCCTTAATAACTGGACATTGTCTTCATGGATAAAAAAAACATTATTACTATTACGCTTATGAATGGTTTGCAGTCTTGTGATGCATACCTTTATCACGGGTATTAAATGTTCATGCCATTCGCGCCGATCAAAACCTTCAACGATTTTCCGGGATTGCGCAATCCATTTTTTGGAAGGAGTAGATTTATCCTTATCCTTGCTTAGCTGTTCAATTAACATGTTCCACCTCCCAGCCTCCTGACTGTTCATTGACTTCAACCTCGTATTGATTGCTTTGCCAAAGTCGTCCTTGCTGCTGATCATGGGCTTTTCAACGCCCGATGTTAGTTGATTTATTCGTTTGTCGATCTCTTTTTCATCAGCATAGGCATAACGGGATTTGGTAAACTTCAAATAACTTAACGTTTTGGACATTGATTTTGAAAGGCCATATAGTTTGATGTGTTTCTCAATTCTTGTCATTAATGGTTTGTAGGGCCAGACGTGCGCATAATTGCTGCTGGCCTTAAATGTCCTTGTTATCGTGATTAGTTGATCTTCGTTCATCTCCACTGATGACCTGATCAACAGGCTAAGCAGATTTTTCTCTAAATCCTCCACCATACTATCTTTAAAACTTATGCTATAGCCGCCTTTCCGGTCATTCCACTTCCTGGCCATTTTTTCTGTGAGGTGAAAAGTCATCAGAACTTTAAAAGCGTTGTCCTGATTTTTTAATTGTCCATATGAAGCAAACCTGCCCAGGTTGGTATACGACCAGGTACTAGTATTTTGTTCCGTCGCCTCCTTTGTAATTTCTGCCAGCAAACGCTTGACCTCGCCCATCCGGCTAGTATCCAAAAGGGAGGATGTTATATCAATGTTCTTTTTTTCAAATAAACCGGAAATAAAGCGTTTCAGGACCATAGTATCGCTTATCCTCCTACCAAAGGGGTCAATTTCACAAAACTTACCGTGGTTTCTTTCTCTAGCAGTACCTCAGCATTCAGCTCACTATACTGCTCGTCCCCAATTAAGATAAAGAATCCATTTTCCTTGAAAGACGTCAAGGCGGTCTTAATCTGTTCGTCGAGATCAATCTTCTTTCTTAATGGCATTTTAAAACCATTTAATGTCATTTCAGCCATCCGGGGCTGTACAAGTCCTTTGAAAATATTTAGGGGGCTGCTATTGTATGCTTCTACCTCCCTGGTAACCCTGGTTCTGATTATTTCCTCAACCGTTGTAATCTCACGCTCCAATTTCAAAATAATCTGATTTAGAATTTTTCCTGTTGCCGTTTCATCATTTACAACAATTGAATATTCCATAGAATTTGCGGTTTTATGATAAATACTAAATATAGTTGATTTGAAATATTATCGAAATTGCTGCCATGTGCTTTTCTTCAGGATTTGGAAAAATTATTGTCCAATAAATCCAAAGCAGATATGAACTCATTAAAAGCTATAGCCATATAACAATTTCTCCGCCATAAAATCAGGCCATATGAAATCGTTTGGTAGCCTTCTATTTCAAATCTATTGCATTAATAAAATTATTACGACGGTAACAAGGACCAAAAAATTAAACACAATTGGATACCGTCACATCTTAATGGTTGATTACCAGGTTACATTTGCTTGTGGCTATGTGGCTAAACAAGGGTACAATTCCGCAGTGATCGGTCTTCAGAAAAGAATGTATAAAACGGGGAGATGTAATTCCTAGTAATTCTTGTTCCCCGCTTTATAAATATGAGAGTTATCTTAACAAAGTTGAGCGTAAGGGTTTCTGACAAGATTAATTGCCATCAAAAATTTCCCATTGCTAATTCAAAAAAATCTTTCTTGTTTTAACAGTATTCTTATTGACAATTCTAACAACATAATTCCCTCTAGATAAGTTATTTATATCAATTTTAATAACTCCTGCTTTAACATATTGATCCCAAACAGTTTTTCCGGTAAAATCAATAATTTGTAATTTGCCGCCGGTATGGCTTTTAACATTGAGCAGCCCCTTACCTGGCACCGGATACACTTCAAAAGACCGGTCCTGAAAACTGTCCGCACCGGCTACAACACCCTCTCTTTCCCTATCCATTAGTGCCGCCCTGACGACAACCGCTCCTACGCCGCCTGACTTTCCGTCGGGGAACGATACCTCAATAGTATTTTTTTCCCTTAACAAATTGCCGTCTACTTTGACGATTTTAGTGGTCGCATAAACCTGATCCGTCTGGGTAATACGATCCGCGCAGTCTTCCAGCGGTACATTGAGGCTGGTGCCGTTTAATTTGATTTCCATCTCCCTGGCATTATTGACATCGCGGCTTACTCCCACTCGTAAAATACCGTATTTCGCCTTTTTATGCTCCGGAATGTCTACGGTAAAAGTTTTGGAACCATTAAATTGCGCACTGGTTTCCAGGCTGTAATGGGTCACCTCATCCACCTTATCATCTTCCTCAATGTCATTTTCATAGCTGACAAAAACTACGACAGAACCCTGCCCTTCAATGATTATATCATCAAGATCAGTGGCGGTTTCTTCAGTTAACACAGGCCTGAAATCAATGCCACGGCTAAGCTTTCGTACTTTGATTTCCTGCATGGTATTTTCAATATCCTCAATATCGATGTCTAGTTCACCTGGCTCATTGCTTTGGTTGTGAAAAAGCATTATCAGTTTTTTTCCATCCACAAAAGACATATGCTGAATATCAGTATCGGCCGTAAATGATTCTATTCTGCGGCCTTTTACACCGGCAAAGTATTTGTAGAAATCAATCAGCTTTGATTCGGCATAATTGGGACTGTTTTTATCAAAATTCTCTTTTACCAACAGGCTCGAGTAATAATAAGGATCCCACCCCGCAGACTCTAAAAGTATAAACGGTACCGACTTCTTAACAATATGCGGATGGTTCATAAAAACCAAAGTATTGGCGATAGTACTATTCACCATGATGAAGTTATCAATACTTCTTTTTTCCATTTCATGTGCAAAGCCCGATCCGGGAAAATATTTATCCGCGAGCTGATTGAGGGCCATTGTGCGGTTATCTGCATCAGTGATATACCCGCCATGTTCACTGGCTACATAGGTAAATTCTTTACCGTATTTATTGAAAGTATAACCTGCCAGCGCGTCAAAGACACCTTCCAGGGGCAATCCAGATGTCACCGTTCCTACAAAGTCGTTGGCGGTATCATCCCAACGCATGTAGTCGTAGGCGTGAAAAGAATAAAAGTCAAGGGAAAAATTGGTATCATCCATAAACCTGATGATGCTGCTGGTGCTTTCATACTCCTTTCGGTAAAAGTAGGCAACGGAAAAACAAGGACCTCCAATTTCGGTTGGGATATTCAGCGCATCTACTTTTTCTTTTGCCTTGGTATGAAATTCAACAAACCTCGGATCTCCCCAAAACTTCCAATGCGGCTCGTTTACTAATTCAAAATAGGATGGACGCCTAAAATCGGTATACCGGTGTTTCAATAAATAGGCAACCATTTCTGCCGCGGCGTCATTGTTGGTGGGATAAGACTCACCATTGCTGCCATCTATGGTATATTGGTCCATGAAATCAGGGTAACCATTGTGGCGATCGTGGTTGGCGATTCCCTGGCGGTCTCCAAAGATAGCCTTGAGTTCATCCAGACCATTGTCATTAGGATTTTTTTTGGAGATAAAATAGTCCACATCCATATACCCTGGTCGACCAGGGTCTTCGCGCAGGGAGTTATTCCCCCAGTTTTTTTCGCTAAATACCATGCCCAACTGTCGGCCTACGGTCATTTCCATATCTTTAAAATAAGCGTCAAAACGGGATTGATCATTTAGTTTACCGGCAATTTCTCCGGAGCTGGCAGCCAGATTGAAATATTTCTCGCGTTTAAGCTCCAGCTCCCCGTTGATAGAAGCACTGATGCCCGGCGACACATTGACGGTGATTTGCTGCTGACCCTGCGAAAAAAATGGCAGCAAGACCAGGCATATTGTTGTCAATATACCTGGCCATTGAAATTTGAATACGGGGTATAAATACATTGGATCCAAATAAAAAGTTTGTCTTGGTTTTCTTAATTCTCACTTGCTGCGAGTAATTAATGATAACAAGAAAGGAGGATAAAGACAATGCGTGGAAATTTACCCACCCGTATTAGACACAATATGCCCCCGCTGGATTGAAAATTTAATAATCAATGGCTGTAAGCAACAAAATTTAGCCCGCTGATTTGAAAATTTCACCCCTCCTGGAAATTTAGGACTAATAAGCTGTGCCACTCGGGTATCACTGGATAGCTGGCTGGAGTATTTCGCTGGCTTTCACAGATTAATTTGGTGCCAGGCTCATTATCTTCAGAAAATTTGCTGTCAAAATTTCCATAATTTAATTTCTTGTAGTATTATATCCTTTATTTTTAAATGTGAAGCATCGGCGTTATAGCTGGTGACTTTTTCAGTAATGTTTTAAGACCGTGGGACAAAGCCCAGCTTTTGCAAAGTAGTCGTTGGTTTACATTTTAGAACAATGCTTAAATGAATAAAGATGGGTAAAAATCAATTAAACAAAGCCCTCGGTCCGTTGATGTTGTGGGGCCTGGGTGTGGGGTATGTTATATCGGGTATGTATTTTGGATGGAACCTGGGACTGGCAGAGGGCGGAACCTACGGCCTGGCCATTGCCACGGTTTTCATCATCATTATGTATGTCACGTTTACCTTTAGCTACACCGAAATGGCCTGTGCCATTCCGAGTGCCGGCGGTGCCTTTGAATATGCCAACCGCGGCTTGGGCAAACACCTGGGTTTTATTGGAGGTATTGCTCAGAATATAGAATTCATATTTGCCCCTCCTGCCATCGCCGCCGCCATTGGCGCCTACCTGAATTTGTTGTACCCCACCATTGACGTATTGGTCTTTGCGATTGGCGCCTACCTGATTTTTACTGTCATCAATATTCTGGGGGTAAAACTTGCCGCTTCGTTTGAGTTGGTTATTACTGTTCTGGCTGTCATTGAACTACTGATTTTTGCCGGCGTAACGCTCCCGGAATTTAAAGTCAGTAATTTGCAGTTAAACCCCCTACCCAATGGCTTTTCCGGTGCATTTGCCGCTATTCCCTTTGCCATATGGTTTTTCCTGGCCATTGAAGGTGTGGCTAACGTAGCAGAGGAGGCCATCAATCCCCAACGCAGCGTGCTGATAGGTTTTGGCTCCGCCATTCTGACGCTGGTAATTCTTTGCGTGCTGACCTTTACCGCTGCTGTAGGTGTAGCGGGCTGGGAGGCGGTTGTATACGAGGCCGGAAGTACCGAGGCATCGGACTCACCGCTTCCGCTGGCATTATCGCATATTGTTGACGAAGGACACTTTTTATACAAGCTGCTGGTAGGAATAGGTTTACTAGGATTGATAGCATCTTTTCATGGGATCATTTTGGCTGGCGGCCGCGCTACTTTTGAATTTGGACGAGTGGGTTATGCGCCGCGATTTTTAGGGAATGTGCAATCGAAATTCAGAACACCGGCCAACGCCCTGATCATCAACACCCTGATTGGGATCGTGGCCTTACTTACCGGAAAAACCGGTGAAATTATTACCATTGCCTGCTTTGGAGCACTGGCGCTTTATATTGTTTCCATGTTTTCCTTTTTTGCCCTACGCAAAAAGGAGCCGGATATGGAAAGACCTTTTAAGGTGCCCCTGTTCCCTTTATTTCCATTATTGGCCCTGATAATTGCTTCCATAGCTTTTATCGCTATGGCCTATTACAATCAGGGCCTGGCGTTCATTTTCCTGGGCATTGTTGGGGTCTCCTATGCAGGCTTTCTCCTTTTCTTGAATAAAAAAATGTAATATCTTGGGACATGGACAAAAACGAGATTATAACCCGATTAAAGAAAAACGAACACACCAGGGTAAAGGTAGCTATTATCGACATAGATGGCGTATTACGCGGTAAATTTATGCATCGTGACAAGTTCATTTCAGCCCTGGAAAAGGGATTTGGCTTCTGCAGTGTGGTGTTCGGCTGGGATATGATGGACCGGAGTTATGAAAATGACATACAAATTACGGGTTGGCAAACCGGCTATGGCGATGAGGATGCCTGTATTGATTTAAACACTTTCCGCACCATCCCCTGGGAAGAAGATACCCCATTTTTTTTGGCAGACTTCGGTAATGACCAGGGCAAAGACCTGGCGGTATGCCCCAGAAGTTTATTAAGGAAGGTCATGGGTGAGGCAATTGCCATGGGTTATACTCCCATATACTCCCAGGAATTTGAATGGTTTAATTACCGGGAAAACCCGGGAGATATGCACGCCAGGAACTTTCAGAATCTTCAGGCTCTGACACCAGGCATGTTTGGCTATTCCGTTTTGCGAATGTCTGAAAACCGCGAATTCTTCACCGACACTTTTGATATGCTGGAAAACTTTGGCGTACCATTGGAAGGCCTGCACACCGAAACCGGACCCGGTGTCACAGAGGCGGCTATCCGGTATAGTAACATCCTGGAAGCGGCGGACAGGGCGGTTTTATTTAAGACATCAGTAAAAGAAATCGCCTATAAGCATGGCATCATTGCCAGTTTTATGGCCAAGCAAACCAGTGCCCTGCCAGGCTGTAGCGGCCACATTCATCAAAGTCTCTGGGATGCCGACAATAAAGAGAACCTGTTTTTTGCGGAGAATGCCGGGGATAAAATGAGCGATATTATGAAAAGTTATATCGCCGGACAATTGCAGTGTTTACCGGAGATCCTGCCAATGTTTGCGCCAACTATTAACAGTTATAAGCGACTGGTGGAAGGTGCCTGGGCGCCCACCACTATGACCTGGGGAATCGACAATAGGACAACCGCGCTGCGTATATTGACTGCAGGAAAAAAAGCCACCAGGATAGAGCATCGTGTGGTGGGTTCGGACGTCAACCCGTACCTGGCCATGGCTGCCTGCCTCGCCAGTGGATTGTATGGCATAAAAAACAAGCTTAAATTGACCGTTCCGGCAACCATTGGCAACGGCTATCGTGATTTTAGTAATGGCACCCTGCCATCCAATCTCCTGGAAGCATCCAATGCGATGAAAACATCTGCCATTGCTCAGGAGCTCTTTGGGGAGGTTTTTGTGGATCATTTCACAAAGACCAGGGAATGGGAATGGCAGCAGTTTTCCGCACAGGTGACTGATTGGGAAACCAAAAGATATTTTGAAATTATTTGAGATACTATGTTAGATCTAACCAAGGTTTACGGTTTTAACTTTCCGACGCCCATTCGCTTTGGCGTTGGCGTAATTGGAGAATTAGTGGGTTACTTAAAAGAGCAGGATCTTAAAAGACCCTTACTGGTCACCGATCCCACGGTAGCGGCGTTGGACTTTTTTGTTAAAATTAAAAATAGCCTGGACCAAAATGGATTACATGCCGAAGTGTTCTGCGACATGCATAAAAATCCTGTAAAATCCGATGTTATCAATGGTGGAGAAAGCTATCATCAAACCCAAAGGGATTGTATCATCGGCATTGGCGGAGGGGTGGCCATGGATGTTGCCAGGGCCATTGTACTGCGGGTCAACCATACCCGGGATCTGTTTGACTACGACGACCTGATTGGAGGCGATAAATATGTAACGGAGGACGTTCCTCATTTTGTCACGGTGCCCACTACCGCCGGAACTGGCAGTGAAGTAGGCAGGAGCGCCATTATTTCCGAGGATGTTTCCAAGAAAAAAAGAATTCTTTTCAGTCCCAAGCTGATGGCCCGGATCGTATTTGCCGATCCGATGCTGACCATGGAATTGCCGCCGTTTATAACGGCAGCCACCGGCATGGATGCATTGACCCATAACATGGAAGCCTATATGGCCAAAGGATTTCATCCCATGTGTGACGGCATTGCCCTGGAAGGCATACAACTTATTGCCGAATCTCTCGACAAGGCAGTACATCAACCCGATGTGGAATCCCGCGCAAAAATGTTATTGGCCTCCCTGATGGGTGCCGTAGCCTTTCAGAAGGGATTGGGCATCGTTCACAGTCTGGCGCATCCGTTGTCAAGCCTGTTGGATACCCACCACGGCCTCGCCAATGCAGTGAATCTTCCCTATGGCATGACATTTAATTACGATGGGTTTGAAGGCCGGTTTGATCGCATGGCCCAGGCATTTGCCTTGGGCAATAATATGGGAGACCGTCTGATAGATCATCTTTTCACGATGAATGAACGTCTGGGCATGCCCACAAAATTGTCTGATGTCGGCGTAACCAAGGATCATATTGATACACTTTCCACTTTGGCTGAAGCTGATTTTTGTCATCCCAATAATCCTAAACCGGTAGGCCTGGAAGATTTCAGAAAGATTTACCAGGAGGCGTTATAAATGTGATTATGGTTAAAATAGGCATCTCTTCCTGCTTTATGTATCCCGATAAAACCCGAACTGTTTTCGGGCCTAAATCACTAAGTTATCTGGAGAACGATATGGCCAGGTACCTCACCAAAGAAGGAATACTTCCCGTATTGATTCCCGATGTGGATGATAAGCTGCTGTATGATATCCTCGCTGAGATGGATGGCTTTGTCATGCAGGGAGGTACTGATCTGGCGCCTGAGACCTATGGAGAAGAACCGATAGGTATTTGGAAAGGCGACGCCTACCGGGATCAATACGAGATGAAAATCCTGGATTTTGCTATTAAAAATTCCAGGCCCCTGCTGGGTATCTGCCGGGGTTTTCAATTGATGAATGTTTATTTTGGAGGAACGCTCTACCAGGATACTACCACACAGAATCTCAATGCGGATGAACATCGTTCCGCGGAGTTGTACGACACTGTCAAGCACCCCATCAGGTTTGTAGAAGGAACTTATCTGGACAGGATCTATCACGCAGAAAAGGAGCTGTTTGTTAACTCCGTCCATCACCAGGCGGTCAAAGATCTGGGTGAAAATTTGGAGATTTATGCAAAGTCACCGGATGGGCTTATTGAGGCTTTCGGCTATACCGGAGAACCCGAAGGCAAGGTCATGGGCGTTCAATGGCATCCGGAATTTTTTCATACTTTAAAGGATACACTGATTGATGCCGATCTCTTATATCAGGCCTTCCTTCAACATACAAAATCAGAAGCGTAACATGAATTTGATTATAAAAAATCCCGCTACCGGAGCAGCTATTGCTGAACTTACTTCAGATAACAAAGCCTCCGTGCGGGCCAAACTAAGTCTTTTGCAACAAGGGCAAAAAGAATGGGCCCTTCACCCGGTAAAAGAGCGTTTGGCCTGTATTATAAAATTTGGGGAACTAGTAAAACAACATGGCGAGGAACTGTCGGTTATCCTAACCAGAGAAACGGGAAAACCAATACAACAATCCCGCAATGAAATAAATGGCGCCCAAAACAGGATAGATCATTTGAGCAGTCATGCCGAACGCTGGTTGCGCGGTGAGGTGCTGGTAGACGAAGGATTGACACATGAAAAAATTAGTTACGAGCCCCTTGGTGTCATCGCCAATATATCGGCCTGGAATTTTCCCTACAACGTCGGTTACAACGTATTTTTGTATGCCCTTGTCGCAGGAAATGCGGTATTATATAAACCCTCCGAGTATGCTTCTTTGACCGGAAAACAATTTGAAAAATATCTGCACAAAGCAGGTGTACCCGAAAATGTATTTCAATGTGTTATCGGGCCGGGGGACGTCGGGCAACAGCTTCTGGAGGAACCCCTGGATGGGTACTTCTTTACCGGGTCTTATGGCACAGGCCGGCATATCGCTCAAACCGTTGCTCACAAACTGGTGCCGGTTCAGTTGGAGCTGGGAGGTAAAGACCCGCTATTTGTCATGGACGATGTCGCCGATGTCAAACAAGCGGCCATCAATGCCGCCGAGGGAGCCTTCTACAACAATGGGCAAAGCTGCTGTGCGGTAGAGCGCATCTATGTTTCCGAAGGCATCTACGATAATTTCATCGATGCGTTTGTGGCAGAAGTAAAGACCTACATTATCGGAGACCCAACCAATCAACACACCTTTATCGGACCACTGACCCGCCAACCGCAGATAGCAGTGTTAGACCAACAGGTGACAGATGCCATCAATAAAGGGGCGGTTTTGGAAACCGGTGGACAGGCAATGGAAGGCCAGGGATATTATTACCAGCCTACTGTATTAACCAACTGCGATCATCGCATGAAGGTGATGATGGAAGAATCTTTTGGTCCCATTATTGGCATTCAGAAAGTAAGTTCCGATGAGGAGGCGCTTTCTCTGATGCAGGATACCGACTACGGGCTTACCGGTGCGGTCTTTTCGGGAAACGAAGAAAGGGCTTTAAAAATACTGGAAGCACTTAATACCGGAACTGTGTACTGGAACTGTTGTGACCGGGTTTCTCCTAATGTTCCCTGGTCGGGGAGAAAAAATTCGGGATTGGGATCTACCTTGTCCGCTCAGGGTATCCGTGCCTTTGTACAGCCAAAGTCATATCATTTAAGATCATCGTAGCCATAAAAATGTTCCTTACTTTGGGTCGAGTACTTCCATGAAAATCCTGAAGCCAACGGCACCGCCGGACCCTGCGTATGTATTGACGCTGGAGATAGTCGATTCTTCCGGAAAGTGATCCCAGCTTCCACCGCAGGCCTTTCCTTCCTCATCAATCATTTCCGCAACATTTCCCACGACATCGTAAAGTCCCATCCCGTTGGGAAAGAAGACACCAACCGGGGCTGTAATGGCAAAGCCGTCCCTATCTGGCCGGTAAGTTTGGCAGCTGGTGCCTTCCTCAGGTACCTTAAAGTTTCCCAACCAGCAGCCGTTTTTATTTTGCACCTTATTGCGATAGGCATACACCTTATACCAGGGATAAAGAATATCATTTCCTTTTACCGGGATTGACCTTGTTTTTTTTGCAAACTCGTCACCGGGATATTTTGGTATACCCACTAATACTTCGTTTTCTTCCAGTTCCCATGACTGAAATCCTTTGCTTCCCAGTGCCGCCATTTGCCATTCCTTCAAGGTAGGCAATCTGAAAATAACCTTTTTAAATTTCCTTCTGCCTTTGCTGTTGTTGTACAAATCAGTAAGCCATTCGCAATAACCCCTGGCTGCTTCTTGTGTTATATTTACAATCGGATACTCATTTAAATTCCGGTCAAACTTACCCTTTTTTGTGTTTTGATGCTGCTGGTGATATCCTTTGAAAAAGGCCAGTAACGAACCCTGGTATTTAGAAAAATCCGGTTTACAGGTATTGTGCAGATCAATCTGACCTGATCGTTGCAGGTAGTTTAGAAAATGCTGGTACGCCTCGTTGGTAACCTCTGTGTCAGCGGCATACAGTTTCCCTTTGATCAGCTTCAGGGAATTTTCAAACCTTCTTATTTTGAGCTTATACTCATATTTTTGCTCGTTAATCGTTACCTCTTTTAGTTGAATTGCGGATATTTCCAGTCTGATCACTAAATTATCAAGATCCAGCGTGGATACCTGGCCGGTAAATGTCTTGTAGCCTACGTAGGAAATAAATAGTGTGTCAGCCAAAAGCGTTTTAGGTATCAAAAAACCAAAGTTACCATGGAGATCCGAAGCCGTGCTGTAAGCGTGATTGCTCATGCCGATATTGGCGTAAATCAGGGGCTGGCCTGTTTCAGCATCCAGTACCCTACCTTTGATACTAATATTTTCCTGTCCAAAAACATTGATAGCCAGCAAATAAAAAATAGTAGCTACTAACTTTGTTTTATTCATGCTCCAATATGTCAATAGGGTTTATCATTGCACTTTTAATGCCTTGATAGCCTGCGGTGATCAGGATAATGAGAAGGGCAAAAATGCCAGGCATAATATAATTCCAGCCGTTCAACACCACGTGGTAGGCAAAGTTCTGTAACCATTGATCAGACAAATACCAAACCAGGGGATAAGCTACCAGCATCGCCATCATCAGAAATTGTAAAAAGTTTTTAAGGTGTAAAAAAAATAGCTGGGAAGGAGCCGCACCCACTACCTTCCGTATCCCCATTTCCTTACTGCGCAACGTTCCCAATAGCGCTGAAATACTGAAAATACCAAGGCATGAAATTAATATTGATATCACCAGGCCTACTTCAAAAATACTTTTTAGCTCATAGTCCTTTTTATAAAGGCTCAGGTACTTGGTATCAAGGTATTCCCATTCAAAGGGATATTGCGGCCAAAGTGTTTTAAATTCCTTCTCTACCCATGTTATGAGATCTGCCTGATGAATTGGGCTCGTTTTTATGTAAATAAAAGGATTCGTCCAATTATCATCCGAAAGAAAAATAATCATTGGTTCGATGGTTTCATGCAGGGTGGCAAAATTGAAATCTTTGACCACACCGATCACCTTACCGGACTGATAGGCCTCATTCTGACCACTGAGTGGTCCATTGATTATTTTCCCTACACCTTTTTCCCATCCAAATGCTTTAGCTGCTGCCTCATTGATAATAAATCCATCCTCATGCCCCAGCACCCTGTTTTCATAGAAACCATGACCCTGATCAAATTGGATGTTCAGCGTTTTGAAATATTCCACACTGCAATTCATCATCGATATCAGTTGCTGTTTCATGCCGCTTTCCGTCTCAATTTGAAATACATACTTTGTTTCAATGATACCCGGAAAGTAAGAACTTCCCGCCACCTGTACTACACCATCCATTTGCCGGATGGCCTGGCTGAAACTTTCCATGCCAGCGGGGTTTGGAGAACGCAGCTTAACTACCATGATATCCTTGTTATCAAAACCCTTGTCTGCATTTTCAATAAAATTAAATTGATCGACAATGATGATAATAAGCGCAATCATGATAATTGAAAAGGACATTTGCCCCGCCACCAGTACCTTTCTGAGAGAAATTCCCTTGCCCATTGTATTGAACCGTCCTTTGAGCGCCCTGATCAGGTAGCCAGGGCCTGACAGCATCCATAAGTTCAGGTGATTTGAGGCAAAGACTAACAAAAGGAAACCGATGCCAGTGCTGACAAGTATTGGATTCATCAACACGCTGCGATCAATATAGGTGGACATATGCGTTTCGGCAAACCAAAGACCGTAATAACCAAACCATGCCACAAGCGGCAAAACTATTGAAAGGATCATCGCAGTTTCACTGGTCAGCATTTTGCGATGATCTTTTGCTAAACCACCAAATACACCTAATATGCTCATCTTTTTGATACTACCGGTGAGTTCGGTCAGCGTGAGATTCAGATAATTAATGAGACCCGTTATAAACAGGAGTACTATGGCCGCAATCAGCAATAGCACACTGCGTTTATTTCTTTTTTCTGCAATGTCTTCCTCCAGATTTTGAGAAAAATGAATTTCCGCAATGTTTTCCAGCATGGCCTCAAAGGTTCCGTTATACTCACGGACAATCAGGTCATGAAAATTACCTACCTCAGCACTCACCTTATCCTTTACCTGCGTAACACTCACCTCCGGTCCCACCAGAAGATAATTGTAGGCATTCAGATTGGCCCATTCATCGTAATGATCAAAAGTGTCCCATGAAATCAGGGCATCAAATCTCAGATGTGAATTGGCTGGAGGATCTTCGATAATAGCAGCAACCTCCAGCTCAAAGCCTTCGCCATATTCTACCACCTGCCCCAGGGCATTATTATTTCCAAAAAATTTTCTGGCCAACGATTCCGTCAATACAATTTTGTCAGGCTCGCTGAGCGCCTGATCGTTTCCTGCCAGCAAACGATAGGAAAGTACCTTTAAGAAATTACTATCGGCAATAAAGGTGGCTTCATCATAAAATATTTTATCACCCAAATAATAAATAGGCTTTTCTTCATACGTGAACCTGAAGTAATTTTCAATTTCAGGAATAGCATCCTTCAGCGCAGCGCCTATGGGAAATGGTGTAACGGCATAATGTGTAACCTGGTTTTCAAAGGTTACCCTGGAGGAGACCCGATAAATTTGCTTGTGATTGACATGAAAATGATCAAACGTTAGTTCATTAACCACAAAAGCGGTTAATAACAAAGCAAATGACAGACAAATAGACAACCCCAACGTCTTAATAAGAAACCCAGTCTTGTTTTTTTGGGCATGGCGCAGCGCCAGGGTAAAGCTTAACCGCCACAATCCCTGCCTGTTGTTAAGCAGCGGACTTTTCCTTTTGATGTTAGACCATCTGAAGCATCGCAATGTATCCCACAAGTATTTCAGGTCCGCTGACCACCTACCCTCTTTTTCCAACCTTTCAGCATATAACTCATAAAGATCTCCCTGTATTTCTTCCAACAGGGACGGGTTGCAATACCAACTTAAAAACCAGTCAATCCATTTCGGTGGGCTATTCTCTTTCATGTCAGCTTGATTGAAATATTAGGAACCTGCTTGTACATTTGCATTTTCATCGTAATTACCTGTTCCAGCTTGTTTCTGCCGGCAGCGGTTAATTCAAATAATCGTTTCCTTCTACCTCCCCTCGTCTTTGTGGCCCCTCCTATCCTGGAGGTGAGATAACCTTTGCGCTGTAATCTTTTCAGGACCTCGTGTATGGCGCTAATATTTACGCTTCTTCCTGTTTCCTGAAAAATATATCTTTTGACTGTGACGCCGTAAACGTCCTCAGACAGTGTAGCAACGGAAAGCAATACCAGCTCTTCCAGTTCTCCTAAATAAACTCCTTTCGTATTCATATTTATTATACAAACCTGAATATAATACTTTTATTATAAATATATTTGTATAACAAATAAAAATTTAAAAAAAAATAATCCTGGCGGTCAACCTATGTCACTTATTTTTTATTAATTACACTTAACTACAAATGTCATGGCCAATGCGGGAAAGCAATTATTGGCACCACCAACCTGAATGATGCCTTTGTAGCCGGTTTCGGGTTTGATTTGGATCCATATAGATTTATTCCTGACCTTGCCGGTTTTTATGAAACGCCCGATGATAAAACTAATTATAAAAATTTTCCTGACGATCATAGCACTTGTATTAATACTGGCAGCGGCAGTGTTTTTCCAGGAGGTGGATCCAAAACAAGTAAAACCAGGGTTTACCCCTCATCAATTTGCAGATACTTTGGCCAATCACACCTATGACCTGGACAGTTTAAAGGCAATAATCGGTGACAATAAGGGTCTTCCCGAGGGGTTTGAAATTGCTGCCGCTATAGCCTATTCTGCCTACCCTCAGTTAAAAGATGTCAACATAGACATGATCCTGCAGCCCGAAGGTGCACCGATGGAATCCACCTTCAACATCTGGACACTCTTTATCCCGGGGAAAAAGCATCGCCAGTATCGTATTTTATTAAATGATGCGGAAAAAACTTTCTTCGATCCTATCCTGCTCCGGTCACTGCCATTCGACGCGCAGGTGGGCATACTGGCTCATGAGCTTGGCCATGTGGTTTACTATCATCAATTAAATCTCTTTGAAATCGGTAAGTGGGGACTAAATTATCTTGAAAGTGATGAATTCCGGGCCACCCATGAGCGCAGCACCGATCTGATGCCGGTCTACCATGGACTGGGCAGCCAGATTTACCAATACGCCTACTTTGTGCGCAAAGATTCTTCCTGCCTGGAATTCTTTAAAGGTGCCCAAGGCTTTATGGATAAGTATTATATGACCGATATAGAGCTATTGGAGGCCATGAATAACCAACGAGGGAGCCACTTATTTCAAAATGCGCATTAAGCCGTTAAAATATGGGGTACGAAAATGTAACCTCAATAAAAATTGGTCATCACCATTTTTCTATCAACTATTACCAGTGGCATTGGCCGGCTTAATGAACTGCTTCAAAATCACCCCCTCTTTCCAACCATGTTGAACTTGCCGGTCCAATTCTAATCGTCCACAGCTTTTATGGCTGCCTTTAACCTGTTTTCGTGTTTTACTTTTGTAAAGTCAATATCGCTGTCCATTTCAAAAACTTCTTTTTCAATTCTTTTTTATGAAGGCTTTCTTTTCTAAATAGATTATAGACTTTAATGAGTATATGATCAAAAAAATCAGGCTGAATGTCTTTAGAAAAGATCAATTTTACATATCCATATCCATATTGTTTTTCGAGGGGAACTTCCAAAACGGAACCTGTTATAATGTCTGTTTTTTTCATTTTCTGTTATTAACTCCACCAAAGGAAGCAGAAAGGCAAAACTTATCAGTTACCGGCAACTATTTTCTGCGGATATGAAAAAATAACCCGCAGAAAATGTTACCCGGATGATCTTCTGCATTGCATTTGCTGCGTTGAAATTAGTTATTTCCCAATCACAATTTCTTTTGTGTAGGTCTCATCGTTCTTGACCGTGATTAAGATGAACTGGCTTTTATCATCATCATTAAGCACAAAATCCCCATTAAGATCCATGTATTTAATTCCTCCTACTGCGGCACCACTCTGAAACGGTGAATTATCCACATCTTCCTGAGACTGAAAAACTCCAGCAATCAGAAATCCGTCCTTGCTATTTGACAGGTCTCCTTTGTCCACCGACAAATAATATGTGCCTGCCACCAGGTCATAGATCTTCGCTTTCCCATTGTTATCACTCTTCAAAGTAAGATCTGCTTTGCCTGCATCGGCTGAAGCCTGACTGACAAATAAATTCACATTGGCATCCACAACAACATCAAGGCTTGCGTTACTTTGGCTCCAGCTGGTGGCATCCAAAATGGTCAGATCAATTGACAGACGATTAGGGTCCACTTCAATACTATTTGAAACCGAGCTAGGATTATCCAGTTGACTTAGTACGCCATCCGTATTGGTATCTTCACCGGCTAAAAGTGTAACATTATACGAACCCTGTTGCGCATAAATGTGACTTGGCTGCTTCTCAATTGATGTTTCCCCATCTCCAAAATCCCAGACAAACATGGTGGCATTTTTAGAGCAATTGGTAAATTGTACAGCTTCACCGGCTTTGTTTTCATTAGAGGCAATGGTAAAACATGCTTCCGGCTTGATATCGGACTCGTCATCATCACATGATACGATAGTCCCTATGATTAAAAAAATGAATAGATTAAAAAATTTTGATTTCATGTCCTGAAATGGTTTTAGTTTTTAAAAAATAATATCTGATTATAAGTTATTTAGGATGCTTGTTTAACTAATTGGTTTAATTCTATCTAACTACCGTTATCTTACTAAATAAATATGAGTAAAAAGCTGCCATCCCAATCGTTGGCAAAAGAAATTGCCTGGTCTTCAACGCAGAAAATGTTTTATTCTTTGACCAACACAAAATGCCACACCCCCGTCACAGCCAGGGGGCAAGGATCGCTTACAGTTGGTACGCATGGTACTACTGTCCACGGAAGAACTTTCATCATGAATAATGTATCGTTTCTTAGATGATAGGTTACCGTTATGGAGTCATCGCGAATGAATCTGGACGGATCATTAGCAGCTGTCCAGGTACCTAAATCATTCCAAACAGAATCGTTGACCGTGTTAGTCGTCTGGTATTTCCCTCCCTCCGAATTATCTTGCTGAAAAGCAAGTTCCAGGTTCCGCCATTCGGTTTGTAAAACGTGATCTATGGTAACCTCGATCATCTTCCATTTTCCGGTAAAGGGTGCTTGTATCATTTTATCCTCTTCCGAACAACCCGCTATAATTAACAAAAGGATTGCAAAAAATATACGTCGCATATTGCTGGTATGGTTTATTGATAAAAAATGTTGTATGATAACGACAATCCAACCCTTATCAATGCAATTATCCCATAAAAAATTATTGCATGGCAGATTTGGATAGGATTTACGAAATTGTAATTCAGGCGCCACTCTTTGTCGGTCAAAAACAAAACAATTTCTTTTACAACTTATATACAAATAATTCGTATATTTCTTTTACAACTTATATAGAAATGAAGAAAACTTACCTCGGGGAATTTGAAGAACTGGTTTTGACCCTGGTCGGCGTATTGGGAGATGAAGCTTACGGCAATGCCATCGTGAAGGAAATAAAAGCCCAATTCAACCGAACAGCCAACCTGAGCGCCGTTCATATTACCTTGTATAGACTGGAAGACAAAGGTTATGTGAAATCCCAAATGGGAGGCGTTACGGCTACCCGCGGTGGCCGACGAAAGCGATATTTTAAAATCACCAACGCGGGACTGTCGCTGCTGCATGAGATGCAGGCCCAGCGGCAAAAACTTTGGAAGCTGCTGGCGAAAGTAAATTTAGACGCTATATGAAAGACCCCAAGTCGAATCCGCCGGGGCTGGCTATACGGATACTAACCTGGTTTTGTCCCGATGAACTTGCAGAAGGCATCTTACACGATTTCGAAGAGCAATACCGGGAATCTGTTAAATCTATCGGACAGCGACGGGCCGGCTTACTATTTTATTGGAATGTTGTCCGCCTCTGCCATCCAACTATTTTATTAAGAAATAAGCTAACCTTCCTCAACATGAACACTAAACTCATCAGAAACCATCTCCTGGTAGCGGCCAGAAGTATGACCAGGTACAAGTTTTATTCGGTGGCCAACACCCTGGGCTTATCTATGTCCATGGCCTTCATTTTGTTAGTATTTCTTTTCGTCAAAAAAGAGATGGGCTATGACGATTTTCATCAAAATGGTGCCAATATACACCGGGTAGCCATCTCAGTCATCAATAAAGAATCCGGCGAGGTTAAACACAGGAGTGCCGTTACAGCTGTTCCCGTGGGTAAAAAATTATTAGAGGAAGTACCTGCTGTTGTGAATGCAACCCGTTATGCAAGTCACACTGTGGCGATGATCCGCCATAACAAGCCTATAAAAGAAACTGCCTATTTTGTGGACCCGGATTTTCTAAAAATATTCAGCTTTCCCCTTTTGGAAGGGAGTGACCGTGCGTTGGATATAAAAAATCAAATGGTGATTTCACAACAGAAAGCCCTGCAATATTTTGGCCATGTTAATCCCATTGGAAAATCAGTTTCGTTTGATATTAATGGCGTGGTTTCATCATTTGTTATTCAAGCTGTCATTAATAGTAAATCAGGCAGTTCAAGCCTGGCAGTTGATTTTCTGCTTCCCTTTGAAACCTATTCAATGGTGGTTTCGCCGGATGTAATGACATCGTATGATTATGGAATACTTGAAAACTATGTCTTACTTAAGCCAGGTGTAGCCATTGATCAAGTAGAAAAGACCTGCGCCGACGCCATCAACTTTAACCCGGAAGATGATTCTTACACGGAGGTAATGCTTCAACCCTTAACTGACCTACATCTCGAAAATGAGATTGTAGGAAATGCTACCTATACCAATCCAACCAAATTTCTTATCATGATAGGGCTGGCATTGCTGGTACTGGTAGTTTCGGTTATTAATTTCATAACGCTTTCTACCGGGCACGTGTTGGTACGACTCAAGGAAATGGGATTACGCAAGGTTTTGGGCGCCCATAAGCGTATGTTGCGTGTCCATCTTGTTATAGAGGCCTTTGTACTTTCCATGTTGGCCGGTGCAACAGGGGTATTACTTGCCTGGTTAATGTCACCTTTCTTCAACCAACTTGCCGATAGCCAGATCGCCTTTCTACCGGATTGGGACATGTTATTATTTATAACCGGCATTTCCATAGTGATTGCGTTCATAAACGGGGTTATTCAGTCATTGGCGGTGGTGAACTTTAAAATAGTGCATGCGCTTCGCAAAAAAGTATCTCCAAAAACCTGGTCCGGCCATATGAACCAAATACTGGTAGTGATCCAATTTACCATTTCAACCGTGTTGGTCATCGGCACTTTTATTATCAGGTCTCAAATGCAGTATGTGCAACATAAAGATCTGGGGTTTGAGCAAAACAACTTAATTCAGATCAGTCTTGGTAATGTCGATGAACCGGAGGCCACCAGAAAATTGGTAGAGCGACTGAAAACCGAATTGTCAAATCACAGCAGGATATCGGCCGTAACTGCTTCCATGAACAACGCTACGGAACCCTGGACCAAGCTAACATTCCTGCAAGCCGATGAAACCGAGGAGAAGATCTGCTACAACCTGGTCAGCCATGATTACCTGGAAACAATGGCTATTGAATTGGTGGCCGGCGAGTTTTTCAACTGGGAAAAAGGTAACCAGTCTTCCGATATTGTGGTGAATGAGGCTTTGGTCAAACATTTCGGTTGGGACAATCCGTTAGAACAACATATCCCTGGCAAAGATTTTGAGAACACCCACAGAATCATCGGCGTGGTCAAAGACTTTCACTTTAGCAGTCTGCACAGCAAGATTGCCCCCCTAATTCTGACGATTAACGATCAGACATTAAGAGATGGCATTGGTGGGTTGACCACCTACATGTGGCCTCCGAATTTATATCAAATGTTTGTGCGCTTTACCCCCGGCGAAATACCGCCTGTTATTGATCATTTATCAGCTGTCTGGAAGCTGGGAAACTCCGATGCGCCCTTCACGTACAGTTTTGTCAATGAAATAGTGGCTCAAAAATACCGGGAAGAAAAGCGCTGGGCCCGTATTGTCAATGCGGCATCACTATTCTCCATTTTTATAGCCTGGATGGGACTGATCGGGCTAACAAGACTTTCAGTCCAAAGGCGCACCAAAGAAATTGGCATCAGAAAAGTATTGGGATCATCCATCATTGGTGTCACCTCCTTGCTTTCAAAGCAATTCATGCTGCTGGTATTGATGGCTAATCTTATCGCCTGGCCCATCTCCTACTGGCTTGCCGACAGTTGGCTGGCTTCATTCATTTATCGGGTAGATGTCAACCCTCTTGTTTTTTTGTTAAGTGGGTTGGTCGTTATCGGCCTTGTGACATTGTCGGTAGGTTTGCAGTCCTTGTTCGCTGCAAAAACAGACCCTGCCAGATCGCTGCAGTACGAATAAATGCCGCCAATCCGAGAAAAATAAAAAAAATTGGAAAAAAGCCGGTGATAATTCTTTCTTTTAAGCACTAAATAATAAAAGCCTGAAGAAAATATGTCTTATTCACTCAATACATTGGCGGAATCCCTGCGGTATGACCGGGAGGCAACATTTGAAAAGCTATATGAACAAAGCTTCCCTACAGTGGCCAACCTTGTCTTTAGTCTGGGAGGCTCCAGGGCTGACGCGCAGGATATGTTCCAGGATGCCCTGATCATCTTCTACGAAAAGGTAATGGAAAAGCCAGACCTCATTACCTCATCGGTGCACAGCTATGTGCTGGGTATTGTCAAACACCTATGGATCAGGAAATATCACAATGACCGAAAATTCATCTCCATGAGCGCCTGGGAAAGTGAGATCACCATTCCCGCCGACTTTTATGAGCCAAAAGAATCGGTATTTCATTTGGCAGATTATTTGGCTATGGCAGGAAAAAAGTGCATGGCACTACTGGAAGCTTTTTATTATAAGAAAAAATCCTTAAAAGAAATTGCTGCCAGCTTTGGCTTTTCCGGCATCAGGTCAGCGACCTCTCAAAAATTTAAATGTCTTGAAAAAGTGAGAAAACAAGTAAAAGAAAAAAACCTGACCTATGAGCAGCTTCATGTATGATACCAAAATAATTGAAAACTACCTGTCTGGGCGCCTTACCGCGCAGGAACAGGATGCCATAGCAGCTACCCTGCTCAAGGACCCTCATTTCCAGCAAACTGTTGAAGCACAACAACAGACGTATGATGCCATTACGTATTTTGGGCGAAGAGCGCTTAAAAAAGAATTAAAGCGGGTAGAGAAACGATTATTCAGTCGCCCTGATAAAATTACTTTTCAACAGAAAATAAAAAAGATCTTTGGTTATGAATGCTAAAAAAAATATTTTTTCAAATACGGCTCAGATGGTTCCCATGGTTGTCGACGGATCTAATAGTTCTGAAAGAGCTTATGATGTTTACAGCCTGCTGCTCAAGGAGCGGATTGTTTTTTTAGGCACGCAGGTCACCGACCAACTGGCTAACCTTATCGTCGCGCAACTGTTATTTTTAAACCGGGAAAGCGAGAAAGAACCCATCAACTTATATATCAACAGCCCGGGTGGCAGTGTTTATGCCGGCTTGGCTATCTATGATGCCATGCAAATGTTGAAGGCGCCGGTACATACGACGGCGGTGGGTGTTACGGCCAGCATGGGCACAGCGCTACTGGCATCCGGGCATACAGGTCATCGCTTTGCCCTGCCGCACGCCACTATTCATATGCACCCCACATCCGGTGGTGCGCAAGGTTATACCGACAATGTTCGCGTAGCTTTCAGAGAACAGGAGCGCGTACAAGCACAATTATTCCATTTGATCGGTAAACACACCGGCCACTCGTGGAAAGATATTGAAGCAGACTTCTCAAATGACCGGTTTATGAATACGCTGGAAGCCCAAAGGTACGGGCTGATAGACCAGATCCTGGGAGATGTGGACGATATTATTTTAGTGGATAGAGGGAGAACACGTGTACAAATTGCTGCTCATAAAAAGGTTGTTGAGCATCAAGGAGGTGGATAATAACAAATACTACATCCAGTTGAGGTTTACAATACGTTTTTACTTGTAAAAAAAGTACTTTTCAGAAAAGCGTCACGGGCATTGCAAATGCCAAACCACAGCATCCGCATTGGCTATTCCCACAAGGCTTACTCTTAAATGCGGACGATGGGATAGTGGGCGTTTAATGGCGTGTTGCTCCTACGCTGATCGCGTTCGCATAAAGCTAGCGGTTGCGAAAGCTTCAGTGCAAGCGTAACACGTGCGGGTTCAATCTCGGCAGTTTTCCTTTCCTGGAAATATGTCCATATCGGGCATTGCAAATGCTAAGCCATGGCATCCGCATTAGCTATTCCCGCAAAGCCTACCCACAAATGCGGACGACAGAGGGAATGCGGACGACAGAGGTAGAGTTTGATAGAATAAACTATAATTTACTTTAAATACTATACTTTAAATAATTGATTATTAGTAATTTATATTTTTTAATAGATTTTAGTGATGAGTGAGTGAGCACTCACATATGGATGAGATATTTGATTAAACGGGCTGCGAGCGGATAGAGAGGCTAACTTTTTTTTAAAATGGTAGGGTAACCTTTTGGTGTATTGTACAATAAAGTAGTGAACTAATAAACTTATTAAAAGCTGCTTAACACCCTTAACTAACCTACTATGAAAACCTTTAATCTAAACGCTCACCTATACAGAGTACTTATCTTTATCTCGGTGATCCTGGTGCTGGCCGTGCTAAACCTGTAATCATCCGGGAAGATGTCTGACTATTAAATAATCAAACCGGGATAGATCAAAACTCTATCAACTTACTGGACAGGCTGGTAAGCATCGGACCTAATATAGATATGCCTACTTTAAAGGAATCAAAATAAGAAGACTTCATTAAAAATATATCGGTCAATTCATCGGCCACTGGTTATTGTTCCTCCCTACCCTCTGTTTTTGCAACATTGCGCTCACCGGGATCGTAGGTTACGCTCCCACCTTCCATCGCTTCCAGGATCAATTTTCCCTTTCGCCTCAATTGGTGGTAAACCGGTAAATAGATAATGCCTAAAAATAATGTAAAAATCAATCCAATAAATAACTGTAAAACTCACAAAATAAAGTCTTTAAAGGCGCGAGCTAAAAACTTGTACCAAATCCCTGGCTTTTCTTCTATTCCAGAATGAAAAATTTGACCTTGGCTGATTCAAAATTGTTTTTCAACTCAAGAATGTACAACCCTGCGGACAAATCAAGTTCTTTTAGAGGAAGTTCCTGAGCGCCGGTATCCTTGATCACATATTCGGATACATACCCTTTTTGTCCCTTGAAGTCCATAATGTATACATCGGTTTTGACGTTGGCGGTAAACCCGCTCAGCATTACTTTTATATCCTGACACCTGCCCGGATTGGGTTGGATTTTTATTGCGGGTGCCTCCTGATCATCAACTACTACTGACACAAGCAAATGCTGCACTGAATTGCCGTCGAAGTCGGTTTGTGTTAAGCGATAGTAAGACAAACCCAGGTAAGGCGATTCATCAATGAGCAGATATTCCCTGCTTTCATGGGATGTTCCAGCCCCTTTTACTGTCCCAAGCCAATTGAAATTGATACCGTCTTTAGACCTCTCGATGGTAAAAAAATCGTTGTTTAACTCAGTGAGTGTTTCCCATCCCAGTTCCACAAAGCTGTCCACCACCTTAGCTTCGAAGTAGTGAAGCCCGATGGGCAGCGTATGGGATGCAGATTCAAGGCTAAAGGGAGAAAAGTTAGTGACATTGGTGGCTGTTCTGGTATACGGGTTAGTGCCTTGGGCGGGGCCATCGTCGGTGACAGTTCCCCAGCTACCGTTAAAATGTCCAATAGAACATAAGGTACGATCAAAAGATGCCAATTCCTCAGCAGCATTCCACTGCAAGGTAAGAGTAACATCCGAACCGCCGGGTATAGCCTCCGAAATGAAATAGGTCTGGTCTACCACCTCTGTGGTAATAGCGGTACCAGTCGCACAGGTGCCATTATCTGTTATGCCATCGCAGACCTGAACACAAAAGTTATCACCTGTTCCGGCATTGTTGATAGTTACCGGTGTGTAGGAGCCTATGACTTTGCCCACCGGGAAAATGATGTTGCCGGTTCGGGTCGACCCTATCGCATCTTGGCACAATTCTCCTGTACCATTGGTAACCACATAGCTACTGCTGCCAAAACCGCTGAGGCTTCCGGAACCACCGATAGTGAGGTCAGCATCTCCAATGATCAGATGCCCATTGGTAAAAGTGATCGTGCCATTGACTGTAGTTGAGGTGGCAATGTCCACACCGGATGTATTGCTGATAGTCAAATTGTTAAAAGTGGAAGAATTCGCACCGGATATGGCATGGCCCGAGGAACCTGTGAAGGTCACCGTTCCATTGGATTGATTAAAAGTTCCATCATTCAATAAGTCTCCTGTCAGACTCAGGTTGAAACCATTTACGTCCACAGAAGCACCGTTTTCAATAATAAGGTCTGCAATCGTTCTATTCTGATCTAAAATGGGATCGAAGGTTTGATTAGGAACTCTGATACTCTCACCCATACCCGGGATTTGACAGCCTCCCCAGTTGGCAGGATCTCCCCAATCACTGCTCGCACTCCCCAGCCAATAGAACCGGGCTTCTTCAGGCTCTACCGAATAAAAGGAGGAAGGATCGTTCTGGTTATTGAATTCTGTGGCCAACCAATCTGCCGATCTGGCTACGTTTGACACCCGGACCTCTTGTATTTGGCCATCAAAACCCCGGTTCAGTGTTGTGGTATTTCCAATAGTGGGCTCGTCCACCCCAGGGGTGGTATATAAGGTGTTTCCATTCAGAGCAGCAGTTCCTGCCAGCGTTCCGTTAAGATAGATCCTCAGTTGATTGTCTGTGGCATCCCAGGTTACTACCGTCAGTTGCCAGGCACCGGTGGTAAGCCCGTTACCCGGATCAAAACCTGGTTCGTTGTTGGTATCCGTCCTCATACGTGTTCCCAAATCTCCATCCAGGTTTTTTCGCAACAACCAGGTCTGGTTATCCGTTGCGGTGCCCCAACTCTTGCCAAAAAGACGATCATCTTCGGCGTCATCGGGATTGACCCAAGCCTGAACTGTTACCGCGGTCCAAGTAGCATCATTTACTGCATTGAGACGTATGTGATCTTGGGTCCCTGCATCATCAAAATCCTGGGCAAATCCGAATTTACCAGCTACACGTGTGGGTGTGCCGGCAGGATCGCCAGCTCCGGCTAATCCTCCTCCAGTGCCAGGATGATTGTTGATAGTGGATCCCGCATATTCATTGTCCGTTCCATTCCCTGACTCTTGCAAATGCAATACGGCCTGGTATCCTGAATTCCAGGTACTGGTATTGGACGGGTTTGTAAGCGAAGGATCACAATTGCCATAATACATGTAGATCTCCGTATCTACAGAGGGTGAAAGATCGGTCCTGACCCATGCAATGTATGTTCCCGTGGCACCGTCATATTGCTGTATCTCGTGGAACAGCCGCGTACTTCCATCACCGGAAGTAAAAAATATGTCCCATCCGTTGGAGTTCTGCACCTTTCCGTTTGCCAGTATCAGGTCTGTATCCACCAGACTGATTAAAACAGGGAAGTCTGACAGGACTCCGGCTCCTGAAATGCTTGATGCAGGGATGGTAATGAGCTTACGGAAACTATAAACATCGATAAAAGGAGTTTTGATGCTCACCGCAGCTGTAGTGGAAAACACAGCCACGGTTTCACAGCCCCCGGTATTGGAAATAAGAGCCCTGTACCAGGTATCCTGGGTAAGTGAAGCCGTGGTGTAAGTGGTAGTACCGTCTCCGGAGCCTCCGGTAACGCTGGAAAAATTGATGTTGTCGGTGGACTCCTGCCAGTTGATGCCCCCCCCAGTCTGGCCGCTCAGCGTAATAGTAGTGAGACCACCGGAAAACATAAATTCATTAGTAGCGGTGGCCGTGCCTCCATCGGGAACCGGTGCTGTACACGATTCACGGGATCCCAAAGAAATAAAACCAGAAGGAGTGGCCTGGTTGTTAAATTCAATCTGGATCCAGTCAGAAGATCTTGGGGTATCAGAGATACGAAGCTCGTCCATTTGCCCCTCATAATAGCGGCTATTTGCTCTTCTTCCCAGATAGATCGGATCCAAAGGGTCATGCTCTATATTGTCAGTCATAGCATCTGTGAAGACCGCTGTCCCGGCATCGAGATATCCTATTCGATTGCTGCCATCATATACACCAACGATGTAGTGCCAAGTGTCAGTAGTAGGTATTACCCCAGCCTGGGAGTTTTCTGCACTGTTATTGACCCTGAACCTCATCAGCTCGTCACTACCAATTCCTCCCGTCCCCAGGAGAAAACTTTCGTCATTATTTGCCCCTTTGAGTATGATCCCCTCGTCATTGTCAAGGCCTGGATTGATGTTTACCCATGCACTGAGGGTAATGGTGTTGTCGGTGATCTGCAAGGAAGAGGAGTTGATGACATCGATAAAGTCATCTATGCCATCCAGGCTCAAGCCATTGCCGATTTGTCCGCCAATAAGGTTAGCGGTAAGCATACCGCCATTGGGTGTACCATGATTGCCAAACCCTGAGTCATCAATGATCCCATCAGCAGGGTCTCCATTTGGGTCTTCTTCCAGGTGCCAGACTGCCCGGAAGCCATTGGACCAAACATTGGAGGTAGATTGGTCTGTAGATGCCGCTGGTTTGCCGTAATAAGCATAGATTATTTGATCCGATCCTGTCAAGTCTACTTTTACCCATGCAATCAGTTCATTGGTTGTCTCATTATACCGCTGCAGTTCATGATCCAATTGGGTAAAACCATCATTACCGGTAAAGATGATGTCGAAACCGTCTGATCTGGCATTGCCTTCGAGGTTACTGGTAAAATCCGTTCCATTCATGACAATCAATACGGGAAAATCTGTTTGTGCACTGGGAACCTGTGATCCTTGTATAGTAATTGGTAATCGATACTCGTATCCTGAAACCCAGTCCTGAGCGTGTAGTACCCCAGGAAAAAAAAGCCACCCAACCAGCGCCAGCGCCAATAGGTTTGAAGGTTTTCTAAACATAGTTAAAAAAATATATTGTGATTTATTAGTTTATTGACTAAAACATTCGGTAAGTAACCCATCAACCTTGCAATACAGTAAAGTCCTGAATTCTTGAGTGTAAGTTTTCCGAGGCTGACATTGGAAATTTTATATTTGAAAATACAAAGAATTCGACCAGAGTGAGTAAGCTAAACCATAAGGTACTGATAAGCAAATCTATTTGAAAATGGTGATCGACCTAGATTGCGGTAGCAAACAGTTACTCTTCAAATACCGGAAAAAGCTTACTTATGTGTCTTTTTATTAAAGACTTCTCAACCGTTGTTGGCCTTGCAGACTATCCATTCACTCGCAACCATACTTATTGTATTCGTTCTTTGAATAAGGGCATCCGAATTCCAGGAAATACATTTAATAATATCCTTGATATAATAATGGCTGAAGCGTGTCCCGGTTTTGCCTTGGATTCAGATGAAAAGTGTGGCTCATCTGGCTATTCTTATCGTAAAGGCTTGAGATAAGATCAAAAATAAATATGCCCTTTGCCACACAGTCCAAAACCTTTTCAGGCAAGCAACTGCTCTCTTAACACATAGCTGGTCTGATACCTGCTCAAAATTCTTTTTCTCCAAATTCACTCTTGATAAACCTGGCTTTATTATTCGATTTATTGATGGTATAACTCAGATTGAGCATCACTACGTCTGCTTCATAGACATAATTGGTAGTGGTAAAAAACTCCCCTTCACGCATCGTGGTAATACGTTGTTCATTGCTTTCCAGCAGCCCAAGATCCATATTGAGCCACTGGAGTGTGGCAGTCAGCCTTTTACCGGAAAAGCTCTTTTTCAACGTAAGATTCGGAGACAGGAACCGGGAGTCTTCACCCTGTGCGGTATTCCTGCCCGAAATGTAGTTGACAGACCATTGCAAGCTAAAGGCCCTGGGCAGATCAAAAGTAGTGTTTGCATTAAAAGAGTATATCCAGTTGGAAGTATTAACGGGCCTGTTATCAAAAGTGCCATCAATTTCGAAGTTATATAAATTCCCACCTGCAAACATTTTCCACCACCCTGCCAGTTGAAGTTCTGTGCCCAGTTCCAACCCAAACGACCGGCCGGTGCCTACGTTGGAATAAATCCTGTTTAGGATCGTGTCATTGTAAACCGTATTCACCCGATTTACGAGGTTTTTCACATTTCTAAAATAAGCAGTAGCAAATATTGAATTATTACCAAAATCTTTGATTGCGCCTAATTCAACCAGGTCGATAAATTCAGGCAATAGTTCCGGATCGCCCTGTTCCAGGGTCTCGGAATGCTCCCGCTCGGGAAAGGGGTTCATCTTAAAGGTGGTGGTCCGCTCTACGCGCCTGCTGTAGGCCGCTTTAATTTTTAGTGCATTGTTAACATCATACTGAATATTGGCCGATGGATATGGCTTGACAAAATCATACAGGTAAGTAGTATCCAAAGTGCCGGCTTTGTCCTTCAGGTCTAGCTCTCGGTCCATAATTTCCAGCCTCAGGCCGGCACCATAATGCCATTTGCCCTTTTTACCGGAAAGCTGGCCATATACGGCATGGATCTGTCTCCTGAGGTCTACCGAGCTGGAAAACTCAGGTACCAATTCAAAAATTCCAGTTTCGTTGTTCTTTCTTTCATAAACAAAATCACCGGTATGATCCAGATTTCGATATTGATATCCAACCTCGACATTACCCAGGGCAAAAGGTTTTAACCGGTAATCTATCTGCCATCGCACACCATTCAAAGGATTGTCGTTGGTATTAAACTCATCCTGCAACACCACACTGGTATTGGGCCACCCCAGATTGCGGTTGGTCGTTGGCCCGCCCAGCAAGGTATATTCATAGAGCAGCGAGGTAGAGATTTTTGCTTTATTTTCAAAGTCATGGCTATAGTCAAAGCTTCCCAGTACAACATCACCCTTGCGAATTCTAAGGTTTTCATTAAAATATTGTAAGGTATGAAGCCGTTCACCCCGGTAGCTGGCATGGTTGTCGTTGTACAAAATATCGGCAGTGCGATCCTTACTTCTTTTGCCGGCATAAAACCCAAGGCTATAGCTGTCCCTGGTGGTTGGCGTGAAGCTCACTGTAAACCTCCCGGCATAATTCACTTCATCAAAACTTCTCTCCCCGTCCGAAGGAAAGTGGGTCAGTGTATCCTGAATAATGGTAAATACATCACCTTCCCTGCGCCCTGAAATGTCATGGCGTAGATAACTGCCCCCTACCGACAGATCCCACTTGCCCTTCCGGTAATTGAGAATGAAATCACCGCCATAGCGTTGAGCGTATTCGGCGTTGTCGTAGTCTTCAATGGAAGGCAGACCGATCCTGGTATTAACCTGAGCAAAAAATCCATCAGTCGCCCCTTTATCAGTGATAATATTAATGATCCCTGCCTTGCCCTCCGGGTCGTATTTGGCCGATGGTGCCGTAATCAATTCGACGTTTTGAATGGCATTCGCCGGTAGCTGATTGAGGATCACCGAGGCATCCGTTTGAACGGGTTTTCCATTAACCAACACCACAAAGCCGGTAGTGCCTCTAACAGCAATTTCCCCCTGGCCATCTACACTAACGCCCGGCAAGTTTCTGAGAACATCGGTAGCAGTACCTCCCTGGCTGGATTGAAACTTTCCAGCCTCAAATACCTGCCGGTCAACTTTATGGATGGCGGTGACTTTTTCACCGGTTACTTGTATCTCATCAAGCAATTTTTGATGGGGCAACAGGGTAATTACCCGCAGGTCTGCTACTTTATTTTTTACTACCATTACGTTCTCAACCGTTTTGCGCTCATATCCCATAAATTGAGCAACCAGGTAGTAGTTGCCTGGTTTTACCGGCTCAATGTAAAAAGAGCCATCTTCAGCCGTGACAGCGCCGGTCACCAAAGCACTATCACCCTTTAAATAGATTGCCACGCTTGCGTACTCAATGGGTGCGTTTTCTACCTTGTCGACTAATTGTCCTTTAATACCTGATTGACCAAACAGGGTTTGGGAAAAAAACAGTATGGTTAAAAACAGAAGAAGGTTTTTCATAAAATTGTTTTGATCGCAAAAAAAGATGATGCACTGGAAAAAATACGGTACATTTCTGCAAATGATGGTAGATTTCACGTGTTTAAAATTTATTTTTTCGGTCACATGCAACATCACCTATTATTATAATCATTCCCTTGCGCCTCCGCTAAAGCTTTAGCGACACGCGGTTTATGCCGATTAAGTCATGCTCGGTTTCATTATTTAAGTTCCGATCGATATTGTAAAGGTGTCAGGGAAGTAAGTGATTTAAAAAACTTGATAAAATTAGAGGTATCGCTGAAGTTTAGCCTGTAAGCAATTTCGGAGACATTAAGGCTGGTATGCGTTAGCATATTTTTAGCCTCCTTTAATATTCTTTCCCTGATTATATTGATGGCTGAGGTATGTGCGGCGGATCTGCAAATGGCATTGAGTCTATGCGTACTGATGTTCATAAGTTCCGCGTAGTCGGTTATTTGCCTAAGATTCTGGAAATGCTCGTTTACCATGGTCTTAAATCGATAAAATTCAGCGACAATGGAAGGCTCGATTTCCAATGGTGTATCTGCCAATTCCAGTGTTTTAAGTAAAGTCAGGTTGAGATAAGCACCAAGTATGCCCGGGTTACTCCCTGTTTTGTATTCCTGATAAAACTGTTCCAAAAGACCAAACAAGCTTGTATTTTCCGGCAAATCAAACTTTTCAGCCATCCTGAACAGATTATTCAGGGTATTACCAAAAGCTGACATCACTTCCTCTCTGAATAAAATAACAAATCCCTCCGGTATCTGTGAAAAATCCCAGCAATGCACTTGTCCCGGTTTAAGATAAAACCCTATAAACGGCTTAACATCAAAATGATTATCATCAATGGAATGCATTCCGGATCCTCTGGATAAAAAGATAAGCTCGTGATATCCGGCATGCTTGTGTGGGGTAGTCGGTTTGATGACAGGCTTCATTCTTGAAACCTTCACAGACATGTTATCCTCAATTTTGTTTTTGAAATTAATGGCTTGCACGGTTCTCTGCATGGTCAGTTATCAATTTTGAGGTCTTTACCCGCAATTAATAGCAGGCCCGAGCAATCCTGTCTGTCCGGATAGATTTTGGTACGGGAGTTCACACTTATTTTTGATCCTGGCATAAAATCTTTATAATATCTTATTGATACTCAAATTTAAGGATTTAATTCCATTCGTTGCTTAAAAACTGATTACGCACCAGCACACATCGGGGTTGTTATTTCCGGCAACATTTGCCACTGCCCTGTCCGGTGCAAAGAAATAATTGTGATCCCTTCATATCTTGTCCCGGCTTTTATAGCTACTGCTTACACGCCCCTCTTCTACTCTGAAATCTTCTCTATCGCCTTTGTTCACTTTTTGTATACCTAAAAACCTAACCCTCCTATCCTCCTTTTCCGTTGCAAGAGCTATTAATCAATACACAGCTTTGTCCAGGTGGATAACGTATCAACTAATTATGAATACAAATTTAGCTTCAGGCCTCAGGCCACGGGTTGACTCCATAGATATTTTACGCGGCATAGTAATGATCATTATGGCATTAGACCATGTGCGCCATTTCTTTGGTCAGGCCCCTTATGCTCCTGAGGATCTGGAATTTACTTCTGGAGCCCTATTTTTCACCCGCTGGATCACCCATTTTTGTGCCCCTGTCTTTGTCTTTTTAGCCGGGACCAGCGCCTACCTCTATCAGCAAAATACAGGATGCTCGTCAAAACACCTGAGCCGCTTTCTATTTACCCGCGGCCTATGGATTATTTTTATCGAGATCTTCGGATGGAATCTCATCGTACAATGGGTACCCTATCAGGTGCTCATTTTACAGGTGCTATGGACCATCGGTTGGTCAATGATCATACTAAGTATCATGATCCATTGGCCATGGCGTGTAATACTGACGGTCTGCCTGATACTGATCTTTGGCCACAATGCCCTGGATGGTATCCGGGCTGAGAATTTAGGGGTTTGGGAACCGCTCTGGGCATTTTTGCATCAGTACCATACCGTGCTAGTTAAAAACATGCCGGTCGTTTTCTACTATCCCATCATTCCCTGGGTAGGTGTTATGGGTGTGGGTTTTGTTTTCGGTAAGTTGCTATCCCTGCCAAAGCCCCAACGAAATGTTGCTTTTGCCGCCATTGGCGGTTTTACGATCCTGACATTTATATTGTTGAGAGGATTGAACATTTATGGTGACCCGCAGCCATGGTCCATACAGGAGCGGGGCCCGTTATATACCTTTTTAAGTATACTTAACACCCAAAAATATCCCCCTTCCCTGCTTTATCTATTAATGACACTTGGACCTGCTATTCTTTTATTGGCTGTACTGGACAGGTTGTCGGAACCGGTAACTGCCTTTTTAAAGGTATTTGGAAAAGTTCCTTTCTTTTTCTACCTGTTGCATTTTGCGGTTATTCATATTGCTTGCGCCATCTGGTCAAAAATATTGTTTGGCACCGCCAGCAGCTGGTGGCTGGGGCCGCCTTCAGGTTTTCCGGAAGGTTATCAGTTAAATCTTTGGTTTATTTATTTTGTTTGGGTACTGTTAATAATAGCTCTTTATCCGGCCTGTCGCTGGTATATGAATTACAAAAGGATCAAAAAAGGACAATGGTGGCTGAGTTATTTGTAGCCGGGTGCAGCTACAAAATACAGCAAACCAGGACTTGATTAGCCTTGAAATTGCGATAAAGGTTTAAGTCGGGACGGCAGTAATTGGTCGATACTTACACGACCGCAATCAGCGATGGTACGCACAACTACTGTAAAATCAAAGGTTACATTGCCGCTTTGAAAACATTAAAGCATAAATACTGTTTACTTTAGAGTACCGACCAAAAAACTAACGCAAATGAATGTTCTCAAAGATTATGTAATCATTTCCAGATCTGTCCTGGTGCTGATTGCCCTCCTTAGCTTCTTATTATTATAGTCTGTTATTCCTCCCGCAAGGCGTTAATAGGATTGGCCAGGGCGGCGGCTAAAGCCTTAACCCCGGTCGAGCATATGGCAATTAGTAAGGCAAGCAGCGTTGCTACAAAGAATAAATCTATGCTGATTGAAGTTCTGTAAATAAATTCCGTGAGCCAACCATTCATAAAATAATAGGTAAATGGCCATGAAATAGTGCTGGCCACCAATAGCAAAAGAATAAACTCTTTGATCAGCAAAAAAGATACCCCCCCGACAGATGCCCCCAACACTTTGCGAATGCCAATTTCTTTGGATTTTCTTTCAGCCATAAATGAAACAAGCCCGAAAATACCAAGGCAGGCGATCGCCACCGCCAATAAGGTAAAAATGATGAAAATTTTCATAAATTTATCCTCAGCGTTGTACTGATTACGCACGTCCTCATCCACAAATGAGTAGATAAAATCTCTATCCCTCACAAATTTCGAATATACCTTTTCTATGTGAGCCAGGGAAGTTGGAATGTTGTCTGGGGCGATTTTAACATATATCCAGTTCAAAAAACTATCCGAAAGCACGAAAATTGTGGGTGGAATTCTGCGGTGCAACGATTCGAAATGGAAGTCTTTTACGATACCAATGGTTGTCCGCTTTCTGCGACCAAGTTTGAGCCAGCTTCCGATTGGCTCCTGCCATCCCAATTGATTAACCGCCGCCTCGTTTAATATCACCGCCTCTGACATATCGGTTGTTATAGATTTTGAAAAGTTTCGGCCCGCTATAAATTCACCTTCAATACTTTCAAAAAACTCCGGGTCTACCCTGATGATCTTCATTGACTTTCTGGCTTCCTGGTCTATGGGTACTCCTTCGGCCTCATAATATGTACTATTGGAGATCCATCCCGGCAGTTTCATGTTGCAGGTGCCAACACTTTTAATAGCAGCATTTGTCAGCAGGTCATTTTTGACCGTTTCGAGCTGGCTTCGTTCCATGGTTCGCATAGGTACTGCCACCAGTAAATCCTTATTAATGCCCAGGTCTTTATTTCTTAAAAACTGGAGTTGCCTGTAAGTTATTCCCGTCGCGATAATCAAACCTATCGATATCCCAAATTGTAGAATAACAAGTCCCTTTCGCAGCATAACGCCGGAATTGCCACTTATGTAACGGCCCTTTAGTGTATTCAGCGGTTTGAAAGATGAAAGAATAAAGTATGGATAGGTGCCTGCCAGCAAGCCTACCGCGACCAATAAAATTATCGCCGCCGCCACGACCTCATAACTAAAAAGAAAACCCCTCGAAATTTCCTTTCCTGAAAACGCATTGAATACCGGTAAAACCAAAAAAGTCAATGCCAGTGAAAACAGGATGGCCAAAAAGGTCATCAAAAAGGATTCGCTGAGAAATTGATTGACTAAATGTGACTGACCTGCCCCCAGCACCTTGCGCATTCCTACTTCCCGGGCTCTTCTTACAGATCTGGCGGTGGTGAGATTCATATAATTTATGCAAGCGATCAGCAGAGTAAAAATGGCTATAACTGAAAAAATGTATAAATGGTCTATGTTGCCGTTAGCTTCTATTTCAAGCCCCAGATCTGATTTTAAATGAATATCCAAAAGTGGCTGTAAAAAAAGCTTAAAATTAGCCGAGGTGAATATGGCGCTAAGATGATCATCAATAAACCGGGGGAACTCCGCTTCCATAAGACCTGGATCAAAATTCTTTGAGGCTTTTATATACACCCACTGAGAATCAAACCCTACGTTGGTAAAAAGGGCTTCGGGCGCAATACTTCTGGCAGTTTCTCCCGAAATAAGAAAGTCAAAATGGAAATGGGAATTTGGTGGCATATCTTTCATCACGCCGGTAACCATCAATTGAAATTGGTCATCATTTATTTTAAATATTTTCCCAATGGGATCTTCGTTTTCAAAATATTTCCGGGCTATGGACTCGGTAATAACCACCTTATTGGAACCTTTGAGGGCTTCCTGGCGGTTTCCAGCCACCAACTCAAAGGAAAATACCTCCAGAAAGTTTTCTTCAACCGTAGCCACCCGCTCTTCTGATATTCTTTTTTCTTTGTATTCCACAATATCTTGCCGCCGACGAATTCTAACCAACTCTTCGATCTCGCTGAAATTTGTTTTAAGAAGCTCCGCCGTTGGCCATGAATTGGTGGCATAAGGTTCCCATCTCCCTTCTCTCATATAAGCAGACGCCACCCGGTAAATCCGGTCCCCATCTTTGTGGAATTTATCGTAACTCAACTCATCCTGCACAAAAAGAAAAATAAGCAGGCAGCAGGTAAAACCCAGCACAAGGCCAAACAGGTTAATGAGTGAAAACACTTTCTCTTTTCTAAAAATCCTGAAAGTTACTTTTAGGTAATTCTTAAACATGCTTTGGTGGTTTAATATGTAAAGTTTTTGGATAGGCCGGATAATTCCCGGCCTGAATAAAAATAAAACATCTCTGACAAACAGCCATTTAGCTTTGCCAACCCCTATTTGATCCGCTTTATAAAAAAAGATCTCTTTGAGGTCCCCCTCTATATCCTCCCTGCATTCCGGGTGGCAAAACCAGCGGAAAAACCGCAGCATAAATTCAGGGGGTGCCGCCTTTTTGTGATTTTTTATTTCCACGTGTCAAAAGCTATCTTTGGAATTGCCTCCCACAGGCCCAGGCGAACATCTTTAGTTTGTTCCAGGGCTTTTTTACCAAAGCTGGTTACTGTAAAATACCTTTTTCGCTTACCTCCCCTCACCTTGGTGGCCTCCCCAAATTGAGATTCCAGGTAACCTTTTTTTTCCATTCTTCTCAAAACCGTTTGTAAAGCGCCCAAACCGACTTTTCTATTCATCCTGGCTTCGATTTCATTGATAATCGCCACGCCATAGGCTTTTCCGTGTAAAACAGCTACTGTTAACAACACAATTTCTTCCAATTCACCCAGGTATCTTCGCTTCATGTTTATTGCTAAGTTATATTTACCCTTAAAGTAGTTAATATTAAAACAGGAACCAAATTCTTTTCCAAATACACCAAAATATGGCCAAAACCGCTACCTGTTTTTGCGATTACTCACTCACTGTTCTACAGCTAAATTGTATACCAGGCGACATTGTGCGGCCCTTTTGGTTAACTTTCGTTAAAAACAGCCGGAGGCTTTAACAAGGCCAAAACAATTGCCGTAAGTTAAATCCAAATAAAATGTTAACTTAAGTGAAATTTCAAATGACAAAAACCACTCATAAATCCATGAAAACATTAATGTTGGCTATTGCCATTCTATTTTCGGTCTCCGCATTCGGACAATCTGAAAAAGCGGAACATTTTAATCTTTCCGATCGTAAAATTGCCTTATCAGGATATGACGCGGTAAGTTACTTCAATGGTGACCCGGTGAAAGGAAAATCTCAATACAAGGCGGTTGACAATAATATTACCTACTATTTTTCCAATGCATCGAACTTAAAAAGCTTCAAGGAAAATCCTGGAAAATATAAGCCTCAATACGGTGGTTGGTGTGCTTATGCCATGGGCAAAACCGGCGAAAAGGTGGAAGTTAATCCCAAAACATTTAAAATTTTAGACGACAAACTCTACCTTTTTTACAATAAATTCTTCACCAATACCCTGGATACCTGGAATGAGGATGAAAGAAACCTGAAAGTAAAAGCGGATAAAAACTGGGGTGATATCATCAAATAGCAAGTCACCGCACCTGTTAACCAACGCACGGCACTTCAGCCCCTTCCTGTGGCAGGGGCTCAATCACTTTTATCAAAGTCTTTTAACAACCTGAAAATAAGCAAGATAAAGCAGGATTACCGTCTTCTTTTGATGTCTTTGGTGGATTTTCCTTTTTTCAATTGTGATAAATTCAAGTCAAAAACATAGGCTACCGAAGCCTTTAGTCCTACGTTCACCGCGGCTAAATTATCCGTATAAGCAAACAGAAGGTGGGGAAACTCAGTAGCTGTGCCTTTCTTTCCCACAAATGTACTGCCTATTTCCAGGCGGAAGTCAACGAGCAACATGTTGGCGTCGCTAGGTTTAAAAATCAATCCCCCTCCTACGTTCAGGCCCAGCTGCAATCTATTTGGATCTTCAAAATTTGCCTGATCCTCATCAAATGAATCGGCTTTAAATACCATTGTATAATCCAGACGCGCTATATTCTCTTCTTCCAGTTCATCAGATATCAGCTCACCTGAGCCACCGAGCCAGTAACTAATGTTAGGCCCCACATTTAAATACCATTGATAGGCTTTCTGACCTCCAAATTTGGCATTAAAACGGCGGGTGAAAAGTATTGGAAAATCAATATGGTTGTAGCGTACTTTGTGACTGAAAAGCGGGCTGATCTCATCCTTCACCTTCTTCCCTTTCTGGGAATAAGCTATTTCGAAATGAAGCGCAAAATTTTCCCTTACCTCTGCCACAGCTGCCAATCCCAGGCTGAGTCCCGGCCTTGGCTTAAGTTTCAAACCGGCCCGGTTGTCTTTATCGGGATAAAAAGGGGCAAAAGCCTGAATTCCGGCCTTGGGGCCCACATATAATTGCCCAAAACAGGTTGGAGACATAAAAAACATGCAGGTAATTATCAGTAAATATCTTTTGTTCATAAGGGTTCCTCTTTAAAAGTTAAGCTGATTTAACGCAAAAATGACTTTTTTAATACTTGAGTATACAATTCAACCAAAGTGCTTATAGCCTGAATAGGTGCCACCCTATATTTAATAATGGTTAACATTAAAATGGGCTTAAATTCTTTTTTCAACTTATCTATCTTCTTTGTGGATTCAAGCACCATTTTAGCATTAAATAATGGTTGACAAATAATTATTTTAAACCCAATATAGAAAAATCCTCTTATCAAGGTGAGTTTGAATCATAATGGCAACACAAAGTGTAGGAGATATTTTTCGGGTATATATAGGAAAAACAAAGGTATTCTTCTATTTTTTTCCTTTTATTGCCTATGTAGCCTGTCCCATGCCCAAAATTACCCGGTTTATAACCATTTTTATGTCAACCCCTATTTATACAACCCTGCAGAAGCCGGCCATTTCTTACGACCTGTAGTCTCTGTCAATCACCGTCAGCAATGGCGTGAAATTGAAGGGGCGCCGGTGCTTTCTACGTTTAGTTTTCATACACCATTCAATAAAAGTAATGCGTTGGCCGGTATCAATGTTTCGACCTTTCAACGGGGGCTCTTAACTACCCTTGACGCCCAATTAACCTACGGCTACTCGATACCCATTTCCGATGAGTCCTCATTCAGGCTTGGGTTGTCAGCAGGTTTGACTAGTAACGCGATCGATTTTTCGCAGGTGGACAACCCGGATGATCCCGCATTGACCAACTTTTTAAATAACAATCAGCAGCTAGCCGGGAAATTCGGGGTAAAATATCAATCCAATGGCCTGAACATTGGTGTGGTGCTGCCCAGGCTTTTTAAACCGGATTTTATCAACACAGCCAGCTTTGAGAGCCATGAATTAAATCTTTTCGATGAAGTGGTGTTGATGGCTTATTACAAAAAACGGGTAGACTCCTATTTTAAGGGTAAGGGAAGGGGCAAAAGAAGACATACCAAAAAGGTGGAGGCACAATACGCGCCCCTGGAACTGCACTTTCTGTACAGGTACTCAAAAATCGGAAATAATCAATTTGAAGCGCTGGCTAAATTAAATCTCAGTCAGGCTTTTTGGCTGGGTGCCTCGTACAGGCAAAGTTATGGCATTACAGGCAATGTGGGTTTTAATCTCAGTGACTTTTCCCTGGCATATGCCTATGAACCGGCTTCAAAGCAGGTATTGGGCCCTATCAATGGTTCCCACGAAATTCAACTTTCCTACCGTTTCGGCAAGGAGGTCAAAAGCAAGTTCCAACGGAAAAGGGTTAAACCGCAACCCACCAAGGTTAACCCTGCCAATACAGGAAACGGCCACAAAGCCAGGTACCAGATATCGGAAAATAAAGGTTATAAGAATGCCGGTAATAACCTGGACGGCAAACGATTTATCATTTCTGTTAAGTCATTTAAGGATTTTTCGCAGGCAGATACCTATCAGCAATACCTGAAAAAACGAAAGCACAATGCAAGAATTTATTTTGATAAAAATGCCGGCATCTATCATATCTACCTCACTGAAGTCGGTAAAATGAGAGAGGCGAAAAAAGAACTGAAAAGAATTAGCCAAAATAGAAAATTCAGAAAAGCAAAAATTATACAGCCACAATAGTTGATGAAAAGAGTGAAAAACGGATTAATAATTTAATTGTTAAAGACATGAAAGTTTCACAGGTAATCTCGATCTATTTTTTTCTGTCCATAGCCACCATGACCTATTCATGGGCTCAGGCGCCTGTTGTTTCCCATATTGACAAGCTCAACGGTTCCCTGGGCGAAACACTGGCCATCACCGGTTCGAATTTTGGCAGCAATCTGGCTGATATTCGTGTTTTTGCCGGCGGTGCGGAAGCAAACGTAACTTTCGTCTCCGACCAGTTTATTGAAGCCGAAGTACCGGGAGGCACAACCTTCAGCAGGGTATCGGTACACAACATCAGCTCCGGACTGATCGGGTACTCAACCGATCAATTTAGTCTGAGCTTCGGCGGGCAAAATGGTGTGGATGCCACTGATTTTGAAGCACAGGATGACTACTTTGCGCAGAGAGGACTCTATGATATTTGTATGTGTGATTTTAACAATGATGGATTACTTGACGTTGCCGCGGCCAATGAGCAGGATAATTCAGTAACCCTGTTTACCAATAACAGCACGGTAGGTGGTATTAACTATAGTACAGGGGCGATCTTTATCGGTTCGCCCACCATTAATATAAATTGTGGCGATTTAAACGGAGACGCCAAGCCCGACCTTGTCGTCTCGGAAGGAAATAATGGTAACCAGTTATACATATTTCAAAATACCACGGTAGGCAGCACGATCAGCTTTTCTTCCCAAAATATCACCTTTTCAGGCGCCGTCTTAAGAAGAATTGAAATAAACGATCTTGACAACAATGGAAAACCAGAATTAATTATCTCTAACTCCGGGAGCAATAAAGTGTTGTTCCTTGATAACCAAAGTACATTGGCCGGTATCAGCTTCTCCCCTGTTATTCATGAAATAACTATTCCTCAGGCTTCGCGAACGATGGGGTTATCGGTGGAGGACCTGAATGGAGACCAGTTGCCGGAAATTGTTGTTAATCAATTCCTTACAGACAATGGCAATTGTTTCGTCATTCAAAATACCAGTACGCCCGGTAATTTTCAATTCAACAATATCGTGGAATTAAGTATCCCCGGCACGATGGTCAACCTGAAGGTGGGAGATATAGATGGTGACGGCAAAAGAGATATTGTCGCCACCCAGCTGTTAAGTTCTGCTATTTCCATATTTCTTAACGAAACAGCAGTTGGCGCCGAGCCCAGCTTTGCATCACCGGAAAACTTCCCAGCCAATAATAAACCCTGGGGACTTGATTTTGGGGATTTGGATGGAGATGAGAAAAACGATATTGTCATTGGATCAATTAGCGATAATAAACAAATAACCGTATTAAACAACAATAGTACTCCGGGGAATCTGCAATTTGACCGGATAGTCTTTAATGTCACAGATATCAACCGTAATGTTAAAATCGGAGATGTTGACGGAGATGCGAAACCTGACATTGCTTTTACCAGTATTGATGATACTAATCTTGGCACACTGGCATCAAACCTGTCAATACTTAGAAACCGGCAATGTGTATTTCCTGAAATTCAAAATGGAGATCCTGTTTTGGTATGTAATGGCAATACAGAAAGATTGTTTAGTACGCAGGAACCTGGCGCCACCTACCGGTGGCAAAAAGACAGTGACCCACCGGTCAACACCCTTGTCCCCTATTTGGATATTACTGATGCAGGAGCTTATACGGTTACACTTATATCCAATGGCGGTTCTTGCACTGTTACCTCTCCCTCGGTCACTGTCAACGTCGATGTAGGCGTAATTCCGGGCGGGATTGTAGTCGGCAGCAATTCTCCAGTATGTATTGGCGATGCTCTCAACCTCACTGCTACAGGTCCTGCCGGTACGACATTTACCTGGCGTGGGCCAAACAATTTCAGCTCTACACAGGCAAATCCCACTATCACAAACTTTAGTGACGAAATGGTGGGGAAATATTATGTTACACCGGTATTGGGTAATTGCCAGGGTGTCGAAGAATTTACCCTTGCCATGTCAGTAGGCACCCCTTCCCTAACCATCTCCAATCTTGGTAGCGACGAAATATGCCAGGGAGAAAACACGACTTTGACTGTCAACAATGATGCAAATTTCACCTATCAGTGGAAAAAAGACGGCGTCAATATTGGTGGCGCACTTAGTCATCAATATACCGTAACCGAAAATGGGTCTTACACGGTTGCGGTTGGAGATATCACCGTACCTGGCTGTTCTCCACGAGAAACACCGGCATACGAGGTTATTGTCTACTCAGCGCCTGTGGCAGATTTTAATGTGGGTAGCGACCTGTGTTCTCAAACACCGGTTACCTTTACCAACCAATCCACTGTCGATGCCAATGCCGTGGCCACCTATACCTGGGATTTTGGTGATGGCAATAACAGTACACAAAACGATCCGCAGCATACATTCAGCACTGCCGGCAACTACAATGTTCGTTTAAGGGTTGATTATCAGAACTTGACGTGTTTCAATGAATCCACGCAAAGTATAAATATCAATGAAACACCAACCGTCGAAATCGTGAGTGAGAATAGTGTTACCAATATTTGCGAGGGAGATACCGTTTTGCTTTCAATTAGCGGTACTTTTGACGATATTTCATGGAGTGATGGTGGTGAATCCAATAGTATTCAGGCCACAAATGGTGGTACTTTTACCGTGGAAGTTACTGACAATGATTGTGTTAACACTGATGATTTTGTCCTTAATCAACTCCCGGTCCCAGATGTTGTCATTGACGCGGAAACAACCACCATAAAACTTGGGCAAAGCTTACTGCTAACAGCCTCGGGCTTACAAAGTTATAGTTGGACGCCAGCCGTTGATACTTTAATAAGCGACCCTGCCATCGCTAATCCGGAGGTGACACCCTTTGAAACCACTACCTACATGGTAGAGGGAATCAATGAAAACGGTTGCTTCGGGCAGGCGAGCATCACTATTGAAGTAAGAGAGGGAAAAATAACTGATCGTATCAATCCGCACAAGCTCTTTTCCCCGAATAATGACAATATCGATGATCTGTGGGTTATAGATGGTATTACCAATTTTCCTACGTGCTCCATCAGTATTTTCGATCAGCAGGGTGTGAAAATTTTTGAGGCTAATCCCTATTTGAATACCTGGGATGGAACCTATAACGGTAGGGAATTAGTACAGGGCGTGTATTATTATGTCATTGAATGCGGCTCAAAAGATGATAGAAAAGCAGGGGCTATTACTTTGATCAGGTAATGATAGCCGGGAATTGCCATCCCCGACGGGAATAAAAACTTACCAGGCCAAACTTGGTTTATTACAACTAACCCTTACATGGCATTAAGTTTTATATATTAAAAGTGTAAGACTTCCAATATAGAGAAATTGGTTTCAGGCTCACCTCTAACCACTTGTGACAATGATTTTTAACGCTGTCTGGCCCACCGCGAATTCCCGCTTTCTTTTTTGAGATTAACTGACATGCCCATTTTTCAAAAAGTGACTTTTTTGCTCAAAAACAGTACATAAATCTCATTATTTAATTAATACCAAGAACTTACATGCCTTGGTTACAATGTCACTTTAGGAGCAATACATAACTATAAAAAAGCTTTCTTTGAGCTTCGCCTGACTTAACTAAGGCACCAAGATTTTTTTTTAAACCAATTGACCTGGCTAAACTATCATTACGAGATGAAGACAATAAGAATATTCATATTTTTTTGTTGGTTGGGGTCGCTGAATATTTTTGGCCAAGAGATTTGTAATAATGACATTGATGACGACGGGGATGGTTTCATCGATTGTTTTGATACAGATTGTGCCAATAACTCTTTCTGCGATGGTACTTTTTTAGGAAATGATGTAAGCTGCCAAGCACAACCCACACAATTTCCAACATTTTCCATGTCACTGGATTGGGATTCCGCTGATAAAACTGCTGTCCACTTCGGTAGGCTTGCAATAGGGGACCTGGATAATGATGGTGTTCCTGAAGTGGTTTCATTTAATACCTACGACGACCGGATTTACATCCTGGATGGAAGTGACGGATCTACAAAATTTGTCGAAAATGTCGGGCCCGATTATAGAAGAAGGTTTGATCATGACATAGCAATTGCCAACTTAAACAATGACAATTGTGGAGAGATATTTGTCATGGGTAAAAACGATGATGACGATGGTTATACATTAGCTTCCTATGATTGTCAACTCAATGAATTATGGATAGTCGACGCCGGATCAAAGAATATCGGTGCGCTTGGTTTGGCTGATTTCGATGGGAATGGAACCGTTGAACTATATTACAAAGATGAAATCCGAAATGCTGCCACCGGCGCTATTATTGTTGCCAGCACCGCGGATTTCGATGACCTGGCCGATGGTGGCGTGGCAGTCGATATTGCTGGTGACGATGATCTGGAACTAGTGGTAGGTGGAACCATCTTCGATGTAAATTTAGGAGCAGGCACGGCCACATCCATTAATACCATGCCAGGCTATAATGTTAAAGGCCGCTTTCCATCTACAAGCGTCGCGGACTATAACCTGGACGGAAACCTGGATGTTATTGCGACAGGTGGAGATGCCTCAAATGTAACTACCATATTCTTTTGGGATGTAGCCACTAATACGGTATTAACCTACTCCGACGCATTCGGAACCGGAGATTATGAATTTGGCTGGAACAATGGTGCAGGCAGGGTCAACATTGCGGACATTGATGGTGATGCTAATTTGAATATCACCTACGTATCAGGCGAATACCTCTATGCGCTGGATGAGAATATGAATCAATTATGGCGATCTCAAATCAATGAGCAATCCTCAGGTTATACGGGATGTACGCTTTTTGATTTTAATGGGGACGGTATTTCGGAAGTTGTATATAGGGATGAAGAATGGCTATACATTATCAACGGTGTAGACGGATCATTATACCCGGGTGGTTCGGTAGCCTGTATATCAAGAACATTTATTGAATACCCGATTGTGGCAGATGTGGATGCAGATGGCGCCACGGAATTATGCGTGACCTGTGGGCAAAACGATGCGCTGGCATGGGCAAATTTTTGGACTAATTCATATTCGCAAAACTCTCATGTACGAGTTTTTGAGTCGGCTGGTGAGCCCTGGGTTCCTGCCAGACGACTTTGGAATCAGCATGCTTATTTTAATGTCAACATTAACGATGACATGACGATTCCACCCGTTCAGCAAAAACATCATCTGGCCTTTTCTACCGGCACGTGTACCACGGGTCCTAACCGTCCTTTGAATTCATTTCTCAATCAATCACCCTATCTGGATTCAAATGGTTGCCCGGTATATGCTTCACCGGATTTGGCGTTTGTCAATAATTCACTAAGTGTACAGGTTCCCACCTGTCCTGATCAGAATTTTCAGGTTTCGTTTCAAGTAGAAAACCTTGGAGACATTGACCTAAGTGGTAATCTTCCCATCACATTTTATGAAGGAGACCCAACACAGCCAACTGCCAACAGGTTAAATACCGAAACGGTAACCGTGACCAGTCTCGTACCTGGAGGTATATTAGATGTAAACAACTTACCGGTCAATGGCAATGGTGGTAATTTTGTATTATACATTGTTTTAAATGACGACGGTACTACGATCCCTTTAAATTTACCTAATACAGATTTTTTTGAGTGCGATTATAGTAACAACATTCTTTCGGAAAATATTAACCCACTACCCTTCTCGCTAACGGCAGAAGCCAGCGACAATACGGTATGTGATATCACTTTACCCGGGACAGGAAGTGCGAGGGCTTATCGGTTGGTAGGAATGGTGGAGGAAACCGCTGATTATACATTTAACTGGTATGACGGAACCTCGGTAAGCGGGGCTCCGGATTTCACAGGTCCGGTTTATTCTAACCTTTCCGACGGAGATTATACCGTTTTTGCCCTTCACAATACTGCGGGATGTAGTTCTGATACCGTCACGATAACGGTCAACCTTACGCCGCAATCCATCACCGCTGCTATTATATTGCAAGCCCAGTACACCAATTGTAACAATCCAAATGGACATTTGGAGGCAGAGGTAAATGGAGGCGAGCCAGTTGGCCTGTTTACATATGAATGGTATCAGGGTGACAACATTTTTACATCACCCTTAATCGGAACAAGTCACAGCATGACAGGTCTGGCACCTGGGCAATATACCTTGCTGGTAACGGAAAAGGCTACCGGTTGTCAAACTATTGAGACTTATACCATCATTGATGACTCCGTTCCACCGGTTGTTAATGCAAGTGCCACTGACGCCACCTGCCCCAATCCAACCTCCGGAACGGTCACTGCTAACGTTAATGGCGTTAATGGCGGACATAGCTTTGCCTGGTACATTGGCAACAGTGTTAAACCTACGGCAGATTTTACGACTAACACCGTTAATAACCTGGCTCCGGGCGACTACACCGTAGTTGCTACCAAAAATTCAGATCAATGTTCATCTACACCGATTACCGTTACGGTGAGTATTCCAAGTGACCCGGTTGTATCCGTAAACCTTGTCGCGGAACAAACCTCATGTGATCCGATGAATCCCAATGGTGCGGCAAGCGCTAATGTAGGTGGCGTAACCGCCGGGTATACCTTTGTATGGCATGAGGGACAGGGAACCGCCGGCCTGGTGGTAAGCAATAGTGCCAATGCCACTGGTTTAGGTACGGGCCCGCATACGGTAGAGGTAACCGACAATGCTACCGGCTGTTCAGCTACCGCAGAAATAGATATTACACAAACACTCACTTATCCAACTGTGACAGCCAATGTTGATGCTCACCAAACCGACTGCGCCCCAGCTAACGGACAGCTAAGTGCCAGCGTTGGCGGGACAACGGCGGGATATACCTTTTATTGGTTTGATGGAAACATTGGCACCCCGGATATTAATAACCCGGATGCTACCGGAACTACTTATTCCGGCCTGGTCGCCGGTGACTATACGGTAGTAGCTGTTGACAACAACACCAGCTGTCCTTCAAGCCGTGTGGTCGCCCAGGTTGCGGACAATACCGTACTGCCAGCAATCAACGTCAATGTCACAGATCAAACCAGTTGCGATCCGCTATCGCCTAACGGGGAATTATCTGCCGATGTAGGTGGCGTTACCGCAGGTTTCACATTTACCTGGTATCAAGGTGCCGGTACAGGCGGAGCGGTTATAAGTAATGTTGCCAGCGCCACTTCTTTGGCTGCTGGTGTTTATACAGTGGAAGCCGTTAACAATACCACCGGCTGTGTTAATACTGCTCAAAGAACCTTAAATAACAATTTTGTTTATCCGACCGTAACTGCTGTGTTGGACTCTGACCAAACTATCTGTGATCCGTTAATCGGATATGACGGACAGGTAAGCGCCAACGTGGGTGGAACAACCGCCGGATTTACCTTCCTTTGGTATGATGGTAATGTGGGTACGCCCGATCTTAATAATCCGGATTTTACAGGTGCGGTTTACTCGGGACTTACCGCCGGGACTTACACGGTTGTGGCCTTGGGTGTGGCAACCAGTTGCCCGTCTAATATAGCAACCATATCTGTGGCAAACAACACAGTTGCTCCCACTATCACTACTAATGTAACGGATCAAACGAGTTGTGATCTCGGCAATCCTAACGGACAATTATCCGCTAACGTGGGCGGAGTTACCGCAGGTTATACATTTACCTGGTATCAAGGTGCCGGTACAGGCGGAGGGGTTATCAGCAATGTGGCTACCGCCGCTTCTTTGGCAGCCGGTGTTTATACGGTTGAGGTGGTCAATGATGCGACAGGCTGTTCCAGTACCTCCCAAACTACCCTGAATAACAATCTTACCTATCCCACTGCAGCAACCAATGTGGATGCGCACCAAACTGATTGTACACCTCCCAATGGACAGGTAAGTGCCAGTGTTGGTGGAATTACTGCAGGGTATACTTTTTATTGGTTTGATGGAAATATTGGCACACCGGATATCAACAACCCGGATGCTACCGGCATTACTTATTCCGGTCTAGTGGCGGGCGATTATACGGTTGTGGCCGTTGATAACAACACATTGTGCCCATCCAATCCTGTTGTCGCCCAGGTGAATGACAATACGGTAATTCCGGCTATTAACGTCAATGTTACTGATCAAACCAGTTGTGATCCGCTGGCGCCTAACGGCGAACTATCTGCCGATATAGGCGGTGTTACCGCAGGTTTCACATTTACCTGGTATCAGGGCGCCGGTACAGGCGGAGCGGTCATCAGCAACGTGGCCTCTGCTACCGGTTTAATTGCCGGTGTCTATACAGTTGAAGTGGTCAACAATACCACCGGATGTTCAAACACTTCACAAACTACCCTGAATAATAATTTCACATATCCCACTGTGGCGGCGATTGTCGATGCCGATCAGACCATTTGTGATCCCCTGATAGGATACGATGGCCAGGTGAGCGCCAATGTTGGTGGGGTAACTGCCGGATTTACTTTTCTATGGTACGATGGTACAGTAGGCACTCCGGATGTCAATAATCCCGACTTTACCGGACCGACCTACTCCGGACTTACCGCCGGAACATATACCGTGTTGGCCTTGGGTGTGGCAACGAGTTGTCCCTCAAATCCATTGACAGTAACCGTCGCAGACAACACCGTAGCTCCGGCTATTACAACCAACGTGACAGATCAGACAAGTTGTGATCCGCTGGCACCTAACGGCCAGTTATCCGCCAATATTGGTGGTGTTACGGCAGGTTATACCTTTACCTGGTATCAGGGCGCCGGTACGGGCGGCGCGGTTATCAGCAATGTGGCAACCGCTACCTCTTTGGCTGCCGGTGTATATACCGTAGAAGTCGTCAACGATGCTACCGGTTGTTCAAATACTGAACAAACTACCCTGAATAACAACTTTACCTATCCTACAGTTACCCCTGTAGTAGATGCTAATCAAACTTTCTGTAACCCCGTCAACGGTGAATTAAGTGCTCACGTCGGTGGGGTCACCGCAGGTTATACTTTCTACTGGTTCAACGGGAATGTCGGTACACCGGACATTACTATGGCCGATGCTACCGGTATTCAATATAACAGCTTAGCGGCTGGCGATTATACGGTAGTCGCCGTTGACAACAACACATTATGCCCATCCAGCCCTGTTGTCGTACAGGTGGCTGACAACACAGTACTACCGGCAATCAATATCAATGTTACAGCGCAAACCAGTTGTGATCCATTGGCGCCTAACGGCGAACTATCTGCCGATATAGGCGGTGTTACCGCAGGTTTCACATTTACCTGGTATCAGGGTGCCGGTACAGGTGGGGCGGTCATCAGCAATGTCGCTTCGGCTACGAGTCTACCTGCAGGTGTTTATACCGTACAGGCCGTTAACAACACCACCGGGTGTATAAATACCGCACAAACTACACTAAATAATAACCTTACTTATCCCAGTGTAGCTACTATTGTGGATTCTGACCAAACCATCTGTGATCCACTGATCGGTTATGATGGACAGGTCAGTGCCAATGTTGGTGGGGTAACTGCCGGATTTACTTTTCTATGGTATGATGGTAATGTGGGTACGCCGGATATCAATAACCCTGATTTCACAGGACCAACTTATTCCGGACTTACCGCCGGTACTTATACCGTTGTCGCTTTGGGAGTAGTCACCAATTGTCCTTCCAGTCCATTGACAGTAGATGTGGCTGACAATACCGTCACTCCCGCTATTAATACTAATGTTACAGCTCAAACCAGTTGTGATCTCGGCAACCCCAATGGGCAATTGTCTGCCGATGTCGGTGGTGTTACCGCAGGTTATACCTTTACCTGGTATCAAGGCGCCGGCACAGGTGGGGCGGTTATAAGCAATGTGGCAACCGCTACCTCTTTGGCTGCCGGTGTATATACCGTAGAAGTCGTCAACGATGTTACCGGTTGTTCAAATACTGAACAAACTACCCTGAATAACAACTTTACCTATCCTACAGTTACCCCTGTAGTAGATGCTAATCAAACTTTCTGTAACCCCGTCAATGGTGAATTAAGTGCTCACGTCGGTGGGGTCACCGCAGGTTATACTTTCTACTGGTTCAATGGGAATGTCGGTACACCGGACATTCCCATGGCCGATGCTACCGGTATTCAATATGACGGCTTAGCGGCAGGCGATTATACGGTAGTCGCCGTTAACAACAACACATTGTGCCCATCCAGCCCTGTTGTCGTACAGGTGGCTGACAATACAGTATTGCCAAATGTGGTAGCCGCAAAGACAGACAATACCGCCTGCGATCCACTATTATACAACGGAACAATTTCCGCCGGTGTCGGTGCAGTCGGTGCTATTGCCGGTTACACGTTCCATATATTTAGCGGACAAAGCACTGCTCCGGCCAATGAACTACCTGGCTCTCCCAGTGATAACCTTAATGGACTCACTGCGGGAATATACACTGTTCAGGCTATCGATAATACTACCGGTTGTGCAAATACTACAGAGGTAACAGTGGCTAACAATATTGTTCAACCAACCTTATCTGTGCTTGGATCAGATGTGATGGGTTGTAGCCCATTGGACGGCTCAATCACTGCAAGCGTTAATGTTGGTGTTGTTGGAGATTACACCTTCTCTTGGTATAATGGCAGTTCGGTAAAAGCCACTCCGGATTATTTAACCACAGGAAATATTTTATCCGGATTGGATGCCGGAACTTATACTGTTAATGCTTACAATGATGTTTTAGGCTGTCTGGTGCAAGCGCCTCAAACAATAACGATCAACCGTGACCCTAGTACAGTCATCACAATTACCGAATTACCTGCCGAATTGACGATCCCTTCCGATTGTAACGTAGCCGGAGGGCAATTAGGAGTTCAGGCTGCTTCGCCAGGTAATGTGGGTGGTTTCAGTTTCTCCTGGTTCCAGGGCGATGTTAATACAACGATGGTCCCTATCGGAAGCGGTACCGATTTCCCGGTTAATAGTAATCGTTTAGGTTCGTTATTGAGCGGACGCTATACTGTAATAGCACAGGACAATGATACCGGCTGTCAGGATTCATTGGCAATAGACCTGCCTTACGCGGGTTCACCTACATTATTAAGTATCACCATTAGGGATAATGATAATTGTACAGCATCAAACGGAGAATTTACAGTTCAGGTAACACCATCAGCGTCAGCCATCGCCCTTGGCGCCGACGAAACCTGGTTTGCTGTGCAAATATGGAAAGATGGCGTTATGGTTGACACGCAAACCGGTGCTTTCCCAAATAATGTATTTGTTGGACTGCAACCGGGGGATTATACTGTTATTGCGGTAGAAACAAACCCTGCCCTTAGTGGATGTTCAACCTCCGAAGATGCAACAATAGGAAATGTTGCAGTCCCTCCTGTCATTACCACCAACTCGATCCTGGACAACAGGAACTGTTCCGGGGCAACAGGAACCGGTGTAATATCTTTGACTATTGACGGTGTAGCGAATCCCGCTTCAGGTTACAGTTATAACTGGTTTCAAGGACAAACTACTGCGGCCCCCCCGCTTCCTGCTGGAAATATAACGGCTCCGGGGCATTCGGCCATTAACTTAACCGGTGGCTATTATACGGTAGAGGTTATTGACAACGCTGATCCCAACAATACATGTTCATCAGTGGCAACCTTTTTTATAAATGACAACCCATTGATTATCAGCATAAACAGTACTGACATCAACTTAACTCATCAAACAGATTGTACTCCGCCATTTTTAGGAGATGCTACGGTCACTGATGTTTACATCGACGGAATATCCAACGCCGGAACTACAGGTTTTACCTTTGATTGGTTTGAAAGTGATGGCATCACTCTTGTTGGCGGCGCCGGAACCGGAGATTCACCGGCAGTTAACCTCGCTCCTGGCGATTATTTCGTCAGAGCTACAAATACTGCTTCAAATTGTATGTCATCATTGGTGGGATTCGAGATATTAGACAATACGATGCCTCCAAATGTTGTCATGGTGCACGATGCGCCTAACACCATTTGTGATATTTTAACTTACACGCCTAATGGGCAATTATCCGCTTCCGTTACCGAAGGGGTCACCACAGGGGTAACCGCAGGATATACTTTTGAATGGTTCTCGGGACAAAATAATACAAATCCCGTCGATGCATTGCCGGCCGGTAACATCGCCGGTGGCAATGGGGAAATTGCTCAAAATCTGGCTCCGGGATTCTACACGGTAAGAGTGACTGACATTGCTTCGCCAAATAACAGCTGTCAAACCATCTCTACCATGGAGGTGCAGGATGTACCCGATATCGTTAATATTCTTACTACTGATATCGCTATCACCAACCAAAATGACTGTGCGCCCCCTAATGGGTCGGCAACTGTCAATTCGGTCATTGTCAATGGGGTGGGACAACCCCCTGCCGGCTTTAGCTTCGACTGGTATCAGAGTGATGCCGCTACGCTGGTAGCAGGTGCCGGTAATGCCGCTACCGTCGGGGTTAACCTGACCGCTGGTACTTATTTCGTGCAGGCTACCTCCAACACTTCCGGATGTGCTTCCTCACTCGTGGAATTTGAGGTCCTGGATGTTTCACAGGTTCCCGTGGTGGTCATGGTACATGATGCGCCCAACACCATTTGTGATATTTTAACTTACACGCCTAATGGGCAATTATCCGCTTCCGTTACCGAAGGGGTCACCACAGGGGTAACCGCAGGATATACTTTTGAATGGTTCTCAGGACAAAATAATACTAACCCCGCAGATGCACTGCCAGCTGGTAACATCGCCGGTGGTAATGGGGAAATTGCTCAAAATCTGGCACCCGGATTCTATACCGTCAGAGTCACTGACAACGTAAATCCTAATAATAGCTGTCTGACAGTCTCCACCATGGAGGTGCAGGATGTACCCGATATCGTTAATATTCTTACTACTGATATCGCTATCACCAACCAAAATGACTG